>OW818658.1:0-4800000 GCA_942492815.1 Candidatus Hydrogenedentales bacterium | reverse complement strand
GGGACCTCGTTCCGACGTTGCTCGAAGTACTACATTTGGAGCTTCCCTCTGCCGGAGGAGCGCGAAGCCTGGCCGCCCACCTGCGCGAAGAGGGACTTCCCCATCGCCGGGCCGTCGTCCTTTGTGGTGAGGATTGCGGCGGTCTCCGCTCGGCCCGCTACAAGTGGCTTGTGGAAGGGAACGGCCGAGGAGAACGTCTCTTCGATTTGCAGGCGGATCCGCTGGAACGGCACAATCTCCATGGAGAGCGGCAGTCGCCGGCCATTCGCAAGATGCTGCTGGCGTCTCTGGGTTCCGGCACGGCCGAGTCACAACGTTAAGGCAGGCAACGCCCCGGCGGGGGCAGGAGTAGCAGTACCTATGTTTTCGTCCCTTTTCCTGGGCAGCCTGTGCATGTTGGCTTCGCTGCCGGGTGAAACCCCCTATCTCCAGGGCTACGAAGCGTACCGCGCCGCCGACTATGGAAAGGCCCTCAAAGCGTTTCAGACCATTGAGGGTGAACCGTCCCTCGGGCCCTGGGCCACCGTGCGCATCGGTATGTGCCTGGCCCGGCAGAAGGATGTCGCTGGCGCGGAGGCCGCCTATCGCAAGGTGGTTGATGGCGTCGACGGTCCGTGGCGCGCCATGGCCCGGGGGCATCTGGCGAAACTCGCCGCCGAGCGTCGGGACTATGCGGGGGTGATCACTCAGTTAACCGGATTCGAGCAGATCGCGCCAACGCCCTGGTGGATGGAGAGCTATCTGTGGCAGTTCAGCGAAGCGGCCCTGGCGCGTCCGGAAGGGGCCGACTCCCGTCTCGATTTCCTCCGGGGCACCATCGAAAACACGAACTACATCAAGCAGCGCCTCGACGCGTCCCGCATGCTGATCAAGTCGCCCACGCGCCCGGATCAAACCCTGGCCCTGCTCGGACTACTCCGCGCGAGTGCCTATACGGATCTGAAAGAAAGGCTTCCTCTGGCCCCGGTGGCGCTGGACAGCACCGGCGGCGCGATGCCCGTGGCGGTGCTCGCGGCCCAACTTTACGATCCCGATCCCGGCAACGATTCGAGCGTCCTGGCCCTGCTGCGGGAACAGAAGGCGGATCCCGCGGCCCATTTCGTCGCGGCCTATGCAACACGCATCGCCACCCAGAAGAAGAACTATGTCGGGGCCGAATTCCTTTGCAGCTTCCTCGTCGATATCGCGCCGGAAACACGGGACGCGGGGGAGACGGTCTGGTATCTCGGCGGCGTCCTGGAGAAGGAAGGCCGATTGGCCGACGCGGCGCGGGTCTATGAGATGCTGCCCTCCCAGTGCAAGGACCATTTTCGTGCCGATGACGCACTCTATCAACTGGGCCAGCTCTATCTGAACCAGGGAAACGCCGCCAAGGGGCTGGAGTATTTTGTCCGGCTCGGTCGAGAATATCCGGACAGCCGCTTCCGCTCCCAGGCCTACTACAAGTGCGCTACCCATCCGGCTACGGCGTCGGATGGTGCGCTGTCCCGCCTCTACTACACGGCGGCCTCCGACAACGGGCTTGGCTACTACTACGCGCATCGGGCGCTGGAACGCCTTAAAGAGGCCAAGGTGCCGACGGGGGCACCCGACGTGAACCTGCGGGTGGATGGGGTGAATCCGGTCCTCTTGCCCTTTGGAAATCTACTGGAGGAACTGGCACCGTTGCCGGAATCGGTCACCTCGGATACCGCCTACCTGCGCCTTTCATTTTTCGCCCGCCACGGGCTCGAAGAAAGTGAATGGGAGGTGATGCCGATGTTGCAGGGGCTGAACCAGCAGACGGATCGGGAGATTCGACTTCGGGCCATCGCGGAAGCGGGTTTGGCCCATACGGCATTGCAGTTTGCCACCCATGAAGGTTGGGGCGTGGACGAGCAGGGGAAACGGAGCCTGGCGCGGCTCCGCCTGGAATATCCCCGGGCCTACTGGGAGGAAGTGCAGGATATGGCCAAGCAGACCGGGCTGGATCCTTACTTCATTCTCTCCATCGCGCGACAGGAGAGCACCTTCCGGCCGAATCTGACCTCGCGATCGGGGGCGAGCGGCGTCATGCAGCTCATGCCGGCCACCGCGAAATGGATGGCCGATGTAGACCCGAATATTGAGCCGATACACGTTGCCAATCTGGAGTCACCGGTGAATTCGCTGCGCCTGGGCGCCTGGTATCTCCAGCGCATGGTGGAGCGCAGCAATGGCAATCTGATCGATGCCGCAGCCTCCTACAACGGCGGGCCCGGCAATCGGGACAAGTGGCGGGCCAAATTTCGGAATCTGGACCTGGACGCCTTTGTAGAGGCTATTCCCGTAGACGAGACACGGGATTATGTGCAGAAGGTACTGGGCAACTACGCGGCCTACCGGTCCCTGTACCCCCCGGCTTCGTGAGTTAAAAGGGCGGTCGGGAACGAGAAAAAAAGATCTCGCGGCGGGCCCCGGAAACTCCTATAATGTCTCCCAGTGTCCCCGGTGCCTGGCGCCGGGCCGCGGTTCCTTCCATTCATGTTTTTTACAAGGAGAGAGAAATGTCAGACAGCAAGTTGAGCCGCCGCGCGTTTCTGGCGGCGACCACCACCACGGCGGTGACGATGGCCGCGGCCCAGCCCAACACGGCCCAGGTCGTGCCCGGTAAGATTTCGCCCAACCAGAAGTTGAACGTGGCCGCCATCGGCGCGGGCGGCAAGGGCGGCAGCGACATCTACGCGTGCCGCGAAGAGAATATCGTGGCCCTGTGCGACGTGGATTCGGTCCGCGCGGCGAAGGCATTCGACACGTTCAAGGATGCGAAGAAGTTCCTGGACTACCGCAACATGCTGGAGCAGATGCCGGAGATCGACGCGCTGACGATTTCGACGCCGGATCACACCCACGCCCCGGCGGCCTACATGGCGATGAAGCTGGGCAAGCATGTGTACGTGCAGAAACCGCTGACCCACACCGTGGCCGAAGCGCGCCTGCTGAAGAACACGGCGGAGGAGATGAAGGTCTTCACGCAGATGGGCAATCAGGGCCACTGCAAGGACGGCTGCCGCGATTTGTGCGAGATGATCTGGACCGGCGCGATTGGCAACGTGAAGGAGGCCCATATCTGGACACACCGCCCCGTGTGGGCGAACCAGGGCATGGGCGAACCCCTGCCCCCCCAGATTGCGCCGGAAACGCTGGACTGGGACCGCTGGATCGGCGCAGCACCCTGGCGCCCGTACAACAAGGGTCTCGCGCCCCACGACTGGCGCGCCTGGACCGATTTTGGCGGCGGCGCCCTGGGCGACATGGCCTGCCACATCATGGACCCGATCTACATGTCCTTGAAGCTGGTGGAAGCCGAGAGCTTCACTGTGGAAGTGGTCGAGCAGAAGGGCGTCAACAGCGAGACCTTCCCGATCATGAGCACCATCAAATACTCCTTCCCCGCACGCGGTGACATGCCGCCCGTGGACGTGTTCTGGTACGACGGACACTGGCCGAATCCCGATAAGCCGGAGGAAGAGATCTACAATCGCCCGAAGCGCCCCGCGGGAATTCCCGAAGGCGAAATGCTGGGCGACAACGATTCCAATGGGTCCTTCCTCATCGGCGAGGGCGGCGTGATCACGACGGGCGAGTACGGCGAACGCACGCGCCTGCTGCCCGCCAGCGCCATGGAGCAGTACACCAAGCCCCCGCAAACGCTGGAACGCATTCCCGGCGAGGACTCCCACCTCAACTGGATTAACGGCATCAAGAATGGCTACCAGCCCGCATCGAACTTCTCCTACTCCGGGCCTTTCACCGAAATGGTGAACTTCGGCAACCTGGTGGTGAAATCCGGCAAGAAGCTGAAGTGGGACAACGTCAAAGGTGAAGTCACGAACGTTCGCAATGCGAAGGAAATCGTGAGCAAGGAATACCGCAGAGGCTGGGAATTGCCCTGCTAATTGAGTAAATGGAAATAGTTGCCCCGGTGTGGTTATGACCGCGCCGGGGCTTTTTGTAATGGGCAGGGGTCTCATGGGTCTTATGGCATCACTCCATCATGACTACTTTACCTGCTGCCCCTGGAGTCTCTGCCGTCCCTGTAAATTGTGGCGCGAGCCGACCGTCAAAGGAATTCCTCATGTGGCATAAAACACGCCTGACCGAACAGCTCGATCTCCGCTATCCCATCGTCCAGGGGCCTTTCGGCGGCGGGCATTCCTCGCCCGAGTTGGTGGCTGCCGTCACCAATGCAGGAGGGCTCGGCTCTTTCGGGGCGATGGGGCTGACACCTGCCGAGCTGGGCGGCTTGTGCGCGTCGATTCGCGCCCTGACGAGTGGTTCCTTTGCCATCAACCTGTGGGTTTCCACGGCCGACGAGCTTTCCGGGGTGCCCTCCATGGAGGCCCGATATCAGGAGGCTCTCGCGCCGCTGGCGCCGTTTTTCGAAGAACTCGGTGTTGCGCCACCCATGCTCGCGCCCGCCCCGCCCCATGATTTTGATGCCCAGGTCGAGGCCTTGATTGAAGCAGCGCCACCGGTTTTCAGCTTTGTGTTCGGCATTCCGAGTGAAGACATCCTGGAGCGCTGTCGCCAGCGGGGTATCGTCACGGCGGGTACCGCGACCACGGTAGAGGAGGCCATCGCGCTCGACCAGGCCGGGGTTGATGTGATCGTGGCCACGGGCTTTGAAGCGGGGGGACACCGAGTGTCTTTCCTGCGTTCGGCCGAGTCTTCCCTCATGGGCACCTTGGCTCTCGTACCGCAGGTAGTGGATTCCGTTCGCGCGCCCGTGGTGGCCGCCGGCGGCATTGCGGACGGGCGCGGCGTGGCGGCTGTACTTGCCTTGGGAGCATCGGGCGCACAGATAGGCACCGCCTTCCTGGCCTGTGAAGAGTCCAACGCCACAACCCATCACCGGGACACCCTCCACAGTGAAACCGCGTGGCACACGGTGCTGACCCGAGCCTATTCAGGGCGTCTGGGCCGGGGCCTGGGCAATCGTGTCTCCGAAGCCTATGCGACGCCGTACGAACGGCCCATGCCCTATCCGCTCCAAGGCCAGTTGAACCGGGCGCTCCGCGAAGCGGGCGAAGCCCAGGGGCGGGACGATTTCACCCCCCTCTGGGCAGGCCAGTCCGCAAGACTCGTGCGGGATCGACATGCGGCTGCACTGATTCAGCGTGTCGTCGATGAGGTGGAGGAGCGGATTGGGGTGCTGGGCGGCGAATAGCAGCGCTTGGCCGCGATGGTATCTGGAGAAGCCATGGCCGGAACTGCAAAAGTTTTTCCCACAGATAGACTTAGATGCACTCAGATAATACGGATGCATCACTTTGGACTGGCGCCTTTAAGGCGATCGGAATCCCAATTTCTACCCATCCGCCCCATCCAAACTTTGAGGCTTTCTCTCTTTCATATCTGTGTCTATCTGCGTTCATCTGTGGGAAAAACTTCTTCGTTTATTTTTTGCGTTTGTTCTCGGCTCGAAAAGTTGCGTTACAGAATCAACATCACGTCGCCATAGGAATAGAACCGAAACTCCTCGCGAATGGCGTACTGGTAAGCCTCCATAACAAGCTCTCTTCCCGCAAAGGCAAAGACCAATGCAAGCAAGCTCGACTTGGGCAGGTGGAAGTTGGTCTGGAGCACGTCCACCCCGCCATATTCGTAGGGCGGATAGATGTACTTGCTGGTGTTGCCCTCACCTGGGTGAAAGCAGCCATCGCGATACTGGGTTTCCAGGGTCCGCGTGGCGGTGGTGCCCACGGCGACGATCCGGCCGCCTGCGGCGCGGGTAGCGTTCAGAGTCGCCGCTGCGCTTTCCGACACATGAAACTCTTCCGGGTCCACATAGTGGTCTTCAAGCTTGTCGGCGGTGATCGGCTTGAAGGTGCCATAGCCCACGTGGAGCGTCACGTGGGTCTTTTTCACGCCCTTCGCCGCGAGTGCATCAAAAACCTCGGACGTAAAGTGGAGTCCCGCCGTGGGGGCGGCCACCGCGCCGTGGTGCTGGGCGTACACCGTCTGGTATCGGCGCAGGTCGCTGTCCACCTGGGTTTCCCGGTGGATATAGGGCGGGAGGGGCAATTCGCCGATTTGCTCCAGAACCTCGATCACATTCGGCGCATTAAAATGCACCAGGCGCCGGCCCTCGGGGAGGATTTCACCCGCGGTCGCGATGACGCCGCCCGCCAAGTGTACCGGGGTGCCGGGCTTCACCTTTGCCGATGGGCGCACCAGCGCCGTCCAAGTGCCGGGTGACTTTTCGTGGAGCAGAAAGATCTCCACTTGGCCCCCCGTGGGCTTCTGTCCCTTCAGCCGCGCACGAATGACCCGCGTGTCGTTGAGCACGAGGCAGTCGCCGGGATTCAGGTAATTGGGCTGGTTGGAGAATACATCTTCCCGAATCGCACCCGTGGCGCGGTCGAGCACCAGCATGCGGGACTGGTCCCGCTGGGGGCAGGGCTGTTGGGCGATGAGATGGTCGGGAAGGTGGTAGTCAAGATCGCTGGTATTCATGGGGACTCACGGATTGGGGCTTCGGGGAAGCCCTATGATCGCACAGAATCCGCGCGGGCCGCCAGTTTGAGGCGCGGGCGCGAACTGAACCGCCGCGCAGAAAGGTGGCGGGGGAGCCGTGAGCGCCGTTAGAATGGCCCGGGTCCTGACCGCGAATCGCGGCTGGGCTGAATACAGGATTTAATTGCAGGGATCGATGGGTGAACCGGCCGGTTCACCCTGGGCAGCAACTTGGGATTGAGGTGACTTCGATGAAGATTCAATATGGTCGTCTATTGCTCTGCGCATTCTCTCTGGCCGCAATCCTGAGCGCGCCTCTGGCCTCGGCCAACTGGCCGAACTGGCGGGGTCCCGAAGGCACTGGCGCCGCTCCGGCGGGCAATCCGCCCACAACGTGGAGCGAGACCGAGAACGTGAAGTGGAAAGTACCGATTCCCGGTACGGGACAATCCACACCGATCATCTGGGAAGACCGAATTTTTCTACTGACCGCCACGGATATGGGCGGCGGCGCGTGGGCCTTCGATGTGGTGTGTATGAGCCGCGCGGATGGCAAAATTCTCTGGCAACAGACGGCGGCGAAGGAAGTGCCTCAGGAGGGACACCACCCCACGGGCAGCTTCGCACCCTACTCCGCCGTGACGGATGGGAAATTCGTCTGGGCCAGCTTTGGCTCACGGGGGCTTCACTGCTACGACGTGGAGGGTAAGCACCAGTGGAGCAAGCCGCTGGACAAGATGACCATCAAGCGCGGTTTTGGCGAGGGTAGTTCGCCCTTGCTGGCCGGCGACAGCATTGTCATCCTTCAGGACCACGAAGGCAGTTCGCGCATAGCGGCCTATAACAAGGCGACGGGCGACCTGATCTGGGAGAAATCCCGGGATGAGAAGACCACCTGGACCTCGCCCATGGCGGTGGAAGTCGACGGGAAAACCCAGATCGTGGTGAACGCCACCAACAAAATCCGGAGTTACGATCTGGCCACGGGCGACCTGATCTGGGAATGCGGCGGTATGACGGCGAACGTCATCCCCACGCCGGCCTTCGGCAACGGTATGGCCTACTGCGCCAGCGGATTCAAGGCGTCGGCCCTGGCGGCCATCAAGCTGGGCAACACGGGCGACCTCACCGGCACGGATTCCATCGCCTGGACCTACAGCGGAGGCACGCCCTACGTTTCCTCGCCCTTGCTCTACGGCGACCGCCTTTTCTTCCTGAACACGAACACGGCCAAACTTACCAATATCGATGCCAGGACCGGCGAGGTAAAATTCGAGCAGGCCCCCCTGGAGGGACTGGGGATTGTCTACGCATCCCCGGTAGGCGCGGGCGGCCACATCTACATCACCGATCGCGAGGGAAAAACCGCCGTAGTCACCCAGGCCGACAGCTTCACCCCCGTGGCCGTGAACACCCTGGAAGACGGATTCGACGCCACCCCAGTCATCGTGGGGAACGAACTGTTCCTCCGAGGCAACAAGCACCTCTACTGCATTGCGGCTTCGTAATCCGGGACCCACAGCCTCAGCACAACGCCGCGTACCGATTGGTGCGCGGCTTTTTCGTAGTTCTGGGCCAGGCAGTCACTCCGTGATGCCAGATTGCCATCGATTGTGATATTCTGAGGCCACGGAGCAAGTGGGAATAGATGTCCATGGACACGCTATCCAAATCTGAACGAAGCGAGCTCATGTCCCGTGTCCGGGGCAGGAATTCCACTCCCGAGATGGCGTTGCGCCGCCTTATTCATGGTATGGGTTTTCGTTACCGCCTGCACGGCAGAGACTTACCCGGTAATCCCGATATGGTTTTCCCGGCCCGAGGCGCGGTAATCTTCATGCACGGATGTTTCTGGCACCGCCATTTGAACTGTAGACGGGCGCGCATGCCCAAGTCCCGCGTTGCCTTCTGGACCGAGAAATTGGAAGGCAATCGGCTTCGTGATCGTAGGAACCGCCGGAAACTCCGGGCATTGGGGTGGCGGGTGTTGGTGGTGTGGGAATGCCAGTTGAACAATCCGGAAAAAGTGTCTATTTTGGTGTGTAAGTTCCTCAACAACGAATAGAGGGGGCGGAGCGATGTTGCAATCAGTCGAACTCTTCGCCGGTGCGGGCGGACTCGCCATGGGCGTAACCTTGGCTGGCTTCGAGTCGCTGGCCGTGGTGGAATGGGACCGCTGGGCCTGTGATTCAATCCGAGAGAACCAGCGCAGAGGCTATCCCCTTGTAAAGGATTGGCTCGTTTGGGAAGGTGATGTACGCCGATTTGACTGGTCCTCCATTCCCGAGGGCATAGATTTGTTGGCGGGTGGACCGCCTTGTCAGCCTTTTTCCATGGGTGGCAAGCACAAGGCATTCGGTGACAAGCGAGACATGTTTCCCACCACGGTCGATATTGTGCGCAGGTTACGGCCTAAATCCTTTATCGTTGAGAACGTAAAAGGCCTTACTCGTTCGAGTTTCGCCAATTACTACCAGTACATCCTCCTTCAATTGGAATTTCCCGAAGTGGTGCGGGGAGAGACGGAAAGCTGGTCGGAGCATCTGAAACGACTCCAAGAGGAAAAGACCTCTGGCGCAAGACACCTTTTCGGCTTGACGTACAACGTAGTTCCCACACTCGTAAACGCGGCGGATTACGGGGTGCCACAAAAGCGCGAACGGGTTTTTATCGTGGGTTTTCGTTCAGACCTTGGGATCGAGTGGTCGTTCCCGAAACCGACCCACACACTGGATGCGCTACTCTATGACCAGTGGGTAACGGGGGATTATTGGGATCGTCACGAGGTCGCCAAGAGGGATCGGCCGGAGTTTCCGGAACGATTGGAGTCGCGCGTCCGAAAATTGGCCTCGTGGTCTCTCCTGATTGATGAAAAGCCTTGGAGGACCGTACGAGATGCCCTGCAGGGAATGCCAGATCCCCGCTCGAAACGCCCATCGATTTTCAACAACCACGGATTTCAAGACGGAGCAAGACCGTATCCCGGGCATACTGGAAGTCCTCTTGACCTGCCCGCAAAGACACTGAAAGCGGGCGATCATGGAGTGCCCGGGGGTGAGAACATGATGGTCCTTGAGACGGGTGAGGTACGCTACTTCACTGCGCGGGAATCGGCCCGACTTCAGACTTTTCCGGATGGCTATGTATTCCGGGGCTCATGGTCGGAAATCATGCGCCAACTTGGCAATGCCGTTCCTGTGGCGTTGGGGCGGCGCGTTGCTGCGTCGGTCGCCGAGCGAATCGCGGAGGCCGAACTTGTGGCTGTGGCACGCATGCGTTCAAGGACTCGTGCATGACCCGAGATAACGTAGTTCCATTCAATCCCCTGGACAAGAGGCATTTGGGAGAAAGTGTTGCCCAGGCAATGCTTCGCCAACCGACGATTCCAATCGCGGAAATAAAGAACTTCGACGGCGCGGGCATATACGCTATTTACTACCACGGCGCGTTTCCAGCCTATAAGCTGATCTCAGGCTGGAACAAGGACGGGCAATGCAAGGCGCCGATCTATATCGGCAAGGCCGTCCCCAAGGGTGCTCGTAAGGGCAGTGATTTATCTGCCAATCCTGGCCGCGTGCTTTTTTCGCGACTCTTACAGCACCTCAGGAGCGTTGAGGAGGCTACGAACCTTAACGTAGAAGAATTTTCTTGTCGCTATTTGGTAGTCGACGATATCTGGATTCCGCTCGGAGAATCCCTGCTAATTGCGCGATTTGCCCCGCTCTGGAATTCACTTATCGACGGATTTGGCAACCACGACCCCGGCAAAGGACGACACGCGGGTCTACGACCCAGATGGGACGTCCTTCATCCAGGGCGATCATGGGCGGACAAATGCCAACCTCGATACGAGACCGCCGAACAGATTGTAACCGAAGCGCTGGAATTCCAGCGGAACAATCCACCTCAAGAATAGGCGCCTGCTGGAAAGGGTTTCGCGTGCAGCCCTCGACAGCAACTACCCCAGTCCCCGCACCAGTTCCCAGGCCCGGTTCACGAAATACCGCTCGCTCTCATACGTCATGGCAAGCGCGGCGTCGCTCAGGGGGAGCCATTCGGGCTCGAAGAGGGCTTCCTCGTCGCTCATGGGCTGGGGGGGCTCGTGGCTCGGGTCGGTCAGCTCCATGAGGTAGTATTGCTCGTCCCGCTCGTGGTTCTTGCCCTTGAAGGTAAAGTGGGAGCGACCGACGCCGAGATCCCCCGCGATCTTGAGGTGGCAGTAGCCGGATTCCTCGCAGACTTCGCGCATGGCCGCTTTCTCAGCGGACTCGCCGGGGTCGATGTGCCCCTTGGGCAGGCGCACTTCGTGAACCACAACGCCATCGCGTTCGATATCGCGGACGATAACGAGCACTTCATGGTTGCTGTTGATAACAACGCCCCCGGCCGTCTTGTGAAACTTGGTTTTCACGATGAAACAGTTCTCCCGTTCGCAATCTGGGTGCGGATGTGCCAGCTCCCCCTGTGAACTGACCTATCGTTGAATTGGCACGGGTCTTGGGGCCTGTCCGCCACGAACCGCCTGCCCAACCGCCGTATTATGGCGGCAAGCCCGGGATTTGGCAAGGGAAATCGACCAATATTTGACGGTTTCAGGCGGTCAAATTTGGAGCGCTTTTCAGCCGGGGTACATGAAGGTTATGGCATCTTCCAGCACATCCACCGTTACCTTGCCGCCCTTTTCCAAGCGCCCGAAGAGCAACTCGTCGGCCAGGGGCGTCTCGATTTCGCTCCCGATAAGGCGCGCCAAGGGGCGCGCGCCGAATTTGTCGTCGTAGCCCTTGGTGGCGAGCCACTGCCGGGCTTCGGGTGTGATGGTCAGGGTGACCTTGCGCGCGGTAAGCTGTTTCTGGAGCTGAAGGATGAATTTGTCCACCACCTGCTCAATGATGCCCATAGGCAGGGCGTTGAAGGGGACGATGGCGTCGAGGCGGTTGCGGAATTCGGGTGTAAAAGCCTTTTCCACCGCTTTCATGCTCTTGTGACGGCTGTCATTTTCGGCGGCCTGGAAGCCAATAGAGCTGGAGGCGAGTTCCCGCGCGCCGGCGTTGGAGGTCATGATGAGGATGACATTGCGGAAGTCGGCCTTCTTGCCCATGTTGTCCGTGAGGCTGGCATTGTCCATCACCTGCAGGAGCACGCTGTAAATATCCGGATGGGCCTTTTCGAGCTCATCCAGCAGCAGCACGGTGTAAGGGTTGCGGCGAATTTCATCCACCAGCAGTCCGCCTTGATCAAAGCCCACATAGCCGGGAGGCGCGCCGATGAGCCGCGACACGGCGTGCTTCTCCATGTACTCGCTCATGTCGTAGCGGGCGAAGTGATTCCCCAGAATGCTCGCGAGCTGCTTGGCCACTTCGGTCTTGCCGACGCCCGTGGGCCCTGTGAAGAGGAAACAGCCAATGGGCTTGTCGGTCCGACCCAGTCCCGCGCGGGTGCGCTTGATGGCGCGGGTGATCTGGGTAATGGCGTCGTCCTGGCCGAAGACCACATGCTTCAACTCATAGTCGAGGGTGCCGAGCTTCTCTTTATCGGAGGAAGAAACACTCCGGGCGGGGATGCGGGCGATTTCGGCGATGATCTTTTCGATATCCTGGGGCCGGATCGTCTTGCGATCGGCACCGCCCTCCAGTTTCACGCTGGCCCCGGCCTCGTCGATCACGTCGATGGCCTTGTCGGGTAAAAAGCGGTCATTGATGTGTTTCGCGGAGAGCTCTGCAGCGGCGCGGATGGCGCTGTCCGTGTACACGATGCCGTGGTGCTCTTCATACTTGGATTTGAGGCCACGGAGAATACGGATGGTCTCGGGCACGCTGGGTTCGTTGATGTCGATCTTCTGGAAGCGGCGGCTGAGGCCCCGATCCTTCTCGAAGTGGTTCTTGTACTCTTCGTAGGTGGTGGAGCCGATGCAGCGGAGCTCTCCCGAGGCCAGCATGGGCTTCAGGATCGTGGAGGCGTCCATGGTGGATTCGGTTGTGGCGCCGGCACCCACAAGGGTATGGATCTCGTCGATATAGAGAACGATGTGGCTCTGGTTCTGGAGCTCCTTGAGCACGGATTTCAGGCGCTGCTCGAAGTCCCCTCGAAATTTGGTGCCCGCCAGCATGCCGGCCAGGTCCAGGGACACAATCTCCACATCGGCCAGATATTTGGGGACGCGCCCTTCCTGGATGGCCAGGGCGAGGCCCTCGGCCAGAGCAGTCTTGCCCACGCCGGGTTCGCCCACGAAGATAGGGTTGTTCTTGCGGCGGCGGCACAGCACGCGGACCGTGCGGCGCAGCTCGTCTTCCCGGCCGATGAGGGGGTCGATTCCGCCTCGGGCCGCTTTCTCGTTCAGGTTCTCCGTGAAGGATTCGAGCGCGCTTCGCTTGGGCGTGCCTTCTTCATCGTCTTCATCGAACTCCGAATCGTCGCCCATGTATTCCGAGCCATTGGCGGTAATACCATGGGAGATGTAATTCAGCACGTCGAGGCGGGCGATACCATCTTCCTGGAGGATCCACGAGGCATGGGAGTCGTCTTCTTCCAGCATGGCGGCCAGAATGTCGCCGGCGTCCACGGCATCCCGTCCGGAAAACTGGACGTGAAGAATGGCGCGCTCAATGAGCCGTTCGAAGGCGGGCGTCTGCTGGAGTATATGCTCCTCCCCTTCGGGAACGGATTCCAGTTCGTCCCGGAAGAAGTCTTCGAGCTGGCGTTCGAGATGGGCGAGATTGCCGCCGCAGGCGCGGAGGATTTCGGAGCCGCGGCGATCATGGAGCATGGCGAAGAGGACATGTTCGTTGCACAGGTACTCGTGGCGCCGTTCCCGGGCTTCCTTGAGGGCCTGGCCCAGGGTGACTTCAAATTCCTTGCTGATCATGACTCCGGCACCTCGAATTCTGGCATGTTGCGCAAACTATTCCTGCTCCATCGTGCAGCGGAGCGGGTACTCATTGTCCCGCGCCAGCTCATGGACGGTCTGGATTTTTGTTTCGGCGACGGACTTCACATATACACCCGCCACCCCGGAACCATTCTCATGCACACTGAGCATGATGGTCATGGCTTCCTTGTACGTGCGTCGGAAGACCTGCATCAATATATCCACCACAAACTCCATGGTGGTGTAATGATCGTTTAACAAGAGGACTTTATAGCGCCTGGGGCGGCTGAGCTTCTGCTTGTCCTTCAGTGCCGCGCCTTGCCCCGGCGTGCCAATATATTCCGCCACGGGAACCCAACTCCTTCGAATGTATCCGTTCAGGCGGCCCCTGCCCGGGGCGCGCACCTTGCGAGCATATGATAGCACAGTTGAGCCCCCCCATGCCTTCGGGGTACAATCACCGTTTACTCGGAGTACTGCATCGATGATAGACGATGGATACGTAAACTATTTTGAAGTACTGGAGCTGGGCGAGGACTGCAAGCCCGGTGAAGTGCGCAATAACTACAAGCGGTTGATCAAGAATCTGCTGCTGGAAATCAGCCGCGTTCAGATCACCGAGAGCCGGCGGGACGCCTTCCTGCTGGATATCGCCAAGCACAACGCGGCCTTTTACATATTGCGGGACAACGATTTACGGCAGCGCTACGCGGAAGATCGCGCGGCGGTTGTCGCGCTGGAAGATGCCTGGCATAAGGCCGCCGAGTCGAACTCCTCCGAGTTGGATACCTGCCGCCGCAAGTTCGATGCGGCCTTGCGCCATTTCCTTTCCCGCTATATGGAGGAGTTGGTGCTTCAGGCCGGTCGCGACAAAGAATGCGTGGAAGCCAGCCATTGGAGCCGTGCCCACGAGCGCCATGCCAGCCGGGTACTGCGCCACTTCCGCCAGCGGGTCTACCACCAGATCCAGGAGCGGCTCCCGTACTACGAAGTTACGAAGCCCGAACTGGACTGGAATGAGCGTAAGGCCTTGGTACAGAGTATGTTGAAGCAAGGGAGCGCCGTCTGATGGCGAAGAAGAAAGAAGCCGAGAAGGCGCCGGTCACACCGGATATCATCAACAAGTGCCTGGCTAAAGCGGTGGCGGAAGGAGATATTGTCAATCTCCGCTTCCTGTTCATTTCCTACTCCCCGCTTCGCAGCTATTCTTCGGAAGATATCACGGCGGACAAGTACGCCTATCTGGTGCCCGAGTCGACGCAGGGCGATCATTTCAGTGAAGCGCTGGAGCAGGTGAAGCATCCCGAAGTCCAGGAACACGTCAAGCATGAACTGGACAAGAAGGGGCCGCCCCAGCTCCCCGCGCCGCTGGTGACGCTGCTGGCGGACAACGCCGTGCGTCTGGGCAAATACAAGGCTGCCGCCCAGGCCTATGAGTTGCTCCGTATACGCTCCCGCATGCAGGAAGCCTATCTGGAGGCGGCCGACGCGGCCCTGACGGCCAACGACATTGCCACGGCGGTCCGGGGCTACCGCATTGCAGTCGGGCTGGACTATGACTACGCGGCCTTCCCCGAGCCCATGCCGACCTCGCCCAATTACCAAAGCCGGGCCCAGTTGCTCCACGCGGACTACCCGCGCCGCCCGGAAGACGCGGTTGCGTTGCAGGCCCCGGAATCCCACGTAAGCATTGCCCTGGGCTATCTCCTCTTGAACCCTCAGATTGCCGCGCGCCTCGAAGAGCAGCCGCTCCCCCTGCGGCTGAGCTTTCTGGCGGAGCTGGTCCGCCAGTTGGATCCCCAGTGGGAGGCCTTTGTGGCGCGCTACGCCGAAGCCTGCAAGCTGGTGGCTACCATCGGGGCGCGCCTCGAACGCCAGGCCAACCGCGCGGAGCAGGTAGCGCTGGCGGATGAAATAAAGGCCCTTCAGGCCGAAGATGATCCCGCCGATATCCCGAAAGTCCTCCTGGGCCGGGCCATTCCGGATGGCGAGTGGTGGCAGTACATCAAGGAACTGGCCTACGAACACCCCGCGGCGGCGCTCTTCGTCGTCCGGCAGTTTGTGACGAAGGACTTGGAAATCGTCATGCCGCGCTACGTCAAAGGGTCGCCGGTCATCACCGCCCTGGGCTTGGGTCTGGAATCCTGAACGTGTAACGAGAAAGAGCGCCACTGGTACTGCTATGGGATTGATCATCGACCTCCATCTCCATACCCGGCGACACTCCGCGTGCAGCATCATCGACGAGTCGCGGCTTATCGATCGCGCGGTCAAGGCCGGGCTGGACGGGTTGGTGATCACCGAGCATCACTACCAGTGGACGCGGGACGAACTCGCGGCGCTGGTGGCGGCTTCGAGCCACCCCGGTTTCCTGGTGATGGCGGCCTTTGAATACAGTTCCGCCCGTGGCGACATACTGATTTACGGGCTGGAGCCGGAGCAGGTGAAGGAATTCGTGCCGGGCGGGCAGCCGGAGGTGATGCTGGCGAAGGCGCAGGCGATGGGCGCGGTATGTATCGCGGCCCATCCGACCCGAGCGGCCATTCCCTTTGATGAGCGCATTTTCGAAATGCCCTTTGAGGCCCTGGAAGTGAAAAGCGTGAACTTGGCCTCCCATGAGCAACGGCTCGCGGAGAAGCTGGCCAATGACCTTGGACGGATGAAAACGGCCTCCAGCGACGCCCATAGGCTGGAGGATGTGGGCCGCTACGCGACCGAATTCCAGGAGCCCATCCAGACCATGGCGGACTTGCGGAATTCGCTGCGGCGTGGTACATTTCGGCCATATAACCCCGCGGGACAAGGATAGACATGTCTTCAGAAGAAGCTCAGACCGGCAGCGCGCCTTCCAGCGATCTGGAACCCCGCCAGGAAATGAAGCGCGATGTGACCGAACTGATCAAGATGGTGGTGCTTTTCCTCATTGTTTTCTGGGGCTTGAAGGCCTTCGTCATCGAGGGCTACGAGGTCCAAGGTGATTCCATGATCCCCACCCTGGAAGACCGGGAGCGCATCCTGGTGTTCAAGCTGCCCACCAAGCTGGCCAACCTGCCTTTCATCGGGGGCTTCCACCCGCTGGACGACGGCGATATCGTCGTGTTCGATAGCACGGTGGAAAACAACAAGCGCTACATCAAGCGCGTGATTGCCCAGGGGCCGCCCCTCGCGACTTCGGACAATACGGTGGACGCCAAGGAAGTGCATAAGGACCAGGCCTCCCCGGACAACGTGAAGGTGATCTTCGACCGGGGCTCGGTCTACGTGAACAACCGCAAGCTGGACGAACCCTATCTCGTCACCGAAGAGCAGCACTCGCCCGATGTGCGTGAACCGGTCTACCTCGATGCCGGGGAGTACTATGTGCTGGGCGATCACCGCAGCGTGAGCAAGGACAGCCGGAGCTTCGAGGCGGTGGAAGAAGGCCAGATCATCGGCCGCGCCGTGCTACGCATCTGGCCCTTGAGCAGCTTCGGGTTGCTGTAGGGGATTTGGCGTTCCGAATCGGTGCGTAGTCGCGATACGGATCTCCAGGGACGGCAAGGACTACAGCGACAGCAGGGGATCGATTTTTCTAATGTCGCTGTTGTCCCTGCCGTCACTGCAACTACTGACCTTCGATTGCCAGTCGCAAAGGATGCTTTCTGCGTGAAGAAAACCCTGATCTTCAGTGACGTCCATCTGAAAGCCATCCCCGAGGACCGCGCGCGACAGCGGGAATTTGTGGAATTTCTCCGCCGCTTCCAGACCGGGGAATTCGAGCGAATCATCTGTCTGGGCGATCTCTTCGATTTCTGGTTCGAGTACAAGAACATCATCTTCTCCGACTTCTTTGAGGTGCTGCGGGCCTTCGCCGATCTGCGTGACGGGGGCATGGAGCTGCACCTGATCTGTGGCAACCACGATTTCTGGGGTGGGCGTTTTCTCCGCGACGAGCTGGGCTTCCACATCCACCCCAATATCATGGAGCACCGTTTCGGCGAACTGCGGGGACATCTGGTCCACGGCGACGGGATCAACCCCGAAGATCGCAGTTATCGGGCCTACAAGAAATTCGCGCGGAACCCACTCGTGGTCGGGGCTTTTCGCCTGATCCATCCCGACTGGGCCATGGCCATTGCCCGGAGCGTGAGCCACGGCAGCCGGACCTACCTGGGCACCAAGGACCCCTTTACGGGCCCGGAGGCCACATCATTGCGGCGCTATGCCACGGGCGTGTTGGAGCGGGGTGAGGCGGATGTCGTGTTCTGCGGCCATGCCCATGCGCCGGTGCACGAAACCATCGAGACCTCGCGCGGGAATGGCACCTACATCAACACCGGCGACTGGATCGACCACCGCAGCCATACCATCTGGGACGGCGAGCGATTCGAACAGTTCATCGAGGGGCCGGGGCTTCCTCCGCGCTGATCAGCGCTTCTCGCGGAGCGGTCGCTCCCAGAATCACCAGTTCCGCCGCGCGCGGAACCCAGCCGCTGTCCCATCGGTGCTCCAGGCCGGTGGTGTACTCAACCCCGTGGGGGATTTCCAGTCGTTCCAGTTGGGCCTTGATATCGTCCATCTTGTGGTCGCCTTCGCGATCCGGCATCAGGAAGATGCGCGGCGGACCATCCTTCAACGCCGTCGCGCGTTGATCAAGTAGCGCGGGAATCGAATAGACCGCGAAGTGCTCTGCCGTGCCGAACACCTCAATCATCTTGAACTGGTCCGGCGCCGTTTTGCCCAGGGGAGCGTCCCAGGCGACGGCCCGCTCGAACAAATCCGGATGGCGCAGGAGCAACATTACGGCACCGAAGCCCGACTTGCTGAATCCCAAGAGGAGCCGCCTCGCGCGGGTGCGCTCCACGGGGTAGTTGGACTCCACCCACGGGATCACCACCTTGATGAAATGGCTCTCTTGCCGGAGCGCCGGATCCGTCGGGTGATCGGCAAACCAGGGCGTGGCCGCAAAGGCCGGGGCCACACAAATCACGCCGTATCGGTTCGCGACATCCGCTTTCGCGGCTTCCTGAATCCCGCTGCCCCAGCGGCTCGTGACGCCGGGGGCCACGGGAAGAATGTAGAGCACGGGGTAGGCTTTGGCGGGATCCAGCGTATCCGGCTCGAGGATCTCGACGGCGGTCGGTCCGGGCTGATAGGGGCTTTCAATCATCTTCGTGATGATGGTGGCTTCCTCCGACTGAACCGCTCCCACCAGAAGCGACAAGGCCAGGCACAGGGTGAATTTCACAGTCGTCCTCCTATTTCGCATGATCAATTATCGGCTTCCCCGTGTTATACAGGCAAGTACCTTTAGAACATGCTACACCAGGACTTCCCCATCTACATCTCCGCCCGTCTTTACCTTGCCAGAATCCGCGACATCCGTGTATTCCGTGGTCTATTTTCCTTCTTTTTTTACCACGGATTACACGGATAACACGGATGCAAAGAAAAGGTGAATTCTTGATGTCCCGCTTGAGCTATAAATGCCCGCCAGATCCGGCGATTAGAGCCCGCCTCACTTATTCGTGTCAATTTGTGCTGTTTTCGTGGTAGAGTTCCATCGCGCTGGGCAGCCGACGCCGCCCGCCTGCGCAAACCAATTCAACGTGGAGAGCCCTCAACATGCGCACGCTCGTGAACTACTCCCTGCTCCTTTCCGGATTGCTGGCGGCGGCCAACGTTTCCGCCCAGGTCTGCGTGGATTCCCGAAACGAAACCGGAACGGAGAATGGGACGACTCTCCGCCCCTACCGCACCGTTCAGGCCGCTGTGACTGCGGCCACGACAGGACAGTCGGTCCTGGTGGCCACGGGTACCTACAACGAAGACATTCTCGTATCGGGCAAGGCCCTGTCACTCCTCGGCGGTTTCGCGGGCGGATCGGCGGTGCAATACTCCACCGATACGGCCGGGGACTTCGAGAATAGAGACCCGGACGCCAACCTCACCGAGCTGAACGGCACCGGCGCGGAATCAGTAATCGCGCTGCTGGAAGCGGGCGCTAGCGTGGTGGACGGATTTCGCATCACCGGAGGCGGCGGAAGCACGGCGGACGAGTTCCGGTCGAACGGCGGCGGCATCTTCACCCGGGGCGGATCGCCCGTCATCCGCAACAACACCATTCAAGGGAACGACGCCCGGCGGGGCGAACTCGAGTCCTTCGGCGGCGGCATCGCTTCGGACGACTCGGCGATCACCATCGAAAACAACGACATCAGCGAGAACACGGCCGGGCGCGGCGCGGGCATCACGGCGGTGCGCGGCACGGTGCTCATCCGGAACAACACCGTTCGCGGCAACGTCGCTGTAGGCGATCACGGCGGCGGCATTTATGTCGGGTCCCCCAGCGCCGTAATCACCGGCAACCGGGTCTACGAAAATGAAATCGGTCGCGACTTGGGCTACGGCTACGGAGGAGGCATCCTGGTTTTCAACCCCGGTAACTCCGCGATGCTCTCCTTCAACGAAGTCTTTCGTAATTTCGCGGCGGGCCAGGGCGCGGGGATCTTTGTGGATGAAGGCTGCACCGCGGTACTGGAGAACGAGCTCGTCTATGACAACGAAGTCCCCCCGGACCAGGCCAATGGCGGCGCGGTATATGTGGATGGAGGCGTCTTCGATGAAGTCCAAACCGGATCCGTCGTGACCATCATCAATTGCACCATCTCGGGAAACAACGCGGGCGAGACCTACGTGGGCGGGAACGCCCTGCTGGTTGAAGGAGAGTCCGAAGTTACCATGCGCAACAGCATTCTCTGGGGCAATGGCAACGACGAGGTTTTCGTGCAGCCTGACTCTACTTTCACGGCCACCTACTCCAATATAACCCAGGTCACCCCGGGCACGGGCAATATCTCTCAAGACCCCCTTTTCGCCAATGCCGCGCTCTTCGACTTTCACCTCATGTCGACCGAAGGCCGCTGGAACCAAGCGGAAAACGGCGGCGCGGGCGCCTTTGTTGTGGACATCGCAACCAGCCCCAGCATTGATGCGGGCGATCCGTTGGACAGCTTCACCAACGAGCAGGAGCCGAATGGTAGCCGCGTGAATCAGGGTGCCTATGGCAACACCCCCGAAGCAAGTCTGACCCCGGATGCGGGTGAAGGAGAGGGTGAAGGAGAGGGTGAAGGAGAAGGTGAAGGCGAAGGTGAAGGTGAAGGTGAAGGCGAAGGTGAAGGTGAAGGTGAAGGTGAAGGTGAAGGCGAAGGTGAAGGCGAAGGCGAAGGCGAAGGCGAAGGTGAAGGTGAAGGTGAAGGTGAAGGTGAAGGTGAAGGTGAAGGTGAAGGTGAAGGTGAAGGTGAAGGTGAAGGCGAAGGCGAAGGCGAAGGCGAAGGTGAAGGTGAAGGCGAATTGACCGAAATTGCGGACGAGTTGCTGGATGAATTCGACGACGCCGACGGCAACGACGACGGCACATTGAGCTTTGCAGAGGCCCAGGCCGCGCGTGGCTCATTGACTCAGGCGCTGTTTGACGCCCTGGACGACGACAACAGCGGCGGTCTGTCGACAGCGGAACTGCAAGAGCATGCGACTCCTACACCGGGTCCGGGATGTACGCTGTTCGATGGCAAGTCGCAGGATGCCCGGCAATGGCTGGGTGACTTGTTCCTGCTCGGGGCTGCAGGCCTGGGTGTGCTCGGCTGGAACCGGTTGAACCCGCGCGACTAATCGCAACTCCAACTAGGTGAATTAGGAACTCCTGCCTGGCCGCCGCGCCAGGCGGGAGTTTCTTTTAGCAGCAAAAGTACGCACGGGTCGAAAAGAGATTAAGTTCTTTTGCTCTCTACGTTACTTCGAGGCTATCTGTTACTCGTACAATCTACCGCAGTGGATAAATTCCGAAAATTGCTCCCATGTAGTCCTTGGCATTTCGATGGTAAGCTAATCGATATCCCGCGCGTCGCACGGATTTAAGTTGCCGTTCTCATCGATTGATGCAATCTCTCCGGAAACAAGCATTCTGCCGGTATCGTCACCATCTTCCCAGCCCCCGAAGGCTCCCGCCGTCGCGCACTCCAAGTAGCCGAAGAGGTCGAAGTTGTACCATCGGTTGCCGCTGGGCGCATCCATTCCGAAGTACTTGTCGTCGCGTTCCAGTTGGCCGCTCTCTTTCATCTCGCGCAAGTCTTTGATCTGTTCGGCCAAAATCTCGCTCCACACTGCTGGGAATCACTTGTGCGTCGACAACCTCGGCAGTTCTAAATGACTGGATCAATAGCTCAAATATCGCTTGCAGACTCAATGAGGTCTTCTTGACATGAGGTTGCGACCAGTGCAAGAGATTCTCAAGGTATGGTTCCAGAGATATGGTCGCGCCGTCTTCCTTGCACTTACGCAGCGCGGAGATCGCCAGGTAAAAATCTCTATTGGTTTTGATGGATTCCATATTCGCGTGACTCCGGTTTGGCGATTCACCAGGTCCGTGGATTTCACGATGTTCGTGGTTGCAAACCGCATGCCTGCGAACAGTCCTGACAAGGCTCAGCTTATCTTTCGAAATATCACACTGGCAACTTCAATTTTGGCTTGGCACTTTGCCGCATCTGAGGGCTTCGGCCTGCTCCACGTCTCGATTCCAGCATCCTTCGGGACATGCCGCCGCACTTGGCTTGAGCTTCGCCTGACGGGTCGGCGGTGATGCGCGTGGGATTGATCGGTGCGCGTCGGGTGCCCTTCCGGCGGTACGTCACCTTAATCAAAGCGCCACAACTGTGGATTCGTTATCCTGCTGAAGCTCGTCCCGCAGAAGGCGATGAGGGCGTCGGCCATCGGGGCGAGTTGGTTGTTCAGGTAGCGCCCGAAGTCGATGGGGCTCTTGCTTGCCTGCACGGAATGGCCCGACCGACCCCAGCCCGGAAGTCGCCAGCGTATCCATCAATAGCCCCGGCCCCCGAATTTCAAAAATATCGGGTATACTTCCAAAGGCCGGTGGTCGGCCCCATGGAGGATTGCGATGGCGCGTGTAGTCCGGTGTTTTGTGGTCTATTGCGCGGCGTTTTTATTTGCGACGTTCGCCCGGGGTGAATATATCACCCGGATCTGGTTGACCCATGCCAACGCCGGCACCGCGACGCTGATGGTCAACTGGGAGACCGATTTACCGGGTCCGTCGCGCGTGGCCTATGGCCCCACGGAGGCGCTGGGCGGTGAAGTCCGAGACGGTGCGCCTGTTACGCTGCACCACGTGCCTGTACCCTTTCCGGACGGCGGCACGCTCTATTATCGTGTATCCACCGACCGACGGTGTTCGGCGATACACGCGGTGCAAACTTACAGCGGCGACGCGCTCCGGATAGCGGCGGCGGCCAACTGGCAGGATCACCCGGATCTGGGCGCTTTGCTGGCCGAACGGCCCCACCTGTTGCTTTCCTGTGGCGACATGATCAACGGGCTCATGAGCCTCGGCCATCCAGGCAATCGAAACATCACCACCGATTTTTCCGATTTGATAGACGCCTATCCCGAGCTCTTTGCGCGGACGCCCTTCATGCCGGTGCTGGGGAATCATGACCGCCAGATCTACCACCGGCTCCTCCAGCCGCCACCGGAGCCAATCTACGACTTGAAGGCGACGGCCTTCTTGAACTTCTTCCCTCTGCCCGAACCGGGGCGCACGTGGCACCTGGATATTCCGGGCTTCGATGTGCGCGTTATCGGGCTGGATTTGAGCCATACGCCCGACGCGGGCACGACGTGGCAGAGTTGCCAGGCTTTCGACGCGGGGTCTGCGCAGATGACGTGGTATCGCGAGACGATGGCCGCGAGCCGCCAGCGCTTCGTGCTCACGGTGTACAACGAGTGGCACCACCTCGTGGGCAAGGCGGCGGAGGGCGAATGGATGAAGGTGGCCAAGCAGGGCAGCGCGGCGATTTCCGGCTTCGGTCTCTTTGCGGAGCGGGCCAACTACGACGGCCTCCCCTGCTTCAATACGGCGCTGAAAACGGGTAACATTTACGCAAACGGCGGTCGCACGCGTTTCTACCAGAAAGCACCGAGCTATCTGATGCTTACAATCTCGAGGGCCGCCGGCCCCATGCGGGCGGAGTTCAAGTCCCTCGATGGGCGGCTGATGAATCGGACGGAATGGCCGGAGCGGAAATACCAGATCCGCGCATCGACGACGGGGCTTGCGGCCCGGCTTGATTCCGACTAGAATCAAGTCGTCGTGCCGTGGTATTCCCCGTGCGGGGGGCTATCGTGTTTTCACTGGGTTGAAGTCCAAACGAAGGGTTCGAGCGCATGCGTCAACCATGGGGTAAGTCAGATGTCGACGGGGCCAAGTTCAAGATGGCCGCGAGCGAGCTTGATCGCTTGTACGACGAGATGCCGCGCCTGCCCGAGCCCCCGGCCCAGGCCGAGGGCACGGGAGACGCCCCGCCGGGATCTCCGCCTCGGAGCCAGCCCCAGACCATTGCCCCGGCCCAGTCGGCGGAGGAGCATCCCGCGGAGTGCACCAATCCCGCGTGCGCCCGAGCCTTTACGAGCGCATCAGAGACCGGCGCTCCCCTGGTGCAGGGCACGGGATCGGGCTGCACAGATGAGCGCAAGGTGGTGGACAAGTCGAAAATTCCAAATCCCGATCGGCGCAAGAGCTGAGTGCCGCCCCGAAACACCCGCAAGTAAACTCCAACGACGAGACGTAATTCATTGATGTCGAGCAAACCCAATGCCTACGATCTGCACTGCTTCATCGAGCAGTACAAGCAGCCAGGGGACATTCTCTATTCCGTGGTGGACGCCGCGAAGGACTACCGGCTGGCGCTGGCTTCGCGGGACCTCCTCGGCGAACCGCTTCGCCCTCTCTTCTCCAAGGCACCCCGACACATGGACCGCGTGGGTCCCTACATGGCGCGGATCCAGTGTACCAATCGCTACCCGGACTATCTGAAGCTCTGGGCGGAGCGCCTGGGCGACAACGGGGGGATCCTGCTGCTGAGCAGTTCGTGGCCCCAGGCGATACGGAGCCATCTGCGCTCCATCTTTAAAGTTTACGACGAGCAGGGGACCATGTTTTACTTTCGCTACTACGACCCCCGAGTAATCCGCACCTACCTGCCCACCTGCACGGCAAAGGAATGTCGCCAGTTCTTCGGTCCCGTGCGGAGCTTTCTCGTGGAGGGGGAAGAACCGGGCACTATGCTCCGTTACCGCGCCGGCCAGTCCGCCGTGCAGATGGATGAGGACGTGATCCCGGTGGCGGAACCGGAGCTGGCCGAGGTCCCGTCTTGATTTGCCCCGGATCCCGTGATATCGTGCCCAAGCTTTTTGTGCTGGCAGTGCGACGGATGGCGTACACAACGTGTTGATACTTCGAAAACGACAGATCGAGACCCTTTCCGCGCCCATGCGACGGGCCTTTGAAAACGAGATGGCCGACTACCTCCGCCGCGCCTTTCGCGAACAATGCGAGGGTATGGACGACGCCACGCTCCGCCAGAACATCCGCGACGGGATCGTCCGCGCCGCGCGCCATTCCTTCGAGAGCGACGGCCAGGTGAGGCGATGGTTGGGGATGATGTTCACCTTCGGGCGCGAATTCGACTCCGATCCCGAGTGTGGCTGGGCGCGGGACGTGCTCCGTTATGGCGATTCCTCGGCAGATAATAGAATGGAGCGGCTCTACAGGGAAGCGCGGCGGTGGGAGCACCGGGGACGCGGATTGGACTGATGGAATCAGGGCAGAACCAGAAAGAACAGGATGCACCCGTACCCACCAATTATTGAGTATAAGGCCTACGAAGATGGCGAGGGCCTCAACGCCGCGCGCGATCCTGGCAGTTCCGATCAGTCCCAGAAGGGCAAGGCGGGTTGCGGAAGCTCCAAAGGCCAGGACTCCAGCGAGAAATCGCAGGCGAAGATCATCAAATTGACGATCAAGGGCGGCGCGGTCGAATCCCAGACCCAGCTTGTCCCCGATCACCCGCCCATTCCCCAGGATGACCCGAAGCGTCCCTGTTTCGCGCCCAAGCTGGAGAGCGGCACGATTTCCTGGCAGATCGAAAGCCCGAACCTGGTCACGGCCGCCATCCTCCAGGTATTTCATCGCGGGAGCGCGCGCGCGCTGTTCGTGCGCGAATTGAAGAAATCCGAAATCGAACAGGGCCAGGGCCAGGTGACTTGGGATGGCAAAGTCGATGAAGGCGTCGCGGGCTTCCCGTCGGGCTACATCGGCGTGAGCCGCTCACCCTACAAGGTCAAGATGACGATTCACGGCGAGGTCGACCCGAAAGCCGAATGTGCTTGGACCTATTTCGACGTGCTGATCGAGAGTATCAAGCTGGCGTGGGGCGCCTACGATCTGCTGGACCCCACGCGGAACGATATCCACGCCGACTACAAGGAAAAGATCCTGGGCAAACCGGCGCAACCGGGCGTTCCGAATAGCAACGTGGTGGGTCTGGAGGAAGACCTCCTCAACAAGCTGAAGGCCGCCGACCCCACGCCCTCGGACAAGGTGAAGCATGACGTCGTGCTGCTGAGCAATCTCTTTGCCAAGCGCGATCCGGGTGCGAACGATACCACTGAACTGTCGGATCAGACCGATTTCAACGAATACCAGAAACTCTGGGGAAGCGGCCCGCGCATTCCCATCGTGGCCACCGTCAGTGTCAAAAAATCCGACGGCACAGGGACCACGGACGCCATCGAGGCCCTCGCCGGGGCGACCCTGCTGTGGGACTGGCAGGACAATGAACCGGAACGCTGGAAGAAGCCCCTGACCCCGAAGGCGACACCGCCGATGACGGAGGGCTTTCTGGACGCGGCCTATCACAAGAACGATCCGAAAAAGCCCGCGACCTCCTGCAACGCCCCGGTACACTTCGGCGGCAAGCTCGGCAGCGGCGGCGTCTCCGTTTTTCAACCGCCGACGGCGGCGGGCGTATTCCCTTATAAGTATGCCCCCTGCGCCACGCGCACCTGGGCCTGTGTGTCTGAGTTTCCCCCAATAAAGACCGACGGCACACCCTATGAACCCGGCAAAGAGCCATACCGCACGGGGGTGATCTTCCAGCCCTCGCGGATGGCGGGCGACCAATACAACGTATCGGTCCAGCTTTATTTCGAGCCCGAGTTTGACTCCGAAAAAGACATCGAGACGACCGCGCCGGCCTTCACCAAGGCGGGTGTGTTTGAAGTCTTTCGCAAGTTGAATTTGAAGTACCTCGTCTACGGCGCGCCCAACCTGGGCTGCGATGCGGACGCCTGCCTGAAGTCCACGGCGGATCTCTTCCTGAAGGAAGCAAACATCATCCTGGACTACGCGAAGGTCACCATCGCGAAGGCGGACTACGAAAAGGCACTGAAGAGCACGCTGGACACCATGCTCACCGAGGTCAAGCTCTACAACACGCTTACGTTCCAGAATCCGCTGACCTACAAGTACTACATCTCCACCGACCTGCCCGCCAATTCCCCTCCGATTGTCTATCGCGACAAGGCCTACCTGAACGATCTCGAGGCCGCGTTCAAGGCCGGGCGGCTCCAGCGATTGACCAGCCTCGAAAACCGGAACACCTTCTTGAAGGAAAAAGTGACGGGCAAATCAGGCAAGGGCGTGGGCATCATCCTGAGCGCAAAAGAGACTAAAGAGAACTCGCCCGTCGATGTTTTCTACGAAGACGCCTCCGCCGCGATCTTTGTGGACGGAGAAGCGATCGAGGGCTTCGCGTCCAAGGCCACGGGCAAGGTGAAGGTCGCGCCGCAGTGGGATTTCTGGGGCGTCACCCATACGTACGAAGAGAGCGACGACAAACACTATGACGCCAAAATCGACGTCGAGATCGGGGGCACCAAGGTAACGCTGACCTTCCCACGAGAGGGCATGGGCCGACACTACTCGCCCAACGTGCAGGAGACCGGCAAGAGCGAATTGCGCGGCGCCCTCCTCGCGAAGAACCGCAACGCCCTGCTGACGGTCAAGGTCACTTCGAAGCACGGCCCTTCAACCCGGGCCCAGACGCGCCTGCAAAACGTCAAGGACTATCTCGCTTCCATCGTCCTGGACCGCAAGGCCATCTATGAGCACCAGCGCGATGGCTACGACGCTTTTGTACACAACGCCCTCGGCGCAACGGGGAACACCGCGAATAAGCAGTTTCCCCAGACCGTGGTCCCCCGAATGCTCCAGGAATACATCCGGGACAAGCATCCCAAAGACGAGGGCATCTTCCTCCTTCACATGCCTGGCCGCACCAACATCAAAGACCTCGCCTGGACCCGGGAAGCGGACAAGCCCTTTACGGAGGCGAGTCTGGCCGGTGCGCTTTTCGCCACGGAGAGCACCCGGCATCAGGGCATCCTCTATGTTTCGAGCCTGCCTCCTGGGCCCAACGTCACGTCGGGCCCCACGAAGAAGCTCGAAGCGATCTTCGCCCATGAAATCGCCCATGCCCTCTTTCTGCCCCACGCCAAGCACCGTACGGCGAACGATCCTGGCGGTGTGGTCGAGAAAAAGCACGTCAAGGGCGACACCTGCGTGATGAACTACGATCTGGATTCCGAGCGTTTCTGCGGGCTCTGCATGATCCGCCTTCGTGGCTGGAAAACGGACCCCGGAGAATTCGCCACGGGCACTGATCAATTGGAGTACAAGCTCGAACTACGGCTGGGGGATTTCGACGAGCTCTTCGAGGATTTCATCGATCCAGACTTGGGTAAAATGGCCCGCCTGCAGGCTCTGGGCCTCTTCGCGCGGCCCCTCGGCCACCCGGAAGCAGATGCCTGCCTCGCCTATGCCTGGCCCCTCGCGGAGAAACTCTTTCCGGCCCTTTCCGGCGCTACGCCGGAGAACTCTCGCAAGACCCTGGCAACCGAGATACGAAAATTCCTCGTGGGCGGAGACACCCTCCCCGCCGCCGGGCAGTACGCCCGCATGCACACGCCGATGTTTACCCTGCTCTATGCCTTGAACTATCTGGAAGCGAAGATCTCCGCCGACGAGCAGGGCAAACCCCAATCGAAACCCTGGGAAGATTTCATGCTTGGGGCAAATCCCAGGGCGGTGGAAGAGGCCTATTTCAAGGCCAATTCCGCCCTGGGAAAAATGCCCCTTGAAGTGCTGGTTCTCGGTCGTAAGAAAGGCTCGAATCTGCCCTGGGACCAGGCAGAACCTGTCCGCCTCGCAAACGTGTTTTTCGAGGTGATAGATCCCGCGCTGGACGCCGCCCCCGACGGCCCCGCCACGCTCAGTGTCGCCGGGGCAACGGCGCACTATACGAAAGTTACCGCGCCCGCCTCGACGGCGGAGACGGACGCCTATCTCAACACCAAGACCGCGAAACTGGAGCGGACCCACGCCTTCCTGACCAGTGCGGATGATGGTTACAAGCGAATTCCCTGGAGCGCGGACGCCAAGATAAAAACGGTTCGCGTGACGACAGACGCGGACGGAATCGCCCGCGTCACCTTCCGGCCGAGCATGATCGCCGGAGACGCTTACCGCTTCCGGGTCTATGTCGGCCCCGACACCCAGGACAGGCCCGTTGCCCCCGGCGACAGCATGGTGGAAACGGGGACGCTGGTGCATTGGCGCTCACTGCGTATCAGCAATCACGTCCGCATGGATTCTCCCGCCGATGTGAGCGGATTGCCCGCTTGCCTGATGCAAGACGGCGCGGTCTATTCGCCGAACTATGCGGGCCTCACCGGAGCCCTGCCCGCCCTCGATCTGAAGGGACACGTAAGCCAGGAGTTCGCGAAAAGCTACGTCGAGGTGCTGCTGGAGGCCGGGGCCATGGCACCGACCACGATTGCTTCTCACGAGACGGACCTCCGCGCTGAAATCGCCACCTTGCTCAAGGACTATCCACAGTTCAACCGCACCTCCATGGTCAAGGGACGGCGCAACAACCCCATGAGCATCTTCCGCGCCGACATGACGGCCAGCGAGGATCGCAAGACCTTTCGGGGCATCCTGCCGGCAAAGGCCGAGGAAGGGACGCTGACCGTCCGACCCAAGGGCGGGAGCAAGGGCAGCGAAGTGCTCGACGACAGCGGCGATGCTATCGTGACGAAGGACATCGTCGAGCGCCACACGGTGGACTACGACAACCGCACGGTTGAGGTTACCTTTTCCACCCCCAAAGCGGAGGAGTACCAAGCCTGCTTCCAGGTGGACGGCTTCTTCGACATGGACAAACTGCTTGCACCCGTGCCCGCCACGTCGCCCTTCCTGTTCAACCTGCTACTCCCCAAGGCATACAACGCCGCCATCGGCGCGGGAACGATGCCCATGGCCCTGAATGCCAGCGAAAAGCTGAGCGCCCACACCGGCGAGAATCCCCACTTCTTCGCCTTGGACGGGTCGACTCTTGGGCTGGTCAAGGGACTCCTCATGGTGGCCGTGTGGCGCGCCCTGGGCAAGAATCAGGGCTTCAGCCCCGGCCTCAGCATCGTCGAGGCCGCCTCACTCGACAACTACACGGCGGCCGCCGAAAACCCCGGCACCCAGGAAGGCAAGGCCGTGGGCCAGTGCATCTTCCTCTTCGGCGGCAACGGATCCCCCGCGCCGCGCTACAACGCCCTCGCCACCCACGAAATCTCCCACGGCCTCTACCTCGAACACGCGCCCGGCAGCCCCGGAGCGAGCGGCGCCAAGCCCAACCTCCACACCAAGCTCCGGAAGCTCAGCGCAAACGCACCCGACAAAGACGACACCCCAAGCTTCGAAACCGAGATCCCCTGCGTCATGTCTTACGACGCCCGAAGCGACGGACACCACTGCGGGAAGTGCGTCGCGAGCTTGCGGGGTGTTGGCGTGGAGAAATTGTAGAGAGACGCTACGGCACGCTCGGTTCCAGTGTAACGTGGAGGCTTCCCCGCGTCGGGTCGAAGTAGCGGAAGCTCAACGTACGCTCGCCCCGGCACAGGTTGGGAAGTTCGGGATCGGCGTGAAGCCCTTCGGGGCTGCGCATCCGTGCCCAACCCATGGTGAGGTCGGCATCATAGTCGATAGATCTGTCGTCCCGTTCAATATCGCTGCTGGGCAACGCGGGCATGGCGTAGTCGCCATGGAATTGGGCATCTTTGATTCGAAGGCCCGGCGAGAGGAGCGCGAGTTCCAATGCTCCAGAAAAGCGTGGTGCAGGCAGCTTGCCCAGTGCATCGCTCACGAAGGGACCGAAGCGATTGACGCTCCAGGATACGTCGCCGAGTGGTTGTCCGTCCGGCCCGGCAAGCAGGACATAGCCCACCAACTCGTCTTCCAGGGGACAAAGCTCGATATCCGCTTCGAAGCTATCCGGAGGCAGATTGGGCACGTCGAATCGAGCAACCGCGGCCAGGGCCAGGGACGGGTCTGCAGCCGCGACGGAAAGGCGATGTGGGTCAGGCTTTCTACCCGCCCAATCGGTGCGATCGTTGGGCTTTCGAAGAATTTTCGCTTCCCAGCTTCCGTCCTTCCCGGTCCTGACTCGGGCCAGACGCCGCGCGGGGGGCATGCCTGGTTCTATACTCTGCCTGGGTCGCCATGGGTACCGCTCCCGGGGGGCGGGTATGGCCATCGCCACCTCGTCCAGCCATTGATGTGCGTTGACATCGCCCTCATATACGGCAACCACCGCGTCCGCCACGGGATTGCCCGCCTGGTCGCGTACTATACCTCGCGCGACCCAGAAGGGAATGGGCTCAAGCTGGAAATTCACGGTATGTTCTTCACCGTGTTTTGCCAATACCTGGATTTCGGTCGGGTGGTAGGCGGGCGAATCGGCCGATTCCCGCCCGGAGTCGTGTAGTGGCTTCAGCACCTCTTCCCATGTCGCCTGACTGCCCGCGTGCAGGGTGACTTCTCCGCCATTTTCGGGCAACGATATCCAGCCCGTATCGAAATTCCCCATTCCGTCCGCTCTGCGGCCCTCTACCCCGGCGAAGGCCACCAACTCGCCGCCACTTCCAGTGATCCTCCCGGTAAAGCGTGCGGTGCCGGGCAAGCGAACGGTATAGGTTTCCCCACCAATGACGTCGCGGCCGATATTCAAGGTAGCTCGCCCGAGTGGCGCGCGCTCGAACGAGAATGTCGCGCCTAGTTTCTTATCGACCTTCGCATGGAACGAAAAGCGTCCTTCGGCATCGGTTGAACTGACGGGCCTGGAATAGGCGGATGCCGTCGAGATGGCCACCCCGGGGGCGGGCTCTCCGTTTGGATCCAATACGATGCCCGAGACAAGGACATTATTTCGCTTCTTGACCGTAACATTGAACTCGATCGCGCCGCCTGCCGCAAGTTCGACATGGGCATCGGGCCATTGGGTCTTGAGGGTGGAAAAGTATTCCGGATGCTCCAACACGACGTTGTAAGCGCCAGGTGCCACGTCCTCAATTTGATAGTAGCCATTTTCATCGGATACCCCATCGAACAGACCGATGCCATCGGTCAGCGACGGCGCAACGCCCACGATGGCCCCCGCCACGGGGTCCCCCGCTTCATCCACGACCCGACCTGACAGCACGGCAGCGGGGCCCAATTCCATTGCGGCCTCCCGATCACCCAGCCGGACCATGGACACGAGCTGCGACACCCGCTCTCCCTGGCGGGCGTAGGCTGCGGACCACCACCCCAGCGGCATCCCCATGAGCGCCTGAAAGCAGCCCTCGTCGTCCAGCCACACGTCAAACTGCTCGCCGTCCCGATCTTGCCAGATGAACTCAACATCCGGCGCGGGTTCGCCCGTTTCGCCGTCCACCACCACGCCGCGAAACACATAGCACTCGGCGGACTCTGGCACGAGAACGGCGGCGGAGGCGGGAGGGGCGAACGCGCACAGGAGAAGGAGTAACAGAAAGGTTTGCACTCCTCGTATCATGGCGAGGTGTCCTTTTTTTCTTCGCAGTGATCCAACGTGATAACGATGCATGCGTTCTCGTCGTCCACGAAATCGAAAACCACAAACTGGGGCCCGAATTCTATGGGGGGCTTTGGGTCTTGAGTACTCCCAAAACCCAGCGTTGCGCCCTGATCCCCAAAGTACGGAATGGCCGCCGTCTTCTCCGGGGCATGCTGGGGATCTCTTTCGCCAACATGCGCCGATATGACGCAATACCCGGGATTCAGCAAGCGCAATCCCGGCCGATCATGGAGGCGCGGAATGGGCACATAGCCTTCGCGGTCCGAACGGTAGGGGCCGTGTTCGCTGTCCACGACCCATTCTGTATCCGGGATTGGCTTGGCGTTCCGATCCACGACCCTCGCCCGCAAGACTACGTCGGCTGGAGCCGGGCGCAGCTCGATGGGAAACTCGAACTCTTCCTGGTGCTCATGGACAACATGACCAGCCGCCATGCCAACTGTGCGATATTGCGCGTCCGTAGCAAACAATACAAGACTGTTTACCTGATATTCATTGTAGAATTTGCTTGCGGCCTCCGGACTTTCCGCAATCATGCGCATGGACCAGGCGCCCGACTCATCCGTCTCGGTGCGGGCGACGAGGGTCGCGGGGCGCGGACCCTTCTGGCCTTTCTGCCCGATCCACGGGTATCGCGGCGCCACGTCTTCGAGCCACTGATCGGTCGTAGGCATGCCGGCATAAAGATGGACATGTGCCTTCGGCACGGGGTTGCCCTGCGCATCCCGCACGGTGCCGCGCACCAGCCGGAGATGGGCTTCGGATAGTTTGATGCTGATGTCGATGTCTTCGCCGTGCTTCGCGGCCACGGACATGTTCGATGGATGGTAGTAGCGCTCCCTTGCGTCGTCCTTGGCGACCTCGGCCGGATCCACAAAGTAGGGATAGTCTCCGCTGTCCGGTCGCGGCAAGATCATCTCAATCTTGAACCCAGCAGGATCCGGCGGGATCGGAATCGGGCCCGTGTCGAATCTTCCCCCATGGTCGGTGACCGTATCCAGCAATCTCACCCCTGAAACGGACTCCAGATTTACGCCCCGGAGCAAGCCATGAAGCCGCGCAACGCCATTCAGCTTTATCTCCATCCCGCTTTGATACTCGCCAGACTTGACATCGGGAAATTCCAGCATGCCAAAGCCATATCGAGGACTGAAGGCCCGGAACGTGTCTCTGTCCCTTGGAGGCAATGAGACCGAGAAGCGCCCTTCTTCGTCGGTAGGAAACTCAACCTCAGGAGAATTGGACAGCTTGATCATGGCTAGCCCGGCAGGCTCGCCCGACGGGCCGACAACGCGGCCCTTGAGTCGCACCGGTTTCTCCACTTCGAGATCCAATCGCGTCCTCGCACCCGCCGACACAACCACGTCCTTTCGGTCGAGCATAAGAAATCGGCCGTTATCCGCACCGGGGTATGGAAAGTGTGTGACGAACCTATAGGTACCCGGCGGGAGATCGCCGATGTGATACTGTCCGCTCGCATCCGTTGTCGCCTCCAGCACAAATACGGGCTGCTTCAACATTGCCGCAATCCCCACGATGCACCCGGCAGCAGGCTTGCCGTCATCGGATGTTGCCACCGTGCCCCCGAGAGAACCTGAAGCCCCAAGTACCAATTCGATGGTATGGTCCTGGTTGCCAAATACTCCAGACAAGGGACTGACCATGCCATCGAACTGGGCGTAGACATGTGAGGAATAGAAGGGACTGCGGAGGGACAGCACAAAAGCGCCGCTTTCATCCGCCACGCCACGGCGCTCATGCTTCTCCGTAGATTGGTGAACCACTTCCGCGCCAGGAACTGGGCTCCCGTCCTGGCGGCGAACGACGCCGCGCACAAAGTGCTCCTCCGGACCCTCTTTTATTTCGGGACGTGGGCGCAGTACAAGATTCAACGTCTGCTCGGGCTCAATGACAGAGTGCTGCTGATCAGAATAGAATTCATCATCACTGACGTAAATACGGTACGCAACGCCCGACCAGGGCAATCGAATCTCATAGGCCCCTGTCGCGTCGGTTCGCGTTGAGACGCTCGCGTCAAAGCGAATGTACCAATGATTGATGCTGCCCCAGACGGTTGCCCCTTCAACAGGCTCACCACTTTCGCTAGTCACCCTACCCCGAAGCACCGCGCCGACAGCGGGATCCGGGAGCGTCGTGATCTCCTCGCGCGTAATCCGGAGTTTCGGATCGTAGTCGATCTTTTCGTCCTGCGCGACTGCGCTCAGCGCAATTAGTATCAGCGTGATCGGTAGTGTCCTGCCTTGCATGAAAGTTCCCCTTTTGTTCCAGACCTATGATTCAGTCCGTTTCAACTGTTTTTATTCGAAGTCCTTGATGTACATCACTCGACCGAACTGGGGAAGCGAATAGCGAGCTAAGCTATTTCAGGCGCCTTTCAAGTCATCACCGCCCACCAATCCGTTTGCATCTCGGTCATCCAATTCCAATACGGGCTTTGCGCCTTTCAAGCGCTTTTCACTTCCTTGATATGCTCGGCTGGCGGCAGCAGCTCCGGCGGTGTTCCACCGATGCGCGGTATGGCGCCGCGTACCTCCTGGCCGACCTGGCGGTGTATTTCGATGGCCCGCTGCTCGCCGCGAACGCCTTCCCGCTTCAGCTTGTCCCTCGCCTGGGTCATGCGAAACTGGTTGGCCGCGAGCTCGGTCGTATCCATGCGGTCCATGAGGTTTTCCTTCGCCGGGATGTTTTTCCGCCGCTTGATGGCCTCCGCGCCGAGGCCGCCGTAGAGCCCCTGGTAGCCCGCATCGTGGAACACGCCAAACATGCGGCTATGCACCCCGGTCTCCTGCGCGGCGCCCGAGAGGGCCTTAAACTCATGCTTCGCCTGCTCCCGGAGTTCGAGCCGCTCGATGTCCGCCGCGTACACGTCCGAAAGCTCCTGGCGACGGGTCTGAACGGCGAAGTATTTCTGGGCCTCCGCAATGGCGGACTTGCGGGGATCGCCGTTCTGGGCGATCAGATAGCAGGCGAAGCGGGAGAGATGAAAATCGGGTACTTCGCGTTCACTACCCGACCCGAGGGCGACCATTTTGCCGGCGCCGGCAAAATGGTAGTCCGGGTCATTACCCGATTGCTGGCAAGAGGTTACGGCGCGCTGTACAGCCTCCTCAAAGCGCCGCCACTGTCTGTAGCCCAGGAGGGGCTGGAGGTCGCGCGCGCTCCAGTATTCCGCACCGTGCAGGTTGACCTTCCGGAGTTCCTCGAAGGATTGGCGATTTGGATCGGGGGTGATTTCGTTGTTCATGGCGTGTGCTCCCGTTTTTCTTACTGCCTTGCTGTGTGTTGGGTTCTTGTTCGCCCGGCGCGCTCCTCGCTATAGTATCGTCACAAGCGCGGTCGCGTGCAACACTAAGATTCGCGGCAGGAGGCACTACATGGAATTCGAGAAAAGCAAGAGCTTCAAACTTCCACGCATCGGGGTAAATGAGGAAGCGCTTCGCGCCATCGAAACCGTCCTGGCCCAATCCGGCCCCTGTGTCTACCGGTACTATCAGGACGCGTTCGATTCTCTGGACGCGCTGCTGGCGGGACGGGACCTTCCCCTGGAGCGCATCGAGCTGGATGCCCCGGCGGCGACGGTATGCATCGAGCGATCTGGCCTCACGGTTCACCACCGCCCGGAAGCCCATGACATCGTACGTGAACTTCAGGCGGCGATACTCAAATACGAGATCACGCCTTTGGCCCGCTTGGCGGATCTTTGTCGGCTGATGCTGATGGTGGTGTTTTTTGGTGCGTGGCTTGGAAACGGCTTTGCCTTCATGATGATCACGTTCGTGGTTGGAGTGCTGCTGGAGCACACTGCCAATACCCTGATTGTAAAAGAACCCCTCGTGAAGTTGCCGTTCGGCATGCAAATTGACCAACGCATCTGGTGGGTGGGCAGCATGGTTGCGTTGGTCCTGGTGATGTTGGCCAGGGAGTATTTCCGGCTGGGCGAATGAGGGCGTTGGGGTCATCCTCGCTCCGCCTCCACAGCGTGGGTTAATCCAGTAATGCTAATCCTCGCAGACGCCCACCGTAACGGTCAGGCTTCCTCTGGTCGCATCGAAGTAGGGCATATTGATCCAGTGCTTGTTCCAATCGACCGTTTGGGGTACATAGTTGAGCTGTCCGCTGAAAGACACACGATGACAGGGATCCCGTTCAAAGCTACCCACCCACTCCCGCCCGGAGTCTTCTTCTGGATCTGGCGCACGCTCGATGGTCCCGGAAGTTTGGATATCCAAAATGCAGTAGCGCGTGTCTTTCAGGGCGAGGTCGATGGTCATGGCAATCCGGGGTACGGTTACGACGCCGTCGGAATCGCTTACTAGATAGCCGTAGTCACAATTCAGAATCCATGCTATCCCGGGGAGTGGCGATCCGTCTTGCGCGCGCACTGCCACGTCTACCATCTCACGGCCATCGATGGGCTGGAGTCGCACATTAATGTCGACCGGATCTATTGTTTCCCGCTGAAGGAATGTTCGCGAGATCCCACTTTGCTCGTTCTCCTGATCCATCACGGCCACGGTGTGCTGAAGCGGTTCGGCCATGGGGCGCCCGATGCAGTCCATACTGATTGGGACCGGAAAGACCGTCGTCTCCCATCGGCCCTGTGCGTCCGTTATCAAACGATCCATGAGAAAGGCCCCCCCCTGAGGCGGCGACCAGCGCCAGTTCTTGCGGCAGGGCTCCGGTCCACGGGGGATTTCAGGGACCGTCGCCGCAATCCATTGCTCCGTGAGCGCGTCCCCCTGATAGACGAGCACCGACGCGCCGACTACGGGCAGTCCCTGCCCGTCCGTAACTGCGCCACGAAGTTTCCTCGACTTCATGGGAATCAAGCGGACGGGGATCTCGTGGGATTGTCCGTGGGTAGACTGGAGGACTTTAAAGGTCTTCCCATACATTACAGGATTGCCCTCTGAATCAATCGGCAGCACGGGTGTCTGGGGTGCTCCCTGAATCGTGTACTGTCCGGGAGGTGAAAAGTCGACCCGAGTAGAGTGTCCGGGCTCTTCAAGGTATATCCATCCCGTATCATAGCGCCCCGCGCTGTCTGTCTCGGTTTGACAAACGCGAACGCCGGGCACGGGCGCCCCAGTGACACCCGTGACGATTCCGGTGAGGCGCATGGTCCCGGAAAGTTTTTCCTCAAGACCATCAAGGCGCTGGCCCGGACTCAACGGCGGCACGTTCAGCATGCCGAACCCCAGGGTGGGGTGTTCAATTCGGAATGAGCGGTCACCGTGCCATGGGGGCAAAAAACCAGACAAGTTTCCATTCTCGTCTGTCTCAAATGAGGTGAGTGGATGATTCCATAAGTCCCACGTGCTCGAGATTTTCTGACCCGCTACAGGCGCGCCGTTGGGGCCGATCAGTTTCCCCGAGATAAACGCGTTTTCGGCCACCTCCAGGTCACGCACAGTTGTGCCTCCCGACTCCAGAGTCACGGTGGGTCCCTTTGGGGCCAATGGATCGTCTCGCTGTGTCAGTGTGAATCGTTCATGGGTCAAATGCACGCAATAGACCCCCGGCGCCACGTTCGGGATCTCATAATTGCCCCCCGTATCGGTTATTCCCTCGGCAATTGAGGCACCGTAGCCTTTCTCGGGAGCCAACCAAACGGTTGCTCCGGTGGCGGGCGCACCATCGACAAGTGTTACCCGGCCCCTTAGGGTAGACGGCTCCCCCAGGTGCAATTCGGCCGTCAAGTCCTCTTCGGGATACAGATAAAGGTACGCGGAGACCTGACCGCCCTTCTTGGCCACCATGCTGGAATGCCAGTCGAAGCTTTCATCGAGCACGAACTCGAATCGGCCCTCGGCATCTGACATGATTTCCCGGATGGCGTGTTTTGCGCCGAATAAAGCCACCTCCGCTCCCGCCACCGGTGAGTTTGGGCGGGACACCACCCGGCCGTGAAAGACGTATGCCGTGGCCGCAGGGAGTTCAGCAAGCGGCGGAACCGGCACTGCCGGGTCCTTCGCCGCACAACCAAAACCGTGGCCCAGACCAACGAGCAAAAACAACAAACTGCGAAAGAACCGACACCCGTTCATTATTACCATGCTCCATAGTTTCTATTGGGCCGGGCCGAATCAAGCTCTCATTCAGGCGCCTGGCTATCATACTACGGCTGGCTCACAAGAAGGGTTCACTCCTTTCTAAGAACGTGCCTGCCGAATGTCTAGTTGACAGAAGGGAAAACGCGGCGTGTCCCACCAAAATCTATTGAAGTGCTCGCCCATTTAGTGTCGGGATACATCGTCTACGGAGCTGTACCACTTTCGAACAGGCCCCATGCGGTGCCAACTGTACACCCCGAGCGCGGATGCCCCGATCCCGAAAGCCACGAGCTGCCAGAGCTTCGCGCCATGGTTGAGCAGTTCGGCGCAGTCGCCCACGCGGTCGAATCCGCCGAGGCCGAGATAGAGGCCGTTGGCGATGAGGGACAAACCGGCGAAATACAGCAGGGCCTGCTGGTATGGGCGGCGCACGTAGCGCGACGCTCCGAGCAGCGACGCCGCGAATACCACGCCGCCGGCCGCACCCGCCCAGGCAACCACAAGCGGGTGGGGATTCTCGTGATAGAAAGTTTGCGAGAAGCCGAACAGGGGAAAATGAACTTTCTCGACGATACCGCCGGTCAACCATGCGGCGACACAGTGGCCCAATTCGTGGATGGCCATCATGCCATACCACGATGCGATGGTTACGACGAGTAGTCTGCCGAGTTGACGGGTCATGGTTTTGGTGGCGTCACTGCAAAACCCCTCCATGTACCGCGGGTTGTCTGACTGCACGCCGTCCCATCACCCATAAGCTATCGTCCGCCCGAGGCGGACCGCGTATGGGTGGCACCCGACGTCAGAGTACGGTGGCGCGGTCCCACAATAACTCCAAGTATTCGCGTTCATTTGCGTCCATTCGAGGTTCAACTCCCTATCCCTCTACTTCAACACATAGCCCTCGGCGAGCGCGGTGAACGCTTTCACTTGTTCGGTTTCCCAGGCTTCATCGCGACCGAGCACGCGGGCGAGAATCCGGGCCACGGCGGGCGCGGCTTCGATGCTGGCGCGGGCGTTGAGCAAGAGGCAGCGTGTGCGGCGCGACAGGGCGTCTTCCACGGTGCGAGCCATTTCTTCGCGGGCACCCCAGGCGATCTCTGCGCCGCTGACGTTGAGGGCGGGGTGGATGGGTGCGGCCCAGGTGCCGTCCTCGCGGATGAGGGCGTGGATGCCCGGCGCGTCGGATCCGTAGATCGCGAGTGGGCCCAGTTCCTCGGCATTCTGGTGCCAGCCGTGAATGTTGAGGGCCTTGGTGGCGCAGGGACGCTCTTCGAGGCCGGCGAGTTCCGCCGCCTGATCGACCGTGTCCTCGGCCATGCGGCGGTAGGTGGTCCATTTGCCGCCGGTGATGGTGACGAGGCCGCCCTTGGAGATGGTGAGGCTGTGGTCGCGCGAGAGGGCCGCGGTGTTCTCTTCACCGCCATTGCCCACGAGGGGGCGGATGCCGGTGAAGACACTGCGCACGTCGGCGCGGCTGGGGTCCTTGCGGAGGTAGCGCGCGGCGTGCTTCATGATGAAGGCGATCTCTTCCTCCTGCGCCACCGGCTCCTCGGGCAGGCTGTCGATGGGCGTGTCCGTCGTGCCGATGATCACGTGGCCGTGCCAGGGCACGGCGAAGAACACGCGGCCGTCGTCGGTGTGGGGCACGGCGATGGCGCTGTTGCCGGGAAGAAACTCACCGGGTAGCACGAGGTGTACGCCCTGACTGGGCTTCACCATGGGCGGCAGATCGGCATTCTCCATCTGGCGCACGGCATCGCAGAAAGGGCCGGTCGCATTGACCACCACCTTGCCGTTGAGCGTGTAGCGCTTGCCCGTCTCGCGGTCCTCCGCCTCCACACCGGCCACGAGGCCATCCTTCATCACCAGCCCCGCCGCGTTCACGTAATTCAACATCACCGCGCCCTGCTCGGCCGCCGTCTTCGCCATGTTAATGGCGAGGCGCGCATCGTCGAACTGGCCATCGTAATAAACCACGCCGCCGCGCAGTCCTTCCGTCTCGATGTTGGGCAGGCGCTTGATGGTTTCTTCGCGGGAGAGGTTGCGGGAATCGCCGAAGCCATATTTGCCCGCGAGCATGTCGTAGACCCGCATGCCGATGCCATAGAAGGGGCCTTCCCACCAGTCGTAGGTGGGCACGACAAAAGGCAGGTCATGGACGAGGTGTGGCGCGTTGCGCCGCATGATGCCGCGCTCTTTGAGGGCCTCCATAACGAGAGAAATGTTGCCCTGGCGCAGATAGCGCACACCCCCGTGGATCAGTTTCGTGCTGCGGCTCGACGTGCCCTTGGCGAAGTCCGAGCGCTCGATGAGCACGGTCTTGTAGCCGCGCGCGGCGGCGTCGATGGCCGTGCCGAGGCCCGTCGCGCCGCCGCCGATGATGACCATGTCCCAGGGTTTGTTGCCGTGCTCTTCGAGCAGGGCGATCATGTCTTCACGTTTCATGGTGGATTCCAAGTATTGTACAAGGGTTACAGGGACGGCAGCGACATCAGGGACTTCAGAGACTTTTTCCTGCCGTCCCTGCTGTCGCTGTCGTCCCTGCAATCTCGGTCAGTGCTCTTCCCAGTGCTTTGCCCGCTCCAGGGCCTTTTCCCAACCCTTGCGGGCCGCATCGCGATCAGCGATGGCCATCTCGGGCGTGAATATCCGATCCGCCTGCCACTGGGCCGCCAGGGTCTCGCGATTGGGCCAGAAGCCCACCGCCAGCCCCGCGAGATAGGCCGCACCGAGGGCCGTGGTCTCCAGCACCTTCGTGCGCACCACGGGGGCCTGCAAAATGTCCGCCTGAATCTGCATGAGCAGGTTGTTCGCCGCCGCACCGCCGTCCACGCGCAATTCTTTCACGGGCGTGCCCGCGTCGGCCTCCATGGCGCGGAGCACGTCGACGGATTGCCACGCGATGGCCTCCAGCGCGGCCCGGGCGATGTGGGCTTTGTTCGCGCCGCGCGTAAGGCCGAGGATGGCGCCCCGGGCATACTGGTCCCAATGGGGTGCGCCAAGGCCGGTGAAGGCGGGCACGAGGTAGACGCCGCCACTGTCGGGCACGCTCGCGGCCAGCGCCTCGATCTCCGAAGATTTCTGGATCATGCCCAGTTCGTCGCGCAGCCATTGCACCACGGCACCGCCGATGAAGACACTGCCCTCCAGGGCATACTCGAGTTTGCCGCCGAGGCGCCAGGCCACCGTCGTCAGCAGATGGTTGCTGGAAGGCACCGCATCCGTGCCCGTGTGGAGCAGCATGAAGCATCCCGTGCCGTAAGTGTTCTTTGCCATGCCGGGGCGGATGCATTGCTGCCCGAAGAGGGCCGCCTGCTGGTCCCCCGCGATGCCTGCAATGGGCACAGACGCGCCAAGGAGCTCGGCCTCGGTCTCGCCATAGACCTCGCTGGAATCGCGCACCTCGGGCAGGAGACTGCGGGGTATATTCAGAAGCGCGAGGAGCTCATCGTCCCAGTCGCCGGTGTGAATGTTGAAGAGGAGCGTGCGCGAGGCGTTGCTCGCGTCGGTGATGTGACATCGCCCGCCGGTGAGATTCCACACGAGCCACGTGTCGATGGTGCCGAATGCCAATTCGCCTTTTTCCGCGCGGGCGCGGGCACCCTCGACGTTGTCGAGGATCCAGGCGAGCTTCGTGCCGGAAAAATAAGCATCGAGCACGAGTCCGGTCTTCCGCTGGATCAGGTCGGCGTGGCCCGCTTCGCGCAGCGCGTCGCAGTGCTCCGCCGTCCGGCGATCCTGCCACACGATGGCGTTGTGAACGGGCTCGCCCGTGGCGCGGTCCCACACGACGGTGGTCTCGCGCTGATTGGTAATGCCGATGGCGGCGACGTCCGCCGGGGCGGCCCCGTGCTCCGCGATCACCCGCCGCGCTACGGCAAGCTGGGTATTCCAGATTGCGCGCGGGTCGTGCTCCACCCAACCGGGCCGGGGGTAGATTTGAGGATACTCCGCCTGGGCAACGGCGCAGATCTGGCCCGCCGCATCAAAAAGCAGGGACCGGGAGCTTGTGGTTCCCTGGTCCATGGAAAGAATGTACTTCATGGCATGTTTCCCTCTCGTCCGTCCGGGAAACACCATACACCGCGCGGCCCTCTGGGGCCAACTACTTCTTGCCCTTCACCATGGAGAGAATCTCTTTGGGTGGCACGTCGTAGGGGGAGGTCTTTGAGGCGAAGCACTTTTTCGCGAGGGATTTGACGTCGGCCTCCTTGAAGCCCGCCGCTTTGGCCTCGGCCACCACCTCGTGCATCTTGCAGATGATTTGGCGATAGCACTCCGCCTGGCATTTCTCTTCAACACCGTCCTTGATGAAGATGCCCATGCCGCGCCGGGTGTAGACCAGCCCCATGATTTCGAGGTCACGATAGGCCTTGGCCACGGTGTTCGGATTGATACTCAGCTTCTCCGCGACCGCGCGCACCGTGGGAAGTTTGTCGCCCGCACCCAGATCGCCCGAGGCGATGGCAAAGCGCACCTCGTTCTCTATCTGCGCGAATACCGCCACGTCACTCTGCAGGTTGATTCGTTCAAGCATGGCCATTCCTCTGTAATTGAAGGCACGTTGTACCTGCCATTTTATTTGCCGCTGCCCAGCGGCACTTGTACATTATAGTAACACTAGCACAAAAAAGCTACCCCAATATTTACTATTTGGCTGCTTGTATGCGGCGCGCGGTAATTGGGGAGTTGCCCGCCGGGCCGCGCCGGGGGACTAAACAAGAACAGGCCGCGAGGGCACATTGTGCCACGCAGCCTGTAGATGGGTGATTTATGGTGCCGGAGAGAGGACTTGAACCTCCACGCCCTTGCGAGCACATGGACCTGAACCATGCGTGTCTGCCATTTCACCACTCCGGCGAAGGAACAATATCCTACCGCATTCACCGGGGCGGATTCAAACATTTACCCTGATTTCTTCCGCGACGCGTTCATTCCGATACGGGCAGCGGTGTCGCGGCCCCGACGGAAGGAGCGTGCGCGCTGGCCGGGCTCTTGTCAAAATAAATATCCTTGAGCGCCGTAAAACGTTTTTCAACAAGTTCATAGCTGGCCGCGCTCACGGCAACGGTCAGACCGAGGCTCAGGGCCACGCGAACGACTTCCGGCAGGTGCGGAGCCGCGTTGGAAACGAGGTAGATTGCCGCGAAATGGTAGACGTACAGCCCGTAGCTGATGCGGCCGAGATAGTCGAGGATCCGGTTTTCTAAGATCGCGGGAAAGAAGCGTCTATCGCGCACGTGTACAATCAGAAAGGCAAAGAAGACATTCACCAGGGTATAGCCCCACACATACTGGTTCGCGACTCTCATATGTGAACCGAAGCCGAAAGCCGTGGGATAGAAAGCCCGGGTGTTCAACCAGGTACTCAGGGCTCCCGCCGCGACCGTCAGCACGGCCAGGAGCAGCACCCACCTGGCGGAATAACTCTTTCCATAGAGGGCGAAGTAGCCCCCGATGGCGAAGGCATCGATATGGGAGAAGGGAAGGAAATAGACGCGAACGATGGGGTAGGAATCCATACCGGGAAAGGCCGCCAGGGCCAGGTCCGAGCCGATGAACATGCGGATAGCGGGGCCGACCGCCGCGAAACCCAACAGCATCGCCTTGAGGTGCCTCGGTGGCGTCAGGATGATGACCAGAGGCCAGAGCAGATAGAACTGCTCTTCCACCGCCAGTGACCAGAAATGGGAAACCAGCGGCGTAGACTGATAGCCCGCTCCCACATGAATGAAGTCGATCAGGAACACCGCCGCCCAGGGAATCTGATCGAGAAACGCACGGGCGTCTTCAACGCCGGAGAAATCTCCCCACTGGTATATCGCTGTCAACACAAGAATGGAGACCACCAGCAAGTAGAGGTAGTACAGGGGAAAGATTCGCAGGGTCCGGCGTCCATAGAACCGGACAAAGTAGTCTCTCGCGGGCAGGGTCGCCCGCATGGAAACCAGGATGGGCGTAATGAGGAATCCGGAGAGCACAAAAAAGGCGATGACCCCGAGGTATCCGCCGCCGAGTCGCTCGACATGGATCAGGAAGACCGCAAAAAAGGCAAAAGCGCGTATGGCGTTGAGTCCAGGATACACAGAACGCTCCCTCTGAAATCTTTATTTGCGCTTGTAGACCCGCATTCGAGGTACGCCAACCCTGCGCCACCACCGGTCTCCTGATTGGCCCGTCGTTCACGTACAGCAGGGCCCATTCAGAATTCGGAGATGTCGATAGCCGCTTGTCCCTATGCATGTCTGCGCCAGCCAGACGCCCCGTCTTACAAGCCTGCCCCACGCAATCAGGCTGTCAAAAAAGGTATACGGCTATGCTGCCGTAGCCCACTCCTGCTCTTGAGTCTAGCCGAGCGCCGCAGCGATTGCAAGCATGATGGCCCGGACGTTTCGGGCCGGGCGTCGCCTTGGCCAGGCCACCGCACCGTGGCACGGCGCTACCCCCTTCATGCACAATACCCCCATGCCCGCCACCGCAATCTCCGCCTTCATCCTCACCCGCCACGCCCGGGACACGCCCCAGGGCCTCACGCTCCGCTACTGGGCCGCCACCAGCGATGGCCCGATTCTGCTCGAATTTACCCGGCAGGAGGGCGTCTTCTTCGTGCGGCGCGACACCCCCGCCGCCGCTGATCGGCGCGGCACCGTGGCCCTGGCAACCCTGGAGGGGGCCCCCGTCGACGCCCTATACTTTCTGGGCACCCGCAGGCTGCAGGACACGCGCAAGGCGCTCGTTCGCGAAGGACACGTCGCCTATGAGTCGGATATCCGCCCGGCCGACCGCTTTCTCATGGAGCGCTTTATCACCGGCCCCGTCCAAGTTCAGGGCGAGGCCACCCAGCGGCGCGGCTATCGCTACTTTTTCAATCCCCTTCTCGCACCGGCGAAGCACGTGCCCGATCTCCGCACGGCCTCCATCGACATAGAAACCGAAGGGCTCGACGGCGCCCTCTACTCCATCGCGGGCCGCTGCGGCGACAGCGGAATCGTGTTTGTCGTAGGTGAGGGCCAAGACGCGGAGACCCTGCGCTTCGTGCCGGATCAGCGGGCGGTACTGCTCGCCTTTTTCGATTGGATCCGCGCGGCCGACCCCGATCTCCTCATCGGATGGAACGTGACCGCCTTCGATCTCCTCTTTCTTGCAAACCGCTGTCGACAGCTCAAGGTGCCCTTCGCGATAGGGCGCGATGGTGAGCTTGGCCGCGTATATCCCGGCGAGCGCGTGCGGCAGCCGGCCCGGGCCGACATCCCCGGTCGCATGGCCATCGACGGCATCCCCGCGCTGCGCACCGCAGGCTATGGCTTCGAGGATTTCAGCCTGGAAAGCGTGGGCAGGGAATTACTCGGCCGCGGAAAGCTCATCAGTCCGGGGGAAGACCGTGTCGCGGAGATCAACCGGCTCTACCGCGACGACAAGCCCCAGCTCGCGGCCTACAACCTGGAAGACTGCGATCTCGTACGGGACATTTTCGAGGCGACGGCCCTCGTGCCCTTCCTGGTCGCGCGCGCAACGCTTACGGGCCTCACCATGGACCGCATGCCCGGCTCCATCGCGGCCTTCGAGTTTCTCTATCTTCCGAGACTCCACCGCCGGGGCTTTGTCGCGCCCGACGTGCAGGAACGGCCCGAGGCCAACCCGAATCCCGGCGGCTACGTGCTCGATTCGTCCCCCGGCCTCTATAACAACGTGTTGGTCTTCGACTTCAAGAGCCTGTATCCCAGCATCATCCGAACCTTCCACATTGATCCCCTCGCCTTGCACCAGCCGGGCGAAGACCCCATCCCCGGTTTCCATGGCGGAACTTTCTCGCGGGATGAGACCATTCTCGGCGGCTTGATCGAGACGCTCTGGGCCGCGCGCGAGCAGGCCAAGCGCGAGAAGGATCAGTCGCTCAATCTGGCCACGAAAATTCTGATGAATGCTTTCTACGGCGTCCTGGGCACGCCCGCGTGCCGCTTCTACAGCCCCAAGCTCGCCAGTTCTATCACGCGCCGTAGCCATGAGATCCTGACCCGCACAAAAGGCCGGATCGAGGCGGCGGGACACCCCGTGATCTACGGCGACACCGACAGCCTTTTCGTAGCCCTTGGCGCGGGCTACACAGAGGAGGCTGCTCTGGAAGTCGGCCGCGCCCTCGCTCCCGCGATCAACTCCTGGTGGACCGAAACCGTCCGTGCGGAGTTTGGCATCGAGTCCTTTCTGGAACTTCAGTTTGAGACCTGCTACCTCAAGTTCCTCATGCCCACCATTCGAGGCTCCTCTGTCGGTACGAAGAAACGCTACGCGGGCCTGCGCCGGGAAGGCGATGGATCGCTCGGCGTCACCTTTCGCGGCCTGGAGAGCGTGCGCACGGATTGGACGCCCCTCGCGCGCCAGTTCCAGCGCGAGCTATACCGTCGCGTGTTCATGGATGAGCCCTGGGAGGCCTATGTCTTTGAGACCGCGCGCAATCTCCTCGCGGGGAAGCTGGACGACCTGCTGGTTTACCGCAAACGCCTGCGCAAGGACATGGAGGAGTACACCAAGAACGTGCCCCCGCAGGTGCAGGCGGCCCGCAAGCTGGAAAATTTTCGCGGCTCGGTCATCCACTACGTGATCACCCTCCATGGCCCCGAGCCCGTGCAACAACGGAGGAGCCCCATCGACTACGCCCACTACCTCAACAACCAGCTCGCCCCCGTGGCCGATGCCATTCTCGCCTTCCGCGGCACCAGCTTTGAGAAAATCACCGACCCGCAATTGTGGTTGTTTGAATAGGATAACCATTCACGGGGGCATAGGGACAGCGTCGCCCCGCGTCCTGAAGCGGCGAAGACCGCTGCGGGTCCATTGTCCAGGCTGGATAGAGCTAAATTCGCCTTAACAGGCGGGGCTGTCCTGTCGTTCGCGACGCGTACGAGAACTTTCAAGCCGAACCGAATGTTGCGAACGTGATTGCACAAACAGTCGTTTCGCGATTGCGATATCTGTTATCGAATGCACGGAGTCACGACGCCAAACAACAGGACAGCCCCGCCTGTTGAAGCGAGTTTCACCGGTTGGAGAACAACGTTTGACGTGTAGTGATTATCCCATGCCGGTACCACTGGGCGACGCTGTCCCTATTGAACCCGTGAACGGTTACGAATAGGCCCGGGGCCAACCCGTTATTGAGGAATTCGCTGGCGACTTCCGGGCTTCGGTCGGCCCGGCCACTCGGAGCGATCAAGCACGGTCCCGTCGGTCTTTTTGAGTTCCACGGTCATCGTCTCGCCCGCTTTAGGAATGGTGAGGAGCGTGTAGCTCTCCACAGCCTGATAGAACTTTTCGTTGGCCTGGTCTCCGAAGGAATCCAGCACCTTGAGGGCGGAGCTGAAGTAAGGCATGCCCCGGACTTCCGCCCGCTCCGCGAAGCTCCCGAACCCGGAGAGTACCGCGGAACCCTGGCGCAGCATATTTTCCCACATCCCCTTTTCCTGCGCGCGAATATTCGGGCCCGACTCGTTGAAGTACGTGATCATGAATCGCGACGGGCGGGTTTTCACTACTTCACGGTACCATCGAAACTGCTCCGAATTGCGCTCAAACGGCTGGCAACTCTGGCGGAGCGTGCCCATGTCGCGGATATGGCTCAGGTCCAGCGCCGCGAGCCGCGTGTTGAAGGCGGGGATGTCGAAATAATACTTGCGCCCGTCTTCCGGCAGGGGGAAGTAGCTGCGGAACGCGGTGGCCTCGATATCATAAATCGCCTCCACCGCCTGCCCCTCCTGCAGATAGCGGATCTGCCGCTCGTGATTGCCCAGGGCCGGCAGAAAGGGGACCCTGGCAAAGAGCGCGGGATAGCGATCGATGATCGTGGCGAAGGGCTGGGTGTTGCCCGTGGCGCCCACGTTGTCGATCGTGACCACGTCCAGCACCATGTCGCCACACGAAAGCAGAAGGTGGGGGTCATCCTCGATCAGCCCGTCAATGGCCGGGCGAAACTGCCAGTTCGCCGTGGCGGCAATGCGGAGCGTGTCCCCGCTGTACGATTTCACCGCGTTGATCGCCGACGCTTCCTCACCCGTGCTCACCCGGTAGTGGAGCAGTCCCGTCAGCGGAAATGGAATTTCCACATGGTGGAGCGTCGCGGGGCCGTCGCTCGCCGCCGACTTGCCTAACGCCTCCGAAGACCCATACTCCACCCGCGACGGGCCGGCCTCCTTCGACTCCCAGTTCACCATGAGCTTCGAAGGATCGCTGGTCTTGTGAGTCAGCCAGATTCGCGTGACAGGCGCGGCGGCGGAGATGCCGCAAAAGCAAATTAGGAAGCAGGAAAGGGCGAGGCGAGAAACGAACAGCAAAACAAAGTCTCCAGCAAAAATTGCCGTAACGTGCCGCAGCCAGACGGCACTTTCATCCAGTTTAGCAACAACGTATCCTGAAAGGGGAGGCGACTTGGGTAATCCCCTTCAGTCTTGTTCATTCGCCACGCGGGCCGGTCGCCAAGTGTACGATTCGCCGTCCATAACGCTGAGGGACAGCTTCTGGCCATCGGGGTATTTTAAATACTCGCGGAAAAACCACACACAGTCGCTAACGGGGTCGGTTGAAGTTACACGAATTGTCCGGTACTGGTTCTCGTATGAATTGACCTCTTCCCAGCTCGAAAAGGGCCCGGACGGGGCGGCAAGGGACGCCGTCAGTTCGGATGGTGCTGCAGTAACATCAATCTGCCATCCACTGCCAGTCGTTTCAAGTGACAGCGCAACACCCGGGAGGGATTCGTCCTGTGTCCAAGCTTTACCGACGAGAACGGGCCGCTCATCCTCGATAAATCCCGCGAGATGTTCCGACAGATGTTCCACAGGAAACTCCGTGCCGGTATGCGTTCTCTTGATCGTGCCAAGCAGCAGATAAATGACCGACCCGAGAAAGAGCGCGGCGCAGACTGCAAGCAAGAATCGGGACGCCGACGATGGCTTCACGGAATCGATGGTATAGCGTTTGTCCCCGGATAACTGGAACACCATGTTGCTCACGAAGTAGCCATCGGGGTTGGGCGTTGGTGCCTGTTCAGGGCGGTTTAATTTGAACAAGACAAAGCCCACGCAAAGTGCTGCAACGACACTACTGGCGAGTAGAAAGAAGTACGCGTATGTCATGAAATTGCCTCACGGTATGAACCATCCCGCCAATAATGGCAGACGTACACCCCTAACTCAATCCATCGACTCCAGCACGATATCCTTGAAGGCGATCTCCGCCCGGGTGCGGTGCATCTGCAGCACGATGTGGCCGGGCCGCACTTTTTCGAGGTCGGTTGCGCTGGCCGAGGACACGCCATTGACGAAGGTCCGCACCGCGCCGCCCTCCGCGATGATCTGGAGCAGTTGCCACTGGCCGGGGTCGAGGGCCAGGTCGTTGCCCCGTGCGTGGCTGTAGATGGAACCCGTGGGCCAGTCCGTACCGGGCACATCGAGGATCTGGATTTCATAGCCCCGATCCGCTTCGGCATCGTCCACCCAGCGGAAAAACACGCCGCCATTCGCGAGGGACGACGCGCGAATGTACATCCGCAGGTGAAAGTCCTGCACCGTGGATTCATGCATCAAATATCCGTCGCTCTCCCGTGCGACGATGGTCCCGTCTTCCACCGTCCACCGGGCCTCGCCCAGGGCTGCGGTCCAGCCGTTCAGATTCTCGCCGTTGAAGAGCGCGCTCTCCCGCGTGGCGTCGGGCAGGGGCGTCAGGACGAAATTGCGGAAGCTCGCGGCGTAGCCATTGTTCTGAAAGCCGATGGAACCGCGCTTGAGCTTGTAGCGCAGCTCGGGGTGGGCCGAAAGGTCCAGATCCTGCACCACCACACCGTCGATCGCCACGTGCAGGCGGGGCCATTCCATACGCGCCGAAAAACTGTGCCAGAAGTTCGCTTCCTGCTTCACGGGTGCCAGTGGGGCCAATTCCCCCGAGATCGCACCCATGACGTATTTCGGGTCGGGCGAGCCGCTCTGCGAGGACAGGGCAATCTCCATTCCGGCCCGGAAAGCCCCGTTGCGTGGTGCATGGATATAGAAGCCGCTCTCGCACCACTTGCTGAGCAGGAAATCGAAGGCGACCTCGAAATTCTCAATGTCGCCCGTGGTCAGCAGCGCGCTGGGTTCGTTCTCGCCACGCTGGAGACTGAGCTGGCCCCCGGCCATCTCAAAGGAGGTCTCCGAGCCGCCCCATAGTTCCCAGTGGGAAAACGAGCGGAAATATTGGGGGACCGCACCTTCTTCCGCCGACACGGTCCATCCCATGGCAAGCCCCAAACCCACGGCGGCCAGCGATTGAAACCACAAAGAAAAGTGAAGTGAGCGCATGGGTTCTTTTGCCTCTACAAGGGAGCATGACTGCTACATCGTCGGACCGACCGATTGCCGGAGAGTCACGGCAATCTTCGTACCCTTTGCGCCTCCGCGCCTTTGCGTGAGCAATAGTCGCTGGCACGCAAAGGTGCGAAGACGCAAAGAGGCATACGCCTATTTCAAGTAGGTGTCAAACCAATCGGCCACATCCACGTAATTTTTCTCCAGCCCTTCCCAGCCGCTGTGGACGCCACCGGGCTGGACAATCAGCTTCACCTTCAGGCCCGTCTCTTCATACTTCGCCTTTAGAATTTCCGACTGCTGGAGCGGCACCGTCTTGTCGGCGTCGCCGTGGAGCAGCAGGAGGGGCGGATCATCCGGGGTCGTGAAGTAGAGGGGCGAGACTTCCCGGAGCTGGGCCGGCAGATCCGTGATCGTGCCGAACATGTCCGTGAAGCGCTGGGGTTGGAGCTTCTGCACAAAGGTGTAGCCATCGGCAATGCCGTAGTTCACCATGTCTGTCGGAGGAAACCACGACACGATCGCCTGCGTGCGGCTGCTTACCCGCTCCACCGGATCCTTCGAATCCGCCGTGCCGTCATCGCCCGTCATCCCCACCATCAGCGCAAGATGGCCGCCGGAGGACCCGCTGGTGATGCCCAGGTGATCCGGATCAATTTTGTAGTCCGCCGCGTGCAGACGGATAAAACGCACCGCGCGCCGCACGTCTTCCACCATCTCCGGCACGTGAAAGCGCGGGCCGCTCCCATGGCGCACCACAAAGGCCGTGTAGCCATTGCTCAGCAGGCCCATGGCCCAGTGATCCTCGCGAAACTCCGCCACTTCCTCCGGCACGTTCGACTTGCTCGATCGCCAGCTCCCGCTGGAAATCAGCACGATGCCAATGCCCTTCCGGCCCTGCTCCGGCTCCAGCACGTCCATCGTAAGGCCCATGCCCTCTTTCTGGCCATAGACCACATCGTCCGTGGCGGTATAGGGTACGACCAGCGATTCAATGCCGGCGTGGGAGGGGGCCGCCATGCAAAGGCAGCAGAGGACCGCGATAAGTGGACGGATGATTTGGGCTGTTGCGGAGTGCATGTTTGTTCCTTCATGGCTTGGTTCGGAGATACTTTCGGAGCATTATGTCTGATGCACGCGCACTTCTCAAACGCTGAAGGCCGAAGAAAATCTCTACCCGTCGTGAAAGGAGTCCACCTCAGAAGATCGGAAATGCACCTCCGTTGTCGATATCGGGCGCCATCTCAATCCGGCAACGCCTGTTTGCGTGTCATGTGGGGAAAGGCAGCGTTCGCCAACGAGCATGCCTGGAAGGGTCTTGACAAGTGACTACGCTTGTGGCATGATTGTGATGACGAACGTAGTCACAATGCGCAGGAGACAGACGCTGTGGTGAACCGAAAAAAGAAAGACTTGGGCGAGTTGGAGTTGGCGGTTTTGAACGCCGTATTTGAGCGTCCGGGATGCTCGGTGCGTGAGATTGCCGTGATAATGTCGGAGCAGCGGGGCTTGGCGCGCACCACCATCCTCACCGTAATGCAGCGCCTTCATGCCAAGGGCTTCCTGAAGCGCCGAAAAGTGGGAAGTCTCTTTCGCTACACGGCGACGGGCGAGCAGGTCCAGGTGGTGTCGGATCTCATCGGGCTATTCGTAAACAAGATCCTCGGCGGATCGCCCGCGCCCTTCCTGGCCTATCTGGCGGGTACAAAAGATCTGAGCGAAGACCAAATCGCAAAACTGCGCGAGATTGTGGACGATCTCGAACGCGACGAAGGGGACAGCGATGATGGGAAGGTTTGTTGAAACGTTGAATGGTGCCGCGGGGCCGTGGGCCGACGCCATGGTGGCGGCGTTGTGGCAGAGCACTGCGTTGGCCGGAGCAGTCCTGCTGATAAGCCGTTGCTTCAAAGGGGTGTCGCCCGCAGTACGCTATTGGTTGTGGATGTTTGTCGGGCTGCGGCTGTTGGTGATGCCCTTCGTGACGATGGAACTCGCGCTGCTTCCCGCGCCGTTGCCAGAGCAGGAAATCTCCGCTTCCATTCCTCCGCCTCCGCCTCGATATCATTCCGCAGCGGCACACGCGGAAAGCGAAGCTCCCCTCCGAACCGTCGGGTATGGCAAGCAGGCCTCCGACGACACTTCGCCTGCCTCGTCAAGCCTTTCGACGCCACCTTTCGTTACGCCACAGGCCGCATTGAGTCTCAAAGGCTTCCTCATGATCCTCTGGTGCGCCGGTATCGCGATCACATTCGCGCGCCTCGCCTGGGCCTGTTTGAATACGCGCAGGATCATCGCGACGGCGCGATTCGGCGATCGGCGCATTGACCCGCTCGCCGCCCGCGCGGGTGCCTATTTCGGCATGGCCGCCCCGCCACGTGTTGGGGTAAGCAGCGAGCCCGTTTCGCCCTTTGTTTACGGCGCGTGGAGGCCTGTGGTTATTCTGCCCTGCGACCTTGTGGCGCAAGCCTCGGACGAGCAATTGATGGTGGTGCTCGCCCACGAATTCGCCCACGTGCGACGCCGCGATCCCTTGCTCGGCTGGGTCTTTGCGCTGACCCATGCCCTCTACTTTTTCCACCCCGTCCTGCCGCTGGTGAAGCGACAACTGCTCCTGGAGCGAGAACGCGCGTGCGATAATTGGGTATTGGCCGTGAGCAGCGCGCGACCAAGTACCTACGCGCGGGTGCTGGTTTCGGTTGCCGCCCTCTGTAGCGCGCCGCGCCACGCCGTGCCGCTGCTCGTGACGGGCGAGACGTTTTACGATCTGAATCGGCGCTTGAACGGGCTGCGGCGGGGATCCGTTCGCCGGGCGCGCATCGCGCCGCGTTCCGGGTTGGTGTTGGCGATCATCGGTCTTATGTGCGCGCCGGGCATCGTGTTGTCGCAACAGGCGGCGGATACCCGGGAGCCCTCGCCCACCGGCTCACACAAAGTGCCGGCACCTGCAACGACGCAGACGGCGACGATCAGTGGCCTGGTCACGGACGAGGCGATGAAACCCATCGCCGGGGCCGTGGTGGAGTGGGGCCGGGTGGATGAAGGGCCGGAAAATCGGGTGCGCACGCGCACCACTGCGGAAGGGCGCTACCGCTTGGAGGTGTCCGATTCGGGGTCTGGGTATCGGTTGGGTGTGGCGGCAGAGGGATATGCACCCGCGTGGAACGACTATCTGCCGCCCTGGTCGCATGTTCCCATTCAGAACCGGCTCGACGCGAGGCCCCCGCGGGAAGTGGACTTTACGCTGGCGCCACCACACAGCCTTGAGGGACAGGTCACTGACGAGGAAGGACTCCCCGTACCGGAGGTGGCGGTCAACGTGCGCACAGCGGAAACCGGTTCTTATTCGAACATCTCTTCCCCTGCATCGCGTACGTCGTTTCCGGGGGATGGCGACTTCGATACCGTGACCGACCCGAATGGCCGGTTTGAACTGCATGGCATTCCCGCAGGCGACGTAAGCATCGAGCTGACCGCGCCACACCGCCACCTGAACACGGGGAATTATCCTGTCGATGAATTCTGTACATTGACCATGAGTGGGAGCGGCCGTGCCGGGCGTATTCAGGGGCAAGTTGTCGACGCACAAACAGGCAAGCCGGTCACGACATTCACCTTGGCACGGAGACACGTAGTAGAGCAACGCGACATAACCGATTCAAATGGGCGTTTCGAATGGGTTGATTCGGTGACAGAAGGGCGGGACTATTCGCTTCACATCTACGCGCGCGGCTATGCGCCCTCAAAAGAATCGCTCGAGGCCGCGCCTCTTGGTAGCGAGGAATGGTCGCCCATAGCGCTTTCGCCCAAAGAGCCGCTGCGTGTTCGCCTGGTTGACGCGCAAAGCAATGCCCCTGTTCGTAACGCGGAAACGATCCACGGCATTCTGGGCGACAGCCGCTATTTCATGTGGGCAGATTGGAACCTCTATATCGACGGTTACCATGGATTGGATATGGTCCAACGCGCCGCGCCGGATGATGCAGGCGAAGCGTGGTTTTGCGAGAACGAAGATCAACCGGGGACCTTGTTCATTTTGGTGCCCGGATACGAGCGGTTAATTTTGAAACCGGAGGCGCGCGGGGTTGCCGACGCGTCCGGCGTGATAACGGTATCGTTGCGACCTGAAGCTCGGATTAAAGGCGTGCTCAAATCAGACGGCGTTGGCCGATCAGGGGTGCAAATCGGATTGTATAAGGTCCAGGGTGACGAGAAGCCGGAGGAAGAGTTCGAATACGCCACTACGGATTCTAACGGGGCCTTTTCGTTTGATCGACTGGGCCCCGGGGAGTATCAGGTAACGGAAGGGCGGTCGATTGATAAATGGGTTGTGACCTATGTGCCAGTGACGAAGTTCAGCCTTCATCTGGGCGAGGAAAAGAATCTTGGCGAGGTTTCCTCGTCTGCCGAAGCGCCCGCCGCGCCCGCGGAAAAACCCAGCGCCAGCGCACCCGCGCCGAAAACGCGGACCCTGCGTTTCCCGCCGGATCGCGTCGTGGGCATGCTGCACCTTAAGGACCGCAGCATAGAGCACTACATCGACCGCTACTGGTATTGGAATGACGACGTGGAGTGGATCCCGGCGGGGCCGGCGGTGGGTACGATTACGGTCCCCGAAGACAAGTTGGTCTATCTGGTACTGAATCAGGAAGGCGCCCGCGACACCACTTTCCTTAACGATCTGGATTCGGACGATCTCTACCGGTTAGCCAACCCCTATGGTGAAGAGAACGACGCCAACCTGGACGACCACGGTCTGGAGAATGTCGTGGCGCTCCGGGGCTTGCGGCATCTCGAACTTCGCTATTCTCACGTAACCGATGCCGGGCTCGCGCTGCTTCAGAAACTGCCGCACCTGGAGCGGCTCGATGTGCCGCGTTCGACGACCGACGCCGGTCTGGCCCATATTTCCCAAGTTTCCACGCTCCAGGGGCTCTATTTCAAGGAGAACCAGGTCAGCGATGTCGGCCTGGCGCATCTGGCGAAGCTGCGGGAACTCCGCGAGCTTGAGTTGGGCAGCGGAACGATCAGCGACGCGGGGCTGGAGCACCTCGCAAGCCTGCCCAAACTCGGCTACGTGATGCTCTGGGGCTACAATTTTAGCGACGCGGCCATGGAGCACATCGCGCGTATCCCGAATCTCACCAACCTCAATGTGTCCAACCTGAAATTGACCAACCGCGGCGTGCAGAGCATCGCCAAATCGCCGAAGTTGGAAACCTTGGACCTCTACGGCGTCAAGGACATCACCGGGATCGCGCTGAAATACCTCGCGGAAATGAAAACGCTGCGCAGACTCAATCTGAGCTGCCCCGCCGGAGAGGAAACCCGCGTGAACAGCCACAGCATGAGCTACCTCGCGGAAAGTACCTCCCTCGAAGCGCTCGATGCGCCGCGCAGCATCGACGACAGCGGTCTGGTCCACCTGGCCAAATTGCGCTGTCTGCGCGAGCTGAACACCTGGGGCGGCTCGGGTGATCGGAACATTACCGACAAGGGTCTCCTCGCCGTCGCCTCGCTCGCATCGTTGCAGACGCTGAGTATCGTCGTCGGCGGAATAACAGACACGGGACTCACGGCCATCGGCAGCCTGAGCAATCTGGAGTCCCTGTCGATAATGACCGGCTCCAAGGAAGTGACCAACATCGGCGTCGGAGAACTCGCCCATCTCAAGAAGTTGAGAAACCTGAGCCTCAACTTGAATCGCAAGAGCGGCGTGACCCTCGCCGCTTTGACCCGGTTGAATTCCCTGACTGCGCTCACGGACCTGAAAGTGTATGGAATAAACCAGGACGACTCGGTATTGGACCTTTCGCCCATGGTGGCCTTGGAAAAGGTAAGCCTGAACGTAGAGGGCGGCATGCGGGATGAGGATGTGGCGTGCTTTTCCGGCATGTCGAAGCTGCAATGGCTCGGGGAGCTCTCGGGAATAAGCGATGCAGGCGTGGCGCACATTGCGGGCCTGACGCAGCTTGTACGGCTCTACACAAAAGGCGAGGCCCTCACCGACGCGGCCCTGTTGCAGCTAAAGGGCATGAACGCCCTCGACTCTCTGGGAGTGACTGGCGATTTCACCGATGCGGGCCTCCAGGAGCTCCACGCCCTCAAAGGCCTGCACTGGCTCACCGTCAAGAGCGCCACGCCCTTGAGCGACGCCTCGCAAGAGCGGCTGGTGGCATCCCTGCCAAATCTGACGATGTACAACCAGCAGTCGCTGATGGGCGCGGGGAGTTGAAGGCGGATAGACCCGAGCCGGAGCATACCAATCACGGAAAATCAGATGCCTGGAGCACGCTGGAAGCGGGGCCTAAAAAAAAGTTGATATATCTGTCTCCAAAAGCGTTCCAGAAACGTCTATATAGGTAAAGTGCGGTCATGGGGGGCGGGCAGGAACCTGTCCGCCACCGATGGCCGGGCCTGAAATTGTGGGTAGTCGGGGTCGCTTCAGGGCCACGCCGACTTGCGAAAATGCGGCACGAGCAGGGAGCATTAATCATGATTATGGGTATTTCCCCATTCTTCAGGGCGGTTGCGGCGCGGCATCATCGGATGTCCAAGTGGGCATATGCGGCACGCGCGTGGTTGAAGCGCCCCGGTAACGAACCGAACCCGACTTTCCACCGCGGATTCATGGTCCTGCTCTATGTGTTGGTGGCACTACCCGGAATTGTGTCCTCCCTCCATGTAACAGGATACCGGGTGGCGGATTTGTGGGAAGAAGATGACTGGCAGCTACTCCAGTTTGATTCGCACTTCGCAGCGGGGACCCTCCTGCTGAGGGATCGATTGGATCCCGGGGCCCGACGAATACGCATCATTGGGCATGGTGTGAGAGGGTGGACTCCCCTCGGCCCGGCGCTTGGCGAGATCCAGGTGAATTTGCTTGATCAGGTCTGGCTGGAGTTGGGCTACGCGGGTATCAGAAATCCGCCGCTTCTCTCCGGCTTGAATCCCAATAGCCTCTTTCGCATTTCTGTGGCCGCGGGATGTCCACCCGTGGACAAAGCGCTGCTCGCGCGCGTATCCCAATTTAGCGGGCTCCATGAGTTGGACTTCCGGCATGCGGAAAATATGCGCATCGACGGGTTGCGTCTCGCCTCGTTCCCGAACCTTGAGCGCCTATGGCTCCCGCTACCTTCGGACGAGGAAGAGCGTCTGCGTTTGCAGGCATGGGGTCGGCAAGAGAGATTTGTATCACTGGAGCTGGCAGCGCAGGAGACAATACTCTTCGTTCGCCTCGTGCCGCTCTGAGCCTTGCACGGGTGTCCACCAGGCTCGACACCGGAACAATCGCCAGCATCGCATGACGCTTTTCCGAGGTGTAGACCACGTACAAGTTTCCAAAGGCTTCAAACGCGCAGGGATAGGACCACTCCGGCCCCACGCCCAGCACCCCATCGGGTCCATCGTGAATCTGCCAGACCTTTGAAAAGTGACGTTCCCCAGGCTTGCTGATGGCCATCGTCAACAGCTCGCGATATCCGGGCGTGGGCGTGGTGTAGAGCAGGTAGCGCTGGCCCGTGCTCAGCTTGCCCGCGTAGGGTTTCGCCGAGCCAATGCGAAAGTTCGCCGTGTGGGGCGCGGACCACGTGCGGCCTGTCGGGTCGCCCGTATAGACCAAGCCATTGCCGCCGTCATTCCGGACAAACGCCAGGAGTCCGTCTTCCTCCACGATGACCGTGGTCTCCGGATAGCGCAGTTCATGGCCGTCCGGCAGTTGCTTGTCGGCCTGAAGCCGCACGATTTCCCACGGGGCGGTAAAGTCCTCACCCTGGCTCAGCGCCACTGCGGGCGTTTCCGGCTTTGTCCCCGGCGCATCCGCCACGCGCCCCGCGATCAGATAATTTCCGTCCGGCAGTCGTTGGGCCGCGCTGTTGGGCAGGAAGCTCTCCGCAATGAAGCCCTTCGAAATCCAAGGCGCTCCGGGAGCCTCCGCACCGGGATAGGCAAAGACCTCGCATCGCGTCACCAAATCCGGACCGATCATGTTGGAGATAAAGCCGTAAAGTTGCCCGCCGCTCTGGCCGAAGGCAATGGGAACGTACATCACGCCCTGGTTCGCCCGGTCCGCCGCGATCACCTCCACCTCGGACCACGTCTTGCCCTGATCCATCGAGCGGCGACCACGAATCACCGACGCCCCTTCCATCTCGCCATTGGGACAGTTGTACCACGCGGCAAAGAGCGTGCCTTGATATTCCGTAATGGCCACGTCATGAAGAAAATTGAATTCGTCGCTCCCCGCGCGATGAATCACTTGCCGTGTCATCCCCTCCGGCGTGGTGAGCGCTTCCCGAGCGGGAAAGGGCACGGATTCATCCCAGATGGTGTACGTGGGGAGGGGGGCGACGATATCGGAATCATCCGAGTACGCATGGAAAGAAGCGAACGCCGTAAGTATCGCCAACAGCACTGGGGCAAGCAGGGGATATCGCATGTTTGTCCTCTAAAGAATGGCGCGATGAAGTTTGCCGCGAAAGATCGCAAGGAACGCAAAGGGAATGATACACCTTTGCGCTCTTTGCGTTCTCTTGCGGCAATTCAGTCGATCAGGCTCGTCCATCGTCTTCCTGAGCCGACCCCTATCATTCGATTGGCGCTGGACAACGCACGGAGTCGCAGCCTATGATCGGAGGCGAATCCGGCCGGTTGTTGCGCGCCAGGATTTCCCACCGATTGCCAGAAGGGAAAATAGCATGTCTTCCAGGAAAATCCTCTCCACCCTCTTCGCACTCTGCTTGATCACGGGGCTTGTTACGTCCGCAGACGCCGCGCCTCTGAAGATCGCTGACCTCCGCTGTGAATACCGCACCAATCCCCTCGGCATCGATACCGCCGTCCCGCGCCTCGGCTGGAAGCTCGAAAGCAAAGAACGCGGCGTGCGCCAGTCGGCCTACCAGGTCATCGTCGCCTCCTCGCTCAAGCTGCTGAAAGAAGGCAAGGCCGATCGCTGGGACAGCGGCAAGATCGTTAGCGATGATTCGGCCCACGTGGTCTTTGCCGGTGCGCCCCTCACCTCGCGCCAGTTCTGCTATTGGAAAGTCCGCACCTGGGATCAGGACGACAAGCCCAGCGACTGGAGCGAACCCGCCCACTGGTCCATGGGCCTCCTCGCCCCCGAGGACTGGACCGGCCAGTGGATCGGCGTGGATTGGATCGAAGACAACGCCGGGTCCCTGCCCTGGCTGCGCAAGAATGTCACCCTCGACGCCGCACCCAATCAGGCCCTCGCCTACGTCTGCGCCCTGGGCTACTACGAGCTTTACATCAACGGCAAGAAAGTCGATGACTACGTGCTGACGCCCGCCGTGAGTGACTACGGCATGCGCGGCCTCTACATTACCCACGACATCAGCGACTATCTGAAAAAAGGCGACAACACCATCGCCCTCTGGCTCGGCCGGGGCTGGTCAGGCCGACTGCTGGCCGCCGCCTCCACCAAAGGCCCCCTGGTCCGCGCCCAGTTCGAGATCGGTGACGACGCGCCGCTGACCATCGCCACGGACACCACGTGGAAAGCCCACCCGAGCCCCATCACGCCCCTGGGCAAGCTGGAGAGTGGTCAATACGGCGGCGAACGCTACGACAGCCGCCTGGAAAACCCGGACTGGGCCGCCGTGAAATTCGATGACAGCGCATGGGGCAACGCCGTGCAATACAACCCGCCCACGCCCATCATCGCCGCCCAGATCTCCGAGCCGAACCGCGTGCTGGGCGATATCCCCGCCCAATCCGTCAAGCAGCAGGAAGACGGCACCTGGCTCGTCGACATGGGCAAGAACTTCAGCGGCTGGCTCGAATACCGCTTCCCCCAGGGCGGCCCCGAAGGCGCGGAAATCCGCCTCGACTATGGCGACAAATTCCTTGACAACGGCAAGCTCCAGAGCTACAACCAGTACGACGAATTCGTCTTCAGCGGCCCCAAGGCACAGGCCTTTAAGACCCGCTTCAACTACCACGCCTTCCGCTATGTCATCGTCAAAGGCCTGGAAGCCGCGCCCCGCATCGAAGACATCACCGGCCACTGGATCTCCACCGACTACGCGGCCACCTCGGAGTTCTCCAGCTCCAACGATCTGCTGAACTGGATCTACGACACCTCCAACTGGACCTACCGTTGCCTCACCCTCGGCAGCTATGTGGTCGACTGCCCCCACCGCGAACGCCTGGGCTACGGCGGCGACTCCGGCACCTCCATGGAAATGGGCATGACCAATTTCATGACCGCCCCCCTCTACAGCAAGTGGCTCCGCGACTGGCGCGACACCCAGGCCCCCGACGGCGACCTGCCCCACACCGCGCCCAATGCCCAGATCGCCGGCGGCGGACCCGCCTGGAGCGGCATCTGCGTCACCATGCCCTGGATGGTCTACCAGCAATACGGCGACACCCGCGTGCTCGAAGAGTCCTACCCCACCATGCAACGCTGGCTCGCCTTCCTCGAAACCAAGCAGAAAGACGGCATCCTCGCGCCCTACTTCGGCGTGGGCTACACCAGCCAGGAGTGGTCCTTCCTCGGCGACTGGGTATCCCCCAACCGTGGCCAGGGCGCGGATAGCCGCGTGGACGAAAACTCCACCCTCTTCTTCAACAACGCCTTCTACGTCCACAACCTCCAGCTCACCGCCCAGACCGCAACCATACTGGGCAAGCCGGAAGACGCCGCCAACTACACGGCCCAAGCCCAAGCCCTCGCCGCGCGCCTCCACGAGCGCTTCCTCAATCCCGACGGCGCCACCTACGTAAACGGCGAGCAGCCCTACCTCGCCATGCCCCTGCTCTTCAACATCACACCCGAAGACAAACGCGACGCCGTCATGAACGCCCTGCGCGAATCCATCCTCGTCAAGCAGAAGGGCCACCTCAACACCGGCATGCACGGCACCTACTTCATGTTCCGCTACCTCACCGACACCGACAACAGCGACCTCCTCTACAGCGTCGCCTCCCAGCCCGAATATCCCGGCTGGGGCCACATGCGTGCAAACGGCGCCACCACCATCTGGGAAGAGTGGAACGGCGACAACTCCCACATCCACGACACCTTAATCTCCGTCGGCATGTGGTTCGTTCAGGGCCTCGCCGGCATCCAGCTCGACCCGGCCCACCCAGGCTTCCAGCACTTCCTCATCCGTCCCGCCCTCGTCGGCGATCTCACCCACGTGAACGGTGCCCGCGAAACCCTCTACGGCCGCATCGAATCCAACTGGAAACGCAAAGGCGACCAGGCCACCTACACCATCACCATCCCGCCCAACACCACCGCTACCGTCATGCTCACCGCAGACGACCCCGAAACCGTGACCCTCGATGGCAAACCCCTGACTCAAAACGCACTCGCCAGCGACGTGCATATGGAAGGTGGACGCATGGAGTGCGTCTCGTCAGGGGACGCTTTCGCAGTGGGCAGAGTGGGGGGGCGCGTCGCCTGCACCCTCGGCTCCGGCACTTACGAGATCACTGCGCCCGCACCGCCGGTCGCGAACTGAATATCAGGGGGACCGTCCTGCACGTAAGGGCCCTCAGCCGAGCGAAACGCTTTCTCCAAGCAGAGAGACTTCGCCCGAGCGAGCCCCACCCAACGTGCGGGACTGTCCCCCGATTTTTTCAGTTGTCTCGGTTGTGTTGTGATTGCGGAGCGCTCCGAGAAGTTATCTGGCGCCCGTGGTGATTCCCAACGTGCGCATTTCCAATGGTTGCGGCAGCGCGATACAATAGGGGCGCGAGATAGTACCCCTTGTCCGGTTGCAGGAGATACGAAAATGAGCCAGCCCAGAATTGCCATACCGCAGGAGCAGATCGAAGCCTTCTGCAAGAAATGGCGCGTGCGTGAGTTCTCTCTATTCGGCTCCGTCCTCCGCGATGATTTCCGCCCCGACAGCGACGTGGACGTGCTGGTGGTTTTCGACGAGGCCGCCCCTTGGAGCCTGTGGGACTGGCCCTACATGGTGGATGAGTTGAAGGCTATTTTCGGCAGGGAGGTGGATCTGGTGGAAAAAGAGGGCATTGAGAATCCATTCCGACGCAAGGCAATACTCGCCGAGCATCAGGTGCTTTATGCCGCTTGATGAACGAGATGCGGGCCTGCTCCAGGACATGCTGGACCACGCCCAATTGGCCAGCGCATTTCTGCAAGGGGTCTCTGCCGATCAATATTTGTCGGACAGAATGCTCCAGCTTGCGATCGAACGGCTCATCGAGATAATAGGAGAAGCCGCACGGGGGCTCTCAGAGGAACTACGTGCCGGAGAACCCGACATCCCCTGGCGGGGCATCATCGGACAGCGCAACGTGCTGGCCCACGAGTACGGCGAAGTCAAGCAAGAGCGCATCTGGAACGTCGCATCGCGCGAGATTCCGATTCTGATCGGCCACCTCGAGCGGATTCAGTCCTCGACCCGAAAGTGAAAAAGCGCAAAGAGACCATCGCCTCTTTGCGCCCTCAACATGCTCTCGCGGCCACTCGCCCGTCACCCCAAGGGCAGCGCCACATCCTCGAAATTATCCATCATCCGCTCGCCCCTCAACCGCTCCAGAGCCATCTGCGCATCGCCGATGTCCACGCTGAGCTGGTCCTTCGAGCTATACCGACGCCAGGTGATGGTGCGGTTCTCTTTTTCCTTGTTGCCGATGATCCAGATATTCGGCACCTTGTGGGTGATGGCGTTCCGGATCTTCTTGTTGAAGCTCTCGTTGCTGTCGTCGATCTCGGCGCGGAAGAGGTTGTCGCGGAGTTCCGCGGCAATTTCCTGGGCGTAGTCGGCGACGTCGTCGTTGACGGGGATGAGCTTGACCTGGAGGGGAGCCATCCAGGTGGGGAATGCCCCGCCGTAGAGCTCGATGAGGAAGCTGATCATGCGCTCGTGGGTGCTCAGGGGCGCGCGGTGGATGATGAAGGGGGTCTGCTGTTCGCCGTTGGCGTCCACGTATTTCAGGTCGAAGCGGTCGGCCACCACGAAGTCGAGCTGGCAGGTGGACACGGTCTCTTCGCGGCCGAGGAGGTTCTTCACCTGGATGTCGATCTTGGGGCCGTAGAAGGCGGCTTCGCCCTTTTCCTCTTCATACTCCACGCCGAGCTTGTTGAGCACATCGCGGACCACCGCCTCGCTCTTAAGCCACTCTTCGGTCTTGCCGGCGAACTTGTCGGAGGCGGGATCGTGGAGGCTGAGCCGCACGCGGAAGTTGCCCATGCGCAGGTGGCCGTAGTAATAAGTGTACATGTCCATGACCGAGCGGAATTCCTGCTCCACCTGCTCCGGGGTGCAGTAGATGTGGGCGTCGTTCATGCACATGGCGCGGACGCGCAGCAGGCCCGCGAGGGAGCCGTGCTTTTCATAGCGGTAGGTGTTGCCATATTCCGCGAGGCGCAGGGGCAGGTCGCGGTAAGAGTGGGGCCGCGCGCCGTAGATCTTGTGGTGGTGCGGGCAGTTCATGGGGCGGAGGTAATACTCGTCGTGCTCGTCCACCACCATGGGGGGATACATGGAGTCGGCGTAGTAGGGGAGGTGGCCCGAGCGCTCGTAAAGCTGGCCGCGTGTGATGGCGGGGGTGCTCACGCGCTGGTAACCCGCGCGGAATTCCACTTCCCGCGCCCAGGTCTCCAGTTCGTCCCGAACCACGGCGCCGTTCGGCATCCACATCGGCAGGCCGACGCCCACTTCCTCATCCATGAAGAAGAGGTCCAGCTCCTGGCCCAGCTTGCGGTGGTCCCGCTCCATGGCCAGCTTGCGCCGCGCGATGTAGTCGTCCAGCTCCGGCTTGGACTCAAAGGCCAGACCGTAGATGCGGGTGAGCATGGGGTTTTTCTCGCTGCCGCGCCAGTAGCTGCCCGAGATGCGGTCCAGCTTGAAGCAGGCCTTCGGCACCTCGCCGGTGTGGGCCAGGTGGGGGCCTTCGCAAAGGTCGGTGAAGGGCCCGTTCACGTAAAAGCCGAGGCCCTCATCGCCCGCGCGCCCACGCTCCACCAGCTCCTGGGCATACTCGATCTTGTAGGTCTGGTCGGTTGGGCTCAGGACCGCTTTCGCCTCGTCCAGGGTCTTGTAGGACTGCTCGAAGGCCTGCTTATCCTTGATGATGCGGCGCATGGCGTTTTCGATCTGTTCCAGATCCCGCTCGCCGATGGGCTCCGCGCCGAAGTCGAAGTCATAGTAAAAGCCAAACTCCACCGGCGGACCAAAGGCCATCTTCGCCGTCGGACGGATCTGCAGCACGGCCTGCGCCATGATATGGGCCAGGGAATGGCGCAATTTATAGATGAAAGTCTGCTTCGGGTCGTCGTGGGCTTGGCTGCACATGGCTCTGGGTCCTGTAAAAGTCGATAACGCGCCCCGGCCCACACGGGCATGGCAGGGCGCTGAAAGGCGGTATGGAAAGGCCTTAGAATAGCAATATTCGCGCTATTAAGTCCATCGACATGCGCATTTTGCGCGCGTCCCCGGAGCGCTGCGCCGAAGCGAGAGTTGGGGACTATTCCTTCAACACCATGTCAATGCACATCACGGCGGCGAGGATCAGCTTCCGAATCGGACTGCCCGCGGGCACCGAATCGCTGATGGTGAGCACGTAGTTGTCCGCGCTGGTGAACAGTTCCTTGCCCAGTCCGCTCCACTTCTTGGTCACGTGGGCCAGTTCCGTTTCTCCCACCAGAAATCTGAAGTCCCAGCCCGTCCACTTCCCCTTAAGATAGCACACCTCGTTGTCCTGCGGATCCAGCACGCGGAAGGCGCCGCCGATGCTGAAGAACTTCTGCTTGAACGCGCCGAGTACTTGGCCCGAGTGGTCGAGGACCTCCACCTTGGAAAGGAAAATGCCGATCCCGCGACGCACCGTCAGAATCCGCTCGCCCGAGGGCGTGCGCAATTCCACAGCGAAGGGCGTCATGCGTTTGTAGTCCGTGAAGCGGAGCACCCGGGCAATGATCCCCAGGTTGTCCTCCCGACAATGGATGATGACCTCTCCGGTCTCCGGGTCCAGGATGTCAAAATTGTTTGCGGACTTGAACATGCCCACATGCTCGCGCACAAAGAAGATATTACGGTCGAGGATTGATTCCACGGTTCCCCATCCTTTCCACGGCTGGTTTTAACGTAATGAATCAGAATGTGGTGGAACGCTAGCACACACGTGCGTCTGCATCAAGTGGCGTGGCGTTTATCCAGATTGAGAACTCTGTGGGTATCGGGTTGGTTGCGCCAGCTCGTTCGAAGCGGAGCTTCGGGGACTACATTTCCAAGCGGAGCTCTTGTCAGTACCCATAAGTTTCGCGAGATGGGAGCCTATTGTTTTAGTCCCGAAGGGATGTCATATCGTAGCCCAGGGTGAAGCGAGGCACGAGCGAAACCCTGGGTATGATGGAAAAAATTCAATAGCCCCAGCGGGGCGGCATAGAAGAACGCGTGAATCTATCCCCGGTCTTCTATGCCATCCCTTCGGGATTCAAACGTTTTTAAACCGCTGACCCAGGGTTCCGCTCGTACCTCGCCCCACCCTGGGCTACGATATGCCGCCACTACGTGGCTAATTGGGGACCTCTTGTGAACTGTTTCAGCATTCTAGCCGTCGTAACTTATGGGTAATGACAAGAGCAGAGCTTGGGAACGAGAGAACGCGAGGTCGGATTTGTATCAATCGTCTTTCGCCGCGCTTTCCGCCAGCGCACGGCGCGCATTGTCAATCGGTATCCGTGATGAGCGAATTAGAAACAGGCCCACAAGTAAAGATACTGAACAGATTGCCACCGTCAAAATAACGTACAGTCTGGAAGCGGGCTCCTTCATGCTCCCCGCATGGCTAAGAAATCCTGTCGTCACGAACATGACGCAGACGACGGCTGCGACGGTAAGCATCTTTCCAAGGTCCGCGCGAGGCTCTAAGACTAAACCGAGTGTCCTGCCGATGCCATAAGTTACAGTCGCAAGCACGGAAAACATCAAGCACAAGTAAAGCGCCTTGTCCCCTGCAACGGTCCAGCCAGCAGGCATTCCCAGCGCAAGCATGAGACTCAGGGTCATCACGACGTAGCAAATAGCAGTGCTCAATTGATAGGTCAACGGTGTGGGTTCTCCAGAATTGAAATAGTCACGGCCCTGTTTCCGGAAGAGCAGCCATAATGTAACAAGCGTCAGACAAACCTCCATGGGGAAAGTGTTTTTCGACTCTTGCCACTCCAGGAGTACCATCCTCAAGAGTTCCAGCACCAATACGGCGCTGAAACAGTTGCGAGCCCAGATTTTCCCCCGCAGTATAGGCAAGCAGCAAAGCGCCGTGAAGCCATAGATGAGTACTTCATACCCTTGGACTATGCCGTTAGACCAACCCAAATATTCCGTGGCCTGCCCCTTGTCTGGAATAATTGCCGTTGTAAGGTTCAGGAGTGCGAGGATTAACCAGGACCACCCCAGGATCGTCATCGACAACGGCCGTTCACGCATGCTTTAAGTCTCCCTCTGGATTTAATCTGCCAACTCAGAACTCGGTGCATTCATGTTGGCGATCCCCAACATGAACTTCTACGGCCAATAGCCTGCAGCCTTATTCTCTATTTCCGCGCCTTCTTCAGCGCCTCGACCAGACCCGGCCCGCACGCCACGATCCCCTTCGTGCGGTAGTCGTAGTGGTCGAAGCTGTCGTAGTCCATGGCGATGCCGCCAGCCTTCTGGAGGATGTAGCCGCCCGAGGATTGGCCCGCCGGGCTGGCGCCGAAGTCGAAGTAGGCGTCGAGGCGGCCCCGGGCCACGTTGCACAGGGTGACGGCGGGCGTGATCCAGCCCACGCCCTTGGCGCATTGATCGAAGACCGGTTTCCACTCGTCGTAGTAACGCTGGATGGCCATCATGTTGGCGCTGAAGCCGAAGGCCACGAGGGAGTCGCGGATCTCGGTGGTGGGGGAGGGGGTGATGCGCTGGCCGTTGAGGAAGGCGCCCTTCTTGCCCTTGTCCGCGTGGTAGAGTTCGCCGCTCACGGGATTATAGACATAGGCCTCGGTGATCTTGTCGCCCTGCTCCCGGGCCAGGGAAATGGCGAAGTAGGGCTTGCCCATGAGGTAGTTGGAGGTGCCGTCGATGGGATCGATGATCCAGTTCCCGCCCGAATGCCCCTGGGCTCGGCCGAGGTCCTCGCCCCGAATGCCGTCCCCCGGAAAGAGCTTGCGCAGGCGATCCACGATCATTCGCCCGATCTCCCGATCCGTTTCCGTGACCAGTTCGCGGCGGGCCTTGACGTCGCACAGCGGCGGGTCGAAGTAGCGGGCCTTCAACAGGCTCCCCGCTTCAAGCAGCAACTCTCGGACTTCTTCGGTCATGGACTGGCTCCTGCCCCACAGGTTGGTACCATCGCACCCCGGAAGGGTAGCAGCAATGGGGACGCGGGATCCACGGCGATTAAGGATGAAGGATGAAGGATGAGGTCTGGAGGCTGGGAGTTTTGTGGGTCTTATGGCTGGGAGGTCATACGGACCCACAAGACCCATTTTTCATGTCAAGTCCTGGCCATAAGTTGTCAATTGGCTGTTCCGACTTCTGTTTCTTGTTTCGGTTGTTTCTCTCGCTCAGCTCTCCCTCCCCTAGGGGAGGGAGAGCTGAGCGAGTACGGATAATTTCATGCCGCCAAATGAACAGCATTTGGAGTCCGGTACCCGAGTGATAGATGAGGCCGATTGCCGTTGTACAAGAGTACCGCTTGGACTACAGCCTGTTCCGCCTGCACCTTATTACGAAACGTCTCGTCAAGACCATACTCTTGCTTCAGAATCCCGTTGAGCCGCTCGGCGGTCGCATTTTCGTAACAATGGTTTAGCTCCGTCATACTGATAAGACACCCTCTCTCCTGCAGTATTCCGACGTACTCCTTGCAGCTGTATTGGAGGCCTCGGTCAGAGTGATGGATAGGGCGGGCACCTGAGGCCAGCCCCTTCAGTGCAACCTGGAGCGCCTTAATGCAGCCGGTGGCCTCAAGGCCCGCATTGAGATGGTGTCCAACTATTTTCCGAGAATAAGCATCCATTATGAGCGACAAGTACAAAAATCCCGCATCCGTACGCAGGTAGGTGATATCGCTCAACCACACCTGATTAATCATCGTTGGCTCCACGTTGCGCACAAGATTGGGCCAGGTGTACCAATCGTGCCGACTATCCGTGGTCCGGGTGCCGCGCCTGCGACGTTTTACCAGCAATCCGCGCCTTCGCAGCACCGTGAAAAGGCGATCCCGGCCTATCGATATCCCAAACTCTTTCAGCGTCGGTTCAAGTAAAAAGAGCAACTTACGTGTGCCCATACGCCGATGGAGCTTCCGAAGCTCCTTCACCAGGGATACAATAGCATCCTCATCAACAGACCGCTTCTGGCGCGCACGGCATTCCTGGTAATAAGCCTGCCTACTATAACCTGCCAGGTCGCAAAGGCCGCTCAACGAAACCTTATCACCCGGTCGCGCCATACTCCGACCTATCGCTTGCCGTCGAGTTTTTTTTGAATGCCTCCACATCGCTCACCCCAAATTCAGCACAGGCCTCCTCCAACCAGGAAGCGTTTAACGACGCGCGAAGATGCTCATCCGCCAACGCACGCTTCAACCGGTCGTTCTCTGCCCGCAGTTCCTTGAGTTGGTCACGCTCGTCCGGCTTTTCCACACGAATCACCCTTGGTAGGTCACATTCTCGACCATACTTCTTAAGCCAACTATTCACCGTAGTGGCGCCAGTAATACCGTAGCGACGGTTCGCTTCACCTATGCTTGAAAGCTTCCCAGACTCAAGCTCTCGAACTACCTGAATTTTAAACCCTTCACTGTATCTAAGAACGCTTACTCCTGCCATAACCTTGTCTCTCCTCTATGCCAAGTGACAATATACAGCAGGACGAGACACATCCTTCACCCTTCATCATTCATCCTTCAGTCTGTTGACCGCAGCCAAATGGCGCGCTATACTATGTCATATGGCAGAAGAACTGAAAGAGTCCATGGGGCTCATCCTGATCCCCTGGGAAGGCGCGAAGAGCGCCCGCGCCCGGAGTGCAGCGTTCCGCCGGCGCGGCGCGTGGGTGTTTCATGTTCCGCAGGGGGCCGCCCTCTGGTATGGGGGCGTTCTTGGAAATCTGGAGGGCCGCCCGATGGAGGGGGCCGAAGCCACGCTCGACGGCATTCGCGACGTCATGCGTGCCGGCCTGAGTCGCGAGGCGTTCGACCGCTTGCGTCAGGCGCTCTCGGTCTCCAATGACGCCTTGGCCCGGGCGGTCGGCGTGCCCCTGCGCACCCTGGCGCGGCGACGTCGCTTCAAGCCCGACGAGTCCGAGGGGCTCCTGCGAGTTGCCTCGGCCTTCCAGCGCAGTCTCGATGTCTTCGAAGATTTGGAAAAGGCCCGCCACTGGTTTTCCACGCCGAAACGCGCGCTCGTTGGAAAGACGCCCCTTGAATACTGCGACACGGGCCCCGGTGCGGAGGAAGTCGAGCATTTGCTGGGCCGGATGGAGCATGGCGTCTTCAGTTGACCATCACGGCCTTTCGCATCACCCGGGCGAAGTATGCCGCAACCGCCTTTGACGGCGAAGGCGCGCGACAATTCGGCGGGCGGTGGAATTCGCCCGGTACCCCCATGGTCTACGTCTCCAGTTCCCGTTCCCTCGCGACGCTGGAGTTGCTCGTCCATCTGGAAGATATCGAGACGGTCCGCGGCTCTTATGTCCTGATACCGCTGACCTTCGACGAATCCGTCATGGAGGAGGCGAACACGAGCGCACTGCAGGCCGGCTGGGATGGCCCCCAGATCGCGCCGTCCACGCAACTTCTCGGGGATCAGTGGGTGAGTTCACGCGCGTCGGCGGTGCTGAAGGTCCCCAGCGTGGTGACGCCCGGTGAGTACAACTACCTCATCAATCCGCTGCACCCGGACTTCAGCCGGATTGAGATTGGGGCTGCTACCCGATTCGAGCCCGACCCCAGGCTTACGCGATAGCAGCCTATTCCAGCGGGATGCTGATCTTCGTGATGGCGCCGTTGCGCTGGACCGCCAGGTCCAGTTGCTTCACTCCCTGCAACTGCGTTACCAGGCCAAGCACCTGCGCCTCGTCCGTCAGGGCAATGCCATTTACCGAGCGGATGATGTCGCCATTCTGCAGGCCCACGCGGCCCGCACCGGGTACCGAGGCAATGTCATCCGCCGTCAGCCCCACCGGCTTGCCCGCCTTGTCGTAAATGATGCGTGGCTGGTGCTTGAGCATGAGGGCCATGTGCTCCGCCGGATCTTCGGGGAAGTAATCTTCCGCTTGTCCATCGCCTTTGGCCTGGATCGTGGGCGTTTGCTGCGGGGTCGCGGGTGTTGTCGGCTTCGCAGGCGCCGGGTCGGCCTTCTGATATGCCACAGGCTCCAGGCCATTGCTGGCACGGTAGTCCCAGGGGGCCAACGGCGCCGGGGTGCTCCACAGTCCGCGTCCCGCGCTGATCGCCTCGGTGGCGGCTCGCTGGAGTCCGCGCGCTTCCGGCGTGTTCGGCGCGTCCCACCAGGCGAGGCCCTGGCGCACCAGATCTTCATTCAGGCTCCTGCCATCGGGTAGCGTCACTCGGGCCACTGGTGTGCCCGCCTTATCCTGCCCCACGAGCTCTACCATAACCGTCGACTCCATGGCCGCCTCCAGCACGCGGGACGTTGCCGCCTCGGCCATCGGTTGCCCCGCAACGGGACAGGCCACGCCGTAGAGCCGGATGGTCATGAGCTTGCCTTCGCGCGACACGGTGACGAGGTCGCCCTGGGTGCCCTCGGCCCGGATAATGCCGCGAAACGATTCGGCCGGGGTAGAAAGGGGGGAAAGCAGGCAGACCACGAGGGCGAGTAGGGGGAGAGCGTACTGGCGAGTGGATAGAATGGGGGGCATAGTCAAGGTAAACTTCCTGGGTCGTTGAACACGGCGTTGCGGTTACTCCATAGTATATCGAAACCGGGAGAATTGTTGCCGAAAAGTTCGTAATCTGCTTAAGGAAAGAGGGCCAAGCCCAGCGTGTTCACGCGTAAGTGATGTGTTCGAATGCTCTTAAGTTATTTTATATTAGCATCTTACAGCGTATAACATCCCGCGAATTGCGCTTGAATGTAAAAATTGCCAAACGGTTGACATTTAAACATCAGATCGTGTATGCTGCACCCTAGGTTTAGTGGTGTTATGCCAAAACATCCGGTGTAAACCCTAACCTGTGGTGTAGGCTTCAGTATCAACCCAACCCGTGCAGTGGTTGCACAGTGGGTCGGTAAGGTGGCCGCGCTCTGGAGGCGCGGACACCATTGACTACGGAACAACAAGCATTCAGTTAAGGAGAAACGCGTCATGGAAAACCCCCACGGAAACGACGGCTTTTTTGAAATCCTCTTCAACGACGTGATCCTCGAGATCATCCACCGGATCGCTTCCCTGATCTCCGGTCTGATCTACGGCATCATCGACCCCATCCTTCCTCCCGCTGCCTGATACGGTGCCGAGAGGTCGTTGAACTGTATTTACGTACGGTGATTGTCGCCTGCTTCAGCTTTGCAGAAGCAGGCGGCATTTTTACATATAAGACGATGAACCGCCAACGCTATTCAATGTCTCTTCCCCGAGACTTGGAGCCCGCGTTCAGGGCAAATGAATCCTGTCAGGAAGTCATCCTATATCTGTGTGTAACGTTTTCAAACTGTGCTTGTAAGGTCAGGTGAACGCGCTCTGGAGGCGCGAACACCCAGGTACGGAACAAACTAAAGTGTAATTCAAGGAGAAACGCGTCATGTTATTCGAAGACATCTTCAATGGTATCGCTGAAGGCATCACCAACAGCATTGCTTCCTTCATCACCAACCTCATCCTCGGCCTGCTGAACCCCATCCTTGTGGGTATCGGCCTTGACCCGGTTGCGCTTTAATTCGCACAAAAATTTTACCGCCTGCTCCGCACGAACGCGGGCAGGCGGTAGTTTTTTTGTCCGGACACAACACAGCAGCGCACTGAAGACTATGCGCTAACTGCTGTCTCAGTAGGGGCTTAGAGGGGCTGCGGGGCGCGGGGGAAGGAGCCCAGCACTTTAAGGGTGTGGACCTGATCTTCGAGACGCGCCAGCACCTGCCGAACCGGTTCATCTTCCACATGGCCCAGCAGGTCGATGAAGAAGACATATTCCCAGGCCTTCTTCTGGCTCGGACGCGACTCGATCCGGGTCAGGGAGATGTTGGCCTCCGAAAAGGGAACCAGCAGGTTGAATAGCGCTCCCGGCTTGTCCTTGATCGAAACCAGCAGCGACGTCTTGTCGTCCCCCGTAGGCTTCACAAGCTGGCGGCCCAGCACCAGAAAGCGGGTGTAATTGTGAGGCGCATCCTCAATCTGCTCGGCAAGCAGGTTCAAGTTGTAGGTTGTGGCGGCCATTTTACTCGCAATGGCGGCCGTTCCCTCTTCCTTGGAGGCCCGTCGCGCGGCTTCGGCCGTGCTGGAGGTCTCAATCAGCTCCACACCGGGCAGGTTGGCCCGAAGCCAGTTGCGGCACTGGAGCAGGGCGTTATCCTTGGAGCAAACGCGCTTAATCTCATCGAGGGGGCAGGCCGCCAGGAGGTTCTGGGTGATGTGGAGGAGCATCTCGTTGATAATTTTGAGATCGGAAGAAATGAAACGGTCCTGGGTGTCGCTCACCGAGCCGCCCATGGAGCTTTCCACCGGCACAATGCCGTAGTCGATCCGACCGCGCTCCACTTCCGTGAAGATATCGGTGAAGGAGGGGAGGGGGTGATACTCCGCCGAGCCGCCGAAGACCTGCATGGCCGCCATGTGGCTGAAGGTGTCCCGAGGGCCGAGGAAGGCCACGCTGATGGGGCGCTCCAACGCGATCATGGCGCTGATGACCTCGCGGTAGATCGCGAGCACCGCGCCGTTTGGGAGGGGGCCATCGTTGAGCCGGGCCAGCTTATCCAGCACCGCCTTCTCCCGCTCCGGCACGTAAATGGGCGCGTTGGCCTCTTTCTTAATCTCGCCAATCTTCTGGGCAAAGCCGGCCCGCTCATTCAACAGTCGGACGATTTCCCCATCCAGGCGGTCAATCTCATTGCGGCACTCTTCCAGCATCAGCGGTCTTTTCCTTCCAGAATTTCCAGCGGGGCCTGGCTCACCATTAGCATGGCGGTCCGGCCCGTGTTAAAGCGAATTCGCACTTTCAACTTATCGCCCACGCCCGAGGTAAACATGACAATACCCGGGCCGAATTTGGCGTGACGCACCCGCGTTCCGATACGCATGCCGCCGGATTCCGAGGCGCCACCGCGCGGGGCTTCCTGCGCGAAAGGGGAGGCGGCTGGGGACGCTGCCGCGGGCCGGGTTGGTCGTGAGGGCGGATTAAAGGAGGACATGCGCTGCCGGGGCGTGGGCAGGTCCTCATTGAGCCGTTCCAGGCGATCCGAGCCCGCCTCTTCGAGAAAGCGGGAGAGTTTGCGGTTGTTGTGGGTCTGGCCATAAAGCATGCGCGAGGCGGCGGCCGTCAGCACGAGGCCTTTACGCGCTCGGGTCATGGCCACATAGCAGAGGCGCCGCTCTTCTTCCAGGTCCGCGCCGCTGTCAAAATCGACGCCGAAAGGCAGAAGGCCCTCCTCCAGGCCAATCAGATAAATATAATCGAACTCCAGCCCCTTGGAGGCGTGGATCGACATGAGCGTCACCGCCGGCGTCGTCTCGTCCCAGCCATCCACATCGGCCAGCAGGGAGAGATCCTGCAGGAAGGGCAGGAGGCCCTTTTCGCCCTTGCTGTCCCGGGCCTTGCAGGACACCACGAACTCGTCCAGCGATTCCAAGCGCGTGCGAAAATCCTTCTCGTCGCTCTGCTGGATGAAGGTGCGGTAGCCCGTGGCCTCCAGCAGCTTTTCCACGAGATCGGCGAGGTCCATTTCCTTGGCGTCGATGGCCAGATCGTCAATGAGCTGCACCAGATCCGCCGCCGATTTTCGCGCACGACCGGGGAGGGTTTCGTCGAGTTCAATCTCGCGCAGGACCTCGAGCAGGGGGCACTTCCGCTGCGCCGCGTATTCGTCCAGGCGCTCCTGCGTCGTCGCGCCGATGCCGCGCGCTGGCACGTTGATGATGCGCCGGAGGGCTTCGTCGTCATTTGGATTGGCCAGCACGCGCAAGTAGGCCAGAATGTCCTTGATCTCGCGTCGGCTGTAGAACTTGATGCCGCCCACGACCGTGTAGTTCACGCCCTTGTTGCGCAGGGCCTCTTCCACCAGGCGCGCCTGGTTGTTCGTGCGATAGAGCACGGCCACCTGGGCGGGGGCATGGCCCTTTTCGAGCATGTCCCGCATCACAAAGCGGGCCTCTTCCTCGCCGGATTCCGCCAAATAGAAGCCGACTCGATCCCCCTTGCCATTGTCCGTGCGGAGGGTCTTGCCGAGGCGGTTGATATTGTTTTTCACCACATTGTTGGCAACGTCGAGGATGGACTGGGTGCTGCGGTAGTTCTGCTCCAGCCGCACCACCGACGCGTCGGGAAAGTCCTGGGCGAAATCGAGGATGTTGTTGATGTCCGCGCCGCGCCAGGAGTAAATGCTCTGGTCTTCGTCGCCCACGGCGAAAATATTGCCATGGCCTCCGCTGAGGTTGCGCGCGATGAGGTACTGGGCGCGATTGGTGTCCTGGTATTCGTCCACCAGTATGTGGCGGTAGCGTTGCTGATAGCGTTCCCGGACTTCGGGGTGATCTCGCAGCAGTTCCACCAGCAGCACCAGGAGATCGTCGAAGTCCACGGCGGACGCCGACTTCAAGGCGTCGTGGTAGCGCACCCAGAGGACGCGCAGCGCCGCCTCGGTGGCGTCTTTCGGCTCCGTCGTCGTGTCGGGAGACTCCACCTCCTGCTTGAGGTTACTCACCCACTGGAGGGCGTCCCGGGGCGAGACCTTGGCCAGGGCGTCCGGCAAGTCGTTGACCATGCGCTTCATGACGCTCAACTGGTCGGCGGAATCGAAAACGGTGAAATTCTTGTTCCGGCCCAGGTGCTGCATTTCCCGGCGCAGGACATAGAGGGCGAAGCTGTGGAAGGTGCCCATCCACGCCGCCACGCGGTCGGTGTCGAGCCGTTGGGCAAAGCGGGCCTGCATCTCCTTCGCCGCCTTGTTGGTGAAGGTCAGCGCAAGGAGGAAGCGCGGGTCGATGCCCTTTTCCTCCACGAGCCAGGCCATGCGCTCAATGATGACCCGGGTTTTTCCGCTTCCCGCGCCCGCCAGCACCAGCGTGGCGCCATCCGCCGCCATGACGGCGGCATTCTGTTCTTTATTGAGCGAGATCATGGGCGGTACTACCTGGATGAGGGGGGAAATTTGCGGCTTCGGGTAGCCCTGATCCTACGCGGGAATGGGGCTCAATTCAAGTTGCTGTTTATGGACGGGCTTGGTACTATGGCGCGAATCAGACCATGCAACACGCCACAGGGAGAATGGGATGCTCAAGCGCATTGCCGTCGTCGCCGACGGGGATCTCGATCCGAAACTGTCCAAGGCCGCCGCGAAGGCGGGAATTCAGATGAAGCCGATGACGGCGGACGCCCCCATTCCCCCCGGCTCGGGTGCCCTGCTCGCACCGTTGACCCTTACTTCCCTTTCGGCTGCCGGGGTCCAGGCCGCCGCCCATGATGTGCTGATGGTGTTGCTCGCAGAGGCGGTGGACAGCCGCGAAGGGCTGGTGAAGGGCTCTTCCGAACGCATACGGGACCACGCCACCCGCTTTGCCAAGGCCCTGAAACTGAGTGAAGACGAGCAGTACGCCCTGGAGCGGGGGGCCCTGCTCCATGATATCGGCAAGATCCTCCTCACCAACGAAGTCCTGATGAAGAAAGCCGTGCTGAGCTACGACGACTGGATCCTGCTCCAGGCCCACACCACCATGGGCGCGGATCTCCTCAAGGAGCACAAGATCCACGACGACATCCTCGATATCGTCCGCTACCACCACGAGTGCTGGAACGGCGAAGGCTACCCCGAGCGTCTGGAGAAAAAGGATATTCCGCTCCTCGCCCGGATCATGAAAATCCTCGACGTCTACTGCTCCATGACCAGCCCCCGCCACTATCGAAGCACTCACGCCAGTCACGAGGCCGCCGTAGATCACCTCAAGACCGAGCGCGGCGAGCGTTTCGACCCCGAGCTGGTCGACGTGTTCTTGAAGGCCGAAGTGGGACAGACATTCCAGGGCGTCTGAGGGGACTGCCTCCCGAGCCGGTGTGACTCGGCCGCGTTAGCGGGAAAAGCGTTTTCACAGCGAGGGTGGCTGTACCCAAAGAGAATCGCTGGGGGAGGAGTTCCAGCCTGCAAATGCAGGAAACGTATAAGCCCCCACCAAATGGGCCTGTTGGTTTGGTTACGGTATGTCGAAATCGGAGTAGATTTTGCGTATCTGTCATTCCCACGAAAGTGGGAATCCAGTGATTTCGCGAAGTTTACGTCGCCCGGTCCCTGGATTCCCACTTTCGTGGGAATGACAAAGTGGCGAAGGCCTCTAATCCACGGGCAACGGTAGACTAAATCGACAACTCCAAATGCGGGGGGCGGTCCCGCGCGCGTGGCGTTCCAACCTCGTTCGGGCTGTAATTCTCTTGCCCGCAACGCCCCCGCGCATCGAATCATGGGACGCGCAGGACAGTCCCCACTACTGTCCCCTCAGCAGCGACTCCACAAAGGCCTTGCCGTCGTCGCTGTTCCAATCGACGCCCCCGGAGTGGGAATAGACGATGAATCCCGCCTCGTCGATAATGTACGTCGTTGGCGTGCTGGTGGTGCTGAAAATCGGCGGGAGCTTGTCCCCTTCCACGGTGTAGACCGGAAACTGCACCCCGTGCATCTGGAGTTCGCCATCGAGATCGTCTGCCTTCCCGAGGGCGATGGCCACGAATTGCATGCCGCGCGCGGCGTAGGCCTCGTAGAGCGCGTTGATGCCGGGGATTTCGGCGACGCACGAAACACAACCCGGACGCCACAGGTGGAGGAAAAGGGGCTTGCCTTTCAGGGACGCCAGCGAGAGCGTTGCGCCGTCCACGCCCTTCACCTCCCACGCATAGTCGGCGCGAAGCTGTACGGGCTTCAGCTCTTTGGTTTCGGCCATTTTCTGCACCGCCTTCTGCTGATAGAAGTTGTAGGCGACGAGCAACGCGGTGAGCAGGGCCACGGCGCCGAAGAAGGTGCCGAGGCATCCGCCCGCGACGAGGAGCTTCCAGGCGGTGCGGGGGCGTTCAGTCGTATCAATCGAGGGTTCCATCGTTACATCCGGAATCAGCCGATGAGGGCGAGGTAGAGGTCCTGGGGAAAGGCGCGGAACAGTGTCGCCAGTTCTTGTAGCACGCCATCCAGCGCGCGATCCACGTCAGCGGGAAGCGCGGCATCGGCATGCCCCGCGAACAACATGGGGCCGAGGGCCTCGCGCACTTTGGCACGGAGTCCTCGCTTGAAGGATTCGTCCAGTGGGGCCAGGGATTCAATCAGGCGATCCTGAATGTTTCCGGCTGTCGCTTCATCAAGGAGTCCGCTCGACACGCCGTGATGGAGGTCCAGCACGGTCGATTCGAAGAACAGCAGAAAGTCCGGGAAGATGAGAATGGAGTTGCCCTCGGCCATGGACCTGTTCATGTAGGTGGTGGCCCGTTCGCGGTGATCGCTGAAACTCGCTACAAGTGCCGTCGCCGAATCAAAATCTCCCGCTGCTTTTCGCCGGGGCAGGCCCTGCTGCCAATAAAATTCGAGCGCACTCTGGACGTCGTCACTTCGGAGATCCAACGCAACCGCTTCCGGCAGGTAGGCGCCCGTGCAATCGTGGGCATCGGCCACACGAGCCATCGATTGAACGTCGGTGCAGGTGGCGTCCAACAACGGCCGGAGTGTGTCGCAATTCACGCAGAGCGCCTCCGAGTCGATGGCGCTGAAATCCGTCGTCCGCTCCATGGAAAAGGCCCGGCTCTGTCGCGCCACGCGCCAGCAATCGCCAGGGTGATCCTGATGTAAGTCTTCGATCCGTCCGGCGGCGAGTGCCCAGCCCGCCGCTGCGTTTTCCGCGGCCAGGACAATCTGCTGGACATAGTCGAAGGTGGGTACGCGGCCTGAGGGCACCGTTACCAGCAGGGGTGTAGCGCTGGCAATGATCGCGGCGCGTATCCAATACTGCCCGGATTCGGGCGTAACCAGGCGGTGCGGCAGTTCAAAATCTTCGGGCAAGGCCCTGGGGTCGGGTTCCGTTACGACCAGCACCTCGGCAAGTGGGAAGTTCTGCTGGGCGAGCGCGATCACAGCCTCCGCTGCCGTCAGTACGTCGGACTCGGGACCCGAGGGGAGCGCCAGTGTGACTTCGAACTGCTTCGGCAGGGGATCGAGATAAAGTTCGGTGTCAAGCGTGCGTTTCGATTGGGCCATGGCTTTCCAGAACAATACATCCCGCTGTTTCGATGCTACTTTCAAGGAAACGGCGGCGATATTGCCCGCTTCCTCAAAGCGGCCCTCGCGAAGGGCATATTGAAGCAGCGTATTGGCGACGAGTGTATCCGGCACCTGCCACTGGAGGATCTTTTTCCAGAAGGCCAGGGCTTTTTCCGTCTCGCCCCGGTGTAGAAAGGCCTTCATCAGGCTGTAGCGGATCCAGGGCGCGTCTTCCGGGTCGGCCAATGCCAGCAGTGCCTGGGGCTCGGTGCCTTGAAACAACTCGAAGACCAGCAGGTCCGTCTCATTGGCCGGATCGAGCCCAGCCGACAGCGCGTCGATCTTATCCAGCGCCCGCTGTGCCGCAAGAAAAAACATGAGATCCTGATAAACGCTTTCGTCGTCGGCGTTCTGGGCGAGGAATTTTTCCTGAAGCGCGGCGAGGGGACTCGTCATCGAGTGGCCTTTCTAAATCTCAGGGACAGCAGAGACTTCAGAGACAACAGGTGAAACGCCATTCTGCTGTCGCTGTTGTCCCTGCCGTCCCTGCAAGGATTCGCAATGTCGTCAGCCTCCAGGAGACGCCTATTTCCCCATGGGATAAAGCAGCTTCTGGATTTCCGGGTCGTTGAAGTTTTCCATGGTTACCACCGTAACGCCCGTGTCGATGCGCTTCTCCACCGGCTTGCCCGCGATGGCGTCCAGCGCGGCTTTCACGCCGAGGTAACCCATGCGGTAGGGATTCTGCACGATGAGGGCATGGATGGAGCCATCCTGCAGGCCCTTGATCTCTTCTTCCGCGCCGTCAAAGGCGACCAGTTTTACCTCGCCCGCGCGGCCCGCGGCTTTGAGGGCGGCGGCGGCGCCGATGGCGGCGGGTTCGTTGGTGGCGAAGATACCCTTCATGGCCCCATCCTGCGTGAGCATGTCCTGGGTCACGGCCATGGCTTCTTCAACATCGCTCTGGCAATAGAGCGTGGCGGAGACGGTGATCTCCGGATGGGCCTTGATGCCTTCGAGGAAACCTTCCTCGCGCATGTTCGATGTGGCCGCGCCTTTGATGAAGGGAATCAGCCCCACAGTACCGGCATTGCCAATAAGGCCCGCCAGGGTGTCGGCGGCCATCTTCGCACCGGCCACGTTGTCCGTCGCCACGAAGGATGCGGGAAGATCGGAAGCAACGCCCGAATCGATCGTGACCACGGGAATGCCCGCGTCCACGGCCATCTGTACGGTGGGGATCAGGGCCTGCTCATCACAAGCCGCGAGCACCAGGGCGTCCACCTTGCTCGTGATCATGTCCTGTACGATATTGATCTGGTTCTCGACTTCGGTCTCTTTCGCGGGGCCCTGCCAGATGACTTCGGCACCGCCTTCCGCCGCCGCGGCGTCCGCGCCCGCCTTGATGGTCAGCCAGAATTGGTGGGCCAGCCCCTTGGGCACTACGGCGATGCGCAGTTTGGCTTGCTCGGCCGGCGCGGCTTCGGGCGTGCTGGTTTCCGAGGGCGCGGCGCCTTCCGTTGGCGTTTCCTGGGGTGGGCTTGTGGGCTCGCCGCCGCAACCGCTCAGGGCGATGGGGGCCAGCGCTATCAGCAGGGCGCAGGCGAAGCGCAGGTTGATGGGGGAATTCCAAAGACGATGAATCGAACGCATGGCATGATTCCTTCCGTGCTGCGGCGCGGGGGAGGGCTCTCTCGGTCCCCGAAACGCGCCTGCTCTCCAAGTATTAACGCGGCAGATAATACCGCTGGCGTGTACTCATGATTTCGATGGCGATGCCGTGGCTCTTCACGTCGATCAACGTCGCGTTGCTGCCCGGCAAAGTTTCCCCGATAAAGATCTTCTCCAGATTGATCAACGCATTGCCCAGCGGCCGGGTGGGACTGGCTTCATTGAGCATGTTGATCGTCATGCCTTCGAGGCGATACTGGGCGCGATCACTTCGCGACAGCATGGGCAGCGTGCGAATGTCTTCGGGTACGGGAGCGCTCTCCTCCCGCGCGGCGTCTTCCGCAGGCTTGGGAATGTAGGGCTCGTAGCGCGCCTCACTCACGACCGGAATCGGCGTGACCACCATGGCTTCTTCACGCGCCGGCTGGGGCTCCGGCGCGGGCTTGGGCTTGGTTTTCGGTTTGGGCACTTCAACCGCGGTGGCGACCTGCAGCGGAGCGACTTCCCCTTCGGGCGGGGTCTCCACCTCGTTCTCGTCCGAGTTAATTGAGGGAACCGGGACGACCGCCGCCGCTGCAGGGGGCGGGGGGACGGCGGCATTTTGTTGGGGCGCTCGGGCCTCCCGGAGGACGAATACGGCGAGCGCAACGGACACACCGATCAGCAACACCGTGAAGAGCGCGCCACCCAGTACCAGGAGCACCGGAGATTGGCGACCGCCACTCGGTGTGGAGTCGGCATAGTTCCCGAGGAGCGACTGGGCCATCTGGTCGGAGGTGTATACGGGTTCCGGCTCCTGGATGGCCATGTGCTGGGCGTTTTTATCCGCTTCCAGTTTTTTCAGTGCTTCCAGGATGGAGCTCATTCACAAGACCTCGTTTGGGGGAACGCAAACCTCGCCGCCGGTGCCGACCAGACTGCGCCTATTGTACGGGTTCGGAATGAATTGTGCCACTTTCGGCGCGGCCCCGCTGCGCCATGGCCCCGTCCCTGTCCCACCGATGGGAACAGGCGCTCAGCCCTTGTTTTCTTCCACATCAAGCGGTGTAGCTTTGCTGTCACCGGGCGCATTCTCTTCCGCCGGAGCCGCAGCCGCGCTCTCCCCTTCAACGGGCGCGGGCATCGCGGGGGGATCGGGTATGAAGAGCTGCCCGGGATCCGACAATTCCTCCACGGCCAGTAATCCGCTGGTGAGGGTGGCCGGGGCCGGTGCTTCAATGGCGGGCGGCGGTGAAGTAGGATCGAGGGGGTTCGTGGGCTGGGGACCCGGTGCCGCTGCGGGCGCTGTGACCTCGGGCAGGGGCTCTGTGGATTCCGTCGGTGCCTTCGGCCCATCTTCTCCGATGTTTGTGAGGGTGACAGGTGCTGCGGGCGGTGCCTCCGGCGTCACTGCGGGCGCGGCGTCTTCGACCGGTGCCGCTTCCACAGGTGTCGGTGCAGCAGGAGTTTCGGCGGCGGGCACGGGCGGCTCAGCGACCACCGGAGCGGGCACCACCACCGGCTCGGCTTCGATCACCGGCTTCGGCTTGGGCTCTGGTTTCGACTCGCTCTTGGGCTCCGCTTTGGTTTCCGGCTTTGGCTCGGGCTTGGTTTGTGTTGCCGCTGCGGGCGCTTCCGTCGAGGCCAGCGCCTGGCGGGGCGGTGCCGGGGCCGGTGCGACTTTTCCGGTGAGGCTCGGCGCGCCGTCTTCTTTCAGCCAACTGCTCATCACCATGCGGAATTGCTTGCCCGCGATGCCGTCCACGTCCAGACTGGTCTCCGCCTGGATACGGGCCACGGCGGAAGCCGTTTCCACGTCAAAGGTGTCCGTCGTATTTTCCGGGCGCAGCCTATTCAGGCGCTGAAGTTTTTCTTTCAACAGGGCGACGGCGGGGGCTTGCTGTCCTTGACGGAGCACGGCGGCGCCGGGAAGGCTGTCCTGCCAGGGCACCACGGCCTCTGCGGCGTAGACTCGCTGGAACTCGGATCGATTCACCGTGGCCGGTGCCGAGGCATTAATCGAAACGGTGAGATTGTCCCCCTCGGCCTTGCTCAGCGTGACCCAGCGGGAACTGTCCCCCGCGATGACCTTCACGAAGGCCGGGAGGTCGAGGGCCAGAAGTTGATCCAGCGCGGGATTCAAACGGTCGTGGGACCAGGACTGGGATTGAACGAAGGCCTCAAGGTCCACGTCGCTCGAAAGTTCGGGGAGCTTCGCCGGCACGGCCTTGCCCCAGGCCTGGCACATGAGCGCGAGCGCGGCGGCATCGGACTCGGATTTGGGCACGGCGGCCAGAGTTGCTTCAAAGGTCTGCGTAAGCGGTGCCGCCGGCGGAACAGGCGGTGCCGCAGCGGTGGTCGTCGTCTGGGGGGCGGGCGCATCCGTCGGCACGGTCGTCGATGTCGCTGCGGTTGGCGCTGGTACAGCACCCGGATCGGCGACAACATTCTCCGCCTTAACCTCGGCGGGCGCTTCGGTGGCCTTGGGAAGGGCGGCGACAATTCGGGTCGCCAGGGCATTGCCCCGGGCCTGCAACGCGGGAGAATTCAGGTAGATCGCGGCGCCGACGCACAACAGCGCAATGGCCGCCACGGGATTCAACAGCAACTGGCGCATCGTCCAGCGGGGCTTCTTCTTGCCGAAAATGGCGTCCCCCCGGATTTCGCGGTGAGCGCGGTGGACGATGCCGGGTGTGATCACCCGGACTTCCCGGGTGAAGCCGATAAGCAGGGCGCGATCACACAGGGCGTTGATCACCCGCGGCGTGCCCTTGGAAATCTTGTAGACTGCTTTTATCGCCCGGCGCGCAAACTTTACCTGGCGACGTCCGCCCGCAACGTGGAGGCGGTAGGCCACATAGTGGAGCACTTCCTTGTCGCTGAGTGGCTTCAGGTGGTAGCGCGCCGTGATGCGCTGGTTCAACTGGCGCAGTTCATGGAGGGCGAGTTTCTCGCCAAGTTCCGGCTGGCCGATGAGCACAATCTGGAGGAGCTTCTCGGTCTCGGTTTCGAGATTGGACAGGAGGCGGATCTGCTCCAGCACCTGGGGATCGAGATTCTGGGCTTCGTCAATGAGGAGCACGCAGTTCTTGCCCTTGGCTGCGGCTTCCAAGAGGTACTCGTTGAGCTCTTCGGTGAGTTCGAGGGCGTTCGTGCCCCGGGCCTCAATGCCGAACTCGGAAACGATCTTTTTCAGCAATTCCAGCGGGCTCAGCATGGGATTGAAGATAAAGGCGAGTTCCGTATCTTCATCAAGCTGATTCAGCAGGTTGCGGCAGATCGTCGTCTTCCCGGTACCGATCTCCCCGGTGACCATGACAAAGCCAGCCCGGTTACGGATGCCGTAGAGCAGGTGGGCGAAGGCTTCCTTGTGCTTCTCGCTCAGATACAGAAACCGGGGATCCGGCGTGAGGTTGAAGGGTTTTTCCCGCAAGCCATAGAAAGCTTTGTACATATCGTCCTCAGGAGGGGATTGGATAGAGTAACGCGTTTTGAGACCGCAGGTTAGGGTAGCATGTCACGGGAATTGAGTCAATTAATCGGTCTTGCGCGGGGTGGGGTGATCACGAACGCTTCACATCGACACATGCAAATAAATACCGATAAATGCCGTGAGCGATTGTTGCGGAACCGTGTGGCGCGCCTTCCCACTGGAATGACAAAAACTCCCGCGATGGGACCGTCAAAGTGACAATTTCTTGTCGTTCCATGTGGATTTCCTCATGGCCACAGACGGCCATAAGTCGATGTTTTTATTCAAAATCGACGGATAGTATCGGTTTTTAATGTTGGTATGACCTATGCTTTTATCTGTACGGTGATTTAGTAGCGCCACCGACACTTGGAGGATTACGTCATGCAAGTTAGCTATTCAAAATGCCGATCCTGTGGTGAGTCGGTTCGCACCAGCGCGAAATTCTGCTTCCGCTGCGGTGCGCACTCCCGGCCCCTGCCCGTCTTCTGGTTTTCCTTTCTCAGCGGGCTCTACGTGGCCTACGTGCTGCTCGACACCTACAACGTCGTCTGACGGCGAGCCCCGGAATCTCTCGGCCCTTTCGGGGGCCCGTCGGGATTGCGGGCGATCAAAAGGTTTGTCGTGCCAGCCTTCCCTGTTCCCCTGGCATGATGGAATACGTGCAGCAGGGTCTATCGCACCAGACCCTGCTGCATTTGGTTTCTTTACAAGGGCCCCTGGAAATTGAACGACCCCGCAGGTGGGCCGTGTCACGGAATTCCGTGAGCTGGCATCACCTGCGGGGCCTGTGAGGGGTTGGGGCAGGATTAGAAGGCGGAACCCCAGAACTCGAGGCTGTAGGCCAGGCGCGAGGTCATGGGGTAGACGAACTTAATCGTGACCGAGGTGGACTCGCCGGGCAGGAGGGTCGTGAGACCCTTCTTGGCTTCGAGGTCATAGTAGAAGTTGCCGGCCGAGATGGAGCCGCTGGCTTCGGGCATCGCGATACCCGCGCCGACGCCACTTACGATGAGGTTGAGGGGCGCGTCGATGGAATCACCGGAGTTGTTGGTGATGGTGACCGTCGAGGCGCTCGTGATCTTCCGGGTGACCCGGTTGAGGGCGGACGTCTTGCCGGATTCCACGATGGACACAAGGTGGTTCGCGGACTGATATGCCCTGACCGGAATCAACTCGAAGTTCGCTACCAGGCTACGGTCGCCCGTGAGGGGGAACTCATAGATAGCGGTCGCGGAGACTTCGACGCCGTTTTCGGTCCAGTTCAGGAACTGATACCCCGCTTCGGGAGTGGCTTCCAGGCTGATATTGGCGCCTTCATCGAAGGTACCGGCGCCGGTGATCGTGCCGCCTTGAACGGGGGCGGCGGTGGCGGTGACGGTGTACTGAACAATCGGAGCCGCCAGGATGTTGAGGCTGTAGTCCATGGTGACGTCCGCGGCGGCGGCATCGGTGGAGTGCAGGTTGAAATTGAACAGGCCGCTTTCAGTCGGGGTGCCCGAGAGAACGCCGGACACCAAGTCAAAGGACATGCCTTCGGGGAGGTCGCCAACCAGGGTGGTGACGATGGGCGGGGTACCGCCGATGACCATGGAGCGCTCCACATAGGGCTGGTTGATGTCGCCATCCTGAAGGTGGTCGATGAGGCCCATCTGGCCGGCCGCGTCAAAGGCGGCCATCTGCGCACCGATATAGTCGCCGACGATTTCGATGGTGGAGAAGTCAACTTCGACCCCATCGATTACTTTGATCTCGTCGCCATGAATGTCATCGGGGCCGACGGAGTCCGTTGCTACTTCACCGGATTCGGGATCGAGGGGTCCGATGTACTTGTAGAATTCGTAGCGGCGGGTAATAACTTCGTCGCCTTCATTCAGGTCTTCGGGTGCGGCTTCATTCTTACCGCGGTTACCGCCATCAAGCTTGCTGAATTCAACCTGGAGCAATTCCCATTCAACTTCGACTTCATCGGGCTCGCCATTGCGCCAGTTAACATCATTCGGATCGTTTGGGTCTTCCGATACGAGGTCTTCAAGTTCGACCGGGTTGTTGTTGCGCGTCTGGGTGGTAATGACTTTGATCCAGGTGGGTTCACCGAATTCGAGCACGGGAACTTCGATGGGTTCCGGGGGCTCGATCACGGCGATAACCTGCGCGGGGGCGATAACCACCGGAGGCAGATTCGGCTGGGCTGCCGGGACGACCACGGGCGGCAGGAAGTTGAATTGGGGCGTGCCAATGTTGACCTGCCCGGCCTTCACCAGGTTGCCCGCGCCGTCATCGATGAGCCAGGAGTACTTCACGGTGCGCGGCGCGCCCCAGAAGCCCACGCCGAAGTGTTCACCACCGAAATTGATGAAGGGGTTGGTGAACATGTGCCCGTTGGTGGCGGCGATGGGGCCGGAAGGAATGGCGGTGTAGGCGGACCAGCCACCGCCGGCGATGTTCTTCCCGCTCTCGTAGCGCACGTAGCAGATGGGATTAAGAGGATCGGTGCTGTCCTCGTAAATCCGGGGCACGCCGTAGTGATTCCAGTCGTAGGTATAGGTGATTTCGCGGCTGTGGCAGCCGTGGACCTCGATTTCGAATCCGTGGCACTCGACCCCGGTATCGTTCACGGCGTCGAAATTATTCAGACTGCCGTAGATCGTGCCTGCGGATTGGGCCGAGGCGGAAAGGCTGAGCGCAGCGAGCGACAGGGCCAGTAGAAGGCGTTTCATGCGTGTTTTCCTTGTAGGTAGTTGGCGGTTAAGCCGGATATCAGTGAGGGGGGAGATTAGAGGGATTGGGCGTTGCGCTTGCGCTTGGCGAGCCAGCCGGCCAGCCCCATGCCGAGCAGGGTCAGGGTCGCGGGCTCGGGAATCGGAACCACGGCCGGGTCAAGGGTGATGGAGACATTGTCCAAGCCGACCGTGCTATCACCCGAGACAACGTTGAAGTCGAGCATTTCAAATACGGGGATTACGTAGCTGAAATTGTTCGTGAAGTCGAAGGAGAAATGGCTCCAGTCGGGGCCGACCACGCTGGGGCTCAGCACGCCCGCAACGTTCAGGGGGCCGGATGACTCCAGATCAAACAGCGGGGCGACATCGTCGAAGACCGCGCCGGTCAGATCGAAGGAGGGCAGGTCGTTGGTGAAGTACAGGGAAGCAAAGAAGGCATCGGGGAAGGCATTGATGTCCGTCAGGTCCGCAGATAGCAGATTCTGAAAGTCAAACTCGATGCGGTACTGGCCGGGCGCAAGGGCCACGGCCTGGTAGAGGTAGCTGTAAATATCGGTATTGTCGCCCAGCGTGGCTTCGGTGACCGCCGTGACGTCGCCGGCCGCCGTCCAGCTTCCAAGGCCGCTGTTGAAGTCCCCGTTGATTACGGAGGCCGAAGTGGGCAGTGCCGAAAGGCAGGCTACGGCGAGTCCGAGGGCCCATCGCTTTGTGGAAGCGCCGCCCAGCGGTTTCGTCCAGTCAAGTGTTCTCATGATAATAGTTTCTCCAATGGTTGCACCGCACCGCGGCCTTGATGATTTTTTGCCAGATTTTCCGCGGACGAATGTCCGCGGCGCATTCCCAAGTTGCTGGTTGCTGCGTGACCACTTGATCCGCAGCCACCCCGTTCAGCGCGCTAGCGCGCTTCCCCGTCGTATTGACCCTCCCCGATGGTCTCCTTCCGATTTGCGACGCCACCCGGCGTTCAATGTTCACCACAACCCATAAGACGGAGCCCTTGTCAATTTGCTTACATGGGCGTGACCGCTGGTCGCTTCATCTCCTCCGCATAAAAAGTAAGAGAAAGAAGCGTGCCGAAAAGGGTGGAGGGCGGGGAATCCCCCATATTATGGGAAATACCGATATGTTTCCGGCGGGGCCTTCCCGCCAAACGGTGCAACCAAGGTTGACGTTCTAGTTTTAAGTGGTTACGTTACAGTTGTTTAGGTTCCGCAATGTCTCGGCGTTGTGCAAGCATGGTTGCACCCTCTGATGTACGGCAGAGGCGTCGTATCCGAGGGCTATGCGGATTCATGCGCCGTACTGCGCTGCCCGCGCCATGAGGAAGCGTTGATCCTGATCGCCGCGCAAGCGAAGGCCCATCGCGGAATCCCCGTTCGGGCGAGGTGTGTTCCGGCGCTTCCGGGTGCTACACTGGTCGAAATTTTTCCGCTAACACTTGCGTTTATGCGCGCGACAACGGATGGAGACGGACACATGCAGAAATACGGGGTTGGAATTATTGGCACGGGCTGGGTGGCGGGCGAGCACGTCAAGGCCTTTTTGAAAGATCCCCGTGCGGAAGTCCGGGCAGTGTGCGGTCGCGATGCGGCGCGCTCCAAAGCCTTCGCCGAGGGCCTGGGTCTGACGTGTCCGGTTCACACCGACGTGGAGTCCCTGCTGAAGCAGGACGGAATCGACATCGTTGCCATTTGCACACCTCCGAACGTGCATCGGGACCAGGCGGTGGCGGCTGCCAGCGCGGGCAAGCACATCGTGCTGGAAAAGGCCATGGCGGTGACGGTGGAGGATGCCCGGGCCATCCGCGATGCGGTGGACAAGGCGGGCGTGAAGTCCGTGGTCAGCTTCGTGCTGCGCTGGAATCCGCTCTTCGACATCATCAGGAAACAGCTTTCCGATAATGCCATCGGCCGCGTGTTTATGGGCGAAGTGGACTACTTCCACGGCATCGGCCCCTGGTACAAGCAGTATGAGTGGAACATCAAGAAAGAGGTGGGCGCCAGCTCCCTCCTTTCCGCCGGCTGCCATGCCCTGGATGCCTTGCGCTGGTTCATGGGCGGCGAGGTTGAGGAAGTGATGCAGTACGCGACGGCCGGCGGTGGCGCCAGCTTCACCGAGTATGAGTACGCGCCCACGACCTGCACGATCCTGAAGTTCACCGACGGCCGCATCGGCAAGGTGACCTCCTGCATCGAGTGCGTCCAGCCCTATGTCTTCAATATCAATCTCGTGGGTACCCACGGCACGATCAAGAACAACCAGATCTGGTCCAAGACCCAGTTCCCCGGCCAGACCACCTGGGTGACCGTGCCCACGATCATGCCGGATAGCGGCGACGTGTCCCACCACCCCTTCACGGGCGAGGCCTCCCACCTGATCGATTGCATCGAGAATAACGTGGAGTCCCACACGAACATCGCCGATGCCTTCAAGACTCACGAAATCTGCTACGCGGCGGACCTCTCGGGTCTCGAAGGGCGTCCTGTGAAATTGCCGCTGTGATAAATTCTCACCACGGATGGCACGGATTACACGGATAGTTTAGCGCGCAGGGGCGACTTTTGACTTCCCGGGATGACAAAGCCCGTGTCGAAAGCGTTTTCCAGCGTCCATTTCAGCGTTCTCTATCCGTGCTATCGGTGTCATCCGTGGTAAAAAATTGTTGAGGTTTCCATGAAGCGATTTTTCGCAAAGCACTCGCCGCTCTTCATTCTGGCGGCGCTCTGCATCGTCCTCGCGGTGTACTCCGAAGACTTTCGGCAGCCGGGCAACCTGAAGACGGTCGCCGGGCGTGCCGCGACCATTGGCGTCATCGCCATCGGCCAGTTGCTTGTGATATTGACCGCCGGTATTGACCTGTCCGTAGGGAGCGTGGCGGCCCTGTCGGGCGTGGTCGGGTGCCTGGCGATGAAGTCCGGCGTCCCCATGCCGCTGGGCGTGCTGGCGGGCTGCGCCGTGGGCATGTTTTGCGGTTCCATCAATGGGTCGCTGGTGGCCAAGGGGAAGATACCCCCCTTTATCGTGACCCTCGGCATGATGATGATTGCCCGGGGCCTGGCGCTGTTGATTTCGGGCGGCAAGCCCATATTCGGTCTGCCTGCGAGCCTCTCCTGGCTCTCGGAGACGAAGGACTGGCGCATTCCCGTGGTCATCGCTGTGGTGCTCTGCCTGGTGTGTACGATCATGTTGATGTACACCCGCTTCGGTCGCTCCCTCTACGCCGTCGGCGGCAACAAGCAGGCCGCGCGCTTGTCGGGCGTGCCCGTGGATCGGGTGTTGATCATGGCCTATACCTTGTGCGGGCTCCTCGCGGGCTTCGGCGGCATGATGCTCGCCGCCAAGACCAGCATCGGCTCGCCCACGGCGGCTGAGATGTACGAACTCGATACCATCGCGGCCTGCGTCATCGGCGGGGCCAGCCTGATGGGCGGCGAGGGCGGCGCAATCGCGTCTATCGCGGGCGCGCTAATCATGTTCGTCCTGCGGAACTTCTGCAACCTGGAAAACCTGGATCCGTACTGGCAGCCGGTACTCGTCGGCGTGCTCATCGTCGCGCTGGTCTACTACGACAACATGCGTAAACGCCGCGCGGGGTTGTTGAAGGCGGACTGAGGCGCAGCGATCAGTGGGCCGTGGAAGGCAGTAAGATTTTCCCACAGATTCACACAGATCTGCACAGATAAGACAAGAAAAATCCCTCACCTTACAATCCGAACTGACCGTTCTGGCATCCCCTCCTCTTATCTGTGCGGATCTGTGTAAATCTGTGGGAAACCAGCTTCAGGACCTCAGAGACCCGAGATGCCTCGGGGTTTGGGCTTGTCGGCGTTGAGTAACTCCACCAGCACCTTTGCACCCACGGAAATCATCACGCCTGGCACCTTCCCGAGGATCCAGCAGAATACGGCCAGGAAGCACATGCCCACCAGCCAACTGAAGTGACCCGCCTCAAAGCGATCCAGCACCGAACTCGCGAAATTGAGGAAGAGCTCCGCATCGTCGTCGTGCTGGGCAGCGGGGTATGCGATAGGAATTTCGCCGGTGGGCGCTGCGTCGGCAGGGACGGCAGGGGCCGCTGGCGCTGCCGGGTCGGCAGTCGGGGCGGGCGGTGTAGCCGGGGCGACTGGGGCCGGGGTCGCAGCCGCTGCGGGCGGCGTCACCGGGGCCGCTTCCGGGCCGAAGAGCTCCTGCTGCGCGGGGGCCATGGCTGTCTGCCATTGCTCCACGATCAGCCCCGGTGCCTGGACGATGTCCTTCACGAAGAAAAAGAATTGCCAGGCGAGCATGCCGCCCGCGCCGGTGAAGGCGATGGCGCAAAGGATGGCAAAGACACGGATCATCTTCAAGAGGTTCCCGAAGAGGTCCAGCGCTGGGCCTTCGTATTCTATATGCGGCATGGGGGGCGGCGTGTCCATTGGGTTGCTCCTGGTTGGGCCTATTGTACGGGAATACTCCGCGATTGGCGAAACTATTCATCAGGGATTTCGCACCCTCCACACGGCACAATGCCTCTTCGCTCGCGAAGCAAAGCCGAATTTCGGCAACACGTTGGTCGTCATGGCGCGGGCGAGAACTCGTAACCACAAGTTTACACGAACAAGAGGCCCGGGCTCCCAACGCTGGAACTGGGGGGCTGTCATAATTCATGCACCATAAATTCCCCTTTCTTACATCCGTGCTATCCGTACTACTATCCGCCATTATCTTGTTTTTTCAGCAAGTTTTTCATGCGGCGAGTTGCATAAGTTGTTTTGTTTCAATGGATGATGCGATGAGGAGCGCCTGGGAGAATTTTCGGCCTTTTTCGGTCAGGACGTACCTTCTGGCCTTGGGCACTTTGCGTATCAGGCCGTGTGCCCGCAGTAAGCGAATGCTTCGTGTCGCTTTGCCCGAAGCCCTCTTGAGCTCGATGATGTCGTCTTCTTGCACCGGGTACAGGGCCTGGCGCAGGTCTTTGTTCCTGAAGCCGTTGAGGTGATGCTCTCCCTTGGCCAGGAATGCCAGTAGCTTAAAGTCTCCGTCGTTCCAAGGGTTGAGCGCCCGGTAGTTCTGGCCGGACTTGGGGTGGATAGGCTTGCAGGGGCCTCCCATAACTTCCTGGAGTTTTTCCTCGACTTGGGTGGCGCAGACGGCGTCGAGAAAGCGCTCGTTGGACTGGCTGCTCGTCTCGGCCCGGCGGTGCAGATCACTGACGCCCTTGCGCATTTTCTGCCAGGACGCTTCCTTGGTCTCGTCGTCGTTGGGATGCCGGAAGGCCTTGAATTCCCGCGTGTCGTTGACGGTCGTTTCAACACGCAGCACGCTCCCGCTCTTGTTGTAGCATTTTATCGAGTTCTTGTTGATGGAGTACTTGATCCGAACCCCTTCGTAACGCCGCCGGTAGTCGCCGCGTATTTCCTTCGGCGCCTGGCCCTGGCCCATGCCCGATTGTTCGGGCTTGCGCCGTCCCAGATAGCGCATGACCGCCGGGCTGTCCGACACCTTCATTCCGTATTGGACGAGGGTGGGAAAAAGCTGGTCCAGCTCCTTCACGGATTTAAACATGACATCCGTGGCAAACTCCGTTTCGTCGGCGGACCAATAGTGCTCCAGATTCAGGGGCGCAAACACCGAGTGGAACTCGGGCAGGATGCGCTCCACCAAGTGGTCCAGCAGTTGGGGCCAGTTCGTGCGAAGCTGCTCGTCCAGCAACCCTTGCGCTGCCTGAATGTCCGCTATCCACGGAAAACAGTTGCCATCCTTGATATAGCCGATCTGGTTTGCCTGTAATTGCTTCTCCAACCAATGGCGGCCGTTGAGACAAATCTGGGCGGTCATGGGCAACCACGTCTGAAGACGAGTATGGCCGAAACCCAATGAAGGGTCATCCCAGTAGTGGTAAATCCAGACGCAGCGGCGTGAGCGCATGTGAAGTTCCAATTCCTTCGATTCCCGGTTGCCTGATACCGAAGGGGCCCAGCAAGGTTCCACCACGCTGAACATGCAAATCGACCCGTCTTCCCGGACGCCCTCTTTGGCGGCAATCTCCCGGGCCAGGGCCTCTTTATCCACCCCGCCGCTCTCCAGGTAACGCATCGGGATCTTCAACTCCTTCGCGCGGCGCGCACAGCAACTACGAACAAAGTCTGTCTTGGACTGCGCCCAGGACTTAAAGTGCTTCAACAAGATATTCTGCATACCCGCAAAGCGCTGAATACCACGTTCATTGGCAATCCAGCGTATCGTGCCGCGAAATCGAATTCGGTCAAAGCCGCGGATTGAACCAAATATTTTGCCGCCGTATAATTCAGTGAAGTTCATGGCATCCTTTCCTCCTTTTGTAAGGGTTAGCAAGGGAAAGGATGCCTATTCTATTTATCAGGCTGCAACAACGCGCACCGTACAAACGCATTCAAAATTCGCATCCATTCGCGTCCATTCGCGGTTCAAAAAAATTCAACCACAACCGCGAATCAAGAGCACTTTGGTTGCGGCCAACGGCTGCTCTAGGTAATCCGTGGTCAAAAAATGAGTAGAGGAATTTACCACGGATTACACGGATAGCACGGATTCTGACAAGGTGACGACGCCCAGGCAGGCGGAACGCACGCAGAGGTACCTTTTGCGTAAATCTACACAAATTTGCGGTTCAAACTTTCTACGGGTGCTTCGGCCCACTTAGATGCTGCCGGAAATCGCTGGATGCGAAAGTCTTGGGTTATTCGTACAGCACTTTTACTGTGCGCATGGCAAGGGGTATAATTCGAACCTCGGGGACAGTGGCCGATTGGCCCGCGACGCGACGTTTGTATTGTGCCGCCAGCCCAATCGGAAACTGTACCCATGAAAAGCGTCGCGGCAATGTCTTGAAGGTGTACGTGACGTTTCTTATGGGTACAGCCCCCGATTGGCTGGATGACTTTGAGCGTTGCCGACGACACAGGCCAATCGGCTGCTGTCCCCCTAACTTTCTGGAGAGACAATTCAATGAAGATTTGCATGGCGGGCGCCCTGGGCCGCATGGGTCGGCGCATTCTGGAGATGACGGTGGCGGCGGAGGATGCCGAGATCGGCAGCGCCTTTGATTCCCCGGCCAACGCGGGCACCGTACTGTCCGTGGGCGGAGAATCCGGCGCACCCCATCCGGTGATCGTGCTCGGCAGCGCGGCCGAGGCCGTGGCCCTGGCCGACGTGATGATCGACTTCACCTATGCGGGCGTGTGCCTGGACAACGTGCGCGCGGCGGCGGCGGCGGGGATTCCTTCGGTGATCGGCACGACGGGCCTGAACGAAGACCAGATGAACGAACTCCGCGAGATCGCGACGAAGCTCCCCATCGTCTATGCGCCCAACATGAGCCGGGGTGTAAACCTCCTTTTTTACCTCACCACGGTGGCGGCGGAGAAGCTGGGCCTGGACTACAACTGCGAGGTGATGGAAATCCACCACAACCTCAAGAAGGACAGCCCGAGCGGCACGGCGGTGCGCCTGGCGGAAAACGCGGCTTCGGCGCTGGGCCTCGACTATGCCAAGGAGACGGCCCACGGGCGGGAAGGGCTCATCGGCGAACGACCCCGGAACGAGATCGGCATGCACGCCCTCCGCGGCGGCGACGTCATCGGCGATCACACCGTGTTCTTTTTCGGCCAGGGCGAGCGAATCGAGCTTTCCCACAAGTCCTCCACACGGGACCATTACGCCAACGGTGCCCTGACGGCGGCGCGCTTCGCGCTCAACGCGAAGCCGGGGTTTTATGACATGCAGGATGTTTTGGGACTTCGGTAATGGCTCTTATGCGTCGTAGGTTCCATACGGTGAGTTACCAGAGCGAACATTTTCTCAAGAGGAGTTAAGCATGCGCCAGATCTTTTTCACACCTCTCACCGTGCTTGTGCTTTGCGTGCTTGCCTTTACCGCGAGCGCCGAACCTGCCAAATTCGAGATGACGGGCAAGAAGCAACTCCTCTGGCCCGAAGGTGCCCCCGGCGCGACGGGCACCGGCCAGGGGCACGAACCCTCCATCACCATCTATCTGCCCGAGGCCGCCAAAGCCACGGGCACGGCCATCGTGGTATGTCCCGGCGGCGGCTACGGCGGCCTGGCGATTGACCATGAAGGCGAGCAGATCGGCCAATGGCTGATTAAGGAGGGCATCGCCGCTTTCGTCGTCCAATATCGCCACGCACCCCTCTATGGTCATCCCTATCCGCTTATGGATGCCCAGCGCGCCGTGCGCACGGTTCGCGCGGGCGCCGCGGCGTGGGGCGTGAAGCCCGACCGCATCGGTATCCTGGGCTTCTCGGCCGGCGGTCACCTGACGGCGAGCACGGGCGTGCTCAATGAAGGCGGCGACCCGGCGGCGCAGGATCCGGTGGATCAGGTCTCGGCGCGGCCCGATTTCATGGTGCCGGTCTATCCGGTGATCACGATGCAGGATGACTATACGCACAAGGGCTCCCGGAAGAACCTGCTGGGTGAAAACCCCGATCCGGCGCTGGTGGAACGCTACTCCCTCGAACGACAGGTCAACGCGCAGACGCCCCCGACCTTCCTGGTCCATACCACGGACGATCAGGTCGTGCCGGTGGAAAATGCCGTCCAGCTCTACCTGGCGCTGCACAAGGCCGGGGTTCCGGTGGAAATGCATATCTACGAGAAGGGTGTCCACGGCCTCGGGCTTGGCGGCGGCGACGCGGCTTTTGCCACGTGGCCCGGCCACCTCATCGATTGGCTGCATGTCCGGGGTCTTCTTTCCGCGCCCTGACAAAAGCGGTGTACAGGCCGCGAGAAATCGGGTACCATGACCTCCGAAAGGGGGGACCTGCAGTGTCCTGTGTATGGAGATTGAGTTGGCCGCTGGTCCTGCTTGGGCTCGCGGCGTCCGTCGCCGATGCCCAGGGCGGTGCCCTGTCCATCGCGCTGTACTATGATCCCGCTTTTGTTGATACCAGCACCGAACCCAACATTCACGGCGGCGCGGGCGAAGCCTTGAACCTGCGCAACTCGCTGGAAGCCGCCGGACACACCGTGACCACCTTCACCGGCCTGACGGTGGAGGCCTTCGACACCGCGATGGCCGACAGCGCGCTCCTCGCCATCCCCGAGCAAGATCTGAGCCTCTACAACGCGCTTGAAGGCGGCGCGGCCTCTTCCATTGCCGCGTATGTCTGTCGGGGCGGCAGTCTGCTCGTCATGGGCAGTGAATTTACCACCGAATTCCTGGACCAGACCTTCGGCTTTTCTCTGGGCGGCGTGGAATTGCCCACGATCACCTTTCTTCGGGAAGAGGCCTCGCTTCCCGCCGTCTTCGCCGCCGCCCCGGAGTCTCTGCCAGACCCGTCGTTGACCCAGGGACTTGTGCGCCAGCGCCTGCCCGCCACGGCGATCAGCATTTACGACAACGGGCGAAACACCACCGTGGCTGTTTTCACCTTTGGCGCCGGACGCATCCTCTACATGGGCTACGACTGGTTTGGAACACCGCCCGCGGGGTGGGAAACCGTTCTGGGGCTTGTGGTGGAGTATGGGGGGGACACGGTGCCCGTGCCACCGAATCCGACGGTGACGGTTACCACAACGCTCGACGTGGATGACGGCGGCGACACTTCTTCCGTCGGCGCGCTCCTCGCGACTCCCGGTACCACCGGGGTATCGCTGCGGGAAGCCATTACGGCTGCGAACAACACGACCTGCGCCGACACGATTATCTTTGGCGTGGACGGCACCATCGCGCCCCTTGAAGCCCTGCCCGCGCTAAGCGATCCGACTGGGGGAATTCTTCTCGACGGCGCCGGAACCATTACCCTGGATGGATCCAATCTCACGGGAACAGAAAATGGCCTGAGGCTGACCGCGCCCGCCAATACGCTGCGCGGGCTCGCCATCAGCGGCTTTCCGGGGCACGGCATACTGCTCTCGGGGTCCGCGGCGATCAACAATCAGGTCCAGACCTGCGTGCTGGGGGCGGCGGACGAGGCCGGCATCGGGAATGGGCTCAACGGCGTCCAGCTCGATACGGGCGCGTCCTATAATCTGATCGGGGGCGAGCTTGCAGCCTTTGCCAACACCATCTCTGGGAATGGCGGTTCCGGTATAGGGCTGGTGAACAGAGCCTCGATCTACAACCGGATCGCGGGCAACCGAATCGGGCTCAGCGCCGATGGCACCGCGGCCCTTCCCAATGGACTGCATGGCATCCATTCCGTCGCCTCCGAGCACACGATCATTGGCACCGATGCGCCGGAAGGTGGCAACGTCATCGCGGGCAACGGCGCCGATGGCGTGCGGCTGGAGACCAACACGGGCTACACCCTGGTCTACAACAACCGGATCGGCGTGGGGGCGGACGGTACCGCCTGGGGGAACGGGGGCAACGGCATTAGCATCATGCTGAGCTCCTACTCGATTGCCATCGGCGACACGGAATCCGGCTCCGGGAATATCATCGCCTACAACGCGGGCAACGGCGTGCACATCACCGGGGCGACATCGCAGTACAACCGCATTCGGGCGAATCAGATTCTGGACAACGGCCAGAAGGGCATCGCGCTGGAGTCCGGAGCCAACGGAGGCGTGGATCCGCCCCTGCCCGGCGGCGTGGGATTGGTCGAAGGTACGACGGTACCGAATGGCACGGTGGACTTGTTTGCGGATTTCGATGGCGAAGGTGCGGTGTACGTCGCCTCCGTCGTGGCGGATGCGAACGGTGCTTTCGCTTCGGAGGCTGATTTCAGCGCCTATCCGCATGCCGCCATTACCGCGACGGTGACTGATCTTATTGGCAATACATCCGAATTCGGCGTGTTGGTGCCGGGCGATGGCGGCGGCGAGGGCGAAGGCGAAGGTGAAGGTGAAGGTGAGGGTGAGGGTGAGGGTGAGGGTGAGGGTGAGGGTGAGGGTGAGGGTGAAGGTGAGGGTGAGGGTGAGGGTGAGGGAGAGGGCGAAGGAGAAGGAGAAGGCGAAGGAGAGGGAGAGGGAGAGGGTGAAGGCGAAGGCGAAGGTGAGGGAGAAGGCGAAGGTGAAGGCGAAGGCGAAGGTGAGGGTGAGGGTGAGGGTGAGGGTGAGGGCGAAGGCGAAGGCGAAGGCGAAGGTGAAGGAGAAGGTGAAGGTGAAGGTGAAGGCGAGGGTGAGGGTGAGGGTGAGGGTGAGGGTGAAGGCGAAGGCGAAGGCGAAGGTGAAGGCGAGGGTGAGGGTGAGGGTGAAGGTGAAGGTGAAGGTGAAGGTGAAGGCGAGGGTGAGGGTGAAGGCGAAGGCGAAGGTGAGGGTGAGGGTGAGGGTGAAGGTGAAGGTGAAGGTGAAGGCGAAGGCGAAGGTGAAGGCGAAGGTGAAGGTGAGGGTGAAGGCGAAGGCGAAGGCGAAGGTGAAGGTGAAGGTGAAGGTGAAGGCGAAGGCGAAGGCGAAGGTGAAGGCGAAGGTGAAGGTGAAGGTGAAGGTGAAGGTGAAGGTGAAGGTGAAGGAGGATGCCAGTGCGCCAAGAATTCAGTGTACACCGGCGGAATCGAACACTATTTGGGCGATTGGTTCCTGCTGTTTCTCGCTCTGGTCGGCCTGAGTGTCTGGCGAGAACCGGGGCGTCCTACACGGCGCTGATCGTCGGATCAGATTTACCTTGTCAGTTCGGGGCCTGGCTAGCCATAATAGGTCAGGCAGGTAACGAAGTGGGCCGATATTTCAGGCGCGGTCAGGCGTTCTGACGTCGGCATTCTCGGGGAGATTCATGGTGCTTTTGACCGCAAAGCGGTCCAAAGGAGTGTGTGGGATATGTGGAAAGCTATTGTAAGGTTGATGATCGCAGGCGGCGTCTTTGCGGGGCTTTCGGGATGGGAGGTAGCCCGGGCTGCAGAGCTTGGCGACCCTCCGGTCGACGTGGGGGGCAAGACCGAGGTCAAGTCCCCTTCGCCCACGAAAATCATCAGCGTGGATCGCTTCAGCCGCGCGGCGGTGGTGGCCCTTTACCAGACCGTATATCTTCCTGATGAACTGATTGGTATGGGGTGGACCGGAAACAGCAGCTCGTGCACCGCGGGCACGAATAGTGCCCTGTACCATCAGGCCACGGTGAACCGTATCAACTATTACCGCGCCATGGCGGGTGTGCCGGGAAATATCACCTTTGACGATGCGCTGAATGCCCAGTGCCAGGACGCGGCCCTCATGATGTCCGCGGAAGACGAACTCAACCACAGCCCCAATCCCTCCTTCGCGTGCTACACCGCAGACGGCGATACGGCCGCAGGGAAATCCAACCTGACGCTGGGCGAGGCGGGCCCCGATGCGATCGATGTATACATGGAGGACTTCGGCCTGGGCAACAAGATGGCGGGCCACCGGCGCTGGATACTCTATCCGCGCCAGACGGTGATGGGCAGCGGCAACGTGCCCGCCAATGGGTCAAACAAGGCCGCGAATGCACTTTGGGTCATCGGGGGCGGGGCGCCGAGCGGCGTTTCCCAACCGGCGGCCTGGCCCAACGACGGATTCTTTCCCAAGCCACTTATCGTGGGCCGGTGGTCCTACTCCCACCCCGGCGCGAATTTTTCGGCCGCGACCGTGACCTTTTCAGTTAATGGTGTGGAGCAGGACATCATACCGTTCACGCCGCAGAATGGCTTTGGAGATAACACCATCGTGTGGGATCCGGTCGTGGCCCAGGGCTCGCCGGGGCCCGATGTGGTGTTTCAGGTGACCATCGACAACTTTGTGGTTGGCGATGAAGTAATGTCCAAGTCCTACGAGGTCGTCGCCATTGATGTGATCGATGTTGCCGAGGGTGAAGGTGAAGGCGAAGGTGAGGGCGAAGGGGAACAACTGTCCAATCTGCAGGTTGAAGTAACCGATATTTCAACGAGCTTGCCCATCGAGAACGCGGTAGTCTCACTGGAACCGGAAGAGGCACCCGCCCAGACCGAGAACACCGATGGCATTTATTCGTTCCCGGGCGTTCCCTTCGGGACCTATACCGTTACCGCGTCGGCCACGGGCTTTCAGACAATGAGCGCTGTGATTCAGTTGGACGAGGCGGAAGAAGGTCTGGCCTTCGAGCTGTCGCGAAGTTCCGGTGAAGGAGAAGGAGAAGGAGAAGGAGAAGGAGAAGGAGAAGGAGAAGGTGAAGGTGAAGGTGAAGGTGAAGGTGAAGGTGAAGGTGAAGGTGAAGGCGAAGGCGAAGGCGAAGGCGAGGGAGAAGGAGAAGGAGAAGGAGAAGGAGAAGGAGAAGGAGAAGGAGAAGGTGAGGGTGAAGGTGAAGGAGAAGGAGAAGGAGAAGGAGAAGGAGAAGGAGAAGGAGAAGGAGAAGGAGAAGGTGAACCCGTCACACTTCAGGAGGCAGCGGAAGCACTGATGGACGCCTTCGATGATGCCGACGCCAATAACGACGGTGGACTCAGTTTCGCCGAGGCCCGCTCACAGGTGCCCGGCCTGACTCAGGTTCAGTTCAATATCATGGACCGCAACAACAGCGACACGCTGACCGAGGCCGAGCTCCAGCAAGTTACCGGTGGCGGCGGTGGTTGCGCGGGCTCGAAAGCTGGCACCGTTTCCTTCGAAGAAAGTCTGAGCGAGTGGATCATTGGCGCCCTGAGTCTGGCAGCCTTCGGATTGTGGGGCCGGTTCACGACGATGGGCGCCTGAGACCCGCAGCGCTGATAGCGTCATTCACACCGCCCCCGCTACGGGGGCGGTGTTGTACTTGCGGTGTGGGCGGATCGTCCTCAGCGTGGGGTTGCATGCCCGACGGGACTCCGCTATTCTTGGAGGTCGAACCTCAAGGAGATGAGCCGTGTCCAGAGTTGCCTTCCCCGCCCTCGTAATTGTCCTGCTGCTTTCCGCAATTCAGCCCGCCCGAGCGGGTAGCCACGATTTCGATGTGGTGGTCTATGGCGGCACCGCCGGCGGTGCCATTGCCGCCGTGGCTGCGGCGGAGGAAGGGCGCAAGACGGTCCTGATAGAGCCCCGTGCCCACATCGGCGGCATGACGTCGGGCGGCCTGGGCCGGACGGACTTCGGGGATATGTCGGTCATCGGCGGACGCTCGAAAGAGTTCTACGTTCGCCTCGGGAAGCACTATGGCGAATCGATCTCGTGGTACTTCGAGCCCCACCAGGCCGAGCGCGTGCTCAAGGAGTGGCTCGACGCCGCGGGCGTCACGGTGGTCTTTGGCAACCGCCTGAAGTCGCTGGAGAAGGAAGAGGGCAGGATTACGTCCATCACGCTGTTGAACGAAGAGACGTACCGGGGCGCAATGTTTATCGATTGCTCCTACGAAGGCGACCTGCTGCCGTCCGCAGGCATCACGTACACCTGGGGCCGCGAAGGGCGCGACGAATACGGCGAATCGCTGGCGGGCAAGGTGGACTATTGCCCCAAGCACCAGTTCGACGTGCCCATCAATCCCTATGGTGAAAATGGCGCGCTCCTGCCGTTGGTTCAGGGAGACGATGGGCTGAAACCGGGGGACGGAGACAAGAAGGTTCAAGCCTACAACTTCCGCATGTGTCTGTCCAGCGACAAAGAAAATCAGGTGCCCTTCCCGAAGCCCGACGGCTACGACCCGGCGCGATGGGAGATTCTGCGCCGCTATCTCGCCGCGCGTCCCGGCTTGATAATGGACGACATCATGATCGTCACGCCCATGCCCAACAACAAGACCGACGTTAACAATCGTGGGCCGGTCTCCACGGATTTTCTCGGTGCGAGCTGGGACTATCCCGAGGCGAGCTATGAGGAGCAGGCGCGCATCTGGAAGGAGCACGAGGACTACGTCAAGGGCTTCTTCTATTTCCTCGCGAATGACCCTTCCGTACCGAAGGCGCTGCAGGATGAAATCAATGGATGGGGCCTGGCGAAGGATGAATTCGCCGACACGGGCCACTGGCCACACCAGCTCTACGTGCGCGAAGCGCGCCGTATGATCGGCGCCTATGTCATGCGCCAGAAAGACCTTCAGGACGAACGAACGAAGGACGACACCATCGGCATGGGCTCCTACAACTCTGATTCCCATCACGTGCAGCGCTTCGTGGTGGATCAGTCGCCCTTGTGGGAAAAAGGTACACCGTCGTTGCTCAACGAAGGGGACGTTCAGGTCCCGGTCAAGTCTTACGAAATGCCCTACCGTGCCTTCGTCCCGAAAAAAGAAGAGTGCACCAACCTCCTCGTGGGTTCGGTATTCTCCGCGACGCATGTGGCGTACTCTAGCATGCGAATGGAGCCTCAGTACATGATCATCGGCGAGGCGGCGGGTATCGCGGCTTCGATGTCCATCGCGGGGAAGGCGGCCGTGCAGGATATCGACATCAAATCATTGCAGGACAAACTCCACGCCCATGGCGGCGTCCTGCGGCGGGAGGACTCAAAGCCCCCGTATTTTGATGTGCGAGATTTGCCCGGCATAGTGCTGGATGAAGACGCCGCCGAGACGCAGGGCGAGTGGGGCACTTCCCGAGGCGTGCCGCCCTACGTGGGCTATGAATACCTGCACGAAAAAGTAGCCAATACCCCCGACTCGCGGGTGCGCTACACCCCGGAACTGCCACAGGATGGGCGGTATGAAGTGCGCATGTCCTACACTGCCGAGAGGTTCCGCGCGCAAAAGGTCAAGGTGGTCATTCAGACGGCCGAGGGTCAGGAAATTCAGTTCGTGAACCAGCAGAAGCAGCAGGGGCCTCTCTCGCCCTTCATTTCACTGGGCACTTTTACCTTCAAGAAGGGAAAACAGGGCTACGTGGAAATCCAGGGCGGCGTCGACGCAGGCGGCTTCATCGTGGCCGATGCCGTGCAGTGGCTGCCGAAGGAGTGAAGGGGTTCCGTCGCGCACCGCATGGCCAGCGAAGATGGATTTGCCCAAGGACTACTTTGGCGTAACGTGAAGAGCTTTCCCACAGGCGAACCCAGATTCACGCAGATAGGAGCGAATAGGTGTCCTATCCAGCGGTCTGGCGAAGTTCCAAACGTTGTGATCCTATTCTCTACACTGTACACCATATGCAAATGTTGAAGATTTTCATTATCTTATCTGTGTTCATCTGAGTCTATCTGTGGGAAAATATTGGTTCGGCTGAAGTGTAAATGGACACGAACGCCCAGGACCCTACCCACTGCGTCGTTGCGCTTGAAAGCAAAGCAATGAAATCTCCCGTCACGATTCTTGGTCTAATGGTTCTCATCCCGGCGTTCTCTGTTCTTGCCACACCGCCCCAGCGCGACTACGACGTGGTGGTCTATGGCGCTACCGCCGGGGGCGTGACGGCGGCGGTGGCTGCCGCCGGCGAGGGCGTCTCGGTCGCACTGATCGAGCCGCGCCACCATGTGGGCGGCATGACCAGCGGCGGCCTCGGCGCGACGGACTTCGGCCGAAAGCAGGTCATCGGTGGGATGGCCCGCGATTTCTACGAGGAGCTCGGCACGTACTATGGCGAGCCGATCTCATGGTATTTCGAACCCTATCAGGCGGAGCGCGTGTTGCGGCGTTGGTTGCGCGACGCACGGGTTGAATTGTTCTTCGGGAGCCGTCTCGGCACCGTGGAGAAGGAGGGAACGCGTATCACCGCGATTACGCTGGAGAATGGCGCGCGATTCACCGCCGGTATGTTCATCGATTGCTCCTACGAAGGCGATCTCCTTGCCCGGGCGGGTGTCTCCTATACGTGGGGCCGGGAAGGGCGAGACGCCTACGGGGAGACCCTCGCAGGCCGCATCGAATACAGCGACAAGCACCAGTTCTCCGTGCCGGTGAATCCGCGGGATGAATCGGGCAACCTGCTGCCGTTAATCTTCACCGGTGAAGGGGGCGTGCCGGGTTCGGCGGACCGCAAAGTTCAAGCTTACAACTTCCGACTCTGCATGACGCAGAATCCGAAGAACCGACTCGACTGGCCCCAACCCGAGGGCTACGACCCGGCGGAATGGGAGCTGCTGCGGCGCTATCTCGCGGCGCGCCCAGAGACGAAATTCGCCGAGTTGTGCAATCCCATCGCCATGCCCGGCGGCAAGACGGACACCAATAACAATGGCCCCATATCCACGGACTACATCGGCGCGAGCTGGGGTTATCCCGAGGGTAGCTATGACGAGCAGGCAGTGATCTGGGCGGACCACGAGCGCTACGTGAAGGGTTTCTTCTATTTTCTTGCTCACGATGCGGGTGTGCCCGCCGCGCTTCAAGCCGAGGTGCGCTCCTGGGGTCTGGCGAAAGATGAATTTACCGACACGGGGAACTGGCCGCACCAGCTCTACGTGCGCGAGGCCCGGCGCATGGTGGGCAGTTACGTGACGCGCCAGAGCGATCTGCAAGAGAGCCGTCGAAAGGACGACAGCATCGGCATGGCCTCCTACAACTCCGATTCTCATCATGTCCAGCGCCTGCCGGCCACCGCATCGCCGGATTGGCCGGAGGGCACGCCCTCCACGCTCAACGAGGGCGATATGCAGGTGGGCGTTCGGCCTTACGACATGCCCTATCGCTCCTTTGTTCCGCAGATCGCCGATTGCGAAAACCTGCTCGTGGGCTGCGCCTTCTCAGCCTCCCACGTGGCCTATTCCAGCATGCGGATGGAGCCCCAGTACATGATCATCGGCCAGGCCCTCGGCATTGCCGCGGCCCTGGCACGTGAAGGGAGTACCCCGGTCCAGCGTATCGACGTCGCCGCATTGCAGACGAAGCTCAGGGACTTCGGGGCTATTCTCCACGAGGACGAAGCCATCCCCGATTGGGTGCGGGCCTCGGAGCTGCCCGGCGTAGTGATGGACAATGACCGCGCCGAACTTGTCGGGAATTGGAAGCCATCCGTGAGTGCGGGACCCTTTGTGGGACTGGACTATGTCCATGACGACAACGCGGCCAGTGCGGAGAACCGGGTCCGCTACGCGCCAGAGGCGTTGGCCGCCGGTCGCTACGAAATTCGAGCATCCTACTCGGCCAATCCCAACCGGGCGTCGCAGGCGTTGATTCGGATTCACACGGCCACCGGCGTGGTGGAAACGCGCGTGGACCAGCGCGCCCCTCAGGGCGCGCTCGCGCCTTTTGTGCACCTAGGCGTGTACGATATCGCGGCGGGAGGTGGCTCCGTTGAAATCGTCGGCCGCCCGGACGCCGGTGGCGTCGTCAGTGCGGACTGCGTGCAGTGGCTGCCGCATGGTCCCTGAGCCATCTTTCAGGAGCTTTGCCCAATTGGTGTCCACCTGATACTATCGAGCAGGAGTCGCTTTCCTACCCCCCGGTGGGAGAGTCGAATGCTGAAATGGGCAATACCCGACGGGATTGCTCCCCGCATGGATGATGGAGGAACGGTGGTCGTGTTTCTGTTCGGAAGGTTGAACATGGGCGCGCGCAAGAGCGGCCCGGGATGGATCAAGTCATTCGGTCGATTGGAAGTCCGCATCGCCTTGCTTCTTCTTTCCTGTGCCTGCGCGGGCGCCGAGGTGACGGATCCGGCGCAGATGCTCGAGCGTATGCGCGCCAACTTTGCTTTCGAAACCGGTACATCCATCGGAAACCGCATCGAGGCCGAAGTGACCTGGCGGTTGAAGGAAGACGGACCGGCGCTTCGCTCCGGTAACGTGGTGGATCAGTGGCTGGTCCTGAGTGACGGTGAACGCTTTGGCACCGAGCGTTATCGACAATCGCCCGATGGCAACCGGAAGACGCGAAACGTCTACCTGGCCGAAGAGCGCCGTGAGTTCGAATTCGACTTGAACGCAACCGGGGAAGGGGCGGTGGCCGGCAAGTTGGGCATATGGCATCAGTTCAATCGCGGTCCGAATCGGCGGCTACCTTTGCAGGACTACCTCGACCGAGTGCTGGGCCCGCCAAACCGCTGGGGCTTCATGTATGACTCGCTGGAACTGACAAAGGAGATGGTGCCGATTGACGGGCGCCCATGCCACGAAATTCGCGGCGAGTGGAATGGCCGAGATTTCACCTTCTGGCTCGACCCGGACTTCGGATATCTGCCGCGTCAATACACTATACAGGTGACGCATGGCAGTGAGTCCTCCGGCAGGCGGCGCGGCTGGCGAAATCCGTCGGACTTGCGACTTCTTGCACCACCGCCGGAGTTGAATCAGAATGTCATTCCCCGTCGTTCCGAGGAGCACCTGTCCGCGGTAGAGCTCACGCAGCGGGATGGTCGATTCTACCTGGGCAGCGCCATGCTCGAGCGGACCCAGCACTTTGAGTCGGGCGCCACGTATTCGGAGCGCGCCATGCTGCGAACCGGCGACTTCGTCTCCGGTGAACGCCGGGACGTGAACGCCTTTCTGGAATTTGACGGCTTGCTTCGAAACGGCACCCCCGTTGAGGAAATTCGGCAGGGGGATCGCGATAACCCCGATACCGTCGAACGATATATCCTGAGCGAAGGGAGAAAGCTGCCCACCTACGGGAGCTTCAGCGACTACCTGATCGATTTGCGCCAGGACCTGCTCCGACTCGGGAGAGATTTTTCCCTCCAGAACCTGCAGCGTATCGACAGCAAATTCCTCATAGTCCTGTGCGCCCTGGCCGCCTTGCTGATCAACGGCGGAATCGCCTATGCGAGCTACCGGAAGAATCGCGCCAAGCCGTCCTGACGCGGGAGGGGGTAGTTGACCGCGAAGCCGTGGCGCAACCCGACGGAGTTGCGCTTCCAGAATGCAGGGATAACGGCACGGGTCATGACGGCCTTCCCTCGCGTGAATTACGGGCTCTCGCCGCCGCCCGCAATTTCCTGCTCCGCTTCCTCCAGCTCTCTCAACAATTGCCGCATTCTCTGATTGCTCTCCGCCGCCGCTGCCTTTCGGCGACGGTGAATTGAGGCGAGCCGACTGACAGAGCCGGGAATCCAGGCGCAAGTTGTCTCGACGGAATATACGAACGAAAGCGTCGCGGCGACAGTAAGTAGATTGGTGTTCAAATCCCCCGAACGGCCAAACACGGCCAGTCCGAGCATTCCCGCGAGGATATATTTGATCTGCACCAACTGCGCGACGGCTTTCTTGCCCCCGTCGCTTTCTGGCTTCGGCGGTGATTGTTTTTCCATGTCCGCTGCTCCCTTTGAGTCTTGAAAAATCAGAACTACGGCTTCCCGTAATCGTCACTAGATTCCTGCGCGGCAGCCCGTTGCTGCAGAGGCCGTGGAGCGAGTACGACGCGTTCTCCGGTGTAAGCCTTGGATTTCTCGCGGATGTGTTTGGCCATCGCGGCCACATCGAAGTTGAAGCGTTGCGCGAAGGCTTCACGGGCCTGGCAGAGTTCGTCGATAATGGGGTCGCTGCACAAGGGCGACCCGCCATGGAGTTCGGCGGGAGTGCAAATAACTGGGTGCGCGAAACCCGTAACTTCGACTATCGATTCGATTGGCCTGCGGCGTGTCGCGTTGGCTACACTCTCGAATTTCCACGTGAGGAGATAGTCGCATTTATGTACCACCGCGATGGCGATGTGGAGTGCGTCCGCCCTGGCGTTTGCTGGAATCAATCCGGCCTCTACCAGCCGGTTGAATAGCGAGAGGGCTTCTTCGTTCTGCTCCAACCGCGTTAGCCCCGAAAAGACCGCGATGTTTGCTGACGGGTTGTGTTCTCCCGCTTCCCGTATCGCCAGCTCGGAAGTCACAACCTCGAAAAGCGGCGCTGCTTGCTCCCACCAACGCCGGGTCAACTCCTGGCGCATAGCCGTAGTTGCGTCCAGGCTGCGGGCGCCGGTCGCGTAGCTGAAGATGCTGGTTTCTATGTATACCTTTTGCTTCATAAACATCAGTATACCATTCGTGGGAACGCGTAGGGACTGACGCGGACCCGTGCGCCACGGTAGCTTGGGTGGCGTCAAACTGAGGAGGCCGTGCCCGAGCGTCATCGACTTCAAGGTCCGTGTCCCGTTGTGGCCCCAGCGTACTCGATGTAATCACAGTGCCCGTGCTCAGGGGCAGTGTCTCGGACGGAGTACTTGTTGGCGTACCCAGTTCGCTTCCCTGACGACGGGACGGCCACGCGCCCTGAAGTGCCTGCCGCTTTCACGGGTCGTTTCCAAGCGCTGATCTGCGCCGCTCGTTACGAGTAAAGTTGCGCGCGTCAGTCCCTGCGTACTCCGCTGGAAACTCGCGATTTTCGACCGGTGAATCCCGTTATAGCCCCGTCTTCGCCCGCAATCCCGCCACTTCCTCGTCGCTCAGGTAGCGCCACTCGCCCGGCTTGAGCTCGCTGGCCTGGATCCCGCAGAAGGCGATGCGGGTGAGTTGTGCCACGGGGTGCCCCACGGCCTTGCACATGCGCTTCACTTCGCGGTTCTTCCCTTCGTGGATCTGGAGGCGGACGAGGCTTTGCTTCGGTGTGTGCTTCATCACCTGGGCCTTCGCGGGGGCCGTCATGCCGTCTTCCAGCTCGACACCCGCGCGGAGCCGATCGAGGGCTTCGTCATTGACGCGGCCCCAGACCCAGGCGAGGTAAACTTTTGGAATCTGGTAGCGGGGATGAATAAGGCGGTTGGCCAGCTCGCCGTCGTTGGTGAGGAGGAGCACGCCGCCCACGTCGAGATCGAGGCGGCCGATGGGGAAGACACGCGCACCCACGTCGCCCAGGCCGTCCAGCACGGTCGTGCGGCCATGGGTGTCTTTGGCCGTGGTGATGGTATTCGGGAGTTTGTTCAATACCAGGTAGACGTGGGCCTCGGTGCCCACGGGTTTGCCGTCGACGAGTACCGTGTCGACGCCCGGCTCGACCTTGCAGCCGAGCGACGCGACTTCACCATTGACCGTGACGCGACCATCTTCGATCAACACTTCGGCGGCGCGGCGCGAGGCCACGCCGCAGGCGGCCAGGTATTTCTGGAGCCGTTCCACGGCCCTACCGCGTTTCCTGGAGTTCTTCCAGGGTGGGCAGTTCTTTGAGGCTGCCCAGGCCGAACTGCACCAGGAAGTCGTCCGTCGTGCGATACAGCTTTGGGCGACCGGGGGAATCGGACACGCCGGTCACCTTGATGAAATGGCGCTCCTGCAATTGCTCGAAAGCGTGGGACACGCTCACGCCGCGGATCGCTTCCACTTCGGCGCGCGTGGTGGGCTGCTTATAGGCGATGATCGCCAGCGTCTCCAGCACGGATTTCGACAGGCGCTTGCTGCGCTTGATCTGGAAAAGACGCCGGATGAAGGGCGCGAACTCGGGCTTCGTCAGCAACTGGTAGCCGCCGCCGATTTCCTTCAGGAAATAAGGAACCTCCGGGCGCTTGTTCAGGTCTTCGCGCAGCTCTTCCAGCAGCATGCCCACGATTTCGGGATCCATGTGCTCGCTGATGGCCTCGGCAAGGCGCGTGGGGTTCATGGGCCGGTCGCTGGCAAAGAGAAGCGCATAAAGGGCCTGACGTGTTTCCTCGCGGCCCATGGACTCGATGGAGACGATCTCCTCGTCGTAGTCTTCGTCCTCGCCGGGGGCTTCACCCTCAACCTGGCTCTCTTCGATGCCCTTGTTGTCTTCGTTTTCCGACACCTCAGCTCACCTTCTGACCCATCAGCTCCAGGAAGGGCCGAAGTTCCGCAACCAGCGCCGCGAACTTGTGGGGCTTCAGGGACTGGGGACCATCGGAGAAGGCCTCCGCCGGACGGGGGTGCACTTCGATCATCAGACCGTCCGCACCGGCGGCCACGGAAGCGCGGGACATGGGGCGAACGAGGTCCCACATGCCGGCGGCGTGGCTCGGGTCGATGACCACGGGAAGGTGGGTGTATTTCTGGAGGACGGGCACCGCCTGGATATCCAGGGTGTTGCGCGTCTCGGTTTCAAAGGTGCGGATGCCGCGTTCGCAGAGGACCACGTTCGGATTGCCCTCGGACATGATGTATTCGGCGGACATGAGCAGTTCCTGGATGGTGGACATCATGCCACGCTTGAGGAAGACCGGCTTGCGGGCCTTGCCCACGGCCTTGAGCAGGCCGAAGTTCTGCATGTTGCGCGCGCCGATCTGGAACATGTCCGCGTGCTTCTCAACAAGCGGTACCTGCTCCGTTGTCATGACTTCCGTGACCACCGGCATGCCGTACTCTTTGCCTGCCTCTTCCAGCAGAATCAGACCCTCTTCTTCCATACCCTGGAAGCTATAGGGCGAAGTGCGGGGCTTGTAGGCGCCGCCGCGAAGCATGTTGGCGCCTGCTTCCTTGCAGACCTTCGCCGTTTCCATGATCTGGTCGCGGGATTCCACCGAACAGGGACCGCCGACGATGCAGAAGTTACCGTTGCCGATTTTCACGTTGCCGCATTCGATTACGGAGCGCTCCTGCTTCACCTCCAACCCGGCCAGCTTAAAGGGCTTAAGGATGGGAACCACCTTCTCCACGTGAGGCAGGCTTTCCAGCGCGGCGAGGCGTTCCTTGCCCCGTTCGTCGCCCACGGCGGCGATGACGGTGCGTTCCACACCCTCGATGACGTGGGGGCGATAGCCGAGATCCTCGACTTTCTTGATCACGTAGTCGACATCTTCTTTGCTTCGGGAGGCCATTATGATGATCATGGCGAAAACCTTCCGTGAATTGAATCATTGGCGACGCGGTGGGCCTTTGGCCTTCAGGCCGCATCTGGCTGAATAGTTACAGTTTTCTGTCACGCCGCCGGGGAGCCATTGCTCCCGGAGTCTCCACGGACGGGCGGTTCCGACTTTCCGGTAGACAGGTAATCACAGGCGGGCCGGGTTGGACTTATCCCCTTGAACCCGTTGGGTATAGGACATCATGGGAAGGGGAAAAGCACTGGCCCGGAAAGGAAAAGTATACCTGCCGCCGCCTTCGGAAAGCAACGAAATGGCTGCGCCGTGGTATTGTGAAAGGCTGCAATGCAACCAGTCGGGTCGGTCTCCGGCCCCACGTGGTATCATAGTCGGGTAACTGGCTTGCGCGATGGGCAAGGCGATACAGGAAAGGGGTCACGATGCGCGTCTCACTTCAAATCCTCGGGGTATTTCTGATGGCGGCGGTTGGCCTGCTGGGTACGGGGTGTCCCCCCGATCCCGTGGAGGCCATTTCCTTTTCGAACGCCACCCTTGATTTCGAGCGCAGTGAACTGCCGCGCTTTCTCGAAGTGTGGAATAACAATCCCGGCGTTGAGCGCCTGAGCCTTGCCGTAACGCCCTCCAACTCTTGGATTGTGGTCAACGTCCGCACAGTGACGAGCAACGCGCCCGCCCAGACCTCGGGTCCCTTCAACAAGCAGACGGTCCAAGTCACCATTGACCGCACGCGTTTGTCCGCTGGCCAGCACACGGGGAGCATCATTTTTAGCGCGCCCGGTATCATCACCCGCGCCGTCCAGGTTACCGTTACTCAGGATGAAACGGGCAACATGGGCGAGCTGAATGTGGTAAATCCCGTGACCACCTATTCGTCGCCCTATCTCATCGATTTTTCCTTCTCGCTCCACGACAGCGATGGCCACGGCGTCGTTCGGGATCCCGAGCTCTTCGCGGTGCTCGCGCGGGAAGGCACCCAAGTCATTCCCAACGAGACTGATGTCTACCTCCAGCGCGGCGCAGCCCGCCAATTGAAGGTCGCCCTCGTGCTGGACTACACCCAGTCCATGCAGGAATCCGGCGGCGCCATCGCGGCCATGGAAGATGCCGCGAAAAATATCCTTCTGCCCGCGCTCAACGATGATGCTCTGGTCAGCGTCACCGAGTTCCACCGCGATGATGCCGAGGCGGAAATCGTGACGCCCTTCACCGTGGACCGCGCCTATACCCGCGACCGGATCGACGCGATTCAAGAGGAATTCATCCGCGGCTTCTATTCCGCTTCGCGCATGCTGGACGCCGTGCTCGATGCTGCGGGTACCTTCGAGTCGGGCCTGGAAGACGAAGAGTCGCGTTATATCCTGCTCTTTACCGATGGCGACGATACCTCCAGCACGGCGGACACCAACGCCGTGGTGAACCTTGCGAAGGCCCGGGGCATCCGGATCTACGCCATCGACTTCGGCACGGACGCGGTTTCGACCGATCTGGACGAACTCACGGAGCGCACCGACGGCACCCTCTTCACCGCCGAAACCGTGGCGGATCTGGATGATTCCTTCATGCAGATCGTGCAGGACCTCGACGGCCAGTACACCCTTCGCTGGGCCTCCGTCGCCCGAAGCAGCACCCCCTTCCTGCCGGGATTCACCCTCATTCTCGGCGACGAGTCCACCAGCTATACCGCGCAGACCAATTTCGTCCCCACCCAGCACGCCGGCAACGGCCCCCTGGAAGGCAAGCTCCGCTTCGTGTCGTCCGACAGCGAAAACGCCACCACCGTTTTCCTCCGGGCGGATTATGTCCCCCGACTGATCAGTCGCTTCAGCATCTATCTCGCCAGCGACACGGGCTTCACAGTAGAGGCCGTGGATGCTTCGAGTGATGGACTCCTGGGCGGCTGGACCCTCACCAGCACCGCCGATCCTGAGGGCAACGGCATCACACTCGACTTCCAGTCACCCGATGGCCCCATGCCCTTTGGCGCTTTCGGGCCCATGCTCCGCGTCAGCTTTGACGCCCTGCTGCCCGAGGGCGAGCCCCTCTTCTCCCAAGTCTACGTGGACAACACCCTCTACGAGGGCGGCGGCGGCCAGAGCTTCGTCGTCGACGGCTACGACAATACACCGCAGGTGAAGTAAGCGGGCGCTATAGACAGATTGCAGGGCGGGCCCGATGCGTTGGGCCCGCCCTTTGCGTTACCACGGATGCCACGGATGGCACGGACAGGAAGGAGCGAAGCCCGACCAAGTGTGCTATGCTGTTGCCAGCGGAAATACAGCCGCGCATGTGTCCTCAACCGGGAATCGACGCACAGGTGCCCACATGAGTAAGCCGTTCATCAAGCGACTCAAGATTTCAAACTTCAAAAGCATCGACACGCTCGAATTGCACGATGTTGGCCCATTTTCGGTGTTTGCCGGGGCCAACGGGACGGGGAAGAGCAATTTTTTTGATGCGCTGGCGTTTTTTCAGAAGGTGGTCGTTAGTGGCGCGGTGGAAGCGATTCGTTCTTCGGGGGGCTCGGAGTTTGTTCGAAACGTGACCACATCAAGGTCTTCCGATGAAGCTATCTTTGGGCTTGAATTGGAGGGTGCTTTTTTGGATAACTCCGAAGAACAAGACCATGGGTATGTACCAACAAGTTATTCCATGAAAATCCATGGCGGAGAATCTGGCCCCCAGTTGGAGGAGTATCTTGAACAATCCGGCATCAAAGTACTCAATCGCCCCCGTGGAAAATCAGGGCTTGAGTTCACCACCAATACGGGTTATCCGGTTAGTCCAAAGACCCGCGACGACTATTCAAACTTGCCCATGTTTAATGGTATAGCGATTGGTGAACTTGCCCGGCATATCCGCATTTACAGAATCGATCCTGGCGCGGCGACGGGGGCCTTCGATCCAGATGGCGATGACACTTTCCTCGACGTGAGCGGTCGCAATCTGGCGGCGGTACTGTCCCGCATGGGGAAAGATCCTAATGTGCGAGAAGACATTCGCGAATGGATGGAGTTCTTAGTGCCGACGGTCGAATCGGTAAATATCGAGCGCAGACATCTTGACAAAAGATCTGAGATCATGTTCAAGGAAAAGCATGCGGAGCGTGCGTTTCCAGCGGGCTTTGTTTCCCAAGGTACAATGTTTGCACTAGCTCTTCTTGTCGCTATACTCGACAAACCCGCTCCTCTCAGCCTCACACTCATCGAGGAACCGGAGCGGGGATTGCATCCAAAAGCTATTGGCGAGTTAATCGAGTTGATGCGGGAAACTGCCACACCGGAGCACGCAATTTGGATAACGACGCATTCCGAGGCCGTCGTGAGACATACGAAGTTGGACGAGTTGTGGCTTGCCGACCGAAAGGATGGTTGTACAACAATGAAGCATGCTTCCGATGGCAATCTGACCGATGACGATATTCGCCCTTTCGGCATGGATGAGGCTTGGCTGTCCAATCTTTTGGGCGCAGGATTGCCTTGGTGAGGGTAGGTTTCATAGTCGAAGGCGACACAGAGAAGCTCCTGGTCGAAAGCAGTTGCTTTCGGGACTGGATGTACGGAGACCTCGGTTTGGAGGTGGTTGATCCCATCTTGAATGTGACGAGTATCGACAATTTGAGGCCGCACCGGTTGTCTTTGGAACTTCCGGCCTTTGCCAAGGAAGCGCGGCCGGATAAGATCGTTGTCCTTTCAGATCTCGATCCAAGTGACGTCGTGCCGTGCATCACCAGCAGAAAGCTATTGGTTTTAAAGGATGGCGTAGATCTCGTTTTGATCGCCAGGACATCGGTGGAATCGTGGTTTCTTGCAGATACGGAAGCCATGCGAAACTGTACCGGTAGTAGGGAGTTCTTTGAAGCGATGCCTGAGTCCTATGAGAAGTCATGGGACAGACTGAAGTCTGTACTTGTATCGGAAACAGGTCGAGGCCCCGGGGCAAGCAAGCCTAAGTTTGCCCAAAAGTTCATCCGGCAGCACGGTTTCGATCTCTCCCGCGCCGCCGCCCATCCCGCGTGCCCGAGTGCGGCCTATGCCGTCGCACGCCTGAAGTCCCTCGCCGCAACCTGATGCACACGCGATGGGGCGTCGAGCCTCTCTTCGTATAGAATAAGCCCGGAACGCGGATTGTACTGGACTCAGTAGTTCACCGGTGTTACGAATTGCGTGATTAGTCTCGGGACCGTGTCAGTCCCTGAAGGATAGAGAGTTTACTTGTGATAGAAGTTCGTTGCCCCCACTGCAATACCGTGCTGGAAGCTCCGGCGGATCTCGCCGGGAAGATGGTCAATTGCCCGTCATGCGGCGCTACCGTCCGGATACCTGTGCCCGCTTCAGCCGAGGTGATTGACGTTCGCGCTGTGGCCCTGAACGACCCCGAGCCCGAGAAGGAACCGGCCTTCGAGGACGATCCTTTCTTCAACCCCGAATATCAGCGCCCACCCTCCGGGAATGCCTGGGGCCGTACCATCCGAATTGATCGTGGCGGCGATGGCTCCGGCTGCTGTCTGATGGGTTGTGCGGGCATAGTCGTCTTTGTCTTGCTCGCGCTGAAGGGGTTGTTCTCGCTGTTCTGACCTGCGCGCGTCACGCTCGAAAATGAATCGGACGCATCAGTCTCACGTGACCGATGCGTCCGTATGCATTTTCTTACAACGAGAATCGCCTACTTCGCCTCGGCGATGAACCCGTGAAAGCGGCCCATCCAGTAGGGCAGGAGGTAGTCCGCGCCGGCGTCTTCCACCGTTCCGCTGCTGCCGTCGTCCGGCAGGTAGGGATTGCCGTTCCAGCGATCCCAGGCGCGCTCATCCTCCGGCAGCACGGTCATCAACTGCTTCTTGCCGAAGCGGTCCACCCGCGGATCGAAGATCAGATCCGCCCGGTGGCTGTTGCGCTGCCGCCATTGACGCCGGTCGGTGGGAATCCCTTTCAGGTTCAGCGCGGCGGATTCGAGATCCACATATTCGGGATCGATCGTAGCCGTGACGTAGTAGAAGAAACTGCTGCGGTCGCGGTTGATGGTCTTGTAGTGCCTCCGCACCGCCTTGTGAAGCTGGAGACGGATATCGGGGTCCTGCTCGATCTGGAGGATGGGGTACCAGGCCACATAGCCGAGCTGGTTGTCGGAGTGGTTGTTCGAATCGGGAAAAACCTTCTTCTCCAGCAGCACGTTGGCAAGATAGTGGTGCTCGGTGATGAGATTCATGTAGTGCTGCTGATACTTATCGTCCCCCGTGATGTAGTAGGTCGTCTTCAGGAAGGAAAGCATTTGCAGGGAGTTCAGGCCGCTTTCCAGGAAGTGCCTCGGGTGGTTGTTGAGCAGTTCCGGGTCCCAGAAGCCCCAGCGCGTACGTTTGCCCGTCCAGTCGATCAGTTGGTAGTTGTGGTCCACGATGTAGTCGGTGAGGGCGCGGACCTGGGCGATGCACTTCTCCCGCTCCGCCGGATCGTTCTTGGCGACGTGCTCCCAGTAGGTGTAGAACGCGAAATAATGGCCGTCGATCTCGTCGGACGATGTATCGCTTTTCCAGTAAGACTTGCCGTCGGGGGTCAGGCGCCATTGAGGATCCTTGTCCTTGCCTATCGCGATGGCCTTCTCCAGCGGCTGGACGCTGCGCGCGACGAGACCCGGGACGCCGGAAGCGTTCTGGAGCATGTAGATCGCCTCCATGCTCTCCTTCGCCGAAGCCTTCATGGCGGCATCGCCGGTGGCGCCGTAGGCCAGCGACATGGCCGCCACGTGATATGAAGTCCAGAGCCCGTCGTTGTCGTTGTCGCCGATTTCATACGACGTGGGATTCACCGCGTCGTCCAGCACGCACGCCGCCACCATGCCGAAGCGACGGTGGCGCTCGTTGACCAGGGTCTCAATCGCCTCCGCCTTCGCGAGCAGCGTAGTCTCCGTGATGTCGAGCTGGCCCAGGCCAGCCTCCGTGGCGGTGTAGATCGTCTTGCCGTCGGCCGTGATGGCGATGTCGTTGATGTAGTTGTTGGGGAGGTAGCGCTCGCCTTCGCGGTAGAACCACTGGCGGCCTTCTTCATAGGGGCGGTAGTGAATCAGGCCGTCCGTCGTACCGATCCAGAAGCGGTCGGCGGCGTCAATGGCGATCGCTGTGACACTCTCCACCGGAAGACCCTCCCGGCCCCGAATTGCGCGCCAGGTTCCGTCGGGATTGCGGACGGCCATGCCCGCAGGCGATCCGGTCCAGAGCGCGCCCTTGCTGTCCAAAGCCACGGCGGTGACGTTCGTCGCGAGAGGGCCGTCAACGCCGTAGGATTCGTGGCGCTGCAGAGAATCTGCGGTCGCGTGGAAAAGCCCTTTGGCCGTTGCGAGCCAGACTTCGCCCGGGCCCTCGGCAATATCCTGAATCTGCTCCACCGAGGCAGCCGTCAGCCCGGCCCGGTGCGCGTCGATCAGTGCGCGGGCCGGCTCGCCCAACTTCTTTCCGGTGCGAGGATGGAAGAAACCGTTTCGTTTAAACTCCGCAGTGGAAGTTTTCGTCCAGGAACTCGGATCGTAGGTGTACTCTAAATTGCCTTCATCCGTCACGACGGCTCCGTCGGCCAGGCGCACCGCCTGCAGGGGCTTCTGGCCCACCGACTCCGGCAGCCAGCGGCGCACCTGCTCTTCGAAGGGCGGCACCACGATGGGCAGGCGCCCCTCGGGATGTTTGAAATTCGCTTTCGGATCGTCGGTGTCGAAAAGGGGCGGCACCACGTTGTGCAGCGGGAAAGGAAGTTTCGAAAGGTCTTCCTCGGCAACGACCGTAAGGGCCAGCGCCGATAACAAACAATGGGCGACAATTTTTTTCAGCATGGTCAGGGGTTCCTTCGCGGATTGAACAGCACCTTGCGGTGTACTACGCTTGGACCGCGCCCGGCTGCGGCCGGTTTTGATTATGCTTCGAATGCGCCGGGACGCTTCGTTGCTATTGCGAATCCTCGGACCAGAATTCATCTTCGCCGCCTTCGCCCGCGGCCGGGGCCTTCTCCTTGAGCCAGGCCTCGAAGGCCTCGGGCTCGAGCACGCGCACCATGCCCTTCATGGTGTAGTGTGTGATGCCGCAGAGCTGGGCACAGGCGATCTCGAAATCGCGCGTGTCGTTGCCCTTGATCTTGCGGAACTCGTCTGTGGTCATGGTGGGAATAAACGTGACCGGGATGGTCATGCCGGGGATAACGTCCTGTTTGACGCGGAATTCGGGGAGGTAAAAGCTGTGGATCACATCCTTGGACGAGAGCTCAATGCGCACCGCCCTGTTCACCGGCAGGACGAGCAGCTTGAAGGTGACGATGTCGTCTTTTCCGTGGGGGTCGTCCGGATCGAGGCCGACCGGATTGCTCTGGTCGTTATAGAATTTCGGCGCCGTGGTGCCGAAGATCCCGTCGGCGCCGGGATAGTGGATGTTCCAGGCAAACTGCTGCGCGAGAACGCGAACCTGGAGCGTGTTTTCCGTGGGGCTTATGGCGGAGAGCTGGGCCGCGCTGATACCGCCGCCCAGAGCGAAGTGAATGACCATCTCCGCGACAAAGAGCCCGCCCGCGAGGCCATAGACCCATTTGCCCTTCATGCCTTCGGCGCTGGCCTTGGGACTTTTACCCTTACGGAACTTGACGAGAGCGCAGATGAAGAAGATCAGCCAGCCGAGGAACACGGCGAAGAGGAAGCTGAAGACGATGACCATCAGGCGGTCGATGGTGCCGCCATGGGCCGAGGCGAGCACGGGAAAGTAAGAGAAGGGGTAGAAGTTCATGGTTTCGCACCCGCCGGACTTTGGGGTCGCAGGGCGGTCGGGGCGAGTTCACCCGCAGGGTGGCGCGCCACCCGCCAGGCCACGGCACCCACAAATGCGAAGAGGGTAAGTCCGACCGCGCCGAGGACGCAGAAGAGCGTAAGGATGGCGGCGTTCATGCCCTGGCTCTGCGGGGCATCGGCGGGTCCGGAGCAGGTGGCACAGGCCATGGCGGCACGAGGGGCGGCGAGGATGAGGATTGAGGCGAGGTATTTCACAGCCGGAATTAGCTCGTTCCCAAGCTCCGCTTGGGAATGCCGTCCCCGGAGCTCTGCTCCGCAGGGTCCAGGCAGGTTGGGGGAAATCAAGGGGGGACCGTGAACCGCGTGGAGAACCTGCTGGGCGTTGTAGCCATGCTTCACCGCAGAGGGCCTTCCGAAGCGGAGCTTCGGGCGCTGCATTCCCAAGCAGAGCTTGGGAACGAGTGAAGAGTATTTCACAGCCACGGCTCCTTTTCGCATTGCCTGAAGAAGTACACGCCATGAACGAGGAGGGCCGCGCCCGCGAGGAGGGCTACACCGGACACCGGAAGCCAGGCCGCACCTTCCCGGAGTACGGAAACCGCGCACCACATGCCGTAGGCACTGGAGGCGAGAATCGCCACCGCGACGAAGAAGAGATGAAAGGCTTTGAGAGACATTAGTAGGCCGTCCTATACCACATAGAAGCACGCGAAGGCCGCGAGCCATGCCAGGGCGACGAATTGCAGGAAGAGTCCGAGACATTCTAGCCGATTTTGCAGCCGAAAACGATATTCTTCTTCCGGTTGCCCGCCGTGCCACGCGAGGAGCAGCGCATACACACCCGCGGCGGTCGCATGGGCCGCGATCAGGCCACCGATGAGGTACCAGCAGGCGTAGAAGGTGTTCGTGGCCGGCGTCATGCCCTCCGCGATTTCCATCCGCAGGCCGAGCACGATAAAGAGGGCCGAAGCCAGGCCGGTCGCGGCGGCGATCAGGAGCCACCGCTTCGTGCCGGGACCTTCCCGCGTGGCTGCGGCCCAGGCGCGTGCGCTGGAAGCGGCGGCCAGGGCGCAGGCCACGGCCGCACTCAAGGCCGGGGCCAGGGGAAGGATCGCCTGCCCGTCGGGCCAGGTTTCCGAGGCGGTGCGCAGGAAGGCGTAGCTGGAGAAGAGGGCCCCGAAGAACATGGCCTCCGCCGCGAGAAAGAGCCACAGGCCAAGCTTGCCGTTATAGAGGCCCGTGTCGGGCCGGGGGGCCGTCGAATACGGCATGGACATCAGCCTTCCTCCCACTGGGGCGTGAAGTCCGCCTTCGCGCCCGGCTGGCTGTAGGCCATGGAGCCCCGGAAGGCGATGGGCGGCGTCTCAAAGTTGATATCGGGCAGGGGGGGCGAGGGGGCGGCCCATTCCAGCGAGGTCGCCTGCCAGGGGTTGCGGTCGACTTTCCTGCCCCACTTGAGACTGCCGAAGAAATTGAGGATGAAGAAGATCTGCACCACACCGATGCCAAAGGCGGACCAGGTGGCGGCGGAGTTCAGCCCGAAGTTTTCGAGGCCGTGGGCATAGGCCTCGCCGCCGTCGTAGAGCCGGCGCGAGACGCCCGCGAAGCCCTGGAGGATGAGGTGGGAGAAGATGCCATTCATGCAAATGAGGGTGGGCCAGAAATGGAGGTGGCCCAGGAGGGTGTTCATCTGCCGCCCCGTGACTTTGGGGTACCAGTAGTAGATGCCGGCGAAGACGGCGAAGAGGATGCCCGGCGCGACGACGTAGTGGAAGTGGCCGATGACGTAGTAGGTGTCATGGAGCACAATGTTGGTGGCGGACATGGCCAGGGGCAGGCCGGTGAGGCCGCCGATGCCGAACATGGGCAGGAAGGCCAGGGCGTAGAGCATGGGGATGGTGAAGCGGATAGAGCCGCCCCAGAGCGAGACCACAAGGGAGGTGGCAACGATCACGGAGGGTACCGAGATGATGAGGGTGGTGAGCTGGAAGAACTCGCTCAGGGCCGCGCCCATGCCGCTAAGGTACATGTGGTGGGCCCAGACGAGCATGGACATGAGGCCGAGGAAGAGGGTGGCGTAGACCATGCCGCTGTAGCCGTACAGGGGCTTGCGCGTGTTGTTGGCGATGATCTCGGCCACGATCCCGAAGGCGGGGAGCAGCAGCACGTATACCTCGGGGTGGGCCAGGAACCAGAAGAGATGCTGCCAGAGCAGGGCGCTGCCGCCGCCGCTGACATTCAGGGCTTGCCCGCTGATGACCAGGCCGCTCGGGAGGAAAAAGCTGGAACCCGCCACGCGGTCCATCAATTGCATGGCCGACGCCGCCGCGAGGGGGGGGAAGGCCAGCAGGAGCAGCAACGAGGTGACAAGCTGGCTCCACACGAAATAGGGCATGCGCATGAAGTGCATGCCCCCGGCCCGCAATTGCACGATGGTGGTCAGAAGATTGATGCTGAGGAGGAGCGAGGAGAGGTAGACCAGGGCCATGCCCAGAAGCCACAGGGTCTGGCCCGCGTTTTCGATAACGGCCAGCGGCGGGTAAGCGGTCCATCCGGAATTGGCCGCGCCGCCGGGGGCGAAGAAACTGCCCAGGAGCACGGTTGCCCCGCCGAGATAGCACCAGTAGCCCAGGCGGCCGAGGCGGGGGAAGGCCATGCCTGGCGCGCCGATCATGAGGGGGACCAGGTAGCCGCCGAAGCCGCCGACCACGAGGGGCACCACGGCGAGGAAGACCATGATGGTGCCGTGCATGGCCCCCAACTGGTTGTAGAAATTCGGGGAGACTACGCCGCCGGGCATCGCGGGGTGATCGGCGGCAAACCATGTCCCGATCAGGGGGAGGGGCTGCATGGGGTAGGCCAATTGCCAGCGCATGAGCAGCATGAACAGGAAGCCGGTCATCAGCATGGTCAGCGCGGTTATGACATAGAGCAGGGCCACGACTTTATGGTCGGTGGAGAACAGCAGCCGCGCGATTCCCGCGCGCCGGGTCCGGCTTGATAGATCCATGGAAGGAAAACCTGCCTCACTAGCATTGCAGACACGCTGTAGTAATCACTCGCGACGGCGTATCGCAGGGATCGCGTCGCCTGTTGACGTGGATCTCGCTCGCTCTAAGGAGAACAACAGACCCGCAGAGCTCTTCGCTACTTGCAGACGCGAGGGCGACGCTGTCCCTATAGTAGACCGGGCAGCCGAAGCTGCCCGGGTCGGATTCATTTCATCTTTTCGCCAGCGCTCAGCCCGCAGGTTTTGGGGCCGGTTTGGTGAAGGTGAAATTGGCTTCACCAGGCTTGTCGGCGGCCACGGTGACCGTGGCCTTCTGTACGCCGAGGCGTTCGTGCCAGGCTTCGATCTCGTACTCGCCTGGGTCGAGGCCTTCGATGGCGAACACGCCGTCCTTCTCCGTCACATCGTAGAAGGGGTGGGTGAGCACCGCGCAATAGGCCATCATCCACGGGTGGACGTCGCATTTGAAGCGGAAGGGCTCTTCTTCGGCCTGGTCAAATGTGAATTCGAGAATCTTCATGTTCTTGGGCATGGCGCGATTCTGCGGTTTGTTGATCTTCGGCGCGCAATTCACGTTGTGAAAGATGCCGTCCGGGTTTTTCACGTAGAGCGTCTGGCCCAGGCGCACCACGTTGACGTGGGGCGTGTAGCGGCAGCCTTCCTGCGTCATGGTGAGGGGTTCCGCCGGCACATCCCATGCTTTCTCGGGAAGGCCCTTGGTGACCTTGACGAGAATGTTCGCCAGGGTCTGCCCCTCCCCCAGCACCAGCGTTTCATTCATGACGGGGTTGCCCGCCGCGTGGGCGGCGCACTCGGGGTCCGCACCGGTGTCGATGGGTTTGGCCAGGGCCGCCGGCACTTCGCCCTCAAAGACGACCTTGCCGGCAATGGTCCCCGCGAGGGCACCTGAACACCCGAGAACGGAAATAGCTCCCACCATCGCTGCGCTTGTGAAGAATCGGTTCATCGTTTTGCGTACTCCTGATTGGATCCTGCGGCCTGTCACGAAATGATCAGCAAAGCGGTCCCGGCGACAGCCGTTTGAAACCCGGACCGCTTGAGTAAGTTTTTGGAGGAGCGCCTCAATCGCCGCCAGACGATAGCCCAAAGCAGGCGGGCGCTTCAATCCATCGCATTCACTTGCGCGTGGGCTTGGAATAGGTGAAATTGGCCTCGCCCGGCTTGTCGTCGGTCACCGTGACCTTGGCCTTCTGGACGCCCAGGCGCTCGTGCCACGCTTCAATTTCGTAGTCGCCCGGTTCCAGGCCGTCAATGGCGTACAGGCCGTCCTTTTCGGTTACGTCAAAAAAAGGGTGCGGGAGGACCGCGCAAAACGCGAGCATCCAGGGATGCACGTCGCACCGGAAGCGGAACGGCGTTTCCTCGACCACGCCGAACTTGAATTCGACCTGCTTGAGGTTGCGGGTCATGGGCCGGTTCTCGACGGGGTTCGCCAGGGGCTGGCAATTCACGTTGTGGATAATGCCATCGGGGTTTTCCACCGTCAGCGTCTGGCCCAGTTGGACCACGGTTACGTGGGGCGCATAGCGGCAGCCCGATTGCGTCATCACCACGGGCTCTTTCGGGGCTTCCCAAGTCTTATCCGGCAGGCCCTTGGTGACCTTGACCAGAATATTGGCCATGGTATTGCCTTCGCCCAGCACCAGGACTTCACTCACGGGCGGATTGTCGCCAAAGTGGGCCGCGCACGCGGGATCGCCGCTGGTGTCCACGGGCTTGAACTGGGGAACGTTGCCTTCGTAAATCGCCTTGCCGACAATGGAGCCCGCCGGGCTGCCCGCGGTCGCTGTGAGCGCCACGGCGAGGGCGGCCCTACGCAGAGAACGAAACATGAGCTTGGTATTCCTGACCGAAGTTGAACTATTCCATAGGGTGTTCGACAGACAACGCCTGGCCCTGCGGTTCGCGAGCACAGCTCCAGCAAAGGGGGCCGAGGCAGAATGGGACATCCCCGGGGCGGATCTGAAGGAGACCCCAAGTCTTGCGGGCTCCGATGATAGCAGAATTCGCGGCGGCCTTCAAACCGTAGACGAATAACCACGCAATCTAAAGACGCTATTTCACCCGGAATATTCAGCGGAAGGCCGGTGGCGCGGAAGGTTGAAATCCCGGGTGGCTAACTCCGATACTAGGCGACCGCCTGTCGAATTGACTGCGACGCGCCATTCCAGGCACGCGTGGCCTCCTCGCCGCGCACAAGGCTCGCGCCGGCACACTGAATCCAACGCCTGAACCAACCCCGTGGAGATTTCGATGAAGTATTCGAACCGGATGAGTCCCTGGGCGCGCCGCGCCCTGGCCTGTGCCTGGGTTGCCACCCTCGGCGCCGGGCCCGCCCTCGCCCAGGACCCCGACAATGACAGCCTTGAGCGGGACTATGCCGCCGAACTGCCGCGCATCGCACCGTTGATGCCCGAGGACGCCATCGGCTCTTTCGAGGTGCTGCCCGGCTTCAAAATGGATCTGGTCGCCGCCGAGCCGCTCGTCGCGGACCCCATCGCACTTTCCTTCGACGAGCGGGGCCGCATGTTCGTGGTGGAGATGCGCGACTACTCCGAGGAGTATGAAGAGCGTCGCGGCCTCATCGCTATGCTGGAGGACACGGACGAAGATGGCCACTTCGACAAGCGGTCCACCTATGTCAACGACCTTGCCTGGCCCACGGCGGTCATCTGCTACGACGGTGGTGTCTTCGTGGGCGTACCGCCGGACATCCTCTACTGCAAGGACACCACCGGCGACGGCGTGGCCGATATCCGCGAGGTGGTCTACACCGGTTTCAGCCTGAAAAACGTTCAGGGCCTCCTCAATACCTTCCAGTGGGGCTTGGACAACCAGATCGTCGGCGCGACGAGTACCTCCGGTGCGGACGTGAAGCCGGGCGACGATCCAGCGGCCCTGCCCATTGTATTGCGCGGCCGCGACTTCAAGATCGAGCCCAAATCCCGCAAACTCACGCCCGTAAGCGGTGGCGGCCAGCACGGCATGAGCCTCGACGCCTGGGGCCGGCGCTTCGTCAGCTCGAACAGCGATCACATCCAGCAGATCATGTTCGACGACCACTACCTCGCGCGCAACCCCTACCTGGCTTCCCCCACGGCCCACATGAGCATCGCCACCGATGGTGCCGCAGCCACGGTATACCGCATCAGTCCGGTGGAGCCCTGGCGCATCGTGCGCACCCGTCTGCGCGCCAAGGGCATCGTGCCCGGCATCGTGGAAGGCGGTGGACAGCCCGCGGGCTATTTCACCGGCGCAACCGGCGTGACCATCTATCGCGGTGACGCCTGGCCCGTTCAGTACTACGGCAACGCCTTCGTCGGCGACGTGGGCAGCAACCTGATTCACCGGAAGACCATCGACGAAAGCGCGATCCAGCTCAAAGCGAGCCGGGCCGATGAAAATACGGAATTTGTCCGCTCCAAGGACATCTGGTTCCGCCCGGCCCAGTACGCCAACGCGCCCGACGGCACACTCTATATAATGGACATGTACCGCGAGGTCATCGAGCACCCCGCAAGCCTGCCGCCCATCATCAAGCAGCACCTCGATCTAACCAGTGGCCGGGACCGGGGCCGTATCTACCGCGTATTGCCCGAGGGCTTCAAGCAGCGCCCCCTGCCCCGTCTGGACGAGGCCGATACGAACGAATTGGTGTTGACCCTCGATCACGACAACGGCTGGCATCAGGACACCGCCGCGCGCCTGCTCTACGAGCAGCAGGATCCCAACGCGGCTCCGGCCTTGCGCGTGTTGCTCGTGAAAGGCAAGAATCCCCAGGGTCGCCTGCGCGCCCTCTATGCGCTCAACAGTCTCGGTGCCTTGACGGCGAAAGATGTGCTCGCGGGTCTGAAAGATCCATCCCCCAAAGTGCGTGAACACGCCATCCGCCATGCGGAAGATTTCCTCGACAGAGACGAAGCCGTGATGGATGCCGTCGTGGCCCAGTTGAATGATCCCGTGCCCCAGATCCGCTACCAGCTCGCCTTCAGCCTGGGTGCGGCGACGGGTGGCAAACGCAATGATGCCCTGGCCCAATTGCTCCTGGCCGATCTGGACGACGAATGGATCCAGCTCGCGGCCAAGAGTTCGCTGTACACCGGTGCCGGTGAAGTCCTCCAGCTTGTACTGGCCAACGATGCCTTCCGTGGCAACGCCAAAGCCCCCGCACTCGTGGAAGAGCTGGCGAAGTATGCCGGCGCCACCGGATCCCGCGAGACCCTCGCCTCCACCGTAAATGATATCGAGCAACTGCAAGGGGCCGACGAGGCCCTGGCCCAGGCCGCGGTGCGCGGCATCATCACCGGCATGCAATTGGGCGGCCAGGGGACCCTGGCCCCCGAAGTGCTCGCGGGCAGCGCCCAGGCCAAGGCCCTGCTCGATGGCATGATCGCCGAAGCGCGCACGATCTCCGTCGATTCCGCCCAGGAAGCCCCCAGACGGATCGCCGCCATCGGCAACCTGGCCTTTGCACCCGCCGAGGCAACCCTGCCGCTGTTGGACGAGATCCTCGCAGGACAAAATGGCAGTGACGTTCAGGTCGCGGCTATCCGCACCTTGAGCGGCTACGACGCGGAAGCGGGAGCCGATGCCCTGCTGGCTCACTTCGCCGCCTTCAGTCCGGCCGTTCGCGCCCAGGCCGTGGAGACCCTGTTCTCCCGCAAATCCTGGGTGAGCCAGCTCCTCGCCGCGATGGAGTCCGGCACCTTCTCCACGAAAGATCTGGACTCCAACCGCGTCCACTTCCTGCTGAATCATTCGGACGCCGCCATCAAAGAGAAGGCCGTCGCGCTCCTCGGTGCGCAGGTACCCACGGCCCGTGATGAGGTCGTTGAGGCCTACCGTTCCGCCCTCTCCCTGACCGGTGACAAAGAAAAAGGTCGCGCGCTCTTCATCGAGCAGTGCAGCAAGTGCCATCAGCTCGAAGGCCAGGGTTTCGCGGTCGGTCCCGATCTGTCGGCCATCGGCAACCGCGGCACCGAGGCGATCCTGCTCAACGTTCTCGATCCCAACCGTGAAATCAACCCCGCCTACGTGAACTACACCGTCGAAACCCTCGACCTGGAAACCTACAGCGGGCTTATCTCCGGCGAGACCGCCACCAGCATCACCCTGAGCCGCGCCAGCGGCGAGGCGGACACCATCCTCCGGGTCAACATCGAGTCCGTCGAAAGCGCGGAGCTTTCCCTCATGCCCGAGGGCCTCGAAGCCGCCATCGACCAGCAGGCCATGGCGGACCTGATCGCCTACCTCGTGTCGCTGAGTTCCTGAGGCGAGACGACAATAATCAGATGGTTGAATCACCGCCCTGGACCCTCCGGTTCGGGGCGGTTCATTATAGTGTTCAAGATGACGGGAGCTGTTGAGGGTGCCATGGAAGACAAAATGAAAGAGCTTGTGTGCGTGGGCGACACGAGGCAGGTACTTAGAAGTCTGTCTGAACCCGTACGGCAGAAAATTGGCCGATCGTTGATGCAGGTACAGACAGGAGATACCCCCACAAATTCCACGTATCTCAAGGGGTTCAAGGTCCCAATTCAGGAAATCCGCGTCTCCCACGATAGTGAAGCGTATAGGGCAGTTTATACGGTTGCAATTCGAGATAGGGTATACTTACTACACGTTTTCCATAAGAAGTCGAAGACCGGTATAGGAATTCCACCGCAACACTTGGATCTGATTCGCATACGACTTAGAGATGCTCTAGCAATGGAGAGTAGATACGATGTCTGAAACGCACTTGCCCGTGCATACCGAGTTTGAGGTAGTCAGGAATATATTCGAGGCACTTGATCTCCCCAACGCTGAGGGGGAGACTGCCCGATGCGAACTGGTGGGCCGAATCTTCAAGATAGGCCGTGATCGAAGCCTCAGTGATCGTCAGTTAGCCGAGCTAGCAGGCTGCACCTACGAACGTATGGCACAACTGCACGCCGTTGAGTTTGATGACGTCACGATAGACGAACTCTGCCGTTACCTCGTCGCGTTGGGACATGGAGTTCAGATTTCCGTTGCCCCTATCCCCAATCAGGACGCGCATCTCACCGTCGCAGTCTGACAGGCACCCGACTCTTTTGCTGCTACGGGAGCAACCATTCAGTGAATCACAGCCCCCCTATTTCCCGCCGCGAATTCCACCGCCACGTCGCCGGTGCCGCCCTGCTCGGTGCCGCCGCGATTACGCGCCCGGCCCGCGCCCAGTCCTTTCCTCCCGGTAAGTATTTCGACGTCCACACCCACATCGGTCAGGAGTGGGGGGCGAAGGAGAAGCTCACGGCTAAGGCCCTGCTGGAGTGGATGGACCTCCACGAGATCGCCCAGGCCGTCGTGCTGCCCCTGGTAAATCCCGAGTCGTGGGACTACCCGATCAGCACGGATTACGTCCTGCGGGAAACAAAGCCCCATCGGGATCGCCTGATTCCCTTCTGCGCCATCGACCCGCGCGTGGGGATGCTCGGTGCCCAGGCGAAGCGCGACCAGATGAAGAAATATCAGGACGCGGGCTGCAGGGGCTTCGGCGAGCACAAGCCCGGCGTGGAGATGGCGGACGCGCGCAATATAGAGCTCTTTCAGGCCTGCGCGGACGTGGGCTTTCCCATGCTCTTCCATCTGGACAACATCCGCAACACCGATTCTCCCGGACTGCCGGGCCTGGAAGCCGTGCTCAAAGCGGTGCCCAACGGCATCTTTATCGGCCACGCCACCGGCTGGTGGGCCTCCATCAGCGGCGGACTCGGCGCGGACGACCTGCAAGGTTACCCCGAAGGCAAGGTAGCACCCGGCGGCGCGGTGGGGCGGCTCTTCGATACCTATCCCAATATCTACGGCGACCTATCGGCGGGCAGCGGCTCGAATGCCCTGAGCCGTGATCTGGAGCACGGTCGCGATTTCTGCATGAAGTACGCGGACCGGCTGCTCTTCGGCACGGACTACCTGGAGCCCGGCCAGGACGTTCGCCAGTTCGACGTGCTGGATGGCTTCAAGCTCCCGGCCGAGGTCGAGGCAAAGATCTTCCGGGACAATGCGCGGAAGTTGCTCGGGCTGAGCTGAAGATTGCGGCGCACCCGATCCGTCGGATCAGTCTGATCCGTCCGATCACTTCGCCCCAATACCTTCCCCGCTTTGCAATCCACCCCGGCGCTTGCCATAATCTCGTCGCTACCATTTTGCCCCGAACCCGCCAGGAGACCTGAACCATGTTGTCCATGCACCGCGCCGGATTTCGGCTCTGGCTCGTGCTTGCCGCATCGCTCGGCCTGGCGGGCTGTATCGCCTGCGGTGGCGTACCGGTGGACCATGCCGCCGACTCGCCCCCACAACCCCTTACCTTCGCCGCCACGGGCGACGGCCCCTATGCGGAAATCGACTGGACCCTGCTGCCCCAGTATTTTGCGGCGGAAAAGGCCGATGGGCGGGCACGCTACCTGCTCCACGCCGGCGATCTCCTCAAGGGCGCCCAGACCTTCGGCGACGCCTACAGTACAAAGGTCGCCGAGCTCTACCGCCAATCCTCCATTCCCGTCATTTTCGTTCCCGGCGACAACGAGTGGAACGACGAGCCCGACCCGGACCTTACCTGGGTCCTGTGGGCCCGGGATTTCATGCACTTCTTCGAGCAGTACCCCAACGCCCCGAAAGTCGCGCGGCAAGAGAGACATCCCGAGAATATCGCCTGGCTGGATGATGGCGTGCTCTTCATGGGGATCAACCTGGTCGGCGGGCGCATGCACGATGTGGAAGAGTGGGGCTATCGCCACCGCGCCAATGCCGAGTGGGTGGAGTATAATCTGAACACACTCGGCCAGAAGGCCTACGCCGTCGTGGTCCTGGGCCAGGCCGCGCCTAAGGCGTATCATGAAGACTTTTTCCAGCGCTTCGTGCCCGCCGTCGCGGCCTACGGCAAGCCCGTCCTCTACCTCCACGGCGACGGCCACAAGTGGCAATATGAAGAAGCCTGGCGCGCCCCCAACCTCCTGCGCATACAGGTGGATCAGGTAACGAAAGCGCGTCCGGTACACTTCACCGTTTCGCCCGAGAATCCGCAGCACCCCTTTACTTACAACCGCCATGGCGCGGAGACTGCAGTACCCGAAGGAAAATGACCGCTATGAAGTATCGTTGGATCGCATTACTGGTGGCGGTGCTCTCCTGCTCCGCATTGAGGGCCGAGCAAGCGGCAGAGGAAAAGAGCGAGGTGGACAAGCGCCTGATTCCCAAGAGTATTGACGTTGGCGGCAAGACCCACCGATACCTGGTCTACGAGCCGGAAGGCTACACGCCCGATAAATCCTGGCCCCTGATTGTCTTTCTGCACGGCGCGGGCGAGCGCGGTGACGATGGCCTGGCCCCCTTCGGTTCCGGCATCGGCAACGCCATTCGAATGAACCCGGAGCGCTTTCCGGCCGTCGTACTCTTCCCCCAATGCGCCACAGCCTCGGATTGGGCCTTCCATCACGATCTGCTCGACGCCGAACTGGAGGCCGTTCTTGCGGACTACAAGATTGACCAGAAGCGCATCTACCTCACGGGCCTGTCCATGGGGGGCTACGGTACCTGGCTCTGGGGCGCGATCAAGGCCGATACCTTTGCCGCCCTCGTGCCCATCTGCGGCGGCGGCGATCCCGACGACGTCCAGAAGATCGTGGGTGCGCCCCATGCCAATCCCTATGGCAGCCACGCCTCCCGCGTGCGCGCCCTGGCCACCATGCCCATATGGGCCTTCCACGGCGGAAGCGACAGCGTGGTCCCGACCGAGAAAACTCGGTCCATGGTTGAGGCAGTCAAGGCCGCCGGGGGCAACATCCAGTACACCGAATTTGAAGACGTGGATCACAACTCGTGGGACCCCGCCTACCAGAGCGAAGAAACGATCGCGTGGCTACTGAAGCAGAAAAAGGAATAGGCGATGGTTGGAAATGAGTCTTATGAGTCTTATGGAATCCGGCTTCAATTCTGACCCATTGGTCCCATACGACCCATAAGACCCATAAGACCCATAAGACCCATTCCTCCAGACTCCAGACTCCAGACTCCAGACTCCAGACTCCAGACTCCAGACTTAGGAAACCCCCATGAACCTCACCGAAAGCGATGCCCTCATCGTCGTAGACGTGCAAAACGACTTCTGCCCCGGCGGTGCGCTGCCCGTTCCCGGTGGGGAGGGGGTGGTCCGCGTGATCAACCCGTTGCAGATGAAGTTCCAGAAAATCTACTTCACCCGTGACTGGCACCCACAGGACCATTGCAGCTTCAGCGATGAGCCCACCTACACCGACGGGAGCTGGCCAGTTCACTGCGTCCAGGATTCCCCCGGCGCAGAATTTCATGGCAGCCTCCACATACCGTCCGACGCGACCATAATCAGCAAGGGGGCCGATCCGAATGAGGAGGCCTACAGCGGATTTCAGGGCACAGGCCTCGGCCAGCAACTTGAGAAGGCCGGCGTGACGCGCGTCTTCATTGCCGGCCTCGCGACCGACTACTGCGTCAAGGCCACGGTGCTCGATGCAATAAACCTCGGTTTCGAGACTGTACTCGTGGAAGACGCCTGCCGCGGCGTCGACGACGAGGGAACCGTGCGGGCCCTCTCCGAAATGCGCGCGGCCGGGGCCGTATTCTGCCGCGGGTCGGAGGTGACCGCGTGAACGCGACCAACCCCTGGTTCCGGCGGGAGGGCCTCGCGCTCCTGACTGATTTCTACGAGCTCACCATGATGGCGGGCCAGTGGAAAGAGAAACGCGCGGACCAGCGCGTTACCTTCAACTATTTCTTCCGCAGCCTGCCGCCCCACACCGGTTTTGCCGTGTTCGCGGGCCTGGAGCCTTTCCTCGACTACCTGACGAACCTGCATTTCGAAGAAGACGATATTGATTACCTGCGTTCGCTCAACATCTTCGGCGAGGACTTTCTGCAGCACCTCAAGGGATTCCGGCCCACCTGCACGGTCCAGGCCGTGCCCGAGGGGACGCCCGTCTATCCCTACGAGCCGATTCTCCAGATCGAGGGCAATATTTTCGAGACCCTCATCATCGAATCGGCCCTGCTGAACATCCTCAATTACCAGACCCTTATAGCCACCAAGGCGGCGCGCATCTGCCTCGCCGCCAGCGGCGATCCCGTCATGGAGTTCGGCCTCCGCCGCGCCCACGGCCCCGATGGCGCCGTAAGCGCCTCCCGCGCGGCCCATATCGGCGGCTGCAACACCACGTCCAACGTGCTGGCGGGCAAGGTCTATGGCATCCCCGTCAGCGGCACCCATGCCCACAGTTGGGTGATGAGCTTCCCGTCTGAGCTGGAGGCTTTCCGCACCTTCGCACGCCACTATCCCGATCGCTGCGTGCTCCTCGTGGATACCTACGACACCGAGAAGAGCGGCGTGCCCAACGCTATCAAGGTCTTCAAAGAAATGCACGAGGCGGGCATCCCCGTGCGCCCCGCAATCCGGCTAGACTCCGGCGACCTTTCGCGTCTGAGCAAGATCGCGCACCAGAAGATGATGGAAGCGGGGCTGGAGAATCCCCTCATCGTCGCGTCCAACGATCTCGACGAAGAGTTGATCGTGGACCTGAAGCGCCAGGGCGCGAAAATCAATGCCTGGGGTGTTGGCACCCACATGGTCACGGCCTACGACAATCCCGCGCTGAGCGGTGTTTATAAGCTTGTCGCGATTCACGAAAATGGCGTATGGCAGAGTCGGATGAAGATCTCCTCCAATATCGAGAAGGCCACCGACCCCGGACGGAAGCAACTGGTGCGCTACTACGACGAAGAGGGCCACCCTATGTGCGACGTCATGTACCTCGACGGCGAGACGCCTCTCGATTCGGGCATCGTCCGCGGTCGTAACCGCACCTGGCCCCACCGCAAAGTCTCCCAGGGCCAGGCCAGCCGCGGGGAAGCGCTCCTGCAGACCGTCTTCAGCGGCGGTCGACGCACCATGGACTCGCCGTCGCTTCCCGCCGTCCGCGAGCGGGCCCTCGCCCAGATCGCCGCATTGCCGGAAGAGTTCAAGCGCATGCGCAACCCCCATATCTTCCAGTCGCTTCTCTCCGAGGAGCTCGGCCAGCTTAAAGACAACATGCTGAGCAATCCGGAACTGGCGTAACCGGACTCTTGACCACGGATGACACGGATAAGACGGATGAATGGGGTGGTCGATGCAAAAGAAATTTTGGGTGTAGTTTGCAGGTTGCATCATGCCAGAGCGTGCTATTCATCCCGGTAAAGCTTTTCAATCCGTGTTATCCGTGAAATCCGTGGTCAGAAACTCTTCAACGTTGGCGTGACCTGAATTGTTCATGCGAATCGCGCTATACTTACCGCGCCAAACCCCATTTCCCATGTAGAGAGTCCTTTATCCCATGCCACCGGAAATCCTGTTTCGAGAAGATCAGCAATTTCGCCAGCCCATCCTCTGGATCATCCTCCTGTGCATGTCCGCGTTCTGTGTGGGCACCATTGCGTGGATGATCAGCCGCCAGGTGATTCAAGACATTCCCTTCGGTGACGATGCCATGTCCAACGATCACATGGTGATCCTGGGCGCGATTATCGTCGCCCTGAACGTCATCTTGCTCCTGCTCTTCTATACGCTCAAGCTGCAAACCGAAGTTACCGCCCAGGGCCTGTTCGTCCGCTTCAAGCCCTTTCACCGGAAGACACGGAAGATCGACCTCTCGGAAGTCAGCTCCATTGCCTCGGTTAAGTACCGCCCCGCGATGGAATATGGCGGCTGGGGCATCCGCCGCGGCCGCCACGGCACGGCCTACAACGTTTCCGGCGACCTCGGAGTGCGAATCGACTACGAGAACGGCTACCATCTTCTCATCGGGACCCGCCACCCCGAAGAATTGAAAGCGGCCATTGATCGGTGCATGGCCGCCCGTTGAACTAGAACCAGACTTCTTGACCCCCAGAAGGAAAAGCCCATGCGCCTCGTTCGGATTGGAACCGCCGCGATTTCGGTCAAGGTGGGGGACTTCCCCTGGAATGCCAGCCGCCTCCGTGTGGTGATCGAAGCCGCCCGGGAGCAGGGCGTACACCTGCTGGTAACGCCCGAACTGGGTATCTCGGGATACAGCCTCGAAGATCGCATCTCCTGGGCCGACATCACGCGCCAGAGCTGGGCCAATCTCGTGGAGTTGGCCGAGTGCTGCAAGAACATGGCCGCCTTTGTAGGCCTGCCGGTGCGGATCGGTGCCCAGACCTATAATGCCGCCGCGCTGATCGCCGACGGCCGCGTGCAGGGTCTCGTGCTGAAAAAGTACCTGCCCATGTACAGCATCTTCTACGAGAGCCGCAATTACAGCGCCTGGCCGGGCGGCACCACCACGATCAACGGCGTGCCCGCGGGCGATCTCGTGTTCGACCTGCCCTTTGGCAAGGTTTCGGCCGAGATCTGCGAAGACCTCTGGTCGCCCACGTCCCCGGCCCACGAGCGCGTGCGCGCCGGTGCCGAAATCATCTGCAATCCCAGCGCCTCGCCTTTCCTGCCCGGCAAGAATGAAGAGCGCAAGCGCCTCGTGCTTCAGAGTGCCGCCAACCTGAAATCGGTTTACGCCTATTCCAACCTGCTCGGTTGCGACAACAGCCGTCTCGTATTTGATGGCGGCGGCATTGTCGCCGATCCCGAGGGTATTGTGGCCACTGGACCGCTCCTCTCCCGTCAGTCCTGGTCCCTGGTCACGGGTATCGTGGATCTCGATAACCTGACCCGGCTCCGGAGTGAAAACACCACCTGGCGCGAGGGCGCTTCCGGCGCGGCGGATAACGTCAAGACCATCACAGTCTCCGGGCTCACCTATTCGCAGGCCCCGATCGAGGACTTCGCTGCACAACTGCCCCGCAGCTTCTACATCCCCGATGTTACGCCCCGCCAGAATTCGCGCAACCCTTACCTGGACGATCTCTTCGATGCTCTTGTGCTGGGCCTGCGCGACTACGTGGAGAAGGTGGGCGTGTTTGAGCGCATGATCGTGGCCCTCTCGGGCGGACGCGACAGCGCCTTGTGTCTGCTGCTCGCCGTGGAGGCCGCCAAGTCCTTCAAAGAAGGCTTGGAAGCGGAGAAATTTGCCCGGCGCGTGAGCACGATTTATCTGCCCACAGCCAAGTACAGTTCCAAAGGAACGGAAAAGGCCGCCCGAGCCCTCGCCGCTGAGCTGGGTGTCTCTTTCAAGGTAGTGAGTATCGACGAGGAGGCCACCATCGCCCTCAAGAAGCAGGCGGAAATTCTGGGTTCGACTTCCGCGATTCACCCGCTGGCGAAGCAGAATCTCCAGGCGCGCATCCGTGGCAACATGATCCTGAACTGGGCGAACAGCGCCGGGGGCATCGTGCTGGTCACCTCCAACCTCAGTGAGATGGCCGTGGGCTACAGCACGACCGGCGGCGACAACCAGGGCGGCTACTCGCCCATCGCCAATGTGCCCAAGACGCTCGTATCCGAGCTGCTGGAATATCTTTCCGAGCGCGACGACATCCGCTCGCTGCGAGACATTCTCGCCATGCCGCCGAGTGCCGAATTGGCCCCGGACCAGAAGGACGAAGATGATCTCATGCCATATGTCGTGCTTGACGACTTGTTGTATCTCTACGCGCGCCGACGCATGCCCCTAGTGGATTGCTGGCGCGTTGTCTGCAAGCGCCACCCCGATCACGACCCCGAGCAGCTCAGGAAATGGGCGAAGGATTTTGCCCAGCGCTTCGCGTCGAACCAGTGGAAGCGCGACCAGCACCCCGTGGCGCTCAAAGTCATGGATCTGGATCTCGACCCCAAGACCGGCTTCCGCTTCCCCGTCATGCAGAGCATTCAGTATGAGCTGGACGATTTGAAGGACGCCAAAGTACGGTGAAGAGAATTGAACCGCGAATGAACGCGAATGGACGCGAATATTCGATTCGACATGGATTGCTAAGCGCTCTGAATTGAGCTATCTGAATATTTTCATGCGCGGATTCCCCGACCGAACGCTTTGCCCAGAATTCGCGTTTATTTGCGTCCATTCGCGGTTGAATATTTCATCAACGGGAAGCAGGTGTAAGTGTCGGTTGAAGCACAAACAAGGCTAGAAGGGGAAACGCCCAACGACTGGCTGTACGCGCCCGATGGCAACCCGCGCGGCTATATCCAGCCCCAGTTGCTTCGGGAACTCTGGTTTCACACCGGCACCGCGTGCAATCTCGCATGCCCCTTCTGCCTGGAAGGCTCCAAACCCGGTGACCACCGGCTGGCGCAGATCACCCTGGCCGATGCCGCGCCCTGGATGGATGAAGCCATTGGCCTGGGAGTTGCCCAGTTCTCCTTCACCGGCGGCGAGCCCTTCATCAACCGCGAGATTTTTGAAATCCTCCAATACGCCCTCGCACGACGGCCCGGGATGATCCTGACCAACGGCACCCGTCCCCTGCGCAAGCGCTGGGACGATGTGCTGGCCCTGCGCGACACCGCTCATCCGCTTCGCTTCCGCATAAGCCTCGATTTTCCCGATCCCGCGCGGCACGATACGGGCCGGGGGGAGGGCAACTTTGCTGTGGCGCTGGAGAGCCTCGCCATGCTCCATGCGGCGGGCTTCTCCGTATCCATCGCGCGGCAGATGACGCAGGATGAGGATCGCGTCGCCGTCGAGGAAGCCTTTCGGGGCTGGTTTCGAAAGGCCGGCGTTCCCGAGGATATTCACCAGGTGGCCTTCCCGGATTTTCACGGGCCGAGCACCCATCCCACCGGGGTGCCCCACATCACCGAGAATTGCATGACCCAGTACCAGACCGCCGAAAGTCGCGCGGCCTTCATGTGCAATTTCAGCAAGATGGTCATCAAGACCTCGGGCCGGATGCGCGTTTATGCCTGCACCCTCGTCGACGACGATCCGGACTACGATCAGGGGACGTCCCTGGCCGAGGCCATGACGCGCCGGGTCATGTTGCGCCACCACCGCTGCTTTTCCTGCTTTCGTTATGGTGCCAGTTGCAGCGAATGTTGAGACTTGTTTTGACGAGTAGCTTTGTCCCAGTATAGGGTAAGAGCTAATCGGCGGAGCATTCAGCATGGCGGACAGATTAGGCGATACCGGCTGCGACGACACACAGGCACCAGGTTTCGATCCGCTTCGAGACGATTCGGGCCGGGCGGCGCTTCTGGAGATGATGTTCCACAATGCACCGGTTGGCATTGCCTTTGTTGATCGTGCCTTTCGCTTTGTGCGGGTCAACGAGGTCTTTGCCGCGATTCACGCCCGGTCCGCGCCGGAACTTGTCGGGAAGTCCGTGCAGGAGATCGCCCCGCAGCTTTGGCCCGAACTTGATCCGATATACCGCCGCGTCCTCTCGGGGGAGACGCTGATCAATAGCGAGATAAGCGGTGTGCTCCAATCTACGGATGGGGAGGTGCGGCACTGGATCGCGAGCCACTATCCCCTGTCGAGTGCGGGTGAAGTGCTGGGCATCGGGTTGATCGTGAACGATGTCACGGCCCGTCGTGTATCCGAAGAGGCCTTGCGTACTCGCAACAACCTCTACGCCATGTTGTCCCGGACCAATAAGGCGGTAAGCCAGTGCAGGACAAGGGAGGATCTCTTCCAGGAGATTTGCACGATTGCCGTTCATATCGGGCAGTTTCGCTACGCTTGGGTTGGCGTACCGGACGGCAATCGGATAAAGAAGGTTGTCTCCGCAGGCCAGGGCGACGACTACCTCGAGCAGGTCGTGATCTCGCTGGACGAGGACGATCCCCGGTCCCACGGTCCCACCGGGCGCGCCGCCCTCACCGGGAATTGGTATGTGGTGAACGATTTCATGGCATCGACCATGACCCGTCCCTGGCACGAAGCAGCGACCCGCGCCGGTTTTGCCGCGTCGGCGGGATTTCCGCTTAAGCAGCAGGGCGTTGTGGTTGCGGTATTGACCATGTACGCCGGCGTTCCCGGCTTTTTTACCGAGGAGCTGGTCACTACCCTGAGCGAGATTACCCCCAGTGTCTCCTTTGCGCTGGATGCCCTGGCGGAGGAAGGCGAGCGGCGGCGCGCCCAGGAGGCCCTGCACGATCGCGAGGAGCAGCTCCGCCTGCTACTGGACTCAACCGCCGAGGCAATCTGCGGCATCGATGTGCAGGGGTACTGCACTTTCGCCAATCGTGCCTGCGCGCAGATTCTGGGGCTCGACGATCCCGGTGAGCTTTCGGGCCGGCGCTTACGCGACGTGATTCAGCCCGCCGGACCCGACGAGGTGCCCTTCGAGGCTGGGGAGTCGGCCATTCACGGCGGCATCCAGGCAGATACCGGCCGTCGTATTGATGGCGAAGTATTCCACCGGGCGGACGGCACCCCTTTCGACGTGGAGGGGTGGTCCCACCCGATGCGCCGTGGCGGCCAAATTGTGGGCGCCGTGGTCACGTTCGTGGATGTGACCGACCGCAAGAGGTTGGAAGGACAACTTCGCCAGGCGCAGAAAATGGAAGCCGTCGGGCGGTTGGCGGGTGGGGTCGCCCATGATTTCAATAATCTCCTCGGCGTGATTATCGGCTATTCCGAGCTCGTGCTTTTATCTCTGGTGAAGCAGGATCCTCACTACGAAGAGATCACCCAGATTCGCATCGCCGGCGAACGGGCTGCGGTATTGACCCGCCAATTGCTCGTCTTCAGCCGCAAGCATGTGCTCCAACCCGAATTGCTGGATCTGAATCAAGTCATTTCGGAGTCGATGAAAATGCTGTTGCGCGTGATCGGGGAGGATGTCGAGCTTGCCTTCGTCCCGGGCCGCGATGTGGGACTCGTAAAGGCCGACCTGGGGCAGATCGAGCAGGTGATCATGAACCTGGTGGTCAATGCCCGTGATGCCATGCCTTCCGGTGGCCAAATCACCATCGAAACGGCGATCGTCGATCCGGACGCGATGGTGGAGGCCCCCGGCAGCCCTGGCGTGAAGGGCCCGTATGCCATGCTTGCCGTAAGCGATTCCGGTTGCGGGATGGATACGGTCACTGTGGGCAAGATATTCGAACCGTTTTTTACCACCAAGCCTGAAGGAAAGGGCACCGGCCTGGGTCTCTCCACAGTCTACGGGATCGTGGAGGAAAGTAGCGGTAAGATCAATGTCTACAGCGAAGTAGATGTCGGAACGACATTTAAAATCTACCTGCCCTGCTCCGAGGGGCTGGCCCGGGAGCGCGGTGTTGCCGGATCTGGGACTCTGGCGGGTGGCCCGGAGACGATTCTGTTGGTGGAGGACAACGAGGCCCTCCGGGTACTTACGATGCGCGTTCTGGCTGAAGCGGGGTACAACGTGCTTGCCGCCGAAGGAGGGGCTGAAGCCTTGGCGGTGGCGCGGCAGCACCCCGGAACTATCGCGCTTGTCCTCACGGACATCGTGATGCCCCAGTTGAGCGGGCGCAAGCTGGCGGAAGAGCTGGCGCGCATGCGGCCCGCGATCAAAGTCCTGTACATGTCTGGATTTACGGACGATGCCATCGTGCGACACGGTATATTGCAGGATGCCGTTGAATTTATCAGCAAACCCTTCACCGCCCACGAACTCACGCGTCGCGTGCGACAGGTATTGAACGATTCCAGCGCCGCGAACGTGAAGGAAGGATGACGGGCCTTGCGCAGACGTCTGGCGGGCTCGAATCAGCCTCATTTTGATTGCGTTGGTTTCCGAATAGGCGTACGATAAACGCACCCACGAGTTAAGGAAGGGACCGATCCATGGACAACAAGCGACGCTTCAGCCGAGTAACGGCCATATTTGATGTGAACCTGACCCGTGAGGACGGAATCTTCCTTGCGGGCACCTTGCGGGACATCGCGGTTCAGGGCGCCTTCATTATCTGTGAACCCGCAATGGAACTCGGTACGCCCGTAGTCGTGACCATTGTGCTCCATGGCGGCATAGACGATATTCCCGTACGGGCCCAGGCGGAGGTGGTACGTCGGGAGGAAGGGGGACTCGGTGTCCACTTTACGGAAGTGGACGTCGACAGCGTGGAACACCTGCGGAATATCATCACCTTTAACGCCGAAGAGCCGGATGTCGTCTGGGAAGAGATGCAGGGCGGCCACCTGTTGCGCGACGCATGACGATTTCCGGCTTGAAGTTTATGCACTCGGTTGCGCGCCGATGAAGCCCTTCTCTTTCCAGTTGCCCGTGGAGGTCCATTTCGGGCCCGGCACACTTTCCCTCCTATCCCGATATGGCCATCTGGGCTATCGCGCGGCCCTGATTTGTGGTCGCAGTTCCGCCCGCGCCAGTGGCGCGCTGGATCGTGTATTGGAGCATTTTCCCGGCGCGCTCGTGATCGACGGGCTCCCGGAAAACCCCGAAACCAGCGACTGCGAGGCGTATGCCGCCACCTGCCGCGCGGCCAGGGTGGACTGCATCATCGCCTTGGGCGGCGGCAGCGTGCTGGACGCGGCGAAGGCGATCGCGCTGCTGGTCACCAATGGCGGGGCCTGCGCCGACTACCTGGACGATTCCAGCGGCTGCAAACCGGCCCTGCCCATCGTGGCCATCCCCACCACGGCGGGAACGGGCAGCGAAGTAACCCCCTACTCGGTGCTCGTGGATTCCGCGCTCCGCGAGAAGAAGACCTTGCGGCATCCGTCGCTGTACCCGCGGGTGGCCATACTGGACCCGCAGCTCACGCTGGCTTTGCCGCGCGAGGTCACCGTGGCCACGGCCCTCGACGCCCTCAGCCAGGCCATGGAAGGCATGACCTCGAAGCGGGCTACGCCCTTTGGCGATTTGCTCGCCCTGGAAGCCTGCCGCCTGATTCGAGCAACCCTGCCCTGGGTCCTGACCGCTCCCCACGACGAGGTGGCCCGGGGCGTGCTGCTCTATGCGGCCATGCTCAGCGGCGTGGTCATTGCCCAGAGCGGCACCACGCTGGTCCATGGCATGGGCTACCACTACACCCTCGACTACGGCATCGCCCATGGCGCGGCCAACGCCCTGCTGCTGCCCCCGGTCTTTGCCTGGAATGCGGTGCTCCTGCCCGCGACCGTGGCGAGCCTCGCCGGGATCCTGGGTCGCCCGGGCCCGCCCAAGACCGAATCCGCGGCCCAGGCCATCGTGATGGCCCTCTACGACTTCTACGACGAGATCGGCTTTGCGTCGGCGGCCCGGGACCACGGCGTCCCCCAGGACGCCGCCGCGCGCTTTGCCGAAAGCATCATTCGGGCACCCTACCGCTTCAAGAATCAGGTGGGGGACTTCACGAAAGCCGATGTGGAGGGCCTGTTTGAGGCCGCCTGGTCGGGCCGGGTGAGTTGATAGTCGATAGTTGATAGTTGATAGTTGACAGTTGACAGTTGACAGTTGACAGTTGAGCATTGACCTTCATCCTTCATCCTTCATCCTTCATCCTTCATCCTTCACCCTCCAGCCTCCAGCCTCCCGACTCCAGACCCCAGACCCCAGACTCCAGACTCCAGACTCCCGACTATTTTCGCTTTACCGCTAAAGTCTGGGTTAATATTGCCGATAAGAGAAACAAGGATTTAGAACAGCATAAAGCACGTGACGCTATAAGGAGACACCAAATGGTTGGTATACAAGGACTTGGAGGCATACCAGAGCCGAAGTCTGGTGGGCCGGCCAAAGTACGAAGCGAACGGGAATCTGAGACCCGAACCCTCAACAGTACAACGGCCAGCAACACTTCGGAAGACAATGTAACCATCAGTTCGGAAGCCCAGGTCGCGGCGGAAGTCGCCCGTCTGGTGCAAGCCACCCGCACCGACAGCGACGTACGCGCGGAACGGGTAGAGGCCGCCCGGGCTCGTATTGATCAGGGTTCCTACAAGGATCCGGAAGTCGTCAATCAGTTGGCAGACAAGATATTGAAGTATCTGGGCTGAGCCGCCCTCGTCACGTGCTGAATCCATAGACTTACAACACGCTCTTCGAGCGTGTTTTTTTTGTTTTTCTAGCATATTTCTACTTGAACTTACGGGGCAATTCGTGTAGTTTTAGTCGTTTCCTAAAGGGACGCGGCCATCCGCCCCCCGCCTGAATCGAGTTCGGACTTTGCGGCCCGCGCGAAAGGATGCCATGCTCTCTGAGGCCGTTGAGGACTACCTCAAAGCCATCTACACCATTGCCGACGGGGACAAGCCCGTCAGCACGTCGGCCATTGCGGCCCGCCTCGGCGTCGCCCCGGCGTCGGTCACCCAGATGCTCAAGAAGCTGGCGGAGATGAAGCCCAAGCTGGTGCTGTACAAGCGCCATCACGGCGTGCAGTTGACGGCCCATGGCGAGAAGATTGCCTTGGAGGTTATTCGCCACCACCGTCTGATAGAGCTGTTCCTGCAGGAAGCGCTGGGCATGAGCTGGGACGAAGTCGACCGCGAGGCGGAGCGGCTGGAACACGTGGTTTCTGAAACCCTGGCCGATCGCATGGCGGAAGTCCTCGGTCATCCCCAATTTGATCCCCACGGCGATCCCATCCCGTCAAAATCCGGCCTCATGCCCGAAGGCGGTGCGCTGATGAACCTGGTGCAGATGCCCGAGGGTCAGGAATGCGTGGTGCGCCGGGTGTGCGACGACGACTCCGAAGTGCTGCGCTACGTGGCCAGTCTCGGCATCATCCCCAAGGCGCGCATCACCCTGGCGGAGAAGGCGCCCTTCGACGGCCCCATCTATGTCCGTGTGATCCTCAACGGCGAGGCGCAGGTTCATGCGCTCGGGCAGCGGGTGGCCAGTCAGGTTTTTGTGGAGTCCGTGGAAAACGGCACGCCAGAAATCCGCTGAGTCGATCTTTCGGGAGGTATGGAGCGGGGGCTTTCCAGCCCCCGATCGGAACAACATACGTGCGCGAAGAAGGGGGCTGGAAAGCCCCCTCTCCATAGATGCCGCAGCCCAAATGAGAGCAATTGATTGTGCCGTCGCTCAGTGTCATCCTGATTGTGAAAAACGAATCCGCCGTGCTCTCCCAATGCCTGGAGAGTGTGGCCGGCATTGCCGACGAGATCGTGGTCTGCGATACGGGATCTACCGATGACACCACCGCCATTGCGCGGGGCCACGGTGCCCGGGTGGAGTCCATCCCCTGGGAGAACGACTTCGCGAAGGCGCGCAATGCCTCCATCGCCCTGGCCACAGGCGACTGGCTGCTCCACATGGATGCGGATGAGGTGCTGGACTCCGCGGATGCCTCCGTACTGCGAGAAATCGTCGACGGGAATGCCGATGCCGATGCCGTAGAAGTCGTTCTCGCGAACTACTGCAACGATCCCCGCGCCTGGCGATGGGTTGCTGTGCCGCCGGACACACCCATGGCGCGGGGATATGCGGGTTATCTGCCCGTAGGGCTGCTGCGGCTCTTTCGCAACAATCGGGGCATCGAGTATCGCGAAGCCGTCCACGAAAACATTACCGCGAGCGTGCTGGAGCGCGGCGGCCGGATTCTGCACTCGAACATCGTTATCCACCACTACGGCTACGAAGTCTCCCCGGAGCGCCGCCTCGAAAAGGCCCGCTTCTACTACACCCTCGCGCAAGAAAAGGCGAATTCGAATCCCGGCGACGCCAAGTGCCTCCACGATCTGGCGGAACAGGCCCTGGCCTGCGGTGAGGCGGACGTTGCCGAATCGGCGTGCCGCCGCATCCTGGCGGGCGCCCCCCTGCACGTTGCCGCAGCGACCACGCTGGCGAACATTTGCCTCAACCGGGGCGATCTGGACGAAGCCCATGCATTGCTTTCAACGCTGGAATCGGGGGGGCATTCGCTGCCCCACGTGCAGACGGCTCTCGGCGCAATTGCCGTACGGCGCGGGTACTGGCCCGAAGCCGAAGCGCGGCTGACGGCGGTGCGGCGGGACGCCCCGCCCGCGCCCATGGCCACGCTTTACCTCGCACGCTGTCTGGATTGGCGGGGGAAGGGCGACGAGGCGCTGGAACTGTTGCGCGCGCTGGCCGGGGAGCTGCCCACGCTGGATGAAGTGAAACGACGCATCCGGGGCTTGGAATTGCGTCGGGAAGGCGAGGTACGCTTCTGCGCGGGTGCTATTGAGGCTGCCTTGCGGCTCTTCGTGCAGGGGCTGGAACTGGATCCGGAAGACGCCCTCGCGCACAACAACATCGGCGTCGTGCTGCACGCGCTGGGCGACGTTGTCCGTGCGCGCGAATCCTTCGAGCGAGCGCTGGGGCTGTCCCCAGGGCTGGAAGATGCACGAGAGAATCTGGACGGGTGTTCGGCTTAGGGACAGCGTCGCCCCGAGACCGGAACGTGCGAAACGCGCGTCACGCATAATGTCCCACCAATCCGGGCGAGATTTATTGCAACAGGCGAGGGTGTCCTGTCATTTGACGTCGTGCATTCGAGCAATCGAAACACACGTTACCATCGCGTTCACGACTTCAAATTTATCTCGTAGTGCCTCGCGCGCCTCGCAGACCACGGGACAGCCCCGCCTGTAGTCGTGCACCTCGCTCGGCCGGGTGGAACAAGTGGCGTGATGCGCCTCTTGCACATTGTAGTCGCGGGGCGACGCTGTCCCTGTTTCAGTCCTGAGCGGGATAGAAGAGGGCGATCAGTTCGTCCAAATTGGAAGGCGTCGAAACCACGGGGCTGACCCGGTACCGGCTGGCCAGCTCCATGTCTTCTATGGCGATGAGATCGAGGGGGTTGATCATGGCCACGGTGAGGACGCCGTCTTCCAGGCGAAGGGGCAGACAGCGATGGAGGCGCACCACGTGGGGGCTGACCGACCCGATGGCGGTCATCTCCACATCGGTATCGGCGATTTCTTGATAGGGAAGACGTAGCTGGGCCGCCACGATCTTGGCGACGATATCTTCCCCGGTAAAACCGTGATCCACGACAAGCTGGCCGAGTCTGCGCTGCGGATCGGCATTCTGCTCCTTGAGCACCGACTTCAACTGCACCTCGGTAAGAAGGCCGAGTTCCACCAGGATCTCGCCCATGCGCTTCTTATGCCCTTTGGCGTCGAAGGCTTCGATTCCCGGCGGACGGGGCGGGGCGGACTGAAGGGACGGCGCGGTGTCGAGCGCCCGCTTCAGGGTGCGGATCTGATCCTGCGCCTGGGCGTGTTCGCGTTGGAGCAGTTCAAGGGTTGCCCGGAGGGATTCCACATCCGCGCTGTGGTCTGTTGCGGTGCTTTCCGCCGCACGGGCCTTCTCCAGGGCGGCGGCGAGCGCTTCAATCTCGGCGGCGGCGTCTTGCAGTTCCCGTTCGAGGCTTGCCTTTGCGGCGGCGCGATCGGCCAGTTCTTCCCGGGCCAGGGCGAGGGCTTCCTCCAGTTCGCTGGACGCCGAAGTGCCCCCATTCACATGGAGCCGATCAAGGTGCCCTCTGGCCACGCCGACCTGCTGGGAGAGTTCTTCGTGGGAACGGACGACTTGCGCGTTCCAGTCCTCGATGACCAGACTCAGCCGAGTGAAAACATCTTCGCTGGTACTCGACACGGCTTACCCTTTCCAACAACGTACTGTGGCATACGCCAGCCACCCTCTATAGATTATAGGAAGGCTTGGGCACAGCGTCAAGGCCGGGGCGAAGATAGTGGATCGCATGGACGCAGTGGAGCGTCGTGGCCTGAAGTGATTCTGGCGCTCTAAAGAGCCATCGAGTCCACAATCTAGACGCAATATCGCTCGATCAGGTTGGCGATATCGCCCCGCGCCGCAACACAGGGCCGGATGTGCTTGTTCGTCGCGATGCGCAGGTCTTCCAGCGCGATGAGATCGAGCGGATTGGCCATGGCGACACTGAGCGCGTGGCCATGGAAACGGAGCGGGAAGGCGGCATGCCGACGCGCCAGGTGCGCGGGCACCACCGATACCGCGGCTGGATCCACCGATTCGTTCGCGAGAACAACATACGGCAAGGCCAGTTGGGCGGCCAGTGCCTGGGCGATGGCGTCTTCCGTGGTGTAGCCCAGATCAACCAGCAGGCCGCCCAGGGCTTGGCGGCGTCCCTCACGCTGATAGTCCAGGGCGCTCTGGAGTTGCCGCTCCGTCACGACCCCGGCGCTCGTCAGAATCTGGCCCATGGGAACCTTGTGGCCCTCGGGAGAACTGGCGGCCTCGAGTATCCGCTGGTAATACGACGCATTGATCGGGATGGAGGCGATGGGCGAATTCTGAATGAATTCTTGAACGCTCTGGAGTTCGATTTGCCCAAAGCTCCGAGGCAGTTCCACCGGGGCAGCCTGCTCCCGTTGCGCCAGCCAGAATTCCGCGTCGGAAAGTTGCCGGTTCAAGGCGTCGATCTCGGTCTTCTGGACTTCGATGAGCCCGTCCAGGGCGCGTACGTCGGCTTCCAGCAGGCGCTCGGCGCCGCCCTCCGCCCACTGGGAGAGGTGGAGCTGGAATCCGTTACCCGGAACCTCGGCGCTCTCCCTGGCGTGCAGCGGCAGGGCGAGGTAGGCCTGAATCAGGGATTCCCCCTGCTGGCTGGCCGCGTGGGCCTGCCGGCTCAAATCAGCCAAGGCCTGTTCAAAGTCGTCGAGGCGCGTGCACAGCGCGCGAAGGGTGTCGACTGGGCCATCGTGCGCGTCATGATCGGGCGCGGAATCGTTGTGCGCCAGGCTGGTGTGATCCAAGGGGCCATAGTGGCGGATCGCCGAGCGCAGCCGCTGGAGATTGCGAATGCTCGCAAAGATATGGCGCAGTACCGGCGCCGAAGTCTCTCTCGCCTTATTGTTCCAGGCGGCGACGGCGGCACTCAGTGTCGTCGGTGCCTTGGAGGTGGTATTCCGCATAGTCATGATCGTTTTCGGTGCCCAGTTTGCCGATGGAGCTCAATTATAGAAGCAGCCGCGCCATGCCTTCAAGGCGGGGGGCGTTTGCATGCTATACTTGTGCCGTCAGCGAAACCACGGCCCCTTCACAGATCAAGGAAAAACAATGTCGGTTGAACTTTCCGGCAAGGGACAGGAACGCCGCACGGCGCTTCGGGAGCCCATCCACCGGCGCGTGGTCTTCGCGGGCGTCCGCGGCGAGGGCCTCCTCCGCCAGGGGATGGCGGTGGATATCAGCGCCAGCGGACTCTTGATCCACACGGCCCAGCCCGATTTGGCTGGCCGCCACCTCGAGCTCGAACTTCACCCCGACGGTGCCGCCGAGCCCGGCAATGTGATCATGGTTCGCGGCGAAGTCGTATGGACACGTCCAATCCAGGGCAAAGGCGAGTACGCCATGGGCGTGCGTTTTCTCCAGTCCTTCCCCGCCACCGATGTGACGGGCGCCGGGTATCGCCCCGCGACCCGGGACGAATCCGCCGAACTTGCGGCGTCGATCCAGCGCCGTCTTGCCGCGATGGAGCCGGCGGTTCGGGTGGAGATCAGCGAGACCGCCCGTCGCCGGGGCGCTTCGGCGGCACCGGAAGCCATCCCCGATCTGGATACCTCCAGAAAGCGCTCCTACCGATGGCTCTGGCTGCTGCTCCTGATGCTCTGTTTCGGGGCGGTCGTTTCCACGCTGACCATGCTGGCGCTCTGGCGCCTCGGATTCTACGACCAGACTTCGCGGGGGACGGCCGGCGAAGCCCCGCAGCCTACTTCCTCGTCCTCGTCAACGCCATCGTCCCCTTCGGCGGCGACGGCATCGACCTCCTCGGTGGAATCCCGCGGCACCGATCCCTCCGCCAGAATCAACGCGCGTATCGAACACATCCTGGAGTCGGGCCCGTCCTATTACCTGAACCGGGGGAGTCTCTTCTTGATTCAGGGACGCTTCCCCGCCGCCGCACAGGCCTTCAATACGGCCCAGAACCGTCCCGAGGGCACCCCACTGGAGCGATTCATCGCGGAGCTGGGCGAGGCCCAGGCCCTGGCGGGCGATGGCAAGACGGATGATGCCCTCATCGTGCTGGAGCGGCCCTGGGAGGAAGCGGAGGCCATCCCCGAATCCTGGCAGGCGCTGCGCGAAGAGTTTCTCGCGGTCTTGAGCGCTTCCCCGGAGAGCCCGGAAGCCCGCGCTCCGCTCGTGAATGCATTTGCCTTTCAGCCCCCCTCGAAAGGCGCGGGAGAAAGGGCGGCCGAGGCTTCGTCCTCGACGATGCGTATCGAGATCGACACGACGCGCCACCTTCTGAGCGTGCTGGACAACAACGCCATCCGTGCGGTCTATCCGATTGGCCTCGGCGCACGGGGCAAGACGCCGGAAGGGGAATTTGAGATCGTAAACAAAATTGAAGATCCCGAGTGGTACAACCAGGGAAACCCCATCCCCGCGGGCGCGCCGGAGAACGAATTGGGTTCACGCTGGATCGGCCTGGGCGACGAATCGGGTCCGACGCCCCTGGGCATTCACGCCACGAATGACCTCGACTCCATCGGTGGGAATGTAAGCCGGGGTTGCATCCGCATGCGCCCCGCGGATGTTGAAGAGCTGTTCACCTTCGTCGAAGTGGGGACGCCCGTGAGTATCCGGGCGCTCTAGTGGACTGTCCCCCGTGGAAGTGCTACACCAGAGATCATTTCTAAACGGGGACAGTTTCCGATTGTGGCGACGATCGCTTTGTATCCCTTGGGTCGTGAGCCAATCGGCAACAGTCCCCCGGTCGGCTTGCCATCGACCCTCAGTGGGCGATAGCATAAAGCATGAACATTAAATCCTATATCGCGCGCGCCTCCGCATCGCTGGAGCGTGGCGAACGATTTCTCCGCCATGACATCTGGTACATCGGCAAGCCGGGGGAGTCGATCCCCAGGGGCTTCATCACCCGACAGGTGCGCGTGGCCATCCTACTCTTTCGAGGCATCGTGGAAGAGACCCTGTTGCTGCGCGCCTCGGCCCTGACCTTCACCACGCTGCTCTTTCTCGTACCCTTCCTGGTCTTCATGTTTTCCTTCATCCAGACGTTTCACTTGGGCGATCATATTTACGTGCAGATATCGAATTGGGTGGATCACCGAATCGATCAGGTCGTTGACGTGGTGCGCACTTCGAAGATAGATTCATCCGTCGAGGATGCCGCAGTCTCGAACGTGGCCCCCGTCGTGACGGATGCGGTCGTCCCCGCACCGAAATCCGCCGCGACGGACGAGGGCCCCCAGTCCAGCGAATCCGATCGCGAACTGGCCAACGCCATCCTGCGCATACTCTTGCCAACGATATCCCAGGAGTCCGAAGAGAATGGACTGGCCAATCCGGTGGATGTGTTGGTGGGACTCGTGGAGTCCAAAGCGACGGACGTACGCACGCTGGGCCTTACGGGGCTCGTCTATGTGCTGGTCACCGTACTCGGGCTGATGCGCAACGTGGAGTGGACCTTCAACCGCATCTGGGGCGTGAAGGACACCCGTAATCTCTTCCGTAGCATCAGCGACTATGTGATGATTACCCTGTTGTTGCCCGTCGTTGTTGCCGCGGTACTCGGTCTGGCGGCTGCCTTGAGCACGAACGACTCCCTCGGCAGTCTTTCCATTCTGCTCCGCAGCTCGCAGGTGTTGATCATCTCCTTTACCTTTGCCCTGCTCTACTACTTTGTACCGAACACCGCCGTCAGCCCCCGCTGCGCACTCGTCGGCGGCCTTTTTGCGGGTATCCTCTGGACTCTGACAGCCTGGGCCTACGTCTCCTTCAACGTTGGCCTCGCCCAATACACCTTTTTCTTTTCCACCTTTGCCCTCTTTCCCATGCTCCTCGCCTGGATCTATGTGAGCTGGGTCATCCTGCTTTTCGGCGCCCTCGTAACCTTTGCCTATCAGAACGAAAAGACCTTTGCTCTGGAGCGCCTGGCGGATCGGGCGAGCTATGCCTACCGCGAGTCCGTTGCGGTGCGTCTCATGGTGGAGATGGCCCGGCGCTTCGCCCACGGCAAACCCGCACTGGCGGCGGGCGAGGTTGCGAATTCGTGGAACGTCCCGCTTCGTTTGATTAACGAAGCGCTGGACATACTCGTCGCTGCGAAGCTCGCCGCGGCCTGCGCCACGACCCCGGTCACCTACCAGCCCGCGCGCGCAGCCGAGACTATAAAAATTATCGACGTGGTCCGTGCCCAGCGCGAGCACGGCGAAGAACCATCACAATTGCGTGAGGAAGACAACTATCGCGAGATCTATGCGGGACTCAGCTCGGCCGATGGGCGTGCCGCGACGGCTACCCTCGCCGAGATCGCGACCCGAGGAGGAGAATAGGGTTGCTTGAAGGAAAGAATGCGATTATCACGGGGGCGGGCCGGGGGATAGGTCGGGCTATCGCGGAGGCCTTCGCCGCGCAGGGCTGCAACATCGCCGCTCTGGCGCGCAGCGTGGATGAGATCGAAGAGACCGCATCCATCGTCCGGGAACTGGGCGTGCACGCGGTGGCGGTGGCGTGTGATGTGACCCAGGCCGCGTCGGTGGACGACGCTTTTGCCGCTGCGGAAGATGCACTCGGGCACATCGACATCCTCGTGAACAATGCGGGGATGGCCCGCTTCAAACCGTTCGCGGCGCTCTCGCTGGACGATTGGAACGAAACCCTGGCGTCAAACCTCACGAGCGTGTTCCTGTGTACCCAGCGCGTGCTGCCGGGCATGATGGCCCGGCGCGAGGGGCGTATCATCAACATTTCCAGCGTGTCCGGCCTCAAACCCATCGCCGAGCAGAGCGCCTATTGCGCAGCCAAGCATGCCGTGAATGGATTGACGAAGACGCTCGCGCTGGAGTTGAGCGAATTCGGCATCGGCGTTCACGCTCTCTGTCCCGGCGGCGTGGTCACGCGCCTGGCGGAAGAGGCCATGCCGGAGCGCGACAAGACCGGGTGGATGCTGCCCGAGGATATCGCCCACGCGGCCCTGTTCCTCGCGACTCAGAGTCCACGCGCCGCCACGGATATCGTTCACCTGCGCCGCTTCGACAGCGCGCCGCTTTGAGGGAATTATGAATTATGAGTTATGAACGGGCGATCGGCGCAATTTACAGCGAGAAACGCCCCGAGAGTGCCGATCCGCCCCAATCCGTTAATTCGATTTCAGCGTCTCGATGTTGATGTTGGTGTTGGTGTAGATGCAGATCTCCGCCGCAGTCAGGAGCGATTCGCGCACCACTTCTTCCGCGCTCATGTTCGTGTGCTTGAGCAGGCTGCGGGCCGCCGCGAGGGCGAAGGAGCCCCCTGAACCGATGGCGATGATGCCATCTTCGGGTTCGATGATCTCGCCGGTACCGGCGATGAGAAGCGACTGGTCTTTGTCGCAGACCGCCAGGAGGGCGTTGAGCTGGCGCAGGTATTTGTCCGTGCGCCATTCCTTGCCGAGTTCCACGGCGGCGCGCGCGAGATTCTTGTTATACTCCTGCAACTTGCCTTCGAAGCGTTCGAACAGCGCGAAGGCATCGGAGACGGCCCCGGCGAAGCCCGCGAGCACGGCCCCGTCGGCCAGTCGTCGCACTTTCATCGCGTTGCCCTTCATTACGGTGTTGCCGAGCGTGACCTGGCCGTCGCCGCCGATGGCTACGATGCCATCCTTGCGGACAGAGATGACGGTGGTGGCGTGGAATTCATGCATACCTGTGCTCCCGCGGCGAGGTGCCGGCCTGTGGTGCGGAGATTGAGATCGTGGGGCCCAGCGGCGTGCGGGCCGCGCCATTGTACAAAAAGAGAGTCACCCTGCGCTAAGATTCAGCGCGCCGCGTACGCGGAGACGGAGAAAGACGGAAGTACCATGACGGAGTTATTGATCGGAATTCTCACCTTGGGCGGATTGGTGGCCTTGCAGATGGGCATGCGCCATCGGTCTCAGCGCCGGATGGCCGAGGCCTGGGAAAAGGCCCAGGCGGAGCTCGCCCGTGGCAATCACGAGGCTGGTGTCGCCCACCTGGAGGCATGTATTCGCATCATGCCCCTGTGGCTGCCGCCGCGCTTTCTTCTTGGCGCCCTATTCACAAAGCTGGGCCGCCTGGCGGAGGCGGAGGAGCAGCTTAAGTTTGCGCAGGCGCTTCAGCCTCGCGAAGCGGAAGGTCTCCTGGAACTCGGGATCTTCTACATCACGGCGGCCAGCCGCATTGAAGAAGGCGTCGCCCTGCTGCGGGAGGCCATTGCCTGCGATGGCGCCGCAGCCCACCGGATCCAGAGCGATCCTCGCCTTCGGACCTTCCGTGAAAGTCCGGACTTTGCCTTGCTGGAACTATCGTGAGCCGGATCGCAGGAATGTTGACGGTGCTCGCAACGCCGGAGAGCGGCCTCTATCGGGGCATTCTGGTGCGCGCGAAGATTCTGATGTTTGTATCGGGCCTGGCCACGCTGCTGGGCACGTTGGGCACACTCCACTGGCTTCTGGAAATATTCAGCCACTTCGTGGTCTGGCACGCCATGCTCACGGGCGTGGCGGTGCTGCAATTCTCGCTGATCCGGCGATGGCGCTGGGCCGGCGCGGCGTGTGTCGTGCTCGCGATTCAACTCACGCAGCCGCTGTCGTGGTATCTTCCCACGCCATCAACGCCGCCGGAGGCCAACCTTCGCGTGTTGCTGGCCAATGTGCTCACCTCCAACTCGGAGAAGGAGCGCTTCCTGGCGCTGGTGGACGCGGTGGATCCCGATGTGATCTGCGTGCAGGAGGCGGATGATGCCTGGGCGGAGGCCCTTGAGACGCTCCATGTCCGATATCCAGTCAATTCCATCGTTCCGCGCGCGGATAATTTCGGTATTGCCTTCTACAGCCGCCTGCCGGGGGGCATGACGGGCGTGTTGTTTCAGCGAGAGCATGATGTGCCGGGGCTCTCCGCCACGATTGAAGTCGCGGGGCGGACACTATCGATCCTGGATGTTCACGCATTGCCCCCTATTGGAAAGCTTATGGCTGACCATCGCAATCGCCATCTGCAATCGATCCGCGACTGGTTCGAGGGGCAAAGCGACCCCGCAATACTCCTCGGTGACCTCAACCTCACCATGTTCTCGCCGGAATATCGCCGATTCACGAAGGGATTGGCGCTCCAAAACGCGCGAAAAGGCTTTGGTCCCGTAGGTACCTGGCCGACTTGGGTGCCCTTCGCACGACTGCCCCTCGATCAGTGCCTGATCCGCGGCGATATCGGCGTCGTTTCATTCTCGGCGGGTCCGGATATCGGCTCCGATCACCTTCCGATCATCGTCGATCTCTACGTCGCGCCGAAGTGATGGCACGCGCTGCGTAGCTCTCCTTGCGCGCTGATTGTCGCACCGGGCATCGACGTCGATCGGCGATCTAGCATCGCACGACTACGTCGCGCAATCACGCGCGAAAAGATCGATGACGCTCCGATGCGATGCGATCGCGTGCGTCGCGAGAATTTTTTTTCTGATGCGCGACGCGGCATCACAGCCGTGCGAGAGACCGCCTTCATCGCGCGCGCGTCCGCCGTCCGCCGCGCACCTCCCGATTCACTCTTGTGCGAAGCCTCACGATGCGTTTGGCGCGGGGTCGCATTTCACCCAGTGTTTACAAGGCTAAAATGGAAGTCTTGCGCTTGCGATGGGAAGACTTCGGAACGCGACAAGCGATCGCAGAGCGGGGTGCGGAGCTATGCTTCCCGCACGCACAACGATGCGTTCAGCGCATTTGCATGCGCATGATGGCGATGCGCGCGTCGAAAAAATTTTAAAATAGTGTAAAAAAATACTTGCCTTTTTCTTATTTGTCTGTTACACAATCGGTATAGAAAATTTGAATCGACGTTATTGACGGCGCGTGACCCGTCTCACAGCGAAGCGCAGGCTGCACTTCCTGGAGCGAGGTTCGCACGGAACGGATGAAGCAGAGGACACAGAAGCGCTTTCGTACAGGAGGCCGCTCATGTGACAGCGGCGCGCTTAGTGCCCTAGAACGCTTCGCTTCTCGCTCCCGCTTGAACGCGCCACACCCGCACCGGAAACGGTGCCGGGACGCTCCACCATCCATGCTTTCATGCGGGCTGTTCCCCGCTGAACCGGCCTTTCGCCCCGCGGAACGCGAAAGGCAGCCGGTGCAAGGCCTGTTGCCGGGCACCGGGCTGTATGTGAAGTGTACGAAGGTGAGATAAGCAACAGGAGAGATGACATGGTCGCTGACAAGAAGAAGGCCGCCGCGAAGAAGCCGGCTGCCGCAAAGCCCGCCGCGAAGGCCACCGCAAAAAAGCCGGCCGCGAAAAAAACAGTCGCGAAGAAGTAGTCGCGGTGCATCGGGGACGGCCCATTGACGGCTTGTCCATTACGTTTTTCCGCCGCTCATTGCGGCGATACCGCGCGAAAATGGGCGCGCGGGAACATTTCAGCACCTTTCATGGTTACTCACGCGCCCAGTCGTGCGGGTCAGGTTTGTTAAAGGGCGCAGTCCGATCTGGATGCGCGCAACGATGTAGTATGCGGGGTGCCCTCGCGGTGCCCCGGTTTAATTGCCCATACGCGGGCAGATATCCCGCTTGGTAGGCTCTTCGCCCCGCGGAAGGCGAGGGGCTGGCAGCACACGGCCTGTTGCCGTGATTTAATGCTGTGTGTGTTCGAAGTGGTACAACGATGGAATACAAAAAGGAGAAATGACATGGTTGCTGCAAAAAAGAAAGCTGCCGCTAAGAAGCCGGCCGCGAAGAAGCCCGCCGCGAAGAAGGCTGCCGTAAAGAAGCCTGCTGCGAAGAAGGCTGCCGTAAAGAAGCCTGCTGCGAAGAAGCCGGCCGCGAAGAAGCCTGCTGCGAAGAAGGCCGCCGTGAAGAAGCCCGCTGCGAAGAAGGCTGCCGTGAAGAAGCCGGCCGCAAAGAAGCCTGCTGCGAAGAAGGCCGCCGTGAAGAAGCCTGCTGCCAAAAAGCCGGCCGCCAAGAAGTAAGTTACCCGACATACACCAGGGCACCAGCCCCAATACCACGGTGGCTGGCGCTCTTCCGCGCTGAGTTGTGGAGGCCCGCAGGATTCCTGCGGGCCTTTTTTGCGCCCAAGGGACAGCGTCGCCCCGCGGCAATGACATGCGAGACAGATTATTCGTCGATAGAGCCACGCAACCAAACACAGGCGTCCCGCCTGTGTATTTCCAGAGCAGCCCCGCCGCTTGCAATGAACCTCGCTCGGTCAGGTCGACAGCCTTTACACATAGGCTATCTCGAGTTTCGCTGTCACGCGGCGACGCTGCCCCTGAGAATGCCTCCCTTTATTTTGATCGCCCCGGACGCTATGCTTTGTATTCATCGGCGCACGTTGCGGTGCCGACGGTGGAAATACATGCATGGCAGGGAAGATCATGGCACCTGAATCATTCAAAGAGGCACTGGAAAAGGCGGTGGAGGACTCCGGCGCTCCGGGTGCGGTAGGCTACGTGGGGCATGGCGGTGAAACCCTGTTTCACGAGGCCGTGGGTCAGCGTACCCTCCTCCCCCAGCCGGAAGCGGCCCACCGCGACACGATTTATGACCTGGCGTCCCTGACCAAGGTCATCGCGACGGCCACTTCGGTGTTCCTGCTGCACGAGCGGGGTCTGCTCGATCTCGATCTGCCGGTTTCCGAAGTTCTGCCACTTCCCGCGTTCAAGGCCATCACCGTTCGCCATCTGCTCACCCACACGTCGGGTCTACCTCCCTTCAAGACCTGGCACAAGGAAGCCCATTCCGTCGATGAATACATCCAGCGCATCGCCGCGCTCCCCCTGGAGACCGCGCCAGGCGAGAAACGGGTGTATTCCGATCTCGGATTCATGATGCTGGGCAGAATGGTGGAGATCATCGGGAAGAATGGGCTGGACACCTTTGCGCAAGAGAACATATTCAAGCCCCTCGCCATGGAGCACACCGGCTTCAATATTCCCGCCGTCTGGCACGAGCGATGTGCCGCAACCGAGCAGTGCCCCTGGCGCGAGAAATTGATGCAGGGGGAAGTGCATGATGAAAATGCCTATGCCGTCGGCGGCGTATCGGGCCACGCGGGCCTCTTCGCCCCAGCAGGCGACCTTGCGCGCTTCTGCCGCGGGTTGTTGAGCGGGGAGCTGCTCAAGCCGGAGACGGTAGCGGTGATGGTGCAGCCGGGTGCGGTGCCGCGTTACCCCTGGCAGGTGCTCGGCTGGAAGATCGATCCCTGGGCGGAGGGCTCCGAGGGGTACCTGCGTTCACGGCGTGCCATCGGCCACACGGGCTGGACGGGTACGAGCCTGTGGATGGACCTCGACACCAGCCATTTCGTGATCCTGCTGAGCAACACGCCCCACCCGACCCGTGAGCTGCGGGACAATGCCACGCTGCGCCAGACCTTTCATGAACCCGTGGCGGCGGCATGTCACCCCGTCACGACCAACGCCCACACGGGCCTCGATCGTCTTTCCTGGGATGCATTCGACGGATTGCGGGGGAAGCGCGTCGCCGTGCTGACGAATCAGGGCGCGGTCGATCTCGCCGGACGCTCTCTTCTCGATGTGTTCGCTCTTGAGCCGGAGGTTACCGTGGTGCGTGTCTTCAGTCCGGAGCACGGATTCAGCGGCCAGGCCGAGGCGGGCGAGCAGGTCGGCGCACAGCGGGCCCCCGTTCCCGTCGTCAGTCTTTATGGCGATCAGAAAAAGCCCACAGCCGACCAGTTGAGGGACATCGATCTCCTCGTCGTGGACCTGCCGGATATCGGTGCCCGCTACTACACCTACATGGCCACCATGAAAGATTGCATGGAGGCCTGCGCCGATGCCTCGGTTCCCGTGATGGTGCTGGACCGCCCGAACCCACTCGGGGGCCAGGTCGTCGAAGGGCCTATCGCCACTGCGGTGGGGTCCCTCGTGTGCTGCGCGCCCATTCCGGTCCGCCACGGCATGACCTTGGGTGAGCTGGCCATGTTCTTCAAGACCGCCTTCAGTGCCTGCGCGGCAGTCGAGTTGACCGTCAGCGAGCTGAATGGCTGGCCCCGCGCGTTTCTGGCGCCCCAGTGTTCCCTGCCCTGGGTGCCGCCCTCACCGAATATTCCGGTATTCGAATCGGCTTTGCTCTATATAGGCACCTGCCTTTTCGAGGGGGTGAACTTGAACGAAGGACGGGGCACGGATACGCCGTTCCAGGTGCTGGGCGCGCCCTGGCTGAACGCGAAGAAGATCGTAGGCAGTGTGAAGAAGGAGGACCGTCGGGGATGTCGGCTGGAGGCGGTCACCTACACACCCCGCTCCATTCCCGGGAAGTCGAGTTCGCCCGTATATCGCGATGAGGCATGCAACGGCATTCAGATCCATCTGGAGAATGCCGAAGAGGCCCGTCCCTTCCGGTTGGCGTATTCCCTGCTCCTGGCGATTCACCAGACGCACGAGAAGCAACTGGCGTGGAAGCCGTTCTTCGACACCCTTGCCGGTGGAGACGGGCTGCGCAATGCGATTCAGTCCGGGATGAAAACAGAGGACTACGTGAAATCGATTGACGCGGAACTCAGTCGCTTTGATGCGGCGCGCCCCCGCCGCTACGAGCAATTAGAAAAGCCGCCAGCGAATGCGGGCGGCTGAATAATCCGGTAGGTTGAGGGGCGTTGCCTCAGTCGAAGGGCGCGTCGGCCTTGTAAAGGACGGTGTAGATCAGGTCCCCGGAGCCCGCACGGCCATCGATCTCGTGGGCCATCGCGGTCTTGATATCGACCACGTCGGCCTTGGCGTTTGAGAGCCATTGATTGACTGCGGTGTCCAGATCGAAGATTTTGTCCTCATATCCCTTGAATGTCTTCACAAAGATCATGCTGGAGAGCTCCTTCTGCAGGTGATGTCCCAATTCTCGATAGTGTATCAGGAAGATTGCGACAAAAACACCAGCAAAAGAAATCGGGGCACCACCTGCATTGGTGCCCCGTGGGGAAAAGAGCGTTCCTCAACGCCAAATGAGTACCGGGGTGTGGCAGAACCACACCCCGGCAAGACAAGAGAATTGACGACGTCCAATCAGTCTACTCTCAGTGACAACGCCTAATAGTACCGAAGTCCGCGCCCGCTATCCATGGTTGTATCTATCAAGTTTATTTGTGGAAATCTCATGGGCTATACTGAGGGGGGATGGGGGAATGCCCCGATTTTTCAGTAAAGTGGCGTCCATGGACTGCGATAGGTCCTGTGAAAATCCCGCGAACACCACGAATTCATGAGGTGACAAGCCATGTCAGACATCGTGCCCGATCTCGTTATTCAGGACCTGAAGAAGTGGTCGCCCTACTGCCGTGAGCACTATTTCCCTCGCCGATCCGAGCGCGCGGCCGTGGTGGAGAAGAAGGGCATCGCGGAGGGCGGAATCACCGAGGCCCATCCCGGCTATGAAATCGGCCGCACGAATCCTGGATTTCACCTTTTACTCTATCCCTTTAAGGGACACGGGCAGGTCTTCAGCAAATATCCCGTCCGCCGCGTCGGCCGCGACCAGGCCCTGCTCATCCCCGCGGGTACCGCCTTCAACTACCGGCCCTACCGGGGCCCTTGGTCCTTTCTCTGGTTCCACCTGACCGACACGGGCCGCTGGCGCCACCTGCGCGAGGAAACCATCGTGGTGCGGGGAACCGCCCTCACGTCCCAATTGGAAAAATCCATGGCGGAGTTTCTGCGGGAATCTCATGGTATCAGCCGCTCCTCGCCACGGGCGGCGCGCCTTCATGCGGAATTGATAGCGCTCTATCTGGAGCGGGAGTTCGGTCACGGGGTGGAATCCGAAGGCAGCGATCTGCACGTGCGCCTGGACAAGCTCTGGGAAAAGGTCAATGCGAGCCTCGACCACCAGTGGGAAGTGGAACACATGGCCGAAGAGTTGCACGTGTCGGTGGCCCACCTGCACCGCATGGTTCAGGCGGCTACGGGCACGTCACCCATGCGCATGGTCACCCGCCTGCGCATGGAGCGCGCCCAGGATCTGCTCATCATCCTCGACTGCAAGATCCGCAATGTCGCGGAGATGGTGGGTTACCACAACGAATTCGCCTTCTCCGTGGCCTTCAAGCGGTTCTGCGGCGTGACGCCGGGGGAATTCCGGAAGCAGCGGTAGGGGGAAATTCAAGAGAGCCTTCGGGGCGCTGGCGTGTTTAACGTGCCACACGATCTCGCCGAAAGGCGAGTTCGAGTGCGCTGTGTAATTTGAACTGCGGCGTTCACTTGCTCTTGAACGGTCCTTTTGCAAATTGGAACCATTTGAATTGGGGAGACGAGGGCAGCACTGGGGTCTTTCCGTGACATGAATTGGGCGAAGCTCAGCGCACTCGAACTCGCCTTTCGGCGAGATCGTGTGGCACGAATGGGCGGCACCCTTAAGTTCTCTTTCGATGCCTATTCAAAGCGCAGCAGATGGTAGTTTTTCTTTCCCACGCGCACCACGGCCATTGATCCGGTGAGCAGCGATTCCCCACTGAGCACCGCACCCTCATCTTCCACGCGGACGCTGTTCAGGTAGAGGCCGCCGTTCTTCACGGTGCGGCGTCCCTCGCCTTTGCTTGGAAAGACGCCGGCCTCGACCAGAACCTCCAGAAAGCTCCGGCCCGCCGTCAAAAGCGCGGGGGAGAGCGTACTGCTGGGGACTTCGCTGAAGAGGTCCGCCAGCGTCGCCTCATCCAGTCCGCGGAGATCGCCCCCGAACATGGCGTGGGAGGCCTTCACCGCGTTGGCCAGGGCCTCTTCGCCGTGGATCATACGGGTCACTTCCTCCGCAAGGCGCTGTTGTGCGGCGCGCTTGTGAGGCTCTTCGGCAATCTGACGCTCATAGTCCTCGATGCATTCGCGATCAAGGAAGGTGAAATACTTCAGGTAGCGCGCGGCGTCGGCGTCCGCCTGGTTCAGCCAGAACTGGTAGAACTTGTAGGGGGAGGTGCGGGCGGCATCAAGCCAGATGTTGCCCGATTCCGACTTGCCGAACTTGGATCCATCCGATTTGGTCACCAGCGGCAGGGTCAGGCCAAAGGTCTCCGCATTGCGTACACGGCGTGTCAGGTCCATGCCGGCCACGATGTTGCCCCACTGATCGCTGCCCCCGATCTGGAGGCGGCACCCGTGGTGCTCATTCAACTGCATGAAATCATAGGCCTGGAGAAGGCTGTAGGTGAATTCCGTGTAGGAAATTCCGTGGTCCCGGTCTTCGAGGCGCTGGCGCACCGACTCCTTTGCGAGCATGACATTGACGCTGAAGTGCTTGCCCACGTCGCGGAGGAAGTCGATGAAGCCCAACTTGCCGAGCCAGTCGATGTTGTTGAGCAGGAGCGCGGCGTTGGGTCCCTCGAAGTCGAGCACCAGAGCCAACTGCTTCTGAATGCCCGCCGCGTTTATCTCCACTTGTTCTGTGGTGAGGAGGGCCCGTTCGGTCGCTTTGAAGCTGGGATCGCCGATGAGGCCGGTGCCCCCGCCCACGAGGGCGATGGGATGATGGCCCGCGCGCTGAAAATGGGCCAGACCCATGATCGGCACGAGGCTACCCACGTGAAGGCTGTCCGCCGTCGGATCGAAGCCGCAGTAGAGAGTCATGGGACCCTTTTCAAGTTCGGCCCCAATGGTCTCGTGGGTCTGCTGGTGGAGCAGGCCGCGCCAGGAAAGTTCTTCAATCAGTGTCATGGAAGATGCTCCATAGAATATAGCCGGGGCTGGGGTAGAGGAGGAAGGGGGCCGGGTTCAGACGGCGGCCAGAATGGGGGCGAAGCCTGTGCGGCGACGGTATCGACCGGTGTATTCGAGGTGCCGGTACGACAGAATTCTGGCGGGAAAAGGGTTCATGGGGCTACTTTAACAAAGAGCAAAAAGGGGGCGCAAGTCGCCCCCGGCGGGCGGGTACATCCGGGGTGCGAGGGTCAATCTTCGAAATTCCAGAATTAAGTTGCAGCCACTCCGGGTATTTAGTTGACTTTTTCTTTACATTCCCGCAAACTGGTGGACGAATTGGGGATTTGTATATGCTCCGGGCAGGGAATCTATATCCCTGGATCGATTCAAATCCGTAGAGGAACAAACTCAGGAGAGACTTAACCGCCATGCCTCGCTGGTCCTTTACTCATATGTTTACTGTGTTCGCAGCCGCTCTGGCCCTCGTGGGGTGTCCCCCGGTCACCCCCGATCCCGAGCCAGTGGCGAACTTCACTGCCACGCCCCGCTCGGGAAATACGGGCCTGCGGGTCACCTTTACCGACCTTTCTTCCACCGTTGCCGACGGCCCTGTCACGAGTTGGCAGTGGAATTTCGGGGATGGCGGACGGAGCACGGAGCCCAATCCGGTGCATACCTACCTGGCGGAGGGGAATTTCAACGTTTCCTTGACCGTGACCAGCAGTGGCGGCAGCCACACCCGGACGCGCGCGGGTTATATCCGGGTTGAGTCCCCACAGGGGTCGGCACAACTGGATGAAGAAGGCGGTACCGCCAGTGCCAACGGCGTCAGCATTACTGTTGCCGCAGGGGCTCTGGAAGGCAACGTAAACTTCGGCATCACCCGGGTCAATCGCGAAATTGACTTCAATGTTTTCGAGACGATCAACCGGGTGGGCGATACCTTCACCATCACCCACGACAATGATCGCCCGGACATGTCGACCACGGGTGACGCCGCCGTCGCGCCCGTGCTGCTCGCCATTCCCTATGCGGAAGATGTGGTGCCCACGGGCAGCCGCGTTCCCGCCAAAGTCCATATTCTTGCGCAACTCGAAGACGGACTCGTCGTTCCAATTCTCGGCGAAATCCGCTCCGGCAGCGTGGTGGCCAGTGTGACCGGCCTGCCCGCGTCGGCCCTGTATACCGTAATCTACCGGCCCGACGGCGTGCTTGAGCGCGTCGCCACCAGCCAACCTGGTAAAGCGGCCACGGGAACAAACTGGAACGATTTCTGGGATGTGAGCTTGAGCCCGGAATTGCTCAACCAGCTTACGGCCCTGCGCCTCGGCAATATCCTGAGCCCCGCGTCCTTCGGCAACTTTGAATTTACCGAAGAACAGCTCGACGAAACCCTATTGGCACTGCGAGACGGTCTGCAGGCCACCCAGGGTGCCTTTGAAGGGGTCCTTTCCCGGAGTCCGCGCCTGGTGACCCTCAACGGGGCCCATACCGTCACATTCTTCAACATGGTAGAGCTCTATCCCACGGGCATTGGCAGCATTGACAGTGTCTTCTATGCTGGCAGCCCCTTCGGCAGCGTTGTGGTCGATCCCCGCCAGCTACTGGCGATTTCCACCTGGAACGCCGACCGTCTGGCCGCCGATCCGGAAAATACCGACATCGCCCAGGTGCTGGGCGCCAATCAGGCGATCGCTGAAGTCGTGACCCGTGCCGTTGTGGATGGCTACGACTATCCCGAGGTTAACCTGGCCAGCGCGGCCGATGGCGGCGCGGTCTCTTTCATTGCTGGAGTCCGCGAGGGTCTTGCCCTCCACGTGGGCCAGGAAATCGGCGGCGTCGGTGCCAACCGCAGCCAACTGGAGGGCGACTTCGCGCTCCTCTCCACACCCGTGTTCGCGCCCATTGACGCCGACGTGGCGGGTTATGCCGCCGCGAGCCAGGACTTCTACCGCTTTGTCCTGAACCACTACCAGCCCGAACCAGCACTGGCCTATGTGGCCCAGGGTACGGGGCCTGTGAAGGGGCTGCTCGAAGAGATTCGCATTGCCCTGGATTCGGTCAATCTCTTGACGTATGACACGGCGTCGCGCCTTACGGCGGGTGCCATCGACAATGCGTTCTTCGCCCACCTCAACGTGCCCCTGGGCGAGGCCTACCTGAACTACGCCCTCGATCTGGCCTTTGAACACGGGTCGAGTGGGGTGCTCCGCTCCAGTGACGAAGGCCGGCTTCCGCTGGTCCTGGATGAAGGCCGTTTCGCGCCGGAAGCCATCGAGGATGGGGCCATCGCCGGTGCCACGGGTGGTGCCGATATGGAGCTATCCGCCATTCTGCCCCTGAGCACGCGCGTCGCGCGCCTCGCGGTCGCGCCGGACTCCGATACGCTCACCCTGACCTTCAATCGGGACGAGTGGACCGCCGATACGCGCAACCAGAGCATTACCGTGGTCGTGTATCGTGAAGGGCTTCCCGGAACCGTGCTGCCCTCCAATGGGTCCACGCTCGTCTTTGAAGACTACGAGGCCGATCTGGGCTCCGCGAATGCCACTTTCTACATCGTGGTGGTGAATAATAGCTTCAGCGTGACCAATGGCGTCTCCATCACGGCCCTGGCCACGGTCGCGGTGCAGGCCGATTGAGAAAAAAGTTGCCGGGCCGCTGAAAAAAAGTGGCCCGAAGGTTGACATGGCCTGCCTGTGTTTGTTAGTCTACGTACAGCCGCCTCGGATGGGGCGGCTGTCTTTTTGACCGACGACAAGCTGGTGTAGCTCAGTTGGTAGAGCAGCTGATTTGTAATCAGCCGGTCGGGGGTTCGAATCCCTTCACCAGCTCCAAAATAGTTGAATCAACACTCTTCTTGTGGAGGATTGCCCGAGTGGTTAAAGGGGACGGGCTGTAAACCCGTTGTCGTAAGGCTACGCTGGTTCAAATCCAGCATCCTCCACCATTTTTTGCTTAATAATATGGGCGGGAATAGCTCAGTTGGTAGAGCATCAGCCTTCCAAGCTGAGGGTCGCGAGTTCGAACCTCGTTTCCCGCTCCATTAAAAATTTTCAGTTCGCCCGCATAGCTCAGTAGGTAGAGCACTTCCATGGTAAGGAAGGGGTCTCCGGTTCGAATCCGGATGTGGGCTCCATTTTTTCTCTAATATCCCAGCAGGACCAAGTTGTCGCAGCACCGGTGTGTGCGCAAGGAGAAACGAAGACATGGCGAAGGCAAAATTCGAGCGCAACAAGCCGCACGTTAACGTGGGCACCATCGGTCACGTTGACCATGGCAAGACGACGCTTACGAGCGCCATCACCAAGGTGCTTTCCAAGACCGGCGGCGCCACCGCCATGAACTTCGCGGACATCGACAAGGCTCCCGAAGAAAAAGAGCGCGGTATTACGATCTCCATCGCGCACGTGGAATACCAGACCGAAGCGCGCCACTACGCGCACGTGGACTGCCCCGGCCACGCGGACTACGTGAAGAACATGATCACCGGTGCCGCCCAGATGGACGGCGCGATCCTGGTGGTCGCGGCCAACGACGGCCCCATGTCCCAGACGCGCGAGCACATCCTGCTGGCCCGCCAGGTGAACGTGCCCGCCATCGTGGTCTTCATGAACAAGGTGGACATGGTGGACGATCCCGAACTGATCGACCTGGTGGAGATGGAGTTGCGCGAGCTGCTGACCAAGTACGAATTCCCCGGCGACGACACCCCCATCACCAAGGGCTCGGCCCTGGCGGCGATGGAAGATCGCGACCCGGAAATCGGCGCGAACATGATTCTCGAGCTGATGAAGACCGTGGACGAGTTCATCCCCACGCCCAAGCGCGACCTCGACAAGCCCTTCCTGATGGCCATCGAAGACGTGTTCACGATTACCGGCCGCGGCACCGTTGCCACGGGCAAGATCGACACCGGCATCGTCCACGTGGGCGACAAGGTCCAGATCCTCGGCATCACGGACACGCGCGACACCACGGTTACCGGTGTTGAGATGTTCCGCAAGCTGATGGACGAAGGTCAGGCCGGCGACAACGTGGGCCTGCTCCTGCGCGGCATCAACCGCGAAGACATCGAACGCGGCCAGGTAGTTGCAAAGCCCGGTTCCATCACGCCCCACACGCAGTTCGAAGGCGAAGTCTACGTGCTGACGAAAGAAGAAGGCGGCCGTCACACGCCGTTCTTCACCGGCTACCGCCCCCAGTTCTACTTCCGCACGACGGACGTGACGGGCAAGCTGGAGCTTCCCGAAGGCGTGGAAATGGTAATGCCCGGCGATAACGTGACGATCACGGCCGAGCTTATCGCGCCCATCGCCATGACCGAAGAGCTTCGCTTCGCCATCCGCGAAGGCGGCCGTACCGTGGGTGCGGGTGTCGTTACCAAAATCATTAAGTAGGCCCTCCGCGGTCCACAACCAGTGGGTAGAGTTGCATGAGAGAGAAAATAACGATACAATGCACCGAGTGCAAGCGCCGTAATTATACGGGCACACGCGACAAGCGCAAGCACCCCGAGCGCCTCGAACTGAAGAAATACTGCAAGTTCGAGCGCAAGCACACCCTGCACCGGGAAACGCGCTAATCCAACTCGATCTTTACCGTCCCGATTGCGGATGGTACTGCAGGCCTGTAACACAATGGCTAGTGTAGCGGCCTCCAAAGCCGAAGGTTGGGGGTTCGAGTCCCTCCAGGCCTGCCATTTTAGATTTTTCGTACGACGCAAGGGTTATTCATGGCGACAGTAACAGAACAACAGAAGCCGGGTCTCATCGCGCGGATTCAGAGTTTTTACGCCGACGTGCTGGTGGAGATGGGGAAAGTGACGTGGCCCACGCTGGACGACCTCAAGGTTTCCACCAAGGTAACCATGTTCCTCCTTCTGGCCATGGCCGCAGTCGTATTCCTGTTTGATAAAGTGTTTGAGCAGTTTGTGCTCCTGCTGTTTGCGATTTCGGGATGATGGAGGCCGCACAGTGACCGACAAGCCCTTAGCGGACATCGAGGACGTGGACGTGCTCGACGATGGCGATGGAGAAGACGTTTCCGGGATCCGGTTGAAGCCCGTCCCCCAGGATGGCTTGCGCCGCCGCTGGTATGCGCTGCACGCCCACTCCGGCCAGGAAGCCAACGTTCAGAATATGCTGATCGCGGCCGCCGAGCAGGAAGGTCTTTCCGACCTTATCTCCAACGTGCTGGTACCGATGGAAGAAAATACCGACCTCCGTCCGGGCACCAAAGCGAGCCCGAGCCGGAAGTCCTATCCGGGCTACGTTCTGGTTCAGCTTCCGGAGCATCCGGAGAACTACGCCGAGCTGTGGCATCTCATCAAGGAGACGCCCGGCGTGACCGGCTTTATCGGTTCGCGCACGCTTCCGGTTCCCTTGGAGGACTCGGAGATTGCCGAGATCGTCGAGGTCAGCCGCGGCGAAAAGGCCCGTCCGAAGCCGAAAGTCGAGTTTGACGAAGGCGAGCGGGTCAAGATTATTGACGGTTCCTTCGCGAACTTCATCGGCAAGATCGACGAGATCAACGCCGAGCGCGGTAACATGAAGGTAATGGTAGAGATTTTTGAGCGCCTGACCAGTGTCGAGGTTGAATTCTGGCAGGTTGAACGAGTCTAGGGTGCCGGGCGCAAGCCAACAATACTTGGTTCTGCTTTGTCCCGCGCTTGAAAACTTCTGAAGCCAATTCGAGGCTTTTCAGGACTAAGTCACTAAGAATGGAGCGTTAATGCCATGGCGGCAAAACCTATAAAAGCCATTGTCAAGTTGCAGGTGAACGCGGGTGCAGCCAACCCGGCCCCTCCCGTGGGTCCGGCGCTCGGCCAGCACGGCGTCAACATCATGGACTTCTGCAACCAGTTCAACGAGCGCACGCGCGAGCAGTCCGGGATGGTCATCCCCGTCGTCATCACCATCTATGACGACCGCAGCATCAGCTTCATCACCAAGACGCCCCCGGCGGCGGTGCTGTTGAAGAAGGCCGCAAAGCTGGCCTCCGCGTCCGGCCAGCCGAACAAGATCAAGGTCGGTTCGGTGACGGCGGCGCAGATCGAAGAAATCGCGACCATCAAGATGCCCGATTTGAACGCTGCGGGAATCGAGTCGGCCAAGAGCATGATTGCCGGCACCGCCCGCAGCATGGGCCTCCTCATCGAAGGATAAGTTCCACTCATGTGAACCTGTACTTTTACACCGTCTCGGAATCCCCGGGACGGTGTTGTTCTTAAACGCATTGTTTGCCTACCGTGGGAGAAGCCTGGCTTCGTCTGCACCACAGGAGAAAACATCATGGCAAAACTTAGCAAGCGCCGCAAGGCCCTCGAAGGCAAGGTCGACCCGAACCGCTTTCACAACATCGAAGAAGCGACCGAAAAGTCCAAGGAATGCGCGAGTGCCAAGTTTGACGAGAGCGTCGATCTGGCATTCCTCCTCGGCGTCGATCCCCGCCACGCGGATCAGATGGTCCGCGGTTCTGTTTCCCTGCCCCACGGCACCGGCAAGATTGCCCGCGTCGTCGTGTTCTGCAAGCAGGCCGACCAGATCGCCGCCGCCAAAGAAGCCGGCGCGGATGCCGTGGGCGCGGAAGACCTGGTCCAGCGCGTGCAGGAAGGCTGGACGGACTTCGACAGCGCCGTCGCCTCCCCCGACATGATGGCCCTCGTCGGCCGCCTGGGCAAGGTGCTCGGACCCCGGGGCCTGATGCCCAGCCCCAAGGCCGGTACGGTAACCCCGAACGTGGGCCAGGCCGTCACGGATATCAAGAAGGGTAAGATCGAGTTCCGCGTGGACAAGAATGCGAACATTCACGTTCCCGTCGGCCGTGCCTCTTTCACCAAAGAGCAGCTCAAAGAGAATGTCGTCGAAGTCATTCGCGCCATCATCAAAGCGAAGCCTTCCGCCTGCAAGGGCGTATACCTCAAGAGCTGCTGCATGAGCAGCACCATGGGACCGGGCGTTCGCCTCGACGTTGCTTCTCTGGCGTCCCAGTTGTCCTGATAACCTGTTCCACTACGGCCCGGGGCCAATCAAGGAGACTACCGTGAGTCAGGAAGATCGCATGCTTTTTACTTCTGAGTCTGTCAGCGAAGGGCACCCCGACAAAGTCGCGGATAACGTGTCCGATGCAATTCTTGACGCCATGCTGGCTCAGGATCCCATGAGCCGTGTGGCCTGTGAGACCCTCGTGACCACCGGTATCTGTGTGGTTGCGGGTGAGATTACATCCAAGGCCCAGGTGGACATTCCGCGCATCGTGCGGGAGACCATTCTGGACATCGGCTACCACGGTGGTGACTCCGGTTTTGATGGCGGATCGTGTGCCGTTATGGTTACCCTCGACAAGCAATCCCCCGACATCGCTCAGGGCGTGAACGAGGGCGAAGGCCTGGACAAGGAGCAGGGTGCGGGCGATCAGGGAATGATGTTCGGCTATGCGTCGAACGAAACCCCTGAGCTCATGCCGCTGCCCGTGTCGCTGTCCCACAAGATTCTCGGCCACATCACGAAGCTGCGGAAGTCCGGTGCAATAAAGTGGCTCCAGCCCGATGCAAAGTCGCAGGTGACCGTAGAATACGTGGACAACGTTCCCGTTCGCATCGATACCATCGTGGTTTCCAATCAGCACTCGCCCGAGGTAAGTCACGAGGTGATATGCGAAACCCTGATCCGGGAAATCGCCTCCATCCTCCCGCAGCAATATGTGAAGGGCGATATCAAGTACCACATTAACCCGACGGGTCGCTTCGTTATCGGCGGCCCCGTGGGCGACTGCGGTCTGACCGGCCGGAAGATTATCGTCGATACCTATGGCGGCATGGGACGTCACGGCGGCGGCGCCTTCAGCGGCAAAGACCCGTCCAAGGTGGACCGCAGCGCGGCCTACATGGCCCGTTACATCGCGAAGAACGTGGTGGCCGCAGGCCTGGCGGACCGCTGCGAAATCCAGTTGGCCTACGCCATCGGTGTTGCCGAGCCCGTTTCCGTAAATGCGACTACATTCGGCACAGGAAAGTTGAAGGACAGCGAATTGAGCGCGTTGCTCAAGGGTCACTTCGATTGCCGGCCCGCCGCCATCATCAGTACCCTCGACCTTCGCCGCCCGCAGTTCCGCAAGACGGCGGCGCTGGGCCACTTCGGTCGCGAAGATCAGGGCTTCCGCTGGGAAGAGACGGATCAGGCTGCCGCATTGAAGCAGAAGGCGGGGATCTAATATCCCGCGCATGACCGTCTACGATTGAATTCAATCAAGCCATCCGACACACTCACCCGTGTCAGGTGGCTTTTTTAATAGCGCTACAGTCAGATGAAGCAGGAGTAGAATCTAACCACGAAGTACTTGGAGCAGTCGTTGGCCGCGACCAAATGTCTTAATCACGGAGACACGGAGGCGCGGAGAAGAAATGGAGTGCGGAGGCACCGATGTCGAGTTACAATACATTTACGTACGAGTAGACCTCTCGAATTTCTCTCTCTCATGTGCTTTCTCCGTGCCTCCGTGTACTCCGTGGTCAGTAATCTTCTCGTTGATTACGGAAGAGTATCGGAATTTTTCATCCTCAATTTCGCCGTGTAAGTTGGTTTTTTTGGTTGGATTATTCCGTTGATGCTTCAGTTGGCAATAGTGGTACCTTGTTCACATTTCAGGAGACGTTCATGAAAGTACATGATTTCGCCCATCAGGTTGCGATGCGAACGATCGAGTTGCTCGAAGAGAAGCAGCACTACAAGGTTTCCGAGGAGCACCGCAAGGAAATACTGAAGTTGATTCGTGGCGAGGTGGATATCTTGCTCGACCGCGCGTCCTGATTTTCAAACGGGAGTCCCCCCTTTCATGCACAGTGCAGAATTGCTCACACAGTCCGCCGTCCTCTTCGGTACCGCCCTGATCGCCGCGCTGGCGTTCCGCTTTATCAAGGCCCCTTCCATCCTTGGATTCCTCTGCACGGGCATACTCATCGGGCCATCGGTATTGCACATGGTGAATGAGGAGGAGGTGGAGTCCTTCGCCGAGTTCGGCCTGGTGCTCCTGCTCTTCGTCATCGGCCTGGAGCTGTCGCCGCAACATTTCCTGCACGCCGGCCGCCGATTGCTGGTCATGACCGCGATCCAGCTCCTGGGCACGGCCCTGGCCGCCCTCGCCTGCCTGACCCTCTTTGCCGGCATGGGAGCCGTCCCCGCCCTGCTCATGGGCATCGCCGTAAGCCTCAGCAGTACCGCCATCGTCCTGAAGACCCTCAGCGATCGGGACGAGATCAGCACCCCCGCCGGCCATATCAGCACGGGTAACCTGCTCCTGCAGGACGTATATGTCATCGTGCTGATGCTGCTCTTCCCCTTCTTCGCGAAATCCGGCGACTCCTCTGCGAGCGCATCCGTTATCCAGGCGCTGATCGGGCTGATTTCCATGGTTCTCGCCGTGATCGCCGTCAGAATGGTGCTGCCCAAGGTCCTCGCGGGACTCGGTCGCTATGGCGGCCCCGAACTGCTCACGCTCTTTGCCGTTTTCATGGCCTTCGGCGGCGCGGCCTTTGCCGGCCTGGTCGGCTGGCCCCTTGCCCTGGGCTCCTGCATGGCCGGTCTCCTGCTGGCCCAGGCGGACCAGCGGCACCAGCTCGTCGCGGAGATTACGCCCTTCCGAGACGTCTTCAACGCCCTCTTCTTCATCTCCCTCGGCATGCTGGTGGATATGCACTACGTGCTCGATCACTGGCTCGGCCTGCTGGCTATTGTACTCTCCATCCTCGTGGCCAAGACCCTCATCAACTCGGCGGCGGTGATTATCGCGGGCTGGCCGTTGCGCGTCGGCGTCCAAGCGGGTATCGGACTCTGCACGGTCAGCGAATTTGGCTATGTCTTCGCCCGTGAAGCCAACAGCGCCCAACTCCTCGATGTGAAAGTTCTCGACAGCCTTATTCCCATTATCGTGGGGACCATGATGGTGGGGGCGGCGCTCCTGCCCATGTCCGGCGCGATCAGCCGGGGCGTAGAGCGCTTGATTCGACGGGGTCAGGAAGACGAGACTGGCGGCGAGGGGACAGAAGACGCGGTCCAGCGCGTGATCGTGGTGGGCTATGGGATCAACGGCAAAAATTTGTGCCGCGTACTCAAGGCCACCCACATCCCGTGCTGCGTGCTTGAGATGAACCCCATGCTCGCGCGCGAAGGCCGGGACAACGGGATCGAGGTGCATGTGGGCGACGGTACACGCATGCGGATCCTTGCCGAGGCCGGGCTGGCCCAGGCGCGCGCCCTCGTGATCGCGGTGAACGATCCCAAGGCCACCCGGCGCATGGTCTCCCAGGCCCGTGTTCTCCGGCCGGACGTACCCATCATTGTGCGCACGGACTACGTCAACGAACTCGAACCCCTGTTGTCCGCGGGAGCCACGACGGTCATTCCCGCTGATTTCGAGGTGTCGATCAAGCTCTTCGCCACGGTGCTGACGGAATTTCGCGTTCCGGATAACATCATCCAGGCCCAGATCGCGTCGGTGCGCGCCGGTGGTTACGGCCTGCTGCGCGACGAGACCGTGGAGCTCTCCAACAACATGCAGGAGTTGCTCGAAGTATTTCGACTTACCGCGACGAAGACGTATTACATCGGCGAGGGGAGTGCGGCGGTGGGCAAGACCATCGCGGAGCTGAATCTCCGCGCCCGCTCCGGAGTCACGATTATCGCCGTGGTCCGGGGCGGAAAGCCGAACACCAACCCCGCCGCGGCCTTCGAGCTTTCCCTGGGCGATGTGCTGGTGCTGGTGGGAAGTCATGCCGAGCTGGACGCGGCGCAGGGCTGCTTGAGTCCCGCAGAAAAAGACACGGTTGCCAGCGAATAAATCCATTGATGGAGGGCGGAGCAACCGCCCACCACAACGCGCCCCGGGCGCACGAGGAACACCATGCAGTACTTTAAGACGTCACAGTTTGTCCCCGGCAAAGGAAATGCCTGGATGTATTATGAATGCGACGACGCACAGAAGGTGCTGCGCACGCTGACGCATATTCCCGACACCAGCGAGATCACGCGCGTGCCCGATCCCATCGTCAAGCGCCTCATCCGCCCGGAATTGCTCCAGCCCGCCGAAGGGGAGGTCTTTGTCGAGCTGTGGGGCGGAGCCTGAACTTTCGCGCGCTCCCCGACTCTACTGGGTGAGTTCGTTGAGCGTGGCGGTGAGGTCCATCCGGAACGTGGGCGAAACACCCATGTGGACCGTATGTACAATACCGTCCTTGCCGATGATCACCGTCTTGGGAATGCTGTTGGCCTGATACTTCTGCTGGGCATCCCGATTCAGATCCAGCGCCACGGGGAAATCCATCCCGGTCTGGGCGAGGAAGGCTTTGGCGACTTCCGCGTTCTCTCCAATGTTGACGGCGTAGAAGACCACATTCTTGTCCTGGAACTCCTTCGCAACCGCCGAAGCGATGGGCAGGCCCTCGCGGCAGGGGCCGCACCAGGAGGCCCAGAAATCGAGAATGACCACATTCTTGCCCACGTGCTCCGCCAGATCGAGCGTACCCTCGCCCAGAAGCGAAAGCTTGATGGGCGGGGCAGGCTTGCCCTTGAGGGTATCCTCGGGGCGCCCGCCGGCGGGGTCCAGCTCGGTCGCGCCTTCGGGCTTGGTGAAGGTGAAGTGCTCGGGTGCGAATTCCGGGGCGGTGTTCCAGTTGCTGAACACGTAGGTCACCAGAACCTTGGTGAGATCGGGGTTCCCCTCGTTCGCCATTTTGAGCAGGTCCAGTTGGAGCTTCTCGAGAAAGGGCTCCGCGCCCCGGCGCAGCCAGAAATCTGCGGTAACCCCGCCGCCACTGGTCTGGACCCGATCCGGGGCCTCCGGAGCATCCGTTTCCGCCTTGACCAGGGCTATCGTCTCCATGGATTTCATGAGAGACGGGTCGTTATGCAGAAAGTCCGTGAGCATGATCTGGGCGGGGCCAAATTCGCGGCCCGGCATCAGGGTGAGGGCGCGCTGTCGATTGCCGAATTCCTTACCGTCAACGTACTGGTTCTCGTGCGAAATGTAGAGAAACTTGCCGGCCGGAGAGAAGAAGAGCTCCAGGTAGCCATCCTCCATGTCGACCCGGAAGCGGACCTTGTCGGTTCCGGAAAAGTCCAGCTTGCCCTTCATGTTTCCGTCACGCGTCTGTCCGGCCTTGTCCGCCAGTTCAAAGCTCATCTGGATTTCCGTGGAAAAGGCGGGAAGCCCTTTCAGGAAATCGATGCTGCTCTGCAGCAGCGCCTTCTCCGGCGCGGGCGTGGCGGCGGCCTCCTGGGAAAGGGCCGCCGGGCAGGCGAAAAGGAGCAGGGCGAAGGTAAAGACAGACCAGTAAGCTCTCATGACATTCTTTCCGGCACGGGGGTGCCAAGGCTGCGGTGACTCACGCCCTATCATAGCATATTCGCAGTCACCACGCCGCCCCGAAGGATGGCCTGCGCAGGGATATCGCATCAAAATACGGAAGGCATGGAGTGGGGGCTTTCCAGCCCCCGAGTTCGGGCAACACAGTTGCACGGGAAAGACACGCGGGATCACGCACGCGTATGCGCGGCAAGGAAAGGGGGCAGGAAAGCCTCCCGACATAGATTGGATCAGGGCCGTTCGCCTGCGGACAATCGGGCATCGATGGCATCGAGCACAGGCAGAATATCCGCCGCGCACTCCACGACATAGTGGGCCCCGGCGGCCCGGAGTTTATCGTCCGCACGGGCCACCAGCGCGGCCAGCGCCGTGGCGTCCATGGACGCGGCCTCGTCGAGCGACAGGCCCACTTCATTGCCCGTTCGCGTGATACCGATGGTCCACATACCCGCGTTCAGGCCCTCCTCAATATCCGTCACCGTGTCCCCGACCTTCACGATGCTTTCCCACGGATAGATCTGCATCTCCATCGCAGCCTTGACCGCCATCCACGGTGCGGGACGTCCGGCGGGCACCTGACTGGCCGCCACGCTCACATCGGGCGCGTAGCCCGCCTCGCATGCCGCACGCTGGCACAACGCCATCATGGCCTCGTTGTACCCCGTCGTCGCGCCAATCTTCAGATCTCGCGCACGCAGGGCCGACGCCATCGCCGGGATACCGGGGATGATGTCCAGGAAATGGGGGAGTGCCGCCATCTGCAACGGAATGAACTCCTCAAAAAGGGCGTCAAGGTCCGCATTCGTCCACGCCGCGCCATGGACCGCGCTCCACTGCGACGCGATCTCGGGCATGGTCAGCATCGCCGCGATATGATCCCGTTTGTGCATGCCCATGGGGCCCCGTGCCTGGGCGATGCTCGCCTCGACACCGTGATTCCGAAACAGGGTCTGGAAGGCACCGGCGGGTGCGCGAGAGCCGTGATCAACCGTCGTGCCGGCCCAGTCAAAGATGACGGCTTTGAGGGACCCGCGATACGGGCTGCGAAGGGAGGACATCATAATACCTTTCGGGAAAGTTATAGAGCATTTTGGCTACAACAAAAGAACAGAACCACGAATGGACACGAATCCACACGAATTGAAAGACAAGAAGAGGTTTTAACCTCAAAGGACTCAAATAGAACGATTATAAGTCCACCTTTGCGCCCTTTGAGTTCTTTGAGGCAAACTTTAATTGGGTGAAGTTCTGATATTACCGATTGGGCCTGCATCATTTCGTTCGGCTTAATTGCAATGATTGATGTACGCATTGCAAAGAATGGTACAGGCTTTCAGCCCTGGCCGAATTTTTGTTCCATTTTCCTGGGGCTTTGCCCCAGGCTGATATTGACCTCGCCTTCGGCGCTTAGGAAAACACCGGATTCTCTCTTAGGGCCGAAGGCCGGTTCCATATCAGCATGGGGCGAAGCCCCATGTACAGGTATCAAAGATTTCAACAGGGCTGTAAGCCTGGGCTATCCTTCGGCCGACCGAGGCATCCCCAACAAGTATTCAGTGAGCGGTAATATCAAAGCTTCACCCTTTTAATTCTTGAAGCTCAGGCTGCGAGCCTGCGAAGCAGCCCATATCATGAGGTGAATGCCGGTTTCTTATTCGTGCGAATTCGTGCCCATTCGTGGTTCGGTATTCTCGTGAGGGCATCGCAGCGTTTTCCGGCGCAACCGCCGATCAGGCACCCGGCGTAACGTTCGTCTCCATCAGGACATCGCGTATCGCGGCCAGCAAGGCCTTCACATCGGCGGGGAAGATGCGACCGATATTTCCGATCCGGAAACAATCCGAATCGCTGACCTTGCCGGGATAGATCACAAAATCGCGATCATTCAGCAATGAGTAGAACCGCTCAAAGTCCCAGCCTTGCGTCTCCGGATAGCGGAAGGACGTGATGATATAGCCTTGGAACTCCGGCGCAAGATACGCCTCGAAGCCGAGTGCCCGCATGCCCTCCACCAGCGTCCGATAGTTTGCCTGATAGCGCGCCGCCCGCCCGGCCACGCCGCCTTCCGCCTCCAGTTCGAGCAGGGCCTGGTGAAAGGCCAGGAGCGCATGCGTCGGCGGGGTGAATCGGAATTGGCCACTGGCCTCAAGGCCCTTCCACTGAGCGAGCAGGTCCAGGCTCAGGCTTCGCGCGCGCCCCTCCGCCGCCATCAGGGCTTCGCGCCGCGCAATGACAAAGCCAAATCCCGGCACCCCCTCAATGCACTTGTTCGCCGAGGAGACCAGATAGTCGATGTTCGCCCCGGCAATATTGATCGGCACGGCCCCGAAGCTGCTCATCGCATCCACGATGTAGCGAGCCCCAGCACCTTTCACGAGCGCACCGATGGCTTCGATGGGATTGATGATGCCCGTCGTGGTTTCACAATGGACCACGGCAACATCCGTATAGGCGCCGCCCGCCAGTTCCGCCTCGATGCGGGCCAGTTCGGGCGTCTGATACTCGGGGAACTCCAGCGTGCCGACAGCGATGCCGAGGGTCTTGCACATCTGGGCGATCCGGCGACCGTAAGCGCCATTGATGATCACTAGCACCTTGCCATCGCGCCGGACGGTGGACGCGAATACCGACTCCACGGCATAGGTGCCGCTGCCCTGCATGGGAATGGCCGCATAGTCTTCCGGCGCCACGCCCCCCAGGGCCAAGAGACGGCGTCGGATATCGGCGATGCGGGCCACGAAGTCGCCATCGCGCGATCCCAGATCGCGAAGGAGCGCCAGCTTCACCGTGTGACTCGTCGTCAGGGGGCCGGGCGTAAAGAGAATCTTGTCTTTCCATCCGCTGATGGGGGAGGGCATGGCGGTTTTCCTGTCGGAGTTGAGGTGCGGGGTAGTAAATTCGCGGGAGTATCTCAAAGCGCTTGTATATCTTGTCAAGTGAGTTTTTCATGAGAGGGGAGAGGGGGGCGATCGGGCCCCAAGTCCGCGAATCCGGGCCGACGGCCTCGTCCACCTTCATCCTTCATCGCCCCGCTTAAATATGCTATCGTATAGTCAGCGCGCATTCTTGGGGCGCGCTCCGTTGATACGGCCGGTCAGAGAAACCAGAGTTTAATTGTGTCAGGGGAATCGGATGAAGCGGTTTGTGCACACGTCAGGATCTTGTCTGGCTGCCCTATTGGCCATCAGTGTGGTTGCGATTGCCCTCGGGGGCTGCACGACGAAGGCGCGGATTCCCGTTACCGGGATCGAGGTGCCCGTACCCAATATTCCCCTGCCCGCCTTGCTGCGCACCGAGAACGACCTGCGCAGCCGTTCGTGGACCAAGGCCTTCGACATCCTCCACACCCGACTTGCCTTGGAGTATGCCTACACCGAACACAAGGCCATCGACTGGAATGCCCTCTATGCCGCGACGGCCCCCGAAGTGGCTGCGGCCGAGGCCGCCAAGGATCCCGACGGTTGGTACCTCGCCCTGCGCAAGTATTTCTATTCGATTCCCGACGGGAACATTCAGTTCGACCCCAATGAATTCATGCGCGGCGAGGCCGAAGGGGCTTCGGCCGGTCTGGCCCTCACCCAGCTTTCCGATGGCACCGTGATGGTATGCGGCATCACTGCGGGCGGACCCGCGGAACGGGCGGGCATTCAGTGGGGTGCCGCGATCCTGGAGTGGGGCGGCAAGCCGGTTGCCAAGGCGCTGGAAGAAACGTCCGTGTTCTGGGCGGATGCCCCCGCCGCAACGCCGCCGGGACGACTCCAGCAGCAACTGGTCTGGCTGCCCCGGGGACGCAACGGCGAAGCCTGCGAAGTGGTCTGGAAGAATCCCGATGCCCCGGAGAAGGCTGCGGCCAAACTCGAGCTGGAGTTCGACGACTTCGCCACCCTCGGTCTCGCGCGGCCGCTCTGGAAACCGGTGGAACTCTTTGACAGCCCCATTGAGGCCCGTCAGCTTCCCGGCGATATTCAGTATATCCGCATTGCCGCCATTGCCCCGACCTTTTCTACGCCGTTCCCCGCGCGGGATTTCCGGACGGCGGTGAAAGCGGCTATCGACGGAGAAGCCAAAGGAGTCATTCTCGATCTGCGGGGTACCCAGGGGGGCGATGCCACGCTGACGCCGAAGCTGCTCTCCTCCTTTGTGTCCGAACCCGCGTTTTACGAAACGCCCGCCGTGTGGGACAGCGAACTGGAGACTTTCCTGGTGGAGAGCGAAGACACCATTGAGGTCGAACCCCAGTTGCCGGCCTACGAGGGGCCGATTGTGGTCCTCGTGGATGGCTATACGATGGGCCCCGCGGAGTCCCTCGCCCACTTCCTTCAGGGCCGCAAGAACGTCCGAATTTGTGGCGCGTCGCCGACCTATGGCTCGCCGGGCACGCCGAACCTGGAAATTACCCTTCCGGGCGGCTACGTGGTTTTCGTGCCGGATCGACGCTCGCTCGATGCCAAGGGCCGGATTCAGGCGGCGGCGGATGCCCGGGGCGAGGGCGTCGTAACCCCGCAGGAGATGGTCGTCGTCGATCGGGCTAACGGTTCCGCGCTCTTCCAGCAGCGGGAAGATATTGTGCTGAAGAAAGCACAGGAGTTGTTGGGCGCAACGGGCTGAGATCGCGCCATCGCCACCGTGACCGCGCCGATTCGCGTGGCACGTGAAGGTTCCAGATAAAAAAAGCAGGCGCTCCCTCGGGAGCGCCTGCGGTGTTTTCAGGTATCGGGTACGGTGAGGCTACTCCGTGAGGCGGCTGTCGGGGGTCATCAGCCCGAAGGTCATGACGGCCTCGGCAACGACCGCGCCATCCACGAGGGCCTTGGCGGCCACCTTGCACGCGTTCTTGCGGCGGCGGACCATCTCGCACTCGATCACGAGCTGGTCGCCGGGAACGACCGTCCGCCGAAAGCGGGCCTTGTCCACGCCGAGAAAGAAAGCCAGCTTGCCATCGGGATCGCGATTTTCACCGAAAATCAACACCGCGCTAACCTGCGCCATGGCCTCGATAATCATGACCCCCGGCATAACCGGCGTCTCGGGCCAGTGCCCCTGGAAGAAGGGCTCGTTCACGCTGACATTCTTGATGCCCGTGACCCGCTCCATGGGAACGAAAGAGAGGATTCGGTCCACCAGCAGGAAGGGGTAGCGGTGTGGGAGGATCTTCATAATCTTGTTGACGTCGAGGGCGGGCGGCGTGTTCAGGCTGGGAAGGGCGGGCCGGTTCGCGTGGCGCTTGCCGTTGCCATTCGCCATGGTGTCGCGGATCTGCTTGGAAAACAGGACGTTCTTCTCGTGACCACCCTTAACGCCGACCACATGGCCCTTTACGGGGCGTCCGAGGAGGTACATGTCGCCGATGAGGTCGAGGATTTTGTGGCGCACGAATTCGTCGGGGAAGCGCAGTTCGTCGTTCAGGATGGTGTCGTCGCCGATCACCACGGCGCTTTCCAAGCTGCCGCCCCGGATCAGTCCCTTTTCCTGGAGCATCTTTACTTCGCGGAGGAAGCAGAAGGTGCGGGCCGGGGCGATTTCCCGGGCGAAGGTGTCTTCCGTAATGGTGTAGGAGGCGTACTGGGTGCCGATGGCCACGTGGTCATAGGCAATGGTCATGGAAACTCGCAACTCGTCCGCGGGGAGGATACTCAGGGTCACATCGCCCTGCCGATAGTAAATCGGCCGGTCGACGGTGATGTACTGTTTCTCGGCGTCCTGCTCCACGATGCCCGCCTTCTGGAGGGTGGACATGACGGGGAGGGAGCTGCCGTCGCCGTTGGGGATTTCCTCGGCGTCGAGCTCGATGTTCAGGTTGTCGATCCCCAGGCCCACCATGGCCGCGAGGGCATGCTCCACCGTGTGGACCTTGGCGTCGCCGATACCGATGGTCGTGCCCCGGGACACATCCACGACATAGTCGATGTGCGCGGGGATGGGGGGACTGTCCTTGATGTCCACGCGGAAGAACGTAATACCGGAATTCTCGGGGGCGGGCTTGAAGGTGACCGTGGTCAGACTGCCCGTGTGGAGTCCGATACCGGAGAAGGAAACAGGCTTGCTGATCGTTTTCTGTTTGCTCATGTAAGCTGTTCTTTCAATGCTTCCAGTTCGCGCTCCAGGTTCCTGATCCGCCGGATCAGCTCTGGAATACGTCGTTGTGCAACCATGACCCGGCGTTCTTCGTCGTGATCGATGGCTGGGAAACCCGATACGATGGCGCCGGGCTCCACGGACTTGACGACGCCGCTTCGTGCGGCAACCATGGCACCTTTGCCCACTGTGATATGGCCTTTAATCCCCGCCGATGCGCCCACCTGGACGCGATCACTCAGTCGTGCACTGCCCGCAACACCTACCATGCCCGCCAGAGCACAGTGTTCGCCAATGCGCACATTGTGTCCGATCTGGACCAGGTTGTCAATTTTCGTACCTTTTCCGATGCGCGTTTCGCCAAAGGTGGCCCGGTCCACCGACGTACAGGACCCGATCTCCACGTCATCCTCCAACACCACCCGGCCCACCTGAGGGATCTTCATCCACGCGCCTTCGAGGGGCACGTAGCCAAACCCGTCACTGCCTAGTGCAGCTCCCGCATGTACTATACAACCCGCGCCGATTTCTGTTTCTTCCCGGATGGTCACATTGGGGTAGATGATCGTTCCCGCGCCGATGCGCGAGGCGTGGCCGATATAGACGCCCGCATAGACAATGGCCCCGTCCCCGATCTGCACATCCGCATCGATAACGGCACACGCGCCGACGGCCACGTTCTGGCCCAGGGTGGCCGAAGGGTCAATGATCGCGGCGGGGTGAATGCCCGAGGGGTGGCGGAGCTGTTGGGTTTCGCAATACTTCAGCACCATGGCGAAGGCCAAGTCGGGCTTCGGCACCAGGATCGCGGGAATGGCCAGACTTTCCGGGACCTCCTGAATGAGGACCGCCGAAGCGCCGGATTGCTCCAACTGGGAAAGGTACTGCACATTCCGGATGAAGCACAGATCGCCTTCGCCGGCTTCGTCGACACCGTTGACGCCGGTAATCTTGACGGAGGAGTCTCCGGAGACCTTTCCACCCACCAGGGCGGCTATGTCGCCGACGGTCAGATTCATGGGGATTCCATTTCTATCGCGCACCCGGCCGTATAATCAAGCGCGTACCAGGCGTCATCCGCCTGGTACGCGCCGCGATTATGCAAGCTGTAAAAACATCCAGAGCAACCGCCGTGGGTTACTTGTTCAACTCTGCAAGCACCTGCGAGGTAATGTCGATAGCGGGTGCCGCATAGAGTACCGCGCCGTTGGGGCCGCTGCGGTGATTCAGGATCAGGTGATACTTGCCGGCGGTGGCGATGGATTCGAGCTTTTCCTGAATGTCCTTCAGGACTTGCTTCAGTACTTCCTCTTCCATGCTGTCGATCTTCTGCTGGCTGCGGGTCAACTCGGCCTGGTAGTCGACATAGTCGCTGCGAATCTTGAGCTCCAGCGCGGAAAGTTCTTCGGCCGGAATCTTGCCTTCTTTCTGCTTCTTATCGTAGTCGGCCTTGGCCGCTTCGATCGCCTCGGATTTGGCCGTGATGCCCCCTTGGAGGGCATCAACCTGCTTCTGCAGCTCGTCATACTTGGCCTTGCGTTTGTCGTACTTGGCAAGCAAAGCCGACATATCCACGACGCCGATCTTGTAATTGGTATCCTGGGCGAACGCATGGGTGGATCCGAAGGCGGCAAATAGCGCGCAGCAGGCGGAAGCGATCACGAAATTTTTCAGTGCATGTGTCACGAGTTTCGTTCCTTCTTTCTAGAGTCGTTGGTGTAAGCGCAACCAGGGATATGTGAGCACTGCCGCGCGGCGTTGGCCGGGGCTCCTCAGGTGCCCCACCCCGCCCGGTATCCATTGGACAGCCCATTGCAGCCTGTCCGCCGTGAACGAGTGACGGAGCCCGGAGTGTTATCCGGGGGTAATACGGGATTATATCAAGATGGGCAAATTTCATGCAAGAAACAAGCCCCGCGGACCGGTTGGGGTCCGCGGGGCACAGGGGGGAAACTAGAACCGGATGCCGGAGATCAGGTGGAGGCGTCCGCTGCCCTGATCCTCGTCGGCGTTGAGCGGGATGCCGTAGTCGACGCGGATCGGTCCGAGGCGGGGCACTTCCATGCCGATACCGATACCGGCGCTGTAGCGCATCTCGCCGAAGTCGAAGTCGCTGTCGTCCCAGATGCCGCCGGCGTCCACAAAGGTGTAGAAACGCAACTGCTCGGTGACCTTGTACTTCAACTCCAGATTGCCGATGTAGGTAATGTTGCCGCCCAGAGGGAAGTTATCCCCGAAGAAGATATATTCCTTCGCCTTGGGGCCGATATCGCGGTTCTCATAGCCGCGCACCGTGTTGGTGCCGCCCGCGTAAAACTTGTCCGTCAGCGGCACATATTCCGAACTGCCATACTCGGCCACGTAGCCCTCGCGCGAGCGGAAGGAGACAATCCACTTTTCGTTCTCATCCAGCGCGCGGTACCATTGGGAATCCATGAAGAGTTTGTAGAATTCGTTGTCACCGCCCAGGCCCGCAAGTTCGACGCTCAGGACGTGCTTGCTGCCGTCCGCCGGATCCCGCAGGGCGTCGAGCGTGTTCCGCTCAAACTCGTTCTGCAGGCTGATCGTGGTGCTCTCTTCCGACTGGCGCCGGATGACGGGGTTCACGAAGAAGGGCAATCCCGTGATTTCCGTCGTCTCATAGCGGAGCGACGAGCGCATGGTCATGTAGTTGGACAGGGTCTTACCCAGGCGCAACTGTCCGCCCCGGCGGTCTTCCGTGTAATTCGCCCCGCCGCGAATCTGGTACGAATCGTCAAAGACGTCGAAGCCCACGGCAAAGGGATAGCTCATGAATTCGGGATCGGTGAAGCTCAGGGAGTACTGGTCGCGCTGGCTGCCGATGTTAAACTTCAGGGCCAACTGCTGGCCGCCGCCCGTGAAGTTCGGCCAGTTCATTGCGTCGAAGTTGTTCAACCGCAATTCGGCGAAGCCGCCCAGGCCTTCGTCGCTGCTGAAGCCCGCGCCGAAGTTAAAGTTGCCCTGCTTGCCTTCTTCCACGTCAAAGATAAGGTTGGTGAAGAGGTCTTCCTCGTCGGCGAAGTCCAGGCTCGTGCGGACCGTTTCAAAGTACTCGGTGCGCTCGAGGCTCCGCTTGCTCTGTTCGAGGCGAGAGCCATCGTAGCGATCGCCGGGTTCCAGGGCGAGCTGGCGGCGGATCACTTCATCTTTCGTGAGTTCGTTGCCGATGACTTTAACTTCCCGGATGTACTTCAGGTCGCCTTCTTCAATCTTGTGGGTTACCCGCGTGGTCTTGTTGTCTTTGTCGAGAATGACCACAGGGGCCACGTTGGCCGCGACATAGCCGCTGCTCTGGTAGCCATCCTGAAGTTCCTCAGCGTCCTTTTCGACCTGCGACTTGTTATGCACTTCGCCGGCGGTGACTTCCACCTGCTCCAGAAGTTCGTCGTCGTCGAATACGGCGTTGCCGGCAATCTCCAGATTGTCCAGCTTGTACTCGGGACCTTCCTGAACGTGGACCGTGAGATCCATCTTCTTGCCGTTGTCGCTGTAGAGCAGATCGGTCTTGGTGACCTCCGCTTCCAGTCGGCCGAAGTCGCCGTAGTTGTTGATGATCTGCTGGAGATCGAATTCGAGCTTTTCTTCCTCGTACTTGCCGCCCAGGAACCACCAGGCGCGCTTCGTGGCCATGAGCTTGCGGAGCTTGCGCCCGGAAAGGGCGTCGTTGCCCTCAAAATTGATGCTGCGAATCTTGGCTTTCTGCCCTTCCTGGATTGTGTAGATCAGGCGCATGCGGGAGGGGCCCACGCGCTCGGCCACCACGTCCACCGTGGTGTTCGCGAAACCCTTGCCCTCGTAGAGGCCCAGAATGGCGATGCGCTCTTCCTCGTAGGCCTCGGGGATGAAAGGATCGCCTTCGCGCATGGAGAGGGCGGACAGAATGCGCCGCTCCTTGATCTTCTTGTTGCCCATGACCAGGACCTTTTCAATGACCTGTTTCTCGGCAACAATATAGGTGATCGTAAGGGCGTTGTTCTCGCGGGCGGCATCGGCCTGAATTTGGGTAAAGAACCCCAACTCGTTCAGACGGCGGATGTCGCGGGAGACGGCGAGCGGGTTGTACTCCTGCCCGGCCTGCACTTCCAGCTTCGAACGGACCAACTGTTCACTAACGCGTTCCAGACCGTCGATACGCACTTCCCCGACGGTACCGCCCGCCTGGGCGGCCGCCTGGGATTGGGTAAGGACAGTGAACAGCGCGAGGGCGAGACCCAACGCTAGTTTCTTCAAGTAGTGATACCTTCCGCAGCTAATTCAGCCTGTTCGAACACGAGCTTATCTTCCGTGTCCGAGGGCCAGACTTCGATTTTGGTTCCAGGTTCCAAGTTGCCCCGGAGCAAAAGTTCCGCCAGGGGGTCCTCGATGTACGTTTGTACGGCGCGCCGGAGGGGCCGAGCGCCGTATTCCTCGTTACTTCCCAAGCGAACCAGGAACTCTTTGGCCTCGTGGCGCAGCCGCAAGTGTACACCCTTTGCCGCCACCCGTTCCACCATATCCTTGACCTGAATATCGACAATGTCAATCAACTGCTCGTCCGTCAGACGGTGGAAAACCAGGGTGTCGTCCAGCCGGTTCATGAACTCGGGATTGAAGACTTTCTTGGCCTCTTCAATCACCCGTTCCTTCATTTTCTGGTACAGGGATTCCTGGTCGTCGCGCTGGAAGCCCAGCGTGCCGCCGCCCTTGCTGATGCGCCGCGCGCCCACGTTGCTGGTCATGATAATGACCGTGTTGCGGAAGTCCACCCGTCGGCCGGTGGCGTCGGTCATCTGGCCTTCTTCGAGCACCTGAAGCAGGGCATTGAAGATGTCCGGATGGGCCTTCTCGATTTCGTCGAAGAGCACCACGGAGTAGGGGCGGCGCCGGACCTGCTCGGTCAACTGCCCGCCCTCGTTGTAGCCCACGTAGCCGGGAGGCGCCCCGGTCAGGCGCGAAACGGCGAAGCGTTCCATGTATTCCGACATGTCCACCGTGATCAGGGCGTCTTCGTTGCCGAAGAGGAAGGTCGCCAGGGTCTTGGCCATGAGCGTCTTGCCCACGCCCGTCGGTCCGAGGCAAAGGAAGGAGCCCACGGGCCGCGCATGATCGCGGAAGCCCGCGCGGGAGCGCTGGATCGCCCGGGTGATGGAGTCGATCGCCTCGTGCTGGCCGATGATCGAACGGTGGAGCTCTTCGCGCATGCGCAGGAGCCGCTCCGACTCTTTCTCTTCCAGCTTGGTGAGGGGCACGCCCGTCCATTTGGACACGATATAGGCGATATCTTCTTCGTTAATGATCGTTTCGGCCGAATCCCGCTTCAACTCCCACTCGCGCTTCTTGTCTTCGAGCTTGTTGATGTAGGTCCGCTCCTTGTCCCGGAGCGCGGCGGCCTTTTCGTATTCCTGCCGGCGGATCGCCGACTCCTTCTCCTGGGTGATCGCCTCGATTTCGAGCTCGATCTCCTTCAGGGCGTGGGGGCGCGTGGTGATCTGAAGGCGCGCGCGGCTGCCCGCTTCGTCGATCACGTCCACGGCCTTGTCGGGCAGGAAACGGTCGGCGATATATTGGTTGGAGAGCTTCGCGGCGGCAATCACGGCCTCATCGGAGAACTTCACCCGGTGGTGGGCTTCGTATTTGTCACGCAGGCCCTTGATGATCTCGATGGTCTGCTCCACGCTGGGCGCTTCCACCAGAATGGTCTGGAAGCGGCGGGCCAGGGCGGCGTCTTTCTCGATATACTTGCGGTATTCGTCCATCGTCGTGGCGCCGATGCACTGGAGCTCACCGCGGGCCAAGGCCGGCTTGAGCATGTTCGCGGCGTCCACGGCGCCTTCGGCCGCGCCCGCGCCCACAATCGTGTGGAGCTCGTCGATGAAGAGGATGATATTGTCCGCGCGGCGGATTTCCTTCATCACGGATTTGAGGCGTTCTTCAAACTGGCCGCGGTACTTCGTACCGGCCACCACGCCCGCCAGATCCAGCGTCAACACGCGCTTCTTCAGCAGCAGATCGGGCACATCGCCCGCAATGATCGCACGGGCGAGACCTTCGACGATGGCCGTCTTGCCAACGCCGGCCTCGCCAATCAGCACGGGGTTGTTCTTCGTGCGGCGGCTGAGCACCTGAATCACGCGCTCAATCTCGCCTTCGCGACCGATGACCGGGTCAAGCTTATCTTCCCGGGCCAACTGGGTGAGATCGCGGCCGAAGTTGTCCAGCGCCGGTGTCTGGGATTTTTTGCCCGTCTGGGCCTGTTCGCCACCGGAGCGGCCCTGATCGCCCAGCAGGCGGATGACCTCCGCCTGGATGCGACCAAGGTCTATCTTCATATCCTGCAATACCTTGGCGGCAATGCCCTCACCCTCTTTCAAGAGGCCGAGGAGGATGTGCTCCGTGCCGATATAGCTGTGGTTAAAGCGGCGTGCTTCTTCCACCGCCAGCTCCAGCACCTTTTTGGCGCGGGGCGTAAAGGCGATTTCGTCCCCGGAAACCACGGCGGAACCGGGCTGCACCTGCTGCTCGATTTCGATGGCCAGGGCTTCTATATCGACCCCGAGGTTCTCCAGCGCCCGGGCGGCAATGCCTTCCGGTTCGCGGCAAAGCCCCAGGAGGATGTGCTCGGTCCGCACATATTCGCTACCCAGGCGGGTGGCCTCTTCACGTGCGGCACTGACAACATGCTTGGCGCGCTCCGTAAATCGTTCCCACATGTGGTGATCCTTTCTTTACGGCCGGCCGGTGCCAGGGTAGGCGCGGGAGAGGCCATTGGTTTCCGTACTGCCCGTGCGCGACACCAAACTGCTGCGGCGCACCAAATTACCTGCGAACCCGGCACCCTGCGGCGCGGGCCAATTCAGCCCTGAGCGGGCGCAAACTGTGTTTTGAATTGTTTCGCCCGCATGCGCTTCAGACTGAGATCATCCAGGGTGCCAGACCCTGATTGAAGCTGCCGCTCCACGTGGGCTCCTTGACAGTGTATCAGTGATCCGTTCAGGTCTGCCACTGTCTGGCCGGGGAGGAACCCCAGGGAGACCCCCAGCCGAAGAGAAGACAGCAGGGAAAAGCTCTCCTCAAAAGGGATGAGCCTGGCGCTCGCGGCCAGGGCCTGGGCCCGCTCGACGCGATCCTGGAGCACCTCGACGCTCTTCTCGCGCAGCCGCTCCCGCAGTTCGGCCTCCTTGCGGATAATTTCGGTCGCGCACTGCTTGAGCCGGAAGATGATTTCCTCTTCCGTGTGGCCCAGCGTCGTCCGATTTCTGAGCTGGAAGAGATCGCCCTCGGTTTCGTGCATCCCACGGGGCATGAAGCCGCCCATGCCGTTATAAAGCGCCTGACTGTAGACCGGCCAGCGATCACTCAGCTCCTGCTTGTCGGCGGGGTGCAGATCGGGCACGCCGGTGCCGATTCCGCTGAAATCGAGGTTCTGCGGTTCGGTCAGGGCATGAATCTCGTGGAGCGCTCCCTCCTGAACACAGGCGGGGAGATGGAGCAGCAGACTGAGCTTCAGCCCCGTGCCCAGATGGTTGAGATTTCGTGTCAGAAAGCCCAGCGTCGGCGAAAAAGCGATATCCAGCACCCCGCTGAGGAGGTCGTCCATGCGACTGGCGCGAATCCACGCATCCTGAAGGTCGAGCCCCGAAGAAAGGACGCGGATGCAATAGTGGTCTTCATCGTTCACCAGAATGCTGAGGGACTGGTCGTGGGCGATATAGATGCCCTGTCCCTTGCGCGGCGTGGTGAGATTCAGCGTGATAAGCTGGCGCTCGGCCAGCAATTGCACGTCCGAAGCCCGGAGATCAACCAGACTGAAGTATTCGCCCGTGGCCAGGAGGTTGAACTGGTCGAAAACCCGAAGGAGGCGATCCTCCACGGAACTGCGCTCATCGGGGTTGCAGAGTGCGGGGAAGGGCATGTCATTGAGATTGCGGCCCAGATTACACAGGGTGAGCACCACCGTCTCGGCGTTGGGCGCGCCCTCGCCCCGTTGCCACTGCGGGTCCCGCGATAGAATCGTATCCAGCGTCATGGCTTAGTCCACCCCCGGGCCGGATGCATACAATCCGCCTTCGAGCTCCCGTATTTCATCGCGCAATTGCGCGGCAGCCTCGTAGTTTTCCGACTTGAGCACACTGCGCAAAAGGGCGCGCTTGGTCTGGAGGTCGGAGCGCAACTGGGTGCGCACATCCGACGGGTGGGCGGCCTTGCCACGGTGGACTTGCGCCTCGTGGAGCTTGGCGGCCAGCGCGGGGATTTCATCGGCAAACTGCACATAGCACGCCGGGCATCCCATCATCTTGGTATCCAGAATGCTCTGGAGGCGGGTCTCGCATTGGGGGCAGGTGCGTTGCGCCCGCACCACGCGGCTCACCACCTTGTGGATAGAGGCCTTGCTCGGACGCGCCGAGGGTACCTCGGACAGCTCAAAGCCTTCGCTCGCACTCCGCTGGAGCGCCATGCAGTCCTTGCACCAGAACTGATCGGTGACGTGACCGTCAACGACTTCAGCATAGCGAATGGTGGCGCGTTTCTTATGACACTTCTGGCAGAGCATGGCCCATGATCCTCTAGGGGAAGTATACCACCGAGGAATGAGGAGTTGATAGTTGATAGATGATAGTTGACAGAGCCGATAGGGAAAACCAGTCTTGTGGGTCTTATGGGTCTTATGGGACTTATGGGTAGGGCTTATGGAGCTCTTGAGGCAAATCTCGTCCACTGTCAACTATCAACTATCAACTATCAACTGCTACAATTTCGCAATGAGCGCTAAAAAGACCAAAATCGATGTTGGCACACCGCGAACCGCCCTGACCGATTCCCCCTTCGGGGCACTGGGATCCCTTCGTGGGGAATTGCCCAAAGTGCCCGTGACTCCGCCCAAACCCAAGGCCGAGATCATCGTGGATACGCCCAAGGCGGCCTGGCGCGTCGCCAAGACCCGCAAGGGCGGCTGGCCCCTGACCTATGAGAAGCGACCGGGCGGTAAACTGGCCACCGTCATCCAGAACGTCTCGGGCGACGGAACCGCGTTGGTGACCGCGCTGAAGAAACATTGCGCGGCCGGCGGGGCCTTTAAGGACGGCGTCATCGAACTGCAGGGCGACCACCGGGTCAAAGTGGCCGCATACCTCGACAAACACCTCAAGTAGCGCCGCGTTATGGTAAGGCCATCGACCGACGAGCTTTCACCCTGCCCCTGGTGGCACCGTGTCGTTGCCCTGGGCCTGGTGCTGGCCCTGTGGGCCCTGACCCTCGCGATGGTCCCGCCTGTGGGCGAATTTCCCCTGAACGATGACTGGGTCTACGCCCAGGCCGTGAAGGACTGGATGGAAACCGGGCACTACGAGGGCCACATCTTCTCCACGGCCGCGTTTGTAGGCCAGGCGTGGTGGGGGCGGCTCTTCTGCGAGTTGTTTGGCTTCAGCTTCCTGTCGCTGCGCTGGTCCACCCTCGTGCTCTGGCTCGCCGCGGCCTTCGGCACTTCGATGGCGGCCCTCCAGCTTCGGGTGCGGCCATCGGTAGCAGCATTGGCCGGCTGCGTGATCATTGCCAATCCCCTCATGATGAACTTGGGCTATACCTTCATGACCGATGTGCCCTTCGTGGGGCTCATGGCGGTTTCGGGGCTCTTCTACCTTCGCGCCCTGGAGTCTCCGCGCTGGCAGTGGGTGCTTCTCGGTTCGCTCTTCGGTGCTGCCGCGCTGTTGACCCGGCAGTTCGCTGTCCTCATTCCCGCAGCCTTCGTGTTGTCCCTGTGCCCGTGGGAGGCGCGCTGGCGGCAACGGGCTTCCATTCCGCTTATCCTTTCGCTGATTCTGCCGTGGGCGGCGGCCTGGGGCTTGCTCAAAATGCTGCCCTCCCATGCGGCGGAAATGGGCTATGCCTGGAATCCCAACCTGCTGGGCGACACCATGGGCGAGCGGATCTTCGGCGGCTTCAAATTCTATGGCGTCTCCATGACCTACCTGGGACTCTTCGTGCTGCCGCTGGCCATCGGGGCGGTGGGCTATTGGTTCCGTTACAAAGAAGGCAAGTGGCAGCGACGGGTTGTCGGTTTCGTTCTCGTCATGCTGCCGCTTGCGGCGGCAGTCTGCGGCTCGACACCCAACCGGATACCCTTTCTGGGCAACATGTTTTTCGATACAGGGGTGGGGCCCATGACGCTGCGGGGCATCAACATGGGTAGTTACCTCTGGCGGCCCGTGACCATCGGCGCGTGGTGGTGGCTGCCCACGCTGCTGGGCCTCGCGGTGGCGGGCTGGATGCTCGCCGGGACGATTCGCTGGGTTGTGCTAATCCCCGGCGACGGGCGCCGTCCCCTGCGCGATGCGCGGCGACGGCAGCAGTGCTTTCTCATGATCTGGGCGGTGCTCATGGTGGTCTCTCTCTATCACCCCTGGGTGCCCGTGCGCTTTGACCGATACCTGATCGGCGCGCTCGTGCCTGTCGTGTTGCTCGTGGCCATGGCGCCGCTCGGGCGCGGACTTGGACAGAGCCTGCTGGCCTGGGGCAGCCTCGCGGCGCTCTATGTTTTCAGCGTGATTTGCCTGCAGGACTACATGGCCTGGAACACGACCCGGTGGGTCATCGCGAATCGCCTCATGAACGAGCAGGGACTCACCGCCGAGCAGATCGACGGCGGCTACGAGTTCAACGGTTGGCTTACGAGCCCCTATTACATCGAGCGTCAGGGCGCGGGGGCCTTCCTCAATGCCGGTCCAATGGGCTGGTGGGTGGTGGAGGATCGCTACGCGATCTCCTGGCTGCCGAGGGCCGGCTTCTCCAAAGTGGAGGAAGTGCGATACGATTCCTGGCTCGCGGGAGAGAAGGGCAAACTGTTGCTGTTGAAGAAGAAGGACGAGGGTGAGTGATATGGAAGAATTGAAAGTGCCAACAGCACTTACGATCCGCGTTTTCGAGGCTACAGATGCCGGGCGCGATCTTGTCCGCTGTGCCGATGTGGAGGACATGTTTCGGCGATTGGGGATGTGCTCTGGCGCGACCAATTACCGCGCAAAAAAATCGGACCGATCAGTCTGATCCGACTGATCGGTCCGATAGCATTTCAGGATTTGTTCTGCGCCCTATCGACCCAGGCTCGTGAAGAGGTGAAGCCCTTCCTTGCCGGGAGCGAGGATGTCCTTCCAACCGTTGCCGTCGATGTCGGCGATCCACAGGTAGATGCCCGCACCACTCGCGCGGGTGTGGGGGCCGTAGTCGAGGGTGTGGCGCGTGAAGCCTTCGGCGGCGATGTCGTAGTAGTAGAGGCCGAGGGGATCGTACTCGCCGGGGTCATGGCCACGGTGGGCGCGGAAGCGCTTGCCGGTCACCAGCTCCAGTTCACCGTCGTTGTCGATGTCGGATAATTGCATCTCGTGGAACTGGCTGCGGTGTTCCTCGACCACATGCTCCTTCCACTGACCGCCGCCGAGATTCTCGTGCCACCAGAGGCCATAGTTGTGGGCACCGCCGACGATGATATCGTTCTTCCCGTCCTGGTTCACATCGTGGACAAGGATTGGCACCGAGGCCATGCCCTTGGCCAGGTCGAATTCCTTGTGCCATTTCCAAGCCTTCACATCGTAGGGATTCTCCGGCGCTTCCAGCCAGCCGCCCGCGAAGATCATATCGGGGCGTTTGTCGCCATTGACGTCGCCGCAGCCGAAGCCATGACCGCCGCCGCCCTCGGTAATCGTGTACTGCTCGAAGCGGCCCTGGGGCTTGCCCTTCTCATCGCGCACGAGGCGGAAGTAGTGCACCGGCGACGTAGTGCAGAACACCTCCTCGTAGCCGTCGCCGTCCAGGTCGAAGAAGGAATTGCGCTCGATGTTGCCCGTCTTGGCCACTTCGTGCGTCACCCATTCCACGGGACGCCCCTTCGGGTTTTCCCGCCACTGGAGCGCGCCGCCAAACCAGCCGCCCGTGACGATATCCAGAAAGCCGTCGCCATTCACGTCCATCGGGTAGTCGCTGAAGTCGTCATAGTAGTCGTCGGCCTGCAGGATCGTGCAGATCTTGTGGGCCTCGGTATAGTCCGGCCCCTGATGCCAGTATTCACCGGAAACCAGGTCCAGATGGCCATCGTTATTCACGTCGAAGATCGACGCGGCTTCAAAAGTGGTTGTACCGATCTTCTGGCGCTCAAAGAGAACCGAGGGTTCGGCGCCCGGTGCGACCAGGCTGCTCATGATTAACAGAGTACTTAGCATGGAGTGGAAATCCTATTTAGTGTGGAACTTGCCCACAACCGATTTCTTCGTGATGAAATGGGAATTTCTTCGAAAGAACAGGAATTTCAGGGACGGCAGGAGTAAGCCAGGCAGTTGTTTCTGCTGTCGCTGTCGTCCCTGCCGTCCCTGTGATCAATTTACTTCGTAACAATCTCGAAGGCCAGCGGCGCACCTTCCACCGTCGTCAGACGGGCGATGTAGCCCCAGCCGCCGGTGTGCTGGATAATTTCCAGCAGGATGGTGTTCTCGCCGGCTTTCAGCTTGATGGGCGCCAGATCGTTGTCCAGCGCGACGCCGCGGTCGACGACGTTCTCGTGCACCTTCGCGCCATTGACCCACGCGCGGATGCCGTCGTCGCTGCCGAGCCGAAGGACCGCGTCCTGATCGGCGGCAACCTTGATGGTGGTCACGGCGAAGGCCCGCGCCTGATCCCGTGCGTAACCCATGAGATCGACGTGGGGGAATGCGCCGCCCGCCACCATGTCGGTCCAGGCCGGGGCGGAGGCCTCCGTGCCGTAGCGCGCGGCGAGATCAACCGCGCCATTGACCAGCACGGGCGATCCATCATCGGGGGCATCCGTCAGGATGAAAGGCCCGACAATTTTCCAGGTATTCACGAAGCCGAGCTGCTTCGCGAACTCTTCCGGCGTGCCTTCCACCGGTCCGAGCTCGATCAGGCGCTGCACTGTGGCCGTGTCCGTGGCGCGAGCGAGGAGCGCCGTGCGGATTACCTTGGTCTCTTCGGTGCGCCCGGCGCCGGACAGGGCCTGGGCCATGCCCGACAGAACGTTCACGGGTAGGGCGAGTAGGCCCTCGTCGCCGAGCGTCGCCTTCAACTCGTCATACGCTTCGGGGACGGGAAAGCTCTTGATGCCTTCCAGCGCAGCATTGCGTGCGTCGTCGGTCTTGGCGATGCGGTACTGGGCCAGATAGGCGCGGCCCGCACCGGCCGGATTACCCTGATCACGGAAGGCCTTCGCCAGACGCGAAATGGCCTCGTCCGCCTGGGCCGCATCGGCTTCAGTGCCGCCCTTCGCCAGGGCCTCCAACTGGGGAACCGCTTCGGGCAGCATGGACTGCTGCAATGCGCTGATGCGCGCGGCGGCGCTCAGGCCCGTCGCCTTTTCAATGATGGGCAGGTAGCGCGGATCCTGCTTGCGGCCCATGATGCCGAGCAGGCGTTCCTGCACGGGGGCAGGCTGCTGGTCATAGGCGGCGATCAGCTTGTCCGCAATCGCCGGGCCCTGGAGGGCTTCAATCGCGGCCATGGCCGGACCTTCGAGCAGGCCCGTCGGCTCCACGGACCACGCGGTCATGATCGTGTCCAGCGCCGTCTCATCACCAAAGCGGCCGAGGCCGTTCAGCGCGCCCGCCTGGATCACCGGATTCGCCGACTGGGCCAGCACCGCCTTATACAGCGCGATGCCGCCGTCCCAGCGCCCGCCCTGTTTCACCAGATTGTCCGCAAGGCGCAATACGGCGTCTTCCGCCGTGAAGCGGTGGTTGATATCAATCGTCTTGCTCAGCGCGAGGAGGGGTTCCGCCAGCGCCGGATCGCCCGAGGCCGCCAAGCCACGGGCCGCCGCCGCCTGCTCGGCTGGCGTGCCGTTCTGCAGCTTCTGCTGAAAGAGCGGATAGCTCTCCGTATCGTGGACCTTGTCCAGCGCATCCATCAGCGCGACCGCGAAGTTCGCGTCGGCCTGGGGGAGTGCGCCACGCAGGGCCGCGCGCGATTCCGTCGTGTTGGCTTCCTGCAGTGCCACCCTCGCCTTCTCCTTCGCCGTGTCCGAATGCAGTAGGGCCACAATCGGACTGAGGTCCGCGCCTTCCGGCACCACAATGGCCAGGATACGCAGCAGCAGGAACTGGTGTGGCTCGTTGGTCGTCGCCTTCAGGCATTCCAGCAGCGCGCTCGACACCTGCGCGCGATCGGCTTCGAGACCGGGCTTCGTAACGTCATTGCAGATATCGAGCAGCACGTTCATGGCGGCCCAGGACACGGTGTCGTTCGCGTCGAAGAGCAGGGGCAGCACGGGACGCACCGCATCTGCGCCCTCGCGGGGGATCAACTGGCGCGCCAGACTGCGCTTGGGCTCATCGGCGCCACGGAGGTCGCCCACGAGTTCATCAAAAGAAGCGGGGCGCGCCGCACCCGCGGCATGGGCGGGCAGTGGTGAAAAAGTGGTAATCGTGCAGGCGGCCAGCATAGCGGCGGCGCAAGCACGGGAAAGTTTATTCAGCATGAGTTTTTCCTCTGTAAATCAGTTTTCGGGGACAAACGGCTATCGGCCTAGAGGTGCCAGGGCGAGCGATAGGCCCGGCTCAGGTAACGGTTGGCCGCGTCGTCGTTGACGAACTGCTCCGCCTCGGCGTCCCAGGTCAGTTTCCGCCGCGTCTTCAGGGCGATGCCCGCCAGGAGCACCGGGATCGTGGAGCGCACGCCCTGCTCGATGTCGGCCGCCGGACGTTTCCGATTTCGGATACAGTCGAAGAAGTTATTGTGGTGATCCGGGTTGGCCCAGCTCCGTTCGGGCTCGCCGACCCACTCCGCAATGCCCAGGCCTTCGGGGAAGACCTTGAAGGAGCCGCGATCCACCACCAACTGGCCTTCGGTGCCCTGGAATTTGATGCCGTAGCTCTTGCCGCCGTGGTCGTTCGTGTGGCGCTGCTCCCAGGTCACGCTGACACCGGGATACTCCCACATCGCATCGACCGTCTCAAAGTTGTGACCGCCCGCCCCGCCCCGGGGACTCGTGCCCATGGCCTGCACATTGAGCGGCTTGTCCTGGCCGATGCCCCAATGGAGAATGTCCATCAGGTGTACGCCCCAGTTCGTAAGCTGGCCGCCCTTCGCGTAGTCGTGGTTGCCCATGAAACCGAAAAAGCGATTCTTCGAGAAGGGCTCATAGGGTGACGGCCCAAGCCACAGATCCCAATCGAGGCCGTTTGGAACCTCCTCCACCGGCGTGCCCACGCTCCACGCGTCGTTCACGCCCACCCAGCAGCTCGCCGAAGTGATCGTGCCCAGTCTGCCGCTCTTGACCAAGTCAATCGCCTTCTGAAATACGGGCATGGAGCGCTGCTGTGTGCCAAGCTGAACCACGCGGCCATAGCGACGCCCCGCCTCAACCATTGCGCGGCCCTCGGCCACCGTCGGTGCGGCCGGCTTCTCTACATACACATCCTTGCCCGCCTGGCAGCCCATGATGGCCAGCAGGGGATGCCAGTGATCCGGCGTGGCGATGAAAACACCATCCACTTCCTTGTGATCCAGCACATAGCGGAAATCCTGGAAGCCCTCCGGGCGACGGCCCGTCATCTCATTCACCTTGTCGAGAGAGGTGTTGAAGCGCTGCTTCGCCACGTCGCACAACGCCGTGATGTGGCAGTTGGGGTTCTCAGCCAGCGCCTCAACGTGGCGTCCGCCCATGCCCCCGTTGCCAATAACGGCAATGCGCACCTGATCGGACGGACCCACCCGCGCGGCGAAGGCCTTGCCCGATTTCGTGCCAGTGAAGAGGACCGCCCCCACGCTCAGGGCGCGGCAGGAGCGGGTGAGGAATTTTCTGCGATTCATGGAAGTCTTGTGTGCCATAGGATGCTCTACTCCAGGGCCGCGGATCCGCGGCGGGTGAGGCTAACGGTTGCCGATCGAGCATGATACCGTAATTCCGTCGAGAAGGGAAATTTGCTGGCGGAGGGGGATGGGGGGAAGAAATTGGACGAAGCAGACGGATCGGACCGACAAGAAGTCCCCTACTAATTCCGATCAGTCTGATCGGTCTGATCCGTCCGATTTTCCGCTGTCTAGCGACTCTGGGGCACCAGTTCAGTGAAGTAGGGCACACCGTACACCACTGCGCAGGCAACGGCGGTGACCATGACAGCAACGACCGTAAGCTTTGATAAGACTACCTGCCGGGTCCAAGGCGACAAAGTTTCATTCACATAAGTGACTTTGCCAGGGAGCCGTTGCTCCAACTCCGCAATGAAGTCCCCCATGTTTTCCAAGGTGGGAATGACTATGTTCTGCAGAGTGGGCAACCATCCTTTTCTCGCGAGCTGGAGACGCGCGCGGAGTTCTTCGGGATAGCGCATGTCGCCTACCTCTACCTGGACAACTTGGCGGAGGTCAAAGCGGCGTGTGAGGGTTCGGGTGAATGGGATGCCGGAAAAGTCGAGAATTTGCAGAATACTGAAGACGAGAATACCAGATTCAAAGCGATAGGTGGCGCTGTCCATCATCCGCGTCACGCGCCGCATGTTGATTCGATAGGCAACGAGGACGGTGATGAGGCCGATTGTTGCTAAAGGAAGGCCAACAATTATCAGGAATTCATCTTGAAATGGGTTCTCCGAAAACGGACGAATCGCCCGCCAGAAGAGAAAGGTCGCTAAGCCCAACACAGCGACTAGCACGGGAATTAATACGCGCCGCAATCGCCGTTGGCAGGAATCGACGTGGGCCCGGGAAAAGCGATATTGCGGACCAGAGTCCAGTCCAAGATCTGCGCCAGAAGTTTCGTGTTCCATGCCCGATGACAAACCTTCCTGCCCATTTGCTCTCGATTTAACCAACACGACCTGCACACATTCTGTATTCGGACGAGGTGCGACCCACTCAGCAAATATCCCACCACGTCCCGGTTCAGTAAGACTGGACGAGTGCATAACCCAGGCCAGCAAAGAGGAGCATGAAGAAAAGCAAGCTGAAGGCACCGACTGCAATAGCCTGCTTTGTCCAAATCGGCAAGGGCGTACTCCGCCGCTCAATCTCAACCGGGACTTGGGCCGCCACCCCCGCGACGAATTTCTCCATATTCTCCAAGGTGGGCACACCGACGGTCAGCTTCCACTTGGAAACCAGTCGCATCTGCATTGCCTCGGGGCTTCCATCATTTCCAATTTCCACCTTGGAAACTCTGGAAAGATCGGTGCGAAACAATTCGCGCGAGTCGTCCAGCCGGGCAACTAGAAAGCCGGATTCCAGTGCGTAGGTCAAGTTGTCAATCTGTGGTATCAAGACCCGAACTTTCCAGAAGATAACGAGCGAGAAGACACCGTGAAAGAATATCTGAATTCCAATAGCCGAGGGGGGTAAATTATCCGATACATCCGTCCAGAGCAGGGCAATACCAATCACCGGGGGCAGGATCAGGAAGGAATAGGAAAACCTCCTGCTCCAAGACTTCATGCGCTCAGAAAAGGCTGTTTTTAAAACGCGAAAGCGTTTGTCGGGGCTTTCAAGCGCAAAGTAAACTGCCTGGTTGATGGATGCTGCCACGATGTTGCCCTCAGTAGTGTTCCCTGCATCGCCAGATTGCTATAGTAAAGCATAAGAGCGAAAAGAAGGCAAGTGAAAATGTGCCGAAGCGGCTCGAAGTTTTTCTCGTTCCCAAGCTCCGCTCTTGTCATTACCCATAAGTTTTCAAGTCTACGACGCTGCAGCAGATCACAGAAAAGCATCTGAATAGCCACGTAGTGGCGACATATCGTAGCCCAGGGTTGAGCGCGGCGATTCCTCACCCCTCCTCCGGCCCCTTGATTTTCTTCCGTTCCGCCGCGGGCGGCAGGAAACTCTCCTCCGTCACCACGCGCTTACCGGTTTTTCGCTCCAGCTCGAGCCGCGCCCCTTTCGCAATCGTTCCGCCTTGCTTGCCCGCCGCCGCGTTCTCGGTCATGCCGGTGGCTTCCACGCTCTCGGCGATCTGGCGCGTGGACAGCTCCGCAAGCGCCGTGAAGATCAATTCCGCCTCGCTCATGTGGTCGCGCAGGTTCTGGGTCTTCAGGCCCTTCAGGTCCTTGTGCTTCTTGACGGAAACCCCGCTCCATTCCTGATGGATGATATTGGTCAGGATCGCGTATTCCTCTTCGCCCGTAATCTCGTGGTCCTTCCAATAGTCTGTCAGCTTGTTGCGGGTCTCCTGGCCCATCATCCGCTGCTGGATCCACTTCTCACTGCGTCCGTGCTGGCGCCAATAGTCGCGGGCGCGGTCGAGGGAGCGGGCCGGGTCGCTCATGTCCTGCATCCGCTCGTAGCCGACCTTGGCGAGCCAGAGCTTGATCGGCTCGGCCTTTGGGCTGGGGACCGACTGGATGAGGCGCAGCAGGGTCTCCGGCGCGGCCACATCGGTGAGGTAGGATTTCCCGTCCCCGGCGGGCAACTTCAGTCGGTTACATTTTGTAACCGACTCGCTTCCCTCCTTTTTCAGGCGGTTTTTCAGCACTTTCCAATAGTTTCGTGCCGCCTGAAAATCCGGCTGCTGGATCAGCGCAGCGATGATGTCCACGACGGAGAAATACCACGTTTCGGTCTTCTCGTCGTAAACCCGGCGGATTTTGAAGTTCTCAAAGACGGCAAGTGCTTTTTCGTGGTCCATCGGCCCTCTCCAGTTTTGTTTGTGGACAGTGGAAAACTGGGTCCGACTATATCAGACCCTGTGGCCGATTCTCCAATAAACTGAAATTTAATTCAGCTATTCGATCGGGGTATCAATCTACCCCTCACTCGCGAGCCGGGCTTCCATCGCCATCACGCGCTCGATTAGTCCGTCGGCGATCTTCTGGTGTACCGCGTCGAAGGCCACCTTCGGCGAGCGGACCTTGTCCGTGGCGTAGATGCCCTGGGCGTGGAGCAGGCGCTTGAAGAAGTAAATGGAGATGTCCAGGTGCTGGTTGGAGAAGGCGAGGACGGGCAGCAACTCTTCGAAGAGTGCGCGGGCGGACTCGCGTTCGCCACGAATGTAGCGCTGGTAGATGGCCGTGTATATGGGGTGCATGCCGGTGGGCATGAAGGCGTGTACGCCGCGATCGAGGCCCTCGATGATCTGGCCCACCGCCCAGCCGCCGGAAACGTGGAGACCGCCGTTGGTCACTTGGAGTACTTCGGAGTATTTCGGGCCTGCGGGCACGACCTCAACCTTGAGGCACTTGAACGCGGGCACGGTCTCGAAGAGGCGCTTGATCAAGGGCACGGGCAGGCCATAGCCGCTGGCGTCCCAATCCTGCAGCATGAGGAAGCCGGGATCGAGGGAGGCGAGTTCCTCCACATCGCGGGTGTAGGTGGCGTCGTCGGTATAGTTCATGCTCACGAGCACACCCGCGCAGCCCAGTGCGCTGAGCTTTTGGGCGGCATTCACCCGCGCGGCCTGATCAGGCGCGGAGGCCCCGCCGATGATCGGCACGCGCCCCGCCGAAGTCTCTACAGTGCACTGGACCACCGCGGCCCGCTCTTCCTCGGTGAGGGCACCCACTTCACTCGCCATGGCGGGCACGAGGAAGCCCGCGACGCCCGCCTGGATCGCATTCTCCACGTTGCGCGCGAGACCCGGAAGATCGAGGGTGTCATCGGGGTTGAAAGGCGTATTGAGCACTGTGATGATGCCGCGGAGGTCTGTGGTGGGGTTCATGGCGCGGGCGATCCCGCCACGGGTGCCGAATAGGGCCGGTGGCGGTTCCAGGGCCAGGCCTCTTCTTCACCGTCGTAGCGACACAGCACCGCACTCACCTTCTCCCGGGCGTCCTCGGGCCATTCCTTGGGCGGTTGTGCGGCCATGTTCGCGCAGAAGGCCTGAAGACGTCCGCCAAAGGTCTGGGGATCGGGGTGAAACCACAGGGTGATTACCGTGCGCCGTTCGTCGCTCTCGTTCGCATGGGACGCGTGGAGCAGGCGCGAATCGCCGATGAGCAGATCGCCCGCCGTGATGGGCACATTCGCTTCGTCGGGTCGATCGCTGAAGGCGGGCCGGTCCAGGTTCTCGGCCGATCGCAATTCGGGCGCGTGGGCCTCGTCCAGCAGGGGAATCAGGTCGTTGTCCCCGAGGTGCGATCCGGGCACGACCCGGAGGCAGCCGTTGTGGGGTGTCGTGTTGACCAGGTAATACATGAAGAACACCTGCGGTGTGGGACGCACGGTAAACGATTCGGGCGCGTCCCAGCCGGCCCAGTCATAGTGCCAGAAGAGGCGCGGGCTCTTTGCCGGTTTGCTGATGATATAACCGCTGGAGAAGCCCGCCTCACTGAAGCCAAGTGAGCGCAGGGCCGCCTGCGCCTCGGGCAGCGCAATCAATTCGGCAAAGACCGGGCTCTCGTAAACACTGACCATGCTGCCTGTCGAACGGTTGTCCTGCTCGTGCTCTTTGGGAAGGGCCTCCAGAATCCGGTTCGACTCCGCCTGGATCCGCGCCAGCAACGCCGGTGGCAGCAGATTGGGGATGACACAAAAACCGTCCACATCAAGTTGTTCACGCTTTTCCAGATCCATCGTCGGTTCACCTCGCTTGCCCGTTGAGCGACTATTGAAGCAGATCCGATTCGTTCAGGGCAATGCGGATGCCTCCCTGCATGGTCGTGAGCCAGAGCCGGCCCGGCGCCTGTTCGAAGAGGTAGGGGTAGGCGAGGGAAGCGCCCTCCTGGTGGGCCAGCACTACCGGTATGGTCCAGGTCTTGCCTTCATCCTCAGAAAGGGCGGCGGAGAGTTCCCAGCGGTGATTGCTCACCGGCACTTCGGACCATTCATTGTCGCCCCCGGATAGGGGGAAGCTCGTCTGCCCCTCGGGGAAGGGCCGGTTCCACACCAGCAGGATACGCCCGCTCTGAAGGCGGAACAATTGGCCCGGCGCGCTGCTCGCGGGGATCGCGGTCGGCCCCATGCTCTTCCAGTAGAAGCCATCCTCGGAATGGGCCTCCCAGAATTTGCCGAAATTCGTGCGGATCAATTTCCAAAGCCGGCCGTCGTTCAATTCAATGACCGTAGCTTCCGTCGCGCCGTCGTGGTGGCCGTTGCCACCCAGATCGATTACGTTGCTCGGCTTCCAGCTTGCGCCCTGATCCGTCGAGGCGTAGGTCAGCACCGAGTGGCGGCCCGGCTTGTTCAACAGGCGCATGGCCGTGAAGACCACCTTGCCATCCTTCGCCTGGATCATGTTGCGAACGGCGCCGCTCCACTCATCGTGGAGCTTCTGCGGCTTCTCCCAGGTCTTGCCGTTGTCCAGGCTGCGCAGGGCATAGGTGGGCAGCGTCGTGCCGGGGTCGGCATCGTGAATTTCCTTGTTCCACTTCCACACCAGCTCCGCATTGTTCATGCACGCCAGGATGAGCGTTCCCTCGCGGGTGAGCAGGAGCGCCCGCTCATTGCTGACCTCAAAGTTCATGCCCACTTCCAGCGGCCACGTTTCCCACGTCGCCCCTTCATCACTGCTTGCCCGAACCAGATTCTTGTCTACCGCCAGAATCCGGTTGTCCGCGAGGCGCACAAAAGGCCCCATGGCGTCCGTGGGCAGGGACGTAACCTTCGGGTGAAGCGTTATCGGCCCTTTCTCGGCGGCGTGGATTGCGGACGAGATGACCAACGTCGTGAAAAGAATGGTGACTGCGATGCGCATCCGGGCTTTCTCCTTCCGTGAAATTCCGTGCATTTCCGTGGTCAAAAGAAAGATCGGCCACGGAAACTCACGGAATAGGCAGGGTGTCAGATTTCCTTCGTTCAGCTCTTCATATTCACATACTGCAACGGGATTTCCATGTCCTCGGCCTTGAGGATCGCAATCACCGTCTGCAGATCGTCGATGCTCTTGCCGGTGACACGCACCTGATCGTCCTGGATCTGGGCCTGCACCTTGAGGCCCTTTTCCTTGATGAGCTTCGTGATCTTCTTCGCGATTTCCTTGTCGATGCCCTGCTTCAGCGAAACCGTCACGCGCACACCCCCCTTGGAGGTGCCTTCCGGTTCCTTGTACTCCAGCGCCTTGGGGCTCACGCCGCGCTTGATCAGGTTACTCGCCAGCGTATCCTTCACCGCGTCCAAGCGCATGGTGTTTTCCGTGGAGATGGTGATCTTCAGATCCTTGCGGTCCAGATTGATCTCCGTATCGGAATCGCGGAAGTCATAGCGCGTGGTGATGGTCTTCGTCGTGATGTTGACGGCATTGTCCACTTCCTGGAGGTCAACTTTATTGACCACATCGAAAGACGGCATTCGGGTATTCCTTTCTCAGGGTGCCAGCGTGGCACCGGCCTGTTCTTGACGCACACGCCCGCGGATGACGGGGCGGGGGTTGCCCGCGCAGTATAGATCAAAAAGCTGCCCCGATTCCCCCGTGACGCGTTTCATGGCCACGTCGCTCTCCATGTAGACCGGCCCCTTGAACAGGATATCCGCGCGGATCGGCTGTGTGGTGTCCAGTTGGGGCAGGTGGGCCAGGCAGCGCGCGGCCGACCACATGCCGTGGATCAGGTCGCGGTCAAAGCCCATGAATTTCGCCAGCACCCGGGAGACGTGGATGGGGTTGTAGTCCCCCGTAATCTTTGCATAGCGCCAGCCCATGTCTTTGGGCACCTTCCAGCCCGTTTCGACGGGCTCGCTCTCCAGATCGGGCAGTTGGGAAAAATCGGAGGCTTCCTCCGGCTCGCCGAATTTCTTGCCCCGGATCAGGTTGGCGCTCAGGCTTTCCCAGACCTTCACACCGTTCTGAGCGAGGGTGGTGGTGATCTCAAATTCGATGCCGGGCTTGAGAACGCGGGTCGACGTCAGCTTACACTCAATATCCACCACCGCGTCCGCTGCAATCGGGGCGTGCTGCAACACGTGCATCCGCGTGTGTACCGCGCCCATGGGGGAGAGGGGAAACTCGGGCCGGCTGATGAAATCGATGTGAATCGCCGAAGTCAGCACATGGGGATAGAGCAGGGGATAGAAGCCATCGTCCGGCAGGCCGCAGACTTCCGCATAGCGTTTTATCAGCGCCGCGTCGGCCTGTGCGCCAGGCCACACGCCGTGGAAGTGGGGCAGCACCTCCCCCTTCACATGCCGGGCGCGACGCCCCAGCAGCAGGCGGCGGTAAATGGGGAAAAAGCCGGGGACCGAATCGTAATGGATGAGGAGATTGTTGGTCGTCATGGCAGCAGGCCGTTCTATGGGTTGCGAAGAGGGTGCATCGTCAAAGGACGACGGCCCCGTCATTATAGGACGCGGCGTTGGCAAAGGAAAGAGGTGGGTAGCCCATTGGCTGCGCGCTCGCCAGTCAGATCACAGCAAACGTGCCACACGATCTCGCCGTAAGGCGAGTTCGAGTGCGCTGAGGGTCGGCAGCCAGGGTGATCGCGGGTGTTTCGGACCGGTCCTTTTGTGCTCAGTGCGAGTGCTCTGGTGCAAGAGGGTAGTGCATGGTTGCGCCTGATAGGCAGAGTGGGCGAGGCGCAAGGCACTCGAACTCGCCTTTCGGCGAGATCGTGTGGCACGCGCCGCAAGCTCGCGTTAAACCCTTCCCCGCCCATTTCCTCCCGCCGACTCCATTTGCTAGACTAGCGCGGCCCCAACAGGGCATTTCGTTATTCGCAGCAAGCCGGGGACGAGGAACCAGCACCCAATGAACGCCAAAGCCATGATCAATCATAGTACCTTCGGGAAAATCATCCTCGGGGTTATCGTCTTCAACGCCACCCTGATCGGCATCTCCACCTACGAGCCTTATCCGATTCTCTACACGCTGGAGTGGATCTGTATCTGGATCTTTGTGGCCGAAATCGCACTCAAATTCTATGCGCGGGAGAGCACCGCGGCTTACTTCAAGAGCGGCTGGAACATCTTCGATATCATCGTGGTCGGCTCCGCTTTCGTCCCCAACATTACCACTATCGCCACATTGCTGCGGATACTCCGGGTCTTCCGGGTGCTCCGCCTTGTCGACGGCCTGCCTGAACTCCGGCTCATCGTGACCGTGTTGATGAAGTCGCTCACGTCCATGACCTACATTGCCCTGCTCATGTTCATCAGCTTCTACATCTACGCCGTTATGGGCGTGGAGCTCTTCGGCAAGGTCCAGCCCGCGGAATTCGGCAATCTCCAGGAGTCCTTTTTCACCCTCTTCCGCATCCTCACCTGCGACGCCTGGGCCGAACTGCGCGGCGCCTGCCTCGCCCATGGCAACTACTGGGTCGTGACCGCCTACTTCGTCTCCTGGGTCATGATTAGCACCTTCCTCCTTATCAACCTCGTCGTCGGTGCCGTGTTGAACAACTATCAGGTCGTGCACGACAAGGAAAAGATGAACCGCATGACCCCGGAAAGCGTGGACCAGCGCATTGTCGAGCTGAGCAAAGAATTGAGCGAGCTCCTGCAGCACAAAATGGGCTGATGCGAATCGGGCAGCCGTCCCGGCGTGCGGCTGCCCCCTTACAATAGTTTCAGCCGGATATTCTGGTACCAAACCTCGCCGCCGTGGTCCTGTAGCATCAGCAGTCCCTCCCGAGGAAGGTCGGCGTAGGCCACGGGAAACTTCCCCAGGGGCTCGGTCATGAGGGCCAGATCCGCGTCGATGACCTTCCAGCCATTCATGACGACCACGATGTTCGTGCCGCGCACCGTGATGTCGTAGGAATTCCACTCCCCTGCCGGGCGCGCCAGATTGAACATGGGCGTGACCACGTCGTAAATCGCCCCCGATCCATTCTTGTTCGGTGGGTCCCCGTGGTCGTCCAGCACCTGCACCTCAAAGCCCCGGTACACCGGGTCGTTGGGTTGGGCGCGCAGGAAGATCCCGCTGTTGGCGCCCGACGCCAACTTGAACTCCAGATGGAGTTCGAAATCCCCCAGTCGTTCGTCGCCCCAGGACACATAGCGCAGCGGGTACAGGCTGTTGCCTGGGATGTGGAGCGTGTCCCCTTGAATCTCGAAAATCTCGGATTCGTCGGTGATGTTCCGCCAGGCCTTTGCCCGCTCCCCCCCCAGCAAATCCTGCCATTCCGGGCCCTGAGGCGCGGACGTCGCCTGGCCCACGGGCACGGGGGCCTCCTCGGCGGTGAAACGCCAGATTCCCAAGGCGAGTGCGCCCGCCGCCGTCAATGCGATTACCAGCTTTTTCGCGCGTCCAGATGCTGCCATGGCATGAATTCCTCGGAGTGGGCTATCTCACCAGACTATAGCCCAGGGGCGGTCCCGGGAACCATGCATCGGATCGCCGGACCCCGCCCGGGAACTTTCCCGGCCCCGGAAGGATGAACACAAAGCTGGGTGCCGACCCGGCGCCGAATCTTCTTGTAAGCCATCCTGACTTGACCCTATAATAACGTATGTACGCGTAATAGTCTGCGGCTGGGCCACCCGGTGGAGCTGCCGGCGTTCTGGAAACCGATCCGGTCCGGCCAAGTGAATCAAGGAACCCGTTTGATGTTTGCATTGATTGTGATAGCGTCTCTTCTGAGTTCGCCGGCGGGGCAGGTCGTCACCGGGGTCGAAGACAGCACGATCACCGCGCGCATTGAAGCGCTCTACCTGCTCGACCAGCACCTGAACCCCCTCAATATCAATACGACCACCCGCGACGGCAATGTCATGATCTCCGGCAGCGTGAATGATCTGGTCCAGCGGGAGCTTGCCGAAGATCTCGCCCTCGGGGTCCTGGGCGTCCGCTTCGTGGACAACCAGCTCGTCGTCATCAATACCGTCATCGGCGAAAAGGAACAGCGCACCTGGAGCCAGCGGGTGCAGGACCGCGCCGTGACGGCGGCGGTCCGGGGCCGGATGCTGGGCAGCGGCGAATTCAAGGGCCTCAAGATCGGCATCACCACGGTAAACAACGTCGTGACGCTCTTTGGCGTCGTACCCACGGAAGCCCACGTGGAATCCATGATCACGATCGCCTCGAATACCAAAGGCGTGGAAGATGTTGTCAACCAGCTTACGATTCGTCCCAGAGACGATGCCTACGACGCGGTCCGGGGCACGGGCCGGCAGATCTCCGATGAGTGGCTTGAAAGTCGCGTCTCCACGGCCATCATGCTCAACCGCCACCTGAAGATGCGCGAGTTGGATGTGGAAGTGGATGATGGTATCTGCATGCTCAGCGGCACCGTCGACTCCGAAGAGAAGCGCGTGCTGGCCGAGGAAGTCGCCAAGAACGTCCAGGGCATCACGGAGGTGCGCAATACCATCACCGTCCGCGCCGGCGGCATCGTCGTGCCAAACATTCCCACGGAGCAGCCCACCGAGCAACCCACCGAGGGTGGCGGCGGCACAACGGAAACCCCGTCCACGCTGGAGGGCTCGGATCCGCCCGACGAGGCGGCGTCCGGTCTGACGCCCACGGTGCAAGAGACTGCACTGGCCGATCCCTGAGGGGGGAGGCGTCATGCTCCAGCGAAACGCCTTGATTGCCGGGGGCGTCATACTCGGCGCACTCACCATCGCTGTAGCCGTCTCCCAGTTCGGCAAGAGCCCAATTGAAGATGGGGAATTCGACAAGGGGCAGCGCTTCACGGCCAAGTCCGGCACGACCCGCGAGAACGCCATGCTTCTAACCAGCGCGGATCGGAAATCGACGAAGGATCCCGATCCGTCGAGTCCCGAGCGGCCACTCAAGCCCGAGAATGAAGACGACCTCCTTGAGGTGAAATCTCTCTCCGGCAGCGCGCCGAAGATACGAAGCGGCCCCGCCAACGATGTGGCCCAGACGGCCCTCAACAACCTTTCTCCAGAAGCTGGCCTCCTCCAGTTGGAGACGGCCCTGGCCCTGCCGCACAACCAGGAGCAGGCCGCCCTGCTCCACGAGGCCCGCGCCGAACTTTACACCCAGATGAGCCCCCCCGATTTCGAGCAGGCGCAACTCGCCTTCGAAAAGGCCCTGGAGATGGCCGCAGACCCCCTGTTGCAGGAGGAGATTCAGCACGAGATGGTGCAGATGCTTATGCAGGCGGGGCGCGACCCGGAGGCGCTCGAACGGGCCAGCGCGCAGTTGAAGAAGACCCCGCCATCCGGAGGCGCGGGCTACAAGCTCCAGTTGCTTCTGGGGCAATTGAACGAGCGGGCGGGCCACCCCGATCTCGCGGAGACAAGCTACCGCGCGGTCTTTGACGCCATGGGGGGGATGCCCGAAAGCCTCACGCCGGAAGATTCCATCGCACTTTCCCGCCTCGCAACCCTGCGCCTGACCCACCTGTACCGGGGTATCAAGCGGGATCAGGACGCGGAGGATGTTGCCCTGGCCCTGAAGAAACAGGTGAGCCGCATGCAGGTGGCTGCCGAAGTGCAGCCCTGAAGTCCGGGGTGGGGCTCAGTCTGCCGGCAGGACCGGCCTGGGCCGTAGAATGGCGAGTTGGCTTCCGCAGCGCAGGGCGATGCTCGTGGTGCCCTGCCCATCCAGATCAGTCTCAAACATGACCTCATCCACCGGAGCTGAAAAGCGCTCTTCCAGGGCCGGTGTCGTCGCAAGTCCCTCGCCCTCCGCCTGCCAGGCCGTAAAGGTGTCCGCCGCCGTGAGGCACCCGAAATCCGTCTGCCCATCCCCGTTGAAATCGCGGAGGACGAGCGCCTGAAGAGGGCCCTGGGGCGTCGGGGCCATGAACCAGGCGACCGGTATCTCGATGCTAATGAGGGTTTGGGGCCGGGGTGAAAAGCGTTTCTTATCCGGCAGATACACGTGCGTCGTGATATTCAGCGGCCAGTGGTTGCTCGTGAGCGCGCGCGCCAGGGCATCCGCGGACAGGCCGGGGCGGGGGGCCTTCCAGAGCATGAGATCGCTGTAACCATCGCCGTTAAAATCCGGGAAGGCTTCCGGGTGCAGGACCAGCGAACCGGGATAGAGGCGCGCCGGCCCCACCACCTCGGGCGAAGGGTCCCCGCTTTCGCCGTTCGAGGGAAGCGTTCGAACGCGGATTGTCGTAGCGTCGGGTTCGGATTCCGATTGGCGATAAAGCGCCCGGACTTCTTCTGTCTCCGACTGGGCGATGGAAAACCACGGCCAGCTCTCCGGCCGGTGTTCGTCCGCTTCCCACTGTTGCCGGCTCAGTCCCAGCCGCTGGGGCGGGCGTCCGGCCACATCGATGGGAAAGGCATCGTCGGGAAGGAGGGGTTTGAAACTGGCCAGCCGGTTCACGCGAAACTCCAGCGCGTCTGACGGGCCGGACTGGGCATGCTGGTTGACCCAATAGCTGAATGGTTTTCCGATGGAGACGTGGTACGGCGCGTTGATGCCGATGGGGTAGCTGTTTACCAGTTCGCCGTTGAGCGTACGCACTTCCAGCGCCTCTTCCGTGGGCAGCGCGATAAGCGGGCCGTCACCCCGGTCCACGATCAGCACTGCGGGGAAGGGGTAGCCGTCCGCCCGACTGAACTGGCTCTGCTGCGTGAAAAGCACTTCCGGCTCGGGGGTGCCCCTGTCCGAGAGGGCGTAGCGCAGCACTTCTTCCCCACGGAGCGCAATCAAGTCGGCCACCTGGTCGTTGTCCACATCGGCGATATCGATGGCGGTGGTTCGGGGCGGCAGCGCAATCGAGTAGAGGGGGGACTCCGCCCTGCGGCCGTAGATGTGGAGCAACTGTTCCTGGAGAATGCAGATCTCCGCCCGGCCGTCCAGATTCACATCGGTGGTGAAGCAGGTGGATTTCTCCGGCGTCCAGGGGAGCATCTGAACTTCGAGCAGGGCCCCTCCCGCCAGGAGGGTAAGCGCGGCGGCAGCGGAAATCATGGCGTGGCCTTTCGCGCGAAGTGAGCAATGACACGGGGGCTGAGGCCCTCCGGGACCTCTTCGTCCCAGCGCACCAATACGTCGGACAGCGTATCGCCATTAATATCCACAACCGCCACGTGCGCTTGCGCGGGAATCGTAATTTTCGCGGCGGGGGCGGGGTCAAATTGTCGCCACCCGATGGCCAGGCGGATCTCGATCTCCGTGGCGCTCCGCCGACAGGCGAGATCCCGGAAACCATCGCCGTTGAAGTCCCCGGTCACGTTCACGAGCTCGCCGGCCTGATAGCGCGCCAGCATCGGGCCCGGGGAAACCGGCGGTGCATCGAGTTTCAGTGACATTTCGCAATCGAGGGCCTCACCGGAAAATCGTCCATCCGTCTGGGGGAGAATCCGGACCGTGTGGGGAATGTTCGTGCTGGACAGATACTGGTTTATAGATTCCCGCAGACCCAAGTCGAAAAAGCTGGTGGACTCCACGACCATGTCCTGATCGCCGTCCGAATCGAAATCCACAAAGGACGTGTAGGGCCGGAAATTGTGAAAGGTCGTCGCGCGCTCGATCTGGAACGTCTTGCCCCCGTCGAGGCTTGCCCAGGTTTCGTGGACGGGCATCGGCACCGGTGCCACGTCGGAGAGCACCCAGTGAGCGCCCGCGTAGTCTGGGATCGTGTCGCCATTGAGGTGGCAGGGTCGCACATGGTCCGGTAGCTCGTCCGAGGTGAAGGTCTCCGTAGCGGAAACGATAAACTGGCGTTGCCCGTCGAGTTCCAGTGCAAGATCATCCCGCCGGAAACGGGCCTTGCCCTCCGCGCCATCCAGATCGATGATGACCGAGAGGGCGCGATCCATCAGCAGCAGCCGGCAGGACATGCGCTGCTCGGGGAGCACCACCTGGCGTTCATCCGGCGGCCAGATCGTCTGCGGGCCGGAGCGATTGATAACGGTGGTGGGGAAGACGGCAAGCATCCCCGCAGACTCATAGCGCTCCGCGCCACGCCGGTAGAGGTGGACGCCATCCGTATTCAGATCCACCAACTCGGGAACCTGATCGCCATCCAGATCGCAGGTGAAGCGCCGGAATACCGGAACGCCGCCACCCGGCCCCACGGGGCTGAAGGAGATATCATCCCCGGCGCGCTCGATGGATTGTTCCAGTTCCAGGTTCCATCTTCCGTCGGTCCACGCATGGACCTGGAGGCTGGCCTGACCACGATAATAGAGTTTTCCTCCGAAAAGGTCGGCTTCCACATTTTCCTCGCATGGCGGGAGGGGGCCCCGCCTTGATTCGGGGAATCTACCCTGCTCCTGGAGGTTGACGTAGCCCGGGAGGACGAGATCCAGCGCACCGTCCCCGTCCAGATCCGCCCGGAGATAATTCGTCGTGGGCTGGCCCGTGAAGGGCGTGACCTGGCCGATGCGAACATCGGGCAGGGGCTGCGTCTCAAAGGAGATTTGGCCCAAGGCCAGCAGCGCAACCAGGGTCAGCATGCGCCCAGATTCCGCCGCTTGAATACGACAATCGTCAAAGCCGCAGGGGCCACGATGAGCAATCCGGAGGTTGCGGCGCACCAGGCCGCCATGGGCATCCACGGCTGGGCCAGGGCATCGCACTGGCCGGAGAAAACCCGCCAGGGCGCTTCCAGGTAGGTGGTAAAAATAATGGGGGCAATGCCCAGCGGATACTTGGCGAGATCGACGAGAATCCACGACCCGAGACTGAGGCTGATCGCCATGCTGGTGCTCCGTGCCAGGGTGGAAAAGAGCACCGCCATGCTGACCCCGGCCCACTGCGGAAGAAGAGAAAGCAGGGCACCCGCCAGATAACTCTTCCACATCTCGCCGGTGGTAAAGACCAGCTCGCCGCCCACGTGGACGCCCATCAGGTCGCCACGGAACCAGGCAACCGCCCAGGCACACACCCCGACGACCGCCGTAAGCAGGGCCGCATAGCTGAAACCGAGCAGGAGCTTGGCCAGGATGAATTCTTCCCGCCGGACAGGCCGCAGCAGGATCGCCCGGACACTGCCACGGGCGGTTTCCGAGACGACCAGGGTCGACGCAAAGGTCAGCAGCATGATGAACCCGAGAAAGTTCAGGGCTACGGGTGTAATGTAAGCGATGAAGCCGTAGTCATGCAGGCCGTCTCGGGCGATGGGGCGTATCAGCGGAGAGAGTAGCACGAGCACGGCGAGGAGGAGCGGCCCCACGTAGGGCTGACGGCGGCGAGACGCCTTGAACACTTCGATCCGGTAAAGAAGCCAGATTCGCCCGATCATACGCCCTTGCGTCCCTTCACGCCCGCCATCATTGCGCGTTCATCACTTTCAGGAAATAATCCTGGAGCGTGCGCCGCCGGGGGATGACCCCCGAGACCTGATAGCCCGCATGGATGAGAAAGCTGTTCAACTGGTGGATGTTTTCGTCCCGAAGCTGCACGAAAATCCGGCCCGGTTTGGCCGTGGCCTTGAGCACCCAGTCCTGCTCCATGAGGCGGCGCGCGGCGTTTTCCGCACCCTCCAGCAGCACCTCGACATGGCTGCGATCAAAGGAGATGAGCGCCGCCGTATCCTCGCAAGACACCAGCCGGCCCTTGTTCAAGATGGCAACACGGTTGCACAGGGTTTCCACCTCATGCATCAGGTGGCTGGAAAACAGGATGGTGACCCGCGTCTCCTCGCCGAGTCGCCGCAGCAGCGTAAGAATATCCTGGGTCGCTTCGGGATCGAGTCCCGCCGTGGGTTCATCCAGGATGAGAAGCTCTGGTTCCGTCAACATGGCCATGGCCAAGCCCAGGCGCTGGCGCAGCCCCTGAGAAAGCTCTCCGGCGCGCACTTCGCCGTGCTCCAGCATGTTGGCCAGATCCAGCGCCCGGTCCAGATTCACCTCGCGCCGGGAAAGCATGGCGTGAATGTGAAGGTTGCGCCGGACGGAAAGGTATTCGTAGAAAGCCGGTCGCTCAACCAGCGCACCCATGCGCGCCGCAATGTCGACGAAGTTCTCCCGCAGGTCTTTGCCGAAGATGGATATCGTCCCGGACGTCGGCCGGACGAGGCCGGTGAGCATGTACAGCACCGTGCTCTTGCCCGCGCCATTCGGCCCGAGCAGACCCACGGTTTCACCGGGATCGATTTCGAGCGTGAAGCCGCCGACGGCAAAGTGGGAGCCGTAGAACTTGGACACGTTGGAGAAAGAAATACACGCAGGCATGGGGGAGAGTCTACCACGATCGGGGCCGCGAATGCAGGCGGAGAACCGGCGCGATCGGGCTCGATGTATAATCCGCCTGGGGCTGGCGGACATGGGCCCACCTTCCATCCCGCCAATATCTTTTCCGACCCGAGGGGATAATACTTGGCCCCGAATCGAGGAAGTGAGAATACCCGAAAAGGATCGCGGTGCTTGCGCTGGAATACCAACAATTTTTCCGGACAACTGTCCAAATGCCTGTAACTTCGGGCGTTCTTATGGATACAGTGATGATGACCTTCCCATAGGGTGGCCTTTGGCCCTGGTAGTTTTGGAGGTATTCATGAAAACCTGCACACAGAAATTTCGCACGACCCTCTTGCTCCTGGGCTTCGGCCTGACCACCGGATGCGGGGTATCGGATCCCGCCAGCGTCACCCGGATCCATCTGGAAAACGCCAGCGACTCGCCCCTCACCTTTATCGCCGTGGGCTTCTCCGAACAGGATGTGGAGCAGGCCGCCAACCGATTGCCGAAACCGCTCGAACCCGACTCCGTCTATTCCGCGCTCTTGTCGCGACCCGGCAACTACTGGGTCCGGACGGAGTTTGAAGAAGGGGGCCACACAATTGAACGGATCGAAGGCCCGCTTCGTGTATCCCGTGGAATCCTCGATTGGCAGTTCACAACACTGGACGTGCGCCCCCTGTATGAGGGCCGAGACGCTGGAACCGTCGTGAAAAGCACGGGAAACACTCGGCCTCAACCCGCGGCGGGACGAATGTCCTTCAGCAGCAACTGAATGGTGGTCTCGCCGCGCCACACGTTGAACTGGGGCGTGTAGGCAATATCCACCAGTCCGGTGAGATCCTCGGTGTAGAAGCGCTCCGCCATGTTAAAGCCGATGGCGGGCACCACCGTGTCGCCCTGCCGGAAGGACACCTTGAGGTGTTGATCCTTCAGGATGCGTGCGGACGCGCCGAGGGCTTCGACGCCGAGGGTGCAGAACACCGGCGCGGGATTGTGATGGCCCAGCGGCTCCAGCCGGGCGATGGCGTTCAACAGGACGGGGTCGAGTTCGCTGAGCGACGCGATGACGTCCACTTCAAGTTCGGAGATGATTTCCCCGTCGCCCAGTTGCTCCCGGGCGGCCTGCTCGAAGGATGCGCTGAATCGCTCCAGGTTCTCCATGTCGATGGTCATGCCCGCAGCGGAGCGATGCCCGCCGAATTTCACCAGATGCTCCTGGCAGCCCCGGAAAGCCTTCACCATGTCGAAGCCGCCGTTGGCGCGGGCGGAGCCCCGGCCGAGGCCGTCCTCGCCCACGGCGATGATCACGACGGGGCGATGGTAGCGGCCCTGGATCTTGGAGGCCACGATCCCGATGACACCGGGATGCCAGCCATCTCGTGCGAGCACGATGCCCCGCTGTGAGGGCGTAAAGCAGGCATCCAGTTCTTCGAGGGCTTCCTCGTAAATATCCTTCTCGATACTGCGCCGTTCGGCGTTCGCGTCATTTAAGAAGTTCGCCATCTCCGTGGCCTGATCCGGGCATTCCGTCAGCAACAGATGAAGGGCGGCCAGCCCGTTGTTCAGCCGGCCCGCCGCGTTGATGCGCGGGCCAATCTGAAATCCGATGTCCACCGAGGTGATGGATTGAAGATCGATCCCCGCCACGCCCGCGAGTTTGGCGATGCCGTTGCGCTGATATCGGGTGATGTGCTTCAGGCCGAGCGCCACGATGACACGATTCTCTTCCAGCAGCGGGACAATATCCGCCACGGTGCCGAGCGCCGCAATGTCCAGATCGTTGGGCGTGCCGTTCAACGCGGTGGCGAGTTTGAAGGCGACCCCCGCGCCGCACAGGAACCGTCCCGGATAGGTATCCGGTTCCCGCTGGGGATTGATCACCGCCAGCGCATCCGGCAGGCCGTGCTCAATCGAGTGGTGGTCGGTAATGATCAGATCGAGCCCCACCGCCCGCGCGTGGGCCGCGGGGCCGTGGGCGGCGATGCCGTTGTCCACGGTCACGATCAGCGACACCCCCTGGGCCAGGGCCTCGTCCACGTGCTCGTTGTCCAGGCCGTAGCCCTCGGTGAGCCGCTTGGGCATGTTGAAACTGACCTGCGTCAGCCCGAAGCGTTTGAGACCGTTCACCAGGATCGCCGTGCCGCTGATCCCGTCCACGTCGTAGTCACCGAAGACGAGCACGTGCTCGCCCGCGTCGCGCGCGCGCGTGAGGCGTTCCACGGCCTCCCGCATGCCCGTCAGCAGAAAAGGATCCGACAGGTGCTGGAGGGCGGGATTGAGAAAGGTGTGGGCGGCCTCGGGCGTATCCAGTCCGCGCCGAATCAACAACTGGGCTAGAATGGGAGGGAGGCCCAGGGCCGCAGACAAGTGCTGGACCCCCGGATCGTCCTGGGGCGCAATATTCCACTTGTTGCTGACGCCGAGTCCGTTCACAGTACCTTTCGCGCCAGCGCGACGATCTCGCCCACGGCTTCCTCAAAAGTCAGGGCCGTGGTATCGAGCAAGATAGCGTCGTCGGCTTGTTTGAGGGGCGAATCCGCCCGGTTACGGCTCTGTTCATCCCGTTCGTGGAGGTCTGCGCGGAGCTTCTCGCGATCAACGGGGGAACCCTTTTCCTGCAATTGCCGCGCGCGCCGTTCCGTGCGCGCCTCCAGCGATGCATCCAGGAAGATTTTGCACTTCGCCTTCGGAAATACGACCGTGCCGATGTCGCGGCCTTCGGCCACCGTGGGCTGCTGCTCGCCGAAGCGGCGCTGCAGCGCGACCAACTGGGCGCGCACGCTGGAGTTCTGGTCGAGCTTGTAGATCAGGTTCGTGATCGCGGGCGTGCGAATGGCATCGCTCACATTGACCCCATTCACCCGCACGACCTGCCCCTGATCGGTTTCTTCGATTTCCAAGGTCATTTTCGCCGTATTCGCGGCCAGCGCCTCAGGCTCATCGAGGTTGACGCCCTGATCCAAGGCCCACCAGGTCGCGGCCCGGTACATGGCGCCCGTGTCGAGGAAGGCGTAGCCCAGAATTCGCGCGACATGTTTCGCGGTCGTACTCTTGCCGGCGCCGGCGGGGCCGTCGATGGCCACGATCTGGGTTGCTTCACTCATGCTGACAGGACTTCCCCTTGCTGGATTTGGCCCGCCGGGATTTCCGGCTCACTCTCGCAGGGGCATAATACCACGGGCCTCCAGCCCCACTCAACGGATGGCGGGGCGCGTAGACGCGCATGTTGCCTGGCACGCGACCTTCACGGCATGGAAAGTGGAAGTTTCACACCGATCTTCGTAGCGCGGGCTCCACCCGCAACCGAATGTTTCACCACGAAGGCCACGAAAAGCACGAAGTGGAAGGAGGAAAAGAAGCTTCATGCGCCTGAGATTTTTGCTGCAATCGAGGCAATTCCCAACGGAACTGGCCACCCTCAAATCTTTGCGCCTTCGCGTCTTTGCGTGAAATAAAAGCAGACGAACACAACGTGAGGCAGACGGCGGCATTTCCCGAAAATATCGATACCTGCTTTGGGCAGGTATAGCCCGAAAAAGGGGTTAAACGTTGATGGAGCCACTGATCATCAGTGGCTCGGGCTCGCCCAGCGGCTCGATGGTGCTCTTTTCCGTCCGGAGATAGGTCTGGCGCGCGGGGATGTTGTTCTCCCACGGCTTCGTGACGATCCGGCTCCTGCCCATACCCTTCTCTTCTTCCAGCAGGTGGCGCCAGGCGCAGATGACGATACCGGGGGTGAAGCAGCCGCGCACGCGCGCACCACCCACCGCCCACCCCTGAAGCACGTGATCAGGCAGGGAAACCATGTATTCCGTCCACAGGCGGTCCCGAAGTTCCTCAATGCGGGCCGCAATCTCCCGGCAGGTGCTCAGGTAGCCCGTGACGCGGGACATACGGATTTCCATGGTCCGGAGCAGCACCTTCACATAGCGGTCGTTGGCGCGCATCTTGAAAAGGTCCGCGTCGGGGCGTTTGCGCGCCGCCGCCAAGAGCTGGCGGAGCATTTCGACCCGCGAGCATTCCGCCTTCGCCCGTTCCAAGAGTGCGGCGCGGCCCATGGCGCGCTCGATATCCTGCTCATCCCGGGCGATCGCCTGGGACAGGGTATCGAACTTCTCCTGAACCTCGTCGCACTTGGACAAAAGCCGGGTGAGCACCTGCTCCACCCCCTGCGGGGCCAGGCCCTTCCGTTGCAACTTGCGGCCGAGGTAAAGCACTTCCTCCTTGTCCGCCTGCAACTCGGTGTCGATACTGCCCTCGTTCGAGAGCATCGTCAACTCCCGGCGGAGATCATCCAGCGTCGCCTGCTCTTCGGCCGAGCCGCTCGAGGCCTCGGCACCGCTGCCCTTCATGGAGGCCATCAGGTTCAGGCGGTCTTCCGCCGCCACCATCACCGATCGGATTCCGGACAGCAGCCGCTCGAGAAAGGAAAGCTTGCGCCGCAGTTTTTCCACGTGGTGGACCTGCTCTTTCGTGCTCTCCTCGCCGAGGATGTACATCAGGACGTTGCCCGCAAGGTTGTCCGCCTCGCGCTCGGTGATTTCGATGAGTTCTTCCACGTTGGCGAGCCGCTGGCGAAGTTTCATGGCGGAATTCAGCATGCGTCCGGATTCGAGCGTGAGCACTTCGCCGTAGTCCTGGCAACTGAGGCCCCGCAGCAGGCAGATATTAATGTTGCGCTCTTCCGTGCACACAAAATTCGCGGCCTCGGCCCACTCGGTCGCATAGAGCTCGCCCCCCACAAAATCTCCCCCCACCGTAATCTTCCGGGCGAAGTAGCGACCGCCGATGGCGTTGCCGGAAATCTCGATCTCTCTTGCGGCGAAAATCATCCGCGGGTCTTCGGCCGCCATGGCGCGCACCGAACTCTCTTTGGAAATCACCGTGGACTGATTGAGGATATCTTTCGCGCCCACGCTGCCCCGGCGCGCCACCACCACACCCGAGAGATTCCCCATGATCTCGCAGCCAACCGTCGTCGCCACGTTGCCCAGGACGTCGCCCCGGACGAAGCAACTGCCCTTGTCCACCACCACGGTGGACTCCGGGGGGACATCGGAAAGAATCAGCAGGTCGCCTTCACGCAGGTACACCGGGCCCCGGATGGGGTGATTGATCCCTCCAAAGGTGCGGACGTCGCGCATCTCTGCGGACTTCAACTCGGTCGATGTAATGACCGCGAGCCGCCTACCGAGGGAGGGGCACCCGGGCACGATCGGTTTGTGCTTCCGTGCGTATTCGATGTCCTTCGTGTGGGGCGCAATACACGACATCGTCCGCCGGAAGAGATCCAATTTGCCGCTCCGGCGCGCCAGGCCCGATGCAAAGGAGAGAAAGTCGAGCTCGTCGCGCTCGAGCCGGGACACGTTGCCCTCGGCGAGCTCCTTGACCAATGCACGGGTCAGGGGCTGCTGGCGATAGCCCATAGTATCGGTGCGGGGCGCTTTGACCTCCGTGACCCAGATATCGAATATCTGGCGGAGCAATTGATGGGATTCCTGGACCTCGCTGTTGTCGTGGTGCGACTCGTACCAGGCGGCGCAAAGGGCGATGTCGTCCAGGAAAAGTTCGGAAACTTTCTCTCTGGGCAGATTCATCACGTAGTTTGCGAGAGTCTCGTACATGGAGGTCGTCGGTATCCTTCAGGTCGTGTGGAGGTGCCTGAATATCTGGCTCAAGCTGATATCGTAAGGCGGGGTCACAATACCATATTCCGTTATTATACCTGCTATCAGCGCGGCGGGCGTCACATCAAAAGCCGGATTGTATACACGAATCCCGGCGGGCGCCGTGGCCCTCCCAAACCCGTGCGTAACCTCGTCAGGAGCCCGTTCCTCGATGGGGATACCATCGCCATCGGCGAGATTCGCGTCCAGGGTTGACGTCGGTGCCGCGACATACAGTGGGATATCGTGGGCCTCGGCCAACACGGCCAGTCCGTAGGTGCCTATTTTATTGGCGGTATCGCCGTTGGCCGCAATGCGGTCCGCCCCGACGATGACCAGATCGATCCGGCCCTCGCGCATGACCTGGGCCGCCGCGTTGTCGCAGATCAAGGTGGTGTCGATACCGGCGCGTTGAAGTTCCCAGGCCGTGAGCCGCGCGCCCTGGAGGAGCGGCCGGGTTTCATCGGCAAATACGTGAAAATTACGCCCTTCGGACTTGGCCTGATAGAGTACGGACAGGGCCGTGCCATGACCGCCCGTAGCCAGACTGCCCGCGTTGCAGTGGGTGAGAACGCCCGCGCCTTCATGGACCAGATGGGCACCGAACTGGCCGATGCGGAGGCACTGGTCCAGATCTTCGGCCAGGATGCCCAGCGCTTCGGCTTCGAGTGCCTTGAAGAACTCCGACGTCGATGCGCTTGCGGCCACCGCCCCGGCACGCCGTTCCATGCGCTCCAGTGCCCAGAAGAGATTTACCGCCGTGGGGCGAGCGCTGGCGAGGATGCGTACGACGTCCACCACGGTATTCCGTGAGGCCGCCAAACCGTCGGGACGCCGTTCGAGGAGGCCCACGAGCACGCCGAATGCCGCACAAATCCCGATGGCCGGTGCCCCGCGAACTTTGAGTTGCTTGATGGCATCCCAAACATCGGTGACCGTAGCCAGTTCAATCCGGCGCAGTTCTCCTGGCAGGAGGGTTTGATCGATGATGTTGAGGGTGCCGTCGGCCCAGATGACTGGTTGGCAAGTCACACTGCAACTCCTTTGCCTTGCATACCCCGTATGCTACCCTAATTACGATTATAAAACAAATTGCTCGCCTATTAATGGATTTTTACCATTTTTTCAGTGGAGTGTGATCGGCACGCCTGTACCTGTGCCGATAGCCACCGGCACGGGGCCCGCTGGCAGGTGAAAAGGGGAGGGGTAGCGCCGATCAGATCAGCACGAGATTGTCGCGATGGACAACCTCGTCGTAGAGTTTTGCCCCGAGAATGGTGACGATCTCATGGCTCTGGTGTCCCATGATCTTCCGCACATCTTCGCTGGAGTAGTTGACCAGCGCCCGGGCGACGAGGCCGCCATCTTCCCCGCGGATCTCCACCGCGTCACCCACGTGAAAGTGGCCTGTCGAATCCGTGATACCGGCGGAAAGGAGGCTCTTGCCATGGGTCTGAATGGCTGCACAGGCACCCCGATCGATCTTCAAGGTACCCTGGGCCGTGCGGCCGAAGGCAATCCACCGCTTGCGGTGGGAAAGGGCCGATTCGGCCGGCTTGAAGTGGGTGCATCGGGCCTCGCCCGACAGCACGCCGTGGAGCACATTGGGCGTGTGCCCGTTGGTGATGACGGTGGGGACGCCGGCCGCGAAGGCGATCCGCGCGGCGTCCAACTTGGTGCGCATGCCGCCCGTGCCCGTCAGGGTGCCGGCCCCGCCCGCATACTGGATGATCTCGGGCGTGATCTCTTCGACTTCGGGGATGTGGGCGGCGTTGGGATCTTTCTGGGGATTGCCGGCATAGAGGCCGTCGATATCACTCAGAATGATAAGGAGACCGGCATTGAGCTTCGCCGCGATCTTGGCGGAGAGGGTGTCGTTGTCGCCGAAACGCAACTGCTCCACGGCGGTGGAATCGTTTTCGTTGACAATGGGAACGATGCTCTTCATGTTGAAGAGGTTCTTGATGGTGTTGCGGACGTTCAGGTAGCTGTCGCGCAAATCGAGATCGCGCAGGGTGAGGAGGACCTGGGCCGTGTGGAGCCCCTCGCCGTAGGTCATGAAGAGGGTTTCGTAGTAGTGCATGAGGGTGGCCTGGCCCACGGCTGCGACGGCCTGCTTATCGGGGAGGGCCGAGGGGCGCTCGGTCATCTTGAGGGTGTTCATGCCGCAGCCGATGGCGCCGGAACTCACGATGAGCACGTTGATCCGGTGATCTTTCTTGAGCGCGCAGATTTCCTTGACGACCGATTCCATCACATGGCCTTCGAAGGCGCGACGCCCGCTCAGAAGGCTGGTTCCGATCTTGATGACGAGAGTTTCCAGGGCGTCGGGATCAAATTTCATAGGAGTCGGTGTTTCTCAGGGCCAAAATACCAGGTCGCTGCGGGCGGTAGTATGGCCCTTAGTCCGGGTGATACTCAAGTTCCAGATCACCGATGAAGATTGACTGGCCTTCTTCCGCGCCGAGCCGCTTCAGCGCCCGGAAGATGCCCATCTTTTCCAGCACTTTCTGGAGATGTTCCGCACCCTCTGGATTGCCGAAGTCAGTCATGCGTACGGCCCGGATCGGGCGCTCGCCCTCGATACGGAAGCCACCCGGAATGCGTACCACGTCATAGGGCGCTTCATAGGTATATTCCCGCTCGGGCTCGGGCGGCTTTTCGCCTTCCAGCTCGGCCTTGCGCGCCGCCTCCACCTCGGTCCACAGGTGCTCCAGGAGCGCCGGAACGCCATCGCCCGTGGCGCCGGAAACCAGGTGCGCATTGGGGAAGGCGTCCTTCAGGGATTCGAAGCGCTCGCGGTTCTCGGTCACGTCGGATTTGTTCAGCGCATAGACCGCCGGACGGGTCTCGAAGGCGTCGCTGTGTTGCTGAAGTTCACTCTTGAGCGTTTCCAGCGTGGCCACGGGATCGGGGTCGCCCAGATCGATGAGAAAGAGCAGTACCCGCGTGCGTTCGATGTGGCGCAGGAAATCCAGCCCCAGCCCTTTACCTTCGGCGGCACCCTCGATGATTCCGGGGATATCCGCCACGGCCAGCGTGCGGTGGTCGCTCAATTGGACGATACCTAGATTGGGCGTTATCGTGGTGAAGGGGTAGTTGCCGATCTTCGGCGTCGCCGCGGAGATGGCGGAGAGAAGGGTGGACTTGCCGGCATTGGGCAGACCCACAAAACCCACTTCCGCGATCAGCTTCAGCTCGAGCACGAACTCGCACTCTTCGCCGGGCTCGCCGCGCTCCGCAAAACGGGGGGCCTTGTTGGCCGAGGTTTTGAAGCGGGTGTTGCCCTTGCCTCCCTTTCCGCCCCGGCCCACGCGGAAAGACTGGTCCTCCTCGGTGAGGTCGGCCAGCAATTCGCCGGTATCGGGGTCGAGCACCATGGTGCCGCAGGGTACGGGGAGTATGACGTCCACGCCGCCCCGGCCATGGAGGCACTTGCCCTTCCCGTGGAGCCCGCGGTTACCCTTCCAGAGGGGGTGGTAGCGCAGGTCCATGAGGGAGGTATAACGAGAAGAGGCAGCGATATAAATATCGCCGCCTTTTCCACCGTCTCCGCCGTCGGGGCCGCCGAGGGGGACGTACGCTTCTTTTCGAAAACTACAGCACCCGTCGCCGCCATGGCCACCGATAACTTTAATTCGGACGCGATCTACAAACATGGCTGCCGGTGCTGCCGCCGGCCGTTATTCGGCCGCCGGTACGATGTCAACGCACTGCCGGCCTTTCTTGAAGAACCGGAACTGTACGACGCCGTCCGAGAGGGCGAAAAGGGTATGATCCTTGCCCAGACCGCAATTCTTGCCCGCAGCGAACTTGGTGCCGCGCTGGCGAACGATGATGTTGCCCGCGATGGCCTTCTGGCCGCCGTAGAGCTTTACACCAAGGCGTTTGGACTCACTATCGCGGCCGTTGCGTGAACTACCGCCTGCTTTCTTGTGTGCCATTGAGGAACCTCTCCCTTATGCTTTGATTTCGCGAATCGTGATTTCGGTAAACAACTGACGGTGGCCCTGGGTGCGCATGTAGCCTTTCCTGCGCTTCTTCTTGAAGACGCGGATCTTCTTGCGCTTGCCTTCGTCCGTGATCTCGGCGATGACGCGCGCGCTGCTGAGCGCACCGGGCTCGGCGACGATGCCATCGCCGTTTACCAGCAGGCACACCTTGCCCAGTTCAATCTGGCCGCCGACCGGGCCGTCCAGCTTTTCCACCCGCAGCCGGTCGCCTTCGGCAACCTTATACTGCTTTCCGCCTGTAACCACTACAGCGTACATGGTTAGTCTCCATTCTTAACGATGCCCGCGGGCCGCTATGGCGCGCAGGGGTCATGCTCCACGTTTCCTGGGGGCTTATTGACCCCAGGGGGTCGAATCATGCCCTACAATGCACTCACCGCGACCGCGAAAGCGGCCCGTTTATAATCAGTTCTCTGTAAACTGCCTGCAAAAAGCCGTAGCCGCCGCGCGGAGTTCCGCGCTCGCCGAGAGCGACGCCAGGTAGCTCGACTTGGCATTCCTGGGCGACGGCAAATTGGTCGTAGTGGCTTTCAGGCTCCCGAAGGCGCCCTCGGCATCCACTTCGTGGCTGTTCCGGGTCGCGTTCGGATCGGCGATGACGCAAACCCGCGTCTCCTTCGGGCCGATGCCCATGAGACTGAGTGCGCCCGCCACGTTCACGTTGGCCGGAAAGGCCTTGACCGCTTCCAGGGCATTGCCTTCGAAGACCACCTTGGGCTCGGTCAGGTTCGTAATATCAATATTGTTCTCAACCAGGTACGGCGCGCCAATCAGGCCTTCCGGAGGCTTGCGCGTGGTCAGCGTGACCATGTGCAGGCCGCCTTCCATGGCGGCGCGAATACCATCCAGGCCGCAAAGGGCTCCCGACGGAATCCGTACTTGTATTCCACTCTGCCGGGCGCGTTCATGCTCTTCGGGCAGGGCCATCAGGCCGCCCACGCTCATCACCAGACAGTCTTTGTGGTGCGTGATCGCGGCTTCCAGAACGTCTTTTACGACGCTGGCAACCGCGCATTCTACAATAAAATCAACCTGCGACGCCAGTTCGTCCAGCGTGCAGATTCGGGCATTGAGCTGAAAGGTCCGCACGAGTACCGCGGCGCGGTCTTGATCCACGTCCGTCAGGGCCACGACTTCCGCTGGAATCCCGCCTTTGTGAAGGGCGATGCAGATGTCGGCACCGATGTTGCCACACCCGACCAAACCGATTCTCATCTTGGTCATGGTGCATCCTCTCATCGCTCAGGTTTTCCCCGCAGGCGGGGCGTCAGGGTATGGTGCGGCACGAAGTCGATACGCGCCAAACGTCTAGCGCGGCCCGACTTCGGGCACAAACCCGAGAATAATAGCATGCGTGGATCGGGCAAGTCAATGTTGGGACGGCCTTTACATCGCGCACCGGTCCGGGCCAGGCACAAAAAAGGCGCCCCCGCCATGGGCGGGGGCGCCGGATAGGCTACCGGGGTCTTTACGGGTTGATCTGGATAAACCCTTCCTTCGTCTCGCTGATGGACATGGGCGACCCGGTGATGGCGTGGGTGAAGTCCAGCGTCAGGGTCACGTCGTAAGCTCCCGCAGTCTCATAGGCGTGGGTCGGGTTCTCCCCCGTCGCAATGAAGCCGTCGCCAAACTCCCACAGGCGGCCTTCAATGGGCTGGCTGTTGGTTTCGTCCGACTGGTCGAAGAACTGGACGTCTACGTCCCGGATCGCAATGCGCGGAATCGCACTGAAATCAGGCACGGGCGGCTCGTCGATGGCCACATCGTGGGTTGCCGTGGTTACGCTGGTGGGCGTGGTCACGGTGAAGGTAACGGTGTAGGTGCCGCTGTTTGCGAAGGTGTGGGTGGGCTCTTCCAGTGTGCTGGATTCGCCATCGCCAAAGTCCCACGCATAGGAGAAGTCCGCCGCTTCCGTTTCCGTGCCGGGGGTGATGAGGCTGGTGAACTGGAGCGAGTCCGTCGTCAGCGCACCATCGACGAGCACCTCCTCGCGTGGCGTCTCTTCATCCGTCTCCACGGAGAAGTCGACCGTCGGTGGGTCGAAGACGATGGATACGACCTGCGAGATGGTAACCTCGCGGGTTCCGGTCTGCACCGTCAACGTGACCGTGAAGTTTCCGGCCGTGGTGAACTCGTGGGTGGGGTTCTCCGAGGTGCTCGTGTTTGCGATGCTGGTGGGGTCGCCGAAATTCCAGAGATAGACGTAGCTGGAACTCGGCTCGCTACCTGCCACGGTTTCATTGGCGAACTGGACGATGTCCGGGCGGTCCGGATTGCTTGCGCCGAAGGAGAAGGCCGGCGTGGGGGCTTGGACCACCTGGATATAGGCCGTCTTCGTCTCGGTGTCGGAATTGTCCGTCGTCACGGGGGTGCGGACCGTCAACGTGACGGTGTAGAATCCCGGCGCGCTGTAGGTGTGGGAAGGATTCTGGAGAATGCTCAGGTTCTCGTCGCCACTGTCCGGATCGCCGAAGTCCCAGAGCCACTGGTTCACCGCGGCGGTGCCGGGGATGGAAAGATCCTGGAACTGCACCGCCTGGCCCACGCTGGGGCTGCGGGGCGCGCCCGAGAAATTAGCCGTGGGGGGCTGGAACGATACCGTCACCACCTGGGTGGCCGTGTCGGACCCATGGGGGCTGACGACCGTGAGGCGCACGTTGAAGGGGCCGGCACTGTTGTAGGTGTGGGTCGGGTTCTGCAGCGTGCTGCTGGAACCGTCGCCAAACTCCCAGAGGTACTGCTCGATGGGTGCGGAGCCCGCCAGAGACCCGTTGGTAAAGCGAACTTCGGTCAGGATGAAGGGGGTGGTGTCGCTCACCGTGAAGCCGGCCGTCGGGGGAATGGTGATGACGGTAATCGTCGTGGTTACCGTGCTGCTGCCGTGGGCCGATACGACGTACAGAGTAACGTCATAGCTTCCGCCCGCGGTGAAGGTGTGGGTCGGGTTCTGGACGCGGCTGGTCGCGCCATCGCCGAAATCCCAGAACCACTGCTGGATCTCGGCCGAACCCTCGTCGGAAATGTCCGAGAAGCGGGCCTGCGTCAGGGCGATTGGGCTTGCCGGATTCACCGCGATTCGGGCGATCGGGGCGAGCTTGCGCTGCACGACGATGAGATTGGTCTTGGTTTCGGTCTCGCTGCCATTGGCCGTGTTGACCGTAAGGGAAACCGTAAACACGCCGGGTTCCGTGTACTGGTGGCTCGGGCGGGAGTCGGAACTCGTGCGGCCATCGCCGAAGTTCCACAACACGCTCGTGATGGGCTCGGTGGGGGCGATGGAAAGATCGGTGAAGGTGATCGATTCACCCTCGTAGATATTGGTCTTGTCCGCCTCGAAGTCGACGATCGGCGCGGGGCTGCCCACCGTTACCCAAGCGGCTTTGCGGGTCGTCTCTTCCTCATTGGCGGTCGTCACCGTGAGGGAGATGCTGTAGAGACCGGGCGTGTTGTAGACGTGGATAGGGTCCGTCGCGGTACTCGTATTCCCGTCGCCAAATTCCCAGAGGCGGGAAATCACGTCGCCCGCGTCTTCCGTCTTCTCGCTGGCGTCTTCGAAGGTAACCGCCTGGCCCACGGCGGGGCGGCGGTTGTTTACCCGAAAATCGACCTGCAGCATGTCCTCGGCGTAGACCGTAATCTTCTGGTCCGCCGCGCCACCCGTGCGAACGATGATTTCGCCTCGGTTCGTGCCCAGCAGCATGAGGTTTCGATCCACGCGGACCGGCACGAGCAGGCGGTCAACCAAGCCGAATCCGAGACAGTTGTCGGCCGAGTCCGTGCATAGTTCGGGCACAATCCAAGGCTGATTGCTCGAAACGACCACGGGTTCCACCGGCGAATTGGTTAGATTGCGGTGCACCTGAAAGGTGAGCGTGTCTTGGTCGGCCTCGAAGTTCAGTACCTGCGGTGTCAGCAGCAGGGCCAGGCCGTTATCCCCCTTCCAGGGGCATCCGGCGAGGATGGCCGTCAGACAAGCGGCTAACATCAAACGAGTTACACTACCCCGAATCACAAACATGCAACAGACTCCTTGCTTCCGCGACGGTTGTATCGACGGCGGATCCCACTGGTCCAATCAGGCACCACGATTCATGTTGGCATCATGCCATTTTCACAGTTCAGTGTCAACAATATATTATAAGGCAATTTGCGCACCAATTTCCCGATGAGAACCATCATAAGAAATCACACCCAGCGATTGCACACTTTGAAGCCCGTGCTGGTATAATGTGGAAATTCATGCGCTCCTTCGTTTTGGGGCGCACCCCCTGTAACAGCCCCGCCACAGTACTGCGGGTCCCGTCTAAGTGATGCCCGTATCTACGGCCCTTCGCGTAATGAAGGCCGTGCGAGCGGGTATGGTGTGGCGCTGGTGATCGACACCATCGAATGCCCGGCAAGCCGTTCCCGCCGCCACTTGAGACCAAAGCTCCCCATGCCCCGGCGTTCTATACGAAAGGAATTGATTCTCCCATGCGAAAGTCCTTGTGCTGGATTCTTGGCGCCGCCGTACTTGCGGGCCTGGCCGGTTGCGGCCAGTCGGATAAAGGCACGGTCAGCGCCTTGAACGCGGAGAAGCCGGCCAAGACTCCATTTCTGGTGGAGGCTTCCCAGCCAGAGCGCCGCGACGTGTCCGAGTATTTGACGGAGACGGGCAACATCACGGCGGAGAAACAGGTAGAAGTGCTGGCCAAGGGTACCGGCCATTGCCTGGAGATCTTGGTGGAGGAGGGGGACACGGTGGAGAAGGACCAGGTACTGGCCGAGATCGACAAGGCCGAGATGGAAGTGCAGATCCGCCAGTCGCGCGTGGGTATGTCGCAACAGAAGATTTCCTATGAACGCGCGGAAGCGGGCATGCGGCAGGGGATCATCAGCCCGGCCGAACGCGATAATGCAAAGTCGGCCTACGATCAGTCCAAGGCATCACTGGAAATGCAGGAGGTGCAGTTGACCTTCCTGACCATCCGCGCCCCCATCGGCGGTGTGATCACGCACCGGAAACTTCAGGCAGGCATGCTGGTCAGCACCGGTATGCCCGTTTTCAGTATCGTAGACCCCGCGTCCTTCATTCTCCCCATCTTTGTCACGGAGCGCAGTCTGCCCCGCCTGAAGCTGGGCCAGGAGGCTCGGGTGACCATCGATTCCTCCGGCGACCGCGAGTTTATCGCCAAAGTCCGCCGGATTAACCCCGGCGTCGATGCCCAGACGGGTTCCGTGAAGGTTGTGCTCGATTTCGATGCCAAGGACCACGCCTACCTCCGGGAGTCGGCCTTCGCGCGATACAGCCTGATCATGGATACGCACCAGGGCGTCCTGGTGGTCCCGAAAGACGCGATCGTCGAGGAAAACGCCCGGCGCTACGTGATGGTCGCACAGCGCGGCTCGGAAGCCGCCGAAGCCCAGGCTGCCAAGGCCGCCGTGGAAGGTGCCGCTACGGCTTCTCCGGCGGCGGAAACGCCCGAGTGGGTCGCCGCACGCGTGGAAGTCGAGACGGGTCTGGAAGACAGCAACTTCACCGAGGTTCTCTCCGGGATTAGCGATGCCACCCTCGTAATCACGCTGGGCCAGCAGACCGTGAACGAGGGGGACTCCCTCGAGATTGGAAATCTCGAAGAGACCCTGAAAGCCCGCGGCGAGATTTCCGCCGATAAGGCGCTGGACGAAGTCCAGAAGGAAAAGGCGGCCCAGGAGGCTGAGATGGCCGCCGAGGCCAAGGGGCGTTCCTGACCGGGACGTGCGTGCCCCCCATGATCCGGTGCGACCGGGAGAGGCGCTTGCGGCGCTTCCCTGTTTTCCCGGTACCCCGTACTGCTTTCCGCGACAAACGCGAGTTCAACCACGACCCTGACACGGATACCTCATGACCGAAGCACCGCACGAAGCGCCGAAGAACTACCGCCTGGCCATCCGGCGCCCCGTGACGACGGCCATGATCTTCCTCACCATGATTGTGTTCGGCGTCCGCTCCTATCAGCAGTTGCCCATCAACCTCATGCCGGACATGGACTATCCGACCCTCACGGTCCGTACGGAATACGAGGGGGCCGCGCCCGAGGTGGTGGAGAATCTGGTCACCCGCCCCCTTGAGGAAATGCTCAGCATCGTCACCGGTCTGGTGGAGATCAGCAGCGTATCCTCCCCCGGCACCTCCGAAATCATTCTGGAATTCACCTGGGATACCGACATGAGCGCGGCCCAGCAGGACGTTCGGGATCGGCTGGACCTCTTCGAGGCACCGCAGGAATTGACGGAGAAGCCCGTCATCCTGCGTTACGATCCCACCCTCGATCCCATCATGCAGGTGGCGATTACCACGCCCGATCTGGCGGCCCAGGGGCGCGACGTGGACCCCGCGATCGAGAAAAAGCTGCTCACCGAAATCCGCGAGGCCACCGAGCGCAACGTAAAGAGCGACCTTGAAGCCAAGTCGGGTATCGCCCAGGTGCTGGTCAAGGGCGGCCAGGAAGCGGAAATCCAGGTGCTGGTCGATCCCCAGCACGTCAAGAGCCTCGGTCTTTCCATGGAGGCCATCGGCAACAGCCTGGCCCAGCAGAACATCAGTCGCTCCAGCGGCAGCCTGAAAGAGGGCAAATCCGAATACCTGGTCCGCACCTACAACGAATTTGAGACGGTGGAGGATATCCGCGAGTCCATCATCACTTCGGCCACGGGCCGGCCCGTGCGACTGGCCGACGTGGCGGAAGTGTTCATGGGTACGAAGGAAGTGGAAACCATCGTTCGCATCAATGGCCGCGAGGCCGTGGCCCTCGAAATCTATAAAGAGGGCGATGCGAACACGGTGGACGTGTGTAACATGGTCAAAGACCTGCTCGGCTTTGATCGGGAACTCGGGTTTTGGGAAAAGATCTTCAAGCAGGTCAAGGAGAGTGTCCGCGAGGGGAACCGAAAAGCCGGCCGCCCGGCACCGCTGGAAACTCTTGAAGCCTACACCCTTCTCGACGAACTCCCCGATGGCACCGGCCTGACCCTCATCAGCGACCAGTCCCGTTTCATTCAGGGATCCATCGACGAGGTGAAAGACGCGACCATCATCGGGGGTATACTCGCGCTTATCGTGCTTTTCCTGTTCCTGCGCGAGATGAAGAGCACCATCATCATCGGTGTGGCCATTCCCATCTCCGTGGTGGCTACCTTCGTCCCTCTCTTCGCCGGTGGCGTGACGCTCAACATCATGTCCCTGGGCGGTCTGGCCCTGGGCGTGGGCATGCTCGTGGACAACTCCATCGTGGTGCTGGAAAGTATTTTCCGCTGCCGCGAGGAAGGTGACAGCCCCATCGATGCCGCGGAGCGGGGCACCCGGGAAGTCTCGGGCGCCGTAATTGCCTCTACCCTCACCACCGTCTGCGTGTTCTTTCCCGTGACCTTTGTCGAGGGCGTGGCCGGTCAGTTGTTCGGCGATCTGGCCCTGACCGTATCCTTTTCGCTCCTCGCATCACTGCTTACGGCTCTGTACCTCATTCCGCTGGTCGTGTCCCGCCAGGGTCTGAAGATCGAGCGGACCGGTCAGGTTTTCTGGGCGACGCGCGCCTACGATCACCTGCGCACGGCTGAAGGGCGCGGGCGGGTATCCGCGGCGCTTGGCGTGTTCCCGCAAGGGCTCGGTTATGCGCGGGGCTATGTGGCAAAGACCCTGCACGAGGCCTTTGCGCCCCTGAAGGGCTTTGGCGTCCGCTGGCGTGAAGGTGGGGCCTTTGGGAAGTTGGTCTGCCTGGTGGCTCTGCCACTGCTGCTTCCCTTCCTGATCGTTCTTTTTCTGCTCCAGTTCGTACTCGGCGGAATCGGGGCCTTTCTGGCGACATGTCTCTTTATCTCATTTCTCTGTTTCTTTGCGGTGTACACCGCCGCGCGTTCGGTGCTCCGCGTTGTCCTCTGGATTCCCCTGGAAGCCTTCGATCTGGCCTACAACACCATGTGCCGGGTGTATCGCGTCGCACTGGAGCAGGCCCTCCGCTTCAGCCCCGTGATCCTGCTGCTGACCCTGCTGGCGGCCGCCCACGCCCTGCAGACCCTCTTTGGCCTCGGCAGTGAACTGATCCCGCCCATGAAGCAGGGCGAGTTTCAGGTGCGGCTTGAAGCCCGCGCGGGCACCCGCATCGAGCAGACCGAACTGCGCGCCCGCGAGCTGGAAAGCGTTCTCCGTGCGGATCCCGACGTGGACCGCGTCACCGTCGAAGTGGGCGAGGAGGGTACCCGCGGTACCACGGAGCGGGGGGAAAACGTGGCCGAGTTCACGGTTATGCTCCGGGACCCCGAGCGCCTGGCCCTTTTCCAGGATGAAATCATCGAGCGCCTGCGCCCGAAACTAGTGCCCGCGCCCGGCGAGGAGGTCACCTTTCAACTACCTTCCCTGTTCAGCTTCAAGACGGCTATCGAGCTTCAGATTGTGGGCGACGACCTGGTAACCCTGCGCACCATGGGCGAAAAGGCCATCGAGTTAGTCTCCGCCGTTCCCGGGGTCAAAGATGCCGAGTTGAGTGTCAAGTCCGGATTTCCCGAGATCATCATCTCGCCCGATCGCCTCGCCCTGGCGAAAAAGGGCCTTTCCACCAGCCAGGTGGCCTCCAGGGTCCAGTCCGAGCTCCAGGGTGACGTGCCCACGCGCTTCAGCCTGGCGGGCGAGAAGATCGATATTCGCGTGCGCTCCGACAAGTCCTTTCTTAAGAGCAAGTCCGATCTGCGCCAGCTCAACCTCACCGAGGGCCTCGCGTCGACCCCGCTCGATTCCGTGACCCTGATCCAACAGCAGGAAGGCCCCAGCGAGATCCGACGCGTGGGGCAACGCCGGACGGTAGTGATTACCGCGAACCTCGAAGGGCGCGACCTGGCTGCGGTGTCGCGCGACATCCTGACGGCCATGAACACGATGGAACGCCCTCAGGGCTACCTCTTCGAACTCGGCGGCCAGAACCGCGAGCTGGAGACCTCTTATGAGAGCCTGCGCTTCGCGCTGATCCTGGCCATCTTCCTCGTCTATGTCGTCATGGCGTGCCAGTTCGAATCCATGTGGCACCCGGCCATTGTCATGTTCAGCGTGCCGCTGGCCTTCTTCGGCGTGGCCTACGCCCTCAAGTACATGGGCATCGACCTGAGCATCATGGTGTTCCTGGGCGGCATCATTCTCGCCGGTATCGTGGTGAACAACGCCATCGTGCTTGTAGACTATATCAATCAGCTTCGCGAGCGCGGCTACACGAAGCACCGCGCCATCGTGGAGTCCTGCGCCGTCCGCCTGCGCCCCATTCTGATGACCACGATTACCACGGTGCTCGGTCTGCTCCCGATGATCGTGGCTTCCGGAGAAGGCGCCGAAATGCGACGCCCCCTGGCCGTCACGGTCATGTTTGGCCTGTCCTCGGCAACGGTCCTTACCCTGTTTATCATACCCATGATCTATTACCTCGTGGGCGGGCGTGACAAAATCATCGCCGGGGAGACGCCCGCGCCGTGAAATTCTCGCTGCCCGACATCGCCATACGCCGCCCCGTGACGGTGACCATGCTGAGCATCAGCGTGGTGATTCTCGGCGTGATTGCGGCCACGCGGATACCCTTGCAGTTCCTGCCCAATGTGGACCCCGCATTCCTCGGCGTCACTATTCCTTATCCGGGGGCCACGCCCGCCCAGGTGGAACAGCAGATTGCGATTCCGGTGGAAGGCGAATTCCGCACGGTGTCCGGTCTTGACAACATCCGAACAATCTCCAACGGCGACGGCTGCTTCGTCAGTATGATGTTCACCCCCGAGACCGACATGGCCCTGGCCGCCGCGGAAGTCCGGGACCGTATGGAGCGCCTGAAGCTGGTGCTGCCGGATGACGTAGAACGCATGGTCATCCAGCGTTTCAACTCCCGCTCGATCCCCATCATGGCTTTTGGCCTCTTCCGGGAGGGGGGAGATTCGGCCTTCGTGGACTTGCTCCGCCGAACGATGGAGCCGCGACTTCGGCGCATCGACGGCGTGGCTGATATTCAGATGCAGTCCTCCAGCCCCGAGCGCGAAGTCATCATCGAGTTTGAGCAGGACTACCTGCGCAATTTGAATCTCGGCCTGTTCGACGTGATCCTCCGCCTGCGAGAAAGCAGCCTGAACGTGTCCGTCGGCGAACTGGTGGATGGCAGCAGCAAGCATATCGTGCGTGTGGTGGGCGAGTACCATCGTCTGGACGAGCTGGGCGATCTGGTCGTCACGCCGGGCGGCAAACGCCTGCGCGACGTGGCCAACATCCGCTATGGCACCCGCGTGGAGAACCAGCACGTTTCGCTGGACGGCCAAGGGGGGGCGCTAGTCCTTGTGACGAAGGAATCCGAGGCCAACGCGGTCAAAACCTGCCGCCTGGTTCGCGAGGAGATGGAGAAAATTCTGGCGGAGGAGGACTACCAGAATGTGGGACAGAAAGTGTTCTTCGACCAGTCTGACTATATAACGGGCGCGCTGAAAAACCTCATGAAAGAGGGCATTTATGGCGGGGCCATGGCCCTGATTGTATTGTTCGTATTCCTGCACCGCATTATCCCCACCATCGTCGTGGCGTTGATGATTCCCACGTCGCTGGTGGTCGCGCTGGTATTCATGTACTTCGCGGGAATGAGCATGAACATGATCACCATGGTGTCCCTCATCATCGTGGTCGGCATGCTCGTAGACAATGCCATCGTCGTCGTGGAGAATGTCATTCGACATCGACAATTGGGCGCCACGCCCCTCGACAGCGCCTTGCTGGGCGCCAAGGAGGTCGGGCTCGCCATCGTCGCATCGACTGCGACCACCGTGGTGGTGTTCGTGCCCATGTACTACATGGACACCGGCAGCATGTCGGTCTTCATGGAAGAGCTGGGCCTGCCCCTCATCGTGGCGCTCACGGGAAGTCTGGTGCTGGCGCTCACTATCGTTCCTCTGGTGATGAGCCGGATCAACATGGCCCACCATGCGAATTTTTTCCACCTGCTCTCCGGCGCGCGCGACGGAGAACGCGCCACCGGCATTCTCGGCGGCATACTCGGTGCACTGGGCAATCTGCGGGCGGTGGAGCGTACGATATCGTTCTACTCATTCTGCCTGCGCTGGTCGCTCAATAATCGTCTCGCCATGCTGATCCTGTTGAGCCTCATCGGCGTGGTGACGGCTGTCGTACCCTTCAAAAAGGTGGGTATGGGCGGCATGCCCCGGCTCGACACGCGCGAAGTCGAGATCCGCGTCGAGCTGGATCAGAGCTACGACATGGAGCGGGCGGACCGCCTTTTCAGCACCATGCAGGCGGAGCTGGACAGCCGCCGCGAGGAGCTGGGCATCAAGAATATCATGACCCTCTACGGCGCAATGGGGGGTTCGTTCAATATCTACCTCTTTACCGAGGAGGACGGGGCCCAATGGGTAGACCCGCCCTACACCACGGATGAGGTCATGAAGATCACCTCGAAGCTGATGGGTACCCAGTTGCCGGGCGCCGAGATCAAGCACCGGGTGACCGATGCGGGCTCGTCCAACGACAGCGAAACGGTGACGGTGTATCTCTACGGCGATGAGCGGGAAGAACTGCACAAGCAGGCGAATAACTTCAAAGTGCGGATGGAGGCCCTGTCCGACGTCAGCGATGTAAAGACCGATCTCGAGCGGGCAACGAGCGAGATCCAGATCCAGATCGACGAGCCCCTCGCCCAGCAATATGGGATCACGGCGCAAGCGATCGCCGTAACCGCCGATGCGGCCCTGCGCGGTGCGCGCCTCCAGTACATGAAGCAGGGCATACGGGAGATCCCCGTGTGGGTCCAGTTTCGCGAGGAAGATCGCAAGTCGCGGGCGAACCTTGAAAACGTGGCCGTTTTGGGTGCGACGGGAACGCTGGTGCCCCTCAGCCGCCTGGTGACTTTCCCCAAGGAGCGCACCGCGGCGACCATCCAGCGCTACAACGGCAAGAACGTGATTGCCCTCACGGCCCACGCCGACACCGAAGATCTGGGCACTGTGAGGAATTCCCTGGCCCGCGCGATCAACGAGTACCGCATGCCCACGGGGTACTACATCGACTTCGGCGACGCGCTCCGGGAATTGGGCGACAACATGTCCAACTTCATGAGCACCTTTATCATGGCGGTCATCTTGATTTACATCGTCATGGCCGCGCTTTTTGAATCGGTGGTGTTGCCCCTCTCCGTGCTCTCCACGGTTCCCCTGGCCATGGGCGGCGCCATCTGGATGCTCTACCTCACGGGTTCACAGTTCGACAGCGTCACGCTCATTGGCTGTATTCTCATGGCGGGCGTTATCGTGAACAACGGTATCGTGATCGTGGACCACATCAACACGCTGCGCGCGGAGAAGGGCGATCTTGCCGAGGGCATCGTCAACGCGGGCGCGGATCGATTCCGACCTGTGATGATGACGGCTTTGACGACGATTCTCGGCCTCGTGCCCATGGCCGCCGCCACAACGGGCAGCGGCGCAACCTTCGCCGGGCTGGGTCGCGCGCTCATCGGCGGGCTGACTGTGGGGACCGTGCTGACGCTGGTGGTCGTGCCCGTGTTCTACAGCCTCATCGACGAATTTCAGCGCTGGTGCATTGGGTTTCTGGGGAGCTTCAAGCGCGGGAAAGCGGCCGACGCGACAGCGGAACAAGACGGATAAGACTGATAGGACGGATTTGCCACTATCGGTCCTATCCGTCGAATCGGTCTTAAAGTAGTTCCGCCAATTACGACGCCGCCGCCATTTCCTCTTCCGGATTCCGCAGGGCATCCTCGAAGGTCGCCAGTTCCCGCTCGATCTCTTCGCGTTTGCGCGTCTTGTCCAGCATCGTCTCGCGGTAGCGCTTCAGAAAGTAGCCAATCGTCTCCACGCGGATCTTGATCGCGCCCTGGGGCTTGTTCTCGTCGATGTCCTTGAAGTAGAAGAAGGGCGTGCCCGAATTCTCCACGATCTCCTCGATCACGGTGTAGATGGGCGCATCGTGACCACACTTGAAGTTGCTCAGTTCCAGCGCCACAAGGTTGGGGTGGCGGGCCACATACTTCGCGGCCCACACCTTGCGTGAGGTATTTTCGGAGTAGCTGTTCTTCCACACATCGTGAATATCGAAGCCGCTCGTTATCTCGCCCCGCGCCACCTCCTCGCCGAAGAGCCGCTCGATGATATCGTCGTCAATCGGGAGACTGTCCTGGGTGAAGATCGGGTAGCCGAGCTTCTGGAACTCGTCCATGATCTCGTGGTTGATACCGGGATCGTTGTGGTATGGCCGGGCGAGGAGCACGATACCAAGACGCTGCTCGCGCTCCAGGGTGTCGAGCATCGCCCGGGCCTCGTCGCGCCGCGCCTGGTAAAAGTCTTCCAGGGCTTTCAGGCCGACCTCCGTCGCGCGGATGGCTTCTTCTTCGGAGAGGCCCAACTCCGGGCCCCAGTCTTCGAACATCTGTCGCGCACACAGCGGGCCGTTGTCCATGTTGACGAAGGTCTTCTTGTAGACGATGCCCTTCTCCGCGAAGAGATCGCTCTCTTTTGTGAAGGCGGCATGGACCGCTTCGGGCGTCGCCGTGACCGTGGGGCACGCGCGGCTGCCCAGGAGATTCTCCAGCCAGGTGGGGAAGGAGTCCACCATGGGGAAGAGGATGTAATCCAGGGGCTTTTTCGGCTTGTGCTTGTGGTAGAGCAAGTTGTGAACGTGGGGGATGCCCACCTTACTCGGGAAGCAGGGGTCGATGCTGCCGCGCTTTGCACCTTCCTTGTAGAGGCCCTCGCTCGTGTAATCCGACCAGACGAGGTTGCGATCCTTGATGCCGAGACTCTGAAAAAAGGCCATGAAAAACGGGGCCTGGGAGTACATATTCAAGACCTTGGGCATACCGATGCGAATCTCGCCGCGCTTCTCCATGGCCGCGCGTCGGGCCAGCAGGGCCGCGCGCTTTTTGCCGCGCTGGTGCCAGCGAACTTCGGGCAGCGTGTCCGCGACGGAGTCCACCGTGACCGCCATGAAGGCTTTGGTGGCCGAATGCTCCACGAGGTTCGGGAAGCGATCCTTGATGTCGTCCAGGCCCTTCTTGATGTGTTTCATGTCCGCGATGTCTTCCACGGTGCCTTTTTCGCAGGTGGCGATGATGAGGCGCTGCTCGTCTTCGGCCAGCGGCACTTTGGACTCGAAATCCGGCGACTTTTTCTCTTCTTCGCTCGCGCCGCGTTTCAGCCGCGTGTGGCTCACGGTGGAGGTGTTGATCTTCATCGTGCTGGCTTCGACGGCGATGGATTCGGCCGTTTTTGAGGCCTCCGACTTCACGTCGATGAAGGTGCGCAGGCAGTTGTTCTTGCAGAAGTAGCAACGGGTGTTTTCATCTCGCGTGGTGCGGAATTCAATGGAGCGCACCGCCGCGAGGCCGATGAAGGACGTGCGACGTCCCTGTTCCGTGGCGAGGCGGTGGGCCTCGAAGGCCGCGCCGATCGCGCCCGATTCGCCGCAGTGTTTGTGGACCACGATGCGGGGCTCGATGCCCGTACCGTGGAAGCGGCTGGAGATAAAATCGACCTGCGATTTCACGGCGGCCATGTTGTTCTGCGTGCCGCCCTGGAGGATGAAGGTGCTGCCGAGTTTGGGCAGGTTGGGAATCTGGGAGACGTAGAGCCAGATATTCTTCGGCAGTACGTCGGCCAGGCCCGCCATGATTTCCTGGGCCTGCCAGCCCTGGCGCTGGAAGTCCACAATGTCGGATTGCATGAACACCGCGCAGCCGTAACCGAACTCTGGCATGGCCTCGGCCTTGAAGGCCACATCGGCATACTTCTTCACGTCCACGCCGAAATCCTGCGCCGTGGATTGGAGGAAATAGCCGTTGCCCGCGGAGCACTGGGTGTTGAGCTTGAAGTCCTTCACCGCGCCGTTGCGCAGGATGATAACCTTGATGTCCTGGCCGCCCACGTCGCAGATCACGTCCGCGTCGGGGTAGAAGTGGAGGCCGCTCTGGGTGTGGGCCACCGTTTCCACCAGGGCCACGTCGGCGTTGAGCACGTCCTTAAGCACGTCTTTGGCGTAGCCCGTCGTGCCCACGCCCAAGACCTTCAGCGTGCAGCCCTGTTCGGAAATCTTCTCCTCCAATTGGGCGAGGATGTCCATCGTGTCTTCGATGGGGTTGCCTTTGGAAAGCTGATAGACCTTCGCGGTGATATTTTTGTGGTGATCGATGAGCACGGCCTTCGTGCTGGTCGATCCGCCATCGATGCCGATGAAGCCTTCCACTACCGTGCCGGGCGTGTAGGCGAAGGGCTCCCACGACTCAATCGCGTAGCGCTGGTTAAAGTCGTCGAGCTCTTCCTGGGTCTTCGCCAGGCCCGTGCGGCCCGCCGCCTTTTTCTCCTGGATGCGGCCGATATTGAGGTACCAATCAAGCTGTTCTGTGCCCTGGAAGACGCCCATGTTGATGTCGTCGTCCACCTCGGACTTACCGAATTCCACTGCACCGATGGCCGCGAAGTACTGGGCGTTGTCCGGTACCTTGATCAGTTCTTCAATCGGGCGATCGGGCACTTCGACATTGCGCTCTTTCCAGATGAGTGGGATATTGTAGCGCCAGCATTCGGCCATGCCCTTCACGTAGCAGTTCGGGCCGCCGAGAAGGAGCACGTTGGGCAGGAGCGTGTGGCCGCGCGTGAGTACGGAGAGATTCTGCTGGATGATGGACTCGAAGAGGGAGGCCATCAACTCTTCCGAAGGCACGCTCTGTTTCTGGAGACCGTTGATATCGGTCTCCGCGAACACGCCGCACTTACCCGCGACGGGGTGGAGTTTGTGGCCCACATAGCCCATCTGGCTCAGCCGCTCGGCGGGGATGCGGAGCTTCGCGTTGATCTTGTCGATTACCGCGCCCGTGCCGCCCGCGCACTTGTCGTTCATTGAGGGGATTTTTTTCTTGCCGCCGCCTTCTTCGTTTTCCTTGAAGACGATGATCTTCGCGTCCTGTCCGCCGAGCTCGATGACGCTCATGACATCGGGGTAGAGCTTTTCCACCGCGAGGGATACAGCGTTGACCTCTTGCACGAAGCGCGCGCCGATGTGGCGCCCGACGGCCGTGCCGCCGGAACCGGTGATGAAAATGCGCAGGGCGTTGTTTGGCACGCCGGGGAAAGCGCCGTGGATCGCTTCGAGCAATTCCAAGCACTTCTCGGGCTGTTTCGTCTCGTGGCGCTGGTAATCCTTCCAGAGGATTTCATCCGTGGCGGGGTCGATGACGACCGCCTTCACCGTGGTGCTGCCGACGTCGAGGCCCATGAATAGACCCTGGGGGTATTCGACGGTACCCTGGAAAGGGACGAAGACATGGTTCGGGGCGCGAAGGGGTGGCGGCGGGGGAGAGGCTTTACTGCCGCAACCGCAACTGCCGCCCGAGCCGCAGGAAGATTTCGCGACCGGGGCCGGCTCCGCGGCGGGCGTGGAGCAACTGCCCGTGCTGCATCCGCCGGAGGTCGATGTTTTCGTGCTGCAACAGCCCATGATGATGTTTCCTGATCTATGAAGAGGCACCCGAGAAGCGCCACTTACTCTGTTTGGTTTCAGGGACGACAGGGACGGCAGCAACAGCAGGTGAGGGACCATTCAAGGTCACTGCCGTCTCTAAAGTCTCTGCTGTCCCTGTGCTCCAGACTCCAGACTCCAGACTCCAGACTGTCAACTACACCGCCGCTCTGCGCTCCGCCTCATGCTCCACCTTCCACGTCGTGTCCTTCTTCATCAACTCCGCCACATACAGTACGAAATTTGCCGCGCGGCTCACCACGCCCTCATAGTGGGGCAGGTGCTGGATCGGCACCTGCAGTTCAGGGTGTGCCGCAACATACGCGCGGATCTGATCCAGGGTGTAGCCGCAGCGCTTCGTGCACTGTTGGAATTCCTGCTTGCACTTGAGCTTCGCCTCCCCCAGGGCCATCTGCGCGCGGCTGTGGGCGTTCACGTCGCCCTCGCCGGAGGTTTCAATGGGGATGTAGATCATGTCGGGGAAGTGAGAGGTAACCGCAGCCTGCGCTCCGTCGGATTGCGCCGAGGGCATGCAGCCGAAGGGCTTCAGGCTCATCACCATGTGGGCGAGGCTTTTGTTCGCGTAGTAGATGTTCTTCGCGACCTCCAGGTGGCCCTCGCCGCCCGCCGCCTTGCTGTTGTAATAGGGGTGGCCCATCCGCTGGAGCTCAAGCTGACACACTTGCGCGTGGGCCGTGCCGCCCAGAGCCGCGCGGAGGCGGTCGTACTCTCGGTTCAGGAAATACTTTGCGACGTTGATGCGCGCGAGCTTGATGCGATGGCCGATGCCACCGCGCAGCTTGCCCAAAAAGCCCTTGGGATAGTTCAGGCCCTTCGTGTCCACGATCTTGCCACGCGACTGATTGATGAGGTAGTTCACCCAGGTGGTGATGGTCTCCACGAGTACTTCGGAGCCTTGCGACTCCAGGAATTCGAACATGTGGAAGTTGCCGTCGCCCTCGGTGGTCTGGGCCCAGAATTCGCCCGTGACCTTGCAGATGGGTTTCGGCCGCGTGAAATCGACGCGCACGTTGGCTTCGATGATTTCGCGCGCTTCGGCTATCAAATTAACGTAGAAGGGCTCCCAGCGCTGCTGAAGAATCTTCGCCGCATCTTTTTTGCGCCAATCTGCGGGCAGGTGCTTCCACCAGCCGGGCGCCGTACCCACTTTGTCGCCGGCCGTGCGCATCTCGGTGCAGATGTGCTCCATGGCCATTTCAAAGGCGCGATTCACCATGCCGGGCTCAGCTTCATAGGGCCGGAGCTGATAGGCCACTTCGTTGAGCAGATCGCCCATCATGATGCCATTGAGCAGGCGCATCGCAAAGTCGATGTTGAGCTCCAGACCGGCATCTTCCGCGGACTGGCCCAGGCCGCCCTGCTGCTGGAACAACATCACGCGGAAGCCGTCGAAGCCGCTGTTGCGCAGTGCGAGGCGATACTCGGCCTCGTACATGCCGAAGCGGCAGGGACCGCAGGAGCCGGCGGTGATGTACATGTAATTCTTGAGAATATCTTCCGTGGGGACGCCCTGGTTGTCCCGCAGGTCCTTCAGGTAATTCACCAGCGCGCCCACGGTGAAATAGGTGGGGTTGCACTGGCCGTTGTTGCCGTATTCCTTGCCCGCCTGGAAGTCCGCTTTAATGGGCGTGGGCACGATGGAAAGGTTGTAGCCCAGGGAGCCCATGGCCGCCTGGAGCAGGCGCTCGTGACGCAGGGTAAACCCGCCGAAGAGGACGGTATTCGTCTCGCGGTCTTTTTTTGTGAAGGGGTGCTCCGCCGGGCGCTTGAAATGCTTCTTCGGGCCCTCGTTCAGGCCGGCTTTTGATAAAAGGCGCTGCCGTTCGCGTTCGACGGCTTCGGCCACGTAGTCGCGGGTGGGGGGAGGGGTGTCGGTAAGTCGGGTTGGGCTCATGTGGGGTATCCCTGTGCTTCGTGGAGTCCGATTTCCAAATCATACGGTTGCCCGGGCGTGGGAACAAATTCTGCCATTCACCCGCCCGCGGGACAGGGGGCCAGGGCGCATGTGTAGCGCCCTGGATAGCACTGCTTTAGCCGAAGCGGTGCGTGGTGACAATCGCTGCTCACTGTCAACTGTTTTTATAGCACATAGCCCGCTTGGACACAAGTGTCTTGCCAAGGTCAAGCGGATCCGAGTGCGCGCAGCCTCTCAATTCGGGCGGCTTCATTCGCTGCCAGCCATGCGTCGGCGGAAAGGAGTGTATAGGCTTGCGCAAAATAATTTGCCGCCACCATAGGCTGATCGCACGCCAGAAGGCACTCGCCAATTTCTTCATGGACGAAGCCATCTTTCTCGTTGAGGCTGTCCAGCTCCGCCAGCAGGGACATTTGCCGTTCCAAGGCCTCCTGTACTCGGCCTAACGAGCGGAGCGCGCGGGCCACGGTCCATTTCGCGATGCGCACTTGCCGGGGCTTGCCCCGCTCGAGGTAGGCCGCCAATGCCGCCTCAAAAGAGGCCAGGGCGCCTGCGAAGTCCCCCGCGTCATGCCGGGTCCAGCCCAGGTTGTTGTGGAGGGCACCCAGCCAGCCGCGCGCCTTGGGATCATTGCTCGATTCCGCGCGGTGGACGCCCTTCTCCATCCAGTGCGGCTGTTCCTCGGGCGGCAGGGCTATCGCCAGCATGTGGGCGGCGTCGACGGCATGGTAATCCAGCTCGGGGGCCTGGGCGCATTCCCAGGCCTGGAGAAAGAGGGGGACCGCCTCCGCCTTCTCGCCCGAGGAATTGAACACCCGCCCGCGCTCCAGGATGAAACGGACACGCACCCGCGGACTGGCGCCCACAATGCCTGGGTCGATTTCGTCCAGTACACGGTGGGCTTCCGCAAAACGATCCTGCAGGCCGAGGGCACGGGCCCATTGGGTCTGCGCTTCGGCGCGCAACATGGGCTGCTGCATCGCTTCAACATCGCCCAGCAAGCTTTCGAAGCGCTGGGCCGAGGCCGCGGGATCACCGAAGTCCCACAACGTATCCAGATTGTCCGATCGAATCTCTTCCAATGCGCCAACCTCGTTGAACCTGGTCCTATTGCTTCAGCGAGCCCAGCAACTCCAGCACAGTCGCCTGGATGGTGTTGGCCGCCGTCACTTCGAGGTAGCTCGAACGGGCGCGCCAGGTCTCGTAGCCGCCGTGGCCGTGTTGCTCTTCCGTGGGCAGATAGCCGTTGCAGCCATTGGCCAGTTCAATGGTGAAACTCTTGCCGAAGGGCGTCTTCTCTTTGATGGCGAGGCCGATTTCCACGAAGACTTCGCAGGGGATCGCCGCAATGCCGAGATCGCCGATCTGGAAGGCTTGAAGGATGAGGGGCATGGTGTCGGGGTAGTCCGCCAGGGCCACGGTTTCGTTTGCGTAGATCTCGCGCAGGCCCTGGAGTTCGCGACCCTGCGCGGCGGCCAACAGTCCCTTCGCCTCCTCGACCTCCGCCGCCGTGGGCTTGCGCACGCCGAGGGCGATCTCGGTCTGGGCGGCGCTCAGGGCCACCCAGTCTTGAAAGGCCACCGTCTGCCAGGCGCGGTGCACTTCCGCCGCCACCTTGTCGGCCACGAGTTTCATCTGCACGTAGGGTTCCTGGGCCGGGCGGGGCACGGCGAAGCTGATGTTGTTGATGTTGCCGCTCGTACCGTTGGACATCATGGCGACGAACTCGTCGTCGGCGTTGAGCAGGCGACCAATCTCTTCCGAGAAGACGCCAAAATAGTCCGCGGAGATATCGGTGCCCAAGGTGCCGCCCACGTAGTGGAGGGAATAGTTGGCCAGAATCGCGAGGGGCTTACCGTCGGCGCGATGGACGGCGATGAAGGCCACTTCGGGATCGGTCGGCCCCGCAGGCTTCACGAGATTTTCACTGCCCACGGGCGGGTTCATCTGCACGGTGTCGTTCTTCTTGCCGAAGGGGTCCTCGCCGATGGTGCCCTCTTTCATGAACCAGCGGCGGTTGAAGACTTCGTCCGGCACGGAACCCGCGCCCCAGCCGATGCGCGCGGGGACGCGTTTGTTCCATGCGAGCGTGACCGCGTCGGCCAGGCGCATCGTGAGGAAAGCGTCGTAGGCCGGGTCGGATTTCGATTGAAAGCCGATAAATGTGCAGGGGGCTGAATGGGTGTGCGTGGCGGAAAACATCATGTGTTCCACGGGCACGCCCGTGGCCGCATGGGCACGCACTTTGGCGTCGTCCATGATCTTCCGCGTCACGGCGCAACTGTCGATGACGGCGAAAGCGAGGGCATTGGTACCGTCGTCCAGCACGAGCGCGCGGACATGGATCTCGTCGTGAATCGCTTCCACCTTGCGGTCGTTCATATAGCCCACGATGGAAAGGCCGAGCCACGGCGTGATGTTCACCTTGGCCACGCCCGCCTGGAAGACTTTTTCGGCTTCCTGCGCGGGCGCGCGCTGGGTTACGAGGCTGTTGCAAGCGATCAAGGCAATCATCACGCCGAGGCGAAAACACGTGTGCATAGGAATCTCTTTCCAGACTTTGGCATCCGCCACTGCGATCAAAACCCATCGACCCGCCACCTGAGTGGCCTATGGTACGCCGAACGGGTGTTCTACGCAAAGTCTGTCGAGTCCGTCGCGGTCAATAGTCCCGCAGGGTATTGATGAGATCTTTCTTCGACATCCGGGTGCGGCCTTCGATACCCGCCTCTTCGGCTCTTTCGTACAGGTCGTGCTTGCTCCATTCCTCATAGGGCGAGGCCTGACTCTTCTCTTCCGCCTCCAATAGCGTGCTGGCGCGCTGGGTGGGGATTCTTCTGCTGAGGCCTTTGGCCGATGGCTTCTCCTGGCGTACAGCATCGTTGAGACTGGCTCTGGGAGCCTCTTTTCGTGGCATTGTAGGAACTCCTTACTGTGGGAAACGCTTCCGGAAATGAACCGCGACAACCTAGTGATTGCGCAGGGCGTCGATCAGTTCGACTTTTCTCATGGATGAGCACCGCTCAATGCCCACCTCTTTCGCTTTTTCGTAGAGGTCGTCTTTGCTCCATTCTTCGTAGGGCGGAGACTGTCCGCCCTTGACGGCGGTTTCGTGGCGCGGGCTGTTGGAGATACGCGCCGATTTCTCTTTGCTGTAGCCCTTCTCGCGCAGGGCTTCATAGCGCTCGGGATCCTTGATGCTTGGTCCGTAGTCGTTAGTCTTGGGCATTGCACTCATCCTTTTACATGGCAGGTTCCGGCCACCAGGATTGCTCAGCGTTCCCGCAAGGCTTCGATGAGCTGTTCCTTGTCCATGTCGGCAATCTCTTCGATCCCCTCCTCCTTGGCCCTATCATAGAGGTCGGCCTTGCTCCAGTCCTCGAGCTCTGCGGGCTTTTCGCCGCCCATGCGACCCAACTCCTGCCGCGCCGCATTCGACATGCGGGCCGACTTCTCCTTGTTGTTCTGGGTGTCGCGCAAGTGCCCTTCGAGTTTGGGATTGTTCGTTTTGGGCGTCATACCTTTGTTCTGTTTCATGACTTAAACTCCTTCAGCCGAGCCATTGATGCGCGTAGCGCGCCATACGTTCACCGGTACATTTTTAACGCTTGCGGGGAAAAATGAGATTGCGCACAGGTAAAGATCGGGCAAAAATGCACGGTGGAGGTGGAAGAGATGGCGTTGACTTGGGCGCACTCACGACACCGCTAGTATCGCGGAGGTGCCACACGATCGCGAGGTACGAGCGTTCGTGTGCCCGATGCAAAACCCATCGGGAGCGATAGATGAAGGCCCGAGCGAGCGTTATGGTCGGAGAATTGCTGGCGAGGATCCAGATTAGTCGGCTGGAATTTAAAGGGCCCGATCTTGGTGGCTGGGAGGGCGTGAGTGCGTAGTGGCGGCGTGGTGTGGATGCACCCCACCCGCCCGTAAATTGTCCGGCGCCGGACGTGCTGGGAAGCCTGTGGATCTCCATGAGGCACTTGAACGGCCCGCAGGCTGGCTGGCGCATCTTCGGGGAGGTCAACTAGTATTGCTCCAGGAAGAATGCGCGCAACGCAGTGTTCGCGGGGTGTCGTTGGGTGCGGTTCAGGAGGGGAATTCCGGTTGGGGAATTCGCCACAGGCCTCCTATAAGTAGGGAGCGGGCGTTGCAGTTTTTTGGGGCGCGGGGTTGGGGGGAAGGCTGGAGGGCGGTCGCGTCGCGTTATTGTTGGACGGCCGCAATCTCGGGCGTCGACAGGCGCGCCATGGCCTCGCGGCTTCTTTCCACGAGTTCCCGATCCACCATGCCCAGTTCGGCGGCGAGCCCGGCGGCGGCGACGGAGAGACAGGTGGCTTCAATCTCAGCAGCGTGCTGCAGCCACTCGGGGAAGAGGTGGAGATCTTTCGGGTCGATGATACTCACAGTATTTTCTCCAATATCCTATTGGCATTGTCGCGCGAAAGCTCAAAAAGTGTCAAGCCCACATTGTCGTAGTCGGGTTGACATTTTCGCCCCGAAATGCGAGCATTAATTAACGAGTATGTTTCAGGAGCCGAAACCCATGTCCGACGAGACCGTCCATATCGAAGCGCGCGATGCCGAATTGATCCGATTTTACGTTGAGGGCGGGCGCTATGCCAGCCCGAGTGACGTAGTTTCGGCCGGTCTTCAATTGCTCGAAGCACAGGATCGGGTAGACGAAGCTAAATTGGGGCGCTTGCGGGTGGAAGTCCAAAAGGGGATCGGCGATCTCGAGGCGGGCCGATATATCGAAATGAACTGTGATGGGGAACTGGACGCCTATCTGGATACGGTGAGTGAGCGGGGGCTGGCGCGGCTGGCAGAAGCGGGGATCCATGCCAAGGCGACTGAGGCTCAGTAAAGAGGCGGACATTGACCAGCTCGAAATCTGGGTCTACACGGCGGAAAAATTCGGGCTGGAGCAGGCAGATCGCTATAAGCGACTGATAGGGCAGGCACTTCGCGACATCGCGCGAGATCCCCTCCGTATTGGCGCGGTGCCACGTGCCGAGATCGCCCCCGACCTGTACAGTTACCCCATTTCTCTTAGTGCTACCCGAAGCGGCACGCGCATCCACCAAGCGCGCCACTTCGTGCTCTATTTGATTCTCTCCGAGAAAGAAATCGGTGTGAGCCGCATACTTCACGATTCTGTAGAGATTTCTCGCCATATCCCCAAAGCCCACATGCAGGGCGAGCTTTGAGGGGAGGCAAAATTGTAGATTCGCTCCAAAATCGCAAACTTTTGGTTTGCGGAGACGGGATGTGGATACACCCCGCCCGCACGTAGGTTGTCCGGCGCCGGACGTGCTGGGAAGCCTGTGGAGCTCCATGAGGCACTTGAACGGCCCGCAGGCTGGCTGGCGCTTCTTCGGGGAGGTCAACTAGTATTGCTCCAGGAAGAAATCGCGCAACGCAGGGTCCGCGGGGTGTCGTTCAATGCAGTTCAGGAGGGGAATTCCGGTTGGGGAATTCGCCACAGGCCTCCTATAAGTAGGGAGCGGGCGTTGCACTTTTTTGGGGGGGGCTTGGGGGAGAGGGAGGAAATCAACCCCCGGAGTCCGAATCCGCCGACTCCAAGAGGTGTTTCGCCTGTGTCGGATATTTTCGAACGAGCCACGCCAGGACATCCAGTTGTGAGGTGCCGGTTGCACGACGGACTTGCGCAAGTAGATTCAGGCTTGAAGGGCGTTCGAGCGTGAGGTTTGACGCCCCCTCGTTGCATACGGAGCAAATTGCGCGGAGATTGCCCCGGTCATCCGTGCCGCCTTGGCTCTTGTCGATAATATGTCCGATGTGGAGTCTGGTTTTTCGCGTCGCATCGTAGGGGTGAGGTTCGCCCGCCACCGCACCACACATCTGGCAGGTGAACCCGTTCCGGTCGAGGACGAAAGACCGAGTCTCTTTTGAGATTGCACGCTCGAAGGCCGGTTCGGGCTTGGGAGTTTCCAGAAAATACTGGCCCGGTTTGAGGTCGCTGCGATCATTATGGGTCAGAATCTGGTAGCCCTCTTCAAGCCGAAGTTCCCGAACTCGCCGCGCCCACTCGGTGATACCGCCTGCCGCCTTGCGGAGCTCCTCCGAGTCCATAACGCGGCCAATGTTGTTCAGAAAATGCTTTCGGAGCTTTGCCCGCGCTCCGAGTGGCTTGGACAGTTTCTTTTCTCCCATGCGATGACTTCCCCTTCGTGGTTGGAACGAGGAAGTATAGTCGCACGCTCGACTAACCCGCAATCGCGACGGTACCTTGCTGGGCCGCCAGGCACGCGTGAATCTGCCGTGCCACGGCCTGGGCCACGGGTGGAGGGAAGGCGTTTCCGATCTGGCGGTAGGCCGGGGTCTTCTTACCGGTAAAGGTCCATGCATCGGGAAAGCCCTGAATCCGGGCCACCATCTCCACCGTCAGGCGGGGCATGCCGACAAAATCGCGGTCGGGTGCTTCGTTTGCGATACCAATGCCATCGACGCCAAGGGTTGCCCACGCCTTGCGGGCACGGGTTGGGCCGAGGTCCGGACCGCCGTGTTTTTTTGAGCCGCCGACAATGGTTGGGGCAATGTCATTTGCGCGTTCGGCCCAGGCCTTTGCGCCGCGCCAGCCCCGGGCTGCCATCAGGTCGAGCAAAAGTGCGCCCACGGGCTTCGGGTTCACTCCCTCGGGCTGTGGCCACGAAAAGTGGGGGGCTAGATCTTTGCGCAGGGCGACGATTACGACGCGGGGCCGCAACTGGGAAACGCCAAAGTCAGAAGCATTCAGTAGACGCCAGTCGGCCTTGTAGCCCAGCTTTTCCAGTTGGCCCTTGAGGCTGCCCCTGTAATCGTCGAACACCGCATCGAGGAAGCCACGGACGTTCTCCAGCATGACGGCTTTGGGGCGACACTCCTCCACCAACCGCAGGGCCTGGGGGAAAAGATCCCGCTCGTCATCCTGGCCGAGCTGCTTGCCCGCCTTGGAAAAGGGAGGGCAGGGCACGCCGCCAGCGAGCAGGTCTACTCCCCTAAAGGGGGTCGCATCAAAGTGATGCACATCGCCCTCAATCACCCGCCATTTTGGGCGGTTGTAGCGCAGGGTATTGCAGCAGTGGGGGTCGATCTCGACCAGAGCCTTGGGATGAAATCCAGCCCCTTCCAAGCCCAGGGCCTGCCCGCCCGCACCGGCGCATATTTCGAGGGATGTGAGTGGTTTCATGGGATTTACTCGTTAAGTTTGCTCTGAATATTTGATCAGTTGTCTAGCCTGCGCCATAGTACCAATCGGCGGCGAAAAAATCCAGACTTTTCTTTGCGGGCGGAGTGCCGCCAGAAGACAATTCAGCCCGTGCCAGACTGGATTCGCCCATTCATTTCGACGTCGCCGATCGGTTTTCGGTACGATCCATCTGCTAGAATCTCGTCATGAAATCCCGCATCCAGCGCGAAGTCTCGCAAGTTTCCCTCCGGCTCGCCTTTGCCTATCCGAAGACAGACCTCGGCAATCCGCGCCGACCGCTGGACGACCTGATCTACATTATCCTTTCGGGGCAGACCGGCGAGACGCATTATCAGGCGGCCTACGCCCGGCTGCGCGCGCGCTTTCCCACTTGGGAGGCGGCGCGAGTCGCGCCGGTGCGCTCCATCGAGCGGCCCATCCGCGCTGCGGGGCTGTCGTGGCAGAAGGCACGCTTCATCAAGGGAATTCTCGCGCGCATTCATGCGGACTTCGGGCGCTGCACGCTTGCGCCATTGGCCGGGTGGAGCGACGCGGACGCCGAGGCCTATCTGTGCGCGCTCCCGGGCGTCGGCATCAAGACGGCGCGGTGCGTGCTGATGTACACGCTCGGTCGCGAGGTCTTCCCAGCAGATGTTCATTGTTTGCGCGTCATGGAGCGTCTTGGGTGGCTGAAGTTGGACGGCAGGCGCATGGAGGCCGTGGCGGACGAGGCGCAGTCGCTTGTGCTCCCTGCGCTGCGGAAGGAGCTGCACATCAGCCTGATCCAGCATGGCCGCGCGGTGTGCAGGCAGGGTAAGCCGGATTGCGGTTCGTGTTGTATTGCGGCGTGGTGCCGGGTGGGGAGGCGCACCGTGGGTAAACGGGGCAGGTGATCTAGTCCGGGATTTGCTCTGGGTTCTTTTGCGTCAAACGCGCAGGGTACCGTAACTGTGCCGCCCTTTCAGGGCTCATGTTTGGGCGCGTTTACCCTGGGTTCCGCTCGTGCCTCGCTTCACCCAGGGCTACGCTATTCCGTCCCATCGGGACTAAGATAGTTCGGTGGTGATGTGGGCAGGCGAGGATGATCCCGCTACCGAACGAAAATACCGTTTGCGGTTGTGCAACGCCGATGCATTGTGAATGAGTCTTTTCTGGTTTTTAGTCCCGCAGGGACGGCATATCGTAGCCCAGGCGCGAGCGTAGCGAGCCCTGGGTAACGTGGCCCGCACCCGCAGAGCCCCAGCGGGGCGACATAGAGGCGTTGTTCGATCAGTCCCAGATGTATCGTTCGTCGTATTCGACTTCGTGGGCCTTCAACATGGCGAGGTATTCGGATTTGAAGGAGTATTTCGCGTGGCGGGCTTCCTGGGTCTGGATGTAGTCGGACACGGTGTCCTTCTGGCTGGCGCTTACGGTGAAGGCGCCGTAGCCCGCCTGCCATCCGAAGTCGGAGAGGTCGCGATATTCGCGGTGGATCCATCCGGATGAATTGGCCTTGATGTCGCGGAGCACGTTTTTGAGGGCGTGGTTCTGGCTCAGTTTCACAAGGAGGTGGACGTGGTCGTCGGTGCCGTTTATGTTGAGCGGTATTCCGTCGGCACCCTGGATGGCACCGGCGAGGTAGCGGTGTACGTCCTGCCGGATTTCCGGTGTGAGGTAGGGGCGGCGCTCCTTGGTGGAGAAGACGAGGTGGTAGATCAGGTTGCAGTGGGTTTGAGACATGATGCCCTCCTTTGTTGGAATGTTCGCGTTGATTGCGATGTGTTGTATTAGTCTATCGAACAGAAGATCGCCTTTCCAGCGTCTTCTATGCCGCCCCATTCGGGGCTGAATGTTGTGGCGCGGTTTCCCAGGGTTCGGTCGTATATCCGCCTCCGGCGGCTCTACGACCTTCACCCTGGGCTACGATATGCCGTCCCTTCGGGACTAAGAATGTGCTGTCGTGGTGTTATTGCGGGGCGAAATGGAGGGGCGGAAGTTCGCGCGGGGGCTATGCCGCCCCATTCGGGGCTGAATGTTGTGGGGCGGTTTCCCAGGGTTCGGTCGTATATCCGCCTCCGGCGGCTCTACGACCTTCACCCTGGGCTACGATATGCCGTCCCTTCGGGACTAAGAATGTGCCGTCGTGGTGCTATTGCGGGGCGAAATGGAGGGGCGGAAGTTCGCGCGGGGGCTGTGTCGCCCCATTCGGGGCTGAATGTTGTGGGGCGGTTTCCCAGGGTTCGGTCGTATATCCGCCTTCGGCGGCTCTACGACCTTCACCCTGGGCTACGATATGCCGTCCCTTCGGGACTAAGAATGTTCGGTCGCGACGTTGACGGGTGAACATGTTGTTCCGCCAAGGTAAATATCATTTACGGTTGCTCAACGCGGTTGTATCGCGAATGCGCTAATTTTCTTAGTCCCGCAGGGACGGCATATCGTAGCCCAGGCGCGAGCGCAGCGAGCCCTGGGTAACATGGCCCCTACCCCTTGAGCCCCAGCGGGGCGGCATAGAAGCGTGGGCCTTTGGGTGAGGGGTGTGTCGCCCTGTCAGGGCTCGGACTATGGGGGATGGTTACCCAAGGTTCCGCTCGTTCCTCGCTTCACCTTGGGCTACGATATGTCGTCCCTTCGGGACTAAGAAAAACGGCCCCGACATTGTCGGGGCCGTCCTATCAACTGATCTTTGGTGTTGCGCGCCGCTTATGCCTTGCAGCTTTCCCAGACGCCGGTCTTGCCGGACTTCAGGACCGCGTCGCAGACGTATTGGGTTTCGAGGGCGTCGCGGAAGTTGGGGCGTACTGGTGCCTGGCCGCTTTCGAGGCTCTTGAGGAAGTCGGCGGTGGCGTTGACGAAGGTGTGTTCGTAGCCGATGGTGGTGCCGGGGACCCAGTAGTGGTCCATGTAGGGGTGTTCGAAGTCGGTGACGAGGATGGTCTGCCAGCCGTGGATGTGGCTCTCGTGTTTGTTGTCGAAGAACTGGAGCTGGTGGGGATCTTCGAGGTCGAAGTAGATGGAGCCGTGTTCGCCGTTGATTTCGAAGGTGTTCTGGTTTTTGCGGCCGCGGGCGTAGCGGGTGGATTCGAAGGTGGCGAGGGCGCCGTTGTCGAACTTCGCGAGGAAGGCGCAGGCGTCGTCGATGGTGACTTCCTGCTTTTTGCCGGTGAGGTTGTGCTGGCGCTCTTTGATGAAGGTCTCGGTGATGGCGGTGACTTTTTCGATGCCGCCGGTGAGCCAGATGGCGGTGTCGATGGAGTGGGCGAGGAGGTCGCCGGTGACGCCGCTGCCGGCGACGGAGGCGTCGAGGCGCCAGAGGCCCGCACCGCCCTGGGGCAGCTCGGGGCTGATGGTCCAGTCCTGGAGGTATTTGGCGCGGTAGTGGAAGATGCGGCCGAGGCGGCCTTCGTCGATGAGCTGCTTGGCGAGGGTGATGGCGGGGACGCGGCGGTAGTTGTACCAGACCATGTTGGGCACGCCGGCCTTCTCGACGGCGGCGGTCATGCGCTCGCCTTCTTCGGCGTTCATGGCGAGGGGCTTTTCGCAGAGGATCATCTTGCCTTTGGCGGCGGCGGCGAGTACGATTTCTTCGTGTGTGTTGTTGGGGCTGCCGATGTCGATGCAGTCGATGTCGTCTCGTTCGACGAGGGTACGCCAGTCGGTCTCGATGCTTTCGTAGCCCCAGTTGTCGGCGAAGGCCTGGGCTTTCTCGGCGTTGCGCGCGCAGGCGGCCTTGAGCACGGGCTGGTATTCGAGCTCGAAGAAGTTGTTAACCTTGCGGAAGGCGTTCGAGTGGGCGCGGCCCATGAAGCCGTAGCCGATCATGCCGATGTTGAGTTTTTTCTTGGCCATGGTGTCTCTCCTTGGTGTGGGCCCCGGTCGGGGGCCGATGATTTTGCCGCGGGGTATCGCGGTTTTTTTTTGGAATGGGTCTTATGGGTCTTATGGGTCTTATGACCTATTCGGAGCGGGGCTCCGGGGACTGCGAACTGCGTCGCCCTTTCAGGGCTGGATTCAATTTTTGGCCATGCTACCCAGGGCGTTGCCCTGGGCTGGGGCTGTTTTGGCCTTTCAGGCCGGAAGAATCAATGTCGTTTATGCGAACGAAGAATTATTCTGAAGTACGAAGCCAGCCTTCGTGCTTAATCCGCGAAGCGGATGCCAGTCAGTAGCCTGGGGCTTCAGCCCCAGGTATAAGTTGAAATGCTCCATAGAATCCGCGAAGCGGATGGCAGAAGGGCCTGGCGTTCTACCATCCGCTTCGCGGATTCATACTGCCATAGTCGCTTGACCTGGGGCTAAAGCCCCAGGCTATTGACTATCGCTCCTCCGGAGCTAAACAACGGGAACGCATGGGTTCTGTCACAAAAAAGCCCCCCGTTGCCGGGGGGCTTGGCACTCGGGTCTTAGCTGCAGAACTTCTTGTTCAATGCGTCGATGCTCTTCTTGCAGCGCTCGGTGACCTTCCAGGCGTCGGGCCAGAAGCAGAGGTCGATGGTCCACCAGTCGTGGGGCACACCGGCGTCGAGCAGCGCGGGCACGATGGCGTCGAAGTCCAGGTAGCCGTCGCCGAAGGGCGGGTGGCTGCTGGTCTCGTCGTGGTGCAGGGTGCCGTCGGAGTCGATGAGGTGGACGTGGTTAATCTTCCCCTTGAGCTTCTGGGCCATTTCGAGGCAGCCGCCGGGGAGCACTTCTTTCGTGCCGTGCTGGCGCGCGCCGACGCCCGCGACCATTTCGGCGTGGCAGGTGTCGAACTCGATGCCGAAGTTCTCTTCGTTCACTTCATCGACAATGCGGAACACGTCGGAGGGCTTGTTGAAGGCGAAGCCGGGCTCGAATTCCCAGGTGACGTAGCAGCCGAGGTCGGCGGCGATCTTGGAGCATTCTTTCCAGGTGCTGACGACGCGCTTCTTGGCGACGTCGTAGTCGATCTCGGCGTGGATCGTGGGGGGCTGAACGCAGTCAACACGCACGCCCTTGATGCCGAGGTCGTGGGCAAACTGGGCACCCTGCTTGAAGGCGGCAATGTAGCCGGAGGGGTCTTCGGTATTGACGAGCTTTTCGCCCCAGAGATTGGGCACGAATCCGGAGAAGCCGATGCCGATTTCTTTGGCTTGGGCCACGATCTTCTCGCGGTCTTCCTTGTTCGGCGCGTTCTCGGGGCTGGGGTGGATGGAGAAGCCGCCCACTTCCACGCCGTCGAAGTTGAGTGACTTAAGCGTCGTCAAGACTTCTTCCCATGGGATGGGGGTGTTTTCGTACGGGCCAATGCTGTAGGCCCAGCTTCCGATGGAGATCTTCTTCATGGTGATGTTGTCCCTTCTGGTTTCGGTGGCCTTACGGTCACCGGCTCTCGCTTCCTGCAGATTTCTTTTGTGAATCGGAGTCTTCGCCGCTCCTTGCAGGGACGGCAGGGACTACAGGGACAGCAGGTTTTTGATTGATCGGGGATTTTCTGCTGTCTCTGAAGTCCCTGCTGTCGCTGTGGTCGATGGCGGGGAGCCTCTATCGCTCGTTTCCGAGCGATGTTCGATTGTTCAACTTTTTCCAACTCGGTCGTTCGGAGCAGAGCTCCGGGGACTGCATTCCCAAGCGGAGCTTGGGAACGAGCCTAGCGCGTGTAGCTTCCGATGGCCGGGGCCTGGGGGTTTACGTCCGGGCCGAAGTAGCGGAGGATGACCAGGGGGCATTCCTTCGCCAGGTTCTCGATCTCGTAGCCTTCGGCGGCGCGCTTCGCGGTGATGAAGACTTCGTCTTCCGTCATCTCTCCGAAGCGGATCATGTCGGGGCTTTCGAGGGGCAGGTGGCCGACGCGGCCGCGGCCCTGGACGGTGATGAGACTGGTCGCGCCTTTGTCTTTGATCGTGACCTTCTGGCCGGGGTTCACGGTCAGTTCCTTGGCGGAGAAGTAGTCCTTGCCCTTCACGCCGCCGTAGACGATCCAGCGATCGGTGTGGGCGTCGTCCTGGGTGTCGATGATGGGTTCGAGGTAGTGGTTTTCCTTGAAGTTGGGATCCACGTTCGATTCCCAGTCGAGCTGATCGACGATGAAATCGATGTCCTGGTGCTTGTCGGCGGGCATGTCTTTCACGAGGAGGGCCCAGGGCACGTCGCGGCCTTCCACGAGGCTCTGGTACATGCCGAAGACGTCGCTGCCCCACTGGGGCTCATAGGTCACGAGGGAGCCGGGAGCATGGAGGATGCAGGGTCCGACCATCCAGCCGGTGCCGGGCTTCAGGCGGTAGGCCTTGGAAAGATCGAGGATGCCGTTGTCGCCCTTGTTCCAGTTTTCGATGCAGCGGCGCACCTGCTCGCGGGTGGTGCCGGGTTCGAAGCCCATGAAGGTGTAGGGGAAGTTGTTCCCGATGGCGTTCATCTGGGGCGGGAAGTAGTAGGACTCGGGCTTGCCTTCCTGGCCCACCAGCGCGGCCTGTTCGGCGTTCTGGTGCATGTGGTGGGGGATGGGGCCCATGTTGTCGAAGAACTTGGAGTACACCGGCCACTTCTTGTAGGTGTTCCAAATGGGGTCGCCGATGATCTCGCCGCCGAGGACATCCACCGCGTCCTTCAGGGTGAAGCGGGCACCGTCATGGACCACATAGCTCAGGCCTTCGTCTTCATTGCGGTTGTCGTTGGCGGCCGGGGTGGTGGAGCCAAACCAGCGCTCGTCAATGCCGCCGCGGTGCTTGCCCAGCGCGTAGTAGTCCTGGGGATGCAGCTTGAGGCGGCGGCCCGGCTGGAGGAACGAGCGGGGCACCCAGGTGGGGGCGAGGCGCAGGATGCCTTCGCCGGCTTCCAGCGCGCCCTTGGCGGCCAGTCCTGCCTTGTCTCCGGAAATGGTATTCATGGTCGACTCCTTCGAAAAAAAACACTACCTTGGTCGTACAGGGACAGAGATCACCCCCTGGGGGCGTCTGTCCGCGGAAAATGATTGCGGGAGCGGGCCGTTCCACAGCTTGAGTGGCCCGCGTGTGCGCGAGAACGCGACCTCCTTTATACCACTGGAGCGTCGCGCACGCAAACAGGTATCGCATCCCCGAAACGCGGTGGCGTATAATACACAATATTCCGCCTTCATTGTCATCTAGAAATCCCGCCCTCAAGGAGCACCCCGTGCACACCACCCCGTCCCGCCGGCCCATGGAGCACCATTCCCTCGCGGAGATCCAGCAGCGCCTGGCGGATTTCGCTCCGGAGACGGCGGCCTCCCGCAGTTCGAGCCGCGTGGCCGCTGTGGCTATGGTGCTGCGCCACGGGGACGACGGCGCGCTGGAGGTGCTGTTCATGCAGCGGGCCGCCCGCGAGGACGACCCCTGGTCTGGCCAGATGGCCTTTCCCGGAGGGCATGTGGAGCAGGACGACGCCAGCGTGGAAGCGGCGGCGCGGCGGGAGACGCTGGAGGAGGTGGGGCTGACGTTGACGCCGGAGATGCTCCTGGGGCGGCTGAGCGATGTGTCCGGCGGGCGCTTGCGCACTTTTGAGTTGGCGGTTTGTCCGCTGGTTTATTACTGCGCCGAGCCGGGGGAACTCGTCCACAACTATGAGGTCGCCGCGACGGTCTGGGTGCCCCTGGGCTATCTGGGGGATGCGCGCAATATCAGCAGCTATTACTACGAGCAGCGGGCCTTCTCGGGCTTTACCTATGGGCCGTACACCATCTGGGGGCTGACCTATCGGATACTGGCGCAGTTCATGGGCTTGTTTGCGATTGCATTGCCCACCGAGCGGCCCATGACGGATGGGGAGTGAACGAAAACAGGTGCAGGGACGGCAGGGACATCAGGGACATCAGGGACGACAGAAAAATGAGTCCCTGTCGTCGCTGATGTCTCTGTGAGCACTGGAATCGATACCGTGTTATAGTAAGCATGGAATCGTCATTGAACAAACAGGCCCCCAACCCCCGCGAGGTGCCCATGGATAAATCTAAGAAGCTCATCACGCCTTTCCGCATTGCCAATCTGGTCATGCTGCCGTTGCTGCTGATGTCGATTCTGGTGCAATACAACGACCCGGATGGCGTCGTGTGGATGCTGATCTACGGGTACGGTCTGGTTGTCACGGTGCCCGCGATCTTCGGGGTCTATACGGCGTGGGCCATTCCCGGGACCCTGGGCTACCTCGGCGGTTTCGCGGCGCTGGTGCCCACCTTCGAGCACCCCTACCTCAAGAGCGAGCTTACCCGCGAAGGAGGCGGACTGTTCATCGCCGGCGTGTGGATGCTGTGTCTCGCGATCGCGTGGTATCGCAGCCCTGCGCGGATCGTTGTCGCTGAGCCGATGCCCACGGGTACCTTGCAATTGGTGCGGCCCAAGGCTGGCGGCGGGGGTGGTGGTTGCGGGAGTGGAAGTTGCGGTTGCGGGAAGAAGTAGGGGTGTTGGAGGTACGTATGGGTCGTATGGGTCGTATGGGTCATTGGACCTATAAGACCCATACGACCCATTTTTCTGCTTGGAGTTTATGGTTGAGTCGCTTGTGCTGGCTGCTACTTTTCATTAGCGTTCCAGCCTTCGCCGATGATCGTCCCTGGCCCGTGTTGCCCTCGGCGAATGCTTCGGCCGAGCTTCCTGCGCAGGAATGGGCTTTCCAGCCCGGACCGCGCACCATTTTTGCCCATGTCTACTATCCCGGTGGCGCGCTGGCGAACGTCAACGCCGAGACGGGACTATTCCTGAGCCTTCACAACTGGGGCGGCACGAACGCCATCGGCGCGCCGGATCCGCTGGTATTGGCCGAGCGCTACAATGTCGTGGCGATTTGTGTGGACTATCTGCAAAGCGGGAAATACGATGTGGCTACAATGCCGCCCTACGATTTTGGCTATCTTCAGGCGTTGGATGCGTTGCGGGCGTTGTATTGGGTGCGCCAGGGGTTGAAGGAGGGTGGTCACGCTTTTTACGATGGTCGCACCTATGCGGCGGGCGGCTCGGGTGGCGGCAATGTGAGCCATATGGCCAACAAGCTGGCGCCCCACACCTTCGCAGCGATCGTGGACTGCTCGGGCATGGCGAAGCTGAGCTATGACATCGCCTTTGGTCGTCCGGGGGGCTCCTATCTCGATGCGGGCTACAGCCGCAATCGGAAGAGCCAAGAGTACCTGTCGAAGGATGCACGCGACCTTCGCGACATCGGCCTTCCTTCGCACCTGGCGCAGATGGTGGCGCTGGGCAACGAGGCGCGGATTTTCGTGGCCCACGGTGGGCGGGACAAGGTGTGTCCCACGGCGGACAAGCGGCGGCTGGTGAAGAACATGGCGCGGGCGGGGCTGAAAGTCGAGGCGCGCTTCATCGGTGAGAAGGATTTGGACGGCGAGGTGTTCAAGGACACAGGCCATAGCGTGGGGGACCGCACAAAGATCCTGCAATACGTGGCCGATGGCGTTCTACTACCGGGAAGTCCCGATGCCGCCGTGCGAAATGGTGCCAGCGATTTCGAGCGGCGCGAGGTGATCCGCTACGAGACGAAGAATGGGAATTGGGAGATAGACTTTGCTGCGGGCTATCCGGTGGGGCGCTTTGTGGCGGGTGAGTAATCGCGTTTCTGGAAATTGCGACGAATCCTAATACGACTTTGGCGACCGAAGGTGGGTTAAGCTTCCAGCTTGACGCAAAGCGCACTCAAGTCATAAAGCGGTCCGGAAGTTTTTCAGGTGATTGCGGTCCGGGAAAAAAGCAACGGGCTCGTTGGCAGTTAGGGCAGGCTGTGCGTCAAGCTGGAAGCTTAACCCACCTTCGGCGCCGCTCCTGCGTTCGGCATGTGCGGAAAAGGGCGCATGGACTCTTTAGACATCAAACGTGTTGTAGAAATACGAACTAGTCCTGTTCAGCAATCTTATTTCTCAGGGCCATTGCGTTGCGACTTATTTCCTCCACGGAGCCCTCTCCATTAACATCCTGACGCCATTTTGTGTAGTCAAAAGGCTCGCGCTGAATGAGGGCGATAAATCGCTCCGCTTCCACATCGCCAAGATGTTGCGCGAGGATATGAATGCCCCTCGTCTTTAATTCAGTGTCTGTCATCATACCACGATCATTCTTGTCCTTTACCCCTCATCTTGCGAAGTCCCAGCGCTCCCAGCAACCCGCACAGTAGCATGAGCGTAGCAGGACCGACAGCGGTCAATCCCGTTCCCTTCTGCGCGATCACGAAATGGCTGAAACTGTCAACGGTGGCCGTAATTTCGTTGCGTCCGATGTTCTGCGATTGCACAGCCACTTCCGTCCATGGGCCGGAGGGATCGGGGGCGTGGTAGAGCACGAGCGCGGACTCGATCAGGCCAGCCACCTCGGTTTCGAGATAGCGAAACGTCACCTCGGCGTTGCTCCAGCCGGTGCGGGTGGTGTTTAGTTCCCAAGTCACATTCGCGAGCATGTCGGGTTCGTCGAAGTTGCCGATGGCATCGAGATTGCGCGTGAGGGTGACGGTTGCGGGCGCGGCATTGCCGCCCGTGAAGGCCAGGCGTGTCCGCAGTACGGGCGACATTCGTCCGCCGAAGTCCCTGGCGGGAGCATTGCCCGCGCGGAAGCCCTCGGTCGCGCTGGCGCTGGGCGCGGTGCCCGCGCCGTAGACTTGCACTGCGTAGCCGCCGCCGGTCGTTTCCGCCGTGACGCCGAGGGGCGCGGCCACGGTAAAATCGGCGAAGCCATCGCCATTGAAATCCCCGCCGGTAGTCGGGCTGATGCCAAATTCGTCCACCCCAGTGGAGGCGGATATTACATGGACATTTCCTTCTGGAGCAGTGAGCACCGAGGTGTTACCGCGCAGACCGGGACTCCCATACAACACGAAGGCGCGTCCCGACGGCCACGCGCGCGGGATGTCGTATTCCGGCACGCCCAGAAGCATATCCGCGAAGCCGTCTCCGTTCAGGTCACCCATTTCGGGAATATAGGGCCACCCATTTGCGGCATTCTGCGCCAAGGTATCGTTTGAGTATCTCGTACTTGACACGCCCTGGATTGGATCACTCAAGTCGACCAATTCATTTCCCAAAATATCCGACCCGTAGACCACGGTTATCGTCCGCACGTCGTTCGCTTCGCTCGACACCACGAGGTCATCCAGCCCATCACCGTCAATGTCATTCGAGGCCACATAGCTCGGGCCGCTCGAAAGCGAAGATTCACCAAGAATTCGCGTCGTGCCGGAAACCGGCGACTGACCGAGCGCAAACGTCTTACCTTTAAGGTTGCCGTTGCCGTAAACGATGTACGCGTCCCAGGCGGCACTGGAAATTGATTGCACATCTCCCAGGACAATGTCATCGAAGCCATCGCCATTGATATCTCCGGAAGCCAGCGTGTAACCAACATGCGCCCCCCCGCTGATCTGGGCATTATTGGACCCCGATTCATCCACGTCCGTGGCCTGGCCCGTTGCGAGCGTGTTGCCGAAAACGACAAAGTTGGCTCCAGGTGAAATATCCCCGTATCCCGCAGCGAAATCGTCTCGCCCATCGCCATCGAAGTCTCCGACGGCGAGGGTGACGCCCATATAATCCAGGGACCCAGGATAGCAGATAACAGCCAGATAATCCGGAACGCCATTCGTTTGAAATTCGAAATCATCGATGGGTAGTAGATAGGTTTGGCCCGGCATATCCGTACTGCCATATACGATATACACAGGAAAGCCACCACAGGGCGTTGGTCCATACCGAAGCGCCCCAATGAGAAGATCGTCGTAGCCATCGCCGTTGAAATCGCCCGCGGCCAGGGAGCGACCGAGCTGGACGACTCCTCCGCCTCCCCCAAAAATGCGGGCCTCGCTGGGGCCAGCCATGCCGGGAGTCAGGGACAGGACTTGGCCCGCACCCCCGGCGGCTCCAAAGAGGACGTAGACGCCGCCGGAATGGTTCACAAAGTTGGGAAACATCGGGCGAATTGCACCCGGTCCCCCGAGCGCGATATCGGCATAGCCATCGCCGTTGAAATCGCCGTAAGCTGTCCCGCCATCGCCGTACCTGCCATCGCCGCCGAACGAGCCATCTATTCCAACGCCGATCCCGCCGGAATCCGACGGTCCATATATACGGGTCAATGGGGTGCCCTCGCTGCCGGTTGTCTGGCTCAGATCAATCGTGGCGGGGAGCTGGGCATACGCACCGCACGAAAGGAGGAGTGCGAAAAGAGTGAATGCCCAACCCGTCGTGAAATCGGAAACGTGAAATGGATTGTATGCTCGTTTTTGTGCGCCCATGCCCGGCTCCCTCTTGATAGCTCCTCCCCGAAGCCGCCTCGTCATTTTCGTGGGAAGACTGTGACTGTCAACTACGATACAACTATACCCCAACGTTCGCCAGATGTAAATCGAATCCTGGTCCTTCAGATCATTTCCGGCACATAGGCTATTCCCCCTTCCCCTCCAGCTTCATCTTCAGCCGCACGAGCGGCGCGGCCCAGAGATCCTCGAAGGGGCTCACCCAGCGCTCGTAGATCATGCGGATGGGAATCACGTTGAGCGAGTTGATCCGCTTGCGCCCTTCGGCTTTGGTCAATATCAGTCCCGCTTCGCGGAGCACGTCCATGTGCTTCATCACCGCGAAGCGGGACAGATCGGGAAACAGCGCCACGAGGTCCGTGGTGTTGCGGGGGCCCTTGCGCAGTTCGTCTAGAATCGCGCGGCGGGTTGGGTCGGCGAGGGCCTTCCAGATGGCGTCGAGGCTGTCGTCCATGGGGCCGGAGTGTAACACGGGCGCGCCGCGTCAGCCCTCCGCCGTGGCCTTCGCCTTCGCCAGCATGTCGCCCCAGCCCTTGGTCATGCCTTCGCGCATTTCATCGGGGATTTGCCCCAGACACTGGTGGCGGAACTTCATCTTCGCCCCGCTCGCCGTTTCCTCGATGCGAACGATGATGTTGTTCGCCACGGGTGCGGACATGAAGAGGGGACCGCAGAATTCAATCAAGTGCGGCGGCTTGATCGACTGCACGTGCGCCCACAGGTGGCCCGTGTTGTTGCCAAAATCGCGGAACCAGCGGCCGCCGGGCCACAACTCCATTTTCATCGGCGTATCCCCGCCGGGGCCGTTGATCATTTCCTCCACATAACCATCAAAGACGGCCTGGGGCGTTGCGGCGATATCGAGTTCCAGTTCGATGTTCATGATGGAGGGGGTGTCGTTGTTGGTAGACATAGTATTGAAAACTCCTTGGGGTTCGTTGCTGCCAATAGGTGACTAAATGGTAACGTATTGGCGCGAAGTTGTCAAGTGGCTTTTGGACGAGGTGGATTCGCTGCGGCGAATGGACAAGGTGGACGTGGTGGCAGGTACAGCAGGGACTGCGATTGTTCAGGGTGCGTCAGACCAGGCCCTATACCTCGCCAGCACGTCTTCTTGGCTTACGAAGGGCGTCACCACAACGCGCATCTTGTAGCCATAGCGCTGGCCGACCTTCGGATCGCGGATCACGTATTGCCAGTCCCAGGCGGGGCTGTGGGAATCGGGCTTGCCTGATTCGTCCTTGATGAAGTTCCACAAGGCGAAGCGCATCGGCTCAATCTGGTCGAACATGAGGATATAGGCGAGGGTGTCGTCCTTGGTGGCGAGGTCGTGGTCGCCGTCGATGAGGCCGTAGTAGAAGGGCAGTACGAAATGCTTTCTGGGGTGCTCAATGATGTTGAGCGTCTTGGATTCCGCCTCGTAGGGCAGGGGCACGACACCCATCGCGGCCATGGTGCCCGCCTCGAAGCCCTGGGCGTCGCTGGTCGCTTCGCCGAAAGCATGCCAGCCCTCCTCGCCACCGGTGGTTCCCCAGAAGTGGATGGGTCGCTCGATGGTGCGCGCCATGTAGCTCGCCCACATGAAGGCGAGGTAGCCTCGGGGCCAGATTTCCCGCGTGGGCACGGCGGTGAATTCCATGTCGATGGCATCGGACTCGACGAAGGTGTAGGTCATGGCGCAGTCGACTTTCCACGATGACGAAGCGGCGGGCCATTCGAGTCGGGCTTGTTTCTCGCTGATCTTGACGAGGGCGTTCGGCTCTTTGCGCGGGGTGAACATGGAGATGGCCGAGTCCGCCGCCGCGCCGTTGAAGATGTGCTCAAAATTCAGTCCGACGTGATCCGCGCGGTAGAAGCTCCTGCCGGGGTACAGGCGATGGCTGAGAACATTGAAACCACCGCCGTCGCGCTTCGCGTTGCCTTCGTTGTCGAGGAGCCAGCCGGAGAGATCGGCGTTGCTCAGGAAGACCTCATTGGCGGGGTTGCCGCTTACTGCACGGCCGGGCTCGACGGCATGCATCTGGGAGGTGGTGAGGGCGAGGATGAGGGAACAGCAAAGGAATCGAAACATGGCATGGATCTCCGTACGAAACAGGATAGCACCATTGGCGACGACAGGGTTCAGGGAGAACCGTTCTCTTGACCACGGAAGGGCACGGAACATCACGGAAGTAATTGAGTACTACTTACCTATCTGCTGGGAAATGATCACCATCCACCGAAATCCAGCACGGCGCGATAGCGCACCTTGCCCGCTTCCAGGCGTGTCATGACTTCGTTTATTTCCGCTGGTGCGTAGATTTCCACGGCGGGCTTGACCTTGCCCCGCGCCGCGAGGTCCAGCACTTCCACGAGATCGGCGCGGCTGGATTGCTGGGAGCCGACGAGTGAGATCTGGTGGCTGAGCAGGTGCAGCGGGTCCACGGTGATGGGCTCGGGGCTGATGGCCATGGAAATGAGTTTTCCCTCGTCGCGGATGCCGAGGAGCAGTTCGCTGTTGTGGCGCATGTTGTTCGTTGTCGAGAGTACGATATCGGCCCCGCCCATGGCCGCCAGTTCATGGCCCGCATGCTCCCTGATCACGAGCGCGTCGTCCGCGCCCAGGGCCAGGATCTCTCCGCGCTTGTTCTCGTTTGCGGTGACGCCGATGACTTCGTGGCCGTGGGCTTTCGCGATCTGAATGGCGATGTGGCCGAGTCCGCCCACGCCCGCGACCGCCACGCGGTCACCGGGCCGCATGCGCGCGTTGCGGTAGCCGCTCATGACGGTGTAGCCCGCGCAGAAGAGGGGTGCGGCGAGTTGCCAGTCCAAACCGTCGGGCAGCAACGTGCAACCGGCTGCTTTGGCGATCACGAAATCCCGGTGGCCGCCGCCCAGCTCCATCCAAGTCTGCACGCCGGCGCAGTAATCCGGCTTGCCACTCTGGCAGGTGCGGCAACGGCCACAGCCCTCCTGCACCCACGACACACCCACGCGGTCGTCTTTTTTCAGCTTTGTAACGCCAGGCCCGAGGGCGTCGATCATGCCCACCGGTTCATGGCCGAATACCCAGGGTGACGCGATGTCCAGGTCACCCCGCCAGTAATGGAGATCGGTGCCGCAAATGCCACTGGCGCGGGTCTGGATGCGGACTTCGCCGGGGCCCGGCTCGGGTATGGCCGCATCGCGCAGGTCAAACGGGGTACCGGGTCCGTTGAAATAGATCGCTTTCATGGCTTCGTTCCCGCTTCGATCCACGCCCGATTAAACGCGTAGTGCTGGCGGCTGCTGATGAGTTGGATTACGCCGTCGGGCGTCTGGCAGGCGCTCATGTAGCCTTTGGGTTCCCCTTCCGTGTTGGTCATCGAGAATGGATGGCCATCCATCCACTCCAGGGTCTTTCCCGATCCGTCGCTTACGAGGCGCTTTACGGGCCACGTCGCGCCATCGTCCAGCGACAGGGCCGCGAAGAGTCCCTTGCAAGGGCTCGTGCCGCCCGCGGCATCGGTCATGCTTTCGGGTTCGTTGGCGAAAGAGATCATGAGCAGGGCTCCCTCCCGCAGTCGCATGAGCACGAGGCGCTGGCTGCTTTCAATCGGTTGAAAGGGGCTGGGGGCTACCGCCCACGTCTTTCCACGGTCGGCGGACACGCTCTGGGGCATGCGCATCACGCCATCGCTCCCGGCCACATTGTCTCCCCGCCCGAAGCCAAAGAGGCGGCCATCCCGCAACTGGGTGACGCCTGCGTGGATTCCGGCGAGCTTGCCACCCGCATCGTTCCAGGATTGGCCCTTATCCGTGCTCAGGTGGACCGAGGTGCCGCCCTGGCCCTGGGAGCGGGCGTCGCAGGGCAGGAGCCACGAGCCGTCGGCCATTCGGAACACGGACTCGACCGGAAGGTGGCGCGTGGTGTGCTCCGGCATGATGATCCGGGCCTCGGTCCAGGTCGCGCCGCTGTCGGCGGAGCTCATCATGACCACGGCCAAATTGCCCCAGGTGGCGGCGGCGGAGAGGCCCACGAAGACGTGAATGTTGCCCTCGCCATCGTTCCAGGCGGCGGGGCCGTGGTCATTGCGATCAGGCGTGTCCCAGAAGGGGGCGGCGTCTTCCCATTGCTCCGCGCCATGGCGCAGGCGCGCGGCGGCCAGGCCGAGCTCGCGGGACTGCTCCCGGACGGTCGAATACCATATGGCCAGCAGATCGCCATTGGGACATTCCACCAGCGCGGGGTCATGGTTGTGCTCGGAATAGAGCGGTCCCTGGGAGTTCTCGGGGATATTCACATAGCGTTTCGGCGCCTGAAACCAGGGTGCGGCGGGGTCGGGGCCATCGGCGAGATTCGCGGGGATTTCCTGACGCACATCTCGCTGGTGCGGCGGTTGGGCTGGCGGGGCCAGCGGAGCGGACGCGGGCAACTCGCCCAGCACCACGCGGAAGCCGATCAGCCAGTGTTTGTCCTGGGGCAGGGTGCCACTGCGATTGGCGGAGCGGAGGTAGTAGGGCAGGGTGCCGTGGCTGCCACCGCGTGTGACGCGAAACTGGCCCGAAGCCCGGCCCACGGGATCGGTCTGGGCGCCCGCTTCGTAGGGGCCGTACCAATCCTGGCACCACTCCTCCACGTTTCCGTGGAGGTCGCGAAGGCCCCAGGCGTTCGCCGGGGTCTTTCCGACGGCGAGGGAAACCAGATCGGCCTCATAATCCTGGGGATAGTTTTCGACCCGGAAGGGATCGGGATACCAGGTCCGGACCTGATTCTTGTAGTACAAGGTTGGCAGCGCCGCGCCGGTGTTGAAGTGGGTCTCGGTTCCCGCGCGACACGCGAACTCCCATTCGGCTTCCGTCGGCAGGCGGTAGGGCAGGCCCTCTTTTTCGCTGAGCCAGGCGCAATAGGCCTGGGCCTCTTCCCACGACACGAAGATGACGGCTTCGTTGTCTTCCGTAGAGAAGCCCAGCTTTCCGCGCAGCCCCACGTGATCCGGATCGAACTTCTCGTACTGGGCGTTGGTGACTTCCGTCGTGCCCAGGTAGAAGGGTTGGCCGATGGTCACGTCATGGCTCGGAAACTCATCGAAGTCGCCATTGAGCATGTTGGACTGCCCCTCGGTAAGGTACTCCGGCAGGGGCGTGGTGTCCGCGCCCATGGTGAAGGTGCCGGGCTCGATTCGGACGAAGGTCATATCCTGGCTGTTGGTGTGGATGGGGGTGTCCGGCAGTGGCGCGGCGGCTACGGCGCCGCAGGTGAGGACGGAGAGAAGGAGTATGGAATGGTACATGGCGGGTGCTTCTCCAACGCGGGTGGAAATGGAACTTCCACGATTGTATCGCGGGGCGAAGAACGCTTCAATGCAACAAGAGTGAACAGACCACATGAATAGACTTGGAACAGCCGTTGTCCGAAACCCAAAAGTGTTGAACCGCAAATTTACGCAAATTAGCGCAAATTCTATTCCTGCCTTGAAAAATCGGATGCACTTGCAGTGTGCAAGCCGCTGGTCAGACTGATTTGAATATGTCTATTTCCGTGAAGTTCCGTGCCCTTCAGCGGTCAAAAAAAGAGCATTGACCACGGAAGGGCACGGAATTTCACGGAACGTTCTCCTGGGAATGTTTGCTTCGTAAGTCAGTTTCCTCGCAGAGCGCCGCAGCTTGTTCTCGAAGAAACAAAGGATGGAATTAACCACAAAGAACCCAGAGAGCGCAAAGGCGTACCTATTATCGTTCCATTTGCGTTCTTTGAGGCTAGATCACAACTCACACTTGCCCTGGATCACGTTCATGTTCCGTCCGTTTGTGAGACGAGCTTGCGCCTGCATTGATTTGAACCTGCAGCGCTCACTTTCCCAACGCACCCAAACCCGCTCAGGTGGGATTGAGGTGGCACCCGGGGCGGGCGCTGCTGCCCAGGCAGGCGTGCTACTTCACCGGCCTCACGCGCTTCAGCGGCCACCAGACGCCCGTGGCGCGCCCGATGAGGTTCGTGGCGGGAACGGTGCCCATCACGCGGCTGTCGAGGGCGGATTGGTCCTCGGGGCTGTCGGTCAGGATGAAGAGCTGGCCTTCGGCGACATGGACCTTGCCATTGCTCGTCGGCTCCAGGTCCTTCAGCGATGCAATGGGCCGATCCAGCCAGGCGGCCTTCACCGCAACACCGCCCACCATCAATTTGCCGTCGTCAATGTGGACTTCGTCGCCGGGCAGGCCCACGACGCGCCCGAGAAGCTGGTCATAGTCCCGGGCCGTTTCACCCACGGGCCGATAGAGCACCCAGTCGCCGCGCGAGGCCTGTCCCCATCGCGCGATGCGCAGGGTTGTCATGGGCACGCGGAGGCCAAAGGCGATGAAACTGATGAAGAGATGGTCCACGCCGTCCCCGGTTTCGTTCATTACCGGCCAGGAGCACCCGAAGAAGAGTCGTATGACGCAAAGCAGTGTGAGCATGAAGAGCAACCCGTTCCACCAGTAGGTTTGAGAGAACCCCGTGAAGTCGCGCCACCGGGGCGGGGGCCACCAGATGGACGCCACCCGGCCCACGATATTCTCGTTGGGCAGCCAGCCGAAGTAGCGGCCGTCGCGGCTGTTCGCGCTGTTGTCGCCCAACACGAGATAGTGCCCCTCGGGAACGACGGAGAATTCCGGCTCCGGCCGCACGCCGTAGCTCATGCCGAAGCCCGCGGTGTAGAACTGTCCCTCCGGCATGAACTCCGGGATGGCCAGCTCCTCATTGTTCACATAGACGTGTCCGCCGCGAATCTGGATGCGTTCACCGGGCATGCCCACAATGCGCTTCACGAGCGTCGGGTGCTCCGCGTCGGGTTCGACCGACTTGAAGACCACGATGTCCCAGCGCTGGGGCGCCGCGCCCTGCCAGATGCGCTTGTTCATGAAGGGATAGCGCACGCCGTAGACGAATTTATTCACGAACACCCGGTCGCCCTTGCCGAAGGCGGGGTCGCCGTGGAGCGTGGTCTCCATGGAGCCCGAGGGGATCCGGTAGGGCTCCGCAATGGGCCAGCGGATGAGTGTGGCGAGGCCCAGCGCGAAGATCAGACTCTTGTTCCATTCCCAGGCGGCATCGGGCGACATCCGGCCCAGGGCCCATTCCACGATGCCGAGTACCAGCGCGCCCACGGCGCAATAATAGGCCCAGTCGGGGAGATCGACGCCGGTAAAGCGATGGGCCAGCAACAGGGTGCCGCCGAGGATGGCCAGCGTTGCGCCGCCGAGGGTGTAGAGGCGCAGGTGACCCTGGCCCTGGGGGGAATCTGGCGTTTCCTGTGGACTGCCCATGCTGGCTCCGTAAATTGACTGATCTCGTTACCACGGTCCTCCGTGGTAATGCATACCGTGCCGCTCCAGCGGCACAAGGGCGAGCGAAGCGCACTTTTTCCATCCGGAGAGTTGTCGACTCGCACGTCAAGATCACTCCGCAACGCTTCGTGCGCGGGAGCGCACGGGTATCGCGTTACTACGGAGGACCGTAGTAACGAGCGCGTAATGAATTATTTCGCCGTCCGCGCCTTCTTCTGCGCCCGCTCTTTGCCCCATTGCTGCACTTCAAAGCCCACGATCAGCGTCGGAATACCGAAGAGCAGTAGCTTGCCCCACCACGTGTGGGAGAAACCCGTGAAGTCCCGGGCATGGCCGATGGGCCAGAACACGGCTGACGCGCGGCCATAGAGATTCTCCCGGGGCACCCAGCCATACATGCGGCCGTCCACGCTGTTCAGGCTGTTGTCGCCCAACATGAAGTAGTGGCCCTCGGGCACGATCTGGTATTGGTCGTCCGGCAGGCAGCCGTACTTCGGCGGATACTTGTCCAGCATCTGGGCGAAGGCGGCGCGTGCCTCAGGCTGGGGTGCGGACTTGGCCGCCCGCTCAATCTCGGCATAGCCCCAGTAGCCCTGAAAATCTTCCGGCATCGTCTTACCAAAAGGAACTACTTCGCCGTTGATGAGGAGTTTGCCATCCTTCAACTGCACCCGCTCGCCGGGGAGTCCCACGATGCGTTTGATGAGGCGCGGATGCTCGCTGCCACCTTTCGGCGGTTTGAATACCACGATGTCCCAGCGCTGGGGTTCCCACCAGTCCATGAGGCGGATGGTGGTGAAAGGGATGCGCGGCCCGAAAAGCATCTTGTTCGTGAGGACGCGGTCGCCCTTGAACATGTTCTCGTTGCCGTGGAGCGTCGGCTCCATGGAGCCGGAGGGGATGCTGTACTGATCGACGATACAGGCTTTCACCGTGAAGATGACCAGCAGGAGGACGGCGATTTCGCGAATCTGGCGCCACCAGCCGGAGCGGGGGCTTTCTTCGGTGGGAGCAACCGAGGGTACTTCAGTTTTAGCGGCCATGATCAGTAGTCCGTATCTTCGCTGACCCGCAGCAGCGCCATAAACGCTTCCTGGGGCACTTCCACGGTCCCGACTTGTTTCATGCGCTTCTTGCCCGCTTTCTGTTTTTCGAGGAGTTTCCGTTTACGCGTAATATCGCCGCCGTAGCATTTCGCGGTTACATTCTTCCGCATGGCCTTCACCGTCTCGCGCACGATAATCTTGCCGCCTATGGCCGCCTGGATGGCGACTTCGTACTGCTGGCGCGGGATCAGTGTGCGCAACTTGGACGCCAGGGCCTTGCCCATGGTCACGGCATTGTCACGGTGGATGATGACCGACAAGGCATCGACGGATTCGGCGTTGAGCAGGATATCGAGTTTTACCAGGTTGCCCGTGCGGTAGCCGATGATCCGGTAGTCCAGCGAGCCATAGCCGCGCGTGTAAGACTTGAGCTTGTCGTAGAAGTCCACTACGATTTCCGAAAGGGGCATCTGGTAGACCGCCATGCAGCGGTTCCCGTCGATGTAGTCCACGCGCACGTGGATGCCCCGCTTCTTCTTGCAGAGATCAATGACCGTGCTCAGGTATTCCGTGGGACACATGATGTCCGCTTCGATGTAGGGCTCCTCGCACAACTGAATCTCACCCGCGGGCGGCATCTGCGACGCCTTCTCGAGGATGGTCACGGTCCCGTCCATCCGGGTAATCCGATAGGCCACGTTGGGCATGGTACACACGAGCGTGAGGTCGAATTCGCGCTCGAGACGCTCCTGGATGATCTCCATGTGGAGCAGGCCCAGGAAGCCCAGGCGGAAGCCCAGGCCCAGGGCGTCGGAGCTATCGGCCACGTAGTCGAAGGACGCATCGTTCAGACTCAGCTTTTCCAGTGCGTCCCGCAGCTCGCCGAAGTCCGTTGCGGTGGCGGGATACATCCCGCAGAACACCACCGGCTTCACTTCTTCATAGCCAGGCAACGCTTCCGTCGCGGGTTTGTTGGCGTCGGTGACCGTATCGCCCACCTTGGTGTCCTGCAGCGTCTTGATGTTGCAGATCATGTAGCCCACCTCGCCCGCCTCCAGCGTGGGCAGCGCGCTGATGCCGGGGGTAAAGCAACCCACCTCGGCCACATCGTACTTGCCGCCGCCGGACATCATGAGGATCTTCTGGCCCTTGCGAATGCTGCCATCCACCACGCGCATGTACACGATTACGCCGCGATAGCTGTCGTAGGAGGCGTCAAAAATCAGGGCGCGCAGGGGCGCGTCGGGGTTGCCCTTGGGCGGCGGCATCTTGGTCACCACCGCCTCCAGCACGTCCTGCGTACCGATGCCCGATTTTGCGCTCGCCAGCACGGCGTCGTCGGAGTCGAGGCCGATGAGGTCTTCGATCTGGCGTCGGGCGCTTTCGATGTCGGCGCTGGGCAGGTCGATCTTGTTGATGACCGGGATGATCTCCAGGTTCTGGTCCACGGCCTTATAGGCGTTGGCCAGGGTCTGGGCCTCCACGCCCTGGGCCGCATCCACGAGCAGCAGGGCACCTTCGCAGGCGGCCAGGCTTCGCGAAACCTCATAGGCGAAGTCCACGTGGCCGGGCGTGTCGATGAGGTGGAGCATGTAGGTCTCGCCGTCTTTGGCTTTATACTCCATGCGCACCGCCACCGACTTTATCGTGATACCGCGCTCGCGCTCGATGTCCATCGTGTCCAGCGTCTGCTCTTTGAGCTTGCGGTCCTCGATGGTGTGGGTGAACTGGAGCAGGCGGTCGGCCAAAGTCGACTTGCCGTGGTCGATGTGGGCGATAATGCAAAAATTGCGAATGTGCGATTGAGCCATCAATGGGGCCTTCAGTTAAAACTAGCAAGCGCGGGCCAATGCCCGGCGCGGTCAAACATCGCGGCCGCTCAGTTGCGCGGCCTTCGTTTCATCAAGTCGGTAAACCACTTCGCCCCCATCCACTTCGCCGGTCGCCTCAAAGCCCATGCCCTCGTAGAGCTTGATCGCGCGCGTGTTGCCGGGCACCACGCTGAGGTGTACGGGGCACACGCCCCGGTTCCTCGCCGCGATCTCCGACACCAGCAGGCGCACGGCCTCCCGGCCGAATCCCTGGCCCTGGAAGGACGCACCGATCATCAGCCGGACAATATAATAACGCCCCGTTTCCGGGTCCTGGCCGTAGAGGGCAAAGCCGATGGCCTTCCTCCCGCGGTAAAGCACCCGGGGCATGAGATAATTAAATACCTTCGACTCCGCAATGGTGAACACGTTTGGGGCCACGAAGCCCGCCTGATCGTAGGCCACCTCCAGCTTTGTCGCCGCCACAAAATTCTTCTCGGACAAGGGCTCCAGTTTAATCATCGAACGCCCCGACGGGCGGCTGCCTTTCGTATACGCTGCCATGGCTCGCCCGAACGCTAGACGAACATGTCATCCAGCACGCGGAGGCTTCGGTAATCGGTTTCCGTCTGGCGTATCGCGTAGGCGCGAACAATCCGGAAGGTAATCGCCGCCGATGCCAGGGGCGGGCAGGACGACTCCATCGCAAATACCGACCGCAGATCGTTCAGGATGTCCCGGTCGATCCGGCGATCCGGCGTACACGTACCACAGACGGCACCCGCGCGGTAGTCGAAGCCGGAATTATCGCCTATTTCACGCCCGCATTGCACACATTCGAAGAGTTCCGGCGTAAATCCCGCCGCGGCCAGCAGCCGGGCCGCCTGCCAGCAGCAGTGGTCGCGGGCGTTGCCGTCCCAGGCGTTCAGGCTGTAGAGGCCCCGGGAAAGGGCCTCGTAGAAGGAGCGGCAGGGTTCATTCTCATGGGCGACCTTCAGGGCAATTTCCAGGGGAAAGGCCGCGTAGGCGCCCCGCTCCAGATCCGACTTGATCCGCGAAAAGGGTTCCAGCAGGCTGGCCTCCCCCAGGGTCTGCACCGATCGCCCCTCTTTCCAGTAATACACCAGTTCCACCCGGTTCATCGTGCCCAGCACCGACGCGAGGGGACTGTTCTTGCGTCGGACTCCCTTGGCTATACAGGCCAATTGGCCGCGCTCCGGGGTCAGAAAGGTGACAATTCGGCTGGTTTCGCTGAAGTCGACCGCGCGAAGTACATGGGCCTCCGACTTCTCCTGGGACACGGGGAACTCCTTGTTGACGGGAGGGAAAAAAGGGAATCTGGACGCAGCGGAACTTCTCCAAAGTCTACCACTCCTTAGACTTGCAGCGCAATCCGCCCGCGTATCCGGGGTATGACTTGCGCTATCCGGCAGGACCCTGCTTGGGAAGGGAAATACCACCACGAAGGCCCTGGTGCAGCCTTCGACCGCAACCAAATGTTTCACCACGAAGGCCACGAAGAGCACGAAGCAGAACGAGAAAATGAATCGTTACGCGCCTATCGGACTCCCGCGCAGAGGCCTGGCGGCATGTATATACTTCCTGTACCAATTTTCTTTGCGCCTTCGCGACAGTGCGCGAAGGAAATTGGGAAGGCGGTCGATTTTCTACGGGGTTTGGTGGTTTGTAAGGTTTTGAAAGGTATTGACTTATAATGTTTGGAAAGGAGGGGGATTTGGAGTTCCTGTGCCTTCACGGAGACAAAGCAATATCTCCTCACAGATTTTCACAGATAAGAGAAAGAGATACGAGAGCTTGCGGTTGCAATGGTTAGGCGAGGCGAGGAGGATGCAAGGTCCAAGCTTGCCACACAAAAAAAAGAAGGAGTATTTCTGTCTCATTTGTTCCGAGCGGTTTGGAACTGTGGGGAAACTCATTGGTTGCGGCCATAGGCTGCTATAGGCTGGCTCGTGGTTAGAGGTACTGGCCTCAAGCACCCTTGCTCTCCCCAAGACACACTTGCGCATTCGTCGGACTAATACCAAAAGGGCTGCGGAACCGAAGTTCCGCAGCCCATGCCTATTGAATCAATCGTTTATTGACCCAACAGCGACGCCCAGGAGCGGCTGATGGGATACTCGGCGGGATATTTCAGGAATTCCACGTGGCCGTCCATGTAGAGCACGCTGCCGCCGCCGGGGACATGGCTGAAGTTCTTGGAAACGGTGGATACTTCGTCATAGATGACCGCGATATCGCTCTGGGCCTTTGCGGAAGCGCCTGCATTGTTGATATCTGTGATGAAGAAGCGTTCGATGCCCTCGCGGAGGCGCTGCAACGTGACTGCGCCGCGAACTTCGTGCGTGAAGGTAAAGGGGCCGTCGACCAGCGCCTTGGCCTGTGCTTCCTTGGCCGCGCTCCAACCACCGGAATTCAGGGCATCAATCGTGCCGTCAATTGTCAGATACTGCGTGATGAAGGTCACCGACGCGTTCACGCCGGGTTGATAGTCTTTGTTGTCGTCGGCCTCGCTGAGCATGTAGTCCTTGGCCGAAAAGGGCCAGGCGCTATAGACATACGAGAGATCGTCCAGGCGGCAAGCGTTGACCGGTAGCGCGGGATTTCCATCCGCACGCCAGCGACCGCCGTCATAGCGATTCTGGCCATCTTCGTCGGAAGGGCACACAAACGTGGCGAGTTCGGTGGTGTACTCGGGGTAAATGTCGCGACCGCTGGGAATCAGCGCCAGACGAAAGCCCTGACAATCCGAAAGCCCGTCTGTGGTGTTGAGTTCTTTCAAATAGGCCGCAGGCGGAAAGGTCTCCCCTTTGGACTCGTTTGCGAACATCTTGAAGGACAATCCCATCTGCTTGAGGTTGTTCTGGCAACTGGCGCGCCGCGCGGCTTCTCGAGCGCGTGCTAGTGCTGGAAGCAGTATGGCGGCGAGAATACCGATGATGGCGATGACCACCAGCAGCTCGATCAGGGTAAAGCCTTTTCTTTTCATGGTGTTACGATCCTTAATTATCGGTAAGTATGAATTCGGGTGATGAGATGGGACATATCTGCCTTAGTCAGAACAACTGCGATGACAGGCCTGGACACCTCCTCTCCGATAAGGTCATTCCTCAACGACCTGCGGCTGCTGCCAACGATGAACACCGAGTCAAGTCGAACTAAAGGATAGATCGAATTCTCCAAAAACGCAATACCCTGTTCAAGAATAAGGTGAAATAGTTGCCAATTGCTCAAAATTGTCCTTAAGTAAAAATGTATCTACGTATATAATTGCGTCGGAATGACGGGCGAAGGCCGGGGGTACACGCGTGGAACCGGTCTGAAGAGAAGGTATTTGAGTCACTTCGCGCCAGCCGGAGCGAGGCGAATCGGCCGCGATTCAAAAGAAAATCCGCGAACCAGACCCGACCGGGCCTGACTCGCGGAGAAGATGTAAACCGCAGGTGGTTCTGCGGCTAGCGTAGTCCTTTGGGCGGTCCCATAACTTCCATGGTGATCATGCTGGCCCGTAGCGCATTCTTGTTGCGGGCCAGGCTGCGAAACAATTGTGCCTGACTCATGCGCGCGGGTTGCTTTGGTGCCGCCTGCTTGGGCGCGTCGGTGCTCCGATAGCGCTCTTCCTGGCGGATGATGTCCGCCGCAGAGCGCGCACGTTCCTGTGCATGCTCGCTGGCGACCACGGAATTCTCGCGGTAGTCGGGCAGGGGGGCCTGGGCTTGCGGCATCACGGGGGTTTCTCGCCAGTCTTTGCGCTGCGGCAGGGGCTGGGCGATGGGGCGCGGTGCTTCTGGTGCAAACTGCCGCTGGGGTGCCGGTCGTTGGGGTGCGGTCTGCTGGGGGGGCTGCTGCCATGGCGGGCCCGCCGGGGCCGTTTGCTGGCGCTGGGGTACAGGGCGCCGTTGTGGTGCAGGGCGGGGTGCTTCCGCGCGGGGAACGGCGACCGGCGGGGGCGTGCCCTCGCCACGTCGCTTGGCCACGGGTGGGCCGCCGTCGCCGTAGAGCATGCGGCGGGTGGCCTCGGGGAGCTCGTCCACGCCCTTGCGGTTTCCACGCTCCTTGCGCGCCTGTTCTTCTTTACGGTGCTCTTGGAGCTTGGCCAGGCCGCTGATGGCGGCGATGACAATAAATATGATTGTACCGATGATTTGCTCTTCCACTGCGAATATCATCCCTTAGGTTGGTGAGCTTTGTGCAAGGCCCGAGAACCTTGCACCGGTTTCAGGGACGGCAGAGACGCCAGCGACGGCAGGGCTTAAATTCCCTGATGTCCCTGTTGTCCCTGACGTCCCTGCAGGCCGGAAAGGGCCTCCTGTCGAACCAAGAGGAAATGCGGCAGGGGGGCGTGCCACTCAACTATTTCTTCGTGTCATCGTCCGTCTTGGCGATGGAGGCGCGCATGTCCGTGTCGGCCATCACATTTTTCATCTTGTAGTAATCCATGATGCCGAGGTTGCCGTTGCGGAAGGCTTCGGCCATGGCGCGGGGCACTTCGGCCTCGGCCTCGACCACCTTGGCCTGCATCTCGATTACCTGGGCCTGCATTTCCGCTTCGCGGGCCTTTGCCATGGCGCGGCGCTCTTCGGCGCGGGCCTGGGCGATCTGCTTGTCGGCTTCGGCCTGCTTGATCTGCAGGTGGGCGCCGATGTTCTCGCCCACGTCGATATCGGCGATATCGATGGAGAGGATTTCAAAGGCCGTGCCCGCATCCAGGCCGCGCGCAAGTACCGTCTTGGAGATCATGTCGGGGTTTTCGAGTACCTTCTTGTGGGTCTCGGAAGAGCCGATGGTCGTCACAATACCTTCACCCACGCGGGCGATGATCGTGGCTTCCGTCGCGCCACCCACCAGGCGGTTGATGTTCGTGCGCACCGTCACGCGGGCCTTGGCCTTGAGCTGGATACCGTCCATGGCCACGGCGGCCACGGTATCCGTGCCCCGGGTCGGATCCGGGCAGTCGATGACCTTCGGATTTACGGAGGTCTTCACCGCGTCGAGCACGTCGCGGCCCGCGAGGTCGATGGCTGTCGCCTGCTGAAAGGACAGGGGGATGTTGGCCTTGTTCGCCGCGATGAGCGCCGCCACCACGCGCTGGACGTTGCCGCCGGCGAGGTAGTGGGCTTCGAGCTCGTTCACCCCGAGGTTGATGCCGGCCTTCACCGCGTTGATGCGGCTGTAAACGATGATCTGGGGCCGGATCTTCCGAAGCTTCATGAAGATCAGGCTCGGCATGCTGACCTTGGCGCCCGATGCGAGCGCCTGGATCCAGAGCGACAGAAAGCTGAACAAGACGCCAGCCAGGATGAGGCACACAATGCCTCCAACAATAAACAGAATCCAGATATAATCACCCACAGTACTCTTCCTTTCCCTTTGCGCCGCCTTACACTCGAAAACGCACGTTTTCCCGGCGCGGCGACACGCTATTTCCCTTTTTCAATCCACACGCCAAAAGACCGGGCACCAGGAGCGCCCCGCGGCGTGCGCAAAAGGATGGGGGCCCAGGCCCACATCCGGACTTGTTATGCATTCAATTCGGGGGCCATTTCATGGCCCCGTTCGACAACCACGCGATTACCATGCACCTCCATCACGCGGACGTTTTCACCCTCGTTGATGAAATCACCATCGGAAACGGCATCGTGGCGCTCCCCATCCACGATGATGGTGCCCGAGGGCCGCAGCGAGGTCATGACCACGCCGATGCGCCCCACGAGGGCCGTGTTGGAGGGCAGGTTGACGTAACCCGATTCTTCGGAGAGGCTGGTGCCCAGGGCGAGGCCGGTGGCACTGCTGGTTTTGGACAATACAATCAATCCGAGCCCAACACCCAACCCCAGGCCCATGAACTCGCCCATGATGATCATAAAGGTGTAGTCCGGGTAGGCCGCGATGCCCATGACCGCCGAGATGCACAGGAGCACGGCGCCCCCGATGCCGCACACGACACCGGGCAACACGAACTCCAGCACAATGAGGGAGATACCCAGTACGAACAAGAACAGTGGCCAGAACATCAGTTTGCAGACTCCCGTGGTTGCGGCGTGGTCGATTCCAGCAGCGCGATCAATTGGCCAATTTCGATGCGGATGCCCAGCAGGCGCTTGCTCTTTTCCGCCGTGTCCTTCGGGTCTGTTTCTTCCAGCGGCTCGAAGCTGTGCATCAGCGAATTGTCCTCGCCCAGGCTACGCGCCGCCTCGGCGGCAAGCTTGTTGAAGCGCTTCGCAAAGGGCGAGCAACTGTAGTATCCCGCGCCCTGGGATTGCACATAGTCCATCTCTTTCAGCAGCGCGCGCAGCATATGTAGCAGTGAGTCGTGCATGTTATAACCCAGCTTTCCTTGCGGGCGCGGCCGTCAGTCGGTCCGCCAGCCGTTCAGGGGCTCATCCGATTGGGAAACCACGATGCGGTTGCCGTCGGAGGAGATAACGATAATGGGGACGCCTTCTTCCAGGAATTCGCCCCGGGTGACCACGTCCAGCTTCTGGTCGCCGAAGCGCCCCTTGCCCGCCGGGCGCAGCTTGGTGGCCGCCACGCCGCGCAGGCCGGTGGTCGCGCGGGTTGCTTCTTCGGTCTGGGCGGTGTAGCCCCCTTCGTTGTCGAGAGCCGTGCTCAGGATCATGGCATTGCCCAGGGGCGTGTAGGGCAGTATGAAGCCCGAAGCCACCACGAAGCCAATAAAGCTGAACATGCCCACGCACAGCGTGTAGAGCGCCTGCTGCGTTGCGGCGAACTCCCAGGCGAACTCGGGCATCGGCGATTTCACCAGGGCCAGATAGCAACCGCCGAGGAGGCAGGCAAAGCCGGCCACGCCCGCGATGCCAAAGCCCGGCAGCAGGAAGATCTCGGCCAGTATCAGCAGGAACCCGGCCACGATGAGCGCGAGATCGAGCCAGTCCGCCATGCCGATCACCATGTGGGAGCCGAAGAACAGCGCCAGGCACGCCGCGCCGAGCACGCCCGCGCCGCCGAAGCCGGGCGTCCGCACTTCCACGTAGATACTGCCCAGGCCGGCCATCAGCAGCAGACCGGCAATCGTGGGGCTCGTGAGAAAGGCGAACAGGGCCTCTTCCCACGTGGGGATGATTTCGAGGCGATCCACGCTGCCCAGCAGGTGCTCGCGAAGCGTGTCGTCGATGTCGGTGGTGATGCTTTTTGCCAGGCCGAAGTGCACCGCTTCGTTAGAGGTCATGGTGAGCAGTTCGCCACGAGCGCTCACCAGCTCCGTGTTCGCGTTGAGCAGGTCGCGGTAGTCCTCGCCGGGAGAACCGGGCGCGGGCGCCGAATCCGGCGTTCCCTCGGGCACGGGAACGTCCAGCACGTCGCGGAGGACCTTTTTGATGTCCTCGGTGCCTTCGCCATTGCCCTCAGTAATGGAATCGAGGATTACGTCGAGTGCGTCTTTATTCTGCTCGCGGGCGATCTCCGACTTGCCCGCGTCCACTTCAAAGATGCGGTAGGTTCCGTCGGGATTGCGATAGGCCCGCACCTCCATGTTACGGTCCACCATGGCCTCGCCCAGGACAGGGTCGTGGCCGTTGGCCTCGCCCAGGGCGCGGTATTTGCCGCGCACGAAGGAATTGGACTTTTCATCCATTTCCGCCGTGGTCTCTACACCGGGCATGATGGGGGTGGAGGCGCCGATGTTGGAGCCTTCGGCCATGTAGATGAAGTCGCAGGAATAGCTGATAAGCGCGCCCGCCGAGATGGCGCCCATACCCTCGACAAAGGCGATGGTGGGGCACTTCACGGACATGATGCTGGAGGTGATTTCGATGGCCGAATCCACCCGGCCGCCGGGGGTGTTGATGACGAAAAGCAACGCGGAGGCATTTTCCGCCGAGCGAACAGCCCGCTCCACGATCACGGCCACGCCCTCGTCGATTTCTTCTTCAATGCGGCAGATGACCACAAAGGGCTCGCCGGTGACTTCGTGGACGGGGGTGGCCTTGGATTCGGCGGCCCATTCGGGTACGGTGGGGGCTGACTCGTCGGCAGGGGCGGCTTCTGCAGGCGCGGTGGCGGGCGTAGGCTCCACCGCAGGCTCCTGGGCACGGGTGCCAGTCAGGGCCAGGATCATAAGGGACACGAAGCCTAAAACCCGTAGCATGGGGAAACGTCCTCTCTTCAATACAGCCCTGCAAGAGCGTCCCGGAACTGGGACGAAGCCCGTTAGCGGCGACGATCTACGACGGACCCGTTGACCGGGTCACGACGCTTATACCGCTGGACCCGGAGTTTTATTCTACGTGTTAGGTCGGCGAGTCGTCAATGGAAGTCATAATGGGTCTTATGGGTCTTATGGGTTCCGTGCTCATATCGACCCATAGGACCCATACGACCTATGAGACCCATTCTTTGGATTTTGCCCTGAAGCCTGAAGCCTAAAGCCTAAAGCCTAAAGCCTAAAGCCTAAAGCCTAAAGCCTAAAGCCTAAAGCCTAAAGCCTAAAGCCTAAAGCCTAAAGCCTAAAGCCTAAAGCCTAAAGCCTAAAGCCTAAAGGCTGCAGCCTGCAGCCTGCAGCCTGCAGCCTGCAGCCTGATGCCTGCAGCCCAAAAGCCGCGTGCAACTTTCCCCGGATTGTGCTAGACTTCCGCGCTATGGCAACCGACAAACCCGTTATCGTCCAATCTGATCGCTCGATCCTGCTCGAAACCGATGGGCCCGCCTACGCCGAGGCGCGGGATTGCCTTGCGGGTTTTGCGGAGCTGGTGAAGTCGCCCGAGCATATCCACACCTACCGGATAACGCCCCTTTCCCTCTGGAATGCCGCCGCCGCGGGCATGACCGTGAAAGAAGTGCTCGACGGGCTACTGGCCTACAGCAAGTACGAGATCCCCCAGAACATCACGGCGGAGGTGGAAGAGCAGATCGGGCGCTATGGCCGCCTCAAGCTCTACAAGCAGCCCGAAGACGGCCAGCTCGTCATCGAATCCGACGATTCCATGCTCATCATGGAAATCCTGAACCAGAAGTCCATTCAGCCCTTTGTCACCGGTACACCGGATATGAAACGCATCCTGGTGAAGCCCGCGGATCGGGGTAACGTGAAGTGTGCCCTCATCAAGCTTGGTTTCCCTGTGGAGGATCTCGCGGGCTATACCGAGGGCGCACCCCTTGCGGTGGAACTCCGGGAAGGCTGCCTCTCGGGCAAGCCCTTTGGACTGAGGAAATACCAGCAAGAATCCATCGACGCCTTCCACGCCAATGGCACGAACCGAGGGGGCAGTGGCGTCGTCGTGCTGCCCTGCGGCGCGGGCAAGACTGTCGTGGCCATCGGTGCGCTCGCCGTCGTAAAGACCCACACCCTGATCCTCACGACCAACACCGTCGCCCTGCGCCAGTGGAAAAACGAGATCCTGGACAAGACCGATTTGACCGAAGATCAGATTGGGGAGTACAGCGGCGAGACCAAGACCATCCGCCCCGTGACCCTGGCGACCTATCAGGTGCTGACCTACCGCAAGACCAAGGACGGTCCTTTTCTCCACTTCGGCCTTTTCGACGAAGGCCAGTGGGGCCTGGTGATCTACGACGAAGTCCACCTGCTGCCCGCGCCCGTGTTTCGCGCCACGGCCTCGCTCCAGGCGCGCCGACGTCTCGGCCTCACCGCCACGCTCGTGCGCGAGGATGGCCGGGAGGACGACGTCTTCAGCCTCATCGGCCCGAAAAAATACGACGTGCCGTGGAAAGTATTGGAAAAGCAGGGCTGGATCGCCACGGCCATCTGCTCCGAGATCCGAATCCGCCTGCCCGAGAGCGAGCGCTACAACTACGCCGTGTCGCCCAAGCGCTTGAAATTCCGCATCGCGTCGTGCAATCCCTCCAAGGCCCGGATGTGCGAATTCCTCATCAACCGCCACAAGGGTGACAATGTTCTCATCATCGGGCAATTCCTCGATCAGCTCCAGGAACTCTCCAAGAAATTCGGCGCGCCCATCATCACCGGGCGCACCCCCAACGGTGAGCGCGAAAAGCTCTACGCCGCCTTCCGCACCGGCGAGATCAAGCTGCTCATCGTGTCCAAAGTGGCCAACTTCGCCATCGACCTGCCCGACGCCAACATCGCCATCCAGGTCTCCGGCACTTTCGGCAGCCGCCAGGAAGAGGCCCAGCGCCTCGGGCGGATATTACGCCCGAAGAGCGAGGAAAACGTGGTGGCACGGTTTTACTCGCTGGTCTCGCGCGACACCTGCGATCAGGACTACTCGGTGAAGCGGCAGTTGTTTTTGACTGAGCAGGGCTATCGGTATGAGATCCTCACGGAGGATCAGGTGATGGCGGCGGAGGAGCAGGTGGACAAAGTAGACAAAGTGGACTGAGTGGACACGTACCAATTCACCGGGTCCACGTTAGTCCAACAAGTCCACTTCGTCCACTCAGTCCATTCGCCACGGCGAATTCACTCGGCCCATTGACTCCCCGCCACCATCCCGCTACCATAGCGCGACCAACACGGCAGGGAGAGTCCACGGTGGCCAACAAGCGAATCAAAATCCTTTGCGGCCCCAGTGGCAGTGCCCGCTCACCGCGCATCGACGCCCTTCTTGGCGATTCCATCGGCACGGCCCGGCTACTGGTGCCCTCGCGCGGCCAGGCGCGGATTCGCCGCGATGCCCTCCTCGTGACGGAAGGTTGTCCCGGCACCTGGGGCGCGCCCGTAGTTTCCCTCACAGATTTTGCCGAGCAACTCCTGGGCCGCGAGGGCGTTGCCGTCACCCGCATGGACTCGTCCTTCCAGCAGCGTCTGATCATGGAGCATTGCCTGGCCGAAGTGGCCGTGGAGCTGCCCGAGACACCGCTGGTGCGCATCGCACGGACACCGGGGCTCATCCGCCATCTGGTGATGGTGATCAATGACCTGAAACAGGCCGCCATCGAGCCGGAGGCCTTCGCGGCGCGTGTTAAGACTACCGAGCATCCGTCCCTCTTCGATGAGGGCGTCGCGGCGGTCTATGCTCTCTACCAGGAGATGCTCCTCGATCAGGGGCTCTACGACGTGCCGGGTCTCTACTGGCATGCGGATTATTTCGCGACGCAAGGTCGCCCGAAGATCCTGGAAGGCGTCAACACGCTGTTGTGGGATGGCTTCGACGATTTCACGCCCTCGGAGTTTCGCCTGCTCCGCTCGCTGGTCAGCCATGTGGATGAAGTGGTCATCGGGCTGAACCTGGACCAATCGCCCGACCGCCAGGATCGCTACGCCCTGCCGTGCGCGACCCTGCAACAGCTCCGGGAGCACTTCGATTGCCAAGTCATAGAGTGCGAGGCCCCGGAAGTGGGCAGTCATGCGGAGTATGCCGCGCGCAATATCTTCTGGCGCGAAGAGCCGACCCTCCCCGAGGGGATTGACGCCAATCTCAGCCTCATGCCTTGCAGCGATTCGACGCATGAGTTGGAGTGCATCGCGCGACGGGTGAAGAAGCTGCTCGTGGAGGAGGGCATACGCCCGGCGGATATTGCCGTGATCTATTGGAATATGGGACGCACCAGCGGCGCGTTGCGCACCATCTTCGAGTCCTTCGGCATTCCCTGCCAGCTATCGGAGCAGCGCACCCTGGCCGAGACAGTGCTGGGCCGAACCTTGATTAATCTCTTTGCCGCGACGGATTGGGAGCGGGAGGCCATCGTTGATTTGCTCCATGCTCCGCATCTCCGCACTGCGCTTGGTCGTGTTCCCGAAGCCGCCGCGTACTATGCGCGCCGCGCGCAGATTCTGGATGGCTACAAGAACTGGGCCTATCGCCTGGATCGCCTGAAGCGCCAACTGGAGCGGGACGAACGGGATGATGCCCGCACGCTGCTCGCGCGGCGCCCCGATGCGCTTGCCGATCTCGACGCACTTCTCAATGCCATCGAGCAACTACAGGCCTTGCAGCAACAACTACCCGCGAAGTCGACTCAGCATGATTACGCCACGCAGCTCGATACCCTGCTGGCCGATCTGACGCTGACTGACGACAATCCCCTGCTCGCCGTGGAAGAGGAACCCGCCCGCGAAGGCATCCGCAGCCTGCTGGAGATGCTGGCGGACGCTCCCGGCAGCGATGTGGTGGCGATGGGCCGCGATGACTTCCTCGCGCGCTTCACCCAGGGCATGGAGGAACTCTCCTGCACCCTGCCGGGCACGATGGGCGGCGTGGTTTGTCTGGATGCAAACCAGGCGCGTAACCAGCGCTTCGCCCATGTATTTGTGGGCGGACTGAACGAGGGCCAGGCCCCGGCGACGCCCTCGGGCAATGCCGTCTACCCCGAGCGCGACCGCGAGCGACTCCAGGAGGCGGGCATCCCTATCGAGAGTAATCAGGCGCACCACGCGCGGCAGCGCATGCTCTTTGGCCATGTGCTGGAGTGCGCGGGCGAATCCCTCACGCTGTCGTGGCAACTCACGCAAGATTCCGGCCGCGAGGCGAGCCAGAGTCCTTTCCTCACCGATGTGCGCGAGCTCTTTCCTGAATCGGCGGGCATCGTTGCGCCGTACCCGAAGGCGGACAGCTTCCTGCCCGCGCCCGGTTGGATCGCCTCTTCCCGCGATCTGGTCAACCGCATGTTCTACGATGCGCCGGATCTTGCCGTGGCCTTCCCGGACCTTTGCACGCCCTGCGCCGCCGGAGTGAGCGTTGAGTCGGAGCGCCACTCCGATGCGCCCTTTGGGCCTTTCGATGGGGTCCTCAGCGATCCCGTGTTGGTGGAGCGCGTCGCGACTGACTACGGCGAGGACCACGAATTCAGCGTGAATCAGTTGGAGACCTGGCTCTCCTGTCCCTTCAACTTCTACGTAAACCGCATTCTGCACCTGGAAGAAGGCGACGCCCCGGATACGGCGGTGGGGCCCCTTATTCGCGGCGCGATCATGCACACCGTGTTGCAGGATTTCCACCAGGCCTTCCTCGGGCTGCATATTCGAGATATCGGCTTGCCCAAGGCGGACGAAGTGATGGAAGCGCTGGTGGAGTCCGAGTTTGCAAAAGAGAAGTATTGGAACGACTGCGCCGCGCCGCGTGGTGCGGTGCTGGCGGAAAAGCTTCACATGCAGCGCCGCGTGAAGCGCTACCTCCGCATCGAACATGCGCAGGAGAAGGAGCAGGGCTGGAAGCCCCTTCACTTCGAAGTGGGCTTTGGCCGCACCGCGAAAGAGGATGAGTTGGAGCCGTCCAATCCACGGCCCTTCATCATGCAGCGAGAGAGTGGCCCCGTGCGCTTTACGGGCCGCATCGACCGCATCGATCGCGATGGTGGCGAGGCGCGCCTCATCGACTACAAATCCGGCGGCGTGCCGGGCTCGGGCGATATTACTCGGGGCGACAACATCCAGCTTTCGGTCTATGCCGAAGCGGTGGAGGCGCACCTGCTACCCGGTAGCCAGTGTACCGAGGCCCGCTTCCTTTCCGTGGGCAAGACGGATCGCCGCGAAGCCCTGGGCATCGGTGAGAAACGCTACAACTGGCCGAATCGCGTGGCGAACATGCACGCGGCTATCGACCGCGCGGTGGAAGGAATCCGCAGCGCCTACTTTCCGCCGGAGCGCGCGGGCAACAGTTGCTTCGGCTGCGGCCACGCTCGGGCGTGTCGGCATGAAGACGCGCGGATATCGCGGAAAACCGGCAATCCGCAAGAGGAAGATTCCAATGAATCAGACGGATAGGACGGATAGGACCGATGTGATCGGTCAGATATGTCCAATCCGTCGAATCCGTCCTATGATTTGTTTTTGACACCACGGCGAACCGCAATCACGATGAACTACACCCCGCAACAACAACAGGCCATCGAATCCATCGCGCCCTACATCTGCGTGGACGCCGGGGCCGGCTCCGGCAAGACCCGCGTGCTGGTGGACCGCATCGTCCACCTGATCGCGACGGAACAGGCGCGCCTCGAAGAGATCGTGGCCATCACGTTTACGGAAAAGGCCGCGCTCGAGATGAAAGAACGCCTGCGCAAGGCCTTCCGGCGCAATGCGCCCAAGGACGCCCCCGTCGCCTTCAGTCAGTGGCGCGATCTTGAGCGGCGCGTGGACACGGCCCACATCACCACCATCCACGCCTTCTGCTCGCGGCTCCTTCGGGAAAACGCCCTCTACCTCGGGCTTGACCCGGATTTTGGATTGATCTCCGACGCCGAGACCGCGCTCATGCTCCAGGAGGCGGTGGAATCGGTCATGATTGGCCTGCTCGAGAAAAACGACCCGGCCATGCTGCGCCTGGCGTCGAGCCACACGCTCACAGAACTGCAGGGCCTGTGCAAGGGTCTGCTGCTCCAGCGCGGCGTGGTGGATCGCATCCGGCGGCGCGGCGGGATGGAAACGCCCGAGGCCGTGCTGGACACCTGGCGGGTCCAGTGCGATGCGGAGCAGGCGCGCTACCTGAGCGATCTCGGTCGTAACTCCCGCATCAATGCGCTGCTCCTCGCACTGCGCGGTTTTGCTCGCCTCTGCGACGATCCCGCGGAGGGTCGCGAAGCGTGGCGCGCCGCCATGGTCGATGGACTTGAAACGATTCAGGCGAACGCATCGGCAGAACTCGCGCAAGAAATCCTCCGTGGGTTCCTCAAGAATCCCTTCGGCAACGGCAAGAAGAAGCTTTGGCCCAGCGAGGAGATCTATGACGCCCTGTGCGATGTTCAAAAGAAGGTGACGGCCTTCGCTCAGGAAGCGTTGATGGAGGGAAAGAGCTTCGAGTTCGACGAGGGCCTGACGGCGGAATCCGCTCAACTCGCGAGCGATCTACTCCAACTTGACGACAAGGTCAATGCGGCCTATGAAAAGGCCAAGCGCGATGCGAGTCTGCTCGATTTTGATGATCTGGTGCTCTTCGCGCTGAGGGTATTGCGCGAGAAAGACACCTTGCGCCAGCAGACCGCGAAGCGCATCAAGTTCTTGTTGCTCGACGAGTTTCAAGATACCGACGGGCAACAGCTCGAATTGGCGCGCCTGCTCCACGACGAAACCGAGGGCCCGGCCCTCTTTATCGTGGGCGATCCGAAGCAGTCCATCTATTACTTTCGCGGTGCGGAGGTGGAGATCTTCCACCAGGAGCGCGATGCCTCCAGCGAGATCGTGCGCCTCGACAGGAACTTCCGTTCCCTGCCCGACGTGCTCGGTTTTGTGAACGATTTCTTCCAGCATTCGAATCTTTTGTGCGCCGTGGAGCGCTATCAGCCCATGGGCGTGCAGCGCGCCTCCGCGGGCGGCGCGCGGGTCGGCTTCATCCTCAGCGATCAGCCCGAGGACTTCGAGGGCACGTGGAATGTGGGGGACTACCGCGAGCGTGAAGCCGCGCAGATTGCCGCGCAGATTCAGCGGCTCTGCGCGCCCGATTCGGCGGCCACCATCGAAGACGAACACAATGGCGCGATCCGTCGTCCGGATTACGGCGACATCGCGCTCCTCTTTCGCGCCACGAGCAACGTGGGGCTCTATGAAGAAGCCCTGCGCAAGGCGGGCATCCCCTACACCGTCGTGGCGGGCGCGGGCTTCTACGAGCGCCAGGAAGTGGTGGATGTGATCAACATCCTCAAGGTGTTGTCCGACCCCTGGGACGAGCATGCCCTGCTCGCCTACTTGCGTGGGCCCGTCGTGGCCTTGTCCGACGATGATCTTGTGCGCCTATGCAACGTAGGTACACTCACGGAGATCGCTCTGGGGGACAAGACGCCGGAAGGCCTCGTCCATCCCGAGCGGCTGCAGCGCGCGCGGGCGATCGTTCATTCACTCCGCGAACGCCTCGCGGTGCCCCTGCCCGCGCTGGTCGATCACTTGCTGGACATCACGGGACTGGAAGCGGTCCTGCTGAGCCAGTTTCTCGGCCTGCAGAAGGCCTCCAACGTGCGCAAGCTCGCCAACCTCGCGCGGGAGCAGGCGGGGCGTGGCAATTTGAGTCTTCGCCAGTTTGTGAACTATCTCGACGAGGTCCACGCCTATCAGATCCGCGAGGGCGAAGCGGGGCTCCAGCCCGACGGCGAGGGCTCGGTCACGCTGATGACGATTCACAAGTCCAAGGGCCTCGAATTCCCCGTGGTCTTCTTGCCCGACATGGCCCAGGCGGCGAAGGGTCCGAAAGAGCACACGTTACAGATTCACCGGCAACTCGGCATCACCCTGCGCGTGGCCCGGGGCGATGGGGATCGGGCCGACACGCGCCTGGGTGCACTCATCAAGCGTCGCATCAAGGAAGAAGAGGGCGCGGAGTCCGCCCGCGTGCTCTATGTGGCGCTCACGCGCGCCCGCGACATGCTCTACCTCTGTGGACAGGCCGATGCGAGCCTGGGTACCTGGTTTCAGGCTTTTGATTTACTGCACGACGTCAGCGGTGCGACCCACGGGCAGATGATCGCGGCCAGCGGCTGGAAGGCCGAAGTGATTCGCAATTTGCCCGAAGCGCGGGGCGTGGCGGCGGTGAAGTCGGTCAAGTCCGACGAAGACATCGAGTCCATACGCCGCCGCATTGTGCCGGCTGCTCTTCCGTCGCGCGTTGTGGAATCTATTTCCGTGTCGAAGTTGCTGACACTTATGGCGGCGGGCGCGGAAGACCCCGAGGAAGAGCACTACGAGCGTTCGAAGAGCGAAGAAGAGTTCCGCCAGTTCGCCATGGATCGTGGCACGCTCGTCCACCGCATGTTCGAGGTGTGGGACTTCGCCGGTGCCGCGCCCGATGTGCGGAGTCTCGTCCGCGCGGCGGGCCTCGGCCTGGGGCGTCGTGGCGCGCTCGAGGGAGAGCTGTCGACGATTCACGCTTGGTTTAGCGGGTCATCGTTGGGCGCGCGCCTCGCGAAGGAAAAGGGACTCCTGCGCGAAGCGCCCTTCAGCCTGCGCATCGGCGACACGATAGTAAACGGCACCATCGATTTGGCCCTGAACGACGGCACCATCATCGATTACAAGACCGGCAAGATCAAGGACGAGTCCAGCGCACGCTACGATAAGCAACTGCTGCTCTACGCGGCGGCCCTGCGCGAACTTGCGGGTATTGCGCCGAAGGAAGGCTTCCTGGTTTATGTCGATGCACATGAGGTGAAGCGGGTGGAGTTCAGCGATGCCCGCATGGCCGCCACACTGAAGGAGGCGAGGGAGGCACTGCTGAGGGACTGACGCGCCCACGAACGTGATGATTTGCGAGACTTCTCCGAGCCAAAAGAATTCCCTGAATTGACGACATGAAGTCTCCGGGCGTGGCTGTCCCGTCGCTTGCGGAGGAGACGAAATAATGCAGTTTCATTGGGAAAAACGACATGTCGTTTGTCGGAGTGTCGATGGTGACGCCGGGTCTTCCGCGCAAGCGACGGGACAGCCACGCCCTGCTGCGATGTGCCCCCTTGTCGAAATGCGCGCCGGGTTTTGGTGGGCATCGGCGGATTGGGTCGCCGTGGGCGCGTCAGTCCCTGAGTTACATCGTCCCTGGTGTGCGTGCTAAGGTGTTGCGTGACCTGAATTCCAGATTGATAGCCCCATGACACTGCAACGACTCACCGAGAACTGGACGCTCCGACTCACTGCAATTTTTGCGGTGGTCCACGCGCTCTATTATCTCGCGGGCGTGCGCTTCATTGACACGACCCTCATCGAGGTGATGCACTTCATCGATGTGGAGCTGCTGAAAACGCGCCTGCTCGAGAGCGTGTTTTATCTCCATATTCAGCCGCCGCTGTTTAATCTATTCACCGGCCTGGTGCTCAAGGTAGCGCCAGATCCGACGTGGCTCTTTCAGGTGATATTTCTCGCGTGCGGGCTGGTGCTTTATCTCAATATCTTCTCCCTGCAGGTGAAGTTTGGCGTCAACGCCCGTTTGGCCGCGATCCTGGCCACGGTCTTCATGGCGAGCCCCTCGTTCATCCTCTGGGAGCATTTCCTGCTCTACACCCTGCCCATCGCGACCCTCCTCAGCGTCGCGGCACTATGTCTGCTGAACTATCTGGAGTCCCGACGCACGCGACCGCTCGCAGGCTTCTTTATCGCCATCTTTGTTCTCTGCGGCATCGCCAGCATGTTTCACCTCGGCTATTTCGTGCTGCTCTTCGGCGCGCTGCTCGTTTTGGGTCGGGGACATCGCCGTCAGATTCTGGCGGTGGGACTTGTGCCGCTGCTGGTGCTTTTCGGCTTCTACTTCAAGAACTACCTCCTCTTCGGCGAGTTCAACGTGTGCAGCTTTGCCGAGAAGAATCTCTGGATCATGACGGCAGGGAATATGCCCTGGGACGAGAAGACAAAGTTGGTGGATGCGGGGAAGCTCAGCGAATTGTCACTCATCAATCGCTGGGATGCGCTCGACAATTATCCGCCGAAATTCAGCGAGGTCCCCGAGCGCTTTCAGGACATCCCCGTGCTCGCCACGACCCACAAGGCCAATGGCAAGGTGAACTACAACCACTTCGGCTATATCGAGAATTGCGAGGTCTACGGCGCGGACGCGAAGTACGTGCTGTTGCACGAGCCACGCCACTTTATCGTCTCCACGATCCAATCCTGGTACCGCTACTTCAAGGCCAGCAGCGATCTGCCCGTCGCACCGGAGAATCAGCAGCACATCCGGCCGCTGCTAGCTTTCTACGATCACATTCTTTATGGAAAAGTGCCCTTTGATTTGTCGCAGTGGAGCCGCCTTGTCGAGAAAACCCAGTCGCAGCCCTGCGTGTTTCTGCTGGTCGGTCTTCCGCTGGTTTTATTCTATGGCGTATACCGCGCCGCGCGCCCCGGCCTGAGTGCCGCGCAGCGGGCGACCCTGGTCTTCATGGTCTTCACGATTTTTATGGTGGCGTTCCTGGGCTGTTCGCTGGATTACCTGGAGACCGCCCGCTACCGTTTTACTACCGATGGACTGTCGGTGGTGCTGTTTGGTCTGTTGCTGAACGAATGGAGGGCACGATGGCGCGCTGGAAGTCGTACATAGCTGATTTGATCCCGTCCTGGGGGGGCTCAAGGGACACAGCACTGAGTTTCGAGAAGTGTAAGCGCATTGCGGACAGTGTGGACTGGCTCTGCGCGGCGTCATCGGAATCACCGAGGCCAACGCGCGGCAATGGCGCGCGCAGCTTGTATGCCTATCTTCGGAGACGCGAGATCTGCGAGGAGGCGAGCTTTTACTTGCGAACCTGCGTTCCTTCCACCAACCTGAGATTTGGACCCACGGCGCTTTTCGGCGTCGATGGAATGGACTACATGAGCGGGGATCGCGGCCTGGAGCACTTTCCCCATGGATTTCTGGTGTTCGGAGACTACACGGACAATGGTGAAACGAGTCTTCTGGACCTGAAGAATGGTTTCGTATATCTGCTCGACATTGGGTATTTTCTTGGCGGGGACCGTGTGGAGAAAGTACCCAAAGACGACGTGATGCCAGACGAGATCCTTATGAAGCAGGCCGAGCGGTTTTTCCCCGATATCGAGCAATTTCTCCACTATACTGTGGAGCAGGTTAGGACGGGGATCGTATTCAGCCTATGGGAATCAATCCTGGCGGTATTAGAGCCCACGCCAGGGGAGTACTTCTTGCCCGAGGAAAAGTGGGCCAGCCACCTTGCTGAACACCTGCGTACTCCCGTGGACGCCACGTTGCTCCGCGACGAAGAGGGGCGCACCTTGCTTGAGGTTGCCCGGGAGCGAAACAAGCCCCTCTTGACGGCGATGCTCGAAGAGTACTGGCAGGACCCGCTTCGGTTTCGGGAAGGTGCAGGGGGCATCTGAGGGCAAGCCGGCCGTCGGGCACTGCGACTGGCGTATCAGGGCAACTTCGCCCGGTGGACCCAGCGTTCGAGTACTTCACCGAGCCTGTCTGGATCGATGGGTTTCGTGAGATAGTCGTTCATCCCGGCTTGAAGACAGTGTTGATGATCCTCGTCCATCGCGCTGGCCGTCAACGCGATGATTGGAATACCGCCGCGTTCTCCGCCCAGTTTTCGGATCGCTCCCGTGGCTCCGAAGCCGTCCAGCTCGGGCATCTGGCAATCCATCAGCACCACATCGAAATGAGCCGATTCCACCGCCCGCACCGCTTCACGTCCGTTATTCGCGGTTTCCACCGAAAACCCGAGCTTCTCCACGATGCGCCGCGCGATCTTCTGGTTGACCGGGTTATCTTCGGCTATCAATACGCGCGGTCCGTCCGGCGTTGCGGTCGCCGTGGGCTCCGGTGCGGGGAAATGGTGGCGGGTGAGGAGCACCCGCTCCCGCTCACCGGCCTCGGGCGTGAGCGCCAGCGCGAGACACTGTTTGAGCAGGTGCGGATCAAGGGGCTTCACGAGATAGGCGGCAAAGCCGAGTTCGCGCAGGGGTCTCGCCTCGCCGGGCTGTCCGAGGGAGGTCAACATGACCAGGGGCAGTTCCCGAAGTTCCGGTTCGGCCAGAATGCGTCGACCAAGTTCCGTGCCCTCCATGTCGGGCAGCAGATTGTCGATCAGGGCGGCGTCAAACGGCGCGCCCATCGCGGCGGCGGCTTTCAGGGCCGCCAGCGCGCAGGCCCCGGTTGCGGCTACTTCGCAGGTGCAGCCCCATTTCTCAAAGGCGCCCACGGCAACCTGCTGGTTCGTGGTGTTGTGATCGGCGATGAGGATGCGCCGCCCGGCGATTCCCTCCAGCGGGGCTTCCGGCGTGCTTCGGATGCTGGCGCGCTGGAACGGGAGGTGGCAGGTGAAGGTGGTGCCCGCGCCCGCCACGCTTTCGACGTCCATCCGGCCCCCCATCAATTCCGCCAGTTGTCGCGCGATGGCCAAGCCGAGACCGGTGCCGCCGAAGCGGCGCGTGGTGGAGGCGTCCACCTGGGAGAAGGATTGAAAGAGCTTGGACATCGATTCCTGCGGTATGCCAATCCCCGTATCCCGGACATCGAACCGAATTTCAACGGTGTCGTCCCGCTGCTGCGCCACGCTGGAGTGGACGAGCACATGGCCGCGTTCCGTGAACTTAATGGCGTTGTTGACCAGGTTCAGCAGGATCTGCCGGAGCCGTCCGGGGTCGCCGATCAGGGCGGGCGGCACATCCTCCTCGATCTTGATGTTGAGTGCCAAGCCTTTTTTGTGGGCCGTGGGGACGAGCAGGGCTGCCACGCCTGCGAGCACCTGACCAAGTTCAAAATCGATCGCTTCTACCTCAAGCCGACCCGCCTCCATCTTGGAGAAATCGAGGACATCATTCACGATCTTCAGCAGCGCGTTGGCGGAGCCGCGAATCGTCTGGGCATAATCGTGCTGTTCCGGATTGAGCGGCGTGTCCAGCAGGAGTTCGGTCATGCCCATGACGCCATTCATCGGCGTGCGGATTTCATGGCTGATATTGGCCACAAACTCACTCTTGGCCTGGTTGGCTTGATCGGCCTTGGCCGCCTGGAATTCGGCCTCTTCGATGGCGCGTTCGAGGCGGCAGTTGGTTTCGGCGAGCTGGGCCGTCCGCTCCGTGACCAGGGTTTCGGCACGGTCGGCATGGAGGCGCGTCTCCCGTGCGCTGTTCCAGGAAATGGTGGCGAGGGCGATGGCCACAACCAGGACGGTCAACAGCAGCAGCATGGAGGCCAGGCGGGCGGCCTGGCGCCCCAATTTTGCAATCTCCCGGGGCCCCTCGGACTGGACAATCCAGGTGGTGTAACCGGCCAGATCCCGGAGGGGGCAATAGGCTACCCAGCGGTCTTCGGTCGGGGTGGTCACTCGGGCCTCACTTTCCCCGATGCGTGCCGCCTGAAGCTGGGCCACGATTTCGGCCGGGGCGTTTTCGGGTTTCAGGAGCTTGAACTGGACATGCACCTGCTCCACGAGGGCACTCTGCCGCGCCGCATTCAATACCCGCCCCATAATCAACACCCCGCGGGAAGGACCCGAACCGTCGCTGGCCAGAATGGGGTTGGCCGCGATCAGGAGGATTTCGCCACCGCTTTCGAGCAGGCCGTAGCGGAGGTCCGCAGCGGCCGCCTTGAAGGCCGGATGGCCGGTGGGGATATTCGTGCCGCTGAACCCCTCCGGGTGGTACGGCGTACCCGTTTCTCCTCCGAAGGCGCTGCCCGCGAGCACCTTGCCCTCGGTATCGCAAATATAGAGCAGGTCAATGCCCGTTTCGCGGAGCGAGCCCCACTCGAGATTGGAATCGATATACTCCGGGCCTGGATTCGCCACAAAGGCGTAGGTATCGTCCCAGATCGCCCAGTCCCCCGCCAGCGCCATCATGTGTTGCGCTTCCCGGGTGATGGCATCCACGCAGCGGAAGGCATCGTTGCGGGCCTCCGTTTCCTCCACCGTCTGAAACTTCGGCATGATGATCCAGTTGGTGATGATGAAATTCGCGATGAGGGAGGCCAGAGTGGTGATCAGCAGTGCATTCAGCGCGAAGTACTTTGACTGTGATTTCATTGCTCGCTCTCGTGGAGGTGGAGGCAAGGCCTTCCAGATCCAGATTCAAGCCCCCCCGGGTCCACCTGGGCCGTTTGGGACCCCGGCCCCTTCATCTTATCCTAAAGTCGGCGCGGGATCCCAAGCTTTTCAGGGTTCCTTTCGGCCAGTTTCTGGTATACTTGCCTTGGTTGGTTTCGGGTGCAGCGGGATCGTTCCGCTTCCCGTGTCGCGAAACAAAGAGAGATTTCACCATGCCGCTATTTGCCTTTGCCTGCGCCGACTGCGGCGCATCCACGGAGATTCTGGTCCGGGGCAGCGAGACTCCCGTATGCCCGACATGCGAATCCACCCGGCTTGAAAAGCAGTTAAGCCGTGTCGCCCCCATGCAGGCCTCGGCCCCCGAGCCTGTCGGCTGCGGTGCATCCCAGTGCTGCCGCATGCAGGGCGGCGGCTGTATGAACTGAGACTGCGGGGCCTATGCGCGAACCCTCGAGCGATCTCCGGCCGGTCCGAACCCTTCGCCAGCACCTCTGGCAGGGGATGGCCGCCGTCCACCGACGGCGGCCGGCGAGCTTTTATCTGCTGCTCACCATCCCTGTCGTGCTCCTTCTCGCCCTGCACCTCTTTCAATCCGCGGCGGATCCCCGCCGTCTGGCCCTGGGGCTATCGCTCCTCTTTCTCTTTCTCGGCGTGTTGCTGATACGGGCGATGCTCGATATTCTCGCCCTGGTTCGCCGTCTGGTCTCGGAGCACCATCGCTCATACAAGGAGACGTTGGGCGACGAAGCCTTTCTCGAGACGCTGCGTGCCGGGCGGGGAGATTCGAAGGAATAGGTTTAGGGACTGCCTCCCGAGCCGCAGTCAGCCGTGCTGGCGTTTCTTCAGGGGACAGCCTACCACCTGGCTCATGGACACGATTTCATAAGTTCAGATCCGTGCCAGGCGGATGCAGTCCCCTTCATGAGGCGGGCGGGGTTCGTGTCGTGCTAAACTCTGGCGTTCCCTTTAGCAGCCGCCCCAACCCAGAACCTCATTGCAGCCATGTCCCTTCCCGACACCCAATCTCCCAACGCCATTCTTGTCTTCCTGCCCAATTGGCTCGGGGACGCCGTGATGTGTACCCCGGCACTCCGGGCGCTGAAGAAGCGCTATCCCGAGGCCACGATCACGGCCGCGGGCAAGGGGGCCTGTTGCGCGGTTCTGGAAGGGCTTCCCTGGGTGGATCGCCTTCTGGTCCTGCCTGAACGGCCCGGATTGACCAAGTCGCTTCTGCTGCGTTCGTCGTTGCGCGCGGGCGGGGCGGAGATGGCCGTCATCTTTCCCCATGCCTTCCGGGCCGCCTGGCTCGCCTGCCTTTCCGGGGCGTCACAACGCGTCGGCCTTGACCGGGGCGGTCGCCGCTTTCTGCTAACCCAAGCCCTCGCGCGCCATCGCATCGATGGGAAGGTCGTCCCGCGCTATACGGCGCTGGAGTACCTGGAGATTGTGGCGCTGGCGGGCGCGGTGGACGACGGGCAAGGGCTCGAACTGGCTGCGGATCCGGCTGAAGTAGCCACGGTGAAGGCCCTGGTCGATCCCGATCGGCCATTGGTGGGCATCGCGCCCGGCGCCGCCTTCGGCCCCAGCAAGCGGTGGCTGCCGGAGCGCTTCGCGGCCCTGGCAGACCGGCTGCATCATGAGCACCGGGCCCAGTGCCTCCTCATGACCGGGCCGGGCGAAGAGGAGACCCGCGACGCGGTCCTTGGCGCAGCCACGACGCCCCTGATCGAGTATCACGGGGGGACGCCCTCCATTGCGCGCCTGAAAGCGGCCATCTCCTGTGTGGATCTCCTGATCGGCAACGACAGTGGTCCGCGGCACATCGCGATTGCCTTTGACAAGCCTGTTGTCTGTATTATGGGATCCACATCGCCCGCCTACACCCAGAGTCCCTGGGAGCGCGGCGAGGTCCTCCGGATCGATGTGGACTGCGGCCCGTGCCAGAAGCCCCACTGCATCACGGATCACCGGTGCATGACCGGTATTTCCGTCGAACGCGCCGCAGCGGCTGCGGCGCCGTGGCTGGCCTCCGGCGGCCGCACAGCATTGCATTAACCCGATATCCGGCGCCACCAGGCGCCTTGCCCCATAGAGGAGTCTTCCAGAGTGCAAGAAGATCGCAGGAAATTTGTCCGGCGCGCGTCCGACCGGCAGATGTTGAGCCAGGTCCAGAATTTTCAAGGTCAGGTCGATGGCGAAGTCAATCGCGAGCTTCGCCAGAAGCGCCGCCGCGCCATACGGCACACATGCACGGTGAAAATCAGTGTTCAGGTGGGCCACCGCAGCGGTTCGTCCGATACGTGGAACATGACCGATCATCCGGTGGCCGGTCGCCTGCTGGATCTCAGTACCGACGGGTGCCAGCTTTATACCCGGGATCTGCTCGATATCGGCGCCCAACTGAATCTATTGATCACGCTGCAGAGCGGCGAAGAGATTCGCGCGGTAGGCGTGGTGCGCTGGAACAAGGCCGTGCCGGAAAAGAGCGGCTACGGCTTGGGCGTTCAATTCACCCGCGCGGACCACGACGCCCAGACGCGCATTCAAAACTTCATCACGTATCTGGACCAGACCGGCGGCCTCTGAGGCGCCGGAACGGGAGACGAAGCCATGAAAAAAATCTATGCGATAACCATGTGGTCCGGAGGTCAGGCCGCCAAGAAATGGCAGACCTTCGAAAAGCCCGAATTGCTTCCGAGCGGCACGGGCATCCGGTTTGTATGCCGGAATACCAAGCTCACGGTGGAGCTCATCGGTGCCATTTCGGTAGAAGAGTACGAGTCGGGCAAGGACGATATTGAAGCGATTCGGGATCGTTTCGAAGACGATGCGCCGGATGAACCCGAGCGCGGCGGGAATGGCGGCGGCATTGACCGGCTCTTTTGAGGGCAATGCACTGCAATGGGAATGGGGCCGCGCTTGGCCGAAACTAAAAGAGTTGAACCGCAAATTTACGCAAATTAGCGCAAATTTTATTCGGGCATTGAAAAGTCGATTGTACTTGCAGATTGCAAGGCTTTGATTATACCGATTTGAAGATGCTTGTTTCCGTGAAAATCTCCCCAGAATTTCCGCTTCGTAAATCCATGTAGACCAATTTGGGGATAGTCCTTCCTCCCCTCAATCTTCTTCGTGCTCTTCGTGGCCTTCGTGGTGAAGATTTTTCCCGGTCATTCCTGTATTTGCAGATATCCGGCATAAGACGGCCACAACCAGAACAATTTCCCATCGGTACGTCTCGACTCGTGACAGAGCGCTTTGAAGACTTCCCAGAAACAGAAAAACCCTCCTGAAAAGGAGGGTGCCGCCGGGACCAGGGGGGGGGATCGTGCTTGAGGTCACCGGCGGCATGCAGGGGTTGAGGAAGATTTTTATATTAGTTCGGGCTGAACCACCCGTTCTGGTTAAAGGGTACGTTTCTGTATTCTCGCTTGTACTGGCGGGCGGCCGCGGCGAGCCGAAGTCCGAGGAACCACAGGTTCCGGTTCTTCACCAGCCACCGTTCCAGCGCTTCGGTGTCCACACTGTCCACCGTATTCCGGTCATCCGGTTGACTCCAGCCTTGGCCCGTTGTCGGGTCGGACTGATCGTCATCGCCTCCTGCGAAACCGAAGTTTTCGTTGACCATGATTAACATCCTTGTTTGGGTTGTCGGCTCAGGTTGCCCTGTCGACATCCGAATTATGCACGGAAAAGCATGACGAAAGCGTAACAAAATGGGAACAATTCCTTAAAACCTGCAAGATTCGGCCGTCAAATCCAGAATTTCAATGAAAATGTTCGAAATTGGGGGTGGATTGGGCCGGATGAGTTACAACATTCGGCAGGCGCGGGCGGAGGCGTAGAGGGACCAAAGCCCAATTGGGCCCGGCGACGCCGTAAATACGGGGATTTCCCGGGCGCGATAGCGGCTTTTGTGAAAGGAGAGGCCCCGGAAGTGGTAGATCGGGTTGCCCCAGCGCCGGAGCAAGCGATAAAGTCCGAAAATGGCCGGACTCCCCACGCCGTGGCGTGCACCAAGGGCCTCAAGCCGGTGAAAAGGACTTACCCCAAGACTCAACAGGGGAATACCCTCTTCGGCGAGTGCCGTGATTGCCCCCAGGATGATGTAATCGACCGTGCCTTCGGGAATATCGCGATAGTGGCGCAGGATGGTCACGGAAAAACCGGTGATTTGTCCCTCACCGTAGAGCGGGTCCAGCACGACGAAAGCCACCACACGTCCGTCGATACTTCCCGTGAAAATACGGACCCCCGCTTCGGGTTCGGCGGTGAAGGGGCGCGCTAGAAATTCCAGCTCTCTTCCGATCCAGGATTTCTGGGGTAGCCAAGCATTGGATACGGGACGCAGCGTTCTGCGAAGGGCCACCGAATCGGCTTGTTCCTCGACCGAAACCTTTCCGGCCCGAGCTTTATTGCGGTAGTGTCGCAGATCGGCCATACGCCGACCCCTGAGGCTGAAGGTGGCGGTGTCAATATCATTCTCGACGCCCACGGGGGTAATCCAGTGACCCAGATTACGGAGGGATTGGGCTGTATTCTCATGAATCTGCATGAACAGGGCCCGGGGGAAAGCGGCAAGCAATTCGGCGAGAAAGGCGTCCAGCATTTCGGGGGGACAGGCGGGATCGCCCAGAAAGGTGCACTGTCCAACATTTTTCCGGTATGCGGCCACGCCCCACGTGGCCGAGCCCCAGTAGCGCATTCCGGGCTGCAAGATGGAATAGGCGAGGGAGTGCCCCCCGAAGCGCTGGACCACGTGAAGGAGTACATCCGGATCTCGGAGGTCGTCTGTCACGATCAGGCCTCCGCGCTGCGCTCCAGGATGTGGATGGTCACTTCCGGGGGGCAGAAAAAGCGCACGGGGGCCATGCTGCACCCGGCACCCGCCGAGGTATAGCCCTGTAGTTCGTGGTAGGTCCAGGGGCCGCGGTCCATGGCGCGGGGGTGCTGAGCGTTTCGCAGGGGTGCGAGTCCGCCCGGCAGGCAGATCTGGCCGGCGTGGGTGTGGCCGCTCAGCACGTAGTCGATGCCGCAGGCGAGTGCCCTGCGGTAGGTTTCGGCCGTGTGGGAAAGGAGAAGGGTGGTCGCTCCGGGCGGAATCCCGAGGAGGGCCTTTTCGAAATCCTCGGTTTCGTAGTAGTGGGGGTCGTCGATGCCCGCGATATAGATGGCAATTCCGTCCCGTTCGATGGGGGCGTGCTCGTTCATAAGCATGTGGACTCCCATGGCTTCGAGGCGGGGAACCATGGCGAGGAAATCGTGGTTGCCGAGGATGCCGTGGCATGGGGTCTTGAGCGCGGAAACGACCCGCTCCGTTTCCACCATGGCCGCATCAATGGAACCGAAGGTCTCCGCCCGGTAGTCTCCCGTGAGGACACAATGGTCGTATTCCAGAGGGGCAATGGTCTGGAGGAGGGCGTCCGTGATGCGGGGGTCGATGTCGAGGTGAAGGTCGCTCAACTGGAGGATGCGGAAGCCTTCGAAGGCGGGGGGGAGCCTGCGGATCCGGATCCTGTTTTCACGCACTTGGATCTGGCGCGCGTTCCAGTTGCCCCACCACCAGGTCAGGGTGCCCTTCAGAATGATGTGCAGGGCAATCCGCAGCACCGGAAAGTTTTCGGGGTGGAAACGGGTCCGTCCCCCCCCGAAAACTTCCGATACATGGCAATGTTCCACGTTCATCCGCTGGCGATAGTGGTGAGCCCCCAGCCGCTCACGGAGCGCCAGGTGGGCCAGAGAATTCTCATCCTCTTCTACGACCGCACAGGATGGATCGCTGGGGTAGATCACGCGGTGGCGGCGCCTTCACCGATAAGCGTCAGGCGTCGGGAGAGCTCACGCAGCCAGGCTTCATCGGTTCCCTTGGGGACTTCTTCGGTGCACCAGCCGGTGTAGCCGATTTCATCCAGAGCCTTGCGCACTTCGGCCCAGTTGACGTCGCCCTCATAGGGGAGCTTGGTCCACTCGTAGCCTTCTCGTTTGAAGTCCTTGAAGTGCAGCTTGCAGATGCGCTTGCCCAGGGTGCGGATCCAGTCTTCCGGATAGCCAAAAATAACGGTGTTGGCCACGTCGAAGTAGGCGCGCACGAGGGGGTGATCGAACTCGTCCACGTACTGGGCGAATTCCAGCGGGCTCAGGAGGAACTTGTTCCAGACGTTTTCCACGCCGATCACGATGTTCAACTCTTCCGCCAGCGGGATCAGGGGGCGGATATTCTTCTGGGAATTGACCCACGCATCCTGGTATCGGACGGTATCCGTGACGACGGCGGGCACCAGCAGCATCGTATCGGCACCCATGGCTTTGGCCGTGCGGATGGCGTTGTCGATTTCGGCCTGGCCGGCCTTGATCACCTCGGGGTCCGGGCTCGACATGGGATTCTTCCAGCCGCCATAGGTGACCGAGTGAATCGGCACGCCCGCTTCGCGCGCTTCCTCGCCCATGCGCTTCGCGGCGTCCAGATCGGCCATGGGATAGCCCTCGATGCCGTCAAAGCCGCACGCCTTCAGGAGCTTGAACTTCTCCTTGTCGGAAGGCAGGTCGAGGAGTTTGCCATACTGAATTGCCTTCGGGAAGGGCTTGTAGGCCGGTGCGGCGGCGGCAGTGCCCGCCGTGGCCGCCAGCGCCAGCCCGGCTCCCGCGGCGGCGCTTTGCAGCATGAAGGTGCGCCGGCTGATGGCGTGTGAAGACATATGAATAAATCCTTTCCGTTTCGGTTCCGCGTTCCGATCCGGGTGCCGTGTTCGTCCGGTCCCGTCAACGCAATACAGTCTGCGTTGGAGGACCCTCCAATTGCAAGACCCGGTGGTATCCCTTCACATGGGCCTAACCTCAAAGGGCTCAAATGCATGATCATCGGTCCTCATTTATGCACTTTGAGTTCTTTGAGGTTTAATTTCCTCTTCGCTTCCCTGGTCAGAATATTTTGACCACGGAAGGCTTGGAGCTGCCGTTGGCCGCAACCCAAAAGTGTTGAACCGCAAATTTACGCAGATTAGCGCAAATTCTATACATGCCTTGAAAAGCCGGTTGCACTTGCAGTGTGCAAGGCGTTGGTCAGACTGATTTGAACATGTTTATTTCCGTGAAGTTCCGTGCCCTTCCGTGGTCAGTGCTCTTTTTTTGACCACGGAATTTCACGGAAAGTTCTCGTTGGAATATTCGCTTCGTCAATCCATGAACGCCAAATTGTTATAAGCCTATTGGATGAAAGATCTTGCTGAAAAAACAAGATAATGACGGATAGTAGTACGGAAAATCACGGAAAGAAACATGTTCAAATCAGGTTGAACAATGCCCCGCACACTCAAGGCACAACCGACTATTCGCGGCCTGATTAAATTTGCGCTAATTTGCGTAAATTTGCGGTTCAGTTCTATTGTTGCCGCCAATGGCTGCTCCAGGTCTATTGGTGGTTAAATTCGTTAATTCTCGATGCGGTCGCCTTGGCCGCGCGCACGCTCGCCTTGACTTTTCAATCGCCGGATCGTAGGGTGATGGGGTTACAAAAACATCGCGAGGTTATGGTCATGGCTTGCTTGTTGTTTCCGTGCTGCATTCGTCGCGATGGGTCTGGCCTGCGGGCCTGGCTGGCCTTTGCCGCCCTCCTCTGTCCCGCCTTGTCGATAGCCAGCGAAGCCCCCGCTCCCGGCTCCCCGCCCTCGCCCGTTGAGGGGACAGCGGAAGTCCAGAAGGATTCAGAGTTCTTGCCACAGGATGAAACTTATTTCGCCCCGGTGCTGAGCGACGTCGCCCACGCCCTTGCCGAGTTCGCGGATGTGTCCGCGATGACCCATGCCATTCTCGAGGGGGGCTCGCCCCATCTGGTGCTCTTTCTGGAGGGCAAAGCGTTCAACGAGAACCGGGAGCATCCCGCGGTCGGAGCGATGCGGACGCTCGCGGAAAACTATAAGCTCGGTCTGGAGTCTCAGGCGACCACGCTCGATGACGGCGCACCCCTGTTTGGCTTCCTGCTTTACCAGCGCTTTCCCACGCTGGAGATGGCTTGGGAAACCCATCCCCATGAATCCGCCGCAAGCGTGGACGGTGCCTGGCGCCAGCCCTTTGCAGACCTCTCGGATGTGGAGTCCGTGCATGTCGTCGATGATCGCGCGACCCTGGTTCTTTCCGAGGCCGCCGCCCGGCGGATAGATAACCTTTCCGAGCTCCACGGCCACCGGAACTACCGCGTGCGGGGAACGGAGATGGCCGAGGCGGCAAATCTGGGTACCTATACCTGGGTTCCGGGCCTGCGTACGATTCCAGGTGTTCCCGCTATCTTTAATTGCCGGCTGCCACGGCGCGATGGACAGTGGAAGGAGGGCCTGTCGCTTGACTACCTTCGCCAGCGCTTCACCGTACATGCCGCCGCTCGTGAGCGAATCCGGCGCGAGCTGTCGCTTGCCGATGACGTCTGCTGGACCATTTCCGCGGTCCCGCCCCGCTATGCCGAGCCTTTTTTTGCCTGGGTGGTGCATGCACCAGAGGCCGGTGGCCAGGTCGTCCAACTACCCTGGTATCGCTCCACGGGGGATACGGTCCGCCGCTGGCTACATGTGCAGGCGCCTGCGAGCCCCACCGCGAGCGCGGTCATTCCCCATCACTGGGAATTCATTCGCCAGGGTGACAATGCGGAGCTGATTGCCCGCCCGGCGAGCGGCCCGGACGCCGTCGCCCGGGAGGAGGCCTTTGCCGCGTTCATGCGCCAGAATATAGGCGAAGAGATGGCGATCGTGATGCAGGGGCAGGTCGCGGGTGTGGTCGCCATTTCAGCGGCCCGACCGGAACTGCTCTCCCTTGGCAGCATGCCCCCTGCGGCTTCGGTCGCCATGGAAAGGCTGTGGAATGCGGCAAACTCGGGGCCGGTTGGCGCCCCCCTGGTTGCGGCCTCCGCCCCGATTGCGGACGCCCCTGTGGTCGACCCACCGGATACGTTCCAGGTGCGGCTCATGGCGGAACCGCAGGATCGCGAGTTTGTTGAAGTGACCCACTTCGCGGCGCCGGGCTATGCGCCGGGCACGGTGGCGGCCGTGCTCGAGAATATTATTGTGGATGGGCGCGCGGTGACAGGTGCCTTTCTGGAGACGCGGGACGACAAACTCTACCTCCGGCTCACCTTTACTGCGGAAGCCCAGGAAGTGCTCGGCGGTGCCTGCTTCGGAAACATGGGCAAGCAGCTCGCCATTCTGTATAACGACCGACTTCTGTGCGCTCCGACGATAGATGAATGGGAAATTGAAGAACTGACCTTCAAGGGTATGGACAGTGACTGGCCCGAGGTGGCGCGTGACTTGGCGGAACATCTCAATCCGAAGGGCTGACGGGTCTTATGGGTCTTATGGCCTTTCGGACGTGTTCAGTTGTATAAGACTTATTCCACCCATAAGACCCACCGGTCCCATTCTTATTCAAGGCGCAGAATCGTGCCCGCGATGTGTTTGGTACCGCCTTCGATGTTGAAGTAGTAGCTCACCAGTACCTTGCCGTTCGCCATCACAGTGGCCCAGGGATAGCCGAGGTCGCCGTTGCCGCCGTCGTCGCGGAGGACGATTTCGCTGGACTCCTTGTAGTCCGAGCATTCCGGATTCAGGATCCGCGCCCGGATTCCCATGGGGGCGTGGCGGTAACCGTAGACCAGCAGCACGCGGCCGTCGGGTAGTTGCACGGGATAGTGGGGGTGTCCCTGAAATCCGGCATCTTCCCAGGTGAAGGATTTGCCACCGTCCGTCGAGCGCGCGACCACCGTGTGATCATCGAACTCGTCCGTGCGGATGAAGACCACGAGATCGCCCTTGGGTGTTTCGTAGATCGAGGCTTCGTTGAACACAACTTTGGGATCCTGGGCGATGGGTGCGCCGTAGGTCCAGTTGAGGCCGCCATCATCGGAATACATCAGGTGATTCTCCGTGCGGCCCGTCGTTTCGCCCTGTACGGGCGAGGCCACGGCCCAGAAGAGGCGTCCGCTCTTGCCCTGGAAGAGTCCGCCGCGGTTGTAGGCGGGCAGGGGCTGATTGAAGGCGGTCTTCGTGTCTTCACCGGGAACGGGAGGCGGCACGATCAGATCGGACCAGGTATGGCCGCCGTCGGTGGATCGGACCAGGTACCCGCCGAAGAAATTGAACTCGCCCGCCCGCGCCACCTTGCCGAACGACTTCCACGCCTCGTCCCGGGGCAGGGCCCAGCCGTAACTTGTGCAGACAATGGAGTCATCGGCCAACTGGATCATGCAGGGATCCTGCGAGCCGCCAAAAGGGTGTGCCAGAATGAGCGCGGGGTTCTTCGTCCACGTCTCGCCATTGTCCATGGAACGCACTTGAACCAGGTAGCTGTTCGGGTCGGTGTGGCTTGTGCCCTTCTCGCCGAAGATCCTGCGATCGGGGGCGCGGCGGAAGGCCAGAATCAGTTCGCCATCGGGACGGCGCACCACGGAGGGGAAGGCACTGTGGAACTGGTCATCGGCGTAGATGACGACGTCTTTCTCCTTGACGATGTTGGCAGGATCGGCGGAAGCAAGGGGTGCCAGCAAGGCCATTGTCGCGACGGACAAAAGAGGCATGAGATTTTTCACGGGGCTGCTCCTTTGGGTTGGTTGTTATAACCAATTATAGGGGCGAGCGGGTGTAATTGCAATCGGGGACGGAGACGCAGGGACAGCGTCGCCTCGTGACCAGAACGCACAGAAATTACTTCTCGTCCGTTGTGTACCTCAACTGAGCACGAAAAATTTCAACCGGCGGGGCTGTCCTGTTGTGCGCGAGGCGTGCGTGCATCTTAAAGGAGTTCTTGATGTCACGCGTCAGATGGGGAAGTTTTTATGATTGCGACGTAGTCGCGACGTCACAGGACAGGACAGCCCCGCCAGTTCTGGTGTATTGCGCTCGGTTTGGGGCAACTTACGAACACATTGCAATTCTGCCGTATCGAATCATGGGGCGACGCTGTCCCTACTAGATCTGCCAATCCGAAAACTTCCGTTTCACGAGCAGATATAAGAAGACAGGCCCGCCGACCATGGTGGTGATGATGCCGATGGGGGTTTCGCCCGGCAGGATCCTTCGCGCCACGATGTCGCAGGCACAGAGGAAGGCGCCGCCGGGCCACGATGCTGACGGGCATGACGATGCGATGCTGGGGCCCGGTGGCGAGACGCACGGCGTGGGGGATGATGAGGCCGACGAAGCCGATGGGGCCCACTTCGGAGACGATGATGGCGGTGATTAATGAGCCCACGAGAAAGGTGGTGATCTGGAGGCGGGCAATGTTGACGCCGCGCCCGGCCGCCATGGTGGTGCCGAAGGCAAACTGGTCATAGCGCGCGGCCTGGAGGAGGAGCACGATGGCGCAGGGGATGACGCCCGCGGCCAGAATAAAGACGGGCCGGTAGCCGAGGACATCCACGCCGCCCATGAGCCAGCGGTCCATATTGACCAGGCGGTCGGGCCGGGCGATGTAGCGGCTGAACATGATGCCGGCGTTGGCCAGCATGCCCAGGGTGACGCCGGCAAGGAGGAGCACGGCCGGGGAGGTGTGGATGCGCCGTGCTGCGAGGAGGTAGACGATGTAGACATCGGCGCTGGCGAAAAGGAAGGCCATGACCTGCTTGCTGGTGAGGAGGTTCAGCAGGGGGATGGTGGCGGTGATGTCGGCCAGGAGAAAGGCGACCCAGGCGCCCAGGGCACCGGCGCTCGCGACGCCGAGGGTGTAGGGCGTGGCGAGGGGATTGCGTAGCAAGGCCTGGAACGCGCAACCCGCCAGGGCGAGGCCCGCACCGGCGATGAAAGCCGCCAGAGTACGCGGGATGCGATGGCGGAGCAGGACAGAGAGCGTGGGGGCCTCGTTCAGCGGGGTGCCCGAGACAAGTTCTTTCCACGCCTGACCCAAATCGAGAGTTTCGGTACCGACGAAGACGCTGGAAATCAGGATGATTGCGCAGCCGACCGCCCCGAGCAGCAGGATATTTTTGAGGCGTAGTTCTTTGGGGGCGTTCATACGCGCGCACCCCCGCTGATCGGTACCGTGACAAAGGGTGTTCCCGTGACGGGATGGGCGTACACGGCGAGGGGGCTTCCGTAGGCCTCCGAGAGGTTCGCCGCAGTCAGCACCTCCTCGGGGGTGCCCTGTTTCACGAGCGTGTGTTCCTGGCCCAGGAGGAGCAGGCGATCACAGAACTGGGCCGCCATGTTGATATCATGGGTCACCACGATCACCCCGAGATCCTGTGCGGCCAACTTCCTCAACTGGTGGAAGAAGGCGGTCTCGTGGGGCAGGTCCAGGGCGGAGGTGGGCTCGTCCAGCAAAAGGATTCTCGGTTCCTGGGCCAGGACACTGGCGAGGATGACTCGCTGACGTTCGCCGCCGGAGAGGGAGAGAAAATCGCGATCCGCAAAGGATTCGGTCTCGGTCTGGGCGAGACACGCCGCCACGATGGCGTGGTCGGGCTCGCCGAGTGCGCCAAAAGGGCCCAGGTGGGGGTAGCGTCCGAGGGCCACCACCTCGCGCACCGAGAGACTGAAGGTGGGCTGGACGCTCTGGGGCATGTAGGCAATGATGCGCGCCCGCTCGCGGGGCGTGAAAGCGGCGAGGGGCTTACCGTCAAGGCTTACGGCACCGCCATCCGGCGCGAGCAGTCCGCAAAGCAACTGGAGGAGGGTACTTTTGCCTGCGCCGTTGGGCCCGATAATTCCGGCGACGGTGCCCGATTCGAGCACGGCAGAGATATCGGCCAGCACGGGTGCGCCGGGCGTATAGGAAAAATAGAGGCGGTCAGCCGCCAGGGAATGCTTCATTCCGGTAATTCTGCCTCGAAATAAAGCTTGCGCGCAATGATCTTGGCCACATCGGCTATTCGAGGGCCGGGGCGCATCGCGTGGGATTCGGTGATGTAATAAATTGCACCGTTTTTTACGGCGGGCACCGTGTCCAGGAATCGCCAGTCGTTGTAGAGCGCCTGGGTCTGGTTCCTGGTGAGACTCTTCCCCGCCTGGATCTCCACAATGGCGTCGGGGGCTTCGAGGAGGATGGTTTCCTTGGAGGCCTCCAGATAGGGCTGGGAGGCGCTCTTGTAGATGTTGTCGCCGCCCGCGGCCTCGACCATCTCGGAAATGAAGGAACTGCCACCCGCCGTTTGGAGGTTGGTCAGGTCGCCCCGTTCGCGGCCGAGCACGATGAGCACTTTTTTTCGCGGATAGGGCTTCAACGCCTCACGCAAGGCGTTCAGATCGGCATCGATCTTTGCCTTGAGCTCCGCCGCCTTCTCGGGCACGCCCAGGGCCTGGCCGATGGTGTCGATACCGGCATGGATGGTCTCCAGATTGTCCATATGGATGTTGAGGACGGGGATCTGGTTCATTTCGCCGAAGGAGGACACTTGCGCGTGCTGGCCCGGAACAATAACGAGCGCGGGCGAGAGGAGCGAGAGCTGTTCCAGGTCCGGGTCGATATAGCCGCCGACCCTGGGGAGCGCATTTACCGCGATGGGGTAGTCGTCGAAATCACTCACGCCGACGAGGCGGTCGCCCTCGCCGAGGGCAAAGATGGTCTCGGTGATATTCGGGGCGAGGGAGACGATGCCCTTTCCACCCGAAGCGCCGCCACACGCGGTTAATACCGTGGCCAGAAGGAATGCAAGACAGGCGCCGGACAAAACGGTGCGCAAACGGGGACAAGACATTTTCGATAATTCCAGAGGGTCGATGCGCTGATGGTGCCAGTGCATATAAATCTATCCAATATGCGCATTCTGCTGGGCATGCACAGAATTTTTCAAGTTCTTGTTACCCCCGGCTGAACTTGGGCTCAAAGCGCCAACAGGATGCCCACGGCGTCGGCGACCAGGTCCAGCACATCGGCCACGCCCCCGCCGAAGAGGTCGAAGATCTCTTTGCCCAGTCCAGCGGCCACGGCGAGTGCGGGATCGAAGAGGGCCAGAAGGTAGCTGACGGCGATATGGAGTATTTTATCCAGTCCGGTGATTTCCATGTCGAGTCTCCTTTGCTACCGGGTTCGAGGCCCCGGGTCGGTCAGGCCTTTGCCGCGTCGAGGTATTGGAAGAGGGCATGGAGCCCGACGACCGTCTTGGCATCGTCGAAGTGGTGCTCCCGCAGGGCGGTGCGTACTTCGTCGATGGGCATTTCGACGAGTTCAATGCGCTCCTCATGGTCGAGGTTCTGGCCGACATGCTCCAGGTCCAGGGCCAGAAAGATGTGGATAAGCTCCGAGCAATAGCCCACGCTGGCATAGACCGCTCCGGCGGGTATCAGCCGGCCCGCGCGCAATCCGGTTTCTTCGATCAGCTCGCGCATGCCGCAGTCCGCAGGCGGCTCGTCGCCCTCGCGCTTGCCCGCGGGCATCTCGAGGATGGTTTTGCCTATGGCGATGCGGTATTGACGCACGAAGATGACGGAGGTGCCGGTGAAGGGGATGATGCCGACGCCGCCCGGGTGCTCCACGATTTCACGCTGGGCGACAGTGCCGTCTTCGAGGGCGACCTCGCCAGCGCTGACACGGAAGATTTTGCCATTGTAGATGGTCTGTTGTTGGGTCCAAGTTTCCATGGGGGCTTTCTGCGGGATCGGATACTGCGGTTGAGGGAGAATTATACGTCGTGCGGATGCGCCCTATCCAGAAAGGCGGGCTTTCGGGTGGAAATCGAGATCTTGTACCTCAAGGGACGGAGAAGCGATCTGAACCGCAAACTTGCGCAAATTCTTCTGGGAGGGGGCGAGGAAGAAGGAACGCGCAATCATGGAGCGCCGGCGGCCCGCCGGCATTGCACCAAAGGTGCATCGTCCAGTCATTGCAGAAATTGGGCCACATGCGTTAACTCGAACCATGCGCCTGCGGCGCATGGTGCCGGCGGGCCGCCGGCGCTCCATGTGTGAGCGAAGTTTTTCAGATCAGGATATCGTTGTTCACGAGTAGCGGCTTAACACTGATAATTTGTTACCGGATTCGCCGGACTGATCACCAGAGTGGCACTTGTGTGCCGCGCTGCTCTACCATAATCGCAAAGAGCAACCCCAACCCCGCGAGGATCTCCCATGAACCGTTTACTGCTTTTGTCGCACGTGTTGATTTTCGCCCTCCTGCACTCGGCAGCGTCCTGGGCGGAAGATCTCCCCTATGTGCAGCACGAGAACATCGTGTTTGGCGAGGTACACGGCACGGGGCTGTTGGCGGATGTGTTTACGCCCACGAACACGTCGGCCGACTTGCCGGGGCACGGCCTGGGGATTGTGGACGTCGCCAGCGGGGCCTTCTATTCGGATCGGGGCAAGATCAACGATCACAAGAAGGCGAAGATGTACGACATCTATTGCGCCCAGGGCTACACGGTGTTTGCCATCCGGCCCGGCTCCATCACGAAGTATTCGGGGATGGAGATGAATGAGAACGTGAGGACCGGTATCCGCTGGGTGAAGAGTCAGGCGGAGAAGTATGGCGTTGACCCGGCGCGCCTGGGTCTGACCGGCGCTTCGGCAGGGGGCTATCTGGCCACCTTTGCCGCCGTAACGCCCGAAGGACCCACGGGCGAGGGCGATCTTGGCAAGTTCGGCACGGAGGTGGCCGCGGCCGCCGTCTTCTTCCCGCCCACGGATTTTACGCTGGTGGACTGGTCCCAGGGACCGCTGCGCCGCCTGGAGCGCTTCTTCTTTGAAGATGGCTTCGACGGCAAGACGCCGGAGGAGATCGCCGCACGCTCGAAGGAGCTTTCCCCCGCGCAGCGGGTGGGCGAGACCGCGCCCCCCATGCTGTTCATCCACGGCGACGCGGACGAGGTGGTGAAGCTGGAGCAGTCGGAGATCATGGTGAAGGCGCTGAAGGACAAAGGCCACAGCGCGGAGCTGATCGTGAAAGCGGGCGGTGGCCACCCCTGGCCCACGTTGCCGGAAGAGGTGGCGGCGATGTGCGAATGGTTCAACACGCAATTGAGCAAGGGCTGAGTCGTCGCACCAGAACGACCGTCAGCAGTGTTGAACCGCGGAGCCCCTGAAAATCACGGAAAGACTGAGTGCCGGGGCGCCGCGCGCCTGCCCTCTGGAGTAAAAGTCATGCCCCTGCGTCTTCTTCGCATCACGCCATATCTCGTGTTGTTTTTTTGTCTGTCGGTCTTTGCCGCGCCGACGCTCACCATGGTGCCCATGGGCGATGGGACGAAGCTCGCCACGGATGTCCACACGCCGGAGGGCGATGGCCCTTGGCCGGTCATTCTCATGCGCAGCACCTATGGCCGCCTGGGCAATGCGGCGGAGGAGTGGCTGAAGCAGGGCTATGCCGTGGTGATTCAGGATGTGCGCGGCATGGGGCAGAGCGAGGGCGAGGCTCACGTGTTTTATGCGGAAGGCTGGCGCGAGGGCTTTACCGATGGCGCGGACACGGTGGCCTGGGTCAAGGCCCAGCCCTGGTGCAATGGCAAACTCGGCACGGTGGGTGGATCGGCGCTGGCCATCACGCAGATGCTGCTGGCGCCGAGCACGGACGGTGTGCTGATTCAGAACATGGACGCCGTGCCTTCGAGTCTCTATGGCGACACGGCCTATACGGGCGGTGTTTTCTTGAAGAACATGATCGAAGGCTGGCTCGCGGCCATCCAGCAACCCCACCTCGTCAATGTCTACAAAAGCCATCCGCGCTACGATGATTACTGGGCCCACTTCGACAGCATCGCGAAGGTGGAAGACATCAACGCGCCGGGAATCTTCGTAGGGGGCTGGTACGACATCTTTCAGCAGGGCACGATCAATGGCTTCATGGCGCGGGAAGCGCGCGCGAAGGATCCCGCGAAGGGCAACAACTTTCTCATCATGAAGTGGTCAAGTCACGGGCCGGACGTGGAAACGGACTACAAGCTCAACCCGAACCGCTTTGACCTGAAGGTGAGCCAGATCCGTAACCGAATTTTCCGGCACTACCTCCAGGGCGACGCCGAGGCGATTAAGGACATCCCGGCGGTACACTACTACGTCATGGGCGCGGATACCCCCGGCGCGCCGGGCAATGAGTGGCGCACGGCGGAGACTTGGCCGCCGTATGAAACGAAGGCGACGGCTTACTACCTCCAGCCGGATGGGGGGCTGGCCACCAGTGCACCCAAAGCGGGCAACGGGGAACTCAGCTTTGTCTTCGATCCGGCTAATCCCGTACCCACCCACGGCGGTCCGAATCTGCTTCTGCCCTCGGGCGCTTTCGACCAGCGGAAGAATATTGAAGGTCGAACGGACATCCTGCGCTTTACGACGGAGCCGCTCGCAGAGGCTCTGGAGATCACGGGCCGCATTGCGGTGAAGCTCAACATCAGCTCCGACGCGCCGGACACGGATTTCACGGCGATGCTTGTGGACATCTATCCCGATGGCAAAACGCTCAACGTGCTTGATGGAATCCGCCGGGTAAAATCGCGAAACGGATTCACAGAGGCCGCGCCCTTGCTGGAGGGGCCGGATCAGATCGTGGAACTGGAAATAGACCTCTGGAGTACCGCGTGGATTTTCGACAAAGGCCACCGGATCGGCCTCCACGTATCCAGCAGCAACTTCCCGCGCTTCGAGCTGAACCCGAACACGGGCGAGGATTTCCCCGGCACGGAGTTGCGCAGAGCCACGAACGTGGTGCATATCAGCGCCGAACACCCGAGCGCACTGGTGTTGCCGGTGCGGTGACTGAAGGGACGGACTCGCGCCCGCGACGCGACCGAGGCTTAAGGGTGCCGCGCCGTTGCAGCGTTTTCAGTCCGCGACGTTGTCCGTAATCGCGCGTGCCTGTCCCAGTGGATGTAAATGCGTGTCTTGGCACGGTTCGCGTCGTGATTCCAGCATCCACGGGGACATGCCCCCGCGTTGGTGTTGGCTTTGCTCGACGACGATACAGCAGGAATCGCGACTACCGTCTTTCCTCCTGCCGGGCCCGTGCGGTGGTACGTCCCCGGGGACGGACTCGCGCCCGCGACGCGACCGAGGCTTAAGGGTGCCGCGCCGTTGCAGCGTTTTCAGTCCGCGACGTTGTCCGTAATCGCGCGTGCCTGTCCCAGTGGATGTAAACGCGTGTCTTGGCACGGTTCGCGTCACGACTCCGACATCCTCGGGGACATGCCCCCGCGTTGGTGTTGGCTTTGCTCGACGACGATACAGCAGGAATCGCGGCTACCGTCTTTCCTCCTGCCGGGCCCGTGCGGTGGTACGTCCCCGGGGACAGACTCGCGCCCGCTGCGTTTCCGAGGGGGAAAACGCCCTGCGTACTCCTCGCGTCGCCAACCCAGCGGGGAGGCCAGGATCGCGCGTGCCTGTCCCAGTGGATGTAAATGCGTGTCTTGGCACGGTACGCGTCACGACTCCGACATCCTCGGGGACATGCCCCCGCGTTGGTGTTGGCTTTGCTCGACGACGATACAGCAGGAATCGCGGCTACCGTCTTTCCTCCTGCCGGGCCCGTGCGGTGGTACGTCCCCGGGGACGGACTCGCGCACGCGACGCGACCGAGGCTTAAGGGTGCCGCGCCGTTGCAGCATTTTCAGTCCGCGACGTTGTCCGTAATCGCGCGTGCCTGTCCCAGTGGATGTAAACGCGTGTCTTGGCACGGTTCGCGTCACGACTCGGACATCCTCGGGGACATGCCCCCGCGTTGGTGTTGGCTTTGCTCGACGACGATACAGCAGGAATCGCGGCTACCGTCTTTCCTCCTGCCGGGCCCGTGCGGTGGAACGTCCCCGGGGACAGACTCGCGCCCGCTACGCTTCCGAGGGGTGGATCTGCCGCATCGTTGCAGCGTTTTCAGTCCGCGACATTGACCGTAATCGCGCGTGCCTGTCCCAGTGGATGTAAATGCGTGTCTTGGCAAGGTTCGCGTCACGACTCCGACATCCTCGGGGACATGCCCCCGCGTTGGTGTTGGCTTTGCTCGACTGGGCTGCTATGGAATGCGTGGCTTTTGTGTTGCTTGCTTCAGGGCCCGTGCGGCGGTACGTCCCTGCAGTCCGCGTCATTCTTCCTGAGCACTACGTTGGCGTCGCAGCAACAAGATCAACAGCGCTACCGCCAGGAACCCATCGGCGAAATTGAAGCCCGCGCTGCCTGCCATGGGCTTGCTGCAAAGGACGAAAGTGCCCTCGAGTTTGCCTTCGCCTTCGCCTTCTCCCTCACCTTCGCCTTCCCCTCCCAGCGCTTCGAGGTCGAAGGTTGCGTCCAGGATCTGGCCGCCGGTCAGGTCTATCACCTGCGTCGCGGAAGTATAGCCGGCCGCGCTGGCGGTGACCGTGTATTCGCCATCGGGCAGTCCGGTGAAGGTGTACACACCGTCGATATTGAAGGTGATGGTCACATTGCCGGGGACGCGCTGGACGGAGGCGTCCAGGATGGGCTCCAGGGTGGCCGCATCGCGCACGAGGCACAGGATGTTGCCGGCGAGCACGGCGCCCGCTTTCACGAGCTTGATCTGGTCCACGGCGGTGACGTTCATGTTGCTGTCCATCGCGAGAACGTCGATGGTGTATTCGCCCGAAGGCTGGAGGTTGTCGTAGGTCGCGGTGAACTCGCCGCCGCCCTGATCGTCCAGCTCGAAGCTGGCCCGTGTGGTTACTACGTTGGAGGCGCCTTTGAGGGCGGTGGGCCAGGTGACGATGCACCACGCGCGGACCACATTACCGGTGTCGTCCTGCGCGCCGCGCACGAAGAAGGGGGCCGTGGTTTCGTCGGCTTCGACGGTCATGTCGGGGCTGACTTCATTTGCCGCAGGCGGGGCGTCGTAACTGTCCACACCGCTCAGGTAGAGATAGCCCGTGGACAGGTCGTCGCCGTCTTCATTGGGCACGCCGTTGCCATCGGTTTCGATCTGCGGTGTTTGATAGGCGAAGGTCGCGCCGAGGGTCGATTGGGCATTGAGAATGGCCTGGCCTTCGCTCATGCCGTTGAACATGTTCTGCAGCATGATGTAGGAGAAGGAGAGGGTGCCGCCGGTGAGGAAGAAAGCAGGCTCATCGGCGGCTGTGCTGGCGACGATCTGTCGTTTGCCCTGATCATTTCCGCCGATGGTGTCGATAAAGCTGCCCGATTGGGAGGCGTCGTAGACCACGAGCAACTCGCCGCCGATCTCGCTCTGGAGTGTGTTGAGATACTCGTTCAGTTCCGTGTCGCGCAGCTCTTCCGTCTGGTTGAGGGTGAACACATCCCGCCGCCCGAGTCCCGTGATGTAGACCAGCACATTGTCCGCATCCGCGGCCCACTCTGTGAGCGAAGACTGTACCTGCGCTCCTGTCAGCGGCACGATGTCGTCCGCCGCGCCATTGCTGTCGAGATCGAGGCTCGTGTCGGCGCTGAGGTATTGGATGTCGTCGCGGGTGAAGCCCTGGTGTTCCAACGTGCGGTAGGCGAGGTTCGCGAGCATCTGGGTGGAGGCCCAGAGATTGTTGCCGGGCACATCGCCGCCGCTGGCGATGATGACGGCGCGGTTGCGCGGCGCGCTGTCTTCCGGGCGAAGTCGCTGGATGCGGTTGTGGCGCGAATCGGCTACGTAGAGCGTGCCGTCAGTGCCGACATCGAGTCCGGCGGGGCGCAGGAACTGCCCCGGAGAATCGCCGGGTCCGCCGATGCTGGTGATAAACGCGCCATTTTCCGTGAAGACCTGGATTCGGTGGTTCATCGTATCCGCCACAAAAACGGTCTTGTTCGGGCCGATAGCCACGCCGCCGGGCTCATTAAACTGGCCCGCCTGAGTGCCGAACTCGCCCCAGGCCACCAGAAAATCGCCCGTGTTGGTGAACTTCTGGATGCGGTGGTTGAAGGTATCCGCAACGTAGACGTTGCCGTCGTCATTGACTGCGATATCCTGCGGCGCGTCGAACTGGCCTTCCGCTTCACCATAGCGGCCGAAGCTGATGACGCCACCTTCCGGGTCGAAGCGCTGCACGCGGTGGCGCACCGGCTCGTTGTCGCCCTCGGGGATGATGAAGTTCACAAAAGACGACTGGACCACGAAGACGTTGCCGTCCTTGTCCACGGCGATACCCGTGGGGAAGACGGTCTCATCGCGCACGCCCTCTTCGCCCATGACATTCGGGATTTCACGCTCGGAAACGAATTCGCCATTCGGCTCGAAGATTTGGAAACGGGGCGGCGTGCCGGAGTTGGAGCTGTCGGTATCGGCCACGTAGATTTGACCCGTCTGGGGGTGAATCGCGACGCCCTGGGGGCGCGCAAAGAACCCGGGTTCGCCCCGACCCTGATCGCCCCAGGTCAGGTCAAAGCGCGCATCCGTATCAAAGCGCTGTATCCGGTGATTGTCGGTATCCGCGACGAAGGTGTTGCCGTTGCCGTCGACGGCGACGTCGGTCGGGAAAGTGAAGGTGCCCTCGCGCTCGCCGCTGCTGCCGATCTGGTGGATCAGCCGTCCGTCGGGCGTGAACTTTTGCACGCGGTCGTTGGTCGTATCGGCGACGTAAATGTTGCCCTCCGTGTCCAGGCCGACATCTTCCACGTGGCCCAGTTCGCCGGGCCGCACGCCCGACTCGCCGAAGAGGCTGAGGAAATTGCCGTCGTTGTCGAAGCGCTGGATGCGGCCGTTGAAGGCATCGGTCACCACCACATCGCCGTTCTTTGCAATGTCGAGGCCGAAGGGCACATAGAAGGGAGCCCCCGTGTTGCCGTCGGGCTGACCCGCCTCGCCGAAGGCAAGCTGGAACTCGAGGGTGTCCGAGAGCCGGATCACGCGGAAGTTCACCGGATCGGCCACGAAGACGTGGCCGTTGTTGTCCACGGCGATCCCCGGCGGCCAGCCGCAGGGGATCAGATCGGGCTCGCAGGACACAATACTCGGGTCGGCGGTGCCGTCACCCACATATTCCGTTACGATGCCCAGCAGTGAAATCTTCTGGACGCGGAGGGTGTCCCCGGCGGTGATGTAGAGGTTGCCGAGATGGTCCACGGCCACGCCGGTCGGCGGAAAGGGCTCGCCGGTGCCGTTGACACGCGTTTCGATTTGACGCAAGGGACGTCCCTGAAGGTCGAGCACCTGGACGCGGAGGTTATTCGTATCGGCCACGAAGAGCCAGGGCACACCGGCTACATCCGGCCCGACGGCGAGGCCCCGGGGGAAGTTGAACTCGCCGGGCGCGCCACCGAACTGGCCGAACTGGGTGATATACTGGCCGTCCGACGTGAACTTGCGAATGCGGCTGTTGGACGTGTCGGCCACGTAGAGGTTGTTGTTCGCGTCCAGCGCCACGCCGCCCGGACGGAAGAAGTACCACGGCTGCTGAAGTCGCGGCCAGAGCTGGTCAAACCGATAGGCACCGCCCTCGTCGCCAGCAGGTGCTGCGGCGCAGCAGAGCAACAGCGCGGAAGTGGCAAGGGCACGAAACAGGGAAACTGCCCAAGTAGACCTCATCGGACTCCTCCTCATTAAAAGCACGATATCAGAGTATACCGCACAAGTCGCCGTGTCGTGGGGAGAAGTCTGCCCTCCGCCGTATTTTTGCGCCCGTCCCCGTCTATATGGTAACCTTCACCGTTCAAAACCCCCAATAGACCTGAATACTTCCGCCGGTGCGTCCTGCCCGGCGGGTCATGCGACACTAAGGTGTTGCGCCATGGGAAGATACAGATTATGAGCGGAACGAGCAGAACCCCCCTTGTGGCGGGAAACTGGAAGATGAACAAGCTGATCGGCGAGGCCGTGGCTACCGTGGACGCGCTGAAACCGCTGGTTTCGGGCGTCACCAACGTCGAAATCGTTGTGTGCCCGGTCTTCACCGCGCTGCATGCGGCGAGCCAGGCGGCCCAGGGCAGCAACATTGAAGTGGGCGCGCAGAATGCCTACGTCAAGGAAAGCGGTGCCTACACCGGCGAACTCAGCCCCCAGATGCTGAAGGACGCGGGTTGCACGTGGACCATTCTGGGCCACAGCGAACGCCGCCAGTACTTCGGCGAGAGCGACGCTTTTTTGAATGAGAAGCTTCACTTCGCGGTGAATTCCGGCCTGAAGGTCATGTTCTGCATCGGCGAGACCTTGGAAGAGCGCGAAGGCGGCAAGATGGACGATGTCCTGACCCGCCACGTGGTGGAAGGGCTCAAGGGCCTGACCGACGCGCAATTCGCTCAGGTCGCCATTGCCTATGAGCCCGTTTGGGCCATTGGCACGGGCGTGACCGCTTCGCCGGAGCAGGCGGAGTCGGCTCACTTGTTTGTACGCGATTTGGTGCGCAAGCACTTCGGCGATGTGGTGGCCGAGGCCATCCGCATTCAGTATGGCGGCAGCGCCAAGCCGGACAACGCGGCGGAGCTCATCTCCCAGCCCAACGTGGACGGATTCCTCGTGGGCGGTGCGGCCCTCCAGGCGGACAGCTTCGCGGGAATCGTGAACGCGGTCAGCAGCCACGGCTGAAAAATTACTCCCCTCGGGGCAATTCATAGCTACTGAAATTTTTGTTGGCGCGGCGGATTTCGCTGGCCATACCGTCGGGACCGCCGGATTCTAATCCGGCCCCGGCATTGCAGAGGATTTGACCTATCATGCTGGACGCAATCTTCAGTTGGAATACCGTTTTTTGGTTGATGCTGGTGCTTTATGTGCCATCCTGCCTTGGCCTGATCATCATCGTGCTGCTCCAGAAGGGCAAGGGCGTTGGTTTCGCGGGCGCTTTCGGTGCCGGTCCCGGCGGCGCGGATGCCGTCTTCGGCCCCCGCTCCTCCAAGAGCTTGCCCCAGAAAATTACCTACACCATGGCCGGGATTTTCATGACCCTGTCGCTGCTCATGTCCATGCTGTCCGGCAATCTGGGAAGTTCCAGGGCTCCGAGCACGGTGGACGATACTGGCGTGGTGCCTGTGAATAACAGCAGTGGCGGTGTCAGCAGCATTGACGATCTTTTTAACGCCGCGCCTGCGGCCGAAGCGCCTGTTGCCCCGGTCGCCGAAGTGCCGGCCGCGGAAGCTCCGGCTGCGGAAGCTCCGGCTGCGGAAGCTCCGGCTGCCGCGCCAGCGGTTGAGACCCCGGCCCCCGCTGCGGAAGTGCCCGCGCCTGCGGAAGCCCCCGCAGCCGAGGCCCCTGCTGCGGAAGTGCCCGCCGCCCCCGCCGCGCAGTAAGTTCCTTCACAAGCAATAGAATCATCGGCGCATCCCCGGATTGGGGATGTGCCGATTTCTTTGGGACTGTCCATTTGCCGAGGGCAGCCCAGTCTGGGCAGAAATAGCTGGGGTCATGGGTATCGTTGGGGTGGGGAAGGCTGACTTTAGGACTGTCCCACGCAGTTGACTTCGCGGGACGGTCCCGAACGCCTGGTGGCTGTCGGCTTACCGGGAGGGGCCTTGGAGGGGGAGCGCCCGCCCGTGCTTTGGGCGCTTTTGCGTTCAGGACGGTCCCGTCGTCGCGCTGTCCCACGCAGTTGACTACGCGGGACGGTCCCGAACGCCTGGTGGTAGCCGGCGTGTCGGGACGGGCCTTGGAGGGGGAGCGCCCGCCCGTGCTTTGGGTGCACTTGCGTTCAGGACGGTCCCGTCGTCGCGCTGTCCCACGCAGATGACTACGCGGGACGGTCCCGAACGCCTGGTGGTAGCCGGCGTGTCGGGACGGGCCTTGGAGGGGGAGCGCCCGCCCGTGCTTTGGGTGCACTTGCGTTCAGGACGGTCCCGTTGCGCCTTCCACTACGTCTTTGATGTGTCCAAGTACCCGTCCGTGGATTTGGTGGATGATCTGATCCGAGAGCGCACCCCAGTAGGTGTTGGGCCAGAGCTTCTGGTGGTACCAGGTGGTCCCTTCGAGGAGGACGGTGCCGTCGGGCTGTTGGGTCAACTGAAACTGGCCGCGCTCGGAGATCATGAAACCGTGGAGGTGAGGGGTGTCGATGTCGCCCCAGAATGACCACTCCTTCATGGGGAGGGGATTCTCCACCACATCGAAAGCGAGGCGGTGGGGTGCATCCCAGGCCGTGATGGGTTCGACGAAGTCGCCGGTGTTGAAGGTGCAGCGCCGGATGGAACCCACGCCCGTGCCCTCGATGGTCGCGCGGATGGGGTAGGCGATGCCGTAGTCAAAGATACCGCCGGGGGAGAACGTGATCTCGGGGAAGGCCACGACCGTATCCCACACTCTTTCGATATCGCCCCTTACCACGACACTGGAGTGGACCATGCGCGTGGGCGGGTGGGGGAGAATGCGGGGCTCTACGGAGAGGGCGACGGCGAGCGGCAGCAGCACGAGGGCGGTGCTGAAGGCCTTTGGGCCTTTTCCGCCGCCACAGCCGAGTTCGCTGAGCCACCGAACCATGAAGGAAAGGACGCTAGCCAGAAAAACCGCGATGGCCGCGCCGATCACGGCGAACACAATCATGATGGGTGCCGCCATGACGAGACAGACGACCCCTTCGAAGCCTGTTGCAAGGAAAAGCAGCGCGCCGCCGCCGAGGGGAAGGAGACCCAGGGCGACTCCACGGAGGAAGGTCTGTCGAACGGGGGAGGAGGCCAGCAGGACGGAAAGAAAGCCCCCGGCGGCGGGGAGTCCCTGGAACAGGGTGAAACCGTAGTGGCCGATCGATTCGGTGGCGTAGAGACCGAGGCCGTAGATGAGCAGACTGGCGAGCAGTACGCCTGCGGCCGCGTGGTATCGGCAGAACTGAGGGTTCATGATGCTCTCCTTTGTTGAACATGTTCAGTTTATCGCGGAGGGAGGGGTGTAGTCAATAAAAATGAACGAGTTCGGTTTTGGCTGACCAAATAGGACGGATAGGACCGATAAGACGGATGGCGCATTTCATCGGTCCTATCCGTCTCATCCGTCCTATTCCCCCCGTGGAACCTCCAGCCCTACCGCGGGGTATTAATGCCCCACGCCGCTGTGGCATAATTCCCCCTCAACCCTAAGTCGGCCCGCCGGGTGTGTTTCGTCGGGCCGAGGCGCGTGCTTTTCCCGCTCTTCGTCGGGAAAATCCGTGCAACCACAACCGAAGGACGACCTGGTGGACAAAATTCTCATTCGCGGCGGCAAGGCACTCCAAGGCACCGTGCAGGTGCGCGGCGCGAAAAATGCCGCGTTGCCCCTGATGGCGGCGACCCTGCTGGCCGAAGATACCTGCGTGCTGCACAATGTGCCGTGTCTGCACGATATTTTTTCGATGGACAAACTTCTGGGCGATATGGGCGTGGGCATCGACTTCACGGGCCGCTCCATGACGCTGGATCCGAAGACGATCAACAAGCCCGAGGCGGAGTATGACCTCGTGCGCCGGATGCGCGCGTCCTTCTTCGTGCTTGGGCCGCTGCTGGCGCGCTTTGGCAAGACCAAGGTGTCCCTGCCCGGCGGCTGTGCCATCGGCGCGCGCCCGGTGGACATCCACCTCAAGGGCCTGGAGGCATTGGGCGCTTCGATACGCATAGAAGAGGGCTATGTGCTGGCGGAAGGCAAATTGATCGGCGCGAACCACGCGCTGGACTTCCCCAGCGTGGGTGCGACAGAAAACCTGATGATGGCGGCGACGCTGGCCGAAGGCGTGACGCGTCTGACCAACGTGGCGCGCGAACCGGAAATTGAAGATCTGGCGCTGTTCCTCAATGCCATGGGCGCGCGTATCTCCGGCGCCGGCACGGACATGATTACCATCGTCGGTGTGGATGCCCTGGGCGGCGCGGAGCATATTGTGATGCCCGACCGTATCGAGGCGGGCACCTTTCTGGTGGCGGGTGTGGCGACGGGCGGCGATGTGACCGTGGCGAACGCAAACGCGGATCACCTGCCGAATTTCCTGAAGAAATTGCAGGAGGCGGGCGCGACGGTGGAGACCCACGGCAACAAAATCCGCGCGGCGGCGCCGAACGGTATCAACGCGGTGGATATCACCACGCTGCCCTACCCCGGCTTCGCCACGGACCTCCAGGCGCAGATGATGACGCTGCTGACACGGGCGAAGGGCGTGAGCCGAATTAAAGAGACCGTTTTTGAGAATCGCTTCATGCAGGTGGCGGAGCTGGCGCGCATGGGCGCGGACATCAGCCTCGACGGCAACACGGCCATCGTGCGCGGTGTAGAGCAGCTCAGCGGCGCACCGGTGATGGCGTCGGACCTGCGGGCCAGCGCCGCGCTGGTGATTGCCGGGCTGATGGCGAAGCAGGGGGAGACTGCGATTTCGCGCGTGTACCACATCGATCGCGGCTACGAGCGGATAGAAGAACGGCTGAGCAGCCTCGGTGCGGACATCGAGCGGGTTCGGGAATAGGCACGCTGAAATAACAAGCACGTTTACATGATTGCAGGGACGGCAGCGACATCAGGGACGGCAGGGTTTTGATTCCCTGCCGTCGCTGTTGTCCCTGAAGTCCCTGTGACGGGGCGGCGCGAGGCCGCCTTCGAAAATAGTTGTGGACAGGACACCTTATGAAAGAATTCGTGGTTACAGACGACGCTTCCTTCGAGAAGCTGAAGCGCCAGATCAGCCAGCACGGCGACAAGCAGTCCATGGGTCAACTCATCCACGACAAGCTGGATCAGACCCGGTGGATCGTGGAGGCGGTGCGCAAAGAGGGCGACAAGGCCCTGGCCGATTTCACTCAGCGCTTTGATGGCGCCGAGCTGGAGCCTTCGCAATTTGAGGTGACACACGCGGAGATCGAAGCGGCCCTGAAGACGGTGGAGCCGCGCATGATCCAGATCCTCAAGCGCGCCTATGAAAACATCCACAGCTTCCACAGCAAGCACCTCCGGGAATCGTGGGAAGAGACCTACGACGACGGTACGGTCCTCGGCCAGCGCATTACGCCGATTGAAAGCGCGGGGGTGTACGTGCCCGGCGGTAAAGCCTTTTATCCTTCGTCCGTATTGATGAATATCGCGCCGGCGCGCGTGGCGGGTGTGAAAGAGATCATCATGGTTTCGCCGCCCTCCTACAAGGGCGGCATCCACCCTGTGGTGCTGGCGGCGGCGCGGATTGCCGGGGCCACGCGCATCTTCCGTATCGGCGGCGCGCAGGCGATTGCGGCATTGGCCTATGGCACGGAGACGATTCCCGCCGTGACCAAGATCACCGGGCCGGGCAATACGTTTGTGACGGCGGCCAAGGCGCTGGTGCGCGGCGTGGTGGAGATCGACAGCGAGGCGGGGCCGTCGGAAGTGGTGGTGCTTGCGGATGATCACGCGAATCCGAATTATGTGGCGGCGGAATTGCTGGCCCAGGCGGAGCACGACGAAGAGGCGATGGCCGTGCTGATCACGCCGTCGGCCCGCCTGATCGAGGCGGTGAAGAAGCGCCTCGAAGAAGAAACGGCCCGTCTGCCGCGCAAGTCGATCATTGAAGCTTCGCTGTCCCACTGCGGTGTGTTGATCCAGACGCGCAATATGCAGGAGGCCATCGACCTGACCAATCTGTACGCACCGGAGCACCTCAGCGTGCAGGTGGAGTATCCCCGCAATTTTGTGGATAAGATCAAGCACGCCGGGGCGATCATGCTTGGCGCCATGACCCCCGTGGCCGTGGGCGATTACTACGCCGGGCCCAACCACATCCTGCCCACGGGCCGGAAAGCGCGCTTCTCGTCACCCCTGACCGCGGAAGATTTCCGCAAGACGACGAGCGTGCTCTATTACTCGAAGGAACGCCTCCAGAAAGACGCGGCCGACATCCGCGCTTTCGCCGAGGCCGAAGAATTGCAGGCCCACGCCCGCTCGATTGAGGTTCGCCAGTGAAGTACCAGCGTGAATTGTTGAAGCCCGTGGAGGGCTACGTTCCCGGCGAGCAGCCTCAGGGCCGCCGCTTCGTCAAACTCAACACCAATGAAAATCCTTATCCGCCCTCGCACCGCGTGAAGGAGGCGCTGGTCAATTTTGATCTCGACCGCCTGCGGAAATATCCCGATCCCGTGTTTCGCGAATTCCGCGAGATCTGCGCCTGGCGCTATGGCTACGAGAGCGCCGACTGGATCATCGCGGGCAACGGCATGGACGAACTGCTTGCCTTGGCCCTGCGCACCTTCGTGGATCCCGGCGACGACGTGCTGGCCATGTACCCGACCTACACGCTCTACGAAGTGCTGTGCGCCCTGCACGGCTGCAACCTGAAGTACGTTGATCTCGGCGAGAACTACGAACTCACCGAAGAATTTTTCACGACGCCCGCGCGTCTGTGCTTCTTCACGCGGCCCAACGCGCCCACGGGTGTGGCGGCGTCGCGCAAGGAAGTGGAGCGCTTCTGCGCCGAGTTCGACGGCATCGTGGTGATCGACGAGGCCTACGCCGACTTCGCCGACGATACCTGCATCGATCTGCCGAAGCAATTCGACAACGTAATCGTCATGCGGACTTTTTCCAAGTCCTTCAGCCTCGCCGGCATGCGGATCGGTACGGCGGTGGCCAATCCGGCGATCATCAACGAATTCCTCAAGACCAAAGACTCCTACAACATGAACGCCATCGCCCAGGCCGTCGGCATCGCCGCCATGGACGACTACGCCCACATGGAAGCCTCCGCGGGCAAGGTGTGCGTCACGCGCGAGCGCGTCCGCGAAGAGCTCATCGCCATGGGCTTCGACGTGCCCGATTCCCAGACCAACTTCCTCCTCGCCCACTGGCACGGCCAGCCGACGGCGAAGCAGATTTTCGAGCAGCTCCGCGAAGCGGGAATCCTCGTGCGTTATTTCAACTATCGTAGGCTGGAGAAGGCGTTGCGGATTACGATTGGCACCGACGACGAGTGCGACGAACTGCTGGCGGCGTTGCGGGGGATGTTGTAGGGACGGAAAACTGGAGCGGATGATGACGGGTCGGTCATTCTGGGTGTGGTTGCAGTCACTTCACCCACAAGCTACGTCGATTCGCGACTATGCTTGAGGGTGGCACCCGTGGAGTTGAAAGTGAAATTTGGGGTGCCACCCTCAAGCGGGGCGGCTTGCCGCGGGAGCTTGTGGGTGCGGGGACGTCTGTTTACAATAGGGTTTCCGACCAAGTTCAAAGTCTATAACTAGTTTTGGGGACTCGCGATGGAAAACCCGCCACACCGCAAGACTCGCGATACCTACAATACGCCCGGTGAGCCGCATGAACTCACCTTCACTTGCTACAAGTTTCGCAAGTTCTTGAGCAAAGACCGGACTCGCCAGTACGTAATCGATGCCCTGGCTCGATTTCCCAGAGAGTACGAGTTCGACCTTTGGGCCTATGTCATCATGCCGGAACACATGCACGTGATCGTGGCCCCGCGCCACGATGAATATGACATGTCGGATTTCCTGAAGTCCTTCAAACAGTCGGTATCGCGCAAGGCAATTAACTACCTCCGTCGATACAATCCGGATGGATTACGTCTTCTGGCGACGGGGATGAAGGATTCACCGTATGCCTTCTGGATGGACGGGCCGGGCTACGACCGCAATGTGATCAAGTTGAAAACGCTGAACAAGATGGTGGAGTATGTCCATATGAATCCGGTGCGGCGCGGATTGGTGGAAGCGCCGGAGGATTGGGCGTGGTCCAGTGCGGGGGAGTGGCTGGAGCCGGGTTCCGGCCCGGTGCCGTTGGATTTGGATTCTTTTCCGTATTGAGTTGGCCGTTCGCAATTATAGTCCCTTCACCCACAAGCTTCCCCCGCTTCGCTCCTCCGCTTGAAGGTGGCACCCGTAGTGTTCGTGGGTGGCACCCGTGGAGTTGAAAATGAAATTTGGGGTGCCACCCTCAAGCGGGGCGGCTTGCCGCGGGAGCTTGTGGGTGTTTCAATGCGGATCCACCTCCGGCAGCGCCACTGTTACCTCCGTTACGTTTCCCTCCGCGATTTCCACGTGCGCGAGGGCTGCGCGGTAGGTCGTTTCATCGTAAGTTTCGGATTCCACGTCGGCGATCAGTGCCCCCACCATTACCGTGTACGTGCCCGCGGCCAGATCGTCGAACGCGAAGCTCCCATCGGCCTCGCATTGCATCTGGCCTGCGATGATGCCAGGCGTGTCCAGCGTTCCTAGTTCCTTCAGCGTGGGCACGGTGTTCCATTCGCCCGCCGCGAGGACCACGTTTGCAATTTCTCCCTCAGCGAGGTTCGTGATCGTCCCCTCCAGTTGCCCCGAGCCGATCTCGAAGTCCACGCGCAGCCGCTCGCCGGGCGACAGGTTTCCCGTGTAGTGCCTGTTCCACGTCCCTTCGCCGCGTTTGCTGTTTTTCGCAGCCACGACACGAATCGGGCCTTCTGCAACAAACTCCACTATATACGTCCCGTCAGGGCCTGTGGTGCCGCTTACATGTTCATCGTCGCCCATGGATACCATAACGTTCGCTCCCGCGCGGGGCTCCCCATTGATGGTCACTGTCCCTTCAACAATTCCCATTCCGGTGCCGAGCACGATGTCCGCAATGGTCTCTCCGGTATCTGAAACTTCGATCTCTCGGGGATTGATCGAGCGCTGGTTGGCCGCCTCTTTGCCCGGTAGCGTGCAGGCTCCGTAAAGCATTGCGGCTCCGGGGCGAACGTCCTTGAAGAGGAATTTCCCTTCCGCGTCCGTCCGAGTCCACACGGGATTTTCGTCTACGCCCTCGTAGCCCAGCGATACCTGAGCGCCCTGGACCGGCTTTCCCGCGATTGATACGACACCGCGCACATCCGGCAGGGCGTCGAGTTCCCGTGGGAGCTCAAATAAAATAAAGTCCGAGCTTTCCTGAACGGATACCTGCTTCGTCAGGGCATGCGCGGGAAGGCCGGTGTCGGGCGAGACGGCCAGCGTCGGATCGGTCGGATCCGAGAAGGATGTAGTGGCGGGTTTCGGAAAGGCCGACAGCGTGTAATCGCCCAGGGGCAATGGGCCGAGGATGAATCGCCCGCTGGCCGTCACTCGGGCATCAAGTACGCCGTTATGGCCGGACGCATTCCCCCTTGGCTCGCCATGGTAACCAAGCACCGCGAGATCCGAGGCGTTGGGCGTCGCCACGACTTGCGCGTCCATCGCGGGAGACCCGTCCGCATGGCGCACTTCGCCTTCGAGGAAACCGGCGGGCTCCAGACGCAATTCAACGCCTTCAATGCCATCCGGTGCAAGTTTGATGGGGGCCGTGGCCGGAGTGATTGCACTGTCGCTCATTGCCTGAAGCCGGATCGATTGGATCGTCCGCTTCTTTTCCTTCCAGCGAAGTTCGAAGTGCCCGGATTCGTCGGTGCAGCCTTTGTCCGCATACCACTTCCCGTTTCCGTCCGCGTACACCCAAGCGCCGGCGACGGGTTTGCCTTCGGCGTCCATGACGTGTCCGGCAATACGGACGCCTGGATCGATAAGGAGATCGACGTCGTCGTAGCGGCGGCCGGGGAACACTTTCTGAAACGAAGGTTCCGCCCCGGAATCCTCGGCGATGAATGTAAAGTCGCCTTCGGGCACACCCTCGAAGCGGTAACGCCCTTCCGCATCGGCGCGTGTCCGCCACAACAGGGAGCCCTCTTCAAACTGCCGGCGGCTGTCGATTAAAGCCTGCACCATGCCGTGGGGAATGGGCACCTTCGTCACGGCATCGCGCACGATTCCAGTGACTGCACCGCCCTGATACGCCTCGATGACCAAATCCTCCACCGTGCCTTCAATGGCAAGATCGATTAACCGGCTCAGCGGCTCGCTGGTCAGGGGTTGGTCCCCCATGGAGAGGCGAACGTAATACGGCGCCGGCATGAGTGCGTCAAACGCGAAGCGGCCTTGCGCGTCACTGGTCGCCGTATGCACCTGTTCGGGCCGCGCCCAGGCGATGAGCTTTACGCCTGGCGCCGCACGGCCCGAACGCTGCTCCACTACGGTTCCCGCGATCCGGCACGGCGCGGGCATCTGGATGCGCACGCCCGACTGGCCCGAGTAGGCTTCGACATCGCCGGAGGCATGCCCCTCGGCGGAGGCCCGGATGAAATAGCGGCCCGGAATCAACCCTTCCAATGAAAAGACACCGTTTTCGCCCCAGACCGGTTTCATCCTTGGAAGTGGATCGCCGGTGTAGGGCCCTGCCTGCTCATCGAGCCGCCAGACAAGCATGGACGCGACAGAGACGGGATTGCCCGCGAAGTCCAGGAGATGGCCGTCGATGCGGTCCAATGGTTGCAGGGTCAGTTCGGTGTAGACGCGCGGCGTTGTCGTTACGGTGCGGAGATCCGTAAAGGCGCCCGTATCGCCCAGAGACGCGGTTATGGTGAACCAATGGGTTCCATTGTAGAGGCTCAAATTCCCGGCAAAGGGTGCCTGGGAGAAGGCGAAATTACCCAGCGCGTCGGTTGTAGTAGTTGCCTTGTAGGGCGGCAGCGGGTCGATGGCCTTCAAGGAACTCATCAGGAAAGGCTGAAAGACGCGTTCCAGGGTCACGGTCGCCCCGGCGGCAGGCGCGCCGTTGGCGTCCAGCACGCGTCCAACAAATGCCGATCTGAACACGGTGTCCATGGGATTCTCATCAGGGCCGGCGTCAGCTTCGGTTTCCACCTCCGTTCCAGACGGGAGAATCGGAATCTCCGGTTCAACAACCGAAGTCTCGAACGTGACGGGCGGCAGCGGCACACCGCCGGGATCGGGGTTGTAGAAGTGCCAGGCACCCACAATAGCCCCCACTACGAGTACCGCACACGCCAAAGCGCCTCCTAATTTCCAAGCGAGCGCGACACCGCCTACCGCTGCGGCCGGGGGAACGAGTGCCAGAGGCGGCCCGGCGAGGGCCATGCGCGCGATGGCGTCGGTCAGCGCCGTGGGCGTCTCCGCGCTGGCGAGGTTCTCCGCCAGTATCGCCGTCAGCGCCGCCGCACTCGTCATGACGCCTCGCTTTTTCAAGTGCTTTCGGATGCGTTCCACGCCTTGGGCGATGCGGTAGGTTACCGCGCCGCGCGAGACGCCCAGTTCCGTCGCGATGGCCTCGTGGGTTTGGCCCTCGAAAAAGTTGCGAATCAGCGGTTCGCGCAGTTTTTCGGGAAGTGCGGCGATGGCCTCATCGATCATGGGATAGATGTCATTCCAGTGTACATCCGCCGTGGTGGCGTGGGACTCGGCGAAGGCTTGTTCCCGTTCGCGCCGCCGCGTTTCCGATTTCAGGCGGTTGAGGGCGCGGCGCGTGGCGAGGGCGTGGAGCCAGCCGCCGAGGTTTTGATCCGGGCCTTGCGCAGTGACGGCGAGGGCCTCGAAGCATTCCTGGGCCACCTCCTCCGCGTCGGCGGCGCTGCGGAGGATGCGCTGGCAGGTGCCGAAGACCATGGCCGCGTGCCGCCGGGCGAGTTCGTTGAAAGCGGCGGCGTTGCGTTGCCGCCTCCATTGGGCGTAGAGGTGGAGATCGGTGGACTGCATCGTTTGTCACTTTCGCGTTGGGTTTCCGCCAGGGGATTCTATAGGAAAGGACAACGCGGAGTGGGATTTGGTCGAAAGTTTTGGGGACAGTGGCCGATTGGCCCGCGTCTCAGGGCGTGAATTGTGTCGACAGCCCAATCGGAAACTGTACCCATAAAGAGTCGTCGTGAACATGATCGGGACATTCTCGGGACGTTTCTTTACGGGTACAGCCTCCGATTGGCTGGATTTGTCCTCTGTTACACTTACGACATGTGCCAATCGCCTGCTGTCCCCTTCGAGGTGCGCATAGCGGTGTGCTACATTAATTTCCTGGCCCCAACCCATAGGAGAGCGCAGCCGTGTCCCAGCCTTCTGATCTTGCTCAGGGCGATAAGCCCGCTTACACGAAATCGTTGATGGACTACCTTGGTGATCGGGAACCCTTTTCCGTGTTTGAAGAGACGCCTTCGGCGTTGCGTGCGGCGGCGACCGCGGTGCCGGAGGACAAGCTGCGTGTGCTGGAGGCGCCGGGGAAGTGGTCGGTGTTGAATGTGGTGCAGCATCTGGCCCATGTGGAGCTGGTGCTTGGAACTCGATTTCGCATTGTCCTGGCGGAAGAGGGTCCGCCTATGGCCGCGATGGACCCGGATCTGTGGATCGCGAATCTATTCCCGGACGAGTTTGGGCTGGAGGAGGCGCTGACGGATTTCGCGAACTTACGTGCCATGAACCTGCGTCTGTTGCGTCGGGTGACGGGCGGGCAGTGGGAGCGATACGGGATCCATTCTCAGCGGGGGAAGGAGAGCCTGGCCACGATGGTGCGGATGTATGCGGCCCATGATTTGTATCATTTGTATCAAATTGAAAGAGTCAAGAAGGCTGTAGGCTGTAGGCCGTAGGGCGCGATGGGGGCTCGATCAGACTGATCGGACGGATCTGACCGATCTGATCGGTCGGATCGGTCTGATTCTTTCTTCGCTGACAACTATCCACTGTCAACTGTCAACTGCCCTGTGGCATACTATGCCGAATTACCCACAAAGCCCCCGGTTCCCCCGAATGTTTTTCGGGGCCAGCCTTCGCAGGATTTCGAATGAGTCTAGAGCAGGAATTGAATACCATCGGCCGTCAGGCCCGCGCGGCGTCGAATGCGCTGCGTTCCTTGTCGCGTCGCGTGAAGGATGCGGCGTTGATCGAGATCGCGCGGCGGCTTCGGGCCGAGGGCGCGCGCCTGAAGGCGGAGAATGCGAAAGACCTCGCGGTTGGCCGCGAAAAGGGCCTCTCCAGCGCCATGCTGGATCGCCTGGAATTGACGGACGATCGCATTGAGGGTATGGCCGAGGGCCTGGAGCAGGTGGCGGCGCTGCCCGATCCCGTGGGCGATGTGGACCAGCAGTACGTCCACCCCAACGGCCTGCGCATGGCGCGAATCCGCCAGCCCATCGGCGTGGTGGGCATCATTTATGAAAGCCGTCCAAACGTCACGGCGGATGCCGCGGCGCTCTGCCTGAAATCGGGCAACGCCTGTATCCTTCGCGGCGGCTCCGAGGCCTTCCACTCGAACACCGCTATCGCCCAGATCTTCATCGAAGGCGCTAAAAGCGCGGGCGTTCCGAATCATGCCGTGCAGATGCTGGGCACGACGGATCGCGAGGCCGTGGCGGCCATGCTTAAGCTGGACAAATACATCGACGTCATTGTGCCCCGTGGCGGCAAGGGGCTTATCACCTTCATCTACGAGACATCCCGCATTCCCGTCATCGCCCATCTGGATGGCGTGTGCCACACCTATCTCCATGAAGACGCCGACGAGCACATGGCGAAGTCGATATCCGTCAACGCCAAGATGCAGCGTCCCGGCGTGTGCAACGCCATGGAGACCTTGCTGGTCCACGAATCCGCCGCGCCCATGTTGCTACCGGAGATCGCCCGCGAACTGGCCAGCCTCGACTGCGAGATTCGCGGCTGCGACCGGACGCGCCAGCTCATTCCCTGCAAGGAAGCCACCGAGGAGGACTGGGTGACGGAGTATGTGGACAAGATTCTGTCCATCAAGATCGTCGCCTCGCTGGACGAGGCCATTGCCCATATCAACGAGTACGGATCGCACCACTCCGACGCCATCATCACCGAGGGCTACGAGGCTGCGGAGCGCTTCCTCGACGAAGTGGACAGCGCCACGGTGTACGTGAATGCGTCCACTCGATTCACGGACGGATTCGAATTTGGCCTGGGTGCGGAGATCGGCATCAGCACGAACAAGCTGCATGTGCGCGGACCCATGGCCCTCGAAGGGCTGACCACGCAAAAGTACGTTATTCGCGGCAACGGCCAGATTCGGGAGTAGGCAATTGCGCATCGGTGTTTTCGGCGGAACCTTCGACCCCATCCACCGTACCCATGTGGACATCGGCCGCGCGGCCCTGGCGTACAAGGGGCTGGATCGGGTGCTCTTCGTGGTTTCCGCCGATCCGCCCCACAAGGGGGGTGACGAGATCACCCCGGCGGATGACCGCTATGCGATGGTGGAGGCCGCTCTGGCCAGCGAGCCGGGCCTCGAACCCTGCGATCTCGAGCTCCACCGCGATGGACCGTCCTACACGGCCGACACGATGAAGGCCCTGCGGGCACTCTACCCCGACGCCGAATTCTTTCTCATCATCGGCCAGGATGCCCTTATCGATCTGCCCGGCTGGCGTTCGCCCCAGGGTATTCTGGATGAAGCGCACCTTCTGGTGCTGCCCCGGCCCAGCGAAGACCGGGCGATTCCCGCAGTGCTCGAAGGCCATTACGAGATGCTGCCCTTTGCCGAAAGCCTCATGTCTTCGACGGACGTGCGCCGCCGTCTCGCGGAGGGCGATGCCGCTGCCGACAGTCTGCCGCCCGCCGTGTTTGAAATTGTTCAGGAACGGGGACTCTACCATGCCCATCGTTAAGATGCGCCGCTACAAGGAATTTATTGGCCTGCTTCGGGAGAACCTGCCCGAGGACAAGGTGAGCCACTGCATCTTCGTGGCGGAGTACGCCGCATCCCTCGCCGTGAAGGCGGGCGTGCCCCACGATGAAGTGGTGACGGCGGGCATGCTGCACGATCTCTGCCGCGCCCAATCGGGCGATGTGCTCCTGGCCCGGGCCCGGGGCTATGGCCTCGACATCAGCGAGGCCCAGCTTCAGGTGCCCATGCTGCTTCACGGTCCCGTGGCGGCGGAAGAGTGCCGCGACGAATTGGGGATCGATGACGAGGACGTTTACAACGCGATCTACTGGCACACCACGGGCCGGCCGGGGCTTGGGCGCACGGGTCAGTTGATCTACCTGGCGGACTTCAGCGAGCCCACCCGCAAGTTTCCCGAGGCGGCCCAGGCCCGGACGCTGGCGCGGGAGCAGGGCTTCGAGGCCGCGCTGCGCTATGTGGCCCGGGCCAAGTTTGAGCATCTCCAGTCCAAAGAGGTGGTCGATCCCATTGCGGAAGATTTTCTCCACTGGGTTGAACAGGCGTATCCGGCGTGAACGCTCCGGACGCCTTTGCGGATCTGGCCCGCTACTACGATCCGCTCATGTCCCATGTGAACTATGATCGGTGGTTTTTTGCGACCACCGCCCTCGCGGATCTGGTGAAGGGACCGATTCGCCATCTGGACGCCGCCTGCGGTACGGCCACGCTCGTGACCATGCTCCGCAAGACCGGCTGGGACAGCATGGGCAGCGATCTCTCCCCAGCCATGATCCAGGCCGGGAAGAAGAAGGACACCGCTCCGCCGCTCGCGGTTGCCGACCTGCGCGCCCTGCCCTATCGGGAGTCCTTCGACCTCATCACCTGCCTCTTTGACAGCCTGAATTTTCTGCTTGAGGAAGAGGAACTCGCGGAGGCCTTCGTGCAATTTCACGGCGCCCTGCGCGACGGCGGGATTCTCTATGCGGATATCATCACCGAGCGCATGGTGACGGAGCACTTCGAGGGGCAGTCCTGGACCGAGGACAACGACGGGTTCACGAGCCGCTGGGCCAGTGAATACGACAAGAAGAAGGCCATCGCGGAGTCCTACGTCCGCATCAACACCGGGAACACGTCGGTGATTCGGGAGCGAGTCTATGACCTGGCGCTGGTCAAGCGTCTGCTGGAAAAAGCGGGCTTCGATATTCTGGCGGCTGTCGACGCGGAAAACTGGAAGACGCCGCGCCGGAGGACGACGCGGGTAGACCTCATCGCGGTCAAGAAAGGGGCTCCGGGGATCGAAAAGCGCTTCGCCAAGGTGGCGGCCCAGGTGCGGCGGCTGGCGTTTGGGGACTGACAGGCTGAATTTGTAACAGTTTTTTCGCAGAGATGGCTATTTGTAATCATTTTGAAATAGAATCCAAGATCTGTAATCGTTTTTCAGTTGACGTAATCGTTTTTAAGGCGATATACTAATAAATAACTATATTTCCTGACTCGTAATAGTTTTTCCTTGAATGACGCACGATGGCCACTTTCACTTTGGATACAGACGCTCGACCGGCGGGCTACGCCGCCCTTGCCAACCGGTACGCCCTGCGCGTTATTCGCAACAGGCATCGGTCCCGCGTGTCCGAAGCAAAAATCTACCGAACGCAGATTGAAGGTCCCTTCGTTGATGAGACTTATCCCAGCAGCTTTTGGCCTGGAGATTCCCTCGGTGATCATCTGGAGTTCGCTCTAAAGTACGACGGGGTCAACCTGGCGTTTCTTGACTTGCTCTTCCAGCAGCCGGTCGAAGAAGAGTTGTTGTCCTACATCCAGTCCAAACCCACGGGGCGCTACGCCCGGCGTTTGTGGTATCTGTACGAATTCCTGACCGGACGCCGTTTGCCGCTAGACGATATAACCCAGGGCAATTATGTTGACCTGCTTGACCCGGAAACCTACTACACGCTCGGTGCGCCAAAGCGTGTGAGGCGACAGCGCATCGACGACAACCTCCTGGGCGATCGGGGCTTTTGTCCGATCATTCAACGCACGGAGACGCTTCGGGCGTTCGACTCGACGGATCTGGGCGAGCGGTGCCGTGAAGTAGTGGCGGGATACTCCGAGCGGGTAATCCGGCGGGCACTGGGGTATCTATATACCCGAGAGACGAAGTCCTCCTTCGCCATCGAGCATGAGGAAATCTCGGCAGACCGAATTGCACGATTTCTCACGCTGCTGGAACGAGCGGAGGAGGAAGACTTCTGCGAGCGCGAGCCGTTGATAGCACTGCAAAACCGCATTGTCCCCGGGCCCTATCAAGAGACCGGATACCGCGCTACCCAGAATTATGTGGGCGAAACGATTTACTGGAACAAGCAGCGAATTCACTACGTCAGCCCCAAGCCCGAAGATGTGGAGAGCCTTGTCGACGGGCTGATAGCCTCGCACCGTCGAATCGAGTCGGGCGGCCTGTCCCCGGTGGTTCACGCCGCTGCGATTGCCTATGGCTTCGTGTTTATCCATCCCTTCGAGGATGGAAACGGACGGATCCATCGCTTCCTGATTCACAACATTCTGGCACGGCGCGGCTTTACTCCCGATGGCCTCATTTTCCCGGTTTCGGCGGCCATGCTGCGTAGCCGTCAGGCCTACGACGAGTCGCTGGAGGCATTTTCGCGACAACTCACGCCGCTTGTCGACTATTCCCAGGATGACGAAGGGCGGCTGACGGTGCACAACGATACCGCGCGATGGTATCGCTACATCGACCTGACTGCGCAGGCCGAGGCCCTTTATCGCTTTGTCGAGTCAACCATCGACACGGAATTGCCCCAGGAGCTCGCCTTTATCGCCAGTTACGACGAGACCAAGCACGCGATCCAGGAAATTGTAGATATGCCTGATCGCTTGATCGACCGGTTCATTCAGTGCTGTCTGCAAAACGATGGGCGACTTTCGGCGCGTAAGCGAGAGCTCTTCAGCGTGCTTTCGGACGACGAGATTGCACGCCTCGAAGAGGCGGTTCGCACTGGGTACGGAAGCGATCGGGTGCGGGAGGCGCTTGCGGCCTATAGTGCATCGCCTGACTTGGAAAACTGACGAACTTAGCGCGGCGGGGCGCTCGAAATCCACGATGTTGGATTGCGAGACAGCGCAACCAGTCCGGTGATCGCGCAGGTCGCGTCGAACAGGACCATACCGGCGTGGAGCCCCACCATGACGACGAACTGCAATCCGTCGCTGGGATGGACATCCCGAATGCTGTCGGCAGTCATTGGATCGACGCCGTTCAGGGCGAGAAAGGCCATGGCGGCCAGGGTAATTGGGATCGATAAGGTCGTCGTGGCCAGAAGCAGAAAGCAGGCTCTGCGGGCGTTGGGCGGGCAGTCGGTGCCGTAGCTGCGGACAATGGCCGCAGTGCAGAGTGTGGCGGAAGCTATTGCAATCCACAGCCCGAGGGCAATAGTACCATCGTTGCCGTAGAAGAAATCGAGGCAGCCGAGAAAGACTGAAAACAAGGCAATAGAAAAGGCGCTCTTCATCAATCGGGCGTCATGTCGGCGAATGAGCACGTCTTCGGCGGGCGATTCGATGGGAACGTCAGGTTTGAATATCCGCGCCACGTCGATATCTTCCCCGTAGCGCTCCGCCTGAGCCTCGACAATTCGATCATGGAGCAGTGCGATGGCGCGACGAGCGGCATCATAGCGTCCCAGGCTGGTGAGCAGTTCGGTGTGGTTCGCCGTGTGCAGCCAAGTCCTGCACGTGGGGCCTCGGAGCCAACTTGCCATCTGGGCGATACCCGCGATGAACGTGGTGGTGATGACGACCGCCTCTGCGCCCGGTCCCGGGTCTGGGTGGGTAAGATAGTTGAGCAAGAACAAGGCAGCGATGGCCCAAACGGCGCCGTCAATGAGATATCCCCACCAAGTCGGCACGCAGCGGAGCGCGGTGATGTCTTCATAGTAGAATCGCCGAGCGACTTCGCGCCGGTTCTTGAGCTTCAAAATCAGCAGGTGGTTGGGGCCCAGGTAGAGTCGTGGGACGCCGGTGGAACGGTCATGGATTCTTCCGGCCAGTCGGATGTAGTCATTCTTGATTGGGGCGGACTTTTCCGTCACCATCTCAGAAGCTCTCCACGATAGCGTTGGCGACGATAAGCAGCCAGACGGCGATACCAAAGATCCCCACGCCGAGGGTCACGATCATGCTGCGCCGAAAACGTTCAACCGGCGTTCGGTTGTGCCGCCAGTGGCGTAGCAAGATATAGACGGCCGCTGGAAACGTGAAGATGGAAAACAGGGCCAGGGGAAAGAAGACGATCGGGGCCACAATCAGCACGCCCGCGATAACGTCATAGCGCGGATAGCTGGTGCGAAAAAGGTCCCATTGCATTTCACTCACTTCGCGCTGCACCCGGTTCTCAAAACATGCCGGGCAGAGTTGCCGGGGGAAGTCTGGTGGGTTGTTCGCAGGCATGGGAATGGGCAGCGTACACACGTCGCAGAGATAGCGCCCGCAATCGTCGCACAGATTGGCCGCGTCGGACGTTAGGTGAAAGTAGCACGTAGCCCCATCGTCGGCCGCCGGGATCGAAGCTGAGTCCTCCCGTTCTCCATAGGCAGCAGGGTAGATAGCCTGAATTTGTTTCGCGTGGCAATGGCCACAGCGCAGTTCCTGGGGTTCTTCCGGCATTGTGTCGATGGCCAGGGGGCGGGTGCAACGCAGGCATGGCGTGATTACCGTGTCCAAGGCCAGCCTCCACTTCGGGCGATCACGATCGTTCCGCTGATGCGATCATGAAGCGTACGGCGCTCTCCCTGGCTGTCGCTGATGAAATAGCCCAGGCCCAGGCACGCCACGCTGAGGAGTTCCGCTATGGCGCGCATGAACGCGCCGCCGAGGCCGAGAGGCGAGCCGTCCCGGTAGGTGACCTGCAGATGGAACAACTGTTTGCCGGGCGTTCCTCCTGTGCGCGCTGTTGTGATGGTGCTTCCCGCCACAAATATGGCCAGGGCGGTGCCCGCCGAAGCAGCCAGAGGCCAGTTTGCGTCGGGGGCCCCTGCAAGCGGAGTCAAGGTTGCCGAAATGGCGAACTGGAGCAGGGCGATCAGGTTGCCGTCGACCATTTTTGCCATGGCGCGCCGGGCGAAATAGTGGGGCGGCGTAACTTTCAGGGACAGGGTACCCTGAGCGATATGCTGGAAATAGTCTCGCTTGCAGGGGGCGCAGAATTTCGCTCTCTGATAGATCATCAGGGCCTCGGGCGGCAAGGTCTTGCGGCAGCGGGAGCAGGAGTGCTCTGAAAGCTCGTACTCCTCCGGGGCCGGTCTGATACTCCATTCGGTAATGGTGTGCGCCTCCCGCTGCCTTGATTCGATTCGCCGTGTCCCGCGACTGAGCCGGGTCGAGATTGATACCGCAGTATAGTAAGGTGTTGGGCGAAATACAATCGTACAGTCCGGACGGTTTCTATTCGCCGCGCTCCTCCCCGGTGCCGCTCTCGGGCGTCGGCCGATCCGGAACCAGGGCGGCCGCTGTGGTTATGGCTATTCCGCCCAGCTCTACCACCCAAGCCAGGCGGAAGCCGTCGGTACCCAGGCCGAGAAAGTGGTCCACCTGGTGAAAGGAGGCCGCGCGGACAAGGACATAGAACCCGAGAATCATGAGACCGAGCAACGCGACGTAGAAGCGGAAGGGCATGCCGCGGAGGGTCCACCAGGTGGCGAGCAGGGTTGCCGCACTGGCACCCGCGAGGCACTTAATGACGATGGACTGAAACTCGCGCCGGTCTTGATACCAGCCGTCCGACCGGGCCCAGTCCCGGCCCAATTGGGAGATCAACTGGTGCAGGTCGAGTTGCTTGTTGAGGCCGAATAGGAAGAGGGCAATCCCGCAGAACACCCAGAAGCGGAAATAACTCCGGCGCAACGCGGGGCTGTAAAGGCAGCGCCATGCGCGTACGCCGCAGACCGCCGCACCGATGAAATAGCACACAAAGATGATAACGCCCATGGGCGTTGGATCGCTGATGCCCGGATGCCATTGACCGGCTTCGATGTAGCCCAGGTTAAAGAGGGTGATGGTACAAGTTGACATGCTCTGGTTCATTGCTTACTCAGTTCTCGGTTTCTTGATTGGGCTGAACATTCCGGCTGCGCCTGGAGGGGGAAGCATGCACCGATGCGAAGAGATTTGGCAAGGAGCGTCTCGAAGGGCCAGCGGTGCCGTGTAACAGAATCTAACGCGACAGACCAGATGTATCGCAGGACATTGCGAGCGTGAAAGAAGGGCGTCAGGGTTTCGCCGCGCGTTCTAGCACCGAGTCGTCAGCGTGCGACGGCCAGTCCGCCGCCAGCGCCGCCGCGCCGGTGATGAATATGCCGCTCAACTCCAGGAACCACCGTATCGCAAAGCCGTCCGTATCGATGCCCAGGATTCGTTCGATGTGATGGAACCCGGCCGCGCGGAACACAATATAACCCGCCGTAAAAACAAGTCCGACCAGGGCCAGGTAACAATGTCGCCCCATTCCCCGCACAAACCACAAGGAGGCGAGCAGGGCCGCTGCGGTGGCAACGGCCAGACCTTTTACGAACATCGCCTGAACGGCCCGGCGATTCTCGAACCATCCGTCTTTTTGCGCCCAGTGTCGTCCGATTTCCGTAAGAAGTTGATGGAGATCGAACTGCTTGTTTGCACAAAGCAGCAGCATCAGAAGCCCGCACGCGGTCCAGAAAATAACGAGCTTTTTCGGCGAGCGGGTGTCGCTACGGGAACGCCACGCACGGCGGAGACACAGTGTTGCCGCCAGGATATAGCACAGGGTGATTGACCATCCGAGAATCGTCGGATCGCCAATACCCGGGTGCCAGCTTCCGTCTTCAATGGTCGAAATCAAGAGTGGCTGCAGAGCGTAGGGAAACAGGGGCTGGGACATGTGATATGAGCTCCGAATTTAAACCGGTCGATGGCGACTATGGATGATCGGATAGGGTTGGACGCGTAATCGTCGCCGCGCTGCCGAGTTCCTTCAGCAGCCCCATCGGCGGTTCCTCGCCGCGCTCGCGGGTGGTGAAGAAGTTGAAAAGCATGATGCCGTCGGCGCCGTCCAGGTAGAGCTGGCGCGCGATGTCGCGGTAGGTCTCCACCTTCGGCTCCACTTCTATGGACGCGTAGATCGGCATCGCCTCCGGCAGCAGATCGCGAAAGGCGCGCAGGGGGAGGGGGTAATCGTTGCGCAGGTAGTGGCTCACAATGACGAAGTCGATGAGGCCCTCGTTGGCCCACGTGACGGGATCCAGGCCAATGCCGACATTCTGTTCGGGCGTAGCCATGATGCGCGCGGAAAGGAGCAGGGGACGTCCGCGTTTTTCGCCCGCCGCTTTCACCATGGCGGAGACCTCGCGCATCCAGGCGGTCATGGTTGCGATGTGCTGCTGCTCCTGGCCTTGGGGGAAATACATGGGAAAGCGCTGGAAGTCGAGTTCGAGTCCGTCGGCGTCGTAGTTTTCGGCGAGTTCCTTCAGTTCCGCCAGGCGCTGGGCGCGGACTTCGGGGATGGCGAAGTTCAGACCGGCGGGGAGCCACGTGCCGACGATGGGGTGGACGCGCGGCCCGAGAATTTCGGAGTAGACAGGATTGAGCGGGTCGGCCACCTTGCCGATGCGCCATTCCGGGTGGGCCTTCCAGAAGTTGGAAAGGATCAGGTGGTCCTGCGCCTCGTACTCCACCGCGTGGACTTCATTGAGTCGGAATGAGATGAAGGTTTCCAGACCCTTTTCCTTTGCGCGGCCCAGCACGAGCGCGAGGGGATCATGGCCCGCCGCGACGAGGCTGCGGAGGTTCTGTACGCCGCGCTCGGTGGTTATCGGATTGGTCTGGACGCCATCCGCCACGGTGGCCGCGAGTTTTTCGCTCACTTCCCGGCCGATCAGCTCGGCTACCTTTGTGGGGTAATTCAACAGCATGCCGATGTTGGGAGAAAAAGAGTAGGTGGTCGCCTGGGTCTCGGCGATGGGGTCGATGTAAGCGTACACCTTCTCCGGTGACATAGGCGTGTCGGCGTAGATGAACATGTTGTCGCCGTCGCTGTTGTAAAGGAAACGCTTCGCGCGTTGCTGCGTCTCGGCCTTCAGCGGCTCCAGCGCGATGCGGCGGAAAAAGACCTCCGCGCCCTCGATCTGAATCTGGATCTGGCCCGCGCGAGGTTTCACATCGTAGACCTTGTTCACGGTCACGCCATTCAGGAAGAGGGTCAGCGTTGCACCGTCGGCAATGACCTCGAAACGGTTCCATTCGCCTGCGGGCTTTTCGATATCGCGCTTGCCACGATAGCCGTACTCATCTTTCCACTCGGGGTCCCGGCCCCACCAGTTGATGCGGCCCGCGTTGACGGCCTGCATGCGCCCATCCGCCTGGAAGAGCCAGCTCTCCGCCTGCTTTTCCTCGGCCACGGATGCCGTGACTTGAAAACTGTCCGTGCCGTCGCCCAGCACGAGGATGTCGCCTGTGCCGCCTTCAATCATCTGGGCGGCGATGGCGTACTTCCACAGGCCGTGGAACGCTCCGTCCTCGCCGGTGGCGTGAATCTGGAAGCCGCAGTCCCGCGCCTTGCCCTCACGATCACCATAGGCACCCGCGCCCCATTTGAACTCCGCAACGAGGCGGTAGTTCGCGTAGGCCGCTTCCGTACTCAGGCAACCCCGCTCGTCGCCCGCGATGTGGAGGAGGCCATCGGCCACCTTCACGATGTCGCCCGGATTTTCGCCAACCGCGTGGCCTTTGAGCGCGGGATACCAGCCCGAGAGGTCGCGGCCGTTGAAGAGCTCGATGGGGGCCGTGGGGACGATGGGCTCCGCGGCGAGGGCGGGCGCGAGTAGTAGTGCGAGACAATAGGGCAACGAGCGAAGCATGGTGGTCCTTTCGTGTGGATTGCCTGTGAGGGAAAGCATGCACAATAGCGCGGGGAATTGGCAAGGGGTAGGGACGGACTCGCGCTCGCGACCAGGTTGAGCGCGTGTCCCGTTGCACCTATCAGTCACCCATACATTGACATTGGGTCGTTCGCGCGCGTGCCCGTCCCCTTGGATGGGTGTGGGGACTTCGGCCTGGCCGTGTTGGAATTCCAACATCTACTGGGACGTCCCTACGCTTCTTCAGGGATACAGTTACCGCTTGGCCTTACGACACGCCGCCAACCGTTGGTATACGTGCCAGGCGGAAACTGTCCCCGACTTTGATGTACCCTATAGGCAAGTCGCCCACGCGCCAACCTGAAAGCCTACCCGATATCATGGCCACCCCAGCCGCCCAGAGAACACCCCGCAAGATTATCGCCACCGTCCCGCCGCAGGAGATTCTGCCCATCGTTGATGGGAACTTTGAGTCGAATGTGAAGGGGATCTACGTCATTGGCGACGTGACGGGGCTGCCGCTGGTCAAAGTGGCGGCGAACCACGGCGTGGCGCTCTTGGAAAAGATGGAGAAGCAGGGGCGCTTTGCCGCGTCTAAGCTTCGCGAAGGGCTGGACCTGGTCATTATCGGCGCGGGGCCTGCGGGGCTTTCGGCCGCACTGGAGGCCCAGGCGCGGGGTTTGCGCTTCGTGGTGCTGGAGCGGACCAAGGCCGCGAGCACGGTGCGCGCGTTCCCTCCGGGGAAGAAGGTCTATGCGGAGCCGCGCTATCTGAAGAATGCGAGCCGCCTCGAGACCGAAGGCGATCTGGAGCGGGACGAGTTTGTCGCACGGGTGGATGCGCTGGTGGCGGAGAAGGCCCTTCCGATCAAGGAAGGTGCGGAGGTGGCCCGGGTGATCAGGCGGGGCGAAGGGGCCTTTGATGTGGTCACGGCCAATGACAAGACCTTTCAGACCGCCAATGTCGTGGTGGCCGTGGGGCGTCAGGGCCAGCCGCGCCTGCTGGAGGTGCCCGGCGCCGATCGGGCCCACAAGGTGACCTATCGCCTCCACACGGCCGAAGATTATCACGACAAAGATGTACTCATCGTGGGCGGTGGCAACTCGGCGATTGAGGCGGCCCTCATGCTCGCGGAGCACAACCGCGTCACCCTGAGCTATCGGGGCGACAACTTTTATCGCGCCAAGGCGGAGAATCGGGAGGCTTTGGAGGCGGCGGAGCAGGAGGGGCGCGTAGCGATCCTGCGCAAGAGCGAAGTCACCGCGATTCGGGAGGCGGAGGTGGAGTTGCGGGTGGAGGGGACTGAGCGCACGCTGGCCAACGACAACGTGATAATCCTCATAGGCACGCTACCGCCCGTGGACTTTTTGCTGGACATGGGTCTGGAGCTGGACGGCGTTTGGACGGCTAAGCGGGTTATTTATTCCGGCTTGGGTATTGCGGTCGGCATCTTTATTTATTTTTTTGCCCACTATTTTTCGCTGCACCCGGACAAAGCCGGGGAGGGACAGTGGTACCTGCCCTGGGCCAGCGGGTTGGCCGACGGCCCGGTGCTCGCCGCAATTCACCTGCTGGCGGGCTATGCCTTGCCCGTGGCGTGGCTGCTCTTGCTCGGGCTGGTGCTGTTGAACAAGAATCTCGGCGCGCGGGGGCGGAGTCCGCTGGTGCGGGTGCCGGCGGCCGGTGGACTGCTGATGCTGGGGGCGCTGGCCTATGGCACCTATTGTGCGGCACCCTCGATCTTTACGCTGGACGAAGCCCAGTCGGGTCCAGGGCCCTATCTGATTCCGGGTTTTTCCTGGCTCTATGCCGTGGTGCCCACCTACTTCGGGAACCTCTACGGGTTCTACTATCTCCTCTATTTCACGGGGATCACCGGCTTCGGGCTCTACTGGGCCTGGCGCGCGAATCACCGGCGTATCTGGATTCGGAATCTTACGATTATTGTCACCCAGTGGACATTGTGGTGGGGTATCCCGACCTTCCTTGCGGTCTTCATCGGACGCAATCCATGGACGCCCCTCATCGGCCGCTCGCTCAATGCCTGGCCCCTTAAGATGAATGCCTTCGAGGTCGAGGCCGTGGGGCCCGGCGATCCCGCGTGGTGGCACACCGTCGCGGTGGTGGGCGTGGTGTGGGCTGTCGTGCTCACCTTTATCGTCATCCCGCTGTTCACCATCAAGTGGGGCAAGATCTATTGCTCCTACATCTGCTCCTGTGGCGCGCTGGCGGAAACCGTGGGGAACAGCTATCGCCATCGCGGCCCCAAGGGCGACTGGCCCCGACGGCTGGAGCGCTTCGGCTTCGTCTTTATCCTGCTGGCGGCGGTGGGCACGATTGCCCACTTTCTGGGCTACAGCCTGCCCTACAATTTGTACAATGTGTGGGTCGGCACCTTCCTGTCTGGCGCGATCGCCGTTGGGCTCTACCCCTTCCTCGGCCAGCGCGTCTGGTGCCGGATGTGGTGTCCTCTGGCCTTCTGGATGAACTTCTGGGGGCGCTGGTCGAAGTTCAAGATTTCGCCGGAAAAGGGAAAGTGCATCGACTGCAACGTCTGCAACCAATACTGCCAGATGGGGATTGATATCAAGTCCCGGGCGCTGCAGGGCATTCCCGTAACCTTAAAGGATACCCCCTGCGTGGGCTGCGCGGAGTGTGTGGTGCGGTGCCCCATGGAGATTTTGCACATCGGCGAGGCGCCGGAACGATGAAGAAATTGATTGCACCACGAAGGCACGAAGTGCACGAAGGAACAAATGTCCAAGATAGAAGTTATAGCAGCCGTTGATAGCAACCCAAAGAATTGAACCGCAAATTTTCGCAAATGGGTTACGTGGGAAGCGAAAGAGTTTTGAACCGCGAATGAACGCGAATAGACGCGAATTTTCGATTCTTCCAAAAGGAAGGGACTTCAGCGCAAAGCGCCCTCAAGTCATTTGTTTTCGTGCCTTCCCCTGCATGAGGGTGAAATGGGTCAGAGAATTTTGGGAAATACACAGCGGAACTTCATTCTTTATTTCCTTCTTGATCCTTGCTTCGTGTGCTTCGTGCCCTTCGTGGTGAAAAGATCCCGTGCCCGATAGACAATTGAAACGTGTAAAAGGTTTGTAGTGTCATGACCACACCCAAGTCCGAAAAATCGTATTATGGTCCCTTCTTCTGGATCGCGGCCGTTTCCTTCGTCGTGCCGCTCTTCGTGGCGGTGCGCGCCTTCGATCATATCGGCGCGACGGCGGGGCCCACGCCCGTGCCAGATGCTTCGGGGGTGGATCACGCCCTGTGGGACTACGCCCTCAAAGCCTACGTGGCGAATGGCCTCGTGGACTATGACGGTATGGCGAAGGATCAGGCCTTCCGCACCTATCTCAAGGAACTGGGTGCCGCCCAGCCCGATAAACTGGCCACAGACAAGGAGCGACTCGCCCTGCTGTGCAACGCCTACAATGCCTTCGTCATCAGCGGCGTCATCCGCCACGAGATTCGCGATTCGGTGAACAACTACAGCGATCCGGCCACGAAGAAAGGCTTCTTCGACATCCCGGAATACATTTTCGCAAACGAGACGCTGAGCCTGAACGATACCGAGCATAAGAAGATCCGGGAGCCCTTCGGCGATCCGCGCATTCATGTGGCGCTGGTCTGCGCGGCGCTCAGTTGCCCCGCGATACGTCCCGAGGCCTATGAAGGGGGCCGGCTCGACGCCCAGCTCGACGATCAGTCCCGCCTCTTCGCCAACGACCCGAAGCACGTGTTATTCGACGCGGAAAAGAACGAGGTCCGTCTCAGCCGAATTCTCCAGTGGTATGGCAAGGACTGGGACGGGGTCGGCGGCTACCTGGCGTGGCTCCATGAGCGCGTCGAGGATCCAGCCTTGAAAGCGGCGCTCCTGAAGGCCGCGACGGAGGAAGTGGCGGTGAAATACTTTGAGTATGACTGGGTATTAAATACCAGTAACGAACTGAAGCCGGGCGGAAGCGCGGATCCGAGTTCGGGCGCCTTCGGTTCGGGCTCGATTCCAAATGAGTGATGGTAATTGAAGGGTGATGGATGAAGGATGAAGGATGTGTCCCATCCGGACTGCGAGGAGACGCGGATTGATTGCGTGTGCGTTCCCGGTGAGATGACTTCGCTGCATGTGGTTCTACGCCGGGATATGGAATCTGAGTAGAGCGATGGCATTTTTGTGCGGCCGACAGCGGCACCGTAGAAGAAGTGCCGCCAACCCTTGCCGGATCGGCGGCACTTCGGACGTAAAGTGATTACAGGGCGGCGCTGGCCTCTGCCGTTTCACCCGCGACTTTAACCGCGCCTTCGCCATTCAACGGCAAGGCGAAGAGCAGTTCTTTCCACTTGACGATGCTGGTCGAGTCGCCTTTTTCGGAGCCAAAGAGGTAGGCCACGGGCTCGCCGTCCGCGTCGTAGAGCTCCAGGGAGTGAACGAGGCCGTCTTCCGTGGGCTTGCTCACGCGCCAGACTTGCTTGATGCGCGGCAGGGCAATCAGGGTGCGGCTGTCCTCCTCCACGAGTTGAAGGGTGCCCTTCGTCTGGTTCATTTCCGTGATGGCCCCGGTACTGATTTGCACGCAGCCGTCGTTGAGCGCAAAGAGGAGGATGGAGACCTCCTGTTCCACGAGCTGGCCAAACAACGCGCTGTAGGCCGTCGGGTCCAGTTTGGCCGAGAATTCCCCCTCCGCGAGACGCACCGCGTCGATGCGAGAGAGCTTGTGGTCGCGCAAAAGGCCGCTGAACTCGTGGGTGTCCTTCAGCGCACGCCATCCGGCGAGGAAGGCCGCTTTGGTTTCGTCCGTAGGTGTTTCCACCACCTTGGCTTCTTCGGCCAGGGCGGTGAACTTCGGGGTCTCGCCCTTGTATTCGGCCACCAGCGCATCGAACTCGGCGGTGTCGCTGGTTTCGGTCAGCAGGATGCGGTGGACCGGCTCGCCCGCACCGTTGAAGAATACGAATCCCGGCACCGAGCCGCTCGCGGGCAGGAGCGCCGCACCATAGCGCCACTGGCTCATGAAAAGGCGCAGGTCGATACCCTTGCTGACAATCAGGCCGCTTCCGTCGCGCCCTTTGAAGTCATCGTAGCGGCCCGTTGCGAGGTGCATGACGGTGTCATTGCCGGAGAGGACGCTGACGTCGCCGAGTCGCTTGATGTTGGTGAGCAAGGCTTCCCAGTCACCCTTGAGGAAGACGACCTGGTCCGCAGGTTTCCCCAGCCAGGCTTCGACCTTGGCGCCGGGAAATCCCTCGCCACTCAGGTCCACGCCCGCAGCCTGCAGAACTGCGGCGGCGGTGTAAGCGGCATTGGGCTTCGCCGCATCGTCGGCGTGGACGGCGAGCGCGCCGAGACCGCAGGCGGCGACAACTTTGAGGATATTTCTCATATGGCTTTCCTTTATTGCGTTGACCAAGCCCAGGGGCTGCCCCGGGGCAGGTGGGGGGTGCGAAAGAATCATTGTTGATACTTATGATTAGACTACACAATTTATGATATTAGATCAATCTTTTGTTTAGTATATAAAACTGCGTGGTTTGGCCGGAGCGCTCCGGATTACAAGTTCGTAATGGGAAGTTTATGGTCGTGCGGGAGTGGGAACGTATAGTTCTCATAGTCGATGTGGTTGACACCGCATCCGAGCGGGTCACGAACCCGCCACAGCAATGCCGCAATTCCGCAGGAGGTAGCACGCCATGAAACGTCACACGCAGACAGCACACGCCATTAGCCCGATCCCTAACCACACGGAAGTGCTCCAGTTGGACGATGTTCCCAGGGGCCACCTGCTTTCCCGGAAAGAGGCGATGCAGCTTCTCGCCGGCGCGGGTGCCTTCATGCTCGTGGGCCGGGTGGCCTTTGGCCAGGAAGACACCTGCGTGGTCCGCCCCGAATTGACCGAAGGGCCCTACTATGTGGAAGACGAACTGGAGCGTTCCGATATTCGATTGGACACTACGGACGGCTCCGTGCGCGAGGGGGCGGTGTTGAACCTGGCCTTCGAAGTCACCGAGCTTATCGACGGGGTCTGCGTGCCACTGGAAGGGGCGATTGTGGAGATTTGGCACTGCGATGCGACCGGTCAGTACTCCGGTGTGTCCGACGGCGGCTTCAACACCGTGGGCCAGAACTTTCTGCGGGGCTACCAGATAACGGACGAAAACGGCACGGTCGGCTTCACCACCATTTACCCCGGCTGGTACAGCGGGCGGGCGGTGCACATCCACTTCAAGGTGCGCTCAAGTGCGACCTCGTTGGAAGCCTTCGAATTCACCTCGCAGCTCTTCTTTGACGATGTGCTGACGGACGATGTACACGCGGAATTGCCCTACGCCGAGAAGGGCTACCGGGACACGTTGAACAGCGACGACGGCATTTTTCAGGGCGGCGGCGATCAGTTATTGCTGGATATCAGCGGAAACGGCACCGACGGCTACCTCAGCGTCTTCAATATTGCACTGGAGCTGAGCGGGAGCACAGAGACAGGTGTCGATTGCACGGCTCCGGACGCAACCCGGACCGCGCGGGCTCAGGGCGATTGGGGCACGCTGGGTGTCCTGGGTGGGCTGCTGGCGCTGCTCCGCTTCTCGGCTGGAAGGGCCTGAGACCAGACTGTACAACGACGTCCAACGTTCAGTTACTATGATGTAAATCAAGGGCCGCAGTAATCGAAGGAGAATAAGGCATGGCACCTGTTTCAGAAAAAGACCTGCTTCGTGGCGGGCGCATAATCGGAAACGTGGAACCCGAAGATGACGATGCCCCCAGAGGGCTACTGCTCTCCCGCAAGGAAGCGCTGACCGTAATCACGGGCGCTCTCTTTGTGGCGGGCGGGCGCTTTGCTGGTGCGGCCGAGGAGAGCTCTGCGGCGCGGATCTGCGTGGCGAGGCCGGAAATGACCGCAGGGCCTTTCTACGTGGACACCGATCTCGAGCGGAGTGACATCCGGATCGAGCCGTCGGATGGCTCGGTTCGGCCCGGCGCGGAGCTGGAGCTTTACTTCAATGTTTCCCAGCTCGCGGGCGAGTCCTGCGCGCCCCTGGCCGGCGCCGTGGTGGATATCTGGCATTGCGATGCCCTCGGGGTCTATTCGGGCGTCCGCGATCAAAACGCCAACAACGAAGCCTTGAAATTTCTCCGCGGCTATCAGATTACCGATGCGAACGGCCTGGCCCGTTTCACCACGATCTACCCAGGCTGGTACCCGGGGCGGGCCGTGCATATCCATTTCACGATTCGCTCCGGCGACGGCGCGCCGCAGGCCTATGAATTCACCTCCCAGCTTTTCTTCGATGACAGCCTGAGTGATCGGGTGTATCGGAGCGAGCCCTATGCGGCCAAGGGCGAGCGAAACCAGCGCAATGATTCAGATGGCATCTTCAAGCGCGGTGGCGACCAGTTGCTGTTGACTCTCGCCGAAAAGGATGGCACGTATTCCGCAGCCTTCGACATCGCCATTGACCCCACCCGACCGGTCCGGCGCGACGAGCATGGTCCGGGAGGACGTCCCCCGGGCCCGCCGCCTCGGGCCTGAGACATCCGGCATTCACGAAACACCTGCAGGGCCGCGGCAAAGGATTCTTGCCGCGGCCCCTTCGTGTCCAGCGGTGCGAGAGCCCCGTGTCGGCGACTCATGAAATCCGAACGAAATGCGAGTCCGGTCCCTGGCTGCATAGGCATACCCTCGTGGAATGCCCGTTCCAATCCCCGACCGTCACGCTTGAGGGGGATGGCCCTTTTCACGTAGGCTCAACACGGGGGCGGGATTTTTTCGAACCCTGCCCGCTGCAAAAATCAACACTGGAACCGGGAGCTATCGCTAAACATGTTTACTCGTACCTTTGCCGCCCTATTGCTGTCCGCCGCCACGCTGTTTCCCCTCTCCGCAAGCGCGGAGGACATCGTCCACGAGAAGTATGAGTGGAGCGACATGTGGGTGACGAATGCCGACGTGGAAACTGGCGCGCCCCGCGTGTTGCTGGTGGGCGACTCGATCGTGCGGGGCTACTACGGCGGCGTGGAGAAGAATCTGGGCGAAGGCGTGAACTGCGCGCGCTACTCCACCTCCAAGTTTCTCAGCCACCCGGACTTCCTCACCGAGCTGGGGGTGATGATCAAGCGCTTCCACTTTGACGCGATCCACGTCAACAACGGCCTCCACGGCTGGGGCTATACGGAAGCGCAATACGAGGCGGGCGTGGAAGCGCTTATCGCCTTCATCAAGAAGGAGTCCCCCGAATCGACCATCGTGTGGTGCATGACCACGCCCGTGCGCGACAGCAAGGACCTCACCAAGCCCGACGCGGACAAGCAGACCCGGGTGGAAGCGCGCAACGCGATCGCCGCCGCCATCATGAAGAAGCACGGGATCGCGATCGACGACCTCTATGCGGTGGTGGTCGAGGACGATGGAAACTTCTCGCCCGACGGCGTTCATTTCAGCGACGCGGGCAAAGAGAAGCAGGCGAAGCAGGTAGCGGATGTCGTCCGCCCGCTGCTACCCGCCGCAAAGACCGCGCCGTGAGTGGCGGTAACGTATTCGTCCGCCACGAGGGCCACACGCCTCGGGAGCGGAGCGCCTGCGGCTGGCGGGATCGACTGATCAGCCATGAAGACGCGCCGCTGAACCCGGCGGCCTGGGCTCACGCCGTTGACATCGACGGGGCCAAGCTCCACTACCACAAAGTCGCCACGGAGCTGTACTACGTGCTCGAAGGCGAAGGTACGGTCACCCTCGATGGTGAAGAACACGCGGTGCGCAAGGGTTCCCTGGTGCATATACCGCCGGGCGTGGTCCATGGCGCGAAGGGAACGATGCGCGTGCTGGTGGTGGGGATTCCCGATATCGCGGATGGGGATTATTTTGAGGCCTGAAACCGCCAAGGCCACCCGGGGTGCGAAATCCGGGCGGCCTTGACGCTGGAGAGAAACGGGTACTCACGCCATGCGGCGTTCCCACGGTCCGGTGATGGCCAGGGTGATGCCGTCGTGCTGGATGTTTACGAAGAGTGTGGTGCCGTCGGGTGAGAAAGTTGCGCCCGCCAGTTCGGAATTCCGCGCGGTGGCGTTGCGACCGAACTTGTAGATCTTACCCTCGGGCGTGACGCCCACGAGGAACTGCTCGCCGGAGCCGTCTTCACAGACGACCAGATCGCCCCAGGGAGCGACGGTAATGTTGTCGGCGTTGTCCAGCAGGCCCGCGCTCTGGGATTCGATGGCGAGTTGCAGGTAGCCCGGCGTTACGTGCTCCGCATCGGTGCCTTCCGCCGCACTCGGGTGGTAGCGCCAGATCTGACCCTTCTGGATCGGGCCGCCATTGGTGCAGGCGAAGTAGATGGAGTCGTTGCCATACCACATGCCCTCGCCCCGCGCGAAGCGGGCCGCGCCTGCCGTGAAGCCCACCTGGCGCATGTCGTCGTTGGGCGACAGGGGATCGGCGATGTCGATCCACTGCACGGCGATGGTCTCGCCTATTTTCACCTGGATGTCCTGGTTCCAATTGCGCGAATCGGCGCTGGGGCGCTCCTTGAAGGCCAGCGCCTGGAGGCGACCGCCCTGCGCCATCTGGCCGGGAACGTTGGGGATAAACCGATAGAGGAGGCCGTCGGGCCGGTCTTCCGTGAGGTAAACGCAGCCACTCTTCGGGTCCACGGCAATAGCTTCATGGTTGAAGCGGCCCATGGCCGTGAGCGCCACGGGCGCCACCAGGCCGCTCGCGGAAGCGGGCACTTCGAAGCAGAACCCGTGATCCTTCTCGCAGAGGTCCCCCGCTTTAAGCACCGTCTCCTCGCAAGTGACCCACGAGTTCCACGGCGTTGGCCCGCCCGCGCAGTTGCGCGCCGTGCCCGCCAGGCTCATGAACTGGCGCTTTACCTCGCCCGTGCGCGTGTCAAAGTGGACGGTGCTCGTGCCGCCGAGGCCGGGGGTGGTGCCGAAGCCCGCATCGTAGAGCAGGCCCGTGTTCAACTGGCCCAAGCGCTCATTCTCCCCGCCGAAGGGGCCGATTTTGTTGTCGCCGGGCGAGATCTCGTGATTGCGGATCAATACCGTGAGCCCGTCCTGACCGGGAAAAGCCGCCATGCCATCGGAATCGCCCGGCACCAGAAGACCGTCGTCCATGGAATCGCCGACCCACGATACCAAGCGGTAGGTGAAACCTGCGGGCAGGTCCATGATCCGGTGCGGATCGCGCAGCAGCGGCCCAAAACCGACGGGGATTTCGTCGGCGGGAACGCCCGCAAAGGCCGTGCGGTGGAAAAGGGTCTCAAGACCGCCAAAGCCCAGGGATGCGGCGGCAGCCTGCTTTAGGAAATTGCGGCGGGAATGAATAAGTGTGTGGGACATGATGTACTCTCCGGTGGTTTGCGAAGAGTGTACGGCGGAGGCGTTTCGCGGAGGTGAGGGGGTTGTTAGAATCGGGTAAGTGGCCTTGGGTCTTATGGGTCTTATGGGTCCTATGGCTTTTTCATACCGACCCATAAGACCTATACGACCCATACGACTCATTGCCGATTCCGCACTTGCCCGCCGCCCCACAAAAAAGCTACATTCACCCGATACATTGAAAACCCTTCAGGAGGCCCACCATGGCACACGAAATCGACTACAGAATCTTCGGCGACGACATGCAGGCGGTGGAGATCGAGCTGGATCCCGGTGAGGCGGTCCGGGCGGAAGCGGGCGCCATGCTCTACATGGAGCAGGGCATCGAAATGCAGACGTCCACCGGCGGCGGCATCTTCGGCGGCCTCAAGCGCATGGTCACGGGCGAGAGTTTCTTCATCACGACCTTCCTGCACAACGGATCGGGCAAGAGTCATGTTACCTTTGCAGCGCCCTACCCCGGCCGCATTCTCCCGCTGCACCTGGAGCAGTTCGGCGGGGAATTTCTCTGCCAGAAGGACGCCTTCCTCTGCGCGGCCCAGGGCATCGAGGTGAACGTGGCCTTCACCAAGCGCATCGGCGCGGGCCTCTTCGGCGGCGAGGGCTTCATCCTCCAGAAGCTCGAAGGGAACGGGATTGCCTTCGTCCACATAGGCGGCACGGTCATCGAGAAGGACCTCGCGCCCGGCGAAAAACTCCGCGTGGACACCGGATGCGTCGCGGCCTTTCAGACGACCGTGGACTACAACATCCAGATGGCCGGTGGCTTCAAGAACGCGCTCTTCGGCGGCGAAGGACTCTTCCTGGCCACGCTCACAGGCCCCGGCAAGGTCTACCTCCAGACGCTCCCCTTCTCGCGCCTGGTGGATCGGATCGTCGCGGCGGTGCCGCCGAAAAAGGGAACGTGATCAGCGCTGCGGGCCTCGGCGGCGGTGTGCTGGGCGGTGATCGGTCGTAAGATCCGCCGGGCGCATTCCCCGTATTACAGGGACGGCAGAGACTACAGCGACAGCAGAAGCGGTTTTTTCCTGCTGTCGCTTTAGTCTCTGCCGTCCCTGAAATGCTTTGGCACGCCAGTGTTTCTATTCGGCAAGGCACCAGTCGATACGCTGCACAAACGCGGGGTGAAGTTGCGGCCGGATTCGATGCCACAGCGGCCGGATTCGATTCCGCTGCTCATCCGTTAATCGGCTGAAGCTCCGGTTTAAACGTCGCAACCACTGCGCGAACTGGGCGTATGCCAGCCCCCGAAGCGGCGCGCGGGTTTCTCCCTGCTCATGAAGTACTACGAGTAGAAAGAGTAGCTCGTCCCATTTGTTAAGCCTCCGGGCGATTGCAAGGGCGGCTTCCAGAGACAGCGCATCTTGAGCAATCTCCGCAATCATTTCCAGCTCTTCCAGAACAGGTCGAATCCGGTGACGGCTCAGTCGTCTTTGCGCGGCGCGCACCACCGATGGTGACTCGTCCACCAGCGCTTCCAGGAGAAATTCCCGGGCGCGCTCGGCATCAAGTCGGCACAGCCCCGCGAGCGCACACAGTCGCAGGGCGCTTTCGGGTGATCGGAAATAGGAAACCAGCAGGTCCCAGTCGCCGATATCGCCCAGCTCCGACAGACCGATCAGGGCATATCGCGCGGACCGCCCCGTAGACTCGCCCTGCTCAAGGACGTGGCGATAGGGCACTGCGGGATCATCACCACAGGACGAGTGCAGCCACTGCGCCGCTCTCCGGACGATGGAACTGCGATCAAAGAGGCGCGCCGCCAGCTCTCCGGAGGATTGATCCGGATACTGTCCCGCCAGACGCTCCAAAGCCAGCCGGCGCAAGGGTGCGTATGGGTGACCAAGCAGACGCCGGAATAGCGGGAGCGATGGGGGCCCGCATTGCACGAGGTACTGTGCAAAGCGACGGTGCACAACGACGTCGGACGTGTGAAAGGCATAGGCCAAAAGGGATTCATCCCAAGCGTCTGCTGCGGAGCATCGTATGAGGAAGCAATAGCGCCGAATGCGGCTGTCCGCTGCAAGCAACCCCTTCGCAAGCTCGGGGGCGCATTCCGGGCGCGCCAAAAGGGCCTCCACCCGCTGCAGGAGCGGCGCATGGTTTGTGCGACGGCAATCGCGCAGGCGCCGCAGCGCAGGCAGCGCCTCCACCCAGAGGGCAGCGTTCTCCACCGTCACGAACTGGTTCAGTCCCGCCGCCGCGGCAGCACGAACCTGCGGCACCCAGTCGTTTACACGCACCAGAAGCAATGCAAGAGCGTCGGGGCCACCCAGCTCGGCGAGCTCGACCACGGCCTCCTCACGGATGAACCCGTTCCAGTGCTCGCTCGCCGTCCTGAGCCAATCAAGGCGCCTTTGATAGGTTTCGTCTTTCATAATTCGCGTGTTCTATTCCAGAAGTTGTACGCGTGTCCGTCGCGGTCACGCTACATCAAGGATACTATGCGCACATCCCCCCGGCGCTTCAATTGCTGCGCGCCGGTTTCCACTTCACCACGATATCACCTTTCACCGTGGCCGTGCCGCTCGCCCATCCGTACTGGACGACCTCTTCCGCCCCGGCGCTCAGGCGGTTTTCGATGACACCCATACCTCCCATTTCCCGCTCCAAATCGGCGAGGGACATGCCCTTGTTGACCACCGGCGGCCTCGTGCGCAGGCGATTGACCAGCAGGTTCCTCGCGAGAGAGGCCGACGACGGCATTTGGGACTCAAGACAGTGCCCCTCCATCTGGCGGACCAGCGTGTCTGTGCGGGGATCGTTGAGCGTCCACAGTCCCACGAGGCAACTCGAAAGTTCTCGCTCGTTCAGCGCGTCGCGGTGCTGTGCGAAAATCTCTCGATACAGTCCCGCCAACGTCGGTCCGCTGGTGTGGCGGAGGGCCATGAGCGCCATTTCCTGGCGACCATTGCGCACCTGCCCGCCGTCCTGGTCCAGCGCGCCCCGGGCCGCTTCGAACAGCAACTTCGTACCTTCCTCCGTGTTCAAAGCCGCCAGCATCTTGGCCACCTCAAGGTCCGGGTCGCCCGTGCGAAAAAGCTCGGCCAGCACGGCGTCATCGGCGAATTGCCCCGCGCCGGGCAACGCGTCGATGCGGAAGTGACAGCCTCTCGTCTGCTCCGTCACTGTGACATACTGCTTGTGCGCCCATTCGCACCGAGGTTCTTCGAGCACCTGGTCGACGACGGGGTTTACGACGCCACGCTCAAACCACACGGCTCTTACATGTTCTTTTACGGCCTCGCGGCCTGCTGCCTTCGCCTGCCGAACCGCCGAAATGAGCACCTCCGTACCTTGTGCCCCATCCACTTGCAGGGCCATCCGCAACATGACATTCAACCAGGAGGTAATGGAATTCAGCTCACTGGAGGCGAGATCCCTGCTCAGCTTCGCCGTGATAGCCTCGGGCATCCGAAGATAGAGCGAGTCCGCGTTACCGTGTGAGGACTCCAGGCCCGTAGCGATGAATTTCACTTGCTCATCCAGCCCCCACCGTTCCGGCGCCTTGAAGACGACATCCTCTTCCATTTCCTCCGGCTCGAAGGACTGCTGGAGCGCCGTAAGATACAGCGTGCGACTGCCCCATCGGGCAAAAGAGGCGCGAGTCCGCTCCAACTCGGCGGGCGCGACATTTCGATAGGTGAACCTGGCACCGTCGAAGTGGGCGTCGAATTGCGCGCGCCATTCAGCATGCCCCTTCGACCCAGTCAACGCGCGCAATCGCTCGAAGGGATAGAGCGACGCCGGATGCCGCTGCACTAGGGACGGGTGGATTATCGTGTCGTCGGCAATCAGATAGACCAACACGCTGGTTGTGCCCCGATTGATGGAAGAGATGCGCAGCGGATAGATTGCCTCCTCGGTGGAGAAGGAAAAGCGCATCGCCTGGATGGTGCCGGCTTCGAGCGCGGTCGCGTTCTCCTTCCCCTGCACCGCAGGATCGACGCGCATGGCCGTAAAAATCCATCCCCGATCCACATACGAACCGAGCACCTTCCGAGCCGCGTCCTTCACTTTGTAGCCATGGCCCTCGCACCACCGGACGAGGTCTTCCGCCGTATTGGCCTCCAGCACGGCCACGTCGAAGACGCCGACCCGCTTGCGCTCAAGCACATTGACACCGTCCGAATCCGAAGAATCGCCCGGCCCGCCGAACCCACCCGATCGATATCCTGAAAACTGCTCCTCGTCCAACCATTTGCCCCGTGCAAACGTGTAGTCCCGAAGCTCCCCGAAAATAGCGTCATCCGCGAGCGCCACCTCCGGCTTCGATGGCAGCGGCACCAGCCAGGCGAAGTCCCCATCGGCGCCATCGTACTTCGCCTGGATAATGAGATCCTCCACGCCGTCGGCGAAAAAGATCACGGCCTTCTGCTCCGGCTCGTAAAGGTCACGCTTGCCGATGAATCCCCCGTCGGCCCACGAATGGGCACAAGGCAACGACGCAAGTAACCCGATGGCGAATGCGCACCAACTCCGAATTTTCATCGTATTGATCCTCCTGCCTGCGTACCGCATATTCACAACCCGCTGTCTCATCCGTGCCCGTCCGTGAAAATCCGTGGTCAACAAAACAACAACACTGCACCGCCGATCAAAGGAGCATACAACCGATGCGATTGCGCCTCACTCCTCATCTGAGATTGCCCGCGCGCGGGCCATGCGCTCCGGTGGAGAAACTGGCATGTACCACTCCCGGTCGATTTCGTAGTCGGGCACATAGGCACCGGCCTTCCAGCTCACCAGCGCATCGCCCTTGAACGTGGCAACACCCGAACCCCACTGGTATACCGCGATGTCAAGAATCGCCGCCGGAATCTCGTTGACCCCTTGTGGCCATGGGGCCGCGCCGGGTCGAAACAGGGCTGCAATTTCTTCTTCCTCGTCGTCACCCCGAACCAGCCTCATCTCCCTCCCCAGGGTATCAATGCGCTTCAATACGACGCCCTTGCCGCCCATCTCCTTTTCCAGCGCGTCCCGGCTCATACCCACTGCAATTCTGGGTTTTTCTACTCCCAATCCATTTACCAGAAAGTTCCGGGCCAAGGCCTGGCCTGACGGCATGTTGGATCCCCGGCAGTGATCGCCAATACTCCGCACCAGAGGCTCCATACTCGGATCCAAGTTGTTCCACAACCCAACCAGGCACGCGTTGATCTCGTTCTCGTTCAGCCAGGAGCGCTGCGTTTCGAGCGTGTCGATGTACAACTCACGCACGGCGGGATCTTTCACGTGCCGTAGTGCCATCAATGCCTGATTCTGGTGGACCGAGCCCACGCCCAGTGGATTCCGAACGGCCCCGATGAGCCGCGTGATGGACTCTCCCGTTCCCAGGGCGGCGAGTAGTTTTGCCACCTCGATATCGGGATTCGGCTGGCGAAAGAGTTCAATTAGTACTCGTTGAACCACGGATTGGGGAATGCCCACTTTGGAACTGAAACGAATACCGCTGGACCACCCGCCACCGCCTCGGTAATGCACTGGACTCCGATAGTCCTTGCCGTAGTCCTCTATGGCCCGGTCATAGGGTGCGACGATTGTCTCCCGATTGAAATACGCCTGCCACAGGAAGCTGATCAGGAGTCTTCGAACCCTGGGAACGGGATGTCTGGCCGCATTCGAAAGGTGTGCGCCCTTATCGTATTCGGCCAGAAAGATGAAATAGTCGCTGTATGGCATCCAAGTGGACTGGTTGGCAGACTCGTCGTCTGTAATCCGAGCGAGTTTATTGTCGAGAAATGCGAGAAGCGCATCTGGCATGCGCACCACGGCCGACTGGGTAGTACCAAGTGTGACTTCTACAAACTCCTGTTGCTCCTTCGGCCCCATCTGACCGACCAACTTGAAATAGACATCCTCGACCATCTGTTCCGGCAGGAAATTCCGCTTCGCCGTGGTCAGGTGTAACGGAGTACCCGACAACCGGGGCAGCGACTTCGCGGCAACGGGCAATTCACTGGATGAGACGGCACGGTAGGTGTAGCGGTCTGCATCAAAATACTGGGCGAACTCCGCTTCCAGTTTGGCGGGGTTACCGGCCGCAAGCGCGAGCTTCCTCGCTTGAAATTCCTCCAATAAAGAGCCCAACTGGAAGAACTCCGGGTTTACCATCGTATCTTCCGCCAGCAAGTGCAGCTCCACCTCGGTCGCGCCCTGATTTATCGAGCTGATGCGGAGCGGGTAGACCGCCTCGCGCGTCGGGAAGGTGAAGTGGATCGGCTGGATGGTGCCCCGGCTTAGGCCCCGCTCGGTTTTCCGGCCCGACGCGTCGGGGTGGATCCGCATGGCCGTGAAGATCCAGCCCTTGTCCACATAGGACTTCAGCACCTCCCGCGCCTTGGCGTTCACATGATAGCCGTGGCCCTTGCACCAGCGGAGGAGGTCCTCGGCGGTGTCCGCCTCCAGCACGGCAATTTCGTAGATCCCGACCCGCTTGTATTCGTATACCGTGACCGCCTCTTCCGCAGCCCCAAAACCACCGCCGCCAAGCATGGGGTGTGAAAAGTAACGAGGCGGATCGTAGTAGACCTTCCACTTGCTCCGTGCGGATACATAGGCTTCGATCTCTTCGAAGAGGCCTTCCTCCGCCACGGTCACTTCCGGCTTCGCGGGCAGGGGAACCAGCCACGCGAATTCGTCGCCTTCGCCCTCGTACTTCACCTGGAGGATGAGATCCTCCACGCCATCCCGAAACATAAGAACCGCCTTCTGCACCGGCTCCGCCATGGCCGCAAGCTCACTCTTGGCCAGGAATCCCCCGTCGGCCCACGCGGTCGTAGCCAGTGCCCACAGGCAGAGCCCCGCTGCAATAACCCGATATCTGCCGCCTATTCCCATGCCGCGCGTCCTCTCTTAACAATCCGGAATTTCGAATGACCACCGTTTCGCAGATCAGTATCGCCATGATACAACATCGGGTCGGAGACGTAAACTGGTTTTTCGGCGGGATCCCACCAAATGGAATTATCGGATTGCGGTCGCCTGCGCATCGTGTATACTTACTTCAGGAATAAGTTGCTCAAAGGAGGACACACCATGGAATCTGTCGTAACCGAGAGCGGTCACGTTACAATCCCGGAAGAACTGCGCAAGCGCCTCGGAATCACGTCGCAAACGATTCTGGATTTCAGAGAAGAGGATGGAAAGCTGGTCGCGGTAAAGGTATTGCATGACGACCCGGTGAGTCGTGTCATCGGCTGTCTCAAGTCGGACCTTAGTACCGACGAGATGATGGCATATATTCGTGGAGGGGCCTTGTAGCCCAAACGATTGCGCTTGTTGCATACATTTCTCACAAATGACTGGAAATCTCATATGTTGAAAGGAGGACACACCATGGAAGCCGTCGTAGCCGAGAGCGGTCAGGTTGTGATCCCGGAGGAATTGCGCAAGCGCCTTGGAATCACGTCGCAGACGATTCTGGATTTTCGAGAAGAGGACGGAAAGCTGGTCGCGGTAAAAGTATTGTATGACGACCCGGTGAGCCGTGCACGCGGATGCATTAACCTTGGTATGCCCACGGATGAGTTTATAAACCTCCTACGCGGCGAGCCATGATCACTGCGGTGGACACGAGCATTCTATTCGACGTGTGCCAGGAGGATGCCTGCTTCGGTGAACAGTCATCAAAAGTGCTACGACAATGCATCCACGATGGGAACGTTGTCGTTTGCGAGGTTGTTCTGGCGGAGTTGGCCGCCGGGTTTCCTTCGCAGGAAGCGCTGGAGCTGCGACTATCAGACCTCCAGATCGAATTCCTTCCCATGACATTGGAAGCCGCTTGTTATGCTGGCTCACAGTGGAAAGAATATCTCCAGCGAGGCGGCACACGAAGCCGCCTTATCGGGGATTTCATGATCGCCGCGCACGCCGAAAAACAGTGTGACCGCCTATTGACACGCGACCGTGGTTTCTACAGGAAGTGCTTTTCTACGCTTCGAATTGTGGAGCCCGCCCAGTAGCCGTTGCAACTACAAACTCAAATCGTGCTCGCGAAAGAACACCCCTACGAGCACTTCTTCCAGGCTCGCCTCGGGCAATCCTTCCAGCACGATCCGTAGTGTATTCTTCCCGTGGTAGAGCGCGGCCATATCGCTTATTTCACTCTGAAAGTAAACCAGTGCGCCCTGGGTCTCTATCAGCTTCTGGTCCACAGGGCCTTTGTGGAGCACCATGCCGTTGGCCTGCAGTTCCATGGACCAGCCGCTCAGGGGAATGCCCTTCTTGAAGCCGAGGCGGATGGCGCAATAGTCCACTGCGCTCTTGCGCGCTGGGTCGGCGTAGTCTTCGCCGACTTGTATTGTGAAGGTGCTGGGCTCGCCCGCTTTGATCGTTGCGGGGATCTGCTTCTTGTACTCGTAGGTGTCGGTGTAGTCGAGGTAGTAGCCCGGCGTGATGGCGAAGATTTTGTTCGCGCGGGCTGCGAGGTTTGTGGGCAGGGGCGACGCCGTATCGCGGAGGATCGCGTGGGTCCATTCATCGGCAGGCAGGTTGAAGTTGAAGAGCTGGAAACCGCTCGCGCCCTGCTGCCCATAGTTCGCGACGGCCCCGCGCCACAGCTCGGGCGTGACATCGCGGGAGGGTAGCTTGGGATAGCCCTCGGCCCGGGGATTTTTCAGAAAAGGCCACATATAGGAGGTGCGCGGGTAGAGGCTGGGCACCACGGCGACGCCTGCGGGCGTGCAGATATCGACCAATTCTCGCACCGGCATGTCGTGGGCCAGGGTCATGAGTTGGGAGGGCAGGATAACATCGACAATGCGTGGATTCATCCAGTCCTCGATGCGGTAGCCCATGCGGTGACAGTCGGCGAGGCTCGGGGGCACGCGCACGAAGAGATAGAGCGGGCGCCCCTGGCGCGTGGCGGCCTTGTCGAGCCGCGCACGCACTTGCGCGATCATTTCCGTCACGAGGTGGCCGCGCTCGAAGCCCTTGTCCTTCGGAAAGATCATCTGGAAACGGTTGAAGTCGAGCTCGACGCCATCGAGAATGTCTTCGTAGCGCTCGATGACCTCAAACGTCACGTCGAGGCGATACTGGCGCACTTCGGGGTGGGTAAAATCGAGGAGATTGCCGTAGTGCGCGTTGGCGGGCTGGGGCGACTCGCCGATCTTCATCTTTTCGTGGTTGTCGATCCAGAATTTGCCCGTGAGCGGATAATCCACCGGATCGAAGATGAAGTGGTCATCGTTCATGCGGTAGGACGGCACGAAAAACATCCCCAGGGCCCTCGCCCGCTCGCCTGCGATGCGGATGGGGTCCACGCCGGCGTCGAGACCCGCGGCGGCCTTGCGCTGCCAGGAGCCGAACTCTTTTTCGTAGGCCGGCGCGATGGGACGCCAGCGCCAGTCGTTCGCGACTTTCGTGGGGTAGTAGAGAATCTCCGAGCCCGCGCCCACGCTCCACATGAGGGTCTTGACCGGCGTGCCCGCGAGGGAATCCACCTGCGCGAGGACATTGCGTGCGGATTCCTGCGGGTCGAGGCTGGTGAAGGAGAGGTCGCCGTCGTCGTTGAGCATGACGCCGAAATCGGGGAGGGGCTCGACGGCGCGGCTACCGGCCACAATACCCGCAACTATAAATAGCAGCGTTAAAAATCGGCGCATGAAACCTCCTCGGTGGCGTAAGAAAAAGAACCACGAATGGACACGAATATACACGAATGGGGGATTTTTGGCGGTGTGGGTTGAGGCAACTTTGTTGACCCTCAGGTTTTGAGATTTAACCACATAGAACGCAAAGAGCACAGAGAAAAGGCCCCCCCTTAGTGTGGAAGATCCCGCCTATCGCACGTGAAATGCGGCATGTGTGGCGTTTTGCATAGGACGGATAAGACGAATAGGACCGATTTGATCAATCGGTCCTATCCGTCGAGTCGGTCCTATTGCCTGAGCCCCACTACCGGCCCCAGCGCTGTTCCAGCGGCTGTATGAGCACCTTGCTGGCGTCGATGATCGCCTGGTAGCGCTCGGGATCTTTCCCCAGGTGGAAGGGCACGAAGGCCATTTTCTCCACGTAGGTCGAACCGGGGCGCACGGTGATGATCGGGCCGCGCTGGTAGTCGCTGAAGGGATAGACGAGGCCGCGCGTGAAGTACGTCAACGGCGTGCCCCAGAAATGGTGGTAGTAAAGATAGTAGGCGGAGCGGTGCATGTTGGCCTCGCCCGAATCGGGGTTGAAGGTGGTGAGGTCCACGGTCACCGCACCGATGCCGTAGTCCTTTTCTTCATTGGTCAGGGCGAGCCAGGGCACGTCGGCGTCGATGCGCGTGGCCCACTCGTCCTGCCAGTTCGGGCCGTGCATGGTGCGCATGCGCTTCAACTGGCCGTCCTTCTCCTGCCACACGAAGTGATCGACCAGGTGGGTGTCGAGGACCACTTCGCCATTGCGGATGGCGGAGGCGTTCAGCGGCTCGCGCACTTCCATGCTCGTGGTGGATTTCACGTAGGGCGTCCACGCGTAGAACGTGTACGTCACCGAGGCCCAGACCTGGGGCGTCCAGCCGGGCATGCGTCCGCTGTTGGTGATGCGGAACATGAGGGGGCCGCGCGTGGTGACCACCGTGCGCTCCGGGGGATCCCACGAGAAGGTGTGGCCCCAGAGGCCGTTATCCGAGAAGGAGTCCGGGTTCCAGTGGAGGGCGCCGCTCTGGCTGTTGGTCAGCACGGGCTCCTCATCGCCGCCCTTCAGGGTGAAGGCCGCGATCTGGCCGGATTTCTTGTCCAGTTGCGCGATGAAGAAATCGTTTTCCACGGTCGCGCTGAGGGACTCGCCCGTGACTTTCAGATCGGAGCGTGGCTCGGCGGGCGCCTCGGCGGCGGGGTTGTCGTAGCACACGAGCAGCACGCGCTGCTGGTTCGCCGTTACCGTGGCGAAAGCCACCACCTCGATGAACTGGCTCGGGTGCTGGAGATAGTTGTCGTTGCTGGTGCCGTTCGGCGTGCCGGGGAAGGTGCCGTGGTTGAAGGTCTGGAAGGGAACCGCCACGGGCTCCTGCTCGAGCTCGTCCACGACGTAGACCCGGAGTTCCTTCGCCAGATCACCGCAATGCTCCTTGCGCGCGGTGATGGAGAATTCGACCGGCTCTTTCATGCGATCGACGCCGGCCTTCTCTTGGACCACAACGCTCTGGTAGCGCCGCCAGCCTTCGGGGCCGCCGCCCATTGCGGGCGCTTTTGCCGTGTAACTCTTCTCCACCACTTTCGCGGTGCCGTCTTCGTTCTGCGCGTCCAGCGTGAGGTCGATTTTCACGTCTTCGTTGTTGTGCCAGAGCATCCGGGCCACGAGCACCACGTTTTTCGCGGTGGCGCTTTCTTTCGTCAGCCAACTGCTGCTCTGCACGTGGGCGAAGCCGTCCTTGAAGATGTAGTAAGACTCGCACTCGAGCCCGTTGACCACCACCTTCTTGAACGACGCGGCCTTGCCTTCGGTCCAGTCGCCCAGGGGCACCACGATCTCATAGACCGGGTGGGTGGCCGTGGGCGCGACGAAGGTAATCTCCGTCACCGCTTTCGGGTCATAGGGCGTATTGTAGAGCACCTGCCCGTCGCCCACATCGCGGCCCAGCTCCGCGTCAAGCGGGATCTGGGCGGCAACGGGCGAAACGGCGTACAGGCTGGCGAAGGCCAGCAGGGCCAGGGCGCTTTTGAGTTTCGTGACGGGGCGCATCATTCTTTCCCTTCCTCTTTAGTATCCTTGTGACCGCTGACCGCACCGGCTACGCCCTCATCGAAGGGCATGGTGAGGATGGGCATGATCCACGACAGCGGCGCGCGCTCGTTCGTGGGCATCCACTCCATCAGGTGCAGGGGCGAGCGCAGCTTCTTGTTCAGCTTCTCGATCTCCGCGAAGGGATTGTCCCCTTTGGCAAAGCGGAAGGGCACCCAGGCGTTTTCTTCGTAGTATGTGCTGCCCTTGCGCACCTTCATCAGGCGCGTCATGTTGTTGCCCGCGAAGGGGTAGACCAGCGGGCGCGCCCAGTAAACCCAGGGGCCATTCTGCATGTAGAAATAGGGCTGCCCGATGCTGGCCGGGTCGCCGTAGCGGTTCGTGTTCTCATAGGACAGGGCGATGTTCGCAAAGCCGATTTTCTTCTCACGGTTGATGAAGGCCATCCAGGGCGTGTCCGCCGGAATGTCCAGCGCGTGAATCGGGTGCAGCTTGGACCCCTCGATGGGCATGTGCTTCACGACGCCCAGCTCGTCCTGCCAAACAAACTCGTTCAGAATGGCCTTGTTGAATACCATCTCGCCATTGCGCATGGCGGAGACGAAAACGTCCTCCAGAATTTCCATCAACGAGGTCTGGAGGATATAGGGCTGTCCCGCATAGAAGGTGTAGGAAACGTGGGCGCTCGCATTGTCCACCATGGGCTGGAGGCCGTGGCGTCGCGTGCGGTGCATGATCGGGCCCGTCTTCTCCGCGTAGTCCGGCGCTTCCCAGTCGCTCGTGTGTACCCAGGGGGTCGGGGGCGTGTAGATGTCGGGATTCCAATGCACTGCGCCGTTGGTTTCCAGCTTGTGCTCCAGCAGCACCGGCTCGCCCTCGCCGAGGATGGTCACCGTCTCCACCGAGCCGCTGTTGGGCGACGTGAAGATGCTGAAGTTGCCGTTGCTCACCGTCTGGCTGAGCCGCTCGTGCTGCTCCACCTTCAGGTCGCTCTCCACCACGTTGGTGTGCTCGGCGGCATTGCCATAGACCACGAAATAGACCTTCTTCTCATACTGCTGCACGTCGGCCAGGAACACCAGCTCCACCGTGGTGGTGGGATCATAGCGGTGAATCAGCGCGCCCGTCTCCGGATCCTTTTCTTCGTGGGTGAGCATGGCCTCGTCGCGCCACTCGGTCGCCTCGATCACTTGATGGGGCGCAACCACATACCCGTCGGCCCCCGCTTTCGGGTGGGTGGGATCGTAGGTCACCACGCGAATCTGGCTGTCCGCGGGACCGAAGTCATCGGCATAGGGACCAACCATCGCGTGGACCGGCTCGCCGATACGCTGGAGGCCCGCCGTCTCATGAACGATCAGCGAGATCGCATGGGGCCACGCCGCGCTCCAGTAGCCCCCCTTGTCCGGCGCCTTGCCCGCACCCTCATACACTGCTTCCTTCTCGTCCGCTCCCTTGACCGTCACCTTCATGGTATGGTCGGTGGCATTGAGCCACTGGACCGGTGCCACGATCCGAAAATCCTTCGAGCCATCGATCACACCGGTGTAGGTCTCGCCCAGCAGGCCGGGGCTGTCCTTCGCCGTGGCGGGATCCACCACGCCCTCGTTGTAGAAGCGCGCATCGCGATTCCACTTGCCGTCCGTCTCCACCTTCACCACCGTGCCCGCGCCGATGGCCTCTTTCGCCAGGGTCAGCGTCACATGGTGATAGGGATAGTCGGCCGTCGGTGTGCCGAAGCCCAGCCCGCCCGCCGCGCTGCGCTCGGCCGGCGTCGTGCCCGCCCCCGCCAGCTTGACCTCCTTGCCGTCCGCCGCCGCCAGGGTAACTTCGACTTTGTACTCCTGGCCCGGCTGCCAGCCTTCATACACCGAGACACTCAAATCTTCGCCCGCGTGAACCTCGCGGTTGCCGTTGAAGATGTTCGCGCTCTTCACCAGGAAAGTCTCGTGCGCCTTTCCATTCACGGTCACACCGGTAACCTTCGCGGGCACCACGTCCTGCCGGGGAAAGGTGGCCGTCATATCCACCGTGAACTTCGCGTCGTCACGCACCGCGCCAAAAGTCACCGCCGCGGGCGCGCCCGCTACGCCGGGCTCCTCGTAACCCGAGGGCCTCGGATGGCTCACGGGATCCCCGTGGGCGAAGCCGGCGAGGACGCAGAGCATCAACGCTGTAAAAGAGACGAGTGGAATCCTGGTCTTCATGGCGTGTTCCTTCGTTGGGGGTTTCCTGCTTGATTCGGAATCGGCGCGCTACAACCCTGCATGTCGCGACAGTCGATCCGCTAAACTGAAAGTATCATGCTGCCATGTACACGCCTCCCTATGCAATCTCTGGAGTTCCGCAGATTGCGTAGTTGGGTCATGGGCGCGACTTGGCGGGGCAGGTCCCGGTAAAATCACGGGATACACAAACATCAGACCGATCGGACCTATCAGACCGATCAGAAAAGCCAGATCGGTCTGTTCTGCCAGGAGTCACCCCCATGCCCAAAAAAGATCCCAGCCAGGACGCCCTTCGCGAACTCCGCGCCATGGAGGCCGACGACCCGAGCCCCGAGGGCATCGCGAAGCTGCGCACGCTCATTGAGCACCGGAGCAACCATGTAGCCGGGCGCGCGGCCCGGCTGGCGGGCCTGTGGCAGGCGGAGTCCCTGATTCCCGAGCTGATTTCTGCTTTCCGGCGATTCTTGCAGGATCCCGTGAAGACGGACCCGGGTTGCGCGGCCAAGCAGCCCATCATCGAAGCGCTGGACCTGCTGGGCAATGGGGACGCGTCGGTTTATTTCGAAGCCGTTCGCCATATCCAGCGCGAGCCCGCCTTTGGCCCGCCCATCGATACGGCGGCGAGCGTGCGGGGCGCCGCGGGCCACGCCCTGTTGAACCTGCGCCACCCGGAGGCCTGGCTGATCATGGCGGCCCTGCTGAATGACCGCGAACACCCCACCCGGCGCATGGCGGTGGAGAGCCTGGGCCTTTCCGAAACCCATGAAGCGGAACTGCTCCTGCGGATGAAGGTCCACGGGGGCGACGAGGAACCCGACATTTCGTCGCTCGCGCTCCAATCGCTGATGAAGTGCGCGCCGGACCGCTCCCTCGAATTTGTGAAAGGCTTCCTGGGTGGGGACGAGCCCGACATGGTCTCGGGCGCGGCGATGGCCATTGGCGAGGCGCGCCTGCCGGATTCCTTCGCCATCCTGCGCGGGGCCATGGAGGGGCGCGGCGGCCGGCATCAACGCTACGCCTTTTATCTACCCCTGGCGCTGACCCGCGAGCCGGAAGCCTTCGAAGTGCTGCTGGAAGCCCTGCGCGAAGAACGCCGCCACGAGGCCCTGGCGGCGGTGAAGGCCCTGGCAATCTTCTTCGGCGATCCCGAGCGCGTTGCCCGCGTGGAGGCGGTCGTGTCGGCCAGAGGCGAACGGGATCTGGTGGAACTCTTCGAGCGCCTGCAATCGGGAGACCTGTAGGGCCGCGGGGGAATGCTCCGGTTCTCAGCCCACGGATACGTCAATGCCCGGCAGCGCAATTCATTGCGCCAACATCCACTGCGGATCGCGTGGCACGACCAGAAGTCGGACCGCTCTGCTCCCGGTTCGCCACTCAGTTGGCTGACAGTGCGAAGCGCAACCACCGCGCCTTTCGCACGTCGCCCGGTGTGTCCAGGGGAAGCGTATAGGTAATCTCCCAGCTCGTCGTCGCCTGGTCGAAGTCGGTCTGCCAGAAATCCTTGCCGTGGACTGATTGATCCACGTCCACCCACGCCACGCCGTCCTCGCTGATCTCCAGTTGGGGCGTCGCATGCGTCGCGAGCCCCGTGAAGGTCACCGGCACGAATCCCAGGCCGCCTTCGATCTTCAGTTCGGCTTTATTGTCCGCCGTCCGAACGCGGGTGGGACGCTGAAGCTCCAGCGCGCCCACCGATACTTCCACCGCCAGGTCGTTGCCCTTTGCCTCACGGTCGATCATGCGCCACGTGTTGGCGTATTGCGCGAGCGCGGCCTTGTGCGCCTCGTTGGGACCGTAGTACTCCTCCGCCTTCTCCGCCACGACCACATGCTCCACCACGCACTCCACGAAATCCCCGGGCAGCAATTGCGTTACACCCGGCGGCGGGAGGATATCGATCAGTGACGTATCCGCACCGCGCACGTGAGCGCCCCGCTCCGCGGCCCAGGGCTGGGCCGGTTCGCCGCCGAGTTGCGCTTTCCATTCCCGGATGATAATGCCCCGGTTCGCGTTGTTCGGCAGGTCCTCGGGGATGTGGTGGTAGTCCACTTCGTGCATGGAAAACCACGGCATGCGGCCCGTGACCTCGAAGGGCTCCGTGCGATAGCGGTCGCCGCCCCATTGCGTGTCCCATTCCTTCACGAGGCCATTTTCATTGCCCCAGGCGAACTTCCGCTCGGAGGTGTAGCTGTAATCGTCGCCGCCGCACTGGAAAAGCACGATGCGTGAGAAATCCACCGGCTGGCGCACGTCGTGGCGGAACCGATAGATGCCCCGGGTGATGTCGTCGCTGCGGTAGAGGCTCACGGTCGCGCGCGTGTCGATTTTGCCATCATAGCTCTGGCCCGCATAGGTCACTTCGGTGAGGTTCGGCCCCACGCGCTGGTACTGCGTGCGCATGCGGCTGTTCCACTGCTTGTTGCGATCCCGGTCGTAGTAGACCAGGAAATCCGCACCGCCCACGTTCGCGCCGAAGCCCCATTGGAGCGAGTTCTCCCGGAAGCCGCGCACCATGAGGGGACGCGTGTCCAGCACCGCGCCGCCGATCTGCGTCTGGTCCGGTTCGAAGCAAAGTTGCTCGCCCCAGGAGCCCATGGCCGCCTGATCCCAGAGTTGGTTCGCGCCCCAGCCCGCCAGGCTGAGTTGCGCGTGGGAGGCCGCCGGTGCGCCGCCCCAGTGGGCGTTGACGCTCGTATACTCCAGATCCACCGTGCTCTTCGCGGGTACTTCAATCATCGTGAAGCCGTGGTACCAGCCGCCCTCGAAGCGTTGCGGCGCCTCCGCGCGACGGTGCCAGTTCTTCGAGATTTGCACCGGGATGCCCGTGGGATTGCCCGCGCTGTCGCGAATCATGGGGGAGATGCCCACGATGCCGTGGACGCCCGTCTCCTTGTCCTTGTCGAAGAGCAGGCGGGCCGTGCGGGGCGCATCGCCGTTGTTCGTCAGCGACAGGGCCACGCGCTCCATGCGATTAAAGTTCATGGGGTCCTTGTCGCTGCTCACCACGTCATTGCGCAGACCCACGCGGTGCCAGCCCTGGGCGGGATCATAGGTGGACGCAAGTTCGGCCTCCGTCGGCGCGAACTGCTTCGACGTGATCGTGATACCGCCTCGTTCCGAGGCCACCGCCGCGAGTGTCGCGGCCCCGTCCGCTGCGACGGGATAGACCGCAAGCCCCACGGCCCGCTCTGTGCCCGCTTCCCACGCGGACACGTCCGCACGAAGGACAATCCGGCCCGAAGCGGGCTCCGTTCGGATCGACGTGCCCTCCGTAACGGGCAAAAGGACATAACCCGCGCCCTGCGCCGAAAGCAGCGCGCGCGCTTCGCCATTTGACGAAAGTTGATGATAGACGTCCTCCAGATCCAGCGTCATCTCCAGGCTGCCCTTTTCAATCGCCGTCTCCGCCACAACGCGCAGAATGAACGACACCCGATCCGGCCACGAGCTGATCTCCAGCCCGCTCTTCTTCGAAGTCGCCGCCGATTCCGCGCTCCACTTTAGATCCTCGATCCAGCGCCGTTGAAAAAAGCGTCCACTGTCCACCAACTGGCAATGCTCCACCTCCGGGATAACATTATCGTCCAGCGGCGTTGTGCCCGGATCGTTACCCCGGCTCGCCCGCGTCCCCGCGCCCGTGAGGGCAAGTTCCGCACCGTCCACGTTAACCTTGATCGTAAGCGACGCCGTGGCCGCGCCGAAGAGTTCCTCATTCGGCTGCATCAAAGCCGCCTCCTGCGACAGCGGCGCGGCCAGCGGATGCAGGTGAGTCAACAGCATGTTGTTCACGTCATACGACAACGCGTAGCGATTTGTCTGGATGCTGACGACCAACCGAGGATCGCGCACGCCATAGTTGAACCACATGTACGAGTAGTCCGCCGTCGGCGCGGGGATAGGCGCGGCGGGGGTGGGGGCGGCGGGAGTGGGCCCAACTGCGTAAAGTGAGGCCAGGAGGAGCGCAAGCGACTTTGAAGCCCGTGAAGTGTAAGAGTATGCGTACATGGTGATCCGATCAGCGTTTCCCGAAATGGTAAGGGCTTATGCTTGCCGCTCGTCGATTGTATCGAATCAAAGGCACAATCCGCGATATTGGATCCTGTATTGCGGTCACGCCAACCACCAATCGGGCAAAGCTCCTGGGTTCTCGCATAAGTTTGCCATCGATTTAACCTGATTGCACTGTGATCGTACTACCGGAATCGGAACCACAAAGAACCCAAAGAGCACAGAGAAAGAAGAACGTTCTTTGTGCTCTTTGCGTTCTTTGTGGTTTCAAAATCCATTTCCTCCTCCAACAAAAACGCCCCCGGATCGTGATGCGATCCGGGGGCGATAAATGTGTCGGGTGGTGTATATTTACTTCCCAAAATGTTCCTGCAGGAACGCTAAATCCAACTGCGGATACACCGGGAATCGGTCCAGCAATTCCTTGATCATCGCGCGGGCTTCATCGCGTACTTTCACGTCCAGGGTGTGGAGGCGTTTGCTGGGTTCGCCGGCGTTCGGGCCGGTGGTGAGGATGCCCGCCTGGGTATTGCTCACGACCAGCTTGATGATCTTGGCGATCTGCTTCATCTCATCGGGGCCCATGCCGAGCGTCGTGATCGCCGGGGTGCCGATGCGCAGGCCGCTGGTGATGAGTGGGCCGTTGGGGTCGTTGGGGAGCGAATTGTAGTTCAGCGTGATGCCGCATTCGCGCAGCGCGCCCGCCGCCTGGCGTCCGGTGAGGCCGCAGCTCGTGCGCACGTCGATGAGCATGAGGTGGTTGTCCGTGCCGCCGGTGGCGAGGGTGAGGCCTTCGTCGATGCAGGCCGCCGCGAGGGCTTTCGCATTCGACGCGATCTTCTTCGCGTAGTCCTTGAACTCGGGCTTGTTGGACTCGGTGAAGGCGACGGCCTTGGCGGCCATGACGTGGGGGAGGGGACCGCCGATGACCAGCGGGCAGCCCTTGTCCACGTATTCCGCGAATTCCTTCTTGCACAGCACGATGCCGCCGCGCGGTCCACGCAGGGTCTTGTGGGTGGTGGAGGTCACGACATGGGCGTGGGCGATGGGGTTGAAGTTGCCTTCAAACACGCCGCCCGCCACGAGGCCCGCGAAGTGGGCCATGTCCACCATGAGCACCGCGCCCACACTGTCGGCGATGGCGCGCATGCGGGCGAAGTCGATGGTGCGGGGATAGGCGCTGTAGCCCGCGAGGAGGATGAGCGGCTTGATTTCCTTGGCCTGGGCTTCGATGGCGTCGTAGTTGAGCAAGCCCGTCGCGGTGTCCACGGCGTAGCTGTAGGCGTCGAACATCTTGGCGGACAAGTTGCGGCGGTAGCCGTGGGTCAGGTGGCCGCCGGAGTAGTAGTCCATGCCCATGAGGCGCTGGTTGCCCAGGGCCTCGCGCACCGTGCTCCAGTCGTCCTGGGAGAGCTTCGACGGGTCCGTGGTGCCGAGGGCGGCCAAAGCGGGCACTTCGACCTTGGCGGTCAGTATGGCCCAGAAGGCGATCATGTTCGCGTCCGCACCGGAGTGGGGCTGCACATAGGCGTGTTCCGCGCCGAAGAGTTTGCAGGCCTGCTCGCAGGCATAGGCCTCGACCGTGTCCACGTTGTCGCAGCCTTCATAGAAGCGCTGCCCCGCAAAGCCCTCGGCGTACTTGTCCGTCAGCAGATTGCCCATGGCGAGCTGGGTGCTCAGAGAGCAATAATTCTCGCTGGCGATGAGCTTGAGGTAGGCGCGCTGGTCGGCCAATTCCTGGACGATGGCGGCGGACACCTGGGGCGCGACTTTCGCGGTCTCGGCAAGGTTGGCGATATAGCCCAGGAAACCGGTATCGATGGATTCGGGGGCGGTCTTCGACAAATAGGCGGTAACGGCGGAATGGGACACGGGGGGCTTCCTTCGGTTTTGGGGGACAGAGGCGCTATGGTATCGTTTTTTGGGGCGCAAGTTAAAGTCCCGGTCGCGGGCAGGCTCGATACCGGATAGTTGAAAGTTGACAGTTGACAGTGGACAGTGGACAGTGAACCGCTGTGCTATGGGTGGTGGCCTTTCAGACCGATCCGACCGATCCGACTGATCTGATCAGTCAGATCAGTCTGATCCGTCTGATGGCTCTCCCCAGTGGGCGGTTTGCTTTTATCTGGGCCACGCGATATCGTATCCCGAGCCGTCGAGGAAACCCAGCATGCCCGAAGCCAATTCCACCGATCTACGCCTCTATTGCCTTTGCGGGCAGAAGATGAAAATTACGAGTAACATGTTTGGCAAGCCCGGAAAATGCGTGGCGTGCCGGCAGAAGATTCGCATTCCATCGCGGGAGGAACTACCGGCGGGCATCCATACCTTGTATCTCAAGGATCACCCGGAGTACCTGCGCGCGCCGAAACGGGACGTTATCGCCCTTCCGGAGCCCCTGGCCGATGCCAGTTCCGAGGCGGAGGCCGACGATGTGCTCCTCTCCGGCGAGGCGGATGAACTTGCGCCGGTGCCGTTTGTGCTCTATGAACCCCTCGGGCGGCTGTGCAATTACGAGGCAAAGGTCAACGCCCAGTTGGCCGATCTGCGGGATGGCAAAGCATCGGAGCTGGATCAGACCACTCTGATGAGTTACCGGGGGCTGGCGCGCAAATCCCGCCAGCATATTGAGAAGAAAATGCGCGACGAACTGATCGAAGTGGCGTCCGAGTTGCAGTCCCTCCGGGAGGGGCTGGCCCGCGAGACGGCCGCGCTCCGCGGGGCGGAAACGGATTACCCCGAGTTCAGCAAGCGCGTGCTCCCCCTGCGCAAACGGCGCGAAGTCCTGGCCTGCCGCCACCAGAATCTGCGCGGCTGGCTGGCCACCGAAGATCCCCACATGGCCGGGGGGCACGCCGATGTGGCCTTGGCCGATGTGCCCATGGACTCGGTCGACGCACCCTTTCCCCTTGCCCGTGAGCTGGATTGCCTGCCGATCGAGCATTCCATTCTTAAACTTGAAGAGGCGCTGCGTCATCGGGAGAAGGCGGACCGGCGGCTGAATGAGCTGCACCGGGCCAATCTGGACGGGAAAATACCGGCGGAGGAGATGAAGGCCCAGCGGGCGGACACGGACGCGGAGCGGGAGCGTGCCCGGACGGGCGTGGCCTTTTATCGCGCCCGGCTTCAGCAGGTGATCCAGGATTGCGAGGAAGATTCGACCGCCATCCAGGCCCATCTGGACCAGAAGCGTCGTCAGCTCGAATCGGGGGCCCTCACGAAAGCGGCCTATGAGGTGCTTGAAGAATCGCTTTTTCGCGCGCAGGTGGACATCAAGCGCGCACGCAACCTGGCCACTCGGGCGCTGAACGCCAATACCATTTCCGATGTGCCCAATCCCCGGGGCACCTTCCTGGAGCGCCTGGCGCGGCCTGGCACCCAGCAGCGGGGTTTGGGCATCGATTCCTGGCTGGGCTGGCTCGGCAGCGCGCTGTTGCTTTCGGTGATCTTTGTGCCCCTGGGCGACGATGTTCCAGGCGGCAATCCGGCCGTTTTTCAGGGCTTGACGCTGGGCCTTTTCGTCGGCGGGGCCTTTCTGGGTCTTTCGGTCACTGTTGCCGCGCGCGTACCCCGGGCCTTGGCCTTGAGCTGCGTGTGGTTGATCCTCACCTTGGCGGGTGCGGCTTATTTTCAGTATGCACTGGGCGCGGTCGGGCCTGCGGGTGCCACGCTGCGTGGTGGCGAGCCCTGGTGGGTTTCGCTCGGCGGGCGGATGCTCCTCTCCGGCTGGGGCGTGGCCGCGCTGGCGCTCATCGTATCCTATGCCTCCATTCCCGGCCTTCGCTGGGTGGGGCCGGTCCTCAGTGCGGCGGGCGTGGCGCTCGCCGGATTTATCCTGAGTGACTACGGGGGCTACGTCCGCGCGCTGCCCGTTCTCGAAACGGTGACCCAGGAGCCCGAGGCGGCGTCCGGGGCCTACCTGGTGTCCGTGCCACTGCGCAACCGGGGCAATCGCCCCTTCTGGCTCGGCGGCGACCGGATCAGCGCGCCCCGGGCTTCCGACTACGTGATGGAGATCCAGCGGCCCGATAATACGTGGATGGATGCGGGCGCGCCTGCGGGGATCACGGTGGACGGTCTCAATACGGGCATCAATCTGGATGTCGGCGTGGCCGTGGCGGCGGGCACCCAGGTGCTCGTGCGACATCAGCTCGTTCCGGGCACCTACCGCGTCCAGTTTCGTCCAGAATGGGGCGATGGGACCGTACTCGAACAGACCTTCCAGTTGGAGCCCTTTGCGGTGGATCTGGAAACTTTTTTCCCGCCGGAAGGCGAGGGGAGTGGGACCGCAACCACGACGGGTTCCGGCGTCATGGTGGAGTTGCGCGGCGTGGTGGATGGCGAGGCTTCTCAGCCGAAATTTTCCCTCATTATCACCCTGCCGGACGGCACCGAGCGCCGCGAGCAGTTCGTGCTGGGCGACAAGTTCCACGGCGAGTGGGTCATCAGCGAGTTCAACCCCGCGCATAACACTATGACCCTGTCGGACGGCAAGCGTTTGCTCATCGTGGAGCGCGGCAAGCCCGAGGAAATTCCAAATTGATTCGTGGAGGTGGACCACGGGTTTTCTTACCCGCGTATAGTGCGGCTACGCCTCACGAAAATCACGGACCGGAAAGTCCGTGCTCCCGTTGGGCAATTCATTCACAAACTCTCAGCAGACCCAACTTCAGCAGGCTGTCAGCGCCCGTATCTATGGTATAGGGCGTACCAAACACAAAACAGGTAAACGATCCAAGCCGGATGTCGCCACCATTCCGTACTCGGGGCGAGAGCAGTCAGGCTGGACGGGACAGTGGGCTTGGCTTCTCGCAGGGAATTTATCGCCATTCCCACAAACAAAGACAGCAATAGGATGGCAAGAACGGCACCATTCGATCTGCCAATGAAGAATAACGACGAAAGACCACCTACGATCATAGCACCCGCGGCAACGTTGCGCAGCATGCTATCCGAAACAGGTCTAAGCATCGCCGGGCTCCCCTCAGGTGTTGGTCGAACGCTTCGTTGTCTACACGTCTTCCAGGCGCACGGCTGTGCCGTAGACTAATATCTCCGCCGCGCCGGGGGTGATGTGGACGGTGGTGAAGCGGGTGGCGAGGACGGCATTCGCGCCGATTCGCTCCGCCGCATCCATCATGCGGTCCAGGGCCTGTTCGCGGGATTCAGCGAGCATCTTGGAGTACTCCGGGATCTCGCCGCCGACGAGGTTGCGCATGAAGGCAAGGATATCCTTCCCCACGTGCTTGCCGCGCACGGTGCTCCCCCGTACGAGGCCGAGGGTCTCGACAATTCTCTTGCCATGCACATCGGAGGTGGTGGCGACGATCAACGGTGTATCTCCTTGGTATAGCGGTCGGTCTTGAGGTTTTCCAGGCGCTGGCGCAGCACGGAAACGAATAAGATTGCCAGACCGGCTACCGGGGTCGCAACCAACAGTTTGATGAGTGCGGAGGTCCACGGTTCCATCAAGAAAACGTAGGTGCCGAAGAGCGCCAGGCAGAGCACGCCGAAAACGAACACCACCCACCCGGTTTTTCGTTCGAGCCGGTTGTATACGTTGTCGAGGAACTCATCCCAGGTTTCCTCGGGCAGATCATCGGCGGCGAAGGCGGCCGACGTTCCCCAGAAGAGGCGCTTCATGGTGTCCAGCTCCCGCTGGCACTTGGGGCACTCTTCCAGATGGGCTTCCAGTTCGGTCCGGACCTCGGGCTCGAGTTCATTGTCCAGATAGCCCGAGATCAGGATGCGATATTCCTCATCGGGGCGGCTCATGGCGTCACCCCCTGACAGGGTGGATAGTGGAGGCGGCACGGCGGGCACATCGGTTCCCGTGCGACAGGTTGGTATTTTCGGGTAAAGCTGTTCATGATCAGACTGCGGCGGCCTCCTGGTTGAGCGATTCCATGATCGTGCGCAATTTCTTGCGGGCGCCGTGCAATCGCGACATCACGGTACCTTGGGGGATTTCGAGCGACGCCGCGATTTCGCCATAGGACAGCTCCATGAAGTGGCGGAGGCGGAGTATCTCCTGTTGTTCGGGCGTCAACTGGTCCATCGCGCGTTGGATATGCTTGAGCAATTCCACGCGGGAGGCGCAGTCGTCCGGGGTCAGGGCCGGGTCGTGGGCGTCAAACCCGCTTTCCATCATCTCATTGAGAGACGATTCTCCCCGGCGCTTCTTCTTTTTCAGGTGGTTCAGGCTCGTATTGCGGACGATCCGGTGAAGCCACGGGTAGAAGGGCATGGATAAGTCGAAGCGCTTCATGGCCTTAAAGGCTTTCACGAAAGCATCTTGCGACAATTCCAAGGCATCGTCCCGGTTGCCGACCAGACTGTAGGCGGCGGCATAGGCGCGCCGCTGATAGGCCCGAACCAATTGGCCGAAAGCCCTGCGATCACCGCGCGCGGCGGCGGCAAGCACTTCGGCTTCGTTGTGAATCGATTGCTCCATCATAATAATTGTAGTACCCCTGTCCCGCCGGTTTATTCACCGGTTATGCTACCGTTTTGGGGCGGGCGTTGCAACTTGTTGCAGAGCGGGATCTTAGGGGAGGAAGCTGGAGTCTGCAGCCCGGAAGAATGGGTCTTATGGGTCGTATGGGTCGTATGGGCAGGTCTGAAACAGCCACTGCCCGACCCCATCGGCCCCATCGGCCCCATCTGTCCCATAAGACCCATCTGTCCCATAAGACCCATAAGACCCATAATGCCCATAAGACCCATTTCGACCTCGGTCTCGGCGCGTCCAATTTCGCGCGTTCACCGGTTGATTGACCGCCCCGCCCCATGCTATACTTCCCGACCGGTCACAGGTGTGATCTGTCTATTGGCAACGTTCCCAAAGGCTTCCAGCCGAAGAGTCATGCATACACGTGTTTAATCAGGCATTTTATTCTAAAGTAGAGGGCATCCTCGCCGCATTGCGCAGCGCCGAGACGGTCACCATGGCCGTGCTGGGACGCTGTCTTTCCGCGTTGGAAGCCTGCCTGGTTGAAGCCGAAGTGAATGCGGGCTGCATCCGACGCATTACGGACGCAACGCTGGACCGCTTTGCAGCGGAGCCCGCCGTGAGCGGTTCGGGACTTGCCGGACAGCTCCGCTCCCTTTTGAGTGAGACGCCCGGCCTGCACGGCGCGGGTGTTCACCACGATGCGTGGCAGGACGCCGCTCTTTCGATGCCGGCGACTTCTCGCTGGGATATGAAAGAGCTGGACAACAGTATAGCAGGTTTTAACCTTGCCTCCCTGAGCCGCCTTCGGCGCGCCCTGGGTCTGGCGAGTGAGCGCCGCCTTTTCGGTGCCGTCGATCTCCGCCGCAGCCGCCGCTTTGAGGCCTGTGGCAAGATGCAGAGTGCCGACCGGCATGATGCGCGTATAGATGGTGAGCAGATTAACCGCCTGATCCGGTATCTGGGCTGGGGCGATCCCGGCACGGATCCGCATGGAGGCCGGCCCGCAGTCCTCGGTTAGGACTCGGTAACGGATAGAACGTGGCGCCATGTTTGAAAGTCTTTCCAAAAAGCTAGAATCCGCCTTTAAGAATATTCGCGGTCAGGGTCGCCTGACGGAAGCGAATATGGAAGAGGCCCTGAAGGAGATCCGTCTGGCGCTCCTCGAGGCCGACGTCAACTTTAAGGTGGTGAAGAAGTTTATCGAGGAGGTGAAGGAGGCGGCGGTCGGCGAGAAGGTGCTGGATAGCATCGCGCCGGGACAGCAGATTGTCAAGATCGTCCACGACGAGCTCGTCAAGATCATGGGCACCTCCGGTGCGCCCCTGAAAATGGCGGAGAAGGCACCGACGATCATCATGCTGGTGGGTCTTCAGGGCCAGGGCAAGACGACGACGGCCGGCAAGCTGGCCATGCAGTTGAAGAAGAAGGGCCGGAAGTGCCTGCTGGTCGGTGCGGACGTATATCGTCCCGCGGCTATCAAGCAGTTGGAAGTGGTGGCGGAGCAGGCGGGCGCGGAGTTTTTCAGCCTGGGCGAGAAGGCCGATCCGGTGGATACGTGCGTCATGTCCCGGGGCGAAGCCCAGATGCGCGGCTGCGATGTAATCATCCTGGACACGGCGGGCCGTCTCCACGTGGACATGGCGATGATGGACGAGGTTCGCCGGATCCAGACGCAGGTGGTGCCCCACGAAATCCTTTTCGTGGCCAATGCCATGACCGGCCAGGACGCGGTGAATTCCGCGAAACAGTTTAATGATGCGCTGCCCCTTACGGGTGTGATTCTGACGCAGATGGATGGCGACGCCCGTGGTGGCGCGGCCATCAGCCTGATTGAAGTGACCGGTTGCCCGGTGAAGTTCGTGGGTACCGGCGAAAAGCTGGATGCCCTGGACACCTTCCACCCGCGCCGCATGGCCGACCAGATTCTGGGCATGGGCGACGTGGTTTCGCTGGTGGAGAAGGCGCAGGAGGTGGTGGACAAGGAGCAGGCGGTTGCCTTCCAGAAGAAGATCAAAAAAGGCACCATGGATCTGGAAGATTACCTTGCCCAGATGCGCCAGGTGCGCAAGATGGGCTCGGTGGGCGACCTGATGAAGAAGATTCCCGGCATGAGCAAAGTGATGGGCTCGAAGCCGGAAATGATGGATGGCGCGGAGGAGGAGATGAAGTACATCGAGGCGATTATCCTCTCGATGACGGTTAAGGAACGGCAGCATCCCAAGATTATCAACGGGAGCCGCCGGCGGCGCATTGCCGTGGGTAGCGGTACCTCGATTCAAGAGGTGAACCGCCTCCTTAAAGACTTTGACAAGATGAAGAAGATGATGAAGCGGATCATGGGTGGTGTGGGCGGCAAGCGCATTCGTGGCGCCGGTCCCCGCGGCTTCCGTTGATCCGGTAGACGAGTTCCATACCCAGTTTGAAACTGTTTTGATGAAGAGCCGGCGGCATCGTCCGGCGTTTTCGGTCCCGGACGGTGAAACCGTTCCGAACAAAGAGGAATACCATGGCAACCAGCATTCGTTTGCGCCGGGGTGGACGCACCCACAAACCCTATTACCGCATTGTGGTCATCGACTCCCGCCACCGGGATCGCGGTCCCGAGATCGAAAGCCTCGGCGTGTACCATCCCTGCGCGCGCCCCGAGCCCGTCTCTGAAGTGGACGTTCACAAGGCCCTCGAGTGGCTTGGCAAGGGCGCTCAGCCCTCCGAGACGGCCAAGAGCCTGCTGCGCAAGCTCGGCGTGTTGAAGCACTTCGCCGATGGCACGAAGCCCGAAGAGACCGTGGTTGTGGTCAAGGGCGGCGTTGTCCCGGACAAAGGTTTTAACGCCGCGCCCCCGGTGAAGGAAAAGCCCGCCGTCGTGGAAGAAGCTCCCGCGGAAGAAGCTGCCGAAACCGAAGAAGCAGCAGCGGAATAAGCGACCGTGAAAGAGCTCATTGAATTTATCGCCAAGAAGATGGTGGAACACCCGGACGACGTCCAGGTGGTCTCCGTCCCGGCGGAAGGTGAAGACGAAAGCCAGAACTATGAACTCCGGGTGAATCCGGAAGACATGGGGCGGATCATCGGCAAGAACGGCCGTACGGCGAAAGCCATCCGCACGCTGGTGAGTTCCGCCGCCGCGAAGACCAACGTCTATGCCAACCTGGAAATCGTTGAATAATTCACGGCGGACAGCCCATGGATGAGGCGTGGCGCGAAACGGGCCGGGTGCGTTCGGTGAATCCGCGCACCCGGGAGCTCCGGGTAGCGATCCGGCCGGGCTTGGGTTATGTGTTTGCCGGGCTGGACTGGATCCAGTTTCAGGAAACGCCTGGTCGGCCACTGCGCTGCAAGGTCGCTTCGATAAAAAACGATGATTCGGTGGCGGTGGTGGCGCTCGCGCCCGGCGTTTCCCGCGACATCGTGGGTCGGCTGAAAGGCGTGAAGGTGGTGGTGGCCCTCGAAGAGTGGCCCGCGCGGCCCGGTACGGGTTGGCGGCTCGCCGACCTGATGGGCATGGCGGTGGTCCAGTCCGCGGGCGAGGTGCTCGGGAAGGTCTGTGAAGTGTATGAAGGCCCCGCCAACGATGCCTTTGCGGTGGCCCGGCCCGATGGAACCCGGTGCATTTTACCGGCGATTGACGCGGTGATGTTATCGGTGGATACCGAAACGGCCACGATAACCACCGGCGACGTGTCGCCCTTCATCGTGGACGTGTAGCAACCGGAGCGGACGAGGAATGCGAATCGATATCCTCACGCTGTTTCCGGAGATGCTGGCCGGTCCTTTGCAGGCCAGCCTGCTCGGGAAGGCCCTCTCGGATGGCCGGATGGAGGTGGCGCTGACGAGTATCCGTGACTTTGCCACGGATCGGCACAACACCGTGGACGACAGTCCCTACGGTGGTGGTGCCGGGATGGTGATGAAATGCGAGCCGCTGTTTGCGGCGGTTGAAAGTTTAAGAACGCAGAACTCGCTGAAGCGGGTCATTCTGATGTCGCCCCGGGGCGAACGCCTTACCCAGGCCAAGGTCCGGGAACTGGCGGAGTTGCCCGATCTGGTGTTGATCTGCGCCCGATACGAGGGCGTGGACGAACGGGTCTCGCAGGCCCTGGTGACGGAAGAAATCTCCATCGGCGATTATGTGCTGAGCGGGGGCGAATTGCCCGCGCTGGTGCTGGTCGAAGCGATGAGCCGGATGATTCCGGGCGTCATCGGCGACTGGGAGTCGGTCGAGACGGATTCCTTTTACCAGGGGATCCTGGGCGCGCCGCAGTATACGCGGCCGCCGGTGTTCCGTGATTTGGAAGTTCCGGGCGTGTTGCGCGACGGTAATCATGCCGCTATCCGCCGCTGGCGAAGGCGGGAAGCCCTCCGGGCCACCCGCGCCCGGCGCCCGGATTTATTGATAGATCTTGAGCCTGAAGATAAAAAACTGCTCGCCGAAATCGAGCAAGAAGCTCCGATTTCGGAGAGGGAGAAATAACGTGAACCTGGTAGAAGAACTCAGCAAGAAGCAGATGAAGGCCGTCGGCTCCATCCCCCAGTTCAACGTGGGCGACACGGTAAAAGTTCACTTCCGCATTGTGGAAGGTGAAAAGGAGCGCATTCAGGTGTTCGAAGGCGTCGTTATCTGCCGCAAGGGCGGCGAAACCCCCAACGCCACCTTCACCGTGCGTCGCGTCGCCTTCAATGAAGGCGTGGAGCGCGTATTCCCCCTCCACTCGCCCCGCGTCGAGAAGGTGGAAGTGACCCGCGAGGGCCAGGTGCGTCGCGCGAAGCTGTACTACCTTCGCGACCGTATGGGCAAGGCCTCCCGCGTCAAGGCGAAGCAGCGCAAGACCGTCACGAAGTAATTCAACTTCGGCGGAACCAGCTATGGAATGCCAGGCGGATGGACCAAGCGTCCATCCGCTTTTTCTGTTGGAAAACGCGACCCCAGGTGTGAATGGGTCTTATGGGGCCTGTGGACTCATTGGTCACATAAGACCCATTCAATCTCTACAATGACGTGGGCTTTTTCAGGTAACCCCCGAGTATGAAAAGCAGTTTTCCGGAATCCGAGCCCATGCTCGCCTTTGAGCGCGAGGCGTCCGCGCTGGGCTTCGCGCGTATCGCCGGGGTGGACGAAGCGGGCCGGGGGCCCCTCGCGGGGCCGATCGTCGCGGCGGCGGTCATTCTGGCGGGGCCGGTAGCTGGAATTAACGATTCCAAGCAGCTATCCTATGGGCAGCGCGAGTCCTACTTTGAACTCCTGATGGAGGGTGGACACGCCATCGGCAAAGCGATCATACCAGCGGCGGAGATCGACCGGCAGGGCATTCAACGTTCCAATTATCAGGCCATGGCCGATGCCATACGCGGGCTCCACCCCGCGCCCGACTATCTCCTGATCGATGGCTTCGCGGTGCCGGGGCTGGCCCAGCCCCAGCGGAAAATAATCAAGGGGGACAGTCTCTCCCAGTCGATAGCGGCGGCGAGTGTGATCGCGAAGGTGATCCGGGACCGCATGATGGTAGAATATGACGAAGCGTACCCGGAATACGGGTTCGCGCAACACAAGGGCTACGGCACCCGCGCCCACCTGGAGGCGATCGCGCGCTTTGGCCCTTGTCCCATACACCGGATGTGTTTTGCGCCGCTCAGCAGGCCGCAGGAGTCCGGCTCTTTATTTGACGAACCAGGCAGCTAATCACCGGGAAGGACCCGAAAGAGCATGAGAGAAACCTTCAAGTCTATCGTCTGGCTGTGCCTTCTTGCCGGTATCTGTGGCTGCTCTTCCATGCGGGCCATCGGCCTGGAGACGGTCAACTGGCGTGACGAGAGCGCACCGGACCGTAAAGCGCAGGCCATCGCCCGCTACATTGAGGCCGTGGTGCTCGCGGGGCAGGGCAAGGAAGACAAGTCGATCGAGGCCCTCTCCAAGATTCCCGATCTCGATCCCACTGCAGTCACGCCGACGGTCCAGCTCATCCAGGTTTACCTGAAGCAGGAAAACTACGAAGCCGCTCTCTCCATGTGCGAGAAGGCCGTGGCCCAGCAACCCGATCAAGCCAATCTCTACGTGGTCCTGGGAGAGATCTACCACCGATTCAAACGCTATGACGAGGCCATGGCCGCCCTGCAGACCGCTATCAAACTGGAGCCCGACAGCGCGCTGGGCTATGGCATGCTGGTGGAATTGCAGCAGTCGCGCAATGACTTGACGGCGGCCATCGACATCTATGAGCGCCTTATCGAGCTGGAGCCGGAAAAAGCCGAACTCCGCTACGCCCTGGCACTGGTCTTGATCCGAATCGACGACAAGGAAGGCGCCATCGAGGCGCTGCGCAAAACCCTGGAACTCGACGGGCGCAACATGCGCGCCCAGTACCTCCTCGGCGTGCTCTATCTGGAGACAAACCAGAGCGAAGACTGCATTGCCCAGCTCCGCGCCTACATGGACGGACGCCCGAGCGACATGGATGCGGCGGACAATCTTGCGGGAGCCCAGGCCCGTCTTGGCCGCTTCGAGCAGGCCATCGGGTTGTATCAGCGCATCCTGAGCTCCAACCAGGCCCAGCCCCAGCACCATATTGCTTCGATGTATCTTCACCTGCGGGCCAAGCGATTCGGCGAAGTGGCCAAGCTCTCCCCGCCCCAGGGCGCGCCCTATTTCGACATGATCTTTCGTGCCCTGGCCGATGAAGAATCGGGCGCGTCGCCCCAGCTCCTGGTGAAAGCGCTGGAAACGACCGAGGGCGATTTCGACGCGGAGTGTGGCACCTTCCTCAACAATATCCTCTATCTCTTCGGGCAACAAGACGCCGGGACCTGGCTTCTTGATGCGACCGGGCGGCTGGCGGACAAGCACCCGGATTCGCGCATACTTCAGCTCCTGCGCGCCCGGATCCTGATGAACATGGAACGACACGCAGATGCGCTGCCGATTCTGGACGCGGTGCTGGTCAAGTTCACGCCGGATCAGTGGGTGCATTACTACCTGGCGATCTGCCACGAAGAATTGGGGCACTTTGACGAGACCGAGCGGCACTTGGCGGCCTACATGCAGTTTATTCCGGACGATCCGGACATCCTGAACTTCCTCGCCTATCTCTATGCTGAAAACGGGGTGAAGCTCGACGAGGCCACGGCGCTGCTGAACAAGGCGATGGCGGCGGATCCCGAGAATCCCTATTACATGGATAGCATGGGCTGGGTGTATTACAAGCAGGGCCGCGGCAATGAGGCCGTGGATCTCATTCAGAAGGCCATCTACGGCATGGAGACGGATGACGCCGTGCTCCGCGACCATCTGGGCGATGCCTTTCTTCTGAAGGGCGATGTGACCCGGGCGCGGGAAGAATGGCAGCGGGCGCTGCGGCTCGATCCCGACATGCCGGGCCTCCAGCAGAAGCTGGACCAGCACAAGCCTTAAAATAGCCCGTGTACTGAACCGCTTTCGTGCTATACTGGCGGCGAGGGCAAAAGCGTGGCACTGCACCAACATAGAAAACGTATCCGGACCGGACCGGCGGAGATCGCTTTGATTCTCCTGCTGACCGGTCTGGTTGTTTTTGTTGTGAGCGGATCGCTTTCCGTACCCGGGGCGGACTGGCTGCAAGCGGAGGGCACGGTGCTTTCCATGCACCGCGTGCAAAACGCCAGCAGCGCGCTGGGGACGCCCTTCCGGATTAACGTTGCCTACCAGTACCAAGTGGGGGGCACGCCCTACACCGACGCCTGGGAGGGAGAGTGGCCGACGAGCCACAGCCCGAACGCCCTGCCGGAATCCGATTGGCCGCGACTTTCCGAGGCGGGCTTTCCCTTGGTGGTGCTCTATGATCCCGAATTTCCGGGGCGCAACAGCCTCCATGCATCGCAGAACCAATACCCGGTCTGGTGGCTGCGCCTTTCCATCGCGGTCTCCGTTTTAGTATTGTGGTGTCTCTTTGCGCTGTACCCGCGCTGGAAAGCTCGTCACTAGACTGGAACCGACCCGCGCCAGAGGAATCAGGACCCGCCATGGGATTCAGGCAGAAACAGCGGCATATTCACATCGGCTTCTGGGAGTACGGTGCCTTGGCCCTCATGGCGCTGACGCTGTGCAGCGCCATCGTGTGGTGGGTCACCCGGCCCACGTCCGCCTGGACCATCGTGCCCGGTCGGGTCATCGGGGCCTCGCTGGTGGAAAACACGGATCCCATCAGCGCGGCGCGCCCCACGATCCGGATCCACTATCGCTACGTGGTGCTCGGGCAAGTCTACCAGGGCGACACTCTGCTGGACCCCCTCGCGCGCGTTCGCTATCGCGCCCTGCCGGGCGAAGTCCAAGTGCTGCTCTCCCGCAAGGGCTACCACAGCTTCAACGACCTCCCGCCGGAAATCAAGGAAATCCTCCAGCAGCGGGGCATCAACCGCATCGACGCCGTGCCCGCGCCCCTGCTCGACACGCTGCGGGCCCAGGGCTTCAACAGCGTGCAGGATTTCCCCGAGGACGTGCGCGACATGGTTCGCGACGGGCAGTACGAGCGCGCGAAGGACGCCATGGACGCAGTCTACGCCGAGCGCCTGGATGACCTCGCTCATCAGGAGTCCCCGCCCGAGGTACCGAGCGTGGCCGAACTCACCGAAGGCGGCGTGGTGTATGTCCGCTATGATCCGGAGGAGCCGCAAAACCACTACATCGTGCGGCTCCCGGTGATCGAAGGCGCCGCCGGGATTGTGCTTCTGCTGATTTCCAGCACCCTGCTGATCGGGTATTGCGGTTTCATCTACCCGAGGGCCAAGGGCCACTGAGGGGGGCCGTTGCGGATTGAGAAACGCCCCATCGTTTCGTTTCTCCAAGGGGAAAAAGGTGCTCAGGGACGGTGGAGATCGTCTATCGTGCCACGCGATTCGGCAACGCCGATTCGTGTGCGTTGCGCGGTCGAGAACGCCCGACATTCTATTCGCCTCGGCGAGCGCTTTGTCTTCTTGTTGAAACGCTTTGACCGGAACCAGGAAAGTTTTCCCACAAATACAAACAGATCTGCACAGATAAGACAGAAATACTCCTCCGCCCATCGGTCTATCACAGCGGGCAGCTCTGCTGTCTCGTCCTCCTGCAAACAGGAAATGATGGGAAGATTATATTCACCACGAAGGCACGAAGAACACGAAGAGCAAAGAGATGATTGCGGCGCTTCCGGATTTCGGCAAACGCTCGGTCACCCTTGGCATACATTCTTCCCGATGTATTGCACGCAAAGGTGAAGGCGCAAAGATAGTTGGGATGGGAGTTCAATTCGGTCTTGCCTGGATTGCAAGGGGAATCAGAGGAGCGTAACGATTCCTTCCCTCTTTCTTCTTCGTGCTCTTCGTGGCCTTCGTGGTGAAACATTGGGTTGCGGCCAACGGCTGCTCCAGGTCCATTCGTGGTTGTTTTGCCGAAAATAGCGGCGCCGGATCCCCAGGGGAATCCGGCGCGGCGTATACTCAAATAGTTCGATCGGGACTACTTCTTTTCCGGCTCCGGCGGATACTTGATCTGCAAGTGGAGCTCTTCAAGCTGCCCGGCCTTCACGACGTTCGGCGCGGCCATAAGCAGATCCTGCGCCTTCTGGTTCAGCGGGAACGCGATGATCTCGCGGATGTTCGGCTCGTCGGCGAGGAGCATCACGATGCGGTCCAGGCCGGGCGCGATGCCACCGTGGGGCGGCGCGCCGAAGTGGAAGGCCTTCCACAGGGCGGGGAATTCGTTCTTCACCACCTCCTCGTCATAGCCCGCGATCTCGAAGGCCTTCAGCATAATGTCGGGGCGGTGGTTGCGGATGGCGCCGGAACTAAGCTCGATGCCGTTGCACACAATGTCGTACTGATAGGCCAGCACGTCCAGCGGGTCCTTCGTCAACAGCGCCTCCATCCCGCCCTGGGGCATGGAGAAGGGGTTGTGGCTGAAGTCCACCTTCTTGTGGTCCTCGTTGTACTCAAACATGGGGAAGTCCACGATCCAGCAGAAGGCCGCCAGCGACTTGTCGATGAGGCCCAGCGCGTCGCCCAGGTAGGTGCGCACCTTGCCCAGGAGCACGTTCGTCTCCGCGCGCTTGCCCGCGCCGAAGAAGAGCGCGTCGCCCTCCACCGCGCCCATGCGCTCCACCAGCGCGGCTTTTTCGCTCTCGCTGAGGAACTTCACGATCGGGCCCTTCATCTCGCCGTCGCGCAGCGCGACCCATGCGAGCCCGCGGGCCCCCTGGGTCTTGGCGTACTTCTCCGCGTCGTCGAAGAACTTCCGGGGCTGATCCGCCGCGCCCTTGGCGTTGATGACCTTCACCGCGCCGCCCGTCTCCACCTGGCTCGCGAAAACCTTCAGCTCGCACGCGCCGAAGAGATCGGTGCAATCCACCATCTCCAGGCCAAAGCGGATGTCCGGTTTGTCGTTGCCGTACTTCTCCATCGATTCCAGGAAGGGAATGCGCGGGAATACTTCGGACACGATTTTCTTGTTCGAGAGTTCCTTGAAGATCGTGCAGAGAAGCCCTTCGAGCTGCGCGAAGATCTCGTCCTGCGTCACGAAGGACATCTCGATATCGATCTGGTAAAACTCGCCGGGGCTGCGGTCCGCGCGGGAGTCCTCATCGCGGAAACAAGGCGCAATCTGGAAATAGCGGTCAAAGCCCGAAACCATCAGCAACTGCTTGAACTGCTGCGGCGCCTGGGGCAGGGCGTAGAAATGGCCGGGGTAATGGCGGCTCGGCACTAGATAGTCCCGCGCGCCTTCCGGCGACGAACTCGTCAGGATCGGCGTGTGGAACTCCGTGAAGCCATGGTCCGTCATGTACTTCCGCACCAGCGCCGCCGTCTTCGAGCGCAGCAGGATGTTGCTGTGCAGGCGCTCGCGGCGGAGGTCCAGGAAGCGGTGCTCCAGGCGCATTTCCTCCGGCGAATCCAGCTCCTGGTTCACGGGGAAGGGCAGGATGTCCGACAGCGACTCCACCACCAGCTCGCGACAGATGATCTCGATCTCGCCCGTGGGCATGTTCGGGTTAATCTGCTCCGGCGCGCGGAGGATCACTTCGCCCGTCACGATCAGCACGCTCTCATTGCGCGAACGCTCCGCGTCGGCAAAACAGGGGCTGTCCGGATTGATAACGATTTGCGTAAGCCCATAATGGTCGCGGAGATCGATGAAAATAACACCGCCGTGATCGCGCTTGCGGTGGACCCAGCCGGAAAGGCGGACCTTCTCGCCAGCCTGTTCCTTGCGCAATACGCCGCACGTGTGAGTTCTGAAGGGATGCATGGGGGCCTCGCATATACAAAAAAAGGGGGAAAACCGTGAAATTGGGAGCCGATAGGATACAAGGCAGGGGCGGATCGGGTCAAATTTTGGGCGGGAGCAACGCGGGAGCACGCACTTTCCAGTCCGTGTATGGCCGTGCAACTCTGTTGCACGATACGCGGGTAAGTCCCGGACGCGCCGCAGGCGGGAAGACCCGCGCTCCCGGTTTTTCAGAATCATGCGACGAACCCGGGTGCCACCCCTGACCTTCGTCCTCGTTCCCAAGCTCCGCTCTTGTCATTACCCATATATTGTTGTTTATATTTAATATCCATACCATATATAGTATTTTCTTGCTAAGCTATTGCTGGGAGTATGGTTATGGATACATCGACGTGGGCTCATCGGCACTTTTGGGGCGCGGCGTTGGGTGACCTTCGCTTGCTCCGTCGTCTTGTGGAGGTGGCCTCGTGTATTCGCAGGAATCCTCGTGGTACGCTTCCACAGGCCATTAACGATGGAATGGCGCTGAAAGCCGCTTATCGGCTGTTGGGTAATCCGAAGGTGACGCACGAAGGTATATTGAAGCCACATGTAAGCGCGACACGCGAACAGTGCCGAGAGCCGGGCGAATACTTGTTGATCGAGGACACGACAGCGCTGTCCTTTACGCAGCGAGGAGCGATTCCGGGAATGGGGCCGCTCACATGCGATACCAGCCAAGGGCTCCTGGTTCATACCAATCTGGCGGCACGCATCACGCAATGGGGTAACGAACACGAACCGCAAGTGGTGCTCGTGGGAGTCTTTGGACAACAGGCTTGGGCCCGTACGGAACCCGAGGGCACCCGGGCTGAACGCAAGCGCGTAAAACGGATCGAAAAGCGCACGAAAGGCAAAACGGGTGAGTCCTGGCGCTGGGGCCGGGCCATGGCAGAAGCCGGAGCACCGCCCGAAGGGGCACGTTGGACGTTGGTGTCGGATCGGGAGTCCGATATCTTCGAGGTGCTTGAACAATGTAACGCGGCCGGCCAGGATTGGGTGATCCGCGCTGCGCAGGCTCGACGCACCACATCGGAGGCTGGCAGTGTATTCGCGACGGTGGCCCATGCTCCCGTGCAGGGGCGGTACACGCTGGATTTGCGCGCCCGTCCCGATGTTGCCGCACGAAAAGCGCGGGTAGAAGTACGGGCGGTGAAAACCGAGATCGTGCCGCCGCGCGACTTGCCAGGACGCCATGCCCCCCAGTCGACTAGCGTGGTGGAAGTGCGCGAGATCGATCCGCCGGCGGATGTAAAGGAGCCTATCCACTGGGTCTTGCTGACCAGTTGGCCATGCGAGCACTTCATCCAGACCCGGCGCGTGATTGGCGCCTATGCGTGCCGCTGGCTGATCGAGGAGTATCACAAAGCTCTCAAGACGGGCACCCATATCGAAGACAGCCAGTTGTCCAGCGCCAAGCGGATCGAAGCCCTGCTCGCCATTCATGCGCCCATCGCTGCGGATCTGCTCCAACTCAAGCTCCTCGCCAATAATCTGCCCGACGAGGCCGTCAGCCCCGGCCTGCTGCGGCCCGAAGCGCTGGACATCCTCGAAAAAACCATCGGCCGTCCCAAGTGCGGGTGGACCAACGCATCCGCCATGCGCGCCATCGCCCGGATGGGCGGCTACGTCGGGAGAAAAAACGACGGCCCACCCGGCTGGCTCAGTATCTGGCGAGGTTGGCTCCAACTCATGCTCCTACTTGAAGGGTATCTAATCGCACTAGGACAGAAAACTTATGGGTAATGACAAGAGCTCCGCTTGGGAATGCAGCGCGTGAAGCTCTGCTTCACAACCCGGCGGCGAACGCGGTGATAGTACCCGCATAATTTCCAACGCGGAGGGAGCATGGGAACGAGGACGAATACCGGCGCTCCCGCCCGCCTTGCCATCGCATCGGCCCACTGCTAAAATCCAGCTTCATTCCACCAAGCACCAACCCAACGGGGAGAATATATCCATGGGGCAACTGACCAGCATCGCCAACGCAAGGCCGCCCAGTAAAGCGGTTTTCCCGCGCTCCGACAACAAGCCTGCCCGGTTGAAAAGTTGGGCACTGCATACAGGCGGTGATTCATGACCGCCCACGGCAAAACGGTTCGAATCTACCTCGCCGACGGCTCTCCGACCGGCATTCGGCACGCCGAGGTCGGAAATTGGACAGGACAGGCCATCGTCTGCCCCCGTGCACGCATTGGCGAATTGTCGAATTGGACGGAATCGCAGCGTCCGGGGATCTATATCCTCGTTGGGGATGACCCCGCCTTGTCCACCCCCATGGCCTACATTGGCGAAGCGGAAAACGTATGGACACGGCTGAAGCAGCATGTCGCCCACAAGGATTTCTGGGACCAGGTCGTTTTCTTCACCAGCAAGGACGATAACCTCACAAAGGCCCACGTGAAGTATCTGGAGTCGCGGGTGGTGGCGTTGGCGCTTGAAGCCAAGCGCATCAAGCTGGAGATCGGTGCCGCGCCGACCATGTCCAGCTTGCCTCGGCCTGACCAGGTCGATATGGAAGCGTTCCTGGAGTCTGCGCGCATCCTGCTGGGCTCGTTGGGATTCAATTTTCTGGAGCCCGTCCGGAAACACAAAGGCGACGAAGCCTCGGTAAGCGATAATGGACCGCTTTCGCACATCACCCTGTACCTCAAGCTGGAAAAGCGCGGCATTTCAGCGGAGGGCACGGTATCCGACGAGGGCTTCGTGGTCGCTAAAGACTCCATAGCTGAAAAGACCCTTAGGGACTCTCTCGGTGCGACATACGTCAAGCGTCGTCTGGAACTGATCGAGCAGGGCGTGTTGGCCGAGTTTGGGGATAATCTGAAATTCACGGAGGACGTCCTTTTTACCAGCCCCTCGGCCGCTGCCGCAGTTGTTTGCGCAGACCCTCGGAATGGCCGTCAATGCTGGAAAGACATTCGCGGGACTACACTGGCAGAACTGGAAGAGGGCGTAGTCAGTACCCCCGCCACCCCTAAAGGAACCCAATAACCCATATCCCAATTGACCCTGCCCGAACTCGAACGGCACCTCTGGGGCGCGACGGATTTACTCCGTGGCTCCATCGATTCGGGGGATTTCAAGCACTATATCTTCGGCCTGCTCTTCTACAAGCGTTTGGGTATAATATGGGGACATCCTGTAAAGACCCTTATTGACCCCCACCCCGCCAGCCCGACCTAACCCCGTACGCACCAATCCCTTCCCTCCAAAATAGGTAAACGTCCTACCCAATCTAGTAGGGGAGCTCCGTCAACCCTCCCCATAACAGGACTCATTTTCAGGGAGGGAAAACCCCATGCAGACGGCTCGACGCTACGACCCCTCCAAAGACGCCAGGTTCTACGTGTCCATCGCGACGACCGAAGAAGTCCGACGTAAGTGGGCGACGCCATCACCCGATTATGACATAATAGGCTCAGACAACACTGGAAAGGCGTTGCCATGTACATCAAGAAAGTAAGCGTCAAGGGATTCAAGTCCCTGGCGGACTTTGAACTGGAGCTTTCCCCCTTCACCTGCCTGATCGGCCTGAATGGCTGCGGGAAGTCCACGGTGCTGCAATTTTTTGATTTTCTGTCTTACCTGTTCGGTGGCGACATCAGCGACTGGTTCAGGGAACGCGGGTGGAAAAGGGATGAGATTCGTGCGCGTCTCAGCGGCATAGAGAATGTCATCTTTGAATTAGAATTTTCTGATGGAAGCTCCTGGACTGGTACGTATTCAATTGAGCATCAGCGCTGTATACGAGAGGCTATTGACACCAGAACAGCACACCTGATACTTCACAACGGCGAGTTGAGGGGATATGCAGACGGGGAAGAGTTTTCAAGCGAAACTCAGGGTCCCCTATACATGCCGACGGACCTGCTAGAGTATCGAGGGTCGCTGATGAATTTGATAAAGGATGAAAAGTTGCCGCGATCAATTCTCAATCTGCGCAATTTTTTCCGCGGCACCTTTGCCTTTGACGCCTTCTCCCCCCATGCACTGAGAACACGAGAACGAGGTACACCAAAGTCGATCGGCAAAAGTGGGGAGTTCCTGTCCGCGTACTTCGCCTCGATAAGTACGGAAAGTCGCGCTCAGATTGCAAAGGACTTGGTGGAAATCTACCCCCGACTTCATGACGTAATCACCCTTGAGCATCCGGGTGGCAATAAGGAACTCGCCACGGTAGAACGTTACATCGCCGAGAGTCCCATGAGTCTCCACGAGATTGTGGTGCGTTCCGATCATATTAATGATGGATTCCTGAGAACCATCGCAATGCTGGTGGAACTGCGCAGCGAGCACAATTTCCTGCTCTTCGATGAAATCGAGAATGGTATAAATCCGGAATCCGTAGACTTTCTCATCAAGAAGCTGACCACATCTCCCCATCAGATACTCGTCACCACCCACAGCCCCATGATCCTGAATTACCTCGACGATGACCTCGCACGCGAAAGTGTCGTCTTCCTCTACAAGGGGCCCGATGGCGCAACCCGGTCCAGGCGATTCTTCGAAATCTCTTCCATCAGCGAGAAGCTCGACGTCATGGGGCCGGGCGAGGCCTTTGTCGATACCAATCTCGTGGCCCTGACCGAGGAACTGAACGCCGCGGCAGCGGGGGCATAGATGTTTTTCCTGTTCAGCGGCGAGTGGGGCACAGATTGCGGCACGTGTATCTATCCCGATCGGATCTGCACCGGCGATAGTTTTCAGCCGGGCCCCATGGTCTTTCTCGCCAACCAAATTGTTGAGCGAGAGGACCACTACTCGCCTCTGGATTCCGGGTGCTGTGGTCTCGTCTTGCGACCTGTGCTGAATAACGCGATTGGCGATTTGAAGGCGCGACGAAAGAGTCCAAAACTGCCCGGTCCGAATCGTCGGAGGGAAACCCTTCATTTCCAACGCTCTGCTCAAGCGCTCGCTCGATTGGCAATACAGTGGGCAGCACAAAGCGGTGACGATATTGTGGCAATCTATTTTCGAGACAATGACGATCACCAGTCGACACCAGAAAGCCTCTGGGCGGCCAGGAAGGACGCGGTCTACGCCGGTTTCAAGCGGGAGGGCCTCGCGCGGGGTGTCGCCATGATACCAAGACCCACGTCCGAAGCCTGGTTGTTGTGCGCGCTAAAAGGGCGGCCCTATGAACAGTGCGAGGGGCTGGAGGATCGCTCCGGGAGTCCTCACTCCCTGCGTCCGCTAAAGAAAGAGCGGGAGGAAGTCCTCGGGACGAAACCCACCCGCGAGTTGCTGTGCGAACTTGTGGCACAGGGAAAAATCGACGCAAGCCAGATCAATATGCCATCGTTCGACGCGTTTCGCAGCGATCTCATAGCGGCGATTGGCTAGCGAGGTAAGGTCGCATTGGGATTGGAAGCCACCTCAAAGACAGCACTGCGAAAGTGTCCAGCGACTCCATTGCCATTTGCCCGTGCTTCTGGCTTCGTATTCCACCATAAACGCGGAGTATACTGAATCGGCCCACAACAGCATGCAGGAGGGCATGACTATGATGCGTTACGGAGTCTTCTTTCTCATACCCTTGCTCCTGATCTTGGACTGCAACTGCGCCCCGGCTGTCAATAGTGTCAGGAAAGCCGCCCAAGAAGCCGCAGAGGCTCAAGAGACTGCCGAAATCCGAAAGGTGGCCGAACAGGGTGACGTGGACGCGCAGATCCAACTCGGCGACCGCTACGCCAAGGGAATCGGTGTGACGGAGGATTTGGAGCAGGCGTTCTTATGGTTTCGCAAGGCCGCCGAGCAGGACAATGCACTGGCGCAATTCGTTCTTGGCAAGAGCTACGCTTACGGCCATGGCGTTCCGAAAGATGTGGCGCAGGCCGTCGTCTGGTTCCGCAAGGCCGCCGATCAGGGAAATGTGGATGCGCAAACCGAGCTGGGCTTGATTTACGTGGACTGTGAGAGCATTTACTCTGACTGTGCGGGCGTGCCGAAGGACATCCCGCAGGCGGTCATCTGGTTTCGCAAGGCCGCCGATCAGGGGGATGGGCTTGCGATGGCTTTCCTCGGGGCCCTTTACGGAAATGGGGAGAGAATGCCGAAAGATCTCGTTGCCGCCTACCAGTGGTATGACCTGGCTACGGCGCACGGGTGGGAATCGGCAGGGGAGCGTAGAGATGAGATTGCCAAACAAATGACACCAGAGCAATTGTCCGAAGCGCAATCACAAACTTCGCCGAATGGCCCACAAAAAGGCGTGACGCCTGAGTAGAATGTGGCGACGCCCCGGCCCGACCCGAGGGGACTGTCCGGTGCCAGAAGTACACCCGACGACGCCACCGCGACGGAAACCGTAGCGCCAACCCAGTCGGGCGACGCGACTGTAGGACTGTCCCCCGTTTTTGAAATCGCGGGCCGGTCCCGAACGCCAGGTTGGCGTCCTTTCGTCGGAGGTGCCTGCCAGGTGGGAGCCGCGCGGAGTTCTCGCAGGGCCTCTGCGTTCGGGACGGTCCCGTCGGAGTCCTCATCGCTCAATCAGGCCAACACACGCTTGATTGTCCCATCCCGAGAGGGGATACACTTATCCCGGGCGTTGCCACCGTCAACCCTGGCCGCCCGGTGGGAGGATGCCCGTCATGCGCGTTCTGAATGTTACCTTGCTGATGCTGATGGCCGCACTGTTGCCGGCGCCCGTTTCGGCGGAGGACGGGACCGACGCCGGGGAGGGGCTGGACATCGCCGCCTTCCAGGAGCCGCCGCTGCATGCCCGGCCCCGGGCCTACTGGGACTGGATCAATGGCGCGGTCACGCTGGATCAGCTCACGCGCGATCTGGAGGAGATGAAGGACAAGGGCATGGGCGGCGGCCAGATGTGGGACACGGGCGCCCACCGGAATCCGAATGGTTTCGTGCCGCCGGGCCCGCCTTTCCTTGGTCCGGAGTCCGTGGCCGCGATGCACCACTCGCTGAAGGAGGCGAAGCGCCTGGGGCTGGAGTTTGGCCTGCTGACGTCGAGCGGCTGGAACGCCGGGGGCCCCTGGGCCACGCCGGAATATGCGGGCAAGAACGCCTACGTCACGGTGGTGACCGTGGAAGGCCCCGGCGCGATTCGAGTCGCCCTGCCGATGCCCGACCTGCCACCCAATTGTCCGGTGGACGCCGAGGGGAAGCCAATCTATTCTCGCGAAATCGCGGTGCTGGCCGTGCCGGACAACGAGGCGAAGGCGATTCCCGATCGGAATTCCGTTATTGTGCTGTCCGACCGCGTGAAGGACGGCGTGCTGGAGTGGGATGCGCCTGCCGGCCGCTGGCAGGTGCTGCGCTTCGTCTGCCTGAACAACGGACAGCAGCTCATCGTGCCCAGTCCGAATTCCAAGGGGCCTCTGATCGACTTCCTCGATCCCGCCGCCACGCGGATGCATTTCCAATATATCCTCGATAAGCTCGGCATCACGCCGGAGAATTCCAAAGACTTCGGCCTCGCCTTTCTGGCGGTCGAGAGCATGGAACTGGCCGAGGGCATCCAGTGGACCGACGGTTTCTCAGCGGATTTCGAGCGCTGGGCGGGTTACGACGCCACACCCTGGCTGCCCATACTCGCGGGGTGGACCATTGGCGGAAAAGAACAAAGCGATCGTTTTCTCTATGATTACCACAAGGCCATCAGCGAGCAACTGATCTTCAGCCACTACATCACCGGCAATGAACTCCTGGAGCCCTACGGAATCGCGCTGAGCGGCGAAGCGGGCGGCCCCGGACCACCCATCTGGAATTCCTGTCCGGTGGATGCCCTGAAGGCCCTGGGCAACGTGGACATTCCCCAGGGCGAATTCTGGATCCGCCACCGCAACATGTTCCTCATCAAGGAAATTGCCAGCGCGGCCCACATCTATGGGAAGCCCTATGTGGACGCGGAGAGCTTCACCACCTGGCGGCGCTGGAAGGACGGCCCCGGCGTCTTGAAATACGCCCTCGATCGCGCCTTCTGCGAAGGACTGAACCGCATCACCTACCATGGCTTTTCGCACACGCCACCGGAGGCCGGATTCCCCGGTCGGGCCTACCACGCGGGCGTGGACATCAACCCCAACGTGACGTGGTGGCCCATGGCCCGTCCCTTCATGGACTACATGGCCCGCTGCAGCTACATGCTCCAGCAGGGCCGCTTTGTGGCGGATGTCTGCTACTTCTACGGCGACCAGGCGCCCAACTTCTGGCCCGCCTACCACGACGTGCCCGATAAGCCGCTCCTGGCGGGGCTGAGCAAGGGCTATGACTACGACGTGGTGAATTCCGACGTCATCCTGAACCGCATGACCGTTCAAGAGGGTCGCATCATGCTGCCGGACGGGATGAACTATCGCGTGCTCGTGCTGCCGGAGCAGGCCCACATGCCGCTGGAAGTGCTCAAGAAGATCGCGGTCCTGATCAAAGACGGGGCCACGGTGATCGGTCCACGGCCCACCACCGTGCCGGGCCTCAAGGATTTCGAGGCGCGCACGAAAGACCTGGAAACCCTCGCCGCGGAGGTGTGGGGCCCGTGCGATGGTCGCACGGTGAAGGAGCATTCCATTGGCGCGGGGCGCGTCTACTGGGGCTCGACGCCGACCGAGGTGCTCCAAGAGCTTGGCGTGGTCGAAGACTTTGCCTATACCGCCGAGGGCGACGATCCCGGTCTCGATTTCATCCACCGCGTCGCGGGGGACAAAGACCTCTACTTCGTGCGCAACCCCACGAAAAACTGGGCAAAGGCCGAGGGGCATTTTCGCGTCGCGGGGAAGACGCCCTACGCCTGGGACCCCGCGAATGGCCGGGTCTGGCCGCTGCACGAAGGCGTCCTCGAAAAGGACCGCACCACCCTGCCCCTGTGCCTGCCGCCGGGCGGCTCCATCTTCATCGTGTTCGAATCCACCGCCGCGCCCTGGGCCCCGGCCCGGCTCGTGGAGTCGCCACAGACGAATCCCGCCGCCACCATCCTGGCGGCTGAGACGGGCAGTGCCGAAGTCCTCGCTTGGGCGAATGGAGACTACGCCCTGAAGCGGGACAGCGCCGAACAGCAGACCATGCGCGCATCGGTGGCAACGCTGCCCGAGCCCCGGAACGTGGACGGCCCTTGGACGATTCACTTCCCCGAAAACTGGGGCGCACCGGCCCAGGCCGAATTTGAATCACTCCATTCCTGGACGGATGGCGGGAACGACGGGATCAATTACTTCTCCGGCATCGCCACCTACCACAAGGCGATCGAAGTGCGCGAAGACCTCCTCGTGCCCCGCCGCCGCCTCTACCTCGACCTCGGTGAAGTGCGCGACGTAGCCCGCGTGCGGCTCAACGGTAAAGATCTGGGCATCCTCTGGAAAGCGCCCTTCCAGGTCGAGATTACGTCGGTCGCCGTCACCGGTCAGAACACCCTGGAGATCGACGTGGCCAACATGTGGATTAACCGCCTCACCGGCGACCTCACCCTTCCGCCGGAACAGCGCTTCACCCGCACCAACGAAACACCCCGAGAGAAAGACATCGGCGGCGACGAACCCTGGCACGTCGAACCCGCCGGACTCCTCGGCCCGGTACGGCTCGTGGCGGCGGATGAAGTGAGACTGGGGGAGTAGGGCGGGATCGTGCCGTAGTGCAACTGGACCGTGTCGGGAGGAATTCGTTTATTTGCCATTGACAGTGCAGGAAAAGGGGGATAGTCTAGTAAAGCGAAATGGGCCGCAGAGGGACAAGGCATGGGCAACGCTTCTATCTTCAGGTGTCGGTACTTCACAGCATATTCTTTTGGGTGCATGGCGGTAGTCGCCTGGTGCGGTATTTCATCCGTCTGGGCGCAGGCTCCTGCTGCACCGCCGACAGAGGGCGGGGCGGGTTCCGGCGGCGGGGTTGCGTTACCTGCTGAGGAGGCTCCCCAGGACACCTCGGATGTCCGTGCCATTCTGGCAAAAGTTCGTGCGGAGTACGAAGGCATTTACGCCTATCGAATGACCATCAAGTGGCATCAGCGGCAGTTCCCGGAGACGTCGTTACATCTCCCGCTGCCGCTGGGGGAACTCCTCTCTGAAGGGGAGGGCGAGTGGATCGAGGATGGCACGCGGTGGCGGGTGCACCAGTGGCGTCGGAATCAGCAGACCTATTTGATGATGGGGAAACCCATGACCGCGGCAAAGCGGAAGATGATGCCGGTGGATATCCCGTTTCAGTATTGGGCGGCGTTCGACGGGGCCAACTATGCGAATCGCAGCACCCAGCACGGCGAAGACTTCCTCATGTACTTCCCAAAGGCTACGCTGGAAGCGCAAGGCGATGCCATGGTCGGACCGAATCTCTATCCCTTTCCGCTCAAACTGGCCTTTGGCACGGGACACAATTATCTCGAGGAGCTATTTCGAGAAACCGTGGAATTGAGAGCGGCCGAAAAACGCGCACTCTGGGACGTGACACATATTGATATGGAGGACGGGCCGAAAATAAAACTCGTTCACTATCAATCGCGCAAGGGAAGGGAGGGGCGCAGGGTGGAGTACTTGCTGGATCCCGAAAGGAATCACCAGATAGTTTATACTGCGGTCTGGGACAAGCCTGAAGGGACAATGACCATGGAGCGACACAAGACGCTGCAACAGTTGCCTGACGGGCGCTGGTTTCCATTGAAAATAACCCAGCGTATGCGTGAACGATATAACGAGTGGGAATTCAGCGACGTGCAGTTTAACGTCTCCATTGACCCATCGCTGTTCACCATGGAGACCTTTCAATACGGCATGGCAACGACCATGCTGTACAGAAACTCAGATGGATCCGAATCCAGGATGGTCTTCCGAAACGGCAAGTGGGTGCCCAAGTTGCAGCCGTGAGTGGAGATGGTGGAAGGCTTGCGCATTGGGGCGGGCCTTGCGAGTCTGAAGCCCCATCACCCACAAGCGCCCCCGCTTCGCTCCTCTGCTTGAGGGTGGCACCCGGAGTCTTCTGCGGGAATCTCTACCCCCGATACAAGCTCCGCCCAATCCCCATGGCTTCGCGGCAGTTTTCCACCGTGTCCAGCGCGACGGGGGTCACTTTCTTCGCGTTTTCGCGGAGGAAGTCCATGATGAAGTCGTCGTTGTTCGCCGGGTCGTTGAATTTCTCGATGATGGGCTCGTTGAATTTGCTGACGTGCTCGGCGACGGCTTTCTTGAGGTTCCCGTAGAACTTGCCGCCGTCGCGGTATTGCTGGAGAAAGTCGAGGTAGACTTCTTCGGGGGCGACGAGGTTGAGGAGGCGGTAGAGGACGCTGAGGCCGCCGGGGAGCTTGGGAATCACCATCTCGGGGTCGTTGCTGTCGGTGTCGAGGGGCAGGGGATCGGTGGAGGTGACAACGCCTTTGATCTTGGTGAGGACGGTCTTGGGATCGTCGAGCAGGTCGAGGGTGTTGTTGTCGCTCTTGCCCATCTTGGCGGAGCCGTCGAGACCGGGAAGGCGGAGGGCGTCGCGGCCCACGGCGCGGGGGCGGTGGAGGGCTTCGCAGCCGAAGCGGTGGTTGAATTTTTCGGCGATGTCGCAGGCCATCTCTACGTGCTGGCGCTGATCATCGCCCACGGGGACCACGTCGGCCTTGACGATGAGGATGTCCGCCGCCATGAGCACGGGGTAGCCCAGCAGGCCGTAGGACAGGGGGTTGCCGTCGATCTTCGGGTCGTCCTGGATCTTGATCATTTTGTCTTTATAGGTCGTGCCGCGCTCAAGGTGACCAATGTTGGTGATCATACCCAGGAGCAGGGAAAGCTCGGCGGTGGAGGGCAGGTCGCTCTGGCGGTAGACAATGGAGCGGACCGGGTCGAGGCCGCAGGCCACGTAGGTCCGGAGCATGTCCAGGGTCTGGCGGTAGATCTCGGTCTTCTCCGTGATTGTGGTCAGCGCGTGGTAGTCGGCGATGAAGTAGAAGCACGTGGCGTCGCTCTGCTGGAGTCGCAGGAAGTGATGGATGGCGCCGAAGTAGTTGCCATAGTGCAGGCGGCCGGTGGGGCGGATACCAGAGAGGATGACTTCTTTGCGAGCGGACATGGATGGGGCCTTGCGATGTTTGGGATAAATTCGGGTATCAGAGGGCACAAGGATAGCGTATGGAATGGACAATTGACAATGGACAATGGACAACGAAGAGTTGAAATGGCCAGGGGCAAATCTGAAATATCCATCCGATCGGTCTGATCCGTCTGATCACCTTGCTCAATCGTCGCCGAAGAGGATCTTGCGCTTGTCTTCGTCGGGGTGCTGTTTGTAGAGCAGGACGATGTGGCCGATGGTGCCTGCGATGATGCTGGCGGTGCGGCGCTCGATTTCTTCGGCGAGGCTGCGCTTTTCGTCTTTGAATTCGTTGAAGCGGATTTTCACCAGTTCGTGGGATTCGAGGGCCTGGGTCACGGCGCGCACGAGCATGTCGGTGACGCCCTGTTTGCCGATAATGACGACGGGGTCGAGGTGGTGGCCGACTTTGCGGAGGTATTTGCGCTGCGCGCTGGTGAGTTCGGTCATGGTAACTTTCGGTGGCACGCAGGGAGGCGCGCGGGGTGGTTTGGGGACAGGACGGCATTCTAGCGCAAATGAGGGGTTGGGATCACATTTGAGTGAGTCTGGAGTCTGGAGACTGGAGGCAATGGGTCCCATAAGACCCATAAGACCTAATTTCGCGGCGTAGGGTAATTTCCCCTCCAGACTCCAGACTCAGGACTCCAGACTACTTCCCCTCTTTGCGCTCCCGCCTCCCCTTCCCCTATACTACCGGTCCCTTCCCTTTTGACCCACAGGAACCTTTTGATGCAGTGTGCCATGCGCTATACCGTGGAATCACGGGACCCGAATTGTGCCGCGCGGACGGGCCGGCTCTCGCTGCCTCATGGGGAGGTGGAGACGCCGATCTTCATGCCGGTGGGGACGCAGGCGACGGTTAAGGCATTGTCGCAGGAGGATTTACGGGATATCGGCACCCAGATTATTCTGGGGAATGCCTATCACCTCTATCTGCGGCCCGGCACGGAGACGCTGGAGATGGCGGGGGGCATCCATGGCTTTATGAACTGGGATCGGCCCGTGTTGACCGATTCCGGGGGCTTTCAGGTCTTCAGTTTGAGCGCGTTGAACAAGATCACGCCCGAGGGGGTTCATTTTCAGAGCCATCTGGACGGGTCGCGCCACTTTTTCACGCCCGAGAAGGCCATTGACAATCAGATCAGCATCGGCGCGGACATTATGATGTGCTTCGACGACTGCACGGCTTTTCCCGTGACCCGGGAGAAGGCGGAGAAGTCGATGCGCATGACCCATGAATGGGCGATTCAGTGCAGGGCGCGCTGGGAAGAGCGCGAAGCGTCGAAGCAGGCCCTGTTTGGCATTGTGCAGGGTAGCGTGTTTGAAGATCTCCGCCGCGAGAGCGCCCAGGGCCTGGTGTCCTTGGATTTCCCGGGCTATGCCATCGGCGGTGTGAGCGTGGGGGAGAGCAAGGAAGAAATGATCCAGGCGGTGGAGCGGGTCGCACCCCTGTTGCCCGACGAAAAGCCCCGCTACCTCATGGGCGTCGGGCCGCCCGAAGACATTCTCAACGCCATCGAGCGGGGCATCGACATGTTTGATTGCGTGATGCCGACACGGAATGCGCGCAACGGCAGTCTATTCACGAGCACGGGCAAAGTGAACATCAAGAATGCGCGTCACGCGCGGGATTTTGGCCCGCCCGATGCGAACTGCGCATGTCCGGTTTGCCGCACCTATACGCGGTCCTATCTGCACCATCTGTACCGGGCGAAAGAGATTTTGTCGTTGCGGCTGAATACTTTACACAACCTTTTCTTTATGCTACAATTGGCCGATTCTGCGCGCAAGGCTATCCGGGACGGCAGATTTCTGGAATTCAAGCGCACGTTTCTTCAATCCTATTCCACCTGAAAGCGTTCTAGTCTCATGAATTTCGTAAGCAGTATTGAAGCCCTGAATTTCCTGATTGCCCAGGCTGGCACGGCCGTTCCCGCAGCGGCTCCGGCGGGCGCAGAAGGCGCGGCGGCCTCCCCCACGGGCGGGCTCATGCAGATGATGCCCCTCATGGTGGGCGTTATCCTGATCATGTATTTTCTGACGATCCGTCCCCAGCAGAAGCGGGACAAGGAGCGCCAGAACATGCTCAGCGCGCTTAAAAAGGGCGATGAAGTCGTCACCACCGGGGGTATTTGCGGTAAGGTGCAGGCTATTTCCGATGCGGACGTGGTGCTCAAAGTGGACGACAATGTCACCATCAAGTTCGTGCGCACCGCAATCGCCTACGTCGCCAAGGTCGACGGGGACGGCGGAAAATAGCGCTTCACTTCGAAGCGCCCTGTCCCGAGTCATTCCCTCTATTTCAAAGAGCTGTAGTGGAGTTATCCCATGAAAAAACATACCATTCGCACCATTGTCATCTGGGCGTCGATAATCCTGTCGCTCATCGCCATCTATCCGACAGTCGGGTGGATGCTGACGTCGCCCGAACGGCGCGAAGAGAAGCTCGCGCAGTGGAAGCAGGAAGACGAAGCGCGCGCGATTGAGAAGCACGGATACTTCGCGAATATTGGCTTCAAGGTGAAGCGCTGGGCGGAGTGTGATCGCAACCGGGTAATCAACCTGGGCCTGGACCTTCAGGGCGGCATCCAGATGGTGCTGAGCTTCGATTATAAGGAGCTCTCCGAAGAGAAGCTCGCGGCGCTACGCACGGACCTTGGTACGGATTCGGACGACCAGATCGAGACGATGGCGCAGGAGGTGGTGTACCAGCAACTCGTCAACCGTATCGAGAAGTTCGAAGCCAAGGAGCCGATCATCCAGAAGATGGGCACCAACCAGATTCAGGTGCAGCTTCCCGGTGAGAAAGACACGGACCGCGCCATCAAGTTGATGACCCAGGCGGCGGTGCTTAATTTCCACATTGTGGCCGGCCAGGATGATTCCGTCGCGGTCTTCACGACGATCAAACAGCGGTATCCCGACGAATTTGCGAGCTTCTTCCAGCGTCCAGCGCCGGGCGAGCCCATCTGGGTGAAGCCTGATAATCTTGAGAACGTCAAGACTTGGGTTGCTAAGCTGAATGCGGATCCCGCCCTCGTTCCGGAAGACAAGATTCTGGCCTTCGGCCGCACGCCGAAAATCGGCGATCCCCAGCGCGTCGACCTGTACTTGCTGGACAAGAAGCCCATCGCCACGGGCGACGGCCTGACATCGGCGACTTCGATGCCCGACCCTCAGAACCCCTCCCAGTGGGCCATTTCTTTCTCTTTTGATAATGCCGGTGCCGCGATCTTCGGCGGGGCCACGGAAGCAAACATCGGTCGCGCGATGGCCATCGTGCTGGACGACCTGGTGGTTTCGGCCCCCACGATTAACGGCCGCATCGATTTCTCGGGCCAGATCACCGGCCGCTTCAGCGCCGACGAAGCCCGCGACCTGGCGATTGCGCTGAACTCCGGTTCGATGGTCGTGAAGGTGCGCGTTGACTCCACGGATGTGGTGACGGCGAGTCTCGGTTCCGACTCGGTGAAGTCAGGCGTGACCTCGGCACTGTGGGGTCTTCTCATGACGGCCACGGCGGTCGTCGGCTACTATCTGTTCCCCGGCGTCATCGCCCTCATCGCGCTGCTGCTGAACGGCCTCTTCATCCTGGCGGCCATGGCCTACTTCGGCATGACCCTGACCCTGCCCGGTATTGCCGGTCTTATCCTGAGTATCGGTATGGCGGTGGACTCCAACGTGCTCGTCTTCGAGCGTATCCGCGAAGAGCTTCGCTTGGGCCACTCGGTTCTTTCGGCGATTGACACCGGCTTCAAAAAAGCTGCGGTGGCGATTCTCGACTCGAACCTGACCACTTTCATCGCGGCCATCGTGTTGTTCCAGTTCGGCACCGGCCCCATCGAAGGTTTCGCCATCACGTTGAGCATCGGTGTTATCGGCACGCTGCTTACCGGTCTGGTCGTGGGCCGCGCCCTCTTCGACTTCTTCTACGAACGCCGCATCGTGACCTCCGCGCACATGCTCAATGCCATCCCGGCCGACACGCGCATTCCCTTCATGAAATTCCGGAACGCCTGCGTTATCGTCAGTGCGCTTCTGGTGATTGCCAGCCTGGGACTCTTCGGGCTGAAGATAAATCAGGGCACCATGCTGGGTGTGGACTTCATGCAGGGCACCAACGTTCGCATTAACATGCACGAGGATACTGCGGTTGATGTGGCGACGGTCCGTGAAGCACTGGGTAAAGGCGGCTTTAACAGCCCCCAGGTGCAGCAGCTTATGGAAGAGGGCAATCTCGTAAACAAATTCCAGGTTCGTGTGGGTAATGTGGACCCGAAGGACATACCCGAGGGCACTCTGACGGTCGCGCAGCAACTGCGCACGGCCCTCGACCCGCTCGTGGGCGGCGACGACACCAAGATCGAATTTGAGTCCGTCAAGACGGTGGGTCCGGCGGTGGGCGCTCAGTTGCGCAGCGACGCGGTCTGGGCGATCATCTGGTCGCTGGTCTTCATCAGCATGTATATCGGCTATCGTTTCCAGCTCAAATACGCCATGGGCGCCTTTGTCGCCCTGGTACACGACGTGGCCCTGACCCTCGGCCTCTTCGCCATCCTGGACTACCAGATCAGCCTGGCGGTGGTCGCGGCTATCCTCACCGTGATCGGTTACTCCCTGAACGATACCATCGTCGTATTCGACCGCATCCGTGAAGATGTGGACAAATACAAAGGCCGCGGCATGAAGCTGCCGGATATCATTGACCTGGCCATCAACGTAACCCTGAGCCGCACGCTGCTCACGTCGGTCACGACGCTCTTCGTGGTCGTCATGCTCTTCGTCTTCGGCGGTGATGACATTAAAGACTTCGCCCTGGCCATGCTGATCGGTATCATCGTAGGCACCTACTCCTCCATCTTCATCGCCAGCCCGGTGGTGATTTACTGGGAGCAGATCTTCGGGCGCGGCCCGGCTGCCGATACCGCGAAGGTGGAAGACAGCGGTCGCCGATACATCTCCAAGAAGAAGCGCGCGAAGAAGGCTGACCCGGAAGGTGAAGCCACCGCGTAAGGCGCTGGATTAATTGAGAGTAAATTTCCGCCCGGATTGGCAAAGCCAGTCCGGGCGTTGCTTTTTTGGACAGCATCGGCCTCGTAAGGCGGCGGGGTGGAGGGGGGGCGATCGCGGTCCAGGCGGAGGCTGTACCCATTCGGAAACGTGGGAAGATGGCGTGGGGAAGTGTGGGTGGGTCTTGCGGGAGACAGCCACGAATGGCACTTACTTAAGGCCTGTCTACGTTAAAAAGGGGACCATGGGTGCCACCCTCAAGCAGAGGAGCGCAGCGGGGGAGCTTGTTGGTGAAAAGACTCGGATTTTTCAAGGAGAATCGCGCCACACGGTCATGTCCCAACACCCACAAACTCCATCGCTACGCGATTACGTTTGAGGGTGGCACCCCAGGTTACCCATTGGAGCACCCAGTTAATGCCCTTGAGTCAGTGCCATTCGGGACAGACCTGCCTGTGTCCCGTTACTGGTTTCCGCGCAGCACCCAGCCCGCAAAGAAGGCGAGGGCACCGTAGACGATGAGGAAGGCGGCCCAGGCGAGGCCGATACCATTTCGGCGGAAGAAATTGCTGATGCGCATGTAGATCATGCGGAGCGGCGCGGGGCTGATATTGACTACGACAACGGTGATGTTGTCTTTGCCGCCATACTCGTTCGCCTTCGTGACCAGGCGGTGGGCGATTTCGGCTGCCGAAGCATTGCGCTGGAATTCGCGCTTTATCTCGTCGTCCTTGACCATGTTGACGAGGCCGTCGGTACACATGAGGAGCATGTCGCCGGGAACGATGTGCCAGCGGTAGGTGTCGACGGTGACTTCTTCGTGGGTGCCCACACAGCGGGTTACGATGTTCTTGCGGCGATCGGTCTCGGCCTCGGACTTGGACATGAGGCCCATCTTGACCTGCTCGTCCACCCAGGAGTGGTCTTCGGTCTGGGCGAGAATTTCTCCGTCGCGGATGTGGTAGCAGCGGGAATCGCCCACGTTGCCGATATAGATCTTTTTCGGCGTGATGATGGAGGTGAGCAGGGTGGTGCCCATGGGGCGGCGGGTGCGGACCAGATCTTTGTTGGTCTGGAAGATGCTCTCGTTGGCCTTCTCGATGGCCGAGCGCACCTTGGGCAGGGGGCCTTCGTTCTGTTCGTTGGCATCGTCGCCATTCTGCGCGGAGCGGGGCGGCTTTTCCTTGATCAACTCGCCGACGATTTTCACCGCCAGTTTGCTTGCGATCTCGCCACCGGTATGACCGCCAAGTCCGTCGGCAACGCAGACCAGCGCACCTTCCTTGAAGAGGTTCAGATTCTTGGCACCCTCACGAACGATCACATAGGAATCTTCGTTATTTTTTTTCCGGCGCCCTACATCGCTAAGTGCCGCTATATCTAAACGCATGTAAACCTCCAACCTCGCGCCTTAGAATACCAGATTTTCTGGAAGCACGGCAAGCACCGACATGGTTTTTGGCACCCCTTTGTTCTGGCGAGAAATGCTTATTTTTCTTCTATTCGCCCGGGGCCGGTGCATGCACGTGGCAGGCCACGCGATGGCCCGGCGCGATCTCCACCAGGCGCTGCGCCGTCACGCCACAGGCGGGTGTCGCCTCGGGGCAGCGGGGGTGAAAGTGGCACCCCGTGGGGGGATTGATCGGACTGGGCACATCCCCCTGGAGGATGATGCGTTGGGACTTCCGGTCGGGGTCAATCTCGGGCACGGCCGAAAGCAGGGCCTTGGTATAGGGATGGACCGGGCAGCGGAACAGTTCGTCCGCCGGGGCGATCTCCACAATCCGCCCCAGGTACATGACCGCGACGGCATCGCTGATATGGCGGATCACGCTCAGGTCATGGCCGATGAACAGATACGTCAGGCCGAGCTTCTGTTGGAGGTCCTTCAGCAGGTTCAGGATCTGCGCCTGCACGGAGACGTCGAGGGCGGATACGGGCTCATCGGCCACGATGAGTTCCGGCTCCACGGCGAGGGCCCGTGCGATGCCGATGCGCTGGCGCTGTCCGCCGCTGAACTCATGGGGATAGCGATCAGCGGCCTGGGGCGGGAGGCCGACCAACGAAAGGAGCTCGTAGCACCGGTCGCGGCGGGTTCGGCTGTCGCCGATGTTGTGGGCCTTCATGGCCTCGGCGAGCATGGAGTAGATGGTCATCCGGGGGTTGAGGGAGCCGTAGGGGTCCTGAAATACGATCTGGATGCGCTTTCGCAGTTCCCGGAGTTCTTTCGGGCCGAGGGAGGCCAGGTCGATGCCGTCAAAGAGGATCTTTCCGCCTGTGGGTTCAATCAGGCGGAGGATGGAGCGACCGGCCGTTGTTTTTCCACTGCCGCTCTCCCCCACCAGGCTCAGGGTGGTGCCCCGGGGGATGGAGAAGCTGATGCCGTCCACAGCCCGCACGGCACCCGCGGTCCGGGCGAAGACGCCCTTCTTCACGGGGAAGTGCTTCACCAGGTTTTCAATGCTGAGGAGGGGTTCGCTCATGCTTGAGCCTCCGCCGTTTCGGGCAGTCTTCCGCCGAGGGTCTGGTCCAAGTTCCAGCAGGCGGCGGAATGGCTTTCACCGGCGGTTTCCAGCACAGGCTCCGCCTCGCGGCAGCGAGCCGAGGCGAGCGGGCAACGGTTGTTGAAGCGGCAACCCGGGGGGAAGGCCGTGGCCGCGGGCACGTTGCCCTGGATCACGTGGAGCCGTTCGCGAACACTGTCGTGCTTCGGCAGGGCGGCGAAGAGCCCCAGGGTGTAGGGGTGGCGCGGGTTGCGAAAGAGTTCCCGTACGGGGGCCTGCTCGACCACCTTTCCGGCATACATGACGACGACGTCGTGGGCGTTTTCCGCCACCACGCCGAGGTCGTGGGTGATGAGAAGGATGGACATGCCCCGCTCGTCCTGGAGTTTGCGCATGAGGTCCAGGATTTGTGCCTGGATGGTCACGTCGAGGGCCGTGGTGGGCTCATCGGCAATCAGCACCATGGGGTCGCAGGCGAGGGCCATGGCGATCATGCAGCGCTGGAGCATGCCGCCCGACATTTGATGGGGGTAGTCGTGCACCCGCTTTTCCGGCGCGGGAATACCCACCTGGGTGAGGAGGCGCACCGTCTCGTCGAGGGCGTCTTTCTTGTTCATGCCCCGGTGCAACTGGAGCACCGCGGCGATCTGGTGGCCCACGCGGAACACGGGGTTCATGGAGGTCATGGGCTCCTGGAAGATCATGGAGATGTCATCCCCCCGGATCTGGCGAAGATCGTCTTTGGAGAGGGCGAGGAGGTTTTGTCCGTCAAAGAGGATCTCGCCACCGGCGTTGTGACCGGCCGGTTCGGGCACCAGTCCCATGATGGAGAGGGCCGTGACGCTTTTGCCGCATCCGCTCTCGCCCACGACCGCGAGGGTCTTGCCCCGGTGGAGGTCGAAGGAAACGTCATCCACCGAACGGGCGAGGCCCTGATCGGTTTTGAAGTAGGTCTTCAGGTTTTTGATCTGAAGTATGGCCTGCGGGGAGTCGGTCATATTGGCTTATCTTGAAAGAGTTGAACCGCGAATGAACGCGAATGGACGCGAATTTGCTTCCGAATTCGAGCTTGCTTCGTTAAAAGTAATTCTATTGCATGTAATAAGTTTGGATAAGTATATTCCAAGTGAAATGATGCTATTTTAAATTCGCGTTTATTTGCGTTCATTCGCGGTTCAACTCTTGCTTTTTTGACGACTTCGGCGTTCATTGCCTCAGTCTCGGGTCCATGGCGTCGCGGAGGGCTTCGCCGACGAGATTGAAGGCGGTAACCGTTACGAAAATGGCGAGGCCGGGGAAGATGACCAGCCAGTAGGCGAAGTCTACGTAGTCCTTGGATTGTTTGAGGATCTCGCCCCAGCTTGCGGTGGGTGGGGGGACGCCGAAGCCGAGGAAGCTCAAGGCCGATTCCGTGAGGATAGCCCCGGCGACGCCGAAGGTGGCGGTGACGAGCACGGGGGCGAGGGCGTTGGGCAGGAGGTGTCGGAACATGATCCGGGTATCGCGCAGGCCCGTGGCGCGGGCGGCGGTGGTGAAGTCCGCGTTGCGCAGTTTCAGGAATTCGCCGCGCACGAGCCGGGCCACGTCGGGCCAGCCGGTGAGCCCCAGGGCGATCATGATGTTGTAGATGCTCGGGTTCAGGAAGGCGATGAGGGACAGGATCAGGATCAGCGTGGGGAAGCAGAGCACGATCTCGATGATCCGCAGCACGACCGCGTCCACTTTGCCGCCGTAGTAGCCTGCGAGGGCGCCCGCGATGATTCCGATAACGGTAGCGATGCCCATGGCGACGAAGCCAACGGTCATGGAGATACGCGTGCCCCAGATGAGTCGGCTGAGCACATCGCGCCCGCGGTCGTCGGTGCCGAGCCAGTGGATCGTGGAGGGGGCCTCCAGCCGGTTGTAGAGATGGGAGCGCTCCGGCGCGAAGGGGATCAGGGGGCGGATGACCTTGTCTTCGGGGCCGGGCTCCCAGCCGTCAAAATTGAAAGACACCAGATCGCTGTGCGTGAAGATATTCGGAAAGAGATAGGTTTTTCCGTTTGTGGCGAGGTAAATGGGAACCTCGCCTGCGAGAAAGGGGGCGATGATTCCGATGAAGGCCAGCAGGGCCAGCACGGCGAGGGAGGCGAGGCCCAAGCGACGTTTCTTGAACTGGATCCACACCAGACGCCAGTAGCCCTGGCTGCGGTGCTGATAGGCGATCACGGGGGTGGCCACCGGATTGTCACCGGGCGTTACAACCTGTTCTTCAATGTTGTTCGTTCCCATCGCGGCCTAGCTGAACTTTATCTTCGGATCGACCAGCGCATACAGGATGTCGGATATGATGAGTCCCAACAACGTGAGGAGCGCGGTGATCGACAGGATGCCCATGATCAGGGGATAGTCCCGGGAGAGGATGGCCTCGAAGGCGAGCCGACCCATGCCTGGGATGGAGAAGATGCTCTCGATGATGACGCTGCCGCCGATAAGACTGGGGATGAGGCCGCCGAGCAGCGTGACGATGGGGATAAGTGAATTGCGCAGGGCGTAGCGGTAGATGACCGTGCGCTCGCTGAAGCCGTAGGCGCGGGCGGTGCGGACGTAGTCCTGGCGTATCGTCTCGATGAGGCCGGCGCGCGCGTAGCGGGAGAGTCCAGCGAGTCCGTTGTAGCAAAGGCACAGGACGGGCAGGAACAGGTGCCATGCGCGGTCGCGCAGCCAGGCGAATGCGCCGAGGGAATTGGCGTCATAGGAGTTGACGCCAGCGGCGGGGAACCAGTTGAAGTGGGCGCCGCCGCAGAAGTAGTACATGAGCAGCATGGCCACCCAGAAACTGGGCAGGCTGTAGAGAATGAAGAGCCCCAGGGTGATGGCGGTGTCCGCCCGGGTATGCTGGTGCGTGGCGGAATAGACGCCGATGGGTATGGCGATGAGATAGATCACCAGGATGGAGATCAGATTGAGCTGGAGCGTCACCGGGATGGTTTCCGCGATCTTGGTGAGCACGGGCCGGTTGTCCTTGTAGGAGGTTCCGAAATCGAAGGTCGCGAGTTTACCCAGCCACATGACATAGCGCTCTGGGAGGGGCTTGTCCAGGCCGTAGAGCTTCTTGGTCTGCTCGATGGCTTCCTTCGTAATGGCGCTGCCGCCCGAACCGCCCGCCTGATGCAAGCGCATGTAGATGGGGCTGCCGGGGGCCATCTGGACGATCATAAATGTGATCACGCTGATCCCCAGGAAGGTGGGGATGATGAGCAGGAATCTTCGTATCAGGTAGTTGCGCACGAGGGGCAGTCCAGCCAGCCGTATCCGGCGTTATTTGTACCGCTGCTGGTCGAGGGGCACCCACCAGTCGCGCATGTCGAAGCCGAGGGCATAGGGCGTCACACCCTGGAAGCGATTGGAGATGGCCACTTTGCGCTGGGAATTGAACAGGAACGTGTAGGGCTGCTCCTCATGCAGGATCGCGTGAAAGCGCCGGTACATGGCGTCGCGCTTCTCGTCGTCGAATTCCAGTCGGGCTTCCTCAATGATTTTGTCGGCCTCGGGATTGGCGAAGTTAACGTAGTTGGAACCACTCGTCACCTGGGAGGAATGCCAGATTTGATAGGGGTCGGATTTTACGGGGCTTGCCCAGGCCATGCTGCAGGCGTCGAAAGAGCGCTTGTTCACACTCTCCAGGAAGGAGGCCCACTCCAGGGGGCGGAGGGTGACGTCGATACCGGCCTTGGTGAGTTCTTCCTTGTAGACGGTGGCCAGTTGCTCATACTCCGGATTGCCCGATGGGAAGATCCACTCGTACTTGAAGGGTGTGCCATCCTTGTCGCGGATGCCGTCGTTGTCGGAATCCACCCAGCCGGCTTGATCCAGCAGGGCTTTTGCGGCGGCGGGATCAAAGGGCCAGGGGGCGATGGTCTTGTCGTAGCTCGGCGAGTCGGGGAATGCCTGCCCGGTGACGACCCGCACGAGGCCATGGTAGATGGTCTTGCCGATGGTGTCGCGGTCGAGCAGCATGGTCATGGCTTGGCGCACGCGCTTGTCGCTGAAACAGGGCTTGGTAGCATTCCAGCCGATCCAGCCGAAGGATGAGCCGTAACCGTCCGCGGGGGAATAGAGCGTGTACTTCTGGTATTTGCTCGTGATCTCGGGTTGGCTGGCCTGGCGCACCCACTGTTCGGGCATCAGGCGCATTTCGTCCACGTCCCCCCGGCGCAGCAACTGGAAGGCGGCATTGTCGTCGGTGATGAATTTATAGTGGATCTGGTTGACCAGGGGTTTCTTTGGTCCCCAGTAGTCGCTGCGCTTTGCGATGACGAGCTGCTGGCCGGTATCCCACTTTTCGAATCGGTAGGGCCCGCTGCCGACAGGGGCGCGATTGGCCGGGTGCTCGTTGAAATTTCCTTCGCCGTAGATGTGCTTTGGCAGGATCTGGAGGGAGCCCAGCACATCGAGGTGGAGGAAATAGGGCTGTTTGGCCTTGAATTGGATGGTGTACTCATCCAGCAAGGTAACCGACTCGAAATCGACCAGATAGCTGCGCTTGTCCGCCGTCAGGTTGGCGGGATTCATGATAGATTCGTAGGTAAACTGCACGTCCTGTGCCGTCAGCGGCTTGCCATCGGAAAAGGTCACATCCTTCCGGAGATAGAAGGTGTAGGTCAGTTTGTCTTCGGAGACTTCCCAACGCTCCGCGATCCAGGGCTCGTTGGCCTGGGTCTCGCGGTTCGACACGAGCATGGTTTCGTGGATGTTGCCGCCGTAACCATCCGTGATACGCTGGGTGTAGACGTCGCTGATCTCCAGACTGGGATTCAGCGTGGCCGGTTCGGCATCCAGAAGTATTACGATCCAGTCGCCTTCGACGGGAGGTCCCTCGGCCTTGGGGGGCGCGCCCTGGACGGTGCCGAATGGGGTGTTGAGCACCTCGGGCGTGTGGGAAGCCCCGGAGGAGTCGCCGCTGCCGCCGCATCCCGTGAAGAGGGCTGTCAGCGCGGTGAGTGCGGTCAAACACAATCCTAAGGGCTTCAATGTCGGCATGAAATCACTCCAGGGGGAAATTACGGTCTGTACCAAGATTCAGCGTCGCCGCCAACTCGTGTCATGGTATCACAACGGTGCGATTGTGAAAAAATCGGGGCGGGTGCAACGGCGCGGGCTGATCGTGTATCGTGGGTGTCAGCGCAGCGTTGGAAGGAGATTGGCTACAGGCTGACCGAAGGGGAGTTGCTCGTGACCGCACGGCTTGGCATCATCGGTATACCAGAGGACGCGGGGGAGTTTCTGGCGCGCTGCGCGCAGTTGGCGGTGGCGCCCATCTTCCTGGTGGAGGGCGATACGGCTTCAACCCTTCTTCCGGGCTGCGAGGTGCTCCAGTTGCGGGACGGAAGTACTGAAGCGCTTCGGGATGGGGCCCGACTTGGCCGACTCTCGGGACTCTGGGCCTCCCGATGCGAAGATGTGCTCCGGTTGGCTGACGCGGCGGCGGGGCTCGATTTGCCCCGTTTGCCCTGCATGGATGAGGCGCGGCAAGGCACCATGCCCATAGACGGGGCCATTGTCTATCCCTTTTCTGCGTTGGAGCATCTGCGCGAGGAAGAGCTTCAGGCGCTGCCTATTCCGGCCTGGGTTCGGGCGGCCTGCACCGAGGGGGACAGCTCCTGCATGCGCCTGGACCATCCCAACGATCTTTCCCTGGCCTCCGCGAAATTACAGAAGCGCAACCTGGGCGGTCCGATACGGATTCAGCCGGCGCTTGACGGCGCGGTCTATCGGGTGCTGGCCTTCAGGACGGAAAGAGGGCTGACGGTAGCCTGTGTCGTATCGGAGGAAACCACCAGCTCCGTTTACCGTGTGCCGCTGAGCGTGGTCGTGCCCGCCGAGGGTCGCGCGGGGCTGGCGGAGGAGGTGGAGGCGCTGGCGCACAGCGTCAGCGCTCACCTGCCGGAGGGCTGGGGCTATGTCGAACTGGAGATCGTGGACACTGCGTTGGGACTCCGCCTGATCGATGTGCAATGCCCGGCCCGTCTGGATCCGCACCGGTGCCATCTGGTTTGGCTGGCGCTGGGCATGGACCTGCGCCTCGCGGCGATGGCCTGCGCCCTTGGCCGTACGCCGGCGATTGCGGCCACGCGTCATTCAGCGGCCGCCATGATGTGGCTGTTGACGCGCAGCGGCGTGGTGACCGGCCTTGAGGGGCTGGAGGAGGCGCGAGGGATGGATGGGATTATTGAGTTGTTTATCAACGCGCGCGAGGGGGACATTCTCAGCCACGTGGTGGACATACCATCGCGGGAGCGGGGCGGCTACATCATTGCCATGGGGGACTCGGCGGCCCAGGCTCGGGAGCGACTTGAGGCGGCCCGTGCGCGGGTTTGGATCAATACCTCGCCCGCGCTGATGTGAAAAAAAACGATCAGACCGATCAGACGGATCGGACCGATCTGATGGATCGGCCTGATCCGCCGGATCGGCCCGAAGAATTAACCCTGAATCTTCCGCACCCGTTCGGTGACGTCGCTCAGGAAATTGCTGAGGTAACCCTGCACGAGCGCGAGGGGGTCGAGGTCGCGATCTTCAATGAGGGGGGTGAGGTCCATGGCGAAGGTGATGCCCGTCGCCTGATCCACGCCGTGGGACTGGTGGTAGGTGGCGTGGGCGCGGCGGCGGCCCATGCTGGCGAGATCGTAGCGCTTGCCGCCGGCGATCTGGGAGTCGAAGACGCCGACCAGGGCCATCTGGAGGTTTTCGCGCGTGGAGACGTCCATGGCGATCTTGTCGGTATCCACCATCCAGTCGAGATCGCGCCAGACTTCACAGCCGTAGACTTTTTTCGGCAGGGCCTCCTGCGAAACCCGGCGCAGGGCGGCGATGGTTTTCAGGGTGACGCCGATATGGGTGTCGTGCTTGTCCGCGAGGTTGTGGGTGTAAATGATGTCCGGTTTCGTCGCCTCGATGATGGCGGCGAGGTCGTTGATGGGGCCCTGATCGGCGTGATCCTTGACCCGACCGCTGGGGAAGTCGAGGAGGAACTGGGCGGCGAATTCACCCACGAAGGCGGCCTTCCTTTGCTCCTTGTTGCGCACCTGGATCATGTCTTCGTCGCTGTAGTTGCCGTAGATGCCGCTGCGGGGCGTGCCGCCGCCGTTGGTGACGACCACGCCGGTGTACCACTGGTCGGGCTGTTGGTAGCACGTTACGATGCCTTCGCTGGCCATGATTTCCAGGTCGTCCTGGTGGGCGCCAATGGCGAGGTGGGTGGTGCGGGCCAGGGCAGCAGATTCTTCGACGCCATCGGGAATGTAGAGTTCGGCGGTGTCCAGGGTGAGCTTCATGGGAGGAAAATTAACCTTTCAGTGCTAAACGCGGGCCTGACCCGCAACGTGGACTTCACAAATCGTGCAAAGTTACCCCGCCGATTTCAGGGACAGCAGGGACAACAGGGACGGCAGAAACGATCTTATCCGATTTCATTCCTGTCGTCCCTGATGTCGCTGCTGTCCCTGCAGCGATGGGTACACGACTTGGAATGAACGGCACCTACTTTTTCAGCGCCGGCAGACTCGCGGCGGCGATGGACTGGCCCACGCGGCGGCTTTTCTCGTCGGGCAACTGGATGTTGATATGGGCGAGTTCAGGGAACTCAGCGGCCAGGACATCCTTCGCGCCTTCGAGGATGAGATCGCCGCCCTTGCCCGAGGTGCAGCGGCCCAGGATGAGCACGTGCTTCAGGTCGTAGAAACGGGCGTAGTGGGCGATGCCATAGCCGAGGTAGATGCCCATGGACTCCCAGATTTTCGTGGCGCCCTCGTGACCGGCTTCGAGCTTTTCCTGGACGGCCTTGAGTTTTTCCGCGTCGGTGACGCCTTCGGGCAACTCGATGCCCGCGGCCGGTGCGAGGCGGAATACGCACTGCTGGGAGAAGTAACGGGCGCCGACGCCGATATCGCCCGACCATTCGTCGTCGGAGGCGCCGGGGTTATAGTCGACGGGGGCAAAGGCCAGTTCGTTGAGCCAGCTCGTGATGTTGCCGTCCATGGTGACGTAGCCGCCGGCTTCGCTGGAGCCCAGGGCGATGCCGAGGACGCCATTGTCTTCGAGGGACATGGAACCGGCAAGGGCGGTGACTTCGCCGTCGTTCACGATTTCGAGGGGCACGCCCAGTTCTTCACCGATGCGGACGAACATATTACGCACTTCGTCAAAGCGATCTTCGGGGATGCCCCGGAAGAGGGAGGCGATCATGGCGCGGTTGTCGATAAACACACCGGCCGAACTGCCGCCGATGGCGTCCACGCGGGGCATCTTGCTGGCGGCGGTCTTCAGCGCGGCCATGACCTCGTTGTAGTGGTAGGTCGGGTCGGTCTGCTTGCGCGGTTCCCAGACCACCTCCTCGGAGAAGATGGCTTCGCCGTCCACGACGGCCGAGACCTTGCGGTCGGACGCGCCGAGGTCGAAGCCAATACGGCAACCGTCGAGATGACGGCCCAGGGGCTGGGTGGATTCGTTTTCCGCGGGCACTTCTTCGGGCTTGCAGCCCCGGATCTGGAAGGTTTGCTCATAGACGCTCTTGCCCATGAAGCCAAAATCGAAGGCGCGTGCGCCGCCGGGACGATACACGCCCGCGAGATAGGCCGCCACATAGCCTGGACCGCCCACGTGGACGCGGAAGGCGCCTTTCTGCCAGAGCAGGAATTTCACAATTCGCTCGATATAGAAGCAGCTTGCATCGGCCAGATCGTGGCCTGCTGGAAAGACCTTGGTTTCGAAGCGGGCGACGGCACCGCCATTGCGTTCCAGCCCCAGAATCAGGGGGACGCCCCGGCCGGAGTCGGCCACGGCCTTGTCAAAGGTCCGGTTCGCCAGCACAGCCGGGCGAAAGTCAGGATCAAGCGGGGGAACGAAGGTTGGGGGCGTGAGCATCCACGAGTAATTCATCAGGAAACCTTTTGCTTCAGAGAGTTAAGATTCGCGGGCAGACCGCAGGCGATACTATAGCATAGGGCACGGGGGGGATTTAAGAGGGAGGCTGAAGGCTGAAGGCTGAAGGATGAAGCTCCAGACTCCAGACTGACTATGCTAGAATGCGCCCCATGACTTACGATGCAACGAGAGAGACCGATTTATGAAGGGACGCAGTTTCGATACCTTCGAGTTGACCCCCGGAAACCGGGAGGCCTTTGATGTCTGCCGCCGTGTGGCCACGCTCGAAGAAATGGGGCCCTCCCTGGTGCTACTGCTGGGGCCGGAGGGGAGTGGTAAGAGCCATCTGCTCTGGTCAGTGGCCAAGCAGGTTCGGCTGAGCACGATCCCCGTCGGGCTGGCGCTGGTGACACCAGGCGATTTTCCAGAGAAGGTGAGATCGCTCGTGGAAGACCCGCGGCCCCTTCAGGGGCGACGCGCCATGCTGCTGGTAGACAACCTGGAAGGTTTTGACCTGGACGCGCGGCGTCTCGAGGCGGTTATCGAGGCCTTTCTGAGCCACCAGCACCCGGTGATTGTGACGAGCAACGTGCAGCCGAACCGGCTCCAGAAACTGAGCGGCCCGCTCCGGGCCCGTTTTGCCCGTTCGCGTTCGGTCATTCTGGAAGCCCGTACGGCGGGCGCGGCGCCCTGGCAGGCTGCCGAACAGGCCGCCGCGCTGGAAGAAGCGAATCAGGCCTTGCAGTGGGAAAAGACTTCTCTCCAGACGCGGGTCGATACCCTTCAGCAGGAGCGGGATGGCCTGTTGCAGCGGATCGGATTTCTGCTGCAGGAAAAGGAGATGCTCCAACAGCACAACGAATCGCTCCAGCGCGAGCGGGCGGCTTTCCAGGAGCAGTGTCAGGCGCTGCTGCCGGAGCGGGACTGGCTGAAGCAGAAGACGGAGTCGCTGGAGCGGGAGCGGACGGCGTATCAGGAGGCGATCACGGCGGCCAATAAGGCGGCGGCGGAGAAGTCGACCGAGTTTGCCGCGATTCAGGCCCGGCTTCGGGATTCCATTGGCGACGCGGACTATGCCCTGGCGAACCAGGTTCGGATTCAGGCCGCGTTGAGTGTGGCCAAAGCCGACCTTGAAGGGCAGGAGGCGCTGCGCGCCACACTGCAGGAGCGGGAGAAGGCGCTGGCCAAGGCCGAGATGTCCGTGGGCCAGGCCCTGACCCGTATCGAGCAGATGCGCCAGGCCTATGCCCAATGGCGGGACGAGATCATGTCGGATATCGCCGCCATGGCGGGCGAGCTGGCGGCCGAGCGCAAAGTGCCCCCGGCCCACGAGCCCCCGCTGCTTCGCGCGTTGGCCGAGGCCGGTGCCGATCACGAGCAGGTGCGTGCGGCGCTTACGGCGACCAGGGAACGGCTGAAGGCCATCGAATTCGAATGGGAAAAGACCCGCCGTGTGCTGGCCATCCAGACGGCGGAGATGGACGCGCTGCGCTATGCGGCGGCCAGCCAGGTCGCCTCGGCCAATATTCAGGCGGGCGAAATGGAGCACCGGATCGATACGCTGGAAACGGCGATTTCCCAGGTGGACGCGGCGGCGGTAGTGGCCTCGGACGCCCTGCCCGAGCAGGGCGCGGGCATCGCCACCCTGCGGGCGGCCCTCGGCCATCTTCAGGAAGAGTTGCGTGCGCTTCGCGAGGCGCGTTCCGCCCACGAAGGTGACCGGCAGCGCGCCCACGATGAGATGTCGCTCTTTGATTCGGAATATTTCGAGGTCCTGCCGTCGGACTTCCAGGGGCACCGTGCCTCCATGATGCCCGGCCTCGATGCCGAGCTGATGAGTGCCTTCGAAGGCGCGAGGACGCCCAAGCCCGTCGCGCCCCCACAGGATGCGGCCCCGGAAGGTGTTGTATGACCGAACCCGGCGCCGGCGATTTTTCAACCCGCATCCTCGAACTCTTTCAAATCATCCATCCCCTGGATCGCATTCCCCGCGCGGGCTATGTGCTGCGGGGCGTGTCGGAGCCGGAGTCGGTGGCGGCCCACAGCCATTTTGTTGCCCTGCTCGCCCTATTGTTCGTGGAGCAGTTTCCCGGAGTCTACAACCGGGATCGGTTACTCGCCATGGCCCTCGTCCACGATCTGGCGGAATCGCGGCTCATGGATATTCCCATGCCCTATGCGGACGCCTATTTGAAAGACGCCAAGCAGAAGGCGGAGCAGGCCATCACGGACGATCTCCTTGGCGGCCTGCCGGGCAATCTTGCGGCGCTCCATGCGGAGTTTGACGCCGCCACCACGCCCGAAGCGCGGTTGCTTCGCGGCCTCGACAAGGCCCAGATGATGATCAAGGTCGGGTGCTACGAGCGGGAACATCGGGGTTGCCTGGACGAGTTCTGGGCGAATCCAAAGAACTTCGCGGATTTCGGGATCGCAGCGGTGTCGGAGTTGTTCGACGCGATATGCGCGCGCGCGGGGAAAGTGCGACCGAGGTAGTGACGGTTCTTCCATGTCGGTGGGCTGAGCCTTCGACTCAATGGAGCCGTTTGAAGGCGGCAAGAAAGAGAGTTTAACCACGAATGGACCTAGAGCAGCCGTTGGCCGCAACCAAAGTGCTCTTGATTCGCGGTTGTGGTTGAATTTTTTTGAACCGCGAATGGACGCGAATGGATGCGAATTTTGAATGCGTTTGTACGGTGCGCGTTGTTGCAGCCTGATAAATAGAATAGGCATCCTTTCCCTTGCTAACCCTTACAAAAGGAGGAAAGGATGCCATGAACTTCACTGAATTATACGGCGGCAAAATATTTGGTTCAATCCGCGGCTTTGACCGAATTCGATTTCGCGGCACGATACGCTGGATTGCCAATGAACGTGGTATTCAGCGCTTTGCGGGTATGCAGAATATCTTGTTGAAGCACTTTAAGTCCTGGGCGCAGTCCAAGACAGACTTTGTTCGTAGTTGCTGTGCGCGCCGCGCGAAGGAGTTGAAGATCCCGATGCGTTACCTGGAGAGCGGCGGGGTGGATAAAGAGGCCCTGGCCCGGGAGATTGCCGCCAAAGAGGGCGTCCGGGAAGACGGGTCGATTTGCATGTTCAGCGTGGTGGAACCTTGCTGGGCCCCTTCGGTATCAGGCAACCGGGAATCGAAGGAATTGGAACTTCACATGCGCTCACGCCGCTGCGTCTGGATTTACCACTACTGGGATGACCCTTCATTGGGTTTCGGCCATACTCGTCTTCAGACGTGGTTGCCCATGACCGCCCAGATTTGTCTCAACGGCCGCCATTGGTTGGAGAAGCAATTACAGGCAAACCAGATCGGCTATATCAAGGATGGCAACTGTTTTCCGTGGATAGCGGACATTCAGGCAGCGCAAGGGTTGCTGGACGAGCAGCTTCGCACGAACTGGCCCCAACTGCTGGACCACTTGGTGGAGCGCATCCTGCCCGAGTTCCACTCGGTGTTTGCGCCCCTGAATCTGGAGCACTATTGGTCCGCCGACGAAACGGAGTTTGCCACGGATGTCATGTTTAAATCCGTGAAGGAGCTGGACCAGCTTTTTCCCACCCTCGTCCAATACGGAATGAAGGTGTCGGACAGCCCGGCGGTCATGCGCTATCTGGGACGGCGCAAGCCCGAACAATCGGGCATGGGCCAGGGCCAGGCGCCGAAGGAAATACGCGGCGACTACCGGCGGCGTTACGAAGGGGTTCGGATCAAGTACTCCATCAACAAGAACTCGATAAAATGCTACAACAAGAGCGGGAGCGTGCTGCGTGTTGAAACGACCGTCAACGACACGCGGGAATTCAAGGCCTTCCGGCATCCCAACGACGACGAGACCAAGGAAGCGTCCTGGCAGAAAATGCGCAAGGGCGTCAGTGATCTGCACCGCCGGGCCGAGACGAGCAGCCAGTCCAACGAGCGCTTTCTCGACGCCGTCTGCGCCACCCAAGTCGAGGAAAAACTCCAGGAAGTTATGGGAGGCCCCTGCAAGCCTATCCACCCCAAGTCCGGCCAGAACTACCGGGCGCTCAACCCTTGGAACGACGGAGACTTTAAGCTACTGGCATTCCTGGCCAAGGGAGAGCATCACCTCAACGGCTTCAGGAACAAAGACCTGCGCCAGGCCCTGTACCCGGTGCAAGAAGACGACATCATCGAGCTCAAGAGGGCTTCGGGCAAAGCGACACGAAGCATTCGCTTACTGCGGGCACACGGCCTGATACGCAAAGTGCCCAAGGCCAGAAGGTACGTCCTGACCGAAAAAGGCCGAAAATTCTCCCAGGCGCTCCTCATCGCATCATCCATTGAAACAAAACAACTTATGCAACTCGCCGCATGAAAAACTTGCTGAAAAAACAAGATAATGGCGGATAGTAGTACGAATCCACACGAATAGGAAGCCGAAATTCAGTTCATGAAAATAGACCTTCGTGGACCCGCAATTGAGCTCGTTGCCGTTAGATCCTATTTCACATGGCCTCGGTCCGTGCTTGTTGTTCCTCTTATCCGTGAGTATCCGTGCAATCCGTGGTCAAGAATAAAAAGGCTTTGACCACGGATTGCACGGATATGCACGGATGAGAAAGAAGGGGCTACCTTACTGCGCGGCCGGATCCAGCGAGTAGCCCCGCTGCGCGCGGGCGCTCTTTACCACCAGTTGGTCTCCCCGTTGTCGCACCTGAATTCCCCCGAGGTAGTCCGTGCGGTAGAGGGCGATGTCTCTTTCCGTATAGCGGGGAATGACCTCCCGGCCCATGGCCTCGCGACGGTTACTGGCCCGCGTTGAGACCACGGCGATCCTGGGTGACACGGCATCGAGGAAGGCTGTGCTGCTGGAAGTGTGGGAGCCGTGGTGGGGTACTTTCAGGATGTCCACGGGCTGCAAGCGGGGCAGAAGTTCGCGCTCCGCTTCCACTTCAATATCGCCCGACAGGAGCGCGCTTAATCCCGGCCAGTCGATCCGAAGTACAACGGATTGATTGTTCACGCCCTGGACAGTGGTGTCGGGGGTCGGGTGAATCACGGACACGGTGGCCCCGGCGGCCGCGAGTGATTCCGAAGTCTGTACGCGGCGGACGGGGACGCCCTGCGCCTCGCAGGCTTCCAGCAGGGCGAGCTCCAGAACGTTGGTGGAAGCCTTGGGCCAAAGTATGACCTCGCCGATATCAATCTGACTCATGACGCTGATCGCCCCGCCTATGTGATCGCGATCCGCGTGGGTGATGACCATGTAGTCGATTTCGTCGATCCCATGGGCGAGGAGCCAGGTCGTGACCACGCGCTTGCCCATGTCGAGGTAGTCGCTTTTGTCGCCCGCGTCCACCAGCAGCGTGGTGCCGCCGGGTGTTCGGATAAAGGCCGAATCGCCGTGGCCCACGTCGAGGAAATCCAGGGTTGCGGCGGGAAAGAGGGGACGCCACAGGAGCCACGCGAGGAGGGCCGCCGTGACGGTGAATCGGGCCCAGTAGCGCGCGCGTTCGGGCTCGAAGAGGAGCCTTGCGAGCCCCACCGCTGCGGCCACATAGAGCAGACCCGCCACCAGGGTCGGGCTCGTTACGGTGATGAAGGCCAGGGGAAGTTTGGCAAAGTAAACCGCGATCCACTCGATCAGATAGATCAGCGGCGCGGCGGCGTGGCCGAAGAGGCTCGCAACGGTCGTGGAAATGGGCGCGAGCAGGAGCACCAGCATGCAGAGCCAGAGCACACCGGTCAGCAACGGGATGACCATGAGATTGCACACCGAGCCCACTACGGGTACGAGGTGAAAGAAGTGCGCGGCCAGGGGCAGGGGCAGGATGGAAACGCCCAGGGTGGTGGCCACATTCTGTCGGAAGATGAGGGGAACTCGAGTGAGGCGATGTGCGATGGCTTCGCTGAAGACCAGCATGGAGGCGAGACTGCCGAAGGAGAGTATGAAGGCGGTATCCCAGAGCAGCCCGGGATTGACGCCGAGAAATAGGAGGGCCGCGATACTCAGGGCGGTTGGCGCGTCGGGCTCGCGCTCCAGAAATTCCGCCCAGAGATAGAGGCCGATCATGATGGCGGCGCGGAGAATTGGGGGACGTGCGCCACTCATTACCGCGAAGAGCACGACGGCCAGCAGGACCACAGCGTTGCGCTGTTTACGGTTTCTGATCAGGCCCCGGAGTGCCCAGTGGAGGGAGAGATACACGATGCCCACATGGACACCGGAAACCGAAAGGATATGGGCGGTACCTGTTTCGAGATAGGGGCGGTAGGCTTCCTCGCTATAGGTGGCCCGATCCCCCAGCCAGACCGCGCGCAAAAATACCTGGATGTCTGCGGGCGCGGTGCGTGCAAAAACGTCAGCCTGCCAGTGGCGCAGGCGCGAGGCCCAATAGCCGATGCTCCAGGTCGGCCGGGAAACCCACTGGATGGTATCGCCACGGGTGCGCAGGGTGCTGTGGTAACCCAGCGTGCGGTAATAGTCTTCCGCACCGCCGATCCCCAGGTTGACCTCGCCGAGTACGGGGTCCAGTTTTCCCTGGACGCGGACCCGCTCACCGGTGTGGAGGGGACGGCGCGGATCGGACCATCGGACGATGACACCGCCCTGTACGGCCAATTTCACGCCGCCGACTTCAACCTGGTCCGCCCAGAGCCGGACCGGGGCATAGTCCAGATCCGCCGTGTAGATCGGCGCATCCATTACCGTGCCCTCAATCCGGTAGATGGACTCCGGGTGCTGTCGATTGTGGTGGCTCAGGGCATCCCCCTGCCGCGAGGGGCGCTGATTGATCTCCAGGGCGGCCCCCGCCACGAGAAAAACGAGGGCGATGGGGATTCCGTCGCGATAAGGAATTGGTCTGGGGAGGAACCACACGGTCAGCAGCGCGACCAGCATTCCCCCCAGCCACCAAGCGGCATGATGGTCCGCACCACTGGCCCAGATGCCCGCGGTAAAGGCTGCCGCCGCCCACACCAGGGGCCGGTTCACCCGTGCTGCCCTTGCACAATTCTCCCCTGAGAGCGCTGCGGTCCCCCCGAACGGCTATGCGCCGAATCCGAGAAATCCGAGCAGGTTTATAAGTACCGTGAAGAAGTTGTAGACCCCGGCTTCCGAATTTTCCTGCGGTACCTGGCCGGCCAGGATGAACGAACGGAAGAAGTCAAAAATCGTAAGAAGCGCGTCGACGATAGGCATAGTTCAAACTTTCTGTAAAAGGGCTGAAAAAGGGGACCTCGCCCTTCTCCATGGTAATGGGAGCGCGTATTTCAGTCAAGCTCCGTCGTACGTCGAATCATTGACCGTAGACTGCGAGCTCCCCGGTGCGCGGAAGTCGTACCATGCCATTCAGTTGCTCGTATGGTCACGTTTTAATGTCAAATAATGTCATTTAATTGAAAGTAAGCGAAAATGGTGTTATAAGACGGCATGTAGTGAATAATATCGTGGTATAATCGTCTTGCGATGAAACGAAGACAGTACGAAAGCGCATCTGACGAAGATCGGTGCCGGAGACGAAGGAATTGACATGGCAGAACACGAGATACTGACATTGGAAGAAGTTGCGGACTACCTGCGGGTCTCCGAGCGCACGGTATATGAATGGGCGAACAAGGGTGAGATTCCGTGTGGAAAACTTGGCACCACGTGGCGCTTCAAGCGGTCTGAGGTGGAAAAGTGGGTGGACAACAAGTTGACCCGCCCCGCAAAGCCGCTCCGTACGGATTCGGTTGTGCTGGGAGACGTTCTGAGTCTGGACCGGGTCCGGCTGTTGGATTGCACGCACAAGGACGAGGCCCTGAACATCCTGGCGGACGCGCTGGTGACGGCACCGCAGGTCAAAGATGCCAACGAGTTGCGCCGCGAAGTTTTTGAGCGGGAAGCGCTCATGAGTACCGGGATCGGTTTCGGGATTGGCGTGCCCCATGTGCGCCTGCCGACGGTCAGCGATCTGGTTATTGCCGCAGGTGTCAACCGGCGCGAGCTGGCCGACTATGTTTCGTTGGACGAGCGTCCGGTACAGATCATTTTCATGGTGGCGGCGCGGGACAACCAGCACGCCCACTATCTCAAGACGTTGGCGGCGATCAGTTCCCTGATGAAGGTGCCGGGCGTGCGCGAGTCCCTGCTTGCGGCCCCGGATGCCGCCACCGTATACGACCTACTCACGAACCGCTCCTGAGGCTTCAAAGTCCGATATGGCACAACTTACAGAACTTCAGCGCTATCCCAACAGCGCCAACGCCTATCTTGTTAAAGGTCGCCTGGCTCAGGATGGCATCGAATCGTGGGTGCGCCGTGGCAGCCGCTACCAGGCGATGGGGGGCTCGGGCTATGTGGTGAGTGTGCTCCCGGAGCACCTGGAACGGGCGCGGAAGATTATCGACAGCACGAACGCCAAGGTTGATCTGGACGAGTATGTGGATCCGAACAATACGGCTTTCCGGCGTTGTCCCCAGTGCCGATCCGTGATGGTGCAGCGCCAGCCGTTGAAGGGCGCCCGGCGTGCGCTGGTCTACGCTACGCTTGGACTTGGACTGCTCTTGATCATTAAGCCGTTCCGCTGTGACAAATGCGGACACCGCTGGGACGCGCGGTAGCCGCATCAATCGTTCGTGGTAGTGGCGAGCAAATCTCCCTCCAAAGGGGCTCAGACATTCCTGTCTGAGGCAGAGCCTACTGTAGCGAACTATTGGCACGGTGATATTGTGATGTGATCGAAGGTTTCGTCATCCCCACGAAAGTGGGGAGCCAGAGAATTTTCGGAGTGCACTTCGCCTGTGCACTGGATTCCCACTTTCGTGGGAATGACGTTGTTTGCGTTGCAGTAGCACTACACATCCTGTTGGGCCTCGGCGACCGAGGTGTGCTCTGTCTCAGACACGAATGTCTGAGCCCCATAAGCGGCATCTCGCTTTGTCAGCTTCATTCGGCCAATGTGCCACTTCGATAGGGTAATTTGATCTCCCACGTCGAAGACCTCGCACCCACATCCTTCCGCCTACGGCGCACGTGCCGCCGTCGGCTGCGCTCCGCCGGGTGTGGGTGGCACCCGGCGTTTGATTTATTGGTTCGGAAGTTCGCGCCCGGCGATCAGTTCCCCATAGCCCTCTCGAAAGGTGGGGTACTTGAAGGAATAGCCGCTTGCGCGAAGGAGGGCGTTGCGGTAGCGGCGGTTCCCGCCACGTTCCGAAGGGCGCGCCTCTTCCTCGTTGGCCTCCATCATGGGCGGCTCGGGCATGCCCAGTTGCTCCGCAATCCATCGGAGCAGGTCATTGCGGGTTCGTGGTTCATCGTCCGTGGCCAGATAGAGGGGGGCCGGTTTTGGTTGCGCCATCAAGTGGGCCAGACAACCGGCGCAATCGTCGCGGTGGATGTGGTTCAGATAACGGTCCGGTCCGGGTTCCAGGCGCGCCGTGTTGTCGGCCACGCTGTCGATGAGGCGGGTGCGCCCCGGCCCGTAGATTCCACTGAAGCGCACGACGGTACCCGGGATTCGGGCATCGCGCGCTTCCAGTTCGCCTTCCAAAAGGACACGGGCCGAAAAGCGATCCGATGGCGTGGGGCTGGATTCATCAAGCCAGGCGCCGTCGTCCTGAGCGTAGACGCCCGTGCTGGAGGTGTAGAAGATACGCTTCAAGTCGGACTGTCGGTAGAGGGCGACCAGGAGATTTCGAAACCCGGAAACATAGGCGGCGCGATAGGCCGATTCGGAGTAGCCGCTGGCGCTCGCCGTGTAGAAGACGTAGTCAAGCGATTTGGGCACGGCGGCAAGGGAGCCGGGGACAGCGAGATCGGCTGTGATCGGTTCGATTCCTGGCGGCAGTTGGGCCGTGTTGCGGCGCAGTCCGAAGACGGTGTGCCCCTGGTCGGCGAGCTGTCGGGCCAGCTCGGCGCCGACGTAGCCGCAACCGGCGATAAGGATTCGCATTGGGGGCTCCTTTTGGATCGGTGGGTCTTATGGGTCTTATGGGTCTTATGGGTCTTATGGGGCTTATGGGGCTACAAATGATTCGGGCGGCCCTGCAATTGGGCCGCCCGTGAGAGATTATTTTGAAATCAGCCGTTCTTGGCTTGGAATTCCTTCATGAATTCCACCAGCGCGTCGACGCTTTCCTGGGTCAGGGCGTTGTAGATGGAGGCCCTGAATCCGCCCACGGAGCGGTGTCCGGGCAGGCCGTCGAGGTTTCGGGCTTCGGCTTCCTTCGTAAAGGCGCCGTCAAGATTCTTGTCCTTCAGCACGAAGGTCACGTTCATGAGCGAGCGACTCGATTCCTGGGCGTGGCCGATGTAGAAGCCGCCGCTGCCGTCGATCGTGTCGTAGAGGGTTTTCGCCTTCTTGCGGTTGATGGCTTCCATCTTTTCGAGACCGCCGATGTCGTTGCGAAGGTACTCGGTGACTTTGGCGACCATATAGATGCCGAAGGCCGGGGGGGTATTGTACAACGAGTCGTTTTCGGCCATGACCTTGTAGTCCAAGAGGGAGGGCAGGTTGGCCGGCACGCGGTCGAGGAGGTCTTCGCGCAGGATGACGGCGACCACGCCGGAGGGGCCGATGTTCTTCTGGGCACCGGCGTAGATCATGCCGTACTTGGTCACGTCGATGGGGCGCGATAGAAAGCTGGAGGAAAAGTCGCAGAAGAGGGGTACATCGCCCGTTTCGGGGTCTTTGAAGAATTCGATGCCCTGAATGGTTTCATTGGCGGTGGAGTGGACATAGGCCGCGCCGGGATCGAGCTTGAGTTCGCTCTGGTCGGGCATGCGGACGTAGTTTTCGCCCTTGCCATCCCATGCGATCTGGACGGTGCCGTGCTTCTTCGCTTCGCCGATAGCCTTTTCGGCCCAGGTGCCCAGCTTAAGGTAGTCAGCCTTGCCGCCATTGAGGAAGTTCATGGCGATCATGGAAAACTGGAGGGAGGCGCCGCCCTGAAGGAAGAGGATCCGGTAGTTGTCCGGCAGGTTGAGGAGCGTCTTGATGTTGTCCTTGGCCGCTTCGTGAACGGCTGCGAAGGTTTTGGAACGGTGGCTGATTTCCATGATGGACGCGCCCGCGCCGGGTAGAACGAGGAGTTCTTCCTTCACACGCTCGAGAACGGGCAGGGGCATGGCGGCCGGACCGGCCGAAAAATTGTGAATGCGTTTTTCCACGTGGGCTCTCCTTCAATAAATGGACTGGCAGACCGGCCTTTACCGCTGCACCGCGTCATGCGCATTGCCTCGGGATCAGGCGGAACGGCCTTTGCCGGGGGGATCGGTTGCAAGAGGAGGAGAGATCATAGCAGCTTGGTGGGGCGGGCTGCCACGTTGGGATGGTCCGGATACGCGTGGGGTCCTTTTACAGGGCCTTGCGCAGGGGCGGGTCGAGGAATTCCTCGGCCACGACGATTTCTTCCGGGGGGATTTCCACGATTTTGCCGTCGCGTTCGACCACGATCGAGCGGCCCATGCGCTTGTGCTCGGCCAGAGCGCGCTGGACGCCTTCGCACATGCCCTTGGCAACGGCGGCTTGAATTTCATCGCTGGTCATCATTTTGTCTCGCAAATTTTCTGCCATGTACTAGCTTCCAACACGTTCACTATACCATATTTGTCTTTTCGAGCAACCAAAACAGGATTGCTGTCCGAATTGTCGATACAGTCCCAAGTTCTGGCAATGGGCATGTAGAGGTTCAGAAAATTATTGATTCCGCGCGCGTAGCGCCGCCGGACTACATCATCGGGGATATAGTGGCCACCTGCCGCGACACGGTGGGCCACACGCGCTACGGCGAGGTCGGGAGAATTGATCCACACGAATAGCAGGTGGACCCTGTAACCCTTGGCAATACATTCTCGGAGAAAGGGCGCGAAGGTTCGTGAAGCCATGGTGGTTTCAAAGGCAAAATCCTTATCGGCTACCACCAGTTCGCGCAATCGCGCCAGCATGACGCGTCCGGCCTGCAGGGCCACCGACTCCGGACGGAACGGCGAGATGCCCGCCGCGATGGCGTCGGCGTTGACGTATTCCGGGCATTGAAGTCCATGGGGGAAGAGGGCCATGGAAGCGGTGGTTTTGCCCGCACCGTTGGGCCCGCCGATGACGTATATTCTGGGCATGGGTTTCAGGTCTCCACACAAGCAGTACCAGAGGTCGCCTGCTGCGGGGAACAGTCTGGCACAGTCGCCCAGGCGATTTCCTCCATGGCGCGCCTGACAGTCGATTTCCTCCATGGCGCGCCTGACAGTCGGAAGTGCCCGAGCAGATGTGCTTGTTCGCGCCTTTTTCTAGCGTTTCACGGCACACCTGCGGTATCATGGGATTGCAGTGGGCGCGAGAGGCGCCTGCATCGGGTGGATCGCGCTATCGTGGCCGGGCAGACGGTCAGGGCTGAGTGGGAACGGGGCATTGGTGAGCCAATGACATATTCAGACGTTCGGCAGAGCATGTTGGACGACGTGGTCCCCCTGCGTCCGGAGCGTGCCGAACCTCTCGTTGATCCGCTTCTTGGAACCCGGCTCGGCCACTACCAGATTGAGTTTGTGCTTGGTAAAGGGGCCTATGGCGCGGTGTATAAGGCGCGCGATGTCACGCTGGGCCGCTATGTGGCCATCAAGTTTCTGCACCAGTTTCTGGACAAGTCGCACGAGGCCATGTTCCTCGAAGAGGCGAAAGCGGTCGCGGCACTGGGTAAGCACCCTTCGATTGTCACGATCTTCGAGTTCAGCGAGTATCAGGGGCGCAAGTACTTCGTGCTTGAGTTCGTCGGGTCCCACGCGGGGATGCTGCTCAGGGTCCACCCCAAGGGCCTGCCGATTGACATGGCCTTGCGCATCGGCAAGGAAAGCGCGGAGGGGCTGGCCTACGCCCACAAGCGCTACATCATCCATCGCGACATCAAACCGGCCAATATTCTGCTGGAGATCGAAGGGGGCAGTGCCAAACTCGCGGATTTTGGTGTGGCGCGGCTTTTCGACCCCACGTCCAGCGAGCAGGGTGGCGCGCCCGGCGGCACCCCGGCCTATATGGCGCCCGAAGTTATCGGGGGCTACGCAGGCGACACGCGAAGCGATGTTTTTTCCCATGGGGTAACGCTCTACGAGTTGTTGTGTGGTTCGCTACCCTTTCGGGGGGATTCGTCCGCGGCGATCATGGCCGAGATATCCGCCAACCGCCACGTGCCCTTGCGCGAGCGCCGGGAATTGCCGGCCGCCGTGACGGCCATTGTGGAAAAGGCTATGGCCCACCATCCGGAGGATCGTTATTCCGGGGCGGCGGAGCTGGCGGAAGCCCTGGCCGTATGCCTGGTGCCGAGTGCCGGCACCGCACCCGCTATTGCTGCCGCACCGGATCTGGTTTCGCTGGACGATATGAAGCTCGTGAAACTGAAGGCCTATCAGCTCGCCCAGGACGCGAAGCGCAATGGGGGAGACAAGCTCGCCCACGGCCCATTGAACGAGGGGGTGGAAGCCTTCCGCAACGGCGAGGCCTACGAACAACTCAGGCAATACGGCCCCGCCCGCGATGCCTTCAACAATGCTTCGGCGAAATTTCAGGAGGCGGTGGAGCGTTCCAAGGCTCTGATGGACAAGATGCTGGCCTTGAAAGCCACGCGGGAGAAAATGGAGACGATTCGGGCGAAGGCCGAGGCGGCCCACGCCCACCGCCTGGCCCCGGAGGCCTTCGCGGTCGCCTCGATGGAGGAGAAGCGCGCCCGCGAAACAGCGGCGCTCGGGAAGGCGACGCAGTCTTATCATCATGCAGCGACGCTGTATGTCGAGGCCCTGAAGCAGGCCCTGCAACACGGCGAGGCGGCCCTTGTGGCTCCGCGCGAGCAGGTCGCCGAACTGCGCAAGAAGATCGACGTGCAGGGTATCGGGCCCTTTGCCCGGGACGAGATCGCGCAGGCGAATTTGTGTATTGATCGGGCCCGGCGTTCGCTCCCGGACTTTAGCGCGGCAAAGCAGCACTATCTTGCGGCGGCGGCCATGCTGGAGAATGCGATTCCGGCGGGTATGGAGCGGAAGCGCCAGGACGAGGAAAAGCAGGCCCGGGAGCCCATCACCATCGCGGGGATGGAGCTGGTCTGGATTCCGCCGGGCACCTTTTACATGGGGAGCGATGACGGGTCGGTGGAAGAAGAGCCGCGCCACCCCGTGACCATCGCGCGGGGTCTCTGGGTGGGCAAGTATCCGGTGACCCAGGGCCAGTGGGAGTCCGTCATGGGCGGCAATCCTTCGGCGTTCAAGGGCGACGCGGGCTTGCCGGTGGAGAATGTTTCATGGGACGATTGCCAGGAATTTATCCGGAAGCTCAGTGCCCTGGGCGAGGGGCGCTTTCGCCTCTTGAGTGAAGCGGAGTGGGAGTATGCCTGCCGCGCCGGGGAGCCTGGGGACTGGTGTTTCGGGAGCGATCACGCGCTGCTTAACGATTACGCATGGAACCATGAAATCGCGAATGGGCGGACGCACCCGGTGGGCCAGAAGCAGCCGAACGGCTGGGGGCTCCATGATATGCACGGCAACGTGTGTGAATGGTGCGAGGACCACCATCACCAGGACTACAACGGCGCGCCGAGCAGTGGGGCGGCCTGGCTGGATGATGGTATTGAGGAGCGGATCACCCGGGGGGGGAGCTGGTGCATCATCACCCCCGAATGCCGGAGCGCCTTTCGGGGCTGGTATGCCCGCCCGGACACGGCCTCCGACTTCATGGGGCTTCGCGTCTGCAAGTCCGACTAAGAACCCCTATTCCGCGGTGTGGAATCGGGTCCCCGCGCCGCTGCGAAGGTAGGTGTGGATCGCGTCGTCGTTCGGGGTTATGATCAGCGCGTCGGGCGACGCACCTGCGATGTTCTCAATATACTCATCCATGTAAATCCTTGAGCCGCTCTCGAATCGGCCCGTCACGCGTGCGGCGTTTCCATCGTCCTCCGGGTTTTCCAGAATCCGTATTTGATAGTCCTTTCCGAGTTGCTCGGAGACTGCGCGAAAATTGCCCAGATTCTCTGTTGCCTTTTCCTCGAATTCGCCCGCGCGGCGCACGGCCCGATCCACATTGCGCAGGGCGAGAACCGAAAAGCTCGAGCGCAGGCGCTTTCCTATCGGGCCGTCGGGAGGCTGGTTCTTGAGTGCGGGAAGGATGCGGTTGAGCACGTCTATTTTCGTGGCGTGCTTGCCCCCGCCCGCCAGAATCTGTTCGTATTTTTCCATGTTTTGCATGGCGCGCTCTTCCTGGAGCACCTGATCGGCCATCTGGGCCTGGAGGGTCATCATCGCCGTGAGCTTTTGGTGTGCCGTCTCCATGAGTAGCGAGCGCTGCCGCCGGTCCAAGGCCTTGGATCGCAGGGAGCTTTCCAAGGTTGCGGCTTCGGCTTCGGCCGCCTTCAAGTCGTCATCGTCCAGTTCATTCAGCGCGGACACGACCGCCGATGCGGTCGGAACCGCAGTCGCCACGTTTTCGTCCCCTGTCGCTGCTGGCTGAAACAGCTCCTCCCGTGCATCGTTCAGCATGTTTCGGAGGTTCAGCACGACATGGGATATGAAGGCATGCCGCCGCTGGCTGCGGAGAAGACTTTCCAGCCGTTTTTGAACCTCGCCGCCGCCGAAGAGGAACATGAGCACCGACTGCGCCGAGTGGTCGGCCTCACGCCTCGCCGCAGACGCGAGGTGGGAGAAGTTTCTTGCGTGGCGGCGCAGACCATAGGCGCGCGACAGGAGCTGATTGAGTTCTGCGCCGGTAACTTCGCCGAAGTCCGCGCAGGAAAGTTCTCGGCGGAGTACGATGGAAACATTGCTCATGCCGAGGTGGCGGAAGTACTGGGCCGTGGCTTCGCCGGAAATTTCGAGGCGACTGCCTCGGACGTCGCGGCCGACGTGGAGCTGCCGGGTGATCAGGCGGCCCATGAGCGCGGTATCCTCCACCACGATGGACTGGCCCGCAAAGATCAGCTTAGGTCCCTGCGCATTTACGCAGGTCACGCTTCCCATTTTGGAGATGGCCACGGCGTTGTTGATGACGCCGCGGGCGCGGATGTGGCCGGTCAGGACGATGGCTACGCCGGAAATATTGTGTCGGATTTCGCACAGGCGCCTGGACAGTACGCGCCCCATGAGGTAGCCGTCAACGCAACAGCACCCATCATTCTCCACCACGACAGTACACCCGTCGGGCACGTCGCCCAGCACACGAAGATTTGTAGAGGCCTTAAAAACGGGGCCCCGGCAGGGAAGCTCGATCCCGGCGAGCAGGCGGATGAAGGCGGTTTCCGCCGCGAGCAGGTCGCGCTCCGTGACGTATTGAATGCGACGTTCGAGTGTGGCCAGGCCGGGCGTGGGTTCTCTGGCGGCTCTCCGTGCGTCCAGTGCCGCGGCATGGGGCTCCAGCAGGGTGGCCGCTCGCACGGTGACGGCATGAGCGCCAACGTTACGAGCCATGGACAGGACGGTGGTGAGGAAGGCGACCTCTTCACCCATGAGAACCTCGACTCCGTGCGATTGGACAAGTGCGATCAAGTCGCGAAGCAGGAGCTGGTGGCGTCGGCCGGAAGTGTTCAGGTCCGGTGTATCCGGGGCCGCAGTCCAATCTCGGACCACCTTGGCAACGGCCTGGCCTGCCGCGTCCAGTTCCGCCCGACGCGATTGGGTCTCCACCCAGAGCGCGCAGAGCGCCATGTCCTGCAACGTGAGTTTGAGGGCGTTTCCCGGAGGGGGCGATGCAACGAAATCGATCAACCTCTTAAGCAAGCAACATCTCTCCGCCAGCGTTGTCACCCCGGGAACTTGGTGTGCTCAGGTTTACGCGGCCCGCGTTCCGTGGCGCTGGCCGTGCTGGCACTGCCCGTTTCCCCGGCCATCCTAGCAAAGGGCTCCGCGGGGGCACAAGTGCGGATACTGGGTAATCAAATAAAGATCGAACACTTCGCAGGGGCTTGGCTCGCGTTAGGTTTTGAGGATGGGCGCGGGCTGATCAACGAAACTCACCGGGGCACCGGTAAGTCCTACTTGGTTATGCTTCAGTGACTTGTGTAAGCTATCATTCTCCCGTGTGGCACGGAGGTGTCCTCCCTTTGGAGGTCGTCGAGTGGGCGGGGAAAGCGTGGAATCAATGCGGAGGAGCGTCATTTCATGAGTGCAGTTGTTTCCTACCATGCGACCGATAGTACGGGCGTAATTACCATCGATTCTCCCCCGGTGAATGCCCTGTCTGTGGCGGTTCGCCAGGGCTTATTGGATGCGCTGAGTGCGGGCCTGTCGGATGACTCGGTCCAGGCGCTCGTTCTAATCTGTGCGGGTCGGACCTTTATTGCGGGGGCGGATATCACCGAGTTTGACAGCCCGCCAGAAGCGCCTTGGCTCGACGAAGTCATTGCCGCCTTTGAGGCGAGCACGAAACCCCTTGTGGCGGCCCTGCACGGCACGGCGCTGGGCGGCGGCCTGGAGACGGCCCTGGGATGCCACTACCGTGTGGCGGTGCCCGGGGCGAAGTGTGGGTTGCCGGAGGTTTCCCTCGGTCTGGTACCCGGCGCTGGCGGCACGCAACGGCTCCCAAGGCTGGTCGGCCCCGCGGCGGCGCTTGATATGATTGCCTCTGGAATACCCATCGGCGCGGCCCGCGCATTGGAATTGGGTCTCGTGGACAAGATTGTCGACGGGGACCTGCTGGACGGGGCGCTGGCGTTCGCCCAAGCACTACCGGCCGGGACGTCTTCACTTCGGCGCGTGCGCGATCTGGAAGACAAGTTGACGGGCTTTGACGCGGGCATATTCGACGTGGCCCGCAAGGATTTCGGTAAGAAGCGTCGCGGCTTTGAGGCGCCGCAGCGCGCCATCGACTGCGTGGAAATTGCCACGACGACTTCTATGGATGAGGGTCTGGCCAGAGAACGGGAGATTTTTGACGCCTGCCTCCACTCGGACCAGTCCAGGGCGCAACGTCACTTGTTCTTCGCTGAGCGCACCGCCGGCAAGATCCCCGATATTCCCAGGGATACCCCGGTCCGGTCGCTTCGCCTGGGCGCGGTCATCGGCGCCGGGACCATGGGCGGTGGCATTGCGATGAATTTTGCGAACGCCGGCATCCCGGTTTATCTGGTTGACGCCACGCAGGAAGGGCTTGATCGGGGTCTGGCGGTGATCGAAAAGAACTACGCCAGCGGCGTCAAGAAAGGGCGGATGACCCAGGCCCAGATGGACGCCACGATGGCGCTCATCCGTCCGACGCTGTCTTATGCGGACCTGGCGGAGGTGGATATTGTCATCGAGGCGGTCTTTGAGGAGATGGCGCTCAAGAAGACGATTTTCAAGGAACTGGATGCCGTGTGCAAGCCGGATGCCATACTGGCGACCAACACGTCCACGCTGGATATTGACGAGATCGCGGCGAGCATTTCACGCCCGCAACAGGTCATCGGACTCCATTTCTTCAGCCCGGCCAATATCATGCGCCTGCTGGAGATCGTTCGCGGCAAGGAGACATCGAAGGAGGTAATTGCTACGGCCTTTGCACTGAGCAAGGCGATCCGCAAGGTGGGCGTTCTGGTGGGCGTTTGCGACGGCTTTGTCGGAAACCGCATGGTCGATCCCTACATCCGGGAGGCGCTGTTTCTTCTGGAGGAGGGCGCCACGCCGAACGAGGTGGACCGAGCGATCTATGACTTCGGCATGGCGATGGGCCCCCACGCGATGAGCGACTTGGCGGGGCTGGATGTGGGCTGGCGAATCCGCAAGCGGCAGGCCGCCACGCGCCCTGCGGACCAGCGTTATTGCGACATTGCGGACAAGATCTGCGAGTCGGGCCACTATGGCCAGAAGACGGGACAGGGCTTCTACCGCTATGATCCGGCGACCCGGGCGGCAACGCCCGATCCCGAAGTCGAGGCTTTGTGCGTGGCCGAGGCGGAGCGCCACTGCATTACACGGCGGAGCATTTCGGCCGAGGAAATCGTGGAACGCTGCATCTACGCGCTGATTAACGAGGGCGCCCGCATTCTCGAAGAAGGGATTGCGTTGCGCGCCTCGGATATTGATATTATCTACGTATACGGCTATGGCTTCCCCGCCTTCCGGGGCGGTCCGATGTGCTATGCGGACAGGATCGGCCTGGACAAGGTTTACGCGCGCGTGGCCGATTTTCACGAGCAACATGGCGCGCTTTGGGAGCCCGCACCCCTGCTGGAGAAGCTGGCGCGGGAGGGGGGCACGTTTTCGAAGTGGAATACTTGAAGGCGGGATTCCTGGGGAGACTACTGAGGGTGAGAGTCCGTCATTCTGGATCTAAGACCGCGGCATCCAGCGGCGCTGGTGCGCGAAAAGGTGGGAGCAATGCAAGACGAGAATTCAGCCATGCCGAGTACCGGGGCCGATCACAACGCATGCGCCATGGCCCTTGAGCGTTGCCTGAAGGTCGGCATGGAGGTCTTTCTTGACGCCAGCCCGGGCAGCCCCAACTCCAAGCGATTTCCTGCGCGATTGCGTGGATGGGAGCTCGGTCACTATCTCCTACTGGGGGTGACGCCCGGGCAGCCGGTCCCGGTGGTCCGCCAGGGGAAGGAATGTGTCATCCGATTCATGCACGAAGGCGAAGTGTGGGGCTTCAGTGCGGTGTTTGCGGAACAGGGCATGAACGCGGGATTTCCGATCATCCAGTTGTATTGGCCCAGGGAAGTGGCCCGCGTCCAGGTGCGCAAGCACGAACGCGTGGCCATACAGACGCCCTGCGCCATCGAACTGGAGAATGGAACCGGTTGCAACGCCACGATCGATGACCTCAGCGGCGGCGGGTGCAGCGTATTGATGAACGAGGAGGTTTCCGTTGGGGCGGTATTGCGCCTGACATTCCGAATGCCCGACGGGGGGCAGGTCAGCCACCGGCCCGTCATCGTACGCAACCGCCGCCCCGTGCCGGGACAGGGCATCAAGTACGGGTGCCAATTTCAGGCGGTCGACGATAAGGACCACGGTATCCAGCTTTTCGTGGCGCGGAAAATAGCGACCGAACGTGGCGAGTCCGCGCCCCACCCCCAGATTCTGGTGCTGTCCAGGAACGAACTCGACGTGGAGATGGTTCAGCAGTCCCTCGCGAGCAGCCCTTTCGAGGCAATCGAGGCCGCCGGAATTCTCGATCTGGGGTACCGCCTCCACTCGTGTGAGGCGGTGGGGATTCTGATCAGTTTCGAGCAGCGCGAGCTTTCCGCCATTGAAGTACTTCCCCTCATCCGCCAGTCCCCGGGCATGGGTGAGATGCCCCTCTTTATGTATGGCGGGGGCACGGGACTCCGCGATCAGGCGCTGGCCATGGGAGCCACACTCTGCCTCAACGACCTGTCCGAGACCCCGAGGATTCTACCCTATCTTCCCGTGCTTCAGGCTCCAAAGCCTGCGGAAGTGCCCGAGGAGGCGGCAACGGATTATTCCACACCGGATGACTACGATCCGCCGCAAGCAGCTCCGAAGTCGCACCAGGATGAGGACGAGATCCTGCTGGAAGATCCAGACTAGGTTGGAAGGGGGCGCAGTGTGGTAGAGTTCGGGCGATATTTGGCATCGGCAAAGGCGGAGTTCCGCCGGGTAGGCGTGGTCTTTCATGTCCCATAACAATCTGGTAACCGGCGGCGCGGGCTTCCTTGGCTCCCATTTGTGCGAAGCGCTGTTGAATCGGGGCGAAGAAGTCATTTGCCTCGACAATTTCTTCACGGGTCGGCGCGAGAATATCGCCCACCTGCTGGGCCATCCCCGCTTTGAACTCATCCGGCACGACGTCACGGAGCCGATTCTTATTGAGGCCGACCGAATTTTTAATCTGGCCTGCCCCGCTTCTCCCGTTCACTACCAGCACAATCCCGTGAAGACGATTAAGACGAGCGTGATGGGCGCGCTGAATATGCTGGGCTTGGCGAAGCGCGTGCGTGCTCGAATTCTCCAGGCTTCGACGTCCGAGGTCTACGGCGATCCCGCCGTCCACCCGCAGGTCGAGTCCTACTGGGGTAATGTGAACCCCATCGGACCTCGGAGTTGCTACGACGAGGGAAAGCGCGTGGCAGAGACCCTCTTCTTCGACTATCACCACCAGAACAAGGTGGATATTCGTGTCATCCGAATCTTTAATACCTACGGTCCCCGGATGCAGGTGAACGACGGGCGGGTCGTGAGCAATTTCGTGGTGCAGGCCCTGCGGGGAGAACCGATAACGCTCTACGGGGACGGCGAGCAGACACGGTCGTTCTGCTACTTTGAAGATCTGATCCGGGGCATGATGGCGATGATGGATACGGAGGGCTTCCACGGTCCGGTCAATCTCGGCAACCCCGACGAATTCACGATCCGCGAGCTGGCCGAGGCGGTGATCCGTCTTACGGGCTCGTCGTCCGAGATCGTGTTCAATCCCCTTCCCGAGAACGATCCCGCCCGGAGAAAGCCGGATATCAGTCTCGCGCGGGAAAAGCTGGGCTGGAGCCCATCGATCAAGCTGGAAGAGGGCCTGAAACCCACGATCGAATACTTCGCGCGGGCCATCGCGCGCTGAGGAGCATGGGCGGCGGGTTCAGACCCTGGGTTTCGCCGAACCGCCTAACAGGCGCTCGAGTTCCCGGCGGTTGCTCATTAGATCCGCCAGCGTGTATTCATCCAGCACCCCCATGAACGCCTTAAAGGCCTTTCCAAGCACGCCTTTCAACTGGCAACCCGGCGTGAGGATGCACCGGTCATTCACGCGGTCAAAGCATTCCACCAAGTTGAAATTGGGCTCTGTTCGCCGCACGACCTCGCCGAGATTGATGCTCTCGGGGGCGCGTGCCAGTCGCAGCCCGCCCTGCCGCCCTCGCACCGTAGTGATATAGCCGAGCTTGCCGAGGTTGTGTACTACCTTCACAAGATGGTTGCGTGAAATATTGTAGCGCTCAGCTATCTCGGTAATGGTCACGTTTTCACTGGTCAGGGCGAGATAGAGGAGGGTACGGAGCGCGAAGTCGGTGTATTGGGTCAACTGCATGGGGAGAACTCCAAGATACTACGATGAAGTATACCACGGATCGGGCCCGTGTTGACATTCGGCGTCGCATGGTATAAGGTTTATTAGTAATACATGTTTGTTGGGCTTCACGCAAGAACGCGCACGACTGGGTCGGTACGCACCGTGCGTGAATGGTGCCCTCAGGCCAGTGCAGTGACTACGGAGAAAATTCATGAGCACACTTTTTGAACAGCTTGGCGGCTCTGCCGCAGTGGACGGGGCCGTCGATCTTTTCTACCGCCACGTGTTGTCGGATGAGCGGATCGCCCACTTCTTTGAAGGGGTGGACATGGAGCGGCAGGCGCAAAAGCAGAAGGCTTTCCTGACGATGGCGTTTGGCGGTCCCCACAACTATACCGGCGCGGACATGAAGCGGGGCCACGCCCATCTTGTGCAACAGGGCCTGAACGACGGCCATTTCGACGCCGTTGCCGAGAATCTTGCGAAGACCCTCCAGGAAATGGGGGTTGCGCAGAACCTGATCGATCAGGTGCTTGCGATTGCCGAATCGACCCGGGAAGATGTGTTGGGCCGAAGTGCCTGAGCAACCGTATCGGAAAGATTGGCCAACCTTGGCGACGTGACAGGCTCGAGCGCCGGTGCTTCCGGCGCCCGAGCATCAAGCTGTGATGTTCGCCCGTTTTTTTGCCTGCGAAATCAAACGACAAACCCGTCGAGGGCGTTCCTATGCCTACTATTCTCTTTTCCGGCGTCCCCCATTCGATTCAGGATGGCGAATCGGTGCTGGCGTGCCTCGAGCGTCACGGGCATGCGATTCCGAATTCCTGCCGCAGCGGTGTGTGCCACAGTTGCATGTTGCGGAGTTCCGGTGGGCCGGTGCCTGCCGCCGCGCAGAAGGGTGTAAGCGAAGCCCGGCGCGCACAGGGTTATTTTCTCTCGTGCTGCTGCCATCCCGAGGAAGATATGGTGGTCAACCAGGTGGATGGTGCGCTCGATCGCACTGCGGCCACGTTGGTCACGCTCGCCCCGCTGAACGAGCGCGTGCTGCGGGTGACGCTTCGGGCCAGCGATACGTTCAACTACTTTCCCGGCCAGTTCGTTAATTTTGTTCGGTCCGACGGGCTGGTGCGCAGCTTTTCCCTTGCGAGCGTGCCCGCGCTCGACGATTTGCTGGAGTTTCATGTGGCGCTGGTGCCCGGCGGTCAGATGAGTGGCTGGTTGCACAACGAGGCCGGTCCGGGCAGCACGTTGGAAATTGCCGGCCCTCTGGGGAACTGCTTTTACACCGCCGAAAATCCCGAGCAGCCCATGCTGCTGCTGGGTACCGGGACAGGGTTAGCGCCGCTCTATGCCATTCTCCGCGATGCACTGCACCAGGGCCATACGGGGCCCATTCACCTTTTTCACGGGGCGTTGACCGCGCGCGACCTCTATCTGGTTTCCGAACTCCAGGACCTTGAAGCGCGCTGGCCAAATTTTACGTATCACGTGTGTGTTCGCGATGAAGCGGGCGAGCCCTGGATGGAGTGCGGCCCCGTGGATGCCATCGCGCTGGCAACCTTTCCCGACCTGAAAGGCTGGAAAGTCTATCTCTGCGGGAACCCGGAGCTGGTCAAGCAGGTCCAGCGGAAGACCTTTATGGCGGGCGCGAGTATGAATGATATCCACGCGGACGCCTTTCTACCGGCGAAGTCGTAGGGGCTGTTCCGCGCCTATTCCCCGCGCACTTTGGTGAAGCGGCTGACCACGACGCCGGCGGTGTAGGCGCCAAGGGCCGACAGCGGCATGATGAAGGTGATGGACATGTTGCTCTCCGCGCCGGTAAGCAGGTGAACGATGTCTTTCCAAAAGGTCAAAACGAAGCCGAGGGTGGCCCCGGTGGCGATGCCGACCCAGGCGCCCACGGGCGTCGCGCGCTTCGCAAAGAAGGCGAGCGCAAAGGCGACGAAGAGCGGGGCGGCCAGGAGCGAGCTGAAGCGCACGGTAACTTCCAGCAGGTTCTGCCCCGGCATGTAGGTCACGGCAAAGCTCATGGCGATGGCGATCACGCCCACCGCCACGCCGATCCACTTGGCGCGCTGAAGTTGCTGATCGTCCGTTTCGCAATCGCGTGCGAACACCGCCTTGAAATCCTTGACCAGCACGGTGCTGATGGAGTTGATGCCGCTGTCCAGGCTGGACATGGCGGCGGCGAAGAGGGCCGAGACTACCAGCCCCGTAAGTCCCGCAGGCAGGACCGCGCCGATGAAGTGGGGGAACAATTGATCGGCCTGTCCGGTGAGTCCGAGCGCGGGCTGGGGCAGGTTCTCGGGGAAGCGGAGATAGAAACCGACCAGCGCCATGCCCGTCAGGAAAAGGACGCCGCTCGTCAGCGCATCGCCCACGATGGAAAGCCCGAAACTCCGCCGGGCATCCCGGGCGTCTTTGGTGCTCAGAAAGCGCTGGATCACCACTTGGTCGCCCGTGGCCGTCATGATCCAGTAGGAACAGCCGTAGATGACGACGCTCACCACGGAAAGGCGCACGTTTGGATCGAGGGTGAAAAATTCGGGCACGGGCCAGTTGAGATCCCGCAGTGCCGGGGAGGACCAGTCCGGCCACCAGGCGATGAGGCCACCGCATCGATACGATATGTAGAGCACCGTGAGTATGGCACCGCCGATGAGGATGCCGAACTGGATCACGTCGGTGATCATTACAGCGCGGATGCCGCCCACAATGGTGTAGGCCGTCCCGATGACCCCGACCCCGATCAGCACGGCCCGCAGCGGCAGGCCGGTGACGGTGGAGACGGCGAGGCTGCAGGTGTAAATCACGAGGCCCATCCAGAATATCCGGGAGAGGACGAACATGCCGGAAGTGGCCTGACGCACGCCCGATCCGAGGCGCTCGTCCAGCAGCTCGTAGGCCGAGGTCACTTTGTGCTTCATGATGTGGGGGATGACGAGATAGCCCACGACGAGAAAGGAAATGGGGGCGTGGAGCATCTGCCACATCCAGCCGGGACCGTTCTTCACCATTTCGCCGGGACCGGCCAGATAAGAAATGGAGCTCACGACCGTGGCGATGATGGAAATGCCCGCAACGAAGGGACTCATGCCGCGGCTTCCGACAAAGTACTCTTCCGTCGAAGTCTGCCTCCGAGAGGACCACCAGCCTACAAACAACATGAGGCTGCAATAGGCTACGATGACGAACATATCCAAGGCTTGCAAATGACCCATGGTTCCCTTTCTAATGGGTTGGCGCGCTTAGCGCGCCATAGCGTAGCACAATGAACCCGGTCGAGCCAGCACCGGCCCCGGGTTTTACAAGCCCAGAATGGATTTCGGATTCCCGGGATCCATTGAATACGCGCTACCCGTACCAAGGAGGATCGCCCCTATGATTGTCGAGAGCTGTGGAACCATCTTTGTTGCGGGGCCCGGACGCCCCAATTCCAGTGCCACCTTTCCCCTCGCCTGCGTTACCCTCTCCGGACGCTGGCTCTGCGCCTTCCGGGGGGCGCCGGCGAAGGTTTCGAATGCCGGTCAGCAGGTCTACCTGACCTGGTCCGACGACTGTGGGGCCACGTGGTGCGAACCCTTCGCGCCTTTTTCACCGCCTGAGGTGGACGGCAAGGCCGGACTTTTTCGATTTGCCGGTCTGACGCGGCTTAAGGGGGGCAGACTGCTGGCGGCGATAAACTGGGTGGACTTTTCCGACCCGGAAGCACCCTATTTCAACGATGAGACCGAGGGCCTGCTGGATACGAAGATTTTCTTGGCCGAGTCCGAGGACGATGGTGCGACGTGGTCCGAACCGCGGCTGATGGATACCTCCCCCTTCAACGTGCCCACGCCGTTGACCGGTCCGATTCTTCGATTTCACGACGGGCTCCTGGCCTGCCAGATCGAACTCAACAAGCCCTATCTTGAAGCGGCACCCTGGCACCACGCCTCGGTGATGCTCTTTTCAGAAGATGAGGGCAAGACCTGGCCGCGCCACAGTGTGGTGACGCGCGATCCGGCCAATCGGATTTTCTACTGGGACCAGCGGACCTCCGTTCTGGCCGATGACCTGCTTTTCGACGCGTTCTGGACCTTCGACCGGGTCCATGCAACGTACCTGAATATTCATACCTGCCATTCCCGCGACGAGGGCCTGGGCTGGAGTCCGCTGAAGGACAGCGGCGTTGCGGGGCAGCCTGGGCCGATCTTTGCGCTGGAGGATGGTGAACTGGCGATGCCTGTGGTGGACCGGAGCGGCGCGCCGAAAATCACCGTGCGCCGCAGTGAAGACGGGGGAGAGACCTGGCCGGACGACGATGTGATCGTGGTCTACGACTCTGCGGGTGCATCGCAGACGGAAGAGAAAAAGACCATGCAGGACGCGTGGGCTGAGATGTATGCTTTTTCGGTGGGCCTGCCCAATGTCGCGCCCTTGCCCGGCGGTGGTGCGGTGCTCGTCTACTACGCCGGACCGGAGACCAACAACACGGGGATTCATTGGGCGAAGATAGAGTAGGGAATCATTCGACAGGCGCTTCGCTGATCTTACCCTTCAGCACAAACTCGGGGTGGTGGCCGAAGTATTCCCCAGTTCGTAACACGGTTTTGGAATTGCCCTGGTCCACGGTGAACTCCGGGCGGTGGCCGAAGTATTCGCCCTCCCAATAGAAGCCGGCGGTTTCTCCAGGAAACAGATAGGCCGTGTCACCGCGTACGACGGTGATACTTGCCACATCGTCGAAGGGGAGTGACGTGGCCGTGCCGAAGCTATCCGTCTTGATGTCATAGACATAGTGGTGATTGTAGTAGTGGGTGGTGGCAAAACTCGGGTGGTTTTCCCAGGTTCGGGTAATTTTCTGGGGCGTGCCATAGGCGGGCCTTTCGCTGCCATCCGGGTTCGCGACAACCCCGTATTGATAGCTCGCCGGGAGCAGCACATAGCGATTGGCGAAGACGGTGGTGCTTGAGCTTGAGCCCGACGCAGAGACTGGGTGATCGCGCAGGCGCTCCCACAGGTCGGAAGCGGGGTCGTAGCGCCAGTTGTCCACGACGTTGGCGTAGGCGCCGGTGGCGAGCATGGAAATGCCGCCGATCACGTAGATTTTTCCATCCACGACGGGTGTCCCCGTCAGGCAGCGCGCCGTGCCGGGCAGTCTCGACTCTTGGGTCCACCCAGACTCGGGATGTTCGGTGTCGAACATGATCAGGCGCTGCCCGAGTCCCTTTATTGAGCCTGATCTATCCTGCAGGCAGTAGAAGGCCTGGGCGTCATAGTCCGCGCCGCCGAGGGCGTAAATCTTCTTGCCGACGACGGACATGCCGGTCCAGCAGGTGGGGGAGGGCAGGGGTGGCAGAGGTTCCCAATTCCAGGTATTCCCGGTGTGCGTCAACTTGAATCCATCCGCATACGTGTAGGGCGCATCATAACTGAAGCCGCCCCAGAGATAGAGGGCGCCGTCGACACTCGCACCGTTGCCCGCCTGGCGCGGCGCACCGGGGAAGGGCGGGAGATCGATCCAGCCTGCGGCTTCGTCTTCGAGATTGAGCGCCCACGCCTTGTTCAGGAAACCCCGGGGATATTTTCCCGGCTTCCAGTCGTCGTCGGCGCCGCTGCAGAATCCGAGCACACTTACGATCCAGTTGCCCATGAGGTTGACGTGATTATCCTGCATGCCCTGGGGCATGGGGGGGCCAGCGCTCCAGTCCATGGTCAGCATGGGCCGGAGGGACTCCTGCGACTGGGGCGTGGGCGCAGGCGGCAGCGCCACGGGCTCCGAAGCCGTTGCTGCGGTGATCTGGAGCAGGGCGACTAAAGCGACTAAAGCGATTTTGAATTCCATATTGCTCGGGCCTCTACAGGGTGGGTGTCCTTCAGTGGGATGCGACACCTTTAAGGAGGAGGAGCATATGCTCCATGGTCTTGAATATTTCTTCCAGATACTCCGGTATAGCTTTCGTACTTCCCGGGAGGGTGTAGACCAGGCTGGAGCCCATCACCGCGGCGATGCTCCGGCTCGTGAGGGCGAGGGGCATGCGCTCGCCATGCTTCACTCGGATGTAGTCCATGATACCGGGAATGAGCTTATCCGCGTGTTTCGCCACCACATCGGGGGTTATGTCCCGGGGGCCGACGCCGGTACCCCCGGTGGTGATGACCAGGTCGACTTGGCTCTGGCGGGCATTGGCGAGACACGTCTCGATGGCCGACGCTTCGTCCGGGATGATCTGCGTTTCAATCCACGGGGTCCAGTGGTGATCCCGACACCAGCGCTCCACCAGTGACGTTGCGGCGGGTCCGCTCTTGTCCTCGTACTCCCCGCGGCTCGCCCGATCACTCACGGTGATGATGTGGGCGCGGAGTACGCGCCGCTGGTGCAGGATGGTGTGGTCGGGCTCAATTGTTCCGCCGTGGACTACGCGCGCGAAGACTCCGAAATCGCCCAGGAGGCATTTGCTCTCCGAACCGCAGAGTTCTCGTCCCGATTCATTGACCCGCTTGCCGATTTGCGTTATTTCGAGGAGTGCGTCACCGAATTCGAGGGTGTCGAGCAATCGCACTTCGCCGAGGCCCTCGCCGTCGATGAGAATGTTCTCCTGGCCGAGGCCCGCCCGTTGATCCGATGGCGCGTCCGGGAATCGGGTAGCGACCACATCCAGATGCATGAGGCTGATTTGGCGCAAGCCGGGGCCTGCGTGCCGATCGCCTTCGATGCCGTTGCGCGTGACGCGGAGTTGGGCGGCGGGCGTGTGGGGCTGGCCTTTGGCTTCGGAGATGCTCAGGCCGATGGTCGTGAGGGCGCTCGTGGCTGGGGAGGTACTTTGGGTCATGGGGACTTTCTTGTCGAAAGAATCTTTAATGTTCCGAGTATACGAAATTCATTGCAGGGACGGCAGGGACAGCAGGGACAGCAGATAACCGGAACCTGCTGTCTCTGCCGTCCCTGAAGTCTCTGCAATATTGTAATGGTGACTATCCATCACAACAAGCGCACGGGGACCACATCACCCTCTTCCAGCGCGCCCACGTTCAAGGGAAATGCGATGAGGCCACCGGCGGCGGTAAAGGCGTTGATGTGGGCGGAGCCGTGAAACTCGATGGCGCGCACCTGGCCCGCTTCGTCGATGCGCACGGGCACCCACCCCATCCGGCCAGGATTGCGACGGGTAAAGGTTTCCCCCAGTATCAGCGGCACGATGCGCGCCTGGCTTGTCGTGCCCTGGAGATTGCGCAGAAAGGGCTCGACGAAAAGCATGAACTGGAGAAAGCTGGACACCGGGTTGCCGGAGAGGCCGAAGCAGGCTTTGTCGCCACGGGTGGCGAACAGCACCGGCTTCCCCGGCTGGATGGCTACGCGGTCGAAGTGTACTTCGAAGCCATGATGCTTGAGGATGTCCGGCACGAGGTCGTAGTCGCCCATGGAGACGCCCCCGGTGCTGAGGACCACATCGTGATCGGCCAAGGCACCTTCCCAGGCGCGGCGGAGGTCGGCCTCGTTGTCTCTCACAATCCCGAGATCATTCGCGCGTGCGCCGGCCTCATGGGCCAGGGCCGTGAGCTGTGCGCTGTTGCTGTTGCGAATTTGCCCAGGGCCGGGTGTGTCCGCGGTCGGGACGAGTTCGTCGCCGGTGGCGATGACGGCAACCCTGGGCCGCTGCCGGACGAGGGGCTCGGTGCAGCCCACGGAGGCCAGGACGGGCAGGTGCTGTGGTCGAAGGAGCGTGCCTGCTTCGAGCACGCGATCCCCTGCGTGAACGTCGTCGCCCCTCGGTACGGTATTGCTGCGCGGCTGGCTGCCGGTGAAGCGGACGATATCGTCGCCCAGTTCCTCGACCTCCTCCACGATGAGGACGCAGTCGGCACCCTCGGGGACTGGCGCGCCGGTCATGACCTTGGTGCAGGTGCCCGGCGCGATGGGGTAGCGGGGCACGCGGCCCGCGGGTACATGCTCGATCACTCGCAAGGGATGGAAAGCGTCGGCCGCGCGGCAGGCATAGCCATCCATGGAAGATTTGTTGAAGGGGGGCATGTCGATGTCGGCGTGAACGGATTCCACAAGGACCCGATTCAAGGAGGCTGCCACGGCAACGCGCTCGGGCGGAAGTAACCAGGCCGCCTGGCCCACGCGGGCGGCGGCGTCTTCGTAGCGTATCATGGGAACCTCGGGACAGGGCAGACGTTCGCGGAATTTCGCCCCCGGCGTGGTGGGGGCGAAATTCCACGGAAACAAAAAAGACCCCTGCGGCATCCCGCCCCTTTTTTTGAAGCGACGGGATGCCGTAGGTTTAATCCTGCTGTGGCGCTGATGCTACGGTGTTAGTAGCGACGCGGTGCCCGCTGCGGGCGCTCGGGACGGGGGCGAGCTTCATTCACGTTGATGGCGCGCCCTTTCACGTCCTTGCCGTTCAGCGAATCGATGGCTTGCTTCGCTTCTGCGTCCACGGACATTTCCACAAAACCGAAGCCCTTGGAGCGACCGGTCTCGCGATCGCTGATGACATTGGCGCGGGATACCTCGCCAAATGCCCCGAAGATCTCCTTCAAGTCCTCATCCGTTACCGAGTACGATAAATTCCCTGCGTAGATATTCATTCCGTCTGGTCTCGTCGATCCTGTGCGTTTCCTGAATTCCACCACCTGGTGATCAACCGCACAAATCACCCGGCAGTTCCACGCCCGAAACTGGCAGCACCAGTACCGGACCCAAGGTTTGTCCAGCAGGCCACGTTATTCCCGGCCAGTCAAACCGCATTGCCTTCAATTACGCCGCGTCTCTCGCGGCGGTCACCTGTCCACTAACCTATCGCTACGCCATTGTACCGTATGAAACGGAAGAATGGGTTAGAAATCGGTAAGCGACCCGGACACTTCCCGGTACCGCGCCATCACCTTCTCACCTTGGATGGCGGGGCAACTGATCTAGGAAAACATTATAGCCAAAGGTACCCGAAATGGCTAGCGAAATTATGGCGTTTCGAATCCCGGTTTTGGGGCGGCTCCCAGGGCGGCTTCGTAGGCGCTTCGATCATTCAAATTCGCAATATTTACGTCTGGCGTAGCCAGGATTGTGGCGCCGCAGGACCCGATAAAATCAAGCACGCGACGTTCTCCCCGATCAAGGAACGCCAGAATTTCGTCAGCCAGATCCCGACGATACAGGGCAAAAAGAGGCTGCAATCGACCCTCCGATGTTTGAGGAACAATACACCGCGCGCTGCCGGTGTATTCCCACAGCACAGCAAGCAAGTGTATAGGCAGGGCGGGTATGTCCGTTGCGACGACCAGGGTCCAGTCGCGGGAGGTGGCGCGGAGTCCCGAGGCGATGCCCATGAGAGGGCCACAATCGGGTCGGAGATCCGGGACGAGGGGCAGGCCCAGTGTTGCGTGGGGCGCCTGCCCGCCGGTACTAATACGGACAACCTTGGCCACGGGCGCCAATTGGGCTGCGACATGCTCGATGAGGGTTTGCCCGTGGTAGGGCAGGAGGCTTTTGTCTGATCCCATGCGCCGACTCTCGCCGCCCGCGAGGATCAAAGCGTCCACGTCAACCTCAGTGGTCATGGCCGCATTCTTTTTTGCGGATCAGGGCGTCCGCGCCGCCTGCGAGGGAATAGACCTGAGGGTGACCCGCCCGGCGCAGGGCCATGGCCAGGTAGCGGCTCCGCATGCCTCGGGTACAGCATAGAATCCACGGCTCGGGCCAATCGAGATGAGCGCCATCCGGCGGGAACTCGCTCGCGGGAAGGGCGTGGTCCGCACGGGGAAGGGGGGCAGACTTTTCGGAGGCCTCCCGGATATCGATAAGGGTGTAGGGCTCCGCCAGCCGGTCCAAGTCGCCCACTTCGATTTCCAGCGGGGTGCCTACGGAGGCGGGCTCCGAAGAGGCGTTGCTCCCGCAGACAAGACAGCCGGGGTCTTGCGTTCCATGTACCCGACGGGAGCGGAGCGAGAGAAGATCGAAAAATACCGTATCGCCTCGCAGCTTGCCCGGCAAATCCAGGATCTGCTTCAACACTTCCATGGCCTGGAGCGAACCCAGCACACCGGGAACCGCGCCGAGCACGCCGACCTCCGCGCAATTTCCAACGCAGCCGGGTTCGGGCACTTCGGGCCAGAGGCAGCGCAGGCAGGGGCCACCCGCTTCGGGATGGTATACGAAAAGCTGGCCCTCGTATTGGTAGATGCTCGCCTGCACCAGCGTTTTTCCGTGGCGTACGGCGGCGTCGTTCAGGAGGAACTTGGCCTCGAAATTGTCCGTGCCGTCGACGAGCACGTCATAACCGGCAATGATGCGATCGACGTTGTGGGGGCCGAGGCGTTCTTCGTGGATCTCGACCGAGATGAAAGGGTTCAGGGCGACAAGTTCGTCGTGGGCCCGCAGCGCCTTGGACTTGCCCACGTCGGCCGCCCGAAATAGAATCTGGCGATGGAGGTTCGTGGCATCCACGGTGTCGCGTTCGCAGATACCCAGGTGGCCCACGCCTGCGGCGGCCAGGTAGAGGGCGGCGGGCGAGCCGAGTCCACCCGCACCTACGATGAGCACGCGGGCCCGGCGCAGTTTCTCCTGGCCCGCCTCGCCCACTTCCTTCAGGTTGGTCTGGCGCGCGTAATAGGCCGACTCCGTGATGGCGTGCGGTGCCGAATGGGCGCATCGCTCGCAGTTGACCCAGCCGGAGTCCCCGTTCGCGTAGAATTCCTTTTTCCAGATGGGGAGGCAGTGCTTTACCGCGTCGATGATGTAGCGGCAGGCGTCGAAGGCTTCACCCCGATGGGCGGCACTTACGCCGACCCACACGGCCATGTCTTCGAGATCGAGCGCACCCACGCGGTGAACACAGCGAGCTTCCAAGATGCCGAAGCGTTTCACGGCCTCGGCGATGATGGCATTGCCGTCGGTGATGCAGACCGTTTCGTAGGCCTCGTATTCCAGCGCGGTGACGGCCTTGCCTTCGTTGTGATTGCGAATCCAGCCTTCGAAGGACGCGAAGCCACCGGCTTCTACATTGCGCACCGATGCGCGCAGGGCCTGGGGATCGAGGGGCTCCGACGAGATCGAAAACATGATCAACCCCCGGCCACAGGCGGGATGAAGACCACCTGATCGCCCGGACTGAGTGGCGTGTCCCAGGGCTGGAAGGCGTCGTTGATGACCACCTTGAGCTGGTGTGCGTCAAGGGAGAAGCCGTGCGCCGCGCGGAGGACCTCGTAGAGTTCGCCCGGCGTTGCGGCGTCGCTTTCGAGGGACTCCTCGGAAAGACCGCGCTGTTCACGCAGGATGGCGTAGTAGGTGATGGTGAGGGGTTTTGGGAGGTGGTTCATGGTGCCTATGGGTCTTATGGGTCTTATGAAATTTTCAAAGGATGTGGCACAGCCGTCTCGGCTGTGATTTCGCACCGTGAGGTGCGACACTTCAGCTCGGTGTTGCTGGCTTTCGCTCCACGTCGCGTTTGCCGCCGTGTTTCTCGATCAGGCGTGTTTCCTTGATCACCATGTCGTGGGAAAAGGCTTTGCACATGTCGTAGATGGTGAGGGCCGCGATGCTTGCGCCCGTGAGGGCTTCCATCTCCACGCCGGTCTTGTGGTGGACCTTCACGCTGCACTCGATGACGATGTCGTTGGGCGGCTGGGCCACTATCGAAATCTTGCAGCCTTCCAGCGGTAGGGGGTGGCACAGGGGAATCAGGTTACTGGTCTGCTTGGCCGCCATGGTACCCGCGATGATGGCCGTCTGGAACACGGGGCCCTTTTTCGTCTGGATCTCGCCATCCACCAGCGCCGCCATGACCGCGTCGGGCACGGTGATGATGCTCCGGGCCGTGGCCGTGCGGAGTGTGGCGGTCTTGCCGCTCACATCCACCACGCCGGGCAAGTTGTTTTCGTCGATATGGGTAAACATGGGATCCTTATTTCGATTCACCAGGCAAGGTGAACTTGGTTATTGTAGGCGGTAACCCTTGGGACCCTCAAGCCTTACTTCGGGTGCCACCCTCAAGCGGGGCGGCCCCGCCGCGGGAGCTTGTGGGTGATGGGGCTACGTGCTGGAGGGCTGTTTGCAAAGTATGCCGATGACTCCCGATGAGTTTTTTCCGTTCATTTCAAAGTCTGATACGTTTTGCAGTCAATGCACCCACAAGTCGTGACCGCTTTTGGCGGGGGTTCGAGAAAGAAAACGCCGGGCTGTAGTCTTCAGGCTGTAGGAAGTTGTGTTCGGCTATTGAGTGAACTGTGTCTGGTTAAAGTCACCTCACCCACAAAGTTCCCCCGCTTCGCTCCTCCCTTTGAGGGTGGCACCCGCAGGGCCCTAAGGGGATCTGGGTGGGGCTTGGGTCGGTTGAAGTCCGGTGTTTTCTTAGCAGCTCCCCCGCTGCGCTCCTCTGCTTGAGGGTGGCACCCGGCGTCACTCGTGTAGCACGTGGAATAGGACTCATCGGTCGGACTGCTGCGACTCTACCCGCCGATGTGATACATCTCTACTTTTTCGGATCTTGCCGTTGCCTCGGTGCGGATTTCCGAGTAGCGATCACTGCGCTGAGTCCAGAGGTTGCGTAGGTGTTCCGTGATCGCTTCAAGGCTTGCCCCGGCGCGGAGGAGGGGTTTCAGCGGGTGGCCATGGCCGGCAAAGAGGCACGTGTAAAGGTCCCCATCCGGCGCGAGGCGCAGGCGCGAGCAGTCGCGGCAGAAGGGCTGGCTCACGGAGGTGATGAAGCCGATCTCACCCTGACCGTCCACGTAGCGGTAACGCGCGGCCACTTCCCCCGCGTAGTTTGGGGATGCGGCCTCCAGGGGATAGCGCGCGGCGATGGCATTGCGCATTTTGGCGGCGGGCACCACGGCGGCCAGATTCCAGTTGTTGAGTGTGCCCACGTCCATAAATTCGATGAAGCGAAGGATGACGCCCGTGCCGCGAAAGTGCTCGGCGAGGGGCAGGACCTGATCGTCGTTCACGCCGCGCTGGATGACCGCGTTGACTTTTAGCCTGGCGAAGCCCGCGTCATTCGCGGCTGCGATGCCCTCAAGCACCTGCGCCGACGTGATGGGTCGCCCGCTGATCCGCGCGAGCGTGGCGTCGTCGAGGCTGTCCAGACTCACCGTGATGCGATCAACACCGGCTTCCTTGAGGGGCTGGGCCAGTTGGGGCAACAGGAGGCCGTTGGTGGTAAGGGCGATGTCTTCGATGCCCGGAATTTCGCGGAGCATTCCAACGAGCACCGGGAGATCACGACGCAGCAAGGGTTCGCCGCCGGTGAGGCGCAGCTTTTTCACGCCCAGCGCCGCCGCCGCCCGCGCCACCAGTGCGATCTCTTCGAAAGACAGTAGATCGCTCCGCTGGAGGAACTCATACTTCTCGCCGAAGTGTTCCTCGGGCATGCAATAGGTGCAGCGGAGATTGCAGCGATCCGTCACCGAAATGCGCAGATCGTGCATCGGGCGGCCGAGGGTGTCGCGGGGGGTGTTGTTGGCTTGGGGGAGCGTCATTGATTCGTTGGATAACCTCGGTCCAGTTGGAGACCACTCATGCGACGCGAAACGCTATTCGCGGTAGAGCGAACTTCTGGTTCTTGGCCGATCGTGGTTGCTCTTGTGCCGGTCTACTTCCACCCAGGCCTTGAAGTGGTGCCGTTCGCCATTGGGACCAGTGGAATCGCGTATGTGTACGAAGCCTACTTCGGGCTGGGCATTTAACAGCGCGAGATCGCCGGGGTGGAGGATGAACAGAATAAAACTCGGTTCGATGTGGCAACGCGTCGCACCGAACTCCCGCTCGACGGCCAGCGCATAGATGAATTCGCCCTCAAGGGCGGCGCCGTCTTCGGTGTACAATTGGACGGCCGATTCCAGACGGCCCTCGTCGTTCAGCCGCGCGAGTTCCTGGGGGCTGATGCGGAAGCGCACAGCATTGTCTTCAATACGTACATTCACGACGGCTGGTTCTCTTTCAACAGCGTCACCGTCACGTGCGCGTTGTAATCCGGCACGCCCGCGTCGCGGGCGGTGCGGGTGCGATCGAGGAGGGTGTTGCCCTCGGGCCAGTGTACCTGCAAATTGCGCGGCAGCACGGGCGCGAGATACACGTGCCCGTCCATACTGCCGAAATCATTGCTCAGGCGCAACGGGTCGCCGTTTTTCACGCCGAGGGCCTTCGCATCGTCGGGATGCATCAGGATGGCTTCGCGCTCCGCGCCCGTGATGCGATCGGTGACCGCGTGGACCATGCTATTGAATTGTTTGCCGCGCCGTGTGGTCAGGGAAAACTGGCCTTCCGGGATGGCCGTGTTTTCCGGCTCGATGGCGAAGAAATGGGCCTTGCCGTCGGGCGTGCCGAATTTCAAGTCCGCGCAGAGGTGGGCGCCGCCGTACTGAAACTGGTCGCCCTTCTCCTTCAGATGCTGGATGCCCTCGTAGAAGGGCACGACCCGCGCGATCTCGTCGCGGATGGCCGCCGTGTTGAGGAATTGAAGATTCTCGGCGAGTTCGGGTTTGACGCGCCGGGCGAGATCGAGGAAGACCTGCCACTCGGGGCGCGCTTCGCCGATGCGGCGACCGGGAATCTCGGGGCTGAAGATGATACGCCGCTCCGTGCTGGTCTCGGTGACGCCGCCGGGCATTTCATAGCGCGTGGTGGCGGGAAGGAGGAGGGTGTGCTCGCCCGCGTTGACGAACATTTGGGGCGAAAGGACGATGTCCATGTGGACACGCAGGGGGACCTTCGCCAGGGCCTGTTCCACGAAAGGCGGGTCGGGCAGCACCTCCAGGAAATTGCCGCCGACAGAAAAGAGCACATCCAGATCGCCCCGGTCCGCCGCTTCGATCATCTGGGTCGCGCCCATACCCGGCGCATCAGGCACGGGGAAGCCCCATTGGGCGGCGAGGGCCGCGGCGTTCTCCGCGTTGACCGGCAGGCCGCCGGGAAAGGCCGTGGCGTAGGCACCCATCTCCGCGCCGCCCTGCACGCCGGAGTGGCCGCGGATGGGCATGAGCCCGCAACCTTCGCGGCCCACGAAGCCCTTGGTCAGCGCGAGGTTGATGATGGAGCGGACGTTGTTCACGCCCTGGACGTGCTGGGTGATGCCCATGCTCCACACAAAGACGGCGCGCTTCGCTTCGTGAATCATCTTCGCGAATTCGAGCATGTCGGCCCGGGTCGCGCCGCAGGACGCTTCGAGCATCTCGAAGGATTGCGCCGCAAGGCCTTCTTTCAAGGATTCGAAATCGGCACTGTGGTTTTCTACGAAATCGCGATCAATCCAGTCGTTTTCGATGATGTACTTCAACGTGCCATTGATAAAGGCGATGTCCGAGCCCACATTGACGAGGAAAAAGCGATCGGCGATTTTTGTGCCGAAGAGGGCGCTCTCGGGGATGGAGGGGATCCAGTAGCGGGCCATACCCGGCTCTTCGTAGTTGTTGACCGCCACCACCTTCGCGCCGTTCTTTTTCGCATAGTGGATGTACTTCGTGGCCACGGGCTGGTTGTTGGCCATGTTCGATCCGAAGAAGACGATGAGATCGCTCTTGATCCAGTCCGTGTAGGAGCAGGTCGTTGCGCCCGCGCCTACGGTGGTTTTCAGGGCCGAGGTGCTCGGGCTGTGGCAAATGCGCGCGGCATTGTCGATGTTGTTCGAGCCCATCGCGCGGACGGCTTTCTGGGCGGCGTAGTAGGTTTCATTGGGCACGCCCCGGCTGGTGAGGTAGCAGGCGAAGCGATCCGGCGTGCTCTGGCGAATGCGCCCGGCGACAAGATCGAGGGCCTCGTTCCAGGAGATACGGCGGAAGCCTGTTTCACCCCGGGCGCGTAGCATGGGGTAGGGCAGTCGTCCGAGACCGCGCAGCTCCGCGCTCTTCATGGCCTGGAGCGGCGCGATATTATGCAGGAGGGCCGAGTCCAGGGCGGGCATGGTGTTCAGGCGCAGGAGGCGCAGGCGGATATTGCAGAGATGGACCCCGTCGAGGGTCCAGTCCGTCATGCCCGAGGTGCCCAGGGCGCAGCCGTCGCAGACGCCGTCGTTCAGGATGCGCAGGGCAAAGGCGAGTTCATCCTTGTTTTCCCAGCCCGCGCGTAAGAGTTCGGCGAAATTGTTCGGTCCCTGCTCGCCGAGGCCGAAGGGGATTTTGCTCGCCCAGTTGGAAGGGGTCCAGCGCTTGTTCTGTTTGAAAGAATCGCTCATACTCGGTCTCGATGGCTGCCCGGTTTCAATGGCAGCAGTGTAGCACAATCGGCCCAACACGGACAGCCCCGGGGCATCCAGGGAAATACATATGGTATCAACGATTCAAAGGGATGTCCCTGTGCGCCGCACGCCTGCAAGGCTGCCGATTCTGGCGAGCTTCATCCTTTTCTCATGTCTCCTCGGCGTGATGGTCCAGGCGGATTCCTCAGAGATTCCGTCTGGCGGATTTCGGGGTGTTTACTTCAATCCCTGCTTGAGTGAAACGCCCAACTATCCCTGGCTCTTGCACTATTCCGAGCACCGAAGCGAGGTCCAGGCCCAGCTCAAGGTCCTGGTCGCGGAAACCCACATGAATCTCGTCTCCGTTTTTGTGCTCATCGCCTATTCGCTGAAGACACCTTCGGAGGCGCCGGGTTCGGGGCAGCCGGTAGAGGCCTGGGCGAATTTGGATTACCTCGATCAGGTGGCCCACTTCGTGGACGATTGCCACGACGCTGGGCTTCAGGTAGCGCTCGATCTTGCCAGCAATCTGTGGGTGCCTTATTCGGTGGACCCGAAAAACCAGATCGGGAATTCCCCCTACTGGCCCCGGCCAGACGAATCGCCGTGGGACGAAGCCGCCACGTGGTACAAGGGCGTCATCGAGTATGTGGAGTCGAAAACTTCTCACCCCGAAAGCATCGCCTTCTGGTCCATGATGGGCAATCACCAGTGGGGCGGGGCGGAGCCGGTCTTGTGGCCGGATGACAGCAATCCCGCGCTGATTGCCTCCGTGGAGCGATTGGTAAAGGAGGTCTGGCCCGTCTTCAAAGCCGCAGGCAAGCGTCCCAAGGCCGCGCCCTTTGCCTTTCCCATTTTTTCAAACAATGACTACTGGATGAATAAGGCGCCCGACGAGCGCCTGGCGGGATTCATCAACTTAAAGCAGTGGATTGTGGATGATCTCAGGCTGCCGCCCGACTACTGGCCCATGTCTACTTATCCGATGTGCGATCCCGCGCCCGATGGCGAGTTCTACTTGAAACGGATTGTTGAAATTCTTGGAAAGGACCAGGCTTCGCGCATTGTCTCCACGGACTTCAAAGCAATTGGTATCGATTTCGCCGACAGCATCATCAAGACGGATGGAACGCCAGAAGCCGAGAAAATTGCCTGGCACCTGAAGAGATGCGCGGAGTATGGCTTTGCCGGCTGGTGGATCTGGTCCTATCAGGACACGGCGACGGAGAAAACGGGATTGCGCGATACGGCGGGGAATTGGAAGCCCGCGCTCGTGGAGCAAATTCAGAATAGTGAATTGAGAATAGCAAATTGAGCTCGGGGAGAGAGGGCCGCTCGAAGCAAGCCCACTTCCCTCTCATGCTATACGATTCAAATTTCGCTATTCCACCAATTCGCGATGGGAATATACCGTCGCCCGTTCGCCCCGGCAGAAGCCGATCACGCACAGCCCGAAAGCCTCGCCCATTTCCACAGCGAGCGATGACGGCGCGGAGACCGACAGGAGGTAGGGCCAGCGCGCCTGGTAGGCCTTGAAGACGATCTCGTAGGACATGCGCCCGCTCACCACAACGCCGCAGGCATCCTGGACGCGGCCTTGATTCAGTAGATCGCCGATGCACTTGTCCACGGCATTGTGCCGTCCGATATCCTCATGGTGCGCGAGAATTTTACCGTCGGGCGCAAATGCCATGGCGCCGTGGACACCGCCGGTGGCCTGAAAGAGGGGCTGGTGATCGGGTAGGGTCGCCATGAGCGCCGCGATGGTCGCGAAAGTGAGCCGCGTGTTCGGCGGCGCGACGATGGGCGAGCCCAGCATGAGCAACTCCTCCGGTTCGCGGATACCACACAGTCCGCACGATGCGCTGCCCATGGCGGAACGCCGACCGGTGACGTCCTTCGCGAGGGAGGCCTCCGGTACGGTGATTTCCAGGCAGCCTGTGAGGCCCGTATCGGGATCGGGGATGGCGTGGTAGGCCGGGGTGACCGCTGGATCCACCAGTACGCCTTCGGTGTAGAGCAGCCCGCGCGCGAGGGCTTCGTCCGCGCCGGGCGTGCGCACGGTGGTGGTGTAGGCCGCGCCATTGACCTTGAGCTGGAGGACCGCCTCGATGGGGAGGAGGTCCTCTACGGGGGTGGCGTCGGATTTGGTGAGGCGCGTGCCTGGGAATTTCTTGCTGTTCATGGGATGAAGGATAGCACAGAAAAAGCCCACGTTGACCCGCGACCGAATTGAAGCGGGAGGTGTTCGGCGAATATTCATTTCGATCCCGGGGTAGTTGTACCATGGGTTCGCGCGCACTGCGGCAAAAGGAGTCACGCCATGATTGCAGGGGTCGGGTCGATAGCCTGGATACTCATCGGAATGTTTCTCTGGGATGTGGGGTGGCGGGGCCGGGTGATTATTCTGGCGCTGGTGATCCCTTCGTGTTTCTTACATCTGCTCGGCGATGGAGAAACAGAGGCGCTTTATGGTGCGCTTGGTTTTGCGCTCCGCGTTGCGATTGGGGCGGTGTATTTGATCTGGCGGAGATTGCCGGTGGTGTCGTAGGGACAGCGTCGCCCCGTGTCTCCGACGGGCAAAATGCGCGATGGGTCTGACTTTCGATTCATGCGAGCCAGGCGCAACGTCAACTGGCGAGGCTGTCCTGTTGTCTGACGTCGCGACGCGGTGCAATCGGAACTCGCAGCAACCGTGCGGGATAAATCTCCGCAAGTCATGTTCGCGACATTCAGTCCGCGTTGAACGTCCGTGTGCGCCTCGCTCGCCACAGGACAGCCTCGCCGGTTGCAGACGATATCGCTCGGTTGGGGATGGTCACTTGACTCGACGAATGCCTTGCACGACTTGGATACGAGGCGACGCTGTCCCTGCGCTACTTCACCGAAATCATCCCGCGCACTGAATTCATCTTGGCGGGGCCGATTCCGCTTACGTTTTCCAGATCGTCGATGGTCTGAAAGGGCGTGCTCTGGCGGTAGGCGATGATCTTTTGGGCCGTGGCGGGGCCTATGCCGGGGAGGCTTTCGAGTTCGGCCTGGGTTGCGTTGTTGATGTTGATCAGGCCGCCGGATGTCGCTTTCACAGGCTTGGCGGTTGGGGGCGTCTCCGGAGATGTGGAGCCCACGGGTTCGGGTTCGTGCGTTTGTTTGTTGAACTGGTACCACGTGGAGCGGGTGTAGGGCGTGGGGTTGTAGGTGACCGGCGGATCGCTGTAGAACTGTCCGCCTTGGCTGATGAGTCGTGGCACGAGCAGGGTCGTCTGATCGATGAGTGGCGCCGTGCGGTTGATGTCGGAGAGATCGGCGTCGTCCTTCGCACCGCCGGCCGCCTCGAGCAGATCACGGACGCGCGCGCCCTGATCGAAGTAGTAAAGACCCTCCTTTTTCACCGCGCCGAGGATGCCCACGCCGATGCGGACGGGTGGGGCGGGGGGCGCGCTCACCGGTGCCGAGGCCGGGGTCGCGGCGGGTGGAGTGGAGGTCGTCTGGGTGGCGGATGTGGCGGGCGGTGTGGCGGCGTTAACAGCCACAGGCTGTGTGTCGCGCGCGGCAAAGGTGTCGGGTGGTGGCGCCGCATGGCCGCTGCCCCGCCAGATGAGCACGGCGGCACCGATAAGAATGGCCGTCGCAACGCCTAGCAGGAGCAATTGCTCGCGGATGGTCATGAGACGACTTAGCATTTTCGGTCCTCCTGCCTTGAGGTCTTGGTTGCCGGCGCTCTTCCCGCTTATCTTCTCCGCGCACGGAGGCACCCGGAGTTTGATCTCTCTTCGCGCTTCCAATCACAGCCGAGACGGCTGTGCCACATTCTTTACCGCGTTCCTGGCACGACCCATCGGACTGATCAGTCGGTTCCGACCGATCAGTCCGATAGAAGCGGCCCAGTGGGCCTGACTATGTCAAAATTTCATGGACAACTCGGCCGTGGATATCCGTAAGGCGGAAGTCGCGGCCCTGGAATTTATAGGTCAGGCGTTCGTGGTCGATGCCGAGAATGTGGAGCATCGTCGCGTTCAGATCGTGGACATGGACCGGGTCCTTGACGATGTTGTAGGAGAAGTCGTCGGTCTCGCCGTGGACGTGGCCCGGCTTCACGCCGCCGCCGGCCATCCAGATGCAGAAATTGCGCCCGTGGTGATCGCGGCCGTAGTTGACGAGGTCTGAGCCCTGGCAATAGACCGAGCGACCGAATTCGCCGCCCCATACCACGAGGGTGTCCTCCAGCATGCCGCGCTGCTTCAGATCCTGCACGAGGGCGGCGGAGGGTTGGTCCGTGTCCATGCACTGAAGGGGCAGATCGGTCGGCAGGTCGCCGTGCTGATCCCAGCCTCGGTGGAAAAGCTGGATGAAGCGGACACCGCGCTCGGCCAGCCGCCGCGCGAGAAGGCAGTTGGCCGCGAAGGTGCCGGGCTTGCGCGCGTCGGGGCCGTACATGTCCACGATGTGCGCGGGCTCTTCCTCGATGTCCATCAAATCGGGCACGGAGGTCTGCATGCGGTAGGCCATCTCGTACTGGGCGATGCGCGCCTCGATCTCGGGATCGCCGAAGGCGTCGTAGGCCATTTCGTTGAGCTGGCCCAGACTGTCGAGCATGTTGCGCCGGGTGGCCGCCGTGATGCCGGGCGGGTTCGTGAGGTAGAGGACGGCGTCCTTGCCCGCGCGGAAGTTCACACCTTGGTGCTCCGAAGGCAGGAAGCCGGAGCCCCAGAGGCGTTGGAACAATGCCTGAGCGTTTCGCTTCGAGCTGCCGTGGGAGATGAGCACGATATAGCCGGGCAGGTTGTCGTTGTCGCAGCCGAGGCCATAGTTCAGCCAGGCGCCCATGCTGGGGCGGCCCGGCTGCTGGTGGCCTGTCTGGAAAAAGGTCATGCCCGGATCGTGGTTGATCTGCTCCGTGTTCATGGTCTTGATGAGGCACATGTCATCCGCGATTTTCGAGATGTGGGGCACCAGCTCGCTCATCCAGATGCCGGACTCGCCGTTCTGCTTGAACTTGTACTTCGACGTGACCACGGGGAACTTGTCCTGTCCCGAGGTCATGCCCGTGACGCGCTGGCTGCCGCGAATGGACGCAGGCAGGTCGGTGCCGTGGAGCGCGTCCATCTGGGGCTTGTAGTCGAACATATCCTGTTGCGACGGACCTTCGGACTGGAACAGATAGATGATGCGCTTGGCGCGGGGTGCAAAGTGGGGGTGGCCCAGGACGCCGCGACCTTCCGAGGCGGGCTTTTGAATCGCGGAATGGGCCGGACCCTGCATTAGAGAGGCCAGGGCGGCGGTGCCAATCCCTGCGCTGGCGCGGCCAAAGAACTGGCGCCGGGTCAGGTGCTGCATCGTCTTCTGTTCGAGGTCCATGGTGTTAACTCCGGGTATTGAATGGGTCTTATGGGTCCTGTCACTCGCGTAACGCCATTATAAACCTAAAATAAACAAGAGTATAGCCAGTATCGCACCGAGCAGGGGCACGATGACGGTCAGTGCGCCGATGGGCAGATAGGCCGAGCGGTGGGTTTCCCCGCAGATGGCGCGGATGGTGGTGACCACGTAGCCGTTGTGGGGCAGGGAATCGAGGCCGCCGGAGGTGATGGCGATCACGCGGTGGAGGGCTTCGGGATCCACGCCCTGGGCCAGGTAGTGGGGGGCGAGGAGGGGCAGTGCGATTGCCTGGCCGCCGGAGGAGGAGCCGGTAAGGGCCACAATCACGCTGATGGCCACGGCCGCGCCGATGAGGCCGTTGCCGGGAATGGCCGTCATGTAGGCGAGGGAGTCCTGGAAGGCGGGGGTGAGCTTGGCCACACTGCCGAAGCCCACGACCGCGCAGGTGTTGCTGATGGCCACCATTGCGCCGAAGGTGGAGGCGGACATGGCGGATTCAAAGTCTTTGAGGTTCTTCCAGTATATGGCCGTGGCGCTGAAGAGGCCCACGAGCAGCGCGAGGACCAACGAGGTATCGCCATAGCCCAGGACCACGCTGCCGACGAAGGAGGTGATCAGGACCAGCATGAGCGGGAGCAGGCCGAGGAGGGGATGGGGCAGTTTCTTGTAGTGACGCACGGCGGCCACTTCGCCCCGGTCCTCGTAGCGCTCGCCGCGCGCCTTGGCCCGTTTGAGCATCCGGTTGAACCAGAACATGCCCAGGGTCGCCATGAAGATCGCCACGATAAAACTGACGAGCGCACCCGCGTACTGCGTGGTGCCAAGGTACGACATGGGCAGGAAATTCTGGATCTCCATGGAGCCGGCCGAGGTCATGGTAAAGGTGCCCGAGCCAAAGGCCAGCGCGGCGGGTATGAAGCGGCGGGGCAAATCGGCCTGCTTGAAGAGACTGAGGGCCATGGGGAATACGGAGAAGGCGACGACGAATACGCTGATTCCGCCGTAGGTCAAGACCGCACAGGCGAAGACCACGCCCGCCGCGGCGTGGCGCATGCCCAGCTTCTCCACGATGGCCTGGGCCACGCTGTCGGCGGCCCCGCTGTCCTCCATTACCTTGCCGAACATCGCGCCGAGTAAAAACACGATGAACCACTTCTTGAGGAAGTCGGCAAAGCCCGTCATGTAGCCATCGGTAAGGCTGATGACGCCTTCGGGGGCGAGGGGCGGAATCAGCGGGATGCCACTGCAGAGCGCCACCAAAAAGGCGCAGAGGGGCGCCGCGATCAGGATATTCATTCCGCGAATCGTCAGGACTATCAGCAGGGCCAGGCCTCCGATTAGCCCGGCCATGCTTAGGGTCATGGAGGGTCCTTATGGTTCTCTGTCTTGAGCTCTGTTTGCTTTTTGACGGTTACAGGGACGGCAGAGACATCAGGGACAGCAGAACCAGCCTCAAAAGAACACTTTTCCTGCTGTCCCTGTAGTCCCTGCTGTCCTTGTAAATTGGGGGTTAAACTCGCTTCGTCTAAGAGAGTACGGGTGGCTCTAAATCTTCGTGATGACTTCGTCCATATTCAAAATCACACTCGCCACGGTACTCCAGGCGGCAAGGTCCACTTTGTCGAGCTCGGCGTTCGCCGGGAAATTACCAACCTTGAGGAACTCCTCGGCGCGCGCGGGCTCCTTTTGGAAGTTGGCCCGCTCCTGCTCGTAGAGCTGAAGCAACACGGCCAGTTCCTGGGGCTTTGCCAGACGCGACATGGACAGTTGGAAGGCGTGGTTGAGGCGCTCTTCCGGCGTGTCGCCCGCTTCCGTGATCATGCGCTCGGCCAGGAAGCGCGCGGCCTCCACGAACTGCGGGTCGTTGAGCAGGGTCAGCGCCTGCAGCGGCGTATTGGAGCGGCTGCGCTTCACCGAGCAGGTTTCGCGGTTCGGCGCGTCGAAGAGCATCATGCTGGGGGGCGGGCTGGTCCGTTTCCAGAAGGTGTACATGCTGCGGCGGTGCAGGTGAGGATCCGGACCCAGCGTGAAAATCTGTGCGGAGAACCCGTCGCCATAGGCCACTTCTTCCCACAGGCCCATGGGCTGGTAGGGACGCACGCTTGGGCCGCCGACCGTCTTATTCAGGAGGCCGCTCACGGCCAGTGCATTGTCGCGCACCACTTCGGCGTCCATGCGGAAGCGCGGGGCGTGGGCCAGCAGCCGGTTGGCCGAATCGAAGTCTTGCGTGTCGTCGCGATGTCTGGAGGACTGACGGTACGTGGCGGACGTCACGATCAGGCGCTGAATATGGCGGACGTCCCAGCCGCTTTCCATGAACTCGACCGAAAGCCAATCGAGCAGCTCGGGGTGTGAGGGCAGGTCGCCCTGGGTGCCGAAATCCTCGGTGGTCTTTACGAGCCCGGAGCCGAAGTACTGCTGCCAATAGCGGTTTATGGTCACGCGGGACATAAGAGGATGGTCGCGGCTCACGAGCCATTGGGCGAAGCCCAGCCGGTTGTTCGGTGCGCCCTCGGGCAGGGGCGGCAGTGCGGCCGGGGTACCGGGCGTCACCTTCTCGCCATTCTGGTCATATTGCCCCCGTACCAGCACGAAAGTCTCGCGGGGCTCGGCCATTTCGCTCATGACCATGGAGGTGGGTAGCTCTTTCTCGAAGGTGGCCTTTTCTTCCTGCGCTTTGGCGAGCTGGACGTTGAGGGCCTGCCACTCGGGGGAGTTGGCCTGACGGTAGAAATTGCGCAGGGCCTGCTGATCGGCCTCCGTTCGATCGGCGGGTGCCTTGGCCAGCACAGTCTCGATCTGGACGGAGAATTCACCCGTCTGCTCGTCCATATTCCGGAAGAAGAAGCCGTAGGCATTGCCGTAGTTCACCACCTTCATCAGCAATTCGTTGTCGCCCGCATTCAGCGTCACCGGGACCTTGTCCTGATCCGCCATGACGCCGCGCTTGGCGTTGTTGTCGTGGACCACCTGGCCGTTGAGCCAGATCTTGATGGCGTCGTTGCTGCCCACGGAGAGGGTCGTCTTTCGCGCGGTGGGGGAGACGATCTTGCGATAGAGGTAAGTCGCCGCCACGCGTCCGCTCAGGTTATTGGGAACGCCGTCTTCATAACCCGGCACAGCGAGTTGCCATTTCTGACGGCCATCGGGATAGGTCGCTTCCAGGTCGATTCCCGCTTCCGGATCGTAGGCGGTTTTGTAGGCCGTGTCGCCGTCGGCCGCCGTGTAGGGACCCGCCACGTGCCACTGCTCCAGCTTCGCGCGGCCCATCGCCGGGTCAGTCGTAACCGACACGCGCACCCGCGCCGCCGCATGCTGGGGGAAGCCGCTTTCCTGGCGCAAGCGCACTTTGAAGAGGTTGCCCGCCGTGCTACCGAAGGGCGCAGTGGGAACAAAGACCAACGTGCGCGCGCCCGCGACTTCATGGCCGCCCGCGCCGTAGCCCGATTCGAGGTTGCCGTCGATGGCCTTGGCCACTTCGAGGGTGGGCTGGGCATAGTCAGCATCGGCGGAGATAAAGGTCACTTTCTGGAAGGCCGGGGTCTCGGCAACCGGGCTGATCTCGGCTTCCAATTCCGTGAGCACGATATTGCCCACGTCGTTGCGGCCGATGCTGTTCAGGGGTTTGTCGGGGGCGGGAAGGAATTCCACGCGCAGGGCCGTGATGCCGGGCTGCTCCAGTTTGAAGTCGAGTTCGTAGACATCCTTCGCGGGATTCTCGCCCGCAGCCGTCACGATGCCATCGGTCTCGGTCGTGAGGGTGGATCCGCCTGTCGAAACCGCCGCCGTGGGCACGAGGGACTGCCACTTGCCCTGGAGCTTTGCGAGGTTGGCTGCTTCCCAGGCGGCCTGGGCCGTGTCCACCTCGGGCATGGGCTTGTTCATCTCCGCCCGGAGCCGTGAACTCTCTTCTTCGAATCGGGCCAGATGCGCGTCCTGCGCATCGGTGGAGGCGCGCATCATGGGCACGGCGTTGCCGCTGAATCCGTCGCTGCCCTTTTCGTCGATGGTGTTGAAGTAGGCGAACATTTTGTAGTATTCCGCCTGAGACACCGGATCGTATTTGTGATCGTGGCATTGGGCGCAGGTCATGGTAAGGCCAAGCCAAACGGTACTCGTGGCTTCCACCCGATCCATTACGTATTGGGCGCGGTACTCTTCGGGTATGATACCGCCCTCGAAGTTGACCATGTGGTTGCGGTTGAAGCCGCTCGCCAGTTTCTGATCTTTCGTGGCGTTCGGCAACAGGTCGCCCGCAAGTTGCTCGACGGTAAACTTGTCATAGGGCATGTTTTCTTTGAACGCGCGGATAACCCAATCGCGCCAGGGCCACATGAAACGCTCGTTGTCGATGTGGTAGCCGTTGGTATCGGAGTAGCGCGCGCCGTCAAGCCAGAAGCGCGTCATGTGCTCGGCATGCTCGTCAGACGCAAGCAGCCGGTCCACGAGTTGTTCGTAGGCATCCGGCTGCGGATCGGCCAGGAAGGCTTCCACGTCTTCGATGACCGGCGGGAGGCCTGTGAGGTCGAGATAGAGGCGCCGCACGAGAGTGCGCTTGTCCGTTTCGGCCGAGGGGGCCACGCCATGGGCCTCCAGGGGAGCCAGCACGAAGCTGTCGATGGGATTCTTGATCCAGGCCGCATTGGCGACCTCGGGTGGCGTGGGGCGTTGAATGGGCTGAAAGGACCAGTGCTCTTCCCAGGGCGCGCCTTCGGCGATCCAGCGGGTCAGCAGGGCGACCTCGGCTTCGCTCAACTCTTTCTTGATCGACGCGGGCGGCATGCGGTCGTCCGCGTCCGCCGTGGTGATGCGGGCGATGAGGCTGCTGGCGGCGACGTCGCCCGGTACGACAGTCCGGTTGCCCGAGGCGAGGGTTGCCAGCAGGCCCGCCTGGGTGTCCAGGCGCAGATCGGCCTTGCGCTTCTTCGCATCCTGGCCGTGGCATTGAAAGCACTTGCTGGACAAGATGGGACGAATATCGCGGTTGAACTTGATCGCATCCTCGGCCAGGGCGGCTCCCCCGGCCAGCACACCGCACCCGAGGAGCAATCCAAATCGATAGAAAGGGAGAAGGACAGTATTTTTCATGATATAGACACCTCAGCAGCAATTATTTCAGAACAGGGCCGATGAGTCAATGCGGTGTGATGTGGTCTGGTGTCAAGTGTTTACCGGGTGGGTCGTATGGGTCGTATGGGACTGATTCGACTGCCAGTCATGCCTTGAATCTCCCTTCCGTTGTCCATCGTCCATTGTCAATTGTCAATTTCGAACTGCCCCTTGCCTTCCGCCGCCATCTCTGCCAGAATGAATCGTTGTACAGTGTTGGGTAACAGGAGTGAGCACCATGTTCCGACTAGACGCGGAAAAACGAGTCCATTTTTGCGACGGCATGTCCCGGCGGGATTTTCTCCATGCCGGAGCCTTGTCTTATCTCGGATTATCCATGCCCGGCTTCCTTCAGGCGAAGGCCCATGGGCTGGTGGACGACACGAAGGATCGGAATTGCATCTTCCTCTTCCTCGTGGGCGGGCCGAGTCAATTGGACACCTTCGACATGAAGCCGGATGCGCCGGCGGAGATTCGCGGGCCCTACAAGCCGATCCGGACGAATTGCCCGGACATCCAGATCTCGGAGATCTTCCCAAATGTCGCCAGGCATGCGGATAAGTTTTCCATCATCCGCAGCATGCACCACACGGCCACAGGCGTTCACGACACGGGCCACCAGATGATGCAGACAGGGCGGCTATTCCTGAACGGGCTGGAGCAGCCGAACGCGGGCTGCGTGCTGGGCTATCTCAAAGGCGGGAAGAACGACATGCCCGCCCACGTGCTCATGCCGCGCCCGATCGGCCCCACGGGGGGCAACATGCCCCATGGTCAGACGGCGGGATTCCTCGGTAAAACCTACGATCCCTTCGTGCTCAATGCCGACCCCAGCCTCCCCGATTTCAAGGTGCCCGACCTGCTTCCGCCGGACTACGTCTCCGCCATGCGCTTGCAGCGACGTCAGTCGCTCCGCTCGATGGTCGATCAATCCGTCCGCCAGCTCGACACGAACCCCGACGCGCGCCTGCTCGACGACAGCTTCAATCAGGCCTACACGCTTATGTCCTCCGAAGCGGCAAGGGAAGCTTTCGACATCAATCAGGAAAGCGCCGAGACCCGCGATAAGTATGGCCGCAACAAGTTTGGCCAGAGCTGCCTCCTCGCACGGCGGCTGGTGGAGCGCGGCGTGCGCTTTGTGACCGTGAATATGTTCGAGACCGTCTTCAACGAAATCACCTGGGACATTCACGGCTCCGCGCCCTTCAGTCCTATCGAGTGCTACCAGAATCTTGTCGGACCCATGTTCGACAAGGCTTATGCATCGCTCCTGGAAGAGCTCAAGGGCAGCGGCCTGCTGGAAAACACGATGGTCGTCGCCATGGGCGAATTCGGCCGCACGCCCAAGGTGAATCCGGCGGGCGGGCGCGATCACTGGCCCCAGGCCTGGTCCGTGCTCATGGCGGGCGGGGGTGTGCAGGGCGGTCGCGTCATCGGCGCGACCGACAGCATCGGTGCGTATCCGGTAGATCGGCCCGTGACCCCGGCGCAGTTGATCGCCACGGTGTATCACAGCCTCGGTGTCAATCTGGAGACGGAGTTGCCGTCGCCCGGATCGCGGCCGGTGCCCGTGGTGGATTTTGGGACGGAGCCGGTGTTGGAGTTGTTTTAGTAGTTGAAAGTGGTCAAGGCATTCTTGCAGCTTGCAGGGACATCAGAGACAGCAGGGACGACAAGTCTTACATTTCTGCCGTCCCTGCTGTCCCTGTCGTCCCTGAAAATGAGCAAAAAGAACCGGCTATACTATAGAGGCGAAAATGAACGAGTTCTTTGAAAGCATAAAACGCGGCTTGTTGGAAGCAATAGCCTTCGCGGAGGGAAAGGAAACAGGGGCTATTGTCCACGAATTCCCGCCCAAGGATGACAAGGAAACGCGTAAGCGATCAGGCCATCACCGCAGGTGCCCTTGGCTGCTGGCCTTAATCGTCGCGTTCGCCGCCACCACCCACGCCGCCGAACTCATCCTGCTCCCCGAATCCGTGACCCTCAGCCAACAGGGCCAGGAGCACCAGCTCCTGCTCGGACAGGGGCGTGACGGACACTGGGTCGGCCCGGTAGCAGGCGATTCGCAATGGACCTCCTCGGCGCCCGACGTAGTGTCGGTGGATGCCTCGGGGAAACTCGTGGCCCTCGCCGATGGCGAGGCGACCATTACCGCGACCAATGCCGGCGCGCAAGCCACGGTAACGGTAAGCATCAAAGGTGCCGGTGCGCCGCCCGTGCGCAGCTTTGTGAATGACGTCCAGCCGGTGCTCTACAAGACCGGCTGCAGCACGGGACCCTGCCACGGCGCGGCCTCGGGCAAGAACGGGTTTGTGCTGTCCCTGCGCGGCTACGACAACGCCCGGGATCATGCCACCCTCACGCGCCAGGCCAAGGGTCGGCGTGTCTCGATTGTGAATCCCGCCGACAGCCTCCTGCTCCTGAAGCCCCTGGGCGATGTGCCCCATGAGGGCGGCCAGCGCTTCGAGAAAGACTCGCTCGATCACAAGATCCTCCTCGACTGGATTACCCAGGGCGCGCCCGGTCATCAGGCGGGCGAAGCGATTTTCGAGCGGCTGGAGGTGCTGCCCGCGTCCCTCGAACTTCAAGCGGGCACCGCCCAGTCCCTGCTGGTGCGTGCCCACTACAGCGATGGTGCCGTGCGCGATGTAACCCGCTGGGTCAAGTTCGACACCACGGCGGACACCGTGGCGCTGGTGGACGACAAGGGCGTCATCGCCGTGCAGCAACCGGGAACCGCCGCCATCACCGCGTGGTATGCGAGCCGGGTTGCCGTGGCGGAGTTGAACGTGCCCCGCGCTACACCCGTCGCCCCCGAGGTCTTTCTCGCGTCCGCGAATTACAATTACATCGACGAGCGCATCAAGGGCAAGCTGAAGCAGTTGAACATCGCGCCCGCCGCCCTGTGTGACGATGCCACCTTCATCCGCCGCGCCTATATCGATGCCCTCGGCATCCTGCCCACGCCCGCCGAGGTGCAGGCTTTCACGGCGGACGCAGCGCCCGACAAGCGCGCGAAGCTGGCCGACACGATTCTGGCGCGACCCGAGTTCGTCGACTACTGGACCTACAAGTGGTCCGACATGCTGCTTATCTCCTCCAAGAATCTACCTGTGCCCCAGGAGCTCAATGCCTTCTATCGCTACGTGCGCGAAGCGGTGGAGGAGAATCGTCCCTGGGACCAGTTTGTGCGCGGCATCGTCACGGCTTCCGGCAATACCCAGCAAAACGGCGCGGCCAATTATTTTTTCATGCACCGGGAGATCCCCGATCTTGCCGAGACGACCTCCCAGGCCTTTCTGGGTACCTCCATCACGTGCGCGCGCTGTCACAACCACCCCCTGGAAAAATGGACGCAGAATCAATACTACGGCTTCGCCAATCTCTTTTCCCGCGTGCGTGTGAAGAACGGAAAGACGGCGGGCAATGACATCGTGGCCGCGAGCTTCGGCGATGTGCTCCACCCACTCAGCGGTAAGGCCATCCCGCCCCAGCCCCTCGATGGTGTGGTGGCGGACGATGCGCCCGGTGCGGATCGCCGCGCGGCCCTCGCCGACTGGTTGACCGCCCCGGAAAATCCCTACTTCACCCGCGCCATCGTCAATCGCGTGTGGAAGAATTTCATGGGGAGGGGCCTCGTGGAACCGGTGGATGATCTGCGCTTGACTAACCCGGCGACCAACGAGCCACTGATGGATGCCCTCTGCCTCGATCTGTCGGAGCACGGCTATGATTTGAAGGCGCTCATGCGTTCCATCCTCACGTCGGCGGCTTACCAGCGCTCTTCCGAGTCCGCCGACCCCGCTGTGCCGGATGAAATTAACTACTCCCAGTATATCGCGCGCCGGCTGAAGGCCGAAGTGCTCCTGGACACCTATTCTCAGGTCACGGAAGCGCCCACGCCTTTTAACGGCTATCCGGCGGGTTACCGCGCGCTGCAATTGCGTGATTCGCTGGTGGCGTCCTATTTTCTCGATGCCTTCGGGCGCCCCGAGCGACGCCAGACCTGTGAATGCGAGCGCACCGACGACGCGAGCATCGCCCAGACGCTGCATCTCGCAAACGGGGATACGCTGAACAAGAAGCTCCAGGCGGAAGGCTCGATTCTCGCCAAGTATGAGTCCGAGAAGATGGCTGACGAAGCGGCGGTCAACGACATCTTTTGGCGCGCCTTTGGCCGTCCGCCGAACGAGACGGAGCGCCGGGAATGTGTAACCATGCTCGCCAGCGCCACCCAGTCCGAAGGCGGACGACGCCCCGCGCTGGAGGATATTGTCTGGGCGCTGTTGACGAGTAAGGAGTTTTTGTTTAATCACTAGCGGTGTTGAATGGGTCTTATGGGTCTTATGGGTCTTATGGGTCTTATGGGTCTTATGGGTATTGTGGGCCTAAGATTACGGCTCTTTCTTGAGGAAACTAGTATGCTGAATCGAGTTTTGGCCTTGGGCCTTTCGGGCATCCTCGCCATTCCGGTTGTTGCGGAAGAGCCCCTCACCTACGAAGCCCACATCGCGCCCATCTTCGCGCAGCGATGCGCGCCGTGCCACTTTCCCGACGGCGGCAAGAAGCCCAAGGGCGACTTCGATCTTACCAGCCTCGCCCTCGCGCTTAAGGGGGGCGAGAATGGCCCAGGCATCAAGCCCGGCTCGTTGGAGGAGAGCCCGCTGGTCGCCATGATCGAGTGGAAGACCGAGCCCTTCATGCCGCCGAAGGAGAAGTTTAAGCAACTGCCCCAGGAAGAGATCGATCTCATCAAGGCCTGGATTGCCGCCGGGGCCAAGGGTGGAGAGGGCGCGCCCGGCGCCCCGGTTGCCGATGCACCAGCACCCGTCGTCTCCGCACCTGCGATTGACTGGACCACGACCCCCGTGAGCGCGCTGGCCTGGTCGCCTGACGGCGCGTGGGTGGCCCGAGGGGGCCTGGGCACTGTCGCCCTCTATCCCGTCAAGGACGGCGTCCTCGATCCTACAAAAGTCGTCCTGCTTCCCGGCCACGACGATCAGGTGCGCGCCCTGGACTTTTCCAGCGATGGCAAGCTGCTTGCCGCCGCCGGGGGCAAGACCGGGCGTGGGGGACAGGTCATCGTGTGGGATACCGCGACCCACGAGCCCGTTCGGACGATCAGCGCCCACAAGGACAACATCCTCGACGTGGCTTTCAGCCCGGATAACGCCCTTATCGCCACCGCGAGTTACGACAAGCACGTCATGCTCTTCAACGCCGCCGACGGCGCAATGCTCCACGATTTCACCGACCATGTCGACGCGGTCTATGCCCTGGCCTTCTCGCCCGATGGCAAGTATCTCGCCACCGGCGCGGGGGATCGCACCGTGAAGCTGTGGGACGTGGCCGAGGGCAAGCGCCTGATCACGTTCTCCGATGCGGCGAAGAATGTTAACGCCGTGGCGTTCTCTCCGGACAGCCGCTATCTTGCGGCGGGCTCCTCCGACAAACGGATCTACGTTTGGGACGTGCCTGCATCCGCCGAACAGTTCACCCAGTCCAGCACCTCTACGGGCGTGCTGGCCCACTCGCAGTTTGCCCACGACGGCGCGGTGCTCGCGCTGGCGTACACGCAGGACGGCGCGACCCTGGTGTCGAGCGGTGAAGACGCGGTGGTGAAACTGTGGGACGCCGCCACCATGGCGACGGCGCGACCGCTGGAGGCTCAGTCCGATTGGCCCATGGCGCTGGCGCTGAGTCCTGCGGGCGACTTCCTCGCATCGGGCCGCTACGACGCCTCCCTCGCGCTCTACGCCGTGGCCAGTGGCGACAAGACCTTCTCGACCGGCGGTCCCGTAGTCATGGCCACCGCCGAGGCGAAGAGCCCGGAGCAAGCCGGTCGCGTCAACGTCGATTCGGTCTTTATTAACGCCACGATCCCGCCCGTGATCAACAGCGTCCAGCCCGCGCGCGTTGTGCGCGGCGGCACCGTGGACATGACCATCACCGGAAAGAACCTGGCCGACGCCCAGGCCTTTTTCACCTCGAACCTTACGGTGGAGATCGTCTCGAACGAAGCCAAGCCCGTTCCGGAATTCGCCTACAATGCCGAGAGCACGGGCGTCCAGATTTACGACAACGCCGTGCCCTATGAACTCAAGGTCAAAGTCACCATTCCGGCAGACACGCCCCCCGGCGGTCAGTGGTTCAACATCGAAACGCCCCTGGGCCTCGCCGAGCCCCAGATGTTCACCGTGCTCGAAAAGGCCGATGAGGGCGAGAAGCCCGAAAATGGTATTCACAGCATCGCCGCATTGCCCACCGTGATCATCGGACAGATTCAGGTGAAGGGCGAAGTGGACCGCTTTCAGGTCGCCCTGGAGGCGAGTGCGGAAATCGTGTTCGCCCTCACCGACACGGCATTGACACCGGCGCTGCGCCTGCTCGATGCATCGGGCGCGGTGGTGGCGGACAATAGCGCCGCCACGGGTGAAGATCTGCGCCGCCTCGGATTTCGCGCGCCGGCAGCCGGCACCTACACCTTCGAAATGAGCGATCCCGAGTTGCGGGACAACCTGGGTTATCGCCTTCACGCCGGGGCCTTTCCCTATGTGACCGATCACTTCCCCCTGGGCATTTCCGCGGGCAAGACCACCGAGGTTCAGGTGACAGGCTTTAACCTGGGCGGCACCACCATTGCTGTGACTCCGCCGGGCCAGGGCTCCCCGTGGGAAACCATGCCGCTACCCGTGCCCGCCGTCGCCAACAACCCCATTCCCGCACCGGGGCTGGCCGTGTGGCGTGGGGGGGAGGCCATCGAGGCCGAGCCCAACAACGAACCCGCCCAGGCACCGCTGCTCGCCCTCGGGACGGTCGTCAACGGCCGCGTCGGTGAAGACGCGTGGGACGTCTATCGCATCGAGGCCGAGGCAGGGGCGAGACTCCTGCTGGAGATGCAGGCGGAACGGTTGGGCGTGCCTCTCGATTCCCAGCTTGAGATTCTCGATGGATCCGGCGAAGTCCTCCAGCGCGCCGTGGCTCGTTGCACCGCCGAGACCCACATCACGCTCTTCAGCCGGGATTCAAAAAGCGCCGGGCTCCGCTTGGACGACTGGTCGGCCCTGGCGATGAACGATTTCGTCATGGCGAGCGGCGAGTTGCTGCAGGTTCGCAAGATTCCGGATTATGCCGACGAGGATGTGACGTTTACCACGGTGGGCGGCCAGCGCATGAGCCTCTTCGGCACCAGCCCGCAGCATCACGCGGTCTATGCCCCGGTGTATCGCGTGGAGCTTCACCCGCCCGACGCCACCTTCCCGCCCAATGGCATGCCCGTGTTTCCCATTTTCTGGCAGAACGACGACGGCTTCTTCGAGGGGCGGTTGTCGTCCGATGCGCGCCTGGAGTTTGAGCCCCCCGCGTCGGGAACCTATTTTGTCCGGGTGCGCGATGCCCTGGGCAACAGCGGAGTTCACCCCTACCGACTTAGCCTTCGGACGCCCGAGCCGGGCTATCAGATTCACGCCGGCACCTACCGGCTGAATGTGGCCGAGGGATCGGCCTACCCCGTCATGGTAACCACTACGCGGCGCGATGGTTTTGATGCACCGGTGCAGGTCTGGCTCGAAGGACTTCCGGAGGGCGTCCATGCGAGCACGGCCACGATTCTTCCGGACGACGAAAGCGTGCAGTTGCGCGTCTGGGCGGCCGCTGGTGCGCAGTCCACGCCGCGCAACGGGGGCATGATGATCAAGGCGCGTGCAGAGACGCCCGCCGGCCCGGTGGAGTCCCAGGCGGGCATGGGCACCGTCACGGTGGTGAAGGCCCAGCCCGACGCGGTAGTTCACGCTGATAAAGAGATTTTGGAAATTTCACCGGGCAGTTTCGGTCCGTTGGCCGTTAAGCTTGATCGCTTCAACGACTTCACCAGCCGCGTGCCCATCGAGGTGCTCAACCTGCCTTACGGCGTATCTGTGATGGACACGGGTCTCAACGGCATTCTGGTCCGGGAAAACGAATTCGACCGGGCCATGAACATCGCCGTGGAGCCCTGGGTCCAGCCCATGGAGCGGGAGATTTACGTGCAGGCTAAGGTCGAGGCCCCGTCCACCGGCGCAATCAAATTCTTGAGTCAGTCCATCACGCTGAAAATTGTTCCGGGCAACGGTGCCCAGGTGGCGAAGGTGGAGTAGGCACTTCCTGGACTACCCTCAGCCTGTCGCGTTCAAGTTGGGCGCGGCCGCTGCGGCTTTCTTCTTCGTGCTGAGTTCCACGATTTCTTTTGCGTCGAACGCGTTCATGACGGCGTATTTGGAGGTGCCCGTCGCGAGGAATTGGTTCGCCGCGGCGATAGCATCGTCGTAGCGCTTCTGGTGGTAGTTCAGCCAGCCCATCGTAAGCAGGGCGGGGAGGTACGCCGGGTCAACTTCCCGTGCGCGCTCCAAATGGACGCGGGCCTCGTCGAACTTGTCCCGCTCGATGAAGTACTCGCCATAGACCAGCCGCACATAGGCGTTGTCCGGCGCAAGGGCCAGGGCCTGATCCAGATTGGGCTGTTCCTCGTCCGTGCCCTGCACGCCGTAATCATCGGAACGGGAAGCGAGGTACATCGCCTGCAAGACATCATAGTTGGGTGACGCACCAAGGTCGCCCGTCTTGTAATATCCGGCGTCGAGAGAGTCCCACCAGGCCTTCGTCTGCGTGTCATCGCGAAGGCGGGCCAGGTACGCCAGATAGAACCCATTCGCCCTCACGCCCTCCACATCCAGCGCTCGGGCCGCATCCAGCAACTCCTTTTCGCGCGGCGTCCCCACGATACCGGGATCGTCCGAATACTCCACCATCGCATGAACGCGCCACCAATGATAGCTGAGCACGCCCGAAAACTCGTCGGTCACGGGATACTTGTTTCCGATAAGTTCGAAATACTTCACCGCGTTTTCCAGGTCTCCCGTCCTCACGGAGAAGAAAGCCGCACTGGCCATCAGGGTCGGCTCCGTGGGGTTCTGTTGCAACTGTGCAATGTGGGCCGCCGCCGCTTCCCGGTAGGTCTCCTGGGAATTCCAGATACCCTTGTATTTCTTGTCGCGCAATTCCAGGTAGGAGGAATGATCCCTGCGGACGTTGTAAAGGTATGGGAAGACTTTCGCAGCTTCGTCGATCTCCGCCATATACTGGTCAAACTCCCGCCAGGAGCCGAACCATTGTGGCAGGCTAAAGGTGGCCATGGTATAACGCACGTTGACTTGGTGGGGGTTCAGTGCGAGGGTTTGGGCATAGTAGCGCTTCACGGCGGCCATACCTTCCAAGTGCGCGGCGGCGGACGCAAGGGCGGCGGGGGCCTCTGCATCCTGAGGATTCATTTGCTGTGCTTTCTCCAGATCCGCCATGGCTTTCTTGTTGTGCTGGATGAATTTGTTCATGTCCGAACGGGGCACTTCGTTGGCATAGTCGGTGCCCCGGAACTCCCACGCGAGCTCGGAATTCAATCGTCCCCGAATCAGATAGGGGTAGTGGCTGTCCGGAGAAGCCGCGCTCCACTCGTCGACGGTCTTGATCAGGTCTTCGAGGGAATCGCCGTAGGCTTCACTCATGCCGTCAATCGTCGCGGTGTATCGGTAGCGATCAAAGGGCGTCGCCGTATTCGCCCGTGCCGCATCGAGCCGCTCTTCAACCAGCTTGAAATTCTTGTTGTGGTAAAGTTCGTAGCGCGTATTGGAAACCAGATATACCGTTTCGTACATCGCTTTCAGCCCAAGCCGCTCTTCCCAGGCCGCGTTCTCGGCGTCCTGTTTGGCTTCTTTCTCGGCTTCCTTCCGCTCCTCTTCCTCCTCCTTCTCGCGGGCCTCTCTGGTGTCTTCCGCGGAATCGGTGAAGATCGATGCAAGCGACTCTGCGGGTGCACTCTTTTCCATGCGCAGGAAGATGGCCACGCCGATGCCGACGAACAGAACTATGGTGAAGAGTGCGCCCCCCAGACCGGCTATGAGCCACTTGATGCTGTCGCGTTCCATGGAAAATACTCCTCGGCGTGCCCGGATCGCGGACCGCCAGATTGTTCCGGGGAAGGGCCAGTCAGGCACCAACGACACCCCGGTAAAATGCCGCAGCCCCTAATCTAACGGAATTCCCGCCCCCGCGCAAACTGTTTGGCGTGGGGGGAGCTGCCATGACCCAAATCAGGCGTGGCCTGTCCCAGATCGGGCGCGAACCCGGATTGCGGCCCATTGGGGAGCCATGCTACACTCCACAACTCCCCGTTAAGACTAAGGTCATCGGGAATTTTCCCGGTTGCGGCCCTTGGTATGAGTTTTGCTTCCCCTCTCAGTGTCTATCCTGGAGAGGGTATGGACGGGGGTTCTACAGTCGTGCCATTTTGGCCAGACAAACTTTTTTGCGGAGTTAAGGAGATCAGCTCACAATGATCAAGGCAACTGGACTGACGATGCATTATGGGCCGGTGCGGGCCCTCAATGACGTCTCGTTCGAGGTGAACCGCGGCGAGGTCGTCGGGTTGCTGGGGCCCAACGGCGCCGGCAAGTCCACCACGATGAAAATTCTCACCACCTATTTGTACCCCAGCGGCGGCAGCGCCATTGTGGCCGGCGTGGATGTCCTGAAGGACCCCGTGGCGGTGCGCAAGAAAATCGGCTACCTGCCCGAAGTGCTTCCTCTCTATATGGACATGGAAGTGAAGACCTACCTGGACTTCGTGGGCAGCGCCCGCGGTCTTTCCGGCGACAAGCTCAAGGAACGTACCAACGTCGTCCTCGAAGTCACCGGCCTGCGCCCCATGTACCGCAAGGTCATCCGCGAGCTCTCCAAGGGCTACAAGCAGCGCACGGGCATCGCCCAGGCGCTGATTCATGATCCCGAGGTCGTCATCCTCGACGAGCCCACCTCCGGCCTGGACCCCCACCAGATTCTCGAAATCCGCGCGCTCATCAGCGATCTCGCAAAAGAGAAAACGGTTATCCTCTCCACCCACATCCTCCACGAAGTGGAGACCACGGCCGATCGCATCGTGATCATCAACCGCGGCCAGATCGTGGGCGATGGCACGCTGGACCAGCTCCGCCACAAGGCGAAGGACAACGAGCGCACCGCCCTCTCGGTCGAAGGTAAGCGTGATGAGATTCTGCCCAAGCTGAAGAAGCTGGACGGCATCACCCACGTGGACAGCATCGGCGATGAAAGCGGCTGTCCCTCCTTCCTGATCTTCTCCAAGACGGGCGTGAGCCCCTGGCGCGAGATCAACAATCTGGCCCAGGCGGAAAAGTGGCAGGTCAAGCAGTTGGGCGACAAGCCCCTCACCCTCGAGGAAACCTTCCTCACCTTGACCGAAAAAGCGGCCAAGGCGGCTAACTGAAGGATACGGACGCATGAATAACATTAAAGCCATTATGCGCCGCGACCTCGGCGCGTATTTCACCTCCCCCGTGGGCTACATCTTCATGATGGTCTTTGTCACCATCAGCGTGGGGCTCTACATCACCTCCTTTTTCTCCTTCCCCATGGCAGATATGCGGCCCTACTTCGACAACCTTCCGTTGCTCCTCTGCGTCTTCATGCCCGCCGTCACCATGCGGATATGGGCCGAAGAGCGCAAGGAAAACACCTGGGAAATGCTGCTCACCTTCCCCATGGAAGCGCGCGAACTCGTGCTGGGCAAGTTCCTGGCCGCCTTCATCTTCTTCGCGCTGACGCTGCTCAGCACGGTGACAGTCCCGGCCATGTTGATCTCCCTGGGCAAGCCCGATATCGGCGCCATCTTCGGCGGCTATTTCGGCACGCTGCTCCTGGGCGGCTTCTTCCTGTCCATGGGCATTTTCTTCTCCGGGTTCTTCAAGGACCAGATCGTGGCCTTCGCGGTCACGCTGCTGACCTGCTTCAGCTTCTTCCTCGTGGGCACGTCCTTCATCGCGTCGTATATCGATGATCGCATGCCCGGCCTCGGATCGCTGCTCTCCGACCTGCTCGGACTATTCGGCCACTACGGTCCCTTTACCCGTGGCGTTATCGACCTGGCGGACATTGTGTATTTCCTGGTCTGGACCGTGGTCTTCCTCGTGCTGAACGTCATGTATATCGACGGGCGCAACCGCCCCGGCGCACGAGCCATCTTCACCGGCTCGCTGGTGATGAGCGTGGCCATCGGCCTTCTCTTCAACTTCCTGATGGCGGGCACCAGCCTCTTGCGCTTCGACCTGACGCAGGACAAGGTCTACACCATCTCCCAGGCCTCGCAGAACATCCTGAAGGCGCTGGATACCCCCGTCCAGTTAAACCTGTACATCACGCCCCAGGCCGAAATGCCCACCGGCATGAAGGAACTCGAGCAGGATATTAAAGACAAGCTCGAAGAAATGCGCGTGGCCTCCGGCGGCAAGGTGGAATACAAGACCATCCCCATGAACGTCGCCAATGCCATGGCCGACCCCGAGAAGATCGCGGGCCCCGAAGGCGAAGAAAAGAAAGAAGAGGGGGAAAAGACCGAAGACGAAGCCATCGAAAAGCGCATGCTGGAAAAGGGCGTACAGCCCTTCAACGTCCAGGCCATGAGCCAGGACGAAGTGACGAGCAAGCTGGTGTACTCCAGCATCGGCGTGGGCTACAAGGACAAGGCCGAAGAAATCATTCCGCAGATCGTTCCCCAGAGCCTCGAAGAATTGGAATACCGTCTCGTGAGCACGGTCCACAAGATGACCCGCGAGAAGCAGCCTGTCGTCGCCCTCGTCGCGCCGAAGGAAACCGTCAACGTTCCTGCGGAATTGCGGGCAATCTATCAGCAAATGGGCCAGCCGGTTCCGGATAGCGAAGATCCCTATGAATACCTTCAGCAGGTGCTGGAATTCGAAAAATACACCGTCGAGCGCGTGGAGCTGACCAAGGAGAGCCCCCTGCCCGCGGAGTACGACACCCTGGCCGTCATCAATCCCCGCAGCCTCAACGAGCGCCAGCGCTGGGAGATCAACCGCGCTATCCAGAGCGGCAAGTCCGTGATCGTTGCGGTGCAGAACTACGAGTGGGATTACCAGCCTACGGCCCGCGGCCTCAGCGTCAATAAGCGCGAAGAGAACCCCGGCATCAATGAACTGCTGGAGAAGTACGGTCTGGGCGTAAGCACGGACATCCTGATGGACACCAACAAGGTGCCCCTCTCGATCCAGGCGGGCGGGAACTCTCTTCAGGACCTGATGCGTGGACCGCAGCAGATCAACCTGCCCATGCACATTCTGGTCAACAGCAGCTCCATGGCGCAGGACACGGCCATCACCAATCGTCTGTCCTCTATCTTCTATCTCTGGGGCACGGCCCTTGACCTCAACGAGGAGAAATTGAAAGAACACAGCCTTGAAGCCAAGGTCGTCATGAGCTCCAGCGAGAGCGCGTGGAAAGTGCCCGCCGCCGATCCCATTACGGCCACGACCTTCGAGGAACCGGCCAACGCCGAGCGCAAAGCGTACCCACTGATGGCGGTGGTCAAGGGGCAGTTCCCCGATGCCTACGCCGGTGCGGAACGTCCCGCGTGGCCTAAGGCCGATCCCCAGAGCCAGTTCGGTCAGCCCCCCGCGCCGGAAGACGACGCCCCCGAAGAGCCCGCCGCGGCCATCGAGCCCAAGCCGGGCCAGTTGGTCCTCCTGGGCTGCTCGGAAACCTTCCGGAAGAACTTCCTGCAGGATGCGAACCTGGACCTCTTCCTCAACAGTGTTGACGCCGTCACGTTGAACGAGAACCTGGCCCTGGTGCGCGGTCGCAAGCCGGTCAACCGGGTCATCGATCGCCCCTCCGACGGCACCAAGTCGTTCTGGCGCGCGATCAACTATGGCCTGGCCAACGTGGTCATTGCCGGCACCGGTATCGTCTTCCTGGTAAACCGCCGTCGCACGCGCAATGCCTACACCATGGCCCACCTGAATGGATAACGGAAACCCATCAACCGAAACAACGGATGAGCGGAGTATAGATTTATGAATATCAAGAAACTATTCCCCTTTGTCGTCATTCTTGCCCTGCTGGGCGGCCTGGCGTACATGAAGCGCGAGAAGCAAATAGTCCAGCCCAAACTCAGCGAGCAGGCCAACCTGCAAGCGCTGGTGGATGGCGAATTGACGGCGGGCTCCATTGCCAAGGTCGAGCTCTATGCCGCGGCCAAGCCGGAAGAGAAAGTCGTCCTCGAAAAGGATGGCGAGAACTGGTTGGTGCGCAGCCATTTCGACGCGCCCGCGAAAAAGGAAACCATCGACACCTACCTGGATAAGATCGCCGGCATCAAGGGCGAGTTCCGGGCCAAGGCCGAAGGGGACGAGCAACTCGCGACCTACAGCCTGAAGGCGGACGAAGCATTCCATGTGCTGGCCTACAAGGCGGGCTCCGCCGAGCCCGCGGCCAAGCTGCTTTTCGGCAAGGCCCCGAGCCAGAGCACGGTCTTCGTGCGCAAGGATGGCGACAACACGGTCTACGTGGAGTCCGCCAATCTCCGCCGCGATGCGGGACTCTTTGCCGAGGATCTCGCGGAAGCGCCGAAGGCGGACACCTGGCTCGACAAAGACGCCCTGAAGCTCGACAAGGAAACGATCACCAAGGTTGCCATCAACACGCCGGACAAGTCCCTCGTGTTCGAGAAGCAGGAGATCGAGATTCCCGCACCCGCACCCGCCGAGGGCGAAACGCCCCCCGCGCCCACCAAGGAGACCAAGTGGGTGCTGAACGCCGGCGGCGTGGAGAAGACCTTCAAGGATTCCGCGCTGCAGAACTCCCTGAACAAGCTCGCGTTGATCACGGCCAACACGGTGGTGGACCCCGCGAAGAAAGGGGAGTGGGGCCTGGAAACGCCCGCCTTCAAGACCACGATCAGCCGCAAAGAAGGCGAAGACGTGATCATCGAAGGCGGTCGCCCGGATCTTGCGGGCAACGGCTACATTCGCATTGCAAGCAACGCCAAGGAAGTGATCTACGAGATCAGCAGCTTCAACTACGACCAGATCTTCCTGAAGGGCGCAAACCTGATGGATCTGCCCAAGTGGGAAGCCGATGCGGCCGCCATCACAGGCATCACCATCAACCAGCCCGAAGGCCGCGTCGTCCTCGCGAAGAACGGCGAAACATGGTCCGTCGTGGAGCCCGCCAGCACTCTCAAGGTGCAGCAGTCCACCATCGATGCCCTCGCCGCCGCCGCCGCGACCTGGACTCCCGCCGACTACGCCGACAGCACGGCGGACGCCGGCACCTTTGATCGCTCTATCGAAGTCACTGCGGGCGGCGCGGTAAAGCGCTTTTCCGTGGGCGGCGAGTCCAAGGGATCCGACGGCACCTACGCACGCATCGAAGGTCAGGATCAGTTGCTCATCATGAAGACCGCCGACGTGGCGAAGTTCTTCGTGAAGCCCCGGGACTTCTTCCAGCTTGCGCTGCTGAGCACGCCTGCTGCGGATGTCGCCCGTGTCGACGCCCGCGTCAACGGCGAAGCGCTCTCTCTTGTGCGCGGTCCCGAAGGCTGGACCCTGGCCATCGGTGCGGAGACCTTCCCGGCCGACGCGGCGAAGGCTGAAGCCTTTGTTGACGGTCTGCTCGCTCTGGAGGCCGCCGACGTGAATTTCGCCGGTGCCTCGGCCCCCATAGCAGAAGCGGGTGCCTTTAGCATCGCCGACAACTCCGGCGCCTCCCGTCTGCTGACCTATGGCGCTGCCGTGGAAGGGAATTATCCCGTCACGGTCAGTGGCGCACCGACCAGCTTTACGGTCGCCGCCGCCGATCTGGATGGCGTCATATCGGCACTGACGGCCGTGAAAGACAGCAAGGGCGCTGCGGTCGCAGTCCCGGCGCCTGTTCCCGCTCCCGAGGTTGTTCCCGTGCCTGCTCCTGCTCCTGAAGCAGTTCCCGCACCGGCTCCGGCCCCTGAAGCGGTGCCTGCGCCCGCCCCGGCTCCCGAGGCAGCCCCTGCGCCTGCCCCGGCTCCCGAAGCGGCCCCTGCGCCCGCTCCAGTTCCCGAAGCGGTGCCTGCGCCTGCTCCGGCACCGGAAGTGGCACCAGCGCCAGCACCAGCAACCGAAGCAGTCCCTGCGCCCGCTCCGGCCCCTGAAGCCCCGGCGGCGGCGCCCGCGCAATAAGGTCCATCATGCGTTTCAGTGCAGCCATAGCACTCGCAGTACTCTCAGCCCTGGCCGTCCCTGGGACGGCCGGGGCTGACCCCATTTCGGAGAGCCGCCGCACCGCCGTGGTGACGGCTATCGAGAAGGTCTCGCCCGCCGTCGTCACGCTTAATGTCGTGGAGTACCAGCGGGAGCGTGTCCTCGATCACGACTTCTGGGGGCTTTTCCGGCCGCGGGTCCGCACGCAGGATCGCGCCGTGGAGGGCATTGGCAGCGGTTTCATCTTCGACAAGCGTGGCTACATCCTCACGAACTACCACGTCATCCAGGATGCCGACGCTATCACGTCCGTCACGCTGCCCGGCGGCCAGCAGCTTGAAGTAGAACTCGTCGGCACGGATGAGCGAACCGACATCGCGGTGGTAAAAGCAAAAGGCGAAGATTTCCCCTTCATTAAGCTCGGCACCTCCAAAGGACTCATGATCGGTGAATGGGTCATCGCCATCGGCAATCCCTTCGGCACTATGATGGCCGATCCCCAGCCCAGCGTCAGCGTGGGGGTGGTCTCTGCGAACCACCGACGCGTCAGCCGCGAAGTGGGCGGGGGCGAGCGCCTCTACCAGGATCTCATCCAGACCGACGCCGCCATCAACCCCGGCAACAGCGGCGGTCCGCTGGTCAATGCGGATGGCGAGGTGGTGGGCGTCAACACCATGATATTCTCCAACAGCGGCGGTTACCAGGGCCTGGGTTTCGCGATCCCCATCGACCGCGTTAAGCGCGTGGCCGAGGAAATCATCCAGTTCGGCCGCCGCCGCAATCCGTGGATCGGCATCCACGGTGAGCCCGTGGGCGAACTCTCGCCGCAGGTCCTTCGTCAGATGGGGATACAGGTGGAGGCCGGGGTCGTCGTCACCGAGATCTATCGTTCCTCCCCGGTCCACGAGGCCGGTCTCGAGCTGGGCGACGTCATCTTGTCGATGAACGGCGTTCCCGTCAGCCACCCCTCGGAAATGGACTTCGTGAACTGGGATCTCTTCATCGGCGACGAAGTCACCCTCGAAGTGGACCGCCTTGGCGACCGTAAGTCGTTTAAATTTAGTATTTTAGAGCTCACCGAGTAATCCATTCTCCTCTTTTTGGCTATCTTTTCTGCCGTAAATACCGTAAAAATGTAGAAGTTTATAAAAATAATTTTTTGGTTGCATGAAAACAAATTTCACGTTATTATGTCGTTACAGCATTAAAGGGCTGCGGCATTATTCAGACTTTTCAGGGCGAAGTCAGAAAAACGGAGGCGGTATGAGGGTAAATATTGGGCAATTGGGCGGTCGACGGGCTGCGGCGCTCTTAGTTGGGTTGGGGGTACTGGTTGCGGGTGGTTTTTCACCCGCACCGGCCGCAATCTTTGTCGTCAATTCAGGGGCCGATCAGCCGGATGCATTCCCGGGCGATGGCGTCGCGGAGATAGCGCCCGGGAGTGCGATTACCACGCTGCGCGCCGCGATCGAGGAGGCGAACGCCTTCCCTGGTCCGGACGTCATTCGAACGAGTGATGGTTTGATCAGTTTAAGAACGGCACTCCCACCCCTCGCGGATCCTACAGGGGGCACCGCGCTGATCGGGACCGCTAAAGTCCATCCCGTTGAGGGGACTTTTCCCTTCACGATCAATAGAATGGTCGGGGTCACGCGTCTGGATGGTAACACCCTCGACACCGGCAGCCCCGGCTATGCCCAGGCTTGCGGTTTTCGCGTGGAGTCCGCGGGCAATCTCATCCAGGGCTTTCAGATCGTCAACTTCCCCCAGGACGGCGTCGTAATCACCGGACCCGGAGCAACGAATAATGTCGTCCGCGCCTGCTACATAGGATTGATGGCGTTGAGTCCAGAGGGCAACCGGCGGCATGGTGTGTTAATCGCCAATGGTGCTTCCAATAACACGATAGGCGGTTTGGAGAAGCTGGAGCGAAACCTCATCGGGGACAACCGGATGGATGGGGTTCATATTTCCGGGGCCGGTACCAGCGGGAATCGGGTGATCGGCAATTTCATCGGGAGCGATATTCTTCCCATACCGCCGTGCATATCGGATGTCCTGGCGGGTCGCGAACCCCTGACCGACGGCTGTCTGAAACAGCTCGGCGACGAAATGTGCAAGAAATCTTCCTTTCAGAACTGGCGCAATAACGTGGGCATTTCGAGCGGCGCGAGCAACAATGAAATTGGGGGAGAAGGGCCGGGCGGAAACCTCATCACGGGCAGCCAATGGATGAGTCCATGCGGCCGGTACGTCCACCCGCCTTACTGCCTGGTTGACTTTGAAATGTTCCCCCTGACCCGGGGCGGCGAAAGCGGGGTGGTCGTCGAGGGAGTAGGGACCGACGGCAATCACATCATCGGCAATAAAATCGGGTATCGGCATGCGTGGGGAATCGAGCCGGTTGAAGGTGGCGGCTATGTGCTGGTCGACAGGTTCGAACGAAGCGGTGCGGTGGTGAATTCCGTGGCCTTTCTGGGGGGGGCCTCGGGAAACATTCTCGGTGGCGCGGGAAGTGACCTGGGCAACCAAATCGATTTCAGCCTCGAGGCGGCGGTCCAGATTGCCGGCGGTGGAACCGCGGGGAACCGGGTTCTTGGGAATTCCATTCAAGGCGAGAAGGAGGGAGTCAAATTCGCCGCTGGCGCAGAGGGCAACATTCTGGGGGATGCCGGAGCCGGGGGTAATATCATTCGGAGCCGTGAACACGCCGTAACCCTTTCCGGCATCGGGACGCAGGGAAACGAGGTGATCGGCAATACCATTTCCAATACCGGGTTTTCCGGGGTCGCCATCTTTGGCGGGGCCACCGCAAACATAATTGGTGGTCCGAACGCCGGGGAGGGCAACGAACTGACCGGGAATTGCAGTGATGGAGTTGTCCTCTTTGATTCCGGCACCAGCGCCAACAGGATTATCGGCAACGACATCAGCGGCAACGGCGAAATTGGCGTTTTTCTTTTGAACGGAGCCACCGGTAACTTTATCGGCGGGAGCGTTCCCGGCGAAGGCAACAATATATCCGGTAATGCCGTGACGGGCGTAGAAATCCACGATCTCAACTCCACGGACAACCACATTCTGGGCAATGAAATCCACGGCAACGGCACCCGCGGCGTGCTCATGGTGGACGGGACCTCGGGCAATATCGTGGGAGGTGTGTCTCTAACCGAGCGCAACAAGGTCTACGACAATGAGCTCTCCGGGATTGAGATCAACGGCGCGAACACCTTCGAAAACCAGATCCGGCTGAATTCCATATTCGACAATGGGGAGAAAGGCATCCTCCTGAGCTTTGGCGCCAACAAAGGAATCGCGCCGCCGGTCATTGAAACCTTTGTGCCCTTTTCGGGCACCGCACCACCGGACAGCTTTGTCGATATCTTCTCCGATGCCGGGGAAGAAGGAAAGACGTATATCGGCTCCACGACCACGGACGCGGAGGGCAACTTTTCCGTGGCCCTGAATCTTGCGCCCCACGTGAACACGAACCTGACGTCGACCGCAACCGACAGTGCCGGGGACACTTCGGAGTTCAGCGCCCCTATCACGATCGTGCCGCCGGTATTTGCCATGACGCCGGCGGATCGGGTGGTGGTGGAGAGGGATGATTTTGAGCTCCCGGTGACTTTGACCGGATCGCCCACGATCCGTCTCCAGTGGCGTTTCAGGACGGCCCAAGGTGAATTCGCCGAGCTGGAGGACGCCGACGGGGTGTCGGGCAGCGAGACGGAGGCGCTTTCCATCGCCGACGTCGAGCACGCTTCCGAAGGCTACTACCAGTGCGTGGCGGACAACGGCCTCGGCGGGGTGAACTCGCGGGAGATTTTCGTGCGGGTCGTCGGGGCGGATCTGGATGAACTGGAGGTGAACACGCTGACCGATGCAAGCGACGGCAACACGTCCTCCTTTGCGCGGCTCCTTGCCGAGCCGGGGGCCGATGGGGTTGTGTCGCTTCGTGAGGCCATCGTTGCAGCCAACACCATGGCGGGCCCCAACAGCATCCGCTTCTCCGTGGAGGGCGCGATTCAGCCTGAGTCGCCCATGCCCGCCATCAGCGACAGCGAGGGCGCGCTCACGCTGGACGGCATGGATGGCCTGATCCTCGACGGTTCCCTGTTGGGTGAAAGTGGCTCCGGGCTGACGTTAACCTCCGGTGAAAATCACATTAAGAGTCTTGGCATTCACAACTTTCCCGAGCACGGAATCATGATCTCGGGGAGCGGCGCATCGGGGAATCGCATCACCAATTGTCGCATCGGAACCGATGGCGAAACGACCCTGGGCCAGGGAATCCACGGGATTCTTGTCGCCGATGGCGCGTCGGGCAATGTCATTGGCGGCGCGATTGCCGGAGAAGGGAACCACATCGCGGCCAATCAGAACGCCGGCATCGCCTTGAGCGGCGCGAACACGTCGGAGAACTTTATCCTTGGCAACACCATCGGCCAGGGTGCGGATGGCCTCCCCGCGGGCGGCAATGTGATCGCGGGCGTTCTGATAAGCACCGGGGCGTCGGACAATCGCGTAGGCGGTGACGAGAGCGGTGAGACCAATCTCATCACGGGCAACGCGGGTATCGGGGTATGGATCGTCGGCGATGCCACCGCGCGCAACACCGTGCTGGGCAATACCATCTTCGGTAATGGCGAGCTTGGAATCCGCCTCTTCGAAGGCGGCAACGAAAACGTTTCCCGCCCCGAGATCGCCACGGTGTCGCCCCTGGCCGGTAGCGCGCCACCCAACAGCCGCGTGGACTGCTACGTGGACGATGACGATGAGGGCGAGGATTTTCTGATCACCCTGGAGGCCGACGAAACCGGTGCCTTCGGCGCGACGCTGGATCTCGCCGTATTCGACGGACGCTATCTCACGGCTATTGCCACCGACGATTCCGGAAATACCTCACCCTTCAGCCGGCCCGCCCCCATCGACTTCACGCCGCCGGTACTTCAATTGACCGGGGCCGCCGAACTCACGCTGGACTGCGGTGCGCCCTTCGACGATCCCGGCGCAACGGCCACCGACAATATCGACGGGAACCTCAACAATCAGATCGTTGCCACCTTTCAGGATGATCAGGGCGCTACACTGGCGAGCCTCGACGGTGCCGCACCCGGCGTTTACACGGTAGTCTATTCCGTTTCCGACTCCTCCGGGCTGGCCGCCGCGCCCGTATCGCGCACGGTCGTGGTCGAGGATACGACCGCCCCCACCGTGACCCTTAACGGCGCGGAGAGCCTGGTCCTGGGCTGCGGCGAAGCCTTCAGCGATCCCGGTGCCACCGCGCAGGATGGCTGCGAAAGCGATCTTGCGGTTCAAGTCAGCGGAACGGTGGACAGTGCGGCACCCGGCGAGTACACGCTCTCTTATTCAGCGACCGACAGTTCGGGCAACACCTCGAGTGCGGTAATGCGCAGCGTTACGGTGGAAGACCGCACCGCGCCGGTCATCGTGATCAACGGCGACCCCAACCTTACCGTCGCCTGTGGCGAGGTTTTCAGTGACCCCGGCGCGACCGCCAGTGACGATTGTGGCGGCGCGGTGGCGGTGAGTGTCATCGGATCGGTCAACATCAATCAGACCGGTGAATACACCCTGACCTACCAGGCCGAGGACGCCGAGGGCAACGCGGCGACCGCCGTGACCCGCACCGTCACCGTCGAAGACACCACGCCCCCCGTGCTGACGCTGGTGGGCGCGGCGGATCTCGCGCTTCAGTGCGGTGATGGCTATGCCGAGCTGGGCGCCACCGTCGACGATGCCTGCGATGCGGTCGCCGAGGTGGTTATCACGGGGGACGTGGACCCCAACACGATCGGTCTCTACACCCGCCACTACGACGCCGTCGACGCCAGCGGAAATGTGGCGGCAACCCTCACCCGGACCATCTCCGTCGAAGGCCAGAATCCGCCCCGGATCACCCTGACCGGGCAGGCTGCGATCACCGTCGGCTGTGGCGGCAACTACCAGGATGCGGGGGCCAGTGCCGTGGATGGTTGTCAGTCGGATATCGGCCATGCGATAGTCACCGACAACCCGGTGAACACGGACGTCCCGGGGACCTACACCGTGCGCTACAACGTTTCCGATGGCACCGGCACCCCCGCCGATGAAGTGACGCGCACGGTCACCGTGCTCGCCTGTGCCACGCCCTGCGACGCCACCTGCACCGGCGAGCCCAACGACGATATCGACGCGGACGGCGACGGCCTCTCCGCCTGCAAGGAACAGTGCGCAAACAGCAGCGACGGCGATCCCGATTCGGACAACGATGGGATGCCCGACGGCTTTGAATACCGCCATCAGCTTGCGCTTCGCGCCAACGATGCGGACCTCGACCTGGACCTCGACGGCCTCACCAATCTGGAAGAATACCTCGAAGGCGGTTCCCCGCGGAACGCCGCCACGCCCGTACGCTCCTTCTACGTCAGTCCCAATGGCGTCGACGCCTCCACCGCCGGCACGCTGGAGGAGCCTTGGCAAAGTCTGGGCTACGCCCTCGCGCGCCTGGAATCCGCTCCCTCGGGCGCCAATCAGCTCTTTGTTGACAGCGGCGTATACGTCGAAGACATTACCCTGCTGCCCGGACTCGTGGTCCGCGCGGCGGTCGATGCGGACGTGGAGATCGTGGGCACCGTGATTGCGCCCGCTGGCAGTATCTTGCGCGATGTGACCCTGAGTTCCGATGGTGCCGACACGGCCCTGCTCTTTATCACGGGCGGCAATGTGCGCATCTCGGGCTGCACCTTCAATGGCGAGTTCGGCATGAACCTCACCGGTATCGTGGTGGAAGATCGGAACCTCGGCCCCCAGAGTGCCAGCCCCGGCGTGATTGAGGGCTGCGTGCTCATGAACCTTGCCACGGGCATCAGCGTTGATGGCGTGCTGCCCCACGTGCGCCAGTGCCAGTTCATCAACATCAGCGGCGCGGGTATTGCCATCCTGCCGAATGTTATTCTGGGTGAAAACCCGATCATGGGCAGCGGACTAAACGGCTGGAACGACTTCAGTGGGATTGGTGAAGGGCTGGCCATCGCCAACCGGAGCGCCGGCTCCGTCAGCGCCCAGTGGAACGATTGGGGCACGGAAGATCCCGTCGAGCTCGGGGCGCTCATTGAAGGCGAAGTAGATCAGGCCAACGCACTCGGTGCGGGTGGCGCCAGCTCCGCGGCGGCGCTGGAGGTCGTCGTATTCAACGGTGAATCCCAGGCCCGCATCCGCAACGCACGCGTATCCATCGTCAGCGGCGGAACCACATTGAGCGGTAATACAACGACCGACGGGCGCGTCGCATTCCCGGCACTGCGGGCCGGGACCTGGCAGGTCACCGTCACCGCCTCCGGTTTCCCAACCGTAAACGAGAACATCAACCTCGTCGCGGGCATTTATCGCGTCGCGAACTATCCCATGCTCACGGAAGACGTGGAAGAGCCCATCGACGAAGGCTGCACCGCCCCTGCAAAGACCGCCAGAAGCGGCGAAAGCCGGAGGGGAGACCTCGTGCTCCTGGCGTTACTCGTCGCCTGTCTTTTCACGGGCCCGATCGCGCGAATGGGAGACGACAAACGGAAATAAGAGCGAAGGGGACGTACCGCCGCACGGGCCCGCTCAAGTAACGCTACAACCGCGCTTATCCTCTCCGCCAGGCCCCACGGGTGCCACCCACACACGGAGGAGCTTGCGACGGAGTTTGTGGGTGTACGGACTTCAACCAGGCGAGGCCCACCCCGGTCAACCCCAGGCCCCACGGGTGCCACCTTCAAACGGAGGAGCGCAGCGGGGGAAGTTTGTGGGTGAAGGGACTTCCACCAGTCAGAGCCCACTCGATATCCATTCGCGACCTTCTTCAGCCTGAAGCCTGAGTCCGGCGGTTTCTTTTCCGAACCCCCGCCAACAGCGGTTCGCGACTTGTGAGTGAAATGACTCAATCTAATGCGTTAAATCCAACGCAGGGAGACCGGTTGTATGGCAGCACCGAGTCCCCCCACCCATCCACTGGGACAGGCACGCGCCTTGGCGATCCCGCTGCGCAACCCGGCCACCTGAAAGGCCAACGCCGCCTCCGCTTGAATACGTAACGTGGCGCGAGTCCGTCCCCATATTTCCCTTGACCCGATCCGGCCTTTCGTGTCGATATATACACAGCAATCACGACCGAAGCCACCACCCGGATCAAACCCATGCCCACGCCCGATATTACCCTCCACGAGCAATGGTGCCGCCACCGCGACGCTGACGCCCTTGCGGAACTGGTCCGCCGCCATTCCTCCATGGTCTACAGCACCTGCATGCGCGTGTTGCGCAACGCCTCTGCTGCCGAAGAAGCCGCTCAGGAATGCTTTATCGAGCTGTTCAAGGTCTCCTCGCCCATCCGTCCTTCCGTCGGAGGCTGGCTCCACACTGTTGCCGCGCGCCGCGCCCTCGATCACCTGAAAATGGATCTCCGCCGCAAGACCCGTGAGGCGGACTACGCCATCCACGCGCCCAAAAGCATCACGCCCCACTGGGATGATGTGTCGGCGCACATCGACGCCGCCATCGCCAATCTCGACGAAGAGACGCGGTTGCCTGTGGTGCTGCGCTTTCTCGACGGCAAATCCCACCCCGAGATCGCCCGCGAACTCGGGGTCTCCGTCGCCACCGTGAAACGCCGTGTCAGCCAGGGCGTCCACCGCATTCGCGAAGACTTGCGGGGCAAAGGCATCGCCGTCGCGGCCACAGCGCTCGCCGCCATGCTCGAAGAAGTCCCCGCGCTGCCATTGCCCAATGCCGTCGTGGCCGAACTCGGAAAACTCGGTATCTCCGGAAGCGCCGCGTGGAACGGAACAACGGGTGCAGCCGCGGTGAAGAGCGCCGCAACCATTGGAGGATTGATCGCCGTGAAGAAGATCGCTGTAGCTGCCGCCGTGATCGCAATAGCCGGCCTCGTCTTCGTTCAGCAGCAATATTTCGACGCCACTCCACCGCCACCTCCTCCATCGCCCGAAATCGAAGCCGCGCTGATTCTCGCGCCAGAATCCATCCAGGCCGCGGTGGCTGTCGCACCCCCCGAGGCGATGCTGGCGACAGACGCCGGGCCCTCCATCTCCGGGGTAGTGCTGGACCACGAAGACAACCCGATAGAAGGCGCCACTGTAGAGATGCGGCGAATAGTCGGCGAAAAGGCCGAGCCACGCGTCTATACCGACTCCGCCGCCGACGGCAGTTTTGCGTTCCTGAATGTCACCCCATCCAAGCGCGTGGATGTAATGGCGAAGAAGGACGGCCTAGTGTGGATGCCCGAGCAGAATGGAATGCACGAGCTGACCGAAGCGGGCCTGAGCGGGCTGGAGGTGAGATTGTGTCCCGAGGCTATCATCGAAGGGCGCGTCGTGGACCTCGATGGTCGTCCCGTGCCGGAAAGAGATGTCACGGCGCGCTTACGCCACCCCAGACACAACTTGGAACAGGTGTCCGCGAGGACGGACAGCGCTGGGCGATTCCTGCTCTCCGGTCTCCTTCCTGGTGCGCACGGCATTTCCGTGATACCTGAAAACCAGTTTTGCGATGCGGTAGTCGATGCGGAAGTCAAGGTTGTGCCGGGCGAAAAGCGCGCGGGCATCGAAATCGTCTACGCGGGGGACGGCCTGGTCGTTGCGGGCCGGGTGGTGGACGAAGCGGGTACGCCGCTCAAGGAAGTCTTCGTACAACTGACCGGCGTAGACGGGCCCAATCCCCGCGAAGATTACACCGATGACGAGGGCCGCTTTCGGCTCGTGAGAATTCCCGAAGGAAGTTTCTCGACATATATCCAGCACAGCGATTACGGCACCCAGCAGCGGGTCTCCGCCACAGCGGGTGACGAGAATATGGAAATTGTGATGACAGCCGTCAAAAGATCCGGCGTAAACGGTCGAGTCGTCGCGGCGGAGAGCGGCGAACCCATTACAAAATTCGACCTTCAGATCACCGAAGGAAGCGTGACGGCGCTCCATGAGAGCGGATTCGGTTTCTTCAAATCCGTGGAGAACGAGAAAGGGGAATTCTCGAGAAAGGATGTTCGGGGGAGTCGTGTCACCGTGATCGTGCGCGCACCCGGCAGGGAGATGCGATATGAGAAAGTCAACCTTGCGGGAGGAGCGTCCAACGATCTCGTCATTGAACTCGATCCCAGCGCCGTCGCGAGGGGTTCCGTGATCACCCGTTCTGACTCCCCGGTGTCGGGCGCGTACTTGCTTCTCAGCGCATTTCCACACACGGCGGCAAGATACCTAACGGCTGATGATGGTTTGTGGATGGATTGGATGGAGCGGAACAAGGTCGCCCGCTCCAAGGAAGACGGAACCTTCGAAATTGATTCGCTGATTCCGGAACTTAGCGTCATCACCGCCTATCATCCCGACCACGGGTTCGGATCGGTCGGGGCGAGCAAAGCCACGGTGGCGAACGAGTCGTTGCGCATTGTCTTAAGCGAAGGCGGATCCATAGCAGGCAAGGTTACCATCGGGGGGCTTCTGGTCCAAGGTGCAGGAGTCTCGATTGCCAGCAGCGGTCTTTTTGGCGAGAACTCAATGGGTGGTGCGGGTACGGACGAGAATGGCGTCTACAAGATGAAGGGTGTTCCCGCGGGCACATGGACAGTTGCCCTCGTGGTATCGACGGGGAAGTCACCCACACCTATGGACTTCTTGAACGGGCGCCGTATCTACCGCGAAGGTGTCGTCGTTGCAGACGGCCAGGTGACACCGTTGGACTTCGACGTGCCCGCCGACGGGGTAAGCATCGAGGGGACAGTGCTGCTCGATGGGCAGCCCGCGACAAAAGGGCACGTTTTGGTCTTTTTCGATGGGGCGGAACCCGGCTCCGATCAGATCGGTCTCGACGGCGAAGGCCGCTACCGTTTCGACAATCTCCCCGAAGGCCCGGTGCGTATCGTCGCCCGTGGCGGTCTTGACGAGTTGAACCAGCGTTCAAAGACCCAATCTCTGACCCTGGAGGCCGCGCAAACCAACGAGATAGACTTCGAACTGGCGGGCGGCGTGACGCTTCAAGGCACCGTGCGCGGACTGCGTCCGGAAGAGAGACACGTGATGATCCGCGTTCTGGAAGGTGCCGTGAAAAAGGGCGAAATGGATCTCTTTCAAGAAGTGCGCCTGGTTCGTGCCCAAGCCATGGCCGAACCGGGAGGTGCCTACGTGATCGAAGGTCTGGATCCCGGCGTCTACACCCTCTTTATTGACGCTTCCTCCCTAGACGAGACCGGCGCGTTCATCAGTGGCAGCGACTCACAGGCCATCATCGAAGTGGACGGCGCAGACGGCGACGTGATGCAACTGGACCTGGCGATGGAGTAGGGGGAGGCTGTCTAATGTTGCTCGGTTGAGACGGCACGCGGTGTCGACCGTTCCATGCCTTCGAGTCCTTACGCCACGCCGGTAAACGACCGCCGCGAATACCAGTTCGCCGTTTCACCGAGCAATCGTGACTCCGTTTCCAGCATGAGCCGGACAAATTCGCGCTCCGAAGTCGCGCTGTTGAGTTGGTCCACCTGCTCGTTGAGAAAGCCCAGCATTTCCTCGTAGGTATGCACTCGGGCTTCCACGTCTCGTGCCGATGCGAGGGAGAGGGTCGCCACCGCGAAGACGGGCAGGAGGATGGCCAGCATGCCGAGCAGGCCGGATAGACCGGTGGTATCGGGGCCGACCTCGGCGTCGTACCAGATGGCGTAGAGTTCGCCGAGGGTGGCGAGGATGGCAAGCATCGAAAAAGCCAGGAAGGCCATGCGTGATCGCTTCAGCGAGCGTCGCGCTTTGGGCAGCGCCTCGGCGTAGTAGGTTATCTGGCCTTTCGTCCCCGCCAGATGGGCGTCGACATAGGCGTCGCGTTTTGGTCGCCAGGGGTCGTTCGCCCTTGGGCGCGTGCTGCGCAAATGGAGCACATTGAGCGTACGCAGGAGCGGCCGAAATACCTCGGGAATCGGCTGGTGGAAAGGATAATCCAGATAGGTGTGGACCGCGCCTGTGGCCGAAAAGGTCCGGCAGATCTCCACCACCAGCCGGGACATGGCCCAGACGCGCGCGGATCGGGAGTGGTGCAGGTACTCATGCATCGCCAGCCCGCCCATCAGCAGTAGCACTTCCCCACCCAGCAGGGACACGGTCCACCAGGCGTGAAATTTCAACGTGATTACGGCGGCCAGCGTCGCCGCGACATGGGTGAGGAGGATAACGACGGCGGCATAGGTGAAGCGCGACTGGAGGCGCTTGGCCTGCCGGATCGCGACCGCCCAAAGCGCATCGGAGTAGGCGTACACCGAGGGGAGCGCGCTGTTCGCCTCCCGAAGCGTATTCTCGGCCAGGGCAAAGTCTGGGGGTAGCTCGGGGAGCACGAAGCTCTCCCGACGATGCCAGATCTCCTCAAAGTGCGGCGCTCCGTGGCGAACCGACACGCGGATTTCCAGGCCCGGTTTGCCTCGGTGCTCCGCCCGCTCCAGCAGGTCGGTGGTGCCGCCCGCGCCGCTCGCGGCTCCGTCCCGCATCAGACAGAGAACCACATCGCTCACCCGCACGATTTCCAGGTTTACCTCTTCAAAGCGCGCCTCCCGCTCCAGCGCATCGCTCACGACGCACTCCTGGATCACATGGCCAAAGCCCAGCAGGTGTTCCGCCTCCTCCCGTTCTCCATCCGAGAAATCGGGCGTCGCATCCGATGCCACCGCGGACAGGTATTCCGCGCGACGTTCCGACAGATAAATGCGCTGGGGGATGTCCAGATCGCGGCAACTCCGCGTGAACAGGAAATCGCCCCCGGCCGCAATCTGAGAGATGCCGCACAGGAAGTGGGCGGGGGACATTCCCAAATCGAGGGGAAGCTGCCGTAGTCGCGCTTCAAGGTGCAATTGGACCGCGCGGTGAAACTTTTCCCCATCCACGGCGGGATAGTCACTCGGATCATAGAGAAGGCGCGATCCCGCAAAGCCCACATGTACAACGATGGGAAGGGCGACCGGGGTGTCGGGCATGCGATTTCTCCGTGTGCGCGGAATGGACTCATTGGGATGCCGCGATCCGAATGATAGCCGCGACAGTGTGCGGAAGGGAAATCTCCGGTTCAGTTCTTTGTTGCCCACCAATCGGCGGGCACGGCCTCAAAGTCTGCGCGTTTTTCGGGGGCGACCAGGTAGAGCTGATCCAGATATACCCCGCCGCTCATCGCCGTGATCTTAAGCTCGGCCTCCGCAGCACCATCGGGGGTTCCAATGCTCCCGAGTCGGACGTGGCGCCATTGCGGATCGTCGGGTATCGGCGTGGTCTGCTTCCCGGTCCCATGAGATAATTCCACACTTCCCTCTTTGGCGGATAGATTGCAGATTCGACCGTAAACTTCATAGTCGCCCGGAGCCAGATCGTGCAGCGCATACGTCAACTCGCTCCCGCGTACGAAGTAGCCTTCCGTCCGTCCGATATTTGCCTCCACCTTGCCGCCGCGAATCGACGCGATGTCTTCTGCGGGCAGGACCGTCGCGGTGTTGGCTAGGCGCACACGCCAGGCTTTCCGCGCCTCCAGAAATCGTGCCACGGTGTCCTGATCTACCCCGATGATATAGCCTGAGGTGTCTTGTGCATCGCCTGCGTCGTGGCGGTGGAGCGCGGTGAAGGCATCGGGGCAATCCATAATCGGGCGGAGACGGAGCGTCCAGAAATAGCGGACGGGATCACGTTTCCAGGCTCCGATGGATGCCTGTGGCGCGAGCAATTCCTCCGGTCGGGGCGCGAGGGAAGGGCGCCAGACGTTGCACAGGTACCGCACCTCGTGCAGCGCCAGAAAGGGGAGGAGGTCCGTGGCCCGGTTTGCCTCCAGCAGACCTTCATTGCTCGCGAGCCCCTCCAGGTTGATGACCGGGCGCTCGGCATACCAGCCGATTTCACCCACGGCCCACCCGGCGGCCACGGCATCTTGCGGGGTATGGTGCGCCAGCCAGTCGGCCATATCGAGATAGACCGACCGCTGTGATTGGGGGTTCGTGCGCTTCGCCTTCTGCAGGTCGCGGAAATTTGCGGTGGTCCAGAACACGATCAGTACGGCGAGGACGGCGCTTTGAGCGAGAGCGCCCCTGGGGGAGGCCAGCAGTCCGCCTGCGAGCCAGGTCAGACCCGCCGCCATCACCATCACCCCCACAGCGCCATACCACGGCCACACGCGGTCATAGGAAAGGGCGTAGTAGAGGGTGCTGACACCATAGAAGGCGAGCAGTACCCCGGTAAGGCCCGCCAGAAAGCGAGCTGAGAGTGGCGGGCGTCGGCGAAGCGCCATGGTCAGCCGGACCCCTGCCGTCAAGAGCGCCGCGACCAGGACCCAGTAGGTCCATGCGCGCTGATTGCCCGCAAGGTCAATCCGACCGAGCGACAGCGTGCGCAAGCCCGGCGCGAGATCGCGTGGGAGGTAGTCCCGCGTAATATGGCGCAGACGAGCTTTGCCGGGGCCGGATTGAGTCTGGGCCAGGGACACGCCATAGATCTGCCCCGCGGTCTCCAGTTCGTAGCGATCGCCCCAGTGCTGCTTCACCCGGCCGCTGATGGGCGTTGCTGCGCCATGCCACGCCACATTCATCAGCAGGTAGGGCGTCGCCAGCAAGGTCAATATCACTCCCGCGATGAAGACCCGGCGCAAGCCCGCAAAGGGGAGAAGTAGCAGATAGAGCAGCAGTAGAAAGAGTCCGCAATCCAATCGGCTGAACAGTACCAGCAGTGAATACAGTGCGAGCCGGACGGGCTGTATGGACGCGCCCTCAGCGATGCGCGTGATGAGGTGGCCGGCCAGCAAGGCCAGACTCCAGAACACAGCGACCGTTTCCAACCCCGAGAGAAGGAGGTCCTGACACGCCGTTACCGCAACCACCACGATGAGAGCCGCAAGTGCCCGCGGCACGCCGCCCCGGCGCAACACGCCATACCACGCCAGGCCGCCCCAAATCGTCAACGCGACACTCAACCAGAGCACGGCGCGAGGCAGACCTTCCAGCCCGCCCATCAGGTGCAGCGGCAATGCGCACGCGGACACCAGCGCCATCCACAAAGGATGAAAGCCATTCGTGCCTGTCAGTCCGTCGAAAGAGAAGAAACCCAGCGACCAGAAATTGGCTGCGGGTAGCAAATAGTAGTACGCGTCATCCGCCAGTGCAATCTCGTGGCTCGATAGGAAAAGTAGCGGACTCAACAGTGCGAGAAGGCTCAGTGCGAGGGCCGCGCGCGCGGCGCGTTCGCCGTCGAATCGGCGAGGTGACGTCGTGGAGGTCGCAGGGTTCGGTGAGCCCATTGCCCGCCTGGGGAAATTCATTGTCCAAGCACCTCCGTTTTTCCAGTCCGCAGAACGGAGGCAGGATAGCAGGGGAGTTCTGAGAGGTCAACGCGAACGGGTACGATTTCCACCGGCGCATCGAGAGCATTGCGGCGCTCATAGCCACGGTTGCAATACCCCATGCCCTCCTCCATACTTGCGCGGACAAACGAGGAGTGCATGAGTTGGAGCATGGTCTTATGGAAGCAAAAGCGAGCGGAGCGACTCTGGAAGCAGGAACGCCCGATCGGCCGGCACGGCTAATGTCGCTGGACGCGCTGCGTGGTTTTGACATGTTCTGGATCATTGGCGCGGATGCCCTCGTGGAGTCTCTGGCGAAGGTCAGTCACGTCGGTTTCTTTGGTCTGCTCGCTCACCAGCTTTCCCACGCGGAGTGGGAGGGTTTTCGCTTCTACGATCTCATTTTTCCCCTGTTTATTTTCATGGTCGGCATTTCGACCGTCTTCTCCCTCGACCGGACCGTCGCGGAGGAGGGGAAGAAATCAGCCTACCTCCGAATACTGCGGCGCTTCGCTTTGCTCTGGTTCTGGGCCTTCATCTACAGCGGTGGATTTGCCCAGGAGCAAATCAGCTTTGCCGGCGTGTTGCAGCGTATTTCCTACTGCTACCTGATCACTTCCCTGCTGTTTCTTAATCTTCGCTTGCGGGGATTGATCCTCGTTTGTGTTGGCATACTCGTGGCCTACTGGGCGCTCATGACTTTCGTGCCCGTGCCTGAACTGGGCCGGCCAACCTTCGACATGCACACCAACTGGGCCAACTACCTGGACCGGCACTATCTGCCCGGTGAACGGGAAGAGCGCGGCTGGCGCAACGAAGGTATGCTCAGCACCCTGCCCGCGGTTGCGACCTGCCTGCTCGGTGTCTTTGCCGGCTTGCTCATGAAGTCGGGATCGATTGCCCCAGCGCGCAAGGTCACGCTGCTGATCGCGGGGGGATTGGGGCTGCTGGTTCTGGGCTATCTCTGGGGCCTTCAGTTTCCGATCATCAAGCGCATCTGGACCTCCTCATACGTGCTGGTGGCTGGAGGGTATAGTTGCCTTCTGCTGGCGATGTTCCATGCCCTGATAGACTTTCACGGATACCGGCGATGGGCCGCGCCCTTTGTATGGATCGGCGCAAACTCCTTGACGATTTATCTCATCGCCGGCCTCATCCCCTACGACGCGCTGACCAGCCGGATCGTGGCCGGGTCCGTTCAGCAATGGCTCGGCCCCTATGATGCTGTTGCTAAAACCATCCTGGCCCTGGGCCTGGCCATCGTACTGATGCGTTTCATGTATCAGCGGAAGATTTTCCTGCGCGTCTGAAAGTAGGGCGGCATCCCGCGCCCTAGCTTGTGCGCTCAGGATCGAGGAAAAGGATGCACGAGGGATTTCCGACCGGGGCGTATTCGCCGGTAAAGGTCAGGCCGCCGGTGTCGTGATTCACCTGAAAAACGGTAACGTTGTCCGCGCGCTGATTGCAGCAGAACAGGAATTGACTGGAAGGGTCGAAATTGAAGCTGCGGGGATAGTTGCCCCGTGTCCATTCTTCCCCAACGTAGGTGAGATCTCCCTCCGGACCGACGGCAAAGATTCCAATGCTGTCGTGCAGGCGGTTGCCCGCATAGACAAAGCGCCCGTCGGGCGACACCAGGATCTCGGAGCAGAAGTTGCTCCCGGCATAGCCGGGCGGCAGCGTGGAGATGGTCTGTCGCGATTCGAGACGCCCCGTGGCTCCGTCGTAGTCGAACAAGACGACGGTAGAGCCCTCTTCCTGAATCGAGTAGAACCAGCGGCCATTGGGGTGAAAATGAAAGTGCCGCGGACCATCGCCGGGCGGCAGGGAGACGGCGGGCGGATCATTCGCCGTCAGAACACCCGTCTTCGCGTCAAACTTCCAGACGAAGATCTGATCCAGCCCCAAGTCAACATGCAGAACGAAGCGCCCCGAGGGATCGGCTTGAATCATGTGCGCATGGGTCCGGTCATGCCCGCTGAAGGCGAAGCTGCCCTCCGGCGCGTTGGTTGCCCGTGTGGGGCCAATCTCGCCGGCGTCGACCTGGACGCACGTTGCTTCTCCCAGGCGGCCGTCGTCCATAATCGGGAACACCGCCACGGATCCGCCGAAATAATTGGCCACCAGCAGGAAGCGCCCCGAGGGGTGGATGCTCACATAGGTCGGGCCCCGGCCGCCCGAAGGAAGGGTGTTGAGCAATTCCAACTGCCCGTTCGCCGGATTGACCGCAAACGCGCTGACCGTGCCTTCCTTGTTCTCGCCCACGCGATCCGTTTCATTCGCCGAATACAGCCGGTTTCCATCACCATTCAGCACCAGGCAACTGGGACTCGTGCCCATTTCATGCACGCCAATGGGCGTCATCGCCCCGCTGGCGCGATCCACGTGGAACAGATGTATTCCGCGGCCATTGCCGGGGGGCAAATCCACCTGGGTGGGCAACATGTCGCGCAGGGGGGCGCTGAAGGTGCCGACATAAGCGATCAACGGAGGGGTGGTTTCGTCCGATTTGGCCTGCGGTGCTGCTGCAGTAAATGCCGCTGCCCCCGAAAGCAGGGCTGAGCTTTTGATAAAAGAACGCCGGGAATGGTCAAGCAAGGTCATGGCAGTAAAGGTCTCTATGGTCGATCAAATGGATGGGTATAAACGAATGGACAACGGCGAAGGGAGGTTGTCTCTACCGTACTTGAACAGAACCAGGGAGCAAATCTCAACTGTGGAGCGGACACGATATGGAACTCGTGACGGGCTGGTTGGGAATTCCATCCCCCCAATGCCCTCCCAATTTACGGGCTTGTCGATTTAGTGCCAGACCGTCCCAATGGAAGTAGCCTTCGCTTATCTGTCATTCCCACGAAGGTGGGAATCCAGTGATTTCGCGGAGTTTACCTTGCTTGGCCTCTGGATTCCCACTTTCGTGGAAATGACAGCGTATCGGAAATCTCATTTCATGTTCGAGTTCGGACCGTGGAGGGGCCCCATACGCGTAAGCGTCCCATCAAGAGCAAATCCGGGCCAGCGAAGGGGGAACGCTGACCCGGAGCCGTGACTCTCAATTACCGAGGTGCGTCAACGTGAGAGCGCACCGGACGAAACGATGGAGACTTCTGAAAAGTCGATCCCATCCCACAGCAATCCTAAAGAGGGACTAGCGGGAAGGGATAAAAATTTAACGGATGTCAGCACGCACGAGCGTGATTAGCTTCTCTTGCGGCGGGCTACGGCGACCAGCGCCATGCCCAGGAAGCCGAGACCTGCAGCGGCAGGAACTGGGACGACGGGGTTGCCGGGATCCAAGGGGCCACCGGGCTCAATAGGAACGATTGAAACAAAACTTTCGCTTCCCCCGCTGGTGCCGATAGCTCTGACATGCATGCCGAAGTCAATGAAGCCTCCATAGATCGCTCCTGAAACGTCATCCCAATCCGCGCCACTCACAAGACCCATGAAAAATGTGGCCGTTTCGCCAGGCACAATTCCGCCGTTGCCGTTGGTTCTGCCAGGGACTTGGTGGGCGTCCGAATCACCAGCAGCGTCAGCATTAAAACTCCCACCGCTCGGGAGGTTACCGGGATTCACATTTCCAAGACCTGGATCCAAACTCCACGTCTCGCCCGAAGAATCGTAGTAGAAAAATCCACCGGGAGAAGGAGCCGTCGGATCCCACACATTTGGCACAAGTGGTGGTATTACACTGGGAGCTTCCCAATCCCAGTATACTTCCGCAATTTTGGACGCTATGCCGCCGGTGTTCGAGAAGGTAAAGGAAACCCAATCGTAGCCATCAGGCAGGAAGCCATAATCAGTACCCGCCACCATCTCAACTTCAAGATTTAGTTGTCCGGCTACCAAATCCTCACCGAGAGATTGAGGTGTAATTTGCGTGAAACCGATATTGATCGAAGCTGCCGCAACGGGCAGCGACACTGCGAGGGTAGCCGAGAGGCTCCCCAACATTATACTTCGCACTATTTTTCTCATTGTTTAAACCCTCTTTTTGATTCCAGACACACGGAAGAGATCTTCGCACCACTTCCCCAAGGGTGTTATCCACGCTTAAATTGAGCAAGTTGTATGCCGGTTTTCTGTCGGTAAGCGGGCTAACCCTATGGGGTCAATGGATTTCTGGAAGTGTCGCGGGTATTCCACCACTCCGTCGTAGGGGTGCGAAAAATTTCATGGGTCCAGATCGCAAATCGCGAAAAAACCCGCGAAAATTTCTCCCCATCGGAAAGGGTCGACACACTCCGACGCTTCAGGAATCGAGATATCAGTTAACCAGTGGTCAGTATTCATAACGGGCCGCGAATTTCCTATGTCAGGAATGATAAACATTGTGCGCCCCAGCAAGTGGCGTAAATCCGATACGAAATAGCTTTGAACGTGTCATTTCCCCGGTCGTATTGCCCGATTGACACCGGCTCCAGAATAACCATGTCCGCGTCGGAAGAATTGTTCGTGATAGTGTCGGAGTCCGATGTAGAAGTCCCTTGATAGCGCAATCGGTCGGCTTGCCGTTGTGCGGCCCTGGGAGGTAATACAGCGGGCGCGTATTGGCGGGCGGGGATTAAAGGGCCGGTCGAGTTGTCGCTGGCGTTCCAGGAAGGCCTCGCCATGGGCATCGGGGTGATTCATTACTCAGGCGTTGCTCTTCGTTTTTCCAGCGATGGTACCCTACTTATGTTGAGGGTCGGCGCTCCGAATTCGCACGCCACCTCAATAGTAGCAGGCGCACCCGTTCCCAGTGCGAGCCTGCTGTTTCTGTGTCGTGGCACGAATGGTCGGGCAAAAGTGGACCCGCGCCGGATTGGAAGACGGACGCGGGTTCTAAGGAGCCCTGTGGTGGTGGGGGAGGGGGGGAGGGCTCCGTCATGCACAACCAGAGTGTAGACGAGGATGGCAGCGTGCGCGTAGCGGGCGGGTAAAATTTCTCCAGCATTTGTGCTTCGGCGCATTCCAACGCAGCGGGAAGCAAAAACCCGCGCGGGAGGGGTATCCGCACGCGGGTCACATGAAGCCCTGACCAAGACGCGGCTGCGATGGGGCTCCGGTCAAATATTAACTCGGTCATGCAAAATTCTGACAGTCAATCGGCAAAGTTCCAGCAAGGTTACCGAAAGCGAAATTCTGCGTGGTTCCAATCTCCGGGCTCACAACTAACGGCCCGCGAGACAATGATAGATGCGCTCTATGGTTCTTGTTGAGGCATGCCCCACCCGGTGATTGAACAGGTGCGGGGGCATGATTGAACATCTTCCGGGCTGTCCCGCAGCGCGAGAGCAGTCTCAAGTGCTTGACAGCGAAAGCATTAAATGGCGCGCCAGGAGGGATTCGAACCCGCGACCTACGGCTTAGAAGGCCGTTGCTCTATCCGACTGAGCTACTGGCGCGCAGGGGCGCAATTATTTCATATCGCCCGGAGCCGGGTAAAGAAAATTCGGGGCTTCCGACAATGGCCCGCTTGATATTTGCATGAAAAACGCGGATTCCAGTATACTCCCCAAGTTTTGCCCGAGCTTCAGGCAATCGTGTCTCGTAAATCGTGACCGGCAGTGTACCTCTACAGGATTCGCAGGCTGAGCTATTCCCCTGTGTCCCGCCGGCGCACCCCATTTGGCAACGTGAAGGAGAATTCTAACAATGGCCAAGAAAAGCGTCTACTTTTTTGGTGGCGGCAAAGCCGAAGGCGACCGCTCCATGAAGAACCTGCTCGGCGGCAAGGGCGCCAACCTGGCGGACATGGCCCAGTTGGGCGTGCCCGTCCCCGCGGGCTTCACCGTCACGACGGAAGTCTGCACGGGTTACTATGACAACAAGGGGCGTATCCCCAAGAATGTCACCGACGAATACGTCGCCGCCCTGAAAAAGGTCGAGAAGGTCATGGGCAAGAAGTTCGGTGACGTGAAGAATCCCCTTCTCCTCTCCGTCCGCTCCGGTGCCCGCATGTCCATGCCGGGCATGATGGACACGGTGCTGAACATCGGCCTGTGCACGAAGACGCTCCCGGGCCTGCTGAAGACCTCCGGCGATGAACGCTTCGTTTACGACGCCTACCGCCGCCTGATCACGATGTACGCCGACGTGGTGATGGAGAAGGCCGCCGGTGCCGAGCCCAAGGACGGCGAGAGCATCCGCCACAAGCTCGAACACAAGTTCGACGCCATGAAGGCCAAGCGCGGCGTCACCGAAGATACCGATCTGACCGCCGACGACCTCAAGGCCCTCTGCGAAGATTTCAAGAAGACGGTGAAAGCCACCCTCGGCACCCCCTTCCCCGACGACGCGATGAAGCAGCTCGAAGGCGGCATCAAAGCCGTGTTCCAGTCCTGGATGGGCAAGCGCGCCATCGCCTACCGCCAGATCGAAGGCATCCCCCACGAATGGGGTACGGCCGTGAACGTCCAGGCCATGGTCTTCGGCAACATGGGTGACGATTCCGCCACCGGCGTGGCTTTCACGCGCAACCCGGCCAACGGCGAAGACATGTTCTACGGCGAATGGCTGATCAACGCCCAGGGCGAAGACGTGGTGGCCGGTATCCGCACCCCGCTCCCCTTGAACAAGAAGTCCAAGACCCCCGACCAGACCAAGGTGCAGTCGCTTGAAGAGATGTGGCCGAAGACCTACAAGGAACTCTTCGCGATCCGCAACAAGCTCGAAAAGCACTACACGGACATGCAGGACATCGAGTTCACCATCGAAAACAAAGAACTCTGGATGCTCCAGACCCGTACCGGCAAGCGCACGGGCCCCGCGGCCATCCGCATGGCCGTGGAAATGGCCGAACAGAAGCTGATCTCCAAGGAGACGGCCCTCATGCGCGTCGACCCCGAGCAGATCAACGAACTGCTTCACCCCATGGTCGACCCCAAGGCCGAGAAGAAGGCCGTCCTCCTGGCCAAGGGTCTCCCCGCGGGCCCCGGCGGCGGCGTGGGCCAGATCGTCTTCAACTCCGAAGACGCCGAGATCTGGGCCAAGCAGGGCAAGAAGGTCATCCTCGTCCGCAATGAAACCTCTCCCGAAGACGTTCACGGTATGCACGCGTCCTCCGGCATCCTCACCGCCAAGGGCGGCATGACCTCTCACGCGGCCCTCGTGGCCCGCGGCTGGGGCAAGTGCTGCATCGTCGGTTGCGGCACCCTCCAGATCGACGCCAAGGCCAAGAAGGTCACCATCGGTAAGAAGGTCCTGGGCGAAGGCGACTGGGTTTCCATGAACGGCAGCACCGGCGACCTCTTTGAAGGCGCGCTGGACGTGCTCCCCGCACAGCCCGATCGCAACCCCTGGTACAAGAAGATCATGGGTTGGGCCGATGCGACCCGCCAGATCAACGTCCGCACGAATTGCGAATCCCCGGCGGATGCGGCCCAGGCCGTGGCCTTCGGCGCCGAAGGTATCGGCCTCGCCCGTACCGAGCATATGTTCTTCGAGCCGGACCGCATCATCCACATGCGTGAGATGATCCTGGCCAACAACGAAAAGGATCGCCGCGCCGCGGTGATGAAACTCCTTCCCTTCCAGAAGAAGGACTTCCTCGGCATCTTCAAGGCGATGGCCGGCAAGCCCGTCACCATCCGTCTGCTCGATCCGCCGCTCCATGAGTTCGTCACCCTCTCCCCCGAGCAGGTACACGATCTGGCGCGCCACATGGGTCTCCAGTACACGGATATCCACAACCGCATTGACCAGCTTCACGAGCTGAACCCGATGCTTGGTCACCGCGGCTGCCGCCTGGGCATCGCGTACCCCGAGATCACCGAGATGCAGGTGACGGCCATCCTCAGCGCCGCCGCCGAACTCACCATCAAGAAGGTCGCCGTCTTCCCTGAGATCATGATCCCGCTGGTCGGCCACCAGAACGAATTCCTGAACCAGGCCGCTATCGTCCGCACCGTCGCGGAGCAGGTCAAGGCGAAGTACAAACTCAAGAAGCTCGACTACATGGTCGGCACCATGATCGAAATCCCCCGCGCCTGTCTCGTGGCGGACAAGATCGCCGAGCACGCCGAGTTCTTCAGCTTCGGCACCAACGACCTCACCCAGATGGGCTTCGGCTTCTCCCGGGATGACATCGGCGGCTTCCTGCCCTCCTACCTGAAGGAAGAAATCCTTCCGGTGGATCCCTTCCAGGTCCTCGACCAGGAAGGCATCGGGCAGTTGGTCGATCTCGGCGTGACCCGCGGCCGGGCCACCCGCCCCGACCTCAAGGTCGGTATCTGCGGCGAGCACGGCGGCGAGCCGAACTCCGTGAAGTTCTGTCACCGCGTCGGTCTTAACTACGTGAGCTGCAGCCCCTTCCGCGTGCCGATCGCGCGCCTGGCCGCCGCTCAGGCCGCCATCGAGACGCCCCGCGTGTCTGCCAAGAAGGCTGCCAAGTCCAAGGCGAAGCCCAAAGCCAAGGCGAAAGTTAAGGCCAAAGCCAAAGCCAAGAAGTAATTACCCTTCCTTCTAGTTCAGAGGCCCCCGGAACCCGTTCCGGGGGCCTTTATAGTTATAATATCAATTAAGTCCATAAATTTGTCCGGGATAGTTGCTATTTTCCGGTTTATGCTGAATAATTGGGATGTGACCGAATGGGGCAGGGGCGAGGCTAGGATCGAAATGTAATCGTAAACAAACCGGAATCATCCCTTGGCAACATTTCGCATCAAAATTCAACGACCCGGATTTCCCGTTGTCCAGGGCACCCTCAGCGAAACTCCCCGCATCGTGGGGCGATCGCCCGAGGTCGATATCGTCCTCAAGGAAGATTCCGTTAGTCGCCGCCACGCCCAGTTTTATCACGTCGGCGATGAAGTATTTGTAGAGGATCTCGATTCCAGCAACGGTGTCCATGTGAACGGTGTCCGTATCCGGAAACAGCGCCTGGTGCCTTCCGATCGTGTTTCCATCGGGCCCTACACGATTCAAATCGAGCCGGTGAGCGTGCTGCTGAAGACCGTGGCGGCCCATCGGATGGAATTGCACTACAATGATGTGGGCGCTCTGCACGAGCGGATTGTCGATAAGGATCATTCCGCCCTCTCGTTTCTGTACCGGCTCTCCCAGCGACTTTCCACACAGCGCACCCTCCAGCAGCTTTTGGAGACCGTGCTTGATGAGCTAATGGATGTTCTTCCCGCCGATCGGGGATTCGTCAAGACCTGTGAAGGTGTCGAAGTTCAGACGGCGCAGTGCGTTTCCCGATCCAGGCAGGTCGGCCAGGTGCCCCCGCCCATCAGCCAGACGCTGGTAGATCATGTCCTGTGCACGCGCGGCAGCGTCATGACGTCCGATGCGGGCGATGACCTCCGTTTCGACAATTCCGACAGCATCGCCGCCCACCAAATCAAGGCGGCCATCTGCGTTCCCCTGACCAGCCACGACACGGTCTACGGTGTCCTCTACGCCGACGCGAACGCCGAGCCCATGCCCTTCACACAGACCCATCTTCAACTAATGTCCATCGTGGGGCAAGTTGCCGGGGCGGCGGTGGAAAATATTCTGCTCACCGAGAAGCAGATACACCACGAGCGGCTCGCGGCCATCGGACAGGCCGTTTCCGCCACCAGCCACGACATGCGCAATATTCTGATGGGCATTTCCGGCGGCGCCGAGCTACTCGAACTGGCCAACCAGAACCAGAACTGGGATCGGGCGGCCAAGGCCACACGGCTCATCCGCAATTCCCTGCGCCGTTTCGAGACGCTGGTGGAGAGCCTGCTCACCTGCGCCCGGAAGACCGATCTCAGGCTGGAGGAGGTGAATCTCGCGGCTCTCGTGAACGAGGTCGTGGAATCCGTGGAGGCCGAAGCCGAGAAGCGCAACGTCCGCATCCGCGTTGAGAACCGACTTTTCGAAAAGATTTCTATTGACGCCCAGCAGGTCCACCGTGTATTGCTGAATCTCCTCAGCAATTCGCTGGATGCCATGGCGACCGGAGGCGCCCTTACGATCGAAGTTGCGGCCGAGGACGATGCGAATGTGGTGCGGGTCCGCGATACCGGTTCCGGCATTCGCCCCGAGGACCTGCCCCGTGTGGGCCAAGCCTTTTTCACCACCAAGAAGGGGCAAGGCACGGGCCTGGGCCTGGCCGTCTGTCACCGCGTCATGGAGCAGCACGGCGGGCGTTTGCAGCTCGAAAGCGAGCCGGGCGAAGGCACGACGGCCTCGTTGCTGTTTCCCGACCCGGGCAAGGCGACGGCGCGAATCAAGCGCATGACCGCCTGACCCGCGTGTGCCAGCCCAACGTCGAGCGTGAAGCGGCTCATTCGCATACCCTGATGGGCGGAACCTGTCCCGAAAGGCACTTACTTAAGGACGTGACCCGAGTATTCTAAGGGTTAACCTGGGGTGATGGGACTATGTGCAAGCAGAAATACCTTCGATGCATTTCGCGTTGCAATCATAGGGATTCACGCAAGTCCCCTTCCGCGATCTTACACCCGTAAACTTAGTCGCTCGCGCTCCTGCGCGTACGGGTGGCACCCCGGGCCGGCAACGAAAGCTAGTCGTCTTTGCGTTTGAGCAGGTGCCATTCAGACCCGTCCCCGGCACCCGTGGTTCCACCGAAGGATTCAGGAATTGCCCAGCTCGGGATAGAGTTCTTCGCGGCATGTGGGGCAGATGCCGTGGCTGAATTCCGCGTTGGAGCGGTCGCTGATGTAGCGTTCGAGGTTCGCCCAGTTGCCTTCGGCGTCCCGGATGCGTTTGCAGTTGGCGCAGATGGGGAGGAGGCCGCTGAGTTGATTGACCGTGGCCAGCGCGGCCTGCAATTCCCGGATCAACTTTTCCCGCTCCTGCTCGGCCCGCGTGCGCTGGGTGGCATCGCGCAGCGCGTAGAGCAGGGCGGGCTTTCCGTCCCACGGCACAACGGCCACCGTGGCATCAACGTTCCGCAACTCCCCGTCGGCGCAGCGAAGGGGCATAGGGCCGTACACGCCGTCCACCAACTCGGCCTCCAGCAATTGATCCGCCACGTCCTCGGGCAGGAGTCTGGAGAAGGGCGTGCCGATCAGGGACTCGGGTGAATAGCCCAGCACCCGGATGGCGGTATCGTTGACGTATATGATTTGCTGCGTTTCACCATCCAGCACCAGAACCACATCATGGGTTGCCCGAAAAATAGTCTCCAGATGATATTGGGACAATACTATGTCAGCAGGTTTTGTAATGGGGCTATGCTGGGAGTTGTCGGATGTCATATTACTCTCCGCCCATGATTGTACTCGGAGAAGTCTGTAGCCGCAACCACAGGATACGCAAGCGATCTGAACCGCGAATAAACGCGAAATCCGTAACCACCGGTAGAGCCGGTGGTATGAGAAAGGCCCCTAAAAGGGGCCGATCACACTGACACATGCAAATCAATTTCTTAAGTTCTAGTCCTATGGAGCTAATACAGTTATTTTTTGCAAATACTTGTTGCTATTCAGGCCCGCGTCGTTCACGCATCATCGTTTACAACGGCGGAACGGCAGAGCCTAATGAATTCTCACCGGCAGAGCCAGTGGATTAGCTTGGATTTAAACAGCACTGGGATAGGTTAATTCGCCGTTCCTTCATCCGTGCTATCCGTGTAATCCGTGGTCAAAAAAGAAGGAAAGTTGACCACGGATTACACGGATAACACGGATATTGACAAGGCGTAGGCGCATACTGAAGCAAGGATAGTTGGATAGGCGAGAGAATCTCGAACCCAGGGACGCGCTATGTCGAGACCAGCAACCCGTCAGCGGCCGCCGCCCGGCATGCGGCGGCGGAACACGCCCCAGAGGTGATGGGCGTCTTCGAGGCGCAGTACCAATGCCAGGGCCGGGTAGACGGCCATGGCCACGCCGATGGGGAGCAGTACGGAGAGGAGCTCGTGGTGCAGGGAATGATCGGGGAAGCGCGCGACGAGTAGCTGGTGCGTAACCCGCGCGACACCGCCCATCAGGCCGGCCGCCACGCCGATGCGCGTGAGCGACCACACGAAGGCGGTGGTGGTCAGGGAGCCGAAGCGTCGGCCGAGCATCCAGTAGAGGCCGAAGAAATTAGCGGCGTAAGACAGCGTCGTGGCGAAGGCCAGCCCCTGGTAGCCCATGGGCTTTACCAGCAGTAAAATGAGCACGATGTTTAACGCCATGCTGAGCGAAGCGATGATCACCGGTGACTTCGTGTCGTGGATTGCAAAGAAGCCCTGCACGGCCACTTTGACCCAGGTGAAGGCCAGCAGGCCCCAGGCCAGGTAAAACATGGCGTTGGCGGAGTGGTGGGCATCCTCCGCGCTGAAGCCGCCGCCCGGGTGTACGAAGAGTAGCCGCATCAGGGGATCGCCCAGCACCAGCAGGCCCACGAGGGACGGCATGACCAGAAAGGCCGATTGGCGAAAACCGAAAATCAGCGTCTCGCGAATTTCCTTTAAATCGTTGCGCGCGCCCGCTGCGGAAATCGCGGGGAGAATCGAAACGGCGACCGCGATGCCAAAGATCGACAAGGGTAATTGAACCAGCCGGTTGGAGAAGTAAAGGTAGGACACGGCTTCTAGCTTGTAGGCGAAGAAGCTGTCCACCAGCTTGTTGACTTCCCCGGTGGCCTGTCCCACGATCACCGGCCCCAGGAGAAGGAAAGCTTTGGCCACGCCGGGGTGGTTTAGTTCGAGCGAGGGCAGCCAGACCCCCGTGTGCTTCTTCATGGCGTGAAACATGACAATGACCTGCCCGATGCCGCCGAGCCACACGCCGGTTACCAGCGCCCATACGGGATCGGAGAAGTAGTCCTGGTGGATGAGACACACGGCGATGAGGGCGATATTCAGGATCACGGGCGACCACGACGCCGTTCCGTAGCGCTTGACCACAAAGAGGGGCCCCATGGCAAAGACGGCGGCGCCGATGAGGAGGAAGTAGGGCATGAGCCAATACATGACGGAGAGCGTCAGGTCCATATTTACTGTGCTCGAATCACCGCCCGTCCACGGATCGAGCACAGAGAGAATTCCCGGCAACAGCGGCACCAGCACCATCCCCAGGGCGCTCAGTACGGCAAACAGGATCAGCGTAGCCCCGAGGCATGCCCGCACGAGGCGTTGAAAGGCCTCTTCGCCTTCCGTCTCCCGGCAGCGGGCAAATAGCGGTACAAACGCGGCATTGACCGCGCCCTCGCCCAGCATGTCGCGCAACAGGTTGGGAAAGCGGAACGCAAAAAGGAAAATCTCGCGGGAGGCGAAGGGCATATTGGCGACGACAACATCGCGCACGAGTCCGAGCACGCGGCTGAGCATGGTGCCGCCCGCGAAGATCGCCATGAAGCGGGTGAGCTGGCTGCGATTTCCGCTCATCAGGCCGCGGCCTGCCGGTTACGCGTTGCGTATCCCCAGCAGAGCAGCACCAGGCTTGCCAGGGGCACGATGCGGCCAAACCAGTCCACAGAGCCCGGGAGCAGCATTCGCCCCGCCTCAGGGACCGGGAGGGCACCCGCCCGCCGGTGCATCTTCGCATCGGCTGGCGTCTGGGGGGACTGGGCCACGGCGTAACCGCCCCGCGAATTTACGAAGCCGTCGATGACGGTCAGGCGGCCATAGGCATCGAAGACACCGGAGATGCCGCTGTTCGCACATTGGACCAGCGGCAGCCGATTCTCGATAGCGCGAAATCGCGCAAGTTCCAGCTCCTGCGTGAGGACATTGCTCAGTCCGAACCAGCCGAGGTTGGTGATGACCACGAGATAGTCCGCGCCCAGGGCGCGACATTTTGAAGCCAGGGGGGAGAAGAGTACCTCGAAACAGATAAGCGGGCCGAGTTTCTTGCCACCCGCTTCGAGGACTTTGTGCTCCGCGCCCGAAGACTGGCCACCCGCCGCGCCGAAGCCCTCCATAAAGGACAGCCACGACTCCAACGGGATGTACTCGCCAAAGGGGGCCAGCTTGATTTTGTCATACCATTCGTAGGTCCCGTCGGGCCGCACCAGAACGCTGCTGTTATACGACTTGCCCCCTTCTGCCCGCACCGCGCCCGCAAAGAGAGGCGTCTGGGTGGAGCCTGCGAAGGCCTGGAGGGCGGCGAGCACATCGGGCTCCCGAAAATCGTCCATGATGAGCGCTTCCGGCCACACAAAAACGCTTGCGGGTTCCCGTCCCAGCACGGACTCGGTCTGCGCCAAGGCGAGGTCGAGCATTTCGTCCTGGAAATCGGGATCCCACTTCATCTGCTGGGAGTAATTGCTTTGATACATCCCCGCGTTGTAGGTCGTGTTCTGCGATACCGGCCCGAGGAGCCCGTAGCCAACGCCATGGGCAATAACGACCGTGAGGACCGCGCCGCCGACGCAGCGCTGTCGGAGTGCGGGCGTCGCGAAGGCCTGGGCCAGCAGCGCGTTTACCACCACCAGAATGCCTGATACCAGAATCACGCCGCCCAACGAGGCCACTTGGGCAAACCACAGATCCGGGCCCTGGCTGTAGCCCAGCGCGGCCCAGGCGAAGCCAGTGAACAGCCGCGCCTGAAGCCATTCCATGGAAATCCAGCACGCGCCAAAGAGCCACGCAGCCCGCGCTCCAGGCCAGCGCCGGTTGAGCCAACTCCACAGCACCCCCATGAGGGCCCAGTAGCCCGCCAGGGCCACACAGATGCCTTGCTGACCCACGACGGCCCAACCGCCCGCCCAGAAGATATTGGCCATGAGCCATTGCAGCACGATCGTGTGAAAGATCCAGCCCGCCGCAAAGAATTGGGCCGCGGCCTGACCGGGTGTCTGGCCCAGGCTCCGTGTCAGCAGGGGGACCAGGGCAATCCACGCAAGGGGGTACCAGTGGAAGTTTGGCAATGCCCATGAAAAGAGCACGCCGGAGGCCAACGCCCAGCCATAACTGCGCAGGAAAGCGATCATCGAGGGGATAGGGCTCCGGAAGGATGGGTTAGGGTCGCGAGGGGAGATTGTGCGAAAAACAGCGCCAACCGATCAAGTTGGCGCTGCGATGAAAGCTTAAATGGGTCTTGTGGGTCGGGGTCGTATGGGTCGTATGGAAGCGGCTGTCAACTATCTTCAGCCTTCAGCCTCCAGCCTAGTACGACATCGCTTCCTTCTCCGCGTCTATTCTCTTCTCATTGTCCCAAGTGCCGTTTTTCCAGAACTCCATGGCGCGCAGGCCCTCCGGGGAGAGATTTCGCAGGTCCACCACGGTCGGGGTGACGAAGATCAGCAGCGTGTTTTCCAGTGACTCGGTCTCGCGGCTCCGGAAGGGAAATCCAATCAGCGGCAGCGTGCCCATGACCGGAACCCGCCGGTCGCGGCGCCGGGCCACGTGGGAGGTCAGTCCACCCGTTACGAGGGTACGGCCGTTAGGCACGTAGACGACGCCCGTTTGGGTGCGCTGGGAAAAGACGGGCAGATCGAGGCCGCGGATCTGGTCGAAGCGCAGCGTATCGGTCACGTCCAGTTTCGTTATATTGAGCTTCACCAGGTCGTTGGGCATGATGGTCGGGGTCAGCCCGAGATTCACGCCGATTTTTTTGAACTCCACCTTGAGCGATGGGGTTGCGGCCAACAGGGAGCCCTGGAAAGGGACTTCGCCACCCGCATTGATTTCGGCGGGCATCTTGTCGATGACGAGGAGCTCCGGTCGGGATTGGGTATCCGTATCCTGTCCCTCTTCAAGTCCACGGAATACGGCGTCCAGGGTTCCTTGATCCGAATCGATCACGCTGGCGGTCAGGCCCGCACCTTCGCGTGTCTGGATCCCGTTTGAGGCGTTCTTGTCTTCGTCGGGACGATTGGGCGTCCCCACACCCGGTACGGGCAGGGTGACCCGGGGGAAGTCGCTCACCGGGTCGAAGGTGCCGGTCGCCACGCGCGCGACGGAGCCCGATTGCTCGACGCCCTCCACGAAACGGGTGTAGTTCAAATTGGCACCCAATTGGCGCAGGCCGCGCTGGCTCATTTCCACGATACGCACCTTAACCTGAACCTGGCGAATGTCTACCGGCGGCGGCGGGGGCGGTGGTGGTGGGGGAGGAGGTGGTTCCGCGGGCGGTGCGGCGGGTGCAGCTTCAGCGGGCGGCGCAGCGGGTGCAGCCTCAGCGGGTGGCGCAGCGGGTGCAGCCTCTGCCGGAGCCGGTGCGGGCGGCGCCGCCTCCGCCGGGGCGGGCGCAGGTGGCGCTGCTTCCGCAGGGGCCGGAGCGGGAGCGGGAGCGGGTGCGGGAGCGGGTGCGGGAGGGGGATCCTGGGCCAGCACCGTGGTGGCGAAGGCACCCAGAACCAGAAGACTCAGCAGGGTAAAGCGTCCCAGTATCATTCCTTTTCCTCCTCCTGAAGTCCGGTCGAAATATCCTCGTCCAGGTTTTCGCCGGTTACCCCTTCCGCGATCCCCTGAGGGATCTGGGAGAGGCCTTTGAGCACGCCCGTGACTACTTCGGTCGGGCGCGTCATGAAATTCTCTTCCTCTTTCAAATCGATGCTTTCGTCATAAATAAGCGCGGGCACGTCGGCTTTGATCAGGAAGGCGAGCTCGCGGCGCGCGTCGGAGGTTTTATTATCGCCGATACTGCTGCTCAGGGGCACGGGTTCGACCGCGAATGGGACCACGCGCTGGATCAAGCCGTTCATGAAGCGATCACCCTGAGGGAGCCAGGGCAGGGTGGACAGATCCTTCTCTTTAGTGTTGCGATACAGGCCACCCAGCATGAGCACCTGGCCATGGCGCACCCAGACTTCCGTCTTGATCTCGCGGCTGACGAATTCGGGAACCTGAATGGCGTTGCTGTTGTCGTTAAACACGCCCCCCGAAGACGTGCCTTCGTCCAGGGCCACGGTAATACGCTGGCCTTCTTCAATGACCGTCGCCCAGAGGTTCAGGCGGATGTAGGTGTCGCCCCGCGTGTTGGGGTCGGCGTCGTCGTCCACCACGGCAAGTGCCTGAATGGTCAGGGATACCCCCGTGTCCTTGAAAGCCGTAATGGAGACGGGCGTATAGACAAAAACCTGTTTATCTTCGTAAGGAATCTGCTGGGCCGTCTTGATGACGGTGGGTATGGCGTCGGCGGCCGGTGCGACCGGCACCAGCGCCGTGGGCTGGGAGAGGATGAAGGCCCGGCCCTGCTCCACCAGGCCCTGAAGCACGACCTCAATGTCGCCGTACTTGGTCACCAGGCGGTCCAGGAATACGGTGATACCGCCCGTCGTGCTTGCGGGAAAGGTGATGTCGGAGGCGGAAATGCTCCCCACGCCGCTGGCCACGCGCCCGTAGGGCTGGGGCTCCATGCGCTGTTTGAAATAGGCGCTGAGCCCCGTTTCCACATCCTTGCTCGTCTGGAACTCGATGACCTTCACCGAGACCTGAACCTGCTGGGGGGCCTGGGCCGCCGCCGGCACGCCCAGCAGCAGGGCCGCTATGATGAGTTGTGCGCGCATGGGATCCTTACTGCGAGTAGTTGACCGTACACTCGTGTCGATGCACGTTGGCTATGTTGTCAAAATGGCTGAAGCGCACGCTGAATGCGCGCACCTCGCCGGGCTTCAGCCGGCCCAGTTGGACCGTCTGCGTATCGTAGACCTGGCCCGCGATACCGAAGATGGTGACCGTTACCGAAGCGTCCAGCAGGAGCCGCTCGCCCCGGTTCACGGTCTGGCCGGCCACATTATAGTACTCGTCCTGGTATCCATAATGATCCGCGCGGAACTGGCCGCTGCGGAAGGATTGAACGTTAAATACGGACAAGGGCTCCGCCGCGGCCTGGCGCCGCGATACTTCTTCGGGCGTCAGGATGACGTAGCCGCCGCCTGGGGCCGGTTCCATGCGCTGGCGGATGAGCGCATCATCTTTCAGCGTGGGCCAGACCCGGAGCACCTTTGCGTAGACCGTCGAAGCCTTTTCGAAGTCACCATCATGCCAGTAGGTCTCGGCCAGTTCCAAGTTGGCCGCGAGCTCTTCGGGCGCGGACACGCCATCATAGTGGGCCACCCGCGCTTCGAGGGCGGCCCGGGCCGCGCCCCGCTGTTCCCTTGCGCCTTCGATGCCGCGCAGATATTCGCGGGACAGGGGGGCAAAGGTGCCTTCGGGGGCCAGCGCCACGTACTTCCGGAAGTATTCCTCGGCGTTATAGAGGCCATCGATCTTATAGTAGGTCAGCCCCAGCAGATACAGGGCTTCTGTTCCCGCGTCGGTGCCGGGGTTCTGCGCTGCGATAACCGTCAGGCGGGGGATGACCAGGGAGTGCTCGCCGGCGCGGAGCATCCGCCGGACCTGGGCGAGTTCCTGTTCCGCAGCCACACCGCTCACCGTCGACCGGTTCAGCGCGTAGGGGCCTCGGCCATCTCTCAACTGCTGGGGGCCGGGAACCTGGCAACCCGGTACCGTCACTAATCCCACGGCGAATACCGCAACGAGATAGACGGAATATTCCCCCGGGGTGCGAAGCACGGTCTTCATGATGGGCGGGCCAGCAAATGCGTTACTACTTGAGCTTTTCTAGAACCAGTTCGGTGATGTCATCGGCGGGAATCGCGGGCTCCATCGTTTCCAGGTAACCATCCGCGACGATCAGATCGTAGGTCGATTCCTCGCCCACTTCCTTGATCAGTTGCTGGGCGCGTTCACTGGCCTTGCTGATCAAAATCCAGTACTTGGCCGAGCCGCTGACGATTTTCTTCTTCTTTATGGACGAGTATTCCGGGGTGGCCTTCACAATTTCCTGATAGTTCACCCGAGCCGGCTTTTCGAATTTTTCCGGCACGCCATAGAAGATTTTCTGGAGGTCCTGTTGCTCGGGAGGTATGGAAAGTCCCCACGCCGTAGCCCCTACGGCGATGGCGGTCAAGCACAGCAACCAGTTCGTGTATGTACGAAGTCCCATTTTGGAACGCTTTCTACCCGGCGATGCAGTACAGCCACGCGCTCGGGGGTTGTTATCGTTCTAAAACGTACTAATGGTACGCTTCACGTCCTTTTTGTGTCAACTAAATACCCGCCTCGCCCCGGCCGTTGTGTGGAAGCCTCCTGGGCCGCCAGCACCGGTTGGCCCGGGCCACTGGTGTACTTCATTCCCCGGCGCGCGAAAAAGTTTCCTCAATCACAGCATTCTTTCAGGCGCGGACGGAATACGAGCACCCAGCCTACGCCTTGCACTCTCCTGAATCAATAGTACCACCGAGGGGGGACCTTGTGACACCCTCAGGGGCGGAACCTCGATTCCAGGTTTCGTCTTCGCGGGTCCCGATCTCCGACACCCGTCAACGTCGGGGGGAGCGGATCCGTTCACTCTTTGCATCATTCTTGCCGCGGCGGGTACTATACCGGGGCTCAAACAGCAGGATTTCTGCCCTGATCCGGGGGCGGTTTAAGGATAGCACCCATGAAGATTTCCGTGTTCACGCTGGCCCTCGGCCTTTCCTTCCTCGCCTTGACCGCCGCGTTGAACGCGCAGGGTCAGGAGGGCGCCGATCAGACCTGGGTCTGGGCTACGCCCGAACCGGCCGTGGCGGGGCGTCATCTATCAATCGAAGTTTCACGGTCAGCAGACGACGGCGCCGGGCAGATTATTCATTTCGAAGGCGCTATCCGGAGCACGCTGGGGTACAACAACACCCGGGTGGTGCTGGAGGTACTGGACGGCGAGGGCACGGTGGTCAGTGCCGGTGAGCAGGGTTTGAACGTGCTGGCGGGGGCCACGGAGTGCCGGATTGTTTTCGACGCCAGCGCCCTTCCCCTCGGGACCTATGAGGCCCGCTTCCATCTTTCCCATCCCCAGCTCCTGGATGAGCCGTCCCACACCCTTGTGCTGCGTAAAGTTAATGGTGCGAACCTTATGGAGCTCCTGGCGGCCTCGCGGACGCGCCTCGACGCCCTTGAAAAGGCCTTGGGCAGTGCCGACGGCACCGAAGGCAGCCTGCCTTACCTGCGCCTGAAGGCCAGTATTGCGGGGGATGTCCTCCGGAAGGCGGAAGAGAACGGCCAGAAAGGCGAGTGGGAATCGCTGGAGCAGCGCCTGCGTTTTGTGACACTGCGGCTTGATGCCATTCATGGCGGCCTGGTCTTTGGTGCGGCGGCGCCCGAGCGCCTGCCCGCGGCGGCCAACCCTGCGCTCAACGGGATCGCCATCGATCAGGGCGGTTTCTCGGCGCAAGGTGTACCGGTCTTCCTGTTTGGTGGCGGGCTGCCGTCCCTGGATAGCGAATCGGTGGCGGCCTTGCGCCGTTACCAGTTCAACGCCGCTTCGCTGACCCTGGGCCGCGAAGAGAAGCCGGGAGCGGACCAGAATCCGGCGGGGCAGATCGGGCGACTGCGCGACGTGCTGGATGCCGCCGTGGCGCAGAATGTAAGCGTGATGGTGCAGTTGGCGCCGGACCAGCTTTCCCCGGACTTTCTTGCGAACCACCCGGATGTGAAGCACGACGGTTTTGTGGATATCGGCCGGCCAGAGGTCCGGGCGGACTGGGAGGACTTTCTGAGCCAGGTGGGGCCCGCATTGAAGGGCCAGCCCATGGTGGCGGGGGTCAGCCTCGCCAGCGATCCGCATTTTCACTTTTCCGGGCTCGAAGCGCGCGACGGCTTTCTGGAATTCATCCGGTCCAATTATCCCGATCGGCTGACGCTGAACCGTTCCTGGCGCGCCCACCTGGCGGTGCTGGAGGATATCAACCTGTGGAGCACGGATCCCCTCGATTCCTATCAGGCCCACCGTCCCTACCAGTTTGACTGGCAGACCTATCACCAGAGTCTGGGCAACGCCTACTTCGACTGGGCCCGCGGTCTGGTAGCTTCGCATCTTCCCGGGACTCCCCTGGCGGCGACCATGACCGACGGCGTGTTCGCCAAGGGCGAGACTCGCTACGGCGTGAATCGCGAGCGCTTGTCCGCTTCGCTCCAGATTGCGGCCTGTACCGGCTCTGTGGCATCCGAGGACCCAATCTACGCCATGGGTTACCCCAATGCTTCGGCCTACTACACCCTGCTCAAGTCGTTCCAGCCGGGGCAGCCCGTGTTCAACGTGAGCCAGGGGCTGACCCTGAGCGCGGATAAATCCGGCGAACGCAGCTTCCGTTTTGTTCATGCCGCGCTCTGGGAGGGTGTCATGTCCGGGCTCAACGGCGCCACGGTCCCCATGGACTCCCTGTTGTTCCAGCAGCCTGAGGCCTTGGAAGGTTTCGCCACGGCCGCCCTCGACATCAACAGGCTCGCTCCGATCGTGCGCGCGTTCCAGAACGCGCCCACCGAAGTGGGCATCCTGTTCAGCTATGCCTCCAAAGTATTTGATGATGGCGAGCCCCACCTTGAATCGGCCATCAATGCCTATGAGGGTGCGGCCTTTGGCGGATACAACGTGCGCTACATCACGGAAGAACAGTGCGTCAACGGCGCGCTGGATGGCCTGAAGATTCTCGTGCTCCCGAATACACCGGCCCTCGGCGACGGCGCATTCCAGAAGATTAGCGAGTTCGTGGAAGCGGGCGGCACCGTCGCGCGGACGGGAGCGCCCATCCCCTACAACGAGCGGGGCTTCTCCCGGGGCGACCTGATCCGGAACACGGGCAATACCGTGCTGGTTCGGGGACTGAATTTACCGACGGAATATCTCCACGCCATGGACGCGGCCACGGTGCTCGGTGCACTCCCCCAGATTCCCCGGGCGATTACCCGCCAGGGTTATCCCGTGGAGGGTGTGAAGACGCGCTATGTGGAACATGAAGGCAATGCCTACCTATATATGGTCAACCTGCGCAAGGAGCCGGTCTATGTCACACTGGCGACCCAGGTTTCGCGCGGCCGCGATCTGATTCAGGGCCAGGACGTGGAGTTTCCCGCCACGCTGGAGCCCCTGGTGCCGCGATTGCTCAAGCTGGAGCCGGTCAGCCTGGAAATGACCGTCACGGCGGCGGCTGGGGTCGAGGCGAACTAAGGAATCACAGGCGACGCGGGCAGGTGATCATGCATTCCCAGGCAGCGTCTGGGAACGAGCGGGAAGATTTTTCGAACCCGGTCTCTTTCCTGGTGTCTAAAGGCGCATGATCAGGTTGCCGCATCCTATGCGCGCAATCCGGCAGTGAAAACTACTGCGGGTCTCGTCCCGCGCACCGAAGAAGGAGTCCCCCCATGCACAAGCTGCTTCTGGCTATCGTGATTGCCGCCCTGGCGCTACCGGCCATGAGCCCGGCCCAGGAATCCGCCAAAGCGGAAAAGCCGTCGCTGAAACTGGCCGATCCGCTGAAGGAATCGGTGAGCCCCGGTGAATCCACCCTGGCCGACCAGACCGACGTGGCCCTTACCGCGTATAACACCAACCGCGCCCTGGTGCGCGACCGACGCACCATCAAGCTGCTGCCCGGTGAAATGACACTTAAGTTCATGGACGTGGCGGCGCAGATCATGCCCGAGACGGTCAGCCTGAAGTCGGTCTCCAACCCCGGCGGACTCCAGATCCTGGAGCAGAACTACGAATACGATCTGATGACCCAGGCGTCCCTGCTGAACAAGTACGTGGGCAAGAATGTGCGCCTGATCAACAAGTCTAACGACCTTTCCTTCATCGAGGAAACGGCCACGCTGCTCAGCAACAATGACGGGCCGATTTACCAGATTAACGACGATATCTACCTGGGTCACCCCGGCTCGGTCGTGCTGCCGGAGATTCCCGACGAACTCATCGCCAAGCCGTCCTTGATCTGGCTTTTGAACAACGGCGGTACTGATCACGAAGTGGAAGTGACTTACCTTACGAACGGCGTGTCGTGGAAGGCCGACTACGTGGCAACCCTGTCGAAAGACGAAAAGACGATCGACCTGGAGGGCTGGGTGACCCTTACCAACGAATCGGGCGCCCAATACACAAACGCCCAGTTGAAGCTGGTGGCGGGCGACGTGAACGTTGTACAGAATGCCCCGATGCCCATGATGGCCAAAGGGGCCGCCATGGAGATGATGGCCTTTGACGCCGCCGCGCCCATGCAGCAGGAGGCTTTTGGCGAGTACCACCTCTATACTTTGCCGCGCCGCACCACCATCAAGCAGAACCAGTCCAAGCAGGTGAGCCTGCTGCGGGCCGATGGCGCGGCTGTGACCAAGGTCTATGAGTTTCGGGGGCAGGGCCACTACTACACCCAGCCCACACCTTCGCAGCCGGAACACATTGGCGTGACGCTGAAGCTGAAGAACGAAGAAGCCAATAAGCTGGGCATGCCCCTGCCTGCGGGCATCATGCGGGTTTACCAGGAAGACTCCTCGGGTATGCTTCAGTTCACCGGCGAGGACAATGTAAAGCATACGCCGAAAGATGAAGAGATCACCCTGCGACTCGGCAACGCCTTCGATGTGATGGGGGAGCGCACCCAGACCGATTTCAACGTTGTGGGTACCAACGTGCACCAGTCCAGCTATAAGATCGTACTCCGCAACCACAAGGACACGGCCGTTACGGTGGATGTGGTGGAGAGCATTCCGGGCGACTGGAAGATCCTGGAATCGTCCCACCCTCACGTGAAGAAGGATGCCCAGACGGCAGTCTTTACCATTCCGGTGCCGGTGGATGGCGAAGTGGAGCTGACCTACCAGGCCCAGATTCGCTTCTGACAGGCATCTCCAGAGTGAATATAAATGCCCCCGTCCGCACGTTGCACGGGGGCATTCTTGTTGTTTTTCGATGGGTACGAACGACGATTCGCCTGTCGCGAAATGGACGTCGCAGGGTGATTGTTTGAGGCCGTCCTCGATTTCGGCTATACTGTGCGCCAGGTCCGGGCCGAGCTTCACCGTGCCCGGCGGGGCCGCTCACCAGCCAACCCACTCTAGAAAGCCGGGATCCAAATGACCGAGCACGCCTCCGGGGAAAAGACCAACGCGCTGCACGCCCCTCAGCAATTCCTTAACTCTGATCGCTTCCGCACCACCGGCACCGCCGTGCTGGCCTTGATTTGCATCGCCACCTATTTGGTCCTGCGCTTTGCTACGGAGTTCTCACCGGCCGTAATGAATGCGCCGCTGATTCTCTGCCTGGTCGTGGGCGGTGTACCACAGGTTTTCGAACTGTTCAAGAAATTCCTGCGCGGCGAATTTGGCTCCGATCTGCTCGGAGGCATCTCCATTGTTACCTCCGTCTTTCTCGGCGAGTACCTCGCGGGCGCGATCATCGTGCTCATGCTCTCCGGCGGCGAAGCGCTGGAGGCCTATGCCCTGCGCAGCGCTTCCTCGGTGTTAGCGGCCCTGGCGAAGCGCATGCCCTCCATAGCCCACCGGCGCGGGCCGGACGGTATAACCGATGCCGCGCTGGAATCGCTGGAGCCAGGTGATGTGGTGGTGGTCTATCCCCATGAAATCTGCCCCGTGGATGGGGACGTGCTCGAAGGGCGGGGCGTGATGGATGAATCCTACCTTACGGGCGAGCCTTTCCAAATTACCAAAACCATCGGTTCGTCGGTAATTTCCGGCTCCATCAATGGCGAGGTGGCCCTGACGATCCGCGCGACGCAGCGCGCCGCCGATTCGCGCTACGCCCGGATCATGTCGGTCATGCGCGAGTCCGAAGCGACCCGGCCCCAGTTGCGTCGTTTGGGTGATCAGCTCGGTGCGGTCTACACGCCCATTGCGGTCGCCGTGGCCCTGCTCGCCTGGGGACTCAGCGGCGAGGCCACGCGCTTTCTCGCCGTACTCGTCATCGCCACGCCCTGTCCGCTCCTCATCGGCATCCCCGTAGCCATTATCGGCTCGATATCGCTCTGCGCGCGCCGCGCCATCATCGTGAAAAGTCCCGTGGTGTTGGAGCAGATCGCGAAGTGCCGCACGGCCATCTTTGACAAAACCGGAACCCTGACCTATGGCGAGCCCGCACTCATCGAGCAGATCGTAGCGCCGGGCTTTGAGGCGCCAGCGGTACTTTCCCTGGCGGCGGGTCTGGAGCGCTATTCCAAGCACCCCCTGGCCAGTGCAATACTGAAGGAAGCCGAAAAACTGGGCGGGGAGGACACCGACGCCACCGAAGTGAGCGAACACCCCGGTCAGGGCCTGCGCGGCCTGGTGTCCGGCAAGGAAGTGCTGATTACCAGTCGCAAAAAACTGGCCAACAGCGACGTCACCGGGCTGGAGCACATGCCTGAGACTGCCGAAGGGCTGGAGTGCGTTGTGGCCGTGGGCGGGGCTTTTGCCGCCGTATACCGCTTCCGCGACGCGCCCCGCTCCGACAGCCACTCCTTCATGAAGCACCTCGGCCCGCAGCACCAGTTCAACCGGCTTATGATCGTCTCCGGCGATCGTGAATCCGAAGTGCAGTACCTCGCGAAAGAGGTGGGCATCACCGAGATATTCGCGCAGAAGAGTCCGGAAGAGAAACTCGCCATCGTGCGCGAGGAGACGAAGCGTGCGAAGACCCTCTACGTGGGCGACGGCATCAACGACGCCCCCGCCATGATGGCCGCCACCGTGGGCCTCGCCATCGGCCAGGGCAGCGACGTGACCGCCGAAGCGGCGGGCGTGGTGGTGATGGACAATTCCCTGCGGAAAATCGACGAGTTCCTCCACATCAGCAAGCGCATGCGCAGCATCGCGCTGCAGACCGCCGTGGGCGGTATGGTGCTCAGCCTCGCGGGGATGGCCTTTGCCTCCGTGGGGATGCTCAGTCCCGTGGAGGGTGCAATCTGTCAGGAAGTCATCGACGTGCTCGCCGTGCTCAACGCCCTCCGAGCCGCCTGGCCGCCCAGGACGATGTCGGATATGTAGCGAAGAGGAGCGTGGACATTCCTGTCCGCGGCAAAGCCCACGGCAACGCCACAGGGCCTTCGCAGAACAGAGAAGTGACCGGGAGTCGCCAGTACCTGCACTCCGGCACTCGGAGATGAGCTACAAGACGGAGTGGGCCTTCACGTTATCGTGCCCTTTGCCTCGGACAGGAATGTCCAAGCTCCTTTAGCTCCGCGCACTTTCGTCCCCCTACTGCTCCAGCGAGCGCGCCTCGCAGAACACGATTTGCCCATCCTCCGCCTCATACTCCACCTCCAGCGGATTGCAGCAAACCTCGCAGTCATAGACAAAAAGCTGGCCCCGCACGGACACGTCCAGCGGGATGGAAAAGACCTGCCAGCAGTGCGGGCAGGTGACGTCATAGTATTCCATAGGCACCTCCTGAAAATAGGCTACCACGAATGGAGGGCGGGTGTCTTGTGAGAATAAGAAAAGCGGGGGACGGTCCCGCACGTTGAGGTGAGCTATGCTCGGTCGCAATCAACCAATTCAGGTCAGGAAACTCGCGCGGTCGGGGTGTCCTGGCGTGCAGGACGGTCCCCTCGACGGGACCGTCCTGAACGTACGGCCACTCGCATCACGGCAAACGACCATGCTCTTACCACAGAGAGCGCGGCGCGCCGAGCGCCACTACGCGTTCGGGACCGTCCCGCTTTTTTAAGAGTCTCGTAACACTTTAGCCGTCTGAAGTATCAACGAAATCAACTTGACCACGAATGGACACGAATCCACACGAATAAGAGGGACAAATAGCGCGGTTCGAGGTAATATGAAATAGAATTTAACCTCAAAGGACTCAAATCAAACGATAATAGGTCCACCTTTGCGCCCTTTGAGTTCTTTGAGGTTAAGTGTCCACTTTGGTTCCTTGAAACCAGGCTACGGGCCTGCGAAAAGGCCGATTTCATACACTGAATCCTGTTTTCTTATTCGTGAAGATTCGTGTCAATTCGTGGTTAGATTTTTTCTGGCTTCAGATGGCTAAAGTATTACAGAGTCTCCATATCAGGGAGCGAACACGAAATTGTGCTCAGTTTCCGTACTCGGATCGAGATTTACTTCACTTTCCGCGAGGGCACGAAAGGACCAGCCTCCCTTGGCGTCGAACTCGGGAACTTTCACAGCCACGCTTGCTGGCCCTGCCGGGAGGCTCTCGATGCGATAATTTCCAGATTCGTCGGACCGAGTCTGCTTCGCGATACCGCCGACGGTGCAGTGGATGGGCATGCTCAGGGGCGCGCCATCGGCATCGCGGGCGACGCCCCACACAACCGAATCTCCCGACCGGATATTCAGGTCAGCCGTTGTGGTCACGCCGCTCTCAGGAGATACCACTTCGTCCAGGAAATAGACCGTGGGATAACCGGCGTTCACGCACAAGAGGTAGGTGAGCTCCATCAGTCCCTCCAGTCGATAGGAGCCGTCCGCCGCAATAGTGGCCGACACGGTGTCACCTGTTTCGGGCGCAGTGGCCTCTACGTTATATGGAGAAGCCGGGACTGCACCGCCAATCGTGACCCGACCTTCGACGATACCACCTTCGCCAAGCACGAGATGCACCTGATCGGCCAGGGGAACGCGGGCCATGGCAAAGCCCTCCTTCCCGGCGTACACCCATTCGGTGTCATCTGGGATGGAGGTGATCTGGAAGAGACCCGCATCGTCGGTTCTTAGCTTCGATGTACCAAGATTGCGGCTGGAACGTCCGGCGATCTCGTGGTCGAGGAATACGAGGGCATCGGCGATGGGCTCATTTGACGAGTTGGTAACGGTGCCTCGAACGGTACGACCGGGCAATAGGTTGAACTCCACTACCACGCTTTCTTCACCGGACTTCAGCGCGGTCCCATCATGAACGAGCGGTGCAAAGCCGTCTGCGGTTACCTGGAGAAACCAGTTTGTATCGACTTCGCTCGGAACGGAGAACTCACCACGTTCGGACTTCGTATTCTTGGGAACCCCCGATTTTTGACGTGCGCCAAATGAATCAATTGTTCCATGTTCCACCATAAAATTCGTAACCGGCTTGCCGGTTCGGGCATCAGAGACCATTCCACGCAATGTGGCTGCGCGCGTCACAACGATTTCGACGGACTTGGTTTGCGCCGGGTCTATATCGGATACAGATCCGGGCAGATAGTTTTCGTCTGAAGGAATAGCCCATATCGAGCACGTGCCATCCGGAACATTCTCCAATTGAAATGCACCATCGTCACCCGTCGCTCCGTATATGCGCGTTGGCGCGTCCGTCGGAAATTTTGTCGAGAGCGACACGGTGAAGTGAGGTATCGGTGATCCATCGTTGGTAATTGCTCGTCCAGTGAGGCTGTGCCCGCCCACATTGCCGGATTCTTCCGAGGTAAGGACCGTGAGCACCAGGTTGCTGATTGGGTTGCTCCCAACGCTGAGCGGCTGTGGTGATCCGGTCAGACGCATTCCGTCGAGGCTATTTCGTCCCATTAACTCGTATTCGCCCGGTGGCACCACGATTCGGAACCTGGCCGCCGGGACGTTGTTGTGGTAGTGCCAGCTTCCGGCAGTTCCTGGGAGATCGTAGCGGTAGCCCGCCAAGGCTTGAAAGGGTCGTCCGCCCTCATCGACGAAACGGCCGGAAATCTCCGTTTGGGGAACCAGTTTCAATACCGGCGGTGCCATATTTCCATGCTCGTCCGGAGTGACGACCACAGCATAGGACTTCAAGTCCTGAAAACTCGCAACGAGCTGGACGAGGTCTCGGGGTTGGACGCCCCACAGAGTGAATGACCCGTCCGCTCTGGAGTTTAAAGATGAATTACCGATGCTGTCGCGCTCGGGAAAAGGGCCAGCAAGGGAGGCTTCGATATCTGCGTTTGCGATGGGATCTCCATTCGAATCCACAACACGACCGCTGAAGGAAAGGCCACGATCGACCTGGATGTCGAGCGCGGTACGTCCATCGCTGTCCAAGACGACCGTAACCAGATCTTTGCTGTTGCGACTGCAAAGTATCGGGTTATCCCGGTCGAGGCCCGCGAGCCAGGCACCTTCCTTCATACCGAGTATGGTGTAGTGTCCGTCGTTATCGCTCGTGCCCTCAAAAGAGCCGCCAGCGCCGTACCGAAAGATACTTACCTTGACGCCCGCAATGCCCTCGCCTGTTTTCGTGTCGAGAACTCTACCACAGATTTTACCAACCAATGGGACTTCAACGCGGATGTCACGCGTGTCTTCGCCCCGCCCGACAGCAATCGGATAGATCGCTGAGCGATCATCATCCGCAGGCGTTTCAACGAAATCGTTGTCAAAGGCGACAAGTGAAAATTCACCGGCCGCTACGTTCTGGAAGGCAAATTCTCCTTGCTCATCGGAAAGCGTTTCATGCTTGTGGTCTTCATTGACGAGCAAAACCCGCATATTCTGTGCGGGCGTTCCAGAGTTGGGGAATACGACACTGCCCGACACTCTTGCATCGGCGTCATTGGCACCGGCAGCTCCGCCTGCAATGGCGGTATTATTCACGAGCGCTGTGCTGACCTCGGTGGTAGCGCTTCGCTCGCCCATATTGGCGGCTGGCGCGGCGGAAATTGTGGTGCTTGGTGCCACCGCTTGGTGAAGACCCCATCCCACGCCCCCGAGCACCAACCCCGCCACCACAGCGACGGGCAGCGCTATCTTAATCAACGCCCCCATCGCCGTGGGGGCTGCCGCAGCCCTGGCGCTTGTTGTTGCCACTTCCGCCGCACCCGCCTTTGCTGCGTAGAGCGCGGGCAGGGCCGCGAGGACGCCCGCCGTAAACGCCTTGCCGGGGCGCGTGTTGGCGAGGGTGTCTTCCACCGTCCGCGCGACTTCGGCGCGGAGGAGCTTGCGGCCGCGGGAGAGGCGCTGCTTGACGTTGTCCTCGCTCAGTTCGAGGGCCTCCGCGATGTCGCGGATAGACTCTCCCTGGCGGTAGAAGAGGATGAGGGGCTCGCGGTAGGACTCGGGGATCTCGGCGAGGGCGGTCCAGACGAGGTCGGCGCGTTCGCGCTGGTGTTGCGCGGCATCGTGGGATTCGCCAAGGCGCTGTGCGGCCTGGTCCAGGTGCCCCATGGAGATGGTGGGCCGGGCGGCTTGGGTGCGCATCCAATCGCGGGCGAGGTTGCGCGCGATGCCGCAGAGCCAAGCCGCGAGCGACTCGTGCTTCTGCAATGCTCCGAGTTTCTTCCACGCGATGATGAAGGCTTCCTGCGCCAGGTCTTCGCTCTGGGCGAGGTTCCCGGTGACGCTGTAGGCCATGGCGCTGACGGCCCCCTGGTAACGCTCCACGATTTGGCCGAAGGCGCGCTGGTCGCCCTGGAGGCTCTGCTGGATGAGTTGGTGGGTGTCTGCGGACATTCGGGAGATCCTTTCCGTTGATTCTACCCTTAGTTGGGGGAATTGGGGGAAAGGTGACACCCCGATGGGACTGTCCAGAACGGCGGTCCCATGCCGCGCAGAGAATCGGCAATACTTCTGGCGATCTGGACCGCGGGGAGTTTATGCCGGATAGGACTGTCCCACGCTTTTAAAGCGCGGGACGGTCCCGCACGCGTAGTGAGCTTCGTCAGGTCGATGTGATGGTTGTGATTTGGGTCGTAAGCCGTGTCTTGGGGGCCTTTGCGTGCAGGACGGTCCCGTTTAAAATGCAGGACGGTCCCGTTGGTAAATCGGGACCGTCCTGCTGGGTGGTTATGCGCTTATTTTGGCCTGGCCGTTTTTCACCATTTCGTTGAAGAGAGCGAGCTGCTCCTTCATGGCGGCGATACCGTCGGTGATCTCCGTGCGGCACTCCAGCAGGAGCCAGCCGTCGTAGTCAATGGCCACGAAGAGATTCATGAGATCCTGGTAGGGATAGTCGCCCACGTTCAATTCGCGGATGTGGGCCGTGGCGCCGAAGCGGTCCTTGACCAGATTGAAGTTGTGCTCCAAGCCCTCGCCCTTGAGGTCTTCCGGATTGGAATTCCAGCACACCGCCACGTTGGGGTTGTCGGCGATATCCATGATGGCCTTGATGGTGGGCAGCTCGGCACACTTGCCGTGGACCTCCAGGCGGATCTGCTGGCCGTGCTCCCCGGCGAATTTGCCCACTTCGTTGAGGGACTTTCCGATCTGCTCGATGGTCTTTTCGTGGGGCACGCCTTCGTGGAAGCTGTTGGGCTTCACTTTGACGCCGCTCGCGCCGATGTCGTGGCTCAGAATGATGAAATCCTTCGCGCCCTGGATATTGGCGGCGAGTTTCTCCGGTTCGGGATCGTCGAACTGCTGATTCGTGCCCGGCCCGAGGCAGAGCACGGGGCTGTCGGCAAACTTCTTCTTCACGGCCTCGCGCTCCGCCTTGCTCAGGGTGGGCTGGACCTTGTGAGCGTGTTCCGTGCGCAATTCCACCGCGAGGACGCCGCTCTCGGTGCAATTCTTGATGATGGTGTCGAGGTCCCAGTGCTGGCCCCAGAGGTAGGTGACGAGGCCGAGCTTCATCTTGCCGCCCGGCAGGGCCTTGGCGTGGGCGGCTCCAGGCAGGATACCCGCCACGAGCGCGGCCGCGCCCATGGCCCTCAAAAAGTCATTCCGATTCATATCGTTCATGGTACTCAACTCCCATTGGTCGTTCAGGGCGGCAGCGTGCAGGGTGTCGACTGCCTCGGTCCAGAGGGAAGGATAGGCAAATCGTCGGTGAAATATCCAGCGCCCGGTAGGTCCTCTTTTTCCGGCGGCGATCCCCGGTCATCGTGGAAACGTGCTTCCGTGGATTGTGTGTGGGTAAAGTTAGTTTTAAGTTATCGATAATCTTGCGCCGAGGTTTTAGGTGCGAGCACGTTGGCAGGCCAGCGTCCGAGGGCTTTCTTGCTTTAGTCCCTTTTAGAATAAGGGGTTTTGTGTTGATGTGACACAAGTTTCAAGGAGGCGATTTCGAGGGGATTTTCTCCAGATTGACGCTTGTGGACGCTCGTGATACAATACTTACGTTATCGGTCATCTTATGTTGCGATCCATTCCCGCCGGGTGGCGGGGCCACGTGGATCTCAGGTCGAGCAGCTTACCCCCTGATCGGTATCCGGCGCGCGCACCAACGACCGCGTCGTGGCTGTACCCCTTACAATCGCAGAAACGGAGAAGTAGCATGAAAAAGAATGGTTTCACCCTCATTGAATTGTTGGTCGTTATCGCTATCATTGGCATTCTCGCGGCCATCCTGCTGCCCGCCCTCGCCCGCGCGCGGGAGGCGGCTCGCCGTGCCACTTGTGCTAACAACCTGAAGCAACTGGGCCTGGTTTACAAGATGTACTCAAATGAGAGCAAGGGCGAGAATCTGCCCTCCGTGTTCTTCAAATCCGTCCTTCCCCCCGCAGGCAAGGCGGACTACAGCACGGTCAAAGCAAATTTCGGCCCCTATGTTCCGGAGATCTATCCTGAATACCTGACCGACCCCAACGTGTTCACGTGCCCGTCCGATGCCGATGGCAACGCGGACAATTGGACCAGCGAAGCTGGCGACAACCTGTTCATCTACGCGGACAACACGACCGGCAGCATTCCGAATGCCGCCAGCGGTTCGGGCTGCAGCCATGGTGGCAGTTGCATGAATTCCGTTGACCAGAGCTACGCCTACCAGGGCTATATCTGGGATCGCGTCAGCGACAGTGACCCGGTCGGCAACCCGGGCGGAATCACCCAGGCCCTCCTCGGTGCCGATCCTGCGGCGCAGGGCCCGGCTCAGGCGACGCTTTGGCTTGAATCCATTCTCGCCCAGATCGCCCCGCTTTATCCCCCGAGCACCCTTGCTCAAGCCACGACCATCAATGGCGTGACCGTGAAAGACGTTGCAGTACCCGCCCCCAATGGTACGGGTGGCGGCAGCAGCATTCTGAAGCTTCGCGAAGGCATCGAACGTTTTGTCATCACCGACATCAACAATGCTGGTGCGAGTGCCCAGGCCCAGTCCAGCATCTTCATCCAGTGGGACCGAATCAGCACGAGTGCCGCTGACTTCAACCACGTTCCCGGCGGCTGCAACGTCCTGTACTTGGACGGCCATGTTGAGTTCATCAAGTTCCTTGCGAAGGCGCCCATCCAGCGTAACTTTGCCGCGTTTGACGCCATGGTCAACGAAGGTAACTAACCCACCCATTGTCCTCGCGCGCCCGGCTCCAGCTTATTGGAGCCGGGCGCTCTTTTTTTTGGGGGGGGGACGATCCTGGATTGCAGAGAGCGCCTGTAAAACCTTGCGTCCGACGCGATCCCAACGGTGGATGCAGGGTGTTACGGAATTGGGGTTTTGTGCAACGCAACCCCGGCACGCTCCCGTGTGTGTGCGCCAGTACTTCACCCAGGAAAGACAGGCTCCGGATTTCGTCGTGGCTGCGGGCGAGCACCCATCGCGATACACCGAATCCTGCGTGCCACGCGGAACGCCCATGTGTATTGGTAGTCTTGTGCCCGGCGGGGTTTTTCTGGCCCATGAACCTTGCTATGTCGAATCGGGGTGGCGTATCGCGTTGATACGGGCCCGAGTCGGGTCGGGCGTTTCAACCTTCCCCGATTCAATAAGGGCGTTTGCTGTTCTAGATTTAATTATCGATAATGTAGCATTAGTGAATTTATACATTTTACGGCTTTAATTGTCATTTGCCGGAAGCCATATTTGTCGTATCACGTTTTAACAAAAGGGTTTCCGAAGACTTGGTTCTATGCTTGTGGGATTGAGTGTTCGGGTAGCAAACAAGGGGATTGACGAATCGCAGTGTTATTGTTATCATTAGCTAAGGTTATCGGTCACTACATGACGCGAATCGGTTCTCTCCTTCGGGACCGGTTCAAAGGTCGAGCAGTCAGGTGCGTTCCCGATATCCTGCGTACGATATCATTGATACGTAACTCGTGTAATTTTTGGCGAACTTTTAAAAAATTCTGGAGAACTCAAATGAAGAGAAAAGGTTTCACCCTGATCGAATTGCTGGTGGTGATTGCCATCATCGGCATTCTGGCGGCAATTCTGCTGCCTGCTCTGGCCCGCGCGCGCGAAGCCGCCCGTCGTGCCAGTTGCCAAAACAACCTGAAGCAACTTGGCCTGGTCTGCAAGATGTACTCGAACGAGAGCAAAGGCGAAAAGCTGCCGGACGTGAACATCAAGAACGTGCTGCCTCCCAACGGCAACGCGGACTATTCCAGTGTCAAGCTGAACTTCGGTCCCTATGTCGTTCAGATCTTTCCTGAATATCTGACCGACGCCACCGTATTCCAGTGCCCCTCGGATCCCGATGCGACGCCGGACAACTATACCGCGAAAGACGGCACCAACCTGTTCCACCGCACCGACTACAATGGTACCGCGCCCGTGACCGCCAAGGGCACTGGCTGCAACCATGGTGGCAGTTGCATGAACGCCGTGGATCAGAGCTATGGCTATACCGGCTATATCTGGGACCAAGTGGACAACGACGATCCGTCCATCGCGATATCCGGCGGAGCGCTTCCGGGCCTCGCCGCCCTTTTCGGCCCGCTCCCCACGCCGGGACCGGCCCAGGCGATGCACTGGCTTAACAGCATCATCTTCGGCATCCTTTCCGCCGGTTACACTGGTGGCGCCCAGACGCTGGCCCAGGCCAACACGATGAATGCGCTTACCGAGAAGGACGTCGCCGTTCCCAGCCCGAACGGCACCGGTGGTGGCAGCTCGATCTTGCACCTCCGTGAAGGCATCGAGCGCTTCATGATCACCGACATCAACAATGCGGGTGCCAGTGCCCGTGCCCAGTCCCAGATTTTCATCATGTGGGACCGTATCAGCACGACCCCGGCTGACTTCAACCACGTGCCCGGTGGCTCGAACATCCTCTACCTGGATGGTCACGTGGCCTTCGCCAAGTACCCGGCGGAGAAAGCCCCGGTGCAGGGCAACTTCGCCGCGTTTGACGCGCTGGTGAACGAAGGCGGCTGATCCACAGTCACATAGTACTTCGCGCCCGGTTCCGCCACGGTGGGACCGGGCGCGTTCTTTTGGTTCGGGTGCCGCCCGATTCCCCACCGGGCGTGGCGCAATGGCAAGAGCGAGGATGGGGCATGGCACAGGTGAGAGCGTGCCCGGCACAAGGTTCGGGGGCGGTGGAAAAGGCGGTCCGTGCCTGACTCAATCCGTGGGGCTCGGAAGGTCAGTTCTGTCCGAAGAGGCGGCGTTGCTGCGTAATTTCCACGTGGGGCATGGATTCGAAGAGCGCGGGGCCGTACTGGAGGTTGATCGGCCCCTGGCGTTCCCCACGGTGCCAGGCTGCCAGCAGTTCCAGACCTTCCGCGGCCGCTTCACGGACCGGGAGCCAGAGGTGGGCCGACGCTTCAAAGAGTACGGCGGACTCGTTGTTGTACGTCCAGACGACGATTTCGAAGTCTTTTCCGGGCACGCGGCCCGCCCGCCGGGCACCCTCGCGGATGCTCCAGGCGTCTTCCGTGCCACTACAGTCCACCAGGGCGGTGACTTTCTCGTCCACGAGCAGCCGGTGAACGATATTGGCATTGTCGGAAGCGGTAAAGCTGACGGTCTGCATCAGGCGGTCCATGGGCTCCAGGCCCGCTTCGCGAAGTGCCCGTGCGTAACCCCGGTGCCGGTCCAGCCCCGGCTGGTAGCCGCTGAAGGCCTTCAGCATGGCCACATGACGGTGACCCCGATCCAGAAGGAACTTCGTGCTGACGTAGGCCCCCTGCTCATAGTCCACCGTGGCGCTGCTGCATTCGGGAAACTCTTCCAGTCTCCCCAGAGAGAGGTAGGGGATTCCGGATTCATGAATTCGCGTGATCGTGCGATCACCCACGGCCAGGGGACTAGCGATAACGCAGGCCGAGAAGAGATTTTCCCAGATGCTGCGCGCGTAGTCTCCGTTGGGATCGCCCGCCCGGGGGTTGAGATCGAAGCAGATGCGCTCGCCGCGTTCGCCGAAAACGCGATTCAATTCGGTCAGTAGCCAGATGAGGAAGGCCTGACTCACGGGCATATCGCCCTGAGTTGCGGATTGAATGACACCGATGCATCCCGCCTGGCTTCCGCGGAGGGCCCGCGCACCCATATGGGGGTGATAGCCCAGTTCAGCGATGATCCGATGGATACGTCCGCGCGTATCCTCGCTGACGCCGGACTTTCCGTTGAGGACGCGGCTGACCGTGTTGGCGGACACGCCCGCGACTTTCGCCACATCGTAAATGGTTGTTTTTTTTACACCCATGGCATCCGGGTTCCTGACGTTCATCGATTCGGTCACGCGGTATTCATCCAGCTTAGCCCGGTTGCCTACCGTAGGACCCAACCCAATCAGCATACATTATCGATAACCCTAATTTCAACTGGATTCTGATTGGCCCGTCAGGCGATGCGAGTCCAAGGGTGCCAGTGGTGCTAAGTGAATTAGAATAAATAGATTAGGGCTTTTTTATCCGACAGTTAGACGACGTTTCACCGATAAATCACCGGAAAGCCTATTGACGATTCACGGCTTTACTGCTAGACTCTTAATTATCGGTAAGTAGCCGTTGAGTTGGCACCCTGAGCAACTTCGGGCAGGGTGGGGCAGCTAGTGGCGACGGGACGTAACGCCCGGTGGCCGTGTCGGTAGGTTGAGCGTCGCGGGCTGATCTTGCGACGGAAACAGGCATTATTCTAAAGGAGAGAACCCAATGAAAAGAAAAGGCTTTACCCTGATCGAGCTGCTGGTGGTAATTGCCATCATCGGCATCCTGGCGGCAATTCTGCTGCCCGCGCTGGCGCGCGCTCGCGAAGCCGCCCGCCGTGCGAGCTGTCAGAACAATCTGAAGCAGATGGGCTTGGTTTGCAAGATGTACGCCAATGAGGCGGAGGGCGAAAAGTTTCCCCACATGGCGGTGGTGGGTGAAAGCGACACCGTTCCCGGCGAATGCAGCAAGCCCGACGGACAGGGCTTCTTTTTTGCGGGCGATCTGATCTATCCGGAATATGTGACCGACGCCAATGTGATGATCTGCCCGTCGGACTCCGAAGGCCGCGAGTCGCTGGACGAAGACTGGCATTTGGGCAATGACCCCGATCTGCCTTACCTGGCCTGCGAATTCGACAATCAGTCCTACAGCTATTTCGGCTGGCTGGTGAACCAGTCGGACCTGCTCAACAATCAGCCTGCGGACCAGATGAACAACGGTGCTTTCAATGCCGATCTTGACACGACTCAGTACATCACGGCGATCGTGACCCTGGGACTGGCCGTGGATATCCCCGCAGCCATGTTCGGTGTTCGTGGTTATGTGGAATCCGGCGCACTGAACAAGGCCCAGGCAATCGCGCTGGTCGATGCCGACCTCAATGTTCATGCGATGGCCGCCCTCATCGGACTGACCCCGTACCTGACGCCGCGCCAGGAGACCATGCTTCGTCTTCGCGAAGGCATCGAACGCTTCGTGATTACGGATATCAACAATGCCGGTGCCACTGCCATGGCGCAGAGCCAGATCGATATCCTGAATGATCGTACCGCGGTAAACCCCGAAAATTTCAGCCACATTCCCGGTGGTTCCAATATCCTGTACATGGACGGGCACGTGGAATTCGTCAAGTTCCCGGGCAAGCACCCCGTGACGCGGATGTTCTCGCTCCTGGACGACGGTCGCTAGTCGTCTGTCCCGCATCGTCATTGTCGGCGGTGGATCGGAGGCTTCGGCTCCGGTCCACCGTTTTTTTGTTTGCGCGCATGGGGTTCCGCTCCGGCACACCCGGGTGGTATAAACCGAAGTGGGCTCCACTTGGAGAGTCGCCGGGGCACCCCGGCGGGGACTTGGCGGAATGGCGGTGCCTGCGTTACTATGGTGGCGGACACGTAGGGTGGTGCGATTCCGCTGGATTCGAGAGCGGTCGCGCGTTGACAATAGTTGGAGTGCGGAAAAATTCATGCGCGGAGTATCCTATAAGGTCGCAGTTTCGCTGCTTCTTGCCCTGACAGGGGCCCGGGCGGCTTCCCCGGAATCCGAGACTTTTTTCACCGAACAGGTGAAACCGATTCTCGAGGCCAATTGCTTTGAATGTCACGGTGGCCGACCCAATGTGAAGGGCGAGTTTCGCCTGACCAGCCGCGAGGGACTCCTCAAAGGCGCTTCGCGCGGGCCCGCGCTCAACGGGGAGAACCCCGCCGAGAGTCCGCTGCTCCAGATGATCAGTTATCAGGACGAGCACCACCAGATGCCGCCTTCCGGCAAGTTGCCCCAGGCGGATATCGATATCCTGACCCAGTGGGTGGCGATGGGCGCGCCGTGGTATCCCGAAGGCCAGGACTTCGGCGTGGAACCCGTCCACGAAGAGAAAGCGGCTCCGAAGGGCGAAGACCATTGGGCTTACCAGCCGCTAAAGCGCCCCGAAGTGCCCCAGGTGAGCGATGCGGCCTGGCAGGCGAACCCCATCGATGCTTTCGTGAAGCAGAAGCTCGATGCCGCCGGGATCGCGCCGGCAAATCCGGCGTCGCGCCAGATGATCATCCGCCGGCTGTACCACGATCTCACGGGACTGCCCCCCGCGCCGGAAGCCGTGGAGCAGTTCATCCACGATGAATCGCCCGATGCCTACGAGAAGCTGGTGGACCAGCTCCTGGCGAGTCCTCACTATGGCGAGCGCTGGGCGCGTCACTGGCTCGATGTGGTGGGCTATGGCGAGACTCACGGCTTCGAGCGGGACAGTGCCAAACCCTACATGTGGCGCTATCGCGACTACGTGGTGAACGCCTTCAACACCGACAAACCCTACGACCAGTTTGTGCGCGAGCAGATCGCGGGCGACGAAATTCCGGGCGCGGGGCCCGAGCAACGGGTGGCGACGGGCTTCTACCGCCTCGGAATCTGGGACGACGAGCCTGCGGACAAGCTGCTGGGTCGCTACGACGAGATCGATGGCATGGTGAGCACCGTAGGCGCGACCTTTCTCGGGACGACGCTGGGCTGTGCCCGCTGCCACGATCACAAGATTGATCCCTTTCCCGCGGCGGACTACTACGGCATGGTGGCCTTCCTCCAAGGCGTGAAGTCTTCGCAGCGCGAGTCCGAGCTGACCAGCATCATGAACGCGGAAGAGCAGGCCGCCTATGACGCCGCCGTCGCCGCAAAGAATGGCGAAGTGGCGGCGGCCAATGACGCCGTGTTTCAGTTCGAGCAGAAATTCCTGGCGGCCTTGAGCGCGAAGGAGGGCGGGGCCTATCTCCGCAGCGACCTCGCCGATCTGAAGTTCCGCTTCTACCGCGACACCTGGCAGACGCTCCCGGCCTTCGACACGCTCCGCGCGGAAAGCGAGGGGGAACTGAAGCACAATTTTGTGACCCTGGCCGCCGCGAGCCGGCAGGACGCCATGGGCCTCGTTTTCACCGGCAAGCTCCGGGTGACGGAGGAGGGCGATCACACCTTCAACATTCGCGCGAAAGACGGCATCCGCGTCACCATCGGTGGCAACGTGATCTACGAAGCCGCCGGACTGGGCGAGACAAGCCACAGCGCCGTGCTGAGATTGTGGCCCGGCCATCATGATTTTCGCGTGGACTACTTCAACACCTATGACGCGCCCGTTCTCGATCTGAAATGGTCGGGCCCCTCCTTCAGCGAGCGTCCTTTGTCGCTGGCGGCTCCCGAGACCCAGTCGCCCGACGTGGCGAAGTTGATTCAAGAGAAGGGGGCCGGTCTGCTTACGGACGCGGAACGGCAGCACTATGACGCGCTCAGGGCAACACTTCAACAGGCCAAAGACAGGCCCATCGAGGGCAAGTGGGCCACGACGGTGACGGCCATTGGTCCGGTGGAACCGGATACCCACATTCTCCTGCGGGGCAATCCCCACGTGGAGGGCGATCTCGTTCTGCCGCGGTTCCCCGGCGTGCTGCATTCGCCCGAGGCCGTCATCCCCCCGGCCCCCGAGGGCGCGAAGAGCTCCGGACGCCGCCTGGTGCTGGCGAACTGGCTCTCCAGCCCGGAGAATCCCCTCAGCGCCCGGGTAATGGTCAATCGCATCTGGCAATACCATTTTGATCGAGGAATCGTGCGCACGCCGAACGATTTCGGCACCATGGGCGAGGCCCCGAGCCATCCCGAGCTGCTCGACTGGCTTGCGAGCGAGTTCATCGCCCAGGGTTGGTCCATGAAGGCAATCCACCGCCAGATCCTCCTCTCCAACACCTACCGCATGTCCTCCGAAGGCAACGAGGCCGCCCTGGCGAAGGATCCGCGCAACAATCTCTTGTGGCGCTTCAACATGCGCCGCCTCCGCGCCGAAGAAGTGCGCGACAGCATGTTGGCGGTGAACGGCAGCATCAACCTCGCGGTGGGCGGGCCCCATGTCTTTCCGCCCATGCCCGAGGCCGTGCTGGCGACGTCGTCCACGCCCGAAAGCGTGTGGGGCAAGTCGCCGGAGGCCGAGTGGACCCGGCGCAGTATCTACGTCCACGTAAAGCGCTCCCTGAAAGAGCCTCTGCTGGCCGACTTTGATCTGGCCGATTCGCAGACGAACTGCGCGGTGCGCTTTGCCACCACGCAGCCCGCCCAGGCGCTGAACTTGCTCAACAGCGAGTTTGTGAACAAACAGGCAGAAATACTGGCGAAGCGTGTGGAATCGGAGAACGCGGCGAATTTGCAGACGAAGGTGTGGTTGGTGTTGAACAAGGTCCTGGCGCGGACGCCGGACAACGACGAGGTGGATAGGGGCCTCGCCTTTATCGAAGAAATGAAGTCGGGCCACGGTACAAGCGACCAGCGGGCCTTTGAGTTGTTTTGTCTGCTGGCGCTGAATCTGAATGAGTTCATGTACATTGATTAGGAAGATTTGCCGCAAAAGAACGCAAAGAGCACAAAGATGTTTAACAGTTTAGCCGTCTGAAAGCAGAGAAAAATTTAACCACGAATGGACACGAATCCACACGAATAAGAAAGCGGAATTTCGTTCATGAAATTGGCTTTTTTTTGCAGGCCCGGAGTACGGGATCAAGGAAACAAAGAAGAAAATTAACCTCAAGAAAACTCAAAGGGCGCAAAGGTGGACTCATTTTATTTGGCTCCTCACAAGAATCTGTGCATAGTTTCAGGCTCTGGGAGCTTCCCGAGGCAATGGTATAGCGCAGTGATGTAGGTTTTCACGGTTCTGAATCCGTAGCATCGATGGCTGACGACTTTTGCTTTGTTGTTCATGCCTTCTACAGCCCCGTTGCTGATTCGTTCGTCGAAGTAGTTTAGGATTCCGTCTTCGTGTCTGCGCAGCATCCAGGCGAAATCGCGCAGGGGTTGGAGCCTCGAATGGGTCGCCCACCAGAACCACTTTTTCAGGTACTTCCTGGCCCAGCCTTTGCGCTCGTAGTTCCAGAACTCGCGAAAGCTTTCTTTGAGCAAATAGGCTCGGTTGCATCGCAGATTGAGCTTTTCCAGATGCCCCAGGCGCGCCCGTTGCTTGTCCGTGAGGTTCTCCGGGTTTCTCAACCAAATGAACCGGGTCCGCTTGAGCAGTTCCGGGTTGCTTTTCTTCAGTTCGCGCGCTTCGTCGCGCCGAACCTCGTCGACGGCTTTGAGCAGGTGCTGGACAATGTGGAATTTGTCGAAGACCAGAGTGGCCTCGGGAAGATGGGCCTTGACCGTGTCTATGTAGGGGGTCCACATGTCGCAACAAACCGCTTTTACGCTTTGTTTAAGGGCTTCTCCGTGCTCCTTGAAGAAGGCTTCAAGGGTTTCCTTGCTGCGGCCCTCGCCCGACCAGAGCAGCCGTTTCTCTTCGAGGTCATAGACGTTGGTCACGTAGACATGGCCCTTCCGGCGCGATATTTCGTCGATGCCGATGTAGAGCACCGAACCCAGTTTGCGATGGGCGAGTCCATAACTTACCGCCTCGCGGACCGCGGTCGCCACCGTGTTCCAATGAACGCCATAGAGCCGTGCCACCTGATCCCACGGAAGCAGCTTGCACCATGTGGCCAGCAGCCAGATCAGGCCCGTCGAAAGCTTCAAGACTTGCCTCGGCTCCACGGAATAGCCTCCACGCGAATCTTGCCGCAACACGCGCAATCGACACGAGCGGGCGCATACGAAAGTGTCACGTCAATGCCCCAAAGCGGAACGTGCCGCCAATGGCGTACAGCCAGCCGATCTCGCACTCGGCCAAGCGTCCCGCAAGTGCCGCATGGAACTCGGCGCTTCGAGCGAAGCTCCATGAAAACATCGATGCCTCCCGTGTCACCCCGCACGTCCTTGACCATGTGATGTTTGACTCCAAGAGTCGAACGAATGATACTCTTCAACTGCATGTCCTGTCCTCCGTCTATTCCAAGGCTTTGACACCATTGGAAATACAGGGGGAAGGACATGCATCTCAACTTTTTTACTGCACAAATTCTTGTGAGGAACCTTTTATTTATCCGTGAGTTTCCGTGTAATCCGTGGTCAAGAAAAGCAAAATTCTTTGACCACGGATTACACGGAAACTCACGGATGAAAAGCAGAAAGATGGCCTGATGAAATTCGTAGAGCCCTTAGAGCGTTATTCTATACGCTTCGGATTCTTAGTTTATCCGGATGATTAGGGTTCATTTGTGATTGTGTTATTTCGCTGGCGCTTCTGACGGATAACGAGTTACAACTGTACATATTCTTTGCGATCTATGCGTTCGTTCGCGGCCAATTTTATCGTTATCTTCTTCGCCCCAGGGCGCGAATATAGGAGTACAATCCAATGACCAACGACAAACCGCGCGGATCCTTTTGCGGGCGCACGCGCCGCGAGTTTCTCAGCACCATGGGCGGCGGCTTCACCTCCCTTGCGCTGGCGGGCCTGATGGGCAGCGACGGCTTCTTGAACAACCAGGCCTTCGCCGCCGATGGGGTCACGCCCTTCAAGAGTCCGCTGGCCGAGCGGGCCTCGATGATCGCGCCGAAGGCCAAGAACGTCATCTTTCTCTTCATGTACGGCGGCCCGAGCCATGTGGATACCTTCGACTACAAGCCGGAGCTCTATCGCCTCGACGGCAAAACCATCCAGGTCAAGACGGCGGGACGGGGCGGCCAGAAAAATGAAGGCCGCGTCGTGGGCCCGAAGTGGCGCTTCGGCCAGCACGGTCAGTCCGGCGCCTGGGTGTCAGAGCTCTTTCCCCACGTGGCCACCTGCGTGGACGACATCGCCTTTCTGAAGTCCATGACCGCCGATTCACCCATCCACGGCTCCGCCATGCTCATGATGAACTCGGGGCGCATCCTCAGTGGGAATCCCTCTATGGGCTCCTGGGTGAACTACGGCCTCGGCTCGATGAACGACAACCTGCCGGGCTACGTGGTGATGTTGGACAAGACCGGCGGCCCCATCAGCGGCGCGCAGAACTGGACCAGCGGCTACATGCCCGCGAGCTACGAGGCGACGGTGTTCCGCCCCCAGGGCGACCCGATCCTCAACCTGAGCAACGTGCGCGGCATGTCCCGCGACGAGCAGAAGACGCTGCTGTCGCATCTGAATCACTTCAACAACCAGCACCTGGCAGATCGCGTGGACAACACGGATCTCGCCGCGCGCATTGCGAGCTACGAGCTGGCCTACAATATGCAGGTGACCGCGCCCGAGGCCGTGGAACTCGATCAGGAGCCGGAGCACGTGAAACGCCTTTACGGCATGGACCACGCGCGCACGGAAGACTTCGGGCGCAAGTGCCTCCTCGCGCGGCGGCTCGTGGAGCGCGGCGTGCGCTTCGTCCAGCTCTACTCCGGTGGTGCCCACAACGACGCGAACTGGGACGCCCACGCGGATCTGCAGGACAACCACAATTTCCATGCGGGCAACACCGACAAGCCCATCGCGGGGCTGCTGAAAGATTTGAAGCAGCGCGGCCTCCTCGACGAGACCCTCGTCATCTGGGGCGGCGAATTCGGCCGCCAGCCCACGGCGGAGTACGAAAAGGGCACGGGCCGCGATCACAACTCCATGGGCTTCACCATGTGGATGGCCGGGGGCGGCATCAAGGGCGGCATCTCCTACGGTGAGACCGACGATCTCGGCAGCGCGGCGGTGACCGATCGCCTCCACGTCAAGCGCCTCCACGCCACGGTGCTCCACCAGCTTGGACTCGACCCGAACCATCTGAGCTATTTTTATAATGGCTTGGATCAGAAGCTTGTGGGCGTCGAAGGCGCGGACCCGATTTACGATATTATTGCTTAGGGGGCGAGGGGTCTCGACAGGACGGACAAGTCGGACTTATCTCATCGGTCCTATCCGATCTGGCACGACTGGGGGGGGGTTGCCCTAAGGAAAAAGACAGTGTCCTATCCGTCTGATTCGTCACGCATTTACCCATTGTGCTCCCGTCAGCCCTCCGGCGTGACGCCGCACAGCGCGTCCATCACTGAGGGTACCACGGGAAAGGTTCCCAGCGGCACCCGGTCCACGTGACCGTCCAAATACAACACGTCGGCACCCGGATAAGACTCCAGCGAAGATTTGTACCTCCACCCGGCCGTCTCAATGAGCACGGGGATAACGGCCCGCATTTTTTCCTCAAGGGGGCCGACTACCCCATTGACGTCCGTGATGAAGAAGCGCTCGATCCCCCCGCGAAGCGGAAAGATCATTCCTGAATCTCCGGGTACCGACTTGTTTTCACCGGAACCATCAACAAGCCCTTGCTTTCGCGCTTCCGCTAGCGATTGAAATCCTGACTCATCCCTCACGGCATGGCCAAGATACGCAAAGCTCAGCGCCATCAGGCCCTCAGCCGTTTCGTAGTCGGGATTCGGCCCCTCCAGCATCGCACGCAGCGACTCCTGGATGTGTTCGGCTTCCGGGTGCTCGCGCGCTACGAGCACACTGGGGTCCTGGAGAAATTCCGAATAGAGAACCGACAGGTCCGGAGCCCAGATACGATCGTTGTCCGCAAGACCTGGCCAGAGATTCCCGCTGGACGTATCGGCGTACACACTGAAAAGCGACCCCATGCGCACCATGTTCAAAGGTGTGCTCACGTGGCCTCGGTTAGCATTTACTTCCGCGCGGGAAAGCAGATAGAAACAAATCGGCAATCCGACCAAGCACAATCCGGCAACCAGTGCGATCCAGAAACAAGCGGGCGCGGGATGGCGCTCATCTGGTCCAAGTACCGGGCCGCTCATGGCGTTATCCCGCACAGCCCATCCATCACAGATGGCACCACGGGGAAAGCGCCCAGAGGAACAAACTCCACGTGGCCATCCATGAATAGGACATTCGCACCGCGGAAGTCCTCATTCGTCTGCCTTGCTTTCCATCCCCAGATTTCCACGAGCACCGGATTTGTGGGATTGATCTCCAGCGGATAGTCGGGGTGCTCGGGGTTTGACCCGAAACATCGCATTGCGTCCATGTTCAGGGGTGGCACCCATTTGCCGCTGCTCGGCAAATGCACGGTATCGCGCGGGTCATCTGTCAAGCCGCTTGCCCTCGCCTGCAGTATCGCATCGAATTCCATTTCATTGTTCACCGCATAGCCGAAGTACGCGAAGCTCAAGGCCATCAGGCCTTCCGCCGTTTCGTAGTCGGGATTTGAACCCTCCAGTACGGCACGCAGGGTTTCCCGGATGTGCTCGGCATCCGGATGTTCACTTGAGACGAGCACGGTTGGATCCTGGAGAAACTCGGGATAGAGTACCGACAGCTCGGTTGCCCAGATCCGATCTTGGGGAGCGAGGTTCGGCCAGCGGTTGCCCGCAGATTCGTTCGCATACATCTTGAAGACCAGACCCATGACTTTCATGTTGTTCTGCGTGTTCGGTCGGCCCCGGTCGACATTGATCCTGGCGAAAGCGGGCAGCAGGATGAACGCAAGTAGTCCGACGAGACACAATCCGGCAATCAGCGCTATCCAGAATCGCACCGTGGCCCGCTTCTGACTTGGACTGCGATCCAAGCCGGGCTCGGGCACATCGGACGGGCTGCTATTGAAGGATGGTTCCAATGGCGACATGGCGCATGCGCTCCTTTCAGTTCATACTACGCCATGGAGACCGGAAGGTTCATTCGCGGCTCAACGATTCGAAGCGAGCTCTAATTTGCACCCATTTGCGAAAACTTGCGGTTCAGTCTTTTTCCAATGAAAATCCGTGTTATCCGTGTCATCAGTGGTAAAGAAGGTCCGGATCGCAAACGCCGCCCCCGGCAACGCAAGAACCGGGGGCGGAGTTTCTTTGTGCGAATCCTGCGATTCACCTGCGCAGGAAAAATCGTTTATGGGTTCAGCAGGTTCCCGCGCAGGCGGCTTCCGGCATGACTGATTTCATCAACTCGTCGGCGGGGGGCAACAGCAGGTAGACGAAGCCATCTTCCACCTTCACCTCAAAGGTCGCGACGTGGAGGTCGTCGCCGCTCAGGCAGCTTCCATCTTCCAGGGAGAATTGTTTCTTGTGGAGCGGACAGGCGACCTTCGCCACGCCGTCCTTCTCGCCGACCATGCCCCGGGCGAGGAGCATGTCCTGCTTGTGGGGGCACATGTTCTGGCTGGCGTACCAGCGGTCCGTGGCGGCGACGTGAAACACGGCGAGCTGCGCGCCCGCATAGTCCACGGCCATGCCGCCGTCGCGGGGGAAGGTCTCCACGCGCCCGGCCTTCCACCAGGTCGACGCGCCGATCATCGCCTTGCCATTCTGGAAAGGTGCGGCGGGCCAATCGGCGGGACGCTTCTGTCCGCGCTCGGGCACGAAGGCGATGGTACTGTCGGCGGCCTCGGCATTCGCGAAGTGTCGGAACAAGGCCCGCTTTTCGGGATTGTTCACGACCTCGTCCCATTCGCAATGGTAGGTATCGACGAGGCGCGCCATATCGGCTTCGAGCGTCTCGCAGATGCCGAGGGAATCGTTGATGACGACCTGCTTAACCTGCTCCAATCCGCCTTCGAGCTTCTCCAGCCACACGGAGGTGCGCTGAAGCGGGTCGGCGGTGTGGATGTAATACATGAGGAAGCGATCAATGTAGAGGGTGGCCTGTTCTTCACTCAGGTCCGAGGCGAGCAGATCGGCGTGGCGTGGCTTGGCCCCGCCGTTGCCCGCCACGTAGAGGTTCCAGCCCTTCTCCGTGGCGATGAGGCCCACGTCCTTGCACTGGGCCTCGGCGCATTCGCGCACACAGCCGGAGACGGCGAACTTCAGTTTGTGGGGCGCGCGGATACCCTTGTAACGCTCTTCAATGCGGATGGCGAAGGCCGTGGAATCCTGCACGCCAAAGCGACACCAGGTCTGGCCCACGCAACTCTTCACCGTGCGTACCGCCTTGCCATAGGCGTGTCCGCTTTCAAAGCCCGCTTTGATGAGCTCCTCCCAGATGTCGGGAAGCTGCTCCACCCGCGCGCCGAGCAGGTCGATGCGCTGGCCGCCGGTGATTTTGCAGTAGAGGTCGTATTTCTTAGCGACTTCGCCGAGGACGATGAGTTTTTCGGCCGTGATCTCGCCACCGGCCACGCGGGGAATCACGGAATAAGTACCACCCCGTTGAATGTTCGCGAGGAATCGATCATTGCTGTCCTGAATCGTGGCGTGTTCAATGATGTGTGCGTTCCACAGACTAGATAGGATGGACGCCACCGCGGGCTTGCACACTTCGCAACCGCCGCCCTGGCCCAGATGCTGGAGTACGTCGCCGTAGGTTCTCAGCTTCCGAATCTTCACGCCATGGAAAAGCTCCTGACGGCTCAGGGGGAAGTGCTCGCAGATCGTCTTCGTGACGACGACACCAGCGCTTTTGAGTTCTTCCGCGAGAAGATCTTTTACCAGCGGTACGCAGCCACCGCAGCCCGTGCCCGCCGTGGTGCAGCGTTTCACTTCGTCCAGCGTCGTGAGCTCGCCCGCGCGAATGGCGCTGCAGAGGTCGCCCTTGGACACGCTGTTACACGAGCAGACCTGCATCGAATCCGGCATCGACTTCGCGCCTTCGTCGGTGCCACCCTTACCGAGGATGAGGGACTCCGGATCTTCCGGCATCCCTTCGCCGGTGCGGAAGAGGTGGAGGAGCTTGGCGTACTCGGCGGTATCGCCCACCAGAATGCCGCCTTCAAGTTTCTTGCCGCATTCGGAAAGGGTGATCTTCTTGTAGATGCCTTTGCGCGCATCCTTCACCACCACGGTGCGCTCGGGGGAGGCCATGGGGTCGGCGATGCCGAGGCTGGCCACTTCCACGCCGAGGAGCTTGAGCTTCGTGCTCATGTCCGCGCCCTTGAAGAGCCGTGTGCCGCCCGTTAGGCGATCCGCAAGAATCTCCGCCATCTCATAGCCCGGCGCGACCAGGCCATAGATCATACCGTCGTGAAAGGCCGCTTCGCCAATGGCAAACATGCGCGGATCGCTCGTCTGGAGCATGTCATCCACCAGGATGCCGCCGCGCTGTCCCACGGCGAGGCCCGCGTTGCGCGCTAGCTCGTCGCGCGGCTTGATGCCCGCAGAGATGACGAGCATGTCGGCGTCGAGCACCGAATCATCCGCAAAACGCAGGCCCGTGATACTTCCATTGCCCTCGATGGCCTGGGTCTGCATGCGGAGCATGACCTTGACGCCGAGGGATTCAATCTCCTTAACCAGGAGATCCGATGCGCCTTCGTCAAGCTGCCTCGGCATCAGGCGCGGCGCAAACTCGACCACATTGACTTCCAATCCGAGGTCTACCACCGCCTTGGCCGCTTCGAGACCGAGCAAACCGCCGCCGATTACTGTCGCGCGCTTGGCGTGTTTCGCATAGGCCTTGATGGCTTCCAGGTCTTCAATAGTCCGATAGACAAACACGCCCTTCTTGTCCACACCGGGGATTGGGGGAACGAAGGGCGCGGAGCCGGTGGCGAAGACGACATAGTCATAGGATTCCGCGCGTCCGTCGTCCAGCAGCACCTTGCCGGCCTGCCGATCAACCGACGCCACGCGGGCGGAGAGGTGCAGCGTGATGCCGCGCTCTTCATACCAGGTGCGATCGGCCATAGACAGGTCTTCCGCCGACTTGCCGCTGAAGAAGCTGGTGAGCTGTACGCGGTCGTAGGCCGCGCGGGGTTCTTCGCCAAATACATGGATGGAGAATTGGCGATCCGGATCGCGGTCTGTGAGGGCCTTGCAGAAGCGGTGGCCGACCATGCCATTTCCGATGACGACGACAGAGGTAGGAGGAGTTTCAGTTCGCATATGCATGCCCAGAGTGTTCCCGACTTTTGCGATGCTTGCGGTTTGCCGCGGAGCGCTCTCGTGCGGCATTAGCTTTATGATGACAACTTATTGAAACTACAAACCTTAAGGGCAGGAAACACAGCGCGGCGGGTATCTCCGCGAAGTACGCTGCCCGAACTCAACGCGAGATTTGTCTGGCATTCGTTGAGCAAGTGCTATGCCAAGCATGCCAATGGCACCATTCGGCTCCGGATCGCCAGGGTAAGGCGGGGACGCGAAAGGGCCCGCAAGACGGCGCCCTTCATTGGTATTTCGCAAATACCCCTGTATTCGGGGCATTTTGTGCGCGGACTGGCGGAGGGAGAATGCGTGGAAGGCGGGTTGATGTGGCCCTTCTCCGCTCGCGCTGAACCTGCGGGACGGGCGGGGGTGTGGTCGCCGGGGAAACCACAGATTGGTAGGGGGACGGCGAAGAATCCTACGCGGCGGTCAGCCTTCGAGACGGGACACTTACCCTCGACCGATGGCCATACCGCGCGCCAGACGTCGGCCCGGGTCGGGCGGCGCGCGCGACATTGATAGGCGCCGGACGCACTCTTACAAGGTTTTAAAGGGATTGGCGGCGGAGCGTGAATAGGCGATGGGGCCAGTCGGCGCGAGGATGGTGCCGTGACAACGAGCGCGGTGCGGACCTTGGCATAGTTCATGCATTACGGGGGAATCGCAGTTAGGCATTTCTACTCAAACCAAATTCATCGTGAGGGAGATTACCGTGGAAGTTCGCCACAAGGCTTTACGCATCGATCTTTTCAGCTTGGGAACGCCGCAGATGCGCGCCTTCCACATGACCTGGTTCGCCTTTTTCCTCTGCTTCTTCGCTTGGTTCGGTATCGCCCCCCTCATGGCGGTCGTACGCGAAGAACTTTCCCTCACCAAAGATCAGATCGGCAACACGATTATCGCGTCGGTCGCCATTACCATCGTCGCCCGCCTCTTCATCGGCTGGCTCTGCGACCGGATCGGGCCGCGGCTGTCCTACACGTGGTTGCTGGTGCTGGGTTCTATTCCGGTGATGGGCATTGGCTTTGCCCAGAGCTATGAAACCTTCCTCCTCTTTCGTCTCGGCATCGGTGCCATCGGCGCTTCCTTCGTGATCACGCAGTATCACACCTCGGTCATGTTTGCCGCGAATTGTGTGGGCACGGCCAACGCCACCACGGCGGGCTGGGGCAATCTGGGCGGGGGCGTAACGCAGATCGTAATGCCGTTGCTCTTTGCCGGCCTGCTGGCCATGGGGGTGGGCGAGTTCTGGGGCTGGCGCATCGCCATGGTGATTGCGGGAGCGGTCTGCTTCCTCGCGGGCATCGCCTACTATTTCGTGACCCAGGACACGCCGGACGGCAATTTCAAGGATCTCCGCGCGCGCGGACTGATGTCGGGCGCGAAAGAGAACAAGGGCGGCTTCACGGAGGCCTGCAAGGATCGCCGCGTGTGGGCCCTCTTCTTCATCTACGGCGCCTGCTTCGGTGTCGAGCTCACCATTAACAATATCGCGGCGCTCTACTATATCGACTACTTCGACATGAGCCTGGCCGCCGCGGGCGCGCTGGCCGCCTGTTTCGGCTTGATGAATCTCTTCGCGCGCACGCTGGGCGGTGTATTCGGCGATCGTTTTGGCGAGAAGTACGGCCTCAAAGGGCGCGTGCGCTGGCTGGCCGTTTCCATTGCGGTCGAGGGGCTCGCGCTGATCCTCTTTTCCCAGATGACCCTGCTGCCCTTTGCGCTGGGTACCATGATCGTATTCAGTCTTTTCGTTCAGATGTCCGAAGGTGCAACCTACTCCGTGGTGCCCTTCATCAACAAGCGTGCGCTGGGCGCGGTGGCGGGTATCGTGGGGGCGGGCGGCAATTTCGGCGCGGTTAGCGCGGGTTTCCTCTTCAAGGCCGAAGCGCTGACCTGGCCCCAGGCCCTTCTGATTCTGGGCGTGCTCGTCACACTGTGCGCGGGCTTTGCCGCCATGGTTACCTTCAGCGAGGCCGATGAGGCCGCCGCCGCGGCGGAGGCCGAGCGGCTTCGCGAGATGGCCGAGGGCGCGTTGCCCGAGCCCGCCCAGGCGTGACAGTGTTGGGTCCAATGGGTCCTGTAAGTCTATGGGAAGTAACGCATCCCGTGGCGTATAGGACCCATTGGACCTATAAGGCCCAAGAGGCTCATAAGACCATAAGACCCATCAAACCAAGTCTCACCCGCGGCTTCAGACTGTAGTACCCCATGGCACCTCACACCTCCGATACCGTGAAGACCACCTGCTCCTACTGTGGCGTGGGCTGCGGCGTCGTGGTTACGAAGGATCGCCTGGGCCGCCTGAGCGTGGAGGGCGATGAAAGCCATCCCTCCAGTCGGGGTATGCTCTGCTCGAAGGGACGCACACTGCACCACGTGGTCCAGCAGCAGTCGGATCGATTGCTTTATCCCCAGTTGCGCCGCAGCCGGGCCCATCCCCTCGAACGAGTCTCGTGGGACGCGGCGCTTGATCGCGCTGCCGCTGTGTTCAAGTCGATAATCCGGCGTCATGGCCCCGAGGCGGTGGGTTTCTACGTTTCCGGACAGTGCCTCACCGAGGAGTACTACATCGCGAACAAGCTGATGAAGGGATTCATCGGCTGCAACAACATCGACACGAATTCGCGCTTGTGCATGAGCTCCGCCGTAGTGGGCTACAAACTCGCCCTGGGAGACGACGCCTGCCCCATCAGCTATGCGGATATCGAGTTGGGCGATTGCTTTGTGATCGCGGGTGCGAATCCCGCCTGGTGCCACCCGATTCTGTTTCGGCGTCTGGAGCAGCACAAGGAGCGCAATCCCGACATCAAGGTGATCGTGGTCGATCCGCGACACACGCCCACCTGCGCCTTCGCTGATCTGCACTTGCAGCTTCAGCCGGGGACCGACGTGGCCCTCTTCAACGCCATCGCGCGCGAACTTCGCGAGCAAGGTCACTGGGACGAAGCCTTCATTGGCGAGCATTGCAATGGTGGTAGTTCGATCCTCGACGCGGCCTACGCGCTCACGACCGAAGAAGCGGCGGAAGTCTGCCGCGTCGAAGCGGACGATATTCGTCATGCCGCGCACCTCATCGGGACCAGCGGCGCCTTCCAGACCTGGTGGGCCATGGGCCTGAATCAGAGCAGCGCGGGTGTGGATAAGAATGTCGCGCTGCTGAATCTCTCGCTGCTCACCGGACAAATCGGAAAGCCCGGCGCGGGTCCCTTTTCCCTCACGGGCCAGCCCAACGCCATGGGCGGACGCGAGGTGGGGGGGCTGGCGAACCTGCTGGCGGCCCACCGCGATTTGGCCGATCCAGAAGAGCGCGCCTTCGTTCAGGCGCATTGGAACAGCGGCCCCATCGCGGCGAAGCCCGGCCTTACGGCCACGGAAATGTTCGACGCCCTCGAATCCGGCGCGATGAAGGCCATCTGGATCATCTGCACCAATCCCGCCGTGTCCATGCCCAACCTGAGCCGCGTAGAGCGTGCCTTAAAGTCGGCGCGCTTCGTCGTCGTGCAGGATATCTCCTCTCTCTCCGACACCGTACCCTATGCGGATCTCGTTTTACCCGCGGCCGGCTGGCTCGAGAAGCAGGGCACCATGACCAACTCCGAGCGGCGCGTCACGCTGCTCTCGAAGCTGGCCGACGCGCCCGGCGAGGCCCTGCCGGACGTAGAAATCCTGTGCCGCTTCGCGCAAAAGATGGGCTGGGCCGAGGCCTTCACCTATCCCGACGAAAGCGCGATCTTCGACGAGCACTGCGCCCTGACAAAAGGCACGAACATCGACATGACGGGCATCTCCTACGGGCGCCTGCGCGCCGAGGGGAGCTTGCAGTGGCCCTGCCCAAGCGAAGAGCACCCCGGCACGCCGCGCCTCTTCGAAGACCATCAATTTCTAACACCCGATCATCGCGCGCGACTCCACGGGCCGCTCTACAGTCCCTCCGCCGAAACCACGAGCGAGCGCTACCCGCTGATACTCACGACGGGCCGCATTCGCGATCAGTGGCATACTATGACCCGCACGGGCAAGGTGAACAAGCTGCGCCAACACCTGGACACGCCCTATGTGGAGCTTCACCCGGACGATGCCGAGGTCCAGGGCATTGCGGAAGGCGATACCGTCACGATCTACAACGACCGCGGTGCGGTGCGCGCCCGGGCGGTGCTCACGGATGCGATAAAGCCCGGCGTGGTTTTTCTGCCCATGCACTGGGGCAAGTCACTCCAGAAGGGCGACGCCCGAGCCAACGTGCTCACCAGCCCGCTGGTCGATCCCCGCTCGAAAGAGCCTGAGTTCAAGTTCGCCGCCGTGGCACTGAGTCGCGTTCCCTCCGCGCGCCGGCGTGTTCTCGTGGTCGGCGGCGGCACCGCAGCCCTGGCCTTTGCTCAGGAGCTGCGCGCGCGTTGCGCGGACGACGAGATTATCGTCTTCGGTAAAGAGCCTCATGGTTTCTATAACCGCATTCTGCTGCCCGATCTGATCAGCGGCGAATGCTCCTGGCCCTCCATGCAGACCGCGTCCGGGCCCGGGCTGGAGCGGGCCAATATTGCGTTTTTCCCAGACCGCCCGATCACGGCGATTCATCGCAAAGGCCGTTTCATCGTGGATGGCCAGGGCGAGCGACACTCTTACGATAAACTGGTCCTCGCCACGGGAAGCCAGCCCCAATTGCCCCCGGAGTGTCCCGCGAAGATGGCGGGGACTTTCACCCTGCGCACGCGCTCGGACGCCGATGCGATTATGAATTTTGTCCGCCCCGGCACGCGCTGCGTCGTGGCGGGGGGCGGACTACTCGGCCTGGAACTCGTGGCCGCATTGCGAGAGCTTGGCGCCGAGTGCAGGCTGATTCACCGATCCGGCCAGCTTATGGGTCGCCAGCTCGACGCCACCGCGTCCCAGTTCCTGGCGGAGGAATTGGCGGAGCGTGGCGTAACGTTGCACTTCAATGATTCGATTGCATCGGTGCATGGCGATAGTACGGTTCTGGGCGTGCGCACTCAAAACGGAATCTACTATCCCTGCGAGGCCGTCTTCTTCGCCACCGGCACCACGCCCAGCATCGGCCTGGCCCGAAGCGCGAGCCTGCCCTGTCGACAGGGGGTCCTGGTGGATGACGGCATGCGCACCGAGGACCCGGACATTTTTGCCATCGGCGAAATCGCGGAGCACGAACACCGGTGCTATGGCACGACACCGGCCGCCCAGGCCCAGGCCGTCGTGGCGGCGGCCCAACTCGCGGGCGACACGTGGACCCGCTATTCGGGCAGTATCGCGTTTAACGTGCTCAAGCTGAAGGGGCTATCGCTCTGCACCATGGGCGATGCCGGTGCGGATACGGGTGCCCCGGGCTACGAAGAGATTGTGCTGCTGGATCGGAGCGAGCGGCTCTACCAGAAGTGCATTGTTCGCCAGAACCGCCTGGTCGGCGCCATTCTCTATGGTGATACGGCGCCCATGGTCGAGCTGAAGCGGCTCGTCGAATCGCAACTGGAGCTGGACGAATCCCGCCGCGGCCTCCTCCGCGGCGTGGGCCCCGCGCGGGAGCCCGTGGAAGGGCCCCTCGTGTGTAGCTGCAACCAGGTGGGGGAGGGAAACCTTCTCCGCGCGCTGGCAGAGGGTTGCGATTCCCTGGAATCGATGTGTGCAAAAACGGGTGCGGGCACCGGCTGTGGAAGTTGCAGGCCCGAAGTCGCCGCATTCCTGGAGCGGAGCGCGGCCCTGACCGCCGGATAGGAACGATGGGTATTCAAGCCAACGATATGATTTTGCACTCGGCAGGCGGACGAATTCCCGTCAGCGTGCTCCGTCGCGCGGCCGAAATCGCCATGGTCTACGGCAGCGGAAACCTGCGCCTCGGTAGCCGCCAGGAAATCATACTGTGCGCGATTCCGAGTTCCAACCGCGATCGCGTGCGGAGGGATATGGGCAGCCTGCTGGTTGAGCACCACCCCCGCCGCCCCAACATCGTCACAACCCGCCCCGGCTGTGGGCGCGGGGACAGGACGCCCTGGCTCAGCGATGGCGCTTTCGATTCGGTGCTCGCCCAGTTCGTGTCGCCGCCGGCCCTGCCGGTCAACCTGAGCGACCCGAGGCAGGGCTATCTGCCGTTGAATACCGGCCAGATCAACTTTATCGGATCGCCGGAGCCATCCTTCTGGCGGGTGTCGTTCTACGCAAAAGGCCAACTGCGTCCCGTGGTCCTTTCCGCCGCCGTGCACAGTGACGGGGTGGCGGCGGCGACGTTTGTCATTCAGCAGGCCGTCCTGCGCGACAATGGTACGAGCCTGCCGGAGCTTCAGCGGAGCCTGGAGGAATGCCTGGGTTCACTGCTGCGTGATGTTGATTTGGACCATACACCCGCCCGCGAAGAAAGCCGCCCGATAGTCGGTTTCGAGCGTGACGGGGCCAGTGAAACGTACACGCTGGGAATTCCCATGTTCGATCAGCCGCTACCTGGACAGTTTCTGGTAGATCTGTGCCTCGCCGCGCGCAGGGAATCCATCGCCACCGCTGGGCTCACACCGTGGCAGAGTCTATTAATTCACGGTATCCCGGCCGCCCTTCGGATTAACTTCGAGCGCCTCCTGATCCAGCACCGTATCTCGCTCAATACGGGGGCCTGGGACAACGTCTGTATCGAAGGCTTCTTGACACCGGATGCCGTTCGCGAAGGCCGGGAACTCATCGCCGCGCTCAATGACGTGTGCCCCCATCCGGGACCCTTGAGCATCGGATTGACCGAGCTCAGCGCCACGGTGCCCGATACACCGATTGTCGTCCGGGCCGATTCCCAGGTGACGCGATGGCCCTTTCGCCAGCAACCTCGATACACGGTATACGTCCGAGAGAACTTCGAGCGCTTCAATCCCATGCTCATACCCCGCGCCAGCGGCCTGAGCGCCGGCGGTCTCATAGATGCCGTGCTCGAGTTGGTTGATCGCTTCGGCACGGGACAGACGGCCGCGGCACCAGCGCCAACCTCCACCATCGGCGTCCGTTCGGGCATGCTGGTCCACCAGTGTATGGAGTGCAGGACGGAATATAGCGAGCAATATGGCGATCCGCTGGGTGGTATCGATGCTGGAACGCCCTTTACCGAGTTGCCCCCGGAATGGTGTTGCCCCACGTGCGGCGCGCCCCAGAGCAAGTACATCACCACGCGGGGATTTGCCGCGTGAACGGGCCCTTGCGCACGCGAGATTAGACGGAAATCGCACGCGTCACTTTGCCGGTAGTCCCGGAATGTACAAGGCGTCGCAGCCCGGGCGCGTAGGGACTTCCAGATCGCATGCGAAGCACCACATTTCCCATGCACCGTCGATGTAGTTGTCGCTTGAGGGACGTCCGCAGGCTTGTGTGAAGAGGTACCATTTGCCATCAAGCCGATAGAGAGCGGGTGTTGCAACGTGGTAGAGCGTGGCATCGGTATAGAGCCCGGCCCATTTCGTCTGCAGCACGGTATCGGGGTCGAGCTGCGACCACCCCACTACCGGGTCCGTACTGACCGCAAGCCCCGTTCGCCAGCGCGCGCCATGCGCTATGCCCAATTCGATGCAGAGCACGTAGGTCGATCCGATCTTGGAAATCTGATGCCACTCGTAATACGCATCCGGAGTGGAAGGGAAAATTTGTCCCATGCCGCGCGGGTCGTTCGCGTTGAATTGCCGCGTCCAGGTTTTGCCGTCGGGCGAGGTGGCGAGGCGGATGCCGGGAAGAACGCCGTCCTTTTCGCGGTACGAATAATACATGTACCATTCCCAGCGCCGCTCCGCTTCATTCCACTCGCGCATGACCGCGCCCTGGGACGCCATTTCCTCGTTGAACGGCGCAGCGGGCTCTGGGGCCAGTACGGGTGCGTCGCCGTAGCGCGTGATAGCGTCCGCAGTGACCTCGGAATAGCCATCGGCGCCCGCAGGGCAAGTCGCCAGGCCGATTCGGTCTTGCACCGACCCCTGGGTTCCCGAATAGTAAATATAGTAGAGGTCCTCTTCGGGCACGTAGACGACGCTGTCGAGACGGATGGTGGTAGCGTCCCAACCTTTTCCGGCGGGCCGAAAGATGGGGTTTTTCTCATCCTGGTGCCAGCGGAAGGGCTCGCGTTCCTCCGCCCACGCCTTGCCGATCGACGCTTCCGCCGGGTTCGACTTGGACACGGCGGAATAAAACATGATCAGCCGTCCGGGTACTTTGGGGTTGGGGAGAATACACGGTTCCTCGACCTGCTGGGACATCCATTCAATGCCGTCACGGGGCAGGACGATTTCCCCGCGAATAGAAGCGGGGCCCGCCTCTGCTGCTATCGCGCCTGCGCTCCAGATGCACAACGGCATCCAGAAAACCGCGAGGATACTCCTCAACGCCACTCGGGATAGGTTCAACATTTGGGGAGATCTCCTCGTTCACTTACACCAAAGGTATACCCGGCTCATGAACCTTGCTTACACGCATCCAGCAATGCCCGCAATTGCGCCACCATCTCCGGCATGGCTTCCGACAGATTGTGCGCTTCCCCGATATCGTCGTCAAGGTTGTACAACTGCACGGGCGGGTCGCCCGGCTTGGGCCCACTCACACCCTGACTGCTCCATCCGCCGCTGCCCGGTCCGTCGATAAACTTCCACGGTCCCTGGCGCAGGGCGAAGGTGCCGTCGATGGAATGATGGACCGTGAAGTCACGCAGGGGCCCCTCCCGCTTCTCACCAAGCAACGCGGTCAGCATGCTTTGTCTTGTCCCGCGCCCTCAGGCAAGGGCGCACCCACCAAATCGGCCACGGTCGCGAGAAGATCCGTGAGGCACGTTGTCTCCGCACTGGTCGAACCCGCAGTGACCTGGGCAGGCCAGCGCACGATAAAGGGCACGCGGTGGCCCCCTTCCCACGAATCGGACTTGCGTCCGCGAAAGTGATGGTTGGGCCGGTGGCCGTAGGAGGCCACCATTGTCTCGGTGGACTCGGTGGATCCGTTGTCGCTCGTCACGATCACCAGCGTGTTCCTCCGGAGATTGAGGTCATCTAGCGCATCGAGCACTTGGCCGATGGCTCGGTCAGTCTGAACAACAAAATCGCCATAGTCCCCTGCCTCGCTCAAGCCTTTCACATCGGACGAAGGCACTACCGGCGTGTGGGGCGAGGTGAGGGGCAAGTAGAGGAAGAAGGGTTGATCAGGATTCGCAGCGTGTCGCTCTTTGAGGTAGGCAATGGCACGGTCCGTCAGATCGGGTAGCACCTTGACGGGCTCAAAGTCCTCCGCCGTGAGCCCCGCGCGAAACGTGGTGGGCTTCATCGCTGCGGGAATGGCCGTGGCGCGATCCTGCTCCAGGTAAACATAGGGTGGCATGTCCAGCGACGCCGCAATGCCGAAGAAGTAATCGAAGCCGAGGTTCAACGGCCCGTGCGTGTAGGGCTTCTCGAAATCGATGCTTTCGCCGGTCAACTCCGCTTCATCACCGAGTTTGGTGCCATCGGTCGTCTGCCAGCCCAGGCCGAGATGCCATTTGCCGATGCACGCGGTGTGATACCCCTGCGCTTTCAGGTACTGCGCAACCGTCAACTCGCCGTGATCGATCAGCGGCGGCGAATAGCCCCAGAGAACATGCTGTTTCAGCCGCGTGCGCCACGCATAGCGTCCCGTAAGTAACCCATAGCGGGTGGGCGTACACACCGCCGACCCCGAGTGGGCATCGGTAAAGGTCATGCCCTCGGCGGCCAGTTGATCCATGCGCGGCGTGGGGATCTTCGATTCGGGATTGAGGCAGCGCACGTCACCGTAGCCTAGGTCGTCCGCGAGGATGTAGACGATGTTGGGGCGCTCCTGGGCGTCCGCTGCGGATGATAGAGACACATATACAGCGAGCGCCACCACCACACTCGTCACCACGGTCCTCCGTGGTAACGCATACCGTTCCGCTCCAGCGGAACAGGGTGCAAGAGGTTTTGCTGATGCCGCAAGAAGACCCCTGAAAATCACCACTATCTGGCGTGTCAAACCCATTCCCGTCCAAGTCCTTTCCAAATGCTACCGATATCAGATTCGCAAACGATTCATTCGCGCCGCTGGCGCGATGCCGCGGGAGCGGCATGGTATGCATTACCACGGAGGACCGTGGTAACGAGCGGGCAGGTAGGTCATGCCCTATCCCAGCAACTGCTTCTCCCACCAGGCCACATGCACCTCAGGTCCCGCGTCAGGTGCGATGCCGCGCTCCACCATCGCCTCATCGAAACGCTTGCGAGAATCTGCGCGCGCTGCGTCGGTCACTTCGGCGGGCTCAGGCACCGCACCCCGATCGCCACTTTCCTCAATCCAGCGGTCAAGCCGCGCGCGCAATTGCTTCAGCGTTTCTTCGTGTGTGGCATCCTTCGCGAGATTATTCACCTCGTGCGGGTCCGCCGCCAGGTCGTAGAGCTCCTCCTCGGGACGCGTCGCCGCCATGAAGGGCTGTTGCGCCTCGGTGAGCTCGCCTTCCTTCTGCCAGAGCTCCAGCACGGACACGGCGGGGTACTGCTTCTTCTTGTAGGCGTTGAACTGCAAATATGCGCGCTCGGGATAGAAGTTCCGGATGTACTTGAACTGCTTTGTGCGCACGGAGCGAATGCGGTCTACGGCCTCGTCGCAACGATCCCGCGCGCTCACCACAAATTCGCATGGCGTGCCGGTGTTCAGCGAGCGGCCATGAAGTTGCGGCGGCGCTTCGATACCGGCCCACTGCATCATCGTCGGGGCCAGATCGAGCAGCGATACCAGTTCCTCCGACACGGTCCCGGCACCCGCGCCATCCGGCTTGCGCACAATGAGCGGAACCCGAGTACCGCTGTCGTAGAGCCACTGTTTCCCGCGCACGTGAGCCTGGCCGTGGTCGCCGTGGTACACGATGATGGTGTTCTCGGCCAGGCCATCCTCCTCCAGCCGCTTCAACAACACGCCCACCTGACGGTCGAGCACCTGCGCCGATTCCAGGTAGTCCGCCCAGTCGCGGCGCAGCAGCGGCGTGTCCGGGTAGTAGGGGGGAAGCTCCACCTTCGACGGATCGACGGGCCGCTCGGGGTCGCGTTCGAATTCACGATGGGTCATGCTGAAGTTGTACTGGGCGAGGAAGGGCTGGCCCGCCTTGCGCTGGCGCCAATCCGTACCGTCGAAAGGGGCAGTCGCCGTCGTGAAATTGAAATCCGTCTTTCCCGGCTTGTCCCAGTTCACCCCGTGGCCGTTGCTCGCAAAATAGCCCGCATCGCGGAAGTACTTTGTGATCACCTCCACCGGGGCGGGGAGCCCATAGCCGTCCTCGCGGTGGCTGCGGTGATTGTGGGCGCCGATGGTGGTCTGGTACATCCCCGTCATCATCGCGGAGCGCGCGGCGGAGCATACCGGCGCGGCGGCAAACGCGGCGTTGTAACGCGTGCCCTCGACAGCAAGGCGATCGATGTTGGGCGAATGAACTATCGGGTGACCATAGCAGCCGAAGTCGGGCGATGTATCTTCCGAAATCAGCCAGAGGATGTTGGGGCGTGATTCGGGGGCGGCGCTGCCGCGCGAGGCGAGGAGGCCCGCGCCGAGGCCGAGACTGGCGGTGGAAAGAAAATCGCGACGTTTCATGGCGGACTCCAGGGGTTCGGGGAGAGCTATGGTGTTACTATAGCCGCCTCGATTGCGGTGCTCAAGCCACAAATCAAGGTGTTCGGGGTGGCGCGTTGGTGGACCGCAATCAAAGCCGGAGCTTGCCAAGCGTGCCACGCGATCCGCCCGAAAGGGCGGTTTGTGTGGCACGACCATTGATTTAGCGAATCGACGGAGGTTCAAAGGAGCCCTTGATCTTCCGATGCAACGTTCGCAATACTCACCCATGCCCAACTCACAGGAAACCCCTGACCATGAATCGCCGCCAGTTTCTTCGCCATGCGACTACAGCGACCGCCGCACTCGCCGCCATGCCCCGCTCCGCCCATGCCGCCGCGAAGCTTAATATTCTCTTTCTCTTCTCCGACGATCAGACCTACGAAGCGATTCACGCCCTGGGCAATGACGAAATTCACACGCCCAACCTCGACCGACTGGTGAAGCGCGGCACGACCTTCACGCACGCCTACAACCAGGGCGGATGGAATGGCGCGGTGTGTATTGCAAGTCGCACGATGCTCACCACGGGGCGATTTCTCTGGCACGCAGAAGCCATTCACCGTCAACTGGAGGAGGAGCGCGCCGCCAGTCGGCTCTGGCCCCAACTACTCAAAGGCGCGGGCTACGACACCTATATGACGGGCAAGTGGCACGTGCGCATCGACCCGGCGACGGTTTTCGATCATATCGGCCATGTGCGCGAGGGGATGCCCACGGATCACTATGGCACGACGAAGGTGGGCTATAACCGCCCGCTGGACGGTCAGCAGGACGTGTGGCAACCCTGGGACACGGCGCAGGGCGGCTACTGGGAGGGCGGCAAGCACTGGAGCGAGGTGGTGGGGGATGATGGCGAATCCTTCCTGGCTCAGGCGGTCCAGCGTGACAATCCCTTCTTCATGTACCTCGCGTTCAACGCGCCCCACGATCCGCGCCAGTCGCCGAAGGAGTTCGTGGATCAGTATCCGCTGGAGAAGATTGCGGTGCCGGAAAGTTTTGAGCCGGAATATCCTTTGGCGCGGGATATTGGTGCCGGCCCCGGTTTGCGCGATGAAGATCTGGCACCCTTCCCGCGCACGGAGCACGCCGTGAAAGTACACCGGCAGGAGTACTACGCCATAGTGACGCACATGGACCAGCAGATCGGGCGCATTCTCGACACGCTCGAAAAGTCGGGCAAAGCGGACAACACGTACATCGTATTCACGTCGGATCATGGCCTCGCCGTAGGGCAGCACGGGCTCATGGGCAAGCAGAATATGTACGACCACAGCGTGCGCGTGCCCCTGACGATCTGCGGGCCCGGCATCGCTTCAGACAAGCGCATCGCCACACCGGTTTACCTGCAGGACATCATGCCAACGACCCTCGATTGGGCGGGCCTGACGCACCCGGAGCACGTGGAGTTCAAGAGCCTCGCGCCGTTGCTGGCGGGAACGTCGACACCGCACTACGACGGAATCTACAGCGCCTACATGGACAAGCAACGCATGATTGCCGACGGCGGCTACAAATTGATTCACTATCCCGTGGGCGAAGTGTGGCTGCTCTTCGACTTGAAGAAGGACCCCGAAGAGACGGCCAACCTCGCGGAAGATCCCGCAAACCTGGACCGACTCGCGACGCTGCGCGCAAAGCTCGGGGCGTGGCAGAAAGCCACGGGGGATTCGCTGGTGCTGAAGCAATATTGAGCAGTAAGGGAATCATGGGTACTATGGGTCCTATGGGTCGTATGATCAATCGCCCGAAGTTTCCAAGGGTCCCATAAGACCCATAAGACCCATAAAAAATCGCGGGAGCAGGCCAAGCCGGCTCCCGCGAAGTGCTCAAGGGCAATCGTGCTTACTTCAGTTCTTTAATTTTGATGTTGCGCCACTGCACCGAGTAGGGGCCCTGGCCAGCGCCGATCCCGTGTACCTGCAGGGCGATGAAGCCCTTGGGGTGGCTCTGGAACTTAGCTTCGTCCGTCAGGTCTTCCACGACTTCGCCATTGATCCAGGTCTGGATGCGCGCGCCCTTGGCCACAATGCGGTACTCATTCCAATCGCCGTCCTGGAAGGCCTTGGAGCGCTTCGCTTCCGCGTCCGCCGTCATCCAGCCGCCGCAGGCTTCGCCGTAGATGTAGCCAGCCTGTGCGCCCTCAGCGCCCGCCGCTTCTATTTCCACCTGCGGGCCATTGACCCGACCAAACTTTGCGTCGCCTTCCGGCGCGGCCGTGGTGGAGCGAATCTGGATGCCGGAGTTCAATTCGTTGTTGTTCAGCAGCACTTCAACGGTCAAATCGAAATCGCCATATTCCTTCTCCGTGCAGAGGAAGGAGTTCGGGCTGCCCTCGACCGTCGTGCCGAGCACGGTGCCGTCCTTCACCACGTAGGTGGCGGTGCCGTTCTTCTGGATCCAGCCATTCAGGGTCTTGCCGTCAAACAGGGACACGCCGTCATCTTTGGCCAGTGCTGCAAAAGGCAGGACCGCCAGACCCACTGCGGCCATCATCAACATTTTCTTCATGGTGCTCTTCTCCAAGTGTAGAGGGGGGAACCGTCACCCCGACTGGGTGCGGGGCACGCCGGGCGGGGACGGCAATGAATCGGTCAATTTAATCAGATGGCGGCGGAACAATCAAGAAGTTTGGCAGTTGACAGTTGATAGTGGGCGTGTTACCCCAGACGACCCATAAGACCCATCGCCACTGCCGCGCCCGCCTGCAATCACCCAAGGCCCCCTCTTCGTTGTCCATTGTCCATTGTCCATTGTCAACTGTCAATTGTCAATTGTCAATTGTCAATTACCTTAATCCGCAGGTCCTTGAACTGAATCTTCATCGGCGGGCCGGGGTGCATCTGTACCGCGATGTACCCGTCCTTGCGAGCCATCTTTGCGTCGCGGTCATCCACTTCGCACATCAATTGTCCGTTGATGCGCAGGATGATCTTCGAGCCGATTGCGGAAACCTCGTAGTCGTTCCACTCGCCTTCTTGGATAACCTTCTGGAACTCTGCAGGATCGCCCATGGGCGTGTCTTGACGGGAGCCGTCTTCCGCGATGACTGCGGTGAAGCCCCGTTTTACCACGGCCTCGCGATCATGCTGAAAGAGGCAGCCGGTCCATTGGCCGGGTGACTCCATGTCCGCCTGATAGCCCCAGGCGTCGTAGCCGTCCAGTTTCTTGCTGCGGATCTGCACACCCGAGTTACCGCCCACGAGCTTGTAGCGAAATCGCAGGATGAAGTCGGCGGGCTGTGCCGTTTCCCAGAACAGATAGTGATGCTTCAGGCAGGGCTTCTCCGCCGTGCTTTCGGAGGTAATGGCGCCGTCTTCGACCCACCACCCGCCTTCCTTACCGTCCCAGCCGCTGAGATCCTTGCCATTGAACATGGGCACAAATCCCTCTTCCTCCGCAGGCGCGGCGAAGAGGTGTGTCGCGGCGAGACACGCGATGACGAGCAATCCGATTGCGAAACCGTACTTCATGTGCGAATCCTCATGGGGCTAATTTCATCGCCAAGCGTCGAGCCTGACTTATTCGTGCATTCACGGGACGCGTGAACAGAAAAAATTACACCACGAAGGCACGAAGGGCACGAACGTAAAGAACAGGGCAACGTGGTTGCTGGTCTACGCTTCTTCTTTCCTTCGTGCTCTTCGTGGTGATAGCGTTTCTACGCGAGATCACGTGGGAAGTTCGTAGCCCTTGCGGCGTGGGCGCGACAGCAATGCGTTGCCCTCGGGACAGTTGCGGAACACTTCCTTCTTCGGATTCCACTGGAGCACTTCGCCGACCTTGCCGACGCTCCGTGCGATGTTCACGAGATAGCAAAGGCTCGAGCTGCGCTGGCCATACTCAATGTCGCCATTGCAGGTTTCCCGTGATTTGATACACTCGATCCAGTTTTCCACATGAGGATAGGTCTCGGGCACGCCGATAGGCGTGGGCTTGCCGGAGACATCCACCAGCGTGTCGGGCGAACAGGTGTACATGTTGCGGTTCAGTTCGATCTCGCCCTTGTCGCCGATGTAGACGCAGCCGAGACCGGGGGAGCGGTCGCCGTCCATGTCGAGCTGGAGTTCGACGCCGTTCTTGTACTTCATCCGCACTTTGGCGCGCGGGCCGGTCTGGTCGGCCATGCCGTAGTAGGGCGAGCCCGTGTCTTCCGGCGGGATCTCCGTGCGCTCAAACTTGCCAGTGCGGCGCTCGGCCACTTCTTCCTCCAGCACGATTTCCACGGGACCGGTTTCGTCGGTGCCCAGGCCGCGCTGGATTTGGTCGTAGCCGTGGGCGCCCCAGCCGGTCACGCCATAGGTCGTGCCGCCGCCGTCATAGTCGTCCCACTTGTCCCAGCCGCGATGGATCTTTTCATGGTAGGGGCGCACGACTGCCTGGTTGGTCCAGATGTCCCACCAGTTCTCGCCGCCATCGGGCAGGGGCTGCTCTTCGGTGCTGTTGTAGATCCACGGGCCGATGTAGTTGCAGCCGCGCACGGTGTGAACCTTGCCGATGGCGCCGTTCTTCACCAGATCGCTGATCCAGTTGTTGACCGGGATGCTTCGCTGTTGCGTCCCAATCTGGGTGACGCGGTTGTACTTCCGCGCGATGCTTACCATGTCGCGGCCTTCCGCAATGGTCAGCGCCATGGGCTTTTCGATATAGGCATCCATGCCCATCGCCATGGCGTGGCAGGCCACCCAGGCGCGGGCGTGGGTGGTGGTTTCCACCATCACGCCGTCGAGCTTTTCCGATTCGATCATCGTCCGGAAATCGGGATAGCCGGTAAACTTGTAGGTTGCGCCGTGGAGTTCCTGGAACTGGGCGATGCGCGGCTGGAAACAGTCACTCACCGCGACCAACTGGTAATTGGGCACATCCTTGCACTGGCCGATGAGGTCCCGCGCGCGTCCGCCAAGGCCGATAACGCCGATGCTGACTTTCTCGTTGGGGGAGAGCTTGCCGGGGACGACTCGGGCTGTGTTGGTTCGGGTGGCGCAGCCGGCGAGAGCGCCGACAGCGGTGAGGGTGGTCGAGGCGAGAAAGGCGCGCCGCGTCAGGTCGTGGTGTTTCATGGTGCTCAAACTCCTTGGACCGGACTGGCCGGTGCATCGTCTCATCGTGGGGTCCCGGGAAACCGGGCGATACCCATGGACAACCTGCTGTTGTCCGGCCAATTCGATGCATAAAGCATGCCTGTGGCGTCGGGCGCGAGAATGGTCGAAAATAAAGGAAAAACCAAGGCAGAGCAATCGGAACGGGGCGCGGCGAGAGTTCCATGAACAGATGTGTATTGAGCAATATTGGGTTAATGGCGAAGTGATCAGCTTTGCGCAATGTGCGCGAACATCCAGGTTCATCCCGTGGCGCGGGTTGCGAATGCCCGGTGGGTCCCTTTGTCCTCATAGGGATCGTGATCGCTCGCCAATTCCTCGGGCGTGTAGCCGGAGGATACGTCGTCGATCCGGATGGCGCACCCGGCCTCGTCCGCAGTGAAGCGGGCGCGCCATGTGCGATAGGCGATTTCCCATTCCCCCTCGCCCAGTTGGCGCAGGCGCTTCCGTTTGCGGTTGAAGGGTTCGTCGGCGAGCTGCTGCACGAGGAAGGCCGCCAGACACTCCACCCCCTTCGACTCCAGCCAGCGCACCTGCGCCTCGGCCGCCTCGCTGAAGGAAACGGACCAGGTCGGCTCTTCAATTTCGTCCAGCCAGCCAAGGGTGGCGTCCGGGAAACTATCCGCATAGGTGAGATAAGGCTTGATGTCCAGGACAGGCGTGCCGTCCAGCAGATCGTGGTCCGCCACCTCCACCGTCCGGCCCGACACGGCGATCAGGCGCACGCAGGTCAGGCCGATGCTGTTAGGGCGGTAGGGTGCGCGAGAGGCAAAGACGCCCACCTTCCGATTACCCCGTGGGGGCTGCACGAGGGGCTTCCAAGCCTTGTTGTGGTGAAACTGAAAGATGACCCAGATGTGGGAGAAGCCCGCCAAATCCTGCAGGGCCTGCTCGAAGTTCTGGCCCGCGTCCAGTTCGATCCGCCCCAGACTGTCGAGCGCCACCGTGCCTTGCCGCGCCGCGTCATAGGGGTGCTTCTCCGAACAATGGAATACGCCGATAGGTACTATTTGCATGCCTGAATCCTCGCTGTCTGCCTGATTGCCGAGGCTATGGTACCACGTGACCGGGTCCAATACGAATGCTGTTTCGAATTCCGTGTCTAGCTTTTTATTAGACAAAAACTTTACAGAATCTATGCCATGTGGTAGACTCTTAGAGACCAACGGAGCGCTAATACGGCGCTCGGATCCTGCCTCAGGAGACAAAATTCATGAAAGTCCACCTGCTCAATCAAGAGCAATACCTCCCCGTCCCCCTTGAGGACGTCTTTCCCTTTTTTGCCCGTCCGGAGAACCTCGGGAAGCTGACGCCAAGCTTTCTGGGCTTTGAACTCCTGACACCCAGCCCAATTCCCATGCACGTGGGCGCGATGATCGACTATGTCGTTTCGGTGAATGGAATCCCCATGCGCTGGACGACCTGTATCGCTGAATATGCGCCGCCCCACCGCTTTGTGGATGTGCAGCTCAAGGGGCCCTATTCCTTCTGGCACCATACCCACACCTTCGAGCGGCAAGGTGAGGGGACCCTGATCCGCGACGAAGTGCGCTATGCCCTGCCTTTCGGTCCTTTCGGCGAAATTGCCCACGCCCTGATGGTGAAGAGGCAGCTCAATACCATATTCGGTTTCCGCCGCACGTACCTCGACGCCATCAAGGACTGGTCCACCATCAACCCGGGCGCGGTGTCGCCCTCATGAGCGAAGAGCGGATAGCCATACTTGCCCCGCGCAGCGCTATCGCGGGTGCCCTCATGGCGCAACTTAATGCACGGGGCGCGCACATCGCCGCCATCGGTCGCGACGTGGAGGGGCTCGCGGCACCAGGTGTCGCATGGTGCACGGCTTGCGATTTGACCGACTTCGATGCCGTGGCGGGGGCGCTTGCCGAGGCGAAGAAGCAACTCGGCGGTCTCACCGGTCTGGTGAATTGTTCCGGATCCATCCTGTTGAAGCCGGCTCACCTCACGTCTCGCGAGGATTTCGATCACACGATGGCGTCCAACCTGGTCACGGCCTTTGCCGCCGTGCGCAGCGCCAAAGCGGTATTTGGTCGAGAAGGCGGCTCGGTTGTGCTGGTGTCTTCCGCCGCCGCGAGCTTCGGCATGGGCAACCATGAAGCCATCGCCGCCGCCAAAGGGGCGATTGAAGGGCTCGTGCGCTCGGCGGCTGCCACCTATGCTTCCAGCGGCATTCGCTTCAATGCCGTGGCGCCCGGTCTGGTGGAAACGCCCCTGTCCGCGTCCATCACGGCCGCACCGGCCGCGCGCAAGCTCTCTGAATCCCTTCACCCCCTCGGGTCACTGGGCCAACCCGAAGACATCGCCTCCGCCATCGCCTGGTTTCTCGATCCTGCACAGCGCTGGGTCACGGGGCAGGTGCTGGGTGTGGATGGCGGATTGAGTCGGGTCCAGCCCCGCCCCCGCGTAAGTCCGGTAACCTGATGAATCCGGGCATGGCAGTATTACTGGCCAACGCCGCCAGTACCTTCGCCCTGACGGGCTTGATCTGGACCATCCAGCTCGTCCACTACCCCGCCTTCCGCTATATTGCGGAGCCGCAGTTCATCGAGTTCGAGGCCTTTCACCAGCGCCAGATCAGTTGGGTGGTGGTGCCACTCATGCTGGTCGAGCTGGCCACTGCCGTTGCACTGTTCGCGTGGCGTCCGATATTAATTCCTTTGTATGTGGCCCAGGCGGGCGCGCTCCTGGTCGCTGCGATCTGGGTGTGTACTTTCGCGGTGCAGGTTCCGCTGCACAGCCGTCTGACCCAGGGCTATGACCGCGCCGCGATAGATGCGCTAGTGAACAGTAACTGGATACGGACCGCCCTCTGGTCGTTGCGCGCTGGTCTACTGCTGTGGGCGCTCTGCCTCGTATGGCCTGTCGCGGAGCGAACGCTGTGAAAATACTCTTCGTTCAGCCCGATCAGCTTTCTACCGACACCGCGCTCTTTCGCGGATGCGTTCCCCGTGATACGCGCGTTATCCTTGCGGAGAGCAAGGCCGAGTTCACCCTCGTGCCCTTTCACAAGCAGCGACTCACGCTGGTCTTTTCCGCTATGCGTCACTTCGCGGAGGAACTGTGCGGCGCTGGCTTTACCGTGGACTACTTCGCCTGTTGCGACGACCTGACGGCGGCATTCAAGTCAACCGGTCTGCGCGAAGTACGGATGATGGAGTCTGCGGACTGGGGCGCGTGCGCGCGTTACCGGCAACTGGCCGAGTCCGCAGGTATCGCGGTCGAGATCGTGGACAACGACATGTTCATCAACACGCGGCTGGAGCAACCCATCACGCTGGTGCGCGGCAAGGCCACGCGGATGGAAGTCTTTTACCGCAAGCTTCGCGCGGCCACAGGCATGCTGATGGACGGCCCCGAACCCGCCGGCGGGGTCTGGAACTTCGACAAGGAAAACCGGAATCCGCCGAAGAGGGGGCTGGAATCGCCACCGATACCCCGCTACATGCCGGACGCGATCACGCGTCAGGTGATGGCCGACGTAGATGAGCATTTTCCCCATGCCTTTGGCCGTCTTGACTCCTTTCACTGGCCTGTTACCCGCCATGATGCGCAGGAATTTTTTGCCAATTTTCTTCAGTGGCGTTTTCCCCTCTTCGGGGACTATCAGGACGCCATGGTCGCGGGCAATGTGGCCCTCTTTCATTCGCTGATCTCCGCCCAAATCAATATCGGGCTGCTCGATCCCGAAGCGGTGTGCCGCCAGGCCGAGGCCCACTTCCGCCGAGGGCGCGTTCCCCTGAACGCCGCCGAGGGCTTCATCCGCCAGATCGTGGGCTGGCGCGAATTTGTGCGGGAGCTCTACCGCGTCAATATGCCGGGCTACGACGAATCGAATCGACTGGAGGCGGATCTGCCCCTGCCCGGCGTCTACTGGCACGGACAGACCCGGATGAATTGCATGGCCGAGGCGGTGGTGCCGGTGATACACCATGGCCTCAATCACCATATCCAGCGGCTCATGGTGACCGGCAATTTTGGATTGCTCGCGGGCGTACGGCCACAGGCGTTGAACGAGTGGTACTGGCTCGCCTACATCGATGCGTGGCACTGGGTGGTTACACCGAATGTGATCGGCATGGCCACCTTCGCCGATGGCGGGCTGATGGCCTCCAAGCCCTATGCGGGCTCGGCAAACTATATCAACAAGATGAGCAACTACTGCAAGTATTGCCCCTATGATCCGAAGCAGATGCTCAGCGAAAAGGCTTGCCCCTTCAATGCCCTCTACTGGGATTTTCTGGCGAGGAACAAGGGATTGCTGTTCCGCAATCCGCGAATGGCCTTGAGTTACAAGAATCTCGATCGCAAAACGCGCGACGAATTGAACGATATTCGAAAAAAAGCTGACGCCATCCGGGAGGCCTCGGTGAACGATACCCTTTGAACAAAAGGCCCGGTGCGTAATTGAACGCACCGGGCTTGGAATTCTTCTGATGGTCTAGCTTATTTCCGCGCGCTGTAGCTGGTGATCAGATTCTTGTAGGCCGGCAGATGATTGGCGAAGAGCGTCCCCAGGCCTTCCACGTCATTGCGCCAGTCGCGGTGCAACTCGCAGGCCACGCCGAACCAGCTCATCAATTGCGCGCCGGCCGCTTCCATGCGCGACCAGGCCGCTTCGCGCGTCGTCTTGTTGAAGGTGCCCGACGCATCCGTCACCACAAAGACTTCAAAGCCCTCCTCCAGGGCGGAGAGGGCCGGAAAGGCCACGCAGACCTCGGTGACCACACCCGCGATGAGCAACTGATTCTTTCCGGTCGCCTTCACCGCGTCGACGAAATCCTGGTTGTCCCAGGCATTGATCTGCCCCGGTCGCGCGATGTAGGGCGCGTCGGGAAACAGCGCCTTGATCTCCGGCATGAGCGGGCCGTTTGGGCCGTCCTCAAAGCTCGTGGTGAGGATCGTGGGCAGCTTGAAATACTTCGCGGAGTCCGCGAGGGCCAGAACATTGTTCTTGAATTCATCGGGCGAGAAATCGCCGACGATATTGCAAAGTCCCGACTGGTGATCCACCAGCAGCACGGCTGCGTCGTCTTTGTCGAGTCGTCGGTAGGTATAGTGATTGCTCATTTCGCTTACTCCTTAGGGTGTTGTTGCTGGTTCACTGTGCCAAACCTGAGCGCCGATTATACCATCACATCGTTCGACCCATCGCCTGCCACAGACACGCCGAGCGATGGACGGTATCGCCTCGGCAGTGTTCGCCACGCTGGCACCCGCGATAGCGTGCACGATACACTAGGCGCATTGCAGCGAGTGCACGGCGGCGCCATCGCGCGGTTGTTCCGTTTCGGCAGTCAGGACAGGCGAATTGCAACCGAGTCTCCGACCCTTCAGCTATTGTTCGCGCTTTTTGCATCGCCGAGGCGTGCGAGAATGGTGGGTGGGAGTCTCTCCGCCATTCGCAACGATTTCAGAAAGGCAACCGGCACGTCCCCTGGAAGCACCTGCACAGTGCCAGCAATGACGTACTACGAAGCATCGGAAGCTATGGAAAGGGAGTCCAATTACAATGGTTAAGAAAATCCTAACTTGTTTTGCTGCAATGACTTGGGTCGGGAATGCCGCACGGCTTTTGCACGGAGCGAGATTTCGGGGTATACTTTCTCCGGTGGCGTTACGGGCCACCGATGCGAGACCTGTTTTCACGACCTTGCTCCGCACTGACGTGTTTGCAGACAACGTAGAAAGGTTGGGAAATCATGTCGTTTTCGATCCTTGTTGCAGTTCTGCTCTTCTCGGGCGCCCTTCTGCTTTCTACCTACGCTCCCCTGGTGAAGGCCACTGTGGTGGCGCGCGGCCGTCGGCGCCGGCTCAAACGTCGCGCCCGTCAGTGGTACGGCGACTGATCGGACGCTTCGGAGTCGCCCAGACCTTAGTGCTGATCGGCGGGTTCGCCGCCATGCTGGCGGGTTGCCCCACGCCGCCCGACACAGTCACCGTCCCAGAATTATCCGGTTCCACCCAGGCGGAGGCGGAAACGCTCCTCCTTGGTGTCGATCTCGTGCTGGGCACCGTGACCGAAGCCCACCACGATACCATACCCCTTGGACAAGTCATCTCCCAGAATCCCGCAGCGGGCGCTGAAGTCGCGGTGGATTCGTCCGTCTCCATAACGATTTCATTGGGCCCGGACCCTGGCGGTGAAGGCGAAGGGGAGGGTGAAGGTGAAGGTGAAGGTGAAGGTGAAGGTGAAGGTGAAGGCGAACTTGTTTCGCTCTGGTCCGATGCCGCGACCTGGGGGGGCGCGGTGCCTGCGGCGGGTGAAGATGTCACCATCGACACCGACATGCACGTATTGCTGGACGTCAGTCCGCCTGCCCTCGGCGAGATTACGGTATTGGGCACGCTGGAAATCGACGATGCCGATCTTGAGCTTACGGCCGAGGCCATCATGGTCCACGGCGAGTTGCGTGCGGGTTCTGAAGTCGATCCCATCGAGCACAACGTCACCTTCACGCTCACCGGCGCCATCGGCGAAGACATAATGGGCATGGGCACGCGCGGTATCCTTGTGATGGATGGCTCTCTGGAGCTCTATGGCACGCCGCCGGCCGTGGCCTGGACGAAGATCAACGCCCACGCGGAAGCCGGCGCCACCACCCTCGAAACCCTTGAGGAAACTGGCTGGAGCGCGGGTGACGAAATCGTTCTCGCGCCGACGGACTGGTATGGCGTCTCCGAGACCGAAGTGCGTACGCTCGGCCCGGTCACGGGCAACGCGGTGTCACTGGAGAGCCCCGTGGCGGATTTCCACTGGGGTCGCCTGCAGTATGTCACCCCCGAAGGCATGAGCCTCGATGCCACCAACGTCATCACGTCCGATCATCCCGATACCCCCGTGGTGCTGGATGAACGGGCCGAGATCGGCAATCTTTCACGCAATATCGTGATTCAGGCACCCGATGATGCCCTCTGGCGCGACGAAGGCTTCGGCGTGCACGTCATGATGATGCAGCATGGTTCCTCGGCCCGGGTGGACAGCGTGGAATTTCGCCGTGGCGGCCAGCGCGGCCGACTCGGGCGTTACCCCTTCCACTGGCACATGCTAAGCTACGATGGCGTGAATTTCCTCGGCGATGCCGACGGCCAGTTCATCCGTAATTCGACCATCAACCTGTCCGCCAGTCGCGGCATCGTGGTCCACGGCACCAACGGCGTGCTCGTGCAGAACAATATCGTCTACAGCACCCACGGCCATGGTATTTTCACGGAAGACGCCGTGGAGCGGCGCAACACTTTTGATGGAAATCTGGTGCTTCACGTGCGAAATCCCGAGCCGGAAGACGCGCTGAAGCAGCACGAGATCTTCGGCGACGGCGGTTCCAGCGGCTTCTGGATTGCCAACCCCGACAACGTGACCATCAACAACGCCGTGGCGGATTGCCTTGGCTTCGGCTACTGGCTCGCCTTTCCTGCCAATCCCTGGGGGCCGAATATCGGCGTGGCCATGCGACCCAACCGCCTTCAGTTCGGCGCTTTCGGCGACAACAGCACCCACACCAGTGGCGCAGAGGGCATCATGCTCGACTTCGTCGAGATCGACAACGCGGGCAACGTGGCCCCCACCCAGTACATCTCCACCATTGACGGCATCGACCCGGTATATCCCCGTGCGAACATGCGCCGCTTCGATCTTACGCGCTTGAGCACGTGGAAGAGCGGCCGGAGCGGCATCTGGGATCGTTCAAGCTGGCCCACGAACTCCGGCATCGTTTCCGCCGACAACGCGGGCCGCTTCTTCGCGGGCGCGGGCGAGGACGGTATCATCGAGCACAGCCTCGCCATTGGCGACAGCCTCAACAGCGCCACGCCGCGACCTGATTCGTATGTGGAGCAACTGGGTGGCACGGAGATCCCCACGGCCTTTGCCACCTACCACAGCGCCTTCGACATTCGCGAAAATATCGTCGTGAACTTTCCGCTGGTGCCCGATGAGCGCAGCGGCGTCTTCGCCACGGATGACTACTACATCCGTCCCGTGGAAAAGGGCCAGACGCGCAACACGGACAATCTGCTGATCAACAGCCACCCCGGCTACCGTTCGCGCTCGAACTTCGATCACTTCGTGCTCGCGGGCGCGTTGCTCGATCCCCACGGACTGTGGGGACCGGCGGGTCAGTTCATTGTCTACGACGAGCCCTTCCTGACCCACGGCCTCGCCGTGACGCCTGTGGCCCCCGGCGCGGGCACGGGCGGCGTCAGCGTGCCCGGACCCTTCTACGGCATCACGGAATTCGTCATCAACAATCTCCGGCCTTACTACCATCCCCTCATGGCGGTGCAGGCGACCCGTCTCGATCGCGACACGTTTGCACCCATCGATACCTGGAATATCACCGAGGCGTCGGAAGACTGGCTCCTCTCGCCCTTCCGCCACTTCGCGGCCCATGCCAGCGGGATTTATCTCGTGGAGTTCCCCGGCTCTCCCATGCCGGTGGACTTCAGCCTGAATTTTGAGAACATGCTGGAGCCACAGGATACTCTGGTCATTGGCATCCAGTTCAGCGGCGACGTAACGCCCGAAGTGTCGGTAGAGTCCTATGGGCGTTTTCAGCCCTACAATGCCGTGGAGTCGCTGCAGGCGGTACGGGATTCCGCGGGCGAAACCTGGTGGCAGGATACCGAGAACGATCGCGTGTGGGTGAAACTGCGGGGAGGATTCTGGCAGTTCTGGGACCTCACCGGGGAAGAGGCCGTGCCGACGAATGATGAGCTGCTCTACGAGAACACGACGCTGCACTTGGATGGGGAGTGAGGGGGAGTTTGATACAATATCGGTCCTATCCGTCGTATTGGTCCTATACGACGGATAAGACGGATAGGACTGATTTGATCAAACCCCGCTTAATTTTGGAGCACAGGCTATGGGCAAGCTTCGCGCGAGCGGCGGCTACCGCAATCTCGCAACCTTTCAGATGTCGACAATCATCTACGACGCGACCGTCTGGTTCTGCGAACGCTTCATCGACAGCCGCTCGCGCACCGTGGATCAGATGGTGCAGGCGGCGCGGTCTGGGAGGCAGAATATCGCCGAAGGAAGCCGCGCCTCGGCGACTTCCTCGCAGACAGAGTTGCGCTTGGTCAACGTTGCTCGTGCGAGCTTGGAGGAGTTGCTGCTCGACTACGAAGACTTCCTGCGCCATCGTCACCTGACGCAGTGGGCGCCGAATAGCCGTGAGGTCGCGGAAGTTAGGAAAGTCGCGCGATCACTCCGGCCGGGCTCGAAGAATAGGACGGATAGGACCGATGGTGCCGAAGGAGCTGACTCAAAAAATCAGTCCTATCCGTCGAATCCGTCCTATATGATCGATCTCACCGGCCACCAACGCTACGCCCTCTACGCTCCCTGGCTCGACCACGCGGACCCCGCCATCCGTGCGAACACCCTGATCTGCCTTATCCACCAGGCCAATTACCTTCTCGATCAGCAAATTCTCGCACTCGAAGCGCAATTCATCGGCGAAGGGGGCTACAGCGAACTACTAGCCACGGCGCGACTCGAAGAGCGGAGCCGACAAAAGGCGGGGGGCCCTTACCCGACGAAAGAGTCCAGCGACACAAATCGGTCCTATCCGTCGAATCAGTCCTATCCCGCAGCCGCCATCCCCGACTGCCCCCAATGCGGCAAACCCATGGCCCTGCGCACCGCCAAGCAAGGCAAAAACGCGGGCCAGTCCTTCTGGGGCTGCACCGGCTTTCGCGAATGCAAGGGCGTTGCAAGCGTGTGACGCTCTACTTCGATTTCGCGGGAGATGCTGCGGCGGGTGATGCTGGTGGCGTCGAAAAGCGCAGCAAAGCGTCGTCGAACTCCACTATGCCGGGCCCGTACTGTTGGAACGACAGTCTGAACTTCTTCGTGCCGGGAGGTATAGCAACATGACCTTCGTAGTACTGCCAATCGTGGGTCCAGGCGGCGTCGTCTTTTTCCTTCGGTCCGAGGTATACGGCCCAGGCGTGGCTCCATTCGCCGTTGGCGCCTTCAAACTCCACGTCGATCACCGCCTTGGTCAATTCTTTGCAACGCACGCGCGCTCCCGCTTCGACGTGGGTCGCCTCCGGCGGGATTTCCGCCGTCACCTCCTGTGACACACTCGCGATGGGAAAATAGCGCTTCGCCGTCTTGGTGAAGCAAAAGTGCGATGAAATCACCGGATCTCCGACGCGAATCCATTGCTGGGCTACACCTTCCACCGGTTTGCCTGGTACCCAGTGTTCGAGGGTGTCGCCGCTTTGCTCAAAGCCCGCGTTCTGGATCAGGTTCCCTTCCTGACGCGGTGCCGGACCAGCTTCCGGCGCGTCCGGCGCAGCAAAGAGCGCGCCGCTGCAACCTGTCAAATACAACGCGGCGGCGGCGATGCCTCGTGTCAGTCCCACGCGTGACGTCCCTGCCTCATCGGACAGCAGGCGGTGGATGCGTCGCTTCAGGGCATCCGCGTTTGAAACCAGCGACAGCGCGGAGACGGATCGCGGCTGAACCGCGAACGAGAGCAATGCCTCGGCGTACAACGTGCGATCACCGACCTTTCGCGCCGCGCGCTCGTCGCACGCGATGTCCGCGAACTCGAAGAGCTGTCGCCGGGCGATGTGGGCGAGGGGGTGCCAGTACAAGAGGCAAAGGGCGAACTCAGAGAACAGGGTCCACACGTTGTCTTTGCGCCGCACATGGGCCAGCTCATGTTCAAAAACGCCCCGCCAGATTGCCGCGCTCCGCTTGGTTCCAGCACCCTCGGGGATAAGCAGCGCGGGCCGCAATCCCCAGCACCAGATGGCGGGTGATTTTATGTCGCGCGTGGCGAAGAGCACCGGAAGAGGCCGGCGCCCCTGGCCCGCCTCTTTGAGGATGGGGTAGAGGGTATCGCCCGCCATCGGCTCCGCGCGGCGCAACAGTCGCATCCCGAGAACGCAAGAAACCGCGAGGCGCAGTAGCATCAGAATCGCACCCAGCAATAACATTGCATCCACGAGCTGCGGCCCATTACCCGGTATTCCGATGTAGAGTGCATGGGTATTCAGCAGTTGAGGCGTGACGACGCATGCGGGCAGAAGCAGTGCAAGGGCGAGGCCGCCCAGCAGGGCCGCGTGGGCAAGTCCGGCATTCGCACGGAGCAGGCGCGCTGCGGCGAGCGATGCAATCAGCGGAGGCGTCGTTGTGACCAGCAACAAGCCGAGCAGGTCCCACGTGAACAGGTTCATGACTTAGCCCTCCTTTTTTTCGCGATCAAGTCTTGAAGCTTCTTCAATTCCTCGTCGTCGAGTTCCGTGTCGTTCACCAGATGCTCCAGCAGTAAATCCGGGCGCCCTTGGAACAGGCTTCCGAGAAAGGCGCGGATGGATTTGCCTGTGGCCGCGGCCCGCGATTCCTTCGCGCGATACACATAGGCCCGGCCCCGTTCTTCGTGTGTGGCCCAGCCCGCTTTCTCCAGTTTTTGCAAGGTCGTGAGCACGGTGGTGTAGGCCGCCTTCTTCTTCCGCGGCAAGGCGTCCAGCACGTCGTGCACCGTGGCCTCGCCCTTGTCCCAGAGCACGTCCAGCACCTCGCGCTGGAGCGGGCCGAGTTGATCGAGTTTCATGGGCTGCTCCTTGATGTTGAGTACTATGGCCTATAGTACTTAGGTGCGTAGTAGCTGTCAAGAAGTTTTTTTGGCTCGCGACGGGACTGTCCTGAACGGAAGGGCACGCGACAGACGGGTTGCGATCCTCGTTCACAATCGGTTCTCGGCGCGCCGCAGCCTGCGCCGCGTTCGGGACTGTCCCGCGTATTTAAAAGCGGGGGACGGTCCCGCACGTTGAGGCGGGCTTCACTTGGGTGGATTCTGGAAAATGGACGAAGTCGAATTTGACCGATTGAGTGCTGTTGCGTGCAGGACGGTCCCCTCGGGTGCGACGGGACCGTCCTGAACGGAAGGGCACGCGACAAACGGGTTGCGATCCTCGTTCACAATCGGTTCTCGGCGCGCCGCAGCCTGCGCCGCGTTCGGGACTGTCCCGTGTATCTAAAAGCGGGGGACGGTCCCGCACGTTGAGGCGGGCTTCACTTGGGTGGATTCCGGAAAATGGACGAAGTCGAATTTGACCGATTGGGTGCCGTTGCGTGCAGGACGGTCCCCTCGGGTGCGACGGGACTGTCCTGAACGCAAGGGAACGGCGTAAACGGATGGTGACCTTCGGTCGTACACATTTCCTGGCATGCGATAGCCTGTTTGGCGTTCGGGACTGTCCCGAATGGCACTAACTTAATGGTGCCTTGTATTGATTTCGATGGGGTATCTCCTTGAATACCTTCCTTGGTTCGTTTAACAAGGCATAGTTTTTCGCTCTTCGCTTTTTTGCTCTCGGTTCGATTCGGTCTGGCCTTTTTGGGAGTCTGTTTCGGGCGAGGGTATCGAGTAGAAGTTCCCAGAGCAGGCAAGCCTTTTGTTTTGTGGTTTTCGGCTGGGTGAAGTGTTTCGCCCACTGCCGAAGGGTGTCGAGACAGGGCTTGTACGCGAGTTCCTCTGGTCGGTGCCCATGCACCAGAGCGGCTTGGAGTATGGCGGCGCGCACGAGGTTGTAGGCGATCACGTGCATGGTAAGTTCCTTGTGGATCATTTCGGGGCTTTTGCAGCGCAAAATATCGGCTCCCTGGGTGATCTTCAGGTCGCGCAGCCACAGTTCGACTTTCCAGCGCTGGCGGTAGAGATCTTCCACGGCCGACTTGGGATATGCCGTGGCGTCCAGCAGCGTAGTGGCGATGACAAGATGCTTGGTGCGGAAGCCTTTATGCGCGATATCGACCTCAATTTCGCGCACGAGGATGGTGGCGGGGAGAGCATGCCAGAGTTCCCCGTCCATCTGCGGGGGCCGGGTCTGGCTTTTGTGCCACCATAGAATTTTATCGCCTTTACCCAACCGCTTGGACAACGTGCTCTTGACACATACCTTGGTATTCTTTCGCATGACGCAGTCGACCCCTCGCTGCTCCAGCTGCCAGTAGTCGGAAAAACAGCAAAAGCCCCGGTCGGCCAGGACGATATCTCCTTTTTCCAGAGCGTGCCAGAGCCTCCGGAACAGGGTACGCTCCCCGGTGCCCAGCGCCGATCGGGCGCAGTCAATCACCGCGCCGGAGGCTACGCAGAACAAGACGGCCAGGCGCATTACCGGAAATCCACAACCGGGTTTCTGGGCACTGGGTTGGGGCCACTGTGCCTGATTTTCAGCCGTATCAGGCATGGATACACTCGAACCGTCCACGGCCTTGACCCGTCGGCCCCGCCATAAGAGCGCCTCGGCTCCCGCCAGCTCACGGGTCTTACCCGCCACCTCGGCCCGTATCTGTTCCAAGGCGTCTTCGGGCAGGCGCTTGCGCGCCTTGCAATAGGCGGCGCTGCTGGTGCTCAGGCCTCTTCCGCGCTCCCCCAGCCGTGCCCGGAATCGGGCCACGGCCCCGTGGCACGACCCACCCGCGTCCATCGCCTGGCCCAGGAAAAGCCAGAAGGTGCGCTCGGGCGTGTAGTGGCGCACACGCTCGGCGCGAAACTGGGCCGGCCAATGAATGAGGCGCTGGAAGAGCGCGGTGAATTCGTCCTGAATGTCGGCCGCGCGGCTGGTGTTGGAGGTTCTGTTCTGTTTCACGCGTGGCCCTTTCCGGTTGAGTCCGGCTATACTACAAGTATCACTACTTGTAGTTACAGGCTATGGCATACTGAACATGGAGACGCACAAATGGCGACGCAAGAACCCCAAAAGAGCCTCAAACAGATCGAGGCAATGGAGCGGAGGAGGACCCAAATCCTCCAGCGCATTGCAAAAATCGGCCCCGTCCTGCACGGGACCATAACCCGGCGCAGTATCGTGCGGGACGACCCCAAAAATCCCGGAATGCAAAAGGAGTACGGCCCCTACAATCAGTGGACGTGGAAACGGGAGGGAAAGACAGTCACGGTAAACTTGAGCGCAAGTCAACTCAAGCCATACCAGCATGCAATCGTCGAGAACCGAAAGCTCGAAGCCTTGCTCCAACAACTGCGGGACGTCTCGCTGGAACTGCTCGAAGCAAAGACCGAAGGCGTGCCAAAGCGCTCGAGAAACAGATAGCTGCCCAATGCATATTTCGGGCGCGGCCACTTCTCCATTTCGGCTGATCGCGGCCAGCTAGAACGTTTCGGCGCGGCCACCTGTTTCGGGTAGGCGCGGCCATCGATTTCGGGTGCGGCCATCTCTCTGCCAGGGGCACTTTCTGATTTCTATTCCGGGTATCGTGTGTCGTTTTCCAGCCATGGCGGCTGGAGCATGACCGGCACGAAGTGCCTGGGAGAATCCGATGAGGAAAATCAGGGAAGTATTGCGTCTGCGTTGGGAGTGTGGCTTGAGCGAGCGAACGGTTGCCGCGAGTTGCTCGCTGGCGCGGAGCACCGTGGGAAAGTACGTGCAGCGGGCTGGGGAGATGGGGCTGTCATGGCCCCTGCTGACGGATCTCACGGATGAGGCGTTGGAACGACTTCTGTTCGAGACGCCGGAACCCTTGGATGCGGGACCTCGCTTTGTCCCGGATTGGGGGGAAGTCCACCGCCAGCTTGCGCGCAAGGGTGTTACGCTTCAACTGGTCTGGGAAGAATACAAGGAGGCCCATCCCGACGGCTTTCAGTACACGCAGTTCTGCGTGCGTTACCGGGCATGGCGGGAGACGCTGGACCTGCCCATGCGCCAGGAGCACAAGGCAGGCGAGCGGATGTTTGTGGACTACTGCGGGCAGACGATGCCGGTCACGGATCCGAAGACGGGTGAAGTACGTCCTGCTCAGATCTTCGTGGCGGTGCTGGGGGCGAGCAACTACACCTACGTCGAGGCCTGCTGGACGCAAAGTCTACCGGAATGGGTCATGGCCCATGTTCGGGCCTTCGCCTTCTACGGCGGAGTATCGGCCCTGGTGGTGTCGGATAACCTCAAGGCGGGGGTTACTGTTCCGCACCGCTACGAGCCCGAGTTGAACCGCACCTATGAAGACCTTGCGGAGCACTATGGTTGCGCCCTGCTTCCCGCGCGGGTGCGCAAGCCCAAGGATAAGGCCAAGGTAGAGAAGGCGGTGCAGGACGTGGAGCGGCGTGTCCTGGCTCCCCTGCGCAACCGCACCTTCTTCTCCCTCCACGACCTCAATGAAGCCATCGCATGGCAGCTCATCCAATACAACCAGCGCCCATTCCAGAAGATGGAGGGCAACCGCCGTTCGCTCTTCGAACAGCTGGACCAACCCGCACTGCGCCCGCTCCCCGCAGTAGCCTATGAATACGCGGAGTGGAGAAAGGCGCGGGTCAACATCGACTACCACATAAGCGTCGAGGGCAGCTACTACAGCGTGCCCTACCAACTGGTGAACCAGTCCATGGACGTACGCCTGACCGCCACGGGCGTGGAGTGCTTCCACAAACACAAGCGCGTGGCCAGCCACCTGCGCCAACCGCGTTCGGGGCTCTATGCCACCCTGCCCGAACACATGCCCAAAAGCCACCGCGCGTACGCCGAGTGGACACCCGAGCGACTGGTGCGCTGGGCGGAGAAGACCGGCGTGCAGACCGTGTCTGTGGTCGAGACGATTCTGCGCTCCCGGCCCCATCCCCAGCAGGGATTCCGGGCCTGTCTCGGGCTCATGCGCCTCGGCAAGGAATATGGACCCGAACGCCTTGAAGCGGCCTGCGCCCGCGCCCTGGTCACGAAAACGGCCAGCTTCAAGAGCATCGAGTCTATCCTCAAGCGCGGCTTGGACCAGCGGCCCCTGCCCGGAAAGCCCCAGGAAGTAGCGCCTGTGGAGCACGACAATATCCGTGGCGCGGAGTACTACCGCGATGCCGTAGAAGGGAGCGAATCATGCTGAAGCACCCCACCGTCACCAGGCTCCACGAACTGCGCCTCTTCGGCATGGCCAGGGCCCTCGAAGAACAGGACCGCTGTGCCGAGTACGAGCGTCTCAGCTTCGTGGACCGGCTGGCCCTGCTGGTGGACCGCGAATCCGCCGAACGCGACGACAGCCGCTTGAAGCTCCGTCTGAAGCAGGCCAAGCTGCGGCAGACCGCCACCATTGAGGATGTGGACTTCCGGCACCCGCGTGGTCTCGACAAGTCCCTCGTGTTGTCCCTGGCCGGTTGCCAGTGGATTCGCGAACACCACAACGTCCTCATCACCGGGTCAACCGGCGTGGGCAAGAGCTACCTCGCCTGCGCACTGGCTCACAAGGCCTGCCGCGAAGGCTACAGGGCCGTCTACACGCGGGCATCCCAGCTCTTTGACGAGCTGGCCCTGGGCCGGGCCGACGGGCGCTACCGGAAGCTCCTGACGGCCTATGCCCGCGTCGATCTCCTCGTCATTGACGACTGGGGACTGGCCAACTTCACCGACGAGCAGCGCCGGGACGTCCTGGAGATCCTGGAGGAGCGCCACGACCTGCGCTCGACCCTGATTGCCAGCCAGTTTCCCATCGAGAAATGGCACAAGATCATCGGTGACCCCACCCTGGGCGACGCTATCCTTGACAGACTGGTGCACAACGCCCACAAACTCTCCCTCAAGGGTGACTCCCTCAGAAAGAAACAGAAGAACGTACAGAAATAAAGCGGACCACCGTCGCTATGCTCCGAGGGGAAGCGCGTTCGACGTGACTTCCCCTCGCTCCTGTACGGTGGCCGCACTACATTCTAACACCACCCAAAGCCCTTCCTGCGGACTAGCCCGGCCGCGCCCGAAACAGGTGGCCGCGCCACGCCGAAATCAGTGGCCGCGATCCGCCGTTTCCGATGGACTACTCGTGCCGAAATATGCACCCAAAAAAACAACAACCCCAAAGGCCCTAAGTTAGCCCATCTTCCGCAGTTAGCAATTGCAAAGTCGATACTTGCTTGGGAATTGGGCATTCCGTCGCAAAAGTCTGGACTACATTTTAGATCGGTTTAGGTTTGGTGGGCAGGGGCAGCTTCAGTTTGTCCAGTAGAATGGCCAGGTGCTTGTCGGGCTTAGCTCGACGGTTCGCAGGCGCACGTCGGTGCCCGCGTCCGTGGGGAGAATGACGTCCATGGAACGTACTTCGGCCATGTGTTCGAGCAGCTTTCTGGGGGCGGTGCCGAGGCCGCAGCCGTCCATCCATTGTTGCAGGGTACGCCACAGGACCAAGGCGAGGAAGCACACGAGGATGTGCGCACGGGTGCGGTCCTCCTTCTGGTGGAACAGAGGCCGCAGACCGAGGTCATGCTTCGTGGCGCGAAACGCGTCTTCGACCTGCGTAAGGCCGATATAGGTTTTCCAGAGAGCACTGGCCTCCCAGCCCTGAAGATTGGTGCGCAGCAGGTAGCAGCCGTCCGCCAGCTCGCTCCATTCACGGTACTCCTCGTTCTTGTTTATCGAGATGGCGAGGCGCTTCCCGCTCTTGTGCTTTGGGTCGTCCTCTTCGGTGATTTTCACCTCGAACCAGCGGGCCGCGCGGGAGTACTTCTGGAAGAGGCGGCCCACGCGCCGTTCGGCGGTGCTGTAGTTGCGCAGGGCCCGCTTGTCGGCCTGGATGCTGGCCTTGAGGCCGTCCAGTTCGGCTTCGAGCCGTTTGACCTGCTTCTCGCGGATGGCGTGTTCTTTCTGGATGCGGCCTTCGGAGCGGCACAGCACAAAGGTTTCCGCATCGCCTTCGGGTGCCGCGCACAGTTTCACTTCAACGCCGGGCCCCACTTGTTCCCAGTCGTCCTCCAGGAGTTTTTGTTCAAAGGTCTTGAGCTCGGACTTGGGCGTGCCCACGATGTAGCTGGCCTGGACCTCGCGCAGCATGGAGAGATTCTTCTCGCTCACCATCCCGCGGTCCATCACCCAGGTGCGTCGCTCGTGGCCGTATTTCTTCCGCATCGCCTCCACAATTTCCTCGACCGTGGTTACGTCTGTTCGGTTGCCATCGAAGACTTCATAGGCCAGCGGCAGCCCCTCGGGCGTGGCGACCAGGCCAATGCACACCTGAACGCAGTCGGAACGCTTGTCGCGCGAGTAGCCGTGTTGGGCCTGGGCGTTGCCTTTGGCCCGACCCTCGAAGTAGGTGGAGGTGATGTCGTAGAGCAGGATATCGAAGACGGTGCCAAACAGCTCGCCGTAGACCCGCTGGAAATGGCGGAAGAGCCCGTCCTTGTGGGGGAGCAGTTCGTCCAGCGCGCGGTACAGCCGGTCATCGTTCACCTTTGCCTCCGGCACCTGAAGCAGTTCATCCAGGGCCGTTTTGCCGTACCAGAACTGGGCAATCTGCAACTCCGACGACGGCGCGCAAAACCGGGCCAGGACCAGGATACACGCCATGGTGCTCCAGGCAATCTCCTCGCGACCGGGCTCCATGGCCTCGCTGAAGAAAGCATCCAGCTTCAGCCGACGCCACAGCGCCAGGCCCAGGTAAACTTCTCCGAACTTGCGCAGCCGCTCTACACGCAGGCGCGACGTGTCCACCCGCGCCCAGGCCGGAGGCGACGGCTCCCGCCGCAGCAGGTCGAGCTGGTGGCGCGGCCATCGAGAATCTCCCCGATGTGCTCCCAGCCGACCCGGGCCTCCTCTTCCAACCCCGGCAGCTTGCCAAGCGTCGCCACGGTGCGATGACGGGGGCCCTCGACCGTACGAACCGACTCCTCAAGCGTCCAGTACTCGTAGACGACGCCTTTCTTCTCGCGGCGATGAGGTTTCAGAAACACAAGGCGGTTCTCTATGGCCACCACCATAGTGGCACGGACGCCAAAAACCCGCAAGAGGGCGGTCTGGACTACACGCCAAATTCAGGAGCGTGTCCAACGTAGTAAAGAACTTACGTCGATGAAATAACCATATTCGACCGGAATGAGTGGATAACTGCGGAAGATGGGTTAGTGCCATTCGGGACGGTCCCGCGTATTTAAAAGCGGGGGACGGTCCCGCACGTTGAGGCGGGCTTCACTTGGGTGGATTCTGGAAAATGGACGAAGTCGAATTTGACCGATTGGGTGCCGTTGCGTGCAGGACGGTCCCCTTTTCAGGACTTCTCCGCGCGCATCCGCGTTCGCGCATCCTTGCCGTAGTTGTTGCGGAAATACGCCATCACCCGGTTGCCCGGCTGGAAGGGGAGCACCTCCAGCACCGTAAAGGTGACATCATCGTCCGCCTCGGCGGGGTTGGCCAAGTGGTCGCGCAGTACCTTCAACAAGCCCGACGCGATATCGCCTGGCCCGGCGTTGCTGTCGGGAAAGCGGCCCGGCTTCCAGAGGGTCTCCGACAGTTGATGCCCGCTTGCATCGTGGGCCTCGGTCAGGCCGTCCGTGTGGATCAACAGGCGGTCGCCCGGTTTCAGCCGCGCCTTGCCGACGGAGTAGCGCGCATCCGCCGTGACAGCCAGGGGCACATTCCACGGCTTTGATTTGTCCCTTGCATGAACTTCCAATGCGTCCCATCGATCCGAGCCAGCACGGCAAATGCGCAAGGGAGGATGGCCCGCGTTGCAGAAGACCAGGCGCCCGTTGAGGGAGTTGTAGCTGAAGCACAGGGCGGTGGTCATGAGGCACAGGCCGCGCTTTACCGCGCGCTGGTTGACTTCGCGGAGCACGCCCGAGGGGCTGTGGCGGTTCATATGGGCGGAGAAAACCTGCTCCAGCCAGACAGCGAAATCCGCCACCCCTTCGCCGTGCCCGCGCACATCCGCAATGCACAAGCGCGACATGATCCCCGCACCGCAGGCGGAAAGATAGTAGAGGTCCCCGCCCACGTGGCTGTCCTTCGGGATGGCATGAAGCACCCCGGCGAGTCCCGGCAGGGTGATGGGCATGGCGGTCTGGGAGTTGCCGCCCCAAATCTTGCGACAGGCCAGTTGGACGGCTTGTCCAGATTCGGAGGGGGCGTTCGTTGTATGGGGGAGCTGCATGGCGGCAAGCATAGCACAGGCGGCACGTTGGACCTCCCCAAAGGGTCAAGGAGCTCCCCGGGGTGGCCCGAGATTTGACAGGTGGCCCAAAGGGTGTTACTATACCGTCCAGACGGTTCAGTAACTCATGGAAAGGTAGCAATGGTACGACCCAGTTGCAAAGATCTGATGCTTGACGCGGCCGAAGTACTATTGACCGAGCAGGGCGCGTGGCGCCTCACCCTTGATTCAGTTGCGGAGCGTGCACAGGTCAGCAAGGGCGGGCTCCTCTACCACTTTCCCAGCAAGGATGCCCTGCTTCAGGCCCTGGTGGACCGTCTGATGGAGAAGGGCAAGGAAAAACGTCAGGCGCGCCGCGAGGCCTACGGCAATGGCCCCGAGGCCATGCTGAGGGCCGATGTGGAAGGTGCCCTGCTCGACGAAGAGCGCAATCCTCAGCTCTGTGCCGCGCTCGTCGCCGCTCTGGCCAATTGTCCCAATCTCAAAGCCCCCATACTTAAGTTTCACGAACAGCGAGTCTCCGATCTGGAATTGCTTGATGTTGATCAGGACGAGGCCAACATACTGCTTCTCGCGGCTGATGGTCTCATGCTGATGGAATCCTTGAATGTGTCCCCCTTCTCGGAAGAACGGCGCCGGGCGCTGGTGGAGGCCATGCTTGCCATGGCAAACCGGCTGGCTGGCGCGCAGGTGTAATTTCGCACGACGATTGGGGCACAACACAACGGGCGCGAGTCGGCGGCGCGCCCCGCAATGGCGCACAGTGCGCATAGTCTTTAGGAAGCAGGAATCTTGTCCATCCCGAGCTGTACCCCCGCATGCTCCGGGCTGGAAACGGGCCATAGAAAGGTTGCCGAATGCAGTACTCACCCTCTCTTCGAACTTCCATGTTAGTGTTATTTGTATTACTAACCAAAATTTCCCTCGCCCAGCCAGGCGGGCCGCCCCCTCCACCCCAAGTATCCTTCGTGGTGGTTGAAGCCCGCTCGATGCCCGTGTCGTTCGACTTTGTCGGCGTCACGGAGGCCTCCAAGGTGGTTGAAGTTCGCGCCCGAGTCCAGGGTTTCCTGGATTCCCGTGACTTTGAAGAAGGCACTCTGGTGGAGGCGGGCAAACAGCTTTACAAAATCGATCCCCTCCCTTTCGAGGCGGACCTCCAGATCGCCAAAGCGCGAGTGACCCAGGCGGAGACCCGCGTGAAGCTGGCCGAAAAGGAAGCGGCCCGCTTGAAATCCGTATCCGTGCCGGGCGCGATAGCCCAAAGTGATCTGGACAAGCAACTGGCCGAGCAGAGCGATGCGGCGGCCGCGCTTAATCTGGTCAAGGCCGAGCAGGCCAAGGCCGAGCTGGAACTTGGCTATACGGTAATCGAGGCTCCTCTGACCGGCTATGTCGGCAAGACCCTCAAGGAAATTGGAAGCCTGGTGGACCAGGCGCAGAACGGACTGCTCACCGTAATGCATCAGGTGGATCCAATTTACGTCAGCTACCAGATGACGGAGCGGGACTACCTGCAGTGGCGTTCGCTCGAGGCGGACGGGAGCTATACGGTGAACGGTGGAGGGGCACCCTATCTCGAGATCACCCTGCTCGACGGGAGCACCTATCCGGTTCAGGGCACGCTGGATTTCGAAAGCACCACCGTGAACACCGGGATGGGCTCTCTGGAACTACGCGCTACTTTTGAGAATCCCGAGCGGAAACTTAAGCCGGGACAATTCGTGCGGGCGCATATGCGCGGGTACGTTCGCCCCAACGCCATCGCCATTCCCCAGCGGGCGGTGAGCGAATCCCCCCAGGGTAGCTACGTGTACGTCCTCAAGGAAGATAACACGGCGGAACTGCGCATTATTGAACCGGGCTCATGGAGCGGCGCCGACTGGATCATAGAGTCCGGCCTCGCCGCAGGCGAGAAGGTCATTGTGGACGGGGTCACCAAAGTCCAGCCGGGTACCGCCGTGACCCCTGCGCCGCTGGAAGCGGCCGCAGAAGCGACGTCGGAGAACTAGCGCGATGCTGGCTAAATTTTTCATCGACCGGCCCGTATTTGCCGCCGTTATATCCATCGTGATAACGCTCTGCGGTGCGGTGTCCATCCTCTTTCTTCCCGTGGAGCAGTCGCCGGAAATCACCCCGCCCACGGTGGTGATCGAAGCCAATTATCCCGGGGCCGATGCCGAGACCGTCTCCGAATCGATTGCAACGCCGATCGAGCAGGAACTGAGCGGCATCGAAAATTTGATCTACTACCAGTCCACCGCCACCAACACGGGGCGCCTCAGCGTTGTATGTACCTTTGATATTGGCGCGGATCTCGACATCGCCGCCGTGGAAGTGCAGAACCGGCTCAAGCGCGCCGAACCGCGACTACCTCAGGAGGTGATCCGTCAGGGCCTGTCGGTAAACAAGCGCGCGAACAACATTCTCGGCGTGGTCGCGCTCAATGCGGCGGATGGCAAGGTGGACGATCTCTACCTGGCCAACTACGCGACGATTAATCTGCTGGATGCACTGAAGCGCGTTCCCGGTGTGGGCGACGTGCAGGTATTTGGCGGAAAAGACTATTCGATGCGCATCTGGCTGAACCCGGACGACCTGGCCTCGAAAGGGCTCACGATCAGTGACGTGGCCAAGTCCATCCGGGAGCAGAATTCGCTCTTCGCCGCGGGGCGCATCGGCGCTGCCCCCAATGACGGCGAAGTCGCGTTCACGATCCCCGTCATTACCCAGGGGCGTCTCTCCGAACCCGAGGAGTACAAGGACATTATCCTGCGGGCAAACGAGGACGGCTCCGTCCTTCGACTGGGCGACGTCGCACGCGTGGAGTTGGGCTCCCTGAGCTATGACTCTTTTGGTCGCTACAACGCACAACCGGCGGTGCCCATTCTGATTTTCCTCCAGCCCGGCGCCAACGCCCTGTCGACCTTGATCGGCGTCAAGGACGCCATGGAGGTGCTCAAGTCGGAGTTTCCCGAAGGCGTCACGTACAGCATTCCCTTCGACATCACGCGCTTCATCGACTCCTCCATCTCCGAGGTCGTGAAAACGCTGCTGGAGGCGGCCTTCCTGGTCGTGCTGGTGGTGTTTGTGTTCCTGGGGAGCTGGCGCGCCACACTCATCCCGCTGCTCGCGGTGCCGGTATCGATTATCGGTACCTTTCTCGGGATGTACGCCTTTGGATTCTCCATCAACACCCTGACCCTGTTCGGCCTGGTGCTTGCCATCGGTATCGTCGTGGACGACGCCATTCTCGTGGTGGAGAATGTGGAGCGCGTGCTCCACGAAGGCAATCTGTCGCGTCGCGAAGCGACCATCAAGGCGACCCAGCAGATCTTTGGCGCGGTGGTGGCCAGTGTGCTCGTGCTCCTCGCCGTGTATTTGCCGGTGGCCTTTCTCAGCGGTCTTACCGGCGCCATGTACCGGCAGTTCGCCATCACCATCTCGGTGTCCGTGGCTATTTCCGGCCTCGTGGCGCTCTCACTCAGCCCCGCACTCTGCCGCATCATGCTGCGCGCCAACCACCAGAAGTGGGCGCCCTTCCGTGCCTTCGACTGGTGCTTTGACAAGGGTCGCCAAGTCTACATCGCGGTGGTCCGTCAGGCCATCCGTTTCGGGTACATTACCATCGCCTTCTTTATCGGACTGGTCTACCTGACCTACGTGTTGTTCGGGCGCGTCCCGGGTGGCTTCGTACCACAGGAAGATCAGGGCTATTTCATCATCGCCGTGCAGCTTCCCCAGGGTAGCGCGCTCAACCGCACTGAGGCCGTGGTGAAGGAAATCGAGTCCTTCGTATTGGAACAGCCCGAAGTCGAACACATGGTGGCGCTGGTGGGCCTTGATTTCCTCTCGGGTTTCGTGCCGAACACCAACGGCGCGGTCATGTTTGTGAATCTGAAGAACTGGGAGGACCGGCCCGGACCCGAACATCACGTGGACAGCCTGGTTGGCCGCATGTTTGGCCGATTCGGGGGTAACAAGGACGCGTTGATTCTCGCATTGAATCCACCGGCCATTCGCGGCCTTGGCGTTCGCGCAGGCTTCGAAATGCAGCTCGAAGGCCGCGGCGTCGGCAATGTCGAGAAACTCACCGAAGTTTCCCATGAGTTCATGGCGGCCCTGGGAGCCGACCCGCGCCTGCAGTTCTTGAATTCGACGATCAACATGGGCCAGCCACGCATTTTCGTGGACGTGGACCGGACCCGCGCCAAGGCGATGGGCCTTCCGATGACGGAAATCTTCGACAGTCTCCAGGCTTATCTGGGGTCCCTTTATGTGAACGACTTCACAAAGTTTGGCCGTGTCTACCGCGTTCAGGTTCAGGCGGAATCCGAGTTCCGGCAGAAGCCCGACGATATCCGGCGGATCTATGCGCGCAATGATCAGGGCGACATGGTGGAGCTCTCCGGCGTACTGGATCTGGAATACAAGGCCGGTCCCAATCTCGTCACGCGCTTTAACAGCTACCCCTCGGTGCAAATCACCGGCGTGCCCGCGCCGGGCTACAGCACCGGCGATGCGATCAAGATTATTGAGGAGCTCGCCGCGAAAAACCTTCCCGACGGCTATGGCTACTCCTGGAGCGGCGCTTCCTATCAGGAAGTACGGGCCGGCAACCAGGCACCGTATGTGCTTGCCTTCGGCCTCGTGATGGTGTTCCTCGTGCTGGCCGCCCAATACGAGAAGTGGTCGTTGCCACTGGCGGTGTTGCTGGCCGTGCCCTTCGGGCTTTTCGGCGCCATCTTCGCCGTGTTCATCTTCGGCATGCCAAAAGACATCTACTTCCAGGTCGGCCTGCTCACGCTTGTGGGACTGGCGGCGAAGAATGCGATCCTTATTGTGGAGTTCGCCGCGCACGAACACCGTGAAGGCAAGGGTGTCGTTGAAGCCGCACTCGAGGCCGCGCGACTGCGATTGCGGCCGATCCTGATGACGTCGCTGGCCTTCGTGCTGGGCGTTCTGCCCCTGGCCATCAGCAGCGGCGCAGGTGCCGCGGGCCGTCAGTCCATCGGCATCGGCATCCTGGGCGGCATGATTTCGGCCACCTTCCTGGCCGTGGTCTTCGTGCCCCTCTTCTTCGTGGTCATTCAGGCCATTACCGACAAGCTCAGCCGCAAATCCGCGGATGCCGAAGAGGCAAGCCCCGCGACGGAGGCGCACAAATGATAGTACCCCTTAAGCAGACCGGCCTGGCGGCGCTCTTCGCGCTCCTCGCATCCGGTTGCATGACCGGGCCAGACTACGCCCGGCCCGATATCGCGACCCCCGAAGACTGGGTGTCCGAGAAAGCCGGAGGCGTTAATACCGCGCCGGGCGACATTACCGCCTGGTGGACCCAGTTCAACGATCCCATGCTGGACAGCCTGATTGCCCGCGCCGTCGAAAGCAATTTCGATCTACGGTCCGCCGCGTCGCGTGTTCGTGAAGCCCGGGCCGCCCGGGGTATCGTGGCGTCCAGCCTGCTCCCCAGCGTCAACGCCGGGGCCTCGCTCAAGCGCAGTCAGGGTCCCGAGCAGCAGGTCAGCAGCGGCCCGCCCGTGTCCGGCAGCATCGGATTTGGGCCCGGTGGCCTGACGCGCACCATCAACATTCGCGGACGCAACGTGAGCCTCACCCAGACTGCCTCGGCGGCGGGTGGCACCACGGGGCTGACCATCAGCCCGACGGGCGGTGCGGCGGACCGGACCAGTGACTTGTTTTCCATGGGCTTCGACGCCTCCTGGGAGCTGGATGTCTTTGGCGGGAATCGGCGCGCCGTAGAAGCCGCCGATGCCGATCTGGAGGCCGTGGTGGAGGCGGAGCGCCAAGTGCTCGTGTCTCTCGTGGCCGAAGTTGCGCTGAATTACATCGACCTGCGCGCCGCCCAGAATCGTCTCGCCATCACCCAGCGCAACATCACGGCCCAGGCCGAGACTGTCAAGCTGACCGCCGCGCGCTATGAAGCCGGGCTCAGCAGCGAACTTGATGCGGTTCGCGCCAGGTCGTTGCTGGCGGTCTTCGAGGGCCAGGTACCGTTGTTGGGTCAACAGATCGCCAGCGCTATCTACCGCCTCGGTGTGCTCCTCGGTGGAGAGCCGGGCATGCTCCTGGCCGAACTTGAACCCTCGGCGCCGTTGCCCGCCGTTCCGGCGGAAATCCCCGTCGGGCTTCCGTCCGAATTGTTGAAGCGCCGCCCGGACATTCGCGTGGCCGAGCGGCAACTCGCCGCCGAAAATGCCCGCATTGGCGTAGCTAAGGCGGATCTCTATCCGAAGTTCTTCCTGACGGGCGGTGTTTCAGGCCAGAGTAATGTTGTTGGCAGCGCGCTGAACAACGCCAATCAACTCTGGAGCTTTGGCCCCAGCGTGAGCTGGCCCATTTTTCAGGGCGGACGCATCCGCGCGAACATCGAGGTGCAGAACGAACGTCAGGAACAGGCCCTCATCCGCTATGAGCAGACGATCATGCAGGCTTTGGCCGACGTGGAGACTTCTCTCGTTTCCTTTAACTCCGAGCAGGTCTACCGCCGTTCTTTGCAGGATGCCGTCGCCGCCAACCAGCGCGCCGTCTCCCTGGCCAACGAGCGCTATGCCCGTGGATTGGAAGGATTCCTGAACGCCCTTCAGGCCCAGCGCGACCTTTTTGAAAGCGAGGATCAGTTGGTCCAGAGCGAGAGTATTATCCTCGCCAATCTGGTTTCCCTCTTCAAGTCTCTGGGCGGTGGCTGGGATCCGGCGACCCTGAGCGTCCCGGAAGGCTCCACACCGGTTGAACCCGCCGCTGCGCCCTGAGCGCCTTTCCACTACCGTTTCATAATGCCCCCCCGCCAGGCTCGGCACGGATGCCGGCCCGGCGGGGGAGACCCCGTGATGGCGCCAGGTTTACCGTAGGTCCCGGACCAGGTCCGGCACCGTGGTAAGCGGCTTCCTGTTCCCCAGGCGCCACCGTATCGTGTAAGTCCTGTCCCAATGCGTAGGGCCGGTGGGCATGTCGAAACGCACGCACGCCGGACCGCTGATTCTCCATATCACGGACCTACAACTTGATGATGTCATGATGGAGCAAGAAGCACACCGATTGCCAATTCCATCAAAGTTCCCGGCGGGCACCCTGCAAACGGCCCTTTTGCGGACCGCAACGGTGGTGCAGGCGCGTACGTCAGCGCAAGCATGTGTCAACTCTTCCCACCTCTTGCCGCCTTCCGGTCGCTCCGTAATTATTCGGTTTTGCCGTGTCATGACTGTGGAATATTCTACGTTTTGCGTGTAAAAACACGCATGCCGACAGGGGCGGCGCATCGGGGTTGGGGCTACGGCAAATCTTAAACGATTTTAAATGAGATACTTACATCTTAAGGTCGTCTCTGCGTAGCGTCTTGGCACGTAAGGTGCTCTAGTCTTTGGTGGATCGCATGGTGCCATCCCACAGGAGACTGCTTATGACACGAAATCCAGCAAGTAACGCCGGCATGAGTCTGGTAGAGGTTATGTTCGCCATGGGCATCCTCGCCACCACACTTTCTCTACTCTTCGGCTCCCTGATCAGTATCAGCGTCGTTGGAAAGATCAATGAGGAAAAGGCCGTCGCCAACACGGCGTTAAACAGCACGCTGGAAGAACTCCGGGGCAAGCCGCTCAAGGATCTGCTCCTCTATGCGCCCGACACGCCGGAAAAGCCGGGCGTGGAACGATCCGTTCTGCTGGAATGCTACGACGACGACGGCGCAGCCGTTGAGCTTCCCATGGACCTTGCAGTCGATCCCGACTCCGGCGCGCTGCTGGAGGCCCTGCCCGATCTGCCCAACCCACTGGAAGTTAAAGCTACCCTGCTCTGGACCAATGAAAAGGGCCATGTCTTCAAAGTATATTCCACAACGTCGGTGAGCCGCTGATATGAAACGCAAACTGACTTCGCGATCAGGCGTCACCCTGCTTGAAATGATGTTCTCCATGGCCATTCTCACGGCCGTCATGGGTGTCCTCTTCTCCCTTTCCCTCGGCATCGGCGACACCGCCCGTATTCAGGAAATGAAGGCGCGCTCCAACGATGAAGCCCGCCGGGCCCTGCTCGCCGTTGTGCCCCGTCTCCGACAGGCCCAGGGAACCAGCGTCAATACCGACGCGATGCCCGGGGATATGCTCTCGTTCAACATGGCGACCGATATGGACGGGAACGGCAGTGCCGTGAACGTGAGCGGAAACCTGGAAGTAGGAACGCTGGTGACGATCCAGCGGGATACGGACGATCTGAATGAGGATGGCGTGGGCGCCGAGCAGTTGATCATGGTCCAGGGGGAGGACGTGACCGTACTGGCCGATACCCTTTCGCCCGACGCGGGACCCGCGCCGGTGGCGGACGGGGAAGAGCCCGCGGCCAACACCGCAGGATTCTGGGTCGAAGAGCAAGCTGGCGGCGTGCTCATAACCATAAGAACACAAGGTACGTCCCGGCAGGGACACGTGATCCGTCAACAGTTCACCGAACTTGTGAATCCGAGGAACTAGCGATGGCGAAATCAACTAAAGCACGGGAAGAGGGTATGGCCCTCATGATGGCGGTTTTCTTCATTGGCGTGGGCCTGGTCGTCGTGGGCGCGCTCATGACCCGATCACTCCAGCAGCGCAAGGTCGTGGAGCAGTACGAAGACTATAACAAGGCTTTCCAGGGTTTGGAAGCGGCCCTCAGTGAATGTAAAGTCGAGATCGAGAATGGGGAAGACGGTATCCTCGGCATGGAAGACTGGACGCCGTCTTACAACGAGGACGGCGAACTTCAATTGCCCGAAATGGACACGGAAGGACTCGAGCTTCACTCGCTTCAGTCCATGGGCGATGTGGATTTTGCCGCCTACACCGTCCGCTGGGAAGATGATGCGCGCGACAGCAACGGCGACGGCGTGGTGGACGATATTTCGGAACGGGACATGTTCAGCGTCTACGCCATGGCCCGCAACGGCGCCAACAATCGTCGGCTTGAAGTCGTGTACGAGGGCAGCAATGTCAATGTCTGGGAGAATGCCATCTTCGCGGGCGCGGGCCAGGCCGGTGGCCTGATCAATGGCAACGTGAGCATTCACGGATCGGTTCACCTCCTCGGCGATAGTCTCCTTGATGGTGCCATGGCCCTCGCCGCCATTGACCTCAGCGGCACGAGCCTGATCCACAATAATTATATCGATATCCCCGCTTACCTTCAGGCCCGAGTGCCCGCATTGCCACAGACCGTGGTTGAGGGCGAGACGGTGTATACCCTGGAAGCCAAGTTGCGCGCCAAGGCCGGTCTGGTCGGCATGTCCGGCAATTCCGAGATCGGCGAACCGCAGTTGGCGGGCAACAATTACAAAGAAATGATGGACGGCCTTTTCGTCACCAGCGGATGGACGGGCAATTCAGTGACCGATGACGGTGACCGGGGCGACCCCACGGCGGCCTACAGCGACAACGGCTGGGATGAAACCTACGACTTGGGCGATAAAGTGCCCTTTCCCCTCCTGACCGACGACTGGCGCGACGCCGACACGGGCGCGAAGGTTCAGGATCCCAGCACGGGAACGTGGTACACCCACCAGGACTACTTCAATCAGGTTCTGGTCGCCAGCCCAACCAATCCGAGTGACGGCACCTACACGGGCAATATCACGCTCAACGTCAAGACCAGCAAGTTCTATTGGAATGCGACGACCGGCCAGGTGCTGAACGGATCTCTGCCGGCTACCCAGCCCGCCGCGACCGACGACTACATCTGGTTCGACAGCGCCACCGATACGATGAAGATGAACGGCCAGGTCCGCATTAACGGCAACCTGACCTTTACCGGCCAGGGCGGCGACCGCACCGTCAACTACAGCGGCCGCGCGGCCCTGCTGGTCTATGGCGATGTCACCATTGACACAAATCTGATAACCTGTAACAATGGCGTCAAGACGAATACCGCCAACAGTTTTCCAGTAAACAACATCATCGGCATCATGGCGTCGAACAATATGACCGTAGGCTCCACGGCGCAGTTGGATATCATGGGCGCGTTCTACGCCCAGAACAAGATCACGTCGGCCAAGCAGACCAACGTGATGGGCACATTCGTCTCGAACTACTTTGACATGGGAACGAACGTGCCGAATATTTATCAGGTGCCAGCGCTGGCGGACAACTTGCCTCTGGGAATGATCGGAAACTACCCCATACTTGCGATTTCGCAGGTGTCCTGGAGAGAACTGGGTATATGAGTCTTACGAGAGCCGCGGAGTGGCTGAAGTCGAATTGGTACATCCCACTCCTGATCGTGGGTGTGGTCGTGGCATTAGTCCTCGGGAATAGCCCCGAGGCACCGGACCCGACCGCACCCGCCGACGGGGCTGGCCCCGCGAGCGTTGACCAGAATGCGCTCCGGCAGGAGTTCGAGCGCGCCAGGGCCAAATCACAAGAGCATGAAGTGGCCGCGCCTCCGGTAAAGTCCACCGACACCATCATCGCCGAGCACACCGCCAAGCTGGAAGCGAATCCACCACCGGACGAATCCGCGGCACTGCTCAGTGCGCTGGGGAATCTGCACAAGCAGAAGAAACAGGACTATGCGGCAGCGGCGCGGTACTACGAGCAGATCCTCCAGGATTATCCCGAGTGGCCCGGCATCAAAGGCGTCTATCACCAGCTCATGACGTGCTACAGCCGTCTTGATGACCAGGGAAGCCTGCGTCTCCTCTACCGGAAGATGGTCGAGGTGTTTCCGCCGGAGAGCAACGAGTACCAGTTCGCGAAGGATGCCCTGGGCGAGTAGAAGTTTTTGAGGCATTCGAATCGTGCGTGCCTGTGTCTACTCCGTGGCTTACTGAAAATACGGACCACAGAAGGGCCTGGAGCAGCCTCCGGCCGCAACCAAATGTTTCACCACGAAGATACGAAGTGCACGAAGAACAAAACGGGAAGGAAGCGTTCCGCTACCATGATTTCCCCTGCAATCCACGCAAGACCTGGTTGAGCTCGCACCCCTATCATGTTTCTTTACATCCGTGCTATCCGTGTAATCCGTGGTCAAAAAATGAGAAGGGAAGTTGACCACGGATTACATGGATAGCACGGATTTTGACAAGGTGAAGGCGGACTCGCAGACGGAAGGAAAATTGCGTGAATTTTCGGTTCAGTTCTTCAGGTTGCGGCCCAAGGTTGCGCCAGACCTTCTGAAGACCCCCGATCCAGCCCTACTTTTTCTGCGTCACCGCGACTTCATGGATGGGGGATTGGAGCTCGCCTCCCAGGCTTCGGTAGATGGCCTGAGTGGAAAGTTTGTGGGTGCCCTCCGTCCATTCGGGCACGTCCAAGGTGTACTCCACCGTGGCCGGAAAGGTTGGGATCTGAATCCATATCAGGGTGACTTGCCCCGTGGTGCCCTTGGGCGGATCGATGGCCGGCTTGAGTTCCCCACTTGTCCCCCCGTAGCGCCAGGCCTGGGGCAGCGTCGTCTGCAGGGCCAAGGCGGTCACTGGTTCGGAACCGGTGTAGTTCATCGTCGTTTTTACGGTAAGGGTTGCCCCAGGCGAATAGGGACCGTTGATTTCCTGGGTCACCGTGAGGCCCGGGGCTTGGGCATCCGCCGCCGATGAGGGTGCCGCAGCCGTTTCCGGTGTGGGAAGGGGCGGCTCGGGTGCCTGTTTCGAGCATCCCCAAACGCCTGCGGCGATTGTGGCCGAAAGGGCGCTCCGCCCCAGAATTCTCGCTAGTGTATTCATAGTGCTCGCGTCCGTTATGCTGTAAATGGTCTGGACGCCTACGGTATCATGCGGCATGTCGCACTTGCACCGTTTCTATCATCCCCAGGGCGTTTCCGGCTCCGGATCGGCCCTACTGTCTCCCGAGGAAACCCATCACGCCCTGCGCGTGCTTCGCGTCCGGACCGGCGATACCGTCGAACTATTTGATGGCCAGGGACAGGCCTGGACCGCTTCGGTCGGCGCGCTGTCTCGCGCTGAAGTCGCCGTAGAGGTGACGGGGGAGAACTTCACGCCCCGCGAACAGCCGGGGCTCACGCTGGCCCAGGCCTGGCTTCATCGGGACAAAGTTCTTGACGAACTTGTCCGGGATGCCACCGTTCTCGGCGTGGCGCGTATCTGCTTTTACCGCGCGACCCATTCTGAGAAGGCCCCTCGGTATTCCCCGAAATGGGCGCGCCTGGCCATTGAAGCCTGCAAGCAATGTGGGCGCCGCTGGCTTCCCGAGATTACCGTGACCGCGACCCTCTCCGAGGTCCTGGAAGAAAACGAAGAGGCCTGCCTCACCGTTGCCGCCATGGAAGGCCCCCATGTGCCCGTGTCGTCCATCGGCACGACCCGACCGGTAGTCTACATCGTGGGGCCCGAGGGCGATTTCAGCACGGACGAGATGGGCGCGCTGCGCGAGCGCGGTGCCCTTCCCTTAAGTCTCGGGCACTATACCCTCCGTTCGGAAGCCGCCGCCCTGGTCGGCGTGACACTGATCCAGCATCAACTCGGAGCACTGGGTGGGAATGAAGTCTGAAGTCTGACGTCCGCGTGCTTGTTTTTCGCTTTCCACGACGCTACCATGGACCTTGATGGGTGGAGAAGTGCCATTCACCCAGATTTCCACAATGGCATTGAAATGGGGTAAGGAGAAATTGGCTCATGGCGGGAGACTGCCTGTTCTGCAAGATCGCGGCGGGGGAGATTCCCTCAACGCCGGTGTATTCCGACGACGAGTTCTATGCCTTTCGGGACATTAATCCCGGCGCTCCGACCCATTGCCTGATCGTGCCCCGGCAACATATCGCCCGTATCCATGAGGCCCGCCCCGAAGATGAGGCCCTGCTTGGCCGCATGCTTCTTCGGGCCAGCGCGATTGCCCGGGCGGAAGGCATCGCCGATTCGGGCTATCGTTTCGTTGTCAACTGCAACGAAGATGGCGGCCAGACGGTCTTTCATCTCCACCTCCATATCCTCGGCGGCCGCCCCCTGGCGTGGCCTCCCGGATGATCTGCGGCGTCCCCTCAATCCTTTGTAGTTTCGCCTCGTTCGCAGCAGGAGGTCTTCCGGCCAGTGCCCCGAATCATTGATACCAACACCCAGTACTGCGCCGTCATTGGCAATCCCGTGGGCCACTCCCTGTCTCCGGCCATTCACAACGCCGCCTTTGCCGCGACCGGGCTAAATTTTGTCTACGGCGCCTTTCGCGTCGAAGACCTGGGGGCCTGCCTCGCGGGCATGCGGGCCATGGGCGGGTTTCGGGGGCTCAGCGTAACCATTCCGCACAAGGTGGCCGCAATGGCCCACGTGGACGAACTCGATGCTATGGCGCGCCGTGTGGGGTGCATCAACACGGTGACCAACGAGCACGGGCGGCTCCTCGGCAGCGTGACCGATGGCACGGGGACCTTGCGGGCCTTTCGCGAGGCGGGCGTTGAACTGAAAGGCAGGAAGATTTTATTTCTCGGTGCCGGCGGTGCCGTGCGCGCGGTGGCCTTTGCGCTGGCGCTGGAGCCGGGCGTTGCGGGCCTGACTATTCTCGCCCGTGACAGCACTAAAGCTGCGGAGCTCGCCCACGACTTGGAAAATGCGGGTGGGTGCCCGGTCGGAAGTGGCGATCTCGCCGCTCAGATTGAAGGGGCGATGGCGGAGCACGACATTGTCATTCAAGGCACGCCGGTGGGCATGTATCCCCGTCACGAAGGCGCGATGTGTATCCCCGAGGGCATGTTGAGGCGGTCCCACATCGTTTTTGATATGGTCTACCGGCCGCTGAAAACCACCTTCATCCAGGAAGCCGAGGCGGCGGGTTGCACGGCCATCCTCGGTTCTGAAATGCTGGTTCAGCAGGCCGCGCAGCAATTCGAGACGTGGACCGGCGTCGCCGCGCCGGTTGGAATCATGCGCAACGCGCTGCTCGATATTCTTAATGCGGAACCATCCTGACTGTTTTGGGAAATGTTAGTGTGTGAAACCGCCGCGGGCCAGTGCCCCGGCTAGATCGGGAAGCGGATTCGAGATGAAGGTTAAAACATTTATTGCCAAGTCCAATCTGGACGGGCTGTCCCAGTGCGACGGCCAGATCAACGCGTGGCTCGAACGGGAAAAGGTGGAGGTCTCCTTCGTGCATCAGAGTTGCGGCCAGGAGCGGCATCACGGCCAGAACGCCGACCCCATCGTGGTGACTTCGATCTGGTACAAAGAAGCGGAGTGATACCGCCCATTTTCCGCGCCGCATTGTGCGGAAGTGGAGATGCGTGATAGTATACGGCCCGGATTTGCGGTACCGAATGGCGCATGCCTCGCGGCGCGGCAGTCCCGTACCGGCCCAGAGCCTCTGAGGACAAGACCACATGTTGATATCCAAATACATCACGGAAGATTGCATCGCCACCAAGCTCAAAGCCGGCACCAAGGCGGACGTCCTCAAGGAGTTGACCAATCTCCTCTTCGAGAGCAAGAAGCTGAAGAACGCCGGGCCCGCGCTGGACCAGATCATGGCGCGCGAAGCGACGGAAAGCACGGGTATCGGACACGGTATCGCTGTTCCCCACGCGCGGGTATCCGGGCTCAAGAGTCTCATCTGCGCCGTAGGAAGAATCCCGGCCGGCCTCGAATTCCTCGCCGTCGACAAGCATCCCGTCCACCTCATCTTCCTGATTTGCTATCCGCCCTCCCAGCAGACCACCTACCTCAACTTCATCGCCACCATTTCCAAGCTCCTTCGCGATGGTGAGCACATGCAGGCGATTCTGGATGCGGCGGGCGAGGCCGAAATCTTCCAGTTGCTGGAGAAGCTCTCGGAATCCCTCATCACCCAGGAAGAGACCTATGAGAACCAGGTCAAGGCCGACCCCGATCTCTTGACCGCTCAGGATGCCCACGCCGACCTCGTGCTCCTCGCCCGGCTCCAGCTCTGCCAGGAGATGTATGAGGCCGCCCGTACCGGCAAGAAGCAGATCAAGCAGCGCATCGAAAACATCCGCGCCATGATCGACCCCCGCATTCTCAAGCACTATGATCGCCTTGCCAAGGGCCGCGCCCCCGCGCTCGTCCCCGTGGAAGGGGATACCTGCCAGGGCTGTTTCATGAAGCTGCCCTCCCAGTACGCCCAGCGCGTCCGCCAGGACACCGACCACATCCACACCTGCAACAACTGTAGCCGTTTCATCTACATCGTATAGAACGTCCGATGCGTCTGCCTGGGCATTGCAGTCGTTACCGCGGGCAGCGGCAAGGCGAAAGCAACTAGGAGACAGAAGCCGATGGACCCAAATACAGTCGACCAGTACATCAAGCATGTTGAGCTCTTCCACGGCCTCAATCGGGAAGAGGTCGCCAAGATCTTCGCCAAAGGCATGACCATGCACGTCAGCGCGGGCCAGGATATTTTTATCCAGGGGACCGTGGGTAGCCAGATGTATGTCGTGCTTGGGGGCAAGCTCGGGGTTTTCGACGGCGACAAAGTCATCGCCGAGTTGCGCACGGGCGACATGTTCGGCGAGATGGCGCTGGTCAACAAAGAACCCCGCAGCGCAACGGTACGCGCCGTGAACGACAGCCGCCTGTTTGTGTTGTCCGAGACCACTTTTGAGCGGTTGATGTCGAAACGTGTCGCTATTCGGGTCCTCTTCAACATCATCAAGACCCTGAGCCACCGCCTCAAGGAAGCCAACAAGCGCTCCATCAACTAGTGGGTATGTGGCGGTTTTTGTGTTGGGTGCGCCCGCCCGAAACTGCGCTGGAAATTTACCCCAAGTCCCGCATACTCCGCGCTAAAGCCCCGCGCTTTCCTGCCGATAATAGGAACGTACGGATACACCGGAGCTCCATCATGGGATGGGTAAATGCCGCTCCGGGCGAGGAGATTTCGGATGAGTGGTACCTTCAGCTCGGGTGGATTGATCACCGGTATCGACAGCGCGACCCTGATCTCGCAGTTGATGCAGATCGAGCGCCGTCCCGTTCTCCGCATGGAAGACCGGATTACCGCCCTCGAAGCGCAGCAGACCGCCGTGCGCACCCTCCGCACCACCCTCCAGACCCTGCGCAACACGGCGCAGGATTTCCGATTCAATAATATCTTCAATGCCTTCCAGTCAACTTCGAGCAAACCGGAAGTTCTTACGTCGTCGGTTACGGGCTCCGCGCCGGTCACCGGCTCCTTTGCGATCAACGTGACCCAGCTCGCCACCGCCACCGAGGCGGTGAGCAGCGGCTCCATCGGCGCGCCGATCAACACGGGAGTGGCCCTGAATTCCAGCGGCATTACCACCGACGTCACGGCGGGCGATTTCTCCATCAACGGCGTGGCCTTTACCGTCGACCCCACGACGGACACCCTGGCTTCTATCCTGGCGGATATTAACGGCAGCGCCGCAGGCGTTACCGCCTCCTACGATTCCCTGACGGATAAAGTCACCATCGCCAATACGACCCCGGGCGACGCGAGCTTCATCAATTTCGGTGGCACGGATTCGAATACCAGCAATTTTCTCGATGTGGTAAATGTCCGGGGTGCCACCCAGGCGGCGGGTGTCGGCGGTTCCACAACCGTGTCGAGTACCCGGAATCTGGGTGCGGTTTCCACCACCGAGGCGTTGAATACCGCCAACATAAACGGCACGGTGACCTCGGGTACCTTTTCGGTAAACGGTGTCGCCATCTCCATTGATCCCTCCTCCGATACCATCCTGGACGTGATCGGCGCGATCAACGAATCCGAGGCGGGCGTTACGGCCAGCTACGACACGGCGACGGATACCATCCGTGTGGTCTCCAGCACCCTCGGCAGCCCCACCATCCGCTTTGGCAGTGTCGGGGACACGAGTAATTTCCTGGACCTGGTCAATCTGGACACGGCGGTGCAGACGGCGGGTGTTGACGCCCAGTTTACCGTGAACGGCGGCGCGGTCCAAACGCGCAACACGAACTCGGTGTCCGACGCCATCGGCGGTGTAACGGTCGATCTGCTGAGCGTGGGTGCCAGCACGGTGACCATCTCCAGCGACGAGGACGCGATTGTTGAAGATATCCAGACCTTCGTGGAAGAGTTCAACGCCGCGTTGAACGAGGTCCGGAGCCTTGTGGGGCCCGAAGGGGTCTTGCGGGGAGATGGCGGGATACGGTCCATTGAGACCTACCTCGTGGGCACCATGTTTTCTCAGATTTCGGGGTTGAGCGGCGATTTCCAGAGCATGATCGACCTCGGCATATCGAGCGGCGAAGATTTCAACAGCGATCTGCCCCTCAATGTTACACTCGATGAGGAAAAATTTCGGGAGGCGCTCAAGGCGGATCGCTCCGGGGTAATCAGTGTTTTCTCCAATGATGCCGAGAACGGGATCGCGGACCAGCTTTTCAGTTTCCTCGATGACGCGACCAAGACGACGGGTTTCCTGAACGAGCGTTCCAAGGACAATGGCACCATCGACCAGCAGATTCAGAGCTCCAACGACCAGATAGACCGGTTGGAGGACCGTCTCCTGCAGCGGGAGAACCGGTTGCGCCGACAGTTTACTTCGTTGGAACAGATATCCGCCATCTATCAGAACCAGGCTGCGGCCCTGTCCAGATTGGGCTCCTTCTAGCCCCTCATTCGGGCCTTGCCGGGACACCGGAAAGGCGCTATGATTACCATTGTACGTGGGAACACAACATTCAAGGAGTTCTGCCATGCCCGCTTCTTCCAAGCTGAACACGTATACGACGGTGGATGTTGAGACAGCGTCTCAGGGAAAGCTGGTCGTCATGCTGTTCAACGGCGCCATCAAGCGCGCGGAAGAAGCCAAGCGCCAGTTGGAAAAGAAGAAATTCGAGAGCGTCCACAACAACCTCATCCGCTCCCAGGAAATCGTCGCGGAATTGCGCGGTTCCCTCGACATGCGCCACGGTGAGGTCGCGAAGAACCTGGACCGGCTCTATGAATACTTCCAGCACCTGCTGATTACGGCCAATGTGAAGAAAACCGAGGCCCCGATCATCGAGTGCATCAAACTGATGACGGATATGCGGGACACCTGGCAGGAAGCCTTCCGCAAGGCGGCGGAGGAGCGCCCCCCAGAGGCACCCCGGATCAACCAGCATGGCGCGGCGGTCTTAAACCTCCAGGGCTGATATAAGCCCACGCCCCCCAGATTTTCAAGCCCCTTCCCAACCGGGAAGGGGCTTTTTGTTGGGGACTGCATCCGCGATGCAAGGATTTTGTCTCGTGCCACACGATCTCGCCGAAGGCGAGTTCGAGTGCGCTGAGCCTCGTTCTCGGTGGACCGCGAGACCCACCCTCGCCGTGCCCTTTTGCTCCCCGTGTGGGAGAGTTCGAGTACAAGAGGATCGGCTCCATATCGACTTCATGTCCGTCGAATCGTCCTCAAGCGCACTCGAACTCGCCTTCGGCGAGATCGTGTGGCACAACGCCGATAAATTTCGCCCCTAACTGTGGCTGATTTTCGTTCCCAGGAGCACCAGGAACTGGGCCAGCCAAGCCGGGTGGGCGGGCCAGGCGGGTGCCGACACGAGATTGCCCTCCGTGTGCGCGGCATCCACCGGAATATCCTGGAAGGTTCCGCCCGCCGCGGTTATCTCAGGGCCGACGGCCGGATAGCAACTGCAGGCGCGCCCTTTCAGCACGCCAGCCGCCGTCAGAATCTGGAGGCCATGGCAAATCGCGGCCACGGGCTTGTTCGTCTCGAAGAAATGGCGGCAAATATCCAGGACCTGACCGTTCAGCCGGAGATATTCCGGTGCGCGGCCACCGGGCAACACGAGGGCGTCGTAGTCCGACGGGATTACGCTCGCGAAGTCGGCGTTCAGGGCAAAGTTGTGCCCCGGCTTCTCGCTGTAGGTCTGGTCGCCTTCAAAGTCGTGAATCGCCGTGCGCACCTTGTCGTCGGCATTGCGGCCGGGGCATACCGCGTGTACCACGTGGCCGGTCATCAGCAGGGCCTGAAAGGGCACCATGACTTCGTAATCCTCTACAAAATCTCCGACGATCATCAGGATCTTTTTCGCTGGCATTGGATTCTCCTCGTACAGGTTGAGTGCAACGCGCGGTGCGCGGTTACCATGCCATTGTACACCAGCGCGCCGCCATTTCTGTGTTATGCTTCCGCCATGTCCGCCACCTATCGACCGCCCTTCGCCGCCATTCTTCGTGCTACTTTCGAGGCGCGGCCAAATCGCTTCCTCGTTCTGTGCCGCCTGGAATCCGGAGAAAGTGTCCGCGCCTTCCTACCCAATCCAGGGCGACTCCAGGAATTGCTGCTGCCCGGCGTGGAGATTTATCTTGTACCCGCCGCCGTCACGGCGACGCGGAAGACGCCTTATACGATGGTCGGCGTGGCAGGAAAAGATCGCCCGATCTTTCTTCACACCCATGTGAATAATGACGTGGCGCGACACCTCCTGGAGCGTGGGCTCGTGCCCGGCCTGGAGCATGCCCGAATCGTCCGCGCCGAGGTCCCGTTGGGCCACAGCCGCTTCGACTTCCTCCTGGAAGCGGACGGGAAGCCCGTCTATCTTGAGGTGAAGTCCTGCACGCTCTTCGGCAACCACGTCGCCATGTTTCCCGACGCTGTTACTGCTCGAGGACGACGGCACCTGGAAGAACTGGCCGCTCTTGCGAGAAGCGGCGTCCGGACGGCAGTTCTGTTTGTCATTCATTCGGGAGAAGTTCGCTGGTTCATGCCGGACTACCACACCGATCCCGCGTTCAGCAGGACCCTGCTCGAGGTGCGAAATGATATCGAGATCATTCCCCTCGCCGTCGCGTGGCGGCGGGACTTCCGGCTGGGTCGCACCGTGCGCAACCTGCCCATTCCATGGGAGTATGTGGCGCGAGAACTGGGTGATCGTGGCAATTTCATCGTGTTGTGTCGCGCGCGGTCTTCCGGAAAGGACGTTTACAGACTGCTGACCGGGTGGCGGTCTTTGGGTCTTTTCGCAGGTCTCCGGGCTTTGCACAGGTCCCCGGCTCTGGCGGGACTTGCGGTTGTCGAGCATTTTGCGCTGGTTTCGTCGGTCGATCAGAAAGAAAAAATCGCGGCCATGTTTTTGAGACGTTATCCTGGAACCGGCACCGTACCGCCTGCGGTGGCCGACGGCCTGCTGGGCTGTGGCGTATCCGATTCCGACCCCCGTGAAGACCGCGATTTCCACCGGATACTGGCGCATTTTCGCATGGCACACCCGTAATGTCCCAAAATGGGAATGGGGATGGCACACGTGGATTCCCCAGTCTGTAACAAATGATACGACCATGAATATAGTAGCTGATCAGGTCGTCTATCCCAGTGATAGCGAAAGAAATTGTCAAGTAATAATTGATTTTATTGTTCAGCCCCCTTGATTTATTCGCGAATCTATGTTACATATTCGTTTGAATCGAGTGTAGCTGGGCAGCAAGACCGGAAATATGCAGGGACACTGTGCCCTGTGGTCCGGTTAATACTGCGCCCGGCACAATGAGGTAGCGCGCCGTGATGGAATCGTTGACGAGGAAAGAGCTCGAGGAAGTCAAACGGCATAAGTATTTTATGTCGGAGGCCTGCGGCTATGACGTCGGCTATGAGGCGGCCTGCGAAGACTGGATGACTTACCACGCGGTCACGTTCCGGCAGCGCGAGCAGGCCCGAATGCTCGATATGCAGCGCGAGGAAATCGCGCGGCATAAGTGGATTGAATCCGAAAAGGCCAACCGTGACCTGGGTCGCGATGCCGCCCTCGACTGGGTCCTCAAATACGCCGCGCAGTGGCGCGCCTGGTACAACAGCAATTGCCTCGGCTGAGCCTATTCTCCCCCTCCTCTGATTCCCGCCCCGCATGACCTCCGCCGCACCCCGCACGTGCCCGCCCACCGTGGCTTCTTCTCTTCCTCCACTGCAGGTTTCCAGAAACTTGTTGCACAATCCCGACAAGATCGTAATAATGCTGCAAAGCAATTCGACAGGCCGGGTCTGAACTTGGGCGCAAGGGAGATGTGGGGTGCAACTGAATGTTTCACCGGAGATTGGCGACGTACTTGAGAAGGCCGCTGCCATCAGCGCCAATCAGGGGAGTTACTTCGTCGGCGTCAACCAGGTGTTGACCGCGCTTCTGGAGTCCGCCGGGCAGTTCCCGGAAGGCGTTCGTGAGCGCCACCTGAGCGATCTCTTCTCTGTTCAACGCGAGGTGAACCGGATGGCGTGGGCCGGTAACGCGAGCACGCCCTCGGGCGAGACCTTCTATACACCCCGCTGCATCCAACTCATTTCCCAGGCCTCGAAGCTGGCCACGCGCATCGGGCACGGAAAGCCCCTGGCGGGCCACCTGCTCCTGGCGCTCCTGCGCGATGACCTCTCCGCGCCCGCCCGCGCCATGGACCGCCTCGGCCTCGATCGGGCCGCCTGCAACCAGCAGCTTCAGGCGGAGCTCGGTTTCGTGTCGCCCCAGGCCTACCACAAGGTCACGCCGCTCCCCGACTATTCCGAAGTGCAATTGCAGAACATCCCCGCAGCCAAAGGTGCCCGTTCGGCCAGCGCGGCCGTGGGGGCCTCTCCGTCTTCCCCGATGCCCCGTGATGAGGTCGTGCCCCTGCCCAACCAGTCGGGCCCTTTGACCCGCGATCTGACCGAGGCGGCCCACCGGGGTGCCTTGCAGGAGGCCACGGGGCGAGACGACGAGATGTTCGAGGTGCTCCAGATCCTTTCCCGCAAGACGAAGAACAATGTGATGCTGGTGGGCGAGGCGGGCGTGGGGAAGACCCAGATTGTCGAGGGATTGGCGCTCCGGATCGCGAAAGAGGGAAAGAGCGGCGGCCTGCCGCCGTTCCGCATCCTCGAATTGAATATCGCGGCGCTGATGACTGGTACCCAGTATCGGGGGGCTTTTGAGGAAAAAGTGCTCGCGCTGATCGAGCAGGTGAAGCGCTCCGATCATGCCGTGCTGTTTATCGACGAAGTCCACCTCATCATGGGGGCGGGTGCCACCGACGGCGACGGCATGGACTTGGCCAATCTATTGAAGCCCGAACTCTCCCGAGGCGAATTTCGGTGTATTGGCGCCACCACGCTCCAGGAATACCGCAAGTTCGTCGAGAAAGATCCGGCGGTGGAGCGCCGCTTCCAGATGGTGCGCGTGGACGAGCTGTCGGCCGAGGCGTCGTATGAAGTGCTCAAACGTGTAAGGCCCACGCTGGAAAAACACCACGGTGTTCACATTCATCGACGAACGTTAAAGGCAGCCATCGACCTGACCGTTCGCTACATGCCCAACCGCAACCTGCCCGACAAGGCCATTGACGTGCTGGACCAGGCCTGCGCGCGGCACCGGCTGCGCAGCCTCATGATGCGCAAGAAAGACCTCCGGGAATCGGACAATCCCGATACCGATGGCGAACGCAGCGTGACGCCCCATTCCATCCGCAAAGTGGTCAGCCAGATTACCGCGATTCCGCTCGAACAGCTCACGGCCGACGAACGGATGTATCTCAACAACCTCGATCAAGTGTTAAAAAAACAATTGATCGGCCAGGACGAGGCGGTAAACCGGGCGGTCTCCGCAGTGAAAAAATCCCGCACGGGCCTGTCCGATCCGAACCGCCCCGATTCCATCATGCTCTTTCTCGGCCCGACGGGCGTGGGGAAGACCCAGTTGGCCAAATTGCTGGCCCAGCACCTCTTTGGCTCGTCCAGCCACCTCATCGTCTTCGATATGTCCGAATACAGCGAGGAGCATTCCATCGCTAAATTGATCGGCGCGCCGCCGGGCTATGTGGGGCACGAAGAAGAGGGCGTCCTCACGGGGGCGGTGAAGAATGCACCCTTCTCCATCCTGCTCTTCGATGAAATTGAAAAGGCCCATTCACGTATCTTCGACCTCTTCCTGCCCATGTTCGACGAGGGCCGCCTGCGCGATTCGCGGGGGCGCGAGGTGAGCTTCAAGAACTGCATCATCATCATCACCTCCAACATCGGCTCCGACCTGCTGTTGCAGGCCGAGGCGGCGGTTGCCCAGGAGGCCCTGATTCAGGCGCTGCGCGATCATTTTCGTCCCGAGTTTGTGAACCGCCTCGACCAGGTGGTGCCCTTCTACCCGCTTCTTTCCGAGGACGTACGCAATATTCTGCGCCTGGAGGTGAACGCGATCCGGAACCGGCTTCAGGAGAAGCAGATCGGGATCCGCATGTACCAGCGGGCCTACGAGTACATCGCCCGCGAGGGTTATAGCCGCGAATATGGCGCACGGGAACTTCGCCGCGCCGTAGATCGCTTCGTGACCACGCCCATCAGCGACGGGCTGATCGACGGCCGTTTCGAAAGCGGCGATATGATCGATATCCTGCTCGAGGACGATGACACCCTGATTTACCGCAAGGGCAAGCCGGCCAACAGCATGCCGAGGATCGCGCCATGAGCCAGCCCGACATGCTGGAAGTTATCAACGGACCAGAAGACGGCACAGAGTTCCCCATCAACCGCGCCCCGCTGATTATCGGCAGTGACATGAGCTGTGAAGTCAATATTCGCCTGGACGAAGCGGTACAGCGCTATCACGCCCGGCTCACCGCCGTGGGCGATGGATATCGCGTGCGGAAGATTCACGGAGGCAATCTCGCCGTCAATGGCAAGTCCACCGGGGTCATCCGGTCGCGCGTGCTCCGCGAAGGCAGCGTACTGACCGTCGGCAACACAGAGTTCTATCTCCGCTGTGCCCCCGATGGCCTGGCGCGCAGAAGCCGGGGACTCCCCGTCGAAAACGACGTGGTGTGGTCGATCCGCGTGCTGGCGCGCAAGCTCTGGGCGGCCGCCTGGTGGGTGGGCACCCTGAGCGGGGGCACTTCGCGCTTCGTCCGCGGCCTCGTGATCCTGTTTGTCCTTGCCGTGGTGGCGGGCTATTTCCGCCCCGGACTACCCGGCGAGATCCAATACTTCGTCCAGCGGGGTATCGCGAGTATTCAGGAACTGTTGGCACCTTTTCTGAACGGCCCCAATTAACACCCTGCGATTACCGCTGCGGGCTGTCCGCATCCCGTCGCACACCTATGCGCCGCCGGCCCCTTCTCCCTCAACCTTTGGCACGGGAGGGAAGGCCTCGCCGGGTTTGCGATCCACCGGTTCCACGCTCATGCGCTTCCAATCAATTTCGCCCAGCGGCTTTGTGTTGACGGGACGGTATTTCCGGAAGGCGTGGTAGTTTCGAAATAGAATTTTCGAGAGCAGGTCGTCGGGCAGATTCAGGCCGTTGAGGGTCACGCCGGGAATGGCGGGGGAGGTGTAGGTCTCCTTTGTGAGCATGTCGATATAGGCCTGAAACTGAACGGGCGCCCAGTCGTCCTTGCGACCCTTGATCATGACGAGGTCCGTTGCGAACATGAAGCGGTCGGGATATTTCTTGAAGATCCGCTTGAACTTGTCCGGCTCTTTGGAGATATAGAGCAGGCGCTCCTTCATGAAATAGTCGCCAAAGCTCACGTCGGTATAGAGATTGGGGAAGGTATCCAGCAGTTCCTGGAGCCGGTTGCTCTGTTTGCTCGACATGATGAAGTGGGGCGCGACAACCTTCAGATCGGGGAACTGGGTGAGCACCGCGACGAATTCTTCCGCGAACCCCTTTTTCTCGCTAAAGGGGTTTACATGCAGCACGATGGGGATGAAGTTTTCCTGGCACCAGGCGTAGAAGGGCAACATGGCCGGATCGTCCATGGCGACGGGGTGGAACATGTAGTCGTGTTTCTTGGTGACGTAGCCGTGGCCCGTGTAAAGCTTCACACCGGTGGCGCCGCGCTTGACGAGGTCCTGAATCTTCTTCAGCTTGTCCGGATCCTCCGGGCTGAGCGTGGGCCACGCCTCGAAGCGGCCGGGGTAGGCTGCCACGATTTTCAGCAATTCCTCGTTGTTATCATCGTAGCCCGTGAAACCCACGGGCTCGCTCAGGGTCAGGGTGAACTTCGAGCTGCCCATGAGGCACATCGACTGAACGCCAAACTGGTCCATGGCTTTGAGAAATAGCGGTGCCTCCGCCAGACTTTCAATGTGCTCGTGTACATCGATGATGAGCCGTTTCTCTGTCATCTCCGCCAGGCTCTGGGGGCCGGGATCGATCCAGTCGGTGAGTGGCTCGCCACGGGTGGCTTTGGGTTCGGCGGGTGCCGGCTTTGAAGTCGATGGCGTCTCCGGGGTCGCGGCCACCACTTCCCCCTTGCTCGCGGAGGGCGTTCCGACTGGCGGGGTGCCACTCATGCGACCGACGAATAACACGACCGCAAAGCCCAGGACGATGGCGGTGCCTACAATCGTGGGAATGACGCGATTGCCTTTCGGGACCTCAGGCTTTTGCCGCCAATCGGGTACCAGGGTCTCGTCCACGTCACTGCGGGTAGAGCCCTTTGCCGGAGCAGGCTTTGGCCGGTGACCCTCGGGCAGCAGGGCTTCCTTGAGCGATGGGGCCTCGCTTGACGAATCCCGGTGTTCGCGGCGATTCTTCTTGGGTGCTGGACGGCTTTTCTTTGCCGGAAGGGGAGGTTTGCCCGGCTTTTCGGGCATGAGCGCATCCTTCAGCGAGGGCTCTTTGTGGTCATGGTCGCGATGGTCATCATCATGGTGCATGCTCATGGGTGTACTGCCTCTACCTTTGCCAGTGGCCGCCGCAGGGGGGCCCCGGTCCAGTATACGGATTTGGGTACGCCGGAGGAAACTCGCGGTGGCGGAAGTCAGACTGATCAGACTGATCGGACCGATCAGATCAGTCCGATTGGCCTGATCCCCAGAAGCCCGAGGCCCGCAGCCAGGAGCCAGTGTCCTTCATCCTTCATTTTGACCCCCGTATGCATAGTCCGTATAATCACAGGATCCCAAGAGCCCCCATCGGGCTTCCCCTATCTTGATTGCACCAGAAAGTCTGATCCATGAAACTGCTCGTCGAAGGCGCGCCCCTGCGCGGCACTGCGGAAATCCCCGGCTCCAAATCCCACTGCATCCGTGCCGTGGCCATCGCGTCTCTCGCGCCGGGTGAAAGTGTCATCCGCCAGCCCCTGGACTCCGAGGACGCCCGCGCCGCCTTCCGCGCCTACAAGGCCTTCGGCGCGACCATCGTGGACGAGGGCGACTGCTGGCGCGTGCAGGGCTTCGGCGGCAAGCCCCAGACGCCCGACTGCGTGATCGACGTGGCCAACTCCGGTACCACGATGCGCATCGCCCTGGGCAGCGCCACGCTGAACCACGACGGCATCACGGTGCTCACCGGGGACAAGCAAGTGTGCAGCCGCCCCTGCGGTCCGCTGGCGAAGTCGCTCAATGACCTCGGGGCCAACGTCCGCTCTACACGCGGCGGCTCGACCCCGCCCTTCGTGGTGGAAGGCACCCTGCGCGGCGGCAAGACGTCGATTGAAGCCGTGACAAGCCAGTACGTCACTTCGCTGCTAATCAACGCTCCGCTGGCCGAAAAAGACAGCCATATTCTCGTGCCCCTCCTCAACGAGCGGCCCTACGTGGGCATTACCCTCGACTGGATCCGCCGCCAGGGCATCAAAGTGGAAGCCGCCGACGACTGGAGCGAATTCAACATCCCCGGCGGGCAGACCTATCTACCCGTGGACCGGCGCATTCCCGGCGACTTCTCCTCGGCGACGTTCTTCCTCGCCGCGGGCGCCATGGGCGACAACGAGGTCTATTCCTCCGGCCTCGATATGGGCGACACCCAGGGCGACAAGGCCGTGGTGAACTACCTGAAGCAGATGGGCGCAGAGGTGCGCATTGAAGCGGAGGGCATCAACGTGCGCGCAAAAGATCTCGTCGGTTGCGAGATCGACATGAACGCCACGCCCGACGCGCTGCCCATGATGGCCGTGGTCGGATGCTTCGCGAAGGGTACGACCCGCCTCGTCAACGTGCCCCAGGCGCGTCTCAAGGAGACCGATCGCATTGCCGTCATGAATCAGGAACTTTCGAAAATGGGTGCGAAGATCACCGAACTGCCCGACGGACTGATCATCGAGCAGAGCGCGCTGCGGCCCGCCGAGGTGGAAGGCCACGACGATCACCGCGTGGTCATGTCGCTGGCGATTGCCGGCTCCATGCTGCCCGGTACGACGACGATTAACGGCTGCGAAGCCATGAACATCACCTTCCCCACCTTCTGCGAAGCCCTCGTGGGCCTCGGCGGAAAAGCGCGGGTGATCTGAAGGGACGGACACGCGCCCGCCACTTCTCCGAACGAGTTTCCAGTACTTAAGTCGTGTAACTCCCGTGCAGGGACGACAGAGACAGCAGGGACATCAGGCTACGGAATTTCTGCCGTCCCTGCTGTCGCTGCCGTCCCTGCAATTTGCTTTGTGGACCGCTGCATTAAACTGCTCTTCAGGTGAAAGGAGATCCCATGGACTGGCGCTATTTCGATCCCCAACAGGACCAGGACGCGGCGGAACGTCTCTGGCACGAAGCCGGGTGGCTCAACCGTCCCGATCCTCAGGCCTGTATAGGCATGGCGGCCTACACCGCCGCCGCAAAGGGCTACGCGGGGTTGGTCCACGGCGCGCCCGAGTGCTTCGTCTTCACCGCCGCGGCCAACATCCGCCACCTCGACGCCGAACTCAGCCTCTGCGCCGTCACCGGCGTGGCCACCAGCCGCAACGGGCGCAAACAGGGGCTAGCTTTGGGGCTTACCGCCCGTGCCGTGGCCGAGGCGGGCCGCGACGGCGTGGCCGTTGCCGGACTCAGCACTTTCGAGCAGGGTTTTTATAATCGCATCGGCTTCGGCAATGCCGCCTATGAACACCTCTGGCGCTTCGATCCCGTCCGCCTCACCGTTTCCGACAAGGTCCGTGCGCCACACCATCTTTACCCCTCCGACTTCGAAGCGGTTCACGATGCGCGCCTGAGCCGCAAGCGTTTCCATGGCAGCGTGTCGGTGCTTCACGCCGGTATGACCGAATCCACGATGCGGCGCTCGCCCGGTGGATTCGGGCTGGGCTACTACGATGGCCCGAGCGAGACGCCGTCGCATGGTCTCTGGTGCAGCGTGCAGCAGATGATGAGCGGGCCTTACAACGTTGAGTTCATGTTCTGGGAAACGCGGGAACAGTTTCTGGAATTGCTGGGACTGATCAAGCAGTGGGGCGATCAGTTGCGCCAGGTGTGGACGCCTGAGCCTTCGGGCATCCAGCTCCAGGACCTGATGGATCGGCCCACGCAGCATTTCAACAGTACCGCAGGGGGAAATTTCCCGAGTAGCTGCCAGGGCCGGGCCTGGTTTCAGTATCGCATCCTCGATCTGAGGGCCTGTATCGAGGCGACCCGATTGATTGGGCCGGAGGTGGCTTTCAATCTGGAACTGAGCGAGCCCATGGAGGCCTACATGGAGCGGCACGCCGATCTCTTCGAGGGGCTCGACTGGCGTGGAATATCTGGCACGTATCGGGTTGCTTTTGGGAAGGAGAGTCACGCGGAAGCGGGCTTCGAAGATAGCCTCCCCACCTTGAAGGCGTCCGTCGGTGCGTTTACGCGCCTCTGGCTTGGCGTACGCCCCGCGTCCGGCCTGGCCGTGACCGACGAGCTGTCGGGGCCGCCGGAGTTGCTCCTACAGTTGGATGAAGCCTTGCGTCTGCCTTCACCGGTAACGGATTGGGCTTTCTGAAGGGACGGACACGCGCCCGGCATTACAGCGAGCAAAATCACGCTTTGTCATTCGGAGATCGACGGAGAGGGAAGTGAACGACAATGCGCGTGCCTGTCCCAGTGGATGGGTGAGGGGACGAGGACAAGGAAGATTTTGTAACCACAAAGTACGCATAGAGCTCAAAGAAAAACGTTCTGATTATTTCGTGGCTGATTTACCTCCTCATCGTATTCGTGCGCGCTTTTGATCGTTCCATGTAGCGATTCCAGCATCCACGGGGACATGTCTCGGGACGCGCCTTGGCGGGCCCCCGCGCTGTGGTGGGTCTCGCGCGGTCAAGTGGGTAATGGCGAGCAAGGCTTTCGCCGCTATTTTGGAGTGCTTGTTGCGGCGGTACGTCCCTGCGAAGATTTGGATCCCACCGGCCCCAGTATGAAACGATCAGACGCTGTTGGGTCGGGCATACTCGAGAAGTCCCTGTTTTTCGCGCAGGAAACTCTTGGAACAACCCATTATCGACATCGCTTGCTCGACGGACGAGACTATCGGAGAGATGGATTTCGTCTGATAGGAACCTTGAACATGACAGAGAATCGTGATGGATAATGCTTTAGTCGACAAAGAGGCTTATAGGCTTGCGAGAGACTTCTGGCCAAACCAAGGGCTAGCGGGTATCACAGCTACACTGATTGAGAAGTACCTTGATCCGACCTTGAGCCCCAAGCCAACGTCAATGAATGGCATCTATCAGGGGATTCTTGAGTCAGCGCAAAATGCAAACATGAAGGCCAGTGTAATCGGCAAAGCAATCGGTGGTGTGGAAAGACTATCTGGTGTTTTGGATCGCTTCAATCCAAGAACTGTCGTAACCAGGTATGATGGCGACTGGGAATCCGTTCTCGACGAGATTGTGAAGAAACTGAACCCAAGAGGTCAAATCCGTAGAACGCCGCAGAGCATTTGGCCGAAATACTGCAAGACGATTCTATCGGCGGCGAATTTTTTGCAGCAGTTCTCCTCCCCAACGGACTTCTTTAACTGGGTGGACTTTTTCGATCAGGACGACAGAACGCGAGTATGCCTGCCTATGCTTCTGAGCACAGAAATTGAGAGCGTCGGATTCGCCCTATCATGTGATTTCCTGAAGAATATGGGCTACGTCAATTTCCCTAAGCCGGATGTGCATCTCCGTGATATTTTCACGGCGCTTGAACTCTGTAAACCCAAAGCGACGGACTATCAACTATTCAAAGCGGTGACTCGTGTCGCAATCCATGCCGGAGTCAGCCCATACAATGCGGACAAGGTGTTCTGGTTGATCGGCAGCGGTAACTTCTATGCAGATCAACACATTGGCAAACACGGGCATGTGGGTGGTCGAAAGAAAGAATTCATTGAATGCGCAAGCCCCCTGCTTGCAGCCGTGAGATAATAGTAAGTTAGAGCCACCTGATAATGACCGTAGGACCTTCACCCATAAACTGTAGCTTTGCTTTCGCATCCGGTGCGATCCGAAAGCCCTGATTCGCGACCAAGCCGAAACCGGCGACGTGCCGTCAACCCTTCATGCAATGGATTGTTGAGAAAGAATGCCCAACACGGAAGAACGTTTCCCCCAACACGACACCAGATTGCGATGAAGAATCCCCATCCACGATTGGTTGCAGTGGGTGCGTTTTCGTAATAGTTCTAATCTCGAGTCTGTCCATTATATTAGTCCTTGCTCTCGGACGCGCTCGTGAGGCAGCCCGCCGGACGAGCTGCCAGGGAATGTTAACCGTCGCGTATTGGAATCTGCCGATGGTGGCGGAGAAACATGAACAATATCTTCCTCGGTTGGAACGCGGCATTGGAAATTTCACTTTCAGCGACGAATGGCTGGAGGATTCGGAGAGGAAAAATTTGCACAAACTTCTCTGCCCATCGGTTCTTCCTCACGAGCAGGAAAAAGTAAGCGCACTAGACCGAGATTTCGTATATTTGGGATCCAGCGTCGCTACGATGGAGGAAGCGCGAAAGCTTTTCGACTGCCATTTAAAGCAGATTGCCCCAGAGAGTTCATCGAGAATCCGTCTACTCAACCTCGACGGTCCTCAAACTGAAGACATACCCGTCCTAATCGAACGCCCAGGCCAACATCCCCCAAGGGGCGGAAATGTCGTATTTCTTGATGGTCGCTGTCGCTGCCTTAAAATGGGGGAAGCGTTTCCGATGATTGAGGAGTTCTTCAGACAAATAGAAGAAACTGAGAACCCGTCATCGATCAAGTGATATGCGTCTATGCCTTTTAGCATGATTTCGCAAGGCAAAGGCATGATGATTGAGATGGGTGGGGGGACTCGGACCAATCCACGTCGCGATTCCAGCATCCACGGGGACATGCCGCCGCACTGTGGTGGATCTCGCGAGGGAGGGTGGGTGATGGCGAGCGACGTTTTCGCCGCTATTTCGGAGTGCCTGTTGCGGCGGTACGTCCCCAAGCCGCCCAAAACTGGATCCCGCAGCCCCCAGTATGAAAAGATCATCAGTTCCCGAATCGAGCGGCCCCCTTTTGTCCCGCCGCGTATCCAAAGAAAGCATTTCCGATGAATATCGTACTCATGGGCTCCAAAGGTGCCGGTAAAAGCACCCTCGGTGCCGCCCTCGCCGAATTGACCGGCCTGGAAGCCATCGACACCGACCGCCGCATTGAAGCGCGCTTCCAGGAAACCCAGGGCGAGGCTGCGACGTGCCGCGAGATCTTCAAGGCCGCCGGTGAGGCTGGTTTTCGGGCCCTGGAGCGGGCCGTGGCGCTGGAATCTGCGGAAGCCTCCTACAAACTTATCATTACCGGCGGCGGCATGATGATGGACCCCGACGCCCGCCGCGCCCTGCGCCGCGATGCCATACTGGTCTTTCTCACCGCTGCCCCCGACGTGCTCTGGGCGCGCGCCACGGAGAAGGGGCTGCCCCAGTGGCTCACGGGCCCCGAAGGCCGCGTGAAATTTGAGGAACAGGCGGCCCACCGCACCGAAGTACTGCGCCCCTTCGCGGACATCGTGTTTGATACCACCGAGGGCAGCCCGGAAGAACAAGCCGAGCGCCTGGCCGAACTAATCGGCGATGAACTGGCCGTGCGCCAGACCTCCGCGAGCACCTATGGCGACGTGATCCGCATGACCGGCTTTGGCGAGAGCCATGGCCGCGCCATCGGTACGGTACTCGAAGGCATGCGCCCCGGTATCGAGTTCAGCGAGGAAATCCTCCAGGAGCAACTTGATCGCCGCCGTCCGGGCCAGAGCAAGGTGGTGACCCAGCGCAAAGAGCCCGACGCGGTGGAAATTCTCTCCGGCGTCTTCGAAGGCAAGACCACGGGCGCGCCCATTGCGATGGTGATCTACAATCAGGATCAGCGCTCCAAGAACTACGACAACGTGAAGGATGTGTTCCGTCCCGGCCACGGCGACTTCACCTTCTACAAGAAATATGGCTTCCGTGACTATCGCGGTGGTGGCCGACAGTCCGGTCGCGAGACCGCGTGCCGCGTGGCCGCTGGCGCCGTACCGCTGAAGATGCTCAAGGAAAAGGGCGTGCGCATCGTCGCCCATGCCACGGAAGTCGCGGGTATCGAAGCGAAGACGGTGGACTACGACACCATCGAGCAGAACCCCGTGCGCTGCGCCGATCCCGAAGCTGCGAAGGCCATGGAGCAGGCGATCCTCGATGCGCGGAGCGACAAGGATTCGGTGGGTGGTGTCATCCAGTTGGAGATCCACGGGCTGCCTGTGGGCCTCGGCGATCCCATCTTCGGCAAGCTCGACGCGCGCCTCTGCACCGCCATCATGACCATCGGCGCGATTAAGGGCGTGGAAGTGGGGGGAGGCTTCGCCCTGTGCAAGTTGCGCGGCAGCGAGGCCAACGACGCCATGAAAGATGGCCACTTTGTGACCAACTATTCCGGTGGCCTCCTCGGCGGCATTTCCACCGGCGAGCCGATCATCCTGCGCGTGGCGGTGAAGCCGACCGCTTCCATCGCGAAGCAGCAGACCACGACGGACGAGCATGGCAACAACGTGGAGATTGAAGTCCTCGGTCGTCACGATCCCTGCATCGTGCCCCGTGCCGTACCGGTCATCGAGGCTATGGCCGCGCTGGTGATCCTGGATGCGTGGGAGGTGCAGAGCCGCCTGAACCCCGAGTGGGCGGCGGCGAATCCGCTGTAGCAGGGACGGACTCGCGCCCGCCACTACGGCGAGGGTATTTCTCGTAGCTCTCGATGGGCCATTCCGAACTAATGAACTATGCGTGAATGCGCGTGCCTGTCCCCGTGGATGTGGGAGATGAACTCGAATTGAGTTCGCATCCCGATTCCAGCATCCACGGGGACATGCCGCCGCCTCAGTGTGGGCCTCGCCCAGTTGAGCGGTTGCGGTGGTACTAAATGACGGTATCAAGCGACGGGCCTTTGCCGCGGTACGTCCCCCTCACTCCTCCGCAAACTGAAACGCGTACAATTTCCCGCGCGTCAGCTTGATGTGCATCTTTACCGGCTTTCCGGCCAGTGATGACACATCCGAGTTGCCCTTCCAGTAGATCGCCTGATCAATAAAGTTGCCGCCGACCTCTTCGCAGTCCTCCAGCGTGAATCCGGGGATCGGTTGATTGTTTTCATCCCGCAGTTCCACAAAGGCCGTGCCCATGGCCCCGGTGTCGATGTTGAGTCGCAGCTTCTTGCCGCTGAAAGTGATCACCGGCGTCTCCAGCCAGCCGCCCTTGTGATCCGCGTCGATGGAGTAGTAGCCGTCCAGGCGCTGCTTGATTGCGCCGATCCCGCCCAGGTTATCGACCGCATCATATTCGGCGCGGATGATCAGCCCGTCGTGGGTGCGTCCGCTGGAGGTGTAGTATTGATACAAGTAGTTGCCACGTCGCGCGATGCCCTGGGCCATCGTGGCGTACCAGCGGTCCCATTCATCGCCCAGGCCCGTGGGGAAGTAGGGTTCGCGGGAGGGGCGCTCCCACTTGATGCCATCGCGGCTCACCGCAAGTTGGATCTCCAGCACGCCGAAGTCCTCCCACTGGCCCGGCGCTTTGGGGCGCAGGAAGGGCTGGCGATTGGGCATGAAGTGGCGGAAGGGGGCGAGGGCCATGAGATAGGTATCCTGCGCCCAGGGATAGATCGTCGCGGAGTTGTAGTAGAAGTCCGAATAGGGGTCGTCTTCGGCATCGGTCTCAAGAATGGTGGGCGAATTCGCGGGCGTGAGAAGCCAGTCGTCCTTGTCGGTCTTCGTGTAGGGCCAGGGCTTCAAGGGATCGTCGGTCACCATCCGCGTGATGCGCCGTTCGTTTTCCGCGTCACGTTCGAGTACGCGCGTGTAGATAACGTAGGAGCCGATGCGCTCGTCCCACAGAACAATCGGGGGGTTGTCGCAATAGTAAGGAAGCACTTGTCCGGCTTCTGTGAAGTTCACGCCATCCGCAGAGTAGTCCGCGCGCACCCCGTGGACCGCGGTATCAAAGGGCGTGTTGTAGGTCAGATAAAACAACTTGTAGCGTTTGGCCGGGTCGGGCTCGTGGGTGTCCAGCAGCAGCGTGGGGAAGATGCCCCGGCCGATGGTCTTGCCCGTGTGGGTGAAATGGAGGCCGTCGTCGCTCTCGTAGATGGTTAGAGAATCCGCACCGACGTAGAGGCGGATCTTGCCGCCGTCTTCGATGACCTGGTTCACGTGCCCATTGATGCGATTTCCGTTCTGATCCAGCAGCGGGCCGATTTTCTGGCCCTGGTTCATGCGCCGGTAGGTGTTTTCCGACGATTCGATGAAGCGGTCATCAAAAAAAAGCTGTTTCTGGTTCCCCACGGGGATGGGATCGGGAAAGGCTTTGGGCGACAGCGTCGCGACGAGGCAGGCCAGGAAAAGGGCGAGGCGCATGGGTACTCCTTGGCATTGGGGGTGGTGGACGACAGCACGATACTTAGCATGATACCCATTGGGTGATTAAAGTTGCATGGCGCCCCTTGTTGGGGCGATGGGTCTTATGGGTCTGGCGAGCCCATTCATAAGACCCATACGACTTATAAGACCCATTCTTCCCCACCGCGCCCCCTCAGCCCCCAGCATCTCCCCAGCCACCCACCGGCCCCCACACAAGACACCCCCTCCGCTCTTGTGGTGTTTGACACGGGACCCACTATATGTAGTGGGTCGGTGGTAAACACCTAACACTTCGGCCCATTTTTGCAGGTTCCATTGTGTTTTTGTGTTGACTTGGTGGGTCTATAGTGGTAAATTGTGGGTGGTAAGGGTTAAATCGTGGGAAAGACTAAACGTGTATTACGGTGAATCACAGACAGCCATCGACGACAAGGGACGGATTACCGTGCCCCAGCAGTTTCGTCAGGTGATGGAAGTCCATGATCACGATACGTGGTTTATGACCCGCGGCTTTGACGGTGCCATCTTCCTGTTCCACAAGGAGCAGTGGGAGAAGTTGAAGGATCTTGGAAGCGGCCATAGCCCCCTCGACCCCCGGATGCTCGATTTCCGGCGGATGTTCCTGGGCAGTGCCGCGAAGGTGAAGCTGGATCGGGCTGGGCGTCTTGCGGTGCCGGCTCTCCTGCGGGAATACGCGGGTCTGCAAAAGGACAGCGTTTTACTCGGCGTAGAAGACCACCTGGAGCTCTGGAGTAAAGAAGGTTGGTGTGCCTTCCAGCAGCAGCAGATGGCGAGTTATAAGCAAATGGCTGCGGAATTGTTCGCCGCGGCGAAGTCCGGGAACGGAAAAACAGAAGGAGCGGAGCGGGATGTTGACCATTGATAAATTTGAGAACGGTCTGGTCACGGTATTGCGCCTCGATGGCGATATCGATGAGGACGGCATGAACGTGCTGCGCCTGAGCCTGATGGAATGCATCCAGGCCCAGCGTTGCCACGTGGTGGTGAATCTTTCCCAGGTGAAGTTCGTCAGCTACATGGGCGTTGGTGTGCTCGTGGAGCGCCTGCGCCAGTTGCGCGCGGTGAAGGGCGATCTGAAGCTGACGGGTGTGAACCTCTACACGGAGCGTCTTTTCCGCATGGTCGGAATCACGAATGTGTTCGAGACCTTCGCGACCGAGGCCCAGGCGGTTCAGTCCTACGCGGAAGCGGCCTGATTCCGGCTTTTCGCAACGCTTTTCCAGGGAGGAGCGTATTCCACACGGATGTGGCGTTGTAATCCCGAGAGGATGGCCTGGTGCTTCATATCCCCGTCATGGCCGATGAGGCCCTGCACTGGTTGTCGATTCGTCCCGAAGGTGTGTACGTGGACGGAACGGCGGGTGCCGGCGGACACTCCTCGCTGATTGCGGCACGCCTTTCCGGCGGTCGGCTTCTGGCGCTGGATCGCGATCCCTCGGCGGTGGTGTTGGCGAGCGAACGGCTTCGCGAATTCTCCTGTGCCACGGTACACCACGCGAACTACGCCGATCTGGCCGCTGTGCTGGCGGAGGCGGGGATTGCGGGTGTGGACGGCGTGCTCATTGACGCGGGCTGCTCCAGCATGCAGATCGACACGGCGGAACGAGGCTTCTCCTTTCAGGAAAACGGCCCTCTCGACATGCGGATGAACCCGGAGGCGGGCGAATCCGCTGCGGAAATGCTCCGGCGCTGTTCCCGCGAGGAAGTCGAAAGTATGCTCCGCGAGTATGGCGATGTGGGCCCCTCGGGCCGCATTGCGACGGCGATCAAGGAGGCCGCCCAGGTTGGCCGACTTGAAACGACCCATGACCTTGTGGCGGCGGTGAAGGCGGCGCTCCCCTTTCTTTCGGAAATGCCCGACGAGGTTCGGACCGTCTTTCAGGCGATCCGGATTGCCGTGAACGACGAGCTTTCCGGACTGCGCCAAGGGGTGGATGCCGCAATAAATTGTTTGAATCCGGGCGGACGGCTGGTGGTGATCGCCTTTCACTCGGGTGAAGACCGGATTGTGAAGCAGGTGATGCGGGACGCCTCCCGCAAGCGCCATACGCTCCATCCGGATGGACGCGTGAAGGCCACGGAAGCGGCCCGATTGAAAGTATTGACCCCGGGACCCGTGGAAGCGGGCGCGGGGGAGTGTGCGCGCAATCCGCGCGCAAAAAGTGCCCGGCTTCGAGCCGGGGAGCGGCGCTGAGGGCCGCGGAAAGAGGAATCATGAAACGATCGACCATGAAGAAACAGCGCCGGGTGTTGCGGGGTTGGGTCAAGTGGGTGCCGGTGGTGGCGATCCCCTTCTCGATTCTGTTTTTCCATACCTGGCTGAATATCCAGATCCTGCGCGCCGACTACGTGCTGCGCGAGCTCGACAGTGAAGCCCGTGAATGGGCGGACCGCCTGAACCACACGGGCGTGGCCGAGACCATCCACGAAGATCCCGCCATGCTCGCTGAACAGGCGGAGCAGTTGGCCTTTGTCCAGCCCAGCCCCGGCCAGCGTGAAATGGTCTACTACGATCCCTCGGTTCCCCTTGTGGTGCCGGAGGACGAGAACTTCGCCGTCGCCCAACTGGATGACGGTAAACAGACCGATCCCGTCGAGACCGTGTCTCTCACGGATCAGTCAACACCGGCACCCCGCATGGATAGCGCCATTCCCGTGCCGCCGGCCCCTGCGTCAGCGACCCTATCGGAAGTTTCCGTCGCAGAAACGCCCGCGGTGGAGCTGACTCCAGTGTCCGAGCCCGTGGTGCCGGAGGCACCTGTGGCAACAGCCGCGCCGGACACCGTGGTCACCAACGTCCTGCTGGAACTGCCCGACGCGCCTCTGCCCGAAGATATAGTCGATCTCGAATCGGCCATGGAATCCCTGGAGTCGCTTTAAGTCCGGCCGCCGCACTCCGGTCCCCTCCGGTGATCGGAAGGAGGACCCGGCCCGGCCGCACGATGGAATGAGAATGATCCGGGCCGCGTATCGCGCCCGAGGTTGGGAGCAAGGTGATGTTCAGATCGAGATCAGGCGCGAAAAAAGAAGAGCTGTCGCCGTACGGTGAGCGGCTGAGCCCCCCGCAGCAGCGCAGCGCGCGCCTCATGATGACGGCCTTCCTGGCCGTCTTTGCCGTTATTGCCCTGCGCCTCCACTTCGTCCACCTCATCCCCAACAAGGCCCTGAACGTGGAAGAGGCCAAGCATATCGGCGAAGTCACGCTTCGGGAGCCCCGGGGCGATATTTACGACCGCAATGCCATCCGCCTCGCCACGAACCGCAGCGTCCCGTCGCTCTGGGTAGACGCCACTACCCTCGAAGACCCCGCATCTTTCGCCGCCGCGGTCGCGCCGCAGCTCGGGTTGGAGGTCAGCGAACTCACCAAGCGCCTCACCGAACGCACCCCCGACGGAAAACTCTACAAATTCAAATGGGTAAAGCGCTGGGTGACCGAACCTGCGGAAGAGGCGGCGTTGGCCGACCTGCTGGTGGAGTGGGAGAAGGTGCTCCATGTGCGCTATGAGTCCCTGCGCCACTACCCGCAGCGGACGGCGGCGGCCCAACTGCTCGGTTTCGTGAACCGCAACGACGAGGCCTCCGAAGGCGTTGAGTTGAGCTACGACAAGCACCTCAGCAGCGAGCAGGGGGTCTATCGCGCCCGCACCGACACGGCTCGGCGCCTTTTGGAATCGCGGGTGCTGGAGTACACCCCCGCGAAGGCGGGTGAAGCGCTCCAGCTCACGCTGGACGTGAATATCCAGCACCACCTGGAAGAGGTCATCGACCAGCGGCTGATTGACTGCAAGGCTACGAAGGGCATGGGCATCCTCATGGATCCCCACACGGGCGCGATCCTCGCCATGGCCACGCGCCCGGCCTACGATCCGAACTTCTATGAATCCTACACCGACGAGCAGCGCAAGAACATCGCTATCGTGGACGTGTTCGAGCCGGGATCCTCCTTTAAGATCGTCGCGGCGGCGGCAGCCCTCGAAGAGGGTCTTATTACGCGCCAGACGATGATCAACTGTGAGAATGGCGGCTTTAACCCTTACGGTCACTACATCAAAGACCACCACGCGCTCGGCGTGGAGCCCTTCGAGCACTGCTTCGCCGAATCCAGCAATGTGGCCATTATCAAGGTGGCCAAGATGGTTGGCCCGGAGCGTTTCGAGCAGTGGATCCGGTCCTTCGGATTCGGTGATCGCACCAGCCGGGATTTTCCGTCGGGCGCCGAAAGCCGAGGGATCTTCCGCCCGCGCAAGCAGTGGAACGGACTTTCCATGGGCTCCCTTCCCATGGGCCAGGAAATCGCGGTGACGATGCCGCAGCTCGCACGGGCCTTTTCCGTTATCGCCAACGGCGGATTTCTGGTGGAGCCCTACTTTGTCGATCGCGCCGTTGCCAAGGACGGTACGGAGACCTACAAGCACCAGCAGGACACCCGCAAGCGCGTCATTTCTGAAGAGACGGCGAAGACCATGCGCGAACTCCTGGGCTTCGCCGTGCAGACCGGCACCGGCGACGACGCCGCCATCGAAGAGTACGATGTGGGCGGCAAGACCGGCACGGCTCAGATGGCCAGCGCCACTGGAAAAGGGTATGACAAGGACCGCTACACCACGGTGTTCGCCGGCCTCGCCCCGGTCAACAATCCCAGGCTCGTCTGCGTGATTGTCATCAAAGAGCCCATGATCGCCCGTAATTTTCGCTATGGCGGTTATGTTTGTGGCCCCGTCTTCAAGGACGTGGTGCGCGACGCTCTGGTTCGCTTGAATGTGCCGGCCGACCATCCGCCCGAGGGCGGGGAAGAGGTTAAAGTGGCCAAAGCCATGCCCGTACCCCTGCCCGAAGAGGCCGTCACTGCGGAGGAGGTTCTGCCCGTCGACGGTGACACCGTGGTCGAACGCCTGAGCGAAGAGGAAATCGAATCCCTCATGCTGGCGATGGAAGATCAAATGGAAAGCCTGGACGGGCTGGAACTAACCGCGCCAACGGGGGATGTACAGGCTGGAGATCCCGTGCTGCCCGACCTTACGGGAATGACGAAGCGCCAGGTCTACGAGAAGCTGAGGAACCTCGGCCTGCCGTGGGATCCGCGCGGCGCTGGCCGTGTTGTTTCGCAGAGCCCCGCGCCGGGCACCCCCGCGAGCCCAGGTACCTTGTGCGTCGTCGATTTTGCCCGAGGCCCGCTGGAAGTTGCCGAGATGGAAGAATCGGGCGAAGCATCGAAAGAATCGGAAAAAGTGAATGACCAGTCATGACCTATGCGAGCTCCTGGGGCTGCCTTCGGGCAGGGTCCCGGATTTTGTCGCGCTGGGTATCGCGGAAGACTCTCGCAAGGTGATACCCGGCGATCTGTTTGTGGCGGTGTCGGGCGACAAGGTGGACGGCCATGTTTTTGCGATCAGTGCCGCCGCGTCGGGCGCCGTGGCGATTCTGGGAAACCGCGCGGACCTGGCTTCCCTCGAAAATCTGCCCTATCTCTATGCGGAAAATCCACGCCGCGCCGCAGCCCTGATTGCCCACAAAATCGCGGGCGATCCCACGACCCACGTGGCGGTTATCGGCATTACGGGAACGAACGGCAAGTCCAGCACAGCACTGCTTGCCCAGTCCATCCTGCAACACGTCGGTCGCCCCACGAGCAATTACGGTACCCTCGGCTACGAAATCGGGGGCACTATGCACCACGCGGATCACACCACACCCTTCGGCCACGAGCTGGCCCGGCTCTTCAAGCAATCCGTCGATGCGGGCGACAGCCATGTGGTGATGGAAGTCAGTTCCCATGCGCTGGACCAGGAGCGCGTCGCGGGAATTCACTTTCGCGGCGCGGCCTTCACCAATCTGACGCAGGATCACCTCGACTACCATGGGAACATGGAGGCCTACCGCGACGCGAAGCTCAAATTGTTTCAACGGCTCTCGGGCGATGAGGCCTACGCCGTGATCAACAACGCTGACCCCGCGGCCTCTCATTTTCAGGCGGCCTCCGCCGTCCGCACCATCACCTTCGGCGAAGGCGGAACGATCCAGGCCAAAGACATCCACCTCGGCATGGGGAAGACCCGCTTTACGCTATCCACCCCGGAGGCAAGCCGGGAGGTTTCCATCAATCTGCTGGGCCTGCACAATGTGCAAAACGCGCTTTGCGCCGCGTCCATCGGCTACGGCCTGCATCTGGGTCTGGACGCTATTGCCACCGGCCTGGAAAAGGTTGCGCGCGTGCCGGGGCGTTTTGACGCCGTGGATTGCGGGCAGGACTTCTTTGTTATCGTGGACTACGCCCACACCGAAGATGGACTCAAGAATGTGCTTGAAGCTGCTCGCGCCTTGTGCCAGGGCAAGATTATCACCGTCTTCGGTTGCGGTGGTGATCGCGACCGGGGCAAGCGCCCGAAGATGGGGAAGACGGCGGGAACATTGAGCGACTATTGCGTGCTGACCTCGGACAACCCCCGGAGCGAGGATCCCCACCGGATCCTGCTGGACGTGGAGGTGGGCCTGCAGCGCGCTGGAAAAAGTAAGGAAGAGGATTACGTGGTCATCGAAAGTCGCGAGGAAGCAATCCGCCACGCGATTGCGTTGGCGAAGAAAGGCGATCTCGTCATGATCGCGGGCAAAGGCCACGAGGACTATCAGATCCTGGCGGACAAGACGATCCACTTTGATGATCGGGAAGTCGCCGCCTCGGCGCTCGGGGCGCGGAGCTGATGGGCTGGCGCTACACCCTCAACGAGCTCGCGGATTGGCTAAATTGCGATGCGGGTGCCCGCGGTGGCGTGGCCGTGACCGGCGTCTCCACCGATACGCGCACCATAAATCCCGGCGATATGTTTGTCGCGCTGGAGGGGCCGAATTTCGACGCGGATGATTTTGTGGTCACGGCCTTCGCTCAGGGGGCCGCCGCCGCGATTTGCAAGCGTCCTCACCCCGAAGGCCCCTGCCTCGTGGTGTCCAATCCCCTCGCCGCCCTCCAGCAATGGGCCACGCGCCACCGTATGAGCCACGATATTCCAATTTTTGCCGTGACCGGCTCCTGCGGCAAAACCACGACGAAGGACCTCACGGCTGCGCTGCTGGAAAGCCGCTACACCGTGGTGAAGACCAAGGGCAATCTGAACAACGACATTGGCTGCCCCCTGTCCCTGCTGCGCATTGACCGCGACACCTCCTTTGCGGTAATTGAGATGGGCGCGAACCACGTGGGCGAGATCGATCAGCTCTGTTCCATCGCGCGCCCCACCGAGACGGCGGTGACTATCGTCGCGCCGGGCCATCTGGAAGGATTCGGCAGCATTGAAGACGTCGCGCGGGCCAAGAGCGAGATCGTCGACGGCCTGGATGCCGATGGCTGCTTCTACAAGAACATGGACAACCCCTGGTGTCGTGCCATGGGTGAAAACTTCCGAGGCGACATCGTGCGCTTCGGTCGTGAGGGAGATGTGGTGCTCAAGTGCCAGTCCTTCGACGCGTCCGGCGAAATGGTGCTCGAGATCGACCCCATCGGCATGATCCGCCTGCCCCTCCTGGTGCCCGCGCACGCCACGAACGTGTTGCTGGCGGTGGCGGTGGGCCTGCGCCATGGTCTCACCGAGTTTGAAGGCCCCCTGCGCGCCGCATGCGGCACTGCCGCCCGCTTCAAGGTTCGTGTGCTCGGTCCTTTCGAGTTACTCGACGACACGTACAACGCCAATCCCGCCAGCATGGGCGCGGCATTGGAGGCCCTAGCCGCCCGCTCCGTCAAAGGGAAACGCATCGCGGTTTTGGGCGAAATGCTGGAGCTTGGCGGCGATTCCGCGGTCCTCCACCGGAGTGTCGGAACGCAAGCGGGGGAGCGCGGCGTGGACGCCGTATTTGCCTACGGTGAGCACGCTTGTGATATCATAGCAGGCGCGCGCGATGCCGGAATTGCCCGGTCAGAAGCGTTCGATTCCCACGAAGCCATCGCCGATGCCCTCGTTCTCTCAGCCTCTCCAGGCGATTCCATACTTCTCAAAGGCTCCCGAGGTATGCGCATGGAGCGCGTTGCGGAACTACTGGAGCGGCGTTTCCCGCCGGTTGGCGAGGAGTAGCCCCCTAGTTTATGCTGTACCATCTCACCCAGGCCCTTATCCCCTACATGAGCGAGCTCGACGTGTTCCGTTATCACACGGTCCGCGCGGGCGGTGCCGCCATCACAGGCTTCCTCTTCTGCCTCCTGGTCGGACCGCGGCTGATCGCCCTGCTGCGCGCGCTGAAGGTGGGCCAAATTATCAAGAAGGACCACGTGGCCGATCTCCATGCTCTACACAAGGGCAAGGCGGGCACGCCCACCATGGGTGGGGTGATCATTATCCTCTCCACGGTGCTTTCCCTGTTGCTCTGGAGTACTCTCACCAACCGCCTGCTGTGGGTGGCCGTCGGCGTACTGGTGCTGCTCGGCGCCGTAGGGTTTCTCGATGACTTCATCAAGCTCAAGCGCAAGCACAATGACGGACTCAGCGCCCGCGCCAAGTTTTTCGGCCAGATACTTACGGGCGGACTCCTGGGGCTCTACCTCTATTTCAATCCCATTACCCTCGGCGACATGTGGGTCGGGCCCCGCGATATTGAAGATTGGAATCTGCTGACCAAGACCCTCGTCGCTGCGGAAAACCAGCCCGCCGATTCGCCCGGTGGCCGCATCTGGTCCAGTCTGGACCACGAACTTCAGTCGGTGCTCAAGCTCTCCGAGAGCGTGGAATTTCTGCCGGTCGACTATCGTATTCCCGTGCTGGTGTCGATGAACGCGGCCCTGAATCAAGGCCACTGGGCGGACAGCTTTCCGGTTCCCGAGGCGGCCATGGACACCGAGAAGAAGCGCCTCCTCGAAACGCCCTTTGACGATCTCGATGACGTGGACAAGGTGCGCCACAACCGCCTGGTACTCGAAGCGTCGATGCCCGGGGTCATCGCAAAGAGCATTTCCAACATGCACACGCGCGTGGGCGTGCCAGGCTTTAAGGATGTCCTTATTCCCCTGGGGCCGCTCTATATTCTCTTCGTTATCTTCATCATCGTCAGTGTTTCCAATGCGGTGAATCTTACCGACGGCCTCGATGGTCTCGCGGCGGGAACTTCGGTGGTATCGATCTTCACCTTCGCGGCCATTGCCTACGTGGTGAGCCGGGCCGACTGGTCCTATTACCTCTACCTGACTCATATTCCCGAAGCGAGCGAGCTGTTCGTTTTCGGCGCCGCGCTCCTGGGAACGGGGCTTGGCTTCCTGTGGTTCAACGCCCATCCGGCCGAGGTCTTCATGGGCGACACGGGTTCCCTCGCCCTCGGCGGCGCGATCGCCACCATGGCCATCCTCACCAAACAGGAATTGCTGCTGCCCATCGTGGCGGGACTCTTCGTGATGGAAGCGGGCAGCGTGGTAATTCAGGTGGCCTCTTTCAAGATGACCGGCAAGCGCGTCTTCCGAATGGCCCCGCTCCATCACCATTTCGAATTGCTCGGCTGGACGGAAACCAAGGTGACGGTGCGATTCTGGATCATCGCCTTTCTGTTCTCGCTGATGAGTTTTGCAACGCTGAAGTTGCGGTGAGGTGATGGGAATGGATTGGGACGGGATCAACGTAACGATAGTCGGGATGGGGCGTTCCGCCGCCGGTGCCGCGGCCCTGCTTCTGCAGCAGGGCGCACTGCCCTTCGTGACGGACAGCGGATCGGGCCCGCGCCTCGCTCCATGGCAGGCGGAGCTTGATCGCCTCGGTGTTCCCCATGAATCGGGCGGCCACAGCAACCGCGCCTGGTTGAATGCCGATCTCATTGTGCTGAGTCCGGGAGTGCCGCCCTCAATCGCGCCGCTGGACGCCGCGCGCCAGCGAGGTATCCCCGTGATGGGCGAGCTGGAGCTCGCGAGCCGCTTTGCGGACGCGCCCATCCTCGCGGTGACTGGCACCAACGGCAAGACCACGGTGACCGAGATGATCCGCCACGCCTTATGTGCCCTGGGCCACGACGCCGTGCTCGCGGGCAATAACCACACGTCCTTCTCCAGCGCCGTGGCTAAGAATCCCCGGCCGGACTATTTCGTGCTCGAGGTGAGCAGCTACCAGCTTGAGACGGCAGATTCCTTTCGCCCGCGCAGCGGCGCCGTGCTCAATGTCACGCCCGATCATCTGGGCCGCCATGGGACGATGGAGAACTACGCCGATACCAAGGCGCGGCTCTTCGCGAACCAGTCCACGGCCCACGAGACCGCCGTGTTGAACGGCGACGACCCCATGGTACGCACGATGGTGACGCCCCCCGGAGTCCGGCGACTCCACTTCAGTCTCGATCGCGAATCTGAATGCGAACTCCTCTGGGACGGCGCCAGCATCCGCGTTGAGGGCAATGGATTGCCCTTTTCTTGTCCCGTACCGGGCCGGCACAACCTGGCCAATGCCCTGGCGGCCCTGGGCGTTCTCTACGGTGCAGACCTCGATCCCGCCCCCTGTCTGGCAGCGCTGGAGACCTTCAAGGCCGTGGAGCACCGACTGGAATGGTCGGGCGAGCGGGACGGCGTGGCCTTCTACAATGACTCGAAGTCGACCAATATCGACAGCCTCCGGGTGGCGCTGGAGAGTTTTGACCGGCCTGTGACGCTCATCGCGGGTGGCGAGGGCAAGGGCAGCAGCTATGACAGCCTTGTACCGCTCGTGCGGGAGAAGGTGGCTCGATTCGTCGCCATGGGCGCGGAAGCACCGCTCCTCGCCGAGGCCTTTGGCGCCTCGGTGTCGTTGACGGTGGTACATGACATGGCGGAAGCGCTGGCGGTGGCCGTGGCGGAAACGCCGGCGGGCGGCATCGTGCTGTTGTCCCCCGGCTGTGCGAGTTTTGATCAATACACGAATTTTGAAGAGCGAGGCTCCCATTTCAAGAAATTGGTTGCCGACCTCTCCAACAAGGAGCCTCTGCGATGAAACGGGAAACGACCACCGTGATTACCCTGGTGCTGGCCCTGACTCTGGCGGGTTGCCTCATGGTGTTCAGCGCCCGGGGCTTCGACGAGAGCGCCGGTGAACTGCGCACCCAGGTCTATGCCCTGACGATCGGCTTCGTGGTGATGCTGGTGGCCGCGCGCTTTGACTACCACCGGCTGAAAGACGGCCTGATCTTCCGGGGCGTCGTGCTGGGGACCCTGGCCCTTCTGGTGATCGTGCTGCTTGTGGGCGATACCGTGAACGGTGCACAGCGCTGGATCCGCGTGGCGGGCTTTCAACTCCAGCCCTCGGAGCTTGGTAAATTCGCCATGATCCTTCTGCTCGCCGTGAAGCTGACCGACAACCGGGAAAACCTGCGCAAGTTCTTTTCGGGCTTCCTGCCCCCCGCATTCATTGCCGTGCTCTTCGCCGGACTCGTACTGGCCGAGCGCGATCTGGGCGTCCCGGTGCTCATGATGGGCGTGGCTTTCATCATGATGGCGGTGGCGGGTGTCTCCTATCATTATCTGGCGGCCAGTTGCGTGCCCCTGGCAGCGGGCGTGGTTGCCCTGATCGTAACCAGCCCGCACCGCGTCGAGCGCCTTCTCGCCTTTCGCGATCCGTGGCACGATCCCCTGGATTCCGGCTTTAATCTTATCCAGTCCTACTCCGCCTTCGCCCAGGGGGGCCTCTGGGGAAAGGGGGCTGGAGCCAGCGAGCAAAAGCTGGGCTACCTTTTTGCCTCCCACACCGACTTCGTCTATTCGCTCATCGGTGAGGAGTTCGGGCTGGTTGGAACCCTGACCGTCCTGGGGCTCTTCGCGGGCCTGCTCTACGCCGGTTACCGCATTATTATCAACGCCCAGGACATGTTCGGTGCGCTGCTGGCCACCGGAATCGTGAGCCTGATTTCCCTTCAGGCCGCCATCATCATGGGGGTGACGACCGGCCTCCTGCCCACCAAGGGCCTTCCCCTGCCCTTCATCAGCTACGGCGGCACGGCCCTGATCGTCTTCCTGGGACTGGCGGGCATTCTCAGTAATATCGGGATGCAAGGCATCGAGCAGATCGCCCACGGAAAACGCAACCACACCCACTGAAGTGGAAATCCGGTGTCGGGATTGTATTCTCCGCGCTTATCCCGTATTCTGATTGCCTTATCTGCCAATCAAGGGTTTCCTTATGCGTATTATGATCACCGGCGGAGGGACCGGGGGACATACCTCTCCCGCCATCGCCGTTTTTGAAGAACTGAGCCGCCGCGATCCCCAGTTGCGCACCCAGTGGGTGGGCTGCAAAGGTAAGATCGAAGAGCGCATCTGCCGCCAGAGGGCCATTCCCTTCCGGTCGCTGCCGATTTCTGGATGGCCGCGCAAGCGCGGAATCCGCCAGATCTGGGTGGGTTTTCGGCTGGCGCTGAGCCTGCTTCGGGCCGTGCTTCTCCTCCGCTCCTTTAAGCCTCAGGTGGTCTTCGGCGTCGGGGGCTACGTGTCCCTGCCCTTGATGATGGCCGCGCAACGTTTGGGCATTCCCACCGTGATCCACGAGCAAAACCGTCGCCTGGGCATGGCCAACCAGATGCTGGCCGCCCGCGCCTCGCGGATCTACCTCAGCTTTCCCGACACGAAAGGGGATTTTCCCGCCGATCGGGCGGCCTTCGTGGGGAACCCGGTCCGTCCTGAATTTGTCATGCCGCCCTCGCGGGAGGAGGCCTGCGCCACCTTCCAGCTCGACCCCGCGCACCCGGTGGTACTTGTTTGTGGCGGTAGTCAGGGCGCTCGCCAGATAAATGAGGCCGTTGAAGCGCGACTGGACGATTGGATGTCGCGAGGTATTCAATTGATCTGGGCTTCGGGCCATGGCGACATTGAAGGCCTGCGTAAGCGGACGGACCGTTACAAGGATGGCCTCCGGCTCCATGCCTTTCTGGACGATATGGTGTCGGCCTGCGCCGCCGCCGATCTCGTCGTGGGCCGCTCTGGCGCGTCAACCACGGCGGAGCTTGCGGTGCTGGGGAAACCCTGCATTCTCGTGCCTTATCCCCTGGCGACCGACAACCATCAGGCGCAAAACGCCGCCGCCTTTGAAGAGGCCGGGGCCGGTCGCGTTATCGTCGATTCCGAGTGTACCGGCGACGTCCTGTTCGAGGCGGTCACGGAAATGCTGGACGATGTGGAGGCGCTGGCCCGGATGGGTGTCGCGGCGCGCACGCTTGCGCGCCCCGTGGCGGCCGACGCAATTTCTGAAGGAATCATGATGCTCGTGTTTGGCGGGACGCCCGAGGCTGTTGACGATGGTGCAGCGCCTCAGGATGAAGAGAGGACCGGGGAACTTGAATCTTCCTAGCAATTCCACACGAAGCAATCCGATTGGCTACTTTCCCATACGGCTCGATGCCCTTCAAAACGACCTGGCCACAGGCTTCAGCCTGTATCTTCAGCCCCAGCCCGGTCGTGCGCCTGTGTTGTACCGCGACCCTACCCTGCCCTTTACCGAGGAGATTCGGCGTCGCCTGCGGGAGAATCAGGTGGAAGAGTTGCTCGTGCAGCGAAGCGACCGCCAGGCCTGGTTGAGTTATACGGAGAAGATTCTGCCGGAGTATCTTTCGGATACGTCCCATACCGTGAACGAGCGGGCCACGCTGCTCTACGAATCCGCCCAGGGGCTTGTTCAGGAAATCCTGCAAAAGCCCGACATGGGCGAGATGGTGCAGCAGAGCCGGAACATGGTGGGCAGCATGGTGGGCTTCCTGTTCAAGGAGAGCACATCGCTCCACGAGCTGATGCAACTGACGTCCTACGACTATTACACCTACACCCACAGTGTGAATGTGTTTGTGTACAGCGTCTCCCTCGCGAACCGTCTCGGCTTCAAGGGCCCGGAGGTCAATGAATTCGGCCACGGCGCACTGTTGCACGATATTGGAAAGCGGAAGATCGACTCGGACATCACCAATTCCCGCGGCAAGCTGACCGAAGAGCAGTGGGAGCAGATGCGCATGCATCCGGTTCACGGCTACGAAATCCTGAAGGCCCAGGGCGAAACCAGCGCCATCGCACTCGATGTGACGCGACACCACCACGAAAAACTGAACGGCAGGGGCTATCCGGACGGTCTGTCGAGCGACCAGATCTCGCCCTGGGCGCGCATCTCCACTATCGCCGACATTTTCGACGCGCTCACGACCAAGCGTTCCTACAAAGACGCCATGGACACGTTTTTCGCCCTCCAGTTCATGAAGGAAAAGATGTGGGACGAGCTCGACCACGGGTATTTCATGGCCTTTGTATCCATGATGGCGAAGCCCAAGTAGAGTCCGCCTCACGAGGGCTGCTCCCTGCGGGCACGGCGCGGAGGGCTTTCGCTTCAACGTGGCGTCCTAAGTGTTTCGATCGATCATTCACCCGTCCCGCTCAACCAGGGAAAAGGAGCAACGAATGACTGGAAATCTCCGCAGGATAGTTTGCCGGGCCGGGGCCGCAATAGGCCTCGTGGCCATGGCCCTCTCCGGGGCCGCCGAACCCGCGCCGGGCTTTGAGGCGATTCCAAAAATCGACGCCCACGCCCATGTATACGTGGATTTGCCAGAGTTCAGCACGATGCTGGCGCGATGCAACGTGCGCGTCATAAACATCTGCGACGGCGGCAACGATCCGGTCCTGTTGAAGGCAAAGCGAGGTTGGGTCCAGGGGCTGTACGAGGCCCACCCGACCCAGTATTTCTTCTGCCCCACCTTTGATCTCACCCAGCGCAACGAGCCCGGCTACGTCGAAGAGATCATCCAGTATCTCGACGATGCCTTCGCTCAGGGCGCGGTGATGGTGAAGATCTACAAAGAGGTCGGGCTGGAGCTCAAGACACCCGACGGCGCCTGGCTCATGCCGGACGATCCCATTTTCGATCCCATCTACGAGCACATGGCCAAATCCGGCAAGCCGATGCTGTCCCACTTTGCGGAGCCCCTCGCGGCCTGGCTGCCCCTGGACGAAGCGAGCGTACACTACAACTACTATTCTCGCCATCCGGAGTGGCACTTCTATACGCAGAAGAACATCCCCGCGCACGAGGCGGTGATCGCGGCGCGGAGTCGCGTCCTGGATAAGCACCCCGAACTGGTGATGATCGGCGCGCACCTGGGAAGCCTTGAGCACGACGTGAAGGTGCTCGGCGCCTACCTGGACAAATACCCCAACTTCCACGTGGATATTGCCGCGCGCTCCGCCGACCTGAGCCGCCAACCCGCGGACGAAGTCAGGGCCTTCTTTATCCAATACCAGGACCGGGTGCTCTATGGGTCAGACATCGGCGTGGACCTACCTGAATCCGGAGCCTACACTGCGGAAGAGATGGCGAAGATAGCCGGGAACGCCGAAGGACACTACCGGCGCGACTGGACGTACTTCTCGGGCACGGGCACCGTCGAGGTGAAGAGCAAAGAAGTGGAATGCCTGAACTTGCCCCGCGAAGTACTGGAAAAGTTCTATCACAAGAATGCGGAGCGCCTCATAGGGACAGCGTCGCCCCGTGTATTTGAATCGCAAGAAACGCTGCTGGTCAAATAACTTAACCAGAACAAGCAAGAGCAACGGCGACCGGCGGGGCTGTCCTGTCGCGAGGGAAGTCGACCAAGTGCATTCACGAGGAGCCCCGCATCGCGAACTTATTGCCGAGAACCTTCAAGGAGCCAACGATGCATGAGAGATTTTCGCGCCGCGTCCGCGCAATTCTTACCCTCTGCGGCCTGGTCGTGTCATCCTTCGCGTGGCCCGGCGAGCCCGCCCCTGGATTCGAATCCATGCCGAAGATAGACGTGCACGTCCACATCTCTGCCGACATTCCCGAGTTTGCCGCCATGCTGGAGCGCACCGGTTTTCGCGTCGTGAACATCTGCGGCGGCGGCAGCAAGCCGGAGGTGATGGCGGAGCGGTGGGGGATAGCCAGGGCACTGAGCGCGGCGTATCCGAAGGTCTATCGCCTGTGCCCCACCTTCGATCTGACCCGGCGCGACGAGCTGGGCTATGCCGATGCAGTCAATGAATCCCTGGATCAGGCGTTTGACGATGGTGCGGTGACCGTGAAGATCTTCAAAGAGGTCGGCCTCGACCTGAAGCGCCCAGACGGCGCCTTTCTCATGCCGGACGATGCCCTCTTCGATGCAATCTACGCCCACATGGCGGAAAAGGGTCGGCCCATGATCACCCACTTCGCGGAGCCCCTCGCCGCGTGGCTGCCCCTCGATCCGGAGAACGTCCATTACAGTTACTATTCCAAGAGCCCCAAATGGCATTTCTACAAGCAGGAAGGTATTCCGGCCCATGAAGACGTGATTGCCGCGCGGAGCCGCGTGCTGGAGAAGCACCCGGATCTCATCATGATTGGTGCGCACCTGGGCAGCCTGGAGCATGACGTCAACGTGCTCGGCGACTATCTGGATAAGTACCCCAACTTCTACGTGGATTCAGCCGCGCGCACCGGCGATTTGAGCCGCCAGGCCCCGGAAGCCGTTCGTGCGTTTTTCATCAAGTACCAGGACCGGGTCATCTACGGATCGGACATCGGCGTGTCGCCGCCGGAAAACGCGGAAGAAGCCGCCAAAGTTACCGCCAGCGCCGAAGCGCACTATCGCATGGACTGGCAATACTTTTCGGGAACGGGTCCGGTCACCATCAAGAACAAAGAGGTGGATAGCCTGAACCTGCCCCGCGAAGTGCTGGAGAAGTTTTACTACCAGAACGCGGAGCGCGTGATGCCTGGACTGCGCCGGAAATAGAAAAAGACCCATCGGAGCCGGAGCCCGATGGGTCCAAAATGCCGTAAGGATTTCACAAATCCCATACGACGGATTCTCCTCATTTCAAGGTAAATATCCCCGATTCCGGAAAATGCGCTCCGCCCGTCCAAGACGGCCGCCAGTTCAATAGCGAAACCCCCAGCCGCGCGTCGCTCGGATCGTAGTCGTTCACGCCGATGTTGAATTGGATGTGCTCCGTGCTCGCACCGGATACCTTGGTCAGCGAGGCCAGCGGGATGGCGAACTCGTAGGTGATCCGTCCCTCGCCCTGGACAAAGGCTGAAGTGCCGCCCAGATCCGCCGCCACGTGTTTGGAGTCGTTCGTCTCGTAACCGCGCTTTTCCTCAAGGCTGATATCCGGCCCTTCCACAATGGAGACTATCGATTCCTCGGTCAGCGGCGTCGCCGCGGGATCGGCGCCCGCCGCGCGTGCAAAGATGAGTGCGAAGTCCTGCCAGAGTTTGACGCCGTCGGCCTTGATGTCATCGTCGTCCACTTCCAGGGCGGCGAATAGCGTCGTTCCGTCGTGGGCCAGACCAAAGCGGTAGGTCAAATCCTGCGGGCCCTTCCACGCCAGTTCGTTGGTGTAGATCTGGGCGGGTTGCAGCACTTCGTAGGGAAGCACGCCCCATTCGTCCAGCTTGCCGTCGACGACAACACCTTCGCGCTTCACAATCTCGTGTTTGCCTTCCGAAAGCAGGCGGTGAATGTCGCTGAATTGCATCGGCGGCGCGTTGAAGGCGTCGTAAATCCCGGTCCAGTGAAACGCGATAGGCTGGAGCGTTTCAGGCGTGAGCGGGGCGTTCGCGTTGACCGTAATGGTCTTCGTAAGTGTGCTCTCCGGGGGCACCACCACCGTGATGCTGCTCGGCGTGACACTCAAACCGTCTGGACCCTCCACCATTCCCTTGAAGCGCAGGGGCTTATCCCACGGATTGGTGACCGATATTTCCCACGCCGCCGAGGTGGAATTTTCGTCCAGCAGAACAGGTTTGGAAGTCACCGCGCTGCGATCACGGAAGCTCCGCAGCTTTGCCGCGATCTCCGGCGTGCGGAAATCGGCGGGGAAGATGCCGTCCAGTGCGATGGCGGCCATCTTCGGGCCCTCATCGGTCACCGTCACCCACATCAGGTGGTCGAATTCGCCGAAATCCGCCCCGCGCATGGCGGAGCCGCCGCCCGTGGTGGCCAGGGTCACATACTGGATGTTGCCCCGTTCGGCATAGGCGTAGTTGTGTATATGCCCGGCGAAGAACGTGTGTTTCCGCCCTTCAAAGAGGGGCGCGGCCTTTTTCCATTCGTCCTCTTCCTGCAACCAGAAGGGCTTGTGTTGGAAGACGTAGGTCCACCGGACATCCGGGTGTTTTTCGAGGACCTCCTTCACCCAGGCAAGCTGCGCATCGCCATAGCCGGTGCCCATGGTCTCGTTGTCGTTTGAATTGATCACCAGGAAGAGCACGTCCTGGTAAACGAAGTAGTAGTGGGAGGGACCCACCCGCTCCAAATACACGTCATGCCAGAGCTTCCGCCCCACGTCGTGATTGCCGGGTACAAAAAAGAACGGGACGGAAAGGGGATCGAGGAAACCCATGAACTCGTCCCACTGGGCGTTGAGTTCCTCCTCGGTATCCACATAGCCCTCGATGAGGTCGCCCACGCTGATGACGAAAGCGGGCTGTAGCAGGTCGGCCTTCTCCATGGCCTCCTTGAAGATCCCCGGCCGGGGCGAGCCGGTATTGTCCGAAACCACGACAAACTGGAAATCCTTCGGCGCAAAGCGGGGCTTGTCGCTCGTCCAGGGAAGGCGGTCCCCGGTGAGCTCGTGTTCGATTGCGGGGGCCTGTTCATGGTTGTCCCCGGGTTGCGCACAAACGGGGGCCGCGACCAGGGCGATACTCAAGAGCACAAGTGCGTTGCGCATATCAGTCGATACCTTTCGATAGGGTGTAGTGCCGGCGGGCGGCGAATCGGCCACCATGATGGCTTGCGGCCAGGGGAAAGATCAACCGTCTGGCCGTGTTCCGCGAATACGGTGAAAATGCGTGCTTGGAATTCTGCCCCCAACCGTACTACACTTTCCACGCTATCAACGTATCACGATTGGGTTGGTCGCGCCGGCTGTCGTGCACCCGGCGGACCTGCGGGGTTCGCTCGGGATAGCGGGCCTGGCAATCGTGTGTCGGGGAGGGGCTCGGGGAGCCACTATCATGCAGTGGAGCGCTAGCACAGACGTATGTTTCAGGGCAAGGTGGAGCCAGGGATGTCCCAGAAACCAAGCATACCTCAGAGACTGTTATATAACATGATCGCGGTGGCCCTCCTGTCCACGCTCGTGCCGGGAGCCCTGTGGATACTGACGGAGTACAGTCGCTTCAACCAGTCCGCCGCTGTACTGCAGGAAGCCCACATCGAGGCGCGCAAGGTCCTCATGAAGGAGCAGGTGGACCTCGTCGCAAGCACGATTCAATACCGGCACCGGCGCGCGGGCAGCGAACTGGAGTCCACGCTCCGCGCGCGGGTTGTCGAGGCCCACGCGGTCGCGGCGCGACTCTATTCCACCTACCACCTTTCGATGAGCCGTCCCGAGCTGGAAGAGCTGATTCGGGAAAGCCTTCGGGGCATGCGCTACGACGACGGACACGGCTGTTATTTTGCACTTAATCCCGAGGGTATCGTGGAGGTGTCCACCGCCCGCCCGGAGAGCGAAGCCTCGGACGGCCTGGCCACGCCCGAAGGGCCTACGGTGCGGGCCTTGCTCAACCTGGGGAAAGAAAAAGGAGAGGGCGCCGTGACCTACACTTGCCCCGCCGAAACTCCCGACGGGACGCCCCGCCAGAAGCTGTCCTACGTGATGCAATTCGCGCCGCTGGACTGGACCATCGGCACGGGAGAATTTCTGGACATCACCGAGCAGAAGATACAGCAGGAAATTCTGGCATGGGTGGACAGCATCCGCTTCGGAGATGGGTATTATATCTTTGCGGGCCAGTGGGACGGCCTCAGCCTGTCGGGGCCCGCCCGGGGCCAGAACATGTTCGACGTAACGGATCCCAATGGGGTCAAGATCGTGCAGTCGCTGATTCAATGTGCCCAAGCGGGTGGCGGCTTTATCTCCTACGTCATGCCGAAGCTGGAAGGGCAACGTCCCGAGCCGAAAATCAGCTATGCTCAGCGTATCGACGGCTGGAACTGGTACATCGGCACCGGCGTATACATCGACGATATCAATCGGACCGTCGAACGCTTCCGATCCGAGAAGCTGGCGGCGCTCCAGAAGAGTATTGCCGGCATCTTCCTCTTGCTCGTGGCCATCGTGCTCGGCGCCTGTGTCTTTGTGGGCCGCATGGCCCGGACGACCCGGAAGGCCTTCGAACGCTTCGCCAGGTTCTTTGAAATGGCTTCCTTTGGGGCGTCTGAGTCGCCCGTCGAAGGCTATGGATTCCGTGAGTTCGACGAACTGGCCGCATCCGCCAATCACATGCTCGAAATGCGCCGCGCGGCCGAGATGGCCCTGCGCCAGGGCGAGGAGCGGCTTCAACTCCTCTTTGCCCGCGCCGCCGACGCCATGTATGTTTCGGACCTATCGGGCCGCCTGATCCAGGTGAACCAGCAGGCGTGCACGGCGACAGGTTATACCGAAGCCGAACTCCTGACCATGAACGTGATCGATGTGGACGCGGCCAAGTCGCAACCCGACGCCCTTCAGGCCTTCTTCAGCACCCTGTCCCCCGGCAGCTCGGCCAGACTCTCGTCCCGTCACCGCCACAAGGACGGCACCACGTTTCCCGTAGAGATTACGGTGGCCCTGCTCGATACGCCGGGCGGCCCCTGCGTGTTTGGTATCGCCCGCGATGTGAGCGAGCGGCGGCGGGCGGAAGAGGAGCGTCTGCAACTGGAGGCGCAGCTCCAGCAGGCCCAGAAGATGGAGGCGGTCGGCAAGCTCACCGGCGGCGTCGCCCATGACTTCAACAATCTCCTGCAGGTGATCAATGCCGGCGCGGATATCGCGCTGTCCGATCTGGAGCCCGATCACCCCGTCCGACCGCTCCTGCTGGAAGTCGCCCAGGCGGGAGATCGCGCGGCGAACCTTGTGCGCCAGCTTCTCATGTTCAGTCGGCGCCAGATCATGCGTCCGGAGGCGCTGGATATGAACGCGGTCGTGGAGGAGGTGCTGCGCCTGATTCAGCGCATTCTCGGCGAGCACATCCGCCTCGAATGGGTGCCCGGTGTGCTTCCAGGTCTTGTGAGCGCCGACCGTGGCATGGTGGAGCAATCGCTGATGAACCTGTGTGTGAATGCGCGGGATGCCATGGAGGCGGGGGGATTGCTGCACGTCGAAACCGCGCACGCCGATCTGGATCCGGTGTTCTGCGTGGAGAATCCCTGGGCGGAGCCGGGCCGATTCGTGCGGCTGACCGTCCGCGACACGGGCTGCGGTATGGACGCCGAGACGCTGGGCCGGATCTTCGAGCCTTTCTTCAGCACCAAGGCGGCGGGCAAGGGGACCGGGCTAGGGCTCTCCACCGTCTACGGTATCGTCAAGCAGCATCGTGGCCTCATCTGTGCAACAAGCGCGCCGGGCTCTGGCGCCACCTTTGATCTCTATTGGCCCCTGTGCGAGGAGGGCGTGTTAGCAGCCGCGCCGATCATCGCGCCGGAGTGCCGGGGAGGCTCGGAGACCATCCTGATGGCGGAAGACGACGAAATGGTCCGGAGCCTGTCGCAGCGGATCCTCGCCGGCAACGGCTACACAGTCCTGGTCGCGGCGGACGGTGAGCAGGCCTGTCGCCTCTTTGAAGAACATCGGGATGCCATCGATCTTGTCATACTCGATGTTGTCATGCCCAATATGGGGGGCAGGGAGGCCTACGAGCACATGCGCGCGCTTTGCCCGGGCCTGAGGGCGCTTTTTGCCAGTGGCTACAGCGAGACGGCGATCCACAAGGACTTCAAGCTCGAAGGCGGGCTCCAGCTCCTCCAAAAGCCCTACACCCGCGACCCACTACTTCGCGCGGTGCGCGCCGTGCTCGACGGTGCGCCGCCCTTGCCTGGCGACTGAGGGGGGGCAATGGAGTCGGCTTGCATTGCCGGAGCGGTTGTGCTTCAATTTAGGGGAGTTGGCGCGCGCTATTTCTCCTATCGGTTCACCTTTCTGGCCCCCGGTCCGCGCGCTTGGACCCTTTGAGAGCAAAATCTATGAAGTACTCCCTCCAGTGTGCCTTGGGCCTGTTCCTTGCAGCCCTGTCTCCCACAGGGGCAATTGCCGCACCCGTTGATTTCCAGCAGGACATTCTGCCGATCCTCGGCGACCGGTGCTTTGCGTGCCACGGCCCCGATGCGAACCAGCGCAAGGCCGAGCTGAGACTTGACGTGGAGGCGGACGCCAAGAAGGAGGCCATTGTTCCCGGCCAGGCCGAAGCCAGCGAATTGATTAAGCGCATTCTTTCCACCGATCCGGAGGAGGTGATGCCGCCGCCGGCTTCGGAGAAACCGGCGCTCACGCCCGAGCAGGTCCAACTGTTTCAGCGCTGGATCGCGGAGGGCGCGAAGTGGCAGGGGCACTGGGCTTTCGCCACGCCGACAAAGCCCGCCCCGCCTGAAGTTGCCCTCGGCACGTGGCCGCGCAGCGATCTCGATCGATTTGTGCTCGCGCGCCTGGAGTCGAAGGAACTCGTTCCCTCGCCCGAGGCCAGCCGCGAAACGCTCATCCGCAGGCTCTACCTCGACCTGACCGGGCTGCCGCCTTCCCTCGACGCGGTGGACGCCTTTGTCATGGACAACGCCCCCGACGCTTATGAGCGCCTGGTGGATCGCCTGTTGGCGTCGCCGGACTATGGCGAGATGATGGCTCGCCACTGGCTCGACAGCGCCCGCTACGCCGACACCAATGGCTATCAGAACGACTTTCAGCGGGTCATGTGGCCCTGGCGCGATTGGGTTATCGGCGCCTTCAACGACAACATGCCCTACGACCAGTTTCTCATCGAGCAGATCGCTGGGGATCTCCTGCCGAACGCCACGGAGTCGCAGCGCATCGCCACGGGCTTCAACCGGAACAACAAGTCCGTAACGGAAGGCGGCTCAATCGAAGCGGAATGGCAGGTGGAGAGCCTCGTGGACCGCGTGGAGACCACGTCCACGGCCTTCCTGGGTCTTACCATGGGCTGCGCCCGCTGCCACGATCACAAGTACGATCCGATCAGCCAGAAAGATTTCTACGAGTTCTACGCCTTCTTCAACAATACGGAGGACAAGGGATTCTACGAGGAAACCCGGGGTAACGCAGGGCCCCAGGTGCAGCTCCCCAGTTTCGAACAGCAGCGCAAGCTCAACGAGCTTGACGGAGCGGTCAATATGGCGCGCCAGGCACTGGACGGCGAACGGGCCCGCATCGGTGCGAACTATGACGTCTGGCTCGGAGCACTCCGCACTGCGGCGCCCGCGGGTGATGCGCTGGCCCCCCGCTTTGAGGCCGGGTTTCGGGGTGAGCTGCCCGCGCCGGCCCAGTCCGCCGCGCCCACCTGGACTTCCGGATTACTCGGCCAGGCCTTCGCCCTCAACGGCACCCCGGAAGCCACCGCGAGCCTGGGCGATGCGGTCACGTTTGATCGGGAGAAGCCCTTTTCGATTTCGCTGTGGGCCCGGCCCGACGCCGATGGCGCCCTCTTCAGCAAGATGGACGAGGCGAATGGATTTCGCGGCGTGGATATGCTGGCGTTCGGCGACGGCCACGTCGATGTGCACATGATCAACACGTGGGACAGCAATGCCATCAAGTTCGTGAGCGAGCCCGCCTTCACCCCCGGCGCGTGGTCCCACTTCTGCCTGACCTATGACGGCTCCAGCAAAGCGTCCGGTCTGCGGCTCTATGTCAACGGCGTGGCCGTGGGCGTGAAGGTCGATAAGGACGCCCTGACGGGCCCCATCGATACTGCGGAGCCCCTGCGCATCGGCCAGCGGACCAGCAGCAGCTATTTCAAGGGAGCGATTTCCGACTTTCAGTTTTTCGACCGGGCCCTCGGTGAAACGGAGCCAAAGGCGCTCCTGGAAAGTGCCCTGGCGGCCGCCCTCCCCGCCGAAATTCCAGAGGAGCAGGCCAAGTCCCTTCGGGGCCACTTCGATGCCCGCATCGCCCTCCAGGTGAAGCCCCAGCAGGCGGCGCTCGACGTGGCCCAGAAGGCTCGGGATGAATTCACGAAGGAAATCCCCAGTGTCATGGTGATGCAGGAGCGCACGGAGCCCCGGCCCACCTACGTGCTCAAGCGCGGTGTCTACGACGCGCCCGACACCACCCAGCCACTGCAACCAGATACCCCCGATTTCCTCCCGCCTTTGAAAGCCGGTGCGCCGCGCAACCGCCTCGGCCTGGCCCAGTGGATGGCCGATCCCGCCAATCCGCTCACGCCCCGGGTCGCCGTCAATGCCCTGTGGCAGTCCCTCTTTGGCGCGGGACTCGTGAAGACCACGGAAGACTTTGGCGTGCAATCCAGTCCGCCCACGAATCCCCTATTGCTGGACTATCTCGCCGTGCATTTCGTCGAATCCGGCTGGGACATGAAGGACATGCTCAAGACCCTGGTCACCAGTGCGACCTATCGCCAGTCCAGCACGGTGAGTGAGGCGCTGCTGGCGGCCGACCCGGAGGGGCTGCTCTATTCCCGCGCTCCGCGCTACCGCCTCTCCGCGGAGACCGTGCGCGACACCATGCTGTCCACCAGCGGCCTGCTGCGGAAGAATCTGGGCGGTCCCTCCGTCATGCCCTATCAGCCGGACAAGCTCTGGGACGAGCTGGCCGGCGGCGCGGGCCAGGGCCCTTATGTGCAGAGCCACGGTCCCGACCTCTATCGCCGCAGTCTCTACACCTACCGCAAGCGCACCGTACCCCATCCCACGTTGACCGCCTTCGACGCGCCGAGCTTTGAGAAGTGCCTGGTCCGACGGGGCCGCACGAACACACCTCTCCAGGCGCTGGCCCTGCTGAACGGCCCCACGTACATCGAAGCCGCACGCAATCTGGCCCAGCGCATGATGGCCGAGGCCCAGGGCGCCCCCCGTGCGCGCATTGCCTATGGATTCCGCCTGACCACGGGCCGCCGCCCTTCCCAAACCGAATTGGACACGTTGACGAAAGGCTTTGAAGGCTTCGCCGCGAAGTTCAACGGGAATCCCGAAGCCGCGAGCCAGCTCGTGACCAATGGCGAGTCGCCCGTTCCCGAGACGCTGCCGAAAGGCGAGCTGGCGGCCTACACCACCGTCGCGGGCGTGATGATGAACCTCGATGAGGCGATTACGAGAGAATAATCAAAGGATGAAGGCTGAACAATGAAGGGTTGACCTGGTATTCAGACTTTATCCTTCACAACTCATCCTTTAAAAGAGGAATCACACACCATGGACGCACTGAAATTTTCCCAACAGATTAACCGCCGCGATTTCCTCCAGCGGAGCGGGTGCAGTCTGGGCGCTGCCGCGCTGGGCCTCCTTGGCGGGCTGAACAGCCGCAATGCCGCCGCCACACTGGATACGGATGCGGGCCGCGCGGCGGTGGCCCACTTCGCGCCGAAGGCGAAGCGCGTTGTCTACATGTTTCAGTCCGGCGCGCCGACCCAGATCGAGACTTTCGACTACAAGCCGAACCTGCACACCCTCAACATGACCGAGTTGCCCGACAGCATTCGCATGGGCCAGCGCCTCACGGGCATGACCTCGGGCCAGTCCAGTTTCCCGGTCGTCGCGTCGCGCTTCAAATTTGCCCAGTACGGCCAGAGCGGTGCCTGGATCAGCGAGTTGCTGCCCCACACCGCGGGCGTGGCCGATGACCTGTGCATCCTCCGCGCGGTCCATACTGAAGCCATCAACCACGACCCGGCCATCACCTTCTGCCAGACCGGATCCCAGCTTCAGGGCAAGCCGAGCATGGGGGCCTGGGTGGCCTACGGTCTCGGCTCCTCCAACCAGAATCTGCCCTCCTTCATGGTGATGGTTTCGCGTGGGACCGGACGCCCCAATGACCAGCCCCTCTATGATCGCCTCTGGGGCGCGGGCATGCTCCCAAGCCAGTTTCAGGGCGTCAAACTGCGCAGCGCCGCCGACCCCGTGCTCTATCTGGCCAATCCCGCCGGCTGCGACACCGACACGCGCCGCCAGATGCTCGATCAGCTCCGCGCGCTCAACCAGGAGAAGTACAGCACGGCAGGCGACCCGGAGATCCTCACCCGCATCGAGCAATACGAGCTCGCCTTCCGCATGCAGGCCGCCGTACCCGATCTCACCGACATCTCCAACGAGCCCCAGCACATCCTCGACATGTACGGCCCTGAAGTGCAGAAGCCTGGAACCTACGCCCGAAACTGCCTCCTCGCGCGCCGCATGGCCGAGCGCGATGTGCGCTTCGTCCAGCTCTACCACATGGGCTGGGACCACCACAACGACCTGCCCGCCCACCTGACCAGCCAGTGTAAAGACACCGATCAGCCCTCTGCCGCCCTTGTGGCCGATCTCAAGCAGCGCGGCATGCTGGAGGACACCCTCGTCATCTGGGGCGGTGAATTCGGCCGCACGGTTTACAGCCAGGGTAAAGTCACCGACACCACCTACGGCCGAGACCACCACCCAAGGTGCTTCTCCCTTTGGATGGCGGGCGGCGGCATCAAACCGGGCATGGTCCACGGCGAGACCGACGACTTCAGCTACAACATCGTGAAAGACGGCGTCCACGTCAACGATCTACACGCCACCGTGCTCCATTGCCTGGGTCTGGACCACGAGCGCCTCTCGGTAAAGTACCAGGGCCTCGATGTCCGACTTTCCGGTGTGGAAGAGCGACACGTGGTGAAGGCGATATTGGCGTAACGGCGAACAATAAAATCAGCCGCAAGAGAACGCAGAGAGCGCAAAGAGATGGATTCTTTGCGCTCTCTACGTTCCTTTGCGGCTAAATATCTTGGGCTCTGCCGCGCCGCTTGATTTCTACGCTTCTCAACATTTCCGCAATCCGGTATAATAGCGCCATGGAAAACAAGACTCTCGCAGAAACAAATCCCCACCTCCAGGATCCGGAAAAGGCCCGAATTCAGCGATTGCGCAGTCTGGCAAGTTCGACGGCAATTGAAACAGGGGAGACTATCGCGCAGGTGGAAGATCGAATCACTCGTCTTCGTGCGAGGCGGAGTCGCAAAGAGCAAGCTTGACCATATCTTCCATCGGACGATAGTCGTCCAGCCCCGCGTGGATTGCGTTAAAGTATCGACCTTTGTTCGCGTCCCAAGAACTGAAGTCCAACACCGAATGGCGGGCCTGCGGATGAGTGTAGTGACACACTTGGTTATGTTAGTGCCAAGTACGCGAGCGGAATGCCAACGCACGCGGAAATTAGCAGGATGTAGAGAAAAACACTAAGTGAGCGCGAAAGCGCCACAACGTCGTTGTCAACTTTTACATGAAACGTGCGTTGCGTCGGCGGCACAGTCAATCCCAGGCTACTGCTCCATACCCAGTGCACGGTGTCCTCCGTCTCACAGATGTACCAGACTCCCCGGTCATCAGCGTAGCGCGCGGGCACTTTCAAATAGACAGGGTTGAAGTTGATGGGAGGAAATGGCGATTTCAGTAACATTCCGATGATCGTTACATCTTCAACCATGCCACCTTCGATCTCTATGGTGCTCTGCACGGATGCGCGCAATGCCCGATTGCGTTTGTCCCACCGCATGAACTTTAGAATCTCGCCAATCATGTTAGTTGAACTCCGCCCGACAGACCAAGTCATCCGCGAACCCTCAAAGGCATTCCCAGTCTTCCAGCCGCAATCCCGACACACGCGAGAACTCCCGCGTGTTGTGCGTTACCAGCACGGCGTCGTGGGCCAGGGCCGTGGCCGCGATGAGCAGGTCATTGCCTCCGATGGGTGTGCCTTTAGCCCTGAGAACGGCGCGGATCCGTCCCGCAACTTCGGCGCAGCGGTCATCGAAGGGCAGGCTGGTTAAAGGTTCAAACAGTCCTTGCAGAAGCTTGAGATTGGCGTCCACCCGCTGGCTGTGGAAAGCACCGTAAAAAAGCTCCGCCTTAACAATACTGCACAGCGCGATTTCTCGCCGAGGGATCTTGCGAAATCGCTCCGCGATTTCGGGGCTCGCATGATTTGCGATGTGAATGAAAACATTGGTGTCAAGGACAAACATCAATCCAACGGAGCTCGTTCTGTCCATTCGTCCTGTTCGGGCCGTTCGAGCGGTTCGCCCTGCCACCCTCCAAACTGGTCAAAATAGCTCTCGGGCCAGCCTTCTCCCACATCACGCTCGATCAACTTGGCCAGGTATTCAGACACGGACAGGTGTACTTCGCCCGCTTTCTCTTCGACCCGCCGCGCGATCGGCTCGGGTACTTCACAATACAACTGAGTCATGGGTTTCCTCCAAGGGGCGGAATCCTGCCCGCGATATTGTAGCACGGTCTCGGCGGCTCGCAAACAAGAAAGCGACTTGCACGTTTGCCGGGCGCTGTGATTGAATGGTGCCAACGCGAGATCATCAGGGGGAAACAGGCGCGACTCAGTCAGGGAGACTCAGGCCAATGCGATATACGATTACTACCCTCATCATCGTTGGTGTTCTTGCGGTGGGCCTTTGCTCCGCCCCCGCCGAAGAGCCCGCACGCGTTCGCATCAGCCCACTCCTGAGCGATAAAGACGACCACTACATTTCCCGCCAGGCCGAAGTTTTTCTCAAGCGCGTACGCGAGGTGCTGGCGCAATTTCCCCCCACGCCGAAGCCGGGCCTGGAACGGCAGATGGCCTTCAGCCTCCTCGATGCCGTCACCCACGAGACCTATGCGCCCAACCGGCCCGAGCTAATCGCCTTTCACCACGAACGCATCGGCGCGGCCGTGGCCGAGATCGAATCGGCCACCGTCACTGAAGGCGCGCGCATCTGGCAACTCTACAACCATGGTTTTGTCGTGAAGACGAAAGAAGCGACGCTGGGTTTCGATCTCTTCAGCGGCCCGAGCCGGACGCGGGGCCAGGATCTCACCGGTGAGATCGTCTCCATCCCCACGCCCGAATTTCCCATCCACGATGACGTGGCGAAGCGCCTCGCGGTGCAGTGCGATGTGTTGTTCATCAGCCACCTCCACCAGGACCATGCCGATCCCTTCATCGCCCGCGAGATGATCGAGCAGGGCAAGCCCGTGGTGGCCACCACCGAAACTTTCGCCGATGCGGGGCGCTACAAAGATCTAGGTTTTGACATCGCGACGGTACACGACCGCCTGACCTTCATGGAGCGCAAGGTGCATGAAGTGCAGAAACTCCCCATCCGGGGAGGCAAGATTGTTTTCGATGTTATCGTGAACCCGGGCCACCAGGAAAAGGCCCTCTGTAACAATGTCGTCGTGAGAACGCCTGAGGGCCTGACCTTCGTCCACAACGGCGATCAGTACAACGACCCCACCGACCCCGAGCAGAAGGATTTCGAGTGGATCGACCAAATGGGTGAGCACTCGGATATTGACGTGGTCATGACGAATTGCTGGATGGAAGATCCCCTGCGCTACGTGGAGGGGACCAGCCCGAAACTCACCATCTTCGGACACATGATCGAGATGGGACACCCCTGCTGGGATCGCATGGCCTACTGGGGCGACGCTGAGTTTATCCAGAGCTCGTACGACAAATTGCTCGCCTCCGACCACCCCGTGCTCGTCATGGCCTGGGGCGAGTCCTACCACTATATTCGGCCCACGAAGTAAATCGCGCGGCTAACTTCCGGTCATCACTGCATCCCGAGCTGACCCAGTAGCCACATCAGAATAATAAAGATCAGGATCGTGCTGAAACAGCCGCCCCCGAGTTTCCAGGCGCCAAGGCCCGCGATTCCAGTTTTCAAGATGCCCATGTGATTGGTCTCCTTGGGGCAAACCCGTCGATGCAGGCTTACCTAGAGGGGAACAGGCTTGCGCGCCCAACTATTCCCTTCCCTCTCAGCATCCCGCCATTTCAGCAGCACCAGGAACGCACCTTTTCTGCACCCCGCTCAAATTGCCCCGAGCTTCGACGAAGCTTTGCCCCGGCATTGCCTGAACTGCACTTTGGGCTGCTAACCTCGGGACAGGGTGGCGCCGGAAAGCGCTCAGATGCGCCGAGTGCCTCTCCCAGAACTTTGGCTTGCGTCCGGTCATGGATGATAGCGCTGTACGGCTTTCCGATGCTTCAACGCATCATCCTATTGTCGGGCACGGACGAGATCCATTTGCCTCATCCGGCAATGAGACAAGGAGAATGACAACATGCATCGCAACAACACCGCTCCACTTATCCACCACGGACCGCTGTGGTCCGCCGACGCCCAGTTTTCCGCCTACGCACCACTATTGGAGAGCATCGATACGGAGGTCTGCATCGTTGGTGCCGGCATTGCCGGGCTCAGCACGGCCTACCTGCTCGCACGGGCAGGAAAGCGCGTGGTCGTGCTGGACAAGGGACGTCTGTGTGAGGGGATGACCCTGTTCACCACCGCGCACCTGGCCGGCGCTCTGGACGTCCGCTATACGGACCTTGAGCGGACGCACGGCGCGGAAGGCGCGCGGATCGCCGCTTGGAGCCACACGGCGGCCATCGACCAGATTGAGTCCATTGTGAACCGCGAATCCATTGACTGCGGATTCTGTCGCGTGAATGGATATCTCTTTCTTGGCCCCGATGATACGGAGCAGACTCTCGACCTGGAAACGGCCGCAGCCCACCGCGCGGGCCTGAGCGGCGTGTGTAAGCTCCGAAACTTGCCGCACCGTGGCGGTATCGGAGGACCCTGTCTCGTGTTCCCGAACCAGGCCCAATTTCACCCAATCAAATACCTTGTGGGGGTGGCCCGGTGTATCACGCGCGACGGTGGACTTATCCATACCCACACCAGCGCAGACCGCATCGAGGGCGGGGACTTGGCGCACGTCTATGCGGGCCGCCACGTGGTCACGGGGGACTCGGTCGTCGTTGCGACCAACAGCCCCGTGAATGATCGATTTGCGATTCACACAAAACAGTCGGGTTACCGAACTTATGTTCTTGGCGCGCGAATACCGGCCGGATCAGTGCCCTTGGCGCTCTACTGGGACACGGAAGAGCCCTGCCACTACGTGCGCCTGCAAAGGGCCTCCCGCGGCTGCGCTCCTCCTTCGAACGAGCGGGTGCCGGGAGACGAAATCTCTTCGGTGCTCTATGGCATTCCGCAGCGGGAATCACCCCACGAGATCCTGATCGTCGGAGGGGAAGATCACAAAGTCGGCCAGGCGGATGACACCGAGGACCGCTACGGCCGTCTCGAGTCGTGGGCCCGTCGCCATTTTCCGGCCATGGGTGATATCGAATTCGAGTGGTCTGGTCAAGTGATGAATACCGTAGATGGCCTCGCCTTCATAGGGAGAAATCCCCTGGACAGCCCCAACGTGTTCATTTGTACCGGGGATAACGGGAGCGGGATGACACACGGAACGGTCGCAGGAATCCTGCTTGCCGATCTGATCCTGGGCAGGGAGAACCCATGGGAGGCACTCTACGAACCATCGCGCAAGTCCCTCGCAACTCTCGGCGAGTACCTGAAACAGAATGTGAACACGGCAGCGCAGTTCCGCGATTGGCTCACCCCGGGCAACGTGGAAAGCACCGCGGAAATCCCCCTCGACAGCGGGGCCATCCTGCGCGACGGCGTTTCGAAGGTCGCCGTATACCGCGACGGAAACGGGAAACTGTTCAAACGCTCCGCAGTATGTCCCCATCTGGGCGGAATCGTGCGGTGGAACCCAGAAGCGAAGAGTTGGGACTGCCCCTGCCACGGCTCGCGATTCAATAGATTTGGCGAAGCAATCATGGGTCCGGCCAACACGCCGCTGGCCCATCTGGATCCGGAACTCTAAAAGGAAACAACTTATGCAAACTATAGAACTCGAAACACCCGTCTATGAGGATGGACACCTCACGCATTGTATCGAACAGTGCCTGGAGTGCCATGACGCCACCACCCGCGGCATTTTTCAGTGCATCGAACGCGGCGGAGCCCATGCGGAGCCCGCACACATCAGGATGCTGATGGACTGCGCCCATATCGCTCAAACCAGCGCGGACTTCATGCTCCGCGGTTCGGAGCATCATCACTTCACCTGCGGCGTGTGCAGCAAGATCTGTGAACGCTGCGCGGACGAGTGCGATGCCCTGAGTGAGGACGACGACTACATGGCATATTGTGCGGAAACTTGCCGTCGCTGCGCCGAATCCTGCCAGGAAATGACAATCCGCCACGCGGCCGCGAAAGGCGAGAGCAGTCAGCGCTGAAAGTTCGACCATGGACAACCCTCCGGGGTTGTTTGAGTCATTCAATGAATGTACATCCCGTGCATTCTCACCACAGGAAAAAAACGATGAGTCTCAAAACGATCAATACGAAACTTAAGGAAGACAATCTGGATCCCCTCACCGGAGCGCCCGGCGCGCACCCCGTTGGCGCTGGCGTGGGCGCCACGGGCGGCGGGCTCGCGGGCGCGGCCATCGGCGCGGTGGGTGGCCCGATAGGCGCCGGCATTGGAATCGCCGTGGGCGCGGTCGCGGGCGGGCTGGCGGGCAAGGCCGTCGCCGAGAGCATCGACCCGACCGCCGAAGATGCCTACTGGCGCGCGAACTACACCACCCGGCCCTACGTGAAAAAAGGCGATCCCTTCGACGCCTACGAGGCGGGCTATCGCACCGCTTATGAGAACTACGGCCAGTACCGTGGCCGCACCTTTGACGAGGCGGAGTCGGATCTGCGAAAGCACCACGAGAAGCGCGTGGGCAAAGACGGGACAAATTGGGAGAAGGCTAAACAGGCCGCCCGCGACGCGTGGCAGCGCCTTGACGACTATATTCCGGGCGACTCCAATCGCGACGGCCACTAAATCAGGCTGAGAGCTTGCCCATACTCTCGCCGGGCCGGGTGGTCATTGCGCCCGGTCCGGCGGTGTTTTTCAAGGACGGCGACCGCTTAGCGAATACTGCACCCATGGTATTCAGACTACTCCACCCGGCGGTATTCCACCAGCAGTGCGCCGGGCTGTTCGGGGATTTCCATCGTCAATGCGGCGAGGTCCGCGCCGTTCATGCGCACGGGGCTGGCGGGTTCGTAGCCGGGGGAGCGGATGACTTCGTAGGTCCCGGCGGGGTCGATCTCGCGGGGGGCGCAGGGGAAGGTGGCTTCGGTAGCGGCATGTCGGCGGAAGGCGAGGATCATGCCGTCGCCTTCGGCGGGGCGGTGGTATTGGAGGACGCACCACGCGGCGGGGTCGGTGGAGATGGGAGAGAGGGTGTAGAAGTTGCCCGCGTAGTATTTGCGGATGCGCTTGCCCTCGGCGATGCCCTGGGCGAGGAGATCGCGGGGGTAGTCGGTGGCGCGGATGTCTTCGCAGAAGGAGGCGCCCGCGTTGAAGCCGCTGCGGAAGAGGTAGGGCGTTGCGCCCATCTGGCCGCTGGTGTGATAGGGGAGATAGCGGCTGAGTCCGGCGGTGATGACCTGGTTGCGGATCGCGGCTTCGTTGTAGTCGTGGCCGAGGAGGGGGCCGATGGTGCCGTCGGTGCGCCAGAGGGGGATGGAGCGTGCGCAGGTTTCCAGGTCGATGCGCTGTCCGCCGGATGCGCAGTTGTCGATGAAGAGCCCCGGATTGGCCGCCAGGAGTTCGTCCCACTGCTGGTAGAGGCCCTCCACATAGCGGATCTCGGCGAGGCCCGCGCGGGCGGGATCAGCTTCGTCCAGGAGCGACCAGGTGACGCCATAGTCCACCGCGTTGTCGATGCGGAGGCAGTCGATACCGTATTCCTTTACGGCGGTGTCGAGGTAGCGCGTGGTGTAGTCCCGCGCTTCGGGCAGGTCCACGCGGAGCATGCCGCCATAGCCCATGCGGTCGGGCGGAGGCATGAGCACCCAATCGGGATGTTCCGTGGCCATGAGCGTGCCGGGGGCGATGCGCTCGGGCTCGAACCACAGGAGGAATTTCATCCCCGCATCGTGGGCCGCTTGGCCGATGGGCGCGAGGCCGCGGGGGAAGCGCGCCTTGTCCACTTCGCGGTCCACGGGGAGCACGTAGTTGCCTATGGTGGGGAATCGCTCCCGACCGCGATAGGCATCGAACCAGAAATACTCGAAGCCGAGTCCCTTCGTCGATTCCAGGTGGGACAGCACATCCGCCTCGGTTCCGTCGTCCATTTCGTAGAAGGCGGTGCTCAGGTGGGCGATGGGCGGCGTTACCGGTTGACCATCGATGCGCGGGCTGATGTGGCGCAGGAGGGTCTGGCGAAAGGCGTTGTAGCCCCGCCAGGGGTCGTCGCCGAGGTAGCGCAATTGGAGAATGCGCGGTCCGCGAATCGTCTCGCCGGGGCGCAGGGTCGTGCGCAGGGCCTGGAGTCCGGCTTCGATGCGCAAGGTATCGCTTTCACGGTGTACGGCCGCGTTCCATCGCCCGGTCCAGCCGATGGCGGTGACCACACCTCCGCCGGGCCACGCGCAGGTGAAGAAGGGGCAGGCCTCTTTCGAGGAGCGGCCGTTCTGCGGCGCGAAGTCGACCCGCGCGCCCTCGGGCAGGGGCGTGTCGAAGGGCTCCCAGTCCGTGGCCCCGGCGGTGCTGCCGCGCAGTTGATGGAGGGTAACCGCCGCGGTATTCGCGCCGACGCTCTCTGCGGTGGCCAGGGCCCGCACCTGCTCCAGCGGCAGGCTCTCGGCGTTGCCCCGATTGGCGAAATAGATCGTCCAATCCACCCCGGCCATGTCCAGGTATATCCGGCACATGATCCGCACCTCGAAGCCTGACGCGGGATCTCGATACACCACCGTGCGACGGCGTATGGCGCTATCGGATTCCTCCACTTCCACGGAGCGGGTCCACGCGGGAAGGAGCTCAGAGGAGGGGCGTCCGCCGTAGAGAAACGAGATCGGCGGAAGAGCGTCGCCCGTGGCCGGGAACGCGGTCTCGCCCCACGCGACGTTGTGTTGGATATCGTCCGCTGCCGAGTCACCTTCAGCGAAGGCAGGTACAACGAGCATGGTGGCGAGGAGGAAAAGGGTGAAGCGTTTCATGGGGGTACTCCCGAATGGCCCCGATTTCGAAAGGCCCCGGGGCGCGGTGTCAGTTCGATTGATTCTGCGCCCGACATGCCCGCGCAATCAAGGAAAAGCGCGCATCGCGCAGTACGGTGTGTTACCGCCCCCCGCGTTGTCCCATCAGCCCTCGGAGCAAACCCATCAGTCGCCCGCCCAGCGGCAGGCTGCCGAGCGCCAACAGCACGAGGTCGTCGAGGTAGCCAATCGGCCCCACCAGTCCTTCCGGCAGGAGATCGGCGGGCATGAGCAGGTAGGCCCCCGCGAGCATGAGCACCACGCCGCCCGCCAACGTGCTGAGCAGATCGATGATCTTCGCGACCGGCTGGGGCAGGTAGCTCCGTTCGAGTACTTTGGTGGCGTAGACCTTGCCCGTGTCGCGGCTGTATTCCAGGAGGCCCGCATCGGCCAGGGCGGTGATCTCGCGGTTGACCTGAGCCTGATGTTCGTCGTCACCCTCCTGGCCGCCGAGGTAAAAGACAACCTCCCGCTCGGTGAGGGGCCGCTCGCGTGCTTCCAGCAGCAACTCGCGCAGCGCGGGACGGAGGGGCAGGCGCTCTTCCACCGCGCGGGGGAGGTAGACCGTCTCGCGGGCGATGAGGAGGAAGCCCGCGAACCAGAGCAGGTAGGCCGTGAGGATACCAAGGTTCCAGGGGTACAGGCCATAGGCCAGGGGCAGGATCATGAAGAGGATGAAGCCCGCATAGGACTGATAGGCGAAGGACAGCACCAGCACAAAAGCGCAGAGCAGATAGAGGGGACTCAGGAAAAAGGTGGCCGTGCCTTCGCCCGTCACTTGTCCGAGCAGCGAGACCGCCTGGCCCTGGAGGGACTGGTAGAGTCGGGCCAGGGGCCAGTCGCCCTCATTCCCCAGGACGTGGGTCAGGCCGATGAGGGCGGTAATGAAAATCATGAAGGCGGAGATAACGGCCGGCAGCTCGTGGTAGGAGCCTAGGCGCGGACGCAGCAGGAAGAGAAAGGCCACGGTGATGAGGGTGAGTACCGTGGCGGGCATCAGGTGACCATGATAAATCCAGAGCCCGGAACGAAGAATGAGCTGGGAGACCGCCGTGAGCATCAGCAGCCACCCGGTGAGATAGGTGGCCCACTCGAAGCGCGCCTCCGAGGTGGTGCGCGCCGACGGCGCGGGATGGGCGGTGATGGTGGTCATGGGACAATCCAAATGGGTCTTATGGGTCTTATGGGTCGTATGGGTCGTATGGGTCGTATGGGTCTCAGTTTTCATACTGACCCATACGACTCATAGGACGCATAAGACCCATTTTCATGCCTTCAGCCTTCAGCCTTCAGCCTTCATGTCAAGTCCTGGCCATAAGTTGTCAATTGGCTGTTCCGACTTCTGTTTCTTGTTTCGGTTGTTTCTCTCGCTCAGCTCTCCCTCCCCTAGGGGAGGGAGAGCTGAGCGAGTACGGATAATTTCATGCCGCCAAATGAACAGCATTTGGAGTCCGGTACCCGAGTGATAGATGAGGCCGATTGCCGTTGTACAAGAGTACCGCTTGGACTACAGCCTGTTCCGCCTGCACCTTATTACGAAACGTCTCGTCAAGACCATACTCTTGCTTCAGAATCCCGTTGAGCCGCTCGGCGGTCGCATTTTCGTAACAATGGTTTAGCTCCGTCATACTGATAAGACACCCTCTCTCCTGCAGTATTCCGACGTACTCCTTGCAGCTGTATTGGAGGCCTCGGTCAGAGTGATGGATAGGGCGGGCACCTGAGGCCAGCCCCTTCAGTGCAACCTGGAGCGCCTTAATGCAGCCGGTGGCCTCAAGGCCCGCATTGAGATGGTGTCCAACTATTTTCCGAGAATAAGCATCCATTATGAGCGACAAGTACAAAAATCCCGCATCCGTACGCAGGTAGGTGATATCGCTCAACCACACCTGATTAATCATCGTTGGCTCCACGTTGCGCACAAGATTGGGCCAGGTGTACCAATCGTGCCGACTATCCGTGGTCCGGGTGCCGCGCCTGCGACGTTTTACCAGCAATCCGCGCCTTCGCAGCACCGTGAAAAGGCGATCCCGGCCTATCGATATCCCAAACTCTTTCAGCGTCGGTTCAAGTAAAAAGAGCAACTTACGTGTGCCCATACGCCGATGGAGCTTCCGAAGCTCCTTCACCAGGGATACAATAGCATCCTCATCAACAGACCGCTTCTGGCGCGCACGGCATTCCTGGTAATAAGCCTGCCTACTATAACCTGCCAGGTCGCAAAGGCCGCTCAACGAAACCTTATCACCCGGTCGCGCCATACTCCGACCTATCGCTTGCCGTCGAGTTTTTTTGAATGCCTCCACATCGCTCACCCCAAATTCAGCACAGGCCTCCTCCAACCAGGAAGCGTTTAACGACGCGCGAAGATGCTCATCCGCCAACGCACGCTTCAACCGGTCGTTCTCTGCCCGCAGTTCCTTGAGTTGGTCACGCTCGTCCGGCTTTTCCACACGAATCACCCTTGGTAGGTCACATTCTCGACCATACTTCTTAAGCCAACTATTCACCGTAGTGGCGCCAGTAATACCGTAGCGACGGTTCGCTTCACCTATGCTTGAAAGCTTCCCAGACTCAAGCTCTCGAACTACCTGAATTTTAAACCCTTCACTGTATCTAAGAACGCTTACTCCTGCCATAACCTTGTCTCTCCTCTATGCCAAGTGACAATATACAGCAGGACGAGACACAGCCTTCAGCCTTCAGCCTTCAGCCTTCAGCCTAAATCTTCGGGATATACCCCTCGATCTTCTGATTCCGCGCGAAAGTTTCATCCAGTGTCGACAGACGAATGCGCAAGTGCTCCTGCAGGATGCTGCACTGGACCGTGTCGGCGATGAGACTCGCCTCGCCGCCGCCTTCGGGGTATTGCTTGTTGGTGATCAATTCCCAGGCCTTGGTGTAGGCCGCGTGCGCGCCTTTCAGCTTGTCATTGTCGTTTACCCAGCTATAGCCCTCTTCATAGAGCTGGTCTCCGTGGGCCTTGAGTTGCTCCGCCGCCGCGATCTTGTCGTCCACCGACATCTCCGTCTTCACCATCGCCGCCTCCGGTGTGGGAGCCTCCGGGTCGGGTGTGAGTAAGGCAATCACATTAATCGCCGTGGCCATGGCGACGAGCAGTATGGGGGCCAGGTAGCGCTTCGCGCCCGGTGCATGCACAGGGGCGGGTGCGGGCGAAGCGGGGCGCTGGGGCAGCACCTCGCCGATGGCGGTCTTCGGGTCTCGTGGTTGCAGTTGGCTCATGGTTGCCTTGGGTAGTCTGGAGTCTGGAGTCTGGAGTCTGTAGGCTATAAGTTCCCGTCTACGGGCGTCAAGTCGGTCATCAGGCAAATCAGACCGATCAGACCGATCAGACTGATCAGATCGCTCCGATCAGTCTGATCCGTCAGATCGGCTCGATAGTTCCCTGAAGCCTGCCGCCAACAGCCTCCAGCCTCCAGCCTCCAGCCTATCCCTTCTGTTTCCACAGCAATACGGTTTTGCATTCCACTTCCCCCGTGTTATAGTGACGCGCTATGCAAAATCTCTTCTGGTTCATCGTCGCGGCGGCCGCCCTGGGTCTGGCGTTTGTGCTGCAAAGTCCCTATATGGCCTTTGCGGTCTACACCTTTCTGCTGCTCGTCGGGCTCGCGCACTTCTCTTCCCTCGCCTGGCTCTCCGGGCTGGACTGCACCCGGACCCTCTCCAAGGAAACGGCACTCCAGGGCGAGGAAGTCTCCGTCAAGGTCGTGGTGGAAAACAAGCGCGGTTGGCCCATCCCCTGGATCTTCATCGAGGACTATCACCCGAAGGATTTCCCCCGCATGGGCCAGAACAAGCAACTGGCCTTCCTCATGCCGGGCCATTCGGTGACGCTGGAATACCGCCTCCAATGCCCCCGACGGGGCTATCACCGCATCGGACCGCTGCTGATGGAGTCGGGCGACCTTTTCGGGCTCCAGCGCCGCTTTCGCACGGGCGTGCAGCAGGACTACCTCTCCGTGCTGCCCACCGTGGCCTACATCGACACCTTCAACGTGGCCACCAAGCGCCCCCACGGGCCCGTGCGCCTCTCCAACCGGATCTACGTTGACCCCACGCGCATCAACAGTATCCGCGAATACATCCCCGGCGACCCCCTCAACAGCATCCACTGGAAGGCCACGGCGCGCACGGGCAAGCTCCACGTGAAGACCTACGAGCCCTCCAGCGTCATCGGCGGCACGCTCGTCCTCGATCTCCACGACGCGAGCTATAAGCCCGACCGCAAAGAAGAGCGCATGGAACTGGCCATCACCACCACGGCCTCCATCGCCTATCTGCTCCAGATCTCCGGCGAGCAAGTGGGTATGATCACCAACGCCCGCGACGCCGCCGAGGTGGCTCAGTACGACATCGAGAAACGCGAGACCCTGAGCCGCCAGGAGGTGGATGTCGAGGTGGAGGGGGAACTCCAGGGCACGCGCATCAGCCCCCTTTGCGTGGAGACCTCTCGCACGCCTTATCAGGCCCAGCGCATCATCGAAAATCTCGCCCGCGTCCTGCCCACCGATGGCCTGGACGGCATGGGCCTGGTAATGAACCAGTACCACATGCTTCCGCGCGATGCCACGCTCATGATCGTGGCGCCCATCATCACCGAGCGCATGGCCCACGCCCTCGGCGCCATCAAGCTATCCGGCTTCAATGTCAGCGTATTTCTGATCATGGATCAGCGGGCCTACGAGGAAGCGGCCCATTTCCTGGCCCCCCACAACATCCACATCTTCCACATCGAGCACGAGCGCAGCCTCCATGAAATCTCTCCCGCCAAAATTGGGTAGGCGCCGCCCCGCGCTCGCGGGCACCGACTTCCACTCGCTCATGAATACGGTCGATCCCGACCTGAAAGAGATCGACGAGCGCGAGTTTGCGAAGGCGACCGATTTCCAGTCCCTCAAGCGGGATCCTGGCCCGAGGGTCCGCACACCGCCGCGGACGATGACGGATTTCATCGTTGATTTCATGACGCCCTTCCTCATCTTCATCATGTGCTACTCGGTGCTCTTCTTCCTGCTCGATGTGCGCTTCATCTACACCGAGGTGAACGACAAGAGCTTCCGCTGGGTCGCCTTCTTCTTCCTCATGGGCATCGTCGCCTCTAACCGGATTCTGGCGAAGGATGCCGCGCCGGACGGCTACCTGCTTCCCATTATTTTTGCGGGCACCATGGGGCTCTACACCCTATCCACGTCGGCGATGTACGAAAACAGCGGCTCCGTCGCGCGCCATTTCCTCAACGACGCGCCCTGGCTCGCCACGGCCTTCAACATCGGCGTGGTCGTGCTCATCTGGTGGGTCGTCAACCGTCTGACCCACGAGTGCTGCATCGACGAGAACAAGACGGCGGGCGACGTGGGCATTCTCACCGGCACCGCACGCAAGTTCCAGGACGCGCTCCGATCCAAAGAAAAGGATCCCCTCGATCACCTCTACGAAACGGACGAGCACGCCGCCTTCGCCATGGCCCAAGGCAAAGAGTTCATGCCCATGAACGTGCTCGAAGCCTTCGACCCAACCGAAGGCTGGAAGCCCAAAGCCAAGGCTAAGCCCAAGTTCAATCTTGACGCTTCCCAGCGCCTTTCCACGAAGCACCCCGGTATTTCCATCCTCTACTTTTCCGTGCCCGTCATGTTCATCTTTACCCTCGGCATCCGCGTCGTGCAGCAGGGCGGGGAGAGCTGGGTCCAGTCTGGGCACCTCTACGCGGGTATTTATACCGCTGCCGCCCTCCTTCTCCTTCTCCTGACCAGCCTCGGAGGACTCCGCGAGTATTTTCGCTCGCGCATGATCGCCATGCCCGCGCTCATGGGTTATTTTTGGATCGGACTCGGCATTGTCATGGCCGCCATGGTCATGCTCGCCGCCGCCCAGCTCCGTAAGCCCGATCTGCCGCCGATCGCCATCGTGGAAGAGCATCAGACCGACTTCTGGACCCGCGGCTCCACGTTTGAACTGGCCGCCACCACGGCAAAGCCCATGGAGCTGCTGGCCCAGTCGAAATTTATGGACAACCTCGGCAAGGGCGTGCTCGCGCTCTTCGGGCTCTTCGCGCTCTATGGCGTGCTCAAATTGATGGCTTCCGGCGCGGCTTGGATCGCCCGGCGGCGCCACCGCTTCCCCCGATTCATCGTCCGATTCTTTGACGGATTGGAGCGGGTCCTCTCCGCCATCACCAGCGTGCCTTCCATGCCGAAAATCCGCTGGCGCCCCCGCATTGATCGTGGCATCGCCACGAGCAGCCAGTATGAAAACTCGCTAGGTCGCCCGCCCGGCGACGAGCCCCTGACCCTCGACGACCACGTGGCCTATGCCTATGAGGCCCTGGGCGCACTGGCCTACGATCTCGGCGTGCCCAGGGGCACGGGTCAGACGCCCTACGAGTTTATCGACGCCTTCCCCAGGCCACTCCGGAAGTTGAAGAAGGATGCCCGAGAACTCACACGGCTCTATGTGCAGTCGGCCTACTCCCGCCAGCCCCTTCAGCCCTCCGACGAGCAGGCCCTCCGAAAATTCTGGATAGCCTACAACCAGGCACGGCGGCGCGTGCTGCGATAACCCTTCCCCTGGCCCCAGTCCCAAAGGCCCATGACCCATACGACGCATACGACCCATTTAATTGGCTTGAACCGCGAATCCCGGATTTCCTAGACTATCGCCACAAACCACTTTTTCAAAGGAAGCTAGAATGCAGTATCGGAAACTCGGGGTATCCCATCTTAAAGTCTCCGTACTGTCGTTTGGTGCCTGGCAGTTGGGGGATCAGGGTTACTGGGGAGGGGGTACGCCCTGTCGGCCCATGGAGGCGGTGCGCGCGGCACTCGACAGCGGCATTAATCTTTTCGACACGGCCGAGGTCTATGGCAATGGCGAGTCGGAGCGCGTACTCGGCAAGGCCCTCGGGGCCGATCGCAAGCGCGTGCTGGTGGCTACCAAAGTCTTGCCCCAAAACTGTACCCCCGACCGGCTCAGGGCCTCGTGCGAGGCCAGCCTGCGCCGCATGGGGACGGATTACATCGATCTCTACCAGATTCACTGGCCCTTTCGCCAGAAGCCCGTGCGTGACCTGCAGGGGAATCCCCTGGCCGTGCAGCCCAACGTCATCGAAGCCTGTGAAGTTCTTCGCACCCTTCAGAACGAAGGCAAGGTGCGTCACGTCGGCCTATCAAACTTCGGCCAGCAGGATATGGACGAGTGGTTTTTTCATGGGGGGGCTGAGTCCAATCAGATAGGCTACAATATCGTCAGCCGCGCCGCCGAGTATAAGCTGATCCCCCTCTGCGCGCGTGTGCAACTCGGGGTGCTGGCCTACATGCCCCTCATGCAGGGCCTGCTGGCCCATCCCTGGGATTCCATCGATTCCCTTCCCGTTGCCCGCCGCCGCACCCGCCACTTCAGCGGACGCCGGAAAGGCGTGCGCCACGGCGGCGCAGGCTTTGAATCGTTGCTCCTGGAAACTATGACTGACCTGCGGCAGTTCTCCGACGCTATCGGCGTGCCCTTCGCCACCATGTGTATCGCGTGGGTGCTTGCACAGCCGGGGATAACCAGTGCGATTGTGGGGGGGCGCTCGCCCGATCAGGTGCTCCGCAATATCCGCGCCGCGGACCTGAACCTCGGGCCCGCGGGCATTGCCCGGCTCAACGAACTCTCCGGACCGCTCAAGATCGCCATGGGCGACAACGCGGACCTCTGGCAGGACGACGCCACCAGCCGGATCCGCTAGCGGGCTTCAGCGCGTCACTTCCGTGGTCAACAGGGGGTCCTGCTTTTCCCGTTTGGGGCGGCGCAGCCGTGTTTCTTGTTGCTTTGCGCTGGTGATGAAGACGTAATACAGGTATGCCGCCGGGGTGATGATCAGGAAGACGGCGAAAACGAGTCCCGCCACCGGAACGAATATCATGGCAATGATGGTCAAGAGCAGAATGGAGGCCACGGCCAGTCCAGCCAGCATGATCCACTTGATGTGGCGGAGCTGGGTGTTCATCTCCTCTAGAAGCTCCGCAATATGTTCCTGCCCCTCGTCCATGCCATTCTCCTTTGCAATGTACCACCTGTACTTCAATCGTAGCGCCCTCCGGCGTCAAAAGGCAAGGGCGGACATCAAAACACCTTGGAAGGCCGCCGCAGATGGGCCATGAAATACATACCCCGGCGGCGGCCCGAGTATTCGGAGCCGGCGCCGGGGGCGTTTGCCTTGTCGTGTCGCCGGTTCAGGGCGCGGCGATGGAAAATGACCCGTTGCTCACATCCCCGATGGCCGGATTGGCCACCGAACTGATCTCGATGGTAAATCCGGAACCCGTCGGGTAGTTGGCGGGTATGGTCCAGTAATGAACACCGTCGTTCGGCGTTCCGCCGAAGAGGGTGCCCACATAGGTGCCGCGCCGGAGCACAATCTTGATCGCCGTTCCCACATTGCCGGTGCTGTTCCAGCGGAATTCCACCGTGCTGCCCCGGGTAAAGGTCTCGCCGCCGTTGGGCGCTACCAGGGTAAGGGAATCGGCCGGCGGCGCGGCGTTGATGGTGAAAGAGGCATTGCTGCTGTCCGTAATCGCGGGCGTGGTTACCGAGCGCACTTCGATGGTGTAGTTCGTACCCGTCGGCTGGCCCGCGGGGATGGACCAGTCCAAAGCACCGTCATTCGTCGCCGCCGCGTCGACGGTGAAGGTCTGGCCCGCGCCATGGGCGAGAATCTGGACCGTGGCGCCGACCGCGCCCGTGCTCGTCCAGGTGATCGGAACGATGCCGCCGTGGAAGTAGGATTCCCCACCGTTGGGGGCCGTCACCGTGATCGCGGCGGCGGGCGGTGCGGCGTTGATGGCGAAGGGGCTGTTGCTGCTGTCCGTGATGGCGGGCGTGGCCGCGGAGCGCACCTCGATGATGTAGTTCGCACCCGTCGGTTGGCCCGAGGGGATGGCCCAGTCGAACGCGCCGTCATTCGTCGCCGCCGCGTCGACGGTGAAGGTCTGGCCCGCGCCGTGGGCGAGGATCTGGACCGTGGCGCCGACCGCGCCCGTGCTCGTCCAGGTGATGGGAAGGGTGCCGCCCTGGAGGTAGCTCTCGCCGCCATTGGGGGCCGTCACCGTGATGGCGCCCGCGGGCGGGGTATCCGTGATGGTGAAGGGCGCATTGACCACATCGCTGATGGCGGGGTTCGTGGTGGAGCTGATCTCCAGCGTATAGCCCGTGCCCGCCGGGTAATTCGCCGGAATGCTCCACTGGTGGACGCCGTCATTCGGCGTGCCGCCAAAGAGGATCCCGCTGTAGGTGCCCCGGCGCAGCACCACCTTGATCGCACTGCCCACGTTGCCCGTGCTGGTCCATGTGATCGGCATCGTGGTGCCGCGGAGAAAGGCCTCGCCGCCGTTGGGGGAGAGGAGGGTCAGGGAATTCGCGGGGGCACTTGCCTGAATCGTGAAGGGGGCATTGCTCGTGTCCCCAATCGCCGGATTGCTCGTGGAGCGCACCTGGATGGTGTAGTCCGTTCCCAGCGCCTGATTCGCGGGAATCACCCAGTCAAAGGCCCCGTCATTCGCCGTGGACGTGGCCACGGCATGGCTCGTTCCCGCGCTCAGCGCAACGATATCCACATTCGCGCCGGGGTTTCCCGTGCTCGACCACGCGATGGGTAGGGTCGCTCCGGGGAAATAGGACTCGCCGCCGTTGGGCGCGCTCAGGAGCAGGGTCGGCGGCGCGCTGATGCTGAAGGGCGCATTGCTCGAATCCGTGATGGCCGGCGTCGTGCTGGAGCGCACCTCAATGACGTAATCCGTGCCGGGTGCCTGATCTGTCGGCACAATCCAGTTGAACGCGCCATCGTTCGGCGTGGCGGAGGCCAGCACAACACTCGCCGCGCCGCGCCGCGCAAGGATGTCCACATTCGCACCGGGAGTGCCCGTACTGGTCCAGGCGACCGGCACCGTGGCGCCCTGTAGGTAAGACTCGCCCCCGTTCGGCGCGGTCACCGCGAGGGTACCGGTGGGTACGCCCGGCGTGATGGTGAAAAAGGCGTCGCTCCGATCCAGGATGGCCGGATTCGTCGTGGACACGACCTCGATGAGGAAGTTGGCGTCCGTCGGCGTGTTCGCGGGCACGCTCCACGCGAAGCTGCCGTCATTCGGCGTGCTGTTCGAGAGCACGCCAGAGGAGAGCCCCTTCCGCACGATGACCTTCACATTCGGCCCCAGCAGCCCCGTGCTGCTCCAGGTGATGTTGTACACCGAACCGCGCGGAATCAACTCGCCGCCATTCGGACTCGTCACCGTCAGCGTGGGGACGATCGGGAAATCGCTCTCGTACGCGCCGATGTCATAGTCCGAGCCATCGGCCGTCACCGCACCTTCGCCATCGCCATCGAAGCCACGCGCGACGCCATCGAAGTCCGTGGTGACACCGCCGTCCTCCGGCGCACTCGTGTTGAGGCCCATGTCGATGGCGGCAGAGCCGGGCTCGAGGTGGTAGTCCGCGATTCGGTAGGCGTCACCCACCGCTGTGTCGGCAAGATAGTCGTCACTGATAACGATCGAAGTGGAGGTATTCGCCAGTATCGGGGCCTGAAGCGTGCCATCGTCGGAAAGCGCGACCAGCCCGTGACGCAGCACATTCGGGTCGAAGGAAGCGGTAGCGTCCGTCAGCGTAAGCGTGCCCGCAGTAGAATCCTGGGTTACGGCAGTCCAGACTCCGGCGGTCTCGCTGAACAGCGGATCGCCATCGACATTGCCCGTCGCGCCGGCGACGTTGGCATTGATGGCCGCCGCGCCGGTGTAGATCGTCGGGGCGCCGGCGTTGTAGCGATAGATATCGCCTTCCGGATTGCCGTCAAAGAGGCAGTTTTCCAAATAGAATCCAGTCCCCGTTCCCAGATCGGAGATCGCATAATTGCGATTGCCAGAAAAGATTGAATTGATGCAGTAAACCGTTCCCGCCGTGCGTGCGATGCCGCCCCCGCTGGCTGCATCGTTGTTGGCCACAGTGGAATTGACGATAGTAACGGTGCCGCCGGTGATCAGAAGTGCGCCGCCATTTGAATCTCCAGCCGAATTGCCACTGATCACGCAGTTTACAAATTGCGGGCTGCTGGAGCTACCCCGAACGGTTATAGCACCCCCGACCTCGCTCGAGTTGGCCGCAATCAGGCAGCGCTCAATCAGCGGGCGCGAGCTGGAACCAATCTCGATTCCACCGGCTTCGCCCGCCGTGAAATTTCCCGCAACTATGCAATCGGTGATGCGTATGTTGGAAGAGATGACACTGATCCCGCCGCTTCCACTTAGATTAGAATAGTTTCCGGTGATTAGACAGTTTTGAATCGCAGTTGTAGAATTCGAACTCGAACATCGAATTCCAGCGCCCCCAATGTAACTCGTACCGGTCGAATTAGCCCCGGTAACAGTAAACCCATCCAAAAGGGTATTTCGGGTGCCGACGAAACTCACGGCCACATGGGCCGGAGCACCACTGGCGGCAAGCGATGCATCGATGATTGTAGGATTGGCGGCCACGTCACGTGACCAACTGTCGGAATTATATCCGCCAATCAAGTGTTCGTTACTATCTAGAAGAAGCCCCCCACCGCTCATGTGCAACTTCGTATAAGCACCTCGGGCAACGTGAATCTTCACGATGTTTGACGTCGTACCGCGGACCGCCGAGACGGCCTGGGCAATTGTGGCCCAAGGGAGGCTCTGGCTGCCGAACCCGGTAATATCGTTGCCCGTGCTCCCATCCACGTAGACGTCAGGCAGCACCGATAAACTGTCGAGTGGATCGCTGCCTCCGGCAACTTCCGCACCATCCGGAATTCCATCATAGTCGGAGTCGACGTTTGTCGGGTCGGTGTCAATCTCAATTTCTTCGTTGTCCTGCAATGCGTCGCCATCCGAATCCACACTATTCGGGTTGGTGCCAATGAGCGCTTCGTAGTTGTCGGACAGGTCGTCGCCGTCGGTGTCCGAGCCGCAGGCACCCGTGACGACCACCAGTGCGCCCCGCCCGATGAGGATTGGAAGGTGGGTGCAGAGCGATTCCTGCGTGAGCGGCGTGCTTTCCAGTCTCACATTTACACCCGCTCCAATGTCTGGGTTGGTGGCCAATGGAGCGATATCGCGAAGGGGATTTTCTCCAAGTCGGAGATAGAAGATATTGGGTAGCCCTTGCAGCGGAGCTAAGTTGCGCACGCGATTCTTGCTGAGATCAATATAACCCAGGGATTCCAGCGTCGCCAGGACCGAAATATCCTCAATGCTGTTGGTGGAAAGTTGAATGGTGCTCAGTTGGGTGGTGCCCGCCAGGGGAGAAATGTCGGTAATTCGGCAATTCTCCGCATACAGAGAGCGAAGATTCGGGAAGTTGGAGAGGGGGGTGATGTCCGGAATCGTGTTGTACGAGATCCACAGCGTACTCAGGTTTTCCAGCGCGACCAGCGGGGTGAGGCTTTGCAACCGGGTCCCCTCTACGTAAAGTTGCCGCAGTTGGGTGATTACGGAAAGTGGTTCAAAAGAGGCAATTTGATTATTGCTCAAGTTGAGGCTTTGAAGTTCGTGCATGCTGGAAACGGGTGTAATGTCGGTTATGAGATTCAGCCGGGCATAGAGCGTGCGCAAGTTCGGAAGCGCGGCGATGGGCGACAAGTCCGAAATGAGGTTGTTGGAGATGTCCAGGAATTCCAGGCTGATCAACGAGGACAGGGGAGCGATGTTCGAGATAGCATTGCCATCCAGGCTGAGTTGGTATACCGCCGTGAGGCCGGATAGGGGCGAAAGATCACTGATATTATTCCCCCCCAGCGATAGGAGTACCAGGGAAGTTTTATCTTCAATGGGAGACAAGTCGGTGATATTGTTCATCCCGACAAGAAGATGAGTCATGTTTTGAAGGCCGGCAACCGGGGCGAGGCTCTCAATCTGATTGTCGTGGAGATGAACGACTTCCAGGGAATGCAAGGCACCAAGCGGCGTTATGTCGGTGATTTGGTTACCTCCGAGGTACACGCTTACAAGGTCTTTGCAGTACTCGAGCCCTGTTAGATCGCTGATCCCTGAGACGTGCGCCGTTAACTCGGTGAAGCCGGTGCCCACCAAGTGGGCGATGGTAATCGGTCCAGCAGGTAGCCCGATTGCGCTGCGCACCGCCGCCTCAAGATTTGCGTCGGGGAAGACCACTTCATTGCCTGGGTTGCTGGCCGGATCGGTCGGGTTGGTGCCCATGGCGATTTCCTGGCCGTCGTTCGTCCCATCACCGTCCGTATCCGCCAACTTGGGGTCGGTACCGATCTCGATTTCTTCCCCATCGTTGAGGCCATCGCTGTCCGTGTCCGCCAGTTCTGGATTGGTCGTGTGGACATAGACCTCTTCGTAGTAATCCAACCCATCGCCATCGGCATCCAGCGGGCGGAGCAGCACGGCCCGCGTCGCGCCCCCGACCACACCGGTTCCGGTGAAGTAGCCACGGTCATTGACGCCGCGGATCTGGCTTACTCTCCAGATGGAACTGGTCGTCGCGTCGAGAAGGGTATTGACATTCATTGGCTCCGCCCCCTCCATGTAAATAACTCCGATGGTTTGGAGAGAAGTGCTGAAATTGTAGCCAACCATAAGCCCGGCGCTGTTGATTTTGTAGAACCGTCCGCTGGTGTAGCCATCGACGCGCGGCGCGATGTGAACGGCGTAGCCATCGGAAGCTTTTGCATATATTGGCAGGGAGCCTCGATTGCCTGCCAGGGTGCCGTCCCGGTTGATACCCCGACTGAAACCCACGCCCGGACTGATAAATTTCGTATTCAGTACGGTGTCGTAGACTATGGGCGAATCGATGTCCGTGATCGTATGTGTCCAGAATCCAGTGGCGAGAGCGTTCGAACCCGGGGCGGGATCATTGATATCGGTATACCAGCTCCACCGATCACCCAGAGTGATTGTTCCATTGGAGAGCCGTACGAATCCGACACCTTCAGGCACGGTCTCGGCCCCCCCCACGATGATATCATCGTTGTTGATGGCGATAGCGTCCGTCCTATAGCTGGCCGGGTAGACATTGGTGATAGTACCGTTGATCCACAGGAACGCATTCCAAGTGCCCGACGAAACGGTTGCCCGCCCCACGACATGGCCATGATCATTGATTCCCCAAGCTTCGCTCCCTGTACCGCCGAGAGTTCCTACGTCTATCAAGCCGGTGGACTCGGACCAAAAGAAGCCATGATTGTTGGTGCCCGTGGCAAGCCGCGACTGGCCCGCGATTTCACCGTCAATATTGATGTCGAAGCCTTCCGAGGAGACGCCCCCTAAAGTCCCCAGATTGACCAGCTCGTAGTGGCCCGCTTGGGCTTGAACTGTCCCGCACACGAAGGCAGCGAGTACCCCCAATGAGACATGGATACCGATACCTCGTGCCATTGCGCATTGCCCTTCGCGGTGAAAAACCCGCTTTTGATGTTTGCCCTGAACCGCGGCGCCATCGGGAAGAAGATTGATCCCAATACCACGGCTGTTCGCTTCCTGCTGGCCCCGGTGCCTCATCATTGAAGATGCCACCCAACTGCCGACCCCAAGAATCTCGTGCCTAATACTACCTTGGGTGTCAGATTTTTGTCAATGGGGTTGGGCCCACCCCCAATTCGCGCGGCGCGGCCCCAATGTAGTATCCTACGCCTCCCCAAACAACCGAAATTCACGCCGTTTCACACGGTGTTTCAAATCCACGCCCAAAGGACGTTCAACGTGTCCACATCCCGAAAAATCATGTGTATTGGCCTCGATGGGGCCACCTGGAACATCCTGCGCCCCCGCATGGCGGCCGGACAGATGCCCAATCTCAAGCGCCTCTGCGAAGGCGGGGCCGTGGGCGAGCTGGATTCTATTTTCCCGCCGGAAACCCCGGCGGCCTGGCCCTCCTTCATGACGGGCAAGAACCCCGGCAAGCATGGCGTCTTCGACTTTCTGGTCTACGACCCCATCAAGAAGCGCGAACGTCCCGTCAATTCCACCATCCGCGACGGCAAGGCCATCTGGGACTATCTCAGCGAGGCGGGCAAGACCTCGCTGGTGCTCAATGTGCCCACGTCCTACCCGGTGAAGCCTATCCAGGGCGCGATGATCAGCGGCTTCCTCACCCCGGCCGGTGCGAAGGACTGGGCCCATCCCCGGGAGCTGGTGGAGGAACTGGTGGCGGAATACGGGCGCTATCCGCTCTTCTTTGAGACGATGTCCTTCGTGTGCGCCCATTCCGAAAGGAACGCGATGATGTTTCTGGACGAGCTGGAGTTCATGGACCGCACCAAGTTTGAAGTGTGCGAGAAGCTCTTCGATCGGCACCAGCCCGATTTCACCATGCTCCACATCTGGGGCACGGACCGCCTCCAGCACGAGTTGTGGCATTGGTTCGATCCGACCCATCCGAAGTACGACGCGGCAATGGCCGCCAAGTTTGGCCCCCGCATCGACGCCTACTACACCCTCTGCGACACCTACATCGGCCGCCTGGCGGAAAAAGTGGGGGAGGACGGCCTCACCTTCGTCATTTCCGATCACGGTTTCGGTCCCACGCACTACTTCATCGATCTAAACAGTTGGTTGCTGAAAGAGGGCTTCATCGTGTTGAAAAACACGCCGAAGGTCCGCCTGAAGAAGTTGTTGTGGGATCTCGGCGTCACGCCGCAAAACGCCACCCGCCTGGCCTATCCCTTCCTGAAATTCGCCATGAAGCTCAAGGCCACCGCGCCCGAAGCGACCCTGCAGAAGTCCTCCGGCTCCCTGCGCATCCCCGGCATGCTCGACTTAAACCGCGATGTGGACTGGGCGAAGACCCGTGCTTACGCGCCCTTCGGCTGGAGCGGGATCTTCATCAATTCCGAAGGCATTCGCCCCCACGGTTCCGTGCCGGAGTCTGACTATGATGCCGTGCGCGACGCCATCGTGGATCGGCTCCAGTTCCTGAAAAACCCCGTGACCGGTGAGTGTGTGGCCCATCCCATCCACTTGAAGAAGGACATGTACAAAGGCCCCTACACCCCCTGGGGTCCCGACATCATGCCCCTGCCGCTCGACAAGAAGCACATGCCCGTCTGCTTCTTCGGCTTCCAGTCCAAAGAACCGGTCTACCCGAATAATACCCTCTACGGCAATCACCTCATGGAGGGCATTGTCATGGCCAACGGCAACGGCGCCCGCCCCGGCGGCGAGACCCACGCCTGCCTCATCGACATGGCCCCCACGATCCTGTACCTGCTCGGCCTGCCCGTTCCCGATGACATGGACGGTCGCGTGATTGAGGAGATCATCGACCCGGCCGTTCTCGCGGCAAATCCCATCACCATGCTCGACACGACCGGCTCCACCAGCACGACGGGTGGCGGATTGACGGACGACGAAGAAGAGGAATTGCGGGCGCGCCTGGAAGGACTTGGTTACCTGTAGATTTCCAGCGATGGCCCTGGGCGCAAAGATTCGATCGCCACATCCAAACACAAAAAAAGCCCCCCCGAGTGTTGGCCGGTGGAATTAACGCCGGGGCTACGGCGCAGGCGATCAAATTCAGAACGTACAAAGAGACTGTCATTCCCGCGCATGCGGGAATCCAGTGCTTTCGCGAAGTTTATGCCACTTGGTCTCTGGATTCCCGCTTTCGCGGGAATGACAGAACCTCAGAAATCTGTTTCAGTGGTCGAGTTCGGTGATAAATCGACAGGCCCTGTATCGGGGGGGGCTTCTTGCTGTATCAATTGCCCGGCTGCTTCATCCCGAATTTCTCAATCTTGTAGCGCACCTGATCCCGCGTGATGCCCAGCAGGGCGCCGGTGCGGGTCTGGTTCCAGTCGCAGCGGTTCAGGGCCTGGCGCAGGAGGCTTTCTTCGGCATCCGCCAGGGTACAACCCTGGAGGGGCAGGGGCACAATCTCGCCCAGACTTTCAACCGGTGTGTTGAAGTTGGCGCGACCGAGGACGATATCGCCCTTTTCGATCCAGGGGCCCTCGTTGAGCAGGATGGCCCGCTCCATGACATTCCGCAATTCTCGGATGTTTCCCGGCCACGGGTAGGCGTTGAGTTTGGCGAGTGCGTCGGCGGAGATGCCCTGAAGCTGCTTGCGGAATTCGCGGTTGAACATGGCCAGGAAATAGTTGGCCAGGACCGTGATATCGCCCTTGCGCTCCCGAAGGGGCGGCATGTGAATCGGCACCACATTCAGGCGATAGTAGAGATCTTCGCGGAAAGTCTGTTCGCTCACCATCCGCTCCAGGTTGCGGTTGGTCGCCGCGATGAGGCGCATGTCCACATGGATATCTGTGACCCCGCCGATGCGCTTGAAGGACTTTTCCTCCAGGATGCGCAGTAATTTCGCCTGGAGCGCCGGGGTCATGTCGCCAATCTCGTCCATGAACACCGTACCGCGGTTGGCCAATTCGATGAGGCCCTTCTTGCGGCTGGTCGCATTGGTAAAGGCGCCGGCCTCATAGCCGAAGAGCTCCGACTCCAGGAGGGATTCCGGCAGGGCGGTACACGTAATGTTCATGAAGGGGTGGGCGGCGCGGGAAGATTCGTAGTGCAGGGCGCGGGCGACGAGGTCTTTGCCCGTGCCGCTTTCGCCCAGCAGCAGGGTGGTCGTGCTCGGGCCCTGGGCCACTTTGCGTACCAGGGACTTCACCTCGTTGATCTGGGGGCTGCAGCCCACGATATTATCGAGACCGAACTGGGAGCGCTTCTGGTCCAGATCCGTAGTCACATTCCGGCGCATCACGCTCGTTTCGTGTACCCGGTTCACCGTCAGGCTCAATTCATCCAGATCAAAGGGCTTGGAAATATAGTCGGCCGCGCCATTCTTGATGGCACCAACAGCGCCTTCGAGGCTGGAGTAGGCGGTGATGATGATTACCGGCGTATCCGGATGGGCGTCGTGAAACTCCTGGAACAGGGTCATCCCGTCGGTGTCGGGCAGGCGCATGTCCATGAGTGCCAGTTCAAAGGCGTCCTGATGAAAACGACGACGCGCTGATTCGCCCGAATCGGCCTCCACAACCGAATAGCCTTCGAGCTCCAGCCGCTTCTTGAGAGACCAGCGAATCATTTTTTCGTCATCGACAACCAGAACGGAACCGGGCACAATTATTCTCCTTGCGGTATGCGTATCACAACATTCACCCCAGTATCACCACTATTCTCAATATACACCGTGCCGTCGTGGGCTTCAACAATGCGCTGCGACACGGCCAGACCCAAGCCCGATCCTTCCACCCGTGTCGTGAAGAACGGCTCGAAAACGTGGGGAAGGTCGGAATCCCGGATAGGCTTTCCATCATTGTACAAATGAATCTCTACGGCACCGTCGGCCTGGAACGCGCGCCAATGAATGCACCCCTCCGGGCGCACGGCCTGGCAGGCATTCGCCCAGATGTTTTCCAGTACCTGACGGAACAAGCGTGAGTCCACGTCGACCAGAAGAGACTCGCTGCACCCCATCGTCACTTCGATGCCCTCCGGTGCCTGGACGTGGGGTCCCGCACACACCGATTCTACCATATTTCGCAGTAAGACGGTCTCCAGCTTGGGTTCTATAGGCTTGGCGTAGCGAAGCAACTGCTCGACCGTGCCGGAAATCCGGTCGATGAGGCCCTGCACCTCCTTCAGGACCTGGGCGTGTTCGTCTTCGCCCAGCGTACCTCCCGCCATGATCTGGAGGGCCCCTTTCATGCCTGCGAGGGGGTTCCGAATCTCGTGGGCGACCGTGGCCCCCATTTCACCGATCCGCGCCAGGTGCTGGTTGCGCGCAACCTTTTCCTGCATCATTTTCAATGCGGATACATCGCGCATGGAGCACGTGTAATAGGGCGTTCCGTCCAGATCCGTGGTCGTCACGCTCACGTGGATGGGCACTTCGACCCCGCCGCGGCCCAGTGCGCGCATTTCGGATTCCACGCTGCCCTGCGCCGACCGGGCCGCATCCCGCGCGCGCAGCAGAACATCTTCCCATAGGTCGCGGCTTTCGGGGGCAATCATTTCGATGGCCGGGCTGCCCGGGAAGTCAGCCCCGCTCCTGGCAAAGAGTTCGGCCGCCGCCTGATTTGCGGATTCGATACGCCCCACCATATCAATAATGACTATGGCGTCGGGGGCCGTTTCCAATATGGTGCGGGTCCGCGCCCGGCTCGCGCGCAATGCGGCCTGGGCCGACAGCAATTCGGCTTCTTCGGCCCGCAGGCGTTCCAGCATCCTGTTGAACTCGGTGGCCACTTCGCCAATTTCATCCTGGCGCATGGCTAGCGGGGCCGGGGTCATGTCACGTCCGAGCCCGACGCCCTTCACGTGGGCGCTCAGGCGCTGCAGCGGATCGGAAACAAGCCACTTCATGGCGGATAGGAGCATCAGCAGGAATACGAAACCGGCGATACCCGCGGCTAGCATGTTCAAACGAATCGCGGCATGGCCCCGGGCCATGATGCGACGGGGTACGGTCGCTTCAAGGACCAGGGTATCGCGGCCGCGGAAGTCGTGGGTGTGGGTCAACACACGCAACATTTCGGGACTTTCTTCCACAACCCGGATCTCTTTGTCCTCCAACCCTTCGGCTTCGGGCGGCATGGTCTGTCGGTCCAGATCGACAACATCGACGGCAACCTGGGTTTGATCCCGAATTGACTGGACGATTTCATTGTCCAGCAGTCGCCCCATTATAAGTGTGCCCCGCACCACCTCGCCGTCGGCCTGCTCGCTCGGTAGGATCGGGCGCGATACGATCAGCATGGGCCCCAGGGAAGTGCGCAGCACCCCACGGACGACACTGTCCCGGTCGCGGTGCTTCAACAGGGGGTGTTCGGGTGTCCAGGCTTTCTCCGTGAAATCGGGTAAGGGCGCGAAGGCCCCCGTCCCGAAGTCGAAATACTTTCCCCAGGCCAGGCTGGCGTCGCTGCGGAAGAAAAACATGATATTCATCTCGTTGTCGGCAAACCACGCTGGGTAGAGGTTGGCCTCTACATAGGTCTCGGTCGGCGTTTCGACGAAGGCGTAGGTGTCATCCCAGGCGGACCAGTCGGTACAGAGGAGTTCGATCTGGGAAATGTGACTGTCCAGCGCGGCCAGGCAGCGGAGCATGTCCTTCCGGGCCTCCTCCTCCTCCAGTTGGTGAAAGCTTGGCAGGATCAGGTACTGGTGGAAGGCGAAGCCCACGGACGTGTACAGGGAGATGCCGGCTATCAGGACCAGTACAATTTTTCGGTTCAGGTTCATCGCACTATCCGGCCGGGTTTACAGGAATCTTTCGCCAGCATACTCGATTTTTGGCCACGGTGAACAACGGGGTGCGAAATTCCCGACAAAAAAGCCGGAGGGCGGCAAGGCGCCCTCCGGCGGAAACGGCTGCTTCAAATCACACCCCGGTCATATCGAAGCCCACGATTTTCCAGGCTTCTCCTTCTTTCTTCAACTTGAACTCGTAGGTGACGGTCCCGAAGATGCCCTCCAGTTCCACGGGATACACGGTGACGATATCCCCTTCGACTTCGGTTTTGGCCTCTTCAGTATTTCCGGTGATGTCTTCCAGCATCCCCTCCGTCTTCACCTGATCCACGAAACCGCGGAGCGCGGCCTTATCGCCGACTTCATAGTGGCTGAAGCTGTCGGAGATCTGGGCCATCAGTCCTTCCACGTCGGCGTCTTCTGCCGCCTTCACATACGCCTTGACCGTCTTCATCGCGCCGTCTTCCGGGGATTCCTGCGGCCCGGTGGCCTGAACGATGCCATTGACCAGCACCAGAAGCGCCGCTTTCTGTTCCGCGCTCAACTTCGTGATCGCGGTCGAGAGTTCGGTATCAACGGAGTCCTGAGCATTAACCAGGGCACCGCCAGTGAAGACGGCACCAGCGGCCAGCACGGCCGCAACGGCAAAGTGGGTGTACGATGACTTCATGGTTCAAGTTTCCTCTCGATAGTGGGTTGGGATTGGGACCGCGCCGTGTGCCGCCGCGCCCAGGAGCCGCATAAAAGCGGACCCGGCCCGGGATGGATTCACACGGCACGCCCGAATTGCCTTGGTGCCAGTAGGACCTGCAAAGGTTGACCTTAGTTTCGGGAAAAAGGGCAAAGCGACCCCAAGGCGGCACGCGGGAATCCCCCTGAAAAGGCTCAGCCGCCGTGGGTGAATACACCACGCGGCGGCCCTACCCAGCACGCTGAGGTTACCATCATACGTGCTGCGATTTCAGAGTATCAGAAAAGGCCTCTATGCGCAAGATAAAAATAATGATAACAATGCGCTGAAATGGAACAATGTGACCGGGTCCTATTGGAGCTCCGGAATGTCCACCCGGCTACCACATTTGACGCATGCGCCGAAGGCCTTCGTAAAGGTCGACGGTATCCGCATCTTCTGGCCGCATTGGCCGCACATCACATTACGCTCGCTCGCCTGCGGGGGCGGGGTGGGCGTACCGCCGTGCAGTGCCGGCCTGGGGGCCGGGGTGGGCAGGGACGAGGCGCGTCCTCCGCTCTGGTTGATAATCGTAGTCTTGGTGCTTCGGGGCGGGGCGAGTTTCTGGAGGTGCTTGATTCGCGCTTCCCAATTTCCCTGCCATCCGAGGTGGAGGCCCTGTTCGACATAGTGCAGGGCGCGGTCGTAATTGGTTTCTTCTTCCAGCAGATGGGACATGACCCAGTAGCCCAGATGCTCTCCCTGGAGGTTACCGGCGGGAACGCTGTGGAGGATCTGCTGAGAGTACTTGATGTGCTGTTCGCAGCATTCTTTGGTGAAGGCGCGGGCGGCGGGCAACTGCATCCGCAGATTGTCCGCATCCCGAATAATTTCCTGGATAAAGAGGTGGAGGGCATACCAGTCGCCCGCCTCGATCAGAAAGCAGGCCCCGATATATTTCAACCGGACCGCGATGAAACGATCTTCCAGGGAGCCGCAGAAACGCTGGGAAAATATGGCCAGATCGCTGATCATATCGATCTCGCCCAGTCGCGATGCGATGTATTCCCCCCGGGTGAAAGGGAAGTCCGCCTGGCGGGACTCGATGCGCTGCTGTTCCTCGGTGCTGAATACCCGATGATACATGGCGAAGAGTCCACATTCGTGGATCAGGCCTGAAGCCTCCACGTCGCCTTTGGAATCTTTCAGGAACTCCAGAATACGCATTAAACTCCCTTTCCTTTTCGTAGTGCACGTGACGAATCACCAATGCAGCGGTGGAGGAGCACTCGACTGAACCTCCCCGGGGCCCGCGTTGCGAGGCTGAAGCCGTACACAACGAGGCCGCGACCCCTTGCGGAATCGTTATTGACCGGCAGTCATAGTAGATGCTTTGCGCAGTTTTGTCAATTCTCAATCGGGGGGCAAAAATTTGTATTCAGGGCGATGGGGAGGGGGCAACGCCGCTGGCAGAGGTCGGCTTTGGGCGCGATACCGGATGCGCGCCGCCACACGGCAAGCGGCGCCGCCTGCCAGGGCCGCATAATATAATGCCAATAGACGCGGCTAGAACAGCAACTGCTGGGTGTCTTCACCGGAATCGTCGCCCTCTTTAACAGGGGGCGCAGGGCTTTTCTTGGGCGCCCGAGGGGCCTGGGAGACCTCTGGAGCGGGGGGCGGTGTTTTCGGGGCGGGCTTTTCAGTCGCCATGGTGGCCGGAACCGGGGCGGGCCGGTCGGGTGCCTCGGCAGCGCCGGGAAGTTCGGCGGGGGCTTCCCCGCGCGCGAGGGCATTAATGTCCTCCTGCAACATGACCTCCGTCGTACGCCAGGATTTGCCAACCTTGAACCCGCGAAGTCGCTTTTCGCGAAACATTTCCCGGACGGTAATGGCCTTGACCTGAAGTACGGCGGCAACGTCGTTGACAGTGAGAATCTTTTCCATGTAGGACGGCCCTATCTGATGCTGAACAATTCGCGGCGAACCAAGTGGGTTGATTATACAAAAACAGGCAAATACAGACAACAAATAAGTTGATCGACTTTTCGGGCCCGGGGGAGGGGGGAGGGAGCCTCAAATAGATTGCACTTTTATTCTCAACTGTTTACAATGCAGGGGAAGCTTCAACATGGAGACCAACTACTATGGCTAAGAAATATTTGGCGATTGCGGGGTTGTTGTGTCTGGCGTCTTGCCTTGGGGTGGGACTGTGTACCGAGGAGGTACACGCTCAGGGTCAAGAGTTGGCGATGAAGAAGGACGGTGAACTGGGCAACAAGGAATTCGACAAGGATCAACTGCCCAACAAGCTGGAAGTCAGCTTGGGTATTGGATCCATTTTTGTGATGATCGCCGTTCTGAAGTATGCCTGACCATGCCTACCATCATTCCCGGGCGGAATGGGTTTTTGTTTCCGGTCAACCGGCACACGAATAGCGGGAGCGCGAGCACGTGAAACAGCGTATTCTGGTGCTCGACGACGAGTCGAGCATTCTTGAGCTCCTGGGGCAGCATCTGACGGAGGAGGGCTACGAATGTGAGCTCTTCACCTCCGCCGTGGCGGCACTCGAAACGGTCAAATCACGGCGCTTTGACCTGTTGATCACCGATCTGAAGATGCCGGAGTTGCATGGCATCGACGTGGTCATCCAGGCCAAGCGCGTGGATGAAGAAATGGCCGTTATCGTGGTGACGGCCTTGCTGGAAGTCACCAATGCGATCGAGGCGATGCGCGCGGGGGCCGACGACTATCTCCTGAAGCCCTTCAACCTCTCGGAAATCTCGCTGGCCGTGGAGAAGGCGCTTGATCGCCGCCGCCTGCTGATTGAGAACCGGAACTACAAGCGCGAGCTGGAGTCCCGGGTGAAGGAGGCGACGGTGGATCTGGAGCGGACGAACCGCGAGCTCCTGGCCACGAAGGAATACCTGGAAAGCCTCTTCAACAGCACGGTCGACGCCATTGTAACCGTGGGTGCCAACTACCGTGTTTCCTTCGCCAATCAGGGCGCGGTGCACATGTTTGGCTATGAACGCGAAACCCTTCTGGGGATGACCCTCCAGCAGTTGCTCAATGGCGGGCAGGATGAGCTCTCGTATATCTTCCGCATGCTCGGCCACGACAAGCCCCTCCAGAATTACGAGACGGAGATCACCCACAAGGGCGGTTCCCTGATCCCGATTAACATGTCGCTGTCCCAGGTTCACGACCCGGATGGCGCGACCATATCCACGCTGGCGATCTGCAAGGACATTACCCAGCAGAAACGGCTGGAGAATGAGTTGAAGGAAATGTCCATCAAGGACAGCCTCACCTGTCTCTATAACCAGCGCTATTTCTACGACCGGCTGGACGCGGAAATCGAGCGCGCCACGCGCCAGGGCCACCCCCTTTCCCTGCTGCTCTTCGATGTGGACAAGTTCAAGCCCTACAACGACGGCCACGGTCATCTGGAGGGCGACCGCGTGCTCCGGGCCGCGGGCGAAGTGGTGCTGGAGTGTACCCGCGAGCACGTGGATATCGGATTCCGCTACGGCGGTGACGAGTTTACCGTCATCCTGCCGGAAGCCGATGAGAAACAGGCCCACGTGATCGCCGAGCGTATTCGATCCTCCTTCGAGGCCCGGCGTTTTGACCGGCTTACGCTCAGCGTGGGCCTGATGGAATACCGCCCTGGCAGCACCCTGCGTTCCTTCATCCGATTTGCGGACGCCATGATGTACGACGCGAAGCGGTCGGGCGGAAACCAGGTGTATGTGTATCGTCCCGAAGAAGCCCCCGACAGCGAAGCGGTCGCGGCGGACCATTAGAAAGTAGTTCACGTGAAGTTCGGAATCTGCAGCGAAATTTTCAAAGACTGGAACGACATCGGCCGCACGGTTAACTTCGTGAAGGAAACCGGCTACGACGGAATCGAGATCGCCCCCTTTACCTTCTCCGAATACGTGACGGATATATCGGCCGCCACGCGCGGGGAAATCGTGAAGCGCGCCGCCGAGGCGGATCTGGATATCCTGGGCATCCACTGGGTCTTCGTGGGGCCCCAGGGCGTTTATCTGACCCACCCTGATCCCGCGGTGCGGGCTTTCACCACCGACTACCTCAAGGCCCTGGTCAATTTCTGCGGGGACATCGGCGGCAAGGTGATCATCTTCGGCTCGCCCAAGCAGCGCAATGTGGAAGAGGGCGTCACCTACGACGAGGCCTTCGGCTATGCCCGCTCGGTGTTCGAAGCGGCCATGCCGGTCTGCGAAGCGCGGGATGTGACCATCTGCATCGAACCGCTGACCCACATGGAGACCAACTTCCTCCAGAGTGCGGCGGAAGCGGTCACGCTTATTGATGCCGTGGATCATCCCAATTTTCAATTGATCCTGGATACGAAGGCCATGACCTTTGAAAAGGATGATCGGGCCACCCTTATCCGCCGACATGCCGGTCACATGAAGCACTATCACGCCAACGACGAGAACCTCCACGGCCCGGGCTTTGGCGATGTCGATTTTGCGCCCATCTTCCAGGCCCTGAAGGACGTGAATTTTAGCGGTTACGTTTCGGTGGAAGTGTTCAACTTCGATCCGGGCCCCGAAACCATCGCGCGCAAGAGCCTCGAATACATGAAGCAGTTCGTCTAAGGCGACCTGACCACCGCTAAACCTGTTGGGTTTCTCCCACCTTGTCATTCATCTGCCGAATCATTGTGGACGGTTTTTTGCCACTAAAGAGGCTAGGGAACGCAAAAATACTTACGGCCACCAGACCGCACATCTACTCTTCTCATCCGTGTGTTTCCGTGTAGTCCGTGGTCAATAAAAAAGGGTATTTGACCACGGATTACACGGAAACTCACGGATTAGAAAACTGACAGGCTGTTGTTTTCTCCATGAGGACGCAAGGCCCCGCGGATAGTCTTTCAATAGTATGCTAAGCGCTTGAATCGGAAGATCCTGAATAGGCTTGCGATCGCTGCGCGTTCAATAAACGAATACTTACATCAAGGATCTTCATGTCCATCCCCAAAGAGCCCGATCCCTACACACTTTTCGCCGCCTGGTTTGACGAAGCGAAACAGTGCGCCGCCATCGCCGATCCCGACGCCATGATTCTCTCCACGGTGGATCGCGACATGCTGCCCGATTCCCGCGTCGTCCTTTTGAAGGACTTCTCCTCCGAGGGCTTCGTCTTCTTTACAAATCTGACCAGCGCAAAGTCGCGCGAGCTTGGGGAAATTCCCAAGGCCGCCCTTAACTTCCACTGGATGCCGCTGGAGAAGCAAGTGCGCGTGCGCGGTGCCGTGGAGCCGGTCTCCGAGGCGGAAGCCGATGAGTACTTCGCCCATCGCCCAAAGCAGAGCCAGATAGGCGCTTGGGCGTCCAAGCAGTCCCAGCCCTACACCGAGCGTCTGGAGTTCGAGCGGCGCATCGCCAAGTACAGCGCGAAATACGCCATTGGCAAAGTGCCCCGTCCGCCCTTCTGGTCCGGCTTCCGGGTGGTGCCGAGCCACATCGAATTCTGGCTGAAACAACCTTACCGGCTTCACGACCGTCTGCGCTATACTCTTGTAGAGGGTGCGTGGCATCATGATCGCCTGTATCCCTGATGGGCCTGACCGGGCCGCGGCGTGAACGTTCCGCACCCGGCTAATCCCGTATGTTTGCAGTAACGAACGGTAGGTAGCCTGCGGAGAGTTCCATGGCGGTAGGTGAAGCGCAACAAGTAAATGAAGCGGAGACCAAACTGCTTCGCAGTGCCCTGACCCTTTTCAGCGAAAAGGGCTACGAAGGCACGAGCATTCGAGAAATTATCGAAGGCGCGGGCGTCACACGTCCGGTGCTCTATTACTATTTCGAGAACAAGGAAGATCTGTTCCGGCGCCTTTTCGAGACAACCTTCAGCGACCTAATCCAGCGGATCGATCAGGGTAGCCAGCGCGAAGGTCACTGCGTGCCTCGCCTCAAAGGCATCATCAGCGCGGCCTTCGCCCTGGCCGAAGAGAATGTCCAGGCGGTCCGCCTGATTCTCCAGGTCCTCTTCGCCCCGCCCCAGCAGGGGCCGTCGCTGGATCGAGACAAATTGATCCGCCAGCGCTTCAAGGTGGTGGAGTACGTGATCCGTGATGGCCTGAAGAACAAGGAGCTTTCCGGCGGCAATAGCCAGAGCCTGACGCTGGTGTTCCTCGGCATTATGGATTTCCATATGATGGCAAAGTCCAACCGGCTCGACACCCACCTCTCTCCAGAGCTTGCGGCGTCGCTCGTGGACTTTTTCGTTTCGGGCGCGAAGTATCGGGAAAAACCCGAAGCAATCCTGGTAAGCCCCTACACCAACTGAGGCGGCCATTGTCATTGCGCCCCTCGCGCTGCCATAATTCCGCCCATGGCTTCCAAAGGAAAAAAGCGGCTCCTCCTGTCCTCGCTGTATCTGGGCGCACTCTTTATGGTGGCGGGGTGGGCCTTTCACTACCTCCAGCACTTCAGCGGCTCCGTATTTCTCCTTCCGGGGACGTCGGAGAGCCTCGCCTTCAGTCCGGCGGGTAACGCCTTTCGTCCGGGTGCCGCCCAGCGGGCCGTCGCCCCCGATCTGCTCCTCTTTGACAATCCCCGGAGCGTCAAGGCGCTGCGGAGCGACCAGCTCTACGACGGGCTCATCCTGCCCTTCGCCCTGCGGCTCGAAGAAGTCGAGATCGTCCGGGAATATCCCCCCTGGGATGTGCTCCGCATGGACGAGCCGGGGGCCATGCGCCGACAAACGATCAAAGCCGGCGAACGTATCGAACTGGGCGGGGAATCGCTGGAGGTTCTCGAAGTGGGACCCTGGGCGGGGCTCGTTCGTGATCCCCGGGGCGAGCCCATGGCCGCCGTCGAGGTACCCGGTGATTCCTCCTCGGAGCGCCGTGTGGTGTTCCTCGAATCTGGCGCCCCCAGTATCGTTCGGCCCGATCTCTCCCTCTGCTTCCAGTGGCACGGCAGCGAGGCGGAAGCCCGGCAGGCCTTTGTTCCCTCCCTCGATGCGATTGCTGGCGCGCGCTGGGGCGTCCGGGAAGACAACGCCATCCAGTGGCTTGAGAACCTGGTACCCGGATCGGGGCTGGTTCTGCGCGACGGCACCCAGGTTAGAATTGGCAGGGCCGAGCGCGGCGAGGGCCAGATTACCCTCGAAATTCAGCGGAGCATCGGCCGGGAATCGAAGACGATACGGGCCAATGCCGCCGGGCCCGAGGATAAGTTCATTTATGAAGACCCGGCGGCCACGGGTCGAATGCTCTACCTTCATGCCTGGCGCGAGAACCGTGCGATCGGTCGCCTCCTCCAGCAGGGCACGCCCGTCCAGGAGTTTGAGATGGCGGCGGATACGACCTCCGGTGCGCCGGTGCTCCTGAAGCAGGTGATGGCCCAGGCCCTCGCCGTGCCGGGCGACACCGTGCGCGCGGCCCGGGTGCGCCTGGGCGAGCAGATGATCGTGTTGCGCGAGGGGTCGTCGGAGACCCTGGGTGACTTCCGCCTGCTCTACCAGATCGAACCCGTACAACCCGACGCGCGCTACCGGATATCGGCGCTCGATCCGCAGGGTGAGGTATCGCAGGAGCACACCCTCGAAGGTGATGAGCAAGTTCGAATCGGCCCTTGGGTCTTTGGGCTGTCGCGGGAGAACCCCTTCGCGCCCCACGGCGTGGCCCTGACGGCGGAGCGCCGCCCCGGCGGCTGGAGTCAGTCGATTGGGCTGGCGCTCGTTGTACTGGGCAGCTTCGGGCTGCTGATCGCGCGTTTCGCGCCGAGGGCCTGAAGAGTGTACTCGCACAAAGTGACTGGGCTACAATCGAAATCGGTTAAGCGCACCGCGTGCGAACCGACAGCAGACGTTCTGTGAAATGTCCGTGTCTTCCATCTCCGATATTTTTTCCAATCACGGCTGCCTTAAGTACTCCGTGGTCAGCATTTCTCTAGTTGAGCCGGCAAGAACATAGAAAACAGCTCATTTTCTATTTTGTACTGTAAGTTGCTTTTCGAAGTGGCTTACGACTGGCAGCAGAATATTAACATGCTGAAAAAGCAAGATAGCGACGGCTAGTAGTACGGAATTTTACCCATCAATCAAGAAGGAGACTCCCTGTGCTTCGCACTCCCATTCAATGCCTTGTTGCTCTGGGCCTGATGGTCTGGCCGATGCTTGCCCCTGCCGAGTCGGGCCTGCTCGCCCACTGGCCGCTCACGGCGGATGGAAGCGACGCTTCCGGCAATGGACACGACGGCGCGGTGCATGGCGTCACCTTTGACGCGAAGGAAGGGGCGCTCTTCGACGGTCGCCTATCGTACATCGAAGTACCCCATGCGGAAGGCCTGAACTTGGGCGAGGGCGACTTCACCATCAGCGCCTGGATCCACACCGAAGCGGAGCTGGACGATACCCTGGGCGATCTCTTCACCAAGTACGACCCGGCTTCGCGCAAGGGACTCAACTTCGGCATCATGAATTACCACGGCGTCGTAAACGCCCAGTCGAACTATCGCAATGTCTTCTTCGGCTTGGACAACGGCGCGGAATCCGAAGGATGGAAAGATGTGGGGCGTCCCGGCAACTCGGTCTATCCCATGTCCCTCTGCGTCTTCGACGGCGGGCTCTACGCGGGCACCTTCGAAATGGGGAAGGAGGGCCTCGGCCACGTTTACAAGTATGCCGGGGGCGATCAATGGGAAGATTGCGGCGCGCCCTTCGAGAGCAACGCCATCTCCGCGCTCGCCGTACACAAGGGCGAGCTTTACGCGGCGGCCTCCCACTACCGTTCAGGCGGCTCGGCCCTGGGCGATGCCGGGAACGAACTCTTCGGCGGGCGGGTCTACCGCTACAAGGGCGGCAGGAACTGGGAAGACTGCGGCAAGCTCGGCGAGATCGAGGCGATCTATGGCTTGACTACCTACAAGGGCCAGCTCTACGCGTCGTCCCTCTATGCGCCCGCCGGCCTCTTCCGCTACGACGGTGGAACCACGTGGACGGATCTGGGCAATCCCGGGGGCCGCGTGGAAGCGCTCGGCGTGCACAACGGCCATGTGCTTGGGACCGGTTTTGACGCCGATCACTCGGGCGTCTACCGCTACGACAACCCCGGCTGGACCGACTGCGGCGCGCCGCCGGAAACCACCCAGACCTATTCCTTCATGCAGCACCAGGGCGAGCTCTTCGTGGGCTCGTGGCCCTCGGGCAAGGTCTTCGTGTTGGGTGAGCCGGGCCAATGGCAGGACCGCGGGCGACTGGGCGAAGAAAAAGAAAGCATGGGTATGGCCGTATACAACGGCAAGCTTTATGGCGGCACCCTGCCCCTGGCGCAGGTCTATCGCTACGACGGCGGAACCACCTGGACCAATACGGGCCAGCTCGATACCACGCCCGACGTGCAATACCGCCGCGCCTGGAGCATGGCGATCTATCAGGGCAAGCTCTTCTGCGGCGTGCTGCCCTCCGGGCGCGTGCTGAGCTACGAAACGGGGCGCTGCATCAGCCGCGACTACGAATTGCCTTCAGGCTGGGTACACCTCGCCGCCCAGCGCAAGGGCGGCATGCTGAACCTGTACGTCAACGGCAAGCTCGTAAACGAGGCGTCCCACGCGAACCTGAACATAGACAACCAAGCACCGATCAAGATTGGCCTCGGCCAGCACGATTACTTCAATGGGCGCATGAAGGATTTGAGGGTGTATGGCCGCGCGCTGGACGAGGCGGAGATCGGGGCGCTGGCGGAGAAGTAGACTTGAACCGCGAATGGACGAGGCAAAGCGGCGGCGGCATTCGCCGCTCGTTTGAATTTTCGTGCCCCAGGCTTTCGGACGTGGGTGTCCAAGCTCCTTTGTGCCATGAGCCCCGGATCCCAGCCAAACACAGGAAAAGCGCAGGCTACCCATGCATATGTGTTTATCGTCGATCATGAATCGGCTTCAGCGTACCGTCCGGGTTGCGGCGCTCTTGCTCATGGTCGCGGCAAGCGTCTCCGCCGAAACCTACCGATTCGAACAGGGTGCCGACGGATATTCCGGTTTTCGCGACACGACCCTGTTCCAGGACTTGCCTTCCAATGCGGGCGGCGGCATCGACGGCATTTTCTCCGGCACCATCCGCACCAGCTTCCTGCGCCGTGCCCTGCTCGCGGTTGACCTTTCCAGCATCCCCGCCGATGCGGTGGTCGTCTCGGCGCGCCTGGAGATGGTTGTGGCGCGGAGCGGGGGCAACTTCGGCGACATCGCCTATGGCCTGCACCACCTTCAGCGCGCCTGGGGCGAAGGCGAGGCCGTAATTCCCAACGATCCCGGCGGCCTGGGCGCATCGGCGGCGCCCGGCGACGCCACGTGGGGTGATGCCTTCTTCAACCAGGAAAGCTGGACCACACCCGGTGGCGATTTTGAGGCCACGGCCAGCGCCACGGCCAACGCGGGCCAGCAGGGGGCCACCGCAATCTGGGAAGGCCCCGGCCTCACGGCCGACGTCCAGGCCTGGGTGGTCAATCCCGCGTCCAATTTCGGCTGGGCCATCATCACGCCCGACGAGGGCATCATCCAGCGGGTGAAGAAGTTCTCCTCCTCCGAGGCGCTGGCAAATCGGCCGGTGCTCTTTGTGGAAACCCAGAACCCACCCTCGACGGAAGAACCGATTCCCTGGTCCCTGTGGCTTCTCATCTTCCTGCTGGTGCGCTGGTGGTGGCGCTTCGTTCGGGGTGCCGCACTGTAGGGACAGTGGCGAATGACATGGGCATGAGAGAAAATCTAGAGACATTGGACACCAGCCCCGGGTGCCACCTCAATCGAGCAACGCTCGTTTGGGTGCAATGCGGGAGGAAACTGCGTATGAACACGGGCACTCAAATCCCGCTCATGAATTCAGATCGCTTGCCAATTGTTGTTTAGCAGAAGAATCAAGCCCCCCGGCAACGGCGTTCAAAGCACGAGGGATACCGTCGTCCAAGGCACCCAAACGAGCATGCTCGATTGAGGTGGCACCCGTCATCAGTTTAGTTCGTTACCGCGAGCTGCTCGAACGAAAGTGCCGATACGATCTGAATAACTTCCACCGCCACGTTGTATTTGTCGCATCATTCGGCAATCATGTACCCTGAGATTCATTTGGGACACGGGAAGGGAGACTCGACCGTTGCGGGAGCCACGTCGCATCGCATCCATCGCCGCGCTCGTGTTGTTCCTCGCCTTGACCGCGACGCTAGTTTTGGCGGCGGCGGCGGAGCCTCGGGATCGTGGTAGGCATTCGCACAGGCCCGATTAAACAAGCAAGGAGATTGAGGATATGTCTCACAGAGTAATGGTCTTGTACACGTGCTTCCTCGCGATTCTCTCGTGTCTGACATCCGCAAGTGCGCAGCCCTTGTCTATCAGCATTCCTGATGAGAATTCCCATGTCCAAGACCTGGCGCAACTCCTAACTGCCGAGGACCGCGCGATGATCAATGGGATCTGCGGCGATCTCCAGACGCAACGCGAAATCCCCATGTTCATTGTCACGATCGAGTCCATCGCGAGTCATGGCCCGGCGGATACCAGCATCGAGTCGTTCGCGTGGGACCTCTTTGAACAATGGGGCGTAGACCCCGAATTTGCGGCGGCTCCCCACTGGCGGCACGGCATTCTATTCCTGATTTCGAAGAACGACCGGAGAGCCCGAATCGAACTGGGGATGGACTGGGGCCCGGAGCATACGCAGGGCGCTATTGATATTATGAATCGCATCATCGTTCCATCCTTCAAATCGGATAAATTCTCCGCGGGAATTTTGAAGGGCGTCACCGCGCTGGAATCGCTGGGCCGGCTCGAACCGGACGCTGTCCCTGTCATTTCAGAGACCTCGCCAATGCTGAAATTCCTGGCGCTGTCCATGCTGATGCTCGTCGGATTCGGGTCGCTATACGGCATCCTCGTGTTTCTGGCTTCAAAAATTAACCTCGGCGGGCCGCACGTTCCCGGCCATGCGACGTCGGATAATTTCGGGCAGACGGCTTTCGTGCGTGCTCCAGGAGATTCCGCGATTCATCCCTTGTATGAGCATGACCCGATGCGGCCACCGGGCATCTATCCGAACCCTCCTGATACGAGCACACTCGGTGTCAGCGCGGGTTTCGATTCGGGTGGTGGCGCTTCTGACAGCGGCGGCGGATTCAGCGATGGCGGTGGAGCCACGGGATCGTGGTAGTGCGGTAGATTTTCATGTTGCGGCAGAGCAAACCAAGGGAGTATTGACGATTGAAGACGTTTCACTTAAAGACCAAGCTGCTGTGCGTGGCCATCGCCCTGTGGATGGTGCCATTGTTCGCCTGGGCTACCGACTTCGCTATTGCGCCGCCGGAATCCGGTTCGCACATTCGGGATATCGCCGAACTGATTACCGAAGACGACGAAGTGTTGATTGACGAGTGGTGCGCGGCCCTGCAACTGGAACACACCGTTCCCGTTGCGGTGGTGACCATCGAGTCCATGGGCCAGTATGGCGCGGAAAATATGCATGTCGAGACTTTTGCGCGCGGCCTCTTCGAGCAATGGGGCGATGACCCCGCGTTCAACCCATCGGACGACTGGCGGCGGGGCGTGCTGCTGCTGATATCGAAGGGAGACCGAAAGGCCCGGATCGAGCTTGGAGGAACCTGGCCCCCCGATTACATCGCCCGCTGCGTGGGCATCATGAACACGGTGATCGTACCCCGGTTCAAGCAGGGCGACTACTCGCGGGGCGCGGTGGCGGGGGTCGAAGCGATTGTCGAAATGGTGCGGGGCGAGTCCGCGGCCGCGCCGGCGGCGGTTCCAACGCCGGAAGCGGTAACCCCGGGCCCTGTCGACGCACCCGTTTCGGCCCCGGTTGCGAGTGTCCCCGTTTCTTCTCGTCCCCCAAGATCGGTCCACAACGTTTCCTATCCAACGCAGCAGGTGTATCATGGCGGTGGCGGGTCCGGCATGCCGCCCATATTCGGGTTCGGAATTTTCGGCGTTGTCGTCCTGGGCTTGCTGAGGGCCATCGGCGGCGGCTTGGGTGGAGGGGGTTACGCTGATGGAAGCTATCGGAGCTATGGCCCACGCCACCACCACCATCATTTCTCCCAGGGAGGCCACTACGGCGGACATCAATCTGGAGGGTCGAGTTTCGGGAGCCACGGTCATGGAAGCGGTTCAAGTGGTATCAGCCATGGCGGAGGAAGTCATGGTGGAGGAAGCCATGGTGGAGGAAGCCATGGGGGAGGAAGCCATGGGGGAGGTGGGGGAGGTCATGGCGGCGGCGGTGGGGCAACGGGTTCGTGGTAACGTGGTGAAGCAACACTTCCCCAGCGAAAAGGAGTTACGCACAGTGAATGATGGCACACGAAGAAACTACCCCCGCGTGGCGGCATGCCTCCTCTGGCTGCTGCCCTGCATCGCGGGCGCTCAGAATCTCACCATTGACCCGCCCGGCGAGCGTGCTTTCGTGCAGGATCTCGCGCGCATGGTGCAACCGGACGACGTGATGGCCATCCGCGCCATCGGCGACAAGCTCCTCACCGAGCAGGCCATTCCGCTCATCGTGGTGACCATCGACTCCATGGCCCAGCACGGCGGCGCGGGCTGGCGCATCGAAACCTTTGCCCGCGTGCTCTTTGACCAGTGGGGCATTGGCTATGAGACCATCGAAGGCCAGCCTTGGAACCGGGGTGTGCTCCTCCTCGTCTCGAAAGACGACCGCAAAGCGCGCATCGAGCTTGGCAACGACTGGGCCGGTGCTTATGATCCGATCTGCAGGAAAATCATGGATAACCAGATCGTCCCCAACTTCAAGAAGGGAAAATTCTCCGAAGGCATCCTCGCGGGTGTTCAGGAACTCGACAAAATGTGTCGGAGTATTCCTGTACCCGCCGAGATAGTCGGCGGCGGCAACACTACGGGAAGCGGTGTCCCGGCCGCGGCGGGCGGCGCGCAAGGACCCTCCTCCACTCACGGATCCAATTTGAGCCTGGTGAATCGGGACATCAAGCTGTCCCCTCCGGTGCGGCCCGACTGGTTCTGGCCGGCCGTAGCCGTGACGGTTTTCCTCGCTGTCTTTACCGCCATCTCCATGGTCCGGAGCGGCTCCAGCGGGTGGGCCTGGGCCCTGTGGGCGGTCGTTTTCGGTGTGATCGGATTCATCCTCTACGCGGTCGCGACCTCATCGGGCCGCCATTCCAGGGGAGGCTTTGGTGGGGGAGGCGGTGGGGGCGGTTTCTCGGGTGGTAGTTTTGGCGGAGGTTTCGGCGGTGGCGGCGGCGCAACGGGTTCATGGTAACAAGGAGCACATGATGGCTACAGCAAGTGAGTTTTTGACCAAAGAACAATTCGCGGAAGTCGAGCAGGCCGTGGCCCGCGCAGAACAGAAAACCTCCGTGGAAATCGTGCCCGTCATTGCCACGGTTTCCGGGCGCTATGACCGCGCGGAGGACCTCGCGGGACTCTGGCTCGGAACCGTGCTCATGGTGGCGCTCTGGCTCGCCTGGCCTGTCCGCCACGTCGAACCCGGCGACTGGGGCGCAACCTTCCCCCTCAACTATGCGGGCTGGATCGCCGCGCTCGTCGGCGGCTTCGTCCTCGGAGCAATCATCTGCGCCCGCATCCCCGTGCTGCGCCGCCTCATGACCAGCCGAAAGGAACTCGCGGCGGAAGTCCAGCGGCGCGCCCGGGAGGTGTTCTTCGACCAGCGAATCCACCACACCGGCGGCGGCACGGGCGTACTGATCTATGTTTCGCTCTTCGAGCGCACCGTGTGCATCCTGGCGGATGAAACTGCAACGAAGGCCCTGCCCGAAGGCGAAGTCGCGCGCCTTTGCGCCGCCCTCACGAAGCAACTGGGCAGCACCCCGGCGCGGGGACTCACGGAATGCATCGGAGCACTCGGTGACAAGCTCGCCGCCCCGCTGCCCCGCGAAAACCAGGATCGCGATGAACTGGCGAATGCGGTAGTACTGATTGACTAAGTCAGTGATGGGTCTTATGGGTCCAATGAGTCGTATAGGTCTAATGGCAACGACCCATGTCCCATGAGGCCCATCAAATTTACCCGCCCCCCGTCAGATTTGCGAGCCGCGCCCCTTTTTATCACATCGCGCCGATCAGGCCGCTGTCCGTGGCGACCGCATAAACTCATTGGCATCAGTCAATTGACAACGTTTCGCAAGCCCCACTGCATCCGGCACCGAAACTGGCACGCCCCCTGCTCTATCCTGCCAGTCCATTCACGCCTGCCGCACACTCGGTGGCCATCCATCAACAGCAATAGACTTTAAGGAATCAACCGACCGGAACGCCGGAGGCCTCCGAAAATCAGGAGACCTGAAATGAAAAGAACAAAGAGAAGAGGCTTCACGCTGATCGAACTGCTCGTCGTGATCGCCATCATCGGCATCCTCGCCGCCATCCTCCTTCCGGCCCTGGCCCGGGCCCGCGAAGCCGCCCGCCGCGCAAGCTGCCAGAACAACCTGAAGCAGTTCGGCGTCGTCTTCAAGATGTACGCCAACGAGTCCAAAGGCGAAACGTACCCCGCAGGCGCGGACACCTACGACACTGTGCACATCGCGGCAGGCTTTCGCGGCCAAGATATCTACCCGGAGTACTTGACCGACCTGAACATCAAGATCTGCCCTTCCGCGTCCCGCTCCGCCCAGCCGTCGGGTTATGCGACGGACGTGAACGAGCAATTCCGCCAAATCACCGATTGCCAGGCGGCATCGGGCTATGGAGGAGATTTCGAGAGCAAGCAGATCCAGTGGGCTTTCCTTTCGAAGTCCAACACTTACGCCTATGTGCCCCATGCGACGCGGACGGTGTCCCAGTTGCTGGACGTGCTTCACATCAATGGCGCGTGGTTCTACTACGGCGTGTGGGCCGGACGTCCGAACGAGACGGACCGCACCCTGATCAACAATGCCGCCCTCTATGATCGTTGCGCCCCGGCGGAGTGGCCTATGGTGCGCCACTTCACGTATCCGGGTCACCGCAACGCGGACATCAATGTCCCCAATCGCGGAGCGGGTGCTTCGCGCCCCACCCAGGGCTTCTCGGGCGAGGTGCGCTTCGATACCTACTATCTCGACGATGATGGCGCGCCCCTACCGAGTACCTATCTGCGTCTGCGCGAGGGCGTGGAGCGTTTTCTCATCACGGACGTGAACAACGCGGGCGCCAGTGCTCTGGCCCAGAGTGATATCACGGTGCTCTTTGACGCCTGGAGTACCGGCAGCCAGGGTACCGTGCGCGTGGGCCGGATCAATCCACCCAGTACCCTCAACTTCAACCACCTCCCGGGCGGCTCGAACGTGCTCTATCTCGACGGACATGTAGGGTTCGTGAAGTACGGTACCGAGTACCCGGTGAAATGGCTCCAGCCCGAAACGAATTACCCGAACGTGATGGGCACCCAGGCCCATAACATCCTGCCCTACGTGGTGGGTATCGGCTGACGGGGTGGCGGCCAGGGCGGAGCGTGACTCCGCCCTGGCCGCGGCATTCTGACTAGTCGGACCGATCAGGCTGATCTGATCTGATCGGTCCGATCCGTCCGATCGGTCTGATGGCCTTTGGCCCTACGGCCCCGCCACAAACTCCACAAATACGGTCTCCCCCGGGGGCACGATCACTTCCTGCGCGGGATCGAGTGCCAGCGACTCGCCTGCGGTCCACTGCTGGACCTTTTCAAATGCGAACTTCGGCTGGAGCCGAACCCGGGCCACTTTCTCCGGCACCACGATGGCGGGTTGGTCCCTGGTCTTGATCACGCCATCGTTGTTGACCAGTTCGACGACCCATCCCGCGCCGTTGCGATTAATCTGGTACTGTATTGGGTCGCCTTCGATCGTGATCGGGCTATGATCCGCCACCAGCGCCGTGAGCCGCTCGTTGGAGATGGCCGCCGACTTACCCGTATCGGGATTCGTCCACGGCTCGAGGATCTCCACCGTTCCGGTTCCTTGCAGCCGGGCCAGATCCGCGCCCAGGGCCTCCGCCTGACGAGGATGGACCAGCAGTGTGCTCCCAGCGCGCAACGCCTCGAAAAGCGACTTCACGAAGAGTCCGTCGAACTCGTGGTCGCCTGCGAGCAGGACAACTGGATAGGTTGCCAGTGCCTCCGAGCTGGCTGTGGACACGAGAACGTCGAATAGCTCGCCGTAGGGTGTGGGCCGTAGAAAGCTTGCCTCGGGGTTTGATTTATCCGTTGGGAAATGAAAATGGTTGGAGCCTGGGAAGAGCTGGTGCTCCAGCAGATCGCGAATCTCGCCATCGCCTTCGGTCGGCTCAAGGATGCCCCAGGGCTTGCCCATGAAGCCGTTGTAGCCCGCGAGTTCATCCAGCACGATGGCGATGGGGGTGAAGGGCGTGCCCCGATCATGGTTGCGCATGAAGGCGAAGTTTTCCCGAGCCCGCACACCGTGGCTGGTCAAGCGCCACCGGGGCTCGCCGGGTTCAAAAAAGATCGCCAGGCTGTTCTCCGGTGTAACCATGGCCGCGCCCGCAAACCAGCCATGGAGCCACATGCGCGTGTAGAAGCTCAGCGAATGGCCCGCGTCCAGCCCGCGCGCGTCTTTGCCCTCGAGGCGCAGAGGCCCCGCCATGGTTACCGCGCCGCTCAACCACGGACTCACCTGAGCCGACCAGGGAATGCCCGACTGGCGGGACGCGCCCCGCGCGAAAGCGAACTTGGATTGGGCGAAGGCGATGTTTTCTCCCACCTCCAGGCCGATGAGCCGGGCACCCCAGTCGGCCACGTAGGCCTCATAGTGCGAGTGGCCGGTGACGCTGATATTGCGTCCGCGCATCGCCCGATTCCGCGTGAGGAAGTAGTCCCGGATGATATCGTGGGCTTCCCGCTTGCTTGCGGGCTTCGCGTCGTAGCCGAAGAGTCCCTGAGGCTTCATGCGGTGCTTGTGTCCATCGAAGTTGGCGCCGTAGAGACCACGCCAATAGCCCTCGTTCATCGACAGGTTGTGGAAGTAGTAGCCCCACTCGCCCAACTGGATCCCCATGAATTCGCCCTGCCCGTCGAAGCGCTGGAACAGGGCCTCGTCCTCATCCTTGAGCACATTGAGTCCGTCTATCACCTGCATGTCCGGTGCGGCGGGATAGGCGATAACGGGCCAGCCCTGCGCCGCGATATAGTCGAAGGCCTCAGCGGCGGCGGCAGAGGCGGGCGGACCGGGATCGAAGCCGTTGCCGAGTCCTTCGGCTTTCATAACTTCGACGAGCTCGCGCAGGCCTTCCAGATCACCGGGACAACTGTACATGGTGAATACGAAGCCGTCCTGGCCCGGAAGGAGGATCGGGGTCCATTGGGAGGGCAAATCCGGCGGCGCGGATCCGGCGAAGGCACTGAAAGGGTTGAGCAAGAGAATGGCAAGGGGTACTGCAAGTCTGATCATGGTACTTCCCGCGGCGGAGCTGCGGTGATTCCGCCCGTTGAATCAGGTGGTGGGCCGCGCGCGATATTTCATGCGCGCCGGACCCCGTGGAAAGGTGAAACCGCAATGCACATCATCCCCTCTGGAGGGGAAGATTCGCAACCATAAAGTTCGCCCGACTCCACGCCGGGGCGACGCGATCAGGCCGGCACGGGTAACCAGAGAAGCACCCGCGCACCGCCACCCTCGCCCTCGTGAAACTCGAGGCCGCCCCAGTGCTCCTCCATGATGACATTGGCCAAGGGCAGGCCGAGACCGATTCCCATGGGCTTCGTACTGTAGAGAGGTTCCAGGACCTGGGGGAGGACCTCCGGCGCTATGCCGGGGCCGGTGTCGGAAATATAGATCTCGGCGCGCGCGTTTGAAAAGCATGTCTCGACGGTGACTGTACCACCCTCGCTTTGGCTTTCTTCAATGGCCTGCACCGCATTGAGCAGGATGCACTCGATCGCCTGGCGCATGCGCTCGCGATCAACAAGCACCATCTGCCCGGATTCAAACGCCGTGGACACCCGGACCGAAGCCGGAAACTCGAATTTCTCCAAAAGTGACCCCATCCACGAATCCAGGGGGGTCCGCTGTAGCGAGGGAGTCTGCCGGTCGGAGAACGTGAAGAGTTCGCTGACAATCCGGTCGCAGCGCTTGATACTGCGGTCCGCCCGGCTCAGAACGCCTTCGATACGCTCATCGGCCACGCCCTGCAGGGAGGTGCGGAGTACGTAAAGCGACGCCGCGACCGTGCCCAGCGGACTCCGAATCTCCTGTGCGATCTTCTCGGTGAGCTGGCCCAGTGTGGAGAGCTTCTCCTGCCGCATCAATTCGGCCTGGGTCTCCTCCAGCTCGCGCGTGCGTTCGTCGATGCGCTCTTCCAACTGGTCCCGATAGTGACGCAGCGCCTGTTCCGCACGAATTCGGTCCCGAACTTCGCGTGTGAGGGAGGCGTTCGATTCGCTCAGTTCCTGCGACCTGGCTTCGACCGAGGCGATGAGCGTCCGGAGTCGACCGGCCATCGTGGCAAAACTCTCGGTCAACTGGCAGATCTCACCGCCATAGACCTGCGGCAGCGGGGTGTCGAGGCGCCCCTGGCCCATCGCCTCTGCGGCCGCGCTCAGGCGCTTCAGAGGGGTGGTGACAATACGGGCCGCAAACAGTGCGATTATGATCGACGCCGCCACGGCGACACAGAGGGCCACGCGGCCGGAAGCCGCAATAGCGCTGACGGTTGAAAGCGCCTCCTCCCGTTCCTGCCGCACGATCGTCACTAGCCCCAGGCCCGTGATTGCATCGGCAACCGCACCGTCCACTGCGCTCATAGCGCCAAAATCGAAGTTCTCCCGCACGAGTCGGGCATGAGCGATAATGGCCTCCGAATCGACGTTGACCCCGGAGGGCGCCGCAAGCCCCGTGGAGAGAATATCGCTGACTCCCGACTCCGATTCGCTACTAACCCCGGGCCCACCGAAGATATCCCCCGAGTCGTCGGTGAGGTAGGCGTAGCCCGTGGAACCGATCTTCACGCTTGAAATGACGCTCAGCACGTCTGCGACATTCAGGGTAGAGCGCACCACGCCGATAGGCTCTTCCCCGCCGTTGAACACCGGGACGGCGATAAGCATGGCCGTAATCCCCGCGCTTTCGTCGAAGCGGGGGGGCGAGATATAGATGTGCCCCTTGCCTCCTTCCCAAGCCGACTTCCACCAGTCTTCATCCGCCTGGTAGTAGTCACTGAGCCGCCCGGTGGCCGCGATGGTCGCACCCCGGCGATCGGTCAGGAGCAACTCCGTATGCTCGTCGAAACCCCTCAGGAAACGGGCCAACTGGAAGGCGGCCAGATTGACCTCCCGGTCAGCCGTGATCGTCTTCTCGATCAGGGGCGTAATTCCCGGCGCCTCAACCCACGCACGATCCAGCACGTCGATCTCCGCCTGAATCGCATCTTCGGTTCCGATATAGGATTCATTGCGCGCCATGGCCGGAACAATGATATCGTCCGAAGTCGCCAGTACCCGCAGATCGCTGATCTTGTCCAGCAGGAAAAAAGCCGTCAGATTGTTGAGGCTTTGGGCCTGCGCCTGAAGCTGGCGCCCGATCTGGCCGGTCAGCTCGCGCTGCGCCTGGCGCATGCTGACGATGGTTACCAGCGTCAGTGAGATGGATGCGAGCGCCACCATCGTCAGCGCAAGGTAGACCGCAAACGACCAACTCCGGGGCCGCAGGTAGGAGAACTCCGCCGGCGTGCTCCCCGACGCTGCCTGATTTAACGCCACAATACTCGCTCCGTTTGTCTCAGTCTGCTCTCTCCATCACCCAGAGTATACACCAATCTACGAAAAAGCATAGACATTACAGCAATACAAATAACCACACATCGAATCCGCCCCCCCGCCTGCGCTATGATAGCCCCGCAAAAGCTCAGCCCCCCTCGGAATGTCCCATTCATGGTAACTGGAAACGTGTATCTGGTCGGTGCCGGGCCCGGCGATCCCGGTCTGCTCACCCTGCGCGGACTGCGGTGCCTCCAGGCCGCCAGCGTGGTGGTCTACGACGCCCTGGTCAACCCCGCGCTCCTGCGCCATGCGCCCCGGGCCGAGCACGTTTTCGTGGGGAAGCAGGCCGACCGCCACAGCCTGCCCCAGGAAGAAATCCAGCGACTCCTAATCGAGTACGCCCGACGCGGCATGGCGGTCGTGCGGCTCAAGGGCGGCGACCCCTTTGTATTCGGTCGCGGCGGCGAGGAGGCCCTCGCGCTTGCGGAAGCGGGCATTCCCTTCGAAATTGTGCCGGGCGTCACTGCGGGCATCGCGGCCCCGGCCTATGCCGGCATCCCCGTCACCCAGCGCGGCCTGGCCACCAGCGTTACCTTCATCACGGGGCACTTTGCGGGCGATGCAAAGACCCTCGACATCGACTTTGAGCACCTGAGCCCCCAGGGCACCCTCGTGTTCTACATGGGCGTTGCGGCTTTGCCCGAGATTTGCAAGGCACTGGTTCGACACGACTGGCCGGACGACACCCCGTGCGCGGCCATCGAATGGGCGACCTATGCCCGACAACGCACCGTCTCCGGAACCCTCCTCGATCTGCCCGATGCAGTAAACGCGGCGGGCATTGGCGCGCCGTCCGTAATTGTGATCGGGCCGGTTGCCTCGCTGCGCGATCGGCTTGCCTGGTTTGAAAACCGGCCCCTCTTCGGGCTGCGCATCGCCGTGACCCACACGGAGCACCGGAAAGGCCCTCTGGAGGAACAGCTCACCGCCCTCGGCGCGGGCGTTTTCTCCTTTCCCACCCTCGAAGTGGAGCCGGAGACGACACCGGGCGTCCTGCTCGACGCCGGGCGACACGACTGGATCGTACTGACCAGCGCCAACGCCGCCGACATGCTCTTCGCCAGTCTGGACCATGAAGGGAAAGACGCGCGCGCCCTCGCGGGGGTCCGCCTCTGCGCCGTGGGCGCGTCCACGATGGACGCGCTGGCCGCGCGCTATCTGAAGGCCGATGTCGTGCCCGAAAACTACACGAGTGAGGCCATCGTAGCCGCCATGATGCGCGCCGGGAACCTGAAGGGCGCTTCGGTACTCATTCCACGGGCCGATGTAGGTCGCGCCTCCCTCGCGCAAGCCCTCACCGACGCGGGTGCTGTGGTGGATGAGGCCATCGCCTACCACACGCGATTGCCCGCCGCGTCCGGCGCCCTGAAGGAGGAACTCCTGGCCTACCAGCCCCACCTGCTCGTCTTCACCAATGCGGCCGCCGTGCGCAATCTTTGCGAGATCCTCTCGCCGGTGGAATTGGCAACCTTGCAGGAAAAGGCGACCGCGGCCTCCATCGGCCCCGTCACCAGCCGCGCCATCATAAGCGCGGGCTTCGATGTCGCGGTAGAGCCCGGACGGCACGATGTGGCCCATCTGGTGGAGGCGATATGTGTGTGGTGGCGCGACAGGGAAAAGTGACCGCATCGAATGGCATTAACTTGCGGCCGTGGCGCGGGCGATACAATGCTGAACTCGGGGTGCCTGTTTCCGCGATTCACAGGAACAGCAGGGACGGCAGAAATCACTTCCTTCTGCTGTCCCTGCCGTCACTGCTGTCCCTGAAATAGAGAGATAAAAACCTCGAAATCTGTAGAGACCGCTAAAACCCCAACTGTCGCTCCGTATCGCCACTGGTGATTTCCTCAATCTTGTTCGGGTCCCAGATCGTCGCGCCGATGTAACGCTCCGGCCCGGTTTCCGCTTCGTCGATGTAGTAGGTCGTCACGACCTTGCCATCGGGACGCACGATACTCCGCACGTAGCCGATATCCCGGTCGGTGCCGTCGCTGCGCAGCAGGATGGTCGGCCCCCAGGTTTTGCCCTTGTCGTCGCTCAACTTCGCGCGGATGCTATAGGGATAGGCGCGAAAGCCATAGGTCAGACAGAGGCGGCCGTCGGGCAGTTGATTCAACATGGGCGGGTTGCCCTCGCCGAGGTAGTCCACCGGGTTCGCTTCCTGCACCCACGTCTTTGCGCCGTCGGTGCTGCGCCACTGCTGCATCCAGCGGAAGGTCCCTTCGCGGCAGCGTAGTGTCGTCAGAAATTCATTCTCCGACAGGCGCAACGTGGACGGCATGATCGCGAAGCCCGCGGGCTCCGGGCCGATCCACGACACGAAGTCCCACGTCACACCGCCGTCCTGCGTCCGCGCCACCATGGGGCGCCCTTCCTTCTTGTTCGCCTTCGCCACCGTGATGAAGATGAACATGTCGTGCTTGCCGTTGATGATGTAGTCCGTCCGCGCGGCCGTGCCCGCCGTGCCAAAATCCGGCAACGCGAAGGGGCCTGTCCAGGTCTTGCCGCGATCGTAGGAATATTCATAGCGCGACAGACCACCGTGGTAGTTCTCCATGCGAAAGGTCAGGGCGAAATCCGGGATGGAAAAATCCATCGGCTCCGTCTGGTCGACAATCTCCGGCAGCGCCAACCCCGGCGTCTCCGTGCCATGGAGCGCCTCGCCCCGGGGAATCAGTTGGCCCTGCTCCGCCGGATGCTCATGGGTCCACGTCTGCCCGCCATCCACACTCCGCGCCAGCCAGAACTCCTCCGGCTTCTCGCGATCAATATGATGCGACGTCGGCCCGAGGTCCTTATAGGTCCCCCGGCTGTAGCCCACGAGCAACTCGTCGTCCCAATTCCACATGCCATAGTTCGCCGGCCACCCGCCGAACATGCCCTTCTCGTAATACACCTTCACATGCTCCGCCCCGACGGCGACAAACATCGGCTCGCCGGGCAGGGTGGACAGAGCGGATAGGGACGATATTGCGATTAACATGGACAGCATTGGGTTCTCTCCTCAACCAAGACGTGCGGCCATATTGCCGCAGCGAGATACCACTCTAAACAGGTGAGGTGCTACGCGTCAAAAACCCGCCCCTGCGAGCTTTGTGAATTTCTAGCAACACACGCCTTAAAGATGTGGGGGAACTTCGATATCACGCAATATCGCATAGTTTCGATGGTGGCAGAAAACGACCTGGATTGAACTCGCTTTGGGAGAGAACATCACGAGACATCAATACTACTGGCTCAGATTATCGATAAAGGACTGGAACCATGGTTCTTCCCTGACGCTGATTAAAGTGGCATCCTGTTTTATTTGCTCTGTAGGCGGAAGGTTCTCGTGTTGCAAGCATACTTGTAGCCACGAATTACAAGCTGCATGATCGCCCTGAAGTGCGGCAATGCACGCCAGGTTGTATGCGCCGCAACCTGATCTCAAAGACTCAGCCTTCTCAAGCTTCTCTTTTGCGGCGTCAAGAATGAGTTCGCGTATATCAAGATCGGCTATACTCACTCCCCAATATATTAGTGCGGCACCCCAGTTTAGCAATGCTGCGTCATGTTCAGGATCCAATGCCAATGCTTGCGCGAATCTGTCGCAAGCCTGAAACATCAGTCGCCTCTCATCTTCGGTTCGTAATCCTTTTCCAATCTCCGTCAGTGTATAGCCTAAGCTATTCATCGCCTCGGCATAGTCGGGCTTCCTCTTGATGGCCAGTTCGAACTTTTCACGTGCCAACCCCAACAAGGCATTGCTCTGATTAACGGTATTTCGATTCCCCAAATTTACTAGCGCGATGCCCCAATTATTTAAGGCATAGTGAAGATCTGGCTTCAATCTAAGCGACTGTTCAAATTTATCACACGCATTTTCGAGCAGCTCGGTCGCGTGCCCCGAAGGTTCTCGAACCCCAAGATTCATCAGGGCAACTCCCCAATTGTTCAACGCTGAAAAATTTCCTGGCTTAACCTGCAGACTGATTTCGAACTGAGCACATGCTTTCCTGAGAAAATCTGCTCCAGGCTCCTCGCGATTTCTCATCCCTAGCGCTGTTAACTGCATTCCCTTGGAATGGTATGCTTCAGAAACTGGCTCTCGTAGCTCCTCGGAGATTTCGTGAATCGTGGGCACTGCTGCAATGACATTGTCGAATTCGCCTGCCATCAGCCATGACCGCGCCAACAAAGCGAGTTTCGCAGAGTCATCGGACGTTTGCATCCCATCTTGTGCATTAGCGCCTTCCACTTCATATTCGAAACTTACTATTGCGTTGCTGATGACGTCGCGTGCTTCTTGCGTGGCGTCCGTCTCTGCACTGGAACCCGGCAGTCTATAGGGTGTGAGCAAGTCAAGGCATGAATTCATGTGTGAAAATGGCCTTGCAACAAAGGAGGGCGGAAAGCAATCCAAGCATTGTGCTAGTCGCACAAAAAAATCGTCTGCATCATAGCCAAATATCAGAGATGCGTACTTCCCCTCGATAAGTAAGTTTTCTATGACATACTGGGAGGGGCTCTCGTCTTTGTAGCATACCCAATATACGGGATAGTTGAATTCCTTTATTTCGGCCAAGTATTTGAATACCGGGTCGCACTCACCGCTGTAGCCAACAACTATTAAAGGCCTGTCTTTACAGCAGTCTCTAATAACGTCTCGAATATGATGAAACTGTTCCATTGTTTCGTCATCTGTATTCATGAGACGAAAACCCGTGTGTTGACCGTGAAGATGAAAGATCGCCTTTTCAGGAACGTAGTCAGGGTCATAATCCTGTTTCGCTCCAAAATCATAAATTGCTGGAAATTCATTGATCATCGCACAAGCTCTTGAAACCAGCGGATCGAAATTGGTAGTGAGAACTCGCGACACATACTTGTTTGCGATCAGTTGAGCGACAGAGATATGCCCCCAGTTAATCTTGGCCCCTTCAATGAAGTCACGCACTATATTCCGCCGTTGTGCAGAAGAAAGTTGCTTCATGCAATGAGAGTAGCTTTTTTCAGAGGCGTCCTCGTAGCGGCCACGAAACGTCTCTTTGATGATCTTAACGAATCCTGCCGCTGTCGGAATACCAGCCGATACAGAACAGCCAGCACCAAGCAATAGGGCGCAACCCTTTCTGCTCTGCGAGTCCCGTATGGTATCAAGAACATCTTCAATCTTGTGTTCAAGGCTCATGGAGTCCCCCGCTCTAGTTTATGCTTACCCTGTACCTACTCCATAGAAAACTTGTCTAACTCTCCGCGATGCGCCCGCCACGCCCTGCCGCCAGTATGAACTCGACTACGCGCGGTTCCTCCTGAAGGAGTTGCAGCATACGCAAGGAAGCATGGCTCGGGCGCTGGAGGCCCCGCTCCCAAACACGGACGGTCCTCGGTGAGACGTTTAGCGTGGCGGCGAATTCGGACTGGGACATGTTCAAGTGTTTGCGGAGCGCCATAATACGCTTGGGCGGGGCGGCCGGTGGTGGAGCGGGTAGCGTAGTCGTCTTGAGCACCACTTCGCCGCGCGCGTGCGCGATGCCGGAGCGGAGACTATCGGCTATTTGGTCGAAGACATTGGGAAGGGCGCTTTTTGTCATCTCGTACTTTTCTTTCCTTTTGCCGGAATAACTTCACGCTTCAGCGATTCAGCAAGCAATTTCAATTCTCGCTTTTGTGCTGGCGTTAGCGTGTCCTGTTCGTCTTTCCCGTAGATAGCAACTAAGTCAATTCGCGCCAGTGCCGGATGGTTTAAGTATATCACCCGACAGCCGCCGCGCTTACCTTTCGATCTGGATGCCACGTTCCATCGGAGTTTGCGGAGGCCACCGCAATCCGGCATCACGGGTGCGAGACTGGGATTTTCCATCAGTTCACTCTGCAACTTGCGCAACTCATCATCGGTCAGGAAATTGCGCGCCCGCAGATTGAACCAGCTCAGTTCGACAAATATCATGGCGACATCTTATAAGAAGGTATATCATCCGTCAATCACCAAGCGTCTGGCATTGAAGTCCGGTCCATCCGTCAATTAACGTTGCCGGGCCAACTTGCCGACGCGCCAAATTTGCGTCCATTTGCGAAAATTTGCGGTTCCTTCCTGCCTCACCCTCAAATTCGCGGACCCCACAAGTCTTTCTGTATAATACCCTTACATGCCAAACCACTCCATACTTGACTTAGTTGATAAAGTATGTAATAATTAAGCCATGCCATCTCGCTACGGGTGTACTCCATCCACGCGGCCGGGCGCTTCACGACGTACGTGCGCATGCCCCGGAATCAGTAGATTGGCAACAGCACCGGGCCCAGACCCGGCCACAAGGATTTACGAGCACCATGGCAAATTGGATTGAGAGCAACGGCGACCTGGAACAACTTTCGGGCGTGGAAACCTTTAAGAATCGCTCGGGCGGCCTGTATGGCCCCGTGGGCGATGAACTGGCCCAGCCGACCGACCACTTCTCCGACGAGAGTGTCCAGATCCTCAAGTTCCACGGCTCTTACCAGCAGGATAATCGGGACACGCGCAAGGCGCGCTCGAAGGCCGGCCTGGACAAAGAGTATTCCATGATGCTCCGGACCAAGTTTCCCGGCGGCGATCTGACTGCGGAACAGTTCCTCCTCTGCCTCGACATGGCCGCGAAGTACGGCCAGGACGATTTTCGCGTGACGTCGCGCCAGGACTTCCAGTTTCACGGCGTGATCAAACAGAACTTCCGTCCGCTCATTTCCGATCTGAACAAGCTGGCGAAGATCACGTCCATCGGCGGTTGCGGCGACATCGTGCGCAATACGATGGCGAATCCCGTGGCCGATATCGACCTGCGTTACAAGGATTGCGGCGCGGATTTGGTGAAGATGGCCCACGACATCGCCACGGCGACGCTCCCGACCACGAAGGCCTACTATGACCTGTGGCTGAATGATGAAAAGGCCACGGTACACGAAGACGGCACCGTTTCCTTCGGCGAGGACCTGCGCGTAGAGACGGAAGATCCGCTCTATGGCAAGCAGTATCTGCCGCGCAAGTTCAAGATCGGCGTTGGCACGGATTTCGACAACAGCTCGGACGTGTACACCCAGGACGTGGGTATCGTCGGCGTGACGGAAAACGGCAAGATCATCGGTTATGAAATTCTTGCCGGTGGCGGCCTCGGCTTTTCCCACGGGCGCAAAGACACCTACGCCCGTGCGGCGTCGCACCTGGCCTTCGTTCAAGAAGAAGACGTGCTGCCGATCACCCTCGCGATTGTGAAGGTACAGCGCGACTATGGCGATCGCACGGACCGCAAACTCGCGCGCCTGAAGTACACCATCGACCGCCTGGGCCTGGACGCCTTCAAGGCGAAGGTGGACGAATACGGCGGCAAGGTCTACGGTGCGCCGCGCAATGTGAAGCCCACGGATCAGCCCGACTACCTGGGCTGGCACAAGCAGATTCAACCCGGCCTGAACTATGTGGGCGTGTGGGTGGAAAACGGTCGCGTGAAGGACTTCGAAGGCAGCCACCAGTTCAATACTGGCCTGCGCGCCGTCGTTGATCGCTTCAAGACCGGTGTCCGCGTGACGGCCCACCACAATCTGGTCCTCGCCAACATCAAGGACGAAGACGTGGACGCGGTGCAGGCCATGCTGGACCAGTACAAGCTGCCCACGGACAAAGGTATATCCACCATTCGCCGCCTGGAAATGGCCTGCCCCGCGCTGCCTCTTTGCGGTTTGGCCCAGTCGGAAGCGGAGCGCTATCTGCCCTCGCTGATGGACGCCATCGAAGCGGGCGGTCACGGCGACGCGAATGTGATTATCCGCATGACGGGTTGCCCCAACGGCTGCGCCCGCTCGTCCAGCTCGGAAATCGGTCTGGTCGGCAAGGGTGTAGGTCGCTACACGCTCCTCACCGGCGGCTGCTACAACGGCACCCGACTCAACGAGCAGTTCATCGCCACGGTGAAGGAAGAAGATCTCGCGGGCATCCTCTGCGGCATCTTGAACCTGTGGAAGACGCACCGCGCCGAAGGCGAACGTTTCGGCGATTGGTCCAAGAAGGTCGGTGTGGTGAAATTGCAGGAACTGCTTGACGCCGAACTGGCCGCGCAGGTCTGAAGAACGTAGAAGCTGGAGGTCAATCCATGGCCGTTGCCGAAACCGAAGAATTGCTGCTGGATCGCCTGAACGCGATGGAGGCGGAGGAAATCCTCGCCTGGGCCCTCGAAACCCACGGGGATCGGGCCGCCATCATCACCAGCTTTCAGGATACGGGCTGCGTGATGATCGACCTCATGTCGAAGGTCGCGCCCGGGATGCGCGTGCTCACGGTGGACACGCTGCGCCTCCACCCGGAGACCTACGCCCACATGGACGCCATGGAAGCGCGATACGGAAAGATCGAGCGTTTTACGCCGGACCCCGCGCGCCTGAAGAAGATGGTGAACCAGCACGGCGAGTATCTCTTCTTCGACAGCAAGGCCAAGCAGGAGTATTGCTGCAACATCCGCAAGACCGAGCCCAACCAGCGCGCACTGGACAGTGTGGACGTGTGGTTCACGGGCTTGCGTCGCGACCACTCCGAGTTCCGGGGCAAGACCCCCAAGGCGCAGTACGTGGATCGCGCGGGCCGGCCCCTCTTGAAAATTGCGCCCCTGGCCGATTGGGATCAGGCGCGCATCGACGCCTACCTGGAAGAGAACAAGGTGCCGAAAAATGCCCTCTACGATCAGGGCTACACCAGCATCGGCTGCATGATCTGCTCCACGCCCACCCTGCCCCACGAGGACAAGCGGGCGGGCCGCTGGCGCTGGTTCAACGCCCTGCCCGGCGATGACAACAGCAAAGAATGCGGCATCCACATTGGCGGCAGCGGAATTTAGGCACGTCGCAGGGACGGACTCCGCGCCCACGACTTCGTCGAGCGCATTCCAACTTGCATCTTCATTGCTTTCGCACGTTGCAACGGAGCCTTCAACGCGCGTGCCCGTCCCGGTGGATGGGTGTGACGACGCCGATTTGTTTCATGTCACGATTCCAGTATTCGCGGATAAACACAATGCCGGGTAACCCAATCGGGATACCCGGCATTTTCGCTTGTGGTCAAGAATTCAATGAAGCTATTGGATCACCGTCCGCTGGATACCCGCGGGTACACTGCTCTGACCGGCGCCCAGCTTGTCCCGACGCGCCTTGATTTCCTCGGGTGCGGCACCGCGCTTCTCCGCTTCGTCCAATTGGCCGCGGGCCCGGGCGAAGTCTTCCGCCGCAATGTTCATGTCCGCCATCTGGAGCCAGGGCAGGGGGCTGTCCGGGTAGGCCTTCTGCGCCGCGTCCAGGTAGGTTACCGCGCGCTGAGGCTGCTTCACCTGCAGCGCTATCTCCGCCAGCTTCAGTTCCGGCATGGTGCCCGGCACCCCCGAAAGCCCATGGCGCAGGTAAAGCTCGGCCGCGTCCCAGGCTCCGGTCACGGCGCAACGCCCCGTCAACTGTTCCCACGCCGCCAGATTGCCCGCGCGGCTCGCACCCCAATCCGCCAGGAAGTGTTCGCTGCCGTTGATGCGCGCGCTGACCATGCCCAGCGTTGCCCAGGCGGCGTCGCTCGACGGGGCCTGTTCCATCACCACCTGCAGGAGGTAGAAGGCGGACATCAGGCGGCCCTCGGCCAGCAACAGATCGGCCCGGGCCATAAGCCCCTCGACGCCCGCCGGATTCTGGCTCATGGCGGTGTCCACACGCTGCCTCAGATTCTGCATTTGCTCCGCCATAGCGGTGAACTGATCGAGGGGTGCCTTCAGCGGCGATTCCTTGTCGTCGCCCGCCGCCGCTTTCACCAGGGGCAGTCCGGTTTCAAACTCGCCAAAGCTGGCGGTCAGCAGGCCATAGCGCGCTTGCGCCTCCACGGGCAGCGCACCCAGGCGCGCGGCCCTGCGGAAGGCCCGCAGCGCCCCGATCAAGAGGTCCCGTTCCCCCGAACTCCGGCTGACCTGTTCGAGGCTATAGCCAAGGTAGAGCGCCAGTTCCTGATCCTCGGGCAGGCGCGCACTTGCCGACTCCAACAGGGGTCGCGCCTCATCGAACTTGCCCAGATTCACCGCCATGATTCCGAGATGCTTTTCCGCTTCGGGGTCGTTGGGAATTCGCTCGAGAACCGTCTTCCAGGTGTTCGAGGCCGTGGTGAAGAGTTTCTCGCGGACCTGTACATTGTCGAGGGGAGCGAGTTCAGCCGCCGCCGATTGAAAGCGACCCAGCACCTGAAGCGGTTCCACAGAATCCGAATGGCGTTCCAGCTCCGTGGCCCAAAGCGCCTCGGGTTGCTTCCAGGTTTCAGTGCGTTGAAAGGAGAGGAACCCCTGCACCAGAATCAACAGCGTGGCCACACCGCTCGCAATGCGAAACGCCGACGGCGCCGAAAAGAGGCGCAGCGCCCAGGGCAGCACTATGGCCAACCCCGCAAAAGGCAGGTAGAGATAACGGGTCGTCTCGATGGAATCACTTGGCGCGTAGCAGGCCACGCTGAACAGCCCCAGAAGGACCAGCGCAATGGCGTGGACCAGCGACATCTGTTTGCGCAACAGGCCGAAACCCATCGCGGCCACCAGCAGCAGCAAAGCCGCGAGTCCGGCAACAAACCCGGGATCGAGCGGCAAAATTGAGTTGCGCAGGGGCCAGAGCGTGGACAGCAGCAGATTCCCGCTCAGGTCCAGGAGCGAGCCGAGGCGCGTCCCGATCCCGTGCCCGATCACAGCGGGATCGAACAACCCGGCGGCTTGGCCAGCGACCCACAGCAATACCGTCGTCAGCACCATCGCGGCCGTCGCGATGCGACGATACGATTCGTTCCCGGCGCCCGAAGGACGTAACTGCAGTAACGCAATTCCGACGACTGGCAGGAGCAAGGTGGCCGTGTCACTGCCAAAGGCGAGCACAAACGCGATCACCGCACCCGCGAGACTCGCCAGACAGAAATTGGCCTGGGCCGCCCCGCGAAGCAGAAGATTCAGCGCGAGCAGTCCGAAGAAGGTGGACTGGAGCACCGGAAAGGCAACCAGGTAGTTCACCGTTCCCGTGAGCAGTGGGTGAGCGACGAAAAACATGCCCGCCACCATGGCGACAGCTTCCGGGGTCCCCGCAGGCAGCAGGCGGCGCGCCAGCAGAAACACCAGGATGGCGCAGCACAGGTGCAGGAGAATGCTGAAGCCGTGGAGACCGTCCACATTGCCGCCGGTCACGGCATAACTCAGGGAGAACCCCACTACCGAAAGGGGCGACGTGGGGAGTTGCTCCAGCGCGCCCGTGGAGGTCACCACCCGGTGCAGCGCCTTGGAATCGTGGAACAGCTTCAGGTCATCGCCCTGGAAGGGGATGCTGAAACTCCCCAGGTACACGATAAAGCCGAGGGCGGCGATGAGAAAGGCGCTAATCCACACCTGGGCCGTCTCCGTGCCCGCGTCGCCTTTCAGCACGCCCGTCGCCAGGCGCTTGTCCAGCGCGGCGTTGCCGGAGCTTTCTTCCGTGGGGGCTGGCTGGGTTGTAGCGCTGTTATTTTCGTCCTGCAAAACGTACCGCTCCAATTCTGGTTGTAGTCACACGTCCCTCCGATTATAGGACATTCCCAGTCCATTCCAAAAATCGTTCATGCTTGGAACGCGCAAAAAGCAAAACCCCCGGAACCGTACACCCCGGCTCCGGGAGGCTTTTATAGTCCAAGTAACTCAGTTGCCCGGATTCAGCAACGCATCGAAGGTCGCAAAGTTCACATTCACGATGGCTTCGTCGCTCGGGAACTTGATGAATTGTACGTGACCATCCATGTACAGGACATTGCTTCCGCCCGGAACATGGTTAAAGTCCATCGGCAGCCGGCTCATCCGGTCATACGCCACGAAGACATTGCTCTGGGCCTCCGCCGATGCGCCAGCGTTGTTGATATCCGTGATCAGGAAGCGCTCTACGCCTTCCCGAAGGCGGAGGAGACTGCTGCCCCCGGACGTACCCAGGCCTGCGGAAACGGCCATGTCCTTCGTCGTGAACGCGTTAAACGCGGCGATATTGGCAAAAGGATTGCCCAGAAAGGCCACGTAAATGGGCTGTAATGTGGTCAGCAGCGACATTACGAGGGCCTGGCCCTGGGCCGGTACCCGAAGGTTGGGATCATTTGCGTTAAAGGGAAGGTTCGAGAAATTCGAGCCAAACGCGGTCAAACCGGCGATCATGGCGGTGGGAACGACCGCTGGGTCAGCCGCTTCCACGGCATCCAGGAGATACCCGAAATAGGCATAGCTCTGATCCACCGCGTTGGCGCAGGAACCGCCGTGGGAACACCCGGCACGCTCAGATTGCTTCCGTTTATCCTGTGCGCCAAAGAGGTTTTCGCCTGCGGTGGTAAAGGCATTGGCCTTACCCGTCCAGAGCGAAGTTCCCCCGCTGCCATCCGATGGACACACAAAAATAGTGCCATCGGGAAGATACTCTGGATAGATTTCTGGAACGGAGGGCCCGAAGTTCAGTCCGGCGTTAATGCCAGCCGGGGCCGAATCGGCAGGAATATATGCCTTGATAAACAGACTCGGCCATTGCTCGCCCTTGGACTCATTGGCATACATCTTAAACACCAAGCCCATCTGCTTCAGGTTGTTCTGGCAACTGGCGCGGCGCGCGGCCTCCCGCGCGCGTGCCAGAGCCGGCAGAAGGATGGCCGCAAGGATGCCAATGATCGCAATGACCACAAGCAATTCGATCAGGGTAAATCCTTTTCTCTTCATGAAGTAGGTATCCTTAATTATCGGTAGGTAGGTTTCCGTGTGGCGCTATACAACGCATGTTTCTTCGGGGTGATTCGGTGAAAATTGTGAATGGGATCTCTCTGCCGCTCTCCTTTCCAGCTACTGCCCCAGCTTAGGTCTACATCCAACGTAAACACGACCGTAACTGCGTGAAGAGTATCCCAAAACAGATAATAATACAATAGCAAATTTCCGAACTAGTACGCCATCGATAGCATAATCGGACTGCCATAACGACGCCGCATCGAGCGATCAGACTGTGGGCCTCAATTTGGATTCTTCAGCAGGAAAGCCAGACTGACCAGGTGCAAGAGTCAGCCTCTCACGATACCCTGCCGTCGATTCCATCGTGCAGCCGCAGCTTTCATCCCGCGTTCAGCGGTGCAAAGGCAGATGTTTTCCGGTTCCGAAGTACTTACCATGTTCCTCTGGCATACCATTTGCCATGGAGACCACGATGAGCCCGTGACCGAGGGAGTGCCCCACCACCGAGAGGGGCGAGGTGGGGGGTTGTTCCAGCGCGCCCGTGGAAGTCACGACCCGGTGCAGGGCCTTGGACTCGTGAAACCGCTTCAAGTCTTCGCCTTGGAAGGGGATGCTGAAACTGCCCAGGTATACGATAAAGCCGAGGGCGGCAATGAGAAAGGTGCTGATCCACACCTGGGCCCTCTCCGTGCCCGCGTCGCCTTTCCGCACACCCATCGCCAGGCGCTTGTCCAGCGCGGCGTTGCCGGAGCTTTCGTCTTCTTGTCCTGCTGATTCCATGACCGGGGATTCTGCCTGTTTGTCCAATGCGCTATGCTCCGACTTTTTTCACAAGTTTACAAGTCAGGATTATAGGACAAAGCAAAATGGATGCCGCACGGCACGGGTAGGCTTTCTCGCAAAGAAAAACCGCGTCCGCATTAAAGGCGGACGCGGCTCAAATTGTCAGTACACTAATGCTCGCTTTGGTGCTAGACCTCAGGTCGCCCGGCCAACCAGCGCACTCAGCTTGTCAACTGGGTACTGCTCTGCCGGGTACTTCTTGAACTCCACGTGGCCGTCCATGTACAGAACGTTGCAGCCACCGGGGATATGGGCAAAACCCCGAAGAGACGTGCCGCCCGTGCCAATACGGTCCCACATATAGGCCACGGTGCTTTGCGCCTTGGCGGAAGCGCCCGCGTTGTTGATATCGGTGATCAGAAACCGTTCCACCCCTTCGCGCAAGCGCTGGATGTTCGTTCCGGTCACACCACCATTGCCGTGGGCAACAGGCACCGGGAGGCCGATGCTCGTAAACGAAGCGGCAATAGAGCCAAAGTATGCATTCAATCCGCCGATCTGCGTGGCGTTCAAATTGATATCGGCTTCTGCAAGTGCCGGGGTGGCCCCGAGCGGCGTATCCCCAAAGCTATTATTGCGCCAGGCACTCCACATTGTGCTTGTCGTGATGAGTACTTCGCTGCTGTCGTTCAGCCATGCATTGTAGATATACGTGCGATCATCGAACCACGTCGGATTCAAATAAAAGCCGTTGTTTGCAGGAAGGGAATACACCCCCCCCGCCTGCGTTCCGCTGCACCAGAAGGCTCCGGGGCAGTTGATAAAGCTCTCCGGGCGATTGTCCGGCTGAGACGGGCAAAAGTAGACATTCATGTCCGTGAGGTATTCGGGATAGACTTGAATGCCGCTGGGTGCGGAGAGAACTTTATTTGGGCCAGGATTGGGATTGCGATCTACACCCAAAGCCATACGGGGAAATTTCTCCCCTTTGGACTCATTGGCGAACATCTTGAACACCAAACCCCATTGCTTAAGGTTATTCTGGCAACTTGCGCGGCGAGCAGCTTCCCGGGCACGGGACAGAGCGGGGAGCAATATCGCTGCAAGTATGCCAATGATGGCAATGACGACAAGCAATTCGATCAGAGTAAAGCCATTCTTACGCATAATTTCTCTCTCCAAGATAAAGACTCGATAAAGTTGGCGATCAACACAGTGGCACAACTATCGTCCGGTGAAAGCTCGACCTGAGGAACTCAGCCAACTCTAAATCCGTGGCGCTGCTCCTGCTCCACTACCTGATGCCTTGTTGTCCCAGTTGAAGTCTAGCACTAGCCTCACAGTTCGTCAACGATAATTTTTTGCCACTACGCGAAACATTGGCTAGATTTGCGATACAACTAGTGGGGCGATACTGTACACTTCCGACCCGGCCACCAGAGGAAATTGGCGCACTAAGGGTCCGGCCGTACAATAAAAGGCAACCCTGCCGACAAACTTCGAGAATTACCGAACCTTCGCAGGAAGCGGTTAGATCCGAAGTCTGAACCATTCTTTGCCACCGATGGTGAAGCTCTTATCTCGATATCGAATAGCGCTTGTCCACGCAAACCTGGTAACCGCGAATTCCTCACATGGGGGTACGCGTGATTTCGAAACGAAGAAATTAGGGGGCTCGGGATTCCAGCGACCGCTTGCCCGGCAATGGATCTGACGCAAACTGTACCGCCCTCGCCGACTATCGTTGCAATAATTGCGTTGGTACAGATAGGATTGAGAAATGAAGCCTAGGCTGGCAATTCTTGGATTTCTACCAACCACCTTGAATGGAGAGAGAAGCGATGTTCGTATGGAGAGCTTGTAACGTATGCCTTGTGCTGGTGGTTTGCCTGTTGGGCTGTGGTGGCATAGAAGGTGTATCACAGAGTAAAGCATTGGCCCTGGTGGAAGATTTTGGAAATGCGATTGTTGCCCAGGACTGGGAGGGACTGGCCGCGCTCCACGCTTCCACCAGCGGGGTAACGGCGGAGGCGCTGGCTACAGAGTTTGGTGGTTACGCGAATACTATAGGAGAGATCACGGATGTGTCCAACTCCGGAATTGATGAGATTGAGAGTGCCGCCAAGGCCCAACTAGTCTCTGCGAACGGGCTGGCAACGTCAGCAGAAAGTATCCGTTGCATCGGGCGAGTGATTGTGGGGAATGGTCCTGAGCCCAACTCCCCTGCCTTCGAGGGCGTTCGAATTGAACTCATTATCGGCGAAGAGAGTGATCGCTATGTGGTTCTGGCCATTGCGAGCACGACCATTGTCGATTAGCGACGAACACCGCCACTAAATCAATACAACACAGGAGCCCGACCCCATCGGTCCAGGCTCTCTGGTTAATTCTTGATGACGTAGTGCTGCTTAGCGCTCGCGACCGCAGCCGCAACCGTGGTCATGGTAGTGGTCGTCCTCTCATTGCATGCAATACTTGCTTTCGGTCGACTATCCTGCCAGAACTACCGAATCACCGCCGGAATTACAGGAGGCTCCATGTCCGACTCGAATTCAATACTCTCGCTTGAGCAGGTCGCCGATTTTCATCGCTCCGGTTTTCTGGCCATCGGGGCCCTGGCGACCAGCGACGAGGTCGTTCGGATGCGCCTCCTTTACGATGGTCTTTTCGAAGCCCGCGCGGGCCGTGACGTGGGTGATCACTTCGATCTCGCGGGCACGGACGATGAGGGCGTTCCCGCGGCGCTTCAGCAAATTCTCAATCCATCGCGCTACGCCCCGGAGTTTGACGAGCTGCCCTGCGTGCGGAATGCCCTGGCCATGGCCACCCAGCTCCTGGGCCCGGGCGCCGAGGCCCAGGGCAACCATGCCATCATGAAGCCGGCAGGCATGGGGGCCGCCACGCCGTGGCATCAGGACGAGGCGTACTGGAATCCGGAACTGGCCTACAACGCACTCAGCGTGTGGATACCCCTTCAGGAGGCCACCCTGGAAAACGGATGCATGCATTTCATCCCTGGAAGTCACCACCGGGACGTACTGCCCCACCACTCCATTAACCATGACCCGCGCATTCACGGACTCGAAGTCGATGAACCCATCAACGCCGCCAACTCCGTGGCGTGCCCCCTGCCGCCGGGGGGCGCCACCTTTCACCTGGCGCGCACCCTACACTATGCCGGGGAGAACAAGACGGATCAGCCGCGCCGGGCCTATATCATGATGTTCGGCACGCCGCCGAAACCTTTTGACGGGGTGAGGCGCTTCCCCTGGTTGGAGCAACAACAAACGGCCCGGGCCGAGCGCGCCCGAAAAGGCGCGGGCTGAAAAATTTTCAGGGCAGCAAAGCCCTCTCCTCGCGGCGGGCAGTGGCCGTTGCCCCACGGCAAAAGACAAGGAGCCCGGACCCATCGGTCCAGGCTCCCTGATTAAATCTTGATGACGTAGTGCCGCTTAGTGCTCGTGACCGCAGCCGCAACCGTGGTCATGGCAATGGTCGTCGTCTTCGCCGTGAATGTGGCCGTGGGCCAGTTCTTCGGCGGTGGCTTCGCGGATGCTGTCGATGATCACGGAAAAGTGCAGGCGCTCCCCGGCCAGCTCGTGGTTGCCGTCCACGGTGATCAGGTCATCGGAAATCTCCATGACCGTGATGGGGACGATGCCATCCTCGGTGTCGGCGTGGAACTGCATGCCCACTTCGAGCGTGTCGATGCCCTCAAAGGCGCTGCGGGGCACTTCCTGAACGAGTTCGTCGTCGTACTCGCCATAGCCATCGATCGGCTCGACCACCACATCTTTGGAATCGCCCACCTTCAGCCCCGCCAGAGCACTTTCCAGGCCGTGGATGATGTTGCCATGGCCCTGGATGAAGACCAGCGGTGTACCGCCTTCGGAGGAGTCGATGACCTCGCCATCGTCGTTCTTCAGCGTGTAGTGCATGCCCACGACGGAGTTATGTTGGATTTCCATGGCGATTCCTCTCAGGGTTTGGCAATCAGGGTGGGTGAAAAAGTGCCCAAGTATAGCACGGGGGATGGGATGATGGTGAATTGTTGGGGTAGGCTTATGGGGCTTATGGTTTCATTCTTCCCGATGGGATCCATAGGCCCCATGCGACTCGTTTTCTGTCGGCCAGAATCCCAGACCTCGGGCAGATTGGGCCGGTCGTCACTACGCGTTCGTCGGCTTCCATTGCTCGATAAATTCCAACGAACCTGAAAAGTCGAACCGGACTCCTGTACAACGTGCCTCCCAGAACGCGTCAAAATGGTCAAGGTACTTTCCGCCAAGCAGGTAAGTGAATCGTTCTCGTTGCAGTTCTATGAATTCCATATGCCTGCACGAAACCTCGAACAAGAGGTTGCCTTTGTTGGTTTTTCTCCGTCGATAAGCATCGAATAGCATTCCCAATTCGATACCGTCGGCTCTCAGGATCCTTGCTTCATCTTCAAGGACTTCTGAAGTCGATGGCAGGTGCCGGGTTTTGCTCAACGGCAGGATTTTGTCGTTCCGGCTGATTCGAGAGACCGTCAGTATACTGACATCGTGAAAGCGTATGCCGAGTGGGAGTACCGTATCCCAGTTCAATGCCTTTTCCTGAAAGTGCGTGCCCAGAGCGTGGCAGAAGCAATGGGTGGGATAGTCGTTAATCCAGATGGTCGCCGAGTGGCGCTCCCAGTCTATCGCGGTCACACGAGCGTCGTGGAGTGCCGAGTTCAAGTAAAGTTTGCCGTGGGGAAGAAACCCTTTCGCCTCATCGAGCAAGGCGTCGTACCGCAGATAATTCTGCTCCTGGCCCGCGTGAAGGAGCGGGTACTTCTCCGAGAACAGGTTGGTCGGCTTGCGGCGCATTCAATGTCCTTCCTGATGTGGGCTTCGCCCATAACGCCAAAAATTCGCGCAACAAAGGATTTCGGACATGAGTGGGTTGTCCAGGCTCCTTTCTTTCCGCGACTTCGGGGCCTCGGAAAACGTAGCTATTAAAAAGTCACCTTCCATTGAACGTCGCCACCGGCGGGTGCGCGAATGGTCAACTCCAGCAGGGGGCCGGTCTGCTTCTGGCCGACAACTTCCGCCGTGGCCGTGGCCTGGCCCGTCACGTAGGGTTCTGGCACCAGGATGGACAGGGTGCAGGGCTCGCCGGGCACGGCGGTATAGGTGCCGTTCAGCGTGCGGGTCTCGTGGACCCAGTCCAGGGCCGAGTGGTCCGAGGCGCCTTGGGTATAGTGTCGGCTGCTGGCCACAAGCATGGGCCGCCGTTCAAAACGACGTAATCCCAGGAGCCGGACGCCTTCAGGGGGTACTTCGACCCGCAAGGCTTTTTCGATCAGGCCGAGGTACTGGCCCGCCCAGAAATCGTAGACCGTGTACAGGTTGTCGTTGTTCAGCCCCAGATCCGTGAGGGGGATGGTGTGCTCGACCGCCGCGGCCCCGTCCCAGTTGAAGAGGGTCGCGATGGTCCAGTCTCCGGCCTTCGTGTGGATGGGGAGATACCACTGCCGGGGAGGCCCCTCCTGGAAGAGGTCGAGGGGGTGTCCACTGTTGGCCGGGGCGGGCAACAGCCGCGACAGAACATGCTGGCGCAGGGGGCTCATCTCGGTCCATGGCGTCGTCGGGCGCAAGGGGCCGCCTTGAATCGCGGCCAGGGTGCAGGCCGTGATGAACTGGGCGTCACTGAAATGCTTCGTGTCCTGGGCGAGCTCCCGTGCCCAGGGTGCCAGCAGGGGATTTCCAATGGTGGGAAGGTAGTAACTTCGCGATTCCAGGGCCCAATCTTTAAGGGAGAATTGACCCGGCGCGATGGGGCGAGCATAGACCACTTTTGGCTGGTCCATGGTTGATGTCTCAATCAATTGCAGGATGGCCAAGGGATGAGGCGATGGAATTGACGTGTATGCTGTGTTGGCCGAAGCTAAGTGCTCGATTGCATCTATGCCTGTGGATTTTAATTTGTTTAAATCGATTTCGATTTTATTTTCATCGGTATGCATTTGTTCTAGTTGGGCTGAGATCTTCAGCCCTGCCGCATGGGCTGCCGTGGCAATGGGTGCCAGACCCTGGGGAAAGCGCTGGGGGTCGGAATCCACGGATCCCGGGGCCGCTGTCCATTCGCGGCCCAGGTTCAGATTGGTCCAGCCCATGGGAAGCATCCGCTGCGATGCGGTGGTCAGGTTCTCCAGAAGCACGGGGGCGGAAGTCTGCTCGGCCGTTGAGGGCAGCCATCCACTGACATTCGCTTTTGTGGGGAAGGGTTCGAGCGCCTGCGCTGCCTGGGCATAGGCTTCGAGGGCGGCACGGGGATCCTGTTGGCCGATAGAAAGGTAAAGCGTTTCCGCTTCCAATCGCTCTCCAGGAGCAACGCTAACCGGAGTGTTAAATATGCAAACAGATGAAAACAAATCAAAGACGGATTCTGTTGTGGGTGTGCTCTGGGTTAAGGTGATGGTGCCCAGACTCCGGCGATGGGTCAGGAATCCCGCCACCAAGGCACGGCCCGTGGAAGGCGACCAGGCGGCAATGTGGCCCGGACTCGCTCCGGCCTGGTGTCCAATCTGGACAAAGGGGTTGCCCTCCGAGGGGGCCTGAACGATAAGTACTTCCCTCGAATCCCCGCCCAGGTGTACCCCGCCTTTTCCCTTATTTCCCAGGCTCAGCGGAGAGAGGCCTGCGACGCTAACCGTCTTTTTTGAGTTGTTTGTGTATACCAGATCGAAGGTCAGACAGCTCGCCGCCGGGTAGGTGGCGATACGCCACTCGCAATCAGCCGAGGCGTAGTGAAAGCCGTTGCCCTTGCCGATGGGGTTGTCCACGCTGTAGCGGTTGGTGCTGCGGAAGTCGATCTTGAGGGGCACTTCCTCGCCGCCCTCGAAGATGATGGAGGGGAATGCATTGTCGAGGAGGGGCTGACCGCCGGTGGCCAGCAGGTCGATCTGGCTGTTCTTCTGGATGACCAGTTCGTACTGATCGGTCGTGATGCTGCGCCTGGCGCGCTCCGGCCGGTAGAGCTGGGCAATGGCCAAGTTGGCCCACAGGAGGGTAATGGCGAGGGCGACCCGGAGCGGGGTCCGCCGTTGTTTCTGCGTGGTAGTCATCCGGCCTCCGGGGGTAGGGGTTCAGGCGAAGGCCCCCATAGTACCTTGATATCCCCTGTACCGGCAATTTGGTTTCGGCCAGAGGGAGTGGTGGATGGGCTGTCATTGCCGCGAAAGGGCCTATCGGTTTAATGGCGATCTGCCGAAATGAAAGTAAACTGCGCCTCTCTGCCATTCTCACGAAAGTGGGAATCCAGAAACCAAGCGGCATAAACTCTGCGAAAGCACTGGATTCCCGCATGCGCGGGAATGACAGAGAGGCGAAATCTACTCCGATTTCGACATTCCGTAGCTAAATCGACGAGCCTTGCGGACTGGCCTGCCCAGAGGGCAGGTGCAAATTGCTCCCTGGACAGGGAACTTTTCTGGTTTTTGGGGCATGGTATTGTAAAAAAATGCCCCCTCTGCTATAATCCGCCTGCGGTATGGGCAACTACAAATTTCGCGTATGCGGGGCGTTTGCGAGGTCTCACGGGCAGATCAATCCTGCCGTCCGCTGAGATTGCAGTAATTCACGTAGTCCGAGTTTCACTGGAACTTGTGCATATTTTTTGCAGCGGTCTGCGCCAATCTCCATGAGATGGTCAGCCCTGCCAGCTTAGGAGCAACGAAATGTCACGCAAAATTTACCGGTACACCTTGACGGAGAAGCAGCAGGCGCGTTGGGAGATGGAGGATATGCAGGGTTGGCGCGATTCGATGGTGGGCGTGGTGGAGGATGACGCGCGGGAAGAAGGCAGCACGAAGTTTGTGCTCTATGACCGTGCGGAGCAGATTCTGGCCAAAGGCGAGGTGAAGAAGCTTCCCGAGCCCGAGGCGGTGGGGCCGTGATGCATCGGTAACCCCGAGTAATTTTTGCGGGCGCCTGATCAAGGATGATCGGGCGCCCGTTTTGTATTTGAAGTCATCACGGTCAATTGCTTCCCGCCAGGATCTCGTTGATGAGCGACTGGAGGTCGACGGCGTCGATGTAACCGTTGAGGTTGTAGTCGGCCCGGGGATTATAGGCGCCGCGACCGAGGCCCAGGTTGATCAACTGTTGGCCATCGGCGGCGTCTACTTCGCCGTCTTCATCCAGATCGCCCACCTTGCTCGTGGGAGTATCCAGGTAGTGGCGCGGATCGCTTCCCGCTGTTTCCTCGGTTGCGTTGTCGAAGCCGTCGTTGTCCATGTCCAGATCGAGGGCATCCACGAAGCCGTCACCATCCACGTCTGCGGCCTCTTCGGCATCGGGCATACCGCTGCCGTCGCGATCAGCATCCTCAGCATCGGCGGTACCATCGCCGTCATCGTCGCCGTCGATATAGCTCGGGATGCCATCCTGATCGGGATCCTGAGCCTGGAAGCCGTCATCCCAGCCATCGCCCAAAACGTCCAGATCGTTTCCGTTGTCGATTCCATCGTCATCCATATCGAGGTCGTCGGCATTGGGGGTGCCATCGCCATCGGAATCGACAAAAGGATAGTTGGCCTCGCCGGTGAGGACGCCCTCAACCAGTTCCAGCGCGCCGATGGACGTGATATCGGGCACGGTGGGGAAGAGGGGCGTCTGTCGGCTGCCCGCGGTAAATCGTGACGTGGACAGAAGCGTGGGGCGGAGGAAGTCGTCATAGTCCACCACAGCGAGCAGCAAGGGCTGGAGGGGCGCGGCAATGTCGAACGAGCCATTGCCCACAATGGTCTCACCGGTGAAAATACGACCACGGGAATCAAGTAGGAGCAGGGTCTTGCCCCAGAAGGGCTCGGGGACGGTACCCCGCACCTGGGTCGTGAGTCCCTGGGGCAGAGCGGGCATACGGCTGGCAAAAGCAAAGGGGTCGGACCAGATTCGGGCGACGCCATTTTCGCTGTTCGGGTCGAGGGTGGTGCCCAGGAAGACCGGGCCGAGCGGGCCATCGTTGATGGCCGGGTCGGCGTCGTCGGTGGCGGCAACGGGGAAGTTGGGCTGGCCCCAGGCACCCGCAAAGGGAAGCCAGCGCGGTGCGCTGGTTTCATGGAGTCGGGCGAGCGGAGCGATATTCAGCGGGATCTGTTGACCATAGTCGCTTTCCTCCATTCCTTCCGGCAGCAGCCAGAAGCCGAGGCCGTCGTGGACTTCGCTTCCCGCCTCATAGCGCGTGGCGCCGGGCTCGAAATAAAGGGAGTTGCCGCCCTGGCCCACGTAGAGCACCGGGCGCGCGCCGTCCATCCGCTCCACGTCGGCCCAGTCGCGTCCTTCGCCGCCGGGCACGGTCTCGTCCAGCGTGGCGAGCTGCCACTGTTGCGTCGTGGCGGCGCGGTAGGGGACCTGGTCTTCATCAAGCAGGATCTGAAAGACTTCCCAGTCCCCTTCGTGGCGGTGTCCGCCCTGTTGATCGAGGCCCCACACGTCGGCGAAGAAATGCAGGTAATACTGGATGGAAATGTGATCCGGATCCGCGCCCGCTTCGGCTGAAGCCTCGCCCACTGAGGTGACCGTATAGTAGAGCTGGGGATCGGGCAGGGACTCCGGTGCGGGGTAGGCGTCGAAGAGGGCCTGGGTGTCCGTGCCGGGCAGGTCGATGAAGGCTTCGCGGTGGGGCGACTGGCCCAGATCGAAGTCGCGGGGCTGGGCGATGAGCGTCATGGTATTGCCCAGATCCAGCGTGGCGGTGCCCTGAGAGACTTCGACGGGCATGGGGCTGAAGACGGCGTCGCGGTGGAGTCGCAGGACCGGCGCATAGGCCGCCGCGAGGGATTCCGCCGAGACCGTATCGCTATCCGGCAGGGTTTCCAGCAGATCGGCCACGAGCACGCTGGTTCGCTGACTATTCACTTCGCCACCCGTCAATTGGAACGTGAACGGGGCGTAGGCCGTGGCAGGGGTGAGTTCTGCAGCGGGGGTGATTGCGTAGACAATGGTGTGTGCGCCGGCGGTGCGCGGGTGGGGCTCGCCATCGTCGTCGGAAGTGAAGGCCCATCCATCGGGTGCGCCGTCTTCAGGGTTTACCGTCAGGGCGTAGTCGCCCGCTTCGGCGACGTAGAACGAGACAGACAATTCGCTCGTCTGTCCGGGAATCCAGGGGCCGTACGTCACGCGATAGATGGCGGAGTCCGGAAGGCTCAATTCGTCGGAGCCGTCGCTGCCGAGAAACCACTCCACGTCGTCGGTGGCGCCATCGCCATCGGAATCCGAATTCAACGGGCTCGTTTCACCATCGCCGATGGTGCCGTCGCTGTTGCGATCTTCCTGGCCATCCAGGAGGCCGTCCCCGTCGGAATCCGGATTCGTAGGGTCGGTGCCGAGGGTGAATTCAGCCAGATTGGTGAGTCCATCGCGATCGGGATCACCCGCCGCGCCATCGTCGCCTTCGGCGCTGGCCGGATCGAGGCCATACTCCAGTTCCCAGTCATTCGGAAGGCCGTCTTCATCCACGTCGTCCGAGCCGCCTGCGACGCGGAGGGCGCGAAGCTGGCGCGGAATGGTCGCTGGATCTTCCCAGATGAGGAGGAACTCGTTTGCGACGGCATTGGCACCGGCGGCTGCGCTACTGATAGCGGCGGGGGCGTCGGGCAGGGCTACGATATCGCCCAGGGCCCGACCGTTGCCTGCGGCGGTCTGATAGACGGCAACAGGGGCGCTTGTGGCGGGTTCGCGGCTCCAGAGGAAAATGGCCTGTTTCGAGCCGCCATTATAACCCAGGGCGAGGGGCGTTTCGGACTGCTGTACTCCGTCGAAGGGGGCGGGCGACGACGCTGTGCCGGTGGCATCGACCGCCACGGTATTCAGCGTGGACGGATCTTCCGACCAGGCCACGATCCAGCGATTCAGCCCGGTGGACGCGGCCACGGCGAGATTGGACGCGGCGGGAGCGTCGTCGTCAATCACGATGATATCACCGAGGACCGCACCCGTGTTCCCCGCGAGTCGCGCCGCGCGCACCTGGGTGTTCGTCGTGTCGTCGACCGGGATGTCCTCACGCCACGCGATGAGATACTCGTTTACATCTTCGAGCCAGGCGATGGCGGGCGTCGTCTGGGGATCATTGCTCGGCGCGGCGAACCCGCTGGAGAGGACACCCCGGGAAGCGGCGTTCACGCGGAGCAGGCCGACAAAGGCATCGTTTTCCACTTCCTGGCCAAAGGTGATGGCGACTTCGTTTGCGGGGCTGTTGTAGACGGCGCGGGGCAAGGTCTTGCTTCCTGCACTCGCGGAGAAGCCGAAGACATTGCCGGGACTGCGCGTTTCGAGATTGTAGGCCTTGGCCTGGAGGAGCGCGTCGTTGCTGCCGGTGGCGTATTGTTCCCAGATAACCCAGGATTCGCCTTCCTCGGAGATCGCAATGACGGTGGGGTTGGTGGCAGTGCCAAACGCCGTCAGGGATAGCTGGGCGGGTTGGGTGAGCGGGATGAGGTTTTCGTCGAAGAGCGCGGCGTGGATCTGCTGGTTTTCTACCCAGGCGATGGTCCATAAGCCGGTGGTCTCATCGAAGGCGGCGGCTGGGCGTGACTGGGCGGCGTCGGACTCGGCGACATGGAAGGGCACGTCGATATCCCGCTCAGGCACGACGTTCGCCGTGACCGTCAGGGCTTTCTGCTTGGGGCCTGCGCCGCCGGGTCGGAAAATGACGGTGCCGATGTAGGGCGAGTTCTCGGCGAGGAGCGACTCGGGATTGACCTCGATCGTGACGTCGGTGGCGGCGCCGCCGAGCCGGGGGGTGACGGTGATCCAGGGGTACTCGGTGGCGGCGGTCCAGGCGAAGACATTGGCATCGGGGCTGGTGAGGCGCACCGTGCCCGAGGCTTTGGCGCCGCCTTCCTCGACGGTGAAGGTGAGGGCCTCGGGGTTGAGAGCAAGATCGACCTGGGGTGAGGCAATGGTGACGGAGAGCGAGATGGGGGCCACGTCGCGCATGTCGGGAGCATCGATGTTGATAACGGCCACGTGGGGCGTGGGGGAGGCTTCCAGGGCGGGGATGTCGATGTCGAGGCTGATGGTGTCGTCGCCCACGCCGGAATCTGGATCGAAGCTCAGCCAGTCGGCGGAGGTGGACACTTCCCACTCGAAGAAGGGGAAGTCATTAGAGTCCAGAGTCAGCGTCACATTGGTGATGGCCGGATCGCCCTCGTCGGCGACGATGTTGTTGCGACTGAGGGTCGCATCCACCACGTTGTCCGCCGTGTTCGGACGCTCGTCGAAGTTATCCAGAAAACCGTCATTGTCGCTGTCGGCGTCATCCGGGTCGGTGCCGAGGTCGTCTTCCTCGTCATCGGTCAGGCCGTCGCCGTCGCCGTCGAGGGCGTTGCCCGCGCCGCCAGCCGTGCGCACCCAGATTTCCAGAAAGGGATTCGAGCCGCCGACGGTGGTGACCACGGCAAGGTCGCCATCGGCCCCGAGGGTGCCCTGGAAGGCGGTGCTGCCCGCGAAGGTAAAGGTGCCGCTGGCGTTGAGGTCGATCTGCCCGTCATAGTCCTGGCCGCCGAGTTCACCGAAGAAGTAGCCGTTGCCGCCAGCGGTCACGGTGCCCACGTCGGACGAGGGCGTGGCGCTGCCATTGGCGCGGATGCGGTGGATGCGATAGGTACCGCGAAAATCAGCGGTGGTAGCGCCGCCGTTGGCGGGAAAGCGGCGCACGTAGAGGGCGAGGCCGGTGTAGCCGCCGTTGATCTCCGCGTCGTCGCCCGCGTCCACCTCGGCGGTGTTCACGATCAGTGCGCCGTTGTCGAGGATGGCCGCGTTGGCGCTGTCCTGTCCCATGATGGCGATACGGCCGTCGGACTCCACGCTGTAGTCGAAAAACCGTGCGGTCGTGGATTCCCGGACGAGGAGCACCTTGCCCTTCCCGTCGGCCGTGGCCCCGCCGAAGCTGGTCCGGTAGGTGTCGTTGCTGGCGCGCAGAAGGGCATGGTAGCTGTAGTGGCTCTCGAAGTCATCGTCGGCCATGCCCGCGCCCTGCTTGACGGAGATCTGGAGGCTGGCGTAGCCATCGCGCACCTGGGCGTCGGCATTCGGGGCGGCTTCGAGGGAGAAGACGGCGAGATCGCCCCCCAGGCCGACCGTGCCAGTGAAGCCGCTGTTGAAGGTGGTGGTGAAGAGACGGAAGCTGGCGTCGGTCTTGATTTCGAAGTCCAGCGGGGTCGAGGTGGGGTAGGTGAAGAGTCGGCTCATGATGCCGTTGGCGCTGAAAATACGAAAACCGCGCCCAAGGCTCTGGGTGTCGTCGTTGATCTCATAAAGATCGTGGGCGAAATAGGTGCCACTGAGGGCATTTTCGTCCGTGGCTTGCTTTGGCTGGGCCGGAACCGACGTCGCGCCGAGAAGGCCAATGAGCATGCTGACGGCAAGCAGCCGGAAACAGGGTGTGAATCGCATTTTAGTCACTTCCAAGATGGTCTGGGTGCCCGGTAACGGTGTGATCCCGCAGCTTCGCGGAAACATCCCCCTACCATACCATGGGAGAGGGAAAATGCAACACAGGGACAGCGTCGCCCCGTGACAGGAATGGGTAAGAAACGCTTCACGCCAAGCAAGCAGCCCAAACCGAGCGAGATTCACCCCAACCGGCGGGGCTGTCCTGTCACCGAACGTCGTGACGTGGTACAAGCAGAAAGGCTCAATCTCGTGCGCGGGCCTTATAGAGCGTATAGACACTGGATAGTTTCGACTTGGCGCACCGAGTCACGACGTCAGACAACAGGACAGCCGCGCCGGTTTGGGCTGGTTTCACCACGCGTGGTATGTCTTCATGACGGGCCGTGCTTTTTCCCGCCGCAGTCACGTGGCGCCGCTGTCCCTGCGGGTCGTATACTCAATTGAGGCAAAGGAGCAGCATCATGACTATCAAGGCAGTATACATTCTGGCGTTGATTTTTGTGGCGCACGCCGTCGCAGACTTTCCCGCGTTCAAGGAGCACGTCATCAATGCGGAGGCGGGCACGGGGCTCGCCATCACCGTGGCAGACGTGAACAAGGACAGCAAGCCCGACATCGTCGGCGTAAGCGCGGACGATGTGGCGTGGTACGAGAATCCCACGTGGGAGCGACACCTCATCGCGGGCACGATTCGCAACTCGAATGTGTGTATCGCGGCCGAGGATCTTGATGGCGATGGTATTCCCGAATTCGCCCTGGGTGCGGACTGGCAGCCAAACAACACGACCTCGGGCGGCGCGCTCTTTCTCCTGAGCCACGAGGGCGACGTGAAGCAGCCATGGAAGGTGACGACGCTGGTGGAGGAAGAGCCGACGCTGCACCGGATTCAATGGGCCGATCTGGATGGGGACAAGAAGAAGGAATTGGTGGTTGCGCCGCTGAAGGGGCGGGGGGCCACTGGTCCTGATTTTATGGATGTTGGCGTGAAGCTGTATGCCCTGTTTCCGGGAGAGAATCCGCTGGAGACACCGTGGCGCGAGGAGATTATCAGTAGGGAACTCCACATCGTGCACAATCTCTACGTTGAGCCAATGAACGGTTATGGGAGCCAACCTGTCACGTTCGCGTCGATGGACGGCTTGAAGGATTTCTCTCGCTGGAGTAAGACTGTAGGTTCTACGGACTACGTTAGCATCCGGCAACATTCGCCAGCCAACTCGGAGGGAGCGGGTGAGGTCAAGATAACCTCGCGCGGACCAAAAGACAGTGAGGGTCATGCACGTGTGCTTACGGCAACGATAGAGCCTTGGCATGGCCATCAAGCGGTCGTCTACGGGCACTTTTTGCAACTAGGCGAGGCTAAACGCTTCGTCATAGACGATCAACTCAAAGCCGGGCACGCCATCTGGTTTGAAGATTTCGACCAAGATGGGGAGGACGAACTCCTCGTCGGTTTCCGCGAGAATGCGGGCCCGAAGGAACTGCCGGGTCTGAACATCTACGACCTCCACATCGACGCGGATGAAAATATCACCGCAGAAAAACACATCATCGACGACGGTGGTATGGCGACGGAAGATGCCCGCGCCGCCGACATGAATGGCGACGGCTGGCCGGATATCGTGGCCTTTGGCCGCGCGACGCACAATATAAAGTACTATGAGAACCTTGGAAAACCCAGGGACTGACGCGCGCGAGTGATTTCTAATCGAGGGTGATGTGCGCGGATTGAATAGATGTTGTCAGCGAGCGGCGTGAACGTCAACGCGCGTGGCTGTCCCGTCGTGAGTGAGGTAGACTTTATATAATTGCGCTATACTCAATCAGGGACGTGTACTCTGAATACGTAACCGTTGGCGGTGCGGCTTCACTTCCCTGACGACGGGACAGCCACGCGCTCTTGGGAAATGAGTGCTACCATGGCGATGGGTATAGTTCGACGAGCTATGCGCTCGGTCCAGAATTCTTGCGCGCGTCAGTCCCCCAGTGACAGCCACGCGCTCCGATGACACGGATGCTACCATGGGGATTAGTGTGGTTTGGCGAAGGAGATGCTCGGTTCGGCGTGTTGGCGTGCGTCAGTCCCCCAGTGGTACCCGGCATCCTATTCGCATTTCCTCGTCGGCATTGCTTAAGCTACCGACGTTGGGATGAAACATAGAAGGGTGGGAGAAATGAGTACGCTTGAAAATGAATTCCTGCGTGTAACGGTCAAGCCTGAGGGGGCGGAGCTGACCAGTATCTACGACAAGGCGAACAATCTGGAGCGCCTGTGGCAGGCGGACCCGGCGGTATGGAACCGGCACGCGCCGATTCTGTTTCCCTTTGTGGGGCGACTGCTGGATAACACGTACCACTATCGTGGCCGTTCATATTCGCTGCCGCAGCATGGCTTTGCGCGGGATTGCACCTTCCGGCTCAAGCGCGAGACCTCCACATTGGTTTCGTATGAGTTGGCGGACTCGCCGGAGACGCGGGCGAACTACCCCTTTGCCTTCAAACTTCAGTTGGACTATCTCCTGCAAGGCAATCGGGTGCGCGTGGCCCATACGGTGACGAATCCCGGCGCGGAGACGCTATACTTTTCCATCGGCGGTCACCCGGCTTTTCGCTGTCCCCTGCTGGAGGGGGAGTCGTTCAGCGACTACTACATCGAGTTTGAAAAGAAGGAAACCTGCGCCCGCTGGTATGCCAACGGGAATGGCCACATCGCGCGGTCTGAAGAGAACTATCTGCAGGACACGGCGGTGATTCCCTACACGGCGGATCGCTTCAGCGAGGACGCGCTCATATTCAAGAAGCTGTCGTCCAGCGCGGTTTCCATCCGGAGCTTCAAGAACCAGCACGCGGTGACGCTGGATTTCGACGGGTGGCCCTACCTGGGTATCTGGAGCAAGCCCGGGGGGGCGCCCTTCATGTGTCTGGAGCCCTGGTTCGGGATTGCTGACCATGTGGGGCACAATGGCGAATTGACGCGGAAAGAAGGTATCATGCGGCTTGAGTCCGGGCTGAATTTCTGTTGCGAGTATGGTCTGGCGTTTACGTGAGTGCAGTGGGTTTAACCGGACGATGAGGCCGACAGGGCCGCTCTGTCCATTTATTAACCTTATGGGAGATCTAAAATGACGAAGAAGAAATTTGGCTTTGGTGTCATGGCGGCCGGTGCCGCGCTGTTGGCGGCCGGGCCGGTGATGGCCCACCCGGGCGGGCACCACACCCACTTGTGGAGCACGGGCAACGAATCGGTCAAGGTGGCCGAGGTGGTCCCGGCCACGCCGCTTCCGAGCGATCTGACCAAGGTGTCGGGCCAGGGCGATCTGCAGTTCAAGTTGATGCAGACGTCGGCCTCGCTTCCAGCGAAAGCGCTGGACGGGCTCAACGCCGCGCACGGCGGCTTCGCGGTGGATCGCCGCGAGGGCAAGGGCGAGATTTACTTTGCGCTGCCCCAGGTCGGCATCATCCGCATCGCGAACGACCTGAACACCATCGAGATTCTCCCGACGGACGCCGAGATGGCCACCAAAAACATGCACAATTCCAAGATCTGGGTTGGCGACAATGGCCAAGCCTATCTCACCTTTCCCGGCACCGATTCCGCCCGGGTGTGGACCACGACGGATCAGGGTGCGCTGGTGAATATTCTGGAGGCGCCGACGGCGGATACGCCCTTTGACGACGCCACTGTTTCCGCCTACTTTGACGTGGCGGAGAACAAGTTCGTGCCCACCGACGTGGATGTGCTGGACAATCGTTTCTACATCGCCACCGGCTATTCCGCGCTGGACTACGTGCTTACGGCCGATGTGAAGTCCAAGGATGAATTCAGCAGTGCCTGGAATCCCTTCGCCTTCGGCGGGAAGGGTGACGGCCCCGGCCAGTTCGGCACAGGTCATGGCATTACGGTCGCGCCCGATGGCAAGACGATTACCGTGGCGGACCGCCCCAACAGCGAAATCGAATCCTTCACAAAGAAGGGCAAGCACCTGGGTGCGCTGCCCCTGCCGAAAGGTTCGCTGCCGTGCGATATTGACTACCAGAGCGGCCTGACCATTGTGGGCTGTCTGGAAGGGCCGGACAAGACAAAAGGCGCGCCGATTTACATTGTGAAGGATGGCGCCGTGGTCTCGACGGTTACGATTAAAGACGACCTGGGCCTGGATAAGTTTGTTCACATCCACAATGCGGTCATGGTGGAAAAGGACGAGAAGTTCTACATCATCGCGCAGGCGTGGAATCCGGGTGATTTCGCGATCCTGGAGCAGGTGAAGTAGTCGCTGCGGAAGAAACTGAGCCCCCGGCATCTGCCGGGGGCTTTTTTTGTGATCAAAGTATTATCGACTGCTTTTCCGCGTCGAATCGGGCCGTCTTCCCCTCGCGCAACGCAAGGAAGCCCATGATCAGGGCGGTCTGTGTCTCGTAGGCGAGCTGGACGCCGCTCCACGTATCCACGCGCCCTTCCGTGCGGCACTGGATCAGATTCTGAAAATGCCGATAGAGGTCTTCCTTTTGTTCGATGGGAACGCGCTGGGCCTTCTTCTCGCCGCCCTGAATCGGGGTGAAGACGATTTCCTCCCCTTGCAGGGTAAGGCTACCGTCCCAGCCGCGTATTAACGGCAGACGTCCGCCCGCGCCGCGCGACACCGTGCCCTGATCATCGTTGCCCTGCGTGCCGAGCACGGCAATCGTCAATCCGCTGGGATAGTCGACCAGCATATTAAAGGTGTCCGGCACCTCGCGCTCCTGATAGCGAAACTTGCCGCCCGAGGCCACCGCGCTGGCGGGCATCCCCGCACCGAGAATACTGGTGACGGGCGTGAGGGAGTGGGGGAAGAGGTCGGTGCAGGGGCCCCCCGCATAGTCCTCATACATGCGCCAGCGGAAGAAGCGGCTCACGTCGAAGTCGCGTTTTGGCGAATCACCCAGGAAAGCCTCCCAGTTGAGGTCTGGTCCGGGTACCGCGTTGGGGTCGTCGATGGGCATACCGCGTTCGCCCCAGTCGCCCGTGCGGAAGTAGCCGCATTCGGCGTGGATGGGCTGGCCGATGAGCCCGTCCTGAACGAGTTTCTTCATCTGGTGCCATGCACTGTCGGACATGCCCTGGCTGCCGAGCTGGAACGCGCGCCCGGATGCCTTTACCTCGGCGGCAAGCTGCTTTGTGAGTTCAAACTGCCGCCAGTGGGTCACCGGTTTCTCGCAGTAGACATCTTTCCCCGCCTTTACCGCGTCGATGGCCTGGTAACCGTGATGGTGGTCCGGCGTGGCAATGCTCACGACGTCCACGGCGGGATCGGCCAGGAGTTCACGGTGGTCCATGTAGATCTTCGGGACCTTGTAGCGCTCTGCGGCTCGGGCCGCGCGGGGCCGGTAGGCATCGCAGACCGCCACGATTTCAACGTTCTTTTCTTCCTGCGCCATGCGCTCCCACATGCTGAGGTGGCTGCCGCCCCGGCCGCCCGTGCCGATCACGGCGACGCCGAGGCGGTCGCTGGCGGAGGCTCTTCGATGTGCCCCGCCCGCCAGCGCCACGGCTGCGACTGCTGTGGTGGTGGTGTGTCGCAGAAAGTTTCTGCGGGTGAGTTCGTGAATGTGTTCCTGGCGTGTTTTGTTCGACATGACCGGTTCCCTTTCTGGTCGCGATCCCCCGCGAATGATAGTGCTCTGGCTGTTCCGTGAAGCCAGGTTTTTACGGTTTGAGCGGACCCGCCAGATCGAGCCACTGTCTGCGGACCGCCTCTATCTGCTCCTTCTCCACCGGGGTGTCCCAGAGGGCCGCGCCATAGCGCAATACCAGCGACGTGCCTTCGGTGATCGTGAGCGGCTCGCGCCAGAGATTCACGGTGGCGGACAGATAGGCAAAGTGTTCCTTCATGGTGAACCATAGTGCGGGACGGAGATTGCCCGGATCGTCGAAGAGGGCCACGGTTACCTCATGTCCACCTGCGGGCGCGGTGTAGGCACACCACGGCCCGGTGCTCAGGTGTTCATCGCCGCGAACCAACTCGCCCAACGCCCCCCCAGGCACGGTGAAGCTGCCTACGGTGTCCATGGACTCCACGAAGCGCATGCCGAGGCCGTGGTAGTGCGCACCGCCGAGCGTGGACTTCCCCTTACCAGGCGGCACCGTAAAGCGGGACTCCCAGGTGAGGAGCGACGGTGTGCCCGTGTCATATACCGTGATGGTGCGGGTCTCCTGCAGGAGCACCTCGCCACTTTTCGGATTGACCCAGTCCAAACGGTGGATCAGGCGGGCGCCGGTGGTGTCGCCTGCGGGGACAGTCTCAATGGCCTCAAAGTCGAGGTGGACCTGCCTGCCGGGCGCCTCCTGTTCTTCCCAGAAGTTGACGTCATCGACCTTGGTAGCAAACATCAGCGCGTGGTGGTGCAGGTGGTCGTGGGGAGCGTCGCGCAGCACGTTAACGCCTTCCGGCGTATACCACTCCTGCACGCAGGGTTTGAAGGGGACCTCGTCAAATCGGTAGCGAAGCAGGTTTCGCCCATCGCGCCGGATCCAGATCGAATTTCCCTCGCGGGCAATATCGAGGGTGGGCGCGACTACATTCGGCGCGCTCTCATCCCCCGATACAAAGGCGGCATACATCATTGCCAGAACAGCGGCGATTCGTTTCATGGCCGCAACTCCTATGCAGTTGCTTGTGCGCCAGTTCCCCCTGGCGTTGCTCCAGCATACTCCTGTTTTGCTCGCGTGTCCAGCGGTCTCGTGTTGAGTCGGGAGGGACGGCTACGGACGGAATACGACCAGTTCGAGTTCGGCAATGCTGCGGTAGTCTTTGGCGTTGGCCGTGCAGAGAACACTCCCGTTCTCCACCGCCGTCGCCCCTATCAAGGCGTCCGGGACCCCGAGATTCGATTTCAGCGCATATTCCTCCAGGTAGATCGAGGCTCGGTGGCCGATGTTCTCGGTCAGCGGGAGAATCTCAAAGTCCAGTCGGGCGAGGGCCGCCTTGGTGGATTGTAACTCTTGCTTGTTTCGAACGCCCCGGAGTAGTTCCATGTAACTCACGACGGAAAGCTCCAGGCTGTCGGCCCGGTCGATGGCCGCCGCCGCCCGGGAATTGCCACGCATGGCCCAAATGAGGACATCCGTGTCAAAGAGCATCGAAGCGTCCCTTGCGGAGAGCGCGCACATGGGCCACGGGATCGGACATCTCATCCCGGTCCGCCCACATGCCAAAAACGTCGAGATCCTTAAAGCTGGGGCGTTCTGCTTGACGGATGGGCTCGATTCGCGCTACCGATTTGCCCCGGTTGGTGAGGGTGACCGTCTCATTGCGAGCAATGGCATCCAGAATCTTCTTGGGGTTGCGCCGCATGTCCAAAATGGTTGCTTTCATGACCGTTCCTTTGTCTAAAAGTGCACTTTCAGTATGCACTTGAGGTCGGACGCTTGTCAATCGACATGCAGGGATTATTGGACGGAGTGGACAGGGATTGTAAACAGTCCACCTCGTCCACTCCGTCCACTTCGTCCCCCAAATAAAGCGCCCGCGCAGTGATGCGCGGGCGCTTTCTTCAGGTACCGTCCGGGCCTTATGCCGCGGCGGGGTGTTGCGGGCGGAAGACGAGTCCATCGCCTTCCACATCTATGGTAACCAGCTCGCCGTCGAGGATCTTGCCCTCGAGCAGCCGGATGGCCAGGGGGTCGAGAATCATCCGCTGGATGGCCCGCTTCAGGGGCCGCGCGCCGTAGGCCGGGTCGTAGCCGTGCTCCGCGAGCAGGTCTAACGCCGCCGGACTCAGGTCCAGCTTCAGATGCCTGTCGGCCAGCCGCTTCGCAAGTCGGCCCAATTGCACCTCCACCACCTTTCGGATCTCCGCCTTCGTCAGCGGGTGGAAGACCACGATGTCGTCGATACGGTTCAGGAACTCGGGGCGGAAGTGGCCGCGCAGGGCCGCCATCACCGCTTCTTCCTTGTCCTTTTCGCTGCCACCGGGTGCGTTGAAAATCGCGCTGCCGATGTTCGACGTCATAATCACCACCGTATTCCGGAAGTCCACCGTGCGGCCCTGGCTGTCGGTCAATCGACCGTCATCCAGCAACTGCAACAGGATGTTGAAGACATCCGGATGCGCCTTCTCCACTTCGTCCAGCAGGATCACGCTGTAGGGCCGACGCCGGACCGCCTCGGTCAACTGGCCGCCTTCTTCGTAACCCACGTATCCCGGAGGGGCCCCGATCATCCGTGCCACGGAATGCTTCTCCATGTACTCGGACATGTCGATGCGAATCATCGCCTCTTCGCTGTCGAAGAGACAATCCGCCAGAGTCCGCGCCAGCTCCGTCTTGCCTACGCCCGTGGGGCCCAGGAAGATGAAGGAGCCAATCGGGTGCTCGGGCTCTTTCAATCCCGCCCGGGCGCGGCGCACCGCATCGGCCACGGCACGAATGCCTTCTTCCTGGCCGATGACGCGCTTGCCCAGGTGCTCTTCGAGCTTGAGCAGGCGACCCATTTCGGTTTCCAGCAATTTGTCCACCGGCACACCGGTCCAGCTCGACACGATCTTGGAGATGTGCTCCTCGGTCACGTCTTCGCTGAGGAAACTGCCGTTGGCCTGTACTTCGGCCAGGCGCGCGTTTTCCGCTTCTAAGTTTTTCTGCAATTCGTTCAATGTGCCGTAGCGAATCTTCGCCACCTTGGCCAGATCGCCATTGCGCTCCGCCGCCGCCTCTTCCACCTTCGCCGCTTCGATGGCCTCGTTAGCCGTGCGGATCGCGGCGATGACTTCTTTCTCCGCCTGCCACTGGGACTTCTTCCCGCTGAGCGATTCTTTCAGCTCGGCGATTTCCCGTCCGATGGCTTCGCGCCGCTGGCGGCTGCCCGCGTCCTTTTCCTTTTTCAAAGCCAGGTGCTCGATCTCCAGCCGTCGGATGCTCCGGTCGAGCACGTCAATTTCATAGGGCATGCTGTCGATTTCAATGCGCAGCCGCGACGCCGCCTCGTCCATCAGGTCGATGGCCTTGTCCGGCAGGAAGCGGTCCGCGATATAGCGATGGCTCAACGTCGCCGCCGCCACGAGGGCACTGTCCTGAATGCGCACGCCGTGGTGGAGTTCATAACGCTCCTTCAGGCCGCGCAGAATTGCGATGGTGCTTTCCACATCGGGCTCGTCCACGAACACGGGCTGGAAGCGGCGCTCCAGCGCCGGGTCCTTCTCGATGTGCTTCTTGTATTCGTCCAGCGTGGTTGCGCCGATGCAGTGCAGTTCGCCCCGTGCCAGCGCGGGCTTGAGCATGTTCGACGCGTCCATCGCGCCGTCCGCCTTGCCCGCACCCACGAGGGTGTGCATCTCGTCGATGAAGAGGATAATGTCGCCCTCGGCCTTCTGCACCTCCGCCAGCACCGCCTTCAGGCGCTCCTCAAATTCACCGCGGAACTTCGCGCCCGCAATCATAGAGGCGATGTCCAGCGTGGCCACACGCTTGCGCTTGAGGCCCTCGGGCACGTCGCCCGCCACGATGCGCTGGGCCAGGCCCTCCGCAATGGCGGTCTTGCCCACGCCGGGCTCGCCAATGAGCACGGGGTTGTTCTTCGTGCGGCGCGACAGCACCTGGATCACCCGACGCACTTCTTCGTCGCGCCCGATGACCGGGTCGAGCTTGCCCGCGCGGGCGAGTTGCGTCAGGTCGCGGCTGTACTTCTCCAGCGCGTCATAGGTCGCTTCTGCGTTCGGATCGGTCACCCGCTGGTTGCCGCGCAGGTCTTTGAGGGCCTTCATAACGGCGTCGGCGGTAACCCCGAGGCGCATCAAGGCCTGCGCCGCCGGATCGCGCTTCTGCTCGATGATCCCGAGCAGCACGTGCTCCGTGCTCAGGTATTCGTCCTTGAGTTGCTGCGCGGCCTTCCAACCGGCCTCCAGGGCCGACTGAGCCGCCGAGCCAAGATGGGGCTGCACTACGCCGGTGGTCACGGCGGGCAGTTTTGCCGCCGTTTCAGCGAGTAATCCGGACAATTGCCCGGCATTCACGCCAATCCGCTGCAAAATTGCGCCAACAGCACCCTGTTCCTGCGCCAGAAAGGCCTGAAGTAGATGCACGGGCGCGACTTCGGTATGTTTCGCGTCGGAAGCCAGTCCGACGGCCTCGGACAGAGCTTCCTGGGTTTTGATCGTAAGTTTGTCGAGTCTCATGGTGGTAATTCCTCTCCCCCTTTAATAGGGTGTTGCTATTTACATAGAGGAAGAGTCGTGCCAAGTTGATGTGACTGGAAATAAAGGACTTAGGGAGGCGTGGGAGGGAGTGGACGTTGCAGAGTGAAACGGCAGTGTTTCGCTTTGGAGCGGATAGGACTTACGTCGTGAAATTACAGAGACGGCAGGGACAACAGGGACGGCAGAAAAATGTGGTTCGGACTTAGAGGCTATGAATTTTTCCATTAAGACCGTCGCCAATCGGGAGCGCGGGTTTTCTTGCCCGCGTATCGTGCGACGGAGTCGCACGAAAATCACGGACTGGAAAGTCCGTGCTCCCGCTTAACGATACTTTCACAGGCGCTCAGTTTCTGCCGTCCCTGTTGTCGCTGATGTCCCTGCAACGGTGTATCGCTACTTCCCCTCTTCAAATAGCTCCCCATACTTCAACGGCTCGCCCGTCTCCCATGGCCGATAGCTATTGAAGAACTCGATCCGCTGGGCGATGCTGGGGTGGCTGCCGCGCCAGAGGGTGAAGAAGAGTCCGGGGTTGGGGTTGGCGAGGTTTTCCTGTTGGAGGGTGACGAAGCCGGTGGCTGCGGCCTGGTTGAGGTGGGTGAGTTCGAGGCCGAAGCGATCAGCTTCGTGTTCGTGGTGACGGGTGATGCCGAAGATGGCCGGGGTGATGACGAGACTCATGGCGCTCATCATGAAGAGGATGAGGGGGAGGGAGGCGAAGTCGGAAAGCTCGGTGAAGCCCCAGCGCGCGCCGTAGCGACGGATCAGTGCACCGGAGAGCTTGTGGACGAGGTAGAAGGAGATGAAGGTGAGGACGAAGCCGAGGACGATGAAGCGGGCGACGTGGTTCATGACAAAGTGGCCCATTTCGTGGCCCATGACAAAGAGGAGTTCGTCCTCTTTGAGCTTCTCGATGGCCGTGTCCCATAGCACAATGCGCTTGGTGTCCATGAAGCCGTTGACATAGGCGTTGACGGCCTTGGTGTCTTCGCTCTTCTCCACTTCAAAGACGCGGGCACCCTCGATGCCGGAGCGCGCGGCGAGGTCGAGGATTTTGGCTTCCAGGGCCTTGTCCTTCATGGGGCCGAAGTTGTTGAAGAGGGGCTCGATCCAGATGGGCGTGATGAAGACCTGCAGGATGAGCAGGGGCAGCACGAGGAGGCCGGTGTAGAGCCACCAGCGGCGGGGGCTCTTCTTCAGGAGCAGGTAAGGCACCCAGATGATCGCCACGCCGACGACGATGCCGAGGACGGTGGTGATGGCGGTGTCCTTCAGCCACTTGCCGAGGGTCTGGTTGGAAAGGCCGTAGGCGTGTTCGCGGACGTACTCGACGTAAAAGGACCAGGGCAGTTGGAGGAGGCCCATGGCAAGGCTGAGGAGCGTGAAGTAAATCGCGAGGGTGAAGTACCAGCGCTTGCCCCACTGGGCGGATTTGTCGCGCAGGCGCGCGGACCAGCCCGTGGCGAGGAAGAGCAGCGGTAGCCCGAGCCCGAGGAGCTGGTTCACGGCCCAGACGATGTTGCCGGAGCGATAGCGCTGCATGGTGAGTTCATCGGCCTGGGGCACGGGGACGGGCTCATGGGAGGGGGCGGGGGCTGATTCTTGCGCGGCGGGCGAAGGAGGTGGTGTGACTTTCTGCGCTATAGCGAGGGCGCTGAGGCACAGCATAGCGACGAGTATCCCGATGGCGGCAATTTTTTGCGACATTCCAGCGCTCCTGTGTGTAAACATTTCAAAATTATACGAACCAGAATAGATTTGACCCGCGAATGGACGCAAATTTACGCGAATAATAAAATCAAGGAAAAGTTTAACTACAAAGAGCACAAAGAACGCAGAGAAAAGTTATTTTCTGTTTTCCTAAGTGCTCATCTAAAGAAATGCTGACCACGGAGTGCACAAAGGCACGGAGAAGACAAATGAGAGAGGGGAAATTGGGAGGACCATTTCGAACGTGGGCGTACCATACCTCGGCACCATTTTCTCTGCACTTTTTTTATTCTCCGCGTCTCCGTGTCTCCGTGGTTCAAATATCTGGTTGTGCCCAGCGACTGCTCTATGCGCCGCATGGTTCAACAATAAAGAGCTTTTTCCGCCGCGGTACACGTGTCCGCGTCAGTCCCTGGGTGTCACGCGGATCCAGCGGAAGTGATCCGCGCCTCGATGTTCGAAGCCGTCGGTGAGACGTCGGGGATTTGATCCATCAGGATTCATTAGCCATAACTCGCGGGCGCCTCCGTTTTTCACGCGTGCGAAGGCGATGGCGCTGCCGTCGGGTGCCCAGATGGCGCGGTAGTCCCAGGTGCCTTCTTCGGCGGGGGTGAGCTCCAAGATCGCGCCCGTGTCTGGATTCAGCAGGCAGAGCTGACTGCCGCCCGCGCTCATGTCCTTTGTCGCATTCTCCGAGAGGCGCGTGTAGGTCACGGTCTGGCCGTCGGGCGACCACTCGGACATGTTGGAACCGAATGGGGTGCCGAACCAGTGCGTCTGGCCGGTAATGATCGCGCGATGCTCCGAGCCATCCGCTTTCCCCACCGCGAGTGCGGCGCGGAAGTGGGCCGTGTCAATTGCGGCGAGGCAATCCAGATAGACAAGGCGGGTATCGTCGGGCGACCAGTGCGGCCCGAACATCAGATGCTCCGGCTGGCCCGCGACAAGCGTGCGCTTGCCGGATGCGAGGTCGAATACGTTGATGGAGTACATGCCGGGGTTATAAAAATCCGGCGCGCCGCCGGTGACGTGGCAGGCGATGCGGGTCTTGTCGTGGCTGAGTTCCAATGCGTAGTGAAAGCCACCGTTCTCATGGGTAAGCTCGACCGCATTGGCTCCGTCGAGATCTTTAATAAAAATGCGTTCCTCGCTGCCGATATAGGCATTCTCGATGACGCGTGTATCATCGGCAATCAGGGCATAGGGCCGGAGCTGATCCGCCTGACGGTCTTTTTCGCACGCGGCTTCGAGCGCGCCCGTGTGGAGATCGTAGATCCAATCGCGCGTGACGGCCTTGCCGGCGCGCACCTTGGCGACATCCAATTCTTCGGAGCTGCCGAGGAGAATGCGGCGCCCGTCGGAGAATTGGGGTCCGAATACCCAACTGTGTTGGTTGGGTTTATCAAAAGCCGGGAACTGCTCTCCCGTGCCGTCGGGCCGGATGAACCCGATTACATGGGCGACCTGGCTGCCCGAAGCTCCCACGCCGTAGTAGCCGATGAGATATTCGTTTGGCGCGGCATCGGCACGATGGAGTGGGAACAACATTGCCAGCATCGCAATCGTGCCGGCGAGATGGAAGCGGTGTCCCGGCGAGATAGTATTCATAGAGCCTTTTACCTTTATGGATGGAGATGAATTCACTTGAACAATAATGCGATTGCAGACCACAAAGAGCACAAAGAACTCAAAGACCGGGCTTCCTGTGATCTTTGAGTTCTCTGTGGATCGATTTCAAGTTTAATGTTGGACGGATACCGCGCAGTGTTTAGCGGTTTCTCATTCGTGCTTTCCTGCTACTCCGCCGTTTTCGGCGCCGGACCTTTCTCACTCGAATGACCATACTCGTCGGTCTCCAGGAATTCCGGATCGTCCATGGCCACGAAATCGTTGATGGCCTTCCAGTTGAACTCGCGGTCGAAGGGGTCGAAGGCCTTGACGGGATCGAAGACCTCCGCATTGACCGGCAGGGCGTTATAGGGCGCTGCGTTTTCGGGTTCAAGCGTAAACGCGTCGCCAAGGTCGGAAGTGAAGGCGTCGTATTGATTGAGGGGAGGCAGGCCGAGGATCGCGAAGAAAGTCTTGATCATGCTCGCCTGGCTCGTATGGGTGTGGGAGATGTAGTCGCGCTTCGCGTAGGGGCTGATGACCATGGCGATGGAGCGGTGAGCGTCCACGGAGTCCACGTAGCCCTGGGCGTCGTCTTCGGTGACAAGGATGACCGTTTCCTTCCACCAGGGGCTGTGGCTGATGAGTTCCACCAGGCGACCGAGGGCGAGGTCGTTGTCGCTCATGTAGGAACCCCAGAAGGGGTAGCCGTCGTCGGGCCGTTCGCCGGAACCGTGATCATTGGGCAGCATGACGCTGAGGAAGCGGGGCAGGGGTTCTTTGCCCGAGGCCCACTTCTCGTTGAACTCTTCGATGAACATGTCCATGCGGAACTGGTCGGGAATGTTCGTGTTGTAGGTCGCGAACTTGCGCGAGGTGCGCTCGAACAACGACTGGGGCATGGGATAGTTGATGGGTAGCTTGATGCCCGTGTACTTGTATTCCTGCTCCTCGTCGCCGGGCTTGAACTCGAAGCCGAGCCCGAAATTGTAGAAGCTCATGCCGTTGCGTTCGAGGTGTTCCCAAATCGCGCCGCCCTCATTGTAGTCTTCGGGGTAGATCGCTCCGGAGGAACCGATGAAAGCGAAGTCACCGGGGCCCTCGCCCTTGGAGGATTCGCCGATCTTCGATTCCATGAATTCGTTCGGATAAGTTCCCACGAGCCAGCGGTGGCCGTCTACACTGTGATCCGAATCGCAGTAGAAGTTGTCGTTGATGGCAAAGCGGCGCGCCAGCGCGATGTGATTCGGCATGAGCACCACATCTTTCACCGTGCGCGTGTTGTCTTTGTTGCTCACGTCGGTCGGCTTGCCCAGACGGGCCAATTCGACATCGCCACGGCCACCGGGAAGGGCGCCAAAGACTTCGTCGTAGGTGCGATTTTCCTTGGCCACGTAGATCACGTGCTTGATGGGGCTGGGCCACGCGCCGGCGGGTTCGGGGACGGGATGATTCACCGGTCGAGCCGCGACGGGCGGGGTGAAGCGCACGTTGTTGTCGAGGACCTTCTTCGTCGAGGCGACAAGCGCTTCCTGGCCTTCGGGAATCGGCATGACGTTGATGTAGCCGCGCATCAGCGCGCCGATGCCCGTGGGGTCGTTGGGGTCGTGATTCGCGCCGCCACTGGGGCCGGACCCGATGCCCTTGGCGCAGGCGACGTACAGGGTTCTTCCGTCGGGCGACACGGCAAGCTTGCTGGGGAACCAGGCGGTGGGCAGGTGGCCCAGAACCTTGCGATCGGCGAGACGCACCACGCCGATGGCGTTGATGCCGGCTTCCGCCACGTAGAGCGTCTTCTGATCGGGCGAGAGGGCCACGCCGAAGGGGATCATGCCGCGAAATTTTGATACGCGCTTGTCCAGAATGAGATCGATATCGGGTTCGCGTTCGCCGGTGTGGAGGTTGACCACACTGATACTGTCGTTGCTGCCGTTGGCGATGTAGACGTGGTCTTTCGTTGCGGCCATGCTGTTCGGGCTGCTGCCGCCCACGGCCGGGAAGTCCTCCAATTCCTCGCCCACGAGGTGGCCCGTCTTGTGTCGGTTCACGATGGTGCCTGCGGCGGGATTGGTGATGTCGGCGGTCCAGACTGACATGGCGCGGATGTCGTTCGGGTCGCCCAGGGGCGGCGCGACGACGCCGTCAATGGTGACGCCCATTTCGGCCTCTTCAGACGGCACGCCATAGGGCGGGAAATCGAGTTTGGCGAGATTGCCGGCCGTGTCACGCATGTAGGAAAACTCGAACATGCCCACATTGGCCACAAAGGCTTTCGTGCCATCGGGGGAGAGGGCGATGCCGAAAGGGTAGCGTCCAACCTGCACGGAGTGGACCACGGCGCGCTTTTCCACGTCGATCACCAGCATGCGGAAAAACAACTGGTCCACGCCATAGAGGAACTTGCCGTCGGCGCTGAGGCGGAGGTCGCCCAGGTAGCCGAGGGGGAACTCCGTACCCTCGGACGTGTGGGCACAGTTGATCTCGAAAAGTTTCTCTCGGGTTTCCAATGCGAAGGCATAGACCTTCCACTCGCGTCCGCCAGCCACGTATACGGTTCTGCTGTCGGGAGAAATGGCGACGCCCATGAAGGCGGCATCCAGTACGCCGCCGTCTTTTTTGATCTCCTCGGGGATGTAGGAGATTTTCGGAGAAGCGGGGTCAGCCAGATCGAGAATGGAGAGCTGGGGGCCGTCGCTGCTGACGGAAACGACCCAGCGCCCGTCGGGGCTCATGGCGAGGCCGTAGGGGTGGGGGCGTACCTGATGCATCTGCCCCGCCGGGGTGATGAGGCGCCCGTTGGGCAGGATGGTTTCGCCGTTGACGTTTCGCTCCACGTAGCGCTCGCCCGCGGGAGTGGACATGATCGATAGCTTGTCGGAGGTGGCGCAGCCCGCGAAGGCGGCGGCGAGGGCCAGGGTGAGCAGCGTGCGGGGGAAAGGGTTCATTTTTTGGGACGTCGCTTTCATATGTTCAATTCGTTTCTTGTTCTCGTTCCCAAAGGGGGTGTGGTAACGAGACCATTTTCCCGGCTCATTGGCCAATTTCAGCCAATCTTGCATCGAGCTTCGCCCGCATATCGCGGAGCGCGTCGGCATAGGCCGGCTCCGCAGCCAGGTTGAAAAACTGCCGGGGATCTTTGTCGTGATCATACAACTCTTCGCTGCCGTCGCGATAGCGCGCATAGGACCAGCGACTTGTGGTGAGAAGGTGGTCTTCCTTTACGCAGGTATACACGGCATCATGCACTTCCAAGGCGGGGTTGTCCAGCAGGCCGGCGAGGCTCCTACCCTGAACATGGGCCGGAACCGGCAGGCCGGCGAGCTCCGAGAGCGTCGGGTAAATATCGATCATCTGGGCGAGACTGCGGGAGATGGCGGGGGCTTTGCCGGGTACGGCGATAATAAAGGGAATACGGGCCGACTCCTCGTGCAGGCTCATCTTCTGCCATTGCTCGTGCTCGCCCAGGTGGTAGCCGTGATCGCTCACAAAGACCACGATGGTGTTGTCGCGCAGACCCAGATTGTCCAGCGCGTCGAGCAGGCGGCCCACCTGGGCATCCATGAAGGCCACGGAGGCGTAGTAGGCGCTCAGGACTTTCTGTTTCTTCTCCACAGAATCGAGGCCGGAGGAGGCGCTGGTTTTCATGCGGGCGTATTTCGGCATGTCGGCCTCGTCATCGGCGATCTGCGGCGGCAGCGTCATGGCGGCGGCCGGGTAGCGATCATGCCAGGCGGCGGGGGCCACCAGGGGAACGTGGGGGCGCACGAGGCCCACAGCGAGGAAGAAGGGCTTGTCCCGGTGGGTCGTCATAAGCTCAATGGCCTTGCTCGCGGCCTGCATATCGGGTTGCTCGGCACCGTCCGTGTCGGTCTTCACTACGTAGAACGCGCTGCCGAATCCGCCGGCGTAGTGTTGTGCGGGGTCGAAGCCGAGCTGTTCGTTGCTCAGGTGTTCTTTCGCGCCGCTACTGTGCCACTCGGGGGCGGGGAAATTGAAGCGCTCCGTCCACGAGGCGAGGTGATCCGGGCCGTCGACACCCGCCGTAATATCGCCCGGTATTCTCATGTGGTAGATCTTGCTGGCGCGGGCGGTGTAGTAACCGTTGTTCTTGAAGTGCTGCGCCAGAGAGGGCCGCGCGCCGAGGTTGGCGGTGAAGTTGTCTGCGCCTTGATTATCCATGACGCCAATGGCGCGGGGATACATACCCGACATCAGGGCCGCGCGGGAGGGCCCGCAGAGGGGATACTGGGTGTAGGCGCGGGTGAAGCGGAGACCCTGGCCGGCGAGGCGGTCGATGGCGGGGGTTTGGGACTGAACATTGCCGTAGCACGAAAGGGATTCGGCCGTGAGGTCATCGGAGATGATAAAGAGCACGTTGGGCGCGGCGACGGACCAAGGCACCAGGCACAGGGCAACCAGGGTGAAGAATATTCGGGCGATCATGGGCGCTTCCTTTTCCTGGAGACAGGTGCCCAGTATGCCGGGGAAGCGCGCGGGGGCGCAAGCGTTTTCAGTTGACCGTGGGTCGTGGACCGCGTGTTGCAATAAGATGTTGGCACCTCTTGATTTCCGTGGCGGCTGTGCTTACCATGGCGGGTGCTGTCGTTCTCATAACCCTTGAAGGTGCCCCATGCCAATTACCAACCTTGCCTGCTTCCTTGCTGCTGTCGCGCTGTGCGCGGTTGCCAGCGCACAACCGCCCATTCCAACTCTGACCGTGGTCGCGGAGGAGGAGGTATACACCCTTGTCTCGCCGGGCAACGGATCCGGCCCCATGTGGAGCTTCGGCTGCACGTCGATCGTGCGTGACGGCGGACGGGTAATCGTGAGCCAGATGGAGACCGGCGAGGGCGTGCCGCTGCTGTGCAACACGCGCTGGAAGCTGTTGGAACGGGACAACGGCGCGTGGAAAGTGTTCGCCGAGGCGCAGGGCTATCGCCAGCGCGAGCCCTGTCCCATCGGTATCACGGCGGACCGGGGGCTTTTCCTTTCGGTGAATGATTCCCTGCACCCGGCGGGTGCCCAGTACCTGGATTGCGAGCCGCATCTGCTGCATTTCTCACTGGACGATTTGGCCGTGGCACCGGTGAAGGTGTCGCCGAAGTGGGACATCGAGAAGCCGTATTTCACCGATCACTCTTATCGCGGCTATGGCGTAGACGGCCCGGGGAACCGACTGCTCCTGCTGAACATCGATGCGGAGACGAGTATCGAGCACTGGGCCTTGATGGACACGTCGGGCAAGACCCTGGCGAACGGGGGAATCAGCTTTCCCATCCGATCCTGCTATCCCCAGGTGGCGGTGAAAGGCAATGCGGGTCATGTGATGGCCATCGAGGATATCGTGGAGCCGGTGGAGGAATGGCGGAAGTTCAAGTTTGAGCAGACGAAGCAGAAGTGGGACTACGTTTTCCGGATCCTCTATTACACGGCATCACCCGACCTGACGAGCACGCCGTTCTCCGCACCGATTGAAATTGCCAATGTGGACGCGACGGCCGGGCACATCAGCAACCACGATCTCTGGATCGCGCCTGATGGCAGCGCCTATATTCTGTATAGCGAGCGCGAAGTGTCCAGCGCGATGATGCGGGACAAGTTTTTCCCCGATAAGACGCTTCACAACTCGCTGAAGCTGGCGATCGTGAAGGATGGCGCGATCGTGGCACGCCATACGCTCGTGCAGGGTTCGGACACGCTGGATGGTGGCCATGCGCGCTTTCACGAGGCAGCGGATGGCCGGCTGTATGCCGTGGCTTACATCGCGGGCGGCGACACGGGCAATTACCTGATGCCCATCTATCCGAAGCCCGAGCCGGAGTCGAGGGTCAAGATCCCCCTCAACGCGCCATTCGGATCGTTCTTTCTCGCGGGCGTTCGCGGGGGAACCTTGCCGTCGAATACGATCGACATTTTTGGACATGCGAAGTCCGGCGAGGTGCTCTCCTATGCTCAGGTGGCGCTGAACTGACGGGCCGAGCCTCAGCAACGGGACTCCGGAGTCGCGTGCTATCGACTACCTCGGGGGTTCTGTTCTCTCGTCGCGGATATATGCACCTTCAGGAAATGTAAGCTCGAACTGTCCTTCAGGTATCCTCGGGTCAAAATCCACCTCTTTGATATTGTAAATACCGTGGATACCATGCAGTCGGCTGATTTGTTCGATTTGAGCCGGAGCAAGGCGGGCATCACCATGAGCTTTTTCGTTGTATTGGTAGCAATATTCGGTCCCGGCCACGAGGGCTTGCGTGCTCTTGGAGCCGGATTGGTAGCGGTTTAGTCGCAGATATTCACCAAACCAAGTGTATTCCGCGTCCATGTAGGTGTGTTCGCGATGGTAGCGAAGGTGAACATCCTTACCGTCGTCGCTTAGAATCTCCACCCGATCCGCATCCACGAATCCGTATCCCCGGTGGGGTTGAAACAAGTAGTTCTGGAAGCGGACGAGCGCTTCCTCTGTCGCCCGGCTGATCACACATGTAGTACTTCCTTCCGAACTGTTCAAGAGTCTGCACGTGGTTCCATCGGTCACCGCAGTATTGTTGTTTGTTTCGTTTCCCCCTTTTCTGTGGCCGATCATTCGAATGTAGGCGCTGGGCCCATCCACGATGCGTTCGGTGTCAATGCCGGAGAGAACCACGGTGGCTTCCTGGCTCGCACCGGGTCCCTCCGTCCAGACTATTCTCGATCGGGTGAAGAGGTCTTCGTATGCACCGATGGCCTTGCGGAATCGCTCCAGCTTCGGAGTATTCGCGTCATTGTCTTCCTGCGCGCCTGTGAATGCCGCCGCAAGCAGCAATATAGATTGCAGCAGTGCGGTACGCCGCCATGTCCTGTTCATTTTGAGTTCTCCAAGGCCATTTATTCATACAAGACCCGATTGATCCAACGAATGCAACGGATACCCCCGAACTTTCCCGATCAATACATCCACACCGCTAACGCCAAACCCAGCGATGCACCACATTCAGGGTCGCTTGCATCTACTATGATAACGTCTGGCTCCCTACTCTCGGCAGAACGAGTAAGAATCGATGTAATACTTCAGGCATCTGAAGTCATGCGTGTATGGGCCATGCGTCTAGTCAAGAGCGCCTTGACGTTAAACTGTGACTTCAAACAAGATCGTGCGCCAACGTGGTTTAGCCTGGAGGGCCTAAGCCACTTTGGTGCGCCTTTCTATTCCAAATCTACTTCAGAAGGCATCAGATTGCCAGGGTACCAAGTTGGATGGGAACCACAGGATCTGGCAAGTGATGTGCCGGCCCCAATGAGGGTACTTCACTCGGCCAGGTGTTACGAATCGATTGCTTCCTTTTTCGCAGAGTCACTCCTCCATTGATAGCGGCCCCCGATTCCCGCTACCATGTCGGTTCCACCGGCATGCTGCCGTTGATACGAAGGAGAGAGCACCATGAAGCACTATTTGAGTCTCGCGCTGATTTTGTCGGCGTTTTTTGTAGCCGGGTGTGGTGGCAGTGACGAGGGTGCGCCGGAAGCGGCGGCACCGGGCGCGAATGCCGCGCCGGACAAGCCCGTTATCGCATTGGTGATGAAGTCGCTGGCGAACGAGTTCTTCAAGACCATGGAGGACGGCGCCAAGGGACATCAGGTGGAGAACGCCGCGAAGTACGAATTGATCACGGAGGGCATCAAAGACGAGCTCGACGTGAACCGCCAGGTGCAACTGGTGGAGCAGATGGTGGCGCGGGGCGTGGATGCCATTGTGGTGGCCCCGGCGGATTCCAAGGCGCTGGTGGCGGCGTGCAAGCGCGCTCAGGACGCCGGCATCGTGGTGGTAAACATTGACAACAAGCTCGACGCGGATGTGCTGAAAGACAAGGGCATGACGGTGCCGTTTGTCGGGCCGGACAACCGCGCGGGTGCGAAAAAAGTCGGCGAGTATCTCGCGGGCAAGCTGCAGTCGGGTGACAAGGTGGCCATCATCGAGGGCGTGCCTTCGGCGTTTAATGCGATTCAGCGGAAACTGGGTTTTGAAGACGCCATGAATGCCGCGGGCATGGTCATCGCCACGAGCCAGACGGCGAACTGGGAAATGGCCCAGGCGAATCAGGTGGTCTCGGCGATGGTCACGGAGAATCCGGATCTGACGGCCATCCTTTGCGCGAACGACAGCATGGCCCTCGGCGCGGTGTCCGCACTGCGTTCGGCGGGAAAGCTGGAGGCCATCAAGGTGGTGGGCTTCGACAATATCTCCGCCGCCCAGAACCTCATTAAAGAAGGCGCGCTGCTGGCCACGGCGGACCAGCATGGCGACAAGCTCGCGGTGTTTGGCATCGAGTATGCCCTGGAGATGATCGCGACGAAGGCCGCACCGGCTGATCGCGAGACGCCGGTTGACCTCATCACCACGGTTCCTTGAAGGGCTTTGGATGTGTGACCGCGATTCGATTCAGTTCGCGTCAGCGTGCAACATCCACTGGGACATGCCGCCGCGTTGGGGTGAACCGTGCCCGACTGAGCAATGAAGGGCGGTTTGGGTGCGATTACGTATGCCGGGTGTCCGTGCGGCGGTACGTCCCCCGGCACCGCGACTTTTTGTGAACAACAATGCAATGAAGGATATAGCCGAGACGCCCGCCGCAGCGCGTCTTTGAGTTGTGCCACATTCTCTACGAAAGTGCATTATTTGCGACATTTTCTAAACTATCTGGGCCTGGCCGCGGTGCTGGGTGTGCTGATCGCCATCTTTGGGGCTAAGTCCGAGCATTTTCTGTCGTCGGGCAATTTCATCGTACTGGCGAATCAGATCCCCGAGGCGCTGCTCATCGCGATTGGCATGACCTTTGTCTTGATCATCGGCGGTATCGATTTGTCGGTAGGGGCGGTGCTGGCTCTTTCGGGTGCGGTGCTGGGGGTGGCGCTGGTGAAGTGGGGGCTGCCGCTCTTCGTGGCCGTGCCCTTGACCCTCGCGGCGGGCACGACCTGCGGCCTTATCAATGGACTGGTGTCGGTACGATGGCGCCTGCCCTCCTTCATCGTGACCCTGGGCATGATGGAAGTGGCGCGGGGCGCGGCCTATCAGCTTACCGACCAGCAGACGCTGTACATCGGCCAGCAGGTGGATGGGCTACTCGAGTTCAATGTCTTCGGACTCTCGTTCATGCTCTTTATGGCGCTCGGGGTACTGGTTGGTGCTCAGGTCTTTCTGTCGCACACGGTGTGGGGGCGCGGGTTGTTCGCACTGGGCGCGAACGAAGAAGTGGCGCGTCTGTCGGGCCTGAACACAAACAAGATGAAAGTCCTCGTATTTGGCGCGAGCGGCTTCCTGGCGGCGCTCGCCTCGGTGATCCTGTGCGCGCGCCTGTCCAGCGCGGATCCCAACATGGGCACGGGTTATGAGCTGCAGGCGATCGCGGCGGCGGTCATAGGGGGCACGAGCCTTCTAGGCGGCCGGGGATCGGCGGTGTGCAGTTTCTTCGGGGTGGCGATCATCGCGGTGCTTGAAAGCGGACTGACCCAGATTGCGGTGGAAGATCCGGTCAAGCGCATGGTGACGGGCGTGGTGATTGTGCTTGCGGTGATTCTGGACTACTACCGGAGCCGGATGAAGACCGCTGAAGGTTGAAGGCTTCATCCTTCGTCCTCTTTCTGGTTGTACATGGATGTCAAAAGAAGTATACTTTTTCTAGAGCACGGATTGCGTGAGGGAAGTTACGGGCGGCAGTTTGGCCTGGTGGGCGCATCCGGGGAGACGCATGCAACCAAACGGGAGGCACCATCATGCGCGGTCGAAACAAGCTGGTCATTCAACGAGCAATAGAAGAGTATCTGGTCGGGCAAGGGGAAGAAGTCTTTCACGAACTCTACGCGCCAAATTGCCTGGCCGCCGGTCCCGATTCCGGTGAGAATGTGTATGGTCTCGCAAAACGGCTGGATTGCGCGTCGCTTCGGGACCAGAGCCTGGTCTACAAATCCACCTTTCCCGATATGGTCTTTCAAGTAGACGAGATTATTGAAGAGGGGGATCGGGTGGCGGCGCGCTGGACCGTGCGCGGCGCGGACTGCGGAAACTGCGAGGCACGCCGACTTCGAGAGCTTTTTGACCTTCCATCGGCGGAGTTTTCCGTGAGCGGCGTGGCCTTTTGCCGGGTCCAGGACGGGAAGATTGTCGAAATCTGGCAACTTTCGGATATGTTGACGCTGGCGCGCTGCCTGAAACTGGACCAACTTGCCCATACGGGCACAGGCTGAATCTTTAGTACTATTTCTTAATCAGGGTCGCGATTCGGGAGCTGGAACGCCCATTCGCGGCCCTTTTTGTGTTTTTGCTTGCAAACGCCGCCGCATCGTGCTATACATATAACAACATACATAGAATATCCTATGTATTAGATTCGATGTATAGGAGCTTGTGATGGATTCTGCCGCTTCATTCCCGATGGACGCGCTTACCGGGTTGCCCGGTCGGTTGGCCTTTGAAGGAGACTTTGCGGCGCGGATCGACCGGAAGTCGAAGCAGCCCGCCGTGATTTCCCTTGCGGTGGTGGATATAGACCTCTTCGGCGCCATCAATGAGGCCCATGGCCGGGAAACGGGCGATGGTGTACTCTGTGATCTGGTGGCGGCGCTGACGGCCTGTCTGTCGGGCGAAGAGGCGCTCTATCGCTTTGGCGGCGATGCGCTGGCGGTGATGATGCCGGGGGTGGAGAAGGAGCAGGCCTTCTTGCGGATGGAAGCCTTTCGCAGCGGCTATGCGGGCGCGCGGACGCTTCCCTCGGGCCAGGTGGTGCCGGTGAGCATCAGCATGGGCCTGGCGGCCTATGCGGATGATGGCGCGAAGGCGCAGGATGTGATGCTGAAGGCGAACGAGGCGCTCTATCGCGCGAAGGTGGGCGGTCGCGACCGGATATGCCTGGCGCGGGAGGAGAAGATGGTGACGAAGACGAGCCACTACATGCAAGGTCAGTTGCTGGGCCTGCGGCGGCTGGCGGAGCGGGAGAAGATCGGCGAGGCGCTGTTGCTGCGCGAGGCGCTGAATGATTTGTTGCGGAAATACAACGCATAGACAAGGAAGAAACGATGGCTGAGAAGATACGCTGCGGATGGGCCAAGGGCGAGCTGGACGTTCTCTACCACGACACGGAGTGGGGCGTTCCGGTACATGACGACCGGGTGCTCTTCGAATTCCTCACGCTGGAAGGCGCGCAGGCCGGATTGAGTTGGAGCACGATCCTGAAGAAGCGCGAGGGCTACCGCCTGGCCTTCGCGGATTGGGACGTGGCGAAGATCGCGAAGTTCACGGAGAAGGAGGAGCAGGTGCTGCGCGGGAACGCGGAGATCGTGCGGAACAAATTGAAGATTTCGTCGACGGTGACCAACGCCCGAGCTTTTCTCAAGGTCCAGAAAGAGTTTGGCAGCTTCGACAAATACCTCTGGCACTTCGGCCATGGCAAGCCCGTCGTAAATCAATGGAACTCGCTGAAGGATTTGCCCGCGAGCACACCAGTGTCCGATGCGTTGAGCAAGGACCTCAAGCGGCGCGATTTTCGGTTTATCGGAACGACGATCTGCTACGCCTTCATGCAGGCGGTGGGGATGGTGAATGACCATACAAAAGAGTGCTTCCGTTATCGGGAATTGAGCGGACCGAAGCGCTAGCTATTAAGGAGTGCGTGGTTCAGTGAAGAATGGGTCCTATGGGACCAATGAAACGACCCATAAGACCCGTAAGACCCATCAATCACGAAGACGCCCAGGCGCGATTACATAACACGAAAGAAGCGAGGTAAAAAACAATGGCCAGGAATATCTACGAAAAAATTTGGGATGCCCACGTGGTGGCGGAGCCGGAAGGCCAGGACACCATCTTGTACATCGATCGGCACTACGTGCACGAGGTCACTTCCCCCCAGGCCTTCGAGGGCCTGCGCTTGAACGGGCGCAAGGTGCGCCGGCCGGGGCTGACCTTTGCGACGATGGACCACAACATCCCCACGACGGACCGCTCGATCCCGATCCAGGATCCCCTCTCCAAGCAGCAGGTGGAAACCTTGAAGGCGAACTGCGCGGAAGTGGGCATCGTGTGCTTCGACATGCATGATCGCCGCAACGGCATCGTCCACGTCATCGGGCCGGAGCAGGGACTCACCGAGCCTGGCATGACCATCGTGTGCGGCGACTCTCACACCTCGACCCACGGTGCTTTTGGCGCGCTGGCTCACGGCATCGGCACGTCGGAAGTGGAGCACGTGCTCGCGACGCAGACGTTGTTGCAGAAGAAGTCGAAGACCATGGAAGTGCGCGTCAGCGGCAAGCTCCCCGTGGGTGTGACGGCGAAAGACATCACCCTCGCGGTCATCGGCAAGATCGGCACGGCGGGCGGCACGGGCTATGTCATCGAGTACACCGGCGACGCGATCCGCGCGTTGAGCATGGAAGGCCGCATGACGGTCTGCAATATGAGCATTGAAGCCGGCGCGCGCGCGGGCCTGATCTCGCCCGACCGGAAGACGGTGGACTATCTTAAGGGCCGCCCCTACATCCCGGCGGATTGCGACTGGGAAGACATGGCCGCAGAGTGGACCTCGTGGGCGTCGGATAAGGGCTGCACCTACGATGTGCTCGTGGAATTGAACGCGGCGGATATCGAGCCGCAGGTCACCTGGGGCACGTCGCCCGGCATGGTGAAGGGTGTGAGCGCGAAGACGCCGGTGCTCGCGGAGCTGGAAGGCAACGAACGCCTCGCTGCCTCCAGCGCGCTGAAGTATATGGACCTCGGCGAGGGCGTGCCCCTTACGCAGATCAAGATCAATAAGATGTTCCTCGGCTCTTGCACCAATGGCCGTATCGAAGATTTGCGCGCGGCCGCGACCGTGGTGAAGGGCTATAAGGTCAACCCCAGCATCGATCAGGCCCTCGTGGTGCCGGGCTCCTACGAAGTGAAGAAGGCCGCGGAAGCCGAAGGCCTCGACAAAATCTTCAAGGAAGCCGGCTTCGAATGGCGCGAGCCGGGCTGTTCCATGTGCCTCGCGATGAACGACGACATCTTGCAGCCGGGTGACCGCTGCGCCTCCACGTCCAACCGGAATTTCGAAGGCCGGCAGGGCAAGGGCGGGCGAACGCACTTGGTGAGTCCGGCCATGGCGGTGGCGGCGGCGATTGAAGGGCATTTTGTCGACATTCGCAAGTGGAAGTTTAACTGAGCGCGGCAATTGCCGCTGGAGTTTGAGTCATGAAAGAATTCGTTACCTTGAAAGGTGTCGTGGCGCCGTTGGAAGCGCTCAACGTGGACACCGACCAAATCATCCCCAAGCAGTTCCTCAAGCGCATCGAGCGCAGCGGCTACGAGAGCATGTTGTTCTACGACTGGCGCTACCTTGCGGACGGCACCACGCCGAATCCCGAGTTTGAGATGAACGCACCGCGCTACGCCGGGGCGAGCATCCTCCTCGCGAAGGACAACTTCGGCTGCGGCTCCTCGCGCGAGCACGCGCCGTGGGCTTTGGATAATTACGGCATCCGCTGCATCATCGCGCCGTCCTTTGCCGACATCTTCTACAACAACTGCTTCAACAACGGCATGTTGCCCATCGTGCTGTCGGAGGATGTGGTCGATGGCCTCTTCCCCGAAGTCCGCGCGCTGGACGGCTACAGTCTCGAGATCGATCTGCCGAGTCAGACCATCACGAAGCCGAATGGTGAGAAACTGAGCTTTGAGTTGAACGCATTCCTCAAAGAACGCCTGCTCAACGGCTGGGACCAGATCGGCCTCACGCTGTTGCACGATGAGGCCATATGCGCCTTTGAAAAGAAGCGCGGGATCGCGTAACAGTTGATAGGTGAAAGTTGAAAGTTTTGCCGCCCGGTTACCGGGCGGCATTTTTTCGATCCGATCGATCCGATCGATCCGATCGATCCGATCGATCCGATCGATCCGATCGATCCGACTGATCCGACTGATCCGACTGATCCGACTGATCCGACTGATCCGACTGATCCGACTGATCCGACTGATCCGACTGATCCGACTGATCCGACTGATCGGTCTGATCGGTCTGATCGGTCTGATCAGGTAGCTCGGGCGGCAGTTGCGCCTGCTCGGGCGAGGGGCTATCATCAGGTCAACGAGGAGCCCCGCCATGGAACTGCCTGCACAGACCTTCACCTACAAGCGCGTCGGCGATCTCGAAATCCAGCTCGACGTCCATCCCGTGGAGAGCACCATGCCGACACCGGTGATCGTGTGGATTCACGGGGGCGCGTTGATGGTGGGCACGCGCAAGTGGGGTAACGGCGTGCAGCGTCAACTGTTGCGTGAGGCGGGCTACACCCAGATCTCCATCGACTATCGTCTGGCCCCGGAGACGAAGCTGCCGGAGATTGTGGCGGATGTGCGCGACGCCTTTCACTGGATCACACAGGAGGCGGGCGCGCTGAAGATTGACGCCGCGCGGCTCGGCGTGATCGGCCATTCGGCGGGCGGCTACCTCTCGCTTATGACCGGCTGCTGCCTCGGTCTGAAGCCGAAGGCTATCGTTTCGTTCTACGGCTATGGTGATCTCATCGGGGATTGGTATGCGAAGCCGGATCCCTTCTATCTTCAGCAGCCGGCGGTTTCAGAGGCCGAAGCGCGGGCGACAGCAGGGGAGTCGCCGCTGGCCGATGCGGGCAAGTCGGACCGAGGCAAGTTCTATCTCTATTGCCGACAGAATGGCCTTTGGCCCGAAATGGTGCTGGGCGTTGACCCGCACACGAACTCGGAGGCCTTCACGCCTTATTGTCCCGCGCAGAATGTGACGGCGGCGTTTCCGCCGACGCTGCTACTCCACGGCACCGAGGACACCGATGTGCCCTATGCGCAGTCGGTCATCATGGCCGAGGCCTTCAAGAAGGCTGGCGTTGTTCATGAGTTGGTTACGATCCAGGGCGGCGGCCACGGCTTTGACGGCAAGGTAAAGACGGAACACCTCACGAATGGCGAGACGACGCCGGAGCTTGCCGCGCTCTATAAGGCCTTGCAGTGGTTTGGGAAGTACGTGTAGCGCGGCTACTTTTGTTCAGGTTCCCGATAGAAATGATCCGGCTGTTCTTCCTTCGGCAGCAGGCGCTCGCGGGCGAACTGGGCGTGGCGGGTTTTCGGGGCGCGCTTGAGGATCTGGCGCAGGAGGTTGTGGCCTGCCTTTTGATCGCCGAGATTTGCTTCGAGCAACTCGGCCAGGTGGAAGGAGGCGCGAGACCAGATGGCGTCGTCCTTGCCGAATTTTCCGCTAATCTCGCGGTAGGTGTCGGCGGCGTCGTAGTAACGCTGCTCCTTTGCCTGGAGGCGGCCAATTTCAAAGAGGGCATGGGGGATTTTCGGGGCCTCATTGAAATAACGCCGGTATTGGGCTATCGCACCATCCAAGTCGCCGCCCCGCTCCATTGCTTTGGCCTTGCTGAAATCCGTGTCGACGGCCACGCCCGTGTCGAGCCCGAAGATGGCCTCCACGCCGCCCGTGGACGCCGCTTCAAGAAAAAAGCGTGCATAGATGATGGCGGGGATGAAGCCGAGCACGAAGTTAACGTTCAGGAAGCCACTCGTGGCCATTAGGTCTCCGCGCGCGGAGATGGCGAGGGGGGCCGCGCCGAGGACATGAATCACCAGGGCGAGGCCGACCACGAGAAGCCCCGTGGCGAAGCCCCGGCGCATGCGGCCTTCGAGGCGACGGCGGAGTACCTCCCCGACTATTGCAAGGGCTGTGTCGGTGAGTAGAAGTATGAGTATGGGCAGGCTCAGCGGTGGCTCCCGGTTTGCGCTCAATTGAGCAGTGTGAGATAGCTCGGGCAAGTGTAGCATACCGCGCACAAGGGTATTGGCGTTTTGATGGTTCAGTTGCCACCAGCGGGGTAAGTATCTGAGCGTTTTGGGGCGTCAGGCGCCGATGGATGGAAGAGAATCGCCCGACTCCAACTCCATTCCTTCAATGACCAGTAACTGCCGCTCCATCTCTTCCCTAACTCGAATTACAGTTTCGGGTATCTGGTCCAGGCAGCGCCGTGCGTCGCCGTAGCGGCCGGACACAATGCACGCGTGGGCCAGGAGCTGGCGGGATTCAAGGTCCTCGGGGACGGCACGGAGAATGTTGAGCAACGATTGCTCTAGGCCTTCAAAATCACCCCTGGCGAGCGCCTTGATGGCGTCTCGGCGGTCGGCGCGTTGCGCCCATATGCCCTTTCCGCGCGCCGCACACCACAGTGTATATCCGACAATACAGAGGAAGGGAAGTGGAAGGAGCCAGAGGGTCCAGGACGCCAGATGAATAGCTCCACCCGCGGCCTCAGTCGTGCGTTCAAAGATACTGGCGAGCGAGTAGAGCCCAAAATAAACAACACCAGTCATTATCGCGGTGAATCGGAGTGGAAAGGCGTTCAACCAGTTCGTGCGTACCACCGCGTGGGCCCGAGGTTCGTGACTATGGTCTTTCGGATTGGCGTCGGGAATTTCGTCGATGATCGCATCGAGTGCCGGATCTTTTCCGCGCCTGTACTGCAAGGAGAGGTGATCGGCGCGGTGGGGCTTGTTGAAGGTAATCTGTACGATCCGTATAGGCACCAGGAGTGCCACGGGGGAAAGGAGGAGCAGCGACATCGAAATGAAGGCGAAAACTCCCGCCACGCCCAGGCGGATACTTTCAGGCAACACGACGGACATAATCACGCCGAAGATCAGGAGTATGAGGGACCACGCCAGTGTCCAGATAAAGCGGCGCGAAGCAAGGCGTCGCCTGAAAACCCGAGTCGCGCCGTGGATGGAAATATACTCCGAGGTGAAGCGGTGCCCTTTTGCAAACGACAACACGAGGAGGTTGTCGCGGACTTCCGCTCTGGCCCGCCCCGATTCCTGATTCTGCCCCCGCGAAAAGATGTATGCCTGCGCGGTTGAATTCCCGTAGTTGCTCAAATCGGCTCCTTCGATCTGCGTTTGCACTGGCCGCAAGTGTCCTACGATCCGTAAATTGCCCGCTTCAACAGATTCTCCATGATCCGCTTTACCCGTTCGTCTGGGCCATGAGGGCGGCTCCAGTGCGACCAGGGCAGCGTGTGGCCGGGGGGTGAACTGAGGGCCTGTGACCAGAAGATCGTGGAGGCGTTGAACACAAAATTATCCTTGGGACCGGGGTAGATGGTGGCGGTCCAATCTTGGGGCGTGTCTCCACCCACAAAGGCTTTGCCACCCGCGACGACTTCCAATCCGGGGATGTCGGCGGGCATGCCGTGGTATTCCCACCCGATGAGGCCGGGGACCCGGTCGCCCTTTTTCACGCCGGTGCCTTCAAATATCCAGTGATCGGGCCTTTCGATAATCCAGTCGCCGCCGCCGTTGACCGGCTCCACGTTGCGCGCGCCCATGAGCAGGCCCTCGTCGGGTCCGTGCTCCGGGAAGGGGCCGTGGTCGCGCTGGCGGCCGGTGGCGTAGTAGTTTTCCCCGCCATAGGGCCCGCCGCGGAAGATGATGCGGTTGGGCCGTCCGTCGGCGCTGTCGCGGAAGGGCGTAACCCAGCAGACGGAATTGCCCGAGAGGAAGAGGAGGTTCACGCCCTCATCACGCATTTTCACGACGCTGTTGAACTGGCGGATGTCCCAGTACTCGTCGTGGCCCACGCTGAGGAAGGACTTGCACTTCAGGCCGCGATCGGGCGTGAGCATGTCGCTGTTGGAACAATAAGCGACGTCGTAGCCCTGCTGTTCGAGCCAGTAGGCCAGGGGAAACTCGAAGGGGAGAAACTCCCCTGAGCCCATGGTCAGCGGATCGTTCACGATGGCGTTGAACTGGGATTCGCGGCCGTAGGGCCGGTCGAAGCTCACGTCGGCCCAGGGACCCTGTCCGCCCTTGGGGTGGGTATAGATAGAGTAGTTGCTTGGCCAGCGGTTGTAAGCCTGCCAAGTGTTGTCGGAGACCTGAAAGAGAATATCCGCCGGGCGATTGTCCCGCACGATGAAGACGACATAACTCTGCCAGTAGGGCAGTTCATCGCTGCCGGGCAGGGTGGTGAGGCGGCCCAGATAGACGCCACTGATCCAGTCTTCGGGGATGGTCAGTTGCGTGGTGCTGGTCCACTGGCACTCGTGGAGATCCTTTTCGCCCTTCACGGGGTCCGGCTGCACGCTGCCCTCAAATGGCCCTAGTTCTTTCACGAGTCGAGCGCCCCGTCCACCGTAGTAGCCCGTGCGGAAGATCTCGAGTTTGAAAGGCTGGGGAGGATTGGTGGAGACCATGATGTCGATGGTGTCGCCCGCGTCCACGCTCTGCTTCGAGCAATACCCTTCAATCCAGGGCGAACGAAAACCGCCGTCATCCGCGCGCACGCGCGTGAGCTGCCAATCCGTCGCACCGGGCAGAGCATTCTCGGCTTCGATCAAGTTTGGGGCCGCGCTCTTGCCCGGAGCCGCGCCCGCCGCCACACGGGGCAGCAGGGGGGAAAAGGCGAATCCCGCCAGGGAAGAAAGAAAGTGGAATCGGCTGAATTTCATGGTCGAGTCTCGCATGGGCTGAAAGCAGAGAAAATCAAGCCACGACTCTAACGTTTATGGGTGGGAAAAAGCGAATGCGGGACGCGTCGTATTCCATCTCGACTTGGGGTGGACCTGAGTGAAGTGACAACTTTGGAGCACCTTCGCCGAATGAAGCCGGGTCGTCTACCTCTCGTCACGATGTGATGCTGCAAATAGAATGCGCAGGGCTGGGAGCGCAGGCGGCCCGCCTGCAAAGAGCCGGAGGCGCGTTTCAGTATAGTTGTGCAATCGGGTAACTCCTCATGCACCTGCGGTGCATGATGCAGGCGGGCCGCCTGCGCTCCCAGCCTTGCACGTTTACTTTGAAAGCTCACGGCCACGCTCCAACGCCCAATTGCCCAACCCAGCTACGGCGTAACCGAATTGACAGATGTTTCCATTCTGTGGGATGCTGAAATCGGCGGGGCGAGAACCATAGGAGCGAGCCGCGATGACAACGCAACACCTTGAGCTATCCGAGCACGATTCAGAGTTTGTGCACCGATGTGTCTCGGAAGGGCGCTATAAAGACGCGAACGAGGTCGTCGAGGCCGGATTGCGTCTTCTGGAGGAGCGGGAAGAGGAGGAACGTCTTCAACTGGAGCGGCTCCGGGCGGAGGTGAAGAAGGGGATGGATGATCTAGAGGCGGGACGGTACACCGAGGTGAATAGCCCGGAAGAGCTCCAGGCCCTCTTTGACAAGGTAAAGCAGGAGGTGTCAAGAAGACTTGAAAGCCAATGCTGAAGTCACCTTTTAACCACAGGAGTCAGTCGCCATGACAACGCAACACCTTGAGCTATCCGAGAACGATTCGGAGTTCGTGGGCCGTTGTGTCCCGGAAGGGCGCTATAAAGACGCGAACGAGGTCGTGGAGGCCGGTTTGCGCCTCTTGGAGGAGCGAGAGGAGGAGGAGCGACTCAAACTGGAACGCTTCCGGGCGGAGGTGCAGAAGGGGACGGACGATCTGGAGAATGGGCGTTATATTGATGTCAATGGGCCGGAAGAACTGGAGGCATTTTTCGACGAGATTGTCCGAGAGGCGGAGGCAATCTTGAATCGCGAGCAAGCGGGTGTTCGAGCATCTTAGGTTTAGCAGGGCGGCCAAGGCTGACCTGCTGCACATACGCTTGGAGTCTTCCAGGATGTTCGGCAGGAAACAGGCCATAGCCTACAGCGCGCTGCTCAGATGGGGGTTAGAGGATATTGATTCCGAGACGATGCGTTCGGAAAGCCAAGTGCGGCCTGAAATTCGGCGCTCGACCTCCCAGTGCCTCGGTTTTATCGAGGACTTTCGGAATGGTAGTTCAAGCATTTCATGGACGCTTTATCGGGCACCAAATAAACACGACGAGCCATACGCAATGCTATTTTGACGGTGCGTTACTGATCTGCGCGGCAATCTTAGATTTGGTTTTTGCGTCTTTGAAAAAGCGATTGAATGAAAACGTTCCATCCCGTTTCTGTTCAGCAGCGACGACCGTTGAAACTGCAGTTAACGCCTTTTTTAACATCCTGCTTGCAGCTTTAAAATTCAATGCATCGATGTCATTCCGTTCACAAAGCTCACCTATCGCATACAGGGTGTGATACGCACCATCGATCAAATACATTTTCGATTTGTCGACTGGTTGCTGATTTCGAATCTTCGCCCGCAGATCGCGTTTCTCCGTCTCGATTAGACCCAAAAGTTGATATGCCACAATCAACTGATTGGCGTTTATGTCGTCTGAGAAGACTTGCTCGTAAAGGTCGGAGAAGATTCTACCTCTATCTTTCTTTGCCACTTCTGGCATTCCCATTCCATAAGCTAAGTGGGCCTGTCCCGCGACCAGTGCATCTATCCTTTTGTCGGATGGCATATCCTTATGTTGCTTCGACTTCCGTTCATAGTAGAGGTCCATATTGAGAAAGGCCTCCTCCAACTTTTTTTGGATCTCGTCATTTGATCGTAGGTCGCGAGATTTAATAGGGGTTTGACTGTTGGTTGACTCGGCTATCGACACACTGATCGGCTTAGACTTGGTCTCAATAATTCTTATCAATACGAGTACATCATCAAGTTTTTCGGGATCCTGCTGATAGGCTTCGAACAATGCGTTGGATGTCTGTCCGCCATTTACGATCTGCACATTCTCCAACTCTACCTTTGGGCCCCTTGTGCCCTTTGCATAAGAAAAAGAGTCGCATGTGATAGTGATGCCGTTGTTTAAGTACCAGAAAAGGACATTTTGGTTGGACAACGCCGTTTCCATGATTCGCCGATTTATGCGATTGGTGCGATTGAGATATACTCTTACGTTGTCGTTAAAAATGCTTTCCAACACCATGTTTGGAGAGCTAGGATCGGTAATAAGTCTGATTATCTCCTTCGCCTCCACAGTACAGATGAGGCCACGAACTTGGCCATCACTACGATCAAAATAGTCTTTGTCGACTATGTTGAGTTCCCGATTGATCTTAGGTGTTTTCTTTTCAACAAACAGTTTCGCTATCGAATCAAGTGAATGGTGGTGAACATTAAAGTAGTTGAACTTGCAGAGCGATGTATTGGCACGCTTCTTCTCATCTTCACACATCGCGGCCAAATTTCCGCAGAAGTGCACCTCAAAACTGGGCTTGGGCTTGTTTAGTGCCTCCCAAATTTCTCCAACCTTGTTCCACAACAACTGGTTGCAACTCTTCTGAAGGCTCGCCTCTTTATCTAATACATCAGCAAAGAATGCAACAAGTTTGTCTATTTCGATGCTTGGAAAATTGTTCTTCGATTTGTGAAAGTTATTCACGTACTTAAACTGAAAAACGTGGATTGAATTTCGCCCGTCTCTGTCATCAACGAAGACGGCGTCTACACCTCGATCATTGCCTCCGTCAGTTATCGCATCTTCCGCCTCGCCATCAGTTACATCCAGAATGGTAGCAACCAATAGCACGGGGAATGCCTTCTGCGGCGTGTCAAGTCCCGCTCCCGGATTCAAGTAATTCTTGACTTTCGAGTCGAGTACATTCCAGTCCAACATATTTGCCATTTGAGAGCCCCTGCGTTCCATTCTTTCTCAGTTCAGTTTACTTTTCCTACAGCACCCAGGGCTTCCGATACTCGGGATACAGCATCTTGCTAGCTTCCGCATCGCCGATTACCCGCTCCGTATCCGGGTTCCACTGAATCTTCCTCCCGCTGTAAATGGCGACATTGCAGAGGTGGCCCACGGTGGCGGATCGGTGGGCGGTTTCGGCCGGGGTGATGGTTTCCTGGCGGGTTCGGATGCAGTCGAGGAAGTTGGCGATGTGATTGCGGCTCTCGTAGAGGTGGACTTCGTTGTCGCCGATTTTCTGATCGACCAGGGCGGGATTGCTGGCGGTGGTTTCGCCTCGGGTGACGAAGAGCCAGCCGGTTTCACCGATCCACTTGGTGCCGCCGGGGTGTTTGCTGCTGATGTTCATCTCCACGCCGTTGGCGTAGATCGCGGTGCAGTCGTACTCCGTCGGCGCGTTCCACAGGCTCTTCTTGTCGGGGATGATGCCCGTGCCCTCGACGCTGATGGGCCCGGTGTGATCGCAGTTCATGCCCCAGTGGGCAATGTCCACGTGGTGGCCGCACCAGTCCATGATGCGCCCGCCGCCGTAGGCCATGATCCAGCGCCAGTTCTTGTGGGTGCGGGCGGGGCAATAGGGCGCGACCTGCGCCGGACCGAGCCAGCGGTCGTAGTCGAAGTAGTCGGGGGGTTGGACGAAGGCGGTCTGGTCGCCGGTTTTCGCGTAGTCGCTGTAGCCGTCGTAGAGGCCCACTTCCACACGGGTGACTTTGCCGATGTAGCCGTTGCGGACGAGCTCGCAGGCATGGCGGAAGTTGTCCACGGAGCGCTGCCAGCTTCCCGTCTGCCAGATGCACTTGTTCTCCGTGACGGAGTCCACCATGGCGCGGCCTTCGGCCCAGGTGTGGGAGAGGGGCTTTTCGCCGTAGATGTCGAAGCCCTTGTTCGCCGCCGCGATGGCGGGAATGGCGTGCCAGTGATCGGGCAGGGCGATGCTGACGGCGTCGATGTCCTCCTGCGCGTAGAGCTCTTCGAAGTTCTTGTAGGCCTTGCAATCCTGGCTTCCATAGGCGGTGTTCACCATGTTCTGCGCGGCCAGGAGGTGCTGCTGGTCGATGTCGCACACGGCGATCACGCGGCAGTTGTTATTGCCGAGAAAGCCTTCCATGTTGCTCGTGCCCTGCCAGCCGACACCGACCGCAACGACGTTGATCTTGTCATTGGGCCCGGGGCGGCCCCGTCCCGTGGTGGTACAGGCGGGGAGGAAGAGGGGGGCGGCGGTGGCCACGGCGGCACCCTTGAGGAATCCGCGGCGGGTGAAGGTCTTCTTGGTGCTCATGAAATCTGCCTTGTGGTTTTCCGATTGCGACAGTACAGAGGAAAATTTGTTTGGGCAGTGTAGCGGGCGGAGCGAGGCTTTTCAACTGGACGGCGCTTGGCACGGACATGGACCAAGTGGACTGTGTGGACGGAGTGGACAATGGACAGAGTCAAGTTGTTCATTGTCAATTGTCCATTGTCCATTGTCCATTGTTACAAGTATCCGTTCGCCTCAAGCCGCTGCAGATCGGCTTCGGAGAGATCCTTCGCGGTGGACTGGTTGCGGGGGGTCTGTTCGTGCCAGGCCTTGAGTTGCTGGTGCAGGGCGTCGCGCTTTTCGGGGAAGTCGCCGGCGATGTTGCGTTCTTCCGCGGGATCGTCCGCGAGGCTATACAGCTCGATGGACTTCTCGTCATTCACAATGAGCTTCCAGCCTTCGTGGATGATGGACTGGCGCTGGGGGGGGCGGTTGGCGAGGGTCTCGCGCACATTCTCGCCTCGGGGCACTTCACCACCGTAGGTCTCGAAGATCCGGGGCGTGGTGGGCTCGGGCAACTGTTTCTGTAGATCCATGCCGAGCATGCTGGTCGGCGGGGTAAGCCCTGCGAGGCCCAGGAGTGTCGGGCCAATATCGATGCCGCGCACGGGGGCCTTGCTCCGTCCTGCTGCGATGCCAGGGCCGTGGATAAGGAATGGAATGTGCATCGTGGTCTGATAGAGGTAGCGGGTGTGGCCCCATTCATTGTGCTCGCCCAGACTCTCGCCGTGGTCGGCGGTGAAGAGGATGTACGTATCCTCCTTCGGCAGGGCTTCGAGCAGGCGCTGGATCTGCTGGTCTACGAAAGCGACTTCGGTCTGGTAGCGTTCCTCGGGCGGGTCCGTTCGCTTATTGGTGGCCGATTCATGGCCGAGCTGCTCTTCAAAACCGCGCTTGCTCAGGTAGGGCGCATGGGGATCCATGTAGTGCACCCAGAAGAACATGGGCTTTGCCGCGTCGCGGGCATCGAGCCAGGTCAGGGCGCGATCGGTGACCACGTCAGCGGTCATCTCGTGACGCTCATGGCCGAAGCGACCCTTGCCAAAATCGGCGTCGTAGTGGGCGAAGCCGGGGTTGAGCCCGGAGAGGTTCGGCTTGAGGTTCCAGTTGCTGACGATGGCGGCGGTGTCGTAGCCCGCTTCGGCGAAGGACATAGCGGCGGTGGGCGTGCCGGGGGGAAGGGGGACGCCGTTGCGTATGGCGCCGGTGAGCCGGGGCACACGGGAGCAGTGCATGGCAATGAGGGAAGGTCCGGTCTGGGGCTGCTCGCAAATCATCTCTTCAAAGAGAAGAGACTCCGTAGCGAGGCGATCGAGACCTGGCGTGGTATTGCGCTCAAAACCATAGACCCCGAGGTGGTCGGCGCGAAGGGTATCTACGGTGATGAATACGACGTTGGGGGCCGCGAGGGAAGTCAGGAGCAGGGGGAGGAGGAGAGCGTTCATTGTGTGGGGAGATTACCTGTTATTAGCCGCAAAAGAACACAGAGATCGCAAAGTTTTGGATGGGGATTCAGCAAGGAAACAATCGGAAAGAATGTGGCACAGGCGTCCCGCCTGTGATTGGGCGAGCGAAAAGGAACTACCTGCTTCGTTGCCACTTCTTACCGAAGAAATACGTAAAAAAACACAGCCGGGACGGCTGTGCCACAATCTTTTTCAAGAGATGCTGAAAGCGGCAAGGGACTTTTCCCACACCCGAAAAGTGAACGATCTATTCCCACTCAATAGTGCCCGGAGGCTTCGAGGTAACATCGTAGAGCACACGATTGATGTGCTTGACCTCGTTGCAGATCCGGTTGCTGACGCGCTGGAGCACTTCGGGGGGGAAGCGGAACCAGTCGGCGGTCATGGCGTCTTCCGAAGTCACGGCGCGTAGGCTGCACACTTCCTCGAAGGTGCGCTCGTCGCCCTGGACGCCCACGCTGCGGACGGGCAGCAGGCAGACGAGGGCTTGCCAGATGGCGTCGTAAAGGCCCGCCTTGCGAATTTCGTCGATGAAGATGGCGTCGGCCTCGCGGAGTGTGGCAAGGCGCTCGCGGGTGATGGCGCCGATGCAGCGCACACCCAGGCCCGGTCCTGGGAAGGGGTGACGGCCGACGATGTCTTCGGGCAGGCCCAACTCGCGGCCCAGTTCGCGGACTTCATCTTTGAAGAGCTCGCGGAGGGGCTCCAGAAGCTGCATGTTCATTTTTTCGGGAAGCCCGCCCACGTTGTGGTGGCTCTTGATGGTGACGGAGGGGCCGCCGGTGGCCGAGACGGACTCGATCACATCTGGGTACAACGTGCCCTGCGCGAGGAAGTCCATGTGGCCCGCACGCGTGGCCTCTTCCTCGAATACTTCCACGAAGAGGTTGCCGATGATCTTGCGCTTACGTTCCGGATCCGAGATGTCGGCAAGGGCGTCGATGAAGCGATCGGAGGCGTCAGCATAGACCAGATTGATGTGGAAGTTGTCGCGGAAGACATGCTGCACCATCTCGGCTTCGCCCTTGCGGAGGAGTCCGTTGTTCACGAAGACGCAGGTGAGGTTGTCGCCGATGGCTTTGTGAATGAGGGCGGCGGCCACACTGGAATCTACGCCGCCGCTGAGGCCGCAGAGAACCTTGCGGTCGCCCACCTGCTCGCGGATCTGGTCGAGGGCCATGTCCACGAAAGAGCCCATGTCCCAGCTCGCGCCGCATCCGCAGATGTTGTGGACGAAGTTGGAAAGCATCTGGGCACCCTGAGGCGTGTGTACGACCTCGGGGTGGAACTGGACGCCGTAGCGCTTGTTCTCCACGTCGGCGATGGCGGCGTAGGGCGAGTTTTCCGTGCGCCCGATGGTCTTGAAGGTGTCGGGCAACTCGGTGATTTTGTCGCCGTGACTCATCCACACCTGGGTGTGGTTATTGATGTTGGCCAGGAAGCCCGTGGGGTCGTCGTGGTTCAGGTGGGCGATGCCGTATTCCCGCTCATTGGCACGCTCCACCTTGCCGCCGAGCATGTCGGCGAGCAATTGGACGCCGTAGCAGATGCCGAGGATGGGCACGCCGAGATCGAAAACGCCGGGGTCGGGCTTGGGCGCGCCGGGGGCGTGTACGCTGGCCGGGCCGCCGCTGAAGATGATGCCCGCGGGGTCGGCCGCCTTGATATCGGCCAGGGGCATGTTGAAGGGCATGATGAGGCTGTAAACATTCGCCTCGCGGACGCGCCGCGCGATGAGTTTGCTGTATTGGGCGCCAAAGTCGAGGACGACGATGGGCTTTCCAATTCCCTGCATGGCAAATTCCTTATTCAGCGGATTCGTTCGCTGATCAGCGGGACACCTGGTAGTTGGGGGCGTCTTCCGTGATGGTGACGTCGTGGGGGTGGCTTTCGCGCAGGCCCGCCGACGTGATTTCGATGAAGGTGGTCTTGGTCTGCATGGCGGCGATGTCGAGGCAGCCGCAGTAGCCCATGGAGGCGCGGAGACCGCCCACGAGCTGGTGGACATAGTCGGCCAGGGCGCCGCGATAGGGCACGCGCCCTTCGATGCCCTCCGGCACGAGCTTCTGGGGTTCGGTGTCGAATTGCATGTAGCGGGTCTTGCTGCCCTTCTGCATGGCCTTGATGGAGCCCATGCCGCGAACGACCTTGAAGGTCCGTCCTTCGTAGAGCAGCGTCTCGCCGGGGCTTTCTTCCGTTCCGGCGAAGAGCCCGCCGATCATGGCGGTATCCGCACCACCGGCGATGGCCTTGGCAATGTCGCCGCTGTACTTGATGCCGCCGTCTGCAATGACCGGAATCCCGGCCTCACGACAGACATCCGCCACATCCATGATGGCGGTAAGCTGAGGCACCCCGACGCCCGCGACCACGCGCGTGGTGCATATTGAACCTGGGCCCACGCCGACTTTGACCGCATCGGCGCCAGCCGAGATAAGGTCGCGGGCTGCTTCGGCGGTAACGATGTTACCGGCGATGAAATCGGTATCGGGGAATGTCTCTTTCATCAGGCTGACGGTCTGGAGGACCATCTCGGAGTGGCCGTGGGCACTGTCGATGACGAGCACGTCCACGCCCACGTCGATGAGGGCCCGGGCGCGGTCGATCTCGCCGGGGCCCACGCCCAGGGCGGCGCCCACGCGGAGCCGGCCGACGGCGTCGGTGCAGCGGTTCGGGAAGTCCTTGGCCTTCTTGATATCCTTGATGGTCAGGAGGCCTTTGAGCTTGCCGTCGGCGTCGACGATGGGCAGTTTTTCGATGCGGTGTTTGTGGAGGAGGTTGATGGCCTCTTCGTGGGTTGCCCCGGGGGCGAGGGTGACGAGCTTGTCCTGGGGGGTCATGGAGCTGGAAATGGGCCTGGAGAAATCCTGCTCGAAGCGCAAGTCCCGGTTGGTCAGTATGCCGACCAGGTGGCCGTGGCCGTCGGTGATGGGCACGCCGGAGATGTGGTAGCGCGCCATGAGGTTTTCGGCGTCCTGGAGCTTGTCATCGGGCTTCAGGGTGAAGGGATCGGTGATGGTGCCGGACTGGGAACGCTTGACCTTGTCCACTTCTTCGGCGTGATCGTCGATGCTGAGGTTCTTGTGGATGATCCCGATGCCGCCTTCCTGGGCGATGGCGATGGCCAGGCGCGCCTCGGTGACGGTGTCCATGGCGGCGGACATGAGGGGGATGTTGAGGGTGATCTTCCGGGTGAGGCGTGTTTGCAGCTTTACGTCGCGTGGAAGGACATTGGAGCGGGCGGGCCGCAAGAGAACATCGTCGAAGGAAAGGCCTTTGGAGATACGAGGATGGTTGCTCATGGTGACTTCCGGGGGTTTGTTGCATGCCATCATGCCGCAGCCCGAAGCCAATGTGTGCTCCGGGTACAATAGTATAGGTATTTCGTGCTGTTGGTTCAAGTTTTGGGCGTTTTGGGGGCGATTGCGCGTGTGAATGGGGCGCTGTGACGCGCGGGGTCGGAAGGATGGCTCTTGGGCGCGCGACTGCGGCACCCGGCCTGTTTAAAGGCCCGCCGCTATTCTGCTATACTTCACCGGTTTACATGGATGCAGTTGCCCGGGCCCTGGCTGCCCGCGCCCGGGCCGTGCGATAGCCGCCTTTCACGAAGCCAATCAAAACCCTCGGATAAAATCACAATGGAAAAACTGTACGTTTCCAGGGACGGTCTGGAAAAGCTGAAACAGGACCTGAAGGAGATGAACACGCGTCGCATGACGGTGGCCAATGCCATCGAGCACGCCCGTTCGCTGGGGGACTTGAAAGAGAACGCCGAGTACCACTCTGCGAAGGAAGAACAGGCCATGCTCCACGCCAAAATCAAGGATGTGGAGGATAAGATCGCCCGCGCCGCGGTGCTGGAAGAGCAGGACATCGACACCAGCCGGGCCTACATGGGCGCGACGGTCCGGGTGCTCAACAAGAAAACGAAGAAAGAGATTACCTACATCCTCGTGAGCCCCGTGGAAGCGGATATGGCGAACGGCCGGATATCGACCGCTTCCCCCGTGGGCCGGGCCATCCTGGGGAAAGGTGTCGGGGAGAGCGCCGTGGCCACTGTACCGGCGGGCGACCTCGAGTTGAAAGTACTGGAAATAACCTACTGATCTCCGGGCGGGGTCCCGGTGCATTCCGAGTTGAACGCTTTTCTGATCGAAGATTTTACGACGTAGTCCAGGTGTGCCATGCCGAAGAGAACCGACATTAACAAGATTTTGCTGATTGGATCCGGGCCGATTGTCATCGGACAGGCCTGCGAGTTTGACTACTCCGGCACCCAGGCGTGCAAGGCGCTGCGGGAAGAGGGCTACACCGTCGTCCTGGCGAACAGCAACCCAGCCACGATCATGACCGACCCGGAAACAGCGGATCGGGTTTATATCGAGCCCCTGACGGTGGAATTTCTGGAGCGCATCATCGAGCGCGAACGTCCCGACGCGCTGCTACCCACGGTGGGCGGGCAGACCGCGCTGAACCTGGCCGTGGGCTTGGCCGAAGCGGGGATTCTGGAGAAGTACAACTGCGAGTTAATCGGCGCGAAGCTGCCCGCCATTCGCAAGGCGGAGGACCGGGGCGAGTTCAAGGAGGCGATGATCAAGATCGGCCTGGACGTGCCCCGGAGCCAAGTGGTTCACACCGTGGAGGAAGCGCGCGAGTTCGGTCTGGAGGTGAACTTCGCGGCGGTAATCCGCCCGGCCTTCACCATGGGCGGTTCCGGCGCGGGTCTTGCGTTCAACAAGGACGAATACGAAGCGGCGGTGAAGTACGGCCTCGAAATGAGCCCCGTGACCGAGGTGCTCATTGAAGAGTCCATCATCGGTTGGAAAGAATACGAGCTCGAGGTCATGCGCGACCTCAACGACAACGTGGTGATCATCTGCTCCATCGAGAACGTGGATCCCATGGGCGTCCATACCGGCGACAGTATCACCGTGGCCCCCGCGCAGACCTTGACGGATAAAGAATATCAGACCATGCGCGATGCGGCTGTCGCTATCATGCGCGAAATTGGCGTGGATACGGGTGGCTCCAATGTCCAGTTCGCCGTGGACCCCAAATCGGGCCGCATGATCGTCATCGAGATGAACCCGCGCGTATCCCGCAGTTCCGCCCTGGCCTCCAAGGCCACGGGCTTCCCCATCGCGAAGATCGCGGCCAAATTGGCTGTGGGTTATTCGCTGGACGAGATCCGCAACGATATTACGCGCGAGACCCCGGCTTCCTTCGAACCCACCATCGACTATGTTGTGACGAAAATCCCCCGCTGGGCATTCGAGAAGTTCCCCGGCTCCGAGCCGATTCTCAGCGTGCAGATGAAGAGCGTGGGCGAGACGATGGCCATCGGCCGCACTTTCAAGGAGTCCCTTCAGAAGGGGCTGCGCGGCCTGGAGATCGGCCGCAGCGGCTTCATCGGCGATGGCTCCTTCAAATCGCTGACGGGCAAGTCCGACGGCGAGAAGGAGAAGAAGGCGCTGCTGACGGCGATGCGCCGGCCGACGCCGGATCGCATGGCCCATGTGGCCGAGGCTCTGCGCCTCGACGCGACGGTGGAAGAGATCTACCAGGCCACCGGCATCGATCCCTGGTTTCTCCGGCAGATGATGGAAATCGTTGACGAGTACAAGGAAATCGAGACCGCGAATCCAGACGATCCGGCAGTGCTGCGCAGGGCCAAAGAAATGGGCTTCTCCGACCACCAGCTCGCGCGCCTGTGGAACAAATCCCCCGATGCGGTGCGCGCCAAGCGGAAGAAACACGGCGTCATCCCGGTATACCGTCTGGTGGACACCTGCGCGGCGGAGTTCGAGGCCTACACGCCCTACTACTATTCCTCCTACGGGGATGAAGACGAGTTTGTGGGCACGGACAAAGAGCGGATCATCATCCTCGGCGGCGGCCCCAACCGCATCGGCCAGGGTATTGAATTCGACTATTGCTGCGTTCACGCCGCCTTCGCGCTGAAGGAAGAGGGCTACGAGACCATCATGGTCAACTGCAACCCCGAGACCGTCTCCACGGACTATGATACCTCCGACAGCCTTTTCTTCGAGCCTGTGACCTTCGAAGACGTGATGAACATCATTGATCGCGTGAAACCCAAGGGCGTCATCGTGCAGTACGGCGGCCAGACCCCACTCAATCTCGCCGAGCGCCTGGAAGCGGCGGGTGCGCCCATCATCGGCACCTCCCCCGACAGCATCGCCCGGGCGGAAGATCGTAAGCGCTTCCGCGACGTGGTGGAGAAGTTGGGCCTGCTCCAACCCGCGAACCAGACCGCCGTCTCCTTCGACGAAGCGGCGGATATTGCCGACGAAATCGGCTATCCCGTGGTCGTGCGTCCCTCCTTCGTGCTCGGCGGCCGGGCCATGGAAATCGTCTATGATCGCGAGTCTCTCAGCCGCTACATGACCTACGCAGTCGAGGCTTCCCCCGACTCGCCCATCCTCATCGACAAGTTCCTCGAGAGCGCCATCGAGCTGGATGTGGACGCCATTTCCGACGGCACTACCGTCGTCGTCGCGGGCATCATGCAGCACATCGAAGAAGCGGGCGTCCACAGCGGCGACAGCGCGTGTATCCTCCCTCCCTACGATTTGGATCCCGTGTTGATCGAAAAGGTCCGCGAGCAAACCCGCGCCCTCGCGCTGGAGCTCAACGTTATCGGGCTGATGAATATCCAGTTTGCCATTCGGGACAACGATATTTTCCTCCTCGAAGTGAACCCCCGCGCGAGCCGCACCGTGCCCTTCGTGAGCAAAGCCATCGGCGTGCCCCTGGCCAAACTGGCGGCCAAAGTCATGGCGGGCAAGACCCTCGTGGAGCTCGGCTTCACCGAAGACCCGGTTCCCAACTACACCTCCGCCAAGGAAGTCGTCCTGCCCTTCATCAAGTTCCCCGGTGTGGACATCCTCCTCGGACCGGAAATGCGCAGCACCGGCGAGGTGATGGGCATGGACCAGAACATGGGCCTCGCCTTCGCCAAGAGCCAGATCGCGGCCGGCAGCACCGTCCCCATGAGCGGCACGGTCTTCATAAGCCTCAACGAGCGCGATAAGACCAAGATCGGCTCGCTGGGCAAGGATCTCGCCGCGCTGGGCTTCAAGTTCCTGGCCACCGACGGCACCGCCGCCATCCTGCGCCAGGACGGCATCGAGGTGGAGGAAGTCTTCAAAGTCGGCGAAGGTCGCCCGAACATCGTGGACCAGATCATCAACAAGAGCGTGGATTGGATCATCAACACGCCCATGGGCGCGGCCTCCAAGCACGACGAAGTGGCCATCCGCCGCACCGCGCTGGAGAACAACATCCCCACCATGACCACCCTCGCCGCCGCCCGCGCCGCAGTGCAGGCGATCCGCGCGCTGAAAGAAGGCGACCTGGCCGTGATTTCGCTTCAGGAATATCACGCGATGGGAAAGAAGTAAGGGCACGCAGGGACTGACGCGGTGGTATGTCCCCGTGGATGCCGGAGACGCAACTTGGACTGAACCGCGATCACCCACTCATCCTCTGGGACAGGCACGCGCTGTCGGGTTCAGTTCGCGATGGAGGGACGTACCACCGCACGGGCACCCGGCGAAACGCACGTGATCCCAGCGTCCCTGACGACGACCCAACTGAGCAAGGCTCACGTCAATGCGGCGGCATGTCCCCGTGGATGCCGGAGACGTGACGCGGATTGAACCGCGATCACCCACTCATCCTCTGGGACAGGCACGCGCTGTCGGGTTCAGTTCGCGAAATCACGGTGCCGTGGATGTACGCGGTTGACCTTGTACGAAGAAGTGGCGTGCGCGTGTCCGTCCCCTCATTACGGAAAGCGCAGCACACCCCACTGCAAGTCCGGTTGTGCGCCGTAACCATGGGCCCAGGCGCTCCGCTCTTCGCCGGCGCCGTGGCGGTTGCGTACAAAATTGATCGGCAGACTGCTTCCCCGTTTCGGATCGCCGATCAAATCTATGGGAATTCGGAAAAGCACATTCCACCCGGTCTCGGTTTTCGTCGCCACGGCTTCCCAGTCGCCGTCCCAGCCGCCATCATTCGCTTCGCTGTCGAATTGGGTGCCCAGCGGGCTGGCGACGAGCCGCAGGGGGAGTTTGCCCTCCGGCTGCAGCCAGATCTCCACGCTTTCCTGCCGCCACAGCGGGGCATCGCGTTGCGCGAGGTCCGCGATCAAGGATGAGGGCTCTTGGTCGCTCGCCTGAATCGCGATGTACAGGTCGCTTCGCGTGCGCGTTACCCGGACCGCCGTGGGCGCCGAGGCAAAGCAGGGCTTGTCCACGTTCAGGAAGGCACCTGCCTGGGGCTTTGGCGCCCAGGGGCGTCCCTCGAAGGAAGGCACCATGGCTGGCGTGATCGTGGCATAGCCGCACTCCATTTCCACAGCGGGCTTCTCGCCAAAGAGGCGCACTTCTTTCAGCATCGGTATGTCCTGTGCCGCGCCGAGAGTCAGCTTCAAGGTGGGATGGGCAGCGGGGCTGGCGAGCAGCCAGGCCCCCCGCGCCCCGGCGAGCCCGGAACCGGCCAGCGATTGAAGTTCTTCGAAGTTTGCGCCGTCGTGGGTGCCCGCGAGGTGGGCGGAGGCCAGTTTTACGCCGTCGATATCCAGACGCCGCACGGGGGCCTGGCCGGTCATGAGAGGAACGGTGGCCGTGGTCTCGGTCGGGCCTTCGGCGAGGACGGGTCGCACCGGAATCTCATATTGCGGGCGTGCGGGGCGATCGGCGCGATAGTAGCGGAGATCCTCCAGGAAGAGTTCGGTCGGCGACACAAACTCATTTCGAGTCATGATACGCTCCAGGAGTTGATCGTAGCGCGCGGCATCGGCCAGGGGATCACCCGCGCGGGCCTGGGCCACCAGCGCGGCAAGGGATTGGAGGGACGCCTCGCTTCCCGATTGTGCGAAGCGCTCTTCCAGGAGCAGATAGTCCGTCAGCAGGGCCACCAGACCGCGCGCCTGCTCATAGCCCGCTGCGTCACTCGCCAGCACGTCGGGATTGCTCGCGCAGAGCGCCTCAAAGCGCTGGCGTACTTCGGCGGGACTGTTCCCACGCAGGGTCTGCTCGTTAATATACTTCACCAGCGCGGCACGAACGGCAGCGTAGTCGGGCTTGTCGAGAGTAGCATCGAAGTGTCGATTCAGGAGCCGCGACCAGATAGCGTTCCGGTCTGGACCCGACCAGGCGGCATCCAGTACCGCGCCGGCTTCTTCGGGCGTGCCCGACAGGGCTATCATGCCGCCGTGCTGGACCCCTTTGGACACCATCCACTGTTCCATGGTTTGCGCGGCTGCGGCGCTTCCCTCCACGGCCATGATCAGGGGTGCGGAGGATGTGGAGAATACCTGTTCGAAGCGCTCAGCCGCCTCGCGCGGCGTGTCGATGTGGACGCGGGCGACCCGCGCGATCTGGTCGGGGATCGAGGCCGCTTCAAGATTGTAGAGCCCCGCGCCTTGGCCGGGCGTCAGGAGATTCGACCACATCATGATCTTCACGTCGCCGTCAATTCCCTTAATCATGCCCGCCATGAGGGCGAGGGACTGGGCGAAGGCGTCGGCGTGGCTGAGGTTGCGGGCCTCGGAACGGGTGTCCTGATTCATCCGTCCAATATTCCCGTGGTCGAGGTGGATATAGCGCGGTTTCAGTTCGGTGATGAGCCGCTCCAATGCCGTGCGGAGCCAGGCGCGGCTCTCCGGGGCCGCGAAACAGAGGGAAGAGGAATCTTCCGTGGCCACGTTGTAGCGCAGTTCCACTTCCGCGCCGTCGGGGATGGCGCCACCCGCTTCGCGGCGTATCCGCCAGTGGGGGCGCTCGGCGACGAAGGGGGCGACGAGGGGCTGGGGCTCCAGCGCGTAGTCCCGCTCATAGATGCAGGGCACGCCGCTGATGGAAACGTGGACGGTCTCCGGATGCTCCGCGATGACATTGGGATAGCGCAGGGCGACCCACTCCGAACCGCGCAGGGCGAGTCGCTCGGTAACGGCCCGGCCTTCGATCATGAGGGGGTGATCGCGCAACACCGATTCCATGCCGCGCAGGGTGGTGAAGACCGGCACAGGTTCGAGATAGTTCTCGCGCGCCATTTCAAAGATAGTGCGCCACGATTCAGCCTGGACGCCCGACAGGTCGAGGAAGGCGTCGGATTCCAGGAAGAGGTGGGTGCACTTGAGGGCCGAGAGCGCGTTCAGGTCTTCCTCCGTGGGCATCGACGTCAGGTAGGCCCCGCGCACAGACAATTCGGGCCAGTCCCGCAGATCGAGGTGGGGGAGGTTTGCATCGTATTGTTCTGAGAGATCCGCCAGAGCGTGGAGGCCGTACCAAGCCCCACGAACACCACCGCCGAGGACGACAATGCCTTCTTTCTCCACGACGATCCGGTAGCCCTCTTCGCCGAGCACGGTTGCCCCTTCGAGATAGCGCTTGAGCTTGCGCTTCGCGATGGGCCCGGGGTGGGCCGCCGTGCCGACAAAGATACCTTCGGGCAGGCGGTCGGACAGGGACGCGGGCGACATGATCGGCGGGGCGTCGAGCGCATTGCGCAGGGGTTTCGCAAAGGCCGCTTCGTCCATCAGCTCATCGGCGAGGACAACCGGGGTTTCCGCCTTGAGGTAGAAGTGGCGTTTTTCATCTACGGTTGACTCGCGGGGTGCCGCTGAAATACACGTTGCCGCGATGAGTGCTGCGGATGCCCATGCCCACATGCTTTCTTCCTCCCTTGAAAGTGATCTCTCGGCGTGTCCAGGCGGTTTGAATCTGGTTGCAGGGACATCAGGGACGGCAGCGACAACAGGAAATGAAATCGCATCTTTTGTCCCTGCCGTCTCTGTAGTCCCTGTAGTCCCTGTAGTCCCTGTAGTCCCTGTAGTCCCTGCTGCAATCCGCCTACGACTCTCTATCCGCCACGAAGCGCGCAAGGTTCCGTAGATTTTCCGCTTCCCCGCCGAAGACCGCCAACGCGGCCAGGGCCGACACCACCGCCTCCCCAGCCAAACGCCGGGATTCGTCCAAGCCGAGCAATGCGGGGTAGGTCGATTTGTCCCGCGACTCATCGCTGCCGACGGGCTTGCCGATCACGGCTTCCGCACCAACGACATCGAGAATATCGTCCGTAATCTGAAAGGCCAGGCCGAGGTGTCTGCCGTAGTCTGCCAAGGCGTCTACTTGTGCTAAGGTTGCGTCGGCCGCCATGGCGCCGCAGCGCAACGACACTTGGATCAGCGCACCCGTCTTGGCGCGGTGTATCGATTGCAGTGCTGCGAGGTCCAGTTGCTTGCCCTCGCCTTCCAGGTCCATCTGCTGGCCGCCCACCATGCCGCCCGCACCCGCTGCCCGGGCGATGGCCTGAATGATCTCCGTGGACCCCGTTTCCGCCGCCGCATCGAAGGCCATGGTCAGGAGCGCGTCACCCGCGAGAATGGCTGTGGCCTCGCCATAGACCTTGTGACAGGTCGGCTTACCCCGCCGGAGATCATCGTCGTCCATGGCGGGCAGGTCATCGTGAATCAGGGAATAGGTGTGGATCATCTCCAGCGCGCAGGCCACGGGTAGGGCAACCGTATCATCGCCCGAGACCACCTCCGCCGCGCCCAGCGCCAGGGCGGGCCGCAGCCGCTTCCCACCTGCGAAAAGGCTGTAGCGCACCGCTTCCAGGAGTGAAGGGGGCACGCCTTCCCACGCTTCCACGTAGGTTGCAAGGGCCGCCTCGGTACGCTGGGCCTTGGCCTGAAGAAACTCCACGGCGGTCATCAGAAAAGCAGATCCTCTTCGTCGGGCTCGGGTTCCGGTTCGGGGTCATGGCTCGCGGGTTCCGGTGCGGGCTTCGCCACGGCGGGAGCTTTCACCGGAGCGGGCGCAGCCGCAGGTGCGGGGGCCTTCGCTGGCGCGGGCGCCGCCACGGGCGCCGGGGGCGCTTCTTCGTCGAAGGCCTGGGGCTCTAGATCGCCGTCGGCGTTTTTCACCAGGATCTCGATCTTCTTCTCCGCCTCGCTCAGGGCCTTCTCGCAGCGACGGGCCAGGGTGATGCCCGATTCGAATTGCTTCAGCGCGTCGTCGAGGGACAAGCCGCCCTCTTCCAGCGCGCCCACAATTCCCTCCAGCGCTTCCAGATCTTGCTCAAAGGTTGCGTCACTCTTGCTCTTGGCCATGTGCCTCTTCCTCTATGCGGCGCACCGTCGCCGTGACCGCGCCGCGTCCAAATCGTACATAAATTTCGTCGTCTTGCTTCAACAGCGCCGCCTCGCGCACCAAGGTCTTCTCCGGCATCTTCCAACCCACGGCATAGCCCCTCGAAAGTATCGCCAGGGGACTCAGCGCGTCCAACTGCGCCACCAGGGGCCGGAGCTTGTGTCGGCCGGATGCCGGGATGTCGCGTCCCGCATTATTCAGGCGTTGTTCCAGTCGTTTCAGCCGTTCGCTCGCGCGTTCCAATTGTATCTTCGGCGAGAGCAAGGCCAGCGACCGGGCCGCCCGATCCACGCGCTTCCGCGCCTCGGCCACGCGATCCGCCATGGCATCTTCCAGGCGCATGCGATACTCATCGCTCGTCTGACGACGCTGGCGCACCAGCTCCTGGGGGCGCTGCAGCGTGTAGCTGTTCTTGGCCATCTTCACCCGGTGCCGCGCATCGGTCAGGCTGCGATCCAGGGCCTGACCCAGTCGCTTGCGCAGGCGCATGACCTGTTCGCCGAGGGCCGCCTGCTCCTTCACCACCAGCTCCGCCGCCGCCGAGGGTGTGGGGGCCCGCAGATCCGCCGCGAAGTCCGAAAGAGAATAGTCTACTTCATGGCCCACGGCGGAAATGATGGGGGTCTTCGCTTCGTAGATCGCGCGCACGACCACTTCTTCATTGAAGGACCACAAGTCCTCAAGCGAGCCGCCGCCCCGTCCCACAATCATCACATCCACGCCCCAGGCATCCAGCGCGCGGATACCCGCCGCAATTTCCGCCGCAGCACCGTCGCCCTGCACGCGCGCGGGATAGATGATCACGTGAATGCCGCCAAAGCGCCGCGTGAGCACGTTCAGGATGTCGCGAATCGCCGCGCCCGTGGGGGAAGTAACCACGCCGATCTTCCGCGGCAGCAGGGGGAGGGACTGCTTGTGGATGTCGTCGAAAAGGCCTTCGGCCGAGAGCTTTTTCTTCAGTTTCTCGAAGGCAAGTTGCAGCGCGCCGAGCCCTTTGGGCTGCATGTCGCTGATGATGATTTGGTAGGCACCCCGGCGCTCGTAGACGGAGATCTCGCCATGCGCGAGCACTTCCAGCCCCGCTTCCGGGGCAAATTTGAGCCGCGAAAGCTTGCCTTTGAACATGACCGCATCAATCTGGCTGTTCTCATCCTTAAGCGTGAAATAGACGTGCCCGGAGGAGGCCAGTTTCCAGTTCGAGATCTCGCCCGACAGCCAGACGGTCCCTAAGTCGTTTTCGAGAAGGGACTTAATGCGGCGGGTAAGTTGGCTGATAGTGAGTATGGATTCGCTGCTGGTGGTCATGGGGAAGATTGTAATGGATTGGTGGCCGGGAGTGCGAACCGCAGTCGGGAGATATTGTTGTATTTTCAGAAAATTCAGAATATACTTAAGTTATGGCATTTGCTGAGGAGAGTAAAATGAGTGATGCAAAGACGAGCACCTGCTGCGATTCCAGCGAGGGCTGCGCCTCCGCTGGATTCAAGGTGGAATCGATTATCAGCGTGGATGAACGCGGCCAGATGTTGCTGCCCAAGGATTTTCGCGCGAAGCACGGCATCGAGCCGGGCGAGAAGCTGGCCCTCGTTAGTTTCGAAAACGAGGGCACCCTGTGTTGCATGTGCCTGATTCGTACTGAGGCCTTGGGTGGCATGATCCGCAATCACCTCGGCCCCATGATTAACCAGATCAACCCCAAGTCCTGAACCAAGGAGGATGCCACCATGGCCATCACGAAGATTCATAAAGACGTGCAGAAGACCTATGGAAAAATTGCCCGGAGCGGCGGAAGTTGCTGCGGCCCGAGCACGTGCTGCGGCGCGGCGGAGCCCTCGGCCTTTCGCGCGGTGAGCGGCAACATCGGGTACAGCGAGGCCGAGATGGATGCGGTGCCCGATGGCTCGAACCTGGGCTTGGGTTGCGGCAACCCGACGGCTCTCGGCGCGCTGAACGAAGGCGACACTGTGATGGACCTTGGATCCGGCGCGGGCTTTGATTGTTTTCTGGCCGCGCGCAAGGTGGGCGAGACGGGCCGGGTAATCGGCGTGGATATGACGCCGGACATGCTGGAGCGGGCTCGGGCCAATGCGGAAAAAGGCGGCTTCAAGAACGTGGAATTTCGCGAAGGGCAGATCGAATCGATTCCAGCGGCCGATGGCGAAGTGGACGCTATCATCTCCAACTGCGTCATTAATCTTTCGCCCGACAAGCTGCAGGTATTCCGCGAGGCTTTGCGCGTGTTGAAGCCCGGTGGCCGGATTTTCGTGTCCGACATCGTGCTGGAGCGCCACCTGCCCTGGTTCGTGCGTCAGTCCAGCGCCATGTACTCAGCGTGTATCGCAGGTGCCCTCCTTGAGCCCGAATATCTCGGTGCCATCAAGGCTGCGGGCTTTGAAGAGATCACCATCGGGAATCGGGCGGTCTACAGCGTGGATAATCTCGTCGCGGATCCCGGTGTGGGTAAGCTGACGCGATTTCTGCTGACGATTCCCTATTTTCGCGCCATGGCGTCGGGTGTGGTAAGTCTGGGTGTTTCGGCCACAAAGCCCCGCACCTGACCCGCCACGCCAGCGACCGTCTTTTTCCGCTATTCCATTGCCGCACAAATAAATTGCACATTTCCCAGTTTCGGGTTATTGTTGAGTCAGCATATTCTGCCTGGCGATCATGATATTCGGGGGGAAAGTAAGCCGGTGCGCTGGTTGGCAGGTGCGGTGGGGGGACTGCATGCGGTAAGGAAGGTCGGTCGATGGCGGAATGGAAAGGACGATGGGGCAGGGTGAGTGCCAGCCTTCTGGCACCCAGGCCCGGAATGTGTCTTACCTCGCTGGCCGTCGTTGCGTCGGGCGCGCTGTGGGCCGGTGCCGCCGAAGTCGTCCCCGAGCGGCCCCCGCTTGTTTTTGGGATGTCGACCGCACTGAGCGGGCCCGCAGCGAATCTTGGCCTCGATATGTCCCTCGGTATTCGGGCGGCCTTTGAGGAGACCAACCGGGCCGGAGGTATCCAGGGCCGCAGTCTCCAACTGGTCGCTCTGGACGACGGGTACGAGCCGGAGCGGGCGGTGCCCAACATGCACCGGCTCATTGAAGAAGATAAAGTGCTGGCCCTCGTGGGCAATGTGGGCACACCAACGGCGGTGGCCACGGTACCCATTGCGAACCGGGCCGGCGTCCCTTTCTTCGGGGCCTTTACGGGGGCGGGCGTGCTGCGCAAGACGCCGCCAGATCGCTATGTGGTGAACTACCGGGCGAGCTATGCGGAAGAGACCGAGGCCATGGTGGACGCTCTGGTGGACGTCGTGGGGATCCGACCGAATGAGATTGCATTCTTTACCCAGCGCGACGCATATGGAGATGCCGGATTTGCCGGGGGCATTCGCGCCTTGAAGCGACACGGGTTGGGAGACGCCCTCAATGTGGCCCACGGGCGTTACGAGCGCAACACGCTGGCCGTTGAGAATGGGCTTGCCGACCTGCTGTTTCACGAGACGCTTCCGAAAGCGGTGATCATGGTGGGTGCCTATGCACCTTGCGCCGAGTTTATCAAGCTGGCCCGGGTCTCGGGATTGGACGGATTTTTTTTGAATGTCTCCTTCACCGGCGCGGAGCCCCTGCGGATGGCGCTGGGCGACGCGGGGGAGGGGGTGATCATCACCCAGGTAGTCCCCCATTTCGAATCCATGCTGCCCGTCGTGGCGGCCTATCAGGCGGCGCTTCAAGCCCTGGACCCCCAGGCCGCCCCCTCCTTTGGATCCCTCGAGGGCTATGTCGCCGCGCGCATTCTGTGCCGCGCGCTGACGTCGATTACAGGAACGATCGACCGCGAGAGCATTATTGTGTCTCTGGAGTCCCTCGGTACCTTCGACATCGGACTTGGCACCCCGCTGGCGTTGGGTCCAGACCAGCATCAGGCCTGCCACCAGGTATGGCCCACGGTGATCCGGGGCGGTCGGGTTGTTCCCCTGGAATGGTCCGAGCTGGCCGGGCGAAGGGGAGAGTAAGCCCCGTGTCCCCCACCCGGCAACAAACCAGCACCTCACGTCTCGTATGGCTGCTCTCCCTGGTCGGCATGTCGGCGGGCGGGATCATGCTTCTGATTTTTGCGTTGAGTATTCAGGACATGCGCGCGGAACGCCGTTCCCGGGACGCCCTGCAACGGGAGACGGTGACGACGGTTGAAGTGCTGCACCGATCGCTCGCGAGCGCGGAGGCCGAGTTAACGACCCTGCTGGAAAATCGAGATCAGGAGCCCGGTGGCGGGGGCTGGATCGGCGAGTTCGGGGAGGAGCTCACCACCATCGCCCGCGTAGACCCCAACAGACGTGATGCGGCGGAGGCGGCCATTAACGACCTTGCGGCGTTGCACCGCCAGGCCGTTGATTGGCAGGCGGAGCACCAGCGCGGTCATGCGCTCTTTCTGGAACGCCGCAGCGCCGTGGAATCGGCCCTTCTTTCCCTGCGCGAGGCGGTGGAAAAGGCGGAGGGCAAAGAGCGCCTCCAGCTCGCAATCGAATTGAACAGGATTCTGGGGCGCGGCGCCACTGGAGCCGCCGAGCCCGCAGGGGGCGCGCTGTTGCGACCGAGGCTGAATCCCGTGCTGACGGCGGCCCGAACGGAGCTGGCGGATCTGGCGCTGTTGCTGGAGCGTATGGTTGCGGAGCCGAACGCGGATCAACTGGTGGACTACAAGGATAACCGTCTCAAACCGACCCTCTCCCGGTTGCGCGACGCGCTGGATCGCGCGGCCGCACTGAACGGCGTGGAAAGCGCGATAGCGGAGCCGATGAAGGTCTTTGAGACGCTGCTGCTCGGGGAGGGCTACACCATTGACCTCGACCACCAGACCATCGTTATCGGCCGCGACGGATTCTACGAGATGGTGGAACAGGGGCATCGCGTCGAACAGGAACGCGAGGAGATATTACGAACAAGCCAGCATGCTCTGGAGACCGCCCACGGGGTAGTGGACGATATCCGGCGAGCGGCCGAGCTCTCCGTACTCCAGCTTTCCGCGGACACCGAGGCCCGGTTCAGCCAGGCGCTTTATTCCATGGTCCTCGTTGCCGTGCTCACTGCGGGCGTCTTTCTTCTCTTTGCCAATCGTATCGCCCGCACCGTGAAATTGCAGGTGGAGACAATTCGGTCGGCCTATCGTTCGCTGGCTGAAACGGCGGAGGCCCTGGAGGCGGCCAAGAACAAAGCGGAGGCGGCCACCGAAGCGAAAGCGCAGTTTCTAGCCAATATGAGCCACGAAATTCGCACCCCCATGAACGGGGTTATCGGCATGACGGGACTACTTCTGGACACGGATCTAAGCCGGGAGCAGCGAACCTACTTGGAAATTGTACGCTCCTCCGGCGACTCGCTGCTCGCCGTTATCAACGACATTCTGGATTTCTCCAAGGTGGAAGCGGGCAAGCTCGATTTTGAAGTGCTGGACTTTGATCTTCGCGCGGCGCTGGAGAGTGTTGGTGACACCCTGGGATTCAAGGCGCAGGAGAAGGGCCTCGAAATGGTCATATCCATTGCGCCCGAGGTACCCACCGAACTCCGGGGCGATCCGAGCCGGCTGCGTCAGGTGATCACGAATCTGGTGGGCAATTCCATCAAGTTTACCGAGCACGGTGAAATTGCGGTACGAGTTACCTGTCTGGAAGATGGCCCGGAGAAAGTCCGGCTCGAGTTTGCCGTAAGCGATACGGGAATCGGAATTCCCGCCGCTCACTTTCCCTCGCTTTTTTCGGCTTTCACGCAGGTCGATGCGTCCACGACCCGAAAGTATGGCGGTACCGGATTGGGCTTGGCGATCTCGAAGCGGCTCGTGGAGTATATGGGCGGAACCATTGCGCTGGAGAGCACGGTCGGGGCGGGCTCGACCTTTCGCGTTTGCGCCGTATTTCAGAAGCAGCCTGGAAGCGGAGCGACCAAGGAGTGTCATACATTTCCCTCGGTTCATGTGCTCGTCGTGGATGACAACGGCAGCAATCGCCGTCACCTCCACGACCTGTTGACTGCCTGGGGCTGTCACTGCGTGGTAACTCCTTCCGGAAGCGAAGATTTGGGGTGCCTGCGCCTTCCGGACTATCCCTTCGAACTGATCCTTATCGATTTACAGATGCCCGGCATGGACGGAGAGACACTCGCCCGGCTGGTGCGTGGGGATGCCGTGTTGGGGAAGATCCCGATTATCTTCATGTGCTCGATTGCGGGCCAGCGCGGAGTGGCGCAATTGGCCGACCTGAGCGAAGCCTACATTACCAAGCCCGTGAAGCAGGGCCAACTCAGAGACACCATGGCGGCGGTACTGGACACGAGGCGGGAGCGGCGCACTTCTTCCGAAGTGCGCGACCGACCCGCCGAACGAATCGCGGGCGAGCGCCGCGGGGCCCGAATTCTTTTGGCGGAAGATAACGTCACCAACCAGATGGTTGCCGTGAAGATATTAGAGCGCCTTGGCTATCGTGTGGAGATCGCCGCCAACGGCGAAGAGGCGATCGAGGCGCTGTTGGGGAGCGACTACGATCTGGTGCTCATGGACTTGCAGATGCCGGGAATGGGAGGCCTGGAGGCCAGCCGGATTATCCGGGATGTGGGCAGTCGGGTACCCCGGCACGACATTCCCATTGTCGCGATGACGGCCAATGCCATGCAGGGGGACCGGGAAATGTGTATAGACGCGGGGATGGACGACTACATCTCCAAACCGGTGAAGCCCAATGAGCTTCGCGTCGTGCTCGAGAAATTGCTGAACTGAACCGGCTTCAGCCGGCCGCGGGCGCCGGGAGCAGGGGGCTGACCAGCTTGGTCCAGGCGGCGTATCCCGCGTCGGTCATGTGAAGGCCATCCTTTTGCAGAAACTCCTGCCGGGGCAGACCGTCCTCGCCGAGCATGACGCTTTCCACGTCCACCAGTACCAGCCGAGGCTCAGACTGGGCCATCTGGCGGATGGCCTCGTTGACTTTCTTCATCTCGGGATAGATATTCCAGCGGGCGGTGCTGGGCTTGATGCCGATGAACAGGATCCGGGTCTCGGGAAGGTGCTCCCAGACCTTGGCCGCCAGCTTCTTAAAGTCTTCGGTGACCGTTTCCGGCGATTTGTTGCGGGCGATGTCGTTGTCCCCGGCATAGAAGACAATCGCAGAAGGCTTGTAGGGAATGACGATGCGATCAAAATAGTATACAGAATCGGAGACTTCCGAGCCGCCAAAGCCCCGATTCAGCACGGGCATACCGGGGAACCACTTGCCCAATTCCCACATGCGGATGCTGGAACTACCCAGGAAGAGTATACCCCCGGGAGCAACTGGATTTTCCCTGTCTTTCGACTCGAATCCCGCGATGGTCTTTTCCCATCGGGCCGGCGAAGTATCCACCTCTTCGGCGGAGACGAACCCGGACAGCAGGGCCAGGGAGAGGAGGGTGGTAACGAGCGCGCGCATCTTGCAGTTCCCCTTCGATCCGCGCCGTGACGGCGGACGGGACCGAAGCGATCCCGCCCGCCGGGGCGGTCGATGTTATTTTTTGAGTTCCCCCAGCAGTTCCAGAATCGTTTTCTGGATCTCCGTGGCGGCTTTGACTTCCAGGCGGCTGGACTTCGCGCGCCAGGTTTCGTAACCGCCGAGGGGGTGCTGTGCTTCCGTAGGCAGGTAACCATTGTACCCGTTGGCCAGCTCAATGGTGAAATTATCGGCGAAGGGGGATTCGCCCTTGATAGCGAGGCCAATCTCCACGAACACTTCGCAGGGGATGGCTGCGATTCCGAGGTCACCGATCTGGAGAGCCTGAAGGATCAGGTCGTCCGTGTCGGGGTAGGCGGCCAAGTCTACCGTGCAATTTGCATAGATTTCCCGGAGTCCCTGGAGCGGGCGGCCCTCGGCGGCCTTCAGGATGGTCTTGGCCTCGTCGAGCTCCGCCGCCGTGGGCTTGCGAATGCCGAGGGTGATTTCCTTCTGCACGGCATTCAGGGGCATCCAATCCTGAAACTGAAGTTCGCTGTACGCGCGGTGCACTTCCGCCGCCACCTTGTTGCCCACCAGCACCATCTGCTCGCCCGCTTTCTGCTCCGGGGCGGGCTTCGTGAAGTCGATGTTGTTGATATCGCCGCTTGTGCCGTTGGACATGATGGCCACAAAATCGTCGTCCGCGTTCAGCAGGTCGGCAATGGCCTGGTTGAACACGCCGAAATAGTCCGCCGAGATGCCGGGCATGCCGCCCACATAGTGGAGCGAGTAGTTGGCGAGGAGGGCCAGCGGCTTGCCGTCGACAGTTTCCAGCGCGAGGATGGAAACCTCCGGGTCCGTCGGACCCGCAGGCTTGATCAAGTCCGCGCTGGCCCGGGGTGGATTCATCTTTACTTTGTCGTTCGTCTTGCCGAAGGGGTCCTCGCCGATGGTGCCGTCTTTCATATACCAACGGCGGTTGTGCACTTCGTCGGGCACAGCGCCCGCGCCCCACGCGATCTTCGCGGGCACCCGGTCGAGCCAGGCCTGGGTTATGGCATCGCCGATCTTGCGCGTCACCAGCGTGGTGTAAGCGGGGTCGGGGTCCGACTGAAAGATATGGGCACAGGTGCCGGCGCTGTGGGAGTGAGTCGCGGCCACCAGCATGTGGGACTGGGGAATGCCCGTGGCGGCGTTGGCGCGGTCCTTGCCCGCATCCACTATGGGCCGCTCCACCATGCAGCAGTCCACCAGCGCGATGGCGAGCTGGTTCGTGCCGTCGTCCAGCACGATGGCGCGGACATGAAGCTCGTCATCCACGCGCGTGGCCTCGCGATCTTCCATGCCGCCGGCCAGTGAGTAGCCCAGCCAGGGCGTAATGTTGGCCGTGGCCGCGCCCGCCTTGAAGACCTTGGCGGCCTCCTGTGCGTGAATCGCGGCCGGCGTTAAGAGGAGTGTCGTGATTGTGAGCATGCGTGTGAAGGTGTGCAGCATCTATTCCGCCTTTGCCAGTTCGTGGATCGTTTTCATGATGTCTTCTTCGATGGAGGGTGCCCAGGGGCCGTGGACGCCGTAGTAGACCATGGAATCGCCCCCTTCGTAGCCGCCCTCTTTCAATACGCGAAGGGAGGGGATATAGGCTGGGCAATCGTTGGAATAGCCCATGACAAATTGTTTCTGGCGGGGATAGTGGTATTTGATCAGGAGGCTGTAGTCTACGGTAACTTCACCGCTCAGGGCCGTGATCTGAACGTCGTCGCCGAGCTTGATAACCTGGACCACATAGGGCAGGGCGGTGGGCAGGGCACCCTTTTCCGCGTAGATGGCCTTCAGCTTTTTCGCCCGGCGCTGGATGTAGACATCCTGGCTGGCAAGCTGGGCTTCCACCTCCGCCTCGGTGGGCGGCGTGCTCAGGGCGAGGGGGATGACCTTGTAGCGCGCCGAGATGGCACCGTCCACCGGCGTCATCTGGCCGTCGCTTACCGCCGACACCGCGCCGCCGAGCTCCGTGCCGTATTTCTCCGCCAGCACCACATCACGTCGGGGCAGGGGGTTCTGATCGCCGCCGCATCCCTGAGCAAAGAGCGCCGTGGCGCCCGGAAAGGCCTTTTCCACGGTGAGCTGAGCGAAGCCCGCGTAGTCGCCGTTGAACTCCTGAATGCTCAAGGTGGTGTTGTGGCAGGCATAACCAAAGAGCACGCCGCGGACCACGCCGTCGGCGCCTTTCGCCAGCAGCACGGGCACATCATGGTCCACCGGGCCGATCGGATTGAAGTCGTTCGACACACCGCCGGTGCCATAGGCGCGCCGGTTCTTTGCGAACATGGCTTCGCCAATGCCCCAGGACAGGGTGCCTGGCGCGAGATCCTTTATGGATGCGTCGATGGCCTGGTAAACCATTTCCGCGAGTTCACGGGTGTACTCCACTGCGCGCTCTTCGTTCGCACCTTCAAGACCGTAGGTGATGTGGAGGCCGTCGTTTTTCACCACCGGGCCGCAATGGGTGTGGGAAGAATTGAAAAGCAGGTTGCTCCGGGGAATGCCATAGGCGACTTCAATACGCTTCGAGACGGCATCGGTCATGTCCAGGGAAAAGCCGATGATGTCCGCTGTTACGATCACCACCTTGTTGCCCGCGGCGTCCTCGATGGCTATGGCTTTTGTCCACAGATCGTGGAGCTTGCCCGAGCCCGGTTCCGTGCGCGAGGCATAGCCCGCCATCCAAACGGGCTTGCTGGGTGTAATGGCGACTCTACCTAGACCGATCTTCATACCGTCCGCCATGACCAGGGGCGCGATAAGCAGCCCCAGGAGCAGCGCAAGCCCACCCCGCTTAAGTTGTACATACACGAAGACATCCTCCAGAAGGAAACAGCCTGCCGGAGCGGCCCAAATCCGCGCCGGACTACCAAGGGAGCGATGGTACACCACGGCGGGGGGGATTTCATATTTCGCATTGCGCGTACGCGGTTGCAGACCGCTACTCGAATGAGATTGAAAAGTAAGGAACCGCGAATGGACGCGAATGAACGCGAATAGTGGAGTGCGTATTGGAACGGGTCGTCGAAATTAGATAAATCGGAAAATAGCGACTGGCCGATGAGGACTTGGATCGACCGCTGCCAACATCCCGAAACGCAAACCCAGAAGCGCAAACCCGGAGACGCGGAGAAGAAGAGCTGTGGAGGCACTGGTGCCCAGTCAGCGCACGCGCCCGTTCAAAAAGTGACCACCTCTTCATTCGCGTATATTCGCGTCCATTCGCGGTTCAGTGCTCTTTTCCTTGATCCCCCTCCGGAATTCTGCTTAAATCAATGAAATCTTGGCCTATCATTCCGCGTTGGCGCGCCGCGTGTATTCGGTTCGTATTTCCAGCCCGGTTCATTTCGAAATCATAAGAGGAGAGCAGTATGTATTGGCGTAATTTGTTGGGACGCGGTTCGGGAGCGGCGATGGTGATCATCGCGGCCCTGCCCGTGCTGGCCCTGGACCTGAGCACGGCGACGATCGTGACGAAATCGGATTCGGCGGTCGTGGCGAAGGCGGCGGTGATGTTGCAGGAGGAACTGGCGGAGCGCAGTGGCGTGACGCTGGCAATAGCTGCGGAAGCACCGGCTGAAGGTGTGGTGATCGAGCTGGGCGTGGCTCCCGCCGTTAAGGGCATCAATGTCCCTAAAAAAGCGGAGGGCTACGGCGTCACGGTGAGTGGCAATACCGTGAAGCTCGCCGGCTTCGATGAGCGGGGCGCCATGTTTGCCGCCGGTCGGCTGATCCGCCTGGCGACCTATGGTCCGGGCACGCTCGCGCTGGAACTTGCCGCCCCCATCAGCACCTCGCCCGAAGTGCCGATCCGGGCGCACCAGTTGGCCTATCGCGACACGGCGAACACCTACGACGCCTGGTCGCTGGAAACCTATGAACAGTACATCCGCGACCTCGTGATCTTCGGCTGCAACGGCGTCGAACTGATCAACAACCTCGACCCCACCGCGAAAGACGGCAAGGTCATGGTGGAAACGATGCACGGGATGAACATCAAGCTTTCCGGCCTGATCGATTCCTACGGCATCGACGTTTGGGTGTGGTCCCCCGTCATGGCCGATGAGGGTGAAGATGTCACCACGCCCGAGGGGCTCGCCGTGGCGCTGGAGAAGCGCCGCGGATTCCTGAAGGATTTCCCCGCGGTGGATCACATCTTCGTGCCGGGCGGAGACGATGGCGACGCGCCCGCCGAACACCTCTTGACCTTCATGGAGGCCCTGTCGCCCATCCTGAAGGAACTTCACCCCACGGCGAAACTCTGGGTTTCGAACCAGACTTTTACCCTGGAGGAGAACGACTATTTCTTCAATTATTTGGCGGAGAAAGACCCCCAGTGGCTCGAAGGGCTGGTTTATGGCCCGTGGACCAAGATGGGCTGGGAAGAGATGCGCGAGCGTACGCCGAAGCGTTTTCCGCTGCGCCGTTATCCGGACATCAATCACACCGTCCGCTGCCAGTATGGCATCCCGGACTGGGATCCAGTTTTTGCCAATACCGTGGGGCGCGAACCCATGATGCCCATGCCCGCGATGCAGCAGCACATCTTCCAGCGCTACATGAACCTGAGCGACGGTTTCGGCACCTATTCCGACGGGATCCACGACGACCTGAACAAGTTTGTCTGGAACACCCTGGGATGGGACCCGGCGGCGGATCTGGATGCCGCCCTGCGGGAGTACGGCAAGGTGTGGTTTGGCGAGGCCCTGGCGGACGATGTGGCAAAGGGCATGCGTCTGTTTGAGGAATGCTGGCAGGGGCCCATTCTTCAAAACAAGGCCATTCCCAAGAGCCTGGCGCTGTGGGAAGGCATTGCAAAGAAGGTGCCGGACTGGGACACCAATTGGCGCGCCCAGATGTATCTGTTCCGCGCCCGTTTCGATGCAAACGTGCAGGCTGAGACGAAGGCCCAGCGCGGCTATGAAAAGGAAGCGAACGCGTTCCTCGCGAAGGCAAAGACCGAAGGCGTGGATGCGGTGATCATTAAGGCCCGCACGGCGCTGGCCAAGGCGGATACCCCCGCCGCACCGGAGCTTCGTGCTGGTATTGAGGCCCTCGGCCCGGTGCTTCTGAAGAGCATTGGCTACCAATTGAGCGCGGAAGCGCCCTACCTCGCGCGGAATTCCGAGCGCGGCGCCTTGCTGGACTGGCTCGATCAGCCGGTGAACAATCGCCCGTGGCTGGAGCAGCGCTTCGGTGCCGTCCTCGCCATGGAGAAGGTGGAAGATCAGATTGCCGCCCTCGACGAAATCCGGTATTGGGAAAACCCCGGCCCCGGCGGTTTCTACGACGACCTCGGGAACATCGGGAAGTCCGAGCACGTGGTTTACCAGCAGAACTGGGATGAAGATCCCTCGGCGTGTCACACGGCCCGCGTGGAGTTCCCCTTCTACAAAGCCGATCAAGCCACGATAAAGAAAGAGGCCAGTCAGGCCGAAGCGGACAACATGGTCTTCAAGGAAGAACGTGCGAAGAATGCTTCGGCGGAACCTAAGAAGCGCCAGGAACTCCGCATGTCCTGGCAGTCACAAGTGGCCACGCTGTACGGCACGCCCCTGAAGATGCACTATGACGGGCTTGACCCCAAGGCCCAGTACACCTTGAAAGTGACCTACGCCGGTCGCTTCAAGCCCTCCATGACGCTGACGCTGAACGATGAGTTCAGCATTCATGGGCCGGTGCCCCAGCCTGATCCCATCTGGCCAGTGTCCTACTACCTGCCGCGGGAAGCCACGAAAGCCGGCACGCTGGACGTCGAGTGGAATCTGGTCGAAGGCCGCGGCTGCGTGGTCGCCGAGGTGTGGCTGATCAAGAATTGAGAGTTATGAATGAAAAGCAGCGCCCCGCCTGACAACTCAGGCGGGGCGCGTCGCATTGGGACTGTCCAATCCGTGAAGCACACCTCGTTCGGGGCAGTCTACCTGGGTTTCAGCGAATGCCCAAGTGAGGCAGATGGCGCTGGGACTGTCCCACGCTTTAAATGCGCGGGACGGTCCCGAATCGCACTAACTTCAGCGGGACCTCTCGCACTCAAACCAAGTGCACGTCGGGTGCCACCCTCAAGCGGAGGAGCTTGCGACGGAGCTGCTAAGAAAACACGGGGCTGCAACCGAGCAAAGCCCCACTTCGGTCAACCTCAGGCCCCACGGGTGCCACCTTCAAACGGAGGAGCGAAGCGGGGGAAGTTTGTGGGTGCAGGGACTTCAGCCAGGCAAGGCCCACTTCGGTCAACTTCGGGCCCCACGGGTGCCACCCACACACGGAGGAGCTTGCGACGGAGTTTGTGGGTGAAGGGACTTCCACCAGTAAGAGCCCACTCAATATCCATTCGCGACCTCCTATAGCCTGAAGCCTGAGCCCTGCCGTTTCTTTTACGATTCCCCGCCACCGGCGGCTCGAGAAAGAAAACGCCGGGCTGTAGTCCTCAGGCTGTAGGAAATTGTGTTCAGCGATTGAGAGAACTTTGTCTCGTTAATGTCCCCTCACCCACAAAGTTCCCCCGCTTCGCTCCTCTCTTTGAGGGTGGCACCCGGATTTGGCCTTTGGAAGTTCGAAGTGTCGTGGGTTTTGGCATCGATAACCATTAGCTCTGTGTCATTCAGGACGGTCCCGTCGGGAAAAGCAGCGCCCCGCCTAGGGGGCCAAGCGGGGCGCATTCATTCGTTGTCCATTATCAATTGTCCATTGTCAATTGCTGATCGTCACCGAACCCGCCGCAGTTCGTCCGTTATACTTCACCTCATACATGCACTCCGCATTGCCGCCGGGATACTGGAAGCTTCCGGAGGTTACGGCGCGCACGGCGTAGTAGAATTTGTGGGTTCCGCGCTCCAGCCTATCGAAGGCGGCCACCAGTCGGTCGTCGCGCATTTCGAGGAAGGACGGCATGATCCCGTCGGACTTCTTCCACACGGCCAGCGCGCCGCCATCAAGTCGGGGGTTCTCGATTTCGAGCCCGCCCGGCAGCAGATCGGCCAGGATGACGTTCTCATAGGCTTGGTCGCAGGTGATTTCCACGGTGAGGAGATAGTTCTCGCCCTGCTTCAACGCGGCGGGATCGGCTGGGCCCTCTTTGCTGTCCATGCTGCGTTTCAGGGCGATGCCGTTGGCCGCCGCTTCCACATCGGGCTTCACGAGAATGCCTGCCGTGTCGAAGTGCACGTAAAGCGGGGTGCCTCCGCTGTTGGTGACGGTGTATTTCGCGCCGGGGCCTTCGTGCTTGTGTTTGTAGCGGAAGTCGCCCTTTTCCTCGCTCGTCCCGTCGGGCGTCAGGAAGCTGGCGTGGGCCGTGCTCAGGTCACCCGCGTTGGACCTCAGATAGGCGGACAGAGCCGTGACCACGAAGGCCGCTTCCTGGGTGGAGTACGGGTTCTCCTCCAGAAAGCGGAGCAGTTTCTCGGCCTGGGGCTGGACGTACTTCGCGTCCATCTTCACCGCCATCTGGGTCATGAGGGTAATGGCGTCGTTCCGGATTCCCGAGTTCAAGGAGTTGCCCTGTTCCCGGTCCATGTAGGGCGCGCTGGGGTTTTTCAGCAAGTACGCCTGGGCCTGATCCGCCGCGCCAGTGAAGGTGATGGCGCCCAAGGCCAGCCACTGCCGGGCCGCCGTGGGTACGGGCAGGGCATCAAGGCTGTTGATGGCCTCCATCACCGTGGCGTCTTTGGCCAGGGCGCGCACATAACAGGCGTAGGCGTAGTTGTAGAGGGACATGGGGCCATCGTTCGGCGCGAGGGGGATACGTTCTCTCAGATACCGCATCAGCGCGTCGAATTTCTCGTCCGGGACCTGGAAGGCGGCATCCTGCTTCGCCAGCGCGAGGAAATGGCCAGCGTAGATGCTGCCATAGGTCGACGGCTCGGTTGCGCCCGGCCAGTAGCCGAGGCCGCCGCTCCGGGTCTGCATCGACAGCAGTCGGTCGATGCCTGCCTGGATGAACTGCTGGAACTGGGCGGTGTCCATCTCGTTGCCGGTGCTCGCGGCGGCCTGGCCCAGAAGGAAGAGGGGCAGGCAGCGCGAGGTGGTCTGCTCCACGCAACCGTAGGGATAGCCCACTACATAGTTGAGTGCTTTCCGCAGGCGTGCCAGGGAATTGGCCGTGACGGTGAGGGTGGCCTCCAATTGGCCGTTGTCCTTGAAGACGGTATTCTCGAACTGGCGGCTTTCCCCGGCGGGGATCACGGCCATCTCGCTGCGGACCTGGTACACCGAGGGCGACTGGACCTTGAGGGCCGTCTCGGTGGCGTACTGCTCGACCACCGCACCTTCGGTATTGAGCACATCCATGCTCCAGCCAATCTTTCCGGAGCCCGTGGCCTCACCCGCGGCAACGGGAACGGTAAACACGAGTTCCGCGCCACCTTCCAATTCTGCAACCTGCTTGAGCGGCGCCATAACCAGTGGGGGGGAGGCATCGGCAGTCAGGGTGACCGATGCGCGGGTCTGCAGCATGTTCTGGAGTGATACCGTAACCGCGAAGGTATCGCCCGGCGCCACGAAGCGAGGCAGCGACGTGCGGAGGATGACTTGGCGCCGAATCGTCACGTTGGCCGCTTGGCTGCCCGCACGATCGCCCGTGGTGGCCACCGCGACGAGGCGCACCTTGCCTGAGAATTCAGGGATGTCCATGGAAACGGTCGCGGTGCCGGTGGCATCGGTGGTTATTGCGCCGGACCACAGGGCGAGGGGCTTGATCCAGTTCTCGCCCACGGTGGAATCGATGCGCTTGCGCAGGAGTTCGTCGCCGCCTATCTTTGCGGCCTCGAAATCGTAGGCCACCTGATCATAGTAGTGGGCCCTGCGATAGGTGGGTTTCCGACTGCGCTGGAACCACGACACCGGATCGGGATTCTGGTACTGGAGGATCTGGTGAATGCCTTCGTCCACCAGGGCGAGCGTCACTTCCGAGGCCACGGGCAGGCCGTCCGGACCGGCCACGGTGAGAGAGACATCCAGCTTGGAGGCCGGGCGTATTTCCTCGGGGAGACTGTTGAAATTGATGCTCAGCGCCTTCGACGGGTCGGCCACGGGCACGTTGAGCATGGCGAAGCTGGCGTAGGGATAGGTCAGGGGCGCGCCCGGTTCCACGGGGTGGATGACGGTGGCTTCGAGCCACACATTGGGCGCATGCTTCAGCTCCAGGGGCAGGGTGAGCACGCCGGAGCCGTTCGCAATGGGAACGGTGACGGCCTGGTCGATCCCGCCGCCTTGGACGACGACGATGGCGTTGCCGTCGAAGGGCGATTCGATGCGAACGCTGGCCGTGTCACCGAGTGTGTACGCGGCTTTGTCGGGCACGAGCTTGATGAGGGAGGGACGGCTGCCATCCACCACCCGGGCCTGGCCGCTATAGGACCAGAAGCTCTGGGAGGCGAACTGGGGCGAATCCGCGCGGTGTACCCGTACGCGGTAGTTGCCGTAGTCGGAGGTATAGGCCAGGGTGACCGAACCCTTGCCGTCCTTCAGGGGAACGGTCTCGGTCTTGACCGTGACGAAGCCTTCGTTCCAGTTGGCCTCGTTGTGGCTTGAATAGCGCCGGACGTAATAGCTCCACTGCTTCTTTTCCAGCGTGACGAGGGCGGAATCCAGCGCGGACGGGGAGCCGTCGGGCCGCACGGCCGCGACGGAGACGTCGATGGTGTTCGACTTGGTGCCACTGGCCACCGCCATGCCGAGAATGTCCGGGGCCGGAAAGAGAAAGGCTTTGGTGCGGCCCGCTACGTTGCGTCCGCCCGGTTCGAAGACCTCACCCCGCAGGGTGCCTTCCACCGGGAACGAGATTTCCTTGCCCGGCTGCCACGTGAAGCTGAAACCCGCGTTGCCGAGTCCGTCCGAGGTGGCCTCGCCGAGGGTGCGTACGTCCCCGGTGTAGGGCGCTTCGTTCGTGAAGGTGTAGTCGGGCCACTGCTCGGGCTTCCAGGCGACTTTGTCGATGATGACCGCAGCGGAGGTGCGGCGCTCTCGCGCCGGGCCACCGGAGAGCTGCTCGCCGGTCACCGTGACGGCGTGTTCTTCGCCCGGGAGCCAGAAGGGGGCCGCCGTCGCGACTTTGACCTCGATCCGGCTGGGCACGAAATCCTCAATGTTGATCTTCTGGGTGGTGAGGGGCATATCGGCACCGGGGACCCAGAGTTCCAGGGTGTACGCACCCGTGAGCCAGTCCCGGGCCGTCTCCAGATCGAGGGAACCGCTGCCCCAGGTGGAAAGGGTGCTCGTGAATTCCTTCGCGTTCTCGGTGGAATCGACCAGGCGAAGTTTCAGCGGCGCGTCTTTCAGGGGCGTGCCATCGGCCTGGCGCACGAGCCAGCGGAGGTGTATCATCTCGCCGGGCCGGTAGAGGTTGCGGTCGGGGTAGAGGAAGGCGTCATACCCGGTCGCGGTAAAGGTGGGCATGGTGTCGTTGAAGGCCACGGGGTCATCAGTGCGCTCGTTCAGCGGCAGAAAGGTGAAATCGTCCGCCGTCTCCACGATAACCACGCGGGGCCGTCCCAGTTCCGGGTCCCAGCCCTGGAGTCGGGCCACGCCGTCGGCGCCCGTGGTGACTTCGCCCATGGGCTGATGCTTTGCGGAGTAGAGGGTGACTTTGGCATCGGCCAGGGGCGCGAGGTTCCAGAGGTTGTGGGTGTAAATGAGCAACTGGTCGTCCTGCCAGTGCGCCAGCACGCCGATATCGGTCCAGACGACAATCTTCGTGTCGTAGTAGTCGTCACCCGGCGTGAGGCTGAGGCCGAAAATGCCTTTCTTGCCTTCGGGCAGGAAGCCGTCCATGGGCAGGGCTGCTTCGACGCGGACATCGGGCTTTTTCTCAAATTCGATGGAGCGGGAAGCGATCTTGCGGCTCAGTTCGATTCCGAAAGAGCCCGAGGTCTTGCCCGCTTCCATATAGTCCAGGGCCTTTACCAGGTTGGACGGGAACAGTTCGTAGAGGGTGACTTCCGCCTTTTCCACATTGCGGGAGTAGACCGTCAACGGGCCTGCGAGCCGCCGGGGGAAATAGTAGGGCTCTTCAAAGGCGAAGCCCGTGCCACTTTGTCGTGGCGCTGAATCGACATTCCACGTAAAGGCCGACGTCACCGACTGAACTTCCTGCTGATCGCTCAGCCCTTCCGCGATATGGAGGGTGTAGGCCTGTTCCGGGGCCCACTCCCCGAGGAGATCCACGCTGCCATACTCTCCGGCTTCAACTTTGAGATCTTTCACGGCGGGCGTTACGGTGAGGTATTTTTCCAGTGCGGAAGCGGAGACAGGATTGCTGAAGTAAAGTTGGAGTCGAAGAGGATTGACACCGCGTGACCTCCAGTAGTGACTTTCGATTCGCAAGTTTTCCGACTGCCAGGTGACGGTACCGGCCTGGGCTACCTGGGGAATGAGGGGGGATAGGGCCTCGATTCCGGGCGTAAACTCGTAACTAAGGATTTTGCCCTGTTGCGCAGGTCGATCAAAGTCGAAGGCGACCACTTTTGAATCGCCGGAGTCGCCTTGGCTCAGGGTGATGGGCTCTGTGCTGTCGTCCATAAACACCTGGAAATGGGACCGCAGGCTTTCGAAGGGCACAGCATGAGAGACGGAGACCAGCAGGCGGTCGGTGGTGTCGTCGATACGGGTCCAATCGAACTTGCTCAGCTTGAAGGACGGGGGGGCGTCGAGTTTGAGACTGTACAGCACGGACGTCTGGAACTGGCCCGAGGCGTCTGTCAGGCCATCTGAGATAATGGCGGTGAAGGGGGCAGGGGTGGTGCTCGGTACCGTCACGACAAACTGGGAGGCCTCCGCGCGGTGGGGCATTGTGTAGGTAATGGACTTTCCGTCCTTGTCCTTGATGGTCAAATGCTGCTGGAGCTGCTCCCAGCGCACGTTCATGGAGAAGTTCAGATGCAGGTCCGTGGTGACCGGGCCGATGACTCCATAGGTGAAGGACGACATGTGGAGCACGGCGTTGGCAAATAGAATGGGTCTCTCGGGGGGGGTGGGCATCTGCCCCGATGCGTTGGTCAGGGTGGGCAGGAATGTGGCGCGGTAAATGCCCTTGGGAATGCCTGTGCCCGACTCGGCTTCGAAGGCAATTATATTTCCGTGATGCCTCCAAGTACCCGATAAGGCGGGCTGCAACTGGATCAGGGTAGAGGGGTCGTCGACTTCGGCCAGGGGCTGGTCGAAGTAAAACACAATGCTGCGGTAGAACGCCTCACCCGGCAGAGGATAGGTGCCGACCAGTGTCGGCGCGCCGGATAGGGTGGCGGCGGGAGCTTGCTCCGGTGGTGCCTCCTGAGCCTGGGCGAGCGCGCCCAGCACCAGCAGGAATAGGGAACAGAAGAGAGGGCGCAAGACCGAATGGGTGTTCATGGTAACAGGGTGCTCCATTTGTAGGGGTGCCGAATATAACCGCGGCTACAATTAAACCACAAATGGCGCAACGTTACGTGGATTTTTTTTGAAGACATTCCGCCGAGGTGCGACGGTCTTTCGGAGGGCCGCGCGAATGCCCAACAGCGCGCTCGGGGTGCTGATCGAATTTCGTCTGATCTGCAGTTGAATTGCATTATAGACGGAAATGGATGGGGGTCAATCCCAACAAAAAGCGCCCCCGGAGATTCCGGGGGCGCTCGGACGAGGCTTGCGTACTTGCGCTTAGCGGTTGATCTTGATGGTGACGTAGCGCGACACGTCTTTGTCGCGGACGCGAAGGAGGACCGCCCGTTCGCTGGTGTTTTCTTCCAGCGCGGCGTTGAACTCTTCCACGTTCTTGACGGGCTTGCGGTTGACTTCCTGGACCAGCATGCCTTCGATGAGGCCGGTCAGGGACGCGGGAGAATTGGGTGTGACTTCCGTAATCAGCACGCCCTCCATGCCTTCGAAGCCGAAACGCTCCAGCAATTCGGGCGTCAGGTCCTGCACGGAAATGCCCAGGGCGTCGCTCTTGCTCACGCCCTTTTCCACGGCGGCGGCACCGCCTTCGAGATTGTCGGGACGCGCCGCGACGGTGACGCTCTTGATGAGTTTTTCCCCATTACGCATGATGGTCAATTCGGCGACGCCGCCGGGGGGGATAATGGACACCCGGCTCTTGAAGTTATCTGCCGATTTGACCGGCTGACCGTTCAGGGCGATGATGACGTCTTCGCGCATGACTTCGGCGGCGGCGGCGGGCGTGCCGTCGATGACATCGCCGACGAGTACGCCCTGGTCCACGCCCTTGAAGAAGTTGGACATTTCGGCGTCGAAATCCTGGATTTGGACGCCCAGGAAGCCGCGGACCACCTTGCCGTTGGCGATCAACTGCTCTGAGACATACTTGACCATGTTAATGGGAATGGCAAAACCGATACCCATGTAGCCGCCGCTGCGGCTCAGGATCGCAGTGTTCAGGCCGACCACCTGGCCGTCCAGGTTGAGCAGCGGACCGCCCGAATTGCCGGGATTGATGGCGGCGTCGGTCTGGATGAAGTCGGCGAGGAGGCCACCCTCGCGGAGACCCTCTGCCGCCCGGCCCCGCGCGCTTACGATACCGGCCGTCACGCTGTGGCTCAGGCCAAAGGGGTTGCCAATCGCCAGCACCCACTCGCCCACGCGCAGCGTGTCCGAGTCGCCCAGGCTGATGGTGGGGAGGCCGGTCGCTTCGATTTTGATAACCGCGATTTCAGTTTCCGCGTCCGAGCCAATGATGGTGGCGTCGAACTCGCGCCCGTCATCTAACTGCACGGCAATGTTGTCGGCACCGTCCACCACGTGGTGGTTCGTGATGATGTGGCCTTCGGGGCTGATGATGAAGCCACTGCCCTGGCCCACGGGCACGGGGGGCGAATTTTCGGGGTCCGCCTCGGGGGGGGCTTGGCGCATTTCAGGCATGGGCTGGCCAGGGATGCCGAAGAAGCGTTCGAAAAAGTCGTCGGGGATCTGGCCGTTTGGTCCGCCCTGGCCGAAGCCCATCTCCTGACCGCTCAGGCGTTTTTCATAGCGGATAAACACCACGGCGGGCGAGGTCTTGTCGGTGATGTCGGCAAAGGCATTGCCGAGGTTCTTCAGTGCGGCAATGGGGTCCTGGGCCGGAGCCACGGCTGGGGCGTCCTGGGCACTGACCATATGGGGCTGGGCCAGCAGCGCGCTCGCCGCGAGGGCCAACGCGGCACCCCGGGCGAAACCGGTTTTCCTGGTCCAGAATGGGGCAATCAACATGTAAGTCTCCTTTGAAGTCACGCATGCCTTCGGTGGCCGGGGCCGACCACCTGCTTCGTTATATCACACCGGGCAGGGATTTTGATATGCCTCGAATGACGGCGGGGCCGCCTCGGGCTGCCCCGGTGTAGTCTGTTATAGATTCTCAGGAGAACGTCTTTCATACCAGCGGGGGATGACAAGGGCAGTTGATAGTTGACAGTTGACAGAGAACACCTGCCGACTTGCGAATAGGACTGATAGGACGGATAGGACGGATAGGACCGATCTGATCAATCCGACCTATCGGTCGTATCCGTCCAATCGATTGCTCACAGTCCACAGTCAACTATCAACTATCAACTATCAACTATCAACTGCCTCCGTCCTCGCACGATGAGGTAATACTGGAATATCACGCCCAGGGCGATGACCACGGGCATGTAGACGAAGGGCGCGCTGAGGCCGTGGCGTTCGGCGAGGTAGCCGAAGGCGAGGGGGCCGACAAAGCTGCCAAAGCCCACGAAGAACTCGTTGACGGAGGAGCGCTGTCGGCGGAGGGCGAAGTTGGCCATGCTGTAGTAGCTACTGGAGAAGAAGGCCGCGCCGCTGAAGGCGCCGATGATCATGAAGGCCACGCTCATGGCCGCAAGGCTGTAGGTGTAACCGAGGACCCAGAAAGCGGCGGCGGAGGCCACCTGGAGCCCCACCAGGTAGCGGAAACGATGTTGCCAATGGCGGGTGCGCCCCATGAGCGCGAAAACCGCCGCGCTCGTGGCGGCGAGCAGGAAGGCGATGGTCGCGTAAATGCTGGCGGGATTGTGCGTCAGGAACGTCGGGGGAACGGCCTCGGCGAAGAGGCGCAGGGTGCCGTCCTCCACCAGGGAGTCCACCCGTTTGGTAAAGATCAGGCGGGTCACCGCGACGAGGCACCAGGACATGCCATTGGCGATCCAGGCACTCTTCAGGATCTGCTCGCTGCGCAGGGCGTGGTCGCCCCATTCCGGTTCGTGCTCATCGGCCAGGGTCGTGTAGTAGTCCTCCTCCTGGGGCACGCTCCAAAGGAGGAGAAAACAGGCTACGCCCAGTACGGCCGAGACCGCGAAGGGGGCCATGGGCGCAAAGTCATAGAGGAAGCCGCCCACGAGGGGGCCGATGGCCAGCCCGCCGCTCCAGGATACGTTGAATCGACTCATGCTCCGGGCGCGTGTGTTGGGATCGGGGTCCGCGCCCAGCCAGCCGTGGAGGCTCGGCCATACGATGGACATGCCGATGATGGAGAGCACGCTGGCCGTGCCATAGCCCCAGACGCCGGGCAGGAGCACGGCGGCGGCGGAGCCCATGCAGAAGTAGCAGGAGCCGATAGCCGCAATACGCATGCTGTGCTTGTTGCGGTTCATCCACCGACTGATGACCATGCAGGTGACGGCATAAAGCATGGACTGAAGCCCGCCGATGTAGCCGGGTGTGGCCACGTCGCCGTGGAGGTGGTCGTAGATGTAGAAGGGCATGGCCGTGAGGACGACCAGCAGCGCGCCGTCAAGAAGAAAGGCGGCCAGACAGATGCGGAAATGGTATTTGTCCATGCGGGGTCTCGCGGATTTTCGGAGGGAGAACTGCGCGGGATTATAGCGCACGGCAGACGAGAATAGTGAATGGCGATTGGGCAGATTCAGACTGATCTGACCGATCAGATCGGTCTGATCCGTCCGATCCGTCTGATCAGTTTCGTTCCCTCACGAGCCCGCCGCGCGGTCGGTGGCGTATTCCCGGATGCGTGTTACCACGATCGCCACGCCCAGCAGGGTGGCGGTGATGCAGAGCAGCACGAGCGCGGCTTTGGGGGCGGCGACCAGGAATTCCTCCCTGGTAAATTTCGTCAGGACTTCCTGGGCCTTGGCGGTCTTGGCCACCATGGTCGTGGGCAGGAGGGCGTTGGTGTACTTCATGATAGTCATGAAATCGACGATGCCGGGCACCTCCATGGCCAGGCGCTGCCAGCCGTAGAGCACGAGGACGCCGATGATGATGGGGCGGCGGGTGAGGGCCCCCAGGAGCAAGGCCAGCGCGCCATTGGCCATGAGGGCCATGACCATGGCGAACTCATGGGTGGCCAGTCGCCACAATCCGTCGCGGTTGAAAGTCAGATCGGCCAGGGCCGTGGACGCGGCGAAGGTCAGGAGCATGGAGGCCCCCAGAATGAGGGACGTGACGCCCATGTAGGCGGTGAAGCGGCCGAGCACCCAGGCGGAGCGGGGCATGGGCCGGGTCAGCATGAGGGGAATGGTGCGGGTCTCGACGTCTTCGCCCACGATCATGGTGGCGAAAAAGAGGGCCAGCAGGGGCGCGAGGACGTTGATGTGGGCCGCCTTGGCCAACTTGGTGAACACGTCGAAACCCGATTCCGCGAACTGGGCGGTGGAGAGCAGGGCCATGGCCAGGGGGATCACCACGGGCAGCATGGAAATGACAACCGCCAGGATAAGCCGCTGCCGGCGCAGCATCAGCATGAGGCTGTGGCCGAAGGAGGCCCGGAAGCAGAAGCTGTAGTGGGTCAGCGCCCCCGAGGCCCCGATGGGCTTGGGGAGGATGCTGGTCTTGATTGTGGCGTGGGCGGATTGTTCCATCATTTCACCAGATACTCGAATACGGCTTGGAGGCTGTCGTCGGCGCACTGGATGCGCACGACGCCGATGTCGGGGGTCAGGGCGGCGGCGTTGAGCCGTTCATAGCACCTGTTGGGATCGCGGGTCTTGATGATCAGGCGGTCGCCCTCGAAATCGAGGTGAAGCACGGCCGGGTCATCGACGAAGCGCGCGGCCAGGATTCGGGGCGCGGCGCAATCCACATGGATCGTGTGGGGATGCTTGTCGATGAGGGAGCGGATTTCCCGGACCTTGCCATGGGCCATGAGGCTGCCTTGAAAGAGCAGGACCACATTGTCGGTCACGCGCTCGACTTCATAGAGGATGTGACTGGACACCACCACGGAATAACCGTTGTCGCCCAGTTCGCGGATGAGGGCGAACATCTCCTCGCGCCCCTGGGGGTCGAGGCCCGCCATGGGCTCGTCCAGGAAGAGCAGATCGGGGTCTGTAGCCAGGGCTTGGGCGATTTTGATGCGCTGGCGCATGCCCTTGCTGTATTCCTCGATGGGGTCGTCCATCCGATCCGTCATGCGGACCCGCTCGCAGGCCTGTTCCGCGGCCTTCCTGGCGTTCTTCGCGGACATGCCCCAGTAGCGGCTGAGCCAGTAGACGTATTCATAGCCCGTCATGTTGTCGTAAAAGGTGTCCGTCTCGGGGCAATAGCCGATGCGCCGCAGGACGGCGAGATTGTTTTTCGGGGCCTGGCCAAAGACGGTCACACTGCCCCGGGAGGGGCGGTAAAGCCCCAGGGCCAGTTTGATGAACGTGCTCTTGCCCGCACCGTTGGCGCCCAGGAGGCCCGTGACGCCGGTGGTGATCTCGATGTTGAAGTCGTTGAGGGCGACAACCTCGCCGAACCATTTGGAGACGCTTTGCGCTTGGATGATGGTGCTCACAGGGCGCACTCCGCCCGGCGTACGCGCCGGAAGATGATGGTCAGGCAGGCCAGCGAGACCAGAACGACGTAGAGCATGGACCAGCCCCAATGCAGGGTAAAGAGGAGATGCTGTTGGTGGAAGAGAGCCTGCCCGATGCGGTTTAGCGTAGTAGGAAAGGCGACCACCAGATAGTTTTCGTCGCGAAGAAAGGCCGCGAGCAAGATGCCGATGGCGCCGTTGGATACCGCGATCATAAAGACGGCGATGGCGGCGTAGTTCTGACTTTGCAGCAGGGCGGAGCAGGCCAGCACGCCGAGGGCGCAGGGCACCACGAGCACCAGAGAAAATCCCGTCACTTCCAGGGGCCACCAGAAGGTCTCGCTGAAGGTTTCCCAACTCGGGGCCAGCATGTTGTGCAGTACGACCAGGGCCACGCCCGGAAGGGCGGTGAAGGCCAGGCCGATAAGGATGAGGCTGAGCACCTTGCCCAGGGCGTAGTCCCGCCAGGTGATAGGCTTGGAGAAATAGACTTCCATGAGGTTGTTTCGGAAGTCATTGCAGATCATGCCGGAACCCGCATAGAGGCAGGTCAGGAGGACCAGCGGGGCCTGAAAGCGCAGGAAATCAAAGAAACTCTCTTCCTTCACCACGATGAACTGGGCCTGTTGCAGCAGGGCGGCTGCGGGATGGTTTGGGTCCTGCATGATGATGTCGTAGGACACTACCTGGAGGAGGCGCATGAGAAAGTGGAGGAAGGCGCACATGCACAGGAACATGAAGATCTTGGTCTTGGCCAGGATGCGCAATTCCTGCTCCACGATGAGGGCCCAGCGGGCATGGCGTCGAAACTCGCCGTCGTAGTGGCGGTAGGTGCGGGTGTAGACAGGCATCTAGGCGGCGTCCTTGTCGGTCGGCGCGGGCGCGCTCATGGCTTTCATGAAAACTTCCGCCAGACTGCTCTTGGCGGGTTCGAGGCGGCGGATCTGGGTGCTCGCGTCCTGCGCCGCCAGGAAGAGTACTTCGTTGCCATTGCCCTCGGGCACCTGGAGGAGCATCAGGTCGTCCTTGTGACGGATGCACTGGCCGCCGCGGCGGGCCAGGGCCTCCAGGAAGGTCTCCATGCCGCCGTGTACCTGTACCTCGAACTGGTTTTCCCGGGGTGCCGTCAAATCTTTGATGGTTCCATCTTCAACAATGCGACCATGCTGCACCATGATGACCCGCTCGCACACATGCTGCACGTCGGGCATCAGGTGGGAGGAGAGCACCACGGTGACCTTGCGGTTCCGGCCGATATCCGCAATGAGATCGAGCATCTCCTGGCGGCCTTCGGGGTCGAGGCCGTTGGTGGGCTCGTCCAGCAGAAGGAGTCGCGGATCGTGGATGAGGGCCTGAGCCAGTTTTACCCGCTGGAGCATGCCGGTGGAGTACGTCTCCATTTTTCGATAGCGGTTTTCACCGAGGCCCACATAGTTGAGCACTTCATGGGTCCGCTCCATCGCGTCCACGCGGACCATGCCGAAGAGTCGGCCCACGTAGGTCAGGAAGGAAACCGCGCTCACCTTGGGGCTCACCACCTCGCGTTCGGGCATGTAGCCCAGCTCCTGCCGCACCAGCAGGGCGCTCTGGGGCATTTCGTGGCCCAGGATTTTCACAGAGCCCGCCGAGGCGCGGTTGAAGCCCAGGAGGGTCTTCATCAGCGTGCTCTTGCCCGCGCCGTTGGGGCCGAGGAGGCCTACGGCCACGCCCTCTTCGATGGCGCAGGTTACGCCATTGAGGGCTTGGAAGTCGCCGTAGCGGACCTCTACGTTTTCGAGTTCTATCAGTGCCATGGTTTCCCCCGCGGTAGGGCGGTGATTGCTTCAGGGTCTATTATGGCCCGAAAGGGGCCTTTCGATCACCGGAGGTGATCGGGGTTAAGCGTATGGGTCTTATGCAATATGCCTCGTAAATCAAACGTCACTCTATGAATATCATCACATCAATTTCAGGTTCCTCACCCGTCACCTCCACGTCCTGGGTGCCTCGCCAACGGTAGGTGCCGTCCTGGGCCATGCTGTAGTAGTCCACACGCCACGCGCCGATCGTGACATCCGGGATCATAATACTCCCGCCGATGACGGTGTAGTGATCGCCGGGAATCATGTTGGCGTCAAGGCCCGCGCCCACAGCCGGTATAACCGTGGCCGGGTTCAGCACGACGCGTCCGCCGAAGTTGTCAAAATTCGTGGGCAGTGTCGCACCGGTGGAGCCGCTCGCCACGGTGACGTTCACCGTGATGCCGTTGAACTCGCCGAAGTTGTGGAAGGTGGCTGAACCGCTGAAGATCGTCACCGGGTAGCCCTGGCCGTTCAGCGCATCCAGGCTGATGCCCGCGCCGGGGTTGTTCACAAAGGCCTGCCAGGTGCCCGCCGGGATGTTGCGGACTTCGTAAGCGCCATTGGTGGTGGAGCTGCCCGTGTAGGGCTGGCCGTCGGCGACCACGGTTACGATGCGTCCTTCAACCGGTTTGCCCTGCTCGAAGACAAAGCCTTCCAAAGAGCCACCCGGGCCCATGATGATTTCCACGCCGCTCTGGGTGCCCTGGGCCTCCAGCACGATCGACGGGCTCATGGCCTGGGGATAGGTGGGGTGGCGCGCTACGGCGTAGTAGGTGCCCTCGCCGAGGCGCTCGAAGGTGAAGGCACCGTCTTCGCCCACTTGCATGCTCTCCGTGCCGCCGCCGTCCTGGGCGAACATGGTGAGGGCCTGGGACGCGGTCGAGGCTTCGATCAGGAAGACCGTGGCGCCCTGGGGACTCTGGCCGTCCGTCGTCAAGACGACGCCCTCGATCGTGCCGCCATCGGCATCGAGGATCAGGTCGATGTTTTCCAGGACTTCGCCCGGTTGCAAGGTGATCTGCTTCCGCGCCGGGGCCAGGGGGGAGGCGCTGCCCTCCAGCAGCCACGTGCCTGCGGAAAGGGTCATCTGATACGCGCCCGTCGTATCATTGAAACTCTCGCTCTTGTCGCCCGATTCGGCATTTTCCAGGAAGGAGAGGAATCCATTGCTGTCCTCTGCCTCCAGGGTCTCGCTCTGGACCAGGCTCGCGCTCACCGTATAGCCGTTTTCCGAGGCGGCATTGGTGGACTTCACCAGCACGCGCCCGCGCACGTAGGAAGCGGCCTCCAGGACGACATCGTTCTGCTTGTCGAGGAGCACCTTGCTTACGGTCTTGCGCGCGAATCCTTCCATGTCGACTTTGAGCACATAGGTGCCGATTTCCACACCGTCAAAATTGAAGTCGCCGCCGGGGCCGCTCTCGGTTTCCCGTTCCACGCCGCTGAGGCTTTCCGTGCCGATACCCGAGAGGGCGACTTTCGCGCCCGCGACGCCGTTGCCCGTGGAGTCCATGACCGTGCCGAAGACTTTATAGTTACCCGCCTCGATGGATTCGATCACCAGGCGGAAATTTTTCACCTCGTGATAACCGTTGGAGTAGAGAGGCGTACCGGTCAGGGCGTGCTTGTATCCCTCTTTGTGCGCCATGACCTGATAGTTGCCCGCGGGCAGTTCCTTCAGTTCGAAATAGCCCTCCTCGTCGCTGCGGCCTTCCCGGGCCACCTGGGGCTTGTCCATGGGGCTCATGAGCTGGGTGTAGCTGGGAAAACAGGCAACCTGAGCGTCGGGCACGGGCTTGCCCTTGTCGTCCACGACCTGACCATAGACGTTGGAGCCGGTGAACATGGTGATGTCTACCCGGACTTCCTTTTCGCGCGGTGTCAGAACAAAGGCATCCGCCAGTTGGGGCGCGGTGTCTTCCGCCGTGGCATAGATGCGCCACTCCTCGTTCAGGGGCACCCCCGTCAATTCGTAATAGCCATCTTCCTTGCTTGAATTGTCATTGAGCGGCGGGGCCCGTCTCACCATGGCGGTCAGGGCCTGGCTCAGCACGCTGTCCGAGGTGCAGAGCACCACATCGGCCGCCACCGGCTTTTCATCGGGCGTGGTGACATAGCCCCAGACCACCCCACCCTTGTCGAGCTTGAAATCGATGCCGCGAACGGCCTGATCCGCCGAGGCAATGGAGGTGCGCTTGAAGGGGAGCACCTTGGTGACGCGATAGACGGTGCTCTCAATTTCCGCGACTACACTGTAGTTGCCGGGGGACAGGCCCCCTACGGTGTAGTTGCCTTCGTCGTCGGTTTTGGCTTCGTTGCGATATTCATTCGGCTCCAGGGTGGAGTAGACCGTGATGCCGGGGACTCCTTTGTTGTCGAAGCTGTCCGTGATTCGGCCCGAAATGGTCGCGCCACTTTCCAGTTGGATGTCGACCTTCCATTCCGGGCGGCTCTCACCCACAAATTCCTTGTCCATCACTTTGCGCAGATGGTTTCTTGGCACGACCGTGATCTTGTAGTCGCCCTCGTGCTCGATGGGAAGTCTGTAGTTTCCCGCAGCGTCCGTACGGGCCGAAGCGTCCGCCCAGAGCCGCTGTTTCTCGTCGATGATCGTGGCGATCTCGTCGGTGCGTTTCTCCTCGATGGCGATCCGGTCTTTTTCGCGGTAGGCGCTTTCCTCCGCCTCGGTGGGAACCCGGCTCGCGATAACGCCGACGTCGCGGACCGGCTCGCCGGTTTTTCCATCGGTCACGGTACCCGAAATCGAGTAAAGTGCCTCATCGGCGGCCTCGGCGGGAGCTTCCGTGTTTGACGCCGCGACGGCTTCTGCGGCCTCGCCCTGTTTCGCGATTTCTTCCCGGTCCCGGTCAAAGCGGCGCAGGCGAAGGTCATCGTGCTGGCGGTCTTCCGGGCGGGGCTCATAGCTCATGGTGGAGACCGGGGGGGCGTCTTCTTTCTGGGGGGTTAGGAAGATGGCCATCACGACCACGACCCCGAGGAGAAAGAGGATCATCAATACCGACTGGACGGTGGAAAAACTGCCTTTGCCCCGGCGATGCTTCATGAACGGACTGCCTTTCTTGCTGAAAATCTTCCGCCCGGTCGGGTGGGTGCGCCAGACCTGGTACCGGGGTCCCGGGGCTCAAACGGGACCCTTCCAATGCCGCTGCCCAAGCTGCTGCTAGGGCGTCTGGAACGGACCCTGCACCACCGGTTTCCCGGAGCGTGCCCCGTGCCCGTGCATGCCGTCCAGCCACCGCAGTGGCATCAAGCCGGCCCAGAGGGTTGCGCCGCCCAAACTGAGAACGAGGGCCAGGGCGAAGGTCTCCAGATAGTAGGGCCAGGACAAGGCAAAAGTCGCGGCGTAGGAGTCCATCAGGCCCTGCCCGCCGGAGATACCATGTTTCAGGAGCACATCAAATTTGGTAAACAGCACGAGCGCCGCGAGGGTCGCCAGGACACCCACGGAAGCCGCGAAGCCCGAGAGGAGGGCATTCCGGAATCGGGCCAGCTCCCGCTGCTGCAGGGCGGCCAACTGGACCCGCTCGCAGACACGGGCGTGCAGATCGCGCGGCACGGGGAGGAGTACATCCTCCGCGAGGGCGGCTTCGATCAGCGCATCCAGCTCCGCATCGCTCGGCAGCCGTTCAACCATTGTTGAAGAGCTCCTTCTCCACGATCCGGCGCAACTGCTTGCGGGCACGGAACATCCACGTTTTCAGGGTGCCCATGGGGATATCCAGGGCCTCCGCGATCTCGTCGTAAGAAATACCCTTCAGATAATAAAGTGTCACAATTTCCGCGTAGCGATCAGAAAGCTTGGTCACGCAGCGGCGGATGTGCTCGGGGAGGTCTCGGCCATCGGAAGGGTGCAGCGCGGCGGTGTTGTAGTGCACCGGCTTCAGCTCCACTTCGCCCCGGCGCTTCCGGCGGCCCAGCTCTGTGAGGCAGACGCTGCAGGTGACGCGGTACAGCCACGTGCTGAAGCTGCTGTCGCCCCGGAAGCCGCCGAGCAGGCGGAAGGCTTTGAGAAAGGCTTCCTGGGCCATGTCTTCCGCCAGCGCGGGGTCGCGCATGAATCGATAGGCCAGGTTGTAGGTCATCTGCTGATGGCGGCGCACCAGTTCAGAAAAGGCCTCGGTGTGCCCCTGCTTCGTCAGCTCGACGAGTTCCAGATCGCTGGTCTCTACGCCGTCCGCGGTCGCGGTGCCTGCGTAGTGCGCCGGTATCGCCAGTCGGGCTGCTGGTATCATGGTTCGGTCCTCGCGATGTTGATGTCGCCATTTCTGGAATAGAGGGTGGCGCGGGTCCGGCCGGTACCCTGGGTGCCGATGATCTTTCGGCGCCGGGGATAGCCCTCCGCATACTCCAGCGGTAGCGTGGCGTTCACTGTGCCGCTGTCGGTGGTGGCTTCCAAGGCCAATTCGCAGGAATCCACCGCGCAAAGTGTAATGCCTCCATTCAGGGACGTCAAGTCGCACGAGGTCGTTTCTTTGTCGGACAAATCCACCTTGACGGTGCCATTGGTGGTTTCCGCCTTCAGCCGCCCGCCGCGCATTTGGGCGTAAATGTTGCCATTAATGGTCTTAAGCTCGGTTTCTCCGGGGGCGTTTTCCACTTTGATCCGCCCATTATTGCTCTCGGCCCGGACCGCCGCCCCGGGGCTGATAATTTTTATGTCCGTGTTGTTTCCTGCGATATAAATGGCCCCGCAGCCTTCGTGGACGAGGACATTGCCGTTCACGCCTTCCACGGAGAGGTTGGTGCCTCGTGGAACCGTAAGCACGTAGTCCGTGCGCAGGTCCAAGGGCTCCGGGCGCTGGCCCGACTCGGTCTGGATGCGGATTCCGCCTCCATCTTTTACGCCCGTGACCATGGTGTCGATATAGGCGGCGGCCTCCTCACGGAGTTTGTCCCGACCGTAGGCGCGGATCTCGGCCTGAACCAGGAACTCCGGTTGGTCGTGGGTAAAGACTTCGACCGAACCATCGCTGTGGGCGAGGCGCAGGAAATTCCCCGCTTCGAAGTGGAGGGAGCGGCTGGCCTGGACCAGCGGCGGGCTGGCCTCGCGGGGCAGCACGTCGCACAACAGCCCCATGGTGAAGGCGTGTACGCCGATGGCAATTCCAAGGGCGGTGAGGATGCTTCGTTGAAAGGTGTTCATGGTGGCCGGACTCGTGTGGCAGATTGGACCGAAGCGTGCGCCGTGAGGTTTCCCGACGCTACAATCCCCCGTTCGCGCCGTGCGGATTGTCGAAACCCGTGCGGCTCCGCACCCTGTCCAACGTGCGGGGACTGACGACAATTATTAACGGGAGCGAATGGTTTGGAAACCTTTCTGATACTGGCCCCCCTGCTGGCGGGTATTATAGCACTGGGCTATATCATCGCCGCGAATCTGCTGCGTGTGTGGCTCAAGCATCGCCTCAAACTGGCGCTGCTGGAAAAGCTCCAGCACGATCCGTCTCACCGGGAATCGCTGGATGAGCTTCAGGCGCTGCTGGACGAAAGCGCTTCGGCAACCGAAGGGGCTGTTCGCGTGGACTACCGGGTGCTCGGCGTGACCCTTGCCGCCATGGGTATGCTCAGCCTGCTTGCCGCCTGGCTCTTCGGAGAGCCGGAGTGGATGACGGGGCTTTATTTCGGCGGGGTAATCTGCCTCGCCGTGGGCTTTATCCTGGCCCTCCTCGGCCTGGTGGTTCGGTATCTGGAGCGGCTGGTGGGAGAGCCCCTGCACAAAGTTTGAAGACGGGCGGCCTCGCCCTCGACTCTTGGAGTGTGTTACGTGATTCGCTTTATCTTGCTTTTGGCGGGCAGTCTGGTGCTTTGTGTGCAGGGCCAGACATGGCAGAGCGGGGAACAGATCCCCGTGGGCACGACCGATGGCGTCGGCCCCCTGGCCCCCCATGCGGTCATGTCCGTGCCCTTGGGGGCGATCCGGTTGGCCGAAGCCCCCTTTCCCGAAATAGTTGTGGCCACAACCAAGTACGGAACCGAATCGGGGATCTGGCTGTACCGGCGGAGCGGCGAGCGGGACGGCGTGCCCATCTTTGAAAAGCTCCACCGCATCACCCACCCCTTCAAGGATCCGTGGCCGCCCGCCGGCTGCGTGGTACAGCGCCGGGCTGGTGAGGTGCTTGGTCTCTGGCTTTCCGACGGGAATCTGGTCTGGACGCGCTATGACCGGGACGCAAAGGCTTTTGTGGAGCCGCGGCCACTGGTTCTAAGCGGTCTGCCTCGAAGCGCCAATGCGGTGGGAGCCGCCGAACTCCCCGACGGTGCGTGGGCGATCTATCTGGGCGTGGGGGACGGCACACCCTACAAGACCTCGAAAGCCGATTCCCGCAACGCGGACTATTTTCCCTACGATGGCGCGGGCATCTGGCATGGCGGCCAGCCCTACAGCGCCCTGTACACCCTGACGGTCTCGGCGGACGGCAGCGCGCAACTCGGTGATGCCGTGCGTGCCTCTCACCGCGATCGGGACGTTCGCATGGGCATGAATCAGATCACGCCGATCCAGTTGGGCGATGGAGCGGCGGTAGTCAGTGGCTCATGCTTCGGCGAACTCCACATCTTTCATGAAAAGGCGGCGGGGGATTGGGCGCCCCGTGCCATGGCCGTCGGCGAAGACGGCATTGCACTGCGTCACCCGACCATCTATCCACGTCCGATGGCCTACCCGAATGGGGACGGGAATTGGTGCGATCTACTCGTGGGCGGCGAGGGGGGCCTCTATTACTACGCCTGGACCGGTCGCACGACGGAGCAGGGCCAGCCGGTGTATACCCAGCCCGCGTACGCACTGGAGGCCAACGCGAAGCTCTACGCCGGAACCCTGCCCGTCACCAATGTGGTGGATTGGAACGGCGACGGCGACCTGGACATCGTGGCCGGAAACTCAGAGGGGCTGGTGCAGTTTTTCGAGAACACGGGCGACAACGATGCTCCCGCAATGCTGCCCGGCGTGCCGCTCCATGCGGGGGACGAGATGATTCACGTGCAGCCGGGCTACAAGCTCGATATACAAGGGCCGGGCGAAGCGCGATGGGGCTATACCTGCCCCACCGTGATCGATTGGAACAGCGACGGGACCCTCGATATCGTGATGAGCGACAGTACGGCGCGCCATTTTGTGTATCTGAATGTGGGGACGGCGACCGCGCCGAAGTTGGCCCCGGCCCGCGCGCTGTATTACGAGGGGCTGGATATGCACGGCACCTGGCGCGTGCAACCCGCCGCAGGCAAGCTCGACGGGCGCATGGCCTATATCGCGCTGGATGAAGAAGACCAGTTTCACCTGTACTGGCAGGTGGACGCCTACAACCTGCTCGACGGCGGGAAACTCCTGCTGGATACGGGCGAGCCGATCTTCGCGAACTACCTCAAGGCGGGCGGCACGGGACGGTTGAAGCTCTCCCTCGTGGACTGGGATCGGGACGGCGCGCAGGACCTCCTGGTGGGTACGCCCCGTCACGCTTCCGTACCCCACCCGAAGACGGGTCTGCCCCAATCGCTGGGGCTTCCCGGGGCCGCGGTGCTGCTGCTCAAAAATACCGGCACCGACGCCGACCCCAAGTTTGCGTTCCCGAAGCTCATGGCCTTCAAGGGCAAGCCCATCTTTCTCGGGCAGCACGCCTGCGGACCCGCGATTGCCCCGTTCCGCGGGATGGACGACGCCGATCTGATCGTGGCGGAAGAGGAGGGGCGCTTTCGCTACTACCGGCGTGAAGACTTGAGTCTGGTGGACGCGAGTGCAGTTGGCAGTTGGCAGTTGACAGTTGACAGTTGACAGTTGACAGTTGACAGTTGACGCTGGACCAAGACACTTAAAGCCCAGCCCGCCGAAGGATCCGTTAGAGCAGCGACGGGCAGGACCAAACTCGATGGTCCTGCCCGTTAAGCATATCTGATGGTTTCGTCGTCAATTGTCCATTGAATTACGGGAACTCAACACGGCGGAATTTCTCCACCATCTTGCCGTCTTCCTCGCTGAGCTTCGTCATCCAGTCCTTCACCGCGTTGAAGGCTTCTTCGCTCATCTCGGGGGTGTACTTGCTGAGGGAGGGCTCGAACTGGCTCGTGTGGGCGGCGGAGGCCTTCACCTTGAAGTCGAAGACCTTCGTGATATCGATGGTCACATTGGGTTCGACCGTGTAGTAAAAATACGCGAGGGGCACGTGGTAGGGCTTGAGGTCCTCGTCCAGCAGGTGCTGCGGGTAGTAGAGGTGCCACTCGGAGGCGATGAAAGCATCCTGGGTAACGAAAGCGGCCATGCGGTGATCAGTTTTGATCCAGCGCTCGTGGGTCGTGCCGGGGTCGATGCTGAAGACGGCGTCGGGCCGGTGCAACTTCATCTGGCGCGCGACCTCGCCGCGAACGCGCTGCGGATCGGCATATTCCAGGTTGCCATCTTCATAACCCAGCCAGGCGATGTTCTTCTTCGGCACGCCCAGGATCTCGCAGGCCTTTTCCTCTTCCGCGCGGCGGATTCGCGCCAGTTGCTCACTGGTCATCTCCAGGTCAAGCGAACCCTTGTCGTCGTTCGTGAAGATAACGATCTGGACATTGTTCCCATTGTCCGCAAGAAGCTTGATGATGCCGGCGCACTGGAAGGTCTCGTCATCGGGGTGGGGGGTGAAGAAGAGCACCGTCTTGCCCTTCCACGTTTCTATCGGGGTACTCTCGGGGGCGGGTTCGGCGGCGGTGGCGCTGAGCGTAACCATGATTGCGATCAGGGACAGAAGTATTCTGGTCATGTGTCGGGCCTTTCCTGTGGAGGTTTGTACCACTATACGATATCCCCATTCCCGTATGGAAACGGGAAAACCCGAGTCGCGCGGCCTCGGATACCCATGGTTCCGACGTCGAAGTAATCGGTATCGGGTGAAATCGTCCCCACGTCAACGCCATAGGCCACGGAGACCGATGCACGCTTTCTGTCTGTCTGTCTGTGAGTCTTCGCCTTGTTAACATCCGTGCTATCCGTGTAATCCGTGGTCAAGAAATGAAGGATGAAGTTGACCACGGATTGCACGGATAACACGGATGCAAGAATGGCTGATCGAAACTTCCAGGGGCGTCGATTTTGCAGGGTTGGTATGGTAGGCTGTAGTTGGCATCGGCGGCGTGCGGGGGGGCTGTGAACCCTTGTGTCGCGGCGGAATCAATTGGGAAAGGGTAGGCACATGATTGTGATCAAGCGCGTCGGGGTACTCCAGTTGGCGAAAATTCTCGGGGTACTCTATCTCCTGATGACGGCGATATTCTGTCTCCCCGCGGGCGTGTTAATGATGCTCATTGGCGGCTTTCAGGGGCAGGAACAGAGCTTCTTTGGCGGCATCGGCATGTTCCTTCTTCCGGTGCTCTATGGGGTGGGCGGTTTTATCGGCGGCGCGATCATGGCGGCCCTTTACAATGTGGTGGCGGGCCTTGTCGGGGGCATTGAATTGGAACTGCAACAATAGGCGAAACGACGCCGGGAGTGAATTCGTATGTTGAGAAAGATAGTGGCGGGTACGGCGTGTTTCGTGTTGGGTATGGCCGTGCTGGCGCTCGCCCAGAACCAGGCCGATCTTAATCAGGAGGCCAAGACCGCCTACGACAAGGCCGATGCCGAGTTGAACAAAGTCTACAAGGAACTCCGGGAGACTTTGACGGAGGAGGAACAGGCGCGCTTGAAGGAAGTGCAGAAGCTCTGGATCGGCTTTCGCGACAAGGAAGCGGAGTTCGCGGCGTCGCTTTACGAAGGCGGCAGCATCGCGGGCATGGTGAAAGTCAACACCATGACCACGGCGACGGAGGCCCGCGTGCAGGGCTTGAAGAATCTGTTTCTCGAAGGGTATCCGGAAGGGCAATAGTCGACTTCTGAAACTTAGTGAAAATGGATTGACCAGGGAGCACACTGAGGCACAGAGTATTAGCCAGGAGCGTGACGCTTGAACTCCGAGATGTGTTTCTCCAAGTACAGTGTCTCAGCATCTCAAGTTTCTCCGTGTCTGCGTACTACTAAACGTCATTACCTTGCTTTTTCTCCAAGATCCTATATCCAATAGGCTTATCACAATTTGGTCTTCATGGATTTACGAAACGAACATTCCAGGGAGAACTTTCCGTGAAATTCCGTGAATTTCCGTGGTCAAAAAAGAGCATTGACCACGGAAGGGCACGGAACTTCACGGAATCAAAAGGAAATTAGCTATCCGGGATGGGAGTCCTCCAGATGCGCCGTCGCACTTTTTTGAAAGCAAGCCTCGTTTCCGCCACGGCGGTGGCAACTACCTCGGATCTTCGGGCTGAGGACACCGCCCTCAAACCGCCGAATATTCTGTGGCTGAGTGCGGAGGATCTGAGTCCGGATCTCGGCTGCTATGGCGATACCTATGCGACCACGCCGAATCTGGACGCTTTTGCACAGCGCGCGATTCGCTATGATCGGGCTTTTTCTCATGCGGGCGTGTGCGCCCCGAGCCGTTCCGGGCTCATCACGGGGATGTACCCCACGACCATCGGGACCCAGCACATGCGTTGCTCGGGCGTTCCCCCGGCGGGCGTGAAGTGCTTTCCCGAGTATCTGCGGGCGGAGGGCTATTACTGTACCAACAACAGCAAGACGGACTATCAGTTCGAGCCCCCCTTGAGCGCGTGGGACGAGAGCAGCAAGAAGGCGCACTGGAAGAACCGGCCAGAGGGCGCACCCTTCTTCTCGGTCTTCAATTTTGTGACGACCCATGAGGGACAGGTGCGGAGCCGCGATCCCGAGCGCCTGACCCAGATCGAGTCGCTGGGCGACTTGCGGCACGATCCGGCGGGTGTCACTTTGCCGCCCTACCATGCCGACACCACGGCCACCCGAAAGGACTGGGCCCAGTACCACGATTTGATCACCCTCATGGATCGGGAAGTGGGGGATGCGCTGGCCGAATTGGAAGCGGCGGGCCTGGCGGAAGACACCATCGTGTGGTTCTGGGGCGATCACGGCCGGGGCCTCACGCGGTGCAAACGCTGGCTCTATGAATCGGGCACGCGCGTTCCGCTGCTGATCCAAGCGCCGGAGAAATACCGCATGTGGGTGTGTCCGGATGCGCCGGACTCGCTGGTCCCAGGCAACACGGACCGGCTCGTGAGCTTCATCGATTTCGCGCCGACCATGCTCTCCCTGGCCGGGATTACGCTGCCGGGCCACTTGCAGGGCCAGGCCTTTCTCGGCAAAGACATGGCACCGCCCCGCGAGTATGTCTTTGGGGCACGGGATCGGATGGACGAGGCCTATGACTGTATCCGCACGGTGCGCGACAAGCGCTTCCGCTATTTTCGGAATTACATGCCCTGGCTGCCCTATGCCCAGCGCATCGAGTACATGGACCAGATGCCCATGGCGCAGGATCTGCGCCGCCTGCATGGGGAGGGGAAGCTGGACGCCGCGCAGTCGCTCTGGTTTGCCGAGAGGAAGCCGGAGGAGGAGCTGTATGACCTCGAAGCAGATCCCCACGAGATCAACAACCTGGCCGGAGATCCCGCTTTTGCGGGAGAACTCGAGCGCCTGCGTAAGGTCCACCTCGAATGGACCACGGCGACGAAAGATCTGGGCCATTTGCCCGAGCCGGAAATGGACGCCTTGAAATGGCCGGGGGGCAGGGTGCCGCGATGCGCCCGGCCCGCATTGTGGGAAACCCCAGCGGGTCTCGCTTTGGCTTCCGGCACACCGGGTTCCTCCGTGGTGTATCGATTGAAGGGAGAATCCAATGGCTGGCGGCTCTACACCGCGCCGCTGGATCCCGCACTCGGTGACGAACTGCGTGCGGTCGCCTGCCGGATCGGCTTCGAGGACAGCGAAGAGGTGGCCTTTACACCCCAGGCCATCGGCGTGTTTGGGCCGCCGGCGCAAGGCATCGACGACTGGACCGCGTCGTTAGGAAGCGGTTTTCAGACCTGCTCTCTGCTCAACCCATGGCGGTGCAAACAGTTGCGCAAGCCGCTTGCAGACGTTGCGCGCCAATTTCTTAAATCTCCTGACGCCACCAGCCGCTATTGGGCTGTCGTCAGCCTGCATCGGCGGGGATGGTTGACGAGCGAGGATCAATCGGAACTCCTCCGCCTTCTTGAGGACCCCAGTCCCGTGGTTCGCATTGCGGCGGCCCAGGCGGTGCATGAGGTGGGGACGGGTGACCTCGCTTTGCCCGTACTGATAGAGGGGCTTGCAGATTCCAGCCAGAGCGTCCGGCTCCATGCGGCGATTGCACTCCGCGCGCTGGGTGACGACGATGCGCGGCCCGCGCTGGAGGCCCTGAAGCGGGCCACGAAGGACCCCTGGACCTACGTGGCGCGGGTGAGTCTGGATGCCGTGGCGGATCTTGAGCCGGAATGGAAGTCTGAAGCCACGCAATAAAACACCCTCCACCGAAGTTAAACGAATCGCGGTGGAGGGCTTCAAATCGGGGAATGGGGGAAGTGGTTATTGCGTGGGCTGGAGCAGTGCGAGGGTCGCCTCGTCCAGGCCCGCGAATCGCCCCTTGTCCGCAGGATACTCTCCTTCATCATTCTGTACCGAGGTAACAGCCCCCTTGTCCAGCAGTAACTTCACCATGGCGGCGTTCCCGGAAGCCGCAGCCACATGGAGGGGGTATTGCGTGCCCACCGGATGGGGCTCGTTCAGGAGCAGTGGCTCCGTATTCAGCAATTCATTCACTTTAGTCTCGTCCCCCGCCGAGATGGCCCGGGCAAAATCATCCCGCAGATCGCCAACATCTTCGGGCGGCGGCGGAAGGCTCTTGTCCATGCACCCCGCGAGGAGCGCCGTGACGGTGAGTACATACATCAATATCGCAGAACGACCCAGACTCATGTTCGATACTCCGGAAAAACGTTGAACAGAAAAAGCAGGTGGACCCGATGTATAGAATTGGGAGGGCTTTGCAGCCCTCCCAACGTAATAGAGGCGATCAGAGCTGGCGCTTGCACGCCTTTCCGTTAATCACGGTCCGAGCGAGTTGCCGTCCTTGTGCGCTTCCTGGGTCATCATCCAGGCCTTGCTTCCGATGGGCTGGGGATACTTCGCCCATTCCACGTGGCCATCCATGTAGAGGATGTTCGCGCCGCCGGGGACGTGGTTGAAGCTGTTCAGGTCCGTCAGGGCGCCTTCGTTCGTGTAGGAGTTATCCCACATGACCGCGGCATCGGTCTGGGCGGAGGCGCTGGCGCCGGCATTGTTGATGTCGGTAATGACGAAGCGTTCGATACCTTCGCGCAGCGCCATGATGGTCACATTGCGTCCGTTGGACGGCATGGTGAAGTTGGCGTTTTTCTCACGGTTGGCTACCCAGCCACGTCCCGACACACAGGCTGCGGCGCGGCAGTCCAGCGACTCGGGCGCGGCGATGGCCGCATTCGAGCTGAACACCCAGGTGAAGTCGGCGGCGGTATTGAAGTATTTGCCTTCAATCATATAGCCCCAGTAGTTATAGGACCAGTAGCCGCCGTGGTAGTAGCAGTTCAGGCCGGGGTTGAACGTCGCCGGATCGCAGTATTGGCTGCCGCCGCCGGCCGGGGAGACCTTCTTGTTCACCAGGGTGTCGCCGGACGTGTCCCAGCCGGGTCCGATGGTCCGGTGCAGCTTCATGCCGACCGTTGGGCTCCAGGTGTAGTCCTTCGCCTGAGACTTGGGATAGTCGCCGTCGGACGGGCAGAACTGAATCTGGAGATCGGTAATGTACTCCGGATACAACTGTTCGAGCTCGTAGGCCCGTTCCAGCGAAGCACCGAAGCCGGTGGCTGCGGCATTGTAGGTGTTCCAGAAACGGGTGCCGCGGCGGGGCCACGCCTCGCCCTTGCTCTCGTTCGCGAACATTTTGAAGACGACGCCGTGCTGCTTCAGGTTGTTCTGGCAGCTTGCCCGGCGCGCGGCTTCCCGCGCGCGTGCGAGCGCCGGGAGCAGGATGGCGGCCAGGATACCGATGATTGCGATGACCACGAGCAGTTCGATCAGGGTAAAACCTCTGCGGTATTTATGGGGTACAGCTTTATTCATGATAGCATTTCCTCAACGTTGTCGTAGATTGCCAATGAAAAACACGACCCGGCATCATTCCCCGATGCCTCCTGACACCTCCCTTCGTCCAGCGGACTGGATTGACTCACGACCGACCCTCCTCTGGAACAGGCCCACTGCCCGTTGCCAGGTATTTGCCCAACCGGCGAGATGAAAAATAAAACACCGGTGCAAAAACGGAATGAAACGAATACTGTCCTGGAACCGCCAACTACCTGCGGGCGACTCCATACGGGCAACTACCCATTGCACTGCATGAATCGCTCACAGCGATCGAATGACTTTCTTATAGGCGATCAGGGCTCGTTTGTCAAGCCCTTTATGCTTTGTAGCAGTATCCACATATTTGTCAAAATCTCAATCGCTCCAGCCCTGCCCCCGTTTTGCGTGGCATTTTTATGGCATATATAGTGGATCTGGAGAGGAATACACACCGATTCTCTCGTGTCGTAAAGGGCGATCCGCAATCTGCTACAATAAGGTGGTTTGCCCCACCAAGGGGCCCCGTTCAACTTCGCACCCATCCGGAGACGTCATTCCATGATCAAGCTATATTTCCCGCTAACCGCGCTCGTATTACTTTTCGCCATCGATGGACAAGCCGCAGAGAAGACCTATGCGGAGCGGCTGGGCTGGCCCTCCGGCGCCCGGGTGGTCATCTTCCACAGTGACGATCTTGGCATGAGCCACCAGGGCAACCTGGGCACCATCAAGTCGCTGAAGGAAGGCATTGTGACGTCCACGAGCACGATGATGCCCACGCCGTGGGTCCCCGGATGGAATGTGTTTCTGGAGGCGAACCCCGACACCGATAACGGCCTTCACCTGACCCTCACGTCGGAGTGGGACAATTACCGCTGGGGCCCGGTGGCGGGCAAGCCGGCGGTGCCGACGCTGGTGGACAAGCAAGGATGCCTGTGGGATAACGTCGGCCTGGTGAATGAGCATGGCACCCCCGACGACGTGGAGCGCGAGATCCGCGCGCAGATCGACAAGGCGCTGGAGATGGGGCTCATCGTGACCCACATGGACTCCCACATGGGCACGCTCTTTTCCAATCTGGAGTTCTACAAGCGCTACGTGAAGGTGGGCATTGAGTACAAGATTCCCATGCTGGTCACGGGGCCGAATGGTCACCTCATGACCAAGTATGAGGGCGACCTCGCGCAGACGCTCACAGCGGATGGATTGCACGAGAAGGTCTGGGCGGCGGGTCTGCCGGTCATCGACGACGCCACGGGCCAGTCCTATAGCTGGAAGACGTTTGAAGAGAAGAAGAAGATGTTCATTGAAACGATCAAGGAGATCAAGCCGGGCGTGACGGAGATCATTGTGCATTGCACTATCCGTGACGACAATTTCGATGCGATCTCGCCTTCAGGCGAAACGCGCCAGGCGGATCTGGACGTGACGACGGACCCGGAGATTGTCCAGCTCGTGAAGGACGAGGGGATCATCCTGACGACGTGGCGCGAGCTGAAGGAACGCCGCGACAAGGTGAAATAGGGGATTTAGCCGCAAGAGAACGCAGAGCGCGCAAGAAGAACGGCTACACAAGGCTGGTAATAGGGAAGTGCCTGGGCGACCAAAGGCGGACCACGGGTGCCACCTCAATCGAGCAACGCTCGTTTGGGTGCCTTGAGCGTAGGCAGCCCGTACGCCGTAAGGGTGCTCGTGCTGGCTCAGTTTGCGTCTGGAGATGGTTGCCAACACCCGAGATGAGTTCACAAGCCGGATCTGGAAATTTATTGCTGGCCGCAGCTTTCCTCCCTCAATGCACCCAAACGAGCGTTGCTCGATTGAGGTGGCACCCGGTATTGGCCTCGAAAGGCTCAAGCTATTTCTTCCAGGTTAGTGCCATTTAGAATACCATCACCGCTACCAATACCTGCTCTTCCCTCACTATACTCAGCACTGGAAGGAAAATACCGTGCCGGGAACAGCAACTGCAAAGCAATCTAAGAAACCTCCCGCGTACTGGCGTGGTGCGGGGGCGTGTGTGCTCTTTGCCGTTGTCGCCGTGGCGGTGCGCGGCACTCGGTGGGACGAGACCTGGGAACATGCCCAGATTCTCACGGGGCAGGTGGTGTATCCGGAAGGCCACCCCCTGGCGCTCTACGTACACAATGCCTTCAGCCTCCAGACCTATCTTTCCGCAGGCATGCTTTACGCGGGGGCGGGGCCGGCGCTGGTCTGTGGATTTCGCAACGTACTGTTCTTGCTGGCGAGCCTCCTTCCGGTCTACGCCCTGACCGCCACGCTGACCCGCTCGGTTCTGGCGGGCCTTCTTGCGGCGCTCCTGATGATGCAGGGGGTAATGCTGGAGTTCGACGGGAGCTACCCGACCATGGTGTGGCCGGAGACCTACTCCAATGGCCACATCGGGGGTGGTGTCGTGCTGCTGGCTCTGGCGGCCCTCGTGGCGGGGCGCTTTCGAAGGGCCTTTTTTCTCCTGGGACTCATTCCCTGTATTCACGTGGGCCAGTGGCCGCCGCTCGCCGCGACGGTGGGCATCTTCGGCGTACATGCGCTGATCGTCAGCAAAAAGGAGGTCACGCCTCGTGCGCTGCGCTGGGCGGGCATGTTCTTTCTCGGTCTCGGCCTGACGCTTCTGTTCTGGGTAATCCACCGTCAATTCACCCTGCCCTTGCCCGTTTCCGGTCCCTTTGCGGCGGGCGGCGACACGGAGGCGGTCTGGCGAGGCTACACCACGCTCCACGATCCCCACCGTCGCTTTCCGCCGGGCAATGGCCACGTCATTCTCACCGGAACGATCCTGCTGGCCTGGCTTCTGGCAATCTGGGGAGGGGAAAATAGACTGCGCCGCACGGGGCTGGGACTTGCGCTCTACACGACCATCATCGGGCTATTGGTCTGGGGCACGATGGCGATCCACGCCGTGCTCGGCCCCGATATTCCCTTCCTGTTGATCGCGTGGATGCCTTATAGATTGATCAACCACGTGCCCGCCATCACGCTGGCATTGACGGTCGCCCTGATCCTCGCCCGCTGGCCGGTGCGGGGCTGGCACCTGCTCGCCGGTGCGGCAATCTTCGGGATGTTGCAGCCGCTGTGGCCGTGGGTGGTGGGGGAGACGATCCATCGCCGCTATCTGGCTGGCGGCGAGTGCATTCCTTTCGTGCTGTACGGCGCGGCGCTTTTTGCGATCGTCGTGGTTGCGCTTGGCCGCGGTTCGCGCTGGAGGGCTATCCTTCTTGCAGCGGCCCCGATCATGCCGCTGGCCATGTACCATCGTTTCGGCGCCGTGTGCGTGATGGCGGGGATTGTTATGGCATGCGCACTCGACCGAAAGCCCAAAGCCGTCCTTGGTGCCGCAACGATCTTTCGCGTGGGCCGATGGGCAATCTGGAAGCAGGCGGCGCGGATCGCCAGGTTCAGGATTCCGGTCCCGCTGATCGCGGCGGGCTGTACCCTGCTCCTGATTCACCAGGCCAGCCACCGGCAGCATTTGCCCGTGTCTCCCCTCCAGCAGAAGATGGAGTCTCAGCTTCATTCCCGGAGTAGTATTGTCCTCCTCGCGCCGCCGGACAATCTCCTCCTTCAGGCGACGATCAACTATCCGGTGCTCGCGGATGTGGCGACGCCTTCGCTTATAAGCTATGTGTCGGCGATTGGCCCTGCGATCGAGTCCATGTATCGGGACATCTACGGCATCACCTTCCAGTTGCCCGAGCCCGGCATGCGTCAGGAGCCAACCGCGCCCTGGCAGCGGTTATGGCGGGAACGGGATCAGGCAACGTGGTATGAACTTTCCGGGCGCTATGAATTCACCTTTGTGCTGGCGCCGATCGATCTGCCGCTGCAACTGACCGAAATACTTGCCGACGAAAGCTACGCGCTGTATGCTGTGGGTCGTTGAGCGGGACATGACGCGGAAAGCAGGATCGTAAGGCATGCGGGTAGGCATCATAGGCGCCGGGATCTCCGGATTGAGCACGGCCCTGGCCCTGGCGAAGGCCGGCCACGAAGTGGACGTATATCAGCGCGAGAAGGAGATCGGCGGGCTCATCGCCACCTTCGACTTTGGCGGCTTTGATATCGAGCACTTCTATCATTTTCTATGTACCTCCGATATCGGCTATTTCCGGCTCTGCCAGGAGCTCGGTATCGCGGATCAGTTGCGCTTTGAAGACACCACCACGGGTTTTTACTACAACGGCACGTCCTACAGCTTCTGCACACCGCTGGATCTGATTACCTTTCCCGGAATCTCCATTCGCGATCGCATGCTCCTTGGCCTCTTTGCCCTGGATGCGCGCAAGCGCAAGGACTGGCGTCCGCTTGACGCCGTGGCCGCGAAGCCCTGGCTGATTGAACAACTGGGCGAAAAGACGTACAACGTCATCTGGAAGCCCCTGCTGGAGATGAAATTCGGCGATTTCCACGACCAGGTTTCGGCGGCGTGGATCTGGCACCGCGTTCATCGTGTGGCGAAATCGCGGGGCAAGCTGGGCTACCTGAAGGGCGGCACGAAGCTACTGCTGGACACGCTCCACGCGCGCCTGTCTGAATTGGGCGTGCGCATCCACCCGGGTCAGCCCGTGAAGCGCATCCTGGCGCGGGAGGGCCGGGTTACCGGACTCTCCTTTGAAGGTCACGCGGCGATGGATTGTGATCGCGTCGTTTCCACCGTGCCCCTTTCGGTGCTGGCGAAGCTGCTGCCCGCGGGCTGGGAAGAATACGCGGCCGAACTATCGCGCATCGACTATATCGGTGTGGTGTGCGCGTGCTTCAAGCTGCGTCGGGCGGTTTCGCCCCATTTCTGGTACAACGTGCACGATCCGCGTATCCCCTTCAACGGCATTATCGAATACACCAACATGAATCCCATGCCGGAGCACGACCACAGCATCGTTTACGTGCCCTACTACGTGGCCACCAGTCACCCCACCTTTGTGATGCCGGATGAGGCCGTGGTGGAGCAGTCCTGGGCGGCGTTGAAGCTCATGAATCCGGCCCTGGTCGATGCGGATCGGGTGGGGAGCCATGTGGCCCGAACGCCCTTCGCCCAAGCGGTCTGCCCCACGAATTTTCTCAATCTGCTGCCGGATCACATTGCGCCCCTCCAGGGGCTTCGCCTGCTGGACTCCACCTTTCTCTATCCCGAAGATCGCACGCAGGCCGGGCACATCCGCCTGGCCAACGAGTGCGCGCTCCACATCGAGGATTGATGGCGACCGGGCACCGCGCGGAGGACGTTCGCGCGCATTATGCGGCGCTGGCCGAAACCTATGATGACAAGGCCAATCGCGCCTGCAAGCGCTTCTATGAACGGCTGATTGCGCGCGGCCTCGGCGGGTGCAGCCGCGTGCTCGAGATAGGCGCGGGGTCGAGTCCGACCTTGGAGGTGTTGTCGCCCGCGCTGAGGGTGGCCTGCGATCTATCCCTGCCCATGCTGGCGGCGCGCCGTGCCGCGCCTGAGCAGCCCCGGGTCGTGGCCAATGGCCAGATGCTGCCTTTTTGCGACAGGTCCTTCGACGGCGTCTTCTGCGTGAATGTGCTTGAGCATGCGCCCGAACCCGCGACCCTCGTGGCGGAGGCGGCGCGCGTGCTGTCGCCCGGGGGGCTTTTTCTCGCCATCACGCCCAATGGCGACGCCGAGTGGCTCCTCGACCTGCTGGAGCGCCTTAGGCTGAAGCTGCCCGAGGGACCCCATCGATTCGTAACCTTTGGGGGACTCGCCGCGCTGGCCGGGGAAGGGCTCGCGCTGGTGGAGCACCGCAAATGCCTGGCCTTTCCCGCCGGGCCCGACGGGCTGGTGCGCTGGGTGGACAACCTCGGCGGGGAGCCGGGCTGGGGACTTTTTCAGTATGCGGTGATGCGGAAGGGGTGAGGGGACTGACGCGGACCCGTGCACTACAGTAGCGCCAGTGCCTCGAAATTGAAGGACTCCTTACCCGAGCTGCGGTGACGCCAACGTCCGTGGCTGTCCCGTCGTGGCCGAGGCGCACGCGGCGCAATCACGAAGCCCTCATCAAAGGGCAGTGTCGCGGACTACATTGGCATACCAAGTTCACCTCCCTGACGACGGGACAGCCACGCCCCAGCGAGTGAACCTTTCCACGAGAAGTCCCTTGAGTAAGTGGCGTGGCAAGGCTCGCCGGGGTTATTTTGGGCGTGTCAGTCCCTACTAGTTTCTTGCGACGGGCACGAGCCAGTCGTCGTTGTTCAGTGATTTCAGGAAGGTGATCAAGTCGATCAATTCTTCCCGCGAGATGGCCAGGTCCAGCCCTTCGGGCATCTTCGAGATGGGGGACGTGGTCATGGAGGCGATGTCGCTGCGGTTGATGCGGACTTCCTCGCCCACGCCCGTCTTGAGGGTGATGCTGTCGTTGTCCTGACGCGCGATTATGCCGTCGTAGGTCTGCCAGTCCGTCTCTACGGTGTAGGTTTCGTAGTCCTGCACGAGGCTCGCATTGGGGAAGAGCACCGACTCCAGGATGTCGTGGGAGGTGCGGACCACGCCGACGGTCGTCAGGTCGGGTCCGAGGTGGCCGCCTTCATCGCCGATGGCGTGGCAGGTGTAGCAGGCGGCCTTCTCACCGAAGAAAATGCGGCGGCCGCGGCCCACATCGCCCGACATCGCCAAAGGTTCGAGATCGAGGAGCTTGGTCACGCGGGCTTCTTCTTCCGCCTTCTGCTGGGCGAGGAGCGGCGCAGCGGCGGCGCGGATAGCTTCGGGGAAGGCGGCGAGGACCGGCTCCAGGATTGCGGGGGTGCGCATGTGGGCCGGAAAGCTCGGGCTGCCCAGACTGGCCACGAGGGCCTGACCCACGGCGGGATCCTGCTTGCCGTTGAAGGCCTTTAGGAGATTCGGCACGGTGAGCACATCGGCATCGTTCAAGATATCGCTGGCGATGGTCAGGAGCTGGGCATCATTCAGGGGGGCGGCGGCCAGGATGCGCCCGGCGGACTGGCGCAGGGCGGGGTCGCCCTCGCGGTCTCTTAACACGCCCAGGATCAGATCGGCCGAAGCCGCGTCGAGCTCGGGCATGCGGCCCGCGATCGTGCTGAGGGCGTGGAGGCGATAGCCAAGGGGCAAGGTCGCGTCCGCCGCCTGCTGCGCGAGAATCGTATCGTGCTCCGCGAGGTTGCGGCTCTGCACGAGGCTGACGGCGGGCCAGCGCAATTCTTCCGGGCCATTGGCAATGAGCGAGCCCAGCACGGCGATCCAGGTATCGGGCAGCTTGTCCAGGGGGGCCCCTTCCACCACGCCGAGGAGGAACAGCTTGCGGGGCGTATCCAGGGAGGCGTCTTGAAGGAGCGCCGCGATCTGCTCCTGGGCGGGCCCGGCGGTGGCATAGGTCAGGAGGATGGATTTGAGGCCGGCGGCATTGGCGGGGTCAAAGGTTTCGCTCTTCAGCACGCCGGTCATGTGGGCGAGGAGCGTCTCCGACCACTCGGCGTGGCGCGATGCGATGAAGAGCCCGGTCTCGCGAAGGGAATCATCGGTGGACGTCAAAAGGGGCAGCAGGTCTTCAACCGTGATGAGGTCTTTGCCCATCTGATCGAGGCTGATGGCCGCCGTGCGGCGGATGGCGGGGTTGGTGTGTTTCAAGGCGAAGTGGGCCACCTTCTCCATGCCCATCTGGATGGCGGCATAGGTCAGGGCGTGGGCTTCGAAGGCGTCCACGGCATTACCCGCGGCCATGTAGGTCATGTAGCCCGCTTCTACGGCCTTCATGCGGCCGAGACTGGAGGCCGCCTGGCGCCGCACGGGGGGCTCGGGATCAAAGAGCAAGGAGCCCAGCAGGGGGATGGAAAGCTGGTTGCCCTCCAGGCCGCAGATGCGCGCCGCGGCAATGCGGACATCGGGACTCGCATCGCGGAGGGCATTGCGGATGGGGAAGCCCGCGTCTTCGCCGCCGATTTGGCCGAGTATCCAGAGCGCCTGGAGACGTGCCGTCACGTCGGGGCTTTCGGCGAGGACCTTGCCAAGGGGCTCGATGGCCTTGTCGCCGCGCTGGACCATCTGGCTGAAGACCTGACGGCGCACCTGGGGACGCTGATCGCCGAGCAGCGGGGCGAGGGCTTCGGCGGAATTGGTGACGAGGTCCAGTTCTCGGCCCCAGGCATCGGCCACGGGCGCGGCGTCGGTCTTGCGCACGCGGTAGATGCCGCCCACGATCTCCGGCTTGGAAATACGGGACACGGGACAGGCGTCCACATACCAGCCGCCGGTGTCGCAGACGAGGAGGCTGCCGTCGGCGTCCTGCATGACGTCGGTCGGATGAAAGTCGGGATGGGAGGAGGTGAGGAAGTCGCTGTCTTCGGTGCGGTAGGTCGCGCCGTCGCGGAATAGTATATGACGCTGCACCCGGTGAGGGTTGAACTGGGCGCTGAAAAGATTGTTGGTGTATTCCTCGCCCCAGACGGCGCCTTCAAGGCGCACGAGGCCCGCGGGCGCGATGCGGGCGAATTTGGTCATGGTGGGGAGGAGGGGGCCGGTGCGGACGAACTCCTTCATGCTCTCGCCGGGCTTGGGGAAGACGCCGCCTTCCACCCAGTGCATGAGGGCGTCGCGCTGGCCCTGGGCCGGATCGCGGAAATAGGTCATGGTGCCGATGGTCTCGCCGGCGGGGGTGAAGATGATCTCCACGGGGTTGTCGAAGGCGCCGCCCGCCATGCGCTCAAGCTGGGTGCCATCGGGACGGCAGCGCCAGATGCGGGAGGCCTCGCCCTGGAGGCGTTCGCCTTCTTTCGTGGTGATGTCATAGCCGTGGCGGCCGTGGGTCAGGTAGAGCCAGCCATCGGGGCCGAGGAAGGGCCCGTGGAGGCTTGCCGAGTTCCGCATGTTCCAGCCGGTGAGAATCACTTCGCGCTCATCGGCCACGCCGTCCTGATCGGTATCCTTCAGCCGCACGAGATCCGGCGGTGCGGATACGTAGACCGAGCCCTGGTGGCAGAGCACGCCCATGGGGAAGGTCAGCTTGTCCGCGAATACGCTCTTGGAATCGTACACGCCGTCGTGGTCGGTGTCCGAGAGCCGCAGGATCATGAACGACGGATTGGCGATCATGGCGGCGGCCTTCATGTCGCTGCCGGTCGATTCCGCCGTATAGAGATTGCCCGCTTCGTCGGATTCCATGAACATGGGATAGGACGAAAGGCCCGGGGTGGCGGCGAGTTCCACCGTGAACCCTTCGGGCACCGTGATGGAGGCCAGGCCGGTCGCGGACTCGTCCGCCGGGGCACCGGCGCATAGGAAGGCCAGCCCAAAAAGGCAGGCAAGGGTAGTTCTCGTCATGGGGTGGAAATCCTTATTTCTGGACGGGCGCTGCCCGAGGGTGTGCGCCAAGTTGTCATGGCGCGGGGCATCTTAGCATAATCACGGACGCTTTTCTTCCCTGCCGCGGCGAGCGGCACCGACGCTGGAGACCCAATTCATGGCAAAAATATTTCACGCCATCGGCGCGCTGGCGCTGGCCATTCCTTGTTTCAATGCGGCGGCGGCGCCGTGGAGGAATGGGCCCGATCCCGATGCGATCGCGGCCCTGGTGGCGGGCGAACAGAAGGCGCACGCAAACGCGGCCTGGTGGGGCTTCAACCCGGACGACGCCACCACCGCCCTTCAGGCGGCCATCGACTCGGGGGCGCGGGAGGTGCTCGTGCCCTTTATGGGCCGCCCGTGGATCATCACGCCGATACGGCTGCGGGGAGACCTCGACCTTATCTTCGAGCCGGGCGTACTCGTGCTGGCTAAGCGCGGCGAATTCAAGGGCGGAAGTGATTCTCTATTTAGTGCCATAGATGTTGACAATCTCTCAATTCGGGGCCCGGGCGCCACGCTGCGCATGTGGAAGTCCGACTATCAGAATCCGCCCTACGTCAAAGCGGAGTGGCGCATGGGGATCCGCATATCGGCCTGCAAGAATGTGTTAATCGAGGGCCTTCGCATTGAATCCACGGGGGGCGACGGCATCTACATCGGCGGGGATGGCGCGCGGAAATGGAGCGAGGACGTTGTCATCCGCAACGTCCATTGCGACGACAACCACCGCCAGGGGATCAGCGTTATCAGCGCGCAAAACCTGCTCATCGAAAATAGCATCTTCTCCGGCACCAGCGGCACCGCACCGGAGTCGGGCATCGACTTCGAGCCCAACGCGCCCGACGAGCGGTTGGTGAACTGCGTGGTGCGCAACAGCCTCTTCGAGAACAACGTGGGCAACCAGATGCTCGTCTATCTGAAGCCGCTCGATGCCACCTCGGAGCCGGTGAGCATTCGCTTCGAGCGTTGCCACGCGCGCATGGGGCAGGCGGGCATGACGCCCCAGGAGGCGGCTGCCTTGGGACAGACCAGCTCCGCCGGGATTTCGGTGGGCGCGTTTACGGACAACGGCCCGAAGGGCCTGGTTGAGTTCGTGGAGTGTACATCCGAAAACACCGGAAAAGAGGCGGTACGCATTTACGATCTGTCGGCGAACAGCGCGGAGGTCCGTTTCACGCGCTGCACCTGGGCGAACCCATGGAATTCCCGCGCGCACAGCTACGGCGGCCCGCGCGTGCCGATCCTCATTCACGCGCGGCGTCCTGAATTGTCGGTGCGCAACGGCGGCGTCCACTTCGACGACTGCGCGGTGATCGACTGGGTGGATCGTCCTGTGATTCAGTTTGTGGAAGAAAAAAGCAATGGGGGACTTTTCAACATCGGCGGGAGAATCACCGTGACGAATCCTCACGGTGCGCGCATGGCACTCGGTCCAAAACAGGAGGGCGTGACGCTGGAGGCGGTAGCCGCGGAGTAGCACGGCTTTTCATAGAATCATCACCTGCCGAAAAGACTTGCCCCTCCGGCCGGAACTCCGCATAATCAAGGGCTGTTGCCGCCCGTGGAGGGCGGCGCGAACGCTGAGGATTCATTGAACATGCATTACACTTCCATGGTACGGGCGGGTATTCTCGCCGGTCTGGCCCTGACCTGCGCGGCGGCGCGAGCGGAGGTCCGGCAAGTTACCGAACCCATCGCCCTGTTTAACGGTAAGGACCTGACTGGTTTCTACACCTATTTGCGCGATCACGGCGCGAACAACGATCCGAACAAGGTCTTTACCGTTCACGACGGGATGATCCACATCTCCGGGCAGGACTACGGCTGCATCACCAGTCATGAATCCTTCGATCGCTACAAGATCGTGATGGAATTCAAATGGGGCCAGAAGACCTGGGGCGACCGGGAGAAAGCCACGCGCGACAGCGGGCTGCTTGTTCACTCCGTGGGGGAGGATGGCGGCTACAGTGGCATCTGGAAACACTCCATCGAGGTTCAGTTGATCGAGGGCGGCACGGGCGACTTCATTGTCGTGGGTGATGGCACCGACACCTTTAACCTGACGGCCAATGTGGCGGAGGAGAAGCAGGGCAGCAGCCATGTCTTCAAAGAAAAGGGCAAGCCGGTCACGGTGAACAGCGGGCGCATCAACTGGTGGGGCCGTTCGCCCGATTGGACAGATACCCTCGGCTTCCGCGGCGAGCATGACGTGGAAAAGCCCGTGGGCGAATGGAACACGCTGGAAGTGACGGTGGACGGCGGGAAGATCGACACCTTCCTCAATGGCATTCGGGTGAACGCCTCCATCGATGCGAACCCGAAAAGCGGCCAGATCCAGATTCAGTCGGAAGGCGCGGAACTTTTCGTGCGCAAGTTGGACCTGTTGCCACTGGGGGACGTGGGCAAGCAATCGCGCAATGCCGCGAGCCCCGAGCGGGTTGCCGCCGTCGCCAATGGCGCGAAGGAGGTAGCCAACGCCGGCTGGTGGGGTTTTAATGAACCGGACTCGACCGCGGCCATCCAGGGCGCGATCGATTCCGGGGCAAAGAAAGTAATTGTGCCCTTCGTGGGCAAACCCTGGATTGTCAGTCCCCTTACGCTGCGCAGCGACCTCGAGCTCCTTCTGGAGCCCGGGGTGCTGCTGCTGGCGAAGCGCGGCGAGTTTCAGGGGGGAGGCGACTCCCTCCTGTCGGCCAATGACGCCGAGAATCTAATCATCAGCGGCTACGGCGCGACCCTGCGGATGTGGAAGAAGGACTACCAGAATCCGCCCTATACCAAGGCGGAATGGCGCATGGGCATCCGCCTCATGGGCTGCAAGAATGTGCTGATCGAAGGCGTGCGCGTGGAATCCTCCGGGGGCGACGGAATCTACGTGGACGGTGGCGGCGACCGGCGCTGGGGGGAGGACATCACCATTCGCAATGTGGTATGCGATGATCATCACCGCCAGGGCATCAGCATCATCAGCGCGCAGAATCTGTTGATCGAAAACAGCACCTTTTCCAATACCGGGGGCACGCCCCCGGAAGCGGGCATCGACTTCGAGCCCGACAGCGCGGACCAGCGCTTCGTCAACTGTGTGGTGCGCAATTGCACCTTTGAGAACAACGCCGGACACCAGATTCTCGTCTATCTCAATCCCATGGACATCACCAGCGAGCAGGTGAGCATTCGCTTCGAGAATTGCGTGTCCCGCATGGGCAAGCCGGGCATGACTCTGGCCGATTTCAAGGATATGGACCAGACCGGCTGGGCCGGCATGTCTGTGGGCACCTGCAATGACAACGGGCCCCAGGGAACCATTGAGTTTGTGGATTGCACCACGGAGAACACGGGCAAAGAAGGCGCCAAGGTGTATGACGTGTCCGCGAACAGCGTGGACGTGCGCTTCATCCGCTGCACCTGGGCGAATCCGTGGGTGTCGGCCTTCCGCGAATACGGCGGACCCCGCGTGCCCGTGCTGATCTACGCACGCCGCCCCAGCCTCGTGGGGCGCAATGGCGGCGTGTATTTTGAAGATTGCGAAGTGTACGATTGGGCTCCCAGGCCAGCGGTGCAGTTTTACGAAGATCAGAGCAACAACGGATTCTACGACATCAGCGGGCAGATCACGGTGCACAGTCCCCACGGCGCGATTAAGGCCTTTGGGGACAAGCTGGAGAATGTGACGCTGAAAGTGGTGTCGGCTGAGTGACCATGGAGAATGGATTCACTGCGGCGAATGGACAAGGTGGACTTAGTGGACGAAGTGGACCTCGACATCTACTCAGTGCAGACCTTTAATCAGTCCACTAAGTCCACACCGTCCACTCTGTCCAAACACTCCACACAACTCCACCCTGTCCCACACACGGAGATCCTCTAATGAAGAAAGCCTTCCTCCTCTTACTCGCGGCCGTCGCACTGCTGGCCCACAGCGCCCAGGCCGAGTTCACCCTCGCAGCATTCACCGCCGACGTCACCTCGCCTCTGGGTCACCCCGGAATGGCCGGCGGCATTGAACCTGCCAAAGAGATCGTCGATCCGCTCTTTGCCAAGGGCATCGTTCTCATCGGCGGCGAGAAACCCGTGGTGTTCCTATCCATCGACTGGTGCGAAATCCGCAACGACGCCTACAACCGCTGGCGCGATGTAATCGCGGAGGCCGCGGGCACCACGCCGCAACACGTGCTGCTGGCGGCGATTCATCAGCACGATACCCCCGTGGCCGATCTCACCGCGCAGAAGTTGCTCGATGAAGTGGGCCTGGAAAAGTCCCTCTGCTTTGCCGACTTCCATGAAGAGGCGGTGCAGCGCACGGCCCAGGCCCTGCGCGATGCCCTGCCCTCGGCGCAGCCCGTCACGCACTACGGCATGGGCGTGGCCCAGGTGATGGAGATCACCTCCAACCGTCGCCTCGTGCACCCGGACGGCGTCATCGACTTCGGCCGCAACAGCTCCAGCCCGGCTGAAATTGGCGCGCTGCCCATTGATCTGGTGGATCCCTGGCTTCGAAGCCTGAGTTTCTGGAATGGCGACACCCCCGTGGCCGTGCTGAGCAGCTACGCGGTGCACCCCATGAGCCACTACGGGAAGGGCAGCGTTACGGCGGACTTCCCCGGCATGGCCCGCGCCATGCGCGAGAAAGACATGCCCGGCGTGCAGCAGATGTACTTCTCGGGATGCAGTGGCGACGTGACCGCGGGCAAGTTTAACGACGGCAAGCCGGAGAATCGCCCTGTGCTTGCGAAGAAGCTCTACAACGGCATGAAAGCCGCCTTTGAAGACACGGAAAAGTTCGCACTCGAAAAAGCCGACTTCCGCACCACACCCCTCTTCCTCCCGCCGCGCAGCGACAAGGGCTACACCGAGGAAGAACTCTACGCGACCCTGCGCGACACTACCCAGAAAACCTTCGACCGCAACCTCGCCGCCATGGGCCTGAGCTGGTTGAAGCGCTGCCAGGCCGGTATTCCCATCGACGTGTGCGCGGTCGATTTCGGCGAGGCAGTCTTCCTGCTCATGCCCGCTGAGTCCTTCGTGCAATACCAGATCACGGCCCAGGGCATGCGCCCCGACGTGTCCGTCATGATCGCGGGCTACGGCGAAAGCGCCCCCGGCTACATCCCCTCCGCCGCCGCGACCGAAGACCTCTTCAACGAACATCACAACTGGCTCTGGGTGGACAAGCACGTCGAACCGCTGATGAACCTGGCCGTGCAGAAGGTGCTGTTGCCGGCGCTGTAGGGACTGACGCGGACACGTTCCCTGCGGTAGCGACAGCGACTTCAGATTGGAGTCAACCGCACCCGAGCGAAGTTGACTACAAAGTCCGTGGCTGTCCCGTCGTGGCCGAGGCGTACGCGGTGCAAACACGACGCCCGTATCGCGGGTCAGTGTCGTGGATTGCGTGGGCGTTGAAAGCCCTCGATCACCTCCCTCACGACGGGACAGCCACGCGCATTGACGGGCCTGCCTCATGTGTCGTGTCTCTTCATTGTCCGTGGTGTCAGCCGCTTGGATGGAATGAGCCTGCGCGCGTCAGTCCCTGTGACCTCCCTCTTGACACTATACAACCTTTACGCTATTGTGGCGTTATGCCCAGAACAGCACGAATTGTTATTCCCGGGGCGGCACACCACATCACGCAGCGGGGCAACGACCGACAGGTGGTCTTTTTCGATGACGAAGATCATCGAAAGTATCTGGAGTTGCTGCGGCTCTTCGGCGACGAATTCTCCCTTCGGGTGATCGCCTACTGCCTCATGAAGAATCACGTGCACGTGGTGGCGGTACCTGGCTTCGAATCGTCCCTTGCCGACACCATCGGCCGAACGCACCAGCAGTACACCGCCTATTTTCAAGATAAGTATTCGCGCAGCGGGCACTTGTGGCAGAGCCGGTTTTTCTCGTGCCCGATGGACGAATTGCATACGATGAAAGCGCTGGCCTACGTAGAGCTCAACCCAGTTCGCGCGGGAATTTCAGCCGAGCCCTGGTTGTATCCCTGGTCCAGTGCGCAAGCCCATGCAGGTTTGCGGGGCGATCGACTTCTCGATCTGACGCGGTGGTTTGGCCAGTTTACAGTGGAGGGATGGGTCGAGGCATTGGGCGGGAAGCGAGAGGACACGGACCTCGTGCGGGATATTCGCCGACACACCCAGCGTGGCAAGCCTTGGGGTTCAGATCCGGGCTTCCTCGAAAAAGCGAGGAGGTTTGGCGCGTAGGGACTGACGCGGACAAGTGCCCTACGGTGGCCGCAGCGACTTTGGATCGAAAGAGACACTACCCGAGCGAAGTTAACGTCAATGTCCGTGGCTGTCCCGTCGTGGCCCGGGCGCACGCGAACTAACACGACGTCCCTATCAAGGGTCAGTGTCGCGGATCGCGTGGGCGTTGAAAGCCCTCGATTGCCTCCCTCACGACGGGACAGCCACGCGCTTTGGAAAGACCGTTACATAGTGTAGTGTTGGTTTAAGTTTCGAGGAGGACGCCGCCCATTTGAGCGGGCCTGCGCGCGTCAGTCCCTACGCCGATCGCGTGTTTGTTGCTTGAAGCCATTGAATAGCTACGGGGCAAATGGGGTACACTGCTGTAACGAGGGCAGCGAGCAATGAAAGTCTACAGGCCGGTCTTTACACGAAATGTGATTATCATCGACACCGTGTGGGGTATTGTGTCGCCGCTGATTATTGTATCCCCGCTGCTAATCTGGGCTTGGAAAGTCTACGGGAGCGATTCCAGTTACTTCTGGGGGTTCATATCGTTTATCCCCTTCTTTGTCGCTGTGCTCCTTTTCCTTCCGTATCTGACACGGATCCAGTGGAAGATGTGGGTGCGTAAGGAGCGTTGTGCAACCTATTTTCAGACGCAGAACACGCTTGCCATCAAAATACCATTCCAGCCGGTCAAGTTCGTGTGCAGGCAAGAGTGTGTAGGATTTATGCCAGGTGGTGAGCGTCTTCTTCTGCGAGACGGTACTGTATACGAATTACCAGGGGCACCAGCGGGCGACGTTCACGACTTGTCCCGTGGTGAAGAGATCATCAAGTCATGGTGGCCCGAGATTGATATCGAGGACCTGCGTGCGCGGCGCTACAGGGAGCTTCCTGGATGTGGGGGAATTGTCGCGGCTGTCGTAACCGTGGTTCTGTTGAATTCCAGTGCGCACATGATCTTGAAGTCCAATGGGGTACTCCCGGCGGGAGAACTCGGTTCTCTTGTATTTGATGGATGGCTGCTTTTTGCTTTCGTTGTTAGCTCCAGGGTAGTGACCCGGCGGTACCATCAATTCGTGTTTCCGCTTCCAGTTAAAGAAGTTGCTCAGGAAATTGGTGCGGGTGGATTGGAATAAAGTGCGTCAATCCTTGCTCGCACCCAATCCGCCATCGATCCTTGCAAATTATCCACGCCGTGGATAATTTGCAAGGATGATGGGAGATTCTGCGGAGAAAAGTGAGAAATTTGACGAACGATTTGGCTTAAGGTGACACAGCCGAGTTCACCTGATGGTACAATGCATTTCGCCACTTTTTCCCGAGTCCGAGTCCATGAAATTCTCCCTGCGACCCATCCTTAAGCCCAAACGCCTGCTGGCGACCTCCGTGGTCCTTGCCATTGCGCTGGTGTTGGGTGGATGGCTGGGCTGGTATCTTCTGCCGCCGCTGGATCCCGCGCCCTACACGCGCACGGTTGATTCCGGGCAGATTCTGGATCGCCATGGCGAGCGGCTTCTGGTTTCCTTGAGTCGCGAGGAGACGTGGTCGTTGCCGCGCGCCTATGGGGAATTGAGTCCCTTTCTGCTTCAGGCAACGCAGTCGGCGGAGGATCAGCGTTTCTGGCGGCATCGCGGGGTGGACCCGGTGGCGGTGTTGCGGGCGGTGGTGCAGAATGTGACGGAGTTGGGCGTGGCGTCCGGGGCGTCGACGTTGACCATGCAGGTGGTGAAGCTTGGAGGACATGACAGCCGATCGATATCAGGCAAGATCGGCCAGGCCATCGGCGCGCTGCGGCTGGAGAAGTCGCTCCCAAAGGAAGAGATCCTCAGCGCCTACCTGAGTCGCGCGCCCTATGGGATGAATCTCGTTGGGGTGGAAGCCGCATCCTGGCGCTATTTTGGGAAGTCGGCCCAGACGCTGAACCTGCCGGAGGCCGCGTTGCTCGCGGGCCTGCCGAAGGCGCCGAGTCGCTTAAACCCGTTGGAGCACCCGGAGCGCGCGAAGCTGCGGCGCGACTATGTGCTCCGGCGCATGCACGATGATGGCTTTATCGACGTGGAGAAGCGAGACTGGGCCCTCGCCACGCCCGTCAGTGCCGAGTGGCACGACTTCCCACGCCTCGCGCCTCACCTGGCCGTGCCTTTGTCGGCGGAGCTTGACCGGGGCGAATCTATTCGACTCACCCTGGACGCCACCTTGCAGTCGCGGCTCGAAAGGGATTTGCCCCACCACCTGAAGCAGTTCAACGGAACCATCACCAATGGCGCCCTGCTGGTGGCGGATGTGCAGACGGGCAACATCCTGGCGCGGGTGGGCTCGGCAAGCTTCGACAACACGCCGGGCGGGGGGCACGTGGACGCGTGCCGTTCGCCCCGGTCACCGGGCTCGACGTTGAAGCCCTTCCTCTATGGCTGGGCGATATCGCAGCAGCAACTCTATCCGAGCGAGGTGCTGCTCGACGATGTGGCGGACTATGGCGGCTACAATCCCGGCAATTTCGACGGCTCCTTCAACGGCGTGGTGACGGCGACGGAGGCGCTGCGCTATTCGCTGAACGTGCCGGCGGTGGCGCTGCTTGGGCGCGTGGGCGTGCCGGGCTTTCTATCCTATCTTCAGGGGACGGGCCTGGGCACGATCACCCGTGATGCCGACGACTACGGCCTTGGCCTGGCTATCGGCAATTGCGAGGTGCGGCTGGAAGAGCTCGCGCGGCTCTATCTGTCGCTGGCCAGTCTCGGCGAGCAGAATGAATTGCGGTGGCGCGATGGCGCAGCGGCGGCCAGCGGCGGGCCGGTCTTTTCTCAAGAGGTTTGTCGCATGCTCTACGACATGCTGGCTCAGCCCTTCCCCAGCGAGGTTGCGCCGGGCCTGACGCGCACCAGCGGCAACCTCAACCCCGTGTGCTGGAAAACGGGCACCTCCACGGGCTACCACGATGCCTGGACCTTTGCCTTCAACCGTCACTATCTTGTAGCCGTGTGGCTCGGGAACAATTCGGGGCAGGAGTCGCGTCAGCTCATCGGCGCGCGGGCTGCCCTTCCCTTGGCGGAGAAGGTCTTCCGCAGTCTTCCACCAAAATCCACACCCGCGTGGCCCGGCGCTGAGCCCTCCGATGCTTCGATCACCGTCTGCACGCGCTCGGGTTTGCCCGCGGCGGAGCATTGTCCCGAGACGGCGAGCGTGCTGTTGCCCGCATCGATCTGGCTGCACCGGCGCTGCACGCTCCACCCCGCATCGCAGGCGGGCATCACGGTGGCGGCGGCCCAACCCGCCGACGCGACCCGCTGGGACCTCGCCGCGCTGTCCGCGGCCAGGGCCGATCTCGCCAACCTCGAAGCGCGGAGTCTCGCCATCACCGTTCCCGCGCAAAGCGCCGAGTATGTGCTCAGCGGCGTGGCCGGCGGGGACCAACTGCGGCTCACCTCTTCACTGGGGGAGACGGTAGCCCTCCACTGGTATATGGACGATCAGTACCTGGGCCAATCGGGGCCGGACAAGCCGGTTTACTGGCAGCTCGCCTTGGGCGAACATCGTGCGACCTGCGTGTCGCTCGAGGGCGCAACGAGTACCGTGGGCTTTTCCGTGGTGCGTCCGTCGGGTGGCGTGCCCATTCGGTGACCTTGGGTCGTATGGGGCCAATGTTCTTTCTGCATTCCACGCAACCCATAAGTCCCATAAGTCCCATAAGACCCATAAGACCCATAAGACCCATAAGACCCATAAGACCCATACGGCTTCGCGCACTGTCACCACTGCATGGCGCGCTGCTATACTCCGACGAACATCAGGACCTGCCCAAGTGACACAACAATGCGACAACACCGAAGTCCGCGGACCACTCGCGCTGCTTCGTTGCGCCCGGGGGGATGTTCTGCGGGCTGTCGCGGTGATTGCGCTGGTGTGCGCGTCATTCACGGCGGTGGCGTCGCTGGTGCTGGTGGCCTACACCCGCGCCCACCCCGAACTCGACTTTATCGATGCGCCCGGCGGACTCTGGCTGCGCGCGGGACTCTTTTCTGTTCTCGCGCTGATCGCGGGAGCACTCCTTGTGCGGTTGCGCGGCGTCGAGCGGAGTTGCCCGGTTTGCGTGCCGCAGCGGACGTTTACCCGTGGCGCAGCGGCGATGTTGTCGACCTTGATTGTGTTTGTCGTGCTCCTGCTGGCCACTCGACTCGGTGATTATCCATTTGCCGCGCCGGACGAAGTACACCATCTGATTGTAGCGCGTAATCTGTCCGATCACGGTGCCTATGCTTCCGGTCATCCTGATTCGGGCTTTAAATACTTTGATTCCTTCGATTCCGTGGGCCCCGTGGTGCTGGGTCCGATTGCGATGGCGTTTAAGATTTTCGGCACGAGCCTGGCCGTCGCACGGGGCGTCATGGTGGCATTTTTCGCCGGGCTGTGCCTCGCGACCTGGGGCTTCACCCGGGGACTCTTCGGCCCGCAGTCCGCGCTGGCATCCGTGGTGCTCTTGCTGGGGACCTATTCTTCGATCTATCTCGGGCGCACACTCTACGGGGAGGTGCCTGCATACTTTTTCTTGTTGCTGGGTTTGCTGGCGTGGCGTAGGGCGTTGCAGAGTGGGAGGGTGCCGGCAGATCGGCTGGAGGGTTCCGCGATTGGGTGTGTGGCTGGGGGACACGCTTCAAGCGCGTCGCTGTGGGGTCTCCTCGCCGGGGTTCTCGTGGGCTGCGCGATTCTGGCCAAGACCATCATCATTCTAGTCGCCTTCAGTTTCCTCGGGGCCTGGGTGTACGACCGCGTTACCCACCGCTGCATCGGCTGGCGGCAGGTGGTGTTTCCCGTGATCGGCGGCGTGCTGGTGCTGGGCTGCTGGAGCGTGTTTCAAGGGCTTCACGGCACCGGCGCTGCCGAAACGGGCGGTGTGCTCGCCATCTACCAGCACTACCTGCTCTTTGGCGTTTCCAGTTTCGCCGGGGCCTTCGAGCACGCCATCCTGCCCCACCCCATGGCGCACCTCGCGTGGCTCGGGGTGCTGATGACCAGCGTACCGGTTCTCTTTCGTCAACGTCATGACCCGCCCGCTATCGCGCTCTACCTCTATGCGATCTTCCTGCTCTACTGGTGGTTTTTCTTCACGCCCGGCCATCTCCATCGCTACCTGTGGAATGCCTACGCCATTCTGGCCATCTTCGCGGCCCCGTGGCTGGTCCATGCGCTGGAGCAGGTGGCGACTCCTGCGCTGCCCCGGTTGAAACGCGCGGTCGCCCTGGTGGTGGTGGTCATGCTGGCGTGGCCGGGAATGGATTGGACCCTCTTTCAGGCCAGGGAGATAACTTCCAACCAGGAAATGGTGCCCGAACATGCGCTGATCGACGCGGTGATGGCGCTGCCGCCGTCCGCCCGCATCGGCACTGACGTGGATCGACTGCCGGGTCTGCTGAATTTCTTCGGCGACCGCGTGGTCGAGACGGGGCAGGATCCGCTTGTATTGCTGGCGCAATTCGATACGGTCATTACGCGGGACACGCCTTCCCTGCGGGCGGCCCTGCCCCCGGGCTGCGGGGTGCAACCCGCGGGCAATTTTGTGCTACTGTCTACTCCGAAAACGACGGAGTGAACATGGCAAGCGTTTCTATCTTCTATCCCTGTTACAACGACTGGGGCACCATGGGAAGCATGGTCATGCTGACCATCCGCACGGCGGAGCGCCTCGGTCTGGACTACGACATCACCCTCATCGATGACGGCAGCGGCGATCACACGCTGGACCTGCTGGAAGAGATCGAGCGGCACTTTCCCCAAGTGCACGTGAAGCGCCACGAAGCCAACCGGGGTTATGGAGGTGCGCTCCGCAGCGGCTTCGCCTCCGCCACGAAGGAGTGGATCTTCTACACCGACGGTGACGCGCAATACGACGTGCGAGAGCTGGATCGGCTTGTGGAGAAGATCTCGGACGATATTGATGTGGTCCAAGGCTACAAGATCACGCGCCACGATCCGCTCCACCGGATCATCATCGGCCGCATCTATCACCACCTCGTCAAGACGGCCTTCGGGCTTAAGATTCGTGATGTGGATTGCGACTTCCGCCTGATCCGACGCAGCGTTTTCGACAAGGTGGAGTTGAAGAGTGACAGCGGCGTGATCTGCGCCGAGATGATGACGAAGATCCAGCGGGCGGGCTGCCGCGTGACGGAGGTGCCCGTGCACCACTATGACCGGCACCACGGCAAGTCTCAGTTCTTCAATTTTTCCCGCATCTTTCGCGTGGCCCGCAATCTGACCGGACTCTGGGTGCGGATGGTACTACTGGGAAAGGACGGCTGAACGTGGTCCCCTTCGTGGAGCTTCAATCCCAGTTTCGCGCGATTGAAGCGGAGGTGCGCGAAGCCATCGACCGGGTGCTGAATCGCTCGTGGTATGTGCTGGGCGAGGAATGCGCCGGTTTTGAGGCGGAATTTGCCGCGTGGGTGGGGACCCGCCATGCTGTCGGTGTCGGATCCGGCACCGAGGCCATTCATCTGGCCCTCCGTGCGGTCGGTGTAGGCCATGGTGATGAAGTCATCACGGTGGCCAATACCTGCGTGCCCACCATCGCCGGCATCGGGGCAAGCGGCGCGACGCCTGTGCTGGTCGATGCCCATTCGGAAACGCTCACCCTTGATCCAGAGAAGTTGGGGGCCGCGTTCACCGACCGTACCCGCGCCATCGTTCCGGTACATCTCTATGGCCACCCCTGCGATATGGATCCGATCATGGCCTTTGCGGCGGAGCACGACTTGTCGGTTGTGGAGGATTGCGCCCAGGCCCACGGCGCACTGTACAAGGGACGTCCCTGCGGTACCCTGGGGCACTTGGCCGCCTTCAGTTTCTATCCTTCGAAGAATCTCGGGGCCTACGGCGATGCCGGGGCGGTCACGACCGACGACCCATCCTTGGATGCCGCGTTGCGCAAGCTTCGGAACTACGGTGAGGAAACCCGTTACCATCACATGGTCCCGGGCTTTAACAGTCGTCTCGATGAAATTCAGGCAGCCATCCTGCGGGTCAAGCTACCCCACGTGGCCGCTTGGAACGAGCAGCGGCGTTCACTGGCCACGCGCTACGCCGAGGGGCTGGCAGGCCTTCCCGTCCCGCTGCCCCCGCAGGCCGCCTGGGCGGAGTCAAATCACCACCTCTATCCGGTGCGTTGTGAGCGGCGCGACGAACTCCAGGCCTTCCTGAAGGAGCAGGGGGTGCAGACCCTGATGCACTATCCCATCCCGGTGCACCTGCAACCGGCCTATGGCTACCTGGGATATGGCCTGGGCGCTTTTCCCGTGGCGGAGCAGAGTTGTGCGACGGTACTTTCCCTGCCGCTCTATCCCGAAATGGAGCCGTCCGCCGTCGACGAGGTGGTTGCGGGTATCCGGCGCTTTTTTCCGTAGAATCGCAAGAATTGCAGTTGCGTTATTAGGGTTTTGATGCTATCCTAGGACGCAGTGAGATATAGAGTAGGCACCCGGTGCCGGGAGATTCGTATCATGCGTCGTCGTGCTGGTTTCACCTTGATCGAATTGCTGGTGGTGGTGGCTATCATCAGCATTTTGGCTGCCATGCTGCTGCCGGGCTTGGCCCGCGCCCGTGAAGCCGCCCGCCGCGCGAGTTGTTCCAACAACATCCGTCAGATGGGGCTGGCCTTCAAAATGTACGCCAGTGAGAGCAATGGCGACTTCCCTCCCGTGCACAGCTATGTCGGCCCCAATTGCGACGTAAAAAATACGCGTACCATGATGTTCGAGGGGAAGGCGATCTATCCCGAGTATCTCGCCGACGCCCGCGTGCTTGTTTGCCCCTCGGGTTTCAACGCCATTCAAGAAGAGCGATCGGGCCGGTGGAATCGTCCGGATGGCCCCGGCGGCACCAAGGAGGGCGGCTCGGCCAACCCCTGTCTCTTTGACCAGCTTTCCTACTTTTACACGGGCTTCATCTTCAAGACCAAGTGGATCGAGGAAGAGGGCACCCGCGACGTGAGTGAGCCTTTCCTGAACGGCTTTGTGGAAGTCCTGGATGATCCGAGTCCGGAGCGCTTGAAGAGCCCCTGGTCCTTCACCGATGATTTCGGAGAGACGCATCAGGTATTCCGAATCCGGGAGGGTATTGAGCGTTTCCAGATCACGGACATCAACAACCCCTCGGCCGCAGATATCTCTCAGACCAGCGTGGCTGTCATCTATGATCGCATCGACCTGAACCCGAAGGGTTTCAACCACCTGCCGGGCGGGGCCAACGTCCTCTACATGGATGGCCACGTGGAATGGGTCAAGTATCCAGGCCCCTTCCCCGTGAATCGGGCCTGGGCCGAAGTGGTGGACCGGATCGGTATCTGAAGCCGGCTACTGGAGGCCGCCCGCCGCGAGAATGATCTGGGCCATGGGGGCGTTGTTGTTCTCCGCGCAGAGGGTGTAGGGCGTTTTGCCGGCCCCATTGCGCGCATTCACGTCGGCGCCTTGCGAAACCATCAGGCGAACGAGCTCCACATCGCCTGCCGGAATCGCCAGATGAAGCGGGGTGTCCCCGTTCTTGTCGGCAACGTTCAACTTGGCCCGCTTTGTCACCAGGAAATTGGCCATCGGCAGCTTGCCCTGTTTGAGCGCCAGGTGTATCGGCGCGTTGCCTTCGTTGTCCAAATCATCGAGCGACGGACGCTCCGTGGTCTGAAAGGCGGGCCAGTCGCGGTTGATGGCGTCGAGGACTGGAATGTTGCCCTTGAACGCGGCCATATGGACGACGGTCCAGCCCCGATCCGTCTTGCGGTTGGCCGTAGCGCCAAAGCTGAGCAGCAGATTCACCATATCCGGGTGCTCGCGCCACGCGGCCAGATGAAGGGCGTCCCAGCCTTCTTCGGTCAGAATCGTGGCGTCGGCGTGGTTCTTCAGCAGGAGTGTGGCGAGGTCCAGGAAGTTATTCTTGGCGGCGGAGTGGAGCGGCGTCATGCCGTCCATATCGGTCAGATTGACCTTGGCCCCTTCCTGAATGAGCTTCTGGGCCAGCGCGACGTTGCCCTCGCGGGCGGCCTTGTGGAGCTCCAGAAAGCCATAGTTGTCCCGCTCCCGGTTCACGCGGGCCTCGCAGCCCGAAAGGGAAGCTCCAATCACTATCAGCATCATGCATGCTGCAAGTCCATGTCTCATGCCCAAAGATCCTTGATTCCGTGCCCGGCAGACGCGACAATACGCCCCGCATCGGGGCCATGGTAGCACGGAACGAGGAGGAGCGCAAAACCGTGAATACGGAAGAGTACGCGTGCATGCGCGCCGTTGAAGACGCCCACTGGTGGTATCGCGGGCTCCACACCCTCGTGCTCCAGGCGCTCGCGCGCCACGCGCCAACCGCGTCTTCCATCGTGGACATCGGCTGCGGAACGGGCGGTATGGCGTCCCGTATTACCGGGAAGCGCCTTATCGCCGCCCTCGATTTCAACCCCGACGCGTTGACGTTCTGCCGCGCGCGGGGTATCGGCCCTCTGGTTCGGGGGGATGGTAGCTCCCTACCCATCGCGACCGCGATTGCGGATGTGGCGCTGGTGCTGGATGTGCTCTATCACAAGAACGTGGCCGAGCCCGGTCGGGTGTTGAGCGAGCTTCGGCGGGTGCTCTCGCCGGGCGGTGTGGTGGTGATCAACGTGCCGGCCTACCAGTGGCTCTACTCGTCGCACGATGTGGCCGTGCAAACCGGGCGGCGCTTCACCCGGGGCCAGATCAACGGACTGCTCCGCGAAGCGGGCTTCGATGTGATCGAATCGAGCTACTGGAACACCGCCCTCTTCCCCGCGATCTGCGCCGTGCGCCTGCTGCGGCGCTGGGTGCCGCCGGGCGCATCGGATGTGAAGGAAGGGAGCCCAGTCATCAATCGTCTCCTCGGTGCTCTGCTGGCCTTGGAGCGGGCCTGCATGCGGTGCTGCTCGCTGCCCTTCGGGGTGTCGGTGTTTGTGGTGGCCCGGAGCCGAAATCAATCGGTCGAATAAAGTTGGGCGTGGAGCGGTAGTGGAGGAGCATCGGCCTGCTTTCCCGAAGGGCCGACGGAGGAAAACCATGCTTCCAGAACTCAGCGGCACCGGATTCAACGTGCCACTCGCCGCCTTGCTCGCGGCAGTCAATCTACCGGTGTACTGGCTCCTGTATCGGATTCTCTTCGAGGATCTGGATGAATTGGCGGGCGCGATAAAGTTCTGGATCACACCAGAGATATTCTCGGCCTTGAGGGGAGAGTACGTCGACGACATCTGGGCGGAGCTGAAGCTGGGCGCGCTTGCTTTTGGATGTGTTGGCATTGTGGTGCTGGAGTATGTGGGGCTCGAAACCTATCTCGCGAGTGGCGGGGCCGTGTGACGAAGATTGACTATGCTATTCGCTCCACGACCACATAGTAGGCGCCTCGCTCCTTGCCGTCCGCGCACGAGAAGGACGTCTTGAGGTGCGCCTCGCCTCTATCGAGCGTCCGTTTGAAGCGGATGTGATGATCTTCATCCGAGACGGGTGCTGAATCCTGCTTGCCGCCAATGGAAATGGATGCCTCCGTGATCGCCAGCGCGGCACCGCCTTCCAGTGTGCCCCGGATCGGCGCACTCGCTTCCGGGGGCCAGCGGCGCAGGTCGAACTGGTACTCGCCCGCCTCGGCCACCTCGACGGCCCAGAATCCATTGCCCGGGTCGCCCTTGAGAATCTGGGGCTGGTTCCAGGCCGGTTTCTCACCGTGCCAGTCGTGGCTGCTGAGCACAGCCCGACCCTGACCCGGCGCGCCGATGACGATGGGACAGTACTGGTCAAAACTCGAGGAAACATCTGACCACCAGGCTTCGTAGTCATTGCGGAGCCGCGCCACGTGTTCGGGGAACTCGGCCGCGCGATCAACCTGTTGCGCCGGATCGGTCTGGACGTCGTGGAGCTCCTTGCCGTTGACGAGCCGCCAGTTTTTCTCCAGCACGGCGGACTTGCGCCACTTCTCCGGGGTTTCGATCCGTTGGGAATCCACAATGATCGATCGATCCGGTTCCGGTGCCTGCGGGTCTTCGAGCCAGTGGCGGAGGCTGATCCCGTCGAAGGCCCTTTCCGCTCCAGTTTCAACACCGCAGAGATCCATAAGCGTGGGGAGCAGGTCGAAGTGGGCCGACACCATGGGCACGTCGCGGCCTTTGGCAAGATTTCCTCCGGGCCAGCGGATGAAGCAGGGCACGCGGTGGCCGCCCTCGTATTCGCTGCCTTTCTGATCGCGCATATTCGCGCGATCACCCGCCGCCGTGCCATTGTCCGTCATGAAGATGACGATGGTGTTGCTCGCGATCTGCAGGTCATCCAGCCGCTTCAGCAGGCGACCCACATTGTCGTCGATGTTCTGGACCATGCCATGGAAATTGGCCTGATCGTCCGACAGGCCCTTGTCCTTGAAGGGCTGGCTGTATGCGGGGGCCACGCGATAGGGCGCATGGGGCGCGTTGGTGGGGAGGTAGCAGAAGAAGGGTTCATCGCGGTGGGCCTCGATGAAGCGGGATGCGTTTTCGAACCACACATCCGTGCAGTAGCCCTTGAAGGGCTTGGGCACCCCATTATGAAAATAGGTGTCGTCGAAATAGTCATTGCCCCAGAAATCGGGGGCCTGTCCCACGCCGCCACCGCCATGGACCAGGCACTCCTGAAAGCCGCGCTCCTGCGGGCGGTAGGGGTAGTTGTCGCCCAGATGCCACTTGCCGAAAATACCGGTCTTGTACCCCGCACCCGAAAAAAAATCCGCCATCGTCGTCTCGCCGCGCCGGAGGATCGAGCGCCCCATGATGGTGTGCCACACGCCCACGCGGTTGTTGTATCGACCCGTCAGCAGGGCGGCACGCGTCGGGGCGCAGGTGGGGCTCACGTGAAAGTTGCTCAGGCGCGTGCTTTCGGCGTGGAGAGCGTCCAGATTGGGCGTAATGATGTGGGGACTGCCCAGACAGGAGAGATCGCCGTAGCCCTGGTCGTCGGTCATGATCAGGAGGACGTTGGGTCGCCTGCGCGGAGTCTCTTGTGCTTGTGCGTCGCCCGGCAACGCGAGTGCGCCAAGTCCCGCCCCGGCGGTACCGAGGAAGGCGCGGCGGGAAATGGACTGACGCTTATCTTGCGCGGAAAGGCGATCCATGGCGAATTTCCTTATGGGAATGGTGATGGATCTCGGGAGAACAATTGCCCGTCGCCCCGTTCAAACACAAACCCCGAATTTTCCGCCGCTGTAAGTGCCGGTAAAACAGCGGGTTGCAGATCAGCTGATGCTGAACATACGCGGTGTCCCGACCTTGGCAGTATTTCAACCCTCATCATTGCTTTTGTCAGCAGGCTTGTGACCCAGCGAGACCAAGAGACTTGATTCAATTGACATCCTCAACCACTTAATCCAATGGTACACAGGTACGCCTGTGAATAGAACTATGTATAACCTCCAGTATTGCTCCTCTAGCTTCTTGTCGGTGACCCAACACGCGCCTGCAAAGACGCTGGTGAGAACCGCCGCCCACCATTGTCGTTTTATCTCAGTGCAATTTGTTCTCATGTGTTTTTTAACTCCGTATCTGTGGCTCTACATTCAGCGAAAGGGTAATCTTTGGCCGAGTTTGTTCCAAATAGCCGAAGTTCAATCTCGGGCATTATTGAAGACATCGATTCCGGCGGGAGAATCTCAGAATAAAACTGCGACCCCAATGGAGGGGCGATTCCTTCAAGTCTTGCGTAAGTGATTCAAATATAATGGTTTGAATTTGCTCGAGATCTATCGTCGCTTATTTAGAACAAAACTAGCCACAACCACATCCTCTGAGGAAGAGAAATAAGGGAATGAATCACCTCGAATTAGGGTTGGCGAGCTAGGTTTTGAAGAGCTACGACGCAACCGGATGGGCTCGCCGATATTCTGCAAGAATTGAGCGCGCTTTTTCTGCGTCGGCCAGTGATATGATTATGGTACAGGACTCGTACTCGGGGTCGCTCGGAGGTACTTCTTTGACCAGACTGGTCATCATGTTCTCATCACCTGCCCCGTATACCGCCTGTATGTTTCCGTTTGGGAGTAGCTTGTTCATCTCGTTGTACGCCTTTGCCCGAGGATAAGCAAAATTCCCCGCCGTTGAAGTGTGCTTGCGAGACGCGCCCTCACTTTTCTACACCGAAATATTCCTACTTCTGCGCGGGACGAATGTGGAAAGCATTCAAGCGCAACTAAGAAGCTTCTGCGTGTGTCCGGCGGTAAGTTTCGAGAATGGCGAGCGCCCTCTTTTCGTCTTCGGAGGTCATGAAGAATGTGTAGGCCTCGTAATCTGGGTCACTCGGGTGGATTTCTTTAACCAAACTCGTCACCATGTCGCCGTCTCCGGCACCGTAAGCGGCAAGTATGTTTCCGTTTGGAAGAAGCGAGTTCATCGTGCGAGCACAATCGTAAGTAGGAAATCTATGTATTCTGGGCTGAACAACTCAACTGCTTTGCTTGGATCCATTATAGCAAGAGCCACCGATTCTGCAAAGAATTCTTTGCGGCCAGTTGGGGTCAAGCAGTTGTCCGGGTAGTAGGTGTCCAATCTTCCGATTTTGCTGTTTGCCTGTTTTGTGTATTCATCCAGGAGTAGTAATGAATCATCATATCCCTCCAAGTCTCCAAGAGCATGCCCAACTTCATGCAACGTAGTACCCTTGTATCCATGTCTCCCCGTCCCTAGAACGATACCCCTTCGACTGGAAATGTACGCGCCCCTCGCTTCGTCCCAAGTCACCCCACGCGGTGCTGTGGGAATCTGTATGCCTTGGTATTCCTCAAAGCCCGGAAAGCTCGCCACACCCCCCTTTCCGATCTGGATGCGGGCGAGTCCATGGGCCCGCAGTTTCGAAAGTACGCCTGCGGGCACGGCCAGCAGTCCCGCCACGTGTTCCTGAATAATAGCCCCCTCCTCGGAATTGAGCCTGGCGTCGATGATGGATAGGCCATCGCCAAGTTCTTCCGAAAGCCGACTAAAGTTTGGAATCGAAATCGAATCTAAGAGCCGCACGCTGCCCCCCAAGGGTTCAAACCGAGAAGTTGTTTCGCCTGCCGCGTGATTATATGCTTTGCGGAAAGGCTCGGCAACGCAAGGAACTGTGACGGGCCCTGAATATCGCCGGCCGGAGTTTCTCAAATGCCAATGTTTATCCGAACGATTTCCCCTGCGGTGCTTGTACTGATTGCAGGCTGCGCCACCCTCGCCAATACCTCGCCGGAAGCTCGTTCCTGGCAAGTCGATTCTGTCATTCCAGGCGGGCGCATCGATGCCATCGCCGATCTGGGCGAGGGCGTTGTGGTGGCCGGATCCAGGAATCCAAAGCCGGGTCATATTTTCCGGAGCACCGACTGCGGCGAGTCCTGGACGGATCTGGGGAACCTCCTTGGGGAGGAACTGCACACCGGGAGCGTAACGTGCCTCGCTTCCGCAGGTCACGGTGTGGCCTATCTGCTCACGGGTGATGCCCATGTGTGGAAGTCGGAGGATTGGGGGGTGAGCTGGCGGCCACTCGGCCAGGTTTCGAACATGCCGCGCCATGCCCAGTTTCACCACAGCTACAGCATGACCGTGTTGCCCAGCGGCACGGTGCTCGTGAGCAACACGAACCCCACGGGCGGGCACGTCTTCCGCTCCGAGGATGGCGGGGCGAACTGGCAGGATCTTGGCCCAATTTCCACCATGGCGCTCTATCGTTTTGAAAAAGTAAACGATGGTGTGCTGGTGAACGGTTGGGCGGGCCACGTCTACCGGAGCACCGATGACGGCCAAACTTGGCGCGACAGCGGACAGCTCAGCGAGAAAGCGCTCTACGCCACGGAGTATCTGGGCAAGGGAATCGCCCTGCAGGGCGGGGAGGACGGACGGCTCTTCCGGAGCACGGACGATGGCGGGAGCTGGGCGGAGGTGGCGCGCTTCCCCGATTCCGCGGATGATTTCGTGCAGGTGGGTGATGGGGTGGTCATCTACACCACCTACACCGGCGAGAAGGACCTCTATCTTTCGAAGGACTATGGGCAGACCTGGGAAAACATCGGGCCGGTACCCTCGGGGGCGGAAGGGGACACGTGGGACCATGCGGTGTCGGTGCGCTGTGGCAACAAGGTGGTTGCAGCAGGGGGGACGTCGACCGGACGCATCGTGACGTGGCGATAAGGCAGTGCCCGATCGAAAACGGGATCAGCGCGTAGCGCTTTCCGGTGCTGGCGCCTTCGCAATCGAGTACCACACGTCGTCCAACTTGACGATGACCGGCTCGTCTCTGTCGCAAAGCGTGTTAAGGTCGGTGTGCCGGTCCAGCAGGCCGTTCCATTCCGGCGACGGGATGACGATCTTCGTCAACGTTTCCCCGGCATAGCCCGCCTGACGCCAGGTTCCGTCGGCCAGAGTGAATTCAAGTTCGTTCCAACGCAGCACATTCATGGGCGCGGGGGCAGCGGGCGGAGCGGCCGCCGGCATTGCCGAATCGGCGACTTCGGCTGGGGCGGATTCAGTCGTCTGGCTGCGCATGTCCGACCGACTTGTGGCACGCTCTTCTTTGTCGCGATCGGCGACGCCCAGTGCTGGCGGGTCCGATTCTGCGGGCGCGGACTTCAACGCGACACTATCGCTGCCCGTGCGCCGCGCCATTTCCGGCACCGGTACGGCTTCGGGCACCGCTGCCGATGCGGCCTCGGGCATGGCCCCGCCGCCGAAACCACCGCCACCACCACCGAAGCCACCGCCTCCCGTTTCAGGTTCTGAAGCCACTTTGGCCTTCTCTTCACCCTTCAAACCAGCTTCTGATTCGACTGCAGCCGTAGACGCGATCCCATCGAGCGCGGGGCCGGTCCCGGAGGCATCCAGACTTTCCTGCATGGGCGTCGGCGCGGCCTCGGCAGACACGGCAGCGCTCTCCTTCATCATGACTTCAGGGGCAGCTCCCTCGGCGGGCGCCTGGAACATCACGGACTGTGGCGCGTCCGCAGCCGGCGGCGCTTCCGGCGCGGGAGCGCTCAGCGCGAGCTCTGAGGTGGCGGACTGATTCAGGGTAGCCCGGGACTGCCAGAAGGTAAGCCCCGCCACCAGAATGAAGCCAGCGGCGGCGGCCAGGCCCCAGCGCTGCCAGGCAAAGGCGCGCTTGCGCCCGATGGGCGCGATGGCCGCATGGAAGCGCGCTTCGAAATCCTCGGGGGCTTTTACCGGGTGGTGATAACGGTAGGCGTCGGAAACGACCTTATACCCGTGGAGTTCCCGCAGGCACTCGGAGCAGTCCGAAAGATGTTCCTCCACCAGTTCCCGGTCTTCCGGGTTCAGCTCATTGTCGAGCAGGGCGGAGAATTCATTCCGTATGTGGTCGCATTCCAGAGGCATGGTCGGTGCTTAACTTTGGGGTAATCCCGTTTCGACTTCCGTTACAACAATCCGCGACGCGAGAGACATTCCTTGAGCAGCTTTCGGGCCTGATTCAGCCGCGATTTCACGGTGCCTTCAGGGCAGTCGGAGGACGCGGCGATATCGGTATAACTCAAATTATCGAAGGTGCGGAGCACAAAGGCCATCCGGTAGGTCTCCGGCAATCCATCCAGGCAGAGGCGCAGGCCCTCGTCCAGCTCGCGCTTCTGGGCCAGGTGGCTCGGGTTTACGTTCGTCGAGGTGGCCTGCTGGGCCACACCCGGCGATTCCTCCACCAGCGCCTCATAGGACACGCCCATGTTCCGGCCCTTCCGGCTCCGGTCGCGCAGTCGGTTTCGGCATACATTCGCGGCGATACTGTAGAGCCAGGTGTAGACCTGGGCATGGCCGTGGTAGGTGTCCAGATTCCGATAGGCCCGGACAAAGACCTCCAAGGCGGCGTCCAGGCTGTCCTCGCGATGGCCGAGATAGCGGTAGACCACGTTGTACACCCGATCCTTGTAGCGGCGCAGCAACTCATCGAAAGCCTTTTCTTCGCCCTTAAGGCAGGCTTCCACAAGTTCCGCGTCGGAAGATTTGCGGGTTTCTTCGAGTAGTTCCACGAGCGCTTTCGCTCCACCAGCTACAGAGTTAGACACCAGATCAGGGAGTGGGTTCGGACTTCCCTATTGTAACCGGAAACGTTGGACAATTGACAGTTGACAATTGACAATTGACAGCGGGGGCTGACCCGCGGGCCAGTTCAATCCGTCCAATCGGTCGTATCCGTCGTATTTCTTCTTTCGCTATCAACTATCCACTATCCACTATCAACTAATTTGCGCTATGCTATGCGCTTCAAACCTTCTGGAGACTTTGCATGCCCCCGATTGACAACGCCCTGGCCCATGCCCGCGCCCATAAAGACCGCCATCTGGCGGAGTACCGCGAACTGATTTCCATCCCCAGCATCTCCACGCTGAAGGAGAACAAGGCCGATGTGCTCCGGGCCGCCCATTGGCTCGCCGAGCAACTCAAGCAACTGAAAATGGAGCGGGTGGAGATCATGCTCACCCCCGGCCACCCCATCATCTACGGCGAATGGCTCAAGGCCCCTGGCAAGCCGACGATCCTGGTCTATGGCCACTACGACGTGCAGCCCGTGGACCCGCTCAACGAGTGGGAGTCGGATCCCTTCGGTGCCGAAATCCGGGGCGACTTCATCTACGCCCGGGGCGCTTCGGACATGAAGGGGCAAATCTTCGCCCAGCTCAAGGCCATGGAAAGCATCGCCGCCCAGGGCGACTATCCCGTCAACATCAAATATCTGCTCGAAGGCGAAGAGGAGATCGGATCTCCAAGCCTCCCCGCTTTCATCGACGAGCACAAGGATCTCCTGCGTTGCGACGCGGTGCTGAACTGCGACGCGGGCATACACGATAAGGACACGCCCGCCATCATGTATTCTCTGCGGGGCCTGGCCTATTTCGAGCTGGAAATCCGCACGGCGAAGAAAGACCTTCACAGCGGGATGTTCGGCGGCTCGGTCCGTAATCCCCTCCACGTGCTGGCCGATGTGATATCCGCGATGCACGACGAAAAGGGCCACGTAACCCTGCCCGGATTCTATGAGAAGGTACGTCCGCTGGACGACGAGGAACGGGAACTTCTCAAACAGGTGCCCTACTCCGACGTCGCCTGGACCGACATGGCGGGTACGCAGATGTGCTTCGGCGAAGAAGGCTACACGACGGTCGAGCGCATCGGCGCGCGGCCCACCCTCGAAGTCAACGGCGTCTGGGGCGGCTTCACGGGCGAGGGCGCGAAGACCGTGTTGCCTGCCCGCGCCAACGCCAAGATAAGCACACGACTGGTGGCCGATCAGGATCCCGAAGCCGTGGAAGGGCAGTTGCGCGCCTTCCTGACGGAGCACCTCCCCGCCGATGTTTCGTGGTCCCTTCACAAGCACTCCGCGGGCCCCGGCTCGACCATGGATCGCAAGTCCATCTACATGGCGGCGGCGGGCGATGCCCTCAAGACCGTGTTTGGCCGCCCGCCCGTGTTCAAGCGCGAAGGCGGCAGCGTTCCCATCGTCGGATTGCTCCAGAAGAAGCTCGGCGTCGACTCGGTCATGCTCGGCTTCGCCCTCCCCGACGACGGTATCCACGGCCCGAATGAGAAGCAATACCTGCCGAATTTCTTTCGCGGAATTGAGACCTATATTCATTACCTGTATTTGTTGGGAAAGTAGTCGCGCTCAGTACGCATGCGATTTCCACATGCAGGGACAGCAGCGACAACATGGACAGCAGTGAGTAAGAGATTTCTGCCGTCTCTGTTGTCGCTGCTGTCCCTGTAACCCGATAAGGCAGCTCTAATCACCATGGAAAGCCAGAGCACCGAGGGACTCCGGCGATCCAGTTCCGGAGCCCCACCATGAATGAACCCACGACACCACCACTCGCCCACGACACCTTCCGCGTCACCGGCATGACCTGCGCCGGTTGTGTGCGCCGTGTGGAAACCGGACTCGCGGCACTCGATGGCGTGAACTCGGCCACGGTCAATCTCATGACCGAAGAGGCCGTCGTCGCCTACGACCCCGCGCAACTCACGCCCGAAGCCATCGAGCAGGCGGTCACCGCAATCGGCTATGAAGCCAAGCGCAAAGACCCCGGCAACGACGACTTCGTCATCGATGTGGCCCTCGACAACATGCACGCGGCTTGGAAACGCTTTCTTCTCGCCTGGGCCCTCACAGGCCCCGTGGCGGTGCTCATGCTCCTCCACATGACCGGACTCTGGCACCTGCACAACGGTGCCTGGCTCGAACTGCTCCTCGCCGCACCCGTACTCGCCATCGCGGGTGCGGAGACCTTCAAGAAAGGCTTCCGCACGTTGTGGGCGAAATCACCCAACATGGACGCCCTCATCGCCATCGGCACCCTGGCCGCGTGGAGCACGGGTCTGATGCAGCTCCTCGGCATGGAGGTGGAAAGCTTCGCGGCGGTTTCGGCCATGATCATGGCCTTTCACCTCACCGGGCGTTACCTCGAAGCGCGCGCACGCGGCAAAGCTTCCGAAGCCATCCGCAAACTCCTCGAACTCGGCGCTAAGACGGCCCGCGTGCGCCGCAACGGCGAAGTGATCGACCTCCCCATCGAAGAAGTGCGCGTGGGCGATATCCTCCTCATCAAGCCCGGCGAGAAAATCCCCACCGATGGCGTCGTCACCGAAGGACGCAGCGCCGTGGACGAATCCATGGCGACCGGCGAGCCGATCCCCTCGGACAAAGCGCCGGGCGACGCGGTCATCGGCGCGACCGTCAACACCACGGGCGCGCTGGAAGTTCGCGCGACGCGCATTGGCGGCGACACCTTCCTAGCGCAAGTGGCGAAGCTCGTACAGGAGGCCCAGGCCTCCAAACCGGCCATCCAGGGCTTTGCCGATCAGATGACAACCATCTTCGTGCCCCTCGTGCTGGGCGTTGCCCTGCTTACCGCCGTCTTCTGGCTGACCGTCCCCGGCATGATGGAAAGCCTGAGCGGCTGGGCCGCGCCCTGGCTGCCCTGGTCGCCCGCCGAGGGCGCGTCGCACCTGAGCATGGCCATCTTCTCCGCCGTGGCCGTATTGGTCATCTCGTGCCCCTGCGCCATGGGCCTGGCCACGCCCACCGCCATTATGGTGGGCACGGGCATCGCCGCACAACGCGGACTCCTCATCCGCGAAGGCGCGGCCATCCAGCGTCTCAAAGAGATCACCATCCTCGCGCTGGATAAGACCGGCACCATCACCCACGGCCGCCCGAAGGTCACGGAGATCGTGGCTATCGAGGGAACCGACGGCAAAACCCTGCTCACGTGGGCGGCGGCGGTCTCACTTTTTTCCGAGCATCCCCTTTCCCACGCCATCCTGGAAAAAGCCAAGCAGGATCGCTGTGACCTGTTGCCCGCAGGCGATTTTGATGCCGTGCCCGGCAAGGGCGCGCGGGCCATGGTGGACGGTGCCGTGGTGCTCGTGGGCAAGCCGGACTTCCTGCGCGAAGAGGGCGTGGATATCAAACCCATCGAGCATACGCTTTACCGCATGCAACACGAAGCCAAGACCGTGGCGGCGGTCGCGCGCGGCGGCAAGGCCATCGGCGTAATCGGCATCGCCGATACCCTCAAGCCCGAATCCGTCCGCGCCATCAAAATCCTCAAGCGCATGGGCATTAAATGCATCATGATCACCGGCGACAACCAGGCGACCGCCGAGGTGGTGGCGGCCCAGGTGGGCATCGAGCGGGTGATCGCCAACGTGATGCCGCAAGACAAAGCCAAGGCGATTGAGAAGCTCAAGAAGGAAACCATCGGCACCGTGGGCATGGTGGGCGACGGCATCAACGACGCCGCCGCACTCGCCGCCGCCGACGTGGGCATCGCCCTCGGCACGGGCACGGATATCGCCATCGAAGCGGGCGACGTGACCCTGATCCAGGGCGATCTCATGGCGCTGGTGACGGTGATCCAGCTCGGCAAAGCGACCTACAACAAGATCGTCCAAAACCTCTTCTGGGCCTTCGGCTACAACCTGCTCTTCGTGCCCCTCGCCATGGTGGGACTATTGCACCCCATGATCGCCGAAGCCTGCATGGCCCTGAGTTCCTTGAACGTCATCGGAAACTCGCTGCGACTCAGGAATTTCGACCCGGAGAAGGTGACGAAGGAAGTGATGCGGATGTAACGCATTTTTTGCTGCGAAAGAACGCATAGAGCGCAAAGAAGGACTGAATTGCATGCCACGAGGGGACCGTCCTGCACGTAAGGGCAACGCGATCCGCAAGAGTGCTTCCCTCCGAGCAGGAATCCCACACCCGAACCCGGCACACCCCAACGTGCGGGACCGTCCCCCGATTTCAAAAACGCAGGACGGTCCCGAACGCCAGGCAGGCTGCGGCGCGCCGATTTTACCCGTCCGATTCGTGACTGAGCCCCGTTGCCAGGGTGCCCTTGCGTTCAGGACGGTCCCGCTACGAAACAACAAAAGCGCAAAGAAGTCTCCCTCTTTGCGCTCTATGCGTTCTTTTGCGGCCAATCGATTAGCTCACCACCGCCTTCGCCAGGAAGGGTGCCAGTTCATCCAGCAGGGCGCGTTTGGGCAACAGACCCTTCATCGTCTTTTTCGCTTCTCCGCCGTCGAACACGATCAGCGTGGGAATGCTCTGGATGTCGAAGCGCGTAGCCAACTCGGGGCTGTCGTCGATATCGACTTTCACCACCGCGAGGTTGCCAGCCTGCTCCTCGGCCACGGCTTCCAGCGTCGGGGCCAGGGCCTTACACGGGCCGCACCAGTCGGCGTAAAAGTCGACCAGTACCGGCGTGCCCGCGTTCTTGATCGTCAGGTCGAAATTACTGTTGTCGAGATGTTTCAAGGTTGCCATAATCGTTACTCCTTTTCTCGGTGGTCGTTGTCGGACCGCCAGTTTCCGTGCTCAGTTCGCCGCGGCGGCGAAGAGTTCCACGCGCGGGAAGTCGATCTCCGTGCCCGCCACGTTGTTCAAATAGTTCGTCAAGATGTTGAGGGCCGCATTCGCCACTACCTCGACGATCTCACCATCGGTGAGGCCGTCGTTTCGGGCGGCGTCCAGCTCGGCGCGGGAGATGCGCCCCTGCTTCTTCACCACCGCAGTCACCAGGGCCAGCACCGCATTCGCCTTCGGATCGGATGACGATCCCTCCCGGCTCGCGAGCACTTCTTCTTCGGAAAGGCCCGCATGGGTGCCCAGATACGAGTGGGCCGAGACGCAGTATTCGCATCGGTTCAGTTCCGCAACGCGGAGGGCGATTCGCTCGCGATTCTGTGCTTCGAGTTCGCCGCCGGACAGCGCGCTGTTCGTATCGAGATAACTCTTCAGCACCTTCGGCGCATTGGCCATCACCTTCATCAGGTTCGGCGTCACGCCCAGCGCTTTCTGTACGCCTTCGAGCAGTTCCTTTGCCGGGCCGGTGGCCGCTTCGCGTTCAATCAGGTTCAATCGTGCCATGGTACAATCCTCCATTTCTTCGTTTCGGTTTGTTCGGCCGCCGCCCATGCGTCGTACCGACGTATTCGGTTTCAGTGCACCTTCCGGGCGAGAAAGTCCCGCATCAGTCCGGCTATCGTTTCACCCTCCTCTTCCAGGGCGAAGTGCCCCGTGTCGAGGAGGTGAAATTCCACGTTCTTCAAATCACGCTTATAGGGCTGGGCGCCCGACTCGGGAAAAATGGTGTCGTTCTTGCCCCACACAATCAGCGTGGGGGGCTGGTGCTCGCGCAGGTAGGCCTGCCACGCGGGGTAGAGGGGCGGGTTGCTGCCGTAGGAGAGGAACATCGCCAGTTGAATCTCCTGGTTGCCCGGTCGGTCCAGCAGCGGCTGGTCCACGTTCCAGTTGTCCGGGCTGATCGCCTCCGGATTCCGGGTGCCGTGGGTGTATTGCCACTGGGTCGCCTCCAGCGTCAGGAATCCGCGAAGTGCATCCGCATTCGCGGGGCTTTGCTCTTTCCAATAGGCCTTTATGGGGATCCAGAAATCCTGCAGACCTTCTTCATAGGCGTTGCCGTTCTGGACGATGAGCGCCTGGACCCGTTCGGGATGGGCCGTCGCCAGCCGGTAACCCACCGGCGCGCCATAGTCCATCAGGTAGAGGCTGTAGGCCTTCAACCCGATTGAATCCACGAATCGGCCCATGACCCGTGCCACGTTGTCGAAGGTGTACTCAAACTCGGTCGTCGATGGCGCCGAACTGTTGCCGTAGCCCGGATAGTCCGGCGCCACCACGTGGTAGCGATCCGATAGTGCGGGTATCAGGTTGCGGAACATATGGGACGACGTGGGGAAGCCATGGAGCAGGAGTACCGTGGGCTTCGATGGGTCACCCGCCTCACGGTAGAAGATTTTCAGGCCTTCGACCTCCGTCGTATGGTAACGCGTGGGCTCCGATGCGGCCTCCGCCCGGATCGCGCCCACCGCCATCACCGCCATCGCCAGTACACGCTTAAATTTGCCCTTGGTCATGGCTCCGTTTCTCCTCTGGTTCGATTTTTTGAAGTTCTCAAGCCGCGCTCGCGGCATCTGCCCTTCATTAAGGCCAGACCCGTGCCAAAATAAGCGCGCTCCTTAAGTGGTTTAACGGAAAGGATTTATGTTATTTACTTTGCTGCAGATAGCCTCCGAAATATCGTTTGTAACGAAAAATCGCTTGCATTGATACGATATTTCGTGTATTCTGACGTTATGAAACCACAGGCCCTCCAAAATATCGTTCTCTCCGTCTCCGGGGAGCATTCTGTCGAGCGTGTACTCGCAAACCTCGTCCGAGGGCTGGTGAAAGATGCCGATGCAGCCCTTGCCCGTATTTGGCTGATCCAGCCGGGTGATATCTGCGCGACCTGCCGTATGCGACCCGAGTGTCCCGATCAGTCGCGCTGCCTTCACCTCGTGGCCAGCGACGGATCGAGCAAAACCGATAGCGCCCTCCGATGGGACCGCACCCAAGGCGACTATCAGCGATTTCCCCTCGGTATTCGCAAGGTCGGACGCATCGCCGCGCAGGGCCAGGCCCTCATGCTCAACGATCTCGCGACAAACAGCGAGTGGACCTTCAATCAGGTCTGGATCCGGGACGAAGGGATACGCTGCTTCGCCGGACAACCCCTCCTCTTTCGCGGTGAGGTACTCGGCGTGCTGGGGGTGTTCTCAAGGGACGAAATGGAGGACCACTGCTTTGCCATCCTCCGCACCTTTGCCGATCAGGCGGCCGCCGCCATCGCCAATGCGCGCGCCTTCGAGGAGATCGACCGCCTCCGCGCGAAGCTCGAGCAGGAGAACGAATACCTCCGCGAGGAAGTGCGCCACGACCTGGACTACGGCGAGATCGTCGGCTCCAGCAGCGCACTGCGACGGCTCATGGAACAGATCGAGCTCGTCGCGCGCACCGATGCCACCGTGCTCATTCAGGGCGAGTCGGGCACGGGCAAGGAACTCATCGCACGCGCGATCCACGAGAAGAGCGCGCGCGCGGGCCGTCCCCTCGTGCGCGTCAACTGCGCCGCCGTACCGCGAGAGCTCTTCGAGAGCGAATTCTTCGGCCACGTGCGCGGCGCCTTCACCGGGGCCGCGCGGGACCGCGCCGGTCGCTTCGCCCTGGCCGATGGCGGCACCCTCTTTCTTGACGAAGTCGGCGAAATCCCCATCGAGCTGCAGAGCAAATTACTGCGCGTGCTTCAGGAGGGCCAGTTCGAGCCCGTGGGCGACGACCGCACCCAGTCCGCCGACGTGCGCGTCATCGCCGCGACCAATCGCAGCCTGGTCAACGACAGCACCGCCACGCGATTCCGTCCCGACCTCTACTACCGCCTCAGTGTCTTCCCCATCCACGTGCCGCCCCTGCGTGAACGGCGCGAGGACATCCCCGAGCTCGCGCTCCACTTTCTCGCGTCGGCCAGCAAACGCTTCGGCCTCCCACCTGCCACGCTCAAGCAGCGCCACGTCCAGGATCTCCAGGCCTACGACTGGCCCGGCAACATCCGCGAACTCCAGAACGTCGTCGAGCGCGCGGTGATCACCTCCCAGGGCCGCGACCTCGAATTCGAACTCCACGCCAGCGCTACGATGCCCGCGATCACCACGCCCGCCGAGACGAAGCGCATTCTCACCGAGGCGGAGATGAAAGCCTTCGAGCGCGACAACCTCCTTCGCGCGCTCGAAGCCACGGACTGGAAAGTCGGCGGCGAAAGCGGCGCCGCCAAACTGCTGGGCATGAAACCAACCACGCTCGCCTCGCGCATGAAAGTGATGGGGATTGCGCGGGGGTAGGGACGCGCGAGTGCTTGAGTTAGGTCCATTCACCGCGCTACGCTATCAGCACAGCAGTGAGGGAGTCGAATGAGCCGCGTCATCCACCAATTGACAATTGCCATTGCAGTCGTGCTTGCCAACAGCGTTGTCGCGCAGTCGAGCGACGTGGTCCTGCATCTGGTCTATGAGGTCACGGGAGAGAAGCGGGCACTCCTTCGCATGCCGAGTTCCGTGGCGGACCGCTATGCCTTTGCAGGCGCGGTGGCCGGCGTGCTAGGTATCGAGGAATCGGCGGTAACCGATGGTGAGGACCCCGAAGCAAAGTCGAGTGATCGCGGCCTCCACGGCGTGGGGCGCGTGCCGGAGCATGATGCCCTTGTCTTCGCGGACCAACTCGATCTAAACTCCTTTCATGCGCCGCTGGTGGCTGCGGGATTCACTTCGATGCGGCTCACGGTGCGGTTGCCGAATTCGCCGCAATCCGGGCTGGATCAGCACGCTGGCGGTGGACTTTTTGGCACGGTAACGTACAGCGATTCAATCGAGGCCGACCAACTTGGCATGCTCCGCCATGTGCGCTTTGGCTGGCGCGCGTTGGACATCTGGGCACTTATTTTGCGGATCCTAGTCCTCGCGGGACTGGGATTCATCGCACTGCAACAGCTTAAGCGTCTTGCGATTGCGACAACGGAACGAGAGCCCTGGAGACGCCCCTATGCTATCGTGAAATTCCAGGCGCGGGGGCTTGCCGCCCTCCTCATCCTCTGGAGCATCTACGTGGCCTTTTGGGCTACACCTTTTCCTCTTGTCTATGCCTGGCCCGTCCTAGTCTCATGGAGCCCCGCAGTCTGTCTGGTTCTGATAGTAGTTCCCGGCATGGCCCTCTCCTCCTGGGTTCATCGAGGACTCCATTCGATGACCCGCAACGAGCCTTACGCCAACTGGAACCGACGGGAGCTGGCGATATATGGATCGGTCATGGGTGCGGGAATTCAGTTTGCGTTCGGCGTACCGCTCCTGCTGACCTCGCACGCGTTCGCGCAACTGCCAGAACCCGGATCGGGCGTGATTCTTGCCTTCATTGCCCTGCTCGTGCTCGTTCCCGGTGCCGCGTTACTCATGAACAGTCGGTTTATGGGTGTAGAGAACCGGGTCGAGGAACACGGTCCGGTCGCGGAAAGCTTCTCGGAACTCGCACAGATCATCGGCCTTCGGAAAGTGCCACCGCTCGGCATTGCGTGGTACACGCGGGGCTATTTGGCGAACGCATTTGACCTGACCCGACTTCTCACACCGAACGCGCTACACTTTTCCTCAGCGCGCAATCTGGATGCGCGTTTGTTGACCGAGTGCGCACCCCGCGAGTTGGACTCCATCCTCGCGCGGTTACTGATTCGCCAACGTCGCCGTCACAGCGACCGCCTCCAGGCGATACGGATCTATCATCTTTTCTTCGGTGGTGCCGCAGTCTTGGGCACGCTTTTCTATACGGTAGAGTACGACCTCTGGGGTCTTTCCAGCTCGACTCGGATAGTACCACTCCTGTGCCTGTGCTTTGGGGTTGGCGCACTTTGCAGCCTTCTATACTGGCTGCATTATGCTTGGACGTCACGGCGGTACGTGCTGCGCGAAGACCAGGCCGTGCTGGCCCTGCTCGACGCGCCGACGGAGCAAGTGCGGGGTATCATCCGTGAAGAGATGCTGGCCTTTGTGCCGCTGGAGCGTGCGTGGTGTTGGTGGCTGAGTACAGTAGTATGTCCCCATGATCGGGCGCGCCGACTGGGCCTTTCCGCTGAAGAAGACTGGGACGCGATACGTCAGGAAATCCTGCACCAAACTGAGTCAGGCGCAGTGAGTAGCGTCAGTCCCCCCATCGCCGGGCTGTCGCACGCAATGACTACTCAAGTCATCCTCGCGATGATGGTAACGTTCCCGGTACTGGCCCTTCTACCTGCGATCATAGCACTGGCTTTCAGATTGCTGCCGACCGATGTCGTGCCGTTATGGTGCATGGCGCTATTGGGCGGCGCGATCTGCGCGGCGCCTTTGGCACTCCTTGATAACTTCATAGCTCCCCTGGGGTATCGATCGCTGCGCCGACACCTGATGGAGCACCCGAGCGCGAGCGCCCCAAAGACCCCCGCGTTCCTTGTAGTACATCGGCCCCGCACAAGGAACGAATCCTGGCACCCTTCCGCCGGCGTCGTCGAGATTAGAGATAGCGAACTGGCTTTCCAGGACAACGTCATGGTTTTGGAAGTTCCCTGGCACGCTGTTGAGTCTTTGTCGTTTGAAACCCTTGGCTTCTACGGGATTCCCCGAATGGAAGTCTGCGTAGAATGGAGGGACGACGTGGAGGGAGATTGGCGCGCTTCGAACTTTCTACCGTTTTCGGGTACCACAGGCTTGTCGTTCAATCGCGAAGCCCTGCGCTTGCTCGTCTGTGTTGCCCAGAATTGCAAACCTGGTGTATTCAAGAACGGACGCCTGACTATTCAGAAACCAAGTGAAAAACCCAAGAGCGTGGTGTCCAAACTTGCCTCGCTCGCCAGTAATATATTGTTGCTCCTGGTGGGTATTTCGGGATGCTCTTTCTTTACCTTTCTGGGTTCCGCAGTCCTCGAGAAGGCGATCTACGGCAAAATCGGAACCCTGCCCTATGTCGCCTGCGCTATACTCGTGTGTACCCTTGCGGCAAACGCCGCCTTCGGTCGCCTCTTCTTGTGGCGGTTGAACTCTCTGGCGCAGGATGCCCTTCGGAATAGCACCCATAGAATCGAATATTAAGGTCCTGGAAACGGTATCTCAGCGCTAGTGACCGCTTGCGCAATCAATCAGGGTGTGAGTCCGCCGCCCGCAAGGAGCAGCAGCATGCACTACTGGATCGTATTGATCAGCGTACTCCTTTGTTTCGCGACTTCGACTCCGGCGTCGGCGCAGGCGCGGGAATTGCCGGATGCCGAACTCGGAATTGGCTATCGGGAGTCGGGCGAGAAGGACTTTGGATTCTCAGTCCGTACTGAGTTGACGGATCCTGAAGCTATCGTTGCGGCCTTGCCGGGCGCGCTCGGTGTAGCCCCATCTTCGGTGCGCCACAGGGTTAATTATGAAGGAGACTCCCTGGCCGCCGGGGGGAGTGTCCTATTGAATCGGCAGCGTGCGCTCGTCTTCGAGGACGCTATCGACCTGAGCCTGCTCCGCGAATCGCTCCAACGGGCCGGTGTGAAAACGCTCAAGATAGTAATCTTTGTGCCCAACTCGCCGGTTACGCAGGTGGGGCCGATTGAGGGCATGGACATGTCCAGCGCGATTCGCTATGAAACGACGGTCGATGTAGAAACGCTCTCGGAGCCCTGGGTTGTTCGATACGGTTGGGATTACTGGCAGGCAGCATTGCCACTGGCCGTCCTGGCCGGGATAGTGTTGCTGTTTGAAACTGCGTTGCGCCGGATCCGTCGTCGCGCACTAGCCCAGGCCGTCGGAGGCAATCCCTCAGCGATTCTGGGATGTGCACTGGTTCACCAGATAGCGGCGTTGGCATTCGTCATTGCCTGGAGTCTGGCGCTTGGGTACACCATCCCAATTCCCTGGTTTACGTACGTACCGCAGGCATGGTATGGCTTCGGGCTTGTATCGTCGATTATAGTTCCGGTGGTATTTGGAATCGGCTATATAGTATGGACGAGGCGTTCGCTCTTTTCCGTATTTCAGGCGTTTCCAGAGCCCAATTGGTCGCGCCGGGAACTTACCATGCAGGGGCTTTGGCTCGGGATGATTCCGCTGGCTATCGCGCCGTTCCTGATGATTCCACTGATGGGACACCTATTTCTGGCTCTTCGCGACCTTGACCATATTTTCGTCTTACTCGGCTTTATTTTGGTTCCCATCATCATGGGTCTCGCTGCAGGACCGCTTTATTTTGGTTCACTTGGAATCGTGTTCCGGCATGTCAATCTCGGCCCTCTTCATGCGCGAGCACGCAATCTGGCGGAGCGATGCGGGCTCCCCCCTGAGACGCCGCTGGCGTTGGTTTATACTATCCGAAGCGTTCTTGCACTACCCTTGTTCTTACCGGTTTCCTTTTTCTCGACTGCCCTTCAATTCGTAGCGTCTGTTCCATTGGATGCGCGCCGGGTTGAACATGCGGCAGATGCGGAGCTGGACTGCGTCGTCGCCCGGGAGATGGTCATGGCGCGCGGCATGTCGAAATTTGCGCTGGGATTCCAGATAGCCCTGTACAAAGTCCTCATCATCGGTGCGCTATTTGGAATTGCGGCGGCGGGCATCGCGGCAAAGGGAAACGATTTAGTCGATATATTTCGCAATCCGCTCTTTGTAGCACTCTGGATTGGACTGCCGGTCGCCTTCGCCGCAGTGGGTTGGCTGCACGTCGCGCATTCTATCCGGCGCAGGATCCGCGACGCGGAACTGGAGGTCCTGCGGATCGTGAATGAGCCTGAGGCTCAAATCCGGGTGATACTTCGCGAGGCCCTTACCGACTATACGCCGCTCGATGGGTGGCAGCACTTTGCCCTGTTTTTCGGAGAAGCTCCGATGTCGCGCGCACGGTGCATCGCAGCCGAGTCCGGGGTTTCCGCGGAACGGTTGGCAACGATACGATCGGAAGTTGTAACGGCTTGGAACGCGCGACCCGCTTCGGATCGGCCGGCCGATGAGGTTATTGATGTCGGCTCATACCGAATGCGCGGAGTCGTTTGGCAGTCGTTCGGATTGGTCATGCTCGTGGCATTTCCCCCGCTACTGGCGTGGCAATATGGGGCACACGGGCCGAACTGGGTGCCGCTCTGGAGCTTGCTGCTTGGCGCACCACCCCTCCTTGCCGCCGTGGTTCTGGCGTATCATCGCCGGGCGACTTGCGCCGGATTGCGTGGTTTGGCCCGCAAGGTGCAGTCGAGCATCTCAAAATCTCAAGAGCCGGGCGCAATATCCAAACCGGTCGGAATCAGTATGGAAGCCCGTTCCGGGGGGCCGCGACCGGGATTCTTGACGGGAGCCGGCATGTTGAGCGTCGAGCCGGGGAGACTTCGCTATGACGACGGTATTTGTGAGACGATTATGGACGTTACGAGAGTTCAGCGCATCGACTTTGTTTCGGTGCACGCGCCCCTCTATCCCCGGTTTGCGGTTCGCGTCGCTTGGACGGAAGAGAATGTTGCGGCGGAACGGGCAATGCTAATTCTACCCTTGGGCGCGGCTACAGGACACGCGGCGAACGTGGACGCGCTTGACCTGTGCCGACTCTTGCAAGACTGGCGGGAGAAGTCCTTTGAAAATGTGGAGCGCCGAACAACTGAGACGGCACCGGGTTGCGCGCCAGTCCCGACGAGCCATGGGGTCACCGCCAACGCCAAGAATGCAGCGGTATCGCTGTTGGTCCTCCTTATGATTGCGGCGATGATGCTCCACTTTGGCCTGAAGAGTGGGAAGCCGTTGGACCTGACCAACCAAGAATCAGCCCTGATCGCGCCGTTGCTGTTGCTCGGCTCGGCCGTCCTGATCTTCGTGCGGTCGCATTTGTACAAGAGACAATTGCGACGGTATGCTCTGCGAGGTTCCAAACGCGGCGAGGTCATGGGGGAGACGCAATGAACCCGACCCCAATTTCTATCGAAGGCATCACGTTCGTGACGTCACCCGAAGGCCACCGATTTGAGCGGACCCAGTTGCGGGCCTTTGTAGTGGCAATAGCCCTTGGCGGTTTTTGCCGGCACGGGGTTCCCGCGACTGGCGAAGCGTGGGCCGAAATAGCTTTTCAGACGATTGTCTTTCTGGTCCCCATCCTGGGGCTGAGCTATGCGTACAACACCTGGGAGTGGGATGCGACCTTTCGATTTGAGGGCGACCGGGTGCAATTGGCGAAGTGCATGCGCGCGCGCAATATTCCTCTTTCCGATGTGCGGGGAATTTGCGTGGAATACTCCCGTGATGGGCACCATCGACTCGTCACCTTGCGGGCGCCTTACCTGGCCTGCTATCGCGTGCGTGACCCCGAGCACGGCGATGCTCTGGAGGCGTGGGCGAAGGAAACAGCGGCGAGAATGGGAGTGGATGTCCAAATCCGTCGGAGCTGGTTCCTCAGTATCGGTCGGCGAGGTACGTGGGTGTTGTATTGCACGCTGGGAATACTGGGTGGATTGCTCGCCGGCATGATGTATCCGCCTTGATCGGCCTGCGGTGATGGATGTCGCATATTCAGGACTCAGTTGAGGTGAATGGTTCGTTCGCTGAGTTGAGTGGCGCAATAGATTCAGAGTAACAGGAGGCACGAAGACCATGAGCATATCAGGATTCGAGGGGATCACCTTTGCCTCTTCCATGCGCGGGTGGCGCTATGATCGCTTGAAACAGCATATGATCTTCGCGGTATTTGCCAGTTGGATATTATTCAACGACTATGTCCGGTCAGGTGAACTGGAATGGGACGGACCAGTCTTATTCTTGCTCGTCTGGGCAGTCTTGTCCTGGCTGATGCAGGGTGCCGACAAGCGCAGAGTTTTTGGCGCCAACGTTAATATTCGCGAGGACCATCTTGATGTTGTCGACGACGGGGTGTCTTCGCGCATCCCATGGAAGGACATCCTGTACATTCGCATTGATCGTTCGCCGTCGGGCCATCGCCGCAACATTCGCATTCGCGCGCGCGGGGGAAAGCTATTCACGTTGCTGGACCCGGAAGACGGGGAGGTGTTGGAATCGTGGGCGCTGGAGTTGGCCAAGGCAGAGGGCGTCAAGGTCAAGGTGCGAAAGTGGGTGACGCTGAACGCCGAGCCGGTGTGGCAAGTGGTCTTTTTCGCGATCATGATGATTGGAATGAACCTGGCGATGGATCGCGGCTGGATTTGAAGCCTTGGACTTTCGAAAGAAGTCCAAAGAATGTGGCACAGCCGTCCCGGCTGTGTTTTCATGACCCAGCGTTCAACAGACAATTTCGTGCTGTAGCGGATGCCCTTGCACGGCTCAAACACAGGCGACGCCTGTGCCACATTCCTACTGGAATTATCTGGATGGCGCGTCGGATTTCTGAACGTCAACTGCGCTGCCCTTTTCAGGGCGATTTACCATTTGATTCCGCTTCCCAGGGCGTTGCTCTGGGCTGAAAGCTGCGCTGGCCCTTCGGGCCGAAAACAATGTTGCCTTTGCTCCCCTCAGAATCTCGCCCCGGAAGGGTGCGACAGTGTCGCAACAATTTCCCGAACGGTCACACCGGCGCAGAACCTCGCCATTGCTTTTTCGCAGTATTCTTCCAATTGCGAAGCAGCCTGCTTCGCAATTGGGCAACAGGCTGTTTCCTAATTCGGTCGCACCATGGAAACCGCGCCGCCTCCGCACATCGGAGGCGGCGCGAAATCACAGGCGGGACGCCTATGCCACATTCTTTTGGCGTCTATCTTACCCTTCCAGCTTCCAGTCCCCGCGATACTTCCGGGTGAGCATGCCGTTGAGCGCCGGGTTGTCGGTGATGGTCTCCGTCTTCGGGTCCCACTTGAAGGAGCCGCCGAGCATGCAGGCGATTTTGCCCAGGTGGCCGATGGAGGCGGATCGGTGACCGGCGTTGACCGGGGCGATGGTCTCTTCGCGGCTGACGATACAGTTGAGCCAGTCGGTCATGTGGTTCGTCTCTTCGCGGAAGGCGAAGTCGCCTTTGGCGGGCGTCATTTCGAGCAGCTTGGGGTCGCTGGCCTTGATGCCGCTGCGGTCAACCCAGAGCCAACGGCCGCGGGTGCCTTCGAAGAGTGTCCCCAGGCTCCCGGGGCTGGGCCACTGGGGCGGCATGTCCTTCGCATTGGCCACGGTGAGGGTCGTGCCACCCTTGTATTCGCAGTTGAACCAATAGCGCGCGGGGGCGTCGTAGAGGTTGTTGCGCAGCGCCGGGGCCTCCCAGCGGATCCCTTCCACGTGCTTCGGGCCGGTGTGGTCCCAGTCCATGGCCATGTGGGCGATATCGCCATGGTGCCCGATCCAGTCCATCATCTGACCGCCGCCGAAGTTCATATACCAGCGCCAGTCCCAGTGATTGCGTTTCTCGTGGTAGGGAGCCCAATCCGCGGGGCCGACCCACATCTCGTAGTCCAGCGTGGCGGGCGCGGCGGGCCATTGGTCGACCCACATGGCCTTGTCGAAATCGGGGAGCGAGACGTAGATCTGCTTGACGTCGCCGATGTAGCCGTTGCGCACCAGCGCGCAGCCCCGCTTGAAGGTGGGGTTGGAGCGTTGCATGCTGCCGACCTGGAAGATGCGCTTGTTGTCCTGCACCGCCTTTACCACGGCCCGGCCTTCACCGAGAGACCAGGTGAGGGGCTTCTCGCAGTAGATATCCTTGCCGCGCTTTGCCGCTTCAATGCAGACCAGAGCGTGCCAGTGATCCGGCGTGGCCACGATGACGGCGTCGATATCGGGCCGCGCGAGAAGTTCCCGGTAGTCGTGGTGCGTGGCGCAGGCGGTGTCGCCGTAGAAGCCGTCGATTTTGGTCTTGGCTTCGGCCAGGCGGGTCTGGTCCAGATCGCAGATAGCCACGATGCGGACGTTGCCGTGCTTGATGGCATTCTCCATCAGGCCGCCGGCCTGGCTGCCCGTGCCCACCACGCCGATGTTGATGCGGTTGCTCGGGGCCGTCGCGCCGTCGGCCCCCATGGCGGTGGACGGGATGATGTACGACGCGGCGGCGGCCACGCCCACGCTGCCCAGGAATCTTCTGCGGGATAAAGTCATGATCAGGTTTCCTCTCCACTTGGGGTGTTGGCCGGCCGAGTTGGCGGCTGGCAATTGGGTGAGTATAGGAGAATTCGGGGGCAGGTACAATTTCGGACTTATCCCGCGCCTCATCGCAGTCTGTCTTCGCTAGGTAAATGGCCTGGCGTCAGTATGTGCAAAAATTGCACCAACTGTTCGGAAATTCCGAACAGTTGGATTCGCGCTCGCTTACCCGTTTCGAAACGTGATTGCGCTGCCTCGTGCTACGAGCCAGTTGTTCGGAATTTCCGAACAACTGGCTGACGAATGCCAGCCCACAAGTCGAGGCGGGGGGGCTTCTGGCGGTTCACTAAAGTAGCTGACAGCCGTCCTCTTGAAATCCCATGCTGCGCAAAGCACACTGTTCACGCCTCGCCTTGCGATACCAGAAGGAAAAAGTTCATGACCAGCTCGCTTACCCGAAAGCTTTGCTTAATAGTTGTGCTGCCCCTGTCCGCCGCATTCGCCGAAGACGCGCCAGGCCCCATCCGCGCGGAAAAACTCCTGCCTACCGGCGAGCGCTATTCCGCCACCGTGCCCGACACGCTGGATCTCGCCGAGCGCGGGCGGCTGGCGGTGCATGGGTTGACGTCCTTCCTCAATGTGGAGGCGGGCTATGCGCCCTATGGCCACACCTATTTTAACGGTAACCCGGCCTACCTCTCCGACATGCCCGGCGGCCCGCCCAACTGGGGGAAGATTGCCGAGAGTCTGGTGATGGCGCGGCTGATGTGCGGTAGCCTGGAGAATTCCGAGGTGGACGCAAAGACCTTCGAGGGCATGCTGGCCTCCCACTGGATGATCATCAACCCCGCCGCGCCCACGCCCGTGTCGCGGGCGATGCTGGCGCTGATGGCGGCCTGGCAACTCGATCCGAATCCCGAGTTGAAGACCGTCATCGACAAGATGGCCCAGGAGCACATCACCATCGCGCAGCAGGCCGAGGGCAAGGCCTGGTATTACGATGACGTGCCAGACGAGCGCGAAACGGCCCTGGGCGTTTTCGGCACCTGGCTTCAGGCCTTTATCCACGGCTGCGCGATTCGTCCCCTCGTGCGCTGGAGCGAGCATGGCGGCGACCCGGCCTACACCGCGTTCGCGGGCAAGATTGGCAGCTTCCTGATGGAGCCGAAACTCTGGCGGGCCGAGGCCGCGCCGAAAGTGGTGGTGGACGCGGAGCACGCGCAATTCACAGGTCATCATCACTCCTACACCCAGGCGCTCATGGGCCTGCTGTGGCAGGCGGAAGCGACGAACGATGCGAAGCTGAAGACCTTCGTGCGGGAGGGTTATGAATACATGCGCACCTTTGGCATCGCGCGCATCGGCCTCTTCGGCGAGGGCTGCACCACGGGCGACATGACCTACCTCGCGCTGAAGTTGAGTGAATTGGGCATCGGCGACTACTGGGACGATGCGGACGGCTACATTCGCAATCACCTGGCGGAATTGCAGATTACCGATGCGGAGAAGCTGCGCGCCGTCGTGACGACGATGCCCGCGGGCCGGGGGAAGAACGACACGACGACGGGGCCCTATGACCCCGTAAACGAAAGCAACGTCAACGTTGAAGAGCGCAACGTGGGCGTCTTCCTTTCCGACAGTACCCACCCGACGCTGATACCCGAGCTATCTTTTCTCTACACCATCTGCTGCACCGGCAACTGCACGCCTGCGATGTACGCCGCGTGGGATTCCATCGTGCGCTTCAAAGACGGCACGGCCCACGTGAACCTCCTGCTCAACCGCGCCTCGCCCTGGCTCGACATCGACAGCTACCTGCCCTACGAAGGTCGCGTGGTCATCCGCAACAAACAGGCGAAGACCGTCGCCCTGCGCATGCCTGGCTGGGTGGACGAGGGTGCCGTGGCCTGCACGGTGAATGCGGCGACGGTGAAGCCCGATGCGATCGGCGGGCGATTGGTCTTTGGTGGACTGAAGGCGGGCGACGAGATCGTGATCACCTTCCCCGTCGTGGAAACAACGGAGCGGTACACGCTCAAGTGGCGTCAGACCGAGTTCTGGAAAGAGTCCACCGACCCCGGTCCCAACTGGGTCGCGGATGAAGCGCCGAAGCAGCTCACCATGAAGTTTCGCGGCAACACGCTGGTGGACATTTCGCCACGCGACGAGGGACTCGGCTTTCCGCTCTACCAGCGCGCTGGCCTGAGAGCGACCGCCGCGCCGATGAAAGAAGTCGAGCGATACATCGCACCAATATTAGTGAAATGGTGAACCGATGGGACTGTCCAGCAAGGCACACGGCGAATCCAAGCGGCCCCACGAAGTGCACACGTGATTGGTCGCCGGATAGTAGACGTCGGATAGGACTGTCCCACGCAGTTGAGCCTGCAAAGTGGTCCACGGGTGCCACCCTCAAGCGGCGGAGCGAAGCGGGGGAGCTTGTGGGTGATGGGACTACCGACGTAGAACGTGATTCCAATTGATTGGATGAAATTGAACGAGATTGGTCACAAGCCAGAAGATTGCCCGAAGCTTCGAATGTTTCTCACCCACAAAGTTCCCCCGCTTTGCTCCTCCCTTTGAGGGTGGCACCCGGGGTTGGCTTTGGCAACGCCTGAAAGCGCGGGACGGTCCCGAACGCGGAGCGGGTTTCCACCGGTTCGGCGCTTGGTTGCGGTCAGGGTTGCTTTGCGCTGATCGAGTATTTATTCGTTCGGGACAGTCCCGTTGATCTGTGCTATAGTTTCCCCCAAACCCATCCCGGAGGAGAGTCCCATGCGCTGGATTTATTTGTTGCCGTTCCTGGCATTATCGGTCGCGGGTTGCGTGACCACCCCTGAACTTGAGGATGAAGGCGAGGATTTCGTCTCCGAAAGCCCCACGGACTTCCTGGAGCAGGCGGTGGTCGGGCCGAATGGAGACGGGACCTATGTGGTCCCCACGACGCAGCTCATCGATCCCGCGGGCGAGACGATTCTCTTTCCCGGTCGTCCGGTGAACATCGTGCGCCACCCCACCGCGCCCATACTCGCGGTGAAGGGCAAGGCGGATGTCATCCTCATCGACGCGGGCACGCGGGCCATCCTCCAGACCATGCCCCTGCCGCGCGATGGCAGCAGCTTCAACGGCCTCGTGTGGAATGGCGATGGGACCTCATTCTGGGTTACCTCCTCGAAGCGCTACCTCCACCGCGCCTCGCGGCAGGAGGGCGGTGCCTATGCCTGGGATCTGGAAGTCGAGTTGCCGGGACCGGGGGGCAAGGGCGACTGCGCGCCGGGCGGCATCGCCCTCGATGAAAAGCGCGGACTGGCCTTCGTCTGTCTCAGTCGCAACAACACCATCGGGGTGATCGATATTGCCACCGCGAAGCTCGTGGAAGAAATCCCCGTGGGCGTCGCGCCCTTCGACGTGATGATCGAGCGGGATTTTGCCTTCGTCACCAACTGGGGCGGGAGCCGTCCCGGTGAAGGTGTGCCGACTTCCGACTCCTCCGGCACCCCGGTATCCATCGACGAGCGCGGCATTGCCAACACGGGCAGCATCACCGTCATTCAGCTCCAGCAGATCGCCGCGGTGAAGGTGAAGGACGGCACCGACGCGGAGGTGGTGGCGGAGATGGATACCCACGTGACGCCCATGAACGAGGCGCGCGGCTGGACGAGTTTTGACGTCGCGGTGGGATTGCATCCCAGCGGCATGGCCTTCTCACCCGACGGCGGCAAGCTCTATGTGGCCAATGCGAACAGCGACACCATCTCCGTGTTGAACGCGGCGGCCATTACGCAGGAATCTCTTGCCGTCGCGGACACGTGGATCGCGAAGCCGAAGAAGTCCCTACCCTTTGGCAGTGCGCCCAATGCACTCGCGGTTTCGGCTGATGGCAAGACGCTCTACGCGGCCCTCGGTGGCAACAACTGCATCGCAGTCATGAGCACGAAGGACGGCGCGGTGCAGGGCCTCATCCCTACCGGCTGGTACCCCGGCGCGGTGGCTTTCGACGCTGCTTCGAACCAGCTCTATGTCGCCAACACGAAGGGCGTGGGCTCGCGCCATGAAGAGTCCGAAGTCGTGGCCAAGCGCCTGAAAGACTATCAGGGTGGCGAAGTTCCCCCCGGCACCTACCTGAATTCCCACTCCCACCTCGGCAGCGTGTCCTTCATCCCCGTGCCGGGGCGCGAAGAACTCGCGGACTATACCCTTCGCGTCGCGGAGAACATGCGCCTGCCCCTCATCGAAGCTGAGCTCGGCGACAAGCGCCCCGGCACGCGCGAGACGCCCGTGCCCACGCGGCCCGGCGAGGTGTCGCCCTTCAAGCACGTGTTCTACATCATCAAGGAAAACCGCACCTACGATCAGGTCTTCGGCGATCTTCCCCAGGGCAAGGGCGACCGGAACCTGTGCCATTTCCCGCGCGAAGTCACGCCGAACCACCACGCGCTTGCGGAGGAATTCATCCTCCTGGACAATTTCTATTGCAACGGCGTGCTCAGCGCCGACGGCCACCAGTGGGTCGCCGAGGGCTACGTCACCGACTACATAGAGAAGCAGTTTGGCGGCTTCACGCGCAGCTATCCCTACGACGGCGACGACGCCCTGGCCTACGCCTCCTCCGGCTTCATCTGGGATCAGGTATTGGCGAAGGGGCTCACCTTCCGCAACTACGGCGAAATGGTGAAGGCGAAGATCACGCCCAACGACGCCACCTGGGCCCAGATCTATGAGCAATACAAGAACGGCGGTGACGCCATCAAGATCGAAGCTTCGGCCCACATCCCGCGCGTGCAGCAATACCTCTGTCCCGATTTCATCGGATTCCCCGGCAAGGTGCAGGACGTGTATCGCGCGAAGATCTTCCTCAAGGAATTCGCCGAGTTCGAGAAGGCGGGCACCCTGCCCAACTTCATCACCATGCTCCTGCCCAACGACCACACCTCCGGCACCCGCGAAGACATGCCCACGCCCCGCGCCTGCGTGGCGGACAACGACCTCGCCCTGGGCCAAATCGTGGACGCCATCACCCACAGTTCCTACTGGCCCGAGTCGGTCATCTTCGTCGTGGAAGACGATCCCCAGGCCGGGCTGGACCATGTGGACGGCCACCGCACCGTGGCGCTGTGCATCAGCCCCTACACCAAGCGCGGCCAGGTCATCAGCAACCACTACAACCAGAGCAGCATGCTCCGCACCATGGAGCTGATCCTCGGCCTCGACCCGGTCAACCAGCTCACTCTCGCGGCCAACCCCATGACCGATTGCTTCAACCAGTCCCCCGACCTCGCGCCCTACACCGTGAAGCCCAATAGTATCCCCCTCGACGAAATGAACCCGCCCGTCTCCGCCACCCGCGGCCTCCAGCGCCACTACGCGAAGCAGTCCATGAAAATGCCCCTCGACGACATCGACGAAGCCGACGAGGGCTTGTTCAATCGCGTGCTGTGGCACTCGGTGAAGGGCTACGATGTGCCCTATCCGGTGTTGACGAGGGAGTAGGCGAATAGTCCGGAGACTGGAGTCTGGAGGAGGTGCCGACAACCTTTCAGAGCACCACGGGTGCCACCCACACGCGGCGGGGCGCAGCGGGGGAGCTTGTGGGTGAGGTGACGGGGGCATGAAAAGTGTACACAGGTAGAGCGGGAGATTGCGTGGAAAACTGGAAGAAACAGGAGCTCCGAGCTTTCTCCACCGCCTTCAGAACGGTCGAAGATGAGGTCCGTGGGCCTTATCTCGGGATGTGTCACATCGCAGCGAAACTGATCTTCTCGTCGAAGTCCTATAGTGAAACGAGTTTTGAAGATAAACGACTTCGCCTCCGCCAAGGCGTTCAGACCATTTCAATCTCCGGAGTGGAAGACGGCGATGTCTTGCGCGAGCTCGCTATCGCCTGGGCCGAAGTAAATCTACACGCAGACAGGTCGGATGATGACTGGTTTGAGGCGTCGGTAGACTATATTTTGCAGCTTGGCAACTACAGTGAATCCAGATCGGGATTGGATTCATTTCTTTGGCATCGCGAACTTGGTGTGCATCTGTGTATTTGGACCCACGGAATGCTCGACCGACTCTGCGGGGGAAAGGGTGAGAAGGTGGAGAGGCTCTTGCGGGATAGGACCGATGACGACACCCACCAAACCCTCGCCAAATTGTGTTGTGCCCCGAACATGATTGGTGGGTTGGGCCAGTTCTTTGAATCAAAGAAAGCACGGAAGCAATGGGTAAATTTGGGAGGTTTCTTTTTCGGAAGGCTCCTTTTTACCCATGCATTCTGCACAGGGATCGACCACCTGGAGGATGAGGGCGGACTATGGCCCCACCTGTCCGTAGTCAATGGGGCTATTGCGGCCTGGCCGTATCCTCTGGTAAAAGATCGGGATTTTACATTTGCACTTATCGAGAAGATGGGATCGCCGCGCTACGTACCGCAAGTTGAGCCGGGCTATTTCAAGAGTGAGCTGTGGTGCCAGCGCTTGCTCATCGCGTCAAAGGCCTATCTTGAAAGTTTTGAACTGCTCTTTTGTGAAGGGGATTTCGGGAACTCATCCAACGCGAAAGCATGGATACAATTGGGATCATCACTCCAGGTATTCAGCGAGATGGTGTTGGTGTATGACATCGATGAGTATCGGAAGACTTGACGCTGTGTTCAGAGCTTTTTGCAACACGACAGTGAGTTCCAAAGGGTGAAGTTCTGATGTTGCCGATATTGGACCTATTCATGTCGTTCTGCTTCATTGCAATGATTTATGTACGCATTGCAAAGAATGGCACAGGCTTTCAGCCTTGGCCGAAACTTTGTTCCATTTTCCTGGGGCTTCGCACCAGGCTGGTATTGACCTCGCCTTCGGCGCTTAGGAAAAAACTGGATTCCTTCTTAGGGCCGAAGGCCAGATCTATACCAGCATGGGGCGAAGCCCCATGTACAGGAACCAAAGATTTCAAAAGGGCTGTAAGCCTGGGCTATCCTTCGTCTGACCGAGGCAATCCATGCAGGTATTCCGTGAACGGTAATATCAGAACTTCACCCGTTCCAAATAACGCGAAACGTAAGCCTTGCCCCTTCCGATCATCATCCCACCAACCGAAACCCCAGCCGCCCGTACAGCGCGATCGCGCGCGCGTTGTGTGAATCCGTGGTGAGGTAGACCGCCGTCTCGCCGAGGGCTTCGAAGCGGGCGGCCACCGCCCCTACGAGGGCAGAGGCGACGCCCATCCGTTGCGCGGCGGGGACCACCGCGACCCAGTGCAGGCGCCCGCCGGGAAGGCCGTGTGCGGAGTCATTAAACCACGCGGTGGCGGTGGCGATATCGTGGCCCTCGGCATCGACCACGAACAACTGACGCTCCGCCAGGGCCGTGTCGTCGCGTCCGAACTCCCGCTCGTGTAATCCGGGTGGGAGCGCGCCGTAGAATCCTGTGTCTTCATGGATCCGCGTCCACGTTGCCGCGTCGCCGGGGCGATAGTTGCGAACCGACATCCCCGACGGGAATTCCGGACGGGGGATATCGGCGAGCCGGGTTGCGGCCATGAGAACGTCGCCCATGCGATGGGTACCTCCTTTGTCGGTGCTACACTGTATCGGTACGCAACATGGACTTCAACCACGTGGAATTTCGGAGCAGTCTCCGGCCGCAACCAAATCCTTCACCACGAAGGCCACGAAGCGCGCGAAGAAGAAGGAGGGAAGGATGCGTTCCTCAACAATAAGCCCTCCTGCAATCCGGAAAACTTTGCGCCTTTCACTCGTTCCCAAGCTCCGCTCTTGTCATTACACACAAGTTTCGCGAGATAGGAGTCTATTGTTTTAGTCCCGAAGGGACGTCATATCGTAGCCCAGGGTGGAGCGAGGTACGAGCGAAACCCTGGGTATTATGGAAAAATGTTACTAGCCCCAGCGGGGCGGCATAGAAGCACCGGCAAATCCATCCCCGGTCTTCTGTGCCATCCCTTCGGGATTCAATGTTCTTGGGTCCGGTGACCCAGGGTTCCGCTCGTACCTCGCTGCACCCTGGGCTACGATATGCCGCCACTACGTGGCTAATCAGATGCATTTCTGTGATCTGTTGCAGTGTCCTATGCTTAAGAACATATGGGCAATGACAAGAGCTCCGCTTGGGAATGCAGTCCCCGGAGCTCCGCTCCGAACACGGTGCCTCGAAAATATCGGCAACCGTCGAGCATCGCGCCAAGAAGTCCGGTCTTCAAATGAAGAACACATCCAAGCGGCTTCGAAGCAGAGCTTCGCCACCTGCAATGGCGTGGAAAAACTCCCTCGCCCTGCCACGCGAGCTGACCCTTCGGGTTCGTCTTCCTCTTATCGGTGCCGATCTGTGTAGATCTGTGGGAAACTCTTCCTCTACGGGCCCTGAAGCTTTCAGAAATTCTCGGGAAAAACTCTCCGTCCGCTTCGCCCGCTCTCCTTCCGGAGCGGAGCTTGAGGACGAGTGGAACGTTGGGCGACTCAGCGGCCGTCTTTTTGCTCCGAAGCTCAGTCACTCCGTATAGTATCGCCCTGCGGCAATACCGCCGCTCAGGAGCCGCAAATCCCCCATGAAACTTTCCCGCCGCACCTTTGCAAAGTCCGCCCTGGCCGCCGCCGCGCCGCTTATCCTCACTTCGCGCGCGCGGGGCGACGATACCACGCCGCCGCCGAGCGAACGAATCTCCGTCGGCGTCATCGGTCTGGGCGGGCTGGGCATGGGGCACATCGGGCGCTTTCTCCAATCGTCCCAGTCCCAGGTGGTGGCCGCATGCGACGTCCATGCGCTGCATTACCGCGATGCGGAGTGGGGGAAGCGCAGTCCCTGCGGCCGCGATGCGGCGAAGGCGGTGGTGGAGGATTTCTACGGCGAGCAGATGCGCAGCGGGACCTACAAGGGCTGCGACACGTACATCGATTATCGCGAACTTTGCGCGCGGGCGGATATCGACGCCGTGGTCATCGCCACGCCGGATCACTGGCACGCCCTCATCACGCTGGAGGCCCTGCGCAACGGCAAGGATGTCTATTGCGAGAAGCCCGTGACCCACCTCTTCCGCGAGGGCCAGTTGGTCTATCAGGAAGTGGCAAAGCGCAAGGCGATCTTCCAGACCGGCTCGCAGCACCGCTCCAATGCGAACATCCGGCGCTGCGTCGAGCTCGTGCGGAACGGCCACATCGGCAAGCTGCTCCGCGTCGAGGTGGGCCTGCCCCAGGGCCCAAGCACGGCCCAGGGCGATCCCACGATCACCGAGCCGCCCGAGGGCCTGGACTACGACCTCTGGTGCGGGCCGTCGGAGAAGCTGCCCTACATGCGCGCGCGCCATCACCGCTGGTGGCGCTGGCACCGGACTTACGGCGGCGGCAATATCATGGATTGGATCGGCCACTTCAACGACATCGCCCACTGGGGTATGGACATGGAGCGGAGCGGCCCCGTGGCGGTGGAGGCCACCGGCGATTGGACCTGGGCGACCTTCGAGGGGTACAACACCCCCGTGGACTATGACATTCAGTGCCGCTATGCCAACGGCGTCACGACCAGCATCGGCAACAAGTATGCGAACGGCGCGAAGTGGATCGGGGAAGAGGGCTGGATCCTCGCGAGTCCTGAAAAGCAGGAGGCATCGAACCCGGCCCTCCTCGCCGAAAGCTTTGATCCCGGCCCCATCAAAACCTACGCCTCGAAGTCCCACCACGACAATTTCCTCGACGGAATCCGAACGCGGACGGAATGTATCGCCCCGGCGGAAGTGGCCCACCGCTCCATCACACCCGGCCACCTGGCCTACGTGTCACAGGAACTCGGGCGGACGCTGAACTGGGATCCTGCCGCCGAGATAGTGCTCGGCGACGACGAAGCCGACCGATTGATCAAAGCGGTGAACTACCGCGCGCCGTGGACGCTGGAGGGGTGAAGGCGGGGTCTTAGACACGATCCTTCATTACCTTCCGCTGCACAAGAAATCGACGGACGTGCCACGCGATCCGGCAACGCCGGTTCGTGTGCCTTGAGCCTCGTATACTGAGGATATGAAACATGCCATGACCGGGCGGCTGGTCTATCTGGTGCTGGATGTCGGTAAATCGAAAGTGACGCAAAAGGGCCAGTTGAATTGCCGCTGGCGTTCCAGGAAAACCTCGCCATGGGCACACGAACCGGCGTTGCCGGATCGCGTGGCACGCCTGCAATGAGCTGGGTTGCGGCCATGGTCCGCGCTGCGTCCGATAGGTCGGGCGTAGCCCCTCAGCCCGCTGCCGCGCGCTGGCGCGTCGAGATCAGCCCCACCTGGTTCAGCTTCACGCCCATGTGCTCCGCCACGATCTCGCACTTGGCTCGTAGTATCAGAAACACATTGCCGTCGAAGTCGTCGATGGTCTCGTAGTTGCCCTGGCCCTTGCCGATGATCACATCGGCCGCGGCCATGCGATCCAGGAAGTGCTGCGGCACGTGCTTGAGGGGCGAGCCGATGAAGCCGCCGCCGTTGTCGATGACTTCGCAGATCTTAGTCAGGCCCACAAACTCCGCATCTTCCATGAGCACGTCGTTGATCATGGGCGCGCCCTTGACCACCGCCGTCACCGTGGTGTGCTTCTGGAACTCTTCAATCAACAGCTTGTCAAAGACAATCTCGCCGGCATTGTCGAGGAGGAAGAGCAGATCCTTGCAGTCGGCGAGGGACGCCTTCAGCGCCTCCGTATGGTCCACGGCGAACTTCTGGTCCAGCACCTCCTCGATCACCTTCTCGATATCGATCTCGTGGGTGTGGAGGATGCCGAGATCAATCACATTGCCCGCCGCGGAGATATGAAGCGCCGTCTCCAGGGGATCGGCGCTCTGGCGGATCCGTGCGCGCATGGAATCTTCCAGGGCGAGGGCGGCCTCATTCTGCTCCCGCTTCAGCGCGCGGTAGGGGTCATGCTTGCCCGAGTGTTGCGACGCCAGATCATAAGCCTGCATGGAGAGCCACGCCGGAGAATCTTCCAGGTCCATCCCGAAAATGCGCGAGGCCGCTTCGTCAAGAATTCGCCGCTGCACTTCGGGGTCATTCGTGGCGATGCGCGCGGCGCGGAGGGACTGTTTAACAATGCATTCGAGGCAATCGAGGGTGGACTTCATGGGTGGGGGTACTTCCTGATCGAGACTGGGTACTACCGGTGCATGGCGCAACCGCCGGGGGATTATACGCGAAGGAAGCCGCGACGGGCCAGTAGCCGAATCGAGAAACTGCGTCACCACTACTGAAAGAACGCTTCGGATACTACATTTTTGGTCAAGAAAAAAGCTGTGCCGCATCCAATTGGGAGGCGACACAGCTTGTGTGGCTCGAAGAGAGAGTACAGTTACTCGACTTCGTAACTGACTGCCACCTCGCTTCCGTGTAGTGAAGTGTACAGGCTTACGGTATTTCCATCTTCTCCATCGACTCCGATACTCTTAGAGCCTGGGCGCGACAACACGCTGGAAGTGTCGGTGATAGCATTGTCTATTGTGTAGCTCGTTCCACTGCTATGACGCAGGACCGTGGCGATATTCGGGTCGTAGCTTGCGGGTGCCCAGCAGAGAACGTCGAAAGCGTCGGAGCTTGCATTGGGATCTGCAACCGCAGCGATGGGTTCACCATAGAGGGCTTCGTAGCCCCATGGTCCGCTAGCCACGGGTTGGTGTGTGCTCCACGAGTTTACTGCGCTGCTGGTTGCGCAATAAAGCCAGTTGGGAGTGGGTGGGGTTGAAATGTGTTGGTAGACAACATGGCGCTTGTTTGCATTCGTTGTTACAAGCGCGAAGTAGGGGACGTAAGTGTTTTTGATGGTTGAGTCAAGTAGCACTTCGTCTATAGCGGGATCTGGAAGGTTCTTGTAGTAGAATGCTTTCAATTGCTGTCCGATGGGACTGCCTGTGCTTCCGTATGACGTCGCTGCATTGTACACCAACGTTGATGGGCTTGAACTTGAATTGCCCACCTTGTAGCTGAATGGTACTGGTCCCGACAATTCGGGCTCGTCGTCGTCGTAATCGACGGAGCCCCCGTTGTTCAGTATCCTTACAAAAGCGTCTGAGCCATCCTTCATCCATAGGCGATAGCGCCAGCTATAGGGTGATGTGCTGGTCGCCTGACTCCAGAAAGTCCCTCCAAAAACCCAGTGATTCGAGTCGTAAATCTGCACGTCAAACGCCCCAACTTCATAGTCGTAGCCATGTAGTTCTGGGCTCTGCCAGAGTTGAGTCCTGCTGCCCCATGCGTTGGTTGCTACATTGTACGTATAGCGATATATTTGTACCATTTTGTGTGTCGGGCTGCTATAAAACCAAGCAATGGCAGCGTAAGCATCGCCCGAGGGAGTGATCGATAGTGATGGTGTGGAAAGGATTGAGTACGATGTGGTGCTGGTGTTTTGGAAAGTGTCAACGCTTTTGACCGACGATCCGATATTCGTCTTCACAGCAAAATAATACGGTGCCGTTGGACTTGTAGGATGCGCGACATAGATAATCGCTGGTGTACCAAGAGAGGAAGATTGATTCTCGGCGACGCCTACGTGACTTATCGAGCCATAGTTCGGATCCGCTACGCCGTCATGCGCCCACCACCAGACTGCGGATGTATCACATTCGCCGGGGTCTGGATCTTCCAGTTCGCAGTCGGGATGTACGTTCCACTCCCAGGCCGATGCAGGAACCAGTCCCTGCAACAGGATCGCCGCCATCACCGACAATTTCCATGCAGTTGAGTTGCCCTTAAATATGTTCATACTTGCATTCCTCCACGAGGGTTCTTGCCCTCAAGTTCCAGGCGTAACGCGCCAATCGCGTCGAGCCTTTGGTTGGTGCACACTTCATGGAGAACGCCACAATAAGTGGATGGAAGGAGGATGTGTAAACTGCCCAGCCCCACAGGCATCACCAAAAACTACGAGTGCCGCTCTCTAGTCTTAGTATTCGTGCGCGCCACCTGAGGAAGGGGCGCGCAACAACTGGAGATTATCATCATTCGATGGTATTGTCAATAGGATAGTAGTAATTGGTTGGATTGCGAGAATAAGAGTATTTGATACTGCTTGCTAGATACGGGAGTAAGACTTGAATAACTATGCGGCCATTCCTGGAAAATCATTCCATCTTTGGAAGTCGTTTGCGGACTATATGCCATGATCGCGTGTCGAATTTGTTCCGGGAAAGCTTATGATGTTCGATGCGAGACGATGAGATTCCTGCAAAGGTTGGGACAAACTCTAAGTTGATCCCTGGAATATACTCGAAATACATGGCAATTTTGAAGATTGGTACTTACCGGTCCGTATAATCCGATTTGTGAGGATATCACGAGAAAATCGTTGACATTTTCGCCGCTTAGTGCGAGTATAGAGTCGTTGCACAGGCAGTTGCATTGGGTGGTGCGACGAGAGCAAGGATGGGTGCATTAGCGTCACGCGGCATGCCAGGATGGGATTCTTGAGAAGATCTTATCGGTAGCCCCCTATTAATCTGGGGATCGTCGCGGCGGAGGGAAGCATATGGCGTGATCAGAATCGTGTTGGTTGTTGTTCGGCAGTATTCAGCGGACTCGGGGTTCCGGCAGTTCTCCTCATTCAGGTTATAGGCCTTGGGTGCCCATGTCTTAAGTGCTTCGTTGCGTGGAGTAATTGAGCGCTAAAAGTTATTTGTGAAATGTCTTAACCATGAGAAGGTATCTATCCAATGAACGTAATACGCACTAGAAAAGGCTTCACCCTGATCGAGTTACTAGTGGTAATTGCCATTATCGGTATCCTTGCGGCGATACTTTTGCCTGCGCTGGCGCGGGCACGCGAGGCGGCGCGCCGCAGCAGTTGCCAGAACAATCTGAAGCAGCATGGCACCATTTTCAAAATGTTTGCCAATGAGAGCAAGGGCGAGAAATTTCCCAGCCGTGGCGTGCGCTACTGGCAAGCTTATCCCGGAGGTCGCACGGGGGCCGGTGTTACTTTGGAGCGTGCCTATTCTACCGAGGACGTGTATCCCGAGTATCTGACGGATATTCAGATTCAGTTCTGCCCATCGGACGGCGACTACCCGAAGTCACAGTTGGAGAACTACCTTTGGGCTACGGGCGGCGCGAACATGCAGCGCACTGTCGGCCCAGGCTGGAACACATCGGGTAATCCGCAGGTAATGAATAAGGTGAACGTTGGACCCGGCAATGAACGGTGCAACCCGGCCAGCTTTGACGCCAAATTGAATTGCTACATGCACGGTGGATATTGGTCGTACAACTATTGGGGCTATATTGTGGACGGCTCGTGGTTTCAGAATGCGCAGGACTTCGCGATAGTTTTCGGTGATCGCGTGGATTTCGGTGCCGGTGCCCAGTCGTTGGATTGCAAGCCAGTGCCTGACGCGGGCGGCGGATGCAATGCGGAAAGCCGCGGCTGGTATGCCAACATCGGAAAGGACGCCTCGTTCGTTCTCACGAGCGGACGTTCCGTGACCGCCATCGGCCTGCGCGAAGGTGCGGAACGCTTTGTGATTACCGATATCAACAACGCGGGTGCCAGCGCCTCGGCCCAGTCGAGTTCGGCTATCATGTGGGACAATTCCTTCTCCTCCAATGGCGCGGCGCGGCCCGGCGGCGGCGGTTTCGGCGACAACTTCAACCACGTTCCCGGTGGCGCCAACATCCTGTTCATGGATGGTCACGTGGAATTTGCGAAGTATCCGCAGCCCATTGGCAGCAAGGCGTACGTCATGGTCAAAGAAGCCCACATGGACCAGACCTGGGAATCGCCGTGACCTGAACCGTCGTGGTGTGATGGCGGGTTAATCTCGCCAATCCCCACGCTGAGCAGTGCAGACTGAAATCCCTTTCACGTCGGGGAGGGCCGCAACGAATCTCGCGGCCCTCCCCGATTTTTATTGCACGGGCCCCCGGCTAGACTTGAGTGAATATATTCTGCTTTAATCGGTATTCTTTATGGCAGTCCTCCGCCGAGACTGGCGCTCGGCGTGAGCGCATCGCGCGGAGTGCCCTATTCCAACACAAGGTGCACAGGCATGGGTGGCTTTATTGATGGTGTGGTGGGTTTGATGGACAACGCCCTGGTGGCGACGGGCTGGAGCCTCTTTGGGCTGGCCATTATCGCGGGTCTGGGGCTTGACCTCGTCGGACTCTTCGGCAACTGGATTATTCTAGGTGCCGTGGCCCTGGCCTGGGTGGCCACGGGTTTCGAGCACTTCGGCATCGTGGGCCTCGGTTTCATGGCCGGGTTTGCCGTCCTCGGCGAGGTGCTGGAAACGGCCCTGGCAGGCTATGGCGCCCGGAAGTTCGGCGGGAGCAAGGGCAGCATGGTGGCGGCGCTCGTGGGCTGTCTGCTGGGCACCATACCGGGTACCGCCGTGCTTCCCATTATCGGTACGCTGATCGGCGCCTGTCTTGGCGCTTTCGTCGGCGCGGCGCTCTATGAATACATCAAGCTGGAAAAAAAGGCCGGCGAGGCCATGTGGACCGGTCTGGGCGCGGCCATCGGTAAGGTGGGCGGCGTCTTCGCCAAGCTCTTCTGCGGCATGGCCATGCTCATTATTGCCTATTTCACCTATAGCTGAGACGGGCTCCCGCGAGTGGGGGCGTTGCGAGGATTCGGGCCCTCTCGCAGATTCCAGGGACAGCAGGGGCTTACAGTAGCCTTTTCATTCTGCTGTCTCTGCCGTCGCTGATGTCCCTGTAACCTTTACACCCCCGCCGTCGCTTCCCGACGCACATACCGCACCGATTCCGGCGCCAACGCCAGCACGAAGCCGCATTTGTTCCGGGTCTCGATGAGGCGATCTTCCCATTCGGGACAAAAGTCCCGGACCCGTTGAAGCAAGGTGCGCTTCTGGTAATGGATCTGGTTTTGCTCCACAATCGTATCCCCCCAGAGCTCGGTGTAAATCGAGTCATAAGGCACGCAGTCCCCCGGCGTCGCGGCGAGCAGCCGGATCAATTGATATTGCTTGGCCTGAAGGGGAATTGCGCGCCCGTCCAGATGAACCTCGTTGGGACGGCGGTCATCCACCACGAGGATCGGCACGTCTTCGGTCATCTGTTCAGCGAGTATTGGGGCTACGATGTCGGTCGCCTGGTGAGCCGCTGCCCAGGTGCGAAGCGCGGTTACTTTCTCCGGGGGGACGAGACGCTGCAAAACGGCGTCGGAGGCCTCCACTATCGCAATGGGCTCATCGATCCCCGCGTCGGCCAGATTCAGGCATTGGCTGCGGCTCAGACCGGTATCGCTGGCCAGTTCCACTAGATCAGGGCCGAGTCCCAACCCCACACGCCGGGCGAGGCCCCGTAAACGCGAGGAAACGTCCGCTTCCAGACCAAGGGCCGTTACGATGGCTTCCGTCGCGTCTAAAAGCCAGCTTGTTTGCGTCGCTGCCGCAAGAATTTGGCCCGCCATCGTGTTGAATCGTTCTTCAATGGTGCAGGTGGGCACCTGCCCCAGCCAGTCCAACAAAAAGAGCGTGACCTTGATGGCCCGCACCTCCTCGAAAAAGGGCTGAAGACGCGAAGCGCGAATCCGGTTCAGGGGCACGTCGCCATCGGTGGGCTCGGCCCAGGTGAGCGCCTTGAGCCTGCCGGGGTAGTCCGCCTCGTCATACTCCCGGGTCGTGAGCATCACCTGAGCCTGGCGTCCATCGGGCGTACTCGCCAGCGCTAGCAGCACATCCGCCTCGCACCAGGGGCGGGAAGATGAGGCCGAAATCCAGGCGTGAATTTCGCGCGCTGTCGCCAGGGAGATGCCCTTACTCGCCACGGCCAGCCCGAGGGGTGTTGCCTGGAGAAGCGCATCGTCATCCGCACTGAGGTCGGCGAGCATCCCCGCCTCCACGCAGCGGTGAAGCGCGGCGCGAACCCGGCCCGCCACTTCGTCCAGTGAACAGGTCTCGGCCCAGACCCAGCGGCCCGAAAGGGTCCGCTCCAGCAGGGCGACGAGTTCACTCACCGAGCGGCAATGGCGCGAGGCCACGAGGCGCAACACATGGTCTTCGAGGGGCGTTCGTGCCAACTGGGGCACGATGTACTCCCGCTCGCCTTCGACGTATTTGCGCCAGCAGGCTTCCTGTTCGAAGGGGGAGGACGCCACGAGGATGGAGCGGCCGAATTCGTGCCCCGCGCCGAAGCGTCCCGCGCGCCCGCCCATGTTTTCGTACTCCATGTGGAGCACGGGGGTCTTCCAGGGCATGCCCAGGCGTTCGTCGTAGCACCATTTTTCGGTGGTGACGAAAACATTCCGCGCGGGCAGGTTCAGCCCGACGGCGAGGGTGCTGGTGGACACCATGATGAGGGCCTCTCCATCGCGAAAGGCCTCCTCCACAATGTGTCGCTCGTCCGGCGAGAGATCGGAGTTGTGAAAGGCCACGCCATGCTCCAGCACGGCGATCAGGCCGTCCCGCGAGCGCGTGGGCTCCAGCGTGTGGAGCGCCGCGATGGCCTTCGACGCGGCCGGGAGGTCCACCTGCGCCGCGATGCGATCCGCGCCCCGCCGCGAGTCGTGCTTCGCACGCACGAAGACGATGGAACTTTCGCCGCGCACCGCAAAGGCCTCCACATTCAGCAGAAGCGCCTCCTCCGCCGATTCGCTACACGCGTCCACCAGCTCCTCCATACCCTCCCCCGGCTTGTTGTAGGTGCGGTAGCGGAAGCGGCCCTCGTGGAGCACGCCGTAGCGCAGTTCCACGGGGCGCTGGTCCGACTGGAGCAAGTCCGCACCCATCCATTGCGCCAGTTTCTCCGCGCCCCCGATGACGGCCGACAGCCCGATCAACCGGCACCGTCCCTGCAACAGCCGCGTGAGCAAGAGTTCCACACCCGCACCCCGCTCCGGATCGGAAAGAATCTCCAGCTCATCCGCGATCACCAGGTCGATTTCCGCGCCGCGCTCTGGTCGTCGCACCAGGAGCTGGGAGAGTTTTTCATAGACCACCACGGCGATAGAGAAGTTGCCCCTTTCCAGGTCGCCGTCGAAATCTCGATGGTCCCGCGTAGAGATGATGACCTTCAGGCCGTAGGCCGTGTACTTCTCCGAGAAAGAGCGATACTTCTCCTCCGCCAGTGCCTTCAGCGGCACCAGATAGACCACCTGCTTCTGCCGCAATGCCGTGTGGATGGCCGCCATCTCGCCCACGAAGGTCTTGCCCGAGCTCGTGGGTGCCTGGATCAACAGGTTGCCCCCGCCAAAGAGGTCCTTGCGCTTCACCGCGGCCTCCTGGAGCGGCAACAGGTCTCCGCTTTCCGTTCGCCGCCATAATTCCACCACCGCCTCGGGTATGTCGTAACGAATCAGCCCTTCGATCTTCATAACGCCTCCCTTCTGGGTTTAAAGGAAGTATACTGAATATTTAATCAGGTGTCAAGGTTTTTTCCCCATTGGACCCGACGCCCCGTTTACTTGTTCAGTCGCTCCTTCCCAGCCGCCGCCGAGGGCCTTGATGAGCAACACGCTGGCCGTAAGCCAGTCCTGCTTCGTGGTGACGACGGCGAGTTCGTTGGACAGGAGGGTCTGTTCCGCGATAAGGACGTTGAGGTAATCGATCGTGCCCGAATCATACTGGAGGCGCGTCAACCGGGCCAGCTCCCGGGCGTCGACGACCGCCGCGTCCAGAAGGGCAGTGCGTTCCTCGCGCCGGTTAACATCGGTGAGGGCCGTCTCGGCGTCGACGTAGGCGTTGAGGACGGCGTTGCGGTAAAGTGCGACCTGTTCGTTGTAACGCGCTTCGGCACCGCGCACGGCGGCCTTGAGTTTTCCGCCCTGGAACAGGGGCAGGCTGACGCCGGGCGCGATGGACCAGAAGAAGCTGGACGCGTCGAGCAACTGGCCCGACGTGCCGCTCTCCAGGCCCAGGCCGCCCGTGATGGTGAATTTGGGATAGCGCTCCGCGATGGCCGCGCCCACATCGGCGTTGGCGGCCACTACATTCTGCTCGGCCTCGGCCACATCCGGGCGGCGGCGCAAAAGGTCGCCGGGCAATCCGGCTGGAATGTCGGGGACGGCGAGGTTCGTGTCTTGGACGGGCACATCGAAATCGGCGGGCGCTCTTCCGAGGAGAATGGCGATGGCGTGTTCGGTGTCTGTCCGCTGGCGCTGTGTTTCCGAAAGATCCGCCGTCGTGGTCTGCCGCTGGATCCGGGCCTGGAGGAGTTCATTTTCCCCGATGAGTCCGGCGGAATATTTTGACTCGGTGAGTTGGACCTGTTCGTCGTAGGTCCTGAGGGTGTCGTTAAGGATGCGCGCACGCCAGTCGAGGGCGCGAATAGCAAAATAATTCTGGGCCACATCGGCGGCAATGGTCTGGCGTACGGTTTCGAGTTCATATTCCGACGCTTTAATATCGGCGTCCGCCGCTTCGGCCGCGCGGCGGAGGCGTCCCCAGACATCGAGCTCATAGGTGAGGTCGAAGGGGATGCGATAGGAGGTGCTGGTGGCGCTCGTGGACGCGGTGGCGTCCTCTCCAGTATTCAGGCCGCCCAGGGCGGTGGCGAAGTCGCCGTTTTGAAGGGCGGAGAGCCGGCTCAGCGCGTCATTGGCCTGGTTGAGGGCTGTCGTGGCGTCCTGCACATCCGAAGTGCTGCTGGCGTTCAGATCCGGCGACCCGGCGCGTGTTACGCCGGCACCCAGGTTCACGGCGGGATAAAACTCGCTGCGCGTGCCTGCGCCGGTCGCGCGTGCCTGTTCAACGCGGGCGAAAGCGGCCTGGATAGACTGGTTCGCGGCGAGGGCTTCCGCTTCCAGAGCGTTCAAGGTTTCATCGCGATACAGGGTCCACCAGTCTTGCGTCAGGGCCGTTGGCGCGTCCTGCGTCGCGCGGGCGCTCTTGAAGTGATCCTGGGTGGCGCTTTGCGGTCGGGCATAGTCGGGGCCGACGACACAGCCCGCGATCATGAGCGTTGCGATGGCCAGCAGGGCGGCGTGATTTCGGAGGCTTGGTTTCATAGAGCAAACTCCTTTATTCGTGGCGCAGGGCGTCAATCGGGTCGAGGCGCGCGGCCTTGCGCGCCGGAAAGTAGCCGAAGACCACGCCGACGGCGACGGAAAAAACGAATCCGATGGCAACGATTTTGAGATTGAGGACGAAGGGCATGGCGAGGAGACCGGCCAGGAACCAGGACGAACTCAGGGCGATGGCGATGCCGATGACCCCGCCCAGGGAAGACAGGACGACCGCCTCCACGAGAAATTGCAGGAGCACTTCGCGCTCCAGCGCGCCGATGGCGAGGCGCGTGCCGATTTCGCGGGTTCGCTCGGTCACCGAGACGAGCATGATGTTCATAATGCCGATGCCACCGACGAGGAGGCTGACCGCCGCGACGGCGCTGAGCATGGCGGTCATCATGCGCGTGGTGCCGGAAAGCATGTTGGAAATTTCCTTCATGTCCATCACGTTGAAATCGTCCTCTTCGATCGTCGAGAGGTGTCGCCGGTTTCGCATGACCCAGCCGATGTCGCGGCGGGCCCGGTCGGTGGAGACGCCATCAAGGACGGAAACCTGGATTATGGACACGTCGTCGTTGCCCGCGAAACGGCGCTGAAAAGTGTTCAGCGGAAGGAGGACGATGTCGTCCTGATCCGTGCCCATGGAAGATTGGCCCTTGGCGGCAAGAAGTCCGACGACCTCGCAGGAGATCTTGCCGAGACGAATTTTTTCTCCAATAGGGTTGCGCGCGCCAAAGAGCTTTTCGCGCACCGTATCGCCGATGAGGCAAACGGCGCCGCCGGAGCGGAACTCGCTGTCGGTGAAGGGGCGACCTTCGGCCGTGGAGCGGTTGAGCGTATCGAGATACTGGCCGGTTACCCCGGTGACCGAAGTGGACCAGTTCTCGTTTCCGTAAATGGCGGTCGCGCCGCTGCTGGCGACGGGCGATACCGTGCGGAGGATCGAGAGTTCCCGCGTCAGCGCTTCGGCGTCGGCCAGCTTGAAGGGCGCGGCCCCGGAAGACTGGCCGGGGCCCATCATCTTGCCTGGTGTGACCATGAGCAGGTTGCTGCCGAGACTCGAAATTTGTTCCGTCACCTGGCGGGTTGCGCCGCCGCCCAGGGTGACCAGGATGATCACGGCGGCCACACCGATGATGATGCCCAGCATGGTGAGGATGGAGCGCATGACATTGCGGCGCAGTTCGCGCAGGGCGAGGAGCAGGGCGTTAAGCAACATGGGGATTCCCTCCATGCCAGTGGTCGGTTTCGATCAACCCGTCGCGGAAGTGGATACTTCTCCGGGCGTGCGCCGCCATTTCGGGCTCGTGAGTTACCATGACGATGGTGATGCCGTGAACGCGATTCAATTCGCCGAGGAGTTCCATGATTTCCACGCTGCGCTGGGAGTCCAGGTTGCCCGTGGGCTCATCCGCAAGGAGGACCAGAGGCTTGGTCACGATGGCCCGGGCGATGGCCACGCGCTGCTGCTGGCCGCCGGAAAGCTCGGCGGGCGTGTGGCGGGCCCAGCCCGCGAGACCCACCTGGTCCAGCGCGCGGAAGGCCTGCTCCCGCCGGGCGCGCGCGCGGATACCGCGATAGATCAAGGGAAGCTCCACGTTTTCCAGGGCGGTGGTACGGCTGAGCAGGTTGAATCCCTGGAAGACATAGCCCATGTAATGGCGCCGCAGCAAGGCGCGCTGGTTTCGGTCGAGGGCGGTCACCTCCACACCGCAGAAGCGATACTCGCCCGCGCTCGGTGTGTCCAGGCAGCCCACGATATTCATGCAGGTGCTCTTGCCCGAGCCGCTGGGGCCCATCACGGCAACGAACTCGCCGGGATCGATGCGGAGGGCGACGCCCCGGAGGGCCTCCATGCGGGCCGCGCCCGAACCGTAGACCTTCCTGACACCGAGGAGTTCGATCGCGCCGGAAGAGGTGGGCGACGGGGCGATCATGACGCGGTTCCTTTCGTATCGGTGACCACGGCCATCCCCGCTTCCAGGGTGCCTTCCGTAACTTCGGTAAACTTCCCGTCGGTCATGCCTTTCGTGATGGATACCGCCTCCAGGGCCCCTTCCCGCAGGATCCAGACGCTCTGTTCCCGGGCATTTGCGTTGGCGTCGACCCGGGGAACAGCGGTTCTTGCGGGCGGCCGGGGCAAGATGCGGCTCAGGATGCTGCCGCCGCCAGCGGTGTTGCTTTCCTCATCGGCAGGCGGGCTGAAGCGGAGCGCGGCGTTGGAAACAAGCAGCACGTCGCTCCGGCTATCCACCGTTAGAACGGCGGTCGCCGTCATGCCCGGGCGAAGGGTCATATCCGTATTATCAACCGCGAGCACGGCTTTGTAAGTCACGACGCCATCCGAAGTTTCCGGCGCGAATCGGACCTGGGTGGTGCGCGCGGGAAACTGGCGATCGGGGTAGGCGTCCACGGTGAAGGTCGCTTCCTGTTCCTCGCGCACCTTGCCGACATCCGCCTCGTCCACGTCGATCTGAAGCTCCATCTGGGTGAGATCTTCGGCCAGGGTGAAGAGCACGGGGGTCTGCAACTGAGCGGCTACCGTCTGGCCAGGCTCCACGAGGCGATCCAGCACGATGCCATTGATGGGCGACACAATCACGGCCTTGGTCAGATTGGACTTGTCCACATCCAGGGTGGCCTGGGCCTGATGGACGGCGGCCACGGCGCTGCGCTGGTCGGCGAGGGCCCGCTGGAGGGTCGCGCGCTGGGCGTCGTAGTCCGTTTGGGCCGGCAGCTTGCCTTCGGTGGATTTGCGCAATTCATCGAGCCGGTTCATCTGGCTTTGCGCTTCGGCGAGGGTGGCTTTGACCTGGCCGACCTTGGCCTCGGCGGCCTCCAGGGCGGCCTGCGACTGGAGAGACTGGGCCTCCAGGATGGCCGTGTCGAGGCGCGCGAGGACCTGTCCGACTTCGACGTGGTCATTGAAATCGACTTCGACGCTGCTGATGGTTCCAGACACTTCCACACCAACATCCACCGTCTTGACCGGCTCCAGGGTGCCCGTGGCGGAAACCGTGATCTCCAGGTTGCTCCGGGCGATCATCTCGGTCACGTAGCTCGGGCCCGCAGGTTCGCGGGACGCGACGAGGTAGAATCGCGCGACAATGGTGCCGGTGACGGCGACGAGAAACAGGATCGTCAGGACCGTTCTCCGGCGACTCCGTTTGCGGTCCTGCGCCAGGGTTTGGGCGATGTTCTGTTCGGTGGGGGTGTGTTCGGAGGTCATACTGCGTCTCCTTATGCGGCGAAGTGATCTTTGGGGAGATTGTGTGCCGTGCGGGGGAATGGTTACAGTCAGGAGGGACGGCTGGGCTGTCAAGCCCGTTTCTTCAGGGCGCGGATACCACCGAGGGAGAAGTGATATAGATGCTCCGCGAGGCGCTCACGATTGTCCGCGTGTATGCCGAAGAGTGAACGAGGTCCTCGTGGGTCGGCGTCGTCATGACCGATCATGCACTGCCCCACGAGGCTCATCTCGCACCAGAGCACGGTTTCCTCCGTCGCACCGGGGCCGAGCAACTCGCGCAGGATGCTGGTGATGTGGGCGCGATGCCGCGCGAGGGTTGCCTCCAGCAGATCGTCCAGAAGGCCGGTGGGCGAGAAGCGTTCCGACATGAGGATGCGGTGCTGTTGGCCACCGACACCATCGGAATAGATGCGACCGAGAAGTGCGACAATGAAGGCCTTCAGGCGACGTTCCGGAGGGGCGGAGACCGGTAGCGATCCATCAATCGGCCACGCCGATTCGACCCGCTGCTCCAGGTGCTCGAAAACCTCGCGGTAAAGCGCTTCTTTCGACTGAAAGTGATAATTAATAGAGGCGATGTTGGCGCCGGCCGCGCGGCAAATTTCCGCGTGCGTGGCATCGCGATAGCCCGATTCGGCAAACACCCGGCAGGCCTCGTCCAGAATTTTCTGTCGGGTCTCATGTCCCCGTCCACGGTCTTTCATCTTGGATCTCCTTATCAATTGAACAATTCAAATGCTTGATTGAATTATGCAATTAAAAGAGCGCATTGTCAAGTGGCGGGGTTTTTCGGCGCGAATGGAGAGGGATTCGCGATAGAAACGAGGCGTCTGGCGGGACGTGATTGTTGCGTCAGCCGACGCTCGAAAAGAGGATGGATGGCGCTGTGTTCAGTGGAGCCGATCGTAAAACTCGACGCGCCGATCGCCGAAGAGATCATTGCGCCCCGCGATGGACTTGTTGTCGGCCTGGGTCGGATCGAGCGTGGCGATTTCCAGCGCTTCGCGATCTGTCGGGGCGTTGGCGAGGGTCTCGCCTTTGGTGTTCAGGATCTGGCTGGCGCCGGTGAAGGTGAGGCTGCGGTCGGTGCGCGCTTCGGTGCCGATGCGGTTCGCGGTGATGGTGAAGACACCATTTTCCAGACTGCGGGCGAACATGGCGCGCTGGCACCACGGCAGCACCAGATTGCTCGGGTGGGTGATGATCTGCGCGCCCGCCAGGGCCAGGGATCGCGCGGTCTCGGGAAAGAACCAGTCGAAGCAGATCATCATGCCAATGCGGCCCGCGGGCGTGTCCACCACGAAGGGCGGCGCGTCGCCGGGCAGGAAGACATCCTGCTCGCGATTGAAGAGGTGGATCTTGCGGTAGTTGTGGGCCGAGCCATCGGGGCAGACCAGCATAGCCGCGTTGTAGCAGCCCTCGGGAGCGCGCTCGGCATAGCCCGCAACGATCACGGCGTTGCGTTTGCGTGCCAGCTCACGCAGCAGGTCGGCGGTCGGCCCGTCGTGGAAGTGCTCGGCGAGGGCGTGGAGCTCGTCGCGATCGCGGAAGTCATAGCCCGAGAAGGCCAGCTCGGGCAGGACAAGGAGATTGAACTCGGGCGCACCGGCCAGGAGTCGGCGAATGGTGGCGGCATTGAGGGACCAGTTACCGAAGGCGACTTCGTATTGGAGACAGGCGGCGGTAATGGGCATGGAATACCTCGTGTGGGAGTAAAGAGTTCAATCGTAACAGGACACCATCAACACAGAGGGAGGTGAACCGAAGGTGGGTTAAGCTTCCAGCTTGACACAAAAGCGACGATGATGTTCGAAGGACCACTGCGTCTTGTTGGATAGATTACGAACGATATACACATTCTTGGGGCCGCTTTCCACCGACATGCGCTTTGTGTCAAGCTGGAAGCTTAACCCACCTTCGGAACGCCACGCTACGCCAACGATACCCCTTCGACCTGTGGCTCATGGAAAACTGGAATTTATTCCGAGGGGTGAATGACGAGGCTTCCTGCTTCGGCACCCTCGGGAACCACCACTTGGACGTCAGCCCAGTTGCCTGTACTATTCATTACAGCTGCGAGCCCGTCTGTCTTGAGTTCGAGCGTCTTTTTGGACCACGCTTCCGGGAAGCGAATACTTATGCTGAGTCCCGAGTTGCCTTTGTAGGTCGCTGAAAAAGACGTGTCCGTGAAGCGATAGCTAAGTTCCCGCCCGCGCCAGGCTAAGTTTTGCCCAAAGCCCTTCTTCCAATAGTCCGAAGGCACATTGGGTGCCAGCGCCACCGAGCCATCAAGGCGATACTCCACGCCCATCACAAAGCGCTGGACCACGCGGATCAGGTTCGCGGGATACTCACAATACTTTTCCACGCCGAAGCCGCCCTCGGCGTTGTAGCGTTCGCGCCAGTAGTAGCCATTTTCCCGGCCCACCCTGCACACCGCACGAATTGCGTCGGCGAGGCCATCGGCGTCGCCCATGTTGGCGCGGGCGTGGCACTCGATGTACCACACGCGGCCCATGGCGGCGAGGTCCATGCGGTCGTCGTGGCTGAATTCCCAGGCTTCATAGGTCTCCGGCATCGTCGCGATGCCCGTGGGCATGCCCGCATAACGGAACTTCATCTCGTGCTGGAGCTGGGGCCACACTTTCGCCCGTTGCTCTTCAGTCGCCACGTTCATGGCGAGGGCGGTCCAGTCCGTGTCGGTGAGGCCGTGGTTCGAGATGGGGCCGCGCCCCGGGTGAATGTACTCCGCGAAGTGCTCGCCCGCCCAGAATTTCGTCTGAAAGTGCTGCTCCACGCGATCGGCGAGAGTGCGGTAGCGTTTGGCGGCCTCGGTGTCACCCACGATCTCATTCAAATCCGCGAGACGACGAAAGGCGTCTACGGCATGGCCCTGGGTCACGCCATCATACTCCACGCGTGTGGGTCGCTCCACGTAGTAGCCCGCACCGCCCACCGCGCCCTCGGGCGTGATCATGCCCGCGAAGTAGTCCGACGCGAGATTGATCGAGGGAAGGTTTTCCTTCAGCCAGGCCAGATCGCCCGTCATGCGATAGAGCACATCGGCATTCTGGATGTAGGTCGTGTAGCCCAGCGCACGCAGGGGATTGTCCGGCACCCAGTGGGTGTATAGACCGCCATTGGGATCGACCGAAATGCCACCCTCCGGCGGGCCAATCGGCTTCCCTGCGGATGCGGGGAGGATGGCAAAGGGCAGTTGCCCATCGGGCCGCTGGAAGGTCTTCACGTAGTCCCAATTCAGCTTCACCGTCTCCACTTGCCCCAGATAGAGCAACGCATCGGCCATCTGGTGCCCGTCCAGCGCGGGGAAGGTGTTGCCATGGCCATGGCCAATCCCATCGGCGCAGACGGACCAGTAGCCCGGGAAGATATCGGGGTTCACGGCGGCGAGGACGTTTTGCGTCGCGGCGGCTTCATAGGCCGCGGCGATCTCGGGATCGGGGAGATCGATGCGGGTCGGGGATGGGGGAGAAGATAAAGACAAGTCCGAGTAGTAGTTGGGACGAATACGAATGTCACCGGAGATCTTGACATTCTGGAGCTCTGCCAGACTTGAAAACGCACTAACGAAGATCGCGACTCCCATGATGGCGTTGCGCGGGTGGGCCCAAACTGTGGCTGAGATCTGAATCATCGAAGTGCTCCCAATATAGTTTGGCTCAGGTGTTTTACCGAAGCGCGAATGTACAACAATTTACACGATTGGCGAGCCGGAAATCTGTTTTCTGCGAAACATTCCCGCGGAGGAAATGGAAGCAACCTTTGACCGCCTCGATTAAAATTTCCCCACAGATCCTCACGGAACTGCATAGGTAAAACGAAAAGAGATCTTCACCAATGGGCTGACCCTTTCCTGATTTGAATAGACCTCACCTGTCTGCCTCTAACGGGCGGCTCCAGCTTCTCTTTGTCCATCTGAGTCCATCTGTGGGAAACGCTTCCCTTGTGGGGCGAGATAAAACCACGTCGAAGCGCGCCGGATCCCACCCGCCACCCGAAAAACCAAAGATAGTAGTTGCATTTCCGCTGTCGTTTTCTTAGTCTATGGACTCGCGCTGCGAAAACTGAGGAAGTTAGTCGCTGGCGAAGGGTTGGGAACCGTACTACGTAACCGCACAGGGAGCTCTAATTCATGCCCACATTGGATGAAGATCGTTTTGACAGGTTTACCCGCGAGCAGCGATTCGACAAGGCGCGGGCGCTGGGGCTGGGCCCCATCGATTTTCAACACCTGCTCTGGGTCGATGCCATGGATCGGGAGAAAAGCTCGCTACGCAAGTTATTCGACGGCGATGACGGCAAGGAACGGCGCACCTTCGGCGAGTTTCGCGTCGCGCTGAACCACCAGTTCATCAGCAACCTTCCCAAGCAGAAGGTGGCCAAGGGCCAGTACTCCGAAGAGCTGAACCAACTTTGCACACTCCTCGTAAACCGACCCGCCAAGGCGGGCCACGGCCTGGAGCGCGTCATCGAAGGCTTGAATGCCAAGATGAAGACGCGGGACCAGATCGAGTGGGAAGATCTGCTGGCCGGCATCATCGACTATCGCACCCATGCGATTGATTCCTTTATTGCGACGGATTTCGGCCTCACCAGCTCCATTCTCGACGGCGAGCGCCAGGTGCCCGCAGGCGCGGTGAGCCGCGAGACCGCCGCCGCCGCCTCCATCGAAGCCCTGAAGACCTATGGCTACGACTTGACGGCGAAGGCCGCCGCAGGCGGGCTGGAAGAAGTCATCGGCCGCGCGGATGAAGTGCGACGTCTCTCCAGCATTTTGCTGAAGAAGGAAGCCAACAACCCCATCCTCCTCGGCGAACCCGGCGTGGGCAAGACCAAAATCGTGGAGGGCCTCGCGCTGGACATCGTGAAGGATCGCGTTCCGGAGCGCCTGAAGGGCAAGAAAATAATCAGCCTTGATCTGGGCCTTATCATGGCCGGCTCCAAATACCGCGGCGAGTTCGAACAGCGCCTCACGGCGGTCTTGCGCGAACTGCAGAACGCCAAAGGCTCCGTCATTCTCTTCATCGACGAAATTCACCAGTTGGTGGGCCTCGGCGAGACCGGGGAGAGCGGCGGCATGGACGCGGCCAATCTCATGAAGCCGGCCCTGGCGCGGGGCGAACTGTGGTGCATCGGCGCAACGACCTTCTCCGAGTTTCGCGCTATTGAAAAGGACGGCGCCCTGCGCCGTCGCTTCAGTCCGGTCATCGTGCCCGAGCAGAGTCCGGCGGACGTGGCCGAGATCCTGCGCCGCGTAAAGCCGGTCTATGGCAAGCACCATACCGTGGACTACACCGAAGAAGCCTTGAACCGCGTGAACACCCTCGCGCGGCGCTACATCGGTGAAGTGCGCTCGCCCGCCCGCGAACTGGGCATTCTGGACGAAGCCGGTGCCATGGTGATCCTCAATCATGTGACGGCGGATCACGAGCCCGGCTATCAGCCCCCGGTGACCGGGGCGCACGTGGCCCAGGCCGTATCCGAGCGCACCAACATCCCCGTCGAGAACATGTCGGAAGATCAGCGCCAGAAGCTGCTGAAGCTCAACGAGAATCTTTCTCGCCGCGTCTTCGGTCAGCCCGAGCCCATCAAGGCGGTGGTGAAGACCATGAAGCGTGCCTTCGTTGGCCTCACGCCACCCAAGCAGCCCCAGGCGGTCTTTCTCTTTGCCGGACCCTCGGGTGTGGGCAAGACGGAGCTGGCCAAGGCCATCGCCGCCGAGTGGTATGGCAGCGAAGACGCGCTGGTCCGCATCGACCTGTCCGAGTACGGAACGGAAACGGCCCGCAACCGTCTCATCGGTTCCGATCGCGGATACCAGGGCGCGGAAGAGGGAGGCATGCTCACCGAAGCCGTGCGGCGCAAGCCTTATTCACTGGTGCTCCTTGACGAGTTCGAAAAGGCCCATCCGAACATTTGGCGCATCTTCCTGCAGTTGTTTGACGAGGCGCGTCTGACCGATTCCATGGGACGCAATATCGACTTCCAGAATACGGTGATCATCATCACGACCAACGTGGGTGCGGCGATCCTGGCCCAGCTCGGTGAACTGCGCCACCGGATCAAGGGCTGGCTTGCGGCCAATCCCGAGGCCACGGCGGAAGTCCAGAATCAGGTGGTGAAGATTATCCTGCAGGAAATTGCCTCCACCACGCCGAACCTGACCCCCCAGACCCTGGCCATTCTTCAGGGCGAGGCCAACCGCCTGCTGGACGAGGCGGAAGGCGATGCGGAGGAGGCACCTTCAGCGGAAGAGATCGTGAAGCAGGCCATGCTGGCCGTGCCGGGCCTTCCCCCGGAACTTTTCGGTCGCATGGGACGCCCCCTCGTCTTCGGCGCGCTGGGCATGGCGGAGCAGTCCAATATCCTGAACAAGCTCATGCGCGATTTGTGCGAGCGAGTCGCCCTCGCGCGCAAAATAATTCTGCCGCCCGAGCGGAGCGAGTGCAACAAGTGGTTTGAGGTGAAGGTGGGGGATGACGGCGTCCGCACGGTGACCTGCAAAGATCCCGAAGGCACGGAGGTGGTCGTTTCCATCACGCTGGCCAAGGAAGTGTGCGATTACCTCGTGGAAAACGGCTTCGACACCCTCCTCGGCGCGCGTCCTCTGCGCACCTTGTTTGTCGAGAACATCGAAGACGCGGTTTCCGAGCAATTGCTCAACACCGACAAGGATGGTCCCGCGATTATCAACGTGGAGTCCCTGGAGGGATAGGGCCGGAACAGACAGAAAAGTCGCGGGAGTTCAGCGTACCTGATGGGCTGAACTCCCGCGTTGTTCATAATGGTGCGGACTCACCTTAAACGCGCAGGAAAATCTTTCGCACGTAGAGGAATCGGGCGAAGGCGAAGACCAGGACAATGGCAACCGCGTTCACAAAGAGGGGGGCGTAGTCCCCGAACATAGCGGCCACGGGGCCACCGGCGATGCGGGGGGCGATCTTTTCGAACTCAATGAACTCGCTGCACATGTAGATCATCAAGGGGTTGGCGCCAATCCAGATCAGGGGCACACACCACCGCTGCGCCTTCCAGACATCGACAATGGCGTAAAAAACGCCCAGCAGAATGCAACTGTAGCCGCCTGCAACCAGCACGAAGCTGGAGGTCCACATTTTCTTGATGACGGGGAACTGAAGTCCCCACAGGTATCCCAGCGCCACCATCAACACGCCCGCCCCAATATAGACCCCTACGCGCTGCCAGTCGGTCAGGCGCTTTTCACGAAGCAGCAGCGCGGCGAAAATACCCAGCAGAGCGGTGGCGATCGCCGGGAAGGTACTCAGTAGCCCTTCGGACTCGGCGTATTGCCCTTCTTCCTTCATGGGCAGGAATTTGTAGTCCACCCAGTCCACGATATTCTCTTTGCGGTTGAAGGTGGTGCCTTCGGCGCCAAGATCGGGATGGGGCACGAAGGTGAGCAAGGCCCAGTACGCAATCAGGATGAACACGAAGATGGCCGCGATGCCCTTGGTGCGAACGTTGAGGAAGATGAGCGAAGCGCCCAGATAACACCAGGCCATGCGCTGGAGCACGCCACTGAAAGGACTCTCACCCGCCAGATCCGCGATACCTCCATCGCGAAAAGCACCCAGCAGGAAAAGCAGAACGAAGCGGCGCAGGATGTGAAAGTAGGCGGCGCGCTTGCCGTTCTGCTCGACATATTTGGGCAGGGAAAAGACGGTGGACATCCCCAGCATGAATACGAACAGAGGGAAGATAAGATCGTAGAACACGAAGCCATCCCACGAGACGTGCTTGAGCTGGGCGGCGATGCCATGGGCGAGGGTACCTTCGGCGGCGTCCTTTCCGATAGAACGGGCCAGGTGATCCGCGCCGATAATCCAGAACATGTCGAAGCCGCGCAGGGCATCGACCGAAAGGACGCGGGCAGAGGCGGGGGCTTGCGGGGTGGGGTACTTTTTCTTTCCCATGGCGAGGGTCTCCTGAGTGGGGCCGCCAAATGATACGCCGCAGGATCGGGGAACTCAAGCTGCGCGAGGGGGAGATCGGACAGATCGGTCGGATCGGGCGTATCGGAGGTCTGGGGGCTTGCTTGCCTTTGCACACGTGCGCCGGAAGTGTGAGGGGAGGCTTGGGCGAGGAATCCCTTAATCATTCGGCGGGCTATTCAATTTGCCAAGGCCGCCTCGCTCATCCGATCGGTCCGATCCGACCGATCCGTCCGATAGCCCAAGGGAAAGCCCCGGCGAATCTCCAGTGGCCGCTTGACGTCACGGCACGTCCAGTGGGCGCGTCCCCTTGCATTCGGGATAGCCCGAGCACCCCCAGAATTGCCTGCCCGCATTCGGGCCCTTCCGGGCGGTGCGCAGTGCCATGGGCCGATCGCATTGCGGGCACGCCGGACCGCGCGCAGTCCCTGACGCCTGGGCGCGATAGGCGATTCTTGCGACCGCGAGACGTTCGCTATAGCCGCCCTCTTTGATGAATTGAGCTTCCAGTCCAGCGATTTGCCGATTCAGCAGGTAATTGGCCTGGTGGATCAGGCATATCAGTGTGTTCGCCGCCACCGCAGGGTCGTCGGAACAAATGTACGGCGCATAGGGGCCAAACTGCGTAGCGGGATCATTCGGGTCAACCGCTTCGGAGGGGTTGTGTTTGTAGTCCCGCCCGATTGCGCGCACCCGCATAGCCTCCGGGCTATGCTTGGTCCAAGCGGCAAGTCTCCGTTGTCTCAAGAAATCTTCGTAGTCAAGCAGCAACTCATCCAGGCTGGATCGGGCAACATTCACCAAATGGAGTTCAGTCTGGCTCGAAGTGGCTGACGCCCGGCTGCCCTCCGCTATATTCTGTCTCACGCTGCGAGCCGCTTGGACCATCTGGTCCACGGTGCGGGAGCGCCGGTCAACAAATCGCTCGCAGAACAGAACTGTCGCATCGTAGACTATTGTGACGACCTGAAAGCTCCGCAGTTCGCGGTAGCCGCCGCTTGGTCGGAGACCTCCTGGTCCTGAAGACGACGGATTGTACGGTTTCTCGCCCATCGCCCGATCCCCTTTGAGCAACGTGTTCGCGCTTCCCCTTACGCCGGCGTAATCTTCCCGAGCACGACACGCTTTTCGGCGCCGGTGGCATGGGGCACGTTGGCGGGGGTTCCCATGATGCACTCGTTGCCCAGGATCGCAAAGGCGATGGCTTCGCGCGCGTCCGTCGGGATGCCGTACTGATCGCTGGTGAAGACCTGGCAGTCGCGGAAGCCATCCTTCAGTTTCTTCAGTAGCGTCTTGTTGTGGGCGCCGCCACCGCCGACGATGATGTGCTCGGCGGGATTCTCCGGCTTGATGAAGCGGTCATAGGCCTGGATAATGCTCCGCGACACAGCCTCGGTAATCGTGGCAACGAGATCTTCTGGCGTGTGCTCCGAGCGGCTGGCCAGGGCATCCCGCAGGTAGACGTTCACCCCGAATTCCTCACGGCCCGTGCTCTTGGGCGGTACCTTGGCAAAGAAGGGGTGATCCAGCAAGTAGTTCAGAAACTCATCGATGATCATGCCCTTCGACGCCATCTCCCCGTCTTCGTCCATTTCCTGGAGGCCGCGCGTGAGAATGCGCACGGCGCCGTCGATAGCCATGTTGCCGGGCCCCGAGTCGAAGGCGAGCACATTGCGGAAATCAGGAGTTACGCACGTGAAATTGGCGATGCCGCCGATGTTGAGGCACGATACGGGACGGTTGAGCTTGTGGAAGAGGAGCCAGTCGGCATAGGGGACCAGCGGGGCACCCTGGCCGCCGGCCGCCATGTCGCGCGGGCGAAAATCAGAGATGACCGGCAGCCCCGTGCGTTCCGCGATGATAGCGGACTGGCCGATCTGCAGGGTGCCGTACTTTTCGTTGGCGCGGGGGGGGATGTGGGCCACGGTGTGTCCGTGGGAGGCGATGAAGTCCACGGATACTTCATCTTCAGGCGCTTCGGCGATGAGTTCCTGGGCCGCCTCCGCGAGGCGCTCTCCCAGCTCGAAATCGAGCACGCAGAGATCCCGTGCGGACAGATGCTCGTCCAGAAGGCGGTTCTTGAAGGAGCCGGGGTAGGGGAAGGTCTTGTGCGCAATGAGCTTCATCACCAGGCTCTTGCCCGTGCCTTTGATGCGCACCAGCGCGGCATCGACACCATCGCACGAACTGCCCGACATGAGTCCGATTCCGAAGCGGGCGGGCTTTTTCTGGATGACGCGTAAGTCCATTGCCGAGTCCTTCAATGTCAGGTCCGTGGCCCGAATAAACGACCCGAGGCCGCCGGACACCGCGCACCACATTCTCCCAAACCGCCCGATGCGCCCTTCATGGCGCACCCGGCCCGCCCGCTGGCGCATGTCGGCCAACACGGGCACAATCTTCTGAACGACTCTATCATACTATAGTGCGCGGCGCAAACCGATCACCGGCGAGGTCCGGGCCCGTATTCCGTTCCGAAGTTACCCGGCACGCTTCGAAGACCGCCGTTGCCCGAGCAACAATCCGGCGAAAGTCAGGGCCACGACCAGCGTATTCCCCCAAGGCCACTCGCCGGGGCGATCCACCGGGCCGCAACCCAGTCCCTTGGCGGGCGTGCCCGTACCCGACAGCGCCGCCGTCAGGAGGCCACCGGGGTCGCCGGAAAATGTAATGGCGGCGGCGTAGGCCGTGTCGTCCCGGGGCGAAAAGCGTATGAGAAACTGGTGGGTCTCGCCGTGGCCGAGGTTGTAGCTCGCTTCGCCGACCAGAGCGAACACGCCCGTGGCATCGCGAAGCTCCGCCGTGCCTATCAGGCGCTCGCCACCGTCGTTGGTAATGGTGATGAGCTTCTCCACAGATTCATTGACCCGGACCTCGCCCAGGCTGATGGTTTCGTCGATGTCGGGGGTGCTGGAGAAGATAGGGGGCTTCAGCGACTCCAGCGCCACCAGCGTGCCCAGCCGTGAGACGGTGGCTGTGAGGGTGCCGAAGTCCGATACCGCTTCGTCCGTGTTGGAGGAGGTCCAGGAACCGCCGCCCGGTACGACCGAGAGGCCGGTGATCTCGTCCGAGAGAACCGACACCCCGTTGACGAAGAAGGTCGCCTGATCTTCCGGAGAGAAGTCGAGCTGGTTGAGGGAAATGGTCACGGGCCGCGCATCCAGCCGGGCCACGCTCACCGGGGCAAACTCGGCAGCGCCGATTTCACGGACGATCACCTCCAGGGCGATCCACGGCGTGCCGCTTACCTCGTCCTCCGGTAACGCCTCGATTTCGTCGGCCTGCTGGCGCGTAAAGAGTGCCTCAGGACTGCACGCGATGGCGGCAATGAGAATAGCTTCCTCGCCGTCCGCCGCCAGACCGTGTGGCACGGTTAGTTGGATGCTTTGCTGCGGATTGGCCGGGTTTACCAATGCGGCCTCAATATCGCGGCCAGGGATGTTGGCCCCGTGCCACGCGTGGAGCAGCACGGTGCGCTCGCAGCCCACGCTGGTGACCGTGCGCTCCCAGCGCGATCCGTCGTTGAAGAGCTCTTCGAAGGGGAAGTCGAGGTAACCGTTGTCGTCCCCGTCCGAGCCGTTGCGGATCTCGAAGGTAACGTCGTCGGACTGGACCGTCTGGCCGGTGCTTGTGAGGGTGGCCGTCACGCGGACGCGGTAGGCCGTGTCCACCGGAAGCGTGAAGACCGCCGGCGTGTCGCCGCGAATCTGCTTGTTGAATTCCGCGGTTTGCCCGTTCCGGTTGGCAGGCGCTGAGCCCCGACCGAAATCATCGGCAACCTGTAGCTCTTCCGGCGCGAGTCCACCGTTGCGATCACCGTCGAGGTTGTCGAAACGAACCTCGGAGAGGCCCGGAAGGAGATCGCGAACTTCGGCCAAGTCAAGGGTTTCGCTGCTATCTGTATCCAGGGACTGGAAGTTTTCCAGCAGCAAGCCGGGGAGGTCCTCTTCCGCCGAAAGCTCCTCGCGGGTAAGCACGCTGTTGCGATTGAGGTCGAGCAAGTTGTAGCGGAGCTGATCGATGTCGAGCGCCGTGGCCTGAGTCTCGGCAATGGAAAGTCCCGTGCTGTTATCGGTATTGAGCGCCGCAAAGTCGACCAGAAGGGCAGAGGCGATATCCGAGAGGATGACTGCCGCCTCCAGCTCCTCAACGGAGAGCTGGCTGTTGCCATCGAAATCGAGCGTAACGAAGCGGCCGCTGGTGAGGCCAATGCGGCTGGAAGCTACTTCCGACTCCGCCAGGACACCGTTGAAGTCGGCATCCAGGGCGTCGAAGTTCTGCAGGAAGTACTCGGCGAGATCCGTGATCAGGATACTCTCCGCACCGATGTCAAAGCTGAACTCGATATCGTCGGCACTGCAGGCACCCTGAATGTTAACGTCCGCTTCGGCGTTGAAGGTCACATCGAGCGCCTGAACGCCGGGCGGGGCCAGGAGGTCGCCGGTGGGCTGGATCAAGCGAACACCGTCTTCGCGGATAACGCATACGACCTGGGACTCCAGTTCCCGGGGCGAGAGGCCGGGGTTCAGGTCCAGTGCTTCGAAGGTTGCCCTCGTCAGTGCCGAGAGCGAATCGGGCAGTTCGTCCAGCGTAAGACTCCCGCTGCCATCCGCGTCGAGCGTCTCGAAGTTCTCGCGGATGAAATCCAGATCGCCGAAGATCAGAATTGCCGTCTGGAGCTCCGACGGCGTCAGGGGCATGGCCGAATCGAGGTCCATGTAGTCGAACGCCTCCTCGGTAAGGCCGGGCACGCGGGTCCGGGCTTCGGCCAGCGTGAGCAGACCATCGCCATCGCCATCGGCCAGGTCGAAATTGTCGAAGAGGGTCTGCGCCGAGGCGGTGTATCCGATGCCCCCCTGAATTTCAGTGAGGGAGACCTCGACTTCCAAGTTCAGCGAATCGAAGCGCTCGCGGGTGAAGCCGGGGAGAAGAATCAGGGCTTCGTCGAACTCGAGTATGCCATCCTGATTCGCGTCGATGCTGTCAAAGTTGTCGAGGAGAACCTCGGCAGCCACCGCATTGTCCTCGTCGTCGGGCTGATCCACGATCGTGACTCCGAAGGCCCGCTCAAAGGTCTGGCCCTGAGGATCCCGGCTCTGGATGAGGATGGTGTACCCGCTCCGAGTTTCGAAGTCGAACACGACGCGGCTCACGAGCTGATTGGCCACGATGCCGAAGAACTCGTTGTCCACGAAGTCATCGTCGTCCGTGGACGGATCGTCGGGAACGAGGCTGTAGAGGTGCAGGTCACCCAGATCGGGGTCCGCCGTGGAGAAGCGACCAATCACGGTGTCCAGCACCTGATTCTCCAGGATCGTGTTGGCATCCAGGGACACGCCGGTCGGAGGGTCGTTTACTTTGGAAACGTCCACGCGGAGATTCCACACGTTGCTGTCGATGTTTCCGTCGCGCACCGTTACGGGCACGAAGAGGACGCCGTTGAAGTCCTTGTTTGGGATAATTGATGTGCCTTCGCGGGTGTAGTTGGCATCGGCCGGGAGGGGCTGGAATGCCAGCGTAATCTCGTCCGGGAAGTCCAGGAGGGGCGCATCGACCACCAGGTTATCCAGGATAATCGTCACGGGCGTGTCTTCGGTTGTGGCGACGGGATTCTGCCCCACGATCCGCGGGGTACGATTGCCGATGCCAAAGAGACTGACTTTGGATACGATGGGTGTGCCCTGTCCCTGCTGGTTGGCCTCGACGCGCAGGGTGCCGACTTTCGCGCCCTCGGTCGAAGGGTCGAATACAATACGGACCAGGCGGGACTGTGCCGTTTCCAGCGTGTCTTCGCCGGAGTCGGAAAGGATCTCGAAGGCGCAGGTCGCGTTAATTTCCTCCGAGGTCAGCCCATCGCTTCCATCCGTGTCCAGCGTCGTGAACTGGGTGAGGAGGGAAACAGCGAGCACAGATTCCACCGCGCCGAGTTCCTGCTCCGTAAGTTCTTCATCACCGTCTTCATCAATGGCGGCGAAGCGGCCGGGGGTTAGAAGCGGCACGAAGGCGCTGATCTCGTCGATAGTCAGGGCCTCGTCGCGATTGGCGTCCAGTCCCGTGAAGTCCACCTGGAGTTGCGTAGCGAGGAGGGCGAGCTTCAAGCGCTCTTCGAGCTCGGTCCGGCTGAGAACACCATCGCCATCGCCATCGAGATCCAGGAACTCCAGCTCAGTGAGGTCGGGAAGTATGCTCTGCGCTTCAGTGAAGTCAAGGCCTGCGGGGAGGCTGGTGTCGAAGTCGTCAAAGCTGTTCAGGAGGCTCTCGGCGAAACCGGCCAGCCGTACGGCGGCGGCCAGCTCGGCGGATTCAAGCTCGCCTGAGGAGTCGCCGTCCAGGGCTTCAAAGCGCGGGTCGGTCAGGAAGGGGAACTGGAGGTCCATCTCTTCGGGACTAATGTCCAGGGATGTATCGACGTCGAGCGCGCTGAAGCGGCTGATGATCTCTTCCGCGAGATCGAAGAGGTCGATGGCGTCTTCCAGTTCGCGGCGGAGTCCCACGCCCCGGCTCAACGCGCCGTCGCCATTGATATCCAGCTCATCGAAGCGAGCCTGGGTCATGACGGGGAAGATGTCGGGTCCGCAGGCAAGGCTCACGCTGTCCAGCGTCAGGTCGCCGAGGCCGTCGTTGATAATGCTGACGGACTGTGGACTACTGGGCCCCGCGAGTAGGTTGCGTTTCCCGAAATCGAGCGTGCTCGGGGTCACGCGGATGTCGCTGTCCAGTGCGCGCCCGGAGAGGTTCACGTCGACGGCGGCATCATCGGGGTCGTCTGATTCCACACGCAGGCTCGCCCGTTTGCCGCCGATCGAACGCGGGTCAAACGCGAGCGCGATCAACCGGGTCTGTCCGGGAGCGAGCGTGTCTTCGTCCGTGTCGCTGACAATGGTGAAGTCACTCAGGGAGGCACCCTCAAGGCCCACAAAGCCCAGGCTCAGGTTGGCGGTTGCCGTTGCGGTGTTGGTGATTTCCACGGTACGGGTGGCCGTCGGGCCGTCGTCAATGTCCTGGTCGCCGAAGTCGATGGTGAGAATCTCGGGTACGACGGCGAGTGACGGAACGGCCCGGACGCTGGTCTGAGTCGCGTCAGCCGCGGTGTTGATGGTTTCCGGGTCATCAGAGACAACCGGTGCGTGGTTTTCTCCGTCCGCGACGCCCTGATAGCGAATGACGTTTGTGCCGGCGCGCAAAACAGGGTTGATATCGACGGCGAATGTGATGGTGATGGTGGGGCCGTTGGTGAACACCGGATTGCGCCCATTCAGCGAACCAAGATTGAGGAGCAGCTCCGATACTCCGCCTTCGTTTGTACGGGCCGTTCCATTGACCAGAATGGAGTCTTCATCGAGAGTGACCCGCGCGTCACCCGTGTCGAGTTCGTTGAACTGTTGCTCGGTCAGTGCGAAGAGCGAGCCGTTCAACTCCGCGCTGGAGAGGCCGGCGCTTTCATCCACGTCCAGGACGGCAAAATTGCCCAGAAGCGCGGCGGCCACGTCGCTGAGGGGATTGCCGCCGTCGACCTGCTCGAGTTCCAGTTCGGAAATCTCGCTGTCGCGGAAGGGTACCCGGTAGGACAAATTGAGGGCCCCGAGATCACCGCGATTCTCGATGGATACCGAATACTGGATCACATCGCCGGGCTGCTTTTCTTCGGCGCGCGTGATGTCGTCACCCTGACGCACCACAAGGGCGGGCGCCGCAAAAACAGGTGTAACGGTCGGTGCCGGGCGCACGATGTTGCCGTCGCCATCCACCTGGATGATGTCCGATCCTTCGATCACCACGGCGCCTGGATCATCCGTAAGCACGGGAGCGGTCTCGGACGGGCGCTCTTCAAAGTCCAGGGAACCCTGATTCACAAGAAACGCAGTTCCCGGCGGAAGCGGGTTCGCGACAGCAAGGTCAAAGGTGATCCGGGCGGTACTTCCGGGGCTCCCGTCACCCTGGATGCTTCCAAGATTGACCGTGAGCGCCCCCGCGTCGATAACCACGACGGACCCCGGCGTCGAAGCCGTGACGGAGTCCTCGATAAGGCTTCCATTGGTGATGGCTGGCTGCGTATAGGTGACATTGTTCGCGCCGCCGTTTCCGAGGTTTGAAATGTCAACGGTGTAGCGAATCGTGTCGCCCGGATTGACCACGCCGTCGGCGTTCGCATCGAAGGTCAGCGTGTCGGTGTTGCTTGCACCCAGTTCAATCACCGCGGTTACGGCGGTGCAGACCTCCTGGTCAGGTGTCGTATCGGGGAAATTCACATCGGGGTTGTTGGGCTCGCCGGAGAAGAGTCCGCGGGTGCAGATCTGCTCGCGGCCTTCCGCTGGGAAGGGGGCATTCACGGAAACGGCGTACCGGATGGTCACAGAGTCGCCCAGGGGCAAGGCGCCCACATTGACGACGACGCCGCCGATTCCGCTGCTCACCACGGAGCCCAGCGTCGTGGTGACGCTTCCGGCAATGAGTGAAGAGTTGGGATCAGGCGCATCGCTGAAGAAGACGCCGCGCGCGTCCGACGGGCCGCCGTTTGTGGCTGTGACGGTGTACGCCACCGTATCGCCGGGCTGCGCCGTCTCGCGATCCGCGGTCATGGTTACATTGAGTGTCGCCTCCGGCACCAGGGTCGCGCTGTTGGTGCGGCTGTTGCTCGAGTTGTCCGTTTCAAAGACCAGCGCGGGGGCGAGCACCGAGCCGGACACCACCAGTGCGCCCGTGGCGGCGGCATCGATATCGGCCGCGAGCAGATACTCGACCGTTTCGCCGGAAGCGAGGTCGACCGTCTCATTGATGGCGCCGGTGCCGCTGGTGCCGCATGCGTCGCAGGTCCAGGTTGCATTCTGGAGCGCTGCGGGCAGCACGGTGGAGACTTCGGCGGCGGCCACCGGGCTTGGGCCCAGATTGCGCACCTGGAAGGTGTAGGCCACGCCCTCGCCGGGCACCACGACATTGGGTTCGCGTGTGATGAAGAGCTGGAGGTCCGCGACAGGGCGAATCGTGACGCTGTTGGACTGCACGACCGCACCGGTGATGGTGCCATCGCCGGGCGTCACCTGGAAATACCAGACTTCGCCCTCGACCGTGGAGGCCCCGGGAACTTCGGTTAGGTTGTTGAAGGCAGGCTGGAGTACATCATTGCGGAACCAGCGGATGATGGTGCCCGATTCGGTATCGGTGTCCACGTCGGTATAGGTATAGGCTGCGTTCAGATTCTCATTGCGCAGGGGCTCGACCGGTGTGAGGGCAGCGTTACTCGCTACTGGCGCGTCATTGATCGGGGTAACGGTGATGGCGACCGTAGCCGAGTCGTCCAGGTCACCGCCGATCCCGGTGTTGCCGAGGTCGCTGACAGACAGGCTGAGGGTGTCGCTGCCATTGACGTCGGCGTTTCCGCGATAGCGCAACCCGTTCAAGGCGGCGTTTACATCGCTCAGCGAGCCCCGGAAGGTGATGGTCATGTCCGCCGTGCCCGTTGCCGGGGCGTCGATGGTAAGACCGGCCGTGCCGGAAAGGGTCAACGTACCCTTCGTTACCGCGAGCGATATTTCCAGCGTGCCATCCGTGGCTTCATCCACATCAACGTCGCTGGCGGAAATACTGCCCGCGAAAACAAGGTCGATATCTTCATTCACCGTTCGGGCGCCTGGCACCGCAAGTTCCGGGGCATCATTGACGGCCAGGATCGTGATGGGAACGGCACCCGTGATGTTTCCACCACCGCCATTGCCGGTAAAGCCCTGATCGTTCACCGTGACGGACAAAGATTCCGCCGCGCCGGACTCCGTATTAACGTTGGCATCGGGTTGATAGGAAAATCCGTTCAGCGCGGTGTTCAATGCCGTGGCGACACCGGTGAAGGTGACGGAGGTGTCATTGGTGCCCGTGCCGTTGACCAGCGCGATCCCGCTGGTAGTCGCCAGACTCAATCGGCCCCGGGCGACGGCCAGGGTCACGCGGAGTTGGCCCGGTGTTTCGGCCACATCGGGATCGGAAACGCTCAGTGCGTTCCCATTGGCGATGCCGAAGGTCAGGCTGGTCTCTTCGTTGATGGTCTGGGTGCCGGGCAGGCTGAGGCTTGGGTCGTCATTCAGCGCTGAGATGTTCAGGGCCACGGTGCCCGTTGCGATCTGGCTGCCGCCCTGTCCCGTATTGCCTTGATCGTTCACACTAACGGTGAGGGTCTGGTTCGTGCGGTTGTTCAAGGCCGAAGTAAAGCGCAGTGAGGGGAGGGTGGTGTTCAATTGTCCCAGCGTTCCCGTCAAGGTAACCGAATTGGTGTTGTTGTTGCCTATGGCCAGGGCCTGAACGCCGCCCGCTATCGTGCCGTCCACCTGGAGTCGGCCCGCGCCCACGCCCAGAGAAACAACCAGCGTGCCCGCAGCCGCGTCCACGTCACTTACCGAGATGCCGGTGATGGAAGCCGTGGCGTCTTCATCAATGGTCTGTGCGCCGGGAAGGACCAGTTGGGGCGCATTGTTGACCGCGTCCACGGTGATTTCCACCGCCGCGCTGTCCGTTCCCGCGCCGCCGCTGCCTGAATTTCCCTGATCGTCCACTGAGATGGAGAGGGTATCGCCGCCGTTGAAGTTCAGGTTGCCCCGGTAGACCAGGCCGTCCAGCGCCGCTTCCAGCGCCGCCAGCGTGCCGGTCATGTTCAGTGTCGCCGTGCCACTGCCGCTGCTGGCAAGCAGGCCGGCACCGTTGGCGAGGGTGAGCGTTCCTTGGAGTACGGAAAGGCTGGCCACCAGTTCTCCGGGAGCCTCGTCGGCGTCCGGGTCATCAATAACGATCGCATTGCCGTCTGTCGCGCTGAAAGGAAAGTTGACGTTCTCGTCGGCCGTCTGCGCGCCGGGCACGGTGAGCTCGGGCGGGTCGTTGATGGCGTTCACGGTTAGGGAAACACTCTGTGCGATATCGCCGCCGCCACCGGTACCGGTATTACCGAGGTCGTTAAGCGTGGCGCTCAGGGTGTCCGGTCCATTGTAATGCTGGGTACCGCGATAGGTGAGGCCGTTCAGTGCATTGTTCACGTTGGTCAAGGAGCCGACCACGACAACCGTAGCCGTGCCGTTGCCCGTGACGGAGGTCAGGCCGGTCGTGCCGCCCAGCGTGAGCGTGCCACTGCCCACACTCAGGGATGCCCGGAGGGTGCCGCCGGGGTTATTCTCCTGGACGTCCACATCGGCCGCCGTGATGCGATTGCCATTGGCCGCGTTGAACACGAGGTTGGTGTCTTCATTTACCGATTGCGCGCCGGGGAAATTGCTGAAGGACGGGTTGTCGTTCTGCGGCGTGATCGTTAGCGTGACCGTTTCCGAGTCTGTTTCCGCCGCGCCGCCGGAGTTGCCGTTGTCATTGGCGCCGATGGTGAGCGTCTGAGTCGTGACCAGGTTGGATGCCGTGGTGAAGGTGAGGGTCGGCAGGGTATTGTTCAATTGCGTCAAGGTGCCCGCGAGGGTTACCGAGGCCGAATTATTGCCGGTAATGTTGCCCGCGGTCACCCCGCCCGATGCGGCAGTGTTCACCGCGATGCGGCCCTGGGCGACGCCCAGCGTCACAGTCAGGGAGCCGCCGCCGGCGTCGGGGTCGGCGATGCTGATGCCCGAAATTCCGGTGGTCGCGTCTTCGTTGACCGATTGCCCGCCCGGCACCGTGATTACGGGCGGATTGTTGGTGGATGCGATGCTCACGTCGATGGTATCGCTGTCGGTGAGCACACCGCCCGCGCCGGTATTGCCTTTGTCGCTTACGGTCACCGTGAGCGTTTCCGCGCCGTTCAGCAGGGCCGTCGGGGTATACGTCAAGCCGTTCAGCGCCAGACTGGCGTTGGCGATGGTGGCGTCGAAGCTCACGCTGGCCGAGCTGTTGCCTGTGAGATTGACCAGCCCCGCCGTCGAGGCGAGGGTGAAGGTGCCCTTGGTCGCCGCGAGGGTAACATTCACCCCCCCCGTCGGCATGGCGGTTTCGTCGGCGTCCACGTCGGCCACGGTAATCGGGTTGCCGTTCGCCGTACTGAATACGAGAGAGGCCCCCTCGGCGACATCCTGCGTGGTTCCGGGGACGGTCAGGATGGGGCCATCGTTTACCGCATTTACGGTTACCGTGACCGTGGCGGCGTTCGACGTTGCGGCCCGGTTGTCGTTCACCGTGTATTGAAACGTATTCGTGCCGTTGAAGTTCCCGGAAGGCGTATAGGTGATCCGGCCGTTGCTCGTGTTGACCGACGTGGAGCCATTGGCGGGCGCGCTGGTCACGGTGACGCTGGCCGGGGTCAGGGTGCCATCCGTGTCGCCGTCGTTCAGCAGGACATCGATGGTAACTGCCGTGCCCTCGTTGGTGTTGCCGCTGTCCGCAGCGGCGGCGGGCCGATCATTGACGGTGACCTGAAAGGTGTCCTCGATGGAATCGCCGCCACTGTCCGTCGCACGGATCGTAATGGTGCCGATACCCGGCGTGTTCGCGGGGTAGGCAACGGTGAGATTGCTCCCGGCTATGGACGGAGTTCCATTGAAAATAGAGCCTGTCGTGCTTTGGACCGAGTACGTCAGTCCGCCCGCGCCGTCTTCTGCGTCGTCGAAACTGGAGAGCAGGCTGATGACTGAGTTGGGGGCGCTTTCGTTGACCAGCACATCCGCAATCGGTGTCGTTACCGTCGGGGTAAGGTTTACTGTGATGTTGAACGTCGCGTTGGCCGTCGTGGCGTTCTCGTCATCTTTGACGTTAAAGGTGAAGCTGTCGGACTGCGTCACCGTACCATTGTGGGTGTAGGTCAGCGAATTGGCGTTGATGGCAGCCTGGGTAAACGAGGCGCCGAGGTTCAGCGCACCATTGGTTGGTCCCGCGACCACCGTGTACGTCAAATTGGCCGCAACGTCGTCGGTGTCGGTGTAGGACAGCAGGGCGCTCGAGATCGTCGCCGCGTCACCCTGATTCAGCGTCAGTAGATTGTTCTGCGCGGACGACGGCGTGTCGTTGTCGGAGATCACCGTGTGGGAAATCGTGTTGGTCGCGCCGCTTATGGCTGTGGGTGTGCCGTTGGTCGCCGTGTTGAGCGTGACCCGGTTCTGTGTGCCTCCCGTGCGCGAGGAGAAAAGGCCGGCGTAGGTGTTGTCGAGGACCCGAACGCTGATGGAGGTCACCGTGCCGCCGAAGTCGGTCGTGGGTACGAAACGCAGCATCGTGGTGGTGCCCAGGACCAGGGCGTTGGGCGCGGAAGCGGTGTCGGTGACCGCTCCGATGGGGAACCAGGTATTGCCGGGGCTTGCGGGGGGCGAATACTCCCAGACCCCTTCCGACGCGAGTTGTGGATTCGCGGTGACGGCGATACCTGCGAAGGTGCCTTCCACGTCACTGAAGGATCCGCCGAACAAGGCGCTTACCGTTGCGCCCGCCGGATTTGTTGCGTCCTCCGCGATGGAGGCCAGCGTGCCATTCGAGGCCGTGGGCGCGTCATTCACCGCCGTAATGTTTACGGTGATGTTGGACGGGCTCGAATCGGTCACGCCGCCGGGATCCACGACGACGTAGGGAATCGTTACGGCGGTATCGCGGTTCGCCGCAGGGGTAAAGCGGAGATCCAGGTTGCCGCTCGTGAGAGCGAGAATCGTCCCCGAAGCGCCGAGCACGATGGCAGAACCATCGCCCTGAGCAACCGTGCCGCCCGTGAAGGCCAGCAGGCGAATGGAATCGGGCGTCTCTCCGGCGTCAACATCGGTCAAAGTCGTCGGCGTTACGCGGATATTGGCCGCACCGGGTGCGGCGGCGTCTTCGGTAATACTGATCGCGCCGCCGCCGGGTGCGGTCGCGGTTATATTGCCACCTGCGGAGGGCGCGTCAGCGTCGGGGGTGATATTGACGGTTATGGTGGACTGCGCGGAATCGCTGATGCCGCCTGGATCGACCACGACATAGCTGATGGTGGCCGCCGTATCGCGATCGGCCGTCGGGGTGAAGCGGAGATCCAGATTTCCCGCAGACAAGGCGAGAACCGTGCCGGAGGCCCCCAGCGTAATACCCGCCCCGCCGCTCTGGGTTACGGTTCCGCCAGCGACGCTGATCAAGCGGACGGATGCGGGCGTCTGGCCATTGTCCGGATCGCTCAGGGGCGTGGGGGTAACGCGGATGTTGGCTGCGCCGGGGGCCGAGTCGTCTTCCGTGATCGACGTTGCGCCGCCGCCGGGTGCCGTGGCGGTGACGTTGCCCCCAGCGCTCGGCGGGTCCGCGCTTGCCGTAATATTAACGGTAATGTTGGACGACGACGAATCGTTCACACCCGAAGGGTCCACCACGACATACGGGATAGTTACCGCCGTGTCGCGGTTGGCCGTGGGCGTAAATCGCAGGTCGACCCGGCCCGAAGTCAGCGTAAGGGCCGTGCCACCGGCGCCCAGGGTGATGGCTGAGCCGTTCGATTGGGCCACGGTACCGCCGGTGAATGCCAGAAGCCGAATGGCTGTCGGCGGATCATCCACCGTATCCGGGTCATTCAAGGTCGTAGGCGTGACCCGGATGTTGGCCGCGCCGGGTGCCGCCGCGTCTTCGCTGATACTGATCGCGCCACCGCTCGTGTTCGTCGCGGTCACGGCCCCACCGGCATCCGGAGCGTCGTCGTCTGCTGGGGAAATATCAATGGTTATGGTGGAGGATGTGGAGTCCGCGCCGCCGCCCTCGTCCACCACGCGGTACTGGATGGTCGCCGCCGTATCGCGGTCGGGGTCTGGCGTGAAGCGCGCGTCGAGATCGCCGGCGGTCAGGGCCAATACTGTGCCGGAAGTGCTTACGGTGATGGCCGTGCCATCCCCCTGGGCAATCGTGCCGCCGGAGATGGATACCAGCCGGATGGAGTCGGGCGTTTCGCCCATGTCGGCGTCGCTAAGTGTCGTGGGAGTAAAGCGAACGTTCGCGGCGCCGGGCGCGGTGTCGTCTTCGGTGATCGACGTCGCGCCTCCACCGGGAGCCGTGGCCGTGATATCGCCGCCGGGCGAGGGGGATGCGGCCCATGCGGGCAAGGCCCCCAGGCAGGAGCCAAACCCCAGGAGCAAACTGGAAACCAGGCGCGGATCGAACAGCCGCCGCCCACCGGGCAATAGAATCATTTGAAACTCCAGCTACACGTTGCGAACAGGGTAGGGTAACCCGGGTGTGTGGACGCCAACTCCGCGATGGCCACAGCCTGACCATCCCGCCTTGGAAAGGAGCATAGAGCAGCCTTAGACCTCTGTTGCGCCAAAGGTCCAGGCATCTCGCGACCGCACGATCCTCTGCCGACCACTATACAGGAAGGAGGCGCGCCGATCATGCTCCATTTCGCCGCCACAATCACTATGATACCCACGCGATCAGGCCTTGTCTACCCTTGTGACACGTGGTGCGTTGGGGATTCTGGCAGGCGCACCGGCCGGTCAAAATCGATCTTGACTTGCCTGTACTTTTCAGGTTTAATCACGTGGTCAACTGTTTACCGACTACATGCAGCGAGGGATCCCCCATTTGTGCGCCGCATGTGTGTCTTGTTGAGCCCTGCAGGAGCGCTGATGGATTTAGACCAGTTATTAGAGCCCATTCCCGGTGATAATCCATGTGGAGAGGAAGGTTCCCTCTTTGCGCTGGAGGAGATCGTCAAGGAACAAGGGGTGGGGGTCATCGCCGGTGCCGAAATCGACGCCGTGGAGCCCAATTGGCTCGATCTGAATGAAAAAGCGCTGGAGCACTTCAAATCCTGCAAGCACCTTCGAACCGCCCTGTTTCTGAGCCTTGCCGCCATGAAGCGGCAGGGTGTGACCGGGTTTCGTGATGGCCTGCTGTTGACCCGGGGCATGATTGAGCGATACTGGGACAGCATGTACCCATCGCTGGACCCCGACGAGAGCATGGGCGACCCGGACGGCTGGATGGAGCGGGAGAATATCCTGAACGACATGAGCGCCCCCCTCAGCACGGCCGGCGACACGATGAAGTTCCTGCAACGCCTCCGGGAAACGCCCCTGACCAGTTCTCGCCAGTTAGGCCGCTTTTCCCTTCGCGATATTCAGGCCGCGCTGGCCGCAGGTAGTGACGAATCGAGCGATGCGCCCAAGATGGCCCTGATTCTCGGGGCCTTTGAAGACACGCCCCTGGCCGATTTGGAGGCCATGTACGGCGCGCTGACCGAGTCGCTGGCCACGCTGGATGGCATCAAGGGCGCACTTCGAGAGAAGTTGACGGAGAGCACGCCGCCCACCTTTGCGAACCTGGCCGGTATGTTGCAGGATATGAAGAAGCCGGTCCACAATGAGCTTGACCGGCGCGGCTATTTTTCCGATGCAAGCGCCACCGAAGAATCAGATGACACCGGTGATGGCGAGGAGGCGGGCGGTGGTGGTGGTGGTGAAGCGGCCGCAAAACGCGGCGACATGGGTTCGGCCGGCATCAATACCCGGCAGGACGTACTCAAGGCTTTCGACCTCATCTACAAGTACTACAACAAGAATGAACCGTCCAGCCCCGTACCGCTCATCATGAAGCGGGCCGAGCGCCTGGTTACGGCGAATTTTTTCGACATTATTTCCGACTTGTCGCCCGGCGCGCTTTCGGATATCCAGACCATCACCGGCACGTCGCTCTCGGGTTCCATGAACGCCGGGGGAGGCTCATCGGAGGATGACAATTAAGGGAACCGGCGAGTCCGGGTGTAGAGAATCTTAACGGCAGCGGGGCCGTTGCCCGCGCGGGCACCGGAGTCGCTGTACAGAGAAAGGGCGAGGAGCACCATGGCAAAACAGAGTGGTCAAAAATTTATTGCTCGTAACAAAGCCCCCCGGGTTCAGATCGAGTACGATGTTGAACTGTACGGGGCCGAGAAGAAGATTAACCTGCCCTTTGTCATGGGCGTGATGGCGGACCTCTCGGGAAACCCGGCCGAAGCCCTTCCGCCCGTGAGTGATCGCGATCTGCTGGAGATCGACGCCGAGAATTTCAATACCCGCCTCAAAGCGATGAAGCCGCGCGTGGCGTTTAAAGTGCCCAATACCCTGTCGGGCGAAGGCAACCTGAGCGTCGAAATGACCTTTGAATCGATGGATGACTTTTCCCCAGGCAAAGTAGCCGAAAACGTGGAAGAGCTGAACGAGCTGTTAACCGCCCGCCGGGACCTTTCCAACCTCCTTTCCTACATGGACGGAAAGAGTGGCGCGGAAAACCTGCTGGGCAAGATCCTGGGTGACAAGGCCGCACTTGAAGCCCTGGGCGGAGGTGAATAATCATGGCCGAAGCACTTGACGAAGGCGCATTGGAAGTAACCCAGATCGACAGCCTGATCGACTCGCAATTCAAGCCGAAATCCTCGGCCGCCCGCGAGACCATCCAGAAATCCATCAACACCCTGGCCCGCCAGGCCCTCAAGGAGGGTGAGGTCGATCCCGCGGATCCCACGGCGACCATTAAGTTCATCATCAAGAGTCTGGACGACAAGCTCTCCGCTCAGGTGAACCAGATCATCCACCACGAGGACTTCCAGCGGCTTGAAGGTTCATGGCGCGGCCTCCAGTACATGGTTGCCAATACCGAGACCGACGAGCAACTGAAAATTCGCGTGCTGAACATCTCCAAAAAAGAGATAGCGAAGGTGTTGAAGAAATTCAAGGGCACCGCGTGGGAACAGAGCCCCCTCTTCAAGAAGATGTACGAAGAAGAGTACGGCACCCCGGGCGGCGAGCCCTTTGGCTGTATCGTGGGCGACTATGAATTCGACCACAGCGCCCCGGATGTCGAAATTCTCCAGGGCCTGTCCCAGGTCGCGGCCGCGGCGCACACACCCTTTATCGCCGCCGCCTCGCCCAAGTTGATGAACATGGATAGCTGGCAGGAGCTGGCCAATCCGAGTGATATCAACAAGCTCTTCACCTCGCCGGAGTACGCCCCCTGGCGCTCCCTCCGCGAGTCGGAAGATGCGCGCTACCTGGGTTTGACCCTGCCGCGCTTCCTGTCCCGCCTGCCCTACGGTGCCCAGACCAACCCCGTCGACGATTTCGACTTTGAAGAAGTGGTCAACAACGACCAGGCGAATTTCACCTGGGCGAACGCCGCCTACGCCATGGGCGCGAACATCACCCGCTCCTTCAAGCTCTACGGCTGGTGTTCCCAGATCCGGGGCGTGGAAAGCGGCGGTTCCGTCGAGGGACTGCCCTGCTACACCTTCCCGACGGACGATGGCGGCGTGGACATGACCTGCCCGACCGAGATCGCCATCACCGACCGTCGCGAGGCCGAGCTGGCCAAGTGCGGCCTGATGCCCCTGTCTTACTTTAAGAATACCGACTACGCCGTGTTTATCGGTGCCCAGTCGCTGCAGAAGCCTCAGGAATATGATGATCCGGATGCGACGGCCAACGCGAACCTCAGCGCGCGCCTGCCCTACCTGTTCTCGACCTGCCGCTTCGCCCACTATCTCAAGTGCATCGTGCGCGACAAGGTGGGATCCTTCGCCGAGCGCTCCGACATGGAGACCTGGCTGAACAACTGGATCCGCCAGTACGTCGAGCCCGATCCCGCGAATGCGTCGAATGAAGCCAAGGCTCGCCGCCCGCTGGCCGCCGCCGAAGTCGTGGTGGCGGATGTGGAAGGCAACCCGGGCTATTATTCGGCCGTGTTCTACCTGCGCCCCCACTACCAGTTGGAAGGCCTGTCGGCATCGCTCCGGCTGGTTTCCAAGCTCCCCACGGAAAAGGGCTGAGCGCCAGAAGTTCGTTGAAATGTTTCGTGCCGGAGCGGGCCGCCATCGCGGCGGTCCGCACCGGATTTCAAATGGGTACTGTACTTAAAGTTAAACGTGTTACGTCGGGGTGGCAATACCGCGCGCAACCTAATCAAACAAGGAGCTATACGGCATGGCAAACGCATTCTTCATGAAGATTGACGGGATCACGGGTGAATCCGAAGACGAAAGCCACAAGGGATGGCTGGAAATCACCGAATTTGGCCAGGAAATGGCCCACGACATTGAAGGCGGCGGCACGCCCTCCGCGGCCGGCGGTTTCACCACCGGCGGCGCAACGCTGGAAGTCATGAGCTTCAACAAAGCCATGGACCGCTCCAGCGTCCAGCTTTTCCAGTACTGCCTGACGGCCAAAGTGATTCCCACGATCGTGATCGAAGCCGTCCGCCCCACGGAAAAGGCCGAAGTCTACTTCCGGATCACGCTGACCAACAGCATCGTTGCCAGCATCAACACGACCGGCAGCGACGGTGAACTGCCCACCGAAGAAGGCTCCCTCGCCTTCACCACCATCAAGTGGGAATACACCATGGTGAAGCCGGACGGCAAGATGGGCGATACCTTCAGCTCGACCTGGAACCGCCTGACCAACCGCCAGACCTGATTCACGGCGATTTGAACATGAATGACCGCGACCGGGCTTGCCGTGGGGCAAGCCCGGCCGCGTTGCAATTCCACCAAAGGCCAGATTTTCCAAACGAACCAGTGCCTCGCTCGCGGTTACAGGGACGGCAGAGACTTCAGGGACAGCAGAAATGATATCCACCTGCTGTCCCTGGCGTCTCTGCCGTCCCTGAGAATCGCGAAGCACCCTTTAACTGTCGAGAGAAGCCGGGTCGCGGGCCATGTCCGTATCCGATTGCGAGGTCATCCCGTTGTATGTCCGCTACCTGCCATCGCTGATGGACCGCCTGACCGACCAAGAGCCGGACCGGCGGCTGGAGGCCCCCCGCCCGCAAGCCATGAGTTTTCAGGAATACCGGGCCGGCTTCCAGCGGGATCTTATGCGACTGCTCTCCTACGGGCTTCAGCCGGAGCTGGCCGAGTACGCGGAACATCCCGAAGTGCAGCGTTCCGTGTTGAACTACGGCATGCCCAACCTCCTCGGCATGGCCGACGTAGCCATGAAGCCCCAAATGGTCGAGCAGGCCATTCGAGAGGCCATCACGCGATTCGAACCTCGGGTCAACAGAGAAACACTGCGCGTGCGCGTCTCCCCGGTGGAATCCGCCAGCGACACCGCCATGCGCAACCTGGATATCGAAATTAACGCGGAGCTCTGGGCCAAGCCCTATTCCGAAAATGTTTACATTCTCACCAGCGTCGACATGCACAAGGCCAGCGTGATCGTAAAGGAATGGCGCAATGGATAGAATCTCCAACAGCCGCCGCCGCCTGGACTATTACAACGAAGAATTACAGTACCTGCGGGAAATGGGCGAGGTCTTCGCCCGGGAGAACCCGAAGGTGGCGGGCCGCCTCGGTCTCGATTCCTTCGAGTGCGCCGACCCCTATGTCGAGCGGCTTCTCGAAGGTGTGGCCTTTCTCACCGCCCGCGTGCGCATGAAGCTGGATGACGAGTTTCCCAACTTCACCCAGAGCCTGGTGGAGACGGTCTATCCCCACTATCTTTGCCCCACCCCCTCTATGACCGTGGTCCAGTTTCAGCCCGATTTTGCCGAGCCTTCGCTGGCCGAAGGGGTAACCATTCCGCGCGATTCCGTCATCCGCAGCGGTGGCGGTATCGGCGACGACTATTCTTGCCAGTACCGCACGGGCCACGACGTAACCCTGTGGCCCATCGTGTTGACCGAGGCGGAGTACTACACCCGGGAAATCAGCTCCCTCGGCCTCCCCGATCGGCGCGATGTGAGCGCCGGTATCCGCCTCCGGCTGAAGACCATGGGCGGGTTGCTGTTCAGCGACATCGATCTGAACAAGCTTACCCTGTTCATCCGCGGCGGCGGCGATGTGGGGGCCCGGCTCTACGAAGCGATATTCTCCCATGGCGTGGGCGTGGTCATGCGGCCCACGGGCAGCGCACCGGCCTGGCAGCGCACCCTCTCGGCCGAGCGGATTCGCCAGGTGGGCTTCGGGGACGATGAACATCTCCTGCCCTACGGCTCCCGCTCCTTTCAGGGCTACCGCCTGCTCCACGAGTACTTCGCCTTTCCCCAGCGCTACATGTTTTTTGAGATCGGCGGGCTGAACAAATACATCGGCAGCGCCGTCACGACGGAGCTCGACATCTTCATCCTCCTCAAGCAGGGCGATCCCCGGCTGGAGAATGAAGTGGCGGCAAATAATTTCGTGCTCAATTGCGCCCCGGCCATCAATCTGTTTCCGCTGGAGCCCGACCGCGTTGACGTTTCCGACACAGTATCGCGGTTCCACATCGTGGGTGATCGTACACGTCCCCTGGATTTCGAGATCTACCAGGTCAACCGCATCACGGGCTACGGCACCCAGATGGGGGACCGCCAGATTTTCGAGCCCTTCTATTCCGCCAAGGGCTATGACTCCGAGAGTCGCGCCTACTTTTCGACCCAACGAATGCCACGCCGTCTGAGCGAGCGCGAGCTCAACCACGGGACCCGCTCGGGCTACTCGGGAAGCGAGGTCTATGTCTCCCTGGTCGATGCAAATGCCGCTCCCTACAGCCCGGACATCCGCCAGCTCGCCCTGGAAACCCTGTGTACCAACCGGGACCTGCCGCTGCTCATGCAGACAGGCGTGTTGAACTCCGACTTTACCCTGGATGCCCACGCGCCCGTCGAAGGTATTCGCGTCGTGGCCGGCCCCACCACACCCCGAGCTTCCCTGGCCGAAGGGGCCTTCACCTGGCGCATTATCAATCACCTTTCCCTCAATTACCTGTCCCTGATGGACACGGAAGAGGGCGATGCCGCCTCCGCCCTGCGCGAATTGCTTGGGCTTTACGGCTCGGTCTCGGACCCGGGCATCCGCAAGCAGATCAACAGCCTGCGCCAGGTCCGGAGCGTGCCGATTACGCGTCGCGTCGAGGGACCGGGCCAGATCGCCTTCGCCCGGGGCTTGGAGATCCAGGTGACGATGGAGGAGGAATCGGTGGAGGGCGCGGGCACCTTCCTGCTGGGCGCGGTGCTCGAACGCTTCTTCGCCAAGCATGTATCGTTGAATTCCTTCACGGAAACCGTGATTCAAACGCCGGAACAAGGAGAGCTTAAACGGTGGAAAGCGAGAATGGGACAGCGGAAGCTGGTATAAAGAACCGTCTCGCGAAGAAGCCCGGTTCGGCCAATTTTTTCCAGGCCATCCGCCGGCTGGAGAGCGAGCAGCCGGGCAAGGCGCGCGTGGGCTATGCGCACCACCTGCACGATGATGTCGTGCGCTTCAGCCAGCATATCGGTCTGACTTTCGAGGCGGGGTCCATCGATTCATTCGATCCGGGCGAGGGCGGCGCGCCCCCGCGCATGAAGGTCAATTTCCTTGGCCTGCTTGGGCCCACCGGCCCCATGCCGCTCAATTTCACGGAATCGATCTACGAGCGCCTCCTCCATGACAAGGACCGGGCCCATCCCGAGTTCCTGGACGCGTTGCAGAGTCGCATCATCGCCCTCTTTCACCGGAGCTGGGCCGAATGTCAGATGACCGCGTCCTACGAGCGCACCCGCCATGGCTCCTTCTCAAAGTATGTATCGAGCCTGGTGGGTATCGGCGCGCCCGTCTTTCAGGAGCGCGATTCCATCCGCGACGATGCGAAGCGCTACTATTCTTCGTGGCTGGCCATGCAGACGCGCAACGCGGAAGGCCTCTGCGCAATACTCGGCGAGTATTTCGGTACCCCCGCAGAGGTCGAAGAGTTTATCGGCCAGTGGATCGACGTTCCCGAAGATTGCCGATGCCGACTGGGCGAGACGCGCCTCACTGGCAAAATCGGTCAGAATCTCATTATCGGCAAGCGCTTCTGGGACCGGCAGCAGAAATTTTGTATCCGCCTCGGGGCCATGGACTGGCAGCGCTATCTCAGCATGCTGCCTTCGGGCGATCGCCTGGAGCACCTAATCGACTGGGTTCGCAACTACGTGGGCGAAGAGCTGGAATGGGACGTCTGCCTTGTCCTGCGCCGCGAGGAAGTACCCCAGGTCTGCCTCGGGAGTCAGGGCCAATTGGGCTGGACCACCTGGCTGAAGGGCAAGGATTATGAATTTGATCACGATCCCGCGGACTTGCGGATGGATCGAATGACCCTCGTGTCGTGGTTCCGCCAGACCTCGGGGTCGCAGGGCTAAGTCGGCAAACGTACCATGAACTACATAGCGTGGCCGTTGGCCGCAGGAGAAAATTGAACCACGAAACACGACTGAGACGTTGAAACGAACAGGAATGGAGTCAAGCTACCTTCTGAATTTCGGACCGTGCACAGACCCCTTTCATCCGTGCCTTTCCGTGTAATCCGTGGTCAAAAAAAAGGATGCTTGACCACGGATTACACGGATACCCACGGATGAAAAGTATTTGATGGGTGGTTACTACCTTGTCGTATCGAATGCTCGCTTCGATTGCCGAGATGAGAAGTCTCTATTCTTGCGGGTTGATGTTCATACGTGGTTTATTTTATCCCAGTGCCCAATACTTTGAATGTCGCTCCGAATCGAAAACAGGTGCTTAGCATATGCCTAGAACACAAGACACCCGATGGGCCAGCATCGCCACGCCGCTGGGAAAAGATAAACTGCTCTTCCGCCGCATGGCCGGTGTGGAGGAGTTGGGTCGCATTTTCCAATACGAAGTCGAGCTGTGCAGCGAAGACCCCAACATCACCTTCGATCAGATCATTGGCCAGAATGTGACTGTCCGGATGAACTATTCGGACTCGGGCGCGCGATTTATCAATGGCGTCATTAATCGCTTCGCGCGAACCCAGGAAGTCGAAGATCTGACCTACTACCAGGCCACCATCGTCCCTTCTCTCTGGTTCCTGACGCGCACCCGGGATTGCCGCATCTTTCAAAATAAAGATGCCGTCGCCATCATCAAGGAGATCCTCGGTGAACAGGGCATCTCTGACGTTGAATACAAGCTGGGCAGTGTCACGTATCCCAAGCGCGAATTCTGCGTCATGTACCGTGAGTCCTACTTCGACTTCATCAGCCGGCTCATGGAGCAGGAAGGCATCTATTACTATTTCAAGCACGCGGACGGTGTCCACACCCTTGTGCTGATCAACGCGTCCAGCCTCCACGAGGCCATTCCCGGCTACGAGACCATGAAGTTCGTGCTCAAGGACAAGGGCTCCATCGAGCAGAACAGCATCTTCTACTGGATCGAAATGGGCCAGTTCGAAAGCGGCCGCTTCGCCTATGCGGACTTCAATCTCAAGACGCCCAAGAGTCCCCTCAAAGCCCAGTCGGAAATTGCGCGGCCAAACGCCAAGGCCAATCTGGAGCGCTTCGACTATCCAGGGCAGTTCACGGTCGCGGCGGACGGCACCAAGTACGCGAAAAACCGAATCGAAGAGTTTCAGGCGGACTACCAGACCTTCCGGGGGGAATGCGTGATTCGCGGCACGGCCTGCGGCGCGCTCTATGCCATGGCGGACTATCCGCTGGCATCACAGAACACGGACTATATCATTACTTCCACGACCATTAACGTGGTGGGGGAGGATTACACCTCCACGCCCATCGAGGGCCAGAAGCTGGATCCCTTCAAGTGCAGCTTCACGGCCATCCGGAAAACGTCCCAGTTCCGGAGCCAGAGCCTGACTCCCAGGCCCTTCGTCCACGGGCCTCAGACCGCCATTGTCGTGGGCCCCAGTGGCGAGGAAATCTACACGGACGAGTATGGTCGCATCAAAGTCCAGTTTCACTGGGACCGCTACGGAAAGTCCGACGCCGACAGCTCCTGCTTTATCCGCCTCGCCCAATCGTGGGCGGGGAAAAACTGGGGTGCCGTCGTCCTGCCCCGCATGGGTCAGGAGGTCGTGGTGGAGTTCCTCGAAGGGGACCCCGACCGCCCGATCGTTGTCGGAGCGCTGTACAACGAGGAAAACAAACCACCCTATGCCCTGCCGACCAATATGACCATGTCGGTCATGAAAAGCAGCTCCAGCAAAGGGGGCGAGGGCTTCAATGAGATCCGCTTTGAAGACAAAAAAGACAGCGAGCAGATCTTCGTTCATGGCCAGAAGAATTTCGACAAGAGAATTCTGAACGATTCCTTCACCTGGATCGGCAATGATCACCATCTGCAGGTGATCAACGATCGCAAGGAAAAGGTGGATAACGACAAGCACGAGACCGTGGGCCGGGATCACATTGAGACCATTACCCGAGACCACAACCTGACCATCAAGGGCAAGGAAGCGCTCAAAGTCACCGGCACCCACAGTCACACCGTCGAAGGCGATGTCATCCAGGTGTACAAGGCCAAACAGTCCATCGAAGTAACGGCGGACTATTACCTCAAGGGCGACAATATCGTTATCGAAGCCGCCACCAACGTCACCATCAAAGTGGGGGATTCTTATATCGCCATTGAATCCAGCGGCATCACCATCGGCACCACCGGCAAGATCGAACTGAAGGCCGATGGCGATATCACCATCGAGTCCGGAGGAAACACCGAAGTGACGGCCACGGGCAAAGGTTCCTTCAAGGGCACCGGCGGCCTCGCGCTGGAGAGTCCCGCAACCTCCGAGCTCAAGGGCGCCTCCACGACCGTAAGCGGCGATGGCAGCCTGACCCTCAAGGGCGGTATGGTTGCGATAAACTAATGTCTTCGAGTTGGTTTGAAGTGGAGTTCCTTCGCGCGCAGGGGCCGCAGAGACATCAGAGACGGCAGGCACCGATAAACCTGCTGTCCCTGAAGTCTCTGCCGTCCCTGTGACCTTCGAAGTCGGCCAGAACAAAAAGTAGTATTCGGGCTGCGGGCATCGCCTGCGCCAAAGGGAGTTAAGACACCATGCCCACACCTAAAGACGGTACCGCCGGCAGCGCGGTGGCCCCGGCCGACGCCGTGGCCCCCGAACCCGCGGACGAGGCTGATCCGGGAAAAATCCAGGAGATCAAGGCGGAGCAGATCCAGAGCCAGACCGGGAAGTACGGTACCCAGAAGGTCACGCCCTACAAGCCGCCCACTGCCGAAGAGCAGGAGGCCGCCGCCGGTCAGGCGGCCCAGCAGGAGCAGCGCCAGGAGCAGGCCCGCCAGCAGGCGGATCAGGAGATCTCCGAGGAGGCCGCCGAAGAAGAGGCCCAACTGGAGCAGGCCGCCATCGTGCAGGAGAAGGCGGTGCAGAAAAAGACCGATTGGATCGAGATCGAACTGGTCGGTATGGATGACAGCCCCATCGCGGGCATGCCCTATGAGATCGTGCTGCCCGACGGGAAGACCGTCGACAAAGGCACCACCGATTCCAAGGGAAAAGCCCGCCTCACGGGACTCATGGCGGGGAATTGCCAGATCACCTTTCCCTCCCTGGATCAGTCCGCCTGGGAAGAGGTTCAGCCGGGCTGAGAATGGTGCGAAAGTTGGAGAATTGCCTTGACATGGCCTATCGCCGGATGTGTACCATGGGGATGGTTCAAGGGCTTGGGTAACGGGCTGAAACGGGCTTGGGTCCCGTTTCCCCTGAGGTGTGGGCGGGGTCCGGTGTCGGCGTCGGTGACAGGCGCCCGGACGGACGCAGATCGTGCAGAATAATGCGAAGGAGAACGTGTTGTATCGTTGGGCTCTAGCTGCGAATACACGGGCCGGTGGGGCCGCGTTTGCCCGACTGGGCGCGGGCCTTTCTCGCGCGCTGTTGTCGCTCGCCGTGCTGGTCGTCCTGGCCGGCATGCCCGGTTGCGCCTCGAAGAAGCGCGACGCCTTCAACGTGAAACTGACCATGGACGTGGACACCTTCCGCAACGAAAAGACCGGCGAACTTCCCTCCATCGATGTGGATGTCTTCGCCGCGAACGCATCCGAAGACGGCATCATGAAAACCATGAAGGTCGGCGAGTACTTCGATACGAACAACCCCTATCGCCAGGGCGTCGGCGCCTTCAGTTCCCGATTCACCAATCAGGATTCCGCGCCCAAGAAGCTGTCCCGCCGAAGCAAGCAGTGGGACGACTGGAAACGGAAGGGCGCTCGGACCGTGTATGTAATCGCCAACCTGCCTCGAAAGCCGGGAGAAAGCCCGGAGCTGGTGCAGACCCGCTCGGTGCTCGCCCTGCCTCTGGACAGGACCGCGTGGCCCAATGGATTTTTCACGCCCCGTACCAAGACCCTGAGCGTAGTGATTCAACCCAGCGGACTGGTTTGCGAAACCACCCAGCGGCGGCAATGAGTTCGTGCGCGGAAGGCATGCGAGATGACCGGCGGATCGCCCCCGAAGGCGACCCGCTCCTGGATAGAGAAAGACCACGATGACGCAGCATATCCATTGGCATGAAGGGCTCTTCCTCCAGCCCCATCACCTGCAGCAGATGCAACAGAACATCATCACCCAGATCCGCTCCGAGCGGCGTCTGCGCTTTACCTATCCCTACGGCGTCATCGAATCCGAACTCTCCGAGGACGCCCTCCGCAATCTACTCGTCCAGTTCAAGCAGCTCCGCGTGGTCATGCCCAGCGGAACGGAGGTCGACTATCCCTCCAGCGCGGATGTGCCCCCGCTCAACCTGCAGAATGTCTTTGACTCGGGCGCGGAATCCGTCACCGTCATGATAGGCGTTCCGCTCTGGGACCCCAACGGCGCAAACGTCGTTACCGCCGAGGGCAACGAGGGCTGGAAGAGCCGCCGCATCTACAAACTCAATGAAATCGAGCGGCCCGACGAGAATACCGGGGTCCATTCCCACCCCATGCTCGTGCGCCGCATCAATGCGCGCCTGCTCCTCAGCACCGACGACATCGGCGGCCTGGAAGTGCTCCCCCTCGTGCGGATCACCAGGTCCACCGCCGATAGCGCGGGCCTGCCGAGTCTCGATCCCCTTTTTATTCCACCGTGTCTACTGCTCCATGGCTACGCACCGCTGATGGCCATCGTTCGCGATCTCTCGAACCAGGTCGATGCCAACCGTCGCGATCTCGTGACCCGCGTCTCCCGGGGCGGTACCCGGGGCGAGACCTCCCGCGAGTCGAAGTTTCAGTCTGAGCACATTTTCTTCCTCCAGACCCTCAACAAGTTCAGCGGCCGCCTGTCCACCCTCATCAAGGCACCCGGCATCACACCCTTTGACATGTATCTGGAGTTGCGCGACCTGCTCGGCGAACTGGCCACCCTCGTGCCGGGCTACGACGCCATGGAAGTGGCCGCCTACGACCACGACCGGCCCGCTGTCGTGTTCCGCGAGTTGAGCGACAAGATCCGCGAGTTGCTCGCCCTCATCGCCAACCAGAAATTCCGCCGGGTCGAATTCCGCGAGGAAGATGAAATCTACGTCGCCGAGCTTACCGTCGTCAATCTCACCGAAGCTTCCGTCTGCTTTCTCGCGGTGGAGACCGAGGAGGATCCCCGGACCCTCGTCAAGCTCGTCGAGGCACAGGACCGCTTCAAGGCCATGGCCAAGAGCAACATTCACCAGCGCGTGCGCGGCCTGACCCTGCGCGAAGAGCGCGAAGTGCCCCTGGATCTCCCCGCGAAGCCCGGCCTCCACTATTTCCGTATCGACCCCGAAGACAACCGCGCCCTCTGGCGCCGCATCATCGTGGAAAACACCATGGCCATTCGCTTCACCGTGTCGGAGCCCGTGGACTACAAGTTCACCCTCTACACCACCTACAGCGACGTGGGGGAGTAGGCCATGAACCTGGTGCAACTGACCGAGCCCCTTTTCCTCTACGTGGGTTGCCTTACCCGCGCGGCGGAGCACAAGACGGAGTTTGACGTCGAGCAGGTGCGGCGCGAGATCATCGGCATCTTCGCCGACATCCGCATCAAGGCGGAGGCCCACCCTTCACTGGCCTACCAGTACGACCGCACCATCAATCTGATTCTCATTTTTTATGTCGATTTCATGATCAAGGAAAGCGACCTGAACATCGCACAGGAATGGGTGGAGCTGGCCTTCGACGAACAGGAACTCGCCGGTGACGAGCAGTTTTTCGATCTGCTGGAGCAGACCCTGGCGCAGAACACGGAGGTCGCCCTCCAGCAGCTCACCGTGTTCCGCGAATGCCTCCGCCTCGGCTTTACCGGCTGCTACAGCGACGACTGGAAATACATCCGCCAGTTGCACAGCGACATGGACGCGAAGGCCTTCGGCGATCGCTTCGAGCTCTCCGCGCAGTTGACCCCCACGGCCTACGAGCACATCGACGAACAGCCCCTGGCCACACGCCCCTTGAAGCGCTACAAGCACGTGCGCTGGGCCCTCATCGCGGCGATTCTGGCCGTCCTGGGGACCAACGTTTACCTTTACTACTCCAGCTCCGGAGAATTGCGTCGCACCCTGGACAGCATTACCGAGTTCGCCGATGGCGAGTCCGCCAAGATGCTCAAACCCGCCACCGCGGTAGTGCAGGAGTAACCGCGCGTGAATCCGATTAGCAAAGTATACGGCTTCATGGAAGAGATCGGGGATTGGCAATATCTGATCATCCCGGTAATGGCGATTTTCGGATTGGTCACGGATGCATTCTCGTGGTTTCCAGAGCCGCTTCGCAAGCCCCTCTTGATTTTGGCCATTATCGCTGCAATCGCCAGCCTCATCTACTTTTGTGTGAAGAACTGGCGGCGCTGGCGGGCGAAGAAAGCCGCCGCCGAAGTCCCGACCGACGGAGCGATGCCGGAAGAAGAAGTCCCTTCCATCTCCGACGACGAATTCCGCCGTGAGCTTGCCCGCAAGTTCGACAAGGGCGTGGCCGATCTCGCCAGCTTCCGCAAAGATCCCTACAAGCTGCCCCTCTATCTGGTGGTGGGGGAGAAAGGCTGCGGCAAGTCCGAGGCCATCCGCCGCAGCGGCATCGGCTTCCCCGCAGGCCTCACCGACACCACCCAGGGCGTGGGCGGCACCCAGATCCTCGACTGGTGGATCACCAACAAGGCCGTGCTCCTTGATCTGCCCGGCGCTCACTTTTTTGGGCGGGGCGGTGCCTCCGAGGCTCGTGCGTGGAAGCTCCTACTCAAGCACATCGCCGATTTTCGTCCCGCGAGCCCGCTCAACGGCATCATCCTCGCCATCTCCGCCGAAACGTTGCTGGCCGATTCCGACGAGGACGTGAATACCAAGTCCGCGCGCCTCGTGGAGCATTTTGAAAACGTTCATCGCGCCCTGGGTACCCAGGTGCCCGTCTTCGTCATGGTTACCAAGAGCGATCGCCTCTGCGGCTTTCTGGAGTACTTCTCCGACCTGAAAGAAGGTGGCAACCGCGATCAGATCTTCGGCTGGTCCAATCCCGATACCCTGGAAACACCCTTCGGCCCGGACAAGTTTCGGAACGATATGGAAGGCGTGTTCAACCGCCTCCGGCACCGTCGCGATTCCCTGCTCCAATATTCCATCGAGTCCAAGAGCCTGGCCTACAAGCGCCGCGTACAGGTGAACCACCTCTACGAGTTTCCCCGGAGTTTTCAGCAGACCGCCCGTCGGCTTGGCACCTATCTCGAACGTATTTTCGAACCGGACTCCTGGTACTGCGCGACCTTTTTCCTCCGCGGCGCCTACTACACCTCGGCCATCCAGCGCGACACCGAGCTTGATCCCTCGCTGGCCAGAGCCCTGTCGAAGCCCCTGTCGGAATTGCCCGCCGCCGAAACGCGCCACACCGAAGACAGCTATTTTCTCAAGGAAATGCTGAACGACAAGGTCTTCTGCGAGGGCGGGCTGGTTACGTGGAAACAGGATCCGCGCTACCAGCGCAAGCGCTCCCGGGCCCGCCTCGTACTGATCTGCCTCGGCCTCCTCATGTGCCTCTTTGCCTACATGATGTGGGAGTCCAACCAGTGGCGCAATGACATGGAACAGATGCGCCAAAACTGGAACGTGGTCAACGCCTGGCTGGCCAAGAGCGACGCAATCGTCACCCCCGGCAGCGGCGTGGACTATGAGTACAATGGCGACCTCAATGTGGACCTGGCGGGACTCAAGCTGCCCGAGGAGTACGCTTCCGGCGTTCTCATGGCCAAGTTGCCCGAGGTCATGGAAACCCACTGGGTTCAGGAAGTCAACACGCCCTGGGTTTTCAAGCCCTTCGATCTCGTCAATCGCCGCCTCCGCACCGACATGCTCGATGCCTACCGCAGCATCTTCGAGTATCGCTACGTGGCGCCCCTCGCCGTAGCGGCACAGGATCGCATCATCAAGGACGAGCCCGTCTGGCGCGACGAAGCCACCCTGGCCCTTGGCCAACTATTGCGCATCGAGGCCATGACGGAGGACGGCTTCGCCCCCGACCTCGGCTCTCAGGGGCGCAAGGTCGAGCTGAACAATTTCCTGGCCTATGCTGTCGAGGATAAAGCCCAGTACGCGGAGCACGACAAGTTCTACAATGAATACGTCAAAGACCTCTACGACCCGCCCACATCCCAGGCTTGGCCGCCGAGAATTTTCTTTGAGGCGGGCGCAAAAGAGCGGCTCCATGAGGCGGTCGACAGCGGTACGGCCCAGTTCAAGAAGCACATTGACACCTACGTCTCCGAAGGCGCGGCCTTTGCCGACCTTCGCGCGTTGCTCACGGCCTTGACCGATTTCCGTGACGCGGAATCCCTCCTCTGGAAGAACGCCCAGGAAGGTGGAAGCCCCAACAGTGTTCACGAGATCGATGTCATCCTCGCATCATGGCGAGAAGACGTGGAAAAGCTCACCGTGAAGCGCAAAGCGCTGGATGACGTCATCGCTCGCCTCTTCACCGATCGCGAAGTTGATATAAAAAAGCTCTGCGAGGACGAACGAGAAAAAGTTCAAGACAAGGTAAATCAGGACTATCGAATCCTCACGCAGGAGCTCGACAAGGTCGTGCCCATCAAAGAGGACGAAACGGGCCTGCACATTCAAGACGTGAAGAACCGCCTCGCCGCGGACAAGACCTCGACCGATGCCCTCGTGGCCCAGTCGGCCGAAAAGTTTCTCGCCGACTTCGACGCGCTCCGCGCCGACCGCGAATTTCTCGCCAAGACAGATTTCCAGGACATGCGCGGCTACCAGTTGCGCAACCACGTCTATGGCTTCCTTCAGGAGTCGGACTATGTGGTGGGCGAGGATGTTTACGATCCCTTCGACTACCTCCTCGATCTCGAAGAGCTCCAGAAGGCCTTCGACGAGAGTGTGCGCAACATCGCCGATTTCGACACGAACTCCGACAGCTTTAACAGCGGTCGTGAGGCGGCCGAGGCTATGCTGGCCCTGATCTACCGCCAGCAGCGCTTCAAAGTCGTAGCCGAGATTGTGGAAGCGCTCCCGGTCAACACCTCCGACTTCGCCCGTCTTGTGGCCTCACGCGTCGAGGCCCAGTGGTTGGAGAAGCCCGAAATCCCCCTCACGCCCACCGGCGAAATGCAGCAGTTCGACGACGGCTTCAACACCGAAGTGGTCTACGACCTTCTGACGCTTTGGTCCCACATGAAGGAGATTCTCGGCCAGGAAAAGCTCGGCAAAGACGCCCTGCCCGATATCGACCGGCTCCAGCGCAGTTTCAAGGAGAAGAACCAGGTCTTCACCAACTACATCACCGAGTATGTGAACTACTGGTCGCGCATGGTGGACCAGAACACCGAAATGGTCCAGTACGCCACGTGGAAGGAATTTCACGCCGAGCTGAACAATCTGGAGGTGTACAACGTCAACCATAAGCTGCGCATGCTCTACGAGACCGCGCTTTATGCTGTGGATATTGTGCCCGACACCCACCCGGGCCAGACCGACGCCCACCTCGACCTCACCCTCAAGCTCAAGGGCCTGGGTGAGGACTTCGACGCGGAGTGCCTTCGTATTCTCAACGCATGGAAGGCCATCGAGAAGATCGACCGCGACGTGGTGAACAATCTTCTTGTCATGAAGGCGGACGCCTTCAAGAGCGGTTACCTCTCGCTCCTCGACAACAGTGTGAACAAGGCCAACTTCGCCTTCTGGAGCAGCCTCTGTACCCAGGCCGTTCGTCTGTTGGCCGACGAGGGCGAGCACCTGTCCCGCTACTACCTCGTCAATCTGGCCACACGCTATCGGGGCTTCCCCCTTATCAACGACACCGCCACGCCGCCCCTGACGCCGGAGCAATTCGACGAAGCCGTGGAACTCGTGCGCCATATCAAGCAGCAGCCCAAGCCTGAAAAGGCAGAATCCCTGATGACGGGTGAGCGAACCGGCTGGCCCGACGTGGACAAGGAAATTGATCGCCTCCAGGGCGACAAGGTCATTCGCACGGAGTATGAGCGCGAATGGTTCGACCAAATCGTGGCCGTGATGGATTTTATCGGCGGCGACACGCCTCTGACCTGCGAGCTGGTGATTCTGCCGCGCGAAATGCAGGAGAAGCGCCCGCCGCGCTTCCCCGAGCCCATGCCCACCAGCAAGGTCTATGGCGCGGCCCCCTGGGTCTACCGCTACATGCGCGTCAACGGCGAAGCCTTCAACACCGAACCCACGACCTACGTGGTGGGCGAGGCGGCCAAGACCTATCCGCTGGCCCCCGTGTCCAACAAGCTCGCCCTCCACTTCTACTACACCTCCGAGGATCTTAATCCCGGTGTGAACAGCTTCGCCCGCCCGAGCGGCGTGGGGGGGCTGGAGATGGATTGGCTGCCCATCGTCGTCCTCCACATGGGTGATTCCGTGGTCCTTGAGGACAAAATGACCTGCGCCGTGCCCTTCCGCGTGGTGGACAATGCCGAGCACAAAGACAGCGAGTATTACTACTGGCTCGGTTTCAAGTTCAACAAGCCGATCCCCGATCTCAAGGGCTGGCCTTCGGCCTACAATTGGCCCAGCCTTCGCCGCATGCCTCGCTCCCTGGGCGAGTCCTACCCCGAAGACGCCGAAGGTGGACAATTCGTCAATCCCGAAGCACCCCTGCTGCCCTTGGTTCGCGAAGCGGAGATCCCTGAACCCGTACAGACCAACGCCACATCCGTTCAGATCAGCGACAAGATCAAGGAAGTCCTCATTACGGGGTCGGGTGATCCGTCCACGCCTGCGCCGGCCCCGGCACCGGAAGTGACGCCGTTGCCCGCGCCTGAATCTGCGCCAATCGCCGCACCGTCCTCCACCGGATCGGCTCCCATGCCCAACGGTGCCTACAGCTACAAGCCTGCGGCCGAATCGCCCCGCGTGTTTACCCTGGACAACCCAAGCACTCCGGTTCGCGGGGGAGAGGTGACCGAAGCCGTACCGGCTGAAATGCCTGCCGCGCCGCAACCCGAACAGGACATTGCCCACGCGCCCGCCGTCGAGGTCACCGCACCAGACTACACCCTTCCCGGCGAAATCGCGCCGGCACCCCAGTCCCAGCCCGTCATGACGCGCCCCCTCCCGCAGGCGCTCCCCGCGCCTGCCCCGGCCCCCGTCGCGCCGGCCCCCGCGCCGCAGCCCGCCATGCCCGCGGTACGCACCGAGCCCATCAAGCGCCCGCCTGCGATCGTGCCCGCACCGGAGCGGCCGCTCTATACCACCGAAGTGACCTTTACCACGCCCCGCGAACCCGTGAACGGTGCCGCGCCCGAGCCTCCGATTATCGGTGCGCCCTCGGCCCCGGCCGCGAGTCGCGATGCGGTCGCCGAACCCTACACCGAGAGCACGGGACCGGGCTATGGCGGCAAGAAGATTAAAAAAAAAACCGATCCGGGCCTGGATCCCCCGCAGGAGCGACGAGTAAGCCGGGGCCGACCGGACCGGTAACCGTCGTCGAGACGCGCTCGGAACGAAAGAAGGATGATCGACGTCTCTCTAACCCGGCGATTCTGAACCAGTACGACCGCCCGAAGATTGTTGTGCGGCAGGCTCCGGACCAACCCGATCCGACTAATCAGTTTCCCATCTACTTCGACATCAAGATCGACGAGCCCGTGGTGGATTTTCCCACCGGGGCCAATGCGCCGGGTATTGTGATGTCGGGCACAGCCTCCGGGCTGCGCTACACCGTCGAGGGCGCACGCGACACCTATCGCGTCGCCATCCTCTCCGCCGAGCACGACGGCGCCATCGAGGTCAGCGTTCCCGATGGCCTGTGCGCCGACCTCTTTGGTAATCTCAATGTCCCCTCCACAGCCGAAGACGGCGTTGTCGTCTTCGATGGTTCCCGCCCGACCTGTCTCGTCCACAGCGAGGCCGCTGGCGTGGTTAACAACGCCACCATGGAAATCGCGCTCGGCTTCTCCGAGCCCGTCTTCGGGTTGAAGGACGAAAGTCTTTCCATGGAAAACGCCGAGCTCAAGCGCAAGGCGGGCGCCGATGGTGACGCCATCTATCTCTTCTCCGTTACCCCCGCACAGGACGGCACCATCGCTTTCCAGATCCCGGAAGACGTGGCGTACGACGCCGTCGGCAATGGCAACGAAGCCTCGCCCGCCTTTTCGATTGTGGTGGACAGCGCGGGCCCCGAAGTCGCCCTCACTTCCTTCGAGACACCCGGCGCAAGCAATGCCCGCCTCATTCGCGTGCGCGCGGAGTTCAGCGAGCCCGTGCAGGGATTCGAGCGGGGCGATGTCGCCGTGGCCTATGGGAAGATGATCAATTTCTCCGCAGAGCCGGATGGCAAGACCTTCATCATCGACATGCGCCAGGACCGGGGCCCCGTTACCCTGTCCATTCCAGCCGGGGTCGCCACCGATCAGATCGGGAATCCAAACGTGGCTTCGGAACCTTTCCATCGCGACTACGGGCCCGCCCGGCGCGCGCCCCGAGAGGTTGAGCCCGGTGTTTCCGCGCCGCCCCTCTTTGGCCGTCCCCAAAGCACAACCACGCTCAAGCCATAAATCTGCTCAGAAAGGAATCATCGCCATGGGCCTAAGACAGCGGGCCAGGGAGGCCTTTGAGGCCCGTCAGGAGGAAATCCTGGCGGAGAAAATCCGCACGACGCGCCAGATACTTCACGAGCGATTCGGTGTGAAGGACGAGGAACTGGACACCTTCGAGGCGGCCTCCATTGGCCTCTGCGGCGCCGACAAGACCATCCGAATCGAAGATTTACTCTTCATGGTGGACGACGCGGGCAAGCTCCACGTCCGCGACCAGCGCGCCACCACGCACACGGAAGACCCCTGGAAACCCGTCGAGTCCCTCGCTGATCTCGGTCAGATCACGGCCCAATCCACCGTCCAGACGACACCGAGAATATAACCGATGGGACTGTCCGACAACGTATACGCTGAATAACAAGGGCCATCAGAAATAAGGGGGGCAATCCACGGATGATGAGGGTCTGAGCATAGGACTGTCCCACGCATTTCAATGGGACTGTCCGACAAAGCGTATTCTGAATAAGGAAGTGCCACCAGAAACCAAGGGTGTAAGCTACGTATGGAGGGGGCCTGAATACAGGACTGTCCCACGCTTTTTAAACGCGGGACGGTCCCGAACGCGTAGTGTGTTTTCTATGCCGGAGTGATCGTAAAGGTCCCGTGGCCTCGTTCACCATCCTGAGGCACCACCCATCCAAGACGGTCCCGTCCCTTGTCACTTCGGCGGCTCGATCTTCTCGGGCTTGTCGTAGAATTTCTCCAGCGTCTTCCACCAGGGGGGTAATTTGTCAACCGTGCAGCCGTAGGCATTCACCAGCTTGTCCATGCCGGTGCCGCCGAGACGGGGCTTCACGTTCAAGTACCGGAGGGCATTCTTCGTCGCCCACAGATCCCATACCTTGGCGCGCTTGACGCGTTCCGGCTCGGGAAGCTGGCTGAAGGTTGCTTTGTCCATCTTGCAGGCCTTCTCCACCAGCCGCCAGAAGCCGCCGGGACTGAGGCTTGCCATTTCCGTCATGTACCAGTCCGTGCCGATCATACACTTGTCAAAGAGTCTGCCCGCGCCCTTCCGCTGTTCGAGCGCATCCTGAAAGATCGGCCCCACGATATCGTTGAATGACGAGCTGTTCCCCGTGATAAACGAGATGTCGGTATACACATTCTCGTAGTCCGTGACCAGCTTCGTGATCCGCGTGCTCCAATCATCGGGATAGGCCGCGGCCCACTTGTTCAGCCAGTCGTCCCACTCCGTCGCGGGCGCGAGCAATTTCTCCGCCGACTCCTGCGCAAAGTCGTCTTTTATTTTCTTGTCGTAGCGATTCCGGATTGCGCCCATCATGAAATAATCTTTGAAACTGCGATCTCCTGTGGCCCCGGATATCATGGGGTTCTTTTGCAGCAGCAGGTCGCAATCCGCCACGGCGGCGCCGGTCTTCAAGTTGTAGCGGACATAGGCGCCCAGCTTGGAACCGAAGTGGGCGAAGCAGAGACGGAGCTTGGGATATTTCTTCAGTACGGGCTCCCAACTATAGGGCGAGGTGGTCAACTGATCGTAGAGGCAGTAATAGCCAAAGCCCGTCAGCTCAAAGTTCATCTTCTCCAGGGACCGCTCTTTCTTTGATCGGCCCTTTACGAACATATCCGGCTGGGTCCAGTTGCTCGGGGGATAACTCGAAGGCGCGGCGGATGACGCGGGCGCGCGATCATCGGCGGTGGCCTCCGCCGTCATGCGCCAGGGGAATACCAGGGCACCCTCCGGCGGATGCCCCGTTGGGCTTGTGTGGTTAAGAATCGGAATGTCGTTGGCCGTCACGTAGGCGTATAACTCATCCAGCCGATCATCAAGGATCTTGCCGACCGCCGTGCCGTGAAGCGCCGCGTTGTTCGCGGGCATCCACCCGCAGCGAGCATAGAGCTTAACGCCCACATAGGCCTGCGTATCCATGGCCGCCTTCACCACGTCAAGACAATTGGGCCGCCGCGGGTCATAGGGGCAGAAGGGCATGATCTGGCCGGGCCAGAGCGTCGCCATCATATGGAGAATCTCGACCTGATGGCGGAACATGGAATCGTCCCGCGTGAAGAAACGGTGGTCGCGCTGCGTCTTTGCCGATTTGGAGAAGTAATAGATCCCCGTATCCGCCAGTTCCTCCTGGCGCGCCTTCGTCTCGTTCATGCTGTCGCCCGAGCCCTTGACCTTGGCCGCCTTGCTGGCGACCGAGGTGCCCAGGGGCGTGTAGCCGAAATCCAGCAACATCGGCGTGATGATAATCGGGTTGCCGATGTCCTGCCGCTCCGTGGCGTCCTGAAAGCTCTGCGTGCTGGTGATGATCTTCTTGGCGACCCACGGGTCGTCGAGGAAATTCCAGTGCCCCAGTTGCAGCGCCGGATTGAGCCGCGACTTGTATTTTTCTTCCTTCTTCTCGTAATACTCGTTCAGCGATTTCTGGAATGCTTCGCGTTTTTTCGGCGTCTTCAGATCGTTGCCGTGAAACAGGCCGTGCTGCTTGAAGTCCTTCAAGGCCGACTTCGTCTTGGAAAGACTCACGCCGTGAATGTGGCAGTGGATATCCACAACAGGGAGCTTCGGCAACGGCTCGTCCAACGTGGACGCCGTCTTGCTTCCGTCGCTCGTCGCCCGCGCCACGGATTGGGTTGTGCCCTCGCCGGTCGGATCGACGGTACTGTCATCGCGCCGGACAGTATCGATGTCCAGCGTTCCATCGACGAGTATCTCTTCAAAAAGCTCTTCGGGATCTTCGGGAACCGTCAAATTGACGAGTTCCTCGGCTTCCTCGAGTGTTGACGGGGGCGTTCCGGTGTCGGTGTTCGGGCTGTTGGGGCCGCTATCCATCGTGAGTCTCTCTGCCTTTTTGGTTCATCTGGTTTGAGGATACTTTTTCGGCACTTTCGGGAAAGTTACGGTGCATGTTGGCTACAACAAAAGAACAGACCACGAATGGATACGAATTCACACGAATAGGAAAACAAGAAAAACATTTAACCTCAAAGGACTCAAATAGAACGATAATAAGTCCACGTTGGAGCGCTTTGAGCTCTTTGAAGTCTACCCCCCTTCTTGTTTCTTGAAATCCAAGCTGCGGGCTTACGAAGTAGCCGATATCATAAGGTAAATACCGATTTGTTTATTTATGTAGTTTCGTACTACTATCCGTCAGTATCTAGTCTTTTGGCAAGTTTATTTTTCCAATATGCTTATAACCACATGCCATGAAGCAATTTACGAAGCGAACGCGTTCAATACGCTGAAGGATGGCCCATGCGTGTTCGTCCAGAGTAACAGGATATTCGCGTCCATTCGCGTTCATTCGCGGTCCAAATCTCTTTCGTTCTCTTCCCATTCAATTTGCGAGAATTTGCGTAAATTTGCGGTTCAACTCTTTCGGTTGCGGCCAGCGGCTGCGCTAAGTCCATTCGTGGTTAAAAATTCGTTAAGAACGGTGGACTTCAACCAGTTTTTGGCGCGTCGCTTCGTCGGTCTCGCCCGTTTCCGGGAGCGCGTTTTCTTTCTGAAATGCGCGCACGGCATCCTTGTAGGCCAGGGTTAGTTCGTCGTCGATGAGCCCGCCATACATGCCAATATTTCGGAGGCGCTGCTTGACACCCTTGACGGTCGCCACGGGCAGGGTGTGGCCGAGCTGGAGCGTGTACATCTTCTCGTCTTCGGGGGGGCCCACCCAGAGCTTTCCCTTCTTCGCGTTGCACGGAATGTAGAGGTCCACGTAGCCCTGGCCGTCGGTCACGCCCTTCGAGAGCTTGCCGTCGATATCCACACGGTACGACTCGTTCGCCCGGGGCTCGCCATACTTCAAGAGTCGCAGATGCAGCTTGGCGGGGACGCCCTTCCGGCGGAAGCGGTAACTCGCGTTCGTCGCCTTCGATACCGTCTTCTTCGTGATCGGCTTGACCGTCACCTTGTCGCCGGGCAGCAGCACGTTCGGATCCTTCCTGATCTCCTTCAGCGTTGCATTGGCCGGATCATCCCAGATGGTCTGCCAGAAATGGCCCGTGGCCTCGGCGATGGACGACATGCAGTCGTCTTCTTTGACCACATAGCTGCCCGTGCCCACGGGCTTGGACGGATCGCCCGAATTACTCATGTCAAAACCTTCCTCATTGCGTCGCGCACCATCACCGCGCCTTCGAATCGGGCGCCATGCCCAGACGCCGCGTGTTGAGCACCATGCCCCGGACCGCCGGATTACTCGCCTGGTTCGAAGCAAAGGTCTCCACGAGGTGCCACTTGCCGAAGGCGTCCATCACGCGGTACTGGATCGTCTGCTCTGTGGGAAGCTCGCGTTGTGCGCGGGCCAGATAATCCTGAACTTTGATGATATCGTCGGCATGGATGCCCTCGTAAACGCTCTTGCCGATCATCTCCTTATCGGTCAGCCCGAAAAAGGCCTCACAGGCGGGGGACACGTGGATGTAATTTTCCTGGCGCGAGAGAATGGCCATCAGGTCAAACGCATGGAGGACAAGGGCGTTATGCCGTTCTTCCGCCAGCAGCGCCGATTGTTCTCGTTCACCACGCTTGACCGTTTCAGACTGTGCCTTCGCCTCTTTGAGCGCGCTCTTTAGAGCGGCCTGATCCGCCAGAGCACTGTCCAACCGCACCTGAGCGCGACGCAGCCCGGCAAAGAAGAGGGCCGCCAGGCCCAGCACCAGCACGACCGTTACACCGCCCAGGATATAGGCCGTGCGCTGTCGGTGCTTGAGTTCGACCGCCTCGTAAAGTTCGACCAGATCGACCGCATGTCCGGAGAGGGGCGCCGCCGCCAGCTTGACAAGTATTTCATCCAGGGCTTTATTTCGCGCGCGAATCGTTTCGCCCTGCTTCACGAAGGCCGCCAGACCGGGCTTGAACGACGCGTTCACTTCCTCGCCCGCTTCCGCCGCGAGGGCGGAAAGTTCGCTGGAAAGCTGAGCGTCCACTGTGTCACCGGGGTGACTGACCAGCCGCGCCAGATTCCCCGCCGCGCGCGCCAGCAGCATATCGCCGGAGTTTCCCGCATCGACACGCTCCTGTTGCGCCGCCTCGATCTTCTCTGGAAGCGCGTCCAGACTGACCTGCAGGGCGGAGAGGCCGGTCTTGAATTCCTCCACCAGTGCAAGCCGCTCGTTAACCATGACGGCAAGTTGCAGCCGGGCTTCGTTGAAGGCGGCCGCGGAACTGAGATAGCGGGGGATCGTGCTCAACGGCACTTCCGCCCGTCGCACCGCGAGTACCGCTTCCTTGAGCCCGTCGAAGTGATTCCCCGCGCCAATCTCAAGCTTTCTCAGTTCAGCGTCCATGATTCGTTCGGCATCGACAAAATCGAGGAGAGCCTGTTCGTAGGCGTGGCCCGAGGGCCGGGCCGTGGTCGCCAGGCCAAAGCCCACGACCCCCAGCGTCAGTCCCAGGAGTACGAGGAGCGCGCCGTAATAAAGACTGAGTCGACGTTTCATGGCTGGGTCCCCCCAGTCGCACCGAGGAGCGCGCTTCCGGTCAACGTTTCCAGAAATGAAACGAGCGACCGCACCTCTTCATCGGAAAGAGTCTTCCCGAGTTGATGTTGGGCCATCGCGCGGACCGCATCCTCCAATTTTGCGGCGGAACCGTCATGAAAATAGGGTGCCGTCAGCACGACATTGCGGAGACCGGGAACTTTAAACTGATAGCGGTGGGATTCGTCATTCGTCACATTGAATCGGCCGAGATCGCTGTTGCTGACGCGCTCCCGGGCTGCAAGATACGAGCCGAACGACGCAAAGAGATTGCCGCCGACCCCGGCGCCCTGATGGCACCGGACGCACCCCAGTTCCTTGAAGCGTTCATAGCCTTCTCGGGCTTCCTCAGTCAATTCGCCCCCCGCGAGCCAGCGGTCAAAGGCGGAATTGGGTGTGGACAGACTGCGCACGTAACTCGTCAGGGCGTCCTCAACGGACGACTCCGTAAGGCCAGCTTCCGGGTAAACTCGCTCAAAGCGGGCGACGTAGTCCGGGTTTTCCGCGAGCGCAGGAATGATCTCGTCCCACGATCCGTCCATGACATTCTCCGCCCGAATCGACGCCTGTATCACCGCTTCCAGGCTTTGGGCGCGGCCATTCCAGAAATGAGCAAACTGGTGGGCGGCGTTAAATACCGTAGGGATATCATAAGGCTCGGCCTCGCCGGTCACGGCGGGCGGCTTGCCCGTCGTGCCGCCCTTTTCCAGATCATGGCACGTGGCGCAACTCACCTTGCGCGACGCGCCCGAAAGCGCCGTCTCGTGGAAAAGCTGCTTGCCCAGCTCCAGCTTCTCCGGCGCGACATCGGGGGGCGCGGGAATGGGGAGAATGGGTTCGGTGTGTGCTGCTGCGGCGGGTGCGTCCTCAGGCAGGGTGGCTGCTGTCTTACCGGGCTCTGGAGCCCGGCCACACTGACAGCAGCAAAGGGCAATCAACAGCCCGCAACCGGCTCTTCGAATTGTACGCACCATTCTGTATTCCTGGGTCCCTGCATCGAAAGTGCGCGCATGCCGCCGCGCCCGGGGTGAAGGGTTGAGATCGTCGCTGGCAACACCCGCCCAGCTTGCTTCCCGAACCGTTCAAACCATGGATTAAGATACAGGGTTGCCTGTTGAATTGCAAAGACTTCGCCGGTGATAAAGTCGCGCGATTCACCGCGTAAACCACCCGCAGGATTGCGGTTGACAAGCATGCTGGTGACAAGATAAGGTTCCCCTGAGCCGGTGCGCCCCGGCCCCCACGGCGGGCCAATTCAGCAGCCGATTCCCATGGGCGCGCGGTCCCGTACCCGATGCGAGAGCGGGTGTGCGAACGGCCGGGCCAGGCGAGTGAAACACGTTGCAGTACAACGACTGAGGGCCACAGGCCGGGCCCTGAATTCCGAAAGGGAAGGTAATGCGTGAGAAACTGGTAGCCGGGGTTATTTGTCTGGCCCTGTCCGTGACGCTGATGGGCTGTCCGCTCTTCGAGAGCCCCGAATCCGCGTTCACGGCGACCCCGACCGAAGGTAACGCACCCCTTACGGTTCTCTTCGTCGATCAGTCCCAGCCCGGTTCCACCGACCTCACCAACTGGCTCTGGGATTTCGGCGACGGACTCAGCAGCACCGCCCAGAATCCAAGCCACGTCTACAGCGCGCCCGGAGTCTACCGCGTTACTCTCACGGTCACGAGCCGCCTCGGCAACGATACCGAGACCAAGATCGACTATATCACCGTTCGAAAACTGCCCGACGCCGATTTCACCGCCTCGCCCCAGGCGGGCGAAGGCCCCCTCCAAGTCACCTTTACCGACGCCTCCATCGCGGGCGCCGCACCGATTACGCTCTACGAGTGGGACTTCGGAGACGGCAATACCAGTGAAGATGTTAACCCCGTTCACATCTACGAAGACCCCGGCACCTACACCGTGAAACTCAAGGTCACCACCGCAATCGGCGACAACACGGAAACCAAAGCCAATTTGATCAACGTGCAGGAACGGGCCACCGCCTCCTTTACGGCCTCGCCACGCGCGGGAGCCTCGCCCCTGGCCGTGCAGTTCACCGATACCTCCGATCCGGGCTCCTCGCCCATCACCCAGTGGTTCTGGGATTTTGGCGATGGCACCTCCGATACCCGCCAGAACCCCCAGCACACCTACACGGCTGCCGGCGCCTATACTGTGTCTCTTTCCGTCACCACCGCCGTGGGCCAGAGCCCCATCGCCTCCCAGTTGAACTTTATCGAGGTCGAGGAACTCCCCAAGGCGAATTTCAGCGCTTCCCCGACCTCCGGGCCCGCACCGTTGAACGTCAATTTCACCGACCTCTCGTCCGGCGGTTCCGACGTCATCACCGAATGGCTCTGGGACTTTGGCGACAGCACGAGCAGCACCCTGCCCAGCCCCAGTCACCGCTACGCCAGCGACGGCGTCTACGACGTCTCCCTCACCGTGACCACTTCCTCCGGAAAATCTCACACACTGACCAAGGCCGGTTTTATCACGGCCCAACAATCGCCCGACGCCGCTTTCAGCGCCACGCCGCGTAATGGCGAGGCGCCCCTGACCGTGCAATTCACCGACCTGAGCGATCCCGGCTCCGCTCCGATCACCAGTTGGCAGTGGGACTTCGGCGACGGAAGCACCAGCGTGGATCGCAACCCCTTCCACTCGTACACACGGCCCGGACGCTACACGGTGACTCTCGGTGTGTCCACGGCGGTGGGTAGCGATACCGCGACACAGGTAAACTACATCACCGTAGAGCAGAAGCCCGTGGCCGCCTTCACAGCAACGCCTACGAGCGGTGCCGCCCCCTTGACCGTGGTCTTCGCCGATCAGTCCACGCCCGGCTCCTCTGAGATAACCACCTGGGCCTGGGACTTCGGCGATGGGACGAGCAGCTCCCAGCAAAATCCCTCCAAGACCTACAACCAGCCCGGCGTGTATACCGTAAAGCTCACCGTCACCTCCGCCGCCGGTACCGGCACCATCACCAGGGCCAACCATATCACGGTGCGTCAGTTGCCGTCGACAGACTTCACATCGAACGTCACCACCGGCTCCGCCCCCTTGACCGTGCTCTTTGCGGACGAGAGCACCAGCGGAAGTGAGGCGCTTACCGGTTGGCAGTGGGACTTCGGCGACGGCACCACAAGCGGTCTGCAGAACCCGAGCAAGGTCTACGCAACCCCCGGCATCTACACAGTGTCTCTTACGGCCTCCTCCAGTGTTGGCAGTGATACCGAAACCAAATCCGCCTACCTGACGGTCCGCCCCGCGGTCAATTTCACCGCGTCGCCCACCACCGGCGCGGGAAGCCTGTCCGTTTCGTTTGTCGACACGACTCCGGTCGGCTCGTTGAATGTTACCTCCCGTTCGTGGAACTTTGGCGACGGCAGCGCGGCCAGCACCGAGGCCAGTCCCGTCCATATCTACAGCGAACCCGGCATCTACGATGTGACCCTTACGCTGCAGACCAGCCTGGATGGCCAGACCGATGCGCGGACAAAGGCGGGCCTCATCATCGTTCGCCCCCAGCCAGCCTTCAGCGCCAATGTCGTTCAGGGCGACGGCACCCTTCAAGTCAACTTTACGGATGAGACCGAGTTGGGCTCCCTCGACGCCATCGGCGTCCTGTGGAACTTCGGCGACGGAACCACGAGCCAGACCGCCAATCCCTCTCACACCTACACGGAGCCGGGTACTTACACCGTTACCCTGACCGTGACGACCGCGGCGGGGTCGCAGACGGCAACACAGTCCAACCTGATCGTGGTGCGCCCGATTCCGGCCTTCTCGGCGAATCTCACCTCGGGACCGCCGCCCCTGACGACCGCGTTCACGAATCTTACCGATCTCGGCGGACTCACCATTACAGGCCGACTCTGGGATTTCGGCGATGGCACCACCAGCGAAGCGGCGAGCCCGATTCATGCCTATACCGATCCCGGAAACTACGATGTCACACTGACGCTGACTACGAGTCAGGGCGTCGTGACCACCACCGTCGCGGATTATATTCAGGTCGCACCCGTGGTGGCGTTCACCACCGATGTCAGCAGCGGCGCCGCGCCGCTTTCTGTCCAGTTTACCGATGCGACCGATCCGGGTTCCCTCACCATCACGGGTTACTCCTGGGACTTTGGCGACGGCACGGCGGCCTCCACCGACCAGAATCCTTTTCACACTTACACTACGGGTGGCAGCTTCGACGTGAGCCTGACCGTGACGACGGCCCAGGGCAACCGGACCTTCGTCGATCAGGATGCCATCGTCGCCACGCCCATCATCAAAATCGTGGCCAGTGTAGTTGACGGGAAGAGTGACGAAAACGGCGCCGTGAGTTTTGTGGATGCAACCGACGTTGGCGAGGCGACCGTTCTCGGGCGCGTCTGGAATTTCGGCGATGGTTCGGAAGCGAGCGCGGAAGATAGTCCTGTACACGCCTATGATACGCCTGGGGCCTATGACGTCGGCCTCGATCTCTTGACATCACTGGGTCCCCTGTCCGGTACCGTCGAGCGCTTGGTGGAAGTGCCGCCCGCACCGACCTTCACCGTCGATCAATCGGAAGGGACCGCACCGCTCAAGGTGTCCTTCACCGACACAACGGCGATGGGAACGCTGTCTCTCGTTGGAAGAACCTGGAATTACGATGATGGTACCTCGGACAGCACAGGGAGCCACACCTATGAAGCACCGGGCACCTACGACGTGACCCTCCAAATTGCCACGGAACTGGGCTCGGCCCGCAGTTCCGCCATCACCATCAACGTCGGTATCAACCCCCTGACGGCCTGGTTCGACGGTCGCGAGAGCGATACCGGCCATGCCTGGATCCCGGTCCCCGGTGGCTACATGCTCGTGGGTACCGCCGACACGGGCGGTGAGAACGGGCTCGACGTCATCCTGGTCGCGACGGACGCGGAGGCAAAGGCGCTACCGGGCTGGCCCCGCTATTTTGGCGGTGCAGGTGATCAGCAGGGTCTTGGCCTGGCGGCGACTCGCGACGGCGGCTATGTCATTGTCGGCGAGTCCAGCGTGGGCGATGGACCGGATTCCAGTGCCCTGCTGCTTAAGGTCGATGGCGTCGGCGAACTTCTGTGGGCTCGCGAATTCGGCGGAACAGGCGATGACCGGGCCAATGCCGTGGTCGAGCTGCGCGGCAACGGCCTGGCCCTTGCGGGCGCCAGCAGTTCCCCAGGCTCCCACGGAGGCTTCGACGCGCTTGTGCTCACCACGGACGCGCTCGGCGAGAACGAGATCTTAACCTGGCATGGCGGCCCCCATGACGACGAGGCCGTCGACATCGACGAGAGTCCCGATGGAAGCTTGGTTCTCACGGTCGATGATATCAGCGAGACCGAAGGGCGTGACTACCTGCTACGTCTCAACCCGGACCTCAGCGTGCCATGATTCACGCCCACCAAACCTCAGCAGGCGATAGATGATGCCCTTCGACAGATATAAGCCCGTGTTAGGGGCCCTGATCCTCTTGATCGGCATCATCGTGCCGGCGGCCGCAGCCCGTGCCCAGGAGCGCTTCGGCCATATTGAGGTCCGTTGCGAAGCCGACATCAAGGTCTTTCTCGACAACAAGTTCGTCGGCGTGTCCGATGTGAACGGCCTTTTCCTGCGCCAGGTGCCCGTCGGCCCCCACGTGGTGCGGATCGAAAAAGACACCTATCAGCCGCAGAACAGCGACACCTTTCTCCTGGAAGCCGATCAGGTCTACCGCTTCGAAGCGGGCAAGATGGAAGCGGCGCTGGAACCCGAGTCCGATGAGAACGAGGAGATCGCCCGCGGCACGGGCAGTCTGGTAATCCAGACCATTCCCGTCGAGTGCCTCGTAACGCTCTTCGGCGTGGGGCTCACCGGCAATGATGAGGAAATCGTCAAGACTCAGGACCGGTGGACCACCAACGGCGTGCGCGCCGGCCGCTACCTGGCCACCTTCTCCGCCATGGGCGTAGAGCACAAGGAAATCATCAGCATCCAGCCCAACCAGACCACCCACATCATGGTAGACATCCAGCGCGGTGAAATGACCGATATCGGGCTGCGCACCATTCGGGAAATGCAGTCCGAGGGCTGGCGGGAGAAAGCGGAATCCGAGCGCGAGACCGCGCGACAGGACAACATGGCCCTGCTGAAAACCCGCGCCACGGAAAACATCCGCAAGGAGGACTACCAGAAGCGGGGTCTCGAGCTTCTCCTTCATCAGGGCGAGAAGCAGTACGAATCCGCCCAGTACACCCGCTGCCTCTACACCATGCTCCAGGCCCTCTACCTCGACCCCAAAAACGAAATCGCCCTCTATTACTACAAGAATGCTCATGCCCGCCAGGGCGATGAAGATCGGGCCATCAAACTCGCCGGAGAGTACCGCCAGTTCATTTATGGCGAGGACGGCGAACTCGGCTTCGAACTCATGAATACCGACGGCAAGTGGACCCTGCGCGTGTATTCCGGCGAGAAGGAACTGGAAATCGTCGATGCCTCGGTCCACGACTTCACGCTGAAGTTCTCGCGGCGCTACACCCTCTCCGCACTCCAGATGTTCTCGCGGAAGAAGGGGAGTATCATTCCCACCTTCCATGCGGACAAGGACTCCAAATTCGCCTACGAGGACTATGAACTCACCCTCGACGGTCGCGACGCCCAGGGCCGGCGTCGCTGGCGTCACGCCCGCCCCAAGGTAAACGGCGTCCCCACCGACGAATGGTTCCCCGTCACCTTCCGTAAGCAGGGCGGTGATCGCGCGCCCGAGGGCTATCTCGGTATCTATCACGACGACCCTTCCCACGTCGCCCAGTTGGAGGGCGATCCCACGGAAGCCGCACTGCGTGCGGCCAAGGGCTGGCCGGAACAGTACGGGGCCGTCATCCTCTCCTGCTACAAGGACGCTCCCGCCCAGCAGAGCGGGCTTCAGCAGGGAGACTTCATCTACAAGTTCGATGGGGCCGACGTGCTCAACAGTCAGGATCTCGATCATCTGATCGAAACCAATCCCTTCGAAACCGTTGTACTCAGCGTCTATCGCGATGGCCAGCGAAAGCAATTCCGCACGACGCTCCAGGGCGGCTGAGGGACGTACCGCCGCACGGGCCCCCAACACTAAGCGGCAGACCTCAAGCCCCGCCGCCACCTGGTCCAACGAAGCACACGGCAACGCGGCGGCATGTCCCAGTGGATACTGGAAGCGGGACGTGAACCTCATCGAAGTTCCCATACACTCATCCGTGTCCATCCGTGCTCTTCTGTGGTCAATCCTCCGCTGTTGACCAAGGAAGGGCACGGAAATTCACGGAAACGAACATGTTTAATACACTACAGGAAGGCCCCATTCGTAGAGGCAAAAGATAACTGAATATTCGCGTCTATTCGCGGTTCAAATCTCTTTCATTTTCTTCTTCATTAAGGCTCCTCACAAGAATCTGTGCATAGTTTCAGGCTCTGGGAGCTTCCCGAGGCAATGGTATAGCGCAGTGATGTAGGTTTTCACGGTTCTGAATCCGTAGCATCGATGGCTGACGACTTTTGCTTTGTTGTTCATGCCTTCTACAGCCCCGTTGCTGATTCGTTCGTCGAAGTAGTTTAGGATTCCGTCTTCGTGTCTGCGCAGCATCCAGGCGAAATCGCGCAGGGGTTGGAGCCTCGAATGGGTCGCCCACCAGAACCACTTTTTCAGGTACTTCCTGGCCCAGCCTTTGCGCTCGTAGTTCCAGAACTCGCGAAAGCTTTCTTTGAGCAAATAGGCTCGGTTGCATCGCAGATTGAGCTTTTCCAGATGCCCCAGGCGCGCCCGTTGCTTGTCCGTGAGGTTCTCCGGGTTTCTCAACCAAATGAACCGGGTCCGCTTGAGCAGTTCCGGGTTGCTTTTCTTCAGTTCGCGCGCTTCGTCGCGCCGAACCTCGTCGACGGCTTTGAGCAGGTGCTGGACAATGTGGAATTTGTCGAAGACCAGAGTGGCCTCGGGAAGATGGGCCTTGACCGTGTCTATGTAGGGGGTCCACATGTCGCAACAAACCGCTTTTACGCTTTGTTTAAGGGCTTCTCCGTGCTCCTTGAAGAAGGCTTCAAGGGTTTCCTTGCTGCGGCCCTCGCCCGACCAGAGCAGCCGTTTCTCTTCGAGGTCATAGACGTTGGTCACGTAGACATGGCCCTTCCGGCGCGATATTTCGTCGATGCCGATGTAGAGCACCGAACCCAGTTTGCGATGGGCGAGTCCATAACTTACCGCCTCGCGGACCGCGGTCGCCACCGTGTTCCAATGAACGCCATAGAGCCGTGCCACCTGATCCCACGGAAGCAGCTTGCACCATGTGGCCAGCAGCCAGATCAGGCCCGTCGAAAGCCGGCACTTGCCTCGGCTCCACGGAATAGCCTCCACGCGAATCTTGCCGCAACACGCGCAATCGACACGAGCGGGCGCATACGAAAGTGTCACGTCAATGCCCCAAAGCGGAACGTGCCGCCAATGGCGTACAGCCAGCCGATCTCGCACTCGGCCAAGCGTCCCGCAAGTGCCGCATGGAACTCGGCGCTTCGAGCGAAGCTCCATGAAAACATCGATGCCTCCCGTGTCACCCCGCACGTCCTTGACCATGTGATGTTTGACTCCAAGAGTCGAACGAATGATACTCTTCAACTGCATGTCCTGTCCTCCGTCTATTCCAAGGCTTTGACACCATTGGAAATACAGGGGGAAGGACATGCATCTCAACTTTTTTACTGCACAAATTCTTGTGAGGAACCTTCATTAATTTGCGAGAATCTGCGTAAATTTGCGGTTCAGCTCTTTTGGTTGCGGCCAACGATTTGGACCACGGAGGCGCGGAGAAAAAATGAGTTGCGAGGACGCCGGTCGTAATGGAAGGGTATCTTTGGGTTTGGGCATCAATCCCCCATTCAATTCTCCGTGCCTCAGTGTCCTCCGTGGTCAATACTCTTTTTTTGACCACGAAGGCACGAAGAACACGAAGAGAAAAGAGTTTGCTGCGTTGCAGGGACTTCGGCGGTCGTTTAGTCTCCCTTGGTATGCATTCTTCCTGATGGCTTCCACGCAAACGCTCGAAGTCGCAAAGACAATTGGGGTGCGAGTTCAATCAGGTCTTGCTTGGACTGCAGGGGGGGAATCATAGTTGCGGAACGCTTCCTTCCCTCTTTCTTCTTCGTGCTCTTCGTGGCCTTCGTGGTGAAACATTTGGTTGCGGCCTGAGGCTGCACCAAGCCATCCGTGGTCAGAAACAAAACAAATGTAGACCACGGATGACACGGATTGGCACGGATAAGAACAACTTCGAACTCCCCTCGAAGCACACGCCAATGCGCCCCTATACCCGCACGGTGTTCCGACTCGGTGGTGGCGGGACGGGCGGGCTCGGCGCGAAGGCCTCCAGGGATACCACCTCATGCGTCAACCCGCGTTCGGCGGCAACAGCATCAATCGCCTCCAGGAAAATCTGCTCGATTGTATCGGGGCCCGCTTCCGCCCGCAGATTCACCACCAGGTTTCCGTCAACGAGTGACCCATCCAGCCGACGGACCACTTCACAGCCGCGCAGATTGCTGGTGGCATGAATACCCGCTTCCCGCGCGCCATCGAGCAGCCGCATCTTGAAATGCGCAACCTCCGCACCCGCGGCCACCAGAGACTCGTGAACCCGCCTCGCCAGCAATTCCAGGGCCGCGTCGCCGTCCCACGCCACATCCCCGGACAAATTCACCCGCGCATTCAGCCAGCCCAGCGCCGCTTCGCCCTCAGTGTAAATCGCATAGTCTACGGTCGCCGGATGCCGCCCGGAAGCGCCATGGCCATCGATCAATTCCGTGAGCTCGTCGAACCCTTCGCCCGTCCGCGCCGAGACGGCCAGATGGGCGGCGTTCGGAAAATTCTGGCGCACCAGGCGCATCACCGTATCCAGTTCCACCGGCGTGATTCGGTCCACTTTGTTTACGGCGATGATGTCGGCCTCGTTCTGCTGCATCTTGTAGATGTAGGTGACTTTACTCGAAAAGCCGCGGGCGCCCCGACCTGTCAGTGCCTCCAGAGCGCGCTCGGGGTCCAGTACCACGGCGTAAGGCGCGACCGAGAAGCGATCCGTGTAGAGCTTGCGCAGTGGCGTGATGACCGCATTGACCAGATCCGTACAGCTCCCCACGGGCTCCGCCAGAATCACATCCGGATGCAGTCCATCGGCCAGGCGCCCGGAAGCCTCCAGCAGCTTCTCGAAGTGGCAGCAAAAGCAGCCCGATGGGATCTCCTCCGTGGTGAGCCCGGCCGCACGAAAGGTCAGGGTATCCACAAGGCCCTCGGCCTGATCGTTGGTAATGATTCCCACGCGCAGGTTCAGGCGCGCATAGTGTTGGGCCAGGCGTAGCAGCGCCGTGGTCTTTCCCGCACCAAGAAATCCGCCGAGCATGACGAAGCGAATCGGCCTTCCGGGTATGTCATCACGCATGAGACCAATACTCCATCTGCAAAACGGCCGGGCCTGATACCGCCCAATGCTACTGGAACATGAAGACCATTGCAAAAGAAGAGCGTCAAATTGCGGACCGGTCACTCCCGCACCTCAGGCATTGGCAGGAGGATGAGATACAGTGTCATGTTCGCATCAGGAGACGCCCCAGGCTTGCCCACTTCAATCAGGGGCCAAACGTACCCGACGCCGATATCGAGGCCTTCATCCACGCCGCGTGACGGCGCCTTGTACTGCGGGCAAGGCTTTCGTATAATTTTTCGAGTCCAGAAACCCACAGGAGATACCCGCCATGGCCATGCCCGTCGTAAACGGCGCGAAACTGCTTTGCACCATGGGTACCGCCCCGTGCAGCTTGATCGTACCTCCCGCCAGCATGGTTACCATGGAGGGCGTTCCCGCGGCGAACATCATGGATTTCGTGCCGATGAAGAACATCACCGGTTTCGGGAACTGCATTACCCCCTCCAATCCCACGGTGGCTTCGGCGACCGCCGCCGCCTTGGGGGTGCTCACGCCCATGCCGTGCGTTCCTGTGATTCCCGCCCCCTGGGCACCCGGCAGCGGCACGGTTACGGTGGGCAAATTGCCCGCGCTGAACAACACCAGCAAGTGCACGTGTGCCTTCGGCGGCAGCATCTCAATCGTAGATCCCGGCGTGAAGAAAGAAACCATCGCCTGAAGGTTGTCCGGTGGCAATGTTCAGATGAGGGGCATAATCTCGGAGCCCACCGGCAGCACACGGCGCACGAGAGGTAGAAGATCGTCGCCGACGATATCTTCCACGGCCTTTTCGATACCGAACAGCGCCGGCAAGTGCTGGCGCAGGGCGCGATCAAGGGCGTCGGCGGGGTCCTCGTGATCCCCGTATTCCACCAGCAGCACCACGCTGTTCATCTGCGCTTCAATGTCGCGCTTGACCGCTGTGGCCCTCGCTGCCAGGGCGCGCGTGGCCCGAAGCACACTCAGTTCATCGGCCTTGGCGTCGATAGCCTCGATCAATCGGGTAGTCCCGTGAGACAGAGCAATTTCTCCCTGGGACTTTCGCGCGCGCAGCGCCAGGGTCTCCACTTCCGGCACCAGCCGGTGCAGGTGACGGTACCAGTAGCGATTTCGCTGGCGCGCGCGGGTGACGAAATCGGCACACCGCAACTGAAGGAGTCCAAGTGCGTCGATCCGCTCCTGCCACGCGGCAGGGGGCAAATCCTCATAGGCGACCAGGGCGGAATCGATTTCCATCGTAAAGGGAGAGGCTCGCCAGCCCCGCTTCAGCATATCGCTGGCGCGGTAGCGCATACAGCAGGCCCGGAGGTTTTCCAGGAGCTCCAGACGCGTCGCCAAATCGCCCTCCCGCGCCTCGCGGCAACACCGGATTCCCTCTTCAATTTCCTCCTTTTCGGCAGGGTATTCTCCACTCGGAAGGGCCGTATCCAGCGCCCAGCGTTCCCCAATCTCGCCCTCAAGCTCCAGAAAGGCCCGTGCCCCAGTCCGAATCTCCTGAATCCGGGCCATCCGCTCCGAAAGCCGAAGCGCGTCGCTTGCGTGGTACTGGTCAATTCGAGACGTTAGATTCTGGATGGTAATCCGCGATCGCGCACCCAGGGGCACAGCCAACGCAAAGTCATTGCCCGTCCCGAGTTCGGCGTGCCCACCGTCCGTCTTCCAGCCTGTCCTGGGGACCGCCGCCCTGGAAAGATGGATCACACAGGCCACGGGGCCCGCTTCAGACGTTTCAGGCACGATGGGACCGGCAAAAGGGCCGTCGCAGGCTTCCCTGCCTTCAATTACAACGGCCAGCCTGAAATGGACAAGACAGCGGGAGAACTCGGGCCTGCCTTCCGGCTCCGCACCGGCGGTCTTGCCGCTGGCGACCCACCGACCGTTCAACATGTCCACGATGTTCCGAGCCGTTGCGCGTAATCGCGCTTGTGCGGCGGTCTCATCGGGGCCGCCAAGCCAAGGAGGCACATGAATCGATAGCGCGATGCTCACCAGTAGCAATGCATCAAAGTCGCGCGCCTGGGGCACCGGCCCTGGAGTGACGTCCACCCTCCCAACACGCGAAAACAGGTAAACGTCTTCCAGTACGGCGCGCCGACTGGGGGGAGAAGAGGGGAGGGATTGGTAGGTTGCCTGTGGCTCCATGGCGACGTCGCCGAATCCGTACGCGGACAGAATATCGGGGAGTTCCTTCGCGACATCCGCGGGGAGACCGGGGTGGTGGTAAGGCAAGATTCAAGCTTCCTGTTCAGACAAAAGGGCCTTTGCACGACTATCCGTCACTATCTTGTTTTTCAGCAAGATCTTTCATCCAATAGCAATTTGGTGTTCATGGATTTACGAAGCGAACATCCCAACGAGAACTTTCCGTGAACTTTCGTGAAATTCCGTGGTTAAAAAAAGAGCATTGACCACGGAAGGGCACGGAACTTCACGGAAATAAACATGTTCAAATAAGTCAGGCCCACGCCTTGACACTGCAAGTGCAACCGATTTTTCATGGCATGAATAGAATTTGCGCTAATTTGCGTAAATTTGCGGTTCAACACTTCTTGGTTGCGGCAAGCGGCTGCTCCAGGACAGTCATAATCGTTTCGGTCCTCGCCGCTGCACGATTGTAGTTCGCCCGGCTTCCGCCTGCAAGGGGAACGGCGCCAGTGGTCAAGGCAAGGCGGGGGAGACCTCATAGGGTCCGATGTCAGGACCTTTTCCGGCAGGCATTCGCTTTCGGTCAAAGTCGATTACCAGTCCGGTTTCCGCACCCGTGTCGATGCACGGACTTCCAGCCCGCGGGCGCATGTCGCCATCCACCATAGGGTCCACGAGTACATCGCCGTCGGCCAGGTCCAAGCCGCTAACCGGCCCACCGCCATTCTCGAAATAGGCGTTGTTGAGAAAGCTTGAGTCGCCCGTCTCGTTCCGCACGCCCACACCCCGGTTGCCGATCAGCAGGTTGTTGGCCACCAGCGAGGTCGAGGCACCAAAGCCGACGACAATCCCATCGTCCGCGCCCCGCACCGCGTTGTGAACGATTTGAACACCCTTCGTTTCCTGGATGCCGATCCCACCATGGGGGTGCTGACCCTGGAAGGTCCCCGTAATCACGTTGCAAGCCACCAACACCGTCGCCAGACCTCCCGGGCTCTTTACCACCTGGATGGCATCGTGACGAACTTCGTCTCTCAGGCAGGCGCCATCGATCCGATTCCGCTGAATCGTCACGGCCAGCGCGGCACCATAGTTTTCCAGCTCCTCCAGCACGATTGCGCGCCCCCCGATCCCTTGAAACAGGTTGTCTTCAATCACCAGCGCGCTTGCCGCCGCGCTCGGTCGCCAGACGCTCACGCTATCACCTGCCAGCGCCCCGTCGTCCCCCAGAAACTGGCACTCCCGGACTGTCCGGATCCATGCTTTGTCATCGCTCCGTATCGCCGAATGGTCCTCGCCCGCACCCTGATGGGTCGCGCTGAATCGGCATCGCTCCACGTCCGTGGGGCCGCTGCCCGCTTCCAACGCCTGAATCGCGTAGCCCCGCCCGTGGGCCATGTTCCAGTCGTCGAAGGTACACGCCGTGATTCGGGTGTAGTTCGACCCTTGGCCAATCTGGCAGTGGGTGCCTGCGGTCTGCGTGAACGCGCAGCCGGAAATCTCCACATGGTCGGCCTCCCAAAGCAACAGCGTCGTCTTGATGGCGTGTCGAAAATCGATTCCCTCCAATCGCACGTGGCTGGTGTCCAAGGGCCCCACCACAAAGTCCCGCACTGGGACCTCGATGGACTGCGCCATCGCGGCGGGGTTGGTGTCCAGCCGGACATAAAGACGTCTCGACGCGCCGTCATACCAGAAGTCCCAGGCATCGGCGAGATCGTCCTTACCCTTTCGTGGGGTCGCGGCCTTGTCGTCGTGAAAGAACGCACCCGGATCGCTTCGGATGTCGTCCAGATACCAAACACCGTCGTCTTCATAGCGCCAGAGGCCGGGCGCGCCAAAGGCATCGGATCCCCGCACACTCGGTGGCGCGCCCTCGCCATAGGCCCCGATGCGAATGGGAGCCTCCGCCGTGCCCGACGAGTCCAGAATCAGCGACTCCCGCCAGACCCCGCCGCGACGCAACAGGATTGTGCTCCCCGGTGTCTGGGGTGCCTGAAGCAGGTGTCCCAGTGACTTCCACGCCGACGTTTCCGTTCGACCGTCATTGCCGTCATCCCCGGCCCCGGCATCGATATAGTAAGTTGCCACGCCTTCAGCACCGGACTCGGCAGGCGCGGGAACGGGGGAGGTCCCGCTGCGCGCCAGCCAGAACAGGGTCAGCGCCGCAAGGACGAACAGCAAGAAGAGTACGGCATAACGCATCGATTGAATCTCAGAAGACATACAATTGCAGGGCAACGTCTATAATGGAACATGCTCGATGCCCACAGACAGGGGAGCCGAGAAACTCCACGGGTCGATCATACCCGTGCCACCTCGGGGAATCTACCCGCCCGCGCCTCGTGACATCGGTCTGGCGGATCGCCGGAATATAGTTCGACGCGCAAGATGAAGCGCCCTGGCCCGTTCCAGTAAAATACCCACTGCAATCCCGCACCACAAGGAATTCCCCATGAATACGTTGACGACAACCTTACTGCTGGGTCTCGCCGTTGCCCTCGCGCCCTTATCCCAGGCACTCGAAGTGGGGGGGCCAGCCCCGGATCTGGCCGTTTCCAAAGTGGTGAAGGGCGAAGAGGTTGCCCCATCGCTGAAAGACTCCGGGAAAATCACCGTGGTCGAATTCTGGGCCACCTGGTGCGGTCCCTGCCGCCAGAGCATTCCCCACCTCACCGAGCTGCAAAAAAAGTACAAAGACAAGAATGTCCGGATTATCGGTATTTCCGACGAGACCGAAGAGCTGGTAAAGCCCTTCGTCGAAACCCAGGGCGCGGCGATGGACTATACCGTGGCCCTGGATCAGGAGAAGAAAACCTGGACGGCCTTTGCCGAGCCCTTTGGTCTGACCGGAATACCCCACGCCTTCGTGGTCGACGCCGTCGGCACGCTGGTCTGGCACGGCCACCCCATGGATGGGATGGACCAGGTCATTGACAAGCTGGTGGAAGGCAAATTTAACCCCCAGGAAGCCAAGATAAAAGAAGAACTGGCCGAGCTCACCATGGTCTGGGCCCAGGAATACATCATCCTGGCGAAATACGGACGAGACAAAGAAGGCGCGGACAAAGTCGGTCGCGAGCTTCTCGATTGCGGCTATGACGACGCCGAGTTCTACGGCCAGGTCGCCTGGACACTCTTAACCGACGACAGCCTAACCTACAAGAATCTCCCCTTCGCCCTCGAAGTGGCGACCTTCGCCAACACCCTCGCCGAAGGCAAGTCCGCGAACGTGCTGGATACCTTGGCCTTTGCCCAGTTCAAGTCCGGTGATATCCCCAAGGCCGTGGAAACCCAGAAAAAGGCCATCGAGATCTGTGACAATGAAGACCTGCTCGCCCAGTTGAAGCAGCGCCTCGCCGAGTACGAGAAAATCTGATCCGTAAGCGCTGAAGTCACTTTCTGTCCCCGCCGCAACGTCGTGGCGGGGGCTTTTTCATCCACGGCTTCCCCGCGTCAGGTCGAGGGCAGGTGCGAAGCCTCACAAACGTGATAATATGCTCCGGTCATCTACGGGGCGGAAGCGGCAGGAAACCTGTCCCATCCCGCGCATTTGCCCCCCAATAGGACCCGTCGCTTTAACTCCGAACGCGAACACCAAAGATACTTCCGATACACCGTCATTCCCGCGAAGGGGCCTGTCGGTTTAGTACCGGGACTCCGATGTGATGAAGCCATATCCGAAATTACAGTAGCGCCGTCATCCTCGCGCATGCGGGGATCCAGTGCTTTCGCGCAGTATTCGTCGCCGGGTCACTGGATTCCCGCATTCGCGAGAATGGCAGTGTATCGGAAATCTCGATTATTGTTCGAGTTCGAAGTTAAATCGACAGGCCCAATACCCCCATTCTTCAGGAGTACCATGCACTTAGCCGAAGGAGTCATAACATCGCCCCTCGTTTGGGGCGGTGGCTATGTGGCCGCCTGCGCCGGGGTTGCCATGGGATTGCGCAAGCTGGACGAAACGCAGGCCATGCGGACCGCCGTCATGGCCTCCAGCTTTTTTGTCGCATCCCTCGTGCACATCCCGCTCTTTGGCGTGCCGATTCATCTCTCCCTTACCGGTCTCCTCGGAATCGTGCTCGGTTGGGCTGCCTTTCCGGCCGTCTTTGTCGCCCTCATTCTGCAAACGGTCCTCTTTGGCTTCGGCGGCGTCACGACCCTCGGAATCAACACCTGTATCATGGCCCTGCCCGCTGTCGTCGCCTGGTACACCTTTCGACTTCTCCGTCTGGAGCACCGCGGTCCACTCGCTCCAACCGCCTGTGGCATTCTAGGAGCCTGCGCAGTCACCCTGGCATCGCTCATGCTCGCGCTCGTCCTCACGACCGCAGGCGAAGCCCTGATTCCCATCGCCTGGTCTGTACTCGCGGCCCAATTGCCGGTCATCGTCATTGAAGGGTTTGTCACCGCATCCGTAGTGGCTTTTCTGCGAAAAGTCAGCCCCGAGCTCCTCGCCGGTGCCGCACTCCGCGGGGCGGCCGAGCGTGGGGGAGCCGATCTGTGAGCCTCCCCGGATTCCTCCGCGCCGAAGTTGCCCGGCGTATATTGACCGTAGTGATACTCCTCGCCTGTGCTCCAGTCGCCCACGCCCATGGCATCAACCTCTTCGCCACCGTCGAGGGCTCCACGATTCAGGGTACCCTGCTCTACGCCGACGGCACCCCCGCAACGAGCGCGCCCGTGACGGCCTTCGCACCCGACGGCTCTATTATCGCCGAAGCGACCACCGATGAGACGGGCCGATTTACGTTTCAGATCCGAATACGCTGCCGACACCGGATCGTGGGAGATGCGGGCCAGGGGCATCGCGGCCTTTTCACCATCGCCGAAGAAGACCTGCCCGATTCTCTCCCCGCACCGGGCGAAGAAGCGCCTGTGGAACCCGCACCCGGAGTGGAGACGTCACCGGCAACGGTGTCTGGCACCCAGGCGCTGCCCGATGATTTTGATGCGCGGGTCGAGGCCGCCGTCGCACGCCAACTCCGTCACCTTCGCGAACAACTCAATGGCTACGAGACCACGGTTCGGATTCGCGATGTCATGGGGGGCATCGGCTATCTTTTTGGCCTCGCCGGTCTCATCGCACTGTTGAAGACCCGCAAGTCGCGATCGGCGGACTAGATGGATATCATCATCTACAGCGACAAGCGTTCCTGGGTGCATCAATTGGATCCCCGCGCCCGGATCCTGGCTGCTGTGCTTTCGAGTCTCGCAATCTCCCTGTGTCATGATCCCCGCGCCCTGGGCTTTGCCCTGGCCTCGGGCGTGGTGGCCGTTTCCGTCACTCGCGTTCCCGTCGCCGCCGTTTTGCAGCGACTGGTCCCCCTGAACGGGCTGCTCCTGCTCTTGTCGCTCTCACTACTCTTCTTCACCCCCGGCGAAACAATTTTTACCGTGGGGGTGCTCAACGCCACCGCGGAGGGCTTCCGCCAGGCCATGATTACCGGCCTGAAGGCAAACGCCATCGTCCTGCTCCTCGCCGCCTTGCTGGGAAGCATCGAGCTTGTCGACCTGGGCCACGCCATGAGCCGCCTCAAGGTGCCGCCCGTGCTCACCCACATCTTCCTCTTTACCATTCGCTACATGGGCCTCATGCTGGCCGAGTTCGAGCGCCTGTCCCGCGCGGCCCAGTTGCGTGGCTTCCGGCCCGGCGCCAACCGACACACCCTCCGCACCACAGGCTTCATGGTCGGCATGCTGCTCGTCCGAAGCTATGCCCGGGGCGAGCGCATCCTCAACGCCATGCGCCTGCGCGGCTACAACGGTACCCTCGCTTTTGATGGTGAACTCGCCTACGCCCGCCGCGATGGACTCTTCGCCGTGCTCACCCTGGCTGCACTTGGGGTGCTCCTCGGATTGGAATTGAAATGAGCGGCCCCCTGATCAGACTCACCGGTATCGATTTCGGCTACGTGGCCGAAAAGCCCCTGTTCAGCGACCTCAATTTTTCGCTGGATGTCGGCCAGCGCATCGGGCTCACCGGGGCCAATGGTCGGGGCAAGAGCACCATGCTCCACCTTATCACCGGCCTGCTCCGCCCCCAGGCGGGCGCCATCGAGGCCTTCGGCCGCGTTCGCCGGTCACCCGCCGACTTCCACGAAGTGCGTCGCCAGGCCGGCTACCTGCTTCAGGATTCTGAAGATCAGCTTTTCTGCCCCACGGTGCTGGAAGATGTCATGTTCGGCCCCCTCAATTTCGGGGCCAGACGGGAAGAGGCGCGGCGGGTCGCCATGGAGACGCTGGAAACGCTTGGCTGCGGAAACTACGCCCACCGTGTGACCTACAAGCTATCCGGCGGGGAGAAGCGGCTCATCGCCCTCGCGGCGGTCCTCGCCATGCGCCCCCGAGTTCTGCTGCTCGACGAGCCCACGGCGGGGCTCGATGCCGATACCGAAGAACGGCTCGCGCGCATCCTCGAAGGTCTCGAACAGGAGATTATCCTCATCTCCCATAACCGCCCCTTCCTCGAACGCATCACCAACACCGTCTACACCCTCGACCACCACGTGTTGGTCGAAGCGGACCCGATGGGACTGTCCAGAAACGATGTTTGAACAGGGCAAGTGGCACTTCAATAGACTGAGTGTCTGAAATGGTTGAAGTAACTCCGGATAGGACTGTGCGGACCCGATGGGACTGTCCAGAAACGAAGTTTAAACCGGGCAAGTAGCACTTCAATAGTCTGTGTGTCTGGAATGGTTGAAGTAACGCCGGATAGGACCGTCCCACGCATTACAAGTGCTCGGCCCTCTGCCAGGCAATGGTTTGGGCAAATGGGCCAATTTTGTTTCTCGGATATGAACGGTTCCGCGAGGACGGCCCCGATGGGTCAGTGCGCCGGCCCGCACTCCCGACAACGACCATAGATAAACACTTCATGGTCTTCCATCACAAAGCCGCGAGGAACAAGATTCTGCAGATCGCCCGGACAGCCGTCCATTTCGAACATACGTCCGCAGGCCCGGCAACTGAAGTGATGATGATGGCCTTTGCCGGACAACTCATAACGTTGAGGCTCTCCAGGCACATCCACAACGGAAAGGTCCTTGCTTTCCGTCAAGCTCTTGAGCGTACGGTAGACCGTCGCCAGCCCCATGCGCGGCACGAATTGCTGGGCGGAGTCCAGAATTTCCTGCGGGGTGAGGGGGCGGTTCTGGGCGCTGAAAACCTTGCGAATGGCCCGACGTTGTGCGGTGTCACGTTGCACAGTGCTGCGTTCCTTGCATCAATTAATGATACGTTGTTATCATTACATATAGAGGCTGTGTAGAAGGCGCACTATACCAGAGCGCCGCGGTGCCTATAAAGGTCTTGGGTGGTTTAATGACACTTGTGTCTGCTCTCGCGGGGTACTATCGCGCCGCCGTGCTTGGGGGGCTCGCCCTGCTCTTGCAGGCCTGCGCACCCTCCCCATTGGAAAGCGCCGATTTCGTGGTCACCATTCCGCCCCTCCAGTTTATCCTTCAGGAGATAACCGGCGATGTCGCGTCCGTGGCATGCATTCTCCCGCCTGGTGCGTCGCCCCATACCTACGAACTGCGCCCCTCCACGGCGCGCCTCCTGGAAAACGCCAAGGCCGTCTTCTATGTGGACGACAGCATCGACGGCTGGGCGGCGCGGCTCGCCCCGGGGCGTATCCATCCCCTGTTTGACCTGGTGCCCGAAGATCTCCGGCGCGAGCTTCATGCCGAGCACCATCATGGCGATGCGACGGCGAACGACGAGCCCCACACCATGAACGCCCATTTCTGGTCCGATCCCGTGGTGGTCCAGGCTATCGTGCCCCGGCTCGTAGAAATACTCTCTCAATTGGATCCAACCAATGGTGGAGCCTACACCGCCAATGCTACCCGCTTTTTGAGCGTGCTGAAGACGCTGGATGATGAATTTAAGGCGGCCCCCGCCCCGATCGAGGGCTATGCCCTGGTGGCCTTCCACCCGTCCTGGTGTTACTTCTTCGAACGCTACGGCATCGAGGTCGCTGCCTATGTCGAGCCCTTTCCCGGCAAAGAGCCCACACCCCAGACTATTCAAAAGCTCAAGCAGGATCTGAAGGGTGCGAAGCGTTGTATCGTTCTCTCCGAGGTGCAGTTGCCCGCCAAATCGGCCGAGGTGCTTGCCGAAACCCTCGGGGCTGACATTGCCGTGATAGACCCAATGGGTGGTCAAGGCGACCGGACCACCTACGCCGATCTGCTTCGCTACAATGCGGCCCGAGTGCGGGAGGCGTTGCAATGAAGCCCACCGCCGTTGAGGTCCAGCATGTGAGCGTTTCCTTTGGTGACTTCGTGGCCCTTTCCGACGTAACCTTTTCCGTGCCTGAATCGGCTTTCCTCGCCATTATCGGCCCCAACGGCGCGGGCAAGAGCACCCTGCTCAATGTGCTCCTCGGCCTGCTTCCCGCCAATCTGGGATCGGTGTCGGTACTCGGGCGTTCTCCCAGCACCCTCGTCGGCATGCGCGTGGCCTATGTGCCCCAAAAGAAAACCTTCGCCCAGCAGTTCCCCGCAACGGTTATAGAGCTGGTCGTCAGCGGCATGATCGGCACCTGGCCCTGGCGCGTGACAAAACCCCAGCGAGAACTCGCCCTCGCCATGATGGAAAAGACGGGGGTGCGCCACCTGGCGGACCAGTCCGTGCACCGCGTATCCGGTGGCGAACTCCAGCGCGCCTTCCTCGCCCGCAGCCTGGCCAACAGCCCGGACCTGCTGATCCTGGACGAACCCGCGGCCGGCATGGATCTCAAGGGCGAAGCGGCCATGTACCACATCCTCTGCGACTACCAGGCGGAATCGGGTGCGACCGTCGTCATGATCACCCACGACTGGGAGGGGGCCCGCTGCCACGCGGATCTCGTGCTGCTCCTTGATCGCGCCGTGGTCGATTTCGGCCCCTCGCGCGAGGTGGCCTCCGAGGCGCGCCTCCTCTCTCTATTCGGCCACCGGGGCCACGTCCATGAAACCCACCCCGAGAGCGCCCATGCTTGAACTGCTCCAGTACCCCTTCATGCAGCGCGCGCTCATCGGGGGAATTCTCGTGGCCATTGTGGCCAGCTTCTACGGCCCCTTTATCGTCCAGCGTCAGCTTGCTTTCCTCGGCAGCGGTCTGGCCCATGCCGCCTTCGGGGGCATCGCCCTGGGGCTTCTTCTGGGGCAGGATCCCCTCTGGGTGGCCATCCCATTCACCGCCATCGTCGCGGCCGGCATTGTCTGGGTCCGCAACCACACCGGCCTGGCGGCCGATACCGCCGTCGGCATCTTCTTCTCATTGGCCATGGCCCTGGGCGTCATCTTCCTGTTTTTGAGGGAGAGTAACTCCAGCGATGCCTTCACCTACCTCTTCGGCTCCATCCTCGCACTCAATGAGACTGATCTCTATTTATCCGCAGCCGTGCTCATCGCTAATCTGGCCATCTTGCCCCTGTGGGGGCGCTGGGCCTATGCCACCTTCGATCGTAATCTCGCCGTGGTCGATGGCCATCCCGTCTTGCGCGACGAGTACCTCCTCTCCATCGCCGTCGCCATCGTCACGGTCGTATCCATCAAGGTCGTGGGCATATTGCTCATGTCGGCCTTTCTGGTAATCCCCGCCGCGAGCGCCCGCCTCGTCTCCCGCCGATTCATCCACATGATGTTCGCCACCCTCGCCATCAACGTCGTCGGCGTGATAATCGGGCTGGCCGCTTCTTACTACAGCGACCTGCCCAGCGGTCCTGCGATCATTCTCGTGCAGACCGTCCTGTTCGTGGTGATGTACCTGCTGTCGCGCCAGCTCCGGGTCGCGTCCTGAACCTGCTCAGGAATCTGGATCGTGGACCGTGGCGTCTTGAAGGATCTTGCGGATGTGCTCCGCAATGGTTCGGGGTGAAGCCGGCTTCAGGAGAAACTGGCGCACCCCGGCATCCAGCGCGATCTGCTCGTTCACCGTGTCGCTGAAGCCTGTGGCCAGAATAACCGGAAACTCCGGACGTAGTTGCAGCGCGTGGCGCGCCAGTTCCAGTCCCGTCAGCCGCGGCATCGTCTGATCGCTGATAAGTATGTCGTACTGGTCCGGCCGCTCGGTCAACGACGAGAGGGCCTTCACACTGTCCGTGTGGCCTTCGACCCGGTAGCCCATAGACTGAAGCCCCCGAGTCAGCATGGCCACAATCGCGGGCTCGTCGTCCACCAGCAGAATCCGCTCCGTCCCATGCCAGGCCCGGTTGCGGGGAAGCGCCTCCCGGTTCAGTTCGTCGATCGGCGTGGCCATTGGGATAAATAGGCTGAACTCGGTCCCGTGTCCCGGCTGGCTGTTCACGAGGATATGGCCCTTGTGGCCCTTCACAATCCCATGAACGGTCGCCAGCCCCAGCCCCGTGCCTTCTCCGACCTTCTTAGTCGTGAAATAGGGCTCGAAAATCCGCTCCATGGTCTCTTCCGACATGCCCAGTCCCGTGTCGCTGATACTCATCTGGACGTAGGCCCCGACGGGAAGGTCAGAACTCAGCAGCGGGGAATCCAGGGTGACGTGAACCGGCTGGAGGCGGACGGTCAACACCCCCCCGCCTTCCCGCATCGCGTGATACGCATTGGTTCCCAGATTCATCACCACCTGGTGCATCTGCGTGGGGTCGGCAATGACCGCGGGGCAGTCCTGCAGATCGAGCCGTATGCTTATCGTGGACGGGAGGGACCCGCGCAGAAGCTGGGTGCACTCCTTCACGATACTATCGAGTTGGAGCAACTTGCGCTCCTGCTCCGAGCGGCGGCTGAAAGCCAGGATCTGCTTCACCAGCCCCGACGCCCGCTTACCCGCATTGAAGATCTCGTTCAGGCTGTACCAGAGCTCGGATCCATGCTCCACTTCGGTCATCGCCAGCTCCGCGTAGCCCAGGATCGGGCTGAGCATATTGTTGAAGTCGTGGGCGATGCCCCCGGCTAACGTGCCGATGGCCTCCATCTTCTGCGCCTGGCGCAACTGGGCCTCCAGCTCCACCTCATGCGTCACATCACGCGCGACCGAGACAAAGTTGATAATGTTGTCACGATCATCGCGGATGGACGAAATCGTCGCTTCCTGCTCCAGGAGTTGGCCCGATTTGGTCTTGTTGATGAAGCGCCCCTGCCAAACGCGGCCGCTGTTCAACGTCGCCCAGAGATTCTGATAGAAGGCGTCATCCATCCTGCCGCTGCGCAGTATGCTCGGCGTCTTTCCCAGCGCCTCCGCCCGGCAATAGCCCGTCAGACGTTCAAACGCCGGATTCACATACTGGATCGTGCCATCCGGGGCCGTGATCATAATCGATTCGGCGGCATGTTCCACCGCGGCCGCCAGACGCGAACGGGCCTCCTCGGACTGCTTGCGCTCCGAAATATCCCGCGACACCGCCAGGAGGCCGGACGTTGCCCCCGTGTCGTCGCGCAGTGCGATGAACCCGGTCTCCGTTACAATCGGCGAACCGTCACGATGTAGAAACTCCACCTCGATGTTGTGCGTGTGGTCGCCCGAAAACCCGGCCGGATCCACAATGGCTTCCGAAAGAAGCGCCTGGACCGCCGCCGCCGCATCCGCCGTCATCTGCTCCTCCAGGCGCTGGGCCATGGCCTCCTCCACCCGGTGGCCCCGCATCGCCTCCACCGACGGGCTGATGTAGGTAAGTCGGCCCGCCGCGTCCATCGTCCAGATGATATCCGCCACATTGTCCGCAAGCAGACGGTAGCGCTCCTCGCTCCGGGCCAGCGCCTCCTGCGCCTGGACACTCCGAAGTATTTCGGAGCACACCGATGAAAGCAGAGCGCCCAGTTCCCGATCCTGCTGGCTGAAGGGGGTCGCGTCATCCCGCTCCAGGCAGACAAAGCCCGTTACCTGCGCCGTCTCGCCGAAAAATGGGATGAAGAGAAGAGACGTTGAAGGGAGCGTGTTCCAGGGTGGGGGAGCGGGGTTGTCCGGTGCCGCCGTGCTCTCCACCAGGAGCGGTTGCCGGTTCTCCAGCAGCATCTCGATCACGGACCCGAGCGCGCCCTTTGATTCCGAAGGCCCATTGGTGTCCCAGGCCGACAATACCCCATCCTCTTGAAGCAGGTGGAATGCCCCGCGCTGGGCACCGATCACCGCAATGACCTCGTCCAGCACCAACGGCATCAGCTCCTCCAGCCGCTTAGATGCCGTCAGCCGCCGCGCCGCCTCCACCACGCTCCGGAGCCGGACCGTCAAAGTTTCCAGTTCCTGGTTGCGCTGGTTCAGCGACGACTCGGCCGTAATCTTGTCTTCCTGCAGTGCAATTTTCTCGAAGCAACGCTCCAGCGTTGTAAGGAGATCCAGGCCGTCAATGGGCTTGCGCAGATAATTGTACGCGCCCTGCTGGAGCGCCTGGATCGCCGTGTCCAGCGCCGCATGGCCCGTCATCATCACGCAGAGCATCTCGCTGCGCACAGCCTTCAACCGCGAGATTAGATCAATGCCGTTGTCCCGACCCAATCGGATATCCAGGAGCGCGATATGCGCGTGAAAGTTTCCCGCTTGTTCGCAGGCATCCTGCGCATTATGCGCCAGCCGGACGGTGTAGCCCTCCGAGTCCAGGATTTCCCCGATCGCCGCAGAAAAATCACTGTCGTCATCGACAATGAGTATGCGCTTGTTACCCTCTTTTCGGGCCGCTACCGTCATCCCGACCAGTGCTCCTCTGCCATGTTCTGGCACCCCATCAATCTAGCCTCTTGCGACCATCGAGGCGGCAAGCCGCGCGACGGCAGCCGGATCGCAAGGTTTTAAGAGTAACTCGACCCGGGTTTCCTCGCGCAGGGAGGCCAACCGAGAGTCGGTACCCGGCGCCTCGCCCGTCACGATGATAGCAGGCGACTCCAGCCCCTGGGACCGCAAGGTCTTAAAGAGGTCGACAAGTCCATCGGTCGGTGCGTGTAAATCCAGTATAACCAGATCGGTAGATTCATCACGGACAAGACGCACCGCGTCCGCGTCACCCTCCGCCAGCATGGCGCGGAGACCTTCCGCGCCCAGCGCCGCCGTCAGCGCCGCGATAAAGCCCGGCTCCTCATCCACAATGATTACCAGGGGCGCCGCGGGTATCGCCTCCACAATTTCCAACACCTGCAACATGTCCAGTGGCTTGTGCATTACCGCCCACGCGCCATTCTCCACCGCGCGCTGTAACAACTGTTCCATACTGTAGCCCGTCATCATCACCACACGCGCGCCCGGCTTCCGGCTGCGGATCTCCAGAAAGCTCTCCACCCCGTTCTTATGTGGAAGCTTTACATCCATGAAGGAAAGATCGTAGTTCTTATGCTCGAACAGTTGCACCGCGTCTTCCCCCGTGTGGCACTGGTCAACACGGTGGTTCTCCGCCTCCAACACATCCGTCAAGGCCTCGGCAAAATCCCGATCATCGTCTACGACAAGAATGTTCAGTGTATCCATGGTCCACTCCCGTTGATAATAGAATATAGTTTCCAGACAATTTATCCAAGTAGTTTTTGCGACTTTCTTAATTCGTGTCGCCCGGCCCCAATTGCACTTCGCCCCAGTCGGGACCGCACCGAGGCGCAAAGTGCGAAAAAGCGGGAGCGACTACCATACGCGGGTATTGTGCTTTCTTGACTCGACCGCTCCCGTCTGATTAAATCTACGACGCAGCATTGGTCCTCCGGCCAAGGTACCCACAACCCTTGCCCCGGGGTCCCTCCTCGAAGGCGTTCGGCACTACAAAACGTGGCACGTTTCGTTTTAAACCGGACGGGCACGATGCGGCATTCGACATTAGACCATGTTTTTTCCTTGAACTTGCCCGAGAGACGATGACGAACGACGATCCCAGGGACCTGGCCCCCTCCGAGACGCAGAGTATCCGCTATCGACGGGAGAAGTTTTCCACCCGACTCTACCGTGATTGTCTGTACACCCCGGCCCATGCATGGTTGCGAAGCGATGGGAACGGTATCTGGCGTGTGGGATTGACTCGTTTCGCCGCACGCATGCTCGGCGATCCCGTGGAATTGGACTTCGAAGTCCGGGACGGTGAGCCGGTCGAGCGCGGCCAGGAGGTCGGTTGGATTGAAGGATTCAAGGCCGTCAGCGATATCTACACGCCCCTCTCCGGCATTTTCAGGGGCGGCAATGGCGCGCTGCTCGACGATATCGAGTTGCTCGGCAAGGATCCCCACCGAGAAGGGTGGATGTTCCGCGTTGAAGGCGTACCTGGCGAGGATTGTATCGACGTGGACGCCTATACGGTCCTGTTGGACAAGGCCATCGATAAGATACTGGGAAATAATAGCCCCTCGTGAATTGTCTCTTTGTACAGTACAAATAAACTATCCCCCAACCCAAGGCGCACTGTGAACATTCCCGTACAAGACAAGGCACGCTACATCATGGTGGGGGGCTTTCTGGGCGCAGGCAAGACCACGGCTATTGCCGAGCTTGCCCGGCGCCTGAGCGAGTCCGGCGTCCGCGTGGGACTGATCAGCAATGACCAGAGTACCGGACTCGTCGATACCGGCGTGCTCCGCGCGCGCGGCTTCTCCGTGGAGGAAATCGCGGGTGGCTGTTTCTGCTGCCGATTCGATTCTCTGCTGGATGCGTCGGAAAAGCTCTCCCAAGAGGTCGCCCCGGATGTATTCCTGGCGGAACCCGTGGGTAGTTGTACGGATCTGGTCGCCACCGTTTCCTACCCGCTGAGGCGGATCTACGGAGATCGCTTCACCATCGCCCCCCTGAGCGTCCTGGTTGATCCATCCCGGGCCGCCCGGATCCTGGGCCTGGAATCTGGACGTCCCTTTTCGGAAAAAGTCGTTTACATCTATACCAAACAATTGGAAGAGGCCGATATCATCGTGCTCAACAAGTGCGATAGTATCGACGCCGCCCTCCGGGATCGCCTGCTGGAAACCCTGAGCGTGCGCTACCCCCATGCCGAAGTCTTTGCCTGTTCCTCGCGCGACGCCCTGGGACTCGACCCGTGGTTCGACCGGCTCCTCAAGAGCGAGTGTGGGGGAGAACGCCCCACCATGGAGCTGGACTATGAGCGCTACGGCGCGGGCGAGGCCCTGCTGGGCTGGCTGAATGCCACCATCCGCGTCAATGCCCCCGACGGCTTCGTGCCCGATGAACTCCTCCTCCAACTGGCCAATGCCATTGGAGATCGCGTCACCGGCGCGGATGCCGAAATCGCCCACCTGAAAATGACCCTGGACGCCGGCGATATAGCCGGGAAACTCTCCGCCGTTAGCCTGGTGCGAAGCGATGGCGTTCCCGAACTGCGCGATTCTCTTCCCGATGAAGTAAGCGCCGGAACCCTGATTCTGAATCTCCGTGCGGAAGCGGACCCGGAGCTGCTTCAGCAGATCGTGGAAAGCGTGATTGCCGAGATCGCATCGGGAAGCACGCTGGAATTGTCCATTGAGCATCTGGAGAGTTTCAAGCCCGGCCAGCCCCGGCCCGTGCACCGTGATACCGTGGCCGCCGCCGCGTGCGGGAGCTGATCGGCATGGAAGAACTCAGCATCAGCCCCCCAGACACCGTACCGGCACCGCCGCGAATCTTATTCTGTAATTGTACCTATGCCAACGTGGTGCCCAAAGAGGTCAAGCGCGACGTGCTCGCCGCCCTCAGCGCCTCCGGTGTAGCCTTTGACGCCGTGCCGGACCTGTGCGACATGGCGGCCCGTAAAGACCCGGCCATGCAGCGCCTGGGCGCTTCGTCCGAGGTACGGATCGCCGCGTGCTATGAACGTGCCGTCCGGTGGCTGTTTCATGCGGCCCGGAGCCCCCTGCCCGAGGAAGGTGTGGAAATACTCAACATGCGTGAAGATAGCGCCGAGAACATCGCCCGTGCGCTCCTCGCGCCCTGTGTCGGCTGCGGAAAATCGGAATCATGAGAGAACAGGCAAGCAAGACGGACGGGCTCAATCTCCGCGTCGTCCTCTATGAGGGCGCCGGTACAACCGTGTTGTCCGATGACGCGCGTCTGCAGACCCTGACCGCCCTGCTCGAAGAAGGATTTGAAGTCAGTCGCCCCGCGCCGGGCGGGCACGAAGCCCCGACTGACGGGGACGCCGTGCTCGTGCTCGGGCACTTCGAAGGCGAGGCCAGCACGCTCCCGCTCGAAGCCACAAAGTCTCAGGTGCGCAACATCGCTGGACTCGCCCCGGTGGAAGTCGCCGGGGTCGCCCGTGATGTCCGCGAATTGGTCGGCGCCCGCGCGCTGGAAGCCTGGAAACCCTGGTTTCCCGTCATCGACTACAGCCGCTGCACGAACTGCATGCAATGCCTCAGCTTCTGTCTGTTTGATGTCTACGCCGTGGACTCGGAGAGCAGGATTGCCGTCCAGAATGAGAGCAACTGCAAGACCGATTGCCCGGCCTGCTCCCGGGTCTGCCCGGAAGTGGCCATCCTCTTTCCAAAATATAGAAAGGGTCCCATCAACGGGGACGTCGTGCGCGAGGAAGACCTTCAGCGCGAGGCCATGAAAGTGGACGTGTCCGCCCTGCTGGGTGGCGATATTTATTCCACCCTGCGCACGCGCCAGTCCGGCGCACGCGCGCGCTTCTCCACCGAGCGTGACGAGTCCAAGGCGCTCTTGGAGCGCAAACGTTGCCTGAAGAAACTCAAGAAAGATCTGGACATTCCGGATGAAGTGTTGATGAGTCTGCCTTCCGCCGGCGACATCGAGGAACGGGCCGAACGCGCCCGCGAAAAACTCAAGCTGCGCCAGGAACGCTCCCAGAGCGCCCGGGATGCCCAACGGCCCGCGCCAACCCAGGATGATTGGGGTATATAGACCTATGCTGCCTTCCCTCGCCTATCGCATGGTGCGCACCGTGGATGCACGGCTCCTTTGGAAGTTTTCTTATAACTTCGGCTTCAAGGGCATGCTCTCCGTACAGCGCTTCAAACGCGAGCTGAAAAAAGGAAAAGTATTTCCCCCCTTTCTCTACATCTCCATCATCAATAGCTGCAACCTGCGCTGCCAGGGCTGCTGGGTCGATGTGGCCGCGCCCGAGGCGATGATCTCCTTTGAGGATCTCAACCGCCTCGTGGTGAACGCCAAGAAGCATGGCAATACCTTCTTCGGTATTCTCGGCGGCGAGCCCTTCATGCACCCGGACCTGATCCGGCTGCTGGAAGCCCATCCGGACTGCTACTTTCAAATCTTCACCAACGGCCACTTCATTACCGACGAAGTCGCCGCGAAGCTGCGCCGCGCGGGCAATGCCACGGTGCTCATCAGCATCGAGGGCCGAGAAATTGCAAGTGATATTCGCCGCGGACGCAAACGCGTGCTCAATCACACCGTCAATGGCCTCGAAGCCTGCATCAGAAATCGCATTATCACCGGCGTCGCCACCAGCGTGTGCCAGAGCAACTTTGAAGAGCTCGTACGCGAGGAGTGGGTCGATGAACTGATCCAGTGGGGCGTCCACTACGCCTGGTTCCACACCTACCGCCCCGTCGGCCCCGATCCCAAGCCCGAGCTCGCCCTCACGCCCGAGCAGGTACTCGCGGTGCGGCGCTTCGGCGTGGAAATGCGCAATCGCAAATCCATTGGCTTTGTGGACGCCTATTGGGACGACAAGGGCAACGCCCTGTGCCCCGCAGCCGTGGGGATCAGCCACCACATCAGCCCCTGGGGCGATATCGAGCCCTGTCCGATCATCCAGTTTGCCAATGAGTCCATCACCGACAACGACGGCGACATATACAAGACCATGACCGAGTCGCGCCTCCTGGAAGACTTCCGCAAGACCGCCGCGAAGGCGACCCGTGGCTGCATCGTGCTGGAGCGCCCCGCCCTTCTCAAGGAGATCGTCGAGCGCAACGGCGCCCACGACACCACCGCGCGCAAGCAGGCCATCGCGGAGCTCGAAGCCATGGAGTCGCGTCACAGCCAGTATAATCCGGGCAACGAAATCCCCGAGAAGCACTGGCTCTATCGTTTCGCAAAGAAGTACTGGTTTTTTGGTTTCGGTGCCTACACTTGAGTCCGGGCGCAGTGCAATTCAGCTTGAGTGGTTCTAAGGAAAGGAAAGTGTTGGCGACATGAGCAAGATGATAACCAATGCCCCCGTGGCAGCCACGCTCCCCCCGGGTGATACCGTGCCCAGAGGCACCTTGTCCCAGATTGTGCTGCCCCCCAAAGTGCCGCGCCAGGCCTATCGCAAGGCCCAGTCCGATATTCCGGATGACAAGGCAGCCCGCGCGCACCTGAAGGACATCGCCCGCCTCTACGCCCGCTCCGTAGGCCTCGTGCCCCCCTTGACCATGGATGAGTTGCGCGAGCACACCGCCGCCGTGCTTGAACGCGCCGGTCTGGATGGGACCTTCAAAGACTACGCCGCAGTCCTCGTCAGCAATGCTTCCTGGGCCGATGCCCTGGCGCAGATTCCCTACGAGAAGCGCCTCCTGCTCCTGCCCAAATGCCTGCGCGTGGAGAGCAAGTGCCCCGCGCCTTTCGACGAGTTCGGCCTCCTCTGCAAGGAGTGCGGCCTCTGCTCGATACAGGATCTCTCCGTGGAAGCGGAGCGCCTGGGCTATGCCGTCCTCGTGGCCGAAGGCTCCGCCATCGTGCAGAAAATGATCGAGACCGGTAAGATCGAAGCAGTCGTTGGTGTGAGTTGTCTCAATGTGTTGGAAAAGTGCTTCCCCCATATGGAAGCCGCCGCCATTCCCAGTGTCGCCATTCCGCTGCTGCAGGATGATTGCATCAACACCACCGTCGACCTCGACTGGGTCTGGGAGTTCATCCACCTCACCGCCGATGACAAGACCCACCGTCTCGATCTGGATGGGCTGAAGGAAGACGTGCGCGCCTGGTTCCACCGGCCCGCTCTCGACGACCTCCTCGGCCCCTGCGCCAGCGAGACCGATGAGATCGCCCGCGAATGGCTCGCCCAGGACGGCAAGCGCTGGCGCCCCTATCTGGCCGCCTGCACCTACATGGCCCTCGAAGGCGCCCACCATGAAACACCGCCGCCGCCCTCACGCGCCCTGCGGCAGGTGGCCGTCGCCATTGAATGCTTCCACAAGGCGTCGCTGATTCACGACGATATCGAAGATGACGACGCCCAGCGCTACGGCAAGGCCACCCTCCACATGGAGCGCGGCGTGCCCGTCGCGCTGAACGTGGGCGATTTCCTCCTCGGCCTTGGATACCAGCTTCTCGCCGATATCGAAGCGGACCCCGCCATCAAAGTGGAGATGTTACGCCTGGCGGCCATGTCCCACCAGATGCTCAGCCGCGGCCAGGGCACCGAACTTTGCTGGGCCCGGAACCGCAGCGTGCTGACCTCGCTGGAAATCCTGGAAATCTTCCGCATGAAAACCGCGCCGGCTTTCGAGGTCGCCTTGCGACTCGGGGCTTGCCTGGGTCAGGCGGACGCCGAAGTCCACGATGTCCTCTGCAAGTACAGCGAGGCGCTTGGCTTGGCCTACCAGATCGCGGACGATATCGAAGACCACACCGACGAAGGAGATTCCCACGATCTCGACGCCATTCGTCCCTCGCTGATCATGGCGATTGCCCATAAGCGCGCGCCGGAAGGCCCGAAGCAGGATATGATTGCCGACCTCTGGTGCGGACGCCTGGCTTATGCCGGGGTGCGCGACGAAGTTCGACAGCTCCTGGAAGAGCGGGGCGTGCTGGACAAGGCGGAAGAATTGCTGGAGGCCTACAAGGAAGAGGCGGTGCGCTCCCTTCGCTATCTTCCCAATGCTACACTGAAGGGCCTCCTGCGCCGCGTGGTGGGCAAAATCTTCAGTGAGCAGCTTATCGAAGGATATTGCAGTGAGTTTGAGGCTCGAAATGCTACAGGTCGCGCGGCTGGCACCCAACCTGCTCGGTCAGGCATCCTCACCAATCGTTGAGTTTATTCAGGCCCACAGCAACAGCGATGGGGGCATCGCCGACCGGGCCGGACAGAGCGATCTGTATTACACGGTTTTCGGACTCGAAGGGTTGGTGGCCCTCCGCGCGCCACTTCGCGCGGACAACGTGCGCGCCTATCTGGAAGGTTTCGACGACGGCACGGGGCTGGATTTTGTTCACGCCGCATGCCTCGCGCGCTGCTGGGCGTCCCTTCCCGAAGTAAGCCTCGCGCAGGAAAAGGCACGAGCTCTCGCCGCCCACATTGAGACCTGCCGCTGCGCCGACGGGGGCTATGGACCCTGTCCCGGCGCGGCCCATGGCACGGTGTATCATTCCTTTCTCGCCCTCGGGGCCTATGAAGATCTCGGCCTGACCGCTCCGGATCTCCCGGGCCTCGTCCGTTGTGTATCTGGACTGCGCACCGGTGACGGGGCCTATGCCAACGAGCCGGACCTGCCCATGGGCACGACCCCCGCCACGGCCGCTGCGGTCACGCTCCTGCGCAAGCTGGGCGAACCCGTCCCGCAGGAAGCGGGGCAGTGGCTGCTTGACCGCGCCCACCCCCAGGGAGGCTTCACCGCCGTGCGCGGCATCGATTTTCCCGATCTGCTGTCAACCGCCACCGCACTACACGCCCTCTCGGGCATGCATGTGCCCTTCGATCACCTCAAGGAGCCCTGCCTCGATTTCCTCGACTCGCTATGGACGGGAAAAGCCTTCTGCGGAAGCTGGGCCGATGATGCGGAAGATTGCGAATACACCTACTACGCCCTCCTCGCCCTCGGCCACTTGAGCCTCCAATGAGTGAAGCGATGAACGCCATACGCCAGACCCTGGAGAACGCCCGCACCCGACTCCTGGCCGAACGAAACAGCAACGGCCACTGGATCGGCGAACTCTCGTCGAGCGCACTGTCCACTGCCACCGCCCTCTGCGCCATGACCCTGGCCCGCCGCCAAGCGGGGGAGGGGAGCGAGGCAACCCGGCTCGATGCGCGGATTGCCGCCGCGCGCCGGTGGCTGACCGCCCATCAGAATGACGACGGCGGCTGGGGCGATACCGCCGACAGCCCGACCAACATCAGCACGACCACGCTGTGCTGGGCCGCGCTGTCCGTGTCGGCCCAAGTCGACGCCGTTCAGCGTCCATTGGAAGCGGCCACCGCCTGGCTCCACCGCGAAATCGGCGAACTCACGCCCAACGCCATCGCCCGAACCATCTGCACGCGCTACGGCGTCGACCGCACCTTCTCCGTGCCCATTCTCACCCTCTGTGCGCTTGCGGGTCGTTTCGGCGACGGGCCCGATGCCTGGAAGGATATTCCCGCCCTGCCTTTTGAGCTGGGTGCATTCCCACGGCGCTGGTTCAACCGACTGGGCCTTCCCGTCGTGAGTTATGCCCTGCCCGCCCTCATCGCCGTAGGCAACGTACAACACCACCAGCGGCCCAGCCGGAATCCGCTGCTGCGATTTATTCGTGCCCGCGCCCGGAACCGCACCCTGGAGGTCCTCCAAGAAATCCAGCCCGAATCGGGCGGGTTCCTGGAGGCCGCGCCCCTCACCAGCTTTGTCGCCATGAGCCTCATTGGCGCGGGCCTCGCCGACCATCCCGTGACGCGAAAAGGCCTCGCCTTCCTCGAAGCCACCGTGCGCGAGGACGGAAGCTGGCCCATCGACACCAACCTCGCCACGTGGGTGACCACGCTGAGCATCAAGGCCTTGTATCGCAACCCCGCGTCAGGCTCCGGCCTGTCCGGCGATCTACAGGTGCAACTGCGGAATTGGCTTCTCGAACTCCAGGGGCAGACCCGACACCCCTACACCCTCGCCGAACCCGGTGGCTGGGCCTGGACCGACCTTTCCGGTGGTGTGCCCGATGCGGACGATACCCCCGGCGCCCTTCTTGCCTTGTACCACCTCGCCGAGAAGTCACCCGACGGTCCTATGGCCGACGGCACGCTGGTGGAGCGCGTAAGCGCCGGACTCCAATGGCTGATCGGACTCCAGAACAAGGACGGCGGCATCCCCACCTTTTGCCGGGGCTGGGGGAAGCTGCCTTTCGACAAGAGCTGCCCCGACCTGACCGCCCACAGCCTCCGGGCCTGGTTTGCCTGGCGTGGGGAGGTGCGGGAGGACTTACGCGCCCGAATCGACCGGGCTGCCGCAAGGGCCATCGCCTTTCTGCTGCGTGAGCAGGCCGAAGACGGAAGCTGGACGCCCCTGTGGTTTGGCAACCAGGCCGCGCCGGGTCAGACCAATCCCGTCTATGGCACCGCTATGACCCTGGGGGTGTATGAACTGCCCGACGCGACGGCTTTCAAGGCGCTCCATGAAAGGTGGGGGAGAGGCCGCGCCCGGGCCGTTGGCTGGCTGCTGAATGCCCAGGGGGAAGATGGCGGATGGGGCGGCGCGCCCGGCGTGACGCCCAGCATCGAAGAGACCGCCCTGGCCGTGGACGCCCTGGCGCGAAGCTCTTCTGGTACAGCGGAGGTGGAGGCCCTGCGTCGGGGCTGCGACTGGCTCGTGAAAGCCACGGGCGGTGGCGTGGAATTCCCCGCCACACCCATCGGGCTCTATTTCGCCCAGCTCTGGTATCATGAGCGGTTGTACCCCCTCGTCTTTACGATCTCGGCCCTCGCCGGTGCCCTGCACCGGCTGGAAGCCGAAGCAACGGACCCCGAAGCATCATGACGCCCATTTACCTCGACCATGCCGCCACCACGCCCGTCGACCCCCGCGTGCTCGACGCCATGCTGCCCTTTTTCACCACCCACTTCGGCAACGCCGCCAGCGCCCACCACGCCTTCGGGAAGTATGCCCACGAAGCCGTAGAGCAGGCCCGGCTGCACGTGGCCACGGCACTCGCCGCCGACCCCCGCGAAATCATATGGACCAGCGGCGCGACGGAGTCCAACAACCTCGCCCTCCAGGGCATCGCCTTTTCCCCCTACTACGCCAAACGGGGCAACCACATCATCACCGTCGCCACCGAGCACAAGGCCGTCCTCGACTGTTGCGCTTTTCTCGAAACGCGCGGCATCAAGGTCACCTACCTCCCCGTCGACGGTGGGGGACGCATCGACCTTCAACAACTCGCCGACGCTATCACGTCCGAAACGATCCTCGTTTCCGTCATGCACGCCAACAACGAAACCGGCGTGCTCCAGCCCATCCGCGAAATTGGCGCCCTCTGCACCGAGCGCGAAGTGCTTTTCCACACGGACGCCACCCAGAGCTTTGGAAAGGTCCCCATCGACATCGAGCGCGATCGCATTGATCTGCTCAGCCTCAGCGCCCACAAGATTTACGGACCCAAAGGCGTGGGCGCCCTCTACGTGCGCCGCAAAGGACCCCGCGTCCGTTGCACCCCCCTCGTCCACGGTGGCGGCCACGAAGGCGGACTCCGCTCCGGCACCCTGAACGTTCCCGGCATCGTCGGCCTCGGGTGTGCCGCCGAAATCGCCCCGCGCGAAATGGACACCGAGCAGGATCGCATGCGCCATCTCCGCGACCACCTCGAAGCCCAGCTCATCGCCCGCGCCACCTGCACCATCACCCGCAACGGCGCGCCGAACGAGCGCCTCGCCGGCTTCGCCAACCTCAGCTTCGACGGTATCATCGCCGACCAGTTCATGGCCCGCCTTCCCCAGCTTGCCGTCTCCGCCCGAGCCGCCTGCACCAGCGCCGTGCGCCAGCCCAGTTATGTCCTCGCCGCCATGGGCTGCGACGAATCACGCATCGCCGGCGCCATCCGCCTTTCCCTCGGCCGCAGCACCACCGAAGCCGAGATCGACGAAGCCATCCGGGCTATCGTCGAGGCCCTTTCACGGGACTGAAGTTTCAGCGTACCCGCTGGATCCAGAAGCTCTTGTGGCCCTGCAACCGCAGGGAGGGGTCGCTGGACGCCTTGAACCGCACATAGGAAGGAAAGGCCTTCTCCAGCGCTTCCGGGTGACGGAGGTGCATGAATTGCCCGGCCCACTTCACCTGAAAGGCTTCATTGAACGCCAGAAAAGCCTGGAGCAGATACTGCTCATTCCAGAAGAATTTGTTCTTATACCAGTTCTCAAAATAGCGCTGGGGGAGAACAATATCGTGGATGTGAACATGGACCCCGCGCTGGAGCACCGGGAGCACATCGAGATACTCGAAGCAGACGTCGTTGTACACATTGATCGTGTGGGTCGAATCGATAAAGAAAATATCGTTCTCTTCGAGCGCGGTAAAGGTGTCCAGCGGCAGCTTTTCCACACGGGATTCCACGACACGCGTCACCTCGGGGATCTTGCTGATCCACTCCATCGGATAGGGCTCCACGCAGACGAAATCGCACCCGTACGCCGGATCATCCTCACGGTTCTTTCGAATGGCCGCCGCCGTCACCCGCGTGGAGAAACCGGAGCCGATTTCAACGATGCGCTTCGGTTTGAAGCGGCGAACCATGCAATACAGAATCTCCGCATCCACCGTCTCAAACGCGCCATTTCCGAAATAGAATCCGACACCATCCCGCGGGGCCTCAAACGAAAAACCGTTGTACTCATCCCGGTACGCCGCACTGAACTCATCCAGGAGCGAAAGCTGCCCACCGTCGTTCATATCCACCCCGGAAAGGGCAGATTCCCCCTCAAAAATGTCCGGAGGAAGATCGCGGCTGTCCGGCACCGGCTGATAGAAGTGAACCGGCGTGACGTGATAGCCCTTCTTCTCCCACAGGTGAAAGAATGCGGGACTCCGCATCAGTCCCGCGGGGAGCAGCTCCGAAACTATCTTCGCCAGCGTCTTCTTGACAGCTTGCCTGAGCCTGAACATGGGCCACCCTTTCAAAAGTTCATAAGTTAGCCTGAATGAAGGCGGAGCACGGAATCGCCAAGGCCGCAGGGGCGTCAAAATCGATGGGGTGATTCCCCCACCCATCGACCGCGGCAACCCCCACCAGCCACAAACCCGGCGCAAAGACGACCCGCATCCTACTGCATGGGGCTGGAGCCCTTCAAACATTCTCCGGAGAGGCTACCCCGCTCTCGTACAGTCCATCACGGGCAAGGCGCTCCTCTGCACGCTCTGCGACGCGATTCAGTCCATCGAGTCTGGCGATCGGTTTCCGTAGAAGGAGGTGGTTCGGCGTGAATCGGTGCGTCGGCTCGCCTGCTCAGCGGTTGTGAATGATTCCCATCGGGCCGTTGCCAAAGGGGCGTGCGGGTTTTGCTGCCCGCGCATCGTGCGACGGAGTCGCCCGAAAAACACGGACTGGAAAGTCCGTGCTCCCGCTGAGCGCTAGTTTCACAAGCGCTCAGTACGACCCAATGCGCCGCGCGCCGTTGGCTCGATGCCGGCGGGAGGCCTGTCCGCCACGGCGCGTTGGAACGGGGGGCGTGCGCCACTCCGGGCGCCGCAACCGCCGCACAGACTCGCTCCGAATGCTCCGGGTAGAGCTCGGGGAAGGCGGCGAAGACGACCTCCCAGGCGGCGGGGAGGTAGTCCGGCGCGGGGTCTTCCTGCGCGACGGGTTCCGGGGTCGGCACTTCCGCCGTCGGTACTTCGGCGGTCGGCGTCTCCACGGTTGGGGCCTCCGGGGTCGGGTCCTGCGGCGTTGCGATTTCGGCAGTTGCGATTTCCGGGGGAGATGGAAGCGCGCCAGGCGCGGCGGGGGTAGCGGTGCGGAAGCCCAAGCCCCGGAGATTTTCCAGGGGCGTGGCCCGGGCGCGGCGCTCTTCCTCGGTCAGTTTGGGGATGTAGATTTTGGCGTTGTAGCGCGGGTCGTAGGGGTGATTGATAGGCATGGTGTTTTCCCTCCATTGGAATGAGTCCGGGTTTGGGGAGCGGTGCTGGATCTCCCTCTATAAGGATAGGCGCGGACGTTGCACTCCGTTTGGGGGAAGGTGTTGTGGCGTGGGGGTTTAGGTAATGTGAGAGGGCAATCGCAAAAAAAGGAGAGAGTACTTCTCAGGCGCGCGCACGACCTGAAACGCATCAGCGACCGAAAGTGGGTTAACCTTCCAGGTTGACGCAAGGCCCATGTCGGCGAGATATGGCCCGAGAAAGATGTTCCTTCGCCCAGGTTCATTCTTCCAGTTCAACAGGGCCATCCAAAATTATCGTGGCCTTTGTGTCAAGCTGGAAGCATAACCCACTTTCGGTCGCCATAAGACTTTATGGCGCGCTTACAAGTCTGGAGAATTCTGAGTATACGTATTCCCGCTCCTTCGGGCACTTAAAAGTTGGCGAAGGTTCTAGTGCAATTGCCCTGTCAATGTAAGTGGCTTGTCACATGGTCAAGTCTGGCGTATAGTATTGGTATGGCTCCGAACTTGTAGGAAATGGGTGCTCCGTGAACAAACTCGAGGTGACAAGTGTTTCAGTCGTTGTGGCGGCGGTGCCCCCTCCAGCCGGAGGAACGGACACGCTGGACTGGGAAATGCACGCGGAGCCGAAATCGCGTGAAAAGCACAGCATCCTCGTTACGCTCTCCTACGGTGGTCGGGGCAAGCCGATTCCAGACCTGGATCCATGGTCCTAGGGGCGTGATATGACGGGGCTCGCAGTTCTGTCCCCTCTTCAAACACACGGACTACGAGGTCGGGCCGCTGAGCCAACTCAGGGAATGGGAAAACGCACGAATGGGTAGATTCCCCGCCTACCACGTCGTTAATGCCTGTGAACTCCCCGGTCACGAATCGGAACCTCGTATCGTAGATTTCAAGCGCGTTTTCTCTCCGCCCGTTGGGTTCCTGCGAAATTTCGCGAGTAGACGTGGTCGCCGGGTCCGACTTATGCCGCCTTACCGCGAGCACCTTTCCCAGAGTTTTGCGCGCTACTTCATGCGCGTCGGGCTGTCGATGGATAATCCTCCGTTCAGGTAAGGAGCCTACACGCTTATTCGCTGAAACGTATGGGTAAAGTAAGAAGTCCAGCATGGCGAGGGGGGAGAACGGCACTCGCCCACTCCCAAGATGCCATCTCCACCCACTGGGCAATGGATTATTTGTTTCCTTGGTGACTACAATAGCCTCTGGCAGAATCAAGTTCTCAGCACGAAGGGAGCGTACCTTGAGCACGGAATCCGAAGTCGCAGTTGAGCAGAAGAAGGCGGAATCTGAAAAAAGCATTTGCTATCTTAAAATGCGGGAGGATCCGCTTCCAATTGAGCTCGTCGATGGTGACTCTGAGGACGCGCTGAAGCTCGCTGACGGGGCCGAGTGCTCGTGGGCTAAGGAGGGAGACAGCATTTCTCGGTCCGACCTCCGTCGTAGAGTCGAACCATGGTTGACGGCGCTGTTTCAGTCAGAACACCTTTCTTTACTTGCGGGGTCTGGACTCACCCACGCGGTGCATGGCCTTGCAGGCGCAGGCTCCCTTCCAGGTATGGATGCCACGAGTTTTCCAGAGTGCGTTAAAGCCATAGAAGCGGAAGCTTTGATCGCGTCAAAGCGCTCTGGGCGTAAGACAGGAAACATAGAGGACAAGATTCGTGTCGCTAACGAATTATTGCGAGGACTTGAGATTCTTTCGCATTGGAAGCCCAATTTTGGACCCAGGGCTGACGAGCTAAGAACAGCTTTAGATGCCGCCATGAAATGTTTCGCCTGTTCCATTCTAAAGGGAGAACAGAGTCTTGCGGACGCCGATGAGGACAGAAAGAATGAGGCGTTCAATTACCTTGTAAACTTCTTGATGAGCTTCGCAAGCCGTTCCGGAACACGAGATAGACTACATATATTTACAACCAACTATGATCGCTACATAGAGGCTGGCGCAGAATTGGCTGGCCTCCATCTTTTGGATCGTTTTGTCGGAAACCTGACACCCATTTTTCGGTCATCGAGACTTGAAACGGACCTACACTACAATCCCCCCGGAATTCGAGGAGAGCCTCGACATGTGGAGGGTGTCGCGCGATTCACCAAGCTACACGGCTCCGTCGACTGGGTTGCCTCAGAAAGGGATATTCGTCGTATTGGTTTGCCTTTTGGCGCACCGGACATCTCGCCCTTCTTAAAGGCTCTTAGACTCACGGACTCTGACGCGTTGAAGTTGATGATCTATCCGAACGCGGCAAAAGACCGCGAAACCGCCGAGTTTCCGTACGTTGATCTCTTTCGCGACTTCGCAGCCTTCGCCTGTCGGCCAAACACTACGTTGGTTTCCTATGGATACAGTTTTGGGGACGAGCACATTAATCGGGTCATCGAGGATATGCTGACCGTTCCATCTACGCATCTTGTCATCATCTCGTACGATGATCCCTTGGGGCGCATAATGAAGACGTATGAAAGGCTTGGCCGCCCTGCGCAGATATCACTCCTGATTGGTAGTCAATTTGCAGATCTCCGAACTTTTGTAGACAATTTCTTGCCGAAACCCGCGATAGACCGCACTACAATCCGTATGGCCGAATTGTTGCGTGCGCGATATGGGACGAGCGATTCGAGTCCGAAGGATTCTTCAACCCAAGTGGTTCAGCCTGGAGCCTCGGAAGAATGAGTCAAACTCCATTTGAGTCCGCAGGGAGCCTTAGAGTTGGAAGTGTCGTCTTTGTATCCCCAGACGAAATAAGGGTAGTTCTGGACATCGACGCTCCCGAATCTGTTGCTCTGAACACTGGCCTGCCGCGAACTTTTCCACGTGTCAATGGCTACCTTCTAGTCCCTGTAGATGACAGTTATTTAGTTGGTCAGATTGAGTGGATTACGGTTGAACGCACCTCACATTCTTCAAAAGAATTCTCGTACGACCGGACTCTTATTGACTTACCTCAGCCACTTCGGAGAATGCGTCTTAATCCGCTAGGCACGTTGCGCACAGTCGATGCAAAAGGCTCGTACCGTTTCCAGCGGGGTGCCGATTCCCTTCCCTCCATTGGAACCGTTGTTCAATTACCGACGGACAATCAACTCCGATCGATAGTAGAATCTGGCGAAGGACGACGAGTAAAGATTGGCACAAGCCCACTCGCTGGCAACGCTGAAGTTTGCATAGACCCAGATCGATTGTTTGGAAGACATCTGGCCGTACTGGGCAATACAGGAAGTGGAAAGTCATGTTCCGTGGCGGGACTGATTCGATGGTCACTTGAGCAAGCTGGTAACACGCCAAACGCACGATTCATAGTTCTCGATCCGAATGGCGAGTATGCTCGAGCCTTCACCGCCGAAAGCTCTAGTATTAGAGCCAGAGTATTCAAAGTCGATCCAGACAAAGAAGCGGGGGAGCTGCCGCTTCAAGTTCCTCTATGGTTTTGGAACAGTTCGGAGTGGTGCTGTTTTTCTCAGGCAAGCGCTAAGACTCAGCGGCCCGTGCTGATACAAGCACTTCGATTCTTGAAAGAAGGCGAACTCGAACCCACTCACGAACTAGGTCATGAAACTCGAAGATTCCTACGAACGCTGCTTTCGATCTTTCGTATCGAGAGAAACTCCAGCGCTCCATGGGGAACCTACCCCAAGCCGAAAGCATTTTTCGAAAGACTCGAGAAGGTCCTTCCCTATCTTAGCAAGATTCAGAGCACGTGCACAGGCACGGAGTTCTCGGTATTACACGAATTGACTTCGCATATTGACTCATTGTGTGTGCCACTACGAGGGACGAACTGGAACCGGGACTCCATGTTTTTTCCCGCAGACATAGATGCGCTCATTCAGCTTACAAGCACTGCCCACGCTAATTTCGGCGGCTCCGAAAACGATCCATACCCTTCTGATGCCGATGCACCTATTCGATTTACTGGTACTTCGTTGATCCGATGCCTTGAAGCCACCGCTGAAATGCTCAACGTCCCGGAACACATCGAGACTCTATTGATTAGAGTTCGGAGCTTGCTCGCAGATTCCAGAATGAAATCTATAATCAGCGATATAGAAGAGCTAACTTTAGAAAAGTGGCTGTCCACTTATATCGGCGAGGATGGGAATGAGTCTGGCTGCATTTCCATATTGGATTTATCCCTAGTTCCAACCGAGATAGTCCACGTGATCACGGCCGTCATCGCGCGTATTACTTTTGAGTCCCTTCAACGATACAGAAAGTCCACAAAAACGGTCCTGCCAACCGTATTGGTGATGGAAGAAGCCCATACTTTTATTCGACGCTATAAAGATGACGTTGACAACCAGGACGCTGCTGCGGTTTGCTGTAAGGTGTTCGAGCGAATTGCGCGGGAAGGCAGGAAGTTTGGTCTTGGGCTTGTCCTTTCCTCTCAACGCCCTTCCGAACTTTCACCCACCGTACTTTCCCAATGCAACTCGTTCTTACTACATCGCATCAGCAATGACAGTGACCAGGATCTAGTCAACCGACTGGTACCTGACAATCTCCGTGGCCTATTGCGCGAATTGCCGTCGTTACCTCCTCAGCATGCTATCCTACTGGGCTGGGCGTCTGAATTACCTGTTCTTACGAAGATGAACGACCTCCCCAAGGATCAACAGCCCCATTCTGACGATCCTGACTTCTGGGACGTGTGGACAAGAACGGAAGCGCGAAAGTCTGACTGGGCTTTGATCGCCCATGATTGGCAACAAAAACAGAAATTAGACTCAACTGTCAACACGTCGGACTCGCCGCCAGAAGCGGATCTAAATGGTAGTGAATTGAGCGACGACATACCTTTCTAGCACGACACGGGTACTTTGAGCGGTCGAATCCATGAGACACAATTTTCTAATTGCGTTATCGATAATGCGCCGAGGGTTTGCGGATTTATGCCGTCTATCATTCTGCCACTAAAGGGATTTTTGTGGTGCAGAGTGCCCAGCCCGGCCCGGAGACGATTTTCTTGACGGATTTCAGGATTCGTGCTAGCTTATTCAAAGCAGCATGAGTATCGCGATCTCACCCAAGCAATATATTCTATAAAGATGTGGCATTGCGGGTCCCGTTTTTCCAGCGACTAACTTTTTTGAGGAGATAGCTATGTACGGTCCAAAAGAGGTAAAGGAACTTCTTGATGCCTTTTTGAAGGGAGTCGACCAGGAATATTCTCGATTTCTAGATGAACGTCGCAAAGAATGGGCTCAAAGTGTCCATCGGGGCTTTCGAAAGATACCCGTAGGCGAAAATTTGGGCGATCTTGACAAAGCGTCGATTAGACTCAGATTGATGCGCGATATATGGGAGCGCATAGACCTTCAATGTCGGCGCGATGCAAGAATTCCAAGATTCCAGTTTGAGGAAACCGAATCTCTCATACAGAAACTACAGGGGATGCGGGACGAGATGGGTCTAGGGCCGCACCCAACCATTTTGTCTGCGTATGCGACGTTGCTGATGCAAGACCGACAATATGGGATGGCAGAACAAAAACTTCGTGAATCCATCTCACTGAATGAAGGCCGTGGCGGACAGTGGCTTCGCGATCAAGTGACTTCTTATTGGAACCTTTCGAGGATTGCCTATGAAACGGGTCGCTGTGACATGGCAATTGAGCTTGCAGACACCGCTCTCAAACTTTCCACTTGTGTCGATAGAGTGCTCGAACTTAGCGATTACCTGAGTGACTCTGGACATCCAGATCCCAAATATTTTTGTCCATCCCTTGCAACTGGCTATACAGCCGCCTGCGATGCGCGAGTTCATCATCCCGGGTGGAACGACAGTATCGTGCTTCAAGAGGAGTTCACCGGATTGTGGAGTGATGGTCAGGTTGCCTGCAATATACCAAATTGCTGGAGTCCCCAAGTCAAGATCGCTCTTGTATCCGACCGAGTGTGGTGTATGCGCGTTCGCTCGTACGTCGTCGATATCGCAGGCCTATTGTATGTGGAAACGGGCTCTTCTTGGTATGAAAAGCAGTTGCGTGTCCTCCGCTCTCAATGGGGCGGCTTCCGTGTTGACTTCGGAAGACTTGATACGGCGGCTTGCCTCGGGCTTTTCATCGTCCTTGTCGGCGCGGTAGTAGAGAAGCCAATTGATCATCGAGCCGGGGATTGGTTGCCGAAGGAAAAGGTCGTTCTAGCCACATTTGAGGCCGCTGGAGTTCCGTTCGATGAACATAAATTTCTGGCGACTGCCATGCATTATCTTGGGAAGAATTTGGAAATTGGAGCGACCGATTTCTCTACCGAATTTGAAGTTGCTGCATCCGACGGTAGTGTGCGTGATCTTAACCATTCGGGCTCTCTAATCACGATTGCAGTGAATGACAAGAGCATCAGAAACCTCTAGACATGGAAATCCAAGCTGCGCGCGCCACGCGACGCGTTATTTTGGTTTGAAGTTATGCCCCATTTTTTGGACAGGTGCCAAGTAAAGATTCTCCGGGTTAACTCGGTGGACCAGCACCCCGGACAATGTCCGGAAGGAGTTCGAGAAATGGCTCAGAAGCGAAAGAATCACTGGGAGGAATTCAAGTCAAAGGCGGCGCTATCTGGGCGGAGGGTCGCAAGTTGGTGGGGCGTTCGGCGACGTGGTTGCATAGCGGATTGCCCTCCGGTCTGGAGGTGGCGAATTGTTGCTCTCTTCCGGCCCGAAGGGTCAGCACAGCATAGCCCAGGGCAACGCCCCGGGAAGCCGTGTAAAATACATGCAAGCCCTGAAAGGGGCGACACAGCGCCCGCGCATGGCCTTTGCTGTGCCGCCCTTTCAGGGCTGGGTTTTATTCGTTGGAACTCACCCAGGGCGTTGCCCTGGGCTATGCTGTAATGCCCCTTCGGGGCGGAAGATGGTTCGAAGTCAATGGCGCTAAGCTCGGCCGTATTCGCGTTCCGGCAATAGCGACGTAAAGGAGCTTCGAGCGTCCCGCCCCGGCGCGTCTTTGACCTGTCCAAGAAAGAGCACGCGGTAACGTCGAAGGGCCCGTGTTCTCGGAGGGCATGGTGGGATTCGAGCCAGCCCTGGAGGTTTGCGATTTCGAGGTCGCTGAGGTCGTCGTCGCAGGTGATGCCCTGGAGGTAGCCGAGGAGGGCTTCGGTGCTTCGCTGGAGGTGTAGTTGTGCGGTGCGCATGGATTGGATCCCCTTTTTTTGTTTGCCCCAGGCAAACAGCCCCCTGGGGATTTTTGTTGCGATTGGGGGAGTTTATACCTGCGCCGTTGCAACGATCAATCTTGGAACGAGCCGAGTCGCTGGGCGGGTGCGCCCACGGAACCCGGAGCGGGGCGCGGAGGGTGGGTTATGCTTCCAGCTTGACGCAGGGCCTGCTTCGATTCGTCGAGGGGGCCGCTTGATTCTTTCGTGGACCGGGGGTTGGCTTGAGATGGTTGCGGGCCGGTTTATGGCTTGCGCGGGCTTTGTCTCGGACATGAATGTCCAAGCTCCTTTGTGCCGCCCTTTCAGGGCTTATATTTTTGGGGGCGGCTACCCTGGGTTCCGCTCGTTCCTCGCTTCACCCAGGGCTACGCTATGCCGTCCCTTCGGGACTAAGAAAAACGGTCCCGAGGTTGGCGGGCCTGAAGGGCGGATTTTGATGCGCCTGGCGGCGCGAAATCACAGCCGGGGATCCGCCTGCGGCGGACGCTTCGCGCGCTGTGCCACATTCCTGGCTGCACGTTCCAGGGGAAGTCTTTGGAGAAGGGTCCGTGTTGGCGGAGGGCGTGGTGGGTTTCGAGCCAGCCCTGGAGGTTTGCGATTTCGAGGTCGCTGAGGTGGTCGTCGCAGGTGATGCCCTGGAGGTAGCCGAGGAGGGTTTCGGTGCTACGCTGGAGGTGGAGTTGTGCGGTGCGCATGGATTGGATCCCCTTTTTTTGTTTGCCCCAGGCAAACTAGCCCCCTGAGGATTTTTGTTGCGATGGGGGATTTTATACGTGTCTCATTGCGGTATTCAAGGGGGTGGAGAATTATGAATTATGGTAACACTTTAGCGGAATGGCGTCGAGTCGCCGACTTTTCGCCACGGCTTGATACTGCAACAAAAGTGCGCACGGCTGGGAGCGCAGGCGTCCCGCCTGCAACGCACCGTAGGCGCGTCCAAGGCATAGTGTGGTTATCTGCCTTGATGGCGATCACCGTAAAGTAATGCGTCCTCGGATACAACCCATGCACCTGCGGTGCATGATGCAGGCGAGACGCCTGCGCTCCCAGCCGTGCGCGATCACTTTGCAGGGTCAGGATCACGTTGCAACGCTGAAATCACTTCAGACGGCTAGAATGTAACTGAATTATGAATTGTGGACGTGGTGGAGGAAGTCTCCGCAGGCTTCAGGCTTCAGGAAGTCGTGGGCGTGCGCCGTGCGCTGGATTCCCACTTTCGTGGGAATGACGTTTCTTACACGAGCGTGGTGCGACACACCCTCGTGGACTTCGGTGTCAAAGAGCCCTTTGCCTCGGACAGGAATGTCCAAGATCCTTCGCGCCGTTGACACTTTCTCGCGCACAATGTGTGGGCGCTTTTATGTCTGGGCGGGCTTTGCCTCGGACAGGAATGTCCAAGATCCTTCGCGCCGTTGACACTTTCTCGCGCACAATGTGTGGGCGCTTTTATGTCTGGGCGGGCTTTGCCTCGGACAGGAATGTCCGAGATCCTTTACGAATTACGAATTACGAATTGTGGACGTGTTGGACGGGAGATGGGCGCGGAAGGTGGGTTAAGCTTCCAGCTTGACACAAAGCCCACGTAAGCCATCAAACAGCCCGCAAACGTCTCAAGCCAACCCCGTCCACAAAGGAATCAAGGGGCCCCTCGACGAATCGAAGCAGGCCCTGCGTCAAGCTGGAAGCTTAACCCACTTTCGGTTGCCGCGGAAATAAGTGGTTGGATCCGATACGGGAGAGGAGTATTCATGGCAGGCTTCTGTAGGGAGCCCGGAAGGATGTTGCGTGGGCATGGCCGGGTCGACGTCCCCGCACCCACAAAGTTCCCCCGCTTCGCTCCTCCCTTTGAGGGTGGCACCCGCAGGATCTGAGAGTGTCCGGGGTGAAGTGCAACAAATTTGCACCATTTGAGGGGCTTGCAACAAAAAACGACTTACGCGATCTGCGTAAGTCGTTGGTATCATTGGTGGGCCCTGAAGGACTTGAACCTTCGACCAAGTGATTATGAGTCACCTGCTCTAACCAACTGAGCTAAGGGCCCTTGAATTTGTCTGCCGGAACAGGCCGCAATCATACTGGTTCCGCGGCGGAAAACGCAAGAGCCGGACGGGCTTTGGGGCGCGTCCGGCTCGAAGTCTTCGCGTGGGATGCCTATTGCATGAGGCTCCAGTCGAGGAAGGTCTTGAGCTCGCGCGAGCGCGTGGGGTGGCGCATTTTGCGGAGCGCTTTGGCTTCTATCTGGCGCACGCGTTCGCGGGTGACGTTGAACACGCTGCCGACTTCTTCGAGGGTGCGGGGGTAGCCGTCGCCGAGGCCGAAGCGCAGGCGGAGCACCTTTTCTTCCCGTTCGGTGAGGGAGCCGAGGACTTCGTCGAGGCGTTCCTGGAATACGCTGAAGGCGGTGGCGTTGGCCGGGCTTTCGGCGCCTTTGTCCTCGATGAAATCGCCGAAGCTGGAGTCGCCTTCGTCGCCGACGGGGGTTTCGAGGCTGATGGCTTCCTGGGCGATCTTGAGGATGGAGCGGACCTTGTCGGCCGACATTTCCATCTCTTCCGCGATCTCTTCGGGGCTTGGTTCGCGGCCGTATTCCTGCACGAGGCGGCGGCTTGTGCGCACCAGCTTGTTGATCGATTCGATCATGTGTACGGGAATGCGGATGGTCCGCGCCTGGTCCGCGATGGAGCGGGTGATGGCCTGGCGGATCCACCAGGTGGCATAGGTGGAGAATTTGTAACCGCGCTGGTACTCGAACTTGTCCACGGCCTTCATCAGGCCAATGTTGCCTTCCTGGATCAAGTCGAGGAAGGACATGCCGCGGTTCGTGTACTTCTTGCCGATGCTGACCACCAGCCGCAGGTTCGCCTCCACCAGCTCCATCTTCGCATTGTAGATGAGTTCTTCGCGATGCTTGATGACGTCAATAAGTGCGCCGATTTCGTCCGCGTTCAATTTCGCGTCCGCTTCGATCTGGTCGATCTTGCGCTGGGCGATGGTCAGGCGGCGTTCCGCGTCGAGGATGGACTCCTTCTCGGGGCCCAGCTTCTCCGCAGCGGTGGCCGCGCGCCGGATCTTCCCGGCCTGGTCCAGGATCTCTTTGCCGTCCTGGCCCACTTCGCGTTCCACGCGATCAATCTCGTCGCGGCACGCCTGGATGCGGCGCTTCAAGCCTTTGATCTTCCGGCCGATCTTGGCGATCTCCTTGGACTTCAGGTTGAACAGGCTGACGATCGTGATCTGCTCTTCGCGGCATGCGTCGATCTTCTTGTCGAGGCTCTGGCGCGCCTTGTCGGTCATGCCGCCCTTGCGCGATTTCTTGTCCTGCGTCTCGATGTTCGTGTCCAGCTCGACAATATTTTCCATCAAGTCGGGCAGGTCGTTCACAAAGCGGTGGTGGACGCGGGGGTCTTCTTCCTTGCAGATCTGCGCATAGCTCAGGCGTCCGGCCAGAAGGCGGGCGCCGATCATCTGCACTTCCTTGAGGGTGTAGGGCGTGCCGAGGATAACGTCGTTCAGGTCGTTCTCCGCCGCCTCGATCCGCTTGGCGATGGCGACTTCCTGGTCCTTGGTGAGCAGGGGAACGCGGCCCATTTCGCGCAGGTACATGCGCACGGGGTCATCCGCGCGCTCCAGGCGGCTGTGGGCCGCCTCGCGGCGCAGTTCCGCCTTCTTCGCCACTTTGGCTTTCCGGGTATCTTCGGCCTTGCGCTCGGAATCGATCTTATACTCGTCGACAAGCTCGACATTGGTGTCGCTCAGCGCGACCATGACGTCGTCGATTTCCTGCGGCGTCGCGTCTTCGGGAAGTATCGCGTCAAGCTCGTCAAAGGTCAGCCTGCCGGTTTCACGCGCGCGCTCTATCGTCTCGGTCGTCTTCTGGTCCTTGATGGTCGTCGGCTTGGTTTTCTTTGTCACGGCCATGGCTCACCCTCGATTCGTGGTGCCGGTTGGGATTGGGGACTCCTATGAGGCGCCAATCCGCTCCAACTGTTTTTTTAGCTGTACTTTTCTCTGCAATGCCACGGTCAGGCGCAGTGGATCTCCCGCGCGTTCGGCTTCCTGGATTTCTGTAATTGTTTCTGCGGCTTCAATGCGCAGCGATTCTTTTTCCAGGGCCTTCAAGCGCTTGGAAACCAGCAACTCCGGTTCCGCGATCTGCTCCGCATCTATCGCCGCCGAGGCGGCATAAAGACGGCGGGCTTCTTCTAGCTCAAAATCCGACTGCATGCTCCGAACGCCGCCGCGGCAGAGCACCTCCAGCACCTCCAGCATCGCCGTGCGATTTCGCGGGGGAACTATTTCCAGGGCCTTCCGCGCGGTGTCCAGCAGGGCCGGATCGCGCATCAGTGCGGCAAGAAAATCGCAGTCGTCTTTCGAGAAAACATACTGAACTTCAATTTCGGGCGCATCGTCATTCGTTTTTTTTTGTGGATGCGACGTCGTGTACTTCTCATATTCCTTGCGGCATGCCCATGGGTTCAGGCCGAGGCGTTCCGCCGTCAGACCGAGGTACTCGTCCAGCCGGACTTCGTCCTCGATATGGCGCAAAATATCAAACAATTCATGGGCCACTTGCGTGCGCCCTTCAATACTGCCCAGGCGGCCGTCGCTCTGCCGGGCATAAAAAGTCACAAAGTCACTCGCCTCTGCCAGCAGGCGCGAGAATGCCTCGCCGCCCGAATCGCGGATGAAATCATCCGGATCCTGGCCGCCGGGCAGCGCCATCGCGCGCACCGCCAGCCCCGCCGCCGTCAACACCCCCGTCCCTTTCAGCGCCGCCTGAATCCCCGCCGCGTCTCCGTCATAGACCAGCACCACACTGGGAACATAACGCCGGATGAGCGAGGCCTGCTCGGCGGTCAATGCCGTGCCGCAGGTCGCCACGACATTTTCGATGCCCGCGTCGAAGCAGCGCAGGGCGTCAAAATACCCTTCAACGAGGATGGCATACTTCTCGCGGCGCATCGCGTCGCGGGCCTCGTGAAGGGCGTACAAAACACGACTTTTCCGGTAGACGTCCGTCTCCGGAGAATTGATATACTTCGCGGGACTGTCATCCAGCGCGCGACCACCAAAGGCCACCACATTGCCGGATACATCCTTAATGGGAAACATCAGCCGGTTGCGAAACGCATCATAGCGTCCGCCGCCGTCCTTGTCCTTGAACAGGCCGGAGCGGGCAAGCACTGCTTCCGGCGTGCCCTTCGTCCGGGCGCCATCCAGCAGGGTGCTCCAACCGTCCGGTGCATAACCCAGCCCGAAGCGCTCCACCGTTTCCGGTTTCAAACGTCGGCTGTCCAAGTAGACCCGACCGGTTTTCCCCCGGTTTTCATCCAGCAACAGCCTGCGGTAAAACTTGGCCGCAGACTGATTAAAATCAAGCAACTGCTTGCGGAGTCCGTCCGCGCCGTTATTCTCCCCCGTGGGGGCGGGCAGGCGGATATTTCCGCGGTCCGCGAGTTTTTGCAGGGCTTCTACGAAGGCCAGGCCTTCGTGTTCCATCACGAAATCGATGGCGTCGCCATGCTTGCCGCAGCCGAAGCAATTGTAAATCTGCTTGTCCTGGCTGACTACGAACGAGGGGGTTTTCTCGCGGTGAAAGGGGCAAAGTCCCTTCTTCCGGCCACCACCAGCGCCCTTCAATTCCACGAAAGCGCCAATGATTTGGACAATATCATTCGCCGCCAGTACTTCCGCCACAACTTCTCGCGAATACATACTCACGCGTCGAAGGGGTCCTTTCCTGGCTGGATCACCAAACTGATAAACCCGCTAAATACCCGGATCAGGCCGTGCGAAATCTAGTAATTTCCTAACGGTACAGCGCGCAGGCATGGCACGCCCCAAGGACCTGTCAAGGTGTGGACAGACTATACCATTCTGGGACGGGCTTGTCAAACTTCGCTGGTTGAGCCCTTGCGCGGGAGGAACCCGAACCACGATCCCAGTCGGTACTGGAGGATCATCAAAATCATCTGGCAGCCCAGGGTAAAGGCCCGAAAGGTGCTGCCCGTAACGGAAGATACACCCACGCGCTTGCGATAATTCACAGGAATCTCCACAAAGGGAAATCCGTTTAAAATCACCAGCAACATGAGCTGGGGCCCGAAGTGGGAGCCCCCCACGGTGAACTGGGGGCGCACTTTCTCATACACATGACGATGGAGCAGGCGCATCGTGCAGCCCACGTCGCTCAGGAAGGTTGTGTTGAAGAGAAACTCCATCAACTTGCCAACAGCGTAATTTCCCCACTTGAGGAAAAGGCCCATGTTTGCGCCATCCCAGACGAACTCCCGGGCGGTGCGCGTGCCGAAGACCACCGGCATGTCGTCGCTGAAGGCCAACAACTTAATCACATCGCCGCCCGCGAAGGTTCCATCGGGCTCCGCAAGGATCAGCAGGTCGCCCGTGGCCTCGTCGAGTCCCCGCCAGATGGCATGGCCATAGCCCTGGGCCGATTCGTGGACCAGCCGGGCGGCCGTCGGGCGCACTTCGTCGTCCGTGCCCTCGGCGGCGTTGTTATTGACGACAATGATCTCATCCACATAGCCCGAGGCGAAGAAATCTTCGATGGCCGCGCGGATGGAGTCTTTTTCGTTGTAGGTCGGGAAAATGACCGACACTTTTTTGTCTCGCCACATGGCGCAAAGCTCCTTCGCCGGGCCGGGGGCCGGGGTATGTATGGGTCTTATGGGTCTTATGGGTCGTATGGGTCGCGCGGACTATTCGGTATCATTAACACAAGACGCATGAGACCCACTTCTCGGCGTTGGCGGGCGTCACCAGTACGTATAAAAAAATGTCTCCGTGAACCAGCACTGAAACATCAGAAACAGCGCTGTAACCCAGAGTGCGCCGCCACTTTTCCCCGCGACGATGCAGCGCTCCAGGTGGTAGGCGGCCGGCAGCACCACGAAGGGGATCATGTACATGGCCGAGCGCTCGCCTTCGCCGCGCGCGAGATAGAGCAGATTCAGCACCAGCAGCGTCAAGGCCACGATGACCCAGGTCGCCCGACGGGCCTTGTCGCCGCGAAACACCTCGCGGATCGCCAGCAGCGACAACGGAATGCCCGCGAAGTAGAACCAGCACATGGGATTCAAAAAACGGTAGGTCCACGCGGGCAATCGCGGCGCCAGGTCGTCCAGGTGGCGCTGATCGGTGTCGAATTGGGCCTTGGCGACGTGAAAAGTCTCTATGATATTGAAGCCGGACCACAGATAGACCAAGCCGATCACGCCCAAGGTTGCGACGATCATCAGCGCTGCGGTTTTCACCACATTCCACCGGGTCTCCGACTTCAGCAGCATCCACAGGCCCACGAGGCCGAAATAGACCCCGATCCCGATCAGGGAGAACTTCAGGAGCATCATGCACCCATAGCCCGCGCCCGCCAGCAGGGCAAAGCGCGCCGATCGCGTCCGGATGGCGCGCTCGAAGCAATAGAGGGTGCTGAGGGTGAAGGGGGTGAAGAGGGCATCGGCGCTGGTGGCCGTAAACAGCACAATCGACGGGGCCAGGGCGTAACAAATCACCGCAATGAGGGCACAACGTTGTCCGGAGATGCGCTTCACCCAGCCATAGAGCGGGAAGATTGCCAGCGCGCTGAAGAACACCGTGGCCAGGGAAAGGGTCATGGGGGAACTGCTGAAGAGAAAGAGGGATAGTATCCAAAGCAGGGCGATAGGTCCGGGGGGATGAACCTTGGCATGCATAGAGAGGTGCTCGTGAATTTCCAGGTAGCGCGTGAATAAGGCCCGGATACCGTTCGTCTTTCCTATATCGCCGATGTATTCATAGGTGGTCCGGCTGTACGCCTGGTCGATGCCTCCGAATCCATCCCGGATCATGGCGATGGAGCAGGCAAAGAGCACGGAGAACCCGAAGAGACCCCAGAGCACCCGGCGCACCGCCCGGCGGTCCAGGTCCTGGCCCGCCACCAGTGTCGGGAGGAGATGACGTCGAAGGAGGAAAGCGCCACCCGCCATCACCGCAAAAGAAGGTAGTTGCCAGCCCAAAGCGGGAAGGAGCGTGCGGACGTAGCGGCGAAACAGTTCGCCCTCCTCCCGGGCTTCTGGAACTAGAAGGAGCAGCCAGAGGGCCGCTATGATAGTCAGCGCCGCGCCGTAGAATGGCAGGGGCTTCCCTGGAATCGGGCCGCCGATGAGGCGCCAACCGGCCAGAAGCAGTAGCAGCGACAACCCAATCGAGGATGCCAAGCCCGGCTCCGGAGCGAAAACGGCGTAAAAGGGGGTGGGGTGGCCGTAGATGCCCTCCAGGCCAATAACCCACAGGCCGCCCATGAGCAGCAGAAAGCCCGCAAAGGTGCGGGCATATACAAGGGCAAGGGCGTGCGTGGAAAGCGTCGAAAAGTCGTTGGCGCGGCGGTGCATGGTCGCATTGTAGCCGAGCGCGCGGCGGGATGTAAACGCCCCGGCTACCCGCAGCGGCTCTCTGGACCCGCCGATCCAGCGGCTGCGGAATTCGGTCGTAAATGGAACCAGGCCCGCCAAAAGCGGTATACTATGTGAAGTACAGGCACGTGCCGTCCCCCCATATTTGGTATGCCGAAGGGGACTGAACCCGCCCCACCCGGGGCAACGCTAGAGATCATGAAACGAAGACCCGTACGATACCGGCAAACCGGGGCCCAGCCATCGAAACTCAGCGTCGCGCTGATGCTTTCGATCTTGCTCCATATTGCCCTTTTTGTCGTGCCGCTCACGCTGGTCTACCTGCTCAAGCGCGACCCCCCGCAGGTCTTTCAGGTTCAACTGGTTCAGGGTGCCGATACCGGGGCGCTGCGTCCCGATCAGGCCGCACCCGAGCCCCATCAGGGGCCGCCGCCCGAGGACAAGGCCAAGGGCACCCCCGACGCCGTGCCTGATCCGGAAAAGCCAAAAGAAAAGTCGAAGGAAGAACCAAAGCCGAAGGAAAAACCGAAGGAAGAACCTAAGCCACCAGAGAAACCCAAGGAAGAGGTGAAACCCAAGGAAGAACCCAAGCCCAAGGAAAAGCCGAAGGAAGAGCCCAAGCCTAAAGAGAAGCCGAAGGAAGTGGCGAAGCCGAAAGAAGATCCCAAGCCCAAGGAAAAACCGAAGGAAGAGCCCAAGCCGAAGGAAAAGCCCAAGGCGGAAGACAAGAAGAAGCCGGAAGAAAAACCGAAGAAGCCGGTCGTATTGGAGGAATCCGAAGACAGCCCGGTAGATGAGGAGATGGAGGAGCTGGAATCGGTGGAATCGGTTGACACAGGCCCCGTGGGCGTTGAAGACGGCATGGAAGGCTTGGAGGAGGTGCACGTCGCGAAGAACGTGGGCGAGCTTACCCAGGGTTCCGCCGTGGAAGCGGCTGATTTTCCCTCGGCCCTGAGTTACTGGGCCACGCTGGTGAAACGCAAGGTGGATCGGGCCTGGAATGGTAAAGTACCCCCCGGACTCAGTCTGGACGCCGCTGAGATCAAGGTGCGCGTGGGCTTCTGGGTCAACCGAAACGGTGAAGTGATTGACGAGCCGGTGATTGTCGATGGGTCCTTCGACACCACCCTGCGCGCGAGTTGCATACAGGCGATCAAGGATTCTTTGCCCCTGCCGCCTTTTCCCGATACTTTTACTGAAACTGAACAATACATTACCTACGTGTTTACGCTGACCCGCTAGGTCAAAAGGAGAGTCCCTTGAAGTCAAAACTTTGGCTAGGATTTGCAGTCATGTGCGCCCTGATCGCCCTGTCCCCCCGGGCCATGGCGCAATTGGAGATTGTGGGCGAAGGCCAGTCCCTCGGCGCGAAGATTCCCATCGCGGTGCCGCCCTGCGCTTCAGGCGATCCGTCGCTCGCGGCCCTGGCGAAGGATCTCGCCCAGGTCATCGCGGACGACCTTCAGTTCTCGGGCCTCTTTGATGTGCTGCCCGCCGAGCGCTACCCCGCCGGTTTCACGGCGCTGAACCCCGACGTGCAGCTTCTTGATCGCGATGCCTGGGCCGCCACGAAGAGCGAGCACCTGGTCTTCGGCAATCTGAAGCAGGACGGCGGCACGCTGGTGACGGAATTCCGCCTTTTCGACTTGTTCAGCAAGAACCAGGTTTTCGGCCTGGAGCTGAAAGTCGATAAGAACTTCCCGCGTCTCGCGGCCCACCACTTCTCCGAGCAGGTCATCAAGAATCTCGAAGGCACGCCCGGCATCGGCACCTCCGAGATTTGCTTCAGCGCCGGCTCCACGGGCAGCAAGGAGATCTACGTCTCCGACTACGACGGCGCGAACATGAAGCAGGTGACCAAGCACAACTCCATCTCCATCAAGCCGAAGATGTCGCCCGACGGCAGCAAGATCGCCTATCTGTCCTTCAAGGACCGTTACTCCTTCCTCTATGTCTTCGACCGCATGACCGGCGTCTCCACGCCCCTCTCCAAGGAAGTGGGCCTGAACATCGCCCCCGCCTGGTCGCCCGACGGCCGTCAGCTCGCCCAGGTCCTCAGTAAGGACGGCAACAACGAGATCTACCTCCGCAATGCCGACGGCACCAACCTCCGCCGCCTGACCCGCAACCGCGATCTCGATACCTCCCCCGTGTTTTCGCCCGACGGCAGCCGCATCGCTTTCGTAAGTGACCGCGGCGGCAACCCCCAGATTTTCGCCATGAGCACCAACGGCGACGCTGCAGCGCGCCTCTCCTTTCAGGGGGGCAGCTCCTACGACCCCGCCTGGTCGCTCGACGGCAAGTACATTGCCTACGTCGCCGAAAAATCCGGCGAGGGCCTCGAGATCTACGTGATGGGTGCCGACGGCACGGGCCACCGTCGCCTGACCGATTCCCAGGGCAGCAACGAATCCCCGAGTTGGTCGCCCGACTCCCGCCACATCATTTACTTCTCCACGCGCAACGGCCAGAAGGCCCTCTACACCTACACCGTGGAGACCAACGAAGAGCGCCGCGTTCCCCGCCTCACCATGAGCTGCGAGGGGCCCTCCTGGGGGCCGCGCCGGAACTAGGCCCGAACAATGAGCGAAAGCATCATCGTACAGAACCGGACGGCCCGGCGGAACTATGAGATTCTCGATACCTTCGAGGCGGGCATCGTCCTCGTCGGTACCGAGGTCAAGTCCCTGCGCGAAGCGGGAAACATGACGCTGAAGGATAGCTTTGCCGACATCCGGACCAGTGGCGAGATATTCCTCGTGGGTGCCCATATCCAGCCTTACAAGCAGGGCAACATCTACAACCACGAGCCCGAGCGCGCCCGGAAACTGTTGATGCACAAACGCGAGATCGAGCGGCTGGATCAGCGTATCGCCGAAAAAGGCCTTACGCTGATCCCGCTCAAAGTCTACTTCAAAAAAGGCATCGTCAAGGTCGAGCTCGGCCTCGGCCGCGGCAAGAATGTCCGCGATAAGCGCGACACGATCAAAGAGCGCGAAGGCAAGCGCGAGATCGAGCGCGCCATGAAAAGCGGTGGCAAACAGTAACGCGGGCAAACACCGGTTGTATTGCTTAATGCGCCGCCATCTTGCAGCAACCGTGCGTTGCATGAGGGTGGGCGATTCGGCCAGTGACCAATCGGTGTGATCCTCATGAATTCAACGTGCCCCAGACTCCAGAGTTCCGCTCCCGCGCAGGAGGCCTATAGACCCCAGGGAGCCAATTTGACGATCCACCCAGTTCACTCGACGAGTTCCCGCAGCGAAAGTACATCCCCCATGCGAGATGCCCGGCCTGGAAGACGGCCCCTCCTGGTCACCCTGCCCCTCAAGGTGCAGACCTATGACATCGACTTCGCCTTCCACGTGAACAATCAGGTTTACGTGCGGTGGCTCGAAGACCTGCGCATGGAAGTCCTGCGCGAATACTACCCCCTCAAGCGCTTCATGGACGCTGGTGTCGCCCCGATCCTCGCGTCCACCCAGATCACCTACAAGAGGCCTGTCGGCCTCTACGACGAGCCCGTCGGCCACATGTGGTGCACCCACCTCGGCCGCGCCAGCATCTGGCTGGAAGCCGAGATCACCGTCGGCGACCAAGTCTGCGCCCACGCCATCCAGCGCGGCTCCTTCCTCGTCCTGGCCACCAGCAAAGCCTCCCGCACCCCCGAGGAACTCATGGCCCACTTCGAAGCCGGGAACAAGTAGCAGCGTCGATTCCAGGGACGGACTCGCGTCGGCCATTGCGCTGGAGAGGCACCGCGTAGATACATTCGGGAAACTGCAAAGGCGAGCGGGGCCGTCAAGGCGCGTGCCCGTCCCAGTGGAGGTGTGGGTGGACTTCGATTCGGTTCGCGGCACGATTCCAAGATCCAAGGAGAATCCTGGGGCTGCTCAAATGCGAGGAACATGCTAGAATGAGACTCGATGTACTTCAGCGGACCCATTCCTGTGAGAAGAAGCTATGCGATATCGCGTTCTGATCGAACAAGACGAAGACGGCGTGTACGTAGGTGAAGTACCGACCTTACCAGGGTGTATTTCTCAGGGCGCGACCCGACCGGAGTTGCTCGACAACATCAAGGAAGCGATTGCCGGTTATGTCGAGAGCCTGGAACAACGCGGAGCCCATTCATAACGGATGAGGCCTGGAGGGAGCAGATAACACCATGAGCGAACCTGACCATCCAAGCGCCATTGAGCTCGATCCCGATCTCGAAACGGCCCTTTTACTTAAAGCGGAACTGCAGCACCGAAGCGTGTCCGAGCTTGTCAATCAGGCCGTTCGATTGGCATTGGAAGAAGATGAATCTGACCTTGCCGCCTTTGACGAGCGCGCGCATGAGCCCACGATTTCCCATGATGAACTTCTGGAAGACCTGAACGGACATGGCAGGGGATAGGCGGTTAAATATGTCTGCCCTGAAAAAACGCGAGTGGCGGAACCAGAACGCCGAGAAAGTATTTACCAAACTCGGGATCTTACCCCCCCTGCCCCCCCGCAAGCGGGGGGAATCCTACTCGCCAAAGTGCTCCGCTTGGTCCCCCCCCGCTTACGGGGGTAGGGGGGTAGAACCCGACACGATTTTCATTCTCTACGGGTGGGGCGGAGCCTCAAGAATGACCGCCCTGGCTTCCCCTACTTCATCGTCCGCCACGTGTCCCAATGCCCTCGCGCGGCACCAGGCTCGTAGTCGCAGGTCACGATGAATAAATCTTCCGCCGCCATGCGCGCGGGGGATAGGTTCACCTGAATATACGTCGAGGCCCGTGCGGTCCAGGTGGCGTAGCCGTCCACTTCGGAGACAGCAATGGGCCCTCCGTTCAGTTTCAATTCCTTGATCTTCGCATTCGGATACGGTAGCCTCAACTGGAGACTCGCGCCGTGCTGGATCGGTCCGGGTTCCGCTACCACCTCGCCCTCCGAAGGAGCCTTCTCCGGCGTGCGATGCGTCACGTACAACTGGGGCGTGGGGCCGTTCTGTCCGGCGGGCCAGTCGTGGAAGAACTCCTTAATTGCGCCGTAGTTCATGCGGGGATGCTTCTCCAGCTTCGCCAGCGTCACCTCCAGTTTGTCGTCGATGAGGTAGTCGGCTTCCGCACTTGCGCTCGTGGCGAGAATGGCGCTGGCCCGGCCCGCCATCGCGGGGTCCAGGCTGCCGAAGGTGAATTCGTCCATGCGGTTCCACAGTTCCACACGACTCGCGCGGCGCGCCGCCGCCGTCTGGCCATAGGCCACGAGATAGACGTGGGTGTTGCTCATGATGACCTGGTTGGGATAGCCGGGGTAGTAGTAGCCGGGCCAGCGCTCGTTACCGATTTCCAGCAGCCGCTGGTGCCGCACGAGGCCGCTTTCCTCCCAGCACACCTCGGTGGCGGAGACCAGCGTGTGGTAGTGATCGTAGAGGTAATTACCGGCGTAGTAGCGGGGCTGGCCATACCAACTCTTCGCGGCCATCTCCGAAACACCGGGACCATAGAACTGGCGTTCGGCGTCGTCCTCCAACGTGTCCATGGGATAGCCCGCCGCCATCGCCGCCTCGTCCATCTGGCGGACGATCTCGCGGTGGTAGGGGCGTAAGGCGCTGTTGGAATAAGCACAGCCCGAACTCTCGAACATGATGTACTTCTCGAAGTCCAGGCTCGTCCCGTGAATGTCCGCGTGGAGGTCCGGCTGGAATCGGTCGAAGACCCGCTGCACATACACCGCCTCGGGCACTTCCTCCGGCTTCAAGGGGCCATCCTTATTCCACTCGGTATAGATGGGCGTGAACTGGCCCTTCTCGTAGCGATCCGGATCCACCAGCGGCAGAAACACCACTACCTGATTTCGGAGGATTTCGCCAACCCGCGGATCGCTCGACAGAAACCACTCGATGATGCCCATCACCGTCGTGGCCGCGCCCCGCTCGTTCCCCGCGTGGAGCGCCGTGACCAGAGCGTGTTGCTTGTTCTCATCGGGTCGGTTGGGATCGGTCATGGTGACGGCATAGATGCTGCGCCCTTCCACGGACTTGCCCAGCTCTTCCAACTGAAAGCCCTGGGGATGCTCCGCCGCCCAATGCTTCAACACCGCCTCGATCTTTTCATAGGGCGGCCAAATCGCGGGGCCGCCCAGCGCGGTGGTGGGCGGAATGCGCGAGGCGTCGGAGGGCTCCTGGGCGTGGGTGGCTGTCCCTGTGAATAGCAGAACACCCAATGCCAATGTCCAGCTTAGCGCCGCAGTCCGCATGTCGAAAGTTTCCCGTGATCGTGGTGGAAGGACGATAGCATCGTAGCATCAGCTTGGCGCATAACCCAAAACCATCCCGGAGGCCCAGAGTTGGTGGGCGTCACCCCGGGTGCCACCTCAATCGAGCCACGCTCGTTTGGGTGCATCGTGGGAAGCAAACCCCGTCCAATGGCGAATGTACAGAATAGGCTTTTGGACTTCGGTCAATCGTTGCGAAAACCGCCCTATGTCAACCTAGCCAGCTCAGGGTCGCTCACGGCATACCGGCTGCCGATGCTCAAGGCACCCAAACGTGCGTTGCACGATTGAGGTGGCACCCGGGGTCTGCTCGCGAGCGACATTCGGATCGAGAAAGCACTCATCGTGAATTCATCTCGTCCCGTGTGAGAATCTTGCCGACCGTCAGTTTTCCGCATACGGACGCTACCGCCGCGTCGAATGCTGTGAGCCGCTGCGTCTGATTTGCATACTCTGCAAGCCAGGTTTGAAACGCCAATTCCAAGGTAGTCTCTTCCAAGCGGGCGCGTTCCTGCGCCGCTTCAATCAGACGCTCGTCCGCACTCAGGACAATGTTCTTCATCGCGCTCGTCTCCAAGATTTCGCACGAGTACAGTGTAGACCAGAATCGCGTAGAATTCACCTTGACTTCCCCTCGCGCGAAAACGTATGTTGTTATAACCAATTGCGCAGCACTCAATCCCCGGCCCGAGGAACCCATGAAGATCACCGACGTCAAAACCATACTCCTCACGGGCCCGTGCACCCACGATCCTTTCCTGAGTGAGACGCGGAAACTGCGGAGCGCCGCGTTTATCGAGATTCACACTGATACCGAGCACATCGGCGTGGGGGAGACCTACGGCGGCTATTTCGCGCCGGAATCCGTGCCTTCTATCGTGGAGTTTTTCAAGCCCATTCTGGTCGGGCAAAGTGTGGACAACATCCCCGAACTGTGGGAGCGCATGCATCACTGCGGGAACTTCTGGTGTCGGGTGGGGCTTGGACTCATCGTGTTGAACGGGATCGAGGCGGCCCTCTGGGATCTTAAGGGCAAGCTGGAAGGTAAGCCGGTTCATGCGCTCCTCGGCGGCGCGAAGCACACTCGTCTTGCGGCTTATGCCACAGGCGGTTCGAGCAATTATCCCCTGGACAAACTCTCGCGCAAGATGGATCACTACCTGGGCCTCGGCTTTCGCGGTTTCAAGGTGGGCGCGGGTAGCTACGACACGGACCAAGGATTCAAAATCGAGAACGAGCCCTCCGCGGCCGCAGCCTTCGAAGTGGAAAAGCTGGAGCACATCCGCAGGCACGTGGGGCCGGACATCGGCGTCATGATGGACGCCCACATGGGCAACGCGCCCACGGGCCACTGGAGCGTGGAGACGGCCATTGCGGTGTGCAAGGCGCTGGAGCCCTACAATCTCGTTTTCTTCGAGGAGCCGCTTCACTATACGAATCCCTGGGGCTATGCGGAGCTGTGCAAGGCGACCTCCGTTCCCATCGCAGGTGGCGAATGTCTCACGGGTGCCGCGGAGTGGCGCACCTTCATCGACATGGACTGCTTCGACATCGGCCAACCCGACGCCTCCTTCACGGGCGGTCTGTTGGTGGTGGTGGAGGTCGCCGAGATGCTCGCCGCGCGCAATCGCAGCATCGCCACCCATGCCTGGGGCGCGGGCGGATCGCTCATGCAGAACGTCCACGCTGCTTTTGCGTGCGTGAACACCTGCATCGTGGAAGTGCCGCCGGATTATGGCCCGCTCCACAGCGAGGTGGTGGGGGAGTCCTTCCAGATGAAGGACGGCTTCGTGTTGCCGCCCGAAGCGCCCGGCCTCGGCATTGTATTGAGCGAGGCCACCAAGGCACGATATCCCTTCAAGCCGGGCAGCGGCGAATTCAACAGCGTACCGGGTAAAAGCCTGGAAGAAATGGACGACTTACTGACCCGATGAATATTTTCATAGACACGCCGATTTACGAACCCGGCCTCGCGCGCCTCAAGGCATTGCCGGGCGTCAACGTGACAATCGCGGATCCCATCACCGACGAGCGGGTGGTGCGTCCGGCGGACGAGCTTCGAGAGATCGACGCGCTCTTCTGCGCCGACGTGCCGGAGAACTTGAGCGACATGAAGGCGCTCAAGTGGATTCAGATTACGTCCTCCGGCTTTGAGCACATCATTCCCCACAATTTTCCGTCGCGGGTCGTGCGCGCATCCAACGCGCGGGGTGTTTTCGACGTGCCCATCGCCGAGTGGTGCTTCGCCATGATGGTGAACCTCGCCCGCGATCTGCCCCAGATGTACCGCAACCAGCAGGCGGGCCACTGGGATCGCGGCGCGCAATTTCAGACCGAGATTCGCGGACGCACCGTCGGGTTCTGGGGCTATGGCGGCCTCGCTCGAGAGACCGCGCGCATCGCAAAGTTCGCGGGACTGCGCATCCACGTTCTCGCGCGCAATGGCGTGCAGCCGCAACTTGAACTCTATCGCGTCCCAGGCACCGGCGATCCCGATGGGGTGCTGCCCGACGAGGTCTTCGGCTTGGAGCGGAAGCTCGAATTCTTGTCCGGTCTCGATTTCCTCATCATTGCGTTGCCATTGAACGCCAGCACCCGCGGACTGGTTACGGCAGAGGATCTGCGCGCACTCCCGAAGACGGCCCTGCTGCTCAATCCCGCGCGCGGTCCCATCATCCAGGAAGCCGCGCTACTCCAGGCCCTGAACGAAGGCTGGATCGCAGGCGCGGCGCTCGACACCCACTACCACTATCCCATGCCGCCCGAGCATCCGCTGTGGGCCATGCCCAACGTGATCATGACGCCCCACATCTCCGGTTCGACAAGAAGCACGCGCTTCCCCGAGCGCGTGTGGGATTTGTTTGTGCGGAATGTGGAAAGGGTGCTGCGGGGAGATGCGCCGCTGAATGAATTGCCACAGGATGCACTGCGACCTGTTAAACAATAGTCCGGTCGGCGTTCGTGGAACGCACGCATGAGGTATCTTTGATGTCGAGGCAGTCACCCGTTATACCGAAGTCCACCGCACCCCTGTCTTCCCCGCGAATGCGGGGATCCAGTGCGTTGGCGAGGTGTACTACGCGACTTCACTGGGTTCCCGCATTCGCGGGAAAGACAGCGTCAGGATTGTTCCGATTGGTGCTCATGGTCCTCACCCTCGCAGTTTCGCTCATCGCATCTGCCGAACCCCCAACTCTCCCCGCACTCAACGGCAAAGTCGTCATCGAGAAGACCGCCGACGGCATCGAATACGGCCTCTGGGGCACCAGAGCAACCTACCCCGCGCCGACGCTATTCATCTTCGCGTCCGACATCAAAGCGACGCTCGACAATCCCTATTTCCGCCAGTGTGGCGATGCCCTTTCGGAGCAGGGCTATCTCTGCGTCTCCCTCGATCTGCCGGGTCATGGCGTGGATCAGCGTGAGGGCGAGCCTGGTGCATTGGGCACCTGGCGCACGCGCAGCGATGGGGGTGAAGACTTCATCGCACCCTTCACGGCGCGCGTACGGGTCGTGCTGGATCACCTTATTGCCACGGGCGCATCGGATCCCGCGCGCATCGCCGCGTGCGGCACCTCTCGCGGCGGCTTCATGGCCCTCCATGCCGCCGCAGCGGACCCGCGAGTCAAGGCCGTCGCCGCCTTTGCGCCCGTCACCAATCTGATGGCCCTGCGCGAGTTTGGCGGCGCGAAGAATACCGAGCATGTTGCCACACTTTCGCTTTTGGCGAACGCCGAAAAGTTCGCGGGCCGTTCCCTCTGGCTGATCATCGGCGATCGCGATGATCGCGTCAGCACCGACGACGCCATCGCGTTCGCACGGCGCGCAACAGCGGTATCCCTGGAGAAGTCCGAGGTCGCCGATGTGACGCTTCTTGTGCTTCCCGAGCAAAAGGGCCACACCACGCCGAATGGCGCGCCGGAACTGGCCGCCGCGTGGATCGCGGAAAAGTTGAAGTGAATTTTTCTCTTCCTTTGTGCTCTTTGCGTTCTTTGTGGTTAAAAATAAGATAAGGCAACCACAAAGAACGCAAAGAGCACAAAGGAGATATTTTTCGTTTCTGGGCGCTACTCACAAGGAATAGGTAACGATGAAAAATCGCATAAGTCTGCTGGTGGGACTGGTCATTGGCGCTGTGTTGTCGGCTCCTGTTTTCGCCGCCGAGTCCGTGTTCACCTTTCCCGAGTCCAAGCTCCAGGTGAAAGGCCGCGTTACCCTGCTCGCCATTGACGATCAGGGTCTGCGCGATCGCGAGAGGCTTACGCTTACCCTCTCGAAGCCTACGGTGCGCAAGGAGCCCGTGCTGATGCCGGAGCGCGGCAACCCGAGCGCGCCCGATTCCATGGCGGCCCACTTCTACGGCACCGTGCTTCACAACAAGGGCAAGTTCCAGATGTGGTACTACGCCGTCAGTCTCGAAATGGGCGCGGAGGAAAATCTCAAGCAGGGGCCGGTGTGCTATGCCGAGAGCAACGACGGCCTTCATTGGACGAAGCCCAAACTCGGCCAGGTTGGGATCAACGGCAGCAAGGACAACAACGCGATTCTTCTTCCAGACGCCGTCACGCAGTGTGCCATGGTCATCATCGACGAAGACGAACCCGATCCAGCGCGGCGCTACAAGATGCTTTACACGTTGCTGAACAAGACGTGGGTGTTCCGCCCGGCCTACAGCGCCGACGGCATTGTCTGGACCGTGCCCGAGGGTTATTCCACAGACAAGTTTCTCGAAAGCGGCAGCCTTTTCAAGTTTGGCGACCGCTACATCGTCCATGGACAGGGCATCGGCCGCAACGACAAGGGTGAAGAAGAAGGTCGCCAGGGCTATGCTTCCACTTCAACCGATTTTATGACGTGGGACAATCCCTACCAAGACGCCTTCCGCGTTCCCGAGCCGGCGGACCTGGCTAAGCGCGGTTTGCTGGGCGATTATCCCCAGGTACACCTCGGCGTCGGCGCGGCGAGCTTCGGCAATGTCGCCGTCGGGCTCTGGGGCATCTGGCACAACCCGGCGGAGGGCCAGGGGCGCAAAGAGGGCTGGTACGGCTCCGGTATTATCACCTGCGATCTCGGGCTCCTCGTGAGCAACGATGGTGTCTCTTTCCGCGAGCCCGTGCCGAGTCATGTGTTTATTTCCGAGAAGGAATCACCTTCCACCCCCGAGCCGGGCGTCAATGATCCCACGATTCTCTGCCAGGCCAACGGCATCCTGAACGTGGGCGACGAAACCCTCATCTATCACGGACGTTGGCGCAACGCCACCATCACGGAGAACAACTACCACGCCGAGATCGCCCTCGCCACGCTTCCGCGCGATCGCTGGGGCAGCCTGAGCGTCGCCGAGGGTGCTGAAAGCGGCACGGTGTGGTCCGCACCGATCACGTTGCCTGCGGAGGAAGTCGAGTTCTCGCTGAATGCCGATGGTGCCAAGAACATCAGCGTCGAGATCGCGGACGAGAGCGGCGCGTTGATACCCGAGTTCAGCGGCGAAAATAGCGGCGAGGTAAAAGGGGCAAAGTCGTTGGCCAGCCCCGTGAATTGGAAGGGTGACGGCCTTAGTACCCTCGCGGGAAAGACCGTGAAGTTGAAGCTGGGACTCAAGGGTGAAAAGACTGGGCTTTTCGCGGTTTATCTTGATCCAGTAAAATGATCCAGACCAATTCACGTCGTCCCCTCACCCACATTCTCCCGCGGCGGAGCCGCCCCGAGTGTGGGTGGCACCCGTGGTGCGTCCTCGTGAAATCGAGACTCCAAACCTGTATCGAGCCGTGCGCGACTGGCCGACAGTGATTGCGGGCAGATTTCGGTGTTACAGCAGCGCCCGCACCGCATCCGCCAATCTCGGCAGCACCGTCCCCGACGGCCCCTGCAAGAAGGCATCGGTGATATACCCGGTAAACTCCGTCGGCTCCAGGTTGCACTCCACGATGAACGCCCCGTTCTGCTTCGCGATTACCGGCAGTTCCGCCGCCGGGTAGACGGTGGCTGAAGTGCCGACGATAATCACCACGTCCGCCAACGCCGCCGCGCGGTCGGCGGCTTCCAGAGCATCGCGGGGTATCGCTTCGCCGAAGAGCACCACGTCGGGTTTCATCACGCCGCCGCAGGCACAGCGCGGCGCATTCTCGCTCCGCAGTGAGAGGTCAAGGGGCACATCTCCGGCGCACACCACGCAGCGCATGTGTCGGCCGTTGCCGTGGTATTCGATCACCCGCACCGAGCCCGATTCCTGATGGAGGTTGTCGATGTTCTGTGTGATGATGGCTTCGAGTCGGCCCATGCTCTGGAGTTCGGTCAGCGCATGGTGGCCAGGATTGGGAGCAACGTCCCCAAGCATCGCGCCGAGGTCGTACCAGAGCTGCCACACGTGGTCGGGGGCCGCCAGGAAGGCTTCGATGGTGGCGTACTCTTCGGGCGGATAGGTGTCCCAGATGCCGCCGGGACTCCGGAAATCGGGGATGCCGCTTTCCACGGAGATTCCCGCGCCGGTCACGGCGATGACGTGGCGGCCTTGGGCGATGGCCTGCGCGGCTTGTTGGATGGGGTAGGTCATGGTGTGGAGCCTCGGTGGGCCTGGGTGATCATGGACTGAGTGGACAATGTGGACTTAGTGGACTGTACCCAAAAATCCACTTGGGTCCACCTGGTCCACTAGGTCTACTTTGTCCATAGTATGCTCCGGGCCAGCTTTACGCCTTCGCGATCCGCTCCAGGCCGCCCATATACCCGCGCAGTACCTCCGGCACGATCACCGAGCCGTCGGCCTGCTGGTAGTTTTCCAGCACCGCCACGAGCGTCCGGCCGACGGCCAGGCCCGAGCCATTGATCGTGTGGACAAATTCGGGCTTCTTGTCGCGCTTGAATCGGATATTCGCCCGGCGCGCCTGGTAGTCCGTGAAGTTCGAGCAGGAGCTGATCTCTCGGTAGGCGCTCTGGCCGGGGAGCCAGACTTCAAGGTCGTAGGTCTTCGCCGCGGAGAAGCCGAGGTCGCCGGTACACAGGGTCATCACGCGATAGGGGAGCCCCAGCGCCTGCAGGATCGCTTCGGCGTTGTTCGTCAACTTTTCCAGTTCGTCCCAACTATCTTCCGGGCGGGTAAACTTCACCATCTCCACCTTGTTGAACTGGTGCTGGCGGATCATGCCGCGCGTGTCTTTGCCGTAGGCACCCGCTTCACTGCGGAAGCAGGGCGTGTAGGCCGCGTAGTAGATCGGCAGGTCGGCGTCGCTCAGAATCTCGTCGCGATGGATGTTGGTCACGGGCACTTCCGCCGTGGGGATGAGCCAGTAGTCCGTGTCGGTAATGCGGAATCCGTCCGCCGCGAATTTCGGCAACTGGCCCGTGCCCTGCATGCTCTGCGAGTTCACCATGAAAGGCGGCAGGATCTCGGTATAGCCGTGCTTTTCCGTGTGGGTATCGATCATGAAATTGATCAGGGCCCGCTCCAGCCGCGCGCCCGCGCCCCTGCTCAGGCAGAAACGCGCGCCGGTCAATTTGGCGGCGCACTCGAAGTCGAGAATGCCCAGGCTCTCGCCCAGCGCCACGTGGTCCTTCGGCTCAAAGTCGAATTTTGGAATCTCGCCCCATTTCCGCTCTTCGCGGTTGCTGGCTTCGTCCTTACCCACGGGCAGGCTCTCGTCGGGCAGATTGGGAATGCCCAGCAGGAGATCCGCCAGGGCGGTGTCCACCTCCCGCACCTGCTCTTCCAGCACCGCGATCCGATCTTTGATCGTCTTCATCGCGGCGATGGCCTCGCTCGCATCCTGCTTCGCCTTCTTTGCCGCGCCGATGGCGTCACTGGCCACGTTCTGCTCCGCGCGGAGCTGTTCCATCTCATAGACCAGTGCGCGGCGTTTGCCATCTTCTTCGAGCACCTGGTCGATGGCAAAAGAGCCGCCCCGTTTCGCCAGCGCGGCGGTGACGGCTTCGGGGTCCTGGCGGAGGAGTTTGATGTCGAGCATGGTGCCTATTGCCTTTGATGTAATTGCGTTTAGGGAATCGAGAAGATTTTCAGTATCTCAAGTCTGTCTTTCCCGCGAATGCGGGGACCCAGAAAATTGGCGAAGTGGGCCCGGCTCGTTCACTGGATCCCCGCATTCGCGGGGATGACAGGGACAGCACTAACGTCAGGGACCTATGTACACCCTGATTTGTGTCGCTGAAGTCTCTGCCGTCTCTGTAGTCCCTGGGATTTAAGAGACACATACCTGAACACCACCATCATGCGCACCCAGGCACCTACCCGCGCAGCATCACCAACAGGCGATCCAGCTCGTCCAGCGAGAAATACTCGATCTCGATTCGGCCCTTGCCGCCGTCCTGCGTCTTCAGGTGGACCTTCGTGCCGAGGCGGCGGCGGAGGTCGTCTTCCAACTGGGCGACATTGGGGTCCTTCGGTGGCTTCGGCGCGGGGGGCTTGGCGGAGCCCTTCTGTTCCGTGGCCAGCTTTTCCGCCTGGCGCACGGAGAGGCCCTCGGCGATAATCTTGCGCGCGGCGTTGAGCTGGCCCGAGACCGATTCGATGCTCAGGAGCGCCCGGGCGTGGCCCATGCTCAGCGCGCCATCCGCCACCATCGCCTGCACCGTCTCCGGCAGGTTCAGCAGGCGCAGCGAATTCGCCACCGTCGCCCGCTTCTTGCCCACCTCGCGAGAGACCTCCTCCTGCGTCCAGCCAAACTCGTCCATCAGATCCTGATAGGCCTGGGCCGTTTCCATCGCGTTCAGGTCTTCGCGCTGGATATTTTCGATGATGCCCAGCTTGAGCATGTCGCGATCCGAGACTTCGCGGCACACGGCGGGGATCAATTTCTTGTCCGCCATGATGCTCGCGCGAACGCGCCGCTCGCCGCTGATCAGCTCGTAGTGATCGCCGACCCTGCGGACCAGCACCGGCTCCTGCACGCCATCGCGGCGGATGGATTCGGCCAGTTCCTGGAGCGACTCTTCGTTGAAGGTATGGCGCGGCTGCTTCGGGTTCGAGCGAAGCTCCGAAGGGTCTACCTCGATCAGCACGGCGCCGTCGGACAAGCCGACGGGCTCGGTCGGGGCAACAGTGGGGGAGGGCGCAGCGGCAGGCCGGTTCAGCGAAGATCCGCCGCCGATCAACGCGCCCAAGCCCTTGCCCAGCCCTTTGCGCTTGGCGTCAGCCACGGGTTATGACCTCCCGGGCCAGGGCGAGATAGCCTTGGGAGCCTGCGCACTTCAAATCGTAATAGATGACCGGCTTGCCGAAACTGGGGGCCTCGCTCAGCGTCACATTCCGGGGAATAATCGTCTGGAAGACCGACTCGCCCAGGTGGCCGCGCACGTCGTCCATCACCTGCTTGCACAGGTTGGTGTGCTGGTACATCGTCAGCAGCACGCCGAAGACCGTAAGCTCGGGGTTCAGGTTGTCCCGCACGAGGATAATGGTCTGGAGCAACTCGCTGAGCCCTTCCAGCGCGTAGTACTCGCATTGCAGCGTCACCAGGACGCCATCCGCCGCCACGAGCCCGTTCAGCGTCAATATGCTGAGGGAGGGGGGACAATCGATGAAAATATAGTCATAGTCGTTCAGGGCTTCGGCGACGCGGGTCTTCAGGCGGAATTCCCTGCCTTCCTCGTCGATCAACTCGACTTCCGCACCCACCAACTCCCGGTTCGAGGGAACGATGAACAGGTTGTCCCACTCGGTGGCAAGGGCCACTTCGGCGACGGACTTGTCGTTGACGAGCAGGTCGTAGACGCTGCCTTCCACCGAATTCTTATCGATGCCGAGGCCCTGGGTGGCGTTGCCCTGAGGGTCCAGGTCGATCAGGAGCGTCTTTTTGTGGGCGGCGGCCATACAGGCGGAGAGATTGACGGCGGTGGTAGTTTTCCCCACGCCCCCCTTCTGATTGGCTATAGCAATTACACGTCCCAACGATACGCCCTAACGGTTTTGGTGGTGGAGCTGACAGGAAGAAACAAGGGGCGTATGATACGAACCCCGCCCAGGCTAAGTCAATAGCGGGACGGAATTTGGGACGAATCGACCCTTCGGCTCAGGTGCCGAACTGCCGCAAGTGATGCTCAAAGTGGAGCACGTGGAAGCGGTCCCAGCCGTCGATATCCATCCGACCGAAGGTGGGGTGGGGGGCCGGTTTCAGCTCATCCGCCTGCACGAGGGTGAGATATTCTTCCAGGATGGCCTGGAGGGTTTCCAGATCGCCCGGTTCTTGAGCGGTCAGTCCTTGATGGCGGAGATGATCCGGCAGGTGCATGGCCGTGGTGATGGGGAGGACCCCCGCCAACACCAGAGGGCGCTTCACGCAACGCGTAAAGCAATTGCCAAAAAAGGGAATCGTCCGGGAGCGGCCCATGGAATGGCGCAGCGACCAGATCAGGTGTTCGATCATGGAATCGCGGCGCAACTGGCCCCAGTGCGGGATCGCGTCTCGCTTGATCCCACCCAGGCGCTCCACCACTTCTTCCACATAATCCCCATCAAAATGATGCATAAAACGCTTCCCTGCGATGTTCCCGTGGCTATTCTACCACCAAGTGGGGGAAATGGTACAGGGGGATGAAGGATGAAGGATGAAGGATGGAGTCTGGAGTCTGGAGTCTGGAGTCTGGAGTCTGGAGTCTGGAGTCTGGAGTCTGGAGTCTGGAGTCTGGAGTCTGGAGTCTGGAGTCTGGAGTCTGTCCGCCGCGGCGGATGGAGTCTGGAGGGGGGAGGATGAAACGGAGGTGATCGATTGAATGGAGCCGTTCCTTTCATCCTTCAGACTTCATCCTTCATCCTTAAGCAACGTAAGCTCCTTCCACTCAATCACCGCGCCATCCCGGTGCATCTGCAGCGTGATATGCCCCGGGCCAAGCTTATCGAGCTGGTCCGTTTCGGCGGACTGGTGGCCGTTGATATAGGTCGTGGCGTGGTTGCCCTGAACGAAGATCTGCATCAGGTTCCACTCGCCCGGGTTGAAGATGTCGTCCCGGCCTCGCACGAGGCCATAGATGCTGCCCGAGACCATCCCCACATCGGGCAGGTCGAGTATCTGAATCTCATGGCCCCGATCGGAGTCGTCCGACTTCCAGTGGAAGAAGACGCCGCCGTTGGCCGAGGAACTGGCCCGGTAGTAGAGGTTCATGGCAAAATTCTCGCAGGGCGTTTTGTACTGGAGGTAGCCGTTGCCCCCTTCGCCCCGGAGCACGCCATTCTCCACCGTCCACCAGGCCCGTTTGTTTCGCACGGGCTTCCAGCCTTCCAGATTCTTGCCATTGAACATGGACACGGCCCCAGCGCTGTCCGGTAGGGGGGTGACGGCCATATTTCGGACCTCCATGCCCCATCCATAACTGTTCAGGAAGCCCAACCGACCCCGGCGCAGGGTATGGGCCAGCCCGGGGTGGGTGCTCAGGTCCAAATCCTGAACGACGTGCCCGTTGAGCACGATCCGCAATTGGGGCCACTTCATGTGTACCTCACACGAATTCCACTCCCCGGCCTCTTTGACGGCCATCACCTTCGGTGGCACGTGCCGGAAGAGCGCGCCCGAGCGAAATACATCAGGCTCATCCCCGGCGTGGTCGCCGAGTGCTATAATAAGACCAGCCCGCCAGGCCCCGTTCCACGGCGCGTGTATAAGAAGGCCCGATTCCTCCCATTCATGGCAGCGAAACTCAAAGTTGAGATCGAAATTTTCGTAGTCCTGACGGGTCAGGATGGCCGAAGGCTCTCCCTGTCCCTGCTGAAAGTGCAACGTCCCCTCCTCTATAAGGAAGGATGTTGCCGTACCGCCGACATTTTCCCAGTCACCGGCGTTCATCAGGGGAAGAGTCTGCTCTCCCGCTAGCGGCAGGGAGAAGAGGAGAGCGACGAGAAAGAAGTGCTGAGTGCGCATGATGATGTGGACTCCCGAAGGCGGTTTGAGCCGCCCGATTGGTGAAATTGACCGTCACTATAGCATGCTACCATTCGGTAATGTTAACTATGCTGAACGACAAAAAAGATACCGACAGGTAGGAAGTATTCTGGCCGATTCGAAGCGGTGACGGGCCGATCCTCCCGCAAGGTTCCGATTACTGAGTTGTAAGCCGTTTGTCATTAGCGAGTTACAATTCAGTTTGACTTTTAATTCGGTTCTTTTGTATCATACGCTTTGGAAAGAACCGCGCCCAAATGCTTGGATTTAGGGTGCGGTTTCGATTACCTGCCCTGCCTGCGCAGTTACCCCTCCCAGGCACAACCGTTGATAGAGGTGAATCATCTTGCCTACAAGAAGCATATCCAGGGAAGGCCTGTATGAGCCGTACTATGAACACGATGCCTGCGGTATCGGCTTCATGTGCAACATCGATGGCAAACGCTCCCACGAAGTCATCAAAAATGGCCTCCAGATTCTCGTCAATTTGACTCATCGCGGTGCCTGCGGTTGCGACCCGGAAACGGGCGACGGTTGCGGCATCATGTTTCACATCCCCCACGAGTTCTTCGTGGCCGAAGGGCAGTTGCACGGTTTTGATCTTCCCGCGCCCGGCGAGTATGCCGTGGGCATGATCTTCCTGCCCCGTGACCGGGAATCGCGGGAATCCTGCATCCAGATCCTGAACAAGGCCATCCTGGAAGAAGATCAGGAACTGATCGGCTGGCGCGACGTACCCCGGGATTCCAGCACCATTGGCTGGCTCGCGCGGGAAAACGAGCCCGTGATCCGCCAGGTCTTCATTGGCAAGAGCGAAGGGCTCGATATCGAGACCTTCGAGCGCAAGCTTTTTACCATCCGCAAGTCCGCCACCCACATGATCGGCAACTCGGTCATCTCGGGCAAGTCGGAATATTATGTGCCCAGCATGTCCGCGCGCACCATCGTGTACAAGGGCCTCATGCTGCCCGAGTCCATGGACAAATACTACCTGGATCTGGCCGACGAGCGCACCAAGAGCGGTATGGCCCTGGTTCACCAGCGCTACAGCACGAACACGTTGCCGGCCTGGCCCCTGGCCCAGCCCTTCCGCTTTCTGGCGCACAACGGTGAAATCAACACCTTGCGCGGCAACCTGAATATGATGGACTCCCGCGAGGCCCACTTTGAAAGTGCCCTCTTCGGCGAGGACCTGCGCAAGCTCCTGCCCATCCTTTCGGCCGGTGCCAGCGACTCCGCGAACTTTGACAACGCCTTCGAGCTCCTCGTCCGCGGCGGTCGCGACGTGGATCACGCCATGGCCATGATGATCCCCGAGCCTTGGAGCGGCCATGAGTCCATGTCGGATGCGAAAAAGGCCTTCTACGAATACCACGCCTGCAAGATGGAGCCGTGGGACGGTCCCGCCTCCATGGCCTTCTCCGATGGCGTCATGATCGGCGCCGTGCTCGACCGCAACGGCCTGCGTCCCTCGCGCTATTGGGTCACCAGCGACAATCAGGTCATCATGGCCTCCGAAGCCGGCGTGTTGCCTATTCCCCAGGAAAAAGTGGTCCGCAAGGGCCGCCTTGAGCCCGGTCGCATGTTCCTCGTGGACATGGAAGAAGGCCGGATTGTTGACGATGCCGAACTGAAGAGCAAGTTCGCCAAGCGCAACCCCTATCGCCTGTGGCTCGATACCCACCGGGTGGAACTGCCCACCGATCTGGCGGAAACCGCGCCTGCGGTGGAACCGGCGCCCCTCATGGAGCGCCTCCAGGTTTTCGGCTACACCCGTGAAGACATGGAAATCCTCCTCGCCCCGATGGCGCAGGACGGCAAGGAGCCCACGGGCTCCATGGGCAATGACGCGGCACTGGCCGTGCTGTCGCCCCGTCCCCAGTTGCTCTTCAACTATTTCAAGCAGCTCTTCGCCCAGGTAACGAACCCGCCCATCGACCCGATCCGCGAAAGCATCGTCATGTCGCTGGAGACGGACATCGGCCGCGAGGGCAACCTCCTCGGCGAGAAGCCCGAAGACTGCAAGCAGCTTCACCTGAAGTCGCCGATTATCACCAATGCCCAGTTGGCTTTCATCAAGAACCTCGATCGCGATGGATTCCGCAGCGCGGTAATTTCGACCCTGTTCGACACCGAAAAGGGACCGGAAGAACTGGACAAGGCCCTCCACCGTATCTGCAAGGAAGCCTTCGACGCGGTGCAGCATGGCGCGACCATGATCGTCCTTTCGGATCGCGGTGTGAACGAAGAGTTCGCCCCCATCCCCAGCCTGCTGGCGACCGGCGCGGTTCACCAGTACCTGGTCCACAAGCACAAGCGCAGCGAGTGCGGCCTGATCATCGAGACCGGCGAAGCACGCGAAGTCATGCACTTCGCCCTGCTCACCGGCTACGGCGCGGGTGCGGTGAACCCCTATCTGGCGTTCGAAGCCATCGAGGATCTGACGCACCGCGAACTCGTGGTGGAAAAGAAGCCGGGCTATGCCCAGAAGAATTTCATCAAGGCCATCGAACACGGTCTGCTCAAGGTCATGTCCAAGATCGGCATCTCTACCCAGCAGAGCTACCGCTGCGCCCAGATTTTTGAGGCGGTCGGCTTGAACACGGCCATCGTCCAGCGCTGCTTCTCCGGCACCGCGACCCGCATTGAGGGTATCGGCGTGAAGGAAGTGGCCATGGAATCCCTCATGCGCCACGCCATGGCCTATCCGGAAAATCCCGCACGGCGTCCCAGCCTCGATGTGGGCGGTGCTTACCGCTGGCGTCGGCGCGGCGAGTTCCACATGTGGAACCCCGAGACCGTGGCCAAGCTCCAGCACGCCACAAGCCAGAACAACGCGGCGACCTTTGAAGAATTTGCAGAGGAAGTCAACAACCGCACGCGGACCTTGGCGGCCCTGCGCGGCCTCCTCGATTTCAAAGAAGGTACGCCTATTCCGATTGAGGAAGTGGAGTCCGCCGCAGAGATCGTCAAGCGCTTCTGCACCGGTGCCATGTCCTACGGCTCCATCAGCGCGGAGGCCCACGAGAATCTGGCCATCGCCATGAACCGTATCGGCGGACGCAGCAACACGGGCGAGGGCGGTGAAGACCCTGCGCGCTTCGAGGCGGACGCCAATGGCGATCTGCGCCGCAGCGCCATTAAGCAGGTGGCTTCCGGCCGTTTCGGCGTGACCAACGAATACCTCGTCAACGCCGACGAGTTGCAGATCAAGATGGCCCAGGGCGCGAAGCCCGGCGAAGGTGGACAGCTTCCGGGACACAAGGTCTTCGATAAGATCGCCACGGTGCGCTATGCCACGCCGGGCGTGGAGCTGATTTCGCCCCCGCCGCACCATGACATCTACTCGATCGAAGATCTGGCCCAGCTCATCCACGACTTGAAGAACGCCAACGTTCACGCGAAGGTGTCCGTAAAGCTCGTGTCCGAAGTGGGCGTGGGCACTATCGCCGCAGGCGTGTCCAAAGGCAAGTCCGACCTGGTGCTCATCAGCGGCCACGACGGCGGCACGGGCGCGTCGCCCCTGACCTCCATCAAGTACGCCGGCCTGCCCTGGGAACTTGGCCTGACGGAAACCCACCAAGTGCTTGTGGAGAACGATCTTCGCGACCGCATCCGCGTGCAGGTGGACGGTCAGCTTAAGACCGGCCGGGACGTGGCCATCGCCGCGCTCCTCGGCGCGGACGAGTTCGGCTTTGCCACCGCGCCGCTGATCGTCTCCGGCTGCATCATGATGCGCAAGTGTCACCTGAACACCTGCCCCGTGGGTATTGCCACACAGGACCCTGAGCTTCGCAAGAAGTTCACGGGCAAGCCCGAGCACGTGGTGAATTTCTTCTTCTTCGTCGCCGAGGAGTGCCGGAAAATCATGGCGCAGCTTGGATTCCGCACCATTACCGAAATGATCGGCCGTGCGGACATGCTGAAGTTCTCGCCCCTGCCGGAGCACTGGAAGGCGCGTCACCTCGACTTCTCCAGGATTCTCTACATGGCGAAGGCCTGGGAGAATTCCACGCTGCACCACAGCAAGGTGCAGGACCACGGCATCGAAGGTGCCTTGGACCATGTGCTCATGGAAAAGGCGAAGGCGGCTCTCGATAACAAAGAAGCGGTTCGCATCGAGCTGCCCATCCGTAACGTCAATCGCACCTTTGGCACGATGCTGTCGAGCGAACTGACCCGGCGTCACAAGCTGGGCATGTACGGCGGCAGCCTGCCCGAAGATCTCGTGTGGATCGACCTCAAGGGCGTGGGCGGCAACAGCCTCGGCGCCTTTGCGATCAAAGGCGTTACGATCAACGTGATCGGTGAAAGCAACGACTACGTCGGCAAGGGCCTGTCCGGCGGCAAGATCATCATTGCGCCGCCGCCCGAATTCAAGGGCAAGCCCTCCGAGAATATCATCATCGGCAACGTCGCCCTCTACGGCGCAACGAGTGGCGAGGCCTTTATCTGCGGTCTCGCGGGCGAGCGCTTCTGCGTGCGCAACAGCGGCGCCTGGGCGGTGGTGGAAGGCGTGGGCGACCACGGCTGCGAGTACATGACGGGCGGCCGCGTGGTCGTCCTGGGCCCGACGGGCCGCAACTTTGCCGCGGGCATGAGCGGCGGTATCGCCTATGTCTACGATAAGGCGGGAACGCTGCCGGGTCACTTCAACAGCGACAGCGCCGAAATGAAGCCCCTCCACGACAAGAGTATTCCCGAGTTGCGCACCATGTTGGAGCGCCATGGGTCATACACGGGCAGCGCCACGGCCAAGAGTATCCTCGAAAACTGGGAAGCGGAGTTGAAGCATTTCGTCCGGGTCATGCCGCGCGACTATGCCCGCGTAATGAAGCAACAAGAGCAAACGCAAGCGGAGGTGACCCATGCTTCCTGATAAATCCAAAGGCTTCATGACCTTTGACCGAGAGATTGCGCTGGATGACGCCCCCGAAGAGCGCCTGAAGCACTACGGTGAATTTTCGAATTCGCTGCCGCCGGAGAAAATCGCCCAGCAGGCCTATCGCTGCATGAACTGCGGTATTCCGTTCTGCCACAGCGGTTGCCCCCTCGGCAATCAGATTCCCGACTTCAACGAACTGATGAAGGACAACGATTGGGAGGAAGCCCTCGAAGTCCTTCATTCAACGAACAATTTCCCGGAATTCACCGGTCGGGTATGCCCTGCGCCGTGTGAGACCGCGTGCGTGCTGGGTATCAACAAGCCGGCCGTCACCATCGAGATCAACGAGCGCGAAATTGCCGACCGCGGCTGGCTCGAGGGCTGGGTCATACCCCAGATCCCCGAGAAGCGCACCGGCAAGCGGGTCGCCGTCGTCGGCTCTGGCCCCGCCGGCCTGGCCGCCGCGCAGCAGTTGAACCGCGCCGGCCACCATGTGTCGGTTTACGAGCGCTCCGACGAGCCGGGGGGCCTGCTGATGTACGGCATCCCCAACTTCAAGCTCGACAAGCAGATCGTGCTGCGGCGCGTGGATCAGTTGAAGGCCGAAGGCGTGGAGTTCATCTGCAACGCCGAGGTGGGGGTCAACGTGCCCACCAGCAAGCTGGACCAGTACGACGCCGTGCTCATCGCCATCGGCTCCACCAAGAGCCGCACCTTCGAAGGTATGAATGTCCCCGGATCCGACCTGAAGGGCATCTATCCCGCCATGGATTTCCTGCCCCAGCAGACCCGCCGGGTCCTGGGCAAGGATGCAAAGGGCGAAGATATCCTGGCCACCGATAAGCACGTCATCGTCATCGGCGGCGGTGACACCGGTTCCGATTGCGTGGGCACCAGCCTGCGCCAGGGTTGCAAGGGTCTTGTTAACCTTGAGCTGATGCCCAAACCCCCGGTGGACCGCGCCGACAGCAATCCCTGGCCTCAGTGGTCCTTTGTCTACCGCACTTCTTCCAGTCACAAAGAGGGCGGCGAGCGGCGCTACAGCGTGCTGACCAAGTCCTTCGAAGATGATGGACACGGCAACGTGGCCGCGCTGAACACCGTTCATCTTGAGTGGGGCGAGCCCGATGCCACGGGCCGCCGCCAGATGCTCGAGGTGCCCGGAAGCGAAGAGCGCATCCCGGCCGAGCTCGTGCTGCTGGCCATGGGCTTTACCCAGCCCGAAACGGACACCTTCGTGAAGGAACTGGGTCTGGAACTGGATCGCAACCGCTTTGGTCAGGGCATCAAGGCCAATACCAGAGACTTCCAGTCGTCCAGGGCGAAGTACTTCGTGGCAGGCGACGCCCGCCGGGGCCAGTCCCTGGTGGTCTGGGCGATTCACGAGGGCCGCGAAGCCGCCCGTGCCATCGACCTGTACCTGATGGGCGAGTCCACCCTGCAAGCCCACGATACCGAGGGCTATGAGACCCTGACAAAAGAGCGCTCCCTGGTCTAGTCCGGGGCGATGTGCCTGAACGATACGAGCGCCCGGACTGCTGGAATGGCCAGCAGTCCGGGCGTTGTGCTATTTTTGGTGGGGCATGGCGCGTCGGACCATCTCATGCCCTCCATTTTCAGCCTTCGGCACGGGAACTTAAATCCCCGGTTCCGGGATTCATCCATCAGGTGTAACAATTGCCGGGTGCCATTGGTAACGTAGGCATCCCCGACGGGCGAAGGGCGTCCTTTTACCGGGAACGGGGCTTGTGATAAGCTTGCTGCTATCAACGGGCGATATGAAGGAAGCTTCCTGTGAAACACATCCATACTTTGTCCAAGTTACCGCAAAAGGCTGGCGATTTCACCACGGGCCAGAAATTGACCCTTGCGGCAGGGATTGTAGACGCTTTGGCCAGCTTCTTTGCGGATAAGGAAGCCGCCGCAAATTAGCGAAGGAAACATCCTGTGAAGCATATTCACACTATGTCCAAGATTCCCCGGCAGGCCGGTGAATTTACCACAGGGCAGAAATTGACGCTGGCCGCAGGCATTTTCGACGCAATAGCCAGTTTCCTCGGTGACAAGGAAACAACCGGCGGGAACGGCGAAACCTGAACCCGGCCCGGGCATTTGCGGCCCGACAGGAGGAATACGCAGTGAAACACATACGATGCATAAGTCTGGTTCCGGTTCGGGCCCAGTCGGACATCAGTCTGGCGGCGGTGTTTGAGCTGATTGCAGGCATACTTGCCGCAGTGGGCCAGGCCGTTCTTACCAAGGAAAGCCAGGAGTTTCCCACGATCCCCACCACGGGCGCGTGAGGTCGAGCGGCCGCGGCGGTAGCCTGTTGCTCCCCGCAGCGCGGCGCGACTTGGGGATTCGGGCGGGCCTCACATAAAGGAAGTACAATGAAACATCTAGCGTTGCTTTCAAAGCGGCCGGAGCGGGCTCAGGCCGACATTTGCACGGGCATTACGAGCGACTACCAGGCGCTCCTGTGTTTTCTGGTTGAAGTGCTTCAAACGATTTTCCCGACGCTGGCGGAGGCGAAGACGCCGACCCAGACGGGTGCCTGAACCCGGGAGGGTGGAAATGGTGCATGGGATCCGGTTGCTGACGCGGTGCCCCCTGGCTGGCCAGGATATCGCCCCCGAGGTGAAGCTGGCCTTTATCCGGGATTTCGTGGGCGCCACGGGAGACAACCCGGAGTTTGAGGGCATCATCGACGCGATCATCCCGTTGTTTATCAACAAGGATCCGAGCAATCCTGCCGCGGAGTAATTTCTTCTTGTAGCCTTCGCTGAAATATGCTCTAATAGGCGCGGTTTGGCGACAATCTGGAGTGGACCAATGAAACATATCAAACCGATTTCGACCCCTAAAGCGGATTCCTTTCTCGATTTCTACAATGCGCTTTACCGCGCGTGGGTAGAGTTTCGGGATGGAAAACGCGATGAGGCCACCTCGGGATTCTAGAATCCCGGTTGGTTACATGCCTTTCATCGGGGCCTGCTGTCCGAATGCAGGTCCCGGTTGTATTTATGGAAGGGCCCCTTCCCCAGAACCCATCGGATCCGCGGCGTGATTGCTGGACAACATACGTTTATCCGGGGCACGGAACTCGATGATGTGCCTGCTTTCTCGCGCCTCTACCAAGCCGGAACCCTGCGCGCGGGTCTCCTGGACGCACGGCGCGAGCCGGTTTTGCCCACGCGCGACGAACTCCGGGAGTTGCTCTCACGGAAAGAAATTGCCGATGGCGGCTTCTATACGGTGGAGGACCGGGCGGGGGAGATCCAGGGCTTTTGTACACTGCGGGGAGTGAACAGCGAGGCGCGCTACGCGGAATTCAGCCTCGTGCTGCTGGACCCGGCGCAATACGCCACGCCATTGGCGGATGAGGCGGCCGACTTCCTCTATGAGCGCGCTTTTGTCCGCGCGGGCCTGAACAAGGTCGTGGCCTATTGCCTGGAAGGCGAGGTCGAACTGTCTGCCTTTCTCCAGACGCAAGGCTTTGAATCCGCAGGCGTCCAGCGCGACGTGGTCTATGCCCAGGGCCGCTGGCATGCGCTGGAAGCGCTCTGCCGAACCCCGGCCACCGCGTGATGCGGAATCAACCCTACGAACGGGTGTGGTGAACAATGCCCTTTACAACCCAGACTTATATCCGCCGCGCCGAACGCGATGACTTGGATACCGTCGTCCGCTGGATGGAATCCCCTGACTTTCAGTATTTCCTCTACGGCGATCCGGCGCGTTCGCCCCGGCAGGTGCGGGATAAGATCGTGGCCATGCTGGGCCGGGCCGTGGGTCACACCATGCCAGGCGGCATCTACCTGATGATCGACAGCCGCGAGTACGGGCCCGTGGGGCTCCTGTCGCTCCAGAATATCAGTTGGCGCAACCGCTCCTGCAGCATCGATCTCTACCTGGGCCAGGACCATCTGCGCAACCGGATGGTCAGCGCCAGTTCCATCTGCTTGGCGCTCGAATACTGCTTCTGCGAGCTCAACTTCCACCGCGTAAGCGCCTATATCTACGCCTTCAATTCCGCCTCCTGGCGCATCTTCGAGAAGACGGGCGCGACCCGGGAACTCACCCTCCGCGACCACGTCGTGCGCGATGGGCAGGCCCACGATCTGTACGGCTACGGCCTGTTGCGTCCCGAGTATGAGACCTTTCGCGCGCGTTACCACCGCGCCCTGGAGGGCTATTCCCTGGCCGCCATGATCGAGGGCCTCGCGGCGCACGAAGGGGAGTCTCCCGCGTGAATCTCGTTTTCGCGTCGCTGCTGGCGGCCTATGTGCTCCATTCCATCGCGATGCACCGCCAGGAGGGCCCCGAGACCGAGCCCCAGGACACCCAGATCCACCGCGGCCTGCCCGCTCCATTGATGCCCATGGCCCTGTTTTTTGCCTGGCAGGCTTTCAGCACCCCCTGGGTGATGGCCCTTCTGGCCATGCCGGTAATATGGGCGCTTGGAGGGGGCTTGTTGCTCTTTGTCCTGCTGGGCCAGCTCAAAAAGAAGAAACTGGACGTGGGTGGGGGGCTGGCCGCACGTTGCTTCTACATCAGCGGCGGATTGCTCCAGACGGGCCTTCTCGCTATGGCGCTCTACCTCGGATTTCAGCAGGGGATACTGTCACGGAGCCTTTTCGATCCCAAATGGGTTATACTGGGGCTTGTTGCGGGCCATCTCATTTTTGGCGTTTCGCTCATATTCAGCCATCGTTCCCTGGATACCCTGCGGGATATCGCCGGGTACGTGCTGGATCCCCGGCCGCTCGTGCGCTTTCTGGGGCCGTCGCCCCGGCAGATGTTTGCGTGCCTGGATGTGAGCCTGATCGAAGAGTTGATCTATCGCGTGGCGGCGCAAGGCGTGCTGATCGCGATGACCGGCAGTCCCTGGATTGCCATCGGTGTCACGGCGCTGGTGTTCTCCGTGGTCCACCGCCATTTTTTCTACAACCATGTGGTGGATTCCGTGGAGTTCCTCGCATTTTCGTTGCTCCTGGGCTTCCTATACCATGCGACGGGAAGCTTCATGCTGGTGGTGATGATTCATACCGTTCGAAACATTGAAATTGTCTACTTTGACCACGCCACCCGCCCCGAGACGGCGGCCCACTGGCGTCTGACTTCCGAGAAGGCCTGATAGCCCATGTCCGAAAATCGAAGAGCCCTGGTGCAGTTGTCCCGGCTCGAGAAAACCTTTACCCTGCGCAACTTCTTCTATCGTGACGAAGATACGGGGAAGCGGTCGCTCTACAAGAAACGGCACGTAGAAGCCGTAAGGGATGTGAATTTCGAGATCTACGAGGGCGAGATCTTCGGCCTGCTCGGTCCCAATGGGGCGGGCAAGACCACGACCGTGAAAATGCTCTCGGGCCTGGTAAAACCGGACAAGGGCACGGTGCATATCGACGGGCTGGAAGTGGAGCGCTACCGCAAGCGCGTGCTGGAGAAGGTGGGGGTGGTGCTGGAGGGGACCCGCACCAGTATGTGGCCCCTCACGCCGATGGAGAATTTGGCTTACTACGGCAACTTGAAGAATGTATCGGGCAAGGTGCTTTTTGACCGCTCGAACTACCTGCTGGATTTTATCGGCCTGAAAGACAAGAAGAACGTCCAGGTGCGCCACCTTTCCCGAGGCCAGAAACAGAAGCTGGCCATCTGCATCGCCCTGATTGCCGATCCGCAGGTGCTGCTGCTGGACGAGCCCACGACGGGCCTGGACGTCCAGAGTGCCCGCGCAATCAAGGACAAGATCATCGAGATGACCCGGGAGCACGGCAAGAGCGTGTTGGTGACGACCCACGACATGCACGTGGCCCAGGAGCTCTGCGACCGCATAGGCATCATCGATCAGGGAAAGCTGGTGGCCTGCAAGCGGACCGATGAACTGCTGGGTCTCTTTTCCGATCAGGTGTATGTATTCAAGCTGGATCGAGAAGCGGACGTGTCCATTTTCGAATCGATCACCGGCGTAGTTTCAGCCGCGAACGAACTGACGGTGGACGGTCCCATTATGGTGCTGAGCCTGGTGCCGGAAACGGACCAGCGTTCCGAAGCCCTCTACAATGTCATGGAGACCCTCCGCGCGCAGGCCTTCGAGCTGCGCGGCGTGGCCCAGCGGCAACAGAATCTGGAGAGCATCTTCCTCCAGTTGACGACGAGTTCAATTTAGGATAATCAGGATAAGGTTACGGGTGAGTCTTCGGAATCACCTCGCGGATTGCAGGGACAACAGAGACTACAGGGACAGCAGGCCTTCGACTGTAGCTGATTTCCTGCCGTCGCTGTAGTCTCTACCGTCCCTGCGACGGGCGAGATCGACTGGACAGAATTTAGAACACCCCTTCACGGGGCAATACCCCGCGATACACCAATACACGATTTATGGGAGTGAGTTGCCGGATGAGTTTTTTCCTGGTTATAAAAGCTGAAATTGTGCGGTCGATGATTGTGATGCGCCGCTACTGGTTCCGTACCCTGACCGGCATGGTCATGGGCTACGGGATGTTGCTGGTTCTGATAACCGGCTTCATGGTCAGCCGTGACGAAGTGACGAACATGGCCAACAGCAGCTTTGGCGATGCTGAGCAGGCGACCAAGTTCGTGCTGGGCTTCATCATCGGCATGTTCGCCTTCGGGATTGTGGGCATGTTCACCCAGGGCCTGCAGGGCATGGCGAGCACCGGCGTGCTGGAGCAGCTCTGCCTGAGTCCCCATGGCCTCGTGACCAACTTCCTTGCCCGGTCCACGGTGGCCGCAGTCACCAGCGTGCTCTCGTCGGCGCTGATGGTCTGGCTCGTCACCGTAACGGTGGGGGGGACGCTGTATTTCGATCCGCCCGCCGTAGTCGCCCTCATGGTACTGACCTTCATTAACTTAATCGGCTTTGGCTTCATGATGGGCGGGCTGGTGCTGGTGTTCAAACAGGTGGGCCAGATTGCCATCCTGATCCGCATGGGCCTCTTCGCCCTTGCGATCTACGCCAAGGAAGACCTTCTCGAGCGGGGCTGGGCCATGGCCGCCTTCGTACACGCCCTGCCCATTGCCGACGCTTCCATCCTGCTGAAGTGGGCCCTCATCTCGAACCAGGGTATCGTGGGCGACAACTATGACAACTACCAGTCGGTCTTTGTCCATCCGTCGATGAAGTTTCTCGTCATCAGTTGTGTCGTCTGGACGTTGCTCGGCATCACGCTCTTCAAGTCGATGGAAACCTGGAGCCGCTCCAAGGGAACCCTGGGCGGCTATTGATGGAAGCCTCCTCGCTACACCGCTTCGAACAAGGCGGGCGGCGTTTCGTGCTCGACATGGAAACGTGCTTCTGTTTCGAGTGCGACGAGGTGTCCTGGTCTGTGATGGAGCACTATCCCCACACGCCGGTCAACCGGATTCTCCACCTGCTCGGCGAACACCATCCCGTCAAGGAAGTGGAGGAGGTGATCGGCGAGCTGGAGTGGCTGCGATCCACCAAATCCATCCTGCCCGCCCTCGGGCCGAAGGAACGGCTGAAGCAGTTTGAAGTAAGCTCGGAACTCCAGGAAGTAACGTTGCGGCTTCCGGCCCTTATCGGGCCGGCCTGCGAGACCCTGGTTTCGGGGGCGCTGACCCTCTTGCTCGGCCGTTCCGGCGCACGAAAAGACGTGGTGCTTCGCCTTCAGACCCTCGAGTCCCGATTTCAGGCGGAGGGGCTCGCCCACATGGTGGAGCGAGCCTTTCGCGATATGCGGCTGGCCGGCAAGACGCTTACTGTCGAGGTGATCGTTCCCCTGCCCAGTGCAAAGCCGCTGGCGGACCATGCCATGTCGGCGATTCTCACGCTGGCTGAAGCCGGAAGTGCGGAGGCCCTTTTTCGGGCACTCTCTTCCGCCGCGACGGGTCGGCTTTCCAAGCTCAGCGCCCTGGCCGAAGGCGCTGCCGGAGCCTCCATGGGCGTGGCGCTTGTGCCGGGTAGCGCTTCCTTCAGCGAGGCGATTCCCTGGCTGAACGAGCAGGGTTTCAAGCGCATCGACATTGATATACCGGCCGCCTACAGGGCCAGGCCTGACCTTGACCCGGCGGCAATGCTCGTGGGCATGCAGACCGTGGCGGTGTACTATGCGCAGCAATTACTCAAAGGAAATTTCTTTCGCCTTGAGCCTATCGCTGCCACCTTTCGCCAGATCTATGAAGGCGTCGCTCAATCCCGAAGCGATGGAAGCGGCACGCACGCACTCGCCGTGGATGAGCGGGGAGATATTTATCCTTCGCGCTATTTCATGGGGAATGAAACCTTTCGGTTGGGCAGTGTCGCAGACGGAAGTCTTGACGATGCGACCCGCGGTGCCTTCGACGATCTGGGCGTCGCGACCACGGCGCCCTGCATTCACTGCTGGGCGCGGAACCTCTGCGGCGGGGGGCACAGCGCGATTCACCACAGCCTCGGCGGCGGGATCCGCAAGCCCAGTTCGGCGTGGTGCGAACGACAGCGGGACTGGTTCGCCGCGGCGATCGCGGCCTTCAACCTGCTTTCTTCCCAGGGCGTGAATTTCGCGCGCCTCTACCAGAATCTCCAGCCCCGGAAGAAGCTTTCCCTCTGGCAGGTGGCGCGCACCGCCATGACTGTGAAGGTGGGCGTGCGACCCATCGAAGAGTCGGATGCGCCGCTCCTGACCCGTTGGGAAAACTGGAGCGACGCGGCCTATTTTCTGGGCAATGAATACGGCATGTTTCTCGCCACCAACTATGATCGGGAAATGGACTCGTTACACCCGCGTGGCATCGAGCAGGAGCTGATGATTGTATCCCGGAGGAACGAGCCCCTGGGCTTGCTCAAACTGCGCCCGGAAACGCGTCTGGGCGTGGCGCGCGTCTGGTTTTTTCTGAAGGACCCTGCGGGTTATGCCGACAGCGGTTTGCGAAAGAGCTTTGGGCATATTTTGAAGGAAGCGGCGGGGCAGGCCGCCTTTAAAACGCTGATCGCGGCCGCCGGTCCGGGGGATCCTGGGCTTGGAGACTTTCTGAAAGCCCTCGGTTTTCAGCACGCGGGCACAGAGCGGCAGTCGCTCTTCGTGCATGATGTTTATCATGATATTGACGTGTTCACTCTGAAAATGTAGAGGACTGGCAAGGAATGTGGCATCCGCCTTCGGCGGATCTCGGCTGTGAAATCACAGGCGGGATCCGCCGACGGCGGATGCCACATTCTTTCGGCATTACCTTTCACAATTCCACCCCCGGCAGCATGAGCTCAATAAATCGCCGTGCCTGTGGGCTCAAAAACTTCCCCTTGCGCATGACCACGCCGTAGACGCGATCAGGAAAGAAATTGCCAACCGGCACCACGCTGAGTTTCTCTTCGCCGGTGATGCAGATGCTCATGACCACGGAAATGCCGAGTCCGAGTTCCACGTATTTCTTGATCACTTCCCAGCCGCCCACTTCCATCGCTACTTCGTAGGGGAGGCCCTGGGCCTTGAAGACCGAGTCTACGGTGCTCCACGTGCTCAGGTGGCGCGGGGGCAGGATGAGGGGATACTTGCTGATCTGTTTCAGCGTCAGATACTTCAGATCCGCCAGTGGATGACCCAGCGCGGTGATGAGCATGGGCTCGTAGCTCACAATCGGGTGGAAGACCACGTCGTCCGGCACGTTCAACAACGGCCCCACGGCAAAGTCCACATGGCCCGCGCGCAACTGGGCTAGGCCTTCCGCGCCGGTGACGTTGTGCAGCTTCAACTCGATAATGGGATGGGCCTTGCGGAAGCGTTCCACGTAGGAAGGCAAGACATACAGAATCGTGGACCAGCCCGCCGCCACATCGATGCGCCCCTGCTCCACGTTACCCCGCCGCGCGGAGAATTCGTCGGGCAGGTTGTCGATGCGCTCGACCAGGGGCATGGACAGTTCGAAAAGTAATTCGCCGTCGGGCGTGAGCTTGATCTTCGGACCGCGCCGCTCGAAGAGCGTGACCTCCATTTCCCGCTCCAGCGCCTGAATCTGCAAGGAGACTGAGGGCTGGCTGAGAAACATGCGCTCCGCCGCCTTGGAGATGCTGCCGTCGGCGGCGGCGTAGCAGAACCCACGCAGTTGCTGGAGTCGATTTTGCTTGTACCGGAATTCGTTTTTGCTCATGGGTGTGCTCCGTGCGCAAGTTTATTAGGACGGATAAGACCGATAGGACAGATTAATCGGTCGTATCCGTCCAATCCGTCCTATGACCCGACGGGCCATTTTCTACCGGTCGTTAGACTATTATTGCAATTATTTAACCTTAAAGCAACATATCATTAACCAGGGCTATACTGAACATTGAAACAACTGATTTGTCAATCACTTACAAACGGTGGTATGGTTCAGAAGGTCGCATTGAGAGTGGAAATGGCGGCCAAAGGTCTGGCAAGGCAGAGCGACGCGGGATCCGTCTGCCCTTTCCCTTTTTTATCCCACGCGAAAGGATGACGAATACAATGGCATCACTAGAAGTGCCCGAGGGCCTGGAAATCCTGGGACCCGTATCGGACACGCACGCGGAGATCCTTACATCGGAGGCACTTGCGTTCTACGCGACGCTACACCGCGCCTTCAATCCGCGACGGCTGGAATTGCTCGAAAAGCGCAAGGAACGCCAGGCCGCTCTCGATAGTGGCGTCCTTCCCGATTTCTTTCCCGAGACGAAATCCATCCGCGAAGGCGATTGGCGCGTCGATCCGGTTCCGGCAGACTTTCAGGATCGCCGCGTGGAAATCACGGGGCCGGTTGATCGCAAGATGGTCATTAACGCGCTGAACTCCGGCGCGAAGACCTATATGGCCGACTTCGAAGACTCCCATGGCCCCACCTGGGAAGCCACGCTCGACGGCCAGATCAACATGCGCGATGCAGTTCGCCGCCAGATCGATTTTAGTTTGCCCAACGGCAAGGAATACAAGCTCAACGACAAGACGGCCGTGCTGCTGGTTCGCCCCCGTGGTTGGCACCTTACTGAAAAGCATGTGTTAGTAGACGGTGAGCGCGCCTCCGGCAGTATTTTCGATTTCGCCCTGTACTTCTTCCACAATGCGAAGTGCCGCGTCGATCAGGGTTCGGGCATCTACCTCTACCTGCCGAAGATGGAGCACTACCTCGAAGCGCGCCTGTGGAACGATATCTTCGTGAAGGCCCAGGAACTCGTCGGCGTACCCCAGGGCACGGTGAAGGGCACGGTGCTGATCGAGCACATCCTCGCCGCCTTCCAGATGGAAGAAATCCTCTACGAGCTGCGCCACCACAGCGGCGGGCTCAACTGCGGCCGCTGGGACTATATCTTCAGCTTCATCAAGAAGTTTGCCAAGCGCGAAGACTACCTGATGCCGGATCGCGCGCTGGTGGGCATGACCACGCCCTTCATGCGCGCCTATTCCCTCGCCTGCATCAAGACCTGCCACAAGCGCGGCACCTTCGCCATGGGCGGCATGGCCGCCCAGATCCCGATCAAGAACGATCCCGAAGCGAACGAGCGCGCCATGACCAAGGTGCATACGGACAAGAAGCGGGAAGCGGAAGATGGACACGACGGCACCTGGGTGGCCCACCCGGCGCTGGTGGCCATCGCCCTGGAAGAGTTCGACAAGGTGCTGGGCAGCAAGCCCAACCAGATCGACAAGCAGCGCGACGACGTGACCTTGTCGCAGGCCGATCTGCTGGCCGTGCCCACCGGCGCGATTACCGAGCACGGGATCCGCGAGAACATTAAAGTCGGCGTGCAGTACCTCGAAGCCTGGCTGAGCGGCGTGGGTTGCGTGCCGCTGTATAACCTCATGGAAGACGCGGCGACCGCCGAGATTTCCCGCACCCAGCTCTGGCAGTGGGTACACAACAAGAAGGCGGTGCTCGAAGACGGCCGCCCGGTGACGCTCGAACTCGTTCGATCGATTGCCAAAGAAGAAATGGACGCCATCCAGGCGGAAGTGGGCGAGGCGCGTTATGCCAGCGGTAAGTATGAAGCCGCCGCCCGATTGTTCGACGAGTTTACGGCCAACGAAGAGCTGGCCGAGTTCTTGACCCTGGCCGCCTACGAGCAATTGCCCTGACCGGCCCGCCGCAACCGGGAGGCATTCCCAGACCCGGCACCGGTTGACACTTTTAGATAGATGGCCTTCACCGGGAACGAGGCCCCAAACTCCATACCAATGCCGCGAGGCACACAAGGACAACGCAAAACATGAGCAGTAATAACGGAACGAAAAAGAACCCGCTGATCGATCAGGCCGAAGTCGATGCGCTGAACGCCCTCTGGGCCTCCGACCGCTTCAAGGGCATCACGCGCTCCTACACCGCCGAGACGGTGCTCGAGCTGCGCGGCTCCATGAAGGTCGAATACACCGTCGCCACGAAGACGGCCGAAAAGCTCTGGGGTTACGTGAACGAGCCCGGCAACGGCTACGTGAACGCCCTCGGCGCGCTGACCGGCAACCAGGCCGTCCAGCAGGTGGAAGCGGGCCTCCGCGCCATCTACCTTTCCGGCTGGCAGGTGGCGGGCGACGCGAACCTGTCCTGCACCATGTACCCCGATCAGAGCCTCTACCCCTCCAACAGCGTGCCGGCTGTCGTTGCGCGCATTAACAACGCCCTGAGCCGCCGCGACCAGGTTCAGACCATCAGCGGCGTGAAGAAGCACGACTACTTCCAGCCCGTCGTGGCGGATGCGGAAGCCGGCTTCGGCGGCCCGCTCAATGCCTATGAACTCATGCTCCAGATGATCCAGGCGGGTGCCGCGGGCGTCCACTTCGAAGACCAGCTCGCTTCCGCCAAGAAGTGCGGCCACCTGGGCGGCAAGGTGCTCGTGCCCAGCCGCGAGTTCATCAGCAAGCTCCACGCCGCGCGCCTCGCGGCCGACGTGGCCAACGCCCCGACCGTTCTCATCGCCCGCACCGACGCCGATGCGGCCGGCCTGCTCACCAGCGACATCGACGAGCGCGACCGCCCCTTCTGCACCGGCGAGCGCACCGTGGAAGGTTTCTACGTGACGAAGCCCGGCATCGACCAGGCCATCGCGCGCGGACTGAACTACGCGCCCTACGCCGACCTGATCTGGTGCGAGACCAGCACGCCCGATCTGGCCGCCGCGAAGAAGTTCGCCGACGCCATCCACGCAGAATACCCTGGCAAGTTGCTGGCCTACAACTGCTCGCCGTCCTTCAACTGGCGCTCGAAGCTGAGCGACGCCGACATCGCGCGTTTCCAGAATGAGATCGGCGCCATGGGCTACAAGTTCCAGTTCATCACCCTGGCGGGCTTCCACAACCTGAACCTGGGCATGTGGAAACTGGCCAACGGCTACAAGGACCGCCAGATGTCGGCCTTCGTCGAAATGCAGGAAGAGGAATTCCGCGAAGTCGAGAATGGCTTCAACGCCGTGAAGCACCAGGCCTTTGTAGGCACGGGCTTCTTCGACGCCATCACCAATGCCGTCTCCGATGGCGAGTCCTCCGTCACGGCGCTCAGCGGTTCCACGGAAACGGAACAGTTCCACTAAGCCGAAACGCTACATTCCAGTGACTCAGCCGGGCCGCAATTGCGGCCCGGTTTTTTCATGGGTCTTATGGGTCTTATGGGTCTTATGGGTCTTATGAGTCTTATGAGTCTTGTGGGTCGTATGGGACCCATGACCCATACGACCCATAAGACCCATTCTTCCCCCTTCCGCCAGTTGCACAATTCAGACTCCCGGTATATATTAGAGAGCATCCGGTAAACACCATGACAAGAGGGAGCATCCAATGGTAAAGGTGGTGGTAGCAGAAGATGACCTGCACGTTGCCCGTTTTATAGCCCGCGTTATGACCTCGATGGGCTATTTCCCCATCCTGTGCAGTGACGGCAGGCGCGCACTTCAAGTCCTCGAAGACAATCCAGACACCCAGTTGCTCATTACCGATGTGTCCATGCCGCAGATGGATGGCCGGGCGCTCGTGATCGAGGTGCGGGGCAGAAGCGCGTTCAAGAAGCTCCCCATCATCATCACCTCGGGCCTCGTGCGCGTGTCCGAAATCACCGACCTCCTGGACATCGGGGTGACCTGCTTCCTCGGGAAGCCGGTGGAGGTGGGGGATCTCAAGGCCTACGCGAAAAGCCTTGTGGAACGCGGCGCGGTGGCGTAGGGGCGCGTAGGGGCATAGGGGCACTGAACGTGATCTACGCGCGCAACGAAGGCGCTACCGTCGATTGGGGGCCTGTCCCTTTTCGCCAATCTCGATCAGAACCGCTTGCGATTCCAGCGTGCCGGTCCAGTAGGGCAGACTCGGAATGCCGCCATCGTGTTGTGAACCAGTACCCGTAAATTGTGCGCGTACCTCATAGGTGCCTGGCGGCAAATCGATAGCGTGCTCCTTCGTCGTGGGGCACCAAAAGTCTCGGAGCTCAAGCGCAATGGAGTGCGTGGAACCGGCGCGCAGCGGCACGGCATAGTCGTCGATCCGCCCGGCTACACCAGGCACGTCGGGATCGGCGTAGTGCAATTCCCTTCGGTCGCCCGTCCCGTCCACCAACAGGAGTCGAATGGCGTCGGGACGCTGAATTCGGCCGTTGCCGAGCATGGTCCCCAGATTGAGGAGGATATCCTCTTGGCCCATGTTTTCCATGGTGACGTGGAGCCTGAGTGCGCCGCTGCTCTCCGGGGAGTTCGCCCGAATGGATAGGGCCAGCCCATCGGCTTCCGCAGACTCGGCAGCGGGGAGGCCGGGTGGAACTTGGTTATCGACACCGAAAGTGGACAACAAGGCGATGGCGATGAGTGCGATACCAATGGTTCTCATTGCTCGATCCCGTGGGTTTGCGAGGATTTTTTCGGACTCCGGTCTCAGATTGTGTCCCAGTCTAGTCAAAATCGCTCCAGGAATACTATGCGTGAGCGACGCGTAACTTGTGTCGGCTGCTCAGCGGCAAACGCTTGCGCGATGACTTCGGTGCGGTTGGCGATGGCGAGAAGGGCGTCGATCAGTTTCGGGTCGAAGTGCTTATCCACGGCCCTTGTCCAGCTATCCGCCCAACGAGGCGCGTTGACATTCCAGAAGGACTGATGTATAACGGAGGCGGCAGGAGGCTATTCCATGATTTCACTTCTCATCGCGGTAAGTGCTTTACTCTCGGCGGACGCACCCGCAAACCTCGAAGCGCCACTGGTGGCCCTCGCGGCAACGCAGGAAAAGACCCACAGCGCCTACGCACGCCTGAGTTACGATGTCACGCGAATCATATCCGGCTTCAATCGGCACTTGGGGAGTGAATTGACGGACGTGGCCAGGTACGAGGTCCGGAGTCGCTCGAACACCATCATGGTCACGTGCACGACCACGTGGCCGGAAACAGGCAAGCCCTTTGTCCAGAAAGTATTGCTAACGCCCAACTATGCCGCCCACTGGGGCCTCGCCGAATTGCCGCAAGTCAGCATTCGTTTTCGGGAAGACTGGCGTGAAGCAGAGGACAAAAATGGCTATACAGAGATCTTCTACTCAGTAGCGGGGCCCCTCATTCAGCAGGAGTGTTTCGGGCATTCCGAGCCGCTTTTTGAATCGTTGAAGCGTACGATGCACGAACCGAAGTGGAGCATATCGCCTTCGGATTCCACCGCCGAGGTGATCGTGCAACGGGCGCTTCGGAACCGCGAAGCCGTCTACACGACCGATCTGACCTACTGGATTGATCCCCATGACGGGCTCGTTCGCAGAACGGAATTCAGCCCCAGTGGAGAAAGTAACCTTCGTGCCGTGCAATACCTGGAGTTCAAAGGCGGGATGGGGACCATGCGCGTTCCGCAGCGAATCCAGACGCCAGCCGATGACGCCAAAGCCCCGGAATCAGGGCTGAAAACTACTATCGAGTACGCTAATTTCGTGGATGAGTCCGACCTGCCTCCTCTTACCCTGGCGGACATGGGTCTACCGCCCAAGGGGGAGGTCTTTCGTCACTGGCCGGTTGAGGGCAAGCCTTCGCAAAGACTCCCCTGGGACGGCCATGATCTCACATTCAGGGCGGGGAGGCGGAAGGAATGACGTGCATTGTCCGGATGCGAATCTCACGATATTCCAATTTATGCACGGAGGTCGTGAGTTTTTCCGGCCAAACGGTCGCGAAACCGGGAGCGCGGGCTTTCTTACCAGCGTATCGTGCGACTCCGTCGCACGAAAATCACGGACTGGAAAGTCCGTGCTCCCGATGACGAACTTTCTTCAAGCTTCCCAGGAGCCAATAGCATGAGTTCGAGATCTTCCCGCCGCGCATCATCAGGGCCTCCGTTGTGGATACTTGCCGCACTCGCCGTCGCGGTGCTTGCCGTCGTGCTGTATATCGCCGTCGGAACGCGGTCCGTGCCCCCGACGGTTGCAAGCGTACCCGAGGCTCCCGACGCATCGCCGGTAGCGACGGCGCCGGTGGATTCTCCGACCGAAGCGACTACGCCCGCACCCGCACCGGCGACTGCAACAGCCGAACGCGCCCGGGGCGAAGGCGCCATTCATGCCTTTGTGACGGATCGTGTGGGCCAGCCTGTTGCGGGGGCCGTGGTCACGGTGGAATTGCGCGAGGCGGAGGAGGGCGACGGCCATGGTTTTCCTGTTACGGCCAGTACGGATGAGGCGGGCGAGGCGCACTTCACGGAGTTGCCCTTCGGGCGCTATTTCGTCCAAGCCGAGGGCGCGGCGCAGGCGGCCTCGGATTCGAGCAGGCTGAGCGCGGCTCACGCTATATGGAATGTGGACCTCGTACTCAAACCCGCCGCGTCGATCGAGGGCACGGTGGTAAACGCCGAGGGTGCGCCCGTTACCGGGGCCGCGCTTTCTCTGTTGGACGTGAGGGTGGGCAAGTCAAAAAATGGCACGGCGATATCCGGGGAGGACGGGCACTTCGTTTTTGCCTCGGTCCCCCTGGGAAAGTACAAGTTGCAAACGGTTGCGGCGGGCTATGCCCCCGCACTTTCGGAGGAGGTCGCCATCGGCGGATCGCCCATCACGGTGGTGCTTGATCAGGGTGGCCGCGTGACGGGCGTGGTGCGCCAGGTTGCCAACCGCGCCCCGGAACCCGATGTGGCGATCAAGTTTGTGGCGGACGACTTCGTGGAGTTGGAGTTCAAGGTCGCCAGCGACGCAAAGGGCGAGTTTGTGCTGGAAAACGTGCCCGCCGGGGTGCTGCTCATCTCCAGCGACGCGACCACCCAGGCCTTCAGCCCGCCCGAGACCATGGTGAAGATGGCGGCGGGCGAAACCGTGCCGGTGGAGTTGCTGGTGGACACCAGCGCGCGGGTCACGGGCCGGGTCTACGATAACACTACGAAGGAGCCCATCGCCGGGGCCCAGGTGACGGCGCGGGTACCGGACAGCGTTTCGTATTCGTGGATATCAAAGCCCACCGATGCCGAAGGACGCTATGAATTGGCGGGACTCACGCCGGGACCCATCGACGTGTCGATGGCGCGGCTGCCAAGGATTTACGGAAGGGGCGTGAGTGCCTACAAGGAGGAAATCGAGCTTCAACCGGGCCAGTTGATGGAAAACGTTGATCTCTCGGTGGCCGGCGGCCTGATGTTGTGCGGCGTGGTGGTGAACGAGAAAGACGAACCCGTGGCCGGGGCGGAAGTGAGCATGGGGCGATCCGCCGATCCCAACAGCGGCTTCGAGGAGACTTTCTCCGACGCCGAAGGAACCTTCTGTTTCCCCAATGTGCCCTTGGGCGGCGAAGATGAGCGCCCGGAAGGGACCGAGCCCGCCGTTGTCATCCTGGAGGCCAACTCCCGGGGGATGCGCAGCGATCCTGTTGAAGTACAGGACCCGGCGGCGGAAGTCCGGCTCAAGCTCCTGCCCCTGCCCAAGGGGGTGATTGCCGGGGTCGTCGTGGACGATAAAGGGAAGCCCGTCATGGCGACGGTCACCCTTCGCCATCCCTATGTCGACAATGCTTTTGACCGGCGGCTTGGCCGTACCGACGTGGACGGCCAATTCCTTTTCCAGGACTTGGCCGCAGGCGATTTCGAGATCTGGACCAAGGCGGATAACGGCAGCGGCTATGTCTCCGGAACGAAGTTGGCTCACAGCCTCAGCCTTGCGGCAGGGCAGCGCGTGACGGCTCTTCGGGTGGTGCTGACCGGGGCGGGCGCGGTCACGGGTGTATTGAAAGATGCCAATGGCGCGCCGCTACCCCACGTATGTGTGGAGGCCTGGGACCTGGACAAGCGGGACTACGTCGCCGGGGCCTTTACGGATCGCGAGGGCCGCTTCAACATCACCGGGCTCGAAGGAACGAACCTGGAGGTGCGACCGCGCAACGACTCGACCGGCGGCTACTGGCACATTCCGGTGAAGTCGGGTGACGAGCTGGATATCACGCTCACACCCGACATGTTCGGCGACGAACGTCCACCGGAACCCGTCTACCTCATCCACCCGGAAACGGGGGAAGAAGTCGTCACCACGGAGGAGGAGATGCCCGCACTGGTGCAGTCCTGGCAGAAGAAGGAGGCGGAATGAACGCCAAGCCTGCGCAGCCACATTTCCAGCGCGACGCCATTGGGTTTACGGTAGTATCCGTACTACACCCGCCTCCTCCGTCCTGCTTGCGAAGTCTGCCGTGTCGAGCTCAGGGCGTGATGCTGAAGGTTGCATTGCTCGCATCGAAAATGGTCGGCGTGGCCAGGGAGATGACCTCGATGGACCAGCCGGTTCCATAACCGTAGGAAGCCGGTATATTCCAAGAATAGCTTCCGTCGTTGGGGGTGCCCCCGGCAAGGGTGCTGCTGTAGGTGCCCCTCCGGATCATAATCTTGATTGTGGTGCCGACGTTGCCGGTCGCGCTCCATCGGATTTCGAGGGCAGTGCCCCTGCGGATACTTTCACCGCCATTGGGGGATAGCAGGGTAAGGCTGTCGGTCGGAAGCGGCACGGCAATGGTGAAAGCGGCATCGCTCTGGTCCAGTACCGTCGGCGTGGCGACGGAGCTCACCTCAATCCGGTAGTCCGTTCCGGGGAACTGCGCCGCCGGTATGGGCCAGTTGAAGCCGCCGTCGTTGTTCGTGGACGGGGTCACTGTGAAAGTCTGGCCCGCGCCACGGGCGAGGATCTTTACACTGTCGCCGACTGCGCCCGTGGCGTTCCAGGTGATGGGGAGGACCGCGCCCTGAGCGTAGGATTCGCCGCCATTCGGGGTCGTTACCGAAATGGAGGACGGCGCCGTGATGGAGAAGGTTGCGTTGCTGCTGTCCAGCACCGCCGGGTAGGCAACCGAACTTACCTCAATCGTATAGTCGGCTCCGGAAAGCTGGGCCGCGGGTATGGTCCAGTTGAAGGCACCGTCGTTGTTTGTCGATGTGGTCACGGTGAAAGTCTGGCCCGCGCCGCGAGCGAGGATCTTCACGCTGTCGCCCACCGCGCCGGTGGAACTCCAGGAGATTGGCAGGGCTGCCCCCTGGAGGTAGGACTCGCCGCCGTTGGGCGCGGTCACTGTGATAGCAGGGGGAACGGCAATTGTAAGGGCGGCATTGCTGCTGTCGCCGATAGCGGGATAGGCGATGGATCGCACTTCGATGGTGTAGTCCGTCCCAGGCGTCTGGGCGGCGGGCACGTTCCAGTTGAAGCTTCCGTCGTTGGCCGTGGAAGCGGACACGGTGAAGGTTTGCCCTCCGCTTCGCGCAAGGAGCTGCACGTCCGCGCCGGTGGTTCCCGAAGTGGTCCACGTGATGGGGAGAACGGCGCTCTGAAGGTACGATTCGCCGCCGTTGGGGGCCGTCACGGTGATGGCGGGCGGTGGTGCGATAGTAAAAGCGGCATTGCTGCTGTCGCCGATGGTCGGCATCGCGACGGAGCGCACCTCGATGGCGTAGTCCGTTCCGGGTGTCTGTGCGGCGGGCACGGTCCAGTTGAAGCTACCGTCGTTGGCCGTGGAGGCGGACACGGTGAAGGTTTGGCCCGCACTGCGCGCAAGGATCTGCACGTCGGCACCGGGCGTTCCCGAAGTGGTCCACGTAATGGGGAGGATGCCGCCCTGGAGGTACGATTCGCCGCCGTTGGGCGCGGTCACGGTGATCGTGCCGCTGGGCAGGGTGTTGACCAGACTGAAGGGCGCGTTGCTCTGATCGAGGATGGCCGGGGCGGACAGGGAGCTGATTTCCAGTATATAGTCGGAAGCGACGGGGCTGCTGGGCATCCAATCAAAGCGGCCGTTGTTGGCCGTGAAGCTGGTGATGTTGATGACCGAGGCGCCGCGGCGCAGGGAGATCTTTACGGCACCACCGATGTTCCCGGTAGTGCTCCACGTGATCGGGTAGGAGACATTGCGGAGTACGGATTCGCCGCCATTGGGTGAAAGCACCGTGATGGTGCCGGCCAGCGGCGGGGTCCCCACGATGCTAAACGGCGCATCACTCGTGTCCAGGATGGTGGGCGTGGCCAGTGAACTAATTTCGAGGATCAGACCGCTGACGGCGGGAAAGTTCATGGGTACCAGCCAATCGTAGGACCCGTCGTTTGGCGTACTGGACGAGAGTACGGCGTTGAAGGTGCCTTTCCGGGCGGTGATCTTTACGCTTGGTCCGATGTTGCCCCTGCTGCTCCAGGTGATGGTTTGCAGCGAGGCCCAGGGCATCACCTCGCCCCCATTGGGACGGGTCACCGTGATGGTATCGACAATGGGGGGGGTATCGCTTTCGAATGCGCCTATGTCATAGTCCGATCCATCGGCGGTGAGGGCACCCAGTCCATCACCGTCGAAACCGCGCAGGGTTCCGTCGAAGTCTGCGAGAACGGTGCCGTCCGCAGGGCCACTGGTATCCAGCCCCGCGTCGATGGCTGCCGAATCAAGCTCCAGGTGGTAGTCCACAATCTGGTAGGAATCACCCGTCACGATCCAGGTTGAATGGTTGCCCTGAATTGTCAGCGTGGTCGAAGTATTGTCGAGCACCAGGAATTGAACCGTCCCGTCGGCCGAAAGGGCGATCAGTTTACCCCTCAAAGCACCGGCCACGAATCCGGCCGTGCTGTCGGTCAGGGTCGAGCGCTGGGTGGCGGCGCTGTAGGACACCGGCGCGGTCCAATTACCCTCCGGCATGACGAAGAGCGCGGCGCCATCGACATTGCCGCTGGCTCCGGTCACGTTTGCGTTGATGGCGACCGATCCGTTACGGATTACCGGGACCCCGTTGTTGTATCGGTAGTAGTCGCCCTCCGTGTTTCCATCGAACAGGCAGTTCTCCAAGATGAGTCCGGTGCCATTCGAGTAGTCCGCCACGGCGTAATTCCGGTTGCCTGCGAAAATGCAATTGACGAAGACGGGTGTGCCCGCCTGCACGTCCACGCCACCGCCACTGAGGGTGTCCGCGTTGTTGTGGGCGATGGTGGTGTTGGAAACGACCGTTCCCGCGCCGCCGCTGATGCTCATGCCGCCGCCGCCCGTGGTTCCGGCATCGTTCCCGCTGATAGTGCAATTGGTGATGAGGGCCGTCGCGCTACCGCTGATGAGGATGCCGCCACCCAATCCCTGGTTGCCGCTGATGGTACAGCGATCGATTACGGGCCGAGATTGCCCGCCGACATAAATGCCGCCGCCCTGTCCGTCCGTGTAGTTTTCAGCGATGGTTGAATCGGCGATCGTGGGACTCGCATCGATCAGCCGGATACCACCGCTTCCGTTGGTGCCCGATGTGTTTCCGAGCACGACGCAATTGGCGATCTTCGTTGTTGTATTGAGGCCCATGCCCAATATACCGGCACTGTTGGCGGCGCCGTTTATCGGAGAATAGGAGCCCGTCACCGTAAACCCATCGAGAAGGGCGTTCACAATCCCATTCAGCACGACCACGTTGGGTGCCGGCCCGCCGTTCAAAGCCGTGGATACATCGAGCACCGTTGTGTGCGTCTGGATGTTCCGGGTCCAGGCGCCTGCCTGGTAGCCACCGATCAGATGCTCATGGCTGTCGGCCATGAGCGCTCCACCGCTGGATCGCAACTGGGTATACGTGCCTTTGGCCACGCGAATCGACACCGTGTTTGTCGCGCTGCCTTGTACGGAGGCAACGGCATGGGCGATCGTTGCCCAGGGGTGGGCCTGGGTCCCGAAGCCCGTGCTGTCACTGCCCGACGCGCCGTCGACATAGACACTTGAAAGGAACGATGCGTTGCTGGAGGGGTTGGTGCCTCCATCCACCTCGGTGCCGTCGGGAATACCATCGCCGTCGCTGTCAACCAGCAAAGGATTGGTGCCCAGGCTGACCTCCATGCCGTCATCCACACCATCGCCATCGGTGTCGGGCGCAAGCGGATCCGTTGTGCGGTTCACTTCATCGCCATCGTCGAGTGCATCGCCGTCCGTGTCCGCCAGTAAGGGGTCGGTGCCCCGGGCCAACTCGTCGTCATCATTGAGTCCGTCACCGTCCGTATCGGGCGATGGATTGCTTTCGGAGATGGTCATTTTCGCCCATTGAATGCCCCAGCGGTTAGATACTTCCGCGTACTGCTGGAGCGCCCAGATCGAGGTGCCATCCAGGGGGTCAGGATAGATGCCGCTGTAATCGCCCCAGCGCGGCCCGCTATAGGCGCTGGAGCCGGCGCGAAACTTCTGATAGCCTTCGAGCGTGCCGGGGGTGCTGTCCGGGTTGCGCCAGGCGTAATAGGCTCCCACATATTCCGTGGGCGAACTGCCCGAGCAGGCCATCATCATGACGCCCTGGCTGTTAACGACTAGACTGGGATAGTAAAAGGAGCGTTGCGCGGCGGCGTCGTCGAGGGCGCCCTGCTGATCGGTGGTTCCCGTGGCGGGAAACAGCGACCACCACTTTGCGCCCGTCCGTACCGCGCCTCCAGCGGGAAAGCCTGCATTGTGGCAAGCCCAGATCCGGCCGTTACGGTAAATCGCGGAGAGTAGACGGTCATCGTTGGTTTCGATGGTGGCGGTGGAGCCCAGTTGGGGAGCGTTGGGCAGGGATGTGGACCACGGATCGCCGAGGGCCGAATACGGTGCCGACAAGAGTGTCGAGGCCCCGAGGGCCCCACTGATAGAGAAAAGCTGGATGCGCCCCTGTGAAAAGAGGTTGGCCGAGCCCGTTCGCACCACGTACTGGGTGGTCACTCCGGTATCGAGGGTGGTAACCGGCACCAGGGTTCCACCCGCATTGGTGACTTTGAAAGTTTCACGCGTCAGTGCGCCGCCGTCCAGCGCCGAGGCTTTGTTGATTCGCCAGAACTGCACGCCGGTAAAGGTGTCGTCGGAGACCCTGAACATATTGCCCGTGAGCGTGATCTCGGCTCCGGTAAATCCAATATTTCCATAGTCCAGCCAACTGACATTCGTCGGATCGGCGTCCAGGACCCAGCGGTGCCAGTTTCCTGTCGGATCATTGGTTGCGCTGACGGCCAGCAGCATGGCCGAGCTCGCACTGCGGCGATCTCCGCACGCGATCATGATAAAACGACCGCTGTGGGGATCGTAGTAACTGCGCGGGTCGAACGCATCAACGACCCCCAGATCCAGCCAGAAGGCCAGCAGCGTAATCGAGCTGATGACATTGCCCGAACGGTCCTGGATGCGCACGTTGCCGTTGGTCGCCAGCAGGAGGTGTGCGGGGCCGACCGCGCCATTGGTATCGGGAGGCAGTGAAGTGCCGGGGGATATCGCGGCGAAGTTTTCGGCGACCACCGGCGGGTCCAAAGGAGAAGTCGTCTGACTCCAAGCCCTATCAACCACGCAGGAAAACGTGCAAATGCACACAAAAATAGAAGCGGCGCGAAGTCCGAAATTAAAGCTGCTCATGTAGCGAGGTTTCCAATCCACCAGAAAGCAAGGGCGGAGTATAACACAGATCTCAAAAAAAGTGCCCAAATTCTGTGCAGACGGGGGCATGGCACAAAGTGCTAGAACAGAAGCAAGGTGGATTGCAGGGGACTGGCTCCCCAACGTACGGGGTCAGGCGGGTTTACGCGACTTTGAGGCCGAGGGTAAAAGCTTGATAGAACGATTCATTCGATACCTCTCGGGCAAATACAAAAATAGATGCCAGTTACTGCAATGGGAGTGGCAAAAAAGCAGACCACTCCCTCGTGTGTGTCAGGATTCTGACGGTGTGAGCATCGGTGGGACGCCGGTGCGAATCCGGCGCGAATGCACATCGGTAAGATGAACCGCTCTTCGCGGTGGGGCCTGTGCCGTGGATCTGGATAGACACACCACCAAGCGGACTAACGTCGGGGATCGCACTAGCGGAGGAATAATCCCTCCTTCACTGACCACAGCTACCCGACGTTGAGACTAATTTCTTTACTAGATCTTTGCTGTTTACTTAACTCAATTCTACCATGGATCTGCAAAAAGTGCAATGTTTATTGGAAAAAGTGAAGTATTCTCTCCCGAAGCACCTGAAAAAGCCAGCCGCTGGGGGGGCGTAGTAACCTTCGGGGGCCGAAGGCATCGACGACCCCCAGGTCCAGCCAGAAGGCACCATCAAGGTTACGCCATCGTACATCCAATGGGCGTTTCCCCTTCTCCTTCGCCCTCACCCTCTCCTTCGCCTTCCCCCTCGCCCGCAGTCGGGTTCTGGTTCACAAAGGAGGCCAGGGCCATGCCTGCGGGGATTTCGAAGATTGGGTCGTTGAAGTCCGCACCGAAGACCGCCTCGGGATTCTCGCCGAACCAGTCTTTGATGACGTTTGAATAGACGGAACGAAAGTCGACTCGGTGGGCAAGATTGCCTCGGAGCAGGGCGTCGGCGCTGAGGTCGGGTTGCCCGCCGTAGACGCCGCTGGTCACGCCGCCGCCGAAGGCCATGATGCAGCTCGCACCGCCGTGGTCGGTGCCCATGCTGCCGTTCTCGTCGATGCGTCGACCGAATTCGCTGAACGTGAGCACCAGCACCTTGTGGAGGTTGCCGGAGTCGCGCATGTCGCTGAGGAAGGCGTTGAGCGAGTTGTTGAAGTCGCCGAGAAGGTTGGCATGCTCGCCGTAGCTGGTGTTGCCGTCGGTCTGGTTGGCGTGGGTGTCGTAGCCGCTCTGGCTGCAGTAATAGATCTTGGTGTTGCGTCCGGAGCGGATGAGCTTGGAGACGTTCTTCAGGCCGCTGCCCAAACTGTCGCCGGGGTATTCGCGAAGGTCCGGGGTAGCATTCGCCTGGCTGAATTCTTCGACGGTGGCCTCGACAACATTCTCCACGCGCTGAATGTAGTCCAGGTCGGAGCTGGGCACGTTAAGCCGGTTGAACGCCGCGAGGTAGCGCGCGAGCAGTCCGCCGCCCTCGGGAAGGGTGAACTCATTGAGATCACTCACGCGGGGCGGAAGGTAGAGGTCGCTGCCCGAAAGGGTGTTCGGCAATTCATAGGTGTTAAGCGCGAGCATGGAGAGGGCGGGGATGTCCTCGGGATTCACGCCCGCGCAGGCGTTGTCGAAGAAGCGTGCAATCCAGCCCCGCCCATCGGGAACGGTAATACTTCCGGGGGACGCGCCGAACTCATAGTAGTCCGTGGAGAGGAAGTGGGAGAGGTTGGGGTTGGGGTAGCCCACGTTCTGCAGCAGGGCCATGTAGCCGTCGTCGTACCAGTTTTTCAGATCGCCCATGCGGGGGTGGAGCGCGTTCAGGCCATCGCCCAGTTCATGGTATTCGATGGCAATGCCAATATTCGGGCGGGCGTTGTAGTAGCGATCATCCTGGTAGGGGATAACCATGTTGAGCCCGTCGTTGCCGCCGCCCATCTGGAGCAGCACGAGGATGCGGTCCTCGAACTCGCCCGCGCCGAGGCCGTGGGCGGACTTCGCGACCCATACGGGTACGGTGGCGGTTGCGCTGATATAGGCCAGACTGCCGAGGCTGGCCTTCATAAAATCACGTCGTGAAAGTTTCATGGATCGGGTTCTCCCTTTGTTGCGTGCTGGGGCGCGACTTTCCGGTTGGGGGTTATTTCATCTGCCACATGGGGAGGGACATCATGAGGAAGATGAGCCCGCGCACCTGGCGCCGGAAGCGGTCGGGGGGCCAGTCCGATTCGGCGGCCTGCTCGTTGAGGAAGGTAATCATGCCCTCTTTCGCGCCGGGTGCCCACACGTCGATATCGTCCTGGAGGATGGCCTTGAGGAAGTAGTCCCGGAGACCTTCATAATTATCGGGGTCCAGCACACCGCCGTTGATGACCGTGAGGTTGTCGATGGCTTCCTCGGTGACGAAGCGCGACGTGGTGCGTTCGAGAAACTGGTAGCGGTTGAGGAGGTACTCCGCGTTGATCCAAGGGCGTCCATGGCGCCAGCCCGAGACGTTGGGCGGGCTGAACAGGGTCATGCCCATGTTGCGCATGCGGTCGATGGGCGCGTCCCACCAGAAGCCCCGCTCGTAGTCGAAATTTTCCGGGGCGATGCCGACGGCGGCCTGGGACAGGCGCAGGCCCGCCACGCAGAAATCCGCCGGGGTCTTGGTGATGGTGAAGAAGTTGTCGGGGTTGTAGAAGTGCTTCGAGAGAAAGAGGCGGCGCATGCACGCGCGGAGGTCATAGGGGTAGCGGCGTTGGGGGTAGGGTGCGCCATCGCTGCCGCGTAGGTAGTCGGCCAGTTCGAGCACGACGGGATCCGGGGGATCTAGGGTGACATTCTGGTTCAGAAACCAGCGAAGGATCTTCCAGGACAGGTAAACCGCAGCGGCGGGGAGGTCGTTGTAGGGGGCGGAGAGGCCGCTGACGTTGGGGTTGACACTGACGCGGGCCAGGATAAGATCGATAACCTGGATCAACTCGCCACCGTTGGTGTCCTCGGTGACCGTGAGGCCGAAAACGTTTTTGTCTCCTGCGGCATGGTTGCCCGCGCGGAATCGATAGTCGAAAGCGTCGGGCGAGCCGTCGTCACGAATGCCGTCCAGGGTTTCCCCGGTCAGGCATTTGGCGATCTCGCGAACGTCTTCCTCGCTGTAGTTGTCCACGCCCATGGAGAAAAGCTCCATGATTTCGCGGGCGTAGTTTTCCTGGGCCCGGCCTTCGCCCACACCATTGAGCCAGTTATCTAGATAAATCAACATCGCCGCGTTGCGGGAAATCTGAATGAGCGTCTCGCGGAAATCGTCCAGGCCGATCTGGCGAAGTAGCCGGTTTTGCTCAAGCAGTAAGTCGCAGGTAGCCTGGTAGGAATCGATACTGGGCTGGTAGTCGCCGATGACCTGACGAACCTTCTCGAATTCCGATACGAAGTGATCGTGCAGGAAGAGATTGAACTGCTCCTGGAAGGGCTGGGTCGTGTAGAACATGCGATAGAAGAGGTGGGCTTCCAGGTGGCGATCATAGCGCGGGGACTTCACCTCGGCTTCCGCCGGAGGCTCCTCCTCGCCCTCCGCACGGTCGGGGAGGCCCGCGATCGGCCCGCCCCAGCGCCCGGGTCCCGAAGGCGCGTCCAGGTTAGGGTCTTCAGGGAGCACATCAAGCAGGCGGTCCACGGCGGCGTAGAGGGCATCCTGCGTGCCATCACCAACGGCTTCCTCCAACTCGTCCGCCGTGGCACCGAAGGCCGCACGCCGCCAAAGGTGCGCGGCTTCCAGATCGGTCCAACCACCATCGTCGCCTACACTATACTCATCCAGTAACGCCATGGTTTTCCTCCCTGAGCCGGTTCCCTCGACCCGATGCAGATGTTGTGCCCCCCCCTTGGATTTCTTGTGTCGTCATCCGCACTAATCATATGGGGAAAATACCCCATGTCAAGTGGTGAAAACTGAAATAAGGGCGTAATTCTCGAATTTGGTAGTGCCGGAATTTTGCCAGTTTTTGTCGCGAGTCGGGTGTAAGCGTCAAGAATATACTGCAAATACAGGGGATGGACGTGTCAGGGAATTGACACCGGCCCGACGGAGAGAATTTCTACGGAGATGTGAACAATCGCGAACAGAACCCCGGGAACCCCCACGTGGCACGAAGGAGGTTGGACACGAGGGCGGCTGCCACGTCGTGCATTGCGCCCTTCCCAACAAAACAAACGGAAGCCGCTTCCCGTCAATCTGCCGCGGATCGTGTGGGGATGCCCGGCCAAGGTAGAAGGCTGAACGGTATGCTCCGACGCTCAGCTTGCCATCGCAACGCGCTTGATGGTGTCGTCCACCTCGCCCTTGTTCAGGAAGCCGATATTGAAGGCGTCGATGCAGCCGAGTCCCATGACGAAGCTGAGGCTGCTGTCGATCTTGTCGGCAATCTGGCCTTCGCCGAGAATCTTCATGCCGATCATGCCCTTGCCGTTGTCGTGGGCGGTCTTGAGCACGGCGGTGACCTCTTCGGGGGTGCCGTCCATCTTCACGCCATAGGGGTTGATGCGATTGAGCATGACATCGACCCAATCGAGGGAGGCTGCGGTTTTCATGGCGTCGAGGTTGTGGCAGGAGACGCCGAGGGCGCGGATTTGGCCTTTCTCCTTGGCCTTCGACAAGATCTCCATACAGGGAGCGAGGGTCTGGTTCCAATTGCCCTCGGTCATGCAATGAAGCAGCACGATATCGAGGTAGTCCGTTTCCGCCTCCTTGAGAAAGCGCTCCACGTCGGCCTGGGTCTCTTCGGCGGTCTTGCTGGTGGTCTTCGTCAGCAGCGTTAACTCGTCGCGCTTCATGCCGGCTTTCTTTTTCGCTTCGGCCATATAGGGATGGGATCCGTACATGTCCGCCAGGTCAAAATAGCGAATGCCCTGTTCATGCGCATGAATAAGGGTATCGACGAAAACATCTTTGCCCGCGCGGATTTGCGCGGAGTCCTTGTTCCAAGAGACGGTACCGGTGCCCATGCCGAGGAGCGTCGTGGTGATGCCGGTCTTGCCCAGGGTTCGGGCCGTGGTGGCGGTGAGGGCTTTCACTTCGGCGCGGCTGGCGCCGGAATACATCAACGAGGCGGCGAAAGCCCCGGCCGAAGTTTTCATGAAAGTGCGGCGGTCGATCGAGCGCATGGCGGACATCCTCCGAGGGTTGGGGGTCGCATCCGGAAACAAGTTGCGGGAATTGTTTTCACTCTACGCCATTCGAGGCGTAACATCAAGTCATTCTCCCCGAGGATGTATCCTATGGAGGCGGACACTGTTTCCAAACTATATGATCGCGCCGTTTTCGCCTTGAAGTTGCGTGATTCGCCATGGCGACAATGTCCGTAGTCACGTCGTGTAACGACTTAGGCCGATTGGCACGACGGTTGCACTTTGAATACCGAAGGCGCGAAACGGGTAATTGGATCGGTTGCCGCGCCGCTGAACGCAGGAGGATAGTCTCATGTCCAGAAAGTTACCCCCGAATCTTGGTTTGAAACTGGCCGCCGTCTGGCTGATTGCCACGGGCTTGATCGGTCTGATACACCTGACCTTTGCCGGTCTGGCGGTGATCATGTCCGTGCTGGCGCTGGTCGCCGGCGTACTCATCATTGTTCAGCGCTAGGAGATTGTGCCATGCCTTGCCTGTTGATTTTGATCGGAGCCTTCTTCCCCCGGATTGTTCTGGTGCTCGTATGGCTCTCGGGCTACGGTGCGCAGGCTTTCGATTCCACAATTGTGCCCCTGGCAGGATTCTTCGTCATGCCCTACACCACCCTTGCCTACGCCATCGCCATGAATGAAGTGGGCGCCGTGCATGGTCTCGGCCTGGTGCTCGTCATTGTGGGCGTGGTTTTCGACCTGGGAGGGTGGGGCGGCACCCACTCGGGCTACCAGAGCCGTCGAGGCCGATCATAGCGCACGTTGATGGGGCGCATGCCGTCTGATGCTTCACCCGATACCGCGAAGGAGCAGTCAAAGCCTGTCGTGCGCCTGAAGGAAGGCCTGGTGGGTGGCGCTGCCGAAGAGAACAAAACGGACGAGCTCGATTTCCGCGTGGGCATCCAGATAGGTCGCGACGGTGCCCACGGCAATCGTCGCCGCCTCGGGTATCGGATAGCCATAGACCCCGCAACTGATGGCGGGGAAGGCGACGGACTTAAGATGGTTTTCGATCGCGACTTCGAGGCTGCGGTGGTGGCAACGGGCGAGCAGTTCGGGCTCGCCATGCCGGCCACCGCGATAGATCGGGCCCACCGTGTGAATGACGTGTTTCGCGGGCAGATTGCCGCCCGTGGTGATCTTGGCGTCGCCGGTCTTGCAGCCATGAAGCTTGCGACAAGCTTCCAGGATAGCAGGGCCGCCCGCGCGGTGAATCGCCCCGTCGACACCGCCCCCGCCGAGCAGGCTTTCATTCGCGGCGTTGACGATGGCATCGACGCGTTGGAGGGTTAAGTCGCCTTCGATAATTTCGATGCGGTCGTGGGGCATGGTATCGGGATCCCTTGTCCAGTTGTTAAGCGTGGAGCTTCCCACAGTTTCGCCCACTGGGAGTGCGGATGTGTACGGGCCACTTCGATTCGTTGCGCCACGCGCATCCCTCGGAAGGTTGCTATTTCCAAATTTCCCCCCACTGTTCCAGCGGCCGCACGTCGGGAATCGGAACCGCATCTTCGCCTGGCCATTCGGGACGCAGCACTATCGATACGGTAACGGATTCATCGCCCGGAGGAACCGTGGCGACCAATCGGCTTACGCCCTTGTTCGTTCGCTGCGGTTCGGCCTGCTCCGCGGACTGCGTTGTGAAGACGCCGTTCTCCGGCGACAGGATCCGGGCATGGAGGCGTTTTCCGTTCTGAACCAGTGTGGCGTCCCTTGGTTCTGTGATGGTGATCACCGCGTCCGTCGTCATGCCCCACGTGATCGATACGGGTGTTTTCAACGAGAACTCATCCTGCACGAGCAGGGCTTTGCGATGGGCGATGGAGGCGACGCCGCGCGTGACGGTGTTGGCCTGCGCGGGATAGGCACCGCTGAGATCGACGATGGCGAAGGCGCCGTCGTCGCTGGAACCGGTCCGGGTAATCGCAGCTTTTCCGGACGGATCCTGACCCTGGTCATCGATCAGCGGGACGTTATGACTCTGGGAAACATTCCGGTAGTAGAGCCATCGCTGGCCGCCGGGCTTCCGATCGAAGTAACCTGGAAGGTTGTAGTCGTCCGAGCCGAGATCCCGCGCCCAGCGTACGCCCAGAGCGTCCAGTTCGAAGTTGCCCAGGTCGAGATGGCCGTGGTTGACTTGGTTGTAGCCGCCTTTGACCCCGACAAACAGCGCATCGGGATCATTCCACCCACTTCGCGTTACCGCCACGGGCACGCTTCCCTGGAAGACCCGGTCAAGGGGTGGAGTGGCGGAATCCCCCGTCGGCTTCGCGACGTACCAGATCAGGTGCAGGGCGTCGGCGGGATTCTGTTCGAGCAGCGCGTGTTCCAGCGCCGCCACGGCGGGCAGGTCGTAGGTCTTTGCCAGCCAGAACAGGGTCGGCATTGGCTTGCGCGAACTGTTCTCGCCGCAATCGGCGAAATTCAGGAGAAGGCCGGTCGGCCCGGTCGTCAGGAGGGGGAACCAGGCCGTTGACCGAAGTCCGGGCTGATCGCCCAGGCCAAAGTCGGTGCCTAGCGCGGAGTTGAGCGCGGCGAGTCCGTAGGCGGTATAGCGTGTGGCGTAGTGCCAGTACGCTGGACCTTCACTCCAGACGCCCTCCGGGTTATACGATGCGAGGGCGATGGGCAGAGATTCCACGGCGCGCGGGAGGATGGATTCGGCGTATGCTGGATCCGATTCGGCGACGGCCAGCGCTCCGATGAGAAGTCCGCTGTTGCACACCTGATTCCAGTTGAATTCGGAGGTTGCCCACCAGGCATCGCTGGTGTAGGCCTTTACGCCCGCCTCAAGGCCATGGCGGAGGAGGCCGGCCTTGATCTCAAGCCGGGTGGCCTCGTCCATCGCGTCGTAGAGCCAGTCGTAGCCGATGCCCACGGCGTGGGTCATTTCGGCCACGTCGAGGAAATGGGACGGATTCCAGTCGGGGAAAGCGCATACCGTCTTGAGGTTGGCGATGGCCGCCTCGGCAAAGGCGGCGTCGCGGGTCCAGCGCCACGCGAAGGCCAGAGCATAGACACGGTCCAGGCATTCTCGACTGACGGCCAGAAGACGGGGGCCTTTTAGTTCGTGCTTGAGGGCCGGGGCTTCCCGATACGTCAACGCCTGGTCCTGAACCTGGGCCCACATGCGCTGGAATGTCGGGTCCGATTCGGTCTGTCCGCGAAGTGTTTCCAGTTGGGCGTTGTCCATTAGGAGTCTGGGGTGGCCGGGTTTCAGCGTGGCGAGCCGGTCTCCTTCCGCGCAGCGGGCCCCCGAAGCGGAAACGCTCGAGAGCACGAGTAGGATAAACATCTTGAGCATCGAGGTATGGAGTTGTGCCATGGTGGGAAAGTTGCTCCAGGAAGTTTGGGGGGAAGCGCGATAGTGAAGCGATTAAAGCAAGCGGGATGCCGCCGATGCAAGCCTGCGAAGCGCAGGGCCGTTGTGGTTTCATCGCTGTTTGCGTATACTTGGGATGCGGGATGGGCGCTCGGGAAGGGTTCCCGATCAGTGCAGATTGGTGAAAGATGTGCCAGATTTCCAAGGTGCAATAAGTATGGCGCGGGCCCGGTGAAGAAATCGCGCGATACGCGGCGCACAGCCAAATCCTGGAATGGGCTGCTGGAGTGGTGAATGAAGCTGAGTGACAAGCAGATCGATGCCCTCACCGAGGTGATCAATATCGGCATGGGCCGGGGAGCCGGGGTGCTCAATACCATGCTCGAGTCTCATGTGTCGCTGCAGGCCCCCCACATCCGAATTCTGGAGTTGGACGAGTACCTCGAGGAACTTCGTGGCATGACCCCCGATCGCCTTTCCGCGGTCCAGTTGGGTTACCAGGGTAGCTGTTCGGGCAAGGCCCAGTTATTGTTCCCGACCACCGGCGCCTCGAAACTGGTCACCATGCTCACCGGAGAGGCGCTGGATTCCGATGATTTTGATCTGATTCAGGCGGGGACCCTAAGCGAAGTCGGAAACATGGTGATCAATGGCGTGCTTGGGACCATCAGTAGCCTGCTGGGCCAGCATTTCGTCTATTCGGTTCCGACGTACCTCGAAGAGCGGGCGGACAGCCTCCTCTGTACGCCGGACCGGGGCAAGGGCTATACCGTGCTGTTGGCGCGGACCCGCTTTACACTTGAACGTTACCAGATTGAAGGGGATTTACTGTTGTTGTTTGAAGTAGGCGCGCTGGATGAATTGCTGGAGGCACTTGGAGCTCTGACGCCCCATGAGTGACAAACAGCATCGGAAGCACGGAGAGTCGAGTCGTTTTTTGCTGTTGAACCATGTGCCGGTTGGTGTCTGCGTGCTGAGCAGCGATTACTCGGTGGTTTTCTGGAATGAGTGCATGTCGTTCTGGACCGGCATCCGTGCGCAGGACATTCTGGGCCGCGCCATTACCCACTATTTTCCCCACTTGGGCGAGGCCCGCTATCGGAGTCGTATCGACACCGTGTTCCAGGGCGGACCGCCGACGGTTTTTTCTTCTCAGTTGCACAAGCACCTGTTTCCAGCCGAACTGGCCGGGGGCAAGATGCGGGTCCAACAGACGACCGTGATGGCCGTCCCCGTCGGCGATGGGCCCGAGGCGACCGCCGAAGCCTGGCATGCCCTCATCACCGTGGAAGATGTCACCGAGCTGACCCGGCGCGTGCAGGACTACCGGACCATGCACCAGACCGCCCTTGAGGAAATGGAGCGGCGCAAGGTCCTGGAAGACGACAAAGCGCGGATGGAAGAGCATGTGCGCCACATGCAGAAACTGGAGAGCCTCGGTGTGCTCGCCAGTGGCATCGCCCACGACTTCAACAATCTGCTCGCCGTCATCGTGGGTAATTCCGACATTATCGCGGCCGAGGTGGGGGGGAGACAGCTCATCGGCCACTGCAACATGGAGATCCAGAAGGCGGCCCAGCGGGCCTCCGATCTGGTGGCCCAGATGCTGGCCTATTCCGGCGGCGGCACCTTCGTGGCCGACGCGGTGGACCTTTCCCTCCTCATCGAGGGCATGCAGTATCTGCTACGCTCATCTGTGTCCAAGAAAGCAAAACTGGAGTATGCCCTCGCGACCGAGCTCCCCGAAGTGGCGGGAGACGCGGCCCAGTTGCAGCAGGTCGTTATGAATCTCGTGACCAACGCTTCGGATGCCCTCGGCGAGAAGAACGGGGATATCCGGATTGAGACGGGCATGGTCGACGCGGACGATGCCTACCTGGCCTCGCTGTATCTCGACGAGCATCTTGCCCCCGGACGCTACGTGTATCTGGAAGTGAAAGACACCGGCTCGGGACTGGAAGAAGAAGCGCTGGACAAGATATTCGATCCCTTCTTCACCACAAAATTCGCCGGTCGCGGGCTGGGCCTCGCGGCCGTAATGGGGATCGTGCGCGCGCACAAGGGCGGTGTGCGCGTACTCAGTATTCCCGGACAGGGTACGGCATTCCGCATTCACCTGCCGCTCTTGAACCCGGTGGTCGCTGCGGAAATCGAGATGGACGACGAGGATCGCCTGGTCGGCGATGGCGACGACAACACCCGGATACTTCTCGCCGACGATGAAGAAATGGTGCGGGTGCTGGGCCAGCTCATCCTCGAGCAGCACGGGTATGTGGTGCTCACGGCGTCGGACGGGGATGAAGCCATCGCCGCATTCCGCGAGCATTGCGACACGCTTTCGCTGGTGCTGCTGGACATGACGATGCCCCGGAAGAACGGCTACGAGGTCGCGGCCGCCATCCGCGCCATACGCCGGGACATGCCCATCGTGCTGTGCAGTGGCTATGCGGATGTCGAGGCGCGGACCCGGTACGCGGACCTTCAGATGGATGGATTCCTGAAAAAGCCCTACCGCATGAACGAATTGTTGCAGGTAATCCAGCGGGTGCTGATGCGGTTTCCCTTTTAGCGCCCGGCAAAGCACTTGAATAAATATTCAGTATGTGCTAGGCTGTTTACGAGGTGAACAGCCATGACATTGCGACTGATCGAAGATGAAACCATTCCCGGACGTGGAACCTGGTGGAATACCGAGAACCGCTTCGAGGATCGAAGCCTCGTGTACGAGGGGGAGGATCAACCCGCCGGGCCGACACGGGTTCCCACCGTTTATCGCGAGGACAGTGCCAAGAGCATCCTCTGCCAGAACGACAGCCCCGATGTTGGCTTTGATTTCAGCGTGAATCCCTACCGCGGCTGTGAACACGGCTGCGTGTATTGCTACGCCCGTCCGACCCACGAATACATGGGCTACTCGGCGGGCCTTGATTTCGAGACGCAAATCTTCTACAAGCCCCGCGCGGCGGCCCTGCTGGACGAGGCCCTGGCGAAGAAATCCTGGAAGCCAGAGGTGATTGCCATGAGCGGCGTAACGGATCCCTACCAGCCTGTCGAGCGGGATAAGCGGCTGACTCGCGGCTGCCTGGAGGTGCTCTGGAAGTACCGCAATCCGGTCGTTGTCGTGACAAAGAATCGTCTGGTGACGCGGGATATCGATATTCTCGCTACCATGGCGGAGAAGGGCTGCGCGGGGGTGCTCCTTTCGCTGACCACCCTGGACCTGCGCCTCAATCGCATATTGGAGCCGCGGAGTTCCTCGCCCCAGCAACGCCTGGAGGCCATTCAGGCACTCCGCTCGGCGGGCGTTCCTGTGGGGGTTCTGGTGGCCCCGGTTATACCGGGTTTGACGGACCACGAGATTCCCGCGCTGCTTTCGGCCGCCTATGACGCGGGTGCCCGCCACGCGGGCTACGTCATGCTTCGCCTGCCCCATGCCGTCGCGCCGCTCTTCGAGGCCTGGTTGGAACAGCACTATCCCGACCGGAAGGAGAAGGTGCTGAGTCGCCTGCGTTCCATGCGCGGCGGAGCCCTGTACCAGTCCGCCTTTGGCGAGCGCATGCGGGGCACAGGATTTCATGCCGATCAGGTGGCCCACCTGTTCAATCTACTTCATAAACGCCTGGGCTTCGACGACGGTCGGATGCCCCTGCGGACGGACGGGTTTCGACCCGCCGGCGGGGAGCAACTCGCTCTCTTTTGAGGCCCGTCCTTACTGGCGGTCACCCGGGGCGACCACCATGCGGAACCGGCAAGGATTCAGATTCGTGGTATAGTGTGGCTATGGTTGAGCCCGTCTTTATTCCTCCCTCAGGTTGGGTCCCGGTGGAATTCCCTCGCGCACTGGGGGAAGGTCGCTCCTTTGTTTCGGGGGAGACCTCCGGGGACCGCCTCATCGTCCAATACTATTCTTCCGGCGAAGCTTCGATACTCAACGCCCTTGCCTGGTGGGGACCCGGCGCGGAGGGGCCTCCGGGGCACGCCCATGGCGGGAGTATGGCGGCGGTATTGGACGAGGGCATGGGGTTCGCGGCCTGGCACGGCGGATACCCCGTCGTTGCGGCCACGATTACGGTGAACTTTCGCCAGCGCCTTCCCCTGGGCAAGGTCCATGGCGTTACCTGCCGGATTACCCGCGTCGAGCGTGCGAAGGTCTACACCGCTGGTCGCATCTACGACCTCGAAACCGGCGATGAGTATGCGAACGCCGAGGGGCTATTCATCGTGCAGTCGCTGGAGTCCTTCGGCGGCACCGTGGAACGGGCATCGCTCCATCGCTCCCGATCAGCGGGGTGAGATCACAGACCGGCGGTCGGGGCGGAGGCCCCTTCGTTCAGCAGCCGCATGCGGTCTCTGGCCATGGGGAGTTGAGCGGCCACAATCGCTCGCAGGCCTGATAGCGTTACCGGAAGTGAAAGGTAGTCGTCCATGCCCGCTTCCAGACAGCGTTCCCGGGTGCCCGCCATGGCGTCGGCGGTCATGGCAACGATGGGTACGTGCATCACTTCGCCTTCCTGGGCGCGAATCTGCCGGGTCAAATCGATGCCGCTCATGTCGGGAAGATTGAGGTCCATAAGAATGAGATCGTAGGACTTCTGGCTGATCCGGGCGAGGGCCGCCGCGCCGGAGGCCGCCATGTCACAACGTAATCCCAGCCGGTCGAGCATCCGGCGCGCCACTTTCTGGCTTACGGGATTGTCCTCAACCACAAGAATGCATCCCCCATTCCGCATGGTCTCGGCGATGGTGTATTTCGTTACCAGGCCGTCGTGCCGCTCGCGGCTGGTCGCCGATCGCCGGAGCAGGGCCTCGATACAGCCGATGAGTTCGTCACGCTTCATGGGCTTGGGCAGGTAGCCGTCGAAACCCGCGTTCCGGAGCCGCTGCGCATCCCCTTTCTGGGGGGCGGAGGGAATCATGACGAGGGCCAGTGAACGGAGTGCGGGATTAGCGCGCACCCGCTTCCCCAGAACGGCACCGTCCATTTCGGGCATGTGGAAATCGACCAGCGCGATGTGGAAAGGATTTCCCGCGCTCGACGCGGCGTTCAGCGTCTCAAGGGCTGCCGGTCCCGACTCCGCTTCCGCGGTCTGGTATCCCCATCGCTCCAACAAACCGCGAAACATGAGCCGGTTTGCCCGATTGTCGTCGACGATGAGAACCCGGACGTCCTCCGGGGTCATCACAATGTCCAGACCGGACTCGCCCTCGCTTTTCCTGGCTTCCTGAACTTGGACCGTGAAGGTGAAGCGTGCGCCGCCATTGGGACCATTCTCCGCCTGGATGGCGCCGTGCATCGCGATGACGAGTTGCCGGCATATGGAGAGGCCGAGTCCGGTGCCACCAAATATTCGCGTCGTGGAGGCATCGGCCTGGGTGAAAGGTTGAAACAGATAGTCAACCAGTGCTTCCGGTACCCCGATACCGGTGTCGCTCACGGTGAAGCGCAGGGTATAGCCCGACTCGGTTCGTGCTTCCAGATCGAGATGTACGGCCACCTCGCCTTCGTGGGTAAACTTGATCGCATTGTTCAAGAGGTTGAGCAGCACCTGCCGGATGCGTCCCGGGTCCCCGTTGACCATAGGGGGAAGTTCCGGACTCACGACCACGGCCAGATTGAGCCCCTTTTCGATGGCGCGAAAACTCATTAACTCCACGGCGCTCTCGACACAGGTACGTAGATCAAAGTCGATGTATTCCAAGTCGAGGCGTCCGGCTTCCATCTTGGAGAAGTCGAGGATATCGTTGATGATCACCATGAGGGCCTCGGCCGAGGTCCACATGATGTCGGCAAACTCCTCCTGCTCCGCCGTCAGCGGGGTTTCGCGGAGCATTTCGAGCATGCCGATGAACCCGTTCATGGGCGTGCGTATCTCGTGGCTCATATTGGCCAGAAACCGGCTCTTGGCCTCGCTGGCCTGTTCCGCGGCGATTGCCATGGCGCGGGCCACGGATGCGGGCACCATTTCCTCCGATTGGGGCGGCGCGTCGATGGCATCCGGCGCGGGCGTCGGATCGGCCCGCAGGACAATCACGGTCTGGCCGCTCAACGGTGCCGCACTGGCTGCAATATCCCGTCCGTTTCCAGTCCCGGAACCCGAAAATTGCGCCGTCTGCTTTCCACGCGTCCGGAGGGTGCCCGCGATCAACGCTTCCAGCGGTTTCAGCCAATCCACGGGGACGATATCGTTCAAGGGCGTCCTATCCTGAACCGTGCGCTCCCCAAGAAGCGGAAGGGGATGGTCGTCATGGAAGTACGTGACATAGCCTCCCTGATCGATGCAAAAAACGCAGCCATTCAGGAGTTCCAGCACGCACCCCATCTCAAGACCAAGCGGTCTGACCATTGCATCGGCTCCCACCGTTTGATTCACACAAGCTCATATCCGTCCAGCCCTGCGTGTTCCTTCGAACTGTGCAAACTTCCATCGCGGTGACCTGATAGACCCGTAGTATAGCGGGTCGGGTTCCGGGATTCGAGCGCGCAAAATTCCGGGGGAAATCAGCCCTATTTCGTCCTGTAGATGATGGATTTATCGAGCTGGTTCGTGTTCAGGTAGTCATCCGAGGCGGACTCTCCCTTCAGAAACTTGTCGAAGAAAGCCGTACTGTAGCCATTGGTGAGCGCATGGGCTTTCTCCATGGAAACGTACTCCAGCGGCTGGCCATCGGTGATGCGCGTTCCCGATCCGGCGCCGTCGCCCCACTTCGGATTGATCTGGTCCATGTCGGAGAAGGTGTAGTGGCCGCCATCCTTGAACTCGACAAGGTACTTTGGCGCGGCAGTCGCGTCGAAGTAGGCCCGGGCCCCGGCGTTGCCTTTCTCGCCGATGGTGTCGTCCTCCGTGGCGACGAAAAGGAGCAGCGGCCGGGGAGACGCCGTTATAGACTCGGGCACCACGCCCGCCATCGGGGCAATGGCGTCGATGCGCGGATCCTGCGCCACCGCCGCCATCGCTGTAAACCCGCCAAAGGAGTGACCCGCGACGCCGATGTTTTCGAGATCGACCTTGCTGAAGAACTGCGACTTGGCGTCCTCATTCAGTTTGCCGAGCTGGTCGATCAGAAAGCTCACGTCTTTCGGGCGATCCAGCGCGGCCTGCGCTCGTCCTTCGTTGTCATAGGGGATCACCTTGCCCTCGAAAGACGTCGCGCAGGCATTGCGGGTGTGATCGGGGGCGACAACAATGTAGCCTTGACTGGCCATGTGATCGCACCAGAAGGTGCTCTGGGAGCGCATGCCCCCATTGCCATGGGAGAAGATCAGCAGGGGGAACGTACCCTCCGCGATTTCGCTATCCCGCACCGCAAGTGTTTTGAAGCGCTTGTCGATCTCCGTGATGTTGAAGCGGAAGGCAATCGTCAGAATGGTGTTCATCTGAATGTCTTTCCCGCCCATGAAGAAATCGGTGAACTTCGCGGGCGTGCCACCGCGGGCTGAATCGGCGGCGGGGTACCAGATTTCCACCAGGAGCGGGCGGGGGGCATTCAGCACCGGGTCCATGCGGGACTCGTCCTGCATCTGAATCGTGGTGACACCCACAGGGTAGGGGCCTGGTGATTCGGGGCTTGCCGCTATCACGCGGAAACTGCACAATCCGGCGCAGATGAGGGCGAGCGTCCAGTGATGTATTTTCATGGGGAATCAGGGCTCCTTTGGTCGTAGGCGCGGATGGCGATTATGCGCTCGATCTGATCGTTGGTCTCTTGCCAGGCGCGGTGGGCGCGCGGTGGCAGTTTGGTGGCCGCAAGCTCGCGCTTGCTCCGCTCCAGGAACTCGGGCGTATAAATCGGGGGAAACAGATTGTCGAACCACACGCCAATCCGATGCTGCTCGGCATTCCAATCGATCACGCGAACCCTTTCGAACCACTTTTCCACGTAGGGCTCGGAGAGTTCAGGGTGCAAGGCACTGTGGAACGACCCGGACCCCGCCCGTTGCAGGCTGAGGGAAAGCTCGGGGTCGGCGAGGCGTTCCCACTGGTCCACCTTGGCCTCGGCTGTGGGGATTGCGCCGCGAATCGCGAAAGCGGAGCGCTTGCCCTGATCGGTGGGGTCGCGCTTGAGTTCGGCCTCCACCAGCGCCTCCGTGTCCTTCACGCCCAGCACGGCCAGTTTGCCCACGATGTTCCACCGGCGGGGCTGGTCCAGGGTGTCTCCATCCAGCATGGGGCGGAGGAGGCCGATCGCATCGGTGGTGCAGGAAAGGCTCACCATGGAATCATGCCAGAGCAGCCAGGCATCGGAGCCGCCCGCCGCCTTGCCGCGTCCTTCGACAAGGACCCCCAGGAGACGCGTGGCAAATTCTTCGCGCCGCTCGGGGGCCACGAGTTGAAACAGGCTCTCGCTGATCATTCGCCCGCCGAGGAGGTACTCCAGCACGCCCTGATCCGTTTCGGCGGGCAGGTTGGCCAGAATCAGTTCCATGAACTCCGACGCGCGGAGTCGTTCGTGGCGCACCATGGTGTGCAGGGTTCCCCAGACCATTCTGCGCAGAAAGGGGTCCTCCAGCGCGGGAAGCTGCTTCACAATGGTAGCGTAGGAGTGGGGATCGAGGAAGAAAAGCCCATAGTCCATGTCCCCGTAGTTGGGGTATACAAAATCCGGACAGGGTAGGCCCACGAGGCCGGGCACTTCCGTTTGGGCATCGGCATAGACAATGGGAATCACCTTACTCCGTTCGAGCTTGCCCTCGGGATTCATATGGAAGAGCGCGGCTTGCGTCTTGTGGGGCGAGAGCCGGGGTGCGTTCACCGACGTATGCGCGACGGAGAACGAAGCGATCGTTCCATCGCCGCAGTCCAGGTTGACCGCCATCTGCGCGAGCCCCTCGGTCTTGAGCCAGGCCTCAGTCCAAGCCTGGAGGTCCGCGCCGGACGACCGGGCGATGGCGTCCATGAACTGTGACCGTGTGGCGTTCTGCCAGGCGAAGTCCTTGAAATAAGAGGCTACCCCCGCTGCATAGGCCTCCGGGCCCACCAGGAACCATAGCTGCTTCAGGGCCGCGGCTCCCTTGGCGTACGTGATGCCGTCGAAGTTGTCCATGGCGAGACGCGCCGAGGGAACGTCCGTCTCGATGGGATGGGTGGTGCTGAGCTGGTCTTGGTAGTAGGCCCAGCCTTTCATTCCATAGAAGTCCTGCCAGATTGCCGGGTCCTTCGTCATCGTATCCTGGGCCAGGAAAGCCGAGAAGGTGGCGAAGCTCTCGTTGAGCCACAGGTCGTTCCACCACGCCATGGTCACGAGATCGCCGAACCACATGTGGGCCATTTCATGGAGGAGGGTGTTGTTGCGATCGCGGTAGTTCTCAGTGGTCACCGCGCCGCGAAAGATCATGTATTCGTTCATGGTGACCGCGCCGGGATTTTCCATGGCGCCGGGGTTCAGTTCGGGCGCAAAAACATGGTCGTACTTCTCGAAGGGATAGGGGAGCTTGAAGAATTCGTTGAAGTAGTCCAAACCGGCTTTGGTTTCGACAAAGAGCCGCTCCGGATCGAAGTGCTTCGCCAGTGAGGCGCGCGTGTACAGCGCGAGGGGTAGTCCATGGTGTTCATCGTGCCACGCCTGGTAGCCGCCCGCCCCCAGGAAGAAAAGATAGGTACTCAGCGGCGGCGTGGGCTTGAAGGTCACCTGTTGCGAAACCCCGGTCGTCGACTGCGAGGCCACGGGCATGTTGCCGATGACCACCCAAGTTTTCGGAGCGTCGACGGTCATCGTGAAAGTGGCCTTAATGTCCGGCTGATCGAAGCAGGGGACAACCAGATGGGCGCCGTAGGGCTCAAGATTGGTGTAAAGATACTCCTTGTCATCGACGGGATCGATGAAATAGCACAGGCCCTCGCCAGACTTTGAATAGTCGCCTGTATAGGTGACGACAATCTCCAGCGGCTCCAAGGACAAATGCTCCGCGGGGATGTCGAAGCTGCCGTCACGCGTCACAAGCTGCTGAACGGCCTTTCCGCCCACCGTCACGGAATGAAGTTCCCGGACCTTCAAATCGATACTGAGGGGCGCGCTGGCGTCATTGAGCTGCACCTGCAGGCGCGCGGTGCCGTCAAAGGTCTCGGCCTTCTCCCGCAGCGCAAAGTCGAACGCGTAGGCGACCGATTTGATCTGCGCGCGGCGAAATTCGGCCATCTCGCGAGTCAGATCATCCAGATCTTGCCGGACGGGTGCGCACGGGGCGGGGAAAATCACAAAAAGATTGCATGCGACGTGCAACAGCAAGGTTCCGAAAAGGCCAACGCGTCTATACATGAAATTCAGTCCTTGTCCTTCACATGCCCGGCGAGCCAGTGGCAGGCAGAATTCGGCAGCCAGTCATGCCCCCCTTCGAAGATCGTGATCCGGGCCTTCCCTGCCTCCGCGCGGAGATGGATCGCCCGCTCGTAGTTTGGGTCCACTACGGGCGGCGTTGCCGGGACTCGCTCCTGGGACAGGGCATTGATTCGGGATTGAGACACACCGGGCAGGCCGAGGGTTTCGGCGATCACGTTGAAGGCATCAAGGCTGTGGTGAATCGGTACGGAGCCCGTATGACCGTCGTGGACTCCCGTGTTGATGTCCAGGGGTAAATCCTTCGCTGCCGCCAGGAAAAAGAGCGGCGAGCGGAGCCGTAGCTGCTCATCGGCCGCCGCGCTGCTGCCGGGCGCGCCGCCCAAGGAAGCCACCACATCTTCCCAGTAGTTGCGGCCCGCAGCCTTCGTTTCGTCGTGCCAGGCGGCCAGATCACTGATGCCGACCCAGGCCGAGACCGCGGTCCAGGTATCGGGCGCGTGGGCCGCCATCACCAGGGCCATATGACCGCCACCCGATACGCCGCAGAGATAGATGCGCGAAGGGTCAACGTCGGCGCGCGCCTTCGCGGCCGGGACTGAATCGAGGATGTCCTGTCGGGCTGCAGGTGAAGCGCAGGCCTCGGGATTCTTGTTCGCCCCGCGAAAGTGGGGGACCACCACGTGCCAATTCTGTGCCCGGGCCGCTGTTACCCAGTCGTCGGGGTTGAAGGAGTCGATGTCCGAGCTCCAGGTGTGAAGTTGCACCAGCAGGGGCTGGGGGCCTTCCGCCGGTGAAGTATAGAATCGCGCGGGCTGTTCCGTTTTATCCAGGGTGCTGGTGAAGGTAATGGACTCGTAGGGGATATCTCCCGCGGCGGCGGTGGCGCCGAAGAAGAAGAGGGGAGCCAGCAGTTGCAGCATATGCGATATTGTCCTTCCGATAGTTCAGAACCAAGCCGCCATGGTAGACCGATGTTATGGGGAAGATCCAGCGGACAGGGGAATTGATCAGCGCCTGCGAACTTGGACTTACACCAGGTTCCACGGGTGCCACCTTCAAGCGGGGCGGCTCCGCCGCGGGAGCTTGTGGGTGAGGGGACTCGCTTGATGGGAAAAACTCTCCGGCTTTCTTCGTGCCCCGGGCCAATGCTTGAGATAGTTTGAGGAGATTGGGTGGATGCCTTTGCATCGTAGTCCCATCACCCACAAGCTACGCCGCTTCGCGTCTAGGCTTGAGGGTGGCACCCGTGGTATCCGAACATGTTATCGGCGGCGTTTCAAAAATTCGTCATGGAGCCAGGCCCATTATTTTAGCAAACGTGAAATTGATTCCCAGGGTGGCCGCCCCCTACACTGCCGGAATTAACATCGCACCAAGGAGAGTTGCCCCATGATTGGTTTTCGCACCCGAATGAGTGCCTCATTTCTCGCCGCCCTGTTCGCCACTTCGGCAGCTTTCGCCGCCGACCCGAAGGAAGTGGAGAAGCTGGATCCCAATTTCGCCGTGAAAGACCCCGCGGCGGACATCCAGTGGTTTGATGCGCTGAAACTGGGCCTCGAAGGCCAGGGCTGGTCCGAGAACGCCCACGCCTATGACCGCCTCCCCGCGAAGGCCGAGAAGTTGGCGCCGCCCGCCGTCTGGTCCTTGTCTCACCACTCCGCCGGGCTCGCGGTTCGCTTTGTAAGCGACTCGCCGGAGATCTCCGCGCGCTGGTCGGTGCGGAGCGAGAATCTGGCCATGCCCCACATGCCCGCCACGGGCGTCAGTGGGCTTGATCTTTACGCAAAGGACGGCGCGCGCTGGCGCTGGCTGGCCCAGGGGCGCCCAAGCCAGCAGATGGACAACGTTGCGAAGCTCGTGGGCGGTGCCCCGGCGGGTATGCACGAGTACATGATATTTCTGCCCCTCTACAACGGCACGGAGAAGCTGGAAATCGGCGTGAAGCCCGGCACGACCCTCGCCAAGGGCCCCGCGCGGGCGGACGAGCGCCCCATCCTTTTTTACGGCACGTCAATCACCCATGGCGGCTGCGCTTCCCGTCCCGGCATGGCCTACCCGGCTATCGTGGGCCAGCGCCTTGATCGAAAACACATCAACCTGGGCTTTTCCGGCAACGGCAAGATGGAGCCAGAGATGGCCACGCTGATTGCGGAGATCGACGCCAGCGTCTTTGTGCTGGATTGCCTCCCCAACATGACGCCGGAGCAGGTGGCCGAGCGCGTTGCTCCGACGGTGAAGACCCTTCGCGCCGCACACCCCGACACCCCCATCGTTCTGGTGGAGAATATCATCTACCAGAGCAGTTGGTTCTTTGATGGAGACGCGGGACATGTGGCAAAGAACGCGGAACTGAAAAAAGTCTATGAGCAGCTCGTGGCCGAGGGCGTTGCGGGCTTGACGTATGTTCCCTGCGACAACCTGCTTGGCACCGACGGCCTCGCCACGGTGGACGGGGTTCATCCGACGGACCTCGGATTCCTCCGCCAGGCCGACGTGCTGGCACCGGTGATCGCACGGTTGTTAACGGACTAACAAACCATATGACCCATACGACCCATCCCCCAGGGAACACGCCATGACCGATCATATCCTCATCACCACAGTCGATGCCGTCACCACGCTCCAGCTCAATCGGCCGGAAAAGAAAAACGCGCTCACCGCCGCCATGTACCAGGCGCTGGCGGACGGCCTCGCCGCTGCCGAGGCGGATCCGGCGGTGCGCGTCGCGGTGATTCGCGGCACCGACGCCTGCTTCACCGGCGGCAATGATCTGATGGATTTCATGCAGCATCCACCCACGGGTGAAGACTCCTCCGTGGGCCAGTTTCTCAAGGCGATTGCCACCTTTGCCAAGCCGCTGGTTGCCATCGCGGACGGCGTGGCCATCGGCGTGGGGACCACACTGCTGCTCCATTGCGACCTGGTGTACTTGGGCTCCAGCGCCCGACTGAAGCTGCCTTTCGTCAATCTGGGGCTGTGTCCCGAGGCTGCTTCGAGCCTGCTGCTGCCCCGCCTCGTAGGTACCGCGAAGGCCTCGGAGCTCCTGCTGCTGGGGCGTGAATTCACAGCCTCGGAGGCGGTGAGTATGGGGCTCGCCAACGCAAAGTTCGAGTCTGCGGATCTGGTGGACGGCGCAATGGCAATCGTACGCCAACTGGCGGCTCAGCCGCCCGAAGCCGTGCGTGTGTCCAAAGCCCTGATTCGCGGACGGGATCGGGACGCCGTTGCCGAGGTGATGCGCGTGGAGTTTGAGCAGTTTACCGCCCGCCTCATGTCGCCCGAGGCCGCGGAAGCGTTCCAGGCCTTCGCCGAGAAGCGTGCGCCCGATTATTCGAAGTTCAATTAATCCACAACCAGAAAGACAGTCCAGAAGGAAGTTCTTCTAACCGTGAAAAGAGGATTCACCCTGATCGAGTTGCTGGTGGTGATCGCCATCATCGGCATTCTCGCCGCCATCCTGTTGCCGGCCCTGTCCCGCGCACGGGAGGCGGCCCGGCGCACGGCCTGCGCCAATAACCTGAAGCAGATGGGCCTTTCCCTCGCCATGTACGCCTCGGAGGAGCGCGGCATGTATCCTCCGCGCCAGATCGTGACGATCACGGGGGCGCTCGGTGTCGAGATGATGTTCAACGGCCCTGAGATGTTTCCGGAGTACATCAATGACTACAACGCCATCTGGTGTCCCTCCTGGGGCGCGACCAACGGACCGCTTGAGCGCTATGACGTGGGGAAGGGCGATGGAGATGGCGTGATCGAACCGGAGGAAATCGGCCAGGAACCCTACCACTACACCGGCTGGCTGATCATGGACGACCGAAATATTATCGGGCCGCTGGTGGGAACGCTGGGGGTGGGGCCCAACGGAAGGCACGAGGAACCGGCTTACGCCGGTACGCCCTGGGGCGAGCTGGCCGCGCGAAACGTGGCCACCAACGGCGAGGCGAGCCGGGCGGACTTCACCGTCTCCGCGACCTACGCGGGCACGCAGGTATCCGGGGGAAACACGATTTTTCGTCTGCGCGACGGCATCGAACGCTTCATGATTACCGATATCAACAACCCAGGCGCGAGTGCGAAGGCCAGCAGCACGATTCCCCTCATGTGGGATCACGCGAGCACGAAGACCATCGATTTTTCCCACGTGCCCGGTGGCGGGAATGTACTTTACCTGGACGGCCATGTGGAGTTTCTGAAATACCCCAATGCGCGATTCCCCTTCACGGAGGACAGTGCCCGCACCCTCGGCCGCTACGGCAAGCCTTTCGACGGGATCTGACCCGACCCGCTAGAGGTATTTGCGCGCCGTGGCCCGGGCCAGGCCAATCTGGCGGGGACTGACCGAGACCGAGCGAATCCCGAGTTCGATCAGCTTGGGCAGGTAGCGGGGCTGGCCGCCGATCTCGCCGCAGACGGACAGGGGCTTGCCGTGTTTCCGCGAGGCCGCCGCAATCTGGCCGAGAAGCTTCCAGAACACGGGCTTGTCGGGGTCGTAGTCGCCCGCGACCTGCTCGTTATTTCGATCAATTGCAAATAGATACTGGATCAGATCGTTGGTGCCGATGGAGCCAAAGGCGGCAACCTCCATCAGCTCATCGGCCAGCAGGCACGCCGAAGGCACCTCGAACATGACCCCGTGGATCAGATTGTGTCCCTCGATGTCCGCAATCGCATGTCGGATGCGTTCCCGCAACACCAGGAACTGGTCCACGTCCACGATCATGGGATAGGTCACGTGGATGGGGCCGTGATACGAGGCCCGGGCCAGGGCGCGAACATGAGGTACGAGCAGGTCCGGCCGGCCGAGAAGGAGTCGCGCGCCGCGAAAGCCCAGGCAGGGGTTTTCTTCCCGCGTGAGCGACAGGAAAGGCGCATCCTTGTCTCCACCGAGATCGAGCAGGCGCATATAGACCGGTTTTCCCGTCATGGCTTCCACCACCGTGGCATAGCGGATGTACTGTGTTTCCTCGTCCAGCAGCCGGCCGGAAGCCAGTATCTCAAATTCCGTTCGATAGAGTCCGATGCCCTCGGCGCCCACCTGCGCCAGCACGTCCAGGTCGTCCGTAAGCCCGATATTCGCCAGCACTTGAAAGCCCGGTACCGGCTCGACTTTGCGGACCCGTTGTGGCGCCACGCGACGCGCCGTGGGGTAGAGAGACAGGGTTTCAGGCGTCGGATTGAGGAAAATGTCCCCCGTGTCGCCGTCCAGCAGAATATAGTCGCCGGTGTTGATCAGGTTGTGAATGTGCTGGATGCCGCTGATCGACGGGATGCCCATGGCGCGGGCCAGAATCGCGGCGTGAGAAGCCGCGCCGCCGTGGGCGGTGATGAAGCCCAGCGTCTTCTCCGTATTGAGGTTGACCGTTTCTCCCGGCGTCAGATCGGCCGCGACGATGATGTGGAAATCGTTCGACAGGCTTCTCTTTTCCGAGCGCGCGGGGAGGCCGTTCTCCGCGATCATGATATCGAGCAGGCGGCGCCGCAACTCGCCAATATCCGAGGCGCGCTCGCTCATGTATTCGTTGTCCACTTCCTGGAGCAACTTTTCATAGCGGTCCAGGCACTTGGCGATCGCGGCCTCGGCGTTGAGGTGCTCCTCATCAATGGCCTGCATGATTTCCACGTGGAGCGTGGGGTCTTCGAGCATCATGCGCTGCGCCACGAAGATGTTGGCCTGGGCCCGCCCGACGCGCAATTCGACCGTTTCGATCAAATCGACGAGCTGCCGGGCGGCTTCCGCCATGGCAACGATCACCCGCTCTTTTTCTCGGTCGGCACCGCTCTTCGAAATGCGGAACCAAGGTACCGCCTGGTGGGTGACAGGATGGAGGACAACCGCCTGGGCGTAGACCACACCCTCGCTGATGGCGAGGCCGGAAAACTGCATTTCCATAGCAAAGGTCGTTGCTGCCATAGGATCCTCGCTGCCCTGAACGCGGTCACACGCCCTGCCGGTTGGCCGGAAGACGGGCTTCAGCATAGCACGGAAACAATAAACGCGCAACGCACTTTTCGCGAATTGTACAAGGGCCTCGCGGCGGGGTGTCCGGGTCCGCTATACTACGGCGCGAGCAGGCCGGACGGTCGCGGTATCCCCTCGGGGATATGGAGGAAAGTCCGGGCTCCAAAGGGCGAGGTGCTTCGTAACGCGAAGGCGGGGCAACCCGACGGAAAGTGGAACAGAAAACACACCGCCTACGTCTTCCTCGGAAGGCCGGTAAGGTTGAAATGGTGCGGTAAGAGCGCACCAGCGTCGTGGCAACACGGCGGCTTGTCAAACCCCACCTGGAGCAATTCCAAATAGGGGAGCAATGGCGTGGCCCGCGCTGCTCCCGGGTAGGAAGCTAGAGGCGCACGGCGACGTGCGTCCCAGATGAATGGCCGTCTCGGGGGCTCCGGCCCCTAGACAGAACCCGGCTTACAGGCCTGCTCGCATTTTTTCAGGCTGCACAGGGGGGCACGCGTTGGGGCGCAAGTATTGCATTCAGGGCCAACCCTTCAGGACTTTTCATACATTTGATTCCCCTGGTGTCGCCCGATAGTATCAAGCGGGGTACACTCCCGAGGGTGCCGTGATGAAAAAGTTCCTGACGTGGTCCTTCGTAAGTCTCGTGGCCGTTCTGGCCATGGGATTCATCACGCTTGAACTTTTCACGCAATCCACCGCCCGCGAGCGCGATGCTGCCATTACCAAGGTTCGTGCGCGTGACGCAGAAAACATTCCCGATCCTTCTTCGCGAGCTGCTGCTGCAGTTCCAACCGTGGAGGTACAATCCCTTTCCGACTATTCGGACGGCTGTGAAGCCCAGGTGGCGCAGTGGGAGGCGCTTGAGAAGCGCCTTCGATTAGGGCCCTGGGGTCAAAATAAGGAATTGTGGGAGCTCCATCACAAGATAGGAAACGGCGCAAGTGCAATCATCACCAATCGCTTTGACACCAAGGATTTTGGGGGGGACTTTTCCGCTGAACTGGAAGCGTACGTGGAACGCAGAAGAGAGGGGATAGAAGCGGTCAAGTTGTTTCTCTTCGAGTACTCTGAAAGCTGTGAATTTCTTCAGCGGTTACCCACGCCGGAGTATCACATCTTTGAGCATCTGATTGTGGTCGAGCTGGGTTCCACATTGCATCGTGGAGATTTTGACACGGCCATCGAAGACCTGACCGCAACGATATCGCTGGCCTATATGGCGCAAGGCTACAGGTTTCCCCACCGCATGGAGCCCGAACATGCCCGCATCCTATTCAATTCTTTGAACTCCGGTGTCGTGAGAGAAGATACATGGAAGCGCTTTCTGCGTGCCATGCGCGCTTATCGGGATCGTGACTTTATGATTCACTATACACATCGCTTCCCCCATGTGCCTTTTGGCGCCACCGTTCAGGAGTCGTCCTTTTTGGGGCGCGGTATCAGGGCAGCGATCCAGCAGGTACAAGAGCCGGCGCTGAACAGGGAAGCCGCCCGTCTGGCCCCGCTGATGGTCGAGCTGGAAGCGCTCGGACGCGAGCCGTACCATGTCGCGAAGCCTGAACTGGACCGGCTCACAGCGGAATTCGATCTTACTCCGCACGAAAGACACAGCTATTCGAACGAGTCGCCGGTCCGGGCCAGTATCGTGAACCTGGTCCACACTGTGTTTCCAAGAAACGCCTCCGTCCAGGCGCAGATTGATCTATTTACTATCGCAATTGCCCTCCAATTGACGCGAGTTCGCCTGGGTAGCTATCCCGGATCCCTTGACGTCGTCGCCGACGCCCTCAGCGCGCCTATTCCGCTCAATCCCCTCAACGGCATCCCCTACCAGTACGAAATCTCGGATAATGGTTTCCGGCTTGGTTTTGACCTCGACAAGTCCGTGATGGTCCCGGTACTTGGTCGCGAAAGCACGGGCCTGTGGGTGGAGTCGGTGAACGGAGAACTTAGAATGGCGAATAGCCGGTGAAGAATGGAAATGTAGCTCAATTCTGAATGCACCATTGGTTACTCGTGATGCTTGATTCCATACGCCATTTGATTTCCCGTGTCCAACCCAATACCATGGACCCTTGCGAAACTGAACGCCGGAGTCCCGAAATTCCATGAACGCCCTCACTTCCCAAGCCGTCTACGACCAGCTCCTCAAGAAAGTCACCACGGGAGAGTACCCACCCGGTATGCGCCTCAGCGATCAGACCCTGGCGGACGAGATGGAGGTGGGCGCGCCCGCGATTCATGATGCGGTGCGCCGCCTCATCGAAGACGGGCTTGTGGAGCAGGTCACGGGGGAGGGGGCCTTTGTCCGTGAATTCAGCCAGAAGGATCTCATCAAGCTCTATGCCTTTCGCGAGCAGATGGAGGTGCTGGCGGCGCGGGAGGCTGCGGACAACATTCAGGCGCACCAGAAGCGCAATCTGCTGTCCCTCTGCGACACCCTCGCCGATCTTTCGTCTGCGCTGGAGAAGCTGGACCCCGCCGCGCCGGATCGCAAGCTGATCCACGAGTGGCACGCTCAGGATACGGCCTTTCACGAGGCCATCATCGAAGCGGCGGACAACGAGTGGCTGCGCCACGCCGCAAGCAGCACGCGCCTGCTCGCCCACATCACCCGCTGCAAGCCCCGCGACAAAATGCCCCAGGATCCCGCCCTCACCGTGGAAGAGCATCGCGAAATCGCGAAGGCTATCGCCGACGGCAACGCCTACACGGCGGGCGAGGCCATGGCGGCCCACGTGCAGCGCGCGATGAACGCTCAGTTGTCCTTCCTGGAAGGGCGCGTCTAGCCGCCCATCCGTAAACTCTGCCCCTGGTGCGCCCGCACCCTTTAGAAAGTCGAACCATGAAGTCCATCTCCGGTCTTGTCGCCGCCACCTTCACGCCCATGCATGCCGATGGCACCTTGAACCTCGATACCGTCCCCGCAATTGTGGAGCGCATGATCCAGTACAAGCTGGGCGGACTCTACGTCAACGGCAGCACCGGCGAGGGGCCCCTGCTGACCACCGACGAGCGCAAGGCCGCGGCCGAGGCGTACGTCAACGCGGCCGCCGGGCGCATCCCTGTCATAGTGCAGGTTGGGCATGCGAGCAACTGGGAAGCCCGGGGCCTTGCCGCCCATGCCGCGTCCATCGGCGCAGACGCGGTGAGTGCGCTACCGCCCATCTACTTCAAGCCCGACAGCGTGAATACCCTCGTTGCGTGCTTGAAGGAAATCGCCTCCGGCGCACCGGACCTGCCCTTTTACTACTACCACATCCCCACGGTCACCAATGTGAGCCTCGATATGCGGGCCCTCCTCCGTGCCGTGCCGGATCACGTGCCCACCTTTGCCGGCGTGAAGTTCAGCAGCCATATGCTGGACGAATTCCAGGCCTGTATCGACCTGGCCGAAGGGCGCTATCAGATGCTATTGGGCGTCGACGATCTCTGCGTCACCGGTCACGCCCTGGGCGCCTCCGGCGCGGTCGGCACCACCTACAGCTTCATGGCGCCCATCTTTCAGCAGGGCATGGCGGCCTACGATGCCGGCAACACGAAGGAAGCGTTCGCGCTGCAGATAGCCGCCGGCCGGATCGTGAAGCCGATCCTGGAGCACAAAGGCATGGCCGGTCTGAAAGCCATGATGAAGTTGCTCGGCCTCGACTGCGGCCCCTGCCGCCTGCCGCTCCACACCCTGAGCGATGCGGAGTGCGCGTCGCTGCGGGTGGCGCTGGAGAAAGTCGACTACTTCGAAAAATGGGCGATGACTTGATGGGACTGTCCAACAAAGTCCACCCAGCACCTTAAAGTTGACGTGTTGTAATGACAGAAACTTCATGTTGAAAAGCGTACGGACATATAGGACTGTCCCACGCTTTAAAACGCGGGACGGTCCCGAACGCATGGCAGGTTTTGGTTCGTGTGCGTGAGTTGATTGGATGCATGGGGCGGGATTGCCCGTCGAGTGCCCCTACGTTCAGGACGGTCCCGTCGCGTCGATGAGTTCCCTTTTCTTGAGCCCTTTGCGTCCTTTGAGGTTAAATCTCTTCTCGGGTTGGCGCGCAGTGCATTGCGCTATCCATTTTCATCCCCCACACCTTGAAAGAATCCATTCGAGTGAATGACACCCTCGCCCACACCTTCAAGACCGCCTTCGAGGCCGTCTCGGGCCATGCCCATATCGTTCAGAACGACACCGAGGCCGCCGCGAAGATCGCGGAGATCGTTCAGGCCGCCGGCGCGGGCCGCATCGCCTTCGCGGAGCTGCCGGAGGCTTTCATCGACGCCACCGCGGCCCAATGCGGCGCCATTGAGGTCTTGCGCCCGCCCTACGCCTCCGCCACGGCCATCGCCGAGATCGATCAGGTCCACGTGGGCATCACCGGCGCCAACTTCGGCATCGCGGAAACCGGCACCCTCGCCGAGGTCGTCTTCGACGACGCCAGCCGCCTTTGCTCCTCGCTGCCCCGCACCCACATCGGCGTGGTGCGCGCCCGCGATCTCGTGCCCACCCTGCGCGGCTCGGCCGAGCGCATGAACCAGCTCTATGCCGCCCACCCGGAAAACATCATGATCAGCTACATCTCCGGGCCCAGCCGCACGGGCGATATTGAAATGATTCTCACCCTCGGCGTCCACGGGCCGGAATACGCCCACGCCATCCTGATTCTCGGAGACGACGCATGACCACCACGCGCCAGCAAAACCTGAACGACGCCATCCTCAAGGCCATCGCGGAACCGAAACAGTCCAACGCTCTCTACAATTGCATGAAGCGCGGCCGCGACAAGCGCACCGAGCGCCTCCTCACCCTGCCCGGCGGCACGGCCTTCCGCGATGAAGTGCGCGCCATCAAAGATCGCTGCATCGACAAGCAGGAAGAGCTGCTGGAGCGCTTTGTCGCCTCGGCGAAGGCCCGGGGCTGCCACGTTTTCGTCGCGGAAGACGCGAAAGCCGCCAACGACTACTGCGTCCAGGTTGCGCTGAAGCACGAAGCGAAAACGGTCTCAAAGTCCAAATCCCTCACCACTGAGGAAACCGAAGTCAACCACGATCTGCAGGCTGCGGGACTCAGTGTGGTGGAGACCGATCTCGGCGAGTTGATCATCCAGTTGGTCGATGAGCGCCCCTTCCACCTCGTCTTCCCCTCGGTGCATAAGATGCGCGACGACGTCGCCGCGATCTTCGCGAAGGCCACCGGCAAGCCCGTCGAGGCCACCATCGAATCCATCATGCCCGTGGTCCGCGCCTACCTGCGCCCCATTTTCCTCAACACCGACATCGGCATGACCGGTGCCAACGTGGGCGTCGCGGACAACGGCGCCATCTGCATCGAGACCAACGAGGGCAACGGTCGCCTCGTCTCCGCCATCGGCAAGGTCCACATCGCCGTCATGGGCATGGAGAAGATCGTCGAGACCATGGACGACGCCCTCGGCATGGTGCTTGCCCACCCCGTGAGCGCCTCGGGCCAGTTGCCCACGACCTACGTCACCTGGATGGCCGGCCGCAACCCCATCGGGGCCGACGGACAGCCCCGCGAGTCCCACATCGTCATTCTGGACAATGGCCGACGGCGCATGGCCAAAGATCCCCTCATGCGGGAGAACCTCCGCTGCATCCGCTGCGGCGCCTGCATGAACGTCTGCCCGACCTACGGCGTCGTCGGCGGACACGCCTTCGGCCACATCTACCCCGGCCCCATGGGCATCCCCTGGACCGCCGAGGTCCACGGACAGGACATCGCGGCGGACTTCGCCGATCTCTGCATCTCCTGCGGACTCTGCAAGGAGATCTGCCCCACCCAGATCGACATGCCCATGGCCATCGCCAAGGTGAAGCACGAAGACCACAAGAAGAACCCCCAGTCCCTCACCAACGAACTCCTCATGGCCGCCGAGACCGCCGCGAAGCTCGGCTGCGCTTTTGCGCCCCTGTCCAATTGGAGCCTCCGCAACCCCATCTTCCGCTGGGTCATGGAAAAGACCGTCGGCATCGACCACCGCCGCGAACTGCCGCCCTTCGCCCGAAAGACCCTGCGCAAGCGCTGGACCAGCAGGCTGAACCCCGCCACGGCCAAGCGCAAGGTCGCCTTCTTCCACGATATCTACGCGAACTACAACGCGCCCGAACTCGGCATGAAGGCCCTGCGCCGTCTGGAAAATCTCGGCTGCGCCGTCGTGCTCCCCGAGCAGCAGGCCAGCGGCTACCCTTACATCGGCTACGGCGATCTCGACCGCGCCCAGGACGCCGCGATCTACAACGTCACACGCCTCGCCGAGTACGTCGAACAGGGCTACGACATCGTCGCCACCGAGCCCACCGCCGCCTACTGCCTCCGCGTGTCCTACCCCAAGCTCCTGCCCCACAACCCCAAGGCGAAGCTGGTCGCCAAAGCCAGCCACGAATACTTCGCCTACCTCATGATGATCGAAGGCGACACCGTGACCGACAAATTGGAAGGCCGCACCTACGGCTTCCACTGCTCCTGCCACCAGCGGCCCCTCGGCATGGGCAGCGAAGCCATGGCCTGGGTCAAAAAACACGGCGGCGCCATCGAGCTCATCGAAACCGGCACCTGCTGCGGCATGGGTGGCACCTTCGGCCTGAAGCACGGCCCCCTCGGCTACGAACTCGCCAACGCCGTCGGTAAACCCCTCTTCGCCGCCTTCAAAGAAAAAGCCGTCGAAGCCATCGTCACCGAATCCTCCGTCTGCTCCATCCACCTCAAAGAAGGCACCGGCCTGCCCACCTGGCATCCGCTGGAGTTGCTATAGAGGGACGGACCCGCGAGGCGTAGGGACGGACCCGCGCAAGGGCCCTTGCAGAAGCGAAAGGCCCGCTCATCCCCATCGCCCACGCCACCAAACAACGCCAGCCCCAGAGTGCGGGCCTGTCCCAGTGGAGCTAGCGGCAAACACGTGGACCTGCCCCGGGTGCCACCCAATCCCGTCTCAGCGGGTTTGGGTGTACCGAGGGAGGAAAGTCGGATGTCGCCACCGGTGCCCACAACCCGGCTCGCTAGACCTGACCTGGCCAAGTGGACGCAGAGGCTCTGCGCTCTCAAGCTTCTCCGTTCAATATGGCGCTGGCCGCCGGCCGAGATTCCGTCCGACCCGATGCAGAGACAAGACGAACATGACCACGGCATACACGGGAAGCACAAGCGGATAGGTGGGCACACTGGTGAAATTGCGCTCCCCCCAGTGGTATTTGTGCATCGCTTGAAAGTACTCATTCGGGGTGAAGATCCAAACGGCGATCCACCAGCCAACGACCCAGATAGTTCCCACCCACACGAGTCTACCGGGTGTTTTTACATGGCGTGCAAAGAGCATCGTCCCCGAGAGCACGGCAAGAATCGCCGAGAACTCTACGGCCAGGTGCAGGGCCAGCCAGTGCAGTCTAAACTGCAATCCAAGGTTGTTGTCAGACAGATAAGCGTGAAGCCCGAAGATTGCGGCGAGGAAAGCAAGCACAACGTACCAGGGCGGCGAAAGCCTGCCCATGCTTTTACAGAAAAGCCACAAGCCCGCCAGAAGGGGAGTCTCGGGTGCCTGCATCCGGACTTCCGGATCATGAACCAGTGAAAGCAGCCCCTTGTTCCAGCGATACGTCAATGCCGCCAGCAGCAGAGCGGGCGAGAGCACGATCAGGTACAGCGCGAGTAGCCAAAACGGAATGATGAGCAGTTCCCACTTCATTGCCGATGCCTTTCAAAGGGTGGCCCGAAAATACTTCGGGACGGCCTTTACTTAGTAGACGGCTTCTTGATTGGATCCGAGTGCCACCACAGTGTAACATAAGCCAAGGCAGGATGTGAACATGTTCAAAAAATTCCTTGGGCGCTCACTTAGTCCCGTTGAATTCCCACCAACCCTGACGGTGAGAACCCATTGAACACCGCCACATTGGCCGCGACAACAACGATCACGGCCTGAAGTTTACGCTCCAACTGTCTGAATCGATTACGTAAAGAGCGGTTCCAGGAACCTCATGGCACAAAAATCGCCCGAGAGGCGACTATAATACGCAAGCGCCTGGAGCGCGGCCGCGAATCGGCGCGGCGGTGGCCTGGGCGCGACTCGTGAGGTTTCCAAGTGTCAGTTAACACATCAGAAGATTGCGTGGTAATACGGGAGGTGCTCTCGGGGCGGACAGAGGCCTTTCGTGCGCTGGTGGAGCGCTACTTTGCCACCGTTCGGCTGGTGGCGTTGGCGAAGACGGGCAACGTGGCCGATGCGGAAGATGTGGCCCAGGAGACCTTCATCAAGGCCTATGAGACCCTGGGCGTGCTGCGCAATCGTGAACGCCTCGCGCCGTGGTTGGTGGCCATCGCGCGGAACATCGCCATATCGCTCGTGCGCCGCCGCGAACGGGAGCGGCGGAATGCCGAGGCCTATCCCATCGATCCGCTGGTCCATCCCGATCACGAACGGCGCGAAACCCTCGACGCCGTGGCACGTCAGGTGGAGGCCCTGCCGGAAAGTCTGCGAGAGGTGGTGTTGCTCCACTATTTCGAAGGGCTCAAGTGTCGCGAGATCGGCGAACGGTTGGACCTGAACACGAACGCCGTGGTAAAGCGACTCGCGCGTGGCCGCGACCTCCTGGGCGATCGCTTGTTGCGCGAGTGGGGTGAAGGGGCGCGGCCCGAATCAGCGAAGCTTGGCGTTGGCCGCGTCATGGGCGCTATCGTGTTGTTGTCCCGGCCCGATTGGGGGGCGCAGGTGGCGGGCGTTACCTCAGCGGCGGCGCAGGGGGCCAGCCTGACCATTGGTGGAATAGTCGTTTCCAAGACTATCCTCGCCGGACTCGCCCTGCTTCTTGTGGTATCAACCGCTGCCTTGCTTTTGTATGGTTTCTACGGCGCTACTAGTCGCGACACTAAAGGAACAAGGGCTGCAGCGCTTGGTACGAGCGAAATGCGCTACTCGGACAAAGCGATTTCCTCCGCCGAGGTGTCCTCGGAACAACCGCAAGAAGAAAACATGGCAAAAGGGGCGAGAGACGATAGCGTTGAGGGGCATACCTTGATCGAAAATGCAACCGATTCCGATCCCGCGTCTGGCCGGACCGGAGTCCAAGCGTTGGGGGCGCTTCCGTTGGCGGTTTCGCCGCCCGAGTTGGAGCCGGACGAGGACGAGGATAAGGAGAAAGATGCAGAGAATGTATTGATCGGATATCTGGAAGGGCGAGTCACGGGGCACGATCGGACTACGCCGGTGGCTGGAGCCGTCGTTTCGGCGCAGGGCAAAGACGCATCGGGCATGGCGCAGACCGACGAAGGCGGGGCGTTTCGCGTTGAAGTCCATGGACCCGCACTCGCCGAAGATGCTACTGAAGAACAACTGTTCACTGTATCCGCGTCCAAAGCTAGCCTGTTGTCGGATTTGCAGTTGCGCGTTCCCCTAAACAGCAGTGGAATAGAGCTTTTCCTGACCGAGCCGGGGGCCGTTCGAGGGATAGTGGTGGATGCGTCCACGGAGAAGCCGTTGCCGCATTTTGAGGCCCGAATCAGCCGTCAGCGGCAAGGCGCGGAGGGTATTATGGGGACTTTTTTTCCGTGGACGGAATTTGTGTCGGAGGAGGGGCAGTTCGAATTGCCCACCCAGGACGAACTTGGAGAGGTGGCCGTTCGCGCGAAGGGTTACAAGGAAGAAAAGCTCCAATTGTCTCTCTCGCGCGGAGACGTGGCGGAAGGCGTGGTTGTTGCGTTACAGCCAGGCGCTCCATTCACGGGAATTGTTATCGATGCAGCGTCCCGCGCGCCAGTGGCCGGTGCTGCTGCCGGGATTGTGACGGGAGAGGTCCGTCAGTGGTGGGGGATTGGAGAAGAAAATTTCAGCATTGGTGCCATGACCGATCAGGATGGCGTGTTTACACTCAGCGAGGCGGTTGCGGGTCAGCCCTTTGACCTCATCGTGTGGCACGAAGCCTATGCCCCGGTTTTCATGACTGATCTCGATGCGGGTGAACAACACGAAGTCCGTTTATACTTGACGCCGGGCGGCCAGCTCAGTGGAACAGTCAAACGTAATGGAGAACCCATTTCCGGGCTGCGCATGTGGGCTGGCTTGTCTTTTGGGCGACCGATGGAGCACACCGCCGAGGGGTCGGGCATGGCGGTTTTTCTCGCCCTGTCAGGAACCGACGCGGCCGGCGCTTTCAATTTCTCTAAAATGCCTCCCGGCCGTTACCAGGTACGTGTTATGGACGTTAACGATGCCACGCCCCTTGCTAAACGTTACCTTGTGCGCCGATGGGTTGACATCAACGACGGCGAGAACACCGTTGTGGATTTCAATATCGGAAGCGAAGGCTCCGTGAGTGGAACAATAACTGGCGCCGTTGACATGGGCAAGGTCCAGTTGCGCCTCTACGACCGGCGCTATCCCGAGCAGACCCTCTACAGCACGGCAGAACGTCACGACAGTTCGGCACCTGATCAAAGCGGATTTTTCGAATTTCCGCCCGTACCCGAAGGTTCGTACTTCATTCGGGCTACCATCTTGGAGCCGTCCGAACGCAGTGCTGTAACCGAATTTGATATTGAAGCAGGCGTGAATACGGAGATTGTACTTGCCTTTGAATAGTCAGTGACTTCATCTACAGCACCAAGGACGGAGGACGAATAATGAGAAGGTCAGTTTTCTTGATGCCAATATACGTGGTAACCATGTTTACGGGGTTGAGTTTTGTCTTAAATTCCGGTGCGCAGGAAGCGACCATAAAAACTCAGGAGGATGTTGTGTTCGGCAAGAGTCTCTTGAGTGAAGGGGTAGAATTAGAGCGTGTCATGAACGTATATTCCCCTGCTAAATCGGAAAGCGATTCAAGACCTGCCTTGGTATTCTTACACGGTAATCCTGGCGACAGCCCCTATCCCGGTAACCGCCAGAAGGGCTTCCAGGATTACACGGCTCACTTTGCCGGTCTTGGCTACGTTTGCTTCGTTCCTTCCTGGGATCTGAGGCAGGGTCCTGATGCCGGTTTTGAGATTGTCCGAATGGCGATAGTGCACATTCGGCGAGAAGCTGCACGTTATGGTATTGACACCAATCGGGTGGGAATAGTCGGGCATTCCTACGGTTCGCGCCATGCATGTACGCTTGGAAATGCGAATTTCCTTGAGCCAGAGGCCCGCGCCAATGCCGTGATTATGCTTGCCGGCGGCATGAGTTACCCGGATGACTGTGACGAAAAAGATGCACCCACCCTTTTGGTCTACGGGAATGCAGACGAATGGTTTCCGCAGGCCAAGGGAATCCGGGAGTGTCTACTGAGAGGAAACGTGCCCCATGCCTATATCGAAGTTGAGGGAGGACCCCATAGCGTACCGCCCAGTACGGTGGTATCCTTTGGACGCACCCTTCTCGAAGTGATGGATTCTTTTCTGGGCAGCCAGTTTGGTCTCCCAAGTGCGCCGCCGCTTTGCTTTGTGCCCACTCGGAGCGACGGGCCGGGCTATGTCAAGTTGGATGAATCAGTGAGCTATGGGCTGTATCCGTTCGGACACGAATTAAAAGCATGCGCCATACCGGATACAGGAGGGGAGAAGGTTACCTGGCTGGCTCCTCCTGCAGCGGATGGAGCTACCCTCACCCTATCGGTTGTCAAAGGACTCAGTGTAAGCGTAGCCTTCTCCCGAAATTGAATTGGAGACAAGTTTTGGAGACTGGAGTCCTTCGCTTCGAAGCAATTGGTGTCGCACGTCCGTTGGGAGTGGGTTTGGGTGCATTCAAGGTTTTGACAGCACCTTATGGGGCGCGGGGCATCGCCCTTCCGGACGACGCCCCGCGAAGTCGCGTTTACGCTTGCGTCGTGCTGCGGTTGGCTACCTGAATTACAGCCGGCTTGCGAATGAAGCGCTCCAGGGTCCAGTCGCCACCGCCGAGGAGGCCGAGGCTGGCGAGGACGACCGCCAGGGTCAGAGAATACTCCATGCCGCCGGTCTGGGCGCTGAAGCCGCCACCATGGGCGACGAAGCTGGCCACGAGCATGGTGAAGACCATCGGGATGGTCACGAAGGGAATGAGAACGCCCGCAAGCAGCAGGATACCGCCGAAAAACTCGGTTGAAGCGGCCAGAAAGGCGCTTGCGGTGCCGAAGTGGATGCCAATGCTCTCCATGTATTGTCCCGTGGCGGTCAAACCGTAGCCGCCGAACCAGCCGAAGAGCTTTTGGCTTCCGTGGAAGATGAACACGGTGGCGAGGATGAGGCGGAGGGCAAGCAGGGCGATGTTTGTGGTGGTTTGTGTGTTTTTCATGATGATTCTCCTTGTGATTTCTTGTTTGTTACTTGGTCGTTGGTTTTTATGTATTTTATTGCTATATCAGCTATATGACAAAAAATTTTAGCCCTTTTCCTGGCAGGAGGGGCAGTGGGAGCGCATCTTTTCCAGGAGCACAATCAGGTTCTTCAGTTCCTCTTCCTCCATGTGGTCGAGCAGTTGCTTGTTCAATTTCGACAGGGGCTTGTCCAGATCGCCCAGAAGCTTGAGGCCCTGACCCAGGATCGTCACGCTCACCACGCGCCGATCTTCCTCCGAGCGCGTGCGGCGCACCAGACCCTGCTTTTCGAGGCGGTCGATGAGCCCCGTAATGGCCGGGACCACCGTCACCATGCGATCACCAATTTCGAGAATCGGAAGCGGCTCGCCCGCTCCGCGAAGGATCCGCAGCACGTTGTACTGCTGCGACGTGATGCCATATTCGCGAAACAGTCGGGTGAAGGCGATCTGGATATGATCGGCCGTCCGCTGCAGGTTGAGCAGGGCTTCCTCGGCGGCGGAGGAGAAGGCCTTGGTTTGTTTGATCTCGAACTGGAGTTGACTCATGTGGGAAGTTTACCCGATATTGATTGATATGTCAAGCAGTTGACAGTTGACAGTTGACAGTGGACAGTGGACAGTGGACAGTGGACAGTGGACAGTGGACAGTGGACACGCCGTGTGCTCCAAACGCCCCATGAGACCCATAAGACCCATCGAACTCTCACGGCCCAACAAAGCCAACGACATCGCTCTTCGCTGTCAACTGTCAATTGTCAATTGTCAATTGTCAATTGTCAATTGTCAACTATGTTGTTGTATCCTCATGGGCCTTTTACTTGGAGCAGCACCCCATGATCGAACACCACAGCGATCCCGCAGATACTCAGGAACACTTGGAAGCCGTCGTCGATGGCGGCGACGCCGTGGCCCTGGAGGAGCTGCTGGACAGTATGCCCTCGGGCGAACTGGCCTATGCCCTGTCGCGACTGAGCGACGAGGATCAGACGAAAGTTCTGACGACCCTCTCCACGGAAGATGCGGCAGGGATCATCGAGCAGTTGTCCCATGCCCAGGCGGTGGACATGATCGAGCAGCTCGCTCCGGATCTGGCGGCGGGTATTCTGGACGAGCTCCCCAGCGCGGAGCAGGCGGACCTGATCTCGGAGATGAGCGAGAACAGCGCCGAGGCCATTCTCGCCCACATGGATCCCGAGGAGGCGGCCAACGCCCGCGAGCTGATCCAGTACGACAGCGACGAAGCGGGTGGCATCATGGTGAAGGAATACCTCGCCTATCCCATGGACGCGACGGTAAAGGACGTGGTGGACGATCTCTGCGAGCGGGGCGATGAGTACCGGGACTACGACATTCAGTACTCGTACATCATTGATGGTGACGGGCGGGTCAAGGGCGTGTTGCGCATGCACGACCTGCTGATGGCCAAGCGCACCACGCCCATCGAAACCATCATGATCAAGAATCCGGTATTCGTCCACGACACGATGAGCCTGGATGAACTGGCGGAGTTTTTTGACCAGCACCACTATCTCGGCGTTCCCGTGGTGGACGAAGACGAGCGGCTCATCGGCGTGGTGCAGCAGCGCGCTGTGCAGGAGGCGGTGTCGGAGAAGCACGACGACGACTACCTGAAGTCCCAGGGTATCGTGGGTGGTGAAGAGTTCCGGACGATGTCGCTGTATCGCCGCACGTCGCGCCGCCTTTCGTGGCTGAGTATCAACATCTTACTGAACCTGGGCGCGGCCAGTGTGATTGCCCTGTTCCAGGATACGCTCTCGGCGGTGATCGCGCTGGCGGTCTTCCTGCCCATCATCAGCGACATGAGCGGCTGCAGCGGTAGCCAGGCGGTGGCCGTGAGCGTGCGCGAGCTGTCCCTCGGCCTCGTGCGCCACACCGAATTGATGCGCGTCTGGCTGAAGGAAGTCTCGGTGGGCATCGTGAATGGTGTGATTCTCGGCGCGCTGGTGGGGCTGATTGCCCTGATCTGGAAGGGACAGCCCTACCTCGGCCTCGTGGCGGGCGCGGCGCTCTGCCTGAACACCATCATCGCCGTAAGCTTCGGCGGTTTGCTGCCCCTGGTGCTCAAACGCTTCGATACGGATCCGGCGATTGCCTCGGGACCGATCCTCACCACGATCACCGACATGTGCGGGTTTTTCCTTGTGCTGGGCATGGCGACGATGATGCTGGACAAGCTTGTTTGAAGGATGAAAGATGAAGTGTGAAGGATGAAAGGCGATATGGATGCAAAGCCAGGTGTATTCCCGGATGCAAACGTCTGCCTTTTGGCGTTTCTCGGGTTCTTTGTGATCTGGTCGTTGCGCGCCACGCTCTTCTATTTCGTCGATGAGTCCATTGCTTCGGATACTTGGCGATCCGTCTATTCGACCTCAGTGAAGTTTGCGCTGTGGGTTCTTCCGACTTTCGCCTTCGTGCGGTGGTTCCGTCGCGCGCCAGCCTTGCAATTCCTGGGAATCGCGAACTTCCCTTCCGGGCGGGAATGGGGCATTGCGGCGTTGGGGACATCGCTGTTTCTGGGCGTCGTCGTCGCCTTGGAGGTGATACCAGGGGGCAAGGCTTTTCTCCCTTCATCTCCTACTGCGTTCGCATTTGCCATTCTCGCGGCCTCGGCGCTGATTGAAGAGATCCTATTCCGCGGGCTCGTGCTTCGCGAGCTGTCAGGCCGATTTCGCGGCGTGACGGCCAATTTCGTCGCCTCTTTATTGTTCGTGGGCGTGCACTGGCCCCACTGGCTCTGGAGCCGAGGTTTCAGCGCTGGCGTGCTCGCGGATTCGATGGGGGTGTTTCTGGCAAGCTTGTTGTTCGGATGGCTGTACCTTCGCACTCGGTCAGTCTGGCCGTGCTTCATGGCGCACGTCGCGAACAATGTTGTGGCGGGGTTCCTCGTGACGACGATGTAGATTTGGCCGCAAGAGAACGCAAAGAGCGCAAAGAAAAAATCCTTTCTTTGCGCTCTTTGCGTTCTCTTGCGGCAAACGATCCGAACCCTACGCGGGACGCCAGCTCGCCCACATGGCGCCGTGGCCCTCAGGGACATGGGTGATCTGCGTTGCCTCGCCGCCAGCGATGGGCATCACATAAAGTTGCCGCGTGCCGGTGCGTGTGGCGCCGAAAGCCAGCCACTTCCCGTCGGGTGAGGGCTTGGGGTGGTAGTGGGTGACCTTCGGGGCGGACTCCGTGATACGTGTGATCGTGCCGTCCAGGGTGACGTGCATCAGCTCCACAGATTCGCCGTGCTGGCAGGTGTAGAAGATACCCTTGCCGTCGGGAGCCCACACGGGCACGTCGCTGCTGCCGCCGTGAAAATCGAAGACGTCGTAGACGGTGGTAACACCGGAGAAGCCGCCGCGATCCGCGAGTTTGTGAAACTCCGTGCCGTCAGGCCGCGCCAGGTGGGGGTGGCAGTTGTAGTGTTCGCCCGAAACAAACATGAGCCACGACCCATCGGGGGACCATTGGGGCACGAAATTAAACGGATTGCCGGTCTCTATTTTGCGCGCGTTCGCGCCATCGGCGTCGGCGACGTAAATCTGATAGTCCTTGTGATAGGCCACGCGTGCGCCGTCGGGTGAGGGACTCAGCCCGTAGGTGAAGGCGGCGTCGCCGTCGGTCATATCCTTCTTGTTCTTGCCATCGCGATCCATGGAGTAGGGGTGGGACACGCCCTTGATCAGCGCTGTGAAGGTGAGCTTGTCGCTGTTGGGCACGAAGATGATGCCCGTGTTGTACTCGCTGACCCGCTCCACCGCCGTAAGATTGGTCAGGGCCTTCGTGGTCATGTCATAGGTGTACATGTCGTAGAGCCAGCCTTCGGTCATGCGGAAGTCCTTGTGCTCTTCCTCCCACGCGGCGTTCTCCGGCGTTTCCCAGCCGCGACCGAGAATGGCGAGTTGCCCATCGGGTGACCAGCCCGCGAACTGCGTCCAGGCATAGCGTTCCTCGGACAGCGACGGCGCGAGTTGCTCACGGCCCGTGCCGTCGGCCCGCACTACACAGGCCCGCGCCGTGATCTGGTTGTCGTAGCGCTTGGGGAGGTTGGTGCGGTACTCCGTGTAGCCGATGAGGGGCACTTGCGGCGCTGCCGCGTGCGCGCGGACAGCCGTCGCGGTGGCGGCCAGCGCCGTGGTGGCCAGAAAGGCGCGTCGAGTGATCGAGGTTGGCGGCATGTGGGGGCTCCGTTTGCGGTTGACAGGTCTTATGGGTCTTATGGGTCGTATGGGATGTCAGTATCGTCGATCTGCCATCGCTCCGCTCTCAATTGTCCATTGTCAATTGTCCATTCATTTCGGTCTCAGCGTTGCCTTCTCCGGATCCAGATACAGCAGTCCATCGCGTTGTACCACGCCGAGCTTCTCGTCGAGTGCTGCGGCGAGCGGGTCGGGTCCGGTCATGCCCATGCGCTCGCGCACCCGTTCGCGGAGCCACCAGAAGCCCGAGTTCCACGAGTACAGATGGTGGCCGTGGGGATGACCGTCGACTGTGCTGATCGATTCGTGGAAGGCAGGCATGGTCGCGAGCTCGCGCTCCAGGCGCCACAGCAGTTTTGCGTCCGTCTCCTCCTGCGTCGCGCCGTGGATGAGCCCATCGAGGTAGTTGCAGGCATCGTTGAGGAACCACGAGCCGCCAAAGGTGTACACGCCGGAGTGGCCGTCGATGAGGTCGCCGTTGGCTTTGGAGATGACCCGCATGCCATAGGGCGTCTGGAGCCGGGCCGTGGTTTCCAGATGTTTCGCCACGATCTCATCGGGCAGAAGTTTCTCGCCAAAGACCGCATAGGTCAGCACTTCGCCGTAGAGTGAATCCTGGCCGATGTGTTGCTGCTGCTGGAGGCTGGTGGCCATATAGCCCCCTTCCTCGTTAAACATCTTGCGGTAGCCCGACTTCGCCAATTCGATGTCGGCATCGGGCACGTCAAAGCCCAGCTCGCGCGCCGCAAAGAGCGCCCCGCAGTGAAAACCCTGGTTGGAAGAAGGGGGATCGCCGTCTTCGTAGGGCAACTGGTCGTGGTAGGTGCGCATGTGCTTCCACTCGGGATTCAATCGCGGCGGGAGAAAAAAGCCGTCTTTCTCGTTGTTCCGCATGAAGTGATAGGCGCGGTTCACGGTGCGCTGGTCAAGTTTGCCTCCTTCGCGTTTGGCGAGAACCGACCAGATAAGATAGTACTGGGCGTTGTCTTCGTAGTTGATGCGTTCGAAGAAGATCGCGGCCTGCGCCGGGATGTCGTACTCCGGCATGTCGAGGCCCCGGCTCATGTAGAAGCCATCGCTGACCCACTGCTTCCAGCCATAGCCCACGCCGGAAATGAAGATGTAGTCGCTTTCGGAGCGCAGCAGGTTGCGGCGCAGCAGGAGGTAGGAGGTATTCCGCAGGATGGCCTCCAGTCCGCTGCTGTTGAAGCCCTTCGCATTGGCCAGGGCCAGGTGCGCGGCGAGCTGGATGTCGTACTGCGATTTCACGGGGGACGAAAAGATCCACGTGGTGAAGGTCTGGGTCTCGCCTGCTTCAATGTGCTGCCAGCCGTCAAATTCGGCGCGGTAGACCGAAGTCGAGTCGAGTTCCGTGGGAATCGAGATTACCCGCTTCGCCGAGCCGTCGCCGTTGGTCAGGGAAAAGGTCCGCCTCTCCACGTCAAAGCCCAGGAAAGAGCGGTTCTCCCAGCGTCCGGGCGTATCGCCAATGATGCCGTAGAGCGTGTCGCCCGAGCGAACGCCAAGAAAGGGAAAGGTCTGGAGCGATGCGCCGCCGAACTCGGGCCCGCCGCATCCGGGCGTGTAGGTTGCCGACTTCGGTTCTTCGCCGGTGAAGGAATGGAAGCTGCCCTCCACCGCGACCTTCCAGCCGAAATCGAGGTAGTAGCGCGCGTCTGATTCGGCGGTCACGGTGACCGTGCGCTCGATCAGGTTGGGGGCGAGATTGCGATAGGCGTCGCGCAGCGCCAGACCATGGACCTTTCCATCCAGCGCTGTGATGCCGCCGTTCGTCTCATGATTCGCAGCCGCAACGGCGACGGACTCCGAACCCGTCGCGGTCGCGCGGGTCAGCCGTAGCGCGGGTAGAGAATCCGATCCGTAGAATACGGGCGAAGCGCCATCGTGAATTGTGGCGCGGTTCCCATCGACAACAACGGACAGTTGCGCGTCAGCCGAGCTGAAGCAGAGTGCGGCTGCCGCCACGAAAAGCACAAATGAACTGCGTGTCATGCGAAAGATCCCTCTTATGTGTTGGCATATAGTCAGACCGATCCGTCCGATCCCACTGATCGGTCCGCCACGTGTCCGACACCTTGGGCAAGGTCCGCCTATTCTTTAATCAACCAGACTTCGGCCACTTGATTACCGCGACCGATGACCTTGTCCCAGCGCAGGTCAAGTGCACCGTCTTCCGTCGCGGCCTTGGGCACGATAAACTCCAGGGGGAACTGGGGCAACAACTCGGACTCTTCTCCGGGGGCTTTTTCCGCCACCTTTACCTGGGCCGGGCCATCCCCTTTGATGGTATAGCGAACATCTTCCAGCGTCGGACCATAAGCTCCATGAATCTCGTACGACTCGTCCGCGGTCAGGCGCATCACCGCATTGTAACGGCCCGCATAGGTCACGCGAAGTCGGTAGTGCGCCTCGGGATCGAGGCCCTCATAGTGCATCAACAGGGGCGTATTGCCCAGGCACTCCGCCACGTCGAGCCACGAAAGGCGCTGGGGACTCCCGTCGTCCAGCGTGAAGCCTTCACGGGGACTGGCAATCGCCGCCGGATCTTCCTCGCTGGTGTGCTGGCGCACGAGGTGGGGCTGCTTCGCGGCATTGCCCAGATCGTCGTAGAAGCTGCCCTCGCCCGGCGTCTCCCATTGGGCCACGCGCGAAAGCCGCGCCAGGCGCACATCGCCTTCCACGGCGCCCTCGGGTGACGATGCCGTGGTCCGCCCTTCGAGGATCGCGTCAAACTCATCTTCCAGCCAGAGGCGGTTATTGAGCGAATTGTCCAGGAACTCCAGAATCGCGCCGCGTTCGGGATTGCGCGCTTTGTAGTTCTCCACATCAAGCTGGGCACCGATACTCTTGAAAAGTTCGCCGCCGAGGGTCTCCATGCGCCTGCGCAGCGCATCCGTGCTGGCGTCCTGATCCGACGCTGCGAGGGTGGCCCGCGCTTGCTCGATAGCGGGCTCCACCCCGAGCTTCGGGGCATCCCGCAGGACCGTCAGGGCGCGCGACTCCTGGTCCAGGGCCTTCAGCAAACGAAGTTGGGTGTAGCGGTCAAAATAAGCCCGCATGACACAGGACTGAAAACGCCAGTTGGCCAGAAGCTTCTCATCGGCCTTTTCTTCAAGCCCTTTCCAAAGTTGGAAGTTCTCCTCCACACCCTTGCAGTCGGCCAGCGGACCGTTGAAGTTCTCTTCAAAGAGGAAAAGGCCGCGACGCACTTCCTCCGCGATGTCTTCCCCGAAAAAGAAGCGGGCGTAATCGCGCACGATATCATCGACCGGGCGATCCGGATCCCAGCCGAGCGCCGACCACACAAACTTGTTCACATCGTCGCCGATGCCGTCGGAGTAGGTCACAAAGCCGTCGGAATACTGCGCGAAGCGGTTGTGGATGTTCGCATGCCCCCGGGGGCGAGGCGCGAAAGGCTCGCGTCCCAGTGTCCGCGCAAAAACCGGGTCCCACTCAGGCACGGTGTATTGCGCCCGCACCGCATGGCCCACATCGTCGTAGCGGCGGATGGGGTATTGCTCCGGCGTGCGCGCACGCTGTTCGTCTGCAAAAATGCGCGTCCACGCGCCATAGACCACGCCCGTGAGCCATTCGGGTTGTTCCCGCTGTAGATAGTCAAAGAACCAGTTGTTCTGCTCCGGGTCAAAGCCCTGGTTGGAAGTCCACACACCAAGATTGGGGTGGATCTTTCGCGCCTCCGCCGCAAAGCGCTCCAGCGCTTCAAACATGAGATCGGGACGGCGGTGGGGGCTGCCGCCATCGCCCCCGGTCAGGTAGATGTGGTCGAGATGGGGAATCAGGCGCAGGGTATCCACATGCGCCTCCAGCGACTCATTGACTTCCTCCTCCGGCTGTCCCTCGCCGCCGAAGGCGCCGCTGAAAAGCCAGAAGTCAAAGCCGTAGGCCTGGCAAATCCGCGACCACGCCGCGGCCATCTCCGCGCCGGTCAATTTCGTATGGGGACCGTCGAGTTCCCCGGAATCGCGAAAGCGCGTCGTCTCAAAAGCATTGGCGCCGAAAATGCCCAGCTCGCGCATGTACTGCTCGTAAATTTCCGGGGTCCACGCGTCGTAGCAGTGGGACAGGTTGCGGTAGCCGATTTGATGCCCGCGATGGGGATAGCGCGGCGCACTCGCGACAGCAAAGGCATCGTCAATGACTATCGAATTCGGACGTAACTCCATCGCCAAAAGCAGGCGACCGACGGCATAGAAGAGACCGGCTTCATCGTGGCCTGCAAGGAACACGGTCGGGCGGTCCATATATTGCTGCACCTTAATCGCGTAGCCCTCGGACTTCTCCGGTACGGCAAGGTCGACAAGTGGTTTCGTCGTCTGGGCGTTCACCACCTTCATAACGATGAGCGGTGTGCCGTCCTCCCGCGTTACATCCGTCGTGTCCAGCGTGATGCCGGTACGCCGGGCAATTTCCTCGACCAACACGCGCCGTGCCGTCTGTACGATGGCGCTGTCGCCGGACTTCAACACTGCGGCGTTGTTCAAATCAAGAGCCGCCGCATGCGTATGACTACATACAGCACACACTACAGTGGCCAGGGCCAGCAAACGGGAAACGATCATGGGACTTCTCTCCAGGGAATGCGGGAAAATCTAAGAGAAGCGATAATAGCGGCTGGCCAAAGCCCATGCAAGATAGTTGACAGTTGACAGTTGACAGCGAATCATCCATTGTCCATTGTCCATTGTCCAGCCTCCAGCCTCCAGCCTCCAGCCTCCAGCCTCCAGACTCCAGACTCCAGACTTAAAGTCGCTTCTCCATCTGGTAGCGCTCAAAGGCCACCCCCTTCCGAATCGTCTGCTCGGTTCGCCGCACCACGAAGCCGTGGTGTTCGAAAAAGGGCCGGGAGATCTTGCTCGCATCCGTCGTGAGCACCGCCTGGCCCTGCTGGCGCGCATGCGCCTCCACACCGAGGTAAACCGCCGTCGCCAGTCCCTTGCGGGCGTGTCGTGTTCCCGTATAGAGCAGCGAAATGTGATCCCGCGGGTGCAAATGGCAGAAGGCCGCGGGCGCACCGTCTATTTCCGCCACCAGCGCGATGCCCTTCGAGAGCAGGCCCGCAAAGGCTTCGCGATCATCCGGGAAGGAGGCCCACACGGTGGCCTGCTCGGCGGAATACGCGGAAGTGCCGATGCCGAACACGGCGTCGCGGTATATCGCGGCCAGCGCGTCCAGGTCCTCGGTGGTGTAAGGGCGAATGATCATGCCCGAAACTGTAGCGGATCGGTGGGCGCCGACGCACTCGTTCTAAAGGTCCGTCCCTTGCCCCACGGCATACACTGACTGTACGAAGCCGTTGGGATAGGCCTCCGTGCGCAGGTGCGTCAAAGCGATGTCGCCATCCAGGGGCCCAAAGAGCGGGATCCCCTGGCCGATTAAGACGGGAATCGTGGTAATCAGAATATCGCTCACCAGCCCGGCCCGCAGAAAACCCTGGATGGTCTTACCACCATCCAGATAGACCCGACGAACGCCTTCCGCCGAGAGCTTTTCCACCAGCGCCTCCTGGCTTCCCTTGAACAGCTCGGCCCGCCCGCCGACCGGCGTTGGGATGGCGTCCAGCGTGGCGCTCAGCACGATCACCCGCTTCTCGCCGTAGGGCCAGGGATCGAAGGCCATCACGGTCTCGAAGGACTTTCGCCCCATCACGAGACAATCGACCGAATCCATAAAAGCGTGGTAGCCGTAATCTTCCTCGGGGCCCGGCACGGGCAGCCAATCCAGGCCCCCGTCGGGCCGCGCGATGAATCCATCGAGGCTGGTGGCGATAAAAACGGAAAAACGGATGGACGGGACCATGATGCTCCTCTGGCGCTGGTATTGCGGGTAATTGAATATGAAAAGGCATTCAACTCACGGTTGACAGATTTGCCGCCATCGTGTTAATGTGGGTTAACAATTGACATAGCGACAGGGGAGTGGCCGCCCGTGACGCCTCAGAATAACACAGGAGACTACAGCGCACCATGTCACGCAGAGGATTTACACTTATCGAATTGCTGGTGGTCATTGCGATTATCGGTATCCTCGCCGCCATTTTGCTGCCCGCCCTGGCGCGGGCGCGGGAAGCGGCGCGCCGGGCCTCGTGCCAAAATAACCTGAAGCAGATGGGTCTGGTATTCGCCATGTATGCGGACGAAAGCCGGGGAAACAAGCTCCCGCCCCGTCTGGTGTTTGATGTGTTTGGTGATCTCAGCGTGGAGCACATTGTGAGTGGTCCCCATATCTATCCGGAGTACCTGACGGACCTGGAAGTGATTTGGTGTCTCTCCACCCCGCGCGGCACACCGGTATCGCGTTACGACGGCGAGAAGGGTAATGGCGATGGCGTCATCCAGCCGGAAGAGCTGGCCCGCGGCCCCTATGACTATTGCGGCTGGCTCGTGATGGATGACCTTAACGTGCTCGGCCCGCTCCTCGGCATGCCGGGCAGCGACACGGCCAACGCGGGCCGTTACACGACCGCGGAGATGCTGGCCACGCCCTTCGGTGAACTCGGCCAGCGTAACGTGGCGACGAATGGCGCGGTGAGCGATCAGGACTACACCTTTTCCGGCCCCTACGCGGGCTACCAGGTGAGTGGGGGCAATACCCTTTACCGCTTGCGTCTGGGTATCGAGCGCTTCCTGATCACGGACATAAACAACCCCGGCGCGTCGTCAACGGCGGCGAGCATGGTACCGGTGATGTTCGATCACATCAGTTCGAATGTCGATGCGTTTTCCCATGCGCCCGGCGGTGGTAACGTGCTGTACCTGGATGGCCACGTGGACTGGGTGGGCTATCCGGCTGATCGCTTTCCGGTGAGCAAGAACAGCGCCCTGTTCATGGGGCGCTGGGACCGTATTTTCAATCCCTGACGGGGGTTGTTCATGACGGCTTGATTGATATTGACCGCGCGCCGGGCCTCGTGATCGCCAACGTAGTATTGTTGCGTAAGTCGTGCCACACGATCTCGCCGAAAGGCGAGTTCGAGTGTGCGGGGGAAAGTGATCGGGGACCACAAATACGATGTAGCGCGGTCCTTTTGCATCCAAATCTCAACCACAAATGAGATACAAGAGGGCGGGGTGAGTGCCAATCTCATGGCGCGAAGTGAGCCAAACTCTGGGCACACGAACGCTCGTTCCTCGCGATCGTGTGGCACGAATTCACTGGAAGGCCCCTGTCTGTCCGATGAACACCGGCCCCGCCGCTTCCTGCAAATGAAACAGGAGCATCTGCCCGAGGCCCGCGAGCGCCAGCATCACAAGTTTTTTTCTATCCGAGTCATGGGAAAACTTTCCGGGCCGGGACGTCAGCCCGTTTGCTTGTTGTGAACAACTAAATAGGCAAAAAAATAGTTCAGCCCTACTCGCTCGCGCGAAGGCGGGCCAGCAGGTCAACCAGCGTCGTCAATTCGGCCTTGCTCAGGCCCTTCATCTGGCTGTTGTGTGCCTGAAGCAGGGGTTCCTGCATTTCACTCAAGAGCTGGAGGCCGCGCGGCGTCAGGCTCAGCAGAACCACGCGCCGGTCTGACTCGGGGCGGTTGCGTTCCACCAGGCCCGCTTCGACGGCGCGATCCACCAGTCGGGTTACATCCGGAACGCGGGTCACGAGGCGGTCGGCAATAATCGAACACGGCACGCCTTCCACTGGCCCACCCCGGATTATGCGCATCAGGTTGTAAATGGTCTGGGTGATGCCGAAGGATTTGAACAGGTCGTTCACGGGCTGGGAGAGGACGGCGTAGGTCCGCATGAGGCTGACATAGGCTTCCACCTCCACGCTGGCGAAGGGTTTGGACTGCTTGAGTTCCTCTTGAAGTGACTTTGGCATGGCAGAACGGTACCACGCAAAATTGCCTGTTGTCAACAAGTAAATGGACAAAAGGAAGGCGGGCAGCCCATCTGAGGGCTGCCCGTCGATCCCGTGTTTTCAGTGTTCAGGCGCTTCCGCAAGCGGTGCCTTACGGCAGGGGAAGGGTCTCGTCGATTTCGTCATCCAGCGGATTGCCGAAGCGAGAGCCGACGGAGGGCGGATCGTTCTCGAACTGCCACTCGAGGTCTCCATCGAGGGCTTCCCGATCAACCACGCGCACGAGCGTCATGACAACGTCCATGTCGCGCTTGCCACCGCAGAGCACGGGCTCATTTCCAGGCTCGGCAATTTCGCCTTCGGGTATCGCGGCCGACCGAATGGTGCAGCGCACCATGAACAGGCCGGGATGCTCGAAGCGGGTGCGAACAGCGATCTCGGCGGTGCCGATGGCCGGTCCGCAGACTCGACCGGCGGCATCGTCAACGCCAACCAGACGCCACTCAGGCTCCCCACCTTCGCCTTCGCCCTCACCTTCGCCCTCACCTTCGCCTTCAACGGCGCCCTCGGCAGGCTCCGGGTCGACCGGTCGGATTTCGACTGTCAGACTGGTGCGCAGCAGGCCGCAGGCGTTCTCATGCCAGACACCTTCCATGTTGCGGTCAAATCGAAACGCGATGGCCGTGTCCTTGCGGACGATGAGGCGTCCATTGTCCCGCTGGAAGTTGGTGGCGGAACCGATGATGTTGCAGGGCTCTTCGGAGCCGGGTTCCACGCCGGGACGGGGAGCAAGGGACACTCGCGGGCTGGCCACGATGTAGTGGCGCAGGGGACGGTTCACCGCCTCCGTGCCCTGATCGTTGAGCCCCAGGGCGTCATTGATCACGTGCTGGATGTCCGTGGGGCCGACTTGTCCGTCGTTGTCCACGTCGCCGTTGATATCCCACTGGTCTTCCTGGGCCATCGCGCCGGGCGCGAAGGCGATCGCGGTGAGCACGGCCAGTCCGAGGTACTTGAGTTGCTTAATGGATTTCATGGTGATTTCTCCATGTTGAATTAGAATGGTTGCTTAGATGAGCCTGTTGATTCCAAGTTGCGAGAACTGGGGCGGCGCGTGCGGTGTCAGCATCATCCGATAGCGCTCCAGCACCCGGCTCAAAGGGGGTGGGGGAAAGGGCTGTACTTGCTGCTGGCGCCCCTCGTCCTCGGCCCGCGGCACTTCGATACGTCGGGCGATGGGAGCGGCTTCAATCGACGTGCCTCGCAGGGGAGCAGGGGACAGGGCCCACGAGGTCGGAGCAGCCTTCGACGGTTCACTCTCGTCCGGGTCGGAAACACCGCTCAACAGACGCTGAACTTCGAGTACACTGAGGGCGCTCGTTGACGCCGAGGCATCCGACGAAGGCGCTGGCTCCAGGAAGTCGGCGACCAGGGACTGAATTGCAAGGATATTGGCGGTGCTGACCGGCTGGGTCCGGGCTGATATATCGGTAGATGCGACCACGAGCGAAGCGGCAACGCAAATTGCCGTGAATTGGGCGGTCCAGCCCGATGGGCGCAAGGTCCCGTATCTTGAAAATGACGGTCTCATGGTGTGGCGGTCCTGCGTGTGAAAATTCCCAGGAGCAGGGCGGTGCCGATCATCATGATCCACTCCGGGCTTCTGGAACTGTACACCGCCAGCTCGGTCCCGGGACCGGCGCAACCGAACATAGCTCCGGGCTTCTCTTCGCCTTCGCCTTCGCCTTCACCTTCACCTTCACCTTCACCTTCACCTTCACCTTCACCCTCACCTTCACCCTCACCTTCACCCTCACCTTCACCTTCACCCTCGCCTTCACCCTCGCCTTCACCCTCGCCTTCACCCTCGCCTTCACCCTCGCCTTCACCCTCGCCTTCACCCTCGCCTTCGCCTTCGCCTTCACCGGAATCCAGGACCTGAATAAGGTCGATGCGGGTCTCTGTGTCACCCTTATCGTCGTTGCCAATGATACTGAGCGTTACCGTGTATAGTCCCGGTGTTGAATAGGTGTGCTGCGGGGACTGACCATTGCCAAAAGTGCCATCACCGAAGGACCAGAACCACGAGCGGATTCCCACTGCTCCGTCATTGGACGCATCGGTAAATTGAACGACAAGCGGTGCGGCACCGGAGGTTGCACTGGAATTGAAGTCGGCGTCGAGCGAATCTTCACCTTCACCTTCACCTTCACCTTCACCTTCACCTTCGCCTTCACCTTCACCTTCACCTTCACCTTCACCTTCGCCTTCGCCTTCGCCTTCACCTTCACCTTCACCTTCACCTTCACCTTCGCCTTCGCCTTCGCCTTCGCCTTCACCTTCACCTTCACCTTCACCTTCGCCTTCGCCTTCGCCTTCACCTTCGCCTTCACCTTCACCTTCGCCTTCACCTTCACCTTCACCTTCACCTTCACCTTCACCTTCACCTTCACCTTCGCCTTCACCTTCACCTTCGCCTTCACCTTCGCCTTCACCAGCGTTCACGTTCACGGTCACGGTACCTGGCGTCACCTGTGCGGTGAGGGCAAACCCGAAGGGATCGGACAACTGCACGTTGGCCAGGGTCACCAGGTAGGTTCCGCCTGGTGCGTTGCTGTTGACGCCCAGATCGGCGAGGGCAATGGTTCCCGAGGCAAAGAGGTTCTGATTGAAGCCAATGAGGAGTACGCGAATACTGCCGTCGGGTTGAGCGGTGACTGTAGCGGTCTTAAGCGCGGCTTCCGACGCTGGACCGATGACAACACTGCCCCCGGTCAATGCGGCGGTATCGAAGAGCAGGTCAAACTGGACCCCCGACACATCTTCTTCGCCGGTCACTGCAATGTCGATGGGCAATGTAAATGAGTCCGCAGGCGCACCCGCAAAATCGCCGACGCTCAGGGTAATGGCCGGGGCAGACGCGGCGAACAAGACCAACAGGCAGGAACAGAAAATGTAAAACAGACGATTCAACGAGCACGACCTTTCCGGGGCGGGCGGCGCGCGAAGAAGGCGGCGCCCCCAATAAACAGGGCTGCGAGGAGCAAGGCGCGGTAACGCATCAGGTATTCTCCGGCGGAAGCGCCGTGCGAATCCACGCCGGTTTCAGTGGCCAGTGCCACCGAGGCTACCGGATCCAGCGACAGCGTATCTGGCGCGGCGTGGGCGTCCACAGCGGTGCCGTAGGGATCGCTGAGAACGACGCCGGAAAGTTGCACGGAGAAGGGAGGCTGAGCTCCCGGTGCGGGAGAAAAGCGTGCCCAGGCCACAACACCATCCGCCAGGGCGTTCCGGTTAAGTCCCGCGACGATAATGCGGGCGGTTCCGGGTTTGATCGGATTGGCGTGGGTACTTTTCGATCCATCCACTGCCGACGCGCCCGGCTCCACGGAGTCGAAGCGCAATTGGCTCGTTTCGAAAAGAAGATCGAATTGCAGGGCGGCGACACTTTCCGCGCCAAGGGGGCCTATCACCACGGGCACGCGAATGGAACCGTCCGTTCCAAATTCGGGCTGACTCCCGAGGCCAAAGCGCACTTCGGGCTGTGAAGCGGCGGGGGCGAGTACCAGAAGCATCGCGGCCAGCAGGGACGACGCGCTCATCGGGACTTCCTCCTTGGGGAACGGCTCACCCGACCGAAAATAAGATTCGCAAGTGCCAGTAGTGCCAGGGTGAGGGATACGGTCAACGCCGCTATGATGGCGCGCGTGCCGCCTCCGGCTGCGTCCACGTCCGCGGCCTCCATCGCCAGCGTATACGATGGGGACCCGGACAGGGGTGAATCCACCAGCCCGCTTGCAGGACGCAACAACGCGAGCTCCGTAGTGGAGGTCGTCCCCTCCGGTGAGGCATTCGAATTGCCCTCTTCCGGCATCGCCTCTGTGCGCTGGGTCCGCGCACCAGGGTTGCCGGTAGTCGTTGCCGTCGTGTTCTGGGGCCCGCGATTGACCGACCGTGACACGCCGCTGGCCGAGTACCCGGTGTCGTCGTTCCGGCCGGGCCTGGAGAATGATCCGGATGTCCGCTCAGACGACATGGAGCCGGGGGCGCTTCGCGCCATACGGGGCGCGGCGGGCCTCGCCGTGCTTCCTTCCGCGTCGCTGGCTAAATCCAGCTCATCGCCGGAGCCTGCAAAGCTGTTTCCAAATCCGCCGGAAGTCCTGGATGTTCCAGCGCCACCGCTTTCCGGGGCGGTCTCTCCACCATCGGGCGCGCCGGATTCTCCCGGGCTTTCCGCATCCGGGGATTCTTCTGTGGAGTCGTCACGTGGTTCCGCTGTCGTTTCGTCTGGCGCCGGGGCCACGTCCTCTTCAAGCGGGGGGGCCGGGGGGTACTGATACAGGTCCGCGTAGTCAATGGGCACACTGTTGCCATCCGGATCGGAGGCGAGCACCTGGCCCAGGGAAATATCGTGCTGCGGGGCGCTGCCATTCAGGGGGCGCAACGTGAGCGTGGCAACCTGTCCGTCGGACATCCCATTATTGTTGAAGCCCGTGATCAGGACGCGCCCCTGGCCCGGTGTCGTCTCCGAAAGGATGACTTCCTTACCCGCACCCGTCGCCGCATCACCCGCCGCAATCCCGACAAGTTCAAACTGGGTGGGGTCATACGCCAGATCAAACTGCAACCCGGATACGTACTCGTCGGGGTCGCCGTAGAGCATCACCGGGATTCGCAGTTCACCCCCGCCGGATGGAGGGTGCATGCTCACCACCGCCGCCATAGCCACCCACGACGCGAGCAGGCTACCCGCCAGCACGGCGAGAAAACGCCGCCGCCGCGCGGGAATGCGAAGCGCCTGCCGTGTTCCTGTGGGTGGGGATTCCATGGTTACCATACTTCCTGAAACACGCGATCCCTGGATTGGGTGCCGTGCCGGAGCGAAATAAGTCTAACGACGTGGACAATTTCGGGGGCAGTCCGAAGAGCGCAGGTATATGGACTCAGCAATGGAAGTCTACAAGACCTGATTTCTGAGGTACCCTGGCTCAGGCGCCTGAAGGCGGTGCATGGGGGGCGAGGCAACAGGAAAGGCGCATGCCCGGGGAAGGGTCCCAGCGATCTGGGGAGTCACTCGCAAGGCGCTCGCGGGCTGAATCCAGCATAAGGGATGGGGATTGAAGTCCCCAGATTACGATGGCATCGCCGACGGGACTCGGATTCGGAACCCGCGATGGATCCACAGTAACCAGCAGCGTTGACATTCCCCAATCGGGAGCAGATGCGTCATCACTGGCCATGGTGCCCAGTGTACGCTGGAAATCACATGCCAGGGAGGAAGACGGCGCGGTTTCCATTGAAAACGCCGCTATGCTGGCCTGGGTTTCACAAACGCTCACGGCGGCTTCCGCGCAATAAATGGAGCCAAAGCCACGTCCCTCTGCTGCACAGGCAAGTACAGCAAACAATGCGACCCAGATGGCTATCGGCGGAAACTTCATGTAAACCCTCTCCGCATGAGGCTACCACGGATGCAGATAATTGTCAATATGGCTGCGGCAGCCCGCCAGTAGTTCGAAGGCATCCGACAAAAAAACGGCGGTCCTCCTCGCTTCGGGGAAGACCGCCATTCCTGCATTTTACAACGGTTTGCGCCGAGGGCATCGCGGCACACCACGACTTAACTGTGGCGCTTCTCGCGGGCGTCAAACATCTGTTCGATCGTCATGCGTCCGTCGCCTGGCACCGCAACCGCTTCCGGGGCGGTCGTTCCGTCTTCCGCTACCACACTCTCGGTGGGCTCTGCAGACTGAATGGCGGCCTTCAGTGCGGGCACCACCACTGAATCCCGGGGGGCTGTGTCAAAGTTCACCATGCCGTAAGAGAGTATCAGGGCGATCAAAACGCCCACGACCAATGTTTTGTTACCCAGGTTAATGTCCAGCATCTGAGGACCCCTTCTTTGTTTGCGCCGCGCCCGTTCGTCCGGTCCACCGGAATCCTGGCGCGCGGTGATTTTCTTGCCTATCCACCTGAATTGTACACGGCACTACAGAAAAAGTCAAATTTGTATTGCCGTAAAAATGTACGAAGGCGGCGACTGGCCGGTCCGGGCGCGCGGCACCCGCCCCAACGCGCGGCCCTGTCACGAAAAAGGGCGTTTCGGGGTGCTTCAATCGGCAACCTGGGGGGGACTTGATCGCGTGGCACGATTCTGTGTGAAGAATCGGGGCAATCTCGCCCCTGGCTCTCCGTGAAAGCCCGGTCTCGCCCCGCATTGACGATGAATCAACCCTCTGCTAGACTGCCCCTGACGCTTCACACAGCGGCAGAGCAGCCCCCGGAGGGCGACCACATGACACCAGTGCAACGCGCACGCCAGCAACACGAGGGGAAAGCCAAAAGAAACGGGGGGAGTCCCCATGTGTTGAGGATTCGACGCTGGTGTTCATCCGCTCTGAGCCTCACTTTCCTTCTGGCACTCTCAGTGCTGTTCACGAGTGGCTGCTTCATGAACAAAGGGGCCGAGAAAGACACGAAGTCCACGCCTCCGTTGGAAGAGAACAAGTCAATCGGGCCCCTTCCAGCCATAGACCCACGTGTGGTCGCCACTATCATTTCTGGAAACCCGCAAGCGGCGGCGGAAGCGCTGCTGGAAGTTACCTTGGACGAACGCAGTGCTCTGGCTTGTGTGGAGTTGCTCCTGCCCAGGCTGGCCGAATGTGGGGAGAAGATGGACGACGCGGTGCTCACGCGTGAAGAGGGCCAGCCGGTTTGGATGCGGCTCTACAAAAGTTACTATGATTACTCTCAAGGGATGCCCAGTCGCAAGCATCAGATTCTACTGCGACTTGCGGATTGTATTCGAGAAGCTTCGCCGAGTCTCGAACGTGCCAATGCAAGAAAGTCACTGCTCAACGTACTCGCCCCGGAATTGCAAGAGATTACGTCCGCGAGCTGCAGAATAGCCAAGAGGACCACTCTGTTCTCGGTTCCCTTTGACGTATACGTGAAGGCTGATTCGGGCTGGGAAGACCTGTTTGCTCTTCTAGACACTTTCATCTTCTCTGAGGAACTGAAAATAAAGCTAGACGACCCGATCATCGGTGCGAAAGCTAGAAACGAACTGAGTGAAGTGTCGGCAGCATATTTACACTACTGCCTGCAGTACCCCGAGCGCGAAGAGGAAATCCTTTTGAAATATCTCTCGCAGTTTGGAGAAGATTTTAAGGAGGGGCTGGACGGAGCAAAGAAGAGTCCTTGGGCACCCCAATTCTGTGATGAAAGTACCTACAGGGCGCTGCTGACAAAGAACACCACCGAGTTGGTGGCGCTGTTTGCTGGGCCGAAACGACATCAAGGAAACTTCGCTATAGAAGGATTGTTGACCGGCACGCGCCAGGCACGCGCGGAGAGTTTTCCCCTCGTGAAGCCATACCTGGAGACGTACCGGGAGAGTCGCAAATCCTTCTACCAGTGGGCACCTCTCCTGCAAAAGTACTGTGTCCCAGTGGCCGAAAGCGCTGAGAACGAAGAGATCGAACGACAGCAGTGGATAATGGAGGAGCTAATAGGTCAGATTGAGCGTGGAGAACGAGGCGATCCAAAGTCTGGTGCTGATCCGATATGTTTGCTTCGGTTCCTGGTTGTCACAGTCGCCGAGGCCGATAAAGATCCAGAAGAGAGAACGGTTCAGCAACCCTACGGCAAAGAACGTATCGTCGAGGTCTTGTTAGACCAGACCCTCTCCACCACTATCGGCGCGGCGGAGTCGACGCGCCGAGAACTGGACGTGTTGTGCAAGTTCGACGAAAGCACCGCCCGGTCTATCGAGCAAGGTTTGGTCGCAAGAAAGAAATCGATCTCGAACCAATAATCTTAGGACGATTCATGCGCGACTTCGAAGGAAGACCTCCACAAAGCTATGGAGCTTGCCATCAAGCGGCCCAAGCCGAATTGGAGCAGTTCTCTGGCGGCAAAGGTTGCATCAGACAATTCATCCTGCGAATCGTAACGTGAGGTGGTTGCCGAAAGTATCCGGAAGTGTTGAAGAAAAGCCCAGCGCCCCCGCACCCCGAAGGCTCGTTTTGTCATTGACGGAACGACCGCCTCCTGCTATCCTGAGCCAGCGGCATGGTGGCCGCTTTGAAAGTACACGAGCGGCGGAATCACAATCCCGAAAGGCTCTTCTTGAGCCGGGGAGTTCACCCCCTGGCCTCCCTCAACCGGGGGCGGGGCAATTAATCGGGGCCGTCCCTGCTTATCGATAGACCTGTTCTTCGTGGCGCATCTTGGTGCGTATCCATCAAGGATGGCAGTGGAATGGGCCTGGTGGCTTGGTCAGAGCACCGAGGCAAAGGGAGTGAGAATCAGGGATGACTCCTGAAATCCGTGAGATCAAACTGTGAATTGGCTGTTGACAGGGCTCATATTGGCGCCGCTTCTCCATTGGAGAGTGCGCAGGGCGAGGTTTTGCGGCCTGCGGACTACCATAGCGGGTTTGGTATTTGCGCCAGGGCTGTGCGTTACAGCATGGCTTGTGTGGATGGCGGCGATGGAGTTTGATTTGGCGGCGCGTTGGAAAATCGTTTATCTCTTACAGGGAGTAGGCACCCTGAGATGTCTGGCGATCGTCAGCGGAATCACTGCCACTTACCTTGGAGTTTGTCTGTTATTGGAGTATTTCCCCAGGCGGGCGGTTCGGGGCGGTGAAGACGGCGCGGTTCGCGTCCTTGGGGCTTGGCGGTCGTTGGTGGTTATACAAATGGGGCTAATCGCGGTCTCCGCATATCTGTACTATTACAAGCCACTTGGATATGCCGTATCCACAGACGATCTTGCGCTGGCGGAGAAGCGATTGAACTGGAATATCGAGGGCCTGGGGCCGAACAACGGGTTAATAGTCAGAACAAGCGCATCGGGTCTAGAGTTGTTTCCACTGTTGCCTGTTGCGGTTCGAAATGGCAGCTACGATATGGTGACGCTGCTCTTGAATCGAGGTGCGGAATTGAATCCGACAGGTTGGGATGACGTCGTACAGCTGGAGTCGGGGACCTATGTAAAGAGCGCGCTCTATTTCGCTGTAAGAAATCATGATGTTGGTATGATGGAATTTCTTCTTGATTTGGGTGTGAATCCCGAACAGGGAATCTACCCAGCACTCCTCGAGGACGACCGGGAACTGCTGGGTTATTTTCTGGGGAAAGGCGCCAGCTTGGAATTTGCCATGGGTGTGGCAAAGCGGATGAACTATAGCCAGCAGCGAATCGACGAGGTTTTTGCAGAGTATACCGCTAAGATTCGGGGCGAGGCTGGCCAATAAGGACCGCTACCCTCGCCGGCCTCCCTGTTCTCCGTCTTTCCTCTCGGGCCTGTACCGGCCGAAGTAACGTCATGTCGTCGGCACCCCGTCGTCGCCGGTGCATGGATTCGGCTGCGTTCGCGTGCCGCCCCGGCCCTCCGCAACTCGATCCCGGCGGCTTCCCTGTCCAAAAAAACGGACGCCGGGTAAGAAACTTGGGCCAACGTTCCAGCTCGGAGACTCTCGCCGCTTCGGGACCGGATATCGATGCCGCACCGCCGCATGATTGCGATTGAACTTGCGACGGTTTTGTGTTAGCGTCTCGCATCGCTGTGAATGCAGCAGGACGACCCCCTCGAGTGGTGGAAACAGTCACCTGTAGCCACGTCACGAAACGTCGGGCGCAAATGCATGTGCGCCCATGCACCAATGGAGAGCTTAAGCATGCCCGCAAAAGTCGATTTTGAGAAAGATCTGCCCAAGGCCGAGAAGCGTGTTGACGACCTCGACAAGGGGGTAAAGAAGCTGGCGACGATGCAGAATAAGAAATACGCCGAGTTCGAGACACTGCGCGGGGCGCTCATGGAGGGCAAGGGCATAATCGCCGATAGTCAAAAGGACTTGAAAAAAGAAAAGGACGCGAAGAAGATTTCCGCCCTTGCGCAGGAAATCGAAACGCAAGAGAAGACCTTCGAGAAGATTTCAGCGAAACTGAAGCCCATTGTCAAGGAACTGACCGACATGGGTACCACGGCCGGCAACCTGAAACGTTCCATGCAGGAGGAATACAAGGCCCTTCAGGAGATGGAAAAGGAATTGAAGCGCACCGGCGGCGACATGAAGGAAATCAAAGCATGGGCGGACACGATCAAGACGCTCTGCAAGACGCTGGACGACGGTGCCGACAAGGCCGCCTCGCTCGCGGAAGAGCCCAAGAGCCTGCCGGACATTCCAAAACTGTAGGTCAGGGACTCGTGTCAGACGCCAGCGCAAGCACCTCGCGAACCGTGCGCCAGTTGCGTGCGGTGGCCTCCACACCCAGCAGACGCTCGGTGCGCTCGGCCAGCTTGGATTTTCCGATGCCGTCCGGCGCGTGAAGGTAAAACACGGTGCCGAGGAGCGTGTAGGACTCCGTCGGCGTCTTGATCCGGTCCATGGCCTCCAAATCGTTGGACTTCGGTTTCGCCGCGAGGAAAAAGAGGTGGAGCGTCTTGTGATCCGCCTCCGCCTGGGGATAGGGGTTCGCGGCAGCAGCCTTCGCTAATGCGGACGCCTCCATCACCAGCACCCACGGAGAGAAGCCGAATCCCCCCTCCACCGCCGTGCGGATCGTTTCCGACCATTGGGCCGCCGTTCCTTTGGACGCCCGAAATACGACATTGCCGCTCTGAATATAGGTGCGCACACCCACAAGGCCCAGGCCCTCCAGAAGGGAGGCCAGTTCCTTCATGGGCATCTTGTTGTGACCGCCGACATTGATGCCGCGAAAAAGTGCGATGTAGGTTTTCATTCCACGATGCTACCGGGGAGGTGGGGGCGTGATCAAGAAATGAATTGATCGCACCCATCCACTGGGACGGGCACGCGCGTAAGCGGCCTCACTGCGACGTGGAGGGGCATCACATGATGCAAGGCAACATTCGCTCGAGACAATGGCGGGCGCGAGTCCGTCCCCATTCACCGGCTTATTTCTGGTCCCACAAGGTCACGGGATCGTCCCAGCGTATCATCTCGGCCTGGAGCAGATCTTCCATCCGGGCACGCTGGTCGGCATAGCGCGGATCCTCGGCCAGGTCCACTTGGGCTGCGTCCGGCGTGTGTCCGGTAGCGGTGATGACCTCCGGGGCCTGGTGCTCCAGCAAATATTCGTTCGGATTCTCGGTAAGGTTGAATAGCTGCGTCTCGCGTACCTCGCCCTCCATCGTGTCGTACTTGATGAGCTTCCAGTCGCCCTGCTTCACCGAGCGCATGCCCGGCTGGGTGCCGCCCGCGTAGACCCCGAAGAGAACCTCGCGGATGCTGCCCGCTTTGCCTTCCAGTACCGACCGGAAGCTCTGGCCCTCGACGGTGGACGGCGCGGCGATGCCCGCGAGGTCGCAGAGGGTGGGGAGGACGTCCATGAGATAAATATTCCCCAGGGCGCGGCTTCCCGCTTCGATGCCCGGCCCGCGCACGACTAAGGGCACGCGCCAGGTGTGCTCGTAGAGGTTCTGCTTGCCCATGAGCCCGTGGCGGCCCACGGACATGCCGTGGTCCGAGGCGTAGAAAATATACGTGTTGTCCAGCTCGCCCATGGCCTCCAGCTTGGCCAGCACGCGGCCCACCTGCTGGTCGATGTTTTCGATGCAGGCGTATTCCCGGCCGGTTTCATTGCGCACCGTGGCGGGGTCCCGCGCCGTCATCACGCCCTGCACCGCCACTTCATCGCGCAACTCCGGATGGCCGTGGGGAAAGGGGTGGGCTGGCAGCCAGGTGTCCGGCAGGGGCGGCGCGGCGGGGTTCGCCCTTTCGGGCTGCGCCGGGTCCCAGTCGTTTCGCGCGCCATACTTCGCCAGAAGTTCCGGCGTGCCGTTGCGCGGGTCGTGGGGGTGGGAAAAACCGAGGTAGATGAGGAAAGGTGCCTCCGGCTTCGCGGCTTCCCGCCCCGACAGGTAGTCCAATACCTGGTCCGCATGCCACGCGCTGCCTTCGGCGGCATTGCCCTTGCGGCTGGTCTTGTCCTTTACCGTTTTAAAGCGCTTGTTCGCCTCGTCATAGCTGTTGCCCAGCTTGCAGGAGCGGAAGGTGTCGTAGCCCGCCCGGTTGAACACCGCCGGGAGGGTCTGCTCCGCGATATCGGCCGGAATTCGGGCCGCGTCGCCTTCGTAGGGGTTGCCCCGGCCCGGTATATGCCACAGGGAGCGCCCCGTCATGATCATGGTGCGGGACGGCCTACACACGGCCCCAACCCAGGAACCCATGTGGTGTGCGCCGTCGAAGGTCATGCCCTCCGCCGAGAGCCGGTCCAGGTTGGGTGTCTGGCAGACGGTGTTGCCATAGGCCCGGAGCGTGCCGGGGGCCTGGTCGTCCGCGATGATGAAGAGGATGTTCGGCCGCCGGGCGGGGGGCTCCTGGGCGGCGGTGGCAAGGCAGGTCAGGGCCACGGACAGCGGCAATAGAATCGATTTCATGTAGTGCATTGCACCTCCGGGGAAGGCTCGGCCACGAATTCCGCCCGGACGTTGGCCGGACGCCTGGCTAATGATTTCACGGACGGACGGGGGAGTCAAGCACGGGGTGCGCCGGAAAAATTTTTTAGGTGCAAAAAGCTATTGCGGGATACCGCCTTTCGGTGTTAGCATCATGCGCTTCGTTGCAAATCTCTTGTGCGGTGTTTGGTCTATTGCCAAGTCCCTGAGATGCTCGCAGCACTTGTTTTGGCCGGTTTTAATGTGTCCTGTGGATCGTTTTGCCGAGGGCCTCCTTTGCCCCGCTTCTTGCGGAAAAGTCGGTGCCACTCGTGGTATGGAAGGGATAAGGGTAGGACCCATGGAAGATCAATGCCTGCGCACGCAGCGCTGGGGGAAGGCGGCTGGTCCGTGGAGCGAGGTGCCGGACGAGCAGTGGCACGATTGCAAATGGCAGCTCCGCAATCTGGTGCGGACGCCCGAGCAACTGTCCGAGCTGCTGAACCTGCCGGCGGAGGAGACGGAATCCATCCGCGCGCTTCAGGCCAAATTTCGCTTCGCCGTCTCGCCGTATTATTTTTCGCTCATCGACCCCGAGGACCCGCTGGATCCAATACGGCGCATGATCGTGCCCAGTTCGCTGGAGCACGCGCCGCTAGGCGTGCTGGACCCGCTGGCGGAGAAGAAGGACAAGGCCGCGCCGGGCCTCACGCACCGTTATCCGGATCGCGTGTTGTTCGTAATAACCTCCTTCTGCTCCAGCTATTGCCGCTTCTGCATCCGCAAGCGCAACTGGAAGGAAAGCGGCGAAGCCTCCAGCCGGGAGGAGATCGACCAAGCGCTCGCCTATATCCGCGAGCATGAAGAGATCGAAGATGTGCTCATCAGCGGCGGCGATCCGTTGACCCTCCCCCTGGAGCGGCTGGAGTACGTCCTCCGGGCCTTGCGCGAAATCGACCACGTGCAGTTCGTCCGCATCGGGTCCCGCGAGCCAGTCATGATGCCCATGCGGATCGGCGACGACCTCCTGCGCGTGCTCGATCGCAACGGCCCCATCTGGCTCAACACCCATTTCAACCATCCCCGCGAAATCACCGAGGAATCGGCGGCGGCCTGCGAGCGCCTCCTGCGCGCGGGCGTCCCCGTGAACAATCAGTCCGTGCTGCTCGCGGGGGTGAACGACAGCGTGGAAACCATGCGCGCCCTGGTCAAGGGCTTGCTCCGGATCCGCGTGCGGCCCTATTACCTCTATCACGCCGACCCCGTGGTGGGGGCGGCTCACCTCCGCACGAGCCTGTGGAAGGGCATGGAGATTATGGAATCCATGATCGGGCACATCACGGGCCTGGCCGTGCCGCGCTTCGTGATGGATGCGCCCGACGGCGGCGGCAAGATTCCCGTCATGCCCAACTACATCGTCAGCGCCGCGCCGGGCCGGATCGTCCTGCGGAATTTTGAAGGCGCCCTCTTCAGCTATCCGGAGGTGGCGGACGACGCTGCCCCCACCAAACCCGCCCAGTCCGTTGCGGATCTCCTCTCCGGCGCCAGTAGCAAGATTTCCCCGGCTGGCAACAAGCACTATGAGCGGCGGAATGGTAAGAATGGCAAAAATGGTAACAACGGCCACAATGGACAGTCGGGCAATTCATGAAGGTTGCGATCCTGCACAACCTGCGGCCAGAAGTGATTCCGGTCGGGGTTCCCGATGATACCTATGAAGAATACGACGGGCTGGTAACGGTCCAGGCCATTGCCGGTGCCCTCAAGGGGCTGGGGCTGGAGGTGGAGTCCGTCATCGCGGATCGCACGATGGTCCGACACCTCGAAGAGGGCGGGTTCGAATTTGTCTTCAATATTGCCGAGGGCAGCGGGCGGCGTTGCCGCGAAGCCGTTCCTGCGGCAGTCTGCGAACTGCTCGGCCTTCCCTTCACCGGTTCGGACGCGCTGACCCTGGCCGTGACGCTGGACAAGGCGATGGCGCGCCGCGTCGTATCGCCCGATGTGCCGGTGGCGGCGGGCGTGCTGGTGGAGCGCGATGAAGATTTCGTCCGCTTGCAATCCCTGCGGTATCCCGTGCTGGTGAAGCCCAACGACGAAGGCAGCAGCAAGGGCATTCGGAGCAATCCCATCGCCAATGACGCCGCCGAGGCCATCGCCCGGTGCCAGTGGCTTCGCGAGCAGTATGGCTGCGTCGCGATCGTGGAAGAGTTCATCAGCGGCGTGGAAGTGACCGTCGGTATCACGGGCAATGGCCCCGAGGCGCGCTGCCTGGGCTCGATGGAGATCGCGCCCGTTGATACCGTGGCACCCTTCGTATACTCTCTGGAAGTGAAGCGCAACTGGCGCGAGGAAGTGCGCTATTTTGTTCCGCCGCGCCTTGATGCCGCCGTGCTTGAAGAGGTGCATCGCCTGGCCCTGACGGCCTACCGCCTGCTGGGTTGCCTGGACTTTGCGCGGATGGATTTTCGCCTGGACGCCGCCGGCCGGCCCCACTTTCTGGAGTGCAACGCCCTGCCCGGCTTGAACCCGGAGTCGAGCGATATTGTCTTTCTCTCGCGCGACACAATACCCTATGAAGCGCTGGTTCAGGGAATTTTCCTGGACGCGGCGCGAAGACAAGGAGTAGATATCGCGTGAAGGTGTTGATTCTGCATTCGCTGGCGCCGGAAGCCGCCGCGCCCGACCGAAGCACGGACGAGTTCGATTTGAGCAGTGCCGTGAATGGGCTCCGGGCGGCCCTGCCCGAGGCCGCCGTGGCGGGCGTGCGCGGCGAACTTCGCGAAGTGCTGGAGGTGCTCGATAGGCACCGGCCCGATGTGGTGTTCAACGCCTGCGAAGCGCCACTGGGCCGTCCCGATCTGGAGGCCCATGTGGCCGCGCTTCTCGAATGGCTCGCGATTCCCTTTACTGGATCGGGCAGCGCAGCCCTGGCCCTCTGTCGCCGGAAAGACCGTACAAGCGCCGTGCTCGCCGCCGCCGGGGTCCCCGTGCCGCGCAATGGCGTGTTCCCCTGCATCGTGAAGCCGGCCGACGAAGACGGATCCGCCGGCATCGACGAACAATCGATCTGCGAAAACGAAGACGCGCTGGCGCGGGCGAAAGCGCGCATCCAGGGCCCCGTCGTCGTGGAGGAATATCTGGCTGGCGCGGAGTATACGGTCTCCATGTGGGGCCAACATGCGCCGGAATACTTCTCGCCCGCGCGGATGGATTTCTCCAATGGATTGCGAATCAATACTTACGCGTCGAAATGGGATATTGAAAGCCCGGATTTTGGGAATACCCGCCTGGTCTACGATCTGGATCTGCCGCCTGCCCTGCGCCAAAGCGTGGAGGGTACCGCCCGGGCGGCCTGGCTGGCGGTGGGCGCGCGGGGCTACATGCGGATCGACCTGCGCGTGGACGGGGATGGTATTCCCCGCGTGCTGGATGTCAACCCGAACCCCGAACTGGGGGAAGACGTGGGTATCTATCGAGGCGTCACCGAAGCGGGCTGGACCTGGGAACAGTTCGTGCGCAAGCAGCTCGAGTGGGCCCAATGATCCGCGAACTCACTCCGGAAGATCGCGACGCCATTCGCGGCATGCTGGCCGAATGCGGCGCCTTCAGCGAGGAGGAGGTGGAGGTGGGGCTCGAGGTCTTCGACGACGGCGTGGCCGGAGGCCTCGACGGGCCCTATCCTCATTTCGGTCTCGTTCGCGACGGTGCGCTTTGCGGCTACGTCTGTGTCGGTAGCACGCCCCTGACGGCCGCCACCTGGCACCTCTATTGGATCTGCGTCCACCCCAATACCCAGCGGGGCGGGTGTGGGCGGGAGCTCCTCGAATACGCCGAGGAATTTGTCCGAGGCATGGGCGGCGAAATGCTGGTCATCGAAACCGGCGGCCGACCCGACTACGCCGGGCAACGCGCCTTCTACGAACGCAACAGTTACAAGGAAGTCGGCAGAATCCCCGATTTCTACAAGCCCGGCGACGATGGTGTAATCTACTGGCGGCGTCTATGACGATATCCCGCGCCCCACAATCCCCATAAGACCCATAAGACCCAAAACTTCCCGACGGCGCTCGCCTCAACCTGGAGTGGAACCCATGAGCGACGACCCGCACGTTCTCAACCTCGACCACGCCCGCTTCGAATGCACCTTCGGCCGGGGCTGCGAAGGCATCTGCTGCCGCAACGGGCGTCCGCCCGTCTACCCCGACGAGGCCGAGCGCATCGACCGCGTTCTCGAGCGCGCCCTTCCCCTGATGCGCCCCGAGGCGCAAGCCCTGGTGAAGCGCGAGGGCTTCCTCTCCAAGCGCCAGAAATACGGTGCCCCCGCACTCCGCGTCGCCGGTGGCTGGTGCGTGTTCTTCCATCGCGGCTGCGTCCTGCATGTGCTCGGTATGGAAGACGGCGAAACCCACCGCCACAAGCCCACCGCGTGCAGTCTGTTCCCGCTGGAACGGGACAAAAACGACCACTGGTACGTGCGCCAGGCCGGCTATCTCAACGAACAATGGAACGAACTCCCCTGCCTGAACCCCACGGACGCAACACCGCTGGCCCGGGACACGATGAAGGAGGAACTGGAGATTGCGAAGAAGGTGACCGAGGAAGAATCGAAAAGTTAACGTATTCCACGGCGGCAGTGGGCGGAAAATCTGGTCCGAAAGACACAATTAGAATGTGGCACAGCCGTCCCGGCTGTGATTCTGTGCCGTCAGGCGCAAAAACTCCTGCCTATCAGACCGGGCTTTTACTCCGCACCGCTCGCGCCACGATTTTCTATTCGTTCCCGTGATTTGCGTATCGCCGCGTGGAACTTGGCTTCCAGAACTTCCCGGGGCGGCAGGGCCGTGAGGTATTCCGCGACGTGGATGCCGGCCTGGCCGAGTTCCAGCAGTTCGATTTGCTCTTGCTTGGTCCCTGCGCAGAGGATGATGCCGAAGGGCGCGTTCTCGCTGGGCTCCTGCTCGTACTTCGCGAGCCAGCGGAGATAGAGTTCCATCTGGCCCTTGTATTCCGCACGAAATTCGCCCAATTTGAGTTCCAGGGCCATCAGACGGCGGAGCTTTCGGTGATAGAACAGCAGGTCCAGATAGAAGTCGTCGTTGTCTATCTGGATGCGCTTTTGTCGGGCGACGAATGCGAAGCCTGTGCCCATTTCGAGGAGAAAATGCTCCATTTCCCGGAGGATCGCGTCTTCGAGATCCTTCTCCATGTAGCGGTCGTTCAAACCGAGGAAATCGAGGATGTAGGGATCCTTGAACACCAGATCCGGACTCAGTCGGTCGGCATCGCGCAGTTGCTCCAGCTCGTGCTGGATAACCTCCTCGGGTTTCCGGGAAAGGGCGGTGCGCTCGTAAAGCATGGAGTCTAACTTCTTTTGGAGTGTCCGCGTGCTCCACTTTTCGATGCGACACATTTCGGCATAAAAATCGCGCTTGAGTGGGTCTTCGATGTAGATGATGAGGCGGAAATGGCTCCAACTCAATTTTGCACACAGTGTGTGCAAAATTTTACAGTCGGGAAACACCTCGGAAAAACGTACCATATAGGCCAAATTACGTTCGCTCCAGCCGCGGCCGTACGCGCCTGTCAATTCCGCAGACAGTGCCTGCAAAATTTGCCTTCCATACTGTGCGCGCTCCCCTTGAAGTATGTCTTCGTTAATCCTGGTGCCAATTCGCCAGTGGAGCATGGTGAGTGCGGCGTTGACCGCCACCGCCACCGAGTTCCGCGTCTCGTCCACCAGTCGGCGGATATCATCGACGAGATCCGCTGGTGCGATTTCATTCTGTGTTTGCACTGTACGCCGTTTTGTTTTCTCGCCCATTGGAAGCCTCCCGGTGCTGATAAAGGCGGTGTACTGAAAATATTATCACGTATTCGCTTGGGGTGCAATAGGAAGCTTTACTCCGTATTCCGTCGGAGCGTGGCCAAGTCTCGCGATCTTGCCGTTTTCTTTCTCTGGGGACGCGGGGGCAGACGGAGATTTCGTAAAGCCCGACAACGCACTTGTATTTGCCACCCAGTTCCACGCTATGCTGAACATCCAGTTATTCTTCCAGTAAGACTGAGGAGGGGGACATGCGCGCGTTATTCGTTTCGTCGATTCAGCGGCATTGGTCATGGGTGGTCGTCGGGGCCATGTTCGGGCTCCTGCAAGGTGCTATAGCCCAGAATTTGCAATTGGACAACGTTATCCAGGTCGGGAAGGAAGGTGGCGAGGCCCACGGTACGGCGATTGTATTGGGGAACGACGGCAGCACCTGCATTACCGGCTACTTCTCGGGGCTCGTCGATTTCGATCCGGGCCAGGGTACGGCGGATCGGACGAGCGCCGGGGACTTTGACGGCTTCGTCGTCAAGCTGGATGCGGATAGGAACCTCCTCTGGGTCAAGACGTTTGGCGGGCTCTATGAAGAAAAGAGCAACGCCATCGCGATAGACAGCGATGGGAATGTCTGCATCACGGGCACAGTAGAACGTACGTCTGCGAGCGAGGATCCAGACAAGAGCGCGGGTATAGATGACAGCGACAAGGGCAATTTTCCCCCCTTGGCCGTTGACCTGTTCGTCACGAAGCTTGACCGCGCGGGCGAAGAACTGTGGACCAGGAGGTTCAGCCCCAGTGGTTATCAGGACGCGGAGGGCTGGGGGATCGCTGTGGACCCCGCAGACAACGTGCTGCTCACGGGCAACTTCGGCGGCACCATGGATCTTGATCCGGGTTCCGGCGCGCAAATCGTTGACGCATCTTACTCAACTGATCTCTTTGTGATCGAGCTTGACCCGTCAGGCGAATTTGTCTGGGCGAGAACGACGGGAACTGTAGAAAACGACGATGTCTCGGGCCGGGATATTGCCGTCGATACAAGTGGAAACGTCTATACCGTGGGTTGGTTTCTCGGCGAGGCCGATTTCGATCCAGGCGACCCGGTAGCGCTCTTCGAAAGCGCGGGCGGGCGAGACGTGTTCATTCAAAAGCTGGATTCAGAGGGAAGTTTCGTTTGGGCTCGGACTTTTGGTGGAGCGAGCAATGACAGCGGGTTGGGAATCGCGATAGACTTCACCGGGGCGGTTTGTACGACAGGCTGGTTTCAGGGGCCGGTGGATTTTGATCCCGGCTTCGGCGAAACGATCTTGACCAGTGCGGGGACAGTGTCGGGGCTTGATCGACCGCTCGATACTCTCTTTGTACAACGATTGAATTCCGACGGAAGTTTTGACTGGGCCCGGGTCGCGAGCGCCTCGGGAGATTCCGATGATGCCGGGTATAATCAAGGAAACGATATCGAATCCGACGGGGCCGGCAATCTTTATGTTATAGGCAAGTTCGATGGTGCGATAGACTTGGATCCCGGCGAGGGGACCTACGACGTTTCGTCGGACTACATGGACAGGGTTTTCGTACAAAAGCTGAACCGCTACGGGGAATTCCAATGGGCATGGCAACCGGGGCAGTTCTACCAGGCGGGGCGATTGGATCCAAAAGGTATGGGTGCGGGAGACCATGGGATCACGGTCGATCCTGAAGGAAATGCCCAAATTACGGGCGACTTCGTCGGCTTCTTGGACTTTGATCCTGGTGAAGAGGAGCACTCCCTGAATGGAAACACCTCGGACAACGTCTTCGTGACCCGTCTGGATCCCTTGGGCAACTATTCCGGCGCCGCCCGAATGGGCGCCCGCTACGAGCCGGTATTTGCAAATGACATAGCCGCTGACGCCGACGGAAACACCTACACCACCGGTGCCTGGCTGAAGGGCATTGAACCGGAGTTGTATGTCTACGAGCACCCTCATGGGCTGCATACCAGAAGCACGGCGTTCATCAGCAAGCACGCCCCGTCGGGTGAATTGGCATGGACGCAGGAACTGAGCGGCGACGGGTTCGAGTCTGGTGAAGAGGTCGCTCTCGACGGCGAGGGCAATATCTATCAAGCGGGTTACTTTGCCGGCACCGTGGACTTTGACAGCGGCCCGGGAGTCCTCGAAATCACCAGTACCTACGAAGTCGACTACTTCGTGCGCAAGATCGATACCGATGGGAATCTGATTTGGGTGCGGCCTCTGGCGGGTGAGGATAAGCACTACTCGACCCGGCCCCAGTTGCGTGAGACCCACGGGCTGGGACTTGCGGTGGATGATTGGGGCTTCGTCTATGTCACCGGAGCATTCCAGGGGGAAGTGGATTTCGACCCCGGTGTGCGCGTTCATAACTTGACCGCCAAAGGTGACAACGACGCGTTTGTTGTTAAGGTCAGTCCTTTGGGGAATCTCGTCTGGGCTCGGTCCATGGGCGGCGATAGGCGAACGGCGGGTGCCGACATTGGCGTGGACTCCGAGGGTTCTGTCTACACCGTGGGGCATTTTTCCGGTGCCATAGACTTCGATCCCGGCGTGTGGTGGCACATGCAGGTAAGCTCGGGTGAGATGGATTTTTACGTGCACAAACTGAATGAGGATGGCGAATTTCAGTGGGTCCGGCGTATAGGCGGGGAAGCCTCGCTTGGCGAGTTCGTAAATGACATGGTCGTGGACTGCATCGGTAATGTCCACATCGCGGGATACGCCCGGGGCGAGGTTGATTTGGATCCCGGTCTGGGTGTGGTGACGTTGGAAGCCTGGAGCGAGTCACGGGCCTTTGTACAGAAGCTGGATAAGGAAGGGCGCCTGGATTGGGTGCAGCCTGTGGATATGTTTGAGTCCGAATGGGTCAGTGCACTGGCGGTCGACGGGGCGGGCGGCGTTTATGCAATTGGTGACTTCTACGGAGATATCGATATCGATCCAGGGCCGGATATCCAAACGGCATTTCGATATGGTGTCAGTCTTCATAAGTTGGAGGCCGACGGCGATGTGGACTGGAGTAGCAGGATAGCCACATCCAATTCGTATACCTCGGGAACACAGGTAGTCGTGGATCGCCTGGGCATCTTACATCTGGCGGCAAGCGCCTGGGGAGACTTGGTGTTTGATGCAGGAGGCGAAACGTCATCGCTGACAGTAACGGGTGGGGCGGATATGGTCGTGGCCCGACTGAACCAGCGGAACTATGAAGCAGTCGACGATCGGTGCCCGTCGCTTCCGGGTGCGGAAGACGCTATACTCCAGTCCATCGCCGTGACGTTGAATCGCGTCTTTGGGTTGATCGACCTTGATAGCAGCGGGAGCCTGACCTGGGAGGAGATTGTCGCGGAAATACCCGGCATCAGCCAACAGCATGTAGAGGCCATTGATGCCAGCGGCGATGGCCTGTTGGTCCAGGGCGAACTCGGTTCATTTCTCCCGGCGGGCGAAGGAGAAGGCGAAGGTCCAATTCCGGGGTGCCCGTTGAACGCGAGTAACATGGCAAAGCACATCAGCGATGCACTCGGCGATATTCTACTATTCGGATTGTCCGCAATCGTCCTGATGATCATCGGGGGAAGGCGCAAGGTCTTGTAATCGTTCCTTTGCAGCGACGTACAGACGGCCGGTGAAGTCGGGTGCTAAACCGCCAGCTCCATTGCGGGCTCGCGTGTATACGCCAGGACCCCCACGCCATTCCACCAGAGTCCCCGGTCGCCGTTGTAGCGCGCGGGAAGTTCATAGAGCAACCGCATCCGGCTTTCCGACTCCGCCACGGCCTGAAGCGTGCCGTCCTTGGCGTAGGAGCCCGAATCCGGTGCGAGCCGCCAGTCGTCCACGAGGATCAGCGCCTCGTCCGCCAGAAAAGGCTCCACGAGCTTCATACCCAGGTACTGGCTCTCGTAGTCGTGGCCGCCGTCGTAAAAGTAGAGGCCGATGGGCTCCTGGATGATTCCGGGATTGAAGATTTCTCGGAAGTCGCCATTGCAGAAGTTGACCCGATCATAGAGGCCGTAGCGCTCCAGATTGGCCCTGAGGACGGGGAAGGAGTTCTCCTCAAACTGGGAAAAGTTGTCCACGGCGTAGACCGATCGTTCTGGATTGTTGATCATGGCGGACAGAAGGCTCTTGCCCATATACGTGCCCACCTCGAGATAGGCCTCGCCCTTGGGAAGCAGCGAAAAGGCCAGATTAAGCAATTGCTGCTTCTTTAGTGACAGCATGCCATCCACATCCGGGCAAAGATCGCGCGCCAGATGCTCCCAGGGATCCAGCAGGGAGTCATCGGGATGATTGCGCTTGGAACCGTTGAAGGTGGTCCAGAAGGCCCTGCGAAAAGCGTTGGTGTCCATGGGTGCTGCTCCATTTTGGCGGGGAAACGACTCGCCGTGACGTAATTATCGGCAGGAAGGGCGGGGGGCTTTAGAGGATGGAACGGGTTGCGCCACCGCGTTGGCCCGTGCAGTCCTGGGGGTGTCAGGGATTGAGGAAGGCGAGGAGACCGTCGTAAGATGCACAGGACGACCCTCCTCAGGAGGGGGGCCAGGACATTCAATAGCATCGGAAAGTGGAAGTTTCGCTCATGCCAACAATACCCCCCGCCATACTGGCCATCACTTTCGCACTGACATCAATGCTCGCCGGTGGGGTGGACGGTGCCGCGAGCGCAGCGCCCGCTTTGCAGGCCGGAGGCGCATCCATCATCATCACGCCGCCTGTTGGAAGCTGGCAGCAGGGCGCTGGTGTTACGAAAAAGGGTGAACGCGTGCTCGACGAGCTTGAGGCGAACGCTCTCTACCTCAACGATGGCGCCACGCCGCTCCTCCTGCTCAGTTGCGATCTGGTCGGCCTCGATCTGGCCACGGTAACGCCCATCCGCCAGGCGATCGCCGCCGAGACCCCCGTGCCCGAGCGCCAGGTCATCATCACCTGCACCCACAACCACTCCGGCCCGTCGCTCGTGAAAACGAACTTTTACATGCCGGTGGACGACGCCTACATCGCGTCCCTCGGGCCGAAGCTGGTCCAGATCTCGAAAGAGGCCGTGGCCTCCGCGAAACCAGCGAAGCTGGGCTGGGGGAAAGGCCGCGCGCAAATCGGATACAACCGTCGCGTCTGCTGGGAGGATGGCTCCCACACCATGCATGGCGACACGAAACGCCCCGACTTCGCCGGCCGAAGGGCCGGATGATCCCGACCACCTCGCGGTCTTTGCCGTAGACCTCGAAGGCCGGCCCATCGCCGTACTCTATAACAACACCTCCCATCCCACGAATTTCTATGGCGCAGGGCTCTTTTCCGCTGACTATCCCGGCGCAGCGCGGTCCCTGCTGAGAAACGAGCTGGGCGCTATTCCCGTCCTCTACCTCAACGGCGCCCAGGGCGACATCAACATGGCCAACCTCCTCGAAGCCGAGCAGGAGGCCCCCGAGGCGCGCATGGCCCGTATCGGAAAGGTGTTGGCCGAGGAAACCCTGCGCCTCTATCGCGCGGCGGAGTTTCAGGAACAGGTGACGCTCGGTCACGAAGTGAAGGATCTGGCGCTGGCGGTCCGCCTGCCCGATCCGGCTGCCCTCGACGAAGTAAAGCAGGTAGTGGCGCGAATGGAAGCGGGGGAGACGATCCTCGGCATGCCCGGCATCCTCGCCTTCGGCACGGTACACCTCCAGGAAACCTACGGGGAGAATCCCGTCGATACCATGCCGGTTCACGCCCTGCGCATCGGAGATGTGGCGCTCCTCACTCAGCCCTGCGAACTTTACTGCCAGTTCGGCATCGACATCAAACGGCGCAGCCCCACACCCTTCACCGCTGTGGTCGGTCTGGCCGACGGCTATTGCGGCTACTGCCCCACCATCGCGGGGATCCTCGGCGGCGGTTATTCCGGCCAGCCCATCAGTTGGACACGCCTCGAGCCCTACGCGGGCTACAAACTGGTGGAAGCCGCAGGGCCGATGCTGAATCGGCTTTGGCGGGAGTGAAACTGATTATTCCACAAATCGAAACGAATACACGTCCCCATCCGCCAGCACAAAGCGCAACCGCACCGGCGTGCCCGCCAGGGCCGACACATCATTTCCGCCCTTCCACGTAATGACTTGCGCCACGCTGTCACCGTAGTGCTCCAGGCAATCTTCCAGCGAGAAGCCGGGCAACGGCTTGCCATCCGCGTCCTGAATTTCCACGCGCAGACTGCCCGCCGCGGAGGTCGCGTAGTTCACCGAAAGTTGTTTGCCGGAAAAGATCAGCGGCTTGCTCACAAGTTCGCCGCCCGACAGGGGCGCGTTCAATGAAGTGAATCCATCCAGACGGATGGAATAGCGACGCTCCGCATGGGTTTCGTCCACCCAGGCGTGCTCGTTGAAGAGCATGGAAATTTCGTTGGGCGCGCCGGGCACGTCGGAGGCCGTCTCCCAGAGGCCATAGGCCTGATAGTTGTCGCCGTAGATCCAGCGGCCCTCGGCCTGCGGTCCGGGGCGGAGGAAAGCTTCGTCCCAGCGCTTGAAGGACTGGCCGTCGCGGCTGCTCATGAAAACGCCATCGGTCAAGTCGGTGCCACAGCGTTCGTCGGCCTTGATCAGGCGCGTGCGCAACTCCACGGGGTCCAGTGAAGCCACGTGGGGATTCAGTGGACGGGCCACATAGCGCGTGGGGAAGCCCATGAGAATATGGGGCGCACGAAAATACGGCAGGACCTGGTTGGTGTACATTTGTTGAGGAGGGGAGCCGGGATAGGTGAGCCCCACGGGCTCGGTCCAGGTCTCGAAGTTGGTGGAATAGGACACGCCAATGGAGCGGAGCCCTCTGAAGTTATCTTCGGAGAAATAGCGGACGTACATGATATAGCGATTTTGGTCCCCGTCCCAGAAGCACGTGTTGTGGGAGTCGAAAGCCCCTTTCGAAACCACGGGCCCACTGCTCTTGCGGATCCAGTGAATACCGTCCGACGACTTGAAGGTCCATAGCCCTTTGCTGTCCGTCGTGCCGCCTATGGCCTTGTAGCGTTCCTCCGGCGGGCAGTTGGGATTGCTGTCCTTGAAGGGCGCGAAGTTGTGGGTCTCCGCGCTGCCCATCCAGATGATGTTGTTCTCTGTGGAGCCATTCCAGGGGAAAAGACCCAGCTTCGGTTTGGTCCACGCAATGCCGTCCGTGCTTTCGGCATAGCACACGACCTCCGCCTGCGCCTGACGCAGCGGCTGATCGTCCAGCAGGTAGCGGTGGCCGCGATAGTACATGCGGAAGATATCACCGTCCTGAAACACCGTCGTGTAACCGCTGGCGTTGCCTTCCCACGGCTCGTCGAATTGGATAGCAATCTCGCGCCGCACGGGCTCGTGGAGCTTGATCGCGGCGGCGCCTTCAACGCGATCAGCCAGCGCGAGATCCACGAAAAGCTCCCGACGCGAGCCGATGTTGATGGGTTCGTCGGCGCGAGCGAAAAACGGAAGCGCCAATACCAGGGCATACAGACCAAGCTGAAAAAATCGAAAGGGCATGGTAACTCCTCTGCGTCTTCGCGCCTTTGCGTGCGTCAATTTCCGATTCTCTCACGCAGAGGCGCAAAGACGCAAAGAGGTACAATTCACTAACGTCCCTCATTGCAGCGCGCGGACCAGGCGGTGTACAGCGCGACAAGCTCATCCAGCTTCTCCGGATGCTCCTTCGCCAAATCCTGCATCTCGCCCCGGTCCGTGGCAAGGTCGTAAAGCTCCCAGGGGCCCTTGGGCACGGCGACAATCTTCCAGTCGCCTTTGCGGGCTGCGCGGTGTCCGTTGAGCTCCCAGAAAATCGCCTCATGACCCGCGCGCTCCTCTCCTGCAAAAATTGGAGCCAGACTCTTTCCCTCCACCGGCAGTATTCTGCGCCCCAGATACTCGCTCGGATACGTGCCGCCCGCGAGTTCCAACAGCGTAGGCATCACGTCCATCACATGCCCCACTTGCGGGGTGATCGATCCGGGCTTCGCGATGCCCCCGGGCCACTTCACGATCAGCGGCGTGGAAATACCGCCTTCGAAATTGCTGATTTTGTAACCGCGCAAGGGCGTGTTGCTCACGTGGGCCCATTCCGGGCCATAGCCGCCGAAGGTATCCGCTGGTCCCGGCATCACCCCCGGCACCACCGGCCGCGTACGCGTGCCGTCCGTGCGCCAGGTCTCACCGTCCTTGTCGAGATAGAAACCGCCGTCCGGGCCCGCCTTGGGGTAGATGTCCGTAGCGCCATTATCCGAGAGGAAGATCACAACCGTGTTTTCCTCGCGCCCGATCGTCTTCAGCGTATCGAGAAGGCGACCGATGTTCTGGTCCATGCAGTCGATCTGCGCCGCATAGACCGCCATGCGCTCCGCCTCCCAGTCTTTGTGCTCCGCCTCCGTCCACGGTGGCACCGCGGCATCGCGCGGCGGAATGGGGGAGTCGTCGATGATACCGAGTCCTTTGAGGCGCTTCACCCGCTCCGCGCGACACTGGTCCCAGCCCATCTCCCGGTAGCGCTTGCGATACTTCGCGATGTCCTCCTCCTTCGCGTGGAGCGGCCAGTGGGGCGCGGGATAGGCCGCATAGAGAAAGAAGGGCTTGTCGATGGTCGCGGCTTCTTCCATGAATTGGATGGCGTAGTCCGTATAGGCATCCGTTTTATAAAAGCCTTCCTCTGGCGGCGTGAAAGGTTCCTTGTCCAGAAAGAAGTCCGCCGTGTTCACATTTTTGAAATAGTTGCCGGGACCTTTCTGGGCCAGGGCGCACAGCGCGCGGTCGAAGCCCTCGTAGCTCGCCGAGCGGTCGTCCGTCCACTTGCCCACCATCATTGTGCGGTAACCCGCGAGCTGCAGCGCCTCGCCCAGGTTGACGCACTTGTCGTTGCGCAGGCCATTCCACGTGTGTACATCCGTCTGGTGATGATACAAGCCCGTTTTCAACGACGCACGCGTCGGCCCGCAGACGGACGCGTTGTAGAACTGAGAGAAGCGCAATCCCTCCGCCGCCATGCGGTCCAAGTTCGGCGTCTCGATCTCGCCGCCATAGCAGCCGATATCGGAGTAGCCCATGTCGTCCGCCACGATAAGCACAATGTTCGGGCGTGGCGCGGCGTGCGCGGCCGTGAGCGCGAGACATAGCTCAAAGAACGCTGCCAGCCAGCAATTGGTAGTTGACATAGTCTTTTTCCTTTCAATCGCCGCCGTCATTTGGTGATGCGTTGTCCTGCGGGGACCCATGCCCGCCATTCCCCAATCGTCCTCGGAGAATCTCCAGTTGCGCATCCGTAAACACGAAGTTGGAGATAGGATTGCAGTAAACGAAGTAGTCATCCGAAACCCATCTCACCACGTTAGAATCTGTCGCAGACAATCCGAGTACCCACTGCCACTCGGGGACATGAAGGTAACCGATTTCTTCCACGCGTGCCTGGACCAGCATATAGCCCGCGTCAAACTGATCTGAGAGATGCCTCGAAAGAGATTCCACCATGGCGTCCTCGAATTCCTCTACGCTCGGTTCATGCGTTCGGAACCGCCGAGACATTTCGTCACGGGCAAGCGCGAGGGCCGGGGGATAGCGCATGCCTGACGAGATCAGGGCGGACAGTACCGACCCCGCAGGATGCTCCGGCCTCCAGTCTTCGTTCGCCTCATCGAGGCTATAGTCATACAGATTCCAAGTCGTGGCTCGACCGTCGGCAAGGAGAAGGTAACTCGTCCCTTCTGGAAGATCGGGTTTCCGAAAGTCGTCTCCCTGCACTCGTATCAAATTTACAAAGGCGTATGGCATAGGCAGACATTTTGCGCGTCAGTCACGCATGGCGCGATCATTGCCTGATGGCCGTCCGATGGACGCCATGCAACCAATCTCCGTGCTTCCGGTTGATGTGATGTTATTCGTTCACTCACAAGCATACACCAACGATTACAATGATGGCACCAGCAACCCGGCTTGAATAGGTGTCACAAAGCGCCGCTTCTGTAGTTTTTGCTCTTATCTGTGAATTCGCGCCCCTCCGTGACTTCGGTTATTTGATCCAGCGACGCCCGTCTGGTTGAATAGCCCTCAGTTGTAGTTTCGACCGCGCTACGCATTGCGCGGCCAGCCTCTGGAGTACCTCATGATGCTCAAATCCATCGCACTCAGCCTCCTGTCCCTCTGCGCCACCGCCCAGGCCGACGAACTCACCCGCGAAGAAGCCGCCACGGCACTTCACAAAGGCGTGGACTATTTCCGAACGCAAGTCTCCGAAGAAGGGGGCTACCTCTGGCGCTATGCCGCCGATCTCTCGGAGCAGGAGGGCGAGACGCCCGCCTCCGCCACGACGGTGTGGGTGCAGCCGCCCGGAACGCCGGCCGTGGGTCTGGCCTATCTGGCGATTCACGAGATGACGCGCGATGCCTACTACCTGGAAGCCGCGCGTGAGGTCGCCCTGTGCCTGGTGCGTGGACAACTGGACTCCGGTGGCTGGGACTACCGCATCGAGTTTGACCCGGCGGAGCGGGCGAAATACGCCTATCGCGTTGACAGCGCCACGCGAGCGCCGGAAGGGAAGCTGCGCAATACGACGACCCTCGACGACAATGTGACCCAGGAAGCGCTCCGCTGCCTGATGCTGATCGATCGCGCCCTCGACTTCAAAGACGAGACCATCCACGAGGCCGCGGGCTACGCCCTGCGCAAGCTGGCCGAGGCCCAATACCCCAATGGCGCCTGGCCCCAGCGCTTTGCTGGTCCTCCCGACCCCGCGAAGTTCCCCGTGAAGCCCGCGTCCTACCCGGAGACCTGGTCGAAGACCTTCCCGAACGTGCCCTACAGCGACTTCTACACCTTCAACGACAACACCCTGGCCGACGTGATCGAGGTGATGTTTCTCGGTGGGGAAATCTACCAGGACGAAGCCGTCGCCGCCTCGGCGCAGCGCGGGGGCGATTTCATGATCCTCGCCCAGATGCCCGATCCCCAGCCCGGGTGGGCCCAGCAATACGACGCCGAGATGCACCCCGCCTGGGCCCGCAAGTTTGAGCCGCCCGCCATCACGGGCAGTGAGTCTCAGGGCGTCATGCGCTCCCTGCTGCGCGTTTTCGAGCTGACGGGCGACAAGAAGTACCTCGAACCCGTCCCACGGGCCCTGGCCTACTATCGCGCTTCGGTGTTGCCCGACGGCCAGCTCGCGCGCTTCTACGAGTTGCAGACCAACACGCCCCTGTACTTCACGAAGGACTATCAGATGACCTACAGTGACGCCGACATGCCAACGCATTACGGCTTCAAGACCAGCAACGGCCTCGACCAGATCGACGCGGAATATCAGCGCCTCGCCGCAATGCCGGCGGACGCGTGGACACCGGTGCGACTCGTGCAGCCTGCGGTGGCGCCGCCCGCTTCCGAAAAACTGGCCGACACCGCGGCAGCCATCGTAAAGGCGCAAAACGAGGTTGGCGCCTGGGTCGAGCCCGCAAAGGCCAACATTCAGGGGAAAATGGCGGAAGGCATCCCCGCGCTCTACAGCGACACTTTCACGAGGAACATACTCGCCCTGGCGCGGTTTATCGCGGCGAAGTAAGCGTCAAAGATCTTCGGGCTTCAAGCCGGTTCGCTTCGCGATCCGTGCCAGCATGCGTGGACCGATTTCCTCACCCTCGTGAAACGCAAACACGAAGTCGGGAAAAGCCTCTCTTGTGAGTGTTCGATGTGATCCGGATGAGCGCTTCTCCGACCAACCGATCCGCTTGAGCGCCGCCAGAACACGGCTGGCGCGCATGCTTGGCCAGGTAGTCATGCGGCGCTGAAGGAAATCTGTATGGGTTCTACGGGGTGTTCGCCGGCCTCGATTCGCTCGGCCATCACGCGAAGAGCGAGGGCTTCCGCCTGGGCTATGGCCAGTTCGCGGGTCGCGCCATACTTCAGGACGCCTGAAAGCTCCACGACTTCCGCTATCCAACGCCCGTCGTCTTCAAGCTCAGTTTCAATAGTGAATTGCACGTAAATGCCTCCATCGTGTTCACGATACGTTGAAGTATACACGAGATCCGAAAAACGGACTACAAAGTACGACCGGAAATTGCATGTGCAAGGGCTGGTCAATACAATGACAAACCAACCCGGTGCCATTCAACACTCCATTGACGCGTAGTTCACAGTTCTTTGGTAACCGTGTCCAATCCCGGCAACCGCTCCCATGCACCATCCACCCCGACACCTCTTCCTCAACGGCCCCATCGGCACGGCCCTGCTGCGCCTCGCCATCCCCATTATGGCGGGCAACGTTCTCCAGTCGGGCTACCAGCTCACCGACGCCTTCTGGGTCGGTCGTCTCGGGGCCGATGCCGTCGCCGCCGTGTCGATCAGTTCGCCCGTCACCTTCCTCGTCATCGCCATCGGCGCGGGCCTGGGCATGGCCGGGGCCACCCTCTCCGCCCAATACATGGGCGCGGGACGGCCGGAGATGGTGAACCACGTCGCCGCCCAGACCATGATGATGGTCACCTTCACCTCCTTCGTCCTCGGCGGCTCGGGCTACCTCCTCGCGCCCCACTTCCTGAATCTCCTCGGCGTCACCCCGGTGGTCTACGACAACGCCCTCAGCTTCATGCGCGTTTCGTTCATCAGCGTCATCTTCGTCTTCCTCTACAACATCTTCCAGGCCCTCATGCGCGGCGTGGGCCAGACCAAAGTGCCCCTCATGATCGTCTCCGGCACCGTCCTCCTCAATTTCCTCCTCGATCCCCTCTATATCTTCGGCTGGGGACCCATCCACGCCCAGGGCGTGCGCGGCGCGGCCATGGCCACCCTCACCACCCAGGCCCTCGCCGCCGCACTCGGCATCCTAATTCTTCTGCGCGGACAGCACGGCATCCACCTGCGCCTCCGCAATTTCAAACCCGACTTCGCCTACATCAAGCGCGCCTTTCTCCTCGGCTTCCCCGGCTCCGTCGAGCTGTCCACCCGGGGCCTCGGCGCCATCGTCATGTCCTTTCTCGTCACCAGTTTCGGCACCACCACCATCGCGGCCTACGGCATCGGCATCAACGTCCTGAATTTCATCACCATCCCCGCCATGGGCCTCTCCATGGCCGTCTCCACCCTCGTCGGGCAAAACATCGGCGCCGGCAACCTGCCTCGCGCCGCCCGCATCAGCAGGCTCGGGGCCGTTTCCGGCTTCGTCGTCCTCACCCTCGTGGGGTGCGCCGCCTGGGTTGCCGCGCCCCTCATCGTCGCCTTCTTCGTCCCCACCGATCCCGAAGTCATCCAGCACGGCGCCCGATTCATCCGCATCATGTGCCTCGCCTGGGGCGGCATCGGCGTACAGCTCTGCATCGTCGCCACCTTCCGCGCCTCCGGCAACATGCTCATCGCCATGGTCATCGCCCTCGTCGCCCAATGGATGTTCCAGTTCCCCCTGGCCTACGTCCTCTCCAAACACACCGCCCTCCACGCCGAAGGACTCTGGTGGGCCTTCCCCATCACCAACATCTTCGCAGCCACCGTCTCCGTCTGCTGGTTCGCCAACGGAAGCTGGAAAAAGACCCGCCTCACCGAAGAAGACAAAGAAGTCGTCAAAGTCGCCGAAGAGCTCATCGCCGAAGAAGGGATACGGTAGGGACGGACACGCGCCCGCAATCCCCGCGCAGCGAACGCACCCCCGCACCCTCCGGTCAACCCGACCGAGCAACGTGCCCAACAATGCGCGTGCCTGTCCCAGTGGATGGGTGGGCAGACCCAGGCCCCATGAAAGACGCGACTCAACACCAAAGGGTAAACCAAATTTCACGACACAAAGGATCTTGGACATTCCTGTCCGAGGCAACGCACATTGCAAGTGTCAAACTGCAATGCGAACCTGCGAAGAAATTTCAGTTCTCGTCATCCCCACGAAAGTGGGGATCTAGAGAATTTTCGGAGTGCACTTCACATGTGCACTGGATTCCCACTTTCGTGGGAATGAAGTTGTACACTCCGTGGTGCGGTTACACACCGAGTGCGCTTCCAAGTATGAACGCCCCTTGCCTCGGACAGGTCGAAGATGCGCCGTGGCGGAAATGTCCAAGATCCTTTCTACGCAGATCCCGCCACGCCCACCGCACACCCTCAATAAGTCACCGGCCCCTTCCCGCGCGCCCCAACCCCCGAACCCACGCGCAATTACTTGCGCGGCAACGCAACACCATAGGCCCGCTCGCTGTTTTCATCCACCGCAAGCCAGGTCACCAGTGTCCCCGGAAAACCAAAGATGAACGCAAAGAAGCGCCACCAATGACTCTGGCTGCCCTGCGCGCGCATCCCCGCATAACTGATGTTCGCCAGAATCCAAATGCCCGAGGCACCGGTATTGCCCACGCGCACCACGGTTTGCCCCGTGGCATCGGTCGCAAAGGCGTGGGACGATGCGACGAGGTTCGCCACCAGCGCGATGCATGAAATCTTGAACAGGTTTGAACGCATGAGAACTCCTCGGGTTGCAATGCTCCAAGTGCCCTGACCAGTATGCCCCATTCGGCACCCTCGAAAATACCCGCAACTCGTTGCCACGGTCCTCCTCCGTGGCAACGCATACCGTTCCGCTCCGCAGAACAGGTCGCTGCGCCATGCCCCTGGACGATTCACTCCATGCCAATTGCTTCCGGCAGCTTCCCGTACTCTTTCAACAGCGCTTCAAACCGCAGCGCGCCGTCCTCATCAAGCACGTACTTCTCGCCAAGCAGGTCCACCACGTAGACCGGCTTGAAATACTTCAATCGGGCCCAGGATACAGGTTCGAGCTTTCCACCATAGGCCAACACTCCGTTCAGCGTCCCTTGCTTGAGAATATTCTCGTACGCGCTGTCCAGAGGCCTGAGAAGCCGAACAATTTCCACCACCTCAGGCCCGGGAATTTCATGCTCGATCTCGACCGGCTCACAGCCCAGGACCAGCTTGGTTTCGAAAGTCAGCGCACCGACCTGGGCCGGATCCGGCAGATTGGGACAACCCGCGAGTAAGACGCTGAACATAAGTGCGAGCAGAGCACCCCAACCGGTCGTGGCGTGTCCTGCGTTATCTTCGGTTCTATTGCATTTGTACAACATGTCGAGCACCCTGTGTCCGACCCTCGTCAAATTCCTCGCACGGTCATATAGAAGCATTCTTCGGTCTCACATCGGATTACGTAGCCCGAACCATAGTCCTCGAAGACATAGCGCGTACCACAACGCAGGCCCATGAGCTCCGTCTTACCCGTCATTTGCTCCTGCTCGATGGCGTTCTCGGCTCGGTCGCATTCCTCACTCGATATCGCGGGCACGATGGCTTTTCTTCGTTGAGCACTCAATGTCTAACTCCCTGTGTGTTGATCTCGTTCCCTGCTTTGCTCCGGCAGCTCCTCAGTTGCCTCGGACGCGCACAATTCACTTCCAGTGCTGCCACCAGTCGCCGTCGGACTCGCGGTCCACCGTCTCCTGAGACTCGAATCCGATGTGGACTTCCTCCCGGCCCTCCGCCGGGTAATTGTAGCGCGTCAGGAGTCCCCGAAGCTCGGCGTACAATGCGGTGTCCGCTACAAGCCGTTCCTTCTCTGCGTCCGACTCCACGCAAATCCAATAGACCAGATGGCGCGGATGAATGTCGTTGGCCCCATAATACGTGACCCACGACTTCTCCCGCGCACTCGCGGCAACCCTGCGGGCAAGTGCGGATTGTATCGTCTTCGTCACGGATTGGATGCTGGGCGTCCGCGAGAAGAGTCTTGATAGAAACGATGACATATCGACTCCAATCGGGCCCTGATTGGGACGGGCCTGGGTGTCTTGGTCACGGACTGGGGGAGGGCGGTGTGAGTCGTCGTTTCAACTAGAGTGCAGCTTCCGATGTCTGAACCCAAGTCACGTAGCCATCTTCCGATACGACAATTGCAAGACACTTATGACCTGACTGTTTTAAGGACTCTACATATCGTAAAGCGGAATTGTAGCGAGCTCCACGAGTAGAATCTCCAGCTCCGGTCGAGATTCCATCGAGAATGACGCCGATGGAAAAGCATTCGCAACTTGGAGAAAGAACCACTGCTCCATCTATTGAGGTTAGAGTTTGTAAGAGAGCGTCTGTCATGAGGAGCGGTGTCAGAGGTTGTCCCTGGAGTCTGCTCGCTTCATCTTTGGCGAGGTCTGTGATAACAAGCATAGTGCCGTGACTTGCATCGGATGCGGTCATGGCTAGCTTTACTAGTTCTTCAACTTTGGTGTCCGGAATTGAAAAGAATTCACTCCGGAGGTCCGCAGTGAGTTTCGCGACATCAATTCCCTCCTGTGGCAGAGACGGCTGACCGTATCGCACTTCCATGAGTGTTCTCTTGCTGTAAAGCAATTTCCAGTGATGGTGCCCAACTATCTGCATCTCGTAAATATCAGCACTCGAACAATCATCTTTTACGGTGGTCGCAAGGCCATATATACGCTCTGAGTCCGTGTGTAGTGCGACATTCTCATTTGCAAGCTGAAGAAGCTTTCTAGAGCCGCGGTAGTCGAACAGGTCGGCGGGCCGCTCCAGTGTTACGAGTTTTTCAATAGCTGGATGATCCTGCTTCGCGAGTACTAACGTGCCCTGTGGTGGTAGATTTTCGTATTGCAATGAAGCTATTGTGTTACACGCGTTGAAGAGTTGTTCCATGCCTCGTAGGTGAAGGCCTCCAATCCTTCGTACACAATCACGAAGAAGTCTATCTCCGGCCCTCTTCAGCAAGTAGTCCGAGTCTACAGAGTCTATTATGAATGTCCCCCGAACCGACTCGGCAAGTTCCCTCGCGGCGAAAATGAAGAACTCCGCCACTACTGCTTCAACGTAGGACGTGGCACGTGGGACCTTCTGGTAGTCGTCTACTTGTCTGCTCTCTCCCCTAATGGCGGGGTAAGCAGCGATCACATTCGTTTGGAGGCCGAGGACGATGCATACCAGATACTGGTTCGCAATCTCTGGATAAGACACAAAATATCTCACGTCTTCGATCCTGTTATCATGTTGATTGATGAGTAGATCTATGGCATCCCTAGTTGAGCTTTTCGAGATATGGTCCGCGTGCCATTCACCGCGATTTCCCCCTCTAAACTCTACTTCGCTGTCGGGATGTTCGCATGCAAGTTGTGCTGCGATACGAGAAACTTCTTGAAGGTCTTCGACTCCTAGCCAGTGCCCCGCATTTCCTTCGACACATATTTGGTCGTCCAATGAGCATTTCCTAATGCCTACGACGAAAACTTCAGGAGAAAAGCTCTTGTCTAAACTTTTGAACACAGTTTCCGATCGCGATTTAAGTATGCTGAAATAGGGTCCCTGGTTATTCCACATGAAGCTTGGTGATTCCTTACTGAAAATTGACTTCAACAGCCTTTCCTTTCGCGGGGGAAATTAGCGATTGGCGACGTAGTAGTGAACTGCTATCTACCCCATCACCTCCCGCACAACCCGTCCGCCCACATCCGTCAAGCTCTCTTCCCGCCCCTGGTGGAAGTAGGTCAGCGCCTCGTGGTCAATGCCCATGAGGTGCAGGATCGTGGCGTGGATGTCGTGGAGGTGGACCTTGTTTTCCGCGGCGGCGAAGCCCAACTCATCCGTGCTGCCGTAGGTCATGCCGCCTTTCACGCCGCCGCCCGCGAGCCACATGCTGAAGCCGTAGGGGTTGTGGTTGCGGCCGGGCGCGCCCTGGCCTTCGCTGAAGGGCATGCGGCCGAACTCGCCACCCCAGACGACGAGGGTTTCGTCGAGCATGCCGCGCTGCTCCAGATCGCTGAGGAGGGCGGCGATGGGCTGGTCGACTTCCGCGCCGTGCTGGCCGTGGTTTTTCTCGATGCTCTCGTGGGCGTCCCAGGTTTCTTCGAGGTGGCCGCCTCCGGAGTAGAGCTGGACGAAGCGGACGCCGCGTTCGACGAGTCTGCGCGCGACGAGGCAGTTGCGGCCGAACTCGTCGGTGGGCTGCTGGCCCACGCCGTACATATTCAATGTCTCGGACGTTTCGTTCGCGATGTCTACGGCCTCGGGGGCCTCGGCCTGCATGCGGTAGGCGAGTTCATAGGACTCCACGCGGGCCGCGAGCTCCTGCGCGCCGGGGTATTGGGTCATGTGAATTTCGTTGAATTTCGCCAACAGATCGAGTTGCGCGCGCTGGGCCTCGCGGCTGAGGTGCTCCGGGCCGTAGAGGTCGAGGATGGGATCGCCGACGGGCCGGAAGAGGGTGCCTGCGTAGGTGGAGGGCATGAAGCCGCTGGACCAGTTGGGCTCGCCGCTGATGGGGCCGCCGCGCTTGTCGAGCATGACGACGTAGCCCGGCAGGCTCTGGTTCTCGCTGCCGAGGCCATAGGCGCACCAGCTCCCGAGGGAAGGGCGGCCGATGAAGGTCTTGCCGGTGTTCATGGCCACCAGCGCCGAGCCGTGGGCGTGGCTGTCGGTGTGGCACGAGTTGATGACGCAGAGTTTGTCGGCGTGCTTGCGCACGTTGGGAAAGTAGTCGGAGATGAGCAGGCCACTCTGGCCGCCGGGACGGAACTCGCGGAAATTGGGCGTGAGAAAGCCCACCTTGCGCCCGCCGGAATTGATGTAGGAGAGGTGATCGGGCATGGTCTTGCCCGCGTATTTTCGCAGCTCGGGCTTGTAGTCGAAGGTGTCCACCTGGCTCGGCGCGCCGTTCATCATGAGGAAGATGCACGACTTCGCCTTGGTGTTCAGCAGCGGCGGGCGCGCCGCGAGGGGATTGAGGCTGGCGGCGCTGGCCCCGCGCGAGAAGAAGCCCTCGCCCGAGAGCAGCCCCGCCAGGGCCACCCCGGCAAAGCCCGCGCCCATCTCCCAGACAAATTCGCGGCGGGTCTTGCCGCAGGGGAAGATTCGGTGATCGGTCATGGGAAGGTCCTCTCTTCAAACGAACAAGAATTTCTTACCACGAAGAGCACGAAGTTCACGAAGGGGAAGAGAAGGAAGAGAGCTGGAGTAGATGGGTGCCACGTAGCTCGCCTTGCAGCACATTTTAATTCCGAAACTTGGCATCCAATAGTTGCGAAATGCGTACGGCAGCAAAACAGACTTATTTCTTCTTTTCTTCTTCGTGAACTTCGTGCTCTTCGTGGTGAAAATTGTTTGTTTGAATCTTCGATTTTGAATTGTGTGTGCTGTGCGTCAATCCACATAAATAAACTCATTCCCGTTCAGCAGCACATGACATAGCGACTCCAGCGCGCGCTGCGCGCCGTGCTCATCGCCAAAGCGTGCCTGCTGCTCCGTCAAGTGCTCCAGTGAAAGCCGCGCCTCATCGGCGTTTGGGTCTCGCCCCAAAGCATAACGCCACGTACGAACCACGCGCCCTTCGGTCGTCGCCTCGCCCGAGTCCATCACCCGTTGCGCCAGCGCCGCACTTCGCTCGTGCGAGAAGGCATTGTTCAGGAGCGCCAGCGCCTGCGTCGGCGCAATGGTGGAATCCCGCTGGGCACACGGCAGTGTCGTGTCCGTGAAGTTGAAGGTGGTCATGAGCGGCAGGAGCAAACCGCGTTTGCTGTAGATGTAGAGGCTGCGGCGGTGCTGCTGTTGCTCGGGTGAGGCCTGCCACGCGGCATCCTTCGTGGAGAGTCCTTGCAGAGCATCGGAGGCCACCGAAGGCTTGAAGCTCGGGCCGCCGAGGGTCTCATCAAGGTCACCGGTCACCGTCAGCATGGTGTCGCGCAGCGCCTCCGCATCAAGGCGACGTCGTTCCGCGCGCCACCAGTGCGTGTTCGACGCATCGGTCAAGTTGTACGCGTCCTGTTGCGGATGCACCGTCGCCTGGCGGTAGGTGCGCGAGAGCAATATCATGCGGTGGAGCGGTTTCATCCTCCAGCCGCCTTGAATCAGTTCGTTCGCCAGCCAATCGAGCAACTCAGGATGCGTGGGCAGGTCACCCTTGTAGCCGAAGTTGTCCGGCGTGCGCACCAGCCCTTTGCCGAAGTGATGCTGCCACAGACGATTCACTGCCACGCGCGGCGTAAGGGGATTGGCGGGGTTGGTGATCCACTGCGCGAGTTGCAAGCGGCGCGTGGTCGATTTCGCATTCGCGGGCGGTGCCTCGAAGGGCCTGTCCAACGCGGGCACGACCGTCAGCGCGCCCGCGTCCACCGCTATGCCCGGCTTGTCCCGCTCGCCATTCTTCAGCAGGTGCAGCGGCGTGGGGGAGGCGCTCAGGTCCGTCCAGCCGAGGACGTTCTCGTAGCCCAGTTCCTCGGGCGTCGGCCCTCCCTGATGCTTGCTGTCCCGCGGCTCGATCGCGCCGGGCCAGAAGGCCGCCGCAACGCGATAATAATCTGCCTGGGGGATGGGGTCGAATTTGTGATCGTGACACCGCGCACACTTTACCGTGAGCCCGAGAAACGCGGAGGAGGTCACATGGACCAAATCTTCGAGGCGCTCGTATTTGTAGTCCTGCGCGTCGTTGGGTTCATCGTTCCACGTGCCCAGACGCAGCATGCCCGTGGCGACGACGCTCCGCTCCGTACGGTCAGGCACTTCATCGCCCGCGAGCTGCTGCACCACAAACTGGTCATAGGGCAGGTCCTCGTTTATGGCATCCACCACCCAATCGCGATAGCGCCACGCGTAGGGCTTCTCCTGATCGCGCTCATAGCCGCTGGTTTCGGCGAAGCGCACCAGATCGAGCCAGTGCCGCGCCCACTTCTCGCCAAACTGCGGCGAGTCCAGCAGGGAATCCACCACGCGCTCCCACGCATCGGGTCGCTCATCCGCAACGAAGGCTTCGATCTGTTCAAAGGTTGGCGGCAGGCCGATCACATCGTAATAGACCCGCCGAATCAAGGCGCGACGCTCTGCCACTGGCGCGGGCTCCATCCCGGACTTCTCCAGGTCCGCGAGGACAAAAGCGTCAATAGGATTGCTGACCAGGTCAGCGTGCTGAACGGTCGGCGGCGCTACAGGATTGAGCGGCTGAAAGAACCACCAGTCGCGTCCCCCGCGCACCTCTGTTGTCGCTTCATACAGATCGAGCGTACGATTCTCCGGCCAATGCGCTCCTGCCTGAATCCATTCGCGGAAGAGCGCGATTTCTTCGTCCGGTAGTTTTCGCGCGATGCCTTTCTCCTCCGGCGGCATCTCGCCCGCCAGGACCCGCGCGAAGAGGTGGCTTGCGTCCGGCGCACCGGGGACGATGGCCGGGCCATCGCCGCCGCCCTTCAGGAGGCCCTCTTTCGTGACCAGGGCAAGTCCGCCCGAAGGATCGCGCTCCTGGTGGCACTCCACGCAGCGCTTGACGAGCAAAGGCGCGATCTGCCGCTCGAAATCCGGTGCGGCGGCGTGGGTCATCCACCCCGGCGCAATCAGCGCCAGCGCAAACAAAAGGCGAACGCACCGCGCGCCGCCCAAAATGCTCCTGCCTTGAATAGCCATTCTGGAGTCCCTGAGACCGTTCTAGTTTCGGATTGCGGCTTCACAGTAACAGCCGGGGCGGCGTTCTGGCAAGTGTCGGGATGTGGGCGTAGAGAGGAGTCTTGGATCGCGATTGAGTCGAGCAATTTGACCACGGAGACACGGAGGCGCGGAGAAGAAAGAGAGTTTCAGCTTCGCGGGTGGCGAGCGACAATATTATCGTGTTCGAGAATACCTCCCTGCCTCTCCTCCCCATATTGTATTCTCCGTGCCTCCGCGCGCTCCGTGGTCAATATTTTTCCTATCTGTGAAGATCTGTGTGAATCTGTGGGAAAAGTCTTTCTCCACGGGCAACCGAAAGACTGGTGTTGCATTGATTTATCGTCTTCCATAGCGCAATCTATTGCCGATGGAATGGGTACGGGCAAGTCAAGATTCAGGAAAGCGCATGGACAAACAATTCAACGCAACAGGAAAGCGGTCGCGCGGGATGACCCGTCGCGAATTTTCTCGTCGGGCTGCCCAGGCGTTCACGCTCGGCGTGGCTTCACATCCTATCGCCACGGCTGAGGTCGTGGAGAAGCGTCGGCAATTCCGCGTGTGGGCCATGTCCGATGCCCACGTGGGGACCGATCTCAAGCAGGGCCGCGAGAGCCTGGCCGATGCGTTGCGCCAGAGCGAAGGGCCCGGCTTCGATTGGGACATCGCGGTGAACCTCGGTGACTTTTCGGGGAACCAGGGTTCACCGAAGGATGAAGAAGGCGCGGAGATTGTGCGACAGTTCGGCGCGCTCAAGCAGCACCGGCGCGAACAGATTTATTGCGTGGCGGGCAACCACGACGCGACGTTCAAGGATGAGGAAACCCAGTGGTGGTTCAAGAAGTGGATCGACCCCACGGGAGAAAACACGGCCCATTCCGGCGTGGACGCGAAGCGCATGCCCTATCCTGTGGAAGGCACGTGGGAGCGCTACAGCTTTCGCGCGGGCAATCTCCTCTTTCTCATGATGAGTGATCGCAACGACGTGGGACCGCCCGTGGGCCGGGGCGAGCGCGGGGGCTATCCCTCAGGCGCGGTAATGCCGGAGACTTTCGACTGGTGGAAGGCGCAGGTGGAGGCAAATCCGGACAGCATCATCATCTCCGCGCACCACCACATGCTGAAGGAGACCACGGTGGCCTCGGGCCCCTGGGAGGGCTACGTGAAGGACGAACAGGGCGAATGGAAGTCTAACCTGCACGGGTACTTCGCCGACGGCGGGCCCATGGGCGCTTCCTATCTTTATTGGCTCGGCGAAGAGCCCGACGCCCAGGCCTTCGAGCGTTATCTCGCGGGGCACGAAGGCGCAATCGATCTCTGGCTTGGCGGGCACACCCACACCAACCCCGATGATCGCACGGGCGGTCGCTCCCACATCGAGCGAAAATGGGGTGTGAATTTCGCCAATGTTTCCGCACTCACCCGCTTCCACGGACGCCACCAATCCGCGCCCATGAGCAGGCTTTTCACCTTTACGGAGGGCAGCAGCCAGGTGCGGGTGCAATGCTATCTGCACACCTCGGACTTTACTCCGCAGGGATGGTATGACAAGGAAGAGCGCACGCTGGAGCTGGGGAAGGCCTTTCGCATGGGGTGAAGACGTTAAGGGCTCACCTCCAGCAGGCAGAATGCGATACCATGAAGGGGAGCACCTCACTTACTCGAAGTTGAAGGCCCTATGCGCGATCCGTCCAGACAAGACACGATTCCACACCCTATCATCTTTTTCGATGGGGTTTGCGGCGTGTGTAATGCCTTCGTCGACATCATGCTGCGTATTGATAAAAGGCAGGTGTTCCTCTTCGCACCCATTCAAGGCGAAACCGCACAGAAGCTCCTGCCGCCTCTGGGCGATAATCCCGGTGAATGGTCTATTGTGCTGCTTGATGAAGCAGGGGTGCTGGAGCGGAGCGATGCCTGCCTGGCCATCGCACGACGACTGGGTGGCGTCTGGCGCGTCTTTGGGTGGCTGCGTTTCCTCCCGCGCGCATTGAGGGATGGGGTTTATCGGGTGATCGCGCGGAACCGCTATCGCTGGTTCGGCAAGCGCGAGACCTGCCGCGTGCCGACGGTGGAAGAGCGGGCCCGGTTCATGCCGTAAGGTATAGAGCGCGACTGGTTGTCAACGTGCAAGATGATTTCGTTTTTCTGTCATTCCCACGAAAGTGGGAATCCAGTGATTTCGCGGCGTTCACTTCGCACGCTCTCTGGATTCCCACTTTCGTGGGAATGACAGGGGGCGCGACTTAAACTCCGGTCAATTGGAACCATGTCGACCAGAGTTCAGGCCAATATCCCTTCCACCGGATGCTGCTCTTCCACCCCCGTCAGTCGCACATTCAGACCTTGCTGCTGCACCGTCAGGCGTTCGTGGTCAATGCCGAGGCACTTCAGGATCGTGGCGTTCAGGTCATTCACCGGCACGGGATTCTCCACGACGTTGTAGCCAAAATCGTCCGTCTTGCCCCAGGTGATGCCCGGCTTGATGCCGCCGCCCGCGAGCCACAGGCTGTAACAGCGGGGGTGGTGATCGCGGCCGTAGCTCTCTGCCGTTAACACGCCCTGGCAGTACGTCGTCCTTCCAAACTCGCCGCCCCAGATCACGAGGGTGTCGTCCAGCATGCCGCGCTGCTTCAGATCGGCCACGAGCGCGGCGGAGGGCTGATCGGTGTCTCGGCATTGCTTGGGCAGGTGGTTGGGCAGATTGTCATGCTGGTCCCAGCCCATGTGGTAAAGCTGGACGAAGCGCACGTCGCGCTCGGCCATGCGCCGTGCCAGGAGGCAATTGCGCGCGTAGCTGCCGGGGATGTGAACCTCCGGCCCGTACATATCGAGCACGTGCTTGGGCTCATTGGAGATGTCGGTCAGTTCGGGCACGGCGGTCTGCATGCGAAAGGCCAGCTCGAACTGCTCGATACGCGTGAGTATTTCGGGATCGTTGGCTGTCTCGTGCCGGATGCTGTTCAGCGCCTGGATGTGGTCCATCGTGTCCCGCGCGACCTCACGCGGGCAGCCCGCCGGATCGCTCAGGTAGAGCACGGGATCCGCCGCGTTGCGCATCCGGACGCCCTGGTAGCGGCCCGGTAGCATGCCGTTGCCCCAGAGTTTTTCGTAGAGCGGCTGGTCGATGAGCCGTCCCGATCCCTTGCTGATCATCACCATGAACGCCGGCAGATTCTGATTGGCCGTGCCGAGGCCGTAGGCGATCCACGCGCCCATGCTCGGTCGCCCGCCCAACTGCGAGCCGGTCTGGCAAAAGGTGATCGCCGGGTCGTGGTTGATCGCGTTGGTCACCATGCTGTTGATGATGCAGATATCGTCCGCGATCCCCGCGGTGTGCGGCAGGAGATCGCCGATCCACAGTCCGCCCGCGCCGTGTTGGCGGAAGTTGAAAGCCGACTGCGCAACGGGGAAGGAGGTCTGGTCCGCGGTCATGCCGGTCAGTCGCTGTCCCATGCGAACGCTGTCCGGCAATTCAGTCTTGTGGTACTTCGCGAGTTCGGGTTTGTGATCCAGCAGCTCAAACTGCGACGGCGCACCGGACTGAAACAGGTAGATGACGCGCTTGGCTTTCGGTCGGAAGTGGGGAGAGGTCCCGGTTGCCGGGGCTTCGCTGGCGGACGCACCTCCACCGAGCAGGCCCAACACCGCACCCAGCCCGTAGCTGGAGCGCTGAAGGAATGTGCGCCGGTTCATTTCCTGTGTAATCGTCATCGGGTCCATGAATTGATTCCTGTTTTTCGCGATTACTCCCGAGTTATCGTCTCGTCCAAACTCAGCACCACCCGCGCCACGCCCATGTAGGCCGCCAATTCTACGGGGTTCGCACCCTCGGCTACGGGCGACTTGCCGTTGGCGATAAAGGCCTTCGCGTCTTCTGGCGCGTTCCGATAGGTTTCGAGATAGCCGTTCATCGCACGCTGGAGCACCTGTTCCTCGCGCGCATTCGGCCAGCGGCACGTTGCCAGGCGGAACCCGTAGCGCAGGCGTTCGTCCACGCCGGGCCCGGCTTCCACCAGCATGCGCAAGGCCAAGTGGCGGGCCGCTTCTACGTAGGTCAGGTCATTCAGCAGCGCGAGCGCCTGGAGCGGCGTGTTGGTTCGCGGCCGCTTGACCTGGCAGGTATCGAAGGTGGGCGCGTCGAAGGTTGCAAGCGTCGGCTGCGGCACCGTCCGCCTCCGGAACGTGTAGAGGCTGCGCCGGTAAAGCGCCTCGCCCTCCGCCACATCATATTTTCCCCGGTCGCCGGGGATAAGCTCTTCCCACAGGCCCACGGGCTGGTAGGGCTTTTCCGAGGGCCCGCCGATCTTCGGTGCCAGCAGTCCGCTCGCGGCCAGGGCATTGTCGCGGATTAGCTCCGCCGGCATACGGAATCGCGGGGCCCGCGCGAGCAGGCGGTTATCGGGATCCTTCGCGAGCAGCGCATCGGGCGCGGCGGAGTCCTGGCGATAGGTGGTGCTCGTCACGATGAGCCGTTGCAGTCCCTTCAAGTCCCAGCCGCTTCCCACAAATTCCGAGGCCAGCCAATCGAGCAATTTCGGGTGTGTGGGCGTCTCGCCCTGCATGCCGAAGTTGTCCGGCGTGCGAACCAGGCCCGCGCCGAAGAATTCCTGCCAGATACGGTTGACCGTGACGCGGGCGGTCAAAGGGTTCGCCGGGTCGACGAGCCACTTCGCGAGGCCGAGTCGGTTCGGCGGGGCGTCCGCAGGGAAGGGGTGGAGGAAGTCGGGAACCGCTCGCTGGAGCACTTCGGACTTGTCCGGCGCATCGTAGGCTCCGCGGATAAGCCGGTAGGCCGGCCGGGCATCGGGAAGTTCCTCCAACACCATCACCGACGGTACCTCAAGCTCGAGGTAGGCATCGCGGGTCCGCTCGGCGTTCTTGACCTGCAGCTCCGAAGCGCGGGTCAGGAGGCTGTTCCGGTGCTCGTAAAACGCGGCCAGCGCCGCGCCTTCGGCCTCGCCGAGTTCCACCTGCGGTGTGCTCGCCAGCGCGGTGCCCATGGAGGCCGCGATCTGCGCGGCACCCATCTCCACGCTGTAGATCCGGAAATCGGCCATCCCGCCGCGAAATTCCTCCCCGCCCGAACCAGCGCCAACGCGCAGCGGTTCCGGCACGTCAATCTCACCTTCCAGGGCATTGTAAAACGGGGTGAGGTTCTGGATCTGCCCGTCCACGAAAACGCCGACACCCCCAACCTTCTCCGCGCCGCTGAACGTCACGGCCAGATGGGACCAGACGCCCATCTTCAGCGCGGATTCGGACACCACTCGGACACCGTTTTCCTGCGACACGTGATTAATGGTAACCGCCACTCGGCCGTCTTCCAACACCGAGGTTTCGATGCCGCGATGTTCCGGCGGCCTACCCATCTTGCTCCAGAGTGTGCCCGGACCGTCCGGGCGCACCCAGGCGGCGATGGTAAAGGGCTTTGCGCGGGGGAATTGATAGGCCTGCCCGAGATCGAGAGCCGTTGCCTTCCCGGCACCGAACTGCGTGGCGCCGCCGGCAGGCGAATACAGGCCGTCATCCATCCGCAGCCGGAGGGCCAGGCCCGGCGCTTCCCCTGCGGGCGGCGACTGGCGCAGTCCGGCCAGCCAGGTCTCCACGGGCGTTGAAGTTTCCGCCGTGGTCGCGGTATGTTGCTCCAGGGCTGCGCGGACAACTTCTTCCAGCTCCGCAATCCGCTTCTCGTGCTCCGCTGTCGGGAAAGTCACGATGGGTCCCAGATTACCGGGTCGCTCCGGGTAGTAGCCCTTCTCCGCCGTGTTGTTCAGGAACGCATAGAATTCGTAAAAATCGCGCTGGCTGAACGGGTCGTACTTATGGTCGTGGCAGCGCGCGCAGCCCAGGGAGAGACCGAGAAACACCGTCCCCACGGTCTCCACGCGCTCAATGATGCTCTCGACGTGCCATTCCTCCTCGATCGAACCCCCTTCGGTTACCGAACGCCCGTTGCGCAGGAAGCCCGTGGCCGCGCGTTGCTCCCGCGTCGCGTCTGGCAATAAGTCGCCCGCAAGCTGCTCGATGATGAAGCGGTCAAAGGGCGTATTTCTGTTGAACGATTCGATGGCCCAATCGCGCCAGGGCCACATGGCCCGTGGAAAGTCTCCTTGAAATCCGTTCGAGTCCGCGAAGCGCGCGGCGTCCAGCCAGTGCATCGCCATGCGCTCGCCGTAGCGCGGCGACGCGAACAGCCGATCGACGGCGCGTTCGTAGGCGCCCTCGGCGGTGTCCGCGAGAAACGCATCCATCTCGATCGGCGTTGGCGGCAACCCGGTGAGATCGAAGGTTACGCGCCGCAGCAGTTTTTCCCGTTCCGCCTCGGGCGACGGCGTCAGGCCGTTCTCCAGCAGGGTACTCAAGACGAACCCATCAATGGCGCTGGCACCCCAGGTGGGCGTCTCCACGAGCGGCACCTCCGGACGCTCCACGGCTTCGAAAGCCCAGTGGCGCGCCCAGGGAGCGCCCTGGTTTATCCACGCGCGGAGCGACGTCACCTCCACCGGGCTCAACGCGTCGCGGTTGGCGCCCGGCGGTGGCATTTGGACCTCCGGATCGTCCGACGTGATACGCCGGATCAGTTCGCTGGCCTTCGCGTCGTTTGGGGTGATCGCCGAGGCTTTGGCACCCTCTTCGGTGTCCAGACGCAGGTCCGCCTTGCGGGCACCGGCGTCCGGGCCGTGGCATTCGTAGCAGTTCCTGGAGAGAATGGGCTGGATGTCGCGCGCGAAATTAATCGTATCAGCGTATGCTGCGGGCGTTGCCAGCAGCAGCAACCCTGCGACGAGTGTGCGCCCTGCGCGACGGGGGTGGAATGAACTTGAGGCGACGTTCACGGGACAATCTCAATCACTGCAGGCGGCCAGACCGGGGGGACGAAGGGGCAACTCATAAGAAGCGTATCGATACGATCATGTCGTAGCGACCCAGTAGGGAGAGGTTAGCACCGGAGGGGGGGCGTGTCAAGTGTCCCCATCGCGACTTACGCGGTGTCCATGGCATTTTCGGGATTGCGCCGACGAATGCGTTATGATCATCTTCGAATCTGGTTCCACTGGAGAGAGGTTTTCCTATAATGAATAGACTACTCAGCCGCGTTGTGTTCGGTTTCTTGCTTATTATTACGCCCGCGCTGGTCCATGCGGGATTTGCGCCACCCAACATACTGTTCATCCTCGCGGATGACATGGGGTGGACCGCGCCCGCGTGCTATGGCAGCGATCTCCACGAAACGCCGAACATCGACCGCCTGGCGACCCAGGGCGTGCGCTTTACCCAGGCCTATTCCGCCAGCCCCGTGTGTACGCCCACCCGCGCGGCCATCATGACGGGTCAGCATCCCGCCCGGTTGAACATGACCATCTGGCACGAGGCCGCCGTAAGTCGCTTGAGCAGTCCGGGCGATGAGAAGCTCGCGCCGCCCATCACAGAGACGGCCCTCGTCCTGGAGCACACCACCCTCGCGGAGGTGCTGCACGACGCGGGCTACCAGACCGCCCATGTGGGCAAATGGCACCTGGGCACGGCGGAGCAATATCCCGAGACCCAGGGCTTCGATGTGAATGTCGGCGGCACCTTTTATGGCGCGCCCCTGACCTATTGGTATCCCTACAAGGGCGAGCGGGTTTCGAGCCACGGCGTGCCGGAATTTCGCTACGTGCCCGGATTGCCGCCGGGCAAAGAGGGCGACTACCTCGATGACAAGCTCACCGAGCAGGCCCTGACGCTGATGGAGCAGATGCATGCCAGCGGTAAGCCCTTCTACCTCAACATGGCCTTCTACAGCCCCCACACGCCCATCGAGGGCAAACCCGAACTGGTGGCGAAATATAAGGCAAAGATTCGCGAGGGCATGACCCACAAGAACGCCGCATTCGCCGCCATGATGGAGACCCTGGACGAGAACATCGGGCGACTGCTCGCGAAGCTGGACACGCTCGGCATCGCGGACAACACCGTCGTGGTCTTTTACTCCGACAATGGCGGATTCGATGAAGTGCGCAACGGCGAGCAGGTGGCGAACAATGCCCCCCTGCGCTCCGGCAAGGGATCGGCCTACGAAGGCGGCATCCGCGTGCCGCTGATCGTGCGCTGGCCCGGCGTGACGCCGGCAGGCGCCGTCTGCGATACCCCGGTCACCTCCATGGATTTCTACCCGACCATCCTGGAGATGCTGGGCGACAAGGCACCCGCGCCGGGTAAAGTGCTGGACGGCATCTCCCTCGGGCCGGTGCTGCGCGACCCGGCGTCGTCGTTGGGCCGCGAAGATTTCCAGTGGCACTACCCCCACTATTATTTCAACACCACGCCCGTTTCGGCCTTCCGCCACGGCGACTGGAAGCTGATCGAATACTACGAGGACGGCCGGAAAGAGCTCTACAACATCAAGGACGACCTCAGCGAGACGACCGACCTTGCGGCGGCGAAACCCGAGATCGTGAAGGACCTCGAAGAGCGCCTCCAAGCCTGGCGCACCGAGGTCAACGCGCGCCTGCCCGAGAAGAACGTGCGGTGAGCGAGCCCGAAGATGCCGCCGAGACGGAAGAGAGTAACTGGGCCCATCCCCGAGCCGCCCGGCTGGCAATCATCGTGGCGGTGCTCTATGGGCCCCAGTCGTGGTACTTCACCATGGACTACGCTTGGAATGACTACCGCCTTTTCTGGCTGATGTTCTTTCCAGGATTGCCCGCCTTCTTTCCCACCGTGCTGTTTACTCAGGTGAACGCGATACCGCTGATCATCGTGAGCTGGGCTCTGACCGCCCTTGTAGCGTCGCGCCTGTACCTGCTGAGTTGGCGATCACCCCACACATTCAAATGGGCGTCGGCTGCGGTGTTCGTGTGGTCCGTCATCAGCGCCTTTGGGGCCTACGCTGTTTTTCGACATTGACGAGAAAAGAGATTTCAGCGTTGTTGGACGCTTAGCGGCAAAACGTTTCCTTCCGTCTTTCTTCTTCGTGAACTTCGTATCTTCGTGGTGAAAAATCTTGTTGCGGCCAACGGCTACCCCAGATCATCCGGCGTGAGCAACCCAATTCTTGGTGGTCGCCATGCCTACCCGATAATCGCCCGCAGCGCCGCCACGTGGGCGTCGAAGGCCGCGCGGCCCTTGCTGGTGGCCCGGATAAAACTGCACGGCTTCTTTTTCACATAAGTCTTCTCGATGGCGACATAGCCGCCTTCTTCCAGCTTCTGCAAGTGCGCGCCGAGGTTTCCGTCGGTGGCGCCGGTGCTGTCGCGCAGTTCCACGAAGTTAATCTGCTGATCGGGCCTCAGCGCGGCCAGTGCAGCCATGATCTTCAAGCGGAGCGCTTGATGAATCAGGGGATCCAGTTCGCTCATGCGTTCTTCCACTTCCGGTTGCTGATGTAGCCCGCCAGCAGCAGCCCGCCGCCGCCGAATATCGCCATCCAGAGATAGAAGTAGTCGCCGGCTACCAGCATGCCGATGCCGGTGAGCACCGTGACCGCGCCGCCGACCCAGGCAATGTAGTATTCACCGTTCATCACGCCCGCCAGCACATATACGCACATGGGGATCGTTGAGATCACGGCCGTACTGTGAAGGATGCCCTCCTCACTCATGAGTATTTCGTGATTGAATAGCGGGCCGAGCAAAAACATCCAGAGGTAGAAATAGCCAAACACGATCGGCCACAGCACACCAAACTTCCAGGCATTCTTGTCCTTCACCGCCTCGCGACGTCTGGCGATGACGAGCGAAAGTACAATTCCAATGAGCACAAGCGGCGTCCAGAGTATGTTGGGGCCCGCAATGCTCACCTGGCCTGCGGTGAACCGGATGTTTCCTCCGAATTGTTGGCAGGCAAAGGCCACAATCCAGATGACTCCCCAGACCGCGTAAATCAGATCGGCGCCCTTGTATTGTGCGCGGGCACGCGTGCGCTTCTGCGTCGATTCGATATCGCCGAGCGCGGCGACGGCTTCGTTGGGTTCCATGTGGGTTCTCCTTGGGTTGAAATATTAACTCTGTATATCAGAGTACTCTAGAAAAATTAAAAAGTCAACACTAATTCTGTGGCGTCACCGCCAAGAAGGGAGGGCTATATTCATTTTTGTCTAGTATTTTATTGATTTAAATTAGACCATGCGTTAAGATCTGGCGAGAGAGCGATGAACAAACCCTATCGGAGGTCGCCATGTCTGCCCAATCCGTCCTCTACTGGATCCGCAACGACCTGCGACTGGCCGATAACCCCGCGCTGACGGCGGCCATCGCCTCGGGGCTGCCCGTCGTTCCGGTTTTCATCTGGTCTCCGGAGGAAGAAGGTAACTGGCCTCCCGGTGCGGCGACGCGGGCCTGGCTGGAGCGCTCTCTGGCGGCGCTTGCGGCAGCTTATGAGACGTGCGGGTCCCGTCTGATCCTCCGGCAGGGCTCCACGCGGGGCATCCTGCTTGCTCTGTGCGAGGAATGGGGTGCCGACACGGTCTTTGCGAGCCGCCGCTATGAACCCGCCTCCCTTCGGCAGGAAGCCACCGTGCGCGATGGCCTCCGCGAGCGGGGGAGGTCAATCAAGGTATTCAACGGCAGTCTGCTAAACGCCCCGAACGATGTGGCGACGCAAATGGGCGAGCCCTACAAGGTGTTCACGCCCTACTACAATGCCTGCCTCAAGCGCGAGCCACTCGCAGCGCCCTACCCCGCGCCGGAGCGGATCCCCGCGCCCGCGAAATGGCCCAAGAGCGACACGCTCGAATCGTTGAAGTTGACGCCCGCTCATCCGTGGGTGGGGAAGATGCTCCGCCATTGGCAGATCGGCGAGGCGGGGGCCCAGGCGCGGCTTGCGGCCTGGGTGGAGGAGCCGGTGACGGGCTATCCCGTGAACCGTGACCTGCCCGCTATCTCGGGCACCTCTACCTTGTCGCCCTATCTTCACTTCGGAGAGATCTCGCCGCGCCAGATAGCTCATGCGGTGCGCCAGTATCCCGTCCACCGCGACGAGTCGGTGACGGCGAACGAATCTTACATTCGCCAGCTCTATTGGCGCGAGTTTGCGCACCACCTGCTCTACCATTTTCCCCACACACCCGAGGAGCCGTTGAAGGCACTCTTCGGGCGATTCCCCTGGGTAAAGAATGACGCGTACCTCAAGCGCTGGCAGCGCGGCCAGACCGGTTATCCTTTTGTGGATGCCGGCATGCGCGAGCTGTGGGAAACAGGCTGGATGCACAACCGCGTCCGCATGGTCGTTGCGTCGTTCCTCATCAAGGATCTGCGCATTCACTGGCGCGAAGGGGCCGACTGGTTCTGGGACACGCTCTTCGACGCCGACGTGCCGAACAACTCGCTGGGCTGGCAGTGGGTGGCCGGATGCGGCGCGGATGCCGCGCCCTACTTTCGCGTGTTCAACCCCGTGACCCAGGGGAAGAAGTTCGACGGCGGCGCGGCCTATGTGCGGAAGTGGGTGCCCGAGCTCGCGGCCCTGCCCGACAAGTACATTCACTGCCCCTGGGAGCTCGGGCCGATAGAACTCGCTTCCCATGGCGTGACGCTTGGAGAAAACTATCCGCACCCCATGGTAAATCACGACGAAGCGCGCAAGACGGCCCTGGCTATCTATGATGAATTGAAGAGCCTCGGCGCATAGACGTTCGGATCGCGATCAAGCGCATTCCGCTATCAACCGGGCGCGACCGTCGCTTTCATGGTGGAGAAGATATCGAGTTCCTCCCGATAGAGCTTTGTATTCACATCGAGCAATCCCAGCAGGGTGTGAGGCAGATTGGCGTGGGAGAGGGGGCTGGTGATCGTTGTCTTTACCGAAGCGGACTTCAACCCGTGACTTGCCGAGTACGAATCTGAGATCCAGGCCAGCATGGGAACGTGGGTCTGGGCCTCCGGCGCCAGGAATGGCGGCAGGCCATGTAGATAGAGCCCCTCTTCACCAAGGGACTCGCCGTGATCCGAGGCGTAGAGCAGAAATGCGTCGGAATCAGCAGCCCGCAGCTTGAGATATTCAATCAACCCGTCCAGCACGAAGTCCGTATAAAGAATCGTGTTGTCGTAGGCGTTGATTACCAGTTCCTCGTCGCACTCCTGCGGGGAATTGCCCTGGCAATCCGGCGTGAACTTCGCGAACGGGGCGGGGTAGCGTTTGTGGTAGGTCGGTCCGTGGCTGCCCATGGTGTGCATGACGATGAGCACGTCGCCCTGCGTAGGGTCAATGCATTCATCCAGGTAAGTGACCAGCGCTTCATCAAAGTAACCGCCATCACTGTACAGCGGGGCGGCCGGATCGGGGCTCTTGCGGAGATCGATGGTATCGATTCGATTCGCCACCCCTTTCGAGCTGGAGTTATTCTCAATCCAGACCACATGCACGCCCGCGCCCTTCAAAACGTCCAATACATTGGACTGGGCACCCGCTTTTTCCGGGCTGTACTCCTTCGGGGAAAGGAACGAAAACATGGCCGGCACCGAATAGGCCGTGGAGGTTCCCGCCGAGGTGACCTCGGAGAAATTCAACACCTTCTCGGACTCCAGCAGCGGATTGGTCTTCCGCCCGTAACCGTTCAGCGAGAGGTGATCCGCTCGGGCCGTCTCGCCCACCACCATGATCCCGATGGTCCGTCGTGAACCTGCTTTCTGTTGCACGCCATCCTCGCCGATGCTTTGAAAGGCTACCTTGGTGCCCTTCGAGAATTCTTTGGCGTACTTCTGGAGGGCGAAGACCGGATAGGTCGGTATGGCAAAGACTCGGATCTCGCGGTTCTCCCGGACGAAGAAGCTTGTGAACTTGAAATTGGCCCAGACCGTGATCCCGGTGACGGCCAGGAGCGCGGCAAAGCAGGCGAACCGCCAGGCGAACTCGCGAAGGGGTTTGTCGCAGGCGGGCTTTACCCAGACGACCAGCAGCGAGGGAAGGAGCCCGAATAGGACCAGATGAATAACGAGGGACGGTGAAAAGAGCTCAAAGGCCTCTTGCCTGTTGTTGTCCCGAATGGTTTCGGCCATGTTTCGAATCATGTCCACGTCGAACACAATACCAAGCTGCTGGCTGAAGTAACTCAGGGTTGCGGAAAGGCCGATAACACCGATGAGCACGGGCTTGAGGGTCCAGGCGTGGCCCGCGATAAAGAACACCAGGCAAAGCACGGTTGTGAGCAGGAGATAGGCGCTGAAGACAAAAGTTGCCCCCTGAAGCGAGGCCATTTCCAACCGATCCGACAGGGCCTTGAAAAGGGCGCCGTTGTTGGCAACGACGATGAAGACGGCACAAAGCACCGCCAGAATCCTCGCAGAAACGACCGGCCTGCGGCGCATGGAGAATGATGGTGCCGACTCCGCGCTCATGCCTTCGGCTCCGGTTCAACGTGCGGGGTAAGCTCCGCGCGGCGGCTAAGGCCCATCGCATACAGCACCAGGAGCGCACCCGTCCAGCAGATGGCCAGGGCAAAGAGGTCGTGGCTGAAGAAGTGCTTTCCCCGGATTTGCTGCGCCAGGCCGAAGGTGAAGCCGAGGGCGAGGCAGGCGGCCAGCGCAGGGTAGCGCCAGCGCGAGCCGCGCACGGTGAAGAGGAAGTAAAAGCTGATCAGTGCGAAAGCGCCGCTCGCGTGACCCGCCGGAAATGCATGGCCGATGGGAAGGCCCGGCGGCACGGAATCAAAGAGCCGGATGTGAGGCATGCTTCCGCCGAATTGCACCAGGTCGGACGGGATATAGATGTGGGTCACGTTCTTGATCAACGCGACGATCAGAATTCCGCTGAGCGCGCCGAAAAGCAGGTAGGCGAGGTCCCGACGAAATCTGCAAAGCGGCTTGTAGAACCACGAAGCGATCAGGCCGATAAGCAGAGAAATCATAATAAGGCTGATCAAGTCTCGCCCGCCTTTGTGAATCAGCCCCGCGACCCACCAGTTCGACTCATATGGCCAGGACTTGTCGGTAGCGTCGAAGAAGGGGCGTATCAGCCATTCGTCCATTCCGGTATACTGGCAGATCGTGCCCGCGCCCATCAGTACGATTGGAACCGCGACATGGGGCATCACGCGAATACCGTTTAAGTTATTGGGATTCTTCAAGTGGGGGTACTTTCCAGGGGTGTGCGTACCCGGTTGGGGGCGGTGGTCCGCGACCGAGGCGATATCCGTCATTGCAGAATATCTGCGGTTGATTGAAGGTCCTGCTTGCTCGAATCGTGTCGCGCCAGACTCGGGTGTTTCAGGACGGTCTCGGCTGCGGCGGTATTGGCAAGCAGAAGGACCTCCCGGCTGCCCACGTTGGTCCGCTTCAGAACTTCCAGCGCCCGTCCATCGGGTTCGAGAGCAAGCACCCAGCGCCAGTCCTCTTCCAGCACCATGATGAAGGCCGGGCGCGGACCTTTCATGCTGGAGAAGAGCCGGTCCAGGTGAACGCGCACGGCCTTCTCGTAACTCGCGAGGTATTCCCGCTGCGGTTCGTCTGGATCGAGTGCATTCTCCACCGCGGCGCGCAGGCCTTCGACTTCCGCGTCGGAGACTTGCTTGAACGAGGCGATGGGAACTTCGCGCACCGCTTTTTGAATGGCGCGCTTCAATTTAGTCTGTGTTCGGGCCTGCTCGTAGTCCGGCAGGTCCTTCATCTCCTCAATATTGAGAAGTTCACACAGGATCGGTTCGTGAAAATGATTGGCGTAGTAGACATATTCTTCCTTGGAGAATCCGAGAGAATAGAGGTTGAACTGGGTGTCACTATCCGAGAGGGCCCGAAGCGGCGCGCAGTAACTCCGGGCGGACTTGTAGGGATCGATCGCGGGAAAGACGAGGAGCGAGCAGAGGAGCGCGACGACACTGAAGTGGATGGTCATGTTCCGCATGAGATTTCGGCCATCGCTCCGGAAGGCCGAGTAAAGGGCTTGAACGCCGCAGGCGCCCGCCAATAGGGTCACGGCAATGAGGGAAACATGCCAGCTTTCCTCATACTTCGTGAAGGGCAGGGTCAGGGGTGCCAGCGCCAAGGCCAACAGTATCACGCCCCAGATGCCCGCTATGCTCCGTCGCCATTTGACCTGCGCACCCTCCATCAGGGCTAGAACACTTCGGGCGATCAGAATAGCCATGGGCGGGTAGAGGGGCAGCAGATACACACTCCGCTTGCCGATGCAGATGGAGAAGAAAATGAAGGCCGGGACAATCCACGAGAGGAGGAATCGCATCTCCTCGGATTCCTTGCGGCGCGTCCACACCCAATAAAGGGTCCAGGGCAGGAAGAGCGCCCACGGCACGAGATCCACCGGTATATGGGTCGCATAGAACCACGGCCACTGGGCGTGACTGATCCCCAGAAAGAAGCGGCCGATAGTCTGCCGGAACAGGTTGGATGCGATACCGTCGCCCGCCGTGACCCCGCTCTCCACCGTGATCGCCATCCGCGCCGGAATCATCCAGGCCGCGGCGACGAGCAGGGCAACGGCGGTTCCCGAGATCAAGTGGAGCTGACGCCGGTTTTCTTTCTGGCCCCAGTAGAAGGCGACGGCAAGAAAAATGGGGAATACGAGTCCGGGCGGGCCTTTCGTCAACAGCGCGGCGGCCATGGCGAGGTAGAGCCCCACGAGCCACCGTTGCTGGCGGGATCGGTGCCAGAGCCAGAGGCACAGGATGCCGCCGGTCACGAAGGCCGTAAGCAGCATATCGATCTGGCCGAAGCGCGCCTGCCACCAGATGCGCTGGTTGGTAATCAGGATCAAGGCCGACCAGAAAGCAATCCGGGGATCGAAGAGACGCTTCGCGAGCAGGTAGGTCAGGATGACCGTCGCGATACCGCCAAGCGCCAGCGGAAGCCGCGCGGTGAACTCGGTCACATCGCCAATCGGCAGGGAGAAAGCGGCCGCCATCCAGAAGAGCATGGGCGGCTTCTCGGTATAGGGCTGCCCGTTCATCCGTGGCACGAGATAGTCCCCGGAGTCGAGCATCTCCCTCGCGACCTGGGCAAAGCGGGGCTCGTCCGGCGGCCAGAGGTCGTAACCGCCCAGGTTCACCAGGAAAAGAAGCATGGACAGGGCAATGAGGATGGGCAGGTGATAGCGAGTATTCATAATGCGGGGATCGATTCCATTGGAGCGTGACTGTATGGCGTGGTGGACACGGGGGGCTCTCTCTACGAAGGTCCACCGGTTTACGGACCTGCGAAGTATACGGACCCCGCCTGACCGCTCCCTTGCTCGAAAATTACCAATTGGCAAGGTTTCCATAGGGCGCGTTTGCTAGAATGGAGCGAGCCGGTCAAAACTGGAGTGTGCGATTCACATGCCGGGCGCACGCGGGGAGACGCATGCACATACTCGTGGTCGAAGACGACCGTAAAATAGCGGACTTCATCATTCAGGGCCTCCGGCAGGAAGGGTACGTCGTCGATGCGGCGGACAATGGTATCGATGCCTTCCAGATGGCCATGGCGGACACCTATGACGCCGCCGTGGTGGATGTGATGCTGCCGCGAATGAATGGCTTGGACCTCATTCAGGATCTGCGACGGGAAAGTAATCTGGTGCCCGTCCTCATTCTGAGTGCCCGGAATTCCGTCGATGATCGAATCAAGGGCCTGCAGGCCGGCGGCGACGACTATCTGGTGAAGCCGTTCTCCTTCGCCGAACTGATCGCCCGCCTTCAAGCGCTCGTGCGACGGGCCACGGCGACGGCGGAGCCTTCCACGCTTACTGCGGCCGATCTGACCCTCGATCTTATCCGCCGCACGGCGACGCGGGCCGGGCAGAACATTGATCTCCAGCCGCGGGAATTCGCGCTGCTGGAGTACCTCGTCCGGAACCGGGGAAAGATCGTCTCCAAGACCATGATCATGGACCAAGTGTGGGGCTATGACTTTGACCCCAGTACCAACGTCGTGGAATCGCGTATCAGCCGCCTGCGCGACAAGGTGGACCGTGATTTTGAAATACCACTGATCAAAACCATCCGGGGAGCGGGCTATGTCATCCGGACAGAAGCGTAAGCTCATCCATTCGCTCGCGCTGCGGCTGAGCCTCAACTACGCGGCCTGTTGTTGTCTATCCATGGTCGCCGTGCTCGCCGTGTGCTACCTCTTTCTCGAAGGGTCGCTCCGCAGTCGCATGGATTCCGATCTCGCCGAGGAAGTGGTGGAGTATGGGGCCCTGCTTCAATCGCAAGACTTGCAGATTCTGGAGGACGTCTTGAGGCGCGAAGCCCTTTCCGAGGGAACCGATCAGGTCTTCTTTCGAATTCTGGACCGGGCGGGTAACGTCGTGATAACGACCGACACGTCGTCCTGGCATGGGCTTTCGGACGGCGGTACCCACCTCCAGGCCGCGCTCGCGGGAAAGCCCGTCTTCGTGGACTATCTCGATCGGGAGCGGGACTTTCACGCGCGGCTGCTCTACGGGCTGATCGCTGACGATATGATTCTCGAGCAAGGCGAATCCCAGGAGGGGAATCGGGCACTGTTGAGTCAGTTTCGAAAAGTGTTCACCATTGCGACGCTCGCATTCGTGTTCTGCTCTCTGCTGGCCGGTGCCTACATGGCGCGAAGCTCGCTGGCCGGCGTGCAACGCCTGACCCAGGCCGCCGTACAAATCACCGAGGGGCGCTGGGACCATCGCGTTCCGGTGAGCCGGCACCACGACGAGATAGACGAACTCGCCAATGCTTTCAATACCATGGTGGATCGCATCCAGGTGCTGTTTCGCGAGTTGCGCGAGGTGACCGACGACATCGCCCACGATCTCCGGACCCCGCTGATGCGGATACGGGGAGAGGCGGAGATGGCGCTGGCCGAATCGGATGCGGAGGCCATGGGCCACGAACGCTGTGGAAGTGTGCTCGAAGAGTGCGATCGGATGTTGAGCCTGATCAACACGATGCTCGAAATATCCCAGACCGAGGCCGGCGCAAAATCCATGGAGCGGGTCGAGGTTGATCTCGAGGCTGCCGTCGAGGATATCTGTGAACTCTTTCGCCCCGCCGCCGAGGACAAAGGGCTGAGTCTCCACTACGCGGCCGTGCCCGTAACGGCGGTCATCGGTGATCCGCAACGGCTGAAGCGGGCCATAGCCCACCTCGTCGACAATGCCATCAAGTACACGGCGCCGGGCGGGCAAATCGAGATTCAGTGCGCTTCCGATCGCGGAGAGCTCACCTTGACGGTGAGGGATACCGGAATCGGAATCCCCGCTGCGGCCCTGTCCGATATATTCAGCCGCTTCCACCGCGTGGACGCAAGCCGTTCCGAACCGGGCAATGGCCTGGGACTCAGTCTGGCGCAGGCGATCATCCGCGCCCACGGGGGGCAGATCGGCGTGGAAAGCGAGGAGGGGCGGGGGAGCACCTTCACCGTACGGATACCCGCGCAGGGACATTTGCGCTGACGCAAGACCTCGCCACCGGGAGTGGACGTCGTGGACTGAGTGGACTTGGTGGACGCTCAGTCCAGCGCCCTGCGCGGCGCAAACGATCCGGTTACGCCAACACATCCCCAATCACATGGCCGTGTACATCCGTCAGCCTTCTTTCCGCGCCGTTGTGGTAGAAGCTGAGTTGCTCGTGGCCGAGGCCGAGCAAGTGTAAGATCGTGGCGTGAAAGTCGTAGATGGTCGCCACATTCTCCACGGCCTTGTAGCCGAATTCGTCTGTGGCACCGTAGCTGAAGCCTGGCTTCACGCCCGCGCCGGTCATCCAGGTGGTGAAGCCGTTGGGGTTGTGATCGCGGCCGCTGGCACCCTTCTGGAAGGTGGGCATGCGGCCGAATTCCGTGGTCCAGACGATGAGGGTATCGTCCAGCAGTCCGCGCGCGCGCATGTCTTTGATCATGCCCGCCGCCGGGCCGTCGAGGATCGGCGCGTGGATGTCGTACTGAGATTTCAGCGTCTTGTGTCCGTCCCAGTTGCCCACGCCCTCGCCCATGGCGTAGGCGCCGTTGAAGAGCTGCACAAAGCGCACGCCGCGCTCGATGAGTCGCCGCGCGAGGAGGCAGTTCTTCCCGAAGCCAGCCTTGAGGGGGTTGGTGTCGTCGATGCAATAGAGCTTGCGGGTCTCGGGACTCTCGTTACCGAAATCGCTCATGGAGGCCGCGCGGAGCTGCATTTTGGCGGCGAGCTCGTACGACGAAATGCGCGCGCTCAGCTCCGTGTCGCCGGGGAAGCGCTCGAGGTGCTTGTCGTTGAGGAATTTCAGGAAATCGCGCGTGGCCGCTTCGTCGCCGCTCTTGATACCGGCGGGCGTGGCCAGGTTGGGGATGGGCTTTTCCGCGTTGAAGGGGACGCCCTGGAAGACTGCGGGGAGGAAGCCCGAGGCCCAGTTGTTCGGGCCGGTCTGGGGCACGCCGCGGGGATCGGGAATGGCCACGAAGGCGGGCAGATCGTTGGCCTCGCTGCCGAGGGCGTAACTCACCCACGCGCCCATGCTGGGAAAGCCCTCCAGCGTGAAGCCCGTACTCATCTGATTCTCCGCCGGGCCGTGGGTGTTGCTCTTGGCCGTCATGGAGTGGATGAAGCAGAAGTCGTCCGCCATCTCCGCGAGGTTGGGCATGAGGTCGGAGACCATCTTGCCCGATTGTCCGCGCGGCCGAAATTCCCAGTGGCTCTTGTTGAGCGCGCCCTGCTCGCCCTGGAAGGTGACAAGGCCTTCATTGCCCGGCATCGGCTGGCCGTGGCGCTTGATGAGTTCGGGCTTGTAGTCCCACGTGTCCAGGTGGGAGCACGCACCGGAGCAAAAAATGACGAGGACGTTCTTCGCGCGCGGCGCAAAATGGGGGAGGCGCGGCGCGAGGGGAGCCGTGGGATTGACTATGGGCCGGATCGGCGTGGAGGCCGCTGAGGCCGACAGCATGCCCTGCTCCGCAAGCAAGGCGGACAGCGCAATGCCGCCCAGCCCCGCACCGGCGGATTGGAGGAAGCCGCGGCGGTTCAGGAGATGCTGGCCGTCGGGATAGATTTCGCTGGGGGGCATTTTGTGGGTCATGGATACGTCTCGCTCGCTTACACCTGAAGTTCAGGGTTAGGGTAGCAGAAATGAAACGTGTGAGCGATATTTCGTCGGGGCCGTGGGACTGACGGATTGATTTCACCACGAAGGCACGAAGGGCACGAAGAAAGCGAGAGGAGGAAGTCGCTGTTGACGTGGATCGCCCGCGTTGAATGTTGTGAAGGCGGATCTGTGGCGTGCGGGGGTTGCGGGAGGCCGAGGTAAAGGGGCTCAGACATTCCCGCCCAGGCGCGTCTGTGACCTGTCTGAGGCAGAGGCCATTGCAGCGTTCAATTGGCAAGGTGAAGTTGTGAAGACATCGAAGGTCTTGTCATCCCCACGAAAGTGGGGATCCAGAGCGTCTGCGAAGTTCACTTCGCCTGTGCACTGGATTCCCACTTTCGTGGGAATGACGTTGTTTACATCGTAGTGGCGCCACACGCCCTGGTGGGCTTCGGCGACCAAGGTGGCCTCTGTCTCAGGCAGGAATGCCTAAGCTCCTTTGGCAGGCGTGGGCCCGGGTCCTTATCAGTCTATCGGTTTAAACCATTCCAACGGAAGCTGGCGAGTCTGCCGACATCCAAGGGGGGTAACCGGTATGCCCCCAGAGAGCGGTCGACAAGATTCATCCAGCGGGATTGGACGGGGCCGATAGCTTTGGTCTGATTCGGAAATTCCCCACGTACTGCCGCTATATATTAGGATGGGGCGTTGCAGTTTTTTGGGGTTGATTTGTGGTTGTTGGTGAGATGCATTGTGTCTTTTGGCAAATCCGATGCGTTGAGGGGTAATATCAGAACCGCACCAAAAACGGCGTAGACGCTCAGTTGAACGACTTTTGGAAAGAGTGATGAACTACCGGATCGAAGCCATCGACAGTCCCGACGACGCCCAATGCGAGGCCGTCAACCTGATCTTGCGCACCCACAACCAGTGCACCAACCCGGAATTCTGGGCGGCGCGTGAACGCATGGAAAACCATCCCGTAACGGTCCAATTGTTCGCGTTCGACGGCCAGGATCGCATCATCGGCGGCCTCTTCGGCTCGACACATTTCGCCTGGCTGAAGGTCGATGTAATGGCCGTAAACGGGGAATGGCGCGGCACGGGCATAGGTCGGGCGCTACTGAAAAAGGCGGAAACGATCGCGCGCGAACGCGGTTGCCGCCACGCCTATGCGGACACGATGGACTACCAGGCACCCGGGTTTTATCAGAAACTCGGATATGTCATTACGGGGACACTCGAAGATTGGGACTCCTTCGGCCACAGCAAGTACTTTCTCGTGAAGTCGCTGTAACTGCTCTAAAAATACGCAAGCGGCGGAACCAGAAATTCCAGAAGGTCATTGCCAATCCGGGTGCTTACCCCCCCCTAGCCCCCCGCAAGCGGGGGGAACCCTACTCGCCAAAGTGAACCTCTTGGTCCCCCCCGCTTGCGGGGGGTAGGGGGGGTAGAACTCGGGCGCGATTTTCATCATCTAAGGGTGAGGCGAGGCATCATGAATGACTGTACCTGTGGGATTGTGCGGGTGCAGAACTGTGGCGAGTGGATGGCGTGTGTGAAATGCTTCGGCCAGCCCGGGGGGTGCTTCCCACAGATTCTCACAGATTGGCACAGATGAGAAGATAGTGGATTTGTTTGAGTCTAAGTTTGTGTCGCGCCTTCCGGCTCGTGCCATGCCACCATCCGTTTGTACAAGTCTTCACCCGTAATGTTCAGACAATTGGGCGAGATAATTGTCGGTGAACCATATACGGCAGTTGTTAAACGACGCAATAACTTCGGAAGACCAGAATCATATTCAGGAATTGCGCTGGGATCCGCCAGCGTCAGTTTGACTGCCTCGTCGTGGTAAACAGGGTGGACGCGCTCTATCGCGATGACGTTGCTCCGCATGATCTTCCCAAGCGGGGCCGCATTGGAGTCGTCCTGAAGATACGAGTCAGACAGCAACAGCCCCGGACGATTTGCAGTTTTGACCTTGAGACCGTTGATTATCTGAATGAGACAGAGGAGGGCGGACTTTCTGTTCTTGGGCACATAGAAAGCCGCCAATGCCATTACCAGCCCGGCGCCATTGTCAAGTCTTAAGAGCAAACAGTAGGCTGCGAGCAGGATTGCGATGGGACAGAATACCAATCGAAACCCGTCGACAGCACCTGCGTAGAGCTTCACCTTGCTAAACTGGACTGCTTCGTTCATTTTGGAATCCGTCTGCTTGAGGTCGCAGGTTGTCTGGTTGGCGTGGCATCAACTGTCAGTCAATTTTCGGCGACAAGAAGCAATCCTTTGACCTCATGCGTCGGCGGGAGATCGAACCATCCAGGTCGGCAATTGTCTCCATGCCCTTCAGAAATGCCTCGGTCATGGGGAAGCCTTGCCCCAGGTTCATGGAGCGAACGCTTCCATCGGAATAGAGCACGCTGCGGCGCGTGTGTCTTGGTGTTGACCATTCTACGAGCACAGGCACGGGGGATTCGGAGCGCACTCTGGTTATCGGCAATGCTCGGAAGTTGCCATCGACCGTTGTGTTGAGATCTTTATCACGATTGTTCAGGTCCATTGTCCTGTACGCTTCGATAAAGGCGAGTCCTTCGGCTTCGTTGCGCAACTCCCAAGGCAGGTAGAAGAACGAATCGTCGTTGAAGGCATCCGGGCCCAAATCGGTTTCGTCGGGTTGGTCGGTGTGACGCCGCGCGTCGCTGTATTCGCATTGCACCCATGCGGAACTTTTCATGAATTCGGGATAGAAGCCGGTCGGATCCATCATGATATTGCCACGTGTTGCGCTGATGGGCGGAAGGCGATCCGAACGCGCTTCGGCGTGCATCTTCAGGAATAGCGAGAGCTGCATCAAATCATTGGCGCAACTGGCGCTGCGTACAACTTTACTTAGCTCGCGGAGCTTGATGTATCCCCAAACGCCGGGGATGAGAATGATAATCAAGAGAACGAGCCGTTTGGTGGGGAACTCCCGCCGGGGAGCGTGGGATGCTTTGGGTTTGATGTCTGCCATGGCAAGCCTCCTGCGCGAGTAGTATTGGGGAGCGCGAAGGCTCGATTCAAAGTTTTCTCGGAGTGGAGGACCGCTGACGGTCTCGTTCATTAAGTCGCGCTTTGGTCATGCGCTCGCGGAGGCCTCCTTCTTCGACGAATTGGGATTCGAGTTGCTTTAGCTGTCGTGTGAGCAGGGCGTAGGCGACTTTGGTGAGGCCGAGTAGGGCGTTGGCGGCGATGGCGGGGTCTTCGTGCTCTACGGCTTTTTTGAAGGTGTCGTAGGTGGCGTCGGGGGTGCGGAGGAGTTCGGAGAGGCGCTGGGCGTAGGGGTGGGTTTTGTCCCACTCGGGGATTGATCGGGTGCGGAGGAAGTCGCGGTAGTCTTCGAGAAGTTCGCCGAGGCTGGCGCGGGCGACGTTGGTGAGTTTGATTTCGGTTTCTTTGGAGGTGGCGGAGGCCATGCTGGCTTCGGCGATGTTCTGCTTACCGGAGCGGGCGGCCTGGACCATTTGATCGATGGTGCGGTCACGTCGTTCGAAGTGGCGGTTGCAGAAGCGGACGGTGGCGTCGTAGATGGTTTCGGCGCGCTGGTAGGAGAGGAGCTTCTGGTAGCCGCCGTGTTTGGGGATGAAGCCTTCGGGCATGGGGTTGGGTCTCCGTCGGACATTGCAGGGACAACAGGGACAACAGGGACAACAGGGACAACAGGGACAACAGGGACAACAGGGACAACAGGGACAACAGGGACAACAGGGACAACAGGGACAACAGGGACAACAGGGACAACAGGGACAACAGGGACAACAGGGACAACAGGGACAACAGGGACTACAGGGACTACAGGGACTACAGGGACTACAGGGACTACAGGGACTACAGGGACTACAGGGGAGATGCCCCGGAGTTTGCCCTGACCGCATTTTGCACTGTTGTTTTAGTCTAGCATACTTTGGTGAGCTTTACCTGCTGTCTCTGCCGTCGCTGTTGTCCCTGCAACGATATTGCGTTACCTGGTGCGCCATCGCCCCTAATTCACGTACAAAAACTCATTCGTGTTGTAGATCGCACGGCAAAATAGCATGAGCCCGTGCTCGCGAATGAAGTCTGCAGATGCGGATTGCTCTTCCGCCAGCGGATCGCGTGCGTAGGCGAGGCGGAAGGCTCGTTCGGCTTGTTCGGCGGGGTCGGGGGTTTCTTTTTCCAGTCGCTTGGCGAGTAGTTCGGCCTGCTGGTTCATGAAGGGGCTGTTGAGCAGGTTGAGGGCCTGTAGGGGGGTGGTGGAGGCGTTGCGCTTGGGCTGGTGCTGGCCGCCGTCGGGGCAGTCGAAGATGCCGAAGGTTTCGTCCTGGGCGACGCGGGGTTTGTATTGGTAGATCATCCTTCGCCATTCTTCGGGGCCGAAGACTTTCTTGGGGGTGTAGACGCGGACGTAGTTGTCGTTGGGCTCGAAGGCGTTGTAGCCGGGGCCGCCCATGGCGAGGTCGAGGACGCCGCTGACGCTGAGGACGGCGTCGCGGATGGGTTCGGCTTCGAGGCGTCGCGGTGGGAAGCGCCAGAGGAAGACGCTGCCCGCGTCGCTCGCGAGGGCGTCGGGCCGGGGGGCGCTGGACTGGCGGTAGGTCTGGGAGAGAAGGATGCGGCGGTGGAGGGCCTTGGGCTTCCAGCCTTCTTCCACGAAGGTGGCGGCGAGCCAGTCGAGTAGCTCCTGGTTTGACGGGCGCGCGCCCATGGCACCGAAGTCGCTCGGGGTTTCCACGATGCCGCGACCGAAGTGGTAGTGCCAGATGCGGTTGACCATGACGCGGGCGGTGAGGGGATTGTCCGCGCTGGCGATCCATTCGGCGAGCTTGATGCGCCGCTCCTGCTCGGGGGTGGCGTCGGTGAGTTGGAGCGACGCGCCGACGTGGGACAGGCCGCCGGGGTTAACCGCTTCGCGCTCGGCCATGGGGTCGCCGCGATAGAGGAAGTGGGTGGGTTCGGGGTCGGTGAAATTGCCGCCGTAGATCTTGGGCACATCGCTCGCGACTTTGTATTCCGCTTCAAGTTCCTTTTTCGATGCGAGGAGTGCGGCGAGGTTGGCGCGCGCGGCGTCGTCGAGGCCTGCGGTGGCGTATTGCGCGACGTTGGGCGTCTTGATGCCGAAGGGTGCGCGGTCGCGTTGCGTGGCCACGGTGTGCCAGGTGCCGTCGGCGGTCTGGACTTCGATGGTGTATTCCGTGGCGAGGCGATCCTTGAACTGGTCACTGCGGTCGCGGCCCCAGATGACGCGGTCGATCAGCTTCGGCGCGGGGAAGTCGATCTGGGCCCAGCCGGTGTCGCCCTCTTTCGGGATCCAACTGAAGCTGTTGCCGAACTTGCCGTCGTTCAGGTGTGCAATCGTGTGGAGCTCGTTGCCGTATTCGCTGGAGGCCGAAGGGACTGCGCCCGCGCTGGCGAGGGCGATACTCTCCGGAATCTCACCGCTGCTGTAGATTTCGAGTTCGTCGATGCAGGCACCGTGCTGGTTTACCTTGCCCACGGTGAAGCGGAGGGCCTTGGCCTCGATGGGCGCGAAGCGGTCTTCGTTTTTCGCGTAGTTCAGCGTGGGGCGAAGCTGGGGACGGGTGGCCGGTGGTGCGGTGCCCAGCGCAACCAAATCCGCCGATACCTTGCCCTTGTTGTCGTCGGCGCGGAGGAGAATGGCGCTTTGATCGCTCAGTGTTTGGACACCCGCGTCGAAGAAGCCGCTCCAGACGTTTTCGCCAATGTCCGTTTCGCGCTGGGAGGCGGCGCGGGTCTGATCCACGGTGGCGAGGGGCTTCTGGTCTTCCGTGGTGGCGGGATTGCCGTCGGCGTCGAGCAGGTAAGTTACTTTGGTGCAGCGGTCTTTGTCCACAATCCAGGAGAGGTGAAGCCGCTGATCGCCGGTGGTGGCGGGGTGCCATGACATCAGCACCTGGCCCGTGTTGGCGGTCCACAGGGCGTAGCTCTCGCCGGGCTCCGTATCCGTCTTGCCGAGGACGCCGCGCTCCATGGGGCGGACCCAGAGTGTGGTGCGCGCGGGGCCGGTGGCGGGCACGAGGGGCCCTTCGTCGTCTATGGCAGTCAGGTCGAGGTTGGCCATGGGGGTGAAGGCGGAAAGCTGGCCCGCGAGTTTCGCGACCCGCTCCGACACTTCCTTCGCCTTCGCGAGTTGGGTCTCGCGCTCGGGGGACATGATCTCGCGGTCGCCATGCTTCACACCCGCGAAGATGGCGCGCATCTGGAAGTAGTCGCGCTGGGAGATGGGGTCGAATTTGTGATCGTGGCACTTGGCGCAGCCGGCGGTGAGGCCGAGGAAGGCGCCGGCCGTGGTGGTGACCATGTCGTGGAGCTCGGTGTCGCGCTGATTCTTCGTGAGGACGATGTCCGGACTGGTGACCATATCCTTCGGACCCGCCACCAGAAAGCCGGTGGCCTCATCGGCGCCCAGAGTATCGCCCGCGATCTGCTCGCGGATGAACTGGGTGTAGGGCATGTCCTGGTTGAAGGCACCGATGACGTAGTCGCGATAGCGCCAGGCGTTGGGGCGGGGCTGGTTCATTTCAAAGCCGTAGGTCTCGGCGAAGCGCACCACGTCGAGCCAGTGTCGCGCCCAGCGCTCACCGTAGTGGGGGGAAGCGAGGACGTGATCGACGAGGGCATCATAAGCCTTCGGATCGGGATTGGCGACGAAGGCGTCCACTTCCTCGGGCGTGGGGGGGAGTCCGATCACGTCGAGGTAGAGACGGCGGATGAGGGTATGGCGATCCGCCTCGGGGGAGGGGGTGAGGCCTTGCGCCGCGAGCTTCTGGTGGACGAAAGCGTCGATGGGATTTGTGGCCCACTGCGCGTCGGCCACTTCGGGCACGGCGGGTTTCGCGGGCGCGCGAAAGGCCCAGTATTTGGGCTCCGCTTCAATCTCGGCGGCGATGATGGTGCGCGCTTCGGTGCGGGCCGCTTCCACAGTGGTGCCGGGCCAGGGCGTGCCCGCGGCGACCCAGGCTTCGAGCGTGGCGATGGATTCGTCGGAGAGTTTGCCGTCGGGCGGCATTTTTAAGTCGGGGTTCTCATAGCGAATCGCCTGGACGAGGCGGCTGCTCTCGGCATCGCCGGGGACCACGGCGGACTTCACGAAGAGGGCCGAAAGGGAGTCGAGGCGCAGGCCGGATTTCTGCTGCTCGGGCCCGTGGCATTTGAAGCAGTTTTGCTCCAGGATGGGGAGGATCTGGGTAGCGAAGTCGGGTGCGGGCGACTCGGCGGTTGCGCCGAGTGCGATACAGGGCGCGAGCGCCAAAGTAATGATTTTCCGACGAGAGATTTTATGTAGATTCACACCGCACCATCCTTGCTCCGGTTGGAGCCACTACGAGATTGCCAATACAGATAGCATGATGGCAAACCGGCGGGGAAAGTGCAAATGAAGGGGGAGAGTCTGGAGTCTGGAGGGGACGATCTCCCACAGATTTACACAGATTTGCTCAGATAAGAGGGGGGAGGGTTAGTGGGGTTCGCGTAGCGGAGAAAATGGGATTTAACCTCAAAGGACTCAGATGGAACGATAATAGGTTCACTTTTGCAGTTGGTATTCCTCTTTGTATCCTGGATGCGAGAGTATGGGCACGTGAAGAATCCGACTTGGTGAGTGGCATCCTAGTTTCTATCTGTGAAGATCTGTGCGAATCTGTGGGAGAAAGTTCTTGGGAAGTTGATCACGCGGCGGCGGTGGTGGGTTTTGTGAAGCTTGCGAAGATAATGCAAGCGACGTAGCCGGTGACGATGTTGACCACAATGGAAATGAGGGGGATCCATTCGAAGCTGATGGGCTGGTTTCCGGTTACGGGGTCTACACCAAATATTTCGCCGGAGAAGGCCGTCAGCACGGCCGCCGCCAGGCCGAAGGCCCAGCCTACCCAGACGCCAGGGGCGTTGGCGCGCTTGACGAAGAGGGCGAAGAAGAAGAGGCAGAAGATGGGCGTGGTCAGCAGGTTGGCGGTCTTGCTGCACACCTCGGTGATATTCCCCTCAATTTGACCGACGAAGGCGCTGCCGATCATGACGAGGCCGCCAATGGCAAAGGCCAGGATACTGGCGGCGATCACATGGCCCCGCTCGGTCTTCGGCTTGAGGCCGAAGCGATCCATGAGATCGGTCATGACGACGGCGGTGATCGAGTTGACGCCGGAATCGACGCTGGACATGGCGGCGGCGAACATGGCGGAGATGACGAGGCCGGAAATGCCCATGGGCAGGTGGTGGGAGATGAAGCGCGGGTAGAGATCGTCCGCGTTGGCTTTGAGGTCATAGCCCACCGGGAGAAACTCTGGGTGGTGGCGGAAATAGCCCATGACGGCGAAGCCCACGAGGAAAAGCACACAGGTGATGGCGGTACTCGCGCAGAGCTGGATGGCGTAGGCCTTTCGCGCCGCCTTCACGTCTTTCGTGGCCATGAAGCGCTGGATGGAGAGCTGATCGCCGCCGGCGGTACAGACGTACCAGATCCAGATGTTGAAGAAGGTGCCCAGCACGGTGAGGCGCGTGCTCGGATCGAAACTGTAGAGGGGCTGGACGTCCCAGTGGGGCTGCCAGGTGGTGGGGAACCAGCCGAAGCCCTTCATGTCGATGGAGATCATGATGACAACCAGGATCGCGCCGCCGAACATGAGAATCGTTTGCACCAGATCGGTGATGACCACCGCGCGCAGTCCGCCCATGGCGGTGTAGGTCACGGAGACAAAACCGATGACGAGGACGATCCAGGGGATGGCCGTTTCGTCGAGGTCCATCATCTTGGACATGGCCTTGGCCATCAGATAGATCAGGAGGGACATCCACACGAGGCGGAGGGCGAGAAACTGGGCCACGCCGAGAAGGCGAACGCTGAGCCCCAGCTTCGTTTCGAGCAGTTCATAGGCGCTGGTCACCCGGACCTTCATATACACCGGCAGGAGTACATAGGCCACCATCGGAAAGACGAAGGGCAGGGCCAGCAGGGTCATGATGTACATCGGCCCTTTGCCCGCGACTTCACCGGGGATGGAGAGATAGGTGATCGTGCTCAGGAGTGTGGCGAAGAGCGACACGCCGATCAGGAAGGGGCTCATCGCGCCGCTGCCCACGAAGTACTCCGACATGGTGTTCTGCGTGCGGCTGAAGTACCAGCCGAGGTAGATGGTGGAAGCGCAGTAGATGAAGATAATCAGCCAGTCCAGCCAGACGAGGCCGGTGTGGTGTGGTGCGGCGGCGGCTTCCTGCGCCCCCGCACAGAGGGGCGAAGCGGCCAGCGTGGCAAGCAGGGCCAGCGGCCGCATGCTCAAGCCGCGGAAGGGCGAGGTCAGTCGTTGCAGGGTACAGATCACGGTCCGGAAAACTCCTTGTCACTGCGGGACGCCGCCGGAGCGAAAACGCCAGCCCGACGATACGAGGTGGGGTACTATAGCATGCTGGACAATGGGGGAAACAAGTTGTTATAACCATTGCTCGCGGCCCGCCGGAGGCGGGAGTCCGGCCACCATTCAACACGAAAAGGAAGTACCCCATGAGAAAGAGCAAGACCCTCGCCAAGATCCGCGCCGGAAAGCCCGTCCGCATGTGCGTCATGGGGCATTTCATTCCCCCCTTTGTCCACATGGCCGCGCGGGCGAACTTTGACTGCATCTGGCTGGACCTGGAGCACCGGCTCATACCCGAGCAGCAGCTTCAGGCGCTGTTGACCCACTTCCAGCTCGCGGATATCGATTGCATGCTGCGTCCGTCGACGTTGGAGAAGTCGCGACTCTACCGCTACCTGGAAGACGGTGCGGCGGGCCTCATGATCCCCCACGTATCCACGGTGGAAAAGGCGGAAATGCTGGTGCAGTCGGTGAAGTTCCCGCCGCTGGGCGATCGGGGTCTCGACGGTGCGGGCCTGGACACGCGCTATACGATCATGGATTCGAAAGAATACGCGGAAGCGGCGAACCGTGAGACTTTTCTGGTGGTGCAGATTGAGACGCCCGAGGCGATTGAGAATGTGGACGCGATTGCGGCGGTAGAGGGTGTGGACGGGATTTTTGTTGGCCCCGGCGATCTGGGCCTGCGCCTGCGCACCTACCCCGATCTGCCCAGCTTGGACGAATGCATCGAGCGCGCGGCGGCCGCGGCCAAGCGCCACGGCAAGGCGTGGGGCATGCCTGCAGGCACGCCGGAAGCCCTGAAAAAATACACCGCCATGGGCGCGCAGTTGCTCGCCCATGGCAGTGATTTTGGTGCGATTATGGGGACGATTGAGGCCAGCGCCAGGAATTTGGATGAGGCGCTGGGGTAGGGGGGGCGGGGTTACTGATGAATCATGAGATAAAAGGCAAAATCACCCTCCAGCAACAGTGCAGTTGCCATTCTCATCTTCGTTGCACCAGCTTGAGAGTGTTGTCGACACGCAATGACCTCCGGAACACGTGCGATAATTGCTGGGAGGTGTAGTGATGTATACTTCGTCTTCTTTCACTCCGCTTGTGGTTAAGAAATTCAGAATTCCGTCAGCCCTCCCCTTGGCAACAGCAGTCCTGATCGGGCCTTTGCTCCCGTCGGGATTTAGTGGCTCGTGATAGGTGTGCAGGTCGAATAGGGTGTATTTTCCCAGCACATCGAGGAACGGTTTGGTATGTAGGAGATAGTCTAAGGGTTTGGAGGGGGATGTTGCTCGTTGAAATGCCATGAACGGTGTGCAGAAGACAGCCATCTCACCGTTGGTCGCCGATCTGTGGAGATACTCGATCGCACTAATGAATTCGAGTTGCTTCGCGTAAATTGCGGGATCCTCGGATCGATAGTGTTTCTCGAAGAACTCGCGAAGGATTACAGTCTGATCGCCCTTGAGAGCCACTTCCATCCGGCGAAAGGATTCGGATAGCTCGCTCTTGACGTCGAATCCAATTGTAATCGCTCCGGCATTGAGCGACCTCGGCATCGACAGCAGGTTCTGTTTGAGCCTCCAGACGACGTCTACGAGAGGCCCCGCATAAAGTTGGTTATAGGAAATGTTGTGCAAGAGGTAACACATTAAATTTGCGCTTCGAGATACGAAGTCATCGGCCATCACAGGCTTAGTCGTTGCTTTGACATCCCAATTCCAAGTCATTGTAAACTTTCTTCCTTTCAAAGGTTGTGTTCGCATGCCTGGCGGGCATGCACGCGCTCTCGCATCAGTGCGAGTCTAATCGCTCATTGACGAGCAGTGACCATCCGACGTCGTATTGCACCAATCAGTCGGGACGGATGGCCCACAAGTCGTGCCCGTGCACTTTTTGGAGTTGCCCCCGCTCGGAGTTTTAATTCGTACCTGAGTTTTCTTTCCTGATTTTGAAGTCTTGGTAAAAATAAGCGGTTTGCCGTGATCGATCAGGATCCCCGCGTTGCATGCCTTCTTCACGGCAACGCCAAGAACGGCTTTTCTCTCCGTGGCATAGAGGTCCTTCAGCGTTTTCGTACGGCAGGCGTAGATGAAATTTTGCCACTCGGTAGTACCGACCGTGCTGGTGGCTTGCTTGTGCATGAAGGGGGTGCAAAAATGTCTTAGTTTAGTTCCGCTGGTATTGAGAAGGGCTTTGACGTGGTCGTGTACTTTTTTGAGATGGGGGTCTTCCACATGGCCTCCGGCAGCCACCTTTCGGAGGAATAGCCCATTCAAGTGGACGCGGGGGACTCCATTCTGCATCAGGTCAGTTCGGATGCTTGACAGCATAGTGGCGATCAGTGTGCCGACCGGGTAGGCGGTGCCGCCGGGGGTCGTGTTGAGATCGATATGCAGCGTCGCCGCGTTCATGAACATTCGCTCAAGCGCGCAGGCCGGATCCCCGATGGTAGGAAGTCTCGCCGAGACAGGTTTCCAGAACGGCTTCTCATACAGGTCTTCGTACGTGATTCCATCGAGAAGCGCACACATTAGGTTTACACTTCGAACGATCGGAGTGTGTGTCTTGTCGTCCATGCCGTCTCGTACGTCGTAGTAAGCCATAATTGATTGAGCCTTTCCGCATGTAATTGGTGAAAACCCGGTGCCCTGTGGGCACCCTGTACGGTGATAGTTGTAAACAATTGTTGAATTGTATTATGGATCTTGGCGCATGTTCGCGAACGACATGGTTGCAAGCGTCCCACGTCGCCATCGAAATCGCCAGTGACGGCGTCATCCCGGGGTATTCGCGAGAACTCAACTATTGCTCCGTTCCCGAAGGGCGCTTCAGTATCAATTCAACTTCCCGAAACGCTCCATGGGCGAGTCTCAGGTTCAAGGTGTAATCCGTGTCGATGAAATTGAGTCCACTTGCGGCTTTCTCTGAAAGTTCGCTCAGGGTCTTGACGTTCGTGTCGTTAATTCTCATGAGGCGCTCACCGGCCTGGAGCCCTGCGGCTTGTAGCATTTTCTTGCTCATCAGGTCTCTGGGGGCGTTGATCCACAGGCTTGCGATACTGTCGGGTTTTTCCAGGGGCATTCGGGCGTACTCGGCCCAGCGGCGGCTTACCTGGAGGATGGATTCGGTATTGGCTGCGAGGGCGGCGACGCCTTGCTCCAGCAGGGCCCTTGCCTGGTTGTCCGGCAGGGCGAGTTCGCGGGATTCGGTATCCACAGGCAGATAGGAAACGTTGATCCGCAGGGGGACGAGGTTTCTGACGACATCCAGATAGAAGGACGCGCCTTCGGGGGGCAATGTTGCGTTCGCGATGCTTTCGGCATACGCCGCGTAGTCCTGTTGGGCTTTTCCGTTGATGTTGAGCAGTGTGTCGCCCACGGCCACGCCGAGGGGCCAGCACTGGGCCTCGAGCGCTTCGGTAATGATAAGGGATTCTCCCTGCGGTACGAGGTCGGTGGCTGCCGTGAGCGAGCGCAGGGTTTCGAGGGCCTGGGGCTGTGGGAGGATGCGATCCAGTCGTTTGCTGGCGGGCGTAGGGGGTGTAGCGCGCCAACGGGTGTTTCGCTGGATCCTGAATTCGTCTACAAATTTCTTCAGAGACGGTGCGTCTACTGGGGGAGACGCGGGGTCTTCAATCGGATTGAATAATTCGAGCAGTTCGCCCGAAGCGCTGGCCATCAGCAGTGAGCCTGGATCGGGACCGAAGGCCGCGTCCGCCAGTGCGGAACCGGTGGCGTCAATGTTTACGAGTGCCTGGCCCCCTTCCAACTCCCAGATGGTCAAGCCATTGCCTGTTGAAAGCGAGAGCAGTCTCTTGCTATCGGGACTGAATGCAACACGGTCCACGTCGTACATCTGGGCGCTGAGGACGAAGAGGCGCGAGGCTGTGTCGATTTTCCAAACCTGGATGGTGCCGTCTCTGGAGGCGGTGGCCAACAGGGAGGCATCACTTGAAAAGGCGACGTCCATTACAGCGCCCTCGTGCTTGACCTCTACGAGTCTCGCTCCGCTTTCTCGCTCCCAGACGATTGCCGTTTTATCGATCGAACCCGATGCTACGTACTTGCCGTCTTGTGACAGTGCGACACACTGGACCGTATCCTTGTGTCCGTTTAGCACGCCAGTTTCTTCTCCGGTCTTTCCATTCCAAAGGCGGACGGTGTCGTCCCAGGAGGAGGTCGCGATGGTGGTTCCATTCCCGCTGTACGCGACGCCGGTGATATAGCCCTCGTGGCCTTCGAGGCGGCGTATGACTTTTCCATCGGGCAAGGAGACCAATATGGGAAGGAAATTGTCGGGCACCACCACTAGGGCCCGTCCGTCGGGGGCGAGTACGGTTTCCATCGCGCCGATCTGGGGCTGGAAGGACGCGGTGTATACGGGTGTTTCTGATTTTAAGTCCTGAACAAGCAAGTTACCCGAGCGGGTGATGAGGGAGGCCATGTCTGCCTGCGGCGCGGTCGAGATGCGATAGGCCTTCGGGCCCGCTTCGGCAATTTTGATCGTGGACGGGTCTTGCTCCGCCAGCCAGAGCCGCGCGGTCTGGTCCATGGACCAGGTCAGGATGCGTCCGCCCTTCGGGTCGAATTCCAAGCCTGCCGTCGCTTCCCGATGTCCACTGAAGCGGTTGACCTCGCGGGCTGTGGCCCGTTCCCAGACCACCGTGAGGCCATTGGTGGCCACCGCCGCGAGCAGACGGCCGTCGGGCGAGATCTTGCAGTCTCTGAGGGGATGGCGCACGTTGAAAACTTGCTCGATTGTCCCTTCCGGGACCCGCCATACGCGCGCGATGCCATCGGCGCAGGCGGTGACGACCCGCTGGAGTTCCGGGTAGTAGGTCACCCGTTCGACGCTGTCTTCATGGGGAAGACGTACCGCGACCGAAAGGTCATTGCCTTTGTAAACAATGGCTTCGTTTTCATTGCGGGCCACGAGCAGTGCGCCATCCGCGGGCGCGTGTACCCCCATGCCGGGCCCCTCCGCCAGAAAGCGGCCATCCAGCGAGTACAACCGCATGGGCTTGCCGTCGGGTACGGTGTAGAGCGACTGCTCGGCGTTGCAGTAGCCGGTCGCCTTGACCTCGCCGCCCTGATCCTCCAGCGTTAACACCACAGCACGGGACGAGAGTTCCCAGATCTTCACGGTACGGTCGCTGCTTGCGGTCACGAGACGATCACCGGCGGCGTTGAAGGTGCAGTAGTTCACGGGGGCCGTGTGTCCGGCGAGAGAGAAGCGTTCGGCTCCGCTGGCGGGATCCACTATCCGAACCGAGCCATCGCTGAGGCACAGCGCCAGGCTGGCACCGTCAGGTGTGTAGACCGCGTGCCGCAGGTAGATGTCCGGATAGCGCCATTCGTGAACTTGGGCATAGGTTTCGGCATTCCACAGTCGGGCGGTGAAGTCCCCGCCCACGGTGACGATGGAACGGCCATCCGGTGAAAAGAATGACTTGAAGACCACATTCGTGTGGCCGCGCAGTGTCGCCAGATCTTGATTGCACTGCGCCGCAAGGTATCCCCATTCGAGGTTGCGAAAACGGGGCTCCGTCGCGAGCAGAATATCTTCCGCCGCCTGGAATTTGAAATTCCGGACGTAAGAATCCGCGAGACGTATGTCCGACACGTACTTTTCCCGGGCCGTCTTTGCTTCCGCGGTCTCCGCGCGTTCCCGTTCGGCGTCGGCTTTGGCGCGCTCGTCTTCGGCCACGTCCCGTGCGCTGTCTGCGAGGCCTTTTGCCACTATCGCTTCCCCGCGCGCCTTGTAAATACTCGCATAGGAAAGGCCCCCCAAGAGCAGCAGCAACGAGGCGGCAGCGCATGAGGTGAGAATGATGGGACGGTGTTTCCTATAGAGCCGCCCGAGCAGGTCGGTAAACTTGTAGGCATAGGCTCCGACGACGGCGCCTTCGAGAAAGTGCTGCATGTCGGTGGCTAGTTCTTTGGCGCTCGCATAGCGCTTTCTGGCATCAAAGGAGAGGGCCTTGTCGCAGATGGCCGCGAGTTCGGGCGGGGTGTGTGGGGCGATTTCCCGGAGTGAGGGGGCCGGCAGTGTGCCGACACGGTGGATCGTGTCCAGCGAGTTGCTCCAGGGGTGGGGGAGTTCGCCGGAGAGGATTTCGTAGAGAATCACGCCCAGGCTGTACACATCGGAGTGGAGGCCGACACCGTCCACCTCGCCCCGGGCCTGTTCGGGGGCCATGTAGAGCGGGGTTCCCAGGACGTCCTTGGAGCGGGTCTGCATTCCCGCGACTTTGTCGTCTCCGAGTTTGAGCTGGCTGATGGTCTTTTCGAGGGCCTCCCGATGGGCGTCCACGTCCCGCTGCATTTTGGCCAGTCCCCAGTCGAGGACGACGCATTCGCCGAACTCGCCCACCATGATGTTGGAGGGCTTCAGGTCGCGGTGGATGACGCCCTTGGCGTGGGCATAGGCCATGGCCTGGCAGACATCCAGAAAGGAGCGCAAAAGCGCGAGGCGGTCCTGCAGGCTCTTGCAGTCCTTGATGGCGACGGAGAGCGTATCGCCACGAACCAGCTTCATCGTGTAGTAGAGCTGGCCGTCCTTGCGGGTGCCCAGTTCGTACACTGGCACGATGGAGGGGTGCTCTAACTGCCCGGTGATCTTCGCTTCCTGGAGGAAGCGCGCCATCATGGAGGCGGACTTTCGCATGGGGCTCTTCGGGCTCGCGCCCTTGGGCATCTGCGATAGCGTGCTGTCTGTCGGGCTCGAGATATGCTCGGGTAACAATTCCTTCAGGATGACGTCGCGCCCGATCTGTTCGTCGTGCACCAGCAGAATTCGACCGATCCCGCCCCGTGCATATTCGGAACCCCGGGTGTAGCGTCCGATGGTCTCGGGCAAGATTTGCGGGGGGAGTCCGTGAGGAAGTTGATCCGCGAGGATGGTCTGATCCTCGCTCGGGCCCCAGCCGCTTTCGGAGTGCACGACTGAGCCCGCGAATGCATCCGAGGCGGCCTCGTCGCCCCCGAAGGCTTTCAACGCGGCGCGTTCATCTCCATGGTGCGCGTGAATGATCGTATCCACAATCCGGCAGAGAAACTGCTGGTCGTTTTCCGTCAGTGCCTTGGAGTCGAGGAGATAATCGAGCAGTGAACTGGCGGGGCGCTCGGAGAGCAGGGTGGAATAACGAACCAGAGTCCCCCGTGATACGAGACGGAGCTGGCACGCCAGAATTCCAACCAGTAGATCATATTCGCGCATGAGATTGGGCCCGCAGTTCACCGTTGCATGGAGCTAGGATAGTAATCGAATTTATGTATCTTTGCAAGCAGTATAACAACAAGTTTGGCTTGAAAATGGGTTGCATCGCCCGCATCAGGGTGCGCGCGACTCGGGTTTGTCAGAGTGACAAAAGGTTCGTCCGATTCTCGGACGCTTGCGCCCCGAAATCTGCATTGATCCATACGCAATCGCGAAAACTGCACAGGCACACTGACGGCTGTCAGGCTGGACAGCTACACGCCGCGCGATGTTGCTCGTGCTCCCCAATGAGTACGGAGCACTGTACTGGGGTAGAACAGAGGAGGCCCCCGCCGTCGTGCGGATGGGGGCCTCTATGGGAGAAAGGTGGACGCGAGCTGCCGCGTCGCCGGGATTGCGGCTCAGGTGTAGTGATTGCCTATCAGGTCTCAGGGCTGTAGAGCAGGGGGAAGAACTGACCCGAGAGCGGCGTGCCTTTTCCCAGCGGCGGCACACCTTCGAGGAGCGATTCGTCGGACTCGGAGCGCACGCCATCGCGCACGACGTTGAGCACAACGGCGCGGCGGGAGCGGGGTGACTTGTTGTCGTAGGAGCCGTGGACCAGCAGGGGGTGGTGGAAGGCGCACTGTCCGCGTTTGAGGCGGATGGGGATGGGCTTGAAGGCTTCCTTCTGCTCATCGGAAAGGACGGTCTGGATCGCTTCCATATCCCCGGCGAGGCCAGTGATGGGGAGGAGGGGCCAGGTGTGACTCCCCGGCACATAATAGAGGCAGCCGTTTTCTTCGTCGGCGTCGTCCAGACCGATCCAGCAGGTCAGGTGCTGCATGGGCTGGGTGCGGGTCCAGTAGGAGTAATCCTGGTGCCAGGCGACTACGCCGCCATGTTTCGCGGGCTTGCAGAAGAGCTGGTCGTGCCAGAAGCGCACGGGGCCACCGAGCAGGCTGCTGGCCGCGCGGGTGAACGCGGGGTTCCACAGGATGTCGTGGAATCCAGGACTCACACGCCACGCTCCCAGGGCGTGGAAGAGCACCGTGTTCGGATCGACCGACTCGTTGGAGTTGAACTCGTAGAAGAGGTGATTGCCCGGATGATTCGGATCGGTCAGTCCGGCCAGTTCTTCGCATAGCGCGTCGCACTGGGCGTCGGTGAGAATGCGCGTGCCAGCGACATAGCCCAAGTCCTGGTAGTGCTGGACCTGATCGGCGGAGAGGTGGAAAGCGCCGGGGTCCGTGGCGGCGAACTGTTCGTCGAACAGATTGCCCACGGGTTCATGCTTGGTTGATAGATCCATGGGTATGCTTCCTCCTGCAAGGTGTTGAAACGCGGTCGGAGCCGCAGAACCCAACTTATACAGGATCGGGCCGACGAAACGAAAGTCGGGGCTGGACAATGGAGGGGGCAGCGTAGTACGTTCAACGGTCGAGGCTATGTGAAATGGAATTTAACCTCAAAGGACTCAAACAGAACGATTATAGGTCCGCGCTGGAAGAATGAGGCTGATTTTCGTCCTTGTTTTCCTGACCGCTCGAATAGGAAGATTTTCCCACAGATTCTCGCAGATCCGCACAGATAGGAAAATGAACTGTCAGAGATTGGGTCCAATTGGGTTGACCGTAGAGGCAAAGCGCTTTCAAGGTCGAGATGAGCCAGACGATGCGGCCAAGATTATTTTCGGAGCTATCTGTGCCGATCTGTGTGAATCTGTGGGGTAATTCTTCTAAAGCCTCACCTTAAGTGTTCTTTCTTTTTACGCTCGAAAGCACAGAAAATGTCGAATCATACCCTTAAAGTTACCATCAGCGGCACCGGATTCGCCGGCGACTTCGTCGCCCGGGTGTTTGCCATGCTGCCCCACCGCAACGGCGTGGAGTTCCAGCTCGCGGGGGTTAACTCGGGCCACCTGGGCAATGCCGAGCGCTTCGCGGAGAAGCACGGGGTTGGCACGGCCTTCGCCTCCCATCAGGAAATGCTGGACGTCGTTAAGCCGGACATCGACTGCATCGCCTGTGCAAACCACGCCCACGCGCGTTATGTGAAAGAGGCGTCGGAGGCAGGGGTGAAGGTTATTGTGCTGGAGAAGCCGCCGCTGATCTGGCCGGGTTATCCCGAGGGACGGGAGGCTTCCGCCGCGATCCGGAAAGCGGAATCCATGGTGGCGCTGGCGGAGGTGCTCCGGGCGGTCGAGCGCAACGGCTCCAAGTTGCTCTATGCGGAGAACTTCGTCTATACGGATGGCATGATGGCGCTCGTGGAGCTGATCCGCGAGGCTCAGGCCTGCGACAAGGGAAAAATCCTGCTCCAGCAGGGTGTCTGCGCACACACGGGTTCTCACGCGCTGGACTACGATACCCCCGCGAAATCGGGCGGCGGCAGTTTGTTCAACAAGGCTTGCCATCCCCTCGGCGCGGCGTTGTACCTCAAGCAGATCGAGGGCATGCTCCGAGAGGGACGGCCCATCCGCCCTGTAAAAGTGTCCGCCGTCGCCCTGGGGATACTCCGCCAGCAGCCCGAGAGCGCGGGCGAGCACTTCCGCGTGATGCAGAATGTCGACGACTTCGCACGGGCGACGGTGCTCTTTGAAGATGGGACCGCCGCCGAGCTTTTTGGTTATGACCTGAGCATCAGCGGCATCCGTAACGAGTTTTCGGTGATTGCCGATTTCGGGCAGTACGACCTTCGGATGAATCCGAACAACGAAAACGAGCTTTTCCTGCCAGAAGGGCGCTATGCGGGTGATCTGCTTCTGCGGGAGAAATTGCCCACACCCCAGGGCACGTCGTTTCCGCGTCCGCGCCAGCTCCACACCCACGGCTACGTCAACGAAATGGACGACGCGGTCGCCTGCGCATTGGAGCCCAATCGCTATCCGCAATCGGGCCCGCTCCTCGCGTGGGACACCATGGCGGTGCTCATGGCGGGTTACGAATCCGCCGAGCGGGATTCCGTGTTCGTGGATATATCGGAGTACAGCCAGGTTGCGATCGGCGGCCCTACGGCGCTGCCGGATCCACGGTACTTCGGGCAAGTGCTCCAGCGGCATTGAAGGGGGGAGTCGGTTTGCCTTCAGGGACGGCAGAGACGGCAGGGACAACAGGGACAACAGAAACGGTCCAATGCCTGCTGTCCCTGTAGTCCCTGAAAAATTTCCGACGCAACCGCGTAATCACCCCCTGAAACTATTTTCCAATCTGCTGGTATAATAATCGTAGCGATGCATCGCCCTGCATCCGCAGTACGACAAGAGAGCGGGCGCGCGGCCTCTCTTGGTACCAGCCGGTTCCCGCGGCCGCATGATCGGGCAGCAGCATCCAGGCGGAGGCGGACAGGCAGAGGAGTCGCGTCATGGCTCAGTTTGAAGTTGGACAAATAGTTCATCACAAGCGCTACAACTATCGCGGCGTTATCGCGAAGGCGGATTCCCGCTGCGGCGCGCCCGACGAATGGTATCGCGGCAACCCCACCCAGCCCAATCGCGGCCAGCCCTGGTACCACGTCCTCGTCCACGGCGGGGCCGAAACCTATGTCGCCGAGGAGAACCTCGAGCTCGACGCGACCGGGAGGGAAGTCGTCCACCCCTACGTGCCGCGCATCTTCAGCATGTACATCAAGGGCCGGTATCATCGGTTTTGCCCGAACTGACGAGGATCTTGGACATTCATGTCCGAGGCAGAACATGCGCGAACACTACGGGGTCCGCTGACCATGTTCAGCGATCTTGCGTCCCCATCGTTGTGGCTTAAAGACCAACGCTTCCCTACAAACGTCAAGTGCGCTATCACACCGGAATGCGACTTGCCTCGGACATGAATGTCCAAGATCCTTTGCGCCGCACGTCCCAGCCTGCGCGCTTCGTGTCGCCCCAGAATCCCTTCCCACATTTCTCTTTCTAAGCTCGGAAAAATCCACTTGACATCTACGACAAAACGTAGTAGCCTTATTTACTACAACTTGTCGTAGTGCTCAGAAGAGGAATCATCCCTATGAAACCCGATATTACCGAAGCTGAAATGGAAGTATTGAAAGCCCTGTGGAAAAGTGGCGGCGGCACGGTTCGCGATGTGGCGGAGGTGCTGCCCAAGAATAAAACCCGTGCCTACACCACGCTGCAGACCCTTCTCAAGCGCTTGGAAGACAAAGGGGCTGTAGCGGTGGAGAAGGGGAGCGTGCCCCATGTGTACCGCGCAATGGTCACGCGGCAGGGCCTCATGAAATCGCGCTTGAAGTCCATGGCCGAGGATCTGTGCGACGGCGCGGCGGGCCCACTACTGATGGCGCTGGTGGACAGCAAGAAATTTTCCGAGAAAGAGTTGGCGTCCTTCAAGAATTTGATCGAGAAACTGGATAACGAAGGGGAATAGCGGCATGAACATACTTCTACTTCATCTGGTGTCGGTATTGGTGCTCGCCGTCGCGGTAGAGGCCGCGTGTCGAATCGGGCGCTTTCGACCGGCCTTATGCCATGCGCTATGGCTCATTGTGTTGATAAAGCTGATTGTACCGCCGGTAGTGGCCTGGCCCCTGAGCGCGGAGACACTGGCTACCCTCTTTTCAGCCCATGAGACCACGAATGGCGCGGGAATCGAAGGCGAGGGAGATGGCACGGGTCGCCAAGGCTTCATGGAAGGCGGATGGTCACTCGGTTTGGGACAAACTGGTGTGCCCAACCCCTCGGATACTGGGGAAGCGGGCATTGGCCTGGAAGCCGTTTTGCTTGGCTTGTGGGCACTCGGCGCAGTCGCCGTGGCGGGCCGGATCGCGTTGCACGTGAGACGGGGGCGTCGTCGTATCGCTGCGGGTGAGGCGCTTCCTGAATGGCTGCAAACGCAATTGGCACAAGCCTGCGCGCTGCTCGGCGTACCCGTACCGCGAGCCGTGATCGTCCGCGAAGTGGGTGGGGTCTATATACAGATTACGGGACGACCCACGCTGGTGATATCCGCCGAGGCGCTGGAGCATGTGGGTGCGGAGCACTGGCACACCATCCTGACGCACGAATTGGCCCACCTCAAGCGGCGGGACCACTGGGTTGCGTGGTTGATGTTGGCGGCGGGCGTGGTGTGGTGGTGGAATCCGTGTTTCTGGTGGGTGCGCAACCGCGTCCACCTCTTCAGCGAAATGGCGTGCGACGCCTGGGTGGTGAATGTCCATCCCGGCGATAGAAAGCAGTACGCGGAAACGATGGTGCGGATCATGGCGATGCTCTCGCGGCAGGACGCCCCCGCACCGGCAATGGGGCTCGCGGCCTGGTCCGCGTCAACCCAGGAACGGAGGCTCTGGATGATTATGAAGGCAAAAGGCGGGTGCAGGGTACACTGGTTGGGTGCGCTGGGGGTAGCGGTGCTGGCGGCGTTGGTCCTGCCAGCGTGGCTGGCGGATAGTGCGGAGGAGGCAAAAAAGCCCGACGCGACCGAGGAGGTCGAGGCGGGGTGGGTACTCTCGCTGGAGCCGTCGGAGGAGTTGAAGGAAGCACTCAGGGTATCGATAAACCTCACGCTTAAGGATAGTTACATTGACGAGGTTGCAAAGTTGGTGCAGGAGTTCGCGAATATTAATGTAGTGTTGGATCAGCGCGTGGTAGCACCAGAGTCTGAGGGCGCAGACGGGGGCGTAGTACTTTCCGATTCTGAACAGGAAACGGTCAGGTCCGACGGGCTAATTCCGTATATAAACCTGCTGGATGTCCCGGCGGGCGATGTGCTCAAGGCGAGTACCCGTCCATTGGGTTTGACTACGCAAATGTGGGGGGACACTGTTTGGGTCAGCACCAAGGAGCAACTGGCGGCGGATGAGCTGATACCCTTGCCTTCGGCCGATTTCGCCGATGGGCCTATTCTCGAAACCTTGAGTCGCCCGGTGCAACTAGAGTTCGAAGAGGTTCACATCAAGGAAGTCCTAGAATTCCTGCAGGACAAGTTTGAGTTCAATATCGTACTCGACAAACGAGCCTTTACACCCGAGGGCGACGAGCTCGGTGAGCCATCGCCTGGCTCGCCGGGCAATGTGACCGACGGCATGATTCGCAGGATCAATTTGAATAATGTGCCGTTGGGAGAAGCGCTCTACGCGATAACCCGCTTGCTCAATCTAACTTACGCGGTGAAAGAAGGCTACATATACATTGCCACACCTGAATTGATAGACAGCCTGGATGTCCCCCCGCCGGCGGAATAGGGCCGGATTGATTGACCACAAAGAACGCAAAGGGCACAAAGGAGAGATTCTCCCTTGTGCCCTTTTCCGTGGAATTCCGTTCATTTCCGTGGTCGAAAAAGTTTGACCACGGAAGGCACGGGATTTCGCGGAAGCTCGGGATGAAATCCCTACGCCTCCACGCCTTCGGTTTTCATGAGCGCCAGGAAATCCGTGTAGTTCTTTGCGCTGTGGGCGTGGCTGAGGGTCTCCGGGTGGCGGAAAAGCCGCGCGATGTCGGCGGCGAGTTCGAGCTGGGCGGTGGCGTCGTCTTTGGGCGTAAGCATGAGGAATATGACATCGGCGAGTTTGTCGTCCGGCGCGTCGAAGTCGATGCCGTTGCAGGAGATGCCCGCGACGATCACCGGGGCCTTCAGTCCCTCGATGCGGGCGTGGGGCAGGGCGACGCCGTTGCCGATGCCCGTGCTCAGGGCTTCCTCACGGGCCCAGACGGCCTCTTCCACGGGGCCCACCTCGAGGCCGACGGCTTCGCAGGCGACGGCGGTCATTTCGGCGACGACTTGGCGGCGCGTGGTGGCTTTCAAATCGGGGATGAAGAGCTTGGAGGAGAGCGCTTCGTGGAGGCGGCGTCGACGCGCGCTCCGGAGGATGAGGCGCATCATGGGTCCGCTCATCATGGAGGTGACGATGGCCATGATGACCAGCGCGACGAAGAGTTCCTGGCCAATGATGCCCGCTTCGAGCGCCAGTATGCCGAGGATGATCTCCATCGCGCCCCGGGAGTTCATCGCGAAGCCCACGGCCCAGGCTTCGCGCTTGGACATGCCGCCCCACAGCGCGCCCAGGCTACCGCCGAGGAGCTTGCAAAGGCAGGCGATGGCCAGCACGGTGAGCACCAGCGGCAGGTTGAAGTGGGCCACGAAATTGACCTTGAGGCCGATACTCGCGAAGAACACGGGCGCAAAGATGAAGGATACGAAGTGCTCGATGGTCACCCGGGTGCGCTCCCGGAGGTGGGAGGAGTCGCCGATGGCCACGCCCGCCAGGAAAGAGCCGAAGATGGCGTGGATGCCGATGGATTCGGCCACGGCCGCGCCAAATAGGGCGAGAATCAGCGCGAAGCCCAGCACGCCGCCGGGCCAGCGGGTGTAGGCCTGCACATAGGGAAAGGCCTTGTGCACCAGCATGCGGCCCACGGTCAGCATCAGCCCCGCAAACGTCAGGGTCATCACTACTGTCAGGGCCACACTCCCGCCATGGGAGGCGTCGCCACCCATCATTCCCAGAATGACGGCGAAGATGATCCATCCGATTAAGTCGTCCACAATGGCCGCGCTCACGATCACCATACCCAGATCGCTTCGGTAGAGATCGAGGTCCATCAGCGTTTTTGCGATGACCGGCAGGGCGGAAATCGAAAGAGCCGTGGCAAAGAATAGCGCAAAGATAAACGGGTCCGCGCCCTCGTGGCGTCCCATGGCCTTTGGCAGGAGCCAGGCCACGATGAAGCCGATGATGAAGGGAATGACGATTCCCGCGATGCTCACCCGAGGGGCGACCCGGCCCTGGCGCCGCACGATGGACAGATCGACCTCCAGACCTGCCACCAGCAAAAAGAGCACCACGGCGAGGGTCGTTATGGCGCTTAAGGCGATGGCGTTTGGCCCGGTCGCGGGAAAGAGAAAGTTCTTGAAGTCCGGCGCCAGGTTGCCCAGCACCGTGGGGCCGAGCAACACGCCCGCCATCAGCTCGCCCAGTACGGCGGGTTGACGGAAACGGTTGGCCAATTCCCCCAGGATGCGCGCGGCTCCCAGAAGCATTCCCAGGGCCAGAAACATGACAACAACTTCGTGGTGACTGAGGCCTTGCATGCGAAAACCATTCTCCCTGTTGCGGAGGTCGAGCCAGAGGCAGGCTTGGGCGCTTCGGATGTATACCAAGCCCGCCGCGCGAGCCTCCCAACCCGCGATCAGCCAGGAGAGATGTCCCGACCGGAATTAGTGAGAATGATAGCGCATAGTCACTATGCAGGCGTAATTTTTGCCCCCCTGCGGGGGCCATGACCGCGACACCTTGTTGCGGTGTCACTCGCAGGCGGTACCGCGCATTTCCCCGCTGAAACAAACGATGGCCACGAGGCTCCGACGGAACCTCGCGGCCATCTGCACGTAGTGTCCTGGCGGAAAGGAATTACTCCATGTAGGTGGCCCCAATCGTGACCGGAAACCACTCGTCACCGACGCGCCGCAAGGTGTACTGTGTGCCGCCTACCCAGATGGTTCCGGTGTTGTAGTCTTCGGTAATCTCAGCGCCGTAGGAGCCCATTGCATGGATCGAAAGCGCCCCCCGAGTTGCCGCGAGCGTGAGTACTATCGCTTCCTCCATGCGTTCGGCGTGGGTATACTCTTCCCTCGCCTTCGGGGCATTGGGCATCGTTCGGGCCTGGTCCCGCAGTGACTTCCAGGCGGCCAGACTTTCCGACGTGCCGATGCGGTTGATGGCCACCATCATTACCAGCCGTTCGCGACTGTCCATTGTGGCATCGCGCGCGCGATCGAGGAGGGCCGGGATGGCGTCGTTGCCGCCGAGCAGTGCCTGGGCGTTCGCTACGGCGGGTATGGACTGGTAGCGGAGGTGTGGCGGCAGCCATGTGAGATGGCGCCCAAGATCGTCGGTTACATTCTTCATTCCCGCAGTTACGGCCAGGTCGGCCAGGAAGGGAAGGGTTTCGATATCGGCGAGAACGGGCGCTTTCAGGCGTGCGCGGGCGGCCTCGGTCAGTTGCTTTCGCTCTTTCTTTGTGTGCCTTTCCCATAGCGGTGCAAAGTTCGCCAGGGAGTCATTGCCTGAGGCATTGCGCCATTCGGACCGCAACTGGTCGAGACGGGCATCGGGCGAGCCCTCGGCATAGGGACCGTACATAACCGAAACGGAAGCATCGGCTTTCTCCGTCAACTCCGCCAGCACCAGGCGGGCATCCGGCCCGCCGCCGGGGGCTCTGGCGACGAGGGTATAGCGTCCCGGGGGCAAATCGTCGTATACCACGGTCCCATTGTGATCGGTGCGTGGAAAGGCATGGAGCATGCCGCCGGAGAACGGGTCGATGCCGGAGTAGGGGGCTACGGTGATGTCTGGAACGGGCCTTCCCTCGGCGTTGGCGACGTTGACCGTAAGCCGGTGCTTCGGATAGAGGACGATGGTGCGCGGCGTCCCCTCGGTCTTTTCTTTTCGCCGTGAGATGTACTGTCGGCAGGTGCCTTCGGCCGCGACGAGGTGATTCACGGGCACGTCGTATCGTCCACCGTCACTTGAAAGTACCGTCGCGGCGCTGTTCGGTGCGGTAACGACATCGAGGATGCCTAACTCGCCGTCGGAACCTGTGAACATGTATGGCTCGGCCGGATGGATGGTAATCCGGGGAATGGGCTTGCCCTCGGGATCCACGACCTGAATCGTCACCGGCCCGGCTTCCCCTTCTGTTGCGGGCGGGGAGACGGGGCGCTGTGGGGCGGGATCCAGCAGGCGACGGTAGTGATCGAAACGCATGCGGATCGACTTCCCCTGGATCGCGCTGTCGACCGCCTCCGGGGTCCACGGCGCTCCCGTGACGGTGGTCCACAGGGGAATGTCGTCGGGATAGGGCGTGGTGGGTAGAACGACCTGTATGTATTCATCGCCGCGCTGGAAGTCCCGACCCTCCTCGATAACCCGCGCCTGGTGTTTTTCCACTGTAAACTCGATCGCCAGTTTCTCTTCGGGTAGTTCGAAAAACCGGAAATGGCCCTCCCGAATCTGTCCACTGGGATGGACTGATTCGCGGGAATCGGACATGAAAGACACATTCGCGTTGACCAGGTTTCCGGCCTCATCCCAGACGGTTCCGGCTATCATCCGGGTTTCCGGTGGCGCGATGACAAAGCGCAGGTTTTCCACCGTGGCGCCCGTTTCAACGACGACGGACTTCGGCGATTCCAGAATTGTACAATCCATACCGCGTCGATCGGTGTTGCCCCCTGCGGTGAAGGTGCGCATGACGGTGATTCGCTCTGCGGAAATGGCGCCCGAGTGAGGGGTCTCGATGGTGAAGCGCCCCTCGCCATTCGTCTCAGCGTTTTCGTAAGAAGAATTGCCGCCTTCGCCACCGTTGTCGATTTTGAGCGTCAACGATACTCCCGCCTGGGGAGCACCCTCGGCATTTACGATTTGTCCGGAAATGTGGGCCTTGGCCGACGGCGCACGAACTTCGAGGGTTATATCTCTCAGGGCGTTCCCCGGCTCGGGGAGCGTTATCGGCAGTGAGACGTCGCCCTGGCGCAATTCCGCCGTGGCCGGTTGCGGGGGCAGGTTGAAGAACTGAAAGTGGCCCGACTTGGCGTAGAATTGCCGCACGGTTTCGCCTTGAATCAGGATCGCCCAGTCGGGCTTGGGTTCCGTGCCGTCGGACAACTTCACGCGCCCGCTGATCGCACAGCCCCGCGCCACATTGAGCACCAGGCCCTCCACAGAGCCCTGACGACAATCCACGCACACGATTCCGTCTTTTCCATAAAGTGTGCTCTTTGTGGGGCGGGCCAGGAGGAACTGCTCGGTTTTTGAAACGGACTCGATGGTGAAGTTGCCTTGTTCATCGGTGACGGCGCTCTCCCTGGCAAAGTAGTCGAATTCTCCCGCTGCCGTGTGAGCGAAGATTCGCGCGCGGACCGGCTCGCCCGTGCCGGCCATGACGACGCGACCCGATATCGACACTGGAGGTACGCGCTCCGGTTCCGTCAAGACGAGGCGGAGGACCTTAGGTGGCCCGGCGGCTACCGTGACTTGCATGGCGGTTGAAGCCAGGTAGGTCTGTTCCCCGGCGAAGGAGGCGTATGCGCTGATGGTCTCACCGGCGGGGAAGGGCAGGGTTTGGACCCTGCCTTCGGCGTCGGAGCGCACCCGTATGTTCTGATAGCCCACATCGGCGCCGGCAATAGGGTTGCCGGCGGCGTCTACGGTCTCCAGGGTGACCTGGAATCCGGGCTGGAGCACGATCTCGACCTCGCCTTTGGCGGAATCGGTTCGGCTCCATGCGAATCCTTCCTTGAAGACGGACAAGGTGCCGGAGGTGCCCAATCCCCACACGGTGAATCGACCGTCGTCGTCGGTCGTGGCGCGGGGAAGCCAGGGTGAGCCCAACACGGCACCGGCGACGGGCGTGCCGTCTTCCGCGCGCACCCGCCCACGGATCGGGATTTGCTTTACTACCTCGATGAGGGTGGGCCCGTCCTTTTTTTCGGTGGGGTAGACCCGCAGGATTCCAGCGCGGCCTTCCCCGGGCTCTACGCACACCTCGAAGTTGTTGCCCGCCACATCCGGGTGGGTGGAGAAGTCCACCGTGCAGTAGCCCTCGGCGTCCGTGGTTGAGCGCTCGTTTTCATTTGGAAATGCGGTGCGCAAATTGTCCGACCAAGGTGTCCAGAAGATCGGTGCATTGGCCACGGGCGCGCCATCGGGCGTTACCGCGCGAAAGCGGACCACGGGCGCTTCCTGGGCCGGGGCGTGAAGCGCGGTGAAAAGAAGCAGGCTCACCGCGAAGCCTATACGTATCCCGCAGATCATTGATTTCTCTCCCGGTCGAGTATCAGCTTCATGGGTTCTGCGGCCCGTTCCTGTGCGGCCTGATTCTCCTGGGAGCGTCTCGTCGAAGTGACGGCTTCCTCCGAGATGGAAGCGGCGATTTCCAGTTCGCGCTCGTTGTTTTCCCGGTTGGGTAGCGCGCCGAGCAGGCCAAGGGCCCTGCCGCGCAAGGCAGGATCGGCGGCATCGGCAAAGGCGTCGATGACCCGCTGGACCTCCTCCGGAATCTGTCGGCGATGCATGATAATCGTGCTTGCCGCGTGGTATCGCACATCGGGGTTGTCATGATTCAGGAGCGGCTGGAGGAGCTCCAGAGAGCGGCTCGCGGCCTGGTAGATATGCGTTTGGCAGGTCGACATCGATTCCCGGTTGCCGTCCGATGCGGCATCGGCCCGGCGTTTCAGTTCCTCCGCCAGCGCCGCATCCGCGCCGTCCAGCGGGCAGGCATAGAGCAGGTGGAGTGCGGTGCGTTTGAATGCGTTCTCCCATCGCGGCTCATCCAGGATCTTCCGCAGCGGCTCCATGGCCGCCAGACCCCAGCCGTTCCAAAGGGAGGCGTCCGTGGCGTCGTCCTGCTTCGCACGATGTTGATTGCGGTCCACGACGATTTGTTCCACGCGCGGCTCGAAACGGGGATCGACATTGGCCTCCCAGTTTACTGGTTCCAACGGCGGCGGCACGGGGGAGAGTGAGCGTGTCTCAAGCACGAAAAGGGCGCTCAGCATCGGGAGCAGGAATCGAAACATGGGTGAAGGTCCCCTCGTAATGGAACGGCTACAGTACTGCCTCGCCACTACTATACGTCCAATTGCGGTAAGGTTTCATCAGTCGGACGCTCGAGTGTGGGGAAGCCCGGCGCGACGATGTCGCAAGGGGCCCGCCATAGGGTGCCGGTCTACCCGCCCTATCCCCCTGGGACAGGCCCGCGCGTTTGGGTTGGTTCTGCGTGCCGTGGTGAATTTTGGAGATTGGAGTGCTCGATTCCTTGTCGGGATTGCTTGCGCGGGTCCGTCCCCTGGGTCGTGCTATGCTTTGGATAGCGAAGAAGCGGATGGGGCTGGGAATTCTTCCAGTCCACAGGTCAACGGGAGCCAATGGCGTAAGGAGGCAATGGAATATGTGGGTGGCACTGGTACTGGCAATCGGGGCGCTGGCGGCGGAAGGGGAGACCACGGAAATCACTACCGTGAAGACCGTCGTGGACAGCAATGCGCTTCTTGAGGTCACGGGGTGGGTCGAACGGGAGACCATCACCAATGGCGAGCGGAAGGGTTGGTACGGGGAACGTGCCCACCTGAAAGTGCGGCGGATTGCCGATGACACAGTTTGGGAATCGCCGCTACAGAGCACTTCCGGGATCGAGTTCGTGAAGCTGACCGGGGACGATCAGTTTGTGACGGTGGAGAGAATATACCAGAACCGTGGGCATCGTATCGTGCGGCGGAATATTTCAGGCTCGGGTGTTCCGGAGGAAGTCGAGGATTGCTACGCTTATTGGCCTTATCTGGCACCTAATCAGAAATGGGTGTTCTACAAACATTGGTATCCGCGCATGGGAACCCCGGATGAGTATCAGCACACGAGCACCTGGATGGTGGACATTACACAGCCAGCGTTCAAGCCGGTTCTGGTGTACCCACCCGACAATGCGACGGGTGCCGCACCCGACGGGCGTATTCACAGTGCGCTGTTCAGTGGTTCCGCCCCGCTTTGGACCCATGATTCTCGCAAACTGTATTACTTCGACAAGCTTTCCAATGAACATAGCTGGAAGGGGGCGGTGGTGTCACTGGTGGAGATACAAATCGGCGAGGACATGACCATCGAGAAGACGAGCGCCTTCCCGGTGAAGGTGGAGGACTTCGCAAAACCGGGGGCTGACCTCACGGAATTGGCATTTTATCCGAAGGAACTTCATTGGGCCGGGGAAGGGGTGCTAGGCGGCACGTTGGACTCGGAGAGGGGATGGGCGAGCGAGACTTTTTGCATGTCGACGATGGGGGAGTATGTGGAGGCGGGCGTGGTGAAGAAGTAGTACGACTGCGATTTGGGTGGGCGAGTAGCACACGTAAAATGACGGGTGCCACCCTTTCATAGTCCATTCGGGGCATGGTAAGTTCGCCTTCTTTACATCCGTGCTATCCGTGCAATCCGTGGTCAATTACTCTTTGTATTCTTGACCACGGATTACACGGATGGCACGGATTTTGACAATGTGAAGACGCACTCAGAGATGGAAAAGGGCGACGGTGCTTAGATGCCCGATGGTTCCTATCAGGCGTAACTACAACCGATGACAGGTCCAAGTCGGCCTCCCAATCCCACGGGGACAGGCCCGCGCGTTTTGGTCGTCTTTCCCCATCGTGGTGAATTGTGGTGACTAGAGTGCTTGTTTCTGTGCAGGGATTACTTGCGCGGGTCCGTCCCCTGGTTGCCGCCGATCCGTAAAATTTGCAAAATTGGGCGTCCGCACTCTATAACGTCTGATTCGGCAGCCCGCCCGGTGTCCTGGGCGCGCGTTGGGCGGTGCGGAATGCCCCGGCCTGAGTCTTGATATCCGAAATCCCTCGGAAACCAAAGGTAGAGCAGTATGTCTATTGTTAGCATTTGGCGAGGCGCTGCGCTTTCGCTGTTGATGGTCGGGGCGAGCCTGTGCGGGCCCGCGCAGGCGGCGGAGGCCCCCTTCGCTTTTCAGGATCAGGAGCGCGTCGTGTTCCTGGGGGCGACGATGCTGGAGCGTGAGCAGGAGGAGGGCTATCTGGAGACGCTGCTGACGGCGCGCTTCGCAGAGAAGAACCTGAGCTTCCGTAACCTGGCGTGGAGCGGCGACACGGTCTATGGTGATTCCCGGGCGGCTTTTGACACGGCGAAGGAAGGCTTCGAGCGCATGGTAAAGCATGTGCACGATGCGAAGCCAACTGTGGTCGTGCTGAGCTTCGGCATCAATGAGTCCTTTGAGGGACCAGAGGGGCTGAACACCTTCGTCGAGGGCTACAAGAAGCTGCTGGACGCTATCGCGGACACCAACGCGCGGCTGATTTTCCTGGGCGCACCGCGTCTGGAGAATCTGGGCACGCCCCTGCCCGATCCGGCAAAGCAGAATGAGAACGTGAACCTCTACAACGAGGCCATGCGCACGCTGGCGTCGGAGCGGGGCGGATTCTATATTGACCTTGCCGGGGAGCTGGAGGGGATGCATGCCGCCGCGCCGCTGACCTACAACACGATGCACTTCACGCCCTATGGCTACTGGGTCTTCGCGCAGGCCGTGCTCAAGGGCCTGGGCTACGAAACGCCCCGCTTCATGGCGCAGGCGGTTGACTCCTTCACGCTGGCCCCGGAAGTGTTCTTTGCGGCGGACATTCCCTCCGACACGCCGGCGCTGGTGCGCGCGGGCGAGACGCTTCACACGCTGCGCTACTTCGCGAATGCGCCCGGTCGCTACCGCCTCGAATCCGACGGCAAGGTGTTGGCCGAAGCGTCGAAGGAGGCGTGGGAGCAGGGCGTCGTCATCAGCGGCCTGCCCGAAGCGACTCAGTTTGAGGAACTCCGCGCGGTGGTGAAGGAAAAGAACCGCCTCTTCTTCAACCAGTGGCGTCCGCAGAATGAGACCTACATTTTCGGATTCCGCAAGCACGAGCAGGGGCAGTACGCCGCCGAGATTCCCCTTTTCGATCCGTTGATCGAAGCGGAGGAGGCGAAGATTGCGGAACTGAAGAAACCGAAGTTGGCCAATTACACCATGGCACGTGTTGCCGATTCTGAATAAAGGAGCACGACCATGCAGTACACCACAGCCTACAAATCAATTATTGCCACGGCTATCGCGGCGTTGGCGGCTTTCCCCGCCGTTGCGCAGAACCAGGACGCGCTTCACGAAATTCCCGCGCCGAATGTGGAGGAGGAGCTTTCTCAGTTCATCGTAGCCGATGGATTTGAGGTGAATCTCTTCGCTTCCGATCCCATGGTGGCCAATCCTATTGCGATAAGCTGGGATGCTCAGGGCCGTCTCTGGGTGGCGGGCAGCGCGATCTATCCCCACATCGCGCCCGGTCAGAAGCCCGCCGATACCATCACTATCCTTGAGGATACGGACGGCGACGGTGTGGCGGATGCGTCCACGGTCTTTGCCGAGGGGCTCTTTATCCCCACGGGCATTCTGCCGGGCGATGGCGGTGTCTACGTGTGCAACAGCACCGAGATCCTCCACCTCTCCGACACGGACGGCGATGGCAAGGCCGACACGCGCCGCGCGGTGCTCTCGGGCTTCGGCACGGAAGACACGCACCAGACCATCCACAGTCTCCGCTGGGGGATGGATGGCTTCATGTACATCAACCAGTCGATCTACATCCACAGCCACCTGGAGACGCCCACTGGCGTGAAGCGTCTCGGCGGCGGCGGTATCTGGCAGTTCAATCCGCGCAGCCTGGAGGCCAACGTGCTCACACGCGGCTTCGTGAATCCCTGGGGGCACCATCAGGACGCCTGGGGCCAGTCCTTTGCCACGGACGGCGCCTATCACGATGGCATCAACCACGTGTTTCCCGGCAGCGCCTTCCTCATCTCCAAGATCACGCCATTCCTCAGCGGCATGAACCCCGGCAGCCCGAAGCATTGCGGCCTGGAGATCATCAGCGGCAACCACCTGCCCGAGGATTGGCGCGGCAACTACATCACGAATGACTTCCGCGCCCACCGTGTGTGCCGCTTTGTCGTGAAGGACAGCGGCTCGACCTACACTTCCGAGGAGCAGACCGAGCTGATCAAGAGCCAGCGCGTAACCTTCCGCCCCGTGGACGTGAAGATGGGTCCCGACGGCGCCATCTACATCGCCGACTGGTACAACCCGATCATCCAGCACGGTGAAGTGGCTTTCCGCGATCCCCGCCGCGACCACGAGCACGGACGCATCTGGCGTGTGACGGCGAAGGGCCGTCCGCTGGTGCCCCGTCCCCAGATTGAGGGGGCATCTGCCGAGGGCCTGATCAAGCTGCTGACGAAAGACGAGGAGTGGACCCGCATCCAGGCGCGCCAGACCTTGAAGAATTCGCCCATTGATCAGGTCGTGCCCGCACTGGAAGCGTGGACCGCGAAATCGACGCTGCAAGGCGCTGAAAAAGAACGACAAGTGCTTGAAGCGTTGTGGACGTGGCAGACGCTTGATATCGTCAAGCCGGAACTGCTCTTGGAGGGCCTCGCGGCGACGGACTTTCACGCCCGCGCCGCCGCCGTACGCATTTTGACCCACTGGCTACCGCGGCTCGATCCTCAGCAGGAATGGCGTGATCGTGCCAAGGTCCTGGCGTTGGATGAGAACCCCCGGGTGCGCCTGGAGGCCATCCGTCTGCTGGGCAGCATTCCCAACGCGGACTCCGCCCTCGCGGCCCTGGAAGCCTTCAACCTCGAGCGCGACAAGTATCTGGACTATGCGCTGTTGGTGACGTTGCGTGAATTGAAGTCCCAGTGGCTCCCCGAAGTGAACAAAGAGAATCCTACCTTCACCGACAACGCCGAGCGCCTGCTTTTTGCGCTGGACGCCGTGGCTGCGGATGATGTGGTCCCCGCATTGATTCACGCTATGGCCAAGGGCCGCTTCAACGACGATCAGACCGTTAAGGCCGTCACCCTCGTGGCGGCCCACGGCGATGCCGCGCAGGCCGGCACCGTGGTGGAGCAGCTTTGCACGCGACTTGAGAAGGGCGATGAGGTTGCCCTTTGGGCTTGGGAGGCGCTGTACAAAGGCACGTCAGGGCGCGGTGTCATTCCCACGAGCGGTCTGGAGCGCGCGGTCAAGCTGATTGATCGGGAGCCGGGCTACACCCAGACCCACGCGATTGAGGCTGCGGGCGCCTGGCGCATTGCCGCGGCCCGTCCCGCGCTGAACGCGCTGCTGGCAAAATCCGACGCCTCCACCGAAGTGCACGAGCGCGCGATTCGTGCGCTTCAGGGTATCGGCGGCGACGAGAGTAAGGCAACCATCCTTGAGCTTTCGAAGAATCATCCGAACCGCGCCACGCGTCTGGAAGCCATCCGCGCACTCGCGGGCATTGCGCCGGAGGAATCGGCATCGGCCGCGCTGGCGTTGATGCAGGCGGGCACGAGCGAAGGGGAGGTGAAGGCCCTGCTCGACACGTATCTCAAGAACGAGCCCGCGCTCAATGCGCTGTCGAAGCATCTCGAAGGCCAGACGCTGCCGGTGGAAACGGCGAAGCAGGCGGCGCGAACCCTTAGCAGCTCCGGTCGCAACGTGGAAATGCTCATGGCGGCCGTGCGCACGGCGGGCGGCCTGGATGCGTTGGCGGAAGCCTGGACGGCGGACGCGATCGCCGCGCTGGTGGGTAAGGTGAAGACTGAAGGCGATCCGGCCCGAGGCGAGTTGCAGTATCGCACGATGGCCTGTTCCCAGTGCCACGCTATTGGCGGCGCAGGCGGACTTCTCGGTCCCGATCTCTCCAGTATCGGCGGCAGCGCCCAGGTGGACTACCTTGTGGAGTCGATCCTGCAACCGGCCAAGGCCGTGAAGGAAGGCTATCACTCCATCATCGTGGAGACGAGCGATCTGGAAACTTTCAGCGGTGTAAAGATTCAGGAAAACGACACCACCATGGTGCTGCGCGACGTGAACGGCGAGCACACCATCTACAAGGACAAGATCGACAAAATCGAAGAGGGTACGTCCCTCATGCCTGTCGGTCTGGCCGACACCATTCTGGAGAACGAGCTGGCGGACCTCGTCAGTTTTCTATCCTCCCTTGGGCGCGTGCCCGAGTGGTCGCTGGGCACCGATAAGATCGTGCGCGGCTGGGAAGTGCTCCAGAACACGCCCGAAGGCCTGGAGCGTCTTTTCCAGGACGGGCCGGAAGTCGTGGGTGCGGGTCATGAAGAATTGACCTGGGGCCCGGCCTACAGCACGGTGGGGGGGGAACTGCCCCTGGCCGAGCTGCCCCTGCTAAACCACCGCTACTGGCACAACAAGGGCTACAGCGCGGCGCGGTTTTCGCTGACGGCGGCGAAGGCCGGTGCGGTGAATCTGGCCTTGGGCGTGACCGAAGGCTTGGATATCTGGGTGAACGGCGAATTGATCCCGAAAGACCAATTGGGTGCTGTCGAACTGCCCCAGGGCGATTCGACGGTGACGATCCTCGTGCGGCACGACACGGCGACCGCGCCGCTTCGCGCGCAAGTGCAGGAAGCGGGCGAGACGGCGGTGACGTTGAAGCTGGCGGGGAAGTAGGGGGACGATTAGCTGTAGTTGAGCCCCGCAGGCTTTTGTAGCTTGCGGGGCTTTTTCTTGATTGAGCGGTGTAAGCTGAGTGGACCGAGTGGACGCGTAAAGTCGATCAGATCCCCATGCCGCCGGTTACTTCGAGCGTGTGGCCCGTGATGTATCCCGCCCAGGGCGAGGCCATCATCAGGATCCCGCCCGCTGCCTCCTCCACGGTACCGGTTCGTCCGAGGGGGATCGCCAACTTGATCGCATCGTGCAGGCGCTCCGGCACGCCGAGCCTCACTTCCTCGCCATCGACCACCACCGACTCGCCCGATTCCTTGGCCTGGGTGAGGCGCGTCTCCATATAGCCAAAGGCCACGGCGTTGCAACGGATGTTGAAGGGTCCCCATTCCTTCGCCACGGTCTTGGTAAAGCCCACCATACCCATCTTCGCGGTGGAATAGTTCAACTGGCCCACATTGCCGTGCAGTCCCGACGTGGAGGAGACGTTGATGATGCAGCGTGGCGCGGATTTGCCGACCTCGGCCTCCTCCTGCTTCGCGGCGTCGCGCATGTAGGGGGCGGCGGCGCGAACGAGGCGAAATGGGGCGGTTGCATGGACGGCCAGGATCGCTTCCCACTGCTTGTCGGTCATTTTGTGGAGCATGGCGTCCCAAGTGTAACCCGCGTTGTTCACCAGAATATGGAGCGCGCCATACTCGGCCACGGTTCTTTCCACCAGTATCTGCGGGAAGTCGGGATCTGTGATATCGCCCGAGATGGAGATCGCTTCGCCCCCAGCGGCCTTGATTGCGGAGACCACCTCTTCGGCGGGACCGGCGTCGCGATCGCTCACGACGACCCGCGCGCCATGCTGCGCGAAGAGCAGGGCCGCTGCCGCGCCTATGCCGCGTCCGGCGCCAGTGATGAGGACGGTTTGATTTTCAAAAATCGGGGGCATGGGTAATCCTTTTGTGGGGTGAAGCGTCCAGTGGGGTGAAAGGCGGAATCCCCATATTATCCCACGCATGGCGTATGCCGTGAAAGGCAGGGTCATCAAGAAAGCGCCCCCCTGAACCGTTGGCTCAGGGGGGCGCAGGGATGGATAGGAGTCGGGTGCGGGTTTACGCGCCGACGGTCGTCAGCTTCGCCCAGGCCGTGCTGGTCGGGAACTGGTCGTTCTCGCCGCCGCCGCCAATCGGGCTGGCGATGGTGGCCGCGTTCGGTGAGTACTTCTGGAATTCCACGTGTCCGTCCATGAAGAGGACGTTTGCGCCACCGGGTACGTGATTGTAGATCGAGACGCTCTCGCCCACCACGTCCCACGTAGTCGCCAGGGTTGATTGGGCCTTGGCCGTTGCACCGGCGTTGTTAATGTCCGTGATAAAGAAGCGCTCGATGCCTTCTCGAAAGCGATTAAGTGGGATGGTCTGGCCGGCGGTGTACTTGCTGTTGCCGGGGTGGGCAAAGGTATGGTCCCGCTCCAGCGCGGCCTTCACCGCTTCCAGCGCGGGAATGTTGGCGCCGGCATAGGCCGCGTAGTAGGGGTTGATGTTGACGACGGTGAAGAAGGCGAAGATGCCCCGCGCACCACCGTCGGTAAAGGGCGAGATGACCGCGTTCTCCTGAATCACATAGCCCAGATAGATGTAGGACCGGTCGGAGGTATCGTTGGAGGGTGCCTGTACACTGGGGATGCCCGGCGTATACACGCCGGAGGTCCAATCACCGTCCAGCTTGTCGGTCGCGAGATTGCCATTGACGTCCAACCACTGGCCGCCCGGTCCGGTGAACTTGTCAATATTGTTTTCCGTGTCCGACGGACAGAAGATAATTTTTACGTCCGTGAGATACTCGGGGTAGGTCGCTTCCATGGAGAAGAAGAAATTGCCGGGGTCCACGGACTTGGGCGGGAAGCTGCCGCCCTTGGACTCGTTGGAGTACATCTTGTAGATTATGCCCATTTGCTTGAGATTGTTCTGGCAGGAGGCCCGGCGCGCCGCTTCCCGCGCACGCGCAAGTGCTGGAAGTAGGATTGCGGCCAGGATACCGATGATGGCGATGACCACCAGGAGCTCGATCAACGTAAACCCATGACGTTTCATAGTACAATGCCTCTCCGTCTCGATTTTGTATCGAAAAAATGACTCTACCCGATGCTGCGGCCCAATCCTCAGCTCAAGTTGCTACAGCATAGACTAGCCCCGTGGATCTGTCAATCTTATTCGCCGTAAATGACCGTTGGGCTTAGATGTACTGTAAACTATTGACGCAAAAGGGGTTGCTTTAATGGAGTTTCGTCGATTGGCGCGATGCGCGCCACAGGTCTCCGGTGCGTGCAATTTGCTATAATTCGCCCCTGACCTGAGAATTTCGAGGGAGAAACCTGTCATGGCGCTCGATGCCACCCTGCTGCTGCACTGTCCTGACACGAAAGGCATCGTGTACGAAGTCTCCCGCTTTATTTTTGGTCGCGGGGGCAACATCATTGACGCCCAGCAGCATCGGGAGGAGATAGACAACCGATTCTTCATGCGCGTCCATTTCGACGCAAGCGACATGGGCATGCCGCCGGAAAAACTGCGCGAGGAACTTCGGGGGCTTGCCGAGCAATTTGAAATGGTATACCGGCTGGACTTTTCCCATGAACGACGAAAGCTGGCCATCCTGGTGTCGAAGTACGACCACTGCCTCTACGATCTCCTGCTGCGCGGCCGATATGGCGAGCTCGCGGCTGACGTGGCCATCGTCGTGAGCAACCACGGCGATCTGGAGGGTGTCGCCCGACACTTCGATGTGCCTTTCGTTCATGTGCCGGTGGACGCGGACGACAAGGGCGCGGCCGAGGCCCGGATTCTCGGATTGATGGAAGCGCACGCGATCGACTTGATCGTGCTGGCGCGTTACATGCAAATCCTGACGCCGGTGCTGGTCGAGCCTTTCAAGAACCGCATCATCAATGTACACCATGGCTTTCTGCCCGCCTTCCAGGGGGCCCGACCCTACCACCAGGCCTACGAGCGGGGCGTCAAGCTCATCGGGGCCACGAGCCACTACGTCACCGCCGATCTCGACATGGGACCCATCATTGAGCAGGCGAGTGTCGCCGTGAACCACAGCCACAGCGTGAAAGATCTCATCACCATGGGGCGCGACACCGAAAAGAAAGTGCTCGCCGTCGCGGTGAAGGCGCACCTGGAATCGCGAATTACGGTTTACCGAGACCGGACGATCGTTTTTGATTGACAAGGTTGGTTTCCGCATAGAAAGTACAGGCGCAAACGGCACGCGGGAACCTGCTATAATGGCCGAAATTCGTGTATCGAAATTGACGCTGCCACAAGGGATTTCACCATGCCCACGATCAAGTATTCTTCACGCTGGAACTGCCTGTTTCTGACTTGCGCGCTGGCCGTGCTTCTCACGTCATGCGCCACCGTGCCCGTGACGGGCCGCAGTCAGCTTGCGCTGTTGCCCGAATCGGAAATGGTGAGCCTGGGCGCGCAGGCCTATCAACAGCAGTTGCAGGAGAACCCCGTCAGTAACCAGCCGGGCGATGTGGAGCCCGTCCTCCGCGTCGGCAAGCGCCTGGCGGCAGCCACGGAAGAATTCCTCCGGGCGAACAACCTGCCCACCGATATCTACCAGTGGGAATTCAGCGTCATCGACAATGACGAGATCGTCAACGCCACCTGCCTGCCCGGCGGCAAGATCGTCTTCTACAGCGGGATCTTCGAGTACACGAAAGACGATGACGGCATCGCCACCGTCATGGGCCACGAGATCGCCCACGCCATTGCGCGCCACGGCAACGAGCGCATGAGCCAGGCGATGCTGATGGAACTCGGCGCGGCGACGCTTTCCGAGGCGATGGCCTCCCAGCCCGCAAAAACCCGCGAACTGGCCACTCAGGCTTTCGGACTCACCTCGAACTTCGGCGTGACCCTGCCCTTCAATCGCTCCCGCGAATCGGAGGCGGACCGCATCGGCCTTACGATCATGGCCAAGGCGGGCTACGATCCCCGCAAGGCCATTGAATTCTGGGAGCGCTTCAGTCAGGCCGGCGCCAAGGTGCCCGAGTTCCTGTCCACCCACCCCTCCGGGGCAACGCGTATTGCGGATATTCAGGCGCACTTGCCCGAGGCGCTGCAGCACTACGCGGGGAAATAGGATGAAGGGACAGTTGTCCATGGCACTTCGCGTAACCAAAAACAACCAAGCTGCGCCCAGTTCCTCTCACGTGGTTTGTCCCGCAGAGCGGAACGGAATGCATTGCCACGGAGGACCGTGGCAACGAGTGGCGGGTATATTCGAAGCAGCATCTACTCGTAATCTTCCATCTTTGGTGCGCTGCCTTCGATGACTCGGGGTTCGTAGCCCGGCGCGTATTCCTTTTCCAGGTTGGCGCGCAAGTCCGCCTCGTCGAGCCACACCGGTTTGGTCTCACGCTTCACGAAGAGGGGGGCCTGATCGGCGTAGTGGGGCGACTCGGGGTGGGAGGTGGCCGCGCCGAACTGATGGATGCTCCGCGAATGGACTGTGCCGTCGGCGTCCCACGTGGCCATGAGCACATAGCAATCGCCCGCGCGCCCTTCGAAGTGCTTGCCGTACCACTCGCCGTAGACCGCATTGAGCACATCGGGCGCGCCGCCGAGGCCTACGTTCACTTCGCCGCGCACGAGGCGGTTGACCTCGCTCCAGGGGGGATCGAGGCGACCGAAGGCGTCCTTCAATTGCGTCGCCCGTTCCTTCAGCAATTCCATGGCCGTGGGGCCGGTGCGGCCCTTTAATCCATCGCCGGAATCATTGCGGAGGAAGAGCACCGCCAGCGCCGCGCTGGTGTTATCCGGATTCGTGTTGAAATCCCAGGCGCGCAGCACCGCCACGGCTTCCTTCAGCAGCGGGTCCTCCGGCTCGAGGGCATCCAGAATTTCCTTCAACACATCGGCTGCCTTACCGTTTTGGGAATAGGCCTGATCAAACTTGTACTGGAAAAACTCCTCTCCGGTGATGGACGTATCGGCCGCGAGCAACTCCAGCAGGCGCACCTGGCGATTGGTGATATCGTCGAAGGGCTCGATCCCGAAAGTGGGGAAGAAGGCGGCGGGGTCGGGATTCTCCGGGCCCTCCGTTGCGCGGAAGGGCGTGCCGTTGGCATTGGCGATAAAACCCGACGCGGGGTTCTTGACGACGGGCAACTGCTCAAAGGGCAGGTACTTGGTCCAGATATTTTCCGATACATTGCCCGGAAGATAGCCCGAATAGTCGTAGCCTTCTTTGCGGAGGGGCAGCAGGGCATTGTAGCGATACTGGATGTTGCCTTCCTTGTCCGCATAGCCCACGTTGAAGGAGGGGATGGCCTGCATGGCCATGGCGGTATCGAATTCGGCCAGGTTTTTCGATTTGCCCATGCGGTACCACTGCTCCACCTGGCGGATGTCGCCGTAGCCCGCGTAGCGGATGGCGTAGACGCCGTGGGGGCGCCGAATCACAGGGCCGTGGATGGAGTAGAGCGCTTCCTGCGTCGCTTTCCACATGAAGCCATCGAAGACATTTACCACCACCGGAACCGTGCCTTTGTCGAGGGTTTTCCATTCTCCGTCGTACTTGTACTGATCGGGATTGTCCGGATTCATCTCCAGCGCGTAGATGTCGATCAGGTCGGGACTGTTCACGGTATGGGCCCATCCCAGATCGTGATTGTGACCATGGAGAATCACGGGGGTGCCGGGGAAGACGCCCCCGACGATATCGAGCCCTTCTTCGCTCTTGAGGCGCGCTTCATACCACGCTACAGGCCCGGTCCAGGGCTGGTGCGAATTGATGGCCAGGTGGGTCTTGCCGTCCGGGGTGCGGCCGGGCGCGATGGCGAAAGTATTGGAGCCCGTGGGGAGACCATCGGCCAGCACATCCGGCAGGGCGCTCAGTTCCCGCTCATTCGGCGACACCGACTGGACCCGCTTGCCCTCGTAGAGCTTGACCACTTCCTCTTCCAGTCCAAAAAAGAAGGGCGTCTTCAACACGAAGCCCGTCACGATGTCCTGTCCGGTAACTGGGAGAATTCCGGGCGTCACCTCGTGGGGGTGGAGCGCCGCGAAATGGTTGATGCCCGCCGCGTAGGCCTCGCATATTTTGCGCACCTCGGGGCTCAAATCGGTGTCGTATTTTTCCTGCACGATCTCGCGAAAGCGGAAGAGCTTCACGAGGTAGTCAAAGGGGGCGGCTTCCTGGCCTTTCAGCATGGCCAGCATACCCCGGCTGAGGTAAAGGGCTTCCTCAATGGTCGCGTAATCGTCTTCCGCGTGGGCGTAGGCGAGGCCATAGGCGCAATCCGCGTCGGTCTTTCCGTAGATGTGGGGGACGCCCCACGTGTCACGGAGAATCTTCACGTTGAACGCGCCCTTCGCGGGAATGAGCTGCCGTGTCGGCGGGTTGAAGCGGATATAGGGAAGCTGCGTCGCAACGACAACAAGGAGTGTCAGGCAAAGTGCCCCGATGATGATCTGGGTCCAGCGAAATTTCATGCGGCCTCGTAGTGGTTCTGGGGACGTACCGCGCGCGCTGTGCGGCGGGCAATGTGTTTCGATTATACGCAATAGCGGGGCCGCCAGTCCTCCTTCGGCGTCGGCGGGGTTTGGATCGAATATCGGCAGCGGGTTACAATAGGCTTTCAGGCAAGGCGCACGCCAGATCGCGCAGCCAACCGCACCCTCTTCATTCCCAGGCCTCCCATTTCCATGACCCATCCATACGAAAATGCTGAAGTCCGCTGCCCCCATTTCCTCGACTGTGGCGGCTGTAAATCGCAAGACGTGGCCTATGCCGAACAGGTTTCGGCGAAATCCGAGGCGCTGGGCGTTCTTTTTGCCGATTTCTGGACGGCGCCCGTGCAGGTTACCCCGTCGCCGGTGATCTGGAACTATCGGAACAAGATCGACCCCTCCTTCAGCCGCATGCGCTACGATGTGGTGCCGCCGAAGGATTTCGTGCGCGAGACCGTGCTGGGCTACAAGAAAAAGGGACAGTGGTTCTGGCCCCTCGACATTGAAGAGTGCCATATCGCCCCCGAGGGTGCGAGCGCGCTGCTCCAGGCGACGCGCGCGTGGTATCGAGAGCACGACATCCGTGCCTGGGATAACCGCACGAAGGACGGCGTCCTGCGCTATCTCCTCGTGCGCGATGGAAAGCGTACGGGGGAGAAGATGGTGGTACTGATTACTCACGAGGGCGAACTGGACTGCGCGCCATTTGTCGAGCTCGCTCGCGCGTCTTTCGGTGCCACCTGCGTCTACCGCGGCTACTACACCGACCGCAGCGACGTGGCTACGGCGGAGCGGCTTGAGTTGCTGTGGGGCGCGCCTCACATCACCGAGACCCTCCACCTGCCCGATGGCGACGGCACGCGCGACCTGACCTTCCGTATTTCTCCCTTGAGTTTCTTCCAGACGAATCCCTTGGCAACGGAGAATCTGTACGGGGCCATTCGCAAGCACGTGCGTGAGATCGCGCCCGACAGCCTCTATGATCTCTACGGCGGCGCGGGCGGCATCGCCTTCAGTTGCAGCGACCTTGTGGAGCGCGTCTGGTCCGTGGAAGAGGTCGCGCCCGCCACGGAAGATGGGCGGCACAACGCGGAGGTGAACGGCATTACGAATGTCCACTTCGAGACGGCGCAGGTGGAGAAGTACCTCACGGCGAAGCGGGATCACGGCGGGCTGGCGGATGGTGCGCTGGTGGTGCTGGACCCGCCTCGATCGGCGCTGCACCCTAAAGCGCTGAAGCGGCTGATGGAGTTCCAGCCGGAGCACATCGTGTATGTGTCGTGTAATCCGAAATTGCTGGCCCGGGAGCTGGCGGTGTTTACGGAGGCGTATGACCTGGAATCACTGGAGGCGTTTGATTTGTTTCCCCACACGCCTCACGTGGAAGCGCTGGCGGTGCTGAAAAGGCGGTAGCGGGATCGCGCTGACCAATTCACAGAGACAGCAGGGACAACAGCGACAGCAGTTCATTCGTCCCTGAAGTCCCTGTTGTCTCTGCCGTCCCTGCATAGTCGGCAGTGCACTACAATTCTCAAAAAAAAACGCCGCCCCTGTCTATTTTCCGGGGCGGCGCACTCGTTTTGTTATCAGCCGTTTTTGATGGTCTTCTTTTCCGCGTCGTACACCTGGCGATTGCCCGTGGCGAGGGCCTGGGTGGCCATGATCGAGGCGATGGAGTGATCATAGCCCGACTGGATCGGTGCGAAGGGCGTCTCCCGCGAGCGCAGGCACTGGAGCCAGTTCAGCATGTGGTTGGGGCGCTCCACGGGCGCGATGTTGCCATCACCCGGATCAAGGGGTGTCTCGCCTTTGCGTGCGCCCTTGGCCGCAATTTTCGGGTTGTTCCAATCGGTCAGGTCCAGCGTTCCCTTGGTGCCGTAGACCTTGAACACATTGCCTTCGCCGTTGGCAAAGTCCGACGTGTAGGAGACCATGAAACCTTCGGGGTAGGTGTACTGAGCGCTAACCTGGTCCGGCGTGTCAAACTTGTGGTCATCTTTCCAGACGAAGGTACCGCCGTGGCACGTGGCGCTGCTCGGGCAGTGCGCCCCGGTCATGTAGTGCACGAGATCGAGGAAGTGTACACCCAACTGGGGCACGGGGCCGTGGCAGAAGTCCATGTAGCCCATCCAGCCGGAATAGGCCACGGCGCTGAATTCGCGCTTCGGCGCATCCATCAGAAAGATGTCCCATTCCACGTCTTCCTTCTTTACGTCCTGCAGGTAGCCGTACCAGTAGGGCTCGTTCGCATTGCGCACCTGCTCGATGCGGTGGATCGTGCCGAGCGCGCCGGAATCGATGACCGCCTTCGCGCCGCCAAAGCTGGGATAGCTCCGGAGCTGCGTGCCGATCTGGCAGACGATGCCGCTCGTCTCCACGGCGTCCACGGCGGCTTTCAGGGACTTGAGGTCCATCGCCAGAGGCTTCTCGCAATAGGTGTCCTTGCCCGCCTTCGCGGCGGCCACGAGGTGGGTCGTGTGCTGGTGGTCGCACGACGCGATCATGACCGCGTCGATGTCGTCCTTCGCCAGCAGTTCTTCGTAGTGCACGAAGTGCATGGCGTCGAGGCCGTACCATTCCTTGATGCGCGCGGCGGCGTTTTCGCGCGACACTTTCCAGGGATCGCAGACCGCCACATACTGGACGTTCAAGTCTTTGTCGTGGTTGTGCACGCCATCCATGTGCGCGCCAACGCCCCGACGCCCGCAACCGATCTGGCCAATGTTAATGCGGTCATTGGCGCCCTTCACGCGGGCATAGCTCGCCGCGCTCATGGACACGGCGGCAGCGCTGAGCGACGCCGTCTTGAGAAATTCGCGCCGGGTGGGGATGGTATTCATGATGCTTGTACTCCTGTGGTTAAACCGGATCGCGGTGGATTAGAAACACGTCAATTGTTTGAAGGCGGCATAACGTTCTTTAATCTTCGCTCCGTTCGCCGCCGCCAGCGCATCGGGGCCAAAGGCCTCGCAGGTACACGAAGCCAGGGCGCTGCCAAAGACCACCGCCTGCTTCAACGTCTCGAAGTCGGTCGCGTCGATCCGGGCGATATGGCCCATGAAGCCGCCGGCAAAGCTGTCGCCCGCGCCCGTCGGATCCATGACGACTTCCAGCGGGAGCGCGGGGATGGAAAAGATCTCGCCGTCCGCGCCGAAGAGCATGCAGCCGTGCTCGCCTTTCTTGATCACCACGATGGACGGGCCCATCGCCTGTATCTCTCGGGCGGCATCGCGCAGGTTCATCTCGCCGGTGAGCTGCTTCGCCTCGCCATCGTTGATGATGAGGCAGTTCACGCGCGCCAGCACCTGCTTCACCTCGCTCAGGGTAATCGTGAGCCAAAGGTTCATCGTGTCCAGGGCAATGAATTTCGGAGCGGCCTGATCCAGCACCTCAAGCTGAAGCGAAGGGTGGATATTGCCCAGGAAGAGGTAGGGCGCATTGCGCGTCGAATCGGGCAGTTTCGGGTGGAAGGTCTCGAATACATTCAACTGCGTGTCGAGCGTGTCCCGCTCGTTCACGTCTTCGTGGTACTTGCCCGACCAGCGGAAGGTCTTGCCCGCCGCCCGTTCGAGTCCGTCCAGATTGATCTGCTTCGACTCCAGGAGCGCCACGTGCTCCGCCGGAAAGTCCTCGCCCACAATCCCGACCAGATTGACGGGAACGAAGTTGGCGGCGGCCAGCGAGAAATACACCGCCGCACCGCCCAGGCCCTCTTCATTGCGGCCCGAAGGCGTTTCCACGGTATCCAGGCCAACGGAGCCAACGACGGTAATGCTCATGAAGTGATATTCCTTGTTGTAGCGGGTGGCGTTCTGAGAACGCGACGATTTGGGACAAGAGAGCGTAGAGAAGCCGGACGAAAGAATGTACGGCTTCGATGGACTGTCTGGAATGATAACAAATCTGGTTTGGCTCGTGCAGTACTTGCCCGCCATTGATAGGCTCTAGCTCTACTTCCACCGTGTTCCAAACGCAACAACTGGGGGGGCATTCATTTTATCCGTGCCATCCGTGTAATCCGTGGTCGAGAAAAGCAGAGAAAATTGACCACGGATTACACGGATAGCACGGATTTTTGACAAGGTGAAGGCGGACTCACGGATGAAAAGGGCCTGTGTTTCAACTCGCGAGCGACTGCTTGTCTTCCTGGTCGCTGATACCCAACTGGTCCATCTTATATTTCAGGATTCGGCGCGTGGTGCCCAGCGCATCCGCCGCCTGTGATTGAACGAAATTGCACTGCTCCAGGGCCTTTTTGATCAGGTGTCGTTCGAGGCGCTGGGTGGCCTCCTGGAGGGGAAGCCCGGCAAAATCTTCCAGGCCGTTCACCTCCACGCCGCCCTCGCCGGCCACGATGCCGTTCAGGTATTCCGCGCGGATAATGCGCTCACCACTGTGGCATACGAGAATGCGCTCTACTGTGTTTTCGAGTTCGCGTATGTTGCCCGGCCACTGGCATCCCATGAGTCGCGACATGGCGCGTGCTTCGAAATCCTGCACGCGTGAATTGACCCGCGGGCCGTGCTTGGCCACAAAGTGGGCGATGAGCTTGGGGATGTCCTCCCGGCGCTTGCGCAAAGGGGGCATCGTGATGGGCAGCACGTTGATGCGGTAGTAAAGATCCTGGCGAAAGAGCCCCTCTTCAATGGCCTTGTCGAAGGGGCGGTTCGTGGCGCATATAAAGCGCACGTCCACTTCGATCTCGCGGTTGCCGCCCACGGGGTAGAAGGTGCCTTCCTGGAGCACGCGCAACAACTTGGATTGGGCCTCGATCGGCATTTCGCCGATTTCGTCCAGAAACAGTGTCCCGCGATCCGCTACCTGCATCTTGCCCACGCGGCTTTCCGTTGCGCCGGTAAATGCGCCTTTGGTCAGGCCGAACAATTCGCTTTCCACAAGATTTGCGGGGATGGCGCAGCACGAAAGGGGAACGAATGGGTCAGCCTTGCGCTTGCCGCCGAAATGAATGGCCCGCGCGAGGACGTCTTTGCCGGTGCCGGTTTCCCCTGTGATCAGCACAGTGGAATCGACCTCCATTGCCTGGCGGGCCTTCGCGAGAGATTCGAGCAACGTGGGGGCATCGCCGATGATGTGCTCGAACCCGGCCGAGCCCTGCTCGCGCAGTGTGGAGAGCTCGCGCTTTTCGCGAAGTTCCTCCAGCGTCCGCTCCACCAGCGTCATCAGATCGTCCACGTCAAAAGGCTTGATGACAAACTCTCGTGCGCCCTTTTTCATGGCCTTCACGGCAATATCCACCGTGTTCGAGCCTGTCACGATGAGCACCGGCACCATTTCGCCCCGTTCATCCAGCCGTTCCAGAAAATCCATCCCGCTCATTCCGGGCATGGTCAAGTCCAGCAGGATCAAGTCAACGTGCTTTTCCGACAGAATATTCAGGCCGGTTGCGCCATCTTCCGCCAGGTACACCCGGTAGGCATCGCCAAGAATCATCCGGTAGGATTCCCGGATGCTCAGTTCATCATCAATCGCCAGAATGGTCTGCATGGCTCAGCTCCGTTGTCGGTATCTGAAGGGCAAAATAGTTGCCGTCCTTTTCATCAGTGACCCACCGAATGGCGCCCTGATGCTGGTGGAGGATGCGATTGGCGATGGTCAATCCGAGACCCATCCCGTGTTCCTTCGTGCTGTAGAACGGTAGGAAAATGCGATCGGTCTCTTCCTTGGGCACGCCGGGGCCGGAATCCGAAATCCGAATCTCGATCGAATTATCCTTGCGTGCCGTACTGACCTGTATTGTACCACCCGGAGGCACCGCCTCGATGGAGTTCTGCACCACATTGTGGAGGGCCTGTGAGAAGAAGACGGGATCCATGTCCGTTTCATCCAGATCCGGGTCGTAGTTTTGCGCCAACTTGATGGAGCGATTCGCCAGCTCAGTCTCGAAGGAACTCAATACCGACCGGACAGTCTCATTGATGTCGCACTGCTGCAGGCGCAGGTTGGGGTTCCGCGCAAACTCGAAGAGGGTCTCGACCACCCGGTTGATACGCTCCACCTCCTGCTGGACCACCCGGCTGAAGGCGTCCCGGAAGTCTTCGGACTCATACTTGCGCGGGAGGAGCTGGGCAAAGGTGTTAATTGCCACCATCGGGTTCTTGATCTCCTGCGCGACCCGGGTGGACAGGTATTCCCAGAAGGGGCTGTAGGCGATCTCTTCCTGGGAAACCCGATCTTCGGCATGGGCCTGAAATACGACCGTTGCGCCGCCGTGGGGGTCCGGCGCCACATTGAGCGAAAGCTGCCCCTTGGAAACCGGATCTTGAATGACTTCGTTGAACCGTGATTCCTTGCGCGCCATGCTCCGGAGGATGACATCGGCAAAGGCGGAGCCGAGCTTCTGCACGCTCAAACCCAACACCTTCGCCGCCGAGAGCTGCAGCAGGCTTTCGGCCCGCTTGTTCAGCGCCATGATCTTGCGATCCGCCGAAATGGAGACCAGCCCGACCGGAAGATCGCCCGCCATGACCGACGGTGTCTCATGCTCGATTCGCCGGTAGGGGGACATGTCCTCGAACAGGATTTCCACGGAGCGCACGAAGAGCGATAGGAGCTCACGCTCCTCCTGCACATAGGAGAGGCCCGAAGCCTTCTCGCCGAGGACCAGCGCGCCGAAGACCTGGCCGTCCCGCATGAGCGGTGCCGCCAGAATGCCGTTGAGCACCTGAAGTTCCTTCAGTGCCTGGGGCGAGGAGCGGATGGCGTGAACATCGAAGAGGCACGCATGACTGTCAAACCAGTGCATGAGGCCCGCGCTGAAGGAAAGGCGGAGTTGCCCGGTGATGTGATCGTTGAGCCCGTGAGACGCGCCGACGGAGACACGCCCGCCCTTTTCCAGCAGGAGGCAGCAGCGGGTGGCGTCAAATATATCGACCGTGGCTTCCATCAGGCGTCGGGACAGGCGATCCATGTCATCCTTGCAGCCGGTAAGTCGGCTGATCCAGCGAAGGGCCATCTGGTGCTGGCCCAGGAAAATAGGCTGGTGGATCGGTATGTCGAGATGGGGCTGGACCACGCTTGCCACGACCGTCGTGTGAACCAGCGAGGCCAGGGCCTCCTGGAGCGAATCGCAGGAGAAAGGCTTCGTGAGCACGGCGTTTGCGCCCGATCGGGTAAGGGCCGCCTGTGTCAACAGGTCCTCCCGATTGGAGAGCACCGCCAGGGGAACGCCCGGCGCCATGTCCTTCACCGCTTCGACGAGATTCTCCCCGCTGAGTGACGTGTCATCCAGAAATATGGCGTCCACATTCACCGAAGCGATCCGGCGCCGCGCCGTGGCCACGCTGGGCTCGTGCAGGATCAAGTCCCCCTCCGGCAGCGAGGCGCGCAGCGCCTCCCATACGCTCCTGTCTTCGGCAATGACCAGCAACACGTTCATAGCCCGACCCTTTCGATGGATTCGGTGCTCCCCGCCAGCGGGAAAGTTACAGTAAAAGATGAACCGGCGCCCGGAGTACTGCTCACGTCAATGACCCCCTGATGTTCCGTGATAATCCCATGCACCACCGACAGCCCCAGCCCGCTGCCATCGGCCTTCGTCGTGAAGAAGGGTGTGAACAACTGCTTCAGGTGCTCTCTGGAGATGCCGCAACCCCGGTCTCGGATGACGGTGCGGACGCAGGGGACGTCGTGGCGCAGCACGGAGCCCTTCTGCTGAAGGCGCCCGTGGCCCGTGCTCACTTTGACTTCGATCATCGGGTTTGGCGAGTCCGTCATGGACTCGATCGCATTCAAGACCAGATTGAGGAATACCTGGTGCAACTGCTGGTTGTCGGCCATCACACCTACGCCATTCTCCGGCATGTCCAGGTGCAGGGCCACGCCGTCTTTTCGCATCTGGTTTTCCACCAGCGCGAAAACATTGGTCAATATCTGGCGTATGTCGTGAAGCCGGAACGATACCGGCTGAGGTCGCGCGAAGTGGAGCAACCGCGTGACGATGCTGTCGATGCGGTCCACTTCGGGTGGAACGACTTCCGCGAACGTATTGCGAAAGTCCGCATCGTCGTAACGGTCCAGCAGCAACTGGGTGAAGGTCTTGATGGATTGAAGCGGGTTCTTGATTTCGTGCGCCATGCCCGCCGCCATTGTGCCGATGGAATTGAGCCGGTCCGCCCGCTGCACGTTGGATTCCAGCCGTTTGATCTGGGTCATGTTGTGAATCAGCACCATCGCCCCCTTCATGCCCTGGCCCGGCATGTCCAGGCACGAGGTGGACATCGCCACCGGCATCTCTTCGCCAACGCCATTGATTATATTGGTCTCCACGTCCACGATGCCCCGCTTGTTGTCCAGCGTCATCTGGAGCAGATGGGCCACCTTGGTATCCAGCACGCCCAGGGACATGCCGGGGCTGACCGGGCCCAGCATCGAGCGGCCCTCCTGATTGATCGTCTTGATCACGCCATTCGTGTCCACGGCGATTACGGTGCCGCGCATGTTGCGGAGAATCAGTTCCAGGTGTACGTTCAATTCTTCGAGTTGGCCGTACAGGCGGGAGTTTTCAATCGCCGTCGCGAGCGGTCCCGCTATCGTGGAAAAGACCCGCCAGTCGTCGTAGGTGTAGACATCGTGGGTCTCTTTCCCTTCCAGAACGATCAGGCCGAGCACGCCCGATTGCGTAACCAGCGGAATCACGACCTGCGCCCCAAGCGCCCGAAGGCTCCGGGCCAGGCGTGCGGTCTGGGGGATGGGCGACCGATGTTCCAGTTCTTCCAGGATCAGCGGCTCCAGGTTGTTGGCGACGAATTCCAGCACGAACTCCACGGAGGCATCCGGAACGGAGGTAGCCTCTTTGGTCGAGTACGCCGTGTAGACCAGCGGGTCTTTGCCCTTCTCGACGAGCAGGACGCTGAGGCCCGTAACGCCCAGCGTCTGGCGCAGGTCCGCCGACACGCGCTCCATGATGTGCTCCAATTGCACGTACTGGTTGGCGAGGCGTGTGATGCGCTGGCTCAGAGCCTCCGTGTCATAGCGGCGGTGCCGGATCACCCGGTCCAGCAGGAGCTGGGCACGCTCGCGAAGGGGCTGAATAACCACCGCCACCACCATGGAGGTCAGAGCGATGCTCAGAATGTCGTAGGCCCGGCCCGCCTGGCTGAAAACGGCGTGGACCAGCGTGACGACCGAGAAGTAGAGTATAAAGACGAAGACCGTAACAAAGGCATACACCGTCGTCCGGGAGAGAATGAACCAGATGTCCAGCAGGTGGTAGCGGACCATCGAGTAGGCGAGGCCCGCCATCATCAGCACCATGAAGCAGGGCCCGTACTGTTGCATGCTGTCCACGCCGAACAGGGCCAGCGCGATCACATTGGTGGCGGAAGCCAGACCCACGCCGGCGAAGATGGAGGCGATAACATGTTCGATCTGACGCCGCTGTATGCCCTGGCTGTGCCGGAGTTTTCGGAACAGGTTCACGAACATCAGGGCCATCGTCGTCACGATCATGATCGAGTAGACGTCGAAGACCCGGCCATAGGTCGCCTGCGGCGGCGCGTCGTCGAAGGGGGTCAGGGTGACAATATACCAGCGGGTATTCACCAGCGCCGTGAGGGTGATGGCCGCGGTATAGAGCAGGTACAGGTACCACGTCATCCCCTTGAACTTCTGATCGGGGAAATAGCCGATGAAATGATAGAAGGTGGCGGGGAGGAAGCTGGCCACCGCAAAGGTGACCATGATCCAGTTACGCGCCGTTTCCTCCGTATGGGAGTGAACGATAAAGAACACGCCCGCCGACCACAGGGCGAGGTTCAAGGTCAGGAGGGCAAAAAAGCGATGGGTGTTCCGCTCCGGATTGCGAACCAGGACCAGAAGCCCGAGCATGCAGCTCGACACCGCGGCTGTTATCAGCAGCGTCGAAGTTACTATCGTGGAAACATCGGCCACGCTCAGGCAACCTTACGCAGTATGGTGGCGCAGTGGGTCCCGCCAAAGCTGATCGAGACTACCAGGGCTGAGTCTATATCGTTCAGGCGCGACTTCAGCGGAACGAAATCGAGATCGCAGGCGGGATCCGGGTCTTCGAGGTTTACCGTCGGCGAAAGGATCCCGCGCTCCAGGGTCATCAGGGCCGCGCCCACCCCCATCAGCCCGCCCGTGGAGTAGGACTGGCCGATCATCGATTTTACCGCGCTGACCGGGATCCGATAGGCCTGCTCGCCGAAAACCCGCTTATAGGCGTTCGTCTCGCAGCGATCATACATTTCGAGGGATACGCCGTGGGCCTGGATACAGCCGATGTCATTGCGCCCCATTCCGGCCGTGGTCATGGCCGACTGGATCGCCCGGGCCAGCGTTTTTCCCTCCGCCTCCAGCACCAGGGGGTTCTGGCCTTCGGCGGCCGAGCCCGTGCCCGCCACCTCCGCGAAGATGCGCGCCCCCCGGGCTCGCGCCTTGTCCGCCCGCTCCAGCACCAGCGTACACGCGCCTTCGCTGAGCACGATACCGTCCCGGTGCCGATCGTAGGGGCGCATCGCGCCGCCCGGATCGTTGTTACGCCGCGAGAGAATGCCCAGCGAACAGGCCGAAGCTATCGACAGGGGGAAAATGGGGGACTCCGTCGCGCCGACCACCGCCGCGTCAACATACCCCATGCGTATCTGATTGTAGCCCCAGTTCAGAACATCCAGTCCCGTGGCGCAGCCGCTGGCAATGGTGATCGCCGGACCACGAACGCCGATATCGATCGACACATGGACCGTCGCCGAGTGCCCGGAAAAGGCCGACGAGGCCAGCTTGTTGATCTTCTTGTAGCCCGCCGTCTCCATGGCTTCCATATGGCCCTTGTAGGCCTCGTCCGGCGAGCCGATACTGGTGCCCATGGACACACCGATCCGCTCGGGATCATAGCCCGCCGCCTTCAGGCCCGCATCCTGTACCGCCAGGCGCGAAGAGGCGATTGCCTGATGCACGTGGCGGTTCCAGTTGCGCACCACGCTCTTCTTCATGAAGTCTTCGGGATTAAAGTCCCAGAGTTCCCCCGCGATCTGGCAGGGAAGATCCGAGGCGTCAAAGCGCTTGATATTGCGTATGCCCGAGCGGCCCGCCGCGATAGCGTCCCAGTAGGCTTCGCGCCCGATACCGTTGCAGGAAAGTACGCCCATGCCTGTTACAACTACCGCATTTATTTCCATAGCACACTAATTCCCCACAACTTTTTTTACCGGAACTGCTGGAAACAGGTCGATGGTATTGATCGACGCGGTCGCCCGGACATTGAACAATTCGATGGATTCACGCAGATGGTTCAGATCCAGGCGGAGCGCCGAGTCTTCCAGCTTGCGGGTGTACTCGGACTCCCGACCCATGAATCCCGATACCCGCGCCATCAGTGCGACGGCGGCACCGGTGACCTGAGCCACCTCCAGTTCTTCCAGCTCCGCAAGCACCTCGCCGCAGAGCCCCGCCACGCCATTCGCCCGCAGTGCGCCGATCTGGAAAGGCAGGCCGGCCGCCTCATCCCGAAGGCATGCGGCAAAGGGCGGATTGCAGACCCAAGCCTCAAATTTCTTCAGGGATACGGTGAAATTGAAATCATTCGCATGCTGGAACCAGGCGCTCCCGGGCACCAGCGCCGGCAGCGTGATACGCACCCCATCGGGCCGGTTTCGCCGGACAACCCGGAACGTTTCCGCGCGGGTATGATAGTCGTCCACGGGGCAGGGAAAGGTGAATTCCGTGTGGAGATAAAGCCCATGAGAGCGAATGTGGCGCAGGCACGTTTCCGCTTCGCTGATCGTCCAGTTCTCGCCGTAATAATCCGACAGCGTCCATTGGCTCCCCGTCAGCAGCGTGACTCCCACGGCCTCGCATCCCGAAACACTCAAGGCCTGAACCGCATCCGCGCCCAGTTCGTGAACGTGGGCGTCGCGGCTGTAGCGAATGGAAAAGGGAAGTCCAAGGCACTCCGAAGCGAAGCCCTGCACCATCTCGGCCGGCGTATGGCTTCCGCTCACATGGAAGATTTCGGCCCCGTAAAGGCGATGCAACTGTTCCAGGTCCGAACGCATCTGGCGGCATTCGCGCACCACGCGTTTCCGCGGGGGCGAGCTCCCGCGGTAGTGCCCCTGGTGCGCGTGGCCGGTGGACTGGGGCAGCGTGAAGAGCTTGATCTTCCCGCCGTCCAGCAGGCCGGGATATCGGGCCGGATGATAGTCCGCGGAGGAGAACCACGGATCAATGCGGAGGGCGCTCCCCGTGCCTTCCGCAAGTCGGGCACCATTCCGGAAAAGCAACCCGGGGATTTTACTCCACTGTTCTCGCTCGTCGAGATTGCGCGCCAGGCCGGGGATCACGGATTCCGGCGAGCCGAGGCAGGCCGCGTCAAACTCGTCGCTTCCGTTGAGGAGCAAGCGCGAAAAATGCTCAACGAAATCTCCCGCGACCGCCACGACGAGACCGCTGTGACGCTCCTTGAGCTTTCGAGCCAGCAGGCGGGCATCGGCAACATCTTTGGAACGATGAATTTGTATCAGGGCCAGTTCCGGGGCGGGAGCATGGTGCTCCGCCACCACGCGGGACACGCGCTGCCGACGAAAATGGTCCAGGGCACGGCGCATATGGCGTTCACGTGACGAAAATCTGCCGGTCCAGCCCTCCAGACGGCTCTCGCGGTGGTCAAGGTGTTCGGCGAGTGCACGCTTCAGCGTCGGCGTACATGCGGCGTCGAGGCGGTCCACCGATCCCTCGTCGATGATCAGCGCCGAATGGCCCTGGGCGACAAGCGTCCCACTGCACCGCGCCAGCAAGGGCTGCGGCATGAGATCGTCCACGTGAATGGGCAATCCCGGAAGCGCATATAAGTGGATTTGACTACCCATGGATCGCTGTTTTATCCCAGGCCCTTCCCGTAGGCGCACAATGCCATACACAATATGTAGATTAGTCGGAGGCAATACGACGCTATATATTGAGCCACATACTAGCACGTATGCAGTAACTGTGCAAGTACAAAAATGTACACCATTTTTTTGTGATCTTTCAGTCCTTTTTGCACCTTAGAGGTTGGTATTAAATAACTTGGGGGCCTATGGAATTGCGGCTTCGCCCAACGTGAAAAGTGGGTATAGCGTGGATAAGGGCGGCGTGTGTATCGTTTTACTACGGTGTTTCCCCGCGAATCCGCCGTTCAACGTGCCGCTCTATTTCAAACGTTGTGCCGTGGCGGTTCAGATGGGTAAAATAGAGGGCGAAGGATTTTACAGGATGGGAATTATGCAAAGATTGCGCGGCTCGGCAGTTCGCGAAGCGTTTTGAACGGGTGGGAAAGGACTGCCAGTTCCTGGCGACCTATCTGGAGATAAAGGGCCATGTGGAGCTCGGTGATCGCTGCATCCTGGGCAACAACGTCCTTCTCCGTACTCATCGGCTCGGTAAAATCGTGCTGGGCAATGATGTTACGCTGGGAGACCACGTCCTGGTCGCCGGCAACGAGTACGTGGAAATCGGAGACGGTACCAGCGTTGAGGCCTACGCGGTTCTTCGCGATATGAACCACACCTTTCACGGCACGGATGTTCACTGGCGCCTGACACCGCACCAGACCTCCCCGATTCGCATCGGGAAGAACTGCTTTATCGGTGCCCACAGCTATATCATGCCCGGGGTCACCATGGGCGACGGTGCCGTCATTGTGCCCCGCAGTATCATCAAGAAAGACGTGGGACCGGGGGAGATATGGGCCGGGGCGCCCAGCGCCCAGTTGATCGGGCATAGGGACGGTTCCTCCAGCGCGAGCGCCTTGAAGCGTCATGGCGATCTGCTGGCGCTCTACGGATTTGATTCGCCGACAGAAGAACCGCCGTCAGAAGAGCCGCCTTCCGAGGAGCCGCCTTCTGAAGAGCCGACCGGGAAATAGCCGCAGGCTGAGCGCGAATTGATCTAGCGCGCCTCAAAAGTGCTTCCCGTACTTCTCCTTTTTGATGCGTTTGACGAGCTTGCCGAAGTTTCGGTCTTTCTTGCGCTTCTCTGCGGCCGAAGCTTCATAGTGCGCGGTTTCTCGGCGAATTTTCTCGTAGTTCTCCAGCTTCTCCGGGTCCAGTTCCCCAGATTCAAGGGCGGCGACCACCGCACAGCCCGGTTCGTCGCCGTGGCTGCAGTCGCTGAAACGACACTTCTCCGCCAGCGCGATGATGTCGGCGAACGTCCTTTCGAGTCCTCCGTCGCCATCGGCAAGCCCCAGCTCCCGCATCCCCGGCGTGTCGATGAGAATGCCGCCGGACGGCACAAGAAACAGGGCGCGGTGGGTCGTGGTGTGCTTGCCCCGCTGGTTCCAGTCGCTCAGCCCCTGCGTATCCAGCACGTCCTCGCCGAGGAGCCCGTTGATCAGGGTGGACTTGCCCACGCCCGAGGAACCGAGCACGCAATAGGTCTTGCCGTCTTCCAGAAAAGTCCTGAGCGCTTCCAGTCCGCCCGCCTCCATGCTGCTCGTGTGGAGTACCCGCTGGCCGGGGTGTCGCAGCTCGATTCTCGCGGTCTGGGCCTCCACCTCTTCCGGAGACATCAAGTCGCACTTGCTTAAGACCACCACCGGTTCGATGCCGCCGCCGTGGGCCGCTGCAAGATAGCGCTCGAGCCGATTCAGGTTGAAATCCCGCTCCACGGCCTGAACAATGAGGGCGACATCGATATTCGCGCCGATCACCTGCCGGGTCGACTGATGGGCCGCGGCCCGCCGGCTCAGCGCCGTCTTTCGCGGCAGAAGCTGGTGGACTACCGCCGTGCCGTCATCCAACAAGGCGACAGCGACCCAGTCGCCCACGGTGGGGAAGTCGGCGCGTTCTTCGAGGGAAAATCGGAGTTTTCCGGAGATATCCGCCTTGTGGATCCCCTGGGCGGTTCGAATGAGGTATTTCTCCAGGTGGGCTTCGACCACGCGGCCGGGTTCCAGGTGGGCCCAGCCAAGGCGCTCCATAGCCGATTGGAAGCAGGGCAGGAAGCCCAGTGACGCCAGTGATTCTGCCACGACTCGTTCTCCGAATAGATGTGCTTGAATGAATGTTCCCCCCTGATTTTACCCGGATATGCGCATCGGGCTTGCGTTTTGCACCGGGATTGGCGTAGAAAAGGGCTTAACAGGGCATTCAACCAGTGAGAGCCATCATGGGGCGTTCAATCAACTGTTCCTGCGGACAGCGGAATAATATCGACGGCATCGGATTCGGAGAGGTACCCTATTGCCTTGCCTGCGGCCAGCCTCTTCGTTCGGGGGGCGGTGATTATAAATCCGAAGAGTTCACCCCCGTGGTCGGAGCGCTCGCTGGCGACACCGGCAGGGATTTCAGCACGACCCACGCCTTTGAAAGTCCCTCGGCTGCCGCCGACGAACCGGCACCCGCGCCGGTACAGCGCGCGTGGGAGGGGCGCGTCCGCGAGACGGTTCGCACCCCGGACGAAGCCGCCCGCTGCGCGCGATGTGATCGGGCCTTTCGGGGCGCCTGGGACATGCACCGGCAGCCGGAGGGGATCGTGTGTCATATCTGTCAAACCCAGGCCGAGAAGGACTATATAAAGCCGGAAGACTGGCTCCGGCGCGAACTCTACCGGCCCGCGCCGCCGCGCAAGGTCCACCAGCCGCCCCACCCCGATGCGGAAGAAAAGGAAAAGAAAAAGCGGAAAGAGATCATCACCCTCTCCATTGCCGCCGTGGTGACGCTCATCGTCATCAACGTGCTTCCCGTGGAGAAGTGGATGGCGATGGTGTTTGTGTCCGATCTGGAAAAGGCTTCCGACCTGCCCAGCGCCTGGTATTGGGTGGTGCGCGTGGTCAACATTGCCGTCAGCACTCTGGGCCAGGGCATTACTCTCTACGTCGCCCTGGCGTGGTCCCGCATCGCTTACGAGGGTGGTATCGAGGAAAACTGGCCTACAGTCGCCTACCTGGCCGTCGTGTTTACCATCCTCAATGAACTGGTCACTTTGGCCGCCACCTATTTCATGGTATTCATGATGCTCTACCGCATCCTGGTCGGACTGGCCGCCACGATGGCTCTCATGATAAAGCTGATGATGATTTCGGAGCGATATCCGCTCCGCATCGAAAGCGCCATGAGCTTCTGCCTTTCGTGGTTGCTTTGCTCTTTGCTGCTCTGGCCCTGCAAGTTTGCGATTCACCAACTGGTGCAGGGAATCGTTGCGGCCATAGCGCTCTAGCCGGGCCTGGCCCCCGCGCCAAAGGAGGGAACCATGCATCGACATTGCCGAGCACAAGGACTGGCCGCCCTCTGCTTCCTCTTCTCCATTTTGCTCCCTGGTACAGCCCGGGCGGCGACCGACCGCGATGCGGGCCTTGCCTGGTGCGCGGAACACGGCTACGCGCCGCCGGATTACGAGGGGTTCTTCCCCGACAGTGTCGAGGGCGGCGCAGCGTTGGCCGCACTCTGGGCCTCGCCGGCGCGGGAGGAGCTCGAAGCCAGCCGCCTGCTCGCAACCGTTCGCCAGGGATTACGATACTACGACGGCAATCGCGCGGAGTTGCTTCGCTGGCTGGGCCGGCGCTTCATCGAGGGGCAGTCCCCGCAAGACGCGGAGGCGGTGGAACTCATGTATCACGTGCTGGATCTCGACTCCGAGCCGGAAGGGGCGGCAGCGGCCCGCAGCGCAGCGATTCGATTTGGGGTGTCCGTCGTGCGCCCGATGTCCCCCAATCTGCTGCAGGCTCTGGCGGCATTCAGCATCGCCTCGGAAGACGGCGACGATCTCAGCCGGATTGTGTGGGCGATCGCCGACCAGCGAGATGAAGCCCTGGCCGTGCTGGAGGACCACGCCGAACACACGGAGGACATCGACCGCGAAAAAGTGACGGTCGTCCGGCGTCTCTGGAATCGGGAGTTGAAGGCCCACGACTGGGTTCGTGACTTAAGACAGGCCCGAGCCAGAGAAATACTCGGGGACGCGCTTCCCAGGATTCTGGAGCAGCTTGCCTCGGGCTCTTCGGAATCACGGAGGCAAGCCCTCGATTTTATCCTGCGGAATGAAGTGCTCCTCATCCTGCCCGAAAGCGCGCTGGCCAGTCTTGCGGCATGTGCGTCCGACGCCGACGCCGGTGTTCGGGCGCTGGTGGCGCGATTGGTTGGCGAGCGCTGGATCCTTGCCGCAACCTATGCGCACCCGAGGGCGGTGGATATTCTGCTCGCGCTGAGCCGCGACGAGGCAGAGCTGGTTTGCCACAACGCGATATATTATGGGCTCTCTGCTATTTCGCCGAAGGACGAAGAAATCATCACACGGCTCCTGGAAGTGGCGGCAGCGCATTCAGATACTCCATTGTACGAGCGAATCCACTGGGGGCTGCGGCCCTGCCAGCCCCAGGTCAAAACGCTGCTGGATGCGTGGCGCGTGTCGGACGAACCGGAGAAAGTCGTGCTGAGCCAGCGGCTCTATGAGGACCTCGCGAAGTAGTCAAAAAGATCGTGCGGCAGAAATTTGACACCTTGGCGGTTAGTATTGCTACTATCCGTTAGGATCGTGCGGTAGAATCAGTAGAGGACCTTGGAGCCGATGCGGCTCTCGCAGTACGGATTTTGCCGAGAAGCGGGATATGTTGTGTTTGTCCAAACTTCGATCTACATGATATAGTACTCCCATGGAACAGGGCCGAGGGACTGTTCTTCGACCAGATTGATGCGAATTGAACGGCAAATCGTGAATGTGGCGTCGACCTCTTACGGGTGAAAATGACGAACACGGACGTAAAACAGAGGATAACTTCCTTACAGCAACTACCTGTGCTGCCTCACCTGGCACGGGAGATTCTGCTGTCTCTGGACGCTGGTTCGGTTCACTGGGAAGAGCTTGCAGCCATTGCGGCCTTTGATGACGAGGTGGCGGCCGCACTGCGGACCGTGTCCATCAATGAAAATCATGCCAGCGCCCACGCGCCGCTTGAAGACCACATGCTTGGTCTGGGAATCGCGCGCGTTTGCGAAGTAGTCTTTGCCCATATCGCGCCCGGTCTTTTTGACGAGCACCGCAGCCACGGCATCGATCTTAAAGGCTTCTGGACCCACGCTTTTACCACCGCGCGTTATGCGCGGAATATCGCACGGAAAATTAACAGCCGCTACGAGGCCCTCGCCTATGTGGCGGGCCTCCTTCATGATATCGGCAAGCCGGCGCTTGATCGCGTCGTGGTTCGCGGGTACACGCGCGCCCTGGAGCTGGTCCGACAGCAGGGCCTCTATGCTTTGGAGGCCGAACGCCGTGAACTGGGTGCGGACCATACCGTGGCGGGCAAATGGCTCGCGGAAGGGTGGGGACTCCCGCCAACGCTCGTCGCCGCGATCTGGCTCCACCACCATCCGCCTGGAACCCTCGACAATACACCCTATCCCGTGCAACTGATCGAAATCGTTGCGCTGGCCAATTTCCTCGCCCACGGCGATGAGCTGGAAGCGCCCCCGCAGGAACGCATGGCCGCGATGGACGAGCAGCGCTGGATGCGCCTCGGCCTGGAACGCGTGGACGTGATTGAAATGTTGCGCAGCTCCTCCGAAGAGCGGCTGGATGCGCCTGTCCGACCCGCGCCGCGCCGGGAAACCGCCTCGCGATCCGATGTGCGCGAGGATGTGGGCCGCCTGCGACAAGAGCGGGAGTACTACGAGGCGCTTTGCAACCTTTATGAACGCTTGGAACCCGGCCTTTCCACGACCGGCCAGCTTACGCTCCTGATAGAAGCGCTCCGACAGGCATTTGCCATCCCCGCGGGCCTGTGCTACCTGACCGAAGAACGCTCAGGGGCCCAAGTGGTCCTGCGCTGGCACAGCCTGGCGGAGACACCTGAAGTCGTACCGCTGCGCGAAGAGAGCGGTGGCCTGGCCGCGGCCTCCCTCGACGAACTTATATCAGCCCTGGGCGGCCCCCGCGACGCGAGCGGGCGTGTGCCGGCGTCGGCGGTCCACCGCCACGGCTTCATGGCGCTGCCCTTGTTTCACAGCAACCGCAGCGTGGGCCAGCTCATTTTCCAGAGCGGGCAGGGCGGTCCCGTACTCTCCGAAAGTTTCCTGAATTCCCTGATGCGCTTCATGCGAGTCGCAGGCACGGCGCTGGCCCGGTGTAACGCCGTACGCGGTGCCAACGAGGAAGCGGAATCCCTCGCCGCCGCCGTATGGAAGCAGGAGCTGACCCACCGCCATGACCGCAAGACCGAGCGTCTGATCAGCGTCGGCAAGATGGCGGCAGGCGCGGCCCACGAAATTAACAACCCTCTCGCCGTCATCTCCGGCAAGGCCCAACTGCTGCTGGGCAGCGCGCAGCGCCCGGAAGATCAGCGCGCGCTCGAAGTCATCATCGAGCACAGCCAGCGCGCCAGCGGTATCCTGCGCGATCTCCTCCAGTTTGCCCGGCCCAACCCGCCCCAACTCACGCCCAGCCGCGTAAGTCAGTTGTTGCAGGGCACCGTTGACCGTGCCAGGAAACGCCTGGAAGACGAAGGCATTCAATTGGTCGAAGACTACGCACCGGACTTGCCCCCGGTCCAGCTCGACCGTCTCCAGATGGAGCAGGTATTCCAGAACATTCTGAAAAACGCCGAGCAGGCCATGGCCCGGCAGGGCGATAAACTAACCATCCGCATTCGGCCTAATCAGGACCGCACCGCAGTAATCATTCAGTTCATCGACACCGGCCAGGGAATACCCGCCGACGTGATGGACAAAGTTTTTGAGCCCTTCTTCACCACCCACAGCGGGAATGAAGGCACGGGAATGGGCTTGGCCGTGTGCCACGGTATCGTTGATGCCCACCGGGGAACAATTACCCTTCACAGCCAGGAAGGCTCGGGAACGACCTGCACGTTGACTCTGCCCGTCGCGGCGGAAAAAGCGGTGCCCGCCGCCGCCGACGATAGCCCCCGCGGGGAATCTGTCGGGGTAGCCCAGCACCCGGCCGTGGAGCGTGGGATGGAGTCCCGGCGGCCCCAGCCCCGCCTTGCCCCCGAGGTGGAAGCGGCTATCCTCACACGCAACGAGAATATGCGCCAGGAGTCGGCCCCCCAGCCCGCTCCCGCAGCGCCCGCTCCGATGTTTCCGGCGGAGCCTTCAACGCCGCCCACTTCTCGGGTAGCCCTCGACAGTAAGGGAAGCCTGCTGCTTGTGGACAACGATTCTGAGTTGCGGGAAGTGCTGGCGGAAGCGCTGCGCAGCCGCGGCTATCGCGTGCGCACGGCTTCGGATGGTCTGGAGGCCCTTGCCGAAGTGATCGCCCATCGGGTCGATCTCGTCATGCTGGATGGGAACGTGCCCGGGGTAAACGCGCCCCAGGCCCTGGTGGACGAAATCCAGAAGCGCCGCCCGGAAGTGCCCGTCATCCTGCTCGTGGGTGCCGCAGCCAACGTGGAAGAGGTCGCCGCCTTCGGCGGCGCCACGCGCCAGGTGCTGCGCAAGCCCTTCGAAGTGGCCCATCTCTTCCGGACGATCGAAGAATCCATCGCGTCGAGAAACGTCGCTTGAACACGGCGCCCTGGAAAGGCGGAAACGGCTTCCCAGCCGTAATGGGTCTGAACGGGCGATAACGTCGCAAAAAACCGCTATCGCGACACCCCAGTAGTTTCACTCCGCGCTTCTCTTCCAAACCTTTACCAAAACTTGACCCGCCCTATACGCGTTTGGCTAGGTCATATCTGTTACTCTTAATCCATGCCTAGAATTATGGAGATGCGGGAATGAACTCCGCAGACTCCGAACGGCATTGGAGAAGTTCTATTTCACCCAGCCCAGCCCTCCCCAAAAACATCGCATTCCTTGGCAATTTTTTGCCGCGCCTGTGTGGAATCGCCACCTTCACCCACGATCTCTGCGAGGCGGTGAGCGGGGCAATCCCCGAGGCACAGTGCTACGCCGGTGCCGTCAATGACCGGCTGGAGCGCTACCACTATCCCCCGCGCGTTCGCTTTGAACTGCAGGAAAAGGATCTGGACTCCTACCGCAGGGCCGCCGACTTCCTCAACTTCAACAATGCGGATTTGCTCTGCGTGCAGCACGAGTTTGGCATCTACGGCGGCCCCGCCGGCAGCCACCTCCTCGCGCTCCTTAAAGAAGTGCGCATGCCCGTGGTGACCACCCTTCACACCGTGTTGCGCGATCCGAATACCGCGCAGCGCAAAGTCATGGCGGAGTTGGTGCAGCGCAGCGACCGTCTTGTGGTGATGGCGCAGCGGGGCGCAGAGATTCTCCGGGAGACCTATGGGGTGCCCCATCAGAAGATCGATGTGATACACCATGGCATCCCCGATCTGCCCTTCGCCGACTCCCGACTTTCCAAAGAACAATTCGGTGTCGAAGGGCGCACGGTGCTGCTGACCTTCGGCCTGCTCGGGCCCGGTAAGGGTATCGAGCACGCCATTGAGGCTCTTCCTGCCATCGTGGCAAACCACCCGAACGTGGTCTACCTGATCCTCGGCGCAACGCACCCCCAACTCGTGGCGCGGGAGGGCGAACGCTACCGCCTGAGCCTGGAACGGCTTGCGGAAGAGCGCGGGATGAAAGACTATGTCATCTTTTACAACCGCTTTGTCTCCATCGAGGATCTCGGCGAGTTCATCGGCGCGACGGATATCTACCTGACGCCCTATCTCGACGAGGCCCAGATTACCTCGGGCACCCTCGCCTACGTATTCGGCGCGGGAAAGGCCGTGGTGTCCACACCCTACTGGCACGCCCAGGAATTGCTCGCCGATGGGCGCGGCATCCTGGTGCCCTTCCGGGACGCTTCGGCCATCGCCAAAGGCGTCTGCGAGTTTTTGGATAATCCCGAACGCATGGAACGCACGCGTCACGAGGCCTATCGACTCGGGCGCGAGATGATCTGGCCCGCCGTGGCCAAACAGTACCTCGAATCCTTTCAGCACGCTCGCGCTGATCGCAGCGCCACGCCACGCGCAGCCTTCGCGGGGTGGACCCTCGCCAGCCGCCCCTACGAACTGCCGCCGTTGCGGTTGGACCACATCGTGCGCATGAGTGATGGCACCGGGATATTTCAACACGCCCACTTCAATGTGCCGGACTTCCACGAAGGTTACTGCACCGATGACAATGCGCGCGCCTTCATACTCTGTAATCTCCTGGAGGAACTTGGAGGAAAGCCACCCGGCCAGGATCTGGACGGCCTCGCGACGAGCTATCTGGCCTTCCTGTCCGCCGCTGTTAATCGCGAGACCGGGCGCTTCCGCAACTTCATGAGCCACGGCAGGCAGTGGCTGGAAGAGGCGGGCAGCGAAGACAGCCACGGCCGGGCCCTCTGGGCACTGGGCAATGGCGCGGGACGTTCGCGAAACGACGGTCGGCGCAGGCTCTCCGCGCAACTTTTCGAGCGCAGCCTTTCCATGGTGGAGACGTTTATTTCGCCCCGGGCCTGGGCCTTCACGCTTCTCGGCATTCACGAATACCTGCGGGGATACCCCGACAGCGTGGCGGCCAGATCGACACGGGACGTGCTAACGGCCCTGCTCGTCCGGCTTTGGAAAAACTGCGCCACCGACACCTGGCCCTGGTTCGAGCCGAGCGCCACCTATGACAATGCACGCCTCTGCCAGGCGTTGATTATGAGCGGCCGCTGGACGCCCAATCCCGAGGCGCTGGAAATCGGATTGAAATCGCTCCGCTGGCTCGCCTCGATCCAGAAAACGCAGGCGGGCCACTTCCGGCCCATCGGCAGCAATGGATTCTATGTGCGCGATGGCGCCCGGGCCGACTACGACCAGCAGCCCGTGGAGGCCCAGGCCATGGTGGCCGCCTGCCTTGAGGCCTACCACGCCACACAGGATCCAGCCTGGCCAAGGGAGGCCCAGCGCGCCTTCGAGTGGTTCCTCGGGCGCAACGACCTCGGCCTTTCCCTCTACGATTCGACCACGGGCGGATGCTGCGACGGACTGCACGACGACCGAGTGAATGAGAACCAGGGCGCCGAATCCTCCCTGGCATTCCACCTCGCCCTGGCCGAAATGAACTACGCGGGCCATCCGCTGCCGTCGCCCCTATGAGCGCGCTCTTCATCCGCCGCCACAACATCGTGCTTCAACCCGAAAGCGCGCGGGTTATCATCCGCCCTTTCATTCCCGGTAGTCCCGCGCTCGTCTCCGCGATCATCGGCCGCGCCCTCGCACTCGAAGAAGACGAAGTCGAGCGGGAACTCCAGGCGGTGCACGCGGGCTTCGATTCGCGCCACATCGACGTCGAGACGCCCCTGCGCGAGCACTACGCGAAAGTGCAGCCCTTCATCCTCACGCAGCGGCCCCTTTCAAACGCGCGCCAGTTGCTTATCGGCGCGTTGTTCTCGGGAGAGTACGCGCTGGAATCGTCGGCCCTGTTCAACCCCTCCATCGTGCCCCATCCCGATCAGGACGGTCTGGCCGAGGGCGGCCTGCGCTTCATCATGAGCCTCCGCGCCACGGGCGAAGGACACATCTCCTCGATTGAGTTTCGCACGGGCGTAATCGCCGCATCGGGCGACATCGGCATCAACCCGGTTTCCCGCTTCGTCACCGTGCCCGGCGTCGTTCCCAATCCCCGATATCGGAAAAAAATCTTTGCCATCAAATTACACGAGATGGGCTTCGACAACGATACCGCCACGGCGGTTCTAGAGCCGCTCGAAGAGAAATTTACCCGCAGCGACCTCGCCAACGCCGTGGCTCGTGTACGTCAGGAAGCCCCGGCCAACCCCGGCGATTTCGATCGCACACTGGAATGCGTACAGTGGCTCGCCGACTCCAACTACGAGCTGCTTTTCCCATCCCAACTCGCCCTCAGCGAGCGCATCATCTTTCCCGTTTCCACCAACGAGAGCAACGGTATAGAAGACGCCCGCTTCGTCCGATTCACGGAAGACGACGGGGCCGTGATGTACTACGCCACCTATACGGCATACAACGGGCGCGCGATCCTTCCACAACTCATCGAGACCGAGGATTTCCTTCACTTCAGGATCCTCACCCTGAACGGCAGCGCCGCGCAGAACAAAGGCATGGCGCTCTTTCCGCGACGTGTCAACGGGCGCTACGTCATGCTCTCGCGGCACGACGACGAGAACCTCTACGTGATGTTCTCCGACAACCCCCACTACTGGAGCGATCCACATATCCTGCTCCGGCCCGCCGAAGCCTGGGACTCCGTCAAGCTCGGAAACTGCGGCTCACCCATAGAAACCGAGGCAGGCTGGCTGCTCATCACCCACGGCGTCGGCCCTATGCGAAAATACTGCATCGGCGCGGCCCTCCTCGACTTGAACGACCCGACCAAGGTAATCGGACGACTCCGCGAGCCCCTGCTTTCCCCCGAAGGCAGCGAGCGCGACGGCTACGTCCCCAACGTCGTCTACAGTTGCGGGTCCCTGATTCACGGCGGCCAACTCATCTTGCCCTACGCGATGAGCGACAAAGCCACCGCCATCGCAACCGTGCCCCTGGATGCCTTGCTGGAGGCGCTGCTGGAGTGATGGAAGAGTGATAGCGGCAAGCGAAAGGCGACGTGTTTTTCGTCATTTGCTAGACATCCCATCGCGGGCCATGGTACTATACGGCCTCATACGCGCCCGTAGCTCAGCTGGATAGAGCGCTTGCCTCCGGAGCAAGAGGCCACAGGTTCGAATCCTGTCGGGCGCGCCATTTTTTGATTGATTCAAGCCCGTGTGCCGTTGTATGGCGCGCGGGCTTTCTGGTTTTATGGGATTGGTCGGGCCTCAGTCGTCGTCGTTGTCGTCTCCGATGCTGACGTCGCGCAGGATTTTCTTGACGCCGGCTTTCTTGAAGATCTGTTCGAGAGCTTCCACGGTCAACTCTTCGGGCTTTTTCAGCTTCAGGACCCATCGGCCTTTGTTGCCTTTGGTCTTGTCCCTGGCGATGGTGGCTTTGAGTCGCTTGGCGAGGAGCCCTTCGATTTCCTGCCGGGCGTCTTCAGCGAGCTCTTCTTTGAGCTTGAAGCTGATCATCTTTTTTTCCATTGCTGGGGCTTCTTTCCCGGGCTGAATCCCGAGTGGGGTGATCGGGTGGTTTGTTTGCAGGGCGCCGCTCACGTCGCGCCGTAGTCATTTCTTGCTGCGGCTCCGTGGTGGGCTCACGGGGCGTCGGCGCAGACGTCTTCGAGTGAGTCGCCATCGAAGGTCCAAACGAGTTGATCGCTTTCGTGGACGCAGGTGAAGGAGGCGGTGGCGAAGCGCAGGAGGGCACCGGTCTCGCTGAGTTCAATCGCGCCGCTGTTGTTCAGGTCGAAGGTGTCCAGCTCGAACTGGGTGAATTCGGGAAATCCGGATTGTACTTCCGCCAGGCTCAACGCGTCGTTGTTGTCCACATCGAGGTCATTGAAGTCGGCATTGAGGGCGGGGCGGATTTCGTTGGGGGTGTTCTGTTTCACGCGCAATTGAAGTTGTCCGCCCACAAGCACGGTCCAGGCGACGCCGTCGGGGTTGGTTTCGCGGTCCGGGGCGGTCAGGACAATCTCGACGCCGGTTCCGTTGGGCACAGCGCCCGCGAGTATGTTGTCGCTCGGAAGGCTGTCATCGGGGCCGATCATGCGGATGTTGGTAATGTTGAATTGAGAGAACTGGTTCTGGATGGTGAGCGTGGTTTCGCTGCCGTCGATGGGATCGGTCGGGCAGCCGGACAGGGTCAGGAGGATAGACAGGGCGCTCGCGGTGAACATGGCGGTGCGGAAGACCGGGTAGAGACGTGAAGTCATATCGTTCATCCTTCTGGATTGAGGCTGGGGAGTCGACGTGCCACGTCCATTGTAGAGGTCGGGCAGTGTCGCGGGCGACTTTTTCCGGGCGATTCACGAACGGGCGACCCCGCGTTTCTGAGGGGGGCAATGAAAGAAAAGCGGGGCTGCCGCGCGTTGCGGGCAGCCCCGGAAAGGTTTAGTCTCGGAGACTCAGTGCTTGTTCAATGAAACGCCGAGGTCGGCCAGTTTGTCCTCGATCATCTTCAGGATCTCATTCTTGCGCTTGTCGGTGTCGGCTTCCACGCGGACGACCAGCTTGGGGCTGGTGTTGGAGGCGCGGAGGAGGCCCCAGCCGTCTTTGAACTCGATGCGGGCGCCGTCGATGGTGACGACGTTGAGGCCGAGGTCCTTCTGGAAGTAGTCGCGGGCCTTCGCGATCACATCAAACTTGATCGCGTCCGCGCAGTCGTATTCCAGCTCCGGCGTGATGGGGAGCACGGGGATGTTCTTGAAGTGGGCGCTGAGGGGCTTGCGTCCGCCCGCCACGATCTCCAGGAGGCGCGCGCCGGAGTAGATAGCGTCGTCGAAGCCGTACCAGCGGTGCTTGAAGAAAATGTGGCCGCTCATTTCGCCCGCTAGTTGCGCGTGGAATTCCTTCAGCGCCGCCTTGAGGTGGGAGTGGCCGGTGCGCCACATGATGCCCTTGCCGCCCTTCTTCTCGATGTGGGCGTACATGCTGCGGCTGCACTTCACTTCGCCGATGATCGTGGAGCCGGGTTTATCCTTCAGAATGTTCTCGGCGAAGACCGCGACCAAGCGGTCGCCCCAGAGGGGGTTGCCCAGTTCGTCGCAGCCGCCGAGGCGATCCACGTCGCCGTCGAAGGCGATGCCCACGTCGGCGCCGTGCTTCTTCACGGCCTTGATGATGTCTTGAAGGTTCGCTTCCTTCGTGGGGTCGGCGTGGTGATTGGGGAAGTTGCCGTCCACTTCGCAGAAGAGCGGAATGACTTCGCAGCCGAGCTTCTCATAGAGCGGCACGGCAACCACGCCGCCCACGCCGTTGGCCGCGTCGACCACGACCTTGAGCTTGCGCTTCAGCGTGATGCCCTTGAGGATGCGGGCCACATATTTGGGCACGAGGTCCATGCGCGTGATTGTGGTCGTCTTCTTCACCTCGGGGAAGACGCCCGCTTCCGCGATCTTGCGGAGCTTCTGGATTTCGTCGCCGTAGATCGTGGTCTTGCCGACGCCGACCTTGAGCCCGTTGTACTCTTTCGGATTGTGGCTGGCCGTGAGCATGAGGCCGCCGTCCACCTTGAGGTTGTTGAGGGCGAAGTAGAGCACGGGGCTGGGCACTTCGCCGATGTCGATGACGTTGAAACCGCAGGCGGTGAGCCCGTCGATCAAGGCCGCGGCGTACTCCTTGCCCGTGAGGCGGCCGTCGCGGCCGACGACGACGGTATTGTACTGGCGTTTGCCGCGCATGTAGGCGGCATAGGCCTTGCCCAGGGTTTCGTAGGTGCTCGCATCGAGGTCTTTCCCGGCGATGCCCCGGATGTCATATTCTCGAAAGATTTCAGGATTCAGCTTCATGTAGGTTCCACTCCGCGGTTGTGGATTTGGCGTGACGTTACGCGTGATAATAAAGGAACGGGGCTTGTGCTTTCCAGAATCCATACTTTCTCTTTGAAATATGCGTGGGTGATAGATTTTTTTACCACGGATTGCACGGATAACACGGATGAAGAAGAACTGGGGCGGATAGCGCAACCACGTGTACTCTTGTTTGAAAGTGCCGGAATTGGATGGGCAGAATGACTTTAGAAAACAACGTGGTATCCGACCAAGGCTTGTACGCGATGCCATGTCACGATGCATCGCTCTTCGGCGAGTTGGGTGTATGACGCCCCACTCTTACGAGGCTGATTTACAGTCCATCCGCGATGACCGGCGCTGGCGCTTTCTGCGTCAATGGCAGGGCGCGGGCGGAGTATTTCAGCATAATGGCCGACGCTATCTTAACTTTTCGTCGAATGATTACCTGGATCTCGCGAATCACCCGGCGCTGAAGGCTGCGGTGCGGGAGGTCCTCGATAGTCATGCCTGCGGGGCCACGGCATCGCGGCTGATGTCGGGAAATCTTGGCATCCACGAGGCACTGGAACAGTCCATCGCGACCCTCTGCGGCCAGGAGGCGGCGCTGGTCTTCCCCAGTGGCTACCAGACGAATGTGGGCGTTCTCTCTGCGCTGGCGGGCCGGGGCGACACGATTTTTTCGGACGCGTTGAACCATGCGAGTATCATCGACGGGGCTCGACTTTCCCGCGCTGCGATCCAGGTCTATTGCCACAACGACACAGGGCATCTTGCGGAACTGCTCGCCGCCGCGCCGTCGACTGGCCGCAGGATTGTCGTGACGGATTCGGTGTTCAGCATGGATGGCGATCTGGCTCCCGTGGCCGAGTTGTCGGCGCTGGCCCGGCAACACGATGCCGTGTTCGTGGTGGATGAAGCCCACGCCGTGGGTATCTGGGGTGAAGGCGGCGGGGTGTGTAAGGACCTCGGTGTACGACCGGACCTGGTCACCGGGACACTTGGCAAGTCCCTGGGTTCCGGCGGTGCCTTTGCGGCGGGCGGCGCGGTATTTCGCGATTTATTGATTAACAAGGCGCGGAGTTTTATCTACAGCACGGGCCTTACGCCGATGAACGCGGCGGCGGGCCTGGCGGCGATTAGGTTGATCGAAGCAGAGCCGTCGATGGGCCGGGCCTTGCTGGATCGGTCCGCGTACTTTCAGGAGCAGCTTGCGGTGCGCGGTGTGCCCATCGTGCGCAGCGCCACCCAGATCGTCCCCATCATGGTGGGGGACAACCAGCGCGCGGTAGACCTTTCCGAGGCGCTGCTTACGGAAGGATTAATTGTTACGGCAATTCGTCCGCCCACGGTGCCCGAAGGCACGGCGCGTCTGCGGTTTTCGGTCACGCTGGGTCATGGGGAAGAGGACTTGCGCGAAGCGGCGGCGCTAGTAGCGCGGGTGTTGGCGGGGGATGGAAAAGTTGTTCATGACGCTTCGCTTCACTCATAAAGGACAAGACTTTGGTTGGGCTCCCCCCCCCTACCCCCCCGCAAGCGGGGGGGACCAAGAGGTTCACTTTGGAGAGTAGGGTTCCCCCCGCTTGCGGGGGGCCAGGGGGGTAAGACTCGGACTCGCAAAGACCAACTCTACGTTCTGGTTCTGCCGCTGGATCACTTTCAGAGCAGCACGCGAACAAAGCAACGACAGGAGCACGCACACGTGCGCAACGGACTTTTTGTAGCAGGCACCAACACGGGCGTCGGCAAGACACTGGTGACGGCGGGTATTTTGCGCCACCTCCACAAACTGGGCCTCGACGTAGTTTCCATGAAGCCCGTGCAGACGGGTGGGCTTCACGGGGCCGATGGTCTGACGGCACCCGACCTGGATTTTCATCTTGCGGTGTCGGGCCTGAACATCTCGGCGGAAGAACGGGCGCTGATGAGCCCCTATGTGTACGAGCCCGCATGCTCGCCCCATCTCGCAGGGCGATTGGCCGGGCACTATGTAAATCTGGACCACTGCCAATCCTGCGGGGAGCAATTGGCCGTCGCGCACCAGGGGGTACTCATTGAGGGCGCGGGCGGACTGATGACGCCGCTGAACGAGGAAGAAACGCAGTTGGGCCTCGTCATCCAGTTTGGCGCACCGGTACTTCTCGTGGCCCACATCGGTCTGGGCACCATCAGTCATTGCCTGTTGACCCTCGAAACCCTGCGCGAGGCCGAGGTGCCGATTGCGGGGGTGATCTTTAACGCCACGGCCCCGGGCGAGGGCGAAGACTTTATCGGGCGCGACAATCCCGATGCCGTGGCGCAGTTCGGCGCGGTGGAAGTGCTGGGCAACGTCCCATGGCTGGGTGATCTGAGTGGGGAGGCCGCCTGGGATCGATTTGATGCGAGTGTGCCGGGTCTGGCGATGATTGCTTCCTATTTCTCGCCCGAATAGCAACGTCGTGGGCATCGCAAGCTTGTCAACGTAGCGTAAACAAGTCGGGACAGTATATGAACCTTTCAGAACTCAAAACTCTTGATCACCGCCATTCCTGGCATCCTTACACGGACGCGGTCAGCTATGAATCAGTGCCCTATACCTGCATCGAGCGTGCGGAGGGCGTCTATCTCTATACGGCGGATGGCCGCAAGCTCTACGACGGGATTGCCTCGTGGTGGGCCGTTGCGCTGGGGCACAGTCACCCCAAGGTCGTGGCGGCGATTCAGGCGCAGGCGGCGGTGTTGCAACATCATGTTTTTGCGATGCAGGCCAATGCCCCGGCGGTGCAGCTTGCCGCGCGGTTGGCCGCCCTTGCGCCGGGTGACCTGAACTACTGTTACTTCGCCTCGGACGGTTCAAGCGCGGTGGAGGCGGCGTTGAAAATGGCGGCGCAGTACTGGATCTATCAAGGCAAGCCGGAGAAGACGCGCTTTGTGGGCTTGCAGGATGCCTACCACGGCGACACCATTGGCGCGATGGGCGTCGGCTTCACGTCCTGGTTTCAAGCGCCCTACGGCGCGCTGGTGACCCACGCCCTGATAGCGCCCACGCCTTTTGCACCCTGTGACTCCGGCGATCCCGAGGAAGAGCGCGTCGCGGACGAGGCCTTCGCCGAGATGGAGCGGATGGTACGCGCTCACCACGAAGAATTAGCGGCGGTGGTCGTCGAGCCACTCTGCCTCGGCTCCGCCGGCATCCGCATTTATCCGGCGAGCTACCTGCGCAAGCTTCGTGAACTTTGCGATGCGTATGAGGTGTTGCTCATCGCGGACGAGGTGGCGGTGGGTTTTGGGCGTACGGGGCGCATGTTTGCGTGTGACGTGGCGGATATCGTGCCCGACATCCTCTGTCTCGGCAAGGCGCTCACGGCGGGTCACCTGCCCATGAGCGTGGCCATCGCCACCGACCGAATTTTCAACGCTTTCCGCCGACCCGACGAGACGCCACGGGTGTTTTACGATGGGCACACCTTCTGCGGCAATCCGATCACCTCGGCGGCGGCCCTGGCCGCGTTGGACGTGATGGCGGAGCTGAATCTCATTGAGCACTGTGGGCCGCGCTACGCCCAGCTTGCCGAAGGTATGAAGCGCATCGGGAAGTTGCCCTCCGTGGCCTATCAGAAGAGCCTCGGTCTCATCGGCATGTGCGCTATTTCCGAAGCGGCGGGCGGCGCGGTAAAGGCGCGGGCCATCGTCGCGCGCGCGAGCGAGCTCGGGCTTTATATTCGCCCGTTGGGCGCGGTGCTGTACTTGTGGCCGCCGCTGACGGCGACGGAGTCGGAGCTGGGCGCGATGATTGGGATTCTGGAGGCGGCGATTGGCGAGGGTTGAATGGGGAATCGGACCGATCAGACGGATCCGACCGATCTGCTCGATTCGTCAGATCAGTCAGATCGGTCTGTTCATCAAGAGGCGCCTGAGCGCCGCTTTGTGGTATCCTATCGGCTCATTTTCGAGATGTTATATCCCCACCTGGAGTTTTTATATCCCATGGCCGAATCGGTAAATTCCTTTGGCGCGCTTCGTTACGACTGGACCGAAGCCGAGTTGGACGCGATCTACAATCTTCCCCTGACGGAGCTGGTGTTTCAGGCGCAGACGGTGCATCGCCAATATCACGATCCGAACAAGGTGCAACAGTGCACTTTGCTGAGCATCAAGACCGGCGCGTGCCCGGAAGACTGTTCCTACTGCCCCCAGAGCGCCCACCACAACACGGGGCTCGACAAGGAGCCGCTAATCGACGTGGAGGGAGCGTTGGAAGCCGCACGCGCGGCCCGGGCCAACGGCTCGACCCGCTTCTGCATGGGCGCGGCCTGGCGCGAAGTCCGCGATGGCGAGCAGTTCGACCGCGTGCTCGACATGGTCCGTGGTGTCAAGGCGCTGGGTATGGAAGCCTGCTGTACGCTGGGCATGGTGAATGAAGATCAGGCCCGTCGCCTTGCCGAGGCCGGCCTGGATGCCTACAACCACAACCTCGATTCCGGTCCCGATTTTTACAAAGAAATCATCTCCACCCGCACCTATGACGACCGCTTGAACACCATCCAGAATATCCGCAAGGCGGGCGTGACGGTGTGCTCCGGCGGCATCGTGGGCATGGGGGAGACGGTGAAGGACCGTATTGCCATGCTGGCCGTGCTTGCGGGGCACAATCCTCACCCTGAAAGCGTGCCGATCAATGCGCTGGTCGCCGTCGAGGGCACCCCGCTCGCGGACCAAGCACCCGTCGACCCGCTTGTCATGGTCCGCATGATCGCCACGGCGCGTATTGCCATGCCGGGTGCCATGGTGCGCCTCAGCGCGGGCCGCACCTCCATGAGCGACGAGACCCAGGCGCTCTGCTTTCTGGCCGGTGCAAACTCCATCTTCGCGGGCGAGAAATTGCTGACCACGCCGAACCCGGGCGAAGATCGGGACAAGGCGCTGTTCAATAAGCTGGGTCTGGAACCCTTGGAGCTGGCGCGGGTGTAGTTCGCTCCCTTACCCCAGGCCGTAGTGACTGTTTTCCTTCACGACCTGATCGTCATCCGTGATTGGGAAGGCTCCGGGGTACTTCACAAAAGCAACGTGCCCGTCCATATACAGCACGTTGCAGCCGCCCGGCAGGTGATTGAAGTTTACCGTGCCGTTGCTGTTGTCTGTGTATTCTTCGCTGCCGTAAGCGTCCCACAATACCGGAAGCGTGCTCTCGGCTTGGGCGCTTGCACCCGCGTTGTTGATGTCCGTAATCAGGAAGCGTTCGATCCCTTCCCGAAGTCGCAGCAGCGTGCTACCCCCGGCGGAACCCTGGGCCTGGGGCGCGGCCGGCACCCAGGGCGGCCACGGCGCGCTGCCCGCGAGTGGCAAGTCGCCATCGTAGTCCTTAAGGTGAACATTGCCCAGCCCGAGTATCGCCGTCGTGCTCAAAATGGCGTTGGTCGCCGCAGCGCCCCAGAGACCGTAAAACTCCGCGTTGTTGCTGATCAAGTAGCCTTTGTAAATGTACGAGCGGCCCAGTTCCCCGGTGGCGTAGTAGTCGTAGGATATTTTGTCGCCCGCTGCCTCGGCACTGGCCTTCCACGTATCGAAGCTTCCGCCATCCGCGGGCACGCGCGCGGCCACGCTCAGCCAGCCCGGATCCCCGCCGCTGTCGGAAGGGCAGCGGGCCGTAGCGATATCGTTCAAGTACTCCGGGAAAATGGACCCGGCGCGCGGCGCGCTCCAGAGGGGACTGGATCGGGTATCGGCACGAACGCTGCCATAGGGGGAGAGTGGGGGAAACTTCCCCTTCGATTCTGAAGCATACATCTTGAACACCAAGCCGAACTGCTTCAGGTTGTTCTGGCAACTCGCCCTGCGGGCCGCCTCGCGTGCGCGGGCCAGCGCGGGCAGCAGGATGGCCGCAAGAATCCCAATGATCGCGATGACCACCAGCAGCTCGATAAGGGTGAAACCCGTGCGCTTCATGAAGGCGTTCCTAACCACTACTACGGCGACGGCCAGGGAAGATTCCCCGGTCGCATGGGGCCATTATGGGGGATCCCGCGATCCGGTTCAACCGGAGAACAAAAAAAGCGGCGCACCCGGACGTTGGTGCGCCGCAATGCCTTCGAAGGCGATCAGCGTCGGGGAGATTCCTGCATTGCAATGTAGTCTTCCACGTGGTGGCGGACAATCTCGCCTTCGGCCATGTAGATGACGTCCTCCGCAACGTTGGTGGCGAGATCGGCGATGCGCTCCAGGTGCCGGCTCACGCTCAGCAGATGAATGAGGGACTCCAGGTCTTCGGGACTCTTGCGAATCGCGTCCTGCACGCGGAGGTAGACCTTACGGTTCATCGCGTCGACTTCATCGTCGCTCTTGCACACCTGGCGGGCCAGGGCCGTGTCCGCGCGGACCAGTGCATCCAGGCTCTTGGCAAGCATGGCCTGGGTCTTCTCACCCATCAGGCGGAAGTCAAAGGCGATTTCGACGGGCTTCTGCGTGGCGAGGAAAAGGGCGCGCTCCGCGATGTTCACCGCCAGATCGCCCACCCGCTCCAGATCGTTGTTAATCTTGAGCGCGGCAACGATTAGCCGCAGGTCGGTGGCCACGGGTTGATAGAGCGCCAGCATCTTCAGGCACTCCTCCTCCACGTCCACCTCCATATTGTCGATTTCGTCATCGTTGTCGATCACCCGCGCGGCCATGGCCGAATCGCGCTGCTCGATGGCGTTTACCGCGAGGCGGACGTTCTCTTCCACGCGCGTGCCGAGGAGGAGGATCTTCTGGTTCAGGATGTCAATGGCACGCTGGATGTGAATGGGCATGGTGTTTGCTCAACTCCTCGCCTGGCGACGCCAGGGTTCAAGGCTCCTTGTGGCCGGGTGTGGCCGTTTATTGCTTCGCCGGGCTCATCCGAAGCGACCGGTGATGTAGTCTTCGGTCTGCTTCTTGTCCGGAGACAGGAAAATCTTGTTCGTTGCGCCATACTCGATGAGGACGCCCTCATACATGAAGCCGGTGCGATCCGAGATGCGCGATGCCTGCTGCATGTTGTGGGTGACGATCACGATGGTGTAATCGCCCCGCAACTCGTCGATAAGGTCTTCAATGCGCGCGGTGGACTTCGGATCCAGCGCGGATGTCGGCTCGTCCATCAGCAGGATGTCGGGCCCGACCGCCAGGGCGCGGGCGATGCAGAGACGCTGCTGCTGCCCGCCCGAAAGGGTCATGGCGCTGGCGTGGAGCCGGTCTTTGACCTCGTCCCAGAGCGCGGCCCGTATCAGGCTCTGCTCGACGATGGGGTCCAGGTCGCGCTGCTTGTTCGTGCCGTGAATTCGGGGGCCATAGGCCACATTCTCGTAAATCGTCTTCGGAAAGGGGTTCGGCTTCTGGAACACCATGCCCACGTGCTTGCGCAGCTCGTCGACATAGAGGCCCTTCCGGTAGATATCCTCGCCGTTGATCAGGATCTGACCTTCAACACGCGTACCCTGAATAATGTCGTTCATGCGGTTAAAGTTCCGCAGCAACGTCGATTTGCCACAGCCGGACGGTCCGATAAGCGCGGTGACCTGATTCTCCGGAATCTTCATGTTGATGTTGGAGAGGGCCTTCGTTTCGCCGTAGAAGAAACTCAGATTCTGAATCTCGATCTTGGTGTGATCGGAGGCCGGCGCTTCCCGCTCCCGGACCGTGGCCAGGGGCCGCACGTGGGGCGAGGCTTCGGTCGACGGGGAATTAGTAGCTTCCATGTTGTTCGTTCCTGAGGGTTTCATTCCGAGTATAGTACTACCAGTCATGGGATCTCTCCAAACGCATCCACCTACAGGTGCGTCACACTGTGGCGTTTGCGAATCTGGTTGCGAAGATAAATGGCGACGCTGCTCATGATCATCACGATGAGCACGAGCAGGAGGGTGGTCACAAAGACCATGGGCTTGGCGGCTTCCACATTCGGCGATTGAAACCCGATATCGAAAATGTGAAAGCCCAGATGCATGAACTTCCGCTCCAGATGGACGTAGGGGAAATTGCCATCCACCGGCAGGGTCGGCGCAAGCTTGACCACGCCCGTGATCATCAGCGGCGCCACTTCGCCAGCGGCCCGGGCCATGGCCAGAATAAAACCCGTCATGATGCCGGGCGCGGCCATGGGGAGCAAAACCCTGACCAGCGTCTGGAAGCGTGTTGCTCCCAGTGCGTAGGAGCCCTCGCGCATGCTTCTCGGTATGGCACCCAGCCCCTCTTCCGTGGCCACGATCACGACGGGCACCGTCAGCAGGCCGAGCGTCAGGCTCGCCCACAGGATGCCGCCCGTGCCAAAGGTGGGCGTCGGCAGCCGATGCGGATAAAACAGCGAATCAATCGAGCCGCCGATGCCATAGACAAAGAAGCCCAGTCCGAAAATGCCATAGACAATAGAAGGGATGCCCGCCAGATTGTTCACCGCAATGCGAACGACATAGAGCAGGGGGCCATTCTTGGCGTAGAGCCGAAGGTAGACGCCCGCAATCACGCCCAGCGGGAAGGAAAGTACACTCATCAGGAAGATCAGGATGATTGTGCCAAAGATTGCCGGGAAGAGGCCGCCTTCGGTATTGGACTCGCGGGGCTCGTCGAAAATGAGCTCCCACAGCTTTTCGACATAAAACGAGGACTTGGCCATGGCGCCCATGGCATTCGGCTGGTAGGCGCGCACGATGTCCGCCAGCACAATCGTCTGCTCCGTGCCCGCTCCGTCCGCGAAGACGGCGGTCTTCGACCGGACGTTGTCGTTTGCGCTGGTCTGCTGGGCCAGGAGGCCTTCGAACTCGCCCTCCACCGCGCTGATCTGATTGCTCAGTTCCTGCTGTGCTTCCAGCGGAGCTTTCGCGTAGACGAGTTTCGATAGTTCGTCTTTGTAGCTCAGCAACTGTTGGTTCAGCGCGCTCATCTGCACCGCGAACTCCTCCAGCGCATCTTTCTGAACCTGGACCTCGGCCAGCGCGGTCTGGAAGGAGGCCCAGTCCGCCGCCCCGCCGCTTTCCGGCAGGGACTTCAGGAATCCACAGAAGTTTCCCCACTCCCGGCGCTCCACCATCACCACTTCTTCAGGATGATCGGTCTTGGCGATGGTGTCCTCCGGCAGCCAGCGGAAATCCAGGCCGTAGAGATCGCGATTGGCGGTCTTGACCTGATAGCGGGCGGGTGTGTCTACGCCGACCTTGTCCCGGCCGGTAATATTGCCGACGACGATCTGACCGTCGGTTTGCGTGAACCGCGTAACCGTTGCGGGCCACATCACGCCGAGGCCGTTGCGGGCGACGACCAGAATCAGTACGACGATCGAAAGAATGGTCACGGACAGGGCACCGGCCGTGAGCCACACGAAGGGCTCGCCGGTGGACCAGAATCCGCGTTTGCGCGCTGTGTTATTGGGAGAGGCCATATTTATTTCTCAGGTGTTGCCGGATAAGTTCGGCCATCGTGTTCAAGATAGAAGTCAGCAGGAGGAGGAGCACGGCGGACAGAAAGAGCACGCGGTAGAGCGTGCCGCCAACGGGCGCTTCGGGGATTTCCACGGCGATATTTGCCGAAAGGGTGCGCATGCCGTTGAAGGGGCTCCAGTCCAGGATGGGGGTGTTGCCCGTGGCCATCAGCACGATCATCGTCTCGCCCACGGCGCGTCCAAAGCCGATGATGATGCCGGCGAAGATGCCGGGGCTGGCTGTGGGCAGGATTACGCGCCAGACCGTCTGCCAGCGCGTTGCACCGAGGGCCTGGGAGGCCGCCTTGAGGCTGCCGGGTATGTTCGACAGGGCGTCTTCGGAGATCGTGAAGATGATGGGGATCACGGCGAAGCCGAGGCCGAAGGCGATGATGATGCAGTTGCGCTGGTCATAGCGCGTCTCGCCCTGGGTGTAAAGCCACGCCTTGAAATCGCCGGTGAACAGCGCCGATTCCACGATGCCGCCAAGCTGCCACGCGCAGACGCCAGCAAGGAGCGTCACGGGGATCATGACGAGGAACTCATTGCCCCGCTCGAGTTTCTTGAACAGGGTCGTCTCGCGCACCGGCTGGCAGGCCATCACAAAGAGGATGTAGCAGATGGGGAAGAGGACCACACTGCACATAAAGGCCAGCACGTTCGTTTCCACGATGGGCGCGAGCCAGAGCGCGATCAGAAAGCCGATCACCACCGAAGGGACCGCCGCCATGATCTCCAGCGTGGATTTGATGATGCTCTGCATCGTTCGGCTCGTGAACTGGCTGGTGTAGATCGCGCCAAGGAGGGCCAGGGGCACCGCAAAGAACATGGCGTAGACCGTGCCCTTGAAACTGCCGAAGATCAGCGGCACCAGACTGAACTTGGGCTCGAAGTCGTCCGACGAGGCGGAAGATTGCCAGGTCGATTCGGGCTGGGGATAGTTTTCGTACCAGATTTTCCCTAAAAGCGTTCCCAGGCTGATCTCGGGGTGGGGCGCATCCAGTGCCCAGACATGGAGCATACCGCTTTCGTCCAGCCCCGCAATTCCGTTCGCCCGTGTGTTCAGCGCGACCTGGCGGAGGGGTTTCTCCGCACGCACACTCAACAGGTGACGCTCGTTCGTGGGATAGTCAAAATTCATCGTACCGTCTTCGAGAACGCGCAGCATCATCTTGTTGCGGCGCGACTGCAACAGTGCTTGCGTCCCGGTCTCCGAGGGCTCCAGGGTGTGGATGCGCGTCAGCGGCCGGGTGCTCTCCGCCGCGTTTTCCACGGGAAACCAGGTGCTGTACGTTCCCGCTTCATTGACGGCCGCGACAGAGACATCTCCGAAGACCAGGGCCACATTGGCAACCGGGAGACCGGAACCGTCAAAGGCCACATCGTCCATAAGTTTCACTTCGCCGGGTTCGCCAATGGTCCAGCGGAGAATGCGCCCGTTGGCGGTGCCCGCGTAGAGCCCCGTGCCCAGCGAGTCGAGTGCGACCGAGCGGATCTCGGTGCCCTCCACCGCGAGCGGCGTCGTCTCGGAGGTGACCGTCTCGTTGCCCAGGAAATCCGCCTCGACCGCAACCTGCGACACGAGCAGGGAAGCGGGGCCGGTCTGGTCCACGCGAATCCGCGCATCTTCCTCACCCAGGCGGCCAACCGAGTAGATGGGCACGGCACCCTCCGGCGCGGTGAAGCTCCCTTCCTCCTGCACCGTAGGGACAATCACGCGCGCGCCATCGCCCGAGTGGTCGGTGGCAAAGGCGACTTTCACCAGCGTGAGCTCGTGATTGCTCCAGTGCACACTGTATTGCAGGTTACCGAAGAGTTCCGCGTTCAGGATGGTTGCAGCGGGATCGCCCGGCGCCGCGATCCGGTGTTCGGCGGTCACTTTGCCATCCGCGATGGTGAAAAACTGAAACAGGCCGTTTCGGTCGAGCGTCCCGGCGGTTTCGAGGTATTCGTCCATGCAGAGCGCCGCGATTTCGGCCCGCCCCGGCGTGGCGGGAATCGGGAGCGACGCGACTTCGCTGGCGCTGGGGGACTTCAGGAGGGGGAAGGCCACCTGAAATATCAGCACGAGGATCAGGATGACCGCGCCGATGATCGCGATGCCGCCCGACGTGATAACGACGGTGGCGATTCGGTCGATGATGTTGGCCCGGCGGTGCGGGCTTTTCGAGGAGAACAAAGGATTAACTCCACAGGCTGGGAAACAAGCAGGAACCTGCCCTGCGGTTGAATGGCGCACAGGGCAGGTTCACTATAGCTTCAGCTATATTCCGACCATCAGTCAAGCAGGGCCGTCTGCTTTTCCGCGAGCTTGGCGGGGAGGGGGAGGTAACCGTCTTTGATCACCACTTCCTGGCCGGCCTTGGAAAGCACGTACTTCAGGAACTCCACCGTCACCGGCGAAAGCGGCTGCTTCGGATCCTTGGCAATGTACACATACAGCATACGGCCCAAGGGGTAATCGCCGCTCAGCACGTTCTCGTAGGTGGGCTCGAAGGCTTTGCCGTCGGCCGTCTTCGCCAGCGCGACCGTCTTTACACCGGAGGTCTTGTAGCCGATACCCGAGTAGCCGATGCCCTGCTTGTCTTCGGAAACACCCATCACGACCGAAGCCGAACCGGGCTGCTCCTTGACGGTGTCTTTGAAGTCACCCTTATACAGGGCCGTTTCCTTGAAGAAGGCGTAGGTGCCCGAGGCCGAGTTACGGCCGTAAACGCTGAGAGGAAGTGCCGCCCAGGCGTCTTTCAGTTCCAGCTCACCCCACGTCTTGATGTCGGCGGGGTGACCGCCGCTACGGGTCTTCGAGAAAATCGCGTCCACCTGCGGCAAGGTCAGGGACTCGATAGGGTTGTCCTTGTTCACGTAGACCGCGAGGGAGTCGAGGGCCACACCGATGGCCGTCGGCTTGTAACCGTACTTCTTCTCGAATTCGTCGATTTCCGTGGACTTCATCATGCGGGACATGGGGCCGAGTTGCGCCGTGCCGGAGATGAGCGCGGGGGGCGCCGTGCTGGATCCCTTGCCCTCAATCTGGATGTGGACGTTGGGGTAGAGTTCACGGAAACCTTCCGCCCAGAACGTCATCAGGTTATTCAGCGTGTCTGAACCGATACTGTCCAGATTTCCACCGACACCCTGCACTTTCTCGTAGGCGGGAAGCGCCTTGTCCACTTCCACGGCGAAGGCCGAGGTTCCGCTCATGGCCAGGGCTGCGCCCGCCAGAACTAATCGAGACAATTTCTGCATTGGAATTTCCTTTCGTATGAGATTTCAGTCACAACCCGCGGATCCGCCGCAGGTTTAGAATGCCAACTGGAAACGGGTCTGGAAGATTTTCAAATCGCCGTCGTAGAGCGGGCTGTCCAGATCGGCGTGGGTGTAATTCCACATGACCCGAACGTTCGGATTCAGATACCAATTCAGGCCCAACGTAATGTTATCTTCTTCGCCGCCGTGAAACGCGCTCTCGCGTTCAAGCACGCGGTCAAGGAAGCTGGTGTTGCCGTCGTTCAGATCGATGTTGGAGAAGCGGAGCGCCACTTCCCAGGCACCCCAACCCGCATCGTCGCCGCCCAACTTGAAGTTGTTCTTGGGTTTCACGCGGTCAAATACGCCACTGGCGTTTTTGTAGGGACGGGTTTCACCCGTCAGCATATACATCGCCTGCACGTAGTAACCATCGACATCGCGTTCTCCCATGTAGCGGGTGTCCACGTCATTGAAGAAGTATTCGCCCTGAAGGGTCAGCGGGCCATAGAGCATTGCCCCTTCCAGCGCGAAGGAGTCGATGCTTTCGACCTCAAACTCACCCGTGTCGACGAAGCGGTCCGCATCGTGCGCTTCAGGGCGCTGACGGATGCGCGTCATGTCGTCCGGATTCCGGTGGGTGTACCCGGCGCCAAGGTGCACCAGACGCTTGCCTTCATTGGCATACCAGGGCAGACCGGTTACGCGGAACGAACCACTGTAACCCCCGTCATTGGAGTCGTTGCCGAAGTCATCCGTGGTATGGAATACACCCGCCGCCGCGGTAAGGCGTTCTTTCTTCTTTTCGCCCAGAAAAGCGCCGTGCACCATTGCGCCAGAATTTCGGCTCGGGGCGAAGATATTGGGCAGCGAGCGTTCCATCATCGGGATGTCGTTGTCGCTAGTAAGCTCTTCCATGCTGAAGGGCTCTTTGAAATGACCCACGCGCACATTTTGAATGGCGGGAATCCCGGTCATCTCGACATAGACGTCCTTGAAGGCCGATTCACCCTCCGCGAAGTCGTACTCGGTCTTGAAATTGATGTTGTCGTAGATTTTGCCGGAGATGTAAAGCCGGCCACGGCGAAACTCCACGCCGTCTTCCAGATCCACTTGACGCTGAAGGCTGCGGTCCTGGTCGTACCAGAACCAGTCGTTGTGGACTTGCACGCCAATCTTCAGTTTGGTCGTCTCATCCACCGTGTCCAAGTTAAGTCCGTCTTTCCAATAGACCCGAAAGTCGTTCGGTTCGGGATCTTTCTTCTCTTCGACGGTTGTTTCCAGGGCATCCACGCGCTCCGTAAGCGCAGCGGGTGCCGAAGCCGCTTCTTTCTCCTCCAAGGCCGTGACACGCTCCTTGAGGGACTCAATGACAATCATGAGCTCCCGCTCACGCTCGGTCAATTCTTCGCCGATAGTGGGGGGGCTGATGGCGCTGGCGGCCAGGGCCAAGCCAAGACCAATGGTTCTGATCGAGTTCTTCATGCGCTGAAACTCTCTTTCTGTTGATTTCATGCCTTAGCGATGGGGATATACCCCAACCTCTCGGGTGGGGTATGGGGCTGGTGGCTCTCCAGAGGGGGGGAGGCCGTCTCTCCGTAATGAGCATTGCTAGTGTGAAATCGTGCCATGAACTCGGTCCCAAGCCGGGCTCATCTCACTGGCCATAAGGATAGCGCGCGCGGATTAGGGGAGTATTAGTACCGGGCATTTCTTTTGTTATGCGCTCGCGGGAAATTCATGCCCGAGCCGAGGAGAATGAAGGGAGGGACTTGGAGATTCTGAGGTTTCTTAGAGTGGCGTAAGTCTATTGAGCGCGATGGTTTGTGTGTGTGGCGCACTTGGCCTGACTCCCCCGGAAAGGCCGCCGTGCCGGACATACCCGGGGGAGGGTTGTGCCCGCGCCACCATCTCCTAACACAACGCTAACATTAGTCGTCGGAATCCGTGTCATTCCTCGCTCAGTTCAGTGGCACACGAAGCGTGAAGGTGCTGCCTTCTCCCGGTGTACTGATCACCGAAACGCTGCCCGCGTGGGCTTGGGCAATGTGCTTGACGATCGAGAGACCGAGCCCGGTTCCGCCCAGGTCACGGCTTCTGGCCTTGTCGATTCGGTAGAAGCGCTCAAAGATCCGGTCCAGTTCGTTGGCGTGAATGCCGGTGCCCTCGTCAACCACGTCGATCAGAAGCATGCCGTCTTCCTCGCCGGCCCGAACCAGGACCGCCTGACCGTCGTCGCTGTATTTCACGGCATTGTTGATGAGGTTTACCAGTCCCTGTTCCAACAGCGGGGGATTCAAGCGGGCCGCAAGCTCCGGGGCGCACTCGACATGAATACGAATGGCGCGCAAGTCTGCCTGATGCTGGCACAACTCCACCGCCGCATTGATCACCGGCTGCACCGGAGCCTGCTCGATTTTTAATGTAGCGGCGCCCTTGGTCTGCTCCAGGCGCGACAAGGAAAGGAGATCCTCAATGATGGCGTCCAGCCGATTCGCCTGCTTTTCGACAATCTGAAGGAAGCGGCGGACGTTATCCGGTGACGGCGCGGGGTCGTCAAGCAGGGTCTCCACGAATCCTTTGATCGACGTAATCGGCGTCTTAAGCTCGTGGGAAACATTGGCCACGAAGTCCTGCCGAACCTCTTCGAGTCGCCGGAGGCGGGTGATGTCGTTCAACACGACCACCGCCCCCATCGTCCGGCCGGATCCGTCATGCAACATGGTCCCCTGGACCTTGAGCAGGAGCGGTTCCCGTCGGCCCACGGACAATTCCGCCTCCACCGGTGCCAGACTCGCGAGCGCGCCCTGGACGAAGTCCCGAAGGGCCGTGTTCCGCACCGCCTCCAGAATAGGACGCCCCTTGATCGCATTGGCATCAACCCGGAGCAGGGTGCTGGCCGCTTCATTCATGCTGATGATGCGCAGTTCGGAATCGACGGCAAAGACGCCTTCCATCATGCTGGAGAACACCGCGTCCTGCTCGTTGCGCTGCTGTTCCATCGCTTCAATGCGGAAGGCGCACTGCCGCGCCATCTCGTTCAGCGCCTCCGCCAGGCTACCGAACTCTTCCGAGTCCGGCACGGAAAGCGGCTTCCCGAAATCGCCGCAGGCGAAGCGCGCCGCCCCCGCTTTCAGGGCCACAATCGGCTGCACGAGCCGTTTGGAAACGAACCAGCTCAGCAGTGCCGCGCACAGCGTCACAACCACCACCGTCCCACCCATGCGGCGGTAAATGGTTCCAATGGTTGCGTCAACTGACGTAAGCGGGATCGAGGCCCGGATGACAAACGTGCCCGGTGGTACGCCGGCTGGCATGGCCAGATAGACCATCCGCTCGTTGACCGTATAGCTGAATCGCGTGGACTCGCCGGTGCTCCCCGCCAATGCCTGCGCCACTTCCGGGCGGCTGGCATGGTTGTCCATTTTTTCGGGAACTTCGTCAGAATCCGCGATCACCGTTCCATCCGGGGTGATTACCGTAAGTCGGGTGTGTGACTCGGCCCCAAGTCGCTCGCAGAGTGCCTGGAGGCCCCCTTCGCTGTCCGCGGACGTCTGTGTCTCAACCGCCGCACGAAAAAGACTCGCCCGGGCGGCCAATTCCTGCATGGCCTGCTCGGTCTCAATCGTTTCGATCGTCCGGCTGACCACATAGGCGAGTAGCACGAGTGACAGAACGGTGATGGCTATGAAAGCGGGGAGGAGCTGTAAAACAAATCGTCTGCGCGCCATACTATCTCTCTTCCAACCCCCTTCGAACGCATATTCCGACGGACCGGGGTTTGCCCGCCGTAAAACCAGGCGACGCGTCTCCGGTTCGACCGTATCAGGAACTGAAACGATACCCCACGCCCCGGACCGTTTCAATATATTTTCCGGCATCGCCCAGTTTTTTCCGCAGCCCGACGATCTGAACATCCACGCTACGCTCCGTCACCGCATAGTCGTCGCCATGGACCGCATCCACAATCTGGTAGCGCGTAAAGACCCAGCCGGGGCGGCGTGCCAGGTAGTGGAGGACCTGGAATTCGGTGCGCGTGAGCGTGATGGCCTCGCCGGCCACCAGCACCTCATGGCGTCCCGGGTGGATGACGAGCTCGTGGATGTGGAGGCTCTCATCGTCGCCCGGCATCTCCGTCGCATTTCGCCGCAGCACCGCGCGCACCCGGGCCAGAAGCACCCGGGGGCTGAAGGGCTTGGTCATATAGTCATCCGCCCCCAGCTCCAGACCCGCCACAATGTCGGCCTCCTCCCCCTTGGCCGTGAGCATGATGATTGGAACGGACTTGTGGCTGCTGTCACTCCGGACACGGCGGCAGACTTCGAGCCCGCCAATCTTGGGAAGCATCAGGTCCAGCAGGACCAAATCCGGCGCCTCTTTCCGTATAACGTCCAGCGCGGTCTCGCCCGACGTGGCCTCTAGTACCCGATAGCCTTCCCGGTTGAGGTTGTAACGCAGCAATTCGAGGATGTCGCCCTCGTCTTCGACTATCAGTATCGTTTCGTTGGCCATGTTATGCCCTTGTGTGATTTGTTTGATCTGTGGTAGCGGCCGGATTATCGCACGAAAGTGTTAAGGGCGCGTTAAGGAACGGTTATCTTCCCTATTTCGTTGGGATGGCCCATAAAAATAGCGCCGCCATTGGATGGTGAAGGCGTAGCCCTCAAAGTCGAACTCCTGATCCCAGAAGTGGTTATAGCCCGCGTTTACTGTGATCGTCGTATCCCGGGAAAGGGGGAGATCAAAGCCGCCCACAATGGTCGCGCTCGGCAGGGTCCACGAGTCGCCCAGTTCCAAGTTCAAAAAGTTGGGCAGCGGGGCCAGCCCCAGTTTCGCCTTCGCCCGAAACGTGGCGTGAGTCCAGGTGAGGCGGGTCCCCAGGAACGGCCGTACGTTCGACAGGCGGTCGCCCAAGCCATCGTAGTCCCGCTGTTCCGCCATGCCCCAGGGGAAATAGTCCAGCCCCACGCCCGCGAAGATCGCGCTGCGATGGATCTCAAAATCCGTGTGGAGCGGCAAGAGTAAAATACTCCGCCGGTCGTTCTTCGTCCGCACCTTGCCCGCAGTGTACCCCGCTTCCAGAAACATCGACCACTTGTCGTTCAGATTTTTGCCCAGGCCGATGTGGGGGGGCCAGAGCCCGTGGTCGTCCCGGAGATCGCTGACGGTGTAGACCCCCTCATGTCCCGGGGATAGCGTGCGTAGCACCGGCTCAAGGGTCTTGTTGATCAGCTCCTCGGATTCCAGCCCTGGATAGACATTTACAGCGGCAACGAAGAAATACCAGTCCCGGGCCACCTTCGCGCGGCCCATGGATTCCTCCAGATTCGACGCCCCGGCGGGTGCCGTCTCCGTCGCTGCAGATGGGGCGAGAGGGCACGCCAGAGCGAAGAGAAGGCTCCAGACACCGGCTTGGACCCACCGACACGGGTTCTTTCGGTCGCTTATCATGTCGGAAGTATACCGATGTCACTCCGGTCCGTCGAGCTAATTTCCACACTGGGACCCGCGCGCCGAATTCGGGCATAATAGACGGGGCAATCGCCCGTGTAGCATCTCCAAAGCCGCCTGCCGGGCGATAGGGTTTAAATGATGGACAAACATCCACTTCCTTTCAAGAAAATCATCCTGGTATGCACCAACCACCGGGAGCCTGGCGAACGCGTCTGTTGCGCGGGACAGGACAGCATCGCGCTCCATGCCGAACTCAAGGAGTGGGTGGCCCGCAACGGCCTCAAGCGCCACGTCCGGATCTGCAAAACGGGATGCATGGACCGATGCGAGGACGGGCCGAATGCGCTGGTGATGCCAGACAACCTCTGGATCAGCGGCCTGGATCGGACGGCCCTCGAGGTCGTGAAGGCCCAGCTCGCGGAAGAGTTCGACGTGCGGGAGCCGAAGTCGGTCGGCGAGGGGGAATAGCCGCCTTCGCGATTCATTACGCGTTCGAAGCGGTCCGGGTAGTGGCCAGTCGGCGCAGGATCAGTTCCGTAAATTCAATCGTTTCCGCGATGCCCGTCTCGTCCACATCGCCGATGCGGTCCCCTACCTGATTCCAGCACGGCGGCATCCCGTCCCGGTCAAGCCCCATCAAGGTGATGGCCTTCATGCCACGCATCAGGGGCACATGGGCCGCCGTGGGGATCGCGCGCAGCGTCCCCGCCCGAACCGGTCGGCCAACCCGCAGCTCGGCGGCAAGTTGCACCAGCTCGCGATCGGGGTGCAGCGCATGCATGAAACCTTCCGTCTCCAGATAGTGCAGCGTTCCGGCGCCGACCCCCTCCAGATTGACGATCCACGTTTGTGATCGATTCAGCGTTCGGTCCGAGAGCAGGTGGCGCATGCCCGCCATCCACGACTCATGGGAACCCGTCGCCGCGATCCAGATATCGAACTCTTCGATGGGATGGGCCTGGAGCTTTTCCGCAAGCCCCAGGAGCGCGGCAACCCCGGAGGCGTTGTGATTGGCCCCGTGAATATCCTCCCCCCGGGAAGCACTCCAGTAGAGCCCCAGCGCGCCACAGAGCAACAAGAAGATGGCCGCCCAGCGAATGATGGAGGCCACACTCAGCCCGGATGCATCGGGGGCGGAGAAGGAGTCCGCGGCGCACGTGGCGATGACGATGGCCATGGCGGCCATCAGCGCAAGATGCAGCAGCCTCAGCCATGGCACCATCCGGGGCGCGGATAGGGGCGTGGCCGAGCCGCTATCATAGTAGGCCGCCACGATGACAAGTCCTTTCGGGCGCGTTCCCAGGAAGCGCCCGACGATGTTCTGCGAGGGATACTGCGGCAAGAATCGCGAGAGTCCCCGATAGCCGCAGAACTCGTACAGATAGAGTAGGAACACGCCCAACCCGTAACCGAAAGCCGCCGGGGGCCACGCCAGGGAGATGACGCCCACAAAGAGGAACTCCGCCAGGTAGGAGGCAAACAGCAAGTAGTAGTTTTCCGGCGCGTGAAAGGTCTCGACCGATACATTCGGTGTATATTGTCCCAGACGCGCTTCAATGTACAGGCCCGCTTTCCGCTCCTGATCGCTCTGCGCGCTCCGGTGAGAAAGACGCCCTGCAAGATGCATCAGGTCATCGTTTATCTGTGCCAGTCCCAAATGGGATGTCCTCCAATCCTAAACACGGGCGGGTGGGGTCGCGGGAATGCGGAAATTATCTCGAATCACCCGGACGTTTCGATCCACTCAATACAGCGGCAATTTTGAAACTCCTCGTATATAGGTGACCGCCGGTATCTCGATGGCCGTGACGGGTTGTGCGGGAAAGCGTGACGTCGTGACCGTGCGTTCCGATATGCTTTCTATGGGGAAGCCCGTCCAATCGCCCGCGACGTTCACTTTGGCAAAGCCCCTGGCTTCGCCCGGCGCATAGGACCAACCGGCGGGCGCTTCGGAATCGATGACGAAGGTTTCGCTTGACTGCATGGCCGCCGGCGACGCCCAAATGGGCGGGCCATCGGTTACAACCGTATCGCCCAGTTGCAGAAATTCCGCACCCACGCAAAGGGCCCCAACGCTGCCATCCGCGCCGCGATGGAGGAGAGCGAAGGTTCCCTGAAAAGTAAATCCACCAAGCTGGGCGCGCTTTTCAAAACTATTCAATACGGCGAAGGTGCCCGCCGTCGTCTCGATCCGAAGTGCAATCGCATCGGAGCCCGCATCAACAGGTACGCGGGCGACCGACTGAATCAGGAAGTCGTCCGCTCCGGAGCGGGATTCATGCACCGCAACAAAGCGGCTTGCGAGCGCTTCGCCCCGGCGCACCGCATCCACATAGCGCACGCGGCGTCCCGCTTCTTCGTGGGTGCGCTGCCCCGGGCCGTTGGACGCTTCCACCGTTGTTCCAGGGGCGTCCATCCACAATCGGTAGGCGTCGTTGTCTTGTTGCCATGTTGCCTGCCAGGCGTCCCCCTCGGGCGAGGCCGATCTCACATCACGAAGCCCGAAAATATCGGCTTCGGCCAGACTCTTGCCAATCTGGGGCAAGGGCGCTTCTTCGGGCATCGTAACGCCGCTGAACGTTAAACGACCATCGGCGGCATCGCTCGAAGCCAGCTCGCTATAGGCCCTGTAGCGATGCTCGGAGCCCCCGTTCACGCTGAACAAGTCAATGGCAAAGGTCCGGTTGTTCTCCAGCTTCACCAGCACGACCCGGCGCCGATACTCCGGGCACTGGGGATAGGCCGTGGAACTTGCTTCGACAACGGACGCCAGCGGGGACGTGGCCATGAAGCCAAATTCGGTTTTCCGCCCGCTGAATTCCTGCTCTCGGCCATCCACGATCACCAGATTGTGGCTCGCCGTGCTCTTAATCCATCTGTTCACGGGCATGTCACCGAGGTAACCCAGATCGCCCGCCAGGGTGCGGGGTCCATCGGCGTAAAACAATGCCAGATTGTCATAGTGCCGGTGCCCACCCGGGGGATTGAAGGCCAAGGTCAGCGTATCGGCGTCCGAGCCCGCACCATGGCGGAGCACCGCCGTCTTCCAGGCGGGGTGATAGACCTCCGCCAGCGGCAGGGGGCGGGTATCCTGCAGCGCCTCATCCGTCAGATTGAACACGGCATATTCGCCGGAGACTTTCGGGTGAATCAGGGGTAGCACGCCCCCATAGTACCCGGGATAGCGCCGGGCCCCCATCTGCACGATATCCGAAGACGGCTTCGCCGGTAACCGCGTGTCGCTCAGGGGAAGATAGCGCCCGTCGGGCAGGAGTGTATCCAGCACGGAACGATACATCAGCCGCAACTGGGGATCCTGTTGATACAGATCCACCACGCCGCTGCGCCCCGAAAAACCGGCCGGCCAGGCATAGCCGTGGAGCGTCTCGGGAACGATGAGCAACTGATCCAGATACATGCCGGTATACGATGGGCTTTCCGAGCTGAACCCGTCATACAGAAACGACCCATCGCGCACCCGCTCATAGCCGCGCAGGGCCACATCGGCATATTCGGGAATGCCCAGGCACTTGCCCAGGGCCGCCATCGCGTTGTAGATGCGGGGCGACTTGTTGTTGTCCTCCTCCGCCTTGCCGGGGCCGCCGATGTACGGCTCCGCGCCCATCGCCCACTCCAAAAGCAGGTCCCGCTCCACGATGCGACGGGCACCATCGTCCCAGATGGGCGTGCCGTCGGCGTTTTGCGCCGTGCAGGTGAAGTCATAGGCCTGGACCACGCCCGTCAGTCCGCTGATGTTGTCCGTGCTCGGGTGGATACGGCCCGCGCCCCAGTAATTCTGCAGCATGGCCGCCTTCTCCATCGTGTCGCCCTTGTAGGCCTGTTCGGAAAGGTGCCGTTTCCATTCGATGGGCAGGGCCTTGTCGTGCCACGCGGCATAGAGCGGATCACAGTCGGCGTAGGTGTCCCAATAGTCGCGATAGGGCCATTGGCGGTAGCATTCGGCAAAGCGCACCAGAATATCGCGGGTGGCGATCGCATAGCGCGGATCTTCCGTGAAGAGATAGGCCAGGCCGAGGGATTGTGCGGCACTGCGCATGAACGCGATCTTCCGCTCGCGAATGATGCCCGTAAAGCTGTTGTGGATGGGATAGTTCACCCAGTGCCACGCGAGCGCGCCGCTCCGGTCCTCCGGGTTGGCTTGCTCGGCGGGGTTCAGATAGTAGCTCACCGAGTGGCCCGTGCGCGGCAGTTGGAGCACCTGGGACTCCGGGTATTTTTCATTCGGAAAGACCGTGCCGCATTCCGCGCAGGAAAACTCGTCCGGCGTCCGGTAGTCCCACCGAACCAGTGGATCGCCCACCCCTTCCTGGCTCTTCACGCCGACACACTCGGGGCAGGTAAACCCGTAGGCGTGGGAGGGGGCCTCCTTCGGGATCATGGCGGCGATCCAGCCCCCGGGCTGGGCCACTATGTCTTCCGCGAGGGCGATCTGTCCGTCGAGCCAGTTGCGGGCCCATTCGTGCCGGGCGATATTCTCTTTCGCCTGCGCGATGGCGGCCGCGTCGTAGTACGAAGGATGGACCGCCTGGGCGCGGTCGAGGAGGGCATCCTTGCGGGCCTCAATCTCGGCGCGAAACGTACGCTCCGCCTCCGACACACCCGGCTCCTGCCACGGCATGAGGTCCGCCCCGCGCACGACGGCGTGGACATATTCGGGCTTGCGGTCTACCTGGGCAGGGGCCGCGAGGGCCATCACGAGAACAATCAAGGCGAATATACTTCGAAGCATGGCGCTATTCCATTGCGGGGTCAAGGGATTGTAGACTAGCACACGTAAATCGCGAATGCGAACGGGACATCCTTCTCCACGAGTTTCAGGATTGGCCGTTGGCCGCAACCGGATATTTCACCACGAAGGGCTTAGAGCAGCCGTTGGCCGCAACCCAAAAGTGTTGAACCGCAAATTTACGCAAATTAGCGCAAATTCTATTCATGCCTTGAAAAGCCGGTTGCGCTTGCAGTGTGCAAGGCGTTGGACAGACTGATTTGAACATGTTTATTTCCGTGAAGTTCCGTGCCCTTCCGTGGTCAATACTCTTTTTTTGACCACGGAATTTCACGGAATTTCACGGAAAGTTCTCTTTGGAATGCTCGCTTCGTAAATCCATGAACACCAAATTGTTATAAGCCTATTGGATGAAAGATCTTGCTGAAAAAACAAGATAATGACGGATAGTAGTACGAAGAGCACGAAGGAAGAAAGAGGGAAGGAATCGTTGCGCGCCTTTGCGTGCGACAAGAAAAGCGGGAAGAATGCCAAGGGTGGCAGCGCGACCACCAGAACCTCTTTGCTCTTCGTGTTCTTCGTGCCTTCGTGGTGAAAAATATTTTTTTTGATCCAGAGGAGAATAAACCGTGATAGTGCCCAGAATGCCCCGCCCGCAGGCCATCATTCCCGCATTGCTGTTGTTCGCCGCGCCTCTCGCCGCGCATGCGCAGGACGACGCCGTGGGCTCGCCGAAAAATACCATCGTCTTCGAGCGGATCTTTGGCAAGTCGCGCCTCATCGCGCCGGAGCGAATCGCCGAAGTGAAGGCCCTCCCCGCCGGGGGAAAGTTGGCCCTCGACACCAACGGCGACGGACTGACGGATGAAGCCTGGTACCTCGATACGGCCTACCGCCACGACAAGGAGATCATCCTCGTGCGCGCCGTGGACGAAGACGGCGACTTCGACAAGACGGGGCGCCCGGATACGGACAGCGATCTCTACTTCTTCGATTGGGACGCGGACGGCTACATCGACGTGGTGGCCGATTATGTGGATGACGACGGCGACAACGATGTGGATCAGATGGGGCTCTACTACAACAAGAACTGGCAGGATCAGAAGGACGACATGACCGTCTGGTGGGCCATGGACATCGGCGACGACAACCTCCTCTGGTACGACGTGAACGGCACCTACTACCAGCCTCTGTGTCAGTGGCGCACCCACTTCAGCGGCGACGAGCTCTTCTACCAGTTTCGGCTGACTGTCGATGATGAAAAGTGGGTCAACGTGTGGGAAGATCCCTTCGCATTCTACGATCCCGATGGCGATCAGGCCAGCGAGGTCGTGGTGCGCGTCAGTGCCGTGGGCGAGGCCGTGAAGAACCTGCGCTACAGCATCGACGCGGACGACGACGCCTATGGCCGCGATACCCACAATTACGATTTTTCGGTCACCGCTTTGCCGCCCGCCGAGGGCTTGTCCTCCGCCGCGTGGCACTCCGAATCCCTCACCATTCGCGGTGTGGAAACCTTGCCCCTGTTGCCCTGGAGCAAGACCAAGGAATTCGGCCAGCAGGCGAAGTGGGGCAAGGCCATGCTCACGTGGGACGAAATCAACAGCAACACCGACGAGAAGCCCGAGCAGGATCCCCATGAGCGGTGGGAGGGCATCTTGAACGCCAAATCCAAGCACGGCGACTTCGAGCAGGTGGGCGGCCCGCCGTCCTCGCCCTTCAACAAGCGTGTGGAAGTCACGGCAAAGCCCGCCTCGCCCCTGGCGCTCTATTTTGATGAAGTCGACCAGCGCCTCCACCTCCTGGGGGCCGAATACGGCTACATGGACATCGACTTCAACCACGACGGCGTGCTCGATGCCGCCCAGACCTGGAAAGACGAAGACGGCGACGGCAAGCTCGACACCCGCGCTATTGACGTAAACGCCGACGGCACCATAGACATTCGCCAGATGCTGAAGCCCGGCGACAAGACCTACGCGCTGGAGTTCGAGGAACTGCCCGGCGTCTACAAGCCCGCCATCGAGAAGGCACTGAAAGACGGCCAGCACTTCATCGACACCGCCACGGAGGCCCTGGGCTCAACGCCCGCCGACGCGCAGGCCGTCATCGACTACTTCAGCGGACCCCTCGCGGACTTTCACCCCGAGACCGAAATCGGCCAGCGAATCCGAAACACCCCGGCGGGCGCGCGCTTCTATGTGGAGTTGCTACGCGATCGGCTCTACATGGCCGCGAAGGCCGCACTAAGCGAAAAATCGGGCTGGCACAAGGTGGAGCAATCCTATATCGCCGGTGACTATGACGGCGCGGCGAAAGAACTGGCAAAGGTCGCCAGCCTGAAGCGGGATCCGAAGGCGATTCCGCCTTTGACAGTGAAGGGCAGGACGTATACGAAGCGGGTCGCACTGGAAGTGACCGCGCCAGAAGTGCCGGGCGGGCCAGCGACGTATCAGGACATGCCGATTACCGTATCCGTGGCAGAAGTGAGAAAGCGGATGAACGACTTCAATCCGTTTCAATGCGCCTTGGTGGAGGGTGAGCGGTGGGTCGCCTGGAGGTTTGTGCCAAGCCAGACTGATATCTGGGGACACCAGGGTCCTGAAGAGGAGCAAATCCCACTTCCCATAGGCGAGGTTGAGCTGGGCAGTGAATGGCTCACAGGGAATAACGATGATGCCACGATTTTTCATGGACTGAAATCTCAATCACAGGTTAAACGCATCCGAAGTTCCGTGGATTTTTCTTTTATTGCCGATCTGCAAGCGGGCGAAACGAAGTCGTACTACATCTATTATCATGATGGGAAAATACAACCCAAGGAATACCCCAAACTCACCAACGCCGTGCTCGACAATCCCGCCTATGTCGCCTGGGAATCCGATGCGGGCGCCTTCCGCTTCTACACGGGCCAGTTCGATTTCTTCGGCAAGCAGGTGCAGCTCAAGCCCCGGGCCGATCGGCTGATCTATCCCCTCATCGACGTGGACTACCACGCCGAGCAGGATTGGGGCATCGATGCGCTCCACGTAGGCAAGACCAGCGGCCTCGGCGGCCTGACGATTTATCTCGACGGCAAGGAATACCCCGTGCAGAGCCCGGCGGGCGAAGGGCATGTAACCTTCGAGCACAAAGTGCTTGGCTCGGGGCCCGTGCGCGCGGCGGTGGAGATCATCGCCAGCAACGTCTTCCCCGATCAGCCCGAGAAGAAGGTGAACCTGCGCTGCTTCGTCTATGCCCACAACGCCGGTACCGAGATCAACGTCCAATTGCCCGAGGGACTCGATGGTGCGACCATTGCGCCCGGCCTGATGAATCTGGAGGAAGGTGTGGACGGGCGCTCTGGCAACGTGCTGTCCGTCTGGGGTCGCCAGGGCGATGACATCGGGGAGATCGGCCTTGCGCTGGCGCTGGATCCCGCCGTAAATCCCACGGTACAGCAGCTTGACGTGGAGCGGCGGGCCGTCTGCACGCCCGATGGCAACAACTTCCGCTACTGGATTCTCGGCGGCTGGCGGCGTGGCGCCCAGTACCCCGCGTCCTATGGCGCGGAGAACTGGCAGCGCGAAGCCGAAGCCTGGGCACGACAAATCACCGCCACGGTTAAGGTGGCGGTGAAGTAGCCGGATCCATTCAGGAATCGAGGTAACACTTTAGCCGTCCGATTTCTTGTGCTGCGTCTCTGATCGCCCTACCGTGAAGATGTAGCGTGACGTCAAACGCAATCGTGCGCCAACGTGGATTAGCCTTCCAGGCTGATACAATTCCCCCGTTCGACAATGGCGGGCCTTGCTTATTGTTAGCGGACCAGAGTCATCAGACGAAAGTAAGGGGCCACTTAAGACTTAGAGAGCGCTTTAGATCAGCCTGGAAGGCAAATCCACGTTGGCTCCCATTTTTATTTCAAGCCGATTTACAAGGTATTAGATTGCCGCGAAGCTCAGGAAACCGAGAGCTACACGACATGGGAAGATGTGCCAACCTCTGTTAGGGCACTTCACCCGGCTAAAGTGTTACGATTCGAGCAGGTCTTTGGGGATCCGGAGCCTCGGATCCAAAGTCAGCGCCTGCTCCACGTACTTTTCCACTTCGGCGTCGCGACCGTAGCGGTGTTCCGCGCGGGCCAACTGGAGGCTGGCGTGGGCAATCGCCATGTCATAGTCGGCCCAGCCCGGCGTGTTCTCGCGAAGTTCGCGCACCAGAGCGATCGTGTGGCTCCACGCCTCCACGATAACCTCGATAGGAAGATCGGTGCCGAAGAAGTCCGCGTCCATCAGGGCGAGGGCGTACTGCGCCGAGGCGCTGTAGTTTTTCGGGGAGAGTTCCCGCGCCGTCTTCATTTCCCGCTGCACCGTGGCGATCAGATCGTCGCGGTTCCAGCCCAGGGTCGTTAGGAGCAATTCACCTTCGTTGTAGCAGAGCAGCGCGTATTCCGCGTGGTACGCGGCGGTCTCCGGTTCCGCTTCGATGAGCGCCTGGAACTCCGCCAGCGCCGACTTTACTTCACCCTTGTACACGAACTGCTGGGCGCGCTCGTAGCGGGGGCCCCGCTCGATCAGAGCCTTTCCGCGCGCGGCGAGAACCTCCGCCGGGCCTACCCAGACAGATAAGTTCAAAACGATTAAACTAGCAATCAGGGCCATTCTCAACATGATGCACTTCCTTTGTTGATGGACCTTCGACAGGCTGGTGGCGCCGGGATGCGGCTGAACGCAGCGGAACGATCGAAGCACTACTCAAGAATCGTCGTTGCCGACACGAATCGTGGCGGGTATTTCATCGGTGCCGGGGTAGACTCGGCAGCGGGTGTGGTCGCGATATAACTGTACACCGCGTATGCACATATAAAGCAGCTTTGGTGCCAAAAATATGGCGGTCCACCAAAATAGTTGCTTTCGGGGCCGGGACTTCACAGCAAGTAAATTGTAAGCCAAATTATATCAGTCGGTTAGCGCTATTTCTTGTGCGCCGGCCTCCCGACACCAGACAGGGCGATACCACATTCACCCAGGTCAAAGAAATGTGAATCCTGCATCGGGCACGGCCTTTTGAACACTTATGTCCTACCTATAGGTAGGTACTGAACGGAATGTGGACATTGCCGTAGTGCGACGCCCGCCACGGCGGCTATTCCAAGTGGTTGGGTATCCGGAAGTCGGGAGACAGCGTCCGCACTTCCGCCAGGGTGGCCTGCGCCTTCTCCGTCTCGCCGAAGCGCGACTCCGTCCGGGCGCGCTGGAGGAGCGCATAGCCGAGGCGCTCGGTGAAGAAAGGCCAGGCCGGCTCCTCGACATGGCGCTCCTGAACAAGCGCGATGACATGGTCCCAAGCCTCCAGCGTCTGATCGCGGGTGACGGACTTTCCGAAGAACTCGGTGTCCATCAGATAGAGGGCATACTGCGACGCCAGATCAAAATTGTCCGGCGCCAGTCGGCGCGCCCGGTAGAATCCGTCCCAAACCGTCAGCACGATATTGTCCGCAGGCCAACCCGCTTCGTCTCGGAGATAGTCGGCGTGTAGGTAGCAAAACAGGGCGAACTCAAAGTGTGCCGCTGGATCCTCTGGCCGGGCGGAGACCGCCTGGCGGTACGCCGTCAGGGCGGCATCCAGATCGCCTTCGTTGGCGAGTAGTTCGGCGTAGGGCGTGTTCGGTGCCACGCCGTCACTTTCGGCGGTTGTGGCGCGGATGGATTCAAAGGGGCCATACCAGATGCTGAGATTCAGTACGACCAGAGAAGCGATTGTGGCCCAGCGAAGCATGGCGGGATTCCTCCGGCTGTGGCACGGTCAGCGCGCTTAGTGCTTCGGGCCTCAGTGTACTGCACGGCTGCAGCTCGTTGCGCCTGTCCCTTGCCTCGGCAGAAGGGTGCCACGCCCCCGTGAAGGAATCCGTTGCTTCCGGATTACAGATTCGTAATCAGAGGCTAATCTCTTGACCCGTGCGGCTGGAATCGTAGGCCGCCTCGGCGATGGCCACGGCCTGCCGCCCGTCCCAACCCGTCCCCTGCAGGTCGCCGCTGTGGATTCCGTCGACCAGCGCCTGCAGCGTCTTCGCGTAGGTGGCTAGACGCACGGGATCGAGAAAACCCTTGCCCTGCCAGTCGATTTTCTCTTGGGCCGCCGCCACGCGCCATTCGCCGCCCTGCTCCGCCACCCGGAGTTCGCCGTACCAGTCGGCGTCGATCGTGCCCCGCTCCAGGAGCACCTGGGTGGAGCCGCCCATACGGGGAATGCCCGGTGCGGTCGCCTCGAAGGTGCAGAAGATCGTGCAGACCGTGCCATCCTCCAGGGTCAGCACCAGATCGGAGGTGGAGTCGACTTCATAGTCGGGTCCAAAGGCGCGCACCTTGCCGAAAACCTTCACCACCTCCTGACCGGTGAGCCAGCGGATCTGGTCGATGTTATGGATGCCGTGTCCCATGAGCACGCCCACGTTTTCCTTCCGCAACTGCCACTGCGGCGTGGTCTTCATGCCCTCGGGCACCACCTGCGTATTGTGAATGTGCAGCACACGCCCGAGGGTGCCTTCGTCTATCAGGCGTTTCATCTCCGTGTTGACGATGCGCTGGCGCTGGGTATAGGTGATGTCGCAGCGCAGCTTGCGTTCCGCGCAGGCGGCCAGGATCGCGTCGCACGCCGCCGCCGTGCAGGCCATGGGCTTGTCGATGAGGAGGTGCTTACCGGCCTTTGCCGCCGCCAGGGCCTGCTCGCCATGGACCCCGTGGGGCGTGGCAATGCACACCACGTGAATGTCGTCCCGGGCCAGCAGCGCCTCCAGGGTCGGCTCCAGCGCCACGCCATACGCCTCCGCCAGCGCGCCCGCGCGGCTGCCGATGGCCACCGCCCGCAATTCCAGGCCCGGTACGAGCGTCGCAATGCAGCGGGCATAGGTCTGGCCCATGAAGCCCGCGCCGATGATGGCGGCGCCCAGGGCGGGGCGGGGGGAAGCTGGCATTTCGAGTTCCTTTATTCGTATAACAGACCGTCGTGGGCGGCCCAGGCTGAGTAGGAGTCCGCGCCCGTATACTAGCCCACGCAGGGGCGCGAAGCGCAAGGATTGAGAAGGAACCGACCATGAAGAATCGTCTGACTGCCGTGATCGCCGCCGCGATCCTGTTCTCCATCGCGCAGGCCGCATCCGCCTGGCCCGGCTTCGTCTGGGAAGACTGGCAAAAGGCCACCGGCGATCAGAAGCCCGCCTTGAGTACGCCCCAAGCCGGCCTCAAGACCCTGCTGCCCCTCCTCGATCCGACGCCCGGCGCGACCGAGAAGATTTCGACCCCGGCCGCCTGGGAAACCAAGCAGGATGGCATCAAGGCCACCCTCGGTGCTCTCCTCGGGGAACCGGGCGAGCTGGAACGGGTGACCTCCGATCCGGAGATGTTTGGCTCCGAAACCATGGACGGCTATGTTCGCATTCACATGTTTATCCCCGGCGAGTGGAACGATTCTATTCCCGCTTATTTGCTCTTACCCAACAAACCCGTGTCCACGCCCGCGCCCACCATGATCGTGCTCCACCAGACCCAGGCCCCCGGCAAGGACGAGGCCTGCGGCGTCACCGGCGATCCGGAGATGGCCTTCGCCGACGAACTGGCAAAGCGCGGATTCATCTGTATTGTGCCCGATGCGATTGGCTTCGGCGAGCGCATTCCCCCCGGCGAACAGCCCTACCACGATGCCATGAAGCTCTACGAGCGTCACCCGAAGTGGTCCTACTTCGGGAAGATGAACTGGGACATTTCCCGCGTGGTGGACTTTCTCCACCTGCGCGGGGATGTGGACAAGAATCGCATCGGTATCATCGGCCATTCCCATGGGGCCTATGGTTCGATCATGGCGGCCATTCACGAGCCCCGGATCAGCCTGGTCGTCGCCAGTTGCGGCTTCACCACCCTGCGCACCGATCCCCGGCCGGACCGATGGAGCCACCTCACGGCCCTCATGCCGCGTATGGGCTTCTACGTAAACGACGTCGCCTCGGCCCCCCTGGACTGGCACGAAATCGCGGCTTGCCTCGCGCCCCGGCCTTATTTCAACTGGGCCACGCTGGAAGATGATATTTTCCCCGAGACCGCCAACCTCGCCGAGGTTTATGAGCAGATCAAAAGCGTCTACGCCCTCTACGGCAAAGAGAATCGATTTCATGGCGAGCTGGTGCCTGGGAAACACCGCTTTCCCAAGGAGGGCCGTGAAATGGCCTATGCCTGGATCGATCAGCAGTTTGGCGTGAAGCGGTAGTGGACAGTGTGGAGACAGCAGAGACAGTGGACACAGTGGACGAAGTGGACACAGTGGACACAGTGGACGCAGTGGACCTGATTCACTAAGCCCGTTCGCCGCAGTGAATCCACTTGGTCCACCTCGTCCACTCAGTCCACTTGGTCCCCCAGAACAATCCAAGGTGCCCCAGATGCGACAATCAAACAAGACAGGTCTCGCGCCACTTTACCTCCTCGCGGCGCTGGTTATGGCCTATGGCTGGGGCTATCGAGGCATCGTGGGCCACGAAGGTGGTGCCATGGTGCCGGGGGCGCTGCTGGGGCTGGCGCTCTGCCTGGCCTCCGGTCGCCCCGACTGGTTCCGACGCAGCGCGGTCGCGGGCCTGTGCGGGGCCGTCGGCTGGGCCTGGGGCGGTTCTCTGAGCTACATGGAGCAGACCATGTACGCCGTGAGTGACTCCTTCCCCGATGTGCTCTATGGCTACACGATGCTCTTCTTCTTCGGCGCGCTCTGGGCCGGCATCGGCGGCGCGATCCTTGGTCTGGCCTTCACGCTGTCCCGATCCGCGCTGGATCGGCTCGCCCGTCCCTTCATCACCTTGTCGGTGGCTTTTCTCGCGGTCTACCTCTTCCTTTTCTTCAACCATAGCATCCGCGACAGCTACGAACGTCTCGTCGCGCAGCATTTCGACGATGGCGATTTCTTTGCGGCCGTTATCACCCTCGTGGTCTGTGGAGCCCATGCCATGCTGCGCCCAAATGAGCGCCGCGAGGCCCTGCTTTTTGTCTGGGGCTCCCTCGCGTGGCTCGCGGGCTACCTCTGCCTCACGAAATTCGGCGGACTCCAGCTTGGCCCGCCCTATCGCAGCGAAAGCTGGGGCGGCGTGCTGGGAATACTCATCACCCTGCTGGTCTACCTCGTGCGCACGCGCAACCGCGCCGCACTGCTCCTCGCTTGCTATGGCATCCTCGGTGGCGGACTCGCCTTTGCCCTCGCGGTATTCATCCGCCATCCCATCCGGGTGGAATGGGGCCCCTTTGCCTCCTGGGGCGGCATGATGCAGTGGAAAATCGCCGAGGAGACCTTCGGGTTGCTCATGGGCCTGGCAATCGCGCTGGGGGTCGCAAGGTTGCTGCGCGGTGGACTGGCCCCGGCCGAGGAAGATGCGCCCCGCAAGCCTTTGGATATCTTCTCCGTCTTCGTGGTCGTCATCGCCCTGCTCTGGATGAACGTCCGCCGTGGACCCGAACGCTGGCTTTATCGCTACGAGATCATCACCCACGATCCCGTGGCCGGACTGCCGCCGTGGATCTGGTACGTCATTGGCGGCGTTCTCCTCAGTGCGCTCGGTCTCCAGGCATTGCGACTTTACGCGCGAGACCAGCTCCCACTTGCACCACCGACCGCCTTCGGCAAGGGTTCTTTCGTGCTGCTGTTTCTGATGTGGGCCACCGTCGTCACCGGTTTTGCTCAGATGCTGCCCGGTGGGAGCGGGGAGGAGCATCCCATCGTGGATATGACCTTCCTCGCCTTCGCGGGCGCCGCCACGGCGCTGCTGCTGATGCTGGGCCAACCGAAATACACCCCGCAGTCGCCCGGTGTGTCTGTATCGGCTGATGATTCGACGTGGCGTCTGGGAAGGGGCTTCCAGGTTACTTGCATCACCACGCCCCTCATCCTTGTGGTCATCACCGGCCTCAGCATGGCCATGCAGGATGGCCCCGTTGAAGGTGCCCGCCTGCGCTTCGGTGACAAGGCCTACTGGCGCGAGGCCATGGCCGTCATGGGCCACTGGGAAGTGGCCGGACTGAGCAGCCAGCCCGGTGGAGAGGCCGAAAAAGAAACCGACGCCGGTATCGCGGCCATCGATTTCATGCGCGACCGGTCGGTCATCGTGACGTTGGCCTCCGGCGAGTCGATCGGTGATGCCCACCGCTGGTTCCACGCGGATTCGCGGGTGCACCTCGATTGGTACGGGCGTGTGGAAGACCACGCGGAACGTGCTACCATCGTGCTGAGTCTCAGCGAAGGCAAGGTCTATGTGCCCTGGCCCCCGAAGGGGGATAGTGTGGGGTATCTGGTGTTGAAACGCGCGCCCTGATAGGTCTTATGGGTCGTATGGGTCGTATGGCTCAGAATGTGTGCGTCTATACTTTCACTTTCATTGGTCCCATAAGACTCATACGACCCATAAGACCCATTCATCCAGCAATCATTGGAGTATTTTCGTGAACTTGATCAAATCTCTCTTTACCATCGTCGCCATCGCCCTTGGGGCGCTGCCTGCGGCGGCCCTCGACCTCAGCCGGGCCACCATCGTGCTACACGACACCTCGCCGGTCGCGGCAACTGCCGCCACCGTACTCGTGGAGGAAGTGCAGCGTCGCACGGGGATAACACTGCCCGTGGTGAAGGAGAGCCCTGCGACATCCGAACCCGCGATCTACCTGTTGTCCAGTGCGCAAGTTGACGCCACCAACCCACAGACAAACTTCTGGGCCCCCGAGTACCTGCTGCCACCGGAATCACCCGGTGGATACGGCCTCTACTCCGGGTCGAAAAGAGTCACCATCGTTGGCTTCGACGGTCCCGGCGTGCTCTATGGCGTGGGCAAGCTGCTCCGCGGTCTGGACTGTGCCCCGGGCACTCTCACCCTTCCGACGCCGCTGAATATCATCACGGCCCCGGACGACTCCATCCGCGGCCATCAGCTCGGTTATCGAACCACGGCCAACAGCTACGACGCGTGGACGCCCGCCCAGTACGATCAGTACATCCGCGAACTCGCGCTGTTTGGCGTGAACGCTATTGAGAACATCCCGTTTCAAGACGACGCCAGCCCGCACTTCAAAGTGCCCCGCGAAGAAATGAACCGGGCCATGGGCGAGAGTTGCAAGAAGTATGGCGTGGATTATTGGGTGTGGACCCCGGCCACGGTGGACCTGACCAACGCCGAGGAGCGCGCGGCGCACCTGAAGGAGCACGAATCCTTCTACCAGAACACGCCCTACCTTGACGCCATCTTTTTTCCCGGCGGCGACCCCGGCCATAACCACCCGAAGGACGTACTGCCCTTCCTCGAAGACATTTCCAAGCTCCTGGCGCAATATCATCCCCAGGCTGAAATCTGGATGTCGCTCCAGGGATTCGATGACGCGCAGGTGGATTACTTCTTCGACTGGATCGAGCAGCACCAGCCCGAGTGGCTTGCCGGTGCGGTCGGCGGCCCCTCCAGCCCGCCCCTGCCCCTCATGCGCAAGCGTCTGCCGGCCCAATACCGTCTGCGCGACTATCCCGACGTGACCCACACCGTCCGCGCCCAGTATCCCGCCGCGTGGATCGATCCGGCCTTCGCCTTCACCTCGGGCCGCGAGGGCGTCAATCCTTCGCCCGTGCGCTATACGACAATTTTCCGCGCCTTCGCAAAGGACACGGACGGTTTCATCACCTATTCCGACGGCATGCACGACGATGTGAACAAGATCGTCTGGAGTCTACTCGGCTGGGACGTGGACAGTGATGTACGCGAAGGGCTCATTGAGTATTGCCGCTTCTTCTTCGGGCACAGCGTGGCCGAGCGCGCCGCCGACGGGCTCTATGCCCTGGAGAAAAACTGGGAGGGGCCCCTCGCCCTGAATGGAGGCGTGGAGTCCACCCTGGCCCTCTGGCAGCAGCTCGACCGCGAGAATCCGGGCCTGAAAGACAACTGGCGCTGGCAGCTCTGCCTGCTCAAGGCCCACTACGACAGCTACATCCGCGGCCGTCTCATGCACGAAGAGAAGCTCGAAGCGCGCGCGAACGCGTCTCTTGCCCTCGCCGCTCAAATCGGCATCGATACAGCGATGGACGGAGCCCTTGCCGCATTCTCAGGGGCCGACACGGAATCGCCCCGGCAGGAGACCCGCGCCGCCATCTTCGATCTCTGCGAGCGGCTTCACCAGTCCATCGGCTATCAGAGCAGTGTGGAGAAATACGGCGCGAACAACGCCCAGCGCAGTGCCGTCCTCGACTTCGTCGATTTTCCGTTGAACAACCGCTGGTGGTACGAAGATCAGTTCACCGAGATCCGCGCCCTCGGCAGTGACGCTGAAAAACTCGCTCGCCTCAACGTTATCGCCACCTGGGAAAATCCGGGTCCTGGCAGTTTCTATGACGACATCGGAAACGTGGCCCAGTCCGACCACGTGCTGCGCGGCGAATCCCTCAGCACCGATCCCCTCATGCGGCGACACATGAACCCCGACTTCATGTGGTGGGACGACGGTCGCAGCCGGCTCCGCCAGTCCTGGGTCAGCAAGATGGACTGGCCCATGGGCCTGCGCTACGACGATCTGGATCCCGAGTCCGAATATCTCGTCCGCACCACGGGCCTCAGCCAATGCCTGCTCCGGGTGAACGGCGAGCGCGTGGAGCCCACCCTGGACGGCAAGAAGATCGGCGAACTCAAGGAATTCCCGGTGCCGAAAAAGCTCTATGAAGATGGCACCATCATCCTTACCTTTGACGTGCCCGAGGAACCGGGCATCAACTGGCGCGATGCCTCGCGGTTGACCGAAGTCTGGCTGATCAAGAAGGGCGACTGACCTTCAAGAGCGGGGAGAGTCCGGTGCACCGATAAATGCGTTTGCATTGGTCCGCAGGGACAACAGAGACGGCAGGGACGGCAGATTGAACATGGCCGAAATCCCTGCCGTTTCTGTTGTATCTGCCGTTCCTGAGGGCCCGCAGTGTTGCGCAAAATAACGAATGCGAATAGTGCTGAATTATATAAAGCCCTTGACAAAGATTTCAGGTTAGCGTATAACGATTTTTGTGCTTGAGGAAAGTAGCAAGGCAGTTGGGCGTACATCCGGCAAGCGGGCACAGGCAGTGTCGATTCGGTCCTTTTCTTTGGAAAGGTGCCGATTTCAGGGTTGATATCGCTTCCGTTAATTCTTCTTGGCGGGGCGTGATCTCGCTCTCCGACCTTGTCGGCCAGTGGTTCATCGTTTTCGTGCTTTCAGTGAACTTCTGGATTTGTCCGCTCCCTTCGTCCCAACCCGATCCTGACCTGCTATTCCCGTCCAAACCCGTCGGATCAACGGGTTTGAAACAGCGAATAGGACCAATGCAGAAAGGAGGTCGCGAGGGGAAATTCAAGCGGTACCAAAATCATGACTTTTTATCTTACACAGGCTTTAAAAGGTTAAGGAAGAGCGCTATGAATAGGACTAAAAAGGGCTTCACGCTGATCGAATTGCTCGTCGTGATCGCCATCATCGGCATTCTGGCGGCCATACTGCTGCCCGCCCTGGCCCGCGCCCGGGAAGCGGCCCGCCGCGCAAGCTGCCAGAACAACCTCAAACAGTTTGGCGTGATCTTCAAGATGTACGCCAACGAAAGCAAAGGCGAAAAGTTCCCGCCGCGTCAGGCCAACGCCAACCGCAATCTCACTGCAGTGCCCTACACCGATGCGGCGAGCGTTGCGGACTTAGCTCGTTGGGTAAGTGCTGGTCACCTCTATCCCGAGTACTGGAATGATTGGGCGCTGGCCTTTTGTCCCTCGGATTCTCAAGGTTACGAGTCCTGGGTCCCGAATGACTATACGGGCGGCGCCGACAACCGGGGCTTCTGGCGAATCATCGGAACCGGGTGGAGTACCGCAGAAAATGCAACGACCAAGCGTGCACCAGATGAGTACGTCCGGATCTACGGCAATCTTGTCAACGTAGTGGGAAGCGATACCAGCAAATGCAAGACGCTGATTTCCGCTGGCGGCACGGTGGATCCGCTCAGGAGCTGCTTCCCGTTGGCCTCGAACTACAGCTATAGCTACTGGGGCCACATCATGCTCGGTGATTGGTTCAAGACAGAGGCTGACGTTACGAACATTTCCAACACCTTCACGAACAATGGGCAGCCATTGCGCAGAATCTCCGGTTGGGACGCGTCGTTCACGTGGACCCTGTCGGATGGCTCGTCGGTTACGACGCAGCCAATTCGAGAAGGTATCGAGCGTTTCTTCATCACCGATATCAACAATGCTGGTGGGACGGCAAAAGCGCAGTCCAGCATCCCGGTGATGTGGGACACAATACTGACGGGAAATGGGACGGGTGGCGCAGTCGATGCTGCCCAGTTTAACCACATTCCGGGTGGTGCCAATGTGCTGTTCATGGACGGTCACGTGGAATTCGGCAAGTATCCTCAGGAAACAGGGAGCAAATTCTTCATGGTAACGCAAGTGGTTCAGAACGCACCGACCGGTCAGCCCTTCCCGTAATAAATTGGGCGGGCCGCACTGGCGGTTTCACGTGCGAGTGAATTACAATGCAGCGCGGGAGAGGCTTCCTGGGAAGCCTCTCCCGCTGATATATAGGGCTTTGCGCTGTCAGCGGACAGCGTCGGGGCAACATACAGAAGGTTGAAGCAGTAGCGGTGGATAGCCGCAATGAGGAGAATGGTTTCCGTGATTAAACTGTTCAGTATCGCATCAATTTGTGTACTTTCGCTGGTCCTTTCGGGCTGTTCGGGCGAGGAGGGCGTTGCGGTCGATCCGGGCAAATACACCGGGGATATCGTCGGCGATTTTGTGATCGCGCTCCAGGCGGGCGATACGGAGAAAGTACGGGAACTGATGAGGACCGATTCGTCCCTCATCGAGCTTCGGGACGAAACCGGCCAGTCGCCGCTCCACTACGCCGTCCTGAGCAACAGCGTTCCGCTCGTCGAGTTGCTGATTGACGAGGGAATCGACCCGAATGTGAAAGACAACGAGGGGCGCACGCCGCTTACCATTCTGGAAGATTCCAACCTGCGCCTGGATTCGGCGCGGGATGCCTTGAAAGACGCCGGCGGCACGAATTGAGCAACGGCCCCCCGATGCGGGGGCTTGTGCGGCAGAGCGCGGATGCGAAACGCAACGTCGATTCGCATCCGGCATTACGGGCAGCCTGAATCGGGTGGTGCCCAAGGCTGGAGCGCATCCAGCCGAACATCGGGGAGGATGTTCCTTGGAACTTTTTTCATCCATTTTTAAGTCCGCCCAGCAGGGCGATCTGGCCAAAGTCGAGAAGTTTCTGGAGAAGGGAATTTCCCCGAATGAAGCGGACGGCGATGGGGCCACACCCCTCATTCACGCGGCCGGCGCGGGACACCTTGAAGTCGTTCGGCTGCTCTTGAAGCGCGGTGCCGAAGTGGACCGCCAGGGGCGCAAGGGCGACACCCCCCTTTATCACGCGGCCAAGCACGGGCGTACTTCCGTGGTTCAGTTCCTTCTTGAATCCGGCGCGGAGCCCGACAAGTGCGCACGCAAGGGCATCACCGGATTGGTCGCCGCCGCGGCACGGGGACACCACGTCGTGGTCGATCTCCTGGCGGCGCGGGGTGCCGATATTGAATATCCGGAAAAGCAGGGCCGCACGCCCCTGATCCTCGCGGTTGAGGCCGGCCACGTGGCCGTGGTGGAATCGCTCCTGGCACTCGGGGCCAATGGGGAGCATCGCGGACCGGGAAATACCACCGCGCTCATGATGGCGGTGAAAGCGAAAGACCCCGCCATGGTCCGGCTGCTCCTCACCCGCGGGGTGGATGTGGACGCGCGGGACGATGAAAAGCGTACGGCACTCCAGATGGCGGCCGTCTGCGGGGGCTTTGAGTCTGCGGAACTGCTGGTCGCGGCGGGCGCGGATCTGGGACAGCGGACCATGCTCGAGCGCTGGGATCTCGTTACCCTGGCACGTAACAGCAATTTCGATCGGCTGGCCAAGCGTTTTATCGATCTGGACGAGGAAACCCGTGCGCTGGAGATTCCCGATACCCTGGTAGGCGCGATTCTCACCGGCGATCTGCGCATCGTGCGACTTTTCCGACGCCGCCAGCCGGATACGCTGAATGCGCCCGTGAACGAGCAGGGGTGGACGCCTCTCCTGGTGGCGATCAACAAAGGGCTCTTCGCCATGGCGGAGCACTTTATCCAGCAGGGGGCCGATGTGAACCAGGCAAACGGCGCGGGGGAGACACCCCTCTATCAGGCCGTGGTGAAGGGCCATATCGCGACCGTGCGCTGCCTCCTCGCGGCGGGCGCCGACATCCGGATTTCCTCCCACGGCATGACCCTGCGCGAAGTGGCCAAGCGCGTCGGGAATCGCCCAATCTACGATCTCCTGAAGCGCCACGCGAAGCGCATGGCCGAACTGGAAGCGTCGTAGGGACAGCGTCGCCCCGCGTCGTTCAAGAGAGAAGTGCTCTTATAGTCCGATGCCCGGCCGAGTCGGACGAAGCCCACTTCAACTGGCGGGGCTGCTCTGGAAGTACACTGGCGGCGCGGATCGAAATGCGAGTTGCTTTTTGCTCTTCAGGATGCTTACCCCCCTGGCCCCCCGCAAGCGGGGGGAACCTTACATCTCAATGTGAACCTCTTGCTCCCCCCCGCTTGCGGGGGGGTAGGGGGGGTAGAAACTGAATCAAGTTTCATCCTCTATGGGTGTCGCGAAGCCTCATGAGCGAAAGTCCTGTTTTCTGGCGTCGTGAGAAGGTCGCATCGGAGCACGCTCAGGAAGGCGCAAGTCGCCATGGGCTCGACTTCGTGCCAGGGATGTCAAGCTCCACGCCCATTGTCCGCCGGTCCATCCAGTATCGTCGGGGCCTCGCCTTGGACGCTGTCAAGGTGGACCGGGCCGCGGCTTGCAACATGATAGCGCGTCTGCACGGCAAGCACTCGATCAAAGGCCTCCGCCAGCGGGTGCAGGGCGACCACCGTGGCCGCGAGGTTTTTCTCGGGCTCGTAATGCTTGTGGTGCAGGTCCAGCTCATCCGGGAGCAATTGCAACCAGCCCAAGGGCTGAAAGGCCATGCGCCGCGACGTGCCGGCGCCCTTGAGGTAGAGTCCGATGTTGACGCAATCGGCAAAGCGCTCTCGGTGAGTTGCGCCGTTCGCGTCCCGTACCTGTCGCCATCCGGTGGTGCCGCCGAGTTCCTGACGCAGCACGGCCATCAGGCAGGCGGGCTCTTCGACGGTGTAGATTCTCACGCGCCCGCCCACCCGCCCATAGTGCAGTTCCAGCGTGCCATCACCACGGCGTATCAAGGAACTCGACTGAAACCTATGGTTGTCCCAGGCATGGTGGCCGAGCGTCACTGCGGCGAGCAGTCCAAAGCCTGCGCCAAGGGCATGGACGCCCCAGGGCATCGATTCGCCCTCGCGGTACAACCAGAGCGCCAGGGCGGCATAGACACCAAGCGGGAGCACCGCAAACAGCAGGACAACGGAAAAGCCCAGCCGCCGCAATACGGGCGGCATCGCCACGGGCTCGAAACGAATCGCGCCGTCGTTGGCGACGGCCCGATACCGGCTTTCCTCGCCGGGGAGCGGTATGTTCTGGTGCAATGGCGGAGCCTCCAGTACAGGCGAGTCAAATACCCATCAAACAGTAGGGCCGCCGTGGTGTTCTTCGGTGGAAGAACCCACGGGATATGCCAACATTTGTCGAGTCCGTGATAGTGTCCCCAGGCTCTGGCGTTCTGATCAATCGAGTCATCCGGATCGATACTCTCGGGGCGACGCTGTCCCTACTTCGGTGGCGCGATCACGCCGTGGTAGCGGCCCAGCCAGTAGGCCAGCATGTAGTGCACGCCGTCGCCGTCGCTCTTGCCATTGTTGCCGGTTTTCGCGGCGTAGGGATCCATGTTCCAGCGCTCGAAGTGGCGTTCATCCGCCGGGAGCAGTTCCAGCAATACCTCATTCCCGCCGCGATTCACGCGCGGGTCGAAGATCACATCCGCACGGTTCGTATTGTCCATGCCCCAGTCGCGGCGGTCCAGCGGCATCTCGCGGAGCGTCTGTACGGCGCCCTCCACGTCGGCGTCAGCGGGATCGACACTCGCATAGATCATGGCGAAAAGGCTGTTGTGTTCGTCGCGCTCGATAAGGGCCGTGCGCCGGATGGAGCGATGGACCGCATCGCGGATCACCGGGTCATGCTCAAGTTGAAGGAAGGGGTAATAGGCAATGGCCGCGAGCTGGTCGTCGGAATGGTTCAATTCGTCGGGCCAGAGCTTCTTCTGAAGCAGCAGGTTGCTGAGATAGCCGTGATTCTGGATCAGATCGAGGTAGTGCTCCTGATACTTTTCGTCGCCGGTGATGTGGTGCGTCACTTCGAGAAAGGACAACATCATCAGCGAGTAGATGCCGCTTTCGAGGTAGTGGAGGTGACGGCCATTGAGCAACTCCGGGTTCCACCAGCCCCACATCGTGCGCTTGCCGTTCCAGTCGATGATTTGGTAGTTGTGATCGAGGATGTAATCCGTCACCTGCCGGATCTGAGCCTCCAGACGGGCTTTTTCGGCCGGGTCGTTCTTCGCGATGTGCTCGTAGTACGTGTAGAAGGCGAAATAGTGTCCGTCGATCTGGTCACTCGAAACGTCGTCGCGCCACCAGTACTTGCCGTCCGCCGTCTCGTGCCAGTTCGGCTGTTCTTTGGCCTGGGGCACGTAGGGGTCGTCTGCCGCGATGACCGTCCGCGCCACGAGGCCCTTGATGCCCGTGACGTTCTGCAGAAGGTACATGGCCTCCATGCTTTCCTTCGCGGCCTGTTTATAGCGCTCTTCGCCGGTCAGGGCGTAGGCGAGGGACATGGAGGTGATGTGGTAGGAGTTCCAGAGGCCGTCACTCGGCTGGGGGCCTTTGACGGGATTGGTACGCGCTGTGGCGTCGTCGTGGGACGGGGGAGAGGGCATCCCCAGGCGCATCTTGCGTTCGAGCATGCTCGCCAGCATGGCTTCCGCTTTGTCGTGCATCGTGCGCTCCACTTCGGAAATGGCGCACCAGCCCGCCTTGGTGTGGGCGAATAACGTCTTGCCATCGGCGCTGAGCGACACTTCGATTACATGATCGTGGGGGAGATAGCGTTGCCCGGCGCGGTAGTACCACTGACGGCCCTCGGCGTAGGGACAGTATTGAATCAGGCCCCGCGTGCTGCCGAGCCAGATCCGGTCCTGCCCGTCGATGGCGATGGCGGTAAGCTCCTCCCAGGGTAGACCCTGGCGACCCCGGATGGCGGTCCATTTCCCGCCGCTGTTGCGCGAGCTCAGGCCCGCCGCCGTGGCGACCCAGAGGGTACCCTTGGAGTCCACAGCGATGCCCGCGATCCGGTTGGACAGCGGGCCGTCAACGCCATAGAGCGGGTGGCGCGCATAGACGCCATTTTCCGCGCTGAAAAGGCCATCTTCCGTGCCGACCCAGGTGAGTTTGCCCTGCTTCACGACGGGGGTGGTAATCGTGACGTTGACCGCTTCGGCCTTTTCCGCAACCGGGGGAACCGGAGGGATGTCCGCTGGGGCCGGGGCCAGTTCCGCGCGCACATGTTCCAGCACCGGCGTATCTGCAATCGGCAGTGTCACATCCAAGTCCGGCGTGCTCAGGTGCACTTCGGAGGTGATCGGCGGCACCAGGCTCATCAGCGGGGGAACGGGCTTCAGGATGCTGTCTTTCCGAATCGCCAGCGCGCGATCGGTCTCGCGGCCAAAGCCGGTGACGATCAATTCTTCCTGCGTCACCTCCACCGTGGCATAGGACGACTGCTCCGTATCCACCATGCCCTTGAAGGTCACGTAGTGTACGCCATTCCGCTCGCCGTAGTGGCCCGCGTGGTTGTGGCCGTTGAGCCAGGCCTTCACGCAGGGATACTCGTCAATGAGCGCCAGCATTTCCGCCGCGTTCCAGAGATTGTGCTGGTCCTCCGGGAATATGGGGAAATGGGCCATGAGCACCACCGACTCCTGGCGCTTCGTGGCGTCGTCCAGCACGCTCCGCAGCCAGGTAATCTGCTCCGGACCAATCGTGCCGTTCCACTTGGGCGAGGTGAGCTTGTTGTCCGCATAGTATTTCTCCGCGGCGGCCTGCTCCGGGCTGCCCGCCGGATAAGCGTGGAGGCTGATGTCGTTGCCGTCCAGCGCCACAAAGCGCCAGCCCTTCACGGAGAAGTCATAGTAGCGCGCGGGCATGTTGAGCCGACGGTAGACTTCGGTTTTCTTGTCATCGGCCACGGAAAAATCGTGATTGCCCAGGACGTGGTAGGCGGGCATTTTCAATTGCTGGTAGATGGGACCGACCACATCGAAGCTTTCCCAGTTCTTGTCGATGAAGTCGCCCAGGTGGACCGTGAAGTCAAGGTCCAGGGTGTTCAAATGATCCACACAGGCCTGAAGCTTCGCGGGGGAATTGCGATAGAAGCGCTCGCCACCGGTATCCGCATCACAATACTGGCAATCGGCGATAACGCCGAGGGTGAAGGTTGTGTTTTCTTGTGCGAGGGTGGTCAGGGCTGATCCCATCAGCAGGAATAGGGAAAGGACGCAGGTCAAGAAGCGAGCGGTCATGAATGAAATTTCCTTCTGATTGGACGTCTGATGTGCGAAGATTAATGGAGTTTAGCATATGGCGGGCGGCGTTTGGCTATTCCCCGCGAGACGGGATATTCTATTTCTGCCGCAAAAGAACGCAAAGAGCGCAAAGAAGAAACTCTCTTTGTGTATTTTGCGTTCTCTTGCGGCCAATCGTTTTATCGTGCGAATTAATGATCGCCTGACTGCAATAGCTGCTTCCAGTCACCGAAAGGGGCCCGTCGCAATGAGTTGGTTTCAGTTGGATCCCGAAAGTGTGGCGAGCCGTGTGCAGGCCAGCGGGCAGCCTGTGCATGTGCCTTCCCTCGGCGCGTCGTTACTGCGCGGCACGCTCGGCTTTGTCCTCGTGAGCATTGCGGGCTTCGCCCCCTGGGCGGTGGCGGGGGGCTGGTTTTACCAGCGCATCGGCGAGGCCGGGCTGTACGCCGTGTGCGCGTTGGTATTCATTGGCACGGCTGGACTTCTTCTACACCGACTGATCATCGGACCCGGATCGTTGTCGCGCTTCTATCTGCTCTTCGCGCCGTCTTTCGGTGCCTACTCCGTCGCATGGATCATCGGCTGGATGGCCTTGGGAGGGCACCCCGGCAGCGTCGTGGGATTGCTCGCCGGTACCACGCTGATGGGCTGGATGCTCACTCGAGCCTTCGATGCGGGTGGAGAAACGTTAAAGGTCATCGCGGCGCTGTTTGTGCTGAACTCAGCGGGTTACTTCGTGGGCGGGGTTGTCGAAGGGGCACTACTGCACATGGAAGGACTGCCGCTCTCGGACATGGCGCAGGCCATCATCGCCAAGTCCTCGTGGGGCGTATTTTACGGGGCCGGTCTTGGCGCTGGACTGGGCTGGGCGCTTCACCTGTGCCAGGCAAAGACGCGCGAGTTGCTGGCGGCATAGGGACGGACTCGCGCCCATGTCGAGTCTGTGCTCAGGCAACTGCGCAGCTTCACGTGGACTTGTCAGGGCGCAAACAGCCAGAGAGCGCGTGCCTGTCCCCGTGGATGTAGTGGGGAGGCTTGGTTCATTGTTCGGGTACTCGCCATACATCCTCAGGGACATGCCGCCGCTTTGTGGTAGGGCCTGCTCGGTTGGGTGAGCGATACGGTGCGAGGCGTTGTTTGTCTTGTTGGGTGAACTTGCGGCGGTACGTCCCCCGTGGGACGGACTCGCGCCCATGTCGAGTTTGTGCACAGGTAACTGCAGATCTTCAGGTTGACTCGTTTGGGCGCAAACAGCCCGAAAGCGCGTGCCTGTCCCGGTGGATGTAGTGGGGAGGCTTGATTCATTGTTCGGGCACCCGCCTTACATCCCCAGGGACATGCCGCCGCTTTGGCGTGGGCTTTGTTCTATCACCTTGTTTAGAACGGATTGAGCGTACTTTCCTTTAGCGCGGGGCACCTGCGGCGGTACGTCCCTATGATCACTTCGGTGCGGACAATTTTCGTATGCGAATATCCTTGTAGCTCGCCTCGGCGGGTTTGCCGCTGTGAATCTGCACGGCGATGATGCCCGTCTGCGAGATTCCAGGTTCCTCTTCCGTGTAGTCCACCGTCTGCACGCCGTTGAGCCAGAGTTGGATGCGGTTGCCTTCGCAGCGGATGCGGTAGTCGTTCCATTCTCCCTTCTTCAGGATTTTTTCAAACAGCTCTGGCGCGGGTTGCTGAAGGATCTTCTTGCGGCGCGACTCGTCGTAGAGGCAGCCCCAGTAGTGCTGGCCCATGTCGGCCTGGTAGCCGATGACCTCGGTGTCGTCGGGAATGCGCTCGGTGCGAATCTGGATCCCGGCATTGGCGTCTTCGCCCACGAGCTTAACCTTGAGTTCGAGTTCGAAGTGGTCGTAGCGCTCGGCGGTGCAGAGAAAGTAATTGCGGTCGAGGGCGGATGTGAGACTCCCGGCGATGATGGCACCGTCTTCGATACGGAATTTGGTGAGGTCGCCTTCCCAGCCGGTGAACGAGGTGCCGTCGAAGAGTGATTTCCATTCCGACGGCGCTTCGGCGGGGGTTCGAAACGGTGCAAGGGCAGCCACCAGCGCGATTACACAAGCGATGGGGAGTTTCATGGGGAGTCTCCTAGGTTCGGGTGTGGGGCCATGCTACAGGATAGCGGTATCGGATTTCAGCATGGAGGGACGCCCTTCGCTCGTCCCGGCACCCCGAATTCTGGATTGTTCTACGCGCCATGATATTATAGGCGGCGTAGGGCGCAGCCGGCGTATCGCCAGGAAATTACATTCCGCATGAGTTCATGGATATCGATTCTCTTAAGCGTTTTGGGTGCAACAGTTTACACGCAGCAGGTATCGGAGACCGATGCTTACCTGGCAAAGCTCCAGGGGGCTGATTTCACCTTTCTTCAGCGACTCGAACAGGTCATTCAGGACAGTGTGGGCACGCCGTACCACGATGGCCCCCTCGGCGAAGGCCCTCAGGCCGCCTACGACACCGATCCCCTCATCGATCTGAGCCGGGCCGATTGCGTAACCTTTGTCGAGCAGAGCGTCGCCCTCGCGAGTGCTTCGAGCCTCTCGGAAGCGACAGAGCTGCTCCAGCGGTACCGCTACAAGGACGGCCAGATCGACTTCCAGTACCGTAACCATTTCATGCTCGTCGACTGGACCCCGAACAACCCCTGGTGTCTCGAATCGACCGGGAAGCTCGGCATCGAAACGAAGACGGTAACTCGGACCATCAGCAAGTCCGCATTCTTCCGCCGTGTAAAGGCCCCGGAACTGGGCCAGGACATCCCGGACCGGGAGGTCACGGTGACGTATATTCCGATTGAACAGGCGGAAGCGCTCGCTAAAGCCATAAAAAAGCCGTCCCTGGTGGTGTTCATCGGTCATGTAGACTGGCTCTTTGCACTCCATTGCGGCATTTTTATGCCGGATGGCGACGGCTCGGGAAAGCTCTACCATGCCAGCTCAGTCGCCGGAAAAGTGGCGGCGATGAATCTCGAAAGCTACGCGGCAAGTCAATCAAAGCGCTACCTGGGCATGGCGGTGTATGAGATAGGCGATCCCAGCCTTTCCCAAACCGGAAACTGATACACCCCGCATGGCCCACGTGCTAAAATGGCACCGCGGTACAGAATGAAATGCGCCTTCGGGCGCCGGAAGGAATAAGAGAAAATGACTCAGACTATTGACCGTTCGCATCCACTCGCCGTGGTGGTCATCGGGGCATCGGGCGATCTCGCACTCAAGAAGATATTTCCCGCGCTTTTTGCGCTCTATTGCCAGGATCTGCTGCCCACAACCTTCCATATTGTCGGTTTTGCCCGTAGCCCCATGTCCCACGAGGAATTCCGCAATCGCGTTGAGGAGCGCCTGACCTGCCGCTACGTGCCGGGGGAAAAGTGCGACGAGCGCATGCAAAATTTCCTGTCCCGCTGTACCTACGTGTCCGGCAACTATGACTCCCCCGAGTCCTTCCAGCAGTTGCACGCCGAACTGGACAAGCTGGACCCCGGCCGGATGGAGAACCGCATCTTCTACATGGCCATTCCGCCCTTTCTCTTTCTGGACGTGGCCCACGCCCTGCGCGATGCCCAGCTCGTGTCCCACGGTTCGGACAGCAACTGGAGCCGCGTGGTCATTGAGAAGCCCTTCGGCAGTGACCGCGCTTCCTCCGACGCCCTGACGGAAAGCATGTGCCAGGTCTTCAATGAAGCCCAGACCTACCGAATCGACCACTATCTCGGTAAGGAAGTCATCCAGAACCTCCTGGTCCTGCGCTTCGCCAACCTGATCTTTGACCCCATCTGGAATCGAAACCACATCAAGAATGTCCGGATTACTTGGACCGAGAACCTGAGCCTGGAAGGGCGCGCGGGTTATTTTGACCAATATGGCATCATCCGGGACGTCATGCAGAACCACCTCCTCCAGATGCTCTCCCTCGTGGCCATGGAACAGCCCGTGGCGCTGAACTCCACCTACGTGCGCGACGAGAAGGTCAAGGCCCTCCGCGCGGTGAAGCCCCTGACGCTGGACGATCTGGTGGTGGCCCAGTATACGGCGGGCGTTTCCGGGGGCAAGCAGCACTTCGGCTATCTGGAGGAAAAGGGCACTCCGCCCGACTCCATCACCCCGACCTACGCCGCCGCCGTGCTTCAGGTCAACAGCCGCCGATGGGCGGGTGTTCCCTTCCTGCTCCGCGCGGGCAAGGGCCTGGACGACTCCAAGACCGAGATCCGGATTCGCTTTCGCAGCATGCCGGGCAATATCTTTGCCGACGCCGCCAAAGGGCTCCCGAACAACGAGCTGGTCATCACCGTGCAGCCCGACGCGGGCCTGACCCTGCGCATCGTGAACCGAGTGCCCGGACTGGGCATTCGGCTGGACGAGACCAAGCTCGACCTGCGCTACGCTTCCGCCTTCGACGGGGTCATCCCCGATGCCTATGAGTCCCTGATTCTGGATGTGGTTCAGGGGGACAAGAGTCTCTTCATCCGGGCGGATGAACTCGAAGCGGCGTGGGATATCTTCACGCCCGTGCTGCACGAATTGGAAGCAAAGCGGGTCAAACCGGAGACCTATCCCTTCGGCAGCCACGGTCCTGAAGCGGCCAACGCCCTCGCCGCCCGATTCAACGCCAGTTGGTAATGGACGGTTCTTCGTCGAATGAATGAAGCTCCCCGCCCCGGTGAGTGCGGCGGGACCGATTGACAGGATTTGACATGACGATTGCAGTACGAGATTTTGATTCCAAGGCGGACCTGTTGACAGCCATGGAGGCCCTCATGCGCGAAACCCTGAGCCAGGCGTCGGACACGCGCTTCGCCCTCATGATATCCGGCGGCAACACGCCGCTGCCGGTCTATGCCGCGATTGCCGCGGAGCCCGTCGCGACCAGCCCCAACGCCTGCATCATGTTTGCCGATGACCGGTACGTGCCGGTCGATTCGCCCGAAAACAACTACGGCAACGCCAAGGCCATGATCGATGCGCTGGCCCTGAAACCGGGAAATACGCTCCGAATCTACCCCGAGTTCAGCCTGGAGGAATCCGCCGATCGCTATGATATTGATTTGCGCACCTTCCTGAAGTCCGGCGGCACGATTTCCCTGGCCCTGCTCGGCCTGGGCTCGGACGGTCACACCTGCTCGCTCTTTAACGATGAAGACCTCGAACGTTGCGAGGGACGTCTCGCCGCCCCCGCCTATAAGGCCACGCCGCCCGACCGCGTTACGGTGAGTCCGGAATTGCTGTCGCGTTGCGAACGGATCGTGTTTGTGGCCGCCGGAGACGACAAGCGGGCGATGATTCAGGCTCTGGTGGAAGAGCCCCTGTCCATCACGGCGGGAAAGGCCGTGGCCGGTTGTGCTTTCGTGGAGATCTGGCGGGCCTGAGTTCCGTTCTATAGTTTTCGAAACAAGTCAGTGATTGGACCAGCAGCATGATACACCAATTCAAGTTCAGAAGGACCCTGCAGGCCCTGCTGGTGGTGTGTGCGCTGTGTTTTTCAGGGGCGGCGCGCGCCGACCTCCTCGTGACCGCCAGCGGGGATTCGTTGTCCGGCGTATTGACCCGAGTGAAGGACGGTATCCTCGTGTTCCGCACCTCCCTTGAGGGCCAGATGATGCTGCCCATGTCCGAGGTGAAATCCCTGTCCACGGAGAACGCCTGGGTGGTGACGGAGATTGGCGGGACCGTTCACGTCGGGCGATTTGTTCCCGAGGGGATCGAAGAATCCGCCGGGGAAGGCGCGGTCCCGAAAGTCGCCACCTTCCCTCTTACGGCGGTCGATTCCGCCCGGCCCGCGCCCCAGCAGTCTTCCGGGGAAGATCCATCGGAGGCGGGGTGGTCTGGAGAGGCCGGGGCGGGTGTCCGGGCTTTTGAAGGCACGCGCGACGGCGTCGAACCTCAACTGCGTCTCGGCCTCAAGAAGCGCGGCGAGCGTATCAACACGTCCCTCCAACTCAACTTCGATGCGGACGGTGAGGACACCCTGCCATCCTATTTCAAGGGAAGTTTCGACATCACCGAAGCGACGGAAGAATCCTGGGCACCCTTCGTCCAGGCCCTCGTGGAGCGCAACACCAACGAAGCGTTGCAGGTCAGAACTGGCCTTACCCTGGGCATGCGCTACCGCTTTGACGCGCCAGGTGGGGGCGCATTGGAGGGCCTCGCAGGTATCGGCGCAAGCTACGGCGAGTGGAGCCGGGAGTACCTCGATGGCGCGCAATTTCTCCAGCCCGACGACGATGAGAATCAATCCGAACTGAACATGACCCTGGGGCTTCGTTACTCCCGATCAATCTGGGGAGGGGCCGAATGGAGCAGTGGCGTCTTCCTCAAGCCGAGCCTCACCGATGCCGATGATTTTCGCGCGGGGGCGACCTCCTCCGTGGTATACCCCGTGACAAATCGCCTCCATCTTCGGCTGGAAATGTTGATGGACTACGACCATCAACCCAAATTTTCGGCGCTGGACAGCGTCGATACCAGCGTCGGCGCGAGCATCGAGCTGGACTTCTAATAACCATTTTCGAGAATACATAAGGGCGTGTTTCGAACCGGCCGAGAGCAGCCGGCGCGTGACACACGCTGGACAGACGACCGGAGCGCAGGCGCAAACGCTATGATTTCACCTAAAGTAATCGCGGGAAGAGGGGCGGAAATCGCCGTGGGCCTGGCCTACCTCGCCGCCGCCGGGCTCAAGGCCTGGAACTTCAATCTCTTCATCGGGCAGATCCTCGCGTATCAGATTTTCAGCTCCACCGGCGCTTTGACCGCGGTCGCTTTTACGACGCTGGCGTTGGAGACCTTTCTCGGGCTGTCCATGGTCCTGGGCAGTCCGTGGCGCAGGCAGGTCCTGGTGGCGAGTGCGGCCATGCTGCTCTTCTTCACTGGATTGATCGTTTATGCCTGGCAGGTTCACAATCTGAAAGATTGCGGTTGTTTCGGGAAGGTCCCCATGACGCCGCCGGAGGCAATTGCGAAAAACCTGGTGTTGTTGGCCTTGACCGCCCTGGCCTGGTATGGCTTGGAGACTGGTGACAGAGCCGCCACTCCAATGTCCAATATCAAGGTCCGCAAGTTGGGCCCTATCGTGCTGGCGCTGCTGGTTTGCCTGGCCGCTGTTCCCCAGGTTGGCGGAACCATGCAGACCGGGAACAATGGACCGGTCGCTTCGGGCCCCCAAATTTCCACAAACGGTGCGGCCCCGCCCGCTGGCGAAGCCGGTGTTTTCGCCGGGTATCGGATTGTCCCCGAATATGGCGACGCCATCGAGCTGGCCCACGGCGAATATCTCGTGGCCCTGCTGAGCATGACCTGCGAACACTGCATGGGGGAAGTGCCCCAGATCAACGACTACATCTCCCAGGAGACCCTGCCTCAAGTAGTGGCCATTTGCCTGGAACCTGAAGAAGGCAGCCTGAAAAACTTCCAGGATCTCACCGGGCCCCTGTTTCCCATGCACTCTGTGGGCAACGACATGCTGTCCTGGGCGAAAATCTGCAGCGGCGTGCCGCCACAGCTTTCCCTCATCCGGGACGGGGTGGTGGTGAAGACCTGGAAAGACGAAATGCCCCCCCCGGAGGAGATACTTGTTGCGATGGAGGAAGGGGCAAGTATGGAAAGTGTGGAAGCTGTGCAAGGGGCGTCGCCGGGCGCACTTTGATACTTTGCATAATTTACAGAGGTTTGTTATCATCTCCCGGCTGTGTAACGATGGGCGGTCTGTGAAGAGCAGCAGATGCCAACTTCGTATGGCGCACTCGTATACAGTGTGGATTCATCCAAGTTTAGATGTTGAAGGTAGTTTGTAGTAACGGGAATGTCCCTCCCAGGCGGTCTGTCTGACCTGAGCGTCCGGCACGCCGTACTCCCAACCATACGAAAGGCCTCATTCTGTGTCTGTAGTTATTGAAACGAAGGGACTATCTAAGATCTACGAGAGTTCCTTCCGTGGGCAGGATGTCCACGCATTGAAGGAGCTTGATCTCAGCGTTCGCGCTGGCGAGATCTTCGCCTACCTCGGGCCCAACGGTTCGGGCAAGACCACCACGATTAAGATGTTGCTGGGCCTGATCTTTCCGACGGGCGGCACCATCGAAATCCTCGGACAGACCGATATTACATCGGCCAAGGTGCGCCGCAACATCGGCTACCTGCCCGAGGGCGCCTACTACCCCGATTTCCTCCGGGGCGAAGAGATTCTCCGCTACTATGGCCAGCTTTACGGCCTTCGTGGCGCGGAACTGACCCGGCGCATCAACGAAGTACTGGAAGAAGTGGGTATGACCCACGCCCGCAAGCGCCTGCTGCGGGGCTACTCCAAGGGCATGCGCCAGCGCATCGGCCTGGCCCAGGCCCTCATCAGCGATCCCCAGATCCTGATTCTGGACGAGCCCACGACCGGTCTGGACCCCATCGCCCGCAAAGAAATGCGCGACATCCTGGCCCGCCTTCGGGATCGGGGCAAGACGCTGATGATCTCCAGCCACGAACTGCTGGAAGTGGAACTGATCAGCGACCGGGCCGGCATCCTGTATCAGGGAGAGCTCCAGAAGCTGGGCACCATCGACGAGCTCCTCACCGATCGCGACGTTACGATCATGGTGGAAGGTGCGTCCGACGACGTGCTCGGCAAACTGGCGGCCCGGGGTATCACGGCCGAGGACAAGGTGGAGGGCAAGCTCGTCCTCCGCGTGCCCAATGACCTGAGCGTCTATGACGCCTTGGCGCTGTGCAAGGAACACTCGCTGAACCTGCTGAGCGTGGCCCCCCGTCGTGAAACCCTGGAAGAACTCTTCGTCCGTACCGTGGTCGAAGCACAAAATCGGAGTAAAGCCTGATGTCGGCTGTATTGGATTATATGCGCGGGCCCTGGTGCATCGCTGTTTATACGTGGCGTGAAGGTATCCGCAAGAAGACGCTGGTTGGTTTCCTCATCCTGAGTTTGCTCGTTATCTTCGGCGCGAGTTTCATGTCGGCCTTCCTCGATCAGACCACGGTTGGTGCCGCGGAAACGGATCTTGACCTGAAGCTGATCAAGGATATCTGCGTTACGACGATCTCCATTTTCGGCATGCTGATTACTATTTTCATCTCGGCCTCCGTGGTGCCAAACGAAGTGGAAAACAAGGTGATCTACACCGTGCTCTCCAAGCCGGTGCGGCGCATGCAGTACCTGCTGGGCAAGTTCATCGGCGTTCAGATGATCGTGCTGGCCAACCTCCTCCTAATGGCCGGCCTCTTCTTTGCCGCCATCTGGATCAAGCAGGAAGCCATGCCCACCCTCTTGCTCTGGTCGGTGCTCTTGACCTACTTCGAATTCCTCGTGGTTTCGGCCTTCACCTTCGCCGTGTCCTGCACGTCGACCTCAGCGGTGCTCCCCACGATTGCCGGTCTCTTCATCTACATGACGGGCAACCTGACGGAATACCTCAAGGATGTGAACAACCGTTCGCGCGAGGCCGAGGACTTCTTCCAGCGCTTTATTGGTAAGGCGGCGGAATGGCTCTACAACATCCTGCCCAACCTCCAGAAGTTCAGCCTGAAAAATTACATTCTCGACTTGCAGCCGAACGATCCCCTGCCGAGCGAAATGATGGACCAGATCCCGAACCTCGTTCTGTACGGCCTGGCCTACGCAATCGCCGGCTACCTCATTGCATATTGGGTATTCCGGCGCAAGGAGCTGTAGGAGGATGATGAACAAACACCCCAACATCACACTCGGGCTACTGCTCGCCCTGTTCGTCGCCCTGGGCGCGATACAGGGACAGCGCCTGGATCGCCTGTTCGAGGCGGACGCCTTTTACAAGTGGATCATCGCGGCGGCCACGGACGAGCGCTACGGCTGGGCCGAGGCACTCGAGCATTCCGATCCGGCGCTCTACAAGGAGGTCGTTGCCGTTGCGGATCCGCTGCTGCAGGACGCCAAAATGCCGGAGGGCGAGCAGGACGAGACCAGCCGCCTCAGCAAGTCGCTCCAGGAGCGGGCCAACGATTCGCTCGTCTACGACCTTGCCAAAGGAGACGAGCTTGCACCGTTCCGCGCGCAGTTTCTGGAGAAGCTCCGCGGGGGCGACCTGTACTACACGAAGAACCTTTCCTATTCCGCGGTAATGAGCGGCATGGAAGGGGAGGGGTCGGTCAGCATCTTCAACCTCTTCTTCGGTTTCCGCAAGGTGGCCGCCAACTTCATGTGGCTGCAGGTGGACCGTTACTGGCACATGGGTCATCTGTACAAGATGGTCCCGCTGATGAAGACTTGCGTGCTCCTGGATCCCAATTTCATCGACGCCTATCTACTGGGTGCCTGGCACCTGGGCTACAATGCCACGGCGGCCATGGAATACACGCCCATACCGCTGCGCAACTGGAGCGACAAGTACAAGGATTGCATCGGCGAGCAGGAGAAGTACTACTATCTCGCCATCGACTTCCTCAAGGACGGTATCCGCAACAACCCCCGGAACTACAAGCTCTTCTTCGACCTTGGCTTCGGTCTGTACCGTGAAAAGTTGAATGATGTCGACAACGCGGTACTCTACCTCACCGAGGCGGTGCGTCTGCCCCACGAACGTTGGGTTCCGCGCATGTTGTACAAGTGCCTCGAAGAGCAGGGCGAGTACGAAAAGGCACTCGACGGCTGGAAAGAGAACCAGAAGCGCTTCCCGGAGAACGATGTCAATGATCGTTCCATGGAGCGTCTGGCGGGTCTGGTTGCCGAACGCCGCGCCCAGGAAGCCCTGGACAACGCCAAGACGACCACCGACGTCGCCGAGCGTGACCGTCTGATTGCAGAGTCCGAGGCGGCCGAAAAGGAAGCCTACGACATCTGGGTCAAGATGGACGAGCCTTACGCCCTGGCGCGCAAGCTCCGTATCGACGCGATCAACCGCGCCGAAGAGGGCAACTACCTGGAAGCCGTAAGCTACCTGGACAAGGCGCGTTTCGAAGTCGGCTCGCTTTTCGACGAGCTGTCGGACCTGATCATCAAGTACAAACTCGCGGGCGGCCTACCCCTTTCCGTTTCGGAAAAGAAGGCACTCGTCCGTGACGAAGAAGGCGTGACGTGCATTGGCATGCCGGAAGAAGAGACGCAGAAGCGTGTCGAAGCGTTGAAAAAGCGCCGTTCCTGATACGATTCCCACAAGTTCGGATTACGAGCGGGTGAGCCGGTTGGCATTCAACACGGCTCACCTGCTTTACCGTTTACCCGTGTTGAAATTTTGAGCCGCTTGAGTACTTTCGCCCAGATAGAACGCAACCTGCGCGATATTCGCGCCCGTTCCGCCGCCGCCGCCGAGGGGGCGGGCCGCAACCCGGAAGGGGTCACGCTCATCGCCGTAAGCAAGTCCGTGGGGTTGGACGAAATCCGCGCCCTCCGGGATCTGGGCGTGTGTCACTTCGGGGAAAACCGTGTGGATGTGGCCCGGGCCAAGCGGGAGGCTCTGGCGGACCCTGAGCTGGTCTGGCACATGATCGGAAATGTCCAGCGCCGGAAGACTCGGGAGGTGCTGGAGGTCTTCGACCGGATTGACGCCTTGGACCGTATTTCCCTCGCGGAAAGCATCCAGACGCGCTGTCTGGAGCTGGATACGCATGCGGTCGTGTTGGTGGAAGTCAATGTCTCGGGTGAGGCGCAGAAGCTGGGTATTTCTCCCGCGGAACTGCCAGGCCTGCTTGCGGCACTGGCGGAGCTGGACCGGATCCGGGTCCGGGGCCTGTTGACCATGGCCCCTTATGGCGCGGCCCCGGCGGAGATCAACCGAGTATTCAGCGGGCTGGCCTCGCTGGCGAGCGAGTATGATCTGCCCGATGTGAGCATGGGTATGAGCAACGATTTTGAACAGGCCATCGCGGCGGGGGCCACAGAGGTCCGCGTGGGTAGTGCCCTTTTCGAATAAATGGATTTCTGAATTAGAGTGCGCGTAGCCGACCCACGACGGGCGAGCGATGCGACGAAACGATACTGGCAAGGATTGAACACCATGAAAGACCAACTCGAGGCCCTGCAACGAGAGGCCCTCGACAGCATCGCCGGAGCCACCGAACTGGAAGTGCTCGAAGCGGCGCGCGTGAAGTATCTGGGCCGCAAGGGTGCCCTCACCGAGATCTTGCGCGGACTCGGCAGCGTCTCCGCCGAAGAGCGGCCCGCCATGGGCCAGACCGCGAATGTGGTGAAAGACGCCATCGGCGCCGCCCTCGATGAGCGCAAGGCGCTTCTCTCTTCCGCGGCTGAATCGGCCCGCGAATCGAGCGAAGCCATCGATCTCACCCTGCCGGGGCGTCAGCCGCGCCGGGGCCACATCCACATGGTGAATCAGGTGACGGAGGAGATCGTGGAGATCTTCGCCGCGCTGGGCTTCCAAGTGGCGACCGGTCCGGACATCGAAACCGAATACTACAACTTTGACGCGCTCAACACCCCCGCCGACCATCCGGCGCGCGATTCCCACGACACCTTCTTCGTGAAGCCGGGCGTGGTGTTGCGCACCCACACCTCTCCGGTGCAGATGCGGGTCATGGAGCAGGTGAAGCCGCCCGTGGCCGTGCTGGCGCCGGGCCGCGTCTACCGCGTGGACTACGATGCGAGCCACAGCCCCATGTTCAACCAGATCGAAGGCTTGCTGGTGGACGAAGGCGTGACCTTCGCCGACTTGAAGGGCACGCTGATGCATTTTATCCACGAGATGTTCGGCAAGGATACGAAGGTGCGCTTCCGCCCGCACTTCTTCCCCTTCACCGAACCCTCAGCGGAAGTGGATATCAGTTGCACCATCTGCAAGGGCTCGGGCTGCCGTCTGTGCAAGCACAGCGGATGGCTGGAGGCCCTCGGCTGCGGCATGGTTCACCCGAAGGTCTTCGAGTATGCGGGCTACGACTACGAGAAGTACTCGGGCTTCGCCTTCGGCCTGGGCATGGACCGGATCGCCATGCTGCGCCACGCTGTGCCCAGCATCAACCACCTCTTCGATAACGACCTTCGCTTCCTGGAGCAGTTTTAGTCATGCGCGTTTCCCTGAATTGGCTTAAAGAATATGTAAATATCGATGTTTCCCCCGAGGAACTCGCGCACCAGATGACCATGCTCGGCTTGGAGATCGAATCCATCGAGCAACTCGGCGGCGACATAAAGGATGTGTTTGTCGGCGAAATCCTCTCCATCGAGCCCCACCCCGACGCGGACAAAATCGTGGTCTGTCAGACGGACGTGGGCGGCGAGACGGCCCTGCAAATCTGCTGCGGCGCAAAGAACATGAAGGTGGGGGACAAGGTCCCCACGGCGGTCGTGGGCGCCAGTCTTCCCGGAGGCTTCGAGATCGCCCGGCGCAAGATGCGCGGCGTTGAATCCCAGGGCATGATGTGCGCCTCGACCGAGTTGGGCCTGCCCAAAGGAGAAGACGGCCTGCTGATCCTCGACCCTTCCGCACCGGTCGGCCTGGACATCAAAACGTTCCTCGGCCTGGATGATACCGTGCTTGAGATCGAAGTGACGCCAAACCGGGCCGATTGGGCCAGCATGATAGGCGTGGCCCGCGAACTGGCGGCACTCTACGAGCGGGAGCTGCGCATTCCTACGTTGAGCGTTCTGGAAAGTGGTGAGCCCATCGACAGCCTGACCTCCGTCATTGTCGAAGCGGCGGATCTTTGCCCGCGCTACATGGGTCGCGTTCTCTCCAACGTCAAGGTGGGCCCCAGCCCCGAGTGGCTCTGCAAGCGCCTCATCGCCGCAGGACAGCGTCCGATTAACAATATCGTGGACATCACGAACTTCGTGCTCCTGGAGACGGGCCAGCCCCTCCACGCCTTCGACCTCAATAAGTTGGCGGAAAAGCGCATCGTGGTTCGCCGCGCGAAAGCGGGCGAGCACATCAACACCCTCGACAGCGAGAAGCGCAGCCTCGCCGACGACATGCTCGTAATTGCCGACGCGAAAAACGCCCAGTGCGTCGCCGGTGTCATGGGTGGTGCGGACAGTGAAGTGGACGACGCCACCACAACGATATTTCTCGAAAGTGCCTTCTTCAACCCGGCCTCCGTGCGCAAGACGTCCCGGGGCCTCGCCCTGATCTCCGAATCGTCGCAGCGCTTCCAGCGTGGTGCCGATCCCGAGATGGCGGCCTATGCCCTGGATCGCGCCGCCCAACTCATGGCCGATCTGTCCGGCGCGGCGGTGGCACGGGGTGTCATAGATGCTTACCCGGCACCCTTCAAGCCCCGCGAAGTCACCCTGCGTTTTGCACGTACCCTGCGCCTCCTCGGCGTGGATCTCGCACCAGACGTACAGTGCGGTTTGCTCCAGCGCCTCGGGCTTGAGGTCATTGCGCGCAACGACAGTGAGGCCACCTTCCGCGTTCCCCTGCGTCGGCACGATGTGTCCATGGAGGCTGATCTCATCGAAGAGGTGGCCCGCCTTTACAGCTTCGACAATATTCCCGTCACCCTGCCCACCGTGCGCCCCTGCGAAAAGGTCTTCGCCCCGGAAGAAGCGCGCATCCGTGCGCTCCGCCATTTCCTTGCGGGGCTCGGCCTGACGGAACTCTACAACTGGTCTTTCAGTTGCCCGGAAGACGTGGCGAAGGCCGCGCTCCCGGCGGAATATGCAAACATGGTGGTGCTGCAGAACCCTCTCTCGGAAAAGCAGGCAACCATGCGATCCAGTCTGCTCCAGGCTCACCTGGGCAATGCCGCGCGCAACCTGAACTACGGCGTGGCGTCCATCGCGGGCTTCGAGATCGGGCCGGTGTATGTTCCCGCCGAGGGCGATGCCCTCCCGTCGCAGGCCCGCCGCGTGGGTATCGTGATCGCGGGCAATGCCGCCAACGCCGACTGGTCGCAAAAAGCGCGCCCTGCGGATTTCTACGACCTCAAGGGTCTGGTGGAGGCCGTGCTCGCCGATTTTGGTGTGGCGGCGAAGTTTGAGGAGACCGACTTTCCCACCTTCCAGAAGGGCCAGCGGGCCGCCATCATCGTCGGCAAGAAAACCATCGGCTACCTCGGCAAGGCCGCTTCCAGCGTGGTGCACGCCTTCGACACCGAGGGCGCTATCTACCTGGCGGAGCTCGACCTCGATGCCCTGCTGGGGTCGCGCCCGGATGCGGCACAGTTCGCACCCGTGCCCACCTTCCCGCCGTCCGTGCGCGATCTGGCGGTCGTCGTGGATGCCGCTGTTCCCGCGGGCGGTCTGCGCGACATGGCGGTTCAGTCCGGCGGCAACCTGCTGCGCGCCGTGGAGATTTTCGACATCTTCACCGGTCCGCAGGTGGGTGAAGGCAAGAAGAGCGTCGCGCTCAACCTCGTGTTTCAGTCCAGCGAGCGCACCCTCACCGATCAGGATACCCAGAAGGCCTTTGACAAGATCCTCAAGCGTCTTCAGCACGAATACAAGGCGGAACTCCGGTGAATCCTCTGGTCAAGACCTACCTCCAGCAGATCGAGCAGTCCATCGCCGGGCTGGGGGAGGTCTTGGCCGAAGGCCGGGGCGAAATCGCGCGGCAACAGGAAGCGCGAGACAAGCTGCAGCAGCAGGTCTGGAGCAAGAGCAAGGAAATGGCCGTGCTTCACGAGGCCGTCGCGGACTATGAGGCCCTCCGCCAGGCCAACGAACGCTATCGCGCGCGCCACACCCAGTTGGAAGAGCACCTGAAGAAAGTGCTCGCCTTCACCCGCGCCCTGGCGGAAGAGGTGCGCCAATGAGCGAAGACTTCATCCAGGCGCGCGTGGCCAAAGTCAACCTGCGCCTGCCCATCTACCGCGACCGACAAACCACCCTGACCATCGCCGATGAGGTGACCGCCCGCGTCGCCGAGATGGAGGCCGAAGCGGGCCGCATCGACAGCCAGGCTTTCGCCCTCCAGGCCGCCTTTGCCTACGCCGCCGAGCTTCACGCCGAGAAGGCCGAGCGCGACGCGGATACGCGGGAGCTGCTGAAGGTGCTGGATCGAATCGCGGGACAACTGGCGCGCTTATTGAAGGATAAAGTTTGAAGGATGAAGGATGAATCCTTGGGCAATCGAGCCCTTGACCACCCTTCATCCTTCAGGTTTCATCCTTCAACCTCCATTTGTTCCCCGCCTTCGCTTTGTTGCATGATGATCGCCTTGACCTTTTCTCATCTTCCAAGCGTAGGAGAGCAGCAGCGATGGGTATCACACGTAGAGAAGTTCTTAAGGCGGGGGCTGTGGGGGCGGTGGCCTGGTCCGTGGCGCGGGGGCCAGCCGCTTATGCACAGGATCGCCCCTGGCGCCATGCCGTGATTGGCATCGGGGGTCAGGGCACGAATCACCTGAATGGATTCGCGAAGACCGAGGGCGTGACCATCGTGGCCGCCTGTGATGTCGATCCGGAGCGCCGGACGAAGGTGGAGGAGTGGTGGAAGGGCAAGTTTGCTGGTGCGAAGATGTACACGAACTTCCACGAGCTCCTGGCCGATCCGAACATCGACAGCGTATCGGTCGCCACGCCGGATCACTGGCATACGCCCGTCGCGCTCCACGCGCTTCTTGCGGGCAAGCACGTGTATGTGGAGAAGCCCTGCTCCCACAATATCCACGAGGCCCTCGTGCTGGACAAGCTCGCCCGGGACACGGGACTCTGCGTGCAGCACGGCACCCAGCACCGCAGCGGCGAAGGCCCCATTGAGATGGTGAAACTGCTTCGCGAGGGTATCATCGGGAAGGTGCGCATGGCCAAGGCCATCAATCACCAGCTCCGGGGGCCCATCGGCCGTGAGCCCGATTCGGAGGCCCCGGCGGGTGTGGACTATGACATGTGGCTTGGGCCCGCGCCGAAGCGTCCCTTTTCCAAAAACCGCTGGCACTACAACTGGCACTGGCATTGGGACTACGGCACGGGCGACACGGGTAACGACGGTGTGCACCAGATCGACGTGATGCGCTGGGGCATGGGCGTCGACCTGCCCAATCGCTGCACCTCCGTTGGTGCCCAGTTGTATTACGACGATGACCATGAGACGCCCGACACCCAGACGGCGATTTTCGAGTATGACGACGTCCATCTCATGTTTGAGATGCGGCTGTGGACCAACTACAAGATGGCGGGCCACGACAATGGCGTATTCTTCTACGGAGACAAGGGTACTGTGGAGATCGGCCGCGAGGGGTGCTTTATTCAACTCATCGGCGAGGAGCGGAAGCGCATGGGTGACTCCCACAGCTTCACGGGCAACGTCGCAAATTTTGTCGCCTGCGCGAAAGCCGGGACACCGGACAAGCTGAACGCCCCCATCAGTGAAGGGGTGAAGTCTACGATTTTGTGTCACCTGGCCAATATTGGCACACGGGTCGGCCGGCCCCTGACGTTGGGCCCGGACAAATCGAGTTTTATCGGCGACGACGCGGCGAACAACCTGATCGCGCGCACCTATCGCGAGGGGTATGAACTCCCCAATGCATGAAGAATCAGAACAGCGCCCGGTGGGCCTGATCGGGCTCGGTTTGCTCGGAAAGGCTATCGCCGGGCGCTTTCTTTCCGCCGGTCTAGAGGTGACCGGTTGCGACGTTGCCCAGAGCGCCCGGGACGAGGCCCACGCGCTGGGGGTCACCGTCGTGGAGGATCACCACGCGGTGGCGGCGACATGCGGCGTGATCGTGCTGAGTCTGCCCACCTCCGAAATTCGTCTGGAGTTGCTCTGGGGCCGCGGGGAATTGGTCGCGGCACTTTCCGAAGGCGCGCTGCTGCTCGACACCACCACGGGGCGTCCCGAGGATACGGAGGCGGACTGGGCCAGGCTCAACGCTCTCCAGATCGACTTTGTCGATGTGTGCGTCCTCGCGTCGAGCGCTCTTGTGGCGCGAGGTGAAGCCGTGCTGCTTGTGGGTGATGCCGAGTCTCGCGCGGGGGGCTATGCGCCTCTTTTAAAGACATTCGGAAAGCAGATCTTCTACCTGGGCAAAGCCGGCGATGGGAGCCGCATGAAGCTGGTCGCCAATCAGGTGCTGGGGCTGAACCGTCTCGTGCTGGCGGAGGCCCTGGGGCTGGCGGAGCGCTGCGGGCTCGATCTGGAAAAGACCCTCGACGTGCTCAAGTCCGGCCCGGCCTCTTCCCAGGTCATGTTCACCAAAGGCGCGCGCATGATCGCGGGGGATTTCACGCCGGAGGCCCGGCTAGCGCAACACGCGAAGGATGTGGGCCTGATCCTGGAGATGGGCGAGCATTGCGGCGCGAATCTGCCCCTCAGCGCGCTGCACCGCGAGGTATTGACCCGGTTAATCGATTCAGGCCACGGTGGTGAAGACAATTCGGCCGTGATACGGGCCTTCAAGTAGGGATTGCTCGCCGGTAATTTTTGCTCGCTGAGGGAATGGCGCGCTGAGCGGGGTTCTTCAGCGCGTCGGCGGGTGACCGGTGAAGTGCGCCATGGAACGATAGATTCCCAGCCACCTTCCGCATACCACATCGAAGACCGGGCCCGGTAGCACCGCGTAAAGCATGGGGACGAGGTGTACGATTCGAGGCATGCGCAGCATGGCGGTGTTACGCTCAATGGCGTGCAGGACTTTTTCCGCCGCATAGCCCGGGTCCAGCAGGGGAGCGCCGAAGGGGGCGGACACGCCCGCAAACATGCCCGTGTTCACGTAGCTTGGGCAGACCGTGGTCACGCGCAGTCCCTCATAATCCCGCAACTCCACGCGCAGCGATTCGGAAAATCCCAGACAGGCCCACTTGCTCGCGGCGTAGGTGGTGAGGCGCGGTACCGGGACAAAGCCCGAGGCCGACGCAATGTTGACGATATGGCCGCTCTTCCGCGCGATCATGTCCGGAAGGAAGGCTCGGGTCGTGTGAAAGACGCCCAGCGCGTTCACCCGCAGCGTACGGTCGATCTCTTCGTGGGTCTGCTCGGCCAGTGGTCGCCCCACGACCACGCCCGCGTTGTTCAAGAGAATGTCCACCGGACGATCAACCGCCGTCGCCGCTTCAATGATCTGCTCCGGCTTCCCCAGGTCAACCTCGGCCCCCTCAACCGGGAATCTCCGATCGCGCAGTTCGCGCAGCCGGGATTCGAGGGCGTAGGCGTTGACGTCCCACAGGGTGACCCGGGCCGCGCCCTGTTCAAGACAACCTGTGGCCAGCAGCGCGCCCATACCCTGGGCGCCGCCGGTCACGAGCACGTGTTTGCCTCGAATCTGTGTCATACAATCTATAGTCCTGGTGCCAAGAATGGTTCAGTAGCATGGATGGGTCACCAGAGAGTAGCATAGGGGCCGCATTGCACGCAGTTCCGCGTGTACACCGTTTCCCCGGCGGGGCGTCGTTCTCCATTGCACCGCTCGAAAGGTAATTCCGATGCCTGTTCGTCTTTTCCTGGCCATCTTTCTGCTGAGTTTGTGCCCAACCGTTTTTTCCGAAGGCGCGCTCGCCCTTCACACCCGCGCCCAGATGGCCACGGCCGACTGGGTGGCACCGGAGAAGGTCAACACCGACCTCGATGCCCCGGTGAGTGACCGGGCCTTTACCTATGTTCACAAGACGTTGCAGTGGGATTCCGCGAAGACGGCGATCGTGATTGTCGATCTCTGGGATCAATCGCAGGCACCCTGGGTGGGGAAGCGCATGGACGAGCTCGCCCCGCACATTAACGAGGCCGCCCACGCCGCACGGGAAAAGGGCCTGCTAGTTGTTCACGCGCCTGGCGGTGTCACCGATTACTACAAGGACACCCCCCAGCGCGCGCGATGTCTGAAGGTGGCCCCAGTGCCGCTCGTGGCGCTCGAGGAAGGCCCCGCCCTTCCCGTCGATGCTTCGGACAACGGCTGGGAGGGACCTGTCCGCGCCGACATGCCCCAGACGCGCCAGCACCCCGCCACTGAGATCGCCGAAGCCGACGCTGTCGGCGAGGGGGCCGAAGTTTACGGGCTCTTGAAGAAGCGTGGTATAGAGAATGTGATTCTGATGGGTGTTCACGCCAACTTCGCCCTGCTCGACGGTCCGACGGGTATTCGCCAGATGAAGGCTCAGGGTTTGAATGTGGTGTTGGTGCGCGACTTGACCGACAGCCGTTACAACCCCGAAAAGGCGCCCCGCGTGAGCCACATTCGCGGCACCGAGCTCGTAGTCGACTATCTGGAGCAGTTGGGCTGCCCGACGGTGGAAAGCACCGACCTCACCGGTAAGGCCGCCTTTCGCTTCGCGGAAGACACCCGTCCCCACCTGGCCATGATCATCAGCGACGATCACTACCACGCCGACAAGACCCTGCCCGAGTTTGCCCGCGTGCTGCGCGAGGTGGAGGGGATCCATGTCTCCGTGCTCCACGGCGAAGGGGGCCACAGTATACCGGGTATGGAGAATCTGGCCACGGCGGATGCGGTGTTGGTCTTTGTCCGCCGGCTCGGGTTGCCATCGGACCAACTCCGGATGTTGCGTGACTTTGTCGCCTCGGGAAAGCCGGTTATCGGACTCCGCACGGCGAGCCATGCCTTCAAGCTCAAGAACAAGCCCGACGGAAGCTATGAAGTCCCCGAGGGCATCGCGGAGTGGGGCACCTTCGATCCCGAAATACTCGGCGGGAGCTACACGGGCCACGAGGCCAACGAAATCGGCGCGGACATCAAAAACCTCGCGGTGGACCATCCCATTCTAAAAGGGGTGAAGCCTGCCGCCTGGCACAGCCTCGGCTCGCTCTACAATACGGGCAAGGTTGCCGATGGCGCACTTTGCCTCCAGGAGGGGAGCATTCCAGGCGTGACCGAGGCGGTAACCTGGATCCGCGAGGCCGGGCAAGGCCGGGGCAAGGTCTTCTACACGAGTCTCGGGCACCCCGCCGACTTCAGCGAGCCCGCATTTCGCCAACTGCTCGTGAACGGCATCAAGTGGTCGGTTGGGACACTATAGTCCCAAGGTGCATGTTGGGCGGCGGGCCGGGCTTGGGGTACAATCCCCGGAGAGGTAGCGGTCCGGCGTTCGGGTTGCAGAGTCATGCGAAGAGGCTCCCAACGGTTTTGGCGCGGGCCGCGCCATGGTATCTGAAGGGGTTTAATTCGTGTTTGCTCTATTCGGCCTCGTCATGGGGACTCTCGCGGTGTGGACTGCCGGGGCCTCGGCCCAGCCATCGCAAGAACAAGGCATGCCGCTCACCCTCGAACTGCTCCAGCCGGATCGCCGCGCTGCGGGCATCGAAGCGGCTGCCTCCGCCGAAAATGCCGACCAGTTCACCCCCATCGCCGGACAGGACGTTCACATGGGCTATACCGACCGTGAACACTGGTTCCGCTTCACCGTAGACGGTACCGCCGCTGAACCGCTCGTCCTGAGCCTCAGCAATTCCCAGCTCATCGATGTCATGCTCTTCGCGCCGGACGGAAGCGGGGGGTTCACCAAAGAGGCGATAGGCGTCGCCGTGCCCTTCTGGTCCCGGCCCCTGGTTGCGCTCAACCCCGCCTTTCCGATCCGGGTGGAGCCGGGCCAGTCCAAGACCTTCTACTTGCGCATCTACCACTACGGGGCCATGCGCTTCCGCGCCGAACTCCTGCCTGCCGGGGTGGCCCGTGAAGGGGCCGTCCTGCGGCTCTCGCTGAATCTGCTCCTCGCCGGCGCGCTTATCGGGCTCGCGCTATACAACGGCTGCATCTTCGTCGGACTTCGCCAGCCGGTCTACCTCTGGCTCTCCCTCATGCTGCTGGCCACCACGCTCAACCAGATGACCTTCGCCGGCACCGCCAACATGCTCCTCTGGCAAGAGCCCACCCGCTGGGGGAACCATGCGCTGACCCTTACCGGCATCACCTGCCAGGGGCTCGGCGTCGCATTCTCCATGAGCTTTCTCCAGTCCTGGCGGCACACGCCCCGCCTCGCCTGGGCCGCCATCGCCTTTGTTATCTTCGGCACCGGCGTCGGCTTCCTCACCCTCGCGGGACACCCCATCGTGTTCTACGGCGTCATCACTTACGTCCTCCTCGGCCCCGTCATCATGGGCGCCCTCGCCGTTCAGGCGGGCTGGCGTTCCCCGGTCTACCTGAGCCTCTTCCTCGCCTCCTGGGGCTTCGTTCTCGTCGGCGAAGTCCTCTTCTGCATGGTCTACCTCGACCTGCTTCGGGACAACCCCTTCACCGCCAACTTCATGCACGTCGCCACCCTGGGTGCCTCCCTGGTCTGGTCCTTCTCCCTCACGCGCCAGATCAAGACCAACGCCCAGCGCCAGAGCGAACTGCTCGAACGCCGCGTCGCCGAGCGCACCGCCGAACTCGAGAACGCCCTGAGCGAAGTAAAGACCCTCGAAGGGCTGCTGCCCGTCTGCAGCAACTGCAAGAAAATCCGCGACGATGCCGGGGCCTGGCACGCCATGGAGACCTACGTGTCCAAACACACCGGCGCCGATTTCAGCCACGGCATCTGCCCCGACTGCGTGACCGCGCTCTACCCGGAATACGATCGCCGGGGGAAACAGGGGTAGGGAGGAGCGACGCACGGTGAACCTTATGGCAGCGGCTGGAGTTCCACTGTAATGTCTTCGTCGCCGAGGGTCACGACGGCGTAGGCGAGCCACAGTGTTTCATCTCCTTCCGATGCTATGGCTGCGAGGGTGTACGTGGAATCTTTGAGGCCGGGTAGTGAGAAGTTGCCGCTGCTTTCGACGCTGATACTCCCGAAGCGATCGGGCATGGCGCTGAAGTCGCCGGAAGCCAACAGTTGCGGCGAGACTTCGCCAACGAACGCGATAATGCTCAGGTTTTTGTGCTCGCTATACTCGTCGACATTTCCACCGATTTTCAGGGTATCCTCGAAATTGAAGTCCTGAATAATCGTTGTCCCATTGGTGAAGTCCAATGTGAAATTTTGCTCCAACACCCCGCGCCTGTCAGGAAGCTCGAAACGTGCGTTCAAGTGGGCCGTCCCTTCGGGGAGCTCCGGGAAAGTGTATTCGTCGCGGACACCGCGCAATGCATAGAACTGGATACCAGATGCTGTCTTAAAGCTCAGCAGAAACGTAACGCTCCAGTCCGGTTCCACATCGATCATCCCCCGCAACGTGGCCGATCCAGAATAAAAATCTAATCGTGGGGTAGCATTTTCGTTCTCGGCGAGTTCGAGATTGTCGTTCTTATTGGGGCCTGGCCTATCGACTCCGAGGTCCAGGTTTGATGAAATCGTATATCTTCCAGCACTAAGGGCGGAGAGGCTGTCTCCGTTTTTTTGTTCGACGTTTTGTACCTGAAATCCTAGATCTCGGTCCGCAGTGCTTATGTACGCCCGTCCGCGATCGGAGAGTTCGCCATTCTCATAGATCTCCACCGAGATAGAGCCCCCGGCAGACATCACGATGTCGATGGAATCTCCCGCGAAATGTTCTGGGGTCAACGGGACTTTGATAGCCGGGCTTTCGACAGCGTGCACCATAAGAAACTCATGGGCCACGAGCGAAGCGGGCAATACAAAAGAACCATCCGCCGCCGTGCGACACGCCACCATGTCGCTCTTTAAACCGGCGATGGGCTCTCCCGAATAAATGACAGCATTCTCCAATCCGCGGCCCGATCCGTCGCGCACCGTGCCGTGCAAGTCCGCCTGGCGCACCATCCGTATTTCCACGTCGCGCAGCAATTCGCCGGGTTTCTCTGCGAGAACGGTGACTTTGCCCAGCGCATAGCCTTCGACGCGCGCGACTACTATGTTTTCGCCAAGGCTGAAGAGTGGCACGTTGTATTCGCCCTTGTCATTTTCCATTGGGGTGTAGGTTTGCGGATGGGTGATGAGACCAGCGCCTGCCGGCGCTCCCAGAGTGAACCGTGTGATGGGCTCGTTGGTCTCCGCATCCACCACGCGACCCGCGACGCGGGGAAAGGCTTCCAACACGATTTCGACTTCCGTAGACCCCGTGGCGACTTCAGGAAGCACGGCGGTAACGTATTCACCGAAACGGTCCGCCTCCAGGCGGTATATCCCCGGAGTAAGGCCGGTGAGCACAAAGGAGCCTTGCTTGTCGGTGCGAATGCTGGCGTTGAAGTCGGCGGACATACACGTGATTCGTGTTACCGAGAGCCGCCGTCCGTGGGCGTCCACCACGTGCCCGGCGATGCTGGCGTCCCCTAAGGGGCACAACAACTCGATATCTTCGTGATCGATACCGGCTTGGAGTTGGAATCTCATGGACTCGCTACGGCTCATGTTTCCGTCGCTCGCGTGGAGGGAAAGTGAACCGGCGGGTAAATTTGCCAGTTCGAAGTTTCCCTGTGCATCGGACTCTGCTTCCCAACTTCTTACACCCACATGGGGATTGTACTGAGGGTAAACCGTTGCGCCCGCCACCGACTTGCCAGTGCTATAGACGACCTTACCGCGAATAGCCGTTTTCGCTTGAAGTACCACCTTGACCTCGGCGGCGTCGGGAGCGGGAAGGGTCAGGGGGCCAGTGCTCGCGCTGGTGTCGGTCTCCGTTTCGGCCCAGACCCAAGCCTCCAGTGTGGGCGGGAAGCCGCTCACGATGAAGGAACCATCTTTTTCGCTGGTTGCCGTGTGGATGAAATGATAGTTCACCGCCTCCGTGCCGCCCGTTATCGTGGCACCTGCCACGGGATTCCCTCCACTGTCCACGACACGTCCGCTGATAGATTCGCCCCGCTTCATGCCGAAGTCAATGTTTGCGACGGGCGCACCGGGCGTCACGGCGACTTTGCGAATGTCGCGGAACTCGTCTCCGCGCTCGAAGGGAATGTAGTATCCATTGGCGGCGCCGCAGGTGACGCGAAATTCGCCCGGCGAAAGTTCTTCAAGGGCGTAGTGCCCCTCTTCTTCGGTGAGGACTTTCTCTCTGAATTCTCCAGCCGAGACAGACACTTCGGCACCCACAATACCCTTACCCGTCACGGTGTCATAGACCCGGCCTGAAAGAGCCGGTTGATGGATTTGTTCGGACTCGGGCGCAACGGCGGCGGGTGTGTTCGATGCAAAGCGCGGTGTCGCGTCCGTGTCGATGGTATCCAGGGCCGCCATCGCCGGAGCGGCTGCTTTGTTTTCACCGGCGGACCCGATTGTAGCCTCGGGTACGGATTCCGGCGTGTTCCCCCAATACCAGGCACCGCCGCCTATGGCGGCAACAAGCGCGAACAGAGTTGCTTTGGCGAGGGAGGTGCCGAGCAATCCGGAAAGTAGCCCCGTAGCGCCGTAGACCGTCACACCCGATACCGCAATTTGCCCCAGGCGTACCTTGAGCGCGCCCGGCAGTTCCGCCGCGCGGGCGAGTTCACTCCCGAGCATCGCGGCCAACGCGGCCGCCGGTACGGCGATACCCCGCTTGCGCAGCGCAGTCCGAACCTGCTCTACACCCCGATGGACGCGCTGGGTCATGGCCTCGCGGCTGATCGACTCCGCCGCCGCGAGCTCGGCGTGGGTACGCTGCTCCAGGTAATGCCCCACTACGGCGCGCCGCAATTTCTCCGGCAACGCCGCGATGGCCTCGTCGACCAGGGGATAAACATCATCCCATTGCGGCGTGGCGGCTTGCGGTTGGGTTTCCTGATAAGAGGTTTCTCGGATCGCGCGGCGGGTTTCACGCTTGCGCCAGTCCAGCGCGGCGTTTACCGCCACCCGGTGCAGCCAGGGACCCAAGGCATCGCCGGGCGCGCGCCGGTTGGTGGCCAAGGTTTCGAAGCAGCGCTGGGCGACGTCCTCCGCGTCATGGGGGTTGCGGAGGATCCGCAGCGCCGTGGCGTAGGTCATGCTCGCGTATTTTCGCGTGAGTTCGTGGAAGGCTTCGCCATCGCGATTGCGGTGCCATTGGGTAAGTAAAGTCCGGTCGTGCATGGTTGTATCTCGGCGTTGGGTTGAGTTTGCCCGATTGGGCCACTTTACTCAATAAACGCCGCCGATAGGGATTTGGGAAGTATGCCCAGGGCCGACATGGAGGGCATCTGTTGATGCACATACCCCGTGGAGGTCGAGGTTCCATCCAGGGCGCAGCCCGCTATCGAAAATCCGCCGCAGGCATTTGCTAGTCGGGCCCCGACGACGTTTCCAGGCGGAGAGTGGTGGGGCGGGCTGGATCGCCCAGCCTACTCTTTCAGGAACAGCTTGTACGGCGGGATGGGCTGCTTTTCCGCGTTCGGCCCTTCCATGAGGATATCCATGGATTCTGAACCCGTGTTTTCGAAGTAGAGCACCCGGACAGGGTGTCTGCCCGCCTGCAGGTGTATTGTTCCGGTGGTCGCCTTTTCCCCAAAGTAACCGGCGTTGTCCACGACGACTTTTTCGTCGAGATACAGAACGCATCCATCATTGGCGGTGGCGTGGAAGTTGTAGTCGCCCTCGGCATCGATCTCGAGGTTGCTTGTGAAGACGATGGCCACATGATCTTCCCGCTTTTCAATTTCGCCGACCGCGAATCCGTGAATCCGTCCGCTGGACACCGGTGCGGTGAGTTCCAGCGGCGGTCGGTCATCCCATTCGCCTTCATATACCGCGTAGTTGACACCGTGAACGGCCGGATCCACAAAGTTCACCGTAACGCTGCTCGTGAAGCTCGGGATATAGCCCTCGCGATAGGCTATTGCGCTCACGTCCGCGGTGCTGTCCAGTTCGAAGGGCGCTGAGTATCTTGTCGAACTCCGATCCGGCACGCTGCCGTCGAGCGTATAGAAGATCTCCGCATCCGGGGTCGCGGACTGGATCGAAATAGTTGCCTTATCCGGCTTTGAAATGATGGCATCCCGGGGCCGGATGACGGGCGTTGCTGCATGCACCGGCTTGACGATGCTGCCGATGTTTGCAGCGGTGAATTCGTATTCCCCCGGTGTGACCTCGTAAACCGTGCGGGTTCCCTCATGCGCTTGCCGCTCCGCATGGCCCCAGTCAGACTTGCTCAAGAATTGCACGGAGTCCTCGTCGGCCGAGGGGACTAGAACCGTGGCGGTGGTGTTGGGAGGAATTTTCACCGTCAGGTGCAGCGTATTCTTTGCTATGCGCCAGCGGCTGACAATCGGACCATAGACCGACTTGTATTCCGCAGCGACGTGGGTCAGGTCGCCCGCGATTACGGGTTCGATGCGTATGTGCTTGTAGCCCGGCTGATCGGGGTCAGATTTGATGCCGGCCAGTCCGGTGAAGAACCATCGGATCACGCTGCCGTACATGGGGTGGCTGTGCGAGAGTTTTCCGTCCCAGTACTCCCACAGCGTTGTGGCTTCTTTTTCCAGGATGTATCCAAATCCCGGATAGTTCCGCTGGTTCATCAGCGTGAAGGCGATGTCTTCACGCCCCGATGCAGTAAGTACATCGAGCATCAGTGGCGTCGCCAGAATCCCGGTGTCGAAGTGTCCCTCGTTCTTTAGAATACTATCGACAAGGCTGTCGAGCACGGGTACGAAAGCCGCCTCCGGCACGATTCCGAAAGCCAGGGGGAACACGTTCGCTCCCTGCCGGTTCTGCCAGTACCGGGCGTTGCCGGCATCGAAATAGGCCTTATTAATGTTGTTCCTGATCTGCTCCGCGAGCTCGGCATAACGCGTTGCGTCCTGGTCTTCCCCCAGGACCGCGGCGGCCTTCGAGAGGATGTCCGCCACGTGAAAGTAGTAACAGGTGTTCACAAACGGGGGCGGAATCTCCACGGGATCCGGGTTTGCCCAGTCCCCGAGACACCAGCCACCCGGTTCTTCGCGGTCCACCAGACCCTCATTATTCACCCGCGTTCCGAGGTAATCCACAAAATGCTTCATGCCGGGATAGTGCTGTTTCAAGATGTCCTTGTCGCCGTAGTATTGATAGTAGTACCAGGGCACGCGGACATAGGAAGCGCCCCAGGCCGGCCCGCCACCTCCGCCCCCGTAGGGCGCCGTATGGGGCACGTGCCCCGTATCGCGGTTCTGCGCGTCCGCCATGTCCTCAAGCCATTTGCGATAGAACTGGGTCATGTCAAAGTTCAGGATGCACGATTCCATCAGATACTGTCCGTCGGCGGTATAGCCCAGTCGCTCCCGATGGGGACAATCGCTGATGAAAGCGCCGTGGAAATTTCCCAGTTGGGTACGGATATAGTTTTCGTAAATCCGGTTGAAAAGTTCGTTGGAACAGTCGAAAGACCCGATCCGCTCCACGTCGGTATGCACCACCCTGCCGGTCACCTCGCTCAAGGTGACGGAATCGGGCACGCCGTCGATCTCGACATGGCGAAACGCGTGCCAGGTGAAGCGCGGCTCATAGCGCTCGGCGCCCTTTCCGGAAAGAATATATGTGTCTTCCTGCCCGTAAGGTCCGCCCATTTCTTCAATGTACCGCAGCGTTATGCGAGTCCCTTTCGGACCTTCCACCTTGAAGCTTACCCAGCCGGAAAACATTTCTCCGAAGTCGAAGGAATAGCCGCTCTCGCCCCGTTTTGATACAAGAACCGGCTTGATGTCTCGGGTGACCCGGTCGGGCGGCGCCATCTGGGCCGTGAGTTTTCCGGTGGGGGCCCGGACGAGTTCCGCCTTCTTCCAGTGGGAGTCGTCAAAGCCGCTTTGATTCCACCCAACGGGCTCCAGGCGTGCGTCATACACTTCGCCGGTGAAGATGCCATCGTGCAGGAGTGCGCCGGTGGTGCCGGTCCAGGTGTTGTCGCTGACGACGCGCTCGACGGTCCCGTCGTGATAGGTGATTTCCAGTTGAAGGATCATCCGGGGCGTGTCATACCACATCCAGCCCTCGTCGCGCCGGTCCCGCTGGTTGTACCAGCCGTTCCCGAGGATCGTGCCGATCGCATTCTGGCCCTGCTTGAGAAGGGCGGAAACATCAAAGGTGTTGTACAGCACACGGGTTGAGGAACGATCGCTATAGTCGTAAAGCAGATTGCGCAGATTGCGCGCGTCGTAGTTCGTGGGCGCTGGCGCCAGCACATGATCGCCGACCCTCGCGCCGTTGAGGTAGAGCTCGTAGTAACCCAACCCACTGACGTGGACCGTGGCGGACTGGATCGGCTTTGTCGTTTCAAAGGTCTTGCGGAGATAAGGCGCGGGGCCGGTCTCTGGTGAATCCGGCGCGGCATCCTCCGACAGGGCGATCCAGCTCGCCTCCCAGTCGCTCTCCTTATTGAGCCCCACGCGCCACCGACCCGCTTCGCTCCACGCCGATCGGTGACCGTCCTGATCCCACACGCAAACCTTCCAGAAGGCGGCTTGACGCGATTGAAGTGCCTTGCCGCCGTACTCGATGTCCTGAGACTGGTCGCTTTGAATCCGGCCACTGTCCCACAAGTCGCCCACATCCCTCTGCAGGCTCTCCAGGGTACTGGAAACGATAATCTGGTAGGCCGTTTGCGCTTGCAGCGCTTCTGCGGAAGGGAAACTCCAGCTCAGGCGTGGCATACCGCCCCGGATGGCGACCGGATCCGTCAGGAAATCACATCGCAGATTTACCGGCATCAGCGGGCTGGCGTGAACCTCGTGTGCTGTGCTGATGCCGACCAACAAAGCCACCACCAACAGCATGAACAAACCTCTCAAGTAATACATATTCCACACCGCGCCTTCTCTCAAGTTTTCGCACTTGGGCCGCTAAGGTTGGGCCGACTTCCAGAGTTGGATGTTATACCCCATGGCGTATCGCGGGGCAAGGGGAACATAGCTGTACCGATCCGGCAGGGTCACGATGGCGTACCATCGGGAGTACTCAGGCACCAACGAGGGACCGAATCAGGGCGTTGTGTACTTCGCCTTGATTTCGCCAATCTTCTCGATGATGGCCTGCGTCATGGGGAAGGCGGTGCCATACTCGATTGAGTCCATATCGCCGCCGAGGATATGTATGGCGATTCCGCAGCCACCCCGGTGCCTGGACACGGCAGCACCGGTGCTGTAGTCCGGGATTTCAAACATGATAGGAATGCTCCACACCTGTTCACCATACTCCTCATCCAAGTCGTATGTGAGGCGCAAAAACTGATCGCCTCCAAAAGAGCCTCGCCCGGCGGGCGCGGGCAGGTCGGCATTAAAGTTCGCACCGCTTTCTATAAACCTGGGATATTCCTCCAGAAACGCGAGGATCTCGTCTTCGTTGCACAGCGCATAGCCGAAATAGGCGAGGGTCGGATTGGCGAATTGTTGTTCGATAGGCATCTCATGATACGCCCTACCGGCCGCGACGCAGAAAGGCTGGTCACGATAGTTCGAAATGAACTGGTGACTTACGGACTCCAGGCTGAGAAACAGGACACCGGGCACGGAACTCATGGGGGGATACTTTTTCTCGGGGTGCGTCTGGGCATATTCCCGCAACTCCTCGTACCAGCCATATCGAATTATCGAAAGGCACCCGATACCAGCGACATTGACGGACACTACCCGTACGACCGCTAAAAACAGAGTCAGTCCTACTGCCACGGAGGCTGAACAAATGGCAATTATCTTCAGCCGAGATTGCTTGGTCGTCGTCATGGGGGCTCTCAGTGTGATGCGTAAAGAATTGCACACTATGGCGGGCGAGTCAATGGGTTCCGCATTGGTTCCCAGCGAGTTTGCGACGGAGACGCGTGAACTTGCCCTTCTTGTATCCGTGTTAGCCGTGTAATCCGTGGTCAGGAATGGCATGGAGTTATAGACCACGGATTACACGGAAAGGCATGGACTAAAATCACCCGAAAGCATCTTACTGACGGAAAGCATGAGGTTGGCCGTGTTGCGTGTGGGCTCGATGTCGTGACCTTAACGGATCGGTACAGCCACAGTCGTTGGGGTGCGCTGCGCACGACCAAAGTGCCGGTTATGACGGATGTGAACTGGCGCTTTCCCGCTCGCGGGACCGAGCCTGTTCGTTGGGGGTTGACAGCGGATTACATTCGTGATACATTTAGATCACAATCGTAATCCAACAGGAGAACAACGATGCGCGGAGTGACGATTTCAGCGGCGGAGTGGGAAGTGATGCGGGTGCTGTGGAAGGCGGGGCGGGGGATGACCTCGCGGGAGATTATCGAGGCGCTGGAGGGGCAATCGGAGTGGCAGCCGAAGACGATCCGGACGCTCGTGAACCGGCTGACGGAGAAGGGCGTCCTGGCGCGCGAAGAGGAGGGCAAGGTGCTGGTGTTCTCCCCTGCGGTGGCGGAGGAGGAATGCATCCGCGAGGAGAGCGAGACCTTTTTGAAGCGATTTTTCGATGGCGGGCTGACGCCCATGCTGGCCCACTTCCTGGAGCACGAAAAAGTCTCCCGGGCGGAGCTGGATGCCCTGCGCCGCCTGCTGGACGACAAGAAAGGGGAGCGATAGGCCATGGACGCGATTCTGGATTCGCTTTCGACATGGATGTCTGAGTTGTTGCGGACCTCGCTTCAGGCGGCCTTGCTGGTGGCCGTCATTTTGACGGTTCAGTGGGCCTTTTCAAAGCGTCTTTCGCCCGGGTGGCGTCATGCGCTTTGGGGGCTGCTGGTGGTGCGGCTGCTGATGATCTGGGCACCGGCTTCGCCCCTGAGTGTGTATAACCTGGCACCGCGCGAGGTGCCGGTCGTTGCGATGGAAGCGCCCGCTGAGCACATGCACACTGAGATCGTCGCAGTGCCGACGGGGCCGATGCCGGGTGAGGCGGCGCTGGCAAGGCAGCTCAGAGACAGCAGTGACACCAGCGACGGCAGGGAAAGTAGTGCGTGGGGTAACTTAAACTTTTGGGCTGCGGCGTCATTGGTCTGGTTGGGCGTATTCAGTGTGCTGCTTCTTGCGATGGCGGGGCAATCGCTGCACTTCGGGCGACAGGTGCGCCGGGGGCGGATCGTGACGGACTCCGGCACGCTCGAACTACTCGAAGAATGCCGCGCAACCTTGCGCGTGTCGCCCTTCCTCGCACTGGTAGAGACGGATTGCGTGCGGAGTCCCGCCTTGCTCGGCTGCGTTCGCCCGAAGTTGCTCCTGCCCTGCGGATTCCTCGATGCGCTCGCTCGGGAAGAGATGCGCCACGTATTTCTCCACGAGCTCGCCCACGTGAAGCGCGGCGACATCTGGAGCGGCTGGATCTTCAACCTGCTCCTGGCGGCGCACTGGTTCAACCCCGCGATCTGGTTTGCGCGGCGGTGCTTCATCGCTGATCGCGAGGCGGCATGCGACGCTCACGTGCTCGCGGCCCTCGACGCCACCGGCCAGCGCGGCTACGGGCACACCGTGCTTAATCTCACCCAGCGTTTCAACGCCTCCCCATGGGCCCCGGGGATGGCCGGGATATCGGAAACCAACAGCAACCTCAAACGGAGAATCACCATGATCAAGCAATTCAGGTCGCCGACCCGCCTCGCCGCGTGGTCGGGGGCGGGCCTGTGCGTATGCATCGGCCTCGCGACACTGACGAATGCGCAGGATGTAAAACCTGCGGCGGGCGATATCGTGTGCGAAGCATCGGATGTCTACGGCTACACCGCGACCAACGGCGGTACGATGATCGCCGCGCAACTCACCAATACAGGGACACAGGATGTTACGGTGGATGTAGAGTTCTGGGAGGGTGGCATCGACAGCGGCAACAAGATAGGGCGCGGCGGGCTTGTCGTGCCGGCGGGGAAAACGGCGACCGAAGCAATTCCGTGGGCGGTGGAGAATGGAACTCATGCGATTTCGGTTTCTATCGATCCTGATAATACCGTCGCGGAGTCTGACGAGGGCAATAACAGAGTGGGGGCAACCATCGGATACAACAAAGGGCGTTTCCAAGTGTGGACGGAGACCTATGAGGCGCAGGTGGAGCGTCGAATTGGGGAAAAGATAAGATCCGCGCTGTCCGATCAATTCCGCCCGACCGATGGGGCTTCTCTTGAGTCATATGCAGTGCTGATTGCGGAGCATTTGGCACGAATAGAAGAACTCCAGAAGAATCCGCTCGCACAAATTTACGATTTTGGCATTGAGTCCAAGGTCAATGGGGATCCGCGCATCAGCGCTCTTCTTTTGGATATCTCGAAGCGAGATTCGGAACTGGCCGACATGCGCCAGCGTTATACTGAGGGGCACCCGGAAATGAAAAGTGCCCGGGCGACATTGGTGGCGCAACAAGAGCTTGTGGACAAACTGGCGGGAGAAATCAGAGCCGACGAACTGGCGACGCTACACGCGCAACTAGCGGAGCAATTTAAAGCGCTTGTGGCGAAGGAGAATGTACACCAGTCGGCCGATACAACAACGATACCGGTCAACGCGTCCCAGCTCCGCGCCATTTGCGAAAACAACATGAAGCAATTGGGTTTGACGTTCAAGATATTCGCAAACGAGATCAAAGGTGAAGTCTTCCCGCACCTCTCTCGCGAGCCGGGCCGCCTGATGTTTGCCTGGGAGGGTGACGGCCACGCGTTGGAAGGGGATGGTGTCTTGTCCGCGGAATTCTTATCCGATCTTTCAGTGGCCGGGTGCCCGGGTTCCGGTCCGGTGGCGAGCCCACCCGATGACACCGATTTCGCCTACCTCGGCTACCTCATGCGCAACGACGAAGATATGCGTCGCTTTGCAGAAGCCTACGAGAATTGGGCCGCGAAGGACAGTGGCGAGGGCGCGTGGTTTACGGACGACAAGCCCCGCTCTCCCGACGAGGGGATAGTCCGCGTGCGGGAAGGGATAGAACGCTTTCTGATCACGGACATCAACAACCCTGCGGGCGCCGCATTGGCGCAATCCCAGATTCCAGTCTTGATTGAATGGCCGGATCGCCATGCGACCTCAAGCGGACAACCAGGCGGCAACGTCCTTTTCATGGACGGCCACGTCGAGTTCAGAGCCTATCCCGGCGAATGGCCCATGACGGAGGAGACGATAGGCATCCTGTGCAAATTGGCGGGTCGGGAGCCGATCAATAAGTTGGAGTAACCAGCGAAGTCCGACGTGTGCTGGCAAAACTGTGCATGCGGAAAGCGAGAGAGTTTTCCAACGGAACAGTCACGCCGGGGTGCGTGACTGTTTCTCCGTTTTCGGGGAGGACGGGGAGGAGCGTGAACTTGGTCTTCTTGTATCCGTGTTATCCGCGCAATCCGTGGTCAGCCTTTGCCGGCGCCGCCGCGCCTCCTCTATTCCTCGTACTCAAACGTCAGCGTTCGTTCCATGGCCCGCAGCGCGGCGGAATCGCGGAGCACCGCGGCCATGCCGTTCTCGAAGGGTGTCACCATGCGGTATTGGGGCGGTATGACGGGATTGCCCTGGGTGTCGATGTAGCCCCAGGCCTCGCCTTTCAAAACCGCCGCCCTGCCTTCGAAGAAGGGCTCGACCTGATCGTAGTCGGGCGCGAGGACGGTCTTGCCTTCGCGGTCGACAAAGAGATACTCGGGCGCTTCGGTGCGCCACACCAGCGCGAGGCCGCCATGGTGAGAGCTTTTCATCCACTGGACCTTTTCGATCATGACGACAAATTCGCCCGTCCTGTCAATGAATCCAGCGATGTCGAAGGATAAGTCTGGATTGCTCATCTGCGCCGCGGCCAGGCCGTCTACAAACTCAAACAGCGCGTTGAATTTAGCTTCGATGACCCAGTTGCCCGACTTGTCGATCATGCCGAGGTGCTTCTTGCCTTTCTCGTCCAGCTTGCCCGCGATGGCGAGGCCGTCCTTGAAGGGGCGCGCTTCGGCGTAGGTGCCGGGCACGGCCTTGTCACCCTTGAGGTCCACATACTCAAAGAGCGGGCTGGAGTTTCCCGGGCCGCGGCTTGGTCCGAGGATGCCCATGGCCGCTACGCCCTCCGAATAAGGGGAGGCAATGGCATAGCCGGGATCGACCCGAAAGAGGAATTCGCCGCTCTTCTTCACGTAGTAGGTGGCGCGGTTTGTCTGAACCGGGAATATTTCGGCGTTCGGCGCGTATATGCCGAATACACCCGCGACGCCCGCGCTGGTCATACGCAGATGGTTGAAGGCGCCCAATAGCCCGAAGTTTTTCTCGGCGTCCCGCAGCCACGGATCGTTGGCTTTCTCCACCAGAGTGTCGGCCACATCGCGCACCCACGCCACCTCGCTTTCAGGGACCGGCGCGCCGTCGGGACCGATGGTCTGGTAAAGGCCACGGAAATGGGCCTGGGCCAAAAGCGAAAATCCGTAGTAAACGGCAAAGCCGCCTGCCGCCAGGAGGCCAAGCGTCACACACGTGATGGCAATTCGCTTCTTGATGGTCATGGGGACTTGGGCCTTGTCCGTTGTGCTTGCCGCTGGACCGATGGGGCTACCCTAGCAGATTGGAGGGTCACCGTCAACGAGGTGGCACCCGGTGATTGCCCTGGGAGTGTGGGCGTTTCGCGATTCTTGGTTGCCCGCCCGCCATGGTGTACACTCTTGGCAGTTACTTGGGCGGGACTCTCACGTCCCGAGGTACGAAGGGTTGCTAGCTTTGCGTACGCTGCGGTTTTTGCGTTACTTTTTCGAAGGGGGTGGTGTGTCCATTCGCGGTTGTACTTTGTTGATCCTGATGGGCCTTTCCTTCATGGCCAGAGCGCAGGAGACTGCGCCGGAATCCGCCGGGGCGCCACCCGCAGATGCGGCCGCGCCCGAGCTTGCGACCCCGCTGGAAATCGCGGAGTTGAAGCCGCTTCACCTGGAGACGCCCCTCGTGGAGGGCGGCTCGGCCATCCCCATCGTGGTGCCGGCGGACGGCTCGCACGATGCGGACGCGGCGGTGATCGCCAACGCTATCGAAGCGGCGGGCGGGGCACGTCCGATGTTGATGAAAGACGACGCCTTTACGGCGGGACTCCGTATCGAGCAGCACCTTATCGCTCTGGGTAATCGCTCGACGAACAAGCTGCTCAGCGCGCTCTATGACCATCACTACAACCTGACCGACCTGCGCTATCCGGGGCCCGGCGGCCACGAAGTGCGCATCCTCCACAATCCCCTCGGTAACGGGAAGAATGTCATCATCATCGGCGGAAGCGATGCGGCCGGCGTGACCAATGGCACCTTGCTGTTCTCCCGGAAAGTCGGCGAAGCCCGGAAGACGGAATCCGGGCTGGTGCTGGGCCGCCTCATGGAAATCCAGCTTGGCGCGGGCATGACGCCGCCGCAGGATCTGGAGCAGGTGACCACCTGGGACGGCAACGCGGTAGGGGGGGGCGATTTCGGCTGGAACAGCATCAGCAAGCGCATGGCTCTTTATTACATGACCGGGGACACCTTCCACGCCAATGAGGTCCTGCGCCTTGCCTTTCCGAATGATCAGGCAAAAGCCGAGCTGGAAGTGCTCGACGGCCCGCGCATCGAAAACCGGGACGCCCCCCTCAACGGCACGCGGCCGGAGTACGCCCACCGCATGGCGCTCTATTGGGACCTCATCGAAGAGAGCCCCGCTTTCACGGACGACGACCGCTTCCGCGTGACCCAGGCCCTCGCAAAGCAGGTGGCTCCGGGCGACATCGAAGCCACGATCCTGCCCCCGTACTTCGTCGGCACCGCCCGGGAGCAATGGGCCTCACTCGCGCGATTCAGTCTGGGGCGCTATTTGGCTAAGGATTACGCCGATCCCCGTTGGGCGACGCTCCGGGATCAGGGCGCGAAGGATTTCAACGCCCTCCAGACCAAGCCCTGGGTGGTCGGGGGCGGTGAAGACCTCGCCCAGTATGGTGCCGGTGTCGCCCCCGTGTTGAACTACGTCCTCCTGACCGGTGATCGTGTGCCCGTCGAGAAGGGTGTGCTCGCGGCTCTGCTGCGTCCCCTGGAAATCCTGGCGAGCGGTCGCGACGGCGATCGGCTCCTCGTCCAGAGCCCCGTCACTTTTTTTCACCAGGCGGCCCAGCTCACCGGCGATGGGCGCTGGCTGGAGTACGCGCGCCGGACCGGTGCCGACCGCACTAGCTTCCACATCGGCCAGTCCTGGTGGCCCGCCATCGCCGCCGCCGCGCCCGCGGGTCTGGTGGAGGCCTGGCAGATTTATGGCGTGCCCGATCCTCAGTGGCGCTCGCGGAATTCCGGGGTTTTCGGAGACGAGCCTTTCAACTTCTTGAGCTACCGCAGCGCACCCGACGCAACGGGCGACTTCATCCTGCTCGACGGACTCAAGGCGGAATCACGCCAGCCCCTCGGGATCCTGGAATTACGTCAGGGCGGCCAGACCATCCTCGAAGGGCGGCATAACGCCCTCCAGATTCGCGTCGAAGGATTGGCCGAAGCGACCGCACCCGCCGATGGCGCCCTGAAGCACCAGCGCGTGGTGGGGGAGATGGCCGCCGCCATCCTCGAATCCCCCAACGACCCGGCGGCCGTCTGGCGGCGCAGCATCATCAACCGCCGCGGCCACTACACCCTCCTGCTCGACAGCCTCACGCCCCGCGTCGATTCCCCCAGCCTCGAAGTTAAGCTCTCCTGGGAAACCGCCGAAGGCGACTGGGCCGTCGGACCCGGTGCAAGCGCCCTTCTCCTGCCGGGCGTGGATGATGCCGAAAAGGTGCCCGCCATTCAGACCAGCCGCGCCATGAGCCTGGCGGTCGCGGGCAAGGTGGCCACCCTGACCTCCACGGGACCCGCCGTGACCGGGCAGCCCCAGCACTTCTTCTCCATCATTGGTCGCGGTGCCGTGGGGGCCATCGCCTGCGCACCCCTCGGGGGCAGCGCCGCCGCGCTTCGCGTTCCACGCGCCGCCGTCGCCGCCACGGGCGCCCACGACGGACTCGAAGGTGCGCTCGTGCTGCTGGAGCCCGACTACCTCTACGGCCTTGACCTCACCGCCGCCCGCGAGCTCATCCGCACCAACGCACCCGTCGAGATTGCCTGGGATCTCCGCGAAGGGATCATCGATATCATCACCTCGAAGCCCACCGTCCTCACCCTCGCCCTCGACGGCCCCGAAAAGCTTCGTCTCGACCGCACCCCCCTCACCGGAGAGCTGGTCGACGGCAAAGTCCGCATCACGCTCGACACCGGACGCCACCGCATCACCGGTGCCTCCCTCACGCAGGCCCGGCTCGACGTGAACACCGCCTGGCTCAATGACACGGTGAACAAGGCCATGGCCGAGAACCGACCCGCGCTGGCCGTTGCAGGGCCTGTTCAAGCGCCCTGATAGTATTGTTGGCCGCCGAGTCGTCATTTCCCCATTGCGGGCCAATCGGTTCAACGCCGAATGGTGGCCAGACAATGGACGTTGACGCTTCTGTCATTCCCACAAATGAGTCTGACGGTAATACTTTAGCCGAATGGCGTCGAGTCGTCGACTTCTCGCCATGGCTCTATACTGCAACAAAAGTGCGCTCCCAGCCGTGCATGATCACTTTGCAGGGTCAGGATCACGTTGCAACGCTGAAACAATTCAGACGGCTAAAATGTAACGTCTGACGATATAACCCTAAACCCGACCTCGGAAGTAGATTGCCGATTCTCTGTCATTCCCACGAATGTGGGAATCCAGAGACCGCACAACGTGAACTGCGCGAAAGCACTGGATTCCCGCATGCGCGGGAATGACAGTCTTTTTTCTGTGTTCGCAGCAAGACAGTAGGACCTTCTTCCAATGAGCCTTGAACCCATGGCAGGGGCGCCCATCCATCCCGACGTAAGCATCGGCCACGTCCACCTCAAAGTCGCCGACCTCGAGCGCGCCCTCGCCTTCTACTGCGGGGTCCTAGGCTTCGAGCTTACCCAGCGCTACGGGCGCGACGCGGCCTTCATCTCCGCCGGCGGCTACCACCACCACATCGGCCTCAACACCTGGGAAAGCCGCGGCGGCACCCCGCCCCCGCCCGGCAGCACGGGCCTCTACCACGTCGCCATTCTCTACCCCACCCGGGCGGCCCTCGCCGATGCCCTTCGCCGACTCCAGCACGCGGGAATCGCCCTCGACGGCGCAGCGGACCACGGCGTCAGCGAAGCCCTCTACCTGCGCGACCCCGACCAGAACGGCGTGGAGCTTTACTGGGATCGCCCGAAAGAGCAATGGCCCATAACGCCTGACGGGGGACTGGCGATGTATACCCGTGCGCTGGATTTGGAGGGGTTGCTGGGAGAGAGTTAGGGAGGAGTTCCGGCGCATGAGCGTGCGTGTGAAAACCCACCTGACGGGATAGGCCACCATTCGGGTGGAAAGATGCCAGAATAGTCAGGGATCAAGTCTCAGACTTTTTCACGCCCTCCGCCTGGGGGCGCCTCAGGCGTTTTCGGAGCCAAAACAGTGCAAACACCATCAGCCATCCGGGTACCATTGTCCAATAGCGGACTCGTTTCAGCATCACGAACTTGAGGTCCCAGAAGAGTCTTGAGGACAGATCGGCCGCAGCTTTTCTGGACAATTTCGTATCTCGCTCGATTTGAGCGAGCTGGACGTAGGCGAGACCATAGGGGAGGGCGGCCGCGAAGGTCGTTTGCAGACGAGTCCGGTAGTAGAACCAGAGGAGCGGCTTGCGAACAAAGCTGAACAGCGTGCGGGGTTTATTCAGCAATGCAGCGGCATTTATCCGTGCAAGGTTGATGATCTGGACCGCGCCATCACGTTTGAGCGCGTAGGTGCGTCCCTCCGGGCGCATTGCGTAGAGTGGGCGTGCGCCCTGCTGCAGTAGCCTGTTTTCTTGTTGTTTTGCGGCGAGATCGTTGCCCACGAGGATGATCTTGGTGAGGCCGGATCGCTCCTTCGGCTTCCAAAGATGAAGCATTCTCTTCAGTAGTTTTGCAGCATCGACTCCGCAGTGTTTTCCTTCCGTTTCATCCACAATTTGAGTTTCGACATGTTCGCGCGGTGTCTCCGGGCGTTCCCCATGCTGCAGAACGTCGCGAGGCGCGGCATCAATGCTTTCTTCAAGTCCGGTCAGGTTGGATATCGTCTCGGGTTCCATGTGGCCTGACTTGTCCGGTTGAGCGGACGATTTGCCTCCGATGATGTGGCGCTTCAAATCCCTTAGTAACAGCAGCAAGCTTGCAGGTAGTGCCGTGGAGAAGAACATTCGCTTGTAGAACAGTACGGTGGTCTCGTTCAAAATAGCGTCGGACCGTTTCCTGAGTTGATCGAGCGGCAGTCCTGTTTCGCGCCGCAGCAAGACGAGCCGTGCGGATGCCAGCATCCGGCACGCGTCGTGGTTCAAGCCAATCCGCAGGTTGCTCCGGTACTCGACCCTTGCGAAGAAACGGCGGATAGGATGGTAGCCGGGCTCCCGCGAAGCTGCGAGCGCTTTGTCGTACTCTTTCCTGAGATCGAAGACTCCCACCAGGCCGGACTCGGGCATCCAATACGTCTGGCTGTCGATGCCTTTCGGTTCCACGGCATGTCCGCCCGCTGCGGCCACCTCCAATTCGATGCGCCGGACCGAAAGCTCGTCGTTGATGAGGACGAACTCTTTATACTCGGCCAGCTCCTCAGGCGTCCAGGAACGCAAGGCTTTTTCCAAGATGCTGACAGGCGCGATACCAAAGACTGGGGAGCCCGATTCGTCGCGGATGATTGGTTTACGAATGCTCGGTCTCATCGTGCCTTGCCTGCTCCTGCCGATACACTTGGTTGGATCGCCCATCAGTGGAGAGAATACCGCAATGGGAGAGGAATATTCATGGCGCAGGTCAGCATCCACCGGGACAGACCCGGAATGTTGGAATTGGATGCTAGATTCGTGACTCGAACCCAATCAAAGACCTCCTGTGCATCCAATACCAGTTCTGCTATACTTTTCCTATGCTCGAACCAGAGAGAAAGGGAATCAAATGAAATTGCCCGTAGCGATACGAGACGGTGCCATTGAGGCCTTTTGTCGGCGGCATCATTTGACCAAATTGGCGTTCTTCGGTTCTGTCCTGACCGACCGATTTGGTCCCGACAGCGATATCGACGTGCTCTTTGAATATCACCCGGACCACGTACCGACCCTGTTCGATGTGGCGGCAATGGAGGCTGAACTCAGCGAGATTTTCGGGCGAAAAGCCGATATGCGAACCGCGCGGGACCTCAGTCGACTCTTCAGAGACGAGGTGGTGCGCAGCGCGTTGATTCAGTATGCTGCTTGATTCTGATCGCAACCGAATCCTGCACATGCTGGAGGCTGCTCGCGAGGGCATGGGTTTCGTGCGATCTCGATCGCGAGCCGATCTTCTCACAGACGCCCAACTTCGATTCGCAGTGGTTCGCGCACTGGAGATCATCGGAGAGGCGGCCAGCAGGCTCGATCCCGAGTTTCGCGCAACCCACCCAGAGATTCCGTGGCAGCCAATCATCGGTGCCCGTAATCGGCTCGTTCACGCCTACTTTGACATCGATCATGATATCGTTTGGGCCACAGCCACGCAGGCACTACCCAAGCTCGTCCGCATGCTTGAAGGGCTGTTGGAAGCGGAAGACCTCTCGTAAACGGACCCCACGTGCGCTTCACCTCGATGTAACCTCTACCTACGGCACCAGTATCACCTTCCCCGAGCGCTTGCGATCCGAGATAAACTTCTGGGTCCGGGCCGCCTCCGCATGTTTGAATTTCTGCCCCACTACCACAGCCAATTTGCCGTCCAAGAGCCAGGTGTGCAGGTCGCGCATCGCGTTGGCTTCGGCCTGAGTGTCTCAGGTGTAAGGTCATCAGGTGAGAATCGGCCACTATCCACTTGCGCACGAGCAGCGTGCGAACTTCAATCACCGGCCGCCCCTTGCTGGCGTTCCCCAAGGTCACGAGCCGCCCTCGGGCCACGGCGCGGGGCCGTCCCCGAGGACAATTTGAATACGCCCCGCCAAATTTCGTCCAATAGGCATGACAAGAAGGGTGTGCGTGTCGTAGTCTGAACGTATTGGAAAGGACATGGTCATGGGCAAACGGTTCTATCTTATTCTGGCTGCGCTACTTGCACCGGCGGTCGTGCAGGCGGATTCCATCCGCGTGGGGGACCAATTTTACCGGGACGTCTATATTCGGGAGGGGAAGGACTTCTACTATGTCTACCACCCCGAGGCGGGCCGGATGGAGCGGGTGAGCAAGCGGATGACGACGGTGTCGGAGGTGGCAATCAGTGACGACGCGGCCCATCGGGAGGCGCTGCTGGCGCGCTACAACGCCAACCTCGGCGTGGCTCGGGCAGTGACTCCCGCCAGCAAGGCGGCCCCAAAATCGACGTTTGCGGACAAAGCCGCCCCTGCGAAGGTGGCGAAGATGTCTGGGACGGCGGTATTGAGCGGCGATCTTCTCAAGCACCGGCGGCAGATGAAGGGGCTCGCGGAATTCGAGGCTCAGCTTGCCCACTGGAAGACGCTCCCCGACGAACTTCGTGAGGATATTCAGGCGGGCCTCTTTGAAACTCTGGCCCAGCGCACGGCGCGGCGCGCGGCGGATCGGGAGAATGCCCTGGTGAAGCTCAATCAGCTCGACGGTACAAAATCGGTCGTGCAGCAGCAACTGGCTTCGGCGGCCCAGGCGCGGGCCTCGGCGGTAGAGCAGGCCCGTGCGGAGGACAGCTCCGATTTCTATCTCACTGCCTATGAGAATTCGAAGGGCTACTATCAGACCTATTCACTCTACTATGACGAGTGTGAGCGGCTGCGGTCCATCCCGTTCTGGTGGTATACGGAAGATTCGTCGCTCTACGACGCGGCCATGACCGAGCGCTCCAGGACCAAAAGCAAAATCGGCGCAGCGGAGAAGACCTATGCCCGGCAGGCCTCGACCTACGGAAATCAATTGAATTCCGTCGAGCGGGCCATGTCCCGACAGGAGCGCGCGGCGAATGCCGCCGTAGCCAAGAGCATCGACGAGCAGCGACGCTTCGGCGACCAGCAGATGCGTGCAGCGGCCCTGGCCGAGGCCACCGAGACCAACTATGTGCCCCGCCTGCGGGCCCTGACCCTCGACGCGTGGCAGGGATTGGCCGCGACCCAACTCCCCGAGTTCACCGCGGGCCCCGGACTCTGGCAGCTTGAGTGCCGTCTGGTCGGGCCGGGCTCGGAAGAAGGCTTTGCCGTAACCGTCCACGATGCGGAAACCGGGAAGCCCTTCACGCGCATCGCGGGTCCCGATTTCCTCGGCATGCGGACAAAGGTCTTCGAAAAACCCGGCCGCTATTACCTCGTCGTGGAGCAGGGCCTCGTACCCGTAGCCTATGCGATCGACGCGAGCGCGCTGGAACTGCGGTAGCGGAGAATCAACTCCCGACACCGGCGAATTGTATTGGCCGCTATAGAACGTTCAGAGCGCAAAGGATCATTTTCCTTTGCGCTCTTTGCACTAGTATCCGTCAAGATCTTGTTCTTCTATCAAGGTCTTTAATCCATCGCATAGAGCAATATGCTGCGCATGGATTCGCAAAGCGGGACTTGTGGGGCAATCTTTCCGTGATTTTCCGTGAAATTCCGTGGTCAAAAATGGATTGACCACGGAAGGGCACGGAACTTCACGGAAAGAAACATGTTCAATTTGTATTTGCAAAGCCCTGTACACACCAAGCAAGGCCGACTGTTCGTGGCCTGAAGAAAGTTTGCGTGAATTTGCGTGAATTTTCGGTTCAGTTCTTTTGGATGCGGCCAAAGCCTGCTCCAAGTTCTATCGCGGTCGAAATGAAGATCAAATCCGAAAAAGTGGACGCCATACTTGCACCATCAGTCTTGTCGGTGCTTCAATGGCGGAAATCAAGAATCGACCGAGTTCACGACTAAGGATAGCGTTGATGCGTCACATGAATCATTTGCTTACACTGGTATTGTCCCTGGCGGCCATTGTGGCTTCCATACCCGTTTTCGCGGCATCGTCGGCGCCGATTGCGCTGCATCCGGACAACCCCCACTATTTCCAGTGGCGCGGAAAGCCCACGGTGCTGATCACCTCCGGCGAGCACTACGGCGCGCTGATGAACCTCGACTTCGACTATGCCCGCTATTTCAAATCCCTTCAAAAGGACGGGCTGAACCTCACCCGGACCTTTTCCGGCAGCTATGTGGAGCTGCCCCATAACTTTGGCATTACGGACAACACCCTCGCGCCCGAGCCCCCGCGCTACATCACGCCCTGGGCCCGGAGCGCGGAACCCGGCACCAATGATCGCGGCCCGAAGTTCGACCTGACCAAGTGGGATCCGGCCTACTTCGAGCGCCTGAAAGACTACATGACGAAGGCATCGGAAGCCGGCGTGGTTGTTGAGCTTACCCTCTTCTGCACGCTCTACGAAGACCCCCTCTGGGCGGCCTCGCCGATGAACGCGGCGAACAACATCAACGGCGTGGGGGATTGTCCGCGACAGGAAGTCCACAAGCTCATGCACGACGACCTGACGGATGTTCAGGTGGCCATGACCCGGAAGATTGTGCAGGAGCTGAAAGACTTCGACAACCTGATCTACGAAGTGTGTAACGAACCCTACGTTGACGATACGGTTAATCTGGAATTTCAGCACCGGATCGTGGACACGATTGTGGAGGAGGAAAGGAAGCTTGGCGTTCGCCACTTGATCTCCCTGAACATCGCCAATCAGAAAGCGCAGGTGGAGAACCCTCACCCGGAGGTGAAGGTGCTCCAGTTTCACTACGCCCACCCGGAAGCCGTGACCATGAACTATGGTCACAATCGCGTCATCGGCGACAACGAGACGGGCTTCGATGGCAAGGAAGATTTCCCCTACCGCAGCGAGGCGTGGGATTTTATCCTGGCGGGCGGCGCGGTATTCAACCACTTGGACTATTCCTTCACCGCGAAGCATCCCGAGGGCGACTTCATGGCCTTCGAGTCCCCTGGCGGCGGCGGCCCGGCCATCCGCAAGCAGATTGGCGCGCTGAAGCAGTTCGTCGAGCGTTTCGACTTTGTGAAAATGCAGCCGTCCCTCTCGCTGGTGAGCAAAGTGTCGAAGCCCGTGCGGGCCCAGGCCCTCGCCGAGTCCGGCGTGGCCTATGCCGTGTACCTGCGCATGAAGAAGGAGGCCTTGGAGGCGGGGAAGCCAATTTCGGCGGAATTCGATATGGAGTTGTCGGAAGGCACCTATTCGGTCGAATGGTTGAACACGAAGACCGGCGAGAAAACGGTCGGCGAGTCGATCACGCACTCTGGTGGCAAAAAACACGTGAAGTCACCGGAGTTTCTTGAGGATATTGCTGTGGCGATCAGAAAGCAGTAGTGGTAGATGCGCAAATTACTTTCGAGACGAATCGCTGCAATGTTACCGGCCACGCTGATCGTTGCTACGACATTCGGACCGGGGTGCGCTCGCCATACCTCCTTCGTCTTTCCAATGCATATCACGGGATCGGTTGTCGATGCAGCTGGAAGTGCGCTGTCGGATGTTACATTGACCTTTGAGAGTGAGACAATACCTTATCCAAGAGAGCCCCTGTTTGAGCACTCCATGGATGGAACGATAGATGTCGAATATCTCCTGGCCTTTGGTCGTAAACAGCACAGGGGACTACGAGGCTATAAAGGCCCCGAGGATTCCTGTCGGATAGTGCTCACCCGTGAAGGTTATGTGCCAGCAGTGTTTGAGTTCAAACTCAGTGAACTTGAAGGGGAGTGCGAACACCCGATTGATCTGGGGAGCGTAGTCTTGGAATGCGACAGAGGCTCTTTCCGCGTTCAAGACATTGCGCCTGCGTCGACATCGTTGCCTTACATCCACGGGGACAGGCCCGCGCATTGAGGTCGGTGTTGCCATATCGAGTAGTCCTTTGGAAATCGGGGTTATTTTCGCGCCGGAAAAGGCCCCGGCGCGGGTCCGTCCCGCTCGCTTGTGATTTGACGTGCTTTTGTGGGATCCTGCTAGCCCTCGAACGTCGGGAACCAATTCTAACGAAGGAATCATTTTCATGAAATCCAGCCGCAGATCATTTCTCAAGCAGGCCGCCGCCCTTTCCGCAGTGCCCTTCATTCTCCCATCCAAGGTGTGGTCTGCGGAGGTGAAGCCCAGTGAACGCCTCACCATGGGCTTCATCGGAACGGGCAAGCAGAACAACCACCTTATGAACAGCTTCATCGAGCGCCCGAACGTGCGCATCGTGGCTGTGTGCGACGTGGACACCACGCGTCGCACCGCCGCTCAGGCGCGGGTCAACGAATTCTACACGGCGCGTCCGGAGCTCGGCTCGGCGGATTGCGCGGCCTACAATGAATTCCAGGAGCTCATCGCCCGGGACGACATCGATGCCGTCTGTATCGCCACGCCGGACCACTGGCATGCGATCCAGACCATCGCCGCGCTGAAGGCGGGCAAGGACGTCTACTGCGAGAAGCCCCTCACGCACAACGTCCACGAGGCCGTCGAAATCATGAAGGCGGTGAAGAAATACAAGCGCGTCCTCCAGACCGGCTCCATGCAGCGCTCCATGGAAGAGTTCCGCGTGGCCTGCGAGCTCGTGCGCAACGGCGCCATTGGCAAGATCAGCCATGTCGAGTGCAGCTTTGGCGGCCCCGGCGTTCCCTGCGATCTGGCCGAAGAGCCCATGGAACCCGGTCTTGATTGGGAAGGCTGGGTGGGTCCCGGCCCGATGCGCCCCTACAATTCCGTGCTCAGCCCGCGCGGCAAGCACGACCACTTCCCCATGTGGCGTCTGTACAAGGAATACGGCGGCGGCATGGTCTGCGACTGGGGTGCGCACCACCTCGACATCGCCCAGTGGGGCCTCGACATGGACGAAAGCGGCCCGATCAAGGTCGAAGCGCCGGCCGATCCTGCGGCGGTCGAAGGTGGCATTCTCCACTATAAGGGCGGCGTGACCGTCCATCACAAGAGCGGCTTCGGCGCTCATTTCTATGGTGCAGACGGCGAAGTGAAGGTTAACCGCGGCCAGTTCGAATTCTGGCTTGGCGGCAAAAAGGTGACGGGCCACGCGCAGAAGGGCGAAGGCACTTCTCTCGAAGCCTCGATCATCCTCGTCCAGAAGGAATACCTGGCCAACGCCAAGGTGAAACTCTACGAGAGCCGTGATCACATCGCGGACTTCCTGAACTGCGTCCAGACCCGCAAGAAACCCATCACCAACGAGATCGTCGGCGGCCGCACCGCCATCTGCTGCCACCTGCTCAACCAGGCCTACTACAACCACACGACCATCGGGTGGAAGCCGAAGCAGATGAAGCTCGCCCGCAACGGCGGCAAGGCCGAATGGCTCACCCGCGAGTACCGCAAGCCCTGGACAGTGTAACTTGCATCTATCATTTTGATGTATCATGCCCGTGGATCTGGTTTGGGTCCACGGGCATTCTATTGCGCCCCAACCGAAAAGGAATATTCTCCCATGTATTACGACGACGAGGAGCTGGCGATCCTCATAGCCCTCGAAAACGGACTACTTGATCTCAGGATTCCTTCACAAACAGAGTTGGCAGAAATACGCGAGATGGCGGGCAATACGCCGCTCTAATACCAATGCGAAGCACTTCGCGTACACACGAGCCAACCGCCGAGATCGAAAATAGTTTCTCGAAGGAGTTTCCATGCGCCCATCCCTGGTCCTGCTCTGCCTTGGCCTCTCCGTTTTTGCCTACGGCGCTACGCTGGCCGACCTGCCGCCCGAGACCGCCCTTCCCACGACCAGAGATTGGCTGGTCCAGGGGAGTGATACCCCAGCCGGGATTTATCGCTCCGCAGATGGTAAGTCGCTGGTGCTGGCCAATGGCCTGATCCGGCGTGAGTTTCGCCTGTCGCCCAACGCCGCCACGGTCGCTTTCGACAACCTCATGACTAGCGAGGCCATAGTGCGTGGCGTGAAGCCGGAGGCGCGAGTAACCTTGAATGGGCAGTCCGTTGATGTGGGCGGACTCGCGGGCCAGCCCAACTACGCTTTTCTCGCGCCGGAATGGCTCGATTCACTGGCGGCCTCCCCCGGCGCGATGATTTTTACCGGCTTCGAGACGGGGCTCCCCCGGGAGCGCATGGCGTGGGCTAAGGTGCGGCACCACGCGCCCGACGCAACCTGGCCCCCGAAGGGTGTTTACCTGCGCATGGACTACGCCATGCCGGCAGACGGCGCCGACGTGACGGTCTCTGTGCACTACGAACTCTACGATGGCATTCCCGTGCTGTCCAAGTGGATTACCCTCCGGAACAACGCCACCGTACCCGTCCGGCTCGACAGCTTCACCAGCGAAGTACTGGCGGTCGTCGAATATGGTTCTGATGTCGACAACCGGGGTGTGGATTACATCACCCCCAATCTTCATGTGGAGACCGATTACGCCTTCGGCGGCATGGGCACCCGCGACAGCTCGCGCCACGCCGTGCACTGGGTGCCCGATCCCGAGTATCAAACCCAGGTCAACTACGAGCGTCTGAACCCCTGCCTCCTCGAAGTGCGCCCCGCCCTCGGGCCCGCGATAGACATTGCGCCAGGAGAGACCTTCGAGTCCTTCCACACCTTCCTGCTCGTGCGCGACAGCACGGATCGCGAGCGCAATGGCCTGGCCCAGCGCCGCATGTACCGCACAATCGCCCCTTGGGTCACGGAGAACCCGCTCATGCTCCATATCCGCCAGAGCGACTCCGAGACGGTCTACAATGCCCTGGATCAGTGCGCGGAGGTCGGCTTCGAAATGGCCATCCTCTCCTTCGGCAGCGGTTTCGAAATCGAAGACGCGAGCGAAGAAAACCGTGCGCGGATGAAGGCCTACGCGGACTATGCCGAACAGCGTGGCGTGGAACTTGGCGGCTATTCCCTCCTCGCCTCGCGCACCATCGACGCGGAGAACGACGTGGTGATGGGGGAGGGGGAGTCGCCGACCTTCGGCCACTCGCCCTGCATCGGCAGCGCCTGGGGCAAGGATTATTTCGCAAACCTGTACGATTATTACCCCGCCACGGGTTTCGACCTGCTGGAGCACGACGGCTCCTACCCCGGCGACATCTGCCGCTCCACGGTCCACCCCGGTCACCGGGGCTATGAAGATTCCCAGTGGACCCAGTGGCGCACCATTTCGGATTACTACAAATGGTGTCGCGGGCGCGGTATCTCATTGAATGTGCCGGACTACTACTACCTCGCCGGCTCCAGCAAGAGCGGCATGGGCTATCGCGAGACCAACTGGAGCCTGCCCCGCGCCCAGCAGGTCATTCACACGCGCCAGAACATCTACGACGGCACCTGGGAGAAGACGCCGAGCATGGGCTGGATGTTTGTGCCCCTCACGGAATACCAGGGCGGGGGAGAGGCGGCCACCATTGAGCCGCTCGACACCCATCTGGAGCACTACGAAAAAATGCTCTTTTCCAATCTCGCTCTGGGCGTCCAGGCCTGTTATCGTGGGCCGCGCCTTTTCGACACCGACCGGACAAAGGCCATGGTGAAGCGGAGGGTGGATTGGTACAAGACCTACCGAGACATTCTCGAAAGCGATCTCGTCCATGGGCGCCGCGCCGATGGACGCGACCTCGACTGGATGCTTCATGTGAACCCGCGCCTGAAGCACAAGGGCATGCTCGTGGTATTCAATCCCACGCTGGAGACTGTCGCGCGTACGCTACCGGTTAACCTCTACTACACCGGCCTCGCGGATACGGCAACGGTAACGGGGGCTGATGGCGCGTCCCAATCGGTACCTCTCGCGCGGGATTTCACGGCGGAAATTGAGGTGGCGATTCCACCAGGTGGCTTCGCCTGGTACGTGATTGAGTGAGATCTCCTTGCCAGAACGCTGCTCAAGATACACTTGGACTTCATCCTGTTCCGGCACAATAGCGTAGCGCCGACATTGTATAGCGCGTGAAACAGCCATTGTGTACGAAGGAGAATGTGCCATGACGCCCAACGAGCCCGCGGATATACTCGTCATTGAAGAGATAGAACGGTCACGCAGCTCTGCCGTGATGGCGTTGGAAGATTCGGTGCCTTTGATCAGCATCGCGGCCGTGACCGATGGGAGGGAGGCCCACGACTTCCTGTTGGGCCGAGGCCAATCCCCCGCGCGGAATGGCGGCGAGCTTCCCCGGTTAATCCTGCTGGACCTGGGGATGCCGGGCGATGAGTCCTTCTCGATGCTGGGACAGATCGAGTTCGTGGATATCCAGAGCGGCCTGGACCTGTTGCCCCTCACGCTCTTCGGCGATTCCCCGCAGCCGGAAGGCACTTCCAAAACCTTTCATTGCGGTGCGGGTGGCTACACCATGTATCCCCTGAGTTGCAGCGATGTCCCGGCAATCGTGGAGTCGGTCAGCCTCCATTGGAAGCGACTCAACACCACGCCCGCCGAATAGGCATGGCTATGGGCTGGTGGATGGATTGGAACTGGTGGAGCGCATTGGGAAGCGGCGCGTGCCCGGATCAGGAAACCCGCACCATGACGAATTCCACGATGCCTTCCATGCTGTCGCGATAGACGCTGGGAGGGAGCTGGGTGAGGTGACCGCGGGCCTCATCGGCATAGGCGTTGGTGATTGCCTCGGTCTTCTCCCGCGCGCCGGTCTCGTCGGCCATGGCGATGACCCAGGCACGGTCATCTTCGGTGATGTCCGCGTTGCGCATGGATTCCAGCCGGGCGAGGTCCGCGCCATCCAGGGCGTGCTTGAGGTGCATGATCGGAATCGTCTTCTTGCCTTCCACGATGTCGCAGCAGGAGGGCTTGCCGAGTTGCTCGGTGGTCTGCGTGATATCGAGCATATCATCGACGAGCTGGAAGGCAATGCCGAGGGAGATTCCAAACTGATAGAGGGCCTTGCGGTGCCTCGGATCGATGACGTAGGTCGGAGCACTGCAGGCCTCGGCAAAGAGACTCGCCGTTTTCTGCTCGGCCAGCATGATGCAGTCTTCCGCGATGATGGGCTCGTCTTCGCGGCCGAAGAAGTAAAGCTCTCCCTCGGCCATACAGCGCACGGACCGGATGGCATTCGCCACCACGGCACAGACATCATAGGTGGAGAGCATTTCAACGGCCCTGGCCACGAGATAGTCCCCGCCCAGTACCGCCGCGTGATTGTCCCAGAAGGCATTCAGGGAGGAACCGCCCCGGCGCAGCAGCGCTTTGTCGATTACATCGTCGTGGGCCAGGGAGGCGATATGGAGCGCTTCGAAGGAACTGGCCAGCGTAACGTACTGCTTCAGATCCCGACCGCCAACAGCCCCTGCCGCCAGGAGGCACAGGGCGGGGCGCAGCAGCTTTCCGCCCGTCCGGGGCATAGTACTCGCGTCAATGCGCACCAGAGTCAAAGCATCCACCCAGAGTTGGTGAATGGTGTCGCTGACCCCGTGGAGTTCTGCCTGGACGGGACGGTACAGATCTGTCAAATCGATGGTTTTGTTCACCGGCGGAGTATAGCACAGGGTCTTTTGGGGTTCCAATCGGCGGCATTGGGGCGGGATGGATCGTTCTGGTATAGTGGGTGCCAAGGCGCGGCTCCCGTCCAATCGACCAGCGTAGGGACGGATGCGGAATACAGGATATGCCAGCGGAAAAATTGATCAGTGAAGCACTTCGTCCCGTTTTCGATGGGGAGGGGGGCGATGCGCCGGTAGTTGCTGGAGAACCCCTGATTCCCCGGGCCTTCGTCTGGCGCGGCACCACCTATCCCGTCCTTGCGGTGCTGGAAGCGGGCCGGGGGCTGGGGCCCTGTACCCACGGCAGTGGCGAGCTCTACGTGCGCAAACACTGGTACCGCATCGCTACCGCGGGCGGTCTCGTGTTGCGGGTGTATTTTGAACGGCGGCCCCGCGGGGGTGCCGCTTCAAAGCGATGGTGGCTTTATTCCATTGCCGATAGCGGGGCGGCCCCGGAAACAAGCTGAAACGAGGCATCCATGAGGATGGCACGACGAGGACTGGTAGTGCTGGCGCTCCTTGCCGCCGGAACGGACCGTGAAGTACATGCGGACACCATGAAAACGACAACGATTAAAGTGCTGACCTTCAATATCCTGCACGGCGCAACCATGAATGGCGACGGCAATCTGGACGTGATTGCGCAGGTCATCCTGGACTTGAATCCGGACCTGGTGGCGCTGCAGGAGGTCGATGTGCGGACGGGACGGGTCGGCGGGCGCGATCTGGCCACCGACCTCGGCCAGCGTACCCGGCTGCACCCTCTTTTTGCGCGGGCCATGGTGTTCGACGGCGGCGAATATGGCGTGGGCATCCTCTCACGCTACTCCTTCCAGAGTACCCGCGCACGGGCGCTGCCTTTCACGGGCGAAAACGAACCCAGGGCCGCGCTGGAGGCCGTGGTAGAGCTTCCTTGCGGCCAATTGCTCGCGTTTATTGCGACGCACCTCGACAATGCCTCGGCAGAAGATCGCGCCGCGCAGGCCCGGATGGTCAACCAGGAATTCGGAAAGGGAACGCTGCCCCGCCTTCTGGCGGGGGACTTCAATGCCACCCCCGAAAGTGAAGCCATCACGATTCTGAAGGAGGCTTGGACGCCTACCGACGGCATCGACGCTCCGCCAACTTTTCCATCAAACAAGCCCGAAATCAAGATAGACTACGTGTTTTTCGCGCCACAGGATCGCTGGGTGGTGAAAGAGACGCAGGTGATCGAGAATACGGTCGCCTCAGATCATTTCGCGTTGCTCGCGACACTGGAATTGAGAGTAAATCAAGACGAGACAGTTAGTACGGATAAGACCGACTGATCAAATCGGTCCAATCCGTCTTATCCGTCCTAACCCAATGCGCCAGTCAAAAGCGTGGAGAGCCATCATGTCAGACGTATTCATCGTAGAAGCCGTGCGCACCCCTGTGGGGCGTGGTAAGGAAAACGGCGCACTCCACAACATTCATCCGGTGGATCTACTGGGGACCGTGCTATCCGAGGTGTGTACCCGCGCCGGTATTGAGAAGGGCCGCGTCGACGACATCATCGCCGGCTGCGTCTCGCCCATCGGAGAGCAGGGTGCCAATGTGCCCCGCCTCGCCCTGCTGAAAGCGGGCTTTCCCTTCGAAGTGCCCGGCGTACAGCTCAACCGCATGTGCGGGTCGAGCCAGCAGGCCGTGCACTTCGCCAGCCAGGCCATCGCGAGCGGAGATATGGACCTCGTGATCGCCTCCGGCATTGAGATGATGAGCCGCGTTCCCATGGGCAGTGACTGGGGGGGACTCACCGAAGAATTTCTCTCCGACTTCCCCTTTCCCTTGCGGCCCATGGGCATCTGCGCGGAGGATATTGCCGAGGAGTGGAATCTATCCCGCGAAGAACTGGACGCCTATTCGACCGAAAGCCACCAGCGCGCCGCCCTGGCAACCGAGGCCGGCGCGTTCAAGAGCCAGATCATGCCGATGACGGTTAGCGTTGAGGGCACGACAAGAATCGTGGACTACGACGAAGGCTTCCGCAAGAACATCGAGCCTGAAAAAATGGCCTCCCTCAAGACAATATTCAAAGAAGGGGGAAGGATCACGGCGGGCAACGCCAGCCAGATTTCCGATGGCGCCGCCGCGCTCCTCCTCGCCAGTGAACGCGCCGTGGCCGAGTACGGTCTCAAAAAGCGTGCACGAATCGTGGCGCGCGTCGTCGTGGGGAGCGATCCCCGCCTCACCCTGACCGGCCCGATTCCTGCCACCCAGAGGATACTCGAGAAAACAGGCCTGTCCATCCACGACATGGATGTCATCGAAATCAACGAAGCCTTCGCCTGCGTCGTGCTCGCGTGGGCCAGGGAACTCCGCCCGGACATGAGCAAGGTCAATGCCCATGGTGGTGCCATAGCGACCGGCCACCCGCTGGGGGCCACGGGCGCGATTCTGATGACCAAAATGGTACACGAGCTGGAGCGAAGCGGCGGTCGCTATGGCCTCCAGACCATGTGCATTGGTCACGGGATGGCGACGGCGACCATTATTGAGCGAATCGCTTCCTGAAGCGAATTGCTCCGAAATGGAGCGAAACGGGACAAAAACTCTTTTCGAGGGTCGAAAAGGGCGGGAATTATGCCAAATTCCTGTAATGCTAGTAAGGTTCGCTTTTTCCACAAAATGGTTGCGGAATATCGGGAACTATTTACCGCCAATCGCCCATTGAACAGGTAGAATTTACCCCGCAAAAAGTCTCGAAACAGGTGTGGGCCATAAAGTTGTGTTCAGGGCCTCCAAAATTGTAAAATACGCTTGCGCGGAGAAAAAATGCAGCCCAAGGTGCTGATACGCGGGTGCTGCGCCCGAAACGACTTACCCGTAGTCTGCATCAATTCAAAGCGTATGTGTCGTGGATGTGAGAAACCAATTAACCTGAACTAGGGGTAAGAGAGAACCATGCAAGCCCACAAGTCAAACCCGTATCGAATGTTCCTTACTGTACTGTGTCTTTCCCTCATGGTAGTCAGCTTTGCTGGCTGCAAGAAGAAAGACAAGCCCGTTGATGCTGCGACGGATACCTCGGCGAATGCCGGTGGTGAAGGTTCCGGCACCGACGGTCTTCCCAATGTCGACTTGGAGAAGCTGCTTTTCGAGGGTGATTCCCGCTTGAAGCCGGTTTACTTCGACTACGACAGCTCCTCCTTGAGCTCCGACGCGATTGCGACGCTTCAGTCCAACGCCGAGCGCATCAAGGAAGTGCAGAACGTCATCATCCAGATCGCCGGCAACTGCGACGAGCGCGGAACCCAGGAGTACAACCTGGCCCTCGGCGAACGTCGCGCCCAGTCCGTCCGCGAGCACCTTCGCCAGCTCGGCATCTCCGGTGATCGCATGATCACCATCAGCTATGGCGAAGAAAACCCCGCCGTCCCCGGCAGCAGCGAAGCCGCTTGGTCTCAGAACCGCCGCGCCGAGTTCATGCGGGCGACTGCAAACTAATTGCGGGAAGCGACGTATCGCGTGCGCATGCATCGAAACATAGCATGGCCTGCCCTGCTGGCTATGACGCTGTTTTCAGGTTGTGTCACCACGGGCTCCAAGAACATGGAGACCGTGGTGACCGACATGCATCAGCGGGTCAGCCTGCTCGATACGAGCATGGCGGACTCGCTGGCCCGGCTGAACGAGACCACGGCGACCTTGATGGCCCGTGTGAGCGAAAACGAGCAGCAGATTCGGTTGCTGGCCTCGCTGATGGAAGAAAATCAGCGTAAGGTCGATAATCTGATCCAGATGCTCGAAGAGCTCAAGAAGACGCTCTATCGGCATTGGGGACTGAGCTACTCGCCCACCCCCATTCCGAAGTCTCGGCCTTCGACAGAACCCGTTGTATCCGAGTCCCCCGAGGCGGCACCTTCGTCCGCATCCACTGTTCCGGCTGATATCGCGCAGCCTGCCGGGGCAGAGGCGGCGCCGCCCCTGGAGATTCCGGAGACCGCAAATGCGGATGATGGAACCGCCTTTGCTTCCGCTAAGGCGATGTACGAGAGCGAAGACTATCAGGGGGCCATCGCGGCCTTCACGGCGTTTCTCGACGCCCATCCCTCCTCCGCCAACCGAGACAAAGCCCAGTTCTGGATCGCCAAGTCACTGCTGAACCAGAGCGAGTATACCCGGGCCATCGAGGCCTTCGAGGCTGTCCGGAGCAATTATCCCGACAGCACCTACATGGCCTACGCCATGCATAATCAGGCGGTTGCCCACTACAAGCTTGGTGATCGGGAGACGGCGGTGGCCCTGATGGAAGAGGTGGTCGCCAACTACCCCACGTCGACGGCGGCGGAGCATGCCAGCCGCGACCTGGAATCACTGCGTAAGGGCAATCCATGAGTACTTTATTCGGGGCAACACCCCGCCATGCATCAACTGCAGGAGCGAATCACATGATACGCACAATGTGTAGCCTCGGAGTGTTGGTAGTTCTGGGATCCTGCCTGGAAGCGGGAGCCGCCAACCAGGTCGAAACCCTGCTCTATGACACGCACCGCAAGGTTACCAACCTGAATGACAATCTGGACGGCGCCATTAAGAAACTTAATGAAACCACCACCCAGTTAGTCAGCCGCGTCGACGAGACCGAAGTACAAACCCGCCAGTTGCGGAGTATGATGGAAGAGAATCAGGTGAAGCTGGATGTGCTCGAGAAGCAGCTCAGCGAGCTTACGTCGACGATCTACCGCCAGTTCAATCTGACGGCGGGCGGCAAGGCGGCGGCAACCCAGATTCCCTCGGACTCCGTGGCGATTGTACCCCCGGCCGCTGCGGGCGATCCGGGTGCGGCCCTCGGCACGGCGGCAGAACCCGCCCCGGAGGCTCCGGTGACCGGTGCCAACTCGGGCGCGGCTCTGGACGCCTATCAGCAGGCCCAGAAAGTCTGGCTGAGTAACGACTACAACGGCGCGCTCCAACAGTTTACCGAATTTCTCGAGCGCTATCCGGACACGGAGCAGGCGGGCAACGCCCAGTACTGGCAGGGTCGCTGCTACCTCAAGCTCGAACGCTATGACGACGCAGTCAGTTCCTTCCAGAACGTCCGCACCAAGTACCCCGAGAACGACAGCAAGGTTTCCCAGGCGATGCAGTCCCAGGCCGTTGCCCTCTCTCGCCTTGGACAAAACGAAGAGGCGGAGAAGCTGTTGGAGGAGGTGGTAAAGAAATATCCCACTACCACCGCAGCGCGCCAGGCAGAATCCGATCTTGCCAAGTTGAGAGGCAATTGATCGAGCGAAATGCTGTCATGATTTGTATTCCGACCCAACAATGTTGACAATACGCGGGAATTTATTTCCCGCGTTTTTTTGCAGTTGCGCACTGCTCGGCACTATAGGAACGTAGTATATGGCCTTCTATCTGGGACTGGACGCCGGCGGAACGAAAACGTTCTGCCTGATAGGCGATGAACAAGGGCAGGTCAAAGGCTTTGGCCGGGGCGGCACGGGGAACTACGAGGGCTACGGCGTGGAGGCCGCCCGCCGGGAGATAGAGAAGGCGGTGGGCGAGGCGATCGAGCACGCCGGATTGGATTTGAAAGACATCAGCGGCATCGGCATGGGCGTCGCAGGGGCGGATATTCCCGACGACTATGTCATGTTGGAACGCGAACTATTTACCCCCCTCTTTGGCAATATTCCCCGGGTCTTTCGCAACGATTCCATGGGCGGATTACGGGGTGGTACGCGCGACCCCTTCGGCGTCGTGATCGCCTGCGGCACCGGCTGCGTCTGCGCCGGCGTGAACCGGGACGGCAAGGAAACCCGGGTTGGCGGGATCAGCGAAGACTACGGCGACCGCGTGAGCGGCTCCTCCATCGGCATCCACGGACTCAAGGCGGTCTTCCGCGCCCGCGACGGCGTTACCGGCCCCACCCTGATGACGGAAAAATTCGTGGAGCGCGCCGGCTGCAAGGATGTGGACGAGCTCTTCCACCAGATGTACTACGGCAAGATCACCTACCGCGATCTCCAGCCCATGGCCAAGCTGGTCTTCGACGCGGCGTGGGAGGGCGATGCCATTGCCTGCGATATACTGGAGTGGGGCGGGCGCTACCTCGGCCAGATGGTCAATGCGGCCATCCGGCACCTCGATATGCAGCGGGACACCTTCGATGTGGTCATGGCGGGAAGTGTCTTCAAGGGCATGAGCCCGGTTCTAGGCGACGCGCTGGCCGTCGTGGTTCACCGGGAGTGCCCCGGCGCGCGCCTGGTCATGCCGATTTACGAACCCGTGGTGGGCGCCCTGCTGCTGGGCATGGAGTTGGACTGTACCCTGACCGACCGCTGTTACGAGCAACTGTCCGCCTCCCTCGAGGAGTCCGAGCTCAAATACGGCGTACGATTCAAATCGGAGTAGTAACATGAACAAGCGCAATGCACTCATTTTCGCAATATGGGGTCTTCTGGCCTGCGCGCCCATCCTGGCCTTCTCCGGGTGCGGTGGAAACGACTACGAGTCCGAAGAGAAGTTCATCGAATCCCTGCACAAAGACGGCGCGCCCAAAGGCGAGGCGGATGGGACGATGCCCCCCGTTGGCGAGCCGATGCAGGTCTCCATCATCCGCCTGGAGACCAACGACCTCGACCTGGGCACGGTGAAGAATGACGAGCTCCATCACCACAAGTTGAAGGTATTCAACGACGGCAAAATGCCCCTGAAGATTACCAAGATCGACACGACCTGTGCCTGCACCATGGGCAACATCCCCCCCGAGCGCTCGACGATCCAGCCGGGTGAAGAATCGTGGATCGACGTGACCCTTGACCCCAACCGTGTTCCAGGTTTCACCTCCCACAAGGTGTTGACAATCACCTCGACCGATCCCGCCCAGCCCCAGGTTTCCGTCGATGTCCGCGCCAATATCGAGCCGGAGTATTTTATCGAGACGGAAGAACTCGTACTTGGCGAATTCAACAAGGGCGATGTAGTGGAGCGCCGTGTTCGCTTCCGGCAGATCCAGGATGCCCCCGCAAACGTTACTGGTGTCGAGGTCCTTACTGTCGGCCCCCGGGCTCCCCGAATCCCAGGATTGACGGCCCGGGTCGAAGTGCTCCCCGAGGCCCAATGGAAGACGCCGGGCAAGTCCGAGTGCGACATCATTATCGCCACCGGCCCCGAGATTTCCGCCGGCTTGTTCGAGCGCAATGTCGTGCTCCTCACCGACGTGAAGCGCCTCCCGCGACACCGCATCCACGTTACCGGCACCGCGAAGGCGCCCTACACCCCCGCCCCGATCTATCCCGAGCGCGCCATGCTCAGACCGGGCTCGGACGGAGCGAACCACACCGCCCGCGCCACCTTCGTCTCCACCGGCCCCCTGAGCCTCACCATTGCCGCCACAAGCAACCCCGCCATCGTGGCCACTGTAGCGCCCGGCAGCACGCCCAACGAGTTTCATGTGGACATGCAGGTCCCGGCGGCCGAGGTTCAGAGCAAGCCCTTTGACGAGACCGTGAGCGTTCAAGTCACCGCCGAGGGCAAGACCTACACCGAGATCGTGGGGGTCCGCAATTTGACGAACGAAGAATCCGACGAGGGGAGCCACGCCCATTGACGAACGCTGGCGGACCCAAGGCAGACCAGAATTTGAGACGCCAGGAAGGAAGTACATCGCATGGGTATGAGTGAAATTCAGCTTCGGGACATGGCTGCACAGCACGGCCAGGATCACGTGTTCCGCTTCTGGGACGAATTGGACGGCGCGGGCCGCGAGGCCTTGCTGGCGGATTTGTCCCAGGTGGACTTCCCGCTGATGGACCGGCTGGCGACTGAGTGGATCAAATCGACCCCCACGGTTGCGGCCTTTGAACGCATAGACCCCGTGCCCGTGATCCCCATCGTCGATCCCGAACGCGCCGATGCGAAAGCCGCATTGGCCCTGGGTGAAGCGGCCCTGCGCGCGGGCCGCATCGGCCTCTTTCTCGTTGCCGGCGGCCAGGGCACGCGCCTCGGCTTCGACGGCCCCAAGGGTTCCTATCCCATCGGCGGGCTCACCGGCAAGTCGCTCTTCCAGTATCACGCCGAAAAAATTCTGAATCTCCAGCGGCGCTACGGCTGCACCCTTCCCTGGTACATCATGGTGAGCAACACCAACGGCGCCGCCACGAAGGCCTACTTCGAGGAGCACGCTTACTTTGGCCTCTCCCCGGCCGACGTCATCTTCATCACCCAGCACATGGTCCCCTGCATGGATGGCGAAGGCAAGTTCATGCTGGAAGAGAAGGGGCGTCTGGCCATGAACCCCAACGGCCACGGCGGCTGCATCCAGGCCATGGTGGAGCATCACGTGTTGGACGACGCCCGCAAGCGCGGCATCGACACCCTGTGCTATTTTCAGGTGGACAACTGGGCCGTCAAGGTCGCCGACCCCTATTTCATCGGCTATCACCTCCAGGCCCAGGCCGAGATTTCCAGCAAGAACCACCGGAAGCACGAACCCCGCGAGGCGGTGGGCGTGCATTGCCTCTGCGATGGCGTCTACCAGGTTATCGAGTATAGTGAACTGGATATCTATCCCCAGTTGCTCGAAACCGACGCCGATGGCAAGGTCATCTACTACGCGGGCAATCCGGCGATACACATCCTCTCCGTGGACTTCGTCCAGCGGGTTTACGACAATTTCGACCAGTTCCCCTGGCACCTGGCCCACAAGAAGATCCCCTATATAAGCGCTGAAGGGGAACAGATCAGCCCGGACAAGCCCAACGGCTACAAGTTCGAGACCTTCGTTTTCGATGCCCTCCGCATGGCGAACCATGCGCCCGTCGCGCTGGAGATCGACCCGCCGGGAGAATACACCCCCACCAAGCAGTTCGACGGCGACAACTCCGTCGTGGCCGCGCGGGAAAGCATGACCAATTTCTGGGCGAAGTGGCTCGATGCCACGGGCCAGCCCGTGCCCCGCAATCCGGACGGTACCTCCGCCATCGCCATCGAAATCAGCCCGCTCTTCGCCCTCACGTGCGACGAATTCGTCGAAAAGAGCGTGGGGAAGACTTGGCCCCTGGACGCCGATCTCGTTATTGACGCTGACGGCAACGTCGGCGCGTAAAAAAAACTGCCGATTGCGAAAAAAAGTTCGCTTGAGGCTTGAATCGGCCCCAAATTTTTGGTATATTAAGCTTCCCTTCGGGGGGAGCGGAAACGCTCTTACGCAGCGGAGGCGTAGTTCAGTTGGTTAGAACGCCGGCCTGTCACGCCGGAGGTCACGAGTTCAAGTCTCGCCGTCTCCGCCATTAGATATCACGCCAGTGACTCTCGAGTCGCTGGCGTTTTTTTATACCCTTTTTTTATGGTGTGTTCGGGCAAAGTTGCTCAACCCGGCACAGTCTGGTATTGTTGGCTAAGCTCGGAACGGGTGCCACTTTCGGCGGTCGTTTCCGGAGGTGCCGCCCCTCTGGCGGAACCCGAGGGGCAGGCCAACTGCCTCAGGTGAAATTGCATTGCTGTTGCCGGTACCGGGATCCGCAGCTAATCCCGACCGGGTCATTAGGAGCCATCATGAAAGCATCGGACCTGCTGGTAAAGGCCCTGGAAGCCGAAGGTGTAAAGTATATCTTCGGTATCCCGGGCGAAGAAAATCTGGATCTGCTCGACTCCATCCGGCAATCCAGCATTGAATTGATATTGACGCGGCACGAACAGGCCGCCGGTTTCATGGCCGCCACCTACGGCCGCCTCACGGGGCACGCAGGCGTCTGCCTCAGCACGCTCGGACCTGGCGCGACCAACCTCGTCACCTCTGCGGCCTACGCCCAGCTCGGCGCCATGCCCATGGTGATGATCACCGGACAGAAGCCCGTTAAGAAGAGCAAACAGGGCCAGTTCCAGATCATCGACGCCGTCGACATGATGCGCCCCATCACCAAGTACACCAAGCAGCTCGTCAGCGCGAACAATATCCCCGCGCGCATCCGCGAAGCTTTCCGTATTGCCGAGGAGGAGCGCCCCGGCGCCTCCCACCTTGAGCTGCCGGAAGACGTGGCCGCCGAAGAGACCGACTCCCCGCTCATCGCCGCGAGCCGCGCCCGCCGCCCCACGGCCGAGATCAAGGCCATTCGCGCCGCCGTAAACATGATCGAAGACGCGAAGCACCCGCTCCTCCTCATCGGTGCCGGCGCCAACCGCAAGCTGACCTCCAAGATGCTGGGCGAGTTCATCGACAAGACCGGCATCCCCTTCTTCAGCACCCAGATGGGCAAGGGCGTCGTGGATGAGCATCACGATCTCTTCATCGGCAACTCCGCCCTCTCCGCCAACGACTTCGTCCACCGCGCCATCGACGCCGCCGACCTGATTATCAACGTCGGCCATGACGTCGTGGAGAAGCCCCCCTTCTTCATGGGCCGCGAAGACTTGAAGGTGATCCACATCAACTTCATCTCCGCCAAAGTGGACCCCGTCTACTTCCCCCAGCTCGAAGTCGTGGGCGATATCGCCAACAGCATCTGGCGCATCAAGGAAAAGCTGGAGATCCAGGAATTGTGGGACTTCAAGCGCTTCAAGGTCGTGAAGGAACACATCGAGAAAAGTATTCTCGAAGGTGCCGATGACCCCCGCTTCCCCATGTACCCCCAGCGCCTCGTCGCCGACGTCCGCAAAGTCATGCCCCAGGACGGCATCATCGCGCTGGACAACGGCGTGTACAAGCTCTGGTTTGCCCGCAACTACAAAGCCTTCTACCCCAACACCGTCCTGCTGGACAACGCCCTCGCCTCCATGGGCGCCGGCCTGCCTTCCGCCATGACGGCGCGGCTGGTCTTCCCGGAGCGGAAAGTCCTCTCCATCTGTGGCGACGGTGGCTTTATGATGAACTCCCAGGAAATGGAAACGGCCGTCCGACTGAAAATGGACCTCGTCATCATCATCCTGCGCGATGACGCCTTCGGCATGATCAAGTGGAAACAGTCCAACATGAACTTCCCGAACTTCGGACTGGACTACGGCAACCCCGATTTCGTGAAGTACGCCGAAGCCTACGGCGCCTTCGGACACCGCGTGAACGCCGCCGACGAGCTCGTGCCGCTCCTGGAGCAGTGCCTCAACAGCACCGGCGTCCACCTCATCGACGTGCCCGTGGACTACTCCGACAACGACCGGATCCTGAACCACGAGTTCAAGGCAAAGAGCCTGCTGATCTAGTGGCGATGCAATAGAGAGTTAACGACGCGGGCTGACGCAAATCAGCCCGCGTTTTTCATAGGGACCGCCTCGCCCCGCGACTCGACCAGTCAAGTAACACCAGACGCCTCCAGCGCCGCTTGGACCCAACGTGATTCGCTGCAACCGGCGAGGCTGTCCTGTCGCGGTCCGCGCATACTCACCGCGGTTTCAATGTCCCTGTCCAGGGGCAATGGCGTGGTTCCCGTAAGTCGTGGCGTATCTTGAGTATCTTTCACAGGCACCCGTCCACTCCGTCCACCAAGTCCACTTCGTCCATTCGCCGCTCATCCACGCCACCGTGGCTCAGCGCCAATCCAAGCCCCAACCATCCAAAATCTACATTTGTAAAATTCCACTTGACAAATTTACAAACGTAAACCATAATGCCCCATGCTCAACCCAAGGAGGCACCCATGGCACCCCTGATTTCGGAAGCGGAAGCACAAGTCTTGCAGGCCCTCGTGGAGATGGGGGAGGGCACCACGCGCGAGATCTACGAGTCCCTCGCGGAATCCACCGGCTGGGCCCAGCCCACCGTGATTACCTTTCTGCGTCGGCTCGAAACCAAAGGGCTCGTTTCCCATCGCAAGCTCAAAGGACAGCGGGCCTTCCTCTATCGCCCCAACAAGCGGGGCCACTCCGCCGGACGCGAACAGGTGAAGAAACTCGTAGACCGCGTCTTCGGCGGCAATCCTATCCCGCTCGTGTCCATGTTTTTGGAAGAGCAACCCTTGAGTACGGAGCAGATAGCGGCATTGCGGCAGTTGTTGGACGAACAGGAACAACGAAAAGGAGGCAAATCATGAGCGGCATGGTGGAAAGATTGAATCGGGCTGCGGCGACTTGGTGGGAATGGACGGTGGCATCCACGGGGCAGGGGGCCCTGCTACTGCTCCTGGTCTTGGCGATGCTGGCTGCGGGCCGATCCCTGCGGCCAGGATTTCGTTACGGGTTGCTATTGGTCGTATTGTTGAAGTTCGCCGTGCCCCCGGTCTTCGGCGTGGCCTATGGATTCTCGGACCTGCTTGCGCGCGCCTTCACCAACGAGCCCGCGCCTCTGGCGAATTCGGACCTTCGCGTGACCGTTGAAACATCCCCAGCACCGTCTACGCCTTCCCCAATAGTCCCGGTTGCGACCTTCAGGCCGCAAGCGCCCGTCCTTTCCACGAAGGCATGGCTGTTGCTCTTGGAGGCTGCGGGGGCCGCCGTAATCGTCTTCTTGATCGCGCGTCAATGTCTCGTAGCGAGAACGCTGATATGGAACGGCGCGGTAGCCGAGGAGACGCTCCAGGAGCGCTTCCACGCAATGGCCCGCTCCTTAAAACTCCGGCGTACGCCCCGCCTCCGCCTGAGCGAAGCAGCGGGTGCCCCACAGTCGGGCGGGATCCTCCGTCCCTTCATCATCCTGCCCGCCTGGGCCGCGACCATGCCCGAAGACGAACTCGATATCCTCCTCGCCCACGAACTCGCCCACGTGCGGCGCATGGACGCCCTGGTCAACGGAATCCAGGCGGCGACCCAAGCCCTGCTCTGGTGGAACCCGGCCATCTGGTGGCTCAACCGCCGCATCCGCGAAGAGCGCGAGTTCTGCTGCGACGACCTGGTGCTGTCACGCGGCATCGCCAGCGGCGCGGCCTATTCGCGCACATTGGTGAACGTGGCCGAGCGCGTGTCACTGCCCCAGTCGAGCTGGGCCATGGCGGGCATGGCGGATAGCTTCGGCGCGATAGACCGCCGCGTGCGCCGCGCACTGGAGGGTGGGCATGGGCACAGGGGGTGGGGGCACTATGGAGCGCTGGTGACGTTGTTGCTCGTGGCGGGGTGGGTGCTGCCCGGCGCGACGGATGGGGCGGAGAAAGAGTTCGACGCGTCCCGGGCGGCGGAGTTCGAAGAGGCATTTCGTATTCGCGATCTCACGGCAGAGAAGTCGGCTGTCACTAAAGATGGCGCATTGATGCGATCAGGGAAGTTGGGATTTCGCGTTGAATCGGCGAAGAACGGAATGTCGGCACTTAAAATAACCGCAACGGGAGAGTTGGTGTATCCACAAGGTGAAGAGCAGGTGAAGGTCGTTGTTGAAGGGGAAGTACAGGGAATTTATCCTGATTTGACGGTTGTGGCGAAGCGCTTAACGATTAATTCTGATGGCGTGGTCGAGTTCTTCGAACTGACAATGGATAGTACAGCTTTTCGTGATCTAAAAGCGGCGCGCATGGTTCTTGATCTCAGGGATGGGGCCTTTCAGCTTGCCAAAGGCAAGGCGGATGAAGTTGGAGTCAGTGATTTAGTGCCTGTGCAGGAAGATGAATCCCGTATATTGAACATGTGGTATAGCAGAGCGACACGCGATGGAGCGGTGACGCAGTTCAAAGACATTGATTTCATGCTGGATCTGGGCGAGGCGTTGGGCGAGGTCCGGCTGCAGGCGAAGCACCTCGATCATGCAAATACTGGCGATAACGACGGCAGAATGTTTCTTAATGGCAATGTTGTGGCGACATTTTCTGATTTAACCGTTACGGCCGAGACGCTGTTGATCGCAGGGCAGAGGATGCATCGTTTTCAGTTCAACAAGGCGGTGGTGGTGTCGGCGGATTATGGAACGATCTCGGCGGAGCAGGCCGTTGTGGATTTTGAAGAGCGAAAGCTTCAGCTTTTGAATGGTACCGTGGACGAGACGCATTTGAAGGCGGCCTTTGGCGACAGCGTGAAAAACGCGCCGAAAGGTGAATGGCTGACACTGCCGTTTGCGGTGGGGCAGAGTTCGTCAGTATCCAGCGAGATACAATCAAAGGTGAGAGCACTTCGAATATCAACCTCGATTCTCGAAGTTAGCGCGGATGCCGATATCTTGCCAGACCATGAAATGAAGATTGCAGAACACGGAGAGAGTTTTAATCTGTTGGGCGGCGGGGTAGCGGAACAATGGGAAGCGTTTGAGCGGGCATGTCGACAAGCCGTCGAGAATGGACAGGCCAAGTTCATCGCCAGTCCAACGGTAGAGACGCTGGTCGAGCAATCCGCGAGCATAACGATTGGAGAGCAAGTGACTTCTCTGGAAAACGCACCGACGGATTCCGCTTTACTGCCCGTAACCACCGTAAGGGCCGCGCCGGTGGCGGACACAGACGAGGGCGGTGCCGGAGCGCTCAGCGTTGAAGTGGAAATAGAACGTGGACTCCCTGAAGTTCCAGGGGTCGAGGGCGCAAGCGGGGAGAAAGATTTAACCCGATTCGTAATTGCCCCCGATGAAATGGATGGCGATTGGCGCTACCATGTGACGAGGCGAGACGGAGGTAAGCCTGTTGTCATTGTGGTGAGAGTCGTTTCGGTGGAGAGAGACCAACGTACCTCCGGCTGAATCGCCGGTTGAACCGCAGTTGACGGCGGGTGAGCAGGGACTGACGCACCCTCGTGAATGTTGAATTGTGCGGTGCCCGTTGAACAGACGCACACTGCGGATTGAGGTCGAGGCGATTCTGGGTGTGGCTGTCCCGTCGTGCGCGAAGTGGACAATACCCATACATGATCACGAGAACAGGCGACGTGTTGTCTGGTCCAAGTGTCGCTTGTGCTTGAGGTCGCCTCCGCAAACGACGGGACAGCCACACCCGGCAACGTCGCGGGCGCGCATTGTGGTACGCGGTGGGTCTGAACTCGCAAAGATCTTCGCTGTGTTCCTGGGTGCGTCAGTCCCTGGGGCCGACACACCCGCGCGTATCAGTCCCGCGCCGCAATCTGCGCCTTCACCTTCGCCAGCACCATGGCGTCCCACTCGGGGGCGACGGCGTGGTTCATCAGGGGTTTGTTGAGCATTTCCTTCTTGCCCAGAAGATTGTTAAATGCCGCGTAGACGCTGGTGGGGCGGCAGACGCCGTCGATGAAGCCCACCGACACCAGTGCGTCGGCTTTGGTGCGGGCCGCAAAGTTCATGGCGTCGAAGTAGCGCGAAGCTTCCAGCACTTTCGCATCGGGATTGCCCGACGCATCGCGCGGCACGAGCAGGGGCCACCCGGCGATGACGCCCGTGTGCTCGCAGATGGCGGGCACGCCGGCGCACAGCAGCGTTACTTTCGGGTTGAGACCAGCCGCCGCGAGGGACTGGCCGCCACCTTGGCTCGTGCCTTCGACCATGAAGATCTTGCCATCCCACTCGGGCTGCGCTTCGAGAAACTCCATGGCGCGGATGAGGCGCAGGTACATGCCCAGGAAGTAGGACGTCTCGCGGTCCTCTTTACCGAAGTGGGGATAGCCGTTGAGCTTGCCCGCCGAGAGATCTTTGTAGAACTGGTCGGGCTGGCCGTTGGGGATGCCGTGGGCGTTGATGTCCAACGCGAGTACGCCCTCCGCCGCGATGGTCGGCTGCTTCCGCGCACTGACGACGCCCGCACCATGGACGAAGAGCATGGCCGCCAGGCTCTTCGGCTTCGCGCCGATGGGCCGGGTCAGGTAGCCCGACACCGGCGCGCCACCGAGGCAGTCCACCTGCACGTCGAAGCACTCCACGTTGGCGGCGGGGGATTCCACCGGCGTGAGCTTCGCATTCATGGGCACCTCCGCGAGCTTGGCTTTCTTCTCTGCCCAGAAAGCGTCGAAGTCGTCGGGCACGGTTAAACTCGGCTTGATGTCCAGCGGGTCAAAGCCCGCGCTGCCATAGCCCACGGTGGCTTTGCCATCCGCGCCCGTATAGGTGACGATGCACCACAGGAAGCCGGGCGTATTGAGGGTGCTGGTCACCGTAGCCTCGGAAAGGGGGCGTGTCGTGCGCTCCAGTGTGATGCCGTCGTTGCTCAGCTCAACATTCACATCGCCCTCGGTGACGAGCGCATCGTTGCGCTTCACGGTGATCGTGTAGGTTACTGGATCACCCACTTTGTAGAGGGCATCCTCGCGATCCGTGGCGACCGAGACCACCACGGCATCCTGCGCCGCTGCGGTGAGGGTCAGCAGGGCAAACGCGATGAAGTGAAGAAAAGCGCGGGGGACAAAGGCGGACATGGGGGCTCTCCAGTTGGTTTTCGTCTGCCGAGTATAGCAAGCGACCACCGGTCACTCAAGGGGACGAAGGACGTGTTACAAAAGCGTGAGGTGGAACTATTTGTGGGTCATGCCTTCAGCCTTCAGCCTTCAGCCTTTATCCTTCATCCTTCATCCTTCATTGTTTCCCCACATGCGCCCTGATCATCTCCAGTACCATCCCATCCCATTCCGGCGCGTTCTTATGGCCCATCTGCGGCATGTTGAAGATCTTCTTCGGGCCCTGCAGGTTGTTGTACGCCGCGTACACCGTCGTGGGGCGGCAGGTGTTGTCGATGAAGCCCACCGACACCAGCGCCTCAGCCTTGGTGCGCGCGGCGAAGTTCATAGCGTCGTAGTAGCGCGCCACCTCCAGAATCTTCGGGTCGGGATTGCCCGCACCGTCCCTCGGCACCAGGCGCGGCCAGCCGTTGATGATGCCGGAGTGGTCGCACATGGCCGGAACGCCGGGAGCGATGGCCGTCACGCGCGGATCCAGCCCCGCCGCCACGAGCGACTGTCCACCGCCCTGGCTTGAGCCGCGGACGATGAGCGTAGTGCCGTCCCACTCGGGTTGCGCTGTGAGGAAGTCGATGGCGCGCATGAGGCGGTAATACATGCCGAGGAAATAGTAGGTCTCGCGATCCTCGCGACCGTGGAGGCGATAATTCTTGAGGCGGCCCTCAGAGAGGTTCTTGTAATACTCGTCCGGTTGACCATTGGGAATGCCGTGGGCGTTGATGTCGAACACGAGAAGGCCTTCGGTGGCCAGATCCGGTTGGAGCGTGGAACTGCCGACGCCCGCGCCATGCACATACAGAAGCGCGGGGAGGGATTTCTCTGTCGCACCTGCGGGGATGCAATAGTAGCCTGAGACCGGCGCACCCCCCAGACAATCGAGTTGCACGTCGATAGCCTTGACGCCCGCCACGGCCGACTCCACGGGCGTGAAGCGCGGATTCATGGGCAGCTCCGCCAGCTTCGCCCTCTTCGCCGCCCAGAAGGCGTCGAAGTCATCGGGCACGGGCATGCTCGGCTTGATATTCTGCGGGTCCAGGCCCGCCGCACCGAGACCGATAAACTTCGTCGTGTCCGGCAGGGTATACGTGACGGTGCAGCGCAGAAAGCCGGGCTGGTCGAGCGTCCCGGTAACGATTACAGGCTCGCTGGACAACACGCGTGTACCACGCTTGATTTCGACCGAGCCGTCGTTGCTCAGTTCCACTGCGACCTCGCCTTCCGTGACGGGCGAACCCTCGTGCAGTACCTGAACGCTGAATGTGACCGTTTCCCCGACCCCATAAAGCGCCTCCGCCCGGTCCGTAACCACGGAAACAGTGTAGGGTTCCTGGGCCGTGCTGTGAAGCACAAAAAGAACGGCGAAAAGGGCAATTGCAATGGCATACGGATTCAAACGGAACATGGGCCTTCTCCGATGGGGTAAGTGCTCGCGAGTATAGCAAGGGGGGGAGGGGGCGTCAACGCTCCGGCCCGCCCCCTCGATTTTCACTTGGAATTCGAAGGGGGTCCTCTGCCACAATCGAACCAGGGGAGCGTTGCACCATCAACCTCGGAGAAAGCGCGCGGACCATGCCTGTGAAACTCTGGAACAAACTCGCCTTTATTACTGCATCCTTGCTGGCCCTGCTGACCGCTCCCGCCCGTGGGGAACTCCTGCTTGTAGAGGACGGACAGCCCCGTGCCACCATCGTCGTGGCCGACGCCCCCACGGAGCAAGCCCTCGAAGCCGCCCAGGCGCTGAGCGATGTCCTTGCCCGTATCAGCGGCGCGACCCTGCCGGTGGTGAAGGAGTCCGAGGCGGGTGAAGGTGCGCGAATCCTGGTGGGCCGGAGCAACGCCGTCGCGGCGCTGGGCGTCGAGATACCTTCGGGCCACACGCCCCAGATGAACGAGGAGGCGATCCTCATCAAGACCGTGGGTTCCAATCTGATCCTCGCGGGAAATGAAGACTGGAACTACAGCGGCACGCTCTTCGCCGTCTATGACTTCCTGGAGCAGGATCTCGGTTGCCGCTGGTTCTTTCCGGGCGCCTTCGGCGAAGTATTGCCCTCAAGCCCCACCATAACGATCGGTGCAATCGATCGCGTGGAGCGGCCCAGCTTTCGCATCCGCGATATCTGGTATTCGGGCTGGATGCCGGTGAGCGAACTGGACCGCGCGGACTTCACCCAGTGGTACGACCGCAACAAACTCACCAAGCTGCACCTGAGCCTGCCGGGTGACGGCTCCATCACCTTGCTCGCGCCCGCCGACCAGTATTTCGACGCCCACCCCGAGATCTATGCGGTCGATGAAAAAGGGGAGCGCCTGCGCGACATGATGTGCATGACCGAGCCCGAGGGCGTTCGCATCGGTGCGGAGACGATCAAGAAGGCTTTCCGCGCAGATCCGGACATGCTCACCTTCGGTTTTGCGCCGCCCGATGGTCACCCCATGTGCTACTGCAAGAATTGCCAGCGCTTCTTCCCCGGCTTCGTGGGCAAGGGCTATGGGGATCCGAGCCTGAGCGATTTGTGGTTCCATTTCGCCAATCAGGTCGCAGCAGAGGTCTACAAGGAATTTCCGGAGCGCTGGGTGCTCACCAACGGCTATGCTAACCGCGTGCGTCCGCCGGAATCCACGGGGCCGCTCTCGCCCAACCTCGGCATTCAATCCGCCATGCTCGGCACCTGCACCATCCACCAAACGGGCGACCCGCGCTGCTGGCAGCGCATCCACTATCAGCAAGTGCTGGAGCGCTGGACCGATGCCCTCGACCCCATCATCATCTATGACTACGACCCCGGCAAGGCCGTGGACAACCTGCCCTTTCCCGCGCTCCACTGCCTGAAGCATGATCTGCCCTGGTTTCGCGATCAGGGCGTGTGGGGCTTCTGGACCGAGGGCAACAATGCCTGGATGGTGACCCACCTCAACTACTATGTCCGCGCCCGTCTCATGTGGGACGCAGACGCCGACGTGGACGCGCTCGTGCGCGAGTATTGCCAGCAGTTCTATGGCGCGGCGGGCGATGCGGTGGAAAAATACATCTGGACCCTCGAAGACGCGGTCGAGGCCACCACCACCCACGAGCGCTGGGGCGAACTCATGCAGTGGCGGCTCATTCTGCCCGATGTTCAGGATAAGCTGAACACCCTCATGGTCTCCGCAGTGGAAAAGGCCGACGACGAAACTTTTCGTGAGCGCGTACGTGTGCTGCGACTGGCCCACGACCACATGATGGCCTTCCTGGCCATGGAGACGGCGGTGGTGGAGGGCAACTTTACCGCCGCCATTAACGAGGGAGAGAAGATGCTCGCCCTGCGCGAGGAAGCATCGACCATCCGGACCGGACTCATTCCCATCGCCCCGGAGATCGCCGTCGCAGAGTCCTCCAGCCTGGAGACCCACCTGAAGATCTATCGGGACCTCCTGGATCGAACGTCGGGCGCCAAAGGTACCCTCGTGGCCATGCTGCCCCGCGAGTGGGAATTCAAACCGGACCCGGAAGACATCGGCACGGTTTATCAGTGGTACCTCCCCGGCGTTGAAAATGGCTGGAAACCCATCGACGTGACCCAGTCCTGGGAGACCCAGGGCTATCAGGACGAGAAGAGCTGGAACCTCTGGGGCAAGGCCTGGTACCGCACCGAGTTTGACGTGCCCGCCGGGACTGAAGGGATGGAGTACCGGCTCACCTTCGGCGGAGTCTACAATACGGCTGTCTGGGTTTGGGTCAACGGCGTGATGCGGCCCGTCCAATCCGATGCGCCCACACGCAGTGGCGCGCCCAAGTCGAAGTATCCCTTCGACGTGGATGTCAGCGATTTCATCCGCCCCGGCGAGAAAAACAGCGTCGCCGTACTCGTCGATCTGGAGATGCCCGGTCGAAGCGTTCGCGGCGGCCTGCACCGCCGAGTGTTTTTGTGGAGTCCGAAGTAGGGGGGCGATGGCGGCGCATTGATTTGTGGATGAAACCCTTAGGTCGGGGAAGGCTGGCTTTTGGTGTATGGGTGGTTATGCGGTTGAAAAATTAAACTTAATAGGGTACAATTCACATGGAAAAACGAAAAGCCCATTATCCCCTGGCTCGTATAAAGGCGCTCATTCAGGATGGTGAGTATCGGGTTACTTCAACGGCATTGCGATGTGCTGCGAATGATTTTGGATTCTTTGACGCGGCACAAGTCGCGGAATTTATTTTGGGTTTAGACGATTCAGACTTCTTCAAGTCAATGACAACACATTTTGATTCGACACTCTGGCAGGATGTCTATCGCCCCGACGTGGGCGGAACACCCGCGTACGTGAAAATTCAGATAGTAGATGTCACCACCGTGGTTATCTCGTTCAAAGCCTTGGAGGACGAATAATATGCGCGAGAAGCAATGGAGCGACTGCCCCGCTTGCGGCGCAAAAAAAAGTATGCGCCGTTTGAAGGGGCGAGAAGAACGTTACAATCCGGCGGGATATCCACCCCTCGATATATCAGGATTGGATGGTCAGTTTTGCGAATCTTGCGGAGAGGGTTTCTGGTCCCAGAAATCGGAACGGACTATCGCGCGGATGCTGGCGCAGCATATGGCGCAGTACGACGCACAACGTGTCGTGGCGGCTGAACTCGCCAGCGTCAAAGAGGCGGCCGAGGCCATGCACGTGACCGTGCAGGGCATACATAAAATGATGGACGAGGGGCGGCTGCGCTACGTGGTCGCTGGTGGCTCCCGTTTACCGATACGCAAAGATCTCGCAGCGAGAGTCAAAGCCAGGCAGCATGTGCTGAACTGACCAGGGCCGCTCGCAAGATGGGCGATTTCTAACCGCAAAGAAAGGACATCCAATGCGTTTCGCTTTGGCATTGGTACTCACACTGGGCACCCTCGGCTCTTGGGCCGCAGAATTTCACATCGCCCCTGCGGGTAACGACACCAACCCCGGCACCGAGGCCGCGCCCTTTGCCTCCCTTGGTGCCGCACGCGATGCGGTGCGGGCCGCCGGCATCGGGCCCCATACCGTGTGGCTGCACGATGGCGACTATGTCCACCCGACGTCTGTCCCCTTTAGTGCAGAAGACAGCGGCACGGCGGAAGCCCCCATTGTTTACCGCGCGGTGAATGCGGGCAAGGCCCGGTTCCACGGCGGACACTTTCTTGCGGGCGAGTCGTTTGTCGCGGTGAGCGATGCCGCCTCGCTGGCGCGCATCCCGGAGGAAGGCCGCGCAACCGTGCGGCAGGCGGACCTTTCCGCCATCGCTACGCTTGGCGATGTGCCCGACGCCTTCCGCAGCGCCCAGCCCGTGCCAGAGCTCTTCTTCAACGGCGCGCGGATGACCCTGGCCCAGTGGCCCAACGAGGGTTGGGCGGAGATCGAGACCATCGTCGAGAGCGGACCCGCGCCTTGGCGAAACTATGCTTCGGATGCCCTCGGCGTCTTTACCTACAGCGGCGATCACCAGGCGCGCTGGGCCAACGTGGCCGACCTGTGGCTGGAAGGCTACTGGTGCTTCGATTGGGCCTCCGAGACCATCCGTGTGAAGTCCATCGATCCCGCCACGCGCCAGATCACCCTGGGCGCGCAGCATGTCTATGGCATCGGCAGCGGTAATCCCGCGCCGCGCCGCTATCGAGCAGTGAATCTGCTGGAGGAGCTGGACGCCCCGGGCGAGTACTACATTGATCGCGCAGCCAAAGTGCTCTATTTCTGGCCGCCCGCCACTCTGGAGGGTGCCGAAATCGTCCTCTCACTTACCGCCGAGCCGCTGGTGGCTTTGAACGGCGCATCGCATATTCAATTCACGGGTCTCACGTTCGAGTACAGTGCGGGCAACGCCCTCACCGTGACGGGTGGCGCGAATGTGACCTTCGCGGGCTGCACCATCCGCAACGCGGGCCTCATCGGCGCGGTGATCGAGGGCGGCGCGAACCACACCGTGCAGAGCTGCGACATCTATAACAACGGCACGGGCGGTTTGACCATCAATGGTGGCGATCGCAAGACCCTCACGCCCTCCGGCCACCGCGTGGTGAACAATCACATCTATCGTGTGTCCGAGCGCATGCGTACCGCCGCCTACAACATCGTGATGGGGGGCGTGGGCATCTACGTGGCCCACAACGAAATCAACGATGCGCCCCACCAGGCGATTCTCTGCTCCGGCAACGATCACGTCTTTGAGTTCAACGACGTGCACCACGTAAGCATGAATTCCGACGACTGCGGCGCCTTCTACATGGGCCGCAATCCCTCCCATCGCGGCACCCAGATCCGCCACAACTACTGGCACGAGATCGGCAGCAAAATGGCCCACGGCAGTTGCGCCATCTATTTCGACGACGGCGACGGCGGCCAGATCGTCCATGGCAATGTCTTCTATAAGGCCTCGGGCGGCAGTTTTGGCGCGGTGTTCAACCACGGCGGCCATGACAATATCGTGACGAATAACCTCTTCATCGAATGCGGTCTCGCGCTGGGGTCCTCGCCCTGGCCGGAAGCGATGTGGAAGCAATGGTTGAGCGAGCCCCTCTGGCAGGGCAACCTGCTTGAGGAGGTGGACATCACCAAGGCGCCCTTCACCGAGCGCTATCCCGAGCTCAAGGGCTACATGGAATATGAAAAGGGCCTGCGCCTGAACCACGCATCGCGCAATGTGTCCATGCGTTGCAAGAATCTGGTCAACGGGAACTGGACCATCAACGACACCTTTGTGACGCACGAAGATCCCGGCTTCGTGGACTACGAGGCCAAAGACTTCACGCTGAAGGAAGACGCGGAAGTGTTTGGGCAGATTCCGGGCTTCGAGCCGATTCCCTTTGGCGAGATCGGTTTGAAAGTGGATGAGTACCGGACGGTGGTCGAGTAGCGGCGATTCATCCGCGAAAGAACGCAGGCATAGGGACAGCGTCGCCCCGCGAATTTGACAAGGGAGAATTGTTGCGTATCTTGCGCATTGCCCAGCCGAGGGAGGCTCGCTTCGACAGGCGGGGCTGTCCTGTAGTTTGGCGTCGTGATTTCGTGCGATCTCCGAGGCGCAGCTATCGCGGAAATGAACTATTGAAAGATACTTCTCGCGTTGCGGACCCCTCTCGAATGTGCGGGTTGGCCGCGACGGCAACAGGACAGCCCCGCCAGTTGACGTGGGTCTCGTTCGGATTGGGTAGATCGTTGGACTCGCAGCTATTCTTCACGCCTGAGTGGCGGGGCGACGCTGTCCCTTCGCGATCGGCCAGCGATGACGAGTGTAGAACGTCAGATTCAAGAACAGTTCAGGGAAGCAAGGAGAGAATCAATGAACCCATCCGAAAAACCCGGAAGGCGCGCCCTGCTGAAAGGTGCGGCCGCCACCGCCGCGCTCTGGCCCATTGCCAACGCCTTCGGCAATGAGACCGCTCAGAAACCCGCACCCGCCAGCAAGGCAAAGGAGAATCCCGTGTTTCAGTCGAAGTGGAAGTGTGCCGTAGCGCTCGATTCCCAGCGCAACGTGACTGCCGGAAGCAATGCAGCCCTGGCCGATGCGATCCGACGCGGTGCCGACCTTCAGGTGCAGACCGAGTTCATCCACAACGAACACATCGACACGGACTCCGACAGCAACGAACTGATTCGCGAGGTGGCGGAGTTTCGCACCACGTACTTATTGGAGGATAAGGCCGTCGCGGGCATCATGACCCTGCGCCAGCCTATCAGCCTGCCCGATGGTTTCGGGCCGCGCCCGTCCATGTCCTTCTTCATGTACAACCAGGACGGTCAACAGGCGATTGCGCGACCCTTTCTCGACGGTCCGCCCGCCATGGGAACGCCGGGCCCTTCGCCGCTGGACGATCACTCGGCCATGCCGAAGTACCATCAGCAAGACAGCTTCGACGCGGCCACCAACGCGCCCAGCAGCAATTTCATCTATGACTTCAACGTCTTTCGCTACCTCGTGCGCGACGACTGGCAGGAGTTGCTCTCGCACAATGCCGATGGCTCCGTCGTGAGTGGCTCGGTCGACATCCTGGGGGAAGCCTTCTCGCAGGGCTGCGAATTGAAAGTCGCGATCCGCGGGCTCTGCGCGGACCTCGCTCCAGCCGGCGAACCCTCGCCCGACCACGAGATCTATGTGAACGTCGGCTCGGCCTATTACTACACCGCGCAAAAGCTCTTCATCGCGGGCACGATCCCCACCGTGCGCGTGAAGCCCGCCGTCCCCCTGCGCTACACCAGCCAGGGCTGGGATTTCGGCTGGCTCATGCCGCGCACCGACGGCTATTGCGCGCGGCTGCTGAACGATCCCTACACGCTGAAATTCGGTCGCAGCAACGGGCGCTACGCCATGCGGTGGTTCGCGCGGTAAGCAGGAGTATATACGTAGATCTCGGTATGGTAGACTCAGTAGGTGCCCCCGAGTGAAATTTGGAACAGGGCTGTATTTGGGCACGTGTAACCGAAGCGGCAATGTGGCAGTAGCGGATGTGGGCATATCAGTTCTAGCTCTTGTCCGATCTTACCAGGAGGGACTATAGTGACTGAGCAAGAGATTCAACAGGCTGCCCCGGCATCGCGTCCGGGACTTGCCATCGCAAGTCTGATACTGGGGATACTGGCAATCTTCCTGAGCGTCGTCATTATTGGCGGTATGCTGGGTCTGGTGGGTGCGATACTGGGTGCGGTGCATCTGGCGAACGAAAAGTCCCATCGCGCCATGGCCATTTGGGGAACTGTGCTCTCCGCTTTGGGCCTGCTCTTTACTATCGGGGGGCTCGTAACAGTCGGCTTGCTTGTACGCGACTTCATGCCGGACATCGATTTCGATGAACTAGATTCAAGTTCGCTTGCTGACTGGGAGGGTGTGCAGGCACCGGAAATGACTCTGCCCACACTTGATGGGGAGGAGATTTCACTGGAGCAAATGAAGGGTAAGCGCGTCATCGTGGCGATGGTGTCGACGCGCGATTCCGATGCCGCAGATTTGATTGCTTCGTTAGTTCGCTTGGACGGCGAGAGCGGCGCCGATGAACTGGCAATTATCGCGGTAAGTCATGAGTCCGAAGAGACGCTAAGGGAGTTTGTGGAAGACTATTCTGTCGGTTTTCTCGTGGTCTCCCAGACGGGGCTTCCATCACCATTCGGAGATGCTGCCGGTTATCCTGCGCTTTTCTTTATTGATCGAAATGGCGTGATACAGACCATACTCACAGGTTCTCAGAGCATCGATACCATTCGGGCGGCGGCATCCTCGGCCGATTTTCAAGGTGCGGTCGCAAGCACTCCCCAGGAACCCCGGGAGGGATTGCTTGATGCACCGACACGTTTAACCTTCGGGGAACTCTGGGCTATCGACATTGATGGGGCACTATCTATTGCCACTGGCGACTGGAACGGGGACGGTGTCGATGAAGTTCTGGTTACAGCGCGAGACGAAGTTCTGAAGGTCTTTGGCCGGGATGGTGTCGAACTTGAAACGATTGACTTGCCTCCGCGTATCGAAGCGGTCGCTGTTATCGCCCATTCCCAAGGGCCGCGCCTTCTCGGGTTTGAGAAGCCGGATGATATGATCACGGTGATGGACAAACGCGGGAAGGTGCTCTGGGAGTACTCAGGCGGATGGCTGCCGACGCTCATTGTCAGCGCGGATTGGGGAGACTTGGATGGTGACGGTAACGATGAGATCGTGGCGTCCCTCATCAATGGCATTCAGGCAATTTCAGAGGATGGGGAGCGACTGTGGCGCAAACGTTCTCCGGGAATGGAAGACGTAGCAGTTCTGAAAGGGCCAGATGGAGTGACAAGCATCTATTATCCGCAAATGTTTGGAGTGAAAATCATCGATGCGTCTGGAGAAGAGCGCGATTCCTACCGAGTCGGCGACAGTTTTTTCGACGGTCTCAACGCGTCCTACATGGGACCCGAATTTGGTGTCCAGCTACTTATTCAAAGCGATGAAGAGATCATGGCCACCAGTCAGCGTGGGCGAGTCGCTTGGAAGATTCCAGTTCGGCACGAGTATGATTCTGACATGGGCAAGTTTTGCCAGAGTGGCGACATCGACGGTGACGGCAGTAGAGAGTGGATCTTTCTCGATGACGATGGAAACCTCGTCGTTGTCAGTCCGGATGGAGTACGGATGGGAATTGTTCCCGTGGCGACGCAACCTGATTTGTTTGACGTAGCTTCTTCAACCGAATCAGGGGCAAGCGCGATCATTACACTGCGTAATGAAACGGTAACGGCGTACATCGTCAATGAAGACGAGGCTGGTGCCTCAAGTAGTTCAGCCCCCGCACCATCCCCTATCGCTCCAGTTCCCTGACTCGTGGCGGTGAACTGTAAGAAAGTCCCAGGTCGATTCTTGCAGGTACAGTTTTAAATGTGCCTTCGTCATGATTTCATGCTTGCCGTTCCGTGCCATTCGCGACTGTCCCCGTGCTACTCACTCCTCAACGCATTAAAGCGCTCGCGGCGGAAGCCCAGCATTATCGCCGTGGCGGTGCACCCTACGGACACGATGAAAACCAGCAGGGCCAGTTGGACCTGCGTACCTACATTGACCTGGGAGTTCGTGGCGAAGAAAGACGGAATGATCGCCAGGGACGCCGCGATGATGCCCGTGCCCAAACCCGCGAGGAGCAGGAAGCCGTACTCGATGTAGAGCATGCGAATGATGGCGGGGTGGGGGTAGCCCAGGGCCCCGAGCATCGCGAGCTCGCCGCGCCGTTCCAGGAGGTTGCGGAGCACCACCACGCCCATGCCCACGCTGCCGATGGCGAGGCCGAGGCCGCCGAGGACAAGGAACATGGCGAGGTAGGTGGTCTCCACGGCGTAGAATTCGAGTATGCGTTCCACGGGCGGGATGGCGTCGAGGCCGAAGCGGTCGTAGGAACGGTTGAGGCTCTGGATGGTGGATTCGATGGCGTCCGACGGCGCGTCGATGAGGAGCATGCGGTAGCCGTCTTCGGCGGGGAAGAGGCGCGTGAAGTTTTCGTCGCTCATCAGAATCTTGCCCTGGAACACGCTCAGGCGCATGGGCAGCGCGCCTACCAGCTTCACTTTGACTTCCGCGCCGCTTTCGTCCTGATAGATCAGGTAGTCGCCCTTTTCGATGCCCGTTTTTTTCTTCAGTGTCCACATCGCGGTGTTGGCATCACCCGCGAGCGCGGGGATTGCGCCGTCTTCCAACTTCACGTTCAGGCGCTCCCAGAGTTCGGCGGCGTCCGCCTCCGAGGCGAAGGCTTTGCGCGCGGCGAACTCGGCCACGTTCACGCCGAGCACCCCCGGCTGCTGCGAATGGTTGAGGTTGAGGCAACTCGCGTCGTCCCCATCGCGCACTTTGATGGCTGCGGCGGAGAGGGTCTCGCTCTTCGCAATGAATTCGGGCTTCTCCAGCAAGGGAAAAGTCGATTCCGCCAGGAGGCTGTAGCCGCCCGTGCCGGAAGAGCGCAGGTGGGCGGAGGCATAAAGATCTTCGTGCATGGAGGACACGGCGAAGACCATGAAGGCACCGCCGCCGAGCAGCGCGATGGTGGCCAGACTGCGTCCGCGACGGCGCGATACATTCTGCAATGCGAGGGCCGCAAAGGTAAAAGGCCGTCCCGCCTGCGCGTGATCCATGGACATCAGCTTCCAGCGACACAGGCAGAAGGCCGAGAGGAGCAGGAGCGTGCCCGCGCCAAAGCCAAGCAGCGCGGCGTTGTGCACCGCGATGACGAGGGGCAGGGCCATGATGATGGCGGCGAGGGCGACACCGCCGATGCCGACATACAGCGTGGCGCGACGTCCACGGCCTTCGCGACTCGTTTCCAGGGACTGGGAGAAGTCCATGTAGAGCAGTTCGCGTGCGGGTTTCTTCATATACTTGCGCAGGGCGAAAAACATGGTGAGCAGTGCGCAGGCGAGGCTGATGACGGCACCCGTCACTATACTGCCGATTGTGGCGTGGTATTGGATAGAGGAGTTCGCCAGCGCGCCCTGCCAGTAGGTCGCGAGGCCGTGGAGGAGTCCGCGCGTGTAGAGGGTGCTCAGCGCCGCGCCGAGTACCGATCCCGCGACAGCTACCACCGCGCCTTCGGCGAGAAAGAGCCGACGCACCTGCTTGTGTCGAAAGCCCAGGGCGAGGAACATGCCGATTTGTTCGATGCGGTGCTGGATTCCGAAAACGAAGAGCAAGCCGGTCAACAGGAGCGCCGCGACGATCAGGAAAAAGCTCATGCCGATGAAGAGGCCGCCGAAATCCATGGCCTTCTGCACGGCGGCGAGGGCCTGGGCCTCCACGGGAATGAAGACCAGGCCGGTCCGCGCTGGATCGGCGTGCTGCTTCAGATGTTCGCTTACTTTTGCGATGGTGTCGGGCGCGGCGGGGAAGCGCACGTTGGTGAGATCGCCGAAGCGGTTGCCCCAGAGTTCCTGGCCCGTCTTCAGTGTCACAAACGCTTTGGGCGTCTGCTTGTAGGCGTCCCAATAGTCCTCGTTCGCCTTATCGTTGAGCTTCTCCTCGTCCATGGGCATGCCCACGTCCCAGTCGGCGCAACTGTCCACATCCGTGAGGCCGGGGAAGACCGGCGTGAGTTCTTTCTCCGTCACGAGATCGGCCATTTCGTGAATGGCGCTGACCTTGAAATCGCGGTGTCGTTCCTCAAATTTGTTCGAGGGCAGCAACGCCGAATAGCTCATGGTGATCGTGTCGCCGACGGCGGCCTGGATCTGGTCTGCCATCCAGCGGTTGATGATGATCTCGTCGTCCTTCATTTCCTGCGGCACGGGGCCCGCGACGGCGAAGGAATAGGGGGTAGAAAGGTTGCCTTTCGAGAATCCATTTACGAGATAGGTGAGGGTGCCCTGCGCGCCGGGGATTTTCTGCGCGGCCGTGGCGAGTTCCGCGGGAAGGAAAATTCGTTCCGATTTCAGTTGCACCACGCCGCTGGGGTGGGTGTCGAAGGCCAGGCCAATGTCCTCGGGCGTCCATACGCGCGCGAGGGTGTCATCGAGCGCGTCATCGGCCATCTCGCCGCTGCTGAAGAGCAGATTGATGCGATTCGGCAGCGCCACTTGTGCCTGGAGCGCGTCGCGATTCACAAAAGCGTTGTAGGGCGCGATCTGGCTGGCCGAGAGGCTGTAGCGACCCATTTCATCGTCACTGAGCACTTTCTTGACCGTGTAGGTCTGGCGCACCGAGCGATCCTCATTGCGTACGGAGAGACCGGCGTCGCGGGGCAGGAGGGAAGGCTTCTCCATGCGCAGATCCACTTCGCCGCCTTCCGCCACGCCCAGGGCCTCGGCCAGTTTCGTATTGAGGGCCGTTTCGTTGGGCCCGAGGGCCAGTGTGGTGTCCGCCGCGAGCTTCCAGAAGTCTTCCCCCACGCCGATGACTTCGACGCGGTTGATCTGGCGGCGGTCATCCGTCGTGGCGCCCTGGCGAATGGCCATACCGCGCAATTGCAACGCGCCCGCCGTAGCGACCTTCGCGTCCGCACCAATGGCCTCCACCAGCCGCTGACTGAAGTACTGCGTGCGCGTGCAGATGGCGTGATCGATGTTGCCCAGGCGCTGCTTGGCGAAGCGCAGGAGGGAGTAGTCCACGGAATCGCCCACGAGCAGCGAGCCCGTGAGGACGGCGGCGGCGAGGGTGACGCCCGCGAGCACGCCGAGGTGCATGCGCCAGTAATAGCGGAGACTGTTGCGGATCAGGGAGAACATCAGGCCGCCTTCCCGCGCAGTTTACCTTCGGTGAGTTCGTAGACCTGGGCCATGCGCCGCGCCACGTCCATGGAGTGGGTCACGACGATGAGCGCCATGCCTTCTTCCGCGTTCAACTCCAGCATGAGGGTGGCAAGGGCATCCGCGCCTTCCTGGCTGAGGGAGCCCGTGGGTTCGTCGGCGAGGAGCAACGCGGGCTGGTTGATGAGGGCGCGCACCACGGCCACACGCTGCCGCTCGCCGCCCGAAAGCTGGCCCGGTCGCGCGTGAATGCGATCCTTCAGGCCCACGCGCACCAGAAGTTTTTCCGCGCGTTCGGCGGCGCGGGTGGTGTCTTTGCTGACGAGGGTGGGCACCAGCACATTCTCCAGCGCGGTGCACTGGGGCAGGAGGTGGTGGTGCTGGAACACAAAGCCGATGGAACGATTGCGAAAGGCCGCGCGCTGTTCCTCGTTGAATCCGTCGAGTCGTTCGCCCTTGAACTGGAGCGTGCCACCGCTCGGCGAATCGAGGAGGCCGATGAGGTTGAGCAGGGTGCTCTTGCCGCAGCCGGAGGGGCCCACAATCGCGAGGGAGTCCCCGGCGGAGACGCTGAGATTCGCCCCCTTCAGGATAGCGGTCGAGGCGTCGGCTTCGTTGTAGGTCTTGGAGACGTCGTTAAGTTCAAGCAATGTGCTTGGATGGGTCACGGGGTAATCCTTTCAAGCGTCGTTCACTGCGACCGGTTTCTGGGGGAGCCGTGGAGAAGGGAGGGGCGCTGTGAATATGTAGGGTCAGTATAAATTTCTGCTTGCCAAGACGCAGGGAGGTAGTAGCCATTCTTATGTAAATCCGTGTCTATCCGTGCCATCCGTGGTCTACCATTATTTTCTTTTCTTTGACCACGGATGACACGGATAGCACGGATAAGAACGATAGAGGTGGCAATGACCTGAAGTTCAAAGGCGGTCTGGACACCATCATAAACGCTGCTTTTCAAGTTCTTATTCGTGTAGATTCGTGTCCATTCGTGGTTCAGTTCTTCTTCCAGCGTCGACGACATTGCACCCGTAAACTTGGTCGCCAGGGCTCCCGCGTGTACGGGTGGCACCCGGAGCCGGACTCGAACGTCCAAAAATCCGATTCTAATTGGAGTTTCTCAGCCCTGCGCCGTGCCGAAGACCGACAGCGATCCATCCTTGCCGCCCACCATGATCATTCCGTTGATGATAGACGGTGGCGTAATTTCATCGCTGACTTCGTAGGTCCAGAGTTGTTTTCCATCGGCAAGCGCCAGCATGTACAGCACGCCATTGGCCGTCACCACCACCTTGTCGCCCACAATGACCGCGGAGCCCGGCATGCCCTTGGCATCGAATTTCCATACGTTCTTTCCCGTGGCGCGGTCCACGCAATATACGATGTCGTCCATCCCGCCATAGACCACTTTGTCGGCGCTGACGGCTGGGGTGGTAAACACTTCCGCCACGCAGTCGGTATTGGTCCAGATAATTTCGCCCGTCGCGAGGTTCGCGTGAATCAGTTCGCCCGCGTGGGTGCCGGAGAAGACGGAATTGCCCCGGATCGCCACGCCGCCCGCGATCTGGGATTCGCTGCCAACGGCGATGTTTTTGAGTATGGCCCCATTGTCCGCGCTGATGACGTGGAGCGCGGAAGCGCAACTGCCGAAGGAAACCACGCCTTCACCCGCGGCGGGTGAGCCGTCGCAGCGATCGATGGGCTCGCTCTTCCAAAGAGGTGATCCATCGGCGAAGGAGAGGCAATGGAGCGCGCCGTCTTCCTGACCGATTACGTACACCCGCGCCTGGGGCTGGGTCGCGGTCGCGGGTTGATAGGTGATTGACCCCAGCACGGAACTGCCGAGTTCGTGGCGCCATTTCTCGTTGCCCGTGGCCGCGTCAAAGGCGTAGATCGTGCCCGACATCGTTCCGAGAAGCAGGGTGGACTCGTAGCAGGAAATGGGACCGTCCACCCGGGCGTTCTGCTCGGTTTCATCGTTGATCGACTTGCGGGTGAGCTGCTTCGACCATACTTTCTTGCCGGTGAAGTCCACCGTGGAGATTTCGCCGTGGCTGTTCACGAAATGCAACATCGCCGCCGACGATACCGGTCCGTAGAAAAGCGGGGCGCTCGTCTGGAAACGCCAGAGTCGCGCGGGCGCATCGGGGAGGGTGCCTGCGGCCACACCGGCCAGGTTGGTGTCGCCGTGATACGTGGACCACAGCGCCGCAGGGGCTTCATTCGCCGCCGCGACTGGCGGTGCTGTGACCGGTGCAGGTACGGTTTCGGTAGTCGGCGCAGGCGTCGCGGCGGGAGCCTCGGTTTCAGGTGCGGGCGCTGGGGCCGCTTCAGGTTCGGGGGCAGGCGCAGGTTCGGTCGTCGTCCCTGCCGTCTCTGCTGTCCCTGCAATCGCCGCTGCGTCACCTGGCACCTCTTCCGGTGCGGGGGCAGGGGAGAACCAGCCCTGCACAAAGCCCCAGACCAGCACGATACCCAGGATGACGAAAAACGGTGCCATCGAAATGATCTTGTCTTTCATGAAACAGCAAACCTCGAATACAGCGCGATGGTGTCGTTGGCCATGCGCTCGGTTGAAAATTTCTGGGCCACGGCCTCTCGACCTTTCGCCCCGAGTGCCCGTGCAACCTCCGCGTCCAGCAGGAGCGATTCCAGCGACTTCGCCAGGGCTTCGGGCTCAAGGTCGTCATAGATCAGGCCGCCACCCGTCGCGCCCACGACTTCCGGATAGGCGCCCGCTTTCGGCTGGACGACGGGAATGCCCGCAGCGTTCGCCTCGATGATAAACAGCCCAAAAGCCTCGCCCTCGGGAGCCGGAACCGACATGACGGAGAGAGACTGTATAAACTCGCGACGGGTGTCCACGTCGAATTCTTCCATGAATTCCGCGTCGTCCTCGAAGCCGTGTTTGGCCAGTTTCTGTTTGAGCCATTTCACATAGGTCGCATCGGAGCCAACCTGACCGCCCGTGGCCCTCAGCTTAAGATCTTTCAATCGCGGATGCTGCTTCAATTGGATAAAGGCGTCCACCAGCCGGCCCAAGCCGAGGGAATCGGTCATCTTCGACAGGTACCCGATAACCGGCGGCTCGAAGGTCATGGGCGCCTTCGGGATCTCGTCGCACTTGATGCCCAGATGGATGACCTGTATCTTTTCTGGGGTAAGCGCCATGCGCACGGCCATCTCATCGGCATACCACTGGCTCACCGCCACAAACGAGTCGACATCGCGGCTGCAATCGGTCATCGCTTCCCAGCACAGCCGGTTGTACGGATCGTCGATCGCATCCAGCCAGGGCATTTCGTCTTGCAGGCTGCAAAAAAGCGGCACCTTCAGATTCTGTTTCAGTGTGCGCGCCATCCCCAGCAGCAGCGCGTTGGACAGGTGAATGACGTCCGGCTTCTCCTGCTCCACCAGCCAGGCCATCATGCGCTCCAGCTCTTTCTTCTGCTTGCCATCGGGCCCCTGTAGCATGGACAGGGTCATGGGCCCCAGGCCCGCGGCCTCCGTCGTGCCCTCTTTCTTCGCCGCTTTCCGCAACATCCACGAGGTGTCGAACAGGCGGTCCATCCAGCGTGGGGTGTAGCGAAAAATGGAGAAATTCTGCTGGAGGTAGCAGTTGATGCCGCCGAAGAAGACCGGAACGCCCTTGCTGATTTCGCCCGAGTCGATGAGCACCGGCAGATAAACCGGAATCATGAGTACGTCGTGGCCCATGCGGCGCAGCGCCCGGACCAGCTCGATGTCGCGCATGCAGTTCTGGCAATAGAACGTACCGCCCGTTCCCGGAACGATGTAAACGATCTTCATCCGCGCTGGGACTCCTTCCGATACCTGCTGCTCACCTTAAGGTCTGGCGTGCTTTCCCGCCACGCCCCACGCACGTGCGGGGTCGCCGTGTTGAAGGGAAGCGCGCCATTCCTTTAGAGTTGTATTCAAGGCTGGGCGCCTGCTATTTCGCAGTGAGGCCACAACCGTACCGTTTTCCCATTATAAGTCACGCGGCGTCAGCGCCGTTAATTCAGGACACACGGCTCGCCGCCGGGCCTGGCAGTATCTGCAAAGGGTATATCCATGATTCGCTATCGTCTCCTACAAAAGGCCGCCGTGTTGTTCGGTGCCGGGGTCATCCTCCTCAACGCCACCGACGCCAGCGCTAATGACTGGCCCCACTGGCGCGGCCCGAATCACAACGGCACCTCGGACGCCACCAATCTGCCTGGCGCCTGGACCGAGGACAATATCCTCTGGAAAACGCCCATGCCGGGCCAAAGTTCCGCGTCGCCCATCGTCGTGGGGGATCGCGTCTTCTGCGTGTCCAACAGCGAGGACATGAAGACCCTCTTCGGCCTCTGCATCAACCGGGACACCGGTGAAATCGTCTGGGAGAAGGCCTTCGTACAGGATGCCGAGCAGCCCCGGCGCAATACGCTCGCGTCCCCCTCCCCCGTGAGCGACGGAACGACGGTCTACTTCATGTTCGGCACGGGGGATCTGATAGCCTCCGATTTCGATGGTAACGTGAAGTGGTCCAAGAACCTTGTCGCCGAATATGGCCCGATCAATCAACAGTTCGGTTACAGCTCGACGCCCCTTTTCTTCAAGGGCAAGCTGTACATCGCCATCATGCGCGGCCAGTGGGACCGGCTGGAGCTGGAACAGTTCACCGATGAGACCTCCCATATCCTCTGCCTTGACCCGGCCGATGGCAAGGAAGTCTGGAAGGCCCACCGTTCCAGCGACGGCGGCGACGAAGCCTTTGACTCCTACTCAAGCCCCATGCCCTACGAATTCGGCGACACCACCGCGATTCTCAGCCAGGGCGGCAACTACGTGATCGGCCACGATGCCGCAACCGGCAAAGAGCTCTGGCGGCAAAATCACAACCCGGAAAAGGGCAAAATGTGGCGCCTGATCCCGTCGCCCATGGCGGCTGGCGAGTATGTCATCGGCGTGCAGCCCCGGGGCCAGGCCGCCTTCGCGATCCTTCCCCAGCCGGACAAGTCCTTTGCCTACACGGAATCCCACTGGATCTACGACGAGAAGACCACCGATGTGCCCAACCCGATCTATTACAAAGGCCAGGTCATCCTGCTCAACGATGTACACGGTCAAGTGTTCTGCCTTGATGTGAAGACCGGCGTGCCCGTCTGGACCGGTGAGCTGGAGGCCGACAGCCGCATCTGGTCCTCCCCCGTGGTGGCGGAAGACAAGATGTACGTTATGACCGAGAGCGGCCAGGTGATTACCGCCGGCATTGGCGATGGTCTGACGATACTTTCACGCAACAATCTGGGCGGTAAGGAATGCAAGTCCACCCCGGCCATCGCCGACGGAAAGCTCTTCGTGCGGACTTCGGAAGCCCTGTACTGCATCGGAAACAAGTAAGGGATTAGCAACAGCCCTGCGCAGCATCTGCCGCCCTAGCGGGTTTTCAGCAGCCTCTCAGTTCGAAACGAACTTAAGCTGACATGGCACGCGCTGCGGGCGTGAATCTATGGAAGAGCGGCGTTCCAAACGGTTGCCAATTTCAGGTGAGTCCCCAGAAAAATGGAGTTGGATGCCATGAAAAAACTTCAAATACTCGGCACGGGTTGCGCCACCTGCGAGAAGCTCGCAACGATGACCCATGAAGCCGCAAGTGATATGAATCTCGATTTTTCCCTGGAAAAAGTTACCCAGATCGAAGAGATCATGACCTTCGATATTGTAGCCACGCCGGCACTCGTTGTGGACGGCGAGGTCAAGGTCTCCGGTCGCCTCCCGTCCATGGACGAGATTAAGGGAATGCTGTCGAGCTGACCTGCGAGACTCTCCGGATCGCCACCCCCTGGAACTACCATGAAATCAATCGTTGCCACCTTGCTCCTGCTCTTCGCCGCCGCCAGCCTCGTTTTCGTACTGGTGTCCGACGGGCCCGTGTCCGGTGACGCCCACGTGTCGGGCACACCGTCCGTCGCGGCCGAGCCGGAGCTGGTGGTGTACTACATGGACATGGGCAAGGACTGCACCACCTGCCTCAATCTGGAGGCCTATACGCGTGAAGCCCTGGAGACGCACTACGCCGCCGATCTCGCCAGCGGCCGCATCGCGTGGCGCACCGCCGACCTCGACGATCCCGCCAACGCCCACTTTGTCGATGAATTCGGGCTCTACACCAAGTCCGTTGTCCTGGTGCGCTTCGAAGGCGGAAAACAGGTCCGCTTCGACAGCCTCAGCCGCATCTGGGAACTCGTATACGACAAGGACGCGTACATCGCCTATGTCCGCGACGAGGTGATGGGCTTTCTGGAGTCGGACGGGACTCCGCAGTAATGGAACTGATACTCGCGGCGGGCCCTGCCTTCATGCTGGGGATTCTCACATCCATAAGCCCCTGTCTCCTCGCCACCAATGTTATCGCAATCGGATTCATCGCTCGGCGCATCGACCGCCCGCGTTACATCCTCCTTTCCGGCGGCGCGTACACCCTGGGCCAGGCCCTCGGCTTTGTGGTGCTCGCCGCCCTCGTCGTGGGCAGTCTCGTCTCCGATCACGCCGTTTCCCACTGGCTTCAGAAATACATGTTTCGGGTGCTGGGCCCGATCTTAATTGTCGTGGGCCTCTTCCTCGTTGAGTGGATCAAGGTCAGCCTCGGCAGCGGGCGATTGAAGGGTTGGGCGCAACGATTTGGCAATAGTGGAGGACTCTGGGCCACGGCGCTGCTGGGCCTGCTTTTCGCCATGTCCTTCTGCCCCACGACGGCGGTGCTTTTCTTCTTCGGGCTCATTCCCCTCGCCATCGCCCACGAGTCCAGCTTTTTTCTGCCGCTGGCCTACTCCATTGGCGTTTCGGTGCCCGTGGTTGGCATCGTGTTGATTCTGGGCTTCGCAGCGAATTGGCTCGGGCGCGTCATGCGGCGGGTCTCCGAGGTGGAGTGGTGGTTGCGCAGGGCCGCAGGGGTGGTCTTCATTCTCGTGGGACTCTACTTCACCCTGGCCTATTCACTGGGGCTGTGGTAGGACCGATTCGACGGATAGGACCGATTTTATCAATTCGTCCTACCGGTCCGATCCGTCCTAATCCTTACTTCGCAGCCACATCATAGGCCCAGAGATACTCCCCACGCCGGATATACAATCGCCCGCCAGCCACCACCGGGTGCGCCCAGTGCTTCGCCTCGCCCTTCGTGATCTTGAATTGCCCGGAGCGCTCAAAGCCTGTCGGCGTTGCCTTGATCAAGCTCACCACCCCGCGCATCGGGCCCTCGTAGTTGTAGAGCATTCCATCGGCATAGACCAGCGCGCCTTCGGTCACCTCCGGCGTGCGCCACATGATCTTGCCGGTTTTGAGTTCGAGGCAGAGCATCTCCTTCGCTGAGCGATGGGCCGTTCCGTAGATATAGCCTTCATGAAGCACCACCCCGCCGTGCAGGGTATCCAGCGCCGTGTCCGTCCAGACTTCCGTCAACTCGGAGCCATCGTCGGAAAGCTCCAGCATCACGCCGCCCACCTTGCTGCCCGCCACGAAATACAGCATCCCGTCGGCATAGACCGGGGTGTTTGCATGAATATCCCATTGATCCGGATGGTCCCGCGTCCAGAGCACCTCGCCGCTCGCCGCGTCCACGCCCACCAAGCCCTTGCCCGTCATGCTGACCAGGATACGACGCCCGTTGTGGACGATGATGTTGGGTGAGCAATAGGCGGAAGCGTCGCCAAAGCCCTGGGTCGTCCAGACGGTCTCGCCCGTCTGCTTGTCCAGTGCGGCCAAGCCCGCATCCGGTCCACCGGGCATGCAGTAGACCAGCTTCTCATCGACCAGCGGGGATTCGGCAATCGCCCACTGGATCTGCTTCCCCTGGAAGCGCTTCATGAGGTCCACCTGCCACGAAATGGCCGGTGCGCCAAGATCGATCTTGGAGAGGACGCCAAGACCCGACATGAGGTAACCGAAGTCGCCATCCACGGTCAGGGTGGAGCGTGCGCCCGGCGCTTGCGAGTCTTCCGTCTCCTCGCCGTATTTCAGCCGCCATTTCTCTTTGCCGTCGAGGGAGAGCGCAAAGAGATAGCCCTGATTGACTTCGATCATGCCGGGCACGTAGAGGGTATCGCCCACGACGGTGGGGGAGGCGTAGCCCTTGCCGATGGTGTCAATTTCCCACAGGAGCGCGGGTCCGCCCTCGGGCCACGCTTTCAGCAGATCCTGCTCGTCAAACTTTCCATCGCGATCAGGACCGCGAAACTGGCGGGCGTCGCCGCCATGGGCTGCACCAGAAAAACCAATGACCACCAGACCCAGCAGAAAAAAACGCACCATGTTGACTCGCCCTGTTTGCTTGAGTTTGATTACAGATGGCGCGCGCCAAGACCGGCATCACCATCGCGGTCACAGTTCAATCCAGACCGTGGTGTGACAACCTTCCATATCTTCCTTGTTCCGGAAGGCGATCGCTGCTGTCGGGCAGGCCGCCACGCAGGCCGCTGCCGACTTGCGCAGCCCTTCGTCCAGACTGCGATTGAAAGGCACTTTGATCTCCATATCGAAACCCCGGCCGATGAAAGCCAGGCCAATTTCTTCGCCGTGCATGTTCGCAATCTCCACGCACAGGCCGCAGCGGATGCACTTGCCGGGTTCGAGATAAACATCGCCGCCCAGACCAAGAAAGCGGACGTCCTTGGTTTCCGTGGTGTTGTACTTGCGCTGCTCCGCGTTGTACACATGAGACCACTTCCGCAAGGTGCACGTGACACGCTTGCGGCAATCACAGTGGAGGCAACGTCCCGCTTCTTTGCGCGAATCGGCCAGGATTTCCTCGGTAGCGATGGGGACCACCAGCATAGCCTCCTTGTTTTCGTTGTGATCGCGCATCGCCTCCATCTCCGACTTAACCATCTTGCCGATCTTCGACTGGAAGAGTTCCGGTTCCGGCTTCGCGTCCACGCTGACGATGTAGCGGTTCGCCCAGGCCGCCGCCGTCTTGCCATTGCCCACCGCCATCACCGTGAGTTTGTGTTCCTTCGCTTCGAAGACCTTACCGCCCGCCTTGCCCAGACCGGCGCACGCGATAACCACGGCGTCGTATTCTTCGCGGATGGCCTCCAGCATCTCCGCGTCCACCTTCTGGTTGTAGCGGAAATCCACGCCCAAACGCGTGATGAAATCGATCTCGGTGTCCAGCACTTCCTTGGGCAGCTTGTCGTCGGGCAGGTCGCGCAGCTTGCCGCCGGCCTTGTCATCCTTCTCGTAGGTGACCACGGCGTGGCCTTCCTTGCGGAAGACCCAGGAAGCCGCCATACCCGTCGCGCCGGCGCCGATAACCGCCGTGCGCTTGCCGGTGTCCGGCGGGCACTCCAGCAGTTCGGGATTTTCCTTGAGGGACTTCTCCGCCACGTTGCGGTGCAGCGTGCGGATTTTCATCGTCTCGTCGTAGCTCTTGCGGCGGCAGGGATTCTCGCAGGGCGCGGGACACACATAGCCCAAGGTCCAGGGAATGACCAAGCCGTTGTGAATCGTGTAGGCCGCGTCATCGAAATCACCATCATAGATCTGGCGCATCATGACCGGGATGTTCATGGAAGCGGGGCAGGTGTGGGTGCAGGGTGCCTCGCAGTCGCCAATGTGCTCGCTGAGGATCAGCTCCAGCACTTCCTTGCGTGCTTCGCACACATCACCCGTATCCGTCTCGATCTGCATGCCGTCCTGAACGACCGTGGAGCACGAAGAGTGGAGCTGGCCCGTCTGCGTATTGCGCACCGTGCAGAGCATGCACGAATTCATCGGGCGCACCCCTTCCCAGTAGCACAGCGTGGGGATCTCGATCTCCAACTGGCGCGCCGCCTGCAGCAGCGTGGTCCCAGGATCGACTTCGATCGCGCGGTTGTTAATCGTTACGGTGGGCATGAATTACTCCATTTAGAAAGCGCTTGCCAAATCCAAGCTAATCCGCCGGCTTTGCCGGTGAGAATTCATCAGGCTCTGCCGATCCGACGTCTTAGTTGTTGCTGTGGCGGCTGCTTGGGCCTGAATAGTAACTGGCATTTGCATAAGTGACTGTACTAGCTCCGAAGGGGCTACGATATGTCGCCCCTTCGGGACTAAAACCGACGAAGTCATTTTGTAAAAGTATTCGGCTCCTTCTTGGGGCCTTCCTGATGTCACCTGTTCTAGCGGTGGCTCCTGAACATTATTAATCACGCGAACGGCCAAACCCTCACACCCGCGAACCCGCCTTGATGGCGTCCACCGGACAGGCCACCAGGCAGTAGTCGCATCGCGTGCAGATACTCAGGTCAATATGGTGCATCTTGTAGGGTGCCGACTCGATACAGTCCACCGGGCACACCTGGGCGCACTTGGTGCAGCCGATGCAGTTGTCTTCCACCCAATAGTCGATCAGCGGCTTGCACTTGCCCGCCGGGCACTTGCCCGCCACGTGGGCTTCGAATTCTTCGCGAAAATACATGAGGGCCGTCAGCACCGGGTTGGGCGCGGTCTTGCCGAGGCCGCAGAGGCTCTGGCTCTTCACGACCTTGCCCAACTCCTCCATCATCTCGAGGTCCTGCTCTTTGCCCTGGCCGTTGCACAGGCGCGTGAGCATTTCCTTCAGTCGCATCGTTCCGATACGGCAGGGTGAGCACTTGCCGCAGGATTCGTCCTGCGTGAAGGATAGGAAGTAGCGGGCCATCTCTACAATACAGTCGGAGTCGTCCAGCACCACCATCCCGCCGGAGCCCATCATGGCGCCAATCTGCGACAGGGCTTCGTAGTCCACGGGCGTATCGGCCATGGAAGCGGGAATGACGCCGCCCGAAGGACCGCCCACGAGGATCGCCTTGAACTTGCGTCCGTTCGCGATGCCGCCGCCGATGTCTTCCACGATCTGGCGGATCGTGATGCCCATGGGTACTTCGATCAGGCCACCATTGCGGATCTTCCCGGCCAGCGAGAACACCTTCGTGCCTTTGCTCTTCTCCGTGCCGAGCTTGGCGAATTCCGCCGCGCCCTTGCGCACGATCCAGGGAATTACGGAGAGCGTCTCCACGTTGTTGATCAGCGTCGGGCAACCGTAGAGTCCCGAGATGGCGGGGTAGGGGGGACGCATGGTGGGCATGCCGCGTTTGCCTTCGAGGGAGGCGATGAGCGCCGTCTCCTCGCCGCACACGAAAGCGCCCGCGCCCTCTTTCACCCGCAGGTGGAGGGTGCGTCCCGTGCCCATGAAGTTATCGCCGAGAATGCCGGCTTCCATGCAGTCTTCAATGGCACGGCGCATTTGTTTCGTTGCGAGAGGATACTCCGCGCGAATGTAAAGAATACCGTCGTCCGAGCCCACGGCCAGCGCGCTGATCATCATGCCCTCGATCACGCGATAGGCATAGGACTCGAGAATCATGCGATCCATGAAGGCACCGGGGTCGCCCTCGTCACCATTGCAGATTACATACTTCTTGCCGGTCGGCGCCGGAGCGTCGTGGACGAACTGCCACTTTTTTCCCGTGGGGAAGCCCGCGCCGCCGCGGCCACGGACGCCGCTCGCCAGCACTTCGTCGATGATCTGCTGGGCGGTCCATGCCTTGTCGCTCTTCGGAAGATCGCGCAGGGATTTCTTCTGATGGCGGAACAACATCACATCGCCGGTCAACTTACCAAACAGGATCCGCTCCACCGCCGCGAAGCCGCCCTTCTTCAGGTACTCGTCCAGGCTGTAGGGATCCATCTCGCCGTGGTATTCCGTGGCGATGTGCATCTGCTTGCCGAGAAAGGCCGTCACCTGAGGATCGCGCACGTTCCCATCGTGGCGCTTCACCGCGTTCTCGCTGGTGTCCGCGTCCACGTAGAGGCTGTCGGCCCAGCGCAGTGCGGCGGAGCGCAAGCGCGTCAGGGGATTCTGAGGATTGAAATGGCGCGCAATGATGGCCGGTACGTCGTCCACCGTAACGCGGAGGTACATGGTCGGGGCCTTGTTTTCTTGAATGATTTCCAGCACGGGAACCTGGTGGCACATGTGGACGCAGCTCACATGCTTGATGGGCACGGTCGAGTGGATACCGGCCAAGGCTTCTTCCACAGCGGCTTCGATACGGTCCGTGCCGCCGGCCACGCAGCAGGAGTCCAGGCCGATCCGGATTTCCGAGCCGTTCTCCACCACGTTGCGGTGGATGTGCTGGTCGGGAGCGCCCTTCCTGGACTCGCGATTCTCAAAGTCGCGCAACGTGGCCGCCACGGAATCGGGAGCCACATTGGCATACGTCACGCCATCGATCTGCATCGCGGGTGCAAGGGAGCAGCACCCGATGCAGGCCACCTTCTGGATCGTGTACTTGCGGTCGGCGTCGGTGTCCTCGCCCTTCTTCAGATTCAGGCGCTCCGCCATCGCTTCGTGCACATCTTCGGCGCCCTTCACGTGGCAGGCCGTGCCGTCGCACAGGCTGATGACGTGCTCGCCCACGGGCTCGCGCCGGAACTGGGAATAGAACGTCGCCACGCCCTCGATGGACGCGGGCGCAATATCCGTCAATTCGCATACGCGCTCCAGGGCGGCGTTGGGCAGGTAGCGGTACTCCGACTGGATCGCCTGGAGGATCGGGATAACCGCCTCCGGGCCTCGGCCTTTTGCCTCGACGATTGCATCGATGTGGCTGATATCCAGTTCCAGTGTGTCCTGTGTCATGGCGCCTCGATACAGTAGAGTTGTTCCGGGGTACGGACGTACATGCGTTTGTCCAGGTAGGCCGGTGTGGCATAGGACGCCGAACCGAGCTTCAGTTTCCCGAGCTCCTCATAGGTCGCGCTGGCGCGGAAGATATACATGATGCCACTCTTGTCGGCCAGGTAAATTCGGTCGCCCACAAGAATCGGCGATGCGTCGATGCCATCCTCGACTTCCTGTGTCCAGAGATTCTCGCCGGTCTTTGCGTCCAGGCATACGATATCGCCCACGGTCGTGCCGTAGTAGAAACGCTCGCCATCGCCCACGGGACTGGATACCTCGGGCAGCAGTTCATCAAACTCCCAGGTGACCGCAGCCTCCACCGCCTCCGGCGTACCGCCGAGGGTGATGCCGTTGGCCATCGCATACTCGTTCGCGGCAAAGACCATGCCGTTCGCATAGGCCGCTGACGGCGCCACTTCGCCGCCCAGACACTCAACGGTCCAGAGCGGTGCGCCTGTCAAAGGATTGTAACCGTCCACATCCTTCTCGGAAGTGAGGATCAGGTGATCGCCCACATTCGTCTTCGCGAAGATGGGGGAGGCCCAGGAAATCTTCTTGCGGTTCACAGTCCAGGCTTCGTTGCCGGTGGCCGTGTCAAAGGCGAGCAGCCGCGGCTTCTCCGAATCATCATACTGTACGTACAGAAGTTTGTCGTAGGCCAGCAGAGAGGAAGAATAGCCGTAGTGGTTCTTCGCCACGCCGAGGTTCTTCCCCCAGGCCTGCGTGCCATCGGATTTGTAGGCCACCAGATCGCCGTTGGCAAAAATCGCGAAGGCCATGTCGCCGTGGGCCACCATCGTGGACGCGGCGAAGCCCGTATCTTCCATCACATCTTTTGGGGACTCGGCGGGTGTGCCGGGGAAGCTCGGAACCGTCTGCTTCCAGACCTGTTCGCCCGTGTCCGCATTGTAACAATGGACTTCACGGGTCGTTTCATCGGCCGCGCTGATGTAGAGTTTGCCGCCCCAGTATACGGGCGAATTCTTGCCAGGTAGCGTGAGATCGGTCTTCCACTTGATATTGGTGCCCGCCTCCACGTCCCACGTGGTGGGAGCCGTGGCGAAATGGGCCACGCCGTTGCTGCCCGGCCCGCGGAAGCTAGGCCAGTTTACCAGCATATCATCCCAAGTGGGAGCGGGCACCGCTGCGGGCACCGCCGCGGCTACGGCGGCGGGTTCCGCGACGGGCTCCGTACCGGGTTGGGCGGCTTCACTAGCCGCACCCGCTGGCGGAGCAACCATTTCCGCCGTCAGGGCGCTCTCGGTGAAATACGAGGTCATCATACCGCCGGCCAACAGACCAATTCCCGCCCACGTGATGAGGTGGCGGGATTGGGCATAGGCCAGAAACTCCTTATCGGCCGTGGGCATATCCGCCAGCTCCGGCACTTGTGGCCGCCAGCGGATCATGTACTTGAAGGCAATCAGGAAAACCGAAACCGTGATCAGCATCAACCACGCGCCGCCCCGGAGGAAGGTCTGGCTCGTGAAGAAGGCGCGGCGTGTCATCAAATCCAGATCGCGAATGCGTTCGGCCAGTGCCGCGTCCTTCTCCGGCAGCGAGGCATAGGTCTGTCGCATCTGGGTGAGCAACTCGTGATTCACCGGATCCAGCCGGACGATCTGAAAGTAATTCACCACCAGCAACATAAATATAAGAACCGAAAAAAGGCCCGATACTATCGTGACGGTCGTCGATAGACGCCAGAAGAAATCGCTCTTATCAAACTCTCGCTTTTCAAGCATTCCAGGGTACTACGCTCCTTCTTCAACCGGGCAATAGGGATAGCAGCGGCCGCAACTGAAGCAGGTTTCCTTGTGGGGCTCGAATATCGTGCGCTTCTTCACAATGGACAACTCGATCAGCTTGATGCTGATGATCAGGGCCAGGAAAGCGCCAAAAAGCGCGCTTCCCGTTTTGAATTTCTCGGTCACCGCAAGCGCCTCGGCATGAAGGGTCGCGGCAGTCTTGCTTTCCTTGCGGAAGGTGTCTGATTCGAGGTAAACCTCGCCCTTGATGATACCCCGATCTTCCTTGGCGATGCGCTCGCTCAAGCTCACCGTCGGGTGAATGTGCGAAAGGGGCTCGTGGAAGAGATACCCGCCGACGGCGCCCAGAAGGATAAACACGGGCGCCAGGAAAACCAGAAGCCGGGTGCGCTTTTTGCCCACTACAGGCTCTTCCACCAGATGACGGGGTGTCGGCATGTCGATCGCGTTATAGGGGCAGGAATCCTCACACAGGCGGCACTCGACGCAGGGGGAGGGGGGGATTTCCAAGTGGAACTTGGAGAAGCGCGACATCCAGCCCAGCAGCACGCCATAGGGGCACAAGAAACGGCAATAGGGCCGCGCAACGAAGACGCCCACCAGCAGCATCAGCGCGCCCGCGATGAGCATGTTGTAGCTGTGGCCCATGCGGTAGAGGCCCACGAAGGGATCCCAGCGGCAGATCAGGAAGCCCGCGCCCGTGGCGACGCCCAGCGTGGCCAGTCCAAGGTACATGTACTTGCCCAGGCCGAGCACTCGCTCCAGCGCCGGGTTGATCCGGATCGGGGCAATAGCCACGAGTTCCTGAATCGCGCCCAAGGGGCAGACTGACGCGCAGAAAACGCGCCCAAAGAACAGGGAAAAGAGCAGGGGCATCACGAAGAAAGAAACCACGACCCAGGAAACACCCACATCGGGAAGGAACACGGCTGCCATTACGTTCTGCGTGGAACCCACGGGGCAGATGCAGCCCTTGCGGTAAAACCCGAAGAACAACAGCGAAAAAACGCTGATGGCGAAGAGGCCACGTCGCGACCGCGCTTTGAACACCATGTACGTCGTCAGCGACAGTGCCGCAAAGAGAATCAGCGATTCCCACCACGTGTTGCTGCCCGCCGGAGGCGGCGTAAACAGGTACGGCATCGCGTACTCGGTCTCGAAGTCCGGCGGAGCGAACTTGAGTTCGATGGCGCGTGCGCCTTGCGCGGCGATGGCGGCGGCCAGGGCGATGAGGGCGGAGACGTATCGCATGATCATGCCGGCGGATGGGCGAGATGGGTATCGCCGGTCAGGAACATGTAGGGATTGGATTCGGGCACTTCGCTGAAGCAATCCGACGGGCAGGACTTCGCAATCGAGCACTCGTTGCAGTTGATGCAGATGTCCTGGCGGATCTGGAGGTAGAAGGAGCCATTGCCGAAGACGAGGCAGGCCTTCACGCACTTGGCGCAGCCGATGCACTTGTCTTCGTGAATCTTGTATTCGTAGTACGGCGCTTCGATGTACTTCCGCTCGATGGCCGCCGTGGGGCAGAGCTGGTTTTCCGCGCCCGTATCCAAGTTTCGCGATCCAGGCTGCAGGTAGCCGAAGCAGAGGTCGCAGTACCCGCAGATATCAAACTGGTTCAGGCACTTCACCGCGCTCGGCGTGAGCACGCAGTGCGTGGTGCAACGGCCGCACTGGGTACACTTGGCCGGGTCGAGCTGCCAGTACTTCGTCTCGGATTTCTCGCCCACCGCCGCCCAGGTCGCTCCCGTAAAAGCAACCGCCGCGGCACCGCGCATGAAATCACGCCGGTCGAGTTTTTTGCGCTCGCTCATCGGGCTCCAGTCCTTTCTCCGGTAGATTGCAGGAGGCGTTCGTCCAACACTCCTTACAGTGTGTGGTGGTCTCGAAGCACTCTTCCGGTGTCTTCGATCCATGCGTTGCGGCCAGCGCTATCCCACCCAGCCCGAGGAGTGTGCTTCCCCGCACCAGGCTTTCCAGGAAGGCCTGCCGATTCATCGCTTTGTCCATCCGATTTACCTCTGCTATGTCGCCTGGCCTCCCGTCCCGGCGCTACAGCGCGCCCGGACCGCCAGGTTCATTTAATTAGGGAATCGCCTTCGCCACCGCCGGAGCGTCCGGCTCAAAAATACGCACGGACTTCTGCCGGGAATCGAGCACGAGCACCCGGTCCGAGGAATCCACCACCATGTCGCTCACCGACTGGGCCACCCGGAAAGACTTGGAGCCCACCACCAGTTCCTCGAAGTCGCCCGCCGTCACTTCATAAATCTTCACGCGCACCAAACCCTTTTCGCAGGTCACCAGGCGCCCTTCACTGTTGAAGGCAATGTGGGTCGGGTTGCAGCACCCGGAAAAGCCTTCCAGTTCGAGGGAGGGCCGGTACCACGAGGTCACGATATCGCCGTTGCTCCGATAGCGCTCCAGACCCAGCTTGCCGGGGTTCACCACCCACAGCGATCCTTCGTCATCAAAGGCCATGTCGAAATAGGGACTCGGCACTTCCAGTCCCGGGATGTCCCGGGCCTCGTCCGCCTTGCCAATCTCGTTCAGGACTTTGCCGTCATAGTCCACGCGCAGTACACAACGGTTTGCGGCATCCGCCAGAAACACTTCCTCCGCGTTCGCCGCGATGGAGGTGATCAGGGTGCGTTCCGCAAAACCACTCCACGTGGCCACGGGCTTGAGATCCGCACCCAGCACCGCCACCCGATCCTCCAACCCCACCAGCAGCCGGCCGTCGGGCGTAAACTCCAGGCACGTTGCGGCGCCGTCGAGGGCAATCCGCGACGTCTCCGTGCCCGCTGGGCTATACACCGCGATTGCATCTTTTCCGGCGACGTAGAGATTGCCGGCGCCATCGATTTCCATCGCCTTTGGCGCTTCAAGGGCGGGGACGATGGGCGTGGCCTCTTTGTACCGCGTGGCGACGTTGTCCACATCTTCAAATTTCTTGATGTCGTAGACGAGATTGGCACCCGGCTCGGGAAACTTCGTCTTATCGGCCACCAAGTAGAAATACAGTCCGGCAATTGCGGCAACGCACGCGCCCACGATGTAGGGGTGCTTCGTCTTGCGTACCGGTTCCTTCATAATTCACGGGTCCTTGATGCGGGGTCAAGCCGCGCCCACGTTGACACAGGCCAAATTGTTCATGTCGCGCACAAGCAGGCGGTCGCCCGCGATGGCAAGGGGGCCCCAGGCGTCATGACCCTGGAGAACTTGCGCCTCGCCGAGCTTCTTGAACTCTTTTGTCGTCGCGTCGATCATGGTCAATTTGCCATCATCGTCCAGTATATAGAACTTGTTATCGGCCAGCAAGAAAGGGCCCAATCCAAAGCGGTTGTCATTACCACTGGACCATACCAGTTTGCCCTCGGTGTCAAAACACGCGAACTGGCCCTTCAGGGCCCCCGCGTCCTTCGGCATGATCGCGTAGAGGAGCCCGTCGTGGAAAATCGGCGTCTGCTGCTCGCAGGCCAGCCCCTCTTCCGGCGAGGTGCGCTTCACGATCTCCACTTCATAAGCGCCGCCGGATTCCTTCAGTCGGAGCATCATCGAGCCCGTGCTGTAACCCGCCGTCACAAAAACCTTGTCATCGCCCGCGTGCACCACCGAGGGCGCCACCACCTTGGCATCCCACGGCACGTCCCACAGCAACTTGCCCGCTTCGGGCCCATCCGCCGCCACGCCCACCACCCCGCCAATCGCGCTGTAGACGTACATCTTCCGCCCCAGCACCGTCATGGGAATGATGGACGCGTGGGACATGTTCCACTTGCGCGGGTTGGGCGCTTTCCACAGCACCTCGCCCGTTTCGCAGCTCACCGCCATCATCAGCACCTCTTCACCCGACGGCGCCAGAATGACCGCGTCATCGACAATCAGCGGACACTGGCCCGCGTACCACAGGGGCTCCACGGTGCCGTAGTCCCGCTGAAGATCCAGGCCCCAGCGATATTCGCCCGTGGCCCGATCCAGGCAGACCACATGGCACTTCGGCCCCATGGTCACCACATACTTCTCGTTCACCGCCGGAATCGTGCGGGACATCCCGTGGTTGCGCTTGATCTTGATCTCATAAGAACGCCGCCAGATCTCTTTGCCGTCCGCCAGCGAGAGGCAGCGCAGGGCATCCGCCCGGCCTTCCACATCGTAGTCCATGAGGTAGACACAGCCTTCAAAAACCGCCGGGGCCGCATAGCCATCACCAATCGGCAGGGCCCATTCCACTTTCGGTCCATCACCGCCCCAATCGGCGGCCAGCGGGGGGCCACCCAGCGCGATGTTGTCCGAATTCGGTCCTCGAAACTGGCTCCAGATTCCGGGCAATTCCGCCGGAACACCATCACCCTTGGCGAAGACTCCGGACAGCTCCGGGCCCTTGGCCTGAAGGGCCGAAAGATCGGGAAGGCCGTCGGTGCCGGGTACCTGCAACTCTACAACAAGGGCCGGTGCGCTCACCAGCCATAAAACCAGCGAAACGAGGCCAGCGAGAGAGAAAAAGGTGCCTGCGCCCACCATCGCATACAGATTCGCTTTGCGATTGTTATCCAGGGCGTTGATGTCTATTTTCATATTCACGGCGGTACTTCCTGAACCTGCTGTGGTGGTGTTGAACGGCCCCTCGGACCTGCCCGTCCGGGTGCACACCCGCACAGTATATCGCACGGAAAACTCAAAAACCTATGTCTAACCACCAGAGTGAACAACGGTGTTCACTATTCCATTCCTTTCCCACGGGGATTGGTGTAGCTTTCGCTGTGATGAGTGGGCGCTGCAGGATCCAACCCGCCCGTGTGTAACGTTCGGCGGCGCAAGAAACCATCACGGGGCGCGATGCGGCCACGGCGCACTGAAATGAGATTTCCTTCTCTGCCCGATGGTTCTCAAGCGTTCCGAAGCGCGAGTGACCATCACGCCAGAATTTTTTCAGAACGAGGGGGATGTCCAGGTAATTAGTTGTCAAAAAAGATAAAAATAGAAAATAAATCGGCAAAAATCCGCCATATTGCGAAATTTTAGACACTATATTTTTATTGAAATGTAGGCGGTAATTACGGGTTTTATGGTTGAGTTGATCAGGATTTTCACGTATTTTATAGGCGTTTCTCCCGCGCCGGAATGGCAAAGATGCCGAAAAGTTGTCAATAGTTGTAAGGGTTTTAGAATAAAGGACTTGTAACTCGCTGATTTCGATGGTATCATAGGGCATGGGCGTGAAATTACGTGGGTTTTGGAGTTGTTCTTCATTGCCCTCGCATTTACCCCGTATCGTCTAGTTTCTCAGGGTCTGGAGTACCCGGCTGCGGATTTTTTCGCGGTAAGCGTCAAGAAGTCAAGTTGTGCCGCAACAACCCATCGCGGTCTCGAGCGAGTGCGAACGCGAAGAGATAATTGGGAATACAGCCGCGAGGGCAATACCAAAAGAAGGGGTTTACAGTGTCAAGAACAACGAAATGGATGGCCCTCCTGGCCGCAATGGCGGTAGCCGGAAGCACGCCCGCCATTACCTTAGATGGAGAATGGAACGACTGGTTCAGCTACAGCGGCACGTCTTCCGATAACTGGAGCCAGAGTTCGGCCTCCGGTTCGCGGCTTAACTCGAGTATTCGCTATCAGGATGATTCAGAAAGCGATGCCTACGGTGGCCAGAACTACGACATCGAGCAGTTCTTCTACCTGTACCAGGATTTGGACGCGAATGCCTACACCGGCGGCACGCTCTACATCGGCATGATCACGGGCTACGAGCCGACGAATAGCACCTACAGGTCGGGCGATCTCTTTATCGATCTTGGCTATACGGGTGGAGCTACGTCGTACGATCTCGCCATCGCGACGGGCACGGAGAGCGGTTCGCGCTTCAGCGACGTGTGGGGCAACACCGGCTGGTCCACGAGCGGCGTCACCATCCCCTCCCACAGCGGATCCAATCCGTACCGTGTGCGTGAAACACAGGCGGGTGCGACCAACTATGGGAATGCCCTGGTGGACTGGGACACGGGCGTCGGACCGGGTTCTGCGCACAATTTCCTGGAAATCGCCCTTGGGCTGGACGGAAATCTGGAACAGGCCATTGCCCTCGGCGGCATTGGGTTCCACTGGACCATGGCCTGTGGCAACGACAATATCGACGTGTTCGACACGAACCCCCTCGCTCCGGTTGTAACCCCTCCTACCGATCCGGTCCCCGTTCCTGTACCGGCTCCCTTCCTGCTGGCGGGCACGGGAATGCTCCTCGTGGCATTCCGCAAGCGCCGGGCGGCACGCTGAGTCACCAGTTGACGTCACAGTCTGAGTCAAGATACGCGACCTGCCTTCGGGCAGGTCGCTTTGCATTTCCGGGATCCTCACTCGCCGCAGGTGATCATGAGCCAGTCGCTGGCCTCCAGCGGCAGTGCTACGCGGATCTCATCCTCTCTTGAGCGCTCAAAAGCCACTTCGCCCTGGTGGATGGATTCCACCTTCTTCACGGTCCCCACACCGCCGACCCGCAGCGTCAGGTGTTCAATAGGTTTGAGGGTGTAGTTGGCGAGCGCAACGAGGACGCCCTGTTCGCAGGGCAGGTAGACCGCGTCCACCAGGGGAACATCGCAAGTGAGCGGCGGTGTTGGTCCATGCTGGCGCGCGGGGGAGAGGATTTGCTCCCGCAGGCCCGCCGGGAAGTCCCAGGGGTTGTAGGAACGCTCAATGCGCGCGGTGTCGGGTGCTGCCTTCTCAAGGGCCGCGCGTGCAACGAGCGCGGCACGAATGTAGGCCAGGGCGGGCAGGAATCCTGCGCTGATGATCCGTCCACGGCCCGCGGTTGCTTCGACGACCGCCGCGCTCCCATCGCTGAAGTTGGCGAGGGTGGTGGCATTGGCATTCGGGGCCTGGACCTGCTGCACGGCGAGTACGTCGACGCTTTCGCCATTCCACGTGACGGTGTCTCGCGGCGAGAGAGCCGTGAGGAATCGACCGGCGGACTGCCAGGGTTCGTGGGTGACCAGCGGCGCGCGCTCGGCGGGCAGGAGGTGGGCCAGCGTGTCGAGGGGTCGATTGTACTCATCGCGCTCCGCCGCGCCCGCCGTCATGAAGAGGGTGCCGCCGTTCTGGACCCAGGCCGCCAGCTTCTCCGCCGCGGCGCGGGTGACATTCTGCCCGGAGAGGTAACAGACGCGATACTTCGACAGGAGTCCCTCGGCGACGTCCATTTCCGAGACCACATCCACCGGCACCTGGCCATGGCTCAGGGCGAGCCAGGTGTGCATGCGATCGAAGCCGAAGGCATTGTTCTCCAGGGACCAGATATCGGAGGAGGATGAATAGAGGAGCGCCACTTCGGCGGGCGCGGGTTTCGCCGTGAGCAGCCAGTCTTCCACGGCCCCGATTTCACGGGGGATTTCCGCATTCGCGGTCCAGTTCTCCGGCTTGTTGTACCACATGTGGCTCTTCCACGCGGGCCCTCCCTCGTGGCTGCCCCAGGTCGGGCCGTAGGAAAAATTCATCCACATACGCACACCCCGAGCGGTGGCGCTGGTGGCTTTCAATTTGGTGTCCCACGCGGTGCGCTCCGCATGGGCGATGAGGTAGTGGCCCAACGTCTGGCCGCGCTTGCGCGCCGCCGCACGCATCAGGTCCACATTGAAGGCGGCGCACTGATAGGTCGAGGCGTTGTTGGCCCAGTCCTCGCTCCAGAGGGCATTCTGGTCATCGCGGTTCAACAGCTCGAAGTAGTCGACGCCCTGATCGTAGAAGTTGGCGGTGTAGACCGCACCATCGCTGAAGTTTACCAGGGTGGGGAAGCTGCGACCATAGGCCTCTTCGATAATACCGCGTTGCACGGCCATGAAATCGCCCAGAGCCACGGTGCGGAAGCGCTGGGTGTGATAGTGAAGCGCGGGAAAGGCCTCGCGCTCCGCAGGCTCCACCGGGCGCACGGCATCCCAGTCGGGCACCAGCAGATCGGCGGGCGTCAGGCCCTGCGCCCGCAGCCACGCCTGAAAGGCCGTGCGACTCGCCTCGTCCTTCACCATGAGGGCCGCGCTCTGGCCTGCGGGCTCGTCCATCAGTATGCAGTAGGCAATGTCGTCGAGAGAACGCCCCGACTTGTGAAAATCGGCCAACTCCGCCTGGACCCGTTCTTGCATTTGCTTTACATCGGGACGGCAATAGGACTGCTCCTCCATGTACCACAGGCCGCCCAGCACCCGATCATAGTCGCCGTTGAATCCGAAATAGTCCAGTGTCTTTTGTTCGCGCGCCGTCACGGCAGCGTCCACATCCAAATCGTAGCCGCCGATGCGCGCGCTCACGAGAAAGGGGATGCGCTCGGGCCGCTTGCCGATGGTGGGCCAGGGGTGGGCGTCGGCGCGCTTCCCCGTCTCCTCGGCAAACTCCGCATCGCGACGGAGCCGCGCCACGTTCTCCGGGGAATCGAGATTCGGGGGCACCACGACAACCACGCCGTTGGGCCGGGCGTCCACATCAAATGCGCGGACGAGTTCGACGGTCCCTTCCGGCCTGTCGGCGCGGCCGAATTCGATGCGGGCCTTCATGTGGTCGGGCATGGACTGGTAGGTAGAGCGCAGGGAAAAGTCCAGCGCGACACCGGAATCCTGATACACGATGGGGGAGATGTTGCTCCAGGGCGACGTCTCACCCGGCGCGAGCAGTTCGGCTTCCGGCACACTCGTCGCATCGTGCAGGTCGCCCCGCCCGAGGGCGTGGTAGCTGTACCACGGATCGCGGTAGTGATCCGCGAAAAAGTGAAGGTACACGGGCTGCTCCATTTCACTTCCCACCGTGACCCGCAGAAAGGTCTGGGGTCCAAAGGGGACATGGTCCGGCACGAGATTGAGGTCGCTGGTGATCAGCAGACAATCCACCTGGCGCACGTAACCGCTGCAGTTTTTCTGCTCGTGCTTCGCGAGGCTTACGGTGATTTCGCCCGCGGGCAGATCCACATCCACGGCGTGCCAGCCAAAGTCCCAGTCCGCGACGGCGGGGTCGGGCTCGCGGTCAATCACCATGGTGGCATGTTGCTGCCCGCCCGCGCTCGCCCATACCTCAAAGGGCCCGCGCCAGGCCGTCACCTGCAGGGAACGCACCCAGACGCGATAGCGCCCCGCCTCCCCGATGCTCACCGTCGTAGTCGCCACGCCATCCCCTGGACCATCCGCGCCAGACAAAGTCGTCGCCTGCGATGCCTTCCGCAGCAGCGAGTCGGTGTTGGTTTTCCAACCCTCCGACGGTGCAAAGGACTCCGCTTCGATGAAGTGGGTCTCGGCGTGGACCAGTTGAGGAAGAGCGAAAAAGGCAAGAAGCAGGGGGACTCTCAACATGGAATCGGGATCTCACAAGGTTCGGGGTACCGCATGTCGACGGCCTATCGTCGCGATATCGAGTATACAGCGTAAACGCTTTTTTGTTTTTAACCACAAAGAGCGCAAAGAGCACAAAGAAAGTTTTTTTCTTTGAGTTCTTTGTGCTCTCTGTGGTTTCCAATCTATTTGTTTCAATTCGCGTCAATTCGCGTTCATTCGCGGTTCAACCAACAGCGTGCCGCAAAACTCATACCCGCAGCGAACCGCGAAATGCCCTGCCGCCGTAATACGATTCCACGCCGTTGTGGTAGATGAAGACCTGGCCGTAGCGATAGTCGCCAAAGATCGCGCCGCCGAGTTTTCTGATAGCCGGGGGCGTCTTTAACCAACTCGACGTCTTCGTGTCGAATTTCCCGAGTTGTTGCAGCACGCGGTATTCTTCCTCCGAAAGGATATCGATGCCCATGGCGGTCGCCATGCCGATGGCGCTGTCCTTCGGCTTGTGCTCCTTTCGGGATTCCAGCGCTTCGGGGTCGTAGCATAGGCTTCTGCGATCCTTTGGTGTCTCCGCCGCGCAATCGTAGAAGAGGAATTCGCCCGTCTTTTTATCGTGGCCCACCACGTCCGGTTCGCCTCCCGTGCGCTCCATTTGATTGAGGGACCATAGCTTCTCCGACGCGGCCTCCAACTTCGCCTGGACGGCGGACCAATCGATGCCTTTGTGGCGCGGCGCGTTTTTTTCGAAGCGGGCCTTCAAGGTGGCGAGGAGTTCGGATTGTTGCGTGGGGGAGAGGGATTTCTTCGGGGGCTTGGCTTTGCTCATGGGGGCTGCCTCTGTGGAATTGGGTGTCTGCTGCACGTGGCTGATGGTGTAGAGGATAGCGAGAGGTGGCGGGGTTTTCAAGGGGGCAGGATCTTGGGCATTCATGCCCGAGGCGAGGCGCACGCAAATATCAAACGGGCAATATCACGTGCAGGAGGACTACGATTCGGCGTAGTCGTGACTTTCGTGGAGCGGGGCGGTGTGTACACGTGGAAGGGCTACTTTGGGTTTGGGCGCGCTTTGTCTCGGGCATGAATGCCCAAGATCCTTGCGCGGGGTGCGGTTCCACCTTGGTCTTCGGCGGGTGGATGGGAGACCGATCGCGAACCCGGGTCCAGGCGGCGTACCGTTTTGGGTGCCATTCCAAACGGCGCCGGAGGCATCGGCGGCATCCGAAGGGGGGCGACTAGTATTCCCCAGCGGATGGTCCGCGCGACGCCTGGCCAGCGCTTTGTACGCCGATTGGATATTCCTCGCAATCGACCTCTATAAGTATAGGTGCGGGCGTTGCACTTTTTTGGGGGGAAGGCAGCGTCTATGAGGCCGATATACGCGCCGCGTTTCAGAGTGATTCGACCTCGTGTTCGCGCCCAGTCGCTATTCGACTTTCTCAAGTACGATAGGCCCCATGTCTTCCGTCTCATCCTCCGGAAGGAGTATGTGATCTGAGCGATAGGAACGCTGCATATCGTCCCCCGCCACGTTCTGAAGTACGATAGTCCCCATGTCTTCCGTCTCATCCTCCGGAAGGAGTATGTGATCTGAACGATAGAGGGCCTCTATCTGTCCATCCGCAGCGGGGTTCGCGATTTCCAGTTCAAAGGAAATCTGTCCTGTATCCGGTAGTTGTGAAGATAGTGCAGCCCGCTCCTCGTACCGGATCACGCCTCGCTCATCCGTTTTTGTTTCGACCGTCATGAGAAATTCGCCGTCAGAATACAGGTACACCTTTACGGTTCGCTTGGCAAAGGCCACATTATCCCCGTCCACAAGCTTGGCCACATCGCCTGATATGCGCTTGAGTACGATTGTTTCCACCGGAAATGTCTCCCCCGGCTTGCCATACAGTAATTCCGACTCGCCCAGTGAATACCCGACTTTGTCGAAGAAAATCCTTACCCCTTTGTCCGGATCCAATGCTGATAGCGTTATTCTCCCTTCAGCGTCAGTACGATCGATCGGAATACCCCCTCCATAGCCAACGTTTACGTCCGGTACCGGGTTGCCAGCTTCATCCTGGACGAGGAAGGATCGCGACCAGGGCGTCGGCAACGGAAGGTTCAGGTTGTATTCCTTACCGGGTCGAATCTCCAAATTTTCCACCTGCCGGGCGGGCCTCCACTCAAAATCGGTGTTATAGCCGTAGTCTGCCATAACCCGGAAGGCGCCCCAGCCGCGCGTTACCTCGATCCGGTAGTTTCCCTCGCTATCCGTCTTCGCCGTGAATTCGAATACACCGCCGTCGTCCAACCAATTGGAATTAGCTCCGGAGCACCGGACCCAAACATTCTGAATGGGTTGAAGCGATTCGAGCCCATACACGCGGCCAAATACCCAGGCAGGTTGCTCCACCCGAAGGTCGACCGCATTCGCGGTCGTAGCTTGCAGCTCCAGGAAGTCCCGATTGATCGCTACTTCCTTGCCATCCAGATCAGATACTGCGATCCGGTAGATTGGTTTGGGGTCGAGCCGATCAAACGCGTAGGAGCCATCCGGCTTTACCTCGGTTGATTCCTCCCAATACCTCAACTTTACTCGTCCAAAGTCGAGGAAAATAAAGTGGCCTTCCAGCCTGACTTGAAAACCGCCTGCCGGTGCGTCGTCCGACGCCGTTACAGTGCCGCGAAGTGACGTCGGCTTGGGATAGCGGAGTGTGATGGAGTCTTCGGGGCAAACTTCGATGTCCTGCAACAGTGCATAGCCGTGGGTCTTGGATTTCACCATGATCGTGGCCAACGCCCGATCCGTTGGACCGATGCCTACGGGCAGGTCAAATCGACCACTTTGGTCGGTGTAGCCTGCTTGTATGGCAGCGCCCCCTCCACCCTCTAGGATAATATTAGCTACGTGGTGCAACCTGGCGTCCGTTACCGGAGCACCGGATTCCGTTAGCAATACACCGGCCACAAACTCTCCTCGCTCAAGCGTCAATCTAATGGTACGCTCTTCACCGGCAATCACGTCAATATTATCTCCATCGTCTAAAAATCCCTGGTGATAGGCGGCGATCCGGGCGTCGCCTTCACTGCGAATCCCGGTGATCTCGAAGTAACCGTCGGCGTCGGAGACCGCGTGAAAAGCATTTTCCGGATGAACAATGGAGCCCCACATTGGATCATGGAACTCGTCCGTCTCGTTCGGGGTCCGTTCGTCCCCTTCGGTGCCGGGTACGTACACGATAACCCGAGCCCCTTCGACCGGCACTATTTCGTCGCGGTACACATGGCCAGAAATCGTGCCCACTTGCTGGGGCTCCTCACTCAACGCTGGATCGACTTCAGAAAGCGCCGGCACCGGTGAACTCACCGCCACGGCAGCAACCTGCTCAACCGGTGCGCTGGTGTCGGCATCCTCGGTCGCACTCGGCGTCACTTCGGCTCCAGCGGTGGCGTCCGCAGCGTGAACCGGAGGGGGTTGCTCGCTCGCATATCGACTCCAGAGGACGATAGAAAGCGTAGCGACGACCGCGAGGCCCAATGCGGCGACGGCATTCTTTCCCCCGATCGAAGCGGCACCGGTCCAGATTTGGAGACAGACATTCCCCAATGCGAAACCGGGGCCAACGGCGGCAGCGCGGCGCGCGAGACCAGGCATCAACGGGAGCAGAGGCAAGAGGGACAGCAGCCTCCGCTGCGCGACTTTCCTTGTATCGGGACGCAGGGTTTCCCGGAGGTCCTGTTCCACCAGATCCTGCATTTGTTTCCGGGCGCGATGCACCCGATTGTAGAAGGTATTCTCCGGGATGCCAAGGATGCGTGCAGCCTCCGGTGCGGTGCGCTCCTCAAGATAGAAGATTACCAGCGCCTCCCGCAGCTTGGCGGGCAATCTCTCCAGTAAGCCATGGACCTGCTCCCGTCGAGCGAGGTCCTCGGAGGCTTCGAAATTCGTGGTGTCGTTTGTGCCCCGCTCTGCCTTATAGCGTTTGGCCAATTCCCGCCGGTATTGCTCGGAGCGAATCCAATTGGCGCTCAGATTTCTTGCGATCCGGCATAACCAGGCAGGAAATGCGCTCGAATCACGAAGTTTGTTCAGATTGGCATGGGCTGCCAGCAGGGTTTCCTGGGCCAGGTCCTCCGAAATATCCCAGTCGCCGACACGGCGGAACACTACCCCTCTCACCAAAGGGTAGTGGTGCGCGACCAATTCGCCGAATGCATCGAGATTTCCCGCCATGGCGGCTCTTGTCAGTAGTTCAGTATTTTGAATCATCGTGGCTCCTTTCGCTTTCGCTTGTAGTAGTCACACGACAGACCATTTCCCTTTGATAATCTTTTCGAACGGTAGCGCTGGGGATAGTATAAACCTCCGAGCGCTGCTTGGGAACGTGCGATGGGAACGGATATCGTAGTTCGCCGCAGCGAACGCGATGGTAGCGGGCCCTGGGTTGCGCATTCACCCTGATTCCAACCCCGCAAGGGGTGGCACAGAAGCGTGGGATCAGAGATTCTGAGGGGCTCAGTGCAAACCTCCACGAGCGAAAAATTCGGCCCGAAGGGTCAGTGCAGCTTCCAGCCCCAGGCAACGCCTGGGGGAAAAGTACGGGCCCATTTTGCGTCCTGAAAGGGCAGCGCAGCGACCGGGCATCGATGAATCCAGCGTCGGACTGCGCTGCCCTTTCAGGGCGAATTAACAGGGGGAACTCTTGTTCCCTGGGCGTTGCCCAGGGCTGAAAGCTGCACTGGCCCTTCGGGCCGGATGAAAAAACCTCTCGCCCATTACATCGCAAGAGTTGAACGCCGCGTGTGCCCTGCGCATAATGTGCTTCAATCATGTTACGGTGCGTCTGAGAGCAAGGCCCGCTGCTTCGCGGTGCCCTTGCTGCACCGTGCGGCATTTCAAATCCAGTCGATGACCCGGTATCAGATGAATTGAGTCAGGCTTCGGTCACAATCGCGGTGATTACAATCATGAGGTATTTATATATGATGCGAAAGCCCGTAAAATACTGCTTGGGGTGTATGATCGTGTTGGTGGCAATTGGTGCCAACACTTTGGAGATGGACTTGGCCGAATTGACCAAGAGAGCTGAGCGGGGAGATGCCGAGGCACAGTGTGAATTGGGTATCAATTATTATGTTGGCAACCTCGTGCCACAAGATTACAAGCAGGCAGAAAAGTGGTGGCGTAAAGCGGTGGAACAAGGAAATGCTTCGGCGAAGCGTCAGCTAGATACATACATCGAGACAGTTGAGCTAGAAAAGAAGAAGGCGGAGTCCTACCGAATTAGAGCGGAACAGGGTGATGCTGAAGCCCAGTTTCAATTGGGTTGCATTTACCAAATGGGTGTGCTGAAAGATTACACAAAGTCTGCTGAATGGCACCATAGGGCGGCGGAACAAGGGTATCTTGGGAGCCAGTATTCATTAGGTGAGCTGTACTACGAAGGGAAAGGTGTAGCACAGGACTACCAGCTGGCAGAGAAGTGGTGGCGGAAGGCGGCTGAACAGGGGCATTTCCTAGCCGAATTCAACTTAGGCACTATGTACTATTCTGGTCTCGGTGTACTGCAAGACTATAAACAGGCAGCGGAGTGGTATCTGAAAACAGCGGAGCAAGGTTGGCATATGGGCCAATACAACTTGGGTCTCTGTTACTACACCGGGCACGGAGTATCAAAGGACTATGTCGAGGCGTACGCCTGGTGGAACTTGGCCAGCGCAAGCGCTACTTCCGAGAATTCTTCACATCCAAAGTATATCACGAGTCGGGACGAAGTGGCGTCGCTCATGACACCTCAACAAATAGAGGAGGCACAGGAACGGTCAAAGCAACTTTTAGAGCGGATTGAGGAGCGAGAAAATGAGACAGAGTAGCGGCCTGCTGGAGAATAGACAATTCCACCATTGATGACATTCCACCATTGATGCTCCGCTTGGGTTCAGGGTTCACTCGGCTTTCTTCTGCAAGCATCGAGACAGGTTGGGGGTGTGCCCTATGAAAATGCTCAAATACCTAAAATCACCCCGGGAAGTTGTTGGGTGGTATAAACCTAGAGGAGAAATTATATGTCAGAAGAAATCACACTACGATTGGATACAGACTACGTGCGATTCGATTGTGCAAAGTGCGGGCGTGGACATGAGGTTGATGTCACATATCGTGGGTACGGGGAATCAACAGTCCCGCAGTTCGAGTTTAAGTGCTCCCATTGCGGCATGAGCAGCACTCGCAAGGGTGATGCCTTTAAATGGCACAACCTGCCTCGCAATTCAGAATAACGGAAGTATAATGTACGGACTACTTTATTGTTCCGTCCAGAAAGTTACAATACCTGCGATGCTCGGTGGATCTGGGATTGAAGGGGCATAGGGCCTGTGTCGCCCTCCGGGACTCATGTGGCGGTGGGTGGACCTTAATCCCAGGACTCGCTTCGCTCGCGCCTGGGCTACGATATGTCGCCGCTTCGCGACTGGATCGGGCGTTGGCTCGCGAGGTGGAGTGCGACCCGAAGTACATTTGGTACTGAAGGCGCGCGCGACCTATGCCGCCCCATTGGGGATTTTGGGGGGGCAGTGAATCAGACGGATTGTGCTTGGTACGTTTGAATCGGTGGCGAAGCGGAGCTTCGGGGACTGCATTTCCAAGCGGAGCTTGGGAACGAGTGAAAACTCTGGTGCGAGAGGCGACTAAAACCCGACAGGACCAAAGTGGAAGCTGTACTTCACTTGAGAGATTATAAGTTTGTTTATACTACGCAGTTCAACCTTGCGGTCTTCGAGTGGTCGTCCGAAGATTGCCAAGTTGGAGATCGTCTTAGCCTTCTCGTCCTGGTGTCGCTGCGAGAGCATTCGATGAGAAATTCCAAAGGATGTCTCAAATGGCACCGCCCCAGTTTTTAAGAGGCTGAAGTAGGAAGGATAGATGAGGCCATCATAGCCAGCGTGATGTGCTTCAATCGCCAAAGCCCTTATGATTTCATAAGAATGTTCGCCTGCAAGAAACAACATATGAACTGCCATGTCAAGACTCTCGAATTCTGTGACTCCAACTTCGGTGAGCAGAACTGTCAAGTCGAGCAGTCTGAGATCGTGAACTGGGAAAAGCGTCGCAACATGAAGCTCGTCTTTTGCCGAAAAGCGGCACTCGTGCACACATATTTCCAAGTCTTGGGATGCGTACATGACCGGAAATCCAGGCGAATCGAACCTTCCAGTACCCGCTTTCTCACGTTGGGGACTATCATATTGATCCGGAGCTTCAGATTTCTCAACGGATTTCCTGACGCGGTAAAACAGCTCGCCTTTATTGAGTATTGTGTTAGGGTATTCGTTGACAATTCTACTGATTATATCGTTCCGGGTTTCCGCGTTCTGCAACGATTTCAGAGGCTCCACTTCACCGACCATCCATAGGTGGGGGCCGTAGTGGAAGACTCCGAGTCCCAGACAGCCCTCCAGGAGTCGGACATCATCAGACAACGAATCCTGGAATACTACACTTGTTCGTTGTCGGTCGTTAATCTGTAGCGCTGGTGCGGCACCATATTCACATCTATACAGGGTGCCCCACACAAAAAACCTATGCATCAATTGCGTAAGTCTATAAGTGTCCAATTTTGCCCCGGAAGTTGAGCCGCAATTCGGACATGTCGAGGGGTCTTTGAGCCCGATCGTGAAGGCATCGAGCTTGAGACCTTGATCGGAGAAGCAGTCTGAACAGTGCTTGGTCTGGGACATTAACTTCTCCAAAACTTCAGTTTTGGCAATTGTGACGTCGCTACTACTGAACTGCATTGAGGTTCGTATAAAAGTTTCAAAGGGATACCTTCAAAGGTGCTTGGCCAGTTCACATTATTTACCGAAGCTTTGTCAGAGGTCTATTCGGCAATTTGAATTACAAAGTTCCCAGAAGACAAATCGATCCTAACTGCGGCTTTCGTACGATCCAGAGTAGCTGCAACAATTGCTTTCGCCACATCTTTCCCGCCCTCCGTCACGACCGCGCCCTCGCTCAGGGGAAATTCCAGCGTCGCGGTTGTGTTGGCCGGGATCGTGACCTTGTACTCCAGCCCCGTGTCCGTCTTCTTCCACGCCACTTTGATCTTGCCGCGGATGGAGTCGTATTCCGCTTCGACCCAGTCGATGGGGGCGAAGTCGGGGTTGCTGTCTTTGTTGGGGATCTGGGGGCGCAATACTATGTGTTTGTAGCTCGGGCCGTCGGTGTCGATGCCGGCTAAGGAACCGAACATCCATTCGCAGACGGCGCCGAAGGAGTAGTGGCTGAAGGAGTTCATGCCGGCGACGAAGCCGCCTTCTTTGGTGTAGCTGTTCCAGCGTTCCCATACGGTCGTTGCGCCGTTGACGACTTCGAAGCCCCAGGAGGGGTATTTGCGGTTTTGGAGGAGGCGCGTGGCGAGGTCGTGGTGTCCCGTGGCGGTGAGGGCGGGGAGGAGGGGGCGGGTGCCGATGAAGCCGGTGCTCATGGCGTGGTTTTCTTCTGCGATGAGATCGGCGAGGTGTTGTCCCGCGGCGGCGCGTTTGTCTTCGGGGAGGATGTTCATCCAGAGGGCGACGGCGTAGGCGGTTTGGGTGCGGATGGCGAGGCTGCCGTCTTCGTTGAGGTAGTTGGCCATGAAGCGGCCCTGGATCTTTTTCATCCAGTCGCGATACTTCGCGGCGTCTTCTTTCTTGCCGAGGGCCTCGGCCATTTCGGCCATGAGGGACGAGGTGTAGTAGAAGTAGCCCGCGTCGATGTATTCGATGGGGGTCTTGCTGAGGGAGAGCCAGTCGCCCCAGTCGTTGCCGGTGTAGACGCCCTGGAAGTCGGGGGCGAGGCCGCGGCGGAAGTCCATGAAGCGGGTCATGGCGTTGTAGTACTTTGCGATGATGCGGGTGTCGCCGTAGACCTTGTAGATCGTGTAGGGGCAGATGATGCCCGCGTCCATCCAGCCGGTGCCCCAGGTGATGCCGTCGCGGCCGTGGTTCATGGGGTGGGGGGCGTATTCCGGGAAGGCGCCGTTGGGCTCCTGGGCTTCGAAGAGGTCATCGAGCCATTTGGTGTAGAAGGCGGCGGCGTCGGCGTTGAGCGTGGCGGCGCGGACGTAGATCTGGGCGTCGCCGGTCCAGCCGAGGCGTTCGTCGCGCTGGGGGCAATCGGTGGGGAGCTCCAGGAAGTTCGAGCGCTGGGTCCAGACGATGTTGCTGAAGAGCTGGTTGACCATGTCGTCGGAGCAGGCGAATTTGCTGGTCAGGGGCGTGTCGGAGTGGAGGACGACGCCGGTGATGGTGTCGAGGGTGGGGGCTTCGGGCAGGCCGGTGAGCTCGACGAACTGGAAGCCGTGGAAGGTGAAGCGGGGCTGCCACACTTCGCCCGACGGGTCGCCCTTGAGGATGTAGACATCCGTCGCCAGGGCCTTGCGGAGATTTTCCGTCATGAGGGTGCCGTCCTGGTGGAGCATTTCGCCGTGGCGGAGTTGGACGCGGGTGCCCGCTTCGCCCTTGACCTTGAGCTCGACGACGCCGGAGAAATTCTGGCCCAGATCGAAGATGTGGACGCCGGGCTTGATCTCGTTCACGCTGATGGGCTTGATGCGCTCGATGGGGCGCACAGGCACGCCGCTGTGGGCCTGATAGATCGCGGGCTCCTGAAAGCCGAGCTCCACTTCGCGCTTGCCGCCTTGATCGGCGTAGGGTGATTTGATGCTGCCGTTGTCCTTCGCGCGGATGGCGTTCTCCCACTTCGCGGTGTCGAAGCCGGGGGTGTCCCAGCCAGGCATTTCCAGGCGGGCGTCGTGGGTCTCGCCCATCTGCATGTCGGCGGTGAGGATGGGGCCGGTGGCGGTCTTCCACGAGGGATCGGTGATGACGGTTTCGGTGGAGCCGTCGGTGTATTCGATTTCGAGCTGGGCCTGGAGGGCGGGGGTCTTGCCGTAGAAGGCGCGGCCGCTCTGGCTCGGCCCATAGCCCACGAGGAGGCCGAAGCCGAGGTAGCCGCTGTACCAGCCGTCGGCGAGGACCGCGCCCCAGGTGTTCTCGCCGGAGTTCACGAGGTCGGTGACGTCGAAGGTCTCATAGTAGGCGCGCTTATGGTAGTCCGGCCAGCCGGGGGCGAACATTTGGTCGGAGACGGGCTTGCCGTTCAGGCTGAACTCGAAGATGCCGAGGGCGGTGGCGTAGATCGTGGCGCGCTTCACTTCTTTGGGCGCGGCGAAGTCCTTGCGGTAATAGCGCGCGGGGGGGAGCACCATTTTCTCGGGGGAAGCTTCGAGGGGGGAATCGTCCTTGAAGCTGATCCATTGGGCCGACCAATCGGTCTTGTCGAGCAGGCCCATGGTCCAGTAGGCCGGGGCGCTCCATTCGCTGGGCTTGCCGTCCTTGTCCCAAACCTTCACCTGCCAGTAGCAGGCCTGACGCGAGGCGAGGGGCTTGCCCGCGTACTGGATTTGGATCGTTTCGTCGCTGGTGATCTGGCCGCTGTCCCAGAGATCGGGCGATTCGAGCAGCTCGGGCGAGGAGGCGACGCGGATGTGGCGGGCGGTCTGCTTCTGGCCGCGCTCTTCCGAGGTGACGATCCAGCTCAGGCGCGGCACGGTCGCGTCGATGCCGAGGGGATTCTCCAGGTATTCGCATCGGAGCCGCTCGGGCGTGAGGGCCGCGTGGGCGGTGGAGGTGAGGAGGGCGAGGAAGAGTAGGGAGTTAAGGAAGCGGAACATGGGGTAGCTCACTCGGTTGTGTTGAGGTGAGAGGTTGATGGATTCGGTGCCCGCCATGATAACGGTTGCGCGCGGTCGAATAAAACCTCCGGTGTCGTGGTAGATATCGCATGCGCGATGGGGAAAAGGGATTGACCCATTGCTTGGGAACGTGCCACTATGGCCTTGCGCGGGTATTTGGGACCGTGCATCTTGGGAGTGCAGGGAATGATTGAGTTGTTCTACGAGTCCATCCGGCTGGTGAACCTGCCGTATACTATCTTTTTCTTGTGTGCGGTGTTGTATTGGGCCCTTTATCTGATCGGGGTGCTGGGTCACGACGTGCTGCACCTGCATGGGCATGCGGATGTTGGCACGGACTTCGGCGGGGACGGCCACGGGGACCTGGGCGGGGACGCGGGGGCGCATGGGCACGGCATTGGGGCGCTCTTCGATTTCGTCTATGCGGCGGATGTGCCGGTGACGGTCATTGCATCGGTGCTGAGCTTCTGCATGTGGGCGATTTCCATTCTTGTCAATTACTACACGGGCAATACGAGCATGCTGCTGGCGGCGGGGCTCGCCCTTCCCGTCTTCGCGGGCGGCCTGGTGGCGACCAAGGTCGTGCTCAAGCCTTTCGTGCCATTGTTGAAGGTGGCCTTCGATCAATCGAGCGATGTGATTCATGTGATCGGGCAGTTGTGTACGGTAACCTCGCTGGAGGCGTCGCCCCGCCACGGCCAGGCGGAGGTGCCGCTGAAGGGGGCTCCCTTGCAGCTCAATGTGAAGACTCGCGCGGGCGTCAGCTTGAAGAAGGGCGACGAAGCGGTGGTCATCGCGCGCGAGGACGACGGAACGTATATCATCGCCGCGTTTGACGGCGATTCGAATAATGAAGACGGCCCGGCGGTATAACGCGGGCGCACAAGCAGGATATTACGGTAGTACCATCGAATTTTTTTGGAAAAGTCTTTTCACTACTCAGGAGGGTTTCCCCATGATTTGGGAAAGTGTGTTCATCGTCGGCGGCCTTTTTATTTTTTTTGTAGGCATGGCCGCATTGGTCATGGTGATTCGGTGCTGGCGCAAGGTGGAGCAGGGCACCGCGCTCATCATCACGGGCGGCAGCAAGCCCACGGTGCATTTTTCCAAGGCCATCTTGATTCCGCTGATTCGCCAGGCGGAGATCATGGACATTTCCGTGCGGCGCATCGAGATTTTCCGCCACGGATCGCAGGGCCTGGTTTGTATGGACAACGTGCGCGCCGACATCAAGGTGGCCTTCTTCGTGCGCGTAAACAACAACGAGGAAGACGTGCTGCGCGTGGCCCAGTCCATTGGCGCGGCGCGCGCGTCGGAAGCCGAGAAGCTGGAGGAGCTCTTTGAGGCGAAGTTCTCCGAAGCGCTCAAGAGCGTGGGCAAGAAATTCGAGTTCGTCGCGCTGTACACCTCGCGGGAAGAGTTCAAGGAAGAGATCCTCAAGATCATTGGCCGCGACCTGAACGGCTACATCCTCGACGACGCCGCCATCGACTATCTCGAACAGACGCCGATGAACCAGCTTGACCCCCACAACATCCTGGACTCCGAGGGCATCAAGAAGATCACTGACCTCACCGCGCAGCAACAGATCCTGGCGAACAGCATCAACCGCGAGCGTGAGAAGACGATGAAGAAACAGGACGTGGAAGCACGCGAAGCCATCCTGGAGCTGGAAAAACAGCTCGCTGAAGCGGAAGCGAAACAGGTGCGCGAGATCCAGTCCGTGCAGGCCCGCGAGCAGGCGGAAACCGCGAAGATCCAGGAAGAAGAGCGCCTGAAAGCGGCGCGCGCGCGCATCACCACCGAAGAAGAGACCGCGATCGCCAATGAGAACAAGGATCGCCAGGTGATCGTGGCCATGCGCAACAAGGAGCGCACCGATCAGGTGGAGAAAGAGCGTGTGGAGAAAGATCGCCTGCTTGAAGTGACCGAGCGGGAGCGCGTCGTTGCCCTGGCCACCATCGAACGCGACAAGGCCATCGAAGTGGAGAAGAAGGCCATCCAGGACGTGATCCGCGAGCGGGTCATCGTCGAGCGCGCCGTGGTCGAGGAAGAAGAGAAGATCAAGGATACCCGCGAATTCGCTACGGCGGATCGCGCGAAGAAGGTCGCCATCACCGCGGCCGAACAGGACGCGCAGCAGGCCCTGGTCAAGGAGATCAAATCCGCCGAAGCCAAGCGCGACGCCGCACGCTTCAGCGCGGAAGAGCTGGTCATTTCCGCCGAAGCACACCGCGATGCGGCCGAGCGCGAAGCTGTGGGCAAGAAAGTGCTGGCCGAAGGCGTGACCGCCGAGTTGGCGGCCGCTGGCCTGGCCGAGGCTTCCGTCATCGAGAGCAAGGCCGTCGCGGAAGCGAAGGGCCAGGAAGCCCACGCCGCCGCCACCCAGAAGAAGGGCACCGCCGAAGCCACGGTCATGCAGCTTAAGTTTGAAGCCGATGCGAAGGGCATCACCGACAAGGCGGAAGCGATGAAGCTGTTCAACGAAGTGGGCCGCGAGCACGAAGAGTTCAAGCTCAACCTGGAGAAGGAAAAGGCCATCGAGCTGGCTGGCATCGCCGCACAGCAGGAAATCGCGAAGCAGCAGGCTTCCATTGTCGGCCAGGCGCTTCAGACCGCGCGCATCGACATCGTGGGCGGCGAGACGGAGTTTTTCAACAAGATCACGAGCGCCATCACTAACGGCAAGGCCGTGGATCGACTGGTGGAGAACAGTAAGACCCTGACGGATATGAAGAACACCTTCTTCAACGGCGACCCGGAGTACTTCAAGGCCCGGATGGAGCAGTTCACGCAGCAGTTCGGCATCGGCAGCGAGGACGTGAAGAATCTGTCCATCGCCGCGCTGTTGAACAAGATGCGGGACATGGCCGAAGGCGGTATGGACGAGGGCGACTACGAGGTGCTCTCCGGCCTGGCAAAACAGTTGGGATTCAGCAAGAAGAAACTCAGCCAGATCCTCTGATCGTTTTTAGTCAGTAGATCGCGTGATGCATCCAGCGAGGAGAATCGCACATGGCTGAACAAGAAACGAAGGCGGCGGAGGCCCCCGAGAGCGGGGCCGCCGCCGGCCTGGAAGCGGGCGCGTATGAAATTATACGCAACCGCCTCGCCAAAGGCGGGAAGCAACTTCAGGCGCGCCTGGAGCAGCTCAACGCGGGGCGCAAGGAAGTATTCGGAGCCATCGAGACCAAGCTCCTGGCCACCGAGCACATAACCACGGACAACAGTTGCATTGCCCGCGACATGATCCCCGTGGGCGAGCGATTCATCTTCGGCTACAACGTTCACATCGGCCTGAAGTCGCAGATCGCTCTGGAAGACGTGTTCTCGGTCTATCGCCTGGAGAATCATACGCTCACGCGCGAGCCCCTGGACCTGATCCGCAATGCAAACTTCGAGCGGGACTTCCAGGAGCTTTTCAAGTACTACAAGAGCACCGTTTTTGCGAAGTTCTCCATCATCGGGCCGCATTTGTTCATGGTGTTCCGCGTGGGGAAGGGCGTCACCGACGTCAAGGTCTTTAAGTGGGCCCTCAACGGCGGCGCGATTACGTACCTGGATAGCCGCAGCGAGCACGAGTTCAAGTTTCCGCCCCAGCACGACTTCGAGTGGATCCGCACGCACCGCGACATGCACTACCACGGGCGGCACCCCCATGTATCCATTGAGGACCGGCTCTTTGTCGAGACCGTCGGTGGCGATCTCACGATCAAGATCGAAAACAACACGGACTCGGGTCTCGGGATTTACAGGGAGGACGTGGACAACAAGGATCAGACCCTCGACGACGCGGAATTTTTCTACGCCATCGTCGGCAACCTGGTCCTGCTGAAGATCAAGCCCTACCAAGAGCAGAGCTGGCGCTACTTCGTCTATTGCGAGAAAAACCAGAAGGTCTATCGCCTAGACGCCATCCAGGAGTCCTGCGTGTTGCTGCCGGAAGAGCATGGCCTGATTTACGCCAATGGCTACGTGCTCCAGACCGGCGAGCAGAAGTCCTTTGGCGGCAACTTCAAGGAAATGCTCTTCGAGAAGCGCGTGGCTTCGTCGAACGGGGAAGACTACCTCTACGAGTTTTACAATCGCGATCTCGGCGACTATGTGCTCCTGTCGTACAACGTGATCACCCAAACGGTGGACACGCCGATTCCCTGCAACGGCTATTCCTTTTTTAAGAATGGGGAGCTGCTTTACTTCAAGGCATCGCCGGAGCCGCAGAAAAACCACGCGCTCCAGATTTGGCAAACGCCCTACCGCGATGCCGATTTGCCGCTCTCCGCGAAGTCGGACTCCATGCTGTACAAGATCGGGAACAAAGAGATCGTGCGCGGCATGGCCGATTGCAACGAGATCCTGAACCTGATCGCAAAGGAAGACAGCTACGCGAATCTCTACGGTGACATCACCCGGAAAATCGGGACGATGTTCGACGTGTTTCACTGGCTGGGCAAGGATGAAGCCTTCAACCTCAAGGAAGATCTCACCGCGATTCGCGATGCGGCCCAGGCGGCCATCAGCGAATTCGAGAAAGTGTCCAACGCGCGCCGCCACGCGCGGGAGCAGCTCAACGCGGCCACGACGGAAGCCCTGGCGGCGCAGGACGCAAGCAAGAGTAAGCGCTTTGACACCATCCATGATTTTGTCGCCAGTCTCACGGGCGTCCGCACGGCCCGGGGCCGCGTCATCGCGCTGAAAGATCTGAAATACATGGAGCTGCCCGCGGTGGAGGCACTCCAGCAGACCCTGTCGGCGGAGGCGGATCGCCTGGGCCAGGCCTGCGTGGAGTTTCTGCTTAAGCCCGAATCGCTTGTGCCCTATGAAAAAGGCGTCGAGGAGCACGCGTCGAAGATCGACGGACTCACGAAGGTAGCAGATGCAAAGGCGCTCGCGGAGCTGGTGAACACGCAGGCCGCCGATCTGGAAATGCTCATCGACGTGGTGAGTAACCTCAAGATCGAAGATGCAACGCAGCGCACCGCGATCATCGATTCCATCTCCGGGATTTTCGCCAAGCTGAATCAGGCCCGTTCACAACTGAAGAACAAGACCAAGGATCTGGGCAAGGGCGAGGGCATCGCGGAGTTCAATTCGCAGATCAAGCTGCTGAATCAGTCCGTGGCGAATTACATTGACCTTTGCGACACCGTGCCCAAGTGCGACGAGCTGCTGACGAAGGTGATGGTTCAGATTGAGGAATTGGAGGGCCGTTTCGCCGAGTTCGACGAATTTGTCGAACAGCTCACCGAGAAGCGCGAGGAGGCCTACAACGCCTTCGAGTCGGTCAAGATCCAGCTCCAGGAAAAGCAGAACAAGCGCGCCACGGCACTCATGCAGGCGGCGGAACGTATTCTCAAGGGCATCAAGAGTCGGATCGAGACTTTTAAGACGGTGGAGGAGAACCACGCGTATTTCGCGTCCGATCTCATGATCGAGAAGGTGCGCGGGATCATCCAGGAGCTTGGCGCCCTGGGCGATTCCGTGAAGGTGGACGATGTTCAGAGTCGCCTGAAGACCATCAGCGAAGACGCGGTGCGCCAGCTCAAGGATCGCAACGAACTCTTTGCGGAAGGCGAGAACGTCATACGCTTCGGTGCGCACAAATTCTCGGTGAACACTTTTGAGCTTGCGCTTACCACGGTGATGCGCGACAACGCCATGTACTTCCACCTCGCGGGGACGAACTACTTCGACGCGATCAAAGACGAGACCTTTCTCGCCACGCGGGATCTGTGGTCGCAGGAGGTGGTGTCGGAGAACGCGCAGGTCTATCGGGCGGAGTATCTCGCGTATATTCTCCTACAGCATGTCCGCGAACCCGAGGGCGCCTCGCTGGACGACCTTCGGGCGATGTCGCAGGAGGAGTTGCTGGCCTTCATCCAGAAGTTCATGGGTTCGCGTTATTCCGAGGGCTATGTGAAGGGCGTACACGACCACGACGCTTCGCTGCTGCTCCGATCGCTGCTGGAGATGGAGGCGACGATTGGCCTGCTGGCGTTTCACCCGCGCGCGCGGGCATTGGCGTCGGTGTACTGGCACCAGTACGGCGACGAGGAAGGGAAAGAGCGCATCGCTACCACCCTGCGGGGCTTCGGCGCGATTCGCGAGGTCTTTGGCGATCCCGAGGCGCAGCGCCACTACACGCAGGAGCTGGCGCGCCTGATTCTGGCGTATACGGATGCCACGGAGATCTTCGAGAGACATTTGGGGGACGAAGCCGCACGCTATCTCTTCGAGATTCTCGTCTCGGGACGCGGCGCGGCCATCAGCGCAGCGGCAGACGCTATTTATCGTGATTTCGGACTACATCTGAAGAAGGCGAATTTTGAATCGAAGTTCAAAGCTTCGCTGGAGAGCGCGCGGAAGAATCCGAACAGCGCCTTTCTGCTTTGTCGCGATTGGGCGGCGGCTTTCGTGCGCTCGCGCGGCGATGCGCTGGAGTTGGACTACGTCGATGAGGTCGCGGCGCTGCTGTTGATGCAGGATCACGATATCGCGCGGGTGGTTCATGCATCACCTGTGGCGCGACTGACGGGTTTCGTGGGCGGCCATGGCGTGCTGGAGAATGGCGAATACGTGTTGAACTTCAACGCCTTTACGGCGAAGCTCTCGGCCTACACCCGCGAGACCGTGCCGCGCTATGAGGCCTACACGGCGCTGAAGAAGAAACTGGTGGAGGACGAGGCCCGGGGCCTGCGGCTGAACGAGTTCAAGCCGAAGGTGCTGACATCCTTCGTGCGCAACAAGCTCATCGACAACGTGTACCTGCCGCTCATCGGCGACAACCTGGCCAAGCAGATTGGCGCGGCGGGCGACCAGAAGCGCACGGATCGCATGGGCATGCTCCTGCTTATCTCGCCGCCCGGCTATGGCAAAACGACGCTGATGGAATACATCGCGAATCGACTCGGACTAATCTTCATGAAAATCAACGGCCCGGCGCTGGGGCACCATGTTACCTCGCTGGACCCTTCGGAGGCCTCGAACGCCGCGGCGCGAGAAGAGATCGCGAAGCTCAATCTGGCGCTGGAGATGGGCGACAACGTGATGCTGTATGTGGACGATATCCAGCACTGCAATCCGGAGTTCCTGCAGAAGTTCATCTCGCTTTGCGACGCGCAGCGCAAGATCGAGGGCGTACACAAAGGCCGCACCCGCACCTACGATCTGCGGGGGAAAAAGGTGGCCGTGGTCATGGCGGGCAATCCCTATACGGAAAGCGGCGAGAAATTCCAGATTCCCGACATGCTCGCAAACCGCTCGGACACCTACAATTTGGGCGAGATCATCGGCGACAGCGAGGAAGATTTCAAGACGAGTTATATTGAGAACTGCCTTACGTCGAATCCCGTGCTGAACACCCTGGCCATGAAGAGCCAGGAGGACATCTACGGGGTGATTCGCATGGCCCAGAGCGGCACCCAGGAGGGCGTGGAGCTGAAGGGCAGCTACACGATGGACGAGGTGAACAGCATGGTGGCGGTGATGAAGAAGCTGCTCTACGTGCGCGATATCGTCCTGGAGGTGAACAAGGAGTACATCCGATCGGCGGGCATCCACGAGGACTACCGCACCGAGCCCGCCTTCAAACTCCAGGGCTCCTACCGCAACATGAACCGTATCGCCGAGCGCGTGGTGGACATCATGAACGACGCGGAGCTGCGCACCTTGATCAACAGCAACTACGAGGGCGATTCGCAAACGCTGACGAACGGTGCCGAAGCGAACATGCTCAAGTTCAAGGAACTCAACAGCCTACTGACCGAGGTCGATGCGCAGCGCTGGGCGGATATCAAGAAGACCTTCACGAAGAACCTGAAGATGAAGGGGCTCGGTGAGGATCAGGCCGTGGGCCAGCTGCTCGTGCAGTTGGAGAGCATCAACGACGGCCTGGAGAATATCGCCTCTGCCATGAAGACGGGCGTGGCCAATATGGGCGGCCCGCAGGAAGCGGCACCCACCACGGTGAACGTCGTCTCCAAGGTGCCCGCCGCGCTGGTGGGGGTGATGAGCGAGCAGTTCAAGTTGATGCAGGGCTGGCTCGCGCCTATCTTCAAAGAGACCCGGGAGCAGACGGATGAGATGAAGAAGCTGAAGGTGCTGATGGATCAGAATCTGGAGCGCTACCAGGTGCTATTGGATGAGCTTCGGGATAGTTGACAGTTGATAGTGGACTTAGTGGACTTAGTGGACTTAGTGGACTTAGTGGACTCAGTGGACTTAGTGGACTCAGTGGACTCAGTGGACTCAGTGGACTCAGTGGACTCAGTGGACTCAGTGGACTCAGTGGACTCAGTGGACGCGGCCGGTGACTGATTGATTTGTCTACCTTGTCGACTTCGTCCACGCAGTCCAAAGAATCGACCAGGCGCTTTATGAACACGAACCCCGTTCCCGATAGCTTGCCGAATCCAGCGCCCGAAGGCGATCTGGAGTCTGTGCCGAGCGTCCACGATGCGGACGAGCGCTGGACCATTCCGTGGGCGCTGATTGAGGGCGAGGCACCGCCCGGCGTGGCGGCGTTGACGTGGCGCGGGGGCGATGAGGCAGTGGATATTGGGGCATTCACGATCCCGAATCCCATGCTCTACACGTCGGAGGGTTGTGCTGCGGAGGCCGAGGCATCTTGCATCGACACGACGCTGGAGATCGGCACACCGGACTTCGATGGCGCGCCCGCCGTTGGCCATTGGTCGAGCTACGCTTCGCTATCGCCGGTGCAGCGCGCGAACTATCTCCAGTGGCTCGCGTCGGAGCGCTCCCTTCCCCTGCGCGATATCAACTATGCGTTTCTCTATTTCTATGGACTGGAGCGTCACGCCCTGATAGACCGGGGCGATCCGGAGGGCGTCCTGCGCGTGCTCATGCACCTGCTCAAGCACTACGAGGCGCATCCGTCTTTTTTCAGCAGCGCCTCGCGCCTTGCGGCTTTTCTCTTTGCCACGAAGGGCATCGAGAAGCTCAAGCCCGCGTGGTTCAAGCGGCTTTTTGCGCCGCGTGGTGTTCCGCTGCACCACGATTCGCTCGCCGTGGCGCTGACCTGGCTCTATGAGCGAAAGAAGCCGCTGCCAGCGGCGCTCGCCTTTGAGGTGGCGCGTCAGGACATTCGCTGTGCCCGAAGCGGCGCGTATCGGGACGAGCCCGATGCGTTTCGCGCGCGCTTCGAGGCGGAGTACTGCGCGCGCTTCGGCGAGGGCATGACGATTCAGTCCGCCGAAGCGAAGCGCACGTGGAAGTATCGTCCCGTCAATCCTTCACTGCAAAGCTGGGAGCACTTTGCGAAGCTGTGGTCCGTCACCGCGCCGGACGTGATGGGTGCTGCGGATCAGTTTACGCCGCTGGTCGAACTGTGGAAGTCCTGTGACGACTCGGAGAGTCCGCAAAACGCGTGGGACGCGCTCGTCGCCGAGTACGCCAATGCGGAGGGGCGCATTCTCGTCCCGATGGTCAAGGCGGCGACGGCGGCGGGGGTGGCTCTGGGCAAGTCGAAGGAGCTTTCGATGACGGATAGCCTCGCGATTGTTGCGGCGGCGGGCGCTGCGGGCTACGGCTTGATTCCCGAGCCGCGCCTGCTGCTTGGCCCTTATCGCGGGGACGAACGGGTGGTGCTTATCCGGGCGGCGGAGGAGCCGACACCCGACAGCGAGCGCTACTACCTTGCCGGTGCCCTGCTCTTGTCGCTGGGCGCCGCGATGGCTGAGATGGATGGCGCGGTGGACCACATTGAAGTGCTCCACGTTTCGGAGATCGTGAATTCGCTCTACCACTTCAACGATCACGACAAACACCGCCTTGGCGTGTTGCGCAAGCGCCTGTTGAAGCATCCGCCGAAGCTGTCGGGCCTCACGCGTCGCTTGCGCGCAATCTTAAACGAGGAAGAACGTATCGAAGCCGGAGTATTCCTTGTGGGTGTGGCCGGTGCAAATTTCAGCATCGGGGACGAAGAGCGTCGCGCGTTGCGTCGCGCCTGGCGGGCATTTGAGTTGCCCATGCTCAGCCTGGACGCCTTGCTTGAGGCGCTCGTTCCCATGGCCATGGCGGAAGGGAAGAATCCCGTGAATCGCGATGCGCTTGCGCGGCTCATGCGCGAGACGAAGCGCTTTGCGGCGCGTCTGGGCGAAGCGATGCAGGAGATCGAGGCGGTGACGGGGGAGGAGGCCGGGGCGCGAGAGGTGTGGTATGTGCGGAAGGGCGCGGCGGGGGGAGGAGAGGTGCAGGAGGAGTCGGTACAGGTGCGGGACGCCTATCGCGATGGGCTGTATGCGATGCTACAGCGTGGGGATTGGAGTGAGGCGGAGTTTATTGCACTGGGGGAACGGGAGGGGGTATTTTTGAAGGAGGCGATTCTGAGTTTAGATGCTTGGACGAAGGAGGTGGCAGATGACGGTGCTGCGCTTCTCGCGGTCGACGAGGTAGACCAGTAAAGCCTCACCGAGCATGAGCCATTGCGGTCGGTTTGCCAAAGGACATCGTTGTCGATCAACATGGCTTCGCGATGCCACCCTCAAGCGGAAAAGTGCAGCGACGGAGTTTTTGGGTGTTGGAATAGTGGGTAGTTGCAATGCTGCGGGCGAGTCCATAGATAGAATCACTCCCCAACACTGGAAGATGCGGAGGGGACATACTTTCGGAGAATGGTCAAGTGAATTATCACGAATTGCATGAAAAGACGATGTTGGAAGTAGATCGTGAACTCAAACGACTTTGTGAAGGGGAAGGGGCCTCCCCCAAAGTTGCCTACCATTACACTGATGCTTGCGGGATTGAGGGGATCATTCAAACGCGCAAAATTTGGGCGACCCACGCCTTGCATCTGAATGATCCGCAGGAAATGAAGTATGGCTGGACATTATTTCGAGAGGTTCTGCTGGATCTCAAGAAAGCTTCCACAGCGGAAAAGGCAGAGTTTCTGGAGAGGTGCCTTGAGAACCTCATTTCCCAAACACGGTTTCACGAGACATTGCCAGCGTCGTACTTCGTATCTTTCTCCTCCAAGCCGGACGACATCAGCCAGTATCGGGCCTATTCGAACGGAGGTGCAGGTTATTGCATCGGGTTCGATGTGGGAAAGCTTTTGAAGACCTTAAGCATCTATCAGCACGCGGGCGCAGATCTCTTTGAATTTATACCAGTAGTCTACGAGACATCTATTCAACGGAGGTGTCTGGATGCGATCTTAGAGATTTACTGGTCGATGTTGGAAAAGATTTCAAATGGGAAAGATCGCTTTCACAGTATTTCGTTGGATTGCATACACGCGGCTATGAGTTTGGCATGCCGATTTAAACGACCAAGTTTCGAGCCTGAAAAGGAGTGGCGTCTTGTGCCAGATCCATTTGGCTCACCACATGCGATTCCTATTGATAATCTTCTCCGAACGAGGATTAGAACAGGGTATTTCGTGCCGTATTTGGACGTTCCCGTTCAAGATGGAAATGATGAGTCAACGTTTGCACTATCCGAGATTTACATAGGTCCAAAGCTTGACCACGCTCTCGCCGAGATTGGGCTCCGGAAATATCTTTACGTCGCGGCAAAGCTTGACGTTAACTATTGGCCGGATATCAAGACTTCGACTTTTGATTTGCAATAATATCATTAGGTCAGAGGCTCTACACCCACAAACTCTGTCGCTGCGCTCCGCCGTTTGAGGGTGGCACCCGTCATCACGGAAGTTGAGCCGGGGGAGAATCGAAGTGTCAGGACAGCGCGGGAAGGTCAACGAATCCCCCGGGCCTCAAGCGCCGCGATTTCCCTGGTCCACTTTGCGCGCTCTTCGTCGGTGACGTTGGGATCGGGGAGGAGGCTTCTTCGCGTGCAGTTCACCAGGGCCTGGAGCGTCTGGTAGCGGCGGGTGTCTTCGATGGGCGGGGGGAGGTGATCTCGGATGGCGGCGAGGGTGCGTTCGAGGTCGAGGGGGCCCGCGAGGCGGTGCTTGGCCTTGAGTTCGGCGCGCATGGCGGAGAAGTTGGCGGCGGCGAAGCCTTTGGTGGCGGCTTCGAGGGCGGTCATAGTGCTGTCGTCCACGGTCTCGCCGAGTACGGGTTTCACCATCCAGCGGATGAAGGCGGCGCGGTCTTCGCCCTCCGGATCGAGGACTGGGATGATGAGATCGCCCGCACGACCGGGTCGGCGGATGTCGGGGGAGAGGAGATGAATCCGCGCGGTCATGAGGAGCCAGGTGACGCGGCCCCGGAGTTTGGTGTCGGACATCATGGCCTGGATTTTACCCGTCAGGCGGCGTTCCGTGGCCTGTTCCTCCGGGCCCACGCCGCCGAACTGGGTGTCGGCTTCATCGACGAAGATCAGCACTTTCGAGAGGGCCTCCAGCACGCGGCGGAGTCGCTCGAAGAGCACGTCGGTCTGGCCGTACCACTGGCTTCGGATATTTTTCAGCACCAGCACGGGCATGTCCATTTCGGCGGCGACGGCCTCGAAGATGAAGGTCTTGCCGCTGCCGATGGCGCCGCCGACCGCCGCGCCGGAGAGGGCGTCTTCGCCGGTGGCGTTGAAGCGGGGCATGAGCTCATCGCGGAGAAAAGTCTTGAGTCGGGTGAAGCCCACCACATCATCGAGGGAGTGGCCGGGCTTCTTGAACTCCACCATGTCCTCGCCGAGCTGGCTTTCGATGTAGGCCGCGACCTTGTCGATCACTTCCGCCTGGGTGAGGGCCGTGCGCTGGTGTACGGCGCCCTTGAGCAATTGGAGCAGGGCGTGGATGGAGAGGCCCGCGGTGGCGCGGGCGAGTTCGGCGTCGGAGCCCCAGAGTTGCAGGCTTAAGCCGGAAGCAAGGGACGTGCGATACCAGTCGATGAAATGGAGGCGGCAGGCTTCATCGGGCGCGGGTACGGCCACGTCGAGTAAGTGGGGGAGGCGCGCGACGCGCTGGTTGATCTGGCTGCGCGATTCGGCGATGAGCACGACGGAGTCGCCGCCATTGATGAAGCCGGGATCGGAGAACCAGTCGTGACACACGCTCATGCGGTGGCGATCGCGATCCGAGAGGTGGGCCGCCTCGCCCTCGGGCAGGATCAGGTCCGCCGCTTCGACGAGGATGATCAGGTTCGATTCCAGCGGGGCTTTGCCGCCGGGCGCGCCACGGGAGCAGAGGCACAACTGGCGGAGGAACTCCAGCGCCACGGTGGGCTGGCCCACGGCCTGCTGCAATTGCTGGTCGAAATCGCGCTGGAGGAGGGCGGTCTGGGCTTCGGTGTTGGCGGGGGCGAGCATGCGTTTGATGGCGAGTTCATCACTGCCGAGACCGGTGCGCCACTTCAACCACGCTTCGCGCACCACGGCGAGATCGCCGCTGTCGACGAAGCGAATCGGCCCATTTAATTCGTAGACGAGGAGGATGTGCTTCGGGATGCGCCAGTGCCGGATCAGAAAATCGATCAGGGGAACATAGCCATCCTCGGGCGTGTGGAAGAGGTCGTGGATGTTGCCCGTCAGCGAGATAGAGCGAGACTGGCCGGAATTGAGAATCCGGCCAGCCTGCCGCAGAAATTCATGGGCCGGTGCGTCCATCAGCGCGGGCCGGTGCTATTCCGGCAGGCCGGGAAGGCGATCCGCCTGCTTGATCTCGTCCACGGGCGCGTTCTTCTCCGCGCTACCCGCGAGGCCGATGAGGGCGTCGAATTCGTTGCTGTTTTCCGACTGGCGGGCGTAGGCGAGGAATTCCTCTTCGAGCACTTTGGTGTTCGTGCCCGAGAGCTCCTTGGAGATTCGCGCTTCGGCCTTCACCTCGTTGCGCAGCTTGCGCAATTCCTGGAGGTCGGCTTCGCTGCCATCGCGCGAGAGTCCGGCGAGGGCGTCCGAAATTTCCTTTTCTTCCTTCGCGGAGATGACATCGGCCACGGCGTCCTTGGACTCCGATTTGATCTTCTCGATCTCGCGCATCAGGCCCTGCATCTGGAGCTTGTGTTCCTTGATGCGTTCGCCGTAGTTGTTGATGTCTTTCTCCAATTCCTCCACGTGGGCGTTTTTCTCCGTGAGTGTGGAATTGAAGTCATTGTAGGCCGCGAGGCACTTCATGTACTCCGCGTCATTTCGGATCAAGTCTTCCCCGGCACCTTGGGCCTTTAACTCCTCCACCTTTTTCTTCGCCTTCGCCAGCGCGCCCGCCTTCAACTGGTCCAGTCGCCGTATCTCCTCCGTGAGGGTTGTCGCCGCCTGGATCTTGCCCTCCTGCTGGGCAATCAGCCCCGCCACCGCCTGCTTGTACTGGTGGAAGCGGGTGGTCTTGTCCCGCACCACATCGTCATAACGCGCCGCCACGGCGTGGGGGTTGGTGTCCAGGCTGCGCCGCGAGGCGTCGAGATTGCCCGAAAGAAAAAAGCCCACCGAGCGGAACCAGCGTCCGATTGCTCCAAACATGCGATTCATTCCTCCTGCTTTGGCCGCGTTGCGACGGCCTGTTTCTGGGTACGGCTGTAGTGTAGCACGCCCGCGCGTGGATGCCTAGCGCGGCTCCAGGGAGTCTACACCGCAGCGGTGGGAAATATTCGTTGGTGCGCGAATGAACCTGCTCCCTCCGGCGGCGTATAGGGTCATGAGGCGGCGAGACATCCCGTCCCGCCGCAGGTCAATCAGGAGGGAAGGGTCATGCGCGTTAGTCAAACCAGAATTCGAATGGGTCGGTGGGTCGTCGTGTTTGCGACGGCGGGCGTTGTGCTGGCGGCAGCCGTATTGTGGTTGCTCTTGGCGGTTGGCCCGCTTGCGCCCGAGGAAAAAGGGCCATCGGCGGAGGCCTTGCGGGTTCGGCAGATGGTGTTGAATCTGCCGGAGGGCGTCGAGCGATTCATGATAACAGACATCAACAATGCGGGTGCCACGGCACCCTCGCGGGACTGGATGCTTCAGAGTGATTTGGAGGATCCGGAAGTGCGCGCGCGGGTCGAGCGGGCGGTTCAGGAGGTGTGGGAAATAGAGGAACGGAATGCCCGGACGCTGCGCGAGACGCCACCACCCGCCCCGCCGATCCAGAACGGATACACGATCCACGCGGAGAGCGGCTTGGCAGCCCGGAGCCCGCAGGGTACTGAAAGCTATGCCCACGAGGTGGAAAATCGATTCCTGGAGGTAAAATTGAGCCCGTTGTCCACCTTCTCGATCGACGTGGACACCGCCTCCTATGCTAATGTTCGTCGCTTTATTCTGGATGGAAGCCTACCCCCCGTGGGTGCGGTCCGCATCGAAGAGCTGATCAATTACTTTGCCTACCCCTACAACGGGCCCGTGGGTCAGGTGCCCTTCGCCACCCATCTTGATGTTGCCGACTGTCCCTGGCAGCCGGGCAACGTGCTCGCGCGGATAGCGCTCAAAGGGAAGGAACTGGACGAACGGGAGCGCCCCTCGGCGAATCTGGTCTTCCTGATTGACGTATCCGGGTCGATGGCATCGGAGGACAAGCTTCCGCTAGTCAAGCGGTCGTTGGGGCTCGTTGTGAAGCAGCTTCGTGCGGACGACCGGATGGCCATCGTCGTGTATGCCGGCTCGTCGGGCCTGGCGCTTCCGTCCACGCCGGGTAATCTCACCGGCGCGATTCTAGACGCGTTGGAGGGACTCGAAAGTGGCGGGTCGACCAACGGCGGGGAGGGCATTCACCTGGCCTATCGCATCGCCGCCGAGAACTTCGTGGAGGGCGGGATCAATCGGGTGATTCTGGCGACGGATGGCGACTTCAATGTAGGCGTTACGGATCAAAGCGAGTTATTTCGCCTCATCGAGGAGAAGCGGGACACCGGTGTGTTTCTCACGACGCTGGGCTTTGGTACCGGCAATCTGAAGGACAGCACGCTGGAGCAACTGGCGAATCGAGGCAATGGGACCTATGCTTATATCGACTCAATACGGGAAGCGCGCAAGGTCTTCGTGAAGGAGCTTACCGGCTCCCTCGCGGTGATTGCGAAAGATGTAAAGATCCAGGTCGAGTTCAATCCGATCAAGGTGGAGTCCTATCGCCTCATCGGCTACGAGAACCGGAAGCTCGCCGCCGAGGATTTCAAGGATGACGCCGTCGACGCCGGCGAGATTGGCGCGGGACACACCGTAACCGCGCTGTACGAGATTGTGCCGACGGGCGGAACGCGCGACTCGGAAACGCTCCGCTATCAGGATGAGCGACCAACCGGCCCGGCGCACTCGGGCGAATGGTTCACGGTGAAGCTTCGTTACAAGGAGCCTGAGGGATCCGAAAGCAGGGAGCTTGTTTTTCCATGTGCACCTCCCGTGTTGGCCTTTTCCAAGGCCCCGGAAGACTTTCAGTTTGCGGCATCGGTTGGCGCATTCGGGATGTTGTTGCGAGACTCGCCCCACTGCGCTTCGGCGGACTATGAAGATGTCCTGGAGTGGGCTGGACCGCACCACGGGGAGGGAGAGCGCGGCGAGTTTCTTGAATTGGTTCGGAGGGCTGGAAGCCTGAGTGGCGCATCGTAAGGTCGATTGTGGTGAATGGAACTTTCGCATGCGCTCCGGCATACTATTCACAGTGCGCAGGAGCGCCAATTGGAACATCGTGCAGGGCAGTTCATCATTCCACCGAGGGAAATTCCATGTCTAGACAGTATCCCTATGTTTTCTCGTTGGGGGCGATGTTGCTTCTTGCTGCCATATTTGTGCCTGGGTGTGCGACCACGAGGAAGGACAAACCGGTGGACCAGGCGATGGACGCGAGCGCGCCTGCACCGGTATCTGCACCCCAACCAGCGGCGAGCGCGGCGGAGGCTCCGCCCGTGCCTGAGTCAATGGCGTTGCGCTATGAAGAAGCGCCCTACGCGCCTCCCGCGCGAAGTGTGGCCGTCGAAACAATTCCTCCCTCGGCGGAGACGTACGCCAGCGTGGCGGAGGGCGCGTTCCACACCGTGGCCCAGGCACCGCTCTCCACTTTTTCCATCGATGTGGACACGGCATCCTATGCGAACATTCGCCGTTTCATCAACGATGGCCAACGCCCGCCGCGCGATGCCGTTCGCATTGAGGAAATGCTGAACTACTTCGACTACGACTACCCGGCGCCCGCAGGCGATGCGCCCTTTGCGACGCTGACGGAAGTGGCGACGTGCCCGTGGAAGCCGGAGCATTACCTGGCGCGCATCGGTATCAAAGGGCGCGAGGTGGCGCGGGAGGAGCGGCCCGCGGCGAATCTGGTCTTTCTCGTGGATGTGTCGGGCTCGATGGAGTCGCCGGACAAGCTGCCGCTGGTGCAGCAGTCGCTCACCTTGTTGGCGGAGCAGCTTGAGGCGCGGGATCGGATCGCGGTGGTGGTGTATGCGGGGGCCACAGGCCTGGCACTGCCGTCGACGCCGGGCGATCGCAAGGGGCCGATCATGAAGGCCCTCAACGCGCTTCAGAGCGGTGGATCGACGAACGGCGGCGCGGGGATTCAACTGGCTTACCGAACCGCGCAGGAAAATTTTATCGAAGGCGGGATCAACCGCGTGCTCCTCGCCACCGACGGCGATTTCAACGTGGGATTGACCTCGCAGGAGGAGCTCTTCGCGCTGATCGAGCAGAAGCGCAACGAGGATGTCTTTCTTACGGTGCTCGGCTTTGGCACGGGCAACCTCAAGGACAGCACGCTGGAGATGCTCGCGGACAAGGGCAACGGTGCCTACGCCTACATCGACAGTGAGAAAGAAGGCCGGAAGGTGCTCGTGGAGCAGCTTTCGGGTACCCTGCAGACCATCGCGAAGGACGTGAAGATTCAGGTGGAGTTCAACCCGGCGAAGGTTTCGTCCTATCGCCTCGTGGGCTATGAGAATCGCGTGCTGGCGGCGGAGGACTTCAAGGACGACCGGAAGGATGCAGGGGAGATCGGCGCGGGGCATGCCGTCACCGCGCTCTACGAAATTGTGCCTGCGGGCGTGAAAGCGGTGGACGACCTTCGCTATCAGCAGGACTCAGTCGTCATCGTGCCGCCTTCGGGGCTGGTGGCCGATGAACTCTTCAACCTGAAGCTGCGCTACAAAGCCCCGGAGAGTAACACGAGCGCGCTGCTCGAATTCCCCTACAACAAAGGCATGGAAGCCTTCGAGGCCATGTCGGGCGACTTCAAGTTCGCGGCGGCGGTGGCGGGCTTCGGGATGTTGCTCCGCGATTCGGAGCACAAGGGCAGTGTGGATCGCGCGAAGGTATTGGCGTGGGCCAAGGAGGGCCAGGACCGCGACGAAGGCGGCTATCGCGCTGAGTTCGTGGGTCTGGTGAAAAAGACGACGAAGGAGTAAAACGGGCTGTCGGCAGGCAAGAAGACACATCGGTCGGATCAGTCGGATCCGACCGATCCGTTTGATCAATCGAAAGGCGGCTAGTTCACAGCCGCCTTGCGCGCGGCCAGGTAGGCCGTGTACATGGCGGGAAGGTCGGGCTCGCCTTCGGTGCTGAAGACATAAATGCCGAAGCCCACCTTGAAGGTGCCATCTTTCTCGACAAGCGTGCTGTCCGCGGCGACGGCGTCATCCTTTGGCGCCGTCATGGCTTTCTTGCCAAAGGGATTGGCCACGATGAGGCCGTAGTCCCGCGAGTGAAACCATGCGTCGCGAAAGTTGTCGGGCGAGGCGATGACGCTCACGCCCGCCCAGCGCTCGCCGATCTTGCCGTAGCCCGCGCACCAGTTCGCACTCTTGCCCCAGGTGCCCGCTTCCTGTTCGCCGCCGGCGCTGTTGCGGATGAGGCCGCCGCCGTGCTTCACGCTCAGGGGCGTGGCCAGGCGCACGCCGAAGCCCATTTCTTCCTGATCGCCAAAAGCGAAGTCCACCTCTTCGGGCTTGAATACGGACTCCGCAATGATGACATAGCCGTCCTTCGTCGCGGTGATAGTGTAGGCGCAGGTTTCGGTGAAGAGGGTCTTCGGGTTTTCGCCGATGGTGTCGTAGGCATTGATCACGGTGAAGCTGCCCGAGCCTTTGCCCGTCTTCGGCGGCGCAAGGAAGGTCAGGTGGCGCACGACGGATTTGTTGCGCCAGAAATCCGCACCAGCGGCATCGCCAAAGGCCAGCCAGGCGCCGGGGTGAAAAGTGGCGTGGTCGTCGTTGCCCTTATCGGCCACCGGGTCGGTCGGGTAGTTGCGGCTGACCTGGATGCCGTCGGGTGTCGTGAGCTGCCTGAAATAGGGGCGGGGAAGGGCGGCGTCCTGCCAGACGTATTCGGCCACGGAGCGGCCGTCGATGGCAATGTCGAGGTCGCCCTCGTGTACGGTCAGTGTGACCATAGGCTGGGCGATAACGGGCGCGGTGCTGAGTGCTGCAATGAAAACGATGCTCAAGTAGCGGATCATGTTGGGTTCCGAGTAGGTTTATGGGTCTTATGGGTCTTATAGGGCGCGGAGGTCTCTTACATCTTCGTAAACTTATCCAGCTTCATGCCGACCATGATCGTTTTAAGCAGACCTTTCAGGCCGCCTTCGGCAGAGGCATCGATCAGCGCCGAGATGAGGCCGTATTTCTCTTCCGAGTAAGGATACCAGATGGGCTCTTTCTTGTTGCTGTTCTTGTCCACCAGAATGGACTTGACGTTGGAAAAGGAATAGAGGCCGTGGGGGCCCTTGTAGCGGCCCATGCCGGAGTACTTGGTGCCGCCGAAGGGCAGGGCGGCATTGGCCAGGGTGGCGAGCACGTTGTTGATGGATACGCCTCCCGTAACTATCGCTCGTGCGACGCGATCACCCCGGTCGAGGTCGGCCGTCCACACGCTGGAGCAGAGGCCGTAGCGGCTGTCATTCGCCAGGCGGATGGCTTCGGCTTCATCGGCGAAGCCCTGCACGGTGACCAGGGGGCCGAAGCTTTCCTCGCCATAGATCGCCATGTCGGGCGTGACATCGGTGACGAGCGTGGGGGGGAAGGCGTGGGAGGTGTCCGACCGCTTGCCGCCGCAATGCACCTTCGCCCCTTTCGCCTCGGCGTCGGCCAGTTGGGCCTCCACTTTCGCGATCTGGAAATCCGCGGTCATGCAACCCATGTCGAGCGTCTTGTTGTGGGACGTGTCGGCGGTGCCCGATGCGGTGCGCAGTCCTTCGATGGCGGCTTTCATCTGGAGGACGAATTCATCCTTGATGCGATTCTGTACCAGAATGCGCTCGACCGAAGTGCAGGTCTGTCCCGCATTGGTCATGGCGCCCCAGAGCGCGCCCTGGACCGCCCGGGAGATGGAGGCGTCCTCAAAGACCACCATGGGGTCCTTGCCGCCAAGCTCGAGCTCCACGGGGATCAGGTATTGCGCGGCCTGGGCCATGATCGCTTTGCCCGCGCCTTCACTTCCCGTGAAGAAGACTTTGGCGGGTTGAAGGTCGATGAGCCGCTTGCCCGTCTCCTTCGCGCCATAGACCACCTGGACGAAGCCCTTGGGCAGTCCGGAGGCCTGGAAGATCTCCTCCAGCAGTCCCTTCAGCGGCGTGTACTCCGACGGCTTGAAGATGACGGGGTTGCCCGCGATGAGCGCCGTTAGAATAGGCGTCATGGAGAGGTTGAAGGGGTAGTTCCACGGCGAGATGATCAGCACGGGTCCAAGGGGTTCGTAGTAGATTCTGGATTTCTTGCCCATCAGCAGCAAGGGTGTGGGCGCGGACTGATCGCGCAGGATTTTTTCGGCGTTCTTCTCGTAATATTGGATGAGGTCGAGTGACGGGAAGACTTCGGTCATCAGCGCTTCGATGCGGGGCTTACCCGTTTCATCCACGATCCGCTGGACGATGGCCTCCTTGTGTTGCCGGAGGTAGGCCTTGATTCGGCCCGCGAACGCGAGGCGCTGGGCTACGGTCATGGCGCGAAGCGCGGGGGCGGCCTCGCGGGCGGCAGCCATCACGCCGCTGAGGGCCTCGGCATCCGGTTCTTCCACGCGATAGAGCACCGCGCCCGTGCGGGGATTGACGACGTCGAAAGCACTTTCCTGAGACACCGGATTGACTGCCATGGGGGGAACTCTCCTGCGGGTCGTTGGTTGAGGCAGGCCGCGGCCAGGCGGCTGCAATCACAGGGCGCAACGTCATAACAAAAAACTCGCGCCACCATCCATACTGCCCATTGGGGCAGCGCGTCTGCCGTTCAGACTAACTGGATTGTGGCGCGAATTCAATTCCTGCTTCGGGGCGCGAGATTACTCCGGTTCCCAGTAGTACCGGGCGATGGCCTGGGTTACATCGGGCACGGTGCCCACGACCACATCCACCTTGCGGTTGGTAAACCGCTCCACGTCTTCAATCGCCAGCAGATCCATGGGGTTGGTCACGGCCAGCACCATCGACTTTGGGGTCGCGGAGACGGGAATGCAGTTGTGCTGCGAGGCGAGGCGCTGGCTGATCAGGGCCGCGGCCTCGGGATCGATCGTATCTTCCACAATGCGGATGTAGTCCACGCCGCATTGGCTTGCGCGGGCCTGGGCGATTGCTTCTTCCGAGGCAAAGCCCAATTCGCCGAGTAGGGCGCCCAGATGCTGCTGGGGGCTGCTCTTCTGGACTTCAAGGGCCTTTTCGAGCTGCGCTTCGGTGATGACACCGGCGTCCAGCAGGATCTGCCCGATCACCCGCTTCGGTCCGTGGGTCCACTTCTGGGCGGAGCGTTGTATCCGGAGCAGTTCATCCTCGGGAGAGCGCGACACCTGGGGTTCCGCGTAGGTCACCGCCTCCGCCGCCGCCAGTTCGTAGCCGCCGTCCAGGATTCTCCGGCCGTCTTCAAGAATTCCCAATTGCGCGCGCAGGCGCTCGTTTTCTTCTTCCAGGCGCTCGGTCTCCTGGATAGCGTCGGTCAGTTGCTGGGCGAGCACCGACTTCTTCGAGTGTTCCCGCGCTTCAACCAGTTCCTTCTCCATGACGCTCACCTGCGCGGTGGTCTCCGTGACCTGCTGGCGAAGGGCCAGGGCGGCCTCGGAGCTCAAGCCTTCGCGGTAGCGTTCCTTGAGCGTCTCCAGTTCGCGCTGGACGGCCAGCAGCTCGGTCTTCAGACCCTCCTGCGTGGCTTCCGCATGCTGCTGGATCGATTTGAGCCGCTCAAATTCAGCGCCGACCCGGTTCTGCTCCTCCTGCGCTTCATCCAGCGCGGCCTGGGCATCCTGAAGCAGGCGATCCTTCTCGGCGATCTCCGCCTGAAGTCCCGCAATCTGTTCCTGGAGCCGGGAGGCATCGTCGGATTGTCCAAGGGACTCCACTTCGATTGCCGCCAGGCGTTCCCGCGTGCCAGTGCTTTCGGCTCGGGCCTCTTCCAGCTCACTGGACAGCGTGGCGAGTCGTACCTGGGCATCGCCAAGGGAGGTGGTGGCCGCCGCCAACTCTTCGCGCAGGGATTCCAGTTCCGTATCGGAGCCCTCCGCCGCACTCAGTTGGCCCGCCAGGGCTACCCGCTCCCGCTCCGCGGCGGAGAGGGCCTCGGTCAATTCCTGGATACGGGATTCGAAGCCGCCTTGGCCTGAAACGCTCTCTTCGAGGCTCTTCTTCAAATAGTTTAGTTGTCCGTGGGCCGATTGCTCCAAGGTTTCCAGGGAGTCCGACTCGGCCTTTGCGGACTCGGACAGGCTCTGGATCGAGGCCATCAGGCCTGCAAGTTGTTCGAAACGAGCCTTGTGCCGTTGGCGCAATTGCTTGAACTCGGATTCAAGTGCAGACTCTTGCTCATCGGCCCCAGCGCGTTCCACAGTGTTGTCGTCCATCGATTGCCTTCCTTACGACGCTGAAAAATTTCACACGTCTCCCTGACGGAAGTTTAAACACTTTACCCGAGCCTGTCAAGGTGCGAATATCCCGCAAACCACGCAGTGCTGTCGGCCTTGCGAAGCCAGCGCCCAGGGAGCGGCCAGGGCTTTGATGGCGTGTCCCTTCTTGATTCCATCCTCGCCGAGGACGCATAGTGCGGGGGAGTGGGCACAGTGGCACGTTGCGCGCGCCCTTCTTGACAATCCAGCAGAGTTATGAGACCTATGAACGACCTATTTCGAGATCAATTGTTGAAAGCAGGCCTGGCCACCAAGAAGCAGGCCAAAGCCGCTGCCCACGAAGAGAATCTTGCGCGCCGACAGCGCCGTAAAGAATCCGATGGCGAAAGTGACGCGCCCACGCCGGAGCAACTGGCCGCCCAGAAGGCCATTGAGGAAAAGCGCGAGCGGGATCGCCAGCTCAACCTGGAGCGGGAAGCCGAGCAAAAGGCACAGGCGCTCCACGCCCAGTCGGACGACCTGATCAAGCAGCATGCCCTTCGGAACACGAAAGGGAACGTAGACTATAAATTCGCCGATGAAGGCAAGGTGAAGAACCTGCTCGTATCATCGGAAATTCAGGTTCAACTGCGCGACGGCGTTATCGGCATCGTTTGGGGCCCCGGAGGTTATCATCTGGTGCCCCGCGCCGTTGCGGAAAAAATCGAAGAGCGTACACCGGCCCGTCTGGTCCTGTTGAACGTCGCTGCGGATACCCTCAGCCCGGACGACCCTTACGTCGAGTTTCCGGTGCCGGATGATCTCATGTGGTAGTCGAGTTTATCCCGGCGGCGAATAAAAGTCGGCTCAGGACGGTAACGGTCGTGTAAATCCCAACTCACCAACGAAGGGTACTCAAACCATGGCACGAAAACCGGAATTTGTCGGCGGCGCTGAAGGCGGTCCGCCACGGGCAACGGGAGGGCGTCGAGCGGGTAAACTCGCCGGATTGTCCATCATCATTCCCCTGATCGCCGTAGGCGTAATCATCGCCTACAATATGTGCTTTGAATACGTCCAGCCCAACGAATTCGGCATCAAGGTCGTCAAGATTGGCGTGCACAAGGGCGTGCAGGAAAAAATCTACGAACCGGGTCTGGCCTTCCGTATCCCCTTTGGCGTCCAGGAAGTCTACACCCTGCCGCGCAACTCCCAGGTGCTCGAAATGACGAACCGGGCGAGCGCGGTACGCGATGGAATCTACGTTGACCGGGAGGCGAAGATCCAGACCTCCGACGGCTTCTTTGTCGATGTGGACGCGACCATACTCTACCGGATCGACGACCCCTACAAAGTCTTCAAGAAGCTCGGTCCCGAGGACAACTATCTGCAACTGGGCCTGCTGCCCAAGGCCGAGGCCGTGCTCAAGCAAGCCCTGGGGCAGTTGACCACGGAGGAGTTCTACGACTCCAATCTGCGCGTCGAGAAGGCGGATCTCGCGGAGCAGATCCTCAACGAAAAACTCAAGGACGAGGGGCTCGTGGTGGAGCATGTGCTGGTGCGCTATTTCCGGTACAGCGAGGCCATCCAGGAAAACATTGAGGCCAAAAAGCTCCAGGACCAGTTGGTATTCACCAACGAATCCAAGGGCCGCGCCGCCGAGCAGAATCAGGTGCTCCAGCGGGCCATGGCCGAAGGCGAATACCTCGTGAAGGTGAAAGAGGCCGAAGGCGACGCCTACCGCGTGGAAAAAGAGGCGGAACGGGATCTGTACGTCCGCAAGAAAGAGGCGGAGGCCGATCTGCTGGTGGCCACGGCGGAGGCCCAGGGCGTGGAGCTGAAGAATCAGGCCATGCAGGCCCTCGGTGCCGAGGCCATGGTGGCCATCAAGATGGCGGACATCCTCAAGGGTCTGGACGTTATCCTCCTTCCCGCAGGCGGGGAACAGGGGATGAATCCCCTCGATCTGAATGCGGTGCTGAAAACTTTTGGTGTGACGGAAAGCGCGGCCTCGGGTAAATCCCCGGCCCCCGCACCGGTCGCCCCCGCAACGACGGAGCCTGTCCAATGAGTACGCGCAACGCGGCCCTCGCCGCTCTTTTCGCGGGGTGCACCCTGCTGGCCAGCGGCTGCATGCCCTACAGCACCGGCGCCACCGAAGTCGGTGTCCGCACGGTCACCTGGTCGCCCTTTGGCGACAAGGGGGTTCAAAAGGAACCCTACGCCCCAGGTTCGACTTATTTCTTTGTGCCCTTCTTCACGGACTGGCACACGTTCGACACGCGCATTCAGAAGCTGGTCATGGCGGGAGACCCGAATGCCAGCAACATTGGCGACCAGGACGACCTGAAGTTCAAGACCGTAGATGGTAACGACATCAGCCTGGACGTGATCATCTCTTATCACATCAACCCCGAGGAGGCCGCCCATATCCTCCAGCGGGTGGGCACCACTGATGATGAGGTGCGGGACAATATCGTGCGCACCATTGCCCGGAGCAAGCCCCGGGACATTTTCGGCGAACTGACCACGGAAAACTTTTACGAGGCGGAGCAGCGCAGCGCGAAGGCCCTGGTCGTGAAGGAGGAGCTTAACGAGATGCTCAAGGCCTACGGCGTGGTGGTTACGGAGGTTCTGCTGCAGGACTATAACTTCTCCCCCGCGTACCAGCAGGCCATCGAGGACAAGAAGGTGGCCGATCAGGAAGTGGAGAAGCTGCGCTCGGAAACGAATGCGCGCCGCGAGGAATTCGTCACCCTGGTGAAGGAGGCGGAAGCCACCATCGCCAAAGTGAAGGCCACCGCCGACGGCGAATACGAGACGGCGGTGATTCAGGTCGACGCCTACTTCCTCCAGCAGGAGCGGATCGCCCAGGCAACGCTCGCCGAGGCTCAGGCCGAGGCGGAAGGCATCCGCAAGATGAACGAAGCCTTATCGGGCTCGGGCAGCGCCGAGGTGGTCAAACTGGCTATCACGGAAGCCCTGGCGGATAAGAAGATCATCATGGTGCCCATGGGCGGCGGCGGACTCGACGTGCGCTCCATGGACATCAACCAGTTTCTCGGCATGTACGGCGCCAAGGCGCTGGCGGAGAAGAAAACGCCGCTGGGTCCATTGCCCTGAAAAGAAATATCGGACCGATCAGTCTGATCCGACTGATCGGTCCGATCTGTATTTACGGCCCGGCCGTTTCCCCCTCAAAACTCCAACTCGCCCCCGCGCCGCCCCAGCTTCTTCTCGATTCGCTCAAGGCGATGGCGGAAAGTTCGCGCCTCGCTCCGCTCCAGGCCCGCCGTGCCTTCGCGTGTGGCATAGTGCGTGAGGGCCTCGCGGCAAAGGCGCGCGGCGGCCCCGAGATCGCGTGTGCGGTGTTCGTGGTGCTTTGCCAGCTCATGGCTCGCCTCGGAGTCGCCGGGGAAGGCATCGAGCACTTGCTCCCAGGCCTGCTGCATTTCTTCCCAGCGCTCGCGACGCTTGCAGGCGAGGGCGAGCATCTCCAGGCACTCCCGGCGCAACGCCGCGTTCTCTGTTTCTTCCAAAAACAACTGGGCGTGCTCGATCACATCGTCGTAGTGCTTCTGCCGAAAATGAATCCGCACCACGGAGAGCTTGTCCTCCAGATGGGCAAATCCCTGGCCGCCCGGTGTGTCGAGACATTGGGACATCCAGGCCGTCAATGAGACGAGGGACAGGATATCCATCTCGTGGTGGTGGAGCACGCCTTCGAGGGGACGCGCGTCGCGCTCTTCGAGATAGCGGAACCAGAGCTGGGGGATGAGATAGCCCGGCACATCGCCCTCGCGATAGATCGAAAGTATCTCCCGCTCCACGTTGCCCAGGCTGCAATCCTTCAGGCGCTGCTTCCAGAACCTTCGCGCGGCATGGACCAAATCGAGGTGGAGGATGCCGTCGCCGCGAAAGGGGATGCGGCTTTGAATAAATCGCGTGCGCAACAGCGGCATGTCGAAGCTCTTGCCGTTGTAGCTCACCAGCGTATCATGGCGATCAAAGAGCTCGGCCAGGTAGTTCAGCATCGGCTCTTCGTCGTCGAAGTCGCGCATGATGCACTGGTCCAGGCGAAACGCTCCATCAATGAAATAGCCCACGCCCACGAGAAAAGCCACCGTCCCCGTGCCGCCCATCAGCCCCGTGGTCTCGGTATCGACGAAACAGGCCGTGCGCGGATCGAAGTCTTCCAGCTCCGGGTCGCAGGCGGAAAAGGCAATATGCTTCGACTTGCTCTGAAGCGCCGCGCCCAGTTCCACGATGCCCTGGCGGTAGTCCAGCGGGTAGTCGTGGCGGATGAGGTAAAAGCCAGCTTCCTCGTCGCCAATGACTTCGCCAGGGACCTGATTTTCCAAGAGGTAGGTCCCCGCGTCGCGCTCTTCCTGGGTGATCTGCGGCCCGCGATGGTATTCAGACTCAAACTCATGCTGCGGCGAAACGCCCAGGCGGTCCGTGAGGCCGCGAAGGCGATTCACATTGCTCGGGGGCAAAGCGCGCTCTTCGCGGGGGAGCGCACGTCGGGGCGGGGGGGAGGAGCCCTGTTCGCGTTGCAGGGCGGCACCGGTTTTGAGGCCGTGGGCTTTGAGGAGGTCGGCGAGTTTGCCTGTGGGCAGCGAGGGCGGGGGAGCGATATCGGACCGATCAGACGGATCGGACCGATCAGACCGATTAGGGATCTCGGCTGCTTCACTGCGAGCAGTCCGATCGGTCTGATCCGTCTGATCCGTCCGATAGGCCCTGTCGCTTCCATCGCGGTCTTCTTTCCCCACCGGTCGCTTCAGCTCCGCTCCGGTGCCCAGGCCGGTCATGGCCTTGAGGGCGTCGAGCTTTTTCTTCATGTCGCTCATGCGATCACCTCGGGCTTGCTCACCATCGCCCCGAGCGCCATCTGCACCAGCCCCAAGGCACCGCCCTTGCCGTGTTGGCCCGTCTCCAGCACACTCCCCACACAGCTCGGACAGCCCTCGGCACACGGACAATCCGCCAGCAGCGAGGCCGCCGCCTCCAGCATGCGCTTGTGGTGGTAGAAGAGCTTTTCGCTAAGTCCCACGCCGCCAGGATAGCGCTCGTATAAATAAATCGTCGGCAATTCACCCACGGGCGAACGCAGCATGGCCTGGGCGCGGATGTCGCTCGGATCGCAGAGCACCTGCACCGGGGCAACCTGCTTCAGGGCATTCGCCAGCGCGTTCAGCGCCTCGCCCATTTCCTCCTTCGCCAATCCGAAGCGCTCCGCCGTGTCCTGGGGGAACTCGATCCAGTAGCCTGTCGTGTGCATCGTTTGCTCGGGCAAATGAATCTCGCCCCAACCCACGTTCTCGTGGGTGCCGAACTTAATCTTCTTGTAGATCGTCGGGAGCCAGGTCACGCTCAACTCACCGCAGCACCGCTCCACATCGTGTTCCGGCTTGCTCTCGAAGACGTCCAGTACCTTCAAATCCACCTTCGTCTCCGCGTCCGTGTAGTAGTCCACTTCCACGGGTCGCGCATAGGCCTTGCGATCATCGAGGTCGAGTTCGTCGATGGTGTACTGTGCGCTCTGGTGCAGGTAGATCGCGTTCTGATACACCTCCGTCGGCGCTGCGAAGAAATCCACCTCGCCGATGACCCGGCCATTGTCCGAGGTGTCCAGAATCACCACATTCCCCGGCGCCGCCGTGCGCAGGCTGATGTCTGAGGCGGGGTAGGTGTCCGCGCTCCAGTGCCACTTGTTCCGCACCTTTCGAAGCACCCGATTGTCGACCAGGTAGTCCAGGATCTCGCCCGTCGACGTGGCGTCCAGCCCGAAGGACTCTCCCTCCACAAAGGGAATCTCGAAGGCCGCGCATTTCAGGTGACTCGTCAACACGATCAAGTTGTTCGGATCCACCGTCGCGCTTTCGGGCGGCTGATCGAAGAAATACTCCGGGTGCCCGATGATGTACTGGTCGATGGGTGCGCTCGTGGCGATCAGCACCACCAGCGCCACCGAATTGCGTCGCCCCGCGCGGCCCGCCTGCTGCCACGTGCTCGCGATGCTCCCGGCGTAGCCCGTCATGATGCACACGTCCAGCGCGCCGATGTCGATGCCCAGCTCCAGCGCGTTTGTGCTCACCACCGTCATCACTTCGCCGCTGCGGATACCCTGCTCGATCTCTCGCCGCTCCGTGGGCAGGTAACCCCCGCGATAGCCGCGCACGAGGTTGTGGCTCTTGCCCATCTTCCGCACGGCGTCCTTCAGGTAGGTCGTCAGAATCTCCACCCGCAGGCGGCTTCGCGCAAACACGATGGACTGGATGTTCTTCGACAGCAGCGAGGCCGCCAGACGGCTCGCTTCCTTCACTGAGGACTTTCTGATGCCCAGCTCGCGATTCACCACGGGGGGATTGTAAAAGAGGAAATGCTTTTCGCCCGCCGGGGCGCCGTTGTTGTCGATGAGGTGGACCTTCTCTTCAATGATCCGCTCCGCCATCTCCTGGGGATTCGCAATCGTCGCGCTGCAACAGATGAACTTCGGGTGCGAGCCATAAAACGCGCAGATGCGCTTCAGCCGCCGCACCACATTCGCCAGATGGCTCCCGAAGACCCCGCGATAGTGGTGGATTTCGTCGATCACCACGTACTCCAGATTCTCAAAGAGCCGGATCCAGATCGTGTGATGGGGGAGGATGCCCGCATGAAGCATGTCCGGATTCGTCACCACGATATGCCCCGCGCTCCGCACCGCCTTCCGCGCCGAGGCCGGTGTGTCCCCGTCGAAGGTGTAGGTGCCGATCTTCACCTCCATCGCGTCGATGGTCCCCTTCAACTCATTCATCTGATCCTGCGACAGCGCTTTCGTGGGGAAGAGGTACAAGGCCCGCGCCTGCGGGTTTTCCAGAATCTTGTTCAGCACCGGCAGGTTGTAGCACATCGTCTTGCCCGACGCCGTGGGCGTCACCACGCACGTATGCTCCCCCGCCAGCGTAGCCGCAATCGCGTCCGCCTGGTGCGTGTAGAGCTGGTGGATGCCCCGCTTCTTCATCCCCGCCACCAGATCGGGGTGCATCGCCTCCGGAAAAGGCGCATAGCGCGCCTCACGAGGCGGGATCGTGTGCCACTTCGTCAGGTTGCGGCAAAAATCAGCATCCGCGCGAAGGCGGTCCAGGGTCTGGGCGACGTTCATGTTCAGGTTGGCCTTGGGGTTAATGGTATGCCTGAATATAGCATCAGTGGTATGGGATTGGCAAGGGGCTGCGTACGTCATTCTGGCGCCAAAGTCGGTGAAGGCACCCCACCTGGCGCCGGGACTCTCTTGGCGAGGAATCGCGATGGCGCGAGGGAGTTCATCGCAACGCATGGGTTTTCCCCGACTAATGTTCACCTACTTCCGATACCTGATGTGGGAGAACAGATTAGGAGGCAGGATCTGTTCTATTGATAAACCCGTCGAGAGCCACGAATCGGATTGACAGCCAACACGAAGTGTGATACCTTTCCGCAGGCAGGCGTCAAGAGTAGCCAGGAGCAATTCTCACCAATCATAAACAGTCTTTCAGTGACCTACGGCGGGGGAATCGTGGGTGACGGAAGGTGTTTTTGTGCTCACGCGATGCCCGGGAGCATGGGTCTTCTTGGGGAGATCTGTATCCATGGAAACGCTGTAAGAGGCGGATTACGTGGCAAGGGGGGGAATGTAACCAGTTTTGGAACGATTTTGCGGTTCCCGGCGTTAGATTCGGGTTGATTTTCGCGGTGAGGCGGTCTCGCGAACTCGACGGTCGGATTTTTAGATTCGAATTATCCAGAGAGGTCGTAAGATGTCCATGTTTTGCCAGAGAACCCCAGTAGCCGATTCGTGTGCAACAGGTTGCCCGCCATTCGGCGCAGCCGGTCAAGCGCCAGCCCGGGAATGCAGCGCCGATCACGTGCGGCGCGGGTCGGTTCGGGCCCGATCGCCGTTTCGCCTGGCGTCTCCGTGCCTGGTACTGATTCTCCTGTCTCTCATAGTTCCGCTGAGTGCCCGCGCCGGCGTCTATTCCGGGGGGACAGGCACGTCTGGCGACCCGTATCTGCTGTCGACACTGGCTGACCTCCAGGAATTGAGCGAGACGCCATCGGACTGGGCCTCGGGGATCTACTTCGAGTTGACTGCAGACATCGACGCGTCGGCGACAAGCGGGTGGAATGGCGGTCTGGGCTTCTCGCCGATAGGCAATTCCGGCAATTCATTTGTGGGATCCTTCAACGGAAACGGTCATGTAATCACCGGCCTTACCATCAACCGGCCCTTGCAGGACTTCGTTGGCTTCATTGGCTACTCAGGCGGCAGCGTGCAGAGTCTGGGCCTTGACCTGCTGAGTGTATCGGGCAGGGATTATGTCGGCGGTCTCGTCGGGCGCAATGATGGCACTTCGGTAAGCGCTTGCTACGCCACGGGCAGCGTGTCGGGTCGCGATTATATCGGCGGTCTGATCGGGTTCAATTTCAGCAGCTTGGTGGGCTCTTACTATGCGACGGGCAGCGTTGCCGGAGTTGACGTTGTCGGTGGCTTGGTCGGGCAGAACAACGGGACGGTGAGTTCTTGCTACGCCACAGGCAACGCGCTTTCGATGGGCCCCAATGTCGGCGGCCTGGTCGGACAGAACAACGGCACGGTGAACTCGTGCTACTGGGACACGGAGACCTCGGGCACGACAACGGGCATTGGCAGCGGAACATCTGCCGGCGCAACGGGCCTCACGAGTGCGGAGACGATGGTGCAGTCCTCATTCACCGGCTTTGACTTCACCTCCACGCCCGGTTGGCGGATCTTCGACGGGGCCACCCGTCCCTTTCTGTCCTGGCAGGCGTTGTCGGATGTGACTGCCTACGATGATGGAAATGGTACCTTGGGGGCGCCCTACGAAATCGCCACGTTGACCCAATTGCTACGGCTGAGTGAAATGCCATCAGACTGGGCCCCGGGGATCTACTTCGAATTGACTGGGGATATCGACGCGTCAGCGACGAGTACGTGGAATGGTGGTCTCGGATTCTCGCCGATAGGCAATTTCAGCATTCCTTTCAGCGGCTCCTTTGATGGCAGTGGTCATGTAATCACCGGGCTGACCATCAACCGACCCTCGCAGGGCTACATCGGCCTCTTCGGCAGTGTATTAAGCGGAAGCGTGCAGCGTCTGGGCCTTCAAGCACTGAACGTGTCGGGCACTGATAATGTCGGCGGTCTGTTCGGGCGCCTGGATCTCGGCACGGTAAGTTCGTGCTACGCCACGGGCAGCGTGTCGGGCAATCGTAATGTCGGCGGTCTGGTCGGGTACAACGGCGGCACGGTAAGTTCCTGCTACGCCACGGGCGACGTTTCGGGCAGTGTCGAAGTCGGCGGTCTTGTCGGATATAACAGCGGCCCGGTAAGTTCTTGCTACGCCACGGCCGGCGTGCCCGCGGTGGGCACGAATGTTGGCGGTCTGGCCGGGCAGAACTTCGCTACGGTGAACTCGTGCTACTGGGACAAGGAAAGCTCGGGCACCACGACGGGTATTGGCGGCGGGACGCTTACCGGCGCAACGGGACTCACGAGTGCGCAGATGGTGGTACAATCCTCATTTGCCGGATTTGATTTCACCACGACGCCGGAATGGCGGATCTTCGACGGGGCAACCCGTCCCTTCCTGCCCTGGCAAACCGTTTCAGTCGTCTTGTCTCAAATTGCTTACGCGGGCGGTGATGGCTCCTCGGGGACACCCTATCAGATCGCCACGCTGGGCCAATTGTTACGCCTGAGCGAGACGCCATCGGACTGGGCCGCGGGGAAGTACTTCGAGTTGACGGCGGACATCGACGCGTCGGCAACGAGCACGTGGGATGGCGGCCTGGGTTTCTCGCCAATAGGTAATTCCGGCACTCCTTTCAGCGGCTCCTTTGATGGCAAGGGTTATATAATCACGGGACTCAGCGTAATCCGGCCCTCGGAGCAGTACGTCGGCCTGTTCGGCTACCTGGGCGGAAGCGTCCAGCGCGTGGGGCTTGAAACGCTGAGCGTTTCGGGCATCGGCGACGTCGGCGGTCTGGTCGGGTTCAATGATGGCGGCACGGTAAGTTCCTGCTACGCCACGGGCAGCGTGTCGGGCAGCGCCCAGGTAGGCGGTTTGGTCGGGTACAACGTCAGCGGCACGGTAAGTTCCTGCTACGCCACGGGCACCGTGTCGGGCCTTTATTCTATTGGCGGTCTGATCGGGTACAGCGATGGCGGCACGGTAAGTTCCTGCTATGCCACGGGCAGCGTGACGGGCGATTCTCAAGTCGGCGGCCTGGTCGGGTACAACGGTGGCACGGTAAATTCCTGCTACGCCACGGGCAGTGTGTCGGGCAATTCTTCTGTCGGCGGTCTGGTCGGAATCAATGGCGGCACGGTAAGTTCGTGCTACTGGGACACGGAGACTTCGGGAACGGCAACGGGTATGAACGGCACAATTGCCGGCGCTACGGGCCTTACGAGCGCGGAGATGGTGGTGCAGTCCTCCTTCACCGGATTTGATTTCATCACGACGCCGGAATGGCGGATCTTCGACGGTACAACCCGTCCCTTCCTTCCCTGGCAATCGGTGTCAGTCGTTGTATCTCAAATTGCTTACGCGGGCGGGGATGGCTCCTCTGGGACGCCCTATCAGATCGCTTCGCTGGGCCAATTATTGCGCCTGAGCGAGACGCCGTCGGACTGGGCCGCGGGCTGTACTTCGAGTTGACCTCAGACATCGACGCGTCGGCGACGAGCACGTGGAATGGCGGCCAGGGCTTCTCGCCGATAGGCAATCCAAGCAGTTCTTTCAGCGGCTCCTTCGATGGCGAGGGTCATGTAATCACCGGGCTGACCATCAACCGGCCCTCGCAGGATTACATCGGCCTGTTCGGCTATTTAAACGGAAGCGTCCAGAGCGTGGGCCTTGAAACGCTTAGCGTGACGGGCAATGATACTGTCGGCGGTCTGGTCGGGTTCACCGATTCCGGCACGGTAAGTTCCTGCTACGCCACGGGCAGCGTGTCGGGCAGCTCCCAGGTCGGCGGTCTGGTCGGGCTCACCGATTCCGGCACGGTAAGTTCCTGCTACGCCACGGGCAGCGTGTCGGGTTCCAATTGGGTTGGCGGCCTGGTCGGGTTCACCGTTTCCAGCACGGTAAGTTCCTGCTACGCCATGGGCAACGTGACGGGAGGGAGCAGTGTCGGCGGTCTGGTCGGGTACGGCGTCGGCGTCGGCCCGGTGAGTTCCTGCTATGCCACCGGAATCGTGTCGGGCATAAGCGACGTCGGCGGCCTGGTCGGGTACAGCAATGGCGTCTCGATAAGCTCGTGCTACTGGGACATGGATACTTCGGGTACGGCAACGGGCATCGGCACCGGCGAACTTGCCGGCGCTACAGGTCTCACGAGCGCGCAGATGGTGGTGCAATCTTCGTTTGCCGGGTTTGATTTCACGACCACCCCGGACTGGCGGATCTTCGATGGCGCAACCCGTCCCATCCTGCCCTGGCAGGCCCTGTCGGATGTGATCGCCTACGCGGGCGGCGACGGCTCCTCGGGGACGCCCTATCAGATCGCCACGCTGGGCCAATTGCTGCGTCTGAGCGAGACACCATCGGACTGGGCCTCGGGGATCTACTTCGAGTTGACCGCGGACATCGACGCGTCGGCGACGAGTGCGTGGAACGGCGGCCTGGGTTTCTCGCCAATAGGCAATTTCGGCAGTCGTTTCAGCGGCTCCTTCGATGGCAAGGGTCATGTAATCACCGGGTTGACCATTAACCGGCCCTTGCAGTCTCCCGTCGGCCTGTTCGGCTCCTTAGAAGGAAGCGTCCAGCGTTTGGGCCTTGAATCGCTGAGCGTATCGGGCCAAGGCGAAGTCGGGGGCCTGATCGGGTACAACGGTGGCGGCACGGTGAGTTTCTGCTACGCCACGGGCAACGTGTCGGGCAATAATATTGATTCTGTCGGCGGCCTGGTCGGGTACAATGATGGCGGCACGGTAAGTTCCTGCTACGCCACGGGCAGCGTGTCAGGCAGCAGCCAGGTAGGCGGTCTGATCGGGCTCAACATCTTCGGCACGGTAAGTTCCTGCTACGCCACGGGCAGCGTGTCGGGCAGCGGCCAGGTAGGCGGTCTGGTCGGGTACAACGATGGCGGCACGGTAAGTTCCTGCTACGCCACGGGCAGCGTGACGGGCGATTCTCAAGTCGGGGGCCTGATCGGGTACAACGGTGGCGGCACGGTAAGTTCCTGCTACGCCACGGGCAGCGTGTCGGGCAATTCTTCTGTCGGCGGTCTGGTCGGAATCAATGGCGGCACGGTAAGTTCGTGCTACTGGAACATAGAGACTTCGGGAACGGCAACGGGTATGAACGGCACAATTGTCGGCGCTACGGGGCTCACGAGCGCGGAGATGGTGGCGCAGTCCTACTTCACCGGATTTGATTTCACCACGACGCCGGAATGGCGGATCTTCGACGGTATAACCCGTCCCTTCCTGTCCTGGCAATCGGTGTCAGTCGTTGTATCTCAAATTGCTTACGCGGGCGGTGACGGCTCCTCGGGGACGCCCTATGAGATCGCCACGCTGGGCCAGTTATTGCGCCTGAGCGAGACGCCGTCGGACTGGGCTTCGGGACTCTACTTCGAGTTGACCTCAGACATCGACGCGTCGGCGACGAGCACGTGGAATGGCGGCCTGGGATTTTCGCCGATAGGCAATTCCGGCAGTCTGTTCTCCGGCTCCTTCAATGGAAACGGTCATGTAATCTCGGGGCTGACCATCAACCGGCCCTCCCAGGAGGGCATTGGCCTCTTTGGCTACGTGAGCGGCAGCCTCCAAGGCGTGGGCCTTGATATGCTTGACGTTACGGGCTCTGACAATGTCGGCGGTCTGGTCGCGTACAACATCGGTACGGTAACGGCTTGCCATGTCACGGGAAGCGTGTCGGGTAATACTGCTGTCGGTGGTCTGGTCGGGGCCAGCGCCAACAGCACCGTAAATTCTTGCTACGCCATGGGCAGCGTATCAGGTAGCGATACAATTGGCGGTCTGATCGGGTGGAACTTCTTCTGCACGGTAAGTTCTTGCTATGCCACCGGCAGTGTGTCGGGTAGTGTTCACGTTGGTGGTCTAATCGGGGATCACGCTGGCGGCACGATAAGTTCCTGCTACGCCACGGGCAGCGCGTCGGGCACTTCTTATATCGGCGGTCTGGTCGGGTTGCGCAGGAGCGGCACGGTAAGTTCCTGCTACGCCACGGGCAAGGTGCCTTCGGCGGGCACGAATGTCGGGGGGCTGGTCGGGGGGAACACCGGCGCGGTGAGCTCGTGCTATTGGGACACGGAGACATCGGGCACGACAACGGGAAGTGGCAGCGGAACACTTACCGGCGCCTCGGGCCTTACGAGCGGGGCGATGGTGGTGCAGGTCTCCTTCGCCGGATTTGACTTCACGACCAGCCCGGACTGGGGTATCGTTGAAGGGGAAACCCGGCCATATCTGCCCTGGCAGGCGGCCCATGTATTTGAGGGCGGGGCTTCGCAGTCGGGCACGACCCTCAGGATTAAATCGGGGTATATTGCCAACCTGCCTGGATCGGGCTTGACCGTGGTGGCGTATGGCATTGCCTGGCGCATGGAGGGCACTACCTCCGTGACCTACGAAAATATTGCGGTTAATCCGCTGGCGGCCGGTAGTGGGGTCGAACTGGGCGGTGTGGAAATCTCCGGGCTTACACCGGGCACGCCTTGCTGGTACACGGCGTACGCCACCGACAGTGCGGGGCACACCTACGTTGGAACGGAGCGTCGGGACACGGAATCGCCCCAGGTTTCCGTCGATGCATTGCTCACCAACGACGCGACGCCGGATCTCTCCGGTACCGTGGACGATGCCACCGCTTCAATCACCGTCACAATGGATGGTCAAGCGGGATTGACGGCCTTAAACGCCGGTGACGGCACGTGGACGCTTTCAGGCGGACTGCTGTCCACCCTTGCCGAAGGGGTCTATGATGTGTCGGCGGTGGCGGAGGATGAGTTGGGGAATACCAGCGGCGACACCACGGTGGATGAGCTGGAAATCGACCTCACAGGGCCTCGCGTCGTTATCGGTGCTCCCAGCGTTGTCGAGACCACCTCGGGGCCGGTCGAGTTTGTCATCACCTATCCAGATCAAGACACCAGCGCCCTGTTGCTACAGCCGGCGCAGGTTACCTTTACAGGAACTGGCACGGCTGCGGCGGCGAACAAGGAAGTCCTCAGCGGACCGGGACTCAGCGCGACGGTGCGCCTCAGCGATATCACCGGCGATGGAACCTTGTCCATTTCATTGCTCGAAGGCACCGCGACAGATGCTGCTGGCAATCTTGCCCTCGCGGCTGGTCCGAGCGATCCCGTTACGGTGACCGAGGTTGCTGGCGAAGGCGAAGGCGAAGGCGAAGGTGAAGGAGAAGGAGAAGGAGAAGGAGAAGGAGAAGGAGAAGGCGAAGGCGAAGGCGAAGGCGAAGGCGAAGGCGAAGGCGAAGGCGAAGGCGAAGGAGAAGGAGAAGGAGAAGGAGAAGGAGAAGGAGAAGGAGAAGGAGAAGGAGAAGGTGAAGGTGAAGGTGAAGGTGAAGGTGAAGGTGAAGGTGAAGGTGAAGGTGAAGGTGAAGGTGAAGGTGAAGGTGAAGGTGAAGGTGAAGGTGAAGGTGAAGGCGAAGGCGAAGGCGAAGGCGAAGGCGAAGGCGAAGGTGAAGGTGAAGGTGAAGGTGAAGGGGAAGGGGAAGGGGAAGGAGAAGGTGAAGGCGAAGGGGAAGGGGAAGGAGAAGGAGAAGGTGAAGGTGAAGGTGAAGGTGAAGGTGAAGGTGAAGGTGAAGGCGAAGGCGAAGGTGAAGGTGAAGGCGAGGGTGAAGGAGAAGGCGAAGGCGAAGGCGAAGGTGAAGGTGAAGGTGAAGGTGAAGGTGAAGGTGAAGGTGAAGGTGAAGGTGAAACACCTGGGACGGGCTGTCCGGCGAGCAAAGCGGGCCTTGTAAATAGCATCAGGAATGCCTTCAGTGACGTATTTCTGGCGAGTCTGGCGATGTTGACGCTGCTTGCCTACGGCCGATTCTCACGCCGTTCTTAACATCATTCAGGATCAGCGAGTGGCCCGATGTTCCCCGTGGAATGTCGGGCCGCTTTCAATTTCGGTAACACGTTAGCCGACTGGCATGTTCGCGAGCTTGCGACACCACTTTTCCTGTCAAATAGGACGCGCACGGCTGGGAGCGCAGGCTTCCCGCCTGCCTCGCGCACCAAAGGCGCACAACCACAACGATGGAAATGTTGTGCTCCAAAGGCCCATCCAACACAACTGGGATTGCCCGGCATCGACTCCGCTTCTTCTTTCATGCGCCTGCGGCACATGATGCAGGCGAGACGCCTGCGCTCCCAGCCGCGCGCACGTTTTTCGCAGCACCGCGTCATGACGGGTTCTCGAAGACTCCCCTCCATGTCGTGAACGTTTACGATTTGAGGTTGGGAAAGCGAGGAAGGTCTCGACGTGATTCCAGCACGATAATCGAGAGTGCGTCGAGCAAAGTGAACTAAGTTTTTACGGACATTTCTTGAGGGTGGCGTTGGCTACAAAACCAGCCTGTTGCATAATTCCACAAGTACTGTCAGAATGCAGTAGGCTTTGAGGTTGGATTCTTGTGGACGGATGGGCGTTGCTCGCCCCGGCTGGTTTGCCTTAGCCATTGTACAAAGGGAAAGAGGTTGTGATGACTGTTTCTAGCAATGCGATTGCGGTGCTGCTGATCGCCGGGCTGCTCCCGTGCGGCGCTGCGAGGGCGGAGGTGAGTCTGAGCAGTTCAACGCAGCGCACGGCGGCTTCGGCAAGGCTCCAGACTCCTGGCGGAAATATTGAGGACGCAGACGAAGGCGCTGGGGGAGAGGTCACCGTTGCGGTGGAGGAGGCCGGGGAGGGTTTTTCCGCAACGGCGACCGTCACTCAATCCTTTGGCGCGAACGCTACACCCACGTCGCTCACAATTTCTGGCGGGACCGACCTGAGCGCGAGTTACACTCGGGGAAGTGACCCAAGCCCCCGGGTTGCGACGGTCGGCGTTTCCTCCCAAGTCAGCATTGAGTTTGTCGTTACGGGGCCCGATGTACAGCTTCACTTTGAATCGACCGTGGATCCCACCAGCACGGTAACGCTTTCGGAGCAATTCAACGAGTCGAACTTTGCAGGGCACCGCGCGGAGTTCGGCGATTCTGGCGTTCCAATCTTTGTCGCGCAATGCAATCACTTGGCCGAGTGCCGGTCGAACCAGACGGGAGCAGTTGATCTCGGGTTGAGTGCCGGGACCTATAGAATGTCCGTATCCGATAGCGGTTCAATTCAAGGCGTTGAAGAGAACTCATCGGTTAGTTTGGTCTCCAATTGGACCATAACCATCAGTGGCCCGGCCGGCTGTGACTTGAGCTATGTGGGCGGGACGGATATGGGCGCGGCGGAAACGTGGGAGCCCAACCAGGTGCCCTTCGCCGATTCGAGCGGCTGCGGGAATCTCTCGATTACGCAACCAGGCGAGATCGATCTGACCTTTCCGGCCCTGACGGCCAATTCCCTGACGGTGCTCAATGGCACGGTAAATCTCCAGCAAGCCCAAAGCGGTGACGAGTTCCATCTGCTGGGAAACGACAGGCTCATTGAGAATGTCGAAGGAGAAACCAAGGGCAATGGGAAGGGCGAGGCACCGCCCAGCACGCCCCAGGATTCGCTCTTCGTCGACGAGAACGGGAAGGTTGTCCTGGGGCTGGGCACCTACTTCGTGAAAGAAATGGCCGTGGGCGGGGGGGAGGTGCCAGGGAGCGGCGGCGGGAATATTGAGATTTCGAAACTTGCGGTAGTAAATGCCGACGACGTTCGGGTGGACGATGTCGAAGGCACCGAAAATGTGCTTTCGGTGGAGGGTAGATTTACGATAAACGAGCTCCTGATTGCGGGCTTCGTGGAGGACGGCACGGTAATTGTCGGCCCGTCGGCGTTCGGCGAACTGGGAAGATTCTCCGTCGAGCAAGTTGTCGCCCTGGGCTTCTTTGGCGGTTCCAACGGGCAGTTGTTGATCAATGGTAGTCCGGAAAATAGCGCCATCATGAATGTCGGCGATCAGCTCACAGTGGGTCTCGGCGGCACAGGAAACCTGACGATGGGCCCCGAGGGGTCACTGTTGACCTGCAAAGCACTTAGTGTGGCTCTGGAGACAGAGTCACTGGGCACGCTCAACCTGTCCGGCGGTTCCGTCCTGACAGTTTTGGAAGATGCCGTGGTTGGCGTAAACGGGCATGCGGAGGTGACGCTGGAGGGCGATCTCTCGCGTCTGAATGCGGAAGGCTCCCTGACGCTGGGGCTGGAGCAGCCCTCGCTGGGTGAAATGCGGATTCTCGACGGTACGCTGCATGTCGCCGAGTCGCTCCTTATCCCCTTCAACGGCGACGGCCTCCTGATACTGAGCGGATTGGGCGGCGACGCTGACTGCAACGATTTGATACTGGGTGGAGCCCTGGCGGAAGCCGGGGGCTCGCTTCATATTGGAGCGCTGTCCAGCGTGACAGCGCGCAACGGCATTCAGGTAGGCACCCAGGCGGGCCCCGCCCTGCTTCAGGTAGGAGTCTCCGGTGCGTTGAGTAGCCCGGGCTCGATGCTCATCGGGACTGAGGGATTGGTGCGGGCGGACCGTGGTGCCGTTCTTACGATTGCCACCGTGCTTAACCACGGCCGCTTCTTCACAGGTGTTCCTGTGAACATCCCCGCCAAGGCCATCGAGATCAAGGGCGATCCCGGTCCGGTGCTACTCGACGGCGCGCTGACCAACGCGGCAGACGGCACCCTTATCGTCGAACAAGGCACGGGAGCCGCACTTCGGGTGACCGGCCTCGCGACGTTGGACGGCACGCTGGAAATCCTGCTTGAACCGGGTGTGGAATATACCGTGGGCCAGGAATTTCCGTTGATCGATTTCGCCGGGGGCGTGAGCGGCTCCTTCGCCGACGTGGCCTTCCCCAACGGTGACGGCGGATTCGCGGGGAGAGTGGCGATCGATGGCGGTGTACTAAATCTGACCGTGACCCAGGCCGGATCCGGCGCTGGTGAAGGCGAAGGCGAAGGCGAAGGCGAAGGCGAAGGCGAAGGTGAAGGTGAAGGGGGTGAAGGTGAAGGTGAAGGTGAAGGTGAAGGTGAAGGTGAAGGTGAAGGTGAAGGTGAAGGTGAAGAAGGTGAAGGTGAAGGTGAAGGTGAAGGTGAAGGTGAAGGTGAAGGTGAAGGCGAAGGCGAGGGCGAGGGCGAGGGCGAAGGCGAAGGCGAAGGCGAAGGCGAAGGCGAAGGCGAAGGCGAAGGCGAAGGAAATGGTTGTCCATTGTCCAAGACGAAATCGCTGGCCGATCGTTGGAGCGACTTCTTCTTGCTCGGAGTAGCTCTCTCAGTCCTCGCGGGATGGCGCCATGGAAGGAATGCAAGTTGAGAGAGTCGGGATTGAGGCGCCATAAGTATCGTGAGCACCAATAGTCTGGTTTTTACATTAGGGCTCTCTCAAGGTCCGATACCGTTCGCGTCACCACGCACCTATGCTCGCCCGCGAGCGTAGCCGCGATCGCGTCCGCCTGGTGCGTGAAGCGCTGGTGAATGCCCGGCTTTTTCATCCCCGCCACCAGATCCGGGTGAATCGCCTCCGGAAACGGCGCATAACGCGCTTCACGCGGCGGAATCGTGTGCCACTTCGTCAGGTTGCGGCAAAGATCAGCATCCGCACGAAGGCGGTCCAGCGTCTGGGTGACGGTCATGTTCAGTCTGGCCTTGGGGTTAACTGTATGGCTGAATATAGGAGCAGTGGTGCGGGATTGGCAAGGGGGCGTGCTGGAGCGAAAATAGGTTTGCCTTCAAGACTACTCGTGACGTAGGATTCTGGTGTATGGTGACAATACGATTTCGGGAGCTGAAAACGTGTGCAAAGCGGGCCTGAGTAATGGGCAGTGGGAGCGAACGTAATACAAGCGATGCAAGGGTCGTGTAAAGGTATGCGGCGATGTGCCACCATAATCATCGGCCTGATCTGTTCAGCCCTGTGCCCTCGTGACGTTGTCGCTGAGCGTGCCTGGTGGCGTTTGGACCATGAAGTGCTGGACGCAGAGTACAACTACCCTTCCCAGCGGATCGTGACGGTCAGCGGATCGCCCAATCGTTTGAACAGCGTCAATCCTTCCTTGGGAACGACGGCCAGCGTTGAGCTCGCGTGGACGCCGACGTGCGTTTCAGTTCGTCGGGATGGCAAATACGCCGCAGTGGGTCACAACGCGAAGGTTTCTCTGGTCGATCTGGTTTCACTTCAAGTAGCAATGACCTATGATGTCGGCTACGAGGTCGGCGATATTGTGCTGCCCTCCAACGGGTGGGCCTATACCGCGGCGAAGCCTACCCGTTTTCGGTGGATGGGCTGTCTGAATCTGGAGACGGGTGTAGTCAAGGCCCATATCGGCGAACGTTTGTCATCCGCGCCGGTTATTCGCCTTGACCCCGCGGGTGACTTTGTCTACGCGCCCGCCAATCCTTATTACCAATTGGCTTCGAAGTTCGACATTCGGAGCGGTGTGGCCGCCGAAGTCGCCGATCAGTCCTACGAAGGCGGGCGAGGCCAAGAATACGACTTTTGGTGGCGGGAGAATGACGAGTGCCTGATGAACGATCGCGGGGAGATCTACCGGTACCGCGCCGGTGGCCCGAACCTCCTCCTCTACAGCGGCAGCGTCTCCGATCGTCGGCCGGTCGTTTGGATGGATCATTCCAGTGCGGCGGGCTACGTGTATACCGTACCCCGCAAGTCTCAGTTCGATCCAGTTCCTCCAGCGGTGATCCATGTTTACGAGGACGAGTATCTGGTGCGAAAAGGGATTGTATCCCTGCCACCGCTCCAGGTTCCTGGTAATCCCCAGGTCTACGCACCGGAAGGGGTCTACGTGTTCGCCGAGCGCACCGGCTCCGGGTTTCATGCCCTCTATCGGGCCTATGACAAAACCCTCGAGAAGCGTTGGGCGGTTACGTCCTACACGATTGACGAGGCCCTGCAGAACGATGGAAACATCGAGGAAACTCATGGCGGATTCCTGGTGGACGATGGAGCATGGCTCCTGGACGACGAAATCGTCGATGCCAAGTATAGCCGGGACTTGGATAGGATTGTCGCCGTCAGCAAGAATCCGAATGTCCTGCGAGTTCTGGACCCGCTCCAGGAGACCGCGACCGAAGTTGAATTGTTTCCGGTGGCTCCCACATGTGTTTCACTTGCGCCAGGGGGGGGCCATGCCGCCGTGGGACACGACGGCTACGTGTCATACGTGAATCTGTCCACACTCGAAGTTGAAGCGGTGGTCGAGGTGCCGGTAAATGTCTTCGACACGCTTCTGACCGATACCGGCTGGCTGTATGCGACGCCTGTAAATGAATGGGATGACCGGATACAGTGTTTTAACCTCTCGACCGGAGAGCGATCCAATCACACAGGCGGCGCAATTGATCCGGGAACCCATCTTCGGTTGCACCCCGACGGCAATTCCATTTACGGGGCCATGGAATACATATCCCCCTCCGATATCGAGAAGTACGATATAAGTGCCGGAACGCTCCACTATCTCTACAATTCCCGCTATCATGGGGACTATCCGGTCAATAGGAATCTGTGGCTCTCCGAGGATGGCGACCGAGTGTACTCGCGCGGTGGCCGCGTTTTCCGCACGTCCGCGCTCCGCGAGGACGATCTGCTGTACAACGGCCGACTTTCCGATGAGAATGAGGTGACCTGGCTGGATGACTCCGCCAGCGCGGAACATGTCGTCGCGATTCCCAGACCGAACAACGGCAGCGTGAATCTCTACAGTCGAGATTATCTGCAGCTCGATGCCAGCGTCAAACTTCCCGGCTACCTTGTTCGCGGTGTCGGTGGAGGTATGCTGCATTACAAGGGGGCGGGTGTTTTCGTGTTCGCCGATTCGTCCGGAGACTACCTTCACACCTTGATGAAAGCCGACGCAACCGCGGGGTTACAGAACGATTGGGCGGTTGTTTCCCATCGGGTGGACGACGTAGTGGCCGGTGGCATTGACGGCGACGAAGGAGGCGGAGACGACGAGGAGGTGCAGATCGACGCTGGCGCGGGAACCTGGGTGCTCAACCATACGGTGATTGACGCGGAGTACAGCCGCGCACTCGAACGCGTTGTGACTGTTTCAAAATCCCCCCATCGGCTGAACGTCCTGGACCCACTGCTATCAACAACAGCCTCCGTGGCATTGTCCCTGGCTCCCACGGCTGTGTCTCTACACCCGAACGGGCTTTTCGCGGCCGTCGGGCATGATGGATACGTTTCCTATGTGGACTTGAGTACGATGGCCGTGGAAGACGTCTACCCAGTCCGGTGCAAAGTATTTGATCTGGTTCTTGCGGCAAACGGCTGGACCTATTACATTTCCAGCCTGGGCCAGTGGGAGTATATGTATTGCCTGAACTTGGATTCGGGGCTGGAATTGAACGCCACAACCTTAGAGCCGGGCGGTCGCGTTCACAATATCGATTCGCCTACACGCCTCAAGCTCGACGGATCAGGCGACTTCTTGTACCTTGCGGACAGTCTGGATCTGTGGAGGTACGACATTCGGGCGGGTGCGGCGGCATATCGGTACCATATCCCAAAGCGAACCTTTCCCGGGGCGAACCTGTGGCTGGGCGACGGAGGGGGCCGATTCTTCAGTGCGACCGGATATGCATTTCAGGCCACCAATCCCCAGGATACGGTGATGCTTCCCGTTGGAAAACTATCGGATGGACGTGGCGCCGTTTGGTGCGACGAATCCGCCATATCGAACCGCCTCTATGTACTTCCGGACCCAGCGTCTCACCCAGCCCCAAAGCCCGGACATGTCTATGTGTATGCGGCGGACTCCATGAGTCTAGAGTCCACTGTCCCGTTAACGAATTTCAGAGTGTCAATAGGCGGGCACTCCGTGTACCGGTATACACCAGAAGGGGAGTACGTTTTTTCCGATGGTTCTGGTACCTACTTCCATACGCTCTACCACGGGGTAAAAGGTTCTATCCTGGAAGATACGTGGGTCGTTGCCACCCTTAAGGCTGACGAGATAGGTGAAGGTGAAGGTGAAGGTGAAGGTGAAGGTGAAGGTGAAGGTGAAGGTGAAGGTGAAGGTGAAGGTGAAGGTGAAGGCGAGGGCGAGGGCGAGGGCGAGGGCGAGGGCGAGGGCGAGGGCGAGGGCGAGGGCGAGGGCGAGGGCGAGGGCGAGGGTGAAGGAGAAGGAGAAGGAGAAGGAGAAGGAGAAGGAGAAGGAGAAGGAGAAGGAGAAGGAGAAGGAGAAGGTGAAGGTGAAGGTGAAGGTGAAGGCGAAGGCGAGGGTGAAGGCGAGGGCGAGGGCGAGGGCGAGGGCGAGGGCGAGGGCGAGAGCGAAGGCGAAGATGAAGGCGAAGGCGAAGGCGAAGGCGAAGGCGAAGGCGAAGGCGAAGGAGAAGGAGAAGGAGAAGGAGAAGGAGAAGGAGAAGGAGAAGGAGAAGGAGAAGGCGAGGGAGAAGGCGAGAGCGAAGGCGAAGATGAAGGCGAAGGCGAAGGCGAAGGCGAAGGCGAAGGCGAAGGCGAAGGCGAAGGCGAGGGTGAGGGTGAGGGTGGAGGCGAGGGTGAGGGTGAGGGCGAGGGCGAGGGTGAGGGTGAACTGATTGAGCTTACGGTCGACTTCATTGGCAGCGTGATTGATGGGCCGACACCGCTTCGGGTTCAGTTTACTGATCATACCGAGTCTGGTGATAGAACGATACTCACCTGGTTCTGGGATTTTGGCGACGGGAGCTTTTCCAATTCGGCCAATCCTGTTCACTCGTACACGGTTGCGGGATTGTACTCTGTTACCCTTAGTGTATTCGCGGATGATCTCAGTGGGGACGCAAAGACTCAAGCCGGATACATCCGCGTTCTTGAACGTGACGAGGAGGGAGGCGAAGGCGAAGGCGAAGGCGAAGGCGAAGGCGAAGGCGAAGGCGAAGGCGAAGGCGAAGGCGAAGGCGAAGGCGAAGGCGAGGGTGAAGGTGAAGGTGAAGGTGAAGGTGAGGGTGAGGGTGAGGGAGAAGGAGAAGGAGAAGGAGAAGGAGAAGGAGAAGGAGAAGGAGAAGGAGAAGGAGAAGGAGAAGGAGAAGGAGAAGGAGAAGGAGAAGGAGAAGGCGAAGGCGAAGGCGAAGGCGAAGGCGAAGGCGAAGGTGAAGGTGAAGGTGAAGGTGAAGGTGAAGGTGAAGGTGAAGGTGAAGGTGAAGGTGAAGGTGAAGGTGAAGGTGAAGGTGAAGGTGAAGGTGAAGGTGAAGGTGAAGGTGAAGGTGAAGGTGGCGGTGGCGGTGGCGGTGGCGGTTGCCCCTTGTTCGACGTTGGCAAAACGTTAGACGTTCAGCGCCATCTTGGTGACTTGTTTCTCCTCGGCATGGCCTTGATCGCCATGGCCGGCTGGAAAGTGTTGGGCAAAAAGTCGTGACCCCTTCATAAGCGTCGCAAGCGCCCGCATTCGCTTAAGGGACGGAAGCTGGCGTGTTGCATATGTCTTCATGCACGTGTGAAGGCGGCGGTGGTGCAGGGGCGATGCCGTATATTGGCATCACGCACGAATTGACAATGCTGTAATTCCACTGTAGGATTACATTCGAACTCATGGCAAAGTTTTTATCCCTCTTGCGGCGCCGCAGTCCCAAATGACGGGATACGGACTGGCCCTATGCATTTTGCAAACGCATACAGGGAGAACACCGTGAAGGAGATTCGGGTCAGTACGGGAACAAAAGCGGGCATGCCGTTCCGATTTCCGCAGGCCATGCGGGCCGGATGCCTTGCGTTTGTGATTGTTTGCGCGATGATTGGCCCGGGGGTCCATGCCGCGAGCGTCACCACCGATCCGGGGCTGGAGGCGGCGGTCCGGCTCACTATAAACAAGCCGGCGGGCGACATAACGGCGGGCGATATGGCGGGCATGACGGGGGCCTTGAACGCGGACAGCCGCGGAATCATAAGCCTTGAGGGCCTTCAATTTGCCACGGGCCTCACCCAAATCAGCCTCTTCGACAACCAAGTCGCGGAACTGGGCCCGCTGAGCGGACTGACCAACCTCAATTATCTGAACCTCAACGCCAATCAAATCATGGACGCCGGCCCCCTGGCCGGTTTAACCGGCCTCACGTTTCTTTTCCTTCCGTCCAACCAGCTTACGGACCTCGCCCCGCTCGCCGGCTTGTCCAATCTGGTCTACCTGGATCTCAGCTCCAACCAAATCACGGATCTCGGTCCCCTTGCCGGGCTTACCGGCCTCACCGACCTTTTCCTCGCCCGGAACGAAATTACCGGTATCGGCGCCCTGTCCGGGCTCGTGAATCTTGTCACCCTCAGCCTCTCCTTCAACCAGATCGCGGATCTCAGTCCCCTGGCCGGCCTGACGGGCCTCACCTATCTCAATCTCTTTCAGAATCAAATCACGGACGTGGCCGATCTGGCCGGGCTGACCAGCCTTACGAGCCTCCATATCGATATAAACCAGGTCACGGTGCTGACGCCCCTGGCGGGGCTAACCAACCTCGAAATCCTCGGCCTTTCCTCCAACCAGATCACGGACATCAGCCCGCTCGCCGCGCTGACCAGCCTCAACGACCTGAGCCTCGGCGAGAATCAGATCGCGGACGTCAGCGCCCTTGCCGGAATGACAAGCCTCACTCTCCTTGGCCTCGGCTACAACCAGATCACGGACATCAGCCCGCTCGCCGCGCTGACCAGCCTCAACGACCTGAGCCTCGGCGAGAATCAGATTGCGGACATCAGCGCCCTTTCCGGAATGACTAGCCTCACCATCCTTGGCCTCGGCTTCAACCAGGTCGCGGACCTCAGCCCCCTCGCCGGGCTGACCAGCCTCAACGACCTTCGCGTCGAAAGCAATCAAATCGCGGACCTGAGTCCGCTCACCGCTTTGACCGCACTCACCATCCTTGATCTCGACTACAACCTGAACCCAGGCCTCGCGCCCCTGGCTGGCCTGACCGGCCTTAGCGCCCTGAGTCTCGACGGCAACGAGGTTACGGACGTCGGCCCGCTCTCGGGCATGGTCAACCTCACGTATCTGAGCCTCTACGACAACGGAATCACGGACATCAGCCCCCTGGCCCCGCTGACGAGCCTCAATACGTTAATTCTCTCCTTGAATGAGATCACGGACGTCGGCCCGCTCTCAGGCCTGGCAAGCCTTACGGACCTTTCGCTCGCCTCGAACGCGATCGCGGGTCTTGCGCCGCTCGCCGGGCTTACCGGCCTTACGGTCCTTCGACTGGACAACAACCCGATTACCGACATCAGTCCGCTGGCCGGGCTTACGAATCTTGCCGGCCTCAGTTTCTACACGGGCCAGATCACGGACATAACACCGCTGGCCGGAATGACCAACCTCACCTACCTTACGCTCGATGACAACGCGATCACGGACATCGGTCCGCTGGCCGGTCTCACCGGACTTGCAACGCTTACGATTTCCCAAAACGAATTGATGGATCTTGCTCCGCTTGCCGGCCTGGGGAACCTCACCGAATTGCGCCTCGGCCTCAACCAGATCACGGACCTGGCGCCCCTTGCCGGACTTACCGAACTGGCCTACCTGTCGCTCGAAAATAACCTGATCATGGACCTCGGCCCTTTGCTGAGTAATGCGGGCGTGGGAAGCGCGGACCAGATTTTCCTGGCGGAAAACCCCCTGAGCGCCACGGCCATCTGCAATCAAATACCCGCGCTGGAATTGCGGGGCGCCGCGGTTGATTTCGGGATAGCGTGCTCGGATACCATCATGATTCCCGACGCCGGCCTCGAATCGGTAATCCGGCTTAAGCTGAACAGGCCAACGGGCGACATTACCATTGCCTTCATGGCAAGCATGACCGGGACTTTGGAAGCGAGCAGCAGCAGCATCACCAACCTCGAAAGCCTCCAGTATGCCTCCGGTTTGACGACGCTGCTGCTATCCGCCAACCAGATCAGCGATCTCGGTCCGCTCGCCGGCCTGACCGGCCTCACGACCCTTAACCTCGACACCAACACAATCTCGGACCTCGGCCCCATCGCCGGGCTGACCACCCTGACCAACCTTGGCCTCTACGCCAACCAGATCACGGACCTCGGCCCGCTTGCCGGGCTGGGCAGCCTCACCGACCTTACCGCCTCTCTAAATCAAATAGCGGATGTCGGTGCATTGTCCGGACTTACTAGCCTCAACAACGTCACGCTCTGGGGCAATCTAATCACGGACCTTGGGCCATTGGTAAGCAATAGTGGTTTGGGAAGCGGAGACTTCATCGATGTAAACGGCAATCCGTTGAGCGAAGACGCCGTGTGCGTTCAAGTACCCGCGCTCGAGACGCGCGGAGCTACCGTGGTGACGGACTCGCCCATTCAGTGCGAAACGGGGGGTGAGGGAGAAGGAGAAGGAGAAGGAGAAGGAGAAGGAGAAGGAGAAGGAGAAGGAGAAGGAGAAGGAGAAGGAGAAGGAGAAGGAGAAGGAGAAGGAGAAGGAGAAGGAGAAGGAGAAGGAGAAGGAGAAGGAGAAGGTGAGGGTGAAGGGGAAGGTGAGGGCGAGGGCGAGGGCGAGGGCGAGGGCGAGGGCGAGGGCGAGGGCGAGGGCGAGGGCGAGGGCGAAGGAGAGGGCGAGGGAGAGGGAGAGGGAGAGGGAGAGGGCGAAGGTGAAGGTGAAGGCGAAGGTGAGGGTGAGGGTGAAGGCGAGGGTGAAGGTGAAGGTGAGGGTGAGGGTGAGGGTGAGGGTGAGGGTGAGGGTGAGGGTGAGGGTGAGGGTGAGGGTGAGGGTGAGGGTGAGGGTGAGGGCGAGGGCGAGGGCGAGGGCGAAGGTGAGGGTGAAGGCGAAGGCGAAGGTGAGGGTGAGGGTGAGGGTGAGGGTGAGGGTGAAGGTGAAGGCGAAGGCGAAGGTGAAGGTGAAGGTGAGGGTGAGGGTGAAGGTGAAGGTGAAGGTGAAGGTGAAGGTGAAGGCGAAGGTGAAGGTGAAGGTGAAGGTGAAGGTGAAGGTGAAGGTGAGGGCGAAGGTGAAGGTGAAGGTGAAGACGACCTCGCTACCGCCTTGCTCGGTGCCTTCGATCTGGCCGACGCCAATAGCGATGGGCTGATTTCACGCGCCGAATCTATGCTCCTTTTTCCCGAACTGACGGAGCTTCAGTTCGACGAGTTGGATACCAATGGCGACGGATTCTTGTCTATGCCGGAACTTCGCGCAAGCCTGCCCGGCGGTTGCGCTGGACCGGGCGGGGCGCCGGCGTTGCTGCTTTATGGAGTGCTCATTTACCTCCTGGCGTTCATTGACACGGTAAGCCGTGTCCCGAGGCAAATTCTGGAGTACCTGACCGGAGGCCCTGCGCAGGACGTGGAGAATTCGGACGAACCGTAACCAATCCGGCCGGCCGCCATTGCTACGTATTGGACGCCGGTAGCGAACAGATCATGAGGCGCTTGGGCCAAGTTCCGTACCTTGCGTCTTGGCAAGACAGACGGGGCCCAAAAACACAAAAACAGGGACAGCCACGTATTGGGGACTTTTGTAGCGCAATCTGGCAATCGCACAAGGAGCGTACTTTGTCAGCAATCAAGCTAGCGTTGGGATAGTTTCCATGACCGATGGATTCGAGGACCGATTCAAAGGCGTGCTCTTCGGTCAGGCCGTGGGCGACGCGCTTGGCCTGGGCACGGAATTCATGAGTCGGACGCAGGTGCGCGACAAGTATCCCGACGGTTTGCGCGCCTACGAGCAAATCATTCGGGACGCCCATCGCAAGCGGTGGAAGCGGGGGGATTGGACCGATGACACCGAGCAGATGACGCTGATCGTCGATTCCCTGCTGGAGAGGAAGGAAGTCGACGTCTGCGATATAGGGCGACGCTTTGCCCACTGGGAGGGGCAGGGCGGGCTGGGAATTGGCGACACGGTCTACGCGGTTCTGCATCATCCGCGCTTTCATTCCGATCCTCATTTCGCGGCGAAGGAGGTTTGGGAAAGCACCGACCGTTGGCAGGCCGCCAATGGCGCGGTGATGCGCACGGCGTCACTGGGCCTCTGGGAGGGCCACGACGAGTTGAAGGTCATTGCCAACGCCGAAAACGTCTGCAAGATCACCCACTTCGATCCGCGCTGTGTGGCGTCCTGCGTGGCGGTTTGCGTGGCCATTCAGCGACTGGTCCACGGGGAAAGGGATGTGGAATCCATCATTGAATACGTCGGCAACCTCGCAGGCCGGTACGACCCCCGCGTAACGCCCTTCTTTGAACTAGCCCGCTCCGAAAACATTGAAGCCCTGGCGCTGGATGACGAAGCTTCGATGGGTTATTCCCTGAAGACGCTCAGCGCCGGAATCTGGGCACTGCGCTTCGCGGCTTCCTTCGAAGAAGGCGTTTCGGCGCTCATTCATCAAGGCGGCGACGCCGACACCAATGCCTCCGTCGCCGGAGCCCTGCTCGGAGCACGTTTCGGCTATGACGCCATTCCGCGCCCGTGGATTGAAGGGCTTACCTGGAAGAAGTTCATGAATCGAATCGCGGATGAGTTATTCCAGCTATGCGGCGACTGATTCCCGGCGGGGCGACGGCACCTGTTGATCCCTCAGCGGCTTCCCGTTCCATTTGCCGTGGCCATGATCAGTCCGCACGCCGGGCCTACGCGCGCCCCATGATTCCTTCGATGAAATAGTACAGGGATCTGTGGTAGATTTAGAGTGGTGCTGGGGGCGGCGTGGCTGGCAGCAGTCTTCCGGGGTCTTCTTGTACCCCCCGCGTTATGGTGTGTCGCCTGATCTCGCTCCCATGGATTTGGTCTATGCTCTGGTCGGCCCCTGTTGCCCGCCGCGAGCGCCAGGTTGTTTTTTCGCAGCGTTTTGAATCCGGTGTCGCCGGAAGTCAAGAGGTGTTCCATGGCAGCCATTCGTCCTTATCTTCTTATCCGCCGGTCCCTTCTGGCCCTGCCGCTGTTGTTGGCTTACCCGATGTGGGGTGAGAACCTGGGCCCGACAAAGATTTCCTCGGTCCCCTGGGATCCGTCTGCCCTTTCGAGTCAGGACAAGCTGATTTATGGCACGGACGACCGGATCGATGTCTATCAGGAGACGGATTCCACCCGGGCGGCGCTGGCGGACTCGGTCTGTGGCCTCGTCGAAAGCGGTGATCTGACGGCGGCCGGGGGCGGCACCTTTGATCTGTCTCTGTCCTCCTTCGTTCCCGGCGGTACGCCGGCGTGCCCGGACGAGCCCTTCCTGGGCCAGCCCACGGCGGCCTTCTGCACGGGATTCATGGTGGGTCGGGATCTCATCGCGACCGCGGGGCATTGTTTCGACGATTCCAACGTCGGACAGACGCGCTTCGTGTTTGGTTTCCGCATGACCGATGCCACCACGCCCGTTTCCAACGTTGAGGCCGATCAGGTCTACTACGGCATCGAGGTGGTTGCCCGGGTGCTGGAGGGTGGTGGCGCGGACTATTGCGTCGTTCGCGTGGACCGGGATATCACGGCGCCGGGTGCGGTGGCCTTGCCGCTGCGAAGCTCGGGCACGATTCCCCTGGGCACCGCGATTGGCGTGATAGGTCATCCGTCGGGCCTGCCGCAGAAGATAGCCTTCGGCAGCACCACAACGGTCCAGGGGAACAGCGATCCGGATTATTTCACGGCGAACCTCGATACCTATGGCGGGAATTCCGGTTCGCCCGTGTTTAACGCGGAGACCGGCGTGGTGGAGGGCATACTGGTCCGAGGTGCGACCGACTATGAGTTCCAAGGGAACTGCTGGGGTTCGAATGTGGAGGCCGATGGAAACGGTCAGGAAGACGTGACCAAGGCCACCCAGTTTGTTCAGTTTCTCCTCTCAAGTCTGGGGCAATTGACGATGGACCGGGGGAGCTACGGTTGCACCGACACCATTGCCCTTTCCCTGGCCGACCTCGACCTTGAGGGCGCGGGCAACGCTACGGTCGTCGTCACCTCGGGCATCGGCGATTCGGAAACGGTGACGCTTACGGAGGATCCCGAGCTCGGACATTTCAGCGGCACCCTGGCGGTCACGACTGGCGCGGCGCAGGCGGAGAACGGGAGCCTGGAAGTTTCGGAGTCGGCGGCGATTGTTGCGACCTACTCGGATGCCGACGATGGATCCGGCTCCGCCGCGAGCGATACGGCGGACGCCGTGGTGGATTGCACGGCACCGGTGATTTCCAACATCGCCGTGGCGTCCGTCAATGGGTCCGGCGCGCACATTACGTTCACCACGGACGAGTCGACTACGGCGACAGTGGAAGCGGGGCTCGAATGCGGCATCTATATCGCGTCCGGGTTCGGCCAGTCCGACACCTCCCACAGCGTCGCAGTGGGCGGATTTGACCAACTGACAACGGCCTATTTCAGGGTTTCCGCGACGGATCTGGCTGGAAATACGGCGGTGGACGACGACGGCGGGGCCTGTTACTCCTTTACTACGAATGGGCAGTCCACCTTCCACACGCAGGTTTTTTCCGGCCCTTCCGACCTGGCCGGACTGTCGATCACCTTCACCCCGGATGAGAGCTTCGGCGGATTCTCGCGATGTGTGGAGCAGCGCACGGAGTATCCCGTGACTCCCGGCGCGGGAAGCGCCCTGAGCCTGGGAGATGACGATTTCGAGACACACAGCCTGGGGGCCGCCCTCTTCCCATACAACGGGGTCAACTACAGCCAGATCCACATCGGCAGTAACGGCAACATTTCCTTGACGAATGGTGAGACATCTTATGTCACCACCCAGACCGCGCACTTCAGCCAGCCCCGGATTTCTGCGGTCTTTGCTGATTTGAACCCGACGGGTGGCGGACAGATCGAGGTCTTCCAGAATGACGCGTCGGTCGCGGTGACCTTTCAATCGGTCCCGGAGTATCAGGGCGGTCCTCACAGCTTTCAAACCGAGCTCTTTTTTGACGGCCGTATCCGGATGACCTGGCTGGAGATCAACTCAACTTCGTTCATCGCGGGTTTGTCTCTTGGCGGCGGGACGCCGGCTGGATTCTTCAGTACGGTGCTGAGTGCCGGATTGACCTGCGAAGTTGGCGGCGAAGGCGAGGGAGAAGGCGAGGGAGAAGGCGAGGGAGAAGGCGAGGGTGAAGGCGAAGGTGAAGGCGAGGGTGAAGGCGAGGGTGAAGGTGAAGGTGAAGGCGAAGGCGAAGGTGAGGGTGAAGGCGAAGGTGAGGGTGAGGGTGAGGGTGAGGGTGAGGGTGAGGGTGAAGGCGAAGGCGAAGGCGAAGGCGAAGGCGAAGGCGAAGGCGAGGGTGAAGGTGAAGGTGAAGGTGAAGGTGAAGGCGAGGGTGAAGGCGAGGGTGAAGGTGAGGGTGAGGGTGAAGGCGAAGGCGAAGGCGAAGGCGAAGGCGAAGGTGAAGGTGAAGGTGAAGGTGAAGGTGAAGGTGAAGGTGAAGGTGAAGGTGAGGGTGAGGGTGAGGGTGAGGGTGAGGGTGAGGGCGAAGGCGAAGGTGAAGGTGAAGGTGAAGGTGAGACCGAGTTGGACGCGGCATTCATTGCCAACACAACTTCCGGGGTCGCACCGCTGACGGTTACATTCAGTGATCTATCCGAAGGAGGAAGTGCAGGGATTCGTTCCTGGTTCTGGAACTTTGGGGATAAGACTTTCGGTAGCGAGCAGAATCCGCAGCATACTTACACGCTGGCCGGCGTCTACACGGTAACGCTCAGTATTATCGCTAACAACGACGATGGGGACGTTGAGATACGAACAGGCTATATCGAGGTCCTGTCGCCAGGTGAAGGCGAAGGCGAAGGCGAAGGCGAAGGTGAAGGTGAAGGTGAAGGTGAAGGTGAAGGCGAAGGCGAAGGTGAAGGTGAAGGCGAAGGCGAAGGCGAAGGTGAAGGTGAAGGTGAAGGTGAAGGCGAAGGCGAAGGTGAAGGTGAAGGTGAAGGTGAAGGTGAAGGCGAAGGTGAAGGTGAAGGTGAAGGTGAAGGCGAAGGCGAAGGTGAAGGTGAAGGTGAAGGCGAAGGTGAAGGTGAAGGTGAAGGTGAAGGTGAGCCTACCGACGTGGAGGAAACGCTGCTGGCTGCATTTTCCAACGCAGACGCCAATAGCGATGGACGTCTCAGTTACAGCGAGGCCGCTGCGCGGTTGCCCGGGCTTTCCCGCGATCAGTTTGACGATATCGACACCAATCAGGATGGCCTGCTGAGCCGCGTCGAACTGGGTGAAACACCGGAACCCACGGGTTGTCCCGGTTCGAAGTTTGATGTCATAACGGAGATCAGTCGGCATATGGGCGATTTCTTCCTGCTGGGTCTGACGCTTTTCGCCCTGGCGTCCGGTGCCATGTTCTGGAGGCGGCCATGAGGCGGCCCCCTTATTGAGGGATTGCAGACAAACGGAGTTTGGTGATGCCGGAGCGGGGTGGGCTGTGTTGAGACGGCACGGCCGTGTTCGCGCCCGGGCTTCGCGCTCATTGGGCTCGGGAACGAGGCCGACTTCTCCCGGCAGTGTCGACCAGCAGGCGCGGGAATTTCCGAGGCCATTTGGTTCTTTTGCGTATTTTTGCTCGCCACCGGCCCTATTGCAGGGTTCCGTCATTCAAGTCTGAGCGTTTCCGTGCCGAAAATACGTTCGATATGCCCCGTCTGATTGGTTTTGCGGCACTATTCATCTTTTGAGCATTCCGCCGACGGGGGGTCTTCCACGGTGCCGTGGATGCTTGTTACGCGTGAGTCGCCTGGCCGCTCGCACTTAAAGTTTGCGCGAATAGTTGTGCAAATAGGCCATCAAAGGGTAGTATTTTGGTGTAAGCCTTGGGATGCTGTCAGCGAGTTGGGTGTAAGTACTGATACTTGGGCACTGCAGTGTGCTTCCCTTCCATAGCCAGTACGTCGGGAACTGTCCATGGGTGCGGATCTTATGGATCCAATTCTAGTGTGACCAGACGATGTCCAGTAAATTCGTCGGAGTTTCTGAATGAGAACGATCATGCGGGATTTTTGTAACTCCCGATATGTGACAACGGTCCTGAATGCTGTCCCTTTCATGGGGAATCTCCGCAGGCTGGCGGTGTGCTGGCTCGTTCTGGCCGGGCTGCAACTGGCGGGTGCTCAGGATCTGGAGTTCGGTTTTGCGGCGGGCATGGGCAGCGAGAATACCGAGTTCAGCCACGGCGTCGCGGTGGACAGCACCGGCAATGTCTACATGGGCGGCTACTTCCGCGGGCGGGCCGATTTCGATCCAGGAACGGGTACGGCTTTTCTCACCAGCGCGGGCAACGCGGATGCCTATCTCCAGAAGCTTGATTCCTCGGGTAATCTCGTTTGGGTAAAGACCTTCAGCGGCCCCGAGAATATCTTTGGCTACGCGGTCATGGTGGACAACCAGGACAACGCCTACCTTGCGGGCTCTTTCTCGGGCTCTGCTGACTTTGACCCCGGCGCGGGCGTCACCCAGTTCACCGCCAGCGGCAGCGATGCCTTCATCGTTAAGCTTTCCTCCAGCGGATCGCTGGTGTGGGCGCGCAAGATGGGCAGCGCGGATACGGAAGTGGCCCTTGGTCTCGCGGTGGATTCATCGCGAAACGTCTACGCCACGGGCTACTTTGGCACCACCGCCGACTTCGACCCGGGGGCGGCCGTGGTCAACCTGGTGAGTGCGGGCGCCCATGATGTCTTCGTGCAGAAACTCGACAGCTCGGGCACCTTCGTCTGGGCGCGGGGCACGGGCGGTTCGGCCGATGATATGGGCTACGGAGTCGCGGTGGACGACGCCGGGAACGTCTACACGGCGGGTTCTTTCGAGGGAAGCGGTGATTTCAATCCCGGCGCGGGCACCACGACGCTGACGAGCCGGGGCGGCTCGGATGTCTTTGTGCAGAAGCTCAGTTCGACCGGCGTGCTCTCCTGGGCCGCGGGCATGGGCGGCACGGGGGACGACGCGGGCAGCGGAATCGGCGTGGACAAGGAGGGCAATCCCTACACCACGGGCTACTTCCGCGCGACGGCGGACTTCAATCCGGGTGTAGGCGCATCGAATACCGTAAGCAACGGGGCGCAGGATGCCTTTGTGTTGCGTTTGAGCACGGGGGGCGTTTTTGCGTGGGTTGCGAGCATGGGGGGCTCGTCTACGGACGTGGGCACCGCCATTGACGTGAGTGATAATGGCGACGTGTATGTGACCGGCTCCTTCAGCGGCTCTGCGGACTTTGAACCCGGCACGGGTACGACGACCCTCGCCAGTTTGGGCGTCACGGACGTCTTTGCCCAGCGTCTCGACCAGAACGGCGGCTTTGTCTGGGCGAAGAGTTTTGGTGGCAGCGCGGGCGACGAGGGCATGGCCATCGCGATTGACGCGTCCCTCGTGGTGCATCTGGCCGGGACATTCAAGGCCTCGGTGGATTTTGATCCGGGTGCGGGCTCCTTCAGTCTCGCGAGCAACGGCGAGGCCGACGTATTCGTGGAGAAGTTCAACTCCTCCGGAGGCTTCGTCTGGGCGAGGGGTGTGGGCGGCGTAAGCTCCGAGGCGGGCCGCTCCGTGGCCGCCGACGGCTCCGGCAACGTCTACGCCACGGGACTTTTCGCGGGTGTAATCGATTTCGATCCGGGCGCAGGCGTGTTCGACGTGACCAGCGCGGGCCGGGAGGACGCCTTCGTTCAGAAGCTGGATTTGGACGGGAACCTCGAATGGGCCCTCGCCCTCGGAGGGCTGGAGAGCGATGGAGGACTCGGCATCGCCGTCGATGCCACCGGAAATGTCTACCTGACGGGCTACTTTTCCGGGACGATGGACCTCAATCCCGGTGCCGGCGTCTCCTCGGCCACGGCCGCGGGTTCAAGCGACGCTTTCGTGGTGAAACTGAACGCGAGCGGGGGCTTCGTCTGGGGCTACACCCTGGGAGCCACGGGCGCGGATCTGGGCACCAGTATCGCCGTGGACAGCGCCGGCGCGGTGCTGGTCACGGGGACCTACAACGGCACCGTGGATCTGGATCCCGGCGCGGCTACCCAGAGCGTCACCAGCAAGGGTTTGAGCGATCTTTTTGTGCAGAAGCTGACCTCCGGCAAGTCGCTCCTCTGGGCGGACGGCCTGGGTGGCGTCGCCATCGAACTGGCTACCCATATCGGTGTCGACGCCAGTGACAACGTCTACCTCGCCGGGTCCTTCCAGGGCGGGGTGGATTTCGAGCCCGGCAGCGGCACCACCACCCTGACCAGTGGCGGCGCAACCGACGCCTATATCGTCAAGCTGGATGAAAACGGCATTATGGCCTGGGCCCGAAACATGGGCAGTAATCTTAACGAAGTGGCCTATGGGGCCGATGTGGATGGCTCCGGCAATGTGTACGTCGTCGGCTCCTTCCAGGGGACGCCGGATTTTGACCCCGGCGCGGGTGTGGTCAGTGCAACGAGTGCCGGCGGCTCGGATATTTATCTGCAGAAGTTCGACGCCTCCGGCGCTTTCCTGTGGGTCCGCACCATGGGCGGAACCGCAACCGATACGGGCTACGATGTGGCCGTCGATGCTGCGGGAAATCCCTATACCATCGGCGCTTTCCAATCCACCGCGTCTTTTGACGGCGGCGCGGAGCAGCGCACCAGTCTTGGCGTGTCCGATATTTTTCTCCAGAGCATGGACAGCTCGGGCGGCTTCAACTGGGTCAATGCCTACGGGAACGGCGGCGTCGACGAAGGGCGTAGCATCGCCACCAGTGCGGCCGACAGCGTCGTCACCACGGGCATTTTCTCGATCACGGTCGACTTCGATCCAGGCGCGGGCGTCGTGAGCCTCGCAAGCGCCGGAAACAGCACGGATATTTTTGTGTACCAGTTGGAGCAGGATTTGGTTCCGACCGTGACCAGCATTGTGCCCGCCACGACCGGCCCGACCAACGCGGACGCCATTGGCTTCACGGTAACCTTCAGCGAGCCGGTGCTGGCGTTTGATGCGCTGGCGGATCTGGTGTTGGCGCATTCCGGGACCGCCCATACGGGTGCCAGTGTCTCCGGGGGCCCCGTGGTGTACAGCGTTTCTGTGACCGGCGTGTCCGGCAACGGGTCATTCACCTTGGCCGTTTCGACCGCAACGGGGATCGTGGATTCCTCCGGAAATCTTCTCGATTCCAGCATCACCAGCAACCCGGTTGCGATCGACAACACGGCGCCCACTCTGTCGATTGGCGCGCCCAGCGCCTCACTGACCAATGATGGTCCTGTCACCTTTCCGGTGACCTACAGCGGCGCGAATTCCGTCAACCTGACCTCCGGTGCGATCACGTTGAACACGACCGGAACCGCAACCGGCACGATATCGGTCAGCAACGGAACGACGAGCACACCGACGGTTACTATCAGCAGTATCACGGGGAATGGCACCCTCGGTATTACCATTGGCACCGGAACGGCATCGGACACCGCGGGGAACAGTGCTTCCGGAGCGGGGCCGAGCGCGACGTTCACGGTAGACAATACCGCCCCGACGCTCTCTATCGCTTCAGCGAGTATCTCGCTGACCCGGAGCGGACCGGTGACCTACGCCGTGACCTACAGCGGCGCGAATTCCGTCAACCTGACCGCCGGTGCGATAACGCTGAACACGACGGGTACGGCGACCGGTACGGTTTCCGTAACCAATGGCACGACGAGCACCCCGACGGTACGGATCAGCAGTATCACCGGGACCGGCACGCTGAGGATCAGCATCGGAGCCGGCACCGCTTCCGACACGGCAGGAAACAGTGCGGCAGGCGCGGGGCCGAGCACGACCTTCACCGTAGACAATACGGCCCCGACCCTTTCCATTGCTTCGCCGAGCGTCTCTTTGACGAAAGGCGGCCCGGTGACCTACGCGGTGACCTACAGTGGCGCCAGTTCCGTCAACTTGACCTCCGGCGCGATCACGCTGAACACGACGGGTACGGCGACGGGTTCGGTTTCCGTTACGAATGGAACAACCAGCGCCCCGACGGTGGTCATCAGCAGTATCACGGGGAATGGCACGCTGGGAATCAGCATTGGCACGGGAACGGCCTCAGACGCCGCCGGTAACACCGCCGCAGGCGCTGGCCCGAGCGCCACCTTCACCGTGGACAATACGGCCCCGACCCTCTCCGTCGGCACGCCGAGTGTCTCGTTGACCAAGGGCGGCCCGGTGACCTACGCGGTGACCTATAGCGGCGCCAGCTCTGTCAACCTGACTTCCGGCGCGGTCTCATTGAACATGACGGGTACCGCGACCGGCACGGTTTCGGTCAGCAACGGGACGGCCAGCACACCGATAGTGACGATTAGCGGCATTACGGGCAACGGCAGCATGGGAATCAGTATCGGCGGTGGGACAGCATCAGACGCTGCGGGTAACACGGCCGCAGGCGCTGGCCCGAGTGCGACCTTCACGGTAGACAATACAGCGCCAACCCTCTCCTTTGGCTCGCCGGACGCTTCCCAGACGACCGGTGGGCCCGTGAGTTTTCTCGTGACCTACGCGGGGGCGGATACCGTCAATCTGACGTCGGGCGCGGTCACACTGAATGCCACGGGTACGGCGACGGGCATGGTGTCGGTCACAGACGGATCAAGCAGCACGCCCACTGTAACGATCAGCAATATCACCGGCGATGGCGTTCTGGGGATTAGTATCGAAGGCGGCACGGCGACGGACACGGCGGGCAACGATGCTCCGGGTGCGGGTCCCAGTGCGACCTTCGCGGTGGACAACAACGAGCCGACCCTAGCCATTGGCGCACCCGATGTATCCCTGACGACGGTTGGTCCCGTGAGCTACATCGTGACTTATGACGGTGCAGATTCCATCAACCTGACGCCGGACGCGATCACGCTGAACACGACGGGAACCACGACGGGGTCGGTTTCCGTGACGAACGGCACCACCAGCACCCCGACGGTAACCATCAGCGACATCACGGGGGATGGCACCGTGGGAATCAGTATCGACAGCGGCACCGCGCAGGACAGTGTGGGCAATTTGGTTCCTGCGGCAGGCCCCGCCGCGACCTTCACCGTAGATAACACCGCCCCCGTAGTCGCTATCGCCGCGCCTTCCACGTCGCTAACCGCCTCGGGACCCGTCGACTACTCAGTCACCGTCAGTGGCGCGGACACGGTGAACCTGACGGTGGCGGCCATTGCCCTCAACGCGACGGGTACGGCCAGCGCCAGCATCTCGATTGCGGATGGCAACACGAGCACGCCCACGGTGACGCTGGACAACGTGACGGGCGATGGTAGTCTCGCAATTGCGATTGCCGGGGCTATCGCTACGGATCTGGCGGGCAATTCGAGCGTGGCTGTCGGCCCAGGCGAGGCCGTTGCGGTCGACAATTCCCCACCGGTCTTGATTATCGGCGCGCCAACCTCGGCGCTCACGTCGGGTGGTCCGGTGAGCTTTCCGCTGACCTACAGTGGCGCGGACACGGTAGCTTTACTCCCGGAATCGATAAGCCTCAATGTCACCGGCTCGGCCTCGGGCACGGTTACCGCAATCGATGCTTCCAGCGCTACGCCCACCGTGACCATCGACGCGATCACCGGCGACGGCACCCTGGGCATCTCCATCGCCGCCGGCACCGCGCTGGACGGGGCAGGCAACTTATCCGATGCGGCGGGACCCAGCGTCTCTTTTGTAGTGGACAATACGGCCCCCACGGGGACGGTGGATGCGCTCGTGACGAAGGATGGGACCCCCGCGCTGAGCGGCACGGTGGACGATTCCGAAGCTACGATCTTCGTAGGCGTAGGAGGCGAGACGCTGTTCCCCGTCGTGAACAACGGAGATTCGACCTGGAGCCTGCCCGACAACACGATTGACCCCGTTCTGGCCGATGGACTCTACAGTGTGTCCCTCGCGTTGGAAGATCCTGCGGGAAATGCGGTGACCGTCGTCGCAAGTGATGTGCTCAGCATCGACACCCTTGCCCCGCTGGTTTCCGTTGACGCGCTGGCCACTTCTGACACGACCCCCCTGCTGACAGGGGCGGTGAGCGATCTGAATGAGATCACCGTCGAGGTAAGTGCGGGTGGGCAGACGCTTCCCGCTGCGGTCTCGAACGGCACCTGGTCGGTCCAGATAGCGGAGCCGCTGGCCGATGGCACCTACGACGTCACCGCGACTGCCACGGACGCCGCCGGGAATGCTGCGGCGGATACCAGCACGGACGAATTGCTCGTCAGCACGGCATCCACGCTGTTGGGCTTTGATCCGCTCACGACCAGCGACACCACGCCCCAACTCCAGGGCACGTCGGAGGATGCGCTGGGCGTCAACGCGGTGGAAGTGACTGCGGGCGATGATACCTACACGGCCACGCTCGGCGACGGAACGTGGACGGTGGATATCTCTGTGCCCCTGGCCGAAGGTATCTATGACGTCGTGCTCAATGCACTCAATAGCGCGTCCACGCCGAGCAGCGCAACGTTTTCAGGCGCGCTCACGATCGACGCCACCGCCCCGGTCGTCACGGTGGATACACGGGTCGTCAATAGTGCCACCCCCGGCCTGTCGGGTTCGGTGGAGGATTCCTCTGAAATCGTATCGATTTCCCTTACGGTCAATGGCGTGCTCTACGCCCCCCTGGTTACCGGGAACGCCTGGGTCCTGGAGGCGACCGACCCATTGCCGGATGGTATCTACGACGTGGCCGTGAGCGCCGTCGATGCGGCCGGAAATGCGGGCGTCGATATCACGTCGGATGAACTGACGGTGGATACCCAGGCACCGGCACCGGTCGGTCTCATTTTGAACGATGCATCACCCACCCGCGAAGCGCTGATTGGTTTCACACTCACTTTCGATGAGGCGGTAACGGGCGTCGACCGGGGCGACTTCCTCCTGGTGGTGGATGGTGTGCCCCAGGAGCCGTCTATCCCCGACAGCAAGGTGATTGGCGCAACGCCCCTATCCCTGGATGTCGCGGGAGAGGGAATGCAGTATGTGTTGAGTGTCTCCACCGGAACCGGTGACGGCAGCATTGCCGTCCTCCTGGAAAACGACGGGACCATTCTCGATCACGCGGGCAACGCGCTGGTGGCCGGTCTCGATTCCAGCGAAGCCTATACCTTGGACAGAACACCGCCCCAGGCGTCAATTTCCACGACGGTAATCAGTCCAACGAGCCAGACCGCGATTCCGATCGTTATCACCTTCGACGAGTCCGTTACCGGCTTCTCTCTGGAGGATCTGACCGTTGAAAACGGCGTGGTCGCCGATCTGCAGGGCGACGGATTGAATTACGCGGCGACCCTGGTGCCCGCCTCGGCGGGCGAGGTCCTCGTGGCGCTCCTCCCCGGCTCCGTAACCGATGGATTGGGAAATCCCGTCGGGGAGGTTCAAGAACTTTCGATCCAGTTCAGCCCGGGGGGCGAGGGTGAAGGTGAAGGCGAGGGCGAAACCTGCGTGGAGCAATGCGCGGGCGAAGGCGTTGATGGGGACGGCGACGGGCTCAGCACGTGCGTGGAAGATTGCATTGGAACGAGCGACGCGACCACGGACACGGACAGCGACGGCATTGCGGACAGCTTTGAGTTACGGTACGGCCTTAACCCACTGTTCGATGACGCGGCGGACGATGTGGACTTCGATGACCTTTCTAATCTTGCCGAGTTCCTGGTCAACAGCGACCCCACGGACGCCAACAGCCCGGACAGCACCCTCTTTGTGGCCACGGACGGAAATGATGAAACCGGGAACGGCACCGAGGCCGCGCCCTGGCGGACCATCAGCTTCGCCCTCGATCAGGCCGCCCTGCTCGGCGGGGATTCCACCCGCATCGTAGTTCAGACGGGCACCTATGTGGAAGATCTTTTGCTGGAGGAAGGCGTGAGCATTACCGGCGCGACCGACAGCGACGTGGTCCTACAGGGCACCGTTGTGGGTGCCCAGAGAAGCGCCCTGCGCAGTCTCACGGTCATTCCGGCGGAGGGTGCGTCCCACATGCTCGAAATGAACGATGTCGCTATGCTCCTCCTGGAGGTCGATTTCATCGGAACGCCCGCGCGGGATGTGACCGCGATTCTGGTCGACGGCAATGCCGTGCCCCTGGACTCCGTCATCGACGCATGCAGCTTCAGCAGCGTGGGCGTCGGCATCGATATCGGCGGTGAGATTCCGGCCATCCGCCGTTGCACCTTCGGCAATATTCCAGCCCAGTTTGGCGAGCCCGCCAGCCCCGGCGCGGGCATCATCATTCGCGCCAACAACGCTCTGGACGCCACCATCGGAACCATCGGCGATCAAAGTGATCCTGAGAATGGCTGGAACGACTTCCTCGATACCATTGAGGGATTCGCCGTAATTAATGAGCGCGATGAGTCCCTTATCATGCAAACCAACTACTGGGGCGTCGGCGAGGAAGGTGAGGTGCCCGCCCGCATTTCCGGCCCGGCGGTCTTTGTGCCCATTCTATCCCAGAGTTCCGCCATCCTGGCGGCGTCGCTCTTTTGCACCGTGTGGGACGATACGGATCAGGCGCGAATCAAGTCGGCGGGCGTCATGCTTACCATCAGCCCGCTGAATGAAGTGACGAACAATATTGACGGTATCTACGCCTTTCCGGCCATCGGCGAAAACCAATACACCCTCACGATCCGCGCACCCGGCTACGCGGAGAAGTCGAGCACTGTGGAAGTTCGCGCTGGCGAATTACTCTCCCTGACGATACCCATGTCCGCCGCAGCCGTGGAAGGGGAGGGCGAGGGTGAGGGTGAGGCTGGATGCAACGCCTCCAAATATCTGGATGGAGGTGCGTCTGCGGATTCTGCGGCATCGATATTCCTGATCGGACTGACCGTGTCCATTCTGCTCGGCTGGGGCCGTATCGACCGGCGGATATAGTCGGAATTCGGATACCCGGCCATCTCACCCTGCGGGGACACCGCTTGACGGTCCGGGGCTTGGGCGTTATAATCAAGTGGACAGCAGGACCAGACCTTCGCGACAGCCTAACGCGGCGGTTTTTCCTGCACGGTATACGGCAATAGGGCAGCCCGCTCACAATCCGGCGCGGGTAAATTCGGCAAGGGGCAATCCATGCGCAGTTTTTTCAAGGCAGTGTTTTTTCAACGCTTCCAGTTTTCCCACACCATCAAATTATCGAGTTTCTGCCGGGTCCTGTGTCTGCTGCTCCCCCTGCTGCTCCATTCCCAGCGCTCCGGCGCCGAGCAGAGCAAGGGCGACCCCGCTCCCACTGTGGTGAGCATCACCCACGACATCACCAGTCCAACCAACGACTTTGCCGTCGATTTTCGCGTCACCTTCAGCGAAGCCGTCAAGGGCTTTGATTCCGCCGTCGACGTGGACCTGGACCACAATGGGACCAGCAACCTCAACACCGTAATCACGGAAGGTCCCACGTCCTATCTTGTTTCCGTCCAGGGCATTGGTGGCAATGGAACCTTCACCCTCTCCGTCGACCTCACATCGGACATTGCCGCGCTTGACGACACCCCGCTGGCGGCCACCGTCACGAGCACACCCGTGTTGATGGACAATCGCCTGCCCGTTGTAACCCTCAATCAGCCCGAAGTAGACTCCGTGGCCCAGTTCGGCACCTGGGTTGACCCCGGAGCGACGGCCAGTGATACGCTCGATGGGGATCTCCCGGTCGACGTCTCGGGCGAAACGGTGAATCCCGGTGCCGCCCTGGGCACGACTTTCGACATCGTCCACACCGCCACAGACCGGGCCGGCAATACCGCCAACCCGGTCATTCGGACGGTAACCGTCGTGGATGGCACGCCACCAATCGTCACCGTACTGGATAATACGGATGCGGCCAACACCGTGGATTGCGGGGATACGAGCTACGTGGATCCCGGCGCAACGGCGGTAGACGCCGTGGACGGTGCCGTGGAGATTACCTTCTCCGGCGTAGTGAACACCCGTGTCCCCGGTGAATACGAAATTGAATATCAGGCCGTCGACTTGAGCGGCAATTCCGCCTCAGCGGTGCGTACGGTTACGGTGCGCGACAATTGCGGCACAGGTGGCGAGGGTGAAGGCGAAGGCGAGGGCGAGGGTGAGGGTGAGGGTGAAGGCGAAGGCGAAGGCGAAGGCGAGGGTGAGGGTGAGGGTGAGGGTGAGGGTGAGGGTGAAGGTGAAGGCGAGGGCGAGGGAGAAGGAGAAGGAGAAGGAGAAGGAGAAGGAGAAGGAGAAGGAGAAGGAGAAGGAGAAGGAGAAGGAGAAGGCGAAGGCGAAGGCGAAGGTGAAGGTGAAGGTGAAGGCGAAGGTGAAGGTGAAGGTGAAGGTGAAGGTGAAGGTGAAGGTCAGGTCGGTCGGGTATTTGACTACGCAACACTGCTATCGGACGAAGAGGCGCTCTACGGTGTGACGATAGAAGTTGATGATTCGGGTAACGTCTATTTTACGGGCGCAATAAGGGGATCGCTTGATTTCGATCCTGGCTCTGGGTCAATGGTATTGGACGCACTAGGTTCTGAGTCGACCTATGTGTGCAAGTTTGACGGCCAGGCTAACCTGCAATGGGCACGCATATTCCGGGGAGATCAGTTTAACTTCGGTAGAGGAGTCGCTGTTGATCGGGGCGGGAATGTGTACGTAACGGGTGAGTTTTTTGGCATAGTTGATTTCGATCCGGGAGTAGGGGTCTACGAGCGGGATTCGGTAAATGGACTGGCTTACTATATTTTGAAGCTGGATCCGCGGGGAGACTTTGTCTGGGCGCGGACCGCCTATGGGGCCTCGGGCCTCACGTATGGCTTTGATGTCGCGCTCGATGCACTCGGGAATATCTACACCACCGGCGTGGTCGAGGGAGCTTTGATTTTCTCCGACGACACGACTCCACCAGAAATTGAGCCTGGAGACTTCGGGGACACCTTCATACACAAGCTTTCGCCGGAAGGCGATACTGCGTGGGTTCGGGTGGCCGAAGGGACGGGTTCTTCAAACGGGCTTCGCATCGCCGTGGATCGATCGGGCAACGTATGCGCCATGGGCGATTTTTCAGGTACAGTGGACTTTGATCCAGGAGCCGGGACAGCGGAGTTTATTGGAATAGGTAATGTAGACCGGTTCGTACAGGCACTGGACTCCAATGGAAATTTCCGGTGGGCCTATCCACTGGATTTTGACCACCAGGGCTGGCAGGACATCGGTTACGATCTCGCCATAGATAGCCACGGCAATGTCATCGTGGCAGGCGATTTTGCCGGTACAGCGGATCTCGACCCAGGGCCGGGCACCTACCTGTTGACTGCCCCGGAGGTGCCTTCAACCTTCGTGCAGAAATTAAGTCCTGCGGGCGAGCTAATCTGGGCACGGGCGACCAGTGGCGCCATCATGGATGTATCCATTGATTCCGTCGACAAGGTTTACCTGGCGGGACAGTTGAGTGACTTCCCGGAGTTTGAGACAGGTTCCGGCGCGGTGACGCTGGATGTTGCTGGAAGTTACGTGCTGGTGCTAGATTCTGGGGGTGACTATGTTTGGGCGGGCGGTTTCGGTGACTTGCTGAATAGTGCGGCGGTGGATGCCGCATCAAATCTCTACACCCTGGGAGAGTTGCACGGTACGGCGGAGTTCGATCCCGGCGAGGAAACGGTGCTCTTGACAGCGCCAGAAGGCGGCTACACCATCTACGTTTCGAGGCATGAAGCGGCCCCGATTGAGCCGGGCGAAGGCGAAGGCGAAGGCGAAGGCGAAGGCGAAGGCGAAGGCGAAGGCGAAGGCGAAGGTGAAGGTGAAGGTGAAGGTGAAGGTGAAGGTGAAGGTGAAGGTGAAGGTGAAGGTGAAGGTGAAGGCGGATGCAACTTGAGCAAGGCAGACAGTCATGTCGGAGAGAAGGCTACGTTTGGAGATGTCGCCTTGTTGGGGGTGGCGATGTTGTTCTTCTGTAGAGGAGCGGCCTTCACGCGACGGGTATAGTAGTCTCGAGTCTGGAAAATAGAAAGGATCGAGATGTCCGATACCCCCAGCATACGTTTCGCCCGCGAGGACGATCTCCCGGCAATCGTATCCTTACTCGCAGCCGACAGCCTCGGGGCGTCGCGGGAATGTGACAAGTCGCCCGTGCCCCAGGGGTGCCGCGATGCCTTCGCCGCCATTGAGACCGGTCTCAACAACGAGGTCATCGTGGCGGAGCGCTGTTTGAGGCCAACGCCACAGCGCCCGTCTCATGCGTGGGAGAAATGCTTCTTGTAGCGGAGTATTGGGCTTTCGAAGTAGCGGTACACCAGGCTTGCGACAGCCGTCACGACAATGACGGAGAGTACGAAAGTGAGGTAGAGATTATCAGTGATCACCCGCTGGACCGCCATGATCACGAGCATGTGCATGAGGTAGATGCCGTAGCACACCACACCAATGTGGGCCAGCGCAGCATAGCCCGGAACAGGAATGGCGGGCCGGATCGCGCATCCCATGACAATGAACGTCATCAATATATAGAGCGCCTGGGACGCGAGGCCGCTTTTGTCATGCAGCGGCACGGTACACAGCATCAGCAGGAGCGCCGCAGCCAGGCCGCCCAACATGCGGGGATGGCCTAGTACTTTGGCCGTATTGAACCATCCCCGTTTGTGCAAGGCAAAGCCGCCGAGCACGCCCAAGAGCAGTGGCTCGCTGTAGCTGAATAGGATACGCAACCCAAGATGGGTCGTATCCAGCCACCCTGCCAAATTCATCAACGGCTTCACCAGGACCAGCAGGACGATGAGTCCCACCAGCCACGACCGCCGGGCCCAGCGAAACAACTGGCCGAAGATCAGGTAGAACTGTTCTTCAATGGCGAGGGACCAAGCGAAGAAGAAGGGGCCCGTGATCGGCAAGAAATTACTCAGATAAAGTACGTTGTAGGGTAGTCGCTCTTTGAAAATGAGACGGTTCTCCGGCGAGAACAGGCCAAGGCCGAAGACGAGTACACAGTAGACGGCCAGCATCCCATAGTAGAGCGGAAAGAGGCGCAGGCTGCGCCGGATGTAGAAGTCCTTAAGACGCACGTGGCCATTGCGGCGCTCTTCGCGAAGCAACAGGCTGCATATCAGGAAACCACTGAGGGCGAAGAACAGGGATACGCCGTGCCTGCAGTTGGCGTGCAGCACCGCCAGCCAGCCCGATTCCAGGGTTCCCGCGTGGTGAAACACAACGGCCAGGATGGCCGCGCCCCTCAGCATGTCCAGGTTGGCGAAGATCTTCTGATTCAAGAAGGCTTCATGGCGCGTCGACTGGCACAGGGAGGCCCCGCCCGCTGTCGGCGCCCTTTCGGGGGACGGCAGAATCTGTGGGCCTTGTGGTACCCGCTCCAGGGTCTGCGAATAGGAGACGGAAATTGTGGAGATGCGTTCGGGGGGCGCCCCGGCTGCCCATGATTCGTTGTTCAAATATCAACTCCTGTTAAGGGCTGGGCCAGGAAGGCGTCTCAGCGCACTGCGCTGACGGCGGGGGTAGGGGACGTTTCTGGGCCGATGGTAGCCGACGCTGGAGGAGTTTTGGCAAGCGGAAGGTAAAAGGGAAGTAAGCATGCCGCATGCGAATTGACACGAGGTCCAGACGCAGTCGATACATCACGCCGACAGGCATAAGGACCGCGTTGCAGAAAGCGCCTGCGCGGTCCGCTATCTATCGCCGCCGCCGGACAGGTACAATGGACACCCACACAGGCCGCGCAACGCGGCCACGAAGGAGAGAACCATGGCATCCATCATGACCAGAAGGCCCTCATTACGTAAAGGTAGTGCCGCGACCCGCCGGAAGAAACGCCTTCGTAAGCGCCTCAAGGCCCGTGAACCGCGCCGCATGCCCCAGGCGCGGCCGTAAAGAGCGCAGGGGCGGGAGGCACCATGCTCGAATTGCGGGCCGATACGGCGCTGGCCGCTGAAGTCGTGCATGCTATCCGTGAGGGTCACACGGCGGCGCTTGCGACTCTGCTTGCCAGAAATCCAGAGCTGGCACGGTCCCTGATCGTGGATGCGCCCTCTACAGGCTGTTCGACGGCGGGTCGGTCGCTCCTGCACGTGCTGACCGACTGGCCGGGCAATTTTGTGAACGGCGCCGCGATGGTCGCGCTGCTCGTCGAAGCCGGGGCGGACGTGAACGCTCGATTTGTCGGAAGTCACAATGAAACACCCCTTCACTGGGCGGCAAGCTGCGATGATGTGGCGGTGCTGGATGCTCTGCTGGATCACGGCGCGGACATTGAGGCGCGGGGTGCGGTGATTGGCGGGGGAACGCCCCTGGCCGACGCCGTGGCCTTCGCCCAGTGGAATGCCGCGCGCCGCCTCATCGAACGTGGCGCGGAGGCCACCCTCTGGCAGGCTGCAGCACTGGGACTTATGGAGCGGGTCGCGGACGGATTCGAAGGCAACACCGCGCCCAATCAGGAGGAAATCACGAATGCCTTCTGGTGCGCTTGCCACGGGGGACAGCGCGAAACGGCGGAGTTTCTTCTCGAAAAGGGCGCGGAACTGAACTGGATCGGCCACGACAATCTGATTCCAATCGAGGCCGCCCGGCGGAGCGGAGCGAATAATCTGGCCGCGTGGCTGGAAGGTCGGCAGAAATTGTAGTCGAGACCGCATAACATGCAGTGGAAGCGGTTTGCTTCAGATTCTATCCACCACCTAATCGGCTCCCTGCAACCGTATCCACTCATCCTCATGGAAGTAGAATACTGTCGACGCCTTTTCCACATGGTGGAAATTGACCGCGTCGTGCGTAATCTCCGGCGGCTCAGGACCTCCATAGGCCTCGTATCGCTCCCAGATGTACTTCTTGTCGGCAACTGTAATCGCATAATTCGACACCACCATATCGCCTTCCACCGACGCACCTGAATCTTGCTTTCGAAGCGAGATGACGTCATCCGTCCGACCTCCAGGAAAGACTAGGACTTCAGTGGCCACATCTTTCAGTCCAAGTACGGCCCAGTCCTGTTGGCCGCTCACGAGAAAGTCGCCCGATATAACATTCGTTACGTTCGGCCATACATGCGTGAACCCGGGATGTATCTGCGGGACCGTGTATCCGCCGGATGCCAGATGCTCACGCACGTGGGTGGGTAAATCTGGAAACATGGCGGGAACCAATTGGCGCATGCTGATCGCGAGATCCGCTTGCGAAGGCGGCGGAACATCAAGTCCCAGCTTTGCGGCCAGGTCGGGAAGTGTCTTCAGCAACTCGCTCGTTAGCAGCTCTATTTTCGCAGCAATCATCTCCGTGCCGTGCGAAAAGGTATGGTCGCCGCCGAAATAAAAGTCCAGCCGAACGTCGCCCGCCATCACCGGCTGAGAGGCACGTGCATTCTCCAGCTCATCCTGGAGCACGACCCGCCAGCGTTCATAGTCCTTTTTCAGCGCCTCCAGATCCTTCTCCGGCGCGTCCACCGCCGCCCACAGCTTGTCGCGAAGCTGGCAACTCTCGTAGAAGTTCGCCTCGGTGCGCGCCGTGTGGTAGAACCAGCGGATGGGGGAGTCTTCCGCGTCGAAAGTGAGCTTGTGGCGCTCGTCCACCAGCGGGCGCGCCGCATCCATCGCGTCCACGGCCTGTTTGAGGTATTTCTCCATCTCCCGATAGAAACGTGCAAACACGGGGACATTGCCCGTGGGGTTCTTTTCATAGGTCGGCAGCTTCTTCATGCCCTCCGCATCGGCAATTTCCGCGAGGAAGAGGTAGTAGCCGTCGAACAGCTCGGGCAGTTCCGCTTTGGGATCCGCGCACATGGGGTGGGCCGGTCCGAGGTAGTAAGGTCCTTTGTAATAGCTCGGAATCTCCGGCGACCACGGGATCGCATCGGACACCGCCTTCCACGCCGTGCGCAGGTGCGGCCCCGCTTCTTTACCCGCGAGCCGCGCGGCAAACTTCTCCAGCAGGGCGTCGTGGTCCAAACCCTCGTCCCACCAGAGGTACTTGTTGACTTCCGAGGCGCTCGTACCGAAGTTGGGGCGGAAGGCCGGGAAGACCCAGGCCCCATCGGCCCCGCAAGTGGCCAGGGCCTCCGCGCGGTCTACCCAGCGATCCATGCAGGGAACGTGGGGGAGGCGCGGTGCCTCAAAGCCCAGTTCGGGCTCGCTCTTGAGATAGGCGGGAATCCCCACGGCCTTGCACGCGGCGATCTGGGCCGCGGCCCGCTCGCTCGGGCCGATCAGGTCTATGCTGTAATCCCACAGGTGCTTGTTGACGCCGTCCTCTTTCTGGACGTAGGCGTCTTTCTCTATTTCCGTGAAAATACCCGTTCCGGGCTTCAATTGAGCAATGAAGGGGGCCTGGTTCTTATCCAGCGACCACACATGCTCCGCCGAATAGGGCCACGCGATGATCTCGGCATCGGGATTCACCGTCCGCGCCGCCTCGGCCATCAGGTTGCACAAATTGGCCACGACCGTGTCCGCGCCAATCGCTTCGCAGCGCGCGCAATTTGTGTGACCCTTTTCCACGCCAAAGGGGCGCATGAAGCAGTGGTAGAAGCTCTCCCCGCCGATGATTACCACAACGCCGTCCAGGCCGGGCGTTCCCTCGAAGAGATCGATCATGCTCTCGCGCAGATACTCCTTCACCACGGGATGCTCCGTACACAGCACAAACTCGCCATCCGCCTTCCACGTCCGCGCGCCCCGCATGTCGGGGTGCGCCAGAAAAACGGGATGATCTTCGGCGTACTTTTCGCGGGTGCCCAGGAAGGCGTACGTCTTCAGCCCCAGTTCCTTGGCCGCGGCCACCGCCGTCGCGCCGGCTTCGATAATGCCCGGTGCCTGGCGTTCTTTCAACTCCGGGATCAACTCAGATTTCGAAAGCGAATGGAGGTTGCCACCGGCCGCAAAGACCGCGTTATACCCCGAAAAGATCAGTTCGCGGAAGGTGCCGTTCTTCGGCGTCGCACCAAGCCGCACACGCAGCCGGGGCGCGGCATCGCGGGCGCCTTCCATGAGGAAAGGCGCTTCGCGGAAGGCCATCTGATCCACCAGCCACACGATACCATCCCGAAGTCCGGCCGGGTCGATGCCCTGAACCGCAATCCGGTCCGCGGCGACCCGCACCGAGTAGCTCTCGGCCTTGTCGGCGATTCCTCCTCCGAAGGGCGACAGCATCACTTGCTTCGCGGCGGCCCCGGGGGCGGCCGATTCAGTGATGGGAAGATTGAGCCCCATGACGTCCTTGAGAAAGGTCTGGAGGTGCCCCGCCATGGTGGCGGTCACTTTGTCCGCCTGGGGGGGAATGACCAGCGACCACGATCCGTCGATCACGGTTTCTCCGTCGACGGGGCGAGCCCCGGGGTCACGGGAGAAGCGGGAAAAGTAGTTCGCCGATAGCGGGGCATAGGGGCTCGCGGCGTAGGCGGCCTCGTAGTCCCGGTGTACACGGCCCGCCAGCTCGCCCAGCGTTTCCGCGGCTTGCACCGGGGTGGCCAACAAACTGATCAGGGCGAACAGAACGAAACCCAAGACAATCCGGCCACGCAAAAAGTGGCCCTCGCTACAACGTGATCGACGGCGTATCATGAAAATTCCTTCCAACGGTAATGGTGAGACGATATGAAGCTGCATCATAGCGCATCCGGTAGAGGAGTTGAAAAGCCGCAACACACCCGCGCCCTGCAAACTTCCGCGCGGATAGCACGTGACAAACGGCCCTTTTCCGGGTACCATTGAAGCATGTGGAGCCCAATTCGGTAAAAAGTTGACATCTTTAGTGATTTTCGATACTTTGTTTCTCGCAGCCCTTTTGAGACCCCATTCAACTGACCTCAGTGAAAGACCCTCATGACCCGCCCCTGGCAATCCTATCGGCACGTGGTTTTCGCGCTGGGGCTGCTTCTTGCCTCCACGTACGCGCCCGCCCGGTTATGGGCCGAGCCCATTCTACTCGTGCGGCCCCACGGCGAGAATCTGCTATTCGATTCTTCCGACCGGACCCAGTTTTTCGCCAAGGGATTCCTCACGGAACAGTTCTCGGCCAATGGAATCACCTTTACCATTTCCTACGCGGACAGTGGGGTGGGGTTCACGGATCCCGTTTCCGGGCCCGCCCTTCGAGCCCGCCTGGAAGCGGTGCTGTCCTACGTGGCCAGCGAACTCAACTTCACGAATCGGGCACTCGATATTCAGGTGGAAGCGAGCGAGTTCGACGGCACGGGTGCCCTGGCCACGGCGGGCACTTTCTATCCCGGCACACGGGGAATCCACCCGGGAAGCACCTTCCAGCGCCTGGACACCGGTACCAAGCCCTTCGTGGGATTTCCGGAAATTACTATGACAATCGATCTGGGCTTCCCTTGGAATTTCTCCGCGGCGTTGCCTGGCCCGATTGAGCCCGATTTCTTCAGCGTGCTGCTCCATGAGGTGACCCACGGTCTCGGCTTCGCCTCCGTCATTGAGCCGGATGGCTCCAGTGCCCTGGGGAATGACAATTACACCACGTACGACAGCCTGCTCTTTGATGCCGATCTGGATCGACTCCTTCTGACCGATTCCATTCCGCCGCTCTTCCAGGGGAATGGCCTGTCGCTGACGGGCGGTGCGCTCGAGTTCGATGGTGGGGAAGCCTTTGATGCCTATGACACGGGCGACCGCGTGCCGGTATTTTCGCCCAATCCGATACAGCCTGGGAGCAGCCTGAGCCACTGGGATGTGACCCGCCTCGTGGGCGGTGCCGTGATGACCCACAGTATTACACTCGGCACGACCCAGCGGGAATATGCGCCCGCCGATCTTGGGGCGCTGGTGGATCTGGGCTATGACAACTCCAATCCGGCGCCGGGCGGCGGTTGCGTGCTTGGAAAATCGGGCAACCGCGAACGCCATGCGGATGCGGGAGCCTTCATTGTGTTGGTCGCTCTGGCGTCGGCATTGATGAGGCGCATCGGAGTGCGCCAGGGACCAGGGAACCCTTCGTTGTGAGAGCAGCATTTTGACAGGATAAGTGCGCCGGCGCAGGGCCGGCAATTCAATTGTGAATAGGGACTGTGCCCCGAAGCGGGCTGGGAGAAAACCATGCGTTTACTTAACGAATTATTTAATCGATCAGCCGCGCGCCGCGCGGGTTTGGCCTGCGCCGCAGCCTTGATGCTGGGCGCCTCCGTCGCAGAGGCCCAAGGCGAGAAGTATTTCGTGACCGCCCACGGCGTTGAAGAGCGTTCGGCGGACACCAAGACACTTCCCCCTTTGATGGCGCCCACGGTGACCTTCGAAGCGAACGGGCTCACCTACAACATGTGGTACCTGGACGTAATCAATGACAGCAATTTTGGATTCGACGATACGACAACGGGTGCCAGTGCCCGTGCGCGCTTGCAGTCAGCCCTTTCCTACGTCGCCAGCGTGCTGAACGTTGAGGGCACGCTGGATGTTTTGATCCAGGACTCGCAGACCGACGGCGGGGGCTTTCTGGCGACGGCCGGCACCTTCTTCGGAGGCTTCGATGAGGAAGATCCCTTTCAGAATGGCTCGGCATTCACTCGAATCGCAACCGGGGAGAAGCCTTTCCCGAATGACGAAGAAATCTCGATTATCGTCGATTTTGGATTCGATTGGAACCTGACAGCGAACGACGCCGGTTTTTCGGAGTTGGATTTTGAGTCCGTATTGCTCCACGAAATTACCCATGGTCTCGGGATTCTCAGTGTCGCGGGCAGCAACGGTTTTTCGGAGTTTGGCGGGAATATCTACACGCGCTGGGATTCCCTCATGGTCGACAACGAAGGTACCAACCTTTTTTCGGGAACTCCACCGGTCTACCAGGGAACGCTTTCGGATCTCACCAGCAACGCCCTCTTCTTCGAAGGCTCGAGCGCCTTTACGATCTACGATCACGGCGTGGCCCCCGGCGTCTATGCACCCGAGCCCTTTGAGAATGGCAGCAGCCTTTCCCACTGGGATACTGGGAACATCGTGGGTGGCGCGGTGATGGAGCATGCCGTGGCGGCGGGCGTGACCCGTCGCGAGTATGCCGATTTTGAAATCGGCGCGCTCGTCGATCTGGGATGGGGAAATGCGGCGGTTCCCGGCAGTGGTGGCGAAGGTGAAGGTGAAGGCGAAGGTGAAGGTGAAGGTGAAGGTGAAGGTGAAGGCGAAGGCGAAGGTGAAGGCGAAGGCGAAGGTGAAGGTGAAGGTGAAGGTGAAGGTGAAGGTGAAGGTGAAGGTGAAGGTGAAGGCGAAGGCGAAGGCGAAACACCCGTGGAAGAAATTGCCGAAGAGTTGCTTGTATCGCTGGATGCAATCGATACCAATGACGATGGAGTCCTGAGCTTCATCGAAGCCGAGATAGCCATTCCCGGACTGGGTGCAGGCGCTTTCGCGGAGATCGACCTGAACAGCGACGGCTTCCTAACGGAGGCAGAGATCGAAGCGGCGGCCACCGCCGGCGGTGAAGGAGAGGGCGAAGGAGAAGGAGAGGGCGAAGGAGAAGGCGAAGGCTGCGCACTGAATGTCAAGTCGGTGCTGGGCGGCATTGGCGGTAAGCTCGGTGACCTCTTCCTGCTGGGCCTGGCCGGCATCACCCTGATCGGTCTCAGCGCGATGGGACGTCGCATGAACTAGGGTGCCGTAGTGTAGTGGACGAATTGACCCGTGGCCGGGGGCAACCCGGCCACGGGCTTCATTGATTCGGATCGGCGCTCTTCGCTGAGACGAACCGAAAGGATTGGGACAAAGGGGATTCGGCGCAGTTGCGCGAAGAAGGGCAATTGGTCTTCGCGCGGGATTCCTCCATCAGTCGCGTTAATGGACCATTCAACAGGGAGAGCGTCATGGGAAAGCTTCTGAACTCGTGGTTGATTCTGGGGGCGGCACTGCTCCTCTATCCGGCCCAATCGGCCCCGGCCCAGAAAATGATCTACCGGGTTTCGGCCCATGATATTGTTGCCGTGCCTCTTGGCCTGAAGACGATTCCACCGGGCGACCCGACCAAGACCATCACGCCCAATGGAAGCACCTTCAATATCTATTATAAGGATATCATCGACGACAGCGATGTTGGCTTTGATGACGTGACGGAAGGCGCGGCCCGACAAGCCAGCCTCGAGGCCGCGCTGACGTACGTGGCAACTGTCCTGAACGAACCGGGCACCCTCGACATTGTTGTAAATAATTCCCAGGTCGACGGCGGTGGATTCCTCGCTTCGGCCGGCACCCTCTTTTCCTCCGCCCAGGGATTTCAGAATGGCACCGCCCACACCCGCTTGACTTCGGGCAGCAAACCCTTCGCAGGCTTCGAAGAGATCTTTATTACCGTGGACTTTGGGTTTGACTGGCACGCCGGGGTGGACCCGGCCGCAGGCTCCAACTTTGACCTCGAAACAGTCCTCCTGCACGAAGTCACCCATGGCCTGGGTATCCTCTCTCTGTCGAATGCTTCGGGAGTGTCCGGTATCGCTCCAGGCGTCTACTCGGGCTGGGACACCGTGATGGTGAATGGAAGCGACGAGAACATGTTCTCCGGTCCCACACCCACCTTCGTGGGAACCGCGGGCGATCTCGTGGGCAACAACCTGTTCTTTGACGGAGCGGAAGCGATTGCCCTGTATGACCAGGGCGGGGTGAAGCCGGGCGTCTTTGCACCCAATCCGTTCCTCAGTGGCAGCAGCCTCTCGCACTGGGACACCGGAAACATCATCGGTGGCGCAGTGATGGAGCATGCCGTAGCGCCCGCAGTAAATAAGCGAACGTACGCGGATTTTGAGATCGGCGCACTGAAGGATATCGGGTGGACCAACGCTGCGATTCCGGGCGCGGGTGGCGAAGGTGAAGGCGAAGGCGAAGGCGAGGGTGAAGGCGAAGGCGAAGGCGAAGGCGAAGGCGAAGGCGAAGGCGAGGGCGAAGGCGAAGGCGAAGGCGAAGGCGAAGGTGAAGGTGAAGGTGAAGGTGAAGGTGAAGGTGAAGGTGAAGGTGAAGGTGAAGGTGAAGGTGAAGGTGAAGGTGAAGGCGAAGGCGAAGGCGAAGGCGAAGGCGAAGGAGAAGGTGAAGGTGAAGGTGAAGGCGAGGGAGAAGAAGTAGTAAGGGTGAGGGTGAGGGCGAAGGTGAAGGTGAAGGCGAAGGCGAAGGCGAAGGCGAAGGCGAAGGCGAAGGCGAAGGAGAAGGAGAAGGAGAAGGAGAAGGAGAGGGCGAAGGAGAGGGTGAAGGCGAAGGAGAGGGTGAAGGCGAAGGCGAAGGAGAAGGCGAAGGAGAGGGTGAAGGCGAAGGAGATGGTGAAGGTGAAGGTGAAGGTGAAGGCGAAGGCGAAGGCGAAGGCGAAGGAGAGGGTGAAGGTGAAGGTGAAGGTGAAGGTGAAGGTGAAGGCGAAGGAGAAGGCGAAGGCGAAGGCGAAGGAGAAGGTGAAGGTGAAGGTGAAGGTGAAGGTGAAGGTGAAGGTGAAGGGATTCGCTCACTTCTCTTGGAGTTTTTTGAAGAGGTCGATCTAAATTTCGATGGAAGAATCAGTTACGACGAGGCCCTGACGTTGTTGCCGGACCTGTCTGAGCTCGACTTCAGCCTTATTGACGCCGATGAAAACGAGTCACTGGATTTAATTGAGCTGGATCTGGGTGAATGGGACTTGTTGTTCTTGCAACTTGACTTGCTGGACCTCTTTGAAATATTGGATGCGGATGCTAACGGCTCCCTTGATGGGCTTGAATTGTCTTTTATTACGGGTGGCTCGCCGGAAGAGTTGGCGACCATTCTCGATGCCTTCGACAGCGATGAAAGCGAAAGCGTGGAGCTGGAAGAGGTCGAGTTATTTGGATATACGGAGGAAGAATCCCTCGCGATTGTAGAGACGCTGATGGAGGAGTTCAGTTCCCTGGATACCAACCAAACTGGTGCCTTAAGTTTGGTGGAGGCCAGGATCGCGTTTGCAGACTTGCATGTTTTTGTATTCTATGTGATGGACACCAATTTTGACGGTCGCCTTCAGCTTGATGAACTTGAAGAAAAAATTGACGGTGGAGGTGAAGGTGAAGGTGAAGGTGAAGGTGAAGGTGAAGGTGAAGGTGAAGGTGAAGGTGAAGGCGAAGGCGAAGGCGAAGGTGAAGGCGAAGGCGAAGGTGAAGGCGAAGGCGAAGGCGAAGGCGAAGGCGAAGGCGAAATCCCGTTCATAGCCGATTTTGTCGCGGACATCACCGCTGGTGATGCACCCCTGACGGTCCAGTTCACGGACCTGTCCCAGGGTGGGGCCGAAGGCGTATTGGGTTGGTTCTGGTCCTTTGGGGACGGCACCTTCAGCAGCGATCAGAATCCTATCCACACCTACGAATTACCGGGTCGCTACACCGTAGCCCTGAGCATTCTGGGATTGGATGACCTGGACGATGTCGAGATAAAGTCCCGCTATATCGACGTGGGAGGAGAAGGCGGTGAAGGGGAGGGCGAAGGTGAAATCGAGGAGGTTCTGGAAGTGCTGCTGGATCTCTTCGACCTGCTCGACGCGGATGACAACGGCGTGCTCTCGTTTAACGAGGCACTGGGCGCCTTTCCAGGCTTGTCCGGCGTCACCTTTAATGAGCTGGACACCGACAACGATGGATTTTTGTCGGATGTGGAGCTTGAGGAGCAAGTGGACGGCGGTGAAGGCGAAGGCGAAGGTGAAGGTGAAGGTGAAGGTGAAGGTGAAGGCGAAGGTGAAGGTGAAGGTGAAGGTGAAGGTGAAGGTGAAGGTGAAGGTGAAGGCGAGGGCGAAGGTGAAGGCGAGGGTGAAGGCGAGGGTGAAGGCGAAGGATGCAACTTTACCGTCACCGGGACGATTGGGAAAGTCCAGTCCCGATTGGGTGACTTCTTCCTGCTGGGTATCGCCGCGTTGACGATGGCGGGCTGGACCAGGTTCCGCAGGGAATAGTTCACGCAGAACAAGCTCAATGGGCCTGCGCGACGTTCAAGTCGCGCAGGCCCTTTTCGTATCCTTCGCTTGCAGGGTCAGTCTTCCGCGGGGCCATCCTTGGCCATGCGCACCAGCTTCGGCTGGAATTGTGCCACAGGCTCCACCAGGTCCGCCTGGGCCCGCATCACGGACTGGATGTCCTTGTAGACGGCGGGCACTTCATCGATACCCGCTGACAGCAAGGTCACGCCCCGCTCCGCGAGAAAGGCGTGGGCATCCTTCCATTTCAGTGTCTTCGCCGCCTGGGTCCGGCTCATCACCCGCCCCGCACCATGGGCCGCGCTGTTAAGCGATTCCGGATGTCCCAGCCCGCGCACTACGTAGGCGGGCGTCGCCATGGAGCCGGGAATGATACCTAGCACACCCTTGCCCGCGGGCGTCGCACCCTTGCGGTGTACAATAAGCTCCTCGCCATCGTGTACTTCTTTCCAGGCAAAGTTGTGGTGATTCTCCACATCCAGCAACACCCGCGCGCCCAGCGCCGACACCATGTGGCGGTGGATGCACGCGTGATTGGCGGCGGCATACTCACCCATAAGGTTCATGGCCGCCCAGTACTCCTGCCCGTCCTCCGTGTCGAGATCCAGCCAGGCGAGATTCTTCAACTCGCTCGGCAGTTGAGGGCGACGCGCTTTGGCCCGCTTGCTGTATTCGTCGCAGACCGATGCGCCGGTGCCCCGACTTCCACTGTGACTCAGAATAGCCAGGTACTTCCCGGCCGGGAGCCCGAGCGAGTCGTCGCCAACGCTGAACACGCCGTACTCCACAAAATGATTGCCTCCACCGCTCGTACCCAACTGGGACCAGGCCTTGTCCTTGTTGCGTTCTGTTATAACGGTTACGGACCAGTCGCGGTCCATCACATCGTGTTCTCGGCGTTTGTCGAACTTCGCACCGATCCCGAATTGCGTCTCGCGGAGGAGGACGTTTTTCAACTGTTCCTGCTTTGTATCCAGGCTGTCCACGGGCATGTCCAGCACACTCAGCTTCACCCGGCAGGCGATATCCACACCCACCGCATAGGGAACAACGGCATTCCGCGTTCCCAGCACACCACCGATGGGTAGTCCATAGCCTAGATGGGCATCCGGCATGAGCGCACCGCGCACCGCCACCGGCAAGTCGCAGGCATTGCGCAACTGCTGCACCGACTGCGGCTCCAGGTCATCGCCCCATTGACGCCAAGGCGCGGGCTCATCCCGCGCTTCAAAGCGGTTCGACTCCCGGTACTGCAGCAGGGCCTCGGCCAGTTCAGCGGACTTCGGGTCGCTGCGGTGGCCTTCCGGATTTTCTACAATCGACCGAATGAAGCCGGGCAACGCCCGTTTCTTGATGCCGCCCGCGATCGCGGCCCGCACGGCAAGCTGCGCCTCTTTCAACAAGGCCCTCGGTACCCCGAGTTCCAGAATATCCCGTGATTTCATTGTTTCTTCCTCTTCTGAGTTCCGCCATCGCTGGCCTATCTCATCGTAATCCGCGAGAGTATGCGCACTTCTATTTGCTCGCCTGTAACGGGCAGATCGACTTATCCTTTGGTCCAATGCTGAAGAGTTTTCCCACAGATGAACTCAGATACACACAGATAAGACTACGCCACCTCAATGAGAACCCGCATTTCACGGGGGTTTCATCCATTCCATTTCTTCTTTCTTCATCTGTGCCGGTCTGTGTTTATCTGTGGGAAGTCCATTCTTTCAGCCTGTTCGTGCTCATGGCGTCACCACAATCTCCCACACGTGCGCATCCACCTGCGTCGCCTCAAACTTCGCGTCCACAAAAGCCTCAATCGTCCGCATATTGGTCCGCGTATGTTCCGTCAGCGGTCCGGTGCGAAAGCGCCCGCCGCCGCCCACGGTCATCGGCAGCAGCAACTGATCCGCCAGATGCTCGCCCACCGGCGCGCCATGTTGAAGGTAGCCCTGCGCTTCCCGCGCCGCGCCCGTCGCCACACGTTCAGCAGAGACCGATCTTTCGCCGATGGCGGTGATCACTTCAACGATGTGCTCGTGCTCCACCGTAATCAGAACCGCGTTGCCCGGACCTTTCGCGGAATCGATGCGCGCGATCTGCCCATCACCCGGCAACTTCAGTTTCCGACGTACCACGGCCAGCTCCCGTTCCGCGATCACATCGGGCAGCAGCGAGAGCAGGCTGGTCGCCGAAATGCCAACCAGCGCACCGCGCTCCAGCAAATTGTAAGCACCCAGCGCACCCGCTGGCGATATCTCAACCGACAAGCGCCCGCCGCCGGCCGGATAAAACCCAGGCCGCTCGCAACGGATCTCCACCTGAGCGCCCATGGCCCGCAACTGCGGCAAAAACGTATCCCGCAAGAACTCAAAAGGTGGCGCCATCGGGTTGTGCGTCCCCCCTTCGAGCACGAGCCGCGACGGCCCCTCCGCCAGCAACAGCGGCATCAACACCGTCTGGAGCACCAGCGTCGTGCTGCCCGCCGTCCCAATGTCGAAGTGAAAGTCACCCGGTTGCACGGTGCCCGGCTGGAAGCGCAGCGACTGCGAGCCAAGCCCATTGCCCTCAACTTCGGCACCGCTGATAGCCGCCGCCGCCTCCACACACATCATGTGCTGCCGCGCGAGGCCCGGCTTCTTCCGGCCCGCGCGAATTCGCTCCATGGCAAAGGGCTTCCCGGTCAGTATCGACAGCGCGAGGCTCGTGCGCAGCACTTGTCCGCCGCCTTCACCTTGGGAGCCGTCGATGTGGACCGTCACTTCCTGTTTAGTGCTCATTTTCTGTTTCTTTCTAACGGGGACACGGCCCGCTTCGTCGCGGGCCGTGTGTCCCGTGTATTCCATCATCCTAACCAATCTGATTCGCCATCGCCCACCGATGGAGGATGGCCCATTCCGCCGCCGTCGGAATGCGGTTGCACGCGCCGCGAACTTCACCGATCTTTCGGGTGCCCGGCGTGTATCCCACCGTCAGCACCGGCTTGCCGTTCTCCTGCAACGAGAAGATGGCCATCGAGCCCCGCGCGCACGCCCAGGCATAGCTGAACACGCAATGCTTCATGGCGACGCCCTCCATCCGCAGGCGCTCCTCGGTGGTGATTTCCACCAGTCGCCATTCCTCCACCTGGCCTTCGCGATCTTTTCGGGTCCAAAACCAGTCCAGGTTGTGCCCCGCCCATGTTGGCGGAAGCTTGCGGTGCCGGTACTGGTTGATGTCCCGGTGCCAGCGCTCCATGGCGCGAATCATGACCTGTGGTGAACGTCCCGCCACCTTGTACGCGGGGTCCCGGTGTTTCTCCCGCCGGATGAAGTCGATCAGCGGACCATACTGGCCCGGATCGAGCATGGGATGCTTTAGCAGCCACGCCATCACGGTCTGCCAGAAGGCGTGGCCTTTTGGATTGCACTTATCCGGCGACGGGATGCGCGTGCCCACGATATGTCCGTAAAATATCGCGTTTCCGCCCAGTCCGTGTACCTGGCCCCACCGTATCGCCTCCTCCATCGTGAACCGGTCGGGTGCCTGCATCATGCAGTGGGCCATCTTCTTCGTCAGCGGAAACTGGAGCGCCTTCACCTGGCGGATGTTCGCGCCCCGCGCAACTTCAATGTAGCATGGGATCCAATGCTCCTTCTCCCGAAACCACACGCTCTCCAGAAACGCAGGCGGCGCATAGCGTACGAACAGGTGCGCCAGCAGCGCGGAAAAGGATTTTGCCGCGTTGTGGCTCGGCGCACGCCAGGTTTCGGGGCCCTGACGCCATTCGCGATGGTGCTTGGCGATTCGAAGCAGCGCCATCTCGTAGGTGTTGTGGTCGCCCGTACCGTAAGCGGCAACCACGGGGCCACTTTTCTGAACAAATTTCGTGTTGCGGCAGCTATTGGCCATCCGGATATAGGCCTCATACTGCCCCTCGTTCAACCCGGTCCGTTGCGATGCCGCAGTGAAGGAAAGCGCCGCGCATTTCTGCTGGCGCTTCGTCCTGCTTTGCTTCCGCTCACTCAACTGTTCCATCGCACGTTCGATTTCCTGGACGTAGTGGGCGATCGGCTTGGCTGTATCCGCAGGGAGCAACGTCGCCTCCACCTGCTCCTCCACCACGCGGCAAAGGTAAACACGCCGTGAGTTGAACCATGCCAACGACAAAGCCAGCACGCGCTCGGTTATGGGCATGTCCAGTACTTCCACCGCCAGGTGATCGCGAAACGTGGCCTCATAGACCAGCACGCATTCCCGCCCGTTGATCCGCAGCTCCGGCTCGTGCACCCGATTGCGCCAGGAAGCGTAGCGACCATAGTGCGTCACGGCCTCATGGGACTTTACGACAAACTTCACGCCAATGCGGGAGAACTGTTTCTGGAGAGTCTTCGTGTTCATGGTCAAGCTTCGGGTTGGTTACAAGTTACCCGAAGAAGCGCCAGAAGAGTGCCAATTGGGGGAAATATTGGTAAGTACACTATTCAGAGCCACTTAACCGCCGAGATGTCGTTGGGTTTTCAGTATTAACTTATCCGAATGGATAAGGAATTATGAAAAACGATAGTTTTTATTTTCGAAGCGAAAAAGACTAACCGTGAGCTCAACTCTGCTGTCTGCGCTCCATTTGCAGAGGTCGAGGCCTTTCGCCATCTTTTCGGTGTGCATCTGAGTTCATCTGTGGGAAAGTCACTTTCACCAAAGCCTCCTCTTGATTGCGCGTGGCCTGGCGTCCTCGATTCATAAGCTATTTCCACAAGACAGCTTGCGGAGCGAAACGGGGGGTGAGTTTTTCCCGTGACTTCCGGTAATCAACAGAAAGAATGCTGACCACGGAGTGCACGGAGGCACGGAGAAAACAGCATGAGGGAGGGAAGGAAGAGAGGTCTTTTCGAACGTAAGCGTGGCGAGACTCGTCACCGGTGCCTCTGAAACTCCTCTTATTCTCCGCGCCTCCGTGTCTCCGTGGTCCAAATTTTGGTTGTGGTCATCGGCTGCTCTACGCTCTTCGTATGGATATACTTCTGGCTGCCGCCCGGTGCACGGCGTCGCACGGGTATGGGCGGCGGCCAATTTCATGCGTCTACCCTGCCACGCCATCCCGTTTCGGATTTCCGCTGTGCTACACTACGCCCCGCCCGCAGCTACCTATTGCGCGGCGACTCCCTGCGCAACTGTCGTCCCAGAGATCACCATGAAGAAAATCCTCCAAGCCTGCGCTGCCCTTGTTGCGCTCGTTCTGCTCTATCTTTTCCTGTGGCCCGTGCCCATCGATCCCGTCGCATGGAACCCGCCTGCGGCACCCGCCCTTGAAGGGGCCTACGCCGTCAATTCAACCCTCGCATCCGTGGAGCGCCTCGGCGAGGGCGTGGGGCCCAAACCCGAAGATATTGCCGTCGACAGCCAAGGCCGCATCTATGGTGGCTTCGAAGACGGACGCATCATGCGCTGGGACGCCGCCGCGCAGAATTCAGAGGTCTTTGCCAACACGGGAGGACGCCCCCTCGGTCTGCACTTTGACGCCACCGAAAATCTCATCGTGTGCGACTCCTACAAGGGGCTCCTGCGTATCGATCCGTCGGGTGTGATTGAAGTACTGGCAACCGAGCACGGCGGCGTGCCCTTTGGCTTCACCAACGACGTCGAAATCGCGGCCGACGGTACGATCTACTTTTCCGATGCTTCTTCCAAATTCGGCCAGACCCAGTACATGGAAGATCTCATCGAGCACGGCGCCCATGGACGGCTGCTGGCCTGGCACCCCGATACGAAGAAGACTGAAATGCTGCTCGACGGCCTCCACTTCGCCAATGGCGTCGCCGTGGATCCCGGCCAGCAGTTTGTCCTGGTGAATGAGACGGGTTCTTACCAAGTGCGCAAATACTGGATAGCAGGGGAGAAGAAGGGACAGGATGAAGTTCTCATCGACAACCTCCCCGGATTCCCCGATGGAATCTCCACCGGCACCGACGGCAACTTCTGGATCGCCATCGCCTCGCCGCGCAATCCCTTGATGGACAAGTTGGGTCCCAAACCCTTCTTGCGCAAGGTGGTCATGCGCCTGCCCGCGATTCTTCGCCCCAAGCCCTTGCGCCATGCCTTCGTTCTGGGTATCGATGCGGAGGGCAAAGTCGTCCACAACCTTCAGGATCCCGAAGGGGCCTTTGCTCCCATCACCAGCGTGCAGGAGCACGACGGCAAACTGTATTTCGGAAGCATTCTCGAATCCGCCTTCGGGCGCATCAACGTTCCCACCGTGAAGGATCCCGCCTGATGGGTCTCCTGCGTTATCTCTCCGAGGCCCAGGCCGAGCTGACGGCCATGGGCGAAGAATTCGCCTGCATCGAAAACGCCCCCGGAATATTTCCGCCCCGCGAGCTCGTGCCGCTCGGCGCGAAATTCACGTGCCTCGACGGTCCACCCGCCGCGTTTTTTCTGGACATGGACGGCACCACGACCTACACCGAGCCCCTTTTCCTTCACGATGTGGAGGAGGTCGTGCGCCGCAGCACCGGCTGGAAGACGAAAGCGGAATGGGCCGGCATCGACCCCGAGCGGGACTATCCGAACATCGTGGGGTACAGCACCCAGCGCAATCTGGAATACCTCTACACATCCGTGAACCATGCCATTCGCCCGGACCTGTTTTTTTTGGAAGCCATGAAGGGGCTTATTTTTCTCGCCGAACACGAAGTACCGGATGATATCCACGCACGCGTAGCGGCCATGACGCGCACCTTCGGCTTGGAGGCCTGGCGCCGCCATGCCAGCGATCCCGCGCGGAGTACCGCCGAGGGCGACGCACTCATCTGCGAAGCGGTGCAGCGCTACCCACACATCGGCCAGGAAATGTTCGCCCAGTTCGGACTGATGATTTTCTACGCGGACTACATCGACATACTGGAGCGGGTGAACCGGGGGGAGGGAGCCGCGGTTTCGGAAATGATCTATGGCGACCCCAGGGTGCCCGCCATCAACGCCATGCCCGGCGTGGCCCTGCTCTGCGCCCTGGCCAAGGGCTGGCTGCCGGAATCCTGCGCTGCGGAACTCGCACGGGCCATACGCAATAACCGCCCCGACATGCCCATGGCGGACAATCTGTCGGAGTCGCTGGCCAAGCTTTGTCGCATCTTCCGCGACAACCCCGTACCGGTCGCCCTCGTCACCTCTTCGGGATCACACGAGACCCGGCTCGTGCTGCAGGCAGTCTTTCTTGCCATGCGTGGGGAGGTCGCCACATGGGAGATCGATGAGGCCGTGCGATCGAGGATTCTGGCGGGCTTCGAAAGCCACAGGAATTACTTCGACGCCATCGTCACCTGCGACGACGTTCTCGAAGGCCGCACCAAGCCCTACCGCGATCCCTACACCCTGGCCCTGACGCGTCTCGGGCTGGATGGCCGACATGCACCCCGCGTGATAGGGTTTGAAGACACGGAAGCGGGCATTATCGCGCAACGCGGGGCTGGCGTGGGCTTTCCCTGCGCCGTACCTATCGAGCACACCCTTGGCCAGGATTTCAGCGGTGCGTCCTACAAGCTCCAGTGGGGCGTACTCGAAGCCATCGTCCGGCACGGCCTGTTCATCCGTTGTTAAGGGCGTCCTTTCGCTTTCCGCCGCAGGCCGTGCACTCGGTGTAGTGCGCTTCCTTCGCATCGCTGTAGGTGAGTCGGGTCGGCTTCACGTTCTTGAGCATCGAACACGATTGATCCCAGTGGAACTCCATGAGCCGCTTCGAGCAGAAAACCATCTGGTCGGGGTCGACGGAGCGTGAAGGCAGGACTTCGGGCGTTACTTCCTCGGAGACCACATCCACGGCTTCGGTGGTCTGGAGGCCCTCACCGGATTGTGAAGCGTCCCCTTCCGTGGTGACTGTATCCGCCGGTTCATCCAGTTGAATCTCGGCACCCTCATCCCCCTCCACCGCGACGCTTCGATCCTTTGCCCGCCGGCTCTCGTGGCTGTCATCCGCCGGAACAGTATCCGTAGAGACCACGTACTGCATCTCTGTGCCCGCCCGAGAATTTGCGCTCCGCTTCACCTTGTAAATGTTCAGCCGCTCTTTCGCCGTGTTGTTGAAATTGCGCTTCGGCTGCTCGCGCTTACTGGGTTTGATGTAGTCCCCGTCCATGCGGTCATAGCCGGACCCCGCGTTCTGTGCAAGGCAGGGAAGGCCCAGCACGAGAAAAACAAACACCGCCATCGCTCGAATCCACTTCAACGTGAACATCGCATCGCTCCTCAGCTTGCGGCCCCGGCAAACAGCCCCCGACCCTGCAATTCGCTTGCACCGCGTTCCGGTTCAGCACACAACGTGCAAAAATAATATCAGAACTACAATTCCATTCTAGGTCTACAACCGCAGTATTGTCAATGGTTTTTCCAGCCGGATCCCGTAATTTCAACGCTTCGCCCCTTCACCCGCTCCAAGTGTTCGAAATCTGGACAGGCTCGTGGCTTCGGGGGCGTGACGCGGCGGATTGGGAGGCGCACCGACCCGGCGAGTGGAGCACTACAGTATCAGTGCGGGGTGAACGGATGGTGAACGTCATCAACGTTGATTGATTCGCGTCACTCCAAAACCGCAGCCTTCACCGCCAGTTCCTCAAAGTCCCTCCGCCACACGGCGGCGAGCGCCGGGTTGTCCAGGATGCGTTCCAGGGCCGCGAGGTTCTTACTATCGAAAAAGCGGGTATATGCGACTTCCGAAATCGAAGTCCGCTCGTAGGCGGTCGGCTCGATTTCAATCGCGTCGCCCGCCTGGACGTCGCCGGTCTCCAGCACCCGAAAGTAGAAGCCGACCAGCCCGCTTTTCAGGAAGACCTTCGAGAAGGTGGGCGACTTCATTCGTATATTCAGCTTGAAGCAGGGCATCCGAGGCTGGCTCACCTCCAGCAACACCGTGCCCACGCGCAGCCGGTCGCCGATGCTCAGTTCGGATTCGAGGATTCCTTCAGTCGTTAAGTTCTCGCCAAACTGCCCCGGCTCAAAATCGTCGCGGCCCAGCTCCGCAGCCCAGCGAGCATAGTGTTCCCAGGGGTAGCCGTAGACGGCTTTGTCCGCACCGCCATGATTGAGCAGATCGGCCTGCTTGTCGCCCGCCATCTGGATGGCCCCCACGGCCACGGGGCCCGCCACCGGCCGCTTGAAAATTCCGGTCTGTACCAGCTCGCCCTGATGCACTACCTGTGTCAGGCCTGAAATATTGACGGATCGAAGTTTCATTATCGGTCTTCCTCGTGATTGACGGGTTTCATGCGCATTGCGCTCGGCACCCGCGCCCCAATCGTGCTATGCTGGCCGAAGCCCCCAGGAGGAACAGGCCATGCCCACCATATCAAGACGCAACTTTGTTCTGCAATCGGCCGCCATCACCGGTCTGAGCGCGTCTGCAAGTGTCGCGAAGCCCCTGCACATCCAGTCCGCACCCGGCACGACAGCCGCCCTTGAAGCGGGCGTGGCCATGGCCGATCTCACGCCGCCGCCCGGCATCCAACTCTGGGGTTACAGCAACCCCGAGCAAATCAGCACCGGTACCCTCGACCCGCTCTACGGCAAGGCCCTTGTCCTGCGCGTGGGCGAGGCCTGCATCGGCCTCATCAGCATGGACTTCGGGCGCATGCCGCCGCGGAATCACTGCGAGGCCGTGCGAAAGAAGGTTCGCAAGTCGGGTATCAACGAAGTCATCTTCTGCGCGACCCACACGCACAGCGGCCCCATCATGGAATCGCCCGATCTGGCCCATGTTGATCCGATCTGCGACGCCCTGGCCAATCTTCTCGTTGAGGCGGCGGGACGTCTTCAGCCCGTCCGGCTCGGTGTGGGGAAGGCCCCCCTCGATATCGCGCATAACCGCCGCGTCGTCAAGGACGGCCAATGCTGGATGCGCTGGCGGAATGTGGAGAAGCTTCCCTCCGGCCCTCTGGACCCGGAACTCACGGCACTTCATCTGGAAGGCCTGGACGGCAAAGCCGTGGCCACCCTCGTGCACTACGCCTGCCATCCGGTCATCCTCGCCCCCGACAATAGGGAGTACTCCGCCGACTGGCCCGGCGTCATGTGCCGTGACGTGCAAGGGCAGACCGGTGCGCCCTGCCTCTTCCTCCAGGGAGCCGCAGGAGATATCAATCCTTACTTCGACAAGATGAGTCTCGCAGAGGGCGCGAAAAACGCGGTCCAGGCCGAAGGTGCGAAAGCCGCCGAGTCCGTCTTTGCCGCGCTGAAATCCCTCGAATGGCAGACCCCCGCCGCCAATTCTCTCGCCTTCGTGCGAAGCACCGTGGAGGTTGGTCTGCGCTATGATCTCGACGACCCTCAAGAGGTCGCTATCATGAAAGCGGCCTATGCCAGGCTCTACGATTTCTACCTCAAGGACATTGATAGACGCCTGCCGCTTCCGCAGGATTGCCTGCTCCTGCAAAACAATGTCGCCCTCGTCTTCCAGCCCGGCGAACCCTTCATCCAGTTCCAGCTCGATTTAAAAGCGCGCTCCACCGTGCCCCACAACCTGCTCTGCGGCTACGCCAACGAATTCCACATCTACTTCCCCACCGTGCAGGCCGCCATCATCGGCGGCTACGGGGCAAGCGTCACCACCTACGCCGGCATCGGCGCGGGGGAGAAGCTCCTCGCCGAAGGCATCGCCCAGATTGGTCGCCTCACCGGACGTCTCCACGCCCTCCGCGGCCCCGAAGATTTCCAGACTCAAGACTGGACACCGGAGGTCTGAGAACACTACCACGTTCTCTTTCCCGTTCGAGAGGTTTCAGAAGTTATGGAGCGGGACTTTCCAGCTCCCATTTTGTGCAACAAGGTTGCACGGCCAGAATAGCCAGATTACACTCATTACCACGGTCCCCCGTGGCAATGCATACCCTTCCGCACGGTGTACTCGACTTCCCCTGTCAACCCATCCCCAGCTTTAATCGTTTCCTCTGCATCGGTTGGGGCATGCAGGGAATTGGGCTGCGGCGCGTGTGACGTTTCGGGGATTGCATTGTAAGATGTTCAAGCTGTGGTACGGTGCCGAACGGCACCGGGAAATGAAAGTCAGGCAAACGATGAAGTCACTTGGGATGCGGGGCGCTGCCGCGCTGTGCTGTATGGCGTTGCTCGCGGGATGCCCGGAGTTGCTCTCCGCCGTCAACATGACCGGTAGCTACACCGGTAAATGGGTACTGCCCGGCGAAGGCGATGCCGCCGACGAGAAATGTCCCATCACCTTCGAGCTCATGCACTACGCCGCTGCCGACGACCCCATCGACGCCACCGAAGTCGAGGGATACGTCAATCTCGACTTTACCTGTTTCGAGACCCTGCAGACGCTGCTGGAGCTCCAGGAAATTGAAGTGGGAGAGATCCCGGTTGTCGGTCGCATCATCGCCGGCGGAAATTTCCTCCTGCGGTCGGAAGATATCATCGGCGGATGCAACAGCGATCTCTGTATCAGCCTCGTGCTCACGGGCCAGGCCGAAGACACGGACGACGACGGCAACGCCGACACCCTCGCTGGTGAATGGACCGCCCTGTTTCCCGTCCAGCTTTCCGGTACCTTCACGGCCACCCTGGATGAAGAAGAGTAAAACCCAACCCGATCACCAACGCGCTTGTTCCGCATGACGCGAACAAAAAGAGGAGGCAGCGTACCGCTTGCGGCGCGCTGCCTCCTTCATTTTTATTTACGAATACCAACCAAAACAAACATATTCGATCGATCCGAATTTTCGAGGCGGGACTCTGCTTGATTGCGTCGTTTTTATCGGTTAGTGATACAATTCAATTCGATTGCGTCCGTACTCGACGGCTGAAGCCAGCCCATTTTCGAGCTTCTCGTAAAAGCGCTTGCCATCCGCACAGCCTTCTGTTGTCGCCAGGCCAATGCTCAATGTCGTGCGGAAGCGGGCTTCCTTGTGGGTGAACACATGGGCCTCCACTGCCCGTCGCAGATCCTCCAGAAGCAGAAAGGCGGCTTCCATCGGTTTTGACTCAAAAAGAACGCCGATACGTCCGTTCCCGAGGTCACCGGGCAGATCGCCTCGGCCCAGAGAGTGGCCCAGAATGTCGCTGGCGTCACTCAACACGATAACACTCGCAATCTGTCCGTGGCTCTGTTCAATCATGGGCAGGTTGTCAATTTCGATCAGGCACGCCGTCCGCAAGGTCGCTTCCGGCGTGCTCAGCGCGCTGTCCAATTCCTTGAACCAGCCATCGGCGGGAAGGAGTCCCGTACCCTTCTGGATGCTGTAGAGGCGATGCACGTCCTTGTGGAATCGCGCCTCGACCTCGTCGAGCAGCACGAACTTGAAGAGCACATTGCCCAGGAGGATCCGGTCCCCATGACGCAGGATAGTCGTGGTTACCGGGATGTTGTTCACGAAGGTCCCATTGCTGCTCTTGAGATCCGTGATGACAAAGGTTTCCTGGCCGTATTCCTCGTTCCGGGTGATCCGGGCATGCTCCCGGGAAATGAGGGGCGAGGCGATGGTCGTGTCGGCGTCGGTCGATCGCCCCAGAAGGTATTCGCTCCCCTGGATTTCAATTTCCCGGCCCAGTTCCCAGCCATCGAGGCAGATCAGGCTGGAGCGCAGCGGTCCCGTCGAGCGGCGCGGAATCACTGCGGGACTATCGAAAAGTTTCGTTGCCGTCGGGTCGTCTTCCACTTCGACGGGCGCCGCATAGCGCGGGGCACTGGCCGCCACCTCGGTTTTTCGGGCGGGCCCGGTGATGCCCAGGCTCTTGAGGCTGATCTCGGAGTTGCTCCGCTGTTCCTGTTCGCTGCGCAGCAGGCGGCTGGCCACGAGGTCAAAATCGGAAAGAGCGCAGAGGAAAGGCTTCAATCGGTAGTCTGGACATGCCTGTTGGACGGCGGCCAGCGCGGCGTCATCCAGGGGATTCACCATGGCCAGGGTCAGGTTTCGGCCCAGAATGTCAATGGGCATGAGCCGATAGCGCAGGCACAGTTCTCGCGGGACGGTCTTGAGCACGTCCTGGCTCACGTTGTAATCGCCGAGGTTGAGCCGGGGGAGTTTCAGGTGCTTGACCAGGAAGTTGGTCAGGTCGGATTCTTTGAGAAAGCCGAGGCTGACCAGCCCCTTCACGAGGTGGCTGTTCTCGTTTTCTTGAAGGGCCAGTGCGGCGTGGATTTGCCCGGCGGACACAATGCCCTGTTTCACCAGCAACTGGGCAAGACGGTTGACGCTCGGCGTGTCATTTACGGGTACGTTGGATGGTTCGGTCATGGATAGCAGAATTCGGGTTTCAGAGCTTCGCACACATCGGGCGCGGTCCGTTGAATCCGCCGCCCGAGTCAGCCTTGATAGTACCATTCAGCGGGTCGAATGTACGAATTCAACGCGCGTCGCGGGCTTGCACCGCCGCGTGGGTATCGAGACTTCCCAGCAGCGTGGTGGCCTCCCAGCCCGCCTGCGCGGCGGCAAATTGCCCGCCCTCGTCGCCGGGTACGGGATAGTGGAGCAGTCCGCGAAAGCGCTGGGGATGCTCCCCTTTCATCGTCCCATAGCGGGCCGTTGCCAGCGGATCAGAACGGACCACGCCCAGGGTGTCCAGTCCGAACTGATCGAAAAAGTTCAGGCCTTCTTCAATTCGCCACAGGTCGTACCAGGAGGCGCCCTCGACATGCATATCCACCACCGTGATATCTTTCGGAAGCTGTTGCGCCGCCTTGACGGCATCCAGTTCGATGGCGCGATCCAGCGGATTGAAGTGTTCTCCCCAGATAAAAACGTCCGCCTTTCGATCCAGATTGCGGACGATGTCGGTGCCTTTCTGCACGGCATCGGCAAGGATAAGATCGTTGGGCATGCCCCGCTCGATGCAACGGCTGTCCCGATTGAGATATCCCGCTCCGGAATGCCCCAGATGGACGCCCCGTGGCTTCAGGTGGGTGAACACCTGCGCCATTAACTTCTCCAACATCAGCCAGGTGTTCGTGTCCGAAGGGCAGCACGCGGGCGTATTGGCCTGGGATAGATCAACGAGGTCCGCCGTGACGAGGAGGGTGTCTCCCGTCTGAACCGGGGCCTGGCCCTTGAGCTGAAGGACTGGCGGCGCATAGGATTCAAATACGTAGTCACGGTCCTGGCGCAGCACGGCGTAGCCCTTGGCCGTGCGCACGCGGGGCCGGCTGGATTCACAGTCGAGAATGCGGTCGCAGGGGAGATGGACGCGCCGCAGATCATCGACCACCGCCGGCAGTTCCTCCACGTAGGTGCCCTCAAGCAAGTTGGGATCCATCGCGGCGACCACCGTGGCGGCCCCAAAAGTTTCAATCAGTGGAATAGGCTCCACAAATCGCGCACGACAATAGGCGTAGGCCTCCGCGAGCATCGCCTGGGTCTCGGCATTCGCCAAGTCCGTATAGTGCGACGAAGGAAGAAAGACCTGATTGAATCGGAGCGCCGCGAGGCCGTCAATCGCCGACTTGAAGGCATCGTCGAACTGTTCCAGCGGAAGGAGGGAAGCGCGGGTGCGGTAGACTGGGGCATCGATGATGGTACCGCCGTCGAGGGTCAAGGTTTGCTCTGCCGATCTCGAAGCGCCGGACAGCAATTGGAGCAAGGTGTCCAGACCATAACAGGCCCCCGCAGCCCTGCGCCCGGCTACGATAATCGCGTTCCCCTGGACCAGGATGGCGTAACCCTCTGGATCGGAGGGGACAAACTCCCGGATCGCTGCCGCCGATTCTGAGAACTCCGAGGAGCCGCTTTCCAATTCCGGCGTGGGCACGTTGAGTAGTCCGGATTCGAGGGCCAGCACGTAGACGCGCCCTGCGCCCGCGCCGCCGAGGCCCGCAGTAATGCCGCTCCAGCGCTGGAAGAAACGGTCGTCCAGCGCTTCCTCGAAGATAGAGTCTGCGGATTGGAGTATCCAATTCCCCGTGATGGTTACGGGCGCGTGTCCGCTCGTGCCCGCCTGCCGTGGCCGGGGAAAGATCCGCTCATAGGGCGAAGTGGTATTCTGAAGATTCACGGCGAATTGAAGCGCCTGGGTGAGCCCCGTTTTCAGGCGATCATAAGCAAAGGTCTCGCTGGCGAATCCGTTGAACTGGTCCCGTTGATGGACGCTGTCCAGCAGGTTGCGGTAGGCATCCGCAGCGGGACCCGCAGGCAGTGCGGGCACCTCTCCGGCGACCATGGCCTGCACCTCGGCCCGCAAATCGCCCCGGTGGATCATGCCGGGGATCAGCACCCGGCCGCGATAGGGCCAGAGCACCTTGGCTTCGAGGAGATAGGTTTCCTCGGGAAAATCGGCAAAGGGCAGCAGCACCGGCCGACACAGGGGCGTCGTGAACGTGTGAACCGTATCCCCATTGCGGTTCATCACCCGGATCTCCCCTTCAGGAAGGTCCCACAAATTGCCGATCGTCAACGGATCGCCCAGCGTTACCTCAAACCCCTGATCCCCCGCGCGAAAGTCGAAGAGCAAGACCTCGCGAAGCCGGTTGATAGACTCCTTTACGGCGGCGGCGTTGTCCACGGGACGGAGCGAGAAGCCCCAGCGTCCCGTGCCATTGTCCAGCTTCACCAAAACCAGATTGCGACCGGCCTTCAGCGGAAAGCGGATATAGTGCTCGTCAGGCGTGAGTGTCCGGGCCGCATGGTAGCGAAAAACCTCTTCGCCATTGACCCAGATCCGCATGCCATCGTCACCCCCCACGCCGAAGAGGCGGTCGGCGTCTTGTGCGGCATTGATCCAGCACGCGGCGTAGCCCGTCTGGAACTCTGACGGCGAAAAGTAGTCGTCGAAATACACCCGACCACCCAGCGTAGCGACCGGGTTCCAGCGGCGGGTTTTCTGGTCGGGGCCGAGTACCTGCAGGTCTGCCTGGGGGGCCGCTGCGCTTTCGCCACCGGACGGCGCGAGGAAGTCGGTGAAAAAGCCGCTGCACGAACCATCATGGACACAGGCCCCAGTGCTGTCGATTTTGCCGGGATTGGGAAAGGGGCCGCAGAGCAGCCAGCCTCGAAGGAAGGCTCCATCTTTGAGGCTCTCCGAATCGTAAACTGGCGAGACGTCAAGTTTTAGGGCTTCCGCGTCACCGGCTTCGGGTTCCACCGCCACCGCGAGGAAAGGGGACGCCAGAAGCAGCGCCAATGCCGCAACGGTAGAACATATTCGGCCAGAATGCATGGATGAAGCGTCTTCCCCATGGGTCTAAGGTTGCGTGGAGGCTCTCAGGGATATATGATTCCCTCACTGTATAGCGCGTGCTGTGGCCGCGTCAAGCGAAGTGAGGCCCGTGTCGCGCCCTAAGGGTGTGGCAGCGGGCATGTTGCGCGTGCCCCCCTGCGCATCGGGGCCTGGTTGGGAGTCGTCATGATATTCATCTGTCCACATTGCGAGCAATCGCTCCAGATACGCCCGCAGTTTGTCGGCTTTCGGGGCTACTGCAAGAAGTGTGGGGGCCGGATCGCCCTCATCGGCAACCGGAACATGCTCACGGCCCAACGGGCGCAGGCGCTGGAGCCCCGTGTGGTGGAAGTCGTCCGGCCCAGCGAGCATCTGCCCCATCTGGTCGCCTCGTCCCTGGACGCGGCCCTGGAGAGTATTTCGGGATGGGACGACGAAGTCGTGACGGATTTCGAGAGTGATTCGGAAACCGAAGCGCCGCCGACCGAAGATCAACTCCGGCGCCTCCGGGAGCTCGGCGCAACGGAGGGCCAACTGCATCGCCTGAAGACCAAGGGCGACGCCATCCGCTTGATCGAAGTGCTCCAGCCGCCGCCGACAGAGGAGCAACTGACCCTGCTCCGTTCCTACGGCGTGTCGGAAGAGGAGCTGGCCTATCTCACCACCCAGGGCGTTGCCCAGGCGATGATTGACGAGTATGAGTCGGAAGACGACGTGGAAGAGTATGAAAGTGACTACTGAAACAATTCCGGCCCAGGCCGGATTGCCCGCTGCGAAACGTGAGGGAGGAGACTGTCCGTGAAGCCACTGCGGTATGCCGTCCACGCCTATGCTTGGACCAATAGCTGGAGCAACGACACGCTGGATATCATCGACCGCGCCCGAGCGCTGGGCTTCGATCTGGTCGAAGTGCCGCTCATGGAAATCGACAAGGTTGACGCCGCCGCCATCAAGGCCCGCGCGGCGGATGCCGGCATGGCCCTGTGTACGTCCACAGCGTGTGCGGAAGCCACCGACCCCACGTCGGATGACCCCGCCGTGCGCGCCGCGGGTCTCGACTACATGAAGAAGTGCATTAAAGCGACGTCGGACATGGGGGGGACCGTATTTACCGGCGTTACCTACTCCGCCATTGGACGGAAGATCACCGGGCGTCCCACCGAGGCTCACTGGGACCACGCGGCGACCGTCATGCGCGAAGCCGCTCGCTTTGCAGTGGATCACGGCGTGACCCTCGGCATTGAAGCGATCAACCGCTACGAGACCTTTCTCATCAACACCGCCGAGCAGGCCCTGGCGCTCCGGGAGCGCATCGGCGAACCCAACGTCAAGGTGCATCTCGACGCCTATCACATGAATATTGAGGAATGTAACTTTTACGATCCCACAAAATTGGCCGTGCCTCAGCTCTGTCACTTCCACCTCAGCGAAAGCCACCGCGGCACGCCGGGAACGGGAACAGTGAACTGGGACGAGATCTACCGGGCCCTCGGCGAAGCGCGCTACACCGGCATCGTGGGGCTTGAGTCCTTTGAAAGCGTCTCACCCGCCATGGCCGCGGCCACGTGTATGTGGCGCTCTCTGGCCGAGTCCAGTGACCAGCTACTCGGCGACGGTTTGAAGTATCTCAAGTCCCTCGAAGCCAAATATTATTCTTGAAACCAGACGCCCGTGGCCGGTCCTGATTGGAGTCGGCCCAGCGGCAGGCCCCGGCGATGGAGCCGGGGCGGATAGCATGCGTGGCCACGCCACGCCGGAAAGAGTGCGGGAAACATGCTTCAGTTTATATGTCCAGCGTGCAGGCAGGTGCTGCGCGTTGCACCCAGGCATCTCGGCCAGCGCGGCCAGTGCAACAAGTGCGGAGTAAAAATTGCCCTCATCGGCGCGGCGAACGATCCCGCGCCCCAAATGGCGAGCCTCGTGGCCGAACTGCCCCAGGGACCGGCCGGCATACCTGCCACGGAGGCACAGAAGGAATATCTCCGGCGCCTTGGCGATAAAGAGTCCGACATCATCATGTTGGACAAGGACGCCGCCGCCGATCGGATCGACGCCCTCCGGCAGCAGCACCGAAAACTCTCCCCGCCCACGCCCAAACAACTGGCCCACCTGATCCGCCTGGGCGCTTCCCACGATCAGATCGCCCAGCTCATCAGCCAGACGGATGCATCCGCGCTCATCGAAGCCATGCACCTCCGTCCCACGCAGATGCAGATCGAACTCCTGCACAAGCTCGGCGCAAACGGGGCCCAGATCGCGCGCCTGAAAACCAAGGCGGATGCCTCGGAGTTGATCGAACAACTCGGCCACTGAAAAGGCGCGGATCTGCGTGCGTTCAGATTTTTGGCGCAATCGCCAAAAATTGTCACACGTCGCTTGCAATCTACGATTTTTGTGGTACAGTTCAAACGTGGATGGCCCCGGTGCAGTGGGCACTGTACGGGAGCCTTCCTTTCCGTTCTGGCAATGAGTCGCCAAGGCGCGCGGTCCAATTCCGGGCCGAGTGATACCCCATATTACGTCACGCCCGAGGTGTGCCTCTTCGGCTCACCCCAACTGCAGGAGGATCGTCATGTCCGTATGTCGCTATGGAGTCCTGGCAATGCTTGTAACCACCCCCTGGGTTGCCGACGAAGTGCGCGGCGAATCCCCTCTGGATTGCGCCACCCTCTGTGATGCTCCGGGAGTCGACAGCGATGGCGACGGATTGGCGCTCTGCATCGAGAACTGCCTCGGCACGAGCGATGCCCTTATGGACTCCGACGCGGACGGCATGGCCGACAGCTTTGAGTACACCCACGGGCTGGACCCGCTGGCGGACGATGGCGACGGTGACGTTGACGCCGACGACATGGCGAATCTGGAGGAGTACATGCAGAACTCATCCGCGTCCGATTCGGCAAGTCCCCACGCGACGTATTTCGTGGCCGTGGAGGGAAGTGACTTGAGCGGGCATGGCACGGCGGCCTATCCCTGGAAAACGCTCCACCACGCCCTGAGCGTGATCGAAGCGAGCGTAGAGACTCCGGCGCGTCTGGTGCTCCGCGAGGGAAACTATGTTGAAGACGTAACCCTCACGCCGGGGACCATGATCGCGGGAGAGCGCGACGCAACGGTTAGCATCGAAGGTCTGGTGTTCGGCGCTCAGGATTCAGCCCTGAAGAATCTGAGCATCCAGCCGGGACCGGGGCAGTCCGTGCTGCTCGACATGAACAATGTCGCGATGAATCTGACCGATGTGGCCTTCCTCGGCTCGCCCGCACGGGATGTGACCGGGATTCTCCTGGATGGCGATGCGCCGGCCGATACGGTGATTGATCGTTGCACTTTTACCAGTCTCGGTGTGGGTATCGATATCGGCGGTGGCCATCCCGCCATTCGCCGCAGCACCTTCAGCAACATTCCCGCCGAGTTCGGCGAGCCCCTTCGTCCCGGCGCCGGCATTATCATTCGTGCCTACGACACGGCGGACCTCAGTGAGAACTCCATGGGTGACGTCACCGATCCCGCTGAAGGCTGGAATGATTTCCTCGCGAGCATCGAAGGCTTCGCTGTTATCAACGAACGCGAGGAAGCGGTTGCCATGCAGAGCAACTACTGGGGCACGATAGACCCCGCGGTATTCCCGACCCGCGTGAGCGGCAATGCCGTCGTCCTGCCCGTCCTCGCCCAGAGCTCCGCAATCCTCGCTTCATCGGTATTCTGCACCGTGTGGGATGGAACCGATCAGAAGCGGATTGGGTCCGCGGCCCTGACCCTGAGTATCAGCGCTTTTGACGACGTCACGGAAAATGAAGCGGGTATCTACGCTTTCCCCGCAGTGTCGGGAGGGGAGTATACCCTGACTATTCACGCGCCGGGTTACGAGTCGCAGCAGCACGAGGTGGCCCTCGATGGCGGCGAATTGAAATCCCTCACCATTGCCCTCCAGCCGCTCGTTCCCAATGGCAATGGCAGTGGGGGAGAGGACGTGGCCAAAGGATGCGCTCTCGCGGCCGGGTCCAGCGCGCAGGTCGACCAACGCGCCGGTGGTGATTTGGTGCTGTTGGCCCTGGTGATTGCCGCGATGGCCGCCGCAAAACGCCGCGAACGGGCTCACTGATCGGCCAGCATCAACGTCGCGTATGGAGCAGGGCGAGCAGCACCAGGCAGGCCCGCCCATCCACCGGCTTCGCGAGTAACCCTTCGCAGAGTTGCTGCAATTCTTCGTCCGTGAGCACCTCGGTGCCCAGGGCGTAGCGCTGGCGCGGATCACTCCGGAAGGCCCAGAGCAATTCCCCCGCGTATTGCGGCTGGCAGATCTCTTTCTTCGGCTTGCCGCGCCCCACCTGATCGAGCGCCTTCTGCATGCGCTCCTTGATGCTGCCCTTGAGACCATCATTGCGAAAGGTCCCATCTTTCGCGATGTTCACCGCCACCGGTTCGGCCAGACGCGGCAGCAGCCAGTTCTCCAATTCCTGCTCCAGGATGCCCCCCAGGATGAAGTCCTCCGGCGGGGCCTGCGCGCCACTTTTCAGCAGCCGGAGATACTTCCGCGACTCTGGACCGAAGGCATCCCAGCCGGGGAGCCAGGCATCCAACGTCTTGCCAACGCCATCCGCGAGCGTGAACGTGATGGCGGCTTCCGTCGGCGCGAGATCGATATCCACGCCGCCGCCGTGATGGCGAATCGCCCGCTTCATGACGGAGAGATGAAAACTCTCTCTGATCGTTGGCGCGGTCGTGTTGAAGGTGATCATCCCCGCCGCCTCCCGCTTCGACTCGTCGTACTCCACCAACGTCTCCAGCACACCGCCGTCGGGAGCCACAGACACCGCCCAGTGAAAGAGCCCGCCGAAAAAAGCGCCCATTCGCGCGCGGTTCAGCGGCAGGGGAGGAAAGCTGCCCTCAAATCCATTCTTTTCCAAAACCCCGCCATGGTGCAGCAGCGACTTGTGTGCCTCTACGGACTCGCCATAAACGCGGGCAAGATCGGCCAGTTCCAGTGGTCCGCGATCTTCAATCAGCGACAGCGCCCGCTCGGCATCCTCCACCTGCGGTGATCGCCCCAGAAAAGCCGACAATCGTTCCGCGATCTCCAGCGTCTCCGGCGGCATCCGCATGCCGTCGAGACGCAACACCACACCGTCTTCCGTCAGATCAATGCGCCCCCCCGATGTCGCCAGCGTCCAGCAATGGCTCAGTTCCGCCAGGGTCATGGGGAAGCGCCCTGCATAGAGAAAGTGCTCGGGGATACGGCCGGGGCCATTGAAGGCGATGGCCATGCGCGACACCATCACGCTATGCTCTTCCTGCTCGAAGATTTCCACCTCCAGCGTGGTGCCGGGCGCACGCTCCATCGCTTTAAGCAGCGCCCCCACACAAGCCGACATTCGCGCGGCGTCGCCCACCCGTTCATCGCGCACGTGGGCCACGTTTACCGAAAAGCTGCTCGGCGGAAAATGCATCACGAACGACTGGAAGATATTCTCCAGCTTGTACAGCTCCAGGTTCGCGGGGGTAAAGAGGGTGGCGTAATCGCGAAGCACTGCCAGATTTGACGTGTTTTGCCGCTCTACCGCGTCCGCCAGCGCGGGCTCCGCGGCGGCTTTAAAAGCTTCAATCGAAAAGGCTGGGGTGGCCATGGGGTACTCCTTCTGCGCCAGCAGTGTACGGGAGCCGATAGGAGGGGTCAACTGCCGAGGGACGGACCCGCGCAATGGCCCTGAACCGAGCCGCAACTATTGCCGCTGTAAAGGAATTCTTCGCCCCGCGAATACACACTTCAAGGCGCGGGCCTGTCCCCGTGGAGCAAAGGAGATTCGCCCGGACTCTTTCCAGCGAAGGTCGCTGAGTCCACAGGGCTCGACCCAAGCCTTGGCTGCGACACCGTCCGCGCGGGCGTCAAAAGGGTGAAGCGTGGAAGATCGTGCGAAAACACGTCGTGTAATGCGATTTGTTCCGGTGTTCCTTTTGATAATTTAGCCCTTTATTTTCTATACTACCGCCCCGGTTCCTGCAGGGCAGGATACAGGCAATGCCCAGACAAAGACCGGCAAAGGATTTCCTTCCCCCATGAGCAATATCGATATCGGCATGGTTTTGATGCAGTACTTCTGCCTGCTGTTTTCCCTGTGCGCCCACGAAGCCGCCCACGCAGCCATGGCCAACTGGTGCGGCGACCCCTCCGCCCGCCTCCTGGGACGCATGACCCTGGATCCGCGAAAGCATATCGATCCCATGGGCACGGTTATTCTCCCCCTGTTGATGATGATGATGCCCGGTTCCTACCTCTTCGGTTGGGCAAAACCGGTTCCCTTCAATCCCCGGAATCTCAAAAACTTCCGGCGCGACCCTGTCCTTATTGCACTGGCCGGACCCGCCTCCAATATTCTCATCGCCTTGACCAGCGCCGGGTTGCTTCGGGTCGTGCTGCTGTTGCACACCCAGGAAGTTTCGGTTGGCGCTACCGGCGTGCTCGTGATGCTCCTGGGGCACATGATTATCATCAATGTCGTGCTGGCCCTATTCAACCTGATTCCATTGCCGCCGCTGGACGGACACCACGTGCTATTCTATTTTCTGCCCGCTCGCGGGAAAGAAGTCATCAATAGCATCGGGCCCTTCGGGATTATCATTGCCATCATGGTCTTTTCCCCCTTGCTGCAAAAGCCCATTATGTATTGCTTTCTGACCTTCCTCGCCCTGGCGAGTTATGGATTGATGGGCCTCAACGACCTGCTGGCCCTGATCTTCCGCATGTAGGGCGCTCATGGGGCCTCGCCGGATCGAATAGTCCGCGCCCGCTTTGCTATAATCCCGCCTCCCCGAGCGCGCTGCCCAGCCCGCCGAATGTCCGCGCGTGCGTCCGCCCGGGAATCCCCAATGCGCATTATTCAGCGTCTTGCACCGGCCATCGCCGCGTGCGGAACAGGAGCCTTTCATGGAGTTGCCGAAGAACTACAAGCCCGAAGACGTGGAAACCCAGTGGCTCAAGGCCTGGGAGACCGAGGGCATCTACAAGTGGGATCCGAACCGGAGCCGCGAGGAGACCTTTGTGGTCGATACCCCGCCGCCCACGGTGAGCGGTTCCCTCCATGTGGGCCACCTCTTCAGCTACTCCCACCAGGACTTCATCGTGCGTTTCCAGCGGATGATGGGCAAGAACATTTTCTTCCCCATAGGCTGGGACGACAACGGCCTGCCCACCGAACGGCGCGTGCAGAACCTGCTGAACGTGAAATGCGAAGCGCATCTGCCCTACGACCCCGATTTCAAGGCGGAGCGCGGCAAGAAGGGCGACCCGAAGCCGATAAGCCGTAAGAATTTCGTCGAGCTTTGCGACGAGGTCATCGTCGATGACGAAAAGGCTTTCAAGCAGCTCTGGACCCGCCTCGGCATGAGCTACGACTGGGCGCAGGAATACGCGACCATCAACGAGCACTCCCGCCGCATTTCCCAGCTCAGTTTCCTCGAACTGCTGGAGAAGGGCGAGATCTATCAGGACGAGCGGCCCGTCATGTGGGACGTGGATTTCCAGACGGCCATCGCCCAGGCCGAACTCGAAGACAAGGAGCGCCCCAGCGCCTACAACTTCCTCCGCTTCGGTGTTGAAGGCAGCGACGAGAAGCTGGTCATCGCCACCACGCGTCCGGAACTCCTCCCCGCCTGCGTGGCCGTGCTGGTACATCCCGAAGACGAGCGCTATGCCAGCTTCGTCGGCAAGAACGCCATCACGCCGCTCTTCGAAGTGCCCGTGCCCATCATGGCCGATCCCAAGGCCAACCCAGAAAAGGGCACCGGCGTGGTCATGGTCTGTACCTTCGGCGACCAAACTGACGTGGAGTGGTGGCGCGCCTACAGCCTGCCCACGCGCCAGATCATCGGGCGTGACGGCCACCTCATGTCCATGGAGTTTGTCGCCATCGGCCATGAGGCCAACGCGCCCCACGTGGAGACCCTGGAAGATGGCCGCGCGGTCGTGGTGTCGCCTGCCGCAGCCCGCACCGTGCCCAGCCTGAATCCCGAATCCGCCAATGCGGTCTACGCCGAGATGCAGGGAAAGTACACGAAGCAAGCGCAGAAGCGCATCCTCGAAATCGCCGAAGAGCGCGGCACCATTCTTGATCGCCCCGCCGAAGCCATCACCCACGCGGTGAAGTTCTTCGAGAAGGGCGACCGTCCCCTGGAGCTCGTGCCCACGCGCCAGTGGTACACGAAGATCATGGACAAGAAAGAGGCCCTCATCGCCCAGGGACAGAAGATCCAGTGGCACCCCGACTACATGGCCAAGCGCTACGCCCACTGGGTCGAAGGCTTGAACCAGGACTGGTGCCTGAGCCGCCAGCGCTATTTCGGTGTGCCGATCCCGGTCTGGTACAGTATCGACGCCTACGGCGAAGTTCGCTACGACCTGCCCCTGCTGCCCGCGCACGAACAGCTTCCCGTGGATCCGCTCGCGGACACCCCGGCGGGCTATACCGAGTCCCAGCGCAACCAGCCTGGCGGCTTCACGGGTGATCCCGACGTGCTCGACACCTGGGCCACGAGTTCGCTTTCGCCGCAGATCGCGTCGAAGTGGATCCTCGACAAGGACCGCCACCAGAAGCTTTTCCCCATGGACATGCGTCCCCAGGGCCACGACATCATCCGCACGTGGGCCTTTTACACGATCGTGAAGGCTTACCTTCACGAGAAGGAAGTTCCCTGGCACAATGTCGTGCTCAGCGGCTGGATTCTCGATCCCGACCGCAAGAAAATGTCCAAGAGTCAGGGCAACGTCGTTACGCCCGAGCCCCTCATCGATCAGTTTGGTGCCGACGCCGTTCGCTACTGGGCCGCCCGCGCGCGCCTCGGCGTGGACACCTCCTACGATGAGCAGGTCTTCAAAGTGGGGAAGAAGCTGGTCACGAAGCTTTTCAACGCCAGCAAGTTCGTGCTCCAGCGCATGGAGGGCGTGCCCGCCGATCAGATGACCGCCGACAAGGTCATCTGCGAGCTGGATCGTGCCGTCATCGCCGAGTTGCGCCCCGTCATCGAAAAGGCCACCAAAGCCTTCGCCGAATTCGACTACGCCCAGGCCCTCAGCCTCGTGGAAGACTACTTCTGGCGGGTCTATTGCGACAACTACGTCGAGATGGCCAAGTCCCGCACCTACGACGAGACCCTCACCCCCGAGCGCCTCTCCGCCTGCGCGACCCTGCGCCTGACACACCGCGCGCTGTTGCGCCTCTTCGCGCCCTTCGTTCCCTACATCACCGACGAAGTCTGGCACTGGGCCTACAGCGATGACACGGGCATGAACAGCTTCGTGCACAAGAGCCGCTGGCCCACGCTGGACGAGTTCAGCACGATCCCCGCGCCGAAACACGCCAACACCTACGACGCGACCGTCGCCGCCGCCGACGCCGTCCGCAAAGCCAAAGCCGACGCCAACGTCAGCATGGCCGCCCCCGTGCAACAGGCCAATTTCACCGTAGTCGCGAGTGCCGTCGCGGCGGTCGAAGCCACGCTGGATGATATCCAGCGCATGCTGAAGATTGAGAGCGTGACGGTGACCGCCGGCGAGGTGGAGAATGCACTGGTCTCGGTGGAGACGGTGATCGTGCCGCCGACGGAGTAGTCCTTGAGAAAAGAGAAGAACAAAGCCGCTCGCCCGATTGGGAGAGCGGCTTTTCTTTATGCAGCCATCGACTTGGGTGCTCTGCCAGTTCAATGAATCGTGAAGTTCATTTCGAATTTGAAAGCCCGCCAACGTGGCTTAGCCTCCAGGCTGAGACAACGCTCACTTTAGTTGCCAGCGGGGCCCGCCCGTCGTAGATGGGCCTTGGTCGCGAAGCGTAGGGACTGACGCGGACCCGTGTATCAAGGTAGCGACAGCAGCATAGAACTCAAAGTGTCCTCATCCGCGCCTATGTAACTTCAACGTCCGTGGCTGTCCCGTCGTGGCCCGGGCGCACTCGGTGCGATCATAATCGCCCGTATGCAGGGGGCATGTCGCTGACGGGGTGGACCTTGATGTGCCACGTTCATCTCCCAGACGACGGGACAGCCACGCGCTCTTTCGTGCCTCTTGCGTATTCAGAGGACACAACTATCATAGTGGCTTTTTTTTCACGTTTATAGTTTACTTGCGCGCGTCAGTCCCTTCGATTACTTCAAAAACCCGTGATGCCGGGCCATCCAGTAGGGCAGCAGGAAGAAGGTGCCTTCGTGCTCGGTCCAGCCGTTGCCTTCTTCGCCGTCGAGTTTGAAGGCGTCGCGGTCCTGGCGGACGTGGGCGCGCTCGTCGATGGGGAGGGCCCTGCGATCCACGCGGGACCAGCCGGCGTTTTTCGCGTGGGGTGTGGGGTCGAGCTCGACGTCCAGGCGGTGGCTGTTCTGCATGGGCCAGCCGAGGAGGTAGAGGGGCATGCGCTGGAGGGTTTCTAGGGAATCGGCATCGGCCGCGTCGTAGGTGGAGAAGCGCTCCACGTAGTGGGGCGTGTAGGGGCCCGCCTCAGGAAAAGTGCCCTCAAACAGTCCCTCCTTGGCCAGCTTGGTGAAGCGATCCGCGCCCGCCGCGTAGATGTAGTTCCACAGCGAGTTTTTCTGTTTGCTGCAGAAGAGCCAGCAGTCTTCCAGACTCTGACGGTAGAGCAACCACAGCTCCGGGTCCTTCTCATAGTTCAGCAGGCCGTAGAAACTGAGCAGGGCCAGGTTGTTGTCCCACGGCACCACATTCTCCGGCGGGAAAGTTGGTCGGGGCACCATGGCGTTGATGTGGTAGTGGTGCTCGTCGCGCAGCATGGCGGCGACGTCGCCATACTTCGCATCTCCGGTGACGCGCTCCGCCACATTCAAAAAGGACAGCATCATCATCGAATTCAGGCCCACCTGCGCCCAGCCATAAGGCGAGTACAGCGCATCGGGCCCGAACCATGCCCAGCGGGTCGGCTTGCCGTCGTGGTCCACCAGCGCGAAGTCATTGCGGATGAGGTGATCGGTGATATCGCGCACCACGTCCCGTGCGGCCTGCTTTTCGGCGTCGGTCTTTGCCACGAGGTCGTAGTAGATCGCGTAGAAGAAATAGTGACCGGCGAGCTCGTCGGAGCTGGTGTCGACCTTATACATATATTTGCCGTCTTCACTCAGGGGGAAGCGGGGGGTAATCTGCTTCCAGAACGCGTCGCCCTTCAGATGGCGCGCGTTGTACTCCGCGCCATACTGCTCATTCACCGGGTCCTTCCAATCGGCGGGAATCAGCACGCGCGCCGGGAAGCCCTTCATCGATTCCGGCACGATATCCACCAGGCGCTTGCACGCTTCGAAGCTCCGTTGCGCCAGCGCCCGGGCCTGTTCGTCGCCCGTCGCCGCATATTTGAAGGCCATGGCCGCGCCATACATCGAGGTATAGAGGCCGTCGTTGTCCGTGATCTGCGGCTCCGCCGTGGACACGTCCCCCTGAACCTTCAGGTCCCAATTCGTGATGTAGCCATCGCGATTGTGACGCGTCTCAACCTGATCGATGAAATAGTCCGACTTCTTGTCCAAGGTCCACTGCTCGCGCTTGATGTGGCTGTAGCCCGTCTTTGTCGCGATCCACGCGGAGCCGTCGTCCTCCACGACAATCCCCGTCACATGATCATCCAGCAGCCAATTCCGGCCCGCGCGGTAATTCCATACCGCGCCATCGAAGCGAATCGCGCCGTGGTCGGTCCCAAACCACACCGCGCCATTCTCGCCAGCGGCGGCACAGTTGAAGCGGTTCCAGGGCAGGCCCTCCGCGCCGGTATAGAGCGACCATTCCTCGCCATCCAACACGCCCACGCCATTCTCCGCACCAAACCAGAGGCGTCCTTTGCTGTCGTAGACGACGGCCGCCACCTGGCGCGGCGCCCACGAGTAGCGCGCGTCCGCCGGATAAACCTTCTCGTACCCTTTGCCGTCACGGCTCAGGAGGTAGAGTCCACGTTCCGCGCCGATGGCCGTCGCACGGTCGCTGCCCGCTTTCGCCGCAACAGTCAGGATCGCTCCGCCATCCTTCAGGTCGTCCGACGTGATGCTGTGCGCCTCCAGGGGAAATACGACGCCGTCGGGAAGCGCCTCGGCCGAGGTGTAGTACGAGGGAATCTCCTGCACATAAGGCGCCTGCGAAACAGGCAGCGTCTGGGCAAGGGCGGCCAGGGCAATCAAGGTGGCGGATATCAACATTCAGAATTCTCCATTGGATTGAGCGGCCCGCATCAACGCGGAGCCCCAGAGCAGGCCCGACACCTGAGTCTTGCAGCGAAACGGCACTCAGTATAGCGCATTCCGAAGCGCCGCGTGGAACCGCCCGCCCGATGGGCTATTGAACCCCACGCCTACGAGTTGTAGGCTATGAGCAACTGACAATAAGGGGCGTAGCCCAAAGGGAGCGAATTCTCATGGAAAAGAACTGGAAAATCGAGTTGTCGGACCAAGTCCAAATGTTTGTTTGGACAATGGGGCTCGTTGTAATCGTCGCGTTTATGATATGGGATCGGATTGACGGCGAGGGACGGAGCTTCGAGAAGGACGGGGTAGCAGGTCTATTCTTCCTGACCAATCTCAACATCGTCTTGAACAGAATCACCTTTCGCAACGCCATGCGGAAGAACGATGCCGACACCTGACTTTCACTCGTTCCCAAGGTCCCCTTGGGAATGCAGTTCCCGGAGCTCCGCTCCGAGAATGTCCCGCATCGACTCGAATTGAGAATAGGGGCCTGCCGTATTCGTCATTTGTCCCCTCCGGCGGTGATATTAGCGGTAGAATCACCAACGCGGACACAACCCAGCCGGGGGAACGCCAATGCGCTACGAACAGGAAATGCAACAGCGGTGGATCGCCCGCCGCGACGCCAACGCCTTCACCGAACTCGTCCAGCAACACGCGGGCATGGTCTTTGCCACCTGCCGCCGCGTCCTGGGCGACGCCACCGAAGCCGAGGACGTGGCCCAGGAATGCTTCATGGAACTCGCGGGCGCGACGAAGGTCGTCAAGCCCTCCCTGGGCGGCTGGCTCCACCGCGTCGCCGTTTTTCGCTCACTCAATCGCATTCGCGCGGACCATCGGCGCAAGTTGCGTGAAAAAACGTATTCAGAGGCGCATCCAAGGACTACGGAGGCGGGATGGGACGATATCAAGCCGCACCTCGACGAGGCCATCGCCGCATTGCCGGATAAATTCCGCCTCGCGGTGATCCATCGCTTCCTCGAAGGTAAATCCCAAGAGGACGTGGCAAAGTCCCTCGGCGTCTCCCGCTCGACGGCACAATACCGCATCGAGCGCGGGGTGGAGGAGATCAGGGCATTCCTGAAGGGCAGGGGCATAACGGCTGCGGCATCGGCACTGGTGGCGCTACTGGGAACACGCACGGTGGAGGCGGCGCCCGCCAAGCTCACGGCGACCTTGGGCCAGCGCGCGCTCGCGGCGTTTCCGAATGCGCTGGTCGTACTAGGCGGCATTTTCGGACTGGCCTTTTTGACGTGGCCAACGGTGGTGAAAGCTGTTCTTTTCGCGGCACTGGGCGCGGGGATGCTCGTTTTTCAATATCAGAAGAACTTCGGAACTCCTGCGGCGATACCGGTTGACCAACCAAGCATCTCGGCAACAGGACCATCCCCCGTCGCGACGGCGCAGGAATCGAGCGGCGAAGTCACCGCTCCCGCTGAGGGGAAACGCGCTGTCGACTTGGCACCAGGTCTGGGCTCTGCGGTGGTAACGGGACGCGTGTATGCATCGGAAAACGGGGAGGCCCTGGGCGCATTTGATGTCAGCGCCTATCCTGAGGGCACTAAACTCGACGGAACGGCTGAACCGATGGTCTCGGCAAGGACCGGCGACGACGGATTCTACGAACTAAGGGACCTGTCGGCGGGTGACTATGACGTCTACGCGTATGACAGTTCAATTTCCTACAACGTGATGATCAAGTCGGAAGGTTCAGGTTCCTCCGCTCCGATGCTGGGTGGCCAGACGGAAGTGCAGATTGACGACGCAGGTGGCAAGACTAACGTGGACATTGCGGTGGATGCCGGGCGATGCTTCGCTGGTCAGGTCGTCTTCGGGAATGGGGACCCGGCAGCGGGCGTAACGGTGTGGACGCGGGGCGAAAACTCGGAGGCGAAGTATTGGGCGGAGCGTATTTCGGACGCCAACGGCCACGTTCTCTTCATCGGTCTTGAACCGGGAGCCGAATTGTATCTCCAGGCTTCCAACGATGGGTTCGCCTCGCCCGTCGCCGGGCCCTTTCAGGTCAATGAAGCAAGGGAGGGCGCGGTCGTGCTACGGCTCGATGCGGCGGCGTCCATTGAAGGTCTGGTCGTGGATTCAACGGGCGCGCCAGCCCCCTTTGCCAAGGTCTGGCTGCGACCGGATACTGCGTACATTGTGCATCCGCGCTTCTTGATCGCGGATGAAGCGGGGCACTTCGACCTTCGCGGGCTCGCCGCAGGTGACTACGATGTTCTTCTGGCACCGATTGGCTCCCAGCGAATCGATGAGAAGACCAACACGCTCCATTTTCATTGGGGCTCGATCACACGTGTCTACCCCGACGACGAACCCGTGCTGCGGCTCGCATTGCGCCCCGGAGACCGGCGCGAAGGCCTGCGGATCGGCGCACGGGGCGAAGAAATATCCGGGCGTGTGACCGATATCGAGGGCAAGCCGATTCCAGGTGCTTCAATCTCTATCATGGCGCGTGCGAAAGTGCAGGCCGGGACATCGGGCGAATTTACTATCGCGGGCGTGCCCGAGGGCGTCTATTCGGTGCACGCATTCCACGAGGACTATCGCCCAGAGCGGCTGGATGACGTGCCGTCCGGCACACGGGATGTGGAGTTCGTCCTGGAGAAGCGGGGTGTTGTTGAAGGGCAAGTGGTGGACGCGCGAACGGGCGCGCCCATACCCGCGTTCAGTCTCTATACCGGTCCCGATCGCCCCTACGAATCCTGGATGGAGGCGTCGTTCAAGGAGCACGCGGATCTGGAAGGTCGTTTCACCTACAAACCAAATTTCGTGACAGAGAGAATCTTCGCGCGGGCGAAAGGCTACGCCACGAACTCCGCGCTCGCTACAGACGTCAACGACGGCCAGGCGCCCACCCAGATCACCATCGCGCTCGAACCCGCGTCCGTCCTTCACGGCACCGTGACCCGTGCGGAGGGGACGCCCGTTGCGAACGCCTCGGTTTTCCTTGGTGCCGTACCGGAACGCAGTCGCCGCGATGTGTCAGCACTCGCGCAAACAGACGCGACGGGGCAATTTACCGTGGACTCCCTATCCGGCGATTCCGTCGTTCTCGTGGCGTGGCACGCGCAGTACGGCTACGGGAAAGCGTCTACGCCAGGCGCGGCGGGAGGGAGCGACGTCGTCAAGATTGTCCTGGAACAATCAGGCGCGTTGGAAGGCTTCATCACGTCAGATGGAGAGCCCGTGGTCGGCCACGGCGTCATGGCCCTGACCATGCCCGAAGTGATCGCGCCGGGTGAGCGTTTCACGGGGCCACTGGCTACCGGCAGTGCCGAAACGGACGACGAAGGGAAGTTCCGATTCGCCGATCTGCCCACTGGAAACGTACAGATCACGTGCAATTGGGAACGCAGAAATCGCAGCGTCAATTTGGAGGTGGTCCCGGGCGAAACGGCAACGGCGGCCATCGATTTCCCGCCGGGGTCGGCAACGCTGGAGGGCCATATACGCCCGGAGGAGGGGGCACCGGCCGAAGTGGCCACGCTTTCCCTCATGCTGAGCTCGCCCCTCGGCGACGAATCCTTTCATGTAGAATCGGATCCCGAAGGGAATTACCAGATCGACGCGCTGCCCGCAGGATTCTACGAGGTCCTTATTCGGATCGGCGAGGGCATTCCCGTCAAATTTGCAGAGCCGCTGGAGATCGAAGACGGCGCTGCGGTGGTACGCGACTTCAATGCGGCCGAAGGCACACCCATAGGAACGCCGACGGAGAGCGAAACGGTTCAGATTGTTGTGCCGCCGATTCGGTGATGCTTGGGCGTACGCCCGTCTGCGCGAAGGTGGCCCAGTTCGCCCCGGCTGCATATGCGCGCCGGAGCCCAATTCGTCAATCATTAATGATCGGCCTGGGTTCCGGCGCCATGCTCCTTCAATAGCCGAACCAACGCTGATGACGGATTGCGTTCCGTCGCAATTTGCAGAGGCGTTTTCCCGCCTTCGTCTTCCGCGTTTACATCCGCGCCGTGGTCAATCAGAAACTTGGCGTGTTCCACAATCCGGCGGGTGATATCATCCGCGTCGCCCTTCCATCCCCAATCCGTAACTTGCGTGAAGCCTCGTTCCGCAAGCCAGTGCAGTGAGGTCCGGCCCCGCTCGTTGGCGCCGCCCAAATTTGTCTCTTGCGCGCGCAGGAACGCAATCGCTTCCTCGTTATTCATCTGCACTGCATAGTCGAGGGCCGTGTCGCCGTCGCGGGTGCGGATTCGGATATCGACTCCCTCGTCCAGCAGCGCCTTCAACAGGGCCACGGAATCGCCTGTGTACGTGACGGCGAAGTGCAGCGCCAACTCGCCCGGCTCGTTTCCCGAAGTGTTCCATGCGGCATCCCCGATGCGCGGCATGCGCCAGTCAATCTGTCGGAGTAGGTTGGTGATTTCTGCGATGCCCGGCGCGGCCGATACCGGGGCGGGTCGCTCGGCGTTGTTCTTCACCAGGCCCGCGATGGCGTATTCCATATAGACGGCAAGCAGCCGATCCGCATCGTCTGCGGTCATCACAGGAGGGTAATTCAGCCCCGGAATCTCGGGCTGCGCCACGGGTACCAGATCTTCAGCTTCAAAGCGAGCGTAGCTCCAGGTGCGGCCTTCGTCGGTACTCCGATAGATGTCTCGGCCCAGTGCGTCGGAGATCCCTTCGGCGGGGAGACGGCGAACGTGGAATTCGAGGTCGCGGTCTTCAACACTTACCAGGCTGTCGAACGCGTACGGCGCGCGAGGAAGAGCCGGGAGTTGTCCGAGGGTCCAAGCCTTATCAGGTCTCGAGCGTTGCAGTATCCAGGTCTCGCCCGTTGTACCTTTGGCGGGCTGCAATAGGCCAATGACCGACCCGCACGTCGCGACCCAACGATACCCTGGCAAGGGCAGTTTGATGAGTTGGCCATCCTGCGAATCTCGATTTCCAGAATCGAGAACATAAGGATAGATCGTTTGCGGGGCGACCTCGTCTGGTATCTCCAGGAAGATTCTGCCGCGCCTTGTCGTAGTGATCGCTCGATCGAGGAGCGTTCGGTCAAAGGGTAGACTCGTTGCTCCGGGCAGACGGCTTACGTCGATGGGCTTGGGACTCGAACCAATTCTTTGCGCCAATTCTTCAATGTTCGCGTACGGATGATTGACCAAAGGATGCACTGAAGATTCATCGCGAGACTGACATGAGTAAGACGTCCCATGAACCGCCTTGGACGAAGTCCAAGTCCGACCCCCATCGTTGGAATCGTTGAAGAAGATGCCTTCACACTCTCCGTGAGAACCGTCGATTGTAGCCTCCGGATCGGCGGGGCACGCCGGTCCCCAGCCATCGCGAGACCAAGTGGCCATGATTTCCACAGCGCCATTGGACGCCAGCCGAGTACCGCCATAGCTGTCCATGTAATGCTCGCCGTATCCGACAGCAGACAAGGTTTGCCAAGTCCAGCCGCCATCCTGGCTATGCAGCAACACCACCAATCCATTTGAAGACTCACAGTGGAAGAGCAGCGTTCCCCATATTTTCGTGCGGTCCGCAGATGTCCAAACCTCATCCCAATTCCAAGCGTTACTCTGAAATTCGGTGATCCACCACTCTTCTTCTGAAGATATTAAGACGGTCGGGAATGTGTCGCAGACTTCGTGTCCGGAGTTGCCTGTGGCGGTGGTGAATATTACGGCGGGAAGCTCAGCCGTCGCATCAAGCACGCGGGTGGGCGGGTGGAGCCGAGCCAAGTCGGATTCATCGAGCTTGCGTCGGGGGAACTCGAAGTACTCGCGAAGTTTTTGCTCCGCTTGTTGCGGTTCTGGGGTCTCAGATGCCACCGGAGAGGCCAGTGTGACCGTCAAGGTCGAGAGGATGAGAGCAAGGCGCTTCCATTGCAATACCCTCGTCAGTCCTACGATGTCCATCGCTAGTCCCCCTGGGCGGAAGGCTTCCCCTCAATCCGGTATGGAAATGTCTTCCCTAACCAGCCGCATTGCGTCCTCGTGAGGTATGCTTCGTTCGTCCCGGCGCTGCTCGACTACCGCAGCGTCGTCCAAATCTTCCAACAATTCCGTGAGCTCTTCAAACTCGGCTAGTGAAATAATGACCGCCACGCGTTCGCCGTTCTCGTCCGTCACGTACTTGGGATTTAATACGGGCGTATGCAATGTTCGAGTCTCCTTTCGATTTCATAAATTGTAGCACATGGATAGTGCTATCTGACCCACGCATTCTTCTCTAAACCAGTATATCCCGCACCACCTTCCCATGCACATCGGTCAGTCGAAAGTTTCGCCCCTGAAACTTATAGGTCAACCGCTCGTGGTCAATCCCCAACTGGTGCAAAATCGTCGCCTGCAAATCGTGCACGTGAACGCCGTTCTCGGCAATGTTGATGCCCAGATCGTCGGACGCGCCATAGGTCATGCCGGGTTTGACGCCACCGCCCGCGAGCCAGCAGGTGAAGGCGTAGGGGTGGTGATCCCGGCCCCAGCGCGGGCGGTCGTTCAGGTTGCCCTGGAGGAAGGGGGTGCGGCCGAATTCGCCGCTCCAGATGACGAGCGTGTCTTCCAGCAGGCCGCGCTGCTTCAGATCGCGCACGAGGCCCGCCGCGGGCTGATCGGTGTCCTTGCACTGGGTGTACAGCTCCGTGGTCAGGCTGTTGTGCTGGTCCCAGCCCGCGTGCATGACCTGGACGCAGCGGGTGCCGCGCTCCACCAGCCGCCGCGCCATGAGGCAGTTGTGCGCGAAGGTCCCCCGTTCGAGCACCTGCGGGCCGTAGAGGTTCAGCACGTGCTCCGGCTCCTGCGAGAGGTCCGTCAACTCCGGCACCGAGGTCTGCATGCGGAAGGCCATCTCGTATTGCGCGATACGCGTCTCGATTTCCGGATCGCCCGATTGGCGCAGCTTTATCTCGTTCAGCGCGGCGATGTCGTCCAGCATGCCCCGCCGGGTTTGTTCGGTCATGCCCTCGGGGTTGGAGAGGTAGAGGACGGGATCGCCGCCGCCGCGGAATTTCACGCCCTGAAAGCGGGAGGGGAGAAAGCCCGATCCCCAGTAGAAGTCATAGAAAATCTGCCCGCAACTCGTGCCCTTGCTTACCGAAGTCATCACCACATAGGCGGGCAGCTCGGCGCTGTCATTGCCCAGCCCATAGGTGAGCCACGCGCCCAGTGCGGGACGTCCCGGCATCTCGGCGCCGCTCAAGCAGAAGGAAATCGCAGGCGCATGGTTCACCGCCTCCGTGTGCATGCTCTTGACGAAGCACACATCATCCACGATGCTCGTCGCGTGGGGCATGAGGTCACTTACCCACGCGCCGCATTCTCCAAATTGCTTGAAGGGCTCGATAGGCGCCAGCAGCAGTTTGCCCTGGGGCGCGCCGGTCATCGTACTGAATCGCTTCCCCTGGATGTATTCGTCGGGTACGGGCTTGCCGTGCATCTCCAGCAGGCGCGGCTTGTAGTCAAACATGTCCACATGGGTCGGCCCGCCGTTGTGGAAAAGGTAAATGATGCTCTTTGCCCGCGCGAGGTGGTGGGGGAGGTCGGGCAGGCCAATCTCCCGCGTGCCCTGGCCCGTGGCCGCGAAGACTTTCTCCCCGCCCAGTAGCCCGGCGAGCGCCGCCGTTCCCAGACCCGTGGCACATTGGCCGAGGAAAGCCCGGCGCGTGGAAAGCAACTTGTGTTCGTTCACGGGGTTCAAGGCTTTACTCCTTCGTGAGCGCTTCGTCAGTGTTCAAGATCGACAGGCAGAGCGCGGCGTAGGCGGCGTGTTCGGTGGTATCGATGCCCGCCGAGGGGGCCGATTCACCCACGGATAGATAGGCCCGCGCAGTCGCCGGGTTCTCTGCGAATTCGCGTCGCAGCCGCGCGATACTCTTCTCCAGTAGCGTGATTTCGTCCTCACCCGCGGGCCGCGTCAGCGCGTGGCGAAAAGCCGCGTCGATGCGAGTCCGATCCGTCGCGCCGGGCATCAGCAGCAACCGCTCCGCCATTGCGCGCGCCGCCTCCACAAAGGTCGGGTCGTTGAGCGTGGACAATGCGTGCAGCGGCGTGTTCGTGCGCGGCGACTTTACCGAACAGGTTTGTCGCGTCGAAGAATCAAAAAACATGGGTGGTGCGACAATCCGCCGCCAGTAGGTGTACAGGCTGCGGCGGTAGAGATCCTCGCCCTTGTCGGGCTCGTACTTCAGGTTGCCGAATGAAAATTCCTGCCAGAGCCCGTCCGGTTGATAGGGCTTCACCGGAGGTCCACCCACCTTGGGCACGAGCAATCCGCCCGACGCCAGGGCCTGATCGCGGATCATCCACGACGGCATTCGGAATCGCGCGCCACGCGACAGGTAACGATTCTCAGGATCGATCGCGAGTCTACCCTCGTCCACATCGGAAGATTGGCGATAGGTCGCGCTGGTGACTATCTGCCGGACCAGTGCCTTCACATCCCAGCCGCGCTCTACAAAGTCCACGGCCAACCAGTCCAGCAATTCGGGGTGGGTCGGCATTTCGCCCTGCGCGCCGAAGTTCTCCGCCGTCTTCACCAGGCCCCGTCCAAAGAATTCCGCCCAGAAGCGGTTCACGGTTACCCGCGCCATCAGCGGATGCCGCGGATTCGTCAGCCAGCGCGCCAGGCCCAGCCGGTTGCGGGGCGCATCTGCGGGCATGTCAAAGAGAAACCCCGGCACAGCGGCTGAAACTTCCTCACCGGGCTGGTTGTACAGGCCAGTCTTCAGCATGAAGGTCTTGCGCGTCTCCGCCATGTCTTCCATCGTCATGACCTTGACGGTATCGGCATCAATTTTCTTGAGATCCTCCTTCGCGCGCTTCAGTCGCTCACTCGCACTGCGATAGGCGGTGTCCGACTGAAGATACGCCTCCGCGATCTTTTTCTTCGTCTCATCATCGCGCGTATCCCGCGGCGTTGCAATCAACGAGGCCAGTTCCTTCTGAGCATCAGCGGCAGGCGGGGATGATGCAAGCCTGGCAAGCGTAGCGGTCTCCCAGTCTGTCTGCAGCGGCTCAAGTTCAGCTCGCCTCGCGCTTATTGGGCGCTCCAACCCGGAAATCTCCGCTTGAAGCCGTGCAATCCGCGCCTCCGATTCCGCCGTGTTAAAGGCCAGGTTCGGCGGACGCTTCGGGTCGCCCCCCGCGCCATCGACGGCGGTTTGATTGAAGAAGGCAAAAAGCTGGTAATAGTCTTTGTTCGTCAGCGGGTCATATTTGTGATCGTGACAGCGGCAGCAATTAAAAGTCAGCCCCATCCACACCGTTCCCACGGTTTCGAGCTGATCGAAAATATACTCGACCCGGTTTTCCTCGGCGATGCGCCCGCCCTCGCCATTGATCATGTGGTTTCGGCTAAATGCCGTCGCAAGCTTTTGAGCTTTGGTCGCATCGGGCAGCAGATCGCCCGCCAGTTGTTCGATGGTGAACTGGTCGTAGGGCACGTTGCTGTTGAAGGCGTTGATCACCCAGTCGCGCCAGGGGTGCATGGTGCGCTCGTTGTCCCCCTGATAGCCATTCGTGTCGGCATAGCGGGCCGCGTCAAGCCAGGGCCACGCCATGCGCTCGCCAAAGTGGGGGGAAGCGAGCAGGCGCTCAACAAGGCGCTCGTAGGCATCGGGCGAAGTATCCGAAAGAAATCGGGCCGTTTCTTCGGGCGTAGGGGGGAGGCCGGTAAGGTCCAGCGACACGCGGCGGATCAGCGTGGACCGCGCGCCCTCGGGGGAAGGTTCAAGTCCATTCTCCTCCAGCTTTGACGCGATGAAGTAATCAATTGGATTGCGCGGCCATGCACTGAACTTCGAAACGGGAAGCGCGGATTTAACGGGGGGAACAAAGGCCCAGTGCTCCGACCAGTTCGCACCCTCCGCGATCCATTGGCGAAGAAGGGCCTGCTGCGCATCGCTGAATTCCTTCTTGGCCTCGGGTGGCGGCATCTGCTCATCCGGGTCCGTAGATTCGATGCGGCGGATCAGCGCGCTCTCGTCGGGGTTGCCTGGAACGATCACAGGTGCGACATCGGAAGGTGCCAGTGCCCCCTCCTTCGTGTCCAGGCGAAGCTTAGCCTTGCGCGTTGCGGCATCGGGCCCGTGGCAGTGAAAGCAGTTGTCGCTGAGAATGGGCCGGATGTCGCGGTCGAAGTTGACCGGAGATTCAGCCAGGGAAGGCAGGCAAAGCAACAGCGGCGACAGCCACGAGGCGACAGCGATGAATCGAAAAGGTCCAGCGGGCATTTTACGTCTACTCTGAACAATGGGTGAAGGCCTGGATGGTCGGATTTCATCGTAGTATACCGATCTAACGGAGGCTTTGCCCGCAACCCGCCCGCGCGACCGTTTTCTGCATGGGCAACGCTATTCGCGGAGCGAGCCAGGTTTGGAGAGGGGCTCGATCACGGCATGGATTTTTTTGCGGTTGCCCGGCGCTTCCCTGTGGAGTATGATGGCGCCAGTTTGTGCTGGGTGATGGGATCTTGGAACCCTCTTTTCTCCGGATGCCCACGGGCCGAATGACCTGCAGGTTCTCGATCCGATTCCGGTTGCGGTAGTCCCACCCACCACAAAAAATCCTACCGTATGGTGTGAAATTTTGCATCAGTGATACCGATTGGTAGGTCCAAAATGGTGCGCTTTCCCAAGTGCATCATCCGGTTTCCCCCTAAGTGAATATGGGTCAGTTGCTAACCGATTAGTAACGCAAATGCCAAATTTCTGGCATGGAATTGGCTTACTAGACGGAGTTATTCTACCCCTAACCCTCAACAAGAACACGGTGCAATGGAGAAATTATGAGCGGGAATGCGGTACGGCTTGAAGCCATTTCGGAAATCATCAACATGCAGCCCGTCGGGAACACTGTTCCCTTCGCGGAAGTGCCCACCAGCCAGATCTTCGGTGAGAATATCTTCAGCCTGGCGGTCATGCAGAAGCGCCTTCCGAAAGACGTCTACAAGTCCCTGAAGAAGACCATCGAAAAGGGAACGAAGCTCGATCCCAGCACGGCCAACGCTGTGGCGTCGGAAATGAAGTCCTGGGCGCTGGAAAAAGGCGCAACCCACTACGCCCACGTATTCTATCCCCTTACCGGCCTGACGGCGGAGAAGCACGACTCCTTCTATACGCCCGACGGCAAGGGCGGAACCCTCGTAGAATTCGAAGGTTCCACCCTCATCCAGGGCGAGCCCGACGGCTCCTCCTTCCCCAGCGGCGGTATCCGCCAGACCTTCGAAGCCCGCGGCTACACGATTTGGGACGTGACCAGCCCGGCCTATATCCTCGAGAATCCAAACGGCACGACGCTGTGCATCCCCACGGCCTTCGTGTCGTGGACGGGTGAAGCGCTGGACAAGAAGACCCCCGTCCTCCGCTCCATGCAGGCCCTAAACAAGCAGGCCCAGCGCGTCCTGAAGTTCTTCGGGACCGCCGGTGCTTTCGTGTCCTCCACGGCCGGCGCGGAACAGGAATACTTCCTGATCGACCGGAACTTCTTCTACGCCCGCCCCGACCTGCTCAATGCGGGCCGCACCCTTTTCGGTGCCGCGCCGCCCAAGGGCCAGGAGTTCGATGACCACTACTTCGGCGCCATTCCGGAGCGCGTGCTCGCGTGCATGTTCGACATGGAGCGCGAGTGCTTCAAGCTCGGCATTCCGGTGAAGACCCGCCACAACGAAGTGGCCCCAGGACAGTACGAAATCGCCCCGGTCTACGAATTTGGCAACGTCGCCACCGACCACCAGCAGCTTGTCATGGTTACGCTGAAAAAGACCGCAGAGAAGTTTGGCATGATCTGCCTGCTCCACGAGAAGCCCTTCAAGGGCGTCAACGGTTCCGGCAAGCACCTGAACTTCTCCATGGGTTCGTCGGATGCGGGCAACCTCTTCGATCCCGGTGACACGCCGGCCGAGAACGCCCAGTTCCTGGTCTTCTGTGCCGCCATGATCCGCTCGGTTTACAAGTGGTCCCCCCTTCTTCGCGCCGTGGTGGCCAGCGCCTCGAACGATCACCGTCTCGGTGCGAACGAAGCGCCCCCCGCGATCCTTTCCGTCTTCCTGGGCGACGAGCTCACCGAAGTGATCGAGTCCATCGCCACGGGCAAGCCGATGAAGTCCCGCGAGAAGGTGATGCATGTGGGCGCCGACGTGCTTCCGGAAATTCCCCGGCACTCCGGCGACCGCAACCGCACCAGCCCCATGGCCTTCACCGGCAACCGCTTCGAGTTCCGGGCCGTGGGCTCCGGCCAGTCCATCGCCGGCCCGCTGGTCGCGCTGAACACGATCATGTCCGAAGCGCTCGATTACTGCGCCACGAAGCTCGAAGCCGCCGACACCAGCAGCCCGAAGAAGCTCGGTGCCGCGGTGGAAGAGCTCGTGAAAGAGATCTACCTCGAATGCCAGACCATCGTCTTCAACGGCGACGGCTATTCCGAAGCCTGGCACCAGGAAGCGGCCAAGCGCGGCCTGCCCAACCTGAAGACCACGCCCGACGCGCTGCCCGCGCTGAAGGACCCGGCGGTGTATGCCCTCTTCGAGAAGTACGAAGTGCTTACGCCCCGCGAAACGGAAAGCCGTTACGAGGTCTACGCCGAGCAGTACATCAAGAGCATCAATGTCGAATCCAACCTGATGCTCGAGATCGCCCAGACCATGATCTTCCCGGCGGCCATCCGCTACCAGGGCGAACTGGCCACGAGCCTGGCCAACCTGAAGGCGGTGGGCATCGAAACCGACGCCGACACCCTCAAGTACATCACTGGGCTGATTGCCGATCTCCAAAGCGCCCTCAAGGCCCTGGCCACGGCGAAGTCTGGCGAGCCCCACGATCCCGAGGCGGGTTGCAACTACTGCCGCGACATCATCATCCCCGCGATGGTAGTCCTGCGCGGCGTGGTGGACGAGCTGGAGACCATCGTAGCCGATGATCACTGGCCCCTGCCCACTTACCAGGAAATGCTCTTCGTCCGCTAAGGGACGAACGGCAAGTTAAGAATCACTTCGAGAGCCTGCGGCCTGCGCCGCAGGCTCTCTTGTTGTGGGTTTCGGAGGTGGGTTTACAGGGACGGCAGGGACAACAGCGACGGCAGGAACAATGAGATTGAAACCGCCTGCTGTCCCTGTTGTCTCTGAAGTCTCTGAGCACAGGGGGCGGCACTGGGGCGTTAAAGCCACTGCATCCGGCGACAGCGAAATGCTATACTCAATCCCTCACGTCACAAGAATAATTCGACGAATACGAAGGAGAATCCAGTGAAGAAATTCGCGATAGTCATCGCCGCATTGTGTATCGCCGGTTGCCAGGGCCAGGGAGGCCAGGGCGTCGTGGAAACCGTCATGTCCGACTTCGGCCTCGCCGAGAAGCCCGAGGGCTATGTCTCCGGTGCCGACAAGGTCTATGAAGCCCTCAATGCCGTGGGCGAGCAGGAAATGAAGCGCATGAATCAGGCGGAGCGTCTGGGCGTGGTGAAGGTGGAAGAAGACGGTCTGAAAGTCAACTACTACAAGGAAGTGAAAGAATACGTCTCGTACTATCCGCTGGACGCCCAGGCCTCGTCGAAGGCCGCCGATCGTGATCGCGGCTATGTGGCCTACCTGGAATACCGCTACCGCGTGCTCCAGGGGCCCCGCAAAGCCAACCGGACCGAGGCCCAGGCCGAATCCGCCACCGTGGATACGGGCGAAGAAGGTCGCGAGACCTATCGCTATCGCTTTAACTCCGGCGGTGCCTGGGATGGCGGCAAGGGCGAGCGCACCCAGGAAAAGTAGTACGGCGAGTATCAGGCTCCGCTGCGGATCTCTGCGAGCACCCGCATTTTGGCCTCGATCATCACCGGGTGGCTCAGGTTAAGCAGATTGCGAAGCTTCGCCGCGAGGTGATCCTCGTGTCCGTCGAGGTACTGGTCCGCGTAGAAGATCCGCCAGATTTCCTCCACGATCTGCACTTTCTCCGCCACCGGAAATGCCGAATTTATCGTGCGCGTGAATTGGTGCAGGCTCGTGCTCTCGTCATGCACGTTCATCGCCTCGGTGAGCAATTCCTTCGCCTCATCCGGACTGAGCGCGAAGCGGTCCTGCAGCACCGACAGGATGTGCCGCCGCTCATCGTCGGAAAAGTCATTGTCCGCCCGGGCGGCCTCCAGCAGAAGAACACAGGTGGCCAGGTGTACGGTATTGGGTTCTGCGGGGGCGGGTGCGGAAGAGCCTCCGCCAAAGAGGCTTGCGAATCGCTTTAACATGGGTTATCTCGCTATTTGCAGGGATGATTGATGCGCGCACGATAACATATTCCGAGCGCGGCTCGCGAGGGGACCACCGAGGGGACTGCATCCACCTGGCACATGTCGACAATCACGGAGCCGCCCTTTCCGGCCAGGTGGTGGCTGTCCCCCAGGAATGGTCCCTTCGATTAACCAAGTCCCCCGAAAATGGACAAGGTCTCACAAACCGCCAAACCGCTCCAGCCCCAGAAATCCGGCAGGTTCGTTCGTCTTACCGTCGATGCAATAATCCGCCATGATCGCACCAATCACTGGCGTGAACTTAAACCCATGCCCGCTGAAGCCCGCCGCGATGAACACGTTCTCGTGAAGAGGATGGTGATCAACAATAAAGTGCTCATCGGGTGTCATCGTGTAGATACACGTTTTCCCCGTCCATCGGCCCAACTCCAGATCCATCAGGTGACGCGCCGCGAAGGCCTGAATCGGGGCCACATCTTCCTGCGACACTTCACGCTTCACCTCGGAAGGGTCCGCGAGAAACGCACCGGGATGATGACGCGCGGCTTTGACGCCATCGCGGTCCATGCGCGGAAAACCATAAAAGAAACCCTCGGCGGTCTGGATCCCAAAGACCGGCGCACCGCGATCGACATCGTGAACCGCGGTGGTAGGCTGAAACCAGGCCAGGACCACGCGGTGGGGCGAGAGAGGCAGCGCCAGCTCATGCAAGAGTGATCCCGCCCAGGGGCCCGCACTAATCACGAGGTTCGCCGCGGTGTATTCGCCCCTGGCGGTCGTCACCCGGATACCTTCGCCATCCTGCCGCCAGGACAACGCACCTTCGTTCGGACGCAGCTCCGCACCCCGGCTCCGCGCACCCGCGAGATGGGACGCAACGCAGTTCTCCACACAGAGGTAGCCGCCAAGGGGGTCGAAGAGAATGTCCATATCCGGATCGGCCCTCAGCCCCGGGAATCTCACAACGGCATCATCCGCCGATACGCTCTCCAGTGGAAGGCCGTGGGCCGCCGCCGCGCGGCGCGTACCCGATACAACATCATCGCCCGGCCGGCCCGCCACGAACATCCCGCACAGATTCATCGTCTCCGCGTCCGACTCTTCGCCTAGTTCGTGCCAGTATGTGTACGCCCGCTTCAACAGCGGCACATAGTCGGGGTGCTCGAAATAGGCCTGGCGTATGATGCGGGACGCGCCGTGAGAACTGCCCCGATCATGCACGAGGTCAAACTGCTCCAGCCCCAGCACCCGCTGGCCGCGCCGTGCCAGGTGCCATGCCGTGGCCGCCCCCATGCCCCCGAGGCCTATGATGATGGTATCGTACATCTTGAAACTCCCCGGAAAAATGAATATTTCGCGCCCGTTAAACGTATTCACGGCAATCCAGCCTGAGGGCCGCGCCATGCTACCCCTTCGCACCCGTCAATTCAAACCGGCAATAGGTTTGCCGGCCTCCATGTGCTGTGGTAGCATCGCGCGGGGGAGATGCGAGTGGAAATACATGCGCCGGGAACCCGGCTCTGGAAGGACGACAAGCAATGGTTGACTTAGCCCTCGCCAATCCAGAGGGCGCCTATCTCTTTCTCACGCTCATGACGGCCATCGGGGTCGTGCTTGGCGGGGTCATCTTCGCGGTTGCCGCCCTGCCCGGCGCGCGGCGGCCCCCTTTTCGTAATTTTGACGCCATGCCACGCACCGGCGCGGTTTCTGGACTGGGCGTGGCGCTGTTTCTTATCTACATCGCCTGGAACACGGCCTTTGGCGAGTTCTACCGCATCGAGATTCGTGACGGTGCCGCCCGTCTCCACTACCACATGCCGGCAAGAATTCCCGTGCTTTCCCTCGAATCGATCACCGGCATGCGCAAAGCTATCACGATGGACAAGACCCGCGCGTGGCGCATCGACCTGGAAACCACCGACGGGGTGTACCACAGCGCCAACATGAGCCGCCCTCAGATGGAAGAGGTCTGGAAGACCCTGGCGGACTTTGTGAAGCCCCTCGCGTAGCGCGGCGGGCGAAAGCCCTTCAGGCAGGCGCGAAGGGGAAGGCGCTTGATGCCCTTCACCGCCAGTGCGCTCACCTCGTGCGCGCCCGATTCCTGGAGGTGGGTGTTGTCTTCCTTACCCTCCGGATAGTTCGGATGTTCGCCCGGCGCAAGATTCAGGAAGAGCTTCGTTGTCTCATCCGGCCCCAACCGGGTAAAGCGCTTCCGCGTGAGTTTGTGCAAGTCAATCAGCGGAACCGCCATTTCCCGCGCCAGTTTTCTTGTCGCATCAGGATAGTCCCCGTGCGTATCGCCCATTCGCGACAATGAAATCCAGCGGTTCCGGTTGATTGGCGTCAGCAGGACCGGCCGCGCACCCGCCGCGCGTGTTTCCTCCACATAACGCCGCAAGTGCTCGGGGAAGGTCGTCGCCGGATCCGTGTAGCGATTCGGGTCGTCCTTTTTTTCGTCGTTGTGCGCAAACTGGATAAACACCCAGTCGCCCGGACGAAGCGCCTCCCGAATCGGCGTCCACGAACCCTCCTCGTAAAAACTCTTCGAACTCCGACCGCCTTTGGCGCGATCATCGACATGGAGCCGCGCGGGGTCGAAATGCTCCTGCAAAACCTGCGCCCAGCCGTGGAGGGGATAGCGTTCCGGCGGATAGGGCGCGGAGGTGCTGTCGCCGATGACGTAGAGGGTCACGGTCTTGTCTTTCGAGCCGCCAGCTTCGACTGCGGAGACGAATGTCGCGAGGCAAAGTAACAACAGTGCGGTCGCAAGTGGCGCGTGACGGTAATTCAAGTTAGTAATTCCTCGAATGCGGAAGTGAAGCTATTTCCGTGTACTTCCGTGTGGTTCCGTGGTCAAAAAAAAGAATTGACCACGGAATGGCACGGAAGTACACGGAAATTGATTGCCAAAATAAAGCATTCATCCGTGTCATCCGTGCCATCCGTGGTCACAGAAATCAACCGAGCTTTGTCACATCCAGCCAGGTCTTCGCCATCAGGGCATGGCCCGCCATGGTAGGGTGGACCCCGTCCTTCGCCCAGTACTCCGGCGGCGTCGATGCACTCAGCGCCTCGTCAAACATAGACTGGAAAGGCACAAACAGCGCGCCTGCCGTCTTCGCGGCCGCCTTCGCCACCGCGCGCCGCTCGTCGAACTCGGGGAACCAGGTATCGTCGATGGCGCCGCAGCGCAGCACGAAGGGCTCGCAGATCACCAGCGTCGTCTCGGGAAGCGCTTCGCGCGTCCGCGCAAGCAGCGCATTGAGGCCCGTCTCATAGATGGCCACAGTACCATCGTACTTGCCAGCGCGCGCGTGCCACATATCGTTTACACCAATCAGAATACTCAGCAGCGCGGGCTTCAGGTCGATCGTATCAGTCTGCCAGCGCGCGTCGAGATCCGGCACCTTGTGGCCACTGATGCCGCGATTGTAGCACTGGAGCGTCTTCGCCGAATGCGCACCCAGCAATTGCGACGCAATCATCGCCGCATAGCCATCACCAAAGGCGGCGAGTTGATTCGGCGCAAGATTGTCCTTAGCGCGCCCCGCATCGGTGATGGAATCGCCCTGGAACAAAATGACATCGCTCATTTTTAGTTTCGCCTTCTTGCCCGCCGCGTGACTAGGCTTCGCGATCAGGGTGGCTGCGCCCGCAGTGATGGCCGCGCCATAGAGCAGGCCGCGTCGGGTCAGAGTGGGGGATTGGGACATGGTCGGTTTCTCCTCGGTATAGTCAGGGCTGAGGCCCGAAAATTTGGACAAAGTGGACTTAGTGGTCGGGGTGGACCAAAGCGGACTGAAGAACAATTCGATAAACCCGTTTTTCGTTGCTCATTGTCAATTGTCAATTGTCCATTGTCAACTGCTCACTCCGCCACCATGTCATTCCTCAGCGTGCCGATTTTCTCTATGGTCGCTTCCACGACCTGGCCGGGCTTCAAGAGCTTGCCGCTGCTCAGGCCAATGCCCTCGCAGGTACCGGTGGCGATGATGTCGCCCGGCTCCAGCGTAACCAGGCGCGAGACGAACTCGATGATGGCGGCGACGGGGAAGATCATGCGGCCCGTGCTGCTGTGTTGGCGCTCTTCACCGTCCACGGTGAGGCGGAGGTCCAAGACCTGCGGATCGGGAATTGCCCGGGAGGACGCAATCGCGGGGCCCACGGGGAAGAAGCCGTCGTGCCACTTGCCGTGCATCCAGTCGAAAAACGTGTCCTTGGGCCGTTCCTTGCGCTCGGGGTTGGGCCTGTATTTGCGGTCGGAGATATCGTTCACCACCGTGTAGCCCGCCACATAACTCAGGGCCTCGGCTTCGCTGACGCCCTTGGCTTTCTTGCCGATGATCACGCCGAGCTCGCACTCGTAGTCGATGAAGTCGGGGCTCACTTTGGGAACGACGATCTCGCCGTTGGGATCATTCAGGGCGGTGCGGGGCTTGGAAAAGAGATAGGGGAAAGTCTCCTGACGCTCCACCGCGATCTCGCCGCCTTCCTGGATGTGGAGAGCGTAGTTGCCCGCCAGCAGGAAGATCTTGGGGTTCGGCGGAAGAGGATTGAGCAGTGTGACGGACGCGGGGTCCAGCTCCAACTGCGCGAGGGAGTCGCCCGCCTCGGAAATCCACTTGGCGAGGGCTTCCGCCTCGTGCTCGTGGCTGCCATGGGGCAGAAGCGCGAGGATGTCTTCGTGGGGAAGAGAAATTGACTGGTTCGTGCTCTGGTTGTGTACGTCGACGGCATCCTGAATCGACACAATGGCCTCGTCGTGATAGAAGCCAAGTTCGATCTTTTCGCTGCGTTGGAATCGGCAAATGCGCACGGGTAGCTCCTTAGTTTGTGGCCGTGGTGACATACGGTAACTTGTTCGGATTATCGAGGGTGAAGTCACCCGCTTTCAGGTAGCTTCCCTCCGCGAAGCTCGCCCGGGTCAGGCGGCCGTCTTTGTCATGACGCACCCAGGCGACATCGGCATCGGTCGTGAACGCTCGGGCGCTCTTCAACGCGGTAAGACTGGTTCCTCTTTCAGCGGGATCGCGAAGTATTACCATATCATAGCCGCCATCTGGATGCTCAATCTGCAAGCATACGTGACGATCCGACAGCGGTTCACCACCGGATTCCCTCGAGACGACTGCCGACTGAGGCTTCATGCGAGGCCCCGTTCCCACGTAAGGCTCATACACTGCCACAAAGGTCGACTCCAGCGTGCCATCACCCGCGACCCGCTGCTCCACCAGCCGGGGCACCCATTGCTCCGTCGTCGAGTCATAGCCGCCGGTGCTGATCCAAGCTTCCGAAGTGCCCGCTGCGGCGCTTTTCGTGAAACTCGTATGGGCCAGTCCCAGGGCCGCCGGTTCCGCAAGCAGCTTATACTGGTCCTCCACGGTCCAGAGGCCCAGCCAGCCCGCTTTCGCACCGGCGTCCAACTGGAAATTACGCGTCTGCGTCTCGTGGCCATAGTCCGGCGCGGGGGAAAGCTCCAGTCCGTAGGTGGCCAGCGGGCCGAAGTGGCCCTGGGTAAACTTCGTGTGGTTTGTGCCGCCGGAAACACGGAACACATCGATCACATAGAAGGTTGTGTCGTCCACATCGATCAGCGCCACCGTGCGCTCGTAGCGATTGCCGTCGTTGAGTTCCGGGGCCGAGGCGCGGATGATTTGGAAGGGGGGCTCGTCCACGTAGAGTGTCGTCTCGCCCGCCTTCGCGGGCTGGTTCTTCCCATCCACCACCACGGTGTTGTGCGCGGCGGTCATGGTGTACCAGCGGCCCTTGGGTGACTGCCAGCCGCCGAATTGCACTGCGGGGTAGCCCATCTCCGGCATCAGGTCGAGGCCGTGAGCGAAGAGGCCCAGGTTCATGCCGTCCTGGTGACCGTGGCTTCCACCCGCGTCGTAGTCGAGCCACACCGCGCGGCGAATTGCGCCCTTGCCCGAGCGCAGGATGGCGAGGTGCCACGCTTCCTTGTTCACGCTGCCGAGGGCGATCTCGTCGCCTTCCTTCTCGATGACCGCGCCGAGCGCCGCCTGAAAGGCTTCGGGATTTTCGCCGAAAATGTCGTAGGGCAATCCGTCGAGAGATTTGTTGTTCACGTGGTACAAGGTTTGCGCAAAGGCCACATCGCCCGTCGCCGCATAGAGGTCCCACAAGAACTGGAATGTGGAGGGCATCAAAGGCCAGCCGCCCGCGCCGGGCTTGATGAATTGCATACCGAGGTACACGTTCATGGGCATCGCGTAGGATCCCGTGTCGCCGGAAAGGGGATAATAACGGTCCAGACACAGCGTGTCGATGTGAAATCGGTACGTGTCGTGGATGCGCGGTTGACGCTTCAACACGGCGGGGAGGAAAGCCGGGTCCGCCTTGGAAAACTCGGCGAGGAACTGCGCCAGCGACGATACGGTGAAGCTGGCATAGCCCGAGAGCCCCTTCTCGCCCGTGACGCCGTCCACCGCCGTGGCCTGCTCCAGCATGGGATCAAGGATCGCCCACAACGCTTCGTCGGGCTCTTGCAGCGCCTTGGTGATCACCGCCTTGCAGATTTCAGCGCGCGGATAGTTCGAGTAGATCTTCTCCGGATTCGCCAACGCATCGCGGAGGATGCGCGACTCGATATTGCGGCGGATATCCGCTTCGGTAGTTTTCGGATTATCCAGTTGATAGGCTGCGGCCTGCTTCGCGAGAAATTCTACCAGCGCGGCGTCATCTTTGAGGGCGGGAAAGACCATGTCATAGGCCAGGGCCAGCTCGCGCGTCTCTTCACAGGTGTCGTGCCACGTGGACACATAGCCCGCCGTGCCCGGTCCTTCGTACATAATACCCTGGGGCTTGAAGTCGAACGTGGGGTAGACATCCGCTACCCGATCCAGCATCACGAGGGCCTTGTGGGCATAGCTCGGGTCGCCCGTGAGGACGTAGGCCGCGCTGAGGTTGTTGATGCCGCCGAGGACCACCTGCTTCCACTGCCCGTAGATGAGGTAAGCCGCGATGAAGCGCCAGCGGTCGCCTTTCTCCTTCACGTAGCCGTGCCCATCGTCCACGCCGAACTTGTGCAAGGGATCGGCGGGATCGGGGTGTTCGGTGTTGAAGAGGAGGGCGCGATCCGCTTTCGACTCGTCGAAAATGCCGTGGACGTCCAGCCCGGAATCATAGTAGGCCTTGAAGTCGTTCTTAGGAAACCATTCGCCACTCGTGGGGTCCTGGGTCTTCCAGGGGTGGTTCATGGCGTCCATTTTCCACATGTACATCGGCACCGGCTCGTTGGTAATCGGGGAGTAGCCATTCGACCACACCATCCACGCCCGGGGCAGCGTCGCGCCGAACATGAGGTCCCAGAGGGCCTCGTCGCTCATGGCGTGCCACGGGGCCGCCGCCGCAACCACCTGCTCGCGAACGCCCGAGGCCCACTGGCCTTCGGCGACGTTGGCCCGCACCCGCGCTACCACCTCCGGCGGATACAAAGCGCTCGATTGCTTCAAGAGATCCTGAGCGGGGCAGATGCTAGCGAGCAACAGCAAGAGGACGGTGCTAAATGTTTTCAAGGTGACTTCCTTTCACTCGGGAAAATTCCAAGGAAGAAAATAGTACCACCGCGAAGAAACGAAGGGCACGAAGAAAAATAAATTCGTCATCAGGTCGTGCCACGCGATCCGGCAACGCCGGTTCGTGTGCCATGAGCCTCGTATGCGGGGGCAATGTAGCATGCCTTGACCGGGCGGCTGGTATATCTCGTGCTGATGATGGATGTTCGACCTCGGTACGGTGGAATTGGTGCAAGAGGGCCGGTCAAGTTACCGATAGCGTTTTGGGTAAACCTCGCTGCGGGCACACGAACCGGCGTTGCCGGATCGCGTGGCACGCCTGCAATGACTTTGGTTGCGGCCAAAGGCGTCGCCAAGTGCACATTGTCCACTCGGTCCATTCCGTCCACTCTGTCCCACATCCCCCCGCCAACTTGTATGCCACCCCAAAATCCTCTATGGTAATCAAGCTTGTTTCTTCGCAGTACCCCCAACCACCGGAGATCGCCCCGTCCATGGAAAAAGGACTCGCCGCCGCCGACTACATCATACTTGCCGGCTTTTTTGTCGTCATGCTGGCCATCGGGATTATCTATGCCCGGCGCATGAAGAATCTCAGCGACTTTTTCAGCGGCGGGGGACAGGTGCCATGGTGGCTCTCGGGCATCTCGCTGTACATGACCACCTTCAGCGCCTTCACCTTTGTGTCGTACTCGGCGCTGGCCTATCAGTACGGCTTTGTGGCGATCAGCATCTGGTGGTTCTCCATTCCCGGCTGTCTTTTGAGCGCCTGGTACCTCGCGGGGCGTTGGCGTCGCGCGGCGACCACGAGTCCGGTGGAGTATCTGGAGACGCGCTACAGTTCCACCGTGCGTCAGGTCTTCAGTTGGTTCGGTGTGCCGCTGATCGTGCTGGACGACGCGCTGAAGCTCTTTGTTATCGGCACGATGATCACGGCCAGCATCGGAATAGAAGGCACGGAGCAGCGGGCCATCGCCATCGTGGGTTGCGGCACGATCATGCTGCTCTACACGCTCATGGGCGGGCTCTGGGCCGTGTTGATCACCGACTTCGTCCAGTTCATCGTCATGGCGGCCGCCGTGCTCGTGCTCGCGCCCCTGGCTGCTATCAAGGCGGGGGGGGTATTTCCGGTGTTAGCGAAACTGCCCGACGGCTATGGGAACATCACCAACGCCACCTACACCTGGCCGTGGCTCCTCTCCTTTGCCGTGATCCTCGCCCTGACCTTCGCCACGAAGTGGCCCTATGTCCAACGTTACTACGCCGCCAACAGCGACAGGGATGCTCGCTGGGTAGGGTATACCGTCGCCTTTTTCACCCTCATCGGCCCGCCGATCCTTTTCTGGCCCGCCATCTCCGCCACCCAGTTTCTCCCCGGTGTGGAGAACGCTAACGACATCTACCCGATGATTTGCCGCCTACTTTTGCCTGCGGGACTCATGGGTGTCGTCATTGCCGCCATGTTTTCCGCCACTATGTCCATGCTCTCCAGCGACTACAACGCCCTCTCCTCCGTCATTACCAATGACATCATCAAACGCCTCTTCCGGCCCCACGCCACGGATCGCGAGCTGGTTTTCATCGCGCGGGCGAGTACCTTTGTCGTGGGCGGCGTGGCCATGGCCCTCGCCGTGGTGTTGGTGTATCAGGAGAGTCTGGAAAACCTGGTGGACTATATGGCGAAGCTCTTCGCCGTATTGTTGCCACCGGTGGCCCTGCCCATGGCTGCGGGACTGCTCAGCAATAGAGTCTCCGAGCGCGGCGCGCTGTCGGCCTTCGCGCTGGGCTCCGTTTGTGGCATTACTGCCTATGTAGTCGGTGGAGGGGAAGGGCTGGCCTGGCTCCGCACCGTGCCGTGGCTGACGTGGATCTCCATCCTGCCCACGGTCCTCGGGCTCGTAGCGGGTAGCGCGATTTGGCCCGATTCCACGGCCAAGCGCGCGCAGGTGGACGCATTCCTGAGCGGCCTGGTTGATTGCGCACCGAAGGACGGCAAACGGGATCGGAGTGTGGATGGTCAGTACGCGCTGTACATTATCGGCATGACAACTATCGCTCTCGGCGTAGTAATGGCGGCGGCAGTAATGCTTACCGCGCCCCTGCATGAAGGTTGGCTTTCGATTGCTGTTGGTGCGGTGTTCATCATCGGAGGCGGGACGGCGGCGTTGCGGGCGAAATGGCATATGCGGCAGCACAGCAGCGAGGGGTGAAGTGATGGGACTGCGGCCTACATCGTTTATTGGTCCCTGTAGTCGCTGCTGTCCCTGCCGTCCCTGTATACTTGCCCTGATACCTCAGGCCGTTATGCCAATTGAAAGGGCCAAAGTTGGATTTCAAAAAAAACATCGCGTGGCATGAGCGCGCCAGCAAAGTCATCCCTGGCGGGGTGAACAGCGCCGTGCGCTCGACAGCTTTTCCTGTGCCGCACCACTATACCCACGCCAAAGACGCCCGGCTCTGGGATGTGGACGGCAATGAATGTATCGACTATATCCTCGGCCAGGGTCCCATGCTCTTCGGCCACACGCCCGAGTGCGTGATCGAGGCCATCACGCGGCAGGCAGAGAAAGGCATACTCTTCGCGGGACAGGGCGAAGACGAAGTAATCGCAGCCGAGCTCCTCGTCGAGCACATCCCCTGCGCGGAAATGGTGCGCTTCAGCTCCACAGGCTCGGAATCGGTTCACGCCGCGATCCGCCTCGCCCGAAGCGCCACGGGACGCGACAAGATCCTGCGCTTCGAAGGACACTATCATGGCTGGCTCGACACCATCGCCTGGAACGGCCCGACGCCCGAAGTCAACATTGGCCCGCGCGAAAATCCCGACGTGCGCCCCACGACCAAGGGGCAATTGGGTGCGTACGCTGACAGTCTCCTCATTCGCCCCTGGAATGATCTGCCCCTGCTCGAAGCCGCCTTCGCAGAGCACGGCGACCAGCTCGCCGCCGTCATCTGCGATCCCTTCGCCTCGGCCTCCGGGCTCATCCCCGGACACAAAGAGTACCTGGAGCGCATGCGGGAGTTGTGCACGAAGCATGGCGTAGTCCTGATATTCGACGAAGTAATCACCGGCTTCCGCGTGCACCCCGGCGGCGCCCAGGCCTACTACGAGATCACGCCGGACCTCGCTATCTTCGCCAAGGCGCTCGGGGGCGGACTCCCCATCGCGGCCCTGGCCGGCCGCGCCGATCTCATGATGGAGTTCACGAAGGGCACGGTTCATTCGGGGACCTACAACGCCAGTGCCCTCGTCATGGCGGGCACGCGCGCGGCGCTGGAGCACCTTTACGCCGACAAGGGCGCGGTGCTCGATAGGGCGCATGCCGCGGGCCGCCGACTCTCCGAAGAGCTGGAGGCTTTGGCCGAGGGCTATGGGCTGTCGCTGCAACTTCGGGGCGTGAACACCGTCTTCAGCACCTCCTTCGTGCCGTCCACCGCCGAACCCATCACCGATATGCGCTCGGCGCAGCAGGCCGACAGCGAATTGCTCCGCGCATTTCGGATCGCCCTGCAGGAGCATGGCGTGCAGATGACGTCCTTCGGCATCTGGTTCGTTTCCACCGTGCATAGCCAGCGCGACATCGATCAAACCCTCGAAGCAGCGCGCAATTCGTTGGCCCAAATCGGGGGGCGCACCCGATGAGCAAGCGCGTCGGCATTCTCGGCTTCATGCACGAGTCCAACACCTTCGCGAACACCGTGACCACCCGCGCTCAGTTCGAAGAGGCCTTCCTTCACTTCGGGCCGGATCTGGTCACCGCGTGGAAAGACGCCCACCATGAACTCGGCGGTTTCATAGAAGGTTACGCCACCCACAATCTCGAAATGGTCCCCCTCGCCGCCGCCTGGGCCACACCCTCCGGCCCGGTCACGCGCGAGGCCTATGAAAGCGTTTTGGGCGATCTCCTGAAGACCGTCGAAGCCGACCTTCCCCTCGACGGCATCCTCCTGGCCCTGCACGGCGCCATGGTCTGCGAAGACATCGACGACGCCGACGGCGAGACTTTGGAGCGCCTCCGCGCGCTGGTCGGTCCCGATGTACCCATCGTGATGTCCCTGGATATGCACGGCAACATCTCCCCGCGCATGGCGCAGATTCCCGATGCCATCGTGGCCTATCGCACCTATCCCCACATCGACCAGCGCCAGCGTGGCGTGGATTGCGCCCGCCTAATGGCTGGCATTCTCGATGGTTCCCTCTCGCCGCGCATGGCCCACGTGAAGTTGCCGCTCCTCATCCACATCGTGCAGCAGTTCACCGGGGGCGGCCCCATGGCCGAGCTCTACGCGGAGCTCGAACGCATTGAGGAGCAGCCGGGCATTGCGAGCATCTCGTTGCTTCCGGGTTATATCTACGCGGATGTGCCTTTCATGGGCGTGTCGGTCATCGTAGTTTCCGACGGCGATCAGGGGATGGCGGATCAGTGCGCCCGTTTTTTTGCGACGACGATCTATGAGAGGCGCGAAGCGCTCAATTCCGGTCTGCCCTCCGTGGAGGAGGCCGTGGTCGAGGCCATCGCCACGCGGGGCACTGTCTGCCTCATGGACAGCGGCGACAACATCGGCGGGGGCGGCCCCGGCGATTCCACCATTCTCTTCGCCGCCCTGCGCGAAGCGGGCGCACAGCATATCTGCGCCGTGCTCTACGATCCCGAAGCCGTGAAGAACTGCGTGCAAGCGGGGGAGGGGGGGCTGGTCTCGCTCGCGGTAGGGGCGAAGACCGACCACGAACACGGACAGCCGGTGGCGATTGAGGGAACGGTGATCCGGCTTCACGACGGCCATTTCGTCGAGGAGCATCCGCGCCACGGCGGCACGCGGGACTACGATCAGGGGAAGACGGCGGTGATACAGACAGTTGATGGGCACACGATTGTGTTGAACAGCCTGCGGGTTATGCCGACGAGTCTGGAGCAACTTCTGAGTCTTGGCATCGATCCCAAGGCCATGGGCTCAATTATTGTGAAGGGCGTTACGGCACCCCGCGCGGCCTACGACCCCATCGCGACCAAGACTATCTGCGTGGACACGCCCGGGGTGACCCGCGCCGGACCGGAGGCCTTTGTTTATCACAAACGGCCCCACCCGCTCTATCCACTCGACACCCAGGTCTGACGCTGGTCATCCTGTGTCTCATTGCGTCCTGCCTCAGTAGTTCAAGATCAGGATGCAAAACCTCCTTCGTATTCGTCGACAGCTTTTTCTTTCTTTTTTCCAACGCCGCCCATGGAATTGTCTTTCGCTTCTCTGCTACGATCCGATCGCTTATCGTTCGTATTTCCTCTGCCTCGATTCGTACCTTTCGGCTCGGGGTGAACGTGGCCAATTGGCGAAGCCTGCTTCTGCAGAGGCTTCTTTGCGCCATCGTTCTGCACGAATATCGGCGTAAGCGGAGGATTCTCTCATGCGACTGCATATGCTGCTGTCCGCCCTTGCTCTGGCAATCCTGAGTAGCAATACCCCCGCGGATGCGGCGGACGCCATCACCGTGGCAAGCTACTACTTCCCCAACTACCACCCCGGTGACCCGCGCAACGTAGTGGAAAAGGGAGAAGGCTGGTCGGAGTGGGAACTGGTGAAGGATGCACGGCCTCGCTTCCCGGGACACCATCAGCCGAACGTGCCGCTGTGGGGCTATGAAGATGAGTCGGACCCGGCGGTCATGGCGAAGAAAATTGACGCCGCAGCGGACCACGGGATAGGCGCGTTCATTTTCGACTGGTACTACTACGAGGACGGTCCCTTCCTCAACCGTTGCCTCGATCAAGGCTACCTGGCCGCGCCCAACCGTGATCGCGTGAAATTCTCTTTGATGTGGGCCAATCACGACTGGTTCGACATCATGCCCTATAAGCGCGATTCGCCCCGAGAGCTGCTCTATCCCGCGCGCATCAGCGCAGAGACCTTCGAACGGCTTTCCGCCCATGTGATCAAGGATTACTTCCTCCAGCCCTCCTACTGGCGCATCGACGGGAAACCCTACTTCTCCTTCTACGATCTGAGTGCGTTGATGGAGAATTTCGGATCCGTCGAGGCCACGCGCGCCGCGTTGGACGCCTTCCGCGCCAAGGCTGTTGCGGCCGGACTCCCGGGTCTGCACCTCAATGCCGTGGTATGGGGCCAGCCGATACTACCGGGGGAAAAGGTTCCAACCGACCCGAAGGCCCTCGTCACCGCGCTGGGCTTCGATTCGGTGACCTCCTATGTCTGGGTCCACCATGTGCAACTTCCCGAACAGAAAACCGACTACGCCTTCGTTCGCGACCAGTACTTTGCTTACTGGGATCGCGCCGAAGCAATGTTCGACGTGCCCTATTACCCAAACGTCTCCATGGGATGGGACCCGAGTCCGAGATGCTTTCAGGAGGATGCATTTGGCGACTTTGGCTATCCCTTCACCAACACCATCGCCGGCAACACACCCGAGCAGTTTCGCGAGGCGCTGGAGCGCACGAAGCAGCGGATGCTGAGTCGCCCGAATGGCCCGAAAATTCTCAACATCAACTGCTGGAATGAATGGACCGAGGGAAGCTACCTGGAGCCCGATACCGTCCACGGGATGCAATACCTGGAAGCCGTGCGTGCGGTGTTTGGCGCGGGCGCGCCCGAATAGCGGCAGAGGGCCTGAGCAGGGGAGGAGCCTGCGGTCGCCTACGGCTTCCCGCTCTTGATCCCCACCATACCCGCCATCATTTTCTCGAGGGTCGCGACCGGGAGGCCCAGGATGTCCGCCGCAACTTTGGCGTTGCCATTGCATTGCGCGAGCACGGCGCTGATGAGCGTCCGTTCCGCGTTTTCCAGAGGCTCCATCACGGCTTCCCGCTCGCTTCGGGGCGTCGCGGCATTGCGCAATTCCTGCGTGCCGAGCAATTCGCTCCGGCTCTGCAGGGCCGCCTGGGTAATCGTGCTGCGCAATTCCAGCGCGTTGCCGTGGAGGGGCAATTCCTGGAGGTAGGCGAGGGCGTCCTCCGTCAGGCCCTTCACCTGATGGACCCCCTGGCGCATGCCGGTGTCCACGAAAAACTCGGCAAGCGCCCGGATGTCCGATGGCCGCCGACGTAGTGGCTTGATGTGAATTCGCTGGCGACCGATCCGGTTCAGGAGATCCTTCCGGAACGTACCCTGAGCAGCCAACTGTTCCAAATCCTTGCCGGAGGTCCCCACAATACGCACGTCGAAGGCGACCACCTGGGTACCCCCGCTTCGAGGATAGGTGCCGCGCTCCAACAGACGGAGCAGTGTCAGTTGGTTCTCGGGCAGGAGGGAATCCAACTCCCGGAGCACCAGCGTCCCGCCGTTCGCCTGCTCCAGAAGACCACGGTGGATCACCACCTGATCCTCCCCGTCAAGCGCCACCGAGCCTGTAAGTGACTCGGCAAAGTTCGCGCCGGAGATGGTCATGCAGTTGGCCGATACGATCGGGCCATGCGGCCGGTTGCCGGCCGCATGAATTAAATGGGCGGCGAGTTCTTTGCCTGTTCCCGCTTCACCCGTAATGAGCGTGTTCTGACCCGTGCGGGCGGCGCGCTCTATCTCGGCGCGGAGTTCCTCCACGGCTATGCTTTCCCCGAGGAAGCGGGTGGAGTCACCTCCCGGAGCATGGCCGCCCTCCGGCGCAATTTCTCCGCGAAACGCCAGAGAGCCCAGATAGGGGCTGGCGGACTGGGCCAGAGCGTTCAATTGGGCCAGTGCGTCCGGTTCCGGAATATAGTCCCGTGCGAGAGACTGGATCACCAGCGCACCCTGGCATCGACCGCTGGCCATCATCGGGGCAACACCCGATATGGTCACCTCCTTAAAAAACATTCGCTTCGCACGGTGACTGCTTATACAGGCGTCGCCCTGTGTCATTGCGTCCGCCACCTGTTCGCAGAGGTCATCAGTCGGAACAAAGCCTATTGGATACCAAGTGAGGCCGCCGGAACTCACACAGCAAACCGCAACCTTAACGCGAGCGGGGAAGGTCTCTTCCAGCTCTTGCAGGCAGAGGGCGGCGAATTCATCTTCCCGATGCGCCTTACCAAGTTTGCGGGCAAAATTGTGAAGCCGCACCAGATCCTGAACCGTCGATGGGTATTGCTGGAGCAGCGGCGCGCTGTCTTCATTGTCGCGAAGATAGATCGCTTCATCGAGTGAGACCGTCGTGGAACCGCGGGGATCGGATTCGGGTGGGGAGGGCGCGCCCGACAGCGCCGTCCTGGTCAGGATGAACGACTCGGAGCCCAGGGAAAGTTCGTCGCCGACCAGCAGGCGACATGCTTCCACCGCCCGGCCATTGATAAGGGAAACGTTCCTGCTCCCGAGATCGCGAAACGCAACCCCGTCACCGTCCAGTTTCACCTCGCAGTGCTTGCGTGAAACGGTCGGATCGCCGATCGTTATGTCACAACTCAAGCTGCGACCCATAATGATCGGCCTCGGACCGATGGTCCAACTCTCGCCACGGCTCGACCCGGACTTGGCCGTTAATAACCAAGTCATGACACAACTCCCGCGATGAAAAGAGCCCGGACACGCTTCGCACAGACCAAGCCATTCCCTGCGGGGCTGGAGGCCTCTAAAGCTGCTCCAAGACCCATAGTAAACCCCTGTTTCTACCGCCTCTCCACCCATAGTAACAAACCGATTTCCTATTGTAGACGCTTTGGCGGCAGACCGCAAGCCCCAAGATCGGCCGGAAAAGGGTGAGGGCCGCTCCACATGGCGTGGCGCGGCCCTGAATATTCGGCATATGGATGGTCACCTACGGGGCCGGTACCCAGATCTCCCGCTCTTCAAACACCGGGGCAATCTCGCGCCGCCGTGTTTCGTTATGTCCCACCACTACCTCGCCCGTCTCCGGAATTCGGTACTCGGGTATCCAGACCTGATATTCCTCCGTACGGCCTTCCTGGACCAGCACGCGCTGCCGCTCGACATAGCCTCGGGGCGCTACCGGTGCCGGGGGCGGTCCTGCGACAACGGGAATCTGGGGCTGGTTCGCCGTAGCGAGAATTCCGACCACGTTAACTATCGCGTTTGCGATAGCCGCGTCGCGGTAGGCCTTCGCGTGGGCTTTTTCCCCTTCATAGGGGTCAAAGCCGCGACCGCCAATCTCATTATACAGGTACTCTTCGAGCAGCCCGCCCAGGGGGGCATTGCCCAGTCCGGAGAGGTCGCGATTCACGCCCCGTCCCAGGCCCGCGCTGTTACCGCGACCCCGGTTCAGGTTGAGGGGAGCGCCCGCGCCGGGTCTGCGGAATTCTCCGCCCGAGCGACTCGGCGACAAGCGCTGGCCGGCCGAACGGGCTACGGGCCGCTTCACCGAATCCAGTCGCATGCCTTTGCCCGGAGCGCTCGTGCGCGCACTGCCCTCGGCATCGGCCAAACCACAAAAGACCATTGATAAACACGTAACCGGTATGAGAATCCATCTCGTTTTCATGGCGGCACCTCCTGTGTTGATACGCCTGAACATACAGACGCCGCCGGTATTGTTCTATTCAAACAGGATAGGGCACCGCTGTTCCAGGCTCCCGGGCGCCGCGCTACCTTGAACTTCGACCCTACACCCGTGCCAGGAGACGCGATCCGAACTGTCGATGCTGCTCGCGGGTATGTAAGTCCTTTAGCTCTAGATGCTTGTGTGGGTTTTTGTCGCGAGAAATCGGTGCCAGGATGTGTTGCCGGCCGCCCCCTGTAACCTTTTTCAATCGCGGGGGGTATGGAGCGATAGAAACTGACCGCGGATGCTCACCGCGATTCAAAACCGGAGGAATTTCCCATGATTATGGCAGACGTTTTCAAAATTCTGTTTCTGATACTCGGCATGCTCATCTGTACGGTCAGCTACTGGCTCATGTTCTCGGCCCTCTTCTCACCCGCCGTCAGTCGCGCGCAGCAGGCCCTCGCCGCCCGCCCCATGCGCGTCCTGCTGATGGGTGCCCTGGTCGGGGTTCCCCTCGTGCTCCTTGGCCTGGCCCTCGCCGCCAACGGGGCCGGGCCCCTCAAGCTGCTGGGTGTCACGCTCCTGATCCTGCTCACAACCGCCGCCCTCTTCGGCTCCACCGGACTGGTTCGCATGGTAGGCCTCGGGCTGGGCAATTCCCAGACTCCCCGGAGCAACGGGGGCGTCATCCTGCGCGGCGGATCGGTCGTGGCCATCGCCTGCGTCTTTCCTCTGGTGGGCTGGTTTCTGCTCCTGCCGGTTGTCCTGATTGTGGGCTTTGGCGCCATGCTTCAGGGTATTCGCCGGCAGAGCCCCGTTGCCTCGCCCGTACAGGCTCCGACTGCAGCGGTGCAGGCATGAGGCTCTCCCGCCGAAAATTCTTGACCGTCGCCGGGTGCTGCGGGGTCGCGCTGAGCCTCGGCGCACCCGCCCGGGCGAACGGCCCCCTGCCCGTGGGGGATATCACCCTCGCGCGACACGTGCTCAATCGCTGCACCTTCGGCGTTCGCCCCGGTGATATGCAGCGCATCCTCGCGACGGGGCTGGAGGCCTGGGTGGAAGCCCAGCTCTATCCCGAGACCATCGACGACGGCACCTGCCACAAGCGGGTGCGCCGCCTGGAAACGCTTCAGTGTCCCGTGGGCGAACTTTTCGAGTATAAGGAAGACTTCCTGTGGAAGGAGCTCGCCACCGGAAAGTTGCTCCACGCCGTCTACAGCGAACGGCAGCTTTTTGAAGTCATGGTCGATTTCTGGACCGACCATTTCAACATCGATATTTCAAAAGGGGATTGCCCCTGGCTCAAGACGGCGGACGACCGCGAAGTCATTCGAAAGCACGCGCTCGGGTCCTTTCCAGAGCTCCTGCGCGCTTCCGCCCTGGGCCCCGCCATGTTGTGGTATCTCGACGGTCGGACCAACCGGCGTCGTACCCCCGAAGAGGCCCCCAATGAGAACTACGCACGGGAACTCCTCGAACTTCACACCCTCGGCGTCAAAGGCGGCTATACACAGCGCGACGTGATGGAGGCCGCCCGGTGCCTCACCGGCTGGACCGTTCGCACCGACACCTGGTTCGGAAAGGGACGGGTCGAGTTCAACGCCGGCCTCCACGACGACGGTGAAAAGACGGTGCTCGGAAAGCCCATTCAACCCGGCCTCGGCGAAAAGTCGGTGGACCGACTCCTCGAAATCGTCGCAGAGCAGTCCGGAACTGCCCGCTATCTTGCCCGAAAACTATGCAATCGCTTTATCGGGATTGAAGCGCCGGACGAGGTAGTGGAGCGGGTGGCGCAGGCCTTCGCCACCAGTCGCGGCGATATCCGCACCACCCTGGTGGCCCTGTTTCGGAGCGAGGCCTTTCAGCATCCAGTGGCCCCCAAATTCAAGCGCCCCTTCAACTTCCTGGTGTCCGCCCTGCGGGCCACCACCGCCGACGTCCACCAGCCCGATGCGCTCCTGGATTACCTGGCGCGTATGGGGCACAGTCCCTTTCAATACCCGACCCCGGATGGCTATCCCGAAGAGGCCGAACCGTGGTACGGGAGCATGATGTGGCGCTGGCACTTCGTATACGCACTCTCCCGTAACGAAGTGCCAGGCGTCACTGTGGATTGGCCGGCGCTCCAGAAGGAGGCCGGTGGAGCCGAGGCGCTAGTCGCCCGATTGATTGGACGCGGCCCGGATGAAGACGAACTCGAACTGGCCCAGCGGGGCGACTCCCCGGGACTGGTCCTCGCCAGCCCGGCCTTTCAAGGATGCTAGCCATGCAACAGGGAAACACGGTACTCAAACTTGCTCCAGAGCAAAACCATACCCTCGTCGTGGTATTCCTTCGCGGCGGGGCGGATGGCCTGAACATGGTGGTGCCCACCGGGGACGACGCGTACTACCGCGCACGGCCCCTCATCGGCATACCGCGCGGCAACACCGTCGCCCTGGACGATCTGTTTGGGCTCCACGAATCCTTGTCGCCCCTCCAGCGCGCCTATGGCGAGGGTGAACTCCTCATCGTCCACGGCGCGGGTTCGGAGGAATCCAGCCGCTCCCACTTCGAGGCCCAGGACTTCATGGAGCATGGCGGTCTGGGCGCCGGGGGCTGGCTCGGTCGCTATTTGCGGCAGAACACCCGCGCATCGAGCAATCCCCTCGCGTCGGTGGCCCTCGGGAAGACCTGCCCTGAATCGCTGCGTTCTTCGCCCGCCACGGTCGTCATGGATTCCCTCGGCGAAATCGCGCTGTCTGAAGAGGCCATGCCCTTCGTCGGCGGACTGAATCGGGCGTATGGAAAATCCACGTTGCCCTGGGCCAAGTCCGGCAGTGATCTGCTGAGCGCCATCGGGCGAATCGTGGAGCTCCAGTCGAAGTCGTACACGCCATCCAACGGCGCGGTTTACCCGAACCATCCCTTTGCCCGCCATCTTCAGCAGGTTGCCCAACTGATCAAGGCCGAAGTCGGGGTGGAAGCGGCCACAGTGGATCTGGGGGGCTGGGACAGCCACATCGCCACCTCAACCTTGATGACGCCGCTCATGGACCAGCTCTCCCAGGGCCTCATGGCCTTCTATGACGATATCGGCGGCTATCGGGACCGCACCACGGTCGTCGTCATGACCGAATTCGGCCGCCGGGTCTATGAGAATGCCTCCCTCGGCACGGACCATGGTCGGGGAAGCATCATGATGCTGCTTGGTGGTGGTGTGCGCGGCGGCAGGGTCCTGGCGGACTGGCGGGGACTTCAGGAGGACAAGCTCGAAGGTCCGGGCGATCTTCCCGTGCGCTATAATTTCCGGGATGTGCTCGCGCCGGTGTTTGAGAAGAAAATGCCGGGAATCGCATTGAATCAGGTCTTTCCGGGGTATACACTGACCCCGCTGGATGTGGTCTGAGAGGAGTCTGAACCATGAATGAGTGGACTTTCGGGTGTTCCGATAGTGTCGGCTCCCTCGTGTCTCGTTTACTTCACGAGGACCCTCATAGCCGATGACTTTCTGGTCAATTGCCGCCCCCTCCCTGAACCGCTGGGTCGCCGACGAGCCCCATAAGGAGTCGCCCGAGGTACCCGACGCGATAACGGCGGGCGCTTGCGTCGAAGTGTGGGAGATGGACTGCATCAGGAAGACCCAGGGCGGGTATCCCGACGCCTTCAATCCCCTGGTGGCCCACTATGCGCCCCGTATTCGGGCTTACCTGTATCGGATGCTCCGCAATCGGGAAGAGGCCGAGGACCTGACGCAGGAGACCTTCATCAAGGCCTTTCGGGCGCTTAACCGCTTTGACGCGGAGCGCCCCTTCAAGAGTTGGCTCTATACGATTGCCACCAACACGGGGCTGAATGCCCTGCGCGGGCAGAAGCGAAGGGGCACCCAGGTTGCGCTGGATCCCGAACTGCCCGCAACGAGACCGGCAAAAAACCGGAGCGGTGGGGGAGGCGAGTCCGGCGAGAAACTGGAGTTGGCCATGGCCGCCCTGTCTCCCCGCGCCGCACAGTTGATTACGCTTCACTACCACGAGGGCTTTTCCCTTATTGAAGCGGGCAAGGTGCTGGGCATAAGCGAGGGCGCCGCCAAGGCCGCCCTGTGCCGCGCGCGGCAGGAATTACGAACGAGAATTTTGAATGAAGTCCATGAATGACTTCAGGAAGCGAGCATGAAAATGAATTGTGATCAGATACAACGCGAAATCGATACCGCCTTCGATACCGGGACGGAATTGTGCAGTGCGTCGGCCGCGCACACAATGACGTGTCCGGCCTGCGGTGCCTACCAACGCGCCCTGGCCTCCCTCGACGACCTGTTGCGAGATGCGCCCCCGATCGTGCCCGCGCCCGCCCTCGTGGCTCGGATTCAGGACCGGATCGCCCGCGAACCGGTCTATCGACCCCGCCCCTGGGCCTACCCGGTGGCGACGGCCGCGGCGATGGTGTTGCTGGCGGGCATCGGGCGCCTGGCCCATTCCATGCTGCCCCCCGTGGGATGGAACAGTCAGGCGTGGCTGCCGCAGGGGCCTATTCTTCCCGAATGGGCCTTTCTCAAGGAGGAACTGTTGGGCATACCCGTCGCCGTGGCGGACGATATGGCCGTGTTCAGCGAGTGGACGAGCGGCCTCTGGAACGCTGTGAACCTCTGGGAGGCCGGACCTCTTGGTGGCGACAACCCCTGGGTCTGGGTCCTGTTCGCGGCGTGCGTCGCCACGGCGGGCGCGCTCGACGGTATGGAATGGATGTCCCGGCGCTTCAAAGGCCCCGGCCACGGATAACCGCAACACTCACGGCCCCGAGGGCCTGAGAATCAGGAATTTACCATGGATCGAATTATTGCGCTGGCGCTCGCCACAGTGGCCATCGTTTTCCTCGTGCTGACCCTCAAGGCCTCGGTGATCGCGTTGAGCCTGTCATTTTATGGAGGAAAGCCGCAGTTCTGCCGACGGATCTATAACAACTACACCGAGCGTCCATGGCGCTCCGCAGTCGTGGGCCTGGCCAATACCTTCGTCGCCATTTTTTTTATTCTGATACTGCTCAATATGGAAGTGCTCGCGCTGGTGGGTATTGGCATGGCCACGGCCCTCTGCGCCATCCATCTCGCCGGGCGGACAGCGCACTATCGGGTGATCGCGGAGCGATTGAGCGAAGATATCGGTGCGGCGCCGAGCCCGGGGCAGTTGCTGCGCGGAGCCCTCGCCGCGGAGCTGACTTTTCTCGTGCCGGTCATCGGGCAACTGCTTTTTCTGGGAGTCACCATGCGCTGCGCCGGGGCGTGCATCATGGCGATGCTTTCCCACGCTTCGCCCGTTGTGGAAGGGGGCGTTTCGCCACAGGACTCGGGATCAGTTTGAGGCGGGCAGATCCCGAGGCAGGAGCACTTCAAACCAGGCCCCTGAACCTGGAATGTTGCCGTAGGTAATGGTGCCGCCGTGGGCCGTAACAATCCGGTGCACGATGGACAGGCCGAGGCCCGTCCCGCCGGCTTTCTTCGTGAAGAAGGCCGAAAACAAGTCGTCGCCCTTCTCGATATGAATGCCCGGGCCTTCATCTTCAACCCGGAACTGGATGAAATCGCCCGCCAGTTCCGTGCGGAAGAGGACGCGTTTTCCCGCCGGACTGACCTCCACCGCGTTGCGCAGGATGTTGCTCAGGGCCTGCGCTAGCTTGGAGGCATCCGCCAGAATCTCCGGCAGGCCGTCCTGCGTGAAGCACTCGAGGGCCACGCCGCACTGTTCGGCGACGGGGGACGCGAGGGCAAGCGACCGATCAACGATCAACTGGGGGATGCAGGCTTCCGGTTTCAGCGTGAAGGGCTTGGCGAAGCTCAGGAACTGGCTCACCAACTGTTCCATCTGACCGGCTTCCATCAGGATGGTCCTGGACTTGCTGTGGACCGGGTCGTTCTCCACACTCTTGCGCATGAGCAACTCGGCCATGCCGCTGATCACGCTGAGGGGATTGCGCAGTTCGTGTACAACCCCCGCGGTGAGTTCGCCGATTTGGGCGAGCTGGCGGTTCAATTCAGCCGTCTTTTCCAGGCGCCGGAGCTCCGTGATATCAAGAAACAGAAAGATGACCCCGTTGAATTCCTGCTCGCCCTGCAGGGGCGACGCCGTGATGCCCAGTACCGTCGTGCCCTCGGGCGTCGTTACCGTGACTTCGCGGCGGGAGACCGTCTCGAGATGGTCGCGCAGCTCGTCCATCAGGCGCATCAAAGGGAGGGAAGCGTCGGGAATCGCGTCCAGCCGTTGGCCGGGTGCGAGGTATTCTCGGGCTACGTTGAGATGCACCGAAGCCGCCTGATTCGCCGTTATCACCAGACCCTGAGCGTCAACGGCAAGCACACCGCTTGAAAGGCTCGACACAATTTGCTCATAGATAGCGGCGTGGCTCGATGTGTCCGTCATGTTCACCGTCCTCTCGGTAAGTGCCGCGTGTGACTAAACCCTGCTCCGAATTTCCCGGGCAAGCAGACCAAACTCTTCTATCCCGAGGGTCTGCGGGCGGCGGCCGGGATCAATGCCGGCGGCATCCATCGCGTCGAGCACGGCCTCCTGAGGCGCACCGAAGCCGCCCGATTTTGTAAGCGAGTTCCGAAGCGTCTTCCGGCGCTGGGCAAAGGCCGCGCGCACCACCTTCATCAGAAACAGTTTTTCCTCCCGCGGCATGGAATCTTTCTTATCGCAGCGGAAGCGGACGATACAACTGTCCACCTTGGGCCGCGGCACGAAGCACGAAGCGGGAACCCGATGGACGATGTCCACGTCCGCGTAGCACAGGGCGGCGATAGAGAGGACACCATAATTGTCCGCACCCACCGGGGCTACGAGCCGCTGCCCGACCTCATCCTGCATCATCACGACCAGCCGCGAGAAGAACAGGGGTGATTCGAGAAAGTGAAACAGGATGGGCGTGGTGATGTAATAGGGGAGATTTGACAGGAACTTGTGGCTCTTACCGCCGGGGATGTATTCGTTGACCAGTTTTTCTACCGGGTGATTGAGGATGTCACCCCGGAAGATGTGTACGTTGTCCAACTGCCCGAATTGATCCGTGAGGCACGAGATGAACGAGTTGTCGATTTCCACCGAAAGGAGTTGCCCCGCTTTGGGGTGAATACGCTTGGTCAACGCGCCGAGGCCCGCGCCGACTTCCACCACGTAGTCCTCTTTCGTGAGGGCCGCCGCGTCGATCATGATACGGTTGATATTATCGTCCAGCAGGAGGTTTTGGCCCAGCGATTTCTTAAACTGGATGCCATAGCGCTTGCACATGTCCCGCAGCGTCATCTCGGCCGAGTGATTCTCAGTTTCCATGGCTGGAGCCCTGCAGTGTGCCAGGCACGGCGACGTATCCAAAGGCAGAGGGAAAGGGGGGGCAGATCAAGAATAGCTCCTCAACGAAAAGTTCGGCAATGACCGGGACAGCCTGCAGTCCGGCGCGCGAACCACAGCAGTATTCGCACTACGGGCCCGTTGCCAGTAGGATTTATACCCTCCTATAGTATCGCGTGCCCCTTTGCCGTGTCCAGCCAAACAGCCATCAGGCCCACCTGACGCCCACGTCCACTCAGACTGCTCAAAGCTGTCCGCCCCCTTCACCCTTCAGTTCCCCTCCGCCATTGACCCTTCCTTCGCGTCTTGCTATCATCTGCGCGGGATAGAGGTCTTTGCCAATGCCACAAGTAGTCGTTGAACAGCCGGGTGTGCCCCCCATGACAGTGCCCCTGTCGGGCAATGAGATTCGATTTGGTCGGTCGGAAGACAGCGATGTCGTACTGGTGGCGAATGAAGTCTCCCGGAATCACGCCAAGATATGCCGCGTGGGTAACAAGTCTATCCTTTTCGACCTTCAGAGCCTGAACGGGACCTACGTCAATCGGCAGCGCGTAGTCGAGCGGGTCCTGTCCCACATGGACGAAATCTGGTTCGGGAGTCTCTGTAAGCTCGTCTTTCGCGACGATACCCAATACGGTAAGGACCACCCCGACGATACGCCCGCCGTCAATCCCGAGTTGGTGAAGAATCTCGACAAAATTCGTGCGGAGATGGATCGGGTCGGTAACAGCATGACCCTCATCGGGCGCCCAACGCCGCCCTACGCGGAAGAGGCGAAATCAAAGGAGTTGGAGGCGAGCCCGGAAGCCATCGTCAAGATGAGCCGGGCCTACCGGCGCCTGGCCGCCCTGCACAAGGCCAGCCAGATCATGGCCTCCGGCTTCGACCTGCGTGAACGCCTGGCCCAGGTGCTCGACATGGTCATGGAGACCATGGAGGCCGATCGCGGCTTCGTCATGCTGCGGGAAGAGGGCACCAACAACCTAAACGTCAAAGTCGCCCGTGAGATGGGCCGCGAACTCGAAGCCAGTTCCCCCAGCATGGGAATCGCCGGCCGCGCAGCCATAGACGGCGAGGCCGTCCTCATGGTCGACAGCCAGAACGACAGCAAGTTCGGCATGCGCGAGAGCATCATCCGCTCCGAAATCATGAGTGCCATGTGCGTTCCCCTCAAGATCGAAGACCGAATCATGGGCTCCATTTATCTCGACACGCGGAAGCCCCAAGTCACCTTCAGCGAGGAAGACCTGGAGCTTTTCGCCTCGCTCGCCTCCCAGTCGGCCCTGGCCATCGACAACGTACGGCTTCACGACAAGGTGGTCGAGGCCGAAATGAAACGCCAGGAGTTCGGCCGATTCCTGAGCCCCGCCATCGTCGATAAGATCATGGCCGAGGAAAAAGCCGTGGAGCTGGGCGGACAGCGTGCCCGGGTCAGCACGCTGTTCTGCGACATCCGCGGCTTCACCAACACCGCCGAACGCATTTCCCCGGTGGAGTTGGTCGCCCTGCTCAACGAGTACTTCACCGCCATGACCGAGATCATTTTCCAGTATCAAGGCACCCTCGACAAATATGTGGGCGACGAAATCATGGCCATCTTTGGGGCACCGGTTTCGATCGAGAATGACGCCCTGGCGGCCGTTTCCGCCGCCGTCGCCATCCAGGCGCTCAACGCGGAGCTGAATGTGGTCCGACAAAAGCAGGGGAGGACCGTCATTCAATTGGGCATCGGGATCGATTCCGGCGAAGTGACGGCCGGTTATTTCGGCTCGCCCATGCGTATGGAATATACCGTGATGGGCGACCGGGTGAACACCGCGAGCCGTTTCTGCGGGCTGGCCGAGGCGGGCCAGGTCATCGTGGGCGAAGAAACCTGGCGTTCAATTGAAGGCAAGGTGGAAGGCCGCGTTATGGGTTCGGTGCGCCTGAAAGGCAAGGAACTTGAAGTGAACGCCTACGAAGTGCTGTCCATTCGCTGAGGCGTGAGCGGCCTGCGGCGCGACTAGAAGCAGGTCTTCAACGCGACCACCACGACCACCAGCGCACCCACCAGAACCACGATGTGACGGCCCCAGAGGCGGACAAATCCCGGTCGATTGGGGCTGCCAGACTGGGTCTCGGTCTGAGTTGCGTGGGCGGCCACACGGGATTCCAAATCCGATTGGAACGCCGCCTGAAGTTCTCTGGCCCGGGCGTCGCGCTTAACCGTTTCGCCGGAAACCCAGACCATACCGCTGTCCGTTTTCACCTGATCGTATCCCGAGTCCTTGTAGCGCTGGCTGCGTTTGATAGTCGATTCAGGCTCAATTTCCCGAATCTTCTGAGAGAGTACCCGTTCGGGAGGCGCCAGGGTCCACGGCGTGTCGTGATACAGTTCCACCTGGGAGGGGCGCTTCGCCATATCGAACTCGGACACAAATTTGTCATCCACCTTGACGGCGGCGCTCACCACCCGCTCCGACTGCCCGTCTTTCAAAGTGACCGTAAATATCTGCGTACCTTCGGGGATGGCGGTGCCCGAGGTGATCTGGGCCAGTGAAACCAGCCATAATAGAATAAGCGAAGCGTTCATGCCCTTAAGTATAGGCATTTGGCGCTTCCCAGGCAAGGCGGAGCCGGTGGCCTCCGGTATGCCCCTTCCAGCGCACAGGATCATCGAGGTATCCCCCGAATGCCCCTTTTTGAGATAGCCATTCTGGCGGCCTCCACGATCATTCTGACTGGGATCGTACTGCGCCTGACTTGGCTTACAGTTCGTTCCCCGGTCCGGAGCGGTGAAATTGCCCTGAACCGGGATGGCTCCTTTGCCATGATCTGCGCTGTTTGCGGGCAGCCCGCCGAGGTGCCCGCCAGCGCCCTGTCCCCCCTGAGCCCCGCCGAGAAGGCCCTCGTCGTTCGAGAGCGTCCCGGTGTCGTCGGTCAGCACCTGGTCGAGTTTCCCTGTCCCGCCTGCGATGCTTCGCACTGCTACAACGTGCGCCGTCATACCATGACCGTCGTGGGCGTCAATCTCTACCAGGGGCAGCATTTCCAGGCGAATTGCAAGGAGTGCCAGCGGCTTATTGTCGCCCCGCCCTGGCGGAAAGGGGCCTTCGACGGTAACGTGGGTGCGGCACCGGGAGATACCTCGGCACTTGGGCTCACCTGCAAATTTTGCGGGGCCATCTGCTGCGTTCCCTGCTGCCAGGATGCGACCCGAAATCGCACCGCGGACGGCACCCTGCTCTGTCCCCGCTGTTTTCGGGGGCCGAACGATCAGTTTTGCCACCACGAGCCGGGTGCCGCAAGGGAACCTCAACGCCGCCACGCACATTGATTACCACAGCGCCCTGCCTACAGAATGGGGCCAGATCCGCCTGCCGGGAGCCCCGGTTCAGGTAAACCCAAGGGGAATAGGTTGTTATGATTCGACCAGGCCATTTGATCGTTCCATGTCTGCTTGCCGGTGGCCTTGCCGCGCTCAGTGGGTGCAACTCCACGGGGCGCGAGAAGACCGAAAAGCCGTCCTCCTCCGAGACCACGCCCCCAGTCGCAGCAAGAAATGCGTCCCGAGCGAACTTTCCACAAATCTCGCTCGACGCAGGTGCCCACGCGACCCTGGGGGAGGTGTTCCGGCATATCGGAGAGACCTTCGGCGGTGGCGCGGCTCTCACGGCCGGCCTCGAAGAGCGCCCCGCACCGGCGGCAGGGTTGGGGCAAACGGGATTTGTTCCGGGGCTTGAACGATTGGCGAAACCCTACGACTGCAAGCTCCAGGTCACGCCCTTTTATGTCTTCGTCTATCCGCAGGGATACGAAGCGCTGGCGGACCTGACCCTCGCGGGCAAAGTGGGCCCACGATTCGACGCAACGCGCGCCTCCTTTGCCATCGGCGCGGGCACGGATCTATTCAATGCCTTCGCTTTGCTGGGCGACAGTCTGAAAATGACCATTGTCGCCGACAACATCGTCGCCGACGCCTGGTGCGGGGAGCTTTTTCTTGAAGATGCCCCCGTGTCGGCCATTGTCGAGGCGCTCCTGAAGTCGTCCCGCATTGCGCCCGAAATGATCGAGGTCGAGAGCCATGACGACTATCTTTTCATCCGATCCGCAGCCAATCAAAGCCGGCCCCCGAGCTGTCTGAACCGGGAGCAACTCACTGCGGAGCAACTGGCCATCCTTCAGACGCCCCTCACCCTTCGTTTGCCCGATACTGGTACCGCCTTCACCTTTCAGGCGGAACCAGCCACCCTCGCCCGTGTGCTCCCCGACCTCTCTCGGGCCCTCGGTATCCCGGTGACCGCCGAGGACGCGATGGGACGCCTTCCCGTCAACATCACCGCATTTCACGCCATACCCACGGAGACCGCTCTGGATCTGCTGGTCCGGCAATGGCTCTTACCTCGCTACGGCTACCGCATCCAGAACGGCGGTCTCCACTTCTGCGAACGCCCCGTAAATTGATCCGCACCCTTCGTCACCGCATGACGTTCGGGACACGAGACAAGGTGCTCGGGCGCGCCGTCAGCAGCATCAGCCGACATTTGCGAGCACGCCTGTAGTATTCGTGGGCAATTTTCCCCGGTGCTGCGCGATTATACGTGCGAAACCGCCGAAAATATGGTAGTATCCGTCGAGGAATTGGCTTCACATCGCGGCGGAGTTGCCCTGGGAGGGCGCTGTCTTAGTCGCTTCGGCCCCGCGCTCAGGGGCGGCACGGCGATATTCAATTCCTGTGTCGCAGTGGTTGTGAAGTTCGGGAGATATCGTTTTTGATTCCCTCAAGCGTGAAGCCTGTGTTGCGTAGCCTCCGTGAAGGTACGGGCTATCCCGAGGTTGTGGCAACGTTGCTGACCGTTGTGATCTTTATTGTCAGCTATTGGTTCGAGGCGACCGGCCGCCACACCGATCTTCTATTCCGGGGCGTCTTCCTGGCCGGAGCCGTTATCCTCTGCGGCATGGTGGTCTACGGTATCTTTGTGCGCCACCATATTCCCGGAATCTCCCACTTGGTGGTGACGGGGGCGGTGATGATCGGCCTGTCCCAATTGGTCGGATTCCTCGAAGTGTTGCCTTCGCTTCGAAACGTTCCCGTCGTTGGTCCCGAGGGGTGGGGCTATCTCAGCCACCTCGACGATATGCTCTTGTACCCCGGCTTTGTACTCATGCTGTGCGGCTTCTATCTGTCCATTCTCCATGCAACCCGCATGCGCCTCCAACTGGTACTCGAAGGGCGGGAAAAAGAAGAAGCCCTCGCGCTGAGCAACCGGACGGCCGAAGCGCTGGCAAGGCGCGTGGCCTTCGAAAACCTGGCCACCGGAATTTCGACCCGCTTTATCAATCTGGGCCAGGACGAAGTGGATGGGGAGCTCAGGCACTCTCTGGAGCTCGTGGGTTCCTTCACCGGTGTGGACCGGGTCTACTTTGTGGTCTCCCGTGTCTCCCTGGCTGGAAAAAATGAACGATTTGAGTGGTGTCGGGAGGGGGTAGGCTCCTTGGCCGGTGCCCTGCAGGGCGTGACGGAAGATGATTTCAGATGGTCCCTCGATGCGCTGGACCGGGGGGAGTGCATCGTCATCCCCAACGAGAGCGGACTGCCTCCGGAGGCGGAATTCGAACGGCAGTGGGTGGAGAGAAACAAGATTCTCTCCCTCGTCAGGGTGCCCGTTGTGTCGAGCAGCCGCCTTCGCGGTTATATCGGTCTCGACAGTGAAGAGCGGGCCGCGGAATGGCCGGACGAGACGATTCCCCTGCTCCGCATGATCGGTGAGATTCTGCTTTCGGCCTGGGACCGGCGCTGTGTCATGCAGCAGCGCGCAATCCTCGAAGTGCAGGTGCAGCAGGCCCAGAAAATGGAGAGTCTGGGCGTCATGGCCGGCGGCATCGCCCACGATTTCAACAATATCCTGACCGGCATCATGGGCAACGCTGAGCTGGCCCAACTGGGGCTGCCCGAAGGCGGCGAACTCCATCGATACATGGAAGGAATTACTCAGTCGGCACGGCGCGCGGCCGAGCTATGCCGGCAGATGCTCGCCTACTCTGGGCGCGGGAAGTTCTTCTCCGAGCCCTTCAAACTCAATGACCTCGTGTCGGACATGACGCCCCTGCTGCGGGCCTCGGTGACGCGCACGGCGAGTTTTGAATGTGAACTCGCTTCAAACCTGCCCGACGTCGAGGGAGACACGGCCCAGTTCCGGCAGATCCTCGTGAATCTCGTGACCAATGCCTCCGAATCGCTGGACGAAAAGCAGGGGGCGGTGCGGGTCCGCACGGGCGTGGAGTTCTGCAGCGAGGAGTTTCTGCAGGGAACCTACCTGCCCGAGTCCTTGCCTGCGGGCGACTACGTGGTACTTGAGGTCAGCGATACCGGATGCGGCATGGAGGCGGAGGTGCTGGAAAAGATATTTGATCCTTTTTACACCACGCGTTTTGCCGGTCGTGGCCTGGGTCTCCCCGCAGTGCTGGGAATCGTCCGAAGCCACAAGGGCGCGCTGCGGCTGGATACTGCACCGGGCCAGGGGACGCGATTCAGCCTCTATTTTCCCGTCCAGGCCACCTCGGCCAAGAGCTATTTTGCCCAAGGGGAAGTTCTGGGGGACTGGCATGGACACGGTACGGTGCTGCTTGCCGATGACGAGGAGACGGTGCTCTCCGTGGGAGCCATGATGCTCAAGCACGTCGGCCTCGATGTGGTTACGGCGCAGGATGGGGAAGAGGCTCTCGCGCGCGCAACACAGCACGGGGACCGTCTTCAGTGCATTATCCTCGATCACTCCATGCCCGGCATGAGCGGGGACGCCACCTGCGCCGAATTCAAACGGCGCTTTCCCGAGGTCCCCATCATTATCGCGAGCGGCTACATGCGCCAATCAATCGAGCACGAATTTGAGCCCGGTCGTGTCGCAGCCTTTCTACCGAAACCTTTCGAACTCTTTAATATTCAGGCGGTCATGCGCGAACTACTCGACCCGGTTGCCCGGAGTTGACGGATCAGGATTCGGGCGTATGGAGCTTGGCCAGGAAAGCGGTCGCCCGTTCCTGCATCTCAATGGAAAGCTCGTCCACGCGCTTGCTGTAGATGCCATGAAAGGCCAGGGCCGGAATCGCCACGCACAGTCCCGCGATTGTCGTTATCAGCGCCTGCGAAATGCCCGCCGCGAGAATCTGCGGATTGCCAAGGCCCTGGTTGGTAACGGCATCAAATACGGTCACCATGCCCAGCACCGTGCCCAGCAGTCCGATCAGCGGGCTCACGTTCGCAATGATCTCGAGCATCGTCAATCCACGCTCAAGGCGGGCCACATGGGTCCGGCCCACGGCATGCATGGTCTCCAGCAACTGGGCGTGACTCAAATGGCGCAACTGGATCAACTCTTCCGCGATGCGGGCGAAAGCCCCGGGTGTCCGCTGGCACACGGCGAGCGAGTGGGACGGCGAGCTTCCATCCGGATTGCCAAATTCATGCAGGATACGGACAATTTCCGGTGAGATGACTTTGTCGCGGCGCAGCGCGAAGGCGCGTTCCAGGACCACCGTCAAGGCCGCCAGGGAGCCCAGGCCCAGGGGGATCATGGGCCATCCGCCCTGGCGTATCATTTCGAGAAATTCTGACATGCTCAATCCTTGCGTTGTTCGGCCAAGTGTGTTCCTGTGCCATGGATATCTGTCGGTCTAGAGAAAGCTGAAGGTCCATCGAATCTCCAGGTTTTTGCCCTGGTAGATGTCGGGAACTTCAAAGGGGAAGGCCCCGAAGGGGCCTGCGCGTTGCACCGCATCGCGGCACAAGGCGCTGTAGAGCTTGTCATTGTCCGTCCCCACTACGTTGACCGACACCAGCTCGCCCTGCGCGTTGATCGCACAATCGATGACCGCCTTCACCGGAGAAGTGCCGGAATAGCGGGTATAGAGCATCTGGTTCCATTGTTGCTCCACCCGCTCACGCACATGCTTCAAGTACGGCGCAATCTCGCTCTGGATCGCGTCAAAATTGGTTTGCCCCTGTTTGCTGACGCCGCCCCGCTCCCGGGTCTTGCCTTTTTCTGGACGCTGGGCAAGCAGCGGTTGCACCTGAGCGATCTTAATGGGCGCTTCAGGGGCCTCCGGGGCGGGTGGCGCTTCCGCAGCCTCGGGGAGAACCTCTTTGGCCGGCGTCTCCACCGCTTCAATCGGCTTCTTCGCTTCGGACTCGGCCTCTTTCTCCGTTTCCGCCTCTTCCTTGGTTTCCTTGGACGGAGGCTCAGCCGCGGGCTCCTGCGGCATGGGTGTTGCCACCGGCTGAGGCAGCGCGTCGAATTCATCCTGTTCCAGGGCGGGGGCGGGACGCTCACCCTCTCGCAGGGCCAGGTCCATGGCCTCCGCATTCTCCACGGCAATGTGTTCCGTGACTTGCGGTGGTGCTTCCGCAGGCACGGCCACATCCACCAACTGCTGCGGGGGCGAAGGCTCAGGCCGGGCCTCGGGCTGCAGATCCAATACAATTGGTTCTGGCACCGCAGCGGGGATATACTCTCCTGGCGTGTGGGTTTGCCGCAGCAGTCCGAACCCCGCTGCATGAATCAGCATGGAGAAGACCGCCGCTATTTTGATGCGAGTTGAGTAGTTCATGGACCAGTCTGCCGTGTGCGCGGGCAGTATATCAGAACACCCGCCAGCCGCACACGCGCGCATGAATGCACCCGCTATTGCGGTGCCAGAAATTTGGGTGCGGGCCTTGTCAGTCCGGTGTCCATGGGCTATAATGACAATCTTTGGCGGGGGTTTCGCATTGGGATGAAGGAGCAGCGGAACGTATGCGACACGGCGCGAGCCTGATGGCTTCGTTGGAGGGGATGAGCCGACCGGCCTATCGCATTGCGACGGAACTGGCGGGCAACAGCCGCTCTGGCCTTACCGTGCGCTTCCTTGCGAAGAAGCTGGAGTTGCCGCCGGAAGAAGTCGAGTATCTCCTGGACGTTCACGACCGCCTCTTCTTCACCGATCTCACCAAGGTGAAGATCGTGGCCGAAGGCCACAACGCGATCCGGCGTATCAGTGAAGGGCTGGAATGCCGCGGCGACATCCCCTCGCTGGTCGAGCGCATCAAGAGTTTCTCCCCCCACGAGTTCCGCCGTCTGGAAGAACAGATCGGCCTCGAAGAACCCTGCACCAAGCGGATGGCCGCCGAGGAGATCATCCAGCGCTACTACGAGACCCCCGAAGCGGTGCTCACCTACGTCGCAACACGGGACTTTTCCGAGTCCGCCCGCGAAATTTTCGATATCGTCTGGCAGTCCAAAGATGGCGTGATGCCGGTCTCCCAGTTGCAGGCGAGTCACGGCGGCACCGAGTACGAAATGGAGCAGGCCCTCGTAGAGTTGTTTCAGGGCTTCGCCCTCTTTGAAATGTTTCGCTTCGACGTCGAGGATCGCCTGGTCCGCGTCGTGGGCCTTTTGAACGAAGTGCGCGCCCATCGCAATGTGGCGAGCGACAACGGCCAGAACCGCGCACGTCTGAAAGTCCTCAAGGGAAAGCCCGACTACACGGAAGCACGCGAGCTCCAGTTCTCCGATGTCATCTGCAGGCTTGTTGCCGCTATCGCCGCCCGCCCCGTGCGCCTGCGGGGCGACGGTGAGTTGTTTCGCGAGGATCGTCGCCGCCTGGCGGCAATCTGTTCCGAAGATGGCGAGCCCTCCCTCAACACCTGTCTCTGGGTCGCCGAAGGCGCGGGTTGGCTCGGCCGTTCGGACAATGTGCTCCGCCCAGGAAACCTTGAGAACCTCATCAACCTGGATCGCGTCGGCCGGCACCAGTTGCTGTGCGCCTGGGTGCTCGATCAGGGGGACGATGTCACCGCGCGCGTCCTTATGCGCGACTATCTGGACGAGATGAAGTCCGGCGCCTGGTACCCCCTCCGTGATTTCGTGCGCGCCGTGATGCAGTGGAACGAGGAAGAAGAACAGCTCGTCCTGCGGCAGAAAAACGGCCAGTGGCGCTACGTGAATCCCAACGTGACCGATCAGGCCCACGGCCGCCTGACCCGCGCGCTCGAAGAGACCTTTTTATGGCTCGGCATGGTGGAGAAGGGCATGCGCGACGGGGAAGAGTTCTTCCGCGTGTCGGAAATCGGCGAGGCCATCCTGCGGCGCGAGATACCGCCTGCCCTGACGGCCCGCTATCCCAAGCGCCAGGGCGAGTTTGTGGTCCAGCCCAATTTCGACATCGTCGTGCCGTCGGAAGAGATGGATCCCCTACTCACCGTACCCCTGGACCAATTCTCCGAGCGCGCGAGCACCGGCCAGGCCACGGTGTACAACGTCAGCCGAGAATCCTTCACTCAGGCCGTCCAGGATGGGCACGACGCGGCGGCCTTCGTGGATTTCCTCCTCGCCCATAATCGGGGCGGCAGTCTGCCGGCCAACGTGATGACCACCCTTGAGGACTGGCGCGGGGCCATGAAAAAAGTGCGCCTGCGCACCGTCGAAATCATCGAATCTGATGATCCGTTGGTGATGGCGGATCTCATGCACCGCCGGAAATTTCAGAAATACATCACGCCGATCGATGCCCGCCAGGTGGTGCGCTATGGCGACCTCTCGAAAGAAGAAATGGCTCGTGCCCTTGAAAAAGAAGGTTTCATTGTAGAGTAACTCCCGTCCCGCCCCGCCTTCCTTGTTTTTTCGCCGGTCCCTTTGACACAATCACGCGTTATTTCCGGGGCGCAGCCACCCGAGCAAAAGGATTCTGGTCCTTGTCCGACCCTTCCCAATTCATAGTCTGGCCCCTGGCCGACGGGCGCACCATGGCCATCGCCATCGGTATAGGCCTCTCCATCCTCGCGGTCGCGGTTCTGATCGAACTGCGCCGCCGCCAGCGCGAGCGGAAAATGATGCGGGAAGCGGAGTTGCGTTCGATTCGCGATCTCTTTGACGAACGCGAAGTGCGCGGGGATGACCGAAATCTCCTCCTCGCCATTATCAGTCAGTATGAACCCGAACATCCCGGTCGCGTCGTCTCGCGCCGTCCCGATTTCGACCGGTGCATGGATCGCTACTTTCAGGCCCTCCGCGCCACCGAAGGTGCGGAGACGCTCGCCCGCAGGGGCGCCCAATTGCGGGACGTACGGAGCCGCCTCGGCCTCGACTATGTGCCTATAGGTCGGCGGATCCATTCGACCCGGGAACTTTACGACGGCCAGATCCTGTGGGGCTCGCCCGCATCGGGCTTGGAACCGCGCTGGTTCCACTTCAAGACGCTGAAGGTCGATGAGGCCTTCTTCTATCTGGTGGCCATCGGGAAGGATGGAACGCCCGAATTTAAGCCCGGCGACGCGGTTAAATTCCGGCTCTGGCGAGAAGATGATGCGAGATATCTCTTCGAGGCTACCATCTATCAGGTGGACAAGGAGCCCCTGGTGTGGCGGGTCAGCCACACCGAAAGCCTGACCAGAAATCAGGCACGGGCCCACTACCGGATCCGGTTTGATGCGACCGTACAAGTCGGGCTGCTGAACGGCACGCCCGACGAGGGCCAGGTGAGTGTCGAGTCAAGCGAGGCCGTCACCCAGCTCTACGGCCGCATTACCAGTCTCAGCGGGGGCGGCATGGCCGTACACTTTCAGCAGCCCGTACCCAAACAGGTCCTGATGCGCGTGCCCTTCCAGCTCGCCGACTCCGATCGGCCCATTGTGGCCTTTGTGCGGCCGACCGGCGCCCAGAATGTGGGCGGCGGACGCTCCATTGTTCGAGGCAGGTTCATTGCCATGGACGACGAGACGCGCGATGCCATCACCCGTTATATTTTTCTCAAACAAAAGCAGAGCGCCAGCGATGATTCCTATTCGCTGTAGCGCCGCATGCAGGGTTTAAATTCATGAGTCTGATTACCGACGCGGAGCGCGCCCTGGTCCGGAACTGGCGCAGTATCCTGCTGTATATCCTGTTATGCGTGGCCGTCGTCGCAGTGTATCGCTTCGCCAGCAACGCCTTTGATCAGCACCTGGCCGGGGGATCCCTTCCCACGCCCGAGCAGCTTGCCGAGATCAAGCCCAAACCCGCCTGGTACATCGCTTCCCACCTGATCGCGGACATCGTACTGGCCTGCCTGGTCTCGCTCCTCCAGGCTTGCGCCTACGCCCGGCTGGGTGCGGATATCGACAGACCCCTCTGGAAATGTCGCGATGATCGCGAGGCCGTCACACGCTATGCCGTGATTTGGATCATGCTCAATCTGTTCTACTTCACTCTGATGCAGCTTCAGAGCAGCTTGTTCGACCAGGGGCAGGTGGCCATGGCCACCCTGTTCAGCTTTTTCGCGCTGGCTTGGAATCTGATCTACGTCCCTATCGGCGTGTGCCTCATGCACCACGGCGGCCTGAAGGACCTGCGTCTTTCCGAGGCACTCATGCCCATGTTCCACTTTCTGCCCCGCACGCTCCTCGTGGCGGGGTTGGGCTTCCTTCAGCTCATCCTGTTTGAGTTGCTCCTGAGCAGTGTTCCCGCGCCCATGCGGGGGCTGCCCTGGGTAATCGCGCCCATAAACATCCCCATCATCTATCTTGAGTGTCTCGGCGTCGCCATTATGTGGAGCGCCTGCGCCGAATACCGAACCGTGGCCGCCGAACAGCAGGACGATGACGATTTCGATTTCTGATGGGGTATCTCCCAGACCATAGTGATTGGTTCATCCACCTATAAAAAAGGCGCCAGGCCCGAAGGCCTGGCGCACCGTGTGTCTGGGGAGTGGGGGACTTATTCGCCGATGGGATTGGCGGCCGCGTCCGCATCCGCGCCGTCGGCGTAACGAATCACGCCACTGGAGTCGGTGAAGAAGCCCTTGCCGCCCGTGGTGCCATAGACAGCCGCGTTGGCGTTTGCCGTGAAGTTATTGACGTCGCCGCCGAGCACGAAGTTATAGCCACTCTTCGTCGCGCCCCAGTTACCATCCAGGAAGGCCGGGGTAGCACCCGTCAGGTCAGCGAAATCCGCCGTGTACTCATAGTTCGCGGCATGGTAGGCCACTTCCGAGCCTACGATGGTGCGCAGATTGCCGATCGCGCTGGATTCATTCGACTGCATCCGCGAGCGAAGCAGGTTCGGAATCGCGATGGCGGCGATGATGGCGATAATGGCAACAACGATCATCAATTCAATCAGTGTGAAACCCTGGTTCAGTTTTTTCATGGCGTGCTCTCCTGTGTTGGGGGGATTCGGCTTAGCGCCGGTCAAATGGTGGTCCGCTCGGGCCATCATCGATTTTCGTTCAATTGTTAATTTCCTTAGGCAATTGGCATGCCAAGCCTCATTGGGGCACATCGCCCATTACCTAAGTGCTTTTTTATAAATAGGTTGCGTCGTTTTTGCGTTGGAGGTGGGGAATTCGTACGTTTGGTAGAAAGCGCTTGTCTACGGCACTCCGTTACAATTTTCGTCGCTTTCTGGCCCTTCCGGGGGCCGAATGCGCCACGCAGCAGCCTCTCCCCGCCGTATTCTGCGTGTTCTGTGGCCCGTCCCCATGTTAATATGTTACAAAATCTTAAAAAGTGTGTTTTAATGGCCGCGCGACCCGTAGTATCTATGCCGTGCGCGGATCGCCTTGATTGGAGTGAATCATGACGGAATTGGGTTTCATCAAGAATTTTCTCGAGGATAATATGGCCTACGCCCGCGACAAGTTCGCCGCACGGGAGGCCATCACCGTAACCTCGAAGAAGGATGCCAACGATCTGCTTACCGAAGTTGACCTGACCCTGCAGAAGCGGGCCATCGACCAGATCCACCGCATTTTCCCGGGCGATGAAATCGTGGCTGAGGAGGGTGAGTACGCCCGAGGGCCGGAAGATCCCGAGGCCCGATGCTGGGTCATGGACCCGATAGACGGCACGAACAATTTCGTCCGGGGTCTCTTCCCCGTCTATGCGATCTCCATCGCGTTCGCCATCCACGGGCGCGCCGTCGCGGCGGGCATTGCCCTTCCGGGGCTGAACACAATATTTACGGCGGAAGACGGTGCGGGGGCCTTCCACGGGAAGCGGCGCCTCGTGGTCTCCGAAGTGCAGACCCTCGCAGACGCGAAAGTGGATCTGGATTTTGGCGGCATGGAGGATCGCGCGGCCTGGCTCGAACGGGGCCAGGAAATCATTCGCCACTCGGGCCAGCTTCGCGGCTACGGGTCCGCCGTCTCCGCCATCAGCCAGATCGCCTCGGCCGATTTGGATGCCTTCCTGCACATGACCCTCAACCCCTGGGACTACGCCGCCGCGCAGCTCATCGTAGAAGAAGCGGGCGGTATGGCCTCCCGGCTCGATGGCAAACCCCTGCACCTATTCGACGGCAAGTTGGGCGTCCTCATCACCAACGGTGCGATCCACAAAGAAATGCTGCGCCTCATCCGGAAGTAGGGGACGGACGGGTGCCACCTTCAAACGGACGAGCGCAGCGGGGGACGTTTGTGGGTGTAGGCACTGCAACCGATCAAAGCCCCACCCCGGTCAACCCCAGGCCCCACAGAGTCGACCTTCGACGTATTGAAGAGAATTCTTAACCTGATGGCACTTGGCGAGCACAATTTTTGGCTCGCCCTCCGATCACTCAGCGTCCCCCAACGTGCGCCCCCGCTTCAGTAAGAACGACCGTCACGGGGCGATCATGGGCCTCCACGGGGAAGTTCACGCCAAACAAGGCCTCCGGGGCCAGGGCGATCGCGCTGCCCGCAAAAGTATCCAGGAAGCGGTCATAATACCCGCCGCCAAATCCGATCCGATGACCGTCGTGCCGAAAGCAGACGCCGGGCACAACGCAAAGCCCGCCCGCAGGCGTCACCCATGATATCGAAGTCGGTCGTGGCTCCAGAATGCCCCGCGAGGTCTTTTCCAGGTCCGAGAGTCGCTCCAGTCGCGACCAGAGCATCACGCCACCCGGTCGCGTTACGGGAACAAGCACGGTCTTTCCAAGGGCGATGGCCTCATCGATGAGCGGACGCGTGTCCAGCTCAGTTCCCTTGCTTCCCACATAGGTCAGAAGCTCATCCGCCTGCAAAAAAAGTCGGGAGCCCACCAGTCGCGCAATGGCCTTCGCACCGATGGCCTCGCGTTCGGCAGCGGAAATCGCGGCGCGTCGTTGCAGGCCCCAGGCGCGGGCTTCAGCTTTGGTGGAAAAGGTCGGTGGATGCATCGGCCTATTGTCTGTTGGCGCACGCGGGCAATGCAAGCGCACACAGCCCGCGGAGCACCGAGCGGCTGGAACCAACTCGTGCCACACGATCTCGCCGAAAGGCGAGTTCGAGTGCGCTGAAGGAAAGCACCCATGGTCGTAAAAACGACCTGGAGCGGTCCTTTTTCACCGGAGTTCCGTACACCGGGTTGCAAAGGGGCAGTAAGGGTTCCTGTTGATGGATTCGAGTTAGCGAGGTTCAACGCACTCGAACTCGCCTTTCGGCGAGATCGTGTGGCACGACCCCGTCCGGGGGGCGGCGACGAAATCTCTTTCGCCCTCCTCCGGTGCAAATTCTTCCCCCGGCACGGCAAGATGTGCCGTTCGCTCAAGTTCCCCGCCGCGATTTCCCTTTGTTTTCGCCTGCTTTCTCCTTGGCACAAGTCTTGCCCTGTACAGGCATCGGTTTGAGTCCCATTGAATCGATTCCATGAGTGGTTGGCCTGGCGCCTTACGGTCTGTTACCCATTGGCAGCCGGATCCGTCGCGGGATATGTGCCCAGGCCAACTCGAATGCATCACCCCCGGTGGGGTGTTCATATATAGAACACAAAGGAGAGCGCGGCAATGATTCCCGGCCTGTACACGGCAGCAAGCGGCATGATAGCCGTCGAGCAGCGACAGGATATCATCGCCAACAATCTGGCCAACGCGGCCACGCCCGGTTACAAGCGATTGCAGCCGGTGCAGCTTGGCTTCTATGAAGTGCTCTCGCCCAAAATGATCAGCCCCTTTCACTTCAACCGCGAGGCCGCACCGGCCGGCGGGGTGAAAGGCGTGGAGACCTTTACCAATCTTGCCCCGGGCTCCCTGCGGATCACGGAGGATCCCTTGAACCTGGCGGTCACGGGCCCCGGTTACGTGGTGGTCAACACGCCCCAGGGCGAACGCTACACCCGTGACGGGCACTTCACCATGGACGCACAAGGCGAACTGTCCACCGCAGAGGGCTACAAGGTCCTCAGTGCTACAGGCGGACCGATCGACGTATCCGGCGTGAAGATAACGATCGCCCAGGACGGAACGGTCCAGGTGGACGGTGCGGCATCCGGGCAGATCCAGATCGTTGAATTCCAGGACCCCACCCGACTGGAGCGGGAGGGAGACAATCTTTTCCGGGCCAGCGACGAAGTCCTCCAGCAGAGCGGCGCGGCCACCGAGACCGCTTTGGTGCAAGGGGCCCTCGAAATGTCCAACGTCCAGCTTCCCGTGGAGATGACCAGCATGATGCTGGGCCTCCGCGCCTACGAGGCCAACCAGAAAGTAATTCAAGCCATAGACGGCGCAACGAGCCGTCTGATCGATCAGGTGGCTGCGCAGTAATCGCGCGCCCCTGGGGCCTTAGAGGAGAAGAGCATGATACGTTCACTGTTCACCGCATCCACCGGCATGATAGCCCAGCAGATGAACATCGACACCATCGCCCACAACCTGGCGAACGTGAACACCACGGGCTTCAAGAAGAGCCGCGTGAACTTTCAGGACCTGCTCTACGAGACCATCAAACCCGCCGGCACCCAGACTGCCAACGGAACGACGATTCCTGAAGGCATCCAGATAGGCCATGGTGTCAGGCCTTCGTCCATTGCCAAGCTTCACACCCAGGGCGGCTCCATTCAAACGGGCAATCCCTTCGATCTGGCCATTGAGGGCGAAGGCTTCTTCCAGATTTCCCTGCCAGACGGCACGACGGGCTACTCCCGCGACGGCGCATTCAAGGTGAATGCGGAAGGCCAGGTGCTCACCGCCGACGGCTATCTGCTTGCCGACAATATTGTCATACCCGACGATGCCGAGGTGGTCAACATCGGCCCCGACGGGCGGGTGTCCGTGATCCAGCCCGGTAACGTTACGACGGCAGTGGGGGACATTGAGCTCGTCCGTTTTCCGAACCCGGCGGGCTTGGATGCCCGGCTGGGCCGCAACCTGCTGATGGAGAATGATGCCTCCGGACCGCCCACACCGGCCACGCCTGGACTTGAGGGTCTGGGCACCTTGACCCAGGGCTTCCTCGAAAACTCCAACGTGCAGGTGGTGGAAGAAATTCTCCAGATGATCATTGCGCAGCGGGCCTATGAGGCGAACTCCAAAGTGATCCAGACCGCGGATGAAATGCTGCAAACGGCCAACAACGTACGGCGTTAACCGTAACCACGGGTGAGCCACCATGAACGACAAAACTAACTTGAGATGGGCCCTCGGCCTCGCACTCTACTTTTTACTTGCCATGACTTCGCCTGCGGAGGAAGCGAGCGCGGTCAAGATTAAGGATGAGGTCCTCGTCAAGGGCCCCAAGGTTTACCTGAGCGATCTGGTGGAGGTGAAGGAGCCGGAACTCATGGAGCGCCTGGCGACCATCGAGGTCTCGGGGGCTGCGGTGCCCGGCGGGTCGAAGCAGTTGACCGCAAGTCTCGTGGAAGCACGCCTCGAGCATGCCGGTGTCGACCTGGGTGAACTGGACCCGAATCGTCCGTCTCAGATTCGCGCCACGACCATGTCGATCGAATTGACACCGGAAGCCATGGCGGCCTCCCTGCGAGAGCACATCGAACTGGAAATGCCCTGGGACCCGGAAGTCACCGAGATCGATGTGCCCCTGCCCCGGCAGAACCTCATGACCCCGGAAGGGGAGATGACCATCGAGTGGCGGGCCAGTCCCCAGTACAAATTCGTGGGCCCGGCCAACTTTCGCGGGAACGTCATGATAGACGGCGCGCTCTACAGGACCGTCGTCCTGCGTGCGTCAATCGATACCTTCCAAGAGATCGTGGTGGCCGCGACCGACATCCCAAGGGGGCGTCCTGTCTCCGCAAACCAGCTCGTCATGCAGACCGTTTCTCTCGCCACGGCGCCGGAAGGCGCGGTGACCGACATGGCCGAGGTTGAGGGCCTTGTCGCGCGCAAGACGATTTTTCCTGGACAGCCGGTGACCACCCGCGTGGTGGAGTTGCGCCGCCTGATCAAGCGCAACCAGATGGTGCCGGTGGAGCTAAGCTCTTCGGCGATCAAAATTCAGCATCAGGCGAAAGCCATGATGGACGGGAAGGAAGGCGATGTCATTGTGTGCGCCAACCCCGTAACGAAGGAAGAATTCCAGGGCGTGGTACGCGCCGATGGGGTCGTGGAGGTACGATGAAACGCACAAGCAAACTTATGGCCGCCGTGGTACTCGCGGCGTTGGCCTCCGGGGCTCCGGCCGACTCCCTCTTCTCCCAGCAGACCGCCAAGGACGCCACCACGGTGTCCGAGAAGCTGGACCGCTTTGAGGTGGGCGACATCATCACCGTGATCGTCCGCGAAACCCTCGATGCCACTACCAGCGCCGGCACGAACACCAAGAAGGAAAGCGGTGTGAAGGCGAATGCCGCCGCGACCGCGAACCCCTTTCTCGTGGGGGACAAGCCCGAAGGCAACAACATCCTGAATCCGGGCGAGCTCCCGAACTGGGATATTCAGTCGGAAAACGAGACAAAGAATACGGGTGATACGCGCCGCCGCAATACGTTGACGACCTCGATCACCTGCACGGTGGTGGAGGTCTTTCCCAACGGAAACTTGAAGATCTCCGGGGACAAGCAGGTTACCGTGAACCGCGACGATTCGATGGTCACCGTCAGCGGCATTATCCGCTCCAAAGACATCTCGGCGCAGAACACGATCCAGTCCACCCAGGTGGCCGATGCCAGCGTGCTCGTCAAAGGCAAAGGACCGCTTTGGAACAACCAGCGCCGTGGACTGGTCACGCGGGTGCTCGACTGGTTCTCGCCATTCTGACGCGACGCCACTTCATTTGAGTTAGCAATTCGAATTCTATCTTAGTCCCGAAGGGACGGCATATCGTAGCCCAGGGTGAAGCGAGGAACGAGCGAACCCTGGGTAAGGGAAACATAAGAGTTGAACCCCGTAAGGGGTGGCATAGAAGAATGCGGTGAGGATTTCTCCTTCTCCTATGCCGCCCCGATGGGGCTAGAGAGTTTTGTACCTCGATACCCAGGGTTCCGCTCGTACCTCGCTTCACCCTGGGCTACGATATGCCGCTCCTGCGGAGCTAAGGCCGGAATTCTAGACTGGGTGTTGATGAACGCAAGGAGTGGGAGTAAACGGAAATGAGGTTCAATATCTATCTTACCCTCCTGGGACTCTTCATCGCTACGAACTCCCACGCCGCCATGGCCATCCGCGATCTCTGTGATGTTCAGGGCGCGCGCGACAACACGCTCAGCGGCGTCGGCATTGTTGTGGGCCTTCGCGGCACGGGCGACAGCGCGGAAGCCGCCATCCTTGCGCAGAAGAATGTCCTGGATCGCCTGGGACTTGATATCCAGGACTTGGACAGCCTCAGTTCAAAGAACGTGGCCATTTGCACGGTTACGGCAACCCTGCCACCCTTCTCCAAGGAGGGCACCGCCATCGACGTGACCGTACAATCCATCTACGACGCCAAGACCATCGAAGGCGGCCAACTGCTCGAAACTTACCTGCGCGGTCCTTCCGGCGACACGGTCTATGCCGTTGCCAGCGGCCCCGTCTCCGTGGGCGGCTTCGACACCGACGTTTCCTCCGGCACCTCCGTACGAAAGAACCACGGCACCGTGGGGCGTATCCCCGGCGGTGGCATGGTGGAAACGGAAGTGCCCGCCTCCATCACGGATGGCGAGCGTCTCACGCTCCTGGTGAAGAACCCCAGTTTCGAAGCGGCGGACGGTATCCGGCAGCAGATCAATTTGCTCTATGGCGAGGGTACGGCCGATGCACTGTCGGGCGGCGCGGTACGGGTCAAGATTCCTCTGGAGAAGCAAGGCGACCTGATTGCATTCATCGCCGAGCTGAACAAACTCAAAGTGGACGTCGAACAGCCCGCTGTGGTCATCATCAATGAACGGACCGGCACCATCGTCGTCGGTGGCGACGTCATGATCAAGCCCTGCCAGGTGGCCCACGGCAGCCTGACGGTCAAAATTGCCACGACGGCGACGCCCGTGCCCGCATTGCCCTTTACGGATGCGGAGCCGATTGTGGTGGAGAATGCGGAAGTCGAAGCGGAGGAGCCGGAGGTCTACCTGGCCCCGGTCCAAGGTACCTCCGCGGCGGAAGTGGCCCAGGCCCTCAATTCGCTCCGCCTGACGCCTCGTGACATGATCGCGATTTTCGACGCCATCCACAAAGCGGGCGCCCTCGAAGCCGCGCTGGAGATTCGCTGATGTTGTATGTCAATCCCCAGACCCAATCGGGCTTCAAGTCCATGGAGCTGACGCCCGGTGCCAAAGGCCGCGAGGCGGAAGCGCTGAAGCAGTACGAGCAGCTCTTTCTTTTCCAGATGCTCAAAGAAATGCGCAAGACCGTTCCCGACTATGGCTTTTTTGACAGCGGCGGCCAGAAAGAATACTTCGAAGAGATGATGGACGACTTCGTCGCGGGCGAAATGGCGGCGTCCGGCCAGTTGGGCGTTGCCTCCCAGATAGCGAGCCAGATGCACGCTGCGGAAGGCGATGGCGCGAAGCCGTCGGGAACGCCAGATTCCAAAGGCATCCGCGTGGTGCGGGAGCACAAGGGGATCGAAATACCCGACGCGGCGGCGACGGGGTTGCCCATTCCTGACACGGGAGCGGGGGTGAAGTTGAACCCGACTCACCATACGGGTATTTCCCTGGTGCGCGCCCATGAAAGTTACCGAATCAATCAATAGCACGCGCCTGGCTCTCCTGGCGGTGCTGCTGCGACGACTGAAGCTTTCGGCGATTCTGCCGATAAACCGGATATCTGGACCTGAGTGTCTGGAAGATTATTGGAGGTTGCCATGAACCTGTTGAGCGGAATTGGTACGGCGAGCGCGTTAGTCAAGAACGCTTCGGATTTGGTTCAGGCGGTTAAGCAGCCCAAAGTAACCGACGAGGCCTTCTCGGAAATCCTGAAGGCCAAGCTAGAGGCCTCTTCCAGCCCGGAAGCCCGCAAGGCTCGCGTGGAAGAGGAAAGCGCCCGTTTCATGCGCCAGCGCGACGTGGACGGTGACGGCAGCCTCAGGCTTGCGGAAAGCGGTATGGAGCGCGGTGTCTTCGAACGTCTCGACGCCAACCGCGACGGGATGCTCTCCAGGGAAGAGTACCAGAAGGCCCTGATCGGGCAGACAGGCGCGGTGTCGTGATGAATACGCGGGACATGACGATAGAAGAGCTTCTGGATCATCTCTGCGAACATTTTGACGACGAACTGGAACGCCAGCAGAACGTGCTGGTGGTGTGTCGCGCTATGGGCCAGGGTGCCCGTGCGCAGGATCACGAATATCTTGAAGCCAAGACCGCCGCGCTCCACGTGCTGTTGCGCCAGGCCATCGCCGCCGAGCAAGTTCGGCTGGCCCTCGTTCGGGCGGTCGTGGATCACTACGCGCTGCCCGCCGACTCCCAGACCTTGAGCGGCCTGATTACGGCGGTCCCCGAACCCTGGCATCAGCGGATGCAGGAATTTCAGGTGCTCATGCGCGCCACCCTCGAAACGACGCGCCGGCTCGTTCGCGAGAACAACCGGGTACTTCGCCGTTCCCTCTACGTGGTGAATCAGACCCTGGCCGCCATGGCCTTGTGCGAGCCCGGCGCCGCCGGCGCCTACGATGGAACGGGCGGAGAAATTGTGCGGGTGCAGTCCATGCCCGCACTGGTAGACCAGAGAGGATAAAGGCCCCGATCATGGGTGCAGTTCGAACCACACAGCGGTTGCTCATCGACCGCGTATTGAATAACCTGACCCTCCAGCAGCGCAGAATTCTTGCCCTGCAGGAGCAGCTCGCCACGGGTCAAATTGTCAACCGCCCGAGTGACGACACGCTGGCCACGCGCCGCGCCGTCAGCGCCCGAACCGAAGTCACCAAGAATGAGCAGTACCTCACCAACATCAGCAACCTGGGCCCCGGCCTGCGCGAGACGGAAACGTCCCTCACCACCCTCGTCGATGTGGTCCAGCGGGCCCGCGAACTCACCCTCCAGGGCGCGAACGGCACCAACGAACAGTTGCAGCTCGACCAGCTTGCCATCGAAGTCGACCAGTTGCTGGAGAGTACTCTCGTTGAAGGCAACCACTCCAGCAACGGGCGCTATATCTTCGGTGGGACCGTAACGAAGACAGAGCCCTTCGCAGCCACCCGCGACGCGAATGGGGGCATCACGGCGGTCGGCTACATCGGCAATGACGAGACCTACAAGCTCGAGATTCAGGACGGCATTCAGGTGGCCGCCAATGAACCTGGCAGTCGCGTTTTCACAGCCTCGGGCGTGAGCAGCGCGGATATCTTTCAGACCCTGATTGATATTCGGGACAACATGAGAGCGGGTGACGTGGGCGCGCTCCAGACGCGCCTCGGAGAATTGACCAGCGCCCAGGATCAAGTGCTCATTTCGCTGGCCCGTATCGGCTCCACACAGAACCGCGTCGAGCAGGTGGACAGCAACCTCCAGGACATCAACCTGCAATTGCTCGATGTGGTCTCCGACAATATCGATGCGGATTATGCGGAAACCATTGTGGAACTGAATGCTCAGTCCAACGCGCTGGAGGCCTCCCTCAACGCCGGGGCCCGGGTCATTCAGCCGAGCCTCCTCAATTTCCTTTCATAGCGCTCTCAAGGCGACGATTCATAAAAAATGCCCGGACGACCACCGTCCGGGCTTTTTCATTGTCTCGCTTCAATTTCAGGCTGCGGCTTCGATGTGCAGGCGGATCACGACGTTCTCGCGAATTGCGTCATCCACCTTGCCGGGATACTTGATGCCGAAATCCATACGGTTGATGTCGAACTCGGCATGGGCCGTCACCTTACCATCGGCCAGGCTCAGCATCGCGGGAAAGGTGATTGACTTGGTCACGCCGTGGAGCGTGAAATCGCCCGTGACTTTAGAGGAGTCGCCGTTCGCAACTATGGCGGTGGAGACGAACTTCGCTTCGGGAAACTTGTCCGCCTCGAAGAAGTCCGCGCTCAGCAGGTGCTTCGTAAGTCCATCGCTGTCGGAAAAGGTGGACTTCATGTCAATGGTCGCAGAGATCGTGGCCTTGCTGAGGTCCTCACCGGGCACCGTGACGGAACCCGTGAAGGCCGTGAATCCGCCCTTGTGGGAGCCTGTCACTTTCGATCCCTCAAACTCGATCTTGGTGGCCGGGGTGAAGTTATACACCGTGCCTTCTGCGGGGGCGGCGGGGGCCTCCGTGGTCGTCGTGCTTTCCGCCACCTGGGCATTGGGCGTGTTTTCCGACGGGTCGGCGCAGCCGGCCAAGGCCAAGGGAGCCAGCGCGAAGGCCGCGAGCGCCAGATAGGAAACGTTCTTCATGGGGTCATTCTCCTTGATGGGTTGCAGAGTGCCACACGGGCCGATGCCCCGGCGGCAGCTTCCAGGCGAAACAATGGGGAACCCGCCCCTATTCCGGAAGAGAATAGACTCACTGTGGGTCGCCCTCCACTGTATTCAGCGAGAGGGCGTGTTCAAGTCAGGGAGTCGGGGCGACCGGCGCATAGGTCCCCGTGCTCAATTCCCCATAGAGTTCTGGACGCCGGTCGCGCAGGTGGTTGTCGTCCTTCGCCTCTGTCAGATCGATGTTGGTAATGCTGTAGTCGGGCTCATCGCCATCCACCTGGAGAACGGTCTCGCCTTTCGGGTTGATGAGTAGGCTTTGTTGTGGATGGGTAAAGGCGATGAAGCACTGATTTTCCCACGCCCGTACCTGCATGACTTTCAGGTTCATCTCGCCGTGCATGCCATAGGTCGGATTCAATATCAGCCGCGCCCCCTGGATGCGAAGCGTCCGCACCGTCTCCGGCCAGCGGCGGTCCGCGCAGATCATCATACCCAGTTTGCCCCATTCGCTGTCCCACACCGGCAGACCCATACCGAGATCATACTGCACATCGTGGGTCTGGATGTGGGTCTTGTGGTACACGCCCACCAGCGCGCCCTCCCGGTTCCACAGCCCCGAAGTATTGAAGAGTTTGCCGTCTTCGAGAGAACTGAAACCGAAGCAGATCCACATCTGGTATTGCTTAGCCAACGCCGCCACTTTGTCGAGGTAGGGACTGCCTTGAAGCGGCTGGGCAACCGCCATCAGCTTCTCCCGCGTCGATATCTTGTCCGGGGCGGCATAGCCGTCCAGCCAGCACTCGGGCGTAATGAAGATATCGGGATGCTCCGCGCCCGCCGCAGTGGCCTGACTTACAAACGTGGCCAGGTTGGCGTCGATATCCCACTTCACCGGCACACCGCGCATCTGCGCAACCGCCACTTTGTCCTTGAAGTCGCCGGCGGCCTCTTCCGCACACCAGGCACCCAACGCCAACATGGGGGAGAGAAGTAGGACGGCAAGTACCAGACGCATCGGAAATTCTCCAAGGGGTTGTGGCTTTCGTGGGGACTACGCTAACGTTCTCACGGTCATTACGGACGCTTCACAAATGACAGGGACGTCGGCAAAACCGGACTGCAGTATAGCACGGCATACGTGATACGGCCTGCTGTCCCTGTCGTCGCCGACGTCCCTGTGTATCTTGCTCAGTTTTCGTTACTTCTGCGCAAAAGTCTCCACCCCCGAGATGCCGCTGCCATTGAACAGGGCGAAGACTTTGCCTTCCTTGTCCACCACAACTTCCGCCTCGGAGTGCTCCGGCGTGGAGTAGGCCCAGCCGCAGATGAAGTCGCCATTGTTGTTGTATTTCTTGATGCTGTAGTAATGCCCGCCAGCCGCCTGGATCGATCCGTCATAGCCGCCTTTGTTGCGCACCGACAGGTAAGCGTTGCCCCACTGGTCGCCCGCCACGCTATGGAAATAGACCGCGCCGTCTGGCGGGTCGCCGTGGGCAAACTCCGTCACAAAATCGCCGTAACCGTTGTACTTCTGCGTGGGGCCATAGTAGCCCGTGACAAATACGTCGCCGCTGCGATCCACGAAGAGCCCGTGAGGCGCGTTGAATTCGCCCGGAAGGAGCCCCTCTTTGCCCCAGTCGCGCAGGGACTTTCCGAACTGGTCATAGACGTTGACCCGCATGTTGTCCACATCGACCACGAAGAGATTGCGCGCGCGGTCGAAGCCCATCCCGTGGGCCCGGAGGAGCATGCCGGGAAGACGGCCCTTCTCGCCGAAGATCTGCAGAAATTTTCCTTCGTGGGTGAAGACCTGAATGCGCGGCCGATCACCCTTGCTGTCGGTCACGAAGATGCGCCCCTCCACATCGCTCTGGACTTCCCGGGGCTCACTCACCTGGCCAGGATCGCGCCCGGAGCCTACATTCACTACGCCCAGATGCTGGCCCTCTCGGGAGTAGCGGTGGACCTGGTTGGCTTTCTGATCGGCGATAAGCACGTTGCCGTCTTTGTCCATGCCGATACCGTGGGGCTGAACCAGGTGGCTGCCCGCTTCGCCGTGCTTCTCCGACCAGATGTGAATCGACTGGTACTCGATGGGGGCCGCGCCAATGATCACCGTGGAGAACAGATAGTCGTTGGCCGAGTTGGGCGAATGGGCCACAACGTTGATCTCGCGGGGCGAGGGCATCGTCGCCGGCGCGGTGTAAAGTCCTTCCGCGTCAATCGTGCCCACCATGGCATCCCCGCTAGGAATATCGTTCACCGACCAGGTCACGCCCTCGGCCGGTTCCGCCGCCATCAGCCGCGTGGTTTTCATCACCACCTTGAACTTCTGCTGCGCACCAGGCTCCAGATGAATCAACGTGGGGTGGATGGTCGCCCGGCGATATCGAGGGTCCATGCTGTTCAGCGCGCTGTCGCTCACGCTGTCCGTGTAGGGACCGTCTGCCCGGACCACAGGCGCCCACAGGGTCATGGCGATCAGGGGGGCTGCAAGAAAAAAACGTGAAATACGCATACTGCTCATAATGCTCTCTCCTATTATTGCTGGTTGCGTCCTCAGAAGCATACGCCAGCACGCCCCGAGAGTCAATCAACACGAACGCCCCTAACCCCGCGCTCGTTGCCACGGTCCATCGCGGCCTTACGGTGCCGCCGCTTTCGCCCACGCAAGCACCTGTCCATCGGCCAGCAGGCGCTCCTGAAGCTTGGGCAAGTCAATGTCCTGAACGGCGACGCCGCTGTCGATAGCCATGACCGCCGCCGTCGTAGCGGACTGCCCGAGGATCATGAACACGGGCTCCATGCGGATCGAACCATAGGCGATGTGCGATGCGGCGAGGCACACGGGGACGAGCAAATTGGTGCAGTCGTTCTTGCGCGGCACAATCGAACGATACGAAATCGGATAGGGCTCAAAGCCGCCGACTTCCACGTCGCCCTCGTTGAGCACGCGCCCATCCCGCACGTAGCGCTGCATGTGGTGCGAATCCATGGTGTAGGCGGCCAGGCTCACCGCATCGTCCACCGTGCGCGCCCCGGTGCAATTGTGCTCCGTCATGACATAGTCCGAAATCATCCGGCGCGCCTCGCGGATGTAGAGTTGATGGGGCCAGCCGCCGTTATCCGTAAACTCATCCTTCGGCAATCCCCACTGCCGCATTTCATCGTGGACCGCCTGAGGTACTCGCGGATCGTTGGCGAGGAACCACATGAGCCCCTGCTGGTAGTCCTTGTGGGCCTGAATGATGCGCTCCCGCGTGGCATAGTCCCCGTCGGGGTACTCGTAGTTACCGCCAATGAAATCGGTCGCGAAAGCGCCCTTGTTGTTCGTGTCCGTCTTCGCGTTGGGCATTTCCTTGGACAGTTTCATCACGGTCCAATGGCCCGCGTTCAGATAACGGAGCAATAATTCGAACTCATCCGCGTTGTAGTTCACGGGCTTGGGGAAGGGCATGTGGTTCTCGGGATTGTTCGTAAGGCACATGCGGAAGCAATAGGCCTGCACCCGGTGATCGCCGCTGCCGTCTTCGCCGGGGCCCTCGGCCTGAATATGGGGGAGGAGTCCACTGGACGGATCGCCGGGAACGATGTAGGGGTCGATAGGCTCTTCAAACTGATGATAAATGGCCTGCTTCGTCTGCACGCCGTTCAAGGTCTCGCCGTAGGTTGCGTTGGACTCCCGCCCCACGTGATAGGGCACCCCCGCCTTCGCCATCAAATCGCCTTCGTAGGTCGCATCGATAAAGACCTTGCCCCGGTACGTCTTGCCACTCTCCATGCGGATGGTCGTGATCGCGCCGTTCTCCTTTGTTACGCCATTCTTCAGGTCCAGCCGTTCGCCCCGTACTACGGGCACCTTCGCCTCGGCGATCATCGCCTCAAAAGTCGCCTCCGCCACATGGGGTTCAAAGGTCCAGTTCTCGTCGTTGCCGTAGTGCTTGCCGAGGCGCTTGTAGAACTCACGGGAGATGCCCCCGATCGCGGCTTTGTTGCCGATGTCCGTCGCACCCAGCCCGCCAGAACTCAAACCGCCCAGGTGCTGGCCCGGCTCGATGATGATCGCCGTTTTGCCCATGCGCGATGCCTGGACCGCCGCCGTGACGCCCCCGGAGGTCCCCCCGTAAATGACAATGTCGTAAACCGGCTCCGCAGAGGCGAGCACGGCAGACACGATGGTCAGACAGAGGGCGGCGGCGCGAATCAACGTCATCTCAGGATACCTTTCAGCTTTCGAATGGCGGCGTTCACTTCTTTGTCCAGGGCCTGCAGAAAGCGCGAGCGATCCTGCGCTCCAAAAGGCGCGGGCCCGCCCGTCATGATACCCGCATCGCGCAGGTTGGAGGAAATCTCACGACCCACCAGCGCGCCGCCGATGGATTCGACCGTGAAGGGCTTGCCCTTGTGTCCCAGCACCCGCGCGCCCTTCTTCAGGCAGCGATCCGCCAGAGGGATGTCAATGGCGATGACGATGTCCTCCGGGCCGCAATGCTCCACGATCCAGTCGTCGGCCTCGTCGAAGCCATCGCCCACGACTTCAAGGCGAAGCCATGGGTGAGCGGGCGTGTGCATCCACTTATTGGCCACAAGCGTCACCTGAAGCCCATAGCGCTGGGCGACCTTGTAGACTTCGTCTTTAACGGGCGAGCCGTCGGCGTCGATGTAAATGTGGGGGAGAGGGGACATGATATGTGGGTCTTATGGGTCTTATGGGTCCAATGAAATCCGATCCGTCCGATCCGTCTGATCGGTCCGACAATCCGGCACGTGCTACTCCGCACTATACCGAAAACTGAAACGCCCGTCCGGGGCCACATCCCCGCTCACATAAAAATCCATCGGGTCCATCGAATTCTGCAGGTTGTCGGCCCATTTGAAGTCAAACTTCACCGCCGCTCCCGCCGTCAGCCCGAGGGCCGCGCGGGGAATGGCCAGGTGCAGTTCGCGCGTGCCGACATGCTTCGTGATGTCCTGTACTTTCGTCCAGGTGAAGGCGGGAGCCGCTCCCTCGGCTGGTGCCTGGTGGCGGTGCAGGGCATTGCCGCTGACGAGAAAATCGTAGCCCAGCCAGCCCGTCGCGGTATTCTGGTCCACGTCGATCAACAGGTGCATCCAGTTGGGTCCTTCGGTGGGGGAGAGGTCCTTACCCGTAGCCGCATAGAAGTACACGTTTTCATTGTCCCGCGCCACCTTGAAATTCAGCAGTTCGTTGCGTCCCGTCGTGTTGGTGTAGTGCAATTTGTTCACGCCCGCGTGGTCCCGTGCGATGGTATCGTCGGGTGCATCGGTGTAGCGCGGTTCGACTTCATTCCATTGCGTAAAATCGCCATTGATGGTGATCGTCGAGGGCCCACTCGCGGCGGGCAGCGCGGGCGCGCCCTTGTAGCGCCGGATGCCGTCCACGAGCTGATAATAGTAGTTGTCGCCGTGGCCACCCTTCATCATTTCGATGTCGCGACTATTCGCGGCGTCGAACTGGTCCACAAAGGCCACAGGAAGTCCCTCGCGCTCGAAACGGCCCGCGATCCACTCGTTCCAGCCCGTCACCATGACAATGGGCGGATCCAGCTCCCAGGCCCGGGTCCACTGCTCCGCGAAGTTATATCCATGGAGAATCGCGTCCGGGCTACGGTCGATTTCGCCCTTGTGAAAGGTCCGGCCCCGCGCATCGCCCCGACTCATGTCGGTCACCTTCCCGTCGCTGGCGCGCAGGTTCTGCGCGACGGACACATTGACCTGTTCGGGCTTGTTGGGGTCGTCGGTGAAACCGTAGGGCTGGGGATAGGTCGCCTCCCAATGCCAGGCGCGCTCGGTATTGACCATTTCAAAGGGCCAATGGGCCTTGCGCAGCGTGAAGAAGCCCTTCACCGTCTCGCTCGCCGCCGCCGGGTCCACAATCAGCAGCGGCTTGCCTTCCCAGTGGAACCAGAGCTCCTTGTAGAGTCCGGGCTCGTAAAGATCCTTGTAAAGTTCATCCGCCGTGGCGCCCGCTTCGGTGTTCGTCATAAAGGTGATCTGCGGCGTGTGTCCGCCCGACGCGCGTACCTCCGTGAACACTTCGCACAGCTTCATGTACACATCTTTGTAGGTCGCGCGATTCGTCGTGTCGAAGATGAGCACATCCACGCCCGCATCGGCCAGCAAATGGGCGTGACGACGCAGCACCCACGGGTCAGCATTCTTGTAGTAGCCAAAGAGGGGCTCGTTCCAGAAGTGCATATGGCCTGCGGGGCCCCAGGGCGGCGATGTGGGCGTCTGCAACGCATCGGGGTGCGCCGCCATGATCTTGGATACGTCAAAGGGGCCTTCCTGACTGCCGTCGTGCTGCCCGTTCCACAGGAAATAGAATATGCCCACAAAGCGATCCGACTTCGGCGGGCCGACTTCATCCGAAGTCGGCAGCGAGCGGCCCAGCGCGTCCGTTGCGGGCCAGGGTACCCCCGGATTCGGCGCAAAGGTCTGTGCGGGGCAGACGGAGAGGAAGGTGGTCAGGGAAAGGATTGCCAATATGTACTTCATGAATTGAACCTTATTTGGGAGGCACCAATGGGACCGTCCTGCACGTAAAGTGATGTCAGATAGGGAAGGGCACCTGAACACTCATTGAGATCCCTGGTCGGTGAGGTTTACCACGCGTGCGGGACCGTCCCACGTAGTTAAGTCATCGGAGGTATCCAAAAGCGTGGGACAGTCCCATGCGACAGGCACTGTGGGCACCTGCAACGGATTCGCTAGCCTGGGGTCACCAGCGGAACCCGAGTTCACTTTTTTGGACAGTCCCATACGCGCGGGACAGTCCCATCATTTCTCCGTCCGAAGTTCATCCAGGTAGAGCCCGATTTTCTCAAACGGAATCTCTTTGAAGCCCAGGGCAATCGCGGGAGACTCCGGTTTCAGCCGATAATCCCCTTTGGCAGGGTCCACAAAGAGCGGGTCGGTATCGGCCAGATTATCCACATACGTCACGAGAGGCTCAGCCTGCTCATCCACATGCTTCCAGCCTTCGCCCACGAAAATATTCCGCGCGACCACATTGCCGACCGGGGCCTTGGGATTGTTTTCGAGGATATTCACCAGCTTCGGGTAGCGCTCCGAATAGGGCGGCTTGTTCCAGGCGATGCCCAGGATGGTGCCCTTCTCATTCGCTTCGGTGATCCAGTCGTCGGCGTGCTGGTGTGCCCAGCCCAGGGCGCGGGAGTCGATGTGGAGGCCCATCTTGCAGTCGATGAAGATGTTGTTCTCCACGGTGCAGTCGCGCCCGCCGCCGATGAAGGCCGCATGGGTCACATTGCGGAAGAGATTTCCATAAATCTCCGCGGACGAAAACATGTCATCGAGATAGACGCCGACCGACCCCTTGCCGAGGTAGCCCGTCACGTCGTAGAGATGGTTGTAGCGGATGACATGGCCGCGCATGGTCCAGTTACGCCCGGTGTAAAGCGCGCCCGCGTCGTTGGACTCCAGGCACACGTCGTGAATTTCGTTCAACTCGATAACGTGGTCGTTGCCGCCAAAGCCAATGGCCATGTGGGGGGCGTCGTGAATGTAGTTGTTCGCCACGCGGTTTCCCACGCCGAAGACGTGGATGCCCGCGTGATAGACCCGGTTGATCTCCGCGTAATGGTGAATGTGGTTGTTTACCGCAAAGTGGCCCGCCGGGGTGAGTGTCGTGCGGTCGCCGCCGTCGATGCTGATGCCCGCGCCACCCATGCCATAAATCTCGCAGGCCTGAATACCGTGGTCTTTGCCGCCGCCCGCCGAAATGGCGTTGCCGCCGCTGTTGCGAATGGTCAGGGCGTTCAGCCGCACGCTCTCGCCATCGCGCACCGTGATGACCGTATCCCGTGCCCCTTCAAGCACCAGGCCCTGAATCGTAACATGGGTGACCTTGTCCATCGCCACGAGATTGGGCAGTACCGAAACCATGACCTCCGCCTTAGCCGGGTCGGAGGGCGGCCAAAAATACAGCAGACCCGTGTCGCGATCAAGATACCACTCACCGGGTGAGTCCAGCTCCGACAGCACGTTGAAGGCGTAGTACCACTGGCCCTTGCGGTAGCCGTAGCCGTGGTAGGGCTCCTTTACCGAGATGGTGGTCGTCGCGACATCAATCGACGCAATCTGGTGGCGCTGCTCCGCCCAGTCCCAGAACCAGTACCCGTGAAGCCAGGCATCTTTCTCCCCGATCCAGCGGCCTGGCCGGTCGCCCTCGTACTTGAACTGCCCTACGAGGCTGCCCGACGCACCGTGGATCTCGTGGCCATCCTGCACCACCAGGTCCGCGATGTGGGTAAAGCCCTCGTTGGGCCAGCGCGAGAGCATCATCCGCTTCCCGTTGAAAAAGAGTTCCAGACCGCCGCTGGCGGGGGAGCCAAAATCCGTGACGCCCAGGGCCTTGAGGTCAAGCTGCAACACATTCGGGCGCACGGCCTCGTCGATGCGCCCCAGAATGGCCGGATCGGTGACCGGGACAAAGCCCTGGATGATCCTGCCCGCCAGCAGCCGCGCGGGGGCCTTCGGATCGGCGATATAGCGAATGGGGGCGGCTGCGGTACCGGAATCTTCCTCGCCAAGCGCGAAAGGTGCCTGGCGCACATAGTCGCCGCCCTGAATGCGGACCTCGGCCCCTTCGGTAAGGGTACCGGCAACCTTCGCGGCGCGTATGGCGTCGCGGGCTTCCTCCAGGGTTTTGAAGGCGCCGTCAGCGCCCTCAGGGTGTACCTGAAGGGTCAGGGGCACGGCCTGGACCGCCGCAGTGGAGGCAAAGGCAATGAGCAACAGGCAAAGAATTCGGGGCATGGGGGCAAACTCCAAGTATTCCGCACGATACGCAAGCGAACACAAGCATAACACGTGGCGAGGGGCAGAGTTAAGCTGGATTCTGGCGGAATGGGGACGTACCGCCGCCAGGGCCCCACAATCGAGACAGGCCGCTGCGAATATCTCCAGCGACTCCGACAGGCAAAGCCTCCACCAAAGCGGCGGCATGTCCCAGGGGATGTTGAAACTCGACTTGGAGCGAATTGGAATCCCACGCACATCGGGAGAGTGAGTAGCGGGGAGCATGGGCTAATGGAGGCGAACTGCATGAGCCATCGTAAACCTCGGGTGCCACCTCAATCGAGCAACGCTCGTTTGGGTGCCTCCACCCCACGCACCTCATACGTTCTGAGGACGCCTGAGCGGACACGTCTGATGCGTTGCGATATCTCCCCAACCTTTTTTACACGTCCACAAGCCGGACTGGGATTCCATACTTCAATGCAGCCTTCAACCCACGAGACACCCAAACGAGCGTTGCTCGATTGAGGTGGCACCCGGGGTTGGCGCGCCGGCCCGAGCCCGATGCAGGAGCGTCATAAAACAACAAGGGCGCAACGACCAGGTTGCGCCCTTGTATCGACAGTTTCTGCTTTATCGCTCTACTTCTCGATCACAAACTCGTCCCGCACCTTGCCCTCAATGTCATACGACTTGTAGGTCAGCTTGTTGCCGTCGATGCGCAGGTCGAGCACCTGATAGGTCGCCACGTTGGTCATGCCGAACTCGGTGTAGTCGAAGTCGCCCTGCTCATAGAACTTTGTTCCGGATACGGAAACGATGTAAATCGTGCCTTCGGCCGCCGACCCCACTTTCTGGTCGCCCTTCATGGGCCAGGTGCGCAGGTAGGCGTGGTCATGGCCCTGAAGCGCCAGGTCCACGTGGTACTTGTCAAAGACAGGCGTCCACAGCGTCCGCACGTCCGGATTGTCCCGGCTCGTTCCGGAAGAGTAGGCAGGGTGATGATACACTACAAACTTCCACGTAGCGTCCGAGGCCGCGAGTTCCGCGTCGAGCCACTCCACCTGATCGGCGGGAAGCAGATTCGAATCGAGTACAACAAACAGCGCGTTGCTGTAAGTGAAGCTGTAGGCGCGCTCCGGCTCGATATTCGCCGGGCCGTTCTCCGGCAGATCGAAGAGTGCGCGATACATCCACGGGCCGAGTTCCCCCTGCACCTCATGGTTTCCGATGCAGGGCACCAATTGGCGCTGGTCGAAGACGCCCGCCGCGTTGTGGAAGAAGTCATCCCAGTCGTCCCGCTCGTTGCCCCGATTCACCAGATCGCCCGCCATGATGTAGAAGGCTGCGTCGGGCTCTTCGGCGTATGCGTTCTTCACCAGCTTGCCCCACATGTCCAGCCCGTTCTGCGCATCGCCCATGTAGATGAACTTGAAGGGAGTCGTTTTGTCCGGTGCCGTTGTAAACTCGAAGGGGAGAGTCCAATCCGTCACGCTTCCATCGCCCACTTCGTATTCATAGGTCGTCGCGGGTTCCAGGCCGATCAAATTCACTGAATGGCGATGGACGATGGGATCGTTCACCGTGTTGTGATTCACCAAAGGTGCAGTCTGGGCCGCCACCGTGATCCACTTGTCCGCCAGCTCCGCGCCCGCCGTCTTTTTCAGGCGATAGCGCACCGCGCCCTGGGGCACTTCCGTACTGGTGCGCCACTGCACGGCCTGGGTCGTCTTCGGATCGCTGGCCCAAGTCAAGGTCACCTGATCGGGTACGGCGGTCGCTGGGTACTTCGTCACCTGGTAGACACTGGTGAGGCGCGCGGCGCGCCGGGCGTTTTCATTGCCCCGCAGCAGCACCTGGCCCGCCAGCGCTTCGGGCACTTCCTTCAGCACCGTCGTGTCCCAGCTTGAGTAAATGCGCTCGCCGGCGTTCATTGCGCCCACCGTGTGCTGGCCGGGATAGATCTCGGAGATCTCGATTGCATCGCCGACGTTCTGCGGCGTAATGGCCACAAAGTAGTGGTCGCCGTCGCCGCTGAGGGAATTCACGCCCAGGCCGATCTCGCCTGCGGGAAAGGCCTTGCTCCAGGCGATAAAGGGGCCTTCATTGGTCACCACGGAGATCGCGCTTTTCTCGAAGCCGCGCTCCGCAAGCCAGAAAACCTCTTCCTTCATGTCCTCCGCACGCAGTACATACACCGTGACAGGTACGTTCACGCGAAAGGTGAGGTGCTCCTGTCCCAGGATCTCGCGTTCGTGTTCCGTGAGCGCGGCAAGGACCTTCTCCACCGTGAAGGTCTTGAGCTCCTCCGCCGGAATAGTCTTGGCAAAGCGCTCGATAATGGCGGCGACCGTGTCATGCACCGAAGGGTGATTGCCCACATGGGCCTGGGCCAGGCCGGCCATCAGCAGGGCAAAGGCGAGGGTTAATAGTCGTCGCATCGAGGAGTCCTTTCATGAATATCATGGTGTTGCGGCGCGGAAATGATCGGATGGTAAGTGTACTTCCCGCGTGTTAGTTCATTGTAAGCGCCTTTTTTCACGGGTTACAAGAAAGACGCACCCGGCCTGCCGGATGCGCCTTGACCTGTAGCTTCGCGAAGACTATTTCTCGATCACAAACTCGTCCAGCACCTTGCCGTCCGCGCCGTGGGCCTTGTAGGTCAGCGTGTCGCCGTCGATCTGGATGTCGAGCACCTGATAGGTGCTGGTATCTGTGAAGCCGACCTCGGTATAGTCGAAATGCCCCTGCTCGTAGTATTTTGTGCCGGAAGTAGAAACGATGTAAATCGTGCCTTCCGCCGGCGTGGCGACCTTTTTCTGGTTGTACATCGGCCAGGTGCGCAGGTAGGCGTGGTCGTGCCCTTGCAGCGCGAGGTCCACGTGGTATTTGTCGAAGAGCGCGCCCCAGATCTCGCGAACCTCGGGATTGTCCCGGCTTGCTCCAGATGAATAGGCCGGCTGGTGGTAGGTGACGAATTTCCAGGTTGCATCCGTATTCTTCAATAGTTCTTCAAGCCACGCAGCCTGATCCGCGGGTTCCACGTTGGCGTCCAGCGAGATCACCAGCACATTGCCGTACGTGAAGCTGTAGGCGCGTTCCGCTTCGACGCCCTTCGGACCGTTCTGCGGCAGGTCGAGCAGTTTCAGGTACATCCACGGACCCAGATCCCCCTGAACTTCGTGGTTGCCGATACTGGGCACGAGGACGCGGTGATCGAACACGCCCTTGGCATTCTGGAAAAGCTGGTCCCAGTCGGCGCGCTCGTTGCCCCGGTTCACCAGGTCGCCCGCCATGACATAGAAAGCCGCTTCTGGATTTTCCCCATAACACTGGCGGAGCAGCTTGCCCCAATCGTCGAAGCCCGCCTGCGCATCGCCAAGATAGATGAAGGAGAAGGGCTCCGTCTTATCCGGCGCCGTCTCGAAGACCGCCGCCTTGATCCAGCCGTCTTCCGCACCGGTGCCCACCTGGTAGTCATACTTCGTGCCCGGCTTCAGCCCGCTGAGGCGCGCCGTGTGCCAGTGGGAGATGGGGTCGTTCACCGTATTGTGGTTTTCCAGCCGCAGCGTCTCTGCGTTTTTCTCGGCCCAGGGCTCCGTGCCTTGCACGCGATAACGCACCACGCCCTTTTCGGTCGCCGTGCTCGTGCGCCACTGGATGGACTGGGTGCTCGTCGGGTCGTCGCCCCAGGTCAGTACCACATGGTCCGGCGTGGCGGTGGCTGGGTATTCGGTCGTCTGGAAGATCTGGGTAAGGCGGGCCGATCGGCGCTTGTTTGGATCACCGCGCAGGAGCAGCGCCCCCTGCAGCGCCTCGGGCGCCTCGGTAATTTTCGTGGTATTCCAACTGATCCCGATGCGCTCGCCAGCAGCCAGCGTGCCCGCCGTGTGGGTTGAGGGCATCACCTCCGACACCTTCAGCGCGTCGCCCTTCTGCTTCGGAACGACGACCACGAAGTAATGCTCGGCGTCGCCGTCGATGGAGGGCACGCCCAGCCCCACCACACCGTGTTCGAAATCTTTTGACCACCCCTCAAAGGCCTGACTGTCGGTCTTGACCGAAAGCCCCGAATTTACGAAGCCGCGCGCCGGGAGCCAGTGCACCGCGTTGGGGTCTTCCGAATCGCGGAACACGTAGATCGTCGACGGCACGTTAATGCGGAAGGAGAGATGCTTCTCGCCCAGTACCTGCCAATCCTCATCCGTGATAAAGGGCATCACCTGTTCGACCGAGATCTTGAGGAGTTGCTCCGCCGGGAGCGACTCCTGAAGTCGCTGCGCCACTCCCGCGGCCACATCGTGAACCGTCGGGTGCGTGCCGACCTGGGCCGTAGCGATGCCTGTGATCATCAAGGGGAGAAACAGGTGGAGAATGCGGTACATTAAGAGGTCCTTTCTTGAGGAGCGTGACCGGGCGTGCCGAGGCGGCGTGTGGTATTGCGCACGTGAAGTTGTATGGCGTAGTTTGACTATGCGCAAGCCGAATATGTTACGGCATGGATAGCCTATTGTAAGCATCTTGTTGTTTATTGACAAGTGTGCAATGTGTAAAAACGTCGAAGGGTCCGACTTTTTATCCAGAGCGTTGCTTTATCTGCCGGGAAATAAAGGGATTGTGGAGTTTTGGCTGGGCATGCCCAAACCGGGAGGGTCTTGTGTGATCTTGCGATTCTTGTCTGCTGTTGCGGTTTTGGGCGTCATGGTGAGCAGCCTTATCGCGGGTGCGCAGATCCCCGAAACGGGCGAAAAACTCAAGTGCGTCGTTCCCATCCGCGCCATCACCAGCGGCAGCGCCCACTGGTTCGGCTACTACGACAAGGAGGGTTTCGATCCCACGGATCGCTACGTCCTCGCGGCGGAGGTGGACTTCGAAGATCGCTCACCCACGGCGGACGATGTCATCCGGCTCGGTATGGTGGATACGAAGGAGGGCGACGCCTGGATACCCCTCGGTGAAAGCAGGGCCTGGGGCTGGCAGCAGGGCTGCATGCTTCAGTGGGTGCCGGGCACGCAGTCCACAATCATCTACAACACGCGCGAAGACGGCAAGCACATCGCGGTGATCAAGGATGTCGTCACCGGCGAAGAGCGCAAGCTGCCCCGCGCCATCTACACGTTGAGTCCCGACGGGAAAACGGGGCTGAGTATCAACTTTGCGAGGCTTCAGGATTGCCGCCCGGGCTACGGCTATCAGGGCGGCACCGATCCAGGCGCGGAAGAAATCGCCCCCGAGGGCGACGGAATCTGGCGTGTGGACATCGCTACGGGCGCATCGAAGTTGCTCTTCTCCTATGCCGACATGAAGGCGATCCCCTGGCCCGCCGCGCCCGAGGGCAAGTACTGGTTTAACCATCTCCTCTTCAATACCGACGGTACCCGCTTCATCTTCCTCAACCGCTCTCACGAGACGCTGGGGGTGAAGAAACCCTGGGCCACGCGCATGTTCACTGCGAGCGCAGAGGGCGGCGACTTGCACGTGGTGGCGGACAGCGGCATGGTGAGTCACTTCATCTGGCGCGACCCGAAGCACCTGATGGCGTGGTCGGAAGAGCCGGAGACGGGCAAGGCCTATCACCTTTACACGGACCAGAGCGATGAGGTTGAAGTGGTGGGTGCGGAGGTATTCTCGCGCGACGGCCACTGCACCTATTCGCCGGATCGCAAGTGGATCCTCACCGACACCTATCCCGATAAGAACAACATGCACCAGTTGCTGCTCTACAACGTCGCGGAGAAACGGCTGATTGAATTGGCGCAGATCTTTCGCCCTAAACCGAGCGACGATGAATGGCGCTGTGACCTCCACCCCCGCTGGAGCCGCGACGGGAACAAGATCGCCGTCGACGCCATGTATCTCGACGGCAAGCGGCAGGTGAATTTGCTCGACCTGAGCGAGTTCACGGCGAGCGCGAAGAAATAGGACGGATACGTCCGATAGGACCGATTGATTAAATCCGTCCTATCGGTCTAATCCGTCCTATTTAACCCCCAATCTCAGCCACAAACGCCATCACCACACCAAAGGGCACTTTTTCATAAGCCCCAAACATCGCATGCTTGCTCAGCTTCCCTCGTGACGTCTTTGGTGATCCGATGCCGCACAAGAAACGCGCGAGCTGTCGCGGGCTCGCCAGGGACTCGTGGCGCTCAGCCATCACCCCCTGAATACGCCGCGCATCGTCATCGCCGAGCTTGGGGGAGGCCATGGCGGGCATGGGCTCGCGTGGGACGGCCTTGCAGCGATCGCAATGGCCGCAGTCTTCCCGCTCCTCGCCGAAGTAGCCCAGCAGGCGACGCGTGAGACAGCCGGGGTGGCTCGCATAGGCCAATACTTCGCGCGTGCGCGCGATGTCGTTCTTCTCGCGCTGCTGGAAGCGATCGTTCAGGCTTTCGATGAGCGCCTCCACGTTCTCCGGGCGTGCAAGGCGTCGGAAGCCCTGACGCAGGCCCGCCACCTGCACGATGAGGTCGCCGCGCTCTTCGAGGAAGGTCAGCGCGGAGACGATGCGATCACGTGGTTCGCCGATGTTGGCGCTGACTTGCGCGAGATCGAGCGTGAACCAGATCGTGCCCTTCTTCGCGCAGCGGAAAATCCGCTTCAGAAATTCCGAGCGCTCGCCACTCACCAGCGCGAAGATTTCGGCGGAAGGTCGCTGGGGCTTGAATTTGTACTCGGTGTAGAAGGGGCCCGTCGAGGCGACAAGGCCGTCCAGCTCCAGGTAGGTCAGCAGCGTCTTCACCACCAGCGGGCGCGCGTCGAATTCCTGGGAAAGTTCGTATTCCGAGATGTCGAAAACTTCGCCCGCGTCGAGCATGTGCCGCGCCAGCCCCGCCACCGTGGCGCGTTCGGGCGTGTCGCCGTAGGTGAAGTTGTCCAGGGTGATCACGTCCTCCGGGCAGGCGAGCATCTCGCAGACCGACGTCTTGCCGTCGCGACCCGCGCGGCCGATTTCCTGGCTGTAGCTTTCCAAACCCTTGGGCAGGTTGTAGTGGTAGACGTAGCGGATGTTTGACTTGTCCACGCCCATGCCAAAGGCGATGGTAGCCACGATGATGGCGTCGTTCGAGGCCATGAAGGTATCCTGAATCGCCGTGCGGTCTTCCGTCTCCAGGCCGGCGTGGTAGGCTCGGGCGTTGAGGCCGTTGCGCGAGAGAAAGTTCGCCACCTCCTCCGCAGTGCGCTGGAGTGTCACGTACACAATCGCCGGACCGACGGGGCGCTTGCGAATGCGGGCGAGGAGTTCATCGTCCCGCGACGACGGCGTGCATGGCACCACGCTGAGCTTCAGGTTGGGCCGGTAGAAGCCGGTGTGGACCTCGTCCTCCTCCGCGATTTCGAAGGCCGCGCGCACGTCCCGCGCCACTGAGGGCGTGGCGGTCGCTGTCAGCGCGAGCACCCGCTCTACCTTGAGCTCTTTCGCCAGCCGCGCGATCTTTAAATAGTCCGGGCGGAAATTATGTCCCCATTCCGAGATGCAGTGGGCCTCGTCGATAGCGAGCAATGAAATTCGCTGTCGCGCGATGGAGCGGAGGAAGCGTTCATTACCCAGGCGCTCGGGGGAGATGTAGAGCAACTTCAGCGCGCCGGAATTCAGGTCGTCGAAGAGCTTCAGGTTTTCCTCCCGCGTCAGGGTGGAGTCCAACCGCGCGGCGGGCGCGCCATGGCGGATAAGGAAGTCGAGCTGGTCCTTCATCAGTGCGATCAGTGGAGAAATCACCAGCGTGAGGCCATCCAGCAAGAGCGCGGGCAGTTGATAACACATGCTCTTGCCCCCGCCCGTGGGGAAAATCGCCAGCACCGACTTGCCGTCAAGCAGGCGCGAAATCGCGGCCTCCTGCCCGTCGCGGAAAGTGTCGAAACCGAAATGTTGCTGGAGGTGTTCCTGGAGTGGGGACATGGCGTTGCCGCTTCTATATCGTTGGTTTTGCTCTTAGGCATAAAGGGGTTGGGGGGTAGGATACTGGATCTCGGGCTCTAAAGGCGAGGGAAGAATGGGTATTATGGGTCGTATGGGACCAATGGGTCTCATGAAAACGGCCAACAACACGTGCGCGCTTTCAAATGACCTATTCGACCCATACGACCCATTTCCCGTCGACCTAGTAAAAAACCACGTCCAAGGTCTTACCCATTGCGGCGCTGATCTTCTCAAGCGTCTTCACAGTCGGGTTGCACTTCCGGGGATTTTCAAGCTTCTGGTAGGCCTGGTAGGAGATGCCCACTTTCTTCGCCACCTCTGCCTGCGTCTGATTGTGGCGCAGGCGTCGGAGCTGATACGCAATGGCAATGTTGGGTTGCACTCGCACCGTAATCGTGCCTCGGCCTGGTACCGCTTTGGGCTCTGGCAATGAAAATCCGCGTTCGAAATCGACTTCCAATGTGAGGTTGAGCGCTTCGTGCGCATAGAGTACGGCGTCGGCTTTTGTTTCGCCGTAGGTGTTCACGTTTGGAAGGTCGGGAAAGGAGACGACATAGACCCCGTCCTCTTTCTTCAAATTGGCGATGTATTCCATGGCTTTACTCCTCCAAGCCCGCTTCACGGAGAATGGCGTGCAGCAATCCCTTGGGCAAATCCTTCTTTCCGTGAACCGGCACAGAAATGGAGCGGCACCCTTCCTTGACCATCCAGTGATGGCTTCCGGTGACGCGGGCAAGCGCCCAGCCCACTTTCTTCATCAGCTTGATTAGCTCTCTGCCATCCATTTATACAACCTTTGAGTTGTGTTGTCAAACCTTGCGCGGCTCCTTGTCCGACAGTATAGTAGAAGCGAACTTAACGGAGCCAACGCCATGATCATCACCCAACGCATCCTTCTTGCCCTTGCCCTACCCGCGCTGCTCGTCCTAACCGCCAGCGCCGAATACCCGTCCCACGTGACCTACGAAGGTTCCGGCGGGATCGGCCAGGGCAAGCACATTGTCTACGTCGCCTCGGACCATGAGTATCGTGGAGAAGAGGCCTTGCCCGCCTTCGCGCGGATTATGGCGAAGCACTACGGCTTCAAGTGTACCGTCATTTTCGGGGTGAGCCCGGAAGACGGCACCATCCTGCCCGGCAGCAGTGAACTGAAGGGCCTGGAGATCCTGAAAGACGCGGATCTCATGGTCATCTTCATGCGCTTCATCAGCATGGCGGATGAGGAGATGCAGCATTTCGTGGACTACGTGGATCGCGGCGGCCCCATCGTCGCGTTGCGCACCTCCACCCACGCCTTCAAGATCGAGCCGGACCGCAAATTCTACAGCTACGACTACAACTACCCCGGCGAGGAGTTCAAGCTGGGCTTTGGCCGTCAGGTGCTGGGGGAGACCTGGGTCACCCACTATGGGAAGAACCACGAGCAGAGCTCTATCCTCATCCCCGAACAGGACCAGAAGGAGCACCCCGTACTGCGCGGCGTTGGTGCGATGCACACCCAGGCGGGGGGCTACACGGCCGACCCCATCGACGGCAGCACGATTCTGGCGCGGGGTATTATCCTCAACGGCATGAACGTCGATGCGTCCGTGGACACGACGAAAGAGCTCATGCCCGTCGCGTGGGTGCGCGAGCACCACAGCAAATCCGGTAAGGACGCGCGGATCTTTACCACCACCCAGGGTGCCTCGCAGGATGTGCTCGACGCCAGCTTCCGCCGCATGCTGGTGAACGCGCACCTCTGGTGCCTGGGGCTTGAAGGGCAGATCGCGCCCGACAGCACGGTGGAGTTTGTCGGTCCCTACAATCCCACCGATTTCAGTTTCACCAGTTTCCGGCGGGGTGTGAAGCCGGCGGACATCGCGGGCTGGGACACCCCCATCTGGCGCGCGGACGTGCCGCTGGAGTGACGCAATGGGACTGTCCAGGACGGGCGTCCAGGTCTGCAGAAATCAACGATGAGTCACGGGCATGATCGTTTACGTGGGAATGATGCCCCGGACAGGACTGTCCCACGTTTTGAAAAGCGCGGGACGGTCCCGCACGTTGTGGCGACACCGGCTCGATCCGGTGGGCGGATGAGTAGCGGGTGACTACTGCGGATCGCGTGCCTGTGCGTGCAGGACGGTCCCGTCGTCCCGGATAGAAATGTCCCACGCTTTTTAAATTGCGCGGTGACGGTTCTCCGGGAAATCGCTCACGAGTCGATTGCCTCTGAGGTTACACGGCGACGTTTTCTGCCTTTGGCGAAGCTGGATGTGAGCACACCTGCAATCAGGATGGCGACTATGAACAGGACGAAACGGCGGCTCACGGGATTGGAGGGCCCACCATTTTCCACCGCGTGGATGATGGCCTCGCGGTTTCCGGCGGCGTCGCAGAGCGCGTGGAACTCTTCGCGGGTGTAGGGGGTGCTGGGGCCGGTGGCTTCGGCGAATTCTTCGACGGGGAGGTAGAACTCGCGGGGGGCGAGGGTGATGCCGTTGTATTCCTGGGTGTATCGGTCTTCGAGCACTTCGCCGTTCAATCGGAACTGTGGTTCGCGGACGTATTCGGCCTTTACCTTTTCGATGCGGATTCCGGTGGTCATCCAGTAGCGGACTTCGGTGTGGCCCGCATCGGCCATGACGGGGACGATGTAACGGACGTCGGCGGCGAAGGTTTTGTCCTGTCCGGGGGCCTCCAGCCAGGTGTTGGCGTTGGCGCGTGCCTGGGCGATCTGGTCTGCTGTAAGTTCGTCGGGCAGGAGTTCGAGGGGCATGCCGATGTCGTCGCACACCTTGAAATAGAGGCCATAGAGAAGTTGGGCGACTTCGGGCAGGGCTTTTGTGAGGGGGGCACCATTCGCCAGGGTGATCGTGGCGTAGTCCGATTCGCCGAGGATGGCCGTGACGGCGTTTTCCAGGAAGCGGAGCGCGCGGGCCGAGCGGAGGTAGTACGTGGCCGTGGGTTCCAGGGAGATGTCCGGGGTGACGATGGTAGGTTCCAATGGAATTGGCGCGGACTCTGCACTCTGTTCCGCATAGAGATGTCCGACGTGGAGTTCTCGCTGCTTCGTCAGGATGGTGCGGAAGGCTTCGAGCAGGCGTTCCTTGTAGGCTTTGGAGAGGAGAAGTTTGTCGCCCTCTTGTCCGCGCTCGGGGACCAGCAGGGTTTCCAAGGCATGGACCTGATAGTCGTACCAGCCGCTGTTTTCATCGGGTGTCAGGTCGACGTTTCCGTCCTGAATGGCACGGATCAACCGGTTCATAATGTTTTCGTTCGGGAGCTCGGGTGTTCCGTAGATGTCTCTGTAGAGCGCGTTCTCTTTGGACCCGGATGGGGGAAAGAGGGCGATGTGGCTGTACTGTTCCGGTGTTTTCTGTGTGTAATCTTTCAGGCCGGTGAATCCATCGCCAGGCGGGTTGGTCGTTCGGCTTTGCAGGGCGAGGATGGCGTCGTAGGCCAGGGCGAGGTCGGTGCTGTCATTCAACAGTCGGGCGATGTCGGACGCGATAGCATCCGCCATGGGTGGGGCGAAGAGATCCGGCAGGTTCTGCTGGCAAAAGCGATTCTGCCGGAACACGCGCTGCAAGGCCTCGGATTCCGTGTAGAAGCCGATTGGCTTGCTGGCGTAGGGGTCCGCCAGAAAATTCATGCGCATCGTGTTGGCCAGCTCGGCCACTTCGGGTGGCAGCGTTGGTTCCGCTCCGGAAAGTTGGAGCGCGTCGGCCACGAAGGCGGCGGCCTCTTTCGCGTCATCGGCGAGGCACTTCTGCAACAAACCTTCGAGGAAAACCTGCCGTCCTCCGCCGAGCCGGTCGGCCTCGCGCTGGGTGAAGAGGTCGATGGCGGCATAGGCGGCATCGGAAAATGCCTTTACCTTCTGGTCCACCATTTGCACCGAGGGCACCCACGGCAAATCCCGGGCTTCGAGGAAAGCGACGGTATCGTGATACGTGGCGAAGCGCTCCGCGCTGATGAGGTGGTCTATGTCCTCGATCTTGGTCAGGTCCAGCGAGATGACGGCGGCGCTCTTGTTGATCTCGAGGGTGTGGGTTGTATTCGGAGTACCGGAGCCGTATGGAATCGTTTTCCAGTGCTCCGGGGTGTCGAGGAAGGCGGGATTCTTGTCGGCAAGCCGGTCATGCTCAACCTGAGGGTCTTCCTCGGGTTCGGGTTCGTTCCAGAAAGGAGAGTACCAGGGTCCGACGGCACCGATGGCAAAGACGAAGAGGTAGAGGGTGAAATATCCGGTCTGCGGCCGCGGCCGATGGCCTGAAAGTGCGACGCCCAGCAACAGCAAGGGCAGGCCAAAGGGAATTGTCATCAGGAAGGCGAAGATTGTGAAGTTAACGACTTCGGAGACTGAGTAAATTCCTGTGAAGATTGGAAAGAAGACACCGCCCGCCATCCAAGCGGCGAGAAAACGGCCAGCAAAAGCTCCTCGCGTCAATACGATTGAACGTGACAGCGCGGATCGAAGTCCCATCAGTCTCCCTCCTGAGTACCAACGATAGCGTTGCTTTTGGGGCGGCGGTTGGCGATGAGTCGCCACCGAACGATGACGACAAATACTCCCAGTGCGACGGCAGTCCAGACCAGGGGGTTGCGAAGGGAGAAAGTGTGGAAGAACCGTCCATTCTCCACTGCACGGATGATGTCCTCGCGGCTTCCGGCGGCGTCACACAGCGCGCGGAACTCCTCGCGGGTGTAGGGGGTGCTGGGGCCGGTGGCTTCGGCGAATTCTTCGACGGGGATATAGAACTCGCGGGGGGCGAGATGTATTCCTTCGTAGTTCGGGTTTTGATCGGCGCTGATAAGTTTGCCATCTACTCGAAAACGGGGCGGGCGCGCGTATTCAGCCTTTACCTTCAGTAGCCGGATACCGGTGGTCATCCAGTAGCGCACTTCGCTGTGGGCCATATCGGTGATGACCGGGACGATGTAGCGCACATCGCCCGAGTAGATCGCATCGTTTTGGCAGGTGTCGAGCCATGCTTTGGCCGCCGATTCTGCATTGTTGATCGCGGCGAGGGTGAGTTCCTCCGGAATGAGCTCGGGCTTCATGCCGAGGTCTTCGCATACCGTCAGGTACAAGCCGTATAGCAAGCTCACGTGCGCGGGCAGGGTATCGGAGAGGTGGTCGCCGTTTTCGAGGTGGATGTTGGTCCACGCTGCTTCACCTAGAAGTTCGGTGACTGCGGCTTGCAGAAATCGAAGCGCCCGTGCTGTCCGCAAGTAGACCGTGGCGGTGGGATCCACCGAAATGTCAGGCGCGACCGTGACCCGTTGCTCGAATACCGCGCTGTCGGGTTCAAACAGGAATCCCAGATGGAGTTCACGCTGCTTGGTCAGCATGGTCTGGAAGGCGTCAATCAGGCGTTCCTTGTAGGCCTTGGAGAGGAGTAGCCTGTTGCCTTCTTGCGCGCGCTCTGGGACCAGCAACGTCTCCAGGGCGTATACCTGATAGGCGTACCAGCCGCTGTCGGCATCGGGCGCCAGGTCCACGTCGCCCTCCCGGATGGCCCGGATGAGCCGGTTCATGATGCTATCATCGGGCAACGAGTCGAAGTCGTAAATGGCAAGGTAGAGGGTGTTCTCCACGGAGCCCGACGGCGGAAAGAGGGCTACAGAATTCGAAGTGCCTGGTGCCAGGTCCAGGAAACTGGTGAAGCTGTCCTCGACTGGGTTGGTCGTGCGCGATTGCAGAGCCAGAATCGCGGTATAGGATGTTGCGAGCGACTCGTCTTCGTGCAATGTCTTTGCGATGTCGGATGCGATTCGTTCGGCGGTGACCGCGTCGAAGATGTCGCCAAGGCGTTGCTGGCAAAAGCGATTCTGTTGGAAGATGCGGCCCAGCGCGTCACTTTCCGCATAGTATCCCGAAGGTTTGCTGGCAAAGGTGTCGGCCAGAAAGCGCGCCTGGAGTTCCTTCGCTTTCGCAGCAATCTCTGGAGGAAGGGCGGGGTCCATCCCGGATAGCATCAGAGCTGTGGCCACGTAGGCGGCGGCATCGTATGCCTCCCGGGCCACTAGACTTTCCAGCAGTTTCTGCAGGAATTGCGCGCGACCACCACCGAGCCGTTCAGCGTCGCGTTGAGTATACAGCTCAATCGCGGCCAGGGCTTCGTCAGAGAAGGACTTTACTTTTTGGTCTACCATCTGCACCGAGGGTATCCAGGAGAGGCCATTGGCGTTCAGGTACTCCATCGCGGCCCGATAGGAAGTGAAGCGCTGTTCTGTAATCGGCTTTTCGTTGCTTTCAATTTCGGGGAGGTCGAGGGAGACCACTGCGGAACTCCTGTTCAGTTCAATGGTCGTTGAACTGGGGGACTCGGTGGGCAGGGTTGTCCAGAGGCCGGGCTCATCCACAAACTCCGGATGCTTATCGGCGAGCTGGTCTCCTACGGCGGGTGGACGTGATCCATGCTCGGGATTGTCTTCACCGAATGGCGAGTACCATGGCCCCACCGCACCGATAGTTATGGCGAGGACGTAAAGGGTGAGATATGCGGCCTGTGGTCGCGGTTGGCGGCCCGTGAGTGTCATGCCAACAAACAAGATCGGGAGCCCAAAGAAAATCGTCTGAAGTAGCGCAAAAATCGTCAGGTAGATGATGAGGAGAAAGTGATATAAACCCAGCGAGAACGAAAAGAGAACACCTCCCGCCATCCATGCGATCAGAAATCTGCCCGCGAACGCACCCCTGCTCAATACGATTGGACGTGTCAGCGCGAATCGAAGTCCCATCAGTCTCGCTCCTGACTATCAGCGATAGCGATGCTTTTTGGGCGGCGGTTGGCGAGGCCCAGCCAGATCGCGCTCGCGTCGATTCGACTGCAGAAAACCCCGGCGAGAATGAGCGCTGGCCCCGATGCAAGCGCTCCGCCCCAGGCAAGATTCTTTGTTCGCTGTTCCACGGGTTTGCCCCCTTGTGCTGCGCTCTTTGGTGTGACCTTTTGATGGGTCGTGCGTTGTTGAAGTCTACACCAGATTGAACGAAAAGGGAATGGGAAAAACCAACGGGAAACGTTGCGACGAGCTTTGAACCTCAGGTGTTTAGTCGCCCCTCCGGGGCTCAATCATTGTCAATACAATTTTCCGGGGTTTCGCTCGTACCTCGCTTCACCCTGGGATACGGCATGCCGCCATTTGGTGGCTGAATGCGGATCGGGCCTGTTCGAGGATTTTCTGGTGGATGGGCTTCTACAGGTCGTGGAGAACGTACCTGACACTTGAAAAGCCGAAGCCCCATACCTTCTACTACCCCAGTTCCAGTGCCCGGACAGCGCTACAACGCCACGGCGAGTTCACATAGGTGGCGCGACGTGGTATCGAAAATCTGGGGATTACTTCGTCCCAACGTCGGCAATGCCAACAAACCGTTAGACGTGCAGAAAGGCCAGGATGTTGATTTATCGCTTTCGCGCGGAGACTGCGCTTCGGCTGCTTTCTCTCATTCTTCTTTCGGTGCTTGCCGCCCCGGTCGTTTCAGCGGAGGCGACCCATCCTTACCCCGGCGGGGTCGAAGCGGATCTATGGATTCTGGCGGGGCAATCGAACATGGTCGGTGCACAGCCTTTGGCGGTGCCGGTTACGACGGATCCGTGCGTCATGAGTTTTACGCTGGATGGCGAATGGGTCGTTGCGCAGCATCCCCTTCATCGGGTGTTTGAGGCGACGGCGCCGGTCTATCGCAATTTTTTCAAGATGACGCCGGAGCAGTGGGCCGATGGGAAGGCGAAGAGCAAGGCGGGCGCGACGGGGGTGGGTGCGGGGCCAGGGCTGGAATTTGGGAAGGGCGTGGCGATGGCGCTGGACCGGCCGATTGGGCTGATTCCCTGTGCGCTGGGCGCTACTTCAATGAACGATTGGGACCCGGCCTTGCTGGAGCGCGGCGAGGAGTCGCTCTACGGTAACTTGGTCCATCGCGCGGGGCAGGTGGGCGGGCGTATTCGCGGCGTGCTCTGGTATCAGGGGGAGGCGGACGTGTCCAATGGGGAGGCGGTGGCGGCATATGAAGCGAAGATGCTCAATCTGATCGACCGGCTTCGGGCGGACCTGAATGCGCCGGAACTGCCGTTTATCTTCGCGCAGGTGAGCCGCTATGTGTACTCCGAAGACCTGGGCGCGACTTGGGAGCGGGGGCGGGAGATTCAGCGGAGTTTACCGGCGAAGCGCCCGCACGTCTACATGGTGCCCGCCATCGATCTGCCGCTGAGCGATCTTATCCACGTTTCGGCGGAGGGCCAGCGCCGCCTGGGCCAACGGATGGCGGAGGTGGCCCTGACCTATGTGTATGAAAAGCCTGGCCATGCAACACCCATCGATTTTGCGTCTGTCGAAGCGATGCCCGCGATCAGTCCCTACCAACAACCTGTCCGAGTTCGCTTCAGCGGCGTCAATGGCCGCCTTGTGGCGAATGGACGGCTGTGGGGCTTCGAGACGCGGGCGGTGGAGGGCAACACTAAGCCCCTGCCCAAGCCCTGGGCGGTGGAGCTGGATCCAGAAAACGCGGACTGCGTGATCGTGTGGCTGAATGCGCCGCTGGAGGAGCAGGTGGACCTGTACTACGGCGCGGGGATGAATCCGTATGTCAATCTGGTCGACGAGAAGGACATGGCGGTTCCGGCCTTTGGGCCGGTGCGGATTGGACCGGGTGTGGGGTGAGAGCGGAAATGGCAGTTGTGGTTGGCTAAAGCGTGCCCGAAGAATATTGATTGAAGGCCCCGTTCACGACTCAAATTCGCTCTTCGGAATTCCCGACTGGCGAATTATGGATTGCAGCGTGCCGATTCGCAACTCGGTATGATTGGGAACTGGCACGGTGATCGTCATATCGACCAGCCGTTTCTGCATCACGATATGACTTCCACGCTGGCGCACTTCCAGGAAGCCATGGCGCGCCAGGATGGCGCAAGCTTGTTTGCCGGAGAGGACGCGCAGATTACCCAATCGCTACCTCGACTTGAGTCAGGTACACCTCTTCGTGGGTGCGCGCCAGAATCTCACTTGGCGACGCCGTCTCGAAGAACAATTCAAGCGCTTCGCGGAGATTTTCGCGGGCCTCTTCGATGGTGTCGCCTTGACTGGCGATATCTAGTTCGGGGCAAAGCGATACGTAGCCGTTTCCTTCACGCTCAATAATTGCGGCAAATTGCCTTTGCATGACTATAACTCCATTTTTACAAATTGTGCCGAAACAGCAACCTGATCCTATTCCGACTAGCTGTACTTGTCAAGAAAATCGTCCTGCATATCACCTGATGCTCGAAGATCACTCCGCCACCAACACCACGTCATCCACGCCAAACACCGCTTCCTCCACGGCCTCATCCGCACCCGGCAGGGGCGATCTTGGCTTTTCGTTCACAGTCTGGCGCGCGGGGAGGTTTCTGAATTCGCCGGTGCGGAAGGAGATGCGCTCGACGGATTTCACGGCCTCGGCGAGGGGGACGTTCTCCGCTACGACGTTGCCATCGACCTTGAGGGTGAAGCTGCCGAAGGGCGTGGCGTCGATTTCGATTTCGAAGTTGTACCAGCGGCCGGGGGTATAGGCGAGTATGCCGACGGGCTCCGCACCGTTGGCGTATTGCAGGGCGCCGTCGCTACCGAACTCTAGCCGGACGGGGCGGTTGCCGTAGCGATCCTGGACGTCGATTTCGAGCGGGGTGGTGTATTGTCTGGCCATGGCCTTGAAGGCGATTTTGACTTTCGTGCCTTCTTCGAAGACGCGGATGGCGCGGGCGTAGTCGTAGGGGTCTTTGTCGGCGAGTTGTAAAATCCTTCCGCCGTTGCCGTCGGCGATACTGACGGGGGCCCATTGGGGGCTATAGACGTTCCATCCCTCGACGCGTCCGCCGATTGCGCGATCATCGAAGTCGTTCTCGATGGGCCCTTCGACGCTGTAGGCCACCGTCACGGGGACGCGGCTGACCCAGATGTCTTCCTTGTTCATACTGTAGGTGAGCCAGAGGTCGTCGCCCGGTGGGTTGCCCTGGCCGGGGGTGATGCCGCGGGTGTAGCAGGGGCCGAAGTCTTTCCAGCGGCCGAAATAGCGCTGGGGCGGGACTTCCGCCTGGACGGTGACCATGTCGTCGAAGAGAATGCCGTCGTCGCTGGTGACGAGGACGAGGGGGTAGCGGTGTTCGTTGTGGATCGTGGGGTTGTAGGTGATGGCGTAGCGTCCGTCGTCGGTCTGCGTGCCGAATTGCTTGCCCCCGGCCATGACGAAGGTGGCGCATTTTTCGGGCTCGGAAAAGGTGACGCCGCCGTCTTCCGAGAGGCCCGCGTAGGACCATTTCCAGAGGCCGACGATCTTGCCATCCTTTCGCGTATACCACGAGAAGGCCTCGCGGTCTTCCTTCATGGGCTGGTGGAAGCCGTCAACGCCGTTGTCCTCGTCGTACCACTGGCGCGTGACGAGTTTGTCGGCGAGGAGCGCGTTGCAGGCTTCGACGAAGCCCGCATCGGTGGATTTCGTGAAGAAGGGGAAGCTGGTGTTGCTCGCGTTCCAACCCGTCTGGCTGTCGTAGCGGATGAAGTGGATGGGGCCATAGCTGCCGTCTTTGTAGGCCTCGCGGACGACGCGCCCGATGCCGCCGGTTTCGAAGGGATCTTCGGCGTGGCCGTAGAAGGCGAGGACGAGGAGGCGTCCGCTGGGGGCCACGTAGAAGCCCATGCGCTGGTGCATCATGTAGCCGTGAGTGCCTTCGGGGAGCGCGACACCGGCGGGGGCCACGTAGGGCGGGAAGACGACTTCGGGCCTGTTCCAGGTGATGCCATCTTTCGACGTGGCCACGAGGGTCTGGCCGGGGGAGACATGTTCATCGATGGGGTTGCTGAGGTATTGGACGTAGAAGGTGTCGTTCCAATAGGCGATGCTGGGCGCGTGGTTGTAGGTCCAGCCGCTTCCCTCGGCCAACTCCGGGTGGGTACGGTTGACACGGAGGATCTGGTGGTGGTGCGTGCCGATGGCGGGGCGGATGCCGGCCTCGTGGGAGTGGAGATCGATGGTGACGCCGCCGATGTAGCGCACGGGCTCGTGGATGGAACCGGTCTGCGCAGGGGCGAGGGCGACGGGGAGCGCGGCGAGACACAGGAGGATGGACTTGGACGTCATGGGCGAGTTCCTTTGTGGGGTTGATGCCGCCGAGTGTAGCACAAGGATCGCGTGGAGGGGGATTTAACCGCAAAGAACGCAAAGAGCACAAAGGTGAGTTTTGGAGGGTTGACATGTGCCGAGCCCAGTGAGATAATTTTCCCATGAGCACGCAAGAATTAGATTCCGAGAAAAGGATTGTTCTTCCCGATGGGCGGCCAGGGGAAGTCTTTGAAATCCACCCGCAGGGGGAGGGGCGGTTCCTCCTTGTCCGACAGGTTCCGCCGGAAGTGCCCGCGAAAAAGAAAACGCGTGAAGAGATCCTTCAAGCTATCCGGAATTCTCGGATACGGATGACTATGTCGTGGGAGGAGCTCCGCAAGATCACGCGCGACCTATGACACTTTTCGACACCAATATGCTCATTTACGCAATGGATCCCAATTCACCCTTCCACGATTGGGCCGCGCGACTCATCGTGGACGAAGCCATGAAAGGTGACGCAGCGGTCAACACAGTTTCGGTCGCCGAAGTGTGTGTAGGGTCTGAGGATCCGGATGTCGTGATTGATGACATTCTTGACTGGGGTATCCAGATGTTCGATGTTCCCACCGACGTCGCAGTTCCATGTGCGGTGGCCTATCGGCTGTACCGCCAGCGCCGATTTCAAGATTCCGGTAAATCCGCTCCGAATGTTCCCCTTCCCGATTTTTTCATCGGCGCGCACGCTATGGTCATGGGGTGGGAAATCGCAACGGCGGACCGGGGGCGGTTCACCACCTACTTTCCAGAGGTTCCGCTCAAGCTGCCGGATTGAGTTTGTCTAGCATGCGCGAATTCTTGCGGAGGCTTGCTTCCAGGTCGTTGTGCGCAGGGGGCCTCGGGCATTCACGTACAATTGGAGCGTAAAGCGTGCAACGCGATCGCGAATACCTGCAATCGATCCGGGACACCTATCCGGAGTTTTTCGTTGTAACCAGCGAAGTGCTTGCGTGCGGCCAGCAGTGCGATGCGTACCTGATCAATAGCGAATTTGTGTTTCGATTTCCCAGGAATCGCGAGGACTATGGCGAGCTTGCGAAAGAGTCGTCTATCCTGAAAAGCATCCACGGCCTTCTGCCCGTTGCCGTTCCATTCCCCACTTTTGAAAAGTTAGACTGGTGCGCTGGTGCGCCATTCATCGGGTACAGGATGATTCCGGGGGTCCCGCTTCGCCGTGAGATGCTGGCTGCTATCAAAGACCTTTCCATTCGTCAACGCCTGGCGTTGCAACTTGCATCGTTTCTCACCGCCTTGCACGCACCCGCTACGTTGCAGGCCGTACCTGCAAATTCGCATTGCGAGGATACGTCCCGTAAGTACGAAATTATGTACGAAACGATACGCCAGAGACTCTTCGAACATATGTCGGACTCAGCTCGCGACATGACAACGCACCTGTTTGAGTCATATCTGGAAAGCGGGCAATGGGCGGGATATACACCATGCTTTCGGCATGGGGATTTCGGTCCAACCAACATTCTCGTGGACATCGAGAGCGCGACGATTACTGGAATCCTTGATTTCGGCCATGCCGGCGTGGGCGATCCCGCCTACGATTTTGCCGGGGTTGCCTGCTATGGGGACGCCTTCCTGGAGATGGTTGGAGCCAAGTATCCGCATTTTGACGATCTGCGCGCGCGCGCCATGTTCTACAAAGAGACTTTTGCGCTACAGGAGGCATTGTACGGCCTGGAACGTGTCGACACACAGGCATTCGAACGGGGTATTGCCTGTTTTCGATAGAAAACGCAAAGAGCACAAAGCAAACCATCCTATGTACTCTGTGCGTTCTCTGTGGTTAAACTTCTTCTATTCCCCGTCACACCAGCCATTTCTCCGCGATCTGATCCGTCTCGGTTGCAGTGATGAGCCAGTCCATCATCCTTGCCTTCATTTCATTGCGCGTGGCGTGGTGTGCAGGGTCTACCGCGAGGTTGGTGTATTCGCCGGGGTCGTTTTCGAGATCGAAGAGCTCTTCGTGGCCTGCGGGGTAGTAGTTGTACTTCCATTTGCGCGTGCGGACCATCTTGCAGTCGGGATGGCGCACGCCCATGACTCCTTCGCCCTTCTTAAAGGGGAATTCGTCGGTGAAGACCTCCGGGATGATGTTTTCGCTATAGACGCATTCGCGGGGAGCATAAACGCGCTCTGAATCCGTGATAAGCGGCGCGAGGCTCTCGCCGTGGGCGTTGTGCGGCGTCTCAACACCACAGAGCTCGAAAAGCGTGGGGAGGAGGTCGATGGACATGACCAATTGATCGCGCGAGCCGGGCTGGATGTGGCCGGGGTAGCGCATCATGAAGGGGACACGGACGCTGCCTTCGTAAAAGACGTTTTTTCCCAGCAGTCCATGCTCCAGCATCTGATCGCCGTGGTCGGACACAAAAACGACAATCGTGTTCTCCGCGAGGCCGGTTTCTTCGAGGGTCTTCAGGATAGCGCCCACCTCGTCGTCAATGTGCGAGATGGTGCCGTAGTAGCTGCGCCAGAGCCATTGCAAGCGCTCGGCGTCCATGTCGAACTCCGCCTTCTGTCCACGCGCTTCACCGCGCAGGATGAAACGGGAGAGATGGGGCGGCATGGCCTTGATGGTTTCGCGCGCTTCGCGGCGGGGGAGAGGAATCTCCACATCGCTGTATAGGGCGTCGTAGGTTGCGGGCACTTCGTAGGGCGAGTGGGGCTTCCAGAAGGAAGAGAAGAGGAAGAAAGGCCGCTCCGACTTCGCGTACTCCTCCAGATAGTGGCGCGTGCGCAGGCCGGTCCAGGCGGTGTCGGTGTAATCCTTGCCGATGATGCTGCGAAAGGGGTTGTCCTTCGGGCCCAGGGATGCTTTCAGCGTCGGGTCGCTGCCCACCGTCGCGCGGTAAGGCACATCGCGCTGCGGATCGTTTTCCTTGCGCCACGCGGCATAGGCCGACCATTCGTCCGTCTTACTTACGCCGTCGTGCAGTTCCACATCGTCAAAGCCTGTGCGACGTGCCTCGTCTGCCGTGGGGGGATAGTCATAGTAGAGGTGGCTCTTGCCCACGATGCCCGTGGTGTAGCCCGCGCCCTGGAGGAGTCTGGGGAAGAGGGTCTCTGTGGGTGCGAGGCGCGTGTAGTTCACACGGTTCCTGTGGGCGTGGGCGTAGCGGCCGGTGAAGAAGCAGGCGCGTGAGGGCACGCACACGGGCGACTGCACGAAGCAGTGGGAGAAATTTGCCGATTCCTTGGCGAGCGCGTCGAGGTGGGGTGTCTTGATGATCGGGTTGCCGTTCACGCCGAGGGTGTCATAGCGCTGCTGATCGGTCATGATGAAGAGGATATTGGGGCTGCCGGGTTTGGCCGGGGGACGTGGCGCGGAGTTGGCAGCGGTCGTGGAAACGAGGGCGGGTAAAGAGGCCGCCGATTGTAGGAAGGTGCGTCGCTTCACGGTGGTGACTCCGGGCCTTTGTTCTTAAACCGAGGTGGTCCTGCAAACCCGCAGGGACAACAGGGACAGCAGAGACGGCAGGCACTACAGAACAGCATTGCTGCTGTCTCCGTTGTCCCTGCCGTCCCTGAACATTGATTAAAGTGTGCTAGATTTTCCAATCCCCGCGCATGGGTCGATCGCGCATGGTGTTGGCCTCGTCGTCGCCCTTGAATTCTTCCTTCGCCGGGTCCCACTTCAGTTCGCGCTTGAGGGTGGTGGCGATGTGGCCGAGGTGGCAGATGGAGGCTGTGCGGTGGGCGATCTCGATGGGCGCCGTGGGGAGTTGGCGGCTCTTCACGCAGTTGATGAAATCCTGAACGTGATCGTCGCTCTTGTAGAGGCGGATGTCGCTGTCCTTCAGCGCGATCTGGTCGATGCCCGCGATACTGGAGGTGATGGCGGTGCTCTCTACGTGGAGCCAGCCTTCGCTGCCGATAAACTTGATACCGTAGCGCTTTTGATCGCTGCTGGACAGGGCGATAATGCGCACGCCGTTGGCATATTCGAATTCGATGAGGTGCTTCACGGAGGCGTCGAAGAGTTCGCCCTTGCGGGGGAATTCGGCCGCGCCGGAAATACGCACGGGGCCGGTGTCGTCCATGCCGGCGCCCCACTGGGCGATGTCGTAGTAGTGGGCACCCCAGTCGGTGATGTAGCCCGCGCCGTAGTCGAGGATCCAGCGGAAGTTAAAGTGGCAGCGCGCGGGGGTGTAGGGCTTCTGGGGGGCCGGTCCGAGCCACATCTCGTAGTCCAGCCCTTCGGGCACGGGCTCCTCGGGATAGCCCGGCTTGAATTCGCCCTGGATAGCGAAGCCCTCGGGCACGCCGCACTCCACGGACTGCAACTCGCCGATGTATCCGTTGCGCACGAGTTCGCAGGCCTGGCGGCAGGCGGATGAAGAGCGCCGCCACGTTCCCGCCTGGAGCATGCGCTGGTTCTTCGCTACCGCATCGGCCATCTTGCGGCCCTGGGCGATGGTGAGGGAGACGGGCTTTTCGCAGAAGACATCCTTGCCCGCGTTGGCCGCGTCGATGGTGTTGAGGGCGTGCCAGTGGTCGGGTGTGGCGATGGAAACTGCGTCGATATCGGCGCGGGCGAGCAGTTCGCGGTAGTCATTGTAGGAGGCGTCCGCGCCGAGTCCCGCGAGATCCGCGCCCTGTACCCGGCGGGCGGCGTCCACATCGCACACGGCCACGATTTGGATTTCCGGCTTTGCCTTAAAGGCGGCCAGGTTGCTCATGCCGCGGTTGCCGGTGCCTATGCACCCCACGGTGATGCGTTCGCTGGGGGCCACGGTACCGTCGAGGCCGAGGGCGCTGGCGGGGATGATCATGGGGGCCGCTATGGCGGCGGTGGCGGCGAGGAACTGGCGGCGGGTGGGGCTGGGCGACTTGGGCATGGATGAAAACTCCTGAGCAGGGCGATAGGCAGAAAGGTTTAGCATTGCTGGCTGGGTGCCCGGGGTCGGACCGCGCAATCCCGAGGGGACAGCATAACATAATCTGAACAATTTCAAAGTATGCTATATCGTCAAAAAGTACTGTTTCTCCATCCCGCTCAGGAGGTCATTTCATGCGTAATATTTTCCTTTCCGCGCTGGTCGCGTTTGCTTTCGCGGCCCTGGCGTCGGCGGAGACACCCCGTCTGGTTCTGTTCATAGCCGTGGACCAATTGCGCGGCGACATGCCCATACGTTATCAGGAGCGCTTCGGCGAGGGCGGCTTTCGTTATCTTATGGAGCGCGGCTTTCACTATCGCAACGCCCACTACAGGCATTCCAATACCTTCACGGCGGTGGGTCATGCCACGCTGGCCACGGGGGGCAATACGCCGCAGCACGGCATTGTGGGGAATGAGTGGTTCGACCGCGCGAGCGGCGCAGGCATGAACGCGGTGGAGGATCAGGGCCATCCTTTGCTCGGTGTGGAAGGTGCCGCGGGCGAGGGGCGCTCGCCGCGAAACCTGACCTCGAGCACCTTCGGCGACGAGCTGGTGCTGGCCAGCGGCGGCGCGTCGCGCGTGTTTGGCGTGTCCATCAAGGACCGGGGCGCGGTGATCCTCGGCGGGCACCTGGGGAAGAGCTTCTGGTATGAGCCGGAGTCGGGGCGCTTTGTGACGAGTTCCTTCTTTTACGAGGACTACCCGGCGTGGGTGAGCGCCTGGAACGGGACGAAACCCGCCGATGCCTGGCTGGGTGCGTCGTGGTCGCTTCTGAATCCGGTGGATACCTATATCTACGGCGCTCAGGACGATCGGCCCGAGGAGCGGCCCTACAAAGCAATGGGCAATACTTTTCCCCATCCGCTGCCCGCCGAAGCGGGGAAGGACTACTATGGTAACCTCCGCTTTACACCGATGGGCGACGTGCTCACGCTCCAGTTTGCCCGGGAACTGATGCGCGCGGAGGAAGTGGGGCAGCGGGACGCCACGGACATCCTGACCATCAGCCTTTCGGCAACGGACTACATCGGCCACGCCTTCGGTCCCAACAGCCTGGAATCGGAAGACAACCAGCTCCAACTCGACCGGAGTCTCGCCGATTTCTTTGCGGAAGTGGACCGGCTGGTGGGGCTCGATCGCACGCTGATCGTGCTCAGTTCGGACCACGGTATCGACGAGATCCCGGAGTACACGCAGCACCTGGGATGTGACGCCGGGCGCCACGTGCCCGAGGAATTCATCGCGGCGGCGAATGGGGCGCTCAAGGCGCGCTTCGGTATCGCGGAAGACCTGGTGTTGACGTTTCAGAATCCGAGTCTCTATCTGGACGAGGCCCGGGTTCAGGCGCTGGGCCTGGCCCTGCCGGAGGTCGAGCGCGCCCTGGCCGACGCGATGGTGGCGCTGCCCGGCTTCGATTTGGCGGTGACGCGCAGCGACCTTCTGGAAGGCCGGGTTCCGAATACGAAGGTCATGGACATGGTCACGCGCGCCTTCCACCCGAAGCGATCGGGCAATGTACTGGTGGTGCAGTCGCCCTCCTGGTACCTCTACCCCGAAGCCCAGAAATATGCCGCCATGCACGGTTCGCCCTACAGCTACGACACCTATGTGCCCATCATCTTTGCGGGGCCTGGTGTTGTCTCGGGTGCAAGCCAGCGTCCCGTGGCGCCCGAGGATGTCGCCTCAACGATAACGGCCTACCTGGGCATCAAGCCGCCATCGGGTAACATGGGCAATCCCCTGCTGGAAGTGGTGGGTGCGGGAGAAGCGGCTGCACGGTGAATTTGTGCGCACCATTGGACGTGGTAGAATATGAGGAACCGGGCACGTGGCCCGTTTCAAGCGAGGACCTGTCATGGATACCACAATCGAACGTGAAGCGCAGACCACCTTGGCCCAGCTCCTGGAGCGCGTGGCGCAAGGCGAGCGGATTACCATTACGGAGAATGGTGTGCCCGTGGCAGTGATTAATCCCGCAGATGCCGCAATCAGGAATCGGGAGTCAGAACGTCAACGAGAAATTCGTCAGGCAATCGAGGACATTAAGCAACTCAGCCAAGGGGTTACTCTGGGGCCCGATCTTACCATCAGGGAATGTATTGAGGAAGGCAGGGCCTGAGTGGGGCTGAATGTCGTAATTGACAATTCCATCATCATGGCGTGGGGCCTCGACGACGAGCCAAGTTCGTACGCGCGTCTACTGCTGGAACGTATGGAAAACGGCACCGCGATACAACCATCAATCTGGCCTCTCGAGCTTGGCAATGCCTTGATTGTGGCGGAGCGGCGAAATCGAATAACCCTTGAACATACGGATCGATTTCTCGATCGGTTGAGCAAGTTGTCGATTGAGATTCAATTCGAGCCGATCGATCGTTTACTTGGCGAAATCGTTGCCCTCGCCCGAAAACATCAGCTCTCCACTTATGACGCGTCCTACCTCGATCTCGCCTTGCGCCGCGAGTTGCCCTTGGCCACGCAGGACAAGGCGCTGATTCGCGCGGCGGCCGAGTGCGGCGTAGCGCTGTTCCAGCCCTGACCGGAACTATCGCGGCGAGAGCATACCACAAAGAATGTGGCACAGCCGTCCCGGCTGTGATTCTGCCCCCGACATGCACCGCAATTGGCTCAAGAGGCTGCAATCAGCGTAGTGAACGGCCCCGCTGCTCCACAATCAACGAATTCGACACGTTGTTCCCAAAGTCCGCAAAACGGTCGAAGGTCCACACCACCTTCTTCGATTTGGGCTCGATTTCCACCAGTAGCGGCTGGCCCTCGCCCGCGTGGCAGTTGCCAATCACGTAGTTGCCATTCGACAACACCTCCAGCGTCGTCACCCACGCCAGCGTGATGCCCGGTAGGTCCTTCTGTCCCAATTGCCAAACGATCTCCTTGGCCGGTGTGACCTCCAGCACCTCGTGGCCGTTGCCCGTGCTCAGCAGGGTGTTGCCATTCTTCAGGCGCACCGCGCCAAAGGTCTTGTTGCCCCAGGCCTCAGGGCCGTGGCCATCCGCCCGTTCCCTGTCGAAGAGGGGTACTTCGTATTCCCACACCACCGAGCCCTCGCCGTCATACTCCCGCACGAAGCCATCCCCCTCGTGGCACACGAGGTAGTGGCCATTCTCCAGCTTCCGCGCGAGGCGCGTGTCCGTGTGGGGGTGAGGATTGTTCACCTTAAGTTTGATCTCTTTCACCAGCTTGCCGTCGCGGTCGACCTCAATGATCCGCGCCGGACCCGACTCCGCGATCATGACATTGCCGTCGGCCAGCGGTTGGAAGGCATGCACCTCGATTTTCTTGCCCGCATTGCCGTTGCTGGCCTGCGCGTCATAGGACCAGACCACGGACTTGGTCTCGGGCTCGATCTCCGCCACGCCCTTCATGTCCTGCTGCACCAGGATGTGTCCGTTTTCCAGCAGGTGGATATCATGAACCCCGTCCCAGGGCATTTCCCAGGTGATTTCGCCGGTGGAGGACACCATAGCCAGTCGGTCGCCGCCCTGGAGGAGGACGGTGTGCTGGGCGTGGGTGGCGAAAGACAGGGAGATAGTGAGTGCGAGGGCGACTCGGAGTGTTGACGACATTTTGAATGGATACCTCTTGGCTTGAAGTAGATTCCTCGGAGAAGGAGCGTGCTCTCTCGGCTCCAGTGGCAATGGTACGCGATTGTGGCGTGCCGTTCATAGTCGATTGACATGCCAGTCGTCGGACGATAGAGTGGCTGAGCTATTGCGCACGAGGTGACGCGGTTGTTGGTTGGATTCTCGGAGTATCGATTGGGTGAAGAAGTATCTGAAGCGCATTCCTCTCTATCTGGCTGCGATCGGTGCCGGGCTCTACGTCGTATTCTTCTTTGCGCAGAAGTCACTCATATTCGTACCCAACACCCAGATGATCGCCACGCCGTCCGTGCACGATTGGGGGTACAATGAGATCCTGTTGAACGTGGATGGCGAAAGCACCGTCCTGTGGTTTATTCCCCTCGAAGGCGCACGGGGAACGGTGCTCTATTCCCATGGCAATGATTCCAACATATCCACGTGCCTGGGAGTCGTGAAGCTCTTCCGTTCCCTCGGTTTTTCCGTCGCGCTATACGACTATGGCGGCTACGGCAAGAGCACCGGCGCGCCCTCCGAAGTTCGCCTCTACGCGGATGCCATGGCGGCGTGGGAATACCTCACCGAGGAGCGCAAGCTCGATCCCGGGGTGATTCTCCTATGGGGTCCTTCCTTTGGCGGCGGGCCCACGTGTGAATTGGCGACGCGCGTCAAACCGGGCGGCGTGGTGTTGGAGAATACCTTCACCTCCATGGCCGACGCCGCCTTCAAGGACTACCCGTGGTTTCCGGGGTGGCTCTTCATTCGTCACCGATTCGAAAACGAAGCAAAGATGCCTGAAATACATGCGCCTGTGATGGTTATTCATAGCCAGGGCGATATGCTGTACCCCTATTCGCAAGGGCAACGCCTCTTCGAGGCGGCCAACGACCCGAAGCAGTTTCTTGAAGTATACGGCGATCACGGCGAAGGGGCGCAAGTGTCGCGGGATATCTTCATCAAAGGCGTGGAGATCTTCCTTGCTTCAATTCCTACTGTTCCCGGTTCGAACTTGTAACTGGCCTGTGTCCCAGCATACGCCGAACGACCCTCACTCGCCGCCGTTTTGCAGTACCCGAATGCGCTCGATAAACGCCGCCGTCAGCGGAAACTCTCCGGGATATTCCCGTTGTTCCACGTGCCCGTCCATGAACGTCACCCAAAGTAACTCGGGTTCGTCTCCTGTGCTTGCGGGCATCTGCCAGAGGACTGGAATTTCGGCTTCCACAACACCATACTCTCGCTCGGTGCCTCCCAGTTCTCGCTCGGCTTCCTGGTTAAGGTGGCTGATCGTCGTAGTTCCGTCGGCAACTTCGACATTTACTGGGCCGCCTTCCTGCAATGCCTTTGGACCGATTGCTTCATAGGCGTCGAGCCAGGCGAGCCCGCTTTCCTCGTCCAGCAACATATAGCCGGTATAGCAAAACTCGGTATCGCCCTCGCCCGCGAGGTACGCAACAATGGTGCTGTCGGCCAGATATTCCGGGTAGATCTGATCGAGCCGTGGTGTGAACTCCCCCAAAGTTGTGCTCAAGCCGGGATAAAGTTCGCCCTTGGTTTCATTGGCAAACATCTTGAAGACGAGCCCAAGTTGCTTCGACATCGTCGCGATGCGCGACTGGGTGTCGTCGGATTCCTCAAGCTTACCTGGCGCGGCACCCGGCAGATAAAGCACCACGTTGTCGGACGGCGCCTGCACCGAGGTCTGGGGGCTGTTGCCCGTATCGCCTTCTGCCATTAGGGTCCAAGTTCCTGGCAGGAGCGCACCTTCAAATTTTCCTTGGACCATTTGGAAGGAAGTCCTGATGCTCGGGTCTGCGGAGGACTGAGCGACGATTCGCGCACTCCCAACCGGATTGCCATCCTCATAAAGCACCGACCCAGCGATCCGCGCGTTGGGCTTAAGCATTTCAAGATTGATCCCCTCCGACTCCTCCTCAAAAGTACGCGTCAATTGAGTTGTAAGACAATCCTCGCTCTGAAGTTCGAGCATCAATTTCCTGCGCAAGGGCACCGGCCACAGCGTGAACTCGCCGCGTCCGTTGGCCTGGAAGCTACTGTCAGGCCATCGCTCGGCGCGAACGCGGATGAGTCCATAGGGGATGGGATCACCTCGCTGATCGGTCAATGTGCCGCGGACTTCGCCCACGGATATATTCAATTCAAGGCGTTCTAGCGTTTCGCCGGGATTATTCAACTTGTCCCAAAGCCCTGCATAGCCCCCAAGGCGATCCACCACAAGCACTTGGCGAAGCATTCTGTAACCGGCTTTGCGGGCGAGCCTCAGAACATTGTCGTCAGGCGTCGGAATCCAACACTCCTCTCCGCCGATCGGCCATCCCGGAACGTGGACCATGATCTCGTCCGGTGCGGTTCTCCCCGCAAAATCGATTGGGAGTTCGAGGAATTCGCCGCCTTCGTTCGATGCCATGTGGCCGGGCCTCACGACGATGCGTCGTTCTATCACACCGCTGTCTGGCGTGGCGGAAACAATCAAAGGCTGCATCAGACCGCCATTGTAGAAACCTCCGACTGAAATTCTGTTCTCCCCTGGAAAGAGGGGCAGGCTAAAACTGCCGTCTTCACCCACCGACGTTTCGCGCGTGTGGAGTGGCACGTTAGCACGGCTCGCGGTGATTTTTCCCCCCACGCATGGCGAACCATCTTCCCAAACCAGTGTTCCCGCAAGGGTGCCTCCGATGTCCAGCGTGATAATACACTCGGTCGTCGCATCGGCCCGGACTCGGGTCAATGCACTGCCGAATGCATTCGCCATCCCTTCGCGCTCCAGGCTGGCCGTCACCAGGAACTCCTCGCCGCCCGGCAATGGGCCGGTCTCGAAAATACCATCTTCGCCGGTCGTAGCGCCTTCCATTTCCGCCCGATAGTTGTCACAGTTGAGCTTCGCACCCGGGACGGGGCTCCCCTGCCAAAGTACCTGGACGCGAAGAAGCCCGGCGGGCTGAATGGAAACGGTATTCACCTGCCCAGGTACGGGATCAAAATGAAGCGGCTGAGTGCCAAAGCTCGGGTGCTGCACCGTATAGCGGCGCCGGTCCGCAGGCAGTTTTACAATACCCTCGGCGCTAGTCTGGCCCAGGGCCTCATGGCTCTCTCTATCCAACACCACCGCGCCAACCGCGGGTGTGCCATCGCCCGTGAGGATACGGAAGGTCGGCGATTGGGTGCGCTGCATCTTGACATTGACTTGGACGGGCGCTTCCCGAAGAAAGCTAAGTGTGCCCGAAAGGTGATCTTCCATGTTCCTTGCGTCAAGGTGAAACGAGACGACTTCAGCAGGAATTTCGGTCAGTTGGCCTTTGCCCTCCGGGTCTGTGGTCATTAGTAGGACCTGAGCAATTCCGTCTCGGAGCGCCGCTGATGCCACAGGTTCCCCATCCGAGTTAGAGACAAGATAGGTCACTGCCGGGGTGACTCCCGGGGCAACGGGCGTCGTTACGGTCAAATCCGCCGTTGCCCTGGTAGCGCGGGTGTCGATTGTGGGGTGCGACGATGTAGTACGGGCGAGGGTATCGTCGCTTTGGAACGTAGCGATGCTTTCCTTCCCTACGTACGAATAGTAGCCAAGCGTGCAAGCGATAGACGCCAGAATCCCAAAGCCCACAGCGGATTTGATGCTTAGCGAAGAAAAAATTGGCGAAGTCGACGCCACGGGTCGTATCCCCGACAACGCCAACTTACCCAATTGTAGAATCAACGGATCGGGCAACACATCGGCGCTCGGGCGCAGGTTTGCCTCCAGAATCACGGCGAGGCTTACACCCGTTACCAGGCCCTTTCGCTTCAGACTCTCCCGGATCGCCTCTACACCCTGTTGCTGCCGGTGGCGTACGGTTCGTTCGGCGATGCCCAACGCCCGGGCCACATCTTCCGGTGACTCACCAAGGAGAAAACGATGGGCGATAACATCCCGCAGTCCCGGTTTCAAGGCGGTGATGGCCTCGTCGATAGCATCGCCAATCGGTTCCCATGCTTCCCCATCCGCCGCAGCCCGTGTTGCCTCAAATGCAGCCTCCCGTTCGGCCCGCCTTTTCTCGCCCCGGAGGTGGTTAAGGGCTCGGTGGGTCGCCAGGCGATGGAGCCACCCCGCCAGGGTGCTGCGAATCGCGGGCGGACGTTGCGCCAGCTCCAGGAAACACTGTTGCGCGATGTCTTCCGCGTCGGCGGAATTGCGGAGCACCCGCAGTGCCGCGCTGTAGACCAGCGGCGCGTACCTCCGCACCAACTCGGCGAAAGCATCGGCATTTCCCGACGACCAAAGTTTGAGTATTTCAACATCCGAACCCGGCATGGCGCTTCCCTTTCACGGCGTCTGGTGAGTATCTTCACCTATATAGACACCGGAAAGCAGCCAAAGCGGCAAGGGGAGCGCCCCGGGATTGACGCGGCCTCGTGCGCCTGCGCGCGTCGGTACCTCAGGTGCTCCGTGAGAATCTGGCTAGTCAAGAAGCATTCAGCCAGCTTGACCGACGCAACGATTACAGGTAAAGTTGCCCACGGATCTCGCAACCTTACATCATTGGTTGCCGATTCAAGCGACTTTTCAAACTTAGAATACGACCCGTACCAAGAGCGCCGCCCAGGCAGGAGATAAGACATGCTGGCCATTCCAAATAGCGAGTATACGCGCCGGATTAAGCGATTTCAGGAAAATATCCGCGCCGCGGGGCTGGATGCGGCGCTGGTGCACGCCAACGAGGCCGACTTCGCCAATGTGCGCTATTTGTCGGAGTACTGGCCTACCTTCGAGGCTGCGGGCGTGTTTGTGCCGGCCGAGGGATCACCGGTGCTCATCATTGGCCCGGAGAGTGAGGCTTATGCGCGGACGCGGAGCAAGATCAAGCAGATAGCTTTGATGGTCGAGTATCGGGAGTCGGCGGAGCCGGAGTATCCCGGTATTCCGGTGGCGCATTTCAAGGACGTGGTGAAGATGGCCATGCCCGGCAAGAAGCTGCGCAAGCTCGGGCTGGTGGGCTATTCGGTGATGCCTCTGCCGGTCTATCACAGCCTGTGCAGCGAGCTGCCAAAGGTCGAGCTCATCAAGGCCGACAACACGTTGATCTCGCTGAGAATCAACAAGAGTGCGAACGAGATTAAGCTGGCCAAGCGGGCCTACGAGATTAGCGAGATTGCCATTGGCGCGATTCTCAACGAGATCAAGCCCGGCATGACGGAACTCCAGGTGATTGGCATTGCCCAGCGGGAAATCTATCAGAACGGCGGCGAGTACGAGGGGCACGCGCTGTATTGCTTCTGCGGCCCCGCTACGAAGCACGCCATCTCTCGACCGACCCACAACACCATCAAGAAGAATGAGATTATCCAGCTCAATATCGGCGCGCGCGTCGGGGGTTATTCTTCGAGCGTCGGTCTGCCGATCTCCATCGGCAAATTGCCCGCGCGGAAGAAGCGGCTGGTGGAGTTTGGCCTTGAAGCTCATTTCAAGACCATGGAACTGATGAAGGCGGGAAAGCCTGCGGCGGACGTGGTGCGGGAATATGAAGCCTTCGTCGAGCAGCGTGGATTCAAGCAGTACATGCTCTACGGCCCTTGCCACGGCATCGGCATGATGGAGGTCGAGCGCCCCTGGATGGAGTCAACTTCCACCTATGCGCTCCAGGAGAACATGACCTTCCAGGTAGACACGTTCTTTTACGACAAGGACTTCGGTCTGCGGTGGGAGAACGGCGTGCGCGTTACGAAGAAGGGTGTGGAGCGGCAGTCTGAGAAGTACATGAAGATAGTCGAGCTCTAAGCAGGCGGATTCCCGTCCAGTGGGTCTCAGACATTCCTGTCTGAGGCAGAGGTGACCTTGGTCGGCGAAGCCCACCAGGGTGTGTCACGTCACTACAACGTAAACAACGTCATTCCCACGAAAGTGGGAATCCATTGCACGGGTGGAGTGCACTTCGCCAATTCTCTGGATCCCCACTTTCGTGGGGATGACGAATCCTTTGATTTCTTCACAAATTCAAAGTGCCATTTGGCCGCTGCAATGGGCCTTGCCTCAGACAAGAATGTCTGAGCCCCATTTGAGCGGCATCGTGCCCGGCGCGAGAAGTCTCCACTGGGCGTAGGGGGCCGGCTTCGTTCGGGTCAGAGGTTACCTTTTTCGTCGCTTTCGTCACCCATCGCCGCCAGGCGCCCGAGCATACCCTTGATGTCCGCCACCCCGCGGATGGCGACATAGACGGTGATCGTGGAGTACCAGAGGATGCAGCTCATAGTCAGTGTCCACCAGATCCAATGTTCGGTCATGCCTCAGCTCCTTTGTTCGGCGAGTTCTTCGCTTGTGGTTTCAACAGGGACCCGACGACCATGGCCGTGGCGGCAAGCACGTAGGTCGCAATGTTGGAAAACTGCGGTCCGACGACTTCTTTTGCGAAGTGCCGCGTGGACGGGATCTGCTCCATGATCAGGAACGCAAGCGGTATGGTCGCGCCGACGGCAATGGCCCCGGCACCTCCCCAACTATTCGCCCGCTTCCAGTAGCAACACGCGACCAGCAACACGGACATACTTGAAAGATAGATGTTGCCGGTGACGGTGAGATAGTCCCACAGGCTCCCTTGCAGGGGATACCACAGGCCGTATATCAGCAGGAAAACGCCGATGAGGGCGACGATGGAGCGACTCCACAGCAGCCCGCGCTTCTCCGACCACTCGCCCTTGCGGAAGGGGCCCAGGATGTCGTTGTAAATGACGCTTGACCAGCTCAGCATGTAAGACGAGTCCGTGGACATATCGGCCGCAAGCATGGCCGCCACCAGCAGGCCCATGAGGCCGACGGGCACGATCTGGCTCAGAAGCTTCGGCATCGCGAGGAGGGTGTTCTCGCCCACTTCCTCCGGCGTAAGCACCGCCAGCGCCGCGATGCCCCAGATCACGGGAATCAGCCAGCGGCAGAGGAAGAAAAAGCTTGTGCGCGTATAGACCTGTTGGCCCGTTTTCGTGTCTTTGGCCGCCAGCAGGCGCTGGATGGTGGTCTGCCACGTTAGCACCATGGCCACGCTCAACAGGCTGTTGGCCACGATGAATTCCCAGCCCATCTTCGGATTCAAGAAGGGATTGAAGCCGCCCGCGCCAAACTGCGATTCCACCACCGCCGTCATGCGATCCCATCCCACATGGACGAGGATCAGGATGGTGACGGCCAGCAGGCCCACGCTCATCACGATGAATTGGAGGAAGTCGGTAACCAGGACGGACAACATCCCACCGAGGATGGTGTAGATGGCTACAAAAAGCAAGAGCGCCGTCATGGTAACTTCGAGGTAACCCTCATTCAAACCGCAAACGGCCACGAGGAATTCGCCGCCGGTGCGCAGAAAGACGCCCATATTGAGCAAGCCGCCCAGCACGATGACGACACCGGCCGCCCAACGGATGTTCGGCCCCAGGCGCAACTCGAACAACTCGGGAATGGTCATCACGCCCGCATCGCGAAGTTGCTTCACGCAGAACCCGGTGTACCCGACGAAGAACATGGCCAGTGCCGCCAGTACGCCCGGCGTGGCCCCGGCAAATCCGTTGAGGTACCCGTTCTGCGCCGTGTACATGCACGTGACGATGCCGAATTCCGTGGCGGCGAGCGACGCGATGCCGAGGTACAGATTCATTTCGCGGCCCGCGATCAAGAAATGCTCGACCTTGCCGACGTACTTGCGCACCGCGATACCCGCCACCATTGTCACGATGATATAGAGACCAACAATGCTGCCGTCAATCCATGAAAAGTTCGTCATAAGCGGATCCTGCGGCCAACGTCATGTCAGGGATAGTTGGCGTTGAATTGAACCAAAGAAGTTGTCGGGTGCGGTGGGTGCCGCACCGGCTCGATGGAGGATACACTATTTTCCTCAGACCTTCAACGGCCATCACGTGGTTAATCAGGGTTGCAATGTGCCTGCAGTGCGTGAAGGTCAACGATTGGAATATCGACCACGGAGTACACGGAGGCACGGAGATAAAAAGGGGAGAGAGGAAAGGTGGAAAAGTCTTGTTGTGCGGAAGCGTGCAGTTGCGCGACGCCGTGCCGATTCATCTCATTTTCTTCTCCGCGCCTCCGTGCCTCTGTGGTCAAAAACAAAAAAGAGCACAAAGGGAATCATCCCTTTGTGCTCTCTGCGTTCTCTATCGATTAAACCGATAAGGGCTATTCGCCACCCTTGCGGTGTTTCTTCTTCGGCTTGCCTTTGTCCTTGTCCTTCTTCGGCCCGCCGAAGGTGGCACCCTTCTTGTCATCTTTTTTGTGAAAGGATTTGCCGTCTTTCTTGTGGAAGGGTTTGCCGTCCTTCTTTTCGAAAGGCTTGCCTTCCTTCTTCACGAAGGGCTTGTCGCTCTTCTTGGGCTTGCCCTTGGTGAACCAGCCGTCCGCCTCAGGCGCATCGCCTTCGCGGCTGATGCCGAGGCGCTGTCCCGCCACCCAGGTATCCTTCAGAATGTCCATGATTTCCTTGGGCATCACGGGCAACACGACGAAACTGTGTTCATCGTGAATCTCAATATGGCCGATATACTTGCTATCGAGACCGGCTTCGTTGGCGATAGCGCCCACGATGTTGCCGGGCTTCACGCCGTGGGTGTGGCCCACCTGGAGGCGGTAGCGCTCCGTGCCTTCGGCCAGGGGCTCGCGGGTCCGTTCACGCTTTTCGGGCCGCTTGCGGTCACCGCGCTCTTCCCGGTCGCCGCCGCGATCACGATCGCGTTCGCTACCCCGTTCGCGGTCGCGCTTGTTGGGCGCGGGTTCCCAGGTGCCGGCGGCCGCCTGGGGACGATCCTTCAGCAGGAGGGGTTCGTCGCCCTGCACCATCTTCGCCAGGGCCGCCGCAATCTCAATGGCGGGGATGTCGTGCTCCGCCACGTACTGCTCGATGATATTGGTGAATAGCTTCAGGTTGTTTTCCGTCAGCGTATCGGTGATGCGCTTCTTGAACTGGGCGATGCGACGATCATTGATGGCGTCCGCCGTGGGCATTTCCATCAGGGTGATCTTCTGGCGCGTGGCCCGCTCGATGGCCGCGAGGAGGCGGCGTTCGCGCGGGGTGACGAAGAGGATGGCCTCGCCGGTGCGCCCGGCACGGCCCGTGCGACCGATGCGGTGGATGTAGGGCTCGGTGTCGGTGGGGATGTCATAGTTGATGACGTGGCTGATGCGCGCCACGTCCAGGCCGCGGGCCGCCACGTCCGTCGCCACGAGGATGTCGAGATCGCCGCTGCGGAGGCGGTTGATCGTGCGCTCGCGCTGGGCCTGGGCCAGATCGCCGTTGAGGGCGGAAGCCGCGTAGCCGCGCGCGTTCAGTTTTTCCACCAGTTCCACCGTGGCGGTCTTGGTGCGCACGAAAATGAGAACGGCGTCGAAGGTTTCCGACTCCATGATACGCGTGAGGGCGTCCAGCTTGTGGGTGTGGCTCACCAGCCAATAGCGCTGGTTGATCGTCTCCGCCGTGGTCGTCTTCACCTTCATGGCGATGACTTCCGGATTGCGCATGTGGCGCTCGGCGATGGTTTGAATTTCGCGTGGCATCGTGGCGGAAAACAGGGCCACCTGGCGATCCGGTGGCGTCTGCTCCAGCACCCACTTCACGTCGTCGATGAAGCCCATGCGCAGCATTTCGTCGGCCTCATCGAGCACGAGGGTCGTGAGCTGATCAAGGTTCAGCGTGCCCCGGCGCATGTGATCCATGACGCGGCCTGGCGTGCCCACGACCACGTGGACGCCGCGCTTGAGATTGCGCACCTGGGGGCCGTAGTCCGAGCCGCCGTAAATGGGCAGTACGTGGAGGTCGGTGAGGTGCGACGCGTAGCGCTGGAAGGCTTCCGCCACCTGGATCGCGAGCTCGCGCGTGGGTACCAGCACGAGGGCCTGGGGGTAGGTCTGGGCGAGCTCGATCCGGTTCAGGATCGGCAGCGCGAAGGCGGCCGTCTTGCCCGTGCCCGTCTGGGCCTGGCCGAGAACGTCTTTGCCCGCGAGTAGCGGGGGAATGGTCGCCGCCTGGATGGGGGAGGGCGTTTCGTAGCCCACGGCGTCGAGGGCTTTCAAGACCGATTTGTTCAGGCCGAGATCGCTGAAGCGGATCACGTCGGGGGAATCGACGGAATCCGTCGATGCAGTGGCTTCGGTGGATTCGGTGATTTCTTGGGTGTCGTTAGACAAAGTGTTATCCAATGCGCGTGTGGTGAACAGTGTTGAAATCCGCCCGTCAGGATAGACGGCGGCCCAGTGATACGATCCGGGGTGAATCGGCACAGGGACTGTATTTACACATCATACGCGAAGGATCGGCGATACAGGAGGCGTGCCCTAATGGCCGCGAAGCGGCCCGTACCCGGGGAGTACGGTGAAAGTATACCACACGCGTGCGTGCCGTTGCTTCTTTTTGACGGTTCTTGCGCGCGGAAGCGCTCCGCATCCCGGTTTTTCAGGTCAAGTTGCGGGAATTGCCCCTGCCCGAAGGCACTTTGTTGGCTATCAGGCCTCGGGGGACGCTTCTTCCCCCGTCACATCGGCTTCGGGTACAAACACATCTTCCACCGGCGGATCAGTCACATCGGGCGTCAACTCCTCCTCGACTTCGGAGTAACTCGGCGTCACAACCGAAGATTCGTCGTCGGCCTCGCTGTCCCCGTCGACTTCGGGGGACTGGGCAAGCGCCATTGAGGAAGTCGCGAGAGCGCCATCCGCGAAATCGTGGTCGGATTCCGGAATGTAGGTGCCGTAGGTGCCCGCTTCGTCGATCAGGCTGTCCGTTGTGGACGACTCCGGCGGGGGGTAGCGTTCCTGGTCGAATTTCTCGCGGTAGCGTCGGGGCGTATTGGGTGGGTTCGCTTCCAGCGCGGGGTGCCAGTCTTCGCGCGTTTCGTCGAGGTAGCTCAGCAGGTAGACCTTGACCGAAAGGGACTGGTGCTGTTCCGGCATGGAGAAGGTCTTGACCCAGCTTCCCTGATTGACGACGCCATAGAGTTGGCCCCGTTCTTCGAGAAAGCGCGCCACGCACAATTCCGGATCGGCCGAGCCGTAGCCCCGCATAAACAATTCGGGGGATTCTTCCCCCACGAAGGTGTTCCAGTAGTCGAGATTTGTCATGGGGGAATAGTAGCAATTACGAATTGTGAATTACGAATTACGAGGGAGGCTGTAGGCTGGAGGGTGAAGGCTGGCCGTGGAACTCCCCCTGACGCATACGGACCCATGCGACCCATAAACGGATAAAGAAGACTCAGGCTTTTGGAGGGAGGGGACTGGTAGGAAGCAAAAGAAAGGCGGAAGCGGCGTCGAAATGGCTTCGCTGGTAAGGTCTGGGCGCTACACATGGCCCGTATTGATCCTGTTTGGGATCCTTACAAAGCACTCTCGCTACGCAACTTCCGCTTTACCTTGGGGGTGGGAGTAGCAGCGTTATCTGCGCACTGGGGTTTGGGCACTACACGTGGCCACTTATCGTCCTGTTTTGAGGACACGGCGCACAACGCTTTTCGATAACTGCTTCCACCGTATTCACAGCGGCATTCGCGGGACCTTGTCCGCAGGCCTGGTGTCCGGCCAAGCCATGTGTGCGGACCTGAGCGTCGCGCTCACCGCAGTCGTGGACTCAGGCGCTCTTGGATTCCTGCGGTGCCAGTACCGGCGATTGGCCGCCGGTAAACCCTGGCGCGGGCCGTTCACCTGGTCGCCTGGAACCTCGTTCCCAAGTCCAATTGCAGTATACCACCAAGCTCCGATTTTGCAAAGGAAATTTTTAAAAGGGGGCGGGGATTCCTGGCCCCTTTCACCAATTACTCCGCAGGGCCCGTGCCGAGCATGACCGACACGTTGTCGGTGTCTCGGTTCGGCACAATGATATCCAAGTGGCCATCGCCATTGATGTCGGCGGCAATGGCCTGAATCGGGCGGGTGCCGATGGACACCGATATCGCGCTTTCGAAGAGCAGTCCCCGGCGGCTGAGCCGGATCGTGATCCGGCCGTTGTCGTTGGTCGAGAAGAGGTCGGGCTGGCCGTCTTCATTGAAATCGGCCACACCCGCGGCATTGGGGGTGTCGCCTGCCGCGAGCAGGCCCCCGGTGCCGAACTGGCCGTCGCCCCGGCCGGCGAACAACTGCAGATTATCCAGACTGTTGTGGCAGGTCGCGGCGTCCAGATCGCCATCGCTGTCCCAATCGGCCACGGCCAAACTGTTCGGGCCGACGCCTGTCACGTAGCCCACGTCGTTCGCCACATCGAAGGTTCCATCCCCTTTGCCGGGAATGACGCGCAGGGCCGAAATTGGGGCGCCGGTGCCGTCCTCTTCAATGCCATTCACGAGGACGATATCGAGGTTGCCGTCCTCGTCGAGGTCAACCAGATGGACATCCAGGGGGAAATTCCCGGCGTCAAATTCCGTTGCATCGCCAAAGGCCCCTTCGCCGTCGCCGAGCAGCACCGCTACACTGTCCCGAGCGGCGTTGCCGGTGACAATATCCAGGGAGCCGTCTTCGTCCACGTCGGCCACGGCCAGGGAGCGCGGTTCGGCCGTTCCCGCCGAGTCGTCTTCGCGAAGGGCGTAGAAAACCGGGGTCTCGAAATCGCCGTCGCCGACGCCGAGGAGTACGGCTACGCGGCTCTGGTTCAAATTGGTCACCGCGAGATCGGCGCGGTTATCGCCGTTGAAGTCGGCCGCGGCGAGGGCACGGGCCGGGCCGCCCGCGGCAATCTCTGTGCCTTCGCCGAAGGCCCCTTTGCCATCGCCCAACAGGATGGACACATTCGCACTGTCGAGATTGGCCGCGGCCAGATCGGGATTCCCGTCGCGGTTGAAATCCGCCATGGCGACCATGCGCGGACGAGCACCCGTGGCGAAGCGACGCTCCATGGCCAGGCCGCTGTTGGTCGATCCGGCGGCGATCAGGAGTTGATCCCGGTCGGCGTTACAGGCGGCGAGGTCCAGCGTGCCGTCACGGTCCAGATCGGCCGAGGCCAGGGCCACCACACCGGGGCCGGTATAGTAGAGGTCGAAGGGCTCAAAGTCCCCTTCGCCGTCCCCGGCGAGGCACTGGATCTCGCCGGAAGACAGGGGGTCATCAATGTTTTCAAAGAGGATGGCAAGCACGTCGTCCTTGCCGTCGCCCGTAAAGTCGCCCAGCGCGATACGGGTCGGATGGGACTTCGTGGGGACGAACACCACGGTGTCAAAGGCACCGTTGCCGGCCCCGAGGTGAATACCGAGATTGGAGGAGCCAGGGTTGCTGACCACCAGGTCGAGCCAACCATCATTATTCAGGTCTTTCGCGGCGACCATGCGGGGGCTTTGGCCCGTGGGCACGGAGAGGCGAGTCCGGAAGTTTCCGTCGGCATCGTTTATAAAGAGCGAGAGCGCGTCGTCGTCCCGGTCCGTGCAGATTAGATCCGCCCGCGTATCGTTGTTCACATCCGCCACCAGCAGTGCCCGGGGACCTTCCCCCGTGGCCAGGTTGAGCGGGGCGGCAAAGGCGCGCGCGCCGTCGCCCGTCAGCAAGGAAATGTTGGCCTGACCGCTGTTGGCCGACACGAGGTCCAAGTGTCCGTCCTCGTTTACATCGAGCATCGCTACATCGCGGGGTTCCGCGCCGGCGGCCAGGGCAAGGAGCACCGCGGTGGTGAAGGTTCCGTTGCCGGCCCCGTAGAGGACCGAAAGATTGTTGCTTCCGGAATTCGCGGAAACGATATCCACGTTTCCGTCCTCGTCGAGATCGCCGAGGGCCACGGCACGCGGCTCGGTTGCCCCGGTCAGGAGGCGCTGGCCAGTCGTGAAGCCGTCCGCGCCATCGGCAATCCAGCTTGTCAGGGTATTGTCGGCCCTGTTGGCGGTCACCAGGTCAGGGAAAGCGTCATCGTTAATCAGGGCCACGGCCACGGCTTCGGGGCCCTCGTCCGTCGCCAGTTTCTGGGGCACGAGGAAGCCGACGGCGGGGACAGGCTCGGGATCGGGGTCTGGATCGGGATCCGGATCGGGATCGGGACAACCCGTCAGGAGGGTGCCGAGAAGCACCAGAGAAAGGAAAGGGAGACCCCGCCAGAAGAATTCGGCTTTGCGCTTCATTTGTCGTACACCTCGTGTTGCCGCTTGAACGTGCAGATTATAGCCCGGTTCCCGATGTAGGTTGCAAGCCAACTGCGGGAGCCATAGTATTGCACAGAGGATACCAACGGGCGCGGAAAATGTGTCAGCACCCAGCGTATTTCAGGCAGGGCGCGGTGCGCATATGATACACTTGCGCCGTAGCAGTTCGGGTTCACGTGAAGGAAAGGACGGGCATGAAGTCGGTATGCGTCGTATCAGACTTGCACATGTACTGCAAGCGTTCCAACTGGCAGCCCCATCTTCCAGAGATTTACGAGGCGGCCGCGACGTCGGACCTGTTTGTCTTCAACGGCGACACCTTCGACTTCAAGTGGACCATGCTGAAAAGCGTGGACCAGACCATTGAAAAGGCCATTGAATTTCTGGCCGAACTCGCCGCCCGTTATCCCGACTGCCGGTTCCACGTGAATCTGGGCAATCACGATCATGTCCAGGGCTTCATCGATGCGCTCTCGGAACTGGCCCGCAGGACACCGAATTTGACGTGGCACCCCTATTACCTGCGGGTCGGAAACACCCTCTTTCTCCACGGCGACATGGCCACCCGGAAGATGAGCCATGCCCAGCTCGAGGTCTACCGATCGAGTTGGCTACATCACAAGAAGCAGGGCCGGGTGAAGAATCGGGTCTACGACGCCGCCTTCAAGGCGGGGGCGCATATCGCCATTTCGCGGCTGGTACACCCGCCCCAGCGCACCTTGAAGCGCGTGCATGAATATATCCATGATATTGGTCACGGTACGCCCCACGGCGTTGATACGGTTTATTTCGGCCATACCCACGTGGCGGTGGATGCCGAGTACTATCGCGGGGTGACCTTCCACAATGGCGGCGCGCCGATGCGGGGCATGGAGTTCAGCCTGCTCCGGCTGGAACTTGCGGAAACGGGTTGATGGAGCGGAGGGTTGCGGCCCCTTTCGGCGAAAATCTTTGGCGGGGCAGCAGTGAAAAAGGGAAGGATGATTTGAATGGCTGGTGCGGAAATCGAAGCCCTGTTGGACGCGGGCGTGAGTACGTGGAACAGTTGGCGCATGGAGAATCCGGAGGAAGTCCCCGATCTCAAGGGCATGGCGCTCGAAGGCCGGCAGCTCCAGGGCATCAACTTCAGAAAGCTCAATCTGGCCGGGGCTAACCTCACCCGCTGCGAGTGCAAAAATGCCGATTTCAGCTTTTCCGATCTGAGCGGGGCGATTCTGATAAAGGCCAATTTGAGCCGGGTGAACTTTTCAGGAACGCGGCTGATCGGCGCGGACCTGACCGATGCGAATATTTTCTGCGCGAATCTGCGGGGAGCGGATCTTAATCGGGCGATACTCCGGGCCGCGAATTTGAGTGGAGCGGACCTGACCAAGGCCGATTTCACTCTGGCGGACTTGACCAGTGCCCGACTCTGGATGCGCTATTTCGGGAAGATGCCAACCGCGACGCTTAACGCCACCAACCTCCACGGCGCGAAAATGGGGAACGTGGATGTGTCCGAGTTAGATATGTCGCACGTGATTCGATGAATACCGGGCGCGGATTCAATCGACCGTAGCCGATGGAACCGCGCCCAGTGCCAATACCCCGAGATAGCGAAGGCTGTCCGGGGTATAGGACAGTTCGCCCGCTGTGCAAAGGAAAAGTGCCGCGTATTCGTGAGGCGCGAATAGTGCTTTCGGAAACTGGGATGGACTCATGAAACGCTCCGTACTGCCAAGTCACTTGCGACGTCGGTATTATGCCCGATTTATATGAACATTATGTGTAGGACTCGGAAAGTTCCTGTGTCGCGCAGCGGCTTAGACTTGATGCGGCAGGGTTTCAAGCCGTAGGCTGGAGTCACCGTCGGCTGCGTGCCGGCGAAACGTGTCCGTTTTTCGATCATGCGGTGCCCTTGAAGATACTCCACGTCTACAATGACTTTGACCCGCCTGTGAGCGGCGGCATCGAGCGACACATGGCCCTGAGCTGCCGGTACCAGCGGCAATGGGCCGAGGTGGAAGCGCTCACCTGTGGGCGGCGACTCTCCACGCGGCAGGTCGAGAACGATGGGACGCGGGTCACGGAAGTGGGGGAGTGGGGCCGCTTTCAAAGCGCGCCGTTCTCCCTCATGTTCCCATGGTACCTCCGCAGGGCTGATGCAGACATCATCGTCCTGCACCTTCCGAATCCCACGGCTGAACTCAGTTGGCTGCTTGCGCCTCCGCGGGGTGTGCTGGTGGTGCGCTACCACAGCGACGTTATCCGGCAGGCCCGGGCCATGGCGGTGTACCGCCCTTTTCAGCAGCGATTTCTGAGTCGGGCAAGCCTGATCCTCCCCACCTCGGCCCAGTACCGTGACTCGTCCGAATCCCTGGCGCCGTTCCGGGAGAAGTGCCGGGTGGTGCCGCTGGGGATCGTACCCGAAGACTTCCCGGCTCCGCCGCCGGAGCACATCCGGGCCCTCCAATCGCGCTATGGCGGGCCCTTTGTGCTCTTTACCGGCCGCCACCGCTACTACAAGGGTCTTCCCTGGCTTGTCGAGGCGGCGCGGGACATCGCGGCTCCGGTGGTCATCGCTGGCGAGGGGCCGGAAAGCGCGCGCCTCAGGAGGCTTGCCAGATCCCTGGGCGTGCCGGTACACTTCCCCGGCCACTTGTCCCACGACGAGTTGGTGGCGCACCTGCATGCCTGTGAACTGCTCGCTTTTCCGTCCGTCGAACGCAGCGAGGCCTTCGGCATGTCCATCATGGAAGCCCATTGTTGCGGAAAACCGGTCGTGGCCACGGAATTGGGAACGGGCGTCGAGTTTATCAACCAGCATGGGAAAACCGGATTGAATGTTCCTCCCCGAGATGCCGCTGCCTTGGCCACCGCCGTGAATCACCTTCTGGCCAATCCAGAGAAGCGAGCGGCGATGGGGACCCATGCCTCGGCGCGGATCCGGCGTGAATTCGATGCGCGGACCCTCGCCGAACAGGAGTTCAACCTGTATCGGGAAGCCTTGGCGGGCTGCCGCTAGATGTATCCGGCCTACACCTACACCTTCATCGTGTCCGCGCTGCTGGCAGCAGGGCTCACCGCGTTGGTGCGCAAACTCGCGCTGCGCTGGCAGATCCTGGACCATCCCGGCGACCGTAAGGGCCAGTTGGAACCGGTGCCTCTTCTGGGCGGTGTGGCCATTGTCGCGGCCTTCTATCTGGTTGTGGCCGGCCACGCTCTGGTATTGCTCCCCCTTGAACGCGTTGGTCTGGATGACTTCGAACGGGTGCTCGCGGCGGCCCTGGGCGATCGCAGCACGGGAAAACTTGCGGGCATTCTGGCGGGTGGACTCGTGGTCTTCTTTCTGGGGCTTGTGGATGACCGGCGTGCGCTGAACCCCTGGGCGAAGCTCAGCGGGCAAATCCTGGCGGGCCTGATTTTGGTGCTGGCGGATGTGCGGATCGAACTTTTTGTGTTCTCCAGCCCCTGGACCTCCGGCCTCGCCACTATTTTCTGGGTCGTGCTCTTGACCAATGCCATGAACTTTCTCGACAACATGGACGGGCTCTGCGGCGGGGTCTCGATCATTGCCGCCCTGTCGTTTTTTCTCTGCGTGGTGCCTTTTGAACCGCTGGTGCGCTTTCTGCTTCTCGTGTTTGCGGGTTCCATCACCGGGTTTCTCTATCACAACCTCAGCCCCGCCCGAATTTATATGGGTGATGCCGGAGCCATGTTCTGCGGCTATTTCCTTGCGACGATTGCCGTGTTGGGCACCTTTCACGTTGAAGGCACGCCCCGCATCGCCGTCGCCGCGCCGCTCCTTGCGCTGGCCGTCCCCCTCTTCGATATGGCCAGCGTGCTGCTGATTCGCTGGAGAAATGGCGCCCCGCTTATGAAAGGGGATCGGCGGCACTTTTCCCATCGGCTCGTTGACCTTGGCATGTCCCCGCGCCAGGCGGTTGAGTTCATTTTGCTCGTCGCGGCTATAATCGGTCTGGGCGGTGCCTTTCTGCCTTTGCTGGATGCGCGGGGCACCGCCATCGTTGTCGTGCAGACCATCGGGGTCTTCCTGCTGATCGTGCTGTTGATGCGCGCCGGAAAGGACAGCGGGGGAAGCGGTCGATGAGCCGCGGGAAGGCGGCTTCTCATCCAGTCCCGGCGGATGAAGGTGGCGCTTCGTTGCTCTGGCCAGTCGATTTTGCCCCGCCGCGAAAGGCCCTTCTCGCTCTTTTCTGCGTGGTGGCCTGGGGAGGAATTCTGGCGCTGCTGGCCGTTGGAAATGACCTCCTGGGATTGAAAAAGGCCTTGCTCATCCTGGCGGGGGCCCGGATGGAACCCGTGCTCGGGGCCGCATCGCTCCACAGCGTGGATATTGCCGTTGTACTCGCCGGGTTTGTCCTGGTAATCGGCGCGGGCTACGTTCATGTGTCTCTGGGGCTGGCTGTGGTGCTCGCCCTGCGACCTTGGCTCGACGGCTTCACCTACCCCACGGACAATTTCTATTTCCTCTGGGCGGTGCTGTATCTGGTCGGCCTGTGGTCGGTCCGACAACTGCGCGAACCGCGCCCTCTACGCGGTCCGTATCCCTTAATCCTTCTATCGATCTATTTCGGCTTCTGCCTGCTCTCGGCGGTCAACAGCATCCAATTCGACGCCACCTACCGCGAGTTGCTCCACTGGGCGGCCTGCGGCGCCACGTTTTTTCTCGCCATCAACGCCACGCCCCACCCGACCAGCCGGGCAATCGTGCTGCTGGGACTCTTTGCCGGCATGGCGGGACAGGCCCTGTTCGCCTATCCCCATCTGTGGTATGTCCTGCCGTGGCTGCGGGAGTACCTCCAGGAAGATCCCAGTCGCCTCGCCCAGTGGTTCAAAGGCGCGACCGAGTTTACCCCGGAGCTCGCGCGGCGTTTCAATCTCAACCGGGCCTTCGCCAGCATGGTCTTTCCCAATGCCCTTGCCGCCTTGCTGATTTTAGGGATTCCAGTGTCTCTCGCCTGTGCCTGGAACGGTGTCGCATCGATACGCAGGTCTGATTCTGAGTGCCATAGGCCCGTGACCCGGTGGCGCTACATTGCGCCCTGGGGCGTGGCGCTTTTTGCGGTGATTTGCGTGCCGCTCTACCTGCTGGGACAACTACCCCTGGCCTATGCTCTCGGCCAGTCCCCGTGGTTCGGCTCTTCACAGAATCTGATCTACCTTTCGGTGCTGACAGCGGCGGGCGGAGCTGCGGTCTTTCTCCTGGGCGCGAGAAAATTCGGCCTGGCCCGCGCGGGACACACGCTGGGAACGGCTGCGGCTCTCCTGCTCTGTCCCGTGATGTGCGGGGCCCTGTGGATTACCTATTCACGGGGGGCCATGCTCGCGCTTCTAATCGCTGCGGGCATCTGCGTGCTCCTGCACTGGGGCACGGGAGGGGTCTTGCGCCGGGTTTGGAAAGGCACCTACGCGAGCCTGCTGGCGGTAGCACTCGTTCTGATCCCCTTTCTGGTTCTGGAGGCGGCAGGCGCTGCGGACAGCCCCCCATCGGCGTCGACCGTCGTGAGCGGGGAGGGCATGGACGTGACGATCCAGGAGTTGGCCGATCCGGGCTCCATGCGGCTCCGGCTGAGCTACTGGCGTGTCGCCCTGTCCGTGGCCCTCGATCACAGTGGCACGGGCGTGGGCCTCGGGAACTTCCGAATCGCTTACGGCCCCTATCAGTATCTGGGGGCGGGCGACGTTCAGAACGCACACAATGCCGTGCTCCAGACGTGGTGCGAGACGGGGCTCCCCGGTGTAGTCGCTTTCTTCGCATTCTGGGGCATGTTCCTCTGGAAAGGGCGACAGGTCATTCGCGCCGAGGTGGAACCCGCCCGCCGCTGTCTGCTTCTTGGCCTCTACGGTGGGGTGCTGGCCTTTCTGCTCCATTCACTGCTGGATATCAATTTTTCCCATCCCTCCCTCGTCATGTACGTGCTGGCCAGCGCGGGCTTGTTCTGGAGCTATGCCCGCCCCGAATTGGAGCCTGCCGTCGGGCGCGCACGTATCCTTGCCCTGTCGATGCTCTTACTGGCGGCCCTGACCGGGGGGGCCGCCTTGCGTCCCTTTCTTCTGGATCTCTCTCTGAACGGCGGTCGCTTTGTGAATGTGAGCAATCGGTCTATGAACGATGCGCGACACAATGCCGCTGTCTTTTTCCTCGTTGATGGTCCAGCTTGGGCAGTCCAGGGAAAGCCGAGTCCGCCGCCCGTCCTTCCCATCGGCGAGGCCATCACGCTGCTCGATGACCGTGTGATACTTTTTGACGTGGGACGCATTCTAGCGCCCGATCCCGAAAATAAGCGCCTGGTGCCCCTGGCTCCCGAGTCGGCGCTGCCCTCCGATGCCGTATTCCAAATGGTGCGCCCCTGGGCGGCCCGGAACCACGCCATTGCGCGCGTTGATTTGTGGATTACGGAACTGGAGCGATTGGATCGGCGCTTTCCCCACGATCCGCAGGTCTCGTATCGGATCAGCAGCCTTTATAAGATGCTGGTCGAGCAGAGCGGGCCTGAGTCGGCCGAGCATAAGGGGCGCTGGTTGGCCGCCATGCTGGACTGGGCAGGGGAAGCGGTCCGCCGGAGTCCGATGCACAAAGATATGTACCAGATGCTGGCCTGGGCCGAATGGTGCTATGGAAGCCAAACCCAGGGGGCGGAGAGCCTGGCCCATTTTCAAAAGGCGCTCAGCAATTTTCGCCGATCCACGGAGCTGGGGCACCTGGAGCCCAACTACTACTTTGCCGAGTCTGAGGCACTGGCGGCTCTGGGCAAAGCCTATCAGAAAGCTGGAAAATCGGCGGAAGGGGAGGCATATCTTCAGCGCGCCGCAGTGCTGCGGAGCGACGGCGAGCGCCTCCAACAGGCCCGATGGGATCTTGGCTTGCAATAGGGGTGTCCGGGCCGTATGATCAGGTTTGTATCGAGATCGGGCGGTTTTCGAGTTTTCATCGGCATGCGCTGGCCCGAAGGTAATGTTTTCTCTCCGTCAATTGTAAGTACTTGGTATTGATGGCCTTGTCTGTTGTCATCCGCTGCGGTGAGACGGTCGGCTCCTTCGGAAGTGTTACATCCAACGAAAGTGAACCCACAATGCAATCCAGGCTTGACGCCCTTCGCGTAGAACTGCAAAGCCATGGCTGCGACGCCTTCGTCAGCTTTTTCTCCCCCGCAAACGAGTACCTGACCGGCTTTCGGGGCAGTACGTCGGCGGTCTTGATCACGCCGACTGACGCGGTATTCCTGTGCGACTTTCGATACACCGAGCAGGCGGGCGAGCAGGTGAAAGGTTTCGTGGTGGAGGAAGTGGCCGGTGGTGTGGAAGCAGCAGCGGGCGAACGACTTAAGGGATTGGGGGCGACCCGGATTGCCGTGGAGCCCTCGACCTTGTCGCTGGATCAGAGCATGACGGTGGAGCGGACGGCGGAGACGGCGGTGGTTCCGGTGAAAGGGTTGGGCACGACGGCCCGGATGGTCAAATCGGAAGACGAAAAGGCAAAACTTCGGGCCTCCAGTGCTTTGGCGGAGGCGGCGCTGGAATCGGTGCTACCCCTCTTGAAGGAGGGCATCACCGAAGCCGAATTTGTGGCGCACCTGGAGTTCGAATTCAAGAAACGCGGAGCGCTGGGATCGTCGTTTTCACCGATTGCGCTTTTTGGATCCCGGAGCTCCCTGCCCCATGGCGTGCCGGGAAAAAAGCGCCTGGAATCCGGCGATATCGTCCTTCTGGACCTCGGCTGTATCCTCGAAAGCTACTGCTCTGACTTGACTAGAACGTTCGTATTCGGTACCATCCCCGGAAATTGGTTTGAGGAAATCTATAAAGTCACCCTCACCGCCCAGTTGGCGGCGCTTGGCGCCATTCGGCCGGGCGTTTCGTGTCGTGATGCCGACGCCGTTGCGCGGGATATCATCACGGAGGCCGGGTATGGTAAATACTTTGGCCATGGTTTGGGCCACGGTGTCGGCCTGGAAATCCATGAAGCGCCTCGCCTGAACCAGCATTCGGATACGATTCTCCAACCCGGCATGGCCGTTACGGTCGAACCGGGCATCTATATTCCGGGTCAGGGCGGGGTGCGAATCGAAGATCTGGTATTGGTTACAGAAACGGGTTGTGAAATTCTTACGAAACTTCCCAAAGACTTGAAGGTATTGAATAGATGAGCATCAGCACTGCCGATTTTCGCAATGGTCTGGTCGTAGAGAGCGACAAGGGCCTGATGGAAATTGTTGAATTCCAGCACGTAAAGCCGGGCAAGGGTCCGGCCTTTGTCCGTACCAAGTTTAAATTCATTCTGACCGGGCGGGTGATCGAGCAGACCTACCGATCCGGGGAAAAGTTCGAAGAAGCGCGGGTGGAATCCCAGACGTGGCAGTATCTTTACCACGATGGCGATCTCTACCATTTCATGCATACCGAGACCTACGAACAGTTGGGACTCAACCCCGATCTGGTGGGCGATAATGCCAACTGGATCAAAGAAAACTCCAATGTTGTCATCCTGTTCCACAACGGCAAAGCGATTGCGCTGACCGTGCCGTTGAGCGTGGAACTGACCATTACCCGATCCGACCCCGGCGTCCAGGGCGATCGGTCTTCCGGCGGCACCAAGCCCGCCACGCTCGAAACGGGCGTGACCATTCAGGTGCCCCTGTTTCTCGAAGAAGGAAACGTGGTGAAGGTGGATACGCGCACCGGGAAATATCTGGAACGCATCAACGCCTAGGCCTGGCGCCAAATGGGTGTAACTTGTCCGCGCGAAGGTGCCTCCGGGCCCGCCGCGCCGTCCATGACGGAGAGAAAACCGTGGATATCAAAGAACTCAAAGAACTTATCAGCTTGCTGGAAGATTCCAAGCTGTCCGAATTAGAAATCGAAGAAGAGGGCCGCCGCATCCGTCTCACGAAGCAGTCCGAGACCTACATGACGATGCCCGCGCCGGTGCAGATGCAGGCCCCCATGGCCGCGCCCGCGCCGTCCGTTGCGCCCTCGACGCCCTTCGGATCGGTCCACGACTCCAAGGAACCGTCCCTGGCCGACCAGGGCCTGGTGGCCGTCACTTCGCCCATGGTCGGGACTTTTTATCTTAAGCCCGCCCCGAGCGAACCCACTTTTGTCGAACTCGGTGACCGCATCTCCGCCGATCAGACTGTCTGCATCGTGGAAGCCATGAAGATCATGAACGAAGTCGCGGCCAAAGTCGCCGGCATCGTGGAACGCATCCTGGTGGAGAATGGGGAGCCCGTCGAATTCGGACAGCCCCTCTTCGCCATCCGACCGTCCTGACGACCACGAAAGACTAAATTTCATGCTGCGACGCATATTGATTGCCAACCGGGGCGAGATCGCCGTCCGTGTAATTCGGGCCTGCCGGGAGATGGGTATTACCTCCATCGCCGTCTACTCGACTGCCGACGAAGATTCGCTTCATGCGGCCCTGGCCGATGAAAGCATCTGCATCGGGCCTCCCGAGCCGAGCAAGAGTTACCTCAACATCCCCGCCATCATTTCGGCGGCGGAGATCACGGATGCCCAGGGCATTCACCCCGGCTACGGCTTCCTTTCCGAGAGCCCGAAGTTTGCCAGTATCTGCAAAGACTGCAACATCAAGTTTATCGGACCCAGCCCCGAGGCCATCGCCCTGAGCGGCGACAAGTCGGCCTGCCGCAAGGCCGTGGCGGCCGCGGGCGTGCCCATCGTGCCGGGCAGTGACGGTCTGATTGACGATCCCGAGAAGATTCTGGAGCTGGCGAAGAAGATTGGCTACCCGCTTCTTGTCAAGGCGGCGGCCGGTGGCGGTGGTAAGGGCATGCGCATTGCCCACAACGACGCCACGCTCAAGCACTCCATCACCATGGCGTCCAACGAGGCCGAGGCGGCCTTCGGCGACGGCGGCGTGTATCTGGAAAAGTTCCTGGACAACGCGCGCCACGTGGAAGTTCAGATCCTGGCCGACGAGCACGGTCGCATCGTCACCTTCGGCGAGCGCGAGTGCAGTATCCAGCGGCGCCACCAGAAGCTGATCGAGGAAGCGCCCTCCGTGGCGTTGAGCAGCTCCCTGCGCGCGAAGATGTGCAAGGCGGCGCTGAAGGCGGCGAAGGCCATCGGCTACACCAACGCCGGTACCGTGGAGTTTCTGCTGGCCCCCAATGGCCAGTTCTATTTCATCGAGTTCAACGCGCGTATCCAGGTGGAGCATCCCGTGACCGAGCAGGTGACGGGATTCGATCTGGTGCGGGAGCAGCTCCGGGTCGCTTCGGGCGAACCCCTGGGTTACAGTTCCGTGAAGGTCACGGGGCATGCGATCGAGGCCCGCGTGTATGCCGAAGATCCCGAGCGCAATTTCATGCCCAGTCCGGGTGTGATCAAGAGTTGCCACATGCCGGGCGGGCCGGGCGTGCGGGTGGATTCCCACCTTTTCGCCGGCTACGAAGTTCCCCGTTACTATGATTCCCTGCTGGCGAAAGTTATCGCCACGGGCAAGGATCGCGATCAGGCCATTGAGCGTTTAGGCGGCGCTCTGGACGAGTTCATCGTGGAAGGGGTCAGCACGACGGCGAAGCTGTGCGCTCGGATTGTCCGGGGTGATCGCTTCCGCCGGGGTGATCTGGGACCCGATCTGCTGGACGAGTACCTTCCGAAGCATAGTTAGTATCCGGGGGAGCGTTCCGCGTCGCGAGTTTCTTAAGGAGAGAGTGCTGGGGGCCGTTTGAAAAGCCCAGGCGCCGGGCCGTTACAGGCCCGGGGCGCGACGGCCCGCGGACGTGGCGGCCTGTTGCCGTACCGGTCCCTGCCTGGCGTAGATATTCTCTGTAAGGGCGAATCTTACCGCCCGAAGGCCGGTTCCGCTGCCGCGCGAGGCATGGCTTCCCGCGGATACATAGAAGGAGCATAGTCCATGAAACTCTTTATCCTTAAGCTGCTCAGCCTGGTAGTCTTCATCGTGGGGCTCGTTTCTCTGGCCTTCGCGCTGGGGGTGCAGGACTGGCCGGCTGTCAAGCCCTACCTCGATCAAATCCCCGGGCTTCTGGCCGATCTCCAGTCGAAACTTCCCAAGCAACTTGAATCCATCAAGGAAGTGCTCACGGTGCAGGGGCTCTGGTTTACCGGTTCCATCGTGGCCATCGTTTTCGGCATCTACGGCTTCGCGCCCCGCTCCACCAAATGGCGGAAGCCCAAGAAAATCAGCTACACCGGCCCCCACGGCGAAGTGCAGATCCAGCTTGATACCGTCGAGCAATCCCTGAATCACGTGCTCGCCCGCATGCCCGAAGTGAAGCGCATCAACGTGAAGGTGGACCCGCTGGACGGTGGTCGCCGCGCGCTGATCCGGGCCGAGGTTGTGCTCTACCAGCGCCCCGGTCAGAACGCCCGCGCCCTGGCGAGTCTGGTGACCGATTACATCGCCGAGACGGCTTCCAAACTCCTCGGTCTCGAAGATCTTGCCACCATCGAACTGAAGGTTACCGGCATCGTCGTCAACAGCAAGAAATCCAGCAAGGCCATCCGCAAAGAAAGCCTGAGCCATGTCGCCCCGGTGGAATTGCTGGAAGCGCCCCCGGCACCCCTGACTTTGTCCGGTCCCCGCGAGCCCATCGGCAGCGGTCCCATCGAGGAAGAGCTGGAGGACAGCAACGCCGATGCCATGGAGACCAGCGCGGTAGACACGCTCCACGAAGTCTCCAACCAGGCGGCGGCCCGGTCCGAATTGCTGGAACCGCTCCATGTGAGCAAGCCCACGTCCGTTGAGGTGGGTGCCTTCCATACCGAGGGAGGCCAGGACAGCCTGGGGGAGTCTCAGGAGGCGGTGATCGTCACCGCCCAGTCGGATGAGCCGGCTTATACGAGTTCCACGTCGGTGAATGCCGTTGCCCCGATGGAGATGGATGTGCTCGACGAGCCCCTCTCTCACGACACCGATGTGCATTATGCCGAGGTGGAGAGCGACGAGGAAGAGGAAGCCCCCTATCGATCCGAAGTTGCTTCGGGCATTGCGGATGAGGCCGTCGAAGGCGCCCTGGACGATGATCCGGCCTACGGCGGAACGCTCGCGGACGAGGACGACGCGGTGGAGGAGGAGACGGATGCCGAGGACCATACGCCATTCCAGGATGCGCACGTGGATGAGTTGGCCGCCGAAGACCAGGGCCACGATTCAGGCGTGGAAGGCGGAGAAGAGCATACCGGCGATGTCACGATTCCCGAGGGCGACGACGACCCGAACAACACGGGTCAGGAAAAGAAGCGCTGGGGCTGGTTTAATTGATCGCGGGCGTGCTTTTGCCGTCTCTTTGAATTGCGGTCCGGGTCGGGCGAGAGGCTTGCTGACTGTTCCAGTCGCACTCGCCTTTCTCAGAGACAGCAGGGACTTCAGGGACGACAGAAATGCGTTGTTCTGCCGTCCCTGAAGTCGCTGTTGTCCCTGTACGTGTGAAATTTCCATTTCACACTATTGGCCGACCTGGTCAATGTGTTGCCGAATTTATCAAGGTACCCCAATGCTAGCTAAACGAATCATTCCCTGTCTCGATGTGGCCGATGGTCGCGTCGTCAAAGGGGTTCAATTTCTTGGTCTCCGCGATGCGGGCGATCCCGTGGAGATCGCCCGTCGCTATGACGAAGAGGGGGCCGACGAACTGGTCTTTCTCGATATCCAGGCGTCGACGGATAACCGGAACACCATGCTGGACGTGGTTTCCCGGACCTCCGAAGAAGTCTTCATGCCCCTCTGCGTCGGCGGGGGTATTCGCACCCTCGAAGACATCCGCCGCCTGCTCGAAGCGGGCGCCGACAAGGTCTCCATCAACACCCCGGCCATTCAGGATCCCGATTTCGTGAACCAGGCCTCCTCGCGTTTTGGTTCCCAGTGCATCGTGGTCGCCATCGACGCAAAAAAGCTCGAAGACGGCTCCTATATTGTCAAGAGCCACGGCGGACGGGAAGGGGGGCGGGCCACCGCGCTCGAACCCATCGCGTGGGCGAAGGAAGTGGAATCCCGGGGCGCGGGGGAGATCCTCCTGACCTGCATGGACGCAGACGGCACACGCAATGGATACGATATCGATATGACCCGCGCCGTGGCCGAGGCCGTGGGTATTCCCGTGATTGCCAGCGGCGGTGCGGGTAACCTGGAGCACCTCCGGGCCGCATTGGTCGAGGGAAAGGCCGACGCCGCCCTGGCCGCGTCCATCTTCCATTTTCGCGAGCACACCATCCAGGAAGCGCGGGACTATCTTGCAAAACACGGCGTGGCTGTGCGATCCTAAAGTCCGCCGAAGCATGAGTATGCATGGCCTTTGTCAGGGCAACGCTCCACGGAACGTCACCCCGCTGGACTGGCACGGAGAACGACACATGACGCACACAATCGAAGCCAATTTTCGATGGCGTCATTCTGTCTTTTCTTAGGCCAGTCCCTTCTCCGGCTGGCCTCGGGCCGCCCCCTTCCCTCATCCATGCCTGAAGGCCCCTGCTCGGGCTCGCCTTCACAACCCCGGGAGTTTCCGCCATGACCCTCGATGATCTTCTTAAATACGACGACAAGGGCCTGATCTGCGCTGTGATACAGCACCACGAAAATGGCCAGGTCCTTATGGTGGGCTATATGAATCGCGAGTCCCTCTCGATCACCCTGAAAGAGAAGAAGGCCTGCTTCTGGTCCCGTTCCCGCCAGACGCTATGGCTCAAGGGCGAGACTTCCGGAAACGTGCTTCACGTGAAGGAAATACGCATCGATTGCGACGGCGATGCACTCGTCCTGAAATGCGATCCCGTCGGCCCCACGTGTCACACCAATGAAACAAGCTGCTTTTATCGGCGCGTGAACGATGACGAAAGCCTCACCCTCGCGGGGGATGGCGTCGCCACGAAATAGTCGGCCCGAGTGCCGCCGCGCGTCTGCAAGGGAACGAACCATGATACATCCATCGTTGTCAGACTTTAAGACTGTCGCCCGTCCCGGCGCGCTGGTTCCCGTTTACCGGGAAATCCTCGCCGATCTGGAGACGCCGGTCTCTGCCTATATGAAAATCTCCCAGGGCCAGGACCACGCCTTTCTCCTCGAAAGCGTGGAGCAGGCCGGCTCGCTGGGACGCTATTCCTTCATCGGAGCCAATCCATCGGTCATCTTCCATGCCAAGGGCACGGAAGTGACGGTGGTCCGGGGCGGCGTTGCCGAAACCTACACCGCCGAGAAGCCCCTGCGCGAATTGCGCACCATCATGGCGGCCTATACGCCCGTCGAGCTCGAAGGGTTGCCGCCCTTTCACGGCGGGGCGGTGGGCTATCTCTCCTACGATCAGGTGCGTTTTTTTGAAACGCTGCCCGATGACAATCCCGACACGCTGAATTTGCCCGACCTCTATTTCGTGATCACGGACACCATCCTGATCTTTGATCACGGCAGTAACGTCATCAAGATCGTGTCGAACGTCCATGTGGAGGATGACGCCGAGGCGGCCTATGCCCTGGGCCTTCGGAAGATTGAGGAGCTCGAAGCGCGCCTCAAGGCACCGTTGGCCGACGCCCAGGTTCACCCCACGCCCAGCGCGCTGTCGAACGACATTCAGTCCAATTTCACCCGCGAGGCTTTCTGCGACATTGTGCGCCGGGCCAAAGAGTACATCTGCGCGGGCGACATCTTCCAGGTGGTGTTGTCGCAACGCTTCAAGCGCCCGGTGACGGCGCACCCGGTCACCCTCTATCGTGCGCTGCGCTCCATCAATCCTTCGCCCTACATGCTGCTCATGCAGTTTCCAGGCTTCTCCCTCGTGGGATCCAGCCCGGAAGTGATGACCCGCGTGGAAAAGGGGATTGCCATGGTGCGGCCCATCGCCGGCACGCGCCCCCGGGGCAAGACGCCGGAGGAAGACAAGGCCCACGAGCTGGATCTTCTGGCGGACGAAAAGGAAATCGCCGAGCACGTCATGCTCCTCGATCTTGGTCGCAACGATATTGGACGCATCAGCAAGCCCGGCACCGTGGCGCCCGTACCCGGCAAGCGCATGGTCATCGAACGCTATTCCCACGTTATGCATATCGTGAGTGAAGTGGCGGGCCAACTTAAGTCGGACTGCGACGCCTTCGATGCGCTGGAGGCGACCTTCCCCATGGGCACGGTCAGCGGCGCGCCGAAGATTCGCGCCATGGAGATCATCGACGAGCTGGAGACGGAGCGCCGCGGTCCTTATGCTGGCGGCTGCGGCTACATCAGCTTTTCCGGCGAGATGGACACGTGCATTCTTATCCGCACCATGGTGGTGAAGGAGGGCATGGCCTATTGTCAGGCGGGCGCGGGCATCGTCTACGACAGTAATCCCGATACGGAATACGAGGAAACCCAGAACAAGGCCAAGGCGCTCTTCCGCGCCGTGGAATTTGCGGAGAAAGGCCTCGAATCATGATCGTCCTTATCGACAACTACGATTCCTTTACCTATAACCTCGTGCAGTATTTTGGAGAACAGGTGGACGACGTACGCGTCTTCCGCAACGACGCCATCGACGTGGACGGGGTGCGCGCATTGAATCCAGATCACATTGTGGTGTCGCCCGGACCCTGCACACCTAACGAAGCGGGTATTTCTGTCGAAATCATCGAAAAGTTGGGCAAGGATTTCCCGATTCTCGGGGTGTGCCTTGGCCACCAGAGTATCGGCCAGGCCTACGGCGGTAATATCATTCGCGCGGACCGGATCATGCACGGCAAGATCAGCCAGATGTACCACACGGGCCATCCGCTCTTCGCGGAGATCGAATCGCCCTTCGACGCCACGCGCTATCACTCCCTGATCATCGAGCGAAGCAGTTGTCCCGAATGCCTGGAAATTATCGCCGAGACGGACGCGGGCGAGATCATGGCGGTGGCCCATCGCGAGCACCCGGTGTGGGGCCTTCAATTCCATCCCGAAAGCATCTTGACGGGATGCGGCAAGCAGATCATCAAGAATTTCTTAGGGCTGGGATCGGCGCGGCGAAGGTAAATGGACTTAGAACATTGAGCCGCTTCACCCGTCGTCATCGACTTTCAGTAGGAACATGTAGCTATAGGAACTGAAAAACTCGCGCCCCCGGGAGCCGAGGATGATATAGCCTCCGTCTGATGTGGGCGCAACAGCGTCGAGAAAACTGATACTTTCCGTGCTGTATTCACGCTCCGACGTAATATCGCCGCTCCCGTCCAACTTCGTCAACACCATATTCTGGCAGTACCACGAAGTGCGGGGAAAGTAGGATGAAGTGGAATTGTTCGAGTGCGTCGACGAGCCGACAACGAAGCCGCCATCCGGAGTCGCGCGAAAATCGATTGGCTCCGTCCCAATCATGGAATCAAAGGCCTTGCTCCAGATCGCACTGCCATCGGCGTCATAACGACTAATTCTGTCGTCGCTTAGAAGCGTCACGCCGTCGTTGTCTGTTGCGGCCATCATTGCATTGCTGACGAATTCCGGGGGCAGCGCGGTATTCCAGTTTTCCGTTCCATCTTCCGCGAGTCGGGTCAGGAAAGTTCTGGTCAGAACCGTAACGCCTCCTGCATCCGTCGGCGCAAGGTCGCCCACATAATTGTCGGTAGCGATGTGCAAATCCTTCGTCCAAATACTACTGCCATCTACATCAAATTTCACAACGGATGTATTGCGGGGCAATGAATAGTGGCTCCGGGATATTGCCGCGAGATTGCCGTCCGAGGTTAAAACAACATGCTCCAGTGTAGGTGGAGTTCCCGCGTTTTCCCCCAGGAGACTTGACCAGATGACTTCACCTTCAGAGTCCAAGCGGGCCACGTTTTCCTGCTCGCGAGTGAACCCCACGGTGATAAAGGAGTCATCGTCCAACTCTACCACCGAGTCGGCGTACATGGGAAATCCCAAAAAGTGCGCCCACGCTACATTTCCTGTGGCGTCCGTTTTCAATAGATTCGGTGCTAGCGCACTATGGGGGCTTCCCTCCCCGACAATAAGAAACCCACCATCACTCGTCTGTATGATTCCCCGACCGTTTCCGAATTCGAAATCGAATTCCTCTTGCCAGGCGCCGGCCAGTCCCGTGTTGGTGCATTGGGGCTCACATCCAGCCATTACGATCATCGATATTGCGGCAATGGTTGACGATAGAAGGATCCAGCGATTCTGATTCATGGTCGTTCCCCAGATCTGCCCGCTGCCAACGGTTTTTCAGCGAGATCTACTTAGCCAAATGAATGGGGTTTACCCTTTGTAGTAACGCTGACGTCCAGCGACTTCAACATGAATATAGCAGAACGCGGTCTTTTTGCGTCAGAAATCGGTGAAGCCCCCGACCGTCGCTTGCGAGGAGGAGCTACCTTGTGTTTTTACGGAATTGCAGCTATAATAATGTTGGGAACGGGGCTTCGCTAAGCGATTACAATCTGCGGACTTAAATCGTTTTGCGTACATTGACATTGCCCTGCCCGTATGTTAGATTACTTGGAACCTCATGGGGACACAAACGCGGAGTGGTTGCTTACCATGGCCTTGAGCAAGAAACAACAGAAAATCGTTGACCAGATGGTGCGTCGTGTGGAGTTGTGCCGGGAGTTTATGAACGACTGGATGTTGTTCAATCAGATTCTAACGCGCTACCCCGAACCCGGCATTAATAAAGCCGAATTGGAGACCCAGTTTCTCAAGATCAAGAGCAAACTGGCCCGCACCCACAAGGTGCTTCGCGAGAACCTCGCGGATGATTACAATTTGGACGGCAACACGATGAACATCGTGTCGGGCGCGACCAGCCTTGAGGCGATCTACTCCCAGTCGGAAGTGGCGGTGAAAAAGCTTCAGCAGGAATGGCATCGCGCTTTCATTGCCATCAACGAGACCCTTGGTTCCGTGGATGACAAGCGGGCGCGGGCGGAAGCCGGCGAGAAGATCTTCATCATGGCCCCCGGCGGACCTGCCTTGAACGACGGCGGCGGGAAAATGAGCAAGAACACCAAGACGGTGCTTATTCTTTTCCTCGTGCTTGGTCTGATTATCGGGTTCATTGCGCTCAATCCGGGCGGTCTTGCGACGCCGTGGCGCAGCGCAATCGGCCTACCGTAACCCCTGGTATAGAGAAGTTAGTTCTCAACTCGACGAGGGCCCGGTATGAGCAAGGGCACGAAGATGGCGCTGATCATCGGTGGTTTTGTTCTAATGGTCTTTTTCCTTGTTCCCAGCCTCGTCATTGGGTTCATTGCGTTGAACCCCGGTGGACTTGCCACGCCGTGGCGCACTGCGCTCGGCCTGTAGCCCAATTCGATACTGCGACTGGTCTGTCATACTGAAAGGTGAACTGGTGACGAAGCGTCAGCTCGTGATAAGCGTTGCGGAACATTTGGGTATCACCCAGAATGAAGTTTCCGACGTGGTTCAGACCACGCTGGAGACCATCACCGAGGCTCTGGCTGCGGGCGACCGTCTGGAAATCCGCAATTTCGGGGTTTTCGAGGTCAAGGTGCGTGATGCGCGACAGGGTCGCAATCCTCGCACCGGAGAGTCCGTGCCTATTTCCGAGAAGCGCATTCCCATTTTCAAGCCGGGCAAGGCGCTGAAGGAATGGGTGGAAAAGGCCGATCCCACGGCCAAGGCCCCTTCGATTGCCGATCCCGGACCGGACGACGATTCCCCAGAAGGGGATTCGGGTGCCCGGGCCGCATTCTGAAATCCAGTGAATCCCCTGTAGTACGAAGGCGAGTCTAAGTTAGCGTTGAATTACCATCCGGGTGTCTGTAAAGGCACCCGGTTTCTTTTGTATAATAGCGGGATTGTATATGGAAACTAAGGATGTTCACGTGTCCGACGAAGAATTACGCATGAGCTTCACCGAGCATCTGGGCGAACTCCGCGACCGCCTCATTCGCTCCGCAATCGCCATCGCCATTTGCGCTGCGGTCTGCTACGGCCTCTCCTCCTATATTTTTGAAATCCTCGCCGGTCCCATCAAGATCATGGAGCGTGAGATTGCCGGGGTTGACGTAGTGCCCGTACCCGAAGCGACGCAGGAAGGGACGACGACACCCGTGGAACCGCCGCCGCCGGTGGAGCCCGAGGTGACGGACCCGGCGGAGATTGTGAAGTCCGTGGCCGAAGGTAAACCGATCTGGTTGACGGTGAACACCGATGAGACCCTGCTGCTCCGCTTGAAGATTGTGGGCAAGACCATCGAGGATTTGGAGATTCAGGCCCAGAAAGGGATGGACGCGAGCTGGACGGTGCTCAATCCCATGGAGCCGTTGATTGTAACCTTCAAGATTGCGGGCTATGGCGGGCTCTTTCTGGCCATGCCCTACGTGCTGTACCAGTTGTGCGCCTTCATCTTTCCGGGGCTCCACCCCAAGGAGCGGAAGGCGGCCCAGTATCTCATTGCCGGCTGCACCGTGTTGGCCTTTACGGGCGTGTGCGTGGCCTATTTTGGCGTGTTCCCCTTCGTGCTGCCCTATTTGGCGCAGTTCGTTCCGGAAGACGTGAATGTGCAGTTGCGGATGAACGAAACGATCTCCATGATCGTGCTGGGCCTGCTCGGTTTTGGAATCGCTTTCCAGTTTCCCATGGTGGTCCTCATCCTGGTCTATATGGGCGTGCTGACGCCCGACACGCTGCGCCAGTATCGGAAGATTGTAATTGTGGGGCTGGCGGTCGTGTCGGCCATGCTGACCCCGCCCGATCCGGTTTCCATGTGCCTCATGCTGGTGCCCCTGTACCTGCTTTACGAGGGGAGCATCTGGGTTTCCTATCTTGTCATTCGGAGCCAAAACAAGGCTGCGGCTAAGAACGACTGAGGAGTTTGCGGCATGATGGGTATCGGCTTTACCGAAATGGTCGTTGTTGCGGGCTTCGCACTCTTGGCGATCGGTGTCGCCTATCTCCTTATCCGGAAGCAGAAGTAACAGGCGTCGGCGCAGGGCGCCTGAGGAGTTTTTTACATGATGGGTATAGGCTTTACCGAAATGATCGTGATCGCGGGCATCGCCCTGGTCGTGATCGGCCCCGAGAAGTTTCCTGACTTCGCGAAGTTGGTCATCCGGACGATCCGCGATCTGCGCGGCTACATGGATGAGATGAAGTCGGAAGTGGCCAAGGAATTGAAGCCGCTGAAGAAGGAAATGGACGCCCTTTCCAAGATCGATCCGGAGAAGTACATCGATTCTCTTACGGCGGATGTTCCCGCGAAGCCCGCGGTGAGCCCGAATCTGCCGGTGAGCCCGGAAGACCAGAAGGTCATGGCGGAAGCCCAGTCCTTCGGCGACGACGCCTACCCGTGGCGCGGGGGAGAGGAGGGACTGAACGCCGGTCCCGAATCCAGCGTGGCCCCGGAGGGAACAGTGGGGTATGGGAGCGACACCGAGCCGCACGCTCCAGCAGGCGAAGACACGGCGGCGATGGAGGCTACGGCGGAGCCCACGGAAGAGGCGACGGTAGAGGCGACGGTAGAGTCCGACCCGGAATCGGAGGATCCCGATATGGAATCGCTGGGTCGGCGTGACGAGGCCAACAACACGGGCGAGCCCGATGTTTGGACTGGGCGTTGACAGTTGACAATTGTCAATTGTCAATTGTCAACGATTGGATGGATACGACGGGATATATTGAATAGGTTTTGATCCGTCATTGCCCATTGCCCATTGAAACAACCGGCCGCCCGAAGCTCTCTTCGGGCGGCCGATTTATTCATGATGCTTAGACTTGGGTCAGGAGACCAGCCAGCGGAAACTTCCTGGCTTCTTCGGCGTGGCGGTAAGCACGGGCTGGCCCTTGGCCTGGCGGCGCTTGCGCTCTTTCAAGGCGTTCGCCTTGTAGAACAGCGCCGGTTCGATAATCGGCTCGTGCAGCCCTTCCGTTTCCAGTTCGCCGTAGCTCACGCGCCCGCGGTAGGTGCGGTTGGAAAGAATGATCGCGATAGCCTGACGCGACCACTTATTTCCCTTGCGCGTGAAGATGTTTTTCGTGTGAAGGTAGTTCACCACTTTTCCGGTGCTTCGCGTCACGAGATATTCGCGGAAGATCATTCGCACGACCTCCGCTTCCCGATCATCGACCACCAGCGGCTTCTCGCCTTCCAAACCCCGCCGATAGCCATAGGGCGCGGGCCCTGTGCCATACCGGCCTTGCTGAACCGAAGTCAATTGACCGCGCTTCACTTTGGCGCCGTGGGTCAACCGACCCGATCCGTCGCCGCTTTCTACTTCCAATGTTGCTTCTGTACTCATATGTTTCGCACCTCCACATGAGTTTTGAGTTGTCCTGCGCACCGGCGGTTCACCGCAGATAAGAACCAGATGAATTCGTTATGAAACGCTCTCGCTGCGTTGCAGTGTACCGTGGTGCCAATTGCAGGTTGCCGGGCAGTCCGGCTGAAACCGCAGGCTATGTTGTATATAGGTCCCAAGCCATACATCGTTATTGTACACACAATCAACTCGTATGTCAAGAGATAAGTGTTAGATTTTTGCCGATCCGATTGCGCTGGACTTGCTTAATATACTGCGAATAAACGGTTTAGGTGCGGTGGCAGAAACCTGTACATTTTCGTCAGTGTGACGTTGGGTGCTGCGGCCCTTGCGCGAATGAGGCGGGAGAACTCCACGCTGGGAAAGAATTCGAGGCGTAAGCCAACGGTTTCGCATATCGCTGAGTGAACGCGGCTCTCCCTTGGGCGGATGACAGCGTAATACCCTCCCCGATTTTCCCCCGTTCTCCCCCGAAGACCGGTCAGGACTTCTTTGAGGCCTTCTTGACGAGCTTAAGGATGCTGGGCGGTGTCGCGCCATAGGGGCTGGAGTCGCTGGCCAGGCTCGCCGCCACGATTTCCGTGGCGAGTGCGCTGCTGATGCCCGCGACCCGTGCTTCGACCATAACCTCGTGCATCCGGGCCACAATGCGGTTGAGACACTCTTCGCGGCACCGGTTCTCGATGCCGTCCTTTACGAAGACGCCTTTTCCACGGCGGGTGTAGAGGAGTCCCATGACTTCAAGGTCCCGATAGGCCTTGGCCACGGTGTTCGGGTTGACTTCGAGCCGCTCGGAGAGTTCGCGGACCGAGGGGAGCTGCTCCCCCGGGCTGAGTCGCTTCGCCGTAATGGCAAACTGCACGTGATTCTCGATCTGGAGATACACGGCGACACTGCTGTGAATATCGATGTTGGATAGCATCTTTAACATTTCTTCGCTGGACTGATGCTTCTGTCTCGGCATGGTGCGGGAACTTTCTACGCCGGTTAGTCTTGGCGCCAATAAGGGGGACGGTTGCGTAAAGGGAGCCGTGCCCTTCCTCCCGCGGAAGGCGAGAGCGCTATGGAAGGAGACCGCGGCGAGCCGGCATCATTGAGACACCTTGCTAGCGTACTCCATTTTAAACCGCTATATGAGATTGAGGCAAGCATATTCGTTCATATAAGTAGTTTTTATACAGGCAGACAGCGGATCTCCCTTCCTTGAAGATTGCTGTCTTCCAAGATGATCGGTATAATCGGGGCTTGCGGACGTACCCGCCCCGACTTCTTTGTTGCGCGGGAAGTGGCCCGCGTCGTGTCAGCTTTCGGGCGTGTTCCGTCGTTAGACATCAGGGCAGGTCCGGCGCGGCATGAATGACCCGAGTTGTGGTCCGGCACGGGTACGGCGCCCCCGAGATTTCGGGCGTCTAACTGGAATATGGAGCTGTGTATGCGATTTCCGAAGTGTTGCTTTCTGCTGGTACTTCTGGCCGGATGTGCCTCGACCCCGAGCGGGCCTGGCGGCGTGCAACCCACCGACAATGGGACGCCGTCCGCGGAGACTTCCGCCTCGGTCTACGAGACGAAAGCCGTCGCGAAGGCAAAGCCCAAAGGGGAAACGGGACTGCTCGATCTCAGCGTGATGGACGTGGGCGGGCGCAGTCTGGCGGCGCGCGTGGAGCTGCAGGATGGCGAGGGCGGTGTGGAGGATCGCTACGAGGCGCCCCAGGGGAAGTCGCAATTTCAGCCCTCGCTGGGCGCGTTCCGCGCTTTCGTATATGTCTACGACAACAAGGTCCCGGTTCTGGTGCATGCGGAAGACGTGCAGATCAGCAAGGAAAAGCCTGCCGCGATTTCGGTCAATCTGCTTGAAGGGGCCAGCGGCAAGCTGGGAATCCGGGATTTTGACCTGGACGGGGACCTCGCCATCGACCGGGTGGAACTCGAAGCGGGGACCGATCCGCAGAATGCCGCCAGCATTCCCGGGCGAAAGCCCTTTGTCTACGATCTGCGCGTGCTACAGGAGGGCGAGCGCTGGTTCAAGGGGGAATTGAACGCGGTGAGCACCTACGGCGGCGGCAAAGAGACCGTGGCCGAGCTCGTGCAGCGCGCGGAGCAGGCGGGCCTGGACTTTTTGGCGATCACGGACCTGAACACCATGGAAGCCTTCAATGACCCCGCCTTCAAGTCGGATTCGGTCGTTCTCATTCCGGCCATGGCGTGGGGGAATGAGGAGAACGGTATCGCGCTGATTTACGGCCCAGGGACGATGCCGGAGTCGGCGGAGTCGCAGGAAATGGCCCAGGCGGAGTGCTTCCGCATTCAGAGCCAGGGCGGCGTTTTTGCGATTGCCCATCCCTGCTTGCCCGAGGCCCCCTGGAAGTGGAACATAAACTCGGTGAATGCGGTGCAGGTGTGGAATGGCCCGTGGCGTGCTCCGGCGCCGCTCCGGCTGGCTTCCCTTCCCGAGAGCATGAAAACGCGGGAAACGGGCACGGGCGAACTGATCCGTTCCGTGGCGGCGGCGGCTGCGGTGGCGGACAAGACCGGTGAGATTGCGGCCAATGCGAAGGCGAAGGATTTGTTGATTTCGGCCAACGATCAGGCGTCGCTCTTCTGGGACTATGAGACGGTGCGCGGCTCCGTGTGCAGCGTGATAGCCGGCAGCGGGACCAGCGACCCCAAGGTTCCCATGGGGCAGCCCGTGACGTGGATCAAGGCGCCCAACAAGTCCCTGCCGGCGCTCATGCACGGCCTTCGCACGGGGCGCACTTTTGTGGGCAACCATCCAGCGGGGACGCAGATCGAGTTCCGGGCGGACTCGCTCAACGACGGCAAGGTCGACGTGGGGATGGGGGGGGCGGTGCCGCTGGGTGTGGACGTGGGCTTCTACATGCTTGTGACTTCGGCCGCAGGGTGTAAGGTGGAGCTGTTGCGCAATGGCCACGCGATCATGCGGAAGATAGTGGAGGGCGATACCTTCAGCGCGAGTTTCACGGAGAAGACGGATTACAAGGCAGTGTATCGGGTGCGCGTGATCCGTCAGCCCGAGAGCGGCGCCAAGGGCTACGGCCCCGTTGAGGTTGTTGCCCTTTCCAGCCCGATCTATGCCGATGACATTGCGGGCGATTTGCTGATGACGGGCCCGGTAGATTTGAACAAAACGTGGGTGCGCCTCGACTCCCAGTATACCGACGAGGCGAAGTGGCTGCGCTAGTTTTTCGGGATCTGATCTGAATCTGGTGACGGTGTGTGACGGTTGTGCGTTGTTTCAATTCAACAGGAGGCGCTTGAACCATGAACACGAAACGGCATTTGATCGCAGTTCTTTTACTCTGCCTTGCGCTGGTTTCCGGGGGGACCGCCCACGGCGAGCGCCAGGCCATCTACAAGCCGGGCGCGGACGCGCGCGCCGACATTGCGGCGGCCGTGGAGAAGGCCGGAAAAGAAAACAAGCGGGTGCTCATTCAATGGGGGGCGAACTGGTGCGGCTGGTGCCACCTGCTCCATGAGTTTTTCGAGGAAGACGCCGAGGCCAAAGCCCTGCTGGCTGAGAGCTATGTTGTCGTGCTGGTCGACACCGACGCCAACAAGGCCCTCCTGGAAGAAATGGCGGTGGAGCCTCAGGGTATTCCCTATCTGACGATTCTGGACGGGACCGGAAAGAAGCTGGTGGATCAAGAGACGGGGGCACTCGAAACGGGCTCTCGTCACGATCCGAAGAAGGTGAATCCGTTCTTGAAGAAGTGGCAGCCAGCCGCCGCGGAAGACAGCGCCCAGGGCAGCGCGGAAGAACAAGTGGCGGCGGCGTTGAAGGCGGCGGTCAAGGATGGCAAGGGCGTCTTTGTCTCGATTGGGGCGGATTGGTGCGGCTGGTGCAAGCGACTTGACGCGCTGCTGGCCAACGAGATTGTGGGCCCGATTCTTCGGGAAAGATTTGTCCTCTTGAAGCTCGATCAGGAGAAGGTGGCGGGCACGAAGGAATTCCGCGCGGGCCATGGCTCCGAACTGAGCGGCGGAATCCCCTGGTATGCCGCGCTGGACGCCACAGGCCAGGTGGTGGCAACCTCGGACGCCAAATCCGGCAACACGGGTTATCCCGCGAGGCCTGACGAGATTGACTGGTTCATGGAGGTGATCAAGCGCGCCGCGCCGGGGATGGATCCCGCCAAGGTCGCAACGCTGGAGGCCGAGCTGCGACGAATCGGCCAGGAACTCGTCCCGAACTGAGCGCAAGGCAGGTAACCGGCTAGCGGCTTCCGCGCTCCCGCATGGACGCGATCACCGTATCCAAGATCATGTCCAGGCTGGTCGTGGGCTCATAGCCGATAGCGTCCCGTATCTTCTGCAGGCAGGGCGCGCGGTGGCGCATGTCCTCATAGCCCACGCCATAGGCTTCCGCGTAGGGGACATATTGAATGGTCGAGGTGCTGCCGCTCCGTTCGATGATGCGCTGTGCCAGAGTTTCAATACTCACGGGATGGTTGCTGCCGATGTTGAACACCTCGCCATTCACCTGGGGGGAGTCCATCAGTTTGATCAGCGCGGGAACCACATCGCCCACGTAGGTGAAGCAGCGGGTCTGTTTGCCGTCGCCGAAGACCGTGAGGGGCTTGTTTTCAATGGCCTGCGCCACGAGATTCGGGATCACCATACCATAGCGACCGGTCTGGCGCGGGCCCACGGTGTTGAAGAGGCGCGCCACCACTACGGGGTGGCGCTTCTCGTGCCAGTAGGCGAAAGCGAGGTACTCGTCGATGGCTTTGGAGGCCGCGTAGCACCATCGGTGGCAGTTGGTTGGACCAATGACCCGGTCGTCGTCTTCCTGGAAGATTTCCTTCGAGCCCTTGCCATACACTTCGCTCGTGGAGGTGATAAGCAGCTTGCGGCGATAGCGACAGGCCTCTTCCAGCACGACTTCCGTGCCCCGGATGTTGTTTACAATCGTTCGGATGGGCTGCTCGACGACCAGATTCACACCGACCGTGGCTGCGAGGTGGTAGACGACATCGACATCGCGAACGAGGTCGCGCACGATCTCCTGATTCAGGGTCGTGTCGATGATGCTGGTGACACTGCCCAAGTGTTCGATGTTCTCGAAGCGGCCCGTGCTGAGGTCATCGAGGACGAATACCGTGTCGCCGCGCGCCGCCAGCGCATCGCACAAGTGCGAGCCAATGAATCCGGCTCCGCCGGTAACTAAGACACGCATTCGATCCCTCCTTGGTACAGCATCCTTGCGGGTGGAAGTATACGGGCCGCCGCCGGCGGGTTCAAGGGCATTGAGGCTGTAGGCTGTAGGGTTGTATGGGTTGTATGGGTTGTATGGGTTGTATGGGTTGTATGGGTCGTATGGGTCGTATGGGTCGTATGGGTCGTATGGGTCGTATGGGTCGTATGGGTCGTATGGGTCGTATGGGTCGTATGGGTCGTATGGGATTTTCAGTTTTCATATTGAACCTTCAGCCTTCAGCCTACAGCCTACAGCCTACAGCCTACAGCCTACAGCCTACAGCCTAATTATCCCACTGCGACCCGCGAAAAACATAGATTTAATCGTTTTATTTGACTTTAACACCCGCCACATTGTCTTGCTTTTGAACACTAAAACTATTTCTATTGACAGATTCGCGGTGGGCGTTTATTCTTGACTTTGCGGATTTGTTTTGCAGTGTCCGCGCGGTCTTTCTTGGGATTTTCCGCCAAGCATTGCAAGGAGTAGTGAGCAACAGGAAGGGAGGAGGTCGTGTCTGATATGGGAACCTCTGCACTGAAATCTGGGAAAGTAAAATGGTTTAGCGATCAGAAGGGCTATGGCTTCATCGCACGGGAAGAAGCCAGTGACGTGTTCGTGCATCATAGCGCCATCGAGATGGAAGGCTTTCGGACGTTGCGTCAGGGGGAAGATGTGGTCTATGAACTTAAAGAGGGCACGAAGGGACCGCAGGCGGTCCTGGTAAAAAAGGCAGGCGAAAAAGATTAGCGTATTGGGCAACATTGCGCGTTCCGGCGCCTGGGAACATGTTCCCGGCGCCGGTTTTCTTTTGTGCGCTCCCGGGGGACGTACCGCCGCCCGTGATCCATAGTCCGGGCGGGATTCGGAGGAAGGCGGAGTGCCCTCGACCAAGGGGGTGCCACGCGTGCGCGGCGGCATGTCCCAGGGGATGTAAGGTCGCGACGTGGGGCATTCGAGATCACTTTCCCTCATCTAAGAATGCACATAGAGTTGCCAGGAATTGGACCCGCTACGGGACAATCTCGAAGGATTGAAACTGGCTGGGAAGTATTTTCGGATGGTTTAATACAACTTACTTCGCCTTTCAGAGGGCACTAGGATCAGAAAGTGCACCCAGATATAAACTTCCTAAATAGAAAAGTATATCTCACGACGAAGCGCTTTTCCGGTGACGGACTAGATAATCGTGCTGTTGGATATGTCCTTGAATCACTTGCACCAAGTGTATATAAGGTTAGTTTTCCTGAGACGGTGGGTCGCCCCCGAATGGAGATCGAGCTCACTCCAGATGAGTTTCTCGTGTATGAGATGTATAAGGCAGTGCGTATCAGAACGGATCGTTTTAGAGGGGTTGGCATAAACGAAGGTGCGGTCGGTGTCGTGATCGAGGCCTATCTAGATGAAGACTTTTTGATCGACTTTTCTGATAATGATGGAACGACCTATGCATGGATCAATGCTACGCGAGATGATTTTGACGTAATTGAGGGTTAAAATTCAGGAAATGAGAAGGTGGCATGCGTTCCGGACAAGAAGCCCAAGTGTCTGTAGAGTTGCTGGGCATCTCGCCAGATGATGATGTTAGGGTACTACCCATACCGGCATTCATTTCAAAAAGTATTAGCGCGAGCATAGTTTCTGATGGAAAACGTCGATGCATCGCTGTACGTGTTCAGCCAGCGGCATGTCCCAGGGGATGTAAGGACCGCGACGTGGGGCATTCGAGATCGCTCTCCCTCATCCGGTTGGGACAGGCCTTTCCTCGGGCATGAATGCCCAAGATCCCGTGGGTGGGTCAATCGACGCGCACTCCGGAGTCCCTGCACACAGCCACGCTTCAGTCCCCTTGTCAAATCGTGAGAAATATCCTACACTGAGTTCGCAGCAGTACCACGATACCGTGTGAGGGAGTTATTTCAACGTGCCAGCCCAATGCCAGCCCCGAATTACGTCACGACCACGGCGTTTTCGCGTGTGCAGGTTTGGCTTGCAAGGCGGCCTGCGGAATAGCCTGGCGACCTCGAGGTTTCCTGTTCTCCTTTGGGAGTGGGTGATCGATTTTCCTCGGGGATGGTGGCTGGGTGGGATTGCGGAGCGGAGCTCCGGGGACTTCATTCCCAAGCGGAGCTCTTGTCATTACCCATAAGTTTTCTGTCCTAGTGCGATTAGATACCCTTCAAGTAGGAGCATGAGTTGGAGCCAACCTCGCCAGATACTGAGCCAGCCGGGTGGGCCGTCGTTTTTTCTCCCGACGTAGCCGCCCATCCGGGCGATGGCGCGCATGGCGGATGCGTTGGTCCACCCGCACTTGGGACGGCCGATGGTTTTTTCGAGGATGTCCAGCGCTTCGGGCCGCAGCAGGCCGGGGCTGACGGCCTCGTCGGGCAGATTATTGGCGAGGAGCTTGAGTTGGAGCAGATCCGCAGCGATGGGCGCATGAATGGCGAGCAGGGCTTCGATCCGCTTGGCGCTGGACAACTGGCTGTCTTCGATATGGGTGCCCGTCTTGAGAGCTTTGTGATACTCCTCGATCAGCCAGCGGCACGCATAGGCGCCAATCACGCGCCGGGTCTGGATGAAGTGCTCGCATGGCCAACTGGTCAGCAAGACCCAGTGGATAGGCTCCTTTACATCCGCCGGCGGATCGATCTCGCGCACTTCCACCACGCTAGTCGACTGGGGGGCATGGCGTCCTGGCAAGTCGCGCGGCGGCACGATCTCGGTTTTCACCGCCCGTACTTCTACCCGCGCTTTTCGTGCGGCAACATCGGGACGGGCGCGCAAATCCAGCGTGTACCGCCCCTGCACGGGAGCATGGGCCACCGTCGCGAATACACTGCCAGCCTCCGATGTGGTGCGTCGAGCCTGCGCAGCGCGGATCACCCAATCCTGGCCGGCCGCTTTACATTGTTCAAGCACCTCGAAGATATCGGACTCCCGATCCGACACCAACGTCCAACGTGCCCCTTCGGGCGGTGCTCCGGCTTCTGCCATGGCCCGGCCCCAGCGCCAGGACTCACCCGTTTTGCCTTTCGTGCGCTTTTCGATCCGTTTTACGCGCTTGCGTTCAGCCCGGGTGCCCTCGGGTTCCGTACGGGCCCAAGCCTGTTGTCCAAAGACTCCCACGAGCACCACTTGCGGTTCGTGTTCGTTACCCCATTGCGTGATGCGTGCCGCCAGATTGGTATGAACCAGGAGCCCTTGGCTGGTATCGCATGTGAGCGGCCCCATTCCCGGAATCGCTCCTCGCTGCGTAAAGGACAGCGCTGTCGTGTCCTCGATCAACAAGTATTCGCCCGGCTCTCGGCACTGTTCGCGTGTCGCGCTTACATGTGGCTTCAATATACCTTCGTGCGTCACCTTCGGATTACCCAACAGCCGATAAGCGGCTTTCAGCGCCATTCCATCGTTAATGGCCTGTGGAAGCGTACCACGAGGATTCCTGCGAATACACGAGGCCACCTCCACAAGACGACGGAGCAAGCGAAGGTCACCCAACGCCGCGCCCCAAAAGTGCCGATGAGCCCACGTCGATGTATCCATAACCATACTCCCAGCAATAGCTTAGCAAGAAAATACTATATATGGTATGGATATTAAATATAAACAACAATATATGGGTAATGACAAGAGCGGAGCTTGGGAACGAGGGAAAACTATCATAAACACTGGGCCCAGAAGCGGGGGCAGGTGGCAGGATATGCGTTGTAGAACCTTCACAGGAAAGAGCACGGGATCCCGCAAGCGGTACGTTGTCATTTGTTACTTGTGGATACTGGGTCAGATTCCCATGTCCCTTTTTGGGCCTGCGAATTATTACTGGGTGGCGATTGCCGTGTTCTATATGTCTACGACTTTGCTTGTTGCGATCTATTTCGCTTTGCGAAACATGGTTTGCACCTTTTACGAGTACAGATTCAATGGCAACGCCTTCGTTATGACCGGGAAAGAATCCTATCTGGATCTACAGTCAAATCTGCCAGACGAGAGAAGTCTCATCAGGCACGTAGTCTGCTTTGATACCGAGATTGTCTCTGTTCGTGCCACGACTCCAAACAACCTGGTCTGGACTTGCTTTAGAAGGTCTCGCAAGATCCGACTTCATTATCGCTTATCCGGGGGGGGTGCTTACGCTCACGATGTTTGCCTGCAATCTATTACAACGGACTCGGATTGTCAGGATTCAAGCGTGGCCGCAGCACTGCTCAGTAAACTCGAAGATTGCCTCGGAAGAGAGCGAATTGAGGACCTTGTGTCGTGGCAGAAAGCGAAGAACAAGGCACGGCGTAGACAGGGCCAGGAAGTCGCCTTGACCGGAAAACCAGGGTGACGGACGAGGACGGATGACATTGAGGGGCGGAGCTTGGGGGCGAGGTAAAACTTAAGGACATGCTTATGAAAGACCTGCTATTGGGACTGGCTGCTGCATTGGCAATTCCTTTGTTATTGCTGTCTTGGCTCATCAACTCAATTGAGCGTCACAAGCGTAAATGAGGGTGCATGTCATTTTTGTCGGCCGCACACGCCACGACTTGCAAGTACAGCAAAAAGAATAAAAAAGGGACAGGCACCTGTATACAAACGATCAGCCCATCTTCCTCCCACACGCCCTAACCCCACACCCGCCAATCCCTTCCCCGCCCGCCACGTCAACGTCCGCACCTAATCAATGGGGGAGGTCCATACCCCTCCCCGAAGCCGGACTCATTTTCAGGGGGGGGGAACCCTATGCAGACGGCACGACGCTACGACCCGACCAAAGACGCCAAGTTCCATGTTTCCATCGCGACGACCGAAGAAGTCCGCCGCAAGTGGGCTACGCACCTCGAAAGCTTTCGCCGTCCCAAGGGGACTGTCCTTACCGAAGGTGCGCTCGACGAGATCGCTGTGACGAAGACCTAAGAGGCGACCGAGGCGGGTGATGCGGCTTCAGGACCGTCCCCCGCTTTTGAAATCGCGGGACAGTCCCGCGCGCCAGAGTATACTTCTCGCGCCACAATTGGCCTGTGGGAGCGATGGCGCGCATCGCTCACCGCGAATCATGACTCGCGCAGGACAGTCGTTCATGACACTTCGCGTCACCCATAGAGGTTGGAGGTCGTATCCGAGCTTTACCCCCCCTACCCCCCCGCAAGCGGGGGGTGCAAGAGGTTCGCTTTGAGATGTAAGGTTCCCCCCGCTTGCGGGGGGCCAGGGGGGTAAGCACCCTCAAGAGCAAAAACCAACTCGCATTTCCAGAGCAGTCCCCTCGTCCCCCGCTTTTGAAATCGCGGGACGGTCCCGCGCGCCAGAGTTTGCTCCTCCCGCCGCAATTGGCCTGTGGGAGCGATAGCGCGCATCGCTCGATGCGAATCATGACTCGCGCAGGACAGTCCCGTCGTCCCCCGAAGGGTTCAGGCTATTTGGTGATTCGGGGTGGTGTGCGCGAAGGCCGTCTTCCAGGCAAAAGAAAAGGCCCCTGGCGCGTTGCCGGGGGCCTTTTGGGGGGCGGTTGGTGTGTCAGCTTGCGCAGTAGGTGTCGATGGACTGGCGCAGGGTCTGGAAGATGTAGTTGCGTTTTACCGGGTCGGATTCGAGGAGGGTGAAGCGGAACCCGGCGTGGTTGCACTGGAAGCCGGTGAGGGGTACGACGACGATGCCGGTGGCGCCCATGAGGTAGTAGACGAAGCGCTTGTCGGGCGTGACGCCTTTGACGAGCTCTTCGATGCGCGCCTTGACGACGGGGTTGTCGATCTCCAGCGTCTGATGATTGTCCAGCAGCCCTTCCTTGAACATGACGGTAAAGTAGAAGGCACCGCCGGGTTTGTTGGCGATGACATATTCGCAGCCCTGGAAGGCTTTTGCGGCCTCTTCCGCGCGCTCGGCAAACATGGCCGCGCGGGTGAGGAGGTGTCCTTCGTAGCGGCTGTCGCCGAAGACGCGGGGAATGGACATCTGGGGCAGGGTGGTGGAGCAGACTTCGAGGCGCTTTGCGGCCAGGAGGCTCTCGGTGTAGGTGGCGAAGTTTTTGTCTTTACCGCGGTTGAGGATCTCGAGCCAGCCGCAGCGCGAGCCGGGCCAGGGGTATTCCTTGCTGATGCCGCGCATGGCGATGGCGGGGACGTCCTGAATCCACTGGCTGGTGTGGATGCGGGGATAGCCTTCGTAGACGATGTGGGCGTAGATCTCGTCGGTGATGATGAAGAGGTCGTATTCTTGTGCGATCTTGACGATCTCGTCGAGCGTCTCGCGCGAGTACACGGCGCCGGTGGGGTTGTCGGGCGTGAGGATGAGGATACCGGCGATGGAGTCATTGTATTTGACTTTCATGCGGATATCTTCGACGTCGGGCATCCAGCCGTTGTAGGGGTCGAGCTCATAGGTGAGGTGGTTATAGCCCGAGTGCGCGGCTTCGGCGGAGGAATGGGTGCTGTAGGCGGGGGAGGGGCCGAGGATGCGGGCTTCGCGTTTGAGGAAGCCATACACGCGCGCGACGGCGTCGCCGACACCGTTGAAGAAGAGGAGGTCGTTGGGGGTAATCTGTACGCCGCCCGCGCGCTCGTTTACTTTGGCGGCGAGGAATTCGCGGGTTTCGATGACGCCGGCGGTGTCGCAGTAGCCGTAAGACTTGGGCTCCTGAAGAAGGTCGCTGAGGATTTCGCGGATCCAGGGGGCGAGCTGTTCGCCTTTTTCGATGGGGTCGCCGATGTTTTCCCAGATGATCTCGCGCCCGAGCCCGCGAATTTCCCGGGCCACGCCCACGATCTCGCGGATCTCGTAGCTCAGGTTTTTCGCGCCTTCATGAACGATGCTGCGTCTCATGCCCGGTTCTCCAACATAGGGGCCATTGCCATTGTGTGCTTGTATCGATGTGCATGCATACCGGTTGCTGAGGAGTGGGGGGTGGGGTGACGGGGTAGTGCTACCCGGCCTCAGGAGGACCATGTCGCAAGGCGAGATAATAGGCGCTGAAGCGGCCCGAATTCAAATCCGGACGGAATTCAACGCGCCGGGTGTTGATATTTCCTATCTCCGTCGGTCGCGAAATAGTCCCGAGTGGCGGCTCTCTGCGGCCGTGGCGCGGAGGTGGGAGAGGGTTTCAAAAAGGTCGCGGGAGGCGTGGGTGCTGTCCGCATCCCGCTTTGTGACGCAGAGGAGAAACTCCAGCATGCGGTTCGTGCGCCAGATCTTCAACTGGTTGGGTTTTCCGACGGATTCGAGGAAGCCCGGGAGGTGGTTGTTCCAGACTTCGTTGATGCGCTGGGCGAAAGGGTCGGCATGTTCCGGGTTGATGATGAAGACAAAGTGCCCGCCGCCCATATGGCCGATGGAGAAGAACTTTGGCTCGACCTGGCGCGCGCAGAGGTGGAGGCACCGTGCGAAGTGCCGGAGGGCCTTAAGCTGCTGGTCGCGATCGGTGTCCACGTGGAATTCGTTGATGCCCATCAGCTCCACGTAGCCAATGACGAAGACGGTCTTCCGGGAGATGGTCTTCTGAATTTCCGATTTGATGCTTTTTGAGTTCGGCAGGCCGGTGATTTCGTCCGTCAGGGAAGTCTTGGCGCTGGAAACGAGGAGGCTTTCGATGCGATTCAGAAGTAGGTTCGGGGTGAAGGGCTTGGTGACGTAGTCGTCCGCGCCCTGGGCCAATCCATGATTGATTTCTTCCTGGGAGTCCATGGAGGAGAGGAAGAGGATGGGCAGGGTGTAATAGTCCGTGTTGGCCCGGATGCGCCGGCAGACTTCGAAGCCGGAAACGTCGGGAAGCATGACATCAAGAATCAGCAGGTCAACGTCGCGCATGTTGACCTTTTCAAGGAGCTGCTCTCCCCGGTTCTCGAAACGGCAGGCGTGGCCCCGGAGCTTCAACTGGTCGCAGAGAAAATCGGTGATTCGCTTGTCGTCGTCTACGATGAGAATATTCGCCATTACCCTACCTTGTGCTGCCGGGAAAAATCCAAGCCACGGTCCCGCCAGCAGTACTCCCGAACCCCGACACGGCCAGGAGCCGCATGTACCGTAGCATGTGCTGCGCTTTGCAAATACCGGGGCGGGGTGCGGCGAACATCTGTCGCCGGTATTATACAGGAATCGATCCTGGAACGTGTGCCGAAAAAGAATTCTCAATACGGGGTTGAAATGCGAATACTGCGTCAGGCACCATCGGCGGCGCAAGGCCCGCGCGGCCCCGGGCATCGTGGCCCGTGGGCGCGTCGAGAAACCAACGGCGGGCCGATACGACGAACCGACCGGGAGATATCCATATGACCGTACGAAAGCTTCGCGAGGTATTCGCGGCCCTGTTTGCCATGACGCTTGTTATCATTCTTATTGCCGTGGCCGCGTCCGTCTTTGGCTATCGCATACCCGGGCTGGTGAATATAACCGATGCCCTCGGGCTGGGCAACTGAGTCAGGCGGAGTCGCTGGCCCCTTCACTCGCGTTCTTCACGCCCGAGTCCGCGGGACGTTTCTTCGGCGCTTCCTTGCGGTCATTCTGGCCCTGTGCTCCGAGCCGCTTCAGGCCGTTCAATGCGGCGATTTTGTAGGCTTCGGCGAGGGTGGGGTAGTTGAAGACCGTGTCAATGAAGTAGCTGATGGAGCCGTTGAAGGCCATGACGGCCTGTCCGATGTGGAGCAGTTCCGATGCGCCGTCTCCCATGATGTGGACGCCGAGGAGGTGGCCCGTCTTCTGGTGGAATACGAGCTTCAGGATACCGGTCTCGTCGCCCATGATCTGACCCTTGGCCACTTCCCGGTAGCGGGCGATGCCGACCTCGTAGGGGATGCCCGATTCGGAGAGTTCCTGTTCCGTCTTGCCCACCATGGAGATTTCGGGGATGGTGTAGATGCCGTAGGGGAGCAGTTCGGTATCGGAAAAGAAGGGCACGTCGAAGGCATGGCAGGCCGCGAGTCGCCCCTGCTCCATGGAGGTGGAGGCCAGGGCGGGGAAGCCGACGATGTCCCCGGCGGCGTAGATGTGGGGGACGGAGGTCTGGAGGTGATCGTTGGTGTCGATGAGGCCTCGGTTGTTGGTGGCCAATCCCGCGGCTTCGAGGTTGAGCCCGTCGACCGCGCCGGAGCGGCCGGAGGCGAACATGAGCATGTCGGTCTTTATCTCTCGCCCGTTCTCGAGGGTGGTGATCACGTTGCCGTTGCCATCGGTCCGCACCGTGGTGAAGTCCTTGCCGAGGTAGAGGGTGACCCGCTCGTCGCGCATGTGGTAGGTCAGCGCCTCGCAGATTTCGCGGTCGAGGAAGCGGAAGAGTTCGTTGCGTCGGTCGAGAAGTCGCACGTCAACGCCCATGGCGGAAAACATGCAGGCGTATTCAGTTCCGATGACCCCCGCACCGATAATCAGCATGCTGCGAGGGAGTCGATCTAGGTCGAAGTCGCCTTGAAACATGGTGTCGGTGTCGATAATGGATTTTCCGTTGAAGGGGACCCGTTCCGCCCGATACGGTACCGTGCCGACGGCGATCAGGATCTTGCCCGCTTCAAAGGTGCGCTTGCCATTCTGGGTCTGGATCGCGACGGTGTGGGGCCCCTCGAAGGATGCGGGGCCATAGACGACTTCCACCCCGGTGCGGAGGAGGCGGCTCCGGGCTACTTCGTTTTCGTGGTTGACCACATGGCTGACGCGCTGCCGGAGGTCGTCGAAGCAGACATCCGATTTGACCTGATATCCCCGTCCGTAGACCGATCGATGGCGGTAGCCTGAAAAGTAGAGAATGGCCTCGCGCAGGGTCTTGCTGGGGATGGTACCCGTGTTGCTGCACACCCCGCCCAGGACGTCGCACTTTTCCGCGATGACCACGGACTTGCCCAGCTTGACCGCCTGGATGGCGGCGCGCTGCCCCGCGGGTCCTGACCCGATGACCAAGTAATCCACTTGCTGCATGCTCTAACTCCTGTCCAAAGCGTATGAGGCCGGAAATTTGTTCACAACAATAGCGCGGCGCGGGCGCATAGTCAAAGAAAGCCGACTTTTTATCGAGGGTATTGTCTATATACTACAGTTTTATGTTAATGGGTGTTTGAAGCGGTTGGATTGATGGAGTACAATTGCGGCGTCTGAAAGGTTCGGGCCGTTGAGGCGGTCATTCCAAGGAGCGATCCGAGATGAATACGCACGCCCGCATGGTCCTGTACACTGCCATTGTCCTTATTTCGGCACCGTTCGCGGTCGCCGATGACGCGAGCACGCGCGAAGCGCAGCTTGCTGATCTGGTCCAGCGCCTCGAAGGCCGGCTGGAGCAGGTCGAGCGGGAATTGAGCGAGATCAAATCCCAGCAGCAGGCCGCAGCGCCCGCCGTAAGCACGGCTCCTCCCGGCGCTGCTGCGGCCCCCCCAGTGGCAGCCGAGCCCCTGCCCCTGGACGCCCCCCAGCCTCTTCAAGTCTATTGGCGGGACGGTCTCGAACTTAAATCAGCGGACGGCGCTTTTTCCATTCGCGTCGGCGGGCGAATCCAGCTTGATACCGCCTTTTTTGACGAAGATGCCGACTGGGCGCGGCTCGGGGCGGAATATCCCGAGTACGGGCTGGGCGACGAGCAGGACGGCCTGGAATTTCGCCGCTCGCGCCTTTCAATCGGCGGCACCATCTATCGCGACCTCGCTTTTCGGGCGGAATATGACTTTGCGGCGGACTCGCCGGGGAACGACGGCGGTCGATTTGCCGATGTGTTTCTTGAGTTGAAGAACCTGCCCTATATTGGCTCTCTGCGTATCGGTCACTATCAGGAACCCTTCACCTTGGAAGAAGTGATTTCGAACCGGCATCTCACCTATCTCGAACGCAGCCTTCCCAATGTGTTTGCCCCCAGCTTCAACGTGGGCGCGATGGCGCGGAATACCCTGCTGGAAGAGCGCATGACCTGGACGCTCGGACTTTTCAAGACGACCGACGACTGGCCCTCTGAAAACGACAGCAGCGAACAGGATGGCTATGCGGTGACGGGGCGAATCACGGGATTGCCCTGGAAATCGGAAGATGGCCGCCGCTACCTGCACCTGGGTGCAAGCGCCACGCGGCGCAACCCGGACGGCCCCTTCCGCTACCGGTCCCGGCCGGAGGCTCACCTGGCCCAAGCCTATCTGGATACCGGTACGCTCGAAACGAGCAGCCTTTTCGCCTACGGTGGAGAAATGTTGATGGTGTATGGGCCGGCCTCGCTGCAGGCCGAATACGTCCGCTCCGAACTGGATGTCCAGTCCATGGGAGAGCGCCATTTTGACAGTTACTACGTCTCGGGATCCTGGTTTCTCACGGGAGAGAGCCGCCCCTACCAGGCGGCCGAAGGCGCGCCGACGCGACTGCGCCCGAAGCACCCATTCTCCCTGCGGGAAGAGACCAGGGGCTGGGGTGCCTGGGAAGTGGCGCTGCGGTACTCCGCGCTTGACCTGAACGATGGCCCGGTGCGTGGCGGCGAGATGGATGACTGGACCTTCGCCTTGAACTGGTATCTGAACGCGAACACCCGGATCATGCTCAACTACATCATGGCCCACCCCGAGAATGACCTGAATGACGGGGATGTGGAGATTCTCCAGACCCGTTTCCAGGTAGATTTCTAAGGAGCCCGATCAACGGCTCACGAAGCCGGCAGTCGGATAATGACGGCGGTTCCCTTCTCGCTCTCGGTATGGAGCTGAATGGAGCCGCCGTGCTGTTCCACGACCGAACGAGTGACGGCCAGGCCCAGCCCGTCCGATTGTGCGTCGAGCGAATAGAAGGGCACGAACACATGAGGCCGGGCGTCGTCGGCGATACCCTGGCCGCTATCGACGATACGGATCTCTACCGCATCGCCCTCGCGGGCCAGGTCCACCCGTATGCCCCGGTCGAGGGGGGAGGCGATGGCGGCATTCTCCATCACGAACTCCAGGGCACGTCGCAGTGCCTCCGGGTCGATCCGGGCCTGAACATCCCCGCAGAAGTTGGACACCACGGAGACGGAGCGGGCGGATTTAAAATCGGCCACAATCGCTTCCAGCCAGGGGGCCAGCGAAACTTCGCGCAGGGCCACCGGGGCTTTGATGTCTCGGTCGCCGAGGGCGCGAATGGTGAGGAGGCACTTGTTGAGCGTATCCCGTGTCGCGCGGTTGCTTTCGCCCTCGGGCAGCTCCCGCAAGGCGTTTTCCAGCCCGGGCAGCAACTGGTGGTGGATCACTCTGGCTTCCCGCCGCATGATGGCGGCCTGGAGATCCTGGAGCCCTTTCTCGGCCTGCACCTGAAGGTCCTGGCGGGTTGCCCGCAGGCTGCGCTCCATATGGCTCTTGAGGGAATCCCGCTCTTCCTCGGCCTGATAGCGCGCCTCGATTTCCCGTTCGAGCTTGCCGCGCAGGATGCCTTTTTCCTCGGCGATCTTCTGAACGCGCGCGGCATACTCCCTGAAACGCGTCCAGGTCAGGTGCTCGTGTGTTTCATCTTCCGGAGCGCCCGACATGGCACCCATGATCCGGGAGAGGGGTCGAAAGAAGAAGCGTTGCAGGGTCGCCCAGACGAGGGTCATCGCCAGGATGACGAGGCAGACGTAAAGTCCCAGGCTGCCGCGTGCCAGAAATTCATAGGCGTCTGCCGAGGCTTCCGAAAAAGATTCCAGGCGTATCCCCGTGGCCTCCTGAACGCGACCGATTCCCAGCATGAGATTCTGGTCGGGATAGGCGTGTATTTTCACCATGCCCGGGGCGACGGCATTGCCTTCCAGGTAGCCGGCGTAATTGTCTATCACGATATCCTTCGGGCCACCCGCTCGCGCCTGTTCGAAAAAGGCGGGGAGGCCACCCGCATCGATCAGGGGCTGGAGCGCAGGATCAACGGGCTGCGTCGGCAGGGGGGCTCCCGTACCGTCGAGCACGAGATAGCGGTCGGCGGCACCCGCGGTCATGAAGGGGGCCAGCACGGTGGCCGGGTCGCCCGTCTTGAGATTGGGGGGCAAGTTTTCGTAGACGGCGCATAGCTGTTGAACGGCGGTCTCCAGTCCCGCAGTGCCCTCGCTCAGGAGTTCCACGTGGAAGGTGCGGACCGCGCTTTCCTGGAGCTGGGCCATGCCGCGCATCCCCAGCCAGCTCGAAGCGGCAACAAAGAGGGCCATGACGGTGAAGATACAGATCAGCAGGATGGTACGAATACTCACGTGGTTACCCGATCTCTACAGGGGTGAATGTTGAAGCGAAGGAATCAGGCGCCACCGATGGGTACCTCCAGACCCGGCATGCCGTATTTGTGCGTGAGGTGGAGCTGGGTCAGGGAGAAATAGCACGTCAGGAAGGGTTGCTCGTACGCTCTGAGCTTGATGAACGGGGCTTCGCTGTCGGTCAGGGGCGTAGTGATCGGGACCAGAGAGACGACGCTGACGGTGTTGTAGTCGGCCCCGTTTCCGTCCAGCATGGTGGCAATCTGGCCCACAGGGCCCGCGTCCCAGAAGATGACATCGGGTAGAGGCAACTCTTTGATGCGGCGGGTCAGCGCAGGATCGGGCAGGAGATCTTCGATTTCGTCGGCGAAGGGCACGGCGACCAGCAGTTCGGGCGCTATAGAGCGGGAACGCAAGAACTCCAGGCACCCGCGGAGTCTCGAACCGGCGGGGGCCTCCGCCGTGGCACTCACCACGAGCACCCGCTTTTCGGGCGTGATTGACAGTCGCTCCGCGGCGGCCTGCGCGAGGGAAAATCCGCTGTACTCGCCCCGGTCCCCAATAAAACCGGCCCCCATGGCTGCGAAGCGTTTTTGCGCGGCGGGGAGCGGGGTGTCGTGGAAGGTGACCGCGATCCCCTGGCGTCGGGCTTCGACGACAAAGGGGAGGAGCAGGGAATCGTCCCGGTGTCCCGGCATGCTGATGCCGTCGGGTTCCAAGGCAGTGGCCCGCTTAAGTGCGTGCGCGATTGAGGCGGCATCGCTTTCACAACTGAGCAGGGTGACGGGGCCGTTCCAGTCGTTTTCAACGGCTTCGCAGGCCCGGGCCACGGAGTCGCCCTCCACCGAACTTGGAAGCTCGGTGCTGATGTATACCGTTCGTATCCGGCCATCATCCTCTTCGCCCTGTCTCTCGCTGGAGGAATAGACGAAGGAGAAGGTCGCCAGCAGGGCGAAGTTGATATAGACCAGCTTTGAAGTATTCACGGAAGCGTTCCTCAGAATCGCTGCACGAAGGCGGCAGTTTCCGGTTCTTCGGTATCCGCCAGATTGTCCCGGTCAAAGATTTTGAACGGCGTGTCAATCCGGGGGCCGAGCGAGGCGTATTGCCGGCCGAGGCACGCTTGCAGGACGGCGAGGTAGGCCTGAAGGGGAAGGTTCTGATCGAGCACGAGGCTCAGGTTGCTGTTGGAATGGCGCAGCACTTCGAGGCTATAGGATTCGAGTCCAACGCCCACGAGCGGAACGGTTTTCGGGGGGATCTCCTCGGCTGCCAGGGCCGACATGGTGGACTCGAGGGGAGCATCCAGGCTGCACACGAGCGCGGGCAGGGTTCCTGCTTTCTTCGCCTCGCGCAGGTGTTCGCGAATGTTTTCACCCGCCTCGCCGGCATCGGTCAGGGGGACTTCCACGAACTGCGCGACGAGGCCCCAGTGCTGGATGGCATCGATCGCCCCTCCGTGGAGTCCCTCGGGATCGGCAAAGTCCGGATCGCTGATGACCAGGACGGGCGCGCCGGGACTGAGGCCGTGTTTGGCGACGGCGGCGGAAATCAATTCATAGCCGGCGCGTTTGAGGTCGGGACCGGCAAATCCGAAGCCCTGTGCGCTGTAGGTGCTCTGAAGTTCGGAGAAAGGCCGCGCATAGGAGGTTACCGTGATGCCTTCCTGGAAGGCGTCTCCGATAAGGGGAGCGAGTGGGGTTGTTTCGGGCCCGCCTATCAGGCAGATGCCATCCGGCACCCCCGCCATTTCCTGCTGGAAGAGGTTGGCCAGCACATCGGGGTCCCAATTGGTACACTGCACGTCCACCTGGCAGCCCAGATCTCTCCGGGCGCGCTCTGCCCCGGCGCTGACCGCGGTCTGAAACGACTCTCCCGGCTTGCCGCCGGCGAGTATCACGACCCGAAACTCCTCAAAGGGGCGACTCGGCGCGGGCTTGTCCACAAACCTGATCGCGATCAGCGTAAACAGCACCAAGGCCGAAATCACAAGCAGATATCGCATGGCTCTCCAGGTCGGCAGCGGGTTCCCAAACTACCCGCACTCATCCCAAGCAGGTATACTACCACGTACCCTACGTAATTCAAATCCGTGGCAACTTGATGTCATTGGAACCCCCCTTCTCAATTCGGATACACTTTTCCGGCTGGCAATTACGCCGGTTGCAACCATTCCGCGGAAGCCATGCGGTGCAGGACGCCATCCATGAAGTCGTTTGAAGTCAGAGTTTACCCGTCCAAGGAGGAACTGCCGAAACGGGAGCAGCTCGCTTCGCGCCTCGCTGACGTGGCCGTGCAGCGTCCCGAGGTGGATCCTGAAGCCCGGGAAATGGTCATCAACCGCTTCATTGACAATGCGGCCGTGGCCATCGCGGCCATCAACCGGAGCCCCGTTTCCAATGCCCGGAGCCAGGCCCTGTCCCACCCTCGCCGCGGCGGGGCCGCCGTATTCGGTATGCCCATCGAGCAGACCTTTGACGCCGAGTGGGCCGCCTGGGCCAATGGTACGGCCGTGCGCGAGCTGGATATGCACGACACCTTCCTGGCGGCGGACTATTCCCACCCGGGCGATAACATCCCCCCGATCCTGGCGGTGGCGCAGCAGTGCGGCCGTGCGCAGGGGCTGAGCGGTGTGGATCTGGTGCGGGGGGTGCTGGCGGCCTACGAGGTGCAGATCAGCCTCGTGAAGTCTATTTGCCTTCATGCCCACAAGAAGGATCACATTGCCCATCTGTGTCCCGCCCAGGTCGTCGGGATTGGCGCACTGCTCGGCCTCGATCACGATGTGATCTGCCAGGCGGTGCAGCAGGCGGTGCATGTGTCCTTCACGACGCGCCAGTCGCGCAAGGGCGAGATTTCGAGCTGGAAGGCCTACGCGCCCGCCCACGCCGGAAAGCTGGCTATCGAGGCCGTGGACCGGGCCATGCGGGGCGAGAAGAGCCCCTCGCCGATTTACGAGGGGGAGGATAGTGTTATCGCCTATATGCTTGATGGGGCCGATGCAACGTATGCCATTTCGTTGCCGGATGCCGAGGAACAGCACCGCTCGATCCTGGAGTCGTATACGAAGCAGCACTCGGCCGAATACCAGAGCCAGGCGCTTATCGATCTCGCGTTTAACATGCGCGACAAGGTGACCGATTTCGACAATATCGACGAGATCGTAATCCATACGAGCCACCACACCCACTACGTGATCGGGAGCGGGGCCAACGATCCCCAGAAGCTGGACCCGAAGGCGAGCCGGGAAACCCTGGATCACAGCATCATGTACATCTTCGCCGTGGCGCTGCAGGACGGGGTCTGGCACCACGTGGCCAGCTATTCGCCGGAGCGTGCCTCGCGTCCGGATACGGTGCAGCTCTGGCACAAAATCCGCACGGTGGAGGATCAGGAGTGGACCCGGCGCTATCATTCGTCGGACCCGCAAGAGAAGGCCTTTGGCGGTCGCGTGGAGATTCGGTTTAAGGACGGATCGAGTATTCAGGATGAAATGGCGGTGGCCAATGCCCACTCCCTGGGCGCCAAGCCCTGGACCCGGCCGGACTACATTCGAAAGTTCGAGACGCTGACCAAGGGGATCATCACACCAGAGGAAAGCGAACGCTTTCTCGGCGTGGTCCAGAATATCGTCGAACTGGAGGCCAACGACCTGCTGCAACTGAATGTGCAATTGCCCTTCGAGGCGTTGAAGTGTAACAAGCGGGACAACCGGGGACTCTTTTGAGCGGATGGGGGACTCGGCCGTCAGGATTCGCCCAGCCAATTTTCAACTTCCAATCCATCAACACGACGGAACTCGCGCTCATTATTCGTAACCACAACTGCCCCTATTGACCGTGCGTGCGCAGCGATCATGGTATCCAGCGGACCGATTGGCGTGCCCTCGCGCTGGAGTGCGGCACGAATGTCACCGTAATGAGCTGCGGCGTTGGCTCCAAAGGGCAGCACCTGAAGCTGGGCGGTGAACGCTGCGAGTGCAATTCGATTTCGGTCAGTTTGTGTGCTTTTCTGTATGCCGAACTCCAATTCGGCGAGCGTGACGGCGGAAAGAGCGACGGTTCCGGGCGTGCAGTTGACTAGACGCTCACGAACAGCAAGGTCGCGTTGGCGGATAAGCGCTATACAGATATTCGTATCCAACATATAGCGTATCAAAACGCCTCTCGCTCCTGGTCTGCTTCGGGTGATTCCCGCTGCACCATGAAATCATCGGAAAACATGTCCAGGCTTGCAAGTAAGGTATCCCATCCACCGGTTACAGGGAAGAGCATCACAATCCCGTTCAGCTTGCTGATGTAGACCTCTTCACCGTCAAAGCGAAAATCTTTAGGCAGGCGAATCGCCTGAGAGCGGCCGTTGGGGAAAATCTTGGCTTTCTGCATGAGAGTACACCTTTCAGAAATGTTGCTATATACCCGAGTATATACCAGGTTTTGGAAGCGGTCAAGCAGGGGCTCCTATGCGAGTCGGCCGAAAGAAAATGAACGCCAGCGCCTCGGGTGAGACGCTGGCGATTGATGTTGGGGGAGCCGGCAGGGGGGGGCTAGATCTTGATGACGATATTCCGGTTGTAGAAGTAGCGCGCTATGGAGTACATGATTCCCCAGTAGACCACGAAGGACCCCAGGACGAAAAGCCCGCTTTCGGTGGATCTATAGTTCCAGTGGGAATTCAGATTGCTGTACATCTCCAAAGTAAGGGACTGGAAGATGTACAGGAAGAGGGGGTTCATGCCCACCACTGCCATGCCGGGCACGTTGAATTTCAGAATGTCGCAGATGATGTAGAAGGCGAGCAGGTGGAAGACCGCGAGGGCGGTGGCCCAGAAGGGGAAGGGCATGGTCAGGTAGTTCTTGGAGAACACCCAGCCGTTCGCGTAGCGTGGCGCTTCGGCGGGCTTCTGCGCGGCCAGGGCAACCAGCTTGTCGTTGGAAAGGCGCGCGAACTCTTCGAGATTGCCCGCTTCCAGGGCCGTCTGCGCTTCGGGATTGCCTTCGGCGGTCGACGCGAACATGCCGTGGCTCTTGCCCATCATCTCCTTGGCGGGGCCAAAGTCGCCTTCCAGCATGGCGGCGGCGGCCCAGGGCTCGGCCTTGCTGAAGTAAGCCTTGGTGCCGATGGAGCGGACGCCCCAGCCCGCAGCCGTGAGGATCAGGCCCATGCAGGCCAGACCGATCAGAATCTTGTTGCGATCGCGCGTGGCCATGATGTCATAGGCAATGGTACCGCATATGAGCATGAACGCCCAGCTCCAATGGCCCAGCGGTCCGCCGTTGATCTTGACATCCAGCAGGGCCTCGCGCAGGGGAAGGAAGATGGTGATGACGGGCCAGGGCAGTTGCTCCCCGTAGTTTCCAAGGCGCAGGAGCCATACGCCGTAGCTGGTATAGGAGAAGATGAGCTGATAGGCCGTGAGTAGTGCCAAGGCAAATACGATGCGCACGGTCCACTTCTTGTCCACGACCAGCAGGCCCACGAGCCCGGCGAGGCCGATGCTCATCAGTGCGTCCCAAAGCCAGCCGGTGTAAATCGCAAAGGCGATGAGCACCAGCGTGAAGTAGCGCCCGGCCAGCGACTTTCGCGCGACATTGGGCGGATACTTTTCCATTTTCTTGAGCCACGAGATGCGAAGGCCGATACCGACGACGAACATGAAGATGGGGGCGATGGTGTCGGCGTAGGTCATGTAATGGTTGTGGTGGTGGAGCTGCTCGCCGAAGATAAACTTCAGGGGAGATTTAAGCCCTTCAATGCTCAGCGCATCCACCCATTTGGTGCCGTAGTGGCCGAAGAAGTTGACCAGCATCATGCCGAAAATGGCATAGCCGCGAAACTGGTCGATGGACTGGACCCGATCTTTAGACGGATCGATAGCGTTTATGTTGGACATGGCTGAACTCCGAGGTTAACCGATTGGACGCGGCATGCTACCATTTGGTTGCAATTGGGAACAACTTTTCTGGAATTTATGACAACTCTTGAGTACTCACCTGGTGCCAACGAGTTTGCGCATCTACGAATGGACACGAATACTCTTGGGGCAGCCGGTGGCGGCAGCCAAGGTAACGGAACCGCGAGTAGGCGCAAATCTTAAATGCGTCGGTTGTGCTTGCAGTGCATGTATTAACTCATACTGGCTTGAACATGTATTCTTCCGTGTGGTTCCGTGCCCTTCCGTGGTCCAGATTCTTTATTGACCACGGAAGGGCACGGAATTTCACGGAAAGTTCTCCGTGGAATTCTTGGTTCGCAAGTCCATGTACACCGAATTCTTGCGAGCCTATGGAATGTAAGTTCTGCTTGAAAAACTCTTTCACGCTTGAACCGGCATCGGCATAACGCCGGTCGACTTGCTGCAAATAGCCTCAAGTGCCGCATTCCATCTCAGTCGGATCAGCTCTTGCGCAACTTGTTTTTTCTGGCAGTGGTATTGTTACATGGCTTCCGGCGACTCTTTCCGCCGTATTGAACTTTCATCCAGCCCCTTTGTTCGGAGCGTACACATGCCGATTCGTGCCGCCGGTCTCCTGGTTTTTCTGTTCTTCGCTCTACTCTCCGCGGCCGAGGAACGGCCCAATATCGTTTTGTTGATGGCCGACGACCTCGGCTGGGGCGATCCGGGCTTCAACGGCGGCACGGTCATCGGGACACCCCACCTCGACGCCATGGCCTCGGCGGGGCTGAAGTTCAACCGCTTTTATTCGGCCGCGCCGGTGTGCAGTCCCACGCGGGGCAGTTGCCTGACGGGGAGGCATCCATTCCGCTACGGCGTACGATTTGCCAATGGCGGCCATATGAAGCCCGAGGAGATTACCTTGCCGGAGATTCTTTCGGAGGCAGGCTACGCCACGGGCCACTTCGGCAAGTGGCACCTAGGGACGATGACGCCCGAGTATTCGGGGCAGACCGCGCGGGAACCGGAAAAGCACTATGCCACGCCGGGGATGAACGGATTTGCGGAATGGTTCAGCACGGAGTTTGCCGTGGGCACCTGGGACCCCTATGCGGTGGAGAGCCTGCACCCGGTGTTGAAGGGGGTCGTGGATACGCGGGCGCTCTACTGGCACAATGGGGAAAATCTCCAAGAGCCGCTGGCGGGGGATGACTCGCGCATCATCATGGATAAGGCGATACCCTTCATTGAAGAGGCCGTGGCGGCGGAGAAGCCGTTCCTTTCGGTGATCTGGTTTCACGCGCCCCATGCACCGGTGGTGGGCGGGCCGGCGTACCGCGCGCGCTATGCGGAACATCCCGAAGAGGCGCGCCACTACTACGCGGCGGTGGCGGCGATGGACGAGCAGGTCGGGCGGCTCCGGGCGAAGCTGCGCGAACTCAACGTGGCGGAGAATACCATCGTTTTCTTCTGCTCCGACAATGGCCCCGAAGGGGACGCATCGGATGGGCGCTATATGGGGTCTGCGGGCCAATTTCGGGGACGCAAACGGAGCCTGTTTGAAGGGGGCGTCCGCGTGCCCGGCCTGCTGGAATGGCCCGCGCAGGTTAAAGCGGGCACCATCACCGATTATCCAGCCGTGACGAGCGATTACCTGCCCACGATTCTGGAGGTGCTGGGGCTCTCGCTGCCCGACGGCCGACCGCTGGACGGAATCAGCCTGCTCCCGGTTATACGCAACGGGATCCAGGAGCGCCCCGCGCCCATTGCCTTTGAGACCCTGGGTAAGGCGGGTTCCGTGGAAACACGAGAATCGCCCGCCGTGGCGCTGACCGACAATCGCTACAAGTTGTTGACGGACTTTTCCGAGTCTGGCGCGGAGGATCTGCTCTTTGACCTTCAAATGGACCCGGGCGAGACGACGAATCTGGCCGGATCGGAAGCGGAGCGCGTTGGCAGCATGAAGGCCGCTCTGGCGGCGTGGCGCGCGAGTTGCACTGCGGGTGACGGTGGGGCGGATTATCCGGCGGGAAAGTAAGAAATAAAAACGTTGCACATCTAACAGTTTGGTGCTATCATTTCCTTGCGGGTGGCCGATGGTCGGCCACCCCCTACCCGGTTTTGGCCGGAGGGGAGAAGGGTTATGGGCCAACGATCGATACGATGGCTGTACGACGAACTGCCCGGACTGGTGGCCTCGGGCGTGGTGTCGGCGGAGACGGCGGCGCGCCTTCGCGAGCACTATGGGCCTGCCCCGGAGGGCGGCGTCAATGTGGCGAAGATTCTGCTCGCGATTCTCGGCGCGCTGCTCATTGGTTCGGGCATTATCCTGACGCTGGCGAGCAACTGGGATGAACTGGGCAGGCCCGCGCGGGCGGTGTTGAGTTTTCTTCCGCTGCTGCTGGGCCAGGCGATTGCCGCGTGGACACTGGCGCGGCGCATGGACTCCACGGCCTGGCGGGAGGGGGCGAGTGCGTTCCTCGCGCTGTCGATCGGGGCAAGCATTGCGCTGGTGGGCCAGACCTACCACATCCCCGGCAATCTGGCGAACTTTCTTTTCACGTGGCTGCTGCTCGGGCTGCCGTTGATCTACCTTTACCGCAGCGCGACCGTCGCCATGCTCTATTTCATCGGGGCGACGGGCTGGGCGATTGAAGCGCAGCATCAGGGCGGGCATGCACTGTGGTATTGGGCGTTGTTGTCGGCCGCGCTGCCCTTTCTGTGGCTGGAGCACAGGCGGGACAGCGCCGCGCCGCGCAATGCCTTCCTCGGCTGGGTGCTGTGCCTCAATCTTTGCGTGGGTCTGGGTGTTTCGCTGGAGAAGGTGTTGCCGGGGCTGTGGATCGTGATCTACACGGCCATGTTTGCAGCGTTCTGCCTGCTGGGCCGCGAATCCGTGACGGGGCGCTCGGGTCAGCCCTTCCGGTTGGTCGGCGGCGTGGGCACGGTGGTCCTGGCGCTGATGCTGACCTTTGATTTCGGCTGGAACGACATCGGCTTCCGTCACTATCGCGTGGGCAATGCGCGCTACCTGGAATGGGTCGGCATCGCGGACTATGCGCTCGTCCTGTTGGCGCTGGCGGCCGTGGTGGCTCTGGCGGTTCGTTGTGCAAGTCGCAAAGAGTGGGACGGTCTGGCCTGGGTTATCTCACCCGCGCTCGCGTGCGCCTTTTTCTCCCTGTGTAGTATCGATTCCACCTTCGATCTGGATGAACTGGCGACCTTCGCCTACAACCTGTACCTGTTTGTGCTTGGGGTGGCGGTCTTGCGTGCGGGCATCGTGTCCGGTCGGGTGGGCACGGCGAACGCCGGACTGGGCATACTTGCGTTGCTCTTTACGTTTCGATTCTTTGACAGCGACATGGGCATCCTGTTCCGGGGCGTTGCTTTTATCCTTATCGGGATGGGCTTTCTGGGGGCGAACCTGTGGATGTCGCGGCGTGCCGCAAGGCAGAAGGAGATGGCGTCATGAAGACCATGCAATGGGCTGTTTTCGGGCTGATGGCGCTTGCCCAGTTGGCCGTGCCCTTCATCATGATTGGATCGCGCGAAGACGTGCTGGCGTCGGGCGTGGCGTACAAATTCCGCTGCGGGCCGGTAGACCCCTACGACGCCTTTCGCGGGCGCTATGTGGCCCTGAGCTTCCCCGATATGCAGCTTGAGAACTGGACCGGTATGTTCTTTGACGGCGCTGAAACGGCCTATGCGCTGCTTCGCGTGGACGAAGAGGGGCTCGCGAAAATTGCGGACGTGACGTTGATCCCGCCGACGTCGGGTGATTATCTGAAAGTGAAGGCCTATGGCGGTGGTGCGGGAAATTCAACTCTCTGGGTGACCCTTCCATTTGACCGCTACTACATGGACGAATTTCAGGCCCCGGCGGCCGAGGCGGCTTATCGCGGGCAGAGTAGAACGGAGGAGGGCGCTCATGCGCTTATCCGCGTGCGGGAAGGTGAAGGGGTAATTGCGGGCCTGTACTTCGGCGAGGTATCTATCGAGGAATATCTGCGTCAGGAAGCGGAGAAGCCGGTGACGGACGTGCCTTCCGAGTAGTCAACTCGAAAAACATTGACCACGGATTACACGGATGGGCACGGATAGGATTGTTTTTCTCGGTTAGGATTGTCGCCGTCAACCGTCCATCCTCGCTGCCAGCAGGGCGCGGCAGTCTTGGTAGTACTGGAGTACGTCAGGCTTTTTCTCAAAGTCCATGGTCTCGATTTCAGCGATGCGTTCGTCGAGCCTGGCGAGCAGCCAGTTTACCGACGCCATGTTTGCGATGGGCTCTTCGCCGCGCAGCACGTATATCGGGTTGGTGTGGGCCTCGGCATCGGGGAGTCCCGAGACCTGTTCGCCGTAGGCCCGCGCCGCGAACCAGGCGGAGCCGCTCAGGGGGAGCTGGAATTGATAGGTGAGCTTCTGGGGCAGGCCGCCGGCCTTTGTGTTGCGGTCAACGCGGAAGTGCTTTGCGACAGTTCCATTCGCGATGATTTCAATATCGGAAACCGTTGCAACCTCAGAGCGCACGGAAAGGGACACGTCGACCACCTTCGCGTCGGCGTCGAGGTTGAGCGAGTCACCGGGGCCCGCGTCATTCACCTTGAAATCCAGCATCGGACCCGTGGTCATGAAGCTGCGCCCCGCCACGGTGGCGTCGGTCCAGGCGCGCATAGATTTGTCCTCGCCCAGACGCACGTAGGTGCGGCAATCGCCGAGGGCGCGACAGTAGGGGAAATCGCTGGCACCTACCGAGGGAAAGCGGTAGCCCGCATTGAGGATGTGGTACCAGCCCTCCAGGCCAATGCCGCGATAGATGGCGAACTGCAGGAGTTCCACGCCGTCCGTCGCGCCGGGGATGTAGTCCGCATAAATCTCCTTTTCGTAGCCCCCGTGGGCGTGAAAGGCTTTTCCGTTGAGGTTGTGGACTTCTTTGGCGACTTCGGCGAAGGTGGGCCATTCATTGACCGCGAGCACCTGATCTTTGAAGAGAAGTTCGTCCGCCATGAGGAGAAGGATGTGGCCGAACGTGATGTTTCGATACTCAAAGCCCGAACTGACCACATGATTCCCGCGCTGCAGCACCGATGCATCGCCCATGCCCTGCAACTGGGGCCATTCCTGATCCGCCATTACACCGTTAAACTGCTTCGGATCGTTCATGCCCAGAAGGAAGCCATAGCGGATGTCCTCCGCCGCCGAGAGGTCGAGTGCGCGCTCGAGGTCAGTATTGTCGCGTCGATTCAGGTGAATGTGGGGATCACCCGAGTACCAGCCTTGCGCCGCCATGTCCAGCGTGCGTTCCAGCGTGATAGTGACATCTTGCGCACTCTCAGTCGCGATTGAGACCGTCTGACGTACGGGGCGATATTCAAAACCCTTCCACACCTCGATGGTGCAATCCCCGGCGGGCACGCGCACGGACTCTTCGCCGTCGCAATAGAAAAACCAGCCGTAGTAGCGGAAGGGGCCCTTCTCCTTGCGGTTGCCGAGACGCTGGAGGCTCCAGGGTTGCTGGGCGTGGGCTTCCGGTTCGTAGTAATTGCCGTCCGGCCCGATGACGTTCACGCGGCAAAAGGTGGGCTCGCCGGTGGCCGAATCGATCACGCGCAGGTTCAGCAGGGCCGATTGTGCGCCTTCGGCCACGGCGGGCATGCCAGCAGCCGATGCGCCGGAGGCCGTGTGGATGAGCGCCTCGGCCTCGGGGGATACGGGCACGAGGGGGCCGTGGGCGTCGTCGTGGGCAACGGTCGCGGGTGGGAAAGCGAGGAGGGCGATGACGAAGAGTGTGATAAGACCAATTCGATGGTTCAAGGTTCTTTTCTCCCTTTGCGCCTCTGCGCCTTTGCGTGCTATTACATTTCGGAATCCATTATTGTGCACGCTGAGGCGCGAAGGCGCAAAGGTAAAGAAGAAGTAGCGGGAACTTACGTTTTAGGATCACGTATTATAGGGTGATCGGGCTAAAACACGCACTTCTACTTGTGCTACCGATTGGAGAGGCGACCGATGGAACACGCACCGGAAGAAGTTCAAGGCCCGCGTAGCGACAATGCGCGATCCGTGTTCGGCTGCCTATCCGCCAGCTTTGTTATTGCCTTCGGGGGTATGTTGTTGGCCACAGGGCTTGTGGCGCTGTCGGGCGAGCACGTTCACGGGGTAGGCTACTTCCTGGCGTTTGTTATTGCGGGTGGGGCGATGCTCCTGGTAGCCGCGCGAAGCGCGATTCGAACCTACGGCATTGGAAACGCGCTGCTGATTGTAGTGCTCGCCGGAGGTGTTGGAGGATGCTTCGGTGCTTCGCTTGCCCCCGATCACGGCGGTGCCGTTCCCATACGCGCACAATGTCAGAACAATCTTAAACAGATTGGACTGGTGGTCGCCATTTATGCGTCAGAGCATCCGGCTCATCTTGCGCCGCCCCTGTCCAATACGCCCGGCCGGCTCATGTTTTCCAATGCACCGGACGAGGTTATCCGTATCTATCCCGATATCTTGACCGATCTCTCACTGTTTTACTGCCCGGAATCAGAAGCGGTGCCTGCCAGCCCCACGCCCGAAACAGCCATCGACGACCACACTTACTTCTACCTCGGGTATGAGATCCGCAACCAGATGGATTTGGAACGCTTCGCCGCGGCCTATCGGGAGGTTATCGCGGAAGGCGGGACATTCGAAAGCGAACTCCCGGTCGCAGGTGCTGCGAGCCTGCCCCGGATCACACGGGAATCCATTGCTGCACGCCCTGAGCTTTCCGAAATCCCATTGCTCACAGAACGTCCCTTCGCGCATATTCCCGGCGGCAGTAATGTCGTGTTTGCGGATGGGCATGTAGAGTTCATTAAGATGAATGCGAAATGGCCCGTGACACAGGCGGCAATGGACGTATTGCTATCGCTGGATGCTCTCGGGCCGTAGTCCGAAAAGCCGACAGGTACAACTTATGGGAGTGGCGAATATTATGAGAGTGACATTCCTGATTCTGCTGTCTTGCTGGGTATCTGCCGCGCATACCGAATCCCTGAAGTTCGAGGTGCGCTCCGCCGACTCGGGCGAATTCGTGCCATGCCGGATTCACCTTTGGGACGGGGCCGGTGCCCGGGTGAAACACCCGACGCTGTCCTGGTGGCATGACCACGTCACCTGCGAGGGGGAGGCGACCTTTGAGGTAGTGCCGGGTGCCTATCGATACAAGGTCGCGCGCGGGCCGGAGTTTGAGTCGCGGGAAGGGACGCTGGCCATTGAGGCCGGCGAGAGCCGAGTCGAAGCGGTCACCTTGGGGCGCATCGTGGATATGTCGGCACTGGGCTGGTGGTCCGGCGAGACCCATATCCATCGGCCTGTGGAGGAGGTGCCCCTGCTTATCCGCGCGGAGGACCTGCATGTGGCGCCGGTGATCACCTGGTGGAACAAGACGAATCCCTGGCTCAGCGAGCCCCTGCCGGAAAATCCCTTGCAGGCGCTGCCGGACAATCGCTTTATTTACCTGCTCGGTGGAGAGGATGAGCGGGGCGGCGGGGCATTCATGTATTTCAATGCGCCGCCCATGGACGTGACTCAGGCGGGTCGGGAGACGCCCTCCGCGCTGGAGTTCGCCGAAAAGGGGTTCGCGGCAGGCGCGCACATCGACATGGAAAAGCCCTTCTGGTGGGACATGCCTGCGGCACTTGCTCTGGACCGAATTCATACCATCGGCATTGTGAACAATCACATGCAGCTTGGCGAGATCATGGACAACGAGGCCTGGGGCAAGGCGCGGCCGAAAGAGGACTTCCCCTCGCCGCTGGGCAATGGCTTCTGGACGCAGCACATTTACTATCAGGTGCTGAACGCGGGCTACCGCATTCCGCCTTCTGCCGGGAGCGCTTCGGGCGTGCTGAAGAGCCCCGTGGGTTACAACCGCGTCTATGTGTACCTCGGGGACAGGCTGAACTATGGCGCGTGGTGGGATGGTCTCCGCGCGGGGCGCACGATGGTGACCAATGGCCCGCTGCTCGATGTCACGGTGGAGGGGGAACAGCCGGGACATGTATTTCAGGTGGAAGCGGGCGCTGTGCTGAACGCGCAGGCCGCCTTGCTCGGCGCGGAGCCGGTGTCGATCGTGCAGGTGGTGATGAATGGTGAGGTGGTGGTGGAGAAGACGCCGAAGGAACTGGCGGCGGATGGGAGAATTACATTAATGGTCGAGAAAAGCGGCTGGTTTTTGATTCGAGCGCTGGGGTCGAATCCCACGACTTTCCGGATTGCCTCCACAGCGCCGTATTATGTGGAGGTCAAGGGTATGCCCTTCAAACCAAAGGCCGAGGCGCTGCAGTTTTTCATTGACTGGATCAACGAGCGGATTGTGAAGTTGGAAGCGTCGCCCGAAGAGGGAAAGGCTGCCGCGATTGCATTGCAGCGCCAGGCGCGGGATGTGTTTGTCGGGAAGCTGGCGGGAGCGAGGCGTTAGAGCGTCGCTCGGCTACGTTAGTATAACCGGGCATTCCAAGCGTGCCACGCGATCCGCCCGAAAGGGCGGTTCGTGTGCTTTGAGCCTCGAATACGCAGACCGTGAAGGGCTCCGCGAGTGGTCGGCGGGCTCGCCTCGGTCTTTGAATTGGGCGCTTTCATTTCCCATCGCCGCTGTAGATGTGGTGCAAAAGGGTCGGCCGGGATAGTGCTGGCGCAACACGATCACTTCGCCGAGGGCACACGAACCGCCCTTTCGGGCGGATCGCGTGGCACGACTGGTACTCTTTGGGATGCCTGCGTTCCAGCATCTATCCGCTTGCCTCTCTGCGCGTTTTTCCCCATACTACTCCGCGTATCTTTTGATCGCACGGCTTAATCTGCCAGGAGAATCGCCATGACCTTTATTGCCGCTCTCGCCCTTGCCGCCGCCAGCCTTACGGGTGCCGCAAATATGGAAGACGCCCTTGTCCGCGCCGCTGTCCCGGAAGACGTAGCGGGTGCCGAAATCAAACGCTATCTCCACCCGAAGGTGCCCGCGCTCGTGGTGCCTGAGTCCCGCGAAGCCTGGGAGGCTCAGGCTACCGAGCTTCGCGCGAAATTCTTGAGCGAAGTGGCGCTCAGGGGCGTTCCCGAGGCGTGGACTTCCGGTGAAGTGCAGGTCCGATGGACGGAAGACATCGAAACCGGCAAGGGCTATCGCGTCCGCAAGCTGCTCTACGAGGTCGTTCCGGGCTTCTGGAATCCGGCGCTTATGTACGAGCCCGACGGCGATACGACAGGGCTGCCGACGGTGCTGAATGTGAACGGGCATTACGCCGAAGGTAAATGGCGCCCCGAGGAGCAAACGCGCTGCATCAACCTGGCCAAGCGCGGGGTGCTGAACATTCACCCGGAGTGGATCGGGATGGGCGAACTCGGTGGAGTGGAATATTCTCACGAACGCATCGCCTATCTCGATGCGGCTGGCGTGAGCGGCGTTTCGCTTTTCTATCTGTCCCTGTCGCGCGCGCTGGATGTGCTTCAGGCCCATCCTCGGGCCGATAAAAACCGCATTGGTATGACGGGCCTCTCCGGCGGCGGCTGGCAGACGGCGCTGATGAGTGCGCTGGACGAGCGCGTGTCGGTGATCGTGCCCGTCGCGGGCCACGGCGCTATGGGCGTGCGCATCGATAATGGCGCGGACATCGGCGATATCGAGCAGGTTCCTAGCAACATGCTGACCGTGGCGGACTACACCCACCTGACGGCGCTCTTCGCGCCACGGCCCACCCTGCTGATCTACAACGCCCAGGACGAGTGCTGCTTTCAGGCCGCGCGGACCTTACCCGCCATTCTCGATCCGGTGCGACCGGTCTATGCGTTGTATGGTGCGTCATCCAACTTCGATTTCCACATCAACGAAGATCCGGGCACACACAATTACGATCTCGATAATCGGCTTCAGTTCTATAAATTCATCGATCAGCACCTGGTGCCCGAAGCGGAGTGGACGCCCGAGGAGCTTTCGGTGGAGGGCGAATTGCTCACCGACGAACAATTAAAGGTTGGTGTTCCGGCGGAAAACGTGAGCGTCGTATCCCTCGGCATTGCCACGGCGAAGGCCATCACGCGTCCGACGATTCCGGCGACGGGTGCGGAGCGGGAGGCCTGGAAGCGGGAACAGGCCAAGGTCTTAGGCGAATTGATCGGCTATGTCCCCGTCAATCTCATGACGGTAGAGAACGACCTGGAAGTCGAGGGCAAGGCGGTCGCCACGGTTTATCGCCTCAAGAGCGCCGACTGGACCATACCCGCGGCAGGTTTCACACCGGCGGGTGCGGATACAACAGAAGTGCATCTGGTGCTGAACGACGAAGGCTTCAAAGGGGCATCGGCGCTGTGCAAACCACTCAGCGACTCAGGCAAGCAGGCCGTCGCGGTGGCGCCCTTCGCGCAGCGGGGCAATCTCGCGGGCGGCGCGGGGTCCTATCAGTATCCCATGATCGTGAACGCGACGAACGAGCGCGCCCTGGCCATTCAGGCGGCCCAGGTGGCCGCAGTCTGCGAATGGTTTCGCATGGCGAAGGCGGCGAGGACGATCACGCTGCATACGGCGGGTTCGGAGAGCGGACTCATTGCTCTCGTCGTAGACGCGCTCCACCCGGGACTGGTGGATGCCGTGGAGTCCACGGAGATGCCGGGCTCGCTTGTCGAGTTCATGGAATCGCGAGGGAAGTACACCGACTCGCCGAGTTTGTTCGGCTTTGGTTTTTTGCAGCACTTTGATTTTGATGATTTGAGGGCGATGGGGGAATAGGGAATTTAGAATGTTTTATTCAGAATAGGGATTGTAATTCACCGTTCTCTCACCAGCCATCCCATCTCCGCCGGGTTCGCGTTGCCATAGCCCAGACGGGGCAGCACCCCTGTTTCGGCGGCTGGGGCCCAGGTGCGGATCATCTGGGATTTGTTGTCTGTAGAGAGGAACGTCAACTCGACGTTTATGCGCATTGGACGTGCCGGATCGGCCTCGCCTTCGAAAGACTCCAGGGGAATGCGGAAGCGGAAGTGCTGTTGGCCGTCGATGATGTCACACGCGGCTTCCCAGTCGGCATCGGGCCCGAGCCAGACGGTGCGGAGATTGCGCTTGCCGTTGGGGTCGGCGCGGAAGGTGCGGCGCGGATAGAAGTGCGTGGGTTCGAGGTGCAGGACCGCCGCGACGGGCCGCCAGTCGGGCGAGGCGTCAGACACGACATTCACGTAGATCGCGCTGTCGTCGTGAGTCGCCTTCCACGACCATGCGGGTTCGTGCGGGCCCTGGACTATTTTCGTGATCGCGTTCCACGCCACATCGCTCTTCCACTGCGCGCCAAAGTCGGGCGCAGCTTTCACCGCCGTGTAGTGGAGGGGACTTTCAGCGAGGCCTGTCATTTCAGGGAATATCGGTTTACCGGCCGCGATTGCCCGGTCAGCCTCCACAAACTCCGTTGCCAGCATCTCCCGGAGTCGCGCCTCGCGCCATTGGAGGCGCTCGGGGAAGTATTTGTAGCCTTCCGCTTCCGCTTGAAAGCCGAGGTAGGGATTCTGTGCGCATAGTGCGACCATAGCCACCGTGTTTTCGATTTCTTCGTTCGTGATGGCGCGGAGCTCCTCCAACAGGCCCGTGGCCCCTTCGGCACCGCCGTAAAGCAAACGCTCGCGGAGCTCGTAGAATCGGAGGATGTTGTAGCCCGTGCGAAAGTGGATGCCGAGGGCCTCGGCGTTCGCGAGATCGAGGAGCCGGTTGGGATCGCTCTCAAATTGCGGCGTCAACGTGCGCAGTACCTTCAGACCGTCCTGCCAACCATCGGACATTCGCCCGCACAGTTCGAGCATTTCCGCAAGGGAGTGCGAGCCGGAAAAGCACTCGCCTATGCGGTCGCCGCTGGGCGGGTACTCGAGCTTCCACACGGGCGACAGGTTCTTGTGCACGGGCTTCAAGTGCAGGGGCCAGCCGATGCCGTCGTGCATGGGGCCGTAGTATTGGATGGCGTTCGTGAGGGGGTAGTTGCTGTAGGCACCGGCGAAGAGCTTCCAGGCGTGCACAACAGTGGGTGCATGCTGCGCACCCCAATCCCGCTGCGCCAGACGGAGGAGGAAATCGTCCTCAGTCTGCCCTTCCGGCGCAAAGGTGAGTTCGCTGGCCGCCGCGCGGTTCATGACCGAGGGGAGGCTCCCAATGTACCAGCATTGCATCACTGAAGCGACGCCGAGGCGGCGCATCTCGGCGTACTTCTGATAGAGATTGCCGGGCACGGGTACATGGGGCACCGTGGAGATTTCAAAAGAGTTGCAGGCCTGGAGCTTCGCGCCCAGTTCGCCTTCACTCTCAGCAACGCCCGCCGCAACGTCGAGGTACACCGCGCTCGGGCCGATGTAGGAAAGCCAGTAGTCGCCCACGTGGCGCGCTTTGCCCAGTTGCTCCCTTTCGCCACCGGACTCAAAGTTGATCTGGCAGATAACGCCGGGCGGCGTGTGCTTTGCCATGTCGCGCAGAGGGGTGAGATCGCGTTGCGGGCCTGTGCCGTTCTCCGGCACGTAGAGCCAGGAAATAAATTGCGCCTTCGGATTGGCCGTGTGCATGCCCCGCTCCATCGCAGCGAGGGAAGCCTTCAGAATCTCGCCGGGCGACTTGGTCGAGCAGGTGGGGCACAGCAACTTCCACTGTTCGTCCGCGCCGCTCAGGCACGTGGTGGAGCGCTCGCCAAAGCTGATGTTGATCAGCCCGCCGAGGCCGGGCACCTGGGTGAAGATGTCGTTCATGGCTTCATAGAGGTATTTTTGTCCCGCCTCCGGGAAAGGGCAGAAGAGGCGTCCCGTTCCGGGTGTCTTGGAGCCGATTTCGGGGTGAGCCAGCAACAGCGGATGATCCGGGTCCATCACGCGAGGCTCGATGCTGAAGAGGAACACCTCGATGCCATAGCGGCGACATTTCGTGACCGTGGCGCGCAACTTCTCCAGGCGCTGCTCTCGGCCGGGATCTACGACGGGCGTGAGGGTGGTTTTGACGATGTCCTTGAACTCAATAGTAAGCCAGAGACCGTTCACGCCGTCGTGGGCGATTTTATTGAGGTAATTGTCAGGGTAATAGTCCACCGCGTCCATCAGCTCGTCTTTAAACTTTGGCTCGCGCTTGATGGGGCCGAAGAAGCAGCGGGAAATGCGGTTGCGGATGAATGGCTTGCGCTGGGTCACACCGGGCTTCAAGAAGGGGCCCTCCGCGCGGAGTAGTTCATCCTCCAGATAGAAGATACCGCGCCGGATCCCCTCGGTGTCGTTCGCCTGAATGCGGCACTCCGTCTCGGTTACGGTGATTTGGAAGGATTCGAAGGTATTGGCGGGTAGCTGCTCGGTCACAATCCGATAGCCGCCATCCCGGGGAATGGATGCCGCCGTGAAGAACGCGTCGAAATCCTGATAGGCCGCTTCCAGCACGCCATCGGGATCGGGAAAGCTCGCTTCCACGCGCACGCCGCCGTGCAACGAGACCTCGCCAGTCTGCGGCGTTTCGCGGGTCCAGTGAAAGCGCCACTCGATTGGCGCGGCGAGATCGGTCAGGAAAGGCCATGCCTCCGGGCCGGGGCTTTGGGGCGGTTCGGGGACTTGGGCGGGTGCGGGAGGCATCGCGGCGAGGGCGAGGACAAATAGGGCGAACAGGAGTCGGTAGTGGAAATGCATCGTGGCTTCCTTATCGTGACGGCACGTCCGGCGCTCGGGACGTGCAGGTTGTCATGGTACCAGTTGCTCTCCCCAAAATCATGGTCCACGTGTGATCAGTTCAAGTTGAAAATAGTTTCCCACAGATCCTCACAGGTCTTCACAGATAGGGAGAAAATACGTCCCGAACCCCAGACGTTTCCGTTGCGCAACGACTTCTGATCTGTGCAGATCTGTGAGAATCTGTGGGAAGTTCTTTCGCCCGGCCTGTTGGCAGCCCCCACACAATGAAACCCCACTTGTAGATGGGTCTGCATCGGGGGTGGGTCTGCATCGGGTGGCTCGGCACTTGCCCGTTCTGCTATCGTGCGACTTCCTATAAGCAGCCCACTTCCCGGAAGGAATCGAAGTATTTATGAATCGCTTCTGCCGCACTATATGTATTGTTGCTTTGATAGTTATCATCGCCGCCACGGGTACCTTCGCCCAGGCCGAACCCGTTTTTGAGGAGATCGGCATCCCCGTGATGAAGGCGGGGCTGATGGGCACCATTGTGGGGCCAGGACCTGCGCCGGGTTCCGAGCGGATCTATATTAACTTCCGTCAGGAAGGTGGCAAGCTCTTTCTCGTCGCCATCGATCCAGATACCGGCGCGTCCGAGCAGTTTCAGTCGCCCGTGGGTACGGGGGCCTGGGGCTTTATGGTTGGACCGGATGAGCGGATCTATCTGGGAACGCATGAAGGTCCCGACCCCGGTGACAGCGGCCAGATTCTGGTTTTCGATCCGAAGGCGCCGGAGAAAGCGATCCAGGTGGTGGGGCGACCGGCGGAGTCGGAGTCGTATTTGTGGATGTTCACCACGGGCCCGGACAAGAAGATCTATGGCTGCACTTTTCCCGGCGCGAAGGTGGTGTCCTACGATCCAGCAACGGGCGCGCTGGCGGACCACGGTGTGGTTGATGCCACGCAGCAATACAGCCGTGAGATCTTGACGGGGCCCGATGGCAAGCTCTACGTCGCGATCGGTTATGGTCGTGCGAATATCGTGCGCTTCGACCCTGCGACAGGGACGCACGAATCCATCCTCCCCGAGGAATATCGCGCCCACGAGAAGCAGACCTTCGCGGGGATGTACAAGGGCGTGGATGGCAAGATTTACATCAACGCCATCACCATGACGCCCGACGCGGCGGGGGTGCCGCAGCAGGGTTCCGCGGTGCTGGTCGTAGAAGAGGATGGCGTGCACGTGGCGCAGACCCCGGCCGCTGCGGTAAATCAGCAGACGCTGAAAGATGGCCGACGCGTGGCGAATGTGACCATCGACCGGACCTATGAGCTTATTGCGTCGGACGGTACGGTGGAGAAGCGAACCTTCGACTACAAGGGCTCGGGCTCGGGCGTGTTCATGGTGGAGAATGGCCCCCTCGGCCGCATCTACGGCGGCACCTGGATGCCCAACGAGCTCTTTCACTATGACCCGGCCACGGGCGCGCTGGAAAATCCCGGCAACCCCACCGAGGTCGGCGGCGAGATTTACAGCATGCTCGATCACCACGGCCTGCTTTACGTTTGCGCCTACCCCGGCTCTTTCCTCTCGAAATGGGATCCGACGCAGCCGTGGAACTACGGTCGCGAGAAGACGAACAACCCCCAGGGCTTTGGCAATATTGGGCCGGGGCACCTGCGGCCCCGGGCGATGATTCACGGCCCCGAGGAGAAGATCTACATCGGCAGCTTCCCGGAGTATGGCGTGCTGGGTGGCTCCCTGGGTGTGTGGGATCCGGAATCGGACACCCTGGTGGAGAACTATCCCCAACTTGTGAAGAATCAATCGATCACCGCGCTGGCCTTTGATTCCACGACTGGACTCGTCTTTGGCGGGACCAGCATCGTGGGCGGCGGTGGGACTACGCCGTCGGAAAAGGAGGCGAAATTCTTTGCTTTTGATCCCGCAACGAAGGCACTGAAATTCGAACGCGTCGTGGTGCCGGGAGATGGGGCGATTCGCGCGATGTGTATCGTGGGCCGAAAACTCTACGGCATCAGCGGCGAGGACATGCTCTTTGTGCATGATCTGGACGCGGATGCAATTATCCACACGGCCAAACTCGGTGTGGGCAACGTGCACGACATGTCGCTGCGCCCGTGGAAGGATGGGATGCTCTATGGCCTCTCGGGCAAGAAGGTTTTCCGCGTGGATCCGATGAGCTACGCGGCGGAGGTTATCGCGGAATATCCCGGCGATATCCGCTGCGGCTTCGCCATCGACGATCACGGGATCTACTTTGGCGATGGCGCGAAGTTGATGCGGTTCAACTGGCGCGCGCCGTGAGGCATTCGCGAAGGTTTGGCGGCAGCGGAAGAGCTGGGCGTGAGTGGGAGATCGATGTTCAATCCCGGCCTGCCCGGCATTGGAATCGACGACAGCGGCGCTCTTTCTCAAATCAGCTTTCCCCGGGAACTCGTGTTCGTAAGCCTGGTAGCGATCGGGGGCCGCTTCGGGTTGGAGCGAGGCCGGGCGTTTCAGGCGTTGCGACACCTCGCTGAGGCGTAGCGAAATGCGCAGTTTGCTTTGTTGTCGTGGGTCTGTATAATGCGCGCGGAGTCGAGAAGGCAGACGGTTGGATTGGCAATTTGAGTAGGTGGGGCTATCTGCAGTGGAGTTGCCATAATGCTGTGTACAGGTTGCGCTTTTGGGAAGCGCATTCTTAGCGTCTGCCTTTGAGAAATACTTTCTGGCAATGGGTGGGGTGTGTCTTTTTGCGCCCCAAAGGAGAGACGCATGCAGTTCTACGGCTATTTTCGCCGATCCGCCTGGCTGGCCCTGCCCGGGCTTACCCTTCTGGTCCCCTCGTTGGCGCGCGCACAGGACACGCTTCAGGGAGGCGACACGGCGTGGATCCTTGTGGCGTCGGCGTTGGTGCTGTTCATGATGATTCCAGGACTGGCCATGTTCTATGGCGGACTGGTCCGCACAAAGAACGTCCTGTCGCTGTTTCTCCAGTGTTTCCTGATCACCGCCGTGGTGAGCGTGATCTGGGTGGCCTTCGGGTACAGTCTGGCCTTTAGCAGCGCAGGAATGGCCGAAGGGAACCGTGGGTTGCATGCCTTTATCGGGGGCCTGGACAGACTCTTTCTCTCCGGGGTTACGCCCGATTCTCTGCGCGGCACCATTCCCGAAGCGCTCTTTGTTGTATTTCAGATGACTTTTGCAATCATCACGCCGGGATTGATCATCGGCGCATTCGCGGAGCGGATGAAGTTTTCCGCCGTGCTGCTTTTTACGGTGATGTGGGTGGTGCTGGTCTATCTGCCCATTTGTCACATGGTTTGGGGCGGTCCGGGCGCTTTTCTTGCTGACCTGGGCACGATCGACTTCGCCGGCGGCATTGTTGTGCACTTGACCGCGGCGGCTGCGGCACTGGTTGCGGCAATTCTGGTTGGACCGCGCAAGGGCTATGGCAAAGTACCCATGATGCCCCACAGCCTTACGATGACGATGGGCGGTACGGCCATGCTGTGGGTGGGCTGGTTTGGCTTTAACGGGGGAAGTGCCCTGCAGGCCAGCGGGCAGGCGGCGATGGCGGTATTGGTGACGCAGATTTCTCCGTGCGTAGCGGGACTCGTCTGGGCGGTGATTGAGCGGGTTAAGAATGGGAAGACGAGCGCACTTGGTTTCGCGACGGGCGCCATAGCGGGGCTGGCCGCGATCACGCCGGCCTCGGGTTCGGTCGGGCCGTTCGGCGCGGTGGTGATTGGCCTGACATCGGGAATCTTCTGTTATTGGGCCGCCACCTGGCTCAAGCACAAGTTTGGCTATGACGACGCCCTCGATGTAGTGGGTGTACACGGCGGTGGCGGTCTTGTGGGCACACTGCTGGTCGGGGTGCTCGGGTCGGGGACTTTCGGCGGGTGGGTGAGCGATCTGAACATACTCCGACAGGTGGGCGTTCAGTCCTTTGCGTCGTTCTTCACAATTATCTATGCACTCGTCGTTTCCTACCTTATACTTAAGTTCGTGGACAAAGTAATTGGTCTGCGGATAGACGCGGAAGGCGAAGAAGTTGGATTGGATATTTCCGAGCACGGCGAAGTGGGCTACGATCTGTAGTATCTCGGTTTGGGTTCAGGCAATGGAGACAATAAAATGAAGAAGATAGAAGCAATTATTAAACCGTCGAAACTGACTGACGTGAAGGACGCCCTGAGCGTTATCGGCTGTCAAGGGCTTACTGTCTCCGAAGTAAAGGGCTTTGGGCGGCAGAAGGGCCACAAGGAAGTATATCGCGGCGCGGAATACGTCGTGGAATTTCAGCCCAAGGTCAAGATTGAAATCGTTGTGGACGATGATCACCTGGAACGGGCCATCAAGGCGATTATGGATACGGCCAATTCCGGCAAAATTGGTGACGGTAAGATTTTTGTGCTTCCTGTCGAAGAGGCGGTCCGCATTCGGACCGGCGAGACGGGGTCTCCCGCGCTCTAGTTCCCGGGTTTAGACCAGGTTGGGCCTGTTCGAAGTCCAGAGGGCTTCGGGCAGGCTTTTTTGTTGCCTTTGCGCCGGGGCTTAGGTTTGGAAGTGTTCCGTGTCACATTGTATAGTGGATGCTTGAACACGTCGGGCACAGGAGCTATGGCATCGATGCAAACTCGATATTGGAATGCGCTACTTTGCATAATCGCCCTTTTGGGCGCGACCGCAGCCCTCGCGGCTGCGCCGGAGGGATGGGCCCCCGTGGATGTGCGGGAGGGGACCCGTCCCGCCTTTGACTATGACCCCGCCGGCGGTCCCGATGGCAAGGGCGCCTTCATTATCGAGTCGGACGAGCGCGAGGGTCTCGACGGGCGCTGGGTGAAGAACTTCGACGTGGAGGGCGGCCAGTACTATAGCTTTCACGCCCTGCGCAAATTGACCAACGTGGAATCGCCCCGGCGATCCGCGCTCGCACGGGTGCAGTGGCGCGGCGCGCAGGATCAGATCGTGCGCCACGACTTCAAAGGTGCGAAGACTTTCGACGGGGCCAATCCGCCCGTGGCCGAGCCGGAGTATCCGAAGGATCGCGAGACGAGCGCCGAAGGCTGGACGGAAGTAAGCGACATCCTTCTTGTGCCGCCAGAGGCGACGAAGGCCATCGTGGAGTTGCACTTTCGCTGGGCGCCCAACGCGAAGGTGGAGTGGGGTGCTGTTTCTTTTGAAAAGAGCGCGCCGCCCGAGCCGCGCATCGTGCGCCTGGCCACGGTGCACTACAATCCGAGCGGCGGCAAGACCGCCATGGACAACTGCCAGCAGTTCGCGCCTTTCATCGCGGAAGCCGCGAAGCAGAAGGCGACCCTCATGGTGTTGCCCGAAGCCCTCACTTGCGCGGGCAATGGCCTGAGCTACTTCGATGTGGGTGAGCCTATTCCCGGTCCCTCCACGGAGTACTTTGGTGGCCTCGCGAAAGAACACGGCATGTACCTCGTCGCTGGCCTGGTGGAGCGCGTGGATCACTTGCTCTACAACACGTCGGTGCTCATCGATCCCCAGGGAGGCCTGGTGGGTAAGTATCGCAAGGTGACCCTGCCGCGCACCGAGATCGACATGGGCATCACGCCCGGCCATGAGTATCCCGTCTTTGACACGAGCTTCGGTAAGGTCGGCATGATGATTTGCTACGACGGATTTTTTCCCGAAGTCGCGCGCCAGCTCAGCAACAACGGCGCGGAGGTGATCGCCTTTCCCGTGGCGGGCTGCAACCCCCTGCTTGCGGCGGCGCGGGCCTGCGAGAATCATGTGTACGTGGTGAGCAGCAGCTATACAGACAAGAGTTACGGTTGGATGGTAACGGGTGTATTTGATCGCGAGGGGGACGTTATCGCGCGCGCGGAAGAGTGGGGGACCATCACCGTGGCGGAGGTCGACCTCAACAAGCACCTTTACTGGACCAGCCTGGGCGATTTTGGGGCGGAGATTCCGCATAACCGCCCGCTCCTGCCGAAAGGAAACTGATGGAGATCTGGGACGGGCACTGCCACATCAACGCCTACAGCGGCACGCCGGCGGAGCGCGTGGGGAAGATGCTGGAGGTGGCGGATCGTATGGGCGTGAGCAAGTTGTGCATCTACATGGGCACGGCTTTTCACACCGAGCCCGCGGCGGAGCAGTTGAAGCATGCCAACGACGAAGTGCTGGAGGCGAGTCTCGCCTGGCCCGATCGGGTCTATGGCTGGGTCTACTTGAGTCCCGCGCACCTGGAGTTGAGCCTCGCCGAGCTGGAGCGCTGCGTGGCCAAGGGACCGATGGTCGCGATTAAGTTGTGGGTCGCGCAGAACTGCGACACGCCCGAGACGGACGCCATCGTGAAACGCGCGGGCGAGTTGAAGGCACCGGTCTTCCAGCACACCTGGCAAAAGATCACCGGCAACCTGCCCGGCGAATCCACCGCGATTGACCTTACGCGCCTGGCGGCGCGCCATCCAGACGTGACCTTCATCTGCGGCCACACGGGCGGCGATTGGGAACTGGGGGTGCGGGCGATTCGGCCTTATAAAAACATCTACGCGGACCTCGCGGGCGGCGATCCCACGGCGGGCTACACCGAGATGGCGGTGAAGGAGTTGGGCGCGGCGCGTGTGATCTATGGCAGTGATATTCCTGGTAGGAGTTTTGGATCGCAACTTGCCAAGGTTCTGGGAGCGCGTATCAGCGAGAGCGAGAAGGAACTGGTGCTGGCGGGAAATCTGAAGCGGATCTTAAAGCCGATATTGGATGCGAAGGGAATTTCCGTTGGATAGTAGTTGGACTAAAGGAAGAAGGTGGCACAGCCGTCCCGGCTGTGAATCACAGGCGGGACGCCTGTGCCACATTCTCTTGGCGCGCTATTTCCCCTGGCTCAGAAACTCGACCTTATGTTCATAGACACCAACACCTATATTGGCCAATGGCCCTTTCGTCGCTTACCGGAAGACTCCGTCGATGCCCTCCTCGCCAAGCTCAGCCACTACGGTGTCGAGCAGGCCTGGACGGGCTCTTTCGAGGGCATCCTGCACAAGGACATCGCCGCCGCAAACGAGCGCCTTGTGGAAGCCTGCCGAGTGTACGACAATGGCGTGCTCGTGCCCTTTGGTTCCGTGAATCCCGTGCTCCCCGCGTGGGAGGAGGACTTACGTCGTTGCGGGGAGATCCACCGAATGAAGGGCATCCGCCTTCACCCGAACTATCATGGCTACACGCTCGATGACGCACGCTTCAAGGCGCTGCTGGAGCAGGCGGCAGCCGCGAAATTGGTGGTGCAGCTTGTGGTAACGATGGAAGACGAGCGCATGATGCATCCGCTGATGCAAGTGCCCCATGTGGACATTGCACAGTTGGCGGAGGTGGTTGTTTCCGTGCCTGGGTTGCGCCTTGTCCTGTTGAATGCTTTCCGCGCGGCTCGCGGCGAAGTGATCGACAAGCTTGTGGCGACGAAGCAGGTGTGGTTTGATATCGCCTGGCTCGAAGGCATCGCGGGCATCGATGCGATGTCGAAGCAGATATCGCTGGACCGGCTGGTGTTCGGGTCGTATGCGCCCTTTTTCTATTTTGAGTCTTCCCTGTTCAAGTTGAAGGAATCCGCTTTGACCGATGAAACACTGGAGCAGATACAGGGCGGGAACGCGACTGCGCTCTTGAGTTAGCCGCCGCTATATTGTTTTTCTACCACGGATTACACGGATGGCACGGATGAGGAAGATTATTGCATTGTTGTACTGGCGAAGGTGCCTTCCAAATATTGTCGTTGAATTGTGAATTGAACTATTCAAGCAAGAAAAGGCACGCCACGTCGGTTCGGAAACATCAGTCCATCATCCGTGTTATCCGTGCCATCCGTGGTAACAACAAATTTCAAAGCACAATTGCGAAACCATAAGGAGTTTCCCATGGAATCGAAAAGTGAAATGCCCCGTCGCGAGTTTCTGGCTGCAACGGCGGGGCTGACCCTGGCGGGGCTGGCGGTCGGCGGCGTTGCTCAGGGGGAGGACGTGAAGCTTGCAGTGGATGGTGGTCCCAAGGCGGTCACGGCCACGTCGCCGACCCTGCCGCGCTTTGGCGCGCCGGAGCGCGAACGCCTGGAGGAGATGATTAAGCAGGATACGCTCTTCTACTGGAAGGGCCCCCAGACCACGATATTTACCGAGCGATTCAAGGCCATCTGCCCGCTGGAGCATGTGATGACCTGCTCCTCCGGCACGGCGGCGCTGCACATCGCCGTGGGCGCGGCGGGACTGGTGCCGGGCGACGAAGTTATCACCTCGCCCATCACCGATATCGGCACCGTTATCGGCGTGATCTACCAGCAGGGCGTTCCCGTATTTGCCGACCTGCTCCCCTCGGAACTCACCCTTGATCCGGCCGACGTGCGCCGCCGCATCACGCCGAAGACCAAAGCGATCATCGCGGTACACCTCGCGGGCAACCCAAGCAGGATGGAAGAACTTCGCGCTATCGCCGATGAGCACAAGCTCGTGCTGATTGAGGACTGCTGTCAGGCCTGGGGTGCGAAGTATCGCGGCAAGCCCATCGGTACCCTGGGCGATATCGCCTGCTGGTCCCTGCAGAATTCCAAGCACATCACCACCGGCGACGGCGGTGTGGTGGCGAGCAGCCACCCCGTTTTTGGACCCAAACTTCAGCAATACGGCGACAAGGGCTTTAACCGCGCCACGAGCGGCTGGGAGAGTTTCTCCACGAACTACCGCATGAGCGAGCCCCAGGCGGCGGTCCTCGCGGGCCAGCTCACGCGACTTGAGAGCATTGTCTCCACCCGCGCGCGCCTGGGCAATCTGCTCACGGAGAACATCCAGGGTCTTCCCGGCGTCATCCCCCATACGGTCCATCCGGATGATCGTTGCGTGTACTGGTTCTACATGTTCCGCATCGAGCCGGCGTCCCTAAAGTGTACCCGGGACGAGTTCAACAAGGCCCTCTCCGCGGAGGGCGTATCCTGCAGCGCGGGGTATATTCCCGTGCCCGTGCATCGCAGTGACGTGTTCAAGAATCACGCCTTCTTCAATGGCCACTGGACGATAAAAGAGGCGGGCATGACCGACATGGACTACACGAAGGTGGAGACGCCGGAAGCGGAGGCGATTTTGACCAGTGGCATCCGTGTTGTGATCCACGAGAGCAACACCGAGGAGCAGATCCGGCAGTATGCGGCGGCGATCAGGAAAGTGGCGACGCACTACCGCGCCTGAGTACGTACTTCAATGCCCCTGACCGGTTCAGCCGCGTCGGGGGCTTTTCTATTCGCCAAAGAGGAAGTCCGCCGCGGGCGGAAAGGTCTTTGATCCGTCGTGGCCCACCTCAGGCAGGAGGCGCACTTCGATCCGGGGGATATAGCCCTCTTTTCGGGCCCGGAGCTGGGATTCACGCACGAAGCGGTGGGCGTCCAGCATTCGCGGATCCTGGGTGCCCACGAAGAAGACGATCGGCGCGGCAACCAGCCCCTCAAAGGTCCGCGTGGCCAGATCCGGGGCGAAGGGGTTTGGCGCGGCGCCGTAGGGGAACATCTCGCCGTAGCCGCCCTTCGTTTCCTCCGCTGGGGCAAGATAGATGCCGGAGGCGCAGGGCGCGGCGCGGGCCACCCGATCGGGGTGGGCGAAGACGAAGCGCTGGACGAACTGGCCGCCTTTGGAATGGCCGTAGAGATAGAGTTTTTCCGTGTTCACGGAAGCGTATGCGCCGAGAGCGTCCACGATTTCCAGCAGCCTGAGATCGCTGCGTGGCAGCCCTATGCCGACGTTGTCCAGATTCAGATTGTCGAAACTTGGAAAGGTGGCCGCGTCGAACCAGGGGGCCACGACCATCACGTTTTCCCGGTCTGCCCGTTCCCGGACGATTTCCATATAGCGGTCCGCGCTGCCAAAGGTTCCGTGTACAGAGATCAGCAGATCGTGGTGCGCGCCCTGCCCGTAGTCTGTGGGCGCATAGACGAGATATCGGGTGCCGGACTGGGCGCACGCGACGACCTCGCCGGGGCGGGGCCGGGTGCTGAAGGTGTCGCCATTGCGAATCAACTGGGTGAACCAGTCGAGGTGCTCGCGGGCATAGGGATCCGTCTCGGATGCCAGGAGTCGGTTGAGGTCATGGAGCGCGCCCTTGCCCATCACGCGGTAGAAGGCGCCCGCCGCAATGATCCGGGTGAGCGGTTCCGGGGCATTTCGCGCCGCATCGAGCAGTGCTTGCGCGTGCGCCTTTGCCCGGAGATCGGCGATGGTGTAGGCCGCCGCCTGGCGCACACCTTCGACGCGCTCGGGATCCGTGACGATGGCGGCCGCGACCGGGCCTGCCTCTTGGACGTTCCGCATACCCAGGGCGCGGAGTAGTCGCCACTGAATACGGACGGACACCGCGGGGTCTTCCAGGACGCCGAGGAGGGCGGGAACGTCGCCTTCCGTGAAATACGTGACGAGTTCATGAAGCGCGCGGACCCGATCGTGGCGCGCCTCCACCCGAAGACTCGCCACGAGTGACGCGAGCGCGCCTTCCTGTAGGGGGGCAAGACCACCCCCGTCCTGATCAAAGGCTATAGCGTCGTCATCCTGAGCAGCCACGGGCGAGGGCGTCAGGGCAAGACCGAAGGCTGCCAGAACAATAGTCAGACCGGTCCGCCACGTTTCCGACGCACCGCGATCAGTCTGTGTTACCCGGCGTTCTTCCGACATGCCGAAGCCTCCCAACTGCCGTGATGCGTTTGCGATCTCAGGTGTCCGCCTTCTCGGCGACCTCGGGCGATTCATCCTCGGGCAGTTCGACCGCTTCCGCTTCCGTTTCCGCGTCCAGCGGCTGTTCAGGTGCGGGCGCTTCTTCCGGGGCATCCGCCGTCTCCGGCGCGGCATCGCTCACCGCCTCGGGCGTTTCCGCAGCAGGTATTTTGGCAGCATGCGCTTCCGCCGGTACCTCTTCCACCGGTTTGTAACCATCGCCGGGATTTTCCATAGCCAGGACATAGAGCACGGGCTGGGCGAAGGCGTTTTTCAGATGTTCTTCTTTGAAGCCGGGCACCACCGTGCCGTCCGATGCGTACTTGTACAGGACGACACTCAGCACCGAGCTCGCGGTCTGATACACCACGACGGTCGTGTAGAAATAGAGCAGGACCACAAGCGTAAGGCTCGTCGGCCAAGGACCTTCGGGGTAGTGGCCCATGGCAAACATTACAACGGTGGGAATATTCAGCAGCAGGAAGAACCAGTAGAGGCCGAGGCGGGACACCGCACCTTTACCCCAATTCTTCGACATCACATCCACCGAGCGGCGGAGCGCGCTGAAGATATTTACCTTGTCCACCACCAGGATGGGGACGACAAAATAGGAGACCGTGGACCAACTGCTGTGGAGCATCCGCCGAACGAGGAGTGTCGTGTAGCGGAAGTGGTCCATCAAGTTCAGGATTGGGCCAAAGGTCCAGGATATAAAGGTCCAGATGAGGATCCAGTGGGTGTTGCGCACCGCGTGGTGGAATCCGTCCAGAAACTTCGAGTCCCGTTCCTCCAGGGTAATCCGGGTACAGGTCACGAGCCCGACACCGAAGAAGACCGAGATGAGGCCCAGCATCAGGTACACGCCATAGGCCAGCATGATATTGCGCGGCTTCACCATGTGGGTGGCCAGCAGGCTCCAGAGCAACTGGTCGTTGCCGATGACCAGCCAGAGTGTGGTGATGATGGCAATCACGCAGGTGAAGGGGATCAGGGGGAAGACCAGCAGGGTCTTGTCGCGAAGGACAACGATCAGGCTGCGAACGCCCAGGTGACAGCCCCGGGCGATTCGGGTAAATACAGACATGCGTATTCCTTTCGAAGGGTTGAACCGCAACACCATTCTACCGTTTAGACGTCCTTTTATTCACCTTCGGGTGAAATTGGGGTGAATTGACCGTCCCGCAGAAAGTTAATCGTGGCACGCGCGGTAACCCGGCTGTTCATGATGAAGGTGTGGGCGTCGGGGACCACGAGGTGATCCGCCATGCCGGCCAGACGCGTGCTCTCCACAGTGATCACACGGTCGTTCGGCTCGTCAAAGGTGATACACTGGCCCTTGTCGCCCGCGATGACGCCGAATTTCACCGAGGGCACCGGCAGGGCTTCGTAGAATTCCTCCGACGCGAGGAGCTTGCCGCTTTCACCCGTCCACCAGTGAAAGGGGGGACAGCCCTGAAAGCGCCGCGCCAGTTTTGGCAGGTGGTTGGGCGGGGCCAGCATCACAATGCGGGTTAGGCCGGAAGGATAACCCACGCGAAAGCGCGCGCGAATGAGAATATTGCCGAGGGAATGGCCGACCAGGTGATAGCGCGGTGTTTTGACCCGTTCGACAATGAAGTCGTGCAGATCCCCGACCAGCGTGTCGAAGCGATGGAACGCGGGTGAGTAGGGAAAGTTTCGTGTCTGAAAGCCCGCTCCACGAAGGCGTTGCGCCAGCGGCCACATCGAGGCCCGGCTCCGGCCCATGCCGTGGAGTAGCACCACGGTTTCCAGTGCGGGGTCGTTCTCGTTGTGCGTGTTCATGGCTGTGCCATCCTTCCGGGCTTCCGGTAAATATACCAGAGTGCGACGAAGTCGTAAGCCGCGTGGGCGATCATGGGCACGGCGATGTTGCCCGACCAGGCATAGAGCACGCCGAACAGCGCGCCTAGTACCGCCGCGAAGACTACATAGGTTCTGGAAATGTAGTGGGCCAGACCAAAAAGTACGGAAGCGACCGCAATGGCCATGGGCAGACCGAAGTATTCCGCCAAGCCCCCCTGGATCAGCCCGCGAAACAGGGCTTCTTCGCCCAGACCCGCGAGCACCGAAATAAAGAGGAAATCCGGCAGGGTTGCGCCCCGAAAGAGCCCGAGGAGGCGGTCCATGTCGCTGCGCATCTGGACGGCGAAGGCATAGGAACTCTCCGTGATAGCGCTGGCACCCGCCAGCATAACCAGCCCGGCGACGATGCCCATGGCGATGCTGACGAAGTCCAAGCGGGCAGATGCCCAGAAGGGGACCGCCAGCACGAGGCTCAACAGCAGCGCAACGGCCAGCATTCCCCCTTCCACCAGCACGGTCACCCGCAGCAGGGCGCGCCGGTTGGCCGCGAAGGAACGAAGCGTGTCGGCGGTCATGGGCGGTCATTCCGGGTTGCGGCTACGTGTCGGTTGTCATTGTAGTGTCCCCTGAGCCCGAGATCGAGTTGCAGCTTGGGGTGATGAGTCTTATGGGTCGTGGAGGCACCACAGGGCCCATTTCTTCAAAAAACTTGAATCGGGCAGGGTCCGCATTGCATAGTTTGGCCTTCGGTATCGCGGAGTTTCGCCATCGATAGCTAGTTCTTGGGCAATCCGGCTCGGGCGCTTTCCGCTAATTGGAACGGCTGCATTCCGTGCGGCGAAACAATAGAAGATTTCATCATGCACAAGTATGTCATCATGGGGGTACAGGGGTGCGGCAAAGGCACCCAGGCGATCATGCTGGCGCGGGACTACGATCTCGTGCACATCAGCGTGGGGGACATCTTCCGCTGGAACATCCAGAACCACACCAAGCTCGCCGCCAAGGTGCGCCGGCTGATAAATGAGGGCAACCTCGTCCCCGACGATGTCGTGGAAGACGTGGTCCGCCAGCGGTTGCAGGAGCACGACTGGAACTACGGCTTCATCCTCGACGGCTTTCCGCGAAGCCGCAAGCAGGCCGAGTTTTTCCTGGAGAGCTACGATATCGATGCGGTGATTCACATCGATGTCTCCGACGATATCGTCATGGAACGCGTGCTGTCGCGTCGCCTGTGCAGCGAATGCGGCCTCGACTACAATCTTATCCAGCACCGTCCGCGCGTCGCCGACCAGTGCGACGTCTGCAAGGGCAAGCTCCTCACCCGAGAAGACGATAACGAGGCGGCGGTCCGCAAGCGTATAGCCGACTATCATGAGAAGACGGCACCGCTCCTCGACCTCTTCCGGCGCAAGGAGCTGGTCATCAAGACGGATGGCAGCCTGACCCCCGAAGAGATTCAGACGGACATACGCAAGCAGCTCAGCCTGCGAAAGGCAATCTCACAGCCCGTCGACTAGCGGTGCCCAGTTCCCCTGTGGCCCGAGTACTTCGCACATTGCACAGGTGGCAGATTTCTGTCACGTAATGGGGGCTTTACTTGGGTTTTTTAAAGAAAATTCTCGAAATACCGGGCTAGTCCTGCTATGATGCAAGCAGTGAGGCGTCTGTGATTTCCTGGATTCGGCATGCTACGGATCCGTGCGGCGCGAGAGAGTTAACCAATGCCGAAGGACGATGCAAACCGGGTTGGAGCACCCATGCTGGTCCTGTTGCGGCGAAAGTTATCCGCAGGACAAGGGGTCTGATTTAATGAGTTCTCAACGCTTTTCCCTCCATATCCATGTCATGGATGAAAATCAGAGCCAGATGTGGCACCAGCCCATGAAGCCGCTGCGCGAATGGTACCAGGAAGAATTGATCATTCAGGTGCAGGAAGCGGCGGAAGAGGCTGGGTGCCGTCGCGCGTTGCTCTATGACGCTCAGGAAACACTGCTCTGGCAGAGCGAGGGTTCAAGCTTCTAAACGCATGGGCGGCAGTGGCTTGTGGGATCATTCAGAGCGGAAACTGGCAATTCCGGGGCGCGGGCGGTATAATTGAGGATTCCAACGGAATAGTGTGTCCATACCCCGTTGTTTCCGCTTCTGGAGCACATTCCGTGCTTACTTCCCAATCAGATTGGTTCCTGTTCCATGAATTTCCGCGATGTGCTTAACAACGAAATCCTCTCCCGGGTGGAAAAGCCTTCCCGGTATCTGGGTAATGAGCTGAACAGCACCCACAAGGATCCGTCGACGGTTGAACTGCGGATTTGCTTCTTTTTCCCCGATCTCTACGAATTGGGCCTTGGCAATCTCGGTCTGCACATCCTCTATGCCCAGATGAACAATCTGGATTGGGTCTGGGCGGAGCGCGGCTACACGCCGGGCATCGACATGGAGGCAATCCTCCGCGAGCGCGAGATTCCGCTCTTCATGTTGGAATCCAAGGAGCCCATGACGGCGGCCGACATGATCGGCTTCACGCTCCAGTCCGAACTGACCTTCACGAACATTGTGAACGCCATCGACCTCGCGGGGCTGCCGATCCGCAGCGAAAACCGCGACGATTCCATGCCCCTCATTTTCGCGGGCGGCCCGGCCGTCTTCAATCCCGAGCCTATCGCGCCCTTCATCGATTTCTTTGTCATCGGCGATGGCGAGGACGTGATGATGGAGATCGCCGAGACGATGCGGCCGCTGAAGCACGCCACGCGCGCGGAGAAGCTCGCGGCGATGGCGAAGCTGGAGGGCGTCTATGTCCCCGAGCTCTATCCATTTGAGGTCATGCCCGACGGACAGATCCTGCCGAAGGAAGACGCGCCGAAGATCGTGAAGCGCCTCGTGCGCGACCTGGACGGCGCGAGCTACCCCACGAACTACATCGTGCCCAACGCGGCGCTGGTCCACGACGGCGCGGGCCTCGAAGTGCTCCGCGGCTGTACCCAGGGCTGCCGCTTCTGCCAGGCGGGCATGGTGACGCGCCCGGTGCGCGAACGCTCCATCGAAAATATCGATCAGCTCATGGAGCGCACGCTGGACAACACGGGTTTCGACGCCGTGTCGCTTATTTCGCTGTCCACCTGCGACTTTTCCATGCCCCGTACCCTCGTGAAGATGGCGGCGGACAAAGGGCACAAGGACAACGTGTCCATTTCACTGCCCTCGCTGCGACTGGACTCCTACGCGGTGGAGCTTTCCGACATGGTGGCGGGCGTGCGGCGAAGTGGGCTGACCTTCGCGCCCGAGGCGGCCACGCCCCGCATGCGCGCGGTGATCAACAAGTTTATCCCCGACGAAGAATTGCTCAACATGTCCCGCGAGGCCTACAGTCGGGGCTGGGACCATGTGAAGACCTACTTCATGATCGGGCTGCCCACCGAACGGGACGAGGACGTGGCGGCGATTGCCGATCTCGCCATCCGCACGGTGAAAGAAGGCAAGAAGGTCAACCAGCGCGCTGCGGTGCGCACGGGCGTGTCCACGTTTGTGCCCAAGCCCTTCACGCCCTTCCAGTGGGCCGAGCAGATCGGCATCGAAGAGACCTATCGCCGCCAGGGTATCCTGTTCCAGAAATTTCGCGGCCAGAACGACATCAAGTTTGGTCGTCATGAAGCCACCACCTCCTTCATCGAAGGGCTGTTGACCCGCGCGGATCGACGGGGCGCGGATCTCATCGAGGCGGCGTGGAAGAACGGCGCACGCCTGGAGACGTGGGAAGAGCACGTTAACTTCGGTGCGTGGCAGAAGGCGATTGAGGACGTAAACTTCGACGTGGCGGGCCAGTTCCGCGAGCGCGACATCAACGAGCGTCTGCCCTGGGATCACATCGACATTCTGATTCCCAAGGAGTGGTTCCAGAAGGACTGGCAGCAGGCACTGGATCTGAAATACGCCCAGGACTGCCGCGCGGGCAAGTGCCACCTATGCGGCGTCATCTATCGCGAACGCGAGCTCTGCCAGACCATGCTGAAGAAGCAGAAGGCCGGCCACAAGAAGGAAGAGGAGACGTGGGAGGGCTACACGCCGACCATGCCCGAGCAGCCCGATCCCGTGCAGCGCGTGCGCTTCAAGATTGGCCGCAGCGGCGAGGCGCGTTTCCTGTCTCACCTGGAATTGAAAGACGCCTGGTTCCGCGCGTTGCGCCGGGCCAAGGCCCCCATCGCCTATAGCCAGGGATTCCACGCCCAGCCCAAGGTGACCTTTTCCACGGCCTGTCCCGTGGGCGAGGCGAGCCGTGGCGACTATATGGATGTCATGCTCAAGGACGCCACCGAGACGGATGGCTTGTTCGCTCGACTGCAGGAGCGCGTGCCGCCGGGCCTGCATGTCTTTGACGTGGAAGAAATGCCCCTGCGTGGCGAATCGCTCATGAGCCTTGTTGAAGGATTCTCTTACAGCCTCAGCACCACCGGTGCTCCCGAAGATCTCGCGGAGCGCGTCGCCGAATTGATGGCGCGCGACGAGATCCTCGTGGAGCGCAAAGTGAAGCAGAAGAAGCCCAAGAAGGGCCGGGGTTGGAAGCCGCGCGGCAAGACCACGGCGGAAATGAATCTGCGTCCCCTGATCGATTCCATCGAGGTGAAGCGACAGGATGGGGCAAATGCCACCTTGGTTTTCACCACGCGAGACGCTGCCGGTCGCCTCGCCAAGCCCAAGGAAATCCTAGCCCTCCTCGGCCTGCCGCCCGAAATGACCCAGGCCGTCAAAGAGGCCACGCTGCTCAAGGAAGAGCGCGTGCGCGTCCTGGCGTGATGCGTCAAAGCACCGTGAACTGACTCCCAACACACCCACTACCTGAGCGCCCCGCGCCCCGGAGAACCCCCATGGAAACCGCAATAGTCCTCAGCCCCCTGTCTCAAGAGATCGAGCGGCGCCGCACCTTTGCGATCGTATCTCACCCCGACGCGGGTAAGACGACCATCACGGAAAAATTCCTGCTCTACGGCGGCGCCGTGCATCTGGCCGGCTCCGTGACGGCGCGCAAGAACCAGCGGGCCTCCACCTCCGACTGGCTGGAACTGGAGCGCAAGCGCGGCATCTCCATCAGCTCCACCGTGCTCCAGTTCGACTACGAAGGTTACAAGATTAACCTCCTCGATACACCAGGCCACCAGGACTTCTCGGAAGACACCTACCGCGTGCTTACGGCCGTGGACGCGGCCATCATGGTGATCGACGCCGGTAAAGGTATTGAAGCACAGACGCTTAAGCTCTTCGAGGTGTGCAAGCATCGCGGCGTGCCCATCTTCACCTTCATCAACAAGCTCGACCGCCCGACCCGCGAACCCTTCGATCTCCTCGATCAGATTGAGAAGACCCTCGGCATCGCGACCTATCCGGTGAACTGGCCCCTGGGCACCGGGCCTGTGTTTCGCGGCGTGTGGGACCGACAGACCCAGACGGCCCATCTCTTTGAGCGGACCACGGGCAACGCCCACCGCGCCCCCGTGCGCACCATGGGTCTGAACGATCCCTTCATCCGCGAGCAGCTCGATGACCACACCTACGCCACCGTTTGCGAAGAAGTCGAGACGCTGGAGCTGGCGGGTACGGAGTTTAACGAAGAGGACGTACTGGCCGGCCGGACCACGCCGGTCTACTTCGGCAGCGCGCTGAATAACTTCGGCGTGCAACTGCTCCTCGACGGCTTCTTGAAGCACTCCTCGCCGCCCGCGCCGCGGATGACGGTATCCGGTCGCGTTGTGCCGCCGAGCCACCCGGCTTTCTCGGGCTTCGTGTTCAAGATTCAGGCCAACATGGACCCGAACCATCGGGACCGTATCGCCTTCATCCGCATTGTTTCCGGCAAGTTCGAGCGCAACATGACCGTGACCCACGCGCGTACCGGACGCAAAGTGCGCCTGGGCAACGCGAGCAAGATCTTCGGCGCAGAACGCGAGACGGTGGACGAAGCCTACGCGGGCGACGTGGTGGGCATCGTGGGCAATGACCTATTCGCGATAGGCGACACGCTGACCGAAGAAAACGCCCTGGTCTACGACGAGATCCCCTATTTTGCGCCCGAGTGCTTCGCCTACATCGAGAACACCCAGCCGGCCCAGGCCAAGCGCTTCCGCACCGGCCTCAGCCAGCTTCTCCTCGAAGGCGTGATGCAGGAATACCGCATCCATGACTCCTTGCGGATGGCGCCGCTGCTTGCGGCGGCCGGTCCGCTGCAGTTCGAAATCGTGCAGTACCGGTTGCAGGGCGAGTATGGCGCGGAGACGCGCCTTCAGACCGCGCCCTGGACCCAGACCCGCTGGGTTAAGCCGGGCATCGATCTGGACAAGGTCGCGATACCGCCGGGCGTGAAACGCGCCCTGGATGGGCATGATCGGGCGGTGCTGTTGTTTGAAAACGCCTGGGGTTTACGCTACTTCACAGAGAAGAACCCCGATATCGAAGTGGACTCGTTGCCTTTCGGGTCCTGATCACGCCGGCGATCGGTTTCGCGTAACGTCAGACATCCTGATCTCGGCGGGCTTTTGGGAGAGTTTATAGGCAATGGATTTCGCACTCTAGCATATTCACGAGGCGACACGTTGGCGGGGACTCGTGCCACACGAACTCGCCGAAAGGCGTTTCGAGTGCCCTGATCTTCGCACACGGCAATCCATGGAATGGGAACCTGCCCTGCCCTTTTGAAACCCGAACAACGGTGTTCGGGCGCAAAAGGACCGTTCCAAACTGCGCTCATGACTCCAGACGCTTTCCTTCAGCGCACTCGAAACGCCTTTCGGCGAGATCGTGTGGCACGATTGTATCGTCTTCGTGTTGCCGTAATGCTGAAAAGTGCCAAGTCGATTTCCTGCGAGATCAGTTTCGCGTAACGTAGTGGCCAATGCCCCAGATGTAAGCGATCCACAGGATCAGGGCGACGGCGGTGAGGTGCGGCGCCACGAAGATCCCGAGCAGGCCGAAAACGAGAATCGCGCCGGTCATGATCAGGCCGATATTGCGCCCTTTGGGCGTTCCGGCGTTCTGCGTGCCCACCAGCGGCAACGTTATCATGACCAGCAGTCCACCCAGCCCCAGGAACTGAAAGTTGTCCTGGAAAAGGCCGACGTTGACGCAGGCGAGTCCGCCCATCAGGACGGCGGCGAGCACGATGGCATTTCGTTTTTCTCCCCGCGTCATGGCGAGGCGTCCGAAGGGATGGAACAGGAGAAAGCAATTGGCCAGACTCGCACCCACCCAGGTCGCGTAGCAGAAAAGCAGGTAGGCAATGACCAGGGGCGTCACATAGGGCTGGAGGTTCGGATTGTTTTCACCCACGGCCCGTACCAGGCGGTACAGCACGAAGAGTCCGATGATGATGCCCGTCTGCGCGGCCTGGGGGAGGCTGCCCATCTTGAAAAAGAAGGCGAGGAGCCAGCGGTAGGCGAAGTTGCGGGCTTTCAGGGATTCCAGCGCGCCCTGGCGCGCCCACTCCAGTTCCGGCTCCAGGCGGAGGGCCTCCTTGAAGTGGCGAATCGCTTCTTTCGGATCGCCCTGGCGCAGACAGCTCCAACCCTTGTTCGCAAAGGCGAATGCATTTTCCGGATTGAGCCGCAAGGACTCGCTGACGAGGTGATCCACGTCCTCGTGCTGACCGAGCTGGTTTTTCGCAGCGGTCAGAATGCCCCGGCACTGGGCGTGTTCCGGATCGATGGCCAGGCCGAGTTCACATGCGGCGATGGCCTCGTGCCACTTTCGGGTCTGAAAGAGGATTGTCGCCTGGAGGCCATGGTGGCTTGGGTTCATGGGGTCAAGCTGGATCGCCCTGGCGATGCATTCCAGCGCCAGCTTCGGCTGCCCGAGACCTTCGTGGACCAGCGCCAGCACATAGTGTACGAAAGGCCATTCCGGGGCGCTGCTTGCCGCGCGTCGCGCGGGATCCAGTGCCTCTTGGTCGCGATCTTCCATGCGCAGGCAGTAGGCGAGAAAGGCGTTGAAATAGGGCTGGTCCGGATCCTGGGCCAGACCCTGCATGATCATGGCCCGCGCCTCGGCAAAGCGCCTTTGATCGAGGAGGAGTTCGACCCGCCGCATCACTGCTTCCATTCACGTGCCCTTTCCAGAGCGCATTGCGCGCGCGGCGCAATACCGATTACTTGATGTTGAGGTACGCCTTGATGTCGTCGTAAACCCCGCCTTCATTGGCGAACGCGGCGTAGTTGCGGGCGGTGGCGAGCCATTCCCGCGTGCTCGGATTCTGGCGCTTGAGCGCGGCGAGCAGGTCGTTGGTCCGGATGGGCTCCGGCTTGCCGCTCTTCATCGCTTCGCGCAGTTTTTCTTCAATGGCCCGCTCCACGAGACCGCGCAAATCAGCACCCGAAAAATCCTTGGTCTTCGCGGCGAGCTTGGCCAGGTCCAGCTTCTCCACGGGTTTCTTGTCGAGGAAAATCTCCAGTATTTTCTCCCGAGCATCCGCATCGGGCGGCGGCACAAAGATGATCTCGTCGAAGCGGCCCGGACGGCGAAAGGCGGGGTCCAGATGCCACGGCGCGTTCGTGGCCGCCAGCACGAGCACCCCTTCGTTGGACGCCTCGATGCCGTCGAATTCCGCGAGAAACTGGTTGATGGTATGGCGGCCTGCGCTGTTTCGCATGTCACTCCGGCTGGCGGCGAGGGCATCCACTTCGTCGAAGAAGAGCACACAGGGGGTGTTGGCCCGTGCATATTGAAAGACGTTGTGCAACTGTTTTTCGCTATTGCCCATCCACATGTCGAGGATATCGTGAAGGCCGATGCTGATGAACTGGGCGTTGATCTCGCCCGCCGTGGCCCGGGCCAGATGGGTCTTGCCGCATCCCGGAGGGCCGTACATGAGAATCCCGCCGCCCGCCTTTTTGCCATACATGGCATAGAGTTCCTGATTCGTCGCAGGCAGAATAATCTTCATCCGGATGTCTTCTTTGACCCGGGTCATGCCACCGACCGCCTCAAAGCCGTAGGGGGGCTTTTCAATCACCAGGCCGGGCAGCTCGGGATCCCGCACCGGGGAACTGCTCCTCGGGACGCCGGGCGAAAGATCAAAGGGAGAGGAAAATGCTTCCTCCACCAACTGCTGTCCCGAGGCCGTGGTCGCAGCGCCGACACGTCCCGCAGGCGGCGTGCTGTCTCGTGAGGAATCCAGCAGGGCCTCCAACGTCGCGTCGTGGAGGGACGGGTTCAGCCGTCGGGCTTCCCGGTAGGACGTGCAGGCCTCCGCCGGGTTTCCTGTGCGTTGCAGCAACTGGGCGTGGAGCAACCAGGCTTCACTGTGGTTCTTGTCGGCCGCGATGACATCCTCCACCAGCACCAGGCCGAGGCTCATCTTTCCCAGAAAGTGGTAGATTTGCGCCAGAATAAACTTGGATCCGACGTCATCCGCTTGATGCTGCAGCGCGATGCGCGCGTGCTGTTCGGCCTCCTCGTGGCGTCCCAGTTTGAGGAAGGTGTCCGAGACCAGCCGCCGCAGGGGCACGTTTTCGGGTGATACCTTGACGGACTCCAGCAGAGCCTGCAATTGAATTTCGAGTGGATCCACCTGGGACCTCCTTTTTGCCACTGCTGGCGCCCGTGCGAGGAGCCGCGCGCACGAAAAGCGCCATCCCGCGATCAGGGCTTAACCGTAGCACTTCCAATACTTTGCCCTCAAGCGGGGCACGGTCGGCGAATTTCGCACGGGAGGCGGCTGTGTTATACTTTGGGTGAGCCCGCCGGACTTGCAGCGGTCCAGACGGGGATATGGATTTAACTGGAATCAGGAACATGGCCGGTATCGGCTCTATAGGCGCTCCGCCTGCCTACCCGGCAGGTGTGGCGTACGCAAAAGCTTCTGCATCCGGGAGAACGCCAGACAGCGCGTTGGGAACCAAGTCGGGCTTGGGGGAGACCAATTCCGCGACCAACGCCGCCGCCCCTCCCGGCGAGTCGGAAAAGTCCCGCAGCGTGGCTGCCGCACGCGAACTCACGGAAGAGCAACAGCGCGAGGTTGAGCAGCTCAAGCAGCGCGACCGGGAAGTGCGCACCCACGAACAGGCCCACGCCGCCGCCGCCGGGCGCTATGCCAATGGCGGCCCCCAGCTTGAGTTCACCACGGGGCCTGATGGCCGGCAGTATGCGACGGGGGGCCACGTCAACATCGATGTGGGGCCGGCCAACACGCCCCAGGCCACCCTGCTCAAGGCGCAGGTGATCCGGCGCGCTGCCCTGGCGCCCGCCGATCCCTCGGGCCAGGACCGGGCTGTGGCGGCCGCCGCGACGCAACTGGAGCGAGACGCACGCAAGCAGATTCAGGAGTCGCGGCAGGCGGAGCTGGAATCAGGGAAGGAAGAGAGCAGTGCGCTGTCAAAGCGTGAATTGGCCCAGTATATCGAGGCCGGTGGCGGCGCCGGAGTGGAGAAGCTCGACGTGCGGGCGTGATTACGTCTCAGGTTCCCATCACCACCCGTAAGATCGTATCCACCGGGTCAACCTTCAGTTTCCGCACATCCACCGTCAGCTTTCCGTCCGACTGTGTAAAAGGAACGACTTCCCCGCCTGGAAACTGCTCCACCAATTTCACCGTCGTTCCAATCTCCACATCCAGCAATAACCGTTCGAAGAGCCCCCGTTTTCCCAGCGGATTGCTCAGAATATGTAAATACACATCACCGGTTTTCGGCTGACGTACGATGTAGCCCCAATCCACCGGATTTCGATCGAGGGGCATGGTGCCCAGAATCGACTCCCGCCTTGGTTCCAGCCAATTCGCGATTCCCTCATGGAGCGCCACCATGTTGTAATCCGCCTCCAGCACCGGGGTCGTGTCCAGATCAATAGTGCGGGGCGCTTCCAGATTTGCCGGGTCCGCCAGCATGGAAACGATGACCTTGCACCACTCCAGCGGGTCCATGTAGCCCTTCCAGGGCAATCGCCACGCATCCACCGGCATGAATTTGGGGTTGTTTCCCAGAAGGGGCGCCGGTGGCCAGTGCCCCCAGTAGGAATCGGTCTGGAAGGATCCGTGTACCTGCAGAATATCCAGATCGCCGCATTCGTAGTCCCGCGCTCGGATGTCGTTGTTTACCGTGATCAGACAGTCGGGGTCGAGGGTGCGAACAAGGCTGTAGAGCGCGTCAAACTCCGCAGGCTGTTTCAATCCGTCAATTGAAAGATCGAACCACCACAGCACCGGTTCGTTCTGACGCATGCACAGCTCCAGCGCCTCATGCATGCGCTCCGTGTGGGTCTTCGCATCGGGCGATAACTCACGAAAATCGAAGAAATTCATGTACTGGGCGAATCGAATTCCAGCATTTCGCAACCCGTCCCGGTAAGCCAGCATGGCCGGAGATCCGGAAATCGCCATCGTACCGTCGGGCTCGATGTTCCACCACGAAAACATCGTGTAGGCCTGCCAATCGCAGCCCAGACGCTTGAGCAGTGCGGCCTGCTCTTCGGCCTTCTCCACCGCCCAGTGCGTCGCGTCCGACCCGCCATGGTGCCGCAGACTGCCCAGGCGGCTGCCCGTTTCCCACCACAACTCCGTCGGGCGCGGTTTAATCTCCAGCGTCAATTCGCGATACGCATGATTCGGCGGATTGGCACTGTCCGTTACGGTGATCGTCAATGGATGCGCTCCGACGGACTCGGTGCGACCCCGCAGTTCGCCCTCGGCGGAGTCCAGCGACAGTCCCTCGGGCAATCCGGTGATTGCCCAGGTGTAGGGCGGGTTGCCCCCGCGCGCCATAAGTCGAAGGGGAGAGGCACTCGGATTTTCGCCGGGAAACTTTCCACTGGGATTTCGAACTTCCAACCATACGTAGGGTTGCTTGTTATAGCCCGCTGGCATCGTTTGGTTCAGTATTTCCAGCGTTGGGGCCGCGTCGGGATCATCGGCGGCATACTCCAGCCCATCCAGACGCCTGCCATCCGCGTCCGTCAGATTAAAGTAGAATCCCCAGTTGCGACGCCCATTCGTGACCTTCACGAGCACCGGATTCCAGCCCGCTGCCAGCGACACCGGCACTACCAGATCGTCGCGCAGTGCCTGACGCAACTCCGACTGCTCCAACACGACCTTGCCATTGAGGCAGACCGTTGCCTGATCGTTCGCACTGAATCGAAGGGAAACCTCTTGCGTAGAAGGCGACCAGACATATACACCGCACCAGGCGAATTTCTGATCGCTTCCCCCGCCCGGACCGCCCTCCCGTCCGTCCATGAAAAAGGTGAACAGGTCGTTGTAGTCGTCGTAGTTCCGGCAGTAAAGACGATCATCAAAATAGCGCCACGTCGAGCCGCTAAGGTCCGTGCCGAGCGCCGGAGCAAGCGCGGATGCGTCGATTTCGGTTTCGCCGGTCACGGTCGAGAAGGGCCCGAGTACGGCCCACGTACAGACACGCCGGGCGGGTTCCTGAGCCATGGAGGAGAACGTCATCATCAACAACATGGCGGCGACGTAGAGGAGGCGATTCATCGGAAGCTCCTTGTTCGCTACGAGACTGCGTGGAGGCGAGACCACAGTGGCCATTGCAAAGGTGCGTCCAGTTCCGTAGTGGCATACTCCACATGAAGCACGCGCCGCCGCGCCGGTACGCGCGACTTGCTGGATCCGTGAACCAGCAAGGGGCGCATCGCGAGCACATCACCCGCCCGTGCGGGACAGATTATGGCCCGACCTTCCAGGTGCATTTCCCGCAATTCCGCCGCAGAGATGCGTCCCTGTTGATGGCTCCCAGGCACCGCCTCGAGCGCGCCGTTCTCTGCCGGGCAATCGTCGAGATGAATGCGTAGCGCCACAATCCCCTCCAACACCCGCACCGGGGGCTGGACATGGGGAACACCGGCTTTCACGGACCAGTGGGTGTATCCGGGGAGATCCACTTGCCTGGCCACCGTGATGGTCAGGTCCTGGTGCAACGGCAGGGACCAGTTCGCTTCCGGGCGCTTGTCAAAATAGGTGGCTTTCGTCGGGCGAGCACTATAGCCCGCCAGCGACTGGGCGAGAGTTAGCAGGGGAGACGAGGCAGCGATCCGGAGCAGATCGGGCTCCTCGGCAAAAACATCGCGCATGGCGAATGTTTTTCCTAACCGGCTGTAATCCTGGTGGCGGAACTCCATTTTGCCGAGTAGGGCGGCGAGGCTGTCCAGCGCCGGTCGATCCAGAACAGCCGACACCAGCGTGTAGCCCGCAGTGTTGAATTCTTCCTGCAACGTGCTATTCTCCCTTTCCGGGCTTGCCATTACGCCGGGCATCCTAGCGGAGATCCGCAAGGTGGCTCAAGGTGGTCCTTCCGATCGGTCGCGGGGGCATCGTGAATAGGAGGGGCGGAGTTGTATCGGGAGCGCCGGGCCATTTCGGGCGGTCAATCAATGAGGGTGAAACGATGGAAAATGCTTTCGAAGTTCAAGGTCCGCCGCCGGTGCCGGTAGCGCCGCGGATAGGCATGGCGATAGCCAGCCTGGTCATGGGCATTCTCGCGTTGGTGTTGAGCTTTCTGGTCGTGGGCGCCGTTTTCGGCATGCTGGGAATCGTGTTCGGCTGGATCCATCTTGCCAGCGAACGGAACAGCCGCGCGATGGCGGGGTGGGGCCTCGGTCTTTCCATTTTTGGAACCCTGATGAGCGGCGCTTTCATCGCGTTTTACGGTTACTTTATCTACCAGTTCATGCCCTTCATGGACTACGGGGAGTACCCCGGAGAAGCCGCCGCTTTTTCAGAATGGGAAGGAGTCCAAGCCCCCGACTTCACGGTCACGTCTGCCGACGGCACCGAATACACCTTGAGCGACTTCAAAGGCAAGCGGGTTCTCTTGAGCGTCTGGGCCAGTTGGGAGCCCGGCTGCAAAGATGAAATTCCCCACTTTAACCAACTCCTGTCCGAGGTTTCCGGGGAAGAACTGGTCATTCTTGGCATCAGTGACGAATCCGAGGACACCGTCTGGCGCTTCGCGGATGACGAAGGAATGAAATACCCCGTTGCGGCATTCGAGGAACTGCCGGAGCCCTTCGGTGAAGTGATCGACGTGCCGGTGACCTTCGTGATTGACAGAAATGGCGTCATCCAGCGCGTTCTGGAAGGCGGTCAGGGTTACGAGTCCCTTCACGCGGTGGCGACGTCGCCGGACTATGCCGGGACACCCCTCGACGTCCCGCTGGAGCCGACGGAGGAGCTCGTGGAGCCCGAGCAGCCCCTGGAGGCGCGAAAACGGTGGGAGGTTCAGGTGGCTGATGCCGCCGGCATGTGCGCGGGCGAATGGAATGGTGAAGGGAAGGCGGAGATCCTCATATCAACACGCGATTCCGGGTTGAAAGTGTTGGATGCGGACGGGGGCACGGTCGAAACGATTTCCCTTTCCGAGTCGCTGGAAATCATTGAGCTCGGCCACTATCACGGAAAGCCGCGGGTCCTGGGGTACTCCAACTGGGGTGAATCCATCGTTGTGGTGGATGGGGCGGGTGAAAAGGTCTGGGACTATTCGGGGTGGATGGGTGTCAATGGTGCGCACTGGATCGATGTGGACGGCGATGGCACCGACGAAATGGTCGCTGGCATGAACGGCGCGGGCGGTCTCCATCTGGTTTCGGCGGACGGCGAAAAGCTCTGGAAGGTACGACTGGGCAACGTCTGGAACCAGTCGGCCATTCGGACCGCCGGCGGAACAGTCCGCATCATGGCCACGGATGCGACCGGCGGCGTACATCTTTTCGATCAGACAGGGGAACGGGCCGGGCACTTCGACTCAGCAGGGAACTACTTCACGGAAATAGCGGCGGCGGTAGTCGATGGAGCAGAGTCGGTGCAGATATTGGCGGGTGGGACCGAGTCGACGGTTGCGTTGGATATCAATGGGCGCGAGCGCTGGAGCTCTCCACGGGAAGATGATAACGGTGCCTGGAGAAGTGTCAGCTTCGCCAGCGGTGAGGTCAATGGCGACGGACGGCTTGACTGGGCCTTCTTTGGCCTCAAGGGTGCCCTGTTGGTGGTTTCCTCCGCTGGCGAGCGGTTGGCGGAACTCCCTGGCCAGGCGGGGCTGACCAGCTTTGCTATCTCGGATTCGATGCTGGTCACCCTCGAGGGGGATACCGTAACCGCCTACGATTTTCACCCGGCCGGCCTGGCGGCGGGCACTTCCCAGCCGCTGGAAGTTGCCCCGGAAGCGACGGCGGCAGACCCGCAAATCCCCCAATAATTGACCCCCTCGCCGACTGCTTGGTACAATACCGTTGTTCAACATAGGTCAAGACCTTCAGGGCATGGTGTAATTCCTGACCGGCGGTGATAGCCCGCGAGCGCTTCGGCGCAGATTCCGGTGAAATTCCGGGGCCGACGGTTAAAGTCCGGATGGAAGAAGGTCGGAGTATGCCGTGCCCGCTAAGAGCGGTGCGGTCAGGTCGCCAGTGCGGGCGCGTGTCTGCATGGTGGGGCGTGGCCGCATGCACGGGCGTATTCCGTCTGTCCCATCAACCCTGCTGGCCCTCGCCTGCGGGATTTTTTATGCCTTCTGATTCGGAATATATGCAGCGTGCGCTCGCCTTGGCGGCGAAGGGGCTGGGCCGTACCTCGCCGAATCCCATGGTGGGTTGTCTGGTCGTTGCGGGGCAGGAGATCGTCGGTGAAGGCTTCCACGAGTACGCCGGCGGACCCCACGCGGAGGTCAATGCCTTCCACGACATTCCCGCCGACCGCCGGAAAGAACTCACGGTCTACGTCACCCTGGAGCCCTGCGCCCACCAGGGAAAGACGCCGCCCTGCGTCGATTTCCTGCTTAAAGAGGACCTCGTGCGGGTCGTGGTGGCCATGGAAGATCCCAACCCCCTGACACGGGGCAAAAGCATCGCCCGGCTGCGGGAGGCCGGCATTCCAGTGGATGTGGGCTGTTGTGAGGCTGAAGCGCGCCGCCTGAATGAGGGCTTTATCAAATACATCACCACGGGGCGTCCTTTCGTCATCGTTAAGTGCGGCATGACCCTGGACGGCAAGATTGCCTCCCACACCGGCCACTCCAAGTGGATCACCTGCGAAGCGGCCCGGACCCGGGTCCACGAAATCCGCTGCCAGATGGACGCGATCCTCGTGGGCAGCCGCACCGTCATGCTGGATGACCCCAGCCTGACCTGCCGGGTGGTGAACGGACATTCCAAAGACCCGATTCGCATCATCCTCGACGCGGGCGAGTATCTTGACAGCAAAAGGCGCATATTCCAGTTGAACAGTGACGCCCCCACCTGGGTGGCGGTCAGCGCGGACCATGACTATCCCGAGGCGGACGACGTCATCCGCCTGCCTAAGGGCAACGGCGGTATCGACATGGCTGCCCTCATGGATGAACTGGGCAAGCGCGGCATTACGTCGCTCCTGATCGAGGGCGGCGGGACGACCCATGCCTCGGCCTTTAAAGCGGGCATCGTCGACAAGGTCATGTTTTTCGTCGCCCCAAAGATTCTGGGCGGACGCGACGCCGTATCGCCGGTCGAGGGCGAGGGCTTCGCCACCATCGACGAGGCCATTCAACTGGACCACATGACCGCGACACCGGTCGGTCAGGACCTGTTGATCGAAGCCTACGTGCGGCCCTGAGCACGAGAAACGGAGCAGACGCGTGTTTACTGGAATCATAGAGGAAATCGGCAAGGTGGCCTCCCTGCGGGGGGCGGAACTGGTCATACAGTCGTCCCTGGTGGTGCAGGATCTCGCCGAGGGCGACAGCATTGCGGTCAATGGCGCGTGCCTGACGGCGGTGGCCTTCGATAAGAAGTCTTTCCGCGTGCAGGTCTCGCCGGAGTCCTTCGAGAAAACCACCCTGGGTCGTCTCAAGGCAGGTGACAAGGTCAATCTGGAGCGGGCCATGACCCCGAATCGTCGTTTTGGCGGCCACTTCGTTCAGGGGCATGTGGATGGCGTGGGGGAGGTGACCGGGGTGGACGATCAGGGCGAGTTTCAGGTCTGGCACTTCCGCGCGCCGAGGCACGTGGCCCAGTATCTCATTCCGAAGGGATCGGTGGCTGTTGACGGGATCAGCCTCACAGTCGTTAATCCTGTAGCGGATGTTTTTAGCGTGGCCATCATTCCCGCCACCCTGGCGAAGACGGTGCTGGCCTGTCGCGCTCCGGGCGACCCGGTGAACCTGGAGGCCGACATGATCGGCAAACACATTTTTCATTTCATGCAGCAGGGCAAGAAAGAACCGATTTCGGTTGATTTTCTCAAGCGTCACGGTTTTGCCCAGGAGGCTTAATGCTCAGTTCCATACCCGAAATACTTGACGAGCTTCGTGCAGGTCGCCAGATCATTCTGGTGGACGACGAAGATCGTGAAAACGAGGGCGACCTCGTCTTCGCGGCCGAAAAGGTAACGCCGGATCATATCAACTTCATGGCCCGCCACGGGCGCGGGCTCATCTGCATGCCCATGACGGCGGAGGCCCTGGATCGCCTTGAGTTGCCGCCCATGACCGTAAGAAACAGGGCACCCCACAATACGGCCTTCCACCTGTCCTTTGAGGCCGCGTCGGGCATCTCCACCGGCATCAGCGCCGCCGATCGCTCCCGAAGCGTGGCCGCAGCCTGTAATCCCGCCGCCACGGCCGAGGAACTCGTGCGTCCGGGGCATATGTTTCCCCTCTGTGCCCGCGAAGGCGGCGTCCTCGTTCGCGCAGGGCAGACCGAAGGCTCCATCGACCTCATGCGCTTGGCCGGCCTTCAGCCCGCGTCCGTCATCTGCGAAATCATGAACGAAGACGGCACGATGTCGCGCCTGCCCCAATTGAAATTGTTTGCACGGGAGCACGGCCTGAAGATCTGCACGATCCAGGAACTGATACGCTATCGCCAGGCCCAGGAAAAGCTGGTCCACCGCGCGGCCGACACGATCCTGCCCACGGAGTTCGGCACCTTTCACCTTATCGTTTATGAGACCGAGATCGACGATCACGAACACCTTGCCCTGGTTATGGGCGATGTGGCCAACGCCGATGCCCCGCTGGTCCGCGTCCATTCCGAATGCCTTACGGGTGACATCTTCCATTCGCTTCGCTGCGATTGCGGCGACCAGTTGAACAAGGCCATGGCCATCATCGCCGAGGCCGGTTGCGGTGTTATCGTGTACATGCGCCAGGAAGGCCGGGGCATCGGACTTGTGAACAAAATCAAGGCCTACCAACTCCAGGATCAGGGGATGGACACGGTCGAGGCGAATATTCACTTGGGATTTGATCCCGATCCGCGGGAATACGGCATCGGGGCCCAGATCCTGACCGACCTCGGGGTGCGCCGCATGCGCCTTCTCACCAACAACCCGGTGAAGCGCGCCGGCCTCGAAGGGTACGGCCTGGAGATCGCCGGTCGGGTCCCCCTGGAGATCCCGGCGAACAAGGTGAATGAAAGATATTTGAATACAAAGCGCGAAAAGATGGGCCATCTGTTAAAGTAGAGGTAGAGGCCCGCGAGGGCGTGACGGAAGATAGACCCAGGAAAGGGAGACGACCATGAGTAACACGGAAGAACACCACGGACTCGTATCGGTACAGGCCTGTGCCTCCGACGAAGAGGCGAGCATCGTTATCGCGTTTCTGGCGGAAAACGGTATCACCGCGAAGCTGGAGACGGACCTGCCCCACAGCATACTTCCCGTCAGCGATGACTGCGACGTGTACGTCCACGAAGACGACGCCGCCGAAGCGATCCGGCTGATCGAAGCACAACTGAAACGCAGCGAAGGCACCGCCGAGTAAACGGCGTGCCCGCACCGCGAGGAGTAGTCAATGCCCCAGGTTATTGAAGGTAATTTTCAGGCGTCCGGCAAGAAGGTGGCCCTGGTTGCCGGGCGCTTTAACGCCTTTATCACGAAGAATCTCGTCGACGGTGCCGTGGACACGCTCGTGCGCCACGGCATCGACGACAGTGCCATCACCCTCGTATGGGCACCGGGCGCTTTTGAGATTCCGCTCGTGGTGAAGCGGGTCGCCGCCACGGGGGCTTACGACGCCATCATCGCGTTGGGCTGCGTGATCCGCGGCGGAACGCCCCATTTTGACTATGTGGCCGGAGAGGCCGCGAAGGGAATCGGACAACTTGCGCTCCAGTGCAATATCCCGATTCTATTCGGTGTGTTGACGACCGACAGCATCGAGCAGGCCATCGAGCGGGCCGGCACCAAGGCGGGCAACAAGGGGGCCGACGCCGCCATGGCCGCGCTGGAAATGATGAGCCTCATGGAGCAACTGGATCGTGGTTAATCCCCAAGCCAGACGCCGCGGTCGCGAGCGGGCGCTCCAGTTTCTCTTCAGCCTCGACTTCAACGGCCATACGTGGCAGGAGAAGCTCGAAGACTTCTGGGTTATCAATCCCGTCAAGCCCGGTGCCAAGCAGTATGCCGAAGCGCTTATTCAAGGCGTGTCCAGGCATCTGGAGGAACTCGACGAGGAAATCGCCGGATCCCTGGACAATTGGACCCCGGACCGCATTGGCTATGTGGAGCGCGCCGTGCTGCGCATCGCGCTGTTCGAAATGCGCCACTGCGCCGACGTGCCCGATTCCGTAGCCATCAACGAGGCCCTGGAAGTTACCAAGATCTTCGGCACCGAAGATGCCCCGAAGTTCATCAACGGCGTGCTGGACCGCTTGAAGCGCAAATCCCAGACGCATACCGCGTAAGCGCACCGTGTCTTTCGTCGATCTGCACCTGCACAGCCTCCATTCCGATGGGTCCGACACGCCCTCGCGCATTGTGGAGCGTGCGGTCGAGGCGGGGGCTTCGGCCATCGCCCTGACGGACCACGACACTACAGCAGGCGTTGCCGAGGGCCGCACCGCAGCGGCGGAGCGGGGGATAGGCTTCCTGTCTGGCACGGAAATCAGCACGCATTACAAGTTCCGCGAAATTCACGTGCTTGGGCTGGGTGTCGATGAGCACAATGGCCCGCTGACCGCCGCGCTGGAGGGGCTCTGCGCCGCGCGGCGGAACCGGGGGGCCATCATTCTGGAGCGCCTGCGCGCGTTGGGCTACGATCTGAACCTCGAAGCGGACGCGGCCAACGCGCCCGAAGGGGCCTTCGGCCGCATGCACATTGCTCGCGCCATGACCGATGCGGGCCATGTGAGAAAGCCCCAGGAGGCCTTCGACCGCTTCATGAACGCGGGCGGCCCGGCCTTCGTGCCGAAGGAAACCATGCCCCTGGCCGATGCCGTGGACCTGATTCACGGCGCCGGCGGGCTGGCCTTTGTCGCCCACCCGGGCCTCGGAAAGACGACGCGGAAGCTGCTCCCCGAACTGCTCACGTTTCCCTTCGACGGCATTGAGGCCTACCACGTCAGTCACAGCCCCGGCCGCGTCGAAGAGTTCACCGCCCTCGCGCGGGAGCGCGGCCTGCTCATTACCGGCGGCAGCGACTGCCACGGCACGATCAAGGGTAAGGCGCTACTGGGATCAGTGCGGACGCCGCTTGCGGTCTATGAGGCGATATTGGTCCGGCTGGGAAGTTGAGAATTGTTCCGGGCCCTACAATAAATGGCTTCAGCGACATCGAAGCGATTGTGCTATACTCGATTTTAGCAGGCACTTGAAATGGAGCTGGTTCGGAAATGTCTCTCTGGTTCGAGTGGGATACGAATAAGGCCGAAGCAAATCTCTCGAAACATGGGATCTCCTTCGAAGAAGCGATGTCCGTTTTTGGAGATTCGCTGTCGCTTACCGTACCGGATCCCTTACATTCAGTCGGCGAGGAGCGTTTGTTACTACTCGGATACTCTGATCGAAACCGCCTGGTCGTTGTTGTCCACACGGAGATTCGTGAACGGCTTCGTATAATCAGTGCGAGACTTGCAACCAAACGGGAGCGCGAAAACTATGAAGAAGGATGAGGATCTGGAGGTATTGGAAGAGTACGATTTTTCCAGCGGTGTTCGTGGAAAGTATGCAGCCCGATTCTCACAGGGAACCAATGCCGTATTGATCGACCCCGACGTGGCGGCGTACTTTCCCGACGGCGACTCGGTAAACAATGCACTCCGTCACCTCGTTGCCGCGTTCGAGTCTCAGCGAAAGCAGTAAGCTCGATCAAACGAGTACGAGTGTGGGGCCTTCAACTCGTTCCGCGTCACGGTTCCGACATCCACGGGGACATGCCGCCGCGTTGACGTGGGCTTCTACGATCCTGGCAATGAAGAAAAGGGTCGTTGTCTGTGGCGGAGGACCCATGTGGCGGTACGTCGTCCTACAGTCTACGGCATGACCTCACACTTCGGCAGGCCTGCTTTCAAGCTGATGATGCCTTCTTCCGACACTCCCGAGGTGGAGTTGATGTAGAGCTTCGTGAGGGAGGGAAGACTCTTGAAGAAGTTGACGCTCGCATTGGTCAGCTTCGTATAGGTCACGGCCAGGTCATACAGATGCTGCTGCTGTGAGAAATACTTGAGCCCTTCATCCGTCAGGCTGGCGACGTTTCGCAGTTCGAGGGTTCGCAGATGGGAGATATTGGACAATTCGCGGATGCCCGCGTCGGTTAGATCGGATTCCTGTACCTCCAGGTAGAGCAAGCCCGTCAGGCGGCCCACGTGGATCATATCGTCGTCCGCCACATTCGGCCCATTGATAATGATGCCCTGAAGTGCGTCCGGCTGAAGTGCGTCAAGCGGGGAGAGGTCGCTAACGTCGTAGCCCAAACGAAGCCGGGCTTCGATACCTTTCGCCACGGTGATATCGCCTCGAGCATCGCCGCCCTCGCTCCATTCTCCCTGACCGTCCTCGGTCCAGTTGCGCGTGAAGAGGGTGCCGATGCCTTCCGTTGGGAAATTCAGAATACGGGCCTGTGGCGGCGTATTCAGGGAGGCGTAGGTGATGGCCTCGGGGGGCTTGTCCTCAATCATCAGATTGGGCAGAACGGCATTGATCGCGGCTTTGTTTTCGTCCCCGAGATTGGAATTGACGGAGAGCTGGCGGAGTTCGCTCATGTACTTCAGGTGTCCGATGTTTTCGTCGTTCACGATAAGCCTGGGTAAGGTCAGGCTCCAGAAGTAGGTGGCCTGCAGCGTGCGAAGGGCGGAGAGGTCCTGCGAGGACTCGTCGGTCATGTCCAGGCGAAACACCTGGTCGGCCGTGGCGCTCACTTCGCCCTGGGCACCCTGTTCCACCGGCAGCCAATCGGTCTGGTCGAAACTTGCCCGGGGCTTCACGTAGAGCGCTCCCAGGGAGCGGTCCGCCGGGAAACGCAACGTGATGGGCTTGGAGGAGGATTCCACGACCGTAATGTTCGGGCTGCTGAATTTGAGATAGGCGACCACGCAGCCCACCAGCGTGAGGCTTGCCGCAATCACCATCAGCTTCGTCGTTGGCGAGCCTTTGGAACGGTTAACCTCCTTCGCGCGCGTCAGCATGAACTCCGTGCGCGCCAGGGTGTCGTCCTGTTCGTCCAGGGCCTTCTTAAGCGCGTCCACATCCGCGCGGGCCTTGTCCAGATTCGAAAGCTGATTTTTCTCTTCCTGCTTCAGTAAATCCAGCTCACGGGCCAGGGCTTCCTGGGATGCATTGGCATCGGACTTTTGCTTTTCGAGCATGGCCAGCTCTTCTTTGAGCCGGTCCGCCGCCGCCTGATTGCGGGCCCGTTCCTCGTTGGCCTTTTCCGCCGCCGCCGTCTGTTCCGCCAGCGTATTCTGAAGATTCTCCAACTCGGTGCGCGCCTGGGCCAGCGCGCTGTTCTTCTCTTCTTCGTTGCGCCGGAGGAGGTCCAGCTCCGAGGCCAGTTCCGTCTCCGACGACGCCGCCTCCTGGGCCTTGCTCTGCAATGCCTTCAGTTCATCCTGAAGCTGCTGCATCTGCTCCTGGCTGGCCACGTCGCTGTCGGCCGCCTTCTGGATATCCTGTTCCCGCTGGGCCGGGCCTTGCGGAGGTCTTCCACTTCCTTGCGCGCGTCGTCGAGGGCCTGCGTCTTCTGCGATTCGTTCAGGCGGAGTTGCTCGAGTTCGCCGGCGAGGGCTTCTTCGGAGGACGAGGCCTGGGTGGCCTGCGTCTGCAAGGCCGCCAGTTCCTGCTGCATCGCCGCGACGAGGGCTTCCTGCTCCGCGTTGCTGGCCTTGGCCTCTTCCGTCGCTTTTTCCCGGGCCAGGAGGTCTTCGCGAAGTGAAACCAGTTCTTGGCGCGCGTCGTCCAGCGCCTTGTTCTTGTTCGATTCGCTCGCACGCAACGCTTCGAGTTCGCTCGTCAAGCTCTCCTCTGAAGAAGACGCCTGCGCCGCCGCGCCCCGGAGCCCTTCCAGCTCCCGCTGCATCGCCACCACCAGCGCCTCCTGCTCCGCGTTCGCCGCTTTCGCCTCGTCCGCCGCCTGCTCGCGCTTCTCCAGCGCCTCGCGAAGTGAATCCAGTTCGCCCCGCGCGTCGTCCAGCGCCTTGTTCTTACTCGATTCGCTGTCTCGCAGTTTCTCCAGTTCCGCCGTCAGGCTCGCCTCCGAAGAGGAGGCCTGGCTCGCACGGGCCTGCAGCGAAGCCAGTTCCTGCTGCATTTCCTGAAGGCGCGACTCCTGCTCGCCACTGAGCCGAGCCGCCTCCGCCATCGCCTGCTCGCGATCGCCCAACTGGCCCCGCAGCGCTTCCAGCTCCGCACGGGCGTCATCCAGGATCTTGGTCTTCTCCGCCTCGCTCGCCCGCAGCGTTTCCAGTTCGCCCGCCAGCTCCGTTTCCGACTGAGATGCCGCCTGCGCCGCTTCATGCAGCTTCGCCAACTCTCGCTGCATCTCAGCCACCTGCGCCTCGTGCTCCGCGCTCGCCTGCTTCGCCGCCTCCACCGCCGCCTCGCGATCGTTCAACTGGCTCTTGAGGGTGTCCAGTTCACTCCGGGCACCTTCAAGCGATTGGGACTTGCTGGACCCGTCGGCCCGCAATTGTTCCAGTTCCTGGGCCAGCGTGCGTTCCGACTCCGCCTGATCCTGTACCTTGCCGTGCAGGCCAACCAATTCATTGCGAAGGGTCTCCAGGGCCTCTTCGCTCAAACTACTGCGATTGACCGCGTCCTGCATTTCGGCTTCGCGCCGTGCCAGGTCCGCCTTGAGGGTATCGAGATCGCCGCGGGTTTTTTCGAGATAGTCGGTCTTCTCGGCTTCCTTCGCGCGCAAGTTTTCCAACTCGCGGGTCAGGGCCTGTTCCGATGCCGCCGCCGCTTCCGCCTGTCCCTGAATATTGGACAGTTCGCCATGAAGCGCCTTGATCGCCTCTTCTTTTTCTCGGCTGCTCGCCTCCGCCTGGGCGATAGCCACTTCGCGCTCGTCCAGCGTGCCCTGCAACTGTGTCAACTCGCGGCGCGCCAATTCCAGCGCCTCGGTCTTGCTCCGCTCGTTCGTCCGCAACGTCTCCAACTCCGCCTGCAACGCCTGCTCCGAACTCGACGCCCGCAGCGCCTGCTCCTGGATCGCCGCCAGTTCCTTGTTCAAGGAGGCAATCGCGGCCTCGCTCTCCCGGCTCCGCGCTTCCGCCTCCGCCACCGCCCCTTCGCGCTCGTCCAATGTCGTCTGCAAGTGCGCCAGTTCGCCACGGGCTGTTTCCAGCGCCTGGGCCGCCAGCCGACCGCTGTCCCGGAGCTGCTCCAATTCCACCTGCAGCGCCCGCTCCGATTCGGAAGCCTCCGCCGCCCGATCCTGGATCGTCGCCAACTCCTTCTGCAGCGCCGCCATCGCCGCCTCGCTCTGGCGGCTTCGCGCCTCCGCCTCCGCCACCGCGCCCTCCCGATCCTTCAAATTCGCCTGCAAACTCACCAGCTCGTTGCGCGCCTGCTCCAACGCCTCCGACTTGCTCCGCTCATTGAGGCGCAATTGTTCCAGTTCCGCTTGCAGGGCCTGCTCGGATGTGGACGCTTCGGCCGCCTGGCTCTGGATATTGGAAAGTTCTTTATTGAGCGCGGCGATGGCGGCTTCGCTCTGCTTGCTCCGCGCTTCCGCATCCGCGATAGCGCTTTCCCGATCGGTGAGATTCTCCTGAAGATTGACGAGTTCGTTGCGCGCCTGCTCCAGCGCCTCGGACTTGCTCTTTTCGGTGGCGCGCAGCAATTCCAGTTCGCTTTGCAGCGCCTTTTCAGAGTCGGATGCGCTCGCGGCGTTCTTCTGGATCCGCTGCATCTCGCCCTGAAGCTGCTGGATGGCCTGCTCGCGCTCGGCGCTGATACGCTCCGCTTCGGCGACGGCCTTCTCACGATCCGTGAGCTTGTCCTGGAGGGAGTTGAGGGCACCGCGGGCCTCATTGAGGGCGGTCGCCTTGGCGGCCTCTTCCGCGCGCAGGCGCTCCACCTCGGCGTACAATTCCTGTTCCGAGTCGGCGGCCGATTGCGCGTCGGCGCTCAAGGCGCTCAACTGCGATTCGAGCTGGGCCATGCGGGCTTCTTTGGCCTCGGAATCCTCCACCACCTGGCGTATGGCCATTTCCCGCTCTTCGAGGAGGAGTCGCAGGTTCTCCAGTTCATTCTGGGATTTGTGAAGGTCGTTGGACTTCTTGAGTTCCGCTTCGCGGAGGGCATCCAATTCCGCCTGAAGCGCGGACTCCGATTCGGAGACACTGCCCGCCTGGGCCTTCAGGCGTTCCAGCTCTTTCTGGAGCTCCGCCACGGTACCGCGCAGTTCGGATTTGTCGAGGGCGTCGGCCAGCCGGTTGTCTAGGCTGGTTTTCAGTGCCGCAATCTGGCCTTCCTGTACAGTCGCGGCCTGTTCCAGCCGTTCGAGTTGGGGATCGTCCAGAAAAGCCGCCAGGGATTGATATTGCTCCCGGCTCAGCCGGAGCTGCTGGAGTGCCGAGTTGCACATATCCAGCGCTTCATCCACCCGGCTCATGGCCGCCAGATTTCGTGCCCGCAGGTAGTGGACGGCGGGGCTGCCCGGCAGTTCTTCGCCGAGGGATTCCACCAGATCGAGCGATTCAGCATGTTTGCGCTCGCGAAAGTGCTGGCTGGACTCGAGAAATTTCTTTTCGAGGGCGTTAAGTTGCATGGCTCGCTCCGGATAGAGGGTATTTCTCTTCTTATGCGAAGTAGTGTAACATATTAACTGGATTCGGTTGTCAACAGTTATGTTTTTGTATCCAGCGATACAGAATGGGCAGCCTGAAGGAGAGATGTTCAGTGGCTGATACCCCGGAACTCATGGTCCTGGCCTGCGCATGCGGGCAGAAAATGAAGGTCCCTGCGGACGCGATGGGGCGCACCTTTAAGTGTGTCCGCTGCGCCGCCCACATCAAGGCCGCCGAGGAAAACACCCGACCGCTTCCGGGTGTACCGCCTGCTCCGGCGCCCGCCCCGCCGGAGCAAAGTGCCCCGGCACCATCCCGTCCGGCCACGCCGCCACCGCCGAACGAAACCCCCGATCCCCCGCGCGCCCAGGAACCCATCGGGCAATTGTTGATCGTGGCGGGGTTGATCACCGAGTCCCAGCTCAACGACGCCCTCTCCAAGCAACAGACCGAAGGAGGAAAGACCTTCGAAATACTACTGGCCTTGGGGCACCTGCAGAAGGACCAGCTCCACGCGTTTCTTTCGCGCCAGCCCGGCATCGCCGCGATCGACCTTTCCCGCTGCAACATCAGCCAAGAGCTGATCAAGCTGGTTCCGAAGAAGCTGGCCATTGAAAATCTTGTGCTGCCCATCGATCAGCTCGGCAAGCTGCTCACGGTGGCCATGGCCTGCCCCCTGGACACGGCGACGATCGGAGTCCTCGAGCGGGCCACGGGCCTCAAGGTCAAGGCCATGCTGTGCAAGCTCGAAGATATCCACACGGCGGTCCAGAAGTATTATCCGGAGCGCAAGCAGTTCGATCTGACCCCTTCCGCCTTTGACAACCTTCCCGGTGCCGCGGCCCCGAAGGAGAAGGTTGAGGACAAGCTGAAGAAGTGGAACGGCATGTTGCTTTCGGCCGAGCAGATCAAGTCGATCGCCGAAAAGATCACGCCGGAGGAGGTGAGCCTCGATCTGGTGGCGGCCCTCGCCCTCAACGAGCCAGCCCTGGGCGCCACCCTGCTTCGCTTTGCAAACAGCGAGCTTTACAGCATGCGAGGGCAAGTGGACAGCATACCCATGGCTGTTGCCGTGCTGGGCAAGCCCGCCATTGAGCAGATCCTGGCCAAATGCCTGGAGCCCGCCGATCCTCGGGGCCTGGCCGTCATCATGCCATGGATGGATCTCTGCCGGCGCACGGGCCAGATAGCCCAGGAGCTTTCCCGGGAGTGCAAGGTGGTGGGGCCCCACGCGGCCTACAGTCTCGGCCTGCTTGCCGATCTCGGCCGCATTGCCCTGGCGATGGTGTCTCCCCTCCAGTACAAGCGGATCAAGCCCCAGTTATACGGCGAGCAATTGGTCCAGGCGGAGCAGCGATTCTTTACCATGACCCACTGCGAGGCTGCGGCGTTCATCGCCACGGAGTGGCATTACCCCCCCGCCATGGTCCGCGCCCTTCAGTCATACCTGTCGCCGACCGATGCGAAGGAATCCCAGCAACTCGCAAGCCTGCTCAATCTCGCTTCAGGACTGGCCAATATGAACGGCACCGACACGGACAAGCAGATGGCGGCCTTTGGTGCGTCACTGCAGGAGCTGGGTATTTCTCCCGCGGTGCTGGCCCGGATTTCAAAAGTTTGATCAAGCGTCACCGTTTCAAAGCAGGAGCAGCCCCATGTCCATCCCTGATGCCCTTTCTTTCATCACAGCGGTCGGAGAATCGGTCGCGTTACAGGAGCAGATTAACCAGTTGCGCGGTCGAAGTGTCCTGGAGCAGCTCGTCGAAATAGGGCGTGAGCGTGGCTTTGATTTCAGTGTGGACGAGTACCGGGATGCGGTTGTGTCGATGGCGGCGGGAGAGCTGTCGGACGAATCGCTGGATGAAGTATTGAGGGAAACGGGCCTGAAGTAGAGGGGGGATCTACTTGTGGCAGAGGTGCTTCGCCACCAGGGGCGGGCAACCACTGCAGCGGGTCTGGGCCCCCGGATCGGTCGAGGAGATCGAGTGGGGCAACTGGGGATTGTGAATGATGGCATCCAGGCTGCCGTCCAGCACGGAGCCCAGGAAGAAGTCATGCTCGCCGGATACCATTCCGCAGGTATAGAGCCGACCCCGGGCGTCCACAAATATCATCCGATGGGGGTACTCGCAGGTCTCGCCGCCGGCACTGCTGGGGGCGGGGTTGGCGCTGCATACGTGGACGCCCTCCGACGCGAGATCGGAGAATTCCTCCGTGCTCACCGGGTCGACGAGAAGGAAGGTTGAATCTGCGGGAAGCTCGCGGAGGAGTTGACGCTCCTCGTTGCTGAGTTGGCCAGCGCGGGCATGGAGGCAGACTACCATATCGTGGGTGCTGTGGGCCCAGCGGCAGAGCTCGGCAACTTCCGTGCGCTCACCGCTCACGGGCCCGAGGGTGACCACCAGCCAGTTCACGCCCAGCGAGGCCGCCTCATCCACGATGTTGAGCCATTGATCGGCTGTCAAGGTGGGGGCACCTTCCACCGGCTCGGTCTGGAGCCAGAGGTAAAAAACATCGCCCCCGGATCGGGCCTCGACCGCTTGGGTACACTTGGAAAGCCCTTGCCTGATCCTGCGCCCCAGGAGGAAAAACTCCAAGGGATCGGTTTCAGAAGAATGCTCTACAAGAGGGCTCACGCGGTCTGGTTCTCCAAATATCAGGGACAATTTCGAACGACATTGTAATGGACCCGCGATTGGGTTTCAATGGAACGGCGAAAACGGTCGCAGTCCATTCAACGAGTCAACTGACAAATAAAACACCCTGCGGGGCCCAAATAATTCCATCGCAAGAGGATTTCTTCCCACAGACACTGTTGTTCAATGTCGATGCGTGCTATAATACGGAAGCTTTGGGTGGCGCGGGCCTCTGGGGAACGTCAGAGCGCGATCTCCTAGGGCACACCAATTTTTTCCCCGCCCCGTGTGCGCACCGGCATGAAGCGCCGCACCTTTCGTATTGAACCGGGTGTTCGATATTTGAGTAGCCAACGCCAGGCCTCACTTGTTCAGTGGAAGGCGAAAGGCTATCGTGAGAATGCCCCCCTATTGAGGGAAAGGTTTGACGCGCTCGATTGCCGGGCTACATGGGCGGGGATTTTCCCACCAATTGGGGCTTTTGAAGCCGCCTTCGGGCGGTTTTCTTTTTTCTCGCAGTAAATACTTGACAAACTAGCGAGGACTGCGTAAACTAAATATGCAGGCCCGACAAAGGGCCCTTGCAAAGTCAATTAAATACCCGAGTACAGTGGGTGCGAAATGGTATGTGGGTCCGAAGAGGAGCTAGGGTGTATTGCTGTTCTTTAAAGCAAAAAAATCGATAGGCCTCGATATTGGCACCCATTCCGTGAAGGCAGTGCAGATGTCGCGACGCGGCGGGCGCCTGTGTATCGACGAAGTGGGTTATGCGTTAATCGACCGGAATCAGGTGAATGCCGACCCGATCGTGGCCCACGCAGTAGCCGTCAGTGAGGCCCTTTCCTCGATGAATTTGAAGTCGAGCCAGATTGTGGGTGCCTTGCCGGGGCAGACCGTCGTTATTCGTTATCCCCGCTATGCCGAAGCGAACCGAGAGCAGCTCGCCACCATCGTGAGCCGCGAGGCGGGCCAGAATATTCCCTACGACCTCAACGAAGTGTCCCTGGATTGGACGCTTCTGGATGAAGTCGAAGAGGCCGGGCAGCGCCAGCTCAAGGTGCTGCTCGTTGCGGCGAAGCACGAGATCATAGATTCCCGCGTTCAAATCATGAATGCGAGCGAGCTTGAATACTCCATCCTCGGTGTGGACTCACTGGCGCTGGCCGATGCGGCCGAGGCCTGTGACTTTCTGCGTGTGGGGGAGACCGTGGCCCTGGTCAACATCGGCTTGACCTCCGCCAGCATTCACTTCGTGAAAGATGGCGTTTCCAATTTCATACGCGACGTAAACTGGGGCGCCCGAGAGCTGGTTCACGCCATCGCAAAGGAAGTCCGCTGCGATTATGAAGAGGCCGAGCGCCGCCTTCAGGACTTTCTTGCCAAGGTCCCCGCGCCCGCTCCGCCCGCCATACCGGTTGGATCGGCCCCGGCCATAGAAAATCTGGAAAGCACCCTTGGCGGCGCCTCGGAATCGATCCAGACTCCAGATTCACTCAGCGATTTTGGCGACGATCCCTTCGGCATGGCTGAAGAGGTGGTGCAGCCCAGGCGTTCAGCCCCGCCCATGAGCGGGGGCTCGCTGCTCGATCCGCTGGACGATGAATTCGGCGGGGGGATTACGTCGGCGGCCCCGATGGGCATGGCCGAAGAGGTGGAGCCGGACATGCACGATATCGTGGCGGGTTCGCTCAGCCGGATGGTGTCCGAAATACGCCGCTCCTTTGACTATTATGAGCACCAGTTGTATGAGCGCCCCGTGGATCGCCTCATTGTGAGCGGCGGAATCGCCCATTCCAACATAGTCTGCAATATTCTCCTGGAAGAGTTGGGCGTGGAATCGGTTGATATCGCGAACCCCCTCTCCAGTGCCTTGATGGCGGGAGACGAGATGTCGATGGGCAAGATGACCGAACAGCCCGCACAGTTCATGGTGGCCGTGGGTCTCGCGGCGCGTGGGATGGCTGACCTATGATTATCATCAACCTGCTTCCTCCGGAACTACGGCCGATCAAGCGCACGCCGCTGCCGCACATTCTCAGTGTGGCGGTGCTGCTTGCCGCCCTCGCGGGCATGGCCTTCATGTTCATCTCCGTTACGGGACGGATAGGCCAGGCCCAACAGGATCTGGCGAAGGCCAACGAAGAGCTTGAGGGCCTGCGTAAATGGGTGGAAGAGTACAACGCCCTCAGCGAGAAGAAAGAGCAGCTTGAAGCCAAGATTGGCGTCATCCAGGAAATCCTGAGCAACCGCATCATCTGGTCGGAGCAGCTTCACCGCCTCGCGGAGCTTACCCCGGAAAACTTCTGGTACAAGCGGATCCGGGAGACTTCCAAAACCGTTCGCGTCGAACGGGTCGAGCTTGATCCCAAGACGGGCAACGAAGTCGTCGACAAGGACGGCAAGCCGAAGATTGTCAAGGAGAACGTCAAGCGCCCGGTGTTTGAGATCTCCGGCTACGTGATCAACAACGAGCAGGGCTCGAGCCGGATCAATCCCCTGACCTACAACACCACCCAGGACGAGCAATTCAGCAAGATCTTCACCCTGGAGTCGCCCAACATCACGGATGCCGAATACAATGGCTACGCCGTGCGCGGGTTTGCGCTCGAGTACAACATCAATACGGGAGACGAGCTCTGATGCTGGACTTCTTCAAAGGGACCGTTACCGCAAAGGACTGGGCCTTCGTCGGCGCCGTGATCGGGATTGCGGGGCTGCTGTGCGCCGGCTTCTACTTCGGCGTATACAAAGCCCAGCAGGAAAAGCTCGTGACCGCCCAGGAGACCCTCGCCGAGACGGTGGGCGAGTTGAAAGAAGCCCGTTCGATACGGGCCAAGTTTGATGAATTCAAGCTTGAAGCGGACAAAGCCACCAAGCTGGTGGAGATGTTTGAAGATCGCCTTCCGGAAGAGCGCGAGATTCCCCGACTGCTCGAACAATTCGAAAAGAAGGGCGACGACCTCGGCCTGACGGTGGAGCTGACACAGCTTCCCTCGATGACCGATGCAAACAAGGAAACCATCCCTTACGAAATCATCGCCCGCGGCGACTTCCATGAGATCGTCCAGTTCATCAACCTGCTGGAGCGCGATCAGCGGTACCTGAAGGTTTCCAATCTCGATATCGGCGAAGAGATCGCCGGTATCTCCGAGGCCACCTTCCAACTCAGTACTTTTCGGTTTATTCAACGTACAGATACTGCGAGCGTAGCGTCCAATGAACCAGGAAAATAAGAAACAAATCATCATAGCAGGTGCCCTCGGCGTCGTGCTGGCCATTGTGCTGGTGGTCCAGTATCTGAAATCAGGTACACCGCAGACACCGCCGAAGGCCGCGGGAGCCAATGCGCCCGCGACCGCCAAGGCGGCTACGGAAGGCGGCGCGGCTGCTGCCCCCAAGGCCGGCGGCAAGACGGACGGCAAAGTCGCCTCCGCCGAGGGGCCGACCCGCCTCAAAAAGGTGGACGTGGACCTCGACGCCCTGCTTCAGAATATCAATGTAGTTACCTTCGTCTACGATAACGAGAAGATCAATCGAAACCCCATGACCCCGCTGGTGGGCCGCGTAATCGCCCCGACCGCCATGGATGAGAATGACAGCCAGATCATCAGTCCCGGCATCATCCGCAGCAAGTCGGTCAGCGGAATAATTTACAACGAGTTCAACCCCGTCGCCATCGTTGACGACGAGGTTATCACGGAAGGATATCAGTATCCGGATGGCGTCGTCGTGACCCAGATTGAGCCAAAACGGGTTTGGTTCCAATGGCGCGATACGCTGATTCCCGTAGAGCTGAAGGAGCTATAATACTATGACCACGAAGCGATGGAATGCCGGGGTAACGACAGTCCTGTCAACGCTCCTTTCGATCATGCTGGCCCTGCCCGCAAGCGCGGAACCGGCACTACCGGGAACGGCGGGCGCGGAGCCCGCCACTGCGGAGAATCGCGCCCAGGATACGGCGGCGCGCAGCGCGGCCATACACCGGGTATCGCGACAGGCCAGCAGCCCGAATGAAGTGCTGGTCCACGTCGAAAAGATCAACGGTGTGCTCGTGGCCGACGGCTCGCTCCCCGGGGTCATTGAGCTTGTGCTCACCGACACCTATATCCCCGAGGCGATGGCGCAGATTCTTCTCACGAATCACCCCTTGATCCAGCGCATTCGCTTTTCCGAATCGGCCTGGGGGCGCGAATCCGAGGCTCAGATATCCCTCGAAGTCGCCGATGGCGTGGAGACTCGCTCCGAGACGAGTGACGGAACCTGCACCGTGACGCTGGGCGCCGCCTCCATGCCCGGAGAATCCTTTACCATTCGCTTCGTTGAAAAGTCCTTCCCGCTCCAGGCTGCAAGCACCGGCAAATCCATTGATTCCATTAAAGGATCCCTCGGCGAAGTGGCCGCAGCGGGTTCTGCGGCGGAGTCGGAATCCTGGTGGAGCGAATCCAGCAACGGGCGGCGTTCTTCCTCCGTGAACGCGGCATCGCTCACCGCGGTTCGCGAAGCGGACGTGAAACTGGTCGGTCTTACGGAAGCCGTGTTTGCGGCACAGGATGAAGAGCCCAAGGCCGAAGCCCCCCCTGCGGAAGATGCGGCAAAGGGCGCGCCCGAGGCGCCAGCCGCGGAAGAGCCGGCGACCGAGCCCGAGGGTTCGACACCGCCCGCAGAAGAGCCCGTTACCGCGGAGCCTCCGGTGAAGCGCGAACCCAAAGTGGTCAACAGCGCGGACGCGAACAAAGAACTTTCAAAGCAGATGATCTCGGCCGCGGCGGTGACCGCCGCCGGTGACGCGCCCACCCCCGTTGAGAAGAAGGCCTGGACCGGAAGCCCCCTGGCCCAACCGGTCACGATCGACTTCCGCGACATGGACCTTATCAATGCCGTGCAGATCCTTGCGGACATGGCCGGGATTAACGTCATTGCCGGCACCGATCTGGTGGGTACGGTAACCCTCAATCTTAAGAACGTTCCCCTCATGCAGGCCATGGAAACGGCCCTGCGTATCAATGGCCTGGGCATCGTCGAAGAAGAAGGGATCTATCACATCAAACCCTATCTTGACGCCATTGCTTCCAAGCGCGAGACGAAGGTTGTCGACATCGTTGAAGCCAAGGCTGAGGAGATCGTGACAACCCTCAAGAGCGTCATTACGGGCTCCGAATACGAAAGCCTGATCAGTATCTCCTCTAATGAGACCGCAAACACGGTCATCGTTGCCGGCCCCATTGATCAGATTGAGCCCCTCGTCATCATGGCGAAGCGCCTCGATGTCGAGCAGGCCACGCTGCCCACAGTCACCATGCCGATCAAGTTGAACTATGCCGAGCCGGCAGAGATGATGGCGGCCCTGGAAGGGATGATGACGCCGGAAATCGGCAAGGTATCCATCGACGAACGCGCCCGCGTACTGGTCGTGACCGACATTCCAATCGTCGTCGAGCAGATGACCGATCTGGTCAGGCAGCTCGATATGCCGGTGAAGCAAGTCGCCATCGACGCGATGATCGTGGATGTGACCCTGACCGATGCAGCCGACACCGGCGTAGACTGGCTCATGGGGGCCGTAAAGAACCAGAGCCGTCGCGATGCAGCGGCGAACAACGGTGTCTTCACCGGCGACCTTCAGGAACTGAGCCTGGGGTCTGATCTGAGCATTGGCGACGCGGCTGGCCTGCTGAATTTCGGAATCCTGACCGACGCCATCGACTGGCGCGGCGTGATTCAGGCTGAAGTCCGCAACAATAACTCGACCCTGCTTTCGAATCCGAAGCTGATCACGGTGGAGAACCAGCCGGCGACCATAACCATCGCGTCCGAAATTCCCTACACGGAATTGACCCAGACCGGCGAAGGTGGCCAGCAGACCAGCACCGAGTTCAAACCGATTGGTACGACGCTCGAAGTGACGCCGAAGGTTACCCACGACGATCACATCATCGCCCAGATCCTGGCCAAGGAAAGTACCTCCTCCCAGGTGGTCAATGGCGTGCCGGTGGAAGACCTCCGCGAGATCAACACGACCCCCCACCTCGCGAGCGGCCAGACCATCTACGTGGGTGGTCTCCGCAAGAACAACGATACCGTTACGATCCGCAAGGTCCCCGTGCTGGGTGACGTGCCAATCGTCAATCTGCTCTTCCGCTCCAACCAGCGGAACGAGACGGTGAACGAACTGCTCATCTTCCTCACCTGCAGTGTCGTGGAAGGCGAGCCGGAGTTGACCGACTACCAGAAGGACCGCGTTGGTGAAGTGAAGGATGTGGACGTTAAAGTGAGTGCCGAAACGGCCCTTATCAATGATAACGTACATCCCGGCGAGATGCGCGATCCGGCCTGGAAATGGCGCAAGAATCACCGCCCCGCCAAGGGCGAGTAAGTTCCAAGGCAAATTTCGAGCCGCCTGTACGTTGTGCAGGCGGCTTTTTTGATCGCACCGACAGCGGGAGAGTGGTATGGTGCCTGGACAGGGTAGGGAGACAGGGACGGGTGCTGAAGGGCTGCGTACGATCTTAGTCGAGAGTACGGCATATTACGCGGTTCAGTATCCGGACGCAGGTTTGAATCGGGAGACCATCAGTCTCGTCGTGCTGCACGGATGGGGGCAAAACAGCCGCTCTTTCCTCCGCAAGTTTGCCGCCCTGAAGCATCACAATATTCTTATCATCGCCCCCCAGGCTCCCCACCAGTTCTACCTGGATATGGCAACGCGGAAAGTGGGTTTCGGCTGGCTCACGGCCTTTGATCGCGACCGAGGCATCGCGACCGCGGTGGCCGCGCTCGATACCATTCTCCGTCAAGTCGAAGTGGAAACTGGGGAGCCTCTGAATCCCGTTCTCCTCGGTTTCAGCCAGGGTGTTTCCATGGCGTGGCGCTATGCACTTCATGGAGCCCATTCGGCATCGGGCGTCATCGCCTGCGGTGGCGACCTGCCCCCCGACGTCGAGGAGGCGCTCCCGGGGCGGAGTCAATTGCCCGTGATGCTGGTTCACGGTAAAGGCGACACCATCGTTCCATTCTCCAAGGGCGAAGCCGCGCAAACGGCCCTGCAGTCGATTGGGATCTCACCCGAGACACTCTACTTCGATGGGGGACACGATCTTCCAGCGGCGCTCCTGGAGCGGCTTCCGGGGTGGATGAAAGAAGCGTCACACCGTCGGCACTAGTGGCTGCGGCAGGCCATTCAGGGTACCCTGAGCGTTCTCGAAAAGCTCCCCGACTTTTGCATATGGGCCGCGCTGTAGGGTATGTTAGCCCGTTAAGCTCCCACCATCTTCGAAAGTGCCGTTCCATGTCCCAAGCAGTTCCCCCCAAAGCCGTCCTCACCGCCCACGAGATCTATCACAGCTACGGATCCCAGCCCGTGCTCGACAATATCTCCATGACCGTGCACGAGGGTGATCGCATCGGTCTCATCGGCAGGAACGGCTGCGGTAAATCGACGCTGCTAAAGATCATGGCGGGCCTGATCGTGCCCGAAAGTGGCGAGGTCATCCGTCGGCAGGGACTCTCGATCGCCCTCCTCCAGCAACAATGTCCGCTGGACGAAGCCCTGAGTGTCGAAGAGGCCCTGAAGCTGGCGGTGGCCCCCGCCCAGGCCCGTGTGGACGAGTACCACGCCATGCTCGAAGAGATGGGGGGGCTCTCCGACACCGATCCGCGCTACACGGATCTTTCTCACACGATCCACGATCTCCAGCATACGATCGACCTTGAGAACGGCTGGAACCTGGATCAGGAGATACGCCGTATCTCCATGGCCCTCGGGCTGGTGGCGGCGGAGCGGAATCTAGCATCCCTTTCCGGGGGCGAGCTGCGCCGCGTGGATCTCGCCCACAAGCTCCTGCAGCACCCAGACGTGCTCATCCTCGACGAGCCCACCAACCACATCGACACGCGCAGCGTGGAATGGATCGAGCGCTTCCTGGAGCAGTACGAGGGCAGTTGTGTGCTGGTGACCCACGACCGCTTCTTCCTGGACCGGATCGTGAACCGTATCGTGGAAATCGAGTTCAACAAGATCTACTCCTTTCCGGGCAGCTATGCCCGGTTTCTGGAATACAAGCTTCAGGTGGAGTCGAGCGAGGCCCAGACCGAAAACAATCGTCTCGCGCTTATGCGCCGTGAACTCGCCTGGTACCGCCGCGGTGCGAAGGCCCGGTCTACAAAGCAGAAGGCCCGCATCGATCGTTTTCTGGACGTGCAGGAACAGGGCCCGCCGCTCAAACACCGCGAGTTCGTCTTTGAAATTCCGGAGCCAACCCGCCTCGGCAAGACTATTCTGGAAGCGCGCGATATCACTTTTTCCCTGGGTGATCGCGATCTGATCAAGAATTTCACGATGATCATGCAGCCCGAAATGCGCGTGGGAATCATCGGCCCGAACGGTGCCGGCAAGACAACGCTCCTCAAGGTGCTCATGGGTGAGGGCCGCCCGCGCAAGGGCAAGGTTATTATCGGCGAGAACACGCGCTTCCTCTATGTCGACCAGAACCACGAGGACGTGGATCGGACCATGAGCATCATCGATCACGTCGCGGACGGCGCGCGTCACATGGACGTGGGGAAACGACGTCTCCATATCCCATCCTACCTGGGCAATTTTCTCTTCGACGGAAATGCGATGGAAATGCCCATCGGACAGCTTTCAGGCGGCGAGTTCAATCGACTCGACATGGTCAAGAAGCTCCTTCGCGGCGGCAATTTTCTCATGCTCGACGAGCCCACCAATGACCTCGATCTGTATACCCTTCGCGTGCTGGAAGAGACCATTGAGAACTTCGCGGGCTGTGCGATGATCGTGAGCCACGACCGCTATTTCCTCAATCGCGTCTGCACCCACATTCTCGTCTTTGAGCCCGAAGGCAAGCTGATGCTCCTTCCGGGGAACTACGACGACTACCTGCTGTATTGCAGCCATCGCGCCGTGGAGCAGAAGGCGGAGGTCCGCAAGGCGGCGCAGGCGGCACCGGCAGAGGCGAAAAAAGCCAGTGCCAAGCTGACCTACAATGAGAAGCGCGAACTGGACAATATGGAGACGACCATCGCGGAAGCCGAGGGACGAGTTCGCGAATTGGAGTTGGTCGTGCATGACCCCACACTCTACGAAAAAGGCCGTGAAATGGTGGAAAAGGCGCTCGCGGAGTTGCAGGAGGCCCAGACCCAGGTGGAGGAACTTTTCGCCCGGTGGGAAGAGCTGGAACGAAGGAAGAATGATTAGTTGACAGTTGACAGTTGACAGTTGACAGTTGACAGTTGACAGTTGACAGTTGACAGTGGCGCGGTCGAATTCATTAGGGTCCGGGATCCCATACGACCCATACGACCCATACGACCCATAAGACCCATAAGACCCATAAGACCCACATAACCGCCCCGCCGCCAACTCTCTCTTATGGCGACGTGATCACGTACAGCGCTTCTTCTGCAAACAGGTTGGGCCAGAACCGCGCCACGCCCTCGCTGTAGAGGGGTATCTCACGCTCGATCTGGGCGTTCAGGTCATTGCACAACTGGCGGAAGTCATCGATTGCCAGTACGTGCCGGTTGGGTGTCTGATACCAGGCATAGGGCAGGTTGCGGGTGACCGGGGCGCGACCCTCGAAGAAGGTCATCCAGCGGACGCGCCAGTGTCCGAAGTTTGGAAAGCTCACGATACACTTCTTGCCCACCCGTAGCATTTCCTTGAGCGCCAGGTCGGGCTTGCGGATGACTTGAAGGGTCATGCTGAGGATGATGTAGTCGAAGCTCTGGTCCGGCAGGGCGCTGAGCCCCTTGTCGATGTCCGCCTGAATCACCGAGATACCCCGGCGAATACAACTTACGACGCTGCCCTGGGCCACCTCAAGGCCTACGGCTTGGACGTTCTTCTTGGCGATGAGTTTGCAGAGCAGTTCCCCGTCTCCACAGCCGATATCGAGTACACGGCTGCCGCTCTCCACAAGGTTCACGATCATGTCGTAGTCGACGCGGTGGCCTTCGTAGATATTTTCAATTGCCGCTGTCGGTGGCGCTGTTTCCGTTTCGGAGTCGGCGTTCAAGAGTTGAGTGCGCACCAGCTCGGGGTTCCGCGTGTGCTCCAGGAATCCCCTTACGATTTTCGAGATCACGCCGACTTCGAGCAGGAAGGCGTCGTGGCCGTAGTCCGACTGGATATTGCAGTAGCTCACGTTCTTCTTCTGCCGGGCCAGGGTATATACGATCTCTTGAGAAAAGTAGGGCGGATAGAGCCAGTCGGAGGAGAACGAAATGACCAGGACCTTGCCGAGGACGCGTTTCATGGCATCATCGAGGGAACCATAGGTCGCCGCGATATCGAAATAGTCCAGCGCCTTCGTGACGTACAGATAGGTGTTGGCGTCGAATCGGTTGACGAACTGCTCGCCCTGATAATCCAGGTAGGTCTCCACGGCGAACTCGCTGTCGAAGTCGTACTGGAGCGCCTCAGCGCTCCGCAGGCTCCGGCCGAACTTCATCCGCATGGACTCTTCCGACAGGTAGGTGATATGGGCCAGCATCCGCGCAATGGCCAGTCCCTGGGCCGGACCCTCGGTGCCGTAGTAGTTGCCTCCGTTGAAGGAATGATCCGCCTGAATCGCATGGCGACCCACCGCGTCAAAGGCGATCTGCTGGGCGCCGCTCAGGTGCGTCGAGGCGATGATCATCACGGAGTCCACGGCATCGGGATAGCGCGTGGCCCATTCCAGGGCCTGCATGCCGCCCATGGAACCGCCCGCCACCGCCAGGAGCTTCGAGATCCCCAAGTGGCACACAAGATGGTGTTGCGCGACGACCATGTCGCCCACCGTGATGACCGGGAAATCGAGGCCGTAGGGCTTGCCCGTTGCCGGATTGATCGAGGAGGGGCCCGTCGAACCCATGCACCCGCCGAGCACGTTGGAGCAAATGACAAAGTACTTGTTCGTGTCAAAGGCCTTGCCCGGACCGACCATGGAGTCCCACCAGCCCGGCCTGGAGTCGGCCTCCGAATGGCGTCCGGCCGCGTGGGCGTCGCCCGACAGCGCGTGGGTCAGCAGGATGGCATTGCTCTGGTTTTCGTCCAGCGTGCCATAGGTCTCATAGGCCAGCGTGATCGGGCCCAGGGTGGCACCGCTGGCCAGTTTCAACGGGTGGGGCGGCTCCGCAAAGGTAAAGTGACGCACCTCTACGATGCCGACCGAATCCTCATCAACCATGGAGTACTTTCCGACCGCGTGCGAGCGCGGTTTCTTTTCTCAGTGCCGCGATGCGGCCAGGGCCTGGGCAAAGTCCGCAATGATATCGTCCGCGCCCTCAATGCCTACCGATATGCGTATATAGTCCGGCGTGACCCCGGCGGCGGCCTGCTCGGCCTCGCTCAATTGCTGGTGTGTGGTCGTAGCGGGATGGATCACGAGGGTTTTCGCATCCAGCACGTTGGCCAGGTGGGAAGCCAGCTTGCAACTGTTGATAAAGGTGATGGCCGCCTCGCGCCCGCCCTTGATACCGAAGCCCAGAATCGCGCCCTGGCCCTTCGGGAGGTACTGCATGGCCCGGGCATGGTCCTTGTGGCTTTCCAGTCCAGGGTAGTTTACCCAGGAGACCGCCTCATGGCCTTCCAGGAAGCGGGCCACCTTGAGGGCGTTTTCGCAGTGGCGCGGGGCGCGGAGGTGAATCGTCTCCAGGCCCTGGAGGAGCAGGAAGGCGTTGAAAGGGGAGAGGCAGGCACCCATATCACGAAGCAGCGTCACCCGCGCCTTGAGGATATAGCTGATGTTGCCAATTCCGCTGAAGTGCTCGTAGAACTTCATCCCGTGGTAGCTGGGATTCGGTTCGGTCAGCTCCGGGAACTTGCCGTTGTTCCAGTCAAACTTGCAGCTATCGACCAGCACGCCGCCGATCGAAGTGCCGTGACCGCCGATCATTTTCGTTGCGGAATGGACCACGATATCCGCACCATGTTCGATAGGGCGGAACAGCAGGGGAGAGGTGACGGTGTTGTCGACGATGAGAGGAATTCCATGGTCGTGGGCGACCTTCGCGACCGCTTCGAAATCCAACACGTCGTTGGCGGGGTTGCCGATGCTCTCCACGAACACGAAACGCGTGTTGGCGTCGATGGCCGCCGCGATATTCGCCGGGTCGCTGGCATCCACGAAGCGGGCCTCGATCCCGAAATCATGGAAGGTGTGGGCGAAGAGGTTGTAGGTGCCGCCGTACAACGATTTGGAGGAAACGAAATTCTGTCCGTTGCGGCAGATGTTCAGGCAGGCGGTCGTGATCGCGGCCGATCCCGAGGCAAAGCCCAGACCGAGGACGCCGCCTTCCAGGGCGGCGACGCGTTTCTCGAACACGTCCACCGTCGGGTTCATAATCCGGGAATAGATATTCCCGAATTCGTTCAAGGCGAAAAGATTGGCCGCGTGTTCGTGATCGTGAAACACGTAGGACGTCGTCTGATAGATAGGCACAGCGCGGGACCCGGTGGTAGGGTCCACCTCCTGCCCCGCGTGCAGGGCGAGTGTGTCGAGTGAAAGTGAGTCAGCCATGGTTTCCTGTTCCTCCGAAAACGGTTCTGCGGTCGGTGCCTGGGCTCGCGAGTATACCATATTCACTGCGTCCGTTCGGACATGAAAAAGCCGGACGCGAAGCGTGCCGCGTCCGGCGTAATGTCCCTTATCTCAATCAGCTTTCCTGGAAGAGGGGCGTAGAGAGATAGCGCTCGCCGGAGTCGGGAAGCACCACCACGATGGTCTTGCCCGCATAGGCATCCTGGCTGGCGAGGCGCAATGCCACGGCGGCGGCCGCGCCGCAACTGATGCCGCAGATGATGCCCTCTTCACGGGCCAGGCGTCGCGCCGTGCTGAAAGCTTCGTCGTCGGAGATCTTTTCGACCTTGTCCACCAGGCTCATGTCCAGGATGTCCGGGATGAAGCCCGCGCCGATGCCCTGCACCTTGTGCTTGCCGGGGGAGCCGCCGCTGAGTACGGGGCTGTTTTCCGGCTCAACCGCCACACTCTCGATGGCCTTGCCCTGGTCCTTCTTAATGTACTGGGAGACGCCGGTGATGGTGCCGCCGGTGCCCACGCCCGCCACGAACACATCGATCTCGCCGTTCGTGTCGTTCCAGATCTCGGGGCCGGTGGTTTTCCGGTGGATGGCCGGGTTGGCCGGGTTCTTGAACTGCTGGGGCAGGAAATAGTCGGGGTTTTCCGCCGCGATCTTCTCCGCTTCCGCGATGGCGCCGGGCATGCCCTTGTCGCCAGGCGTAAGGACGAGGTCGGCACCGAAGGCCTTCAGCATGCTGCGCCGTTCCAGACTCATGGTTTCCGGCATGGTGAGAATGAGTTTGTAACCGCGCGCCGCAGCCACGAAGGCCAGGGCAATACCTGTGTTACCGGAGGTGGGCTCCACAATCGTGCCGCCCGGCTGAAGGATGCCTTTCTCTTCGGCATCCCAGATCATGGCGGCGCCGATGCGGCACTTCACGGAGTAGGCGGGGTTGCGGCCTTCAATCTTCGCATACACGTTCTCGGTCTTGAGGCCCTTGGCGAGCTTATGCAGCTTCACCAGCGGGGTATTTCCGATACTACGGCTGTTGTCTTCGAAAATGGACATTAGAGTGGCTCCTCCTGTTGGATTTCTTGCCGGGGTAAAATGGATAGCTGCCTGGCAGCCGCCGCGGGCCTGTCCTCTGGATTTGCCTTGTGGTCCAGCCCGGCGAGGGTGCGCGAGACGTCACGAACGCACGCATCCGCCATGCTAGCATCCCGCAACCCGCATTTCAATCCCCTTTTTCCTTGCCCGTGGCATCCGCAGCGATTAAAATGTCCCTCGGAACGCTATGCACATCGGGGCGTATCGCGGGAATCGAATCGGATCCATGGACTTGACTATCCATTGCATGTTGCTCATCGGCGCGCTGACCTCGGCCGCCAGCGGTCCGGTTGCCCTCGACAACGGAAAAATCCGAATCGAGCTCGATACCCGTACCTTTTCCGTTCGTTTTATCGGGGTCCCGGGGGGACACAACTTTCTGGAACCCGTGCATCTGACGGCGGCCGAACTGGACGGACGTGGCTGGATTGAGCCGGGCGGACTCATCACCGACGTGCTGCCCATCCGGCCTGACGATGCCGTGGTTCGTCGTGGGCCCGCCGAGCTCATCGAGCGCCGCGATGATTACGTGCTTCTACTGGGGCCCGAGCATCCCGAGTCCCATTGGCGGGTGAAAAAGGAAGTCCAGATCTCGCGCGATACGGCCGAGTTGACGTACAAAGTAACCGTGCTCAGTTCCTTGAAGGAAGGACGGGACTTGCGTATTCGCAACACGGCCCGAATCGCCTGGAGCGGGGCACTTGTGGTGCCGGTAGAGCCCGGCCCCATGAAGCTGGTTCGGGGCAGCTTCGAGGGGATTGCAAGAATACTCAATTATCCCGAGGGGTCCTACGTCTTGCCCCTGTACGACAAAAATAAACGGTCGCGCGCGGTATTGGCTTCACCGGCTTCCGAAGTCGCCATGAATACGGCATTTGGCGTTTGGACCCGGCGCCTCGAAATCCGCAGTTCGCTGAACGAGCCCGAAGCCGAAAACCGGGTGCGGATGATGGCCCTCCTTGACGATGAAACCCACATCTACGAGTCCGCCCTGGAAGGGGCTCAGTCGGGGGTGAACGTGGGGGCTCCCCTGGTGGTGATCGAGCACTGGACGATAGGTCCGCCCGCCGACACCCCAGTACTTCACGGACCAGAATCCGAAGGCATTGTCATTGAGGAGGTGCCGTGAGCGCCCGCCCTGTCACGCAATGGGCGAACCTGCTGGGCAGTCCGGTCTCCCGCGCCATTCTCGCCCTCGCGGCGGTTATTTCAATTGGCGTTCTTTTTCACGCCGATGGTGCCTTCTATGCCTGGCACACCCATCGCGATATGCTGCGCCAGGTCTCGGTCTACGGGATCCTCGCCTGCGGCATGACCCTGGTCATCATTGCCGCCGGCATCGATCTCTCGGTGGGCAGTGTCCTGGGGCTCACCGCTGTGCTCTTTTCCATTCTGACCATCCACTGGGAGTGGAGCGCCTGGGTGGCCACACCCCTGTGCCTCGCCGCAGGGGCCGGCTGTGGACTGCTATCGGGGACGCTGATCGCCCGATACGCCCTCCAGCCCTTCATCGTGACCCTCGCCATGATGGTTTTCGCGCGGGGCCTGGCCAAACACCTGTCTGGAGGGAAAAAGATCTCAACCTATGTCGAGTTGCCCGGTGGTGGCTTTGAAAACCGGGAGCTTCCGGCCATTTTTTCGGCCATCGACACCCGCGTGCTCGGCGGTAACGTGGCCGTCGTGACCATCATCTTTCTCCTCTGTGTCGCGCTGGCCTGGTTTGTTCTGGCCCGCACCCGTGCCGGTCGCCAGCTCTATGCCGTGGGCGGCAACGAAACCGCCGCGCACCTTTCGGGGATATCTGTGACGCGGGTGAAGCTCCTGGCCTATGGCGCCAGCGGCCTTTTTGCCGCCATCGCCGGTATTTGCCAGGCGGCACAGGAAACCCAGGGCGATCCGGAAGCCGGATCGGCCTACGAGCTCAGCGCCATTGCCATTGTGGTGATCGGCGGCACCAATCTCATGGGCGGGCGCGGCAGCGTGCTCCTGACATTGCTGGGAGCGCTTACGATAGGGTATCTTGAGAAGATTCTAAGTTTGAACGCCGTGGGCGAGGCCAGCCGACTGATGCTGACCGGTGCCATCATTGTGGCGGCCGTGCTGTTGCAGCGGCGGAGAAGCCCCTGAGCGGGGTATTGGGAGAGAGAGATGAGCAAGGGCAAATCGATTTACTATTCCATGGCTTGGCTGCTGCTGGCGTGCTTTGTGACCGCCGGTTGCGGCGTTTCAGTCGATGTGGATACCCAGGTAATTCCGGGAGCGGGCGGGACCCAATCTGCGAAGAAAGTCATCGGCATGAGCCAGTGCAATCTGGCCGAGCCCTGGCGCGTGCAGATGAACAGTGATATCGCGGCGGCGGCGGCCCTGCACCCCGAGCTGGAAGTGCAGTTCAAGGATGCCCAGAACGACACCCTTGTGCAGCGCGCCCATATTGAGGAATTCGTCAATCAGGGCGTGGATGTGCTGATCTGCAGCCCCAAGGAAGCCGGCCCACTCACCGAGCCGCTGAAGAAAGCCTTTGACGCCGGTATTCCGGTGATTATCCTCGATCGCGCCGTTCAAGGCGATAGCTACACGCAGTTTATCGGCGCCGACAACAAGATCATCGGCGAGGCCGCGGGCCGCTGGGTTGCGGAAGCCTTGAAGGATGGAGGAAAAATCGTCGAGCTGAAAGGGTTGATGACCAGCACACCCGGCCAGGATCGTAATAGCGGCTTCCGCAAGGGGCTGGAAGGCAGCGCTGTCGAGGTTATTTTCGAGGCAGACATGCAGTGGCTGGAGCCCGAAGCTCGAAAAGAGATGGAATCCGCTCTGGCGCGCTTCGACAAGATCGATCTGGTCTACGCCCACAACGATCCGGCAGCCCACGGTGCCTGGCTGGCGGCGAAGGCCGCGGGTCGGGAGAATGAAATGCGCTTTGTGGGGATCGATGGGTTGCCCCACGAGGGGCTCCAATATGTTCGCGAAGGCATTCTGGATGTCTGTTTCGAGTATCCCACGGGCGGTGGACAGGCCATCGAAACGGCCCTGAAGCTGCTCGCGGGTGAAAGCGTACCCAAGACCATCGTGTTGCCGTCCCGCTTCTTCACCCCGGAGAATATCGAAGGGGGAGGGGAATGGCTCCCCGCGCCCGCCGGGGCTCAGTAACGCTCTATGATTTACCCCACGTTGAAATGGTCCGCCCGTCGCGTATTTGCCGCGTGCATGCTCTGCGCTCTCTTTGGCGCGGGCTGTACTCCGTCGCTCCATGACGTCATCGGTCGGGGAGAAATCGAAGAGGCTCGCGCCATGCTTCAGGCCGAACCTGGCCTGGCGTCCGACGAGAACGAGCTCGGAAAACAGCCCCTCCAGTATGCCATCAGCTACCGGAAAGTAGAGGCGATGGACGCCCTACTGAGCGCCGGGGCCGATCTCAATGCCGCAGACCACACGGGAATGACCGCGCTCCACGCCGCAGCCCTGCTGGGTTGGCAGGACGGCACCCGCTGGCTCCTGGCCCACGGTGCGGATCGAAGCAAGCGGGATAACTTCGGTGATCTGCCCAGCCATACCGCCGCCATCCATGGCCAGGGCGGCATCCTCAAGATATTGTTCGAGGATGGCGATTCCCTCACCGAGAAGAACACCGCAGGAATGACCCCGCTGGATCTCGCCCGGAAGCATCGCAAAGATCGGGCCGCCCAGTTCATTGAGAAGCTCATCGCAAGCAAATCTCCGTAGCCTGCGCTTGCTCGTTGATACGGGGCCTGACGCCTCTTACCATTTGCACCCGCATATCCCGCAGGGCTAAAATAGGGCTTGTTCCACCATCTCTCCCAGCGAGCCCTTCCACCTCATGAATCCACGAAAACAAGAACGGCTTGGCTTTCTTTGCCTCGTGACCGCCATCAGTCTCTGGAGCACGGTCGAAGTGGTGACCCGGACGATTCTGACCGAGGTGCCGCCCATTCAGTTGGCCTGGATTCGCTTCTTTGTTGGCGGTGTCTTCCTCAGCCTCCTGCTCCCAGGCGACCTGAAGCGGCGCGGGCTCCGTCTTGATCGCCGCATTGTCTGGTTCTGCCTTTGGGTGTCCCTGCCTGGCGTGGTCATATCGAATATCGCCCTCCAATTTAGCCTCCAACTCACCGGCGCGGCCGTCGTCGCGACGGTCTATGGCGCTTCGCCTCTTTTCGTGTTGGCGCTGTCGCGCCTCTTGCTGCGAGACCCAATAAGTCCGCACCGCATCGTGGGCTTGTGCTGCGGGCTCGCCGGAATCGCCATCCTGTCCCTGGGCAAGCCTTCGGCAACCTTCTCGCTGTTCGGACTGATGCTGGCCCTGTGCGCCGCCGGAAATTTCTCGTTGTGGACGGTGCTCGTGAAGAAATCAGCCGGCACCTTCGCGGGACTTCCCGTGACGGTATTGTGCTTTGCCTTCGGTGTTCTGTTCATGACACCCTTCGCGCTCTTCGAAGGGGAAGGCCTTGACTGGGCTGCCCTCCAGCGCCATGCCGGGCCCATTCTCTACCTCTCCGTCGGCGGCACCGGCCTGGCCTACTGGCTTTACTTCAAAGGCCTCGAACACGTGGAAGCGACCCGCGCCGCAAGCATTATCTTGATAAAGCCACCCGCCGCCGCACTCCTCGCCGCGTTGGTGTTGGGCGAGCCCCTGACCTGGAACCTCCTCGTCTCCATGGCCCTGATCGGGGTGGCCCTCTATGGTGTATTCTTCTGGCAGCGACGGATTCCGCCGCTGCCATGCAGCAAAACCGCGTAAGGAACCTGAAGCGTGTCTGAATCCGAAGAACGGGTCGTCATTTATACCGATGGCGGCTGCGTGCCCAACCCCGGCGTCGGGGGATGGGGTGCTATCCTCATTTACAAGGGAAAAGTCAGGGAGCTGTCCGGCAGTCACCCGGATACGACCAACAACCGCATGGAAATGACCGCTGCCATCTCCAGCCTGAACGCCCTCAACCGTCCGTGCAAGGTGGCCATCCACACCGACTCGGAGTACGTGAAAAAAGGCATCACGGAGTGGCTGCCGGGCTGGAAGCGAAAAAACTGGACCCGGAAGGGCGGCGAAATCAAGAATGTGGACCTTTGGAAGGAACTCGACGCGGTCGCGAGCCAGCATGACGTCCAGTGGCGCTGGGTCAAGGGACATGCGGGCGTACACTATAACGAGCGCTGCGACGTGCTCGCCAGCGAGGCGATAGCGCGGGAGAGAATGGGTAGTGGTTGATTGGGCATTGCACACACAATATCTGGTATACTGGGTTCAGTTAGAGTTGTGTGTGGTCCAACGCCTATGAAAAGTCGCTATCCGAGAAAAAGGCTGATTCTCTACTTGATTCCCATTCTCATGGGACTCGGCGGGATTCTCTTTTCCTTGCAACTGGACAATGTGGCCCTGCGTGGCGTGGTCACACTGATTTCGGTGGCGATTCCTCTCATCTCCTGTGGCAACCTGCTGGCCCGCTTCCAGATTAGTCTTGTGGAGCGCCTCTTCCTCCTGCTCGGCGTGGTCATGCTCCTGCTGGGCGCGGGTTTGAGTGTCACGGGCTTTTCCGACCCCTCCGATGACGCGACCGTCATGAGCCAGCAGCTCGCGCTGTTCTCGCGGGTCATCGGGATCGGCAGCCTCATGCTCGGACTCGTCGTGGTGCTCTATATGGTGGCCCGGACGGGGGAAGACGTGGAGGGTATGGCCGAGCGCTTCATGTACTTGGCCAACCACATGCACGAGGGCTTCATCCTGAGTCGGGTGGACGGTCCGGTATTGATGGTGAACAAGCGTTTTCTGGAGATGTTTCATATCGAAGAGGGGGACGTGCTGGGCCAGGACACCCTCGCCCTGGCGGAGCGTTTCCAACTTCAGGGGATTTCCGATCATATCGAACAACGGAAGAACTGTGTCGCTTCGGAATACGAAGTTACCTGGAATGTAAACGACGAGGAACGATACTTCTGGTTCAGCGGAACGCCGGTCTTAAACCGCTTCGGTCGTCACTACGCCAACCTGGCCACAGTCCGCGAAATCACGGAACAGAAGCGCCTCGCCAAACGGGTGGAACGCTACGCCCAGGGTCTTCAGATCCTCGTGGAAGAACAGACCCAGAAGCTCCAGGAATCGGAAGAGCGCTTCCGCACCCTTCTGCTTTCCATGAACGAAGGTTTCCTCACCATCGACACAAGCAACCGGATCCAGTTCGTCAACCGGCGCATTTGCGACCTGTTGAAGACGGATGAAACCAACATCCTGGGCCGGGACGTCCTGGAGTTTGTAGACGCCGCGGGCCGGGTCCGCCTGCTGAACCTCCTCGTGAAGCGGGAGTCACTTCCCGACGAGGAGGCCCGCCTCGAACTCAATTTTGTGGATACCGGCGGTGCGGCCGTTCCCGTCATGCTTGCGGTGACCTATCTGACCCAGGGGAGTGCGGTGGAGCCCGTCTACTCGCTGGTCGTCACCGGCGTAAGCGAGTTGAAGCAGATGCAGCTCCAGCTCGAGCAGCGCGCCCAGAAGCTGGAGGAGCTGAATGAAGAACTGCTCATGCACGATCGGGCCAAGGACAGCTTTCTCTCCAATGTCAGCCATGAACTGCGGACGCCCCTGAGCACCATCCAGGGTTATGTGGAAATGCTGGAGTCGGGCAGCCTCGGTGAGATGGCCGGCCCGCAGATTGCCGCGGTGCGCGTCATGGACCGCAACGTGCGCCGACTCGTCGGCCACCTGAACGAGATCATCGAGTTCAGCCGGATGGAGATTCGAGGGGTCCAGATCTCTCGCCGGCTCTGCACACCATCGGCACTTATCCTGGAGTCAGTTTCGTCTTTCCATCCGGGGGCACTCGCCCGGGAGATTGAGCTGAAATCCGAGGTGCCGGAGGGCCTGCCGCCCATCTGGTGCGACCGGACGAAAATGGATCAGGTGCTGGGCATTCTCTTTAACAATGCCCTCAAGTTTACGCCCGAAGGCGGCAGTATAACGGTCCGCGCGGAGTGCATCGAAGGCCGTACCTTCAAAATGTCGGTCACGGATACGGGCATCGGCATCCGCCGCGAGCACCAGCAGAAGGTCTTCGACAAATTCTTCCAGGTCGACAGCTCCAAGACCCGACGCTATGAAGGTACCGGCATCGGCCTGTCCATCGCCAAGAGCATCGTCGAGGCGCACGGGGGGACGATTGCGGTGGAGAGCGAAGAGGGCAAGGGCTGCACGTTCACCGTGGTCCTGCCTGCGGTCGTCTTCGATCCGGAGTGGAAACGGGATTCGCTGGGCCATCTGGCCGGGTGGGACGTGCTGGTCGTGGACGAAGGCGAGGCCTTTCCCCGCGCGTTAACCTACGTGCTTGACCCCATCGGTATTGAGTTTCGGCGGGCTACAAACGGCTACCAGTGCCTGCGGGAACTTGAGCGGAAGCAGCCGGCACTCATCCTGCTCAATGATACCATCAACGATATCGCCGGCCTGAGTACCCTGACGCTGCTGCGACAGAACCTGACCTCCGACACGGTACCCGTGATTGCCTTTACCGGTGCGTCGGGCGAGCGCCTGCGCGAAGCGGGCGATCTATGGGGCGACATCTATTTTGTCTCCAAACCCTTTACCGCCCAGGATCTGGCCGATGCCATCCACGCCGTCTGCAATGAAGACGAGAGCGGGATGGAAAAGGGCAGGCGCGTTCGGGACCATGAGAGCGACAACGTTCTGGCCCGAATTCTGGTGGTGGATAACGATCCCGGTCTCCTGGAATGGGTGGACACGGCCATGGCACGCCGCCACGTGCTCGCCTACTGCGCCGCCGCCCCCGCCCAGGCGATGGAGCTGCTCCAAATCGAACGGCCGGGCTTGATCCTGGTGGACGTGGATGTGCCGGGCACGAGTGTGACGGAGCAGTTGGGCGAGATCCTGCCCCACGCCCAGAGCCGCGGCGTCCCCCTTTATGTGATGACCGGCCTGCCCCAGCGTGATCGCGTGCCGCAGGGGGTGGCGGGCTGCATACGAAAGCCTTTCAGTACCGATGAATTGATGGAGTTGGTGCGGAAGCACCTTGATATAAGTGAGATGCCTGGGGAGAGCGAGCCGGCACCCATTGGCATGCGTTGAACGTGTAGAGTCCCCTGAAATATGGAGCATGTAATGACCAAAATCCTGCTAACCCCGCTTTGCTGTGCGATTGCTTTGCTGGTCGGTGTGTCGGCCACTCACGCCGCCCCCGCCGAGCCCGAGAATCACAGTATCATCTGTATGGAGATGGACCGAGGGCTCGTGTTGTATGAGGAAAACGCGGATGTGGTCCGGCCACCGGCGAGCATGATCAAGCTCATGCTCATGCTGCTCGTGTCCGAGGGCTATGAGCGCGGTGACTGGGTCCCCGAAACCATGATACCCGTGACGGCGCATGCCCAGGGCATGGGGGGCACGCAGGTTCAGTTGAAGGTCGGGGAAGAATGGCCCCTCGGCAAGATGATGCAGGCGGTTGCCGTGGCCTCGGCCAACGATGCCGCCATGGCCGTTGCCGAAGGGCTCTGGGGCAGTGCGGAAGCCTATTTGAAGGTCGCCAACGAGCGGGCCAAGACCCTCGGAATGTCCCGTACCATTATCCGCGGCGTACACGGCCTCCCGCCTTCCGACCGCAAGTCCTTTGATGAGACCACAGCCCGGGACATGGCCCTGCTCGCCCTGGCCTGCATCAAGAAGGACCAGATTATGGCCCTCGTGCGCCAGAAGGAACTTCAGTTCCGGCCGGACGAGCCAGTGAAATCCAACACGAACAAGCTGCTCTGGCGCATGGCCGATTGCGACGGACTGAAAACCGGCTTCATCAATGCCGCGGGCTTTTGTGTCGCGGCCACGGCCCAGCGCAATGGACAGCGACTGGTCTGCGTGATCATGGGCTCCCAGAGCAAGTACGGGCGCTTTCAACTCGCGGAAGATCTCTTCAACCGCTTTCTCGACGACTACGCCGAGATCACCCTCATCGGGAAAGGTGCCCCCCTGGGCGTGGACGTCCCGGTTTACCACGGAAAAGTGCGGACGGCGTCGGTCTGTGCCGGCGGGGATGTGTCCATCCTGCTGCCCCGGAATCTCATGAGCGAAGTGCAGGTTTCCGCCATTCACCCCGAAACGCTGGAGGCCCCCTTGAGCCCCATGTCTGTGGTGGGCGAGTTGACAGTGTCGCTCAACAACACCACCCTGACGACCGTACCCCTGCTGGTTTCCGACGAGGTGGAATCGGATGGCTGGTATCTTTCCATCCGCGACGGCGTCGCCCAGTGGAAGGGCCTGGAAAATATGGCGGGCGTGGCCGCTTCGTCCGAGGGCGAGACCCCGGAAGAGTAATTCAGGGGACGTACCGCCGCAAGGCCGCTTACGATCGGCAAGGTGTCTGCATGTCATGTGATCCACCGAGTTGGGCGAAAGCCACTCCGATGCGGCGGCATGTCCCAGTGGAAGCCGGAGTCGTGACGGGGACCAAAAAGCCGAAGTCCTCCTGCCCATCCACGGGGACGGGCACGCGCGTTGCGGTCACCGCGTCAGTGTGGGATACACCCGTAGTCAACGACGTGGCCCGCGCTCAAAAAAGCTATGGGCGCGAGTCCGTCCCGACTACACGCCACCGCGTAGCGACTCGATCGCTTCGAGGTAGGATTCGTGCTTGAAGACGTAGTTGCCCGCCACCAGCACATTGGCACCCGCCTCGATGACCAGGGGGGCCGTGCTCGGGTCAATCCCGCCGTCCACTTCCACATCCCGGCCGTCCATCATGGCGCGTACATTGGTGATCTTCCGGAGCATATCGGGGATGAAGGCCTGGCCCCCAAAGCCGGGGTTCACCGTCATCACGAGCACCATGTCGACATGCTCGACGATGTACTCGATGTCGTCTTCCGGTGTTCCGGGGTTCAATACGATTCCCGCCAGGCAGCCCAGCTCCTTGATCTTGTCGATGACCCGGAGCGGGTGGTCGGTGGCTTCCACGTGGAAGGTTATGGTGTCGGCGCCTGCATTGGCGAAGTCCGCCACATAGGCCATGGGGTCGGAGAGCATCAGGTGTACGTCCATGGGCACCGTGCAGTGCTGGCGGATGGAGGCGACTACCGGGGGGCCGAGGGTGATGTTGGGGGCGAAGTGGCCGTCCATCACGTCGATGTGGATCCAGTCGGCGCCGGCGGCGATCACGTCGGAGATTTCTTCGCCGAGCTTGCTGAAATCACTGGCGAGGATGGATGGGGCAATCTTTATCTGGGGCACGAAGAGTATACCTTTTCGGTTCATCCGGTTGAAGCGTACACGGGTGGCGGTACGCGCAAAAAACGGTTCATAGCAATATTCTGTAACGTTTCCGGTGAAAAGATTCTGACCACGGAAGGGCACGGAACTTCACGGAAAAATAGGTTCAAATCCCTATAATAGAAGCCCGGCACCCTTCAAGCACTACCGACTATTCGTGTCCCGAAGAAAATTTGCGCGAATTTGCGAAAATTTGCGGTTCAGTCTTTTGGGTTGCGGCCAAAAAGTTGCTTTAAGTTCATTCGTGGTTAGAAATTCTTAAGGAAGTCCACGTTAGTCCTGGTGCGACTTCTTAACTTTCGTCACGGCAGTGAGGACTTCATCGGCTCTTCGCCATCTTTCAGAGCATAGGCGGCGATGATATTGTTGTCGACGTAGATTTCGACCGTGCAGTTCTTGACATACGTTACTGAAATGGCCAGCGTGCCGCCGATTACCCGGCTTGCCCGAGACTGTTCGTCGAAGGCCGGTGGGTAGCTCTTGATGACCTGGCGATTGCCGAAGGTGTCGATGCGGTCCACCCGGACTTCCTTATCGTAGAAGTCGATGGACATCTGGTGCTGAACCAGGCCTTTTTGGAATTCCTCTTCCTTGGACAGCTTAACTTCGTAGGTGACCGTCTGCCCTTCGGTGATCAAGGTGGCGGGCTGGGGATCTTGATTGAGCACTACGCCCTCACGGGCATCGGGGAGGTCCACATACTTGGGCACCAGAACGACCTTGAAGGGCGCCATGATCGCGGCCACTTCACTGACCGGCTTTTCCCGCAGGTCGGGCATGTAATCCTCGTAGCGCGCATCGCCGTCACTTACGAGCAGGTGCAGATCGCCGAGTTTCTCAAGCGGAGCGCCGGGAGGCGGATACTGTGAGAGTACCGTGTTGCGCGGGGACTTGTGGCGGATACGGGCCACGCTGCCCAGGCGAAACTGGGAACTGGCCAGCTCCGTGCGCGCCGCTTCAAGTGGTCGCTTCACGAGCTCGGGAGCGAGGAGAAAATCTTTGCCCATGCTGACCGTCGGGTAGACCTTGCGGCCCGTGCGCACCACCCGGCCCGGCGCGGGGCGTTGGCTGATGATGTGGTATTTCGGAATCGTCTCGTGGGAGACGTTGTTCGGCCGCCCCATTTCGAGGCCCTGCTCCGCCAGGCGGTTTTCCGCTTCGTCCCGGGGAAGATTCATGATGTTGGGCACCTGCACGGGTTCGCCGCCGTCCAGGGTTTCCATGAACACGTAGTAGCCCGATCCCGCCATGACCACCAGGAACACGACGAGGGCCGCCGTCCACTGGATGCCCCAGGCGGCGAACTTCAGGATGAAGAAGACGAAGTTCAGGATTGTTTCCGAAACCGCGTCAAGAAGAATCCGTCCCACGCTCCGCTGGAGGGGAGGCTCTGATACATTCCCTGGGCGATGTTCCACGAATTAAGATACTCCGGTCCGTTTTCCAGTGTGACGCCGCCTTCGGCCACTATGGACTCGATGACCGCAGTGGTTTCTTCGGGGGTAAAGGTACACACGGAATAGACAATGATTCCGTTATTTTTGCAGAGGCCAATGGCGGATCGCAACAGGGTCCGCTGGTTCCGCGCCATTTCTTCTATCGATTCCGGCGTCATCCGCCACTTCAGATCGGGGTGGCGGCGCAGCGTGCCCAGGCCACTGCACGGTGCATCCACCAGCACGCGGTCGAACTCGCCCCGAATGGGCGGGTTCATGCCGTCGCCGCAGATCACGCTGATTCCGGGCGTTTCCAGTCGCTCGATGTTTTCCAGCACCTTCCACAACCGCGTGCGGCTGGCGTCCATCGCTGTGATGTGGGCCTTGCCCTCCGCCAACTCCGCCAGGTGGGTCGTCTTGCCACCCGGCGCCGCACACATATCCAATACCCGGTCATCCGGCTGGGGTTCCAGCAAAAGCGCCGGTAGCATCGAGGCCGTGTCTTGTAGAAAGAAGTGGCCCTGTTGGAACCACTTGGTTCTCGGAAGGCCGCCGCCCTGAATCACGCGCAGGGCATTGGGCAGCGCCACGTCGTCCGCCGCGATAACGCCCGAATTTCCGAGTCGCTCAAGCAGTTCGGCCTTGGTCGTCTTGAGGGTGTTGACCCGCAGGATGCTGTCGGCCGTCTCGCAGGAGGCTTCGCACAGCGCCCGGGCCGTCTCATCGCCAAACTGCTCCATCCATTTCCGGATGAGCCATTTGGGCATGGAATGGCGAATCTTGAGGTATTTCGCCAGCTCCTTCTCCGGGTCGGGAAAGGTGATCTCTTCCAGGGTCTGGGGTACCTTGCGAAGCACGGCGTTGACCATGCGCGCCAGGCCCGCATGGGTGCGGTGCTTGGCCAGGTCCACAGAGGTGTGGACCATCGCCGGATGGGTTACCTGATCACAGAAGAGCGACTGGAACACCGCCATCTGGAGTATCGTCCGGATGACGAGGGGCAGTTCGTCCAGCGGCTGGTGACAGTGCTGCTGGAGCACGAAATCACACAGGGTCTTGTGACGCACCGTCCCATAGACCAGCATGCCCAGGAAGCGCCGTCCCCGTTCGGAGAGCTTCTTGCGCCGCTGCGTCTTGTCCAGGGAGACATCGAGGTAGATGGCGCGCTCGTCAAAAACGCGGAGGAGCACATCCAGGGCGGCGTCGCGTACCGGTTCGGCGGGCATCAGTGAATATCCGTAAAGGTCGCGCCCGCGTCCAGTTTATGGCCCCGGAGGAAATCGCCGGTGTTCATGACCCGCTTGCCGGGCCCCTGAATCTGGGTGATGGCGATGCGGCCCTCGCCCGTGGCAACGACCAGCCGATCCTTGAGTACTTCTTCCACGGTGCCGGGAATGCCCGAAGCGGGGCCCTCAGCGAGGCGCGTCTCGTGGATGCGGTGGACCTCGCCACCGAGTTCGCAATGGGCGATCGGCCAGGGCTGGGCGGCGCGTACCAGATTGTGAATCGCGGGGGCACCGGCGGCCCAGCGGATTCGCCCGTCATTCTTCTCAAACATTTTGCATTCCACCACGCCTGCGGGGTTCTGGGGCGTGAAGGAGGCAGTGCCCTCTTCGACCAGGCGCAGGCCCTTGAACATTAGCTCCGCTCCCAGGATGCCCAGACGCTGGGCGAGTTCCACGGCGGTTTCATTTTCACCAATCTCCACCCGCTCTTGAAGCAACAGATCGCCCGCATCCATTTCGAGCACCAGACGCATGATGCTGATCCCCGTCACGGTGTCTCCATTCAAGATGGCGGACTGGATGGGGGAGGGGCCCCGGTATTTGGGCAGGAGGCTCGGGTGCATGTTGAGCCAGCCATGGGTGGGGACGTCGAGCAGGGGCTGCTTCAACAGGCGGCCATAGGCGGCGATCATGCAGACCTCCGGGGCCTGGGCCTTCAGCCAGGCCTCAAAGGCACCGTCGTTCAATTTCTCTGGCTGGTGCACCGGGATACCCAGCTTCTCCGCAGCCACCTTGACCGGCGGAGGCACCAGCTTGCTGCTGCGCCCCTGGGGCCGGTCGGGCTGGCACACCACCGCCGTCACGTCGTGGAGGGCTTCGATGGCCTGGAGCGACGGGACGGCAATGTCCGGCGTGCCGAAGAATACAGTTCGCACTAGCTGGTCAATCCCGGAATGTCGATGCCACCGGTCATCTCGGTCATCTTGGACTTCACCAGTTCCTGCGCCTTGAAGATGCCTTCATTGAAGGCGGCCTGGATCATGGTTTCAAGCACTTCGGACTCGGCCGGATTGATGATCTCCGGGTCGATCTTGATGGAAACCAATTCCATCTTTCCCGTCAGGACGACCTGCACCATGCCCGCGCCCGAAGTTGCTTCGATGCGCTCGCTGCCCAGCGATTCCTTCAACTCCTCCATCTTCGCCTTCACCTCCATCGCCTGCTTGAGCATACTGCCCATTTTTCCAATATCGCCAAAATTAAACACGGCTTTTCCTTTATCTGATGTGCTGATTGCTTGAAAGGAGCATCCCTATAGGGTAGCACAGCGAGGGGGGCGGTTGACAGTTAGCAATTGACAATGGACAATGGACAACGAGGAAGAATTGGACGGGCCGGGCCGGGCCGTTGTCCGTTGTCAATTATCCATTGTCCATTGTCAATTGAAAAAGCCCCTCCGGCGAACCGAAGGGGCTTTTGCTCAAAAAATAGATTACAGCGCGGCCGCGCCGGCTTCGGCCACGGCATGGTCGTTCTCGACCGAGGAGCCGGAAACGCCGATGGCGCCGATGATGACGCCGTCTTTGTTCTTGAGCGGAATACCGCCGGGGAAGGTGATCAGGCCGCCGTTGGAGTGTTCGATGTTGTATAGGGGACCGGCCGGCTGGCTCAGCTCGCCGATAACGCCCGTGTTCATGTCGAAGAAGCGGGCCGTCTTGGCCTTCTTCTGGGCGATATCGATGCTGCCGAGCCACGCGCCATCCATACGCACGAAGGCCTTCAGGTTGGCGCCCGCGTCCACGATGGCGATATCCATCTTGGTGTCAAGTTCTTCGGCCTTCTTGATGGCCGCTTCGATGACATGCGTCGCCGAGTGCAGATCGATGTCCGCGCCCTCAAACTTACCCTTTTCGTCGTGGGCGGAGACCGAGGACCAGTTGTACGTGGCCGCGCTCAGAAGGCACAGGGCCAGGGCGCCGGCAAAGAAAAGCTTGCTCTTCATGGATAATTCTTCCTTTTGCGTTGGGTTTGCTCTACGAGGGCGTGCAGCACCCCTGCTGGGATTCGATCACTGCGCCCGGGACATTTTCGTATCTTACTGGTTTGGGGACGGGTGGTTCAACGGCAGGGTGTAGTCCGGAGTCCGGAGTCCGGAGTCTGGAGTCTGGAGAAAAGTGGAAGGATGACGGATGACGGATGACGGATGAAGAAACCTCGAACCATGCAACTTGTCCTGTCGATGATAGATCTCTTTCCTCCTCTTCGTTGTCCATTGTCAATTGTCCATTGTCAATTACCTCGTGACTATCAGCCGCGCGCCCCGATGCGCTATACTTAAGTTCTTGAGAAACTGTGAGAGCGTCGAGGTATTTTTGTGAGCCCCACCACCGCCCCATCCGCCACCCAGGAAAGCCTGGAGGTCACCCGAGAACTGCTGGACCGCTATGATCGGCCCGGACCTCGCTACACGAGTTATCCGACTGCCCCCGAATGGAGTCATGACTTTGGCGCTGCGGATTACGGCCGCGCGCTGGACCGCGCCGCCGAAAACATCGCCGAGCCCCTGTCGCTCTATGTGCACCTGCCCTTCTGCTGGGAGCGTTGTCACTTTTGCGGCTGCAATGTGGTCATTTCGAAGCATCCAGAGGTCTCCGAGAAGTACCTCCAGTACGTTTATCAGGAAATCGCCATGGCCTCGAAGCGCCTGGGCAGCCGCAAGACGGTGAAGCAGCTTCACTGGGGCGGCGGCACACCGACCTACCAGTCGGTGGAGCAGATCAAGGCGCTCCACGGCGTGTTGACCCGCGAATTCGACTTCGCGCCCGACGCGGAAGTGGCCTTGGAGGTGGATCCCCGGGTGACCTCCCTCGATCAATTGCAGACCCTGCGCGCGCTGGGCTTCAACCGCATCAGCATGGGCGTCCAGGACCTCGATCCCACAGTGCAGGCGACCATCAATCGCAATCAGACGGAAGAACAGACCCGTACACTTTTCAATCGGTGCCGCGATTTGGGTTTCTCCGGGATCAACATCGACCTGATTTATGGACTGCCCGACCAGACGCCCGAGACTTGGGCAAAGACCATCGAGACCGTCATTGACATTCGGCCGGATCGGCTTGCGGTCTACAGCTACGCCCACTTGCCCGAGCAAATCAAACACCAACGGAAGATGGACGAACGTCCGCGCCCCACGGGTGCCGAGAAATACGATCTCTTCGCCATCGCCCGGCGCCTTTTCGTGGCCGCGGGCTACCGCATCATTGGCATGGACCACTTCGCCCTGCCGACGGACGAACTGGCTGTCGCACTGAACGAGCGCCGTCTCCACCGCAATTTCATGGGCTACACCGTAGTCCCTGCGGAGGACATGGTCGCTTTTGGTGTTTCCGGTATCGGCGAAGTCGGCGGGGCCTATGCCCAGAACGAAAAACGTCCGGCCATGTACTACAAGGCCCTGGACGAGGGCGTCTTCCCAACGCTCTGCGGTGCTTGGCTCACGGATGACGACGCCATACGCCGCTGGACTATTCGTCAGCTCATGTGCAATTTTTACCTCGATTTTTCCGTGCTCAAGGGCCGTTTCGGCGTGGACTATGATGCCTATTTCACCGACGAAGAGTCGCGGCTCCAGGAGTTCTATCAGGAACAGTTCATGGTGCGCGACGTCGGCGGATTGACAGTATTGCCGTTGGGCCAGGCCTTCGTGCGCAATGTGGCCATGGTCTTCGACGCGCACCTGAAGAAGCCCGCGCACTTTAAGAATTTTTCGAGAACGATTTAAGGCATAGGGACAGCGTCGCCCCGTGTCTGCAAGCAGCGAAGAATGTTACGGGTCGATTGTTTCAGTTGAACCGGGCGAAACTCACCTCAACCGGCGGGGCTGTCCTGACGCGAGCGAGGGTGGCCTGAACGTTCGTTTTTCGGCCCGAAGGGCCAGCGCAGCTTTCAGCCCAGGGCAACGCCCTGGGAAAAAGAGGCGGTGTTAATTTTATCGCCCTGAAAGGGCAGCGCAGTTTGGAGGCAATCCCGGCTGCGCTGCCCTTACAGGGCGAGGGAAACATAGCGTTCTTTCCCCCAGGGCGTTGCCTTGGGCTGGGAACTGCATTGCCCCTTCGGGGCGTAAGAGCATAAAACCCAAGACCCATTCACCTTCAAGGACCCCCATGACCGAGCCCCTCAAGACCCTCATTATTGGCGGCGGCATAAGCGGACTCTGCGCCGCCTTCTACGCCATGAAGCGCAATGGCGCGGACCGGACGCTCCTTCTCGAAGCGGGTGACACCCTCGGCGGTACCGCCTCCACCGAGTCAACCGATGGCTTCACCTTTGAAAAAGGCCCAAACGGCTTTCTCGACAAAGAGCCAAAGACGCTCCAGTGGGTTACCGATCTCGGTCTCGACAGAGAGCTCATCCGGGCCAATAGCCTCGCCGCCAAACGCTTCATTTTTCGCAATGGCGCGCTTCACGAGCTCCAGCCCCCGCCCGCGTTTCTCTTCTCCAAGGTGTTGTCCCTCCAGGGCCGTCTGCGTCTTATGGGCGAGCCCTTTATTCATCAGCGTGTTTCGGATGAAGAGGAGTCCATCTGGGATTTTGCCGCGCGCCGTATCGGGGCCGAGGCTGCCGACACGCTGGTTGCGCCCATGGTCAGTGGCATCTACGGCGGCGATGCGCGCCAGCTCGATCTGGCGTCCTGCTTTCCACGCATGGCCGCGATGGAGGCGGAGCACGGTGGCTTGTGCCGCGCGATGCTCGCGAAGAAGAAGACCAATGGGGCAGGCGGCACCGCCATGGGACCCGGTGGCACCCTGACCAGTTTCAAGGGCGGCATGGCCACCCTGGTAAACCGCGCGGCGGAGCAATTGGGCGATCGCGCGCGACTATCTATGCCCGTGCCCCTTATCCAGAAGCACGACTGCGGCTACGAAGTGCACTGCGCCAACGGTGAGCGCTTCCTGGCGGAGTCCGTTATTGTAGCCGCACCGGCCCATGCCGCTGCGGGAATGGTGCGCGATTTCGATGCGCCCCTGGCGGAATCCCTGGCCGCAATTCCCTATGCCAGCATGAGCGTGATCTGCACGGTGTACGAGCGCGCCGCCGTGGGTAACAGCCTCAACGGATTCGGATTTCTGATCCCCCGCACCCAGAGCAAGCGCATCCTGGGCTGTATCTGGACCTCGACGCTCTTTCCCGGCCGCGCGCCCGAAGGCAAGATTCTCCTGCGCACCATGATCGGCGGCGCAAGCGATCCCGATGCCGTCAAGCTCGACGACGGTGCCATGCTCGACGTGATCCGTCAGGAACTCTTTCCAATTCTCGACATCAAGTCGGACCCCGTACTCCATCGGATTTTCCGTTGGGAAAAGGCCATTCCCCAGTATACCTTCGGCCATCAGGCCCGCGTGCGCGCCATCGAGGCCGCCGAAGATCGCCACCCCGGCCTGCGCTTCGCGGGCAACGCCTATCGCGGCGTGGGCATCAACGATTGCGTCGTTTCGGCGCTCAAGGCGGTGGGGGAGTAGGGGTGGACTCCGCCAATCGCTTCCTCGATCCCACCCAGCCCCATTTCATGACCTGCACGGTTTACCATTGGGCCCCCGTGTTCACGCGCCCCGATACCGTTTCGATTCTTCTCGACGGTTTCGACTATCTCATGGGCGAAGGCCTCGTGGTCTACGCCTATGTTGTTTTGGACAATCATGTCCACTTCATTGCCCAGAGTCCGAATCTGGAGAAGACCATTACTCGATTGAAGTACAACACCGGTCGGCAGTTGCTGAAGTTCCTCAACGACCACAACGTCCGTGTCATGCTCGACCATTTCGACTTTTATCCGCGCGGTCGAAAAGACGAGCGGGACGTGCAGTTCTGGCAGGAAAGCGTCCACCCCGAGCTGATCATCAATGACGCCATGATGGCGGAGAAGATTCGCTACATCCACGAGAACCCGGTCAAGCGGGGCTACGTGGACAAGCCCGAGCACTGGCGCTATTCGAGTGCCAGGAACTACGCCGGGGAGCGGGGGCTCTTGCGGGTGACGAGGGCGGACGGTGTATAGTTGCATGGTTGGTTGTGAGTAGCTGATCGCGGTCGGGTTCCGCTTTATAACACCCGATAGGTCCGATCCGTCTGATCCGTCCGACAAGGCGCTTTGCGGAGTCGAATAAACTGGCTTACGGCGATGTAAACTTGCCACAAGGAGAGTAACCCCATGACAGAGCAAGGCCCACCCCCAACGGCACCAGTCCCTGCACCCAAACGCCGCTTCGGCTGCATGCAGGTATTGGGCGTCATCCTCGCAGCCGTGCTCCTCTCCGCGATTGCCGCGGGGGTCTGGGTGAAATACAACGTCTACGCGTCGGCCTTCAAGACCACGACCCTCTCCGAGAAGGAAGAGGCAGCCTTCGCCGAGAAGCTGGCCAGGCTGGAAGCGGCGGGCGGCTCCGCCGCACCCCAAAACAGCAACGTGGCCGAACCCGAGCCCTACACGGAAGATGACGCCAAGCGCGAAATCCGGATCACTGAAAAAGAGCTCAACGCGATCATCGACAAGAACCCCGAATGGGCGGATAGGGTTGCCATCGACATCTCCCGCGACCTGCTGAGCGTGGTGCTGCTCGTGCCGGTGGACCCCGAGTTTCCGGTCATCGGCGGCACCACGGCCCGCATCACCGCCGGGGCCACCCTCCGCTTTGAAAACGACAAGCCCGTGGTTATCGTTCGGGGCATCAGCATCGGTGGAGTGCCCCTGCCCTCTGCCTGGATGGGCGACCTGAAGAACAAGGACCTCGTGCAGGAATTCGGCGGCCAGGGCGGATTCTGGGACGGACTTTCCCGGGGTGTGGAAGCAATCAAGCTGGAAGACGGGAATCTCTACCTCAAGCTGCGGGAGTAATGGAACGCGTCTTGTCCGTGAGTTCCCGAATCTGCTTTATCGCCGCGTCGGATGCGCCATCCTCAAAGCCCCGCTTGGGAAGAATAAAGGCGTTCAGCCCGCCCATGAAGAGGTAGATGTACCCTTCGTCATCTTCCACGCGCTCGACACTCTTCCAGGCCATTCGCCCCTCGCCCTCGCTGGTTTGTACGAAAAGCGCATCCTTCCGCAATGTGATCGTTGTGTCCGCAAACATCCCCTTTTGGGCAGAACGCTTCACCGCGCCCTGGGCCAGCGTGGGCCAGATGCGGTTGAGGAAATACCAGAATCCGCCCCCCAACAGCCCGGCGGTAATCACGGCGTAGGCCGCGTAATAGCCGGGCTGGCTGATGCCGAACTTTGGGTGGTCGTACTCCATGACCATGAACCACACATAGAGTATCAGTCCCACGAAATACATGCGCCGCATCTGGCGGCGACCCTTTTTCGTGCGGGCGTAGTAGTAGCGGAGGTAGGCTTCGTAGTCTTCGCCGGTGAGGGTGAAGCGGGCGGTGATTTCGGGCATGCTGGCTGACTCTCATTGCTGATCGATAGGACGGATTGCACCGATACGACCGATGTGGTCTGTTTCATCCGTCATATCCGTCCTATCGGTCAAAAAAACGGCCTCCGGGTTATCCCGGAGGCCGAAACACAACGATGGTTTACACGTTATACGTCGTCGAGGCGGTGTCGCCGCCGCGACCGGTCCAGTTCGTGTGGAAGAACTGTCCGCGGGGCTTGTCGGTGCGCTCGTAGGTGTGGGCGCCGAAGTAATCGCGCTGGGCCTGAAGCAGGTTCGCGGGGAGCACTTCCGCGCGGTAGCTGTCGTAGTACGCGATGGCGGAGGAGAGGGTGGGCGTGGGGATGCCATGCTTCACCGCCTCGGAAACCGCCCAGCGCAGCGCGGGCTGGGCCTTGTCGATGGCGGCCTTGAAGTAGGGCACCAGCAGTAGGTTCACGCAGTTCGGGTCCGCGTCGAAGGCCTTCTTGATCTCGTCGAGGAACTGGGCGCGGATGATGCAGCCGCCGCGCCACATAAGCGCCACGTCGCCGTAGTTGATCCCCCAGCCGTATTCTTTTGCCGCATATTGAATGAGCTGGAAGCCCTGGGCGTAGGAGCAGATTTTGGACATGTAGAGGGCCTGGCGCAGGTTTTCGAGCGCTTCCGCCTTGTCGATGTCGATGGGCGATGCGGCGGGGCCGGTGAGTACTTTGGAAGCCGCGACGCGCTCGCCCTTGATGGCGGAGAGGCAGCGGGCAAACACGGCTTCGGCCACCGTGGGCACGGGCGCGCCGAGGTCCAGGCCGCTGGTGGAGGTCCACTTGCCGGTGCCCTTCTGGCCCGCCGTGTCCAAAATCACATCGACCATGGGCTTGCCGGTTTCGTCGTCCATCTTGGCCAGAATTTCGGCCGTGATCTCGATGAGGTAGCTGTCGAGCTCGGTCTTGTTCCAGTTTGCGAAGACTTCGGCCTGTTCCGTTGCGGAGAGGCCGAGGAGGCCCTTCATGATGGAGTAGACCTCGCAGATCATCTGCATGTCGCCGTACTCGATGCCGTTGTGGACCATCTTCACGTAGTGGCCCGCGCCGTCCGCGCCGATGAATTCGCAGCAGGGGGACCCATCGGCCACCTTGGCGGAGATGGACTGAAAGATGTCCTTCACGTGGGCCCAAGCTTCTTTCGAGCCGCCGGGCATGATGGAGGGGCCCATGAGTGCCCCTTCTTCGCCGCCGGAGACGCCGGTGCCGATAAAGAGCAGGCCTTTCTCTTCGAGATACTTCGCGCGACGGATCGTGTCGGGGAAATAGGTGTTGCCACCGTCGATGATGATGTCGCCTTTTTCAAGGTGGGGGATGAGCTGCTCGATGAAATCATCCACCGCGCTGCCGGCCTTCACCAGCATCATCACGCGCCGGGGTTTCTCCAGGCTTTCGCACAGCTCTTGAATGCTGTGGCACCCTTTGATGTTCTTGCCCTTGGCGCGTCCCGCGACGAAATCGTCGACCTTGGAGACCGTGCGGTTGAAAACGGCGACGCCGTAGCCGTTGCGTTCCATATTCAGGACCAGGTTCTCGCCCATCACGGCGAGGCCAATCAGTCCGATATTCATTGTGCTCATGCGTAATCCTTCGTTGGGTTTTCTATGGTCACCGTTCGCGGGTAATGGGTCTTATCAGGGCGCGAAGCCTACCTTGCGCGTGCGCTCTTCCGGACGACGGAAGTGGTGGATGAGGCACGCGGTCTTGTCTTCAATCTCCAGGGGCGTCACCGACACCAGTTCCCAGCCGTCGCTGCCGAGGGCGCAGAGCTGCGTATCGATATCGCAGCTCTCTTGAACGTGCCCGTGGATTACATTCACTGAAAGTGTCTTGTACTCCCAACCGTCTGGCATGGCGTGGTTCCTTGTTGGTTTATTGGCGTGCGGCTTGAAGCTCGTAGGCGGGCAGTTTCTTTTCGGCAAACTTTGGTGCAAAGCGGGTGAAGCGCTGGCGGCCGTTGATGACCGGAACGCTTGCCCAATCCTCGCCGATAAGCGGCGTGGCATATTTCAGGAAATCATCGGTCACGTCGATCTTGTTCGGCGCAATCCATGCTTCCGGGAAGGTGCGCTCGGAATTGGCCACGAGCTCCAGCGGCACCTTGTCGTAGTCCACATTGTAAATGAGGCCCGGCTTGCGGAGGATGGTGGACATCCAGCCATTCTCGCCGCTCGCCGCGATCTCCGCCGCCTTCTGTCCCACACGATAGGCCTCGTCGAGGTCCACCACGGAAGCGTAGGTGCAGGTGTCGCGCTGGTCGCAGCCGGGCACCTGGCCCCGAGCCGCGCCGCGCGTGGCGAGGCCGCGGTCGTTCAGCAGGTTCACCACCTTCTGGGCCACCGTCAGCTTGGAAGCGCCAAACTGGGCATGGCCGAAGGAGTCCTTCACCTCGCCCAGGTCGCCCACGTCGAAGCCCTCGCTCACCACCACCACACAACGGCCATCCTTGCGGAGCTGGTCGTTGATGTTGTCGCACATTTCCTCCGCGCTCACGGCGGACTCGCGCAGGTAGATCTGGAGGGGCAGTTCCCGCTTCGGATCGGCCAGGCGCGCCGCCGCGGGGATGTAGCCGATCTGTCGGCCCATCGCCTGGATTACCAGCACCGGATCGGCGGGGGAGGACCCGGCGTTTTCTTCGTTCGCATTCTGAACGATACCCATCCAGTAACGCGCCACGCTGCCGTAGCCGGGCGTGTGGTCAATGAGTTTGAACTCGGAATCGCCTACGTCGTTGTCGATGGTCTTGGGCACGCCCACGGCGATGAGATCGAGGCCGCGTTCGTGGGCCAGCTTCGCCACCTTGTTCGCCGTGTCCATGGAATCGTTGCCGCCGTTGTAGAAGAAGTAGCCGATGTCGTGGGCCTTCATCACGGCGATGATGCGGTCGAAGTCCTCGGTCTGCTTGTCTTTCAACTTGTAGCGGCAGGTGCCGATGGCACCTGCTGCCGGCGTGTAGCGAAGGAGGGCCACTTCGTCTTCGGACTGGGCCGACAGGTCGAGCAGTTCTTCCTTCAGTACGCCCTCAATGCCGTGCCAGCCGCCGTAGATCGTGCCGAAGGTATCGGGGAATGCCTTGCAGCCGTCGATGACGCCGCGCAGCGAGCTATTTATCACCGGGCTCGGTCCGCCCGATTGTGCGACGATCACATTTTTACCCATGGTACTTCTCCTGTTTCCGCAATCAGTATCGTAGTCAGCCGCTTCCCTGCGGTGCGTCGCCGTTCTGTTCGGAGAACCAGCGCAACAGGAAGCCGCGATCTTTATCCAGCATGCAGGACTTCACGTACAAGGCCGGCTCGTAGTCAGGATAGGTCGCCAACACGCGGTTCGCGGCCTTTACACCCTCCAGTCTTCCATGGCGGAGAAACGTGGTCAGCGCTTCCTGAAGTCCCATCTCCGGGCGGGCCCGCTCCGACTGCGCCAGCGCCTCGAAACAACGCAAAGCCGCGTCATAGCTGGTGTTGGCCGCATTCGAATTTCCCGATCGGTCCCATAGTATACCTTGGAGCAGATGGGCCTGTACAAAATTCGGCGAGCGTTTAGTCAGGGTGGCGCAGAGCGCCAGGGCCTCCTCATAATCCCCCGCCCGCCCCAACAGACTCGCCAGGAGGAACGTGGCCGCGTCAAAGGCGGGATCCGCCTCATAGGCCGCCCGGGCCTGCGCGAGCGCTTCGTCGGTGTCGCCGGCTTTCAGTGCGGACTGCGCGGCTTCATAGGCGGACACGGCCTGGGTCTTGGGCGTGTAGGTAGTCTCGCGGGGCTCACTGTAGCAACCGCAAAGGGAGAAAAAGAGAGGGATTAACCACAAAGAACGCAGAGAGCACAAAGGTCTTCGCTCGTTACCACGGTCCTCCGTGGTAATGCCTTCCGTTCCGCTTCCGCGGAACAAGATGAGGGAAAGGCGCTTGGCCGAACAAGGGGCGGCATGCTTTGTGGCCGGTTCTGCTCGCACCGCCGCAATGCCAGTAGCCTTGCCACGGTTCGAGACACCGTTCCCAGCCCAGTACCGCTGGAGCGGAACGGTAGGCATTACCACGGAGGACCGTGGTAACGAGTGGGAGGAGGGAGGTCCGCCGCAATTTACCATGCGTTCTCTGTGGCTACACTTCTTCACACACCACGAAACACCCAAAATCCGTGTTATCCGTGCCATCCGTGGTAACAACTATTCGCCCTCGATCCGATAAAGGATTTCTCCGGCGTTGTGCACCACCAGAATGCCCTCATCTTCCCGGCCCTCGTATTCCGACACATCAATCGTATTGATATCGCGATAGCCCAGGTTGATTTCCCGGCAAGTCGCCTCGGGAATCGACGTGGCCAGGGTCACATCGACGCGCGGCTTCTCCACGCCGTCTTCATAGGTGCCGTTCCCGCGCACGTGGGTCGAGTGGGCCTTGATCGTGCCGGGGATGTCCGCAAAGCGATCCGCCTGCTTCGTGAAGTAGTCGCGCACGTGGTAGCCGACCTTCTTGATCATGACATCGTGGGTCACGCTCACTTCGTGGATGTGGCTGCCATAGATGATGAGCTCGCCACCATCCGCCACCACGGGCTCCAGCTTGTACATGCACTTGCCCGCCACCCAGATCTCGTCATACATGGGCGGCGCAATGGCCAGCACGGTCTTGAAAGGCTTTTTCTTGTAGATGATGTGGGTCTGGGACGAAAGGTCCGCCGCCGCACTCCAGGCCTCCAGCGGCTCCCCGAAGAACACGGCCTTCGTATCCTTGCGCACGACCGTAAGGCAGAAGCACATCGTTTTCGTGGGCACCAGGCTCGCGGCCTTGTTGATCACGGCGCGTACCGGCGTGTCTTTGGTGCCGTTGATCTTGTAGTTCGTGATTAGCGCGCCCAGCCAGTGAAACACATCGAGGATGGCCTCGCCCGCGACGCCGGGGAAGAAATACTTGTAGCCGCCGCTGAAGCCCACCACCTCGTGGGGGAAGACCGGTCCCACGATGCAGATGAGGTCGTAGTCCAGCACGCGCTTGTTGATCGTCACGTCCACCGATTCCCGCAGCAGGCCACCGGAGATTTCTTCGATGTCGTCCTCCGTCAGGCGGCCGATGGTGGTGAGGGCTTCCGGATCGCGCCAGGCGTGGTTAAAGATCTCCACGCTCGCGTATTTCCTCGTCCGCTCCTCGGCGCTCACCCCGAGCATATGGTTGATCGACGTTTCCGGCATGGGGGGGTGGGTGCCGAGGGCGATGAGGTAGTCCATCTTTGCCACGCGCCCATGGAGCGCGTCGAAGAGCACGCGAAACAACAAAGGCAGCGGCATGCTCCGCGTGCTGTCGGGAATGATGAAGAGGACGCGCTTGCCGTCCACGCTCATCGATGCGCAGGCCTCGGTGACGGTGGCGCGGATTTCATCTTCGTTCAGGAAGCCGTTCTCGGCGATTTTCTGTATTAGCATCATGTGTCTCGTTGCTTCGTTGGCGAGCATCAGCATTGACAAATTAAGTCTGACCACAGAGGTCACGGAGGCACGGAGAAGAGTTTTACAAGACTACAACTGGAGAAAAGTTATCCTGCAATGTTCAGGAATTTCTTTCTCTCTGTGCTCCGTGCCTCAGTGTGCTCCGTGGTCAAATATCTTGTTGACCTCGTGTCCATTCGTGGTTAGGTTTCTTCTATTCTACTCGAAATCCTATGCCACGCAATCGTGAAACTAGCCCATCGTCCGGCGTCGCCAGCGTCACCGCCGTATTCTGAAACTCCCGTCGCCGTGGATAGGTCTTTCGGAGCATATCAAAGTAAGCCGCGCGGCCCTCAGCGGGCTGTTCCTTGATGGCGCGCATACGGGCATCATCTTCCAGCAGGGGGTAGACGGTGTCGACAGCACGCTTCAAATCACCGGTCTGGCCTTCAAGTTGCAGCGCGGGATGTTCCGGTTCGGGCAGCAGGGCGTCCACGGACCAGTCCGCCGGAACGCCGAGGTGCCTGCAGGCCGCCTCGTAGATCTGGCGGGTCCCGTTAACCTTGCCATCGAAGGAATAGCCCGCGATGTGGGGCGTGGCAATATCCACGGCATCCAGTACATCGAGACGGACCTCGGGTTCGCCTTCCCAGACATCCAGGATTGCCCCGCGCAGGTGGCCGCTCTGGAGACAGGCCAGCAATGCGCCGTTATCGCAAACGGGACCCCGCGCCGTGTTCAGCAGGAAGCTTCCGGGCTTCATCCGCGACAGAAAATCCGCGTTCACCAGATGCACCGTGCGGTGCGGACCTTCTTTAGTCAACGGGACATGGGTCGTGATGAAATCGCAGGCCAGGATCTCGTCCAGGGGACGGTATTTCGCGTCACCCGTGAGCTCGGCGAGGGGCGGGTCGTTCAGCACGACCTTCATGCCGAGCGCGACAGCCTTCCGGGCCACATTAGAGCCTACATTGCCCACGCCTACGACGCCGAGGGACATGCCCTTCAGGCTGAGGCCATGCTTCCCGGCCAGGTGCAGCAGCGCGGCCACAATGTACTCGCCCACACTGTTGGCGTTACAGCCCGGCGCACTGGAGAAGCCAATGCCCTGCGCGTCGAGCCAGGTTTTGTCGATGTGGTCCTCGCCAATGGTCGCCGTGGCCACGAAGCGCACGGCAGCGCCCTCCAGCAGCGAGGCGTTCACCTTGGTGATCGAGCGCACCAGCAGCAGCTCGGCATCGCGCACGTCGTCGGGCGAAATCGCACGACCGGGTCGCGTGACGACTTCGCCGAGGGTGGAGAAGGCCTCGCGGCCGTAAGGGATATTCTCGTCAACGATAATTTTCATGGGGGACTTTGCTATTGCGATCTATCGGACGGATCGGACCGATCCGACTGAGCTGTTATATCCGATCGGTCCGATCCGTCTGATCGGACCGATCCGACTGAGCTGTTATATCCGATCGGTCCGATCCGTCTGATCGGACCGATTTTTCCCGTCACTTCCAGGGCGGTGTCTCGGGCAGGTACTGCTCAAATTCCGCGATGATCTTCGCCTGGTAATCTCCGGCAAAGCTGCCAGCAAAGAACTTGTCCAGGGCTTCATCGTGGAAGCGTTTCCAGCTTGCGTCTTCGTGGCCGGGGTTGATGGGGTAGAAGAGTGCCCCATTCGCCTCGGCGGCCTTCTGGTCGCCGGGGGCGTCGCCCACCATGAGAATGTGGCTCTTTTCATAGCGCCCTTCGGAGGCGTAGGCGATATGCTCCGATTTCTTGCCCTGTTCCTGGCCCGCGATGGTGAAAACGTGGTGGGCCAGATCCTGGCCTTCCCACTCTTCGCGCAGTGCGCCGACGGGCGTCGCGGAGCACACCATGAGGTCGGCTTTTGCGCCTGCTTTTACCAGGGACTCGCGCACCCACGGAAAGGGGGGAAGCCCCTTGCCCACCACATCAGCGACAGTCATATTCACGGCTTTACTCCACGCCAGGGCGATGTTCATGTCTTCCTGGTCGTGCTCCTTGCAGTAGGCCTCCAGCGCGGGATTGCCCAGCTTGGTTTCGGTGGCGGCCCAATGGCGCAGGTTCGGCGCGTCGGGCATGGTGACGCCTCGGGCCTTTACTTCCTCGCGCTCGGCCAGGAGATTAAAGGTGTCGATGAGCGCGGGAAAGCGGTTGATGCCCCGCCACTTGGAATAGAGGTTCACGAACTCCGCCGCTTCACGCGCGTACTTGGACACGGCCTGGAGGCCCCAGAACTTGATGATGTTCGGAATGAAACACTCCTTGTGCTTCAGCTCCATCGTGTCGAAGGCGCAACCGTCGGAGTCGATGCAGATGAGGAAATCGTGCAGGGGTTTGTGCTCCTTCAAAGGAGCGGTGGGGTCACTCATGCTATTGGCCTTTCGAGATGAAATTGATGCAAAGAATATCTGGTGCTCGATCTCAGGGCTTCAGGGACGGCAGCGACAGCAGGGAATTGCAGCGCTTCGGTTTCTGCTGTCCCTGTAGTCTCTGCAGTCCCTGCAATCTTCACGGGTTACTTCGGACTTTCACACCCCGGAAAAGGCCGAAAAGCCGCCGTCCACGGGGATGATTGTGCCCGTCACAAAGCGGGACGCGTCGCTGGCCAGCCACACGGCGGCCCCGACCAGTTCGTCGGCCTCGCCATAGCGGCCCATGGGGGTGTGATCGATGATCGTCTTCCCACGTGGGGTGGGCGCCCCCGTTTTCTCGTCGGTGAGGAGAAATCGATTCTGTTCGGTGAGGAAAAAGCCCGGTGCGATGGCGTTCACGCGAAATTTCGGGCTGTATTCTTGCGCCATGTGTACCGCGAACCACTGGGTGAAGTTGCTCACCGCCGCCTTCGCCGCGCTGTAGCCGGGTATGCGGGTGAGAGGGCGCAGGGCGTTCATCGAAGTCACATTGATAATGCTGCCGCCGTTTTCGTTGGCCAGCATGGCCTTCACAAAGATCTGCGTGGGGATGATGACTCCGCCCGCCAGGTTCAGGTCCATGACCCGGTTGAAGGCGTCGTTGGGCAGTTGGAAGAAGCTTTGCTCCGCCGAAGTGGTGGCTTCTTTGAGGTTGCCGCCCACACCATTGACGAGAATATCGATCTGGTTGAAATCGGCCAGGATGGCGCTCTTGCAGTCTTCCGTCACTACCGCGCAATGAACATCCAGCGCATAGGCCCGAGCGTCGCCACCCTGGGCGGTGATTCGGTCGACTACCCGCTGTGCATTGTCTACGTTACGGCTCGTGACGGCCACCCGGGCGCCCGCCGCGGCGAGGCCCTCGGCAATGGCCCCACCCAGCACACCGCCGCCGCCGGTAATAACGGCATTCTTGCCCGTTAAATCGAAGAGTTTCAGATAGTTCATGGCATCCCTTGGAAAGGTTTGGGAGGGGCATCCGCCCGAAAGCGGCGAGGCCAAAGCCTAGCATACCGCCCGCGCGAGCGACAAGCGCCGGGGGCAATACGAGGCCATCGCGGACGACGCAGACCGAATGTGGTAAACTGTCAACAATATACTGATTGAATTTTCCTAACCAAATCTTTACGATCCAGCCAACTCGGCCTGCGGCGCCATCTTCGGGGGATGGTGTACGCTTCCATACAATGGAGTGTAGTGAATGAAAGTCCTCGTGACGACCTTTGGCGGTGATGGCGGGAAATCCGGCGTAAGCCAGTACATTATCCAATTTTTGCGTTACTGCCGTGAATTTGGCCCCGATATGCAGTTTGGCGTGATCCTCTACGAGGATGAGAAAAAAGTCTACACCGACCACGACCCCGGATTGCACACTATCGTGCAGAGCGAAAGCCTGCGCAAAGCCACCGTAAACATTCTCTGGCATCAGGTGGGCTTTCCAGGCCTTTGTCGCAAGAATGGTTACGACGTGGTGTTCATCCCCGGTGGTAATCGTCGGCTTCCCTGGAGCCTTCCGTGCCCGACCGTGGCCACCTGCCACGACCTGGGCATCCTTCATGTGCCCGACAAGTACGACGCCCTCCACGCTTTCTACAACCTTCGCGTGCTGCCCAAATTGCTGCGCCGTCAGACCCACCTGTTGACGGTGAGCGAGACCAGCAAGAAAGACATCGTGTCCTACACCGGCATCCCCGAGGATCGCGTTTCGGTCACGTATAACGGCGTCGACCACGAAACCTACCAGCCGGGCGACAAGGATGAAGCGCGGGCCATCGTGGAGAAGAACTACGGGGTTGACGTGCCGTATTTACTCTATATTTCCCGCATCGACCACCCCGGCAAGAATCACATCCGCCTCATCGAAGCTTTCAACCAGCTCAAGCAGGAAACCGGCCTTCCCCACAAGCTCGTGCTAGCCGGAAGCGACTGGAGCCGGGCCGACGAAGTCCATCGCGCAGCAGAGTCTTCCCCCAGTGCGTCGAGCATCGTCTTTACCGGATTCGCCCCCTCGGCGGACCTGCCGGCGCTGTATCGCGGCGCGGATCTCTTCGTCTTTCCATCCCTCTTCGAGGGCTTCGGCATTCCCATCGTCGAGGCCATGAACTGTGGCATTCCGGTGGCCTGTGCCAACATTTCTTGCCTTCCCGAGATCGCGGGCGACGCCGCCGAGCTCTTCGACCCCTACGACGTGAATTCCATGGCTCGCGGGATGGAGCGTGTGTTGACCGACGACGCCCTGCGCGCCCAATGCGTGGAGCGGGGCCTCCAGCGCGCGAAACTCTATAACTGGCGGGACAACGTAAAGCAGACTATCGACATCATCCGCGACGTGGGCGGCACCGCGCGCTCCTGAACCCAATCTGATCGGTACAGATCGTTAGAAATGAGATAAAATTTCATGAGTATTTCCCCCACACACGGCCCAAGCACCCCCCGATGCGCACAGCGTGGTCTCGAAACGGTGACCATGTTCAATATGCCGATGAACAACCTCACCCTGCAGGAAACCCTGGACGCCATCGGCCGGCACATCGATGCGGGCGAACAGGGCTTCGTGGTCACGCCCAACGTAGACCACGCAGTCGAGTTTGACGAAAACACGGATTTCCGCCAAGCCTACTACGACGCGGCCATGGTCCTGGTGGATGGCATGTACATCCTCTGGGCGGGCTGGCTCTTCGGGAAGCCCCTCAAGGCAAAAATCAGTGGATCGGATCTGATCTACTGGCTCAGTGAGTACGCCGCCCAGAAAGGCTACTCCATCTTCCTACTCGGCGCCAAAGAGGGCGTGGCGGAGAAGGCCGGCAAGAAACTCGTCGAGAAATACCCCGGACTCAACGTCGTGGGCAGCTATTCGCCGCCCCTCGGCTTCGAAAAGAATCCCGTGGAAAATCAGAAGGCTATCGACCTCGTGCGCGACTCCGGCGCCGATATCTGCTTTGTCGCCCTGGGCGCGCCGAAACAGGACCTCTGGAGCTGGCGCTACCACAAAGTGGCCGGAGCGAAGCTCTATCTCGGCGTGGGTGCCTCCTTCGATTTCGTGGCGGGCACGATCCAGCGCGCCCCGGTCTGGATGCAGAAGCTTGGACTCGAATGGACCTGGCGCATCCTGCAGGAGCCCTCGCGCATGGCCCACCGCTACCTAATCCGGGATTCCAAATTCCTCCTGCTGCTCTGGCGCGAGTGGAAGTCCGGGTGGTAACAGATTAGCATTGAAGCTCCCGTGTCGAGGCGATAGAATGGTCGGACGGGGGGGGCGGCATCCGGCCGGAGCGACATGGCGTCGCACGTGCGAGCGCTGCCATCTTTCGTCTTGAAATAAACCACTCAGGTTAAGGGAGTACGCGGGTTGACGCATTGGGCCGCCAGGTATACCGATTTACTCGTTGAGAACTGTTCTCAGGGGCTTATCCAACTCGACCAATCCTATCGAGTCCTCCAATCCAACCGGAAGGCTGCGGTCATGTTTGGCGCGCGCAAGTCCGAGGATCTGGTCGGACTTGTCCTTCATGCCTCGGACAGCGGAGATGGAATTCGGCTGGAGCCGCGCTTCGTTTCCCCGGATTCCGGTGACCCGCTCGATGGAAGCTACACGGCAAGCACGCCGTTTGGTGCCGAACTCCCCGTCGAGGTCGCCTTTCTACCGCTGCCCGAGCGGGATGCTTCCGGCGCTTCCTGGCTCGCGCTGCTCACCGATCTGACCGTGCGCGTCAATCTCGAACGCGAATGTCTTCAGGCCGAGAAACTGGCCGCAATGGACAACGTCGTGGCCGGTATCGCCCATGAGCTCAACAATCCCATGACGGCCATCCTGGGCTATGCCGAGTTGCTTCTTTCCTCCGAGATGGAGCCCCGGCGCAAACAGCGCGCCGCCCTCATCGCCGAAGAGGCGGACCGCTGCGCCAAGATCATCGCCAACATGCTAACCTTCACCCGGAGCTACGGGAAGAAGCTGGAATCGGTCAACCTGAACAGCCTCGTCGAGGAAGTGGTCTCGTTGCGCGCCTACCAGATGCGGGTCGATCAAGTGAAAATTCACGCCTACTATGACACCACGGTCCCGCTCATCCTGGCCCAGCCCGATGCCATTCGCCGCCTGTTTCTGAATCTGGTGCACAACGCCCATCAGGCCCTGCTGGAAGTGCCCGAGTCGCGCCGCAACCTTTGGGTGATGACCGCAGTGACCGAGGAAGCCATCCACGTTCAGGTGTCGGATAATGGCCCCGGCATCCCGGAAACGGTGCGCTATAAGATTTTCGATCCCTTCTTCTCGACCCGTCCCTTCGGCGAGGGCATGGGCCTGGGCCTCAGCGTCGCCTATGGCATTGCCCACGAACACAAAGGCCGAATCTGGATGGAGCCCCGCGTCGGCGGGGGCACCTCGATGAATGTCGAGCTCCCCGTGCCCAAACCAGCGAAATAGTCCGCCTAAAAAAGGAGCGTCATGCCAAGTATGAAGAGCCTTCACGGTATCGCGATGGACACAGACTACATCGCCTTTCGCGATGCCGTCGCGGTGCGGGACTATCTCGAAGCACAGCCCGGTCTGCACGTCAGCAAGATCGGCGAATCCCGCGCCGGCCAACCGCTCTTCGGCTATGCGGCGGGCTCGGGCCCCCTGCTTGTTTCCATCACGGCGGGCTGCCACGCGGACGAGCCCGTGGGCCCCATGACGGCGCAAGCCTTGCCTCAATTGCTACGGGCCCACGCGCCGCACCTGCTCGAGGCTTTCACGTTTCGCGTCGCGCCCCAGATGAACCCCGATGGCGCGGATCTGAACCGCCCGTGGTTTTCGGCCGTCCCTGATTTTGAAACCTACCTGGCCCACGCCGTTCGGGAGCTGCCCGGAGACGACGTGGAATTCGGCTTCTCCGAATCCCCGGAGGCCCGGCCGGAGTGTCGCGCCGCCATTCCCTTCCTCTGGCATCATGGCCCGGTCGCGGCCCACTTCTCCCTCCACGGCATGGCCTGGGCCGAGGGCATGTGGTTCCTGCTCAACGAGCCCTGGGCGGCCCGCGCCGATGGACTCATGAAATCCATCACGGATCTGTGCATATCCGAAGGCCTGCCGCTGATGGAGCTGGACCGCAAGGGAGAAAAGGGCTTCTCCCGCATTGGCGAAGGCTTCTCTACGACCCCCTCAAGCGTCGCCATGAAGGAGCACTTCCTCCAGTTGGGCGACCTCGAAATGGCGGCCAGATTCCTGCCGAGTTCCATGGAAATGGCCATGAAGACCGGGGACGATCCGCTTTGCATGGTATCCGAACTGCCCCTCTTCCTCCTGGGGGTCCCGCCCTCCCTGGAAGACCCCGTTCTGTATCGCTTTCGTGACGCCCTCGAAGCAGCTCGCGCTGCGGGGACGCCGGAGGCCCTGGCGGCGCTTGCCGCCACCTTCAGATTGACCACCATGCCCATGGCCTCGCAGGTGGCCCTCCAGTTCGCCATGATTGTCCACGCCCTGGACTATGTACTCGAAGTGCGCGCGCCCCGCTCCAGGTAGGCCAGCAGCGCGCAGTCCCGACAGCTCGGATTGTTCCGGCACCAGTCTTCGTGCATCTGGAGCAGGCCCTGTTGCAGGCGGAAGTTGAGCCGGAGTTTCGCGTCGCCCAGCACGCGCGGGGCCATTCGCTGGTAGACCTGGTTGTCCGGCTCCAGGGGCAATGCCCGATAAAAAGCGAAGATTTGCTCTTCCCAACTCTGATCGCCCGCCATCCGTGCCCGCGCCAGCGCCAGGGGCACGAAGATATTGCCAATGATCGAACGCACACGTCCGGTTCCCACCACCGCTGTCGCCTTCTCCAGCGTGGGGCCATCGAAGCGGTAGTGGCGCGACCAGAAGCCCAGGGGACGGGGGAAGATCCCCTCAAAGGCCTTGCGCAACGCCGTCGGCTTCGCGTGCTCCCGCCACAGCCGTTCAAGCGCCGTCACCAGCCCATCCCGGGCCACGCGTCCGATCAGGCCCGCCGCACCGGCGATCCTGCGGCTCGGGTAGTTGTTCGGGCGCACCCCTGCCAACGGCCATTCCAGAGGTAGGGCGCGCAGCGTGGGCAGGTACTCCTCCCGCAGGGCGCAGAGCCGTTCCTGATGGGGCACGGATTTGCCCCCGGTCATAGCCGGTTCAGGCAACAGCCCCGCGAGGTGGAGCAGGGCCGCCTCCAGCAGGTGGGGCTCCTGCCGGCTCAACTGAACGGCCCGCTCGTAGGGGAGGGCGCGGGCGAGCCGCTGAAAGGGCGCGGTGAAGCTGCGATAGCCCAGCGCGCCGAAGATGGCCTCATAGGCCGCCTGGTCCGGGCCAAGCGCAGCAATCTGCTCCTCCATGCGCCGCGCCTTATTCAGCATGCGCCAGTCTCCCGCCAGGGGCAGAAAGCCGGTAAGGGTTTCGGACGCTCCCTGCGCGAAAAAGCGATTGCAGCTTCCATGCGTGCGCGGCGCGAGTTCCGGGTGCGCCTCCACGTCGAAGAGATCGGCCGCGCTCCCATTTACGTCGGGGAGCAAACCGAGGACAAAGTGGGGGAGGGTCCGGCCCGATTGGGTCAACACAGGAACAGAATTCGCTGGTGAATTCAGCAGGACATGAAGCAACACATTGTTGTAGCGCGGGTCCCGATCATGACCGTGCTGCTGCCAGGCGAACTGGTCCAGATGGACCTCCACATCCCCGGTGTACAGCGTCCCGTTAAACCGAAGTTGCGCCCCTTGAAAGTCAGGCCCGGCGCAAAAATTCCACCAGCCCGGCGAGACCACTTCAAGCTGGTGCCCTTCCAGCGTGCTCAGTACACCCGCGTTCCGCGTTCGGTCATACCACAACTGCTGCACGACGCGTTCCGGCACCGTTTCGGCCGCACGCGCCGCGCGGGAATCGCGCCACGCCAGCGCCTCCAGATATTCGTCTGCCAGAAATTTCGTGTTCATAGTTCGCCCATCGCCGCGATCACTGACCAAAGCCGCCAGCGGGTGATGCGCCCGCCAAGACCATGGTACTATAGCGCGCCACGGCGGACAACCCGCAACTACTACCCGGTTGAAGCGTCTTGTCCGCGACCCATACGACCCATACGACTCATACGACTCATAACTGTCGCCGCGCTCGACAATTCGAAATAAGGATATCACCATGGAATACAATCGATTGGGGAAGACCGGTCTGCTGGTTTCCGAGCTGTGCATGGGCACCATGACGTTCGGCAATGAGGCGGATGAGAAGACCTCCCAGGCGTTGATGGAACGGGCCCTGGAAGCGGGCATCAACTTCTTCGATGCCGCCCACAACTACAATCTCGGCAAGACGGAAGAGATCGTGGGGCGCTGGATCGGGCCGCACCGTGATCAGATCACCCTGACCTCCAAAGTGTACTTTCCCTGCGGCGGCGGAATGAACGACCAGGGCCTCTCCCGCCGGAACATCATACGCTCGGTCGAAAAGTCCCTTAAGCGCCTCCAGACCGATTACATCGACATCGTCTATCTGCACCACTGGGACGAGAACACCTGCCTGGAACAGTCCATGGGCGCCCTGAACACGCTCATCGAGCAGGGGAAGGTCCACTACGCGGGCGTCTCCAACTTTTCCGCCTGGCAGACCATGCGCGCCCAGGCGATTGCCGAAGCGCGAGGCCTTGCCCCGATTTCCGTCGTCCAGCCCATGTACAGCCTCGTGAAACGCCAGGTCGAAGTGGAAATCCTGCCGATGGCCGAATATGAAGGCTTTGCCGTGGTGCCCTACAACGCCCTGGGCGCGGGACTCCTCACGGGAAAGTATCTCGAAGGCGGCTCCGGTCGCTTGAATGAAGCCGAGATGTACCGTCAGCGCTACGACAACCCCCAGTACGTGGAAATCACCCGAAAATTCGTGGCCTTTGCGAAAGAGAAAGGGGTGGCCCCGGCGGCCCTCGCCCTGGCCTGGGTCATGAGTCACCCACTCATCAACTCGGCCATCTTCGGCGCCCGCAGCCTAGAACAATTCGAGAATACCCTGACCTGCCTGCAGCACCGATTGACCCTGGAGGCGCGGCGCGAGATTACAGCCCTCTCCGTCGACCCGCCTCGGGCCACCGACCGGGAATCCATGGATGCCATGAAGCAGCGGGGCTGGTAGGGGGAGCGTCGAATAACGCTGACTTAAGGACATTAAAGGGTTAACCTGAGGTGGCTAGCCGGAGTCGGTTTTCGAACGCCTCTGAAGGCTTCGTGAGCCTTGATCTTGATGGTCCTCAAGTTGGTGCCAGTCGCCGCTGCGATCCGCATTAAAAAAATCGCGGCCTCCCGAGGGAGGCCGCGATCCAATTACTCGTTTACACCAAATCCTAGTCCTGGAATTGGTATCCAACGCCAATCTGTGCGGGAGCCTCGCCCACACTCCGGTCATCAATAGTCGAGAACAAATCGCTGATGTTGCTGGTAGCGGTCACATCGCGTCCACCGCCACCGCCTCCGCCGCCACCAAAGCCGCCTCCCTGACCGCCGCCGAATCCGCCCTGTCCGCCCTGGCCACCAAAGCCTCCCTGGCCGCCAAATCCCCCCTGACCGCCGGCACCGCCCTGAGCGCCAAAGCCGCCACCAAAGCCCTGCTGGCCACCGCCGCCGAGGCCACCCATCTGGGGGATGGAGGAGACGCCAAACTGATTGCGGAGCACGATCTTGTGCATCGTGTCATTGCCGTTGTAGGCATAACTGCGGGTCACCATGCCGCCCTGAGCCTCGCGCCGAAGCAACTCGGGCGAACTAACGTAAACGATGTCGCCGTAGATTTGGTAGTCCAGTCCCAAGGGCCGCAGGATCGCGTCCAGCGCCTGTCCCAATGGCACATCCTTCAGCTTGATGTAGGGAATATAACCATTTGAACGCATGGCCCGCATTTCCGCGCCCACGCCCGTGCCCCGTCCCTGGAGGGTCGTGGGGGACGAAGCCGCCTGGGCCTCCGAGGAGGCAGCCTCGGCCATGGCATCGCGGACTTTTGCGACCTGCTTTTCCCCGGCGTTGTTGGATTTCCAACGGGCCAGCAACGCGGCCCGGGCGTTCTCGTCTTCCGTTAGGACGACGGCGTCCGGGGACACGTCTTTGCGAAACGCGGAGAGTACCTTGCCGTCTTCCGGCGTCTGAATGTAATACATCTGCTCCGTGGAACGGATATAGACATCGGCATATCGGACGCCCTTGATCGTAATCTCGTCCGCCGGGCATAGCATCGGCAGTGCCAACACGGCGACGGCAATCCAGTAAAATCTGTAATTTTTATCACGCATGGGAAAAATCCCCTGAGGGTTGCGGACCGAACGTTCTGTCGTAGATGCCTGTATTCAGCATAGCAGCCGTTTTGAAGCCTGTCAACCCTGGCAAAGTACGTCGAACCGTGAAAACTTGCGGGTTGCTTATCGAGGGCAACCCAGGTATTATCCTCCCAAACTGTTTCACAGGAAGGGTTTGATTGTGGCCGGATTTCGACAGGTTATCAAAGATCTTATTGCCAACGTGGAGCGCGTGATTCTCGACAAGCCCCAGGTCGTCAAGAGCGCTCTCGCCGCCTATCTGGCGGGGGGCCACGTGCTGCTCGAAGACGTGCCGGGTGTCGCCAAAACGATGCTGGCGCGGGCCTTCGCCGTGTCCAGCGGCTGCTCCTTCAACCGCATCCAGTGTACCCCCGACCTGCTTCCCAGCGATATCAGCGGGGTTTCGATCTACAATCAGCAGCGGCAGGATTTCGAGTTTCGACGTGGCCCCATCTTTTCTCAAGTGCTGGTCGCCGACGAAATTAACCGGGCCACGCCCCGGACCCAGTCGGCCCTTTTGGAAGCCATGGCCGAAGGCCAGGTATCCGTGGATGGCCACACCTACAAGCTCGCCCAGCCCTTCACCGTGTTCGCGACGCAGAACCCCGTGGAGCACGAGGGCACCTTTCCCCTGCCCGAAGCCCAGTTGGACCGCTTCATGATGCGCCTTTCCGTCGGATATCCCAACATGATGGCGGAGCTCAAAATACTCGAGAATACCCGCCTGTCTCACCCCATCGACTCGCTTCAGGCGGTCACCGACGCTGAAACTATCCAGCTCATGCAGCAGTCCATCAAGGAGATTTTTGTTCACGAGAAAGTGCGGGACTATATCGTCCGGCTCGTCAATCGTACCCGGGATTCGACCCACCTCACGTTGGGAGGGAGTCCCCGTGCCTCCATCATGCTCTTCCGCGCGTCCCAGGCTCTGGCGGCGGTGCAGGGGCGAAGCTACGTGATCCCGGACGACATCAAGGTCCTTGTGGTGCCCGTTCTGCAGCATCGGCTCATCCTCAATCCCGAAAGTCGTCTGCGCCGCGTCACCACGGATCTGGTGCTGAACGACCTCATGAAGGAGGTGGCCGTGCCCGCTGGCGTCGCTTCGTGGAAGGGTGGGGCACCATGACATTGAATTAGGGTGCTGAATCCCCCTATGATCGGGCCGGAAATAATCGGGAGCATCCTATGAGATGGTTTGGTAGAAGAAAAAAGGCACTTGCAGCGGAGAACAACCCCTCCTCGGGTGAAGACGGTAAGCCGAGCTTCGAAACCGGGGACGAGTCCCAGTTCGAGCTGACACACGTCGGGCCCTACGAGATCATCGCGCCCATCGGCAGCGGCGGTATGGGAACCGTGTACAAGGCCATTGATCGCGCCAACGACCGCACCATTGCCATCAAGGTGCTGGACCGGCGCTACGATTTGGACAAGCGGAAGAAGAAGCGAGACTATCTCGGTCGCGAAATCCTCATTGCCGCAGAACTGAATCACCCGACCATCATCAAGATGCACAAGGAAATCGTGATCCAGGAAGATCGCGCCGGCAATAAGCGCCGCTGCCTGCTCATGGAGTACATCGACGGTTATGACTTGAAAAAGCACATTCATGATCGTGACCTGAGCATGGCCCAGATGATCGATCTGTGTATCCGCCTGTGCCAGGGGCTCGATTTCCTCCACCAGAACAACGTCGTTCACCGTGACATCAAGCCCGCGAACTTCCTCTTCTCGCGCGACGGCACCCAGGTGAAGATCGTGGACTTTGGTCTCTCCAAATCCAACGCCAACTGGCGTACCCGGTGGATGAAAGAGAGCGGCGGCACGCGCCTCTATATGTCGCCCGAGCAGTTGACCAAGCAGAAACTCGACGCGCGTTCCGACATATTCTCCTTCGGAATTACCATGTACGAATTGTTCACCGGCCGCCACCCCTGCGATGGCAACGACACGCGGGCCATCCAGAAGCAGATCTGCGACCGCAAGTACAAGTTCGAGCCGCCGTCTACGTATAACAAAGAAGTCTCCCCACTTTTGGACCGAATCATTCTCAAAGCTCTTCGCCGCCCTCTCGATCGCCGCTATCAGTCCGTCACCGAAATGCTGATGGACCTGTCGAGAATGGCCGAGTCCAGAATCTGACCGGCTGGTAGTACCCATGGTATCCCAATATACGCCAAACCGGCCCAACAAGCCGGGCATGTTCCATTTTTTGTTCCGGGCGGTAATCGCTTGTGTGGTCCTCGTCGCTGTCTACCAAGCCTATCCCCATGTAAAAGGGCTCTGGCAGGGCTGGGTGCCGGGGGCGGCGCCAAGGGACATCCTCGCCGAGGCGCGGCAGCAGCGCGAAGGGGGGGAGACCGCCGCGGCCGCTCTCCTCCTGGACGAAGGGCTTGCCGCGGAAAGCAATCCCGAGCGGCGATACGCCCTGCTTCGCATGCGCATCGACCTTGCTCGGGAAGCAGGGGAATGGCCCCTCGCGGGTGAATTGCTGCAGACGACCCTCTCCGACTTCCCCAACAGCCCCGATTATCCCGTGCTTGCCGCGGCCCTTGGCGAATCGCTGGAGCGACAGGACCGGATTCAGGAAGCGCGAAAGCAATACGAAGAGATCATCAAGGCATCCCCCAAGGGCTTGCAGGCTCCCGCCCTGATCGGGCTGGGGCGCCTGGCCGAAAAGAAGCAGGAGCTCGTCGTCGCTCGCGACTACTACCGCAGCGCCTTCAACGATGCTCCGGTTGACTCCGACACATGGATGCAGGCCCTCGAAGACATGGGCCGTCTCAATATTGCCCTTATCTTCGGCCAACTCGAAACCCCCGAAAGCAAGTACTACATCGTCGAGTCAGGCGACACCATGACCAGCATCGGCATCAAACTCAACACGACCCAGGGCTTGCTCCTGCGGGCCAATGGAATCGCCGATGCGGGCAATCTCCACCCCGGCCAGCGCCTGAAGCACACCCCCAAAGACTTCCGCATCATCGTCGAACGCGGCACCTGCCGGCTCTACCTGATGGACAATCAGGGGCCCTTCAAGCTCTATCCGACCGGGTTGGGAATGCCCGGATACGAGACCACGCTGGGCAAGTACACCATCGGCAACAAGCAAAAAGATCCCACCTGGTTTCGACCCAACGGAACGCCGGTGCCGCCCAACGACCCCGCCAACGAGCTGGGGACCCGCTGGATGCCCATGGTGCCCGCCGAAGAGGGCCTGCCCACCGACCTGGGAATCCACGGCACGATCGCGCCAGAGACCATCGGCTTCTACAAATCCCATGGCTGCCCGCGCCTTCGCAACGAGGCGGCCGAAGAGCTCTTCGATCTTATCGTGCGCTCTACCCCGGTGGAAGTGATCGAGAAGGTTGACTGGTCGATCCACTCCAAAGCGGCCCCCGCCTGAACCTTTCCTTGACAATCGGGGCAGGGAAAACGATAATTATGCGCGCCGCCATCGATGGTCCGTGCGGTAAGTTCAGAGAACTCTGAGCAACCGTTTCACCGGTTTGCGTCTCGTCATTGATGGCCACCAGCAAATGCTTCCACTGCGACCATAGGCCATTTGGGCAGTTTTTATAAAACTCCATCCCCGATTCATCCCGCCAGCGTACGGCGACCGCGGGGAGCAGGGCTACCCGATAAAAAGAAAGTACCTCCAAAGCGCATATGGAATCTCCGCTACTAGACCGCCTGCTCGTCGTCCACAACACTTCCTTTTCGACCTTCATCCCGCTCCATGATCACACCGTTTACCTGACCCTGCTTCAAGATTGTCTGAAGCGACTGGGGGAGAGCGCGAATGGGCCCGCCGTCGTCGTGGGGGACGATGCCACCATGGCCCTGATAGTGGACGCCGGCATGGCGATACCCGAATGGGTGGGGACAACCACCCTGCCCGCCTCCATTCCAAGCGGGTCATTTGTTCATGATCGGTCTTCGGCCGTCCTGCCATCGGACCGCCTCTTTGTCTGCATATCCAACCACATCACCCTGACGTTGCTCGGGTCTCATGTGGGCGAAGGCCGGTTTACCGGGGGCTGGTCGTTGAAACGCGTCAATGCCGATGCCCTCCTCGATTGCCTCTCCGCCATCGGCAGTTGGGATGCGGCCCATGCCTCGGCGGTGGCCGAAATCCCCGAGCCGACCGACCGGGAAATGTCCGTTCTGGCCATGGACCTGATGGCGGCCCACGCGCGGGTGCAGGCCGTACAGCATGAGACCATTGCCAAGGACAAAGCCGACCTCTTTTCCGTGCTGGCTATTCTGAAGGCCATCTCGGCCAAACGGCGCGCCCACGATATCCTATTTGTCTTTGTAGAGCATATATCGAAAGTCGTCCGTTCAGACCGCTGTTCGATCGTCCGCATCTGGGGGGGCGACCCCCACGGCCACGTCATGGCCTCCCACGAGGACGCCTCCGTGGTGGACAAGACCATCGAACTCTTCAAGTATCCCGAGCTGCACCACAGCATGAATACCCATCAGAAGGTTCTCGTAAACGACGCCCGGACCGCCATCGCGTCCGAGCCCTTTGTTCAGGAACTCAAGCAGGCCAATATCAACAGCCTCGTCGTGATACCCATCGTACTCTTCGACCAGCACGTGGGATCGCTGCTGCTGCGGGCCGCCCGCTTCGAGGGGAATTTCACTTCGCGGGAAGTGAGCTTCTTCGAGATCGTCGCCGAGGCCGCCTCCAATGCCCTCGAGCGCGCCCAGCTCTTTGAAAGCATCCAGGTCGCCAACGAACGCCTCGAACGCCTTGCCATCACTGACGGCCTGACCGGTCTTTACAATCATCGCCACTTCCGGGATCACATGCAGAAAGAGTTCGACCGGGCGAGCCGATATCGTCTTCCCCTGGCCTGCATGATCTTTGACGTGGATGACTTCAAGAAGCTGAACGATACCTATGGCCACCTTACGGGCGATCTGGTGTTGAAGGAAATCGCGGAACGCACCCTGAAATGCGTGCGCAAGAGCGATCTCATCGCCCGCTACGGCGGCGAGGAATTCGTCGTCATCATGCCCCAGACCGGGAGGGAGGGGGCGGAAGTTGAAGGCGAACGCATCCGCGCCATCATCGGGAACTCCCCGTTTCGCGAGGTGCCCGAGGATCGCCGCGTGACGATCAGCGCCGGGGTCAGTATACTGGAGCATGACGTGATGCTGAATGCGGAAGACCTGCTGCGCGCCGCCGATCAGGCACTCTATCAGGCCAAGCGCAATGGAAAGAATCAAGTGGTGCTCGCACCCGAAAAAGGAAGCAAATGAAAAAGGCAGTCGTATTTATTGTCGCCGCCCTGGTCCTCGCGGGATGCAGCACCACCAACGCGTTTATCAGTATGAAGCCCGATTATTCGGCCTTGCCTGCGGATGACCTGAAGGCCGTTGCCGCCGGGATCGAGGTGATCGTGGCTGAGGGCCGGGAAGAGTTCTCGCTGGATGTTGTCGGCGGTATCGTGGTAGACACGCCGGAGATCAGGCAGGCGGTGCGCACCCGCTCAATTCGCCACGCCCTCGTAGCCGAGTTCCTCGACGGGGGCTTCGGCATCGAAGAAAGCAACGGTCTCCTGGCGGTTCAGCGCAGCAGCGCCTACAAAAAGGCGACCACCAGCGGACAGCGCGATCGGGAGGCCCTCGTGGTCATGAGCGAGAACAACAATCGCTGGACCATCTACGAAGGGCTGTTGAAGGCCAACAACTGGCCACCCGCATCCCTCTCCGCCATCCAGGAAACCTTCTTCCAGGCGCGCGTGCCCCTCATGAAGACCGGGCAGCAGCACGAGTCGGAAACCGAATCCCCCTGAACCGGGCTTGTCGACTTAGTCTACAGTTGCCAGTACGTTCGAGAACATCTCCTAACTGTCATTCCCACGAAAGTGGGAATCCAGTTCTTTCGCGGAGTTTGCGTTGCTCGGTCTCTGGATTCCCACTTTCGTGGGAATGACAGAACTCCGGAAATCTATTTCTGAGGTCGGGTTTGGGGTTGAATCGACAGGCCCGTGAACCCGTGACGCCACGGTGTACCCAATGGCAATCTCGCCCTCCGCACCCTGCGGAGGGCTTTTTTTCAGCGATTGAGGCCGTCCAGATGCTTGAGTACCTGCTCCGCGTGGCCCTCGGCCTTCACCTTGGGCCAGGCATGGAACAGGGTGCCGTCCGGGCCGATGAGGAAGGTGGATCGCTGTATGCCCTCGAAGGTCTTGCCGTACATGCTCTTCTCCACCCAGACACCAAAGGCCTCGGCCAACTCGTGGGATTCGTCGGCCAGCAGCGTGAAATTGAGTTCGAAGCGCTCGATGAATTTACGGTGGGAGGCGGCTGAATCGGGACTGACCCCCAGTATCACCGCATCCGCGGCCTGGAAATCTTCCATGGAATCCCGAAATTCACGGGCTTCCACCGTGCATCCGGGCGTGTTGTCCTTTGGGTAGAAATACAACACGACATACTTTCCCTTGAACTGGCTCAGGCGCACTTTTTCGCCCGAGTGGCTGATGGCGGTGAAAGCGGGGGCCTTGGCACCGATGGCGGGGAAGTTTGATTCTGAGGCGGGCATGTCCGGGGTACTCCTTCATATGGCACTGCGAAAGCCAGGGGCCGATTGCCATGGAACCCCAGGCCGGTCAAGTTGCCCCGCGGCTGGCGTGAGGCGCTGCCAGCGTCCAAACCGCGCTTCGGGGCGTACCGCGGTCCCGACGCGGCATGCATGGTCATGGGAGTAAAGAGGCTTGCTTCGATCTCGCCCATAACGTATTATGACTATAGCGAAACGCTCGATTGAAACTCCAGAAGGATTCACATTGGTGAAAACTCCCAATATAGAAGAAGCACTGCTTAACATCCGGGAACTTCCAACCCTGCCGGCCGTACTGGGCAAGATTCTCAGCACTGCGGCGGACCCCGACGCGTCCGCCATCGATCTGGGACGCCTTATCGCCGCCGACCAGAGTCTTTCCGCGACCCTGCTTAAGCTCGTGAATTCGTCCTACTACGGCTTCTACCGGCAGATTAAGACCGTTACCCAGGCGATTGTCGTGCTCGGCTTCCTGGAAGTGCGCAATCTGACCTTGACCGCGACCGCCTTCCAGGCCTTCGATTCGGTGCCGTCCAAATATGATCGTCCCCAGCTCTGGCGCCACTCTCTCGCCGTCGCCATCGCGGCGGACCGCATCGCAAAGCTGCTGAAACGAAATACGGAAGGTTGTTTTGAATCCGGGCTCCTCCACGATATCGGGAAGGTCGTCTTGGATTGGCTCTACCCCGAATTCTTCCGCGACGCCGTAGCCGACGCCAATGCAAAGCCCTGCTCCATCGCCGACGCGGAACTCGCCATTTTCGGCATGACCCACGCCACCGTGGGCGGCCGGCTGGGTGAATATTGGAACCTTCCCGAAAGCGTTGTGGAGACGATTAAATTCCACCACGATCCCGCCTCCGCCACGATTGATCCAGAACAGGTCTATATCATCGCCGCAGCCAATATATTGACCTACAAGGCGGGTCTTGGCGAAGCGAGTAGCGGATGTGCGCCCGAGTTGTCCCCCGAAATCATGGCGCGTCTGGGGCTCACCGAAGCCCACTGCGCGACCGTGGTGGCCGAACTCGTTGAAAACGCGGCCAAGATCGATCAGATGATCGGCAGCCTGACCGGGCGTGCGGCCTGATTACGGCTCGCTCTGATCCTTTAGCACGGCATCCAGCGCCGCGCTGAGGCGATCCAGAACCTCCAGCGGTGTTCCGGACTGAGCGCGGTGCTCTTCAATTAATTCCAGCAAGACGCGGACCAGCGCGGGGCGCCACCGCTCCACGGGGCGATTCAATTCCTCGCGAAGGTGAACCGCGTCGCCCAGTAATTGTCGCCGTGCCACGCCCTCCAAGGGGAGGAAGTCACATTCCTCGATCAGCCGCTCCAGCATCGCCGGAATCTCCGTCTCGGGCCCCCCGTTCAGCGGGGGAAACTGCAGGTCGAAGGCAAAGCGGTGCTCGACCAGATCAATACCCGCCGCCGTAATGCGCACCGCCGAGAACATGGGGGGCGTGTAGCCCATCATCATTTCCACCAGCTTCCGATCCGTCAGATAGTGCATGTTGGGCACGATGTTTTGCCGGTCAAGCGGGGGATGGGCGAAAAATACCTCCGGCTCCACCATGCGGAGCGGGTCGTCCAGGTAGGACTGATAGAGGAGTTCCAGGATGATTCGCCGCAGGGCTTTGTGGTTTTCAATGCGCATAGAGCGAGTATAGCAACCCGGCACCGGCATGCTGCAAGCCGCCGCGTTGCGAAATTCCCGAAGCGCGCTTTATACTATAGGGCCGGTCGCGGCGCGCGGCCGTTACGAAGAGGAGAGCCAGCAGTCATGGCAGTACAGATTGAGATTTTTGACACCACCCTGCGGGACGGCGAACAGTCGCCCGGGGCGAGCATGGATGAGCGCGCAAAGGTGCAGATGGCCCAGCAGCTCGACCGGCTCGGCGTGGATATTATTGAGGCAGGCTTCCCCATCGCATCCAACCAGGAATACGAGGCGGTCCGCAAAGTGGGCCGGGCCGTGGAGCGCGCCCGCGTGGCCGCCCTCGCCCGCGCACTCCCCAAAGACATCGAGCGCGCGGCCAGCGCCCTGGAAAAAGCGAGGCGTCCCGTCCTTCACACGTTCCTGGCCACCTCCGACATCCACCTCGAACACAAGCTCCGTATGTCGCGCCAGGAAGTGCTCGACAACGTGGGCAAGGCCGTAACACTGGCCAAGAGCCTCGTGGCGCGGGTTGAGTATTCCGCCGAAGACGCCACCCGCTCCGACTGGGAGTTTCTTGTGGAGGTGACCAAAGTCGCCATTCAGGCCGGTGCGGACGTAATTAATCTGCCGGATACGGTGGGTTATACGACGCCCGGTGAGATCCGGGGTATGTTCGAACACGTCATCAAGAATGTGCCCGGCTCCGACAAGGTGGTTTTCTCCTCCCACAATCACAACGACCTCGGCCTTGCCGTGGCCAACGCTCTGGCCGCCGTTTTGGGCGGTGCCCGCCAGGTGGAGTGTACCGTCAGCGGCATCGGCGAGCGTGCGGGCAACACCGCCCTCGAAGAAGTCGTCATGGCCATGCGCACCCGCCACGACATCTATCCCTTCGATTGCGGCATCGATTCCGTCGAACTGGTGCCTTCCAGCAGCCTGCTCAGCAAGATCACCGGCCTCGCCATTCCCTATAACAAGCCCATCGTGGGCCGCAATGCCTTCGCCCACGAGTCCGGTATTCACCAGCACGGCATGATCGCGAATCGCCAGACCTACGAAATCATGACCCCCGAATCGGTGGGTCGCAACCGCAGCGAACTGGTCCTGGGCAAGCACTCGGGCCGCGCGGGCCTGGCCAACCGGAGCGAACACCTGGGCTACAAGCTGGACGATGCCGCCATCACCCAGCTCTACGAGAAGTTCATCGCCCTGGCCGACAAGAAGAAGGAAGTCTACGACGACGATCTCCGCATGCTGATCGTGTCCTTGAACAACGAGAGCTTCGAGGTCTACCACCTCAAGCAACTCCGTACCTCCGGCAATGACCCGTCCATGGCCCTGGTGACCCTTTCCAAGGGGGAGGAGACCTTCACCGACACCGCCACGGGCGATGGTCCGGTGCATGCCGCCTGCATGGCCATCGAGCGTATCATCGGCGTCTCCGGGCGCTTGGAGCAGTTCGACATCCGGGCCACCACGCCCGGTAAGGATGCTCTGGGCGAGGCCTATGTGACGGTTTCCTTCGATGGAAAGACCTATAAAGGCAACGGCGCCAGCACGGATATCATCGAAGCCGCGGTCACGGCCTATCTAAATGCCATGAACAAGTGTCTTGCGCTTTCAGAGGCCGAAGCACCGATCCGGCCCGTAGATGTTGCGGCCAGCCTCTGAAAGTTGCTTCCTAACCCCAACGAATGGTATAGTATCGCGTTTTGCCGGGCAGGAACACCTGCGGTTGAGTTTTGCCCGGATTCACAGGCCCATCGGCACCCGCTCCCATCGTGGAATGCCGTTCGGTTATCACAGGTTAAGCGAGCCCCCAGGCCCTTGCAGATTCAAGGCGGGCGGCAAGAAATGGCGCGGCTCCAAAGCCCGATCAAGGAGAATCACAATGAAAGATGGCATTCACCCGAAGAACTACCGGGATGTCGTATTTAAAGACGTAGGTGCGGACGAGGCGTGGATTACCAGTTCGACAGTAAAGACGGATCGCACGATCACCTGGGAAGACGGTAAGGAATACCCGCTGTACACGCTGGATATCTCCAGCCGCTCCCACCCCTTCTACACGGGCAAGCAGAAATTCATCGATACCGAAGGACGCGTCGAACGCTTCCAGAAGAAATACGCCCGCACGTTGAGCAAGGACTAAGCGCCTTCCAACATGGATAAAAACATGCGCGAAAAGCTCCTCACCGTCGCGGCTGAGTCCGACCGGTTGAGCGCGGCCATGTCCACGCAGGAAGTGGCGGCCGATCCCGAAGCCTATCGCAAGCATGCCCAGGCCCATGCCGAGATGAACGATCTCGTGCGCTGCTTTCGCCGCTATGAAGAGCAGGAAGCGGGCCTGCGGGAAGCTGAGGCCGTGATCCGCGAGGAAAGCGACCCCGAAATGCTCGCCTTGGCCGAGGAAGAGCGGGACACGCTGCGTGTCTCGCTCGAATCCCTCGAGCAGGAGCTGCGCATGCTGCTCGTTCCCAAAGACCCCAACGACGATAAAAACACCATCGTCGAGATCCGGGCGGGCACGGGGGGCGACGAAGCCGCGCTTTTCGTAGCCGATCTTTTTCGCATGTACTCCCGCTTTGTGGAGCGCAAGGGCTGGAAGATCGATGTCATGAACTCCCATGTCACGGAGTTGGGCGGCTACAAGGAAATCTCCTTTCAGATCACCGGTGACCAGGTCTTCAGCCAGATGAAGTTCGAGGGTGGGGTGCATCGCGTGCAGCGTGTCCCCGATACCGAGACCCAGGGTCGTGTCCACACCTCTGCGGTTACGGTCGCCGTCATGCCCGAAGCGGAAGAAGTGGAGCTGGAGCTCGACATGAACGATCTCCAGTTCGACGTCTACCGAAGCTCCGGGCCCGGCGGACAGAGCGTGAACACCACCGACTCCGCCGTGCGCGTCACCTACAAGCCCACCGGGATGATCGTGACCTGCCAGGACGAGAAGTCCCAGCACAAGAACAAGGCCAAGGCCCTCAAGGTGCTCCGTTCCCGACTGCTCGATATCAAATTGCAGGAGGAGGCCGATAGCCGCTCCAAGGATCGCAAATCCCAGGTGGGCAGCGGCGATCGCAGTGAGCGCATCCGCACCTACAACTTCCCCCAGAATCGTCTCACCGATCACCGAATCAAGGTGTCCATCAACTCCCTGGATCGCGTCATGAGCGGCGGCGAACTCGATGACATCGTGAACGCCCTCATCGCCGCCGACCGCGCCGCGAAACTCACGGAAGAGTAATGGCCACGGTCCGCGAGGTCCTGGCGGAGACGGCAAGACGCCTCGCGGCAGTCACCGATACCCCCGATTTTGAGGCGGCCCTTCTCGCGGGCCACGCCTGGGGCTGGGATCGCACCCACCTGATCATGAACGCCACCGCTGTGGCCGACACGGCCTCGCTGGAGCCACTGGTGCTTCGCAGGCTCGCCCATGAGCCCGTGGCCTATATCCTCGGCAACTGGGAATTCTTTTCCCTCGAATTCGACGTGACACCGCCCCTGCTCGTACCCCGGCCCGAAACCGAGCACCTCGTTGAAGTGGCGCTGGATTTTCTCGGCGAATCCCAGGGGCGCGTGCTCGATCTCTGCACCGGCACCGGCTGTATCATTCTCAGCATCGCAAAGAACGCCAAAGGCGGCGAGTGGTGGGCCACGGATCTCAATCCCCTCGCGGTGAACACGGCACGGGCCAACGCCGCTCACCATGGCGTTGCACTGAATCTGGTGGAGGGCGATCTCTTCGCGCCCCTGCCAGGCGATTCGGGCCCCTTCGATGTGATCGTATCGAACCCGCCCTACGTCGAGGATGGGGAGTGGGAGGGACTCGCCCCGGATATCCGGAGCTACGAAGATCCCCGCGCGCTCCTCTCCGGCAGCGATGGTCTGGACTGCATCCGCCGCATCGTCGCACAAGCGCAAGAATGGCTCGTGCCCGGGGGCCTTCTCGCACTGGAGATGGGGGAGACCCAGGGCCCCGCACTGCGCGCCCTCCTCGAAGGCGCGGGCTACGAGGAGATAAAGATCACAAAGGACCTCGCGGGGCACGATCGGATCGCCAGCGGACGCAAACCGATGTCTATCGGGTATCAGCTAAAAGAATGCTGACCACGGAGCGCACGAAGGCACGGAGAAGACAAATGAGAGAAGGAACATGGGAGAGACCTTCTCGAACGTAAGCGCGCCGTGACTCGATACTGGTACCTTTACACTCCTCTTTTTCTCCGCGCCTCCGTGTCTCCGTGGTCAAAATATTTTGGTTGCGGCTAACGGCTGCTCCAAGTCCTTCGTGGTGAGGCCTCTTTTCATCGACTCGCGGGGCATCCAAGTGCTAGAATCCAACCTTCGCAGTCGGATCGGCAGTATTCAGATTTTTTCGTTAACGCGGAGGGGTCAGATTGAGCGAATCATCGCAGTTGCGGAGCATGGCGGTCCGGGAGATGCCGGAGACGGATCGCCCGCGCGAGCGCTTGGAACAAGTGGGTGCGGAAGCGTTGCGCGACGCAGAGCTGATTGCCGTGCTGTTTCGCACCGGCACCCGGAAGCACGGCGCCGTCGGGCTGGCCGATGAACTGATTCGGCGCTTTGGCGATCTGCGGCGTTTGAGTCGTGCAAGTCTCCAGGAAATGCAGCAGGTGCCCGGCGTCGGGCGTGTGAAAGCGATCGAACTGAAAGCCGCGTTGGAGCTGGGTATGCGCCTCGCGCGCCACCAGTCCACGGGGCGGCCCAAGATTACCAGCGCGCGGGATGTTTTCGACCTGCTGAAATATGATTTCAAAGAATACGAGACGGAGCGCTTCAAGAGCGTGCTCCTGAACACGAAGAACGAAGTGTTGCGCACGGTAAATGTCTCGTCGGGCTCCATCTCGGAGACCCTCGCGGCACCGGGCGATGTGTTTCGCGAGGCCGTTCGCGATGCGGCGGCTGCGGTGATTGTTTGCCATAACCACCCCAGTGGGAACCCCGAGCCGAGCCAGGCGGATCTGAAATTGACCGCGCAACTGGTGGAGGCGGGCAAGATCCTCGGGGTGTCCCTGCTGGACCATGTGGTCTTCGGCGATATGAGATTTGTCAGTTTGAAAGAAAGGCAGTTGATGTGAATAAACCATTCAGTGGTTGGAAAGAGGGTTTTCCCTTTTACGCGCCCGTACTTGCAGCGGCGGTTCTCTTGGGATTCTTTCCCGTAATCGGGTGGTTTGCCCCCGTGGTCGCCCTCCTCGGCGTCTGCATGGCCCTGTTCTTTCGCGATTTTCCCCGGACCATTACCGCAGCGGATCACGAAGTGGTCTCCCCGGCCGACGGCACCGTAGTCGCCATCGAGGATCTGGACGAATCCCCCCACTACGACGGCCCCACCCGCCGCGTCTCCATCTTCCTGTCGGTCTTCAACGCTCACCTGAACCGCGCGCCCTATCCCGGCACCGTGACCGCAGTGAACTACGCCCCAGGTGCCTTCAAGGACGCCCGCCTGCCCGAGACCTCCCAGGTGAACGAATCCAACGCCGTCTGGATGGACACTCCCCGAGGCCCCATGACCATCCGCCAGATCTCCGGCGCGGTGGCCCGCCGCATCGTTTGTCCCGTCGGCGTAGGAACAACCCTCGCCAAGGGCGAGAAATTTGGTATGATACGTTTTGGTTCCCGCACCGAACTCTATCTGCCGGCCGGTACGGAAGTCACCGTGACCCTCAACCAGAGTGTGTACGCCGGCACAACCATAATGGCGCGATTCCAATGAAAATAGCCCGATTCCGCACCCACAAGCGCAGGCACCTGGTCCGACGCAAGCCGATCAACGCGCTGGCGAGCTTCATGACCGTCCTGAATCTCTACTGTGGAATCGCGAGCATTTTCGCCAGTATCGGCAACGAGTTCGAGCAGGCGGCCATCTTTATTCTGGTGGGAATTATTTTTGACGCGCTGGACGGAACCGTAGCCCGCCTCACCAAGAGCACCTCGGATTTCGGCAAAGAACTCGACAGCCTCTGCGATATCGTGACCTTCGGTGTGGCCCCCGCGGTGCTCGTTTTTACGTCCTACCTGCCCGACGCGCCCACGCTTCACCTGGAGATGACGAAACACACCGAATCCATCATCGGGCGTACCGGCTCCTACATGGCCATCCTCTACGTCATCTGTGCGGCCTGGCGCCTGGCCCGCTTCAATACCTTCCAAGCCGAGCGTACCGACTACTTCACCGGCCTGCCTTCCCCCGCAGCAGGCGGGACCCTGGCGGCCTTCGTGCTCTTCCTGGGCTACTTCGAATCGCGCCTCGACAACTACCAGATGGGCCCCTTCGCCTATTACATGCTCGGGCCCATGGCCGTGATCTGCGGTCTGCTCATGGTCAGCACCGTCCGCTATCCGAAAAACAAGATGAAGTCCTTCCTGCTGGCTCCCCGCCACGCCCTCATCGCGCTCGCGGTCTACGCCGTCATCATCGTCGTAATTCACTACGCCGTGAGCAAATCGCCCAAGATCGTGCTTTTCCCCCTGGGGGCAACCTACGTCCTCTACGGCCTCGGTGATACCCTGTTCTACACCTTCTTCAAGCGACGCCCCGCGCCCGTGGAGGAGGGGCCCGTCTTGCGCGCCTTGGAGCCTTTCCCCGGAACCGGTTCCGGTGCTTCACCGTCGTCGGAGTCGTCGTCCAATCCCGAGAAGAAGTCCGACGTCCGGTAATTCAGCATCGCCTCGTTGAGCAACACCTTGAGCACGGCGGCGATCGGTACCGCCAGCAGCAGCCCCGCGAAGCCCAGCGTGCTGCTGAAGACCATGATGGCCAGGATGACCCACACGGGGCCCAGACCTACCTGCGACCCCACGATACGCGGCGTCAGGAAATTCCCCTCCAGAAACTGGGCGATTACGAAGGTTGCCAATACCGCACCCACATGCCAGTTGATCGGGCCATATTCCAGCACGGTCAGTATGACAGCCGGGCCGATGGTGAGGATCAGCCCCAGGTAGGGCACGAAGCTTCCCAGTGCTCCCAAAAGTGCCAGCAACAACGCAAAGGGAGCACCGGCGATCAGGAAGCCGATGGCGTACATTGCGCCCAGGCAGCAGCACACCGTCACCTGGCCCCGGAGGAAAGACCGCAGTTGGCGGTCAATGCTAGTCATGATGGTGCGTGTCTTCCGACGGTAGCGGTGGGGAACCAGATCGTCGCACGACGCCACGATGTGATCGTAGTCCTTCAGCAGGTAGATGGCTACAAAAGCGAAAAGCACAAAATTACCGATAAAGAGAAAGGTGCGAAGGAAAGTATCGCTCACAATGCTGAGTAAGCGGATGATGGAGGTGCCCGCATCTTTCCACTCGGGGACCAAGGATTTGATGAGATTGGCACCCGCGTCTTTCGAGACCGCCTCCCCGATTTTCTGACGGATGATGGCCATCGAATCTGGATTCTCGACCTCGGGATCGACAATCTCCACCATTTTAACGAAGGCATCCAGTGCCAGCCATTCTTCCAGTTTTATGGCCGCTTTCTGGCGAAAGTTAGAAGCATCTTCTTCTTCTTCCGGGGTCGGCCTGCTCGTCGCAAGTGCCCCGACTGTACCCGTACCCAATTTGGTCACTACTCCCGTATCTTCAACGCCGGGACTGGCACCTTCAAGTGCGCCGGTGACGGGCACACCTTCCTCGGGGACGGAAGGCGCGTTAGTTTGGATCGCGGGTTTGGGTTCCATCATCGTTGCGGCCTGATCCATCACGCTCTTGAAGACAAAGAGTGGAAATAGCATGGAGCCGATAACGATACTGCCTACCAACGTCACAATGGCGGCGACGCGGGAAATGTGTTTGCCCTTGACCTTATAGGCCTCTATCCCGTCAATGACCGGATCAAAAACATAGGCTACAATGAAGGCGAAGAAGAGGGGCACCAACACGGCGCTCAGGAGATAGAGCACTGCGGACACCAGAAAAATCGCCCCAAGCAGGCCCACGGCCCGCACCCATTTGTTCTGAAAGACTTCTAAAACCATGCACCTACCCTCGGGGTGAAATGAATCCATCGAAGCGGGGCCGTTCCTGCCGCCGCACGGCAAGCATACAAAGCGCCCCCTGCCCCATACAAGCCGCAGGCACGATTATTCGCCCGAAGGGGCCTGTGTCATGAGGGTCGCGAATAAATTTGCCGCCCAGATCGGTCCAATTTGCCAGATCAGTCCTATTTTACACCCTTGTGAAGGCTCTCCGTCGCCTTAATCACGAGCCACGGACGCTCATCCGGAGCCTTTATAAGCTCGGTCAACCCCCCCGAGGTCACGGGCTCCAGCCACTGGCTCTTTTCAATATCGAGCCATCGCAGCACCGTGCCGCCCGCGCAGTTGGGAATCATGGAATCTACTTCACCACCTTGGGGCAGATAAAGGGCAAACCAGCTCTTGCCGTCATATCTCATACTCAAATAGGCTTCAGTGCTTTCCGTACCATTCAGGTCCTGGCCGTAAGGCTGAGGCTCCGCCCCCACCAGATCAAAAGCCTCAACAAACATCCGCGCACTCTTCAGGTTCGCCTGGGCCCGCTCGCTCAAGCCCAGCCCCGAATCGGGCCGGTGGAAGCGGATGGACGCCGCCCCGCCCAGCAAACTGCGCCAGAAACGCGCTTCGCCGTCCTGACTGCTCCCGAAGCGCCCACCGTCGGCCCCGTAGCACTTCACGTGGTTGATGGGACGGGGCGCGTCCTTCAGGTAATCCCGCACCCAGAGGAGATTGCCCCAGTGCTTCTCTCCGTCGTTGTGATTGTTCTGCGACATGTCCACGAAGCTGTAGAACTCCGGGTGGTCCAGCGTGCTCCGGTGCTGCTCGCCCTGCAGGTTCCAATCGTCCCACATCTCCGTCGTCTGCACCTCCACCCCCATCTCCGCCGCCTTCGCCTTCACATAGCCCGACCAGTACGCGCCCCATTCGGGATTCGCCCCCGTCTCGTTGTCCATGCAGAACAAAACATTGGGGTAGGGGAGGGACAGCGCCAGCACCCTGTCGATATGCTTCCGCTGATACTTCAGGATCAACGCGTTGTTTTCTTCCGCCGGCTCCGAGCGGAAGAATCGATTCTTGTTCGAGCCCGGATGGTCCAGATAGTCGTTCAGGAGCCCCGACTCCTCTTCGGTGTAGTTGATGTTGTTCGCCGGGCGGAAGGGATTCTTCTCCCAATACTGCATCGCATAATCGAAGCGGTCCCACAGCTCGTACTGGACCACGATATCCCGTGCCAGACAAAGCTCCAAGAGGCGCTCGAGCCGCGCGTAGTATTCGTCGTTCGAGCGCTCCAGATCGTATTTGCCGTCCTCGTTCTGATGAAACATCCACACGTTGCCTTCATCGCGCGACGACAAGGTATTGCGGATGTAGTTTCCGCCCGAGGCCTTCAACAGATCGAGGTGGGCTTCCAGATTGGGAATCTGGAACAGGTTGTCCTCCACCGAGCCCCCGAGCAGCACAACCGGTGCACCCTTGTATTCCCAGTAGAAGGGGTTCGCGGCATGGGGCTTCAGACACTGCGCATTGCGCGTGTCACGGTCCGGCGGCGCAGCGGGGGCGACGGCGGGCAGTACGGCGGCGAGTATGGAGAACAGACTCAGATAGATTAGTGAACTGCGCATGACATTCACCTCTATGGAAATTCAGTTACGTAAGTATAGCGACCTTCGGCTTTGAAGGTCACCCTTATCCCGTTTTCTCCGTGCCGTGGCAATTCTTCGTTCTAGTTGACCACGGAATCAACAGAAGCACTCAGAAGATCCCTCGGCTTACCGTTTTCCTGATGCACTGCACGCAAGGTGCGAAGGCGCAAAGACGACTCGGCTGCAAACTCAATGCGGCTTGCCTGGAATGCACAGGGCATCATAGCTGCAACACGCTTTTCTTCCCACTTTCTTCTTCGTGCTCTTCGTGGCCTTCGTGGTGATATTCCGGGTTGTGGCCAGTGGGTGCTCACACCGCCTGAAGCACAATCGACCGAATTGGGGTATAATTCCACCAACGCAGTAGCACTCGATCGTCTTTTTAACCACTGCACCCTCTGAAGTGTCGAATTTTACCCATCCCGAGAAGAAGGTCCCGATATTGTCCAGTTACAATCAGCGCACGTATACCCGTATTGACGTAAATCTTCCTGTCACCGTGGTCCCCGAGGGCGGCGTGCCCTTCGAGGCCTCGGTGGTCGATATCTCCGTAGGCGGCATCCGCATCGAACATCGAGGGCCGCTCGAGCGGGGAACCCAGGTCGCCTGCAGCTTCATCGGTGATACCCACACCATGATCGAAGTACGCGGCATCGTGTGCTCCAGGGATCACGAAAGCTTCGGGGTCCGCCTTACCGGCTATGACACGGTATCGTATATGTACTTGAAGGGGCTCCTCTTAAGCATTGCCGACGACCCCCATGCCCTGGAGGATGAGATTCTGCTCAACCTCGACGAACTTCCCGAGGCGGATTGACGGGCCTCGTCCCGGCGCTAATATGGTCCTAACACGCGCATTTCCTTGCCCTTACGCATAGATGTTCCCGCGAGAATTTGCCTTTCGGCTCGCCTCTCCGGTATAATCTGGGATCTCGTCGATTGTCTACCCGAAAACCGCCGACTCCCGATCCCTGCCTTGTGACGGCCAGGGTTGGTGCCAGGATGTTTTGGTCCCGGCCTTGTTCCGTTAACCCGGTTTTCGTTAGATCCCCCAACTAACCGGGCAGCTACATCGTTAAAGCCAAGGAGAATCACCGTTAATGCATTCGATTGATAAAATCCGCAACGTGGCCATCATCGCCCACATCGATCACGGCAAGACCACGCTGATCGATAGTATTTTCGCGGCGACGCATCTCTTCCGCACGAATGAAGCGGTCGCGATCCGGGTCATGGACAATAACGAGCTGGAACGGGAACGGGGCATCACCATCCGCGCCAAGCACTGCACGGTCACGTGGAAAGACTACCTGATCAACATCGTAGACACGCCCGGCCACGCCGACTTTTCCGGCGAAGTGGAGCGCACCCTCTCCATGGTGGACTCCGTGCTGCTACTGGTGGACGCCAACGAAGGCCCCATGCCCCAGACGCGCTACGTGCTCACCCGCGCCCTGCGCATGGGCTACCGCCCCGTCGTCGTGGTGAACAAGGTGGACCGTCCCCAGGCGATGCCCGACAAGGCGCTGGACAAGACCTTCGACCTTTTCGTCGAACTCGGCGCCACGGACGAGCAGTGCGACTTTCCCGTGCTTTACGGTTCCGGCCTCAACGGCTGGCTCGTGCGCGATCTGGAAGACGACGCCCACGAAGGCATGGAAGCCCTTTTCGAAACCATCATTAACGAAGTCCCCGCCCCCAAGGGTGATCCCGACGCGCCCTTCCTCATGCAGGTCAGCTCCATCGGCTGGAAAGACCACATCGGCCGTACCGCCATGGGCCGCGTGCTTCAGGGCAGTGTCAAGAAGGGCCAGAAATTCCGCCGCGTTTCCACCAAGTGGCTCGGCGAGAAGCTGGCCCACCACGACGATTTCCACCACGAGCGCGAGTGGGACATCACCAGCGACAAGCAGGAAAAGTGTACCTATCTCTGGGTGACGCGCGGCCTGGAAAGCGAGCTGGTGGACTTCGTGAACGCGGGTGATATCGTAACCATCGCCGGCCCCGACGACATCAACATCGGCGACACCTTCTCCGACATCGATCTGGACGTGGTGCTTCATCCCCTGGAAATCGAAGAGCCCACGGTGTCCATGAATTTCATGATGAACAACGGGCCCTTCGCCGGACAGGACGGCGACGCCGTCACCCTGCGCCAGATCTCCGCGCGCCTGGAAAAGGAAATGCGCACCAACGTGGCCCTGCGCGTGGAAGAGACCGAGCGCGGCGACGCCCTCAAAGTTTCCGGCCGCGGCGAACTCCACCTGGCCATTCTCCTCGAAGAGATGCGCCGTGAAGGCATGGAGCTTTGCGTATCCCCGCCGGAAGTCATCATCCACCGCGATGAAGACGGCAAGCGCCTGGAACCCATGGAAGTCCTGACGATTGACGTGCCCAGCGAATATCAGGGCACGGTCATCGAGAAGATTGCGGGCCGCAAAGGCGAGTTGTGCGCCATGCACGTCGAGCCCACCGGCATGGTCCGTGTCGAGTTCAACATCCCCACCCGTGGCCTCATCGGCTATCGCGGCGAATTCCTCACCGACACGCGCGGCATGGGCATCATGGCCTCCCGCTTCGTGGGCTACGGCCCCTGGTGCGGCGATGTCGTCACCCGCAAGCGTGGTTCCATGGTCAGCATGGAAACCGGACAGAGCACGTCCTACAGCCTGGAAAACCTCCAGGAACGCGGCACCCTCTTCCTCGGCTCCATGGAGCCGGTCTACGAGGGCATGATCATCGGCGAATACTCCCGCCCCGGCGATATGCCCTGCAAGCCCACCAAGAAGAAGGCCCTCACCAACCACCGGGCATCCGGCAAGGACCACAGCACCGGACTTGATGTGCCCCGGATTCTCACCCTTGACGTGGCCCTCGAATGGATCGCCCCCGACGAACTGGCGGAAATCACCCCCAAGTTCGTCCGCGTCCGCAAGGCCGTGCTCAACTCCGAAGAGCGCAAGCGCGACGAGAAGAAGCGCACGTCGGCATAAGAATTAGGTAAGTAAGAGCACTCCAAAGACCGGTGCCTCCATGGGAGGTGCCGGTCTTTTTGATTCAGGAGACGCGGGTGGGGGATGGGTCTTATGGGTCTTATGGGTCTTATGGGTCTTATGGGTCTTATGGGTCTTATGGGTCTTATGGGTCTTATGGGTCTTATGGGTCTTATGGGTCTTATGGGTCTTATGGGTCTTATGGGTCTTATGGGTCGGGCCTGCCGATTCAACTATCTTTTTTTCGCTGCTCCAATCGGGCCTTCGTCATGCGTTCACGGATCCCGCCTTCCTTGATAAAGTCACGCTCCAGCGCACGCTTCTGCTGATCCAGTAGATAGTTCGCCTGATGAAGCAGGCAGATGGCAATGTTCGCTACAACCTCGGGCGGGCGGTTTTCGACGAACTCTCGAAATAGTTCGAAGTTGAAGGGAGTTTTCTTGCCGAGCTGGCGAACAAATTGGGCCTCCCTGGAATCTTTGGTCCAAAGAGGTAGATCGCGCACCCGCAGAAAGTCCTTGTAATCGACAAGGAGTTCCTCAAGACTGGATCGTGCGACATTGATGAGCCGTATCTCCGTCTCCTTTGAGGTGCCCGAAGCCTTCACGCCCTCGGCGATGTTTTGCTTGCCGGACCGGGCCGCCTGCACCATCTGATCGACGGTTCGGTCTCCCCTGCCGAGGAAGCGGTGACAGAAGCGGAAAGTGATATCAAAAATCACCTCGGCCTTTTGATAGGAGAGTAGTGCCTCGTAGTTTCCATGAGGTGGGATAAAGCCGCCTTGAGTCATCATGTGCCCTCCATATGTGTGCTGGTTCATCGAGTTGGAAACCATCACTATAGCACTCTCGCAGCAAAGTCCATACGACCCATGACCCATACGACCCATACGACCCAGACCCATACGACCCATACGACCCATAAGACCCATAAGACCCATAAGACCCATAAGACCCATAAGACCCATAAGACCCATAAGACCCATAAGACCCATAAGACCCATAAGACCCATAAGACCCATAAGACCCATAAGACCCATTTCCCCGCCACGCCCCCTCCCGCCCAACACAAAAAAAACCGCGCGACCCGAAGGCCGCGCGGCGTGTAATCAATCAACCCAACCAAATCTTACAGCGAGCTGAAGACCTTCTGGAACTCCGTGTCGCCTTCCATGCTGAACTCGCGTTCGGCAAGCGCCTGGATCTTCGCTTCGAAGTCGGGAACGCGGCTGGCGAAGACCCGCGCTTCGAGTTCTTTCTTCGCGGCCGGTGCGAATTCTTCATTGAAGCCCCAGGCGGGGGATTCGCCCGTGCCGAGGTTCGTGAAGACGCCGATGTTCTGGCCGTCGAAGCTGCGGTAGACCACTTCGTGGTTGCCCTGCATCACGCATTCGGCCCACTTGTGTACCCGGCTGCCATAGGCGTCTACCACCGGGATTTTGCTGTAGAAGTATTCCTGCGACTGGGCAATCTCCAGTTCCTTCAGGTAGAGGCCCGTGTAGGCGTCCTGAAGGGCGGGGGTGACCCACTTGGACTCGCCAACCTGATTGCGAAGGGTTTCCACTTCGGCCAGGCGCGCGGCGCGATCAAACTTGGTCGGCGTCAGCGGGAGGCCTTCCTTTATCTTGATGTAAAGACGGTCCACCGCGTGGGCCAGCGCGTCTTTCGACTGATCGCTGCGCAGGGCGGCTTCTTCCAGCTTGCCAACGTGGTTCGTCAGGCGATCCACTTCGGAAACCAGACCACGCTGACGCGCTTCCGTGATGGAAAGCTGGTTGGAGAGATTGTCGAATTCTTCTGAACGCTTGGCCACTTCCGCGTTCTTCGCAAGAAGGTCGGTACTGGCGGTATCGAGCTTCGCGGTGGTATCCGCAAGAGTAGTTTCTGTCGTCGCGAGTTCTTGAGTCTTCGAGATAATGGAGTCTTCAAGCTCTTTGAGCTTTTCGGGGGAGATTTCCAGCTTCTGATCTCCGGGTCCACCTATCGCGGTAAGGTCCGCCACCTTCTTCTGAAGGCCCGTATTCTCCAATTGCAGACGCTGCGCATTATCCTCCGCAGTCTGCAGTTTCGCCGCGAGCGGATTGGGCAGGAAGGAGAGGGTGGAGGCCGCGAAAGGCCCCGCCACAATACCCGCGATCAGCGCAATTGCAGCCGCAGCGACCAGCGCACCTGCGCCGCCCTTGCGTCCGCCGCCGGCCGGTTCGCTGGCGCCCATCTGCATGCCGCCGCCCATGCCGCGGGGAGCGCGCATGTCGGTGTCGGGCGAGAAGTCCGGCGCGGGCGTGCCCATACCGAAGTCACCGCCGCCGCCACCGCCGCCAAAAGCACCTGCGTCGAAGCCGCGGTTGTCACGGCCACCAACGGCCTGGCCGAACATGGGCGTTTCCATGGCCTGGGTCGGCGCGCCGGTGGAGCGTCCACCGCCGAAGCCGGAGCCACTGCCGCCGCCAAAGGCGCTGTCGAACATGGGCGTGTCCATGTTCGAATCCGGGCCGGGGCCGATTTCTGGGGTCTCGGGGGAGAAGTCGCTGTCCGCGGCGAGATCCTGGAATCCGGAGCCGATGGGGCTCAGGCCTTCACTGGACTTCGTGCCGGCCGGCGTGTCGATGCCGGGCGTGCCGCTGGAAAAAGTATCATTGATGGCGCTGTCGAAGCCGAAGGGAGGACGGCGAACGTTGCCTCCCGTGGGCTGGGGCGTTTCCACCTGAATGTCGCTGATGGGGGGGAGGCCCGCCGAATCCGTGGGGCTGCCACCGGAATCGAAATTACCGAGAGGAGGCAGACCACCGTCCGAATCCATACCGCCCGAGTCAAAATCACTGAGCGGGGGCAGGTTACCCAAACCGGAGTCGCCGGGGGTATCCAGATTGTCTTCGTTTCTCTTGTCGTCAGCCATGGAAGCCTTTCTCCGTAACTCGTTTGAACGTAACTCTATTTCGCTGATACTGGTTCAACTGGGCCATTCTAGCATGGGTCCCCCAATGTGTCAAGCAAACTCCCATACCCCAAAATCTTATTTTCCGAGCGTCCAGAGCAACTAACCTCTGGCGGGATGGTGGGTTAGATAAAGGCCCCTTTCAGGGCCATTCCGGGCACCGCAGGTTCTAATACTGCGATTTAAAATCGAAGCTACGCAGGCATCCGAACGCCGATGGTCAACAACAGATTTGCGTAAATCCGTTGTTCGCCCGCAACAATCGTCAGGCAGGTGTCGTCGCTTCCCGCCTCCTCGTAGAACGCGAAGCGGTCGTACAAGGTCAATTCCAGGCCGGGGAAGCGATCGCGAAACTCATTGAAGATCGGAGGCTCGGGGCCCTCGCCGGGCGTCATCACCCCGGCGGCTTCCACGGGAATAGCCGTGAGCAGGGCATCCAGCACCTGGGTGACCGTGGGCATTCCCGGCACCAGGTTGAGGTAGACCCGCTCGGCGTTCATGCCGCACTTCGTGCTCGCAGGGTAGTTGCCGTCGGCGATAAGAATTCTGGAGCCGTGGCCCGCGGCGCCGATGGCTTCCAGGATGCCGGGATGGATCAGGGTATGTTTCAGCATGGTTCAGTCACTTTCCAAGTCGTGTTCGCTTCAGCGCGGGCCGGGCAGGGGGGCGCCCCGCATCAGATCGCGATAGGCCCCGGCCAGGGTCGGGTCCATCGTGATGGCCTGCTGCATGAGCTGCGTGGCCTGCGTGTAGTTGCCCAGGCCAAGGTAGCACTGCCCCAGACCGAAGGCCGCCTTCGCGCCGTCGCCCTTCATGTTTTCCTGCTGGGTCAGCGGCATCAGGCTGCCAAACCACGGCAAAGCATCACTATAGTTTTCCTGGCGCAGCAACATTTCCGCCAGCGAGAGGCGCAGGGGGATCTCATCGGGCAGTAGGATCTCCGGGCGCTCTTTTTGTTTCTCATAGAGAGCGATGGCCGCCTCGTAGTGCCGCGCCGCACCGGGGTAGTTCCCCTGCAGGAAGTCGTAGGTCACGGCCAGGTTGGAATGAACCCGCAGCGTATCGGGGTTCTCCGCCAGCGTCGCGCGAAAGATCGTTTCGTTGTCCCGCCAGTCCCCATTGCGCGCGATGGTCTGATTGAGGAACAGAAGCCCCAGCACGGCCGCCACGGCCACCGGCGCTGTGCGCAGGTTCAGGCGTTGGGAAGCCAGCACCAGCAGCTCCATCACCGCCCACCAGAAGCCGGCCATGGGCACATACATCCAGTGCTCCGCCATGGGCGCGTTCAGTGGGAAAATTCCGGAGATGGGTAACCACGCGGCGAGAAACCACACGAGGGCCAGCGTAATGCGCCGGTTGCCCGAGCGATAGCCCCAGTAAGCCGCCCCGATGCAGGCCGCAAGCAGGAGTAGTCCCAGGCGGGCGGTCCAGCCCGGCACGTCGGCGAGGGTCTGCTCCATGTGCAGGTTCGTGGGCAGGAAAAGCGTCTTGATGTAAAAGGCAAAGGCCTGGCAGGTTTCCACGAGCCGTGTGAGGAGGCCCGTCTTGCTGCCGCCACCGCCCTCGCTGAACTTCAGCACGGTGGCGCGCAATCCGCCATAGGCGCAGAGGAGCACAACCGCCAGGAACACGGGATAGGCCCGGACCTGCCAGGACACCGTCGGCGTCAGCGGTGCCTCGGACCGCGGGCGCAGGGCGATCACGATGGCCAGCAGCACGGGATAGATCATGGTGGATTCTTTTGAGCAAAGCCCCAGGATGAAAAAGAGGCCGCTGAATGCGAAGGCGACCATCTGCTTCGTGCCCCGTGCATCCGTGGTGGCGCAGAGCAATGCCGCCAGGATAAACGTGGCCGACATCATATCGGCACGTCCACTGATATAGGCTACCGCTTCCGTGTGCATGGGGTGGAGGACGAAAAGGACTGCCGCCGCGGTCTGGACCAATCTCGGCGCACCGAGCCGCCCGAGCAGCAGAAAAAGCAATACCGCAGCGGCGCAGTGCCATAGGGTATTGCTCAGGTGGAACAGGAAGGGTTTAACGTCGGGGTAGCCCTTGATCTCCGCCGTATCCAGCGTCGGATCGTAGGAAAGGAGGAAATCGACCATAAAGCTGACCGAGACGAGGGGTCGATAGAAGTTGCCCGCGCCGCGCCCGAAGGCATGCTGGTCCTCGCGGAAGAGCTGGCCCAGCTTGGCCGGGTTCTGCACATTCTCGTGGAGCAGCACGGACGACACATCGTCCCACACCCAGTCGCCGCTGAAGGTATTGGCGTAGGCCAGAAAGCCCAGCACCACCAGGGCCGCGGAAGCCGCCCATGTAAACTGTCGTTGTGTCATTCCAACCTCGTCCACGTATACGATTTCAGGTTATCTCTCCGCCCCCGGAGGCGCGGATCGCGTACCCCACAGCCTAGCCCAGTGGCGAGGGGCCAAGCAAAAAAAAACTGCTGGAATCCGGCGACGGATTCCAGCAGCGAATAGGCTTGTTATCGAGATTTAGCGGTTCTCAGGGCCCGCGATCTCCCAGGTCTCGCCCGGCAGACGCATGTACTCCAGTTCGAGGCCCGACTGGGCGCCGATTACCTTGACCAGACGGAGAATACTCTTGCCTTCGGCATCGGGATAGAATTCTTCCCCTTCACGAACGCGAACGCTCGTAATCTGGCTCGTCTTCGGGTCCATCACGTCCAGGAAGGCCATCAGGTCATCGTTGTCAATCGTGGCGAATCCCGTACACTTGACCAGGGGGCGTTCCATCATGAGGTCCGTCTTCCGGCGCAGGGGCTGATAACGCTGGCTTGTGGGGTTCAAGGTGGCGTGCAGCTTCAACAGGCCGTCTAAGGCATACCACTCTTCAGCGTCTTTTGCGATCTTGATGTGGTTGGCCACCTGCTCCTCAATCTGGGCGGAGGCCGCGGGCTCATTGATTTCCTTGGGCACGGAGTACTGGGAGCGTAGCGTGCTGAACTGGCTGATGATGGGGTCGGCCGCGCCATAGGCAAAGCCGCTGCCGGCCTGGGCGCCCGCGAAAAGGGGCTGGAGCGCCGCCGTGTATTCGCCCGAGATTTCCTGCACCGTCTTCGGCGGCACTTCTACCGGCACCGCTTCCGGGGGAGGTTCTTCCTTGCACCCGGCGAGGAGAAGGATAGAAAGCATGGTCAAACCGAAGAGAGATCGCATTGGGAAGGCTCCTTTACTGAAAAGAAAGTCGATGATTATATCGTACCACAGCCGCTCGGACGCATACAAACATGTTTCCGTAAACAATCACTATGCCGTGATTCCGCAGGAAATCCGCTCACTATGCGGCCTTGAGAGATAATTCGCGACAAGCCGTGGAACTTGGGTATACTACCTTAAATGGTAAGAACTTACACGGGGCTTGGAAAACCATAGGAACGCATGAATGAGCCGAATTCTTCTGGTGGACGATGATGTAGATTTGTCTGAGTTGATCAAGACAAAGCTGAATGCCGAGGGCCACGACACCCACGTTATCAACACGGGGGAGGGGGCCTTCGAATTCGCGAAAAAGGTCAAACCCGACATCTCCATCCTCGATATCATGCTGCCCGGCGTGACGGGATATCAAATCTGTCGCCGCATGCGCAAGGATCCCGAGCTTTACAAGCACGCTATTCTCGTCCTCACGGCGCTGGGCGAAGAGCCCGAAATTCTCCACGGCCTGGAGCAGGGTGCGGACGACTACCTCGTCAAGCCCTTCAAGCTCGAACGCCTGATGGACAAGATCGCTTCCCTCACGGCCCTCACCACCTCCCTGGCCAACCGGAATCGCGTCACCAATCTGCCCGGCACCGATGCCGCCAAGCGGGAGATCAACCATCTCCTCGCCCGCGATACCGCCCTCGCCGTGGTGTATGTGGACATGATCGGCTACAAGGCCTATTGCGCGTCGCGGGGGGCCGACGGGCAACAGAAAGCCCTCGAGTTCATGGGCAAATTGCTCGTGAGCCTCACCCGTGACATGGGTTTTTACGAAAGCTTCGTCTCCCACATGGGCGGCGAGCATTTCGTGGTCAACCTGAAGCTGGAAGATCACGAGCGCTTTACCAAGCACCTCTGCGACCAGTTCGACAAGCACGTCACCCAGCTCTACACCGCCGACGAAGTCCAGAAGGGCTACATCAAGGCGGTGGACCGCCAGGGCAACGAAGTTCGCTGCAAGCTCATGGCCCTTTCGGTCGGGGTGGCCCACACCCAGTACCGCTACTTCAAGAGCGCCAAGAAAATGTTCGAGGTGCTCGCCCAGGTGCGCCAGATGGCCCATCCGAAGGAAGGCAGCAGCATGGTGTTCGTTGATCGACGCCGCAGCGACCGCTGATACCCGGATTGCCCATGCGAAGAGCCGTCCTCATTGCCGCCCTGCTTTTTCTGGTGCTGGTGGCCGTGGTGGCCACGGTCACCTCAACCGATCTGAGCGATGCGGAACTGGTGAAGCGTTGCCAGGCAAGTCAGCCCGCTTGGAATGGCTATCAGGAGGACATCAAGGAAATCGGCGCGCGGCCCGTCGCCCGGTGGCATGGGCGACCCATTACCTTGTCCGTCAAACCCGGCGAAGTTCGCTTGACCATGGCGCTCGCGCCGCCCTGGGATGCCTTCGAGGCTGCTATCCCGATCCTGCTCAAAGATCCCGAGGGGCGGGTTGCGCGCAATGACGCCGACGAGATGGACGGCGCGAATCGGATCTACATTTTTACCCGGAAAGATTCCGCAGACGAACCCGCACCGCCCTGGTTGGAAATCCATTATCCCCACACGAAACAGCGGCTTTTTCTGGACGCTGGCGGAGAGTGGCATGCGCCTAAGGATTTAACCCAAAGAGCTGAACCGCAAATTTTCGCAAATTAGCGCAAATAAGATGTTCAGTACTTGGCGTTTCATTTGGCAATTACAGGATTCTGCACTTTCGATCCTTCGAGCCAAAAATACAAAGACCGTAAGCAATTGCGGGACTGCCAAAAATTTGCGTAAATTTGCGTAAATTTGCGGTTCAGCTCTTGTGGGTTGGGGCGCACGACAGAATACTTCGCGTGAAACCTTTGTCCGCGTCCGGCGGGTCGTAACGTGTGACCTCAATCTGCTGGTCCTTTAATCCTCTCCGAGGCAACTATGTACAAGGCGGAACGCCTCTTCCAGTTGGTCGTACTCCTGCGCCGCTCCCGAACGATAACCGCCCGCGAGCTTGCCGTGGAGTTGGACGTTTCCGAGCGAACCATCTACCGCGATGTACAATCCCTCATACTCTCGGGCGTTCCGGTGGAGGGGGAGGCGGGCGTGGGTTACATCCTGCGCCGCGATTTTCAATTGCCCCCACTCATGTTTACCAATGAAGAGGCCCAGGCGCTCCTCCTCGGGGCCCGCATGGTTCAGGCCTGGGGCGACCCCGCCCTGGAGCGGGCCGCGCGGGGCGTGCTGGACAAGGTCCGTGCCGTGGCCGAGCGGTCCCTGCTGGATGATCTGGATAGCCAGCTCATGCAGGTGCCGGGTTTCCATATCTGCCCGACCCTGCGGGAAAAGATGGGGCTGGTCCGCGAGGGGATAGGCCTCCAGCGAAAACTTCAGTTTAATTACACCAGGGCCGATGGCGAGTCCGCCCACCGGCTCGTCCGGCCCCTCGGCCTCTTTTTCTGGGGGAGTACCTGGTCCTTTGCCGCATGGTGCGAACTGCGCCGGGCCTTCCGGAATTTTCGCGTGGATCGGATGGAGGCGGTGGTGATGACGGAAGAGAATTTTGCCACTGAACCAGGAAAGACCCTGGAAGAATATATACGCGCAATCGAAAAGGAGATTTGCTGATGAAAACCCAATTGCTCGGTGCCGTTGCAGGCGCGGGACTTGCCTTGTGCGGCATGGCCTCGGCCCAGGATACCACGGGGCCGAAGAACGTCATCCTGATGATCGGCGACGGTATGGGATTTGCCCAGATGGAGGCCGCCAGCCTCTATGCCTACGGCGAACTTCAGGGCCAGCCCTACTGGGACTGTCAGGTGCTGGCCTGTACCACCTACTCCGCCAGCGGGAAGGGTTTCGACCCGGACAAGGCCGCTGCGGATTTCAGCTATGTCCTGAAAGATTCCACCGACTCCGCAGCGGGCGCCACGACGCTTTCCAGCGGCTTTAAGACCGCCAATAAAGCTATCGGCGTGGACGAGAAAGAGCAGCCGCTGCGCCACCTCTATGAAGACGCCGAAGCCATGGGCAAGGCCACGGGCGTGTTGACAACGGTGTACATCAGCCACGCGACACCGGCCGGCTTCACCACCCACCATCCCAGCCGCAACGACATTGATGTGCTGGCCGAGGACATGCTCCGCAACAGCACGCTCGACGTGCTCATGGGCGCGGGACACCCCTGGTTCGACGACAATGGCAAGCAAATCGGCGGTATCGGCGACGACCCTTTCAAGACGGAGGGGGACTACAAACGCATTGGCGGCGAGACCCTCTGGCGCGACGTGGTCGCCGGAACCGCCGGCGGCGATGCCAACGGCGACGGAACGGCCGACCCCTGGAAGCTTGTGGACTCTCTCGACGAATTCAACGCGCTCAAGGGTACCGACGCGCCCACGCGTGTCCTGGGCATTGCTCCAGTGGCCTCCACACTGCAAGGCAATCGCGGAAGCGATGATGAGAAGAAAGCGGAATTGCCCTACGCCTATCCGCAGACGCCCAACATGCCTGATCTGGCATTGATGCTGGAGGGCGCGTTGAACGTGCTCTCCAAGGATCCCGAAGGCTTCTTCATCATGGCCGAGGGCGGTGCCATCGATTGGGGTGGCCACGGCAACGTCATCGGACGCCTGATCGAAGAACAGTTGGACTTCGACAAGGCCATCGCGGCGGTCGACGCCTGGGTGGCGGCCAACAGCAGTTGGGATGAAACCCTGCTCATCATCACGGCCGACCACGAGACCGGCTACCTCAGCGGGCCGGATTCGGGCGAAAAGGTGACCCCATTGGTCAGCAATGGCAAAGGCAAGACGCCGGGTTACAAGTTCCACACCGGTGGCCACACCAACCAGGTCGTGCCCTGCATCGCCAAGGGCAAAGGCGCCGAGAAACTCCTCGAAGCCGTCAAAGGCAAAGACGCCCTGCGCGGGCCCTTCATTGACAACACCGACATCCCCAAAACGATTCGCGCCGTCTGGCGCTGAGGGTAACACAATGAAGGATCGTCGGAGACTGTGGTCTCCGGCGATTTTTTATGCACGGGGAATTATTGAATACCGCCGATGCCGGGGCGTCTAATGGATGCGTACCAATCAAGGAGTACAACGCCATGAAACACCTGCGTCCCATTTCCGTCGCCAAAGCCAGCGATTCCTTCGGCTACATTTTCTTCCAGATCTGGTTGGCGGCGTTTACCACGCTACTGACCGCCGCCTTCAGCGGTGGCAAGGACAAATAACGACCAACGGGACCGCCGCGTAGTCAAAGCGTGGGACAGTCCTTGGCGAGACTTTTCCCTTCGACGTCCTTCCGGGTTTGCGCGTCCCTTTGCTTGAGCGAAGTGAACTTCGAACGCTGGACAGTCCCATCGGCGACGGGACCGTCCCGAACGACGATTCACTCAATCGACAGAGGAAACCGTTTTGTCCAGGCGATGTCTTGGTGAACGGACTGCCGCCCTGCGTTCGGGACCGTCCCGCGTAGTCACATTGCGCTACGGTGCGATCAGCTTCCGGATTCCATCCATCAGCACGGCCTCGACCTCGGGGCCGCAGTGGGCGGAGTTAACTTCGGTCTCGTAGCCGCCCTCGCTGTAGGCACAGGCGGTGCCGATGTAACCGGGGCCATAATCCGCGTAGGCCGCGACGCAGACGAAGTCGTCTGGGGCCATGTCCTGTGCAGCCAACTGGTATTCCACAAACAACTCGCCCGGCAGCATGAGAAGCTGCACATCGCCCAGGCGCAAGCGCGTGAGCGCGACGGGCGTGCTTTCGTTGGCCCGGTTAATCCAAGCCAGCTTCCAGGCCGCGCCCGCCCGTTCGCCCGGCGACTTGTCCGTCGCGGCTAACTTGGCAGATTCCGCCTCGGCTGTGATTTCACTTCGGGTCGGCAGCACGACCGGCACCACGGCCCAGTCCAATTCGCCTTCCGCCGGCACCCGTTTCGCGCTTTCCCAGGCCCTGCGCATGCCCGCTTCCAGTCGACCCGCCAGCACCGGACGATTCTCCCGGGCACCGTCGTTCCACTTGCCCGCGCCCAGATTCCCTCCGGCCCCGTTGAAGTGGATGTGGGGCACACCCGGCAGGGCGGCCTCCCGCGCGGCGCGTGCCATGCCCACGAAGTCCGCCGACACCTCTCCTTCGCCATAGTGGCTCTGGGGGTGGGTGGCATACCACGTCAATACGGCCAGGGGCTGTTCCTCATTCCAGAAAGAAACCGATTTGCAGAAGGGGTCAATCGTGCCCACGGGCTCCGCGCGCACTGCGGGATCCTTCGTCGCCGTCCAGCGCACGGCCTTCACCTTGCCATCGGTTCCCATCACCCGCCGGTTCGACGCGACCTTCTCCACGATCCCTTCCCCCGTGGCAATGTGGGTTACAGGCTGAGCGTTGTCCAGCGAAGCGGCGATGGCTTCGGCGGCCTTCGCAATCGCTTCATGAGCGTAGCCCACATCCATCGTCGCGCCGCCGATGCCTTGCGCATCGAGGAGGGTCTCCGCAGAGAAATCACACATGGGCGCATCGTGCTGATGCAGCACATGGACCGAGACCCGGGCGGCTTCCGTATTCGCGGCCGTCGCCAGCGCGTCGCGCCAGGCCTCATAGCCTCCATTGCCGATCCCCACCCAGTCCACGGCGCAGATCACGATGGGCTGCTCCCCCTCGGGGAAGAAGACGATGCCACGGGCGCTCAAGGGGTCCGTAACGCTTTTCGCCTTGTTCTCCGCACTGCCGCACAAAGGCGCGCCGATGGGAGGCGTGGCGTCGGACTGAAAGGTCGCGATGCGAAAGGTGGCGGCGTTTGCATTTACGTCAATGGCAATAGCGCAGACCAGCGAAAGCAGATAGACGGCTCGTATCACGGATTGAAATCCTTCTTCGTGGTCTCAGGGACGACAGGGACAACAGGGACGGCAGTGTTGGGAAAAACTGATGTCCCTGCTGTCGCTGCCGTCCCTGCGTGGCTGAAAACGAAACGCAAACGATATCCGAAGCCTGCCACACCTCCAGTCAAGGAGGGCTTACATCATCTTCATGTAGCCGGCGATCATCACAATCGCCGCGCCCATGGCCAGTGTGATGCCCAGCCAGAGCTTGGAATTCTGCTGCAGTTTCACCGAGATCGATTTCCGGCCCGCAAGCATGGAAGCCAGGCCGAAGACCGCAATCGCGAGCAGAAACTTGATACCGAAAAGCATGTGGTAGGCGGGCTCGCCCTTATGCGCGGGGATGCCCACGGTAAAGAAGTTGTAGAAGCCGGTGGCAATCAACACCAGGCTCAGGATCATGATCCACTTGCGCCAGCGTCCCATGATGCTCGTGCGCAGTTTTTGATGGGTGGCATCGTCCAGCGATTCGGCGGCGGAAGGCATCAATACGGCGCGCATGTAGAAAGCGCCGCCCATCAGGAAGATTGCACCGAAGATGTGGAGCCAGCGGCTCAGCAGGTTAACGGCGTTGACCGACGTTTCGGCGACGGCGGCGTCCTGCGCGGAGGCCGCAAGGGGGAGGAGGACAAGGCCCGCAGTGAAGAGGGTGAATAGAGAGGACTTGGAAATCTTCATGGGAGGTAATTCCTGTATAGGGGCGTGGCCCCGGCTGCAATAGACTCACTGCGTGTAGCATAGCCGCCGGAGAGGAGACGGCGCAAGCAGTTGACAGTTGACGTGGGTAGGACACACGGGTTCGTATCCACTGAGCGTTCTGATCCGTCCGATCCGTCCGATCCGTCCGATCCGTCCGATCGGTCCGATCAGCCTTTCAGTTTTCGCGCTTGCGCTCTACCCGCGCAAGATTGGCCTTGGCCGACTCGTGCTCCTGGTGCTTTGCCAAGACCTCGCGGAAAAGGGCCTCCGCCGTGTCGTAGGCGCCGTAGCGGCCGCAGAGCACGCCGAGGTTGTTCAGTATTTCCGGCTCGCGGTGCCCGAACGTGGCCGCCACTTCGACGTCGGCCAGCGCTTCTTGCCCCCGGCCCGCCGAGAAGTGTTCCTGCGCTTTGGCGAAGGCCACGTCGTATTGAAACAGCGACAGCGAGTATTCCGCCACGGGCTGCTCCGGCAGCGGAAGGCGCCATTCGAGCTGGTCGAGACTTCGCCCGGGTGCCGCCAACTCGCCCGGGCGCAGGGCCTGCACGAGGAGCCCCAGCGGCGCGAAATCCGCGTCAAATCCTTTAATCGGCACCTGACGGATCAAGGCGACGGGACGGTCGGTATGTTCCAGCAGCCAGCCGAGAATCTCGGGCTCATAGCGCCGCCTAGGGAATTCGCCCCAGATCGTGGGGTTGGCTTCGGCCAGTCCCGGCACGCAGTCCAGGTCGAAATAGCCATACTTCCGCAGCAGCGTCACATCGGGCCGGAGACCCTCGACGACTTGAAGGTACATCACGGGAAAGGCCTGGTGATCCGCGCCGGGCACGTAAATGGCATTGGCGGGCAGGGTGGCGAGGATATTCCGGGCGTAGTCCTCGGCGTAGGTGTAGTCCCGCTTGCTCTGGACGCTGTGCAGACCCAGCGAAAGGAGTAGCGTGGCAACCGCAAGGCCTGCGGCAAAGGCGCGAATCCGGGGGTGCTTTTCCGCGCCCCACGCCAGTGCACAGGCAATTCCAATAGCGGTGATCAGCTCTGCGGGCAACAGAAAGACCCGCATGACCCAGAGCCATTCGCGGCTCTGCTCGAAGTTTTGCATCCAGGTGATGGACACCACGGTGGCCAGCGCGGCAACGCCAAGAAACAGAGACAGAAAGCGGTTGCGCCGGAATAGCAACACGCCGCCCCAGAAGCCGATGATCGCGCCCAGGCCGAGGAAATCGCGAAACCAGAACATGCCCATGGTGGCCAACTGTCCGCCAAAGCGCGACAGGCTCCGGGGATACTGATCGAGCATGAAGGCGAACTGGTCCCGCCTCAGCACGGCCATCCACCGCGCCAGGGTGTCGGGATTTCCCCAGTTCACGGCGGGATCGTGCCTTGCTGCTAGCGGGAGATAAGCGTGCACGAGCAGGCCCGCCGCAAAGAAGGCGAGGGACCAGACATGGATGGAGCTGGAGCGTCGCATGGTCGGGGATAGTTGATGCCACGCAAGCAGGGCCCAGAAGGGAACGAGGAGAATCAGCGTGTTGTGCACACCCGTGCCCACGCCGCAAGCAGGGCATAGGCCCAGAGCGATCCCCGTCGATCCTCGCGGAAACCACGCAGCCCGATCAGCAGGAGCAGCGCCATGAAGAAGGTGTTGAGCGCGTAGACTTCTGCAATCATCGCCTGCTCCCAGAAGACGCGGGAGAAGGCGAATATCATCGCGGCGGCAAACGAGGCGAGTCGGCTGCGTGTGACCGTGATCCCGATGAGGACGAGGAGCGATACCGTGCCCGCCGCACAGACGGCCGACAGGAGATTTACGCGCCAGCCCACGCTGCCGAAAGGGATCCAGGTGAAGGCGTGGGCGAGGAGGGTCCAGACCGGGTAACCGGGAGGGTGGGGGACGCCCAGGGCCCAAGCCGCGCCAATCAGCTCGCCGCTGTCTTCGCCGGTGACAGTGGGGGCGAGGGTATAGCCGTAGACCAGCAGCGCGAGCAGGCCCGCCGCCATCGCTGCCCGAAAGTCCCCGCGGGTGAAGGGGCGTGTCGATATGCCGCCGTTTTGCATCGATATGGCTCCCGGTTGCCTGGGTTCCTCGGCAATCCGATGCCTTCGGAAATGATTTGGAGTAGCAAGGTGCGCCAACGTGGCTTAGCCTTCCAGGCTGAGACAACGCTCTTTCAACCTATTAAGCGGCCTATTTCTCGTCTCTCGACGTTGGTCCGCCAACGATACGCAAGGCCCGCCAGAGTTTAACGTGGGCTTTGCCTCAGCCTGGAAGGCTAAGCCACGTTGGCGGGCTTCCCAATTTTATATTGGTTCTACAGTCCATCGAATCTAAAGGCACACGGTGGTGTCTATACTCGGTTTTCCTCACCCTTGAGTATCCGTTGGACGTTGGCCCGGTGCTTGATGATGATGAGCAGCGCCACGAGCAACACGACGACCCGGATCACGTTCGACGTGTCGACGAACCACACCGAGATGGCCAGAGAGATCGAGGCGAAGATGGAGCCGAGACTTACGTAGCGCGTCGCGGCCACGATTCCCGCGAATATCGCAATGGCGAGCACGGTGGGCCAGGTAACCAGGCCGAGAAAGACGCCCGCGCTCGTGGCCACGCCCTTACCGCCGCGAAATTTCAGAAAAAGCGAAAAGGAATGGCCCATTATCGCGGCGACACCGCAGAGCAGCGGAAGGTGAATGCTCTCCGGGTGCAACTTCGCAAAGAAAATGACCGGGAAGAGACCCTTCAGCACATCACCCGTGAGGGCTGCGGCTCCGAGGGGCTTGCCCAGCACGCGCATGGTATTCGTCGCGCCGATATTCTTGCTGCCCGCCTCGCGGATATCCACCTTCCGGATCCAAAGTCCGAGCCAGAGGCCCGTGGGAATGGAGCCGAGCACATAGCTCAGCAGCAGGGCACCGATCGCCATGGGATCCAGGCTCATTCCCGGGACTTTCCTTCGCGGAGCTCCAGCGTGATGGGCACGCCTTCGAAGCCGAACTTCTCGCGCAACTGATTTTCCAGGAAGCGCATGTAGCTGAAGTGGAAGAGGCGCACCTGATTCACAAAGAGGATCACCAGCGTCGGCTTGATACTGACCTGCGTCGCGTAAAGAATCTTGGCGTGCTTGCCCTTCTGTGAAGGTGGCTTGTGCTGCACTTTGATTTCTTCGATGAACTTGTTCATGTCCGCCGTCGAGATGCGTTTGCGCGTCTGTTCATAGACCCGGTCGATGTATTCGAACACGGTAAAGAGGCGCTGGCGCGTCACGTTGGAAATGGTCACGTTGGGAACGTAGTGGATCTGGGCCATCTTGAGGTCCAGCTCTTCTACAATGGACTTCTGGCGGCGCGCCTTGTCCTCGACGAGGTCCCACTTGGTCCACACGAGCACCATGGCCGTGCCATTTTCGCGGGCGTAACCGATGATGCGTTTGTCCTGCTCGGACATGCCCTCGGTCGCGTCAATCATGACCAGACAGATGTCCGCGCGGCGCACGGCGCGCAGGGAGCGCGCCACACTGTAGTGCTCCACCTTGGCCGTGATGCCGGCTTTCTTCCGCAGGCCCGCCGTGTCGATGAGGACATAGTCCTTATCGTTCCATGCAAAGTCGATATCGATAGCGTCCCGCGTCGTGCCCGGTTTGTCGTCCACGATGCTGCGGTTCTCGTTCAGAATCGCGTTGACGAAGGAGGACTTGCCCACGTTGGGCTTGCCCACGATTGCCACCTTGATGCGGGGATCCTTCTCACTGAAGCTCTCGTCATCGGCGGCTTCCAGGAGTTCGCCATCTTCATCCTCCGCGCCTTCTTCGGGAACCGCAATGGGCTCCGGCACAGGCAAGTGCTCTACAATGGCGTCGCGCAGGGCGTCGATGCCCAGGCCATGGCCCGAAGAGATGGGGAAGGGGTCGCCGAGGCCCAGTTCATAAAAGTCGTAGCGGTGGGCCTCCGTCATGGCGTCGTTGTCGAGCTTGTTCACGGCAAGCAGCACCGGCTTGCTGTATTTGAAGAGCCGGTCGCGCACTTCGCGATCCACGCGGGTGAGGGCGTGCTGCCCGTCCACCACAAAGACGATGACCCGCGCTTCGTTTAGCGCCGCGTCCACCTGCTCCTGCATCTGCCGGGTGATATTGTCATCGGGATGCTCGATGATACCGCCCGTGTCTACCAGGCGGAAGCGGTAGTCCTGCCATTTGGCGTTGCCGAAAAATCGGTCCCGCGTAATGCCTTCCTGATCGTGTACGATGGCCCGGGACTTGCCCAGGATGCGGTTGAACAGGGTGGACTTGCCCACGTTGGGGCGCCCGCAAATTGCCACCAGGGGCAGTTTCTTCAGTTTAGCCATGGGAATGTTCTCCGCCGGCCTTGAGCTGATGTATGCCGTCGTGGATGTATTGCGCGCAGGAAGCCAGGGTCAGCAGCGTCGCGGCCCACAGGAGCCACGGCAGGAAGGGCACGCCCAGCAGCGCGAAAAAGAGGGTGCCATTTAGAAATAACGTACTCACTTTACCAATTACTCTCACATGAATGGTCACGGGCCCGACGTACGAATTGAGCAGCAGGGCACCCACGACCACAATAATATCCCGAATCATGATGGGGATGGGAAACCAGAGGGGAACACCCGGCTCGAACGACGTATTGGCCGCCAGAAATACAAAACCCAGATTAATGAGGAGTTTGTCCGCCAGCGGGTCCAGGCGCATGCCGAAGCGGGTGCGCTGGTTAAAGCGTCGTGCCACCCAGCCGTCCAACATATCCGTCAGTGCGGCGGCCCCATAAATTGCGAGGGCGGCGGGACGCGCCCAGAGGTGGGCGGGGGAATACGAGTACACCACCGCGCAAAACACAGGAATCAGGACCAGCCGGACCAATGTAATGCGGTTTGCAAGGGTCACCGTATCTACTTCACATCGTTCGCGGAACCGGACTTAACTCCCGGTACCCTGATCATACGCCTTTTGGCGGGATCGCTTCAACTGCGGCCTCCGCGGCGGGCTGGGGGAGATGGCGCCGGATCTGCGCGATCAGTTCCTGGGGGAAGAAGGGCTTGGTGATCAGTTCCACCGCACCGGCCTTCAGGCTGTGCGCCCGGGCGTCCGGCGTGTGGGCGGACGATAGGCACACCACGGGAATGTCCCGCGTTTGCGGGTTCGATTTGATCTGCTGGCAGACCTCGTAACCGCTCATCATGGGCATCATGAGGTCAAGCAGTACCAGATCAGGCTTTTCGGTGCTGATCAAATCCAGCGCGGCGATACCGTCAAAGGCCTTCACCACTTCAAAGCCGTCGCTGGTCAGGGTACGCTCAATGAGGGAAACCACATCGGGTTCGTCATCCACAATTAGAATTTTTGGATCAGCCACGTTACCTCCCGGTGCGTCCGTCGTTGCGCCGCATCGCGGTAAACATACGGTTTGCAGTTCCTAAACTGAAGTTGGGTCTCGCGACGCGCACGGGCCGCACGTTTCCCGCCTTCTTGATTTTTGCCACTTCCAGCATGGTGCCGTGGTCCACAAAACCATCCTGACTCTCGAGTACCCGGACCACGTTGATCGTGAGCGGTTGCGAAAGCGGCACCTGGAAATTCTCGTCCCGCATGAGTTGCACGATTAGTCGTGAGCCCTCCTCAAAAGCCGACAGCATCCGGATTCGCATGCCGCGGGGGTTGAGATCCAGAACCACCCCCTCGAAGGGGGCTTCCGGAGCTTCAGGCACCCACACCAGACAGGGCCGACAGACTTCCGTCCGGCTGGCCCGACGGCGTCCCCGCTGCATGGAGCGATTGTCGGGGGAGATCACCATGCCCGCATCGGCATCGCGCTCGTTCAGGGGAAATTTTGGACGGTTCGACAACATGACTACTCCGTTGGAATCCGCAATATAGTTTACGGACCCGCTAAGACTTAGCAAAGTAAGAATACCGCAATCAGAACGAAAAGTCCAGAAGACCGTTATAGCTTCTTCCTATTTCTACGCTGACTGTACCATAGAGTACGGCTTGGGCGATGCGGGTGCAAGTGCTCGGTTGCGGGGCACACGATGGCGAACACGCAACCGGCGCTCAGGCGGCTGCGCCGTCTTCCGACTTGCGGCTCATCTGGCGTATCGCCCAGATGACGGCCAGCGCGTAGAGGCCGCATGCGGCAAGCAGGGGATAGAGCAGCGCGGGGAAAGCCTCCATGAGCCCCTCGGCCAGATAGGCCTGAAGCCAGCACAAGGGAGCCATTCCAAGAGCCGTACCCAGAATCACCTTCCAGACCGGCATGGGGGTCAGTCCCGCCGCATAGGAGACGAGATCGGAGGAGGTGAAAGGATTGACTCGCAGGAAGAAAATGACCCAGATACCCCGCTTCTCCAGCAGCGGTGCCAGTTTCTCCAGATTCCGGCGGATGCCCGCGCCGAAGAGCCGCTCGCCCACGAGGCGCATGACCTGGCAAGCAATGGTCGCGCCCAGGAGGTTGCCCGCGAGGGAGTAGAGTCCCCCCAGGAAGCCGCCAAAGATAATTCCGCCCGGCGCGTAGAGCATCAGGCCGGGCAGGGGTGCTACCACGACCTCCGCCGTGACGAAGAGAATGTAGGCCAGGGGCGCCCACGCCCCCCAGGAGAGAAAAAACTCTTGCAGGACCGCAATCTTCGCGTCTGCCGAAATGTGTGGGGTAAGCATCGTAGCCATGAGTCCGCCCTGCCAATAGGACCAGGCGGTGGTGGAGAGGATACCGGATAGTCCGATAAGCGCCAGAAGATTTGGTAGGCGCGAGGGCCTGGCTGGCGTCTTCGCCGTATCGGATTTACTAGTCTGCAAAGGATTCTACTCGGTTGTTGTGTAAGGAAAGCACGTCGCCGTGGCCGATGAAGCCAATTCGGCCTGCGGTATTAGAGAGCCCCGGAGGACCCTCGCCATCGAGCATGCCGTTTTCAATCGCGTCGTGCGCCAGAAACTTTCGGCTTGTGAGGCGAGCGAGGGTGCAAATAATTGCGACTATGCACGTCAGCGACGTGTGCATGTGAAGTTGACTCCAGGATAATGAAACGCCCAGGCTGGACCGGGCCGTTGCGCCGCCTGGTGGTCCGCAGGGACACAGTGTAAAGGATTTCGCGCGAGGGAGCCAAGTCCTCAACAGCCGCTGGGCAAAAGTATAGTTCTTCCGCAGAGACCGGCCACGCTGAGGTTGGCCGCAATATCACGAGAAGATTTCGATAGATTCGCATTTCGTTTGAATTTGCGACCCCGACATCCAGGGCTTTCTGAAATGACGGAGTCGGAGAGCCCGCGTCAATTGCCCACCCGGTTTGCCGCATTCTCGATGGCCTGTCCGCCCTGCTGCAGATCTTCACCGGCGCCTCGAACCGTGTTGCAACCCGCCAGGCCGCCCGCCATGACCGCAATGATAACAACCAGCACCAACGACCTCACAATGCGCATTTAGAGTTCTCCTTTTATTCCGGGCTTCGCGCGACCTCCCAAGGTTGCCTTTCGTGGCCCGTGTCCGCCAAAATCGGATTATAGCACGGGCTCTTGGGGGCAATTCACACTCGCTCCGGTCCGCGTTCGACGTGCGAATTTGTCGCTGGAAAACGAGCCCATGAAATCTCCAAGCCTCGCCTTGTTTATATTGATCTCGGTTGCGCATGCCGCTGCCGCGTCACCGGGCGAGTGGCCTGTCTATCGGGCAAACGCCCGCCAGGATGGCCGCACCGTGCTCTCGGGCGGGATCGGGGCGCCCCAAATAGCGTGGAAGAAGTTCACGGGCCTTACCGAGAACCAGTACGTCTTGCAGGCCCTCGAAGGTGAAGCGAACTGGTCGGCACCGTGGGGGCCAACCTGGGGCCTCGCCGCGGAGCCGTCGGATATCGCCGGGCAGCAATCCGCCGTGCAGAATTCTACGACCACGACCTATGCCGAGGTACTGTCGGCGTATCCGGGCCTGGAAAAATTGGAGTTCGAGAGCGGTTTCGACAAGCCCCAGATCGACGGTCAATGGCAGGATTGCTTTGGGCGTTGTTTCGCCTGGAAGGATGGCGCATGGACTGAGATCTGGAAGACCGATGCCATCGCCCTGATGTTCCAGGCGTTGCCCGTGACGGGAGATTTTGATAAGGATGGCCAGCTTGAGATCGCCATCTTGCCCTGGAACGAACTCCTGGTGCTGGATGCCTCGACAGGCAAGATCGAGTCTCGCTGCACCTTCACCGAGGGCCGGAGTTACGGCGCGCTGCAAGCGGAAGATCTCGACGGTGACGGCCGCTCCGAATTTGTGGTGCTGGCTGATTTTGCCAAGCATATCAATGTCCTCGGCTACCGCGATGACGTCCTTTCGCTGTTGTGGCGGCGGGAAATCGAGCTGAGCCTCGTCAATTCCACCAGAATGTTGCGGGCTCACCCGCGCTCCGTGGCCGACGTTTCGGGCGATGATCGCAAAGACGTCGTCGTGACCGTGTTCAACGAATCGGGTGATGGACGCTGGCACGTGCTCGCGCTGGATGGGCTGACGGGCACCATCCTTGCAGATTACCCGGACGAAATGCTGCAAGGTGTGGCCGATGCGAATGGCGACGGCGCGAGTGAGTTGTTCACGGCCCAGACGTTCGCCGCCAACCTTCCGGAATACAGTTATGTGCGCGTTCGATCCCTGAAGGGCACAGAGGCCAGCGTGATCTGGGAGCAAGATGCGTCGGGTTGGGAAGTGTGGATGCCACCGGTTCCGCTGAACCTTAACACCGCCGCAACCAAAGGTCGCGAAGATGTGGTCATGCGGAAAGGACCGCGCGAGCTCTATTGCGCCGTGCGCCAGCCCGAAAGTGTTGGCAGGAGACTCTCGGTGATGGCCTTTGGCCCCGAAGGCGCGCGGCGTGTCTCATCGGCAACGGGCCCATTGGCGCGAACGATTGCCTTGGACGAACAGGGCAATCTGCATTTTCGGACGGCGGGCCCCGATGAGACTCGAGCCGGTGCCACCGCCGATGGCGGCGTGCTCGCTTCCGCGGGCTCTTCGATGATTGGTATGACTGGCGCAACCTCGCCCATTGTCGTACACGAGGGAACGTCCCCACCGATGATCCTCGTACCCGGCCCCGACGAACAAGTAGCGGTCCTTCAATCCCAAGGCGAGGGTGAGCCGTTGGAGTTGCGGCGCATTCCTGGTCGCGCGCAGGGCTTCGACTGGCCCACCTCCTACGGCGTGTCCGCCGCGCAACTCGCGGACGAAGACGGCCGACAGGTGATCGTTGCCACGTCGGCTCCGGAGGGCCATGCGCGCTTGGTCGCCTTTGATCTCGATGGCCGCGAACGTTGGCACCACGATTTCCCCGCGATCCCCGGCACCGCGCCGGTATGGAATACGGGCGGTATTCTATTCTGGCAACCGGGCCGTTTTACGAACCCGGATACCGACGACATCCTTGTCCAAGTGCGGCGCTCCATCATGCACACGGAAGAAACGCACCTTCTGTCCGGGAAAGACGGCAACGAGCTTTGGAAGCGCACGGAACAAGTGAGCGGACGCGGCGTGGGGGGCACACCCTTCGCCGTCGCCGATTTTAATGGCGACGGACTCGACGACGCGGCCAGTTTTCACCCCAGCATCCTATACATCCTCCAAGGCACGACCGGCGCGGATCTCATCGCCATGGACGCCACCTGGGACGGAGTTCCGCTGAAGCCGGTGTATTGGGGCATGCCCACGGCGGGTGATTTCGAGAACAACGGTCAGAATAGTCTGTTCTTTTACTCTGGCCACGGCGCGGGCAACCTGCTCGTGCGACCCGGCGGCGAGTTGGTCTGGTGGTCCCCGCTCGATCAGGCCTCCCGGGGCTATCCCGCCTTTGGAAAATTCGATGGCTCGGGAAGAATGCAGGCGATCACTTTTGGCGCAAGCGATGGTCTCCGTTGCTTCGATACCGCCACGGGCGAAGTGAAATGGCACCTGCCCTTGCCTCCGGGCGGATTCAGCATCGGCTCCGCGTCCGCCGATCTCGACGGAGACGGGAGGGACGAAGCCCTGATTCTCCTCGGCAATTCTCTCTATTGCCTGGAGACCTTGGAAAGCGGGGAAGGCCACATCGCCTGGGAGTTTCTCCTGCCCGCCACATCCGGGCCTCCTGTCATTGCCGACGTGGAGGGCAATGGCACGGCCTCGATACTCTTGGCGGGTGTTGATGGGTACCTGTACTGTCTTCAGTGAATTCAGGCAGCTATCGGGCGCAGGTGAATAGGTGCCTATATATAGGCGGCCAGTTCCAGCAACACGCCATCCGGATCCAGGAAATAGCACAGCGACTTGTGGCCGTCGTCGTGTTCCACCACCCCACCCGGCACCGCGACCGGCGGCCCGAAGAAGTGAACCCCGGCGGCCTCCAAACGGCCCCGCATCGCGTCCATATCCTCGATCTGGAAGGCAATATGCCGGAGACCATGGGTGTTTGGCCTGGAGTGGGCGGAGAACATCTCGCCCCGGGGCGCGTGGTATTGAATCAATTCGATGCGGGGGCCACCGCCCAGGGGCTGGACAAAGGCCACATCCGCTTCGACACCCTTCAGCCCCACGATGGCTTCAATCCAGTCCCCCGTGAGCCGGGCGCGTCGAGTTTCCCGCAAGCCGAGGAGTTCGGTGTAAAAGCGGACCGATCGCTCCAGATCGGAGACGACGATGTTTATGTGATCTACATACTTAACCATTGACACCCACTCCAAACGCGTGGTACACTTTCTTTACACAGCTTCCTTGTGGCGAGCCGCTTGTCATCGTAGTATACGTAGCTTATCGAAGCCAATATTCTGCCGTCCATGTGATCCAAGGTTGGATCACCGTGGCAAGCATGGTAGAATACGCCCACGATGAAAGTTTACCTTGCTAAACAAGGAGCGTTTCAACATGGGTAAAGAAATGAATGACGCAAGCCACTGGCGGGAGTTCGAAAATAACCCCCTTTCGCATTCCATGGCCCACTACCTCATGGCCATCGACAGCCTGAGGACGGAATACGGCTATGCCCGGGCGACGGATGTGGCGGAGACGCTGGAGGTGTCGCGGGGGGCGGCCAGCATGGCGCTTGCACAATTGAAGAAGCGCGGCTGGGTCGGTGAAGACCACAACCGTTTTCTCCTGCTGACCGAGGAGGGCGAGCGTATCGCCAACTTGGTTGAGCACAATTATCTGATCCTTTCCAAGTTTTTCGAGCGGGTGCTCGGCGTGAGTAAAGACACGGCGCTGGGCGATGCCTGCAAGATGGAACATCTCATGAGTATGGAAACGGGCCAGCGCATGCTGTGGCTGATGAAGTATCTGTTGAGTGAAGAAGAGCTTGCCGTGAAAGTTCGCGAACGCATGTTGTCCTACGACGGCGGATGCGGCCCCCACGGCAAGGAAGCGTGCCCCATCTGCGGCGCCACCGGCGAGTGCCTCGTCGAGACGGGCGTAGTGGGGTAATCGTCGCGGGCACCGGGCGGCGTGGTTGTTTCACAATGGTGCAGCGATGTTACGAAAGTACGGTGGCTGGCCCCCTTCGGGACTCGGCCAGTCGGGAACAGGTGATGGATCCATGCGTACCTTAGATCAATTGAAGCCGAAAGAAACGGGCGTTGTTGCCAACCTGGTGGGCATGGGCAACATACAGCAGCGTCTGCTGGAAATGGGCGTCAGCGACGGTGCCGAAATCGAAGTGCTCCGTTTCGCGCCCCTCGGCGATCCGATGGAAATCTTCGTGCGGGGCTTCCATCTGACCCTGCGCAAATCCGAAGCAGCGCTGGTCGAACTCGAAAGCCGCTGATGGCCAAGACCTTTGCTCTGGCGGGCAACCCCAATGTGGGGAAGACCGCCGTCTTCAACGCACTTACCGGCCTCTCCCAGACCACGGGCAACTACGCGGGCGTCACCGTCAGCCGCACCCATGGCACCATTCACCTCGGCGAGGTCAAGGTTAATCTGGCGGACCTGCCCGGCACCTACAGCCTCGCCGCCCGCTCCCCCGATGAGATCATCGTCGCCGACATCCTGCTGAACCAGCGCAAGGACGAGGTGCCGGTAGAAGGCATCATCATCGTGGTGGATGCCTCCAATCTCGAGCGCAATCTCTATTTTGTCTCTCAGCTCATGGAGCTGAAGAAGCCCTTCATCGTCGCGCTGAACATGATGGACATCGCGGATCGGCGCGGCTACGAAATCGACCATGAAGCGCTCGGCAAGGCCCTGGGCGCGCCCGTGGTGCCCATCTGCGCCCACACCAAACTCGGCATCGACGAGCTGCGCAAGGCCATTCTCCAGCTTCATGCGGGCGACGTGAAGATCTCAAGCGCCGGTTGTCGTTTTCCCGACAGCCAGCGGGAAGCCGTGGCGCGACTCTCCGAGGTGCTTCGCCGCCACGAGCAGAAACTGGGACGGATCGTGCCCGCACCCGAAGCGGGCCGGATCCTCATCGATCAGGGCGGTTACGCCGAGCAGCGGATCTCACGCCAGTTGGGTCCGGAATTTGCCGACGAACTCAAGGCCTGCCGGGAAGCCGCTCTCGCCAACGGTAGCAACCTCGCAGCCCAGGAAGCGAAAGCCCGCTATGCGTGGGTGAAGGAAATCCTGGCGGTTTCGCTGGAGCGCCCGGCCACCCGCCGTCACAGCCGCTCGGAGCGAATCGACAACATTCTTACCCACAAGGTCTTCGGCACCCTCTTCTTTCTCGGTATCATGATGGTGGTCTTCCAATCCATCTACTCCTGGGCCGGACCCGTCATGGATGCGGTAGATGGGGTCGTGGGTGCCATTGGTGGTTGGGCCGGCGGGCACTTGCCCGAGGGCGGCATGCTTCAGAGCATGCTGGTGGATGGCGTCATCGCGGGGGTGGGCGGCGTGATTGTCTTTCTGCCCCAGATCCTCCTGCTGAGCCTTTTTATTTCCGTGCTCGAAGACTGCGGCTACATGGCCCGAGCCGCCTTCCTGATGGACAAGCTCCTCGGCTGGTGCGGGTTGAGCGGTCAGTGTTTCATTCCCATGCTTTCCAGCTTCGCCTGCGCCATTCCGGGCATCATGGCCACCCGCACCATCTCCGATCGCCGCGACCGCTTCACCACGATTCTGGTCGCGCCGCTCATGAGCTGTTCCGCGCGCTTGCCGGTATACGTGATTATGATTGGCGCCTTTGTTCCCGATAACAAAGTGCTCGGGGGCCTGTTCAGCCTGCCCGCGCTCACGCTCTTTCTCATGTATGCCCTCGGCGTGGCCGTCGCCGTGCCCATCGCGTGGCTTCTCAAGAACTCCATCTTCAAGGGCGAGAAACCGCCTTTTATCCTTGAAATGCCGTCCTACAAAGTACCTCAACCCACAGTCGTCGCCCTCAAGGTCTATCGCGAAGGCCGCGAGTTTCTCCAGCGCGCGGGTACCCTCATCTTTGCCGTCACCATCGTCGTCTGGGCCCTGGCATACTTTCCCCGCGCGGAAAGTATCGGTGAAGCCTACAACGCCCAGCGTGCGCAGGCCGAAGCCGCGGGGCTGGATGCCGACACGCTCGAATTGCGGTTGATGGAAATTGACGACCTCGAATCGGGCGACTACCTCCGCGACAGCTATCTCGGTCGCGTCGGACACCTCGTGGAGCCCGTCTTCCGCCCCCTGGGCTGGGACTGGCGCATCGCCACCGCGACCATGGCCAGTTTCCCCGCCCGCGAGATCATCGTGGCCACGCTCGGCACGCTCTTCAACCTCGGCGCGGACGAAACGGAAGAATCGGAAGGCCTCCTGGCCACGCTGCGCGGCGCCACGTGGCCCGATGGGCGGCCGCTCTTCAACGTCGCCGTCGCCCTTTCCATCATGGTCTTCTTCGCGCTCTGCGCCCAGTGCGGCGCAACGCTGATCACCATTAAGCGCGAAACCGGACAATGGCGCTGGCCCCTGCTGACCTTTGCCTATATGACCGTGCTGGCCTATGTGGGAGCCTTCATCGCCTTCCACGTCGCCACGCTCGTCGGGCTGGGGGCGTAGCGCCATGGCGATCGAATGGGTCGTCGTCGGCGCCTTTCTACTCTACGCGGTGCTCTACCTCGGTCGCTACATCTACCGGATGATCAAGGGCAAGAAGACCGGTTGCGGGTGCGGGTCAAGCGGTACCTGCAAGAAGTAGGGGGATCGGACCGATCAGACGGATTCGACTGATCCGAAAAGCTGATCGATCGAATCCGTCTGATCGGTCCGATCTCGTGAACCTCCACTTGCAATTGTCATCCTCGCTGCTCACAATGTAGGCTCCTTCACGATCACAGGAGTCTACCCATGAAGCGTCTACGTTCCGTCGCGATCCTCGCTTGCACTCTGTTTTCCGCGTCGCTTCTCGCCGCCGATGACCCTGCGGTCAACCCCGATCACAGCCATGAGCGTATTCCCGCCCAGGTCATGAGCTACCTCGGCATCGACTGGCTCGAGCGCGACGATCGCGAGCTCGTCGAGCAGCCGGACAAGGTCATCGCCGCTATGGAACTTGAATCCGGCGACGTGGTGGCGGATATCGGCTCCGGTTCGGGCTATTTTACCCGCCGGCTCGCGAAGGCTGTCCTTCCCGACGGCAAGGTCTATGGCGTCGATATCCAGCCGGAGATGAACGCCGCCCTCGAAGAGAACTGCAAGAAGGAAGGCATCACCAACGTCGAGGTCGTTCTCAGCGACGAGGCCGACCCCAAGCTGCCGCCCGCCAGTATCGACTGGATGCTCCTGGTCGATGTCTACCACGAGTTCCAGCAGCCCAAGCCCATGCTCGCAAAAATGCTGGAGGCCCTCAAGCCCGGCGGCCGCGTCGCGTTGGTGGAGTATCGGCTCCTCGGCGACACCGCCGCCCACATCAAGCAGGAGCACCGCATGTCCGTCGAGCAGGTGATGGCGGAGTGGGAGCCGGCCGGCTTCGTACTCGAAACGCGCCACGAGTTCCTGCCCACGCAGCACCTCTTCATATTTCAAAAGCCCGCAGCGAAGTGAGCATAGGGACAGCGTCGCCCCATCTCCAAAATCCCCGAGAAAGACTACGGGTCAATTATTCCGCTCGAACCGAGGATAGGCAACTCCAACCGGCGGGGCTGTCCTGTTGTTTGGCGTCGTGACTCGGTGCAATAAGCGTCGAATTCGAGTCATGTGCGAGACGCAAATTGACGTTGAGCGTGTGAGTAGCCTTCGCACACAGCAGGACAGCCTCGCCTGTTGAAATGGTGCCTGCCGGTTGGGGAAGCCTGAGAGACTAGCAGTGCCAGCCCAATACTGAAGTGATGCGGCGACGCTGTCCCTTTGACGTTTTGTAATTTCCTCCCGTCGAAACGTAAGATAGCATTCCCAATCGAATTGCATACACGAAAACGGGAGAGCACGTTCCATGAAGAAATCGACATCCACACGCCGCCAGTTCCTTCGGCGCGCTTCCGCCATCGGGGCCGCTTTCGCCCTTCCCACCATCGTACCTTCGACCGCGCTAGGTCTCGACGGCGCCACCGCGCCCAGCGAGCGCATTACCATGGGCCTGATCGGCAGCGGGGGACAGGGCACGTCCAACATGGAAGGTTTTCTGGCCTTTAAGGACGTTCAGTTCCTGGCCATCGCCGACGTGGACAAGTCCCACCGCGAAGCGGCCGCCGCCATCGTGAACATGCAGTATGGCAATACCGATTGCGCCCTCTACAACGATTTTCGCGAGCTGAACGATCGCCCCGACATCGACGCGGTGATCATTGGCACGCCGGATCACTGGCACGCACTGAATGCCATCGACGCGATCAAAAAGGGCAAGGACACCTACGTCCAGAAGCCCCTCACCTGGTCGGTTCAGGAGGGTCGGGCGCTCTGCGAGGCGGTGAAGACGCACGGCCGAATTCTCCAGACCGGCAGCCAGCAGCGCTCGAATGATCGCTTCCGCCAGGCCTGCGAGCTTGTGCGTAATGGCCGCATCGGAACGCTGAAGTACGTCAACATCGGCATCCCCGACAACAACAAGACCTGCGAGCCCACCTGGTCGCCCGAGCCGGTGCCCGAAGGCTTCGACTACAATTTCTGGCTCGGCCCCGCGCCCGACGCGGAGTACCACCACCAGCGCTGCCACTACGAGTTCCGCTTTATCCTCGACTACTCCGGCGGGCAGGTCACCAACTTCGGCGCGCACAACCTCGACATCGCCCAGTGGGGCCTCGGCATGGACGATTCCGGCCCCGTGGAAGTCTACGGCAACGGCGTGTTTCCCGAGTCGGGCCTGTTCACGACGGCGACGCAAGTCTTCTTCGAGTGTACCTACGCCAACGGCGTGCGGCTCTCGTGCAAGACCGGCAAGTTCGGCATGACCTTCGAGGGCACCGAGGGCACCATCTACGTGGACCGCAAGCGCATCGAGGCCACACCGCCGGAAATCCTCAACGAGAAGATCGGCGACGGTGAAATCCACCTCTACAAGAGTGAAGACCACTACCGCAATTTCGCGGACTGTGTAAAGGCGCGCAAGGAATGCATCTGCACGGCGGAAATCGGCCACCGCTCCGCGACCATCTGCAACATCGGAAACATCGCCATGCGCCTCGGCCGAAAATTGGCCTGGGATCCGGCTGCCGAGCGATTCACGGGCGACGACGAGGCCAACGCGCTGCTGGGCCGCGAAATGCGTGGTGAGTGGAGTTTGGATGCGTGAATCATGGCTGGATAAAGTGAAGAAAGAATGTGGCACAGCCGTCCCGGCTGTGATTTACACAGGCGGGACGCCTGTGCCACATTCCTTTGACGTGACTTTGTGTAAAGGATAGTGAATCATGGCTGAACCCATCTGGCAGGACCTTTTCGACGGCACCACCCTCAACGGCTGGACCCAGAAAAATGGCAAAGCAAAATACACGGTGGAGGACGGCGCGGTCGTGGGTACCACGGTCCTCGGCGAGCCCAACAGCTTTCTCTGCACCGACACGCTCTACGGCGATTTTATTTTGGAATACGAATTCATCGTCGACCCGAACATGAACTCCGGCGTCCAGATTCGCTCCAACAGCTATCCGGAATACAAGGACGGTCGCGTCCACGGCTACCAGGTCGAAATTGACCCGAAGGAGCGCGCCTGGACCGCCGGTATTTACGACGAGGCCCGTCGCGGCTGGCTGAACAACCTGGAGAAGAACGAAGCGGCGCGTAAGGCCTTCAAGCAGAATGAATGGAACCACATTCGCGTCGAGTGCCGGGGTACTTCGATCAAGACCTGGCTCAACGGCGTGGCGGCGGCCGATCTTGAAGACGGCATGACGGCCCGAGGTTTCATTGCGCTCCAGGTACACAGCACGAAAGAAAGCGAGCCCATGCAGGTGAAATGGCGCAAGATCCGCCTGCAAGACCTCGACCGGCCCTTTCCGGTGGCAAAGCCCGAGAAGGAACAGCGGAAGGGATAGGAGGCGCTGGCAGCGATTGAAATATAAAGTTGGTTTGAAAAAGAAAAAGGAAATTTCGGCAATTTGTAGGGACGGACTCGCGCTCGCCACTTGCTTGATCGCCTGTAGCGTTGAATCATTACGTGTTCTCCGAATAGTAGAGTCGCCGTCAACGCGCGTGCCTGTCCCGGTGGATGTAAGGCGAGTGTTCGGTTTTATTCCAGTTAGATTGTTACATCCACTGGGACATGCCGCCGCCTTCGTGTGGGCTTCCCTAACGCGGATCGCCACAATGGGCAAGACGATTTCCGATTTCGTCGAGGGCCTGTGCGGCGGTACGTCCCTATCCTGTAAATCCTGTCCAGCTTAGAAGCCGAGGGAGTCTTTCGATATGTATCTTAGTCAGAAAACGATGTTCGTATTATGGGTCGCCGTCGGGTTTCTTGCAATCCATGCTGTGGCAGTGGAGCCGATCCAGCCCATCGACCTCGGCAACCACCGCGAACTTTTTATCGACGAGTATCTCATCGGCGAAATGAAGAACGTGCAGCTTCTCGTCCATTCGCCCGTGCCGGAGGAAATCGCCGTTCACTGCGATAAGCCCTGGGAGGGGAACGGCTGCGGGTATTTCACCGTACTCCATGACAAGCAGGAAGCCATCTACCGCATGTATTATCATGCCTGGCAGATCCCCACGGGCGTCGAGCCCGGCGGGCCATTGACGATCGCCTACTTCCAGAGCAAGGACGGCATTACCTGGGAGCGACCCAGCCTCGGCCTCGTCGACTTCAACGGCTCCACAGACAACAACATTGTTCTCGACAAGATGGGCGACGGCAAGCCCTGTCACGACTTTTCGCCCTTCATTGACGAGAACCCCGCGGCCGCGCCCGAGGCCCGCTACAAGGCCACCGGAGCTGGCGCCGCCACGGACAAGGGCGTCTGGGCCTATCAGTCGCCCGACGGTATTCACTGGTCGCCCATGGCCGACGCTCCTGTCTTCGACAAGGGCGCCTTCGACTCTCAGAACATATCCTTCTGGTCTGTGCGAGAGCAGCAGTATGTCCTGTATTACCGCACCTTTTCCGATGGCGGCTACAAGGGAACGCGCCTGGTCAATCGCGCAGTGTCAAAGGACTATCTCCACTGGACCGACGAGGGAACGATTAAGTTTCCGGATGGTGAGGGGCCCAATCCGAAGGCCCAGTTTTATGTGAGCCAGTTAAAGCCCTACGAGCGCGCGCCCCACCTCTACATCGGATTTCCAGCGCGCTACGTGGACAACGGCCTGACTCCATCGACTTCCTTGCTGCCTGAATGGGACCTCCGGGAAAAGCGGATGACGGTTTCGCCCCGCTATGGCACGGCGGCCACGGATTCGGTGTTCATAACGAGCAGGGATGGCACAAACTTCCGGCAGAGCAACGACGTGTTTCTGCGTCCCGGTCTCCGTACAAAGCACAACTGGTCCTACGGCGACAACTATATCGCCTGGCACGTGGTGGAGACGGAATCGCTCCGTGATGACTCGCCCCGTGAACTTTCGCTGTATGCAACCGAGTCCTACTTCACCGGGCGCGATTCAAGACTGCGCCGCTATTCCCTGCGCCTCGACGGCTTCGCGTCTATGCACGCCAAGTTACAGGAAGGCGAATTCACCACCAAACCGATCACCTTCACGGGTAAGGAGCTTTCACTCAACGTGGCCACCAGCGCGGCGGGCATGGTGAAGGTGGATCTTCGCAATCTCGATGGTACGCCAATTTCCGGGTATACCTTGGACGAATGCGATCTGATCTACGGCGATTCCATCGACCGGCGCGTGAGCTGGAAGGGGAACAAGAGCGTCGAGGCACTGATCGGCAAGCCCATTCTCGTTCGGATGGTTATGCGCGAGGCCGATGTGTACTCGATGGTTTTTGATTAAGTATCGCTCCTTGCAAGGTGGAAAACCATGAAGAAATTTCTGCTCGGATTTATCGTATGCGCGGTGGCCTTCAAGTCCTTTGACACCCTCGCCCTGTACTCGAACAAGGACGTAACCGCCACGCCCCTGCTGAAAGCCACGAGCACGTGGAACGGGGCCTCCATCGCCTATCCCGCCGGTACTCCCGAAGTGAGCGCCATGATCGTGGAAATCGCCGCAGGCGGGGAGACCGGCTGGCACCTTCACACGGCCCCGTCGGTGGCCATCATCCTTGAGGGCGAGATCGTGGTCGAATTGAAGGACGGAAAATCGAAGCACTTCAAGAAGGGCGACGCGCTGGCCGAGGTGGTGAACACCCTGCACAACGGTAGGAACAAGGGGACGGTGCCGGCGAAGCTGGCGGTGTTCTATGCGGGCGCTTCGGGCCTCGGCCTCACGGTGTCCGAGGATCCTGCCACGAAGCCGCCGCTCTGATCTCAACCGCCGAATGTGAGGCGATAGAGCAGTATCGTCGCGCGAATGCGCTCGTTGGGGTCATTGCGCTGGGGGATATAGTCCGAGGCATACCACACGGTTCCCGGTGTGTTGATGCTGCCCTGCAGGGGATTGGGCACGAAGGTGTGGGCCGTGCCGGCGTATCCCCGAAGCGTCGGGCTCGTGGCGGGTAGCGGCGTCAACGTGTGGGCTCCGCCATTCAGCAGGTCACCCTCGATGATGTTGAAGGTGCCCATCGACGGATTGTGCAAGAAGGCCGAGCGCCCCGGCGCCAGGGGAATCCACTTGCCATAATTGATCCTGCCTTCAGGAACGGGAATGGAATGCCGCTGGGTCAATGCGTGGGTGGCTGGGCCATAAGTCCAGAACTCATGGCGGCAATCCGCCTTGTCCTTCGGGTATTTGTTGTAATACAGCGCCAGTTCATCCCAATTCTCACAGGCGACAGGCCGCAGGTCCAGGCACCAGTAGTTGCCATCGCTCGTCGCGGGCAGATCCTCGGTATAGGTCACTTTACCATCGCCGTCCAACTGGATCAGGCGCGTGACACTGCGGTCTGGATTGTCCCAGAGCTGGCCAACGAGCACCGTGCCCTGGTCCGTGAGGGCGATTTGGGGATAGAAGAAGCCCATCGCCTCGGCGTACTTCACCGGCTTCCTGAAGACGAAGTCCGGCCCCTGCTTGTCCGCGAAAAAGATCACCGGTGTATTGAAGGGCACGCTGCCGTCGGGGCTGATCGCCAGAATGGTGATGGCCGCGCGCTTCCCGTCCCGGGACACACCGGCATTCATGCGCAGGTGAAAATCCTTGTAGGGTGTGTCGCGGGGGATAAGCTCCGAACGGTCCACGAGCGTGGTGATATCTTCCGGGGCCGCGCTGCGGAAATAGCGAATCTGGCCGGGATGAAAATTCTCTACCCCGATGTCGTGACTCATTCCGATGAAGATGTGGATGTAACCGTCGTCCGAACGAAGCATGAGGGGTTGGGTCATGCTCTTAACATTCGGCTCCGTGAAGGGAATCAGCGTAGCGGTGGGGGAGAGCTTCGCGCCGGACTTCGGGTGCTGGCCGATGACGCTGCCCCAGGTCTTGCCGTCGGGGTTATAGGTCGTGGCCGACCAGAACAGGGCCGTTTCACCTTCCAGCAGATAGGAAAAAGTGTGGCCGCCCCATTGCTGGTCCACATTGGTATGGAGCACGACGGGGCCGTCAGCCACGTGGAGGGACTCTGCGGCATTCGCCAAGCAAAGCGGGCCAAACAGGAGCAATAGAATCAGGGGCGTGCAGCAGGCGCGAGCGTGTGTCATGGTGACAGTATAGCTCGACGGGAACCCGGTTCCAAGTGCAAGGGAGACTCTTCGATACACCCGGTCACGCACGGAAGAACTCAGAACGGTATCTTGTCCTCGATCAGCACTGCGGCATGCACGCTGATAGCTTCCTCACGCCCCTCCGGGCCCACATGCTCATTGGTCTTGGCTTTCACCGAAATCTGGTCCAGCTTCAACGCCAGCGTTTCCGCAAGGCGCGCGCGTATCGCATCCAGATGGGGATTAAGCTTCGGTTGCTGTGCAATGATCGTGCTGTCAATATTCACCACGTTCCAGCCCGCCTTGTATAGAAGCGCCGCCACATCTTTCAGAAGCACCAGGCTGTCCGCCCCTTTGTACTTCGGGTCCGTGTCGGGAAAATGCTGCCCTATATTCCCCAGGGCCGCGGCGCCAAGCAGGGCGTCGATGATGGCATGGGTGAGCACATCGGCGTCGGAGTGGCCCACCAGCCCCTTGCCATGGGGGATTGTTATGCCCCCGAGGATGAGTGGATAGCCTTCTTCGAGTCGGTGCAGGTCGTAGCCCTGGCCTATGCGCATTCCAGTCCCTTTTCGATAAGTGCCTCGGCAATCTGGAGGTCGGTGGGGGTGGTGAGTTTAAAATTCAAGGGCGAACCCGCGATCAGCTTCACGGGATGTCCGCAGCGCTTCACAAGCGTGGCGTCGTCCGTCACTTCCATAGCCTCCGTCACGGCCCTTTCATGGGCACTCCGGATAATCTCAGTTCGAAATACCTGGGGTGTCTGGCAGGCCCAGAGCTGGCGGCGATCCGGTGTTTCCTTCAGGAATCCCTCGCCGTCTTCAATCAGGATCGTATCGATGGAGGGAATGGCTACCGTCGCCGCACCCATCTCCGTCGCCGCGTCGATGGCCGCTTGAATGGCCGCCGGAGCGATGAAGAGCCGTGCGGCGTCGTGGATCACGCAGATCTCCGTATCGGAATCGAGGGCGGCAATACCGAGGCGCACCGAATCCTGACGCGCCTCGCCACCATTCACCAATTGAATCCCAGGAAAGAGGGGCAGCAGCGCCGCGTGAAAAGAATCCCGATGACTCGCGGGCACTACCACGATCGCGGTGCCTGCCAAGCCCAGTGCTTCAAAGGCGCGAAGCGTTCGCACCAGCAGCGGGATGCCCGCCACGGGGACGAGGGCCTTGGGTGTGGATTTCCCGAGACGCTGCCCCAGACCGCCCGCGGGAATGACGGCCTGAACCTTCACGGTGCGACGTCGTTGTACCGCGTGAAGATCATGCGACCCGCCGCCGTCTGGAGCACGCTGGTGACCACCACCTGGACCATCTTGCCCATGTGGCCACGGCCACCATCCACCACGACCATCGTGCCGTCGTCGAGGTAACCCACACCCTGGCTCGGTTCTTTGCCTTCCTTGATGATCTTGACTTCCATCTGCTCATCGGGAAGGACCGCCGGCTTGAGGGCATTGGCGAGATCGTTGATATTGAGCACGGTCACGCCCTCAATCTGGGCCACCTTGTTCAGATTGAAGTCATTGGTGAGAATTTTCGCGGAATACTTGTGCGCAAGGCGAACCAGCTTGCTGTCCACGTCCCGCACATCCTGCGGGTCGTCGTCAGTGATCTTGACCTCGACCTTCGAACCTTCCCGCTGCAGTTCCTTCAAGATGTCCAGGCCGCGACGGCCTTTAGCGCGACGGAGCACGTCGGAGGAGTCCGCGATGTGCTGAAGTTCCAGCAGCACGAAGCGCGGCACCATCAGGGTGCCTTCGATGAAGCCGCTCTCGCAGATATCGGCGATGCGACCGTCGATGATGACACTCGTATCCACTAACTTGAGCGCAACGGCGCTTGCCTTGGTCCGCTCCACGGCGGAAAGGAGGGACTGCAAACTGGAAGCCCGGGTCAAGCCGAGGTAAATACCCACGTAGCCAAAAATAAGCACGAAGGTTACCGTAATGAAAATACTGAAGGTCGGATTGGCCTGGGGAACCCAGAAGAGCAGCCAGTTGGCGCAGGCATAGCCGAAGACCATGGCAATGATAATGGCCACCATGGCTGGGGCCAGTTTCTCGTACATGTCCTGCGTGATCAGCCGGAGCAGGAGGAGTACCAGAAAGCCGACACCGCCCCCCGCCAGACCACCGAAGATGAACCACGGCAGGGCACTGCCCAGCATTTTGCCCGCGTTCGCGACTTCATACGCCTCACGCGCATAGGTCGCCCAAATCAGCCCCATAATCAGGCAGGCCAACACGAAAATATACCTGATGATCTTTTCGGACATCCTTTAACTCCGTTCGCAATCGATTCGCACTATGCATCCCCAGTGACCCTGAACCGCCATGTCCCGGTAATTGATTGACAACATAGTATCATAAGCCCCGAGGATTTACTATAATTCTGTTACTTTCGAAGTGTCCAATTCGCCGAGAATTGCGATGACGAGTCGGGTGAGTTGGGGCTCCACCGCATTGGCCGTTGCAATTATCTTCTCGATGTTCACAGGCTCCAGCGCATCAGGAAAACACTCGTCCGTAATCGCCGAAAAGCCCAACACCCGAAGGCCGGCATGGACCGCCACAATCACCTCCGGAACGGTGCTCATACCCACGGCGTCCGCGCCGATGAGCCGCATGAAGCGATATTCCGCTTTCGTTTCGAGGCACGGGCCGCTGCACGCGAGGTAAACACCCCGCTGTGTCTTAATACCCATTTCGAGTGCTTTGGTTTCCGCCAGATCGAGCAGGGCCGCCGTGTAGGGTTCGCACATGTCGGGAAAGCGGGGGCCCAGCGTATCATCATTTGGCCCCATGAGGGGGTTGTCGCCCAGAAAGTTGATGTGGTCCGCGATAAGCATGAGGTCGCCGGTGCGGAACTGGGGGTTCAGTCCACCTGCCGCGTTGGACACGATCAGCGTATCGATTCCCAGTTCCCGGGCCACGCGAATGGGAAATGTGACTTCCTGCAGGGTGTAGCCCTCGTAGAAGTGGAATCGACCCGAAAGCGCCACCACGGGCACACCCGCCAGCATCCCCATCACCAGTTCGCCCGCATGGGTGTCCACCGTGGACGTTGGAAAGTGCGGGATGGACTCATAGGAAATCCGATGGGCCTGTTCGATCCGGTCGGCCAGACTGCCCAATCCGGTGCCGAGCACGATGCCAACCCGGGGCTGGTCCGGCGCGACGGAGCGCACGTAGGCGGCGGCTTCTCTGACTTTCTCACCCAGTTGAATCATAGGAATTCAGACTCCATCAAAGCGTCGGTTTTGTCGCGACATTCTGCAAACGAAGGGCCAGTCCGCCGGTCGATTGAAAAGGGAATGCCCTCATGGTGCGCTTCGCCCCAGAACACTATTCACCTGCTCCACAGTGATATTCTGCACGAGAAGCGACTTGTCCCGTGCATGTTCGCCACCCTTAATCACGATCTGCTGCCGCCGCACGTCAAGGATATCGGCCAGAAATCTGACAAGGCTGTCGTTGGCCGCGCCCTCAACCGGGGGCGCCGTAAGGGCGATCCGGATGCGGCCACCCTGTTCGCCCAGGATGGCATTGCGTGACGCTTTGGGTTGCACTTTCACGCGAAGCAGCACGCCGTCAGCGCGTGCTTCCACGGCGGGTGCCTCCACGCTATTCTCCAACGCTCACGGCTTCGGCGGGCGTATCCGAGGAGTCGGCGTCCGCCGTTTCGAGCACCGGGGCTTCTGCGGGTGCGACCACGTCGGCATTTTCCAGCCACTGGCCCAGTTGCTGGAAGCGCTCCTGACGCTTAACCAGGGTCCATTCACCTCGGTCGACGTCCCGGAGGAACTGCTCAATCTCTGCGGTGACCGAAGCCGTCGCGCCATCCAGATCACGATGGGCGCCGCCGTTCGGTTCCTTCAGGATGCTGTCGATGACGCCGAGTGACTTGAGATCCGTGGCGGAGACGCGTAGCGCCGAAGCCGCCAACTCCTTTTTCTCCACGTCGCGCCAGAGGATTTCGGCGCAGCGCTCCGGCGGGCAGATGACATAGACAGCGTTTTCAAACATGGCAATCCGGTCACCCACCGCGATGGCGAGGGCGCCGCCGCTGCCACCTTCGCTGAGGATGATAGAGAGAATGGGCGTGTTGATCCGGAAGGCTTCCAGGAGGTTGAAGGCGATGGCGAAGCCCTGGCCGTGCTGCTCGGCATCAATACCGGGGTGGGCCGCCGGGGTGTCAACAAACGTGACGACCGGATAACCCAGACGCTCGGCCATACGGTAAATGCGCAGCGCCTTCCGGTAGCCCTCGGGGTGGGCCATACCGAAATTGCACTTTACCTTCTCGTCGGTATCCACGCCCTTCTGCTGTCCGGCTACAAAAACGGTCCGCCCCTGAAAGCGGGCAATGCCGCAGACCATGGCGGGGTCATCGCCCAGTGCCTTGTCTCCATGGAGCTCGACGAAGTCTTCAAAGACACGATCCACAAAGGAGCGCATCCGGGGCCGCTGGGGGTGACGCGCAAGCTGCACACGCTCCCAGGGGGATATGTTGGCAAAAATAGCTTTGCGCTGAGACTCGCGCTGGACTTTGAGGGCCTCGCGGGCTTCCTCGGTCTCGGCCTTGGCGATCTGCTCCTCAATATCGAAAAGGGGTTGTTCGAAGGGGAGGATGACCTCGGTAGATTTCTTAGCTCGTTTTATCTGCACGTTAGTGGTGATCCCATGCCATCATAAAGCCCTGCGCATCGATTTCCTGCGGCGCGGCGGGCCCTGCCTCTACTCTTACTCCGTATACCCGGGAGTGCTCGCGGGAAAAACACCGGCATTGTATCACGCGGCGGTCCGCAATGCAGCATCAGGCGCGCCGCAAAGCGGGCGGCCCATGAAAGGCAAAACCTCGGACGGGAGCGTTCCCATCCGAGGTTCAAAGGGCGGACTGATCTGTCGACTTATACCGTCTCGAGTACTTCGCCGAAATATTCGTAGTAACACTCGGCATGCCAATACTCACCTTCAAGGTCTACGGCCTCACCAAATTCGAAATCGACATCTTCAATGTGCTCATTGCACAATGTGCACTGTTTCATAACTGCTATCACCTCGCTTTCGTTTACGTTTACAGCACCCAAACTGATGGGTACTTGCGAGGCTTATACCACTAAAGTTTCAATAAGTCAAGGAAAAAATTTAAAAAACCTCATTTTTTAAAAAATTAGGGTAAACAAAAAATGTTAACTTTTCGTTATATCTTCATAACCTATTAATTATCAATTGCTTACCGTATACCTAAAAATGGCCATCCATGGAGGGGTTTGTGGAGGGCCCGTGAACAAAATCTGCAAAACCTCCAGGCATTCGTGCCCGCATATCCCGCAAAAATCGCCGCAGTCGACGGCGCGCTAGCCCTTCGCCGGAAGCAGAATTCGGGCGATGACCGGCATATGATCGGAAGGGAAATGCCCCCCTTCCTGGACCGCGTCAATCTCGCAGGTGAGCGCGGTCACTCCCGGCGTGGCAAAAATCCAGTCGATGCGGCGATACTTGGCCGGATCCGGTGTTTTAAAGCCGTTCCAGGTGTTGGCCTCGCCTTTGCGCTCCTGGGCATTTTCCCAAAGATCGGTAAGTCCCCCGTCAATGAGGGCTTTCCAAGGTTCGCTAGTTCCGCCCGCCGCATTAAAGTCTCCCGTGAGAATGGCGGGCACGTTCAATTCATGGGAGTACATGGGAGCCACCATCTGGCGTGCACTTTCCAGGCGTGCAATTTCGCCCCGGTGATCGAAGTGGGTGTTGTAGTGAATGAAAAAGCGCTTCTCCGGGCGATAGTAGAATTTGACCCAGGTGGCGATGCGGGGCAGGCTGGAGTCCCAGGATTTCGAGCCGGGTACATCGGGCGTTTCGGACAGCCAGAAATGGCCCGTCTCGACGGGCAACAGTAGGGACTTCTGGTAGATCACCGCAGTCATCTCACCCCCGCCGTCTTCTTCACGGCCCAGGCCAATCCAGGCGTAGCCCGGAAGATGGGTCGCAAGGTACTCCGCCTGGAAATCCAGGCATTCCTGCGTTCCCAGAATCGCGGGGGCATGCTTCGCGACCGTCTTGACGAGCAGGTCCTTGCGCAGGTCCCAGGCATCGGGACCGTCCTCGGCGGTGCCATAGCGCACGTTGTAGCTCATGACCGTCAATGGGGCGGGTGGCTGGGCTTCGGGGGCGGCCAGCGCGGTCGCGAGAGCGATGAAGAGGGACGCGGCAAACACGTAGGCAATCTCCTGTGGGTTGCGTTGGATCGGCTGCACACACTGGATTCGGAAGGGGCCATGCTGGCAGAATGCAGCCGCGCAGTTCAAACCGGGCGGCACAGTAACGAAGGACTTTCATGAGCAATTCCACCCCACGCCCCATCCACCTCGTCGCCGTTTCCGGCAGCGTGCGAAAAGACGGCTACACCCGCCAGTTTCTAGACCTGCTCATAGAACTGCTGGAGCGCCATCCCGGCGTGACCGTGGACTGCATCGATCCGGGCGAGTTCGAGCTGGCCTTTCCCGGAGAGCCCGCGGCGCGTGAACTGGAGAAGCGACTCGTGGCCCGCGTCGCCCCGGCCGATGGGATTCTGCTGTCCACGCCGGAATATCACGGGAGCTACAGCAGTGTGCTCAAAGTGCTCATCGACAACATGGGCTACCCTTCCGTCATGGCGGGCAAACCCGTCTCCCTGCTGGGCATCGCCACGGGGCGTCTCGGCGCGATCAAGGCACTGGAACACCTGCGAAGCGTGTGCTCCCACATCGGCGCGATCGTCCTGCCCTATCCGGTCTCCGTGGCGGAGGCGCACAACAAGATCGATCCCTCGGGCCGATGCACCGACCCGGATCTGGCGGAGTTGATGGAGAACTGCGCGAGCCAGTTGGTGGCCTACACGCGCAACCACCCCGCCGTACGATAGCAATTCACTGCGGGAGGTTTTCGGCGACCTTCTCGATCAGCTTCTTGTCCACAAAGCCCGCCTTGATGAACGAGCCGTCTTCATTCTCCCAGTAATACCAGGAAGTGAGTGAGGGCTGCACGTATTCCGATTCACCTTCGTCATAGGTGGATTCCTGGCGCGTGGACTCGGCACCCAGGATTTCCGAAACCTGGCCGTAGGTCATATCGTAGAGAATCGTGTCGAACTGGCGCTGGGTAAAGACGGGCCGCGCGATTTCCTCTTCCACAACGGGCGGCGGCGGTGGCGGGGGAGGGGGCGAACAGCCCGCCACGGTGGTTACGAAAATCAGGCCCGCGAGGCCGGCAACTCGGATGCGTTTGCGTCGCCACGTACTCCACGTCATATTCATACTCCGTCCAGTTCAACCCGATTGCGCCCCAGTTCCTTGGCGCGATAGAGGGCCTGGTCCGCGGCTTCCACCAGGGCGGAAGGCGCTTTTATGGTTCGATGATGCTGGGCGACCCCGATGCTGGTGGTCACCGATAGCTCCTGCTCGCCCGTGCCCAGAAACACATGCTGGCGCACGGTGGCGCATAGTTTATTCGCGAGGAGCGCCGCTTCATTCAACGGCGTTTCCGGCAGGACAATCACCATCTCCTCGCCCCCATAGCGGCAGCAGATGTCCGATTCGCGTGTATTGGCCTCCAGGAGCCGGGCGAACTGCTGCAGGACCAGGTCCCCGGTCTGGTGACCGTGGGTATCGTTAAACTTCTTGAAGTGGTCGATATCGAAAAGCATGATGGAGAAGGTGCGGTTGTAACGCGTCGCGGCGGCGAACTCTTCTTCCAGGCGAAGATCAAAATAACGACGCACGAAGAGCCCGGTCAGTCCGTCGGTGACCGCCAGGGCATAGAGTTTCGCATTGTGAATGGCGATGGCAATCTGGGAGCCCAACTGGCGCAGCAGGGCCTGGTCATCGTCGTGGAAGGGCTCCCCATCCTCGGGATCTTCGAGCATCAGCAGGCCCATGGCCTCGTTCTTGGCCACCAGAGGGACCAGGGCCGTGGCGTGGTTGCCATCCCATTCCAGGGCCACCATCCGGCTGGCCAGCACCGTACCAAGCCGGGTGCCCTTCACGGAAAGGGTGTCTTCCGCCAGGCGCTCCCGGTTGATGAGGTCCCGGCCATACTTGGCCACCAGCGGCTGGAGATGGCGCCCGTCTTTGGTGAGTTCGTAGAGCGTCAGGCGACTGACATCCAGGGCACCCTGGACCACATTGGCAATAATGGGAAGGGCCTCGTGGAGTTCGAGGGTCTCGGTAATGGCGAGAGAAATTTCACGCAGGGTGGATAGATGATCCACCTGACGAACCAACTGCATGTTGCGGCGGTAGAGTGCGTCGAAATCTCCACCCAAGTCTGTTCTGCCTGAGGCCAAGTGCATGCTCCTCTTCATACCGGGGCATGATAGCACGACCGATTGGCAAAATGTAGCGTTCCAGCAGAGCTTTTCGCATCCAGATCTTTGTAACGCTGTAGCGGTCTGAAGCCAAAACAGTCTGACCACGAATGGACACGAATCCACACGAATAAGAAATCGGGCGCCAAACGTCGGATCTGGGGAGCTTCATCCTTCAGGCGAGGTACAATAAGTTCACATCTTCTTTACATCCGTGCTATCCGTGTAATCCGTGGTCAAAAAATGAGAAGGGAAGTTGACCACGGATTACCTAGAGCAGCCGTTGGCCGCAACCAAAGTGCTCTTGATTCGCGGTTGTGGTTGAATTTTTTTGAACCGCGAATGGACGCGAATGGACGCGAATGGACGCGAATTTTGAATGCGTTTGTACGGTGCGCGTTGTTGCAGCCTGATAAATAGAATAGGCATCCTTTCCCTTGCTAACCCTTACAAAAGGAGGAAAGGATGCCATGAACTTCACTGAATTATACGGCGGCAAAATATTTGGTTCAATCCGCGGCTTTGACCGAATTCGATTTCGCGGCACGATACGCTGGATTGCCAGTGAACGTGGTATTCAGCGCTTTGCGGGTATGCAGAATATCTTGTTGAAGCACTTTAAGTCCTGGGCGCAGTCCAAGACAGACTTTGTTCGTAGTTGCTGTGCGCGCCGCGCGAAGGAGTTGAAGATCCCGATGCGTTACCTGGAGAGCGGCGGGGTGGATAAAGAGGCCCTGGCCCGGGAGATTGCCGCCAAAGAGGGCGTCCGGGAAGACGGGTCGATTTGCATGTTCAGCGTGGTGGAACCTTGCTGGGCCCCTTCGGTATCAGGCAACCGGGAATCGAAGGAATTGAACTTCACATGCGCTCACGCCGCTGCGTCTGGATTTACCACTACTGGGATGACCCTTCATTGGGTTTCGGCCATACTCGTCTTCAGACGTGGTTGCCCATGACCGCCCAGATTTGTCTCAACGGCCGCCATTGGTTGGAGAAGCAATTACAGGCAAACCAGATCGGCTATATCAAGGATGGCAACTGTTTTCCGTGGATAGCGGACATTCAGGCAGCGCAAGGGTTGCTGGACGAGCAGCTTCGCACGAACTGGCCCCAACTGCTGGACCACTTGGTGGAGCGCATCCTGCCCGAGTTCCACTCGGTGTTTGCGCCCCTGAATCTGGAGCACTATTGGTCCGCCGACGAAACGGAGTTTGCCACGGATGTCATGTTTAAATCCGTGAAGGAGCTGGACCAGCTTTTTCCCACCCTCGTCCAATACGGAATGAAGGTGTCGGACAGCCCGGCGGTCATGCGCTATCTGGGACGGCGCAAGCCCGAACAATCGGGCATGGGCCAGGGCCAGGCGCCGAAGGAAATACGCGGCGACTACCGGCGGCGTTACGAAGGGGTTCGGATCAAGTACTCCATCAACAAGAACTCGATAAAATGCTACAACAAGAGCGGGAGCGTGCTGCGTGTTGAAACGACCGTCAACGACACGCGGGAATTCAAGGCCTTCCGGCATCCCAACGACGACGAGACCAAGGAAGCGTCCTGGCAGAAAATGCGCAAGGGCGTCAGTGATCTGCACCGCCGGGCCGAGACGAGCAGCCAGTCCAACGAGCGCTTTCTCGACGCCGTCTGCGCCACCCAAGTCGAGGAAAAACTCCAGGAAGTTATGGGAGGCCCCTGCAAGCCTATCCGCCCCAAGTCCGGCCAGAACTACCGGGCGCTCAACCCTTGGAACGACGGAGACTTTAAGCTACTGGCATTCCTGGCCAAGGGAGAGCATCACCTCAACGGCTTCAGGAACAAAGACCTGCGCCAGGCCCTGTACCCGGTGCAAGAAGACGACATCATCGAGCTCAAGAGGGCTTCGGGCAAAGCGACACGAAGCATTCGCTTACTGCGGGCACACGGCCTGATACGCAAAGTGCCCAAGGCCAGAAGGTACGTCCTGACCGAAAAAGGCCGAAAATTCTCCCAGGCGCTCCTCATCGCATCATCCATTGAAACAAAACAACTTATGCAACTCGCCGCATGAAAAACTTGCTGAAAAAACAAGATAATGGCGGATAGTAGTACGGATAGCACAGATATTGACAAGGTGAAGGCGGACTCGCAGACGGAAGACAGGTAGAGGTATCAGGGAGCAAGGGAGGATTGTTCGGGGTATTTCATCCGATTTTGATCGCTTTTGGCATCGGTCGGCCAGGCAGGTTTCATGGGCGCAAATCCGCAAAAATTTTCGGGTCAGTCTTTCTTCGAGCGCTTCAGTCGACAAACTTGTTACCGAAAAATTAGATGCGAAAGCCCTGAATGAATTGTTCCGCTGATTTGTGTAAATTCGTGTGCATTCGTGGCAAAGCTCTGAGCGTTCCCCAGGTGGCTTCTGGAAATACGGCGGAGCCCCGATCCGGGGATCGGGGCTCCGCAATCTATTTAAACTGGGGAGAGGCTCCCTCAGGAATCCGTGTAGTTGTGGACTGCAAGGCCCAACTGTTTCAGATTGTTGCTGCTCGTGGTGCGGGCAGCGGCCTCGCGAACCTTCTGGACCGCCGGCAGCAGCAGGCCGCCGCGCACATGATTCATATCGTCCTCGGTAAGGCTCATTTCTGAATTCAGATCGTTGAGTTCAATGGTTGCCATGACTCTGGTCTCCTTGGTGACTTCGCCGCACTTCCGGCACGCCCCGCGCGCCACGGCAATTCCATGCGGGTTGTGGTTAGACGTGCGGACCGGAAATCTCGCCCAGCGTGCGTACAGATCCGTCACCTAGTATTTTGTAGGCGCTGTCCAGCACGTTCACCTTCTGGACCTTCTGCACTGCGGGAAGCAGCAGCGCGCCGCCTTTCACGTGCTTAAGTTCTTCCTCGGTTACCACGCGGTCTTCATTCAGGTCGTTGATTTTGATCGTAGCCATGTTCAATTCCTCCATTCCCTGCATCGGGATTGTTTTTTGCTTCCTCAATGACCCCGTCCGCCTCGGTCTTTCCGGGGCGCTCCGGGCGCATCCGAGTGGAGTAAAGCATAGCCCATGCCAAATGTCTACGGCATGGCGCAAATGCATGAAATTAAATGGTTTAAGTGTTGTGCTTCCTGTTGTGGAATGCAAGCTGATTCTATTTGTCGAAAGGATTCTTATTCGTAATGGGGCACAGTGGTCTCGAAATGATGCCGCCTGGGGTGAGGTGGGCCACGGGCTGGGGCCATGTCCGATCTGTGCCTGGCCATCGGTGAATGCCACGCCCGGCCAGGGACCGTGGGCCAGGTCGATAGCACCCGGACCCTTCACGCCACGTCACACCGCGCTTTGTGGCCGGGGCACGTGCTCCAGCGTGCGGAAGTCGTTTGAACGCGCAAGAATTGCTTGTCCGTGCTTGCCAAGGTCGAGTAAAGTGGAGTCGGACCCTGAATGTCAGTGATACCGGGTATTGGAAGAGCAACCTGGGGGGTGAATGAGCACCATCGTTGACCTGATACAGAACTTGGCGCTACTCGTGGCACTCAGCGTAGTGGCCAGCATGTCCGGTCGGCACCGGATTCCGCGGCTGCACAGCGCATTTGTACAGGGCGCTCTGCTCGGTTCCGTGGCGGTTGCCGGTATGCTTACCGCCATGTCCATGGGGCCGGGGATTCAGTTCGACGGCCGCTCGGTGGCCCTCAGTCTCTGCGGGCTGTTTTTCGGCCCCTGGGCGGCTCTGGTGGCCGCCACTATGGCCGCGACATGCCGCATTCTTCAGGGCGGCGTCGGCATGCCCGTAGGGCTCGTGGGCATCGTGTTCGCCGCCGCTATCGGTTCGCTCTTTCACCTGCGACGTGGCCGCGATATCTTCGCGATATCGAATCTCCACCTCTGGGGTTTCGGACTCTTGGTCCATGTGGTGCTTCTATTATCGTCGCTGTTTCTTCCGGACCGCGCGGTCGAGCAAATCTTCTTGCGTATCGCAGGGCCCTTGCTACTGGCCTTTCCGCTGGCCACGGTCCTGGTCGGTAGAATACTGAGTGCGGAGGAGATGCGCCGCCGCGCTGTCGAACTGATTTCGGCGAGCGAGGCCCAGTTCCGTGCCACCCTCTACAGCATAGGGGACGGCGTCATTACGACCGACCGGGACGGCCGGGTCGTCCAGATGAATCCCGTCGCGGAGGACTTCACAGGCTGGCGCGAGGCGGAGGCCCGGGGGCGTCTCGTCGACGAAGTCTTCGTTGTCCTGGAGGAAGAGACCCGGCAGCCCGCAAGAAATCCCGCCCTGCGCGCCCTGCGCGACGGCCACAATGTCGGGTTGGCGAATCATACCTTGCTTGTCGCGCGGGATGGTACGGAGCACCTCATCGCGGACAGCGGTGCTCCCATCTATGTGGATGATGGCGCCATTGCGGGCGTGGTACTGGTTTTTCGGGATCGGAGCGCCGAACGCGCGGCGGAAAATGCCCTGCGCGAAAGTCAGGAGCGCTTCGTACGCGCGCTGGAGCACATACCGGACGTGGTGGTGATTTACGATACGGATCTTCGCATTCAATTTATCAATGAGGCGACACGGCGGGTCACGGGGCGGCCGGCCTCGGATTTTCGGGGTCGGCGGGACGATGAAATCTGGTCCCCCGAGGTCTGGGAGCCCTATCTGCCCGCACTGCGTCTGGCCCTGGCCACCGGTACGACGCAATCACTTGATGTAATACTCGACCTGCCCGACATCGGTACCCGTGCCCTCCAGATTCAGTGTGTGCCCATGCTGGACAGCGCAGGCAAGGTGCGGGAAGTACTGGGGATCACCCACGACTATACGGATCAGCAGCGGACGGCCAATGCGCTGTTCGAGGAGGGACATCGCTTCCGTACGGTGTTCAATCAACAATTCCAGTTCATGGCGCTGCTGTCACCCGAAGGCAAATTGCTGGAGATCAACGATTTGCCCCTTCGGGTTGGAGGCGTCTCCCGTGGAGAGGTGGTCGGAAAGTATTTCTGGGAAACGATCTGGTGGCGCGATCTGCCGGCCATGCGTACCAACTGGCCCAAGCGCCTCGATGCGGCAACGCGCACGAATGCTCCGGTGCTCAGCATCGACGAGTTTCAGACAGAATCGGGGGAGGTGCGGATCGCCGAGGCGGCGGTAACCGCCGTGAAGGATCGTGCCGGCACCCTGATGTATTTTATAGTGCAGGCGACGGACATTACCGAACGCCAGCGGGCTAGAGAAGAGTTGATCAATGCCAAGAATCTTCTCGAGCGAACCTTTGACAGCATGAGCGAGGCTGTGCTGGTGATCGATTACGATACGCGCAGCATCGTTCGCTCCAACTCCGCGGTAATTCCGGTATTCGGATACACCCAGGCCGAACTGCAGGGGCAGAGTACCCGGCTGATCCACGTGGACGAAACACTCTACGCGAAGTTCGGTTTGGAAAGTGCCCTGCCGCTGGCGATGGGGCGGCCCTACCAGGCGGAGTTTCCCATGCGTCGAAAGGATGGGGTGGTGATTCAGACCGAGATTACGGTCCGGCCCATCGATATCTACCGCGGCTGGAAGACCGGCGTCGTCAGCGTGGTGCGCGATATTACCGAGCGCAAGCGCTCCGAAGAAGCACTGAAGAAGAGCGAGGCGCTGCTGAGAATAGCCGGCCGTGCGGCGAGAATTGGCGGTTGGATCGTAGACCTGCCCGATGGGATTGTGACCTGGTCCGAAGAAGCGCGCGCCATCCTCGAAGCGCCGGAAGGCGAGTTGCTTCGCGTGGATGAGGCCATCTCCACGTACGCCCCAGGATCGCGGGAGCGGGTGGCGGCGGCCTTCTTCGCCTGTGCAGAGCAGGGAACCCCCTACGACCTCGAGCTTGAGCTGATCACCCGCCGTGACCGCCATATATGGGTACGGGCCATAGGCCAGGCGGTCCGGGACGACGAAGGCCGGATCATCCGCGTGCAGGGCGCGCTGCAGGACATAGACGAGCAAAAGCAGTTCGAGTCTACCCTTGCCCGAAGTCAGGAACAATTCCACCAGCTTGCCGATGCCATGCCCCTCATCGTATGGACGGCGGCCCCCGGGGGAGAGGTCGATTTTGCCAATCGGGCCCTTTCCTCCTATACGGGAAAAGCGCACGCGGCCTCGCCTGGGAGGTACTGGCTGGATGCGCTCCACCCCGATGACTTGTCCCGTTATCTGGAGGTCTGGGAGTCCGCCGTTCGATCCGTCAAACCCTGTACGCACGAGCTGCGCCTTATGCGCCATGATGGGACCTGTCGCTGGCACCAGACGAAGGCGGTTCCAATTCTCGACGAGGTTGGCAATCTCGTGCGCTGGTATGGGACGGCGGCGGATGTGCACGACAGCAAGATGAACGAAGCGCGGCTGGCGCGGACGCTGGAAAGCATCACGGACGCTTTTTATACCCTCGACAGGAAATGGCGCTTCACCTACGTGAATCAGGAAGCGGAACGCCTTCTTGGGCGCAGGAAGGAAGACATGATCGGGAGGGCGTCGGGCCAGATTTTCCCCGAACTCGTGGGGAGCGATCTTGAGGCGAATTACGCCCGCGCGCTCCGCGAGAATTGCACCGTCGAGTTCGAACTCTTCTACGAACCTCTTGCGCGCTGGATTGATGTGCGTGCCTACCCCTCCGAGGAAGGTCTGGCGGTCTACTTCAGGGATATCACCGAACGGCTGAGGGCCGAGCAGGAGCTCCGGGCGCTGAGCGCGCGGCTCCAGGGTATTCTGGATTTCAGTCCCCTTCTCATTACCGAGCTCGATCTCGACGGTCGATATCTTGTCGCCAGCAACGCGGTCTGCGAGTTCCTCGGGGTCGAAAGGGGGGCACTCGATGGGAAGTTGCTTTCGGAAGTGCTCCCAAAGAAGACGGCCGATCTTTTCATAGAGCGCACGCGGCAGGTCATTGACAGCCGGATACCCTCCGTGGTGGAAGATCAGTTCGAAAGCGATGGGGTCACCCGCGACTTCAGCACGTTGCTTTTCCCCCTGTTTGATCCACGGGGCACTGTGGTGTCGGTCGGCGGCATAGCGCAGGAAATAACCGGCCGCAGGCGCGCGGAAGCCGACCGAGAGAGGCTTGAGATACAGCTCCGTCAAGCCCAGAAGATGGATGCCATCGGCCGGCTTGCGGGCGGCGTGGCCCACGATTTTAATAACATGCTCGGCGTGATACTCGGATTTACCGATATGGCCATTGAATCGTTGCCGGAAGAGCACCCCGCGGTCCGGGAGCTGCGCCAGGTACAGACTGCGGCGAGGCACTCGGCGGAACTGACGAGGCAGTTGCTGGCTTTCGCCCGTAGACAGACCATCGTGCCGGAAGTGCTCCAGTTGAACGACATCGTAACGAGCATCCTCAAAATGCTGGGTCGCCTGATTGGTGAAGACATCGAGATCGTCTGGAAGCCCGGAAAAGACCTGTGGAACGTCCGCATGGACCCGAACCAGATCGATCAGATTCTCGCCAACCTCGCGGTCAACGCCCGTGACGCGATTCAGGGCGTGGGCCGACTGGTTATTGAGACGGAGCGGGTCCGGCTGGATACGGAGTACTGCGATCAGCATCCTGGGTCTGCCCCGGGGGACTTCGCGCTGATCTCGGTCAGCGACGATGGATGCGGCATGACGAAGGAAGTTCAGGCGCAGATCTTCGAGCCTTTTTTCACCACCAAGCCCCTCGGAAGCGGGACGGGGCTCGGTCTGTCAACGGTATACGGGATCGTGAAGCAGAACGATGGTTTCATCAGTGTATACAGCGAACCGGGACAGGGTACTACCTTCCAGATTTACCTGCCGTGCTTCACTTGGCCCGGCGAACTCGCAAATGCGCCCCAGAAGGCGATTGGACCGCACGGGGGTGTAGAAACAGTATTGCTCGTGGAGGATGAGGTCGGCCTGCTCGAACTCGGGCGACGGCTGTTGGAGCGCCTGGGCTATGTGGTCATCGCCGCCAACGGGCCAACCCAGGCCCTCAGTGCCGCCGTAGCCTTTCCCGATAGAATCGATCTGCTCATCACCGACGTGATCATGCCGGAAATGAACGGCAGAGACCTCTCATTGCGGCTCAAAGCGCTGCGGCCCGAGCTTAAGTTCCTCTTCATGTCGGGCTACACTGCCGATGTCATCGCCCACCAGGGGGCGCTAGAGGATGGCGTTCATTTCCTGCAGAAGCCCTTCACCATGGACACATTTGCCAGGAAGATCCGGGAAGCCCTTGAAGACGAGAGTGGGGAGTAGGGCACCGAGCCCCACCACTGGTCCGGCATTATGGAGAGGAAAGGCCCGGCGCGGAAAGGGGCACGAGGATCTCGTTTCTTCGCATGAAGGGCGGTGTCCAGGGAGGATCGTACTGGGCGAGCGCCGGTACTCCTTCGGATGCCTGCTTGTCGCGCGTCAGATCGTCCAGGAGTCGGGCTTTCATCTGCTCAGCCTTTTCCGCGTCCACCCAGCCGGAAAAGCGGCTGGCAGCATAGCGCCGCGCGGGTATTTCCACCAGCCGTACGTCGGGATCGTTGGGCTTGGGGATCGTCGCCATGGTGTATTCCGCGGGCATCACAAAGGTTACCTTGCGTTTGTCACCGGCCGCCGCCGCCTCCAGCACGGGGGCCGTCATAGCGATGGGGGACGACGTGGCGACCTCTTCGAGGACAGGGGCTGTCATATCGATGGCCTGGGAATCGCCGGCACCCGATGGCGCGGTGTTGTCGCCGAAGATAAATCCAGCGAGTTTCCTGAAGCCCCGGTTGAGCGACGCCTCGAAGTCGCCTTCCACGATCACTTCGGCAACGATTTGCGGGGAGTACTCGCGGATTTCGTAGCCATCGTGCTCAGAAAGGACGGTATAGGGTGGCGTTGCGACGCCGGATGTTGAGGCTACGCCCACGGCAATCCAGGCTCCCAGAGGAAGAATGAGGAATGTAAACAGTGCAAGAGCGGCAATCGTGATCTTAGTTCGACGTTTCATCCCGCGTTCTCCGGTGAGGAACTTTTCGATTGGCGAACAGGAAAACGGGGACCCATAGGGCGTCTCCGGTTCCCGCCAGCGGGAAAGTCCCGAAATAATTCGACATTATGGCGTAATTGCCGTATCATTTGCTTCCCTTTTTTAATGTATTCAAAAACACGGGTGACGCGGTGTCCGCGCTCCTGGAGGAAATGGCATGCCCAAGGTACGACGGGCCATCTTAAGTTGCTTCGACAAGACGGGCATTATCGAGCTCGCGGAGCTCCTGCGCGGCATGGGCGTCGAGCTGATCAGCACCTCCGGTACGCTGACGGTGCTCCGCGAAGCGGGAATCGAGGCGGCAAGTATCGAAGAGTACACGGGTGTTCCCGAGATGATGGGCGGCCGTGTGAAGTCCCTTCATTCCAAGGTCCACGCGGGCCTGCTCGGGCTCCGGGACAACAAGCTCCACTGCGAGCAGATGCAGGCCTACGATATGCACTGGGTGGACATGCTGGTGGTCAATATCCGACCGATCGCCGACATCATCGCCCAGCCGGGCGCGACTACGGAGGACGTCCTCGACCAGACCGATATCGGAGGCATCGCCATGATCCGGTCGGCGGCGAAAAACTTTCGCTTTGTCACTTGCGTCGTCAATCCCGAGCGCTATGCGTCCGTCATGCACGAGCTCCGGGCGATGGAAGGTGAAGTGCCCTTCACCAGCCGCTACCGTCTCGCCCAGGAGGCCTTCGCCCTTACGACGGAGTACGACGGCGAGATTGCAGCGTATCTGGCGAGCACCGTCCCCCCGGAAGCTTAAATCTTAAAGTTAACTCCATAATTCATGGCCGCGCCTCGCGGCCATGCCCATTTCAAAGGAAGTACCCATGAACATTCTCATTCTCGGCAGCGGTGGACGCGAGCATGCCATGGCCTGGAAGGCGGCTCAGAGCAATCGGGTCGATCACGTCTTCTGCGCACCGGGCAACCCCGGCATGGCGGCCCTGCCCAAAGGAAGTTGCGCGGCCGTGGGCCAGGAAGATGTCCCCGCGCTGAAAGCCCTCATCGCCGAGAAGTCCATCGCCCTGGTGCTCGTAGGACCCGAAGCGCCCCTCGCCGCCGGGGTTGTCGACGGTCTCGCCGATTCCGGTGCCCTCGTCTTTGGGCCATGCCAGGCGGCTGCGCGCCTGGAAGCCAGCAAGACCTTCGCGAAAGAATTCATGGAGCGCCACAACATCCCGACGGCCGCCTACCGCGCCTTCACGGACGCGGACGCGGCCCGAGCCTATGTGGACGAGATCGGCTTGCCGCTGGTGGTGAAGGCTGATGGGCTCGCCGCGGGCAAAGGCGTGACCGTGGCCTTTGAGCGCGAAGAAGCCCTGCGCGCCATCGACGATGCCATGGTGGGCAACGTATTTGGTTCGGCGGGCAGCCAGATTATCATCGAGGCCTTCCTGGAAGGGGAGGAGGCCTCCATCCTCGCGTTCTGCGATGGAAAGACGGTCATTCCCATGGCGTCGAGTCAGGATCACAAGGCGGCCTACGATGGCGATCAGGGGCCGAATACGGGCGGCATGGGTGCCTATTCGCCCGCGCCGGTGGTCACGCCCGCGTTGATGGAGGAGATACAGCGCACCGTGCTCCAGCCCTGCGTGGATGGCATGGCGTCGGATGGCTCACCCTACATCGGCGTGCTCTATGCCGGCCTGATGATCACGAAAGACGGCCCGAAAGTCGTGGAGTTCAACTGCCGCTTCGGCGACCCGGAGACCCAGGTGGTACTGCCTCGCCTCACGACCGATCTGGTCGACGTGGCCGAGGCCTGCTGCCTTGGAACGTTGGACCAGATTGATCTGGCCTACACCCCCAATCCCTGTGCGGCCGTGGTGCTCGCCAGTGGCGGCTATCCGGGCGACTACGCGAAGGGGCTGCCCATCACGGGAATTGAGGCGGCGGATGCGATTGACGGCGTCACGGTCTTCCATGCGGGCACGCGCGATGCCGATGGCCAGCTCGTGACCCAGGGCGGACGTGTGCTTGCCGTAAGCGCGCTGGGGAAAGACCTCCAGGATGCCCTGGATCATGCTTACGCGGGCGTGAAAGAGATTGCCTTCGAGGGCATGCAGTTTCGCACGGACATCGGCCAGAAGGCCTTCAAGCACCTGGGGTGAGGGGCTTGACATTTCAAACGATCCGCACCAGAGGATCTCGGACATTCCTGTCCGAGGCAAGGCACGTTCCGGCGTGGGAGCGCATTTGCTATCTGCAGCGATTGCCGTGGGACGAAATATCACGTTTTTGGCGAGGCGAAATCAACACACAAGCTCGCAGTGCCCGCTGGCACTGACGTGTGATTTGTCTCGGACAGGAATGTCCAAGATCCGATATTCAGACCCCTAAAAGCTCGACTCAGACTTGTCGTTCAGGTCTTTGGCAAAAAGCCGCTTGCCCTCGCAGCTCTTGGCCTTGAAAAGGCCCTGCATGGCTTCGCCGAGGATATGGTCCGCTCCGATGGCACTGCCGTTGCGGCAGGACACCACGCCGAAGCGAAGGTGCGCCAGCGTGGGACAGCAGGGGTCGTTAAAGGTGATAGAGCTGATCTCGTCGTAGATCTTCTTGGCGTAGTGGATGGCTTCATCCAGCAGGGCGTGGGGGAGGACCGCAGCAAACATGGCGCCATCGTAGCGCGCCAGAATGTCATAGTTGCGAGAGGCATTGCGCATGGCCATGGCGATTTCGACGAGTACGTCGTCCAGACTGGCGGTGCCATTTTCGCCTTCGAGGGGCTTCATCTCGTCCACGTCCAGAACGACGCAGGAAACCGGATAATCGTAGCGATGGGCTTTTTCGATTTCTTCCTGGAGGCGTTCGAGGAGGAAACGGCTATTCCGCAATCCGGTCAGGTGATCGGTGTAGGCTGTGTCGATGAGGTCGCCTGCCGATATAAGTTCATCGCGGGACTGCTGAGTTCTCATTATTGCCTCGATCCGTATCATTATTATGGGCAGATTGTAGGGTTTGGCGATGTAATCGACCGCACCTAAATTATACCCGTGAATTACATTTTCCGCCTCGCTGTGGGCGGTAATGAACACAACGGGAATATGCTTCGTGCGCTCATCCGCTTTCAACTGACGGCAAACTTCGTACCCGTCAATATCCGGGAGGCCGACGTCAAGCAGCAAAACATCCACCGGGTTGTTCCGGCAGATTTCAAGCGCTTCGAGCCCCGTTCGCGCGGTCAATGTTTCGTAATTGTTCAAGCGTAAACCGGTGCAGAGCAACGCGTTCTCGTCGTCGCAGTCATCGGTTACACAAACACGAAAATGTTGCACTTCTTACCCCTGACTTGGTCTGACTTCCCGTTAACCAGTCCAACCCTAATCGTCCGAAGTTTACCCTATTTGTAACGTTTTAGCAAACATCCGGTGAAATGCGCAGCTTTGGCACTTGCCCCCCGCGCCGCGCCTGACCTACAATAATCGGGTGCGAGGCGCTTTTCGCCGCCGTACCCTGACTCCAAGCCGTTACGGATGTTTTCCCATGAACCAGGCCTTTGGTCGGGCGAATCGCCCCCGTCGCCCCAGCATCAATCTGGCGTCCCTGATCGACGTCATGTTCCTTCTGCTCATCTTCTTCATGGTGTCGACCGTGTTCCGTAACAGTGCGGGCATCGACATCACCCTGCCTGCGGCCGCCACCTCGGCGGAGCAGCAGGAGGTGCCCTACGAAATTTTTATCCAGGATACCGGGGCCATCACCTTCCGGGACACGCCCGGAATCACTCTGGAGGTCCTCGAACGCGAAATGAAGGCACTCCTCGCGAAGGAGCCCGATGCCCGGCTCGCCCTCAGTGCGGATGAAAAGTCCGACTACAAGAGCTTCATCGCGGTCATCGATCTCGCTCGTCGCGTGGGTGGCGAGAAGCTCATCATCCGGACGCAGCTTGAAAACGGCGGCACGGGCCAGGTTGCGCCCGCAGATCCCGTCACGAATCCATAGATTCGAGGGATATCCCGATCTTGCTGTCGCGAGCGAGGGGCGCGGCGGGTGGCGATTCCGAGGGGAGCGTCTCCAGAGATTCGAGCCCCAGCTTTTGAATCCCGGAATCTCGCCTCGCCGTCTCTCCCGGCTTGGCGGGGTGCTGGCCGTTGGTGCGCGGGGCGGTACTTTCCGAAGCGGCGAGGTGCTCCATGGACTCCAGGCCAATGCCACTGGGCCTTCGCGGCCGAGCCGGGGCAGCTTCCGGGACGTCCGGTTCGGCGGCACCGGCGGTTTCCAGGGTCACCAACTCGATGGCCTGTCGTGTTTCCGGCAACGTTTCCTCGATGGCCGCTCGGGCGAGGGGATTCTCTTCGAGGGCTTCCAAGAGGGATGAGAGAGTGAAGCCTTCCCGATGGGCCCGGCGTTCCAGGCGCTCCACCACAATCTCGCGGTCGGGGGAATCCGGGTATTCCTGGATGAAGAGGGCCAATTGCTCATCGGCCAGGTCGGGCTGCCCGAGTTCGCCGTCGTAGAGGGCGCAGAGGTGGTTGACCGCCAGCAAGGCCTCATCGGCGCGCGAGGCCCGCTTGCGGGCGCGCTGATACCAGATGGCGGCTTCTTCAGGTTGCTCCAGGACTTCCTGGACCCGTCCCGTGCGGCTCAGGACCTCGAAATTGCGGGGGTAGATGCGGGCAAGCACCAGGTATTCCTGAAGGGCCCCTTCATAATCCTCTTCCCGTTCCAGCGCGTCTACGGGGCCAAAACGGGGCTGGTAGGCCGCCGATTCCCCCCGGGGTGAAACCATATCGACTACAATGCGGGAGGCCAGGGAGATGAGGACGTGCGCATAAAGGGCGAAGGTGGAGACACTGAGCCCCAGAATGGCCGCGAGGTAGAGTAAAATCTGGCCGTCCAGGGCGTAGCGAAGAATCGTTACCTCGATCCAGAGAAATATGCCGAGGGCACCCGCCGTGATGACTTCCAGGGCCAGGGAGTTTTCTTCGTAATACTGAAAGCGCCTTCTAAGGAGATAGATCGCCCATCCAAAAAAGGGGACCAACAGGGCAATGCCTAATATCTGAGAAAGAACCAAGGTCCAGTAATATCCTTGTTCATAGTCTACAGTCCGTTCCGTCCGCCGGTAGAGCGGATGCGGGGCCATAGCCCGACACCATGCCGCCAAGCGGAAACCGTTTCACCACTGGCGCATATAAACGATAACCTGAGCAAGGTGAAAAAGTCCAGCTATCCCGGATTTTTTCCCACGGATTACCCGATTTTTAACCCCGAATCCCCCTTTAGAGCACCCCAAAACCCCTCGAAAAATTGACTTGAGCACCGTGTTTCGGCTATGATCCCGGCGTTGTCGGTGATTCCGAGGCTGGCTGCCACGGCAACGCACATTTCCTGGTCCGATTCCCTTGACGTCCGCGTAATCAAACCCTCTCGAAAGTGCTCCCCATGAAGTTTACCATTATCGGTGGCGGCAGTTCCTATACCCCGGAACTCCTCGACGGCCTCTTCTCGCGCCTCGAATCCATCCCCGTCAAAGAAGTCTGGATGATGGATCTCGATGCGGCTCGCCTCAAGATCAACGCCGATTTCGCCCGCCGCATGGCCGCGAAACACGGCAATCCCTTCTCGGTCCACGAAACGACCAACATGCGCGAAGCGGTGGCCGGCGCGAAGTACGTCATCACCCAGATCCGCGTCGGCCAGATGCAGGCCCGCATCGAAGACGAGCGCCTCGGCCTGCGCCACAACATCATCGGCCAGGAGACCACCGGCGTCGGCGGCTTTGCCTGCGCCATCCGGACCATCCCCCGCATCCTCGACGTGGCCAAGGCCATGGAAGAGCTCGCGCCGGAAGGTTACCTCCTTAACTTCACCAATCCCGCCGGTATTGTCACCGAGGCCGTGCTCAAGCACAGCACGATCAAGAGCGTGGGGCTCTGCAATGTGCCCATCGGCATGATCATGGAAACCATCAAGTATTTCGGCGGCGAAGTCTCCGACATCGAACTCGATTATGTCGGCCTGAACCACCTGAGCTGGGTCCGCCAGTTCAAGCGCAAGGGCGAAGATGTTACCGCCGGCGTGCTGGAGAAGTTCTTCGAGAACGCCCGTTCCGAGTGGGAACATGAAATCACGCGCAACAACATGATCGGCGCCATGACGAGCCTGAACATGTTCTGCAACTATTACCTCCAATACTTCTACTCCACGGACACCGTGCTGGAGACCATCAAGTCCAAGCCGAAGACCCGCGGCGAGGATGTACTCGAAATCGAAGCGGCCCTCTTCAAGAAGTACGCCGATCCGAGCCTGAATGAGAAGCCCGAAGAACTCGGTAAGCGCGGCGGGGCACACTACTCCACGGCCGCTTTCTTCCTCATCGACGGTATCGAAAACGATCGCCAGAACCGCCAGATCGTGTGTTGCCGAAACAATGGCGCGATTCCCACCTTCGACGATGACGTGTCCGTCGAGGTGAGCGCCATCATCGGCAAGGATGGCGCCAAAGCCATTCCCCAGGCCGCGCCAGTCCCCTCCATCCGCGGCCTCATGCAGCACGTAAAGGCCTACGAGACCATGACCGTCCAGGCAGCCGTGACCGGTGATCGGGAAGCCGCTTTTCAGGCGCTCCTGCTCAATCCCCTGACCCCGAATGCCTCCGGTTGCCGCGCGCTGCTGGATGACCTCCTCGAAGTCAATAAGCCCTACTTGCAGGGCACCTTCTTTTAATCTCAATCGTTCGGAGTTTTTGCATGAGCCACGCCGTTTGCGAGACCTCGTTGCCTGATCGGGAGCCGGACTCCCGGGGAAAAGTTCGCGACCTGTACGACCTGGGCGATTCCCTGCTCCTGGTCGCCACCGACCGGATTTCCGCCTTCGACTGGGTCAACCCCGTGGGCATCCCCGACAAGGGCAAGATTCTCACCCAGATCTCCTTGTTCTGGTTTGAGCAGATGGAAGGGGTGGTCAAGAACCACCTCATCTCTGCGGACCTCAAGGATTTTCCCGCCGAGTTTCAAGCCCACCCGGAAATGTTTGACGGGCGCTCGATGTTAGTGAAGAAGTGCGCGATGTTTCCGGTCGAATTCGTGATTCGCGGTTACCTGGCCGGCAGCGGCCTGAGCGAGTACCAGAAGAAGGGCACCGTCTGCGATATTCCCCTCCCCGCTGGGTTGGTGGAATCGAGCAAGCTGGAGCAGCCCATCTACACGCCCGCGACAAAAGAATCCGATGGCCACGACATTAACATCAGCCCCGAGCGGGCCGGTGAGATCATCGGTGCCGATTGGAATGCCAAGGCCTCCGAAGCCGCCCTCCGGGTATACGAGCGCGGTCGGGATGTGGCGGCGGAGCGCGGAATTATCCTCTGCGATACGAAGTTCGAATTTGGCGTGCTCGACGGCGACCTGATTCTGGCGGACGAAGTGCTCACGCCCGACTCCTCTCGCTTCTGGCCCGCGGCCACCTACAAGGCCGGCGTGAGCCAGCCCAGTTTTGACAAGCAGTTTGTGCGCGACTACCTGTCTTCGACGGGATGGGACAAGAACTCTCCGCAGCCGCCCCTTCCGGACGAGGTGGTAGCGAAGACCCGCGAGAAATACTTCGAAGCCTACACCTTGTTGACCGGCAAGAAGGACCTCTAAATCCATGGATTCCGCGCAGCTCGCTGCCCTCATCGACAATCCCCCGCCGCAGTATCAGCCCCGTCCTTTCGGGTGGGATGATGACGACCAGGTCCGCGATGAGTGCGGCGTGTTCGGTGTCTATGGTCACGCCGAAGCGGCGCGCCTGATCTACCTCGGTCTCTATTCGCTGCAGCACCGTGGGCAGGAGGGCGCGGGTATCGTCTGCGCGAAAGACGGCATCCTCACGGCCCATCGCGGCGTCGGTTTGGTGGCGGACGTCTTCAAGCCCCACAAGCTCGCCCGGGTGAAGGGCAGCCAGGGCATCGGCCATGTGCGCTACTCCACCTTCGGCAGCAACAACCTCCGCAACGTCCAGCCCCTCGTGGTGGACTATGCCCGGGGTTCCATGGCCGTGGGGCACAACGGCAACCTGGTGAACGCCGGCTACCTCCGTGAGACCCTCGAAGAAGGCGGCGCAATCTTTCAGTCCACCACCGACAGCGAAGTGATCATCCATCAGATCTCGCGCTCCAAAGGCGAGACCTTCACCGAATGCGTGATCGAGGCGCTCAAGGAAGTCCTCGGCGCTTATTCCGTGCTCGTCATGAACGGCGACGAAATCGTGGCCGCGCGCGATCCCCACGGATTCCGCCCCCTCTGGCTGGGCCGCCTCGACGGGGCCTACATCGTCGCCAGCGAGACCTGCGCCTTGGACATCATCGACGCCGAGCGTATCCGCGAGATACAGCCGGGCGAAGTGGTGACCATCAACCGCCATGGCATCCACAGCCAGTATCCCTTTGAGCCGACCGTTAGAAAACAGTGTATTTTCGAGTATATCTACGTGTCCCGTCCCGACAGCGATATCTTCGGCGCCAGCGTCGACGAAGTGCGCAAGAACATGGGCCGCGAGCTCGCCAAAGTGGCGCCCGTGGAAGCCGATGTCGTCATGGCGGTGCCCGACTCCTCCAACCCCGCCGCGCTGGGCTATTCCCACGAGTCGGGCATTCCCTTCGACATGGGCATCATCCGAAACCACTACGTGGGCCGCACCTTCATCGAGCCCGAGCAGGGTATCCGCGATTTCGGCGTCCGAATCAAGCTGAATCCGGCCCGCAGCGCCATCGAAGGCAAACGTATCGTCCTCGTGGACGACAGCATCGTGCGCGGCACCACCGCGAAGAAGATCATCAAGATGCTCCGCAACCACGGCGCGAAAGAAATCCACTTCCGCATTTCCTCACCCGCCATTATCAATTCCTGCCACTACGGCATTGACACGCCCAACGCCAGCCGACTCATCGCACACAACATGACCGTTGACGAAATACGCGAGTTCCTCGGCGTGGACTCGCTGGCCTATCTTCCCATCGAGTCGCTGGTGCGGGCCACCGGAACGCCCAAAGAGCATTTCTGCCTCGGCTGCTTCAACAACCAGTACCCAACCCTCGTGCCCACCGACTTCCAGTTCCGCCTGCCGCTCCACCGCCACGTGGACCACAGCACGGAGCTACTCGGACAGTAGGGGGGACAGTGGCCGATTGGCTCGCGACGCACCCTTCGTGTGGAGTCGCAAGCCCAATCGGAAACTGTACCCATGAGAAACGGCGCCAGCAAGATCGAAACGCCATCATAGCGATTTTCAGGGGTACAGCCTCCGATTGGCTGGACGTCTACTGAACAAATCATTCGACAAGGGCCAATCGGCTGCTGTCCCCATCATTCACCTCGCGGGCTTCAGATGCCCATCAAAAAACCCAATCATTCGCTCCAGCATCTCCGGCTTGCGCGCATCGCCCATACCGTGCTTCCCGCCCGGCACCACGATTAACTCGAACGCCGCCCCGACCTCCTTCATCTTCGCCGCGAACTCCGTGGACTGCACCAACTCCACCCGGCGATCCGCATCGCCGTGGATCACGAGCATGGGGGGGACACCCGCGCGCACGTAGGTAACGGGCGAGGCCCACTTCGCCTCGTCAGCCTTCTGCTCCGGCGTGCCGCCCAGAAAGCGCGTGACCGCCTCATCATTGGCCACGCCCAGCGTGAACGACAAAGGCTTGGTCAGGTCCATCGGCGGACAGATCGGCACGGCCGCCTGAATCGCACTGGAAAACTCCAGCAATCCGCCCGCGCCGTCAAAGCGCTTCTCCTCGCCACACACCGCCAGCATGGCCGAAAGATGCCCGCCCGCCGAGCCGCCCAAGGCGCCTATGTGCGCCGGGTCCACGCGATACTTCGCCGCATTCGCCCGAAGCCACCGCACCGCCAGGCGGCAATCCTCCACCGCAGCGGGAAACAAGGCCTCGTCCGAAAGGCGATAGGCGATGGAGAGCGCCACATAACCCCGCTCCGCAAAGGCATGCATAAGGCGCAACGTGCTGTCCCCATCCTTCCCGCCCGTATACCAGCCCCCGCCATGAATATGAATGATCGCCGGTCGCGCCGCAGCCGACGGATCGGCGGGGTAAAGGATATCCAGCACCTGCTTCGGCGACTGGGTTCCGTAGGCGATATCCTTGTCGAAGGTGTAGCCGGAAAGATCGACCGGGGCGTCCTCGGCGGGTGCCCGAAGGCCAATCAACAGGAGAAGACTGAGCAGGAGGGAGGACATTCTCATGGGGCGTTGGCTCCTTGTCGAATTCAGTGAATTGCTGCAGACGAAATAGTAGCCGATCTCTCCGCAAAATGGACAGCGCGACGTTGGGCGTCCAGTGGAGCGCGGCGGGCCTTGGGTGCTATGCTTCGGGCGCGCCGCAGGGAGCGCGCCGTCCCCACGATCACCAACCCGAATCCGGATATCCATGTTCGAACAGACCTTTAGAAATATCGACGACATCCTCCGCCGCGAGGGCGGGGGCGTCCTGAAATACACCGAGCAATCCTCCTGGATCCTCTTCCTGAAATACCTCGACACCCTGGAGCAGGAAAAGGCCATGGAGGCCGCGCTGGAGGGGAAGAAATACAGCTTCATCCTCGACGAGCCCTTCCGCTGGGAGCGCTGGGCCGTGCCGAAGGATGGCGAAGGCAAGCCCGACCACAACAAGGCCCTCATTGGCGATGATCTCCGCGATTTCGTGAACCAGAAGCTCATTCCCTATCTCCAGGGCTTCAAGCAGCGCGCCAGCGGCCCCAACACCATCGAATACAAGATCGGCGAGATCTTCAGCGAGACGAAAAACGAGATCAACAGCGGCTACAACCTCCGCGAGATCCTGGAGCTCGTCGACGAGCTCCGCTTTCAGTCCCAAGCCGAAAAGCACGAGCTGAGCTACCTCTACGAAGAGAAAATCGGCAACATGGGCAACGCCGGGCGCGACGGCGGCTCCTACTACACGCCCCGCCCCCTCATCCGCGCTATCGTCCAGGTGGTCGCGCCGAACATCGGCGAAACGATCTACGACGGCGCCGTGGGCTCCGCCGGCTTCCTCTGCGAGGCCTTCGAATACCTCCGCGCCTCGAAAAAGCTCAGCACCAGCGACCTGAAGAAACTGCAGAACGGCACCTTCTTCGGCAAGGAAAAGGACAAGCTCGCCTACGTCATCGCCATCATGAACATGATCCTCCACGGCATCGAAGCGCCCAACATCCTCCACGTGAACACCCTCACGGAGAACAGCGCCGACATCCAGGAGAAAGACCGCTTCGACGTCATCCTCGCCAATCCGCCCTTCGGCGGCAAAGAGCGCAAAGAGGTCCAGCAGAACTTTTCCATCCGCACCAGCGAGACCGCCTTCCTCTTCCTCCAGCACTTCATCAAGATGCTCCGGGCCGGGGGCCGCGCGGGCATCGTTATCAAGAACACCTTCCTCTCCAACACCGACAACGCCTCCGTCAGCCTCCGCAAGGAACTGCTTCAGAGCTGCAACCTCCACACCATCCTCGATTGCCCCGGCGGCACCTTTCAGGGGGCCGGCGTCAAGACCGTCGTCCTCTTCTTCGAGAAAGGCGCGCCCACCCGAAAAATCTGGTACTACCAGCTCGACCCCGGCCGCAACCTCGGCAAGACCAACCCCCTCAACGAGGCCGACCTCGCCGAGTTCGTGGAACTGCAGAAGACCAAAGCCGACTCGGACAAGAGCTGGTCTATCGACGCCGCCACCATCGATCAAAACACCTTCGATTTGTCGGTGAAGAACCCCAACGGCGGCGAAGTAGTCGCCCACCGCACGCCGGAGGATATACTCGACGAAATCGCCGCGCTGGATGCGGAAAGCGCCGAAGTCCTGGCCACGATTCGGGGGCTGCTGTGAAGCCGGGGTGGGAGGTGAAGACGCTGCGGGAAGTCTGTCAGATTCGTCCTCCAAAGTCGGAGGCACGCGCCAGAGTCTCGGAGGCTGATCCGGTTTCTTTCGTTCCCATGGAAGATATGGGAATTGACCAGAAACTGTTTGTGCCTATTCAGACGCGTCCATTCGGAGAGGTGGCTGGCAGTTATACCTACTTCGCTGATGGTGATGTACTTCTTGCGAAGATCACACCTTGCTTTGAGAATGGAAAGCTGGGCATCGCAAGCAACCTGACAAACGGTGTAGGTTTCGGCTCCAGCGAATACATCGTATTTCGCCCGATCCAAACGTTGAGCAAGGACTGGTTGTACTATTGCCTATCTCAACAGTCTTTTCGTGACGAGGGTGCGGCGAAGATGACCGGTGCCGTAGGCCATAAGCGTGTAGCGAAAGAATTCATTGAATCATATCCCATCCCTGTCCCCCCGCTCGCCGAACAGCAGCGGATCGTGGCCTTCCTCGACGAAGCCTTTGCGGGCATCGCCACCGCCCGGGCCAACGCCGAAAAGAACCTCCAGAACGCCCGCGCCCTCTTCGAAAGCCACCTCAACGCCGTCTTCACCCAGGGATCCCAGAGCGTAGCCGAAGGGCGCGGCGAGGGGTGGGTGGAATTGACATTGGAAACTCTTCTACAAAAAAACTGGATCGAAGGTCACTTGGATGGAAATCACGGAAGTGACTATCCGAGGAAAGAAGAATTTATATCGACTGGAGTACCCTACCCTATATATCGGCGAACTGCATTCTCAAGGAACGAGTTCAGATGAGCCGAGCGAAATACCTCTCGGCGATGCAGGCGGCGAAGCTTCGCAAGGGCATAGCGATAAATGGAGACGTGCTATTCGCGCATAACGCGACTGTTGGCCCAGTCGCTATCCTGACTACAGACGAGGAGAAGGTCATTCTGGGAACTTCTTTGACCTACTACCGCTGTAACCCAGACTTTGTTCTTGCGGAGTATCTTGCGCATTTTATGCGTTCGAACGAATTCAAGAGTCAATACCTTACGGTGATGCGCCAGTCCACGCGAAACCAAGTTCCAATTACCAAACAGCGCGAGTTTTACCATCTCATACCACCAATTCAGGTGCAGGCTGAGATTGTTGAACGACTGGATTCTGCCTTCGAGTGTAGTGATCGCCTCGAATCCATCTACCAGCGCAAGATCGCCGCGCTGGACGAGCTGAAGAAGTCGCTGTTGCACGAAGCGTTTTCAATGAGTAATTGACCCAAAGGGGCTTAGGCATTCATGCCTGAGGCAAGGCGCACGCCGGCATGAAGGCGCATTCGGTGTGTGCAGGTCATCTCGGTCTTACGGGAGTCACGATTTTGGCGAGCGGAGTTCACTGGACACGCTCGACGGGCCCTTCCGGCACAAACGCGGGCTCTGTCTCGGGCAGGAATGCCCAAGCTCCTTTGCTTCAAAGTAGTGCAGGGACTGCCGGTCTTCGGCCCGAAGGGCCAGCGCAGCAAAGCCCAAGGCAACGCCCTGGGAAATGGGGCCCCACCTAGTTGAGCCCTGAAAGGGCGGCACAGCCTTCGGATTATCCATCGCTGCGTCGCCCGCCACGGCGCGTCTTCGACCCTTTCAGGGCTGACTCTTTTTGTTGTCGTTATCCCAGGGCGTTGCCCTGGGCTATGCTGCTGTGCCCCTTCGGGACGAAATGCGCAGCCATCGCAAGATCGCGGCGCTGGACGAACTGAAGAAGTCGCTGCTGCAATTGACAATGGACAATGGATAATTGACAATGAATAACGAGGAGGAGGCCGGCGCGTGACCAGGAAGAAAAGTTACAGCATTCACGATCCCCTGTTTGGCTTTGACGAGGATTTTGAGGTCGGCGCGAGTAAGGTGTTGATGCTTGGAGGCTCCGATGCGTATACGCACGAAAGCATGGCCCTGGCCTACAAGAGCGCGGCGGATATACTGGTGCAAGAAGCGCTGAACCGTGACGAAACCTCCTGGGAAATCGCCGCGCCGATACTGCACCTTTACCGGCACAGCCTGGAACTGTATTTGAAATGGGCGACCCAGTCGAATCCAAAGAGCCATGACCTGGAAAGCTTGATCAAGCAGGCCAACGAGCGGGCAAAGCAGCAGACTGGGAAAGCACTCCATCCCGCGGTCATCGAGCGGATGCAGGAGTTTTCGCACTACGATGAAAAAGGTTTTTCCTTCCGGTATGCCGACGCGGGTGAGGATGCACAGTATTCTCAAACCACCGTTAAACTCCAGCACCTTCGCAAGGTCATGGAACGCATAACATCGGATCTGGCCCAACTGGGAAACACGAAGCCCCCGGAAATCTGAAATGCAAGAGAGAATGTGGCATCCGCCTTCGGCGGACCCCGGCTGTGGTTTCAGGCCGCAACGCGCATTTCCCTGGCCCCTGCGGCAGTTCCAAAAGCTGCGGGCACTCACAAGCTCCTTAACCAAACATCGAGCGCCGAAGGTGGCTTAAGCTTTCAGCTTGAGGCAGGACCCATTTCAATCATCAATGAGCCCGTCAAAGTTTTTCGGTGACCGCAGTCCTTAAAGGAATCAACGGGCCCGCTGGCCGCTCGGGCGGGCGCTACCTCAAGCTGAAAGCTTAAGAGGCTGTCGGACTTTGCATTTTTTCCTACATTTGTGTAAGAGAGCTGAGAGATATTCGATATCGCAGAATATTTACTCGGCTTAAATGGCAATTTCTGTGGCATTCTGGAGGAAAATCCGGGCAAGACGACCCATAATCAAAATACGATGCATGGCAAGTTACACGAATGTGAGCTTTTGTGTCGAAAAAGGCCAAAGTCCGACAGCCTCTTAAGCCACTTTCGGCCGGACTCGAAGACTGGGAGCAACGTGAAAAGCGCCGAGCATCCGGTGTATCCTTTCGGTACTTCATTGTCAATCGAAGACGGTAGCATCGTTCAACATGGGAGGCCCAACGGGGGTGGAACAGCATCTAAACGAAGCGGAGACCCGCGCGGAACACATTGACCCGGCCCTGGCGGCGGCGGGCTGGGGCGTAGTGCCGGGGAGCCGCGTCCGCCGGGAGTACCACATCACCCACGGGCGCATCGAGGGTCCGGGACGTCGCGGCAAAGCCCTGACCGCCGACTATGTGCTGGAATATCGCAACACGAAGCTGGCGGTGCTGGAGGCGAAGGCGTGGGGCAAGGCCCTTACGGAGGGCGTGGCCCAGGCGAAGGATTACGGCGGCAAGCTGGCGCTGCGCTTCGCCTATGCGAGCAATGGCCAGGGGCTCTATGAAATCGATCTGGAGTCGGGCGACGAGGGCGCGGTGTCCGCCTGGCCCACGCCGGATGAACTCTGGAACCGCACCTTTGCCCACGCCAACGCCTGGCGCGATCGCTTCGCGGCCATCCCCTTTGAAGACAAGGGCGGCTCCCACCCGAGTCGCTACTACCAGGACATCGCCATCGAGCGGGTGCTGGAGGCGGTGGCGAACGGGGAGGAGCGTATCCTCCTGACGCTGGCCACGGGCACAGGAAAGACCTTCATCGCCTTCCAGATCGCGTGGAAGCTCTTTCACGCACGCTGGAGCCTTTCTTCAATTGACAATGGACCATTGACAATGGACAACGAAAAAGCGCCATTGCGTCGTCCTCGTATCCTGTTCCTGGCGGATCGGAATATCCTTGCGAATCAGGCCTTTAATGCCTTCTCGGCTTTTGACGAAGATGCGCTGGTAAGAATCGAGCCGGAGGCCATTCGCAAGAAGGGGCGGGTGCCGAAGAATGGCAGCATCTTCTTCACCATCTTCCAGACTTTCATGAGCGGCCCGCCGAAGGACGGGCAGCCTTCGCCGTACTTTGGCGATTACCCGCCGGACTTCTTTGACTTCATCATCATCGACGAGTGCCACCGGGGCGGTGCGAATGACGAGAGCACGTGGCGGGACATCCTGGCGTACTTCGGGCCGGCGGTGCAGCTCGGCCTGACGGCGACACCGAAGCGCCAGGGCAACACCGACACCTACCGCTATTTTGGCGATCCGGTCTACATCTATTCCCTGAAGGAAGGCATCAACGACGGCTTTCTCACGCCTTTCAAGGTGAAGCAGATCGCCACGACGCTGGACGAGTATGTCTACACGCCCGACGACACCTTGATCGAAGGGGAGATCGAGGCGGGCAAGCGCTATGAAGAGCCGGACTTTAACCGCGTCATCGAGATCATGGAGCGGGAGAAGAAGCGCGTGCAGATCTTCCTGGACCAAGCCAACCCGCGCGAAAAAACCATCATCTTCTGCGCCACCCAGGAGCACGCCCTGGCCGTGCGCGACCTCGTCAACCAGATGAAGTCGGTCTCCGACCCCAACTACTGCCAGCGGGTCACGGCGAACGACGGAGCGCTCGGCGAACAGCACCTGCGGGACTTCCAGGACAACGAGAAGACCATCCCCACGATCCTGACCACCTCACAGAAGCTTTCCACGGGCGTGGACGCGCGGAACATCCGCAATATTGTGCTGATGCGTCCCGTGCGCTCCATGATCGAGTTCAAACAGATCATCGGGCGCGGCACGCGGCTCTACGACGGCAAGGATTACTTCACGATCTACGACTTCGTGAAGGCCCACCACCATTTCATGGATCCCGAGTGGGACGGCGAGCCACTGGAGCCCGAAGCCGAACAGCCCCAGGTGCGCGGGCCCCGCGTCGCCGAGGAGCCTGAAAATGGGGGAGAGGATGGGGACGAGAAGGCGCCGCGAAAGCCCATCAAGGTGAAACTGGCCGATGGCAAGGCCCGCAGCGTCCAGCACATGATGAGCACGACCTTCTGGCACCCCGACGGCACCCCCATGTCCGCCCGGCAATTCATGGAAGCGCTCTTTGGCAAGCTGCCGGATTTCTTCAAAGACGAAGCCGAGCTGCGGGCGCTGTGGAGCGATCCCGCCACGCGGAAGAAGCTGCTGGAGGCCCTCGCGGAGAAGGGGTTCGGCCGCGAGCAATTGGACGAGATGCAGCGGATTATCGATGCGGAGAACAGCGATCTCTTCGACGTGCTGGCCCACGTGGCGTATGCGCTGCCGCCGGAGAGCCGTGAAGTGCGGGCAACCCGTGCGCGACACATCATCCGAGACCAGTTCGGCTCAAAGCAGCAGATATTCCTCGATTTTGTCTTGACCCACTACGTGAACGAGGGTGTGGACGAACTCGATCAGGAAAAGCTCAACCCGTTGTTGCGATTGAAATACCACAACTCGCTCGCCGATGCGCTCGAGGACCTTGGCCGCGCAGACGAGATCGGACGCACCTTCGCCGGATTTCAGAAGTATCTGTACCAGACCCGGACTATCATGTAGCCGGGCCCGCGCGGGTCAGTTCACCGTATGGGCCGCGTGTTCCTTCAAGACCTCCAGCGCTTCAGCATAGAGCCCCTCGGCGTGGAGATTGTGCGCGGCGAGTTGTTCGGCGCGGGTGGCTTGTTCGCTGAAGATATCGGGTATGCCCATGCGGTGGATCTGGAGCTCGTGGAGCTTGCCTGTGTTGGCGAAGTACTCCAGCACGGCCGAGCCGAAGCCGCCGTCGAGGGTGTTTTCTTCGACGGTGATGATGGGGCGGTCCAGGAGGCTGTCGAGCAGCGCGGTGTCCAGGGGCTTCACGAAGCGGGCATCGGCCACACCGACGGCGTAGCCCTCGGCGGCGAGGCATTCAGCGGCGTCGAGGCAGGCCTGGGCGCAGGGGCCGAGCACGAGGAAAGTGGCGTCGGCGCCTTCGCGGAGGATTTCGCCCCGGGTGATGTCGCGTCCCTCTTCGGGACCGATGTTCGGGGCCTTGCCCCGGGCGTAGCGAATGGCTACCGCGCCATCCTGCTGGAGGGCCCATTTCAGCATGAGTTTCGTGTCCAACGCATCGCGCGGCGCGAGGACCTGGAGATCGGGCACACAGCGCAGGAAAGAAAGGTCGAAGGTGCCGTTCTGCGTCGGGCTGTCTTCGCCCACCAGGCCGGCGCGGTCCAGCGCAAAGACCACGGGGAGCTTTTGAATGCATACGTCGTGAATAAGCTGGTCGTAGCCGCGCTGCAGGAAAGTCGAATAAATGGCGGCGACAGGGCGGAGGCCCTTGGCGGCCATGCCCGCAGCCATGGTGACGGCGTGCTGCTCGCAGATGCCCACATCGAAAAAGCGGTCGGGGTAGACCTCTTCAAACTTGGAGAGGCCCGTGCCCGTGGGCATGGCGGCGGTGATGCCGACCACGCGGCTGTCCGCGGCGCCGGCTTCGAGCATGGCTTCCACGAAGGCGTCGGTGAAGGTCATGGCGGCGGGACCGCCGTTGTCACCCACGGCGGGCAGAGGCTCGCCTTCTTCTTCGGCGGGTTTGATGGCCAGGGGAGAGACGCCGTGGTACTTGAGGGGATCTTCCTCCGCCGCCTTTAGTCCCTTGCCCTTTTCCGTGCGGCAGTGGAGGAGGATCGGCCCGCGCATTTTCTTGATGCTGGAGAGGCACTCGATGAGCAGGGGCAGATCGTGGCCGTCCACCGGGCCGATGTAGTTCACGCCCAGCTCCTGGAAGAGCGCGCCCTTGGTGATATAGCCCTTGACCGATTTCTCGATGTCTTGAATGGCCCGGGTCATGCGGTTGCCGATGATTTTCTTCACAAAACTGCCGGCGTCTTCCTTGGCGCGCTTGTAGGGCGCGGCCATGATCATCCGGTTGAAATACTGGTTCAGGGCGCTGGCGTTGGGGGAGATGGACATCTCGTTGTCATTGAGAATGACCAGCATGTCCAAGCCCAGATGCCCCGCGTGGCTGAGGCCCTCGAAGGCCATGCCGCCGGTGATGGCGCCATCACCAATGAGGGCGACCACCTGGTAGTCTTCCTTGAGTTGGTCGCGGGCAATGGCCATGCCCACCGCTGCGGAAATGGACGTGGAGGAGTGGCCCGTGCCGAAGCAGTCGTAGGCGCTCTCGGAAATCTTCGGGTACCCGCTGATGCCACCCTTCTTGCGAATGGAGTCAAAGACGTCGCGGCGGCCGGTGAGAAGCTTGTGGGGGTAACACTGGTGGCCCACATCCCAGATGAGCTGGTCATGGCCCACGTCGTAAACATAGTGGAGCGCGAGGGTCAACTCGACCACGCCCAGCGGCGCGGAAAGGTGGCCGCCATTGTGATTGACCACGTCCAGGACCCGTTCGCGAAGCTCGCCGGCGAGGGTTTCCAACTGGTTCAGGGTAAGGGATTTGAGATCCGCGGGGGAATTTATAGAGTCCAGCAGTGCCATAGTCGCGTCAGTCACACCATCCGTTCGAGGTTTGCATGATATCTTTATACATCAAAGTACTCAAAAGTTTCAAAGGGCGGCGCGCCGCCGCCCACGGAGGCAAAACACGCCTGGCTGCGCCTATCTGCTTGCAAGCGGGGAGTATAGCACAGGCCGCCCGCCTTGAGCCACGCGCCGAGGGACTACGCATTCCGTGGCCTTTTCTGCTAGAATCCCCTTCCTCGCGCCCCTGAAGCGCCCCTGTGGCCGCGCGCGGAGCTGAACCGACGTTGAATCCGCCGCCCGCCGCCGCCGCGCGCACGGCGATGCCCTTACCCCGCGGAGCTGGCCCCCATGGAAGACACCGAGACCCTGGAAAGCTGGGAGCGTATCGAAGCGCTCGCGGCCACGCAGGACCGGGCCGCGCTCGATGCCTATCTGGAAGTGCTCACCCCCGGCGAAGTCGCCCGGGCCTTTTCGCGCTTGGACGACGAGGCCTTGCGCAGCGTTCTGGTCCTGCTGAGCCCCGAGACAGCGGCCGATCTGATCGAGGAGCTGTCCGATACCCAGGGCTCCGATTTGATGGAGTCCCTTCCAGTGGAAGAGGCTGCGGCCATCGTCGACGAGATGGAGAGTCACCATCGTGCCGACATTCTGGGGGAGATGTCGGAGGACGACGCCGAAGCCATTCTCCAGGCGATGGATCCGGTCGAAGCGAAGGACGCCCGGAAGCTCCTGGAATACCACGAGAGCGAAGCGGGTGGCATCATGGCCACGGAGTTCGTCTCCTATCCGCAGCAGACCTCGGTGGCCGAAGTGCTCAATGACCTGCGCGCCAATGCCGAGCGCTACAGCGACTATGGCGTGCAGTACGCCTACGTGAACAGTGAAAGTGGCACGCTCATCGGGGTCGTGCGCCTGCGCGATCTGGTGCTGGCTCCGGCGTGGAAAACCCTGCAGCAGATCATGATCGCAAATCCGCTCTATCTCCAGTCCGATGCGCCCCTCCAGGAAGTGGCCCACTTTTTTGACCGCTATCCCTTCTACAGTGTCCCCGTGACCGATCCCGACCTGAAGATGGTGGGAGTGATCTGGCGGGCGGACGCCGAAGAGGCCGTGGGTGAGGGGCACGAAAAGAGCCTCATGCGCTTTGGCGGTATCATCGGCGGTGAAGAGTTGCGCAGCATGCCCGCGGGCGAGCGCGTCTCCCGGCGCATGGTGTGGCTGGGCGTGAACTTGCCCCTGAGCATGATTGCCGCCTTCACCTTGCCGCTCTTTGAGAAGACCATCCTGGGCTTTCCCGCCGTGCTCTTTTTCATTCCGATTATCGGCAATCTCTGCGGCTGTTCCGGCAATCAGGCGGTGGCCGTGAGTATCCGCGAGCTGACGCTGGGCCTGATCCAGCCCCAGGACTTCATGCGGGTATTGCGCAAGGAATTTGAAGTGGGGCTGATCAACGGCGCCGTGCTGGGCACCACCATCGCCCTGGTCGCCCTGGGCCTCGACTACGTCCGGGGCTCCCACGCCCCGCTGGTTGCCCTCTTCGTCGGGGTGGCCTTCTTCGTGAACACCATCAACGCCGTGTGCCTCGGCGGCATCGTCCCCCTCGCCCTGCGGAAGCTGAAGCTCGATCCGGCCCTCGGCGCGCCTCCGGTGCTCACGACCCTCACGGATCTCTGCGGCTTCTTTATCCTGCTCGCCCTCACCACCCTCGCCCTCCACCACGGCCTGCTGGAAGTGCCGGTGCCATGATGGGGGCGGCATCCGGGGAGGGCCTGTCCGCGGCGGCGCGGTTGCTGGAGCGGGAACGGCGCATTGCAGCCATCGAATCCGGGCAGAGTCTCCTGCTGGAATCCAGCGCACTGGGCGAGTGCCTCGCCTGCCTCCACGGCCCCCTGCTGGCCGACCCCGCCCGCGTGGGGCTGGTAATCATTCCCGACGACACACACCCCTTGTGCCGCGCGGCCCGCGCAAGCGCCCTCCCGGTGCGCGCGATGGCCGTGACGCCCCACATGTCCGATGGGGAACGGCGCGATCTGGGCATTGCTCTGCAGAACCACACCGTTCAACTGGTCTTTGTGACGCCGGAGCGCCTGACGCAGCCTCGATTCGTCCAATTCATCCGGGGGCTGGCCCTGCGCTTTGTGGCGCTCGCATCCTGCCAACGCATGTCGCGTGGAGCAGTTGACTCCCTGGCAACCTACGCGGCCTGTCGGTCCTTGCGCGAACTTTTTCCGGGCGTGCCGCTCCTCGGCCTCTCCGATTCGGCGATGGAGAACACGGTGCGTCAGAGCGTTGCGGAAGTTCTCGGAATCAGGCTGGAACATTCGTCCCTGGCGGCACCATTGGCTCCGGCACCGCCCGCACCCGCACCGGTTGTCACCGTGCCGTCGCCCGCACCCGAAGTGTCCGCGCCGGTGGCGGCTCCGACAGTGGTCCGACCCGCGCCGGTCCGCTCCAGGGTCGTGCCCGATCACTATCGCGAGGCCTTCGCCCTCTTCGGGAAAGACACCCCGGTAGCCGAAGTAGCTCAGTCCTTGACCCGTGAAGAGCTCTGGGTATGGCGCGCCCTGGAGGCCTATATCCGCCACACGGGCCGCACCCACCCCTTTCCCTGGGTTGCGAAGCCGACCTACATGAAGGTGTCCATGGCCGTAGGGCAGGCCGAAACCACCAATCCGCGCTTGATCGCTTCGGTGATGCGCGGTGCAGTGGATGATCGTGAGATTCTAGTCGTTCTCGCCGCACTCGACAACCGTAATGGCGCGAGGTGACGTCATGGCGCGAATGACCGAACTGCGTAAGAATCCGAAAAGCCTGGCCTCCTGGCCCCCCACAAGCGGCCCTGCCAATTTAACTCCGAACTCGAACATTAAACGAGATTTCCGATACTCTGTCATTCCCGCGAAAGCGGGAATCCAGAGACCGGGCGACGCAAACTGCGCGAAAGCACTGGATCCCCGCATGCGCGAGGATGACGGTGCATCTATAAGTCTCAATTTTGATTCCCTGCATCGACATACAGACATTAAATCGACGGGCCCCAATGGGGGGAACCTTACTTGTCAAAGTGAACCGTGCGGTCCCCCCCGCTTGCGGGGGGGTAGGGGGGGTAAATCCTACACAGCACGCTGCAATCGCAAGCAAAGCCTTGTATCGGAAAGTTCTGCCCAACCTCCATTCGGTTGTCCGTCCTCATGACTGAGCCCGCCCAAGAACAGACCGGGCTTCCCGGACTCGCGCGGAAATTCCCGTGGCTGCCGAGGACGTGCCTGTTCCTGATCGCGGCGGGCATCATCGGTGCCTACGGCTGGCTTCGTCTAGGCCACGGACGCCTCCATGCCTTCGAATATGTGTGCGTCTGGCTTTCGGCGTTGTCGGTGCTGATGGCCTTGCTCGGTTTTTCGGTCTGGCTGCAAACTCGGAGCCAGACGACAAGACCCTGGCTTGCCCGCGCCTCGGGCACCCTCGTGGCCCTCTCGATCTTCACTTGCCTCTATCTGGTCGCTCAGGGCGCATGCGGCTGGCTCAACAGCCGGGAAGATGCCCGCACTATTCGCGAAGGTACCCACAGCGAGGGGACGAGCTACCGGTCGAGCCGCATCCTCGGCCACACGCCCCGGCCCAACGTGACCTCGGGCGCGCGTCTGACCGTGGATGGTGAGCTTGTTTTCGACTACACCTATCGCACGGACGCCTTTCGTCGCCGGATCACGCCGGATTCTCTCTCAGATACGACGCGCGAAGAGGCGGTGGTCTTTTTCGGCGATTCCTATACTTTCGGCGAAGGGGTGAATGACGACGAGACCCTGCCCAACCAGGTGGCGCGACTTCGGCCCGATGTGGCGATCTACAACTACGCCTTCTCCGGCTACGGGCCCAACCACATGCTGGCGCGTCTGGAGTCCATGAACACGCGGGCCGAAGTGCCCGAGCCCCGCGTCGTCGGCGTCTATGTATTCATTCCCAACCACGTGCGCCGGGTGATCGGGGCCTTCTCGGTGATCTCCTGGTCGCGCCATTCGCCGTACTATGTACTGGGGGAAGACGGACTCCCAACGCGCCTCGGCTCCTTTCAGGGGGAACGCCCGCAATTGACCGGGTGGTATGACTACTTCAAGGGGGACCATGTACTCCAATACGCGAGAATTGATTTCCCGCCCTGTCTGAGCGCGCGTCACCACGCCGTGACAGAGGCGATCATCGCGCAGGCGTCGGAACGCTTCAGCGCCCAATTCGACGGCGGTGAATTTTACGTCGTCCTGTATCCGAACTCCCCGGAAGACGAGTTTCCAGCGCGCGAAACTGGAAAGCGGCTCTCCGCGCGGGGATTGCGGGTCCTGGACTACACCGACCTGCTCCCGGCACCTGCGGAAGCCCACTTTTACCTGCCCTATGACAGCCACCCCCGACCGTCGGCCCATGCCCTGGTGGCGGCGCGCCTGACGGCCGATCTGGCCCTTCCCGAGGGCGCCAAGGCTCCCTAAACCAGCAATTTTCTTGACTTTAGGCGCGGCGGGTTGCTACAGTCCTACCCTCCCGCGGGCGCGGTCATTCAGTAACTTGGAGGAGCCATAGGCATGATTCATGACGCACTTTCGCGCGTGGTACGGCGCGAGGATCTGAGTCGTGTCGAAGCGGCCTCGCTCATGCGTATTCTCATGGGGGGCGAGGCTTCCCCGAGCCTGGTGGGGGCGATTCTGACGGCCTTGGCGATGAAGGGGGAGACGGTGGAGGAGATCGCGGGCATGGCCGAAACCATGCGGGCCCTCGCCACGGCGATACCCGCGACCGCCCGTCCGTTGGTGGATACTTGCGGAACCGGCGGCGACCATTCCGGGACTTTTAATATATCCACCACGGCGGCCTTTGTCACTGCCGGTGCTGGCGTCCATGTGGCCAAGCACGGCAACCGCAGCGCCAGCAGCCTGTGCGGCAGCGCCGACGTGCTCGAAGCCCTCGGGGTGAATCTCGACCTGAGCCCCGAGAAAGTGGCAGAATGCATCGATCAGATCGGAATCGGATTTCTTTTTGCCCGGAATCTGCATACCGCCATGAAGCATGTGGGCCCAATCCGCGCCGAACTGAAGTTGCGGACGGTTTTTAACATCCTTGGCCCCTTGACCAACCCCGCCGGTGCGGATGGCCAGGTGATGGGCGTTTTTGACCGCACCCTCATTGCGCCACTGGCCGAGGTGCTGCTTCAGTTGGGCAGCCGACATGTATTTGTAGTCGCCGGGTCCGATGGTCTGGACGAATTGACCCTGACCGGGCCGACTTTCGTGGCCGAGGGCCGCGATGGCGCGGTGACGACCTATGAAGTGACGCCCGAAGCGTTCGGCCTTTCCCGTGCGGACGCCGCAAGCCTCAAGGGGGGCGATGGGCCGGTGAATGCCGCCATCCTGCGGGCGGTGCTTTCGGGGGAAGCGGGCCCGCACCGCGATATTGTACTTTTAAACGCGGCACCGGCCCTGGTGGCTGGGGGCAAGGCAGCAAGCCTCGACGAGGGTATTCGCGTGGCGGAGGCGTCGATTGATTCCGGCGCGGCGTTGAATAAATTGGAAGAACTGATTCGAAAAACCCATGATTCTTGATCCCATCCTCGAAAACAAGCGCCTCGAAGTAGCCGCGCGCAAGAAACTGGTGCCGCTGCGCGAACTCGAAGAGCGCATCGCCATGAACCGCAAGCCGCGCGACTTTCGCTCCGCCCTCCGCCAGGAAGGCATCAGCCTGATCGCGGAGATCAAGCGGGCATCGCCTTCCAAGGGCGATATCCTACCCGGAGTGGACGCCGTTGAAATTGCCGCGCTCTACGAACAGACCGGTGCGCGAGCCATCTCGGTGCTGACGGACGAGAAGTTCTTCAAGGGCAAACTGGACGATCTCACGAATGTCCATCGCCACGTGCATGTGCCCTGCCTGCGCAAGGAATTTATCGTGGACGAATACCAGATCCACGAAGCGCGGGCGGCGGAGGCCGACGCCATCCTGCTGATCGTGCGCTGCCTGAGCGACGAGGAATTGAAGGATTTTTCCAAGATCGCAAAGACCCTGGGCATGGAAGTGCTGGTGGAGACCCACACCGCCCACGAAATCGAGCGGGCGCTGAACGCGGGTGCGCATATTATCGGTATCAACAATCGCGATCTCGATACCCTGGAGGTGGACGTGAACCGGAGTCTGGAGTTGAAGAAGCTCGTTCCGGGCGGAAACATCCTCGTTAGCGAGAGCGGCATCTACACCCGCAGTCAGGTGCAGAAGCTCGAAGACGGCGGCGTGGACGCGATCCTGGTCGGCGAATCCCTGCTGACGAGCAACGACATCCGGGCGAAGATTCAGGAATTGCTGGGCCATGATGAGGGTTAAGATTTGCGGGATTACAAACCTGGAAGATGCGCTGGCGGCGGTGGAGGCGGGCGCGGATGCGCTGGGTTTTGTCCTCGCGCCCGAAGCGAAGAAACGCAATCGCTACATCGAGCGGGAAGCAGCCTTCGCCATCATTGAGCAATTGCCGCCCTTCGTCACGACCGTGGCCGTGACGGTGAATGAATCGGTGATGACCCTTGCGGGGCTGCTGACCTACTTCGATTGTGTCCAGCTCCACGGCGAGGAAGAGCCCGAAGATTGTCCCCCGGCCCACGTGACCATCAAGGCCTTTCGGCCCGGTCCGGGCTTCGGCGTGAGCGACATGGCGCGCTACGAAGCGCGGGCCTATCTGCTCGATGCCTATCGCTCGGAAGATCGGGGCGGCACGGGACACCAGGGGGACTGGGAGATGGCGGCGATGGCGGTGGCAACGGGGAAACCGATTATTCTCGCGGGCGGCCTTACGCCCGAAAACGTGGCCGAGGCCGTGCGCGCCGTGCGCCCCTATGCCGTGGATACGTCGAGTGGGGTGGAATCCGCCCCCGGAAAGAAAGACCATGACAGAATTCGCGCCTTCATCCACAACGCAAAAACATCCCTGGCCTGACGCGCGAGGGCGCTACGGCGAGTTCGGCGGCAAGTTCGTCCCCGAGACGCTCATGTACGCCCTCGAAGAGCTGGAGCTGGCCTATCGCTCCGCGCAAGCCGACCCCGCCTTCCAGGCCGAATTGGCCGACCTGCGCACCCACTTTATCGGCCGCGAAACGCCGCTATATCACGCGAAGCGCATGACGGAAGCGCTGGGCGGCGCGAAGATCTACTTCAAGCGCGAAGATCTGGCCCACACGGGCGCCCACAAGATTAACAACGCTTTGGGGCAGTGCCTCCTCGCGAAGCGCATGGGCAAGAAGCGCATCATCGCCGAGACCGGCGCGGGCCAGCATGGCGTGGCCACGGCAACGGCCTGTGCGCTCCTGGGCCTCGAATGCGTGGTCTACATGGGCTCGGAGGACATCGAGCGCCAGAAGTTGAATGTGTTTCGCATGCGCCTCCTCGGCAGCACGGTCGTCTCTGTCGATTCGGGCAGCAAGACCCTGAAGGACGCCATCAACGACGCCCTTCGCGACTGGGTGACGAACGTGGGGCATACCCACTACGTCCTCGGCACGGTTCACGGTCCCCATCCCTTCCCCATGATCTGCCGCGATTTCCAATGCGTCATTGGCCAGGAAGCGCGCCGCCAGATTCTCGAAGCGGAAGGGCGACTGCCCAATACACTCATCGCCTGCGTCGGCGGCGGCAGCAATGCCATCGGCCTCTTCTTCGAATTCGTGGGCGATGAATCCGTCAAAATGATCGGCGTGGAAGCCGGAGGCCGGGCCATCCTGCCGGGCGAACACGCGGCCCGCTTCGATGGCGGCCAGTACGGCATGCTCCACGGCGCCATCAGCTATGTGCTGCAGGACGACAATGGGCAGATTGGTTCGACCCACAGCGTGTCCGCCGGTCTGGACTATGCGAGTGTCGGACCCGAGCACGCCTATTTCTTCAAGAGCGGACGGGTGCAGTACACGCACGCGAGCGACGAGGAGGCCCTGGAGGGCTTCAAAGCCTGCGCGCGCCTCGAAGGCATCATCCCCGCGCTCGAAAGCTCCCACGCCATCGCCTACGCGATGAAGGCCGTGCCGAACATGCCGAAGGACGAGATTGTCATCATCAATCTGTCCGGCCGCGGCGACAAAGACGTAACCCAGGCCGCCCGGCTCATTTTCCCGGACGAGGAGATCTAGCCGTGAACCGCATCGATCAACGTTTTCAGGACCTGAAAGCCGCCGGCAAGACGGCCTTTATCCCGTATATCACCGCCGGTGACCCGACCCTCGCGCAGACGGAAGAAATCGTCTATGCGCTTGAAGCGGCGGGCGCGGATATCATCGAATTCGGCGTTCCCTTCTCCGATCCCATCGGCGACGGCCCCGTCAACCAGGAAGCGGCCCTCCGTGCCCTGAAGAACCACGTCACGCTGCGCGACGTACTTGGTCTCATCAAAAAGATCCGCGAAAAGTCCCAAGTGGCGATTCTTATCTTCACCTACTACAACCCCGTCCTCGCCTTTGGCCTCAAGGCCTTCGCCCAGGCGGCCGAAGACGCAGGCGCCGACGGTGTGCTCTGTGTGGACCTGCCCCCCGAAGAGGCCGACGAATACAAAATGGCCCTCGACGCCCATGGCCTCCGCACCGTCTTCCTCATGTCGCCCACCAGCACCGACGAACGCATCAAGCTCATCGCGAAACAATCCACCGGCTTCATCTACTACGTCTCCCGCCTCGGCGTGACCGGCGAACAATCCGCCCTCGCCACCGACCTCGATCAGGCCGTCGCCAACATCCAGAAGCACACCAGCACCCCCGTGGCCGTCGGCTTCGGTATTTCCACCCCCGAACAGGCCAAAGCCGTGGCCACCATGGCCCAGGGCGTCGTCGTCGGAAGCGCCATCGTCCGCATGATCGGACAGCTCGGCGAAAGCCCGGAGACCGCCGCGAAAGTCGGGGCCTTCGTCAAATCCCTGGCTGACGCGACGAAGGCGTAGCGACGAGGGGACGGACCCGCGCCCAGGTGACTTCCCAAAGCGCATGCGACGCAATACAGCAAGACCCAATCACCACTGACGTCATGTGTTCGATGCGTGGGCCTGTCCCAGGGGATGTGTAGGGAGACCACGAACGTTCAAGTCCCTGCCTCACATCCACAGGGACATGCCGCCGCGCTGACGAGACTGCCTCCGTATCGAAACATCCATCATGGCCGGAGAAAACTTCGATCAAGGGAGCGCTCTTGCGGCGGTACGTCCCCACGCAGGGACGGACCCGCGCCAGAAAGCCCACACAAGAGAAGTGAATTTCGGCCCACGCACACGATTTCAATGGAGCGGGAGTACCCCAACGCGCGGGCCTGTCCCAGTGGATGTGTAGGGAGGCCGCGAACGTTCGAGTCCCTGCCTCACATCCGCGCGTCCCTTCGCGCTTCGCTCCACTCCTCTTGACGCATCGCCGCCTCACTGCTATCCTCAAGTGGCAGGCACATTCACTCGGTGAAGGCATTGAGTCCAACAGCGGAGGGCATTCCCATGACGACGAAGCGCAGAGGCACCGGTTTCCGATTCAGGCAATATCTTGGCATAGTCGTGATTCTCTCCGTTCTGGCGGGCTGTGGGGCGGGTCTTTTTCCAATCCGGGCCCACTTGCGCATTCTGGAAGAGGGCGTGGATGTATGGAACCAATGGCGCGAAGATAACCCGGAGATTTTTCCGACGCTGGCCTATTTCAGGACGGAACTGGTCGGGGCAAGTCTCATAGGCGTGAATTTCAGCAATACCGGCCTGTCGTCCAGTGACCTGAGCGAAGCCAACCTTGAGTCGGCTGACCTCACCCGTGCGGATTTGGACAACACCCAGCTCGTCGATGCCAATATTTCCCTGGCGAATTTGACGGAGGCATACCTGAAATTCACCAATTTCGAGGGCGCCCGATTGACGGGGGCCAATCTGACCGATGCCGAATTTCTGGAGGTCAACTTCACGGACGCCGATTTGTCGGGTGCCAATTTATCCGGCGTAACAGGTTGGGACACTCACTTGGGAATAGCGAACTGCAATATTACGGGGATCCTTAATGCACCCGAAGGGTTCCGCGAATGGGCCTTGGAGAACGGGGCCATAGACATGGAATAGCGGGGGGAACGCCCCGGCGCGATATTTCTTTCGATCTGCGGATGTGTAGGGGGACCACGAACGCTCGAGTCCCTGTCCCACATCCACAGGGACATGCCGCCGCGCTAACGAAACTCCCTCCATGTCGATGAATCCATCCTTGCCCGGGTGCACTGTGATCCGAAAAGTATTCTTGCGGCGGTACGTCCCCACGCGGGGACGGACCCGCGCCAGAATGCCCGTCCTTCGCGAAGTAAATTGTCGTCCTTATACGCGTCATCCATGTAACCGGTGAACCCCAACGCGCGGGCCTGTCCCAGTGGATGTGTAGAGGGACCGCGAACGTTCGAGTCCCTGTCCCAACGCGCGAGTCTTGGCTCTGGGCTCCACTCCTCTTGACGCACCGTCGCCCCACTGCTATCCTCAAGTGGCAGGCACATTCACTCGGTGACGGCATTGAGTCCAACAGCGGAGGTCATTCCCATGACGACGATGCGCAGAGGCACCGGTTTCCGATTCAGGCAATATCTTGGCATGGTCGTGATTCTCTTCGTTCTGGCGGGCTGCGGGGCGGGTCTTTTTCCAATCCGGGCCCACTTGCGCATTCTGGAAGAGGGCGTGGATGTATGGAACCAATGGCGTGAAGATAACCCGGAGATTCGTCCGACGCTGGCCTATTTCAGGACGGAGTTGGTCGGTGCGAGTCTTATCAGCGTGAATTTCAATCATACAACGCTGTCGTTCAGTGATTTGAGTGAAGCCGACCTTGAGTCGGCCAACCTCACCGACGCGAATCTGGAACTGACCCAGCTCGTCGATGCCAATCTTTCCCTGGCGAATTTAACCGAGGCAAACTTGAAATATACCAATTTCGCGGGGGCTCGACTAAATGGGGCGAATCTGACCGATGCCCGTTTACTAGAGGTCAACTTCACGGACGTCGATTTGTCGGGTGCCAATTTATCCGGCGTAACAGGTTGGGACACTCACTTGGGAATCGTAAACTGCAATATTACTGGCGTTTTGAACGCACCTGAAGGATTCCGAGAATGGGCCTTGGAAAACGGGGCCATAGAGATGGAATAGCGGTGGGAACGCCCCGGCGCGATATTTCTTTCGATTTGCGGATGTGTAGGGGGACCACGAACGTTCGAGTCCCTGTCCCACATCCACAGGGACATGCCGCCGCGCTGACGAGGCTGCCACCGTATCGAAACGTCCATCATGGCCGGAGAAAACTTCGATCAAGGGAGCGCTCTTGCGGCGGTACGTCCCTACGAGGGGACGGACCCGCGCCAGAATGCCCGTCCTTCGCGAAATAAACTGTGGTCCTTACCAGTGACATCCATGTAACCAGTGCACCCCAACGCGCGGGCCTGTCCCAGGGGATGTGTAGAGGCACTGGATAGGTTCGACTCCCAGTCCCCCATCCAAGTAAGTGCCATCTCGGGAGGGTCTGGGTTCAACCCCTTTAATCCGATGTAGAATCGGAATGGATCTCGACCTCGATAGGCTCGCGAATTCTGGCCGTTGTAGCGTAGTTATTCAGCCGAATCAGCAAGGCGCTGGAGATCACCGTGCCACCCTGAATCAACTTGCGGCCTTCTCGCGTCTCGATCGCCGAGGCCAGGGTCATGTCGACACGCAGATCCTTGAAGGGGATGGATACCACCTGCTTCGGGACGGGGGCGGCGGGAGGTTTGCCCTGTCCGCCTTCCAGGGCTTGTAACACAGTCAGGTCATACCAGCCCGCACGGTCTTTCATCTCAGCAATACAGTCGCGGCGAGACTTTCCGGATTCACGCAGTTCATGAAAGTCAGTGGCCACCTTCAATATGCGTGCTCCGAGTGGAATTTCTTCCCCGCTCACGGCATCGGCGGGCACGCCGCGCCCATCCAGGTGTTTCTGTTGATACAAAACAATACGGGCCACGAGATTGAGCCGGGGAATTCGTTCGAGGAGTTCATAGCCTGTGGACGGAACACTTGCGACTATTTTAGCTTCGTCGTCGCTCAGCGGCGAACCCTCCGCCAGTTTTGCCAGAATCTCCTGGGGAATGGCCAAGACCCCCAATTGCGACAGCGTCGCCGCCATTTCGATTTCCCACGACGAAGGGACCGAGAGCGCGCGCGCGATGGCCATGGCAGTATTGCGCAGGAGCACCGTCCGGCCGAATGCGTCCGGACGCAACCAGGAAAGTATTTCCGCCAGAAGCTCGGTAGTCCCCTTGAGCGTACCCTCGAGCAGCTCTTTCTCGGCCGTCACCAGCCGATACTGGGCGATGGCGGACAGAAGTGAATCCCCCATAAGCTTGGAGGGACAGGGTTTGGTCAGAAAACGAAACACGCTTCCCTGGTTCACGGCTTCCATGGCGACTTTGATATCGGTGTGTCCCGTGAGCATCATGCGAACGGTATCCGGCGCCAACTCCCGCACGCGCTTCAGGAAATCTATGCCATTCATGGACGGCATATTCATATCAGTTACCACCACGGCGAAGGGGCCGCGCTCGCGAATTGCCCGCAGTCCCGCAATCGGGCCCTCCGCCGTCACGACGCGCAACACGTGTTGCAGCTTTCGCTGATAGCCCTCCAGAATATTGGGATCATCGTCTACAAAGAGAATGTGCTCATTCATGTGTTCACCCTAACCTCGCTCAATATCCTTCCGGCACCCCGCTCTCCATTCTGCCAGTCGATGCTCAAGGCCGGCGCTTCGGAGAAAGGAGATGTCGACTACCGGTGGCGTTGTCATATCGTCCCGCTGGTGCAACTCATGGGCTAGAACATCCGCGACATGCACGGCACCCAGGGGGTCAAGGCCCGAAACAATTATATTCGAAGGACTATGGTGAAACGCGACGGCCTCCACCACGGGGTCCGGCAATCCCCAGATACCGAGCAGGTACCCGCCGATCTCCGCATGCGTACAACCCAGGATAGCGCGCTCGGACTCGGCGAGGCTGATCTGATGTTCGAGCGCGTGCGCGGTGATGGCGTTGTATTCAGAAGGAAGTGAAGTGGCGAGAATTAGTTCTCCCACATCGTGGAGCAATCCGCTGGTTCGCGCATCATCGCTTACACTCTTGCTCAGGCCTTCCATCTTGCACAGCAGGCAAACGATTCTGCTGACGCACAAGCTATGCCGCCAGAGCATGTCGAGCGAGAAGCCTTGGGCTGGGTTGCCGTAAGCCTCCGGGTCAAATAGCCCCGCAACCAGAACAAGTGACTTGATGGTCTGAAGGCCCAGAAGCGACGCAGCCTGGGACGCCGTTGTAACCCGGTGGCGCAGGCCAAAAAAACCGGAGTTTACCAATTGCAGCAACTTCGCCACCATGGACGGATCCGTCTCCATGATGCCGCCGATTCGATGCATGGAAGAATCCTGCGACCGCAGCTCATCACAGAGGCTGCTGTAGGTATAGGGCAAGGTTGGCATGCTGCCAATCTGCGACACCATCGACTTCAGCCGATCGTTCGCAATAAAGTCGCGCAGCTTGAAAGCGCGGTCGACACAGTCCTTCAACATGGCGGGCTTGCAGGGCTTCGCCAGAAACTGATGCGCGTCACCAACGGCACGGCACAAGACATCGGAGTCCGTTTGCCCCGACAGAAGAAATCGTACGGTGTCCGGGTGCCGATTCTTGACTTCGAGCAGCAATTGCGCCCCATCCATCCCCGGCATGCGCATATCGGTAACCAGCACGTCGAAGTGGCGCTTCGCCATCAATTCCAAGGCTTCCAGTGCCGAGTTGACGAAAGACATGGCCCATTGATTCTTATAGGGAAATAGCATCCGTTGGAGCCCCTCGAGAATAAATGGCTCATCGTCGACGAAGAGTATGCTTTTCATTCCGGGGCCGACTTTCCCTGTGCCAGGTTGTTCGCGCCATCGAACTCGCGATAGATACTCATTATCTGCTCGCTACTACCGAGAAACACTTCAACAAGAGCGGGGTCAAACTGGCGGCCCGCCTGCTCCGCGATCAGGGCCGTAGCTTCGCCATGGGACATGGCAGTCTTGTAGGGACGCTCGGAAACCAGCGCATCATATACGTCGGCTATTGAAACGGCCCGGGCTTCCCAAGGAATCGCTGTGCCCGCGAGCTGGTCGGGATATCCGCTACCGTCCCATCGCTCGTGGTGGTGTCTGGCAACGGCACTCGCGATGGCCAGGACGTGAGAAGGGATCGCCGGACCATCGGTTGGTACGTGCAGGCCAAAGTGCGTCGCAATCAGACGCTTTTTTATTCTGGGGGGCGTCGTGAGAATATCGTAGCCGATTAACGCGTGCCGTTCTATGATCGTCCGCTCTTCTGGCGTCAGTCTTCCCGGCTTGAGCAGGATGCTGTCTGGAATGCCGATCTTTCCAATGTCATGAAGTGCGCTCGCCTGAAAAAGCACGTCGACCGCGTCCGAGTCCATGCCGATACCTTCCGCAAGGAGGCACGAACAATAGGCGACTCGGGCCACGTGCTCTCCGGTTTGATCGTCCCGAAACTCGCCCGCCTTCGCGAGTCGCCAGACAACCTCGTGGTGAGAGCGCTCCAGCTCTTCCGTCCGCTCCTTGACCAATCCATCCAATACCAACACCTGATGGTTGAGTTGATCCTGATAGTCCTTGAGGCGCAGGGCACTTCGCAGTCTCGCAAATAGGTCGTCCCGGGATACAGGTTTATTCAAGAGATCGGTCGCCCCCATATCCAGCACTCGGTGCTTGAGTGTTCGCTCGGCCTCTCCCGTCAAGATGATAATGGGGATCTCGCGGAGCTTCGGGTCGGCGCGCATCTCCCTGATCAATTCAAATCCGTCACGGGAGGGCATACGAATGTCCGAAACGACGGTGTCGAAGTTCTCGGCACGCAGTGCCTCCAGTGCCTTATCTACCGAATCGCAATAGTCACCCTGCCAGTTCTGACCCGACTGGGCAATCATTCTGCCCAGCATGCTCAATATATTAGGTTCATCGTCTACAAATAGTATTCGCTTGCAGGATTGTTCCATTGAACGACTCCAGTGCGTAAAACCGGTCCACGGAGACTCTAACCATCTATCGGGATCGATATCAAGAACGTGGCCCCCTTTCCCGATTCGCTTATCACGGATAGCGTGCCGCCATGTTTGTCCACCACGACGTTTCGCGCGATGGACAGACCCTGCCCCGTCCCCTTGCCCACCTCCTTGGTGGTGAAAAACGGATCGAAAATTCGATCAACGATTTTCTCGGGGATCCCCGTTCCCGTATCGCCGATGGAGACCTCGACATGGGTGCCGGTGCACTGTGTCCGTATGAAGATTCTGCCTTTTTCTCCACCGTGCTGCTCGACGACGTCTGAGATCGCGTGGGCGGCATTGACGATGATATTGAGGAAAACCTGATTCAGTTCTCCCGGGAGACATTTTACATCCGGCAGGGCCATATCCAGATCAGTGTCAACCTCCGCGACATACTTCCATTCGTTACGGGATACCGTTATCGTGCTCAAGATGCACTGGTTCAAGTCCGCGTAGGTCATCTCGGTGGTCCCGGGATGTGAAAACTCCTTCATCGCCTGCACGATGGTGGCAATCCTGCCCACGCCATCCAGGGATTGCTCGAGGGCCCGGGGAACTTGCTCGGTCAGGTAGTCCAGATTTGAAGTCTCGATCAAGTCTCGCGCCTTCTCAATCTGAGCGTCCAGGCCAGCCGGATCGTCCGATGTCGTCACAATGCACCGGAGTATCTCGACCAGTTTCGCATAACTCTCGTAGGCGCTTTGAAGAAACTCTACATTGTCGCCCACGTACTGGGTGGGTGTGTTGATTTCATGCGCGATCCCCGCCGCCAGGAGTCCCACCGCCTCCAGTTTCTGGGCCTGCTGTAACTCGGACTCAAGGTGGAGTCGCTCGGTCACGTCGTCCAGTACTTCTATGGCCGCGATGACCCGGCCATCAATGTCATGCACGGGGGAACTGACAATCCGGTACTGGCGTTTCCCGTCGCCGCGGTGCCAGTTCACTGTCCCTTCATGAACGTTTCCATCCTGAAAGGTTCGCTTGGTAGGACAAGACACGCATGAGCCATCTTCCTCCTGATTGCGAAACAGGGCGGCGCAATGGGGGTGTTCTTCCACCCGCACTTCGGGATACCACTCCCGCATCTGGCGATTGAGCTCCAGTATGTGAAAGTCGGTGCTGATGAGCATTACCCCAATGCCTATATTGTCAACGATCTGGCGAAACTTCTCTTCCGATGCTCGAAGGGTCTCTTCTGCTTGCTTTCGGGAGGAAATATCGCGTATCACGCCAATGGCATGCCAGTCGTCGCCAACCCTGATCGCCGAAAGGGATATTTCAATGGGAAATTCCCTGCCCTCTTTGTGCAGCGCGGTCAGTTCCCTTGTATGGCCTACGGCACCACCCTCTCCGGTGCACTTGAAGTGCTCGATCGCTGCCGTGTAGATTTCCACATACTTCCGGGGTGCCAGGAGATCATGCAAAATCTTACCCATGACCTCCGCCGCGGACCAGCCAAAGGTCTTCTCCGCCATTCGGTTGTAGAATGTGATGCGGCCCTTGTGGTCCATCATCAGGATCGCATCCTGCGCCGCCTCCGATATATTTCGCAGCCTAAGCTCGCTCGCCCTGAGTTCCTCATCGGCCCTTCGCTTTTCCGTCACATCGGTAAGTACCGCGGCAAAATGCCGTTCATCCAGCCGAAACACCTCCACCCGGCAATCTCGGCCTGTCGATTCAAATCGTTGATCAAACGCACACGGCTCACCCGTCTGGACTACCCCCATGTAACTTTCAATTACCGCCGGCGAGTCACCGTCCACGCTGATCGCTGAACGCCCTGCCAATTCCCCCATCGAGACCCCGCGCAGCCGCTCATACGCTGGATTCACCGCCACATAGCGGTAGTCCAAGCTCCCGGATTCGTGCTTCGCCGTCGATTCACCGATTATGAACCCAAAAGGGATCTGCTCAAGAAAGGTCGTGAGCAGAGGGGCTAGAAGAGCGGCACCTGACTCGTCCCCTCGGTTTCCGGTCCGCAAAGCGGGGGGGACCAACGATGACAGCATGGCCGCGAACGCGGCAGTCCTGGTAGTGGACATAGTGAAGCGAACTCCCTTTATGCGATGGCCGCCAACGTCGTAAACCTCTTGCAGTGCTTCCTGAGGTCGCGTAAACTCCGGCCTATACGCCTTCAAAGGCGGAGTCATCAGTGACGCGATTGGACCGAAATCGCCCGCAGTCTCCGGTGTCGGTGAATCACCCAGACCAGAAGCGGTCCTAGCGGCACGTATCGCGATTCTAGCAGATCTAGAAGAAAAAGTATAAATCAAACTCTGCGGTCACGATTCAGGGATAGTCGGTCACCTGACTCCACACGGGTGTCGGCCCTGTTCAAGTCTCGCCTCCTGGCCGCACTGGCGTCTCCAGATCATGAATCCCATTTCCTTTTGAATGGCGGCTCTAAGATTGCACGTCATATTGGAGCGCGCCCGGGTAGAAAGGTTGGTATTGAAGAAGGCCAAAACGCCAATACAGTGTAAGCGTTAAAGCATCACGGTGTTGCCCACGACGGACGAAGGCGGAGCCAGAACTATCCCACGTGGAGGGACGCGGCGGCGCAGGTCATTCGCAGCGTGGGGCAAGTATCGCGTAGAGTGGCGTCGTATACGGGCACAGCCCGAGCAAAGCGGTCTGAGAGTTTATCTGAATTAATTTCCAGTCTACTGACAGAGACTGTCAGTAGCCCGATGGTAGTATGTGCCCCGTTCTATAACAACGTTTCTACCCCCAAACCCAAGAGGAACAATTCCATGACCCCTGAAAAATTCGCCGCAAGCATGAGCACGTCCAAAGAGTTCTTCGACCGCTCCACGCGCTGCCTGACGGAAGAACTCGCGGACTTCCGTCCCACGCCGGAAATGATGACGGTGGCCCAGCAGGTGGCCCACGTGGCCCAGACCTTTGACTGGTTCATCGAAGGGGCCTTCCACCGCGCGGATGGCTTCGACATGGACTTCGAAAATCACATGCGCCCGGTGATGGCCATCGGTTCGTTGGCGGAGGCCCGGGCCTGGCTGGACAAGGCGGTGGCGAGTGCGATTGCCGAGATTAAGGCCAAGAGCATCGAGGAGTTGCAGGCGCCCCTGCCGGACGGCCCGGTGATGGGCGGCGCGCCGAAGCTCTGTATCATCGGCGCTATCGAGGAGCACACGGCCCACCATCGCGGCGCACTGACGGTCTATGCGCGCCTGAACGGCCTCGTGCCCGTAATGCCCTATATGGACATGTGATGGTTGATAGTTGACAGTTGATAGTTGATAGTGGCGTCATCCGATTGGGCGGCGCTTTTTTTGTTGCTTGATCGGTCTGATCGGTCCGATCGGTCCGATCGGTCCGATCGGTCCGATCAGACCGATTTACTTTTTGATCGAGGGGGGGAACCTCAAAACTTCAACCTGCTTGCCTTGTGTGATAATATTCTCACTGCCTTCACCTCCCCTCAGCGTTTCCGGTCTGCCCATGAAGTTTTTCCGCGATATCCTTGGTCGTTTTCCGCTTACGGCATGCGTGATCGGGATCGCCGTGCTGGCGGGCGCATCGAAGGTCCGGGCGGGGGAGACGGACCAGTATCTCACCTGGGAAATTACGCTGGCGGATTCTGCGGGCGCACTCAATGCCTATCTCGACGAGGAAGTCGCCCGCTTCCTGGAGAAGGTCAATCGCCGCACGCGGCCCCCGGAGCGTGTCGAGGATCTCACGATTGATTTGTACCTACACCTTTTTGAGGGGCTTCATTCATCCCGTATCCGAAACTGGTTGAAGACCTCGTCCCAGGTGGATCGCTATCCGTCCGACGATCTCTCCGACTGGGAATACCAGCGGATGAGCATTTTCCAGAAGCCAGCCTTCCCATTTGTGCTGCCCATGGCCCAGACGATCCGTGTGGGCGAGGTTTATCTGGGCATCGATAAAATCGGGCACATGTTTGGATTCGGCCGTCGCTATTTCCAGCGCTACCAGCGTGCCCTCGCGGCGGGCGACAACCACGAGGAGGCGGTGGAGCGGGTGCTCAAATGGGGGATCCAGCATGAGTACAGTGTGGTGGGCAAACTGGTGGACGGCATTTTTTCCCATGGCGACATGGAGGCAAATTACCAGGGCTTTCGCCTGGCGCTGGCCTTCTGCGCGGGGGAGTCGCCCCAGTTTTACCGGGAGGGGCAGGAATGGCGCTATCGCGGCGGACTCGATATCCGGGACTATGTTACGCCGGAAATGGACGAATCCTACAATCCCAATGACTATGCCCGCTGGCGCGGCCGCCGGGTGAATCCCATCCTCGATGCCCGCTACGGCAGCGCCGCGCCACCGACGCGCTTCACCATCTATGAACGCAACCACCAGCCCAGTCTTTCGAAGTCTTTCGTCGATGCCTGGTTTGAACAACGGGCCGCCGCCTCGCGCGATGCCCTTGCCCGGAGGGCCTCGTGAAGAGTGAAACCGATGGAATGATCCTGATTGACGGGATCCTGGTCGATGTGAAGGCGCTGCTGCGCCTGAAGCACTATTGCGACCCCATGCTCTGCCGTAATGGGCGCTATTGCTGCGCCCAGTATGAGATTACGGTGGACAAGGCGGACATTAAGCGGGCCGTCGGCCTGATGCCCGACGCGGCGAAGTTCGCGCCGGAAGTGGGCGAGGGGGGCGAGTTCGAAAACCCCTTCGAACGCGTCGAGCCGGGGCGCTGGGCGATTGACTGCCACGAGGAGTCGGGCGCCTGTGCCTTCTCTTTCAAAGACAAAGAAGGACGGGGCTGGTGCTCGCTTCATGCGGCGGCGCTGAAGCATGATCTCGATCCCTATCAGCAGAAGCCGTCGGTGTGTACCATGTGGCCCCTGGCCCTTGCGGAGGGGGAGCCGCCGATCCTTACGTTGCAAGACGACATCTACGAGTTCCCCTGCGCGTGGAAGCGGGGAGGAAGACCGAAGAAGTTGTATCCGGATATTGCGGACAACGTGCGGGCGACGTTTGGCGAGGCCTTTCTGGCAAAGCTGAATGACGCGATAGCGGCAATTGATTGAGGTATTGCCCTGAGCGCCCGAGGGCATTGTGCACGCTGGTTGGCTTGGATTCGTGCCACACGATCTCGCCGAAAGGCGTTTCGAGTGCCCTGAGCCTCGCGCACGGCGATCTGTGGAAGGGGGACTCGTCCTGCCCTTCTGCAAATCGACTAAAGATGTTCTGGCGTAAGAGGACCACTCCAAGCTGCGCTCATGGCTCCAGACTCCTTCCTTCAGCGCACTCGAAACGCCTTTCGGCGAGATCGTGTGGCACGATTGGTTTGTCTTCGTGTCGCCGTAGTTGTGAAAAGTGCCAAGGCCATTTTCTGCGAGATCATGATCTTTGAAATTGGCTTCAGAGACGAATTCATTTGCGTGAATTTGCGAAAATTTGCGGTTCAACTAAGGACTCACAATGAAAGACTATTTACTCGCCGTAGAGATCGGTGGAACAAAACTCCAGGTGGCTCTGGGCACATCGGAAGGAAAAATTGTCGATGTGGAGCGGGGCAACGTCGATCCCGCCCGGGGTGCCGAAGGGATTCTGGCCTGGCTGGAGACGGCGACGGCATCAGTGATCGGGCGCTGCCCGGTGGATGGCGCGTGCCGTGCCATCGGTATCGGCTTCGGTGGCCCGGTGGATTCCGCGACGGGCCGTGTGCTCGTGTCCCATCAGGTCGGCGGCTGGGATGGTGTGCATCTGAAACAGTGGTTTGAGGAGCGCTTTTCCCTGCCGACCTGCGTGGAGAATGATGCGAATGCCGCAGGCTGGGCGGAGTACTGCCTCGGCGCGGGTCAAGGCACCAACACGTTTGTCTATTGCAACATCGGCAGCGGCATCGGCGGCGCGCTCGTGGTCGATGGCCAACTCTACAATGGACAGGGCCTCGGCGCCTGCGAGATTGGCCACACCTGGGTCGCCGACTGGACCTCGGCCACACCCGGCGCCATAGACAAGCTGGAGCACCTCTGCTCCGGCTGGTCCATCACGCGCCGGATTCGTAGTTGGTCCGACTTGGATCCCGCTTCGCCGCTGGGCCAACTGTGCGACGCCGATGTGACCCGCTTGACCTGTCCCATGCTGGCGGATGCCGCCCGGGCGGGCGATACGCGGGCCCTGGCCGAGATTCACGCCGTGGCGGCGGGTGTGGGGCAGGCCCTGGCGAATGTAGTGACCCTCGTCCACCCCGAGAAAATCGCCATGGGTGGCGGGGTCTCGCTCATGGGCGATGTACTCCTCGACGCCCTCGCCGAGCGGGTGGATGCCCTCGCCTTCGGCGCATATCAAGGCACCTTCAAAGTGGTGCCCTGCGCGTTGGAAGAAGATGTGGTTACCGCAGGCGCGCTGCTGATGGCCAAGGCGCTCACCAATTGACAATTGACAATGGACAATTGACAACGAAGGGATGAATACGACCGATACTACACGTCGACCTTAACGCTCATCATGGAGCGACATTGTCCATTGTACATTGTCCATTGTCCATTCGCTGTTAAACTAAGTCTTGCGCCCGTTGGGGGGCAGCGCATATACTCTAGCCCTCAACCACGGAGAGGATTGCGGAAATCATGCCCGAAGATGCAGTAATGGCCCAGTTCAATAGTCTTTTTTTAGCGGTGTCTTTGATCATGGGGTTGCTGGTCGGGAGTTTCTGCAATGTGTGCGTCGGGCGCTGGCCCCACGGCGAGTCGGTGGTATCGCCCCGCTCGCGATGCCCCAAGTGTATGAACGCGATCGCGTGGTACGACAATATTCCGCTGTTGAGCTGGTTGATCCTTGCGGCGAAGTGTCGGCACTGTAAAGCGCCCATCTCGTGGCAGTACCCCGTGGTGGAAGCCATCACCGGCGTGCTGTTTGTCCTGGTCTATCTCCGCTTCGGCATGACCCTCGCCACACCGATTTATATGGCGCTTGCGGCGGCCATGGTTGTCGTGACCTTTCAGGACCTCGCGGACTGGACCATCCCCAATGAGATTACCCTGCCGGGCATTCCCGTGGGACTCGGGCTTTCCGTGATTGGCATGCTGGTTCCGATCGCCGGGTTGCGGGTGGACCATCCCTTCGACGCCCTCGCCGGTATCGCGCTGGGCTTCGGCATCCTCTATGGTCTGGACCGAATTGCGATTCTAATCCTCAAGAAGCCCGGTATGGGTTTCGGCGACGTTAAACTTATGGCCATGCTGGGCGCATTCATCGGCTGGCAGGGCGTGCTGGGCACCTTGATGCTGGCGTCGATCCTTGGCAGCACCATCGGCCTTTCCATGATTCTCTATTTCAAGATGAAGGGGGCACCCGAAGCAGCAGAGGCGACCCCGGACGTTGAAGGCGGTGAAGGGGCCTCCGAAAAGGATGACGAAAGTGATGACGGCATTTCGCTCGGCGCGCACTATCTTCCTTTCGGACCCTACATCGCCATTGCGGGCCTCGTCTACCTCTTCGTCGGGCCCGAGTTGATTAAATGGTACCTTCAACAGCTCGCCCCGATGGCCTGACCGGTATTGGCCTGCGCGTGTTGAAGGTGCCCGATGGGCCAACCCGTGTCGTCTGGATCAGGCCAGCCATGGTGCCAGGGAGTAGTATTCCACCATGCCCCAGTCGTTAGTTCAATTCGAGGAAGCTTTTTTTGAGCGTATCTGGGGAGGGCGGCGTCTCGCTTCCTCGTTGGGATTTGACGCACCCCGGGATATCCCCCTTGGCGAGGCTTGGCTCGTCTCGGACCATCCCACCCACGAGAGTCGGGTTTCGACCGGCCCCTGGCGCGGCCAGACCCTGCACGACCTCGTGCTTTCCTCGCGCGAATACCTGCTGGGTTCTTGTGCCGCCCCGACCATCCATGGCCGCTTCCCCCTCCTTCTGAAAATCCTGGACGCGGCCGAAGTGCTTTCGGTTCAGGTCCATCCCGACGACGCCGCGGCGATCCGCCTCGGCGAGCCCGACGTGGGCAAGACGGAGATGTGGCACGTGCTGGCTTCGGAGCCGGGAAGCACCCTCATCTGCGGCCTCGACCCCGCGATGACACCGAACCAGTTTCTTGCCGCCGTGCGGAGCGGTACCATTCAGGCTTCCATGAAATCCTTTCCGGCCCCCCCGGGGACGACGGCCTTTGTGGCGGCGGGCACAGTACATGCCATCGGCGCTGGGATCCTCCTGGCGGAGATCCAGCAGAATAGCGATATCACCTACCGGATCTACGACTGGGATCGCACCGACGCGCAGGGTCGGTCACGCGAACTTCACCTAGATAAGGCCGCGCAGGTGACCCGATTCGGCGAATCCCACATCGGGGCGTCGGAGCCCCTCAGTTATCCAGTCGAGGGCGCGGAAGTAACCGTCCTCGGCGCGTGCAAGTATTTCGTGAACGAACTGATTGCGGTCGACGGCACCTGCGCGCGCGACACCCATGGGCGCTCCTTTCACATCGTGATGCCCCGCGATGGCGAAATGGTGATCCGCGCCGGGGATGAGGTTTGCGTACTCGAAGCCTGCCGCGCCGCACTCATTCCTGCGGGGGTGGGAGGATATTCCATCACAGGAGCGGGAAAAGTGTTAAACTACTATGTCCCGGACCTTGAGGAAGACGTTGTTCGCCCTCTTCGCACTGCGGGACACGGCGATGCGTCGATCGGCCAGCTTGGTGAAGTTTTCTCCCAATAGTTGCCGAAAACTTGCACATCTCCGTGCTGAATAGTTGACGTACGGTTCCATTCTGGAACTTAACATGCGAGATATGATCATGCGAACCACTTATACTGTGGAAAGTTTAATCAGACTCGCTGCTCCCGAAGCGGCAGCATCATCACCAAAGATCGCGAAGGGGTCGTCATGTCCACGTTGAGCGATGCTGCCTTGGTGCTCCGCTGCCTCGAGGGCGACACCGACGCCTTTGGCGATCTGGTGGGACGCTACGAATCATCCGTCTACGCGACCGCCTACTACTACGTCGGGCGCTACGGTGCTGCGGAAGATGTCTCCCAGGAAGCCTTCTGGGCCGCCTATCGGGGCCTTCGAAGGTTGAAAGATCCCAATAAGATTGGCCCCTGGCTGCGGGAGATTACGACGCGCACCTCGGCGAACTGGTTGCGGAAAAACCGCTCCCGGCTGAACCACGAGACACCGCTGCCACACCGGCGCACTATTTCGATGGAGGAGGCGCGGAAGGGTCCCGATGCCTTCATGGAACGCGAGGACTTGTACGCGCGGGTGCAGCGGGCGATCGATACGCTGCCCGAACGTTACCGCTTGCCGGTCATGCTTCGGTATCTGCAAGAATTGAGTTACGAAGAAATCAGTCGTTTTACGGGGGAGTCCCGTGACGAGATCCGCGGGATTCTACACCGTGCGGCGCGCCAGCTCCGGACGGTATTGTCGGAAGACGGAAATCAGGAGGAAGAGTCCACTTGGCCTCATGTTCGCAAGTAAGCAGCCTGCTGCAGGCGTATATCGACGGAGAACTCGGGCATGCCGAAAAGAGCATCCTCGAGCAGCACCTCCGCGATTGTTCGCCCTGTCGGCATGAGCTGGGCGAACAGAATGGGTGCTCGGCGAAGATTTTCGAATCCCTTGCGAGCCAGCGGCTGCATGGGAGTCTTCGCTCGCAGGTACTCGCCCACCTTCCCGAAATGGACCCGGCACCGAGGTTGGGTTCCCATCCCACCGATCCGCAGTACGCCCGCCGGCGCCCGCGGGCCGCTACATTTCCCCGGTTTGTTCTAGCCGCTGCCGCGGCGATTGTAGTCATGGCCGGGATTTATTTCTCCACCACCCACTCCGCGCCTACCGTATCTCGCCAGCCCGCCATGGGCATGGTCACCTACAGCAACGGAAACGAAGTCTTTCGCAAGAGTGCGAACGCCGAAACCTTTCTGGCGGCCGAATTAAAGTCGCTGGTGCGCGCCGGAGATCAGTTCGAAACCCTGGCAAAGGGGCGTCTGGCGATCTCGCTGATCAGCGGTTCAATCGTTAAAGCGAATTACCATTCTGGACTCACAATCCACGACAACCGCCGGGTGAGCGTGGAGCAGGGCCTCACCTTCTTTGATGTCGGCCGGGATAAACGCCTGTTTAACGTCGAGACGCCCAATGGCGAAATCCTGGTCTTCGGCACGGCCTTTGTGGTCGAGGTGGCGCCAGGCGCCACCAAAGTCACGGTGACGCAGGGCAATATCCTGGTAGCCAACGACCTCGGCAAGACAGGCGTTTCCAAGGGCAATCAGCTTGTCTTTCGAAAGGGCGAGCCCCTCACCACGCCCTATGCGGTGGATGTGGCAAAGGAGGCGGCGTGGGCCGATGAGATTGTGCCCGATCCGGAAGCGCTGGCCCTTTTCCTGCAAACCCTCGAAAGCAGGGCCGCCCTCCGTGATGAGATTCCGGCGGTTCCAGTCAATAGCGTGTGGAATCTGTCGGACCGCTCTGTAAGCGAGATTCTGCTGGAGTGGGTCCCGGATGGCCGGGCGGCGGATCACTGTGGCTACGTTATTCACGTTGCCGACGAGAAGGGAAACCTGATCTACATCGACACCCTGGCCAGCAGTCTGTTTGATGATGTCAACCGCAAAAAGGCGAATTTGATCCTGCCTGGTGGTCCCGTAACCGGGATTGAGGAACTCCACATTGAACTGGTCCCCGATCATAGTGATGGTGCCATCGAGACCGACATAAACGTCAGCGTCGTAGCCACGCTTCTCTAGTTCTTAAGTATCAGAACTTAATTTACGCCATGCGTCCGTACCTCTCCGGTACGGGCGCATTTTTTTGGAGGGCACTCGTATTATGAAGTCTCAGTTTGTATATTAGGCATGCTTCAAAATTACTTGCGCCGGGGCTAAAAGTGTGCTATAGTGCAATCGTTAAGAAACCATCCAGGCGGCCTGTCCACCGAGTGACGGCGGCCCAAAGTTTGAGGGTAAATGCGTGAACAAATCACAATTTCTTTTTCCGTTGGCCTGTCTGGCCCTGTTTTCTTTGGTGACCGGCTGCAAGCAGAGCGCCACACCGACGGAATCTTCCGACGCTTCGGCGCCGTTAAAGATAACTTGCACGATCGGCATGATCGGCGATGCGGCGCGGGAGATCGGTGGGGAGCAGGTCGCCGTGACGGCACTGATGGGTTCAGGCGTCGACCCCCACCTCTACAAGGCTTCGCAGGGCGACCTGGCGCGCCTGAATGAAGCGGATGTCATCCTCTACAACGGTCTCCACCTCGAAGGCCGTATGGCGGATGTGCTGGTGGGGATGGCGAGCCGGGTGAAGACCTATCAGGTGACCGACCAGATCGATCCGGCCGTCTTGCGCGAGCCGCCGGAGTTTCAGGGGAACTATGACCCCCACGTATGGTTTGATGTATCCTTGTGGGCGCAAGCCGCAGAGCGGATTCACGCCATTCTGGTGGAGAATCGCCCGGACCAGAAGGCCTACTTCGATGAGCGCGCTGCCGCCTACCAGACGAAATTGGCGGAGCTTCACGAGTACGCCCGCACCCAGATCGCGACCATTCCCGAGGACCATCGTGTCCTGGTGACGGCCCACGACGCCTTCGGCTATTTTGGCCGGGCCTACGGCATGGAGGTGCTGGGGGTTCAGGGCATCAGCACCTCCTCCGAATATGGCCTGCAGGATTTAAACAAGCTGGTGGAGCTGCTGGTAAGCCGCAAGATTCAGGCGGTCTTTGTGGAGACTTCGATTTCTCACGCGTCGATCGAGGCGCTGATTGCTGGGGCGGCGTCGAAGGGACACACAGTCCACCTCGGTGGCACCCTGTACTCCGATGCCATGGGGGAGGCGGGTACCCCCGAAGGTACCTACCTCGGGATGGTCCGGCATAATGTGGATACGATAGTGGAGGCCCTGAAAAGCGATGCAAGCCCCGGTTGAAGCCGCACCTATTGAAGTACATGACCTGACGGTCGCCTACCAGCACCGGCCCGTATTGTGGGACATCGATATCAGCTTTCCCAAGGGCGAGCTTATCGGCGTGGTGGGGCCCAACGGCGCGGGAAAGAGCACCCTCATCAAAGCCATCATGGGCCTCGTGCCCCTGGCCTCCGGTCACGTGAAGATTTTCGGCCAGTCCTCTCGTCGAGCCCTTTCCGCTGTGGCCTATGTGCCCCAGCGCGAATCGGTGGACTGGGATTTTCCCACCACCGCCCTCGATGTGGTGCTCATGGGGCGCTACGGGCACCTGTCCCTCTTCGGCAGGCCCCGAAAGCGGGACCGCGAGATCGCGCGGGAGAGTCTGGCCAAGGTGGGCATGGGCGAATACGCCGATCGCCAGATCAGCCAGCTTTCGGGCGGCCAACAGCAGCGCGTGTTTCTCGCGCGGGCGCTGGCCCAGCAGACTCGGGTCTACCTGATGGACGAGCCCTTTGCCGGCGTGGACGCGACGACGGAAAAGGCCATCGTGACACTGCTCCGCGAGTTACGCGCCCAGGGCAGCACGGTGGTGGTGGTCCATCACGACCTCCACAGCGTGCCGGAGTATTTTGATTCGGTGCTGATGCTCAATCTGCGCGCGGTCGCCTTCGGCCCCGTGGCCACGACCTTCACGTCGGAAAATCTTAATGCGACCTACGGCGGACGGCTCCACCTGCTCACCGAAGTGACCGAGAGGCTTCGGGAAAAAGAGTGGATCTCCCGGAAGGCGGCGGAATGAACGGCGCGCTGCCCGAACGCCTGCCGCCCTGGCTGGATTTCTTCACCTTTCCCAGCGCCAACGTGGTCTATGTGCTGGCGGGCTGCATCATCCTCGGCATTTCCGCGGGCCTGCTGGGCTGCTTCGCCTTTCTCCGGAAACGTTCCCTGCTGGGCGACGCTCTTTCCCATGCGGCCCTGCCGGGCGTGTGCATGGCCTTCATGCTAACCGGCACCAAGGAACCCCTGGTCGTCCTCTCCGGCGCGGTCGTCTCCTGCTGGATGGGCGCGCTGGCCATCGAGTGGATCGTGAAGTACACGCGCTGCAAGGAAGACAGCGCCCTGGGCATGGTGCTCTCCGTGTTTTTCGGCTTGGGCATTCTCCTGCTCACCCACATTCAGAAATCGGGCAACGCCGCCCAGTCCGGCCTGGACAAATTCCTCTTCGGTCAGGCAGCTTCGCTGGTGGAAAAGGATGTGTACCTCCTCGGCGGCCTCGGGCTCGTCCTGTGCGCGGTGGTGCTCGTGGGCTACAAAGAACTGAAGATCGTCTCCTTCGACCCCGATTTCGCACGGGGCATTGGCCTGCCCGTGCGCGCCGTGGAAATCGCCCTGGCCACCATGATCGTCCTCGCCGTGTGCATCGGCCTGCAGGCCGTGGGCGTCGTACTTATGGCGGCCATGCTGGTGACTCCCGCCGCTGCCGCGCGCTACTGGACCGACCACCTCGCGCGGATGCTCCTGCTGGCCGTTCTCTTCGGCGCAATAAGCGGATTCATCGGCGCCTATGTGAGCTACCTCAGCGCGCGCATGCCCACCGGGCCCTGGATGGTGGTGGGGGTGACCAGCATCTTCATCGTCTCCTTCCTCTTCGCGCCCCGTCGCGGCGCCATGGCCCGCGTCGTGCGCCATCGTCGCTTCCGCCGCAAGACCGCCACGGAAAATATCCTGCGCACCATGTACAAGTTCGGCGAGCCCGCACGGGACTGGCACGAGCCCCGCTCGCTGGGCGAACTGCTCCAGCACCGCGACATGCCCATGGGTTTTCTGCAGCGCACAATCCGCCGCCTGGATCACGATGGCCTCGTCCGCGAGGGGAGCGACGGGCGCTTTGTCCTGACGGAGGCCGGCATTCGGGAAGCGGAGCGGGTGACCCGCCTGCACCGCCTGTGGGAACTCTACCTCATGAAGAAATTGGAGATTGCGCCCGACCACGTGCACGACGACGCCGAGGAAATCGAGCATATCCTCACTCCGGATCTGGAGCAGCGCCTGCTGGACGAGCTGGAAGGCGAAAACCTCGATCCCCACGGTCAGCAAATTCCCGGCGGTACCGTCCCGGTCCAGGAAGGGCAAGCCCGATGATTTCCATGGACACCTTCTGGATTCTGGTGATCGGGAGCCTCGTGGCCGCTTCGTGCTCCCTCGTCGGCTGCTTTCTCGTGCTGCGCCGACTCTCCATGCTGGGCGACGCCATCAGCCACGCCGTGCTGCCCGGCATTGTTATCGCCTTCATGCTGACCGGCAGCCGCAACATCGTCCCCATGCTCATCGGCGCCATGGCCATGGGCATGCTGACCGCATTCCTGACCGACGTGCTCAATCGCTTCGGCAAGCTCCAGTCCGACGCCGCCATGGGCGTGACCTTCACGTGGCTCTTTGCCATCGGGGTGATCCTGGTGAGCAAATACACGGGCACCGTGGATCTCGACGTGGACTGCGTGCTCTACGGCGAGATCGTCTTTGCGCCCCTGGACACCCTGACCTGGGGCGACTACAACCTCGGGCCACGGGCCCTATGGCTCACCGGTGTAGTCTCGGTGTTTAACCTGATCTTTGTGGTCCTCGGCTACAAGCAGCTCAAGATCTGCTCCTTCGACCCCGCCCTCGCCGCATCCATCGGGATCAACGTGGCCCTGTGGCACTACCTCCTCATGGGCTTCGTGTCGCTGACCACCGTCGCCTCCTTCGAGAGCGTGGGGGCCATCCTCGTCGTCGCCATGCTCATCGTGCCCGCCAACACGGCCTATCTGCTCACCGACCGGCTCTCCCACATGCTCATGATTTCCGTGATGGTCGGCGTGCTCAGCGCCCTCGGCGGCTACGCCCTCGCGGCCTGGGTCGACGGCGCCATCGCAGGCGCCATGGCCGTCGTCAGCGGCGGACTCTACGTCCTCGCGGCATTGGCGTCACCACGGCACGGCGTGCTGCCCAGGCTCCTGCGACAGCGCAGACAACTCGTGGCGCCGGAGTGAATTGAAGGATGAAGGATGAAACGCCTTGGCCTTCAATGACATTTCAGTTTTCATCCTTCACCCTTCAGCTTTCATCCTTCAAACTTCATCCTTTACCTAAACAGCGGATCGCTCGTGGCCGGCTTCGCGCCGCTCATCGAGCCATAGCCCCCGCCGTGGCCGATGGGGTTTTCCCCGATCCAGCGCTCATCGATCGGTTCCGAAGCCGCCTGATAACGCGTGTCCGAAGAAAAGCGCACGCGGTGGACCGGGCTGCGGTTGTCCAGCGAGCCATGCAGCATGAACATGGGCATGATCACCACATCGCCCGCCTTGAAATTCGCCGACAACAGGTGTACCCCCCGCTCCGTCGCCAGTGACACCGGATCCAGCGTCACATGGCCCGGCCGCGACTTGTCCTTGTCCACATCCAGCCCGCGGAATTCCTCGTGCAGGTCCGTCCACGTGTGCGAATCCTCCACCAGGAGCAGGGGCCCCTCATCCAGCGTCGCATCGCCCAGCGGCGTCCACACCGTGAACAGGCGATCCGTCCCGCGATTCATATACACATGATCAAAGTGAAAGGCCGAAGCCCGACCCGGGTGCATCGTGCGGAGCCACAAAAAGTCATAGGACCGCACCGGCTCCCCGATGAGTGTCTCCATGATCCGTACGATGTTGCCACTGTGCGTCACCTTGCGCAGTGCCGGACCCTCACACATGGATTGCCAGAACGCACCCAGATCCTCCACCAGCTCGCCCCGCCGGCTCGTGTGCGACGATATGGCGTCCTCAAACGGCTCCGCCAATTCACCCACGGCCGCCAGGCGCGCAATCACCTCCGCACGCGCCGCGAGCACATCCTCGATATTCAACACCCCGCGCAAAAACAGATAGCCATCCTCCGCCATCCGCGCCTGCAAACCTTCCGTGTCAGATACAAGTTCAGCGCTGTCGCGCAACTCGGCCAACATGCCTTCGGGGATGGGGTGCTGGTGGGTAGAAAGATTCGCGGGAATATTCATAAAACTGCGTTCTCCGGTGTTGGGCTATGGGGGATTGCTCTCGTTGGGGGAATGATAAAGGATGGGTGGGTTCGGAGTAAAACGGGAGTCGTCGGGAGGGGAAAAAGCTTCCCGAATCGAGAATTGACGCACCCTTCTTCGCTTGTTCCCAAGCTCCGCTCTTGTCACTGCCTATAAGTTGCGATGGCTGTGGGACCGCAACAACGTACAAGAGACCACTCCTCTTAGCCACGTAGTGGCGGCATATCATAGTCCGCCGCAGGCGGATGGAGCGAGGCACGAGCGGAACCCCAGAATAGCGCCACACATCCATGAACCCCGGAGGGGTGACACAGGAATCGCGCACACGCGTCTATGGCGAACCTTGCGTGGCCCCTCATTCCTTGACTTCGCTTCTGAACGAGGGAAGAGAACTCTTGCCTGCACGACCTCAATACCCTACACTACAGCAGATAAACATGTGAAAGGGGTGCCGCATGCGGATTTCAGTCTTCACGCTACTGCTCTCAGTCGCTATTTCGTCCAAGGTAGTATTGGCCGAGCCCCATCCCGTCAGTCAGACGGAGGTGGTCACCCTGGACGAGTTGGCGCAACGCACGACGCGCTTCAGCGAATCCAATCCAGAAAACGCTGACGCCTTGAAGCAACTCGGGCAGGCTTGGCTGGAGTCGTACGTGTCGGGGCGCCGATACTTTGTGCTGAATACTGTTCCAGAGAGGCTCCCGCCATGGACTTTGCGCTCCGCGCCACTGATACCGCGATATGGCGACTACAAAGTCGGAAGAAGAACGGGCGACGGAACGAAGGAATTGGAAAATGCCCTGCGCGCGCTGGATACGGCGTTGAAGCGAGCGCCCTCCGACCAGGAAATTCGGGTGTTGGTCGCCTATAGCTGTCTCATCGCCGCGCGGCACGAATCAGTCACGGGCGTGCCGATAAGTGCTCGTCCGGAAATCGCCGAGCGAGACGGCGTCCCGCCCGAAGTTGGACCATGGGAACAGCGCGCGTTGGTACTCTGCAGGGCCGCCAATGCAGTTGGTCCAGAACGCCCGTATCGACAAGACGACCCCTGGGGCTACGCCTGCTCCATACTTCACTATCTCTTCGAAGAATCCGGTGTAAAGCCGGATTCTAAAGAGGAAATGTATCAGGCGGACGGTGGGAAGGACGACTATAAATTTTTCAAGGATGCCTTCCAGTTGCCGGAGGTTGCTACTACGAAGCCGAATTCGGCGGACCTGGCTATCATAAACGCCCTCTATCCCGAAGTGTCCCCGGCGCAGAATGGCGCGCTGATATATATGGACGCTATGGACGCCATGGTTGAAGACAATGCCCTGTCGGAGGAACTTGAACGAACCGATTTCCTCTCCACGCTGAATCCGAACGCCATGCCGGAGAACCTGGAATCACGGCTCGAGGCGTTGCTCAAAGCCAATACCGCTTGTCTCGCTCTCATGCGCCAAGCATCGGCGCATCGCGCCTGTCGCTATCCCGTCGACTTCGAAAGCGACTGGAATTTTTTCAGCGCCTTCATTTCCGGGGGACGGGGGCTCGCCGAGTTAATTGAAATGCAGGCGTTGCAAGGCGTCCTGGCAGGACAGGCAACTCCAGTCCTCGATAGCATTCGACAGCTTGCTCTACTTGCGAAGTCCGCGCGCAACGAACCTATTGACATTTCGCAACTGGCGCACGGAGGCTTAGCCGCGCGAGCGGTTCAGATGTCGGAATTGTTGGTCGGCAGATTAACGTTGGACAGTACGCAACTAGAAGAAGTGCAAAGCATCCTTGTTTCGTTGGACAATTTTCCCGGCGTCCGCGCTGTCTGGCAGGTTCAGCGATTGAGTATCGACCGCCCGGTGATCGACGAAGATATCAACGATCCGTCAATCGGGCTTGAATATACCGATCTTACGCCAATGCAGAGAGTGAAGAGTCTCAGTCGTATCAAAACCGAAAGGACGGCGGGAATAGAACTGCTGAACGCGCTACTGACCAGGACAAGTTGGGAAGCCATTTATAGCGAGGTTTTGGCCCCAAGGGAATTGAGTGAGATCGAGGACAGGGTATTTATGGCCATCCTATCCAGAAGTGCGCAACTTCGCGCGGCGATTACCGCCCTCGGTGTCGAGCGATACCGCTCACGCCACGGCGACTATCCGGCAGATCTGTCCGCCCTCGCGCCCGAGTTCGTTGCCTCAGAGTTTTTGGTCGATCCCTTCTCGGGGACGCTATTGCAATGGCGAACTACGGAGAATGGTTTCGTCGTGCAAAGCGTAGGCGACCCGGGCGACGTAAAACGACGCCGGGAGCGGGCAGAATTGTATGCGGACGGGCAGGACCCATTGCGCGGCCTTTCCTTTAAGGTGACTCGGTGAGCACTGAAGAAATTTGGCGACGAGGGGACAACCAGTGCACGTCGTGACCAACCTAGAAGAGCGTCTTGCGGGCCTTGAAGACGCGGGATTTCGCTTGTGGGCGTACCACTGGCCGGATGATGAGTGGGCCTTCTGGATCCACACGCCCTACGCGCGCCCGCTGGATGACCCAAGACAGTACGTCCTGTTCTATGGTGTGACGGAGTTTTCTGCCCCCTCCGACTCCTTGCTCGGTAGCGTCGAGCATGTGCAATTGGAGGACGGCCGGATGCGTTTTCGAAGTGCGTCCACGGAAATCGTGCATCAGTCGTGGGAAATCTGCAAAAAGTACAGGCGGTAGGTCGAAGGGAGGATTACGCGGTGGTGTCTCGAAGCCGGAAAGCACGTCGACGCAGTCAACTGGCGGTGTTTCAGGAGGAATTGCAGGGCTGGATTGGGTCGGAGCTGCGCGTGTGGTATTTCAGTTGTTCCTTTAACCGTTTTGTGCTGCGTCTTGCGCGGGGAGAGGCGGGTAGCCGGGAGTTTAAGTTTCTGGCGTTCCTGGATTGCGGTCCGATTACTGTGTGCAATCTGGATCGTCTTACGGACGTTAAAATTACCGATCTCCGGGGTAAGCGATGGCGTCTGGAGACCACCGGTATTTCCGTCGAATTCTACGCGTGCAGTCTTCAGAGCCTGAGCGAAGCATCGCTCCAGGAGATGGCGGGGCTCGCGCTGCCCATTCTTCTTGACGTTAAGTATAGGGTCGTGTGAGGGCGCAATTTGCCCGCGAGGTAGACCTCGCGCAATCGAAGACCCTTGCCGGGGGAAAGGAGAATATGGGGAAAACAGGGGCAGTCACCTATAAAGCTTCGTGCGCCCAACCCTGCTCGCCCCTACGACCCCATCCAGGACGTCATGACTATCGTCGCCATTGTGAACACGGAAGTCCGCCGATGGTGGCTTAACCTTCCAGGTTGAGACAGCGCCTCCTAAGGTGTCGCACGGCCGTGTCCCTTCCGGGAGATCGACTCCAGACACCAGACAAAAGACACCACACAACATCACCGTGCCCGTTCTAATCGGCACAAGGGCTGTGTTAACTCGGAGGGTTAATCCTCCTGCGGCGGACTGATATGCCCACCTTCGGTCGCCTTCCCCTCGTTGGGTGATTGTACCGCAACCAGGCAGAGGAGCATGGCTACGGTCTTTCAAGTGGCTGCTCCCCCAGACCGCCCTGCCAATCCGCCCTAACCCCATACCCACCAATCCCTTTCCGCGTCCAGCACTGCAACGTCCGATCCTATACTATAGGGAGGCTCATCAATCCCTCCCCATAACCGGACTCATTCTCAGGGAGGGAGAACCCCATGCAGACAACCCGACGCTACGACCCCACCAAAGACGCCAAGTTCCACGTTTCCATCGCGACGACCGAAGAAGTGCGCCGCAAGTGGGCGACGCCCCGCCCCGAGTGGACGGGCCCCAAGGGGACTGTCCAACCCGCAAGCGCACCGGACGAGATCACCAAAGCCGAGACGGTAACGCCCACCCCGTCGGGCGACGCGACTATAGGACTGTCCCCCGCAGTTGGCTTCACAGGACGGTCCCGATCGCACAGAGATGACGTCTCTGTCATTCCCGCGAAAGCGGGAATCCAGAGGACGGGCGATGCAAACCGCGCGAAGGTACTGGATCCCCGCATGCGCGAGGATGACAGTCTCTCCGCATGTCTTGAAATCCAATCGTTGTGTGGTGTTCCCGCTACGCGATCAACAACGGCTTCCGAGGGCAGGACCGTCCCGTTGGCGGGCAAAAATGCCAACGAAGTGGCCCGCTGTGCTACACTACCGGCCATTCGGGGGGCAGATCCGCCACGGCTCCATCGCCAGGAAGCAATCATGGAAGAACCCAAAAAGAAAAAGAAGGGTGGAAAGCACCAGCCGAAAGGTTTGCTGATCCTCCATGAGGACCGGGATATCCTGGTGGTGGACAAAGCGCCGGGCCTGTTGACGATGGGGACGGACCGGGAGAAGGAGGAGACGGCGTATTTCCGGATCACCGACTACGTAAAAAAAGGCAACTCGAAGTCCCCGGCGCGGGTCTATATCGTCCACCGGCTGGACCGCGAGGTTTCGGGTATTCTGGTGTTTGCGAAGACCCCTGAGGCCAAGAACGCCCTGCAATCGGATTGGGAAAACTCGGAGAAGCGCTATTATGCGCTGGTCCACGGCATCCCCCGGGAGCCGGAGGGCACCTTCAGCTCTTACCTCATCGAAAATGGCGTCCATAGTGTGCATGCGACGGCGGACACAAAGCGGGGGAAGCTCTCCCACACGGGATACAAGGTCCTGGGTACGGCCCACGGTGTGTCGCTGCTGGAGATCAACCTGCTGACGGGCCGGAAGCACCAGATTCGAGTCCACCTGGCAGATCACAATCTCCCGATCGTCGGGGATACGAAGTACGGCGCGAAAAAGACCGTGGCCAAGCGCCTGGCGCTCCACGCGAAGTCGATCCGCTTCAACCATCCCTTCAACGGGAAGCCCTGCTTCTTCGAGACGCGCATTCCCCACATGTTTTCCCACTATTTTAAGAAAGAGAAAAGCACTGAACCGGATCCAAAGGACTTGAACCGCGAATGAACGCGAGTGGACGCGAATTTGTGCCCCTTTGGCGTCCTCAGGGCTTTCGATGCGAAGCGCTGAATTCATGACTCGAGGAAATGTGTGCATGGGATTTAAGTGTTCTTGCCTGCTCAAGTAAAAGAAATGCTGACCACGGAGTGCACGAAGGCACGGAGAAGGCAAATGAGAGAGGGAAATGGGAGAGACCTCTTCGAACGTAAGCGTACCGTTATCCGGCACTGGCACCTTAGCACTCCTCTTATTCTCCGCGCCTCCGTGTCTCCGTGGTCCAAATATCTTGGTTGCGGCCAACGGCTGCTCTAAGTCCATTCGTGGTTAGAATCTTCCAACGGTACGGTAGGAAGTGCATTGGAGCGGGTGGGCGGCTTCGCCCGCAGTGGGAACTTGGCGGTGGGCCCCGTTTGTGGGCGGATTGCGGGTATGGTAGTATGCAGGGCAGGTCGGCGGTGACAGGTAACCCTACACCCCGAATGGACGGGCCTACGCCGGTCTTTACACCGAAATTTCGATTGCAGGAATAGAGCACGGGGGGAGACCCCGGTGCCCGCGATAGTGAGCACAATTGCGCCGGCAGGCCGCGCATGGCAGGGCCCGAATCATCGGATGTGGCAGAGCCACGCTAGGGAAAAGGCATGATAGTACCCAGGAAACTTGTTGCGATGGCCGTTTTCGCGGCCGCGTTGGTCACCGCCTCTGCTGGATTCGCCGAAACCCCCGCTGCACCCCTGCGCGAGGTGGTGGATCAGGCCCTCTCGATTGTGAAGCCCGCGCTGGTCCAGATCCACGTGGTGGAGTCCTATTTCCGCGACGGACGCGAAACGAAGTATCAGATTTCGGGCAGCGGCGCGGTCATCACGCCCGAGGGGCACGTCATCACGAACCACCACGTGGCGGGTCACGCCACGCGCATCAAGTGCATCTTTTCCGACAAGGAAGAGATGGAGGCGGTGCTGGTGGGGAAGGATCCCCTGACCGATCTGGCTATCATCAAGCTCCAGCCGACCGAGCCCCGGACATTCCCGACGGTTTCCTTTGGCGATTCCAGCGCGGTGCGCGTGGGCGATCAGGTTCTGGCCATGGGCAGCCCCCTGGCCCTGTCCCAGTCGGTGACCCTGGGCATCATCAGCAACACGGAAATGATCATGCCCGAATCCATGCGTCGCTTCGGCGGCATGGAGATGGACGGGGAAGACGTGGGCGCGCTGGTCCGCTGGCTGGGCCACGACGCCGCGATCTACCCCGGTAATTCTGGCGGCCCGCTGGTCAACCTCAAAGGCGAGATTATCGGTATCAACGAAATCGGCATGGGCCTGGGCGGAGCGATTCCCTCGAATCTGGCAAAGCTGGTGGGTGAGGAACTAATCAAGACCGGCAAGATGCAGCGCGCCTGGCTGGGCATCGAAGTGCAGCCTCGCCTGAAGCACGGTGCCCAGGAAAAAGGTGTACTCGTCAGCGGCGTCCTGGGTGGTTCTCCCGGTGCCCTGGCCGAGGTCAAGTCGGGTGACACAATACTTTCGCTCAATGGGGTGCCGGTGGACGTGCAGTTCGCCGAGCAACTTCCGGATTACAATCTTCAGGTCGCCGAGCTTCCCATTGGGCAGCCGGTGGCGATTGAACTTCTTCGTGACGGCGCGCCCGTAACGGTGACGGCCACGGCGACCGAGCGGGAAATACTCCTGCCGGATGAGGAAGAGCTGAAGGAGTGGGGCCTCACGGTGCGCAATATTTCCCTCGGCGTTGCCAAGGAATTGAAGCGCGAAACGACCGATGGCGTGCTGGTGACTTCCGTGCGCCCCGGCGGCCCGGCCGGCGCCTCCAAGCCCCAGATCCAGCGCAATGACGTGCTGGTCTCCGTGGGCGGCGAGCCCGTGAAGAATATCGAAGCGCTGCGTGCGGCCACGGTGAAGACGCTGGGCGAATCAAAGACCCCCGTGCCCGCGTTGACCGGTTTCGAGCGCAAGACAGGTCAGTACCTGACGGTGATCGAAATCGGCTCGAACGAGCTACAAGATCCGGGCCTGGAAGTGAAAAAGGCCTGGCTGCCCGTGGAAGCCCAGGTGATCACCCGCGATATCGCGAAGCTGCTGGGCGACGAAAACCTGAAGGGCTTCCGCGTGACCCACGTCTACAAGGGCAGCACCGCGGAGACGGCGGGCGTGAAGGTGGGCGATCTGATTTCCGCCGTCGATGAACAGCCCCTGACGGCCACGGCCCTGGAGCACTATGAAGAACTCCCCACCCTGATCCGCCAGTACCGCAGCGGAACCAGCGTCACGCTGAGCATTGGCCGCGCCGGCGCGGTGGAGAAGATTCCCGTGGAGCTGGTGATGGCGCCGAAGCTGGACCGGGAAATGAAGAAATACCGCAACGACGATTTCGAGTTCACCGTGCGCGACATCACCTTCTTCGACAAGGCGCAGGAAAGCTGGAAGACGGATCAGGCGGGCGTGCTGGTGGACGAGGTCAAATCGGGCGGCTGGGCGGCCCTGGGCCAGCTCTCCGTGGGCGATTTGCTCCTGTTGATCGACGGGCAACCCTCAGGCGACGTGGAAACGGTGGAGAAGCTGCTCACGGATATCGTGAACGCCAAGCCGCGGACCGTAGTCTTCAAGGTCCTGCGCGGAATCCACACCTTCTACATCGAAATTGAACCCCAGTGGTCCTGAACCACTGGCCGGATTGAATCGCGACTTCACGCTGTATAACAGGTTCCGAGGGAGCCTTTAGAGAGGATGATTTAATGACTATCACAGGTCGTATCTTCACCATTGCCGTCGCCTTTTGCCTGATTCCCGCGCTGTTCGCCGGTGCGGACGAAGATGCTGCTGCGGGTCGCGAGATCCTCAAGAACAACATGGCGGCCGTGGTGACCGTGCAGATGGTGGTGAAAGTTTCGTCCTCCTTCGGCGGCGGCAACACCCAGGAGCAGGAAAGCAAGGAAGAGGCGACGGGGACAATTATCCGCCCCGATGGTTTGACCGTGCTTTCCCTTTCCTCCACGGATCCGAGCAGCATTTTCAAAACGATGTCGGGCGGTGACGCCAACTTCAAAATGGACGCCCAGCTCAACGACATCAAGTTGCTGCTGCACGACAACACCGAGATTCCGGCCGAAGTGGTCATCCGCGATGTGGAGCTGGATCTGGCCTTTCTGCGCCCGCTGGTGAAGCCCGCCGCGCCGCTGGCCTTTGTCGACCTCCAAGCCAACCAAGGCACCGTGGAGCTGCTGGACCGGGTAGTCACGCTGAACCGCCTGGGCCGCGTGGCCAACCGGGTGTTCTCCGCGTCCTTCGAATACATCGATGCCGTGGTCGAGAAGCCCCGTACCTATTACATCCCCGGCAACGATCCCACGAGCACGAGCCAGGGCAGCCCGGTCTTCCGCCTCGATGGCAAGGTCGTGGGTCTTTTCGTGCTGCGCGCCATCAGTGCCGAAGCGGGCGAGGGCGGCCGCAGAAACAGCGTCATCCCCATCATCCTGCCTGCGGCGGATATTGCCGAGGGCCTGGGGCAGATCCCGCCACAGGAAGGCTAAGTCGCCCATGACGCCCACCCCGCGCCCCAGGCGCGCCACAACGATGGATGTAGCCTGATGCAGGGTCTGCTCGAACTCGCGGGGAAGACCGCACTGATCACCGGAGGCGCGAAACGCCTGGGTGCCTTCACCGCCCTCGAACTGGCGCGCCATGGTGTCCATTGCGTGCTCCACTATCGCGACTCTGAAGAGGAGGCGCGTGCGACCGCGGGCCAGATTGAAGCCCTTGGCGTCAAAGTCTGGCTCGTGCAAGGCGACCTCGCCGTTTCGGGTACACCCGATACCGTGTGGGAACAAGCGGAGCAACTCAGCGGCGGCATCGATTTCCTGATCAACAGCGCCTCGATATTTCCCGAGGGGACCTTGGACGAGCTTTCGGAATCCACCTTTGCTCCGAACGTGAACGTGAACACACTGGCCCCCTTTCACCTGGCCCGCCGCCTCGCGGCCACCGGCCGGGAGGGCGTGGTGATCAACTTCCTGGACACGATGGTCCGCGACTATGACCGGAAGCACGTGCCCTATCACCTGAGCAAGAAGATGCTCCACCACCTGACGCGCATGATGGCCGTGGAATATGCGCCCCGGCTCCGGGTCAATGGCGTCGCGCCGGGGCTCGTCTTGCCGCCCGAAGGGAAGGACACGAGTTATCTTGAATCCCTCAAGCATTCCAACCCGCTCCAGGCCTATGGGTGCGGCGAGCAGGTTGCCCACGCTGTAATTTTCCTGCTCGTGAATACATTCATCACGGGGCAGGTTATCTACATTGACGGGGGACGGAATCTGCGAGGAACCATGTATGAATGACGCATTGGACAGAATCTACATTCGCGACCTGCTGTGCCGCTGTATCGTGGGAATCTACCCAGACGAGCGGGAAAACAAGCAGGACGTAATCATCAATATTGAGATGGCCTGCGACCTGAGTACGGCCGCGGCATCGGACAATATCGACGATACGATCAACTATAAAACGGTGAAGAAGGAGATCATGGTGCTGGTGGAGAGTTCGGGATATCTTTTGATCGAGCGAATGGCGGGGGAGATCGCGTCCCTCTGTCTGGCCCATCCGGGCGTGCGCCAGGTGCGCGTTACCGTGGACAAACCCGGCGCTCTGCGCTTCGCGCGCAGTGTTGCGGTGGAGATTGTCCGCACGCGGACCGACGGGCATGGTTGACGGGCGCGCCGAGCGGGCCTACGTGTCCGTGGGGGCGAATATCGAGCCCGAGCGCAATATCATTGCCGGAGTATTGCTTCTGTCGCGCCGTGTGCCCATTGTTGCCGTATCCTGTTTCTACCGGACCCCGGCCATTGGCCGCCCGGAGCAGGGCGATTACCTGAATGGCGTTATTGCGCTGGATACCGAGCTGGAGCCGATGGCGCTCAAAGAAGAGGTGCTCCGGGAAGTGGAGCGCGCCCTGGGCCGGGTCCGCTCGGAGGATGCCTATGCCCCGCGGCCGCTGGACCTGGATATCCTCCTGCATGGAAACCGGGTCTTTCAAAGCAGCGGGATAACCCTGCCCGACCCGGATATTACCGAGCGGCCCTTTCTGGCTGCCGCCCTGATAGAACTGGACCCGTCCCTGAGGCTTCCCGGCGATGATCGGGATCTCGCGGAACGGATCGACCCCGGCGTGATTGCAGCCCTGAAAAAGGAGGACGCATTTACCCGTGAACTGAAGGAGAGCTTGAATCATGAACCATGAACGCATCGCCGAACTCGTCCGCGAGCTGCTGATTGAACTGGGGGAAGACCCCGAGCGTGAAGGGCTGATGAAGACGCCGGAGCGCGTGGCCCGCGCCTGGGACTTCCTCACCAGCGGCTACCGCCAGGATATCGACACGATCATCAACGACGCCGTCTTCGAGGCGGAATCGAACAACATGATCATCAGCCGCGATATCGAGATTTACAGCATGTGCGAGCACCACATGCTGCCCTTCTTCGGCCGCTGCCACGTAGGCTATATCGCCGAGAAGAAAGTGCTCGGGCTGAGCAAGCTCGCGCGCATCGTGGATTACTACGGCCGCCGTTTGCAGATACAGGAGCGGCTGACCGCGCAGATCGCCGAAGAGATCATGGCCCATACCGGCGCCGAGGGCGTGGGGGTGGTTGTGGAGTGTCAGCACCTGTGCAGCATGATGCGCGGCGTTGAGAAGCAGAGCTCGGTGATGACCACCTCGTCGGTGCTTGGCAGCTTCAGAGAAGACGCCGCCACGCGTCACGAGTTCCTCACGTTGATCGGGCGGAAAATCCCCGCGTTATAGCGCGTGAACTCGACGGGAAATGTTTGAAACGTGTCCCCGCTATTTGTTACTATTCGGGCCATCCATGGGGCTGTAGCTCAGTTGGTAGAGCGCTGCGTTCGCAATGCAGAGGCCTGGGGTTCGATTCCCCACAGCTCCACCATGTTGAAAACAAAGGACTTACGACGAAAATCGTAAGTCCTTTTTTTGTGCCTTTTGGGGGGCTAGTACCGGCCTAGTACCCGCGCCGGTTTCTAGTACCCGCGCCAGTACCCACCGCGCCCGGTATGCAACCGCCCAGATATAGGAAGCGCCCCGGTCACTGTGCGGAAGGGGTGGGCCGCACTACGGGGCGCTTGGGGGCGGGCTAGGAGATCTATAGTGCCCGCCCGGCTATCGAACGGGGACCGGGCGGGCGAAGGTGCCAGCGACAGGCTGGGACATCCAAATGGAAAATTAAGAAATTCCGGCCAAAATTCTGAAGTGGCCCTGCATGACATTCGCGTCAAGCCGGGTGAGGCATCGGAAATAGGTGATATCCTTCGCGAATGCGCTGCCAGCTTCGGAAGACATCCGCAATTCGATATTCTTGCGCATGCCCACGACACACTGGGTGAAATCGCCCAATAGCGCGTGGTCATCGGAAACCGCAGTCGTGTCCAGAATCCGAAGGTCGGCCAACTGCACCGGGGGCTGCATGAATGCGTTGGTCGTCGCCTCGGTAATCAAGGACAAATCGTAGGGCAGCGCCGGGTTGCATACCAACGTTGCCGGGTTTCCATTCAGCGCGCGCACGTCATATCTGGCCTTCAAAATGTCCGCGTATGCAATCGCGCCCACGCTCGCCTCGGTCCCAATCTGGGTACTGGCGAAAATCCTATCCAAGATGAAATCGTCCATCGCCACGGCCATGCCAGCGGCCAGGGACGCGGTGATAACCTCGCCCGCGTTCGCCGCGTCGGCCAGCAGTTCGTTGGTTGCGGAAGTCAGCGTGGCCAGCTTGCGCGCGGTGAGCGAAATGGAATCAAACGAACCGTCTGATTCGGTGATGGTAGCGCCTTCGCCAGCAAGAGCCACGGAGGCATCAGCATCCACCCGCACAAGGCGAAGCGTATCAGACTGCATCGGAATCACGACAGCGCCCGCCTCGAAGACAACAGACTTCGCGCGGGCCAAGTCAATAATCTGCGCCGACAATTCTTCGCTTACCATCAGCCCCCCCGCCGTATTGATTCCTTCGCTCAGCGCGCGCACTTCCTCGCGGTATCGGTGGCCTTCGCCGCACGCCATCGCGGCCATGGCGTTGCCCATGTCACGGAGGGTCATGCCATCCTGCACGCGGTTCACGTGGTCGGCCAGCTTGTCCGCGCGGGTGAATATGTTGTGCTCGCGGCCATCGATGCCGCGCAGGGTGCGGACGTTAGCACGGGGGGCGCCATCGGCCAGCAGGGGGGCCGCAGCAGGGGCCGCAGCCGTGGCCGCTTCATCAATGCGCTTGCATTCGTGGATGGTTTCTTTCAGCGCGTTGGCCTCTTGGATATTCGCGGCAATCTCTGCGGTCTCGCCGGGCGTGAATGGCCGCGCGGAATCCTTGACGCTCTGCGCCAGTTCCATGTTGCGATTCAGTAGCGCAGCGCGCTTTTCAATTAGTGTTTGCATTTGGTTTATTCTCCGCGCCGGGTTGCCCGCCGCCGTTGTTCGCCGCGCCCATGCCCGGCATCAATACAAATTCATCCAAGCCGGTAACGGCTGGCCTGTCTTCAAGAACTCTAACCTCGGCACGCGACAACCAACCGTCACGAATGCCGAGGGAATATGTTTGGTAGCGCTCCAGCGTCGAACCGCGCAGCAGTGCATCAAGCTGGAATCGGATGCCCAATCCCGCCGCACGTTCGCCGGGTGTCAGCAACGCGCGGTCAAGCGCCTGCTCCAGCCTGCATATGCGCGGCCTCAACGTGTTTTTCACCAGCGATTCGGCCTCGGCGGTCGCCGTGGCGTATGTGGATAGCGATGGGTCGCTCAGAAAATGCGGAGGGATTCGCCATATTCTACTAACGTCTTGAATGGAAAAATTCCGAGATTCGAGTAACTGCGAATTTTCGGGATTCGTGCCCGTCGGCTTCCATTCGAGTCCTTCTTCAAGTAGCAACGTCGCGCCAGAATTTTTTGAGCCACTGTAGCGAGACTTGAATTGTTTTCGCAGGTTCTCCGCCGCCTTGTCGCCCAGCACTGCCGGGTGGGTCAGCACGCCGGAAGGGGCCGCGCCATTCTCGAAGAAATTCTTTGCGAAATCACGCGCGCCCGCCGCTGCGCTCAGGTCAGCGCGAAGCAATTCAACGGGGTCCGTGCCCAAAATTCCGTCCGCGCTCAGCACGTTGAATTTCAGGTGTAGGATTCGGTCCGGGCCTGCCACAACTTCGCCGTCCTTCGTCGAAACGCGGTAAATAATGCCCGCGCCTTTGCGCTCAGGTCGCACGATGCCGGGCTTCAGCGGCCACAACGCCACGGGTTGCCCCATGCCGTCGCGTACAATTTCGGCGTAACTATTACCCCTCAATTCTTGGTGGGATACTGAGCATTCGACAAACTCAAAGCGGGTCATGCATTGATTTGGCGAGTCCAACAGTGAATTTATTGGATGGTCTACGCGCTCGCGGGTGCCGTCCGGCATCGCCTGGACAACGCCCACAGGGAGAGATGCAACGGTTTCAGCAATCAACCGTACGGCTGAAAATACCGGGGCCATTCCTGCCGCCACATCCGCAGTCAAACGCGCCGCGCCTTCCATCGGCCTGCCGAAAAAATCTTCGACACCGACGGCGCGCTGTTCCACGGGTTGCTTATCGCGTCGAAACCAGCTCACGAATTGCGCTCGCTTAGGATACTGAGCATTTCCGGCCCGCTGCCGCCTAGCAAGTGCTCAATCAGTAAATAAACGACGTTGCTCCGGCTGTTTTGGGTGTCGCCACCAAGCCGGGCGAGGTCCGCCGCCATTTCAGCCGTGCATCGAAAAGTTACTACCGCGTCGCGGGGTTCATTCATGGTGTAATCTCCTATGCGATTATTATAGCACATCCGGATACGTTTGTGGGTAAAAATATTGCCCACTGCTACAGTAACAATGGGCAATACTAGGGTAACATGTAGTAACAACTTAAGTCGCAAAATCACCTTCAAGTTCATCCGGGCTGATGTATCCCTCATGGTGCGGAAGTCGCCCGCTGGCATCGGGCCGCAAGTGCGCCCATCGGCCCGGGGTGGTAGGGGTAACATCCGGGACGTAATCCGGAGCAAACTTAGGGCTGTTTCGTGACAGCCAATCTTGCGGCGTTACCCGCGCGGCGTCCACAGCCGGAAGTGCCGCCCTGCCCTCGGCGGTCATGCCCATCGCCTTGAATAGAACGGCAATGCGCTTTCCGGCGCGGTCGATGTCTTGTGAAACGGGGTGTTTGGAAACGCAGCCATTCGAGTGCGTGACGGTCCAGCCGTCGGCCTCGGCCCGCGTGCGCATACTTTCAGCCGCCGCCAGTTCTGCGCAGAGCTCGCACAGCGCCGGGATATCGGTCGCGGCCAACATACCCGCGCGGACTAGCGGCGTCGCACACCGGGGCCAGTGGGCCTTCGCGTTGTCGCTCAGGTGGGCCGGGGCCTCGGGGACTTCGGTCAACAGGTCAACGGTGAACGGCTGGGTCTTTCGTTTCGGCTTCGGGCCGGGGCGGGAATCGTCAAACATGTATTTTCCTTTCGGGGGTACCCCTGTTTTCGGGGGAGATGCTATCTACAGAAAGCCCTTAGACGGACGGTATTTAGTTTATTAGCTCCAGAGATAAAGAGCCGGGGGTGGCCCGTGTGCCACGTGTGCGGGCCTGCCCATACCTAGACAAGGGCCGGAAGTAGTTAGCGCCTTAGCGGGCATTGTACGGGCACCATGGGGTTTCTATAAATCCACGCGTTTCGTATACGCTCGGCTTCGTCGCCTCTTCCGGGTGCGACAACAGCCACTCGCGCAACAGTTTCTGCGCCAGCTCCAGCCGCTGTTCAGCGTGTCGCACTTCGGCCCGCAAGGTCGCGGCCATTGGCGGAGGCGTCGGTTTGTCTTTAGGCTTGCTCATGTTGTGGCCTCCGGGTAGTTCGCCATGTGTTGTTCCATGCGGCACAGCGCGCCGAAGTAGGCTTGCGCGGTCATGGCAATCTCGAATTCGAGCCGGTGTGTAATATCCTCCACGGTCTCCGGCGGTCGCAGGGTCCGCCACTCGTGAAGCGCCCATGCCGCGCGTGAGATTGACTGTGTAACGTCGAACCGCTCAGGGTCGATGCACAGGAATTCAGGTTCATTAAAGATGCTCATGCGTTTCCTTTCACCAGCCGAGATGGTTCCAAATGTCGCCGAAGTCGTCCTCAGCGGTTTCAATGCGGGCTTCAAGTTCTTCGAGCCGGTCAAGTAGGAACCGCTCGAATGCTGTTTTCGGTTTCGGGTCGGGTTTCGGTTTCGGGGCCGGTCGCAGGTAGACGGGCCGGGGCTTCAACGGTTCATTCATGGTCGGGTCCAATCTGCCGGTGTCCGGCGTTAAGCAGTACGCGAAGGGGGGCAGCTACTACGCCGCGCCGTAGGCGTAGCGGCGTTGTAGCGCTCCCCTTTAGGGGAAAGAGTGCAAGAGCGCATAAATAGCGCTCTTGCAAGGGTTTTGCCCTGCAAATGGCGAAAGAGCGCATGAATAGCGCTCTTGCACGTGTTTTGCAAGAGTGTGCAAGAGTGTTAGAGTGCTTCGATTTGCAAAACCTTGCAAGAGTGGTTTTTATTGTGTTTGGCATTTTCACGACTCCTCGACAATCGCCGCGCGCGGGACTTTTGCAACTTGCCCGTGTGCGTCGGTGTCGGTTTCATCTTCGACTATCAGGCCGCGCGCCACGGCCACTTCATAGGCCAGCCCGATGTTGCGATAGGTCGCGTCTTTGCCATGGCGCAACTTCAATTCCGCCCGGAAGTCCGCGCCCAACTTTTTTTGGAGCAGGTCCCATTTCGCCAGCCTCGCGGGATTCTCGCCGAGTCCTTTAGCCAAAGCGCGCGCCAGTTCGAGCAATGCATCTTCCGGCTTTGGTGCCCGTAGTTTCACGGCCTCCAGCGCGCCGCCTGGGCCTCGCTCATATACTTGAGGCTCGGCAAATTGCGGGCCATACTGACTTTTTACGCATTCCAACTTTAGATAGTTTTTCTGGCAACTTTTTGGTATGCCGTAGTGCTTCACGTCCTCATCCGAAAATTCGAGCATGATTGCGCCCCATCGCATTTTGCCGGCAAAAGCGCCGCCGCCCCGGAATGCGGAGAGTGTTGCTTTCCCTGTCCGTGCGTCGGCCTTCGTGGTATGACACAGGGCCAGTGTTACGCCGCCTGTAGTCCTTGCCAGTTCCACCAGCGCCGCGCCGATAGCGTGCATCTGTGCGTTGATGTTGTCATCCGAAAGGCCGCTCCACTGCATGAGACTATCAACGATAATCAAGTCCCATTTCTGCGATTCGCAGTCGGCTTTCAGGTCGTGGAATGCTTGGGTTCGCGTGCATACGTTTCGTTCGAAGGTCAATAGCTCCGCCGATTCGCCGCATATGAAGGTCAGCCGCCCATCATCGCAAGCCGCTTGATACTGCGCCTCGGAAATGCCTTGTTGTTTACACCACGCGTCCAGTCGTAGCGCGGTCGCGTGTTTCATATCCTCGGCCAGTAACATCAACACGCGCCCCGGTCTACACGGGACAAAGCCGGGGAAAATGGTTTTGAAGAATACGAGGGACAAGCCCAAACCGATTGACCAATATGTCTTTCCGCAGCCGGGTTCGCTGCCGATTGCGGACATTTCGCCCAGCGGCATGGAACCATTGAACAGCATAGGCAATGGTGTTTTTGCCAGTTGAAGCGCGTCGCGCATCGGGGTATAGGGCGGGAGCGCGCGCGGTGTGTATTCCCGCGTTATATCGTGCAGTCCTGTTACAGCGTCAGCCATGCGCCCGCCCTCGCAGCCATACAAGCTTTTGCAGTCGTTCTTTGGGGGGCGGGGGCGTGCTCTTGTAGTCCGTCCGCCAGCGGCCCGGCGTCCGGGACATCCGCGCCGGGTTGCTGCATGCCGTGTCCGCGCCCAGGTCGCGAAGGATGCCACGGTAAAGCGGTCGCACTTCGCGCGCCCATGCGGCCGCGTCGGGACAGTTCACTTCAAGCAGCGCGTGAAGGGACTTGCCGCCCGAATGAATGATTGCGGCCGCGTTTAGCCGGTCCACGTGTCGCAGCCAGAAACTTGCTTGTTTCCAGATTGGCACGCCGTCGAATTCAACCAAGCAATAGCGCCATGCGGCCACGCAGCTATCGGCCTTGTAACTCGGCTTGCCGCTCGCCGTCGTGCCCTCGCGCCCGCTCAGCGGGTTGAAGGTGAAGTGCGGGCCCAGCTTGCCGCCCGCCTCGACGTGCTTTATCCAATCGCGCACGGGTTGCAGGTTTTTGCCAGGTATCGCGATTTCGTCCAAACCGCCGCAATACAGAATATCGCGGCCGTCGAAGCGTTCACGCAGCAACAGCGCGAAGTCCATTTCTGGCGCGCCTTCAAACCGTCGGGGGCTTGACTCTGTAAGTTCACACAGCGCGTCGCAGTCTTCGGGGTATGCTGCCACGCAGTCCGCCCACAGTCGCCCCGTGTCGGCCTTCGGGGCTTGGGGGGCGGGTCGTGTTGGGATGAAGGGCCGCGCGCCTCCACGGGCCGCGTAGGCCTTCGCCACGGTGTCGGTAACTTCGCGGAATGGTACGCGCCGATTGCCCGGCGGGATGCTCTCATAAATTCTATGCGCCGCTTCGTCGGGGTCGATGCCGTCCAACGCTGCATAGTTCGCCGCCGTCAAGAGTGACGGGTGACAGCCTTCGCCGGGTGCCTTGATTCTTGATAGTCCATCATCGAAGCGCGCGCTTGACGCGACAGGGCGAAGGGGTTTACAATTCTGGTAGAGTTTATTTAGTCTTAGGCCCTCGGCGCGGTCGCACGCGCCGGGGGTCGTTGCGCAAGTAGTCATTACGCCGCGCCTCCGGGCGTAACGCGGTGGGCCTGCACGTAGGCTTCAAGGTCCGCGAGGTCATACCGTACCGCCTTGCCCAGCTTCACATATGGGGGGACTTGCATCCCGCCGGGCTTCGCGCCGGTGCATCGCAACACGCGAAGGGTGGCACTGGAAGTGCCGAGGAATTCAGCCGCACGCTTTTCACTTACTAACATGTTAGGTCCTTTCTGGCGAGGGGTTTCGCTCGCCTTTCATGACCTAACAATAACTGACTTTTTGCCCTATGTCGTTACCCCGTGCTGCCCTGCTATGGATGTAATACACTCCATTCTGCGCAGCGGTGCCCGCGCTGTGTAGGCCGGTAAACGGTGCCCCCGTCTTTCCCCATGCGCTCAACTAAACCAGCCTCGGCCAGTGACTTCAGCGCAGCCCTTACACTCTTCGTGCTCAACTTCGCAGCCATTTCAATTTCCTTCATTCCCGCGCGTGCCTTGGGGGTTCCACAAAGCGCCGCGAGTTCTCTCAACACGGTAAATTCAGTCGGGCGGTTTAGTCTGGATAATTCCAGCGGTTCGGGCTCTTCGTCGCACTGGGTTTGTGCCTCGCGAAGTAACGCAATCAGCCGCTTGCCCTCAAACAGCGCCACGTCTACCGTTGTTGCCGCTTGGCATGCCCGAAGGCATACGCAAAGGTCGCTAACGGCCTTCAAGTCGCACGGCCAGCCCTTGGCCTGTGTGTCGAAGTATCCAAGCCCATAGAGCCACGGATTGCCGGGGCTTTCTTCGCCCACGTAACGCCATGGGCCGGGCTCGGCATATCGCGCGCGCAGGATACCAACCAGCCGCCCGGCCTCGCGTTGCTCGCGCGCCAGTGGTGCCGCCAGCGCCGCGTTGTGCGCCTCGGCGAAGGCTGCAAAGGCCGCTTCCATCTCTTCGGGGTTTCGTATCATCCTTCGGCCTCCTTTTGCATCTGTACCACGTTCGCCGGTTCATCCAGCGCCCGAACTGCCGCCGCCTTGCTCTTCGGGTTCAAGTGGGCGTAACGCATGGTCAACTTCAGATCTGAGTGGCCTAACAGTTCGCGCACCATGTTCAAGTCGATTCCGCGTTGAACCAGCATGCTCGCGAAGTGGTGTCGGCAATCGTGAAATCGGAAATCGGGCAACGATGCATCCTTCATCAAGTCAGCCCAGGCGCGCCGGATATGCCCGAACTGTCCGCCGCCCCTCGGGGACTGGAATACAAGCCCCGTGCCGCCCGTCTGCGCCTTCCAGCGGGTCAGGGTGTCCAGTGCAATGCCATTCAGTGGAACGTGCCTTGTGCACCCGCCCTTGGCGTTTACGCCGTGGATTACAAGCGAGGGTTCATCGCCCTCCAATTCCACGTCCGCCCATTTCAACTGGAATATTTCGCCGCGCCGCATGCCGGAATTCAACGCGAGTAAAACCATGGGCCGCAAATAGTCCGTGAAGGGTAATTTGCTCAGGTCGGGGAACGTGGACATACTGCGCCCCTTCCGCCATTTGTTGAACCGTTTCCGCTTCTCCCGCATTTCCGCCTCGCGGGCTTCCAGTGCATCATGGAGCCGCTTTAGCTCTTCGGGGTTCAAATACCGGGGCTTTGTGCCGGGGTCCAACTTGTCTTTCTTCACACTCTTCAGTGGGTGCTCTTCTAGAAAGCCCCAAACTACCGCTTTGGTGAGTACGCCGCGCAGTGCGTCAAGGTCGCGGTTCGTGGTGCTCTTCGCCTTGCCCTTGTCCTGCCGGGTCTTGCGCCATGATTCAATCCACATCGGCCGGATTTCGCCCAGCCGCTTTGTAAGCAAGCCGGGGAATGCGTGCTTGATGCGCTCTACCGTTTCAGGGGCTGTCTTGATGGTTGTTTTTGAGAGATAGACTTCATCAAGAAACGACTTCAGCGTGTGCGCCCGTGCCGCCTCTTTTACCGAAAGTGGGTCATCGCCGCGCACGGCATTAGCCCAATGGAGTTTTGCCGCATCGCGCGCCTGTGTTACTGTAAGGACTGCCGCGTCGCCTATACTGATTGCCCGGCGGGTTCCATCCGGGAGTTTGTACCGAAGGCGGTATATCTTCTTTCCAGAGATTTCAACACGCAACGCGAGGCCGGGAACATCATCATCATGGGTGTCGTAATACTTTGCCCGCTTCTCCAGTCCGTCAATCAATGTTTTGGTAAGGTGAACCGTTTCTTGTTTCTTGCGAGTTTTCATAGTGTGATAGTACTCCGTTGGTTTCAGTACCGGCCTAGTACCCGGAACTTCTTAATCGGAACTAACTTCAACTAATGATAGCTCATATTCAACTGGATTGCAAGTCGTTGCAAAAAGGCGAGTTATGAATAAATTTTGTTACTTGACATTAGCCGGTGAAATCCGGTGCCGCATCAAAAAACGCGTTCGCAATGCAGAGGCCTGGGGTTCGATTCCCCACAGCTCCACCATGATAAATCCCCCGCCGCCCGAGAGTGAAGACACGCTCTCGGGCGGTTTTTTTGTTTCGGGCAACGGCTTTTGATCGCGCACGGTCGCGTTCATCGGAGACAGGCGATGACAACAATTCGCGGTAGATTCTTGATCGTATGCGCGGTCCTTTGGGCCGCCGCAGGCTCCGTTGTGGCGCAGGCCGGGCTGCCGATTGCAGTTGGGACCTTCGAACAGCAGATTCACACCCCGTACACCGTGGCAGAAGGGCTCCCATCCAATGATGTACGTCGCATTGCCTGGGTTGGGGGCGAAGTCCAGCAATTATCCGTGAGCACTTCCGGCGGCGCGGCGGTACTGGCCGAAGGAGTCTGGACCACGGCGGCTGAGCGCGATCCCGGTGCCGTAGCGCAGGAGGCACCGGTCTGGCGTGACGCGTGGTCGGCGGTGTTGTCCCAAGGCGTAATTCGAGATACGGCTGAGTCCAACGGTGAGGTCGCCGTCGCGGCGGCGGACGGGCTCTACATCGATGGGGGCGAGGGCCTGCGGATGGTCCTGCCGCGGGATGGCGCAACGCGCTGGGCACCGGTGGATGTGCGCGCGGTCGTTTACGATGCCGAGGGCCGCCTGTGGTTTGCGAGTCCCCAGGGGGTGGGGTGCCGGGTGGACGGGGAGATGTGGAAACTCTACACCGGCAAGGAGGGTCTGCCCTTCAACGATTTCACGTGCATCGCGGCGGGGCCGTCGGGGGTGTGGTTTGGCACGACCAACGGCGCCATTCAATTTGCAGATGGCGAGTGGCGCTTTCGGCAGGGACGTCGTTGGCTGCTGGACAATCACGTGAACGATATTGCGGTTGGACCCGACGGCACGGCGTGGATCGCTACGCCGGGCGGCGTTTCGAAGATTGGGAGCGTGCCCACGACCCTGGCGGAGAAGGCGACCCATTTCGAGGAAGAGATCGACCGCTATCACCGCCGCACGAAGTTTGAGTATGTGGCCGACGCCACGCTGCCGACGCCTGGAAAGAAAGAGGGCGGCGCCGCGCTGGACACGGACAATGACGGCCACTTCACGGGACTCTACCTCGGCTCCGCGAGTCTGGGCTATGCGGCGACGAAGGACCCCGAGCAGAAGCGCAAGGCGCACCAGGCCTTCGAGGCGCTGGCGTTTCTGAGCAAAGTTACGGAGGGAGGGAGCAACCCAGCCCCCAAGGGTTTTATCGCACGGGCAATTCGCTCTACGGACGGTCCCGATCCGAACCTGCTCCTCAATCCGGAAACGGACCGCGCACGCCGGGAGGAGCGGGACAAGCTCTGGAAGATCATGGATCCGCGCTGGCCCGTGGATGAATCGGGTGAGTGGTATTGGAAGTGCGATTCCAGCTCCGATGAACTCGATGGCTACTACTTCGGCTTTGGTCTTTACTATGACCACGTATGCGAAACGGAAGCCGAGCGCGAGGCACTTCGGGTCGTGGTGCGTCGGATGACGGACCACCTGTTGAAGCACGACTTCAGCATGGTCGACCACGATGGCCAGCCCACGCGCTGGGGCCATTTCTCGCCGGATGATCTCAACCAGAACGAAGACTGGTGGTTTGAGCGCGGGCTCAATTCCCTGAGCATATTGACCTTTCTTCAGGTGGCCCATCACATTACGGGCGATGACGACTATCGAAAGGCCTACCGGAAGCTGATCGATGAGCATGGTTATGGGCTCAACGTGATGACCTCGCCCAAGATCCAGTTCGGACCGGGGTCGCATGGTCAGGCCGACGACAACATGGCGATCATGAATTACTACCACCTGATCCGCTATGAGACCGATCCAGAGCTGCTCAGCATGTACTACAACTCCTTTTATTGGTACTGGAACATAGAGAAGTACGAGCGGAACCCCTTCTTCAATTTCGTCTACGCTGCCTGCTGTAATGGAAAAGAGCGGACCGACCACTGGGGCTCGCGGGATCTATCGCCGGGCATGCCGTGGATAGAGATGGCGGTGGACACCCTGAAACGTTATCCACTGGACCTGATCGTCTGGCCCATGTCGAACGCTCACCGCATCGATCTGGAGTTTCTGGGCGACCACACCCGCAGCCCCGGCGCGCCGATCACCGGCGCGGGACACCGCAACGATGGTCTCGTCTATCCCATCGATGAGAACCACGCGGTCTACTGGGGTGACGACCCCTGGACCTTGAATAGTGGTGGTGACGGGACGAAACTGCGCGACCCGGTTTCCTACCTGCTGGCCTACTACCTCGGCGTGGTGCATGGCTTTATTGAGCCGTAGGAGCGATTGACAGGTCCCTGCGAAAGGAGTAAGCTGACGGCAGGTCCAATAGAGGGAATCGAATTATGGCGGCAAAAATGACGGCGGAAATGTGGCAGATCGGGGCACGAAATGGCCTGATTGCCGGGCTGACAATTCTGGTGCTGATGTGGGGCGGAACCGTGGCGGTCTCGTTCCTGTCTGAGCAGTCCTTCGCGCTTGCGTTAGGTACGGTGTTCGAACTGTTTTGGATTGCCGCGTTCACGAACTTCTTCATTTCCTGGATTTGGGGCCGATCGGGATCCGGTAAGCTTGTACTTGATTGCGGACCCAGTCCCGGCCGGGCTATCTCCTTTTTCGCTGCGGCCATGTTCACAATGTCTGGATTGATCAATTTAGCGCAGTCGAATGACGGGCCAATCGGATACAAGTTTTGGTTCTCGGGCGCGCTGCTGTACGTAATACTGGGTCTCAGCCGCGTACAGATTCGCGAGAACGGAATCTGGCAGGGCGGCAGCCTCATGAAATGGGGGAAGATTCTGGCTTTCGAGTGGAACGGCCGTACTGAGGGGGCCGTCAAAGTGCAACTGCGGTCCAGGTTCCCCTTCACTGGCCGGGGCGTGCTGCTCATTCCCGACGAGCACAAAGATGCGTGTCGTCGCGAGCTTGAAACGCATGGTGTCGCCCGTATCTGAATTGCAACTTACACCCCCCAACTTGCCACGCTGAATCGCTTCGAAACCCCGCCGCTCCTTATCGGCGCGTATTGTCTGTCTTCCGAACGGGCTCAGTGGCCACTATGGAAGTTCCTGTACTTATACACTAGTGCTCCTGTACGATGATTTCATCGCAGCATTGATTGAATTGACCCGGCCCATCCTTCAGGAGTGACGAATCTGTGCGTGTGCCCAACGGCGGGGAAAACTACAAGCTGATCCGTCACATTGGAAGTGGCGGAATGGGCGTCGTATACGAGGCGTGGGACGAGCGCCTTGATCGTCGCGTGGCGGTAAAATTTCTGCATCCCCACATCCTCGCAGATGGCGCAAGCGCATCGCGCCTGGAGCGGGAGGCGCGCAACGCGGCGCGCATCGAACACCCGAACGTGGTTCGGGTCTATCGGATCGAAATGATCGATGGAAGCCTGGCCATTGAGATGCAGTATATTGAGGGGGTGCCGTTGCGCGATTTGCTGTCCGGCGGCCCTGTGTCCCCCGAACTGGCGGCGGGCCTTCTGCGTCAGATTCTGGATGCGCTCTCGGCCTGCCATGCTCATGGCGTGGTCCACTGCGACCTGAAGCCGGGGAACCTGCTGGTCACACCGGGCGGGCACGTTTTCCTGACCGATTTTGGCATTTCACGATCCATCCAGACGGGTGCGGATTCGCAATCGGGGCCGCTGTGGGGCACGCCGCGGTACACGCCGCCCGAAGCGTGGGAGGGTGGAAAACCCATGCCGGGCTGGGATCTGTACTCGGCTGGCGCGGTCATCCGCGAAGCGCTGACAGGGGCCTCGCTTTTCGATGCGCCCACGCCGGAGGGTCTGATTCACCAGAAGCTCAAGGCCGATTTTTCGCCGATCAGCCTGGAAGTCCCGCAAGCATCACCAGCGCTGGCGGCGCTTGTAGATTCTCTGCTGGCGCGGGACCCGGCATCTCGACCCGCATCGGCCCGCGATGCACTGGAACGGTTGCGCGAGACGCCCGAGTATGTTCAAGAGAAGAACGTTCCAGACTTGTATTCCGCGTTCCACTCCGCGCTGCACGTCGCCGAGCAGACCACCAAATTCGTAGCGCCGCCCACTTCCCGGTGGAAGTCGAAGTCGCGCCTGATTCGGGGATGCGTGGTCGCCGGGCTGGCATGCGTGGGCGCGATAGCGTTCTTTCTGGTTCAAGGCCGCCAAGATATTCCAAGTGAGACGGAAACTATGAATGCCCCGAGCTTCCCGGCCCTGGGCGACGATTGTTTCACCATGCACAACGTCTTTTGCGTTGCCTACGACGATGGTGTGCATGGGAACGAGCTGTGGCATCTGGATGGATCCTCCGGGGAAATGAAAATGCTGGCGGATATTGCGCCCGGTCCCGAATCGAGCAACCCCCATCGCCTCCTGGGCCGAGGCCCAGAAGATTTTGTGTTCGCAGCAACGACACCGGCGGCCGGCGAAGAGCTCTGGCACGCTACAATGAACAGTGGAAACGGGACGGCCGAGATTGTGCCGCTTCGGGATATTGAACTGGGAATCATGGGCAGTCGGCCCCGACCGGCGGGTGTAATTGGAAACGGTGTCGTCTTTTTCGCCCGGTCATTGACGGATGGGGATGAACTCTGGTTTACCAATACGCGGCCCGAGCAAACCGCCATGCTGAAGGATCTCGTGCCTGGCCAGGGGGATTCCATTCCCGAGCAGGCCCGGTTGCTGGCGGATGATACAGGGGCCTACTCGGTTGCCTATGGGGGAGACGATTTGAGAATGCGCCTCTGGCGCTACGAAATGAAAATCAACGAAGTGCGAGAGATAGCACGCGTTCACGACGACACCGTTTACATGATTCGAATCGGCGAGTTGCTGCTGTTCAACAATTGGGATGACATTCACGGGATGGAACTCTGGGTTCATGACCCTACTCTGCCCGGGATCCGATTGTTTGCGGATCTCAACCCGGGGATGGCTTCGTCAGAGCCCGCCGAATTTGCGCTTCGCAATGGCGTGGTCTATTTTCAGGCGCGGACAGAGATGCACGGCCTTGAACTTTGGCGGTCTGATGGCACCCCCGAGGGCACCTTCCAACTCAAAGATTTGAACGAAGGGACGCCGGACAGCAGCCCCTACAAGTTTATACAGGCGGGCAAGCGGGTTTATTTTCGGGCGATGCACGACGCCTATGGCAAGGAACTCTGGATGACAGACGGGACCCCGGAAGGCACGGAGCTTGTTTCGGACTTCTGGCCCGGACCGAACTCGGGGGATCCCCACAATATGGTCGCGGAGAAGCACACGGCGAAATTTTACTTTTCCGTGCAGGACGGGGTCCATGGGGAGGAGCTTTGGATTCTTGATGACAAGGATCCGAAAGGTACCGTGCACATGCTTGCGGAGACGCGTCCGGGTTCCGAAGGTTCGGAGCCCCGAATGTTGACCCTGGCAAACGACTTTGGGGTGTTTGTGGCGAAAACTGAAAGCGGTGAACCGACGCTTTTTCGGTTTCTACTTCGCGAGGCTGACCAGGGGTACGCACGGGTCATTCTTCCGCGGGGATCGCCAGCGGGCGGCGGTTGATCGCCCGCCCATCCGGGCGAAAACCGTGCGCACCGATACCGTTTTTTCCGTGTGTTTTGGGACGCCGTCAGATGCGCTTCAGCGGCCTTGCGTTCTTTAGGTGAAGTTCTGCAATTACCGATGGGGCGAGCAATGTATCGTTCCGCGTTATTGCAGGTGTCGACGATTGCATCGTAAAGAATGGGGCAGGCTTTCAGCCCCGGACGAATTATTGCTACCTCTTACTGGGACTTCGCCCCACGCTGGGCTTGGTCACGCCTTTGGCGCTCAGGAGAATCCCGGGCTTTCTATCAGGGCCGAAGGCCCGGCCAATGCCAGTTCGCCGCGGCGAACGAAGCCGTGTTACGGGCTACAACAATCCCAAAGGGCTGCACGCCCGAAGCAATCTCCGGCCGAGCGAGGCAACCGTCGCAAGCATTCATACGCAGGCTGAACGGAAGTATCAAAACTTCACCCGTTTTTAGATACTACAGAGGATTCAAGCGTCGAGAGCCGAGCACTCCGTGGACCAGGTTCAACGCGATACCCGGTCACAGTTTGATATTGTACTCTGCAGACCGGTGCTCTATAATGAATCGAATAGCTGGGGGGTGGGCAATGGATTGGAATTTGGAGTTCCGTTCAAATGGAAGTGCCCTCGGGGGGGGATAAGTACCGCCTTATTCGTGAGATCGGAAAAGGTGGGATGGGCGTAGTGTACGAGGCTTGGGATCTGCGTCTTGATCGCCGTGTTGCGGTTAAGTTTTTGAATTCCAGGTTCACGGCCGATGCGGAGAGTCTTGCCCGTGTGGAGCGTGAAGCGCGGAACGCCGCCCGCGTGGAGCACCCGAACGTGGTCCGGGTATATGGCATGACCTCCGTCGACGGCCAGCTTGTCATTGAAATGCAGTACATTGATGGGGCGCCACTCCATACGATTCTTGCGGCGGGCAAACTTGCGCCCGCCATCGCGGCGGACTTGCTGCGTCAGTTTCTGGAGGCGCTGGACGCGTGCCACGGTCACGGCGTCATTCATTGCGACTTGAAGCCGGGCAACCTGCTCGTGACGCCCCAGGGTCACCTCTACCTGACCGATTTCGGCATCTCCCAATCGATTCGCGCGGAAGGGGACTGGAGAAGTTCCGAGCGCGGAACGCTGTGGGGCACACCGCGCTACAGCCCCCCGGAAGCCTGGCGCGGGGAGAAGCCCGATCCTCGATGGGACCTGTATTCGGCTGGCGCCGTGATCCACGAAGTCCTTTCCGGGAAGTCCTTTCAAGACGCGTGCACGCCGGGTGTGACGACCAAGTCACTTGCGGAGAATTCGACGCCCTCACTGGCCGAGCTGGCCCCCGACCTGTCGCCGGCCCTATCGGAACTCATTGCCGACCTCACCGCGCGCGATCCGCGAGAGCGGCCCGGGAGCGCGCGGGAGGCGCTGGACCGACTGATCGAGACACCGGAGCTGAAGCGGCGCGAAAGCGGCAAGGACACCTTTGCGAAGTTGTTCCTGCGACTGGATGCCGCGGAGGAGACGACCAAGGTGGTGAGCCAGTCCCGGGTGGTGGTTCATCCCTTCAAGCGGCGGCTGCCGGTGGTGATGGTGGTTCTGATGGTCGGAAGTCTTCTGGGCTTGGGTTTCTATCTGCGCCTCGGCCAGGCACCCGGCGGAACGGTGAGGAGTACACCGCCGGTTGCAGACTCCCCCGCCGCAGATGGTCGGGGCGCGGACGGAGTGGGGACGGCCCAAGTGGCCCCGGTAACACCGACTGCAAAAACAATCAATTCCAGTCTTGTGAAGACCATCGCCGGGGTTTGCCTCGCCTACGACGACGGCGTTCACGGAAACGAGCTCTGGTTCTGTGGATTCGGCCATGATCACATGACGCTTCTCAAGGATATCAATATCGGACCCGGCTCGAGCAATCCGCGCAATTTCCTGAGCCGAGAGTCTGCCAATTTTGTATTCGCGGCCAGCACACCCGAGTCCGGCGAAGAATTGTGGTCCGCACTCCTCGATCACGACGGGAGCGTTCGGGATATCCGGCAGGTCATGGACATACTTCCGGGGCGCATGAGCAGCGAGCCCCTTCCCCAAGTCATTCTACAGTCGACGGTGCTCTTCGAGGCCAAGACGCTCGCCTTCGGTCATGAACTCTGGTGCACCAACACGAGGCCCGGTCAGACCGCCATCATTGCAGACCTGGCCGAGGGGCCCGGCAACTCCGTGCCCATGAAAGCGCGCCTGTCGACGGACGACAGCGGCGCCTATATGGTCGCGTACAATCTTGACGGCATGCGCTTGTGGCGCTATGACATCACGAGCAACCAGGTGCGGGAGATTGCTCCGGTGGATTTGGAGTCTAGTGTCGCGAGCGCGAGTGGAGGCCGCGCAATTCTTTCCAACCGGGACGATGAGCACGGCATGGAGCTCTGGTACTACGAGCCCGGTAAAGCGGGGGTCCACCTGCTCGCCGATATCTTGCCCGGAGCGGAATCGTCGGGCCCCGGCTATTTCCAGAACTGGAAGAAATGGGTAATCTTCAGGGCGAAAACGCTCGAACACGGCACGGAACTCTGGTGCACCGACGGCACGGAGGAAGGCACTCGGGAGCTTCTGGACATCAATCCGGGCGAGGCCGATGGCGAGCCCTACGGTTATGTGGCTGCGGGGGATTATCTTTTCTTTCGTGCCCACGACAACGAGCACGGTCATGAACTCTGGATGACGGATGGGACGCCTGAAGGCACGCGACTGGCCGCAGATATCTGGAAGGGCCCCGAGTCCTCGGACCCCTACAATATCGTCGCACGGGGAAGAAATCTCTACTTCAGTGCGCGTGACGGCGTTCATGGCGAGGAACTCTGGATGCTCAGCATCGATGATCCTGCCAATACCGTCCATCTCCTCGACGACCTGTGGCCCGGTCCGACCGGGTCTGAACCAATCAGCCTGAACTGGTCCACCGGCCGATTTGGAATCTTTGTGGCGAAAACCGGCCCGGAGGTGTCCCAGCTTATCCAGATCGAGCCGCTGGACGCCGAGGGCAGCACCGTTCAACTCACGCCCGTGCCGCTGCCCTAGTCGCCCGATCGCCTGGGGAACTCTTTTTGAGGCGGGGAGTTTTTCAGTGCCGTTGCGGCGTGCTACACTCTTCCGATTAGCGTCCCACAGTCAATCGGAGAGCATTCAGCATGGAAATCGGAAGCGGAAGCCATCGTTACAGCGTCATTGATCAGTGGGGTAAGTTCCCCGATTCTCTGGTGATTGGCACGACCCACGGCGTGGTGGAAGATCGGTCAGGGCGCATTTTCATTCATCACACGGGGCCGGTGTGTACGGTGATCTGCGATCCCGAGGAGAATGTGCTGGGTTCCTGGGGCGCGGCCTGGCACGAGGGCGCCCATGGCATGATTCTCAATGCGGAAGTGGATGGAGAATATCTCTACTGCTCCGCCACCTCCGAGGGCGTCGTGGTCAAGACGACCCTGGATGGCGAGGAAGTGCTGCGCATTGCCACGCCGCCCCGCAAGGATATCTACGACGACGACAAGCGCTTCATTCCCACGGAGAGCGCCGTCGCGTCGAATGGCGATATCTACATCGCCGATGGCTATGGCCAGAGCTGGATCCACCGCTATTCGAAGTCGGGCGAGTACATCGACTCCTTTGGCGGGCCCGGCAACGCGCTGGGGAAACTGGATGGTCCTCACGGCATCAAAGTAGACCGACGGAGCGGGGTGGAACGGTTGCTCGTGGCGGATCGGCGGAATGTCCGGCTGGAATATTTCACACTCGATGGCACCTGCCTTTCACAGGTGACGGAAGAGCTGCGCTTTCCCTGCACGGTGAATCCCTGGAACGACGAGAACTACATCCCCGATCTCCATTCGCGGATTTCGATCTTTGACAAGGACGACAAGCTCATCCTGCACCTGGGGGATCGTCCCGACTGCTGGAAGAAAGAAGGCTGGCCCAATCTTCCGAAGTCGGACTGGCTGGAAGGGGCCTTTTCGTCGCCTCATGATCTGCACGTGGATAAGGCGGGCAACATCTACGTGGCAGAGTGGCTTTCGAATGGGACGGGGAAGATTACAAAGCTGGTGAGGCTGAAGGGTGAAGGATGAAGTCTGGAGGCAGGAGGCTGGAGGCTGGAGGCGGCGGCGGGTTGAATCAACTATCAACTATCAACTATCAACTAATAAGACCCATACGCACCGTGTACACGATATACCAACAAGGAATTACAACATGCCTCGCCTTCTGGCCACGTTGCTACTGACAGGATTACTCGGAACGATGAACGCCCTGGCCGCCATTCAACCCACCAATCTTCGCTGTGAATACAAGACCAACCCACTGGGGATAGACGTGCTCACGCCCCGACTGGGCTGGACGCTGGCCTCGGAGACTTCCGGGCAAGTGCAGTCGAGCTATCAGATTCTGGTGTCGAGTTCGCTCAAGTTGCTGCAGGCGGATCAGGGGGACCTCTGGGATTCTGGCAAGGTGCCCTCCGATGACACCACGTTTATTGCGTATGCGGGTAAAGTGCTTACGTCGCGCGAGGCGTGCTATTGGAAGGTTCGTGTTTGGGATGGTGCCGATACGCCCTCGCCCTGGAGCGCGCCTGCCTTGTGGAGCTTGGGCCTGCTGGTGCCGGAGGACTGGTCTGCGGCGTGGATCGGTTATGACGCCGCCGTGGAATCCCCCGCGGCCGAAGACGCTCCCGCGCAGGACATGGGCGATGCGCAGTGGATCTGGTTTCCCGATGGGAAGCCGGGCGAATCCGCGCCGGTGGGCGATGTGTACTTCCGCACCACATTCACGGTGGAGCCGGGGCGTCTCTTGAAGCGCGCGGGGCTCTATATCACCGCCGACAATTCCGCGCGGGCCTGGCTGGATGGTGTCGAGCTACAGGGCATCGTCACCGCGTTTAACCAGGTCATGCTGATCGACCTTACCGGTCAGATGACGTCCGGCGAGCACATGCTGGCCATCCTCGGGCAGAATACGGGCGATGCCCCCAACCCTGCCGGGATGATTGCGCGCGTGGTGCTGGACTTTGAAGACGGCCCCCCGATCGTTGTGGAGAGCGGCAATGGTTGGAAGTGTGTGCGCGGCGAAAAGCCCGAGGGGTGGACTGCACCGGGCTTCGACGATGCCGCCTGGCCCGGTGCCGTGGCGATTGGCCCCGTCGGCACGCCGCCCTGGCCCGCGCCGAAGTTTCCCAAGGCGATGGAACTGCCGCCGCCCCCACAACTCCGTAAGGACTTTGCCGCCGGAGAGGGCGTGAAGCGCGCGACCTTGTACGCGACGGCCCTGGGCAACTACGACGCCTTCATCAACGGCGAGCGGGTGGGCGACTTCATCTTTGCGCCGGGGTTCACCGACTATAACAAGCGCGTCTATTACCAGACCCATGATGTGACCTCCATGGTCAAGCCGGGGGCAGAGAACACCTTCGCCGCGCTGCTGGGCGATGGCTGGTATGCGGGCTACCTCGGTTTCCTGCCGCAATTGCCCGTGGACAACGCGCGGGATCACTACGGCGACCAGCCGCGCTTCCGGGGCCAGCTTGAGATCGAGTACGCCGATGGACGCAAGGAGACGGTCGCTACGGACGCTTCGTGGAAGGCGAGCTACGGTCACATCCGCGAGTCCGACATGCTCATGGGCGAGACCCACGATTATGCCCACGCGACTCCGGGCTGGCAGCAGCCGGGCTTCGACGACAGTGCGTGGGAGGTGGTGGCCACGGGCACGACCAGCACGGCCCCGGTGCAGGCCCACCCCGGCACGCCGGTCACGCGCCACGAGCGGATCATCGCGGAATCGGTGACGGCGGTCGAGCCGGGCGTCCATATCTACAATCTTGGCCAGAACCTGGCGGGCTGGGCGGCCATCACCCTCGACGGCAAGGCCGGTCAGCGGGTCCGCGTGCGCTTTGGCGAGCGACTCGACGCCGAAGGCAAGCTCTACACCACCAATCTGCGCAAGGCGCGTTGCATCGACACCTTCACCCTGGCGGCGGATGGCCCGATTACGCTGGAGCCCCATTTCACGTTTCACGGTTTCCAGTATGTAGAAATCGCGGGTGTGGACGAGGCCCTGCCGCTGGAGAATGTCGTCGGTGTGGTGCTGCAATCGGTCATCGAGCCTTCCGGGCATTTCGAGTGCTCCGAGCCGCTGCTGAATCAGCTCTTCCACAACATCACCTGGGGCCAGAAGGGCAACTACCTCGAAATCCCCACGGACTGCCCGCAGCGCGACGAACGCATGGGCTGGACGGGCGATGCCCAGTTCTTCATTCCCACCGCGCTGTACAATGCGGACGCGGGGGCCTTCTTCACGAAGTGGCTGGTGGATCTCGTGCAGGATTCCCAGGCGGAAGACGGATCCTTCGCCGATGTGGCGCCCCAAGTGGCGCTTGGCAGTGGGTCCGTGGCCTGGGGCGATGCGGCCATGATCTGCACGTATCAGATCTATCGCTATTACGGCGACACGGCGATCATCGCGCGACACTTCCCGAACCTCGTGCGCGGGATGGAGTTTCTCGAGAAGACCAGCGAGGACGGGATTCGCAAGAAAATGGGTTATGGCGACTGGCTCAATAAGGGCGGCGGCGCGAAGGATGAGGTCATCTGCACGGCCTATTTCGCCTACCTCGCCGGTCTCATACGCGAGATGGCCGAGGTCATCGGCGAGACGGAAAAGGCCCAGCACTATGCGTCGCTGGAAAGAACGGTGAAGAATGCCTTCGTGAAAAACTTCCTCGCGGAGGATGGCAAGATTCTGGAGAGCAGCCAGACGGGCTATGCCCTGGCCTTCACCATGGATCTCGTGCCGGCGGAATTGAAGGAAAAGGCCGCCGCGCAATTTGAGGCTGAAGTCGCGCGCTTCGACCATCACCTGGCCACGGGCTTTATCGGCACGCCGCGCCTGTTGCCGGGGTTGGCGGAAGCGGGCAAGATCGATCTGGCCTATCAGCTTCTCATGAACAAGGATTACCCCTCCTGGCTCTTCCAGGTGACGCAGGGCGCCACGACGATGTGGGAGCGCTGGGACGGCTGGACCCCCGATAAGGGCTTCCAGGATCCGGGGATGAACTCCTTCAACCACTACGCCTTCGGCGCGGTCGGCGAATGGCTCTACAGCACCGTTGGCGGCATCGCGCCGCTGACGCCCGGCTTCAAGACCTTCGAGATTGCCCCGAAGCCCGGCGGCGGCCTGACCTGGGCCACCACGCACTATCGCTCGATTCATGGGTTGATTCGCTCGGAGTGGGAGATAGTCGGTGGCGAGTTCAAACTTGAGGTCGAGGTGCCCGTGAATACAAAGGGTACCGTTGTGCTGCCGGAGGGCTATCGAGGCAAGGTGCTGCTGAATGGCGAGCCGGCCGACGGGACGATGGAATTGGCTTCGGGAATTTATGTGATATCGGGTAGCCGGGGCTGAAATTTTTGGACGTAATGGACTGAGTGGACGGAGTGGACGGAGTGGACTTGTTTTTTCAGTCCACTGAGACCACTTGGTCCATTCTCCTTTTGCGCCCCACGAATCCGTAGTGTGGCACCTTCGCCAGCGGCACGAAAGGCAATCCGCCCCGACCTTCCTCGAGGTGGATGGTCTCGAAATTGTGTTCAAGCCAGGGCAGGTGGTCGGGGTTCAGAAAGACGTTGTCGTTGGCGAACCAGGCGGGCCAGAAGTGGCGCGTGAATGCGCTGTGGCGTCGACGGCCTTCCGCGACGTGCTTGCGCGAGACGTAGAAGTCCACCACGCCGATGTGGCCGCCTGGCTTGAGCAGGCGCAGGGCGTGCTCCAGTGCGGCGAACCAGTTTGGGATCATGGTGAGTGAGTAGCTGAAGGTGATGAGGTCGACCGGGCCGCACTTGGGCGCGAAGGTGGTAACGTCGGTCTCGTGCAGGGTGACGTTGGTGAGACCGAGGATGCTGACGCGTTTTCGCGCAATGTTCAACAGGCTGGGGGACAGGTCTACGATGTGGATGCGCTCAAGGGCAGCGGCGCGTTTGCCCATAAAGGCGATGGAGGCGCCGGTCGCGCCGCCCATGTCGATCCAAGTCTGTCCCGCTTCGACCGGGAGGGAACTGAAAAGCGCCTCGCGCCCGTGTAACAGGCGCTGGCGAAAGTCGTCGTAGCCCTCGGCCTGGGGGCCGTAGAAGGACTCCAGTCGCTGGGCGTGGGTGCCGCCGCGGACTGGCCGGACCATCAAGTGGTATAGCGTCGCGAGGTCCCGCATCGCGGCGTTCATGCGGGCAGTAGATCCGCGATATAAAAGCTGCCGTAGGTGTGAACCCGGTCGCGCTCGTGTAGTGTGCCCGCTTTCTCGCGCTGGTAGCGGAGCGCTTCCTCCAGCCGGATTGCGCGGCCGCCGCGGACGACTTCAACGTCGTCGACAAAGGTGGTATTCATACCGCCGCTTCGCCAGATGATGCGGGCGTTTTCCGAGGCGCGATTCACGATCGCCTGCCATTCTTTCGTAAGTTCGCGGTTGGGATCCTGGCAGAGCCAGTCCATGTGGTCGAGGAGCACGAAACGGGATATGGTACCTTCGTAGCCTTCCAGGAATTGCCTCACGGTGCCCGTGTTCACGGAGACGGCCTCCGCCGCACCAGCTTTCAGGCGCTGGAATCCTTCGGGCTTGAGATATTCCGGACAGCAACTGGGGGTGTAGGAACCGGTCAGATAAACGCGCCAGAAATAGTTGTCGTGCAGGGGCAGGTGGCCGAAGACCGCGTCGACGCAGTCCTCCACGAAGCCCACGATCCCACCGGGATGAAAGCGCTCCACGGTCTCGCGCTGGCGCAGCGGGACGCCGAGCATGCTGAGCGTCATGTCGCGATCCATGAGCCAGCGGAGATAGCGCGTCCAGAATGCTTCCCGAATCTCGGCGTAGTAGAGGGCGCGCTGCGATTCGAGGTCGGGCGCGGACAACAGGGCATCCACGCCCTCGCGCAGGGCCGGGCGGCACCCGAGGTAGCCGTTGATCAGCCACGCGAAGGTGCCGGAAGTGCCCCGGAAATAGAAGCTGCGCCGGGATTGCGTCGGGTCGAAGAAGTCGGCGTTACGGTCCCAGTAGGCCCGCGCGCTTTCGCCAAGCAGGGGCCGCAGGGCGCTGCGATAGATGCGATGGAACTCCGGCAGTCGGCCTCTGCCGAAAAGGGCGAAGAAATCCTCGTAATCCAACGCGTGGAGGCCGGCCAGCTTGAGTTCCAGGAGCGCATTCTGCCGGTGGTTCATATCCACCGTGTGAACCTGGCCCGCGCCCGCCAAGGCGTAGTCCAGCGCATTGCAGCCTGCCGAGGTGATGACGAGGACCGAGTCACGTGGCGTAAGTTCCAGCGCCTCCCGATCGATTCGGGGGTCCTCCCAGCAGGTGTTGTAGACCAGGTTGCGGGAGTGAACAAGGCGGAATCCTGCCTGACTGAGGAAATTGCCTATCATGGTGTCGCGCGGTCCTGTGTTTCGGGTAAAGTGCTTAGCGATACAGCAGGGTACTGCAGGTTTGTATGGCAAAAATGAGGCCGAGGTTATGGTGGCGTGAATAACGATTGTCCCCACTCGGTCCCTTGCGGGTACAGAATAGGCAAATCGTTACAACACACAACGAGGAGCCAGCGATGTTCAATCTCTTGAAACGGTCCGACGCGCGGCAGGTGCGTCAGGTTTTGTCGGGGCAATCGGAGGCCTTCGGGCCGTTGGTGGACCGGTATCTGCCCGCGGTCTACGCCGTGTCCTACGCCTACCTCGGTAACCACGCCGATGCCGAGGATGTGACCCAGGACGCCTTCGTGTCGGCCTACACCAGCCTGCACACGTTGAAGGAGCCGAAGAAATTCGAGGGCTGGGTGGTCAGTATCGCCCGACAGTCGGCCTCCAAGTTGCGGCGCAAACAGGGGCGAGAGCGTGCTGCCACGGCGGCGCTGCGAGCAGACGCCATCCACCAAGCCGATCCGGGGCGCGAGGAATTGCGCCGCCTCTTGCGCGCCGAGATCGAGCGGATGGAGGACGAGCCGCGCGAGGTCTTGTTGCTGCACTACCACGCGGGAATGAACGCCCGGGAGATCGCGGCGGCACTCGACATCAACCGGGAGGCGGTGAAGAAGCGCCTGCAGCGGGCGCGGCAGACGTTGAGCGAGAATCTGCTCGCGGTGATCGGCGAGGAGTCGACACCGAAGACCGACTACGGACGGCAACGAAGTGCGATCATGGGGCTTGTGGCGGCGGCGGGTGTCGGGTGGGGGAGTAGTGCTGCGGCTAGTGTGGGGAGTCGGGGCCTGGCTTCCATGGCTTTTCCAATGAAACTTGGCGGAGGTGCGCTTGCTGTCGTGGTGATACTCGGAATTGCGTATGTGTCGACAAGGAGCATGCCGTCTGGCGTGCCTTCGGCAGGGATGAGGGCTGATGATCTGAACATCGCAAGCGTACAGCCGGCTCTCACAGAGAACGTTGCTGTCCCCAGTGAAGTGAGCGTAGAGGACGACGCAGTAGAGCCTGGGGAGTCCCTGGAAGAAGGCACCGCGGCTGGCTCCCTTACGGGCTATTGGAGGGCATGCAATCTGGCAGCGAATAAAGGATTCTTTTCGAGTTGGAATGAGCAGTCCGACATTGTTCACTTGGAGCAAATCAATGACGATGTGACACTCTATCTGATGTCAAACGGGGAAATCAGGGTCGCGATGGGGCACGGCACCATTGATGGTAACCAACTCCGTCTGGCGATTCCTACGTCCGATGGTCCGATGATTGGCAATCAGGCGAGCATAAAATCGGACTCATCGACTCCAACGGCGGATGAATCAGAACCTGCCAAGCCCGATATCACGTTTGCCCAAGTGCCCGGCTCGCAGATCATAGAAGTTTATGATGCGACAGTCTGGGAGGAGGCGAGAGATGATGATGCTCCCAGTTCGACGCAGGAATTGGTGTGTACGGGGACTCTCTCGGATGGGGACTCTATGATGCTGAGCTGTATAGTAGAGGGAGGTAGCAAGCAGACTCCATTCACTCAGGACGCCGAATTTACCCGTCTTACAGAGCGGGATGTGGCGGAACTGAAAATAATGGGTCAGCGAATTCACGAGATGGAAATCTTGGCGACTGCGTTGAAGGCGTTCCACACGGCTTACCCATCAACTTTTCCCGAGGAACTGAGTGGGTTGAGCGATGGCTTTCTTGATTCGCCTCAACTTGTCGTATCTAGCGGAAGTCGAATATTGGAATACTCGCCCAATGCACCTTGGAATCAGGGCTATTCCGAGAGACCCGAGGAAATGACAAGCCAAAACTATCTGTTGCAACGTGAAAAAGATGCCTTGGCTGGCTGGCCGGACTTTCCCAACGCGCCTCCATTGTTGCGCATCCGCTATTCCACACCGCCCATGATTCTAGAAATTCGAGACGCAAATCCGTCCAGCGTAGCGCGAGTAGATCCGGGGAACCGGTTGCGCTGTTTCAGTTTCGGCACGCCCCCCTGGACGCCTGAAATCCAGGAAAGATGCATAGAATCGTGCCAGAACAATATGAAGCAACTTGGCCTGGTGCTCAAAATGTTCGCCAATGAGGCTGAAGAGGGTCGATTTCCCGCAGGCTGGGCGACGACCGTTCCCGAATACTTGGCCGATACGAGTGTGTGCACCTGTCCCAGCGTAACCGGAGAGGTGGGCTCCACCCGCTCGGTAAGTTACGAATTGCTATTTCCCGCCATCAATGAGGAAGAACTCGTTATCCTTGCGGAAGAAATGGGATTGGATACTGGCGATATAAAAGCGCTGAAACACAAGGTTCCTGTGATCATCGAAAACCACCCCTGCGCCGATGGGAAGTCTCGGAATGTTGTCTTTTTGGACGGTGATGCCGAGCGAATCGAGGACAGCGATTGGGCAAGGGTTGTGACTCCGTTCATCGCGGCTTCGGAAGCGTATCGGACGGATGTCTTTTCAAACGGGGAGGCTGTAACGGGTGGGTAGCCTTCCAGACTGAGCTGTCGTGATGTCGCTACCCGCAGCGTTCGTCTGATTGAAGGGAAGCCCAGGAACCCTTATCCTGAACCAGGCGATCTGTCCAGGGCAAGGGACTTTTCCCGGCCACCGCATGCCTTGTCTCAGCCTGGAAGGCCAAGCCACGTTGGCTGCCTCTGACTGTGTTGAGTGATTCGGTTAAGGCTCAGGGTTTATTCTTCCGCTCGCTCTCAATCTTCTCCCGCGCCTCCGCGACGGCTTCGTGGAGACGTTTCTTGACTTTGTTCACGAACCATTTCACCACGGGCACGCGCTCGTAGACGTATTCGCCCATGTCGAAATAGTCGCGGTGGTAGATGATCTTGTTGCTCTCGCCGAATTTGAGGTGGGAGACGCCGTCGATGGTGAAGGGCTTGCCTTTGTTGAGCCCTTTGGTTTTCAAGGTCATGACCCATACGAGGACATGGGTGTCGCCGTCGATGACTTCGTCTTTGTATTCCCATTTGATGTCGTCGACGTACTGGTACATGGCTTCCATGTAGATCTTGAACTCGCCGAGGCCCTCGGTGCGGTCGAGGGGATCCTGGAAGACCATGTTCTCGTCGTAGAGTTCGTCGAGGAGGTAGAGGTTGTGAACGCGGACTTCGTCGTAGGCGCTGCGGATTCGTGCGGAACGTTCTTCGGACAGGGTAAGGGGCATGCTGTTCTCCGCGGCCATCAGGAGGCCCAAGGTGAGTGCGATGGTGGTCATGGGCGTGGGGTTTCCTTCTCGGTTTCGCGCGCGGCGATTTCTTCGGTTGTCGGATTCCGCGAGGCCAGCTTCATGCGGTCCACGATCTCGGTGGTGGGGCCGAGGCACATGGCCCAGAGGGCGCGCACGAGGGCGGGGTCATTCCACTGGCCGATGATTTTGTCGTCGTGGCGCACTTCCAAGCGTCCCTCCGGGCTTGCGATAAAGTAGAGGCGCTCTCCGCGGGCGAAAGGCGCCTGAAAGGCGTCAAGAAAATCCTCGCGCGGTTTCATATCGAGGTCTTTGAAATGCTTTTTCCAGGAATGGCGAATGCCATGGGCCGGAACACTCTTGTAGACCCCATGGAAGATGAGTACCTTGTGCGCGGGGGTGTCGATGTACCGGGCAAGTCGCGCGTCGGGGTCCTGAGCCGCGTCGGGCATTCCGGCAATGTAATGGGCCACGGAATAGGCATCGCGGCCGAGGGCCCTGCGCCGGTCTACGCCAGTGAGCTGCAGGGTTTGTTCCCCGACCATCATCGTGGCGTCGAAGGTCACTTGCGTGTTTGGCTCGGTCACGGTGGCCGCCGAAGCGAGGGCCATCAAAAGCAGCGCGTGGAGCATCAGGTGGCCACCGCCATGGCGGGAATGGGTTCTTGTATGGAGGACGCCTTCGGCGCCATCAGGTAGTGTCCCACATACCACTCCTTGCCCCCGTTCCAGGCGAAAAGCTCTTCACAGGCCATGAAGAAAATGCGCCAGCGCTGGGCCTGGAGGGCGGCCTCCACAGGGGAGAGATCCTTGCGCAGCACGGTTTCCACCGAGCCCCGTCGTTCGTCGAGGCGACGGAGCCAGTCCCGACAGGTTCGGGCGTAGTGTGTGCCGTTCACGGGCCAGGCCTGCTCCACGGTGAAAGGTACGGGCAGGGATTTAAAGTAGTTGAAGGACGGCATCATGCCGCCGCTGAAGAAGTGGCGGGTCATCCAGTCGCTTTCACCCTGGTCTTCGTAGGTGTAGGCATATTGATCGTGGCAAAAGATATGGACGAAGAGTTTTCCCTCGGGCTTGAGCCACTGGGCGATGCGTTCGAGGAGGAGCACGTGGTTGCGGACGTGCTCGAACATCTCCACAGACACGATGCGGTCGAAACGGTCGTCGGGACGGAATCGGTTGATGTCGGCGGTCCTCAAGGTGACGTTGCTCAGTCCCCGTTCGCGCGCGAGGGCCTCGATGGTTTCGCGCTGAGGTTTGGAGTTCGAAATGGCGGTGATGTGGCTGCCGGGGTAGCGCTCCGCCATCCAGAGGGTGAGGGAGCCCCAGCCGCAGCCGAGCTCCAGAATGTCCATGCCGTCTTCCAGGCCCGCATGCTGGCAGGTCTGGCGCAGCATGGCTTCTTCGGCGATGCCGACGGGCGTTTCGGGCGTGGTGTACCAGCAGCAACTGTATTTGCGTCGCGGTCCCAGCACGAGCTCAAAGAAGGCGGGATCCACCTCGTAGTGCTGTTCGTTGGCCTGGTCCGTGGCCACGGCGATGGGCTTCTGGAGGTCGGTAAGGATGGCCTGAGGCGACCTGCGGCACTGCTTCAGGCGCTGGGCGAGGAGGCGGCGAATCCCGAAGCGGATGACGCTGTCGGGAAGACAGCCTCGCTCGGCAAGTCGGATGGGAAGGGACATGATTTGGATTCCTTATGTCGGAAAGTTTGGAACCACAGAGAACCTGAAGCTGTCGTTGGGCGCAACCAAAATAATTGGACCACGGAGACACGGAGGCGCGGAGAAGAAGAGGAGAGAAAAGCACCAATGCCGATTCAGGGTAAATTAACGTTCGAACAAGTTTCGCCAGTTTCCGTCTCTCATTCCTCTTCTCCGTGTCTCCGTGGTCAGTATCTCTTCAGAAGAGCACGTAAGGACTCTGTAATTAGCTCATCCTCTATGTTGCTCTCTAAGTTTATTTCGCGAAGTTACTCACGACGGGCATAAAAATTAACCTGCTGAAAAAGAATATGATGACGGATAGTAGTACAGATGGATCGCTTTGTAGGTTGCTTGTGCCTATCCAGTCCCTTGATTGTTCACATTGGGGCGCGATAGCCGGGGCGGGCGTAGACCAACTGGGAGACGCCGGTTAGGTGTTCTTCGAAGCCGGCCTGGCAATAACACAGGTAGAAGCACCACATGCGCCGGAATGATTCCGAGTAGCCCAGGGCGGCGATACTCGCTTCATTTTCCAGGAATCGCTCGCGCCATTTCGCCAGGGTTTTCGCGTAGTGAGGGGTCATGTCATCCAGGCGGACCAGTGCCAGGTCGGTGTGTTTTGTTGCCACGTTGCACAGGGTCGTGTGGGAGGGCAGGCAACCGCCGGGGAAAATATAGCGCTTGATAAAGTCCACATTGCGCCGGGCCAGATTGTACTGCTGATCGCGAATGGTGATGGCCTGCAGCCCCAGAAGTCCTTCCCGGGTGAGCAGGCGCATGCACTGCTTGAAGAAGGTGGGGTAGTACTGATGTCCGACGGCTTCGATCATTTCGATGGACGCGATCTTGGTGTAGGTTCCGGTGATGTCGCGGTAGTCGGAGAACTTCGCCGTCACCCGATCCTCCAGCCCTTCCTCACGGATGCGCTCCTGGGTGATGGCCAGTTGCTCTTTGCTGATGGTGATGGTGGTTACCTGGCATCCGTAGGTCTTTGCGGCGTGGCAGGCAAAGCCGCCCCAGCCGCTTCCGATCTCCAGCAAGTGGTCGTTTTCATTGAGATTCAGCTTGCAGCAGAGGCGGTCGAACTTATTGGTACTCGCCTGGGCCAGTGAATCCTCTTCGCTTTCGAAGTAGGCGCTCGAGTAGGCCATGGTCTCGTCGAGGAAGGTCTTGAAGAAGTCATTGCCGAGATCATAGTGGGCGGCGATGTTCTTGCGGCTGCCGCTACGACTGTTTTTATTAAACCAGTGATAGGCCTTCAAGAAGGGGGCTTGGATGTCGCTGAGACGGCGATCCATGGCGTCCAGTGTGGCGCTGTTGCGCGCCAGGATGCGGCAGAGGCTCGGGAGGTCGTCCGTGGCCCAGTCGCCGTCCATGTAGGACTCCGCCGCGCCGATGGAGCCACCGAGGGCGATGCGCGAATAGAAGCGCGGCTGGTATACCCGAACGGATGCGGTAACGGGAAAGGCATCGGAATAGGAACCGAAGGTGTGCTTCTCTCGCGGGTCGCTGAGATGGAGCACCCCCTCTTCCAATCCGGTGAGGCGCTTCAGGACCATGCGCCTGCAGAGCGAGTCACACTTCACGGGCTCTACGGAAACGCCCTCAAGCTGGGTGGTGTCAAAGGCAGAGTGTTTCATGGGGCTTTGCTCTCCTCCAGTGGTTCGATTCGCTTCGGGTAAGGTTGAAAGGGCACGCCCTTGAGCCACAGGCGCAATGCCTGCCAATAGATTGCGATAAAGATCCGCAGGGTCATGAAGGGGTAGCCCACCAGGGTCCATGCCAGGCGGGGCGTGGACCAGGTGCGGCGGAACATGGTCATTCCGGCCTCGAAGATTTCTGCGCCGTCCTGAATATTCTGAAGTTGAACTTCAAGGATATCGCCGGGTTCGTTCAGGCGGCATCGGTATGCGTGGTTCATTTCCATGAAGGGCGATACATGAAAGGCCTTCGCGCAGCGGTAGGCGCTCTGAGGATCGCGGCATACCTCGCCGGGCCAGATGTAGAGATGGCGTTCGTTCCAGGGGGTGTTGTGTACTTCGGCGACGACCGTTTCCACGCGGGAATCGCTTGCGTCATAGCAGTAGTAGAGCGATATGGGGTTCATATAGAACCCGAAGTAGCGCAGGTGCGTCAACAGCCTCACGGGGCCGGCTGGGCGTGTGCCGGTGGCCTCGGCCACCGCGCTGCGGATGGTTTCCACGAGGGGCACAGCCGGATCGCCCACGTGGTCCTTTCTGCGGAACCAGGCCAGCGTGGGGAATCGGTGGGACCAGCAAAGGCGACCCGCGAAGATTTCGTCGAGTTGGTCGAGATCGATCCACGTCATGAAGAGGCGATAGCTGAAGTCGTGGCGCTTCGGGGTATGGCGCGTATGCCACACGGTGCCGGTGTAGAGGGCGGCCATCATTGGATTTGTCCCGCGCCGAAAAACTCACAGGCCTTCAAGGCGCTCTTCACCCCGTCTTCGTGGAAACCATAGCCCCAGTATGCGCCGCAATAGTGGGTGCGATTTGCGCCACTGATTTCCCCGTGCCGCGCTTGAGCCGCAACAGAGTCCCGACTGTAGGCCGGGTGGCTATAGTTATAGCGTCCAAGTTGCTTGGCGACGTAGAGATCGCTGGTCTGATTCAGGGACACCAGATAATCGGTCCTGGAGTCCAGCGACTGAAGTCGATTCATGTGGTACGTCAGGTGGGCGCGATTCTCCGCGCCCGGTGCCATCCGGTAGTTCCAACTCGCCCAGGCGTCCCGGTTTTTCGGCAGGATTGCGGTGTCGGTGTGAAGCACCACATCGTTGTCCTGATAGGGAATGGCCCCGAGGATCTCTCGTTCGGCATCGGTGGGAGCGGCCAGCATGCGCAGGGCCTGGTTGCTGTGTACGGCGAGCACCACATGATCGAAGGCGAGCTGCTCACCATTCGGCATGTCCAGCGACACGCCATCGGCATTACGGGTTATGCGGCTTACGGGCGAATGAGTGTACACTCGGTTCTTGAAGCCCTGTATCAGCGGGGCGATGTAGTTGCGCGATCCCCCGGTGATAACCCGCCACTGGGGGCGCACTTTAATGTTCATCAGGCCGTGATTCTCGAAAAAGTGCAGGAAATAGCGCGCGGGGAGATCCGCGACCGAATCGCAGCCCGCCGACCAGATGGCGGAAATCATGGGAACGAGATAGCGGTCGAGGAAGGCCCTGGAGTAGCGCCCATGGGCAAAAAATTCGGAGAGGGGGGCGTCTTCCTGACATCCCTTAAGGAAGGCGGGACCGTGCTTGCTGAAGCGCACGATATCCCAGAGCATCCGGTAGAACGAGGGGCTGATCAGGTTGGCCTTGTGGGCAACCAGGCCGCGCCATTCGGGCGCCGCGTAGGCGAATCCGGTCCTGGGATCGGAAAGGGCGAAGGACATGTCGCTCGCCTGGGTGGCCACTTTGAGCTTGTCGAGGAGGCGAATGAAGTTGGGATAAGTCCAGTCGTTGTACACAATGAAGCCTGTGTCGACGGCATGGGTCTGGTCCCCTTCTTTAACGTCCACCGTGTGGGTGTGGCCACCGACGTAGTCGTTGGCTTCGAAAAGCGATACCTCAGCCAGGTGTTGAAGCTGGTGGGCCGCTACCAAGCCCGATATTCCCCCGCCGACAATGGCAATCCGCATGGTTCATCCTCAAAGTGAACGAGCTATCTCGTTGCCTAGAGGTTACCATGAAGGTCTATCTTTTGTCAATTATAACTTAGACAAAATATGAACTCTTTTTGACCGTAAGGTGTTTTGCTTTTCTCTGGAAATGAACCTTTGTTCCCCCGGAAGATGGCGTATGTGCTATGATATAGTTGTAAAGAGCACGCATGGTTAGGTTTAGTAGAAGGAACGATACATGGCAACGAGTCCGCTTCACTTTCAGCAAGCAGGCGAGGACAAGCTTGTAGAATGCGCAATTGCAGGCATCCAAGCTGCCCGTATCGCGGCGAGTGACTCCGGTCTTCCACTCGTGTACGCGAGTGATGGCGTTGTCTATGAGAAGCAGCCCGATGGTCAGCGCGTCGAAATTGAGCGCGTAGAAGCCCCACAAAAGGTTCTAGCTGGGTGGAAAGCGAAACTTCGCTAGACGTGCGCCAGTCTCGATTCCGAATGTTTGCGGGGCCCAATGGGTCGGGGAAGAGTTCGCTCAAGAGCCTGCTGCTACCCGAGTGGTTAGGCGTCTACTTGAATCCAGATGAGATTCAGCGGCAAATCGAAGTGGAGGGATGGCTGGATTTTTCGACGTTTGGTCTTGAAGTCCAGGCCGGATTGCTTCTGGAGTATCTGTCGAGCGCAAAATTACTCACACAGAATAAGCTCGAACTCTCAGCGAGACTGTTTGTCGTTGAGTCCAACAGGTTGCACGCTCCGCGAGGTGCATTCAATGCCTATCATGCATCGGTGCTCTGTGCGTACTTGCGGGAAGAATTGCTTAGCTGCGGTAGGGACTTCACCATTGAGACCGTGATGTCGTCTCCAGATAAAGTTGAACTTCTGCGCCACGCGAAGGAATTGGGGTACAGGAATTATCTGTATTTTATTGCTACAGAATCACCCACCATCAATATTTCCCGAGTGCGTCACCGTGTGACAACCGGGGGACACGACGTGCCGGAATCAAAAGTAGTTTCGCGCTATTATCGTTCTCTCGAACTCGTAGGCGATGCAATTCAACACACAGATCGCGCATATCTGTTCGACAACTCACGGGAAGACGGGGCGAATCTCTGGATTGCCGAAATAACCAATGGCGTGTTCGTTGAGGGGCGCTCAGAGCTTATCCCGGCTTGGTTCAGCAAGTACGTTTGCCAGATTTAACGCACCGCACTTGCCGATGGAACAGCATCCCGGCGAGTTCAAACTTGCCGCGTTCCTCTCACGCAATCAGCTCCGGCACCACGTTCCCAAACACATCCGTCAAACGGAAGTCCCGGCCCTGGTAGTGATAGGTCAGGCGCGTGTGATCCATGCCCATGAGGTGGAGAATCGTCGCCTGCATGTCGTGGACATGGACCGGGCGCTCGGCGATGTGGAAGCCCAACTCGTCCGTCGCACCGAGGGTTTGGCCCGCCCGGACACCGCCGCCCGCGAGCCACATGGTAAAGGCCTGAGGGTGGTGATCGCGGCCCATGCTGCGGCCCAGGGCGGCGATGGATTCGACCATGGGGGTTCGGCCGAATTCGCCACCCCAGATGACGAGGGTCTCGTCGAGCAATCCCCTGCGCTTCAGGTCTTTGATCAGGGCGGCCATCGCCTGATCGGTCTCCTTGCACTTGGCTTTTAGTCCACCCGCCACGTCGCTGTGGTGGTCCCAGCTTCCGTGGTAGACATTGACGAAGCGCACGCCCCGCTCGACCATGCGGCGGGCGAGGAGGCAGTTGTTGGCGAAGGAGGGCTTACCGGCTTCCGCGCCGTAGAGGGCGAGGGTTTCGGGCGTCTCCTGGGAGAGGTCGATAAGGTCGGGCGCGCTGCTCTGCATCTTATAGGCCATTTCATAGGCGTTGATGCGCGCGGTGATTTCGGGATCGCCGAAGCTGTTGAATCGGTGCTGATTGAGCTGGTTGATCAGGTCGATACTGTTGCGCTGGAGGGCGGGGTCGACACCTTTCGGGCTGTTCACGTTCAGGATGGGGCTGCCCTGACTGCGGAAGGGCACACCCTGATACTCCGTGGGCAGGAAGCCGCAGCCCCAGTTGTGGGCACCCGCGCTTGTGCCCGAACCGGATTGCAGTACGACGAAGCCGGGCAGGTCGTCGGCCAGACTGCCGAGACCGTAGCTCGCCCAGGACCCGAGGCAGGGGCGGCCTTGGAGGGGAGAGCCCGTGTTCATGAACAACTGGGCGGGCGCATGGTTGAACTGGTCGGTGTGGACCGAGCGCACGATGGCGAGCTCGTCGGCCACCGTGGCGAGGTGGGGGAGCAGTTCCGACATTTCCGCGCCGGACTGGCCATGCTTCGCAAAGGCGAATCGGCTGGACATGAGGTTGGCGTCGGGCTGGATGAAGGCGTAACGCTGATCCTTGACCACGTCGGCGGGGATGGGCTTTCCGTCGTATTTCGCCAGGACCGGCTTGTAGTCAAACATATCCAACTGGCTCGGCGCGCCTTCCATGAAAAGATAGATCACGTGCTTCACGCGGGTGCCGAAGTGAGCGGGCTTCGCGGCGAGGGGATTGGCGGGTGCGGCCGCGGACGCCGTGCGCGGGCACAGGAGCGAGGCGAGGGCGATTTTGCCGAGCCCCACGCCGCATTCCTTGAAGAAATGGCGGCGTGTGGTGTTGTGCAGCGGGTGAATCCGTTCTTCGTCGTTATGCATCATGGGTACTACCCTCGTGTTATCGTTTCGTCGAGATTCAACACGGCCCGGCAGAGGAGGGTCCACGCGGCCTCCTCGATACCGGCCTCACCGCCTCCGCCACTGTTGTTGAGCAGCGCCTGCACACTTTCTGCGGGCTGTTGACGCAGTATGCTCCGCTGTCCGTCCAGGTAGGCCATCAGGGCCTGGGCTTCCATCGCATCCGGCTCTCGGGCCACGCAGCGCAGGAAGAGGATTCGCAGGCGCGCCGCCGGGTCGCCGGGCACCTCCGCAATCAGCGAGCGCGCCATGCTGCGTGCGGCTTCCATGAACACTTCGTCATTCAGCAGCGTAAGGGCCTGCATGGGGGTATTCGTGCGGAGGCGCCGCACGCAAGTCATATCCCGCGCGGGCGCATCGAAGACGGCGGCAGTGGGATAGGTCAACATGCGTTTCCAGTAGGTATACATGCCCCGTCGCTGGCGGGCTTCGCCTTCGTCGGCCTTCCACGAAGTACCGCCGTATACCATGTCCAGCAGACCTTCGGGCAGGGGAGGGAACACGCTGGGGCCGCCCACGCTCTTGTTGAGCGAGCCGCTTGCCGCCAGGGCAATATCGCGCACAAACTCGGCGTCCACCCTGAAGCGGGGAGAACGGGCGAGATAGACATTCTGCGGATCGATCTGTTGCTGCTCGGGCGTTACCTTCGCAGACTGACGGTAGGTGGCCGATGTGACCATGAGCCGCGCCATATCCTTGGTGGCCCACTGGCGCCGCATGAATTCCACGGCGAGCCAGTCGAGCAGCTCCGGATGACTCGGGGCCTCGCCCTGAACGCCGAAGTCTTCCGTGGTGCGGACGAGGCCGCGACCGAAGAACTGCTGCCACATCCGGTTCATGGTGACCCGCGCGGTGAGGGGATTCTCCTCGCTCATGATCCAGCGGGCCAGGGTCAGGCGGTTGCGCGGTGCAAACTCGGGCAGGGGCGGAAGCACTTCCGGCACGTCGGGTAATACGGCGGCCCGGGGCTGGAGGAATTCGCCCCGGTGATGGATGTTCGCGACGCGTAAGTCTTCCCGCTCTTCCAGCGCCAATGTGGTGGGGTGTTTGGGAATCGCCTTTTCCAATTTTGCGATTTCCACCTGGGCCTCGGCCAGCAGCGGAGTATGTTCGAGAAAGTACTGGTGGAGCCGGGCCTGGTCGGAATCCGCCAAACGATCTTCGAGCATCAACGCTTCGATTTCAGCGGGTACCCCGGCGGATTCGGGCTCGGGGCCGCCGGTGGTCATGATACGGAAGCGCCCGATGGTGTGCTGATGGATGTACTTCTGTTCCAGCGTCACGTAGAAGATCGTGCCGCCGGGGAAGCCGGCCGCTTTGTCGAAGGCGAAGACGGCCTCGTGGGCCTTGCCCTCGCCCCCCTTGATGGACCAGCCTGTATCGGCGCGTCCATCCAGTGTTTTCGCGGCGGTTTTGTCGCCATCGGCATGGCTTTCCGTGGCGCGGGCGATGGTAAGGGGGACCTTTGCCTCGGGGTCGTTCCAGGGAGCCGCACTGACCTTTACTTCCGTCAGCAGGAAATCGCCTTCCGAAAGAATTACGCCCCGGCCGGGTCCGCCACCGGGCAGGCTTTCGTGGGGCAGCACTTCGAGGCGCAGTGCGGTGACGTGGTCCTCGTCGGTGCGCAGGGCGAGATCGTAGATGTCGTTGTTGGGCAGGTCACCCGTCGCCAGGATGGAATTGTCTTCCAGGCGCTTCAGTACGGTGAATTTCTGCGTCTGCATGTCGATGGGCGTCACATTGGCCCAGGGACGGGCCTTCGCCTTTACGCCATCGGCCCATTCGGCGTACTTTTTCGCGAAATGGAGGGCGCGCCGCTCTTCGTCGCTCTGATTGACCACGGCAGGTTCGTTGCGGATTGCCTCCAGGCGAAAATCGCCGAAGGTGTGCAGTTGGCCGTGCTCCTGGGCGAGTTGTACTTCGATTTGGAGCGGCGCGGCCAGATCGAGGGGCGCGGGGAAGTAGAAGCGGGCCACCTGGGCCTGACTGACGCCCCGAGGATCACCGCCCACGGCCCAGCCGCTCTCCAGTTTGCCGTCGATGGCGGTTTCAATGGCGTAATTCGGTTGCGCGAAATCCGCCTCGGCCCGGGCGAAGACCAGACTCGTGCGCGTATCCGGTGCGGCGGGCTCGAACTGCCAGGCTGTGAGTTCGCTGAGTACAAAATTGCCATTGTCGGCCCGACCGGGGCCTTTTTCACCGGGCAGCACCGCCAGGCGGAGTCCCTCCACGCGGCCGGGCCCGATCTCGGCCTTTACGATGTAGGTGTTCTTTTCCCGGGCGGCACTCGCCACGCGCACCGTTTGGTCAGCCTCAATCGCGAGGGAGCCGCCATCGCGGGCTTCGGCGGTGACGGACGACAGGGGCACGTACTTGTCGCTTTCATCGCTCACGGGGAATTTGCCGCGAAGGGCGGCTTTGAGGTCGGCAATTTGCTGGCGCTGCTCCTGCCGCTTCTTTTCCACCTCCGGCGAGGGGACTTCCAGATTCACATCGTCGGTGTTATTGAGGAAGGCAAAGAGCTGGAAGTATTCGCGCTGGGAGATGGGGTCATACTTGTGGGAGTGGCACTGGGCGCAGTTCATGGTGAGGCCCAGCAGGGCGGTGGCGACGGTATTGGTTCGATCGACCACATTCTTGTAGCGAAATTCGGCCACATCGATGCCGCCTTCTTCGTTCAGCATTTCGTTGCGGAAGAAGCCGGTGGCGATGCGCTGATCGAGCGTGGGGGACGGCAGCAGGTCGCCTGCGATCTGCTCGATTACGAAACGATCGAAAGGCATATCGTTGTTGAACGCGTTAATCACCCAGTCACGGTAGGGCCAGACGCTCCGGGGTCGATCCTTCTCGTAGCCGTTGGTGTCGGCATAGCGCGCCACATCCAGCCAGTCGATGGCCATGCGCTCGCCGAAGTGGGGCGAGCGAAGAAATTCCTCCACGAGCGCTTCATAGGCATTGGGGCGATTGTCCGCCACGAAGCGCTCTACCTCTTCCGGCGTTGGGGGCAGACCACGTAGATCCAGGCTCAGGCGGCGGATGAGGGTATTGCGGTCGGCTTCGGGCGAGGGAGAAAGGCCCTTGCTCTTTATCGTGTGCAGCACAAAGGCGTCGATGGCGTTGCGGCCCCAGGTGGCGGTGTCCATTGCGGGCGGGGCAGTCTGCACGGGTGCTTTGAAGGACCAGAAGTCCGCCTTCTGGCCCTTGTCGGCGGCTGCGGGCGATTCGCCGCCAAAGGGCGCGCCGGCTTCCACCCAGGCCTTCAGAATTGCCGCATCTTCCGGCGATACTCGGTCGCCTTTCGGCGGCATCCGCACGTCTTCCTCTTCCGAGAGGATCCGCTGCAGCAGGGGGTAGGTGCCATCCTCCGTCGGGGCCAGGGGCGAGGCGTGGGAGTCACCGCCGAGGCGCGCGTCGGCCTCGTTGCTCAGGCGCAGTCCGCCCTTGCGGGCTTCGGGGCCGTGGCACTCGTAGCAGTACTTCTGCAGGACAGGTGCGACAGTCTCGCCGAAAGCGGGCGCCTCTTCCGCGCGGGAATTGGCGAGGGGCAGGACAAGAAGGCACGCGAGGGCGGCCATACGGCCCACGGCTTGACCATGGATTGATCGGGTCTTCACTGCAACGACTCCAGACGGGGAATGGGGTCCCGGTTACACTCAAAGCTCCCGTCCAGAATATCAGATTCCCCGTCTCCGGTCCCAATTGACGTTTTGGCCCCGTTCAGACCGCTGAAAAAGACAAATCCGCCCTCCAGCGGCACCGGACAGCGGATTCCAGAAGTTTTCAGGAATAGGGTTACAGGGTAATGCCGAAGAAGCCCAGAAAGACGAGGATGGCTTCGAAGAGGTCTACGTACTGGGTGATTTCGGCGATGAAGGCCAGCAGTTGGTCGATAACAGACATGTGAACGCAATGCTCCTGTGTAGAATGTGTCGTAAAATGGCACCCGAACATAATGCAGGGTTCCCACATACTGTATGTACGAGTCTACGATATGTTACCAGCATTCGGGGGGCATTTGCACTCATTCTAGGGACTACCCTTCGGAATTCTCGACCCGGGTGCAGAAAATCATGGCGGCGATGACGCCGGGAATCCAGCCCGCGAGCCAGAGGACGAAGGTTAGAATGATGGGGCCGCATCCTTTGTCATAGACCGCGGCGGGCGGAAGGAGAATGCAGACCAGGGTACGCATCAGGCTCATGAAATTTTTCCTTTCAGCTATCGAAATCACGGCGGTCCATACTATACGACCGTCCAGTCAGCAGTACAATCGTCCGCCGAAGTTATTCATTCACCGTGGGACGAAGAATGTCCGCTAGCGGCGCGTCCAGCGGCACCCTGTCTGTTATACTCTGCGCCACCATGAACCCGCCACGTGTATACGTCATCATCGTCAACTGGAATGGCCGAGAACATCTCGATGCCTGTCTGGGCTCCTTGCTGGCGTCGACGATGGAAAGCGTGGCTTTTCTGTTTGTGGACAATGCCAGCAGCGATGGATCGGTTGCGTTCGTCCGCGAGCGCTTCGGTGCCGACCCGCGCGTGGAGATTCTCGGACTGGAATTGAATCGGGGCTGGTCGGGTGGAAACAACGCAGGCATAGGCCGGGCGCTTGAGGCGGGCGCCGATTACATCTTTCTCCTGAACAACGACACGTCGACCGAGTCCGGGGCGCTCGAATCGATGGTGTCGACCATGGAGAATGACGAAACCCTGGGCGCGCTGGCGCCGCGCATGGTGCTGTTCGACCAGCCCGAGATCCTCAATTCGGTTGGCCTGTACCTGTCGGTCATTGGCGCGGCGTGGGACCGGGGGATTGGCCGCCTGGATTCTGCGCGCTGGCACGAGCCGGTGCCGGTCATCGGCGCGTGCGGCGGCGCGCTCTTTCTACGCGCATCGACCTTGGCGAAGACGGGATTGCTCCCGGAGGATTTTGAGATCTATCTGGATGACCTCGATCTGTGCCTGCGCATCTGGTCTGCTGGTTTTTGGATTCGGACTTGCCCCGAAGCCATCATTCGGCATAAGTTCAGCGCGACCATGGGGCAGGGGGCGCGGGCGCGCCACAAGTATTACCTCAACACGCGAAACCGCTTCAGGATCGTATTGCGTCACTTTCCGCTGGTGCGTCTGTCCCGCGTGCTGCCGCTACTGCTGGTGGGCGAGCTGCGCGCCATGGGACGGGCGGTGCTTTCGGGTGAGGTGGCGCGCGTACCAGCGCATTTCAAGGCGTGGTGTTCAGCGCTGGCCTATCTGCCGGAGGCGCGTCGTTTCCGGCGCGCACAACCTGCGCTCCCCGCTCCGTCGTATTGGTCCTTGGTGCTCGATACCCCGCTTTTCTGCCCCGAGGTCGTGCTGCCGGAGCAGGGGTGGTATCCGCCGGTCACGTTGAAAGGCGAGCGCCTCCGGCCTGTCGCGTGCCATGCGACCGTCGAGGTATCCGCCGGGCCTTTGCAGGTGCGTCTGGTGAATTGCTATCCTGCGCCAGGTCTGGCCCGCCTTTCCATCTATTCGGAGGATGGGTGTCTGGCGACGCTGGAAACGGCGGACGCGGCGGAGTTGCAGTTGGATTTTTCTGGCGGGATGCTGACCTTCCGGGCAGAGTCGACGTTTTATCTGGAGGATACCGGTGCCGCTCATGACACGGGGGCCTGGCTTCAGGTGACGCGGGATGGCGTTCCTGTGATTTAATGTGTTGGCCATGGAAGGGCACGGAATTTCACGGAACCGAACATGTTTAATGCGCTGAAGAAAGCCCCACTTGCATATATTGGCTAAAGAGGAAGATTTTCCCACAGATTTACACAGATCCGCACAGATAAGAGGTGGAGATGCCAGAACGGTCAGTCCGGATACTAAGGTGAGGGAGTCTGGCTCATGTGTACTACTATCTTTAATCTTGATGTATTTTTTCGTAGAAGTTGAGCCTGCCGAGACGGCCGGACCCTCTGATTTGTCTTCCCCGCGAATGCGGGGATCCAGTGATTTGGCGAAGCTTGCTTCGGCGCGTTACGGGATTCCCGCATTCGCGGGAATGACAGGCTACGGAGTCTTATTTCGTCGCTGACAGCATCTTTGTAAGATTTGGTTGTGGCTATGCCACGCGGTGTGGATTCGTGTCCATTCGTGGTTTAAGACTTTGCCGTATTCATTGATAGACGATTGAAGAGTGAATAGATGTCCCAAGATAAAGAACTGACCCGATTCGCCATACTGCTGCGGATACTGGGCGCCGCCGCGATTGTGGTGGCCGCCGGCCTGCTGGGCATGCTTGCAGGTCGCCTTACGGCACCCGATCTGCTGCCGCCGCCCCTGCCGGAACAGGCGGAGAACACTACGGAAGGCGGGGAGAGCAGCGTGCCCGTTCCCGGCGAAGCCGCGGCTCCGCTGGAAACGCCGCCGATTTTCCTCCAACTGGGGATTGGGCCCGATGCGCTTTGGGACGTGATCGAGGCTGAGGCGGCCTATGCGAGCGGAATCGGACTGCATCGATTCATGATTCCCGCAGTATTGCCGTGGAGCGATGGGGAGGCGACGACGGCAACGCTGGACGCCATGAAGCGTCTGCTGGCCATCGATTCCGAGGCGGAGTTCGTGTTGCAGGTGGACTTTAATCCGCCGGCGTCCTGGTTCGATACCCATGGGGACGACCGGATGGCGGGTACCGTTGGCGATTTGCCCCTGCCCTGTCCGGCCTCGACGGCGTGGCTGGAGGCGTCGCGCTCCGCGTTTGATCGGCTGCGTCAGGCGCTTATCCAGGCGGAGCTGGAGTCTTCCGTGAGTGGCTATACGCTGCAAGGGCTGCTCAATGCGGGCTGGCAACGGGGTCCGAGCGCGGATACTTCGCCGGCAAATCTGGCGGGATTTCGCGCCTGGCTCACGCGGACCTATGCCGATGACGCCGCGCTGCAGAAGGCCTGGAAGAATCCCCAGGCTGCGCTAACCGCAGCAGAGATTCCAGTGGAACCAGAAGGGGTGGAAGCCCCGGAAATTTTCCATGCGTTGGACACGGAGCAGCACTTTGTGGACTACCATCGGTATGCCGCCGACTCTGTGGCGGATGCGGTTGGCGGGCTCGCATCGCACATTCGCGGCACGGCGGGGGCGGTTCCGGGGATCTGGGCGAACTATGGCCATACCTTTGAGAAGGCCCGAAGCAGCGACGGCCACCTGGCGCTGATTGCCCTGCTGGACAGCGACGTGGATGGCTTCATCGCGCCCGTGAGCCTGTTGAACCGGGGCATCGGAGCCACGGGCGGCTTCATGGGGCCCGTCGACAGCGCGAAGGCCCATGGCAAGACGTGGGTGCTGGTGGATGACACGCGCACGGGCATCGCGTGGAACAAGGAAGCCGGCCAGATTGAGCAGATTCGCGGCCTGCGCGCGGAGGACGTGCACGATGTGCAGCGCCGTAATTTCGCGCTGGCGGCGATGCACGGCCTGACGCTGGTGTGGTCGGATCCCGGCGGTGAGGGTTTCTTTCACGACGATGAGCAGTGGAAGGTCTTCGGGCAGCTTTTTGATGTGTACCAGAAGAATATTCTTGCGGGCAGTGCTGCGGAGGTGGCCGAGGCCCCGGCACCGGCGGGCGAAGAAGAGGCGGCGACCGTGGAAGGTGCTCCCGAAGAGTCCGTGCCGGTGGAGCCTGCGGAAGGGGAGGTGGTTCCGCTTCCCGTGCCGGGGGGTGAAGTGGTCCACCCGACGATTGTCGCGCTGGTCGATGAGGAGTCGCAGTTTCTTACGAGAGATACGACGGGCTTTGACGCCACGGTCATGGCCAATCGCGATGCGATTTTGCAATCGGGCGCGAGTGCCGAGTTCTATCTGCTGGATGACCTGCTGGACGAGCGGATCTCGCCCGCGCCGGTGTACATCTTTCTGAACGCCTATCACCTTTCCGCAGCGGAAGTGAAGAAGCTGCACGAGCGCTTCGCGGCGGAGCGGGCGACGGCGATCTGGATCTATGCGCCGGGTTATCTGGATGTCACGATGAATCGCACGAACGTGCGCGATACGGTGGGGATGGAGGTGAAGGCCTTTGACGAGGCGACGCCGACGGGATCCAAGTACGTCCTGGGCGGGGGGCATTGGATCGATGCGGATCAGGTCATGGGCGAGGCGCGCCTGATGAAGCCCCTGTTCTACATCGACGAGCCTGAGGCGGACGTCCTTGCGAATTTTCAGCAGGGGGAGAAGCCCAGCGTGGCGGTCAGGACGATGGAGGCGGGGTGGACCTCGGTTTTCATTGCCGAGCCCGTGATTTCGCCAGCTTTGCTCCGGGAGATCCTGCGCATTCTGGAGCAGCCCCTGTACTTTCGCCCCGGCAAGCAGCGCTTCTTCGACACGGCGGTGATCAATGACCGACTACTCGCTATTCACGCCGAACAGTCTGGCGAGCGCATCGTGAATCTGGGACGCTTCTATGACATCCAGGATCTCTTCAACGCGGAGATCGGCTGGCAACAGCGGGAGAGCTTTGTCCTTGAAATGCGCAAAGGCGAGACGCGCTTGCTCCAGTTGAGCCCGCTCTAATATTTCGAAAGGCAGCAGCCATGAGCAGCAGCACCGCGACGCGGCCCACCGCGTTTCACGTTATGACCAAGCCCTCGGGACCGCTCTGCAACATCGACTGCAAGTATTGCTTCTACCTGGAGAAGTCCAAGCTTTTCCCGGATGAAAAGCACTGGCGCATGCCCGACGATGTATTGGAACGCTATATTCAGCATTACATCGAGGCCCAGGATCTGCCCGAGATTCAGTTTGCTTGGCAGGGCGGCGAGCCCACGGTGCTGGGCGTGGGCTATTTTGAGAAGGTCGTTGAATTGCAGGCGAAATACGCCAATGGCAAGTCCATCGCCAATGCCTTTCAGACCAATGGCACGCTGCTGAACGACGCCTGGGGCGAATTCCTCCATCAGCATAATTTCCTCGTGGGCCTTTCCATCGACGGCCCACAGGCCATCCACGACGCCTACCGCGTGGACAAGCAGGGCAAGCCGACCTTTCACAAGGTCATGCGCGGCATGGAGATCCTGAAGAAGCACAAGGTGGAGTTCAACACGCTCACCTGCATCAATCGAAAGAACGCCACCCAGTCCCTCGAAGTCTACCGCTTCCTCCGGGAGGTGGGCAGCGGCCACATGCAGTTTATCCCGATTGTCGAACGCCGCGCGGAAGGCTGCGAGAGCAACGAACTGGAGTTGGTGCTGCCGGGGTCGCCCATGGAAGCGAAAGTGACCGCCTGGTCCGTGCGGCCCGATGAATTCGGCCAATTTATGAGTACAATTTTCGATGAATGGGTGCGCCATGATGTGGGCAAGGTTTTCGTGCAGACCTTTGAGGTGTCCTTGATGGCGTGGATGGGGATGGAGCCCAATCTGTGCATCTTTCAGAAGGAATGTGGCCTTGGACTGGCGCTGGAGCACAACGGTGACCTCTATTCCTGCGATCACTTTGTGTATCCCGAGCACCAGCTCGGCAATATCATGGAGAAGAGCATCGCGGAGATGGTCTCGTCGCCGCAGCAGAAGCAGTTCGGCAAAGACAAGCTGGAGACCCTGCCGCAATACTGCCTGGATTGCGACGTGCGATTTATCTGCAACGGCGACTGCCCCAAGCATCGCTTCACCACCACGCCGGACGGGGAAGAGGGCCTGAGCTACCTCTGCGCGGGCTACAAGGCCTTCTTTCATCACATTGACCCCTACATGAAGATCATGGCCAAAGAACTTCGCGCCGGACGCCCCGCGACCTCGATCATGGCTTACGCCAGGCAGCAGGACCTCGCGGCGGCGGGCCAGAAGACACCGGGGCCGAATGATCCGTGTATTTGCGGAAGCAGCAGGAAGTATAAGAAGTGCTGCGGACGGGGGCGTTGACGTCATTTTGGGATTCACGAACAGCATTCAAACCAGCAAAAAGAAATCGCAAGCATGGAGCGCCGGCGGCCCGCCGGCAAGTGTGCCAAAGGCACACAAATCTCCAGGCCGGAATTCACAGGGGACATAAGCAAGCCTGATTGGCATTCATACGTGCCCTTCGGGCACGTGCCGGCGGGCCGCCGGCGCTCCATACTTGCGAGCTCTCTTTAGTCATTTGGGTGAACTTCATTGGCCCGCAGTTCATTGCCTTCCAGCCCCACGAATAAAACCACCGCCCCGGCGGTACCCCATTCGACGCCATTCAACCATTGCAACCCGGCGAATTTCGCGCTATCATCGAGTCATCGGTCCAGGCAGCAAAAAACAACAGGTAACCTTCCCATGGAAGCAATCACCCTTATCGGCACCATCTTCGGACTCGGCTTCGTCTCTGGGCTCAACCTCTACGCCACCGTGCTCACCGTCGGCCTGATCGTCCGGCTGAATCTGATCGCCCTTCCCGAATCCATGCAGGATCTTGCGATCCTCGGTCACCCGACGGTCATGATCGTCGCGGGCGTGCTCTTCGCAATCGAATTCGTGGCCGACAAAATCCCCTGGGTCGATTCGTCGTGGGACAGCGTACACACGTTGATCCGACCCGTGGGCGCCGCCGTCATGGGCGGCTATGCGCTCACGGGAGCCGACCCGGCCACGGAGACCGCCCTGGCCCTCGCCTGCGGCGGTGTGGCGCTGACGAGCCACACGGCCAAAGCGGGTACCCGCGTCATGGCCAATGCCAGCCCGGAACCCTTCTCGAATACGTTCCTGAGTCTCTTTGAAGACGTGATCGTGGTGGTGGGCGTTGGTCTGACCTTTATGCTGCCGCTGATCATGTTGGCCATGGTGATCCTGTTCATCATGGTGTTTATCTGGCTCTCGCCGAAATTCTACCGGGTTCTCAAAGGCGGCGCGGGCAAAGTGCGTGGGGTGCTGGGCAGGCGTGGTCCCGCCTGAGGGCAACAGTCGTTCCACGTACAATGAAGGAATGCGAAAGTGGATCAAGAGGGATACAGTTCGACACAGGTGATCCGACGCTTTAACGTTTCTCCCGAAAAGGTATTCGATGCCTGGCTCGATAAAGGCCTGCTGGAGACGTGGCAATTTGTGGCGTTATATCCAGATACAGCACGATTGGATGTGGACGCACATGTCGGAGGGGGGTTCAAATTCTGCGAGCGGATCTGGGGAGAGGAGTATGTGTGTTCGGGAACCTATATCGAGATTGATCGACCCAGGCGCTTGGTCATTGACAAATCCTACCCGAAGCACGGTGAAAACACGGGGCGCGTGACGGTGGAGATAGCCCCCAGACAAGACGGCTGCGAGCTTACTTTGACCGTGGGATCTCCTTCAAGTGAGGGTGTTCAATATGCGACAAGGTACGCTTGGGCAATTCTGTTGGAGAACCTCGCATCAGCTCTGGCCTCCTTCGAACGCGCCGATATCAGTGCTAACCCAGACCTGCCCACGGCCCGTGTCACGCGGCACATCAAGGCCGCCCCTGAGCGCGTCTTCGATGCCTGGCTCGATCCCGAGCTGCTGGGGCAATGGATGTTCGGGCCCAATGTGCGCGAGGAAGAGGTCCTTCACCTCAAGGTGAGCCCGAAGGTTGGGGGATCCTTCTCCTTTCTGGTGAAGCGCGGCGATGCGGAGATTGACCATATCGGCGAGTACCTCGAAATTGACCGGCCCTTGTGGCTGGTTTTTACCTGGGGCGTGCGTCAGGACGAAGGCACGGAGTTCAGTCGTGTGGAGGTGGAGGTGGTGCCGATCGAGGGGGGAAGTGAGTTGAAAATCAGCCAGATACTGACTCCAAAGTGGGCTGACTTCGTCGAGCAAGCCCAGGGTGCCTGGCAGCGGATGGCCGATGCGTTGGCACGGGTTCTGGAGTAGTCTCGGAGACGATACGCCGCGTCTACTTGGTTGCAGGGACGTCAGAGACAACAGGGACGGCAGTTTTATATTCTCTGCTGTCGCTGTTGTCTCTGACGTCCCTGTAATCAATCGAGGCAAGCATTGGCGATCACGTATACTCTAAAGTCTCCATGGGGGTTCCCAAAAAGAATGTCCCCAAATCGCCCCCCAACCCCACAGTATAGGCAAACAAACCAGCAGGGCCCTGCTACACTCAACCTACAAAGGACCCACCCATGTTTGCCTTACTCAAACAATCCGACGCCCGCGCCGTACGCCAGGTGCTGCGCGGCCGAAGAGACCAGTTCGACACCCTGGTGAAGCGTTACCTTCCGGCGGTCTACGCCGTGTCGTACGCCCAACTGCGCAACCATGCCGATGCGGAGGACGTGGCGCAGGAGGCCTTCCTCACCGCGTTTACCTCGCTCCACACCCTGCGCGAACCCCACAAATTCGAGGGGTGGGTCGTCAGCATGGCCCGGCGCATCGCCGTTCACCTGCGCCAGAAACGGCAATCCGAAAACGAGGCCAATGGAGTTGATTCGAGGGAGGCCGTCGTGATTCCTGATGCGGCGCGGGATGAACTGCGTCAGTTGCTTCGTCAGGAAATTGATCGTCTGGACGGCGACGATCGCGAAGTGTTGTTGCTGCATTACTTCACGGGGAAAAGCGCGGGAGAAATGGCGGTCGCGCTGGGCATTGGCCGGGAGGCGGCAAAGAAGCGCCTCCAGCGGGCACGGCAGCAACTGAGCGACAATATGCTTCGGCGTGTCGAAGACGAGACGAAACCGAGGAAAAGTTTTAAATCACAGCGGAGCACAATTGCCGGATTAGTGCTCGCGGCGGCCGTGCCGTGGGAGGGCGCGGCGGCGATCACCCGCTTTTCGCTCGCTTCGGCGGGTTCGACGAAAATCACCGCGGTCGTCGCGCTGGGATTTCTGCTTGTAGGCACTGCCTATCTGACGCTTTCGTCGCCGTCCATGAATAGCGGGGGGGACGCCGTGGAAACAGCGGTAGCTTCGCCGATATTAGTAGCCCCGGCGCTCCTGGAAACGCCTCCAAACGCAACACAGATTGCGGACGATACGCTGGAACCGACAGCAGGGCTCGACGATTCAGTGCTTGAGTTCCCCGTATCCCTCGCCGGCCTTTGGAAGACCTGCGACTCCTATGGATTCACGAGAAATGCGCAAGCGGGCGGCGACTACACGCGAATTGAGCAATCGGGATCGGAGATATCCATCCGCGTGCCCCAGGGCTCGGAGCCGGGGACGTTGCTCGCGACGGGAACGTTGGAGGGCGATCAACTGCAATTCAAACTGGAAGGCGTCGAGTCCTTGCCGGTAATGAACGGCATATTGGAAAGTAACGATTCGTTCACGATCTCGGGCGCCTTTCCGGTTGAAGGGGAACGCTATCACGTCGATTTGATTTTTGCGCGCCTCTCGGAACGCGATCTCGCGGAAGTCGAAATATGGGAACGCAGGCGCGAGGAAGTGGAAATCTTGGCGAAGGCCTTGAAGGCGTTCCGCGAAACGAACAACGATATGCCACCGGCAACCCTTGCGGCGCTGAACGAGGGGTATCTAAAGGAACCACAAGTCGCGGAATCCAGCCCCAGCCGCACTATTACGTATGCGCCGAACGGCGCGGGCTCCTTGGAAGCGGTGAGTCCATATCCGGATGCAACATCGCATCGGGTGCGCCTTCTTCAACAGGAGGCGGACCGCCTTGCCGCATGGCCCGCCTATCCATCCATGCCGCCGATTATTACAATTCAATACGCGGCGCCGCCTATGACGTTGGTGGAAAGACCCCAAGGCAACGTCATTCGTATTGATAAGAACAGTCGGCTTGCCTGCCCGGAAGTACGACGGGAAACGCCGTTAAAAGGCCTCGGACAGATCGCCTCGTGCGAAAACAATATGTCGCAGCTCGGTATCGTTCTCAAGATGTTTATGAACGATGACCGCGAAAAGCGATATCCCGGCGGCTTTGCCGTGACGGTTCCGCAGTTTTTAATTGATACGTTAATCCTGACGTGCCCCGGACTCGAAGAAGGAGACCTTGACGGTAGAACATTGAGTTACGAGTTCCTCTTTCCGGGTTTTACCAACGAGGAGCTTCGCGCGGTTGCCGACGAACTGGACTTGAGCAGCGAAAACAACAACTTGGCGGGAGCGGACGATGGGGCCGCGCGACTGGGTGATATTCCGCTTGTGCTGGAAGCGCACGAATGCTCAGGCAGCGGCGGGAGTCACGTCCTCTTCGCGGATAGTCATATAGAAGTCCTGCAATCCGTAGATTGGGAAGCCCGCGTTGCACCTTTTGTCGAATATGCCGAGAATTACTACGCTGGCCTTTGATGCGACGATCCAGCCAAACCAGAAAAAAGCGAGAGCGCAAAGAAATCCATCTTTGCGCTCTCTGCGTTCTATTGCGGCTAAAATCTTCGCACTACGACAGCATTGTCTGTCCGCCGGTGACGGGCAGGGCCTGGCCGGTTTCATATTGTTGCTGCACGAGGTAGACAATCGCGCGCAACACGTCCGGGCCGGTGCAGCCGCGGCCCATGGGGACTTTGGCTTCGTAGAAGTGCTTTACGTCGTCGATGGTCTGCGCGCCGGGTACTTTGCCGGAGTGGAGATACTGGACGAAGAGGCCCTTTTCCGGGTCGGACCACAGGGGGCCGTCGAAGAAGTTGCCGGGGCACACGCTGTTGACCTTGATGCCGTCTTCCACGAGCTCCAGGGCGAAGGATTGGGTCAGGCCGATGCCGCCGAACTTGCTGCCCGCGTAGGCGCCGTTTTTGTTCGAGCCTTCGAGGCCGGACTTGGAGTTAATCTGGACGATGTCGCTCAGGTAACCCGGCTTCGCGCGGTGCTGGCGGGCCATGATGGGGGCGGCGTTCTGCACGCAGAGGAAATAGCCCTTGTAGTTCACGTTGGTGACGAAATCGAAATCGGCCTCAGGGAGCACCTTCACGCTGCCCGCCTTGAGCACGCCCGCGTTGGCCACGAAGAGGTCGAAGCCGCCGTAAGCCCGCACGGCCTGGTGCATCGCTTCGGCGAGGCTGGCGCTGTCGGTGACGTTCATGGCAAAGCCGAGCGCACGGCCCGCGCCGTACTCAGCGGCCACGCCGTCCGCCGCCGCCTGAGAGCCCGACGCATTGATGTCGGCCAGCACCACATGCGCGCCTTCGGCCGCGAGGCCCCGTGCGATCTCCAGGCCGAAGCCCTGTGCCGCGCCGGTGACCACGGCGATCTTGCCGTCCACCTGGCCCTTCGCGCGACCGGCGGAGGCCACCTTGCGGCGGTAGTTCTCCACTTCCCAGTTCTCGATGAAATCGCGATCGGTCGGGGTCATGTACTCCACGCCGCTGAGCTGGCGCGCGCCGGCCATGATCTTGATGTCGTCGATGTAGATATCGCGCACCGTGACGGCGTCTTTGTAACTGTCGCCCACGGTGAACATGCCCAGGCCCTGCACCAGAATGACCAGTGGCGCGAAGCCGGTCTCTTCGGTGTGAATCGTGACGGCATTGCGCAGGTAGGTGAGGATCTCGGCTTCGCTCGCGGTGGGGTCGCAGGCGACCCAGAGCGGGAAGGATTTGCAGTAGACGATCTGGTCGGGAATCATGGGGCCGCCCGCCGCCGTGGCCTGGCCTTCGAGTCCGCCGGTGAAGGCTTTCACGATCTCGGAATCGTCGAAAGTGACGACCTTGAGCGCGGGGCTGTCGGAGAGCAAGCCCCGCAGCGTGGGGGCTATGACGTTGATCAGGTGCTTGGCGTGATCGTCCTTCAGCATGTGGATTTCGCCGAAGGGTCTATCGGAGAGCGTTCCCAGTTCCTTCAAGATGACCGACAGTACGCGGTCGGTCTTCTCCTTGATCTCGGCGGGGGTATTGCCACTGATGATCAGGCCGTGGTTGCCCATGAAGACCGCTTCCGGTTCGGCTTTGCCCGTCCGCTTGGTGTAGGCGGCCATTTCATCGGCCAGAGCCTTGGAGAGCACATAACCGGGCGTGACATAGGGCAGCCAGAGGACGCTGTCGCCGAAGAGCTTTTCGGTGATCGATTGGCCGCCGCGCGCGCAGGTGATCATATTCACGATGGTCGAGTGGGAGTGGACGACGAAGGTGCCGGGCATGAGGTGGTGTAATACGCATTCCACCGAGGGACGCTGGCCCAATTCAGGCTGAAGGCGTGCCGCCATGACGGCATCTTTGAACTGCGCTTCGCGCGTGTCGATGTCGCTGCTGAGTTCGCTGGCGAGGAGGGCGTCCAGCGCGTCGCGATCCATCTCCACGAAGCCTCCCGCGGCGATGTCGGCCAGGGACGTGCCGCTGCCCTTGACCTGAAGGCGATTGCCGATTTTCACAGAGGTGTTGCCGCCACCGGCGATGACGAAGCTGGGGTCGGTGCCGTAGAAACGGGAAAGGGCGACGAGCTGCTCCATGCGCGTGCTCAGGGCGGAAAAGTCGGGCCAGGCGAGGGGGGAGGACATGCTGTGGGGGCTCCGTGGGGATTGGAATGACGGGACAAATATTCCTGTCATTCCCACGAAAGTGGGAATCCAGCGCGTACGCGAAGTGAGCCGCGCTCGTTCTCTGGATCCCCGCATTCGCGGGGATGACAACTCCTGTCAATCCCACGAAAGTGGGAATCCAGCGCGTACGCGAAGTGAGCTGCGCTCGTTCTCTGGATCCCCGCATTCGCGGGGTTGACAATTTTCATTCAACTATAACGTGACAATTCAACCAATCGCGGGCGCATTCGCCATGAGGAAAGCTTCCGCTTCGAGCGACCAGAGGCCGTTGTTGGCCGCCGTGAGCTCCGCGAGCTTCGCGTAGAAGGGATCGTTCTTGCCGAGTTCCGGCAGGTCCCACAGGGCGAAGAGGGGCAGGTTCGTGTTCGTGTAGATGAGCTTTTTGCCACCGGGGATTTTCGGCAGATTTTCCGTCGTTTCGGCGGAGGCGTTCAGACCGCCGATGTGGGTGACCATCACGGCGGGCTTCAGCTTGCCTTCGCTCATGTACTTCAGCGCGATGCGCATGTCGTTGGTGTCGCCGCCGCTGTTCGCCGCCACGTGGTGCGCCGCATAGTGAACGTCGTAGAAGTTGATGGTCGCCTTGAATTCCGTGTCCGTCGGGCCTGCGAAGAAGTTCAGGCAGCCGTTCACACCCATGATGGCGCTGGCCTGCTCGATGAGTCCGGCCACGGGCGCAAAGACGAACACGTCCGCATAACCCTTGCCGCCCGCGATGTCCTTCATGTCCTGGACCGGGCTTCCGCCGCCGGTGTTAACGTAGTGCAGGTCCACGCCGTTCGCCTTGGCGTCCGCCACGCTGAACAGCGAAGCCGCGCGATCCAGGCGGGCCTGATCGATATCCGTAACCACGAGAATCTTCGGCTTGTTCGGGCCGTGGATCGCGTAGTCGATCGCGCCGAGGCCCATGGGGCCCGTGCCGCCGAGGAGGGCCATGTTGCCGTTGGTGTCGATGCCCATCTGGTGGACATAGGAGCCGTGCTCAAAGTGATACTGCACGTTGAAGCCGCCCACGATGCAGGAGACGGGCTCGGCGAGCGAAGCGGGGAAGTAGCCTTCACCGTCATAGGACAGAAGGCAATCCTGATCCATAACTTCTTTAGGAATGATCACCGACGTGGCATGGCCGCCGAGATAGGGGAAGGAATAGCCCGGCGCATCGAATTCGCGGCCGGGGATGTTCAGCGCGGGCTGGAGGCTGTATTTCGCGCCGACCTTCACCTGATCCTTGTACTTCGCACCCACCTGAAGGATCTCGCCGCACATTTCGTGGCCCAGGATGATGGGCTTTTCCATCAGGTTGTTCGGGACGCGCTTGTGGTCCGAGCCCTGCTGCACAATTTTATAGTCAGACATGCAGATGCTGTTCGTCTTGACGGTCGCAAGGATCTCGTCGTCCTTAATTGCAGGCAAATCAAACACTTCCAGCCGAAGGTCGTGCTTGTCGTAGAGGCGAAGTGCGCGGGTTTGGGTCATTGTAATTGGCTTCCTATGGTTAATCTCTGAAAGAGTTTGATTATTTGTGATTGATTTCTCTCAAAATATAGTATAAACTCTCATTAAATTGCAAGTGCGATGAAGTTACTTGATTCTTCTCGCATGGGTGATTCGGACTTCATTACCCAACTTTGGGAAAACGACACGGAATGTAAGGTCCAACCTAGGTGACGTGAGTTCATTCATAGAAGGGTCGAATCAGGACATGTAAGATGAGTAGACCGACCACACTGCCCAACCCGAATGCGACCACGCGACTGACCGTGCTCACATCTTTTCTAAGCCCACGTAACTCCTCTAGTGTTTCTCGTTGAACTTCGAGTAACTCTTCGATTCGATCTTCACTTGATTTCACGGACAAATCCTCTTGAATATGCCTTTACGGACACCCAGACAGAAAGAGCTCGCCGCCGAGCGGCTTGACCGCCTTCGCGGAATTCTACGCGAAGTGGCGGTCGTTCGGGTAGACGATCTCTGCGAGGTCCTGGCCGTTTCTCCTGCGACCGTGCGGCGCGACTTGGAAGAGCTTGAGCGCATGGGCGAGGCCCGTCGCGTTCATGGCGGCGCGGTATCGGTGGGGGAGAAGCGCTACGAAGAGCCCTTCTTCGATGACAAGGCGGCCATCGCCAAGTCCGAAAAGCAGCGCATCGCCCGCAAGGCCCTGGAGCTGATTGCGCCCCGCGACACGATCTATCTCGACGGCGGCAGCACGGCCCTCGAGCTCGCGCGCCTGCTGCGCGACTATGGCGGTGCGATTACCATCGTAACGAATTCCCTGCGTGCGGCCACCGAGCTGGCGGGCAGCGGTCCTCAGTTGATTTTGATAGGCGGCGAATTGCGCCGTCTGAGCCAGACTATGGTGGGCCCGCTCACGCGCCTGATGCTGGAGGCGATGCACATCGATAAGGCCTTCATGGGCACCATCGGCCTCTCGCTGGAGGCGGGCCTGACCACGACGGACGCGGGCGAGGCTTACACGAAGGAGTTGGTGATGCAGCGCGCGAGCGAAGTGGTGTTGCTCGCCGACAGCAACAAGGTGGGGATGGTGACCTTCGCGCAGGCGGGCAAGTTGTCGGACGTGGATGTGCTGGTGACCGACGCGCCATTGCCTCGGGATTATGAAGAATATTGTGTGGCAAATGAAGTGAAGGTGATGGTGGCGTGAGCGAGTCGCTCACCATACGGCCAGTTGAAGTTTACGATGATATCTCCGCAGTAACGGCGCTCTTGAACGAGGCCTACAAACTTCTGGCGGACGCTGGCATGATGTACGTGGCCTCCTGGCAGGATGATGCGATCACCCGACGCCGAATGAACCGTGGCACGGGTTATGTGACCTTTGACGGCGAGACGCTGGTCGGAACGATAACATTGACGAATATCGCCGGGACAAATGGATGTCCGTGGTACGACCGCGATGACGTATGCAGCTTCGGCCAGTTTGCGGTCGTCCCTGCCCGGCAAGGCGAAGGCATAGGCACCAGAATGTTATTGCATGTGGAGGAGGAGGCTCGCAAGCTGGGCGCGAAGTATATTGCGCTAGATACGGCGGAGACGGCGGTGGAATTGATCGCATACTACCGAAATCTCGGCTACGAATTGGTGGAGACGACACAATGGGACGAGACGAATTATCGTAGCGTGATTATGAGTAAGCGCCTGGGCTAGTCGCGCTCAGAGCACTCGTTCCCAAGCTCCGCTTGGGAATGCAGTGCCCGGAGCTCCGCTCCGAACGTGATGCAAGATTGTCTGGTCGAAATTGAAAAATTGAAGTTTTGCTCGAAAGCTTTCCGAAGCGGAGCTTCGGGCCATGCATTCCCAAGCGGAGCTTGGGAACGAGACAAGACGCGCTTAAAACAGGGAAGACAGGAAATCCAATGCACGAAATCAAACTCCCCCAGTTGGGACAGAGCGTGGAAGAGGCCGAGATCACGCAGTGGCTGAAGAAGGAAGGCGACACCATCGCATTGGGCGAGCCGATCTTCACCATCCAGACCGACAAGGCCGAAATCGAATGTGAATCCACCGCCGCCGGTGTGCTCCGCAAGATCATCATCGCGGAAGGCATCGAGGTGCCCGTCCTCACTGTCGTGGCTTTGGTGGGCGACGCGAACGAGGCCCTGCCGGATGTCGGGGGTGCTCCCACCGCTGCTCCTGCGCCGTCTGCCGCTCCCGTGGCCGCGACACCGGCTCCCACGGTGGCGGAACTGGCTCCCGCGCCCGCTGCTACACCCGTCGCTGAAACGCCCCCGGCGAACGCCGGTGGTGCCATGTCGCCCCGCGCGCGCTCCACGGCGGATCGCCTCCACATCGATTCCTCCTTCGTCGCCGGTACCGGCCCCGAAGGCCGCGTCATCGAAGAAGACGTGCTCGCCTACAGCCAGAAGCGCGACGCCGTCCGCTCCACGCCGACCGCCCGCAAAGTGGCGCGCGAACACGGTATCGACATCACCGCCGTGGCCCCCGGCGGCGCAACCGGCCGCGTCGAGAAAGCCGATGTACTCGCAGCGGCCACGTCCACTCCGTCCATTCAGTCCACACCCACTGCGCCCCCGGTTTCCCTTCCCGCCACCACCGGCGAGCGCGTGCCCCTCACGCCCATGCGCAAGATCATCGCCCAGCGCATGGTGGAGAGTAAGTTTGGCGCGCCCCACTTCTACATTACCGTCGAAGTGGACATGAAAGAATCCGTGGCCTTCCGCGGCGCCTTGCCGAACTTCAAGCCCTCCTTCAACGACCTCGTCATGCGGGCGGCCACCCGCGCCATCCAGGCATTCCCGACGGTCAACGCGAAGTGGCTGGGCGACGCCATCGAAATGCGCGGCGGCATCAATCTCGGCTTCGCCGTGGCCCTCCCCGCGGGCCTGATTGTGCCCGTGGTGAAGGATATCCAGAACAAGTCGCTTCAGGATATCAGCCGCGAATGCAAGGCACTGGTGGAGAAGGCCAAGACCGGCAAACTCACCCCGGACGATTACCAGGGCAACACCTTCACGGTGTCGAACCTCGGCGCGTTTGGCGTGGATCACTTCACCGCCATCATCAACCAGCCCGACAGCGCGATCCTGGCCATCGGCCAGATCAAGGACCGCGTCGTGGTCATCGACGGCGGCATCCAGGTGCGTCCGATCATGAAGCTGACCCTGAGCAGCGATCACCGTGTTATCGACGGTGCGGTAGCCGCGCAGTTCATGGGTCATCTGAAGACTTTGCTGGAGACGGCGGATTTTTGATTGAACCCACTCGTTCCCAGGCTCCGCCTGGGAATGCAGTCCTCGGAGCTCCGCTCCGAATGGGCTGGCGCGAAAGCGTAGTTTCCCAATATTGCACCCAGTTTCAACGTCAAAGTGTCGAAGCAGAGCTTCGAAATCTGCATTCCCAGGCAGAGCTTGGGAACGAGAGGAAAGAGAACCCATGCCCAAGCCCCTCATGGTCGTGCCGGAAGAAGTCCGGAAGTCCGACTACGTCAAGATCGGCGACATCCCGGTCAATGCCTACAAGAAGACCATCAAAGAAGAGCTGAAGAGCAACAAGGCCATCACGCCCGAACGTCTGCTCCGCGCCTACCGCGACATGGTGGTCATCCGCGAATTCGAGAATATGCTCGACAGTATCAAGAAGACCCAGAGCTACCAGGGCATCAACTACAACCACGCCGGTCCCGCCCACCTTTCCACGGGCCAGGAAGCCGCCGCCGTGGGTGAGTGTTTCCACCTGGCGGTGAACGACCACATTTTCGGCAGCCACCGCAGCCACGGCGAAGTGATCGCCAAGGGCATGCGCGCCATCAGCGAACTGCGCGACACCGGCCTCCAGGGCATCATGGAAAGCTTCTGGGACGGACGCATACTCCGCATTGTCGAGAAGAACGAGCCCGACTGGACCGGACTCAAGGCGGGCGCGAAGAACGCGCTCAGCACCATCGACAAGGAAGAGCTCGGCATCGACTTCCTGCTCTATGGCCTGCTTGCCGAAGTCTTCGGTCGCGAGACGGGCTTCAACAAAGGTATGGGCGGCTCCATGCACGTGTTCTTCACGCCCTTCGGTGTTTTTCCGAACAATGCTCTCGTGGGCGGCAGCGCCGACATCGCCACGGGCTCCGCGCTCTTCAAAAAGGTGCAGCAGGCCGGCGGCATCACCATCGCGAACATCGGCGACGCCTCCATGGGCTGCGGCCCCGTGTGGGAGGCCCTCGGCTTCGCTTCCATGGGCCAGTTCACGCGCCTGTGGGAGAAGGACTACCGCGGCGGCCTGCCCATCGTCTTCAATTTCATGAACAACTTCTACGGCATGGGCGGCCAGCCCATCGGCGAGACCATGGGCTTTGATCGCCTGGCCCGCGTCGGCGCGGCGGTCAACCCCGACTGCATGCACGCCGAGTGCGTGGACGGCAACAACCCCCTCAGCGTGGCCGACGCCTACCAGCGCAAGATGGAATTGCTCCACTCGGGCAAGGGCCCGGTGTTGCTGGACGTGCAGTGCTACCGCCAGACCGGCCACTCCCCGAGCGACCAGTCATCCTACCGCGAACGCGACGAAATCGACATGTGGCGCAAGGTCGACCCCATCCTCGAATTCGGCGGCAAGCTCGTGGACGCGGGCGTCGCCACCCAGGCGGACCTCGACGCGGTCCAGGCCTATGCCACCCGAAAATGCACCAAGGCATGCCGCCTCGCAGTGGACTATGACCACTCGCCGCGCCTCCTCCTCGGAACGCGCACCGGCATCGCGCCGATGATGTTCTGCAATGAAATCGACGCGGCCCTGCCCGGCCTGCGCCGTGCGGACGACGTGAACATCCCGATGGAAGAGATCCCGCGGGTAAAGGCCATCGCGAAGAAGTCGCGCAACGGCATTGGCGAAAACGGCGAAGTGCTCAAAGGCACCAAGGCCGTGACCTACGGCGAGGCGATCTTTGAATCCGTCGTACACCACTTCTACAACGACCACCGCCTCGTGGCCTATGGCGAAGAGAACCGCGACTGGGGCGGTGCCTTCGCCGTGTACCAGGGCCTCACCGAAGCCCTGCCCTATCACCGCCTCTTCAACTCGCCCATCTCCGAAGCGGCCATCGTCGGTACCGGCGTGGGCTACGCCCTCGAAGGTGGCAAGGCTCTCGTGGAGCTCATGTACTGCGACTTCCTCGGCCGCGCGGGCGACGAAGTCTTCAACCAGATGGCGAAGTGGCAGGCCATGTCCGGCGGCTATTGCAAAATGCCCGTGGTGCTCCGCGTGTCCGTGGGCAACAAATACGGTGCTCAGCACTCCCAGGACTGGACGGCACTCTGCGCCCACATTCCCGGCCTGAAGGTGGTGTTCCCCGCCACGCCCTACGACGCCAAGGGCATGATGGCCACGGCGCTCAGCGGCAACGACCCGGTGGTCTTCTTCGAGAGCCAGCGCCTTTACACCGTGGCCGAAACCGTCCACCCCGGCGGCGTGCCCGCGGAATACTACCGCGTGCCGATTGGCGAGCCCTTCGTAGCGAAGGAAGGCAAGGACCTCACCATCCTCACCTTCGGCGCGACCCTCTACCGCGCCCTCGACGCCGCGAAGCAGTTGGAAGAGCAGTATGGCGTCTCTACCGAAGTCATCGACGGTCGCAGCCTCGTGCCCTTCGACTACGACAAGCTCTACCAGTCGGTGAAGAAAACCGGTCGTCTCATTCTCGCGAGCGACGCCTGCGAACGGGGCAGCTTCATGCACACCATCGCCTCGCAGATCAGCACCATGGCCTTCGACCACCTCGACGCGCCCCCGGTCGTCCTCGGCGCCTACAACTGGATCGTGCCGCCCGCGGAAATGGAAGACGAATACTTCCCGCAACCCTTCTGGTTCCTCGACGCTTTCCACACCCACATCAAACCCCTGCCGGGCTACACGCCCACGCTGAATTTGACGGCGGGGGAGATGATTGGGTTGTCGAAGATGGATGTGTGCTGAGGTAACGCAAAATAGCTGGTAAGTTACGAGGGCCGCCCGATTGGGCGGCCCTTTTTTCGTTCATCTGATTTGAGCGTACTCATTGCGGGCTCACTGTGAGAGGGCGCGCTGCGTGCATGCGCACGTTCAGGATGGGTCTCTGGCACCAGAGAGGCCGGGAGAATTAGTCCAGGGCGATCAGGCCCTGGCATTGCGGTGCCTAAGATGAGTGTATAATGATACACAATCGCTACCAAATTGCCGCCGGTTATCCACCGCTGTCTGGCTACTGGGACTATCCTTCGGAGCCCCCTCAGCCAGCCGCGGACAACCGTTATTTCTACGAAAAGGGCGGATCCTTAGCGGAACGCTGGGAACTCGGGCCACAGCAACCATAAAACTCAGGAAGGGGTGGCGGAGAGCCCGCCAGGGCACTCAAGAAATTGGGACTGGGACGTTAATCGATACCCAAATTGTAGATGGATATCATATGGGGAATGGTCCCTCTGCGAAGCCTTCCGTCCCACCTCTCTCGGGGTTGATTCGCTCAGCGCTCCAGTTGCAAGCGATTGATCTGACTCAATGCTGGGTTACGTTTCGATGCCCCTCTTGGGCAAGAAATCTGCGCGAACATAGTTCAAGCAATACGAGCCTTCGTCTGTGTACCTCTCTGATTCGTCCCATGGCGTTAGCGAACCCCAATACCTCGCTTCGCCGGAAATAAAGTGTATCCCCAACTTGGCAAGCCCATTATAACGGAGGGAGATTCAGTGCCCTGCCAGACGTGATTCTTATAAGAGATTGGCTGGCGGTATTTAATGTGGAATCTTGCGAATTTTGTGCAATAATGGAGGTGTAAATCACTCGAAAGGTTATTCAAATGCTGCTGGAATTTAGCGTGGCGAACTTTCTGTCGATTCGTGAAAAGATTACGTTGAGCATGGTTAAGGGACCCGGTGCCGAACTTGAAGCGAGCAACACGATCAAATGTAACGCGCCGAGTACCCCTGACCTCTTGGCATCTGCGGTAATCTACGGGGCAAATGGTGCGGGCAAATCGAACATTCTGCAGGCGCTTTCTACCATGAGAAAAATTGTATGCGACTCTGCGAGACACGGAACGCCGTCACCATCACTCCCGGTTACTCCATTCCTACTTGACGATGCGACGACGCTCGAACCTACTGAATTCAACGCGGTAATCGTCGTCGACAACGTTCGTTATCAATATGGCTTTTCCGCGACATCACAGCAGATAATCGATGAATGGCTATATTCCTACCCCAAAGGGCGCCCTAGATCCCTGATAGAGCGTAACTTCCAAGCAGAGAATGGTCGATATGTCTGGGGCAATATGGACAAATTAGTAGGCCAGAAGCAAGTGTGGCAGGATGCTACTCGGGAGGACGCTTTGTTCCTATCCACGGCGAATCTACTGAATAGTGTCCAGCTTCGCCCCATCTACGACTGGTTTTTCGGTCATCTGAAAATCGTTGGTCTAGGGGGCTGGACTGGCAAGTTCTCGGCGCAACAGTGTGAGGAAGAAAGTTCAAGACGACGTATCGAGCAGTTGATGAGTATTGCCGATACGGGGATAGAAGGCATTGATATAGATCCAGGGGAGGCATATGGTTGGGATGTTGCCGTGATTCCCGCTCCGAGAGAGGGCCTTATTCCATGGGAGTCTCTGAGAACGGTGCATCGTACGAATAGCGGACGAGAAGTGAGGTTCGAGTTTGAAAGCGAGTCAGATGGAACGCGGAAGCTATTCTTAATTGCAGGCCCATGGTTGGATGTGTTGGATGGAGGACGGGTGTTGATAGTTGACGAGTTGAACGACAACCTGCATTCTCATCTCGTTGAATTCTTGGTGAAGCTTTTTCACGACAAGCGCGTAAATAAAAGGGGGGCACAGCTGGTTTTCAGTACTCATGATACATCACTTTTGAGTCAGAACGTGTTTCGTCGCGATCAGATATGGCTGTGTGAAAAGAAGAAAGACAGCTCAACGGATCTGTATTCGGTAGTCGAGTTCAGCCCCAGAAAAGGGGTGGAGAACCTGGAGCGGGGCTATCTTGGAGGCCGATACGGCGCCTTACCAATTATCGGTGACCTAGCGGGACAATTGGGGGGCTGAATGAGTCGCGGAAGGCTTTTTGACAATTCTCGAGCCAGACGGCGGGATGACTTCAGGCGTGCCGTGGCGACACGAATTGATACCCCTCGGATACTGATCGTGACCGAAGGCGAGAAGACCGAGCCAAACTATCTGAGGGAATTGATAGCGCGCGAGCGATTGAGTTCGGCGAAAATAGTGGTGAGCGGCGAATGTGGCTCTGATCCGATGGGAGTCTTTAGGCACGCGAGGGACCTGTACAAGAAAGAAGAAAAGCAGGGTGGAAAGTTCGACGAAGTCTATTGTGTTTTCGACAGAGATAGACACACCAACTTTCATAGTGCCATTGATGCAATCAGACGGGCCTTGCCGCGTGGCGTATTTCACGCCACGTACTCCGTTCCTTGCTTCGAGTACTGGATATTACTTCACTTCAAATACTCGGCGAGGCCATACAATGCGCCGGAGGGGTCAAGCGCTTGCGAACAGCTCATGAAGGATTTTCCGACCGAACTTTCAAAATACAAGAAAGGCTTCTCAGGTTTGTATGGCAAGCTGATAGACAGGACGGAGATTGCCATAGAACGTGCGAAGCAGCGCACTGCCGAGGCCGACGTGTCAGGAAGTGAAAACCCGATTACCTGGGTACACATACTAATAGAGGACTTGTACAGACTGAGGAAATAATTCCCCCGACGAAGACCAGATACGAATCCAGAACCTTCAGGTCTAAAGTAGACAGAGTCACCGATAATTCAAACTGGAGGATGCGTGTCTTGATGCTTACCATCGAAGTCGACGAGAACCTGCTTCAGAATGCGGCGCGGTTTCTGGGGACTGACGACCATTCAGCGGCGATCAACGCGGCACTTCGAGCGCTCGTGGAACGCGAAACCGCGCGACGACTCGCGAGGCTCGGCGGGATGGATTCAGAAATCGACCATGTTCCGCGGCGGCGTTCGCCGAAAGGGCCGATGGAGCTATGATAGTCCTCACCGTGGCGCTCGTAGTGGTCGGAATATTGCCTGCATTTATGAGTGCCTTTACGGGACTCCTCTTTTGGAAGCATGGCGCGGGTTGGACGGAGAGCCCGTCACCCCTTTTCGTACCTTTCCTGGGGCCATTGAGTCTGACACTTGCGATCCTGCTCAACGGCCTTTCAGTGTGGCTGATATCAATTGCCTGGGTGACAGACCTTGGAACGTTGGTCGTCCTCTGGAGTCTTCCGGCAATCGTCAGGCAGGAGTGGAAGACGTCAAGGTACACCTGCGTACTGCGTCTGAATGGAATTGAAGAAAACGCCCATGCCGTGTTGACATTTCACTCTTCTGGAAAGTATCTGCTTCGAAAGCGTTGGGTGCGCCCCAAAGGAGAGGAAGGTATTGTTGGAATGGGAGAATTGGGCACATACGTGGAAGCAGTCAATGGCTTCACGTTGAGATCCGACGAGCAAGTTGACAGGAGTGTATTGAGAGAAGGTGTTGTCTTTCGGATTGATCGGAAACTATTACGTACTGAGGGAGGATATTGGGTTGATGAGGAAACAGACCTGCCGGAGAGATGGTCCTATCACACCCTTAGGAATTGGCCATTACGCGAGTAATGGCGAAGTGTGCTAGTCGTCGCTGGAGCCTCAGTTCTGAGGCAATTCGTTATGCCTCTATCGCAATCACGCTCGTCTGCCTGCTAATATGCTCCCTGCTATAAGGAGAGCATCCCATGACCAAGTTGTACCCATTTATCACCCTTACCCTCACCCTGCTCGCAGCCTTCCATGCCCCCGCCGCCGAGCCTTCCTCCACTTACCTCCGGGACTGGCTGCTGCTCGGTCCCATTGCCACGGAAGGAAAACTTCCCGAAGCGGGCGATCTTTTTCACCTGAAGGGCTTTGACCGGAATTATTTCGAGGCCCAGGGGGAGGAAGGGGCTGTGAAGCCTGTCGCCGGGCAGCAGGTCGTCTTCCCCGGTGGTGAAGCGGTCTGGACGGCCCACCAGTCCCCCTCGGACGATGTGAATCTGGGTGAAGTCTTCGGCAAGATCGATATGAATCTTGTCTATGCTTACACCGAAATATCCGCCGACGCCGAGCAGGCCGCTGTACTCGCGATCGGCAGCAACGATGGCTGCCGGGCCTGGTTGAATGGCGAGCAGGTCTACGACCACGCCAGTGCGCGTGGTCTCGTGATGGATGGGGACCTCGTGCCTGTGCTTCTTAAGAAAGGAGCCAACCGGCTACTCCTCAAGGTCGAGGATCAGGGTAATGCGTGGGGCTTTTCGTGCCGTTTTCTGCCCTTCGAAGAAGAGGGTTTCTCCAGCCGTATTTCTCTTTTCGAGGCGAACCAGAAGGGGGAGGAGTCGGCGTCCCTGAATTTCACCGCGCCCGCTTCGCTGCTGGGCAGCGTCGTTAAAGGGGCCGAGTTGGAGTTGCGGCGCGCTTCCGATCAAACGGTCCTGTGGACGGGGCCGTGGACCATGAAGGAACGCATGGAGCTGCCTGTGGACAGCGCCCAGTTTGGGGAGTACGTCCTCGATATCAAGGCGTCGCTGGCGGGGAATCTTGCGGCAAGCTATTCCATTGGGTTTACGGCCGGAACACCGATTGACCATCCAGTCTTCGCGAAGGGGGCAAGCGATTACGTTATCGCCCTGGACCCGGCGGCGTCTGAATCCGAAGTATGGGCTTCGAAGGAACTCCAGCACTGGCTCGCGGAAATCAGTGGCGTCACGCTGCCCATATTGGCGCCGGGAGAAGTGGGGGAGAAGCCCGTCCTGTCGATCGGGTGGAACAACCTCACCGCGAAGCTCGCAGAGGCGGGAGCGAAGGCCCCGGATGTCCACGATGAATCCTTCGTGTATCACAACAACGGCGCGAACATCGCGATCTATGGCGGCAGCCAGCGCGGCACGATGTATGGCGTGATGGCCTTCCTCGAAAACGAACTGGGTGTGCGCTTCTACACGCCGCGCGTCACGGTGGCCCCCAAGCGCGAAGAGTACGCCTTCCGTCTCCTGCGCTTCGCTGACAAGCCCGGTATACGTGTGCGCAATGTCTTTTACCACGAAGCCTTTGATCCCACCTGGGCCGCGCACAATCGGAGCAACGGGGCGATGGGCACGCGCGTGCAACCCGGCGGCGTAGAGGGCTACTGGGCGGTCCACACCTTCTACCCGCTCCTTCCGCCAGAAGAATTCTTCGAAGCCCATCCCGAGTGGTACAGCCTCATCGACGGCAAGCGCAGTCATGATCGCGCCCAGCTCTGCCTGACCAATCAGGAAGTGCTGGACATGCTGACGGAGCGACTGAAGCTGCGCATGCGCGAGAATCCGGACAACCTCATCTACTGTGTGTCGCAGAACGACTGGCACGGCGCGTGTGAATGCGACAACTGCCAGGCCATCGCCACGCGCGAAGAGAGCGAGGCCGGTCCGGTCGTCTGGTTTGTGAACCAGGTGGCGGAGCGCGTCAAGGACGAGTTCCCCGACAAGTACATCGGCACCCTGGCCTACCAGTACACGCGCAAGCCCCCGAAGACCATCAAGCCGCTCGACAACGTCGTGATCCGCTTCTGCAGCATCGAATGCTGCTTTGCCCATGACTTCCTCACCTGCCCGCAGAATGTCTCCTTCGTGGAGGACATGAAGGGCTGGGCGAAAATCGCGAAGAATGTCTACATCTGGGACTATGTCGTCGACTTCAGCAACTACGTTATGCCCTTCCCGAACTACGCCGTGCTCCAGTCGAACATCCAGACCCTTCGGGATCACAACGCGATCGGCATCATGGAGCAAGCGGCTTACCAGAGTCGCGGCGGCGATTTCTCGGAACTCAAGGCCTATCTGATTTCCAAGCTGCTTTGGAATCCCGAAGTGGAGGTCGAGCCTATTATCGACGACTTCATGTACGGATTCTACGGTCGTTCCGGCCAGTACATCCGCGAGTACTTTGACCTGGCGCAGGGCCTTGTCTCGGAGAACACCCATTTCGACATCTGGATTCCGGCCACCAACGAGCTCTTCAACGAGAACTTCGTGAAGGAAGCGGGTAAGATTTTCGACCAGGCCGAGCGCGTGGCCGACAGCCCCGAAGTCCTCGCCCGCGTCGAATTGACCCGACTACCGCTGCTCTTTCTCAAGTGCAAGCGCACACCTCGGGATGCGATCCGCGATGGTTCTTTCGACCGATTGTTGGAAATCATCAAGCGCGAGAACGTGACCCACTTCGCCGAAGCAGGCAAGCCGCAACTGGACGCCTTCCTCGCGGAGATGGAAGCGTTGCGGTAGCAGGGATAAGTTAACGGAAATAACAATGGGACGAATGGCCGGTGAGCATTGGCCATTCGTCCCATGATTTTCTTATTTCACAATTCTCTGAGCGCTATTGGTCGCAGAGGACTAGTGAGCGCCCGACATCTGGGCTTCGTCGAGCGCTGCTTTCGCCACGGCTTTGGCCACATAGGCGGCCACGGTCCGGTCGAGGGGATCCGGGAGGATTCGCTCGGCTGTAATATCGCTCGTGGCGGCGGCCAGTGCGCGGGCGGCGGCAATCTTCATGGATTCCGTGATGCGCGTAGCCCGGGCATCGAGGGCACCGCGGAAGATGCCGGGGAAGGCCAGCAGATTGTTGACCTGGTTGGGATAGTCGCTCCGGCCCGTTCCCACGATGGCTGCGCCGCCGCGGCGGGCTTCATCGGGCTCGATCTCCGGCTGGGGATTGGCCATGGCAAAGACGATACAGTTGGAATTCATCCGCTTCACGTCGTCCGCCGTAAGCAGGTTTCCCTTGCTCACGCCGACAAACACATCGGCGCCCTCAATTACTTCGTGGACAGAGCCCTCGCGGTTGTTCTTGTTGGTGTACGAGAGCATTTCGAGCTTGTAGCCCGAAAGGTCTGGGCGGCCGCGGTGGATGGCTCCCTTGGTGTCGCACATGATGACGTCGGCCACGGAGCCGCAGACGCTCTCGTCGTGCCCGACGCATCGAAGGATCTTGGCAATCGCCGTGCCGGCAGCTCCGGCGCCGTTGATGACAACCTTAAGCGACTCCAGGGGCTTTCCGAGCAATTCGCAGGCGTTAAACAGGGCGGCCAGCAGCACGATGGCTGTGCCGTGCTGGTCGTCGTGAAAGACGGGAATGCCGATATCCTGGAGGCGGCGTTCCACCTCGAAGCAACGCGGTGCCGAGATGTCTTCCAGGTTGATGCCGCCAAACACCGGGGCGATGATCCGCACGGTGTTTACGATCTCGTCCACGTCCTGCGTGTCGAGGCAGATGGGAAAGGCATCGATGCGCGCGAAATCCTTGAAGAGAAGCGCTTTTCCCTCCATCACGGGGATGGAGGCATAGGGGCCGATGTTTCCCAGGCCAAGCACGGCGGAGCCATCGCTTACGACGGCGACCGTGTTGCGCTTCAGGGTGAGATCCCAAGCCTTGTCTTTGTTTTCGGCGATGACGCTGCACGGGCGCGCCACGCCGGGGGTGTAGGCAAGGGAGAGGTCGTCCTTGTCCACGATAGGCATCTTGCCGACGGTACCAATCTTCCCCCGAAGATGTTCGTGCAAGATGAGGCTGCGTTCATAGTAGTCAAGCATGTTGGTTCCCTTTCATTACCACAGAACTCCGCGTCGCGGGCGATGGCCGCCGACGGAGCGACAGAAATTTTTCGACGCCCTTCCGGCACCCGTCGAGACGGTTCCCCAGTCATTCATCGGCGGGCTTGATAGGATCCGCGGTGAAGGTTGCGGGGAAGCGTTGCTCTCCGCGGGAGCCACGGAAGTGGACAATAGAGACGCCGAGTTACGCTTTGTGACTTCGATTCCCGTCGTTCCCCCGACAAAGTATCTTGACCACGCCCATTACGGTAGCAGGTTTGCCCACCCGGTTGCCACGAATACACCCCCCCGCGTCATCCTGTAATCAAAACGCGGCTTCTGCTACACTACCAACGTGTTGTCTTTCGCGCGCGTTTGGCCCCTACAAAGGAATTTTTGAGTGTCTTTGAAAGTGAATGGTGAATTGCTTGACGCCGAGGCGATAGCGGCCGTCCGGCTTGAATTGGAAGCTCAGGATCGCGCTTTTGCGGCGTTGCCCGAGGGCGAACAGATGGAGCGGGCCGAGTCCGCGCTGGTTGAACGGGTGCTGGTGCGCCAGGCGGCCGCCAGCGATGGCCCCGAGATTCGCGCGGTGGATATAAAGCGCGAAGTCAAGCGGGCCACCCAGAAAATGGGCAGTCAGGAGGCCTTTCAGAAGTATCTGGAGCAGCGCGGCCTGACGCTGGAAGCACTGGAGGCCGACGTGGAGTTGCGCCTCAAGATAGACGGGCTCCTGGACCAGATCTGCGCCGCGGTGGCCCGGCCCGCTGACGAGGCCTGCCTGGACTACTACCATGCCCATCCCGAGCAGTTTCGTACGGAAGAGCATATTCGGGCCAGCCATATCATCTGCCACACCACGGGCAATATTCTGGACGAGCATGCGGCGCGGGAGACACTCAACGACGTGCGCCGTCAGATCGACGAGGGCAAGCCCTTTTCGTCCTTCACCGGTGGCTGCAATGATTGCGGCGACGACCACGGTGATATGGGCTACTTCGGCCGGGGAGCCATGGTGCCTGAGTTTGAGGAAGTCGTCTTTGCTTTGCGGCCCGGAGACGTAAGCGATGTGTTCAAGACTCGTTTCGGGCTGCATATTGTCAAGGTGCTCGATTACGTTCCCACGAAACCCCGTGACTTCGAGGAAGTGAAGGAAGAAGTTCGCCAGTACCTCTTCGATCAGGCGGAGAATGCCTGTATTGACGCGTACACCGTCGCGCTGAAATCCAGGGCGACCATCGTGCGCGAATCGTGACGGCGCCACGCCGTTTGGCGTGAGCAGGTGCCGCCGCCTACGTTCGGCACGCACTTTTTCGGACCCAATTTGGGGGTTCATGAAGTCTTCCTTGAAATACAGACATGTATACAGGAGTTGGTTTTGATGTTTCGATACGTTTTGCTTCCGGTGTTGTTCGCTTTTGCGGCGGCGGCCGGAGCGGATGTGTTTGAGGGGGCCCAGTGGCTGCGCGACCCCCGAATGGAGGGGGAACCGGTCCTGAACTTTCTTCTACGGGAGAAGGCGGAACCGCCCGAAGCATCCGGCCCGCGCAACGTCCACACGCTTCTCCGCAAGAGTATCCAGCTCAAGGAGAAGCCGGCAAGCGCCCAGCTCTTCTTGTCGGGCGATGACTACTACAAGTTTTCTATCAATGGCTATCCCGTTGTACAGGGGCCGGAGGGCGGCTACCATTTTTCTTACCCGTACTACTGGCTCGACGTAACCGATTTCCTGGATGCGGGCGACAACTGCCTGGCGAGCCATGTCTATTATCAGGGGTTGCGGAACCGGGTATGGTGCAGTGCCGACAACCGGAGTGGTTTCATCGCCCGGCTCGATGTGAGCTATGCGGACGGCAGGAAGGAAAGTTTTGTCACCGACAAGACCTGGCGCGCCCATGAGCTCGCGGCCTTTCCCGGGGAAGTGGCGACGGGGTACGCCACGCAGTTTCTGGAGAATATCGACATGCGGGCCTTTCCCGCGGGATGGGATAAGGCGGGCTTCGATGACACCACGTGGGTAGAGCCGCTGGTGGAGCGTCAGGACCACGTGTTTATCCAGCAGGCGACCCAGCCACTCCAGCGCTACCGTCTGGAGCCCGCCGTGGCAAAGGAGCTGGGGGGCGGAGGTTACTTCTACGATTTTGGATCTGAAGTCGTGGGGCATACTGTGATCCAGATCCAGGGCGAAGCGGGGCACACCCTGAACGTGCGCCATGGAGAGCAACTGGACGAAAACGCCCGGGTTCGCTTTAAAACCCCCAACCTGATCTACGAGGAGAAGCCGGTGCTTTCCGGGGGCGAGGACACCATCGCCTTCTACGACTACCGGGCTTTCCGCTACATTGAGATTCTTGACGCTCCGGTTCCCCCGGTCGTGTGGGTGGAGGTGCGGCATCATCCCTTCGATGCGCAGGCAACCCAGTTCACTTCTGCCGACGCCTCGCTTCAGAACATCTTTGCGATCTGCAAAAATGCCGTGCAGATGGGCTCGCAAGGCGGTTTTCTCGATTGCCCGTCACGGGAGAAGGGGCAGTACCTTGGCGATGCGGTCATCACCGCCCGATCCCATCTGTGGCTTACGGGCGATGGCAGCCTGACGCGCAAGGCGCTCTACGACTTCTACCTGTCCTGCCAGATTCACCCCGGCATGATGGCGGTGGCGCCGGGTCACTTCATGCAGGAAATCGCGGAGTTCCCGCTCCAGTTTCCGCTGATGCTCGAAAACTACTATCAGCACACGGGTGACTCCGCCATGCTGGCCGCCATGGCGGACACGGTGCTTCCCGGTCTTTTCAAGTATTACGAGGGGTTTGACAAGGGATCGGGTCTCATTGAAGCACTCAACAAGCCCGAGAAGTGGCTCGTGGTGGATTGGCCCGGCAATCTGCGCGATGGCTATGACTATGATTACGCGTCCACCCGCGCCAATACCGTGCTGAACGCATTTTACTATGGGGGACTTCGCGCGGCCGCGCGCCTGGAGCGCGTGCTTGGCCGTGACGGACGGGCCTATGATGCACGGGCCGATCGGGTTGCGGCGGCCTTCGCCACGCAACTGGCTGATCCGGCGACCGGGCTCTTTCTCGACGCGCCCGGCTCGAAGCACAGCTCCCTCCACGCCAATGCGATCCCGCTGGCCTTCGGCCTGACCGCCGGTGCCGGGCCGGCCCCGATGCTTGCCCTGATCCAGCAGCGCGGCTTGAACTGTAGCCCCTACATCGCTTCTTATGTCATTGAGGCCTGCTTCAAAGCCGGTGCGCCCGATCTGGGCTATGCCCTGCTCACCAACGACTCCGATCATGGCTGGAAAGAAATGCTGCGCGTGGGGGCGACGGCGGCGACGGAAGTGTGGAATCCTTCCCAGACGAAGAACATGAGCTGGTGCCACCCTTGGGCGAGCAGCCCGATTTACTTGATTGCGGAGCGCGTCTTCGGACTGACGCCGGGAACACCCGGCTGGAGCACCGTGCGGATTGCCCCGCCGTTGATCGCGGAGCTCCCCGAAATGAGCCTGACCGTTCCCCACCCGAAGGGTCCCATGACGGTGTCATTCGCCCCTAAGACCGGCTATACCCTTGCGGTGCCCGAGGGTGTGCCGGTGGAAATTCAGGCGGCGGAAGGCGTCAAGATCAACGCGGGGAATGCGGAAATTGTAAAAGTGCCCCCGCCCGATGCGGTGGCCGCACGGGCCGAAGTACCTTCAGAAGGAAACCCCATGACCGAAAGTACCCTCGCGCAACTCAAGGCCCAGGGATGGGAAGAGAAGGTGGGAGAGGGACTCGGCGTCTGGGTCGATGTGGCTCACCAACGCTTCACGCTCATCGAGAGGAACCAAATCATCTGGGAAGTTCCCTGCGCCACGGCCACGGCGGGCACGGGCTCCGTTTCCGGTAGCCTTCAGACACCCCTCGGCTGGCACCGTGTCGACATGAAGCTGGGTGAGGGTGCGCCCTGGGGCCAGGTGTTCCGTTCACGCGCCGCCACGAAAGAAATCTGGAAGCCGGGGGACGACGTCAAAGAGGATCTCGTGCTGACGCGCGTGCTGTGGCTCGACGGCATGGAGCCTGGGAAGAACAAAGGCAAGACGGACGATGGCGTGCTCGTGGACTCGAAAGAGCGCTGCATCTACATTCATGGCACCAACGGCGAAGGACTGATTGGAACGCCATCGTCCCACGGCTGTATCCGCCTGTTCAATGACGACGTGATTAAGGCTTTCGAAAAGCTGCCCGAGGGCACGCCGGTGTTGATCACGGAGTAAGCTGAGCTTTCGCGGTGCTACTTGACGGCTTTTCGGCGCTCCATGAGTTCTCGGTAGGTCGTGAGGATGATGCCCTCCTCCTCGATTACCTTTTTCACCTCGTCGCTCAGCACCATTTCCAGTTCCGCCTCCCGCTTTTCGCCGGAGCCTGATATTGCATGAAAGTTGCAGCCCTGCCGGGTGCCGTGGAGGATGATCTGCGTGATGCCGGGTTCCAGCTTGCGCAGATTCTCGATCAGCGTCTGCGTCATCACCTTCGCGTCTCCCGTGTCGGCGGTGGACGTCTGGAGGTAGTCCAGCACGGGCAAACCTCCCGCCCACACGGCATCCGCCGCGGCACGGATGCCCGCCATCATAGCGCGCTGTGCATCGTTCTCCGGTTCGCCCCGGCCGCTCATCAGCATGATGGGAATCTGCTTTTCGATGCCGACCTTGATGTAGCGCTCGAAGAAGGCCGGGTTATAAAACAGCGTGCCCATGTGGGAGTCGAGGTGGGTAATGGGCAGGCCCATTTTTTCAGCCAGCGCAATCTGTGCGCGTATCTCCGCTTCCACTTCGTCCGCGGTCGCGTGTTTGATCGTGTCCTGCACGCTGCGATGGATATAGCCCTCCGCATCAATCAGCCCCGGCACCGCAGGTTCGCCCGCGACGGGACGCCACCGATAGTGCTTCCACTCCGAGGTCAGGGTGAGGTGGAGGCCGTTGTCCACATTGGGATGGTCGCGAACGTAGTCGCGCCACTCCAGCACCCACGAGCAGGGCATCATGGTGCTGTTGGAGGTAATCAGGCCCTTTTCATAGCCCTCGATGGTGCCCAGATTGCTCTCGTGCGACATGCCCACGTCGTCGTTGTGCAGGATCAACACGCGGTCTTCGGGTTTCCAGCCGAGGCGCTCTCCGAAGGTGGGCTCGGCCGGGGAAGTTGCGGTTATTAGGCAGGCTCCGGCGAGCGTGGCGAGCAGGGAACGGCGCATGAATTATCTCCTTACTGGATTGGGTTGAAACAGCTTTCTGATAGACCCGAAGCGCGTGCTAAAGGTTGCAGGAGCATCTGCGACAGCATTACGGAGCGACGGGCGCATCGCCCATCAATTCGGATACCTTGGGTTCGATCGTCTCGGCCCATACTTTGTGCCCCTCGGCGCTCGGGTGCTCAAAATCAGGCATGAGCGCGGCCGGGATGGATCCGTCGGGATTCAGGAAAATCGAATTGATGTTCATGTAGAAAACGACTTTGTCGTCGGCCAATTTGGAAACGATTTCATTGGTGCGGGCGAGTCGTTTCTGCTCTTCATTGGGGTGCTCGCCCCGGAAGAAGATCCCCAACAGCAGAATTTTGGTGTCGGGAAGCTTGTCGCGAAGCTTGGTCACAATCGCGGTCACGCCCTCGGCGATTTCCTCGGCGGTGTTGGTGCTGCCGTTGTTCTGACCCATCATGACGATAGCCAGCTTCGGTGAGATGCCGTCGATGTTTCCGTGGTCGAGCCGCCAGAGCAGGTGTTCGGTGCGATCACCGCCGATTCCCAGGTTGGCCGAGCCGCGATGGGCGTAGTACGTGTCCCACGTGGCCTTGCCCTGATCGTCCCAGTTTTCCACGATGGAATCGCCGATCCAGAGCAGGTTCACGTTGCCCTTGCGCACGTCGGCGTTGACGGCCTCATGGCGCATCAGCCAACTGGGGCTCTCTTTGCTCACGGGGGTGGTGGCGGAATTGGCGAAGGCGGTGCCGGGGAGCAGGCTTGCCAGGGCGGCCACCCATAGGGTGAGACGTGGAGGGATTCGGTGGAATCGTGGGTAACGCATGCAATGGACCTTTCGAGAATATGTCGTTTTTCGGCAGTCAGGGGCCTTGACTAACGGCACCGGAGCAATACGCGCAAGTATGGAGTTGCGGGCCGCCCGATTCAAGAATCTGCTCACTCTGATCAGGGCTTTCGCATCTAATTTCACGCGGCACCATACCTGTAGGGCCGCGAAAGATCGCAGGGATCACAAAGTAGAGTAGAATTTCAGTAACACGTTAGCCGTTCTGGCGCGGGCGAGAATTTTGACCACGAATGAACTTAGAGCAGCCGTTGGCCGCAACCCAAAAGAGTTGAACCGCAAATTTACGCAAATTAGCGCAAATTCTGTTCATGCCTTGAAAAGTCGGTTGCACTTGCAGTGTGCAAGGCGCTGGTCAGACCGATTTGAACATGTTTATTTCCGTGAAGTTCCGTGCCCTTCCGTGGTCAATGCTCTTTTTTTGTGACCACGGAATTTCACGGAAAGTACTCCTTGGAATGTTCGCTTCGTAAATCCATGAACACCAAATTGTTATAAGCCTATTGGATGAAAGATCTTGCTGAAAAAACAAGATAATGACGGATAGTAGTACGGATAGCACGGATTTTGACAAGGTGAAGGCAGACTCGCAGACGGAAGACAGGTAGAGGTACCAGAGGGGGCAAAGGGGCCTATTGGGGGTGTTTTTATCCGATCTTGATGCTTTTGGCATCGGTCGGCCAGACAGGTTTCCTGGGCGCAAATCCGCCAAAATTTTCGGGTCAGTCTTTCTTCGAGCGCTTCAGCCGACAAACTCGTTACCGGAAAATTAGACGCGAAAGCCCTGCTACTCTGCTCCTTCCGTAGTCGGGTACCTCACTTGGTTGAGCGAATGTGCTCTTTGACAAGCTTCGCCTTGTGGCTATATACTCCGCGTGCTGCTGGTTCTCTCCAGTGGCCCCGAGCGGGTACAGGGAAGACGGTGTAAGTCCGTCGCAGTCGCGCTGCTGTAACCGGGGACGAACGCCGCAATCGCCACTTTCCAAACGGAGGGGAAGGCGCGGTCAGTAGGTCGATCCGGAAGCCAGAATATCTGTACCGCCTGGGGTAGTTTTGCAATGACTCGCGGGAAAGTCGTTGCGGGACAGGCGTGACGTTATGCCTCCTGCCCCTTTTTGTCCTTCCCACGCCAATGGCACAGGTGCAATGTGCCAAAACGGACACGATCCCCCACGGGTATCACCAGCGGCGCGCCGTGCTTTTTTTCGCCCGTGTTGGATCAACAGCGAAAAGGAATCCCCATGTTTCGTTACCCTCTCATCCAATCCTTTTGCCTTGCCATCGCCCTTCTTTCCGGTGGGTTGCGCATCGGAGCCGCCGAGTTTGTTCTGCAACAGAACTTTCCCGAGGCAGATCCCAGTGCCTTCAGCGTCGTCGGGACCGGCCTGTCCGATGGGCGGCTGCTGGTCTGGAATGGCAACACCCTGTTTCGTCAGACTGGGCTCGATGCGGATGCCTACGAGGCCATTGCCACGGGCTACGCCGGTGATCCGTCCTTTATCACGATGGCACCCGACGGGCAGCACGCTTTGCTGGGTGCGGGGTTCACTGGAAATCTCTATCAGTTTGATACAGCGAGTCCGGTAGACTTCACCGAGGCGGCGATTGTGGCCAATGTCCCCCATTACTCGGCCATCTACCTGACCGAGACGCTGGTGCTGATTGACGCCGGGGTCTTCGGGCAGCCGAGTGAACTTCGGGTTCTCGATCTGGGCGCCACGAAATCGGTGCCCTTGCCCGTCGTGACCAAGTCTGCGGAGTACAAGAATCAGGTGGTGGAGAAGCCCGAAGGAAGCTATTCCGCGTCGCTTGCGCTGGACAAGCACCATGATATTGTTTATGCCATGGACGGCAATACGAACGAATTGCGCTATTTCACGGTGAGCGAACTCGTGGCCGCCTTTACCGGTCAGACGACCCTGGATTGGGCGGCCGATGGCGATCTCGTGGGCACCACGGGTGCGTATCTGGGCGGCGGCGTATCGGGCGTCACCTCCGAAGGCTATCTGGTGAATGGGGGCTTCGGCGCGGTGAACCTGATCGACTTTACACCTCCGACGCAGAAGCAAGGGACGGGCGAGATTGCCGGTATCCTTCAGCCTGCCGGCGAGTTCGTATTCTATTCGGTGATCTTCAATGAGCCCAACGACACGATTTACATCCATGTGGGCGATTTCACTCCGGAAAGTACCATTAACGGCGATGTATATCGTGCAGAACTGACGAACTCTGGCGAAGGAGAAGGAGAAGGTGAAGGTGAAGGTGAAGGTGAAGGTGAAGGTGAGATTGAGGAGGCTGCGGAGGCGCTGCTTCAGGACTTCGCGACGGCAGACGTTGATGAGGATGGCCTGTTGAGCTTTGCGGAAGCCAATGCCGCGTTGACGACGCTGACTCAGGGGCAGTTTGATCTGCTCGACGGAGACAGCGATGGCCTTCTGAGCGAGGCGGAGCTTGAAGCCCAGCTTCCAGAGCCGACGCCGGGCTGTGCGTTGCTGGGAGAAGGTGCGGACAGTATTGAAGACGTTCTGGGACGGATCTTCGTGTTTCTGCTGGCCTTGTTCACGCTCGCGGGGATGGGAATGATCAAGAAGAACTAGACGGCGTTAAATCCAAGCTAATCCACAGGCTCTGCGGTTCCGCTGTTGCAAACGATGATGCGCGAACGACTCGGGCCTGAATAGCAACAAGTATTTGCAAGAAATGACTGTATTAGCGAAATAGACGCGGCATATTGTAGCCCAGGGTGAAGCGAGGTACGAGCGAACCCTGGGTATCGGATGTCAAATGTTCAAAGCCTCAGCGGGGCGGCATAGGAGAACGTGGGAGCTCGTCCCCGGTCTTCTATGCCATCCCTCCGGGATTCAAGAGTTTTGGTCCAGTTGACCCAGGGTTCGCTCGTACCTCGCTTCACCCTGGGCTACGATATGCCGTCCCTTCGGGACTAGAACTTAAGAAATCGATTTGCATGTGTCAATGTGTTCGACCCCTTTTAGGGGCCTTCCTCATACCAGCGATTCTACCGGTGGTTGCTGATTGATGGATTCACAGGTCGCCCGCGTTCTCACCAGGCCGCGGGTGGCCTTTTTGCTGTTTGCACGAAGGTTCTGCCCAATTTATACTGGATTGACGCCCTTACGCATTGGAGTTGCTCCGCCCATGTTGCGCCTCGTTCTTTTTGCTGCAGTTTGCTTTGCCCTGACTGCGACGGCGGGTACCGTGGATCTGCTGAACGACGTTCAGATTCGCTATCCCGTTTCCGGAGCGACCTTCTGGGTCGATCCGGCGCTGGGTGGCATTGTCGTGCCCGTGCTGGCGGAGACGGACGCGATTGACGATACGGCGGTGGTCGAGTTCTTTGTGTCGCAGCAGGGCGGTGAAGTGCCGGGGCAGCGCTTTGGCAATGATGCCCAATCGCCTTATATTGTCGAGCTGGATCTCGGGGCAGGCTTTCTTTTTGACCAGGTGCTGGGTCTGAGTGTTCGGGCCACGGCCGTGAACGATCCCACCGCACAACCCACCGCATCCATCCAGGTGGGCTATGCGATCTCGGTGGGAGACGGGGATGGGAATGGGTTGCCCGACGCGCCCGACGACATTCTCCAGGCTGCGGGCGATGCGTGGTTTGCCGCGGCGGGCTTTGATTCGGATTCGGTGCCCCGGACTTTCTCCGTCATGGCGATGCTGGTTCCCCAGGCGGATACCGATGCTTTTTCGGAGGTGCCGTTGATCCTGCCCAGTATTACGAACCCGGAGCAGGAGATTCGGGTTACCGCATCTGCCGAGGTAATCGATCAGGGAGAGACGGGCGTGTTGATTGTTCAGGCGGCCCAATCGCTCGGGGCGCTGGTGGGCTCCCAAGAGGGGACCCATTTCGCCGATGAACCTACCGGCGCACTGGGCGAGGACAGCCACTACGTAATGGTTGCTGTTGCTGAACGCACGGATTCCAACGAATACGCCCTAATCCGCGAGGGCGCTCTTGCGGAGTTTCCCGTTTCTGTGGTGATCTATGGACTCGTGCTTAACGTGAATGGCGCCTTTGGTGTCTACCGACATCCTGTTGCGTTGACGGTGGATGAAGTATCCGGTCCACAGATCGCTATCCCGGAGGGACGTGAATGGGAGATACTCCCCGACGCAACGGTGGATGCGAGTGCAGGACGGGCTACCGTGGAGGTGAGGGGCTCCGGCGTATTTTCGGTTGTGGCGCTCGGCAGTGCGGAGGGTGAAGGAGAGGGGGAGGGCGAAGGTGAAGGCGAAGGCGAAGGCGAAGGCGAGTCCAGCGACAATCTACTGGTAAGGATACTCGCGGCTCTGGGCATATTGGGGTTGGCCGACGGCGGTGTTGGTGGAGGGGGCCCCTGTTTCATTGCAACCGCCGCCTATGGATCTCCGTTGGCCATGGAGATCGACACCCTGCGCGACTTTCGCGATGAGCGTCTGCTGAGCAACGCTGCGGGGACCGCCTTCGTGGATCTCTACTATCGTTTCAGTCCGCGTATCGCAGACTGGGTGGCGGTGAGTCCGGCTCTGGCCGCGCTTGTCCGACTGGTGGTCGCCGCACTCTTGTTGGTACTGCCCCACGCGGGCGCTGGTATTGGAATGGCCACGGGGATTGCCGCAGGGACCATTTATCTGGGGCGTCGACTCCGTGGTGGTCGAGGACCTGTGAATCTCTAACGGCCTGCATTTCGACGCGCCCTTCCTTGGAGTTGTCTGCCCCAAACCCGCTATAATCGGCGGGCAGATCATGGACGAACACACCCCCTCAAATACGACGCGCAAAACGCCCGGTCCCGCCTTCTTCATGGTGGCGCTGTTCGTCTACCTTTGTGTGGTCCATGGGCTCAGCCTGCTCTCCGTTCCCTCGCCTATCGTGAGCCCGCCTTTCGTCGATGTGAAGGCCATTCCGGATATCGTTGAAACTTTCCTGAACGGCTTCTTCGGGTTCCTTGGGAGTTCGCCCCGCGTGATTCAAGGGCTGGCCGTGTTGAGCCTGTTCGGCTGCATGATCACCCTGTTTAATCTCACGCGACGCGTTGCCAAGGGGCCCGTTTGGCTCGGGTCGTTGGCTGCTGCCGTCTTTATGGCCCACCCGGTGAAGACGGAAGTAATGTTCAGCGCATACGGGCTAATTGAGTTGGTGGGGGCCTTGCTGGCGTTGCTCACGCTTCTCGCCTACCTGCGCTTGATTGAATCCCCGGATTGGGCACGATTCGTCGTGGCGCTGGCCTGCTTTGCGCTGGCAACCCTTCCTTTCAGCGTCAACGCCACCCTGTTTGGCGTCCTGATTATGCTGGAGTTCTTTCCAGGCACACCCGAAACGCGCCGGTGGGGACGGCTCGTACCCTTTCTTGCAGTGGCGTTGCTTGCGAATGGCATTCACCTGGAAATCCTCTACGCGGGAATGCCCGACTTTCAGGGCAACTTCGCGCCGCTCCTCCTGCTCATCTATCCCATCGGCCTGTTGCCCGACACCCTGGCGCAACTCCAGGCGACTCCGCTCCTGGCCTGGGTCTGGGCGCTGCTGGCGCTGGCCTTGCTGTTGGTCTCGATGGTCTGGGTGCGCAACGGGGCCTATCGCGTCTCGCTTCTTGCGCTGCTTTCTTATCGCTTCTATCCCAGTGCGGACATCATCGATCTCGCCAGCCTGACGGGCGGCGGGCAGCTCCTCGTTCCGCTGGCGCTGGCGTGCATCGCGCTGGCGGGCTTCTGCCGATGGCTCCTCCAGTTTGAGGCCTGGGGAAAACCCGCCATCGCCTTGACGACCATGCTTTGTATCGTGCTCTTTACGCTTCAGTTTCAGGCCAATCGCGCTTTTCCCGGACTTGTGAAAACTCCGGAGCCCACGCCGGTTGGGCCGGCCGGTACAGGGGAGGGAGGTGGTGTTTAGGTCGTCTAATCTCGTCCTCGTTCTTGCCGTGTTCGTCACGATGGTGATGGCGCGCTCGACGCGTGCGCAGGAGACGGTCAATACCCTGATCGATCGCGGATTTGTTGCTCACTGGCTCGTGTGCGGTCCCTTCAAGTCCGATGTGCCCGGCAGCATTCTCGGGGCGCTCAAGTCGGAAGCACCGGTCCTGGGTGAGACCGACTTCATGGCCACGGCAAGCGGGATTGCCCGTATACGCCCTCAGCACTTGATGCGCATCCCAACCGCCGACGGGGGCGAAGCGATCTGGCAGCAAGCGGGCACTCCGGAAGCGGAGCTCGATCTCAAACCCTTTTTTCCGGCAAGTCCCGACGGCGTGGCCTATGCCGCCTTCTATGCCAATGCGACCCAGAGCACGGCGATATTCCTGGATATCCAGTCGCCGTTGGGCGTGCGGCTCTGGGCGAATGGATTTCCGCTCAAGGAATACGAGCCAGGCCCCTTCGACGAAGCGGGGGTGACGCAGGTAGTAGTTCCCATGCGCCCCGGCTTGAATCTGGTTGTGATGGAGGTGCCCGGCGCGGACTACGAAGAACTGGCCCGTGCACTGGGCATGACCACGCAACAATTGACCGCCTCGGCCATGGCCAACCGGCCGCGCCTTCGGAAAACCAGCGGCTTCGCGCTTTCGGTGCGAATCCGTCCGGCCCTCCCGCTGGGCAAGTTCTACGTGGTCCCCGAGCTCGAAGATGCGGGCACCTTTTCCGGTGGGCCCGGCGATGAGCGGCAGGACACCTGGCTGACCTTTTACAATCCCCAGGAGGCGTTTACGGAACCGATTGACGTGATCATATCGACGCCGGGTGCGTCCCTTCCGGATCTGATCGAAGTCGAGCCCATCGATCCGCAGCGTGCCTTCCGCGTTCCAGTGGCACTGCCCATTCAGGCATTGCCCGGTGGCGAGGCGTTGTCTGTTTCTGTTCGCCTCCACAGCGGTGGCGCCGAAGCGGCCTTCACGGATGCCCTCGTCGTGCGACCCGGCACGGATCAGCCGGGTATCGTTCGCGTCATCACGGGTCATACGCCCGAGGATGGTGCGGCGGACTATACCGATTCCGAACGCCTCGACGCGACGCGCAACCAGTTGCTTACCTGGCAGGAAGCCGCGGGCTATGGCTTCGATCTGCGCCACGCCGCCGCCTGGTATCAACCCTTCGTGGCGCTGTCTGATCTTCGGGATGAGTTGCTCACCGCGACGCAGCAGGGGGGCGCCACCGTTCGCTCGACCTACGCACCCGTTGACGAACGGATAGCGGGCGGTCCGCTGCTCTGGCGCAACCTTCAACTCGGTATGGGGATGGCCAGGGGGATTCTCCAGAGTTCGTCCCCGCAGCACCTCCCGTGGGATGGGCCGGGAATCGCGCCGCAGACGCCGCAGCTTCTCCATCATGCGGCCCTGAAAGGGTTGATCAGCAACACCGACGCGGTGGGTCTGTCGCCGCTGGCGCGAATGCTCGATTTGAGCGGCACCAGCACCTACCATCGCCACAAAACCAGCACGGCGAGCCCGGCCAGCGCCGCTGACTTGCAGGAAATGGTGGCGGTCCAACGGCGTGAATTGCTCGGCCTCGACATTCCCACGGACGTGCTGGTGCTGAAGAACGTGGTTTCTCCTCCCGAACCCTTCTACCGGGGGAGCGTGGCCAATCTCGCCCGCGCCTTTCCGCGCATTGTCCTGAACGATGGCGGTGGGGCCGCGTTCCTGGAAGAACTCGAAGCGCTCGACGAACCCGTCCAGCAGGCGCTACCCCAATCGACAGTCTATCTCAATCAGGGGATGCCGGGTGACGTGCTTGCCTGGCCCGCGTTGAAGACGACCCACGCCCGCGCCGCGCGCCAGGTGCTCGACGCGGAAGCGCTGGCGTCCATCGCCAGTCTTCAAGGTGCGGAGTATCCCCATGCCGCCATGGATCTCGCGAACCGGCAACTTGCCTATTACAGCAGCCCCGAGTACCTGGGGGCCCCGGCCAGTCGTGACGATGCGCTGGATGTCCTGGCGGGCTATCGGGAAGTGGCCGAGCTTACGGAAGATACCGCCCGGCGGAGTCTGGAGTATATCGCGAGCAAGATCGACACGGCAGGGGCGGCACCCTTGAACCAGGGCACTTTCGAGGGCATCGTCGTCTTTAACCCCACGGGGCAGGCGGCAACCTTGCCGGTGGAAGTGGCACTGCCTGCCGGGGGCGTTGGAAACTTTACGGTGCTTGACGCCGCCGGAGCGACTGTTCCCCATGTCGTTAGCGTTTATCAACGCGCGCCGCTGTTGGAATTTCTGGCGGATAGCGTGCCCTCGTTTGGTTACAAGACTTTCTTCGTCAAGCCGGAGGGAAGCCCTTCCACCGCCATTATGGGCACGGACCTTCAGATTGAGAACGATTCCCTCGCCCTCTTTGTGGATCCCGACACGGGCGCGATTGCTTCCTTGAATGACAAGCGGAGCGGACGGGAATTGCGCGGCGGTCTGCTCAATCAGATCTTGATACTTGGCGAGGATGAAACAAAGAATCGGGAAGGCCGCGAGTTGTGGACTGGACCGGCTTCGGAAGCACTGCCCAAGCCATTGCGCATTGAGTCGGAGCAGACGGCCTTCCGCGCGTCGATTGCCGTCACCACGGAAGTCGGTGGCGGCACGGTGGAGCAGCGCTACACCCTCAACGCGGGGCAGCCCTGGGTGTCCTGCGAGACACGTTTGAGCGGCTTGCGTCTGGATGACTCGGCGGTTTTCGCTTCGTTCCAGTTTCCCGATGCCGGGCGCAGCCTGATGATTGGGGAGCGCTTTGGTGCGGTGCTCGGTGCAAGAGGGCAGAGCGACAATACACTGCGTACCCATGGCAGCGACAACCCAGGCGCCACCGTAGCTTATCCGGCCCACGGGTGGGCGGCCATTGCGCCCGGCGATGTCATCCAGGTGGGCACCGACGGCGTGGTACCCTGGGAACCCGTCATCATCGTGCATGGTGCGGATCCGATTCTTGTCGGGGCCGCGCGGGAACTTCAGGCGGCGCTCTACGCCCGCGCCATTCCGTCCGTTCTCCAAGTGGACCAGCCCGTGAAGCCCGACTTTCTCTGGACCGATGGCACCCTGGAGATGGACAGCAACGACTATCTTTCGAAGGGCTACCACATGCGGGTGGTCATTGGAAGTCCCGACCAGAATAGCTTTTGCCGGGGCATAGTCAATCAGCTCTCGGGAGAAGAGGCGTCGGCGTTTGCCGAGCGCATCACCCAGGGCACCCGTATTCTGATGGAGGATACTCGTGTGCCCGAGGGCATCGCGCCCGTGCCGACCCTGGTGGTCGCCGGAATCACCCCGACCCAAAGTGCGGCCCTGGCGGGCGCGATCACGAAGGCCATTTCCGCAGGGCAGCGATTTCTGCTGCCACCCTCCGCCAGCCTGCTTCGTCAGCCTTCACCCCCGTCCGAGAGCGGTGCCGCCATCACTTTTCCGGGAAGCATGAGTGTCTCCCAGCAAAAGGACGGTCGGCTCCTGCTTGGTCTGGCACACCGCAGCGGCTTGGAGGATTCCTCGGCCGGTGCGCGTCTTGCGCGGCTTATGGGAGAACTGAGCTTCAACTATGCGATTCACCCCTTCGAGGGCGATTGGCGGAGTGCGGATGTTCCGGCACTGGCCGCTGCGGCGACGGCCCGTGCCAGAACGGCCATGACCGGTATCCACCCCGGTTCATTGCCCGCGAGCCAGTCCTTCATCGGCGTTTCCGCGCCGGGACTGCGCATCGACGGACTTCGCCCTGCGGGCTTTCCGCAGGCGACGAATTCCCGCGCGCCCTTTCATCCCCGGAACGGATACACCCTCCTCGCCTGGGAGGGCGTCGGTCAGCCCTGGCGCGGCACGCTGTCCAGTGCCGGAGGCTTTCTCGAAGCGGGCCGCGCCGACGTGTATGACCGAGCCCGGGCGAACCTGCCGGTAGCCAATGGCCAGGTCCCGTTCGAAGCGCGATCCTTTGAGTTTCAACCCCTGTGGTTGCTGCCGGCCGATCAGGCGCGTCGCGATCCCCTCGGGAGCCTTGGGCGCGACGCCGATCCCCAGGGCGTCATCCACACACGCTATTGGGAAGAACGGCGTGGTGCTGCGCCGCAGCAGAATCTTCCCCTGGGCGTTCAGTTTCGCGGATCGCTGGAGGGGAAAGCACCCGTGCTTGAGGTGGTGGTCAGCAATCACCTGACCGACACGCCGGTGGAGGGCATGGCCATCCTGTCCGGCTCCAGCGGTGTCACTTTTGGCCCCCAGCAGTTCTTCTTCAGCCTGACGCCCGGCCGTCAACATGTCGAGCCCGTCGAGGTGGCCTTCACGGGGGCGGGGGAAGAGGGGAGGGCCATGGCCGTGGAGGCTTCCTTCGAACGCCAAACCTATCGGGACGTGATCTTGGACAGCGAGGCCCCATATGGCCTTGTACTGTCTCGAAACGGAGCCCAGTTGCGCGTGGAATTGCGGAACGACAGTGGTATCCACGCCCAGGGCTATCTGGACCTGATCACGTCTCCCAATCACTGGGCCGAGTTCCAGAACCACCCGCCGGTGACGGCGATGCCACGACGCGCGTCGGTCTCCGTGCCGCCCTACAAGGCCCAGACCATCATCTTTACCCTTTCGGATCCGGATGCCGTGCTGGAGGCCTGTGTGAAACTTTCCGCAAATGGCCGGGTCCTGTACCAGTTTTTCGACGCCAACGGTGAGGCGAGTCCGCCGGCCCCTGGTGACGTGGCTACCGAGCCGGTCTTAACGCCGAACGCGGCAACCGCCAGTCCCACGGTGCCCGTGCCACCGCCCCCGCGTCGGCGCTAGTGTGGATTCTCCGCGCTGTCCTCAAATTTTGAACAATCCCTGGAGTAACCCTGATCCATGAACTACAAAGGTATCATCCTGTTCCTTGGCCTGAGCTATGGGCTGATTCTTCTCTGCACCTTTCTGGGTGCCGCGCAGGGTATCATCGTTCTGGAGAATCCCAACCTCTTTCGCTATCTGATCCTCGCCGTTCTCATGGGAATTCCCGCGTTGAGCGCGCTCATCGCCGGCGTTGTTTTTCCTGACGACCTTTCCGAAGAACTGCCCCTCTGGCCCATTCCCGTGCGCCCCGCGATCCTGGTGACCCTGTGCGCCCCGGTTTTGTTTGGCCTGTCTTACGCCCTGGCGACCTTGCTTGGATTTACCCAGCCCCAGTGGAGCCTCGGGGGCCTGATGAATCGGGTGACCGCCCAGCTCAGCGCGCCACTGCCCTCGGGTGTGGAGTCGGCCGCGCCCGCAGTCGCGCTCATCGCCTATCCGATCTTCAGCATTCTGGTTGGTGCCACGCTGTTCGCGTTTATCGCTGTGGGGAGTGAGATGGGCTGGAGAGGCTACCTGCTTCCGCGACTCGAAGTGCTCGGTCGACCCCTTGCTTCCTTGATAGCCGGTTTCTGCTGGGGACTCTGGTTCTTACCACTGGTCTACACCTGGCACCAGGAGGTGCAGTTGCCCGGCTTTTCCGGTGCCGCGATTCGGGTCCTCGCACTCGCCGTGGTCCTGTCGTTCTTCCTCGCGGGCATCCTTCGGCGCACGCGACACTCGGGTGTTGCGGCCATGGCACTCGGTGCTTTTGCAGGGCAGGACAGCGGAATCTGGAGCCAACTCTTCGAGCAATCCACCGTGCCCTGGACCGGCACGACGGGCTGGATCAACATCGCCGTTTGGGGAATTGCCGCAATCGTGATATCGCGCTGGGGCGGCGCAAAGACTTGAGTGGCTGAGACGACGGATAGGGCGGATAGGACGGATTCGACGGATAGGACGGATAGTTTGAGATGTCAATATCCGTCCGATCACTCAAGTTCGTCCCATCATTTCGCGGTCAACTGCGTATTGACCCAGGGCCAGTGCCATGCGAGATTGAAGACCGGCAGAAACGTCGGTGCGGCCTGCCAGCGCGTCCACTGGGCTCTGGCCGCATCCAGGTAGAAGTCATCGCCCGTGAGGTCGTGGGCCGCCAGCAGCAGGGGCAGGACAAAGGGGTCGTAGGCCGTCGTTTCTGGGAAGCGTGGATTGGGGGAATAGGTCCGCATCGCGCCGGGCTTGTCCCAGGGCGTGTTTTCGCAGATGGTCGTTTCCGCGAGGCCCACGAGCAGTTGGGCGGCCTCCACATCGCCGGTCATGTCGTACCACGCGGAGAGAGGCCCCGCCAACTGGGCGGCCATCCAGGGCGTCGTGCCGGGGTACACCTCGGAGCCGTGCCAGTCAATCCACGCGCCGCGCCGGCGGTCCATGCGCTTATACATCGCCTCCAATCGCGCCGCACCCGCTTCCAGAAAGGCAATCTCGCCCGTCTCCTGATAGGCCGCGCAGAGGTTGGCGAAGGGCGCGCCGTAATGTCGCACACTGACGCCCTGCAGGCCCGCGCCCGTGCGCACGCAATAGTCCGCCACGCCCAGAAAGTCGATCTGAGCTTCCGCGTTGCCCGTGAGTTGCCCATAGAGGGCCAGCCCATCGGCCTGCAGCGCGGGCATCCAGGGACCGGCCACGTGATTTGCGCCCGGCCCGTGAAGCGCTCCCAGCCAGTCTTTGCCTGGAATCTCCGAGTGGACAATCGCCACGTCCATAAGATGGGCGCTGGTGGCCGCGGCGCGGTCAAACCACGCGCGATCGCCGGTCGTCGCCCACAGGTACCAGAGTCCCAACATGCGACCATCGTAATCGTTTGCCCACTCGCCTGATCGACCGAGGTAGGGGCCATCGGTGAAATGGCGCATGCCCAGGCTTTGCCCGAGGGCATTCCAGTCCTTTCCACCGCAGGTGGCTTCGAGGTGCGCCGTGAGGGGATGTTCTTTTGTGAGGGGGGCCGCGGGACCCAGCACGCCCGTGGCGCACCAATATTCTGGATTCTGCAGAATGGGCGGCTGCTCCACGACAGCGGCCAGCGCCGCGCCGTCCTGCTTGCCCAGGCCCAGCCACACTTCGTGGCTGCTGGCCTCACCGGGTGTGATGCTGACGGGGCTGTTGGCGCCCGCGCAGAGATCCAGGGCGAGGAGGTTGCCGCTGCGGGCGATCGCCTTGGGGAAGAGTTCACGGAAATTCTTTGTGGCGAGCGCGCCGTCTTTCCATTGAACAAACACGGGCTTATCCGCCGCAATCACTTTTTCGCCCATGCGATACTGGACAGCATCGTCCTGCGTCAGCGTGAAATCGCCTTCAACGTCGCCATGGGGAAGCATCATGCTGGCGGGCGGATCGGTGAGTTCGTATTCCATGCGCAGGTGGGAAAGGTCGATTTTGCGCGGCGTATCGTTGAAGTAGCGAAGCCACAGCTTGAGATAGGGCAAACCGTGGTAGGTGGAAACGTAGAGCGTGTAACTGCCGAAGGGCTCGGTCTGGCCGTCGAAGCGCCCGTCCAACGCAACACAGGTGAAGGTGGCCCCGGATTCCACCACGTGCCAGCCCTGATTGGTTCCGGGCACGACTTCTCCGGAGACCTCCAGATTGAGCCGCAGGTTCTCCACGATCCCCTTTTTGTCGTGCGCGATTCGGGAGACCGGTGTGCCCGATGAGGAACTCCACAAGACGCTTCCGCCATCCACGATCATTCCAGTATCTGATTCCTTCACCGAAATCCGCGCGGGCACTTTGGCCGGGTCTTCAGCGAAGGACAACTCGACAGAGGCCATGCCGGGCTTCACGGGGAAGCGAACCTGGACCCAGCGAAGGGAATCGTCCTGCCAGGTGGCGCCGACAGATTTTTCGGCATGGATTCCAGCACCGCCGACGCGAAGGCGGAAGTCACGGGGAGTCCGCGCCATGCCCCGTGGCAGCGGCAGGCCCATCTCCAGGGGAAAGCCCGCTTCGGGAATGCCACTCGGCGCGGAGATTTCCAGATCGAAGGATTTCCCTTTCCAGCGTTTCGTGTCGGGCTTGCGCGGCCAGCGTTCATTGTGCCGCTCCAGCACCAGCCGCTCGCTGGGGCGTGGCCGCGCGGCGTATTCCGTATCACCTTGGACCAGGGCAAGATCCCCCCAATAAATCGTTGTGCGAAATCGATTCGCATCTGGGTCGTTCTCCCGCGTCAATTCAGGCGTGGGGGGGCGGTAGTAGTCGTGGCGCGTCTGAACCGTCGAGGCTTCGTTGTCAAAGGCGACCAGCGCAATTCTGAAGCTCCGCTGGTCGGGATTCAGTTTGAGCGGCACGTGAATGTACAGCGAAGTGCCGGGGCGCACGGGGTCGCTCACGTCTTCATTCCAAACGGGGAGGTTGTTGACGAGGATCTGTTTTCGCCGATGGCCCACGAAGCCTTCGGCGGGCAATGCCGCCCCTGCGGGATCGGCCGGATTGGTGTGATAATCGTCGCTCTGGTAGAACGTGAGGGCGATTTCGCCCTGCCAATCCTCGGGGAGGGTCACGTCTCTCCAGGCCATGGCCAGATTGCCCTGTTCACTGGGCACCCAGGGGTGGTGCATGGCCAGCAGTCCCCGATGATCCACGCGGGTCTGCCACGGGCCTTTGGATTCATGGGTCCAGCCTGATTCAAGGTCGATATACTGCATCGCGCCCGAGCTGGCCAGGAGCCCGAGCGTCGCGTACAGTCCTATCGCCATTCCAACCATGACGGTCTTCCTTCAGCCCGATGCCGGCCGCAGATTTTGCCAGTTAGTGACACGTCGGCCGTCTGACGTCATAGGCTGGTCATGCTAAAAAGTACCCTTACGTATGGAGCGCCGGCGGCCCGCCGGCATCATGCGCCGCAGGCGTATGATGTGAGTTGATATATGCGGTTTTTTCAGTTTCTATGGCGACTGGATTATGCACCTCCGGTGCAATGCCGGCGGGCCGCCGGCGCTCCATATGCGCGATAACTTATGTAGTGACGGAAATCATGAGTGCTTCAGGCTGCGAATTCATTACGCTTAATCTTTTTTGGGCGGTGCTTCCGGGATCAGACCCGCTGGAATTTCGAGCGCCTCGTAGCGATGGGTCAGGGTCCCGTCCTCTTTCACCTCCCATACGCGGAAGCCAAAGGGTGCGCCATCGAAGTTCTTGCTCGTGGTTGCCGAAGCCACGACGGGAATGCCCTCGTAGTCGAGTACGATGTTCTTGTGGACGTGACCGGCCAACCAGGCTTTTACCCCGGCGGCCTTCACGGCGACCAGGAGTTGCTTGCGCTTCTCGGGCGGGAGATTGAAATAGTCGTCGGCTTCGTCGGGCGTGGCCACGAAAGGCGGATAGTGGCTCACGATCAGCGTGGGCGTTTTTCTCTGGGTGGTCTTGAGAAGTTCCTCGGAGAACCACGCGTCGTGCTTTTCGGATTCCTGCGGCACGTGGGATTTCCAGAGCTGGGTATTGACGATCATCAGCTTGTAGCCGTGCTCTATTGCCGTGTAGTAGTCGGCGCCCTGGAGTTTCCGGTAGCGTTCCAGACTTTCAACGGTGGGTTCGTTCCCTACATCGTGATTGCCCGGTGCAAGATACACCGGGATCGTGAAGGCGGCGGCAATGCGCTTGAAGTCCGCGACCGCCTGATCGTCGTTCCCGTTGTTGACGAGATCGCCACACACCACGACCCAGTCCACATCGAGCGCGTTGATCGCCTTCACCGCCAACTCGAAGCGGATGATGTCCGCCTCATAGCCGCCCATGCCCAACTGGGTATCGCAGAGCTGCACGAAGCGGCAGGCTTCGAGGGCTTGAGCCCCGCTGAGCCCCGAAAGTACGATCCATGCGGCGACCACTACGATCAAGCGGCTGTGGCGTAGTCTCATGGCGCGGCCTTTCGTTCGTTCTTCCGGGCGTCGGCGTAAGCTTCAAGCTGCGCGGCCAATTGACCGGCGAGTTCGGGCTCGCGTGCTCGCATATCCGTGGCCCACTTTTTCTCTCGATACTCGGCGAGGCTGTACAATCCCAGGATCTGGGTGCCCGCAACGGGTACCAAATCCGAGGCACGCAGGCCCGAGTTCCAGTTGAGGCGCCAATCCTGGGTGCGGGTCGAGAGCACCACCGGGTCCCCGTAGACCGTGATCGGATTACCGGCGGGCGTCTGCTCCAGCAAGCTGGGTCTGTTTCCCGATGTGCCGAGGGTGACCCCAGCCAGGGACGCCAGCGTGGGGCCCACATCTTCCAGTGATACCAGGCCGCGTCGTGTTCGCCCGACACCCTCGGGCATGGAGAGGAGCAGGGGCACTCGGGCGGACTCTTCGGTCAACCGGGCCCTTCCTGCGGCACCCCTCCGCCAGGTCGCGCGCTCCGGTTCGGAGAAATCGAGGCCATAGGGCGAGGTAAGCAGCAGGCACGTGTCTTCCAGACTGCCCATTTCCTTGAGGCGCTCCACAAAGATCCCGATCTGCTTGTCGACATCGAGGACGGCCATATCAAAAACGTCGATACCCCGCCCCTGGCTTTCCCAGGGGGGCGCGGCGTAGCGACTCAGCCCAAAGGGCTTGCGCAGTTCCCGCAGGCGAATGAAGACCAGGTAGCGTTCGAGTTCGCGATGTTCCCGGATCCACTCCGCCGCGAGTTGGAGCGTGTCTCTCGCGCCCTTGGGCACCATGGGACCCGGTGCGCTCGCCGTGAGGGGAACCTGCGGAAAGGCGGGATTGAAATGTTCGAAACCTCGGGCCAGGCCGCTCTCGTAGACGAGATCCTGGCCATCCGTTCCCTCGCCCTCGGTGAAGGCCACGGTGGCATAACCCGCTTCCGACATGAGCGCGGGGAGATAGGGCGTCGTCACCGGAAGCGGTATATTCTCGCCTCCCATGTTGCCGTGGAGCAGGGGGGACAGCCCCGTAAACAGGCTGACGGTCGTGCTGTAGGTGTCGGGGCAGGCCGTGAAGGCGTTTTCCCATACGGTGCTGCGCTTGGTCAGGGTGGTGAACTGGGGGGCCGTTTCCCGCTCATAGCCATAAAATCCCATGTGATCCGCGCCCAAGCCTTCCACGAGCAGGACCACAATATTCGGTCGCTCGAAGGCGGCGGGCGTGTGGTGGACATAGGGGCCGGACAGGAGCATCTCCCGGCCAGAGAGCTGGGCGGGGCGAATGCCGGTCCGCTGTACCCACGCGGGCTCTTCCGACTGCGACCAGGCGAGGCTGAACGACGTCGCCCCTTCGGGTACGACGTCGGCACCGATTCGCATGTCCAGCCAGCCGTCGGGCGAGAGGGTCAGGGACTCTTCCATGGTGCCGATGGTCTTGCCCGGAGTCGCCCCCAGAAAAGTGCAGGTGACGTGCATGGACTCAAGCGGCGGTTCCGAGGACTCCACGTTTGCCCAGCGGAGCGTCAGGTGTTCGTTTTCACGCGGCAGGACAGTGAGCGGATAGTGCAGCCCTTCGGTCAGGGGACGGACCGAGGCGTAGGTATCAACTATCCGCATGGGTTTGGACTCGGGCAGTTGGCCCAGGCGCAAGCCCTGGAGGGAGGCATGCCACAGGCTGAATCCCGTCTGCGTACCCGCCAGGGCCAGAAACACGATGATACCGTAGGGGACCGCGCGCACGGGGGTGGCGGGCAGGGCCTGGGTGGCCGCGAAGAGCGTCGCCAGCTTGAAGAACCCGTGAATACCGGCGAAGGCCGCGAGGAAAATGAGCGGGGCCAATTCTTCAAGTTTTGGATGGGGCCACGGGATGGGCACATTTAAAAGATACGGCAGGAGCACGACGGCGGCGCTGAGGGACAGACATTCGGTCAGATGGGGACCTTTACCGCGATGGGGCTTGATCAATTGGATGATGGCGGCATAACCGCACTGGAGGACGATGTAGCCGCAGGCCACCATAGCCGCGACGGCCAGGCCCGCGTCGAAATCGGGCACGAAGCCACCCTGCGCCGCCAGGCGACGGCCAAAGACGCCCACGATGCCCGCCGAAACGCCCAGAAAGGCCAGATAGAGGGGAAAAAGCATCCTAAATGGCTCCCCCGCAGTCGTTTACCTGTCCTGCCCATGCATCCGTGTATTGAGTTAGCAAGTCCGACGACCCCATCCTGTTGTGTGGTTGACCATGCCCGCCGGGAGGCGCGCATAGAATTCCTTTCCCGCCCTTTGTTATCATGCGATAGTAGCAGATAGAACAAAACCGACACCACATCGTGGTGATTCGTGAATAGTTTGCAAGGCCTCTCGAGGCGGAGATTGTAACGCAGTGTTCAAACAGATCTTTACAGCGATCCTGACCGCCATTTTTGGTACGGAAAAGGACCGCGAAGTTAAGAAATTCCAGCCGGTGATTGATGCCGTTCGGGCCCTGGAAGCCCATATGACGGAAATGACCGATTCCCAGCTCCGTGCCCAGACCGGTCTCTTCAAGGCCCGCCTGGCCGCGGGTGAGACGCTGGACGATATCCTGCCCGAGGCCTTCGCCACCGCGCGGGAAGCGGCCAAGCGTGTCGCGGGCATGCGTCCCTTTGACGTGCAAATCATCGGCGGCACGACCCTCCACCGCGGCAACATCGCCGAAATGACCACCGGTGAAGGCAAGACGCTGGTCGCCATTCTGCCGGTCTATCTCAACGCGCTGCCGGGCAAGGGCGTCCATGTGGTCACGGTAAACGACTACCTGGCCCAGCGCGACGCCGAGTGGATGCGACCCATCTATGAGTTCCTGGGCCTCACGGTCGGCCTGATCCAGTCCGACATGGACCACATGGAGCGGAAGGTGGGCTACCGCGCCGATATCACCTACGGCACGAACAACGAATTCGGCTTCGATTATCTCCGCGACAATATGTCCAAACATCCCGATCACCGGGTGCAGCGTGGCCTCAATTTCGCCATCGTGGACGAAGTGGACTCCATTCTTATCGACGAAGCCCGCACGCCCCTTATCATTTCCGGGCGCCCGGAGAAGAGCAGCGATCTCTACCTGAAAGTGGACGAGGCCGTGCGCAAGCTGCGCAAGGACGAACACTTCACGATGGACGAGAAACAGCGCCACATGATCCTGACCGACGAGGGCATGGAAGTCGTCGAGCGCCTGCTCGGCATCGACGATCTGTACGCCAGCGAAACCATCGGCTGGGCCCACATGATCGAGCAATCGCTCAAGGCCTTCCACTTCTTCAAGCGCGACAAGGACTACATGGTGAAGGACAACGAGGTCCTCATCGTGGACGAGTTCACGGGTCGTACCATGGAAGGGCGGCGCTATTCCGACGGTCTCCACCAGGCCTTGGAGGCGAAGGAGCGCGTACCCCTTCGCTTCGAGTCCCAGACCATCGCCAGCATCACCTATCAGAACTATTTCCGGCTCTACGAAAAGCTCGCCGGCATGACCGGTACGGCCGTTACGGAAGCGCCCGAATTTGACAAGGTGTACCGCCTGGACGTTACCCAGATCCCGACGAATCTACCTATGGCCCGCAAGGACGAGACCGACCTGATCTTCGCCACGGAGAAGGGCAAGTTCCGCTACGTCATCAACGAAATCAAGGCCATCCGCGCCACGGGCCGTCCCACGCTGGTGGGTACCGTCTCCATTGAGAAGTCTGAGCTCCTCGCCCAGTTGATGGAAGAAGAGGGGATCGAGGATTTCCAGGTGCTCAACGCCAAGCACCATGAACGGGAAGCGTCGATTATTTCCAACGCGGGCAAGGCGGGAGCCATCACGATCGCGACCAACATGGCGGGCCGCGGCACCGATATCAAGCTCGCGGAGGGTATCCGCGAGTTGGGCGGCCTCTACATCATCGGCACGGAGCGCCACGAGTCCCGGCGCATCGACAACCAGCTCCGTGGCCGTTGCGGGCGCCAGGGCGACCCCGGCACGACCCGCTTTTACGTGAGCCTGGAAGACGACATTGCCCGGCTTTTCGGCGGCGACCGCGTGAAAAAGCTGGTGGACTTCATGGGCGGCGACGAGATGGACGAAGAGCCTCTCAGCCAGCGCATGGTGTCCCGCACCATCGAGCGTTCCCAGCGCCAGGTGGAGGAGTACCACTTCGAAAGCCGCAAGCACGTCCTGGAATACGACACGGTCATGGACAAGCAGCGCAAGTACATCTACGCTATGCGCCGCAATGTGCTGGAAGACAATGACGTCACCGAGCAACTTCGGGAGATGTTCTACAATACCGTGGGAGACGTGGTTGACGAGTATGCGCCGGAGAATGTCCCCGTTGCAGAGTGGGATCTGGAAGGCTTCGAAGCGCGCTGCGAAGCGCTGTTTCACTTCTCCGTGGAGATCCCGGAAGAAATCGATAACGGTGACGAATTGCTGGCGGCAATCAACGAGCAGGTGCTCTCGGAGTATCAGCGCCGGGAAGATATGATTGCCGAGGAACTGCGCGAGAGTTTCCGCCGCGATATCGGAGGCGATGAGGCGGGCGTTCACTTCGAGCAGATTGCGCGCAAGCGCGTGCACGATCTCGAGCTGATGGCCCTGCTCCGCGCCGTGGACGACAAGTGGATCGATCACCTGTACGAGATGGACTACCTGCGCGAGTCGGTGCGCCTGCGCGCTTTCGGCCAGAAGGATCCCCTGCTGGAATACAAGCAGGAGGGCTTCGAAATGTTCCAGACGATGGTCAAGGGCATCGAGGAGAGCGTGATCACCACCCTGTTCCGCCTGACCGATCCCGAAGTGCGCCGGAAGCGCGCCGCCAGCATCCAGCTTGGCACGCTGACGCAGCAGGAAGATCCCTTCGCGCAGCTTAACCAGTATCACTACGTGGCGGCTGACAAGGAAGCCGACAGCAGCTTCGCGCGCTTCGATACCACGCGCTTCAACCTGGCCGGGAAAGTGCCGGAAGATGTGCCCCAGGAGGGCGAAGCCACCACGGTCCGCACGGAGAAGTCCAAGGCGAAAGCCAAGCCGGCACCGGTTCGGGCGGAGACTAAAGTGGGGCCGAATGAAAAATGTCCCTGTGGCAGCGGCAAGAAGTACAAGAAATGCTGCGGAAGTCACGTCGTTTAATTCCAGCGACCATCACCACCTTCTGGCTGGTGATGGTCGCTTTATTTATTTACCGGGAGGGCTGGCTGGCTCCGTCGAGCCCGCCCCCGGCAGCGGCGGAGTGGTCCTTCGCGCCCCAGGACCAGTGGATGGGAATCTTTCTCGAAGGTGGCGGGCGCGTCGGTAGGCTCCACTGGGTGACCGACGTCGCCGATCGGGATGGCGTGCCGGGCTTCACGCTGAAGCTGGACGCCAAGCTGGAAACCTCGCTTTTCGGCATGACCACGCGAATGGATATCGGCGGCGAGGCGTGGTCCTCCGCGGACGGGGCCCAATCAGACTTCGATTTTTCTCTCGATTCCGGCGGTCACACGATGGGCATCAAGGGGGCACTGGCCAACAAGCGCCTCAGGGCCACGCTTAATACCGGGGGGGAGGAAGTGCCCCTCGATTTTCCGATGGAAGAGAATCTGCTTGCCGGCAGTGGCGTAGGTATGCCCGGCTCCGGTCTTCCAGAATTGGAGCCTGGTCAGAGCACCGAAATCGACGCCTTCGACCCCACGACCATGAAGATGAGCAAGGCCACCATTGCGCGTCTCGGCGGGGAGACGATTTCCATTGAGGGCAAGGATATTCTGGCAAGTGTCTACACGACCACGGTGGGCGGCATGACGAGCAAGGCCTGGATCGGTTCCGGCGATGAAGTCCTGCAGGCCAGCACGCCCTTTGGCTTCATGCTCAGAAAGATCGCCCCGGAACGCGAAGAGACGCCCGTGGCATCGGAGGGCAGGGGCGACATGATTCGTTCCATGGCCATTTTTCCGACCGGCCCTTCCACATTTGTAGACGCCACCCGACTTACGGTTCGAATCTCCGGTGTGGACCTCGAAACGATTCCCCACGACCCGCCGTGGCAGGTACGCGAAGATGATCTCCTGACCATAACCCAACCAGGGCCTTTGCCCGTTTTGCCGTCGTCGAATCCTTCCGATTTCGATCCCGCGCCCTATCTTGTCGGCGATGCCTTCGTTACCACTGATCATCCCGAGATCGTGGCCCAGTCAAAGAAAATTGTGGGCGACGAAGTGGATGCCTGGAAACAGGCCCTGCTGATTCACACCTGGCTCTATGAGAACATTGACAAAGTCCCCGTGCTCAGCGTGCCCAATGCCCTCGACGTTCTCCGAAATCGCACGGGCGACTGCAACGAGCACGCCGTGCTCTTCGCGGCGCTGGCCCGGGCATCGGCTATTCCCACGCGCATCGCCATTGGCTTGGTCTACAGCGACACCCTCGAAGGTTTTGGTTACCATGCGTGGCCCGAAGTCTACTACGGCGGCACCTGGTATCCCATGGATCCGACCCTCGGGCAGGTGGCCGCGGACGCCACCCACATCAAGCTCTTGAACGGAAGCATCGAGGCTTGGGTGCGCCTCGCCGCCTACATCGGGCAGATTGAATTAGAGGTGGTGGAGATTGAGTAGCGGGGCAGGACTATCATTGAAGGCGATTAAATGATTCGAACCGAACAGTTGACCAAGCGATTTGGTGCGAAGACGGCCGTCGCTCCCTTGGATTTGGATATACCCGAGGGAACCTTTTTTTGTTTTCTGGGGCCAAATGGCGCCGGGAAAACGACGACGATCAAGATGCTCACCGGTCTCCTCCAACCTTCCGGGGGGGCGGCGATGGTGGGGGGGATTAACATCCAGGACCAGCCCGTGGAGGCGAAGCGACTTCTTGGGTATGTGCCCGATCACCCCTTTCTCTACGACAAATTGACGGGCCGCGAGTTCATGCGTTTTGTCGCGGGGCTGTACCAGCTTTCCGACGCCGACTATCGTGCGCGTTGTGAGCCGCTGCTCGAAATGTTCGAAATTGGCCGCGTGGGCGATCAATTGATTGAAGACTATAGCCATGGCATGCGCCAGAAGCTTTCCTTCGCGTCGTGTTTTCTTCACGATCCGAAGATCGTCATTGTGGACGAGCCCTGGGTCGGCCTGGATCCCAAGAATATCCGCTTTGTGAAGGATTTTCTTAAACAGAAGACGCGCGAGGAGGGCCTGACCGTTTTCATGTCCACCCACACCCTGAGCATTGCGGAGGAGATCGCGGATAAGATCGGAATCATCAATCAGGGCAAGCTTCTGCACCTCGGTACGGTCGGGGAGATCAAGGCGCTCCACGAGAATCCCGGTTCGCTGGAGGAGGTCTTCCTGGCAGTGACAAGCAGCCACGATGGGAGCGACCGGGAATGAACCAAGTTCTCGCCGTCATGCAGGCCAAGGCGCGCATGGCCCGGCACCAGGTGACCTCCGTGCGCCACGAGTCGAAACTCAAGATTGCGGTGCTGAGCGTTGCGGCCGTGGGCCTGTGGTTTGGCGCGCTATTTCTCTTTCTGCGCGGATTTACCTGGCTCATCGATTTCGGTGGTCGCGGTGGCAATGAGTTCGCCTTCGGCGTGGCCCTCCTGCGCCAGAGTCTGAGCATATTCTCCCTCTCCATTTTTCTTTTGCTGGTATTTTCCAACATCCTCGTGGCTTTCTCCACCCTCTATCGTTCCAAGGAAGTCGTCTACCTCCTTCAGGGCCCCATCAGCTTCACGGACTTCTTCTACGCGCGCTTCATCGAAAGCGTGGCCTTCTCGTCGTGGTCATTGGCCTATCTCGGCTCGCCCATGATGATCGCCTACGCCCTGAGCACGGGTGCGGGGCCGCTCTTCTATCTCATGACAGCCCTGATGTTCCTGCCTTATGTCGCCATTCCCGCCTGCATCGGTTGCGCCATTACCATCGTGCTTGTGCGCTATTTCCCGCGTCTTAACCTTCCCTGGATTGCCGTATTCGGCGGTGCGGGCGTGGCGCTGTTCTTCCTCTACATCCGCAGCATTATCCGGGGCGCGCGTATCTCAGACGAAAGCACCTTCCAGTCCATCCTACTTGCCATGGAGAAGACCCAGTCGAGCCTTCTGCCGAGCTATTGGGCCGCCGAAGGAATTCTGAATACGGCCGATGGACGCTACGGCAGCGCCGCCTTCTGGTTCCTCCTGATCCTGTCCACCGCGCTGATGACCGTCATACTTACGGCCGCGCTTGCCGAGCGCATGTTCTATCCCGGCTGGTCCTACCTCATGGGGCAGGATCGCCAGCGGATTAAGCCCCTCGATCGCGGCGCCCTCGCCTGGGTCGCTCTGGCCCTGCGCGTGCTGCCAGACCCCCATCGTTCCCTCTTTCTGAAGGACATCAAGCTCTTCTGGCGCGACCCCACCCAGTGGTCTCAGTTTGTCATTTTCTTCGGGATCATGGCTATCTACATCGCCAACATCCGAAACTCTTCCCGCATGTATGAGTCGGAGTTCTGGCGCGGCTGGATCGCCTGCCTGAATGTGGGCTCGGTCATGCTGATTCTCGCCACGCTGACCAGCCGCTTTGTCTTTCCCCTCATCAGCCTGGAGGGGCGGCGGATCTGGATACTCGGGCTGGCCCCGCTGACCTACCGCCAGCTCATGTGGCAGAAGTTCTGGCTGAGCGTCTCCATGACCGCCGTGTTTACGGTCGGCCTGGCCCTGCTCTCCGGCTACATGCTCAAACTGGAGCCGGTCTACTACGCTCTCACGGTCTACAGCGTGCTGGTCTCCACCTTCGGCCTTTCGGGGCTGGCTGTGGGGCTGGGGGCGCTCTATCCCACATTTACCGAGGACAACCCCGCGCGTATCGTATCCGGTATGGGCGGCACCTTGAATCTGCTCACGAGCGTGGCGTTTATCACCTGTGTGGTAGCCGCGCAGGTCCTGGTTCTTCAGTGGAAGGCTCTGGGCCTGTTTCAGGGGGAAACTCAGTTTCAAGCGGCCCTTTCTTTCGCCGTTGTGGGAGTGACCCTGCTTAGCGCCCTCTGTGCCGTTTTACCCATGTACCTCGGCCTGCGCAATCTGAATCAAATGGAGCTATGACACCATGCGCGAAATTACCCTGCCCACCCGGCGCCACACTGAATTCATCAATATCGACGCTATCGTCCAGCGTTGCGTCGATGAGGCCGGCATCGAAGATGGCGAAGTGCGCGTCTACATTCCCCACACGACGGCGGGCGTAACGATCAATGAGAATGCGGACCCGGATGTGGTCGCCGATATGGAACTCATCCTGGAACGCGTGGCACCGTGGGAGGGGGGCTATGCCCACGCCGAGGGCAACGCCGCGGCCCATGTGAAGGCCAGTATGATGGGCGCTTCGGCCACGGTCTTCGTCCAACGTGGTCGGCTTGCGCTGGGCACGTGGCAGTCCATTTATTTCTGCGAATTCGACGGACCCCGCACCCGGCGGGTCTGGATCAAGGTGATTCCCGATCCCCGGTGATTGCGATTGATCTGAAACGGCCCGACTCCGCCCGCTTATTTTCGTTGACAACACGGCCCACTTGGTCTACTCTGAAAATCAGATACCGCAACAGGCAGTTCGTGGCATGTATCTCGGGTGAACCAGGAGACAACGTCTCGCCTTTCTCCCGTGAGTCTGCAAATAGGTCCGTCGGGGACCGGCAGAGATAGTGCAGCAGAAGGGCTTCCTGTCGCAGAAAGGAGGTTGCTGTTTCGTTCCTTCCGCGATGATTTCCATGGTCATATCGAGATTCATCTCAAACGGCTTTGGAGGCTTGGTTTACGATGAAGCGAAATGGTTTCACCCTCATTGAGTTACTGGTGGTCATCGCCATTATTGGCATTCTGGCCGCCATACTGCTGCCCGCGCTTGCTCGCGCCCGCGAAGCGGCCCGGCGCGCAAGTTGCCAGAACAATCTCAAGCAGCTCGGTCTGGTGTGCAAGATGTTCGCCAATGAGTCCAAAGGCGAAAAGTTCCCCGCCATGGCTCCCCGTCAATCTTGGGTGATCAGTTCTCCTGCGGGCGGCGGCTCCACGGCGAGCTATGTCAACTACAACGAATGCAACTACCCCAATCCCGCTCCTCCCGGCTCGGGACAGCCCGCAGGGAACGCGCCGGATACGGAATTCGTCTTCGACGGCACCCTGATCTACCCCGAATATCTGACCGACACGAACGTGCTGCTCTGCCCCTCGGATTCGTCCGCGCAGAAGATCGTCGGCGATGAATTGCGGTGGAATTTCCACGATACCTCGGTCGTACCGGCGGGCGTACCCGTGAAGGGGCAGACTGATCGTTGCGCTTTCACGGCCGAGTCGTATCTCTACCTCGCCTGGGCTCTCAACGGACGCCCCGGCCACGACTACCTCGTTACGGGGGGCAACGAGGCCAGCGCGGCCAGCATCAACCCGGCCTTTGTGGTCGCGCTGCAGACGATGATCGGCAACCACATCGCGAGTATTCTCACAGGCGGTACCGGTCGCTACGACGAGGACATCAGCGGGAATTTTGATGGTGTTTCGGGCAACGAGACGCTCCATCGCACCCGCGAAGGGATCGAGCGGTTCTTCATTACGGATATCAACAACCCCGGCGCGAGCGCGGAGGCCCAGAGCAGCATCCCGATTATGGGCGATCTGTTGAGCACCGACACTTCGGATTTCAACCACGTCCCCGGCGGCGCCAACTGGCTCTACATGGATGGTCACGTGACCTTCCAGAAATACCCCAGCCCGTTCCCCGGCACACCCGCTTTTGCCCGGCTGGTTTCCCAATTTTAGTCCAATCGTCTACACTCAATGCGACGGGGCCGGAAGGTTGACACCTTCCGGCCCTCTTGTTTCATTTTTTCGGGCGCGTTAAACTCAGGCATGACCAGCCTTGCTCTCTCATTCATCGCCCTCGGCATCGCCCTGGGCGCGCCGGAAATCCATATCGCCTCCCTGGACGCTCCCATGCTTCCAGGCGAAAACAGCGGTATCCACAGCGTTTCCCTCGCTGCCGCCGCGAACGAGCAGGAAGCCTTCTACGTTCGCGTGGTGAACGATGAAACACCCCGAACGCTTCAGTCCCTTGAATTGGCGTGGAACAGCGCTCTGGAGGCTCGGGCAACCTCCTATATCGTCACGCCCGACCCGTCCAGTCCCGTGCCGGGCACAGAGGCACTTGCCCCCTTCATCGATCCCATCGTGATGGCTCCGCTGGCCCCGCTGGATCTCCTGGTGTCCATCGACGTGGCCGAGACCGCCTTGGCGGGTGCGCACAGCGGCAACCTGCACTTTGTCTTCGAAGGCGGCAAGTCGGAGCGGATCCCGGTGCGCATGGAAGTCTTCGACTTCATTATTCCCGACGAATCCTCGTTGCCCGTGCTCTTCGGCCTCGACCGCGAGGCCATCCGCAGGAGCGCCGGTGTGACGGAAGAGCTCGATGACTGGGTTACTTTCTACGACGCCCTCGCGGGGCTGCGGGCGGGCTTCGCCGTGTGGCCCCAGCGGCACTCCCCGAACGAAATGTTCTATGACTATCGCGATCTCGACCTGGTCAAGGAACACCTCGCCTACGCCGTCCGCACGGCCCATCTCCCCGCGATCGAGTTCGGCGGCCGCCCCGGAGAACTTATGGCGGGCTGGCCGCCGCCGGTGGGAAACAGCCCCCAGGACCCGCTCCAGTTGCTGCTCTCCAATATCATGACGAGCCTCTTCGAAAATGGCTGGACCAAGCCGGCGGTGCTCATCCCCGACGTCATGCCGGCACGTGAGGGCTGGCCGGATGCGCGCCAGGAACTGGCCCGGATTGACCGTGCCGACGAGATCGTGACCCGCCTCCTGCCCGGGCCCCTGCACCCCTATTTCGAGCGTTACACCGACGTGTGGGCCTTGCCCTCGGCAACGCCGCCGGCCGCCATGTCGCTGCTCCACCGCGGGCTATCGACCGTCCGCTACGGTCACCCGGCTTATAGCGTCATCACCGGCGCTCCGGGCGCGCTGGAAGATACAGGCACCTTTCTGACCGAGCCCGGCGATGCCCTGGACGGGTGCGAGTACACCCACTGGCGCGTCGATGGCAAGACTACCGGGCAAGGGTGCATGTTGGAGATCGCCTTTGAATCAGCGATTCATCTGGAGCAGATCGCCATCCTCTGGCCGAACGGCGGCGACCGCGCCGAGATGAAAGTCGAGACTGCCCTGAACCCCGGCGCTTTTACCGAGGCCACGGTCCGCTGGGTCGAGAGCAACTACCTGAGCGAGGGCGAGAATGACATCAGCCTGGGACAGTTCAAGCATTCCCGGGACTGCAAGCAAATCCGCATCTTTTTTGACGGGGGGGAGGCTCGCAATATCGAAGTTGCTGAGATCCTGTTCAATCAGGACGGTCGCACCGTGGTGAACGCCTCCATCGACCCCGTCACCCCCTGGCTGAACCTGAGAACCGGGCGCAGCATCTGGCTCGAGTCGAAGGTCCAGCCCAGCGCCTGGCGGATGCTCCCCTGGTATTGCTGGCAGCGTAATTTTCGCGGCATTCTGGGCGCGGAACTCACCCCCGTACCCGAAAATGGGGGAACACGGCTGATTGCCGCAGGTCCCGGAGGGCTCTATCCTTCCGTCACCATGCTTCACCTGCTGGATGGCCTGGAAGACTACGAATACCTGATTCGGTACTGGCGGGACGTGGCGGAAAAGAAAATTACACCGCCGGAGCACGTCCGCCCCGGCTGGACAGAATTGCCAGCCTCCGTGCAGAACCGTGCTCAGGTCGAAACGGTTTGGGGCCGACTGGTCGAGGCGCGCCTGCAGATGGGGCGTCTACTTTCGGGGAAAGCCCTCGTGACCAAGAATTTCGGCCCTTGAGCTCTTTCAGGCTCACTCCGGTGCCAGCGTGGCGCGAAGGTGCGTGGAAAGCAACTCCCGCACATCGCAGTAGCTGTGGGACTTCCTGAACTGGCCCGTAAAGCCCGCCCGCTCAAACTGGTGGGGCTCGGCGGCATCATCACTCAAAAGGAGAATGGGGAGGTCCCGGGGTACATCCGGGTCGCCCCGGAGGAGCGTTGCCACCTCGTAACCGTCGAAGATGGGCAGTGAAACATCGAGGAAGACCAGTTCGGCAGCCGGCGCAAGGTCGCACGCCTCTTTCCCGTCACCCGCCCACAACACCTCGTGCCCCTCTCCCATAATCTCGCTGGAGAGGGAATCGAAGGCCTGTCTGTCTATCGTCGCAACAAGTATGGTGGCCATGGAACGCCTCCCGATCGGTCGAACAACATCACCCTGCGCCGTCACCAGCAACAAGGCATTCTAGACGCCCCCGCGTGTATTTACAAGCCCCGGCATGCCTTGACTGCCCCTCGGGTTCCCCGTAAAATGTAGCAAGAACTGGAGGCACAATACCGGATGTACGCTCTGGAGTGCATAGTGCTGGTTGCCCTGCTGCTCGACACCGCCGCCTCGGGAGCGCAGGCGTCCGACAGCGAAGGGTCACCGTCACCGCCCCCGCAAGTGGAGGTCCGGAACGACGACCAGATAACGCTGAAGTCCGGCAGGGTCTTGCAAGGGGTCAAAATTGTCCGGTCGACCCCCTTTACGCTGGTGCTTGAGGTCATACCCGCGGTCGAACCCCTGGAAATTCCCGCCAGGCAGGTGGTTTCCATTGTCTATGGCGAGCGCCAGAAGGATCGCGGTGAAGAACCCGCGCCGGAGGTTGCTCAAGCCTCGGGTGATACGTCTCAGATACTACAGGCGGTCAAGATTTCTCCCGACCTGGTCAAAAAGATGTCCGCTCCGCTCAACCAAAAAACCATCGACTTCGCGCGTCAGGACCTGCTTAACACCCTGCGATCCGCCGGAATCCTGTTCGGGGTTCCAGTCACCTTTGGTCCGCAGTTGGAGAGTCTGCCGCTCGAAAAGCGTATCGTGACCGTGAGCCTTCCCGAAGGGGGATCCTTTGAAGACTTTATCCGGGGGGCCCTGGCGAGGGAACTTCCCTGGCTCAAGGTTGAATACCGCTTCGAAGTCGTTCATTTCGATGGCCCAAAGTCGGACCCGACTACGCTCGAGCAATAAAATGGCCTGACGGCAGGGCCGCCAGGCCACGGAAAGAACGCAGGCTTTGATTCGGATCGGGTCAGTCTTCGTCGATAAGCAGGGTGTCGCTAATAACGCTTTCTTCGTCGTCCTCGTCCAGAACGACATCCACATCAAGCGCGTCCACTTCACCTTCAATGGCGAAAGAATCGCCCAGATCGACTTCGTCACCGAATTCCGACTTCACCTCGGCCTTCACCTTGGCTTTCGGCTTCAGCTTGCGCTTTGCCGCGCCTTTCGAAAGCGAGGGGGCACCATCTTCGCCATCGGGGTGGGTTCCGACACGGAAAAGAGTTTCGCCAGCGCAGGTTGAGCACTTGAATCCCAGCTTCTCCGCGCCCCAATCAATAAAGCGCTTCTCACATTTCGGACAATAGTATTTCAACGGCATCGGCGCCATTCCTTTCTCGGTTGTCCACGTCCCGACACTACTCGGATTTCGGGACGGTATTATAGCAATTTGATTCGAAGGTGCAAGTTTATTGTGGGCGGTCCATCAGGGGCAGGAGCGCGGAGACTCATCCCCCGACTCGCACGCTTCGTCGCGGCAGCAGGGCTCGCCCGTGTGGCAACAAATCTCGTTGCCGAAATCGTCCGTCATGGGACCCCGGCAACCAATCTGCCGCTCGCCCATGCGGTGCCGCGCAAGGAGGTGTACCCCGATCCAGATCCCGTAAACCGTGACCAGGGCAAGCACGGCCACCAAGCCATTTACCAGGGTGGGGTTCAAGTTTGGGACTCCTCGCCGATTAGCGCAACGCTCTCGTGAGCGACGGCGGTATTATACCTGAAGTGCGGTTGGAGTGGGCAAGTTTCACCGCGAAAAAAGGTGTCTGCCCCGTTCCGAGGGGCAGACACCGGAATGTTCCTATTCGTGTAAACCCCGGGTCAGGGGTCGGGAAGACCTTCGACACCCACCCGAAGGGTGATGGGGTCGGCAAAGTCGGCCGAGAAGACGATGTCGAATTCGGATTCGCCTTCGGGGACAAACTCTCGGATGATATTGATCACCACCACGGATTCCTCGTCGGGCCCCGCCGTGCCAACGATATCGCTCAATTCGAGCCAATTCGGGAAAGCCGCAGCGTTGGCCTCCCAGAGTAGCGTGCTCTGGCCGGTATTGCGCACGCGGATTTCCTGACTGTCCGGGGTGAAGCCGAAGGAGATGAAGTCCACCGGGATTTGGTCGCCGGTCAGGTTATCCAGCGAAGTGATCAGGAACTCGGGGTTTTCAATCGTGTAGCGAATCTGGAGCGGGTCCAGGGTGCCGGAGTTGTTCACAGAACCCGAACTGTAGTTAACCAATACCTCGCCTTCACGCAGCCCGGGGGGGACCGACGCGCGATCCAAATTGATGAACATGGTCGAGGGGCTGAAGGAGGACGTGACGAATCCAGACTGCTGCGTGTTCTCTTGGAAGCTCAAGAAGTTTGACTCCGAGCCGATGGTCGCTTCCCAGAACAGGCCGACATTTACCAAACCCGCCGGATCAAATTCACCGGTGATGGCATCGGGAGTCGAGCCGGGGGCGACGTGCCCGCCGCCCAGATTGAAGATGTCGATTTCGACCTGATCCGTATTGCCATCTGCGACGACCACGAATTCACCGTCCAGGTCCAGCGGGGCGGGGCGTGAATCGAAGAAGGCGGAGGGGAAGGAGGTACCGAGGAAGGGGCTGCCGCCCACGATGATGCTGTCCGGGTGGGTGAAGTACTTGGTCTCGAAATTGCCCGCGGTATAGAGCGGGCTCGTGACTTCGAAATTCAGCGTGAAGCTCTGGGTCACATTGGTCACGCGAACCGCCAGAAGATCACCGAAATCCGAGAAGCGGATGGGCTCGCCGTCGGGGGAACTCAGGGTATAGGTACCGATGGGGCCTTCCACGAGATTCCAGTCGGACACCAAACCGCCGGAGGTCTGGGTGACGCGACTCACGTTGATCGTCGGAGTCTCAAGGCTTGTCACCGAGATCGCTAATTCGAGTTCCGTGATGTTGCGGGGCATGTAGTCCGCGCGGATGAACACGGTGGCCTCGCCGCCGGAGATGCCCTCAGTGCGCAGCGAAATCTGGCCCAGGCGCACGTCGCCCGCGATGGTGGAGAAGTCCTGCTGGCGATACTCCACGCCCGAGCTGATGTCGCCCTGCTCGGGAAGGCACTGCGTATTCTGATCGTTTGGATCGTTGAAGGTGATGTCGGCCGCAATGACCACGCTGGGCTGCTGGTTCAACGTCGTGTAGCTCAGCACCACTTGGGAATCGAGGTCGTTCGGCAGCGATTCGTCGCACTCATCGGCCCCGTCGAGCGAGCAGATATCGGTGAGCTCGGAAACGAGGGGCACGCGGATCGGCACGCCGAAGGGGTCAAGCTGGCCCGTGGAGCGCGCATCCGTCGAGTAATAGTGGCCACCCGTCGTGGAGGAAAGGCGGAGCATGGGATCCGCTTCCAACTTCTCGCCCCAGCCCACCATGAAGAGGCGAACCCGCTGCGAACTGATGATATTGGCGGTTTCCGTCACGCGGCTCAAGCTGGTGTCCCGGCCATCGGTGAAGACGATAAGTCCCTTCACATCCGGATCATCGAAGGGGCGCAAATTGTCATTGGTGTCCTGTTCAATGAGAATGTTAGCGCCGGACTCGAGGGCGGGGAGGAGGTCCGTCGCGCCGTTGTCGTCTACGTCGATGGAATTGAGTCGGCTCGCCAGGATCGCCTTATCGCGGGTGAACTCCGGCTCGCCGTCGTTGTCCGTGATGATACGGACCACCCCGCTCTCGGGTAACGCATGGTCATTGAAAATGCCCAGGCCGACCCGGTAGTGGGCGGGAAGCTCGTCGAGGAGTTCGGGGATGCAGCGCAGGTAGACCGTCTTCAGCGCATCCTCGGTCAGAGCGCCGGGATCGCCGAGCTGGCCGTCGGCGAGGACCGTGTTGGCCGCCTTCAACATACTGCCCGAGAAGTCGAGGAGCACCAGAATATTCGCCGTGTAGTCCTTCTTGAGGAACTGGTTCGTTTCCGTGAGTTCCAGCGGTATATCGGATTCGGAAATCCGGAAGAGATCGCCGATATCACCCAGGCGGCTGTTCGGTATCGGAATGGACTCAGAGCGAATGTTACGCATCATGAGCACATTGCGAACCAGTGACGGAACGCGCGTGCGTGGCAGGGCGGATTCGATTGTCAGGGGGGAGGCTTCCACCGTGATGGTGACCTCAACCGGGGTAACCGTTGGATCGGGAACGGCCACGCCGTCTTCGATCAATATCGCCGAGATGATAATGCGCGCGGAGGAACCGGCGCCATCCAGCCGGGAGCGGTCGACGGTGACGCTGTGTTCCTGGAAATCCTTAATGGGGGAGCTTGTGCCTTCACTCGTGCCCGTGGCGGGGGAGATGGACAGCCAGTCTTCGTTGGTAACCGCCTGGTAATTGAGGATGGTGCCGGGGTCGCCTGTGTTTGCGATGGAGAGCAGCTTGGCGCTTTCATCGGACTGGAAGCCGAGGGTGTCAGGTTCGGCCCCGATCCGGATCACCGGCGGCACGGAGACCGCCACATCGAGCTGGGCAACGGCATCGTCGGGATCGTTCGTGGCGATATCCAGGAAGGCTTGAGGCCCGGGCGTAACGAGGCCCGTACGGTCCACGGTCAAGGTCACGGTTTGTTGCACGTTGGAGTCGAGACTGCCCTGGGAAGGGGAGATGGAGGCCACCCAATCGGGCAGCTCGCCAAAACTCCACGTCAACACGCCCGTGCCCTCATTGCGAATTACAAAGGTGCGAGATTCGACTTCGGCCGGCACGACGAGGGTGCTGATGCCACGGTGGTCGACCGAGTCCGCTTCGATGACAAACTCGGGCACCTGCGCGACGGACACATTGAGACTGATGGTGATGCGGTTCGTGGCGTCGCCCGACGCTACGATGTCAAACTCGTGGGCGACTTCGAATACGCCGTCGGGCACCTGACCGCGATCCACGCGCAACACGACTTCATCGGTCGCATCGCCGCTGACGGTTCCATCGGCGATGCCGCCGCCGTCGACGGGCGTCAGGGCCAGCCAGGCGGGGAAGGCGCTGGAATCGATTTCCCAGTCCACGGTGCCAATGCCCACGTTCCAGATGGCAACCCGACGCTCGATGAGGGAGGTGCCGAAGAAAATCGATTTGGGCGATGCTTCAAGCCGCGCGGGTTCCGGGCGGCTCATGGTGATGGTCACGGTCTCGGTGAGGTTACTGGTCACGTCGCCGAATCGGATCGTCACGTCGACTTCATAGCTTCCCGCGTCGGCGTCTTCGGGATCGGCCGTTACCGTGATAGCCTGTGTGTTCGTCAGTGTTCCTGAGGTGGGAGTGATGTTCAGCCAGGGATTTCCCGAGGGCACGGTGATCGTGAAGGGGAGGGGGTTGGGGGTAAGGTTTTCCAGTGTGAAGCTGCCCGTCGCGCTCTCGGTGATTTCTCCGAATTCCACCAGTTCCGGCGAAACAGAGATGCCGGGAACTTCAAGACGTACGGTAATGACATGGCTGAAGTTCAGCGCGGCGGATGATACGGTAATCGAGCCGGTGTAAATCCCCGGATCGAGTCCAGCGGGATTGGCTGCCACCTGAAGCGTGGCGGAATCCAGCGGATCGATGAGGGATACGGGATTGGTGATATTGAACCAGACGGCATCCGTTCCGGGGCGCGCGACGGCAAACTCTACGCCGACCACGGCATCGGAGGGATTCGAAACGGTGAAGGTGCGATTTGCGGACTGGGTCACCGTGCCAAAATCAATGAGGTTGGTCGAGACGGTCAGCGGTGGCACCGACATGCTTACGGTGATAGTGCTCGTGCCGCCGTTGGAGGTTACTGGAATCTCCGCAGTATAGTTGGCGCCGGGAAGTCCCGCACGGTTCACGGTGAAGGTGACGGAATCGGCGCTGCCATTCTGCAGGTTCGTGTTCTGGCGCAGGGAGGCCGAGAGCCAGGGAGCGTTGTCGGGAATGGTGAAGGACCAGGACAGGGCTTCAAAGCCGGCGTTGCTGATGAGCACGTCCATCGTGTCCGTTGCCGAGCCAAAAGAAAGCGTGGTGGGGGCGATCTGAAGAAGCGCCGCACCGCCCTCGGTGACGGTCACGCCGATGGTCTGATTTCCCGCGTTCGAAGTAACCACTACGCTGGCGTTGCGTGACGTGGACTCGGCGAGCACGGCGCGATTGACCGTCAGTTCGATGGTGTCAACTTCCGTGGTGGACTGACCCTCCACGAGCTGGGCCTGCTTGGTGCCGGTGACCGCTTCGAGGGTAAGCCACGGCGCGCCCTCGGCGACGGCCACTTCCCAATCGAGCGTGCCGCCCCCCTGATTCTGTATGCGCAGGGTCTTCGTATTTTCGTTCGCGCCGAAGTTCAAGGCGAGTGGGGTAACCGACAGATCGGGCGTCGTAACCGGACAACCCGACAGTGTAATCATGGTCGCCATAAGACCAACCAAGGCTATGCAGCGCAGCGAGCGTAGCATCCCAAACTCCTTATCATCGTAATGACTCATTCGTATCGCCACCTTGCCAATCCGGCCTCGGTTACGGGTTCGTCACCAGGGTAATGGGTACATTTTCCGGTACAAAGAACGCGTATTCACTATTGCTGATGCTGAACTCTACGAGTGCAGAGGCCGTGGAGCCCGGTGTCTGGCCCGTACGATCCACCGTGAAGTGTATCGTCTCGGACTCACCGGGAAGCAGGGTGCTGCGTGGCTCGATGCCTTCCGCGGCACCGTAACGGATTTCACTGAGGGGCAGCCAGGCCGGGAGCGAAGCGGGGGACAACTCCCAGTCGAAGCGGTCCAGGGTATCGTTGCGAATCGTGAGGGTGAATTCCGTCACGTCGCCATCAACCTCAAAGGGGCTCGGGATGACGAATGCACCCGGAATTTCATCGTCCAGCGGATTCGGATCGTTGAAATCGGGGAACGTATCGCCGTCGGAGTCGAAGGCTCCCGGCACTTCGGGGTCGAAGCCAGGCAGGCCCGCCAGCAGTACGACATCCTGTGCCGGCGGTGCCAGATCCGCGAGTCCCAGTTCTACCGTAAGCACGCGCTCCGCGTTGGCCGGGCCGCCGGGGAAGAGGAAGTAGTTCGTTCCCGAGGGCTGGCGCTCCGACTGCGGCGAAACATAAATCTGGTTGTCCATGCGCATCGCGATCTGGAGCGCGGGCTGGCGCGCGCCGCCGCCGAAGGCTGCGACATACTCGTCCAGGTTGGTCAGCGTAATCTTGAGGAGATTGCCGAAGGCGCCCACGGGCAGATAGTTTTCTTCATCCGTGACGGCGCGGTAGCGGCCATCCCCGTCGCCGGAGATGAGACGCCAATCCGAGGTGCCTTCGCCGTCGTCCGCGAGGATTCCGTTTTCGGCAAGTTCCACTTCCAAGGCGATGCCGTCCAAGAGGGCGAGTGCCGCGGGCGGCACATCCGCCGGAGCCTCGAGGTGGAATCGGAAGGAGAAGGAGGTCGTATTGCGGGGGACATAGTCGGCGTACACGTACACTTCGGAGCGGAACCGTTCATCCGGGTCTACCGTGGTTAAGTCCTCTTCAATGCCGGCGGTCTTCAGCGTAACCTGGCCCACTCGGGGATCGCCGATGAGAAAAACGCCATCCCGTTCGAAGGCCCCCTGAATAACCCGATTGTCCGTCAGTGTGTGCCGCCCGGAGAGAAGGTAGGCAAAGGCTTCCTCTTTCGGCGTGATGTAGGTGACGACGGCCTGGTTGTTGAACTCTTCCCAGATGGTGCCGGGCTCATCCTGCACGAAGGTGGCGATGTTGCTCGCCGTCGTGTCGGAGAGGGCGGTGAATTCCACACCGACCGTTCCGGTCCCATCGCCCGCCGTCACATTGAGCGCTCCGCGCACCGTGGTGCCGGGGATGAGTCCGCCGGTATTCAATTCGACGCTTATAACTTGGGTGGCGTTCGCCTCGATCAGGCCGCTGGTCTCGCTGAGATCGCCGAGCCAGGGGGAGTTACCGTCCTCCGCCACTTCGAAGAAGATGGCCTGGCTGCTCAGATTGCGAATGCTGAAGTGGCCCAGGGCACCGGTGGCATTGACTTGGGGAGCCAGCGCCATATTGCTTCCGGTTCCCAGGATATCCCTGAGGTCCCGGACATCCCCTGCGTTGTACAGGAAGCCGCCCGAGGACTGGGAAATGGTGATCAGGTCTGCAAGGTTCGCCGGATCGCCGTTTGGGCTGTAGGCGACGGGGAAGAGGCGGGTGTGGGAATCTTCCGCCTCACTTTCCACTTCGCTCAAGGCCACGCCGGAGACATTGTCTTCGCCATCGGTGATGAAGACAATGGCGCGCATGTCGGCGTCGTCGAAGGGGAGGGTATCGAGGGGATCTTCCGCAACCAGGCTGTCCATGGCGTCCACCAGGGCCTCATGAATGTCGGAGGCGCCGAACTGGGCGGGCGTCAAGTTGAAGCGCTCCAGCGCCGATTTAAGCAGTGCTTTGTCGGAGGTGAACGGCTGGATGATGCGATTCTCGGGAGAACGATCGCTGAAGTACATGAGCTGGAGCTTGAAATTGGCGGGGAGATCGGCGATGAAGGCCGCCGCCGCCTCGCGCATGAGGGTCACCGCCTCACCTTGTTCCAGTGGGGTGTTGCCGGTGGTGCCGGCGTTGTACATGCTGCTCGTATAGTCGAGCATGAGCACGACATTCCCGCGGTAGTCATACGTCAAGAACTGGCTTGTCTCGTTGAGATCCAGCGGGATTTCATCTTCGAAAATGGCGTAGGTAAGACGCGACCGCTCTCCGGCGGTCTGGAGGGGAACGATCTGTCCGAGGTCGTCCCGATTGCTGAACACATACCGCATGATGTTCGGTGGGCGGCTGCGGTTGAGGGCGCCCGTTACCGTCAGGGGCTGCTTTTCGACCCGTATTTCGATGGTGGCCACTTCAACCGTTGCCAGGCGATTGACGAAATTGCTGTCGAAGGCACGGACGCTGATCGTGCGGGTTTCGACATCTTCGACCAGTTTGCTGCGGTCGATGGTTACCGTGATCGGCACGCCGTCGGCCCACAACTGCTGCTCAAGCAGGAAGAAGTCCTGATCCGCGCCATTGGTATCGCCCCGTGTCGGGGCTATGGAGGCGATAAGGGGACTGCTGGAATCCTCGTCGTCGTGGATGATGTCGAAGAATAACTCGGAACTGACGTTGCCCACGTTGACAATCCAGAATTGCTGCTGAATGGTTTCTTTGCCGAAGTCCAACAGCGCCTGCTCCACAACGGGCGGCTGGAGATTGACCGTGTCGGGCGGGAAGGCGAGCGCGATATCCGGGATCGGGAGTATGTCGATCACAATCGGAACCACCTGGAAAGAGTCCCCGGAGCGCACAGTCAGTTCATAGCGACCTTCGCCCACGACCGCCTTGGCGGGGTCGGTGATGCGAACGGCAATCTCGCTGGTCGCGCCCACGGCGGTCGTTCCGAGAATGGGCGTGGCGGCGAGCGGGGGGGGCGTATTGCGATCCAGGCGATCAGCCAGGCTGATGGTCCAACTGATGGGCAGGGTGCTGTCGTTTTCGAGGGTCAGGGTTGACGGGGGCTGGCCGCTCGAGGCTGCCCCGCCCTCGGCCTTGGAGACGCGGAGTACTGCGGGGTTGATGATCAGCCCGCTGAGCGAGGCGCCCACGTTGAAGCGCACCGTTGCCCGTCCAGAGGTGGAGTTCACAAGTACGCCAAAACTCGTCTGACCCGCGGGGAAGGTGAGGCTGACGGAGGTGCTGGCGAGGGCTTGATTGGTACCGTTTCCAGGGGCGACGGAGAAGGAATTGGGAAAGGGGATGGCGCTCTCGGGATCGGCGGGATCGGGCAGATACTGGGTGCTCCAGCTCAGGGGCACGTTGCCGCTGTTGCTGATGGTGAAGCTCGCGGTCGTGTCGGTGGAGGAGAGGGAGATCTGAAGCGGTGAAACGCTCAAGGCGGCTTCCACGGTCAGCGAAACCGGCACGGTGGTGGTGCCGCCATTGCTGGTGATCTGCACGCCCGTGTTCGTAATGAGTCCCGCATCCAGGCCTTCGCGGGACGCGGTGAGCGTCACGTTCTGAAGCTCGCTGGCGATAGAGCCTTCGGTGGTGCTGAGGCTGAGCCAGGGCACTTCACCGGCGACCCAGGGGGATTCGCTGTCGATGCGGGTTACTTCCTGGGCGGTCCATTGAAGGGTTCCGCCGCCGGTGTTGGCCAGGGAGAGGTTGCGCGTGGTCTGGCCGACGCCAAAATCCACCGCGGCAGGTGTCGCGCTCAACTGGGGGGCCAGAACTGGGGGGCACCCCGCGATCAAGGTTGCAGCCAGGACCAGCGCCAGCTTCCCAACACGCGATTTCCATTCAGCCATAGTGCCTACCTCAATAACCCGTTTGTTCGTTCGCATCCTGGTTGGGATACGGGCCGCGCCACCGTGCATGTCATGCCCAATCTGGAGACCGGCGCTCCTTGGACTGCTTAGATTTGGGAGTCAGTATCTTCGAAGAGTACATCCACCCCGAGGTTCAGCAGAGTCTGATAGTCGTCTTCCCAGTAGTCGAGGATATTGCCTTCGGCATCCTGGGTGGTCGTCGTCGGAAGGACGACCACATCGCCGGCACCCAGGCCGCCGTTGGTCGCGTTTGCCGAGAGGGGGGACCAGTCGATGATTTCCATCGCGGAGCCGGAGAGGGTCAGTTCTTCCAGGAGAAAGAGGCCGGAGAGGGCGGTTATCTGGGCCACATTGTTGCCGCCCAGATCCAGTACCCGAAGATTCACCAGATTCTCCAGGGCGGAAATCGAGCGCACCTGATTGCCGCTCAGGTCGAGCACCGTCAGGTTTCTACAGCCTTGGATTCCTTCCAGGGACTGGACATTCAGTTCAGACGCGTCGATCTCCGTGACGTCCAGCAAGTCGCCCTGCGAGAGGAAGCCCAGAGGTTTGCCGAGTTCCGCACGCACCGCCGATTCGAGGGCGCGGTCGGCGAAGAATGCCGCCCCGCCTTCTGCAATGGGGCAACCGCTCAGTGCGATTCCAACGCCGACCAGGACACCAGGGAGCAGGAGCCTACGAACAGTTTGATTCATCATGGTTACCACCTTTTTATCGTGATCGCATTGCAGTGCAATAGGTTGCGGTGTCAAAGAACAGCGATGCGCCTCCCGTCGACGCCCATCATCCAATACTTAATATTATGCGTGAACACGGGGGATCTGTCAACAATATTCCCGAGCATTCGCGCGTAAATCATTGACACACCTTATTTTGGATGTCATAACGCATCCGTTGAGGCCCATTCGGACTCCAACATGAGGCTGTCTCCGACGAATGCCGCAGCGAAAAGTTAAACGGTGGTGTTGCCGCCCGTGTCGTTCGGTTCCGGGATCAGGCACTTCTCTCCGATGAATGACGTGATGGGGAGGGTTCCGCCGATAAGCGTCAGGAAGGAGTTCAGGGCCTGTGCGGTAAAGCACAGGAAGTCCTGCAGTGCGTCGGCCGGTGCCGGCTGCGATTTGGTAATGCGGGTCAGGTGTTTCACGAATCTGGCCTCCGTGGATCGGGTCACTGTGGTTGAAGGGCTTTACAGGGTATTAACCATAAAGCTAGTAGTTTTGTAAACAGTTTACTAGACTCAAGCACCCTTGTCAAGTAGTCTTGAGCGGGAAAAATGAAAAAAACACCAGATATTGTGGATTGTCACGCCGCAACCGCGTCGCGCGAGGGAGAATCCCCACGTTTCGGACTGCCCCAGCGGATCTCGCGCCGGTTTCGTTCAGTTTCTGAATTGTTTGGTTTCGACCCCGTACTTTGCCACGCGCAGCCCCATAAGGCGCTCCGTAATCCCGAGCTCCCGGGCGGCCTTGGCCTTGTTGCCCTTGGCGGTTTTGAGTGATTCGATGATCATTTCCCGCTCCACGCGTTCCATGCATTCTTCCAGCGTGCCCTTCATTGGCGTATTGGAGGCTTCCGCCGTCTGGAGGGTGGGGGGTAAGTGGTGGCCGTGAACCACATCATCATTCGTGAGCAGTACGGCGCGCTCGATACAGTTTTCCAGTTCGCGGACATTGCCGGGCCAGTGATAGCTCATGAGCATGTCGATGGCCGGCGTGGAAATACGCCGCACGTACTTGTGGTTGGCCTTGCTGTACTTTTCCACGAAGAAATTGGCCAATTCCAGGATGTCGGTGCGCCGTTCCCGGAGCGGTGGGATATGAATGGGGAAGACGTTGAGCCGGTAGTACAGATCCTGGCGGAAACTCTTATCCACCATCATGAGTTCCAGTTCGCGGTTGGTGGCCGCAATTACGCGCACATCGACCTTCAGGGTTTCCTGGCCGCCAACCCGCTCGAATTCCCGTTCCTGCAGGATCCGGAGGAGGCGCACCTGGGTCTGGGGGGCCAGATCGCCAATTTCGTCCAGAAAGATCGTGCCGCCGTTGGCCAACTCGAAACGGCCCCGGCGCATCTGGGTGGCACCGGTGAAGGCGCCCTTTTCGTGGCCAAACAACTCGCTCTCAATGACGGAATCGGGCAGCGCGGCACAATTCACCCGGATAAAGGGTTTCGCCGCACGCTGGCTGTTGTAGTGGATGGCGTGGGCGACCAGTTCCTTGCCGACGCCGCTTTCACCGCGGATCAGCACCGTGGCGTCGCTCTTGGCCACCTGCCCGATCAGATCGAAGACGTCCTGCATGGCGCCGGAGCGACCGATAATATTGGCGGGGCGAAAGCGTTCCTGAAGCTCATTCTGCAGGCGCGAGTTTTCTTCGAGCAGCCGTTTCCGCTCGTCCTGATGCTCCTGGCGCAGACGTACCGCCTGGGCGATCATCGAGGCGATGATGGTCATCAGCCGCACGTCTTCATCGAGCGTCTCCGTGTCGGAGAAGAGCCGATCCGCGCTGAGGGCCCCGATTACCTGGGTCTCCATCTTGATAGGCACGCAAATATAGGCAATATCCTCGGGGCGCGCGTCCTCGCGGGAATTGGTCCGGTTCAGAAAGAGGGGCTCCTCCGAAATCCGGGGAACCACCACAGGGCGTCCGGTCTGGACCGTCTTGCCCACGACACCCTCGCCGGGCTTGTAGCGACCCCGCTCCAGTTCCTTGCCCGAAAGTCCGTGGGCCGCCTCGATGAAAAGTTCGCCACTTTCCCGGTTGACGAGGGTGATGGTGCCGCGGAGCATCCCCGTGTGCCTGGCAATTGATTTCAGCACCGGTCCAAGCTCGTCGCGCAGATCCATGCTGCGATCCAGGATCCGGCTGATATCAAACAGCAGCGCCAGTTCCGAGATCTCATTCTTTACTTTGGGTGCACCGGTAGACATGGTAAGTTCCTGAACGATAGGGCTGCCTTTAAAACTTACCACATTGTAGGAAAAGAGGGGCCGAAAAGTCAAATTTGTGTGGCCGAAGATGGGCTTTTTCTACACCCTGTGCGCAGGAGAATCTCGCCACGTTCCAAATGGTATGTCCCACCAGGTCGGGGCCGGTTGAGTTGGTCAGCCCAAGTCTGGACCGGTCACAACCTGGTTTCCCCCTTCGGCCTTGCCCTGCATGACCAGCGCCCGTGCGCACGCCAGCAGGGGCGCGGCCGCCCGGTCGTCGTTCCCGATGGACACCAGCGCCGAGGTCACGGTGAGACTTACCTGGCGTCCATCGGAGGAAGTGAAGTCTGTTTTACTCAGAGCCAGATGACATCGCTCCAGTCCATTGCGCGCCGCATCGGGAAGTACTTGGGGCATGAGGACACAGAATTCATCTCCGCCGGAGCGCGCGATAATATCCTCGCCCCGCAGGGTGTCTCGCAGCAGTTTGCCCATATAGATGAGGATGCGATCCCCCTCCGCATGCCCGAATTCCTGGTTCAGCTCGGTAAAGTTGTCCAGATTGACGATGCCCAGGCTGACCGGCGTTTTGTGGCGCGCGGCCAGGCAGACTGCTTCGTCCAGGCGGGCCAGGAAGCTGCGCCGGTTGTGCAGGCCTGTCAGTGGGTCATGGGTCGCGGCCAGAAAGACATGGTGTTCCGTCTGCTCGCGCCGGGAGATGTCACGCGCCACCGCTTGGATCGCCACCAAGGACTGATTGGCGTCGAATACCGGTATGAGGGCGACGATAAGCATTTTCGGCGTGCCATCGACGGCCCGGAATTCCGCTTCCACCGGTGTGGGATGTTGGCCGGATTTACACAGGACCACGGAACGTCGCAGGACGGTGTTGCCGGGGTGATCCGTGAGCAGGGTCAGGAAGGCCTGCTGAAAGTGGACGGGCTTGTAGCCCAGGACGTTGGTGACGCCGGGGCTGACGTAGCAGACCTCTCCCGTGACGCTGAGGGTGAAGGAGAATTCCAGTTGCTGGCCGATAGCACTGGTAAGCGGGCTTCCCGAGCCGTCCGTTCCGCCCGGAATCGGACCCTGGAAGATGCTCAACAGTTCCCCGAGCATGTCTCGCACCAGCAGATTAAAATCATCCCGTACCCAGGGCAGTCCCGCCGGTGGGAGGGGCTTTTCCGGGGCGACCTCCGCAGCCAATGCGGGTTTGGCCGCGGCACGCAAAGGGGCGAGGCCGAAGGACGCTAACCCGTAGGATTTCGGCGTGGATGGCTTCTCGGAATCGTCGCTGATCAACAAGCGCTTTGCCACCGTTTCAAAGTGTTCCGGGGTGCAAAGAATAGGCTTGAGTTTCAAGTCGGGGCAGGCTGCTCGGGCTTGTTCCAGCGCGTCGAGATCGAGAGGATTCACCATGGCCACGGTCAAAATGGTGCCCAGGTTGTCGATGGCCAGGAGTTTATACTTGAGGCAGAGTTCGTTGGGCAGCAGGCGTACGATGCGAGGATCGATGCTGTAGTCCACCAGATTGATGTGGGGGATCTTGCACTGCTTCACGAGGAAGGAGATAAGCTCGTCCTGACTCAGGTAGCCCAGCCGCACCAAGGCCTGGCCGAGGAAGCACTTCTGGCGGTCTTTCTCCGCCAGTCCTTCTTCGAGCTGGCCCTGGGTGATCAATCCCCCGTCGATCAACATGTCCCCCAGACGCTTCCAGCGTGCAATGGCGTTTTCTTCCACGGACTGGCTCACAGCTTAGAGTCTCCTTCTTACCCAGACTTTCCCCGGCGCTCGATGCCGCAGGGACCACCCAAGCATACCCCATGGGCCGTGGACATACAACCCGCGATTTTGAAGAGTTGCCATCGAGGATTTCATTCCCGCAGCCGGGTGCTGGCGGTTGCCTCCGGGAGTCTGGAAAGGGGCGAGACTACCGCTTATCAATCACCCGCGTGTCGCAAATGTGATCGTGGAGGCCACGCCGCTGCTCGTCGAATAGGGCGATAATGAAGCCGATGTACATAATATTGGCGGAAAGCTGGTGTGCCCAGAAGCGGGCGAAGGCCCGCAGATAGGAGACCGGAGAGCCGTCACTTCGGACAATCTTTATGCCGAGAAGCATTTTACCCGGTGTGGCGCCGAAACGCCCGACGAACCAGGTCATGTAGAAGAGCACCCAAAGCCCGAGCGTCCCGATCATAGCGAACATGTACAGGGCCACCGTTTCTTCCGAGGGGGGCTCGCTGGGCGTGCTGGCTAGAAAGGCTATCATGGCGAAGGCGATGGGCACCGACACCACACCGACCAGTATGGAGTCCACAATAAGCGCGGCAAATCGCTTCCCGATGCTGGCATAGGCCATCGCATCGGAGGCGGCGTTGCCCTCGCGCATCCGCTGGAAGAAGATATCTTTGCACGAGGCGCATACCCGCTTGCCTTCGAAGAGGAGCAACTCTTCGACGAGGTGCGGTCGCCCGCACTCCGAGCAGGGTGTACCCCAGTCGGTTACCGTGCCCGCGATTTCCTGATAGGAAACCCAGGAGGGCATGCCCTCACGCCACACGAGCGTCGACGGACCGACGATCCGCTGATCCACGAGGATGCGGAACGCCCCTTCTTCAACGGGTCCGATTTGCTCCTCGCCACGGGCGTAATACCACATGCACAGTCTCCCTCAATCCAAACCATCAACTACGAGCGGCTGGAGGCCAGTCACGACCTCCTGAATGGCAGCAAGTGTACCCATTTTTTTGTGGCGGCGCAACGCGGCGGGTCGGCATGCGGGCGGCAATGGCTCCGGCTCAATAGCCCATGCGATCCAGGGCCTTGTTCAGGCTGTTGGAATCTTTGAGGTCGCCTTTGTCGAGCGAGCCAATCGCGTTGACCGGCTTTACCGGCTCCGAGGCCGCCGTGGCACTCGAATCGACCGCAATCTCCGCCGGGCCATGCTGCTTGCCTTCGTCCGGGTGGGTTACCAGGCCGTCCTGATTATTATAATTGAAGGGTTTGCCCGAAGCCGTCCGGGGTAGCGTGGGGATATACATGGGGTAAAGGGCATCAAGCGTCGGGGGGTAGTAACCCGTGTTGGTGCCGAAGGAATGGATGGCCGTTTCGATCTTCTGCATGGTGAAGTAGTCCGCCGGCGCGGGGCCGTCGCTGGTCTTGTAGACTTCGCCCTCGATGGGGTTGTAGCCGTAGGGCTTCTTGTCTGGCCGGAGGGGAACCGCGTCGATGTAGGCCGGCACCAAAGCTGAGAGATCGGCCGGGAAGGCCTCTTTTTCGGTGGCATACAGGTCCACGGCCTCTTGCAGTCGGACCATGTCGATATCCACCTGGGCATCGGTGAACGTGCCCTGGATTTCGCCCGCGTTTTGCGCCGCCATATCCGCCGTGACGGCCGTCGACATTAACATTTCCACCAGGCATCCCGAAAGCAGGAATGCCATCCCCAAGCACAGCGTGCCCTTCAAAACTACGCTCATCCCTTTCATGATCCTCATTCTCCTCACGTTTGGAAATTTGCCCAAGTAGAACGACCCCGGATTGCTGACCGGCATCAGTCTAGCACACATGTGGTTAACTTACCACTGGCGCAATGAATTATTCGGGCCCGGGGGGCGGTGCGGATTCGCCCTCTACCGAACCTTTTCCGGCCCCCCGTCTGAAGCAGGATTCGGACTTCTCACATTGGACTTTTTCGTGCTAAAGTAAGCGGTGTCCCCGGCGGAGAGCTCCGGCTTTCCCCCACTGATCGAGTTGGAGAGCGAGCGAATGACCATTGAGTTCAGTTGCATTTGTGGGAAGGCCTTTACGGTAACCGACGACTATGCTGGCCAGTCCGGCACCTGCCCGCAATGCAAGATGCCCGTAACCGTGCCGGGGGAACTGTCCCGCGCGGCCCAGGGCAACGCCCGGGGACCGCGTTTCCCCCGCGAGCAGCTCATGGCGTACCTGCGCGCCCATCAATCGAGCAATGTCCTCCTCCTCCATCCCCATATTCCGCCGGATCGGGAAGCGAGGGCCCACCAGTACTTTGTCATTGCCCAGGAAGATCGCATCCTGGCGGGCCTCCATCCGTCCCTGCTGGTAGCCGGCGAGGAGACCCTGTTGCTCACCGAGACCGGGATTTATGTGAAAAAAGCCGACCTCACCAAGGGGTATATCCAGTACGAGTCTCTGCTCGAAGGCAGTATCCATCTCGAAGACGGTCGCGATATCGTCATCCAGGCCATCAAGCCCCAGCGCCTGCGCTACCGCATCCTGGTTTCCCCCAACATTGCGGAGAATCTCTCCAAAGTGCTCCGGGGGCTTCAGTTGCTCCTCAATGGCCGGGATCCGAGTCCCATCTTTGCCGAGGGAAACAACAACGCCCTGGCCGAGCTCCGTGCCGAGCGTCAGGGCTTGCTCCCCAGCAGCAGCGCGACGGGCAACAGCGCTCCGGCCACGAAAAGTCGTGGGGGACTGCTTGGGGCCATGAAACGGCGCGGATAACGCTGATAATTCGCCGTCGATTCTCGCCTGCTCCACATGCCAGGCGGAATCCTGGGGGTGACCGGTGAGCGTCGGGGTCGCAATCGGCAGAAGCTATTCTATATAGTCTGGCTATGATCGAGACAGCCATGGGCCATCAAAAGTCAGACCGCGCGGCATCGCCACCGAGCAGCGACTTTCAGGGCTTTCGCACGCAGGAAACGACGCTTATCCTGATCAATCTGGTGCTCATGGCCCTGGTTCTTCTACTGCAGCTCCTTTTTCAATCGGTGCTTGGCTGGCCCAGCCGGTCCATTCTCCTACTGTTTGGCGCGCGGTTCATCATGCAGACGGCTGAGTTGCAATGGCTCAGCGCCCGCGAGCGCCCTCTGGACGTCCGTACCCAGTTTCTCTATGGCCGAATTTCCATCCTGATGCACCTTGTGTTTGCAGCGGCTGTATCGCTTCTGTCGAGTGACGAGGATACCCACTATGCGGTGCTGCTGATTCTTCCGGTCATTGCGGGAGGATTCCGTACTTCACTGCGGGAGACGCTGTGCATCGCCGGGGGTGCAAGCCTGGTTTGCCTCCTGGAGGTCTGGGACTTCAGCCGTCGAGGCGGTCCTGACAGCCCGGCGGAGTATTTCGAAGCCTTTGGCACGATCCTCATATTTTTTCTTGTTGGAACCGTAGTCTGGCTACTTGCGAGTAGCCTTCGGAAAGAGCAGCGCCACCTTCAGCGTACCATGGCGGAGCTTGAGCGCACGCGGGATCGGCTGGTACAACAGGAGAAACTTGCCGCCCTCGGTCGCCTGTCGAGCGGAATCGCTCATGAAATACGCAATCCGATCGCCATGATTTCAAGCAGTCTTGCCATGGCCAGAGACTGTGCGGAAGATACCCGGCTCGGGGAAGAGATGCTGTCGATCGCCACGCAGGAGGCGCAGCGACTGGAGCAATTCACAACCGAGTTCCTGGCCTACGCGCGGAACCGGGAGCCGAGGTTTGAGCCAGCCAGCGCGGAATCCATGATTCGGTATGTGGCCGAGGTATCGCGGGCCCACGCCGCCCGAAACGGCCTGCGCATTGAATGCGATTGCGCCGAGGAACTGCTGGCACAGGTGGAACCGTTTCAGTTGCACCAGGCCTTGATCAATCTGGTTTCAAATTCAATCGACGCGAGCCCGGCGGGCTCCACAATCCTCCTCGGCTGCAAGGCAGGCCGGGACGGGGTCATCTCCCTGTTCGTTCAGAACGCGGGAGAGGCCATTCCTCCCGCCACCGTGCCGCAACTGCTTGAACCCTTCTTCACCACCAAGGCCCGGGGGACGGGGTTGGGACTGGCGATCGCTGCGAAGATAGCGGAGGCACACCACGGCTCCCTCGAACTCGAAAACAACGAGCCCGGCGCTGTTCGTTTCACCATTAACCTTCCCAAATCACTGCCGGACCGTACCGCCGACGACGAAGGGAGTCGATGATGGCCCGCATTCTAGTCGTCGACGACGAAGTGAACATGCGCCGAATTCTCACGGTCTTGCTCACCCGAAGCCAGCATGATGTAACGGAAGCGGACGGGCTAACGAGCGCACGGGAGCTTCTGCTTTCCCGGACCTGGGATGTGGTACTGACCGACCAACGCCTGGGCGATGGCGAGGGGATTGACCTGGTCGCGGCATGTGCCGAGATCGACCTGAGTCCGCCCGTCATCATGCTCACGGCCTTTGGCTCGGTCGATCTGGCGGTCCACGCCATGCGCGAGGGGGCCTTCGATTTTATCACGAAGCCATTTGATCCAGACGTCGTCGTTGCGGCGGTGAACCGTGCCTGCCAACACGCCGCGCTCCTGCGGGACAATATCCGACTGAAGGACGAAGTTCAACGCTTGTCCGGCCTCGACGAACTGGTCGGCGACAGTCCACCCATGTCCCAACTTCGCGAAATGCTTCACCGTGTGGCCGTGACCGACGCCACCGTCTTGATTACGGGCGAGACGGGAACGGGAAAGGAGCTCGTGGCTCGGGCGATTCACCGGTGCAGCCGTCGGGCCGCTTCCCCGTTTGTCGCCGTCAATTGCGCCGCGCTGCCGGAGACCCTGCTTGAGAGTCAACTATTCGGCCATGAGCGGGGGGCATTCACGGGAGCGGACCGCGTCAGGACCGGTCTTTTCGAGGCGGCGAATGGCGGAACACTTTTCCTCGACGAGGCGGGAGAGATGCCTCCCGCACTACAGGCCAAGCTGCTTCGTGTCCTTGTGGATCACGAAATCATTCGCGTGGGCGCCACCACGCCCCGGAAAGTTGATGTGCGAATCCTCGTGGCGACCCATAGAAATCTGGAGGAGCGGGTTCGGGAAGGCAGCTTCCGGGAAGACCTGTACTACCGGCTGGCCGTCGTGCCCATCGCCGTGCCGGCGCTGCGAGAGCACCCGGAGGACTTGCCCGCGCTGGTGGCGCACTTTCTTCGACAGCTTGCGGAAGATCTCAAGGTTCCACAGCGTCCTATCAGCGCCGAAGCACTCGACCGCCTCCGCTCCTACAAATTTCCCGGCAATGTCCGGGAGCTCCGAAACATTCTGGAGCGGGCCTATATACTGGGGCGACACGCGGAACTATCAACCGAGGATTTTCCCGAGTCGTTGTCGCGCATATCCGCGGCCGCAACTACGATAGATTCATTGTTGATGCATCTGCGTCTCCCTGGTGAGCCCATCGACCTCCGATCAATTCTGGAGAATGTGGAGCGCGAGCTGATCATTGGGGCCCTTTCCTCTGCCGGGGGCGCCCAGGCGGAAGCCGCCCGACGCCTTGGAATTTCGCGAAGTGATCTGGCCTACAAAGTCACCAAGTACAACCTGCGGCCTCACATTTCCTGACGGCTTGCGCCGACCACATCGGCGCTCTTCAATGTCTCCCACCTCTTGAACGGTAGCTGTGCCTTGGGGGGACTGGGTGTGTAGAAAAATTTGAACGCCCCGCTTCTCTGCGTTCAAAAATTTATACTGCCTTTTCACCGTTGCGACCCTTACCGTCCCGATTTCGCCCGTATCAATCACTTTCGTGCCACCCCACGTGTTGGCATGGCCGTTGCGTTGCTGAGTTGTGGCCTGACGACAAGCCTCATGACTTTAGGTTCAGTAACGCCAAGAAAACAAAAGTAACCGTCAAGGTGCTACATTTTTACACCGCCACCCGCTTCACTTTCTGGCCGCCATTTACAAAGAAAAAAGAACGAAGAGAGGTTTACTACCATGAGTAAAATTCTAACCTGGGACATCCCCAATCGTATCTTTCACTGGGCATTTGCCGGGTCAATTGCTGCAGCAATAGCAATCGGATTCTTGGTGGACGATGAGAAACCGCTGTTTCAACTGCACATGCTCTTTGGGATCGTTGCGATGTTTCTTCTGGTCCTTCGCCTCGTGATGGGAGTCGTTGGATCACGCTACTCAAGGTTTACGAGCTATCCGGTGCATCCGCGTGAGGTCATCGACTACTTGACCAGCGCTGTTATTTCAAAAACGAAACTATACGCAGGAAACAATCCGGGATCGGCAGTGGCGGCTTTGCTCATGTTTGCGCTCGTTCCTGCCTTGTTCATCTCGGGCATTGGCTATGGCGGAGATACCGTCGAGGAACTGCATGAGCTTTTCGCATGGGCACTACTTGCTGTCATTGTCATGCATCTCGCAGGACTGACGTGGCATACGATTCGACATCAGGATAATATTTCACTCTCGATGGTCACAGGGAGGAAGACAGGCAGGCAGGAAGATGCCATCACTTCGGCTCACCCTCTCTGGGGAGTAGGCATCCTTCTTGCCTCCGGGCTTTGGATTGGGGCTCTATTTGCCGGGCATAATACCAATACAGCCACGGTCCGATTGCCAGGTATCGGCGTGACTCTGCAGCTTGGCGAGATCGACTCAGGGGGTGGCGAGCAGGAGCATGGTCACGACGACGATGACTAGCAGCCCGTTGCGGAAGCTTCAGATATCGCGAAGGAGCCTTGGAGCAGGCAAAACTAATGGTTGAGTCACAGCGAGACTTGATTGTGTCAGAGGCCATGAAAGAGATGATGCTATTGGCTTCGCCACCCACGTCATCACAAAAGACATCATCACTGGATGGCGGGAGGATGAAGCGAGCAAATAGTGCGGACACGCGGGAGGCCCAAGAAATCTTGACGTTACTGGGATACGATCCCGGCCCAATCGATGGCGACTACGGTCGTCGCACAAGCGATGCAGTAAAGGCATTCCAGAGAGATTTGGGGCGTACAGAAAATGGTGTGGTTGACGAGGAAATTCTCGACCTATTAAGAAAGGCAAAAACCGCTCGTAAACCAGTACTCGTGAATTAGGTTGACGTATTTCCCAGGACTTACTTCCACCGGCAAAGCGGCACTGTGCCTGGCCGCATTGGCGTTTTTCCCCCTGACTGCCAGGCTGCGGAGAAGGCCGGAGGCAGCACGCTGGAGAATCTGGTGGCGGCCTTCAATGGAGAGTCCAATGCCAACGCGCGCTACGTCGCCTTCGCCGTCAAAGCGGACGAGGAGGGGTATAAGGGCGTTGGGAGCCTGTTCAGAGCGGCGGCGCGTGCTGAGGAGATTCACGCGGAGGACTTGCCGACGCTGGTGGCGCACTTTCTTCGACAGCTTGCGGAAGATCTGAAGGTTCCACAGCGTCCCATCAGCGCCGAAGCACTCGCCCGGCTCAGTACGTACAAATTTCCCGGCAATGTCCCGGAGCTCCGAAACATTCTGGAGCGGGCGTATATACTGGGGCGGCACGCGGAACTATCAATCGAGGATTTTCCCGAGTCGCTGTCGCGCATTTCCGCAGTCGCAACCACGATAGATTCATTGTTGATGCATCTGCGCCTGCCTGGGGAGCCCATCGACCTCCGATCGATTCTGGAGAATGTGGAGCGCGAACTGATCATAGGGGCGCTTGCTTCTTCCGGGGGCGCCCAGGCGGAAGCCGCCCGACGCCTCGGGATTTCGCGCAGTGATCTTGCCTATAAGGTCAACAAGTACAACCTGCGGCCTCACATTTCCTGACAGCTTGCGCTGTCCACAGCGGGGCACCTCAAATCCACCCGTATCAAGGGCGGAATCTACGCCAGGGTCCCGCGATGTGTAGAAAATTTTGAACGTACCACGTCTCCGCGTTTGAATTTTTGTACGGTCAATGCGCCGAGGCGGCTTCAATAGCTCCGTTTTACGCTGTTTCAATTCCCTTTTTTGCCAATCCACGTGTTGGCATGGCCGTTGCATTACTGAGTTGTGGCCTGATGACAAGCCACAAGACTTTAATTGCAATAACGGAAAAACAAAGGAGATTGAATTATGTTGACGAATTTCGCGGGATTTGCTACCACCGGTAAAGCGGCACTCTGTCTGGCAGCATTGGCGCTATTTCCCCTGACGGCCCCGGCCGCCGAAAAGGCTGCGGGCAGTACGCTGGAGAATCTGGTGGCGGCCTTCAACGGAGAGTCCAATGCCCATGCCCGCTATGTCGCTTTTGCCGTCAAGGCGGACGAGGAAGGGTATAAGGGTGTGGGAAGCCTGTTCAGGGCCGCGGCCAGGGCTGAAGAGATACACGCAGGAAATCACAAGAAGGTGATTGAGGATCTTGGCGGCGCGGCCGTAGCCGAGATTGCCACGCCCGATGTCAAGAGCACGGCGGAGAACCTGGCGGCCTCCATCGAGGGTGAGTCCTATGAGCGGGACACGATGTACCCCGAGTTTATTGCCCAGGCGCGCAAGGAAGGCAACAAGGCGGCACTTCGAACGTTCAACTATGCGAAAACGGCCGAGGCGGAACATGCAACATTCTACAAGTCGGCACTGGACGCGCTGGACTCCTGGAAGGAAGCAAAACCCTTCTACGTCTGCACCGTCTGTGGATATACGACCAATACGATGGACTTCGCAAAGTGCCTGTCCTGCTTCAAATCGAAAGAGAAATACGTGACCGTCAGTTAGCCACGATGCCTGAACGCACGATAGCCGTTTCCCCGGTCAATTGAAGCCAACGAATCCCTTCCCAAGAACAAGGAGTACCCTGCAATGTTTCCACAACTGCCAAGTTGGGATGGAATGCACCCGCTGGTCGTCCACTTTCCCATAGCGCTGATTCTTGTAGCCCCCATCTTTGTGATACTGAGTATGATTCTTCGGAAATCTGCCCGCCCCCTGGCAGCGTGTGCGCTGACCCTGATGGTGCTGGGGACGATTGGAGCCATGGCTGCTGTGTCCACTGGGGAGGCCGGGGCCGAACTCGCCGAACGCACACCGGGCGCGGAACAGGCCGTCGAGGAGCATGAAGAGCTTGCCGAGACGACCCGGACCATGTTGATCATCGTGACAGCGGTGTACGCGCTTATCGTGCTCGCACCCCTAGTTTACAGGAAAGTACTCGAGCCGATTCCATCAATTGCGCTCAATGGATCCTTCTTGATTCTCTATTTGGTCGCGGCCTCCTACCTGGCCAATACCGCTCATCAGGGCGGGATGCTTGTTCACACGTACGGCGTCCACGCCATGCTCGGCGCGCCATCGTCCCCGGCGGCCAACGGCGGGGAAGAATCGGAGGAAGGGGAAGAGCACTGAGGCGTTCGACCAGGTCCCGGGCTGATTCCGCTCGAAAAGAGACGTCTATCCCTTACTAAGAAGTACTGGCCCCTTGCACGCGTGGCTCAACCACTACGAAGCCTCGATGTGCAAGGGGTCATCTCTTTTGGGTCGAAGTTCTACTTGATGGTACTGCGCTTTGAAAGGTTCGTTGCGGCGAATATATTTGCCCCCACTACGCTAAGTCTTTAACACTCCTTTACCCAACCCCACTTCCAGGGCCTCCCGGCTCACTTTCCTGGGAAAATTTGCTTCACGCGGGCAGAAAATATCTGGACTGATCAGCAACAATATTGTTATACTCTAGTAATAACACTAGAACAAAGTCCAGACCTTCCGGGCGGCCACACTACCGGCTGATCGGGGTATCTCGGCTTCACGCGGAGGTACATTCCATGCAAACACGAAAAGGCCGTTCAGGCACCAGCATGGCGAATCACGCCTCCGAGAATGCTATCACCGAGGTCAGGCTTGAAGAAGTCCTGCAAGACGCCATCTTCAACAGCGCCAACTTTTCGAGTATCGCCACCGATGAAAAGGGCGTCATACAGTTGTTCAACGTGGGCGCCGAGCGCATGCTGGGCTTTGTGGCCTCCGATGTTGTAAATAAGATTACGCCCGCCGATATTTCCGACCCGCAGGAGGTCATCGCACGAGCCGAGGCCCTGAGCCTTGAACTCGGCACGCCGATTACGCCCGGATTCGAAGCCCTGGTCTTCAAAGCCTCCCGAGGCATCGAAGATATCTACGAGTTGACCTACATCCGCAAGGATGGTAGCCGTTTCCCCGCAGTGGTGTCGGTGACAGCATTGCGCGACGCTCAGGGCGCGATCATCGGCTATCTACTGATCGGCACGGACAACACCGCGCGCAAACTTGCGGAAGACGCGCTGCTGAAGGCGGGTGCGCTGCAGAACGCCATTTTCAACAGCGAAAACTTCTCGAGCATCGCCACAGACGAAAAGGGCGTCATACAGGTGTTCAACGTGGGCGCCGAGCGCATGCTGGGCTTTGTGGCCTCCGATGTTGTAAATAAGATTACGCCCGCCGATATTTCCGACCCACAGGAGGTCATCGCCCGAGCCGAGGCCCTGAGCCTGGAACTCGGCACCCCAATTACCCCCGGATTCGAAGCCCTGGTCTTCAAAGCCTCCCGAGGCATCGAAGATATCTACGAGTTGACCTACATCCGCAAGGATGGTAGCCGTTTCCCCGCGGTGGTTTCGGTTACGGCATTGCGCGACGCCCAGGGGGGGATCATCGGCTATCTGCTGATCGGCACGGACAATACCGCGCGCAAACTTGCGGAAGACGCGTTGCTGAAGGCGGGTGCGCTGCAGAACGCTATTTTCAACAGCGAAAACTTCTCCAGCATCGCCACCGATGAAAAAGGCGTGATCCAGGTTTTCAATGTCGGTGCCGAGCGCATGCTGGGTTACGAGGCCGCCGATGTGCTCGACAAGATAACGCCAGCGGATATCTCCGATCCTCAGGAATTAATCGTGCGCGCAAAGGCCTTGAGCATCGAGCTCGCCACGCCGATTACACCAGGATTCGAGGCGCTCGTGTTCAAGGCCTCTCGCGGCATCGAAGACATTTACGAGCTGACCTATATCAGGAAGGACGGCAGCCGCTTTCCCGCCGTGGTTTCGGTCACGGCGCTGCGCGATACCCAGGGCGCCATCATCGGCTACCTGTTGATCGGCACGGACAATACGGCGCGCAAACAGGTGGAAGCGGAGCAGAAGAAGCTGGACCAACGCCTGCGGGACCAGCAGTTCTATACGCGCTCGCTTATCGAATCCAATGTCGATGCCTTGATGACCACCGACCCGCACGGGATCATTACGGATGTCAACCGCCAGATGGAGGCGCTCACGGGTTGCACACGCGACGAATTGATCGGCGCACCTTTCAAGAACTATTTTACCGATCCGGAACGCGCCGAGGCGGGCATCAGTCTGGTGCTGCGCGAAAAGAAAGTGACCGACTACGAACTGACCGCGCGGGCGCGTGATGGCGTAACCACCGTTGTGTCCTATAACGCAACCACCTTCTACGACCGCGACCGGACGCTGCAGGGGGTGTTTGCCGCCGCGCGTGATGTTACGGAGCGCAAGCACAGCGAGCATATGCTTCAAGAGAAGAACCTCGAATTGGAGAATGCCAAGTCCGTCGCGGAGAAGGCGAATCTCGCGAAGTCCGATTTTCTCTCCAGTATGAGCCATGAACTGCGCAGTCCGCTCAATGCGATACTGGGCTACGCCCAGCTCATGGAGACGGAGTCTCCGCCGCCCAACGCCGCCCAGTCGGAGAGTATCGCCCAGATTCTTCATGCGGGCTGGCACCTGCTGAAGCTAATTAACGAGATACTCGACCTCGCGGTGGTGGAGTCCGGCAAAGTGTCCCTCTCCCTGGAGCCGGTTTCGCTGGCCGAGGTCATGTCCGAGTGCCAGGCCATGATGGAACCCCTGGCCCAACAACGGGGCATCCAGATGACCTTCCCCCTGCTGGACGGGGGAAACTCTGTCTGGGCCGACCGGACCCGCTTGAAACAGGTTGTTATCAACTTACTATCGAACGCGATCAAGTACAACAGGGAAAACGGATCGGTGGTGGTGAATTGCACGGCCAGCAGCCCGAACTACACGCGCATCAGCGTCAAGGATACGGGCGATGGCCTGTTGCCGGAACAATTGGCGCAACTATTCCAGCCCTTCAACCGGCTCGGGCAGGAAGCCAGCGGCGTGGCCGGTACCGGAATCGGCCTCGTGGTGACCAAGCAACTGGCGGAACTGATGGACGGCGTTCTGGGCGTGGATAGTACCGCCGGGCGAGGAAGCGTGTTCTGGATTGATTTGCTCACCACCGGAGCTCTGGAAATGGGTGTCGGTGAGGACGCGCCGGCGGTGGCGGTCCAGACAGCCGTGGCGGCGGACGTGCGTTGGCGGACCGTCCTTTATATCGAAGACAATCCGGCGAACATGAAACTTGTGGAGCAGCTCATCGCGCGATCCCCGGACCTGCGACTCTTGACTGCCGTAAATGCCGTGATCGGTATCGAAATTGTGCGAAACGCCAGGCCCGACGTGATATTGATGGACATCAATCTGCCCGGAATCAGCGGCATCGAGGCGCTGCTGCTCCTGCGCGAGGACCCTGAGACAGCGCGCATTCCCGTCATCGCCATCAGTGCCAATGCCATGGCGCGAGACATCGCGATGGGTAGGGATGCGGGATTCTTCAGCTATCTGACCAAGCCCATCAAGATCAATGAACTCATGAATACACTCTACGAAGCGTTGAAGTTCGCAGAGTGTGCGGAGCAATAGCAGGTTACATTCCGACCGACACGAGTGAGTCAGAATGGGCAAGAAAGGAGTCAGAGCATGGTGAACGCGGCCGATATTTTCAACGCCACTATCCTGATTGTGGACGACGTGGAAGCAAACGTACGCCTGCTTGACCGGACGTTGCGCGGCGCCGGCTTTTCCTCGGTCGCCTCCACGGGCAACCCGTATGAAGTCTGCGAACTGCACCGGCAGAACCGCTATGACCTGATTTTACTCGACCTTCAAATGCCCGGTATGGATGGGTTCCAGGTGATGGAGGGACTCAAGGAGATCGAGCCCGGCGGCTATCTGCCGGTCCTCGTGGTCACGGCCCAGCCGGAGCTGAAGCTGCGCGCGTTGAAGGCCGGTGCAAAGGATTTCATCAGTAAACCACTCGATCTGCTCGAAGTCGTGACGCGCGCCCACAACTTGATCGAAGTGCGCCTGCTGCACACGGAGACCAAGAAACACGCCCAATTGCTGGAACAGTCGCTGCGGGACGCGGTGGACAGCCGTATGCGTCTGGAAGGGCTGATAAACTCTGCGCAAGATGCCATTGTCAGCCTCGATTCGATGCAGAGGATTGTCTTGTTCAATCCGGCAGCGCAGACCATGTTCGATCGGGAGCGGGGCGGCGTCCTGGGCAAGCCGATGGATACGCTGTTTCCGGAACGCTACCGCAAGCAACTGAAGGATTGCATTGGGGATGACGTCAGCTCCGCCTCAATCGACGCCTTGTCGGCAGTGAGTGGTCTCCGCGCGGGCGGCGAAGAATTCCCCATTGAGGCGTCCATCTCAAAAATGGAAATTGAGGGCAAAGTTACATCCACCCTGATCCTGCGCGACATAACCGAGCGGGTACGAGCGCAACAGGAAATTCGCACGCTGAATGCGGAACTCGAACTTCGTGTCGCGCGGCGCACGGGCGAACTCCAGCGGGCCAACAAGGAACTGGAGGCTTTTTCCTATTCCGTTTCTCACGACCTTCGTTCGCCCCTGCGGGGGATCGACGGTTGGAGCCAAGCCTTGCTGGAAGATAATTACGAGCAGCTTGACCAGACCGGGCGGCAGTATCTGGATCGGGTGCGCTCCGAAACCCAGCGCATGGGCTCCCTTATCGACGCCATGCTGGAGCTCGCCCGTGTGATACGGACGGAAATGCAGACTCAGGTGATTGATCTCACTGCCCTGGCGCAAGATGTAGCACGGCGTCTCGGTAACGTTCACTCCAGGTATCCCGTTGAAGTAAGTATAGCGTCGGGCCTGGTCGCCGTGGGCGATCCGCGCCTGCTTGAAATTGTCCTAAACAACTTGATCGGGAATGCGTTCAAATTTTCTGGAAAGCGGAAAGACCCGCGTATCGAAGTAGGACAGACACAACTGGATGGAGAAAAAGTATTCTTCGTGCGAGACAACGGAGCGGGGTTCGACATGGCCTACGCCTCTAAAATGTTTGGGGCTTTCCAACGAATGCACAAGGTGTCCGAGTATCCGGGCACCGGAGTCGGGTTGGCCACGGTTCAGCGCATAGTGAACCGGCACGGGGGAAAAGTATGGGCGGAGTCTGTCGTGCAGCAGGGCGCGACGTTCTCGTTTACACTTCAGGAGAGCACATGAATTCGCGAATCATTCTACTGGTGGAAGACAATCCGAGCGATATCGATCTGACCAAGCGTGCGCTGCTTAAGGGTGGAATTACGAGCCGGCTGGTTGTTGCGGAAGACGGTCAGGAAGCGCTGGACTATCTTGAGGGAGAAGGATCCGTGCTCCCATCCCTCATTCTATTGGACCTGAAATTGCCCAAGGTTGACGGACTAGAGGTTCTTCGGCGCATTCGAGGCATGGAACGCACCGGGCGGCTCCCCGTGGTTATACTTACGACGTCGAAGGAAGAACAGGATGTGGCGCAAAGTTACGATCTTGGGGCCAACAGCTACATCCGAAAGCCTGTGGATTATGTGCAGTTTGCTGAGGCCGTCCAGCAACTACGGCTCTACTGGCTCGTGGTGAACGAGGAGCCGCCGCCAAGGGGAAACACTTCATGAGTGTGCCGCTCGCACTATTGCACGTTGAAGATACGCAGAGCGATTCGGACCTTCTGATCCGTCTATTGCAGAAGGCCGGATATGATCTGGTCTACGAACGGGTCGAAGAAGCCGAGGCGATGCGGGCGTCGCTTGCCTTGCGCCGGTGGGACTTGATCATTTCGGACTACAACCTGCCCAAGTTTGATGGCCCCGCCGCTCTCAAGGTACTGCGCGAGTCGAAACAGGATATCCCCTTCATCGTACTTTCCGGGACTATTGGAGAGGAAACCGCGGTTGGTGAGATGAAGGCGGGTGTGAGTGACTACTTGTTGAAAGGTAATCTCTCGCGCCTTGTCCCCTCCGTGCAGCGCGAGTTGGCGCAATCGGCGGCCCGGCGGGCGGCCGGAATGGCACAGGAAGCGCTTCGCAAGAGTGAATCCCGATATCGCGAACTATTCCGCAGCGCGAAAGATGCGCTCTTCGCATTTCCGATGAGTCCGGAAGGGGACGTGTGCCCTTTCTCGGAGGCTAACGCGGTTGCGTGCGAGATGCTCGGTTATACCATTGACGAATTGCTGCGCCTGACGCCGCTCGATATTGTGGCGTCGTCACACGTGGAGCGGATTCGGCTCAGCTTGGCGAGCCAAGTTGCCGGCGGCGTGCTTAATCTGTTTGAAAGCGTTCTTATGAGTAAGTCTGCGGGCGAAATCCCCGTGGAGATCAGCTCTAATTTCTTCAGACTTGAGGGGGAACGGACGATGTTTTTCGTCGTGCGTGACATCTCGGAAAGAAAGTATGCTGCGGAATTGCTGCGGGAGTCTGCGGAGCGTTTGCAACGGACCGTCAATGCTTCAAAAGTCGGGTTGTGGGAGTGGGATTTGTTCCTCAATACAGTCCACTACTCCCCGGAGTGCAAGCGCCAACTCGGATTCGCAGACGGTGAGATCGGCGACGAGTTGCGCGAATGGATCAGCCGCCTGCACCCTGAAGATCGGGGTCGTGCAATAGCGTTTGCCGAACAGCAAATAGACAAACCGGGCTCCGACTATAGACAAGAGTTTCGCCTGCGGCACAAGGATGGCTCGTATCGCTCGATACTTGCCCAAGGCGCGTTTCTAGTTGACGATGAGGGGCGTTCTATTAGACTTTCCGGCACTCATATCGACGTTACCGACCAAAAGCGATTGGAGGAACGCATTCAGCAATCGCAGAAAATGGAAAGTGTCGGGCGGCTCGCGGGCGGAATTGCCCATGATTTCAACAACCTGCTCAGCGTAATCATCGGCTACGCCGATCTGGCAATGGGGACTGTACCGGAATACGATCCCCTTCGCGCGGATATCGAGCAAATACTTCGTGCTGGAAATCGAGCCGCCGAGCTGACGCAGCAATTGCTCGCGTTCAGCCGCAAGCAGGTGCTGCAGATGCGCGTCTTCAATTTGAACTCCGTCGTGCTGGAGGCCGAGAAGATGTTGCGGCGTCTAATCCGCGAGGATATCGAACTTGTTTTTCACTCAGAATCCGCTTTGGGTAACGTGAAGGCCGACCCAGGCCAGATCGAGCAGGTCGTCATGAACCTGGTCGTCAATGCGCGGGATTCTATGCCATCGCGTGGCACAATCACGCTTGAAACGTGCAATGTGGATGTGGCCGAGGCGAGCCTCGGGCAATTCGAGGCCCCGCCACCGGGTCGCTATGTCGCAGTTACGGTCAGCGATACGGGTTGCGGGATGGATGCCTCTACCCTCCGGCAGGTGTTTGAGCCCTTTTTTACCACCAAGGAGATGGGCAAAGGCACGGGACTGGGGCTGGCTACGGTCTATGGAATAATTAATCAAAGCGGCGGTAGCGTTCAGGTACAGAGCGAATTGGGATCGGGCACGACCTTCAAAATACTGCTGCCTCGAGTGGAAGAGTCGGTGCCTATTGCACGGGTCACAGACGCCCAGGTCCCAACCTCCGGCGAGGGGGTGATTTTCCTGGCTGAAGACGACGACGCACTGAGGGACTTTACCAGCCGAATTCTTGCGGGAGCGGGTTACACCGTTGTGGCCGCAGCCAGTGGCCCGGAGGCCCTGTCGATGATTGAATCTGAGGACCGTGCCGTGCGATTGCTTATAACGGACGTTGTGATGCCCCGCATGAGCGGCCCCGAGTTGGCCGATCACGTAAGAAGGATCGGGAAGTGTACGAAGACCCTTTTTGTCTCGGGCTACGCGGGCGACACGGTGATGCGCCACGGTGTAATCGAAAATAGCGAAAATTTTCTGTGTAAGCCATTTACGGCCAAGACGCTGACCCGGAAGGTGTTGGAGTTACTCAATGGCAAATGACTTGGAGCCTGCCGCGGGATTGATGTTGCGCCATGGCAAGCACTTAATCCATTTTATTGTTTCCGATTCGCGCGGACGCTATCCGTTCGGCGCAACTGTCAAGGCAACCAAGGCATGATTAGTGAAGTCGATATTCTCAACGCCGCGATCCTGATCGTGGATGATCTGGAGGCGAATGTACGCCTGCTCGACTGCGCGTTGCGCGGCGCCGGCTATACCTCGGTCGCCTCCACGAGGAATCCCCACGAGGTCTGTGAGCTCTACCGGAACCACCGATATGATTTAATCCTCCTCGATCTTGAGATGCCCGGCATGGATGGGTTTCAGGTGATGGAGGGCCTGAAGGAGGTTGAAGGAGGCGGCTATCTACCCGTCCTTGTGGTCACGGCTCAGCCGGGTCACAAGCTGCGCGCGTTGCAAGCCGGCGCAAAGGATTTCATCAGCAAGCCACTCGATCTTGTTGAAGTCCGGGCGCGGGTCCACAATATGCTGGAGGTTCGCCTGCTGCACAAGGAAGCGCGCAATTACGGCAAGTTGTTCGAATCCCTGGCACTGCATGACTCCTTGACGGGCCTTGCAAACCGGAGGCTCCTGGCCGAGAGGGCCTCGCTGGCTATCGCCCATGCCCGAAGGAATAAGGGCGGCATGGCGCTCGTGTTCCTGGACTTGGACGGATTCAAACTGATCAACGACACCTGGGGCCACGACGCCGGAGACATTTTGCTGAAGATGGCCGCCGGGCGCCTCTTGAACGCCGTGCGTCAAGAGGATACGGTGGCGCGCCTCGGTGGCGACGAGTTTGTGATAGCGCTGTGGGACGTACGCGACGCCGCGGCGGCCGCTGTTGCGGGTTCGAAACTGATAGTGGCAATGCAGCAACCCTTTGCCATCCAGGGACACCAGATGAGCGTCAGCGCCAGCGCAGGCATCAGCATCTTTCCCGAGCACGGCGAGGACTTGGACACCCTGATGAAGTGCGCGGATCTGGAGTTATACGACGCCAAGCGCGATGGAAAGAACTCCTATCGAGTTTCGGCACGCACGGTTCCGCCAGTCGCGGCGAGTATTTGACATGATGTCCCTTGCACCATTTCAACCAGCCTGGGCTGCGTTCGGTGCCGATCCGCATGGGAGAAAACCGGCATGGTGAGTGAATCCGACATCCTCAACTCCAATATCCTTGTGGTCGATGATCTGGAGGCCAATGTCCGCCTGATCGAACGGGCATTGCAAAGTGCCGGTTATACATCGATCAGTTCGACGCGGAATCCATTCGAAGTCTGTGCCCTGCACCTTGGAAGAAAGTTTGACTTGATCCTCCTCGACCTACACATGCCCGGCCTGGATGGTTTCCAGATAATGGAGGATCTCAAACAGATCGAGTCGGACGGCTACCTTTCCGTCCTTGTGATCACGGCCCAGCCGGGCCACAAACTGCGCGCGCTGCAAGCGGGGGCGAAGGATTTTATCAGCAAGCCTTTCGATCTGATCGAGCTCCAGGCGCGCGTCCACAACATGCTGGAAGTGCGCCTGCTCCACAAGGAGACTATCCTGCACGCCGCCATGCTGGAGCAGTCCCTGCGGGAGGTGGAGGAGAGTCGCGCGATGATCCGGCAGCAAAACATTGAGCTCCGGACCCTCTACGATCAGATCGTAGACGAGCAAAAACTCTCGGAACGGCTGCTGTTCAATGTTCTCCCGCATGCCATTACTGAGCGACTAAAAATGCGGCGGGAAGAAATCGGCGATGGCTTCTCCGATGTTATCGCCGACAGCTTTTCCGAGGCGACCGTGCTGTTTGCGGATCTGGTGGGGTTTACGAAGTTCTCGGCCGGTGTCAGCCCTGAGCGTCTCGTCGTACTGCTCAATGAAATATTCGGGGACTATGACGACATCGCCCAAGCCTGCGGCCTGGAGAAGATCAAGAGCATTGGCGATGCCTACATGGCCGCTGCGGGGATCCCCGTTCCCGCGGAGGACCACGCGGCCCGTGCGGCCCACATGGCGCTGGACATATTGGAGGCCCTGGCCCGGTTCAACGCCCGGAGCGGATGCAACTTCGAGACTCGAATCGGCATTCACAGTGGGCCCGTGGTGGCGGGGGTCATTGGCAAGCGGAAGTTTATCTACGACCTGTGGGGCGCCGCGGTAAACACGGCCAGCCGAATGGAATCCCATGGAACCGCAGGACGTATCCAGATATCGGAGGCCACCCGATCGCGACTCGGTGCATCCTTCCTGTTCGAGGATCGCGGCTCCATCGTCGTGAAAGACATGGGCTCCGTGCGGACCTGGTTTCTGACCGGCCGGACGGGCGGGTCCGGCGCGTGATGATGCCTGGTGGTCGGGCGGGGCACATTCTAAACCTCGCCACGCGTATGCTATGATCTCAGTCTCGAATACCTTCGCCACAAACCACGTACGGAGTACCCATGAGCACTGTTCGCTGCCGCATCGCACCTTCCCCTTCCGGCTTCCTGCACATTGGCACGGCCAAGATGGCCCTGTTCAACTGGCTGTTCGCCCGTAAGTCGGGCGGCACCTTCGTGTTGCGCCTGGAAGACACCGACGCGGAACGGACGGATGAGACCTTTGTGCAGGCCATGTGCGAAGGCTTCAAATGGCTGGGGATCAACTGGGACGAGGGCCCGGCCTTCGGGGATGAGCCCGCGAAAGGTCCTTTCGGGCCGTATCGACAGTCGGACCGCAAGGCGCTGCATCAGGAAGCCGCGATGACGCTGCTGACCAACGGCCACGCTTACCGCTGTTTCTGCTCGAAAGAGGAGCTGGACGCCGAGCGTGAGGCGGCCATGGCCGAGAAGCGGGCCCGAAAAAAGTGCCCCTGTCGCGATCTGGATGGGGCCACTTCCGAAGCCCGGAAAGCCGAATCCCACGCGCTGCGTTTTCGCACGCCTGAGGGCCAGACGGTGGTGGAGGACTGGGTGCAGGGCAACGTGCGCACAGACAACCGGGAATTGGATGACTTTGTTATTCTGAAGGCCAATGGCGACCCCATTTTTCATCTGGCGGTGGTGGTGGACGATGCGCTGATGCAGATCACCCACGTAATTCGGGGCGATGACCATTTAACGAACGCCGCGCGCCACGTGTTGCTCTTCGACGCTCTGGGCTATCCGCGCCCGAAGTTTGCCCATCTGCCCATGGTGCTGGATGATGCCGGCAAGAAATTCAGCAAGCGCCTCCATGGCGCCAATGTGCTGGACTGGCGCGACGATGGTTACCTGCCGGAGGCGCTCATCAACTATGTGGCTTTGCTGGGTTGGACGCCGGCGGAAGAGAACCGCGAACTCTTTACGATTGCGGAGCTGACCGAGGCCTTCGTGGCGGAGCGTTGGACAAAATCCGCCGCGCGTTTTGACCGCAAGAAGCTGGACTGGCTCAACGGCCAGCACATCCGGCTGCTGGAACCTGCGCAATTGCAGAAGCGGCTGGTGGCGGTGCTGCATCGCGCGGGTATTGACACCTCCCAGCGCGACGACGTCTGGTTTGCCTCGCTTACGGAAATCTGCCGGGAAAAGCTCTCGACGCTGAATCAGATTGTCGAGTTGAGCGATTTCTTCTTCCACGAGATCACGGCGTACGAAGAGAAGCCGGTTCAGAAGATCTGGCGGGCGGAAGACGCGGTGGCGATCATGGCCCAGTTGACTTCGTGCCTGGAATCGGTGACGGATTGGAATCGCGATGTGCTGAAACAGGCCTTCCACGATCTTGGTGAATCCATGGGCGTGGGCATGGGCAAACTCGTGCACCCCGCGCGCCTGGCGCTGACTGGAAAATCAGTGGGTCCGGGACTCTTTGAGCTGGCGGAGCTTCTGGGTAAGGACGCGTGCCTGGCGCGGATGCATAAGGGTTCTGAATTCGTATCATCGCTTTGATCGGGCGGGTGTGCCGTAAAGGCGCTATCCTGCCTTACACAGTTTTCACTGTTTGACTGAATACAGTAGATCCAAAGTCATAGTAAGGATTTTGGTGCGCGGAGCGCCGAATTCCGTTGGATGACCGTTCGGGTCTACTGGTGGGGCGGGCATTGACTCGGGCCACAGCCCGTAGAGGAGCAGGGGTTTTATGAGTAGTAGAGTCATCGTGGGAGTGGACCTTGGCGGGACCAATGTAAAGACCGCCATGGTATCGTGGGACAAGCAGGTTCTGGCCAAAGATTCGCGCCCGACCAACGCGGAGGGCGGTCCTGAGGCTGTGATCGACGCCATCGAGTCCAGCGTGCGCGACCTGCTTGCCCAATCCGATCTCTCGCCCGAGCAGGTGATGGCGGTGGGTATCGGGGCTCCCGGCCCCATGGACTGGCGCTCCGGCGTGGTCTTCAGTCCCCCCAATCTGCCGGGCTGGAAGAATGTTCCCCTTGCGGAAATCATGCGATCCCGCCTCAACGTGCCTTGCTACGTGGAAAACGACGCGAATGTGGCCTGCTATGGCGAATTCTGGCTCGGCGCGGGCCAGGGCACGCAAAACATGGCCCTCCTTACCCTGGGAACCGGGGTGGGCGGCGGCGTGGTGATGTTTGGCATGCTGCTGCGCGGTGAAGACGGGACGGCGGCCGAACTCGGGCACTTGAAGATGCAGCGTAACGGTCGCGCCTGCGGTTGCGGCAGCCATGGCTGCCTGGAGACCTATGGATCGGTGACCGGCATGGTGCGCACGGCTATCGAGGGCCTCTCCACCGGACGGAAGTCGGTCCTTCGCGAACTCTGCGGCGATTCTTTCGGCGGGTTGACGGGCAAAATGATCAGCCAGGCGGCAGCCGATGGGGACGAGTTTGCCCTCTGGGTTATCGAGGAAACGGCGACCTGGCTCGGCCTCGGCATCTCCAGCATCATCAACTATCAGAATCCCGAGAAGGTGGTGCTCTGTGGCGGCATGATCGCCGCCGGTGACATGCTGTTGAACCCGATCCGCAAGGTGGCCTTCGAGAATTCCTTTGAAGTACCCGCCAAGCGCTGCGAGATTGTGCTCGCGGGCCTGGGTTCGGATTCCGGCGTGCTCGGTGCGGCCGGATGCGCGCTGTCCCGCTTTGAGAGCAGCTTCTAGCGAGCAAGACCCTCTCGGGACGAACGACCATGATTCTTACGGTAACTCCTAATCCCTGCGTGGACAAGACGGTTTTTCTCGACACCATGAACGTTGGGAAAAAGAACGTCTGCCACCGCGTTACGACCATTCCCGGCGGCAAGGGGAACAACGTGGCGCGTGCGGTCAAGGCGCTGGGCGAACAGAGTGCCTCGGTGGTGCTCGTGGGCGGCGCACCCGGCCAGCACGTGGTGGATATGATCACCAGGCAAGACGGGCTGGAATGCCATCCGGTCTGGATTGCGGAGAACACTCGCACCATCACCACGGTGCTCGAAGAAGGCCCCCATCGACAGACGCCGCTCTTCGAACCTGGCCCGCGCGTATCTATTCTGGAGAAGGAGCGTCTGATCGACGAAGTGCGTGCGCGACTCGTGGAAACGGATATCCTGACGCTGAATGGTACCGTACCGGATCCCGTTCTCCATGACGTTTACCGGACCCTCATCACGCTCACCAAGGAGGCGGGCGTGACGGTCATTCTCGACACCCACGGCCGGGAACTCGCGCTGGGTTTGGAAGCGGCACCATTCATGGTCAAGCCCAATGAGGCCGAGGCGGCCGAACTCGTGGGCTATGCGCTGGATTCCGATTCGGCCCGATGGCGCGCCATCGACTGGTTCCATGGCAAAGGCGTCGCCCTCGTGGTATTGTCTCTCGGGCCCGACGGTGTATTTGTATCGGATGGTCAGGAGCGCCTTCACGTGAAGCCGCCTGCGATTGAAGAGATCAATGCGGTCGGTTCCGGTGACTCCCTGGTCGCGGGGATCGCGGTGGGTCTGCTGCGTAAGTGGCCGCTGGAGCAGTGCGCGATATGGGGGGTGAGCGCGGGTACGGTCAACGCCATGCGCTGGGACATCGGCCACGTGACCCAGGCCGAGGTGGAGCAGATCGCTCCCCGCGTCATCGTCAGGCGGCATTGACCAGTGCTCACCAGCGAGATTGCGTGTGGAAGGGGACGACGTCTCGGAGCTTGTGAACGAGTGCGGAGGCCGGATTGACCCCCTCGTGAACTATCAGCATAATTGCATTCTTCATTGTTTTTTACCTGGTCTTCTGTTGGAGGTTTTCTTATGAGTAACCAAGTTCAGCCGAGCAAGAGAGAGTGGATCTTCCTGATTGCGGGTATTGCAATCGGTCTGGGTGTAGTCGGATTCATTACCGGCGGACATTTCTACAGCGTCGTGCATACGAAGGGGGCGACCCTGTACTCGTGGCCGGGGCCATCGGAGGCCAAGGAAAGCTTGCTGGACAGGGGCGGGGATGGCATGTCCGAAGGCTGGATGATGGCCATGAGCCCCCATGGGCCTCTCGGGTTGGAGACCAAACTTGTGGATTCCAACCATGACGGCAAGTATGACACCTGCACCGCGGAGATTCGGCCTGCTGGGCAGGAGTCGGACGGTTACTTACTTGCTCTCATGGATTCGGATAACAATGGGGCGTTCGACAGTATGCAGGTGAGCAATACCGGTTTGAAGGGTGCCCGATACGCGGACTACAGCGACTGGAATTTGGATGGGTTTCTGGATATCTTTGTTGACAAGACCCGAAATGTGTCATGGATAGCAACGGGAACCGAGTGGCTTAAGGTGGTGAAACCCATTGAATCCGAAGAGCGGCGCTACCTCGTTGAACGCAATGGCGAGGAACGGGAAATCGTTTTCAGGGATGATGCCTGGGTGGATGTAACACCGATAAAGTAATACTATCCGTGACTATCTTGTTTTCTTGGAAAGATAATTCGAGCAATCTATCCCCAACTCGCTCAGGCTCTGCCACTTGCAATCAGGAAATGGCGGGAAGAGATTATTCACCACGAAGGCACGAAGAACACGAAGAGAAAAGAGTTTGCTGCGTTGCAGGGCTTCAGCGGTCGTTTAGTCACCCTTGTTATGCATTCTTTCTGATGTATTGCACGCATAGGTGCGAAGTCGCAAAGATAATTGGGGCGTGAGCTCAATTTGGTCTTGCCTGGACTGCAGGGGGGGAATCATAGTTGCAAAACGCTTCCTTCCCTCTTTCTTCTTCGCGCTCTTCGTGGCCTTCGTGGTGAAACATTTCGTTGCGGTCAGAGGCCGCCCCAGATCCGTTCGTGGTTTCGTCAAGCTCGTTGATGCTTCAGGGGGCCGGCCTCATTTACGCCATTGGTGGCGTAAACCGGGTCCGCTGCGCTACACTCAGGGGCAGTTCTCCTATTTACATCCCCATAGCATAAGGAATCCACCATGTCCCGCAGTATTGGCATTCGACGACTCCCACTGGTGCTGGCCCTGTGCGCCGCGCTGTTCTTCGGCCTCAAGGCCTCCGCCGAAGATTTTCGCCGCATTTCCATCGAAGAATACCGTGATAAAATGGCTGGGGCCTGGCTCGGCCAGATGGCCGGGGTGGGTTGGGGCTTTCCCACAGAGTTTGTCTATCTCAGCGAGATCATCCCGGAAGATAAGATGCCCGCATGGACGCCGGAGACGATCAACCAGTTTGATCAGGACGACCTCTATGTCGAAATGACCTTTATGAAATCGCTGGAGGACTACGGCTTCGACGTTTCCAGCCGCCAGGCGGGCATCGACTTCGCCAACAGCGAGTACCAGCTCTGGCACGCCAACGGTCACGCCCGAAAGAACCTCCGCGACGGCATTGCGCCGCCCGACTCGGGCCACCCCGAGTTTACGAAGCACGCGGACGACATCGACTATCAGATTGAGGCGGATTTCGCGGGCCTGATCGGTCCGGGTCTGCCGAATCTGGGCATTGAACTGGGTGAGAAGTTCGGCTGCATTATGAACTACGGTGACGGCATCTACGGCGGCCAGTTCATGAGCGGGATGTACGCCGAGGCCTTTTTCGAGAATGATATCAATAAGATCATCGAGGCGGGCCTGCGCTGCATTCCGGCGGAAAGCCAATACGCCGAGTGCATCCGTGACACGGTCGCCTGGCACAAGGAAAATCCGGACGACTGGCAAAAAGTCTGGCACCTGCTTCAAGCCAAATATCATGAGTCCCCCGAAGGCCGGCGCTTCGTCTGTAAGGAGAGCGAGAAGGGCAATATTGACGCCAAGTTGAACGGAGCCTACGCGGTTGTCGGCCTGCTCTACGGCAAGGGCGATCTGGATCAGACCATCATTATCGCCACGCGCTGCGGCCAGGACTCCGACTGCAACCCGGCCAGTGCCGCCGGCGTGCTCGCCACGACCATGGGCCGGGCGAAGCTGCCGGAGAAGTTCACTTCGGCGCTGGAGACGGAGGCGCTCTTCAAGTACACGGCATACACCTTCACGACACTGCTCGAAGCGTGCGAGAAGCTCGCGCGCCAGGCCGTGCTGCGATCCGGCGGGCTTATCGAGAAAGACGACAGCGGGCAGGAGTATCTCTTGATTCCCGTGCAGACGCCCAAGCCCGGCAGGTTCGTCCAGTCGTGGAAGGCCGAGCCCTCCACCGGCAGCCGCTACACGGACGAAGAACGGGCAAAGATCACCGCGAAATAGTTCATGCGCATAAAACTTGGCGCAGCCGTTGGCCGCAACCGGTTGTTTCACCACGAAGGCCACGAAGAGCACGAAGAAGAAAGAGGGAAGGAAGCGTTTTGCAACTATGATTCCCCCCCGCAGTCCAGGCAAGACCCATACATAGCGTCATAAATACTTGCGCATATCTACGCGTGCGATCCGTCAGGGAGAATGCATACCAAGAGTGACTAAACGACCGCCGAAGTCCTTCAACGCAGCAGACTCTTTTCTCTTCGTGTTCTTCGTGCCTTCGTGGTGAATAATTTCTTCCCGCCATTTCCTGTTTGTACGTGGCAGAGCCTGAGCGAGTTGGGGATAGATTGCTCGAATTATATTTCCAAGAAAACAAGACAGTGACGGATAGTAGTGCAAAAAGAGCACAAAGGATCGATTTCTTTGTGCTCTTTGCGTTTACTTGGGCTTAAAAATTTCCGATCACGGCGCGGGCGTGGCCGCTGGGGTCTGTACGGGTTCTGTTGGCACTTCCACGGCCTCCTCGACGACCACGGGCGCTGTTTCCGCGGCTGGCGCGGGGGCCGGTGCTTCGGTGACCGGTGCGGCGGCGGCGGAATCCGTAGCGGCTACAGGCGCGGCCTGATTTGCCGGTGGCTTGCCTCCGTGCCAGTGGTTGTGGCCCGGCTCCGGATTGAAGTGCTGGTCCGTTGCCGCGTCATACTGCCACGGTTCTGGATTGGGGATATTGGGAATGGGTTTTGGTGCCGCGGCATTCTGATTCGGCGGGTGGCCCTTGTGCCAGTGTTTGTGGCCGGGCTCTGGATTGAAATGCTGATCCGTGACGGAATCATAGGTCCAGGGCGCGGGCTCGGGCTTCGCGGCGGCGGCCGGTTTCAGCTCTTCTTCGGGGAGGCGGATGGGTTCTTTGGAGCCGCCTTGAATTACGGCAACGGCGGCGGCGAATCCGCCGAGTACGACGACGAGTGTTCCGATGCCGACAACCCATGGGAGGATGGAGTTGTCCGCAGGCGCGGTTTCTTCCGCCAGCGTTTCGGGGGCTTTGTTTTTCTTCGACATGATGCGGCGTCCTACCGGTTAGAGTTTCTTGTGCAGGTGTACTTTGTCCGCGTGCCGCTTGCGCATCTTGATGTTCAGCATTTCCACCGCCACAGAGAAGGCCATGGCGAAGTAGATATAGCCCTTGGGCACGTGTACATCGAAGCCTTCCACCATGAGCGTCACGCCCACGAGAATCAGGAAGGACAGGGCGAGAATCTTGATGGTCGGGTGGGTGTCCACAAACTCGCTGATACCCTTCGCCGCGAAGAGCATGACGCCGACCGACAGGATAATCGCCACGACCATGATGGATACATGCTCCACGAGGCCCACGGCGGTGATGACCGAGTCGAGGGAGAAGACCAGGTCCAGCACCGCAATCTGGGCGAGGACGGAGCCCACGCTGCGCGGTGCGGAGGCCGCCCCGTGTCCCTCGACGCCCTCCAGGCTGTTGTGGATTTCGTGGGTGGCCTTGGCCAGCAGGAAGAGGCCGCCGCCGATGAGGATAAAGTCGCGCCCGGAGATCTCCTGGCCCAGTATGGTGAACCAGGGCTCGATGAGCCCCACGACCCATGCGATACAGAAGACCAGCAGGAGCCGCATGACCATGGCGAGGCCCAGGCCGACGTTTCGGGCAAAATTCCGCTGCTTTTCGGGCAGCTTGCCCACCAGAATGGAAATGAAGATGATATTGTCGATGCCCAGAACGATTTCCAGGGCCGCAAGGGTACCCAGCGCGATCCAGGCTTGGGTACTGTCTATCCAGCCAAACTGGGCAATAAGCCATTCCATGATGATGTGGTTCTCCGGTGATACGTCTACTTCAAGGCGGGTGCTTTATTGGCGAGGTGAGACACCCGCAGTTCCCCCGTAGACTACCGATTTGACGCGCCTGTTGCAAGGCAGCGCGCGTGGCGAGAGGCGCGCTGGAATGCCGCCATGGTTGCAGGCTAGCATGGTCCACCAACCCAAGGAGTATCCCGTGCGATTCACAGTCCTTCTTTTCGCCCTCGCGGCCCTCGTCTCGCCTCCGACCGCGGCCCAGTCCACCCTCGGCCTCGAACCGGGCGATCACCGGCTCCAGAACGACGACCTCGGCGTCATCCTCTGGGGCCTCGACACCGCGCCCACCCTGAGCATCGGCAAGAGCGATATCTGGGATCGGCGACTGCCGAAAGAACAGCCCGTGATCACCATGGAAGAAATCACGAAGCGGGCGATGGCGGGGGACAAGAGCATCCTCAATGGCGCGGCGTATTACACGGCCTACAACCACTATGACTTCCCCTGTCCCAAACCGGCGGGTCAATTGATTGTGCAATTGCCCTTCATCGATGGGGGCGGCACGCTGCAAGTGGAAAAGGCCAATGGCGCCTCCACGTTGACTGCCGAACATGGCGTGAAGAAACTTCGCCTGCGCATCTTTGTCAGCGCCACGCGGAATGTCATTGTGATGGAGGGCGAGGCCTCGGGGCTTGCGCCGGGCGATGTGGCCTTTCGCCTCTGGCGGCACCAGGACACCATCGTCCCAGGCGGCGAACTGCACCCGACCCTGGGGGACGGTACATCGCCCACCGATTTTGAGACCCTGCCCGCGCCCCGCGCGGGAAGTGAGGAGGGCGTGGCGTGGGTGGTGCAGGACTTCCCCGGCGAGCAGACCTTCCCCGAGGGCTTCCAGAGCGTGCTTGCGCTGCGAGTGGAGGGCGCGGACACGACCATCGCCATTCAGGAAAACACTGCGGGCCTGGGCACGCCCATGATTGCCGAGAAGGAGGGCCGCCTCGACCACGGCACCTTCAAGCGCTTCACGCCCATTAACCAATCGCCCGGGGCAGCGGCGACGTTGACTCCCACACAACTCGACGGTGTGTTTACGGCCTACGCGACCGTCACGACCGCCCAGGATTCGCCAAACGCGCTGGGTTATGCGCGAAAGACGCTGAAAGAGTGTGCTTCCGAGGGGGCTGATGCACTCTGGGCGGATCACGCCGCAAAACTTGCGGAATACGAACAGCGACCCCGCGCCCGGGCCTGGTCCGCCGATGGCAAGCTCAGCGTCGATCAGGCGTGGGGGGGAGTGCCCTATACCGTGCGGCCCGCGGGCTACTACGGCGATGTGGCCCTGTGCTCTGTGGACAGCACCAAGTTCTGCTTTCAGGATTCGGGCCGCTGGCACGCTGATTTCCACTTCAACGAGATCGACGCCACAGGTCCCTGCACCCTGCGCCAGTTCGATTCCCTGGCACCCTACTACGACATGATTTTCACCATGCTCCCCATGGCCCAGGCCAATGCCCGCGAGGTCTATGGCTGCGAAGGCGCCATGTACCCGCTGGTCCACTATCCCCTCAAGGCCGAAACCGTCATTCACACCCACATGACCTGGGAACAGAGCCTGGAGATCACCGCGCTGCTGGCGCGGCCTTTCTGGCTGCGCTACCGCTTCACGGGTGACCGGGATTTCCTCCGCGACCGCGCCTGGCCCGTGCTCCGCGAGGGGGCCCGATTCTATGCGGGGTATCTCAAGCTGGAGGACGATGGCCTTTACCACGTCTTCCCGACGGTCTCCCCCGAGCACCGGGGCATCACCGCCAACCTCGAATTCAACAAAGACAGCCAGTCCGGCATCACCCTCATTCGCTACCATCTCCGCGCCGCCGCCGAAGCGGCACGAATTTTGGGCAAGAACGGTGAGGAGGCCGCGCGCTGGCGCGAGATCGCGGAGAAGCTGCCGCCTTACCCGACCATTGACACGCCCGACGGCCCCATCTTCGCCGACGTGGCCGGTGCGCCGCCCATGGAATTTAACATCGCCGTGCCCCTCACCTCCGTCTTTTGGGGCGACGACATTGGCCTCGATTCTCCCCCCGAGCAGATCGAACTCGCCAAACGCACGCTGGAGAAGATTAAGGTCTGGCAGCCCCACCAGGGCTACCTCACCACGGTTCGCCGCCGCCTCGGCATCTACAAACCCGAAGATGGCCTCGGCATCGACAACGTGCTCCAATCTCACACGGGCGTGATCCGCGTATTCCCCACCGTGCCGGAGGACTTCGAAGGTGGCTTCGAAAACCTTGGCGCACAGGGGGCCTTCGTGGTCAGCGCGACCAGGACGAAGGAAGGGGTGGAGAGCGTGACGGTGCAATCGCTGGCCGGGAATACGTGCCGGATGGCGAATCCGTGGCCGGGGAAGGTGGTGAAGGTGACCTGCGTGGAGACGGGGGAGGAGGTGGTGTTGGACGGGGAATATATGGAGTTTGCGACGGTTATGGGCAAGACCTATGCGATGGCATAGTGACTAGTGCTGCCCAATTCCGCTGTGCCCTTGCCCTGCGGCCGTCCCTCGTGGTCTGTAGCGGGTCAAGGGCCAGCGATCCCCAGGGCGCGACAGCAACAAGGGAGTCCGAATACCCTGTGAGAGCCGGGGAACGTACCGCAACGTACGTCGGCGTTTTCCCGGCCTCTCTGTTGCTTCTATTCGCTCGTCTATCTCTGGGACGCGTGGCTGTCCGAATTCCCCGTCCAGGAATCGCCTCCACAGCCCGGCCAGCAACTCCATTTTGATTCCAAGCGTCCCGTCCAGGTTTTCATGGAGTTGCCGCACGCGCAGAAGCTCCCTGCGCGCAAGGTCGCCGGCTTCTTCCGGATTGCCGGTGAGCTCGCAGGCCATCGCATAGCACAGTGCCGCGTACGACAGGATCGTCTGCTCGTACAGTTCCATGGAATTCGCCGGTACGGTCTTGCTCATCTCAGGCGAATCCTTCGCATGTCATCGCTGCCGACGCAGACGCAAGGTGCCTGAAATCGAAGAGTGGGCGACGGCCCAATCGCGATAGAGATTCGGCCACGCGCTGCGGGTTTCCCCAGTCGCACCAATCGACGCCTTCCATTCGCAGGACCATGCTTTGTGCGGACACGTGCTGGAGGATATCCTTCGAAAAGTCGGCGGGTGCCATACCGCTGTAGAGGGCTTCCAGTGCCCTTGACTCCCAACAGGGGTCGAGACGCCGTTCGCGCACCGCCCGCAGCACCGTAAGAAACGCGTCGAAATTACCCATCATCTCAGGCAGGCACAGCCGGCCCAGGGCCCACAGGGTTTTCGCGCTTGCGGCCACGATCATGGTGTTCCACAAACAGCCCTGTCGTAACAAGGCGCGCGCTTCTTCGAGATCGGGCTTTTCCTGAAAGCGCGTGACTTCCATCGCCCGACAGATCGCGGCGGGTGCCCCTTCGGTCCGCGCCCGCCCCGGGTCGATCCATCCATACTCGGTCTCAGCGCGATCGGGAACCGCGCCCACGAGCACAATTTTGTCGCGAAAGCTCTCTGCCAGCGCAAAGGCATCCAGCATCAGGCCGCAGAAGCGTTCCTCGGGATGGACAAAGTGGTCTGAAGGCAGGAGAATTACGGTCGCATCCAAGTTGTCCGCGAGCACATAGGCCAGGGGCAGAAACACCCCCGGCGCCGTGCCCAGATTGCCCGGCTGTTCGAGTACTGGTCCAAGCTCCGCGGCATCCACGGAGCCCGCCAGAAATTTGCGGTGGCCGGGGCCGATAATCGACAGGACATGTTCCTTCGGGACGACGGATCGCGCCCGATCAACCGTGTGCTGGAACATGGAGCGCGACCCGACGAAGGTGCAGTATTGCTTTGGGTAGTGCGCGCCAAGCCACGAGTGAATCAGGGGGCGCATCCGCGTGCCCTCGCCCCCGGCCAATACAACGCCCCACCGCAAGTGCGCGCGGCTCGACTTGTGATTCATGTGAGCGGACGGGTACAGCGGCGCGCTCAAAGTATTGTGCAGGTTGGGGGACATCGTTCCTCACTTTCGCCAAAGCAAGCCGTGAATCCATCGGAACATTCAGGTGAAAAGGCATTTCACCATAGCGAAGCAACACTACGGCAAAGCTCGGGTAAAGCTTCGGATAATCCGCGACCGTTCTAACAAGGGATCGCACTACCCGGTCTCCGTCAGGTCGTACCCCATCTCTCTTTAGCCGCCGCGTTCCCAGCCCGCGTTGGACACCCGCAGCCCGCACGGTGTACGCTCGTGGGAGGTCGAGAGGGCGGTTAGAATTTCCCTCGGAAAGCCAGTGCTCGACCGGAGAGGACCCCATGCGCAAACCGTTTCAATCTTCCTTTGCTATACTCCTTCTAGTCGCCGCCGTGTCGCCCGCCGCCGCCATGGAATTGGCCTGGACCCGCCCCGCGGCCCAGTATCGCACGGAGGCCACGCCGCTGGTGGCCGATCTCGATGATGACGGTGCGGTGGAGGTCCTGTCGGTGAATCTCGGCGGCCAGGTGCTGCTCTGGGAGGCCGACGGCACGCCCATGGGGGCGGGTCAGGACGGAATGGTCGCCCAATTGCCCGAAGGGCGCTGGACCTCCCAGCCCGTGCAGCTTTTTCGCCCGGAGGGCCCGCTGGTCGTCTTCGGCAGTGTGGAAGGGAATCTCGTGGCGCTGGACAGCGCCTGGGAAGTCGTCTGGCAGCATGCCCTCGGCGCGGAGACCACGTGGTCCCGTGCGGTGCCCGCCGTGGTGGAGGAGGGCGGCAAAACACTCGTGGTCATCGGCGATGCCTCGGGGAAAATCACCGCGCTGGATGCCACGGGTGCGGTGGCGTGGTCGACCGCGCTGGAGAGCGGGCCAAGTCGCGCTATGGTGAAGCCCTGGACCGATCCTGCGGGTAAGACGCTATTCTTGGCCTCGGCGGGCGAAACCCTCTTCGCGCTGGATATTGGCGGTGTGGTGCAGTGGCAGCGCGCGCTGGGCGGCGAGGTCATCTCCCAGCCGGACGTCTTCGCCACGCCCGAAAGCACGCGAATCCTCTGTGGCACCCGTGCGGGCTCCCTCTTCGCCTTGAACCCCGGCGGCGAAATCGCGTGGGAAGCGAAAGTGGGCGGTGAGATCGACACCTCCATCACTTTCCTGCCGCGAAAAGACAAAGCGCCGCTGATTCTCTGCACCGGCGTTTGGGGCAATCTACACGCCATCGAGCCCGACGGCACGCGCGCATGGACCCATATCTTCGACACCAAGAACCGCGCACGGCCGCTCGTGGTCGATGCGAACGGCGATGGCACCCTCGATGTACTCGTGGCGACCTACGACCAGCGGCTTCTCGTGTTCAATACCGAGGGCCTGCTCATCGACGAAGTGCGCCTCAGCGGCGCGGTCAACGCCTCGCCCGTGCTCGTGCCCGGCGCGAAAGCCGGGGAGAGCGACGTGGTGGTTTTCAGTAATGTGTTGCTGGCACACCGGTTTCGTCCGGGGCTGCCGGTGGCGCCTTATGGTGCGGGCGATGACTATTCGAAAGTTTGGGCTGAATTCGTGCCAAGACAACGAAGCGCGGACCTTCCCGCGTTTTATGTAGACAACAGCGACGGCGCGTTGCTTCGGGTAAATCTCACTGTAACGAAAGACGGCCAGGCGACGGAAATATCAGGAGCGTTGACTGCCCGATCTCTTGTTGAAATGCCACTGCATAATCAGATCGAATCAACAAGAGCGAAGATAAGCGTAGAGCGAGCCAATGGATGGTTCATACGCGAAGCGACGGCAGTGCCCCTGACATCGGAGGAGGAACCAGTCGCACTCTCCAACCTTGACTTGTGGTCATCCGTCGCCTATGGTGAGTTTGATCCCACACGTTTGAACCCGACGCTTGCAGATGGCGATCAAAGAAAATTCGCTTCGGCCCTGTCCTCCGGTTGCGGGGAATCGAGCGAGTTTTCAGATGACTATGACAACTTGCCTGACGGCCCCGTCGTGACATCCGCCGTCCTCTACCAGCGCGAAGTCTGGCATGCGGCATTCGTCGTCGCGCGTGGAGATGACTCATCGGCACGTGTCCGTGCTTCGATCGAGTGGCCGGTCCGCTCTGACGGAAAGCGCTTTGGCGGGACATTGATGTTGCGCGAACAAATGACTGTGGGGACCGTAAATGGAGAGGAGGCCGCAGATGCGCTGGTTGAACTCGGCGATTCAGGGTTGCTGCAGATTCCGGGGAAACGCGCTGCAAAAGTTTGGTTGACAGCAGACACGAAAGACACCGAAGCGGGGTTTTACCTCGGAAAAATAGTGATTCAGCCACTCGGTGGGGGTGAATCGAAGGCGCTCCCGTTAGTAATCCACGTAACCTTCTTAAGCATGCCCGAAAAGTTCCCCCTCACGCTCTGCACGTGGGACTACATCCCCAATCAGTGGTTCCCGAATCACCCCGAGGCGGTGCTGGATGGCATGGGCGAGCATGGCGTCAACGTCTTCCCGCGCACCACGGTGCCGACGGCGACTGCCGATGCCAGTGGGGCACTCGCCATTGACTGGGCCGCGCTCGATGCCGAGCTGGATCGCCTGAAAGGGCGTGGCGAACTGCTGCTTCAGGTGGCGGAACCGCCCATCACCTGGGCCGAAGGATTTCCCGAGGACGGCAAGCGCGCCGTCAAAGTGGCCTATCTCCACCAGGTCCGCGATCACCTGAAAGCGCTTGGCTGGGACTATGGCGACTACGCCCTCTATCCCGTGGACGAACCGGGACTGGACTACGGTCCGCGCGTGCCGATCTATGTGGACGCGGCGGAGCTCTTTCGTGAGGCCGATCCGAAATTCCGAATCTACACCGACCCCGTGCCCGGCCTTTCCTGGCGGGATTTCGAGCGCATCGATCCGCTGGTGGATGTGTGGTGTCCCAACATGCGCCTCGTCACCGGCCTGCTCGTGGATGATCCGCGCATCCAGCGCATCATGGACTCCGACAAGCCCGTCTGGTCCTACGAATGCGTGTCCCAGGTCAAGTCCCTCTCGCCCCTGGCCTACAACCGCGCCAACGCCTGGCGCGCGTGGCACTTCGGCCTCGACGGCATCGGCATGTGGACCTTCAGCACTACCCAGGCCGACCACTGGCTCGCCAACGCCGACAAGAACGATGAATACGCCCTGGTCTACCCCGGCGAAATGCCCGTCTCCAGCGTCCGCTGGGAGGCCCTCCGCGATGGTCTGGAGGACGTCGCCGCCATGGCCATGCTCAAAGAGCGGATCGAGGCCCACCGCGACAATCCGGAGAAAGCCAAAATCGTCAAGGAAGCGGAAGACGTCCTGCGCATCGCCACAGTGGATGTGATGGAGATGTCCGCGCCCGCCTTCATCGAATCCCGTGACTTCCGCGCCCAGGGCAATCGCAGGATCTGGCACACACCGGCGGATGAGTGGTTGTTCCGCATGCACCGCGGGCGGATCGCACAATTGACGATGGCATTGGGGGAGTGAGGGGACGGACGCGCGCACGCCACGGCTGCGAGCGAGCGCCACGCTGCAACTTTCGGGCAACCCCAATAGTGCACAAGGCCCGCCATCGCGCGTGCCTGTCCCAGGGGATGGGTAGGTGGACTTCGAAATGACTCGCGTCTAGATTTCAGCATCCACGGGGACATGCCGCCGCCCTTGAGTAGGCTTCACCCAGTCGGGAGCATGTTGTAGGTGATTGTTCACCTGGATCTGACCAGGCGCCCCTGCGGCGGTACGTCCCTACAGCACCCCGGGATTCACACAGGTCGGCGGCGTGTTGCCCTTCAGCAGCGCGATGATATTCTCCGCCGCGAGGTTGGCCATGGCGGAGCGGGTCTCCAGCGTGGAGCTGCCGATGTGGGGCAGGAGCACGATATTGCTGACGGTCAACAGTTCCGGGCATATTTTCGGCTCTTCCTCGTAGACATCCAAGCCCGCCGCGAAGATATCGCCGAAGTGCAGGGCCGCCGCGAGGGCCGCCTCGTCCACCACGGGGCCGCGGGTGGTGTTGACGAAGATCGCGGACTTCTTCATCGCTTTGAAGGCCGCCTCGTTGAACACATGGCGCGTTTCGTCCGTCAGTGGGCAGTGGGGCGAAATGATGTCCGACTCCGCCAGCAGCGTGGGGAAGTCCACATAGGTCAGGCCGAGGCCCACTTCTTCCGCAGCGGGCAGTTGCGTCCGCGAGTGGTAGAGTACCTTCATGTTGAAGGCCTTCGCGCGCCGCACAACGGCCTTGCCGATGCGGCCGAGGCCATAGATGCCCAGGGTCTTGCCATAGACGTCCATGCCCAGCATGAACGTGGGGGACCAGCTCGACCATTGGCCCGAGCGCAGGAAATGCTCCGACTCGCAGAGCCGCCGCGCCGTCGCCAGGATCAGCGCGAAAGTCAGATCCGCCGTCGTCTCCGTCAGCACGTCCGGCGTGTTCGACACCGCAATCCCGCGCTCCGTCGCCGCCGGCACGTCGATGTTGTTGTACCCCACGGCCATGTTGGCCACGATCCGGAGCTGCGGCCCGGCGGCCTCAAAGACCTCCGCGTTCATCGGCTCCGTCAGCATGGAGAGAATCGCATCCGCGCCCTTCACGCCTTCCAGCAGCACTTCGCGAGGGATAGGGCGATCTTCGGGATAAAGGGCGATGGAAACATCTTCATTCGCAAAGGCCTCGTGCAACAGGGCGATGGCGCTCTCCGGCGGACGGCGGGTGACGAAGATTTTGGGCATGGGGAGGGACTCCGGAATGGGTGTGGGTTGACCGGAAGAGCGTGGCACAGGGAGGCAGCGGAGATCAAGGGGAATTGAGAATAGAGAATGGCGAATCGAAGAGATCGGAACGGGGCAAAGCATCAGGGGTTGAATCTGCGATTGGACCTACCAGACGTGCCACACGATTGCGAGGTACGAGCATTCGTGTGCCAGTCGCGGCAACGCCTCGGTCTCGAAAGTGGGTCCAAACCGGGCGATTTGTTCCCGAGAGAAGGTGTCCAGACCCGCCGCCCGTTCTGGAGATGGTCTGATGTATCACGTTACATTTACAACAGGCACACGAATGCTCGTACCTCGCAATCGTGTGGCTTGTGCCAAGATAAATCCGAAACCTTGGGAATGGACAGAAAGGAGTCCATGAAATTGGTTGTTGTTACTCAGTGGGTGCGAGACGGATCTCAATTCCCACCCGGCCAACGCTTAGCCAGCAGGCCGGTAGCGAACCCGCATGCGTCCTGGCGACAGGGGGTGTGGAGCCGGGTGTAGCGAGAATGCAGGCCGTGACATTGAGCCCCGAAATAGTTGACGTTGTGGACCGATGGGATAACCGCGCTTTGGTGCGCGGGAACGCCGACACCCTGCCACAGTGCGGAAGGCAGCAGTTTGCGGCGCGCCATGGCGAGCGCCGCATTCACCACCGGGGTCTAAGACCGGGGCATGCATTCACAGGGGTAACTCGGGAACTTGGGAGAGCCGTCGTTCTCCTTGCCGACATGCCGGGAATAAGGTCCTGCCCGGTTTACCAATCGACCTGTCGCCTGCGGGAAGCTTCCTTCCGCATGCGAGCGAAGAAAAAGGGAGCGCATGGCAAGGTACCGGGAAGCGAGCGTGACGCGAAGCGACTCGGGACGGGACGGCGGCAGTCTTAGCTGAACGTAGTACCGATGGCGCGCGGGAACACGCGGACCGGAAAGGTGGGGAACCAAGGCCCACGGGACCCACTGCAGGGAAGGTGAAGCCGGGCATGGCGATGTATGGAAGGAACTATGGAAGACACACCGAGGTCAGAAACCGTATCAACGAAACTTCATGCAATTGCGGAACAGGCGGTCCGATATCCGGACACGGTGTTCACCACGTTGATGCATAACATCGACGTGGAGTTTCTCTTTGAAGCCTTCCGGCGGACGCGACAAGATGCGGCTCCGGGGGTGGACGGGGTGACGGCGGAAGACTACGCTGTCCACCTCGGGGAGAACCTGCGGTCGCTGCACGCGCGGATGCGTTCGGGGCACTACAAGGCCCCGCCGGTGAAGCGCAAGTGGCTGGACAAGGAAGGCGGGGCGCAACGTCCCATCGGGATGCCCGCCTTCGAGGACAAGATAGTCCAACGGGCGGTAACCATGCTGCTGGAGTCGGTCTACGAACAGGATTTCCACGACTTCTCCTACGGCTTCCGCCCCAACCGCAGTGCCCACCATGCGGTTCGCGCGTTGCGCGAACAATGTATGGCGCAGAACACCGGATGGATAGTAGATGCGGATATCAGTGGATTCTTCGATAATCTTGACCATGGCCATCTGCGGGACATCCTGCGGCGGCGGGTCAACGACGGCGGAGTACTGCGCTTCATCGGCAAGTGGCTGAATGCGGGCGTGCTCGAAGGTCAGGAACTGACGTACCCGGAAACGGGGAGCCCGCAGGGCGGGGTCATCTCGCCCATGCTGAGTAACATCTACCTCCACCACGTACTCGACGAATGGTTCGTAAACGAGGTACAGCCCCGGCTCGAAGGGCGCTCCTTTCTCATCCGCTACGCCGACGACTTCGTTATCGGCTGCGAGTACGAAAGCGACGCACGCCGGGTTCTTGCCGTCCTCCCCCAGCGATTTGGGCGCTACGGACTGAATATCCACCCGGAAAAGACGAAGCTGGTGAAGTTCGGAAGCCCGGGGGGCAAAGGCTCCCCGAAATGTGGGAACGGCACATTCGATTTTCTCGGATTTACCCACTACTGGGCGACATCACGCGGAGGCTACTGGGTCATCAAGCGCAAGACGATGCGTACACGGCTGAAACGGGTCATGAAGGCCCTATGGCAATGGTGCCGGGCGAATATGCACCGGCCCATCGTGGAGCAACACAAAACCCTCTGCCAGAAGCTACGAGGGCACTACCAGTACTACGGCCTGCGGGCCAATTGCGAACTGATGCAAGTCTACTACCGCCACGTGAGGTATGCGTGGAGGTTCTGGCTGAGTCGGCGCGACCGCAAGCACGTCATCACCTGGGAAATGTTTGAAAAGCTGAGACAGAAGCTCCCATTGCCGACGCCAAGGATAATCCACCAATTTTGACCGTCTAAGGGCAGCAATGCCATGCGCCAGCGTCGTGCCGACGCGCTGGTCACCGAGGAACCGGATGAATTAATTGTTCACGTCCGGCTCTGTGGGGGGCCCGGCGGGAAACCGCTGGGCCTACCCGGAACGTTTCTTAAGTCAAGTCAACGTTGGTGAATCGAGGCTCGCCTTCTCGTAGAATACAGTACCGGTCACGGTTGCGCGCGTGGGATAATCGGGTTGTGGTGCGCGGCGAATATGGGGACAAATGATGATGCGTCTCAACAAAACGAGAATCAGAGGTCGAAAACTCTCGCGTAAAGAGTTTTTCGTGGTGATGGTTCTTGTGGCCATTCTCATCCTGCTTACGGTGGGTCTGTGGCCGCGTCTGGCGGAGGAGCGTCGTTACAGGTCGTGTCAGGCGAATCTCAAAGAGATCGGTCAGGCGATGGGCATGTATACCGCCGAGTCCAAGGGCGAGAGGTTTCCCCCGGTGAAGGCAAAGGACTGCGACGGGGCCATCCAACCCTTCAGCGGCGCCATGGACTTCGCCGCCGTTTTTCCTGAGTATCTGTCCGACCATGACCTGTTTGTCTGTCCTTCCTTCGAGCACGGCAAGACTGCGGTGGAGGTCTGGGACGAGGGCAGGACAGGCAATCCCCGGTGGAAACGGGTGGAAGGCTTCAGCGGCAACGGCGCAGTGGACCCTTGTGAATTGCTCGGGTCGCCTTACTATTACTATGGCTGGGCCTTGTCCGATTTGATGTTCGCATCCAGGGACCGGTCGGAGGATGCCGAACCAGAAGATTACGTTCCCGAAGAGTTCAAGAGTTGGGGGCGGTCTGTGTGGGTGACGGAGAAGTATACACCGCATATTCACAACATGCGCTTTCGACTGGCAACGCTTGCCTTAGCGGATAAGCTGGCATCCGGTAAGGCAGAGAGCTCAGCGCATTGGGAAATGGAGTATCCAAGCGGAAAGAAGCTTCGCCTTCCAAATGGTACATTTGTCCCAATTCTTGAGGAAGAGGCATACATGTACTATCGTCGCGACATTGGAAACGCGGGCGAGTCGTCGACCATTCGGGCGCAGATTGTGGTGCTGCATGAAGACCTGAAACATCCCCGTGCATTATTGCCATCGGCATTGGCCCATGCCAATGTGCTTTACATGGATGGACATGTCGAGGGCATGGCTTGGTTGAGAGGCTCGAAATTCCCCTATAACGAAGGTGGGGAGATCCTGCGGGAAGCTGTTTGGGGAACACTGAAAATGCCCGAAGGCTACGTGATTCAGGCTGCGCCTGCAGAGGGGAATTGAGACGAGGTGGGGCAAATGTACCGATTTATTGAATCGGTGAGTCGGAGGACGTTGATCCAGAAGAATATGTGCCCGATAACCCAGCGAGCTTGGTCTTGACGTGGAGCGATAGAGTGGCGCATATTAGGGAATACGTAGTGTCCTTGTACCTCCGGAATGCGGCCATAACTTTGATACTTGGATTTTTTAGACCGAACGTAGCAGACAACACCGTTTGACCACGCGCAGCAGCGAACTCGACCATCGTGTTCAGGTTGTAGTCGTAACACCTTGTGGGTCGGGGCGCTGATGTTGGGTCATCTGGGCCAGTGGAGGCATATGAGACTAAGTCAGGTTATACTTGCTACTCTTGTTTTCACACTTTTCCTGCAATCCAAGACAATCGTTGCCGGAGCCTTGCGAGTGATTTCGCCGAAAATCGGCGAAACGAGAGATCTTAGCACCGAGGCAAGAATGCGGTATGAAAAGGGAGAGTCTTTTGCTGACGGTGAAGATTTCTTTGCCATAACTGGGAATGGGTGTAGCTGGTACTGTGGCGGACAAGTTACCGCTGTTCGAGCATCTTCGGAGCTCATGCCTCAAGGAAAACTCACGTACCTGGCAACCAATGCGCATGACGACAGCCTCGCGACAGCATGGGTGGAGGGAAAAGAGGGCACTGGTATTGGTGAGTGGATCGAGTACGAGCTGCCGCCCCAAAGGCCAAGAATCACTACTATCCGAGTTTTTAACGGAATGGTCAAATCCCAAAAGCTCTGGAAGGCGAATTCGAGAATTAAAGAATTACGATTGACTGTGAATGAAACGCCTTACGCCACATTGAAGCTAGAGGACCTATCGGCCCAGCAGAGTTTCGAACTGGGAGTGATCGAACCGCCGGATTCGACGAAGCCATTGGTGCTTCGGTTCACCATATTGAGTGTCTACCCTGGAACAAAGTACTCAGATACCGCTCTTACGGAGCTCTATTTTGATGGTGTGGGCGTTCATTAGCATGAGGTCGCCTTTCGCCAATCGTATCCCTGTCACTTCGTTGCGTTACGGTTCCAGTTACATCTGACCTGCGACTCTTGCTCGCGACTCCTTCGCGGCGTTAGGCTGATTGGCGATGCCAAAGAAATTCCCTGAGTTCGCGATTGAGGCTATCGTTGATGCGGAATGCATCGGCAGGGTGGAACCATCAGAATGGGTCGGCGAGGGACGGGAGTTGGCGCTCCGGGTGGGGGACCGCTTTGTGTTGGGGCACTTCGTGCTGGTCGACAAGTCGACGGGTGCCGTCCGCGTGCGCGTTGAGCAGGACGGAGATGTTGCTGCTCTCACGGTTGGTGCGTCCTATCCGTTTTTCGACGACTATTGGGGCTGGCAGGCGGAACTCGTGCTTGACCGCGCACGAACGTGGCATCGAGAGACATTTCGGCCCGTCGACGCTGTGCAGTATTGTACCGACGGCCGGCGAATCATAATGAAGGCTGAGCCCGAGCGAGAGGGCGGCACGCTAATCCCCGGTGGGTGGGATCATGAGCACTGTGAACTCTGCCGCGAGAAAATCGGACACGGTGGGGTGCCGGAAGGGTGGACCGATGGCCAAGGGATTTGGCTGTGCGATTCCTGCCATGACACACGCGTCGTGCCGCGCTCGATCGACTTCATACCAGTCGAGTGAGTAAACGGCCAACGCTGCGCGTAACGGCAGCAGGGTATGACTGCAGTGATATCATCCAATCGTTGGGCCGCCGCAGCTTGCGCGTCAAGCAATCAGTAACCACCGGTAGAACCGGTGGTATGAGGAAGGCCCCTAAAAGGGGCCGAACACACTGACACATGCAAATCGATTTCTTACGTTCTAGTCCCGAAGGGACGGCATATCGTAGCCCAGGGTGAAGGTCGTGGACCCGCCGAAGGCGGGTACGAGCGAACCCTGGGTCACCTGGCCCAAAACTCTTGAATCCCGAAGGGATGGCATAGAAGACCGGGGACTAACTCCCACGTTCTCCTATGCCGCCCCGCTGGGGCTCTGGACTTTTGGCATCCGATACCCAGGGTTCGCTCGTACCTCGCTTCACCCTGGGCTACGATATACCGCTCCTATGGAGCTAATACAGTCATTTCTTCAAATACTTGTTGCTATTCAGGCCCGAGTCGTTCGCGCATCATCGGTTACAACGGCGGAACGGCAGAGCCTAATGAATTCTCACCGGCAGAGCCGGTGGAGTAGCTTGGATTTAGTTGAATAGAACCTTCCTCCTGAGTATAGACATGAGCGCATTGTGTTTGATCGCGGTCAAGCCCCTTCAAATTTGGCCATAAACATTGAAATTTCAGGCGTTTGGGTGTCATGATACCCGGACCGAAAGGGCTGCGGTGGAATACCCTGTCCCGCCCTTTTGTTTCAGTACCGCACGCACACGCCCGCCGGCCGCTAACCCAGCCGCCCTGTAGCGTTTACGCATACCCGAATCCGGAGGTTCCCCCCATGGCTGTTTCGCCCACTGACTATCAGGTTTTCGCCGAAGGCCAGGAAGAGGCCCGCATCACGCGGAAGCCCTTCCCGAACTCGAAAAAGATCTATGTGGAGGGCTCCGATCCGTCGATTCAGGTGCCCATGCGCGAAATTACGCTGTCGGCTACCGAAGCGGGGCGCAACAACGGCGTGGCGGGGCTGAATCCCCCCGTGACGGTCTATGACACCTCCGGGCCCTACTCCGACCCCAATATCGACATCGACGTGCGCAAGGGCCTCGACCCACTGCGCCTGAAGTGGATCCTGGAGCGCGGCGATGTGGAGGAACTGCCCTCCATCACCAGCCTTTACGGCCTGAAGCGCGAACAGGATCCCGCGTTGGAGAACCTGCGCTTCCACCGCTCGCGCAAGCCCCTGAAGGCGAAAGCGGGCCAGTGCGTCACGCAGATGCACTATGCCCGGCGCGGCATCATCACGCCGGAGATGGAATACATCGCCATTCGCGAGAACGAGCGCCACGAACTGGCCCTGGAGATGCTCAAGCAGCAGCACCCCGGCCAGAACTGGGGCGCGAACACGCCCAAGTCCATCACGCCGGAATTCGTGCGCGATGAGGTGGCCCGTGGCCGCGCGATCATCCCCGCGAACATCAACCACCCCGAGCTGGAGCCCATGATCATCGGGCGCAACTTCCTGGTGAAGATCAACGCGAACATCGGCAACTCCGCCGTCACCAGCTCCATCGAAGAAGAAGTGGAGAAGATGGTGTGGTCGATCCGCTGGGGCACGGACACCGTGATGGACCTCAGCACGGGTAAGAACATCCACGAGACCCGCGAGTGGATCCTGCGCAATTCGCCCGTGCCCATTGGCACCGTGCCGATCTACCAGGCGCTGGAGAAGGTGGGCGGTGCGCCGGAAGACCTCACGTGGGACCTCTTCCGCGACACCCTCATCGAGCAGGCGGAGCAGGGCGTGGATTACTTCACGATCCATGCCGGTGTGCTCCTGCGCTTCGTGCCGCTGACGGCCAAGCGCATGACGGGCATCGTGAGCCGCGGCGGCTCCATCATGGCGAAGTGGTGCCTGGCCCACCACAAGGAAAATTTTCTCTACACCCACTGGGACGACATCTGCGACATCATGGCGGCCTACGACATCAGCTTCTCCATCGGCGACGGGCTCCGTCCCGGTTCGCTCTATGACGCGAACGACGAGGCCCAGTTCGGCGAGCTCAAGGTGCAGGGCGACTTGACCCAGCGCGCGTGGGCGAAGGATGTGCAGGTGATGAACGAAGGCCCCGGCCACGTCCCTATGCACATGATCAAGGAAAACATGGAGAAGCAGTTGGAGTGGTGCGGCGAAGCGCCTTTCTACACCCTCGGCCCGCTGACCACCGATATAGCACCCGGCTACGACCACATCACCTCCGGCATCGGCGCGGCCATGATCGGGTGGTACGGCACCGCCATGCTCTGCTACGTCACGCCGAAGGAACACCTCGGCCTGCCCAACAAAGACGACGTGCGCGAGGGCGTGGTGACCTACAAGATCGCCGCCCACGCCGCCGACCTGGCCAAAGGACACCCCGGTGCGCAGATCCGCGACAATGCCCTGAGCAAGGCCCGCTTCGAATTCCGCTGGGAAGACCAGTTCAACCTGGCCCTCGATCCGGAAAAGGCCAAGAGCTTCCACGACGAGACCCTGCCCGCCGAAGGCGCGAAAATCGCCCACTTCTGCTCCATGTGTGGACCAAAATTCTGCTCCATGGAAATCACCCAGCAGGTCCGCGACTACGCCGCCAAACTCGGTCTCGCCGACGAATCCGCAGCCATCGAAGAAGGCATGCAGTCCAAGGCGGCGGAGTTCAAGGAAAAGGGCGGCGAGATTTACGCGTAGGGGACAGTTGCCGATTGACACGTGTCTAAAGCATGGAATCGTGGCGAAAGCCCAATCGGGAACTGTACCCATAGAGAATCGTGGCGAGTAGCGCCACACGCTTGGAGCTCGTTACCACGGTCCTCCGTGGCAATGCATACGGTTCCGCTCCCGCGGAACAAGTTTTTAGGAAGTCAGGTCACGCGCATTCATTCACTGTGGCAGCTCGCTTATGATGCATTTGCGTCATCGCCAACGATGAAAGTAACACCGGCTCATGTCGCGAAGTCTGTTCCGCGAAGCGGAACGGTATGCATTCCCACGGCGGACCGTGGGAACGAGGCGTGGGTGTTTTTCGGAGCAGGCACGGACATTACCGTCGTGGATCAAAATAGCCCGAAAATAGCAGCGAAGATCGCTCCAAGGATGAAGAGCACGAGGAAGACGATATCGACGGATATGAAGCATCCATGGAGCAAATCCAATGGGTCCAGCGTATCCACCGGATTTCCACCCAGCGACGTTTCTGCTGAGCGTGAAGGTGCCAGCCGTTGACCACACGATCCGCAACGTCGTGCATAGCGCGGGGCGCGCTCACCACATTCCGGGCAACGCATTATCTTCATGGTGACAGGACCGCCCGGATTGCACCAAATATGACTCGGGCGAGCCATAGAAACAGCTCGCAGATGTCACCCAGGCACCACCAGTCCCACCAACTCCAGCCCGTGAACAAAGCTCGTCGCTCCTGGCGCTTGCCTTCCCGCTCCCAGCCCAGAGAAGCCTCGGAACGAAAACCGCAGACGTCGCAATCGTCCACCACCCAGACATGGCGCGCGCCGCACTGGGGACAGCGGAAACCCTGACTGCTGCTCAGGGCCATTGCACGATCCCACTCGCTCGAAGCAAAAAGGGCGCCCTTTCGGGCACCCGATGGATTTCTGAGCAGGGCACGGTGGCCTCGTCGGTGTAGTTGATGCGGCTCATGGGATGGCGTTCCTCCACCTCGTATACCGCACACCACGGCCGTTTATTCGACGAGCCAGGGGAGAAATTCAGTCCTCGGCAACTGGCTTGGCGGCCTTCTTCTTCGCGGGCTTGGCGGGGGACTCGTCCTTCGGCTTAGCTACTTTGGGGGCCTTGGCGGGCTTTTCAGCCTTCTCGGCCTTGACGGGCTTTTCCGCGCGGACCTTCTTTTCCGCTTTGGCCGGGGCGGGTTCCTCGGCGGTGCAGTAAATGGCGTTCACCGCTTCCAGCAGCGCGCCAAGCTTGACCTGGCCCAATTCGCTGGTGTCCGCGCCCGCTTTGCCCGCCTTCTTCACGAAGCTTTCCCAGCCATCATGGTCCCATTCCCCCTTGCGCTTGATCACGAAATCCCCGGCAAGGTCAAGTACGTCCCGTACGATGTCTTTCTTTCCAGCCATGGTGCATTCTCCTCAAATTGGGGCGTGCGCGGTCCAGTTGCACGCGGTGTGGGCGCGGTCCCATCGGCGTATCGACGCGGCCACGGGCGGACCAGGCGCCTATTCGTCGTGTCCCCAACAACACCCCTTCAGGCACCGGGGCCATAATAACACGATAGGACAGCCTTCAGACAAGCCTGTCAACAAAGAACCGGGGAAGGCCCGCGAAGGACCTTCCCCGGAGAATCACTGCCTACTGAAGCCAGCCGAAAGGCGCAGCCGTTTCATCGTAGTTATACTGGAATTCCGTGTAGGCCCGGGACAACGGTGACTTGCCGGGATACTTAATGAATTCCACATGGCCGTCGAGGTACAGGACGTTGCCGCCGCCCGGCTTGTGGTTCATGTTGTTGGAGTTTTCCGAGTCGTCCCACATTACGAAAATGGTGCTCGCCGCCTGGGCGCTGCTGCCGGGATTGTTGATATCCGTGATGAAGAATCGCTCGAAACCCTGGCGGATCAGTTTGGAACCGCCGAATTCCTGGTTGATGTAGGAGGGGTCGTTGTTCACACCCCAGTTCGTCTGGATGTTGGTGAGGATGAAGTTCTTCATGGCCAGCGTAAACGCGGGATTGAAGTCTCCGGTGGTGGGACTGGCGTTGAAGTCGCCCGCGTTCACACGGGAAGGGTCATTGAGGAGGAGATTGTCCGGCCAGTACCAGGCATAGTACAGGTACGACTTGTTTTCGAGATCGCAGGAGTCTATTCCCTGCTTCGGATCGTTGCTCAAGTTGAATCGGCCATCATACCAATCGTCGCCGTCAGCGTCCGACGGGCATCGCCAAGTCAGCACGTCCGTCAAGTATTCGGGATAGATCGACGGACCGTCGGGGCACTGCTGAAACTTGGCGGAATACCTGCGGTCGCAGTTAGACAGGCCCGGAACCAGGGGAGCGCCGGCGCGAAACTCGTCCCAGAGGTGGTTGGGCGGATATTTCTGGCCTTTGGACTCCGAAGAGTACATGTAGAAGATGGTGCCCATCTGCTTCAGGTTGTTCTGGCAGCTTGCGCGACGGGCCGCTTCGCGAGCCCGTGCCAGGGCGGGCAGCAGAATGGCCGCCAGGATGCCGATGATGGCAATGACCACCAGCAGCTCGATCAGGGTAAATCCCTTTCTCCGCAACATGATATTCGTCTCCTTTGGATGTATCGCACGATGAAACGTCGCAGGGCCCGGGGGGATACAGCTTTTCTGTGATAAGGGCACAGGCACCCAGACAACCCGCCCCGAAAGCATAGGGTTACCCTGTTAGACCCGTGTGTGCCCCTCATTCAATTTCTGAGGGCAAACGTGCCCGCGCCGCGTTACCGATCGCGCGAATCGTGCTATGATCGCACCCGTGCAATTGCGGCCGCGCGACGCGCGAGGAGAGTCCCCATTTCTTCATCCACCATTCAATTCCTGCCTGTCGAGTGGCACGATTCACTGCCTTCCACGAACACCTTCCTGATTGAGCGGGCAAAAAGCGACCCGGAGACGCCCCACGGTGCCGTGGTCGCAGCGCGGGCGCAGACGGCGGGGCGTGGACGGCAGCAGCGAAGCTGGATCGCCGCGCCGCAGGAGAATATAACCCTGTCGTTCTTGTGGAACGCTCCGGTCGCACCGGAATTTGTGCCCTCCATGGCCCAGGCGATTTCGGTCGGCATCTGCGATGCGCTGGAGCCCCATGTTTCGCCAAACATCAAGTGGCCCAACGATGTGCTGGTAGAGGGAAAGAAAATCGGGGGGATCCTTTGTGAGCGCGTGGGGGTAGCGGGAAAAACGGTCGTTGTCGCTGGAATAGGGTTGAACGTCAACATGGGCAGCGAAGGGGCAGTGGCCATCGACCAGCCCGTGACCTCGCTCGCGCTGGAGACGGGGTCCACGTTTGAGACCGAGGCGGTGCTGTCTCGGTTGCTCGATGCACTCGTCGGGCCGTTGAACGCCTGGGCAGGCCAGGGATTCGTCGGTATTCGCGACGGCTACCAGCGGCGCAGCGCGGCGGTGGGAACGCCCCTGCGTGTTCGCGATGGAGAGAAGCACACGGCGGGGATTTTCCTGGGGTATTCGGAGCAGGGGGCGCTTGTGCTTCGGCTGGACAGTGGGGAAGAGCGCGTTTTTTATTCGGGGGATGTTTCTGGGGGGTGATGCTGGGGCCAGTTTGGTCGGTGGAGGGTGCCATGAGGCAGAATGTTCTCGGCATATCCGGAAATTACAATGCCGCCTTCGGGTGCCATTCACACTCGGGGCGGCTCCGCCGCGGGAGAATGTGGGGGATTGGACGACGTGCTTGAAATAGGGTCTGATCGTCACGCAACCAGTGTTTCACCATTTTGGAGGGATTTAAAATGAGCAAAGTCACTTCACCCACATCCTCCCCCGCTGCGCTCCGCCGGGTGTGGGTGGCACCCGGCGTCCGTCCGAACCGACTTAACTCTCGATGTTTCCCCAGACCTGATTCCGTTCAAGGTAACCGGACGTTTCGTGGCACGCCTAAAGAGGCCCGGAAGGAGACTGCCCCATGAAGACCTTTGATCGCCCATTCTGCGAGGCGCTGCTCTCCCGCGTGGAATCCCTGCCGGAGGACGTCCAACCTCAATGGGGCACTTTGAATCGTGGCCAACTCATCGCCCATTTCGCCCATACGTTGGGTTACACCCTTGGCGAAGGCCCGGAGTTGCCCTTCAGGGGAAACTTCATGTCGAAGACCGTGATCAAGTATCTCATCTTGAACGGCATCAAGGAGATTCCCCAGAATATCCGCCTGCCGCGCCCCAAAGAGGTTCCGAAGGAGCAATGGTTTCAGGAAGGGCCGATGGAGACCCTGCGCGAAGCGGTCGACGCCTACTTTGCCGCCGAAGCGTCGGGCAAACTGGTTACCCGGATTCATCCCTTCTTCGGTCCGCTTCGTCCCGAGGAATGGTGCAAACTTCATTACCGGCATTTCGTCCACCACCTGAAGCAATTTGGCATCGACGAGGGAATGTAATTGAAGCGGGGGCCTGTGGCGATCGTCGGATTATTAACCGGGGCGCTCATCTTCGCGACGGTCGGGGTTCTACTTCAACATAGGGAAAGCATCGTGCAACATATGTCGGGAAGAAAGACCGTCGGCGATCGCCTCGCGGAGTTTGGCGATGCGGCGCGGGCGCGGATGAGGCCCGCTTTCGAAGCGGCGGGTGTCGCCTATCCGCCAAACGCCGTGGTGCTGGTGGCCTTCAAAGACGCCCGCACGCTCACGCTCCATGGGGCGGACGCGTCCGGCGCTATGAGGGCTGTCGCCGCCTATCCGGTGCTGGGGCAGAGTGGCGAACTGGGGCCCAAGCTGCGCGAGGGGGATCGGCAGGTGCCCGAGGGCGTGTATCGTGTTGAGGGTGTCAATCCCAACAGCAACTATCACGTTTCCCTGCGGCTGAACTATCCCAACAATTTCGATCTCCAGAAGGCCGCCGCCGATGGGCGCCTGGACGCGGGCAGCGACATTTACATTCACGGCGGAACGGCGTCCGTCGGTTGCCTGGCGATGGGGGACACCGCCATTGAAGAGTTGTTCATCCTCGCGCTGGATTGCGGTGTTGAGAGGCTTCGCGTGATCATCGCCCCATGCGACCTCCGCCTTAAAGATCCACAAGTGGAGGGCGCTCCCGCCTGGCTGCCGGAACTGTACAAGCAGCTCACTGCCGCAATGAAAGGGCTTTAATCGCCCAGATTCTTGCAATATTCAGGCCCTCCCGCGTAGCATATGCACTGCAACCCACCTCAATTTCTCCAGCGCGAAGGCAACGCATGCACGAAATTTTTCTGATCAGCGTCAACGGCGTGGACCGTCCCGGCGTCACCCATTCCCTGAGCACCATTCTCGCAGCCTATGACGTGACCATCCTCGACATCGGCCAGGCGGTCATTCACAAGATGCTCTCCCTGGGGATGCTGGTGCGCGTGCCGGAGGCGGCCCACTCGTCGCCCATCCTCAAGGATCTCCTCTTCAAGGCCCACGAGCTGGGTATTCATATTCAGTTTGACCCCATTTCGCCGGAGGAGTACGAAAACTGGGTCAAGCAACAGGGCAAGGCGCGCCACATCATTACGCTCCTCGGCGAGCGCCTCGAAGCTTCACACATCGCCGCGGTCACCGAGGTGCTCGCGGCTCACGGCCTCAACATCGACATCATCCACCGCCTCTCGGGCCGCATCCCCCTCGAAGTGCAAGCGGAAACGCCCTATGCCTGCGTGGAAATGTCCGTGCGCGGCATTGCCGACGACGCCGACGCCCTCCGCGCGCGGTTCCTCGAACTCTCTCACGATACGGGCATCGACATTGCCTTCCAGGCCGACGACCTCTACCGTCGCCACCGTCGTCTGGTGGCCTTCGATATGGACTCGACCCTCATCCAGACCGAGGTTATCGACGAACTGGCGAAGGCTGCGGGCGTGGGGGAGGAGGTCTCCGCCATCACCGAGGCGGCCATGCGCGGCGAGATGGACTTCAAGGAAAGCCTGCGGAAGCGTCTGGCCCTGCTCAAGGGGCTGGACGTGTCCGTCATGGCGGAAATCGCCGAGCGCCTGCCGCTCTCCGACGGCGCGGAACGCCTCCTGAAGATGCTGAAGCAACTCGGTTACAAAACCGCTATCATCTCCGGTGGATTCACCTACTTCGGCCTGTATCTCCAGAAGAAACTCGGTGTGGACTATGTTTTCGCCAACGAACTGGAAATCGCGGACGGTAAACTCACCGGTGGCGTCGTGGGCGAGATCGTGGATGGCGAGAAGAAAGCGGAATGTCTCCAAGCCCTGGCCGCACAGGAGGGGATCAGTCTCCGGCAGGTGGTCGCGGTGGGCGACGGCGCAAATGACCTGCCGATGCTTCGCCTCGCGGGACTGGGTATCGCATTCCGCGCCAAGCCGCTGGTCAAGCAGAGCGCGAAGCACGCCCTGAGCACGGTGGGGCTGGATGGTATTCTTTATTTGATTGGCGTGCGTGATCGCGAAGCAACTACAATTGATAGTTGACAATTGACAATTGACAATTGACAACGAATTCGCGGGCCCACTCCGATGAATCCGATCAATCCGATCCGTCTGGTCGGTCTGATCCGTCCGATTAGCCTCCCCAGGAGCCTACCGTGAACGAGATTCCACTCTGGTTGAGCCTGATGGCCATGGCGGCGGGGAGCTTGCTGGGCTTCCTCTACGGCAAGCGCCTCCACGCCCGGGGCTTTGACATTGCGGCTCGGATCAGCGTTTCGGATTGCCCCCTGATTCCTGTCGCGTTGCTTCTCTTTGTTGCGGTTCATGTGGGCACTTCCACCTTGCTCGGCAATCCCCAGTTCGGCTGGCCCTTGCCCGTGTTCATCGAGTACCACCTCACCGGGGCGCTGTGGGTGCTCAAGGTCGCCTTCGTGACCTTCGGGATGAGTTCGGTGACCGTGGCGGGCTTCCTTCAGGGCCACGGCTCCCGCTGGACCCTTTTGATCTTCGGCATCGCGGCCATTGTGACGGTGGAAGGCCTGGCGCGTCACAGTGCCCGACCCAATCTTGAAGAAATGACCGTTCGCGAGTCGGACGGCGTCGTCCTTCAGTCGAATTCCTCCACCTGCGCCGCCGCCTCCGTCGCCAACATCGCGCGCCATTTTGGCATCGACGCCACCGAGGCCCGCATGGTCGAGTTGCTCCACACCACGTGGGCGGGTACTTCCCCGGCGCAGATGATCTACGGTTTCCGCGCCCTGGGTCTTGAAGCCACGAAGGTCCAGTACGTCGACCGCGATCTGGCGAGGGTAAATCCACCGGCGATCTTGCTCGTCGATGTGGGCATCGAGCCCGATGCCCACGCCGTGGCCTATATGGGGCGCAAGGGGGACCTCATCGAGATTTGGGATCCCGGTTCCGGTCGCAGCGAAGTGCCGCTGGGCACGATCCAGCAACGGTGGCGAGGGCGGGCGATTGAGGTGAGCCAACCAAGCGACAAGGCAAAATAGGACGGATTCGACGGATAGGACCGATTTGCTCTATCGGACCTATCCGTCGTATCGGTCCTATCTGCCCACTGTCAACTCCACCGAGCTTTCTGCTATAATTTCCTCACGCAGCCCTCTTCAAACCGCACTTAACCCCAAGTAATCGCCATGAAAATCGGTTCTATCGACATAGACAAGCCCCTTTGCCTCGCGCCCATGGAGGACGTTTCCGACGTGCCCTTCCGCCGCATCTGCAAGGAGCAGGGCGCGGACCTTGTTTTTACCGAGTTCGCCAATTGCGAGGCCATCGTCCGCAACGTCAAGTCGACGATGGAAAAGATGGAAGTGCATGAGGGCGAGCGTCCCGTGGCGATTCAGCTCTACGGCAGTGGAGAAGAGTCCCTGGAGCAGGCGGCAGCCATCGCCCAGGCGGCCGGTCCCGATTGGATCGATATCAACTGCGGTTGCTGGGTGAAGAAGATCGCCCTGCGCGGGGACGGAGCCGGTTTGCTCCGCGACCTGAAGAAGTTTCAGGCCGTCGTGGAATCCGTCATGCGCGGTACCGACCTTCCCGTCACGGTGAAGACCCGCCTCGGCTGGGACGAGTCCAGCTTCGTGATCCTCGAAGTGGCCCAGATGCTCGAGTCCATTGGCGTGCAGGCCCTCACCGTTCACTGCCGCACCCGGAAGCAGGGCTACACCGGCAGCGCTGACTGGGCCTGGCTCCCGCGCATCAAAGAAGCCAGCAAGATCCAGCTCATCGCCAACGGCGACATCGCCACGCCGGAAGACGCGAAGGCCTGTTTCGATCACGGTGTCGACGGCGTCATGATCGGCCGCGGCGCAATCCACAGTCCGTGGATCTTTCGCTACATGCGCCACTATCTCAACACCGGCGAGCACCTGCCCGAGCCCAATCTCGAAGAGCGCGTCACCATGTGCATCCGCCATTTGAAGGACTCCGTGGACTACCGGGGTGCGCGCGGCGTTCCGTCGTTCCGCCGCCACTATGCGGGCTACCTCAAGAACGTGCCCAATATCGCGAACCTTCGCAAGGACCTCATGGCCCTCATGGAAGTCGAGCCTATCGTGGAACGGTTGCACCGCTTTCTCGAAGAGCACAATGCCGATTCCGATCGCGCCGCGTGAAGAAGCGCGTTGACGCGCCTGCGTTCGGCAAGGTTCCGAAGGTAACAAGGAGCGTTGATCCACCATGGCCACCGGATTCCGTCGCATGATTCTCCTGCTCGTGAAGCTGATTTATCTTGTTCTCATCGCCGTGACACTATTCAGCGCTGGACTGTATTTCGCCCAGGGGAAACTCATCTTCCTCGGAACTCGTGAGATGGAGCGCGACCCTGGTGATGCGGGACTGGACTTTGAGGAAATCCGATTGCCGGTGGCTGGCTATGAGACCCACGGCTGGTACGTGCCACTGGAGAATCATCGGGGGGTGGTGCTCTTTTCCCACGGCAACGCGGGCAATCTTTCCGGGCGCCTTGAATCCATCGGACTGCTCCGGAGCTTCGGGTTCTCGGTGCTCGCCTACGACTATGGCGGCTATGGCTACAGCACCGGCAAGCCCTCCGAAAAGCGCTGTTATGCCGACATCCGCGCCATGTGGGATTATCTCATCACGGTGAAGCTGATCCCCGAGGAAAAGATTGTACTGTTCGGTCGTTCACTCGGTGCTGCGCCCACAGCGGAATTGGCCCAGTCTGTCACGCCCGGTGCCGTCATCCTCGAAAGCGCCTTTCTCTCCGTGCCAGAAGTGGCGAGAAAGATGACCATCGTGGGCCACCTCACCTGGCTCATTCGTCACCGTTTTGAAAACAAGGACAAAGTGGGGAAGATCACCAGCCCGATCCTGGTCGTTCACAGCCCGGATGATGAAGTCGTCCCCTACGAGCACGGTCGGCGACTTTTTGAATTGGCCCCCGAGCCCAAGACTTTTTTGGAAATCCGTGGCGACCACAACCTGGGTTTTGTGATATCCGAGCCCGTGTATCGGCCCGGTTGGGAAGCATTCCTGGTCAGCGCGGGATTTCCTGCGTTAAAGTAGAATTCCGCAATCGTGTGGCACGACTTCACGTTCAAGGCTCTCTTGAGAAGGCGCGGTTTTCTTACTCCCCATACATCCCCTTCAACAGCCCCACCATTTCCTCCAGCCGGTGGCGGTAGGTATGTTCCCCGAGAATCCGCTTGCGCGCTCGCTCCGCAATTTCTTTTCGAACCTCGGGCCGCTCGACAAACCACCGCAACTGCTCCCGAGCCTCTTCAAGCGTGTTATACACCGCCACCTCCGTCTCCACGTCAAACAAATCCGCCAGTGACGCCTGGTTGTCGGTCAACAGGAAGCCTCCCGCACCGGGGCAGTCGAAGACGCGCTGGTTGACCGCCGTGGCCATCTGGATGCTCGTGGAGTTCACATTGACCATGCAATCGCGATAGAAAGGGGCCAGCTCCCCGGTGTAGCTGAGTCCCGGGCCCCAGTTCGGCGTAATTGCCCGCCAGGACTCGTCACCGCGCACGACCAGTCCCTCGGGGGTCAGCGTCTCCACCAAATTTCGCCGAAGTCGGCGTGTGCCTTCGATAAAGAAGACCAACTCCGCCCTGCGCAGGTCTTCCGCATCAAACTGCGACGCCGCGCCCAGCATCGACTCAACGCCGCCGACCCCGAAGTCCGCCCGGTTCACTCGGCCCTCCTCGAAGGCCGCGTTGACCGCCTCCAGCAAGGCGGGCCGCGCCCGCACTGCGTCCCACTCCCGATCGGCGTAGTCCGCCATGGAATGGGCCACGAAGGCTGGGGGATGGACGGGCTCTCCGTCGGACGGAATCAAAAATACGCTCTCATCCAGCGCGAGCGGCAGGGTATGCACTGCGGCAAAGCCACATTGGGACAGATAATCGGTATACGTGGGTTCCCAGGTCAACGCCACCGTATAGTCCGACGCGAAGTCCGTCCGCCCCATCAGGATGGTCCGGGGATCATCGACGAACCACGTGGCGTGGGGCACCTTCAGGTCCGCGAAGAAGCGGGCCAGCATTCCGTCCACGTCCATGCCGCTCAGGTTGATGGAGAGGATGAAATCCGGGCGGACCTCCACCAGTGTCTGGAAAAATCCCTGGAGCAGCTCCTTCGACATATGCCCTTGCATGGTTACCCGGGCCCGCGCCACCTGCCAGCCGAGGCGCTCCGCCGCCGCCGCACAGGCTTGATCGATCCAATAGTGGCTCTCCAAAATCAGGACGCGCACGGGACGCCGGGCGAATTTAGCATAGGCCATGTGCTCGGCGAGAAAGGGGGAGATGTTGAGGCGAGGCGCGTTCATGGCGCGTATCTTATCAACGCGCGTTTCATCGCGCAATACACCGGGGGCCTATTCTTAAAATCCCCACACCAGCGGCGCGATGGCTGTCACGACAATCAACACCAGAATGTTTAGAGGGACACCAAGTTTGAGATAGTCCGAGAAGCAATAGCCGCCGGGGCCATAGACCATCAGGTTCGTCTGGTAGCCGAAAGGAGTGGCGAAACTCGCCGAGGCCGCCAGCATGATGGCCACGATGAAGGGCGTCGGGTTCACGTCCAGGGTTTCCACGGCAGACATGGTAATGGGAAAAACGAGTACGGCAGCGGCGTTGTTCGTGATTAATTCGGTAATAAGTGAGGTCACGGCCACCACGATGAACAGGACCATCCAGGGTGAACCGCCGGCCAGGCCGATCAGATACTCGGCCATCGTCCTGGCCGCGCCGCTCTGCTCCAGTGCGAGGCCCAGGCCGAGGGCGGCACCGATGACCAGCAGGACAGACCACTCGATGCTCCGGCGGGCTTCGTCGCCCGTGCAGCACCCGGTAAACAGCATCAGTCCGGCCGCGATTAACGACGCATTGAGCATGGACATGAGCTCGAAGGATGCAAGTCCAATCATGCCCAGCAGTATCACGATGGCGATCCAGGCGCGGTGGTGGCGGCGTGGCACTGAATCCTCGATGCTGCTTACGAGATAGAAATCGCGGGTATTGGCATGGCGCTCGGGGAAGGACGCATGGCTCTCCAGCAGCAGCGTGTCCCCCGCCTCCAGCACGATATCGCCCAATCGGCCCTGAAGTCGGTCGCCGCCACGGGCCACGGCCAGCACGGCCGCCTCATAGTGCTCGCGGAAGCGCCCCTCGCGAATACTCTTGCCGACCAGCGGGCAGGAGGGCGCGATCACCGCCTCCACGAGGCAGCGCTGGTCGCGCGGTGCCTGAAGCTTGAAGACTTCCTTCGTCGCCGGAAGGATGCCCGGCATCCGGTGCAGGTCCGTTACAGAATCCAGTATGCCCACGAAGACCAGGCCGTCATTGGCCTCCAGCACTTCCTCAGGGCCTACGGCCGGCAGAATGCGCCCACCGCGCTGAATCTCTGCGAGAAAGAGGCCCGGCAAGTGGCGCAGTCCCGCCTTCTCAATCGTCTTGCCCACCATGGGGCCGCCAGGGGCCACCATGACCTCCGCCGTGTAGCGTCTTGATTCGTCGCCCACATTGATGACCGATTCCCGGGCCGGCAGCAGACGATCCGACACAAGAAAAACATAGATGAGTCCGACAATGGCCACAGGCACGCCCACCCAGCCAATCTCGAAAAAGCCAATAGGGGTGAGGCCGCCGGGATAGGCCGCGACAAGGCCATTCACCACGAGATTGGTGCTCGTCCCGATAATCGTGCAGGTGCCACCGAAGATCGTGGCATAGGACAGAGGCAGCAATAGCTTGGAGGCGGGGATCCCTGTGCGCTTGCTCAGGTCCTTCACGATGGGGATGAACATGGCCACAAGCGGCGTGTTGTTCAGAAAGCCGCTGAGTCCGGACACCATGGGAAGGAGGCGTAACTGCGCCTGCAATACCGTGCGGGGGTGTCCCAGCAGCGGGCTGACCAGCCGGTCCAGCGCCCCGGTCGCGACCAATCCCGCGACAACAACAAAGAGAAAACCAACCGTCATCAGGCCCGAATTGCCAAAGCCCGCCACGGCGTCATCCGCCGTCGGCAGCTTGTCCGTTCCCGAAAGGGCCTGCGCTGTCATGAGCACGCCGATGGCGGAAAACATGACCACCACGGGCGAGGCCGTATTACGTATCAGGGCCGTAAGTACACCGACCACCACAAAAATCGTCAGTAGCGCTTCCCATCCCATCGTTCAGTTTCCCCCTGAATAGACGGCGGAAGTTTGGGACTGGGGCAGCGAGCAAGCCTCGCGAAACAGGGAATTGGTCATGGTCGGATACCCTCGTGGGTTGTCAGTTGACCCCGTCGGGGTTCGGGAAAGTTTCGTCAGTAGGACAGAAATTAAAGTACAGGCATTTTATGTGAAGCGCCATCGTTGTGGGCGGTATCTTCGGCAAGGTCGTGTATCGTCTGTCCCTCCAGCACCTTCGCCATTTCATCGCGAACGCGACGGGCAAAGGGCCGGATCGCACAACTCTCCATATTCGCGCAGCCTTCGCAACAGACCGGGTTGCGAAGCCGCGCACACGTCGTTGGCGCGAAGGCGCCGTCCAATGTGCGCACCACCGCCGCCAGGGATATATCCTTTGGCGCTCGGGCGAGCCGGTAGCCGCCCGTGGGACCTCGCCGACTCAGCAGGAGCCCTTCCTTGCGGAGTTCTGTCAGGATACCCTCGAGAAACTTCGGCGGGATGGGCTCTATTTCCACGATGTCATCCACCGTGACATAGGCCTCGTCCGCATAGTGTCGGGCGAGTACCGCCAGGGCGCGGAGGCCGTATCGTGCTTTGGAAGAGAACATGGCATATAATTCCTAGCGGGATTATAGGGAAATGGCGATGACAATTCAAGCTCGGAATTATCCGCGGAGTTCACGCTATTGCCACATGAACCAGAACCCAAAGATCATGATGCCGACACAGGCCCAGCCCACGCCGAAGCCCACGACGGATTCGCGGCTTAACACTGGCAGGTCGAAGCCATAGCCGCGGTAGAATACCGCCCGTTCGCCGCCTTCCGACTCAACGGGGACCGCGCAGGCCGCGATTATTTTTTCACCGGGTTGGACGGGTGTTCGGATAAGCCGGTAAAAGCGATCCAGGCGTTCGGGAGCCACCGGTGTTGAAAGGGCGCTCGCGACAAACCCGGCCGCCGTCGCGGCGGATAGGTAGGCCAGGATCTGCCAGGGCAGATAAATGCCCGCCTTGCCATTTTCGACCCAGACCAAGCGCCAGGCTTCGCCCTGGGGAAGGGATTCCGCCCAGGACACGACGCCGGGCAGGGTGGTGAGCCACCAGACCATGAAACCAGTCAGTGTGCTCGCCCAGGCACCCATCGCGGTGAAGGGACGCCAGACGAGGCCGATCCAGAAGGCGATGCCCATCATGGGCGCGATCATGAACCAGATTTCCAGCGCCTTGATGACGTTGGGTACCCAGAAGGCAAAGAGAATGCCGCCAATAACGACGATCACGCTTGTGATGCGGCCCACGAGGAGGTAGTGGGCGTCCTCCCGCCCGGCAACGAGTGGTCGGTAGATGTTCTGCGTGAAAAGCGCGGCGCTGGAGAGCATGTACGCGTCGCAGGAGCTCATGACCCCCGCCAGCATGGCCGCCACGAACAGTCCCAGGGCTCCCGGCAACAAATCCGGCAGGAAGGCCTGAGCCAGGTTGCCATAGAGCTTGTCCGCGTCAATGTCTTTCAGCGCCGTGCCATTGTTCATGTACCAGGCCACTCCGGCGATGGCCGTGACGCACCACGCGATGGTGCAGGCGCGCTTGAGGAAATTGCCGAACATCATGCCCACGCGGCCTTCGTACTCCGTTTTTCCGGCCCCACAGATTCCCATGATAAACGGCTGGGCCACGATCCCCACGAGGGCCTGTACGCCCATCATCACGACGAAGAAGAGGGTCACCTTGCCAGGGGCCACGAGGGAAAGCATGTTCGGATCGTTGATGGTGGTCTTAATACCTTCGATTCCCCCCGCGGCATGCATGACAAAAGGCAGGAGCATAAAGGAGAAGATCACGGTCAGGGTGCCCTGTACCGCATCGGTGACGATGGCGCCGGTCAGTCCGCCCGATACTCCATAGAGCATAAAGAGGATGGCTGTGATCACAATCGCCGCGTCGGCATTCACGGCATCCCCCGTGCACGCCTCGATCAGCGCCCCCGTACCCTTGAGTAATACGCCCGTTTTCACGGTCAGGCTGAATATCCCCACGACCGCGAAGAGCCCCGCCACGCTCCGATCAAAGCGCAGGGCGTAGACATCGGCGGTGGTTACCGCCCGAAAGCGACGAAAGAGGGGGGCGATGAGCCAGTAGAAGGGCGTGACGAAGAGCCAGGCCCACTGATACCAGATGCCGGAAAGGCCCGTGCGCGCGGTGCCCGAGGCCACGCTCACCGCCTGGTCCGAGGCCGTTCCCGTGCCGAAAGCGTTCATCAGCATCATCAACTTGCCGAACTTGCGCGGCATGAAGAACTCGCCCGTGGATTTGCTTCCCCGGCCCGCCCATATCCCGAGTATCGTAACGCCAACGAGGTAAACCATCAAGACAGCCAGATCGGCTGGGTGCATTCCCGACATGCCCATTTCCTCTCATCTCTTGGCCCGCACCGCACGGGCATGGCGCTGAATATAGCACAGGGTGGGGGTGGGGTCTACAAGGTCGGATGCCGTGCGCGGGAATAACCACCGAACTGGAGTCGTTACTAAAGATGTAGAATAAATATACCAAATTGGCCGGAGACTCCGGCGTTAATGGCAAAGGAGCCAATTCCATGAATGAACCCTACACACTTATTGCAAGCCTGGCCTCGCAGGTCGCCATCCCCGAAGACGGGATCCTCAGCAAGCCCATCTCCACCGACGAGCATCTTCGCGCCACACTTTTTGGATTGAGTGCGGGCCAGGAAATGTCAGAGCACACCACCACTATGGAAGCGCTGCTCCAGATACTGGAAGGGGAGGCCGACATCACCTTGAACGATGATGCCCATCACGTCGGGGCGGGGGACTGGATTCGGATGTCGCCCAACCTTCGTCACAGCATCACGGCAACCACGCCGCTGAAAATGCTCCTGCTCGTGCTGCGCGATTCGAAGGGCTAAATCCAAGCTAATCCACCGGCTTTGCCGGTGAGAATTCAATAGGCTCTGCCGTTCCGCCGATGTGAACGTTGGTGAGCGAACGAGTCGGGCCTGAGTAGCAACAAGTATTTGCAAGAAAATGACTGTATTAGCTCCGTAGGAGCGGCATATCGTAGCCCAGGGTGAAGCGAGGTACGAGCGGAACCCTGGGTCAACGCCCTCTGCAGTATGAGCCCCAGCGGGGCGGCACAGGAGATCGAAGGAGTCCATCCCCGGTCTTCTATGCCATCCCTTCGGGATTCAAGGTTCTTTTAGACAGTTGACCCAGGGTTTCGCTCGTACCTCGCTCCACCCTGGGCTACGATATGCCGTCCACTTCGTGGACTAAAACTAACGAGACTGTTTTTCGTATGCAAGTATGTTCGGCCCCTTCTAGAGACCTTCCACATACCACCGGTTATACCGGTGGCTACTGATTCAGAAACTTACTCCGCGTTGAGTTGCCGTGCCCCGAGCATGGCGAAGATCCAGCCCAGGATAAAGGCCACGCCGCCGATGGGCGTAATCGCCCCAAGCCATCGTATCCCCGTGACGGAGAGCAGGTAAAGGCTCCCCGAGAATATGGCAATGCCCACGATCCATGCCCAGCAGGCGCGCCCGGCCCAGGGGCTGCCCCAGACCCGGCCGGGGGCCAGGGTGAGGGCCAGCATGGCCAGCCCGTGATAAAACTGATAGCGGACGCCCACCTCGAAAATCGCCAACATCTCCGGCGTAAGGCGTTCCTTCAGACCGTGGGCCCCAAAGGCGCCCAACGCCACAGCGAGGCCGCACAGAACGCACGCGGCCCGAAACAGATTTGCGGAACTCGAAGTCATGCTGAAACTTCCTTCTGGTTACTGCGACCTGCCCGGCGTTTCTTACGGACCGGCCGGATCGGCGAAAAAAACAAGCGCGGTTGTGAACAAGCCACAACCGCGCGAATACTCTCTGGCGTACACACCGGCTGAGGCCGGGTATATTAGTTGCCCTCGTAGGGACTGATAGTGGAGCCGCAGACTTCCACGTGCTCGTTGGCGTCGAACACCTCGGGCGGGACAGACGGGCCCTTGCGGCTGCACGTCTTCTTGAAGGCCTCGGTCAGGTTATTTGCAATTTCCATCGCGTTCATCCGCTCAATATGGCGGCGTTCCAGCACGTGGATCGGGGCACCATCCTTGAAAAGGGCGATGCAGGGTGAGGACGGGGCGATCCCTGTCATGTAGCCGCGGGCTTTGGCCACGGCTTCCTGATCCATACCCGCGAAAACCGTCACCAGCTCGTCGGGGATAATATCGCTCTGAAGGGCCAGGGTCACGCCCGGACGGGCGCCCCCCGCGGCACAACCGCACACGGAATTAACGACACACAGCACCGTACCCGACGTTTTCGTCAGGATTTCATCAACAGCTTCGGGGGTGGTCAGGGGGCGTACGCCCACATTGGCCAACTCTTCCCACATGGGGCGGACTTGTTCGGGATCATATATCGGGGGCATCGATTTACTCCTTATGGTGAAATGCACGTTGCGCACGTTTCGACTCAGCTTCTGCCTGAGGCATTATAGCATACGTGCCGGTGCAACGTCACGAGCGTGCCGGTCGCAAAAACTGAAATCCGGGCGCCGGCATTGTTACACTATCGCCTGAGGTTCAGGGTCGCCCGTGCAATCGTGCATGCGGGCCGGGAGTGTCTCGGGAGAGTCCATGGTTCAGCCAGCCGTCATTGTTGCCGAAGGGAAGGGGGCGCGACGAAACAGCCTCCACCGCATCCTGTCGGCACAGATGCCCGACGCAGACGTACGCCCCGCCGTCTCGGTCGATGCGCTCATGGCGTTACTGAACGACGACGCCCGACATTGCCTGGTCATTGATCAAGCCTTCTGCGACGCGGGACCGCTGCCCGACGGGCTCTCCGCCTTGCCCGTCCTTTGGGTGCTCGCGCGCGGCACCGACCCAGGCACTTGGGGGCCCCTGCTCGGAAACTCTCGGGACGACTTCATACTGCGGCCGCTCCGCGAGGCGGAGCTCGCCGGACGTGTCGCCCGCATGCTGTCCATGGCGACACGCGCGCCGGAGCTGCAACAGGCCAACCGCGTACTGGCCGCCGTCGTCGAGGAGCGGAGCCACGATCTCTACGAGAGCGATGAGCGTTTCCGTCTCCTGTTCAACGCCTGTATGGACGGGGTCTGCACCGTTGCCCTCGGTGAGGACAAGGACGGCGATCGCATCGCGGAAGTCAACAGCCAGCTTTGCCACGCGTTGAATTACCCACGGGAAGAGATTCTGGCCATGCTCCCGAAGGATCTGGTGGATCCCCACCACATCAAGGCGATGAACGCGCGGTTGCGTACCCTCGCGGTTGAGAAACAATTCTATATTGAGACGATCCTGGTCACGCGCGACGGCCAGAAACTGCCCGCCGCGATCACGGCCCGTCACTTTTCCTTTTCCCGGCAACCCTATATCATCTTCGTGGTACATTTTCGCGCCAGGGGCGAGGCTGGTGCACCCAACAGCGATCTCGATGGCGTCTACCGGACCTATGCCATGCAGACCGGTCAGGTGATGTACGAGTACACGATCCCGACGGAAAAACTCCGCATGAGCGGCGCTACGCCCCAGATAACGGGCCTCTCGATTGAGACTATGGAGTCCATGAACCGGGAGGCCTGCCTCGGTCTCATCCATCTGGACGACCGAAAGGAACTGCTCCATCGCATCGCTCAGGCGGCATCAACCCTCGGTGAGTTTCAGATGCAATACCGGATCCGCCATACCTCGGGCGAATACCGCCATGTGGAGGATCTCGGCATCGTGGTGCCCGGGGAGTCAGGTGAACCCCAGAGCATTTTTGGTACCGTTAAGGACGTGACCGATCGCGTTCGCGCCGAGCAGGACGAGCGGATTATGGAGCAGGAGCTCCAGCATTCCAAGCGCCTCGAAAGTCTGGGTGTACTGGCTGGGGGCATCGCCCACGACTTCAACAATATTCTTGCGGCCATTATCGGACTGACCGATCTGTCCATCCAGGAACTGACCGGTCCGCCCGATGTGGTAGAGGATTTGGAGGAATCCCTCCGTGCGGCCCATCGCGCGAAGGACCTCGTCAAGCAGATATTGGCCTTCAGCCGACAGACCGGCGAAGAGCACACCCCCGTATACCTCCACGCCGTCGTTCGGGAGGCCCTCGGCCTGCTGCGGGCGTCCATCCCCACGTCCATCAATATCATCGACAACGTGGACACCGAAACCGGCATGGTGCGGGCCAATCCCACCCAGATGCATCAGGTCGTCATGAACTACTGCACGAATGGCGTTCAGGCCATGTCGGAAAAAGGAGGCACCCTTGAGGTGCGCCTCGAAAACGTGGAGGTCACCCGGCGTTTCGCCGCAGCCCACCCCAAGCTTCATCCCGGTCCTTATGTGAAACTCACCGTGGCCGATAAAGGGCGCGGCATCGAGCCCGCGCACATGCGCCGGATCTTTGACCCTTTTTACACGACCAAGGGGCCCGGCGAAGGCACCGGTATGGGCCTCGCCATGGTCTACGGCATCGTGGCCGATCACGGCGGCGCCGTTTTCGTGGACAGTGTTCTCGGCCATGGCACGGAGTTTCACACCTACCTGCCGCGCATCGCCACCACCGAAGACGGCGAAGCGGAAGCGGTCGAACTGCCGGCCACCGGAAGGGAATCCATACTGGTGGTGGACGACGAGCGGGCGATACGCCGCTTCTGCCAGCGCTCCCTGACGCCGCTCGGCTATCGCGTTCACAGCACCGGCGATCCCGAAGTGGCCCTGGCGGATTTCAAGCGGGATCCCTTGGCCTACGATCTGGTGATTACCGATCAGCACATGCCCGGGATGACGGGCGACTCCCTGGCCCGGCGCCTGCGCAAGGTTCGGCCCGATATTCCCATCATCCTGTTTACAGGGTTCAGCAGCGAGATAAGCGAAGAGACGGCGCGCGAAGCGGGCATTCAGGAGATCGTGCCCAAGCCCGTGCTGGCCTCTCAGTTGACGATGGTCATACGGCGCGTGCTGGAGACCGCACGGCGGGATTGACTACACTTCGAGAGGGCGGATTGTGAGCAAAAAAATGACGGCTATCGTCATCGCGACGCTTGGGCTGGCGGGCGCTGGAATCGCGGCGTTGTGGATGTCGCGTGGTGGCCCACTTGAGCCAAGCCTGGTGCCAGCGCGGGGGGTGATCGATGGAAGCACGACGTTGGCGGAACCTCTGGCCGAGCCCGCAGCAGAAACGATTGTGGCTTCGCAGCCTCAGCCGCTGGCCTCCGTCATGGTCGAGATCCAGGGGGCAGTCGCCACACCCGGTATCTACAGTTTTCCCGGGGATGCGCGGGTCTTCGATGCCCTGCAAAAAGCCGGCGGAGCTCTGGACAGCGCGGAGATTCGCGATATCAATATCGCCGCCGTGCTGCTCGACGGCAGCGTACTCTCCATCCCGTATCGCCAACAGAACGCGCGTGTCGCCATGCCCGGTGCGGCGGATCTCAATCCACCCGCCTACACTCGGTCGGGGTGGGCCGAGTCCCCGGAGGAGAAAGTCCGATCCGGCTCATCGCCCGCTTCGGGAGGAAGCCCCGCGGCCCCCACAAAAGTGAATATCAACACAGCCACTCAGGCTGAGTTGGAAACCTTGCCGGGCGTGGGGGAGAAGACCGCCGAGAAGATCATGCGCTTCCGCGAGACCCAGCCCTTTACCCAGGTGGACGATCTTCAGTACGTCCAGGGAATCGGGGAGAAGCGCATGGAGGCACTGCGTCCTCAGGTAACGGTGGAATAGTGAAACTGGATCGGCAATGACAAAGCTGATCCCGTACGGCAATAGAAACAGAAAACCCTCTTCAGCAATCACTGAAGAGGGTAGAGGGGGCAACCAAAATGGTCGGGGTGAAAGGATTCGAACCTTCGATCTCTCGCCCCCCAACACCGAACTGTACTAGCCATATATAACATGTGATCTACGTAAAGGGTTATGAATAAAGGATGACATGTGGGTGTGCGCATTTCAATCATTTCTAACGTAGGGGGTAATTTTTCCCGATTGGGGGTAATTACCCTCCAATGAAATGTTGGGAATTGTTAACTTCGCCCTTGCGTGACGTGCCATGTAATCGATCGCGGAGGAAACAAAATCGCCCCAGCCAGTCCTGCCAGCGGGGCGTTGGTGGTGGATGGATCCGTCTTGTATACTGCACCCCGACCACAACTCAAAAAAGGGAGTAGTTATATGGGCCTTGCTTCTGATTCGGAAGATTTCAAGTTCACTTCAGCGGATGTTGCAAGATTCCGGAAGGCCGCTGAACAGGGCAGCCCTGACGCGCAGTCCTCCCTCGGCTTCTGCTACGCCAGCGGCGAGGGCGTGCCTCAGGACTACGAGCAGGCAGTCGTCTGGTACCGGAAGGCCGCTGAACAGGGTGATGCAAGCGCACAAGTCAACCTCGGCATCTTCTACGCCAGCGGCGAAGGCGTGCCTCAGGACTACGAGCAGGCAGTCGTCTGGTACTGGAAGGCCGCTGAACAGGGTGATGCAAGCGCACAAGTCAACCTCGGCATCTTCTACGCCAGCGGCGAGGGCGTGCCTCAGGACTACGAGCAGGCAGTCGTCTGGTTCCGGAAGGCCGCTGAACAGGGTGATGCAAACGCACAAGTCAACCTCGGCGTCTGCTACGCCAACGGCCAGGGCGTGCCGAAGGACTACGAGCAGGCAGTCGTCTGGTACCGGAAGGCCGCTGAACAAGGCAATGCAAACGCACAGTGGAACCTCGGCATCTTCTACGCCAGCGGCGAGGGCGTGCCTCAGGACTACGAGCAGGCAGTCGTCTGGTACCGGAAGGCCGCTGAACAGGGTGATGCAAGCGCACAAGTCAACCTCGGCATCTTCTACGCCAGCGGCGAAGGCGTGCCTCAGGACTACAAGCAGGCAGTCGTCTGGTACCGGAAGGCCGCTGAACTGGGTGATGCAAACGCACAAGTCAACCTCGGCGTCTGCTACGCCAACGGCCAGGGCGTGCCAAAGGACTACAAGCAGGCAGTCGTCTGGTACCGGAAGGCCGCTGAACAGGGTGATGCAAACGCACAAGTCAACCTCGGCGCCTGCTACGCCAACGGCCAGGGCGTGCCTCAGGACTACGAGCAGGCAGTCGTCTGGTACCGGAAGGCCGCTGAACAAGGCAATGCAAACGCACAGTGGAACCTCGGCATCTTCTACGCCAGCGGCGAGGGCGTGCCTCAGGACTACGAGCAGGCAGTCGTCTGGTACCGGAAGGCCGCTGAACAGGGTGATGCAAGCGCACAAGTCAACCTCGGCATCTTCTACGCCAGCGGCGAGGGCGTGCCTCAGGACTACGAGCAGGCAGTCGTCTGGTTCCGGAAGGCCGCTGAACAGGGCAATGCAAACGCACAGTGGAACCTCGGCATATTCTACGCCAGCGGCGAGGGCGTGCCTCAGAACTACAAGCAGGCAGTCGTCTGGTACCGGAAGGCCGCTGAACAGGGCAATGCAAACGCACAAGTCAACCTCGGCATCTTCTACGCCAGCGGCGAGGGCGTGCCTCAGGACTACGAGCAGGCAGTCGTCTGGTTCCGGAAGGCCGCTGAACAGGGTGATGCAAGCGCACAAGTCAACCTCGGCGTCTGCTACGCCAACGGCCTGGGCGTGCCTCAGGACTACGAGCAGGCAGTTGTCTGGTACCGGAAGGCCGCTGAACAGGGCAATGCAAACGCACGAGTCAACCTCGGCGTCTGCTACGCCAACGGCCAGGGCGTGCCGAAGGACTACGTCTCCGCATATAAGTGGTTCAACTTGGCTGGTGTTACAAATCTCAAAGCGGCAAAAATGAGAGACAAGGTCGCTCTGGATATGACGCCAGAGCAGATAGCGGAGGGTCAACGGCGTTCATCCGCATTTGAAGCCAAACCAGAAGTGCCCGTGAAATAGCGAGTACAGGCAATGTCTGTGTATTGCAACGGGACCATCAGATCGCGCCCCAGCCCCCAAAAACAGAAAACCCTCTTCAGCAATCACTGAAGAGGGTAGAGGGGGCAACCAAAATGGTCGGGGTGAAAGGATTCGAACCTTCGATCTCTCGCCCCCCAGGCGAGCGCCTTAAGCCGGGCTAGGCCACACCCCGACCGAAAAATGGGTCGGATTATTCAACGGTATCGAGCAGGGCCTGCATCGCGCGGATTTCGGCTTCGATGCGATCAACCAAGTCAATCGCTTCCTGCCTTGTCCGGGGGCGACCTTCGCCGTGGAGCTCTTGGGCCACTCGGATTTTCACACCGTCGAGTCCCATTTTTTCATGGCGCACGAGGTGTTTGATCCGCCGGATGATCGCCACGTCTTTTTCAAGGTAGTAGCGCCGGTTGGCCCGATCCCGTTTGGGGTTCAACTGTGGTATTTTCTCTTCCCACTGCCGTAGCAGGTGGATGGCGACGCCCGTCATTTCACTGACTTCGCTGATGCTGAGGCGACGCTCGGGAGAAGAACTAAGCATATAAAATTCCCACAGGTGATTTCAAGTATTTCAGGAGGAATTCTACTGTTTTTTCTCCGCGTCGCGCACTTTTTTGCATCAGCCGGGCCGGATCGCCCAATTCATTCGATCGGCGTCTTGTCCTGTGTCCAAACGGTGAGGTTGTGCAGGTCTTTTTTCGGGTCGGGCCACAATTTGCCCACGGAGTAGCCCAGCACGAACATGATGATGTGGCCAAACAAACCCGTGTAGTAGTTGTGATTGAGGGACATGCTTTCGGGGATGATCTTGAGGCCGACGAGTGTCATGTACAGGGTGTAGGCCGTGGTGAACACGATGGCCAGCAGGATACTGCGATCACCGCCCACCTTCGTGAAGAATCCAATACAGTAGAGGCCCAGCAGACCGCCGGAGGTCAGCGCGGTCAGCACCGTCGCCACATCGAGTAGGGTCTTGCTATCGTAGGCATAGAGTACCGAGGCACCGCCGATCATGACGACCGACATGGCCCAGCCGACCGCCTTTGCGATGAACACGTAGTGCTTGTCGTCGCGATCCGTTGCGATGTGGCGCTTGTAGATATCCACCAGTGAAACGGCGGACACGGCGCTGATACTCGAGGAGAGGCTGGACATGGCAGCGGCGAGTACGCCGGCGATGACCAGCCCGGTGAGGCCCTGGGGCAGTTCGTTGGTCACGAAGAAGGGAAGGATCTCTTCCGACTTGCGGACCCCCGTGAGCATATCGGTCACGGCGGGGTCGGGAAAGCGCTGGTAGAACACAAAGCAGGCCGTGCCCAGGAACATGAACATGGCCCAGGTGGGAACGCTGAAGCAGGCGCAGACCCACATGGCAATGCGCGCCTGTTTGATGTTTTTCGAGGCCGCGTATCGTTGGACTACGTTCTGGTTGCCGCTATACTCCGTAAGCCAGTTGCCCAGGCCCACGAGGAGGAAGAGGAAGATCGTCTTCTCGTGAACGCTGCCCGCGAAGGGTACGGGAGACATGGTCTTATCGGCGGGCGTCAGGAAGTCGTAGAGGCCAAACTTGTGATTGGCCATACCGACATCGATGATCTCGCCCACGCCGCCGGGCAGGCGGTAGATGATCAGGAAGAGGCAGATCAGGGCACCGATCCAGAGCACGAAGGACTGGATGAAGTCCGTCCACATGACGGCGGTAATCCCGCCCAGCACCGTGTAGAACGAGGTGATAACACCTCCGAGGAGAATAGCGACGTAGGGGTTGATGCCCGTAATGGTATAGAGCAGCACGGATACGAGGTACAGGATCAGGCTGACGCGAACGACCTGCATCACCACGAAGGCCGCGGCGGCATACATCCGCGTAATCGGACCGAAGCGCGCTTCAAGGTACTCATAGGCCGAGGTAATCTGCGTGCGCCGAAAGAAGGGCAGGAAGAAAAACATGGCAAAAAGTACCGCGAGGGGCATCGTGTAGTTGGGCACCATCCGGTACCAGGCGGTCTTGAAGGAGTCACCCGGATAACCGACAAAGGCCACCGAGCTGATGGACGTGGCAAACATGGAGAAACCCACGAGCCATCCGGGGAAATTGCGGTCGCCGAGCAAATAGCCTTCGGTCGTCTTGCTTCCCTTGGCAAAGATCGGTCCCAGAGAGGCCATGGCCCCGAAATACAGGACCAGCACGGCATAGTCCACCATTGTGAAGTTTTCTGGCATAAAATTAGTCCTCTCTCCAAGAAAATCAATTAAAAGCGGCGCGTCATGGTAGCAGCCGACCCGCAACGAATCAAGTTAATGAGCGTATCATTAGCGCCGTTCGTGTTCTTGAGAGGCTCCGTCGCAATTCCCTATACTGAGCCGCACTTCAAGCGGCTCGCTTAAGAATTCTTGCGTTACGGAAGGAAATAGAACATGTCCCACTTCAAGCTTGGTATCATCGGTGCCGGTTTCATATCTCGGTTTCACACCAAAGCGCTCAAGAGCGTCCGTGGCGTCGACCTCGCTGGCGTCTACTCTCTCAAGGGAGGTCTGGAGCTGGCCGCCCTCGCCCGCGAACTGGGCGTGGGGGACTGCACCGTTTATAACAGTGTGGCCGAACTCTGCAACAACGTGGACGCCGTCTGCATTTTTACCCCGAACTTCGCCCGCGTCGAAACCATGGTTGCCGTGGTGGACGCCATCAAGGCCGGCGCCCCACTCAAGGGCATTATCATCGAGAAGCCTCTCGGCCGCACCGTGGCCGAGGCGCAGACCCTGGTGGATCTCGCGAAGGAAGCGGGCGTGCCCACGGCCTACTTCGAAAACCAGATCCATATGAAAGCGATACGCGCGGCCCTCGCACAGATGCGCCCGCAGCAGGAGAGCATGGGGCCTCTTACCCTCGCGCGCAGTTCGGAGGAGCACAGTGGCCCCCACGAGCCCTGGTTCTGGGATCCCGTCCGTCAGGGTGGCGGCGTGCTGAGTGACATGGGCTGCCACAGCATCGCCGTGGGCTGGTATGTACTAACGCCCCATGGCAAGCCCGTCAATTTCCTGCGGCCGATTTCCGTCAGCGCCGACACGAGCCTCCTCAAGTGGGGAACGAAAGCCGGCCAGAAAAAACTGCTCGATCGCATGGGCGTCGACTACGGAAAGGCCCCGGCGGAAGATTTCGCCACGGGCATCATCACCTTTGAGAATCCCGAGACCGGCCAGCGTTCCAAGGCCCAGTTCACCAATTCCTGGATGTTCGACAAGCAGGGCATGCGCCTCTACATGGACGGCATGGGACCGGGCTACGCCTTCGAGCTGAACACCCTCCAGTCCTCCCTGCAGGTCTTCGTGGGCGACGAGGCCGCCGACGCCGTTGCTGATGCCGAGACCGCCCTGGAGAAATCCACCGCAAGCCGCGGCCTCCTCGTTGTCGAGCCCAACGAAGCCGACCTCTATGGCTATGTGGACGAGATCGAAGATGCGGTCCGCTCCTTCAAAGCGGGTCACGACGCCTTCCTGAACTTTGAGTACGGCCTGGAGATCACAAAGCTCTGCCAGGCGGCTTACATGGCGGCCGAGCGCGGGGTCACTCTCGACCTCACCGATCCAAAAGTGCAGGCGGACTTGAAGACCTACACCTCGCTCATCGCCCAGGGACGCGGCCGGGAAGTGCTGCATGTGATGTGAGGGACACGGGTACGCCGGGTGCCACCCACACCCGGCGGAGCGAAGCGGGGGAGGATGTGGGTGTAGGGACTATGCTTTTTCAGTTTACCTTCAACGCCATGAAGCCTGACTGCTGGGCTTGGTGAAAGTAGGTCGAAAACGCCGACTAAACTCGTGGCCCCATCACCCACATTCTCCCGCGGCGGAGCCGCCCCGAGTGTGGGTGGCACACGACGTGTTTCGTGTGTTCCATGTACACGTCCTGTCGGCTGACGAAACAGTCTTCTGGCGACGGTTTCTTATGGGTACGGTTTCCGATTGGATCGTCGCCCCCTTTTGCTGCCTCGCATCACGGGCCAATCGGCAACAGTCCCCGTCGCGTTCCCCGTTGTAAATATCTGCCTCTCGTGTTATGCTCGTTTTTTCCCAAGGAGAGGCAGCGTTTATGGAATATCAAGAGATTCTCTATTCCGTGGCGGACCACATTGCCACGATCACGCTCAACCGGCCCGACAAGCTCAACGCATGGACGATGCGCATGGAAGCGGAATACCGTCATGCCATGGCCGATGCCGAACACCACGAAGACGTGCGCGTGGTAGTCGTGACGGGTGCGGGGCGGGGCTTCTGTGCCGGGGCCGACATGAGCCTCCTCGCGGGCATTACCGGCGGCACCATCAATCTCGATGAGGCCCAGGAAAAGCACCTCGCCCAGCCGGGCACGGGCCCGTGTGTACGCGATGACTTCAAGAAGCCCTACACCTTTCCCATTGGCATCCGGAAACCCGTCATTGCCGCCGTGAACGGCCACGCCATGGGCATCGGTCTGGTCCACGCCGTCTACTGCGACATCCGATTTGCGAGTGACAAGGCAAAGTTCGGCACCGCCTTCTCCCAGCGCGGGCTGATCGCGGAGCACGGCCTCGGCTGGATGCTTCCGCGTCTCGTGGGGTTGGAAAATGCCCTTGACCTGCTCTTCAGCGCGCGGATCATCGACGCCGTCGAGGCGAAGTCCATGGGCCTGGTCAGCCGCGTCGTTCCACACGACGAACTTCTTCCGCGCGCCTATGAATATGCGGCCCACCTCGCGACCCAGTGCTCCCCCCGCGCCCTGGGCATCATCAAACGCCAGGTCTACGATTCGCTCCTGTGTGATCTCGGCCCAGCCACCGATATCGCCATCAAAGAGATGTTTGAGAGTTTCGGAACCGCCGATTTCGCCGAGGGAGTCGCCTCCTTCGTCGAAAAAAGGCCGCCACGCTTTACCGGAAATTGACCGATTGGCCCATCAAATCATTGTGAGGAGTTTTGTATGTGCAGTGTGAGTGCATTCCTGATCGCCGTTTCTTCACTGGCCGCCGCGCCAGAGCAGGTTATTCTCCAGGATGTTCAGCACGTCAAAGTCTATGGGGAGCAAGGCCGCTTCGGCGGCTGGCCCGCCAACCATGGTATCTGGATCTGGGACAACGAGATCCTCGTGGGCTACAGCCGCGCCTGGTACAAGGACATGGGGGATCGCCACCATGTTGATCGCGAAAAGCCCGAAGAACACTGGCTCGCGCGGAGCCTTGACGGCGGAGAAACCTGGACGCAGGAGCACCCCGCGGAGCACGGCTACCTTATCCCCGAAGGCGAGTCCCTCCACGGCACCGAGACGCCAGGTTTGGAAATCAAACCCTCCACCGATTGTCCCGGCGGCATCAACTTCACCCATCCCGATTTCGCCATGACCGTGCGAATGAATGACGCCGGCGCGGGAGATTCCCGCTTTTACTATTCCTACGATCGTGGCAGGAACTGGGAGGGCCCCTTCAAGCTTCCCAACTTCGACACGCCGGGCACCGCGGCACGCACGGACTATATTGTCGAAGATCAGGACTCCTGCCTGGTCTTCAGCACGGCAGCAAAGACGAACGGAAAAGAGGGCCGTGTCTTCTGCATGCGCACCGACGACGGGGGAAAGTCCTTTCAATTCCTGACCTATATCGGGCCCGAAATGGGCGAAGGCTCTTTCGGGATCATGCCCTCCTCAGTTCGACTCAGCGACAACGAGCTCATCTGCGCCATCCGGATTCACGACGGCGAACGCAAATTTATCGGGCTCTACCGTTCCGTGGATAACGGCAAGACCTGGACCGCCGAAGCGGACCCCGTGGACAATGTGGGCAAGGGCAATCCCCCGGCCATGATCCAGCTCCGCGACGGGCGCGTTTGCCTGACCTACGGCTATCGCGCCAAGCCCTACAGCATGTGCGCCAAGCTCAGCGACGACGGTGGCAAGACCTGGGGACCGGAGCTCGTCTTGCGCAACGATGGCAACACCACCGATATGGGTTATCCCCGCACCGTGCAGCGCCCCGACGGCAAGGTGGTGACGGCCTACTATTTCGCCGATGGCAAAGAAGGACCCGAACGCTTCATCGCGGCGACGATCTGGGCGCCACCCGCAAAGTAGCGACGAAGTACACACGAAACGAAAAGGACCTGAAGGGCCCAGGGAAGCAGGCCATGTTGCCGACCTCTTCCCGGGCACCCTTCAGGTCCTATAGTAATTACTCACCCCGTCGCCCCCCCTACAATTCAGCCCGCGCCGTCACATCTCCGAGGTTGAGCGCGTCCCAATCATCACCGGAGGTCTCCGGCTCCACATTCAGCGCGGATTCGATCTCCTTGACCACCTCAGTTGCGTCCAGCTTCACATCCGCTTCAAATCGGGCAGCTACCTCGCCATCCCGGCCCACCAGAAACTTTGTGAAGTTCGATTTGATCTCACCACCGAACTCGCCACTGGTTTCTCGGGAGGTGAGCGACGCGTAGAGGAGAGACTGCTTCTCACCCCTCACGGCGATCGGTGCGTAGACATCAATGCCATTTCCATAGATGGTCTTGATGGAGTCAGTTCGCTCCGCATCCGTTTCAGGCTTTTCCTTCGCGAAGTCGTCGGATGGAAAGACCAGGATCGCCAGTCCCTGTGCGCCATATTTCTTCTGCAGGGCGGAAAGTTGCCTGGACACGTCCGTTGCGTCCGCGTCGGATGGCACATTCACCACGAGGCAGATCTTCCCGGCGTAACGTGTGGAAAGATCGACCTCTTTACCGTCGATGGACCGCATGGTGACTCGGAGGGGGCTGGTAGCATCCTCTGGAGTGGGCTCCAGCGCCAATGAGGCTGAGGAGAAAATAAGTAGCGTTAACAGTGCGGGGTGAATCTTCATGGCATCGCTCCAGGTTCGTAGTGCGCTTTCGGCAACTTCTACCCTTACAACGATTGCGAGCCCGGCCCGTTCAAAAAAAATCAGGCCGGGTGATGCATGATCACCCGGCCTGAAGACTTAGTGTGTTCGAGTATTAGAGAACCGCCTGGCCGCTGAGGTTGCCGACGTTCAGGTCGTCCCACTCGTCACCGGCAGCCGCTTCGGCCGCCAGCGCGTCTTCAATCGCCTTCACGACTTCGGGAGCGTCCGGCTTCACCTTCGGGGCGAAGCGGGCCACAACCTTGCCGTCCTTGCCGATGACGAACTTCTCGAAGTTCCACTCGATGTCGCCGCCGAAGTCCTTGTTGGTCTCCTTGGAGGTCAGGTACTTGTAGAGGGGGGCCTGATCGTCGCCGGCAACGGAGACCTTGGAGAAGAGGTCAAAGTTCACGCTGAACTTCGTCGCGCAGAATTCCTTGATCTCGGCTTCGGTGCCGGGTTCCTGCTCGCCGAAGTTGTTCGCCGGGAAACCCAGAACCGCCAGGCCCTTGTCTTTGTACTTGGTCTGCAGCGCAACGAGCTGCTCGTACTGGGGGGTATTGCCGCACTTGGAGGCGACGTTTACCACCAGGCAGACTTTGCCTTCATACTTCTTGGCCAGGTCCACTTCCTTGCCATCAATATCCTTCACCTTGAAGGCCAGAGCGGACGAGGGGGCTTCGTCGGCGGCGCCCGCCACGAAGGCCATGCCGACGAAAGCGGCGGCGGCAATGGCGAACAGAGTCTTAGATACGCGTTTCATGATTTTCTCCTGTATTTCCATGATGCTACGGAAACCCATACGGGTACAATATACGTTTCTGCCGAGGCCCTATACGCTACAACACCGCCAGCGCGTGATGCAACCCGACAGGCCCTAAGCTTCTCCGGGTCGGCCGAATGCTATGCCTCACCTCTACTAACGAACGGGCGGCGATTGTATTTAAAAAAATATTCTTGGCCGCCCGATTTCGGGGTCGGCATGCGTCAAATTGGGCCGCATTTCACCCGACAAGCTGGTATAATCCCGCCATGGCACGGGGCGGGAGCCTCCGTGAGTGATCTGACCGTGCCAGATTGGAAGGAGTTTTTCGTTTCATGCATGACCTGGAGCTTCGGGGTGCCTTGACGCCCGATGACACCACCCTGGCGCTGGATTTGATGGCCAAGACCTTTGGGCCCAACTACTTCGCCCTGGTCCACCGTCTGGACGCCTTGGCGAAGGGCTACCCCGGCTTTCACCGGGAGCACACCCGCGTGGCCTATCGGCAGGGCCAATTGATCGGGGCTCTGCGCATCACCACCGACACCATCCGCATCGGTGAAGCCCGCCTCAAGATGGGCGGCCTCGGCTGGATCTCCGTCGATGACCAGTTCCGCGGCCAGGGTGTGGCCCGCGCACTTCTTCTTGATGCCCTGGCCTACATGCGCGCCCAGAATTACCACGTCTCCATGCTCTTTGGTGTCGTGGATTTTTACCACCGCTACGGATTCACCACCATGTTGTCCGATTTTCTGACCTCGGTGGACGTCCTGGAAGCGGAAAATGCCGAGCACAATCCCTACAAGGTGCGCCACGGAAAGCCGGGCGACATACCGGCGATTCAAAAACTCCACAACGCCGGCGAAAACGACGTAGCCTGCTCCATCGTCCGATCCAGCGCCCACCTCACCAACCAATGGGAGCGCTGGAAAGAAGTTCGGGTGTTAACCGATCAGCAGGGCAAAGTTCTCGCCTACTTTCTCCCCGAAGTGGCCCGCGACGGCCTCCTGATTAAGGAACTGGGCCTCAGCGGTCGCGAATCCTGCGGTTCCCTGCTCCACGCCTGTGCCCAACTGGCCTTGGAAGAGCACGCCCCGCAGATTCGCTTCGCCGCGCCGCCCTGCCACGTCTTCCTTAAATACCTGCTCCAGTTTGAGTCCAAATACGAGATGCACGTCAAACGCAACCGCGACGGCATGATGGCCCTGATCAACCTCGGCGAAACCCTCGAATCCATGATCCCGGAGTGGGAGAATGGCCTGGCCCAGACCGCCCTCGCACGGGAACGCGCCGAAGTCACGCTGCTCGTGGACAAGAAGACCTACCGCATTCGGGCCAACCGGGGCGCCATCGACATTTCCGCCAATACCGGCGACAATCGCGTCTCCTTCAGCACCGGTGAGTTCGTACAGTTGCTCTCAGGTTACCGCTACCTGGATGAAGTACTCCTGACCCGCCGCCGAATTCTCAACTCCACCGGGAAAGCCCTGCTCGGCGCGCTCTTCCCCAAGCGCCTGCCCTTCGTCTGGCCCGTGGATCACTTTTAGGGGACTGGGGTGAGGAAAACTGCTGAGAACTCTTGAAGCTGATGCCGGGTGCCACCTCAATCGAGCAACGCTCGTTTGGGTGTTTCGAGGGGCGAATGCTGTGATGTTTCATGAGAATACCAGATCCGGCTCGCAGGCTCTGATCGGCCTTGGTAAGACTTTCCAAACGACAAGCAAATCCGCTCAGTCGCCCTTCACCTCGTACGGGTTGCTTCCGCTCAGGGCACCCAAACGAGCGTTGCTCGATTGAGGTGGCACCCAGAGCTCGTCCTTGAGTGTCCACGTCGTAGCGGTGCCCTCAATCGTGCGCCACAGTCGCGTCAGTCCCTGCGCGGCTGTGATACACTACGCCCGTCGCGCGGTCGCTGGCGCTTGCCGCGCATTTCCTTCAACCTGATTGAAACCGCCCGATCCATGCCTGAGACCTTTCCCGGCTACATATTCTGCGAAAAGAATCGCCGTTCGGGCTATGTCCTGACGGCGGAGACGGAGGCGGTCGCCGCCGCCCTTTTCGAAGATATGGGCTGCACGGTGGACGCCGCGGCGGGTCGGGGGCAGGTCAGCCGCTTCCGGCTGACGGAGGGCGAAGGCGTCCTGCGCCGCTATCGGCGGGGGGGGCTCGTCGCTTGGATTTCCAAAGATGCCTTTCTCGGGAACCGTATGCTGGCGGAGTTTCGCATTCACCGCGCGCTTTACCAACAGGGCTTTCCCGTGCCCCAGCTCCTGGGAGTCGCTTGGGCGCGCCGTGGGGCCCTCTATCGGGGGGCCATCGCCACGCGGAGCCTGGAAGCCATCACCCTGCTCGACTACCTGAATGGCGGCGCCGTTGAGCCGAGTATTCTGGCCCTTTGTGGTCAGCGAATCCGGGAAATGCACAATCTCGGGGTCTGGCATGCCGACCTCCAGGTCAAGAACATCATGACCGACGGCACGCAAATCTGGCTCCTCGATTTCGACCAGGCGCGGATGGGAAAGCCCCTTTCGGACCTCGCGCGGGCGCGCAATCTCCTCCGGCTCCGGCGTTCCCTTGAAAAGCACGGGCGATCTCTGGATAATTTCGATTCTATTCTCGAGGGCTACGGGAAACTTGGGTTACCCCGTTGGCTCTCCGGGCTTTACCGTATCCGGGGGGTGGTGTCGGATACCCTGCGGAAATGAAGCACGTTCATGTCTACACCTGTTATCAATGAGACCATCACCCGCATGCGCAATGGTTGGTCCACGATTTACTGTTCAGCCGGTGTCTCGGCAAACAGTATTGTGGCGGTCCTCGCGGAGCCGGGTGAGGTGTTGAAATCCTCGGCCAAGAGCCGCGTCCGGCGCTGCGGCGAGGTCGTGATCAAAGAGAGCCAGCTCGCCGGAGGCATGGGCCCTTTCAAGCACACCTTCAAGCGCGCCCGCTACCGCCAGGGCTGGATTGCGGCCCACCACTTGCGTGCGAACGGCATCAGCGTACCCGAACCCGTGGCCTACATCGAACGGGGAGGCCTCGGTATCATCACCAGCAATGTCCTCATCACCTCCTACCTGAGCGGGCAGCAGAATGTCGAGCGCTTCCTCCAGATTCTTATCCAGCGAAAAGCCGGTGCCGACACCATCCATGCCTTCCTCGGCGCCTTGGCCCAGGCCATCAACGCCTTCACCGACTGCGGCGCGCGCCACGGCGACCTCTCCGGCAAAAACATCTTTACCGCCGATGGCCATCACTTCAGTTTCATCGATCTCGACGACGTGACCCTGGAGGAAGAGTACGACGAGGGGCTCCGGATGAAGAACCACGTCCAGCTCTACGATTCCTTCTGCGATTTCCTGAGCGACAGCGTGCTCGTCCCCTTTATCACCAAACTGATCACCCCGGCCCAGGATCTGCGCGTGTGGATGCCCCGTGTGCGCGAGGCCCAAGTGCAGCGCCGGGAGCTCGTGGAAGAGCGCTGGGCGCGGGAAGGGCGCAAGGGCAGCTCGGGCTGACGCCCCGCCCCGTGAAACAAAGCGCGCCCCTGGAGGTACTATGTCTCCAGAGCACCTTTGATGCTATTGCTTCCCAATCTCCCGGCCCACGATCCATGAACTTCCTCCGTCGCTATTTCTATCCCATCCCCTTCGCGATCTGCACGGCATTTTTTCTGGTTCAACTGCTGATCAACGGACGCTACGGCCTTTACCACGACGAACTCTATTTCATCGATTGCGCGAAGCATCTGGACTGGGGCTATGTCGATCATCCGCCCTTCGTCCCCTTGATTACCTGGATCGCCGGCAGCGTCTTCGGCTATTCCTCCTGGGGCATCCGCTTTCCCATCGCTCTCGCCCTTTCAATGAATGCCTACTTGACCGTCGTCCTGGCCACACGACTCGGCGGCGGACCCGTGGCCCGATACGGTGCCCTCTATTACTTCTTCCTCGCGCCGGTCATGCCCCGCGCCACCATGTTCTTGAATATTCCGGCCTTTGAGATGACCTTTTATCTCTTGCTCGCCCTGACGCTGTTGACCATCCTCCAGCGGGACGCCCAGCGCCTCTGGCTGCTCGTGGGCGCGCTCGCGGGGCTATCTCTGCTCAACAAGCACACCACCCTCTTTTTTGGCTTCGCCATGGCCATTGGGCTGCTCTTTACTCCCCAGCGCAAGGTATTCCGCCAGCCCTGGATTTGGCTGGGCGGGCTCATCACGTTGCTCATTGTGACGCCCAATCTGCTGTGGCAGTACCACCACGAATGGGCCACCCTGGAGTTCATTCAAAACCTGAACCAGGGCACCATGCGCAAGATCCCCCAGTGGGAGTTTCTGCTGTCACAGTTGCTCTTCCTCAACCCCTTCAATGCGGCTTTCTTGGTGGGTGCCGTGGTCTATTTCCGCTCCGAAGCGGGCAAGCCCTACCGGCTCCTGGGCTGGATCGTGCTGTTGTTCCTGGCGGTGCTGCTGGTGTTTCACGCCAAGCATTATTACTTCGCGCCGCTGTTTCCTCTGATCATAGCGGCGGGCAGCGTGACCTATGAGCGGTGGATGTCAAATAGCCCCGGATTCTGGCTTCGCCGCGGACAGCCCGCCCTGGCCTGCCTGTTGATGGCACCCTTCCTCGTGGCGCTCATGCCGCTGCTACCCAAGCCCCAGTTGCTGTGGTACGAGGCACACATCTTCAAACCGGTCTTCGGGGATACCGCCGGGCTGATGCGGGACTACTACAACCAGATGAACTGGGAAGACGAGGTGGTTCAGATCGCGGGGATTTTCCACGCGCTTCCCGAGCTGGAGCAGGCCGAATGCGCCATTATCCCCAGTCACTATGGCATGGCGGGCTCCATCAATTACTGGGGCGGGGCTCACGGATTGCCGGAGGCCCAGAGTGGTAACAATAATTACTATCTCTGGGGACAGACGGCCACCCGGAGCGCGGTGGCCATCGCATACGGCTACGACCGGGCCCTGCTGGACCAAGTCTACGGCGAAGTTACGGAAGTGGGGAAGACCCACCGGCCTTTCGTCGACGGGGACAAGACCGATCTGCCCATCTATGTCTGCCGGAACTTGAAGATGTCCTGGCCGGAAGCCTGGCCCCTGTTCAAGCGCTATATCTGAGTCGGGCATGAAGAGCCGTGCTGCTATTCGGTCCGGATGGTCTCGGTGAAGGTGTAGCGGGCGCGGCGCCAGGTGGTGCCACAGTCCACGCGCACTTCGGCGATGGGCGTGCCATAGGCGCTCTCGAGTCGAGTCAGGTCCAGAACGACTACCACCGACATCCCCGACTCCACCTGAATGGGCTTCGCGGGGGAGAGAGTCCGGCGCTGGTAAGTCCAAACATCCCGGAGATTGGTGCAGTCCTGAAATTCCTCAGCGCCCGCGGCCCGGCAATGGAGCGCCAGGCCAAAATCGTTGTGGTCGAATTCCAACTTGCCTTCGGGCCAGGGCCCAACCATATACGTGGTGAAACTCGAATGGTTCTGAAACTCAATCGCCACGTGGCGCGGCCCCGGGCGGCTGATGTGAAAGGCAACTTCCGCGCGCCAGAGGTGATACCAGGCAATGCCACCGCAGATCGATACCATCAATATGATGGACACAACGATCGTGATGAAATCATCCCGCTCCAGCCCGGCCACCTTGGAGCGTATCTGGATACCCAACTCCACCGGATACTGGTCCAGCGGAAGATCGGCGAAGCCGCCCAGCTCCTGAGAAGCATTGGCTTTCAGAAGCAGGTTGAACTGGGCGATATCGTGGCGCAAGCGCACGACTTCGTCGCCGTCGGCCTCTTGTCCGGCCAGGGCGCGCTGAAGCCGCTCGCCCGTGGCTTCAATGGCGCTTCGCGCCTCCTGGCGCAACGCCTTTACCTCTTTCGCCGCCGTGCGCTCCGCCTGGGGCCGCCGCTTCGTTTGCAGGGCCAGCCGCTCCTGCCAGGACAGCAGGAGTCGGAGGCGCAGAGCGCCGTCGCGGGGGCTCATCGGCCCGTCAGTTTTCGAGGGCGGCTTTGACAAAATCGCGGAACAGGGGCTGCGCCTTCAATGGCGTGCTGTTGAATTCGGGGTGAAACTGGGAAGCGCAAAACCACGGGTGGTCTTTGGCCTCGATGATCTCCACCAGCTCGTGGTCGCCCTTGTGGTGGACACCGCTGACAATCATCGGACCTTTTTCCTTCAGAATATCCAGGAACTGGTTGTTGAACTCGTAGCGGTGGCGATGCCGTTCCTCAACCGCCGGTTGGCCGTAGGCCACGTGGGCGTGGGTGCCTTCCTTGAGCTCGCAACGGTACGCACCGAGGCGCATCGTGCCGCCCATATCCTTCAGGCCGCGCTGCTCGCTGAGCAACGAAATCACGGGCGCGTCCGTTTCCGGGTCGAATTCGGTCGAGTTGGCATTGGCCAGTCCGGCGCAGTTGCGCGCCATCTCGATTGCGGCCACCTGCATGCCGAGACAAATCCCGAAGAAGGGAATCTTGTGAGTCCGGGCATAGGTAACAGCCTTGATCTTGCCCTCAACCCCGCGGCTGCCGAAGCCGGGCCCCACGAGGATGCCTTGAAAGTCCTTCAGCACTTCCTCGGGCGTGGAGCCGTTCTCGAACTGCTCGGAATCGACCCACTCCAGCTTCACCTTGCAGTCGTTCTCAATACCGGCATGGACGAAGGCTTCGTTGATGCTCTTGTAGGCGTCGTCGTGGCCCACGTATTTGCCTACGGCCGCGATCCGCACCTCGCGGGTGCTCGCCTTCAGGCGCTCCACCATTTTCGTCCATTCGGTGAGATCGCTCTCGCCCGCTTGGACGTTGAGGAGATTCAACACGGTGTCATCCAGACCCTGGGCCTTGAAATTCAGCGGGATCGCGTACAGGGGCGAAGTGTCTCGCGCGGAGATGATGGCTTCATCCGTTACGTCGCAGAACATGGCGATTTTGTGGCGCTCGCTGTCACTCAGGGCATAGGGGCCCGTGCGGCAGACGATGACGTTTGGCTGAATGCCGATGTCCCGCAGGGCGCGCACGCTGTGCTGGGTCGGCTTGGTCTTCAACTCGCCCGCCGCCTCGATATAGGGCACCAGCGTCACATGCACAAAGCAGCAGTTGCGCGGGCCGACTTCCAGACGATACTGGCGCAGCGCTTCGAGAAAGGGCAGGCTCTCGATATCGCCCACGGTACCCCCGATCTCGACGATCACCACATCAATGGGTACTTCGGAATCGGCGGACATCTTGCGGATGCGCGATTTGATCTCATCCGTGATGTGGGGGATAACCTGTACCGTCTTGCCGAGGTACTCGCCGCGCCGTTCCTTCTGGATCACGGCATTGTAGATGCCGCCCGTCGTCACGTTGCTGCGCTGGGAAAGCTTGCAGGAGGTGAAGCGCTCGTAGTGGCCCAGATCGAGGTCGGTCTCGGCACCGTCATCCGTCACGAAGACTTCGCCGTGCTCGAAGGGGTTCATCGTGCCGGGGTCCACGTTGATATAGGGATCGAGCTTCATCATGGCGATCTTCAGGCCGCGCGCCTCCAGCAGCAGGCCGAGACCGGCCGCCAGGATGCCCTTGCCAATCGATGAAACCACACCACCGGTCACAAACACATATCGCGTCATTCTTGTTCCTTCGCAGCGCGTTGCCGCAATAATTCGCTCACGGCGTCAAGGTCCGAAGGGACATCCACGCCGATGACTTCATAATTCGTTTCAATTACCGCGATGTCATGGCCGTTTTCCAGCGCGCGGAGTTGCTCGAGTTTTTCCAGATTTTCCAGGGGCGTCTGGGCCATCCGCGTATAGGCCAGCAGAAATTCGCGGCGATATACGTACAAGCCGATATGCTGCCAGTAACACGTCGGATTGCCTGCGCGATCCGCCTCATCCCGTATATAGGGAATCGGCAGCCGGGAGAAATAAAGGGCCCGGCCCCGGCTGTCGCAAATAACCTTCACGACATTGGGATCGGAAATCGATTTCATATCCGTGATTGACCGCCGCGCCGTGGACATATTAAGGGCGGAATCGTCCAGCAGGGGCTGGATCACCGCGTCGATGGCCGCCGGATCGATGGCGGGCTCGTCGCCCTGCACATTCACCACAATCTGAGCGTCGAGATTGGCCGCCACTTCGGCGATGCGGTCCGTACCCGTCGCGTGATCGCTCCGCGTCATCACCACCTCGATAGGGTAGGGCGCGAGGGCCGCGACCACTTCCGGCGAATCCGTCGCCACAATCACCCGATCCACCAGCGATGCCTGCGAAGCACGCAACCACGTGTGGTACACCAACGGATGGCCGAGAAGGGGGGCGATGACTTTTCCAGGGTAGCGTGTCGAGGCAAAGCGCGCGGGGATGATCGCAATAACCCGTGGCTTGCTCATGTCCGACATAGGCCATTCGATCCCAAGAAGTGAGGCGTATCGCGCTCGAAAATGTTCAAGAAGTGCGGCGAGGGACCATGGAGGATTCCCGTTTCCCTAACGGGAGTGTAAACTAACACAGACAGGGGCCTGGAATCAATGGGCGATCCGGGGACGCAGCGATTCCGCAGACGCTGTTGTAAGTGGCTGTATTTTGAGTACTTCGCTTGTCCGATTGGTCTGGAGCAATTTCGCATTGTTGTTTTGAGGCAATTTTCGGGGTGTCGTGGGGTGTGTCGTGGGGGTGCGACGGCGTGATTCCATTGCGGTTCTTGCGCATTGGCGACGGGGGGGGCTCCCACCCCGGGAGGGTGGTCATGCGGCTGGGTGAAGGCGCGTTGGCCTGGCACTAGCCGGGCGGGGCGAGGACGGCGTAGAAATCCGCGAAGAGCTGGCTTGAGAAGTAGTCCGCATTGTGTTTGTTTCGGAGGGCGGGCTTGAGCCCTCGGTCCAGCCATACGTGAAATAGGTTGTAGGCCAGAAAGATGAGCAGCAGGATGGCCGTAATGGCTTTGGTGTTGAGATGGTAGACGTGGTCGGCATACCAGTCGCGCACCAGCTCGTTGAAGCCCTGATTTTCAATGCTCCAGCGCCCGTGGCCGATGCGCACAATGGATTGTGTGCTTACCATTTTCGTGGAGAGGCTGGTGGCCCAGAGCCACTCGCTGCTCAGTTCCTCGGCTTCCCGGGTGCTCTGGCGTCGGACTTTGACGGTTTCCACGGAGCGTACGACGCGCACGGGGCTCCCCAACTGGGTCCAGGTGGTAAAGCCTTCGATGTCATGGCAGGCGCAAGCTTTTCGGTTGAAGGAAAATTGCTCCGGCGCCTTGCCTTCGAGTGCCATGGTGCCCCTGAAGTCCTGGATGAGTATCCGGTTCTCGTTCTTGAGTACGGCGATGAAATCTTTTTTGCTGTCCAGGACCATGCGGCAGAGATCGGGATCGAGGTAGAGTGCATCGCCCGCAACGACATTGAAGGCGCGGGGGCAGTCGGTGAGCAGGCGACGAAGGAGCCGTTGCGCCGCCGCGATCTCGCCCTCGCCGGGCTGCTGCATTTCCAAGTCCAACAGGAGGCGTCCCGTCTTGCCCATCAGATAGGCGGCAACATAGCGCTGGTAGTACTGGGTGCGCTCTTCCTCCCCGTTCCGGGTCTTGACCTTAACCGTGCGCGACAGCGCGTCTTTGGAATGGCGGCGGTAGCTTGTCCACATCTCATGCGCGTCCATAATGAGGACGCGCAATTGCCCCGGCAAGGAGGGGAGAGCCTTCTTGCGCTTGCGGCGGCGGTGGAAGCCAAGGAGCACGCGCCGCATATCATCGAGTTCAACCAAGGCGGCCACTTCCCCCAAACGGTCGGCACTGGGCAAGTCCCCACCCATCCAGTCCCGCCACGCCTTACCCGAGGAGCCTTTCATAGCCTGCTCCAGGGCGTTGAGACTGCCAAGGCGCGCGCTGGCCATTAGAAACAGCGCCAGCACAACACGCGCGCACGGTATGCGCGCTTCCTTGCGGCGATCCGAAACTTTCCCGAGTTCCGCCCGAATGCAGTAGAACTTCTCCGCATATTTGAAGAAGCGCCTAAGAATCTTTTGTCTCCTTTTTACGCTTGAGCTCTTCCCACGTCCCTTCGGATACCTGTTCCAGCAGGTCGGTCGCGGCATGGTAGTTATCTACCCACTGGCGGACTTCTTCCTCCAATTCCGGCGGCACGAAGACCTGGCGCTTCTTTCCCTTAACACTGGAAACCAGGTATACCGCACGATGCCGTTCCCCCTTGGCACAGCGGCAACTACTCTTGCCGCAGGTTACGAGGCGCACGGTGAGGGTGGCGTGGATCCAGGGCTTTGCGTGAGCGAACTGAGCAAGGCGCGAACGCAACTCCCGTTCCTGTGCCGACATATTGCTGCGGTGCATGGGGCCTCCTGTCTTGTATAAGATAATTATACAAGACAAGACGCAAAAAGCCCAACACTTTCTGAATGCGAATTTGCCCGAGAGGGGGATGGTGACCTAAACCCAAAAAACAAACGCGCTTACGAATGCGAATTTGCCTGCCTGCGGAATCGCTGCCGGGGACGTAGCGTCTTGGGGACGTGCCGCCGCACGGTCCGCCGTCACTTTTGTCTCCTTCGGGCGAAATGTTGTAGTGTAATCGCACCAGCCGGGGCGTTGCTGCAGCGCCCCACACCCGTGGAGTACCTCCTCATGTTTCTGTCCATGCTCTTCTTCTCCCTCGCCGCCCTCGGTGCCGATGCACCCGCCACGACCTCCTTCTACGTCGCTCCGAACGGAAGTGATTCGGCCGCAGGCAGTTTCGAAGCCCCCTTCGCCACCCTGGAACGTGCGCAGGCCGCTGCGCGCGACACGATTGCCGCGGGCCTCACCCAACCTATTGCCGTGGAACTCCGCGAGGGCACCTATAGCCTAACCGACGCATTGGAATTTGGCCCGGAAGATGGTGGTACCGAGGCCTTCGGCGTCACCTACCGCGCCTTCGAAGGTGAGCACGTTGTGATCTCCGGCGGACGCGCCATCACCGGTTGGAAGAAGGCCAAAAGCAATCAGTGGACCGTGGAAATACCCGAGGCCGCTCAGGGGGCGTGGGCCTTCCGCCAGCTCTTTCGCGACGGCGAGCGCTTGCCGCGTGGGCGCTTCCCGAATGCCCCCGAACTCCTGCGTGTCTCCGGCGTTTCGGAGGACCTCACCGGGATCGTGTTGAGCACCGCGCCGGGCGTCGACAATCTCGCCGGCAGCAACGCGGAATTGGTGATGTACCAGAACTGGTCCATCTCCCGCGTACTGGTTGATTCCTCTTCCCAACAGACCTTGAAAATGAAGAATCCCATGGGCTGGATGGGCCATGGGGACATGACCAGCGCCAGCACGAACAAACCCACGTATATCGAGAATGCACTCCCCTTTGTCGATGCGCCCGGCGAGTGGTATCTCGATTACGCCACGGGCCTGCTGACCTATCAGGCACAGGAAGGGGAGGACCCGAACGCGCGGAGCTTTATTGCCCCCGTCGCGAGTCAATTGATAAAGGTGCAAGGCACCCCGGAGCAGCCAGTTCGGAACCTTCATTTCGAGGGCCTCACTTTCGAGCACACCCACTGGACCCTGCCCGACTTCGGCTATCTGGGCATCCAGGCGGGCCACCACGGCACGACGATCAAAGATCCGACCTACGTTCTGCCGCTGGCGCTGCAATTCGTCTACACCGAGTCCTGCGGCATCCGCCGCTGCCTTGTTGCCCATATGGGGGCCTGCGGCATCGGCTTTGGCGCGGGCACGCGGCGCAATCGCGTGGAGCAGTGCACGTTTGAGGATATTGGCGGCAACGGCATCATGGTGGGGTGGCGCGGCCTCGGCGAGATGGCCCGCCAGACTGAAGACGAGGACGGCTACCTGGCGGCCGACTGGGCGAATCCCGGGGATGTCCCCATGGAGAACACTGTCACCGGCAATCTGGTCCAGCGCTGCGCGGCCGTCAATCATGGGTGCGTGGGCATTTTCGACGCCTTCGCCCAGAGCACGGCCATCACGCACAATGTCGTTCGCGACCTGCCCTACACCGGCATCTCCGCCGGATTCCGGTGGAATGAATCGGGCACCAGCCAGCGCGGCGGCCTCATTGCCTATAACCACGTCTACGATACGATGAAGATGCTGGCCGATGGCGGCTGCCTCTATACCCTGGGGCTCCAACCCGGCGCGGTGATTCTCGGGAATGTGTTCCACACGGTCCACCGCAGCGAATACGCCCACGGCGGCGCGCCCAACAACGGTATCTTCTTCGACCAGGGCAGCAAGGGCTTCCACGTCGAGGGCAACACAATCTACGACACCAGCGGTGAGCCGATCCGATTCAACCAGTGCGGTGAAGATTCGATGACCTGGAAGGACAACCAGCTCGGCATGGGGCGATGATGACGATTCCGGGAGGCGATGATTGGAAATGCTCGGGAACCGTCATTTTGGATGAACAAGCCGGATCAGGGGCCTCGTTATTGGTTGAAGGCTCTGCTCCTCATGGCACCCAAACGAGCGTTGCTCGATTGAGGTGGCACCCCACGTGGACTTCGAACATCCTCGTTCAGTTTCCTTAAACAAGGCCACTTCTTTGTGTTCTTTGCGTTCTTTTGCGGCAAAAAATGGGGTCAGAACCTTCTCAACCGAATCTGCATCCTCACAAATACCCCATCGTCTCCAGCCCATCAATCACCTCGGGGTCAATGCGCTCGCTCCCTTCGCCCCGCTCAGCCCCTTCGCCCGCACCCTCGGCAAGCGCCTTCAGCCCTTCCTTCACATATTCCGGCCCAAAGGGATCGCTATCAACTCCCGCAGGCAGCCCGGTGCGGTAGGGAATAGAGGCCTTCTGATAGGCCTTCATCAGTGCCCGTGCCCGCTCAAGTACGTCCGGCAACTCCTCCGCAACATTCTTCAACTCCCCCGGATCCGCCTTCAAATCATAGAGCGCCTCCCGCTCCGGCGGGGCCCAGGGATTCATCGGCAGGAAGTCCGCGGCACGCGCACGCGCCGCCATGGCATTCTGCAGCATCCAGAATTGTATATATTCCTGCCCCTCAAGCCATCGCGGACCGGCGATGTACTTGTACTGATCGAAAACCACCGCGTGAAGCTGTGCGCGACTCTCGGGAAACAGGCTCGCGTAGATGGGCCCCGTCCTCGGCACATAGTCCCACGCGCCCGCCTGCGCCTTGAAGAGATACTGTCCTGATTCAGTAGCCCGGTACTCCTCATGGGGCACCTGCAGGCAACGGAGCAGCGTGGGCATGACATCCGCGATAGTTACCGTATCGACCACACGTCGCGGTGCAAAAACCGAAGGAGCCCACACGATCATCGGAATGCGTAGCGTCTCCTCATGGAGGTTCCACGCGTGATCGGCGAAACCATGCTCCAGAAACTCTTCGCCATGATCGGAAACGAGCACAATCACGGTTTTCGAAAGTGTACCCAGTTTTTCCAGCCCCTCCACATAGCGCCGAATCGATTGATCGATAAAGGCGATCTCCGCGTCGTAGTGCTTCTTCAACTCCGACAGGCGCGGATCGTCGGCCTTCATGCCGCGTGCCACCAGCGCGGCGGGGTGCATGTCGCTGGCAGGGGCCATCAGGTTCCGGTCGATACCGAAGGGTGCGAGAAAGGCCTCTGGAGGATTGTAGGGGGCGTGGGGCGCGTAGTAGTGCAGGTACTGGAAATTGGGCACGTCCCGGTGGCGCTCGGCAAAGGCCAGCGCCGCATCCGTCAGCTTGTCGTCCAGCGCGGACGTGTTTGGGACACTGGGGAATAGCTCAGACTCTCCAAAGCTGTCGTAGAAGCCTTTGAAGCGCATGACGAACGACGTGGAGAAGATGCCCGTTCGATAACCGGCCTGCTGCAAGAGACCCGGAAGGTTTTCCGCCATCGGGGTGGGTCGCGCGGTCCACCCGAGCCCCGTTTCGCTCATGGCCGGCGGACGTCCGGTAAGCAGCGCGGCGACAGCTTCACCGGTGAAGGTGGAAGCCGAGCGGGCGTTCTCGAAGAGCACGCCTTCCTTCGCGAGGCTGTCCACAAAGGGCGAGGTTGGCTTGTCATAGCCATAGCACCCCAGATGGTCCGGGCGCAGGGTGTCGACGAGAATCACCGCGACGTTGTAACCGGCACCGGGTAGTGCCGCTTTCTTTTCCTCCGCGGGTCGACAGGCCGTCAGAATTACGGTACAACTGATCAAGACCAGGAAAGAAAGGATTGAGGTTACGCGCATGAAAAGGGCCTATCGGATCGCTACGGAGTGGTCGGTGCCTGCGACGTCAACTCCACGAGATCGACCGCCTTCACACCGCCCGCATCATAGTAGAAGACCTCAACGTCGCGCAACGGCTCGCGAAACACGAACACAGCACGGTTGGACTCTTTTCTGACCACATCGATACGGTCATGGCGATCTTCTTCACTGAATCCTGAGGTGGTGTCGACCGCGCGGAGCCGCATCGCGCCCGCTGGTCCGTCATCTGCCGGGCCGAAGGAGAAGCCGTGGTTCCATTGGTATATTCCCACAGCAAAGAGCGCTTCCACGTCCGGGGCATCGATGGGACGCGGCCCAAAGTGCTCCAAGGCCTCCGGCAGACCCGTTCGAAACACCAGTGCACCACCGTAGGTGTCCGGTTTGTTCACCAACAGAATAGTGCCGCCTTCGTGATGCTCCTGAATGCCCGACACAATCGTGCGCGCAATCGAGGCTGCGCCACGCCAATGCTGGACACCGGAAAAGAGTACGGCGGTTTGAAACAGGGCGAGTGCGACAAGCAGCGCCGCCCGGGTGCGCTGTACGGGCAGATGCGCCAGCGCAAAGCCAACGCCCATGGCGGCAAACACGGATGCCAAGTAGAGGTAGCGCTCGCCCTCAATCTCGCTCAGATAAATGCGCACGTTGAATACGGGTATCAGTGCCGCAAAGAAGGCCAGCGCACAAAACAATCCCGGTGTCGGTCGACGCCATCCGCGCCAGGCCAGTGCGAGGAGTAGAACGAATAGACAGGCGAGCCAAGCCATTGCCAGAGTGCCTTGAAGTTGGGGCAATGCCCCCAGGACTCGGTCGGGTAGGGGAGGCAGGAATACACGCCACAAGAAATGGCCCAGCGCCTGGGCTACAAGGTCAGGTTGGGTGCGCAGATGGCCGTGGGCGCCATACCCGCCGACGAAACTGCCCAGCATCGCGCTGCGAAACAGGAAATAGACCCAAACGAGAAGGACATGGGCGGAAAGCGCCATTATGCATCGTCGGCTTGTCGTAGTCCTCGTTGCACGGCCTCGCATCAGCGCCATACACAACATCGCAAGGAAGGGCGCTGCGAAGGCCGATTCCTTTGAGAGCAACGCCAGCGCCATGAAGACCAGACTGAATACCCATGGCCTACTGCGGTCTGTGTCGTACGCGGTGCAGAAACTTATCAACATGAGCAGCACAAAGAATGCGCTAAAAAGGTCCCCACGACAGGAAATCCATGAAACCGTTTCGGCATGACAGCCGAGCACCAGAAAGAGGAGTCCCGCAGCCATCGGCCCGAAGCGGGAAGGGTGCCCATGGCCCGCCTGGACGACAAGTGCCAACTTGATCACCAGCAAGCTGTTCGCTACGTGGATTGCGACGTTGATCAAGTGGGGGAGCAGGGGATGGAGTCCCCAAAACTGATAGTCCAGCCAGAAACTAAGCCCCACCAGAGGGCGAAGAAAACCACCGCCCCCCGGGCCGGGCCAGAAGGGAAGGCCTCCTTCGATCACCGTAGCATAGTGCAGGAAATCATCGCTGGCATACCAGGAGAAGAGCGCAGGCGAAAAGAGCATTGCACCCAGCGCCGAGAAGGCCCCCGCCAGCCGGACCCAGTCGCGAAGGGGTAGCATCACCCCTTCCTCATGCGACCGCTCGGCCGACGGCATTGCTATGCCGTCACTGGAGCACACACGCCCTCGTGGTGCATGGCCATGACTTCCCGGTAGACCTCTTCATACTGGTCCACCGCGTCGTCCCGCCGGAAGCCGGTCAAGGCGCGCTCCTGGCCCTTGAGGCCCATGTTTCGCGCCAGCGTCTCATTCGTCAAAATCTCGATGGCGCACTGGGCCATGTGTTCGATGTCGCCGACTTCGCACAGATAGCCCGAGACCCCATGCTCGATCACTTCGGTAATACCGCCGCTCGCCGTGGCGATGACCGGCACCTTGCAGGCCATGGCCTCCAGTGGGACCAGCCCGAAGCTCTCATGTTCGCTGGGCTGGATCACCAGATCCGCGCAGGGGATAATCGTCTCCACATTCTCGTAGTTGCCCAGATACTTGATCCGATCCGAGATGCCGAGCTGCTTGGCCACGCCTACCGCCGCCATGCGCTCCGGCCCTTCACCCACCATGACCAGCGTGGCGTCCACCTTCTCCAGCACCTTCTTGAACACGCGAACCACATCGGTCACGCGTTTCACGGGGCGGAAGTTGGAAATGTGCATGATGATCTTTTCGCCCTCGCAACCGAGTTCGCAGCGGTTGGTCACGCTTCCATTGAATTTCGTGTGGTCTAGGAAGTTGTAGACCGTTCGCACCGGGCGATCGAGTTTGAACTCGCGCATCGTCTCGTCGTTCAGCCACTGGGACACGGCCGTCACCGCGCAGCTCCGCTCCATCGCAAACTTCGTGACGCGGAAGAAAGACGGATCGCTACCCACCAGCGTGATGTCCGTGCCGTGGAGCGTGGTTACGATGCCAAACTTCTTGTCGTCCGGCAGCATTTCATTGGCAAAGATCGCGGCCGCCGCATTCGGTATGGCGTAGTGGGCGTGCCAGATATCGATGTCATACTCTTCCGCCACATCGGCAATTTTCGTGGCCAGCGCAAGAGAATAGGGGGGCGTGCGAAAGAGGGGATAGGATACGGCATCCACCACGTGAAAAAGCAGGTTGGAGCGATATTCCTTGTGTCGGAAGGGGGGCTCGGAGGTGACGAAATGCACCGTATGACCACGCTCCGCGAGGGCGAAGCCTAGCTCGGTCGCCATGATACCGCTGCCACCAGCGGACGGATGGCACGTAATGCCGATTTTCATGTGTGCTTCTCCAGTTCGGGCGGCAGGTCCATGGCCACCGGTAGTGTGCCATAGAGCGGCTCGCCGTAGCGAACACCGATGCGGTCACCCCAGTACTCAGCCCGGGTCGTGATACTGTCCCAGAAAGCGGAAGACGCGATCAGCGTTTCAGGCCCGGAATATTCGGGGTTATAAAACTGAGAGCGGAAGGCGCGGAGCGCCGACAGCTTCTGCTCGAAAACGGCGGAGATGTCAACCACGTGGGTTGGCGACTCACCTGTGGATTCGTAGGCGCGATAGTAGTACACCGTGCCCGCGCGATGGGGCGCCTGGCCCGTATCCACGCCATGGACCCCGGCGAAAAAATTGGCATCCCGCACCAGGGCATGGGCCGCCGCGTGATCCGGGTGGCGATCGGGCGCCATCGGGGCCAATAGCAGCGCAGGCTTCAATTCTCGAAGTATGCGTATCAGCACCAGGCGCTGCTCCGGAATATTGGCGATGCCGCCATCTGGAAGTCCCGCATTGCGGCGGCCGAGAATACCCAACAGTTTTGCGGACTCCGAAGCCTCGGTCTTGCGCTCAGCCACGTTGCCCCGGGAGCCGAGTTCACCTTTGGTCAGATCGAGCAGTACCGCCGATTTCCCCGCCTTGCCCAGCTTACACAATAGGCCGCCAACGCCCAGATCGGCGTCGTCCGGGTGGGCGCCTATGGCCAGCACGTCAATACTCACAGCTCCACCTCCTGCAGGGAAAAATCGTCATGGTCCAGTGCGGCCGCCAATCTCGGTACCAGCTCCCAGCCATACTGAAACAGCCAGGAAAAAATCGTATAGTGCCGCTCCTGGGGCTTGCGTCCCGGGGCCAGTTCGGTGCTCAGCCGCGCAAGCTGGCTGCGCACGGTGGTTGTGCGGCTTTCATCGGCCCGGAGCAGGGAGCGCTCCAGATAATCCATTCCCTGGCGAACCTGGGCCTGAAACTGCGCACCCAGCGGCACCGCGAGCTTGCCCGCCTTACCCAGCGCCTCGAAGTCCCGTTGCATGGTTTCGAGTTCTCGGATGATCGACTCACCGTGGCTCGACAAGACCGCCAGCGAAGGATCCTGGGCCGCGCTTCGCAGCGCGCGCTCTTCCAACGCGTCCGCGGGTGCGTAGAGGTCGGTGATCTTGAGTCCGTACTTGCCCAGGAGTTTGTTTGACTTCAGACTGGTAATCGCTCCCCGCATGCGCGGATAAACGATGGGCATGGGGCGATCAAAGAACTCGAAGACGCCCTTCAGTTGGCCCCAGTAGGCCAGTTCGCCGGGCCCGGCCACGTAGGACCGCACGGGAAACAAAGTCTGTTGCACGATACAGCGCAACCCTACATTCGCCGTGAACAGTCCCGGCTCCCGATGGAGCAGCTCAAGAAGATCCGCCTCGCTAAATTGTTCGCCCGTATCAGGCAGCGTGAAGACGCCCTCCGCATAGCGAACTCGACAGCGCATACCTCCGCGTTCCACAAAGAAATTGCAGGCGTCGTCGCCCTTCACCACCTGTGCGCCATAGCCTGCGGCCTCCAAGCGTACACCGCCGTCGTTCAACAATCGCGTGCTCTCAAGCGGATGGCGAATTTCGTGCTCAAACACTGGAATGGCAACATCGCGCGCCTCGGGAAGTTCCGGCGAAAAGATGACGAGGGGGGTGTTGCGAAACAATCGCGCCATGAGCCGGGCATGCCAATCCGAGAGATTGGGTGAGTCGTCCAGACTCTCGTGGAGAAAGCTTAGAATCTCGGCGGTAAACTCAGAGCCTGGCGCCTGCGCCGCGGCCAGTTCGGCCAGTTCATGAAGGGATTCCGGCACGGGAATTCGATAAATGGAACTGGCGGGCTGTCCCGAAGCGGGCGTCAAGCCCAGGGAGACATCAACATGATTCCTGCTCAGCAGATGCGCCTCACTGATTTCAGCGAAGTCGTGATCATCGCCGCCGACCCAGTACATGGGCAGAAAGGGCTGGCCCGAAGATTCCGATGCGGCTTGTGCGAGCTTGACCGCGGTGATCGCCTTGTAAATCGTGTACATGGGCCCGGTGAAAATGCCCGGTTGTTGCCCGGTGACAATTACCCCTTCATCGCCCCGAAGGGTCCCGCTGCTTCCCAGGTGAGACTGGTAGCGCCGGATTCCATCTACGAGCGAAGGAGACCACGGAGCGGGGGAGACGCCATCATGGAGCACGTCCCGGGGAGCGCCCGCATAAAAGTTCATGAGCCCCGCGTGGCCCGACGGATAATCCTCGATCAGGGAGCCCATAGCTAGAACCGGGTTCCGACAACGATCTGGCGCGGCGTGTCTTCCCGCACTGGATCACCATCGTAGTTGCCGTAAAGCGCCTCCATACGAAGGCCCGCACGATCCAGCAATGCCAGCAGTTCGGCTCGGTCATAGAGCCGAACCGATTCCGAGCTACGGTTGACCAGCTCGCCATCCCGTTTCACCTCGGTGACTTTGTTCACGCGGTTCGAGATCTGGTCGATCCAGCGGCGCTCGTGAATTTCAAAGCCCCCCGAAGCCCGCAGCGATTCAGGATCGAGATGGGCCCGCACATAGGCAGGATTTAAATAGTCCACAAAGAAGCGGCCACCCGGCTTGAGCGCTCGCGCGATGCCCTGGGCCACCGCGAGATTCTCGGACTCGTTGCAGAAATAGCCAAAGCTCGTGAAGAAATTGGCCAGCGCATCGAAGGCACCCACAAAGGGAATGGACCGCATGTCACCCCGTAACAACCGTCCGGCACCGCCCAGTTGCTTCATTGCAATTCCCAGCAGGTCGGGGGAATAATCCAGCCCAACGACATGGGGGGTATGCTTCAGCAGGTGGACCATGTGTCGGCCATTACCGCAACACAAGTCGAGCACAGAGCAGGACTTGCAAAGGCCGAGCTGCTCGATGGCGAAGGCCGACTCCGCCGTCGCGGATTCAACCGTCCGGTGGGCATAGACCACCGGATACAGGGCATCAAAGGCATGGGCGAACCAGTCCTTTTCCACCGTGCGCTCGGTCGACTTGGCGTTCAATACTACCATCCTGTTGGCGTTCTCTAGGCTCCAGGCTGCAGGGAGCCTCGGATAGATTCACGGAAATTTTGCTTCCATGTCAATCATTGGGAACAACAATTAAATATCATCTCCGGAATCGCCCACCGTGTGGAGCTTCAACATATTGGTTCGGCCGCCCTCGGCCAGAGGGGTACCCGCAACGATGATGATGGTGTCGCCTTCCGCCGCCGCCTTATGGCGAAGCAACTGCTCTTCCACCTCGTGCACCATGACTTCAATAAGATCGAAGTCCCGGGTTAGCACGGCGGAAACACCCCACATGATGGCGCACTTGCGGCAGGTTGACTCTCGATTGGTGATGGCGGTTATCCGTACGCGGGGACGATAGCGGGCGATGGCGCCGGCCGTGTATCCGGTCTTGGTGAAACAGACGATCCGGGTGATATCAAGGCTCTCGCACATGCGGAACACCGCCTGTCCGATAGCGTCGGCATAAGAGTTCAGGTGAACGCCCCGCATTCCCTCGCGCCGCTTCTTAAGTTCATCCCGGCGCAATTCACGCATACGTCGGTCCGTCGAGTTCCGCTGCGTTTCCGCATCGGTTTTCGCGGCAACACGGGCCATGACGGTACAGGCTTCCACGGGATACTTGCCCGATGCCGTCTCTGCGGAAAGCATTACCGCGTCCGTGCCATCATAGATGGCGTTGGCAACGTCGGTCACTTCGGCCCGGGTGGGCCGCCCCGCATAGACCATGGATTCGAGCATCTGCGTCGCGGTTATAACCGGCACGCCAAGCTCGTTGCAGGAGTTGATCAGCGTCTTCTGGATGCTCGGCACATCTTCGAAGTTTACTTCGACGCCCAAGTCGCCCCGGGCCACCATGACGGCATCACTGAGCGCGGCAATTTCCTTGATGTGGTCCAGCGCCTCGGGACGCTCAATTTTGGCCACAATCCCGATGTCCGAATTCGATTCCCGAAGGAGCTCACGAAGACCGCGGATGTCGTCAGGGGAGCGGACGAAGGAGAGTGCGACAAAATCAACCTTTTCGGCGATGCTGAGGGCAACGTCAATTCGATCCTTGTCGGTCAACGAGGGCTCGGCAATGGAGACGCCGGGCAGGTTGATGCCCTTGCTCTCGCCCAACTCGCCGCCGCGCACCACGGTGCAATGGACTTCGGGCGGAACCACGCTCTCGACACACAGTTCCAGCGTGCCGTCCGAAAGGAGAATCCGATCGCCCGGTTTCACATCGTAAGGGAGGTTGGCATAGGTGGTCGAAATCCTATCCACGTCGCCAACGATCTTTTCCGTGGTGACGGTGATGGTCGCGCCAGGCTCCAGCATGACCACGTGGGGGGGAGCGAGCTTGCCCGTTCGTATTTTCGGCCCCTGGAGATCCATGAGAATCGCCACGTTGGCATTCTTCCGCGCGGACACTTCGCGGATGATCTTGATCCGCTCCTTGTGGGACTCGTGGGTACCGTGGGAAAAATTGAGACGGGCCACATCCATGCCCGCATCAATCAGTTTCTCGATCATTTCCGGGCTGCACGACGCGGGCCCGATGGTGCATACAATTTTCGTTTGACGGCGCATGGTTATTCCCAGGACTCGAAGGCGCGGTAAATTGCGGTCACCGCGCGCTCCAGAGACTCTTCCTCTACCCCGACAATGATGTTCATCTCTGACGATCCCTGATCGATAACGCGAACATTCACGCTAGCCTCCGCCAGAGCCGTAAATAAACGTGCGGCCACCCCGATGTGGTGATTCATTCCCAGACCCACTGTGGCGACCATAGCCAGACCCGACACCAGACCTATGCTATCGGGTTGGCAGCGCCGTTGCAAGTCATCGACCAGCTTGTCGCCGAGACCGCCCAGGTCCTCGTCCCGGAGGATGATGGACATGGTGTCGATACCGGTGGGCATGTGCTCCCAGCCGATACCGTGCTCTTCCAACACCGTCAGCGCCCTGCGGCCGAAGCCGCGCTCGCGATTCATGAGGGTCTTCTCAATATTGATCATGCTGAAGCCCCGCCGCCCCGCGATGCCGCAGAGGGGGTGCTTGCTCACGCGGCTCGACACGATGAGCGTGCCGGGGTTATCCGGCTCCCGGGTGCTCCGGATCTGGATCGGGATTCCCGGCTCGCGCACGGGATAGATCGCCTCGTCGTGTAGTACCGTAGCGCCCATGTAGGACAGCTCGCGAAGCTCCTGATAGGTCACTTCGTCGATGCGGCGCGGCTTTTCCACAATGCGGGGATCGGCCATGAGAAAGCCGGGCACATCGGTCCAGTTCTCGTAGAGATCCGACCCCGTCGCTCGGGCTACGATGGCACCCGTCACGTCGCTGCCGCCCCGAGAGAAGGTCTTGATCCGGCCGTCGGGCATCGCACCATAGAATCCCGGCACCACATAAAGGCCATCGCCAGAAAGTCGCGCGCCGAGCAGGGCATAGGTCGCCTCGTCGAAGTCGCCGCTGTTTGTAAAGCGGACGCACTCGGCGGGGTCCACAAACTCCGCGCCCAGAAGCGCCGCCACCAGCCGACCGTTCAAGTACTCGCCCCGCGAGGCCATGTAGTCCGGCGTATTATCCTCGCCCGCGCGCGCTTCAATCTCGTCGAGGAGTGCGGCGATATCGACCTGCACAACCAACTCGGCCGCCAGTTCCTCGAAGCGCTGCCGGATAATCCGCTTGGGCTCGGAAGGGTCCAAGCCCTGGGCGGCAATTCCATGCCAGGCGTAAAGGAGGTCCGTGACCTTCTTGTCCGCGTCAAAACGCTTCCCCGGGGCCGAAGGCACCACAAAGCGCCGCGCCGGATCCGCCTTGACGATAGATTCCATGACACGAATGTTGGTTGCGTCGGCCAGCGAGGTGCCGCCAAACTTGCAGGTGATCTTCTTCACTTCCGGGGACTCCAGCGCTTGGGAAAACAGGTTGGAACCTTGCTCCAGCGCATGGGAATGCCGGGGAGCCAGGCCTTGATTCTGTGAGAGGACGATGGCCTGAGATTAGGGCAGCATGTCCGTGATCAGGCGGCCCACATCGTTCCAAGTCACAAATAGCATGAGACCGATGATGAGGACCAGACCGACAGTCTGGTAACGTTCCAGCACCACCATGCTGACGGGCTTCCTCCGGATCCCTTCGATTCCATTGATAAGGATCTGTCCGCCATCCAGCACCGGCAGGGGCAGGAGATTGAAGACGAAGAGGTTGATGCTGATCAGCGCCGTGATGTCCAGCAATCGACCCCAGCCCATCTGGGCCGCGTCGCGCGTTACCTGAAAAATCATGACGGGCCCACCGAGATCTTTCGGGCTCACATCCTGCATGGCGAGCGCCTTGAGCGTCAGCAGGGTCTGGGCAACCGCCGTATAGCTCTTGTTGATGGCCGCCGGGATGATCTGTGAAACGGGTACACGGTGGAACACCGTCTTGGGCGCCATGGATATACCGATTGCCCGCACCGAGTCCACGGGAAGATCAAACTTTAACTCTTTGCCGCGCTGAAGCAGGCCGAAGAGAATCGCGGGGCGCTCCACGCTGACAGAAATGGTCTGGCCGGGACTGGCCATCAATTTATCCTGAAGAGTCTTCAGGGTGACGGCTTCGCCGTTGACCGCCGTTATCTTATCCTTACGCTGTAGCCCCGTGCTCTTTTCAAAATCATCTTCCACAAACGAGACCACCGGAACGGCATTCTCGGGGTCTTCTGCGCCGCGGGGCGCACCCCAGGCAACGGCCTTCAGGCGGCCCACGGTTTTCGGGGCCAGCGAGAGGTGAAGCTTCTCGCCGCCGCGATCAACCAGCAGATCGAGGCTCTGGCCCTCGGGCATATCCTGGGTCAACTCCAGAAAAGTGGACGTATCCACCGCGGCGCCATTGGCCCGCAGAATAATATCGTCCGCCTTAAGCCCGGCCGCCTCCGCAGGCGTCGCGGGAAGAATACTGGCGATCAGCACCGCAGAAAAGGGCTCCACGCCGAAGCGGGGATAGCGCTCATCATCCTTCCTCGCCGGCATCACTTCACAGCGATAGTAGGTCTTGGCATCATCCGCACCCGTGCGCTCGATGACGAAGTCATGGGACGTCTCGTCCCCATGAAGCAGCGCATTCACGGCCAGCGCCGGTACGATGTTTTCAATCGGCGCGCCATTCATCGAAACGATTAAATCGCCCGGCTGCCAGCCCACCGCATCCGGCTCGCCGGTCATGTCGGGGGTATCCGTCGCATCAGCCATCTTGTAGAGCTTCGCCGACGCCGCAGGGTAGTCCTTCTCCACGTTGCCAATCCGGGGGGAGAGGACGGATTCGGGCACCTGCTCGCCAACACCGACCAGAACGCCATAGAGCACGACCGCCAGCAACAGATTGGCCACCGGCCCCGCGAGCAATACGATCATGCGCTGCCATACGGGCTTATTGTTGAACCAGCGATCCGGCGGAATGCTGCCGTATTCGCGCTCCCGATCTTCTTCCGAAAGGGGGGCGTCTTCCTGGCCTGCCATCTTGACGAAACCGCCGATGGGGAGGGCGCCGATACAATAATCCGTCTCGCCCCACTTGAAACCGATCACGCGGGGCGGCATGCCCACACTGAAGCGATCCACATATATGTTGCACGCTTTGGCCGCGAGAAAGTGACCCATCTCGTGGAAGAAAACCAAAAAGCTGAGCACCAGCAGGAAAACCAGAAAACCCGTCATTTCATTATGATCCTAGTAGTTTGACCACTTCCCGCGCGCGGGCGCGGGCCTCGCCATCGGCGGCCATGATCGATTCAAGACTGTAGTCCTGACCGGGTTCTATCCCGTCGCAAACACGACCGACCACATCGCTGATCCCGAGAAAGGGCAAGCGGTGGTCGCAAAACGCTTCGACCGCTATCTCGTTGGCGGCATTCAACACTGCGGGTGCCGTGCCACCAACTGCCGCCGCCTGGCGCGCATACGCGAGGCATGGAAAAGCGCTGAAATCGGGCGCATCAAAGGTCAGGACCTTCAGTTTAGCCAGATTGAGCCGTTCCATAGGTAATTCTACCCGTTCCGGGTAGGTAAGTGCGAACAGGATAGGGAATTTCATGTCCGTAACCCCCATGTGGGCGAGGATATTACCGTCCGTAAACTCCACCAGGCTGTGAATAATGCTCTGGGGATGGATGACGACGTCGATCTGATCGGGACGAAGATCAAAGAGCCACATCGCCTCGACGATTTCCAGTCCCTTGTTCATGAGGGTCGCCGAATCCACACTGATTTTGGCACCCATGTCCCAGGTGGGGTGGCGGGTGGCCTCTTCCGGACGTACCAGCGCCAGACTTTCCCGGGGGCGCCCGTAAAAGGGTCCGCCCGAGGCTGTCAGATGAACCGTGAGGATATCCCCATGGGCATGGCCCATGGAACACTGAAAGATGGCGCTGTGCTCGCTGTCCACCGGAAGGACTTCCACGCCTCGGGAGGCCGCCCGCTCCATGATCAGCTTGCCCGCCATCACAAAGGGCTCTTTGTTGGCCACGGCCACCCGATTGCCCGCGTCAATGGCAGCTAGCAAGGGGGCCAGCCCGGCCGCGCCCACCGTCGCACAGAGCACAGTATCAACGGAAATGGAGGCAAGTTGGGAGAGGGGATCGGGACCATCCAGAACTTCGGGACCGAGATCCATCTCCGCCAGGACGCCCCCCGCGCAGGAGTCGGACATGGCGGCATAGCGGGGTTTGAATTCTCGGATCTGGGCCGCGAGCAGGTCAACATTGCGGTGCGCCCCGAGCCCGACCACGTTAAAGTGCTCCGGATAACGGCGCACCACTTCGAGGGCACTCTTGCCGATCGAGCCCGTAGAGCCCAGAATGATAATGTCTTTTTTCATCAAGAGATCGCTATTCCTGCGCGGCCCGCGCGGCATTCCGTGCCCGGACCGAGGCCAGATACTGCGCCATAGACTGGCGGCGCAGGTAGCGCTCTTTAAGTAGGGCTTTGATCTCGTCCGCCGTCCCCATTTTCATGATCTCGACCGCCAGAGACTTGGCCTCGTTGTAGTTAATCTCGGCGATCTCGGCGCGCACCTGGGGCAGGGACACGGAAGACATACTGAGGGAGGTCACACCGAGACCAATAAGCACTTCGGTATAGAGCGGATCACCGGCCATTTCGCCGCAAATCGAGCAGGGGATGCCCGACCGGGTCGCGGCATTGCAGGTCCACTTGATCATCCGCAGCACCGCCGGATGGGCAGGCTCATAGAGGTGGGCGATTTTTTCATTCACACGATCGACGGCCAGGGAATACTGGATGAGATCGTTGGTGCCGATGCTGAAAAAATCGCACTCCTGCGAGAGAAGATCCGTCAACGTAACGGCGGACGGCACTTCGATCATCGAACCAATCTTGATATCCCGATCATACTCGACGCCTTCCGACTCGAGTTCGAGGGCCACGTCTTCCACCACCTGCTTCACGCGGCGCAGTTCTTCCAGGCCGCTGATCATGGGAAACATGATCTGGATGTTGCCAATAGCCGACGCACGCAACATGGCCCGCAACTGGGGGCGGAACACATCGAGCCGCTCGAGGCAGAAACGCACCGCCCGCCAGCCCAATTGGGGATTGTCTTCCTTGGAAATCTGCAGATGGGAGACCAGCTTGTCCCCGCCGATATCCATCGTGCGCAGGGTCACGGGCGAGGGATGCATGGTCTCGGCGGCCTTGCGGTACGCCTGGTACTGTTCTTCTTCCGTCGGCAGCGTGTTCCGGTTCAGGAAGAGGTACTCCGTCCGAAACAGTCCAATCCCTTCGGCGCTGGCACCGAGCTCGGGCACCAGTTCGAAGGGAAGCTCGATATTGGCCAGCGTCGGTATGGAGACCCCGTCCCGGGTCATGGAGGGACCCAAATGCAGGACGCTCCGGAGGGCCTCCCGCATTTCCATCTGCTTCCGGCGCTCTTCCTCATAGTGGGCGAGCGTCTCGGCAGACGGGCTGGCCACGAAAACGCCCTCGTTGCCGTCGACGATCACCTGCGTGTTCTGGGATACCAGGAGCGATGCGTGCCGCAAGCCCATGACCGCCGGAATTTCCAGGGCCCGTGCAAGAATCGCCGTGTGAGACGTGGCACTTCCCGAATCGAGGGCCATACCCAGCACTTTGGCTCGGTCCATGGTCGCGGTGTCCGATGGTGGGATGTCGTGCGCCAGCAATACGCCAGGTGCCGGGAGTTCGCGGAGGTGAGGGCGTTCCTCATCCAGCAGGTTGCGCAGGAGGCGGTCCATCACATCCAGCAGGTCTGCGGTTCTCGCCTGGAATCGCGCGTCATCCACTGCGGAAAGGATGCCCGCGTAGTGGCGGCTCAACTCGTCCAGGATCGACTCCGCATTGACCTTCTCTTCCGCGATGCGGCTCTTCACCTCATCCAGAATCGTCACATCTTCCAGCACCAGCAGGTGCGCCTTGAAGATGTCCGCATGCCCCTCGCCCAGATCCTGTATGGTCTTTCGGTGAAGGTTTTGCAGGTAGGTGCGGGTCTTCGAAACGGCCAGTTCGAATCGCTTCAGTTCCGCCGCGGGGTCCTCGACCTCGTACTTGGGAACTTCGAAGCGATCCTGACCGAACAGGATCGCGGGTCCAATCGCGATGCCCGGAGACACGCCTATGCCGCGGAGGACAGACTCCACTTAGTTTTCTCCAAATCCCGATGCAAAAAGCGCACGAATGGCATCCATCGTGGCCTCAGCGTCGTTGCCTTTGCACGTTATCATTAGCCGGCTGCCCTGGGTCGCCGCCAGGGTCAACAGACCCATGATACTCTTGGCGTTCACCCGGCTGCCATTAAAGGAAATGAATACGTCGGCCTGGAACACCAGCACGCATTGCACCAGGGCCGCCGCCGGGCGCGCATGAATGCCCAGCTTGTTGACCACGGTAAGCTCTTCGGATATGTCCTGCATATTTACTGCACCAATCTTTTTATCTATAGCTGCCCAGGCCACCGCCGCCACGGCGGGAACCACTTATTCAATAGAATCTATTCGATTTACGTAAAAGTTGATCTCGCGATGCACCGTCGCGCCGGGTTCCAGGTGAAGGGCCCAAGCGGAAAGCACCACGCTTCCCTGATGCACGCGCTCCTGCCCGCACTCGGACTGGCTCACGGTTTCCAGCGGGAAAAAGTAGAAGGCTCCCGCCTCGGAGAGCGCAAAACCGGCCTCCAACTGTTGCCATTCGTCCCGGAGGGCGAAGGCTTTCAAACCGCTCTCCACTCCGCGCATCCCGAGCATGGGCCGGTTCAGCGCACGCTCCGCAGAATGGTAGTACCGATCGCTCGCGCTGCCGGTCAGGAAATTGACCGAGAATTCGACGCCGAAGAGGGCATCGAAGGCCACGCTTCCGCAGTGGGTGATATCATAGCGGATTTTAAGCTGAGATGCACCGGAATCCAGCAGAATTCGCTTCTGTATTCGCACGGGGTGTTCGCCGCCTACGTAGACGGTCCCGTCGGCGCTGAGCACCAGTTCATTGCCCTGTGCCTCGCAATGATAAGCCTTAAGGGGAAAATCCGAGCGCTCTCCGGCTTCATTCCGATACAGCGACTCAACATCCAGGTCCACCGCGTAGAAGTGGTCGCGCAGGCTGGCCCGCCGGTAGCTGTCATAAAAGAGGAGGGAGTTGAGTCCCCGCTCCTTCGACTGGAAATGATCGTGGATGCTCCGTACCTGCCCCTCGTCCTCCGCCTCCGCTTCCGCTTCGCTGGCAAGGTCAACGTGGTAGGGTTCTTCCCGCCGCGTAAGCGTGTTGAGCACGTTGAAGGCCCCGGGCTTGTAGTCCAGCTCAAAAATGGTCCCGCCGTCGTTGGGATTGACGAAGGCCGCGATCTCGCCGTTCTCCAACACATGCTCCAGTTGGCCGTCCCCGTCGAAATCGAGGGCTACGGCGTGAACGCGGTCATCACGCTGCTCGATATGGTCGAGAACATTGTCCGCGCGGATGAGGTGCTCGTAGATTGCCGTGCGCAGGTGGTTGAGATACAGGCCGCCAAATTGCCCGTGCCAGTAGGCGCAATTGCACTGCCCCTGGTGCAGGTAACGCTCCGCCTCCTCCAGCAGGGGCGATTCACCAAATCGCGCGCGAAACTCGTTCAAGCGCTTGCTCACCCGGAGCATGCGCTTCTGCATGTTATTTGCCTCGGCGTACTTGGTGAGGAAATTCCGCCAGAAACCGCCACGAAGGAATGGGGCGCACTTCTCGCTGATCGCGGGTTGGTGGGCGAGCGTCTCGCGTACCTCCTTGAGCTCGCGCTGCCGGCCGGGAGGCAGGGCCCACGCCATCATTTCCTGGTAGGACGCACAGGTAAGATAGGTGCGCCCTATGGGTCGATGCTGCTCCAGGTACTCCGAATAGGTCACACTGCGCAGCCAGTCCCGGTTGTCCGTCAGGGCCGTGAAGAAGGCTTCCAGCCAACCTTCCTCGTACACGCTGTGATAGGTTCCGGGCCACGCACCGAATTTCTCGCCGTCGTCATGCAGCACCGCGCAGCGTTGCCCGTCTTCCGTCGCGAGCTCGCGCAGGTAAGTAATCGTCTCTTCGACCCGATGGAAGGGCACCAGATAGCGCAGCTTCTCCAGGATTGGAAATACGCGAATCGCCTCGCCCTCTTCCTCGGTCATGTAGCAGCCGTAGAGATCTTCCGGCCCGAGGCCCGAGCACAGGAAATGGGAATCATCCAAGGCTGTATAGGTGACGCCGGCCTGGGCCAGGATCTTCGCCATGTGCGGTTCCCAGACCCGCTCGGCCAGCCACATGCCCTTGGGCTCCGTGCCGAAGTGCTCCTTGCAGAAGGCCTGCATCCGCTTGATCTGGGCCGTGGCGTCCCGTTCGGGAATGGCGCAGAGCATGGGCTCATAGTAGCCGCCGCCCATGATCTCCACCTGGCCGGCCTCCACGAGCGTCCGGAGACGCTTCACATACTCGGGGTGGTGTTCCACAAACCAGTCCCACAGGGGCCCCGTATAGTGCAGCGTCACGCGAACCTTGGGAAAGCGCTCCAGCACGTCGATAAAGGGGACGTAGGACTTGTCGTAGGCTTCCTGGAACACAAAGTCGAAATTGCCCACGGGCTGGTGGGAATGGCAGCCTAGAATCAGGTTTATGCTTTTCATCGCGGGGGAGTGCCTTTGTGCGGGCCCGATGCAACGCCCATCATTGCTGCCATGGAAAGGAGGCGGCGTCGAAATGGCGTCGGAGGGCCACGGTCAATTACTGCGATCGTTAATAATCCCAAGAATTCGATTGTTGAACTGCTCGGCCGGGTTCATCCCCAACTCTTTCAGGCGGTGGTTCAGGGCCGCCACCTCAATAATAATAGCGATGTTTCGACCGGGGCGCACGGGAATCCGGAGATGGGGGATACGGACGCCAAGGATATCCACGTGCTCTTCGGTCAAGCCCGTTCGGTCGTAGAACGCATTCTGGTTCCACTCTTCCAGCTCCACGATGAGGCCAATCCGCTTCGTATTGCGCACGCAGCCCACCCCGAAGATCGCTTTCACGTCAATGATACCGACCCCCCGGATTTCCATGTGATGCTCGATGACGGGATTCGTCTCGGCATAGAGATTATCTTCCCGAAGCCGCTTCAGCGCCACCACGTCGTCCGCGATCAGCCGGTGCCCGCGCTCGATCAGTTCCAGCGCCGTTTCGCTCTTGCCCACGCCCGGCGTGCCCACGATGAGGCAGCCCACACCGTAGCAATCCACCGCCGTCCCATGCACCACTGTCTCGGGCGAGAATTCCTCCGCGAGGAAAAGAATAATCCGGCTGATGACCTCATCCGTGGACTTGGAGGTGCGAAGCACGGGTACCCCCCGATGATTACAGAGATCGAGGAATACGTTCTGGGGCGACAGATTTCGAGAAAGGACAAAAATGGGAATTTCAAAGGAGAACATGGCCGTCAACCGCCGTTCAAGCAGCGCGGGAGGGAGTTTCTCCATGTAGTGAATCTCGGTATTCCCCAGCAGTTGGACGCGGTCGTTTGCGAAGTACTCCAGGTAGCCGCTGAGGGCAAGCCCCGGACGGTTGATGTCCGAGGTGAACACCGGGCGCCCGATGCCCTGAAACCCCGCAATGACCTCGATATCCAGATCGTCCGCCATCTTGTCCAGTATGCGGGCCACCGGAATACTGCGTTTCCGGTTGACTGGAAGGTCCTGCGTATCCATAGGCGCCCTCTTGGGGTAGGCTGGCCGGGTCGGGGGGGGGAAGAAAAGCGGGCTACTACCTGGGCAGTAGCCCGCTACCGCAACTCAAAACTTGGGTTCAATCAGCCCGAAGGTGCCGTCCTCACGAGAATAGAGAACGTTGACCTCGGACGTATCGGCGTTCGAAAACACCAGAAAGGGCTGGTCCTGCACCAACTCAAGCTGCATCATCGCCTCGTCAACGCTCATGGGCTTCATCGAGATCTTTTCCCGGTGAACCACCCGATGGGAGTCGTAGCTGGCGTCGGCATTCGTATTCTCGTCCGGAAGCTCCGGCGAAAGAATCGCATGGTGATAATCGCGCGCCTCCCGCGCCGTGCGGGGCTGGTGCCGGTTGATCCGGTCTTTAAACTTCCGGATCTGGCGTTCCAACTTCACCATGGCCGCATCCACCGACGCGTACATGTCGCTGGAGGCTTCCTTGCTATGGATCCGCACACCATTGGTACGCAGATTGACTTCCGCAATATGCCGGTGTTTTTCCACATCCAGCACCACATCCGCCTCGAATGCGTTGTCGAAATGCGCCTCAACCTTTTCCAGACCGTTCCGGATATAGGCCTTGAGGGCATCGGTCATTTCCATGTGTCTGCCCGTCACAGTAATATTCATAAAAGTACCTCCATTGCTCTAATTCCAAGGATAGTGCGATCATAGCACTGCACTGGAAAGCCTGTCAAAATATAACTGATCCCGCGAGAATCTCGCCAAAGTCTTTTGCTACAGGGTGATAGGTAGGGTCGGCACCCTCCTATGACTCCGGGGATCTGGCGAGCAATACCACGAGGAACGGAAAATTCTTGTACTTTAGTCAATAATTTACTATACTGACCTCGCCCTAAGGAATTCAGCCCCCCAGGGGCGATAAACCCGGAAACCAGGACACACTCCATGGTAACCCAGGCACAGAAGAAGCACGAACGCATCGTCGAGGCGGTGCGCCTCGGACTCGATGGCGAGACGGCGGTGGACTTTGTCCGCCAGTCCGGATTCGCCCTAACCACCACGGGCATAGCGAGGCATCTGAGAAAAATGGGAGGACGAGGTCATATCGTGGCGCTGATAAATGAAGGACGCAGCAACTGGGAAATACTTCAGGCCTCGTACCCCGAGGAACGCTTTGAGCACCTTACCGTGCTCCCCCCGAGCCAGGGCGACCTCTTTTCCGACAATTCCCCCAAGGTTCCCGATAACCTGTTGCCCTTTCAGGACTTATTCCAGAGCACAAAGATCACCCTGACCCTGCCCAACGACCTCCTTGAGGCCATACGGCTGGCGGCCCGCGCCGAGAAGACCACGCGGTCCCAACTCATCATCGACATCCTCACCAGCGCCATGTCCCGGGTACCTGAGTGGCCCCATGAGGATGGGAAGTAGGGGGTACGAAAACGATCAACGGCTGCTGCGCCCCTTCTTATGATCATAGGTTGGAGCGAAGTCAATCGTTCCAAACAGCGCAAGTAACTTTTTCTGTTTTCGTTTCTGAATATACTCGCGCAGGGCCTCGTTCACGGTGTCAAGCTTCGTTTCAAGGCCCCCAACTTCGAACGCCTCGGCGAGCAGCGCGTCGTCGATTGGAAGTTTCGCAGCCATAGTTCAGACCTCCGTTTACGAAAAGAATAGCACAGAACCGTTCTCGCGGAATCGGACCACTTTTCACTGGACCACTATTGCGCCACATATCGCCCGCTTCGCTTCCCGCCCATTTTTTCGACAAGTCCCGCGTCGAGCAGAGGCCGCAACAAATCCATGGCACCTTGGCGCGAAACCCCCAAGGCTTCCCAAATCTCATTTGGCGCCATGCTTCCCCGCTCGCGAAGCAGCTTCAACAATTCTTCCTGGCGGGGACGAAGCAATAATCTGGCACCGGGCTGCGCTTGGAACTCCTGGATCCTGAGCCACGCGCGCTCCAACGTCTCCCGGAGCCCTCGTGCGCAATACTCCAGCCAGCCCGTCAAGTCATCGCCTTCGCGCGACACGGCGTCCAAGGCGGCATAGTAGGCCGGGCGATCTTCCCAGTAGTGTTCGTCCACGGCAAAGATGTGGTGTGTATCAAAGCCCCGGCGGTACAGTTCCCACAACGCGAGCGCCCGACCCGTGCGCCCGTTGCCATCGGCAAAGGGATGAATGGCCTCAAAGCGGTAGTGCAAAATCGCTGAACTCAGCACAGGAGACAAATCCCGTGCAGGGCCATTCCACCATTCGAGAAGCTCGAGCATCAAGCCTGAGACTGCTTTCGCGGGCGGAGGAAGGTAGCGGCCAACCTGGACGGACATGGTACGATACTTCCCGGATTCGCCCTGATCCATGACATCCCCGGCGAGGATCTGGTGGAGTTCCAGGATTTCCTCATGGTGGATCTTGTCCAGCGCCGCATTGCGCTCGATATAGCGGAGCCCAGCGAAATAGTTCAGAACCTCCCGATTGTGCCGGATGGCAGCGTCAGGGAGCCCCCGCCCTTCCTCCAGTGCACGAACCTGTTCGAGCGTGAGGGGGTTACCTTCGATGGCCGTCGAGGCGTGGGCGTTGCGTGATCGGGAATCCTTCTGTAAGGCGGGAATCCAGGCGAGGTCTATCGACGCGTTGCGAATTCGCTCACGAAGGGCAGACACTTGCTCTACTTCGGCGAGCAAGCGTGTCGTGATAGCAAAAATTGGAGAATAAGCCATAGCTGCATGGTTACGTAAGAACTGGCTGTAAGTCAAGTGTAAGTCAAGTGTAAGTCAAGTGTAAGTCAAGTGTAAGTCAAGTGTAAGTCAAGCCATCATAACGCTGAACCGTGCGTTCCCACTTCCCCTGTTCCCAGGAGTACTGCGGCATTCCTCACCATCCCGGCGTGTTTCGTACGCCGGATGGGCGTTCCCGCGAAGCGTTCGTTGAAGGCGTCCTCACTCGACCCAGCCAGTTCTTCGAGTTTCGGAAAGGCCTGGCCTTCTCTCGGCGCGAAATCCGGCTCGGTGCTGGTCTGCTCGAAGCGGTTCCACGGGCAAACCTCCTGGCAGATGTCGCAGCCAAAGACCCAGCCCTTCATGTTGCTTTGCACGTCCTCGGGGATATCGCCCCGGTTCTCGATGGTCTGGTAGGAGATGCATTTGCGCGCGTCGAGCACGCCCTCGCGGACAAAGGCATCCGTAGGGCAGGCATCAAGACAGGCACGGCAGGTGCCGCAGTGACTCTCAATGGGCCTGTCCGGCACCAGTGCCACCTCGGTGATTACAGTTCCGATGAAGAACCATGAGCCAATATCGCGACGTAGAACGAGGCTGTTCTTCCCGATCCAACCCAGGCCCGCACGTTCGGCCCAGGCGCGCTCCATGATCGGTCCGCTGTCCACGGCGGCGTAGCTGGTGGAGCTTACACCGAATTCGTCGAGAAATCGGGCGAGCTTGACGAGGGGCTTCTTCAGAACTTTGTGGTAGTCACGCCCCCGGGCATAGCGGGCCACTTTGCCTGTTCCAGGACCGGACTCGGAGTCGGGGTAGAAATAATTCCGCGCAACAACGACCACGGACCGTGCCCCTGGCATTTTGACGCGGGGATCCTGACGGATTGCCTTTGTGGCGGCCATCCAGTCCATATCCGCGTGATAGCCCGCAGAGAGCCATTGGCCCAATCGGTCCTCGGGATCAATGGGACCGGCCTCGGCGATACCGCAGGCGTCAAAGCCTAACCCTGTGGCAAAGTCCTTCACCGCACGGCTCCGTTCCTCCGCATCGCCACTCATCGGAGATTCACTCGCGCCCCGTATTTTTTAATCAGTGCGGCGTTCCACGCGTCGCCCCCCGGAAGATTGGCGCTCTTAAACAAGGGAGGTTCCTGACCGGCATCGGAGATAACGCGGCAAATCTCCACGACGATCTGTTGAACTATGACCACGTTCGCCAGGGTGGATGTAGGCCCGGTGGCCAGACCGGTATTGCCCACGGGAATCGCGGCGTCGCCCGCACACCCGCAATTGTCGATAACGAGATCACAAACCTCGAACAACTTCTGGCTCAGTCCAGCGCCGAGGGCGGCGGCACTGGACTGGGCGAGGGAGGTCAGGGCGATGGTTTTTATGCCCCGCTCCCGCGCCAACAGGGCCATTTCAACGGGCACGGCATTCTTACCGCTGTTCGAGATGATCGTGAGCACCTCGCCGGAGCGAATGTCCTCCTTTTCGAGGATGAGGCGGGCCAGGCCGGGCAGACGCTCCAGTTTTGTGCTGGTGGCGGGCCCTTCATGTTGCATCAGGGCGGGAAAGAGGATCGCATTCACGGGGGCGAGCCCGCCGGCACGATAGTAGACCTCCTCGCTGATTATGTGGGAGTGTCCCGTGCCAAAGAGGTGCCAGACACCGCCGGAGAGCAGGGACTCGCCAATGAGGCGACCCGCGCGGCGTATCCCGTCCCGTTGCGTGTTCTCAATGGAATCGATGACCGAGCGGGCCGCATCAAGGAAGCTGTACATCTGGAATTCCTCAGGCCACTCAAGGCCGACCATCATCCCGTGGGCTCACACTGGACTATTCAGATTCTCGCCGGCCTTTAATTTCAAGAACACCAGCTTTCCTTCGCGCAACGCCACCTTCAGGGGACCGGGCACCCCTTCCCGGATTTTCTTGATCTGGGCACCCACCTGAAGGAGATTGTCGGGATAAATTCGACCATGTACAAAGATGTGATAGTTCGCCGCAGCGTGGATGGAGCGGAAGAGTCCCTCCAGCTCCCGCTCCTGAGCCGCAAACACGGCCTCCCGCTTCTGTAGCTCGTCCAGCAACTGGGCCAGCTTCTGCTTCATGGGCGGCGACAGGGAATCGCGTTTGGTCCGCAACGGGGCGACCGCATCGCGCAATTTCATGACAATGGTTTTGGAGGACTCCACCACGGCGCGCTTTTCCGTGATAACGGATTCCATGGTGTAGTCTTTGCCCACGTTCAACTCCGAAGCGATGCAGGCATCGCTGCCGAGATCGCCCGTCTCGATGCCCTTGAGGGCGAGAATGGAGCCGCCCACGATCCGCCCGTGACTCACGACCACCGCGCCCCGCGTACGGATCTGGCACTGGTTGATTTCCCGATCCACGTAGATATCACCGCCCGCCTCAATGACGGCATTCCGAATGAACCGCGCGTGTAGATTGCCGGCCACCTTGATCAGACCGCGCTCTTTAAAGGAGATACCGCCCTGAACGGTCAGGTTACCGCCCGACTCCACGATGGCGTCCTCGATATTCTCGCCCACGTCGATATCGCCAGACGCGATCACCTCGGACTGGCTCTGAATATCGCGCGTCACAATGAGGGCGCCAGGATGTTTGATATTCCCGGTGCGAAGTCCAACGTTGCCTTCGATCTTGTAGACATCGTCAACTGAAAGCACCTCGGCGACAAACCGGATACGACCACTGACTTCGGAGGTGTAGGCGCGCAAAGTGGGGTTATACCGGACGTTCTTTCCTTCGTGGATTTTTGCAGGGCGCGGATCGCGGGGTGGCACCACGCGCCCAAACACGTCATGGCCATTCTTGCCGGGCTGCCCGGGAATTATCTCGGCCAGCAACTGGCCCTGGGTGACCGAGACATCCGCAATTTTCCTGCGATAGTCGGCCTTGCCCGTTTCGGGATCGACGACAAATCCCTTATCCAGAAAGTTGCCATTCCATCGGATGGCCTCGTCCACCGGCGGGAAGGGAGGGGAGCCTTCAAGGAGGACCACATTTTCAAGGTGAGGTCCCTGTGGAACGGCCTTGTGAAAGCGAGCCAACGCCTCGCTGAGCCGTTCTTCCGTATTGATGCCGAGATCGCCGAGCTCATTGCGAATTCGGCCCACGATAATCTCTATGTTTCGCGGGGGCAATGTGCAGGACAGTAACAGCGACATATAGTCTTCAGACGGGCGAAGATCGAAGCCGGGGCCACTCGCGCTGCGTTTCGTCGTCGCAGCGGTGTTCGTGAAATCAGTCATGCACTAATCCTGGTCTCAAGGCGAATTCGCCCTCGTCAACGCCCCCCAATGCCTCCCCCCTGTATGATAACACCTCTGTCAAGCTGGAATACATATTGACCGAGCCTGGCGGTCTCTTCCAGTGAATGGGTGGAGTGCAGAACCGTAATACCATGATCCTGATGGAGGCGGCACAAGAGGGAAGTCAGCTCAACCCGTGCCGTCGGGTCCAGGGAAGCGAGGGGCTCGTCCAGGCACAGAATCCGTGGCGCGAAGGCCAGCGCGCGCCCCAGAGCGACCCGCTGGGCCTCGCCGCCGCTCAACCCAGCGGGATAGCGCGCCAGCAATGGGGTGAGTCCCAGTTCCTCGGCGAGGGCATCCACCCGGCGGGCTATTTCGGCCGAGGCGCGACGCCGTATCCGAAGGGGAAAGGCAAGATGTTCCGCAACCGACATAGAGGGGAAGAGGGCGCCATCCTGCGGCACATACCCGATACCCCGATCACAGGGGCGGAGTGTCGTGGCATCGCGGCCCTCCAGCAGGATCCGGCCGGCGGCAACGGGCTTGAGCCCGCAGACCGCCTCCAGCAGCGTAGACTTGCCCGCGCCGGAGGGGCCCATCAAGATGCCATAGGAACCTGCGGGAAGTTCCATCGAGACCTCTTGGAGTCGGAAGGGGCCGTTCAGAATCGTGGCATTGCACAACTGGATCATTGGCCCGTTTCTTTCACCACTTCAGCGAACATAGCGCACACCGCCCCATACCCGCACGACGACAAGCACCAGCGCCGCCGAAAGGATCATCAGCATGGACACGGCGGCGGCGGACTCGATATCGCCCACGCTCATCTGCAGAAACACAGAGGTCGGCATCACCTCGGTCTTCATCCGGGTCGCGCCGGCAAACATCAGGATCGGCCCAAATTCACCCAGAGAACGCGCCCACGCCAGCGTCGCCGCCACCAGCAAACCGCGCCGGGCCTCGGGCAGCGTCACGTTCCAGAAGGCCTGACTGCGGGTGCAGCCCAGGGTCAGCGCCACCTGTTCCCGCCGCGTTGGAATTTCGTCGAAGGTTGCACGCATGGTCCGCACGGCGAAGGCGCAGGCGACCATGAATTGGGCCAGAATAACCCCCGGCACGGCATAGGTGATGCGCGCGCCGGTCAGCGCTTCGAATTGGTCCTCGACCCAGGCACCGGGGGCCGTGCTGAACAGCATCAACAGGCTCAGTCCGACCACGAGCGGGGGCAGCACAATGGGCACGTCAAGCAGGGCGTCCACGAGGGCCTTGCCCCGAAAGTTAAACCGGGAAAGGCTGTAGCCCAGCGCCGTGGCCACCCACAGGGACAACACAGTCGTGATGCTGCTCGTGACGAGGCTCAGCTTGATGGCGTATTGAATCTCCGGCGATGCGAGGGTGCGCCGAAAGACTTCAAGGGAGGTATAGGAAGCATTCGCAATCAACATGGCGGCGATCAGAAAGACATAGACCGAACTGAGAATCATCAGCGCCGCATAGAAGGGCGTATCCGGGCCGGCGGTGTGCGTGTTGGGTGGGGAATCGCTGGATTTGGCTGCAATCATGGAGGGAATGTAACGGTTCCTTCGGCTGGAATCAAGGTTGCGATGGGTCCGCGCTGGACCGCACCGGACGCAGGCCACGCCGTGGGACCTGATCCGTGTTGCAATCCGTGTCCGCCCTTGGATTACCATGAGGCAATACCGGGGTGAACCATGGACGAGTCTTTGACGTATAAAGCGGTAGGCGCGACGGAAATTTCCGACGAAGCGCTTATGACCCGCGTGAAAGCGGGGGACAACGACGCGCTTGCCGTTCTGGTGCGCCGTTACGAGCGACCGCTTTTCAACTACGCCTGCAAGATGCTGGGAAACCGCAGCGATGCCGAGGATGTATTCCAGGAGACCTTTCTGCGCGTCCACCTCCATGGCAACCGCTTCTGGGGCAACGCCCCCTTTCGCCCCTGGCTCTACCGCATCGCCACGAACCTCTGCAAAGACCGCCTGCGCTATCGCAAGCGGCGCCCGGAAGTCCCCGTTTCCTCGTTGCGTCAGGACGAAGACTGGCCGGACCCGGTTGCGCAATGGGCAGCGACGTCCCAGCGGCCCGACGAGGCGGCCCTGGCACGGGAACGAAGCGAGATCATGGAGCGCGCCTTGGCCGATTTGAACCTGAAGCATCGGGCCGTCTTCCTGATGGCCCATCAGGAGGGCTTGTCCTACGCGGAGATCGCCAAGGCCCTGTGGATTCCCGTGGGCACGGTGAAGTCCCGCATGAACAAGGCGGTAAACCAGCTCATGGCGGCCATGGAGGCGATGGAGTGATGGCGAAGCAACAACATTGCGAACACGTCCAGGCGAATCTTCGGGCCTATGCCTTGAAAACCCTCGCGGACGCGAAAATGCAGGCCCTTCGCCTTCACTTGAGCGGCTGCGCTTCCTGCCGATCGGCCCTCGAAGAAGAATCGAAGGCACTCACGCGACTGGATGTCTTGTCGGTGGAGGAGGCATCCTCGGGACTTGCTGACCGCACCCTTGCGCGCGTGCGGGCACCCCGCCGCTCCTATGTGCGGCTAGTGGCTGCCGCTGCGGCGATTGCCCTGCTTTCGCTGCCCATCTTCTATACGCTGGGCAAGTCCCGAGAAGCCGCGCGACGGGCCTCCACCCAGGGGAACATGAAGCAGTTTGGCCTGATCTTCAAGATGTACGCCAACGAGTCGCCGGGAGAGCGCTGGCCACAGTTGGCCGATGCCGACGGTGCTTGGACGCCCAATCTCGCGCCCCTGTTTGGAAAACTCGTCACGGACACGCAATTCATGGTCTCGGAACAGCACCCGGACCGAAATCGCTTGAAGAAGGAGCTTGAAGACGCCTGGAGTAGCCCCCGGCCCGACTTTGAAAAAGCCGAGGGAATCGTGGGGGAGAGCTTCGCCTATCTCGGATATACCGTCAAGAACGAGGCTGACTTCGAGGCGCTCCTGCGTGCCCGCGCCGAGCAACAAATACCCAGCGATGATATTGCACCCGCCGGGAACGGGGAGAACTCGCTTCAACCACTTCGAGAAGGGGTTGAGCGCTTTCTAATTACCGACATCAACAACGCCGGGGCGTCGTCGAGTGCACAATCGTCCATCCCCGTGCTTATAGAAATCGCCACGTGGAAGCACAGGGAATCAGACGACGATTTCAAAGGGGCTAACGTGCTGTACATGGATGGCCACGTGGTCTTTGTATCGCTGGGTACTTTTCCAGTGCTGCCGTCGATTATGGACGCGTTGAGTGGTGGCAAATAGTCGACTTCGAGATCACAGAGACCCATGGGCAAGGTAATTTCCCAGATAACCAAAGTGGCGGAGAGGCTTCCAGCTACGTTGAAGGGTGTCCCCCGATGATGAATCGACTTAATTGCGAACAGGTGGACTGGGTGCTTCGGAGCGGTCCTTTGGAGCAGATTTCCGAGGAGCAGCTACGCGCGATAGAAGATCATTTGAGCGACTGCGCACATTGCCGAGATTCCTGGCAGGCACAAATGAGGCGCAAGCGAACGTCCGACGTCCCACGTGACCAAGCCACTCCACATGGACCAGAAGCGATGAACGCGGCTCGGGGCCAAGTGCCCAAGAGGTCGATCAAATTCTTCCTTGTCGCAACCGCAATGGCGATGCTTCTTATACCGGTTTATTACGTCTTCGGAATCGCTAGAGACGCCGCGCGACGGGCTGATTCTCAAGCCGCCATGAAACAGTTCGGGCTGGACTTTAAGAGATATGCTCGTGAATCCGAGGACGAGAAATGGCCTGTGCTGGCATCAACGCCTGAATTGTGGGTCCCCGAACTTGAGCCTTTGTATGGAAAACATTTCACTGAAACTCCAGATATGGTCTCTATATTTCATCCAGACAAGAGTAGGCTAAAACAGGAACTCGCGGAAGCCTGGAATCAGCCCCTGCCCGACTATGACAAGGCAGCCCGTATCATGGGAGAGAGTTATGGCTATTTGGGCTACATGGTCCAGAGCGAGGCGGAATTCGAAACGCTCTGGCTTGCCAGAACGCAGCACGCCATTCTTTCAGACGGGACCCTGCACGCCTCATTCAATCCGGGTAAGGTGCTTCCGTTGCGAGAAGGCGTGGAGCGGTACCTGGTGACGGATGTCAATGGTGTGGGCGCAACGCTCCGTTATCAGTCTCCTATTCCGGTCCTCATCGAAATCGCGGTCTGGAAATACAAGGAGTCGGTGGAGGATTTCAAGGGATCTAACGTGCTGTACATGGATGGCCACGTGGCCTTTGTGCCGCTGGGCACCTTTCCGGTCCTGCCGTCGATTATGGATGTGTTGAGTGGATCGTAGGGACAGCCTCGTCGGTTGAAGCACACTTCACTCTTGTTGGATAACTCGATGGGCATGCCGCTTTTTTTGCCAATCGAAGTCGTGGGGCGAGACAGTCCCTACTTGACCTGCTGGCGCTTTTCCATCAACTCCGTCCAGGAGACCAGTATCACGCCTTCTTCTTTGATGGCTTCGAGTATCTTTGGATTCGTCAGGGCCTTGTAGTCGCCGTAGAGGTGGGTGCGGCCGCCGGTGATCTGGTCGGTCGTGTCGTCGGGCTTGGTCAAATGCACCACGAACTCGGTCACGCCGGGTTTGAGGTTTCTGATCGCATCGATAAAGAGGTCCGTCTTGTCCGTCGTGTCCCAACCGTAGCTGGCCGCGTGCATATCGTCCAATACGGGCAGGCCGGCTTCCCACAGGTTCTCGATGTGGGGCGCGCACTTCTCGACGAACTCCGGCTCCGCGGCGTAGGTGTAGCCCTTCACGGCACCGCCCACGATGCGGATGGGGATTTTCTTGTCGATGGCGACCTTCACATAGCGCTCCAGAAATTCAGGCTTGGCAAACATGGACCACATGTGGGAGTCCATGTGGGAGACCTTGAGTCCCATGGTCTCCGCGCGGTCGATCTGGGCGCGAATCTCGATTTCGATCTCGTCCGCCGTGGCATGCTGGAGAAGCAGCTTGTTGTTATCCCAGAAGCACCCCATCTCATCCGCCAGCCCCGGAACTGCCCGTTTACCAGCCACGGGCATGAAGCGGTAGTCGTCCCACTCCGAGCAGAAGGTCAGGTGGACACCCACGCATACTTCGGGGTTCTTTTTGACGAAGTTGGCGAACATGGGGACCCAGGGGCAAGGCATCATGGCGGTCACCGAGGTCACGATTCCCGCTTCGATCCCTTCAATGGAGCCCTGTGTGGAGGCCAGACACATGCCCACGTCGTCGCTGTTGATGATCAGCACCCGGGAGCCCGCCGGGTAGCCCAGGCGCTCGGCGAAGGTCGGCTCGGCCGCGGGGGAGGCCAGGGCGAGGGAAAAACAGACGAGGGTGGTGAGAATCGAAAGCACTCGCATGATGGGTTTCTCCATGAAGACGTGAACCGCCAGGTTAAAGGTCCCGCTGGGACGCTGCCGCCATGGTAACGAGAGACGAGGGAAAGATCAATTTGCCGGTTGGCTGCCGATGGGAGCGCCAAAACCGTGAGCGGCGAGAATCCGCCCACCGTCGGGACCCGTAAGAAATCGCAGAAAATCTCCCGCCAATTCCGGCTCGCGGGAGCATTTCAAGGTCGACGCCACAATTTCCTCGACCACGCCCTCGGCTTCGGGAATGGCGAGGGTTTCCAGCTCGGGGTATTGGCGGGCGGTCACATCCCAGACGACGCCGAGGTCTACGACGCCCAGTTTAACGTCGTTGGCCACGTCGCTCACGGTGGGCTTGAATACGCCCCGCTGCTGGATGGCCGCCTCGACCAGGTCCCACTGTCCACGCTCTTGCAGCATGCGCCGGGTAACGCTTCCGATGGAGGCCGCCTCCGGATTGGCCAACGAAACGCGGAGATCCGCGCGCTGGAGATCGCTGAGGCCGCGAACCGATTTTGGATTGCCCGCCTGCACCAGAATCACAGGGCGGATCAGGGCGATGGGAAGCGCTTCCCGGACCAGTCCTTTTTCAAGGGCTTTTGCGGCAAAGGTCCCGTCCGCCGCGATGTATAGGTCGCCAACTCCTGAGACTTCGATATTGCCCAGAAGGGTTCCCGAACCGCCGAACTGGAGCTGAAGTTGAACCCGGTGCTTGTCCTTGTATTCAAGGGCGATTGCTTCCATCGGCACGCGCAGGACCGCCGCGCAATAGACAAGGAGGGCGGGGGACTCTTTTCGCCGGGAGTTCGTGGGTAGAAGAAGCACCAGCACCAGAAGCGCGGCGACCGAAAGGAGGAGGGGATATCGAATGCTTTTCATCGTGCCTGAGTGCCTCTATCTCGTCAACCCAGCACTCAACATTCCGGATCTTCCCCGAGGAGGAGGCGCAGCACGGCATTGGCCTGGTGGTGGGCCGCCACACCGACGCGGGGCGCCATCAGTCCCGTGCCCGGCTGAGCCGCCGTCACCAGATCGCCGACGATGACCATGGATCGGCCCATTTTCTGGGTCCGAATCGTGTTGCTCGGCATGTGCCCCGCCAGACCCGTCGCAAGGACTATGGGCTTCTCGGGGTAGAGCATACCATAGGACTCCGCCAGCATGGCCTTCTGATCCGCGCGGTCGAAGGCTTCCACCATCACATCCACACGCCCGAAGAGTTCGGCAATGTTGTCCGGCGTTACCCTCACCAGGTGGGGTTCCACGTTGACATAGGGATTGATCCGGTGGAGGTTCGCCGTCAAGGCCTCAACTTTGGGCTGTCCAATCTGATCCACGAAGAACTGTTGCCGATTCAGATTGCTGGGTTCCACCACGTCGAAGTCCGCGAGAATCAGGGTGCCCACGCCGCTCCGCGCCAGCGCGACCGCCACAGCCGAGCCCAGGCCCCCGGCACCGGCGATGCCCACCGTGGCCACCTTAAGCTTTTCATGCACGCCCGGCGTGTGGCGCGAGGCCATGAGGGCTTCCAGCTCGTGCTTGGCCGGGATCTCTCCACGGCGGATCAGCACCACCACGTCGCCTTCCTGGAGAGGCGCGTTTTCGGCCGCAGGCGCTCCGTTCAGGATGAGCACATCGGCCCCCGGCTTGTGCTCCTCCCGGAGGTCGAAGAGCGTCATGCCTTGGGGTACGTGTATCACTTGTTCGGAAAGCTTGATGGTGATGGGGTGTTCCATGGCCCTGCTCCTTTCAGCGATAGCGACCTTGCCAGTTCCTGTAGTGTATCAGGAGCAGGTCCCAGAACATGCGGGTCGAATCTCGCACGGGGTTCACCCGCGAAGCGCGGCTGTTAATCCAGCGCACCGGAATTTCGTGAATTTGAAGGCCGTGCTTCTCCGCGATAAAGAGCAGCTCCACATCGAAGCTGAAGCGATCCACCGTCTGAAGGGGAAAAACACTCGCCGTCGCCGCGGCGGTAAACGCCTTGAAGCCGCACTGGGTGTCGACAAATCCCGAGAGGCGCAGGGCCTTGAGAATGCGGTTGTAGGTTCGCCCCATGAATTCGCGATAGGGGGCCTGATGCACTTCCACGCGGGACTCGGGCAGGGAGCGGGATCCAATAACAATATCCGCGCCCGCCTCAAACGCTGGCCAGATCTGGTCCACCTCTTCGATGGGGGTAGACGCGTCCGCGTCGTAAAAGAGGCGATAGGTCCCGCGGGCTAGCTCGGACATGCCCACCTTGACCGCCGCCCCTTTGCCCTGGTTGGTCTTGAGCTGGTGAACCCGGATGGGCGTGCGGTTCGGCGTACGCATGTTCCGCACAACGCCAAAGGTTGCGTCGGTGCTCCCGTCGTCCACGACGATGATTTCGGAAGGATAGTCCTGACTCTCCAGATATCGCAGCACGTGAACCAGCGTTGATTCGATGCGCGTGGCCTCGTTGTAGGCCGGTATCACGATGGAGAGTCGGGGGGGCGTTTCCGATTGGGTGTGGACCGAAGTGCGTGGATTCATTCAGCGGTATTCCAGGGAGGCAAAAATGGTGCTGGCCGCGCCCCAGCCCCGGGGGGAAGGCGCGGCCAGCAGAAATCTTATCAGTCGATGGGCTTCAGCCAGATGTTGCGGTATTCCACACGGTCGTGGTGATCCTGAAGCATGAGGACGCCCTTGGCCGCTTCCTGATCGCTGACGCCGCCGGGGGTGGCGCTGGGAAGAACGACCTTGTCGTGGATGGTGATGCCGTTATGCTTCACCGTGATAACCGCGTCGGCCGTCTTGGCACCGCTGGCGTCAAACTTCGGCGCGTGGAACTCCATATCGTAGGTCTGCCACTCTTCGGGCGGGAGGCAGGCCTTGGTCAACGGAACGGCCTTCTGGTAGATGCCGCCGCAGAGGTTGTCCTTGGGCGCATCCGTGAAACTGTCCAGCACCTGCACTTCGTAGCGACCGAAGACGTAGACGCCGCTGTTGCCCCGGGCCTGGCTACCCGGCTCTTCATTGGGCATGAAGGGGGTTTTGAATTCCAGGTGGAGCTGCATGCTCGGGAATTCTTCCTTCGTGCGGATGGAGTGGCCGCTCATGTTCATCGCGCCATTGCGCACGTCCCAGAAGGGTTCCTGGATCCAGGCGTTCATGTTCGTGCCGTCCTGCAGCACGATCGCCCCTTCGGGCGCTTTCTGGCCGAGGGTGGGCGAACCCTTTTCCACGCGATTCAGCGAGAACTTGTGGATGCCGTCCGAGCCTTCGGCCGTTCCCGAGAAGACCTTGTTCTCCACCTTGCCGGAAATCTTGAAGCTGCCCATCTCCGGGCCTAGGTCGATGGTCTGCTCATAGAGGCAGAGGCCGTCTTCCGCCTTGCCCTTGGTCATGCCTTTGACTTCAACCAGCGCATCGGCCACGCTTATCTTCGCCACGTGCTCGCCCTTGCCCAGGGCGACAATCTGGGCCGTCAGCGGCATCGATTCGCCCGTCGGGGCCGTCGACGAACCTTCGAAATTACCCTGGAGTTCGATTTCCTTTACACTGGCGGCCATTGCGGTGAGCGAAAGGCTCAAGGCAAGGCAGCCGGTCAACAACGTTTTCTTCATGGGGTTTCTCCTGTGATGGCCGTTCTCTCCGCGCATGCGCCGCACGCCGGCGCCAGCCCGTCAAACTGCTGGATTGGACCACGGACACACGGGGAGGGTGTCGGGGAATGGATACAAACACTTCGGGGCTGTCTTGCGCGGAGTGAATATAGCACCGGATCCATGGGGGATTCCAGACTTCAACGCCTCGTTAATGGCTTGCTCGTCAGCAAGCCGATGCCACGGCCCGCGGTGCCGACCGCGTTATAGAAGAGGTAGCGCGTATCATTGGCGGGATTGTACACCAGCGACACCTTGTGGGCATGCTCCGCGTCCAGGCCGCCAGGGTGTGCTCCCGCCCGGTACAGGGGTTCCGGGTCCACCGTCCACGCGAGGAGATCGCGCGAAAAGGCCGCCATGATGTGGGCATGACCCTGACCTACACCGAAGAAGATCATGATCCAGTGATCGCCGTCGCGGTAGACCTTGGGATCGGAGGAGAAGACCTCATTGAAGCTGCCCTTCGGCCCTACGGGAATGACGGGGTTCTTCGGGTGGCGGCGCCAGTCGATGAGGTTCTCCGAAAAGGCTACGCCCGATTGCTCCACGCCGCCCTCGGCGGCATTGTAGAAATTGTAGAAGCGCCCCTCGTATTCCACAAGCCAGGGCTGATAGATGCAGTCCTTTTCCCAGGTTCCCACATCGTCTTGAAAAATGGAAAGGGTGGGCCGGTTCACAGCTCGACGCCAGGAGAGGCCATCGTCGCTCACCGCCACGCCTTCATAGCCGGGTCGGAGTTCATAGCCGCCCTGCCGGGGATAGGCGCCGTACAGCGACCAGTATTTCCCGTCGTGCTTCTTCAGGGTGCGCCGGTCATCCGCGCCATAGCGCTCGTAGAGATAGGCGCCCAGCACCACGCCGCCATGGTCAAAACTGCCCGCTTCACCAAAGCCCAGGGCCAGGCGGGGCTGAGTCCATTGAACCAGATCGGTGCTTTCGGTGATGAAGGACTGGTAGCCCCGACCGTCAAAACCGATGAAGGACATAAACCACCGGGGGCCGTCTGGAAGCTGGAAAACCGTGGGGACGTCCGTCTTCTCGATGCCCGCGTATCCTGGGATTTCCGGTGCGGCGGGTAACACAAGTTCGGGGTAGTAGTGCCAGCCGCGCCACGGCGCCGACCACGCCGCGACAGTTTCGGGAGAGATTTCTTCGCCGCTGACACGTACAACGGTGAGCAGCAGCGCGATCAGGATAAGAGGACGAAACTTCTTCATGGGGCCGTCTCCGCCGGGGCGCTCCGCCCTGCCATGAAGGCATCCCAGAGCACTTTTCGGATGAAGGTGGGCATGAGCACGCCGGGCCGCAGGCCGTTCATTTCCACCTGATATTCCTCCTTGAGCCGGGGCTGGAGGGCGCCGGCGATCTCGGGCGCGGTCAGAATAACATCGGCATCGGGGGATTCAGGAAAGTCGGGCCAATAGCCCACATTTGGATAGCGCCGCAGATACCAGGGCAGGGGCCAGTAGTCTCCGTCGAAGCGGAAGACGTTGATGTGAATCTGATCACCGCGGGGATGGACCGCGGCCAGATCGGTCACGCGCTCGGTCAGGCGGCGGATGGCGGAGCTGGTGTGGGCGTAGACATAGGGATTGCGCACGTCCGCGCCATAGGTGAAGGAGCCGCGCCACGCCTGACCCGCAAGCTGGAGGGCCCCTGCAAAGAGCAACAGCGTGATTACCACGCGCACGGGCTGTGGGCGGGCGAAGTCCACCAGTCGCTGCGCACCCAAGCCCGCCAAAAGACAGAGGGGATGTAGGAAGATGAGGAGGTTCCAGGGCGTCTTGTAGGGAATAAGGGAGAAGCCCACAATGAGGAAGAGGGTGTACAGCGCCAGGAAACGAGGATACACCGCACTGCGGTCCACGATTGCCCCATCCCGATCGGTCCGATCCGTCTGATCCGTCCGATACCCCGCAACAAGCCCCCACAACAGCCCTGCGAACCCCAAGCCCAATATCAGCCCCTCGCTCCACTTCGGGCCCGCCTCGCGGTAGGTCCAGGCCAGCAGCGAAATATAGTAGTACCACGGCTGGTCGTGGAGGGCGCTGCTGCCGTGGCCCTCCGCGCGATTGAGGTAGGTTGTATAAGTCAGGAGCGAATCCAGCGGACCGCGCCAATGGGTGAAGAAGGACGAAAAGAACACCACCGAAATGGCGAGGGCGAGCCCCAATCCGGCGCCGATGTGCCTCCAGTTCAGGGCCAGTCGCACTTCCCGCCGCGCGACGAACTTCTCCCACGCCACAACACAGGCCAGCGCCACGACCATGGCGAAGACCACGAGCACGCTGGTTTCTTTCGTGGCATGGAGCAGGCCCAGAAAAAGCCCGGCCCCCAGCGCCCAACTCAATCGGCGGGAGATCAGATAGCGGTGGCCGCACCCGATCAGCCCCGCCGCGAAAAAGACGAAGGAAATCTCCTGCACGTAGTAGCGGCTGTAATACACCAGCCCATGGGACACGGCGCACAGCAGCGCCGCCCACAACCCCGCACGGCGGTCGATGGGGGCAACAATCACCCACGACAGCAGCACCAGTCCGAGACCGAAGAAAGCGGGGACGACTCGGAGCATGGGCTCGGTCATCTCGGCCGCATTGTGCGCCCCGGCGATCCACAGAATCGGTAAAGTCAGATAATAGAGCGTCGGTCCGTGGTGCTCGAAGGGATCATAGGCATATTCGCCCTTCTCCAGCAGCACCGAGGTCTTGATCGCCTGATTCGCTTCGTCGCCATGCATCGGGCGGTAGCCGAGTTCGTAGAAACGAAGCACGGCGGCGGTGAGGAGGATGAGGGCAAGGGCAGCCAGGTATGGAATGGGGAACTTCTGCAAAGTATCTCCGTGCCTTCGTAGGCGACGTGGCGGTAGCCGATGAAAACCTATGTGTTCTTTGCGCTCTTTGTGGTCAAATTCCGGGGAACCACAAAGAGCGCAAATAGCACATAGGTTTCTTTTGGAAGACTTTGGTCAAGTCCGAATGTGCTGGGGCTGATATCAATTGTTCGATTTATTCCCCCAGACCTCAATCTCGACGTAATTATTAAAATCATTCGCCGTGTTTCCCCGGCTCGAAAACCTGACATAGCGCCCCGACTTCCCCTTCAGCTCAAAGAGGCGGCCATCGCTAATGTCGATGTACTCTTTGTCCTCGCCCTGGCCCAGGCCGCTGGAGTTGTCGAAATCGTTGTTGTAAAACGTCGTGACGCCCGTCTTGAATTCCGGGTCATCGGAAATCTGGCCGATCACGTCGAAATAGACCCGGGCACCTTCGTGGAAGTGCCAGAGGAGGATCGCGTGTATGGCGTGGGGGGCTTCCAGGTCGATCTGAACCCACTGGGTGCCCTCGGGCAGTTCCACCAGGCTCGTCTTGCCGAATTCCTTATTGCCGTCGTTGATCTGCTTCAACTCGCCGACGGTGGGGGCGGCGCTGGCGGTCACGGGCTTGCCCAGAGACACCACGGCGGTGCCTTTGGGGGCCAGAACCGGCTTGCGATCAGGATAAACCGCCGGTTCCAACTTCGGACTCCAATAGGAGATCACCGTGCCGCCATAAAAGGGCTTCGGCAGTTCAAATTTCAGCGCCTCCTGCTCCTCGGCAAAAGCGGGGGATATCACGAATGCGGAAATCAATAAGATGTTGCGAAGGGGGGATTTCATGCGTACTACGAAGCCTTTCGAAAGGAAAGCTACTGGAAAAACGTCACAAGAACGGGTGAACGCGGCTTTGGTGGACTGTACAACACCGCTTTGGCCCATTCTACCAGTATCGAAGCTATGCCCGCCACGACACGCGACGCGCCCCCGATCGATCGGTATTAGGCTTACCCGCCCCAGACTTCCACTTCGATGAAGTGGTTGAAGTCGCTCGCCGTGCTGCCTTTGCCGTAGACGCGCAGGTAACGGCCCTTGGCGCCCTTGGCGTCGATGAGGCGACCCTGATAGCTCTCCTGGTACTCGTTGTCTTCCCCGACGCCGAGGCCGGCGGAATTGTCGAAGTCGTTGTTGTAGAGGGTGGTTACACCGGTCTTGAACTCGGGATCATCGGAAAGCTGAACCACCAGATCGAAGTAGACCCGCTGACCTTCGTGGAAGTGCCAGATCAGCACGGCATAGAGGGTGCTCGACTTCTCCAAGTCGACCTGTACCCACTGGAGACCTTCAGGGAGTTCGATCTGGCTCGTTATCGCATAGTCCTTGTCCCCGTCGGTCAGGCGTTTCAACTCGCCAACGGTCGGATCGGCGCTGGCTTTTACCGGCTTGCCCTTCGAGATTATGACGGTGTCTTTGGGCGCCATAAAGGGGGCACGAGGCTTGATGCTCTTTTCTTCAAGTTTCGGGCCCCAGTAGTCGATGGGCGTGCCACCGAAGAATTCCCTGGGCAGTTCGATGTTGATGGCTTCGGTCTCTTCAGCGCGGGCGTCCGCGCAAGCGAAGACGACGGTGGTAGCCGCGATGCAGAGTGTTCGAGCGAGTATTTTAGTGTTCATGGTGCCTCCTCAATAGTTGTTACAATGGACCTTGGATGAGCCGAACATGATTCCGCGTCCGGGTACAATACGTCAGTGAATTCCGAAACGCGAGCGCTACTTACCCCAAACCTCCACTTCGATGAAGTGGTTGAAGTCGCTGGCGGTGCTGCCCTTGCCGTAGACGCGGAGGTAACGGCCCTTCGTGCCCTTGGCGTCGATGAGGCGACCTTTGTTGCTCTCGATGTATTCTTTGTCTTCGCCCACGCCCAGGCCAGCGGAGTTGTCGAAGTCATTGTTGTAGATCGTGGTCAGGCCCGTCTTGAATTCGGGGTCGTCGGAAACCTGGGCCACGAGGTCGAAGTACACCCGTTTGCCTTCGTGGAAATGCCACACCAGCACGGCGTAGATCTCGCTGGTCTTCTCAAAATCGATCTGCACCCACTGAAGGCCTTCGGGAAGCTCGATGAGGCTGGTCTTGGCGTAGTCCTTGTCGCCGTCGGTGAGCTGCTTCAGGGCACCCACCGTTGGCTCGGCACTCGCCCTAACAGGCTTACGAGCGGAAATACTCGTCGTCCCACTGGGAGCCAGGAACGGGGGACGCTCCTTATAATCTTCCGCTTCAAGGTTCGGGCCCCAATAGTCGAGGGGCGTCCCGCCGAAAAAGGCTTCGGGTAGTTCGACCTGGATAGGTTCCATCGCACTGGCCACGGTGATCGGTGCGGCCTCCGACATTGAATCGTCCGATTGCGCGTCGGAAGCAGGCGAAGCGGCTTCACGCCCGGATTCCTCGGCCACAGGCGATTCAACCGGGGGTATGTTCGCGGCCCGGTCGGTGGTGGGGGCGGGCATGGGGTCCTGCGGATGCTCACCCATGGCGATTAAATCATCGTCGGGCACCAGACTATCGGGCTCGGACGATTCAACCGGCGTTACGGTGGCGACTTCTTCCGGTGCATCCTCGGGCATTGGATCCTGCGGATGCTCACCCATGGCGATTAAATCATCGTCGGGCACCAGACTATCGGGCTCGGACGATTCAACCGGCGTTTCGGTGGCGACTTCTTCAGGTGCATCCACGGGCATTGGATCCTGCGGATGCTCACCTATGGCGATCGCGTCGCTTTCGGGCACAGAGTCTCCGGTCTCCGGAGTTTCTACCGGAGGTATGTAGGTTGCTTGACTGGTGCCGGGCGCGGGTGGTGGGCTCGCTGTTTTTAGATTCGAGGCTATGAGGCCCGCGATTGCCACCAGGGCCACGACGACGGTGATTCCGAGTGCCTTCTTCACGACGAGGGTTCCTGCCGAGCGTGGGATGGCCGCAGTCTTCGAAGAGGCCTTGCCCGCGCCCGCCAACGACAACTTGCCCAGGTTCGCGGATAGACTGGGGCTGACCGTTTCGGTATTGGTCCCGTCGAGTATGTTATCCATCGCGGCAGCGGACACAATCACGCCACGACGATGGAGGTCCGCGCGGACGCGTTCGATGGCCCTGTTGATTCGGTATCGAACGGTCGAATCCGCGACACCCAAGGTGTTGGCAATTTCGGCGTGGGTCTGTCCTTCGAGAAAATGCCGAATGATGGAATCACGGTATTTCATCGGTAGATTCGCGATGGCCTCGTCGATGTGGGGGAAAATATCGTCCCATCCAACCGCACAGCACGTAGGCCGCCCCATGGCGTAACGGATTTCCCGCTCCCGCCTGCGGGACTCGCGCTTGAGGCGGTCCAGCGAACGATGGGTCGCCAGCGTGTGGAGCAATCCCCCCAGCGAATTGCCCACAAGTGTGCGAACGCCGCCGAGTTCCATGAAACATTCCTGTGTCACGTCCTCCGCATCCGCACAATTGCGCAGAATGCGGTTGCACGTCGCGAATACCATGGCCGAGTGACGCGCGACGATGATGGCAAACGCTTCGCTATCGGAGCTTCGTTGCCATCGTTGCAACAGGGTCGCATCGGAAATGTCCATGAATCCTCCAGGCTCTATTATCCCTATAGCGACACCGAAGAGGAAATCAGCAGAAAATAAAAAAAACGCCCCCGACTAGATATCGGGGGCGTCAATTGCATGGATAAAGGAGCTTACTTGCCCCAGACTTCCACTTCGATGAAGTGGTTGAAGTCGCTGGCGGTGCTGCCCTTGCCGTAGACGCGGACGTACTGGCCCTTGGCGCCCTTGGCGTCGATGAGTCGGCCTTTATTGCTTTCGATGTATTCTTTGTCTTCGCCCACGCCCAGGCCGGCGGAGTTGTCGAAGTCATTGTTGTAGATCGTGGTCACGCCCGTCTTGAATTCGGGGTCGTCGGAAACCTGGGCCACGAGGTCGAAATACACCCGTTTGCCTTCGTGGAAGTGCCACACGAGCACGGCGTAGATCTCGCTGGACTTTTCCAGGTCGATCTGCACCCACTGAAGGCCTTCGGGCAGTTCGATAAGGCTGGTCTTGGCGTAGTCCTTGTCGCCATCGGTGAGCTGCTTCAGCTCGCCCACGGTCGGGTCGCCGCTGGCCTTCACGGGCTTGCCCTTGGAGATCACGGCGGCACCCTTGGGCGCCATGAAGGGAGCGCGGTCCTTATAGTCTTCCGCTTCAAGGTTCGGACCCCAGTAATCGAGGGGCGTGCCGCCGAAGAAGGCTTCGGGCAGTTCGATCTTGATGGCTTCGGTTTCCTGGGCCATAACAGCAGGCATCACCAGGCCACTCAAGGCCGCCATCGCCGTTCCGGCACACACCACAACACGCATTTTGTTCATTACATTCTCCTTTTACTACAGCCAGGGTCGTAACAAGTGGGAACTTGTTGGTTAAACAGAATCACGGGAATGCACCTGCCGATAGTGTAGCAAATCATCCCGCCTCGGTTCATCCGGTAAATTGGACGAGGAAAGCCGAGGGAATATTCAAAAATGGAACCGCAAATTCTCGCAAATGGGCGCAAATTTTGATTGGGGACAGGAAAAGGGGATCTGAACCGCGAATGAACGCGAATAAACGCGAATAAACGCGAATATCATATCAGCATGTCTACAGGGTCGCTGGAAGAATGCATTGACCACGGAGCCCACGAAGGCACGGAGAAAAAAACGAGGGAGAGAAGGAAAGATGCCTTCTTGAACGTAAACGTGCCGCAACGCTGATCCGGTGCCTCTGAAGCTCTTTTTCTTCTCCGCGCCTCCGCGCCGTGGTCCAAAACCGTGATCGCGGTCAATGTCAGCGCTAAAGGCGCCACAATCAACGGTTCAGGCAATCCCGAAAATTCGCGTTAATTCGCGTCCATTCGCGGTTCAGCGCTAAGCCCGCACGGTTTCCGTCGCAAAGACCGTCTCCACCAGGCGCAGGGCCTCGGCGCGGAAGCCGTGGAGCTGGTTCACTTTGGGCTCCAGCCGCGCGATGATGGCTTCCCGCTCGCGTCGGATTTCCTCTTCACGGGCCAGCAGGTCGTCACACTCCCGTTGCACGGCCCCGATAGCGTTGTCGACCTCGGACTGTACCGCATCGAAGAAGGCCGTGCCGCGCCGGTTCAGGTATTCGGACACCGACTCGGCCACGGGGGCGGCCCGGTTGCCCTGCTTGTCTTTTCCGCCCTGAAGCAGCATGCCCATGACGTTTTGGCGGATGACCGGCTCCAGTTTCTTGATCCACTTGTCCTCGCTCCAGGCCAGCCGGGTAAGGAAGCCGCCCACGGCGCCAATCAGTGCACCGAGACCCGCCCCAATGGCCGTGCCAACGACCGGAATCACGGCGGTACCCACGGCGGCCCCGGTGGCAATGCCCACCAGAGCGCCGCCGGTGCCGAAGGCGACATAGCTCTTGGTCATGGAGGTTTCGAGGGTGAAATCTTCAATGCCCGCGGGCTGGATCATCTGCACCCGAAGCTCCCGAATCTCGCCGAGTTTCTCCACGATGGCGGCCCGTGCCTCCTGCTCCGCCGCTTCCATAGTCGTCTGAAGGCGCACCATGATCGAGGACACAAATTCGTCCACCTGGTGCTCGGTCTGGGCGGATAGGGGCTGGAACTTCTGTCGGCGCGCCTGCTTCAAGTTATTGTCCGTCCGCAGCCAGGTCAGGATCGGGTCGATCACCTTCTCCTTGATCGCCTTCTCATTCATCTCGCCGCGAAACTGGGCCTCGTATCCCTCAAGAGTCTCGCCATCCAGGCTGCCACCCTTGCAGCGTATGCGGTAGCGGTTCAGCACGTCGGCGCTGCTGGCGCGAATCTCTTCGAGGCGCGTCATGAGCCGCTCGCGGTTCGCCCGAAGCTCGTCAAACATAGAGGGGTCCCGGGCCAGACTCAATTCGTTGATGAGACCGTCGGCGAAGACATCTGCTCGTTCACCCACGAAGTGCACCGCCGTCTCCAGCACCGCACCGGCCTTGTTTTCGTTGAGCAGATAGTCCACGAGGCGTTCCTTGAGGTGGGGGAGACGGCTCTGGAGCATGAGGTAGCTCGAAAGCTCCGCGGTTGCTTCTTCGGCGTCCGTGATCCGCTCCGCCACGCTCGTAGGGATGGAGATTTTGTTGTCCTCCTGCACTTCCGCCAGCGTGATGTAGCCCTGCTCCAGCTCCTGCGCCCGGAGCGCGCGGTAGCCGGAGAAGTAGAAAATCTCGGAGTCCTCCGGGATATCGTGGCGCACGAAAGCCTGGATCAGGCTCTTCGCCGGACCGCGCGCGCCGCGAATGTCGATCTCGTTGCTTTCCAGCTTGTCCGCTTTGTTGAGCACGAAGAAGACGCGACGTCCCCGCCATTTGATGATGCGCTTGATGAAGTTTAGGTCGTGGATGTTGCCCGCGAAGCCGCTGTCCACGAAGGAAATGACCAGGTGGCTCCGCTCGATCACGCCGTAGGTTATTTCCTGGCGGGTTTCGGAAACACTATGGACGCCGGGCGTGTCTACGAAGACGATATCCTCCTCCAGCACTTCGGAGGGTAGGGACAGGTCAAGCTCTTCAATCTTCTCCCGCAGAGGCGCAAGGTGGGGGAAGGATTCATCCGCCGCCACGGTCACAAGGGGCTCCAGGCTCTTGCGCATCCAGTCCGGGTGATGCCCCGCAAAGCGTATTTCAATCCGCAGTCGATCCGGCGCGATCTCGATACTGGCGGGCACGCCCTGCAGGGCCAGTATCAATGCTTCCTCTTCGTCCCCGGAAACCACTTCGCTCAGGTTCATGGAAAGGGTCATCTGCTCGCCGCGCTGGATGAAGGTAAGCTTCGAGGTGCATTCCTCCACGTCCATGGGGAGATAGCCGCCGCCCAGAAAGGCATTGATGGCCGTGGACTTGCCCACGTTGAAGGTGCCCAGGAAGACTACGCGGTATTTGCCATCCTCCACGCAGCGGCGCTGGTAGAGCAGGGACTTTGCTTCGAATTTCTGGTTGCCGTGGAAATCTTCGTCACGCTCAACGAAATCGCTGAGGGAATCCAGCGCGGAAAGGGCCCACGCACGGTGCGCTTCCATATCCTTAAACTTCATGCTTGCACTCCTTCATGGGACGCCAGAAAGGAGGCGGCCAGGGGCGTGGACACCACTTCATCCAACGCGGGCCGGGGCAGGCGGCGTCCCCGCGCGGCCTCAAATTCATAAAGCGCCACGCGGAGGGCATCAAAGCCGCTGTCGCACAATTCGCGGACCCGTGCCTTCGTTCGGCAGCGATATTCGTTCTTGGGTTCCAGGCGGAATTGCTCCAGCCGCGCGGAAAGGGTGAAGAAGCGCGGGGCGGGATTGATGCCGTATTCTTCCATGCGCTGGGACGCCTTCTGGTGGATCCGCTCGATTTCCTGGGCGTTCAGGTGGTCGGCCTTGTTGGCGACCACCAAGATGGAATCGCCAAACTGCTCCTGATGAAAGGCGATGAAATCCATGGTGTGCTTCGCGGCCCAGTATTCTATATCCGTCACGACCAGCACGAGGCCGTCTTCCTGATCTTTAAGATCGGCGATCTCCAGCGATTCGCAGGCGTCCGTGGACATGCCCGCCGTGTCCACCAGAATCAGGTTATTGAAGGGGGCATGAACGCACCCGGCGGCCAGCGCGCGGAAGGCGGGGGGCTGTTCCTCCTCCTGGCGGAGGCGCAGAAATTCGTCGTGGGTCTTGGGAAGCAGGCTACCATCCTTCGCACTCACAGCGGCGAAGCGATCATGGTTCTCCGAGATGCGGCAGAGAAACGTCGGGAAGGCCCGACCTTCTTCGCGGCTCGTGTGGAGCACTTCCTGGCGGAGGAGGGCGTTGAGCAGCGTGGATTTGCCCGTGTTGTAATCCCCGACCACAAAGACACAGGGGGATGGCGCGCTTTCCTGCATTGCTATCTTTAATCCTTTCGCCGGAGGGAGCGGAGGGGCCCGGGGCCGCTTTTTGCCCCCACCGTGGTTTCGGGGATGATAGCCAGCCCGTCCTGCCCCGCGCAAGTCTTTTCCAGACAACTGCTTCGCCCTCATTCCGCCCGATGGGACGGTGCAGCCTTGCGCCCCCTTCGGTGATACTGCGCCGGGGTGTATGTGGGACCCTGCCCAAAGCTAGCCTCAAACGAATAATTATGTTATGCTCATTGCGCATGTGTATCGTCAAGCAAGAATCCCACCACTCCGCATAACTGACGGAGCGATTGCGGCTTGTTTGTTTTTGAACCCGCCACGACCTACCGGTCGTTAGGTAAAGAGGACTCAGGCATGGCAGAACAGCAGAACGCCAAAGATCAGGCGATGGAACTCGCAGAATCCGCACGGGAAACCGAGTGGCAGTTTCCCAGCTTTACTGCGGAAATGTTCCGCGGAAGTTTCCGCTGGGATCTTCTTCATCCCTATCCGAAGCAGACTCCCGAAGACCAGCAGGTCGGTGATGAGCTCATCGAAAAGATCCGGGGCGTGCTGGATGAGTTCCTGGACCCGATCGCGGTGGACGCCACGGGGGAGTACCCCGTGCAGGTGCTGGAAGAGCTCGCCAAGATCGGCGTCTTCGGCATGAAGATCGACAAGAAGTATGGTGGGCTCGGCCTGTCCCAGTGGAATTACGGCCGGGTGCTAAGCTTCATAGGCAGTTACTGCCAGTCCACCGTAACCTGGGTCTCCGCCCACCAGAGCATCGGCGTGCCCCAGCCCTTGAAACTCTTCGGCACGGAAGAGCAGAAGCAGAAATTCCTACCCCGTCTCGCCAAGGGCGAGATCTCGGCCTTCGCCCTCACCGAGCCCGACGTAGGCTCGGATCCGGCGAAGATGTCCACCACGGCCACGCCTTCGGAAGATGGAAGCTACTACCTCATCAACGGTGAGAAGCTCTGGTGCACCAACGGTACCGCCGCCGCGCTGATGGTCGTGATGGCCAAGACGCCGTCGATCATGAAAAACGGCCGCGAGATCCCGCAGATTTCCACCTTCGTGGTGGAAACGAACTCGCCTGGCGTGACGGTCGCCCACCGTTGCCAGTTCATGGGGCTCAAAGGCATAGGAAACGGCCTGCTCCTCTTCAACAACGTCAAAGTACCCGCCGAAAACATGATTGGCAAGCCAGGGCAGGGCCTCAAGATCGCCCTGACCACGTTGAACGCGGGACGCCTCGGCATTCCCGCCGCTTCCGCCGGCTCCTGTAAGAAATACCTGCTCGACTGCCAGGAATGGGTAAACAACCGCATTCAGTGGGGCGTGCCCATCGGCAAGCACCAGTCCATCGCGAAGAAAATTGCCAATATGGCGTCGGACACTTTCGCCATGGAAAGTCTCGTATATATGGTTAGTTCCTTCGCGGATCGCAAGAACGCGGACATCCGTCTGGAAGCCGCCGCAGCCAAGTATTTCTGCACCGAGACCACTTCGCGCCTCCTCGACGAATTCCTTCAGGTGCGCGGAGGACGTGGCTTCGAGGATGATACCTCGGTCTACCAGCGCGGGGAGAAGCCCGTGTCGGTCAACCGCACCCTGCGCGACATGCGTGTGGGCCGCATCTTTGAAGGCTCCACCGAAGTCATGCATCTCATCATGGCCCGCGAAGCCATGGACACCCACTTCAAGCTGGTGATGCCGATCTTGATGCCGAAGGGTGATCAGAAAGGGAAGAAGTGGTCCTACATCGCGGCCGCCGCGAAGTTCTATATCGGCTGGTACCCGAAGGTGTGGATGCCGCCGACCCTGGATTTCAATGTCAGCCACCTGAGTCCCGCGAATCGCGAGCACCTGGCCTTCGCGGCCAAGACCTGCAAACGCCTGGCCCGAAGCCTCTTCCACACCATGGGCAAGTACAAGGAGAAGCTGGAATTCGAGCAGCTCCTCCTGGCCAACTTTGTCGATATTGGCGTGGACCTCTTTGTCATGGGCTGCGTGCTTGCGAACACGGAGCATCTGCTGGCCCAGAACAAGAGTGACCAGAGCCCCCAGGAACTCGCCGATCTCTTCTGCGAAAATGCGCGCAAGCGGATCGAGGCCAATTTCCAGGCAGTAAAGAACAATCACAACCGCACCTTCAACAAGGTCGCCGATTCCCTGATGGCCGGAAAATACCGCTGGCTCTCAAAGGATATTTTCGAAGATCTACCCCGCGCCTACCGCAACTATGCCGACAATCTGCCCCAGGCCACGCCCGCAGAAGATCTCGCCAAGACGGAATAGGTCGGCCCCCTCTCAGCGTATATTGAAAACGCCGGGTGCGGTCTGCACCCGGCGTTTCTTTTCTCCCAGATGATTGGAAACTCAATCCTTCAGATCTTCGGGCTTCAGGCCCTTGGTGTGCTTGCCGAAGCCGAAGGGCGTCGGGTTATATTCGCCAACGATATCGACTTTGCTTCGGGCCGGAATCTGGTCTTCCAGGCCCACACCCCAGTACGCGGCGTTCACCAGCAGCCGGCGAAGTCCGTCGCTCAACAAATCACGGGAAGCGCCCATGGTGGTCGTGAAGACGCGGGAGGGCTTGCCGCTTTCGCCGGTGTAGGTCTTGATCCAGGCGATGGGCTGAACCGCCGTCTTTTCCGTGCTTGGTGTATCGGTGGGATTCATGCCCGTCAGCACGACGCCGTTGACCAGAGGCTGACTGTCGCCTGTGAGGGCGTTGATGCCGTACACGTCCGTGTCGCCCCAGATGTCCTCGCATCCCCGCACGATGGGATGGTCCTTCATCTCCGGCACGATGGCGCCCCGGGTGCTCTCGTGCCCGTGATGGCCGTAGTGGGTAACCCAGGTCTCGCCGAGTACCTGCCGTCCATAGCCGCCTTTGAAGGCCTCGTCTTCATTGTTCCAGGTGTACTTCGCATAGGGGCTGGAGGTGTTGACGATATAGTTGAAGGGGTGGGTGGCGGTACGGAGGGCGATGATCGGACGTCCCGACTCGGTATAGTCAATGATGTGCTTCATATCGGCGTCGGGCAACTCGCGAAAGCGCGTGAACAGCACCATGAGGTCCGCCTTTTCGAGGACCTCCAGACCGGGGATATTGTCCAGCGTCACCGGATCGATTTCGCCCGATTCCTTATTGATGGAAAAGAGCACGGTGCAGGTGAAGCCGTGGTGTGTGGCGAGAATCTTCGCGAGTTGAGGCATGCCCTCCTCGGAGCGATATTCCTCGTCGCCCGTAATAAATACAATGTGCTTACCCTTGCCGGGGCCTTCCGTGCCCTCATAGGTCACGCCGGCCGCAAGCGCGGTGGATGAACAGATCACAGTCGCCAGGGCCAGCATCGCCCCTCGAAATACCTTCGACATGCTTCTCTCCTTCGTTGGTCGCTCAGAATGGATCGCTTTGCCGGGCGGTGCCTGACCGCCCGATGAACGCTATACCATAGCACGGCAACACGCCGGGGGCAATCGCATTAGAATCTCAGAGATTGCGGGGGTATGGAGCGGGGGCTTTCCAGCCCCCGGCCCGTGCAACGCAGTTGCACGGACAAGGAGAAGTAATAGGGGGCAGGAATGCCCCCTCTCCATACGTTCGCTGGCTTTATCGTGATTACAAAGCATATTTAGTCGTGAAAGAGCCCCGGTATGCATCTCAACCCTTATGTAATGAGCCCGCGCCGGGAAAGACGCCGCGGCGAAACAAGGAGGAGCACCCGATGATAGCCATACTACGAATCCGAGAGCGAGAGAGCCTTCGCCGATGTTATCCCGTCATGGAACAACTCCGGCCTCACCTGGACGAGACGGCTTTCTGCGAACAGGTCGAGCGTCAGTTTGAGACGCAGCAGTACCACGTCGCGGCCCTTGAGAGTGAAGGAGTGATCGTTTCCGTGGCGGGCTATCGACACCTCGAAAATCTCATCTATGGCCCGCACCTGTACGTCGATGACCTGATCACCGACGAGGCGCAGCGCGGCCGGGGATTCGGGGGGCAGCTTTTTGACTGGCTGGTGGAAGAGGCCCGCCGGGAAGGATGCAGCGCACTGCACCTCGACAGTGGCGTGCAGCGCTTCGCGGCCCACCGTTTCTATCTTGGAAAGCGGATGGAGATCACGTCGCGCCACTTCGGCCTTGCGCTACAGGAATAACGTTCGGCAGGCGGTATTTCAACGCTTTCGCGTGCGCTTCAGGCGATTGTACGCTTCGTTCAAGGCGCGCATGGTGTCTTCATCGCCGCCCCGATCGGGATGGTGAATCTTGGCCTTGCGCTTGTAAGCCCGTTCGATTTCGTCCCAGTTGGAGGAAGGGGAGATACCGAGCATGCGAAAACACATATCCAGATCGCCGGTGGCCCCCGAAGGGGCTTCGTCATCAAAACGCTCGCCCCGGATTTCCCGCATCGCCCGTATGATGATGGGCAGGAGCCCGGTCGCGCTAAGCACAACGATGATGATTACGATCCCGAGGATTTCTTGAATGCTGGGCATGATTCGAACAGTTCCCGCGCGGCCTAACGGCGCTTTCGGTCGTCAAACTTGAAAATATTGTCGACGGCTTCCCCGACCTTGTCGTTGGGGCCTTTTTTAACTCTGGTTTCCTTGCGGCGCCGCTCCCGCTGGAAGCTGATAAACATGGGCAGGAGCTTCATGTAGAGGAAGCCGACGCCCATGCCGCCGAAGTGCGTCACCCACGACACCGAGGTGCCATCCAGACTGGAGATGACATTGAGCAGGAAAGCAATCAGCACCAGGGCCCGGGCGTTGATGGGCCAGGGGAAATAGAGAAAGAAGAATTCGCGGTCGGGCTCCACCATGGCAAAGGCGACCAGCACCCCCATGGCCGCGCCGCTCGCGCCCACGACGTTGGTGACCTCACCTTGTAGAAAATAGGGGAGGAGCGTGGCGAGCACGCCGCCGGCCCCGCAGGTCAGGTAAAAGCGAAAAAAGGCGCGGGTACCCAGCACCCGTTCAACTTCCGGACCGAACCAGTACAAGGAAAGCATATTCCCAGCAAGATGCATCAATCCGCCATGGAGGAATTGATAGGTTATCGGCGTCCATACAAAGCCGGAGAGGAAGCGCTGCTGCTGAAAGCCGAACCAGGTGCTGAACGCGCCGCCGTAGAAGCCGGGCCGCTGGTTCAGCCATACCATCAAAGGATCGGAAAGGAGTTGGATCGCGAAAACAATGATATTAACCAGAATCAGCCGCTGAACGGCCCAGGTGATCCGGGAACTGCCAAAGGCGTTGGATTCCATTGTGTACGAATATCGGCTCATCGGCGCTCTATACGGGCCTTCCGGGACCGCGCCCGCAGTCAGAGGACGCAACGATTGGACTCAGGTTTCACTCGAAGGGCGCGGGCGAGGCCTGGGATGCCTCTCTCCGCCTCCTGCCGCGCCTATTGTACCCGATTCCCCTGCCCGAGTACCAAGACCGGCTCCCCCTCACTCCCCAAGGCGGTTCGTCAGCGGATAGGACGAAACCGCGCCCCAGCGGTCGTAGGGAAAGTAGATGAAGATAGCCCGCCCAACGATGAGCGACTCCGGGAAGCACTCACCCTCGTCGTGGCTGTCCATGCTGTTGTTTCGATTGTCCCCGAGAATAAATACCTGGTCTTCCGGCACGGAAACCGGGGGCACAACCTGATAGAAGGGCGGCTCCATTAGGTAGGGTTCCGACGCATACTCGCCATTGATCTGGAGCGCGCCGAGTTGCACGCCGATCGCGTCGCCGCCGACCCCGACAATGCGCTTCACCAGATAGGCTCCGGGCTCCGCCGGGTCCCGCAAGACCACGATATCGCCACGGTCGTAGGAGGATTCGGCAATGGTGACGAGCTGGTCCACGGGCTGCAGCGTGGGTTCCATGGACCCGGAAGGCACCCGGAAGAAACGCACGTGACGGTAGCCGAATAGATAGACGCAGAGCAGGAGAAAGATAACAACGACCACGTTCCCCACGCGCTTGCTCGACAACAGGAGTCGAAGGCGTTCCAAATTCAAACGGGCTCTCCAATCATCGGTCCACAAGCCACCGTGTCAGTTTTCGTCGCTGACGTCGTTCAGGAGACGCGTTGCGATCTCATTGCCCGGGATAACGCCCAGTGCCGCCTCAAAGCAACGCCGCGCTTCCTTCTTGTTCTCCAGGTTGCGCCAGGCCCGGCCCTCGTTCAGCCAGGTGAAGAAGGTCTGAACATTGGTTTTGGCCTGCTCGCGCGCCGCCTGCCAGGCTTTTGTGGACTCTTTCCAGTCGGGCTCCAGCTCGAAGTTCTCCGCAGCGATAAAGTTTACGGCGTAGTCTTCCAGAATATCATAGTCGTCCGGTGCCAGCTTGGTAGCCTTCTTGGAAAGCTTCATGGCTTCTTTGTATATTTTCGGGGCGTCCCACCCGCGAATCTTTTCCGTCTGGGGCCGATAGATCAGATAGTTCTGGGCCATGTTGAAGCAGTAGTCGGCATTCTTTGGATCGAGCTCAAGGGCCTTGTCCATGTTCTGGAAACCCAGCTCGTACAGCCCGGAATGGAAGTAATGCATGCCCAGATTGTTGTGGGGATCGCTGTATTTGGGATCGAGCGAAACGGCTTCCAGCCACTCCTTCACCCCTTCCAGTTGCTTGCCAAATCCATCGTAAAGCACCGTCCCCCGGAAATTGTGGACGGACGCATTGTGATCGAAGGTCTTCAGCCCCTGGTCCCCAAGGGCGGTCAACTGCGCCAGGCACAATTGTATTTCGATGCTCTTCGCCTGGAACTCCGCCTCCGTGAGTTCCGGCGACATCTCGCTCTGAAGAACCGATATCCGCTCGAAGGCCGCATTGCCCATGGTCCACATCTGGTCCACGAAAGCTTCCTCGTCTCCCGAAAGCGCCTTCAACGGCTCCAGGTAGGCGGGGTCCACTGCGGGCGCGGGTGACGCCACGGGCGGAGCGGACGGCGGTGCTTCTCCGGCCGGCTCCTGCGCAGAAACGGCCAACGCGCCGCCGCTGAGGGTGATCGCAAGGAGGAGGTTCATGAGCCCGCAATGGGGAGAAACTTGGATTAACATGGACATTCCTTACGGTAGGGGGAAACAGGCGCAACGCGCCATTCGACCATCCAGTATTCCCGCGATCACATAGTAGTTGCGCAGATTCTCGGATTGCGGGTTAAGTATTTCATTCAAGACGCTCCCGACTCAAGGTCACCCGAGGGAAACTTTCGCGGTCGAAGGAGCCGACCTAGTGGGCCGCCGCGACATGGATGGCGTCACTGGATTCAACCACGACAACCCCCGAAGGCGTTACCCGGAAGAGCCGGGCGTCCCGCTCCAGATCATAGCCGATCTCCGCAAAGGCCGGAATCCGAACATCCTTTTCCACGATCACGCGGCGCAGGCGGGCGTGACGCCCCACGTCCACCCCGCGAAAGAGCACCGACTCTTCGACCTGGGAATAGCTGTTGACCCGCACCTCGGGCGACAGTACCGACCGGATGACCTGGCCGCCGCTGATGATGCAACCGGGACTGACGATGGAATCCATGGCTACGCCGAAGCGCTCGTCGCGATTGGCGAAAACAAACTTGGCCGGGGGATAGGAGGGAAGTTTGATCTGCATCGGCCAGCTCTTGTCATAGAGATTGAACTGCGGATCGACGCGGGCCAGATCCATGTTGGCCTCCCAGTAGCTGTCGATCGTCCCCACGTCCCGCCAGTACTTCGACTCTTTCTTGTTCTCATCCTCAAAGGGATAGGCGTAGACCAGCGCCTTGTCGATCAGACCGGGGATGATATCCTTGCCGAAATCGTGGGAACTGTTCATCTCCGCGTCTTCGAGCAGGGCGTCGCGGAGTACTTCTAGATTGAATACGTAGACACCCATGGAAACCATGGCGGATTCGGGGTGGTGCGGATCGGGGCGCGGCTCTGCGGGCTTCTCCTCGAATCCCACGATCCGGTGGTCCGCATCCGCGGCCACGACGCCAAAGCGATGAGCCTCGTGGATGGGCACCTGGATGGTCGCCACCGTGGCCGCCGCTTCGGCCTGCCGGTGAAACTGCACCATCTTTTCGTAGTTCATCTTGTAGATGTGGTCGCCCGACAGCACCAGAATCTCTTCGGGTGCCTCCCGGTCGATGGAATACAGGTTGTGGTAGAGGGCGTCCGCCGTGCCCCGATACCAACTGTCATTAACCCGCATCTGGGGCGGTATAATCTCGATGAACTCGCCCAGTTCCGGCCGGGTCATATCCCAACTGTAGCGGATGTGGCGCGAAAGAGACTGGGACTTGTACTGCGTGAGAATATGAATACGCCGGCAGAACGAATTGATACAGTTCGCAAGGGTAAAATCGATGATACGGTAGGTGCCGCCGAAAGGGACAGCGGGCTTGGCGCGGTGGCGGGTAAGGGGGTAGAGCCGTTCCCCGGCGCCCCCGGCTAGAATTACGGTGAGTACGCGATTCACGATTGCTCCTTGCAATTCGGTCCAGCCTGCCCCGGCGGGCGGGCGAGACGCTGTCAACATGCTTACGGTTGCGCTTCGCGAGGCCTATTCGGCCTAGTACTGCTGGGCCGCCTGGCGCAACGCTTCCAAATCCAGCAGGGTAACCCGGCGATTCCCAATTTCGACCAGTCCCGCCTCGCGCAGACTGTGCAGTACCGAGGTCGTGGTTTCACGAGTCGAGCCCGCGAGGTTGGCCACCTCCTGATGGGTCACCCGGATGGTTCGACCGCCGGGGCGCTCCAGATGATAGAGCCGCAGAAGGCCTGCGGCGATCCGGCCGCGCACCGGCCGAAAAACGGCCTCGGCATAGAGCTGGTCCATTTCACGGGCGCGCCGGGAAATCCGCTCCAGCACCGCGCGCGCAAACTCAAGTTCGGAGTCGAGAAGCAATCGAAACGCTTCCGCAGGCATGTATCGCAGCCGGGTCGCTTCCATGGACTCGGCGTGGTCGCATCGTTGTTCCCACCCCGACATGCAATCCTCTCCAAACATATCCCCCGTACAATGGTGGCGCAGGGAAAGTACGCGCCCATCCGGCGACACCCGCGAGAGCTTCACCCGTCCAAGTTCAATCCAGTAAACGGAATCGCAGGGGTCTTCGGGGAAGTATATACTCTCCTGAGGCTGGCATTCCCGAAGCTGCGTCATGGCCGTAAAGCGCAAGCGCAATGCCGGACTGAAATCGGACAACAATGCGACGTTCCCCTGAGTATCAGTGGAACCCCGTCGTGTCTTCATCATTCCGATCCGCCCTCCGCGTTACGCCGAACTCCCACAGCTCCAAAGCAGAGCCGGGTGAGTGACACAACCGTGCTAACTCTAACATGTACACCCTGAAAAGTCACGGCTTTTTGCAAGCCGCCAGCCCGCACTTCCCGGAGTCGGGCCCTCGATTTCACCTTATTCACTTATAGTGGAAGCCCGCGCCGGATCAGAGTCCGAACTTCGAAGCCAGCGCACGGATTGCGGACGCATTGGCGTAGTAGAACGTGGCACTGAAGCGTAGAAAATAGAACAGCGCCGTTCCTGCGATCCAGAGCAGCAGCAGCCAATCCAGAATTCGGCGACGCTCTTCGGTGTCATGGCTCGGATTCATCGTGTCGCTCCATGGCCTCAATTCGACGCGAAAGAAGCGCGATTTCCTGGGCCAGAATCCGATTTCGTTCGGACAGCTTGGAAATAACTACCGTAAAAGCGAGAACGAGCATGAGCAGGAACAGAAACGACCCCACATAGAAGACGGTGAGATACTGAAAGCCGAAAGCCGCCGATGTCCACGTGATCACGCCGGGAAAGAGCCCCACACCGAGTCCACAGGCCGCTGCCGCCAACCATAAGAGGGCGTAACGCTCTTTGAGATGTGCACGCCGGACCAGCTCAAGGACGAGGATCATGAAGCTCAGGCTCACCAGAAGCAGACCCACGCGGTGCGACCAATAGAATCCAACAAAGGGAAGGTTGGGATCAGTCATTCGGCGGCCCTCCGCGCCGGGCTATAGTGGCGGAATTGATCGATGAGAATGGCCAACCCGACTTTGATCATATAGTAAGCCGCACCGTGGGCGCGGATGGAGGTCACGCCGCCCTGCCTGGGGTGCATGGTTACCGGAATCTCCACCGCGCGCAGGCCGTGCTTGTGCAGTATCACCAGTACCTCCGGCTCGGGATAGTCTTCTGGATAGCTTTCCGCCACGACCGCGATGGCGGCCCGGTTCATGGCCCGAAAGCCGCTCGTGGTGTCCGTAATTCCTCCGCCGATAAACAGATTAATCCAACGGGAAAGCAGGGATTTTCCAATTCGACGGCTCAGGCTCGGGGTGTAGTCGCTGTCGGCCACGTAGCGCGATCCGATGACCACGTCCGCACTGCCGTCTTCGAGTCGGGACACCAGTCGGACGATCTCATCGGCGGGATGCTGGCCGTCCGCGTCGCATTGAACGGCAATGTCATAGCGATTGCGCAGGGCGTACTTGTATCCGGTCTGCATGGCGCCGCCGATACCAAGATTGAAGGGAAGGGCGAGAAGGGTTGCCTGGCCCGACTCACGAACGTGGGCGCAGGTCTGGTCGAGGGATCCGTCGTCCACGACCACGATGTCGTAGTCCGGGGCCGCCCCGCGAATCTGGCCGAGCACGGAGGCGATCGTGGCCTCTTCGTTGTAGGCCGGAATTATTACCAGAACACGCGCCATTTATACCCTGCTCCCGCTTCGGGAAGAAAAAGTCCACAGCCCCTTTACCAGGCCGACCGCCCTTGCATAGTCTCTCATACAGGCGACCAGGAGGAAGTATAGCAGGTCGCCCGCGGAGAGTGTGTGTCGCAGCCGCATCACGAGTGGCACATGCAGCGCGGCGTAGAGAAGTAGCAGGCCCAGACCGAGGGTCGCCGCGAGAGTTCCGAGTCCGGTGATTGCTCCAGCGACGGCGAGCAGAATCAGGAGAAAGGGCAGGGCGAGGCCCAGTGGCGGCGCGAGCAAATCGGGCCACCCGGCGTATTGATCGCCTCCGGCACGGCGGGGATGATCCCGGTAAAGCTTGACCCGCCAATAACCATGGCGGGACTGGGTGCGCAGATAGGCGAGGAGGTGCTCAGGGTGATAGTGGGCCACCACGGCGTTGGGACGGAAGACCATGCGACCGCCTTGATCGTGGAGGCGATAGGCGAGATCATTGTCTTCGCCTGAGGCCTGCCGGTAGGACGCGTCGAAACCGCCCACGGCCTCAAAGGCGCTGCGACGGTAGGCGACGTTGAAGGAGCCCAGAAAATCCACGTTCCCCTGAAACTGGCAGTGCCGCTGAGCAATCTCCGCTTGGACGATCCGGGCAAGGCGTAAGCCGGAATTCGCGATAGCGTAGGTGCCCCCAACGGCCATTACCCCCTCCTCAAAGCCACTGGTCAATTGGCTGAGCCAATCGGCGTGCGGGATGCAGTCCGCGTCCGTGTAGACCAGCAGGTCGCCCGAGGCAAGCCGCGCGCCAGTGTTGCGCGCAGAGGAAGGGCCGCCATTGGACTGACGATGGTAGCGGACACTATCGAACTGCTTCGCAATAGCGCCGGTACCGTCGGTGGAACCGTCGTCCACGACAATGACCTCAAAGTCAGGATAGTCCTGTGCGAGGCAGGCCGCGAGGCATTCCGCCAGGGTTTTCTGGGCATTGTAGGCCGGTATGATGATGCTCGCGCGCAATAGTGTCTCGCTCTCGTCCGAGGGGACCGTTGCCGATTGGCTCACGTCGCCCGGTATGAAATCATGTTGTTGCTCCAATCGGAAACTGTCCCCATCGAGAAGCGTCATCAAGGCGGCTGAATCATAGCCGCTACGCTTCCAAAAAGCGTCATTGAGGCAACCAATATATAGCCGTTTCGCTTCGTATGGGGGACAGCCTCCACCCTGCCTGATATCACGAACTGATACCCGACATCATGTACCGGGTGGATGCAGTCCCCGTGCTACGCGCTCCACCATGGCCTTCACCGACGCAATCAGGGGTTCCTTGTTTGGCGAGTAGCCCTCCGGTACCTCGGGGGGATGGGCACAGGCGGCGGCCAGATCCTTCATGTCGAGCACTATTCGGCCCCAGCCCCGACGCTGCACGGCCTCGGCTATCTCCAACTGGTGATCGTTCATGTGTTCGTTGAAACGTTTCAATCGCGGCACGACGATGAAAGGTCGTTGCACGCTCAGGGCATCGATGGCCGTTCCGATACCGGCGTGGCCAACGATGACCCGGGCGTGACGCTGGATGTCAAGACATTCTTCGCGCGGCAGGAATTCAAACCATTCGCAGTGGCTGGGGTAGCGGCTCGCATTGCCCAACTGCAGAATCACCTGCTCGCCCGTGCTTTCCGCTATAGCGTCGACCGCCTCCACCAGGCGGTCGAACCCCAGAAACATGGTTCCCAGCGTCACATAGATCATGGCACGGGCGACTCGTCGATCAGAGAGCCCGAATAGCGCGCCCTAGGACCATAGGCATTCAACAGCTCGGGCCACTGTACATAAAACTCGTCGGCCAGCCAGTATAGGACGCGGCCCGTTACCGAGGGACGAACCACCTGAGCACCGCACTCGATATAAAGCACCCTTGCGCGAAACAGCTTGCCCACGAGCACCACGGGAATGGCAACTTCCGCGCCGGTGGATATGATTAGATCAGGGCGTTCCTTGCGAAAGATCCGGAACACGCGCGCAAGATTTTTCAGGAACTCGATGGGGTTCTTCGCCATGTTGGGCACGAGATAGGCCCGCTCCAGACAGCGCGTGGTCTCGGCATCATAGCAGAAATAAAACACCTCGTGGTCCGCAAAGGCCTCCTGAAGCTGGAGCATCTCGTTGAGATGTCCGCCATGAGAGCAGGTGCAGCAGATTTTGATGGAGTGGGGCATGTGTCAGCAACTTTCGAGTCGATTTATCTAGATCGTAATGGAAGCAGGAGTGAGTATGCGAACAATCGCTCCTCTTGACCAATCGTGCGAGTCAAGTGGACTCCGATTTAAAGGATACACTCTGGGTGCCACCCGTACGCGGCGGAGCGAAGCGGGGGCGCTTACTGGTGAGGGGACTTCAATGGCTCCCGCGTGTACGGGTGGCACCCAGAGGTCGGATTCAAACGCTCGAATGAGCGTCGATGGTGGATTACTCAATGGTTTACCGCCACCTAGACTCCCCATCCCCAACCCGATACAATACGGGCAATCACCCTCAACCGGAACGCTATTCACGCATGAACCCAATCCCGACCCTGCGCCAATCCATTGCTGATCTTTTTCGAAGCATCGCCGCGCCGTCGAAATTCTTGGACACCCCCGTGGCGCGATGGGAGTGGGGTGCCGTCGCGATCTTGGTGCTCCTATCCCTCGCACTGGGCCTGCCCAATCTTGCCGCACCCAGCCTATGGCACGATGAACTGGTGCATGTCTACGTGGCCAAGAACATCGCCGATACGGGCTGGCCAGCTTTACCCAGCGGCAACTTTTATCCTAGTTCCACGGCCTATAATTGTCTGCTGGCTCTCTTCGTGAGCATTCTGGGCGACGACGCCTTTTCCGTGCGGTTGCCTTCCGTGCTATTGGGTGGGCTGAACACCGCCCTCGTCTATTTTTTGTGTCGAAACTGGCTGGGGCGCTCCACGGCGCTCTGGGCCGCTTTTTTCTTCGCCACTTCTCCCTGGCAGGTGGGCTGGGCGCGTCAAGCACGGCTCTATGAATTCCAGATCACGAGCTACCTGCTCATGCTCGGACTGGCCTGGCGCTATTTCACTGCACCTCAAGGTAAGTCGATGTCGCGCTTCGGTGCGGGCGCGATCCTTGCCTATATCACCGGACTGCTCACCTCCTTCCACTCCATTCTCTACCTCGGGGCTCCCGGGGCCTTTGCTGTGCTGGCGCTACTGCGCAATCGCATCCTGAAATCACGGTGGAGCGCCGCTATCGCAGCTTGTACCGTCCTCGGCCTCCTCACCATCGCGTCCTTCTATTTCAACCCCAACCCGGTGGATCGGGCGGCGGTGTTCGAGACCGGCATCGGCGGACGCCTCCTCGACCAGCTTCGTACTGATCGATACTATTATTTTCGCTTCCTCGGTGGAAACCTGAGCCTGGGCTTCTTCGTCCTGGCGCTCTTCGGCTCGGCGGTGCTGCTGTTCCGCCGCGATCCCAAAACCTTCTGGGTCCTACTGGCTTTCTGGGTGCCGGTGCTTATTCTCACGTACCTCGTGGGCTACCGCCGTCACCGCTTCATGTTCTTCGCCTACCCGGTCTACATCATGATCTACGCCCACGGGATGGTCGTGTTGCTGGCGCTATTGCGCGAGTATCGCCGCTCCCTGCTCCATGGTGCCGTTGCACTCCTCGCTGCACTCTTTTTTGTCCGACTCACCTATTCTCAGGTGCAGCTCCTGGGGGACAGCATTGAGGCGGCAGCCGGCGCGGATACCACCCTTGCAACGAGCCATTCGCAATGGAAAAAGCCGGCCGACTGGGTGAGAAATAACCGTACGGATGAGGCCATCCTGACAACGACCTTCCTTCCCGTATTCTACTACTTGGGCCACGTGGACAATTGGTTTCCGAACCGCTATACGAAATGGGAGTACCAAGAGTCCGGCATGGAAGGCCTGGGGTCGCTGGAGGAACTGAAAGCGTTTCTGGCCGAGCACCCCCGAGGCTATTTCCTCGCGGAATACTCGCGCTTCGCGCAGTGGCGGCACTACGGCTCGCTGGTCCAGGATCTGGGCCGGGAGGTGGACTGGGTCGAGGCCCACATGGAGTTTGTCGAAGAGGCCTCCAGCGGGGATGTTCATGTCTGGCGCTGGGACTTCGAAGAAAACGGCGTGGTACTCGTGCCATGAGCGATTCCACAACATCAGCCCACGGCGGTGGTCGTTGGTTCTTCCTCGTCGGCCTGATTCTGCTCACTGCACTTGGATGGTATTTCGGCTTTCGCGACTTGGCAATGCTGCTCCGGAGCGCTCAGCCATTGCCGCTAACCCTTATGACCCTGCTCATCATCGCTGGATTCTGGATTCGCGCCCTCAAATGGCGCTACGCCCTGGGCCCCGGCCAGGAAGGGATTCTTCTGTTCTTTCTCGCGAAGACGGCGGGAAACTGGACACCGGGACGGGCGGGGGAGCTGGCGCCGCTACTGCTGAAGCGCCACCGCAATGCCCGCGTGGCCGCGTGGATCGGCCTGGACCGGCTGGTGGAGGTCGCCTGGACCCTGGGGCTTGGTCTCGCAGGCGTCGCATGGCTGGGGCTCGTCGCCCCCTGGGCTTGGTTGCCGCTCATAATGGCCGCAGGTGGCGGGGCCGCACTCTGCGTCTTCGGGCTGCGGCCTCCGCCCGTCGAGCCGTCTCCCTCAGATAGCGAAGGGGGGACGGGATGGCGTGGGCGGCTGATTTCTGCGGCAAAGAAGGTCAGAACCGAGCTATTCCTCTTTTCCCGGAAGCTCCCCCTCATCATGACCCTGACTTTCCTCGCCAAGCTGACCGATGTCTACGCCGTGGTCTATCTTTGCGAGGCCTTCGGCTATCCCGCCGGTATTTTGCTGGTCTGCGCCGCCCGCTGTGCCCACGGCTTGGTCAGCGCCATTCCCGTGACGCCCGACGCCACGGGTGTGCCCTATGTGGCCGCCGCGTGGTTCCTACACCAGTACGCGGGCATCCCCTTTGAAACTCTCACCGCCGCCCTCGCCTTGGAGGCGATCGCGATTAATGCTATACTCTGGGCCTGTTTCTGCCTGGTTTCCACCGGGCGCTGGAAATCACCTTCGATTGGATAAACTGCCTCATGAAGTCCTTTTCCACCGGAATTCTTCTCGTAAACACCGGTTCCTCGTCGGCCCCCGAGACCGCCGAAACCCGCGAATATCTACGACAGTTTCTGTCCGACCCGCGCATCATCGACATCGCCGCGTGGAAGCGCTGGCTGCTGGTCAATCTGATCATCCTGCCTTTCCGTCCGGCCAAGACCGCCGAGGCCTACAAGGCGGTCTGGACTGATCGCGGCTCTCCCTTGCTCAGCATCAGTGAGGACTTCGCGAAGGCCCTGGGAGAAGTGCTTCCCGATATGCCGATTGAGATCGGCATGGCCTATGGCGTTCCGTCCATCGAGACGGGCATGGACAAGCTCATCGCCACGGGTGTGGACCGGATCGTCGTGGTGCCCATGTTTCCCCAATATGCGTCGGCGACCACCGGAGGCGTGGTGGAGCGGTGCTCCAAGCACGCAGCAGGCATGTGGAATACGCCCTTCCTGTCCTTCCTGCCGCCCTACTTCGACGACGAGGGCTACCTCGAAGCGTGGGAGGCCGTCGCGGCGGAACGACTTGCGGCCTTCCAGCCGGATCACGTGCTGCTGAGTTACCATGGCCTTCCCGAGCGGCACATTTTTAAAGGCGACCCATCGGGCAGCCACTGCCTGAAGGTCAAGGACTGCTGCGCCGTGGAGACCCCGGCCAATAGGAATTGCTACCGCCGGCAGTGCATGTTCACCTCCCGGGCCATCATTCAACGACTCGGCCTGGAAGAGGGGAAGTACTCCCTGACATTCCAGTCCCGTCTCGGTCGCGATCCGTGGCTGTCTCCCGCCACCGACCAGACGGTCGTCGCCCTCGCCAAGAGCGGGGTGAAGCGGCTGGCGGTCCTATCGCCCGCATTCACCGCCGACTGCCTTGAAACCCTGGAAGAAATCGGTATGCAGGCCAAGGAAAGCTTCCAGGAGCATGGGGGAGAGGCCTTTGAGCTCATTCCCTCGCTGAATACCCATCCGAGATGGGTGGCGGCGTTGGCGGACCTGATCAAGGCGGTTTGAGCCGTTTCAGCAGAAGATTCCAGTCAATGTTACAATAGGCAGCTAGTGTCGGAAACGTCGTTGGTGTCAAGGCCAGGCCGGAAACCCTTCGCAATGCCTTTCGCTCCCATATATGACATTCGGACATGGCGCTGCGTCACCACTTCGAATGATACCTTGCGCTACCGCCCTGGATTGGTGACGTTTCTGCGTCGACTCTTTCTGGCGGGCCTTTGTGCGGTCGGGATCTTTCTCGTCGAGTCCGGATACCGAAGCCTGGCAAATCCTCCGTCAAGCGTCAGCTTTCTAGACCGGCCCGAAATCCAACAGGAACTCCAGGAGGATCAGACACGCGCCCTCGAAGGCATTCGGAGCCGCATGTCCGACGAAGAATACCAGCGCCTGGTCACCGATGCGGAAGCGACGCACAAAGAACGGCTCGCCGAACTGGCCGCAGCTCAGGAGCGTCCCGATCAAATTGTACGCGTGACAGGCGTCCTCCGCCGGCCGTTCCAGGGATTCCTCGCTGCAGTCGGCGCTTTGGCGTTGCTGAGTTGCCTGTGGAACCGTCTGACCATTACCGCGAATGCTCGTGGGGAGCTCGCGTTCTCCAGCGTATTCTTCTGGCCCCGCACGGGATACGTACCCCTCGCGGCACTCCAGGGCATCCAAATCTTCGCAGTAGAGCGCTTTGGGAAAAAGCGCCCCCTCTCCCCACCAGATCACCATTGGGAGTGGATCGTCAAGATTGCCGCGGCCAAGGGCTGTCCTTCACCGCAGTTCCACGTATTGCGCGAGCGCAGCCAACCGCAAATGCACGGCATGGGTCCGACGCCCGTTCAAGCACTGGTCCAGGCCCTTCATCGGCTGACTGGCTTGCCCGTGCGCCCGCCAGAACTCATAAGCGCGCGAAGAGTGGGGCGAAGGGGCGTCGAATACGACAAGAGCCTCGGGGGAATCTCAACGACGCCCGTAAGTCACGAGCGCCACGAATTCTCAAGAGGCGAAACGATTCCCGATGAACTCAAGGCGAGAATCGCCTCGATGACGGGCAATCGCATCGAGTCGCTTCCCGGCGGTGGCAATCGCACGGTCACCCAGGAGATTACGGTCACCGACGACAACGGGCAGTCGGTTACCTATGGGAGCATCGACGAATTGCCCGCAGAGGTCCGGCGTCGCCTCGGGCTCCCGTAGGGCCACCCGATTTCCATGGCCTGCGCTTCGTTCCCGATGCAGCAAGTCACGATGAATAATCTTCCACACGCCGCGTCTTTTTCACCAAGGAACCTATGCGCTGGGTATAGGTATTAGACCGATGTAACAATGAGTGCCAGCGTTGGTACTCATTATCAGGACAGCGCGTCGAAAGCGGACAGGAGTGAGGAAATCCATGTTGGAAGCCATCGCAGATTCGACCCAATCAGCCGTAGACATGACCCTGCAGATCACGGGAAGTTTCTTCCGCGCGATTGGGGACCTGTTCAAGGCGTAGCCCCTACGCCAACTGCTTCAAGCGCCGTTCCATTTCGCGCATGGGCATGAGATCGCCCTTGCGTCCCGCGACTTCAATCCCCGTGGTGTAGGCCATGCTGGCGGCGGCCACATCGCCCAGAACTTCATGGCACTTCCCGAGATTCAGATACGCGGCTGAAAAATCCTTCTGCACCCGCGTTGCCGTTTCCAAATAGGGAATCGCGTCTGCATGGCGATCCAATTGGATGTAGGCCTGACCCAAACCCATGGTGGCCACGGGATCCTCCGGGTCGATCTCCAGCACCTCCAGGAACATGCCAATGCGCTGCTCCGCCTCGGCCCTGAGCCGCTCACGCTCGGCCTTGGAGGCTTTCTCGGCCTGACGCGCGTCGAGTTGCTGCTTGAACTCCAGTTGATTCGCCAGCGCCTTCTCGTCCTCCGCTTCCTGGATTCGCCCCTGACTCATGTAGAAGACCGACAGGTTCGTGTGGGCCATCACGCAGTTTGGATTCAGCGCCGCAAGTTTCAACATGAAGTAGATGGCGTCATCCACCCTGTGGTGGCGATGGAGGATTACCCCCAGAACCTCGTAGGCATCCTCAAAATCCGGTGCGAGCAGGAGTGCCTCCATGAGAATGTGAATCGCCGTCTCGTCTTCGTCGTTGGTATCGGCCTCGAAAAGCTTCAGGGCTTCGTCATAGAAGCGCTGAGCGTTTTCGCGGCGATCTAAGGTGGCGTGGACTGGCCAGTGGGCCACGACGCCGTGAAACGCCGAGTCCGCCGTGCCCGTCGTGAGGGTATAGCGCTGCCCCGACGTGCGGTGTTCGCGGTCGAGGTAGGCCAGGGCCAACCAGGAATTGAGCGTGGGGGAGAAGCCGCAGCGATGCACGTGACCGATCTTCTTTTCGCCGTCGTAGAGGGTCGCGCCGACCTGGGGTACTGGCGCGCCGTCATCGTCGATCAGCAGGCCCGCGAGTTTCTGCTTCGGGCTACCGTAGGCTTTCAGGCGAGCCACCACTTCCTGGCCCAGATAGCAGCCCTTTTCGTAGCTCACCGCGCAATCGGCCAGGGGCGTCTCGGCGATGACACAGTCCGCGTCGATGCCCTTACCCCAGCGGGGCATCCCGGATTCCATGATCAGGATTTCGCGGGCTTCTGCACCGACCTCCGTCAGGAAAAAATCGTAGCCCACATCTTCCAGGCGCATCACAAGGGACAGAGCCTCGCCCGGCTCGGGGATCAAGAGGAATCCGTCCTCCCCTGATTCGCCCTGTCGAAATACCAGCGCGTCGTGATCCAGAAAATGAATGGGCGCGAAGGCGAAAGGCTCTCTGGGCAGATGGCGTGCCGCTTCCAGGGCATCCCCGTGCTGATTCGCGATGAGCACCACCGCGCGCGGCCCTTCGAGGAGGATCTGGGAGGTATCCGCACCGACCTCTTCCACCTTGACCTCTTCGAGGAACAAGTGGGTTTCCACACGACCCAAAAGCGCCGGAAGCTGGACTTTTTCGATGACGGCCCAGAATTCGTCCTCCCAGCGGTGGAGGGAGAAATAGGCCTGCACGCAGCCCTTGCGATCCAGAATCGCCTGCATATTACCATGGCCCGATTTCAGACCGACCACGTCGTTGGTGGTCTGGGCGTGAAGCCAGGAGCCCGCGTCTTTCCCCGTAAACTGGACTACCGTGTAGTCGTCGCGCGTCCAGTAACCCACGTTTTTGCGTACGGCTTCTATTTCTCGGATGGTGGCCATTTAACTTCCTGAGGTCATGCGCGAACAGTTACATAGAAAGCAGGGACGACAGGGACAGCAGAAATTGAGTGCAACGATGGTGCGCCCGTTCGTCTCTGCTGTCCTTGTCGTCCCTGCTGTCCCTGGCCTCCAAGAGGCGATTAAATATCTAAACCGAAAAGGATTCCCCGCAACCGCAGGTGCTGCTGGCGTTCGGATTCTGGAAGGCGAAGCCCTTGCCCTTGAGGCCGGCCTTGTAGTCCAGCACGATGCCCTTAAGGTAAATCGCGGACTTGCGGTCCATGAAGAACTTGATGCCTTCCTGCTCCAGCGTGTTGTCGCCTTCGCGGGGATTGTCGAATTCCAGCACGTAGGAAAAGCCGGAGCAGCCTCCGCCCTTAACGCCCAGGCGCACGCCCTGCTTGTCCTTGCCCTCTTCGCCGTTCATCATTTCATGGAGCGCGGCGATGGCATCCGAAGTGGCTTTCAACAGGGCCTTGGGCTGTTCCATCACGGTATCGGCGGTAGCGGTCATGTAAAACTCCTTGTGGCAACGCCACGAATATGAATCAGGATTCGGTCGCTTCGGTGGAGGCGGAGGCCGCAACGGTTTCTTGCGGATCGTGCTCCATCAGGCCTTCCAGCACCTCCAGCAACACCTCGGAATCGACGCCATAGCCCATGCACACCTGCTCGATGGTTTCATAGTGGGCCACACCGCAGTGGGAGCAACCGCCGAGGTGGAAGGCCGCAAAGACCTCCGCAGCGCGGGGATGCATCGCCATCGCTTCCGCAACGGGCATATCGAGTCTGAAATATTTGTCCTGAGCTTCCAGCATGGGGTACCTCGATTTCTGTGTTCGATTCCGGATCCGGCGGCGCGGTGGCGCGGTGGCGCTTGGGTATCCAGTTGTATTATAACGAATTAGGCCAATCCCGGCAAAGAATGTGGCACAGGCGTCCCGGCGGTGATTGTGCGCCGCATGGCGCGCGGTCTGCATGCCGCAAGGCGGAAAAGTCGTTGTCAACACCTGTTAACACGTATACTATAGGTAAAATTCCCTAAAACAAGGTCATTTCCGTGGAATACGTCAAACTCGCCAAGGTCCAGGACTTCAAAAACACCCGAATCAAGTCGTATCGCCTGCTGGCCCGGCCCGTGGGCATCGTCAAGCAGAAAGACGGCTCCTTTTTCGCCACGGAAATCGGCTGCAAGCACGAACTGGCCGATCTGAGCCAGGGCCGTTTCGACGGCGACGTGGTCACCTGTCCCTGGCACGGCTGGAAGTACAATCTGGTGACGGGGGAGTGTCTCTGGGGCAGCAACGTCTGTCTGCGCCGCCACGGGATCAAGATCGAGGGCGACGACATTTACGTGAGCCTGCGTCCGCTGGAAGACGCGCCGCCGGAAGACGACTGGGGCCCGCCGCTGCGGTGAAGAAATGTGGCACAGGTCAACGACGCACCGGGGTCGGCGTCCCGCCTGTGATTCACCGCCGGGACGGCTGTGCCACATTCCTCAAGCAATCATCAGGAAGAGCAGCAGTTCCACCTCGATGATCAAGTGCACCAGAAAGCCTAGGAGCCAGTTGCCGCGCTTCATGCACCACAGCGTGAGCACGACCGAAAGAGCCAACATCCCCAGCATCTCGACGACGGGTTTCTGGAGGTGATAGATGGTCTCCGAGAGGGGCACCAGTAACCAGCCCCAGCGGGGCCATGCTCTTCGCGCCGCGCCGAGGAGCATATACCGGTGCATAAACTCCCATCCGACGAGCCACGATGCATTCCACGCCATGGCCCGAAGGAAGTTTGGCCACTTCTGCTCCAGTGTGAGGTTGCCGTGGCCGAGGTAGGTTGCGCTCAAGGCCGGGACGAGCGGTATCAGGAACATGACGCCCATACCCACGACGGCCAATGCACCAACGAGGATCAGGTCCCATTTCTTCCACGGCCCGCGCAGCAGATACTTCCAGTTCATTCCCGGCAGGCAAACCGCGAAGGGCACGAGGAACCAGAATACAAACTTGAAGAGATCAAATCCCGCCCAGGGCGTGTCCTGGAGATTGGGAAAGGTATTAGAAAGATGCCAGTCGAGCCGCGACCAGGGAAAGGGCCATTGAAAGCGCATGGCAATGAGCGAGTCAACGCCAAGGACCAAGGCTACGTAGGCAATGACGAGTATCGTTACCCACGGTATACGGGCAAACCAATCGCCTTCGGGCTGTGACTTAGCGGGCAAGTTTCTTTCCCTCCTTCGTGTCGGGGAAGGGGCACAGCTCCCGCAGGGTGCATTCCGAGCACTTAGGCGCACGCGCAGAGCACACCGCGCGACCGTGAAAGACCATGAAGTGGGAGAAGAGGGTCCAGTGCGCCGGGGGCCAGACCTTCATGAGGTCTTTTTCGATCTTGACCGCATCCTGATTCTTCGTGAAGCCCAAACGATTCGCCACGCGCGTGCAATGGGTATCCACCACAACGCCCTGATGTCCGAAGCATTCGCCGAGGACGACATTGGCGGTCTTGCGGCCCACGCCCGCGAGTTGCACGAGGTCCTCCATGCGACCGGGCACCGCGCCCCCGAATTTCTCGACCAGACTCTGGCAGGTGAGCAGAATGTTCTTGGCCTTCTGTCGATAAAAGCCGCAGGAATGGATAAGCGCCTCCACTTCCTTCACATCGGCTCCCAGGAAGGAATGGGGCGTGGGGAAGCGGGCGAAGAGTTCCTTCGCCACGATGTTTACCCGTGCATCGGTGCATTGCGCGGCCAGTGCCGTCATGATCACGAGTTCGAAGGCATTGTGGTAGTCGAGGGTACAGCGCACATCTGGGTACAGGTCGCACAGGCGGGAGTAGACTTCGATCGCTCGTTCACGCTGTCCCGAGATGGAGGTCTTTACTTTCGCCACGCCAGCAGCTCCTCCGCCGACCAGCAATTAATCACGTGCTCCGGCCCGAGCCAGCCTTTGCGGGCGATGCCCACGCCGTACTGAACGTTCTCCAGTCCGTCGATGCTGTGGGCATCGGGTCCGATGGAGAAAAGCACGCCCTTGTCGCGCCCCTGGCGGATGTGACGCCAGTCTACATCCAGCCGCTTGCAACTGGCGTTAATTTCGACCGCCACCTTGTTCGCCACGCAGGCGTCGAAGATTTTCTCCATGTCGAGCGGAAAGCCCTTGCGGGAGAGGAGCAGGCGCCCCGTCGGGTGCCCCAGAATAGCGGTATACGGGTTCTCAATGGCCTTGATCGTCCGCGCGGTCGCCTCTTTCTCGTCCATGTCTAGTTTATTGTGGACCGAGGCGATGATCAGGTCGAAACTCGCCAGCACTTCGTCGTCATAGTCCAGGGAGCCGTCGATACGAATATCGGACTCGATACCGGAGAGCATACGAAACCCATGAAACTTACTGTTCAGCACCGCAATCTCACGCTGTTGTTGGAGGATCCGGTCGGGCTTCAATCCACCCGCATAGCCCGCCGACTGGCTGTGATCGGTGATGAGTAAGTATTGATAGCCCAGCTCCCGCGTGGCCTCAGCCATATCCGCGAGTGTGTGCTGGCCGTCACTGTAGGTCGAGTGACAGTGGATGAGCCCTTTGAGCTGATGCTGCTCCAGCAGGCCCGGTGTTTCCGTCAGCGCGAACTCGCCCCGGTCTTCGCGCAGTTCCGGCGGGATAAAGGGGAGGTCCAGCGCCTTATAAATCGCCTCTTCAGAATCACACTTAACCAGCGATTCATCTTCCTGGAAGAGGCCGTACTCGTTCAGCTTCAGTCCCCGCTCCTTTGCGCGCTGGCGCAGCACCACATTGTGCTCTTTGCTGCCCGTGAAGTGCAGGAGGGTATAAGGAAACTGATCCCCATCTACAACACGCAGGTCCGCGCCGATGCCCGAGGCGAAACGCACCGAGGACTTGGTTTCGCCGTGGCCGATGACTTGAACCACATCCGGCGCGTCCACGAAATACTGCATGAGCGCCGGGACGTCATCCGTCGTGGCGACGATGTCGATGTCCTTGATGACATCCTTGCGACGGCGAAGACTGCCCGTCACGGCGAGGTCCTTCACCAGCTTCGAGACAGTCAGGTACGCAACGAGCGCGTGCGCCTGGGCCTCGGCCTTGTTGTAGTGAAAGGAACCCGTGTGCGCCCGTGCGAACTCAATCCCCTCCAGGATTTTGGCCTGCATCTTCGCACCCATGCCCTTCAGGGGCTTGATGGCGTCGTTCTTGCAAGCGTCCTCCAGTTTCTCCATGGAATCGATACCGAGGGCTTCATAGACCTGCTTGATGCGCTTCGCACCGAGACCGGGGATATCAAAAAGCTCATAGATCGACGGAGGGAACTCCGCGCGAAGGGCCTTGAGGTCGCTGCTTTCGCCAGAGGCGAAAAGCTCGTTGATGATGGCCGCGAGTGCTTCGCCAATACCCTTGATGGCGCGCAACCTTCCTTCCGCGACCACAGTGGCCAGGTCGTCATCGAGCGCCTCAATCGTCCGCGCGCCATTCACGAAGGATCGGATACGAAATGGATTCTCGCCCTTCAATTCCATCAACATCGCCATCTCCTCCAGCACCGCCGCTACGCCCTTCTTATCCATGGGTTACTCCAACATAACGGCCCGCGTAAAGACCGAGAAAGATCAATCCAATGCCCAGCGCGTTCTGTCCGATGATGTAGACCGCCGCCTGGCCGAAGGCCCCTTCACGAAGCATCACACTGCCATCCACCGCGAAGGTGGAGAAGGTGGTGAAGGACCCCATGAAGCCCACCAGCACCGCAAGTTTCGTGTGGTCGCTGAAGGGGATACGGTGCTCCGCCACCGAGACGAAAATACCGAAGGCCAGGCAGCCGATCATGTTCACGAGGAAGGTGGCCCAGGGAAAGCCCGACCAGCCCAATTGGCGACAAAGGCCATAGACCCCGTAGCGCGCAAGGGCACCCAGAGCGCCCGAGAGGCCGACGACAAGGATTTTTAAGGCGATACTACTGTTCACGGGGTTTTCCAAAGGCTGAGTTGGTGCGCATATTGTATCAATTGACAATGGACAATTGACAATTGACAATTTTGTAACACTTTAGCCGACTGAAGTGATTTTTCCTGGCAGCGCGGGTAGCGAGTCCGTTTCGAGATATTGTTTGAGGGCTTGGCTGATGGCGTTGACGGGATTGTGCCCGCGCTTTTTGAGAGTGAAGAATACGCTCATGAGTATGGCCTGTATGTTGGACCCTTGTCCGCTTCGGTTTCCGTAGCTGTTCTTGCGCAGGATGACTGCGGGGCGAATGGAACGCTCGGCGAGGTTGTTCTCGAAGGGCACGCCGGGCTGGTCCAGAAAGGTGAAGAGTTCATCGTGGTGGCGCCTGAGACGTTTAACAAGGCGGCGCGCTTGCCCGTCCTCCCAAGGCACGGCGTTGAGTTCATCAAGACGCTTGGACAAGCAGGCGCGGCGGGAGGCGTAGGCTTCGGGGGTGTGTTCGCCTTCGCGCCGGGAAAGGCGGATGGCATCTGCGAGCAGGCGACGCAACTTCTTGGCGAAAGCGGCCCAGTCCTCGCCAGGCGACTTATATCGCTCGACGTGTTCGAGATCGCGCAGCAGGTGTACCAGACACTTCTGCGCATGGGCGCACGCCACAGCATTGTAAGGGCCCCAGAAGTCGGCCACCAACGTGCCCTCGAATTCCTCTATGAAAAATCGCAGCAACGCGGGTTGGCCGCGCGACTGGTCGATCAGAAAATAGCTCAAGTCGTTGCTGGCGAAGCACCAGAGCCAGTGGGTCTTTCCGTCGACACGCCAGCCGGTTTCGTCGGCGTTGAGCACCGAGGAATTCAGCGCTTCGCGTTGGATGTCCTCGTACCAAGGCTGGAGTATTTGCGCCAGGCGCTTCCACATGTGAAGCAAGCCGCCCGGCGTGACCTTGAAGCAAAGGTGGAAGTTGAACACGTCCACGATCTGGGAGAGCGTGTTGCCCAGGCAGTAATGAAGCCACGCGCTCAGTACCAGCACTCGGTTGCCCACGGTCGCGCCCGGCAGTGCCGCGCTCACCGGGGCTTCAACCTTCTTCTGGCACTTGGAACACCAATCCCGGCGAATAACATGCTCGGTCACTTCGGGCTTGGTCTCAGGGATATCCTCGGTATAGCGCGTCCGACTGTCCTCGCAGCGGTTGAGGGTGCCGCCGCAATCGGGACAGCAGGCCGCGCGGTGTTCTTCGGTGCGGTCAATCTGTTCCGGGACCGACCGGTGGCTACCGGTGTGGCCTGCTTTGCGACCGGGCTTCTTCTTGCCGCGCCCGGAGGCTGGAGGCTTCGTGTAGACCGGCTTCGAGCCCGAGGGCGTCGATGGCGTGTCGTGAGAAACGCCCGCCGAGGCCGACTGTTGCTCGGCCAGCATCTTGGCTTGCGCGAGTAGCGCGAAGACCACGGCCTCCTCGCCGCGCGCGAAGATTGCGCGCGCAGCCGCCTCGCTCAACGACGGCCCCAAGGGCACTTCAGGTATCGGCGCAGTCATCATGCCCCGCAAGATAACATACTATATGTTGTGCTGACAAGAGCCTGTGAAACTACTGTGAAACTACATATGGATACTTCAGACGGCTAAAGTGTTACACAATTTTTAACTTTTCTGGTGTGGGAGATAATTTTAGGGCAGACAGGGCGACTGATTTTGTCAATAGCACGTATCCGTCGCATCAGTCCATTCGTTGTCAATTGTCCATTGTCAATTGTCAATTGGACACGTCAACTGTCCATTCTCCCCCGCAAGCTGCTACAATTCCGCGTTACCGTGATCCCCAACCCCGGAGTATTTCCCGTGCAATTCCGTACCAGAGCCATACACGCCGGACAGGGTCCCGACCCGCTCCACGGCGCGGTCATGACCCCGGTCTATCAGACCTCCACCTTTGCTTTCAACGCGCCCGACGACTCGGGCGAGTTCGACTACTCCCGCTCGGGCAACCCGACCCGGAAGGCCTTGGAGGAGTGTCTCGCTTCGCTGGAAAATGGCACGCGGGGCTTTGCCTTCGCCACCGGCATGGCGGCGGAGACGACCCTGCTCATGCTCCTCAACGCCGGTGACCACCTGATCCTCAGTCACGAGTGTTACGGCGGTACCTACCGCGTGGCCATGAACGTCATCAAGAATAAGGGCATCGAAATCGATCTGCTCGATCTTACCGATCTGCCCGCCGTGCGCCACGCGATCAAGCCCAATACGAAGATGATCTGGATCGAGTCCCCCACGAACCCCCTCATGACCGTGGTGGATCTGGAAGCCCTCGCCAAGATCGGCCAGGCCAACAACATCCTCACCGTGGTGGACAATACCTTCCTGTCGCCCTATCTGCAGAATCCCCTGGATCTCGGCATCGACATCGTGGTCCATTCCACCACTAAATATATCAACGGCCACTCTGATGTGGTCGGCGGCGGCGTCGTGGTGAAGGACGAAGAGCTTGGTAACCGCGTGTACTACCTGCAGAACGCCATCGGCGCCGTCCAGGGCCCGTGGGACAGCTTTCTCGTGCTACGCGGCATCAAGACCCTCGCCCTGCGCATGGACGCCCACCTCAAGAACGCCCAGGCTCTCGCCGAGTTCCTCGAAGCCCATCCGAAGATCGAAAAGGTGCTCTATCCCGGCCTGCCCAGCCACCCGCAATACGAACTGAACAAAAAGCAGGCGCGAGGCGCGGGGGGCACCTTCTCCTTCTACGTCAAAGGAGGCGTCTCCGAGGCCTACGATCTCCTCGGCAAGCTCGAGCTCTTCTCCCAGGCCGTTTCCCTCGGCGGCGTCGAGTCCCTCATCGAATACCCCTGGACCATGACTCACGGCACCATCCCCGAGCAGGCAAGAAGAGAAATGGGCATCGCGGAGAATCTGATCCGTGTGTCGGTCGGCCTGGAGGACATCGAGGATCTTATCGCAGACTTCGAGAAGGCGCTGGCGTAATTTCACTCATGTCAACAGGTTTGAGGGCTCCAAGGCGTACTCGGTCTTGGGTTGACTCCCCATACCGCCCGTGGCACCATAACCGCAACGGAATGTACATACCGTGGAGCAGAACGATGGTGCAAGCAGAAGAAACATATAGCCTACTCGAATTCACCCAGCACGCCATGGACCACCTCACTCGGCTCAAGTCCAGCGGGCAGCCCGAGATATTGACCGTGGACGGCAAAGCCGAGGTCGTTGTTCAGGATGCGGAAGCCTACCAGGCGCTACTGGACCGTCTCGATTCCATTGAGGCCATCGCCGCAGTTAAGGCGTCCATGGCCGAATTTGAGCGGGGTGAAGGAATTCCACTTCGAGAGGGCTTCGCGGCTCTTCGAGAAAAGCATGGTATTCCGAGTCGCGATTAGCCCAACCGCGCTCGCGGACATCGAAGCTATATTGCTCAGTCGAGCTGAAATCTCCCTGGAGTACGCCGCTGCCTGGCTGATTGGTTTGGAAGCGGCAACTGGGTCGCTCTCGGAGTTGCCGTTCCGATGTAGCCTTGCGTTTGAGTCTCGCGCGTTCAATGTGAATGTGCGCCAGTTGCTATACGGTGGTGGCCGTGATACGTATAGAGTTCTGTTCACAGTGGAGGGGGAGGAGGTGCGGGTTCACCACATCCGCCATACACGCCAGCGCCCCCTTGAGGAAGACGACTTCCCCAAAATGTAACGAAATGCCCCGATCTGATTGCTGCGCTGGGATGGGCGCAGTCGATTCGGCCTCCTCCTCGGACTTGGAAGTTCAAGCCCCATTTTGCCTGACGGAGCATGAACCGTGGGCAGGCGCTTCCCACTGGGCACTCGGAAGGACACGGAATCCCACGCCGCGTCTTGTCTTTTTGATCACACACACTCCCTTCCGCGTATAATCGGGTCCAGTCGAGAGGCAACCCCGAAGGAGCATCGCCGTGCCGGTCAGCATCCAGGTCCAGATCACCCATTGCCTGAACAAAATCATCCAGCTTCAGCCGAAGTCGGTGCTGGATGTAGGCTGCGGGTTCGGGAAGTGGGGCTATCTGTGCCGTGAGTACTTGGATGTTTTCCCAGGCCGCCCCTACAAGCACCAGTGGACCACGCGCATCGACGCCATCGAATTCTTCGAACCCTACATCATGGAGCACCAGCGTTTTCTGTACTCCAACATCATGATCGGCGACGTGCGTGACCTCTGCAAGCAGATCGACAACTACGATCTCATCATCGCGGGCGACGTCATCGAGCACATGTTCAAGGACGAAGCCGAGGCCGTCGTGGAGACACTATACGCGAAGTCCAATAAGTTGCTCATGGTCAATATTCCCATCGGGGAGGGGTGGCTCCACCCGGAAGCCTATGGCAACCCGGCCGAGCTTCACCGCAGCGAGTGGTACCTGGACGATTTTCACCCCTTCGCGCCCGAGTTCTGGAAGTTCGGGCTGGCCTCCGGGCTTGAATACGGGATCTTCTTCTGCCCGAAGGATATTCCATCCTCCAAGCGGCAGGAAGGTTACCTCCTGGCGGCGGAGTTCTATATGAACCGGAAGGAACTCGCCACCGCAACCCGCTACGCGGAGCGCGGCTTCGCCGTGGACGAGCGCAATACGATGGCCGCCTGCATCCTGACAGACCTGCATATTCAACAGGCACGCCTGGGTGATGCGGTAGCCGTGCTGGAAAAGTGCATGGTTCATAGCCCGGACTTTCACATGGGACGGGTCTATCTAGCGCAGATTCTTAAGAGCAAGGGAGAACGGGAGGGGGCGCGGCGCTGGCTGGATGAACTGCTGGGCATGCCTGGGGTGGACGCCGAATGTCGTGGCAAAGGAGAAGAACTTCTGGCGACGTTGTAGCTCGGGGACAGGGGACGGACACGCGCCCACCATTATTCCAAACGGAAGCTTCTACGGCTCACTCAAGCCACTCACCGCTGCGGCAGGACCGTCAACGCGCGTGGCTGTCCCTGTGGATGGGTGAGAAGCCTCTGGGACCGTCCGCGTCACGATTCCAGCTTCAAACGGGCGAAAACTTAACACAATGGCAGAATATCGACCGGAACGTCTTGCCAGCCTATTCCACGGCCTTCACTGGATTCTCCCAATTCACAGGAGAGATAGTTACATTGTTTGGAATTGTGCGAACCCGCTCAGCGGTATGTGTTCCAGACAGTGAGATTTGCTGAATATGGGATTTTGCGCTAAATGGCATATCCACTGAACAGAAGATGAAAAGGAACTTCGAGTCCGAACTTAGCGTGCTAATCCTATAGTGGGAAGAGAATAGCGTGTCCCTCGCAGCCACTTGGACTCTCTCGTCCGGCATCAACTTGCCATCACGAACCTCCAACTTCTCTTGGAGGTATTTTCGACATCCATATTTTTCGTTCACTTGAGAGATTACATTAAGAGTCTCACCACGCAGAAATAGTGACGGTATTTTCGGGTAGTTCGCTTCAAACAATACATGACCAGGCTGCTGGCTATTCGAGATTCTCAGTCGAACAGAGTTTGACTTGGAACTTGAGAGGCCGTCAATTTCTCTGTAAATCTCGAATACGTATATCCAGTTTCCGTCCTCGGAGATATCGAAAAGCGTGGACGTATCCCCGCTCCCAAAATCGAATATCGCCCCCTTGATTTGAACAGTATGCAACCCCAGTAGAACGCTCTTATGACCAATGGCTTTTCCACTGTATGGAGTCTTATCACTGTAAGCAATTATATTTCCGCTATTGTCCCACCAAACGTTCTGGGCGGGGAGTTGGGTATGCAGCAGTGTTATCTTGCCATCATTGAGCCTTACCAAGTATCCGCCTGTGCTCGCGTCTCTTGGCTTGCAATGCACAAATAGGCACGTACCTGAAGAATCTGGACGCATGCGATACACATAGCTGGATTCGAAGCGACTGTCCCAAGCCGATAGCCTTTCTTGAAGCTCATCTCGCTGAAATACTCCGAAGCTTTCAGATTCGGTAGTGTCAGTGGGACCTCCGTACGCGATTAATGAGCCGAAAGAGAGGGATAGCACGCTAATTGGTAGACTTACGTACCATAGCCGCCAAATTCTCAGTTGTGCTTTACAACTAAATCTCATAATCATGTGAAATTTGCCCGCGAGTTGTAAGATCGTCGATCTCGAAATGTTTTTACGCACCCCTGCGAGTTGTCCGGTCATTCCTTCAAGTAAGAGAAGCAAAGAACCCCGCATTGCCGAATTGTCACAGGAGCATGGCGCGGCAGACGGATGCAGTCCCCGTCAGGAAGCCTTCTTGACTACTTCCTTCACCAGGTCTTTGCGAACCTGGAATGAGCGACGGCCATACTTAATCTCGTAGTAGGGGTCAACATCCACCACGTCATCCGCCGGCTGGCTGAGGCCGCTGTTGAAATGGACGAGATACAGGTGGCTGCCTTGCAGAGGCTGTCCAGGACGTGCCCGATCCCGCGAAGGAGGCGGTGTGCTGGCCTTGGCGGTACCCGTCGATGCCGTGCCCGCCTTCTTGGAGAAAACGCTGGCCTGGGGAGGGGCCGCACTGGCGAGGACCACACCGCCCAGAAGGTTCTGAACCTTGACCACGTAGTTCTGCGTTTCCTCGAAGGGAGGAATGCCGCCATGCTTCAACACATTGCCCGGCCCCGCATTGTAGGCGGCCAGCGCAAGGGTTGTATCGTCGTTGAACATTTCCAGCATCTTCGAAAGATATTGCGTGCCACCGGCGATATTTTCATAGGGATCGAAGATATCGGAAACCCCCATATCGCCCGCCGTGCCCGGCATGAGCTGCATCAAGCCGCACGCGCCAGCGGATGAGACCGCATTGGGGTTCCAATTGCTTTCCACCTTGATCACGGCGGAGATTAGCGCTTCGTCGACGTTGTAGCGTTTCGAGTGCTCAGTGATGATGGCCCGAATCTCTTCGGAGCCATAGGTCATCGTCATCTTCGTATTGCTGCGCGCGCGCTTCTTCTGCCGCCACTTGGGATCGATATAAATCGGCTGGAAGTCAATCTTGACCTCCTCGTACTCTTCCTTGTTCTTATACTTCGACTTGGAAGGGCGATTCGTCAGCGTGGGCGTTCCTTCGCTGCTCTTGAACGACTTGAGGTTGTTCTCTTTACGCCGTTCCGCCGCATTGTTCCGGCGAATCTGGGTGTGTTGCCGGCTGACCACCTTGGGCGTGGCTTCCGCGCAGGCGCGTTCGGGCGAAAGGAGGGCCGCACCGGCCACGAGAAGAGCAGGGGCGAAAGCAAGAGAACATCCCACCAGCGACCCGCAGGCATGGCGACAGGAACATCCCAGCTTTTTCAAGATTGCATAGTTCATTGTAAATAGTATACCCGTGTTTCCCGAAGAGAACAAGTACCTGTTTTGAACAAAATCGGGCAAATTCCCGATTCAATCTTGCGCTCGGACCGGTGCCGATGCTACGGTTAGGGCAACCCGAAGGAACCCACATTGCCTCACCATTCGCCACCGGAAAATCGCCTCATCTCCTATCTTGTCGATAGCGGAAAAACGATTGCAACCGCCGAATCGTGCAGTGGCGGCCTGATTGCCCATCGTCTCACTAATGTGCCCGGCGCGTCAACCCCTTTTATCGGCGGCATCGTGGCCTACAGCAACCAGGTGAAGGTGAACCTGCTTGCCGTGCCGTCCTTGACCCTGGAAACCCACGGGGCCGTGAGCGAAGAATGCGCACGGGCCATGGCCGAAGGCGCGCGTCAGACCCTCGGTACCGACCTCGCCATCGCGGTCACCGGGATCGCCGGACCGGGCGGTGATACGGCGGAGAAGCCCGTGGGTCTGGTCTACATGGCTGTGGCGAGCGCCGGTAACACGCGCACGGCGAAGTGCCTGTTTCACGGGGACCGTGAATCTATCAAAATGCAGACGGCGGACGCCGCGCTGAACCTGGTTTGGGAGAGTTTGAATTCATGAGTTGTGGTTTTGTGCACCTCCACGTCCATTCCGACTACAGCGTGCTGGATGGCGCCTGTAAGACCAAGGAACTGCTGGATCGTTGCCAGAAATACGGCATGGAAGCCTGTGCCCTGACGGACCACGGCAACCTTTTCGGTGCTGTGGAGTTTTACCAGGCAGCCAAGGCCAAGGGCATCAAACCCATTATCGGTTGCGAACTCTATGTGGCTCCCGAAGGCCGCACGGACACCACCAAGAAGTTTCTAAACTCCTACAACAACCACTTCCTGCTTCTCTGCGAAAACGTGACGGGTTACCACAACCTGTGCAAGCTCAGCTCCAAGGGTTACCTCGAAGGTTTCTACTACAAACCCCGCGTGGACGACGAACTCCTCTACAAGCACCGGGAAGGGCTGATCGCTACAACTTCCTGCCTCGCGGGCCGCGTGCCCCAAGCCATCCTTGCGGGCAACATGGATCTCGCCGTCCAGGAATTGAAGCGTTACATCGAAATTTTTGGCAAGGACAATTACCTCGTCGAGCTGATGATCCATGGCATTGAAGAACAGGAACGGGTTAATCCCGTGCTTTGCCAGCTCGCCGAAGACCACGGCCTCATGGTCATTGCCACGAACGACTGCCACTACATCGACCAGTCCGACGCCGAGGCCCACGAGGCCCTGTTGTGCGTCCAGACCGGCACCACGCTGGAAGACGAGAAGCGCTTCAAGTTCCCCACAAACCAGTTTCACTTTCGCTCCCCGGAAGAAATGGTCGAGGTCTTCAAGGACTATCCCGAGGCCGTCTCCAACACCCTCAAGGTCGCCGAGCGCTGCAATCTGGAAATTCCCCTCGGCGAGAGCTTGATCCCCAAGTATCAGCCGGAGGGCGGATACAAGGAAGGGGAGACCCCCTTCAGCTATCTGCGCGATCTCGTGCTGAAGGGCGTCGAGGCGCGCTACGGCAGCCCACCGGTGCAGGAATTTCTGGATCGGGCGGAGTTCGAGCTCAGTGTCATCGATCGCATGAACTTCGTGGACTACTTCCTCGTGGTGTGGGACTTGATCAACTTCGCCAACCTCGAAGGCATTCCCGTGGGGCCCGGTCGCGGCTCGGGTGCGGGCAGCATCGTGGCCTACACCCTGAAGATCACCAACATCGACCCCATGCGCTACAAGCTCCTCTTCGAGCGCTTCCTGAACCCCGACCGCGTGTCGATGCCCGATTTCGATATCGATTTCTGCTACAACCGCCGGGAAGAGATGATCGCCTACGCCTACCGGAAATACGGTCGGGAAAACGTCAGCCAGATCATCACCTTCGGTCGCATGCTTGCCAAGAACGTGATCCGCAACGTGGGCCGCGTCCTGGGCATGAGCTACGGCGACGTGGACCGCATCGCCAAGCTGGTGCCCGACGAACTCAAGATCAAGCTCAAGGATGCCCGGGAAAAAGTGCCCGAGCTGGACGAGATTATCCAGCAGGATCCCCAGGTGGCCAAGCTCTGGCGTCTGGCTTCGCGCCTCGAAGGCACCATCGGTAACTGCGGCACCCACGCCGCCGGCGTCGTGATCTGCGATCACGACCTCACCGACCACGTGGCCCTCTACAAAGCCTCCAACTCCGACACCGTTGCCACCCAGGTGGAAATGAAGTGCGTGGAGGAGGTTGGCCTGCTGAAGATGGACTTCCTCGGCCTGCGCACCCTCACCGTGGTACACGAGGCCGTCCGCCTCATCCGCGAGGGCCGCGGGGTTTCGATCGACATCGACAACATCTCCTGCGACGACGACAAGACCTACGCGTTGCTCCGCTCCGGCCAGACCACGGGCGTGTTCCAGCTCGAAAGTTCCGGCATGCGCGATCTGGCCAAGCGCATCGGCCTCCAGAGTCTGGAAGAGATGAGCGCCCTCGTGGCCCTCTTCCGTCCGGGCCCCATGCAGTTCATTGACACCTATATCCAGGGTAAGTACAACACCGATTCCATCGAATACGATCACCCGGTGACCAAGCCCATCCTGGAAGAGACCTACGGCATCGCTGTGTATCAGGAACAGGTCATGCAGCTCGTGCAGGCCTGCGCCGGTTTCAGTCTGGGCCAGGCAGATATCGTCCGCCGCGCCATGGGCAAGAAGAAAAAGGAGCTCCTCGACGAACAAAAGGCGAAGTTCGTGGAAGGCTGCGCCACCAAGGATATCGACGCCAAACTCGCCAATGTGATCTGGGACAAGATTGAGACCTTCGCGGGCTACGGTTTCAACAAGTCCCACAGTGTGGCCTATGCCTTTGTGGCCTACCAGACCGCCTACTTAAAGGCGAACTATCCCGTCGAGTTCATGTGCGCCCTGCTCACCAGTGAATCGGGCAACCTGGACAAGGTGGCGCTGTACGTGGACGAGTGCCGCCGCATGGGCATCAATGTGCTCCCGCCCGACGTGAACCACAGTTGGAATTACTTCGCCGTGGACGGCAAGTCGATCCGCTTTGGCATGGGTGCGATCAAGAACGTGGGGGAGGGCCCCACCGCCGCCATCACGGAAGAGCGCACCAAAAACGGACCCTTCGAGAGCCTTTTTGAGTTCTGTCAGCGCGTGGACACGCGCACCGTCAATCGCCGATGCATCGAGAGTCTGAACAAGGCGGGTGCCTTCACCGGTATGGATTGGAACCGCCGCCAGGTGGAAGCCGTCCTCGATCAGGCCCTCGGCGAAGGCCAGAGCGCCCAGCGCGATCGCGACGCGGGCCAGTTCTCCCTCTTCGACATGGACGGCATGGAAGACACCATGGCCACCATGCACCAGAAACCGGAACTGCCCGAATACCCGGACCACGAAGTGCTCCAGATGGAAAAGGAGCTCCTCGGCCTCTATATCAGCAGTCATCCGCTGGATCCCTATGCCGATATTCTCAAGCGTTTCTGCTCCCCCAATCTCGGCATGCTCCGCGAGTACAAGGACGGCGAAACGGTCAACGCGGGCGGCGTCATCAGCACCCTGCGCATCCACGTTACCAAGACCAACAAGCGCATGGCCTTCGTCAACCTCGAAACCCTCCAGGGCCCCGTCGAAGTCACCGTGTTCTCCGATGTTTTCGAGCAGAAAGCGGGTATTATCACCCAGGATATGATCGTCATGATGCCCTCCAAGGTGGGCTATCGCAACGACGAGCCCGGCCTCCTCGCCAACGACGTATTTGCCCTCGAAGATTCCGAGAAGCACCTTTCCCGCGCCGTCCACGTGCGCATTCCCCAGGAGCACATGGTCCCTGAGCAACTCGACAAGCTGGCGGAGCTCCTGGGAAACTCCCGGGGCAACTGCGATGTCTACCTCCACTGCAGGACGGCCGAGGGGAGAGACGTGACCATTCATCCCCACGAGGCCTGCCTGGTGCCCGCTACGCGCCCCTTCCTGCGGGCGGTCGAGGCTATCGTGGGCCACGACAACGCCTGGCTCTCCGGCGGGATGGGCCTGCCGACCCACCGGCCCCAGGAAATTGCCCCACGGGAAAAGAAGCCCTGGGAGAAGAAGCGAAGCCCGGAGATGGCCCGAACCTGAACCGCAATCTGATTGCGTCTTTTCGAAACAGATTCGAGAGTCCGAAGCAGCGCACGGAGTAAAGCCGCAGGAATAGCACTGGCGAAATTTTCGCTATGGGCGTACAATACTGTCAGGAATCGGCGATGCCATCGATTGCGGCACCGTCGGATTCCGGGGGCATCCGTGGTATTTAGTCGTATCAATCACGGTACTGGGGTGATTATTCCCCCTGGGGTGTTACCACGACACGGCGGAGGAGTTCGGGCTATCGACGGGATATCGATGGATAGGGTTGCGAAGCACGCAGCGGTGCCCGAGGCACCAGTGGGGCTGACAGGGCTCGACCCGTTGGCCGACGGCGCAGTTATTCCTGACGGGAGAAATCTCACACAAGAACCGCCCGAATCTTCCGTCCGCCTGGACATGACCTATTCAAGCGCTGCGGCCGACGGCGAGTCCCGTCGGCGGAATCCTGACCAGCGAGATGACATCCTTGACGCCCTTCCCGCCCATGTGGCGCTCCTGGATGCCGACGGCATCATCGTGGCGGTCAACGAAGCGTGGCGAAATTTCGGGGCGCGGAATGTTCTCCAGCTTGGCCGGGATTGCCTGGGTACCAACTACGTGGACGTCTGCGAGGCGGCTCAGGGGGACTGTTCCGCGGAAGCCCGAGCCGCGGCTGATGGAATTCGCAAGGTGCTCGATACCACCCTGGCCGAGTTTTCTCTGGAGTATCCCTGTCATTCCCCATCCGAGCAGCGCTGGTTCCGCCTCATGGTTACCCCGCTGCAGGCGGGTAAGCGGGTCGGTGCGGTGGTGATGCACTTGAATACCACCGAGCGAAAACTCGCCGAGAATGCCCTGCGCGACAGTGAGGAGCGCTTCCGCAGAATGTTTCTCGATGCCGCAACCGGCATCTGCATCTGCGCCCCGGAAGGGAATTTCCTCAAGGTAAATGCCGCCTACTGCCGTATGCTCGGCTACACCGAGGAAGAGCTGTTGGCCCTGAAATTCACCACCATTACCCACCCCGACGACCGGCCGGAAAATCAGGTGATGGTCAACGATCTCATGGAAGGGCGCATCGACAGTTTCGTCATTTTCAAGCGCTACATCGGGAAGGTGGGCAATTCGGTATGGTGCCGGGTCAGTGTTTCGGCACAGCGGAATCCTGGAGGCGAGCCCGTCAACCTGATTGCCGTGGCGGAGGATATAACCCAGCAGCGTGAGGCCGAGGAGGAGCTGGCGAAAAGCCAGGCGCTCCTGCGCATGGCCACCCAGGTGAGTCGGCTGGGCGCATGGAGTATTGAAGTCGCCACGGGTGCCCTCTGCTGGTCCGGAGACAGCGTCATGTTCCCCGATGTCCCCGACGACTTTGTCCCCACCCTGGAGGGGGCCCTGGCCGTATGCGCCCCCGCGTATCGCAACACAGTGGCCGACGCTTTCGTTGCCTGCGTCCGCGACGGTGTCAACTTCGACGTCGAATTTGAAGTGGCGGACGGAGAGCGCTCCCGCGGCTGGGTACGGGCAATCGGGGAGCCGGTGCGGGCCGCGGGTGGCGAGACTGTCCGGGTCCAGGGGGCATTTCAGGACATCACGGCACTCAAGTGCGCCCAAAAGCGGGAGCACCAGCTCGCAGAACAACTCGCCAATACCCTGGAATGTATCACCGATGGCTTTCTGATGCTGGACCACGATGCCAACATCACCTACATGAATGAGAGTGCGGAGCAGACGCTGCGTCGTTCCCGAAGCGAACTACTGGGCAAGAACGTCCGGAACGAATTCTCCGAATATGCCGGGACGGTACTTGAATTCCAGTACCGTCGGGTCATGAACGACGGGCTCCCCACCGAGTTCGAACACTACTTTCCCGCCAGTGACCGCTGGCTCGGTGTTCGCGTTTTTCCGATTCCCGACGGACTCGCCGTCTATGTGAAAGACGTTTCGGAGACCCGGCGGGCCCGCAGGGCCATCGAGGTAAGCGAAGAACGTTTCCGCCTCCTCTCGAAGGCCACCAATGATGCCATCTGGGACTGGGATCTTTCCGGCGGCATACTCTGGTGGAACGAGGGCTTGGAAACTATTTTCGGATTCCAGCGGGAGGAGGTCGAGCCCACGATAGATTTCTGGTACTCCCGGATACACCCCGATGATAAGGTGCGCGTTTCTACGGGCATTCAGCAATCCATCGATGGGACGGAGGAGCAATGGTCCGCCGAGTACCGCTTCCGGCGAAAGAACGAGGCCTTCGCCCATGTGCTCGATCGGGGCTACATCATTCGGGACGTCACCGGCACGGCGGTCCGGATGCTCGGCTGCATCACGGATCTCACCCGTCAGAAAAATGCGGAGGACCGCCTCGCCGAACAGGCCGCCCTCCTCAATCTGGCGAGCGACGCCATCATGGTGCGAGACCTGGACCAGCGGGTTTTGTTTTGGAACCGGGGCGCCGAGGCAATTTATGGATGGAGCGAGCGCGAGGTACGGGGGAAGTCCGTGCCCGAGTTTCTCATCGACGATCAGGAAGCCCTCCAGGCGGCCCAGATCGCCGTCCTGCGGGACGGGGTGTGGTCGGGGGAAGTCCAGCACCGGACCCGTCTGGGAGGAACGGTTACGGTATTTGCCCGATGGACGCTGGTGCGGGATGATGATGGGAATCCCAAAGGCGTGCTGGCGATCAATAGCGATATTACCGAGCGCAGAACCCTCGAACAGCAGTTTCTTCGCGCCCAGCGCATGGAAAGCATTGGCACGCTGGCGGGCGGTATCGCCCACGACCTGAACAATGTCCTCGCCCCCATCCTGCTGTCTGTCGAAATGCTGCGGGACCGCATCGCGGATGACAGCGGGTTGGCCATGCTCGAGACGGTGCGCAAGTGCGCCGAGCGCGGGGCCGATCTCATCAAGCAGGTGCTCACCTTCGCACGGGGAAATGAAGGCCGGCATGTACTCCTGAATCCCGCCCAGATCGTTCGAGAGGTGCAGCGAATCGTCTACGACACCTTCCCGAGAAACATTCACTGCGATGTCCAGATCCCCGTCGATATCCTCAACATCAAGGCGGATCCCACTCAGTTGAATCAGGTGCTCATGAACCTGTGCGTGAACGCGCGAGATGCCATGCCGGGGGGCGGAACGCTCTCCATAGGTCTTGAAAACCGCGTTGTTGACGAAGTGTATTCGGGAATGAACATGGACGCCCGGCCGGGCCCGTACGTCATGCTCGCGGTGGTGGACACCGGGGCGGGTATTCCCCGTGAGCTTCACGACCGGGTCTTCGAACCCTTTTTCTCGACCAAAGACATCGGCCAGGGAACCGGGCTGGGACTCTCGACCACCTTTGCCATTGTCAAGGAACACGGCGGCTTCCTCAAGCTGGAAAGCGAACCGGGTAAGGGTTCCACCTTCAAGGTCTATCTTCCCGCACCCGCCGGTCTGGAAAAAATCCCCGATGAGATCCCCGGACACGACCGGCTCCCTGTTGGCCACGGCGAACTAATCCTCGTGGTCGATGACGAAGAGAATATCCGCGAGGTCACCCGGAAAGCCCTGGAACGGTTCGGATACCGGGTCCTGACGGCCTCAAACGGCGCGGAAGGTGTTTCGCTCTACGTCCAGAACCAGCACGAAGTCGCGGTCGTTTTGACCGACATGAGCATGCCCGTCATGGACGGTCCCGCCATGATTTTCGCCCTGAAGACGATCAACCCGGCGCTTCAAATTATCGGCTCCAGCGGGCTCGCCGCCGAGGACAACGCGACCAAGGCCGCAAGCGTCGGGGTGGAGCGATTCGTGTCAAAGCCCTATACCGCATCAGCCCTGCTCCACATCCTTCAGGAATTGATTGCAGGGCAACGGCTCCCGAAAACGGGCCAGATTCTGGTCCTTATCAGCGATCGTGACGAGCGAGATCTCTGCCGCTGCATGCTCGAGTCTGCGGGCTACCCGGTGCTCAGCGTTTCCAGTGAACAGGAGGCGGGTGTATTACTCGATGGCGCGGCTGCGGGCGTGAGGCTGCTCATCGTAGATGCCCGCCTGGCCATTCCCCTGGGAGAACTTTTGATCGACCGCGCGTCCAAGCGAAAGCCGGATTTCCGCGTGTTGCTCCTCGCCGGGGCTGAGGACGATCTTCCCGCCTTGCAGGCCGGTATCGCCCGGTCATTCAGTGTTTTTGAGAAGCCGCTCCGCGTGGAGGCTTTCACTCGAAAAGTGCAGGCCTGTCTTGCCCGCTGAGGAGTTAATCGGATAATCACTTTGCAAAATCGTGCAGATCTGCGGTAAACTTAGAAGTATAAGGCAGTTATCGCCAAAACAAAGGAATCGTTGCATGTCGGTTGCCCTCGCAATACTGGTGGGATTGGCTGCGGCTCTGGAGGTTTCCCAGGAGCCCGTCGCCGTCGTCGTGAAATACCCCCAAATGCAGCAGATCTCGTTGACGCCCGAGGATGTGATGCTCTACTCGGAGGATATCCCTCAGGTGGAGACCATCGCCGGTACCCAGGCGACCTATTCCCAGCGCAGTATGACGGACATGATCGCCGCCAACGTGCCCGAACCGCCCCCCGAATCCAAGCCGACCCTTCCCAATGAAAGCCGCACGAAGAAACGCCTCGATCACACGCCCCCCTTCAATGGCACCGTGACCGGCGACGTCTCCATCATCGAAAGTGCGCCCGACGAACGCATTATTGTGGTGTCGAATATACAGGGCGATGGTATCCTTCAGGTCCTCGTCAAGGGCGGCACCGCGAAGAAAGCCTCCGGCGCACCCGCCGCCGCTGTCGTGGAGTCCCCCAAGGTCATGGTGAGAAACTCCAAGGCCGCCACCAAAGTGGCCGTGGGCGGGACAGCGGAGTCCAAGGCGGCCACAGAGATGAGCACATCCCAGAAAAGCTCCCTGGAAAAGCACTTCAAGGGCGCTTTACCCGCAAATCTCAAGATTCTCTCGGAACCTATCACGGTCAAGTGAGAGGCTCCCCAACCGTCGCGTGGGAAGCGCAGGGGGAGAGCATTCCATGAACGAAGAGATTGCAGCACTTATTGAACTGCACCACGGGCTTGACCGGCAGGGCCCCGGTTCGCGTGAGTTCTCCCGCCAGATGCTGGCGTCCCTTCCCACCCTCCGCGAAGCCCCCCGAATCGCGGACCTCGGCTGCGGGGCAGGCGAGGGTTCGCTGGTCCTCGCGGAATGGTTTGATGTCCCGGTCAAGGCCGTCGACCTGTGTCGCGTATTTCTCGACCAGCTTGAAGCCCGGGCCGCCGAACAGGGCTTGACCCCACTCATCCAGGTCCTGGAGGCCGATATGGGTGCCCTGGAGTGGCCCGAGCACTCCCTCGACCTGATCTGGTCGGAGGGCGCGGCGTATAACTTGACCTTTCCTGGCGCCCTGAAGACTTGGCACCCCTTGCTGGTTCCCGGCGGTCTCGCCATCATCTCCGAGTTGAGTTGGTTTTGCGACCGTCCCCCCGAGGAGGCCCGTGTCTTCTGGAATGCCGTCTATCCCACCCTGGCCAACGAACGGGAGAATTGCAGACACGCCGCCGATGCAGGCTTCGAGGTTCTGGCCACCCGGCGCTTGCCTGAGGAAGTTTGGTGGGAGTTCTATTATGGACCACTCCTGACCCGAATAGAGGTCCTGCGTCCAACGGCCAACCCTCAGATGCAGCAGGTCATCCAGGACACCGAAGCCGAAATCGACCTCTTTCGCCGCTGCGGCACCGAGTACGGCTACACGTTCTACGTTCTGCGCGCCAACTGAAGATCCGGCCCATGCGCTCAGACTCCGAGGGGCGCGGGCATGTCGGTCATTGACCACAGGCCGTTTATTTGCTAAACTCAGCCTGATCAACTGGATACAACAAAGAGGCCCCGCAGGCGCTTATGGGACTCGATCCATCACATCTCGCGAAAGAACCGCGCGCCCGCGCAGCGACCCCGGAAATCCTGGTGGTCGGGGGAGGCAAGGGCGGTGTGGGGAAAACGTGCTTTTCGGTCAACACCGCGGTAGAGATTGCGCGGCGTGGCTGGAGGGTTGTGCTCATGGACGCGGACCTCAGTTGTTCCAATATTGAAACGGTACTCGGTTTTCGCGCCAACACCCGGCTGGATGATTTCTTCCAGCAGAAGGGGCCGAAATCGCTCAAAGAGATTGTGTGCGATACACCCTTCCCCAACCTGCGCCTGATTCCGGGCACCAGCGGGTTGATGGAGGCGGCCAATCCCCGGTTCCAGCAGAAAGTGGCCCTGATTCGCGAGTTGCGCAAGCTGGACGCGGATTTGGTCATCGTGGATCTCGACGCCGGCGCACACCTGAATACCCTGGATTTTTTTCTGATGACCAGTTCAAATGGCGTGCTGGTTATCACACCGGAACGGACCAGCATTGACAACGCATTCAAGTTTCTCCGGGCCGCCCTCTTTCGGCGGATCGAACGCTTCTACCAGAGTCCGGAAGTGGGCTTTCTGCTGAAGCGCAACGAAACGCTGAACGACTTCCTGGTATCGATCCGGCGTGCGGACTGTTTCGATCTAAATGTAAAGGAGCAGCTCTGCAAAGAGCTCGTGGCCCTCGCCCGGGCTTTCCGCCCCAAGGTGGTGGTGAGCAAGGCGACCAATGCCTACGAGGCGAAAATAGCGGCCAATATCCTGGCAAAATACACCCGCCAGCACCTGTGCATCGAACCCGAGACCCTGGGCTTCGTTTACTTTGATAAGTACGTCTCTGACGCGATAAACTCCGGCGTTCCCTTTGTGATAGGCGAGCCCCGGCGCAAAATATCGGGCTGTATTGTCGATATGGCCAACCGATTGGGATATTTTTGACCATGACACAAGAAAAAACCACCGAAGTGAACGCCTCCCACCTGGAGTTGGATTTTGATAATGATTCCGACTTCGAAAAGATGGGCAACGCCGGAAAGAAAGGCTTGCTGGGGCGCTTCAATTCCCGGTTCAACGATAAGTTACAGACCAGCCGCGGCCAGGATCGCCAGCGGGACGTAGTTGCGGAAACCGCGAGCATTCCGGAATTGAAAGCGGATGATCTCGCCATGCGAAGGGCCAAAACGGTGACAACTGGTAGTGCACAGAGAATGATCATCCCCGAAGGGGTGATAATTGAAGGTTCATTGACAAGCAGCTCGGATACCGACATCGGCGGGCGTATCGACGGGAATATAACAGTCGAAGGCCGCTTGAACCTCGGGCCGAGTGCCCTGATTTCCGGTAATATCCGGGCGGGCTCCTGCAAAATTGAAGGGCTCGTTGAAGGCAAGGTCGAATGCACCGAGGACCTCGAACTCGGACCGACCGGACGTCTCAACGCCGACATTCTCGCCGGCAAGCGAATATATCTCGCGGGTCAGGTGTATGGGAATGTGACGACTCCCGGGATTTTGCGCCTGGCCGCCACCTCTCGGGTCGAAGGTGATATTAGAACGAGAAGTATCATGGTGGAGGAAGGTGCGACGTTGAATGGCCAGTGCACGATGCGGGCGCCTTCTCAACAGCAACCGCAGCAACCACAAAAGAAGTAGGTAGTACCGACTATGATGTTAGACCCGACAAGCATTATTATCATGATTGTTACAGGCGCGCTGTGCATGTGGGCACAGTGGCGGGTGAAATCAGCCTACAACAGAAATGCCCAGATTGCCACCCGCTCCGGCATGACCGGCGCGGACATTGCCCGGCACATGATGCGCCAGGAAAACATCGACGATGTCGATCTGGAAGTGATCCCCGGCGAGTTGACCGACCATTACGACCCGCGCGCCAAAGTGGTGCGCCTTTCTGAAGCCGTCTACCACGGAAACAGCATTTCCGCCCTCGGCATCGCGGCCCATGAAGTGGGCCACGTCATCCAGCATGCCCATGGCTATGCCCCCATGCACCTGCGCTCGATCGTGTATCCCGTGGCGAGCATAGGCAGTGGCCTCGGACCCTATCTGGTCCTGGCGGGCTTTTTTATGCATTTTTCACCGCTGCTCTGGGCCGGTGTGTTTCTCTTCGCCGCCGCCACCGCCTTTACGGTGGTCACGCTCCCGGTGGAGTTCAACGCCAGCAGTCGGGCGCTCCACGCCTTGGAGTATGGCAACATTTTGCTGCCCGAGGAGATGAAAGGTGCCCGCCAAGTGCTCAACGCCGCGGCCCTCACCTACGTGGCCGCCGCGGTAACCTCCGTCCTCTGGCTCCTGCACTATGTCATGATGGCGAACAGCCAGGATCGCGATTAAAGGAGCACTATGGCGCGGGGCTACGGGCGAATAAAGGCGACAATTCGATTCTTCACCATCGCACTGGCGGCTACGGTCGCCAGTGTGTTTTGTCTCTGCGCACACGCCGCCCCCGCCGAAGGTGAACTGGTACTGCGCATGCTCGGCAACGCCGAAGGATCCGGCTTTGCCGCGCGCGCCGCCGCCGTGCAGGATGCCCGGGAAGACGTCATCTGGGAAATTCTCAAGACCAAGATCGCGTCGGGGGACTTGCGTCCCTTCCGCAGCATGGTGCGAAACGCGGACAAGTACATTACGCGGGTCGTGGAGCTGCACTTGGATTCCCAGGACGGCCAGACCCGCGTCGAAATTGACGCCTATGTGGATATTCAGGCCGTGGAACACGACCTCGCCACCTTGATGCTGCCCCGCCTCGCCACCCCGCCCACCGTGACCTGCCTGATCGCCCTTGAGGATGAGAAGGGGGAGCTTTACCTCGAAGAACCGGGCCTTGCAGAGACGACCCTCGCCGACGGACTCAAAAACCTCGGATTGGTGCCGAGCAACCACCTGGAAACGGCCGCCCAATTCACCCCCGATCACCTCCGGGCGGCCCTCACCGGGGATCTGGAGAAGGCGGCCGCCTATGCGAAGGAATCGCTGGCCGATGCCGTCGTGCTCGGCATTATCTCGACCGACCGCGGGCCCGATCTGGATAATGCGGGCACGGCCAAAACTCGGGTCACCCTCGACGCCCGCATATTTAGAGGCAGCGATGGCGATCTGCTGGAGGCCTTTGCACGCTCCGCGGCGATTACCGGAAGCGACCCGGTAGCCTGCCAGGAAGAGGCGATCAGGGATTCCGCCCAAAAAATGCTGGGCGACATCACCGTAGCCACCGTGCTGTCCGTATTGAGTACCCAGAAGCGCGACGAAGTGCTGATTACGCTCCATAACCCAGGCACCCGGAGCCGCGTGGAAGCGTTCATGAGCCTGCTGGATCAGGACACCGCCGTCAACTCCATCGAGGAATCCTTCTTTTCCGAGCGGCTCGCCCGCCTGCGCGTGGGCTACGATGGGCCCATGGCCTACATCGTGGACAAACTCAGTAGCCATAGCTACGAGAACTGCACCATCGAAGTTCAGAATGTCATCGGGCGTGAGATGAACTTGCTTATGGTGCCCGGGAAGGCACCGGCGGAGTAAAGCAATTGTCGTGAGTACTCCTACCCTAATCTGACTACCACTGCGGGCTTTCCGAGCGTCCCATTTTCTTATCTGTGCAGATCTGTGTGAATCTGTGGGAAAACTTCTTCTTCAGGCAGAAAGAGGCTGCACTTCTAGGAAAGGACTCTTTTCCCTTTCAGGCCGATATAGTGTTAGTGCTTCGGCGCTTCCCGCCTTGAGCCCCAATCTTCAATCTCATGATCGTACTCGGACGGATGGAGCAGCTCCCCCCGTGTTTCCAACGCCGCCACCGATCCTGGATCGGGATACAACTCGTTCCAATACCGCAGACCGATCCCCTCGGTCACTAGCGGCAATTGAACCGGCAAACCACGCACAAAATGCTCCAGCGCGGCCTCCGCTTCGTTATAGCCGAAGTGCGCCCGGATGGGCGCACTGCCGGAGAAGCGCGGATTGATCTCGAAGCACACCGGTCCATCGGCAGTCACGCGCAGTTGCACGTTACAGGGTCCAACGGGTTTCAGTGACGACGCGATCGCTTCGGCGACCGTACGCACGTCGTCAAACTCGCCGAGAACGGCGCGATAAGTCGTACCCGCAAGAAGCTCCCGGCGCATGCAGCAACTGGGAGCGAGATTGCCTTCGCGATCCATAAAACAACCAACCGTGTACTCGTCTCCATCCGTACCCACATGGGCCTGCACGAGATAATCCACCTTGCGGCAGGCATAGGCCAGGTCGTCGTCATTTTCCACCAGGAAAAGTCCCCGAGAGCCGCCGCCTCTTCTTGGCTTTGCCACAAGGGGATAGCCGACAGCCTCCACGAGACGCCTCACGTCGTCAGGCGCATCGGCCGGGGCAAAGGCGGGGTGGGGGAGACCATGCTCCGCCAGCCAATGGCAGGTCTTCAATTTATCGTCGCCGATCTCCATGACGTCCCACGCGCTGACAAGACAACTCGCTCCTGTCTCCCCTTCGATCTGCGCCCGATGCCGGGCCAGAGTCATGAGCACGGCCTCCGCGCCACTCAGGATGGCATCCACCGATTCCCGCCGGCAGATCTCCAGCAGCCACGGAAGAAAATCCGGGGAATTGGCCCAGGGCGAAACGAAGGCCCGGTCCACAGTAAAGAGCCCCATCTGACGCGCACTGATATCCGCGCCGAGAACCCGATAGGCATGCCTGGAACGGGCCAGGGCCTTCAAAATGCCCTGGCTCACGTTGCCCCCAACAGCGAGCACCAGCACGGTCAGGGGGCGCGCTTCCATCACTACAGTTCCTCCTGGATGACGAAATAGGGCTTGGCCTGCACCTCGATGTAGATGCGGCTGATGTACTCGCACATCAGGCCCGTGGCCACCATCTGGCACCCGGAAAGGAAGAAGAAGATGGCCACCACCGTGCCCATGTGGTTGATATCGCCCTGGGTGATGCGCACATAGGCCACCCAGAGACTCATACAGAAGCCGATCACGGCAAAGATCCAGCCCAGTAGCCCGATGAACTGGAGCGGGGCCGCCGTGATGCTCGTAATCAGATCAAAGGCCGTCCGGATCAGCGTGAGCAGGCCGTACTTGCTTTCGCCATGGCCCCGCTGGTCGTGGCGCACCTCAATTTCCGCAACCCGCCCGCCGAGTGCCGCCGCATCCACCGGAAGATACCGGCAACGGTGGGTGAGCGCGAGCATATGCTCCACCAGCTCCCTGCGAAAGGCCTTCAGCGCGCAACCGTAGTCATTCAACGCGACGCGCGTGATGGTGTTGATATAACGATTGAGCAGCTTCGACGCCCCGGTGCGGAAAAAGCTGTCCTTACGGTTGGCCCGCCATCCACTCACCATGTCGTAGCCCTCCTCCAGCTTCGCCACCAAACGGGGGATATCCTCCGGATAGTTCTGCAGGTCTGCGTCCATCATGGCAATGTACTGTCCACGGGCCCGCGAGAAACCGGCATAAAGCGCGGGGCTCTGGCCGAAGTTCCGGGAAAGGAAGACGACCCGGATGCGGGGATCCCGCCCGTGCAGGTCCCGCAGGGCCTCCCGGCTGCCATCGGTACTGCCGTCGTCCACCGCGATGATTTCATAGCCTCCGGGATGGTCCGAGAGGGTGTCGGTCAGACGTCGAAAAAGCTCCTCCAGCGTTCCCGATTCGTTGTAAATGGGAATGACGACAGAGAGCTGTGGGGCATCGCTGGACATGCGGATATCCTGTGCTGGAGAGAAAGGGAATTGTTGGTCACAGGATAGTACAGGGATGAAGGGGGATGCAATGTCAGTTGATAGTTGACAGCGAAGAGAATGCACTTTGTAAGTTGAAGCGGAGTTGACGAATCCAAATCGAGCAAAACTAGAGCAGTATATTTATCAACTATCAACTATCCAGCGTTTTGCGAATTTTCGGCGCGAGCACTTCGGGGCGGAAGGGTTTTTTTACGTATGCATTGGCACCCGCATCGAGCAGATCCTGCGCCCACTCATCCAGTTCGCTCGGACCCGCAAGAATGATCTTCACGTTCGGATTTGCAGCGCGGAGGTCGGCGACGAGATCGCCTCTGTAGTGATGGGTTGCGGCCGTGTCTACCACGATGGCGTCCACAGGCGGAACGCGCGAGGTCGTGCAGTGGATGGCTTCTTCCACGCCTGTCGTAAGCACCACGGTATAGGCGAGGCGCTCCAGAATCCGACGCGCCTCATCCAGCACGCGCGACTCGGGATCGATAAAAAGAATCGTCTCCGTGCCCGATGGAATCTGTGGCGAAGTGTTTCTCGATTCCAGAAGGGCCTCCGTGGCCGGGAGGTAGACGGTGAAGGTGCTGCCCTTGTCAACCTCGCTCTTGACCGTGACCAGGCCGTTGTGTTCCTCCACGTTGCGCGCCACCGAAGCCAGCCCCATACCCCGCCCTTTGAACTTGGTCGTGATGAAGGGCTCGAAGATCTTGCCCGCGAGCGAGGGACTTATCCCGCGGCCCGTATCGCTAATGGCCAGGTATACGTAGTGCCCCGGTTTCAAGCGCGGGTTATCGCTGAGCCACTCCCGCGTGAGTTCAACGTTGCGCGTGGTGTAGGTCAAGTGCCCGCGGCCGTCCATGGCCTCCACGGCGTTCGTCGTAATGTTAAGGATCACCTGCGTGAGCTGAGCGGAATTCGCCACCGTATTTTTCAGCTTGGGATCGAGCAGCTTCCGAATCGAGATCCCCGCCGGAACCTGATCGATCTCCTGGTTGATAGCGGCGATCAGAATGTCATTCAGGTTGAGGACGCGGCGGTGGGGGACCGTCGACGCGCCCGACGCGGCATGCTCGACTTCTGGAACAGCGGCGGGCCGTGTTTCGGACTCTTCCGCGCACAGCCGAAAATAACGATAGTAACGCCCGCCGTGAATTGGCAGATACACCGCATCGACGTCAAACTCGACAATCGTGTTGGACTTGCTCCGGTGCAATGTGTGGTAGGAACCCGTACCCAGCTTCATAATACGCTGGTTGCGTTCCCCGTGCTCCTCGGGAGAGCCCATCATCTCGATATCGCGCATGTTCTTGCCCAGGAGCTCTTCCCGGCCGTAACCCGACAAGAGGCAATAGGCGTCGTTCACCTCGACAATGTGATCGTGGACATCGGTACACCAGAAGCAGTGGTGGGCCGCGCCCGTCAGGATTTCCTGCTGAGCCCTGGAACGCGCCAGCTCGCTCACGTCCCGAACAACACACAAGATGCCGGCGCAGCGGCCTTCCCGATCAAACACCGGGCGCTTGGAGAAGCGCAGCCAGCGCGGGCTGTCTTGAAAACTGACGCGCGTCTCGAAGTTGGCCGGGGCCGACGCCTGAAGTACCCGCACATCGTCCTGATGGAAAATTTCCGCCAGCCGCCCGGGGAAGATCTCAAAATCGCCCCGCCCGCGAATTTCGTGTTCCGGCAGGCCCGTGAATCGACAGAAGGCGCGGTTCGCGGCCTGATACGTATAATTAACGCCCTTGATCGCGTAGAGGTCCGGCGTCCCCGATAAAATAGCATCCAGCACACTCCAATACTGGGCAAGGGCACGCTCCGCGCGGAACAGTTCGTTCTGTCCCGATTGTGCCTCGGCCAACTGCTTGCGCAGTTGCTGTATCTCCCGCAGGAGGGCCGATTTTCGCTTGCCGGAATCCTTCATGAGAGTGAATGTATCGCCTTGGTTGGGGCCGGTGACCTGGGGACTATTCTACTTGTTCGCGTGGCCCGCACCATAATGTGTGCCGTTACCATTCGTAGCGCCGTTGCCCGGAGAGGTCCCATTCTCGTCACCCGAGAAAGGCAGTTCCCGCTGGGAGTCTTCCGCCAGCGTCCGCCCGTCGAGGTTGAGAGCGCTCATCCACTTGCTCGATAGGCCCCGCTGCGAGTCGGCAGTGTTAATCTGCGTAAGCTCCGACTGCAGTGCGGAAACGGTCTGGTGCAGAAGCTGCGCCGTGCGAATCTTCTCCTGCTGCACCGCGTTCTCTTTCTGCTGGATGGTCTCCTGAAGCGAACGGATCGTGGCCTGGGCCAGGGAAAGCTCCCGTGCGGTTTCCTTCTCTCGAATCGTTGCATTTTGCAGTTGGGTCGTCAGGCTCTCATTTTCCGCGTCTGTGATCGAAACGCGCTTCTTCGCCGTATCGAGATCCTGCGACAGGGCGAGCTTTGCGCTTTCAAGCTGCTGCCGTGAACGCTGCTCTCGTCCGATGAGTTCTTCCTTCTCCTTGAGCACGTTGGCCAGCGCGCTGTTTTCGGCGCGCGTTCCCTGCAGGGCCGCCTCCGTGGCCCGGACGCGGTTGTTCGCCGCATCGATGTCGCACTCGAGTCCGGTGCGGACACTCTCAAACTGTTCCTTCTGGGCCGACAGATTCTGTTCGAGGCGCGAGAGGCTCCGGTTGGCGGACTCCAATTCACCCTCGCGCTGTTTGACCAGTGCGGCGCGCTGCGCAAGTTCATGTTCCCGTTGCTGAAGTACCGTCTCTACCTCTTCGTGGCGCGCCTTGGCCTGCCGGAGCTCCTCGCTGAAGTGCGCCTGAATCTCCCGCGCCTGCACAGTCAGCGCGGAAATGGCCGACTCCGCCTGATTGATGCGTCGCTCGGCGGCGAGGGCCGCACTTTCATGGTCCCGGATCACGGCCTGCAACTGCTGGGCCGCCGCCTGCTCCTCGTCGATCGCGCGCAGCAGAGACTGCTGTTCCTCCCGGGCCTGGGTCAGACTGGTCGCATAATCCTGTCGTTCCGTGGCGAGCAACTGCTCCAGATTGGCGTAGCGCTGGCGGCTCGATTCAAGATCCGCTTCCAGCGTTTCCAGCACCGCCATTCGGCCGCGCAACTCCTGCTCTAGCTCCTGCTGGGTGCGCTCCAGGGTTGCAACGGACGCATTCAGCCGGTCTCGCTCGTCGACCGTAGCGTCGTAGCGATGCCGCAGGGCCTCCCGATCTTCGGAGAGGCGAGCCAATTCGAATTGGCGGAGGTCAAGATTCGCACAGGCCTCGGCAAGGGAACGTCCTACAGCGTCCCGTTCATGCCGAAGGGCCGTAAAGTCCGCGCTAAGGGTGCGTTCCCGATCTTCGGAAAGACGCAGCGAATCGTGGAGAATCGCATTCGACTGGTGGGTCTGCTCCAGCGTGCTCGATAGCAGGGCGTTCTCCGAAAGCAGCTCGGCCACGGAATCCCGGGCCTGGACGAGGGCCTGGCGCGCTTCCGAAAGGGCAGCGCGCTCGCTCTCCAGATCCGAGTCCAATTGGCTGGCCTTACCGCGAAGTTCGGTGATAACCGCGCCCGCCTGCAACACTTCATCGCGCAGCGCGCTGAGTTCTTTCTCGATCTCCGCAATGGCGAAGTCTCGTTCGACAAGGTTTCGGCGAAGTTCCCGCTCCATGGCCTCGCGTTCAGCATGGAGTCGCTCAAGTCGCGCTTCCAGTGCGCTCGCGTGCTCATGTAGCTCCGCCTTTTCGTCGCCCGTGCTCCAGAGGTGTTCTCGCAATGAAGTGATTTCATCGCTTGCTTCGCGAATGGCCTGATCGCGGCCGTCGAGTTCCGTGCGCAGCGCCTCGACTGTGCGTTGCCCGTCGGTCTTTTCGCGCATCGCGGCGTCGAGCTGCGTGGTCAATTCGTGCTCGCGCGTCCGCAGCGCCTCCAGGCGGGCCTCCGCGTCCTCAAGGTGAGAACGCGCCTCGGCCAGGGATTGGATGGTGACGTCATAGCGTTCGGTCGCGGCGCGGAGGGCCTCGCCATTTGTCGCGAGGCGGGTTTCGAGTTCCGCGCGCTGGGCCTCAAGCTGGCCCTTCTCGCTCTGGAGCGCTTCCCCATAAACCCGGGAGGCTGCCAGATCGCTATCCCGCTGCTCCAGTTCCTGCGTAAGCATGGCCCGTTCCTGCTTCAACTTCTCCAGGGTTTCACGATAGGAAGTCAGGGCAGACTGCACCTGCTCGTGGGCATCCTGAAGCTGGAGGTAGTCCTCCTGGCGCTGCTGGGCGCAGCGGCTGGCCGCCTCAAGTTCGGCCTGGCACTGTTCAAAATTCTCTTTCAAGCTGGCGTGGGCGTACTGAAGATCATTCAGTGATTGCGTTGTCTCGTCGAGGAGGCGCGAGCTGTCCGCAAGCGCGGTGCGCAGCCCAGCCAGCGTCTGAATAAGCTGCTCGTTTTCCTGGCGGATTTCCCACGCCTGCTGGGCCATCTGGGAGATCCGGCCCTCAAGCCCGGCCTTTTCGCTCTGGTGCATCCCCGCCTCTTCGGCAAGGGTGTCGCGATTTTCGCTGATACGCTGGATCTCGATCTGCAGACAGCCGATCTCATTCTGATTCTCGAGGATCTGCTGCTGGGCCGACTCCAGATGGGCTTCGCGTTCGGCGAGTACACTGCCCAGTTGCTCCAGTTCGCACTGCTTCAGCGCGAGGTCCGCACGGGCATTCTGATGCTCCGTCTCGGAAGTTGCAAGGCGCTCGGACAGGGTCCCGACCTCGTGCTCCCCGCTCAGGGCGCGGCGCGTGAGGACAGAAAGCTCCTCCTGGAGTGCCGCCACTCTTTCGTTCAAGTCCTGGATGCGGGCCTTGTCCCCGTCGGCGTCGCGCTGTTGCTCCTGGATCGTGCTGCGGCAGGCCGCCAGCTCGATCTCGAGGGTGGAGACGCGCGCCAGCGCTTCCCGCGTGTCCGTGCGCGACTCGCCAAGGGTGCGGTCGAGATGCTCCCGCTCATGACGCAATACTGCGATGCGCTCCTCGGCCTGAAGCTTCTGCTGCTCCGCAAGGGAATTGCGCCGCGCCAGCGTCTCGCGCTCCTGTTGCACCTGCTGGAGCTCGGAGTCCCGCTTGCGAACCGCCTCTTTCAGGCGGGCAATATCTTCCCTGGACTTGGCCAGCGCGCTGGATTCCCCCTGCCGGCGCGCCATGATCGTGGCGAGCGTATCCAATTGATCGCGCGCCTCGGAGATCTGACTTGTGAGCTGGTTGTGCGCCTGGGTTACTTCTTCGGTCCAGTTCGCAATGGTGTTTTCCAACTGCCCATAGACGGGGTCCCGTGACATGGTCTTCTTCCTCTGTTCCCGCAAAAGAACATCGTTCTCGCCTTCCCAAGTAATGCCTTTGCCGTATGCCCCGATGCAAAGGTACCAACCAGGCGCCTCATTACGTATCACAGAGTATCGGCGTGGACGCGGAGAACTTTAGATATCTCCTTGGCGCGCCAGACACTTAGAGAGTCCAGACCCCTCATTTTCTTTCTGATCCCGCATTTTTGTCAATGTATATTTGCCAGAAAATAAGACAAAATTATTCGATTGATTCAATAGGCGCGCAGGAATATAATTTATTGAAAATGCATGTTTAATCGGGAAGCATGCCGTACGCGAAACCAGAACCCAAAGGGAGAAGACCCAATCATGAAATCTATCTGGAGCACGGTATTCATTCTCTTGCTGGTCGGCCAGGCCGGAGCCGAGTTGCAATCGGTGGAGGTCGGGGGCGAGGTCCGTATCCGAGGTCGCTTCTGGAACGACAACTACAGCAACGCCGTCAACGGCCCCGCGACCCCTCGGTATGCGGGGTTCAATTTTGCCAATCGCCCCCTGGGGCCCTTCGGACTAAGCAGCCGCTTCGACTTCGACGACGCGGGGCACGATCTCGCGTACGTGGAGCAGCGGACGCGCGTTCAGGTGAAGGCTGACTTTACCGATGATGTGAGTACGGTCATCGAGTTTGAAAGTTTCGACATCTGGGGTACGGATTTCCGCAGCAACTACATTACCGGCGTCGACAACGCGGGCGGCGGTGCCGGTTCGGTCTCCCTGTACCAGTCGTATATCGAAACGCGCAATACCTTCGGCTATCCGGTGCGGTTGCGCCTGGGCCGCCAGGAGATGAAGCTCGGCAAGGGCTGGCTGGTTGACGACATCACCACCGCCATTATCGGCCGGAGTTTTGACGGCGCGCGCCTTACCTATGCCAATGAGAGCTTCGACGTGGACGCTTGGGCCATGAAACTCTCCGAGACCCTCGCGGGCGACGAGGACGCCGATTTCTACGGCGTCTACGGCACCTACAAGGGCCTGGAGCAGGTGAAGCTGTCGGCCTACTGGATGCTGGTGCGGGATGGCGTCGAAGCCAACGACACCACCCTCAACGCAGCCGGGGAGTGGGTGGAGTCGTGGTTTGGCCACGATGACTACGAGCCGAGCTACCTCCACACGATCGGAACCCGGGTATTCGGTGCCTATGGCGCCTTTGACTATGACTGGGAATTGGCCTATCAGTTCGGCGATGCGGACAACGTGGGCGCGCTGTTTGCCCCCGTGGTCTACGGCGATACCGAAGCCGAACACGATAACCTCGGCACGGATCTGGAAGTGGGCTACACCTTGGACGTCAACTGGCAGCCGCGCATCTTCGTCGGCGGCGCCCTCTTTGAAGGCGAGGACAATCGGGATTTCCGCTATCGCGATTGGCTCTTCCCCGGCGAAGGTCGGGCCAGCGTCTCTTTCAACACCCTCTTCATGGGGGCGCCTTACAGCTTGAACCTCGGCATAGGTCAGGAGTTGACCAACTTCTGGCAGCTCCGCGCGGGCATCGGCGCCAAACCTACCGAGAAGATCTCGTTACTGTTCCGCGTGGCCCATTTTGAAATCGACGAAACCTTCGATACCCCCGTCTGGCCGGCCTTTGCCGCCTGGACCCGAGCCAATGACGACGACCTGGGCTGGACCACTTTCCTCATGGCCAAGTACCAGTACAGCGCCGACTTCTCCATCGCGCTGGCGTGGGAACACCTTTTCACCGGCGACGGCCTGGAAGAGGGCCAGTTCTTCGCCCGCAACGGCCTCGAATTCGTCGGCGGTACCGATGGGGAAGACGCGGACTACGTGCATGTTGACGTGCAGGTGAAATTCTAGAACATTCAGGGGCACACAAGAGCTTGGTGGCAGCCTCAACCTTCCCGGCGCGAACGGGTCAACCGGATCGCGCCGGGAAGCAGCGTTACCGTCGCGGGCAGATAGCCCACGAATTCCCCATCGACTTCTACTTCCACCGCCTCGTCGGAGCGGATCTCAATCCGGTCACTACGGACATACTTCACCACGTCGCGCCGTTCACTGAGCCGTCCCGTATAGAGCTTGGGGAGGGTGCGCAGGGCGTCCAGGAACCCGATGGGCCCCACGTGGAAGCAGTCGAATAGTCCGTTGTCGAGGCGGGCATGGGGCGCGAGCAGCAGGCCGCCTGCGTCATAGCAGCCCTTGGCAATGGCGAAATCGAGGGTGGGCCCCTCAATCCGGAGCGTATCTCCGATCTGGATCTTCATGTCTTTAGGGCGGTAGCGGGTCAGCGTCACGAGGATGGCTCGCAGATAGGATAGAAATCCCCCCGGGGCCTTGCTGTGCTCGTTCACAAAGCGGCAGGCGGAGGCACCGATGCCGATATGAGCGATGTTGAGGAAATAGACGGTGCGCGTCTCGCCTCCGTGGGTCGCGGGACAGGTGATGCACCCCACGTCGGCCCGCAAGACCTCGGCATCTTTGATGGACGCGACACCCCGTAGCCCCGGCGCGATGCCCAGCACTTTGGCGAGATCGGATCCTGTCCCCATGGGCAATACGGTCAGGCGCGCCTCGGGATTGATGGCTGCGCCGCCCTCGAACCAACCATTGACCACTTCAAAGTGCGTGCCATCGCCGCCCGCCGAGATGATGTGGTCGTAGCCCTCCCGGAGGAGGGACCGGGCCATTTCGGCGCCATGACCAGGTCCCTCCGTGGGACAATACTTCATTGGACCGACCACATCGCGCAGGGCCGCCTGCTGCGCCTGCCAGCGCCGCTCGCAGCGCCACTGGCCCGCCCGCGGGTTGACGATGGCCGCCGTCTTCACCGGAGCCTCAGACCCGCACGTCGGACGAAACGCCCGCTCGGTCCTTGTTGCGCTCCAGGATGGGGTCAATCTCGCCTTCGATGAATTCCACGACCTGCATGGGCGCGCGACCGACGAATTCCACGAGATCGATGCTCGCGTGGATCTCTTCCAAAGTCATGCCTATGGCCGGATCACCCGCGAGGCGTTCGAGCAAGTCGTTGTCCTTGCCCTCTTCCTTCACAACCGCGCCGGCTTTGTGGCTGTGGGTGCGGATGACCTCGTGCAGCTCCTGGCGATCGCCGCCGCGCTTCACACCGGCCATGATAATGTTTTCCGTGGCCATGAAGGGCAACTCGGCCCAGAGGTGCTTCTCGATGACCTTCGGGTAGACCGCTGGATTCTCCATCACGTTGAGGTAGAGGTTGAGCACGCCGTCCGCCGCGAGGAAGGACTCGGGCAGGCTCAGACGACGGATCGCGGAATCGTCCAGCGTGCGCTCGAACCATTGCGTCGCCGTGGTGAACTCGCTGTGAAGCGGCTGGACCATAAGGAAACGGGAGAGGGCGCAGGCCCGCTCGCAGCGCATGGGATTGCGCTTGTAGGCCATGGCCGAACTGCCCACCTGGGTGGACTCGAAGGGCTCTTCGATTTCTTTGAGATTCTGAAGCAGGCGCAGGTCGGTCGCGAATTTGTGGGTACTCTCGCCGATGCCCGCGAGCACGCGCAGCACGAGCGTGTCCACCTTGCGGGGATAGGTCTGGCCCGTCACGCCGTAGGAGCTCTTGAAGCCAAGTTTCTCCGCGACGAGCTGATCGAGCTGACGCACCTTGTCGGAATCGCCGTCGAAGAGCGCCATAAACGAGGCCTGGGTGCCCGTCGTGCCCTTCACGCCCCGACAGCGAAGCCGCGCCAGAATATCTTCCAGGTCTTCCACGTCCATCGCGAGGTCTTGCGCCCACAGGCAGGCGCGCTTGCCCACGGTCACCACTTGCGCGGGCTGGTAGTGGGTAAAGCCGAGCGTGGGGAGGTCCTTCCACTTCAGCGCAAAGTCTTTCAAGCGCGCCAATACGGCCACGGCCTTCGCGAGGATGATCTCCAGCGATTCACGGATCTGGATCAGGTCCGTGTTGTCGCCCACGAAGCAGCTCGTTGCGCCGAGGTGGATGATGGGCTTCGCCTTCGGCGCGATCTCGCCCAGCGCGTGGATGTGGGCCATCACGTCGTGGCGCGTCTGGCGCTCGTAAGCTTCCGCCTTCGCGAAGTCAATGTCTTCCAGATGCTCCCGAAGCTCCGCGATCTGCTCGTCGGTGATGTCGAGACCCAGCGCCTGCTCCGCCTCCGCCAGTGCCAGCCAGCAGCGCCGCCACGTGGAGAATTTCTTCTGGGCGCTCCAGATCTGCGCCATCTCGCGCGTGGCAAAGCGTTCCACCAGGGGGGATGTGTATACGTCGTTCATAGGAATTACCTCAGTTAATCAAAAAGAGAGTCGTGTCGCGTCGTTGCAGGGACATCAGGGACACCAGCGACAGCAGAAATGAGGGACGCCGATGCGTCAACTGGGGCAAAGCCTGGTTATGTTCTTGCCGTCCCTGTCGTCGCTGTTGTCCCTGTAACCCGGGGTCGGCTACCTCAGGTCTGCGGCGCGTCCGTGGCCAGCAAATCAAAGCCCGCGCCGTTGTCCAGCGCCGCCACGGCCGTCACAGGATTCGTCCGTTCCGCGAAGACGCCCTTGCCCAGAATAAAGGCACAGGCCTCTTCCGTGTTGGTCGCGTCGTAAACGCCGGACTGCGTCAACGAAATCGAATTCTCTTCGTAGGTCGAAACGTAGAAGAACTTGCCCGCTTCCAAGGGCATCTTCCGAACTTCGATGCCATCGTGACGTACCACGGCGAGCCAGGCGGAACCATCGCGCGCGTCGGCCACCGCACTGATGCGGGGCGTGTTGTAGTCATCTTTCTCGAAGTCCAGCGCCAGGCTGGTCAGCGCCAGCGCATCGCGCACCGGCAGGCCCTGGGCGATCTTCTCGGCGATGGGGTCGGTCTGGGATCCATTCGTCACCACCGCCACGCGCCCATCGCACACCACGCGCACGCAGTTGTAGGCAATGTAGGGATTCTTGTGGATGTCCTCCTCGAAACCCGCCTTCGGCACGATGGAGACCTTGTTCGCGCCGGGAACCGCCGTGCGGTTGGGGAAGGAACGGCTGGAAACGCGATACACCGCGCCCAGCTTGCCTTCGGGCGTCTGGACCACGCTGACAATACGGCCTATATACATGAAAAACGACTCCTCTTCGCGGGAAAGGTGGGGGATTGAGCCCATAGTATAGCGAATTGAAGGCTGAAGGGACAATTGACGGTGGACAGCGAAAAGGAAGCGGCGACCGGCTGCCTAATCCTCCGATCAGTCTGAACCGTCCGATCTGTCCGATTATCCTCGCCCGACATTGCCCCATTCCCCTGCAATGTGCTTTCATACCCCCCTGCAGTAAGGAGGCACCATGAGCAGCAGTATCACCCTTAAACGGACCCTCGGCCCCGTCGCACTCATCATCTATGGCGTCGGCGACATTCTCGGTGCGGGCATTTACGCTCTGACGGGCAAAGTCGCTGGCATTGCAGGCGAGCAGGCCTGGTTGGCCTTCGCCGTTTCCATGGTGGTGGCCGCCCTGACCGCATGCGCCTACGCGGAATTCAGCGGGCGACACCCCCACAGTGGCGGGGCGGCCTACTTCGTCTCCCGGGCCACACGGCGTCCGGCGGCACCCCTGCTGATTGGCTGGCTCGTCCTCTGCTCGGGAACGGTCTCCATGGCCACGGGCAGCCGCGCCTTCGCCGGCTATCTCTGCGCTATGCTTCCTGTTCTGCCCGAGCCCCTCGTCATCGCCCTCTTTCTCGGCGTGACCGGCTTCGTGGCTTTCTGGGGCATCCGCGAGTCGTCAACGGTAACCATCCTGTGCACCACGGCCACGGTAGCGGGGCTGCTCATCGTGATTGTTACTGGCCTGGCCTGGTATTTCGGCGGAAATACACCGGTCGAAACCGGAGCCATGACCGTGGAAGCAGGGGAGCGGGCCTTCTCCTGGTTCGGCATCGCCACGGGTGCCGCCCTGGCCTTCTATGCCTTCATCGGATTCGAGGATCTGGTGAACGTCGCGGAGGAAGTGAAAGAACCGCGACGCAATCTACCGCTCGCGATTCTGGTTGCGGTCTGTTTCACGGGCCTCATCTATATTCTCGTGGCGTGGGTGGCCACGGCCGTGCTCGCGCCCGCCGCCCTGGCGGCGTCCAAAGCGCCCCTGCTCGATCTGGTGCGCGTAGCCGCCCCTTCCGTACCGCCGATCGTATTCACGGTAATTGCCCTGTTCGCCGTGGCCGACACCGCCCTGATCAATTGCGTGATGGGCTCGCGCCTGCTCTATGGCCTTTCCCGCGAAGGGCTGCTGCCCCGGCCCCTCAGTGCGCTCCATCCCACGCGGCGCACGCCCCACGTGGCCCTCGCCCTCGTGCTCTCGGGGGGCATGGTGCTGGCCATCACGGGCACCGTGCAGGAACTCGCCGGAACCACCAGCACGCTGTTGCTTCTGGTCTTCGCCTCGGTTCATGTGGGGCTGCTCGTGGTGAAGGGCAGGGAGCCCGGCTATAAAGGATTCCAGGTGCCGCGGGCCGTTCCCGCCCTCGGGCTCGTGAGTTGTCTCTCCCTCGCGGCCTTTGCCCAGGGCCTCTCCATGAACGTAGCCGCCGCAATCCTGACTCTGGGCTTGGGCCTGGTCGTCTGGCAACGGGGATGGGGCCCGAAGACGCCCCGGGACACCAATTCATAGTTCCCTGGCGACGAACCCTTTCAGAGGTGTTCTGGGGGGGGCTTGTGTAGTTTCCGGGGTCAGCCTTACTGCGCGCGATTTCACCATTCAAGACGACGAGTCCTTGCACGCGTCACCGGGGAATTACCGAAAAAACAAATGCCCAGAGAGGTGGCGCTCCTTACGGAACGCCACCCCTGGGCAATGGGGGAGGCACTTGGGAGGTGCCTCCTTGGAGAGCCGTTTCAACTGTACAGGACGCGAAGGCCCTGGAAGTTAGCGCATGTGAATCAGCCGATGGCCGCCATGCCCGTTTCACCGGTTCGGATTCGAATGCACTGTTCGAGGGGGACAACGAAAATCTTTCCATCCCCGATCTTACCGGTCTTAGAACCCCGGATAATGGCATCCACCGTCGGCTTCACGAAATCCTCATTCACCGCAATTTCCAGCCGGATTTTCTTCAGCAGGTTCACCTCCACATCAACACCCCGATAGGATTCGTGGTAGCCACCCTGCTGGCCGCAGCCGAGCGAGTTGGTCACGGACATCTTGGTGACGCCCGCCTCGTAGAGGGTCTGCTTGACGGCGTTGAGCTTTTCGGGTTGTATATACGCGGTAATAAGTTTCATCGATTCCATTCCTGCTGACCCGGGCCTTGCCGGGCGGCAGATTACTGGTTGTTAAAGATCTGGAAGCCAGAATAGGCCTCCATGCCATGTTCGCCTACATCCAGGCCGGCAATTTCCTCGTCTGCCGAAACCCGCAGCCCGACGGTATATTTGAGCGCCAGAAACAGCAGGAGCCCGGTGCCAAAAGCCCACGCAAATATCGCGGCCGCGCCTAACGCCTGAACGCCCAACTGGTGGAGGCCGCCGCCATAAAAAAGTCCCGATTCCAGATTGAAAAGGCCGCAAGACATAGTGCCCCACGTGCCGCAGACGGCGTGGACGCTGATAGCGCCCACCGGATCGTCCACCTTTAGAATTCGGTCTATATAAATAATGCTTAGGACGACCAGAATGCCGCCTATAAAGCCGATTATCATCGCGCCCAGGGGACTCACCGAATCGCAAGGGGCGGTCACCGACACGAGTCCCGCCAGAACGCCGTTAAGTGTCATGGACCCCTCCGGCTTCTTGAAAATCAGCCAAGCCGTAAACATGGCGCCCAGCGCACCGGCCGCGCCGCCCATATTCGTCGTCACGGCGATGTAGCCAATGGAGCCGTCGCCCGTCGTCGTGCTCCCGGCGTTAAAGCCGAACCACCCCAGCCAGAGGATGAACACCCCAAGTGCGCCGAGGGCCATGTTGTGCCCGGGTATGGCTCGCGCCTTACCGTCGGGCCCGTACTTGCCAATTCGCGGACCGACAACGATGGCCCCGGCCAGCGCCAGCCAGCCACCCACCGAGTGCACCACGCTGGAACCGGCGAAGTCGAGAAAGCCCAGCCCTTCCAGCCAGCCGGAGGTGCCGGAGGTGTAGAGGCTGTTCCACGCCCAACTGCCGGACACGGGGTAAATGAGGGCCGAGATTACCAGGCTGTAGATCAGGTAACTGACGAACTTCGTCCGCTCCGCCATGGCACCCGACACGATCGTGGCGGCCGTGGCGGCGAATACCGTCTGGAAAATGAGGAAGGTGAACGGCCACTGCGTGTCGAACGTATCGCCATAGGGCGCGAGGTCCAGCATGAAGTCCGACATGCCGAACCAGCCCGTCGTGTTGCTGCCGAACATGACGCCGAAGCCGACGATGAAGAAGGCAATGGAACCGATGCAAAAGTCCATCAGGTTCTTCATGATGATATTGACCACGTTCTTCGCCCGGGTGAAACCCGTCTCGACCATGGCAAATCCGGCCTGCATGAAAAAGACGAGAAAGGCCGCCACACAGGTCCAGACGATGTTCAGATTCGCCTGAACGTCTTCCGGCGTGAGCGCGGCCGCCGTGGTACTGGCGACGTCTTCCTGCGCGACCCCATCAGGCATCGCCCCGAAAATAGCAAACACCGCCATTAGAATGGCGAGTATCGTTCTTAGTCTTCCCATGCCCATTTGCTTTCTTTTCCAGAACACCACGCGCCAGCCCTAGCCATCGACAAGGTCCGATTGGACCAAACCTTCCAGCACGGAGCGGGAGTAACGGATGATGCAAGGAATCGATCTAAACTAATTACCGATACAACTATCTGACTCACCCTGCTGCGCTGTACGGATCCGGAAGCCCTCCGGGCCTGTGCCGACATCACTGCCGTGCTGGACACCCTTCGGAAGGCAGGAAGGTTCAGCACATGCATTCTCCAGCAAGGTACATGCCAGTGCCGCAAAATGGTGCGAAAAAGCTGGATTAACTTCTGGAACGAGGGAAAAGCCGCTGTAGACGCGCAATCTTTCTCGATCGGGCCCAGGAAACGATAGTAATTAATAGTCATAAAAAAGAATTCTGCTTCAAGCAAACCGACCCGGAGCCACCGGCAGGTAGGATTCGATCAGGCTCCTACCGGCACGTACGTCCGAATCGGGAGCTACGCAGATCGCGACAAAACCTGCGGATCCTCAGCCAGTCGGGGGGCTCTTGATGTCGCCAGGCGCAGTCGGGTCCTCCAATCACCGGACCAATTGATTCAACCCCAAACTCGACCCGCGAAATAGTTTTCCGGCGCTACGCCATTCCCTCGACGGCGGGGGACGGTAGATGCCGTGCTCTCAATACGTGTTTGCTTCGAAAATACCCATCACTTGTTGCCACGGTTCTTCGTGACAATACATGTCGTTCCGCTTTGCGGAACAGACCGCGCGGCGGGAATCTCTGCGCGCAATTTCATCGTTGCGGGTGAAGCGAAGCTCATGAGCGACAGTTCTATATCCCCCGCATCCCCATGCCGACGCAGGCATGACAACGACGACGGTGTAGCGAAGTTGTGCTAACTGAATCATTTTGAATGACTTAGATGGGAGTTGCTCCATGTGTAGAATTTCACTTGACAGAATTCAAGTGCGGGACTATAATTCACTATAAGTTTATTCAGTGCTTTTGTTTTCAGTGGTTGGCGGTGCCGAGGTAACAGTCATTGCATTGCGATGGGAAGGAACGTCCGAACATGGAGCGACGAATCGTACACATCGATATGGATGCTTTTTTCGCATCGGTCGAGGTGGCGCGCGATCCCGCCCTCGCCGGAAAGCCCCTCATCATCGGAGGTGCCTGGGAGGACCAGCGGGGCGTGGTCTCCACCGCGTCCTATGAGGCGCGAAAGTTCGGGGTCCACTCGGCCATGTCCCTGGCCCAGGCGAAGAAGCTTTGCCCCGGTGGTATTTTCATGCGCGGTAACTACGAGCACTACCGCGAGGCTTCCGGCAAGGTCCGGGCCGTCCTCGAGACGGTAACCCCCTTTGTGCAGATGGCTTCCATCGATGAGGCGTACCTGGACGTGACCGGCTCCCAGCGCATCTTCGGGGGGGACGAGGGCATCGCGGCCTACATAAAATCCGAAATCAAGGCGCAGACGAAGCTGCCCTGTACGGTGGCGATATCGCCGAACAAGCTGGTGTCCAAGGTGGCATCGGACGAGGGCAAACCCAACGGCTACGTCCGGGTGGCCGCCGGGGAGGAGGCCGCTTTCCTGGCACCCCTGGCCGTACGCAAATTACCCGGTGCGGGCCCCCAGACCTGCGAGGCCCTGGAGCGTCTCGGGATCCGGACCCTGGGTCAACTGGCAATCGCCAACCACGGTATTCTGGAGCGCGCATTCGGGCACCAGACCGCCATCGGACTTCAGCGACGCGCCCGGGGCATTTCCAACTCGGAGGTGGAGGTGGAAAGGATACCCAAGTCCATCAGCCGCGAAACAACCTTTCCCGAAGATGTGCTGGAATGGCCCCAGGTGGAACAGACCCTGGCCTATCTCACCGAGCGCTGCATGTATACCTTGCGCGAGGAGGGGCTGGAGGCGAAGCGAGTTACCCTGAAAGTGCGCTACAGCGACTTCGAGACCAAGACCTTCGCCCACACCCTGCAGGAGCCCACGGCGGTGGATGTGGAAGTGATTGATGCGCTTCGAGAACTGGTGGCGAAGGGAAAAGCCCGGCGGGCGCGCATCCGGCTCATTGGCGTGGGGCTCGACCAGCTCCGCTATAACCAGCATCAGTTGCCCCTCTTCGGGGGAAAAAATAACGAGAAGTGGGAGAAGGTGCTGGAGCAGGCGGACGCCGTCCGGGGCAAGCATGGCTTCAACAGCCTGCGCACAGGTAAATCGCTCGGCCTCGGCCGCGAAGTTACCCTGGCCACCCCATCCTTATCGCGATAACACGGAGGGCGCCGTGGCGGCTGAGCCGAAAGGCTTCAGTACGGCGGCGTGGCCTCCGGCTAACGATAGAAAAATAGCACAAGCACAAATCAGGAGACACTGCCATGAGAAACAGCATCGCTTACATGATGATATTCCGCAACCACGTCCGCTTCTTTGTGCGCAATCAGATGGCTGCACGGCGTTTCGATGCCTGCGACGAAATTGAAGCTCAGCCCTCCTGGCAGTGAGTGCGCACCTCACACACCCGGGGCATTATCGGTCCAGTGCCGAGTAGTCCACGGGCTGGTGTACGCCCTGTTCCAGGAAGCGCGCCACAATATAGAAGAAGTCGCTCAAGCGGTTGACGAAAGCCAGGATGAGCGTGGCGTCGAAGGCGGGAACACTTTCCTTGAGGTGTACCAGCGCCCGTTCCAATTCGCGGGCGACGGTCGCCGTGATGTCGGCCTGAGCTGAGAGCAGGTTCGACGCCGACGCGATGAAGGATTTGGGCAGCGTGATACGCGCCTCAAGCGCCGTCTGGATGGACTCCAGCTTTTCCAGATGCGCGGACCCTAAATCCATCACCCGGTATTCGGGATGGGCGCATTCAGGATCGTTCACCTGGGTGCCGATGAGAAAACACGCATGGAGCAGCCAGAACAGCGGCTCCATAACCTCACGTTGCGCCTCATCGCCCTGCTCCATGATCTGAAGGCGCAGCAGGGCCGTGTGGGCCCGGAGGGAATCCAGCTTGCCCGTGGCTTCCAATATTGGATGGGACTTGGGCAGGCGCTGGCCGCCCAGGATCAAGGTCGTACCGGTGTCGCCACGCTTCGTGGTTACAGGGGATGCCATAGAGGGAACTCCTTGGACGGGTGCTATTCGACGCGGATACCCACGGGACAGTGGTCGGAGCCCGTGACGTCCTGGAGGATGAAGGCGTCCTTCACCCGAGGCATGAAGTCCTGGTTCACCAGGTGATAATCGATTCTCCAGCCGATATTCTTCTCGCGAGCGCGGGCGCGATAGGACCACCAACTGTACTGGTCCGGCTCGGGATGGTAGTGGCGGAAGGTGTCCACATAGCCATGCTTCAGGAACGCGGTCATGGCATCGCGCTCTTCAATGTAGTAGCCCGCGTTGTTCTCGTTTTCCTTGGGCCTCGCCAGGTCGATAGCCTGATGGGCAATGTTCAAATCACCGCAAAGGATCACGTTCTTGCCTGACTTGACCAGCTTGTTGGCCATTTTGGCGAGGGCCTTGCAATAGTCCAGCTTGTAGTCCAGCCGCGCCCGCTCCGCCTGGCTGTTGGGCCAGTAGCCGTTCAGGATGGTAAATTGCTCGAATTCCAGTACCTGGACGCGCCCTTCATCGTCAATATGGTCCACGCCGGAAACACTGGTCGAGAGCAGTTTAATGCCATCCCGCACAAAGGTCGCCGTACCGCTGTAGCCTTTCTTCTTCGCAGGGTTGAAATAGGTCGTGTAACCCGCCGGTCGCAGGATGGACTCCTCCAAATCCCCCGGTAGCGCGCGCGACTCCTGAACGCACAGAATGTCCGGTTGAGCGCGCTCAAACCACTCCATGAAGCCGTTTTTCAGTACCGCACGGAGGCCGTTCACATTCCAGGAAAGTATGGTGGTCATTTCTCAATTCCTCGGGGAGGGCAATGGGGGATGGGCTGCCCGCGCAGCATACTGGGAAGACCATGGAAAATGCAACGATCCGAATCGAGACAGGTGGGCTTCGAGGGACGTACCGCCGCAGGAGCACTGGGTTCAGGCGAAGAAACACCCGCGTCACCTTCAAATTTCCGCCCCAGCGAGACCCCCACCAAAGCGGCGGCATGTCCCCGTGGATGCTGGAATCGAGATGCGCGTCCGCCCCCTTGGTCGTGTCAAATTGGAACATGGCCAGGGTGAAAGCCAGCCCCGCTTCCGTTACAATGAGCGAGTTGTGCAGTACGCCCAGGAAGTGAGCAGGTGCCATGCGATTAGTGACACTGTCCAGAAAAGCCCTCGTTGTTGCCACATGCATTGGCCTCGCGCCGTCGCTGGCCCACGGGGGCTTCTACAACAATCAGGTCAAGCCCATCCTCTCCCAGCATTGCTTTACCTGCCACGGTCCAGACGCGAAGCAGCGTAAGGGTGATCTGCGGCTGGACATTGCGCCCTCGGAATCGGGCTACGCGCCCGAGCGCATCAAGGAGGTCTTTGCCGAAGGCCGCCACGAGAGCGCGATCTTTCAACGCATCTCGACCGCCGATGCCGATGATCGCATGCCCCCGGTGGAGAAGCCGGGACTTTCGCCTGGGGAGATCGAAATTCTGGGTCAGTGGCTCGATCAGGGCGCACCCTACGAAAAGCATTGGGCCTTCGTCTCACCCGAATGGCCCGAAGTGCCGTCCCTGACCGGCGCGGAGTGGGCGAGGGGCCCCATCGATCAGTTCGTCCTCGCGCGCCTGGATTCAAAAGGGATAGCGCCATCGCCCCTGGCCGATCCCATCACCCAGATTCGCCGACTCTACCTCGATCTCATCGGTATTCCACCGTCGCCCGAAGAAGTGGAGGCCTTCACCCAGTCCCCAGACGATACCGCCTATGAAGTGGTGGTGGACGCCCTGCTGGCCTCGCCCCATTTTGGAGAGCGCTGGGGGAGGCGCTGGCTCGATCAGGCCCGCTATGCCGACTCCAATGGCTACAGCATCGATGGCCCCCGGAGTATCTGGCCCTATCGCGATTGGGTCATCAACGCCTTCAACGAGGATAAGCCCTTCGACCAGTTTGTGCGCGAACAGATCGCCGGCGATCTGCTGCCCGATGCCACGGAGGCCCAGAAAGTGGCCACGGGGTTCAACCGCAATACGATGATCAATCAGGAGGGGGGCATCGATAAGGAGGAGTTCCGCATCGAAGCCATCGTGGACCGGGTGAACACCACGGGGGCAGTCTTCCTGGGGCTCTCCCTGGGTTGTGCCAAGTGCCATGATCACAAGTACGACCCAATCTACCAGAAGGATTACTTCCAGTTCTTCGCCTTCTACAATGATGACGACGAAGTCGATCTGGATCTGCCCACGCCCGAGCAGGCGGAGCAACTGAAGTCCATCCGTGCCGCTGTCGATACCATCCGCCCGCAACGCGACGCCTATAAGGAGGCCGCGCTCCGCGATAAGCTGGGCCCCTGGGCCGCAGCCTTGACCGAAGAGCAAACCAAAGATTGGGGACTCAAAGAAAAGGCTGCCCTCGTGCTTCCGGCAGCCGAGTGGACGGCGGAGCAGCGCGGTCTCCTTGAAAAGCGCTTCCTCGCCGCCGATGCCGAGTTCCAGGCCTTCGAAAAGGCGATTGCGGACGAGAACGCCAAGGTCTCCGGCGTGAACCGGACCATGGTGCTGGCGCGCCGCGCCGAACCAAGGGTGACCAATCTCTTCATCCAGGGCGACTTCACTCGCAAGGGCGACGTGGTCACGCCCGCCACACCCGCCGTGCTCCATCCGCTGGAAATGCCCGCCGTGCCGACGCGGCTCGACCTGGCCGAGTGGCTGGTGGATCGGGGCAACCCCCTCACGGCTCGCGTGACCGTCAACCGATTCTGGCAGGACCTCTTTGGGCGCGGCATCGTCGAGACGGAAAACGACTTCGGCTACCAGGGCGCCCAGCCGACGCACCCGGAATTGCTGGACTACCTGGCCAATCAGTTTATCGCCCGTGGCTGGTCCATGAAGTCGATCATCCGCGAAATCGTCCTTTCCTCCACGTATCGCCAGGCCTCCCATGTGCGCCCCGAGCTGGAGTCCCTCGATCCGAAAAATTACCTCCTCGCCCGCCAAAGCCGCGTCCGGCTGGACGCCGAGATTATCCGCGACGCCGCCTTGACCGCCTCGGCCCAGTTGGATCGCCGCATCGGCGGTGCCAGCGTGTTTCCGCCGTTGCCCGATGGGGTCATGAAACTCGGCCAGAGCGACAACCGCGTGTGGGAAACGAGCGCGGGTCCGGACCGCTTCCGCCGGGGCATGTACACCTACTTCTGGCGCGCCACGCCCCATTCGTCCCTGGTCGTTTTCGACACGCCCGACGCCCTGGTGGCCTGCACCCGCCGCACTCGCTCCAACACGCCCCTGCAGGCCCTCACGCTGCTGAATGATCAGGCCTACGTGGAACACGCCCAGGCTCTGGCCCAGCGAATTGTCCGCGAGCCCATGAGCAGCGACAGTGATCGCCTCGACTTCGCGTTTCGCGTCTGCCTGAGCCGTGCGCCGGCGGGCAACGAAAAGGCGATCCTGAGTGACTTGCTTGCCAAGGCCGACCCGGCGCTCAATCCCGAAAAGGCCTGGCTGATGGTGGCGCGCACTCTGCTCAACCTCGACGAATTCATAACCCGCGAGTAGTATTTCATGTACAAGCATCCTTCAGAACGCGCGCTTCACGATGTGACGCGTCGTCACTTCTTCCGCCAGTGCGGCGTGGGCCTCGGCTCCATCGCCCTCGGCTCGCTCCTCTGCGAAAACGGGGCCAGCGCGGCGTCCGATCCCACGATGGGCATCCTCGGTGGAAAAGGGCACTTTCCCGCGAAAGCCAAGAACGTCATCTTCATGTTCATGGCGGGTGGGCCGAGTCAGTTGGAGCTTTTCGACTACAAGCCCGCCTTGCAGCAGTACAACGGCCAGCCCATTCCCGCGTCCTACATTGAAGGCAAGCGCTTCGCCTTCATGGACACCTTCGGCAACGACGGCGCGCCGAAGCTGCTTGGCACCGTGCGCGACTTCAAGCAGCACGGCCAGTGCGGCGCCTGGGTCTCCGAGTGCCTGCCCCATACCGCAAAAATCGTCGATGAGATTTCTTTCCTCAAGACCGTGGCGACCGACGTGCCCAACCACGCGCCCGCGAAAGTCTTCATGAACACCGGCTCCGGCCAGTTCGGTCGGCCCAGCATGGGTGCGTGGATCAACTATGGCATCGGCAGCGAATCGAAAGATCTTCCGGGCTTTGTCGTGCTCCAGTCGGGCCCCCGCGGCCCGCGGGGCGGCCAGCCCCTCTGGGGCAGCGGATTCCTGCCCGCCGCCCACCAGGGCGTGCCCTTCCGTTCTCAGGGAGACCCCGTTCTGAACCTGAGCAACCCGGAAGGCGTGAGCGATGGGGAACAGCGCCAGGTCATTGACGCCGTCAACGCCCTCAACCGCGCGCGCCTCGATGTGACGGGCGATGGCGAGATCGCCGCGCGGATCAGCTCCTACGAAATGGCCTACCGCATGCAGAGCAGCGGTCCCGAGCTTATGGACCTTTCCAAAGAGAGCCAGGCCACCCTCGACCTCTATGGCGCGAAGCCCGGCACACCCTCCTACGCGATGAACTGCCTCCTCGCCCGTCGTCTGGTCGAGCGGGGAACGCGCTTCGTCCAGCTCTATCACACCAACTGGGATCATCACGGCGGCAACACCGAGAATCTCAGCAACAGCCTCGACGACGTCTGCCGGGATATTGACCAGGCCTCCGCGGCCCTCGTGCTCGATCTCAAGCAGCGCGGGCTTCTCGAAGACACCCTGGTCATCTGGGGCGGTGAATTCGGGCGTACCCCCATGGGCGAGATTCGCGACACCGTGGGCCGCAATCACCACATCGAATGCGCCACGATGTGGATGGCGGGCGGCGGGGTAAAGGCCGGATTCACCCTCGGCCAGACCGACGAACTTGGCTTCTCGCCCGTCGAAGACCCGGTCCACGTACACGACGTGCAGGCCACCATCCTTCACCTCCTCGGCATCAACCACGAACGCCTTACTTACCGCTTCCAGGGCCGTGATTTCCGTCTGACCGACGTGGCGGGGCACGTGCAGCATAAAATACTGGTGTAAAGTGTGAAAAATAAATAGGGCCTGTCCCGAAAGTCACTTACTTAAGAGGCTGTCGGACTTTCTATATTGATTTTTCAACTAGTTATCTGCTACACCGATCTAATGAAAACGCGCTTCATCAACATCGACCGAGATTCCCCCATGCTTCTGCCCCCGGACCTGCGGGACTGGATTGCAGCGGATGACGCCGTCCATTTCATCATCGAAGCGGTGCAGCAGACCCCGACCGAGGCCTTTCGAGTTAATGGGCGGGGGAGCGGCAGCGCCCAGTATCCTCCCTCGATGTGTCGGTGCGCTTTCTGACGGGGGACACCCGCCCCGATCACGACACAATTGCCACCTTCCGCCGCCAGAATGGAGCGGCAATTTCGGCATGTTTCAAGCAAGTACTTCTGCTGGCTCCCATTTCAGGGCGAACGCCAGCAAGTTTAAGAATGTGAGCTACGAGCGGGCTGGCGAATTGGTGGAGCAGTTTGACCCGGAGTCCACCGCCCCCTGGGAAGAGGCCCTGCGCCTGGTCCGGGAGAGCAAGGATCCCGATACCCACGACGTGTTGCAGTTCACTTACCCTGCGGAGACCGTGGCGGTGTCGTCCGCCCTGCGCGACTACGCCCGGGAATCCTTCACACCCGGCACGCCCCTGCTGAAGGCGGCCGCCCACCTGATGACCCGGATCTTCAAGGAATTCGCTTACGACCCGAATGTCATCACCGTGACGACGCCGATGGAGGAGATTCTGGAAAAGTGCCGCGGGGTCTGTCAGGATTTCGCCCACCTCCAGATCGGCGGCCTAGCGCGCTCGGGTTGCCCGCGCGCTACGTGAGCGGCTACGTGGCCCCGAAGCACGCCGACTCCGGCCAGGCCTACGTCGGCGCCCAGGCGTCCCACGCGTGGCTTTCCCTCTATACCCCCGGCGCGGGCTGGGTAGATCTCGATCCCACCAACAACTGCCTGCCCTCCGTCGAGCACATCACCGTAGCCTGGGGCCGCAACTACGATGAAGTCAGCCCCGTCCGCGGCGTAATCCTCGGCGGCGGCACCCAGCACCTGGCCGTGGAAGTGGATGTCGCCAGAATCGCGGAGTAATGCGGGGACCGCGAAGGGGACTGCATCCGCCTGGCACATGATGCTGGAATAGTGTCATGTCGAAAGGCCAGGCGGTGGCTGTACCCCGGAAGAAACGTCTCTAGGGTGCGTCGCGACGGTTTCGGTAACAGGCTCCGCAGAGTTCATCTCGGCCTCCAGCGCAAGCCGTTGCGCATGATAGCGGGTGGCCTCCCAATCATCGATAGAGTCATAGCCCGTAATGAAACGGAATAAAGCAGTGATGAATTGACCGATGTCGCAGAAGACCGTAAGCATGTCCAGTAGCGCAAGCATGGTTCCAATCCTCGAGTGTAAGCGCGGGCGCGGTCTGGAATTGGCCCTGCAGTGCCCACTACCACCCGATCCCAGGTTTTATTCGCAGAATCTCCTTCGAAAGACGATTCACAACTGGAAGCATAGCCAGCGGAAGGGGGGAGCGCAATCCGCTCAATCCAAGCCACTTTGGCGCCCGGCGAGAATGGAGGTGTGCTCCCCTTAGCGGGGTGGACGATGAAGAAGCGTTCACAGCGTGCGGAATCGAAGTTCGTCATCGCCAATTCGGCCTCTCATGCCAGTCATCCAACTTCCAGCTTCAACGCGCCCGTCTCCACGACCCTGTCTTCATCACCTTCCGCCGGCGGAACGACAATACGGATCGACTGCGCATGCATGCTTTTTTCCTTCGCATCGCACTCCTCGGAATAGTTGTTCCTGGAGGATATTAGCCGATAGTTTCCGGGCACTACATTTCTGACTTCAAAATTACCTTCGGCGTCTGGAGCCACTTGGTAGCGACGGGAGGTCACTTCCCGCCATGCAAGTCCCTCTGGTGTCTGGGATATCGACTTCCACCTCGCAATCTTACCGGTGTCCTCGAGTTCCTCCGGGGATTTCGGAGCATCCGTGTCGCCCCACAAAACGTTGACTACTGAAAGGCGCTCACGCTCAGACAACGCAAACGCTTCGGGAAGAATCATCCGCCCACGAACCGTGCGCCCACCTTTCCCCAGCACCACGCGCACCGACGTGCACCCTTTGACGACAACCAACCGCTCGTAGTCCTGCGGGTCAGCGTCTTCTTCGACTACCGACAGTAACCCAAAACATACACGGCTTCGCTTCAATGTCCCGTAACAGCGACCCAAAGTTACCTCGCCCGCCCGCACTCCTTTGAAGGTGAAGGTTCCGTCCGACCTGGTTTCGGCGTACTCATTGTGGATCATTACAGCAAAATGGTTGGGGAGTACGCTGTCGTCTTTGTGATCCACAATTTCACAGGCCACCAGCATGCCTTCGGGTGCGGACTTTCCGTCCACCAAAAGCAGGCCCTCGATATCACCACGCCGTCGAAAAGAAAGCCACGCCATGAACGCGCCCGCCGCCGCCAGCGCGGCGATGACCGCTGCGATCCAGATCAACATGCCGATGCCTTCCTTGCATAGAATGCATTTACAGGCGCAGCTTACCAAAGTCAGTCAGGCTCCGCAACTGCCACTCAGTGAGCGCCATGTTCACCCATCCAGGCGCAGAGTGCCGCGACAGAATATTTTGCTGGTGCTCCTGACGTGCTATCCTTTCATTTCATTACCACAACCCACCGGCAGCGGTCCGGTGGAGAAAGGCAGGCTCACCATGAGCAACGCGATAAAATACGGCGGATGGATAGCACTTGTGCTGGTGCTAATCGTCGGCGGCTTTGCATTCAATGTAGGAATCAATGCGGAGAAGTCGCGCGCGAAACACGCGGAGCAGGAGCTGGAGAAGGTGCAGGCTCTACTGTCCAATTTGGAAGAAGTCGTCGCCCACCGTCAGGTCGAGCGGCAGGACGAAGTTCAGCCCGCCCCGATGCTGGAATCTCCCGAACCCCAGGTCGCTGCGCCCGTGGAGACCGGCACCCCCGCACCGGAAACCGCGCCCCCGCCGGCCCCCGATGCCGACCCCAATGTTGATCTGGAAGATCGCGTCGCCACTGCCCAACTCAATATGATGGCGGAGATGACCTACCAGTCGCTCTTTGACGAACTCCAACTTACGCCCGAAGTGCGCGCGTCCCTTAAGGACGCGATTGCCGGTCACATGCTGGCCATGCAGCGGGAGACGGGCGCCGCGATGGGCGCGAAGAACGAGACGGCCAAGGCCTTCTACGCAAGAATCGAGGCTATGAAGGGCGCCATGCGCGACGAGCTGGCCCAGTTTCTCAGCCCGGAGGAACTGACCGCCTGGGATGAGTATGAGCCGGTGGCCGATCAGATGCTCTACGAGCGGCTGGTGGACGGACAGATGAACATGCTGGCGCCGGGGCTCACGAATGAGAACCGCGTCCTGGCCAGTCAGGTGATGGCGGAAGAACTCGTGCGGGAATTCGACGCGTTGGGCCAGAGCGACGAGATCTACAGCATGGACAGCCACAATGGCGCCCAGGCGCGGGCGCTCAATGCGAGTCTGGAACGTCTTGCGGAAGAACTGGACGAGGCGCAGTTCGGCCAAGTCCAGGGATTTGTCAATCAGGCCATTGCCATGTTTGACGCGATGAAGGGGCGGTAGGGCGGGGGGCGCCGATCCATTGGGCAACCGTTCGGCCTGTGCACCTCCAGGTGCTTACCCCCCTGGCCCCCCGCAAGCGGGGGGAACCTTACCTGTTGGAGTAAGCCTCTTGATCCCCCCGCTTGCGGGGGGGGAGGGGGGGGTAAGACTCCGACACGATTGTGATTCTTGGTGACGAACCATTATGTTCAGAATTGAAGTAGTCTCTCTTCAATCCCCAAAAATCCAATTGATCGTCAGCAACACCACCAGTAGAATCACCAGCCACTTGCCGATCAGCCAGGCGCGCAGGCCGCCCTCGGCGGCGCGGATGCGCGCCACTTCTTCGCCCGCATAGCGGGCCGTGCGCATCAGGATGTTTTTCGAGGTCTCGCCCGCCTTCTCCACAGCCTCTTTCACATCTTCGCGCTCGCTGAAGGCTTTGGCCTTCTCCGCCGCGTCGTGTCCGATTGTCGTGGCTTTCTCTTTCACCGCCTGAACATCCTTGCGCGCGCCGATGGCCTTCGCCTTGCGCGCCGCCACGATGCCAATGGCCTTGGCTGTCGCTTTCAGTTCCTGCGCCTGTTCGCTCTCGCCGAATTCCTTCGCCTTCACGTAAGCCTGCTTGCCCGCTGCGGTGATCTTCTCTTTCGCCGCCTTCACGTCCTCCCGTTCGGAAAATTCCATGAAGGCATCGATCACATCTTTGCCGACCTCCTTCAATTGCTCTTCCAGCGAGTCGCCTTTGCTGGGAATGTCTTCCATGGATGCACCGCAGTAGGGACAGTAGGGTTCATGATCGCGGTAGTGCAATTTGCAGGTGGGACACGCCGGATGACGTTCGTCGGCAAAGCTCTCCAGATCCTCCAGGGAAGAACCGCAGCGCGCCTCGAACTGGCCCGCTTCCTGACAGTCCTGCTTGAGTGCCAGGGCCAACTCGAAGAGATAGCGCGCCGTAGCCTTGTCCGAGTCGAAGAAGGTGCGCCCCAGCAGGAAAAGCGCCTCCGGAGAACGGGTCGCCTCGCCTTTTTGCAGCATGACTTTGAGCTGTTCCCGCGCCCCGGCGAAATCGCCGCCGTCCACGTGCTCACGAACGGTTTTCAGTGTCTCGTTTTCCATGGCTTCACCTCGCAATTACTATCAGACTTCCAGCGTCTGGCCTTCACGGGGAATCACGACTTTCTTGAGGCCCGCATCATGCAACGCGCCCTGGAGGGATTTCATTCCCTCGGGTTCGCCGTGCACCAGCAGCACCTGCTCCGCACAGTCCTTGAAGCGCGCGCCAAAATCGATGAGTTCCTGACGACCCGCATGGGCGCTGAACTCGTTCATGATACGCACATGGGCGTTGAGATCATAGTCGATACCAAAAATACGTATCCGGCGCGAGTGCTCCACGATCCGCCGGCCGAGGGTATTCTTCGCCTGAAAGCCGATGATCAGGATGGTGTTTTTCGGGTTCGTGCAGTGGTTCTTCAGATGGTGGAGGATGCGACCGTGCTCGCACATGCCCGCGGCGGAGATTATGATGGCCGGACCTTCCAGCTTGTTGATCGCCATGGATTCTTCCACGGTCCGGATATAGCGGATCTTCTTCGTCATGAAGGGGTCGCCGTTCTCGTTCATCGCACGGCGGAAGTCTTCATCGAACGACTCCGTGTGGAGCCGGAACACTTCCGTGATGTTGACCGTCAGCGGGCTGTCCACGATCACCGGAATCTCTGGAATGAGTCCCTCGGCTTCCAGACGCTTCAGGGCGTAGACCATTTCCTGGGCGCGCTCCAGCGCAAAAGCCGGCACGATGACCTTGCCGCCCCGCTCCACGGTCTCGTTGATATAGTGGGCGAGTTTTTCTTCCATGCGCACCATGGGATCGTGGTCGCGATCGCCGTAGGTGCTCTCCATCATCACCACGTCCGCCGGGACCGGCACCCACGGATCCTCCAGAATTGCCATGTTTTTCCGGCCGATGTCACCGCTGAAGATGAACTTGCGCCGTTTGCCCTTTTCTTCGTAGTCCAGCTCCACCATGGCCGACCCGAGCACGTGGCCCGCATTGTGGTAGGTCAGGAACACGTTTGGCATGACGGGGAAGCGCACTTCATAGGGAATGGAAACAAAGCGTTTGATAATCTCCCGCGCGTCATCTTCGCTATAGAGCGGCGGGATGAAGGTCATGTGCTTTTTCGAAAGCCACTCCGCATCCCGCTTTTGGATCCGGGCGCTGTCCTGCAGCATGACGGCGCAGAGGTCGCGCGTGGCGGGCGTGGCATAGATCACGCCGCGATAGCCGAACTTGGCGAGCATGGGGAGGAGGCCGCTGTGATCGATGTGGGCATGACTCAGGATGACGGCGTTCAGCCGGTCCATATCGAAGTTCATCCGACGGTTCTTTTCTTCCGCCTCCTTGCGCTTCCCCTGGAACATGCCGCAATCCAAGAGGATCCGCGCCCCGTTGATTTCCAGGTGGTGCTTGCTTCCGGTAACTTCTTCCGCGCCGCCGTAGGATGTGATTCTCATATTGATGCCTCTCGCTGACTGATAATGGGACGGTCCTCCCGATAGGAAGCCACGCACCGCCGTACCAACGACTCGGGGATTTCGTCGAAGATGATTCGAGACCCCGTCTTCTTCTTGATAATGGGCAGAAAATCGTTCACGTGATCCGCCACCCCGCCGGTGCCGGTGAGGACGCCGATGAGGCGCCCCTCGTCGTAGGCGATGGCGAATTCGCCGAGGGTGCCCGATCGCCCGCCGACGATGAGCACAATATCGCAACTGCGGATGCCGGTCACTTCGCGGCCCATGAGACCGCTGCCGGTGTAGATGAGGATGTCGAGGTGATCCGTGGGCGAGCCATAGCGCCCAACGTGTTCGTCGAAACTGATGGCGGGGGAGATGGCGATGGTGAGACCGCCCGCACGCTTGCAGCCGATGACGGCGTGGTGGGGGAGACCGGGGCAGCCCCCGGTGAGTATGGCGCAGCCTTCTTCCGCGATGGCCTTGCCCAAGCGCTCGCACTTGGCGATAAGTTCGTCGGCCATTTCACCGCCGGCCGAACCCATGACCCCGATCTTTATCCGGGCAACGTCCATTGCGCCTCTTTTCGTATCAACACTTCCCCGACAACAGGGCCCGGGCATGTTCCAGGCTCACGCTGGACACCGAACCATCCAGCAGGCGTGCTATTTCTTTCTCCCGCGACTCGGCCTCGATGGCGGTGACGTCGGTGCGCGTGCGCCCGTTTCCGCTCGCCTTGGCCACCGTGAAGTGCACATCGCCCACGGCCGCGATCTGGGCCAGGTGGGTCACGCAGAGCACCTGGTGGGACGCGGCGATGGACTGGAGTTTCTGGGCCACCTTGCGGGCCACATCGCCGCCGACGCCCGCGTCGACCTCGTCGAAGATCAGCGTGGGTATCGTGTCCGCGCCCGCCAGCACGGTCTTGATGGCCAGCATGATGCGGGACATCTCGCCGCCGGAGGCCACCTGCTTCAGGGGCTTCATGGATTCGCCCTGGTTGGCCGCCAATTGGAAGGTGGCGCGGTCGAAGCCGGAGAGACTGAGGGGGACACTCTCGATCCGCGCTTCGAAGCGGGCCCCCTTCATCCCGAGTTCCTGGACCGAAGCAGTGACTTCCTTCTCCAGCTTCTTGCCGGCCTTCTGCCGCGCGGTGCTGAGCTTGGTGCCCGCCTCGGTCATGGTCGCCAGCAGGGCGGCGGACTCGCGCTTCAGGTTAAGGAGCTGCTCGTCGCGATTCTCATAGCCGCTTAATTCCGCCCAGGCTTTCTCGCGATAGGCCAACACATCGGCCACGGTCGCGCCATATTTGCGCCGCAATGCGCCGATAAGGGTGCTGCGCCGGTTCAACTCGTTCAGTTCCTGGGGGTCGAACTCGATTTCCGACGTGTAAACCCGCAGTTCCGAGGCGATACTGTCCACCGCCGCCTGGGCCTCGACCAGTTGCGCGGCCAGCGGCGCAAAGCGTTCATCAATCGCGGCCAGTTCATCCAGATCGCGCCCCACGGAGGCGAGGCGGTCGATCACCGCGACTTCGTCTTCTTCGTAGAGCAGGGCATAGGCCCGTTGGGCCGTCTCGAAGATGGTTTCTGAATTGGTGATCAGGTTGATACGGGACTTCAGCGTCTCGTCTTCGCCGGGTTCCAACCCCGCGTCGTCAATTTCGCTCACCTCGAAGCGGAGGAACTCCATCTGGCGCGTGCGATCGCGATCATCGCTCTCCAGGGCCTCGATGCGGCGCTCGATTTCGCGGTAGGTCTCGACTTGCCCGCGAAGGGCCTGTGCGGCCGCCTCGGTACCGCCGAAGGCGTCGAGCAGATCCAGTTGGCGGTCCGCGCGGAGCAGCGACTGGTGATCGTGCTGGCCGTGAACGTCCACCAGCTCATCGCCAATGTCGGACAATACCGCAATGGGCACCATGGCCCCGTTGATATAGCCTTTGGTCCGTCCATCGCGCGAGATCGTTCGGGAAAGGTGGAGTTCATCCCCCTCCAGGGCGATCTCGTGCTCCTTCAGCAGGGCCTTGAGGCGCTTTTTCGGGGTGCGCAGAAGAAAGATGGCATCGATCTGGGCCTTTTCCGCACCGGCGCGGAGCACATCACCCGTGGAGCGCGCACCGAGCACCAGATTGAGCGCGCCGATGAGAATCGACTTGCCCGCGCCGGTCTCGCCGGTCAGGACATTGAAGCCTCGCTGAAAGTCGATCTCGACCGTGTCGATCAAAGCGTAGTTCTGAATCCGGAGAGTGGCTAACATGGAATCGGCTCCGCCGGTGCAAAGTCACGTAAATAGGCGAGAAATTCTTTGTTGCCCGCAGGCCCGGTGAGGGGCGAGGGGATCACGTCGATGGATTGAAAGCCCAGCCCACGGGCCACGGCGCACACATCGTCCACGGTCTGCTGGCGCACGTCTTCGTCGCGCACCACGCCGCCCTTACCGATCTGGCCCTTGCCCGCTTCAAATTGGGGCTTGATCAACACGATGCCCTCGGGCGTTCCACCCAACACGGGCATGAGGGGCGGCAGCACGATCTTCAGGGAGATGAAGGAGCAGTCCGCGACAAAGCGGGAGGGAGGCTCTTGCAGCATGTCCGGCGTGATGTTCCGCACGTTGCAGCGCTCCATCACCACGACGCGAGGGTCTTGGCGGAGGTCCCACGCGAGCTGACCATAACCCACATCCACGGCGTAGACCTTGGCTGCACCCTGTTGGAGGCAGCAATCGGTAAAGCCGCCGGTGGACGCGCCTACATCAATACAAACATGCCCCGCGACGGAAAAGGGAAAGTTTTCGAAGGCGGCCGCCAGCTTGTCGCCGCCCCGGCTCACGAAACGGGCCTGTTCGCGAATTTCGAGCGCGAACTCGCTGTCCACCCGAAGGCCGGGCTTGTCCAGCCGATTGCCGGAGGCGTCGAAGACCTGCCCGGTCTGAATCAGTCCCTGCGCCTTGGAGCGGGATACCCCCGCCTGCTGCTGCACCAGAATGTCGAGTCGCTCTTTGACCATATATCCGCTTACGTAAACCGCCAATACCACAATAGGTTGTAGTGGGATTATACGCGATCAGGCGGCGGAGTAAACACTTTTGAGGCGCGGCGGGGACTGCGGCCGATTGGCACGTGCATTCGGCTTCGCACAGGAGATGTCCGGCCAATCGGGGGCTGTCCCCCTGAAGAATCGCTGTAACAGTTTCTTGACGCTGATGGCGACGTATCGTACAAAAAGTATTTGCCGCAAAAGAACGCAAAGAGTACACATTCTCACACTAACCTAATTCCGGCACACTTCGGTGCTTACAATCTTCCCTCACCTCAACCCAATTGTTCCGCCAGTACGCCACTATCTCGTCAATCGCCTTGTCTTGCACTGCGGGCCACCGTGAACCGAGAACCTCCTTCCAGATGGCGCGCACTTCCTCATCTGTGAACCCGTAGTCCACCAGCATCGTGACGTTGAGGGTACCCAACGCACTGCCGATGCTGATGGCTGTTCGCGGCGATGGCCGTTCCGCATACTCCTGAAGCAGCAAATCCAGTAGTGGGACGCCCTCAATTGCGCCCATTTCTCCCCACAGCCAAATTAGTTCCAAGGGTATCGCGCGGAAAGGTTCGGCGTACATTTCCCGGAAGATTTCCCCCAGCATCTCCCGGTCGGCTTCCAGCAGTTTCACTCGGAAGGGATTCTCGAAATCGGATGAATTGGGCGGCGGTGTCCACGTCAAGTAAGACTCCACAAGGCCCCGATAGTAGGCGACTGCTTTTTCGGTCCGCGCTTTGTCCACAATCATGACAGTGCCGTCAGTTGCAGGCCCAGCTTCACCCTGCGCCGATGTCACGGGTCCATCCGCGCGTACACCCGAATCGGCATACCCCCAAGACACAGCAAGTACGATAAGACAACCGAATGCGAAAAACTTCCGGGTGGCACGCATTCCGATGCCGCGTGGAGTCTGTGAGGCCTTTCCTGCTGAACAAGAACCCACGTCAAGCTTGCCACCATGTGTGCTTTTCGTCGCCTCAGACATGAACTCAGCCATCCGTCTTAAAGACCTGTGCGGCAATCTCATACTCCCATGGATAGGAGAGGCCCGATTCGAGCCATTCCACCGCTTGGGCGCTTGCCGCCTGCTCAAATTCACTGGGCGATTTTACCCGTATCCGCAGATCGGGAAGCAGTCTGGCATCCCCCAATATCATGGCGAGTTGACACGCCACTGTAAAATTTGTGTGCGCTCTTGTGTAGGGTGGGGGCGACTCCGCAGGCAGTTTTACTTTATACAAGAATTCACGCAGACTTGAAAGCACGAGGTCCGACTCCCTTTCGCGAAGCGGCTGAAGGAGAGTGAAACATGCTTCATACTCAAGCGGACTCTTCCAGTTTGAGAGAACGCTGAAAAGGAACAGGACCTTGTCCCGACTATCCAGCTTGACCATGGACTCTTCAAGCGATTTGCGTTCGACCGCGATCCTCTGATCTCGCGAATCAGGCACCGTCCCACCAACCTGTCGCCGGGCGAGCCAGAATTGCAGTCGGCTTTGAATGATAGGACTGTCTACTGTCCCTATGTACTGCCGGGCTTCTGCCTCATCTTCCTTCTGGATTCTCGCGAAATCAAGCAGCGGATCATTGAGTTCATCCAATGAACTCAATTCTCCAAGTTGCATCAACTCCTCGAGAATTACAAACCGCAAAAAGCTACTCTTGGTCTCCTCATACGCCTTGCACATCTGCAACAAGGCGGGTTGTGGCTTCTGCGGCACCTTTTTGACGATACTCTTAATTATACTGATACTTCTTGCCTCCTCGATTGTGATAGCACCAATTTTCCATCGACCGTACGGGCTTGGCTCCAACTCGGCATAGGCGGTGGAGAGCATGAATATCCCGAGCATACACGTTAGACAGGCTTTACAAGCTATAGCATAGAGCATTGCCGGATATCCCTTACCATTGGCTGCCTGGGGCCGCCCAGTCTTCTAGGTCAAGGCCGCCGTAATTTCCATTGAGCTCCGCCCACGCCGCAGCGACTTCAGGGACAACAGGTGGAGTTTCCTGTTGTCCCTGCCGTCCCTGAACCTCCAAACCATTACCGCGCCGGCGGCACCGCCGTGAGCACTCGCGCGCCCGCCTCCTCGCTGATGACCAGGATCGCGAACTGCTTCACCTGGGCAATGTCCAGCGTGCTGGAGGAGGCATAGTCGAAGCGGCCCCGGAGGTCGGTGTAGCCATCGCGGTAGAAGACGGTCTCGCCGTTCTGCATCTGGGCGAAGACCTTTACATAGACCTTCGGCAGGGGCTTCCCGTCGGCTTTGCCGGTTACCTGCACCTGGCCGTAGCGCTCGATCAACTGGGCGACCAAACTGCTGGCGTAGCGGATGCCCGAGCGGTTGATGCCGCCCGCTTCGGCCTTGACGATGACGTGGCGCGCGGCGAACTCGGCGGGCAGGGCTACTTCCAACTGGTTCTGCGCTGTGTCGAAGGTGACGGTCAGCGTCGCCAGGGGCTTCACGCCGGCCACCACGCTGGTGTCCGCCAGGGCGAAGGGACTCCGCGTGAAGAGCATCTCCAGATCGATGGGGTAGAAGCTCAGCACGCAGAATTGCAGGTTGCCGTAGTGAATGAGGAGCGTGTCCTCCTTCACCTCCAGATCGAGCTGGGGCTCCTGCGCGGCGAGGGCGTCCTGGCCGGGCTGCTTATCCGTTGCGGGCGCATTGGCCCCCGCGATTTCGCTGGCCTGGGCGGCGACGGCGGCAAAGCGCTCGCGCCAGGTGTCCACGGGATAATCCTTGTACTGCGCGGCAATGGTGGCCGCCGCCGATGGATCTTCCCGGTAGAAGGCCAGGAAGGCCTGGAGGTAGTCATACTGAATGCGCGCGGGCAGCGCCTCCGCCTGCACTTGCTCGAAGTAGGCCAGGGCCTCGCCAACCCGATCCTGCAGGAGCAGGTAATAGGTCAGGGCGAGCAAATCCTCCTGGCGTGGCGCAGCGCGATGGGCGAGCACATTTAACAGCGCGTTGTACTGCTGCTCCAGTTGGGCGTTGGTGATCATCCACTTGCCCTCCAGGTGGTGGGCACGGGGATTGAGCAACGGGGCGAATTCCATGTGCTGGTAGGTCTTCCGCTCCACGGGCTCGATGGTCAGCAGGGCGCTCTCGAAGCTGGGGCCCGTCTGGGCTATGAAGTCTTCCCGGTACTGCAGGAAGGTCTTCAGGCCCTCGGCGTCGTTGTGGTGGAGGGCATAGGCCCAAAGGTCTGGCTGGTACATCGCGCGACCCTTCAGGAGCGTAAGCACCTGCTGGTAAAGGGCCTGGTCTTTCATCCGCCAGAGCACGAGGCCCAGATCGACGCGGTTGAGGTTGGATTGCTTCAGGTATTCGATGACCTCTTCCGCCGTGCCCTGCTGGGAGACGTAGGCCCACGAGGTGGTGTCGGTTGTCGTGGGCACATCCACGACGGCCATGGAAACGGGTTCCGCGTGGGCGAGCAACTGGCCGTTCTGGCTTACGTGCACGGGGAAGTGCGTGAAGGCCCCAGCCTGCGGGAAGTAAAAGAAATACTCCAGCCGCGCCGTGCTGTAGGCGTCGAGGCCCATGCGGTCACTCTTCGTGTAGCGCCCGCTGCCAACGGGCAGGGCGCCCGCCGGGATCTGGTGGAGCACTTCGATTTGCAGCGGCGTGGAGGCCGGGTTGGTCGCCGTGACCTGGCAGCCATAGACCACACCCGTGAGGAATTCGCCGGTCAGGAACTTGTCGAACTGCTGGTTGCCCTCATAGCGGAAGCGGTCGTCCTGGCGGAAGAAATTCTGGCTCACGAGCACGGGCGTTTCCGCGACGGCGGGCGCGGCGTCGATGTCCTTATAGAAGGCGATGGCCGCGCCGCCCGCTTTCAGGGTGAAGATACCGTCCGCACTGCCCTGCTCATGCTTCGGCGACTCAAAAGGCAGATCGAGTAACGCCAGGGCCAGCATGGCCTCGGTGAAGTTCGATGCGGCCTCCGCGAGGTTACCCGACACGAAGGGCTTCGCCGGATCCGCCTCGGCATAATCGCGCCAGAAGGCGTTCACCGGGATCAGCGCGGAGGTTACCTGGCCGGTGGGCAGCTTGTAGTAATCGTTTTCCAGCAGGGCCTTGGTCTTTTCCGGGGCGCGGTAGAGAGCGGGGTAGGCAAAGTAATCGTTCCCCGCCATCGATTCCTCTTCGGAAAGAGCGACGACGCCCCCTGCCGCGGTGGCAAAGTTGTACTGCCTGATTCCTTTCTCATCGGCACGATCCGACGCTAGTTCCGAAATCTCCAACGACGGTCGGATTCGGTCTGAATCGGCTTCTACTGCTCGCCGTCTGGCCTTTTCTTCCATCTTCTTCTCGGGTGCTGGTGCGTCGGCCGGGGCAAGGGCGTTCCAATTCGCGTCGCGGGTACCGTCCCCATTGGTGTCAAGGCCCGCCCTGGGGTCAAAGCCGCCATTGCCGGGAGGGCCAAAGGGATCGCCGCCGACATCACTAATCCCACGGGAAACGCCGGCCACGAAGGGCACTTCCTTGCCGCCGGCTATGCTAAGAGCGTCATGAGCATAGAAGTTCGAAGTGCTGTACGTGCTGACCAAGTCATGCACCGCGAACCCTGCCCTTGATCCCAGCGCACCACCATAGAGCGCGGTCATGAAGAGGGTGTTGAAATACTCGGGGTTAGGCGATCGCATGTCCAGGGCATCGCGCACAAAGGGCGAGACGACGACCTGGGCCTCGGGGAATCGCCTTGCCAGCAGAATTTTCTCCGCGAGGTTCAGTTGTCCGAATTTCCATGGATCCAGATAGGCCTTTAAATCCTCTTCAAGCAGCCATTGATCGACAAAAGTCTTCTGGTACTTGTTCGCAAGATAGGGTCGAACAACCGCGTCGAAGAAGGCCCGATCCTTGTGGTAGAGGAAGAGGTTCAGCTCGTGGGATTCGTAGGTGGAGAACTTGGTTCGCTTCTCCGCATCGCTCAGGCTCGGCCAGCGCGAAACGAAGCTGAACTCCGCCAGCTTTGCATCGCCGTTGAGGGTCATGAAGAGGGCCATGACCGACGGCACGGAATCGTAGACCTGCACGTTGGCCTCGCCGGTGAGACTCACCTTTAACTCCGCGCCCGCCTCCAGCACCTGAATGCGTTTCTGCTCCACCAGCGACTTCGCGGGGTCCAGGGCCTTCGCCAGACGCTGATCACGAGGCGTCCAAGCTTGCGCGGGCAGCGCGGCATAGGAAGACACTGTGGCGAAGGGATCCGTCGCCACGATCTGCACGAAGCCCCGGCCCTGGAGCGCCTCGGCGGGAACCGTCACCAGACCGTTGGCGTCGGGCTTGAGGTTGTAGAGCGCGGAGGATTCGCCATCAAGGAAATCGAAGCTGGGGGAGAAAGGGATCATGGGCATGGATTCACCGATCTCCGCCGTCCGCGCCGGGTTCGGCTGATCAGAGGGCGCCGGAGGCGAAATCGAGGCGGGCGCTTCCCCGGAATTCGCGGCGTCCTGGGCCGCCTGCGTTTCTTCGAAGCTCCACGGATTCAGCAGCAGCGACGGACGCTCCAGCATGTTGCCGGGGAACTTCTCGGCGAAGCGGCGCTCCAATACATAGCGGAACTCGTCGCCAATCTGACGCCCCGAGGTGTAGAGCGCATAGCCCTGGTTCAGGTTCCAGGCCATGGCATAGGGCGGCTTGGTCACGTTAAACTGTTGATACGCGTAGCGGTCCGGCAGAAATCGCGTGGATAGGACATGGACGCGGGTAAACTCGTTGGCCCCGCCGACGAGCACCTCCAGACCGCCACTATCGGTTTTCACCTGCTGAATCTGGAGCACGGCGGGCGCGGGCGTCTCCAGAATGCGATGGGCCGAAGCGACGTAACCGCCGGTGGCCTCGCCATCGGTCATGCGCACCGTGATTCGCTGCCCGGAAGCTTTCATTCGCAACAGGTAGTCGCCCGCCGAAAGGCCCGTCAGCGTGAGGTAGCCATCTTCCAGAGCGAGGGCGTCGCTCCGATCCGCCGTATAGACACCCTGGCTCATTTCAAGGAGAGACGCGGCGTCCGTGGCCTTGTTCGGCGCATCGCCCGACAGGGGTACATACAAAGCCTCGCGCGTGCTGCTCTGAAGCACCGGGGGATAGGTGACGCTCCCGTTGCGGAGCATCCACGACTGAGGCATGAAGCCGGGAGACGAAGCGTTGACCTGATAGATGTCCTGCAGGTCCCCCAATGTAATCCTACCTTCACGGTCGGTCTGGAGATCCACCGTCACGGGGTCGGTGAAGTGGAGGTGATTCAAGGTGAGATTGACCAGGCGATCGGCGACGGTCATGCCGTTCTTGTCGCGCATTTCCAGGCCGTAGCCTCCGTCGGACTTCGTCAGGAAGAGGGCGGCGGTCTGCGGGGTGGCGTGGATGCCATTCACCGCGATGGTCTGCTCCGCGCTCAGCGGCAGGGGCTCGCCACCGGTCAGTTTCTCCAGGGTGCCATTCAGGGCGAAGGTCACTTGCGCCAGATTCTCCGGCACCCGAAATTCGTGAATCGACAGTTCATTATTTTGAAGGGCAAAGTCGCTGATCTGCTGACTGCTTTCGATACCGTCGTGGGTGCGGGAGCGGATGGAGAGCACGGGATTCTTCAACCGCGACAGGGGTATGGGCGTGCCGTTGAGATAGAGGAGGGGACGCACCGCGACCTTGGCCGTCATGCCCGACCGGAGTGACTCCTGGTCCACGTGGAAACCGGCGGCCAGGCTGTAGCTTTCACCTGCATGCTGGAAGTTCGCCAGGGTCGTGAAGTCGCCCGCGCTCAAAAGAAAGGTTTGATCGGTGGGCGCGGTGGAGAAGGGCAGCGTGATCTCGCCGTCCTTGTCCGACGTGTACATGCGATCCGAAAACCAGATGGACGCGTCCGGTACTTTCGTTCCGGTTTCGTCGAAGACGGTGAATACCTGTCCGCCGCTGCTGGTGCGGCTGAGGTATTGCAGGTCGCCTTTCGCCACCACCGCCCGGCTGCTGGTGCCGTTGCCCACGAACTCGATCACCCAGACACCCCGCCCCGTCAGCTCGGGAAAGGAGAACTCACGCCGCACGCGGGTGAGGGGCGGCTCGGTGTAGGTGTAGACCTGCTCCTCATTCGCCACGAGCCCGTCGAGGTCGATGGCGGTGTTGATGGGTTGCTTGAATTGCTGGTAGTAGTTCCGCGTGTCGATCTCGAAAACCTTCACCAGCAGACGATCCACGTTCTTCACCCAGACATCCAGCGTGACGGGCTCGTCCACCCCGAAGCGGGCTTTGTTCTCCGGCACAAAAGCCACCTCGACGCGGTTTTTCAGATCATCCACATCGCCGGGATCGAGCCAGGCATACCACCGCTCCAGGTCGCCCTTGCCCTGGGTGAGCTTCGCGGCGGCGAAGCGGCGGCGCAAATAGTCTTCGCGGATGTAGGGCTTGAAGGTGTCGTAGTCCGTATCCGTCTCAAAGAAGGCCCGCAGGTAGAAGCCAATCAGATCGTCGTCCGAGCTTACCGGAGGCAGGTCCGTTGCCCCGCCGAAGTCCCGGCTGAAATCCGCCATCGGAACATTCAGATCCGGTCGCTTCAGGTAGTCGGGATTTACAAAACTCGATTCCCGGGGAATTTTGATGTACTGGAGGAAGCGCTCGCGGTCGTAAATCCCCTGGCTCATGTCGAAAGCGAGTCGGTGATACAGCACATGGGCCTTCAGGGAGGTATGGGCCGGGGCCAGGCGCTGGGCGAAGTCCCAGAGGCGATCCAGGTAGACCCCCATGGCCGCCGGATCCCGCTGCCAGTTGGCGTCGTCATTTCCGGGCAACAGGCGGCGCAGGTAGGTCTCGATAAACTGGGTGTTGTCCAGCAGCTCCGGTTTGAGGGCGAGCAGGGCGTCGAGTTGATCGCGGGTGAGGAGTTTGTGAATGCCCAGTTCGCCGAAATTTCCGCTGTCGGGCGCGTCCAGGTCCTTCGCGATGAGTTCGGGCAGTCGCGGGTAGTCCGGCAGGCTGAGCTGGCCCAACAGGCTGCGAAGGCGGGTGGGGGAGAGGTCCGTGGCGAGGAGCCAGTCATAGGCGAACGCACGGAAGCCCTCCACCGTCTCCTGATAATTCGCGTTACTCAGGGTCCGCTCCAGGAAGCCCTCTCGGCTGACGAGCGCGGGGTCCAGGGCGGTGGGCAGGCCGGGGGCCTCGCCGGGCACCTGGCGCTGGTGGTCAAAAGAGAGGCCGAAGATGGATTTCAGGTATTCCAGCGTCTCCTCGGGCTTTGAGGGATAGCGCAGCAGGGCCTGGCGGTTTCGGATTTCGCGGACCTGCTCCGTCTCGCCATAGCGCGCGGCCCAGGCCTCCAGCAGCTTCTGAACCTCGTCCAGCTTGCCCGTCTCCTGATGGTGGAGGCAACTGAAGTAGTAAAAGTCCTCCGTGCCGGGGACGAGCTCTTTGAGCACCTCCGCGCGGTCCTCTGCAAGGGCAAAACGTTCCAGGAACTGGAGATCGGCTCCCTTCGCGGTACCTGCCACGACCAATGCCAACAGCACGACCCACCCGACACGCATTTTCATGGCAACGCTCCCTGTGATTGAGGTAATGACTATTCTATGTCCGACCGGCGGCAAAGGGTTTCCACATCAAGGTAACGCCCCACCGGGAAGGATGTTCACGATCACCGCTCCATTAGACACCATCCGGGAACCCGAGTTCGCGGTATTCACGAACACGGAAACTCCCACCCCGCCCCGCGAAGGGGATCAGGCCCAGGAAGAAAACGAACTCCGTTGGCGATTCGTTGACTTGGGTACTGTTTGACAACAAGAGACTGATTGGGCAGAATCCTCTTCATGAGTAACGGCTTTCGGCGCTGATTTTCACGCTGGAAATGAGAGAGACTATGGAGCATACGGATTTTCCCCGCTTGCGCATCGCGGACGATGCGTTGTTTCTGCGCAACATCACCATGCGCCTTCCTTTTCGCTATGGCAAGGCGGTACTGGTGGCGGCACCCTTGCTGCACTTGCGGCTGGTCATGGAGGGGCCTGATGGCAAGTCGGTCACCGGGGTCGCAGCGGACATGCTGCCACCGAAGTGGTTCGACAAGGACCCGTCGAAGAAGTTTGCAGACAACATCAACGATTTGATTGCCGCCGTGCGGATCGCGGGGAAGGTCTATCGCGATGCGGCAAGTGCAGGAGCTTCGCCCTTCGACGTGTGGGCCGACGCGCACCCAGTGGTCCTGCGCCAGGGCCACGAAGCCGGCCTTAACGGGCTCACTTCGCAATTTGGATCGTCGCTTTACGAGCGCGCGGTGATCGATGCCTTTGGCAAGGGCGCGGGCGCGAGCTTTCATACCATGTTGCGCCGTAACCTTCTGGGGCTTCGCCCGGATCCCATCGCCCCGGGTCTGGAGGGGCTTGAACCCGAGAAGTTCATCGCTCCCGCGTCACCCTCGATAGTTCACATCCGCCACACGGTTGGCCTGGGTGATGCCCTGCGGGACAACGAGCTGCCCGAGGCCGAGCGGCGCGTGGAGGGCCTTCCGGTCACGGTGGAGTCGTGGATCCGCGAAGGGGGCGTGCACTACTTCAAGATTAAGGCCAGCGGGAATGTGGACATCGACGGTCCGCGCCTGACGGCAATTCACGAGCTCTTACGGGACTGCGCACCCGCCGATTACGCGGTGACCCTCGATGGCAACGAGCAGTTTGCTTCCATTGCCGCGCTGAAGTCGTGGTGGGAGACGCTGTCCCAGGACGCCAGTCTCGCCGCTTTCTGGCCCCGCGTGCTGTACTTCGAGCAGCCGGTCGATCGGGCCCGCGCGCTGGAAGTGACCCCGGAAGAAGTGGCCGAGCTGGGTCCGGCCTTTCCGCCGCTGCTCATCGACGAGTCCGACGATGCCGTGGACACCTTTCAGCGCGCGATCGACTGCGGGTATCGCGGCGTGAGTGCGAAGAACTGCAAGGGCGTCTTCAAGTCGATTCTCAATACCGCGCTGGCGGCGCGCCTCAGCCAGGGGCGACCCGGTGCTTATTTCCTGTCGGCGGAGGACTTGTGCAATCAACCCGTCGTCCCGCTGCAGCAGGATCTGTGCGTGGCCAGCGCCCTGGGCGTCACCCATGCCGAGCGCAACGGCCACCACTATGCGGGACTCCTCGATCACCTGTCCCCTTCGGAGCGCGCGCTGGCGCTGTCGGCCAACAGCACCCTCTACGAGCCCTTTGGCGAAAGCGGACGTCTGCGCATTCGAAACGGCGCGGTGGATGTCAGCAGCCTGCAAGGGCCGGGATTGGGCCTTGCGGGCGATGTGGATTTTGCGAGTATGACACCGGTCGATGACTGGAAGTTTGAATCACTGGGAATTGAAGAGTGATCACAACCCAAAGTTCGCGGCGCACAGGATCTTGGACATTCCTGTCCGAGGCAGAGTGCACTTCGGTGTGAGGGCACATTGGGTGTATATTCGATAACGCTGACCACGGAAAAACATGACTTTGGCGAACGAAGATCTACGAACACATTTGGCGGGCCTTTGGGAACAAACGGGTGTTTTGCCTCGGACAGGAATGTCCAAGATCCTGCTCATCTCCGTTCATCGGGAAGAATGAAGAATTCTCCGTTAAGGCGGAGTAGACTATAGCCCTATCCAAAGACCATCAACACAGGAAACCCACCATGATCAAGACCACCGTCGTCGGCAGTTACCCCACGCCCCTCTGGCTGCGCGTCCACAGCACGCGGGAGGCTCTGCGCGATGCCATTATTGTTGTCCTTCAAACCCAGGAGCAGGCGGGCATCGACGTGGTGGCCGATGGCGAACTCAACCGCTGGGACATCAACCACGCCGAGACCAATGGCATGATCGATTTCTTCGTCCGGCCCTTGGAGAACTTCCGGCGCGATCTGAGCTTTGAAGAGCTTCAGGCCTGGCGCGCGAACGAACAGATGAAATTCCGGTCCGCACCTCCCGGCGTTGTCACGGGGCCGCTCGGCGCGGGACAGCTCGATCTGCCGGGCAACTACGCGCTCTTCAAAGGCCTCACCACGAAGCCGAAGAAGTTCACCGTGACCAGCCCCTACATGCTCGCGAAGACCCTGGTGGATCAGCACTACTGCGACACTGAAACCCTGATGATGGCCCTGGCGGACATCCTCCGCGACCAGGTCGCCACCATCGATGCCGACGTGATTCAGGTGGACGAGGCGAATGTCACGGGCCATGCGGAAGATGGCCTCATGGCCGCGCGGGGTATCAACCGTGTGCTGGAAGGGGTAAAAGGGGAGAAGGCGGTCCACCTCTGCTTCGGCAACTATGGCGGACAGACGATCCAGACGGGCGCCTACCAGCGCCTGGTCGAATTGTTGAACGCCCTCGAAGCGGACCACGTGGTCCTGGAAATGGCGCGCCGCACAGAGGACGACCTGAAGGCCTTGGCAGACGTTCGCCCGAGTCTCGGCATGGGGATAGGCGTTATCGATATTAAAGACAACGAAGTCGAGACACCCAGTGAAGTAGCCGCCCGCATTGAGGCCGCAGCAAAGGTCCTGGGCGTCGAGCGAATTCACTATGTGCATCCCGACTGTGGATTCTGGATGCTGCCACGCCCCGTGGCCGATGCCAAGATGCGCGCATTGGTGAAAGGCCGGGATTTGTTTCAAGGGTAGGCAATCTTTGAAGGGATAAAACGATGAGATCATTGTGGACTGCGATTGGCCTCGGGTGCTTCATTGTTACGCAGACCGTCGCGCTTGAAGTCGGCACGGGCAGCGCGGACATCACCCCGAATGTGAAAACCTATCAGGTTCCCCTCGCGGGCTACGGCGCGCGCGAAGGCAAGCCCGCCACGGGAGTTCACGACCCGCTCCACGCCAAGGTGCTGTACCTGCGCGATGGCGACACCGCCATGGCGCTGATTACGTGCGATCTGCGTTCCGCCACTCCCGAATTGAAAACACAAATAATCGAGAAGTCGTCAGGGTTGGGGCTGAGCCATGAGAATGTCATGGTGGCCGCTTCGCATACCCACGATGGGCCCGCGATCTTCGCGGAGAAATTCTGGCGGTTGCAGTTCGGCGTGCACGACCCGCGGATTGTGGATATCATGAGCAGCGCGATTGCCGAGGCCGTGAAAGGCGCCGTTGAAAGCGCTGTCCCTGCAAAGCTCGGGATTGCACAGACGATGGTCGAGGGTTTCACGAACAACCGGCGTTGGGAGTATGACCAGAAGGCGCGGGAGGCGGCGGGGGAGACTCCGCAGGTGGAACCCGTGTTGTCCGTCATCCGCGCCGACACGATGGACGGCAAACCCATCGCGATCCTGGTGAATTTCGCCACCCACCCGACGATACTCGGCCATGAGAACATGGAGATCTCGGCGGAGTGGCCGGGTGTTCTCCAGCGCAGACTGGAGGAAACCTTTCCTGGCGCCACGGCACTGTATACGAACGGTGCGGAAGGCGATCAGTCACCGGGCCACGCGGAAGGGGCGGATGACTTTGAGCGGGTAAATGATTTCGGGACACGCCTCGCCGCCGCTGCCGGAACGCTCGCAAAGGGCATCGAGACCGTGTCGGACTTGCCAATCGGTTTCGCCCGGACGACACCCAAACTCCCGACTTTGACCTTCACCGAGGGTGCAAAGGCGCGCTACGGGGACTACCTCGACCTGGCACAGGAGGCGCTGCCGCGCAAGGCCGAATTGCAGGTTTTTCGCATCGGTACCATCGCCCTGGCGGGGCTTCCCGGTGAACCAATCCTGGAGGTGGGCCGTGCAACGCAACAGGGTGTGAAAAGTCACGGCTTCGAGCACGTGCTGGTGCTGGGCCTCGCCAATGACTACATCGGCTATATTGTCAACGAAAAAGAATACGCCCACGGCGGTTACGAAGTGGATAGCCGCTCATACTACGGGCCGGGCCTGGGCACCTTCATCGCGGAGCATGCCGTGCGAACGGCGGCGGCGCTGAACTGACGCCCTCCGAGCCAACCTTTCTTCCTATAACCAATCGGGGCTCACATGTGCCAAGCGCCCTATTCATACAATCGCCCATCCGGCGCTTCGGGGTTTTTCTGCGGCGGTGCTTCGGTGTGATTGGCTTCGAGCAGGGCATACAAGCGCGCGAGCATTTCGGGATTCTGCTGTCTCAAATCCAGTGACTCGCCTGGGTCCTTACTCAGGTCGTAGAGCTCCGGGGCACTGTCCGGGCCGCGCTGGACAATTTTCCAGTCTCCGCCCAGCAGGCCGGCACGCTGACCGGTGTCGTCTTCCCAGTAGAAGAAACGTGCTTGCGAAAGCTCCGCCGAGGGCTGCCCGAGGAAAAGGCTTCGGATGGACAGGCCGTCGAGATCCTTCGGGGCCGAATCTTGCGCGCCCGCGAGGTCGGCGCAGGTAGGGAGAAAATCGGCGAAGTGCCAGGGTATGTGGCTCGGCTCGCCCGGGGCGATGGTGCCGGGCCAATGCGCAATCGCGGGTACGCGGATGCCGCCTTCATACTGGTCGTATTTGTAGCCGCGCAGTGGGCCGTTCGCGTCAAAAAAATCCGGATCGGGAATGCTGTAGTGGTCCGGGCCGTTATCCGATGTGAAGAGAACGAGGGTATTCTCCGCGATGCCTTTCGCCTTGAGGGCATCCAGGATCTGGCCCACGCCCTGATCCAGGTGGGAGATCATCCCGGCCATCGTGGCGCGGGGTGCGTCGGGCGTGTGGTAGCCCTCGCGCCAGTTGGTTTCGGGCGGCGTTTCAGGAAATTGGCCGCGATAAGGCGCCATGGCCGACTCGGGCGCGGTCCATTCGTGGTGCGGGATCGTCATGGACACGAAACAGAAAAAAGGTGCGGTGTGATCCGCCTGAAGGTAGTCTAGCGCCTTCCCCAGGATCAGGTCGTGGGTGTAGACCTTTCTCGCGCCGTTTCGGTTCTCGGGAATGAGGTGGCGCGTCTCGTTGTGCCAGAGATAGTCCGTGTACTGGAATTGAGCGTGGCGTTGATGGAGCGTACCGAAGAACTCATCGAATCCCTGTTTGTTTGGCGTGCCCGAGGTACCCGCGTCGCCCAGACCCCATTTCCCGAATAAGGCGGTGGTATAACCCGCCACCTTGAGCACCTCGGCCACTGTCACGTCTTCATCCCGCAGGGGAACGCCGCCGCCGTTGGCCCGGACGGGCGTATGTCCACCGTGGTAGCCGGTCATCAACACGCTGCGGGAAGCGGCGCAGAGGGCGGCTCCGGCGTAGGCCTGGGTGAAGCGCATGCCCTCCGCCGCCATCTGATCCAGCTGCGGGGTCTTGATTTTCTGCTGGCCGTAAGGGCCGATGTGGCCATAGCCAAGGTCATCCGTCAAGATCAGGACGATGTTGGGTCGCTCGGTCCCATATGCGGCCAGGGCGACGACAATCAGCAGGGCCGACAGAAGGCGATTCGAATAGCGCATTGGGTACTTACTCCCATGTAAAGGCCCGGGCGGTAAAGTGTTCCAACAGAATAGCCGCCGCGTGGGGGGAAGGCAAGTCGTATCGCGGGTTCAGAATTCGGCGATTTCCATTTGCCTTGCGGGGTATTCCGGGGTATACTTCTACTAAATCACAGCACCAACGACCACGGAGGGTACGTACATGGCTGGAATCTCAGGTGTGGGAGCGACGATGTCCGCGCAGCAGATTGAACTGCAGCGAACCGTTAAGACCGCGCAAATGCTCAAGGATGTGACCGAGTTGCAGGGCGATCTCGCACTGAAATTGCTCGACTCCGCCCAGGTGAATGGGACGGGGCAGAATCTTAACATTCAGGTATGACGACATAACTCAATCGCGTTGGGTTTAGTTGGGAATGCCGCCCGGCGGATGGGCGCATTAAATAAATACATACCGCCATGATTGACCGACACGGTTCGATAAATTCGAATCGTGTCGATTCATTTAGCGCAAGCCCGGAAGAAAAAGCGGCGGCGGAATGCTATAGTAAAAGCCGGGGTGCCGGGCCGCAGCGCTTTCAGGGTTGGCAGAGTACAATGAAACTTGAGATTAACAGGGACGAACTGGAATCCATAATCCACCTGGGAGACGTAACCGATCCCTGTCCCTATCTGCCAGACAAGGTAGCCACGTTTCGCTTCGGAAATGGCCATCTGGCAAGTGGCCACTACGAGGAACTGCTGGCCTGGGGCTACCGTCGCAATGGAACCTATGTCTATCGGCCGGTGTGTGGCGCCTGCCGGGAATGCTGGGTGCTGCGTGTTCCCGTGGATACCTTCAAGATGACCAAGTCCCAGCGCCGCGTGTGGAACAAAGGTGCCCGCGCCTTCAAAGCCACCGTGGGCTCTTGCCATTTCAGCGAGGAAAAGGCGGAGGTGTACCGGCGCTACCTGGCACATCAGCATGGCACCGAGGAGGGGACCGTCACCGAGGAGCGCTACAGCACGTTTCTCGTCGAAAGCTGCCTCCACCACGAAACGATGGAAATCCAGTATCGGGTTGAGGGACGGCTCGCGGGCGTCGGGATCATCGATCGGCTTAGACATTCCATTTCGACGGTGTACTTTTATTTCGATCCCGATTTTGCCCGGCTGAGTCCGGGGACCTGGTCAGCACTGTTCGAAATCCAGCTCGCCCGAGCGTGGGGGCTCCAGCACTACTATCTGGGTTACTTTATCCCCGGCTGCGACGCGATGAACTACAAGGCGCGCTTCCAGCCCTGCGAGATCAAGCAACCCGACACGCCCGGTTGGCTCCCCTTCACGCCCGAGCGATTCTCTGTTTGATACAGATCGCGATCCCAAAATGGGAAGCTACCCCTTGGCGTTGCGTTGGTCATTCACGTAATACCGCCCATCGCACACCACAAACACCTGCCCCTCAACACCTTAGCCGAGAAGCATTCGCAAAGTGCGATTTGGTATGCATATTGCGTTATTGCGTGGGAAGATCAGTCATCTCCGGTGAGGAGGTTGTAGCAGTACGCTCGGCCTGAAGGAGTATGGCCCCGGGAAGCGAAGTTCTCGGGGTTCATCGGGCTGCGGTTAGTGTGGCGCGCTTGCGGGGCCTTGCAAGCGCCGGGGGTTCCTTCGTAAAATGCACCGCGGGGGCGCGGTGCTGTCTGGATGGCGGCGCGTCTTTCCCGGGCAACGCCCGGCCCCACCAGATCGAGGAGTCCCGAGCCATGAACGAAGCAAATCCCACCCCCAATCCTGATGCCGGTGCCGGCCTCGAAGAGGGCATGCCCACCAGCGACCCCTACCCACGCATGATCCTCGTTTGCATGGGTATTTCCATGACCCTGATCGTGATAATTTTCGCCTGTCTATTCTTCGACTTTATGCACCGGAATGAACAGAACGTCCGGCCCGTGCGGCCTTCCGTTGAACGGCCCGCGCAGGTACCCGCGGAAACACCGCCGTCCTGAGTGGGGCCGCGCGGGGAAGGGTTCAGACGCCGATGGCGCCCTGGCCCCAATGGTAGAGCACACCGCCGTCCTTGTACTCTTCCTTCGCCTGCTCGAGGGCTTGCTCCAAGCGGGGCAGGACGACTTCAATATCATCACCGTCCTCGGGTAAGGTTACGATACTCGCGGTGAAGGTCAACTCAAATCCAGCCACCGCATTGGCGATGGCCGCCAGTTGCGCCTGGATACGCTGGGTCAGGATCACTGTCCCTTCGAGCGGGGTCTCGGGGAGGAAAAGGATAAACTGCCCCCCGTGGTAGCGCCCGGCGATGTCCATCACGCGGATATTGGTCAGAATCACCCCGGATAAACACGTGAGGAGCAGATCGCCCATGGCCACGCCGCTCTCGCTGTTTACGTCGGTGAAGGAATCGATATCGATGAGGACCAAACTGGCCACGCGGTTGTAACGCATGACCCGGCGAAGTTCCTCGGAGAGTTCCTTCTCCAGCGCGGGGCGGTTGAGCAGGCGGGTGAGGGGATCGACCCGGACCATTTCTTCGTAGGAGCGGCGCCGCTCGATAACAGCCTGAACGTGGGCGACGAGGATCACCGGATCGAAGGGCTTGATAAGGCAGTCATCCACGCCGCTGCGCAGGGCGCGCACATGGCTCTCGGTCTGGCTTCCGTCGATGAGAAACAGGAAGGGGATGTCCCGGGTCACAGGATTCATCATACACTTCTCACGAAGGCGGGCACCGTCCATATGCGTTACGGAGTGCTCGGAAACCACAATATCCACCGGCCCGTCCTTCAGCCGCTTCAGTGCCTCCCAGCCATCCGGGGCCGTACGCACCCGAAAGTTTGCCCGGCTCAGGTAGTCCCGCATGAGGTGAAGGGTGTTGGCATCGTCTTCCACGATGAGCACGTGGCGTTGACGCATGTTCGACAGAATGGCCATAAATCCCGACTTTCCAGGTGGCGCGATGCGCCCGTTGCTTTGTATGGGAGAGAAGCCTTCCGGGGCTTCCATATCAACTTCTAGTGGTGCTCTTCCGGTGCGAGCACGTAATTGTTGCCCTTGCTCGCGTAGAGCAGAATGGCCGTACCCACGCTTCCGGCTATGATGCTGGCCGTAAGTATACCAAGCTTCGCCCCCGCAAGGAGATCGGCTCCGTGTGCTGTGGCCTCCGCCGCGCCGTGGCCGCCGTCGTGGTCCAGGGGAAAGGCCAGACCCGCAATGAACAGGGACATGGTGAAGCCGATGCCCGCAAGCCAGGTCACGCCCCAGAGCTGGAGCCAGCGCACACCCTGGGGAAGATCGGCCAGCCCGGACTTGACGGCGAGCCAGCAGGCCCCCATGATGCCAATTTGTTTGCCGGCGATGAGCCCGAATATGACCCCAAGCGAAACCGGCTGGAGATAAAGCTCCGCAATCCGCGAGAAATCGATCTGGACGCCGGAATTTGAAAAGGCGAATATGGGCATGATGACAAAGGCGGTGAAGGGATGGAGCTTGTGCTCGATACGCTGAAGGGGGGCCTCCACGTGAACACATTCCGCCTCGATTGCCCGGACAACGCGCTGCTGGCGGGAATTTACGAGCAGGGGGTTAACATGGTCTTCCGCGTTGTCAAAGCGCTGGAGCAGTTGCGTGAGCCGGCTGATGAACAACGGCGTCTCATAGCGGGCATCGGCCGGAATCGTGAAGGCAAAAAGCACACCGGCAATGGTGGCGTGGACGCCGGAAAGGAAAAAGGCCACCCAGATGACGCCCGCGAGCAATACGAATACGAGAGCGTTGCGAACACCGAGGCGCGCCAGGAGGGACGAGGTAAGTATGACCGCGATACCCGTCAGCAGGGGCGTTGTCGCGATCGTGTCCGTGTAGAAAAGGGCGATCACCGTCACGGAGCCCAGATCGTCTACAATCGCCAGGGCAATCAGAAATACGGCCAGCCCCGTTGGGACCCGTCGGGACAGGAGACCGAGTACACCGGCGGCAAAGGCGATATCCGTCGCCATGGGAATGCCCCAGCCCGGGAGGCCGTCGCCCGAGCGGTTGATGAGGGCGTAAATGAGGGCGGGGCAGACCATGCCACCGATGGCGGCAACAATGGGGAGGAGGGCCTTTCGAACCGACGCCAGCTCACCGACCAGCATCTCGCGCTTAATTTCAAGCCCCACGAGAAAGAAGAAGATCGCCATAAGTCCATCGTTAATCAAATGGTGCAGCGACTTCGAAATCACTTCGCCATGGAGGTAGATGCCGATATTCAAGTGCCAGAAATCGGTATACCATTCGCTGAGGGGGCGTCCCCGAACGATGAGCGCGCTATTCGCCAGGCAGAGGGCCGCGACGGCGGAGAGGAGCAGAAAGACAGCGGCCATGGCCCCGTGATGCAGTATTTTCTGCAAGGTTGAAACCTGCTCCAAGGGGGGCGGCGTGGGGGAACTGCTGCGTTTCGACATGAATTTGAAACCTCATTGGAATTCAAGACAGGTGTGTATTCCCACCCTCGGATGTCATTCGTTCGGGCCGACTTGGGAACCTGGGCCGGCTCCACGGTGACAACTTACGTATTTTTCAGGAAAAGCACTGCAAGTGTCAACCAAAGAGCTTTCCTGGGGCTCCTTTTTTGTGGTTTTGACCCGTTTGGGGTGAAGAATGGTCAATTGCACTTTTCGGAAAACTTGGTATATACTTCCCGACTCCCAAGGCGTTGACTTGGGTTGAGGACATCACAAACCCGAATCGGGTCGCGGGGTGAAGTACGAATGGTGCCGGGGAGTGCCCATCCGGGAATCCGAATGCAGTACGGAGATTACCAATGAGTAGTGCCACGATTACGCTCGATGAAAAAAACAACGACTTCCCCGTCTTCGCGGGTACGGAAAACGAAGTTGCCATCGATTGCACCCATTTGCGGAAGAACACCGGCGCCATTACCTATGACCCGGGTTATGGCAACACAGGCTCCTGCAAGAGCGCCATCACCTATATCGATGGCGACAAAGGGATCCTGCGCTATCGTGGTTATCCGATTGAGGATCTGGCCGGGACGCTCCAGTTTTCCAAAGTGGCCTATCTGCTCATTCACGGCGAACTGCCCAATGAGGCCCAGTTCAAGGTTTGGCGCGAAGAACTGACGCGGCAGAGCCTGGTGCACGAGAGCCTGCTGAAGTTTTTCGATCACTTCCCCGTCACGGCGCACCCCATGAATATCCTGGCGTCCATGATATCGTCCATGTCGTCCTTCTATCCCTATGACGCCGAAGACGAAGAGCATATCAATCTGAACGTCATGCGCCTACTCGGCCAGGTCAAGACGCTGGCGGCTTTTTCCTACAAGAAATCGGTGGGCCAGCCGGTAATTTACCCCCAGAACCACCTGAGCTATGCCGCGAATTTTCTGCGCATGATGTTCGGCCAGCCCACGGAAGAGTATGTGGTCTCGCCGGTGCTGGAGCGGGCGCTTGACGCGCTCCTGATCCTCCACGCGGATCACGAGCAGAATTGCAGCACCTCGACGGTACGCATGGTGGGCAGCAGCCGCGCCAATCTGTATGCCTCTATCTCTTCCGGCGTCAACGCTCTCTGGGGCCCCCTCCATGGCGGCGCCAACCAGGCCGTGCTGGAGATGCTCCAGATGATCCAGGCGGATGGCGGCGACTACAAGAAGTACGTGGAAAAGGCGAAGGACAAAGACGACAGCTTCCGCCTGATGGGCTTTGGCCACCGCGTCTACAAGAATTTTGACCCCCGCGCCAAGCTCCTCCGGGAAGCCTGCGACGACGTGCTGAAGGAGCTGGGCATTAACGACCCGCTCCTCGATATCGCCAAGAACCTTGAAGAGATCGCGCTGAACGACGAGTTCTTCATCGAGCGAAAGCTGTACCCCAACGTGGACTTCTACAGCGGCATCATCTACCGCGCCATGGGCATCCCCACGGAAATGTTCACCGTGCTGTTTTCCATCGGCCGCATGCCTGGCTGGATCGCTCACTGGCTCGAAATGCGCAACGACCCGGAATTCCGGATCCACCGCCCGCGCCAGATCTATGTGGGACCGACCGAGCGCCGCTACAAGAAGTAGGCCACGCGTTTCGAACCGGTACGAAAAATCCCCCCAAAAGCTTCGGCGCGAAAATCCTTCCGGATTTTCGCGCCGAATCATTTATCGCTGGGATTCAACCGAACAGGAACCGTTGTTCTTACCAGGCACCCGCATCACCCGTCACCGTACCCAGGGGCGAAGGCAGCTCTTTGTCGAGCGTGGTCTTCGTCATGGGCCAGGTGGCCGCCGAGTGCTCCGCGGGGTACTTCACATGGGAGACGTGGCCATCCATGTACAGAATGTTCGCCCCACCCGGCAGGTGGTTGAACATGATATTGCGGCCCTTCTGGTCCGTCTGACTCCAGCCACCTTCGATTCGCGTCAAGTCCCACATGACCGGAACGGAAGATTGTCCACGGGCGGAGGCACCGGAGTTGTTGATATCGGTAATCATGAAGCGTTCGGCACCCTCGCGCACCAGATTCAAACTGATGTTTCCGAAACCGGTGATGGTTGCCGTACCGGTCGCCTGCTGCTCTTCCACGATCGTTGGGAACGTTATGCCATCCTGGCAAAAACGAGCGACTTCATAATTGTTCTGAAGATCGACCAGCCAGTCAGGATTGATGATACGGTTCACATAAATATAGGTGAATGTGTTCATCACAACCCGGACGCCCGTGGAGGCGGGCGTGTAGCGCGTCATTCCGAAGAAGGGAAACTCTCCCGTGGTGCCATTGGAGTAACCCTTCGTAATCCAACTCTGATGCGCGATCATGTCCGCAGGCAGATCCTGGAGGAAGGAACCTTCCAAGGGATCGGGGCCGGGTTTCGCGCCGATGGGATCAAATGCGCTTGACGGGCAGCGGCCAATGGTGTGGTCCGAGAGGTACTCCGGATAAACCGCAAAACCTGCCGGTCCCATGATCTGCTGCCACATGCTGGACGCGCCAAAGGGCTCATCATTCCAGACGTCGTGGGGCGGAAAGACTTCCCCCTTCGACTCGTTTGCATACATTTTGAGGACCAGGCCCCATTGCTTCAGATTGTTCTGGCAACTTGCCCGGCGCGCCGCTTCACGGGCACGCGCCAATGCTGGCAATAGAATAGCCGCGAGAATACCGATGATGGCGATTACTACAAGGAGTTCGATAAGAGTAAAGCCCACCTTTTTTGTGGAAGGTCTACGACTTGTCATGGGTCTCTTTTCCTTTTGGGGTTAAATAAAGAAGACTACCTGCAAAGACACATCGTACTGCACGTTCCGCCCGCTCGATTTCCGCTCCCTTCCCGCTCGACACCGGGTCGAAAAACTTCGTTTGTTCTATTTATTCAGAGACCGTTCTTCTCTCCCCAAAAAACATGGAGAACTCCACTGAGGAACGACCCAATAGACAAAGCACCTTCCACCGCCAGAACCGGCCCAAAAGCTTGGAGGCACCTGATTAGTGCGTAACTCCAATCCTATCAAGGCGTTCGAAATATAAGACCCCGAACGCTGTCGTGGACATCACACCGGAATGGAAAAAATAGTATCTCAAAATACCAGTGGTCTGTGCAATTGGACCCTGGATGCTCTTCGTTCACTGCACCGCCATCCTCCCCTGAGGACAAGTGCATTCTAGACGCAAGGCCTAATTCTGTCAATAACAAAAAAAGCTATCGATGGCTCAATGCGCCGATTTTCGGCGACATTTGAACGGAAGAATGCCCCCGCATGAATGGAGCGCAGGGAAAAACAAAAAAAAACGACGCTCGCACGCCGCTATTTCTATACGCTATACCTATATGTATTCCGACTATCAAAGCATGTAGCGCCCCAGGGCGGGCAATCGGTTCCGGTTGGGATAGTCGGCGGCTTATCCGGTCAATGGGGGCTCGGGAGAGGACTTCAAGTCCACCTCAGTCATCCGCCTTCGACCCCGATTCAAGGTGTACCACGGCCCCCGCCAAATGAGGCAGATGTTCATATAGTTCATGGTTGACCTGCTCCACTATCTTGCAGGCCTCCTCAACGGACATGGCTGGATCGAGGACAATGCCGATCTCGGCACGAAGCTTGTGCCCAAGCCACCTCGCCTTGATCTCAACGACCTCTTCGATGCCTGAGACATGCTGAAGCGCATGCTCGATATCCTGGATCGTGTCGGGCTCTATCCCGTCCAGGGCTCGAATCGTCACGGCGCGGGCCGACTGCCAGACGATGCCGAAAATGGCAATGGAAATGCCGAGCCCGATCAGGGGATCGGCGAGGGGAAACCCGAGCCACACGCCCACCGCGCCCGCAAGCACAGCCAGGCTGGTCCATCCATCAACCCGCGCATGATAGCCATCGGCGATCAACGCCACGCTGTTGATCTCGCGGCCCACGCGAATGCGGAAGCTGGCTACCGCCTCGTTGCCCAGGAATCCAACGATGGACGCGACCGCGACCGCTCCGAGATACTGAATGGGCTGCGGATGAATGAATCGTTGCACGGATTCATAGGCGGCCACGACGGCGCTGAATAGAATGATCAGGACGATAGCCGCCCCCGCGATGTCCTCAACCTTGCCAAGACCATAGGGAAAGCGGGGACTCGGCTTCCGCCGCGCGAACAGAAACGCAATCCAGAGCGGGACGGCGGTAACCGCATCGCCGAAATTGTGGATGGTGTCCGCAAGCAATGCCACGCTGCCGGACAGGGCCACCACGATCACCTGGAGGAGTGCCGTAATCATGAGCCCGATAAAGGACCACTTGATGGCCCAGATTCCCCGTGACGTGGACGCGATGGTGGCGTCGATCACGCCGTGGGTGTGGCCGTGGCCATGCCCATGAGCGTGGCTATGGCCGTGATGACTGTGGCCGTGCTGATGTCCACCGGGGCCGTGGGTGTGGCCGTGGCCGCGCTCCAGATCGGATTGGCCCGCCGCTTTCGGGCGGATACTACGGATCTTCATGGCACAGGTACTCCAATGCTTCCGCGTGAGGGGCAATTGAGATTTAACGTGGCCACCCTCCCGAGCAGAGGGTGGCCACGACATATCGATTACTTGAGCGTCGTGCTGCCCTTGAGAAGTTCGCCCGTCGGGGTCTCAATCTCGATCCAGAGTCGGGCGTCCGCGGGGATCGGGTTCGGCATTTCCACATGGCCGTGCCAGTAGTCGCGCTCGATCTCCGTCTTCACGACCATAACGCCGGAGGCGTCTTCCGGCCCTACCCATTCGCGCACAGCCGCCACTTCACCGCCGGTGATTCGAAGGTTGAAGTGACCATCCTCCAGCTTCTCTTCATACATGGGCTGTACGGTGTAGGCCCCGATCGTTACGGTGGGGAGGTCAAACATCATGATACCACCAACGTCCTTCCCGCCCGTAGCAACCGCTTCCGTTGCGGGGGCCTCTACGGCTGCCGGCGCTGCGACTTCGGTCAATGTGACTTCCGCGTCTGCGGGAGTCGCCGGCGCGGCAACCTCGGGAATGGGAGCCACTGCCGCGGGTTCCACAGGGGCTTCCCCACCGCAACCCGCCATAACAGCCATCGCCATAAGGACAAGTCCTGCATTTTTCATTGTATATTCTCCTTCGTTGGTTTTTGTTTACGGCGAAACGGCTCGCCGTGTTACTTACTGAATTTCAGTACTACCCTTCAGACGCGTTCCTTCCGACGTCTCGATTTCGACCCAGAGTCTGGCCGTGGCCGGTAACGGTTGGGGCACCTCGATGTGGGCACAATGGTGATCCACCTCAAACTCGGCTTTGGTGACCATAACTTGCGCGGCGGACTCATCGCCAACCCAGGCACGGATCGCGGCCATGTCGCCGCCTTCCACGTAGAGGTTGAAGTGGCCCTTGGTCACTTCGCCAATATGGAGGGCTTTCACGGTATACGGGGCGAGCACGATGGGTTCAAGTTGAGTCTGGTCGCCGCTTTCCGCAAAACTTTCCACTTCGGCAGCGGCTGCCGGAAGCGGTTCAACATCTGCAGTCGGTGTGGCGGGAGGCGCAGCGGGTTTACAACCGCTCAGGGACACCAGCGCCGCTAAAATAAAAACTGACGTAATGCATTTATTCATGACTTGATCTCCAGGTTCAGGATAGGCCGTCTGCCTTGTCCGTTTCATTCTTCCTTTGAATAGGGTTCTTGTGAAAGAGCATGTAGTATCCCGCCGGTACGACGACGAGGTTGAGCAGGGTAGAGGTGACAAGCCCGCCAAGGACCACAATGGCGAGCGGGGCAAGCAGTTCGCTGCCAGGCTCTCCCTTGGCCAGGGCGATGGGGATCAGGCCCAGCACGGCAGTGAGGGCGGTCATCAGGATGGGTACGAGGCGCTCCATCGAGCCCTGAATTATCGCCTCGTCGAAAGACTTGCCCTCGGACTCGATCAGGTGGCTGTAGTGATTGACCAGCAGAATACCGTTTCGAACCGCGATACCAAAGAGCGTCACGAAGCCGACCATGCTGGCGATGGAAATCACTGGAGCCTTGTAAGCGCCGATGCCGAAGAGCGCGGCGCTATTCAAGAATAAGTTTCCGCTTTCCGACAGGAAAATGGCCACGATACCGCCGATGAGGGCGAGGGGCAGGTTCAGCATGACCAGGGCCGCCGCTTTGGTAGAGTGAAACGCGCTGGAAAGCAGCACCAGGATGACAACGCTGACGAATGCGCCCATGAGGTAAATCGAGCGGCTTGCGGACTGCTGCGCCTCGAACTGGCCGCCATAGGTCACGGTGTAGCCAAACTCCGCCACGATGGGATCTACCTTGGCTTCGACCTGCTCCACCAGGTCACCAATATTGAAGCCTTCGGCCACGTTGAGCGAGACCACGGCCTTACGCCGCCCGTTTTCGCGCTGAATGCCCAGGGCCATCAGTTCCGGCCGCACGTCGGCCACTTCGGTCAGCTTCACCAGGCCACCGCCCTCGCCCACGAGTAACAGATTGCGGATGTCTTCTACATTCTCTCTTTCTTCCGGGTGGAGGCGCACTACGATATCGTAGCGGCGAATGCCCTGATTAACCTCCGTCACGTGGACACCGTTGAGGGCCGCTTCGACCTGCATGGCGGCCGAGGCGGGGGTCAAGCCCCAGCGCTTGAGGTCTTCGCTCCGGTACAGGATGGGCAGGGAATCCACCATGGCCTCCCGATTGGCGAGCACATCTCGCGCACCGGGAAGGGTTCTGAGTTCCGCGTCGACGCGCCGCGCGATTTCCCGGAGTTTCTCCAGGTCCTCGCCGAAGATGTTGATGGCAATGGCGGCCTGGGTGCCGGACATGACATGGGAGAGCTGGTGGCCGATAGGAGACCCCACCTCGGTCAAAACGCCAGGTACGTTCTTCAACGTGGCGTATATTTTCTCCTGAATGGCCTCCTTGGCGTAACCGGGCTTCACCGTAATCTGAATTTCACTCCGGTTAACACCGTGGGCGTGTTCGTCCCGCTCGGCGCGTCCTGTCCGCCGCACAACGGCGTCCACGCCCTCAATCGCGGCAAGGGAGCGGTCCAGTCCCTTGACCATGCGATCACTCTCGTCCAGTGAAGTGCCCGGCGGTACGTCTGTGAAGACGGTGAAGGTGCCTTCGTTGAATTCGGGCAGGAAATCGCTGCCGTAGGTGGAAGCGAGCCACAGGCTCATGCCCGTGAGCACAAAGGCGGCCGCCAGCACTACATGGCGCAATCGCAGCGCCAGGCGCAGTGACGGCAGGTAGAGTCGCTTCAGCCAGCGTACCAGAGCCCCGTCTTCCGCGCCGTGGCTCACTTTGCTGCCAAGCAGGAGCTTGCAGAGCGCCGGCACGACCGTCAGGGCAACCACCAGCGACGCCAGGATGGAAACGATGTAGGCGTAGCCCATGGGACGGAAGAAGCGCCCCTCGATGCCCTGCAAGAAGAGCAACGGGACGAACACCACGACAATGATGACCGTGGCGAAGACCACCGATGAACGGATCTCGTTGCTGGCCTCGAAGATGACCCGTGTTCGGGATTTCCGCTTTTCCTCGGGCAACTGGGCATTTTCGCCCAGCCGTCGAAACACGTTCTCCACATCGATGATGGCGTCATCCACGAGCTCGCCGATAGCAATGGCCAGCCCACCGAGCGTCATGACATTGATGGTCAGGCCAAGGGCGTCCAGAAAGAGCATGGCCACCGCCATGGACAGGGGGATGGCGGTCAGGGTAATGATAGTGGTGCGCGCGTTCATCAGGAAGAGAACGAGCACCACCGCGACGAAGAGCGCCGCGTCCCGCAGCACTACGATGAGGTTGTTCAGCGACAGGTTGATGAAGTCCGCCTGGCGCATCACGTTGCGGTCGACCACGATGCCGGGCGGAAGGGAGTCCTCCAGATCATCGAGCATTTCATCGATGCCCTCGGTGATCTTGAGCGTATTAGTGAAGGGTGCCTTCTTGATCGCCACCGCCACGGCAGGTTCCCCCGCCGCGCTTGCCGTACCCCGCTTAGGCGCGGCACCCAGCACGACATCGGCTACCTGACCGATGGTGATCGGCACGCCGTCGACGTATTTTACCAGGGTATTACGGATATCGTCCGCGCTCTTCACCCGGGCGCTCTGACGAAGGGGCAGCTCGATGCCGCGAATGTTGGCGAGGTATCCCGCACTGGCGGTACTGTGAGCGGCGGCCGCCGCCGCGGTCACATCGGCCATGCTGAGCCCGTAAAGACGCAGCGCATCTTGTCGGGCATGCACTTGATACTCGGGCAGTTCGCCGCCGATGGCGACAACCTGGGATACGCCCGCCACGCCGAGGAGGCGCTGGCGAAGTTCATACTCCGCGAACGCGCGCAGTTCGAGGGGTGTAGCGCTGCCATCGGGCGAGCTGAGGCTCAGCAGCATGATCTCGCCGGTGATGCCGGTGATAGGGGCGATCTCGGTGTGGACGCCCTCCGGCACCTGCTCCAGCACGCCCGCGAGACCCTCGCTCACCACCTGGCGCGCGCGGTAGATGTCCATGCCCCAGTCGAACTCCACCCAGACGAGGGAGAGGCCCATGGCGCTGCCGCTGCGCACACGGCGCACGCCGGGAAGTCCGTTGACGGCACTCTCGAGCGGAAAAGTGACATACTGTTCTACTTCGTCGGCGGCGAGGCCGCCCGCCTCCGACAGCAGGACCACCGTCGGAGCATTGAGCTCGGGGAACACGTCCACGGGCATATGGGCGATACGGTACCCGGCGAGAGCCAGGGTCATCCCGGCCAATACGAGCACGAGGGCCGCATTGTCCAGGGAAAAGGCGATGAGTCGTTTCAGCATGGGTTCATCGCCTCAATGATTCTTGTGGAGCTGGCCGTCAGCATGGTAGTGGTAGCCGTCCGGTGCCTTGTTGGAGCCGCCCGCAAGTTTCAACGCGTAGGCGCCGTCGAGCACGACTTCGTCTCCCTCCTTGACGCCGCTGCGCACCACCACCCAGCGTCCGTCCGATGAACCCAGGTCGGCTTTGACCGGAAGAACGCGGTCGGGATCCTTCGGATGGCGGCGGAAGAAAATCGTATCGAGCCCTTCCTGGACCAGAGACGCCGAAGGTATGGCAAGTTCGGTCGGTGCGTCCTCCCGGGGTATCTCCAGATAAGCGCTTACGCCGGATTTGACCCACGGTGCGCTATTGTCCGGCTTCACATACAGCGATATCGTTCGGTCTTCGGAGTGCGCGGTCAGCCCGATTTGCATGGTGCCCGTGATTCCGCCCGTCGCATCGCCCCCCCCTTGCGGCGGAACAATACGGCAGGCCATGCCGTCGCGCAAGCCGGTTAACTCGGACTGGGGTGCCTTGCCCTGGAAGACGAGCGCAGCGGGATCGAGCACCGTGACCGCATGGGTATTCCCTTCCAGCCACGCGCCTTCATTGGCCGATACGATTTCGACGATGCCAGAGGCTTTCGCACGAATTTCCAGCGTGGTAATGTCTCGCCAGGCGGGGCCACCGTCCTTGCCGGGAGCCAGGAGCTCATCCACTGAACGCGAGGCGATGGAGGAGAGGGTGTTCAGGCGGGAAAGATAGTGCTCATGCGCCTCGTCGTGGGCGGCGCTGGCGGCGTCGATTTCCGCCTGTAAGCGGAGCAGACTACTGTTCAGCGCTGCTGCGTCCGCTTCCAAGTCGGCCTTTCGGACCTTTACGGCAGCGAGACTTTGTACCCGTTCGTTGGCGAGCGTGGCGGATGTTCGGGCTTCTCCGAGGCGCGTTTGCGCAACCTCGAGGGCGGCATCCGCAATCTTGATCTCGCCTTCGGCCTCCACGGCTTCATGCTGGACACGGCGCCAGTCGGGCGAGTCGAGAGAGAAGAGGAGGTCGCCCTTCTGAACGGGCTGAAACTGCGTTACAGCCAGGCGCACATGGCCCGCCAGAAGCGCATGATACTCATGACGCGCGCCCGGCAGAAGCTCAAAGGCTCCGGGCACGCGCAGCGTGTCTTCTACTTTACGCTGTTCCACCTTAACAAATGTGATGCCCAAATTGGTGCGCACATCGGTGGGCACAGCCAGACCACCCGCGATGGTCTTCGGTGGGACGATAGCCGAGGCGTTGTTTTCCGCCTCACCGGGCTTCGGGCCGGATGACGCGGGGTCCTTTATGCAACCGGAAAGCAGAATCAACGAAAACAAAGCGGCGATGTGGCAATGCTTATTAAATCGCTCGACGAGCGTCATACGAAAACTCCAAGCCCGATGGGCTGAATGGTGAAAATAGCTGTCTCTAGGAAAAGCCTTGATCGGTTGCAAACCAAGCTCGGGATTGAGGTCGCAACCGGATTTCTCATACCCATTCATGGTGCGGCCTCCAGCTTAGGAGACGGGGGCAGCGTTGGCGATGTGAGCGCCCCCAGTTCAACCAGGGCCAACTGCGCTTCCAAGGTGGCGTCGATCAGCTCCCGCTTGATGCCATAAGCCTGAGTCAGGGCCTGAAACACCATGCCCATGTCGGCCTCACCGACCCGCAGCAGGGCCTGGGCCTCCGTCATCTGGAGATCCGCTTCGGGCGCGGCACCCGCAACGAGGCCCTCGCGGAGGGCCTTCGCGCCCGCAAGCCGCGCCTGGGCCTGAACCACTTCAGTAAGCGCCTGCTGAAGGCTGCCCTCGGCCCGCGCCCGGGCGATATCGCGCTCGGCGGCGGCATCGGCAATACCGGGCTTGTTCGCGTTCCACACCGGAATCGGGATAAGGCCCAGTCCCAGCGTGACGGAGGACTCACCCCGTTCGTCTTCGTAGGCCGGTGACAGGGTGAGGTCTGGGTACTGCTTGCGCAGTTCCACCCGTAACCGGGCTTCCGCCGCTTCATAGTCGGCGGACAATCGGGCAACGGAGGGGTGGCGCAAAGCGAGGGCGGCTGGGTCGCTGTCTTCGGACGCGGCAGTGACGACCTTACCCAACGAAGGCAACAGGGTCACCGGGGCATCCGGCAGCAGCCCGGCCAAGGCGAGTAATGCCGCGCGCTGCCCCGGATCGAGCAGTGCGGCGCTGTCGCGTTGGGCCTGCTTCTGGGCGCGCTCTATGGAGAACATGCGCGCGCTGCCCGGATCCAGCTCACCGGCTTCGGCCAGGGAACGGGCGACGTCCGCAAACTGACCTAAAAGGGCCAAGTGCTCGTCCAGCAGCTTCAGCCGCTCCACCGACGCGGACCAGGTCAGCCACGCGGTCCGCAGCGTTTTCAGTGTGGCCCATTCCTGTTCTGCGACATGCAACAGGGCCACCTGATGCGCTGCCGATTGCGCTCGGCGCTCCGCGGCGGGGCGTCCGGAAAGGGGGATGGTGATACTCAGGGAGGCTGCGCTGATCCACGAGCGGTCGACGCCACCGTCGATTTCCTCGCGCTTGCGACCACCGCTGAGATCGATCCCGGGATCATCCCAGAGGCCCGAAAGGTCCGCCAGTGCGGCGGCGCGATCCGCCTCCAGTCGGCTGATTCGCAGTTCCGGGTTGTACCACAGGGTCACAGCCTCAGCTTCGTCCAGCGAGAGGCCATCTGCCGGGTCAAAGGGTGTCGATTGGCCATCGGGCACCCCGGCCAGGGCCCTGGCATAGTCCAGCACGGGTTCGGGCGCGATCTCGCGCGATTTCATTGCTTCCAAGCTGGATTCCAGCCCGAGGGGACGTGCGGGGATGCTCTGGCAGCCGCTCAGGACCGCCATGCTGCTTACCGCAAAGATCACCCCCGATACGATTCGAATCATAGGGGAATTCCTAGATACACGCCACGACGGACGCGTGAAACGATGGTCCGGTGGCATGAAACGGACACTCAAGGTCCGCAATACGCTGCGATTAGTCTAACGAGGCAAGACTACGCGAGCGGAGGGCCGCGGAGCGCGGCATTATGCGTGGCCGGTGGCTCGGAGGGCAGGGCGACCGAAACGGTGGGGAGTATGGGTGCCGTTTGAGGCAGCACTTCGATAGCACGCAGGGGAAGTACCGCGGCATGCAGAAATGAAAGACTGCGCTGGGATGGCCCGGAGATAAGGGCATCGGTCAGGTGCGCGTGGGGCGAACCGCCACCATGGTGCTGATGCTTCGGTGTTTCGTAACAGCAAAGCGTGTCGATATGAACATCCGCGCCCGGCACCGGAGACACGTCGGCATCATGGTGGTGGGGCGAGTCGTGCTCGTGGGACGACGCGTGAACTTCGTCGGACGAAACGTACGGGGCGTGCTCCAGAACATCTGCAATCTGGTGGGCGACATGGTTGAACATCGCCGCGTGATCGACGGCAACATGCACCTGTGTCCCGATGCACAACCAGAGCGCGAAGAGAACGCGCGTAATGGAGCTACCCAACTTCATGGCGCAAGTATATACCGGGCTGCTGCGGCTTGGCAAGCGGCGCGTGAACGTCGCGATATTGAAAACCCATCCTCATCCACCTTTATTTACTAGGGTTTGCACGCGCTCGTTGGATTTTTCGACCGGGTGGAGCGCATACTTACGTTACGTTCTATCGGAGTAATTATGGACAAGCTCACCCTTAAAATCGATGGCATGTGTTGCGCCGAAGAGATCGCGACCCTGAAGCGCGCGCTAGAGGGGATCGCAGCGGAGGAGACGCTTTCTTTCGATCTTCTCAACGGTCGCCTGGTCGCGGAAGGGGGCGAAGCGACCGCCGATGCCATCATCAGTGCCGTTAACAAGACGGGCATGCGCGCAGTGCGCTGGTCCGATCATGTGGCGCGGCAGCAGGCGGGGGAGGGCTTCTGGATGCGGCATGGACGGGTCATCTGCGCGGGCCTGAGCGCGGCGGCCATTGCCGTTGGCTTTCTGATCCACGCGGCGGAGGCGGGGCTGCATGCGGCATTCTCCGGCGGCGAGGGCGCGAATGTGCCCGTCGTCACCATCGTGGCCTATGCAGTCGCCGTCCTCACCGGCGGCTGGTTTGTCTTCCCCAAGGCCTGGTACGCCGCGCGGGCGCTGCGGCCGGATATGAACCTCCTGATGGTGACCGCCGTCATTGGCGCGGGGCTGATCGGCGAATGGTTCGAATCCGCAACGGTATCTTTTCTCTTCGCCGTGGCGCTGCTACTGGAATCCTGGAGCGTGGGCCGTGCGCGCAAGGCCATCGGCGCGCTCATGGATCTCGCACCGGCCAAGGCCCGCTTCATCTGCCCCAACGATGGCGACATCGAAGAAAAGCCCGTGGCCCAGGTGCCGCTGGGCGTCACCGTGCTGGTGCGGCCCGGCGAGCGTATTCCGCTGGATGGCGTGGTGAGCAAAGGGACCACAACGATTAACCAGGCCCCCATCACGGGCGAGTCCGTACCTGTGGCCAAGGGGTTAGGCGATGCGGTGTACGCAGGTACGATCAATGAAGACGGCGCCATCGAATTTACGGCAACATCGGCTGCGGACGATACCACTTTGGCGCGCATTGTTCGCATGGTGGAGGAAGGACAGCAGCGCCGGGCGGCCGCTGAACAGTGGGTGGAACGCTTCGCCCGCTATTACACCCCCGCCATGATGCTGTTGGCGCTGATAGTTGCGCTATTGCCGCCGATAGTGTTGGGTGCGGCGTGGACGCCCTGGTTCTATCAAGCCCTTGTGATGCTCGTGATTGCGTGCCCCTGTGCCTTGGTCATTTCAACGCCGGTGAGCATCGTGGCGGGCTTGAGCTGCGCCGCGCGCAACGGCGTGCTGATCAAAGGTGGGGCCTACCTCGAAGCCCCCGCGCGTTTAAAAGCTATCGCCCTCGACAAGACCGGCACCCTGACCCAGGGCAAGCCGGAGGTGCAGCGGATCGCACCCATGAACGGCCACACCGAAGCGGAACTGCTTGAGCGCGCCGCAGCCTTGGAAATGGGCAGCGGCCACCCCCTCGCGCGCGCGGTGCTCGCACGGGCCCGGGCGGCAGGCATCAGCCCGGCGGCGGCTGAAGACTTCCAATCGCTCCGAGGCCGGGGTGCGGAAGGCCGCATCGGCGGACGCAACTTCTGGATCGGCAGTCACAACCTGATGCACGAGAAAGGCGCGGAAACGCCCGAAATACACGACACCGCTCTGGCGATGGAAGACGCGGGCCACTCCGTGATCGCTATCGGTAACGACGCCCACGTTTGCGGCCTCATCAGCGTGGGCGACGCGGTTCGCGTAGAGTTGTTGGCCTCGGTGAAAGCCATGAAGGATGCCGGGATCGCCCATGTCACCATGTTGACCGGCGACAACCAGGGCACGGCCCAGGCCATCGCGCTCCAATCCGGTGTAGACAGCTTTCAGGCCGAGTTGCTGCCCGAAGGCAAGGTGCTCGCGATGCGCTTGCTCATGGCGCAGCACCGTTATGTGGCGATGGTGGGCGATGGCGTAAATGACGCCCCCGCGATGGCCGAGGCCTCGCTGGGAATCGCTATGGGCGCCATGGGAACCGACGTGGCCATCGAGACGGCGGATATTGCGCTCATGTCGGATGACCTGTCGAAGATTGCGTGGCTCATCCGCCACTCCCGGCGCACGCTTTTCGTCATCAAGCAGAACATCGCCATCGCGCTCGGCCTCAAGCTGATATTTATCGCGCTGGCCATGGCGGGTGTCGCCACCCTGTGGATGGCCATTGCTGCCGACATGGGAGCCTCTCTCCTGGTGATTTTTAACGGCCTGCGGCTTCTGCGCGGATAAGGGAACGCTGCGAATTCTCATGAATAGCTAATCGTAGCCTGACTTCGGACGGTTATCATGGCGAATGGATAAGAAGAAGTGACCCCAAACCCTTAATTACCATCCTTGGAGGCCAGTACCATGCTCGATCGGGGATTCTACTACGCAGGGGTGTTCGGATGTCTGATTCTGGCCGCCGTGGCACTGGCGGTCTCGGAAGAGAAAGATGGCGTCGTTGCGCCGAGCGCGAAGGAAGCCAGACCTCTGGCCGTCGGCGCAACACTCCCGGCAGTCGAAGTACAAACGACCGGGGGGAAACGGTGAAGCTGAATGAAGCCCTCGCGGATCAGGCCGCCGCCATCGTTTTCTATCGCGGCCACTGGTGCCCCTTCTGCATGAAGCATCTCCAGAAGTTGCAAGAAATCGAAGCGCCGATGAAAGAGGCTGGTGTGAAGCTTGTGGCCATCACGACCGACAAGCCCGAGATCGCGGCTAACACCCAGAAACAGGGCTTCGACTTCACCATTTACTCGGATAGCATGCTGAACGCGGCAATGGCCATGGGAGTCGCGTTCCAACTCGACCCGGGAACGGCCGCGAAGTATCGCGACACGCTCGTGGAAAACACGGGCCACGACAAGGGACAGCTTCCCGTCCCGTCTGTGTTTCTCGTCGACAAGTCTGGCAAGATTCAGTTCGTGTTTTCCAATCCCGATTACAAGATTCGGCTTTCGAACGAAGATTTGCTTGCGGAAGTGAAAAAACTCACCAAGTAGCTTTCCCGAGACGACACCGATAGAAATGGCACGCGTGCAATCCCATTCGGGATTGCACGCGTCGCGTACTATCAACTTCTGCAGCACGTTGGCTGAACGCTGTCGAGTCGTCTTTTTCTCGCCACGTCTTGATATCGCAACAAAAGTGCGCACGGCTGGGAGCGCACGATCTCTTCGCAAGGTCAAGTTCACGTTGCCAAGCTGAAATCACTTCAGACTACCAAAACGTAGTCAACTTCTCGGTTATGCAAACAGCTCCATCACCGGCTTTCCCAAACCATCTTTGGTCACGTAGAAGGGGCGGCCTTCGGTGGTGTAGCCGTGGTCGGCGGGGATTCCGAGCGCGTGGTACATCGTCGCGTGCAGTTCCCCGATGTGGATGGGTTTGTCCACGGTCTTGCAGGGGCGCTCGTCGGCGGTCGTTCCGTATTTCACGCCCGCTTTGATGCCGCCGCCGAAGAGGAGGAGGCTGCCGGCATCGGTGAAGTGGCGGTGCATGCCATACTGTTTCAACTCGGCCAGAGCGGGGGGGACGGGCACTTGGTCTTTCACTAGCTTGCCCGGCTTGCCTTCGGTCACCATGTCGCGGCTGAATTCGCTGGCGAGGATGACCAGGGTGCGGTCGAGGAGGCCGCGCTCTTCCAGATCGAGAATGAGCTTGGCGATGGGCGCGTCGATGGTGGCTTTGAGATCCTTCATGCGCGTGTGGCCGTCTTCGTGGGTGTCCCATCGCTTGAAGGGCTCATATTCCGTGGTCACTTCGATGAAGCGCGCGCCCGCCTCGCACAAACGCCGCGCCAGGAGGCACCCGAGACCGAATTTCCCCGTGTTGTAGGTGTCATAGACTTCCTTCGACTCCTGCGACAGGTCGAAGGCCTTCGATGCGGGGGAAGTCAGCAGGCGGTAGGCGCTGTCCATGGAGCGCAACAGTGATTCCTGCTGATAGTCGCTGCCATATTCGCCGATGGGGCTTTGTTCCACCAGTTTCTTGAAAAACTTGTTGCGATCCTGGAAGCGACCCATGCTCATGCCGCCGGGGGGGCGCACGGTGGAAATGGCATCGGCGGGGTTGGGGATCATGAAGGGGCCATACTCGCTGCCCAGGAAGCCCGCCGTGTGGAAGGCTTTCAGCTCTTCCGCTTCGCCCACATTGAAGGTCTGGCCAATATCGATGAAGGCGGGCATGTCGGGATTGATCGGGCCCAAGGCTTTGGCGATCCAAGCGCCGATGTGGGGCGCGGCCACGGTCTGGGGCGGCGCATAACCCGTGTGCCAGTGAAACTGGTGGCGCGAGTGAAGGATGAAGCCCAAATCGCCCGCAGTGTAGGTGTTGCAAATCGTGCCGCGATCCATGATCTGGCCGATCTTTTCGAGTCCTTCGGAAAACTTCACGCCGTCAATTACGGTGTCGACCGAGGGGAAAGTACTCAACACTTTGGCGGGATCAATACCGACCTCAAAGGGCGTGTAGAGTTTCGGGTCAAAAGTATCCGTGTGGGCCATGCCGCCAGCCATCCACAGCACGATGACGCGGTCCGCCGTCGGGGTATGAACCGGCAGGCTGGGATAGGTCGTGGCCTGGGCCAGACGCGGCGCGCCTGCGGCCATCGCGGAGAGGGTCGCGGCGCTGGCGGTCTTCAGGAAGTCTCGTCGTCTCATGGGCATTCGGGTAATCCTCCGATCCACGTGGGAATCAGTAAATCAATTGAAATTCGGGCAACATGGCAAGGGCCCACAGGAGATCTTCGAGACCTTCCTGGCGCAGGGGATCGCCCACGATACCATGGGCCAACTGGATCTCTTCGGTGGACGGACTGCGCTGGAGTCCGTGCTGGTACAGCGCGATAATCAGGCCCTCGGACGTTCCGGGCCATTCCGTGCGGAGCGCTTCCGCGCTCAACTGAATCTGCTGATACAGCGCCGTGCCATTGCTCAATTCCAGCGCCTGAAGCGTTGTTCCCTGCGTCTCGCGCCGCGTGGTTACCTGCTCCCGTGGCGTGCGACCAAGCGCCTTCATCAGGGGATCTACGGGTACCCGCCAGGCGCGCACCTGCTGCTTTCGGCCCGCGACGGTGTTACTTTCGGGCGTCGCGCCCTCCGTGATACCGCCCGCGGCCTTCTTGGCAATTTCTTCCTGACGCGCAATCTCTTCGGGTGTCTTGTCCTTGGGGAGGATGAACTTCGGATTCGCCTGCCAGACCCCAGTGAGGCTCGCCAGGGCGTCGTAGTATTGCTCCGCGGAAAGGTGCCGCACCGTGGGGCCGCGGAATACGTAGGTCGCGTCCGCAATCTCCGAGGCGGGAACCGCCTTCCACTGGTAGGCCTGAGACGTGGCAATGGTGCGAATCAAGTGGCGAAGGTCATAATTGTGGGCGATGAAATCGAGCGCCAGACCGTCGAGCATCTCCGGGTGCCAGGGTTCCAGGTCGATGGAGTCCAGCGGCTCCACAAGGCCACGGCCCATCATGAGCGCCCAGACGCGGTTCACAATCGTGCGCGTGAAGTAGCCATTCTCCGGCCGCGTCACCAGACTGGCCACCTGGGCCATGCGTTCCGTGCGGGGCTTGGTGCCGTCCACGGTCCCCAGTTCGGGCCAGAGGAAACCGTAGTCCGCCGCAAGGCCCAGGTTGGTCTCGCAGCGCACCTGCTCCATCGGTTCGTCGCTGAAGACGTTGGCCAGCGCAAAGGTCTGGGACAGACTCCAGTCATTGATGAAGCTGTCGTGGCAAGCGGCGCATTTGAGGTTCAGCCCGAGAAAAACCTGACTGAGATTGATAGCCGCCTGCATGGGCGCCTGCTGTACCACGGCGTTGTCGCCGCGCCACACGATGCCCGTGATAAAGCCTTCCGACGCGGGGTCCTGCGGGGAAATAAGGTTGCGCACAAATTCATCGTATGGTTTGTTGTTGTAGAGCGCGTCAAAGAGCCAATCGGTGATTTGCTTGCGCCCGCCATCGATATAGCCCGTGCCCTGATAGTCATTTCGGAGCACGTCGTTCCAGAAGGTCATCCAATGTTCGGCATATCCCTGGCTGTCCGCCAGGAGCGTGTCGATGAGGACCACCCGCTTGTCTGCCGATTGCTCGGCCGAGAAAGCTGCAAGTTCGTCGGGTGTGGGGACAAGCCCCGTGATGTCCAGATAGACGCGGCGGGCAAACGTGGCATCGTCGACCAACGACGTCGCCGGAACACCTCGGGCAGCGATGTAGTCTTCCATATAGGCGTCAACCAGATTGCTTGCGCTGCTCTTGGGCGGCGAAGAGCGCAGAATCAGAGGGGCCTGGTAGGCCGGTTCTACCGCAGCGACTTCACCCCAGGGCACGCCCGCATTGATCCAGGCGCGAAGCGTTTCTACCTCGGCCTCGTTCAAGTGCCGCCCCTTCGGCGGCATCACAAGGTCTTCATCCTGGGAGGTTACCAGTTTGAGCAGCAGACTCTCGTCGGCCTTTCCCTCGACCACCACCGGCCCATTTTCACTGCCCTTGAGCAGATCGTCGCGGTTCCCCATGAAGAACCCACCCTTGCGGCTATCGCCCGCGTGGCAGGAATAGCAATGCTCCGCCAGGATGGGGTGGACGTCCTTGGTGTAATCCACTGCGGGGGCCGGGGCTTCGGCGGATACGCAGAGCGCTCCCAGGGCCAGGGCGCATGCGCCAATATTCAGCACTCTAATACTCACGTGAACCTCTCTCAACGACCAAACGCGAAAACGGGTCGGTATGGGGGTTTAGCCTGTACCTTAATAATGGCCGAAGCGCTCCCCAATATCAAGTCGAAGATTGCCGCAAACGGTTGACATTTGCCACCCCGAACACGAACAATCATGGTCTGACCAAAGGAGTATTGCAATGATGATTCGATCCCTTGCCCTGTTGGCCCTCTGTTTTCCCGTTGTTGCGGAGGTGCCCCTCAAATCCGACGTATTGCCCGCCCCGCGCAATGGCGGCGTCTATGTCATGTGTCACCGGGGTGCCCACGAAGACCGGCCCGAGAACACCCTGGCCGCCTACCAGCGCGCCATCGATCTTGGTGCCGACTATGTGGAAATCGATCTGCGCACCACGAAGGACGGCGAGATCGTCAGTATGCATAACAGCACCGTCGATTCCTATACCAAAGACGCGAAGGGCAAGGTGTCGAGCTTTACCCTGGCCGAGTTAAAGGCGATGGATATCGGTAGCCGCGTGGACCCGAAATGGAAAGATGAACGCATTCCCACCTTTGACGAGATCCTGACCCTGTGCAAGGGCAAGATCGGTATCTACCTGGATCTGAAGGAAGCCGACCCCGCCGTGCTCCTCAAGATCATCGCAAAATACGAAATGGAGAAAGACATCCTTTGGTACTGTGATCCGGAACAGCAACACTTCATCAAGAAGAACTGCGCGGATTGCATTCCCATGCCGGACCCGGGTCCGGAGGCCAATCTTCCTGCTTTGATTCAGGAATTCCAGCCAAAGGCGATCGCCTCGGTGTGGGATCAGTTTTCCGCCAACTTTGTCAAGACCTGCCACGAAGCCGGTGCCGTGGTTATTGTAGACGAGAGCGACCCGACCTGCTGGGAAGAGGCCGTGGCCTGGGGGACAGACGGCATTCAGACGGACCATCCTGAGAAACTCATCGCCTGGCTTAAAGCGAGGAAATAAGCGATCAGGGGGCCGCTTCGTTTTGTGACACCGCCATCCCAAACCATCGAGGTGATGACTTGTTTTGATTGACGAAGATGAGCGTTTTTCCCGGGAGGCACTGAATTGATCTATACCGAACGCATTATTGACGCCATTACGGTCGTGCAGGAACTACACGGCCGCCAGGCGCGCAAGTGCGGCGGTGCACCTTATATCACCCATCTCTTCGCCGTTGCCGCCATCGTCGGCGAGTACGGCGGCACAGAAGAGCAGTTCATCGCCGCACTCCTCCACGACGCCGTGGAAGATCAGGGCGGTCGGGCCGTACTCGACCGAATCCGCGCCCAGTTTCGCGACAATGTGGCGGATCTCGTCTGGGCTTGTACCGATGCCTGGGAAGATCCGAAGCCAGACTGGCGACCCCGCAAGGAGGCCCATATTGCCCGGATCGCTAACGCGCCCATGGACGCGCGCCTGATTCTCGCGGCGGACAAGCTGCACAATATTCAGTCCATGATACGCAGCTACTCGGCGAGCGGGGGCGCGGCCTATTGGAATCAGTTCAAAGGTGGTCACGAGGGCACGCTCTGGTACTACGTTGCTATGGGCCAAGCCCTGGAAGAGGGGTGGGAGCACCCGATTCTCGGGGAATTAGCCGAAACCCGTGCGCGCTTCATGGCCCTTGTCGGCTGAGATAATGCTGAAGAGGGGCAACTGCGAGTGTGTTGGGAGAGTCTCCGTGTTTGCCGCACCTTGCGGAGGAAGATTTTCCCACAGATAGACACAGATGCACAGAGATAAGAGTACAAAGCTTGATCTGGATGCTTGGCAATCGTTTGTTGTATTACTAGTTCACTCTTGAAAAGCTTCGGATAGACAGTAACTGCAAACACTACACAATTCCACAGCTTCTACGCTACGTGTTTTTCGTAGAAGGAGCGGCGTTGCAGGCTTTCTTGAACACCGAATAGACTTTCCAGTCAATCCAATTGGTCAATCCATTCAAGTTACACGAATTGTTATCCGGACATCAGTGTTTTTTTGTCTTTTTATCTGTGTTTATCTGTGTCTATCTGTGGGAAAACTTTTCCCTGCCATGCAAAATGTTACGGGGTTTGAGATTTGTTTCGTCCATTGCGCGTATTCTATTTCCTGATCGCTCTCTTGCTCTCCGCGAACAGCGTGATGGCGACGGATTTTGCCCACCACTTCCAGCGCGAGGCCTGGCTGTCCCATCCGATCTATGGCGAAGCCTCATTTGATTCCTTCACCCATCGGCCCGGAAACCCCGTCGTTCGCGGCAAGGCACCCCACGATTGGCCTGTGAATGGTTTTCTTTTCGAAGATCCCGCCAGCGGAAACTGGTACAGCTACATAGGCCACTACGGACGCAATTACACCGCCGACGTGCCCATGTTGTGCACCGTCTCGCGATCTACGGACCGGGGTGCGACCTGGGAAGACCTGAGACCCATCTTTCCCGACGCACCCCACACCTTCGAGGGCGAGCAATCACCCGAAGGGCATGCGCCCGACGTGTCCGTGGTTTTCGCCGATGGAAAGTATCACCTGGTCTATGACTGGCTCACCCAGAGCACGAAGTGGGGAGATATTTTCAACCCCGATAACACCCACAACAGCGGCGTGGGCTATGCCTGGGCCGAGAAGCCCGAAGGCCCCTTCCATCGAAGCACGAAACCCATCTGGACGACCCGCAACCAGCCCGCGCTGGAAGGGAAGTATCGTCGTCAATACGCCTCGACCCTCATCCGTCGGGCGAACGATTGGCTTGTGTTGACCCTGACCGATTCGGGCCCCCATTTCGGCTGGGCCTATCTTGGCCGCACCGCGAAGGATCCCGAGGGCCCCTGGTCCGAAGCCGTGCTGCTGCTCCATCCCGAAGGGGACACCTACCACCCGCCCCTCCTCGAATTTCACCCGTCCTTCGCCCGGGAGGGCTATCTCTACGCACCCGCGACGTCGGTGGCGTTGAACCGCAACGTTCAGGCGGTCTTTCGCGTCCCCCTCGAATCCGCCATGGACCCCGCCGCCTGGGAACTGCACCAACTCGGTTCCGTGTGGCATACCGAACCTCTGGAAAACGAGCACGACGGCATCTGGGGCCAGGCCTTCACCGGCTTCGTGGATCGCGACGGCATCTTCAACGTGCTTTTTCCCAGCCGGGATCCCGGTGGCTTCGGTACGATAAATCTCGCCAGCCGTCCCTGGAAACAGCCCTACGCCGATCAGGGCTTCGTCACCAGCGCCCATCGCGGACCCAGTCTGGCGCTGTTGAAGCGGGCCGGAATTCCAAAATCGATAGAAGTGACCCTGACGGCGCGCGGCACGGTCCGCATCCTCTGGGGGGCCACCATGCCCCTTGGACCCGATGAACCCCGATCCGACGCTTCGCTTCACCCCCTGACCCGGACGCGTTATCAGGCCCTCGAACTGAACGAAACGCGTTGGCGGCTTATAACCGCGAGTGACGCGGGCGAGATTGTCGCTACCGCCGAAGGCACGCTCACCGCATCGGAAAAGACGATCGCAAAGCTCGCATGGAGCGGTGCGGGGCAGCTTTCCCTTCACTTTGGCGAGGCGAAAGCATGGGAGGGGCCTCTCGCTGCGACCTCCGGGGCTTTCGGTCTACTGCTGGAGCCCAACAGCCATGCCCGCGTGTCGAAATTTGCCATTGACGGCGATCTCGGCCCTGCCACGCGTCGCTACCTATGGTCCGAAGGCACCCTCAGCGCTGCCCAGTTGGCCACGGCGTGGGAGGTGGTGAATGACAATCCGCACTTCACCTACGGAATTGGCGCGGTCAGTGTAGCGGATGCTGTAACTGCCAAGTGGAACATGGAAGGCACACGCATCGCTCTCTTCGCGCCCCGAGGCCCGGAATTCGGCAAGGCGAAGCTTTTCATCGACGGCCAGTTCATTACAGACATCGACTACGCAGCAACCGCCCCGGAATCCAGTGCCCTGCGCTTCGAAACGGTTGGGCTTGCGGCTGGTCGACACACCGTCCGCCTCGAATCCACGCATGGGAGGATCCCCCTCGACGTGCTGGAAGTCTCAGGCGGCACCTGATTCACTCCGCTTGATGGATTCGCCCGAAGCGCCAAAGTGGAGCCATGAGGATCATCATCGCAACGCCCGTGGCGAGCGCTGCCCCGGCGGCTGAACCTGCGAAGGGCGCAAGGGCTGGGAGGCCGAAGGCATGGGCGGTGGCGAATCCGCACAGGGCGTATTTCACACCGACGCCCAGCATCATACGCCCGTTGCACACATCACTAACACGCTGTCCTTTCACGATCAGTTTTCCCGGTGGGGGCAGGATTTGCTCTTGGGATACAAAGTTCCCGTCGTCTGACTTGTCGTTCCATTCCACCAGTCCGCGATAAAGCACCCGAGTCGCTCTGTTTATGGAAAGCAGGCTGTTCGCGTCCGCCGCCCGAAACAGAAAGGTCCGTGTCACTTCCGGTTCTTCCGGGTCGTGCCAGGTGAGGTAGATGCTGAGCGACGGGATGATGAAGTTGGCACGGGAGACGAGGTCAATCGTTTGAATTTCGGGGCGGGGCAGGCTGAACGCCGTTCCGTCACCAAGATACTGCAAGCCTGCTTCGTTGAATTGCAGCAGTCCGACATCCCAATTCTGGAACCCATCGTATAAGAGCGCATCGGCATTCGGCGAGAAGGTTACAAAGTGCACTGCCTCGCCGGCCAGGGCCTGCGAGTGCTCCTCGCGCATTTGCCGGGCAAGTTCCGAATAGCCCCGCAGTGCGGCCCGATTCTGGTAGAGAACGCAAAGCCCCAGCGCGATCACCACGGCGAAGGGAAGCGCGGTCCAGCCCGGAATGGACGGTACGCCCAGTGTCCAAAGCGCGACAGTGACCGTTGCGCCAAGCCCCGGAAGGGCCAGATAGACATAGCCGTTGAGACGGATCAACTTGAGTTTGAACTCCGTCGTGAAGCGTCGGCGATGTGCGCCTGCGCCTCCATGTATGTAGTCCAGGCCCACGTCGTCGCTGCCTGCGGCACTCCCGCCGGCCAGCAGGGCCTCCACACGCTCGGGTGGAACTTGGCCCTGTTCCGCGATCCGCTGCACACGCGCCCGTGTCGAGGGGTGCGTAATCATGCGCTCACGCCACTTTCCGCCCCACACGAGCGGCATGTGGTTCATGCGCGTCACCTTGACCAGACTGGCGATCTGGGCCTCCGGGTCACCGAGCAGCGCGAGCGCCCCGTCGTCGGCTTCGCGCTCGAAACGCCGCGCATAGCGCAGGCGCACATATTGCGCAAGCACCGCACCCGGCAGGGCCGCCAGCAGGATAGCCATCAGGCGAGTCGCTCCGTAGGGCAGCGCGATGAACTGTTCCACAACGGCCGCCCCAACCAGATAGAGTGCCACGGAACCATAGCTTAAGAGGACAAAATTCAAGGCCAGGATATTGCGAAGCCGATCGGGATGACGTCCTTTCAGGTGGCTGACCTCATGCGCGAGGATGGCGTCCACCTCGCGGCGAGTCAAGCGGCGCAGCAGATAGTCAGTGACGAGGACACGCAGGTTATTTGCTGCGAAGGCATTGAGCACCGGCGCTTTCCCCATTCGGATCAGGTAAACCCCGTTCAGCCGGGGTATGCCCGCTGCCAGCGCCAGGGCATCCACACGCTCGCGGAGCGGTCCAGCCTCCAGTGACTCAAACTCAAGCCCCATGGAATGGAGGAGTTGCCAGTACACTGCGGCGCTGACCATGCCTGTGAACACGGCGAGCGCCACAGCGCGGGCCGGCGACTCGACCAGATAATAGGTCATCGCTCCGAAGCACATCACCATGAGGCCCGCCAGCCCACAAGCCCACAGACATTGGACAACAAAATCGCGTCGGGTCCACGTCGCCTCTGGAAATCGCGCATAAACCGGGAAGACAATCATGCGCGCGCACACGCTCATGACGGTGGCAACAGACACCACCACCCCGTCCCTCAGGAGCACACCGGTCAATTCCACCCAGGTCGTCCCCCAGCCAAACTCGATTGGCAAGAGGGGATTCCAACTGCGGCTGATCGCCAGCAAGGCCAGCCAATACGCGAGAATACTGTAGAGCGAGCCCCGCGTACACGCGAAACAGGCGAAACCGGCTTCATCCAGGGGGCGACTCAATCCTGCACGTCGCAGAAAGCAGGCATATCCGAGGAGAAGGGTTGAACACAGCAACAGGGGCGCGTACCACAGCAGCAGGATGCCGGGCGTAAATCCAAAGGTAAGATTAAGCGCTGGTATCGGCGTGTCCAGCGACAGGGCGGATGAGTTCCAGTGATTGTCGCCCTCCATCACAACCGTGACGTCGCTCCAGGTGGCTTGGATCAGGCCGGCATCCGGCAGGTAGATCTCCACGGCAAGCGTGGACGCGCCGAGATCCGTCAGGATCGCGCGTAGCGGCTCCAGTTCGATCGTCCCCGTGACCAACATTTCGCGCGAGCTCAGGGCATCGCTCCAATACCCCGACCAACTCGCTCCATCGTCTTCGTCGAAGCCGTCGTAATAACCCGCCACACTTTCGGGATCTTCGTCCGAGACCATCGCCGCCAGGGCGGCACTGACCCGCTCGGGCTCCGCAGGTTCCGGGTGGATGTACAGATCAAACCAGACGGAACGATCCCGTTCCGCATAGAGGTAGAGGGTGGGAACGGTGTCCGTATCTGCAGCCTGCGCAACGGCTTCTGATAGCGCAGTGAAACTCAGTAATATGGCGACGGTCAGGGCCCACAATTTCATGGTTCTCGACTCCCTCAAGATGGACCACGGGAGTATACCCGACTCCCAACCTTCGATTACGACCCCGAGTGGCACTCCGCCAGCCGCGCCTGAATCACGCCCAGGCACTGTCGCGCCCGCACGGTTCCCGTGTGAAACGCCCGCGCATGCGCATGCCCCGCGCTTGCAATCGCGGCCGCCTCCGCCGGATGGGCCAGGTAGTAGCGGGTCTTCTCCAGCAAGTCCGCCGCATGGTCAAAGTAAACCGCGTGGACACCGTCCTCGAAGTTGTTCGGAATGACGAGCGGCGAACGCTCGGCCAGCAGCAGGACGCCGTGGGCGGGTAGTTCCCAGTAGCGGACCGTGTCGAAGCCGTTCCCGAAGAAGCACAGGCCCACCGCGTGCCGCCGCAGCAAGTTCGCGTAGTCCGCCTGGGTGTAGGGCGTGCCCCAGGCCCCGGCGATGGGTACTTGCGGCGTGAGCCAGCTCAGCAGGAGGCGACGCGCACCGCCAATCAGCTTCCCAGCCCAGAAGACACCCGCGCGCTCCCCGCTTTCATCGGGTTCCATGAAACGGTCCTCAGGATAGGCAAAAGGCAGTGGCCAGGCGTTGGGGCCGTAGTCCAGCCCTGCGACCATTTCCCGCTTGAAGTAGCCCGCTTCATGGCGGATGCCATCCCGCTCCGGAATGATCTCCTGCAGATTCCCGCATTCGTCCCAGGTATCCAGCAGGAAAACGGGGGTATTCCCGGCGGCGTCGAGAAGTCGGCGCGTATCTTCGACGGGCAGCGTGCCGTGGGCATCGCAATGGAGAATCACATCGAAACGCCCCTCGGAAAGTTCCTGTTCCAATTCGACGAGGGGCACGGGCGCATCGGGCCAATTGAATAAACAGGGGTAGCCGAAGGCCAGCTCGGGGCTCTCGCCGTGAAGGGTTGGTTTCCAGGGATACCCAACCACATTGTCCGCACCAAGCACCCTGCGTAGTCCATCGAAAAGCACATCGGCGCCATAATCCGATTCAGGATGACACAGGAAGAGGATACGCAGCGGGTGTTCCGGCTGGAAGACGGGGTAGCTGAAATCCACGCTGGCCGGACCCTCGCCGGTGAGCCGACCCAGCGATTCCGCCCCGACGGGCGAGGGCAGAATCGTTTCCACCGTGGTCAGGAGTCGCCGTCCCATGTCGGGCCGTCCCACCCCACGCCAGAAGGCCGCCATGCACTGGTAGGCGGGCACATGGAGCGGCACCAGTGTGCAGGCACGATTGTAGGCGTGCAGCGCGGACACCAGGTGCAACATGCGGAGGCGGGGACCGGTATGGCGGTCCTGGGTCAGCAGGCAGACCAGGCGCTCGGCTTCGTGGAGTCCACGGGCTTCATCGCTGGTGTACCAGTGTTCCGGCACTTCGTTCAGCACGGCCAGCGCATAGCCGAAGCCCATCTCCCGCAGGTGTTCCCGCGCGTGGGCCACGGGATCGTAGGAGAAGCGTTGAAAGCGCAAGAGTGCCGGCGCGGATTCCTGGTCGTAAATTGTCGCCGAGGGAGCGGGCGGCCCCGGCGTGCCATCCCAATGCCAGCCCTGGAAGAAACCGAACCCCAGCGGCTGCAGAGCAGTCAGCAGGGCGTCGGCGTCGGGGCCGGTGGGCCCGGCAAATACAAACACGGCGCCGTGGCGCTGAAGCCGCAGCCGGATCCGACGCAACGAAGTTGCCCAATCGGCGAGTTCCGCGCCACTCGCCTCGGCAACGATAATATCCAGCAAGGGGGGCGCACCCGAAGCCAGGAGGTCGGGGTAGCATGAAATATCGGCTTCAAGGAGTTCATCGATAAGCCCAAAATCCACACCAGGCATGAATCCCACGCTGCGATAGAAGGGGGGAAGTACGGCGGCCAGCACCGCTGAGCGCGTGGCCATGGGCGGCCGAATCAGCCGGAAATACCGGGCACCACCTGGGTGTCCCGGAGATCATCGAATACGCGCTCTTCACCGCCGCGGTAGAGGAGGGCATCGTCCACCCGCAGGGTCTCTTCCGCGCTGAGGGGCAGGAAGCGCCCCTCGGCACGGGCGTATACTTTGCCGGTGCTATCGACAATGCGCGCCTCGGTATGGACCATCCGCTTGTGGGCCTTCGTCACTTCGGCCTCCACCACGAGGTCCGGCGCCACCGGGACCCGGTCAATATAGCGGACGGTCAGCTCGGCCGTTACACACATCCGCCGGATGGCCCGTGCGGCGGCCCAGCCCATGCATTCGTCCAACGCGGCCGCGACTATGCCCCCGTGGACGGTGTTCTCGTAACCGCAATGGTGCTCCACGGCGGTCAGGGGCATCTTCACGCGATCCTCCTCGACATAAAAGCGGGTGCGGAGGCCTGAAGCATTGTCCTCACCGCACACGAAACAGGTGCTGGAATTGGGGAGGTACATCTTGTCTCGGCTCGCTAAACTCACTTCGGACTCCAGTCGTGGGGGGGGAGGTGGCGCGCTCCGACCGGGGATAAAACACCCTTCGCCAACCCTGCGGAACGCCCCATTGTACGCGACGGGCACAGTCGAGGTAAAACCGAAATTCCTTCCGGGATGTGGGAATCACTTGACATTCTGGCGGTGCTGATCGTATACAAGGTGTGGGGAGTGCAATAGCGCATGATGGCGGCAAATACAACTACAGGATAGTCCAATGGGGTTCTTCGCAACACTGCACCGTGCCACCGATAAAGGCGACTTCGCCACCTGCCTCAATCTCATCGGCAAAGGAAACAATGTCGACGAGCGCAACGACGAGGGCAAAACGCCCCTTCTGATAGCCACCGAGAAGGGCCACGTGGATATCATGCGCCTTCTGCTGGACCATGGCGCCGAAGTGGACCGCACGGGTCGCAAAGGCGATACCCCCTTGTACCGCGCCACGAAGAACAATCTCCCCGAGGCCGTGGCTGTTCTGATTGAGAAAGGGGCGGACGTCAACCACAAGGCCAAACACGGGATCACCGCCCTTATCACCGCCGCTTCACACGGATGCGATAAGATCGCGGAGCAACTTCTCCTCGCGGGCGCCAGCATCGAGCACCGGGAAAGCGAAGGCCGGACAGCTCTTTTTATCGCCGTGGAAAAGGAAAACCTGGCGATGGTCAAGCTGTTCATCAACTGGGGGGCCGACGTCAATCAGGCCAGCCGCAACGGCACCACGCCGCTGATGCTGGCCGTCAAGCAACACGATCCCAGTTTGGCCAGGTGGCTCATCGAGCGCGGTGCCGTCGTGGACGCCCGGGACGAGCGGGGCAAGACCGCCCTTCAACTCGCGGTCAAAGCCGGTGGCTACGAGAGCGCCATGGTCCTCATTGGAGCCGGGGCCAATCCACGCCAGTCGACAGCGGAGGGCCTCAACCTGGCCACAACGGCCTTGCGGGAAAACCACGGGCGCCTTGCGGCCAAGCTGAACGAACTGGCCATCAACGGGCTCCAGGTGGAAACGCCCCCCAACGTCATGGATGCCATTCTCAGCAACGACATCGGGCTACTGCGCAAGCGCATCGAAGAGCATCCCAGGGATGTACACCTGCGCACCCAATCCCACGGCTGGACACCGCTCCTTCTTGCCATCCGGCAGGGCAACCTCGCCATGGTGAAGTTGCTGCTGGAAAAGGGCGCCGATCCGAACGTCTGCAACGAAAACAGCAAGTCCCCGATTCATGAGGCGGTATCCGCAGGGGACGTGGGTATCCTCAAGTTGCTGATCGAAAGGGGGGGCGATCTGGGGACCCACTACAAGGGTCTGGATCCCGCCGCTACGGCGGAACGGCTGGGCCATGTGGCCGCCGCGCGCCTCCTGGGAATGGGGGGGCCGTTGAAGAAATCGTCCAACTTTTAGTCGGCGTCGTAGATCAATGCCCGTTCCCAGTAGGTTCCGAAGTCATCCACAAACTTCTTGTGGATCGGATCCACCTGATACGCATCGTGGGCTTCCATATCCTTCAACACCACCGTGAGGCCGATGTCGTAGGTACGGTCGATAACGGGGCGGGCGGTCGCGGCGGGTGTACCCACATACACGGCTTCCGCGCATTCAATGCCGCAGAGGGAGTCAACACCCGTACGGAAGGCGGCACGCTGCGGCGGATCCAGATCCCGCTTCAGCCAGAAAAATACAGTGTGTACCAGCATGTTCTTTCCTTTCGATTCAGGGAGCATCCGCCCCGTCAGTCGGCAACCGGCATATGGATCAGAATTTCGCCGTTCTCTATCGTAACCGGGTATCGGATCACGCCGTCCTTGGGCGCATCGGGCCCGGCGGCCAAATCGAATCGCCATCCGTGCCACGGACAGGTCACCACCGTGCCGTTCAGAAACCCGTTCTGCAGCGGCGCGCCCGCATGGGGACACCGGTTGGTGCAGGCAAAAAAGGAGCCGTCGATGTTGAAGATGGCCACCGATTCGTGGTTGCATGTGAGGGCTATCGATTTGCCGGATTCAATTTCATCTACTTTCGCAACGGCGAACGGACTGGTCATGACTCTTCCCGGCGGTTAAGATGGTTGGGGAGGGCTTCGTCCAGAGTGGAACGACCGCGATGAGGTGCTTCGCGGCTGGGCGTAGAATCTACCCTGTTGGCCCGTGTCGAGTCAAGTTGAGGCGGAATATCGGCCTGGCCGCTTGTCGAGGAAAAGCCATGAAGCATGCACTGCTCATAACCATCGCCCTGCTGTCCATGCTTCGCGTGGCGGCCGACTCTGTTCCGCCGCTGACGGAACTCCGATTCCGCGACCTCTATGATCGGGAAGTCACATTAAAGGGCGACGAAGCGACGCCGGCCTGGGTCCTTTTCTTCTTTTCCAACACCTGCCCCGTTGCCCGGCGATACATGCCGAGGATCGCGCAACTCGAGAATGAATATGGCGCGCGAGGTGTCCGTTTTATCGGCATCAACGCGAGTCCGGCGGACACGCTTCAGGATATCGCCGGGTTCGCACGGGATTTCGATATTTCCTACCCTATCTTGAAGGATAGTTCATTCTCGCCGGTGAAAACCCTGGGCATCACGCGTACACCCGAGGTGGCCGTTCTGGACAAAGATTTGGTCGCCGTATACCACGGGAGAATTGACGACCAGTACCGCCTCGGCGGGATTCGCCCGACCGCAACGCGCCACGATCTGAAAGAGGCGCTGGATGCGGTCCTCGCGGGTCGAAAAGCGCCCACGTCTCACGTACCCGCCGAGGGGTGTGCAATTACGTTTCCGGACGCGGTTATTTCGTCCACCGTAGTCGAAGAAGGGCATAATGAGCCTGACATAGCTTTCAGCCTCGAACTCCGCTTGGAGGGGGCTGGCGAAGCAGGGGATATCCCCGGCACGCGGGAATGGGAACTCGTGCCGACTATCGCCGAGGAAGTCTGGATCAATGCTATTCAGTTGAAAGGCCCGTCGCATGGCGCAAGTCTCTTCTATCTGGATCCCGAAGTTCCCGGCAAACGTCACTACATCGCCGGTGCCCTCGAATCCGAACAACCCGCACAGTGGAGTAGCGACGAGGGGATTCCAGTGCCGGACGGCACAGAACTCCGCTTGTCTCTTCCAAACGGTTCCCCCTCGGACATCCTGGTGCGCCTCCACCTGTTGAAAAGTCCACCAGCGCGCGAAATTTCTTGCTCCCGCGAGACGATCCCTATCCGGATGAACCACCCCGAAGCATTCCAACTGATTCAGGCCCTTCCCGCAGGTGCCATGATGCGATGGGTCGCCGTAGAATTCACTGGCCACGGTGCCTCGCTCACAATCGAGCAAATAAATCGGGACCAGACCGCAAATTTGCTCCTGAGTCTACCCATATTGGACCCGACCAAGCCCGCGACCTTTTGTATGACGGACGCGTCTCCCCAGACTGATGCGTTGGAATCCGTACGTGCCACCCTGCACTTCCCCGGATACTTGCGATCGCCCATGCCCGATTCGACGGGCGAAGCCGACGCTCCGTCGCTCTCCATGTTCCTATACGGGGCCTTGCCGGGGTGAATATCGGAGGCACCTCCGCCCGTTGCCCGACCGACGACCCCATGTCCGGGTGTCACCAGAATGGAGTTGCAGCGCCAGCGAGATGCGGGAAACTGTACTAAGGACTCGGGTGTGTCATATCGTAGTCCTCGCAGGCGGTGCGAAGTGCGAACCCAACCACGGGTAACTTCGCTCACCATTTCGAAGAACCGTCCGGGCAGCAGCAGCCCGCAGGAAGGTGCGTGACAATGATTACCATCGGAATGAACTATGACGTTCTCGAAGGCAAAGAGCGCCAGTTTGAGTCTGTTTTCAAAAGTGTCCTGGAAATCATGGAGGAGATGGAGGGCCACGGAAAATCTGCCCTCTTCAAGGACGTGCTCAAGCCCAATGCCTATCTCATCGTTTCCGAGTGGACGGACGAGCAGGCATTTCGGGCCTTTACCGCATCGGAGCAATTCAAGAAAGTAACCGACTGGGGAAAAGAGCAAATCCTGTCCGGACGCCCGCACCACGAAATCTACGGTAGCCCCGAGCCGCCCCTGGCCGCGGGCGGCTGTCCTGTGGCCCATGCCGCCCATTGAGCGCTCAACATGAGTAAGTTTCGATGCTGAACAAGCTGTCCAAAACGATCCGGCGCGCCACGACGATCACGCGCATAGCGGTGGCGGCGCGAAAAACGTCGACCACCTCGGGCGATGAACGCATCGCGGCGCAAAGGGCGCTCGCTTCTCTCCTTGCTGATGCCAAAGGCATACCGATGAAGATCGGCCAGTTCATGGCGGAAAGTGGGGAAGGGGATGCCTTCGCGCCCCTTACCTCGGGCGTTGATCCGGTCGCCTTCGAGCGGATCCAGATCGAGATCGAAGCCGCCCTCGGAGGGCCGCTCGGTGACACCTTTGTCTCCATGGAGCCCGTCGGGATTGCCGCTTCCCTGGGGCAGGTCCATCGCGCAACGCTGAAGTCGGGCGAGACCGTCGCGGTCAAAGTGCGCTATCCCGAAATCGTCTCCGCCGTGGAGGCGGAGTTGCGACTGGCGCACCTCCTGCCGGGTCTCGGTCCCGCCCGCACCTGGGGCTTCGATCTGGAGAGCTACAAGCGCGTTCTTTCCGACGACCTTCACGCGGAACTGGACTATCGCGGCGAGTGTCAGCGCCAGCAGGATTTCCTCGCCCGCATGAACATCACGGGACTCGTGATCCCGCGGGTCTACCCCGAATTCACAGCGGAAAATTTGCTGGTCCAGTCCTGGGAGGAGGGACTTCCGCTGGCGTCTATTGGACACTGGCTGGGTCAGGACCGCCGAAAGGTCGGCTTGATTCTGATGTGTACCCTGTTTCAGAGTCTTTTCCATCACGGTGAGATCCATGGCGACCCCCATTCCGGTAACTACCGCTATCGCCGCAATAGTGCCGGCGTCCCGGAGGTCGTCCTGCTGGATTTTGGTTGCACCATTCCCATTGAACGCAGGGCCCGGCTGGGGCTCCTGAAGCTGATCCTCGGCGCAATCGAGAACGACGAAACCGATCCGATGGCCTGCTTTGAGGCCATGGGCTTCGATCCGGCCAAGCTCCAGCACATTGAGGAACTCCTCCCCGTACTCTCGCGAATCCTCCTGGAACCCTTCACAAGCCCCACCAACTTCCAGATCCACACCTGGGATCTTCGCAACAGGGTCGATCGGCTTCTGGGTGAACTCAAGTGGTGGTTCCGCTCGGCCGGCCCTGCAAATCTGCTCCTCTTGCTGCGCGCGTTTCGCGGACTCATGACGCAACTGGAAATCCTGGGGGTTTCCCAGTCATGGCTACCCGTGCTGATGCGCGTCGTAGATCCCGCCCTCTGCGAGGAAGCGCGCCATCTTGATCTTCCTTCCAGTCCGAAGGTATCGGGGTCGACCACGGGTTTCCGGGCCCTGGCGCAGTACCTCCGGGTACAGGCTTGTGAAAATGGCCACCCGATTTTCACCATTTCCTTTCCCGCAAGCCAGACTATCTTTCTGGAAGACCTCATCCCCGATGAGACACTCGCCCGTATTCAGGCGGCGAATATCGATCTCGTGGCCATCCGCGTAAGCGCGGCGTCCAATGGGCTTCGTCCGCACGAGCTCTTCGCCTTCACAGACGGAGATCGAAGTTACCGCGTCTGGCTCGAGTAAAACGTCGCGCCCACGGGGCAATTCTCATCCTCATCGTCAAACATCTCTGGTCACGACGCCAACACGGTAACCTTACCGACGCTTTGCCGGGACTCTTCTTTGTCCAACTATACTCGCGTCACGGGGCAACGGACAGCCCGCCAACAAGCGCCTATCCCCGACGTGACGCCCTTTCCAGGATCGCGCCGACCCGAAACCGATCAAACCAGGAAAGTTATCACGCCATGCGCGAAGAAAACCCCATGTCCATCGATCCCGTCTGCGGCATGACCGTGGACGATGCGACTGCGATTCGCGTGGAGAAGGACGGAAAATCATTCTACTTCTGCAGCAGCCATTGTTTGGAACAATTCGAATCCCATGACCCTGAGGGCAAATCGGAGGCGTGTTGTGGATGAACGACGTATACCGTCTGTCCGGCGGGGGCGGATGAATCGGGTGCGAAGGGCGTGAGCCCTCCTCTTCCGTTTTCCGCCTCCCAACCGGACCTCACGGGAAAATTCTCGATGCGGCGCGAAAAAAGGCCAAAATTGAGCAAAATTCCGCTTTGGTTGACCGCTCCCGTCCCCGCATGATACCTTCTAATAACAAGCAGGTGTGATACAGCAGAATCTGAAGGAAGTTACATGAACAAGGAATGCGTCTTTGCCCCAAACGCCAGCCCTGCGGCTGGCCCCTATTCCCACGCCGTTCGCGCGGGAAACCTTTTGTTCGTATCCGGCCAGGGCCCTTTCGCCAAAGATGGCAGTGGCGCGCAACCCGGAACGATTGAAGAAGAGGCCGTGCGCACCCTTGAGAATCTCAAGGCGGTGCTTACCGATGCGGGCTCGGGCATGGAACACGTTGTCAAGACAACGTGCTTCCTGAAAGACATGAACAACTTCCAGGCCTTCAATACCGTCTACGCAACCTACTTCACGGAGAACTTCCCAGCCCGCACCACCGTCGAGGTGGCGCGCCTCCCCATGGATATCCAGGTCGAGATTGAGGCCGTAGCAATCATTCCCGGAGGCTGATGGCCGATGGGGCACAGGGCGTACTCAGGCTGGATCGCGGCGGCTCTTATTTTACTGGCCGCCTTACCCGCGTACGCCCGATCCGCCGCCCAACTCAATGACTTGGGCATTGCCGCCTACAACGAGAAGCGATTTTCGGAAGCCGTTGCCTATTTTGAAGAGGCCTACGAACTCTCCTCCGATAACGACGTCATCAAGCACAACTTGTGCAATGCTCACCAGGAAGTCGCCAGCATTCTCGAGAAAGAAGGCAAGAATCAGGAGGCCGTGCGCCATTTGGTTCTCGCCATCGGCATCCACCCTGAGAATCCTTCGCCGCTGGTTCAGATCGGCTCCTACTACCTGAAACTCAATCAGGTTTCAGATGCCATTTTCCGCCTCGAAGAAGCGATCGAACTGAAACCGGGGCTGGTTGAAGCCCATTTCATGCTCGGCGAAGCCTACTATCAGGACAATGACCTGCCGTCAGCCCGGGCCCAGTGGGACTACGTGCTCGAAATGCGCCCCGACTGGCCGGGACTTCGCGAGAAGTACGACAAACTCTTCCGGGAAGAGATTGTCGAGCAGAACTTCAACAGTTCTGGAACGCGCCATTTCCAGTTGAGCTATCCCGGCGATCTGCCCCAGAGCACTCGCTTCAAGATCCTCTCTATTCTGGAGCGTGCCTATGCGGATGTCGGACGCAAGCTGGGTGGGGTGTACCCGCCGGAAACGGTCAAGGTCGTACTCTACAGCTCCGAGCAGTTCGCCGAAGCGACCCAGCTCGATAGCCATGTGGGCGCCCTATTCGATGGCAAGATTCGTGTCCCCGTTACGGACGAGCAGGGGAGACCCCTGGATGAAGAAGATCTCTCCCGGCGCTTGAACCATGAGTATGTTCACGTGGCCCTGCGCCAACTCGTCGGGGCCAACGTGCCCTGGTGGCTCAATGAAGGGCTGGCCGAGACTCTCTCCCGCGGCATCGATCCCGTCCGGACGCAGATGCTGCAGGCGGCCTATGCCCAGGAGTTGACGTCTCCGCTCAGCCAGTTGGAAGGGAGCCAGTTGCACAAACTGAACCCCGACGCCCTCGCCCTGGCCTATGCCCAGGCCCACGCCACCGTCAACCTGTTGTGGACCAAGTACGGCCAGCGGCGGCTGGTACCCATGCTGCGCAACCTGAAGGAAGGCATGAAGGGGGAGGAAGCGCTTAATGCCAACTTCCGAAAGACCTACGCGGTGCTCGAACAGGAAGTCGCGGCGGCCTATCGCTGAGCCCCCCCTCAGGTGCGGCGGTCGAAACAGGTGGTGGAACCCCGGATCGATTTGGCGAGCTTCTTCACCTGCGCCGCCCGCGCGCTGATATCCGCCACGTGTTTCACGGCATGGGCGGCGGTATCGATCACGGCGATGGAGCAGGTCATCGTGGAAAACGTGCTCGTGTTGCCCTGCCTATCGATGGAATGAATCGCCCCCCGGATCCGGTCTTCTTCATCGTAAAAATTCGGAATGAGCAAGTCAAAATTGCGGAGAATTTCTTCGCACGCTCCTTCGATCAATTCAGACGGCGCAATTAAAACAAAATCGTCTCCGCCGACATGGCCGACGAAGGAATGGTCGCTCTTTGTGGCGCGGGCGGCATTCACCACGACCCGCGCGGTCATGCGCAGCACCTCGTCGCCCCGGATGAAGCCATATTTGTCGTTAAACGGCTTGAAATGGTCAAGATCAAGATAGGCCACGGCAAAGGCGTCGCCGCGCCCCAGCCGCGCCTCCGCCTCACGGATTATCGCTATATTGCCGGGCAGTCCGGTCAAGGGATTTGCATTCAGATCCCGCTGCGCCCGGGCCAGGCAGATTTGCACCCGCGCCAGCAGTTCCTCGGGCCCATAGGGGGTCAGCAGAAACTCGTCCACCTTCAGCTTCACCCAGTCGACGGAGGGAAGGTCCTCCCGGCTCAGGGTCATGAGCATGGGGAGGTGGCCGTAAATCGTATCGTTCTTCAGATCCTCGGCCATGGTCGTGCCGGGCGCGGTACCCTGGAGTTCAAAAGGGACGATGATGCAGTGGGGCGGGGTGTCCTGAATCATGGCCTGTATCAGCCCGGGGCGGGCCGCGATCGTGGTCGAATAGCCCGCGTTCTCCAGAATGGAGACGGCATCACTGTTCGTATTGACCTCGGAATCGATGACAAGTATGAGGCCCGTTTCCGCCACGCTCACCCCTTTCGCCCGCTGGAGGCGAAGACATCCGCGCCCTGCTGGTATTGCTCGTCCGCCGCGATCATGATGCGGTCAATCTGCTCCAGGCTCAAGCCCAGCATTTCATAGGCCTCCCGGTCCAATTCGGGCAGGGTCCCGTCGCCCGCTTCTCCGTACTCCTGCACCCGCGCGAGGATATCCGCCAGATGGACAATGGCCGCCATCTGGACGCTGCCCTTCGCACGGGAGGGGTGATGGTGATAGGTGAGCGCGTCGGTCAGGCGCTCGGGAAGGTGCCAGCGTAGCGCAAGCCAGAGCGCGATACGGCTGTGGTCGACGCCGAACACCTCCTGCTCCACTACAGAAACGTGGCATCCCCGGCGGTGGGCTTCGGCCATGACCGCCAGATAGTCTTGAAGGGCGAGGTGGGCGAGGATAACCTTGCCGAGGTCGTGGAGTAGACCCGCTACCATGCATTCTTCGGGATCCAGTACGCCCAGTTCACGGCCAATATGGCGGCTGAGGAGCGCCGTGCCGAGACTGTGTTTCCACAGGCCGCTGGTCTCCTTAGCCAAATCGCTGAAGACCGCGGTCGTGAGCACGAGACCTTTGACCACATTGAATCCCAGCAATACCAGGGCGTGGGTAACCGAGGAGATGCGACGGGGAAAACCATAGACGGGGGAGTTGACCAGTTTGAGCAGTCGCGCGCTGAGCACCTGATCCCGCTGGATGATGTCGCCGATTTCCTGCGCGCCGGTGGAGTCGTCATCCACCATGCTCGAAATGACGGATACGAAGGCCGGAAGCGTTGGCAGGCTGGAAAGGTCTTCCACCTTTTTTTTGAGCAATTCGGCTGACAGGGCCATTCGCTGTGGATCCCAAACGCGAGCCGGACGAGTCCAGTCGCTACATAGCTGGTTCAATTCAAGGCCCGGCCCGAAAGGGAGCGGGGTAATATCTCAGGTCTCGAAAGGAATCCGCTGCCAGCATAGCTGCGCTGCCAAACCATTTCAGGTTCATCCGGTTATTGCGTACGTGAGCGTTAGCGAAGTAAAAATTGTCCGAGACTAAAATTTTTAACCACGAATGGACACGAATCCGCACGAATAAGAAACCGGTACTTACCTCATGATATCGGCTACTTCGTAGGTCCGCAGCCTGGTCTTCAAGTAACAAAGATGAAAATTTACCTCAAAGAACTCAAAGGTGGACTTACAATCGTTCTATTTGAGTCCTTTGAGGTTAAATATTTTTCTTGTTTTTTATTCGTGTGGATTCGTGTCCATTCGTGCTTCTGTTCTTTTGTTGTAGCCAACATGCTCTGTAACTTTCCCGAAAGGACCGAAAAGTATCCTCAAACCAGATGAGCCCTATTTCAGGAACTATATTCTTCCTTCAGGCGCTCCAGTCGCTTCTGCAAAATCGATTTGATGCCGAGAAGATACGGATCGCTGATGCCTGCAAAACGCTTGTTTAGGGAAGCCTGCCGCGCTTCAATATCAAATCCAGGCTTGCTGCTCCCCTCAATACAAACGGTGACGACGTTGGCATTCTTGAGCCGCTGAATGGCCTGCTCCGTAAGTTCGTAGCCCATCGGACACAAGACCGCACCATTGGCATTGGTAACAGCATCGGCCACAATCTGGCCGGGACGCAGAAATTTGACGTTGACGTTGCGCAAGTATTCCCTCCTGAAAAGCATCGCCATTCTATGAGAGGTAGCGCACAAGTGTCAACTTCCCGCCGGTTTACAGCGTCAAACTTGGATAAAGCAGGCACTTTTCTATACGATGGGGACTCCCGATTGAAGGAGAGAATATGACACCCCTGCTATCCGCACTGTTGGCCGCATATACCGCCCTGGGGGCGATTGCGATTGAAGGCCAGGTTTCCGGCCCCGACAATCAACCCATCGCCCACGCCCAGGTATTCCTGGAGCCGGGGCTCGGTGGGGCGCTGCTGGATGTTGCCGCTTCAGATACCGGCCACTTTGTGTTTCCCGATGTAAAACCCGGAGCCGTCGGCCTCTTCGCCGTTGCGCCCGGTTACGGATTCGGCGGCCAGAGCCTGACTGTCGCAGTGGCGGACCAGATTCCCCCTATCCGGATCACGCTTCAACCGGCCGCCACCGTACAGGGCACTGTTGTCGGCGTGAAGGACGCGCCCGTTGCAGGAGCACGGATCACCCGTTTTCTGGTCAAGGGCACCCATAAGGTGGGGATTCCGCTGGCGAAGCTAAAACAGTTCGGCTATCCCGAGCCCGTTACCGATGCAAGCGGTAACTTCACGCTGGAATCCGCACCCGCAGGCTCCAAAGTGGACTTGAAAATCGGTCACCCCAATTTCGCTCAGGAAGGCTTCATCGACGCCGTCGCCGGAAGCTCGAACGTGCGCGTGACCATGAACCCCGGTGTTCTGGTGGAGGGCGAAGTAGTCTCACGCACCACCCAGATTGCCATAGCCCAGGCCGCCGTCCTGATTCAGAATGCCCAGCCGCCCCACGATACTTCCACCGCCAGTTCCAGCATCACCGGGCAGTTCTCCATGCGCTTGAAGCCCGGCGTCTACATGTATCAGGCCCAGGGCGCGGGCATGCGCAGCGCCGGATGGGAACGACTCACCATCACCGGCGAGCGACACGTGGAACGCGTGCGCCTCGCCGTGGCCGGTTTTGGCACGATTCGCGGCAACGTCCGAGACGCCATTACGGAAAAACCGATCCGCGACGTACGCATTACCCTGACGACCAATGGTTCCGATGCCGCTGTCGTTCGGAGCGGGCCGGGAGGGGACTTTCAATTCACGGCGGGCGAAGGAGAGAACGCCATCCGGCTCGATTCGACGCCGGGCTATTTCCCGCCCGATACCCAGCATATGAAGACGACCATTCGCGAAGGTGCCGACGTGGAGCTGCCCGGAATGTGGCTCCGCCCGCTGCCGGCGTACCAGGTGCAAATCGTGCGCGAAGACGGTTCGCCCGTTCCGGGGGCCTTGGTCAGTCTGTTGCGCCCGATGCAGATTGGCTGGCACGTGGCGGACGCCCAGGGCCTCGCAACCATTCATCTGGAGGAATTCCCGGCCAGTGGGGCCCTGCTCGGACGCGTGGATGACCCCAATTCAAATGGTGTCGCCTTGTTCACCCTGGAGAAATCCCAGAGCGCACCCGGGACGGTCCAACTCTTCGATGCGGGAGCCGTGGAAGGGCGAACGGTAAATGCCCGGGGTCGCGCGGTGGCGGGCGTCTCGGCGGGTGCTTTCTTCCCCGGTGAATCGGCGGCGGACGCCATCCTGCTGTGGCAGGCCTTCAGCGGCAAGGACGGTGCCTTTCGCTGGAACGCCGTCGTGCCGGGCGTGCCTCAGCGGCTCGCGGCTCGGTCCGGGGCGGACAGCAGCGGCGAGTCCGCGACCTTTAATCTGGCCCCGGCGGAAGTCAAATCCCTCGGGGACATTACCGTCGAAGGTGCAAAAGACGGAAGCACACGGCGCGGCAATGCCTTGAAGTGGCACCAGTGGCCCGTCCTGTGTGGTACCCTGCCCGCCGCCGAAATCTGTGCCAAATCTCCCGCCATGCTCCTATACGTCAACGGGGCCAGTATCCCCGCCTTGATGGAGAGCCTCGGTCGCGTAAAGGAACTGCTCAACATGCCCGATCTCGTGATCGCGCTCATCTCCGACACGGCGCCGGACTGCGGCGACAGCACGGTCCCCGTCCTTTCCGGCAAGCCCGAAGGCGGTGCCACGACCCTCCTGGTCGATCGCCAGGGCCAGGTGGTCCTGGAAACCAGCGGCCTGCCGCCCGTCTCCGTGATTCAATCGCTACAATCCTGAGCTACGCCAGATTTATCAACTGGAAGGTTATTCATGAAGTATTGTTCAAGCTTTCTCCATCTCATGTCGTTCTTTCTCGCCACCGCCGCCGCTGTCGCGGCTTCCGCCGCCAGGCTGGACGGTATCGTCGTCGATAGCGAGGGCAAGAGCGTGGTCGGTGCCAAGGTCTGGGTGGTGCAGAAGGGGGATGTCCGAAAGACGGAATCCGGCAGCGACGGCAAGTTCAGTCTGGATCGCATCGATGTCGCCGTGACCGAGGTGGTGGGCCTGAAAGAGGGCCTGGCCATCGGCGGCGCATCCGCACTCGTCGTCGGCGATGCCACCGTGGAAATACGTCTCCAACCGGCCGACCTGATCACGCTGAAGGTGCTGGACTCTCAATCCAAGCCCGTCGCGGGTGCGCAGATCAGCTCCATGCTCATCCAGCGAAGCATTCCTGTTTCCGTGGAGAAGCTGTTGCCCCATGGATTTCCGGCATTCCGCAGTACGGACGATGGCATCCTCGTAATTCCGCAGTTGCCCTCCGGGGGCTTCATCCAGGCCGTATTGGGGCATCCTGATTTTGCCGATTCGGCGGTGAGCTACCTCCCCGTGGAAAGCGAGCAGCGCAACATCGTGTTGCAGCGCGGCAGGCGGGTAAGCGGACGCGTTACCTTTGGCGGGAAAGGTGTGGCGAGCGCCCATGTGTCCGTCTTCCGCACGGGCACCCAGGGACAGAAGGTCTTCGCCAATGCCGTCACGGACACCGATGGCTTCTACACGGTTCGCCTCGAAGCAAACGTCTACGGGATTGCCGCCCGCCACGCGGACTACGCGCCGCCGCCGCCCACCCCCCTGGAAGTCGCGCCCGATACCGACACTCCGCCGGTAAATTTTGAGATGAAGCCAGCGAAGTACATTCGCGGCAAAGTGCTCCTGCCCAACAAGAAGCCCAGCGGCGGAACCCGCATCACCTATCGCGAAGGCTCCACACTCTACGATGATACCTTCACCAACAACAAGGGCGAATTCAGCCTCAAGGTGCCTGGAGGTCCCGGGGCGGTCTCCGTTCTCGCGCCTCCCGGATATATCTACCCGTCCCCCGTGGACATCCAGATAGCCCTCGGCGACGTGGAGGATGTAGATCTGAAGCCCATCGAACTGGAACCCCTGCCGGTAATCACGGGAACCATCAAGGACGCGGAAGGCAATGCCAGTGGCCCGGCCCTGGTGACCGCGCTGAATCTCCCCGTACCCTACAGCGTCCTAAGCGATGAAATGGGCCGTTTCAGCATGCCGCTGAATTTCATGCCGGCCGTCGAGTCCATTCAGTTGCGCGCCGAGCACAAACTCCGTTTCCAGCGCGCACCCTTTGAGGTAGACCTGAAGAAGGTGAAGCCGACCGAGCTCAAGCTCGAACAATACACGCCCGAACTCGCGCCGCGGCCTGCCATTCCGGGGGCCAACAACCTCGACGGCCTCGTGGGGAAACCCGCGCCCGTGCTCAAGGGCGACGCCTGGGTGAACAGTGAACCCGTCACCCTCGAAAGCCTGAAGGGCAAGGTGGTCGTCATGCTCTTCTGGGCTGGCTTCGACGAGGATATGGGCCCCGTGGTCATCCGGGAGCTCCTGACCCTGCGGCAGTTGCTCGCCGATCAGGAAGACGTGACCTTCATCGGCATCCACGACGCCATCAGCGCGAAAGACGAGATTGCCGAATACATTAAGAACTACGCGATCCCCTTTCCCGTGCTCCGCGACACGGACGAGCAGACAACCTTTGGGGAGTACGGGATCGTTTTCATTCCCGAGATCGTCCTGCTCGACAAGAAGGGCAATCTGCGCTACTACCAGACCCAGGGCCGACTCCTGGAGTTGATCAAAGGACTTCGCCGCGAGGAATAGCAGGGAGAGCGGCGAATGTGTCGTGAATCCGCGAAAACGTCTCCACGTTACTTGCCGCGCCAAGCCCGAGGACGAGTGATTGAGACTGGCGAGGCTGTCCTGCCGTTCGCAAAGTACGCGCGCACGATCAAAGGCTGCCCCACGGGTGCCACCTTCAAACGGAGGAGCGAAGCGGGGGAAGTTTGTGGGTGTAGGCACTGCAACCGATCAAGGCCCCGCCCCGGTCAACCCCCCAAGCCCCACGGGTGGCACCCGGGGTAGCTCGGTTTCCCGAGCCCATCCAAACACAAAAGAACCGCAGCCAATCCGCCGGAGTGGGGGATTGGCTGCGAAAGCTTAGGATGTATGGCTTCTTATCAGGCGGAAGCGCCAGCAAGGCGATGCTGAATCGAAGACTTCTTGCGAGCGGCGCTGTTGGCGTGAATAACGCCCTTGGAGGCCGCACGGTCGATCGCGGAAAGTGCCGCAGGAACCGCAACATTGATCTGCTCCGCGTCTTTCGTCTCGATAGCCGTAAGCGCGCCCTTGATCATGGTCTTCATCCGCGAACGGACGGCCATGTTGCGCTGGCGGGACTTCTCGTTGGTCAGGTTACGCTTCTTCTGGGACTTAATGTTTGCCATGGATTCAGTACACTCTCTGTGAGTTGATATTTGTGAGAAACCTGTAGACGAAGAGTATAGCAAAAGAAAGTAGTCATATCAACAAAAAATCAACATAAATTTAGAACAGAGCGATTCTGAGATAAACACTACCTGTTGTGGGACCAATGAGTACAACCAAACCCGATTGTGGTTTCCATGAACGTCTGAGCTCGTTGGAAAACCGTCACGAAGCCACTCGAACTTGAGCTGTTAGACATCACTGCGCCCGAACCTGCAGCCTGGCCCGATACGCCGGCAACTGCACCTCAAGCCCTTCCCGCAACACCTCCAGCTTCTCGCTCAGGGAATAGGGCGTATATACGTAATCCACCTCAAACTGGAAGCCGATCCGCGCGTCGTGCTTCATAGCGTTCTGCACCAACTCCGTGCGGGCAATCTCCTCGCGCAGGATGCCTTCCATCTGGTCGAGCAGGGCTCCCGCCTTCACACCGTCCTTTTCTGCCATCAATTGCAGCCGCAAGTCCTCAAAGCCGAGAATCGCCTGATTGCTCAGGAGCATCCGCTCGATCTGCTCGGCCACGATGACTTCGCGGAGCGCCCCGGCCCGCTTGCCCTCGGGACTCTCCATCGCCGCCGTGCGATAGAGGGCGAGTCCTTCGCCCAGCTTGTCCGTGGCGAGTCGCAGATACTTCAGAAAGACCGGCAGCACTTGCCGATCCCCGGGTGATTCGATCCCCGAAACTCCCCTGGCATAGCCCTCGGCCGCATTGGAGCTGTTGCTGAAATCGGGGATAAACACGAGCCGCGAAACGGTGAAGGGCCAATAGGGATTCATCTCCGCGCCGAGGTAGCCCTGCCACATGCCCTGGTCCATCCAGGAGTGGTGAAAGGTCCCGGTCCGTGCGGGCGGCTGCTCGAAAAAGATGGGATTGCCCACGGCATTGGTCGTGCCCATGTACGGCCCCGTGTCGGGTACCAGCCGCGCCGCCTGGCTGAATAGATCCCACGCTTTCACAACATTCGCAGCATTCTCCGGACCGAAGTCCCGCGCCGCTATTTTCAGCAGCAACTCCTCCAGGGGCGGCGCGTCGCTCCAACAATACCAGCCCCGCAGTTCCGTCACGAAACAGGGCACATAGCCAGAGGACCAGCTTTCCAGCGTCCCATTGATGCCATGCTCCTCCAGGGCCATGTAGCGCGCGTGCCACTGCTGGGGGAAGGGTTGATAGGGCACGGTCTGCAACTGCGCGCCGCAGGAAAAGGTCTGGGCGTTGGAGTAGACCTTCATGCCGCGCTTGCGCGCCTCCACAATCTGCGCAGCCGTCACCTCCGCAGGTCCGACCACGTTGATGCCGTAGTCCTTCAGGTGCCCCTGAAGCCCGTCGATCTCAAAGCTCTTTCCGTTCTCCCAGGTCAGCAGCGGGGTGGAGCCCTGGGGCAATTGCTGAATGAAGTAGCGCTTCGTATCCACGTTGGACGGGCGAAAGTCGATGTTGTACTCCCAGGGCAGAATCTCAATCGCTGGATTCACCGCATGACACTCCTCCGCCACAATGGCCACCGCCCGGCTCCACTGGCGCGCCCAGTCCTCAATGTATTCCTTGCTCGCGCCGTGGCCACCGCCCCATTGCTTGTACCAGAAGCCTTCCGTCAGCAGGACATACCCCTGAATGTCCGGGAAGTCACGCAAGAGCTCTTTCACGAGCCGCCGCAGCTCCGCTTCACTCTCGGGCGTGCCCGTGTACTGGTAAATGATCGGCGTGTACACCTTGATACCGAATCGCTTCGCGCGATCGATCAGATCGCGGACCCGCGCCGGATCCTGGCGGCGAATCCGGTGCATCAAGCGCGCGTAAAAGTCCGTCGAATTTTCCGCCGTAGTCCGGTCGCCATTGGGATTGGTATAGACCGAGGCAAAAATGGCGTCAAAACCATCGTGGGCCATGTGGGAGAGCACCGTATCGGGAAACTCCATCCAACCCATCCACGATTGGACCATCCGCGTATCATAGAGGCTGTGGCGCACCGTATTGAGGTCGGCGGGGAGGAAGGGAGCCTCCCGCAGGTTCATCCGCGCTTCCAGATTGTGCAGGCCGAAGAGGACGCCCCGTTCATCGTAGCCGCAAACCGTAATCCGGTCCGGCAACACCGTGATCGCATAGTCCTTCGGCCCCTTCAGGCCCGCGCCGACATCGGGAAAATCGTCCCGCGTCCCCACCACAATCGACCGATCGAGCTCCGACCCAGTGCCCAGCGATTCTCGCGTTTCCACGGTCACGCTGACGCCCATCGACACCGAGAGATAGTCCTGCAAGTCCAGTACCGCCCCAGACAGCGACACAGAATCACGCCCGCTCCAGACCAGCCGCCAGCCGGACGGAGCAATCTCCATTTCGCCGCTTTCCAGGCGCGCGTCAACATTGCGGCGCGGACGATGGACTGGCTCCTGCGCCAGGCGCTCGTGATAGTCATAAGGTGCCTCGGCCGGCAACACCCGCGCAATTTCAGCGGCGACAGCCTCGGTCGAGTGGTCGGCGGCCACGGCGGGTTCGCCGAGAAAGATTATCGGAAAGGCGCTGAGGAGCACACCCGAGAAAAGTCGCATTGCCGAGACACTCACAATCATGGTAGCTCCTACGCTAAGGTAAACCCTCCCGCCGGATAAGGTGAGTGGGAGACAAGTTTCGTCCAATGGTTCCGTTAGGCTGCGCCATGCGATAGCCGTCAGATGCAGGCTAAGCCAAGGACGACAGTAGATGCAACCACGATAGAAAAAGCGCGCCGCCTCGATTCGTTCGAGGCGGCGCGCTTCGATATATCAATTATTCAATCCGACCGGTTAGCGACCCAGCTTCATCAAGTTGCCACGGCCCATCTTGGTCTTCGGCGTGCCGTAATCGGCGCGGGCACCAATGTAATCCCGCTGGGCACGCTCCATGGAAGACTCGCGAGCGTCCAACTTCTTGCGGGCCTTGGCTGCTTCATCCCGGGCTTCGCGGGTTTCCTTCGCCTCTTTCTGGCGAATGGCCACTTTTGTATCGCCTTCGAGCGGATTGTTGTCAATCGCCTTCTGCACGGGGAAGAAGTACCAACTGAAGAGGAAGTCGCTGCTATTCCGCGTAAGCATGTCCGACTCGATGGCCTCATTCAGGGCACCAAGGGACTTGTAATGATTGCGGGGCGGTACGGGGGCAAACACCAGACCGCGATAGGTACTCTCACCGAGAGACATTGTGCCGCGGCGGACGCCGCGCAGCCCCTGCACGCTGCCAACCACGGGGGCATGAAGATTGCCTTCCACGAACTGGTCGCCCGTATGGTAGAAAAGGGACTTGATACCCTGATACACCCACTTGTAGGGGCGCAACGCGGGCTCCTCTTCGTTCCCCAACGGACCGCGATAGTTGGACTTCGCGCTGTTGTTCCAGCGATTCATGTGATAATAGTCGGGAATAAACGCGGGATCGATCGGGCTGCCGATTCGGGCCTCATCGGCGAAACTTGCTGGCGCGCCCAACGTGGCGGCGGCCAATGCAATCATTGTAAGAACTCTCATGGTCTACCTTCCTTGTTCCGTCACTTCTTCCCCAGGGTAAGTTATTTAACCATAGCGCTTATGGTACCCGATAGGCCTGCCAAAAGCAATGGGTTTTAGTAGTTCCTGTTAACAGTTTAGCCGAACTAGTTGTTGCCCGTAAATCCGACGAAATTCTTGCGGCCATTTCCCAGAAAATAACCGAAAAAGCTCAGTAATCCGTGATACTTGGCCTTCACATCCGACCAGGAACTGATGTTCACAAACATCCGCCACATCTGTTCGGGGCGGAGATAAAACTTCTTCAGGCCGAGATCGACCAACTCGTTGATCTCATCTTTGTTCAATTGAGCCAGGTTGATGGTGGGGGCCTGTTCGTAGTCGTCGGTCACCCATTCGCGCCAATCGTTGGGAATGAGGGAGCCCGATTCCTTGGCCCATTCGTAATAACTCGTCCCCGGATAGGCGACCACCCCCGTAAACTGGGCCGTGTCGATCTTCAATTCCTGGGACATTTGGATGGTCCGCATGGCGGTTTCGCGGGTCTCTTCCGGCCCGCCGATCATGAAGCACCCGTGGATCCGCAGCTTGGCCTTGGCGGCATTTTCCGCAAAGGTATACATCTGGTCCACCGTGGTGCCCTTTTTTACGTTGTTCAGGATCTTCTGGTCGCCGAACTCGAACCCCACGCAAAGCATGCGGCAGCCCGAGCGCTTCATGAGCCGCAATACCTCCAGATCGTTCAGGTCCACCCGGGCATTCGCGCTCCAGGATAGCTTCAGGTCGCGCCGGATGATCTCCTCGCAAAGCTCGATGAGTCGGTCGCGGGCAATGCGCATCGTAAGGGTGTCGTCTTCAAACATCACCTCGCGCAGCCCCGGAATGATCTTCTTTGCGTGCTCCATTTCGTCTACGACCCGCTTCACGCTGTGGGTGCGGTAGCGATGGCCGTTCATCACCTGGGGAATCTGGCAGTAGGAGCAGCGGTAGCGGCAGCCCCGGCCCGTGATCGCCGTCACGAAGGGGAAGAGCTTCGCCCCGTCGATATAGTCGTTCATGTCCAGATGGTGCCAGGCGGGGAAGGGGAGTTCGTCCAGATCTTCGATGTACGGCATATCGGGGTTCTCTTTGTAGACGTCCCCGTCCATATAGGAGACCCCCTTGCACTCGGTCACGGGCACACCATTGGCCAGGTCGCGCAATATATAGTCGAACTCATGGCGCGCCACGGCGTCCACGGCACCCTTCGCCGCGCGCAGGGTCGACTCGGCCTCGGCGGAAACATGGGGGCCGACCATCACATGGATGCCGCCGACCGCTTCCTTACACAGCCGCGCCGATTCGATATCGGCATAAATGGAGGGGGTTGTGGCCTGGTACACCGTCATGTCGGGCTTGAAAGCCTTCAGGTGCTTCTCAATTACCTCGGGCGTGGGCATGTTCTTGGCCTGGCTGTCGAGGAAGAGCAACTCGTGGCCCGCCTGCTCCAGCACCGCCACCGCCGTGGCCAGATAGTCGGGATGGCGCTGCACCCGGCCCCGCGAACGGGCAAACCAGCGCGCGGACTTCGTGAAGTCCTTGCCAAACATGGGATTTAAGACCGCTACCCGCATCTACATGCACTCCTTGCGTGAATTCCCTCAATCAGGATCTGTGAACCCGTAACGGTAACAATCCCTTGAGGTTAAGTATTTCCGGATCCGTCCGGAAGTCCAACTGCTGTACCCATGTCAGTATAGCACAGTTTCCAGATGGGTAAAGGCGAAATCCGATGCCGAAGCGCGCCCCTCGTAGATTGCGTTCAATCGGTCCATAGGTTTCCAAGGTACCCGTCGTTCTGGGTGTTCCCTTCCGCGATTACGCCGCGGAGAATAGTGTGGATCACGGGCCGGAGAGCTATACGCTCCAGAGAGTCGAGGGGATGAAAGGCCGCCTCCACCACCCGCTCGTCTTCTCCAACCTGCGGTCTCCCCCCAACAATTCGCGCGCCGAAGTAGAGGTTTACAATATGGCGGTGTCGATCTTCGGGGATGCTGTCGTTTACCAACAATAGCGGGCCAATATCACACTCGATGCACAACTCTTCCCTCAATTCTCGCTGCAGGGCCTCCGCCAGCGTTTCTCCGAAGTCCACGCCGCCGCCGGGAAGCATCCAATAGGTCTCGCCCTCTTTTTCATGCCGGACCAGCAGGAGTTGATCGTTTTCAACGATAATGGCGGCGACACGGATGCGGGGCAGGGGATGGGTCATAGTGTTTTCTCAGGACATGCTTGATCGTCGCGACGCGGGGTGATGGTTTTGAAATGGGGGCAAAGGGCACGTACTATAGACGCTGATAACGAGCCTAATTGAATAAATTCATGAAAAGCAACCCATCCAAAAGGACACCCATTCATGGTATTGAATCGATTGAAACAAATCGCCGTCACTTCACTCGCCCTGGCAATGCTGGCGACGCCCCTCGTGGCAAGCGCCGCGCCAAAAGGCCCCCTCGAATTCGCCGACAAGATTCGCAAGCATGGCGGTAATGTCAGTTTCGTCTTCGGCGCGAAGCGGCCCTTTCCTCAGTGCCACGCCTCCACCGTGGCGGAAACGCCGGATGGCGGTCTGGTCGCGGCCTGGTTCGGCGGCACGGCCGAGAAGGATGACGACGTAAGCATCTGGATCTCCAATTTCGATGGCGAGAAATGGTCCGCGCCCGTAGCCGCCGCCAAGATAAACAACACGCCCCACTGGAACCCGGTCTTGTTCAAGGACGAAACTGGCGAATTGCACCTCTTCTTCAAGGTGGGTCCCGAAATCCCGACCTGGCAGACCTACTGGATGCACAGCAAGGATGGCAAGACCTGGAGCGCGGCGGACGAGCTCGTCGCGGGCGATCAGGGCGGGCGTGGCCCGGTGAAGAACAAGGCCATCGTCCTTTCCGACGGAACCTGGCTGGCGCCGGCCTCCACGGAACCCAAGGAATGGCTTGCCTTCGCGGACCGGTCCGCCGACCACGGCAAGACCTGGGAGCGATCGGCCGATTTCGTGTATCCGTCGACCTCAGAAAAGGACAAAGGGATCATCCAGCCCACCTTCTGGGAATCTAAGCCCGGCGTGGTCCATGCCCTGCTCCGCTCCACCAGCGGCAAGATCTGGCGAACGGATTCGGAAGACGGCGGCAAGACCTGGGTGCCGGTCTACGATTCGGGCCTGCCAAACAACAACAGCGGTATCGATGCCGTCCGACTGAAGGATGGCCGCGTACTGTTGGTTTACAACCACGTTTCCGGCAATTGGAAGGCCCGTACGCCCCTGAATCTGGCGATTTCGAAGAATAACGGCAAGACCTGGAAGACCGTGGCCTACCTGGAAGCCGATCCGGACCTCAAGAGCGAGTTTTCCTATCCCGCCATCATCCAGAAAGAGTCGGGGGACGTAGTCATCACCTACACATATCAGCGCGAGCGGGTGCGCTGCTGGCAGGTGCCCCTCGCTGCCCTGTAATATTCCGCCCCGAAGTCAGTAATTCCCGAGAGGGGTGCTCCGGCATCCCTCTCGTTCCTTGTCCAAGAGAATCGTTCCCACAATGCCCAGCCGAATTCTCCAAAACCACGCCCCCTTCCTGCTGCTGCTGTTCGCCGTATCCGCCCTGCGCCTCTGGCTGATGTCTACGCTGGAACTGAACGAAGACGAAGCCTACTACTGGGAATGGTCCCGCAACCTGGCCCTGTCCTACTACGACCAGGGGCCAGGGGTGGCCCTCGCCATGGCCATGGGTACATCGCTTCTCGGCCACACAGAGTTTGGTGTCCGCCTGGTCTCGTTCCAGATCGGTATCGCAACCCTGTCCCTCGGTTACGGGCTGGTGTGGCGCTTGAGCCGTTCCCATTCGGCGGCCTTCGCCGCTGCCCTGCTGCTCGCCTTCGTCCCGATAAATTTCATCAGCGGACTGGTCATGATTCACGACTCGGTCATGTATTTCGGCTGGGTCGGTTTCGTCTACGGTTTCTGTCGATATCTGGAGAACCGGCACGTCGGCTGGCTCTATGCCTGCGGGTTCTTTCTCGGCATCGGCATGCTCGCGAAGCACACCATGGTCCTGGTCGTGCCGCCCGTATTCATCCTCGCCGTCTTGCGCCGAGAGGAGCGCGCCCTCCTGCGCAATCCTCACTTCTGGATGGCCTCGACTTTGGCCGCTGGTATGGCCCTGCCCATTGTGCTCTGGAACGTGCAGCATGACTGGGCCGGCATGAAAGCCGTCCTCCACCTGCCCTCGTCCGACGACCGCGGTCGGCCCTTCTACCAGACCCTCGGCGACTTTCTCGGGGGGCAACTGCTGGTCCTCAATCCCTTCATAGCCATTCCCATGGCCATGGCCGTCTGGCGAACCCTCAGATGCGGTCGCGGCGACGCGCGCATCCAGTTTCTGGCCCTGAGCACGGCCTTCATTTTCGGTTTCTTCTTGCTCATCAGTCTCGGGAAGATGGTGCAGGCCAACTGGCCCCTGTGCGGCTACTTCGGCGGCTTGTTGCTACTCGGCCTTGAACTGGCGCGACGGCGGGAGGGAGGGCGGCGGCGCCTGGCCTGGGCCTGCCTCGTTTCGACGGCGATGATGCTGGTGCCTGTGGTCTTTCCTTCGACGCTGGCGTTGCCAGCCAGGGCGCTCGGCCTTGCGTTGCACCCCGGGGCCATCATGACCAACCGGCTCTACGGCGGACGGGAAATTGCCGAACGACTTGACCTCGTGCGGCAGCAGCATCCCGGAATCCAGGTCTGTGGAAACCGCTACCAGGAAACGGCCCTGATGGCCTTCTACCTGCCCGATCAGCCCCGGACCTTCAGCCTCAATGTGGAAGCCCGACCCAATCAGTATGACTTCTGGCAGCCACCCGAAGCGCACCTCGGGAAGGATTTCATCCTGGTATGCCTGACGCATGACGCGCCCTCGGTGGCCATTACTAAATTGTTCCACTCCTGGGAGGCCTTGCCGCCGGGAATCATTGAAAACTACGGCACCACTGCCAAGGAATATAGATTCTTCCTCATGCGGGGTTTTCTGGGTCGCGAGCAACCTTCGACCACAGGCGAATCGCACCGGGGATTGCGGGGCGGCGAGGTCGATTAACTCGCCGCTTACGATCCTCAGCCGCGTCCTGGGGACAATGCGGGACCACACTTGCCGGGTGGCCTCCTGTAGCGTAAACCGAGGCGCGCGAGTCAATCCACAGGCTTCTGTTCTATACCGATCTTACTGCGCTGTATAAAGTTATCCCATTTCCTGCCGATAGAACAGAAGGTTGGATTGGACCCGGCGGAGGGCCCTGTAACCGCACATGCGGGTGTGGCTACCAATATTTTCTCTTGACACGAGCCCTCCTCAGGCATAATGCTGACTTTGAGTTGTTTTCCGGTCTGTTGTACGGAGACTCTTCTCATTTTCACGTGAAGGGCTGTTCATGAAGCGCACGAGTACCCTTACTGTTCCCTACACCTTCTGCCTGTTTTGCGGGGTAATCGGCCTCGTATTACTGATGGCAGGCACCTTCGCGTGGCTGGCCCTCAGCGACATACGCGAGGCCGAACCGGTGCAGGCCACCCATGTTCTCCACGACGCGATTGCGCCCGTTTCCCAATCTCTGGCCCACCACTTCGACGCACCGGTCCGGCAACTCAATGCGTTTCGCCAGTGGGCGAATAGTGGGCTGATTCCAGAAGCCAATCCCACCCAGTGGCCCTCGGTCTTGCTTCCGACCCTCGCCGCACTGGACAACGTGGAGGCGCTCTACCTGGTTCGAGAGAACGGCGCCGCCTGCTACGTAGCCCGATCCGGAGAAGGCTGGACCGGGAGTGCGGCCGACCCGGCCAACCCGGACGCGGCATTGATCCATATGGCGTGGGACCATCAGGGACGTCCCGTATCGGATGGAGAGCGGGGCGAGGCCCCGGACGATTTTCGCCGCAGCGACTGGTATCAGAAAGCAATGGGGCACTCAGACACCGGGCCGGCTTCCCCGCTGGTGGTGCAATTGAACGATGCCTCGCTGACCGTCGCCGTCCCCCTGACCTTTGCCGGTGGCAAGCGCGGTTGCGTGGCGCTGAATCTGGACACCTCGTTCCTGGATTTCCCGACCGACGGGATGAATTCCGTCGATGTGATAATTGATCCGGGCGGCGTGCGGCTCGGCCAGATTCAGGATGCCCAGGCCCTGGCGTTGCTCCAGGAAAGGGCGGTGCCCGGGGCCAATAGTGTGGCCCTCGCCCGGCTTTTTCCTCTGGCGCCGGCACAGGCTTCCTATTGGTATGCGGCCCGTTCCTACGCCCTGAGTGAATCCAATGTCTGGTGGGTGATCGCCCGGATTGAGTCCTCGGCACTGCCCCTGCCAGCCTTGCCCGTCTTCGAATACGTGCTTTGGGCGCTGGCGGCGGGCCTTGTGGGCGCACTCGTGCTCGCGCTCGCCTTCGGGCGCCACATTACCCGGCCCCTGCGTCAGGTCGCGGCCCGGGCGCGGGGTATCCACGTGATCGATGAACACTACCTGCCCTGGCCCCGTTCACGCTTTACGGAGGTCAATGTCCTGACCTCCGCGCTCGAAGAGATTTATGAAGCCGCCGTGGAGCACCTCGACTACCACGATGCCCCCCTGGTGGCCTGGGCGGAACCGGAAGCGTCCGCAACGGACGGAATGATCGATGCAGATGCCGTCCGCCACGTCTTTCAATTTCCCCGTGGCAATGAAGAGACCGTCAAGCCACTAAAGGCCGATGGCGCCGTGATCGACATTGTCGGAGAGACTGCGCGGGTCGCCCTGCCGGAATCCATACCGGCCGCCCAGCTCCAGGTGTTGCACGGCACGCGAAAAGAAGTTCGCCGACTTCAGAGCCAGCTCGCGGGCGCCTGCGAAGAGCTTCGCACGGCGGACAACCACTACCAGCAGGATCAGGCCCGCATGAAGCGGCAGCGAAGCTGCCTCCGCGGGTTGGATCGCCTGTTGCTCGCCGAGGGGGGCGCCTCACCCACCATGCTGGCCCAGGTCCAGGAGATTCTGGGGGCCTCCCGAATTTCGATCTGGACCTCAGGGCGTGAGACCGCGCAATTTCACCTCACCGCCTCCCGTGGCGACCAGCGGGGCAGCGCCCCGGTGCTGGTCGCGCCGTTCAGCCTGATGGCCCTGCTCCAGTCGGAGAGCCTGGTGGTGGTGCAAGACCTCGCCAAGGATCCCCGCCTTTCCGCGCTCTCCGACCATCCATACTTCCGACGCTCGGACGAACCACGGCTGCTCGCACCGATTCGATTGGCCGGAAAGCTGCTCGCCTTTTTGATCGCGGAGCGGCCCCCCGGACACGGACGATGGAAAGGGGACGAAGAACTCTTCGTCCTGGGCGTGGCCAATGCCTGCGCCGGGGTCCTCTGGCACCAGATGCGCAATCGCGCGGCCGCCTCCGCCACGTCCTTCGCCGCGCAGATGCTAGCGCAGGGTCAATCGCCCCGGAACGGGAAAAGTAAGACAAAGAAAAACGGCGCGACGCATCGTCCCGCCGCTTTGACCTGGGAGATTGACCGCGCGGGCTGTATCAAGTCAATCAACGGGGATGTGGAGGGGCTCTATGGCCGGACACGGGAGCAATTGATCGGCCAGCCCATTACTTTCCTCAGCGGTGAAAAACAGGGACAGCGCGATATGGAGCGCCTCGCGGCGCTGCTCGCCGGACAGCGCTGCAAGGGCTATGAAACCTGTCATGTCGCGGCCGATGGGACCCCGATCCACCTTTCGGTACACGCGAAGGTCTGGCGCGACGCGAGCGACCGCATTGTGGGCGCGCGCGGCACGCTGGAGCCTGTTTCTGCGGCCATTGCCAGTTGAGGGTTGGCCTGCCCGATTTTTGGGCGGCTTTGATGGCACGGGGGGAATATGCTATAACCGCCCTACTTCTCGTTATACGGGCCGGACACCATCACGCTGCTTGCGGAATGATTTGTGCGCCAAACGCCCTCCCCGAAAACACAATAGGAGTCGTTCTGTAATGATCCAAAGAAAATCCCCCGCGTTGGCTTGCCTCCTCGGACTGGGCGTGCTGCTGCACGGACTGGCCGTTCAGGCGGACACGCCCCCCGTCAAGATCGGCCGCTTCGGCCAGGAAGTGGCGCAGAAATACACCACAGCAAACGGCCTCCCCTCAAACGACGTCCTCCATCTGGCCATCGTCGACGGGGTTGTCGTCGCGGTGACGAATCAGGGCGTTGCGCGCTTCGAAAACGGGGCCTGGGTCGCCGATCCCTATTCCACGCAGGATCCCCTTTTTAACGATTCTGTCTGGCGCGACGATCACCGCATTGTGGCCTCGGATCGCGGACTCTTCCGCCGTGCCGAAGACGGCACGGTCGTGGAGCTGGCCACGGGTACCGCGAATCAACTCGCGGAATCCCCCGAAGGCATGATCATCGCCGCGACGGCCGATGGCCTGCTCCGCGAGGAAAATGGCGCCTTCGTTCCCCTGGAAGTGCGCGATGAACTCGGGCGCACCTGGGCCACCCACGACGTGCGCGGCGTCGCCTTTGACGGTCAGGGCAAGCTCTGGGTCGCGACCCTGGCGGGCGTTGCCTGTCAGTCCGGCGGCGCGTGGTCCTTCTACACGGGAGCCGAGGGGCTGCCCTACAACGACTTCACTGCGGTGGCCGCTTCGGGCAATGGCGAAGTCTGGTTCGCCACCCACATCGGCGCGGTGCGTTTCGACGGCAAGTCCTGGTCCTATCGCCAGGGCCTGCGCTGGCTACCCGATGATGATGTGCGCGATGTTGCCGTGGACGCCGAAGGCACCGCCTGGTTTGCCACTTCCCAGGGCGTAGGCGCGATTCGCCGGGTCCCCATGACACTCGCTGAAAAAGCCGACTTCTACGAAGAGCAGATGGAAAAGTTCATTCGCCGCACGCCCTTTGGCTACGTATCCGAAGTGAGCACCGGTGCCCCGGGCGATACCAGCGTCATCAATTACGGTGACAGTGACAACGACGGTCTCTGGACGAGCATGTATGGCGCGGGCGAATGCTTCGCCTACGGCGCGACCAAAGATCCCAAGGCGAAAGACCGGGCTACGCGCGCCTTCGAGGCCCTGCGCTTTCTGCAAAAGGTAACCCAGACGGGCGACATCCGTCCGCCGAAGGGCTATGTGGCCCGCACGATCCTCTCGACCGATCTGCCCGACCCGAACGCGGGGCGCGTGGAGCGGGACCGAGAAGAGAAAGCCACGGGCGACTCCGCCTGGAAAGTTTATGAGCCCCGCTGGCCCAAGAGCGGTGACGGCAAGTGGTACTGGAAGAGCGACACCAGCTCCGACGAGCTCGACGGCCATTTCTTCTTCTACCCCCTCTATTACGATCTCGTGGCGGAAACACCCGAGGAAAAAGAGCGGGTGAAGGAAGTGGTGCGCGACCTGATCGACCACATCATCGACCACAACTACACGCTGACGGACCACGATGGCCTGCCCACCCGCTGGTCGGTCTACGGCCCCGAGGCCCTGAACCATGACTGGGTCTGGTGGTCCGAGCGCGGCCTGAAGTCCCTCAGCATGCTTTCCTACCTCACGGTCGCGGAGCATATGCTGGGCGACCAGAAGTACACCGATCACATCAACAAGCTCATGGCCGAGCACGCCTATGACACCAACGCGATGGTCACCAAAATCCAGCGCGGCGTCGGCTCCGGCAACCAGTCGGACGACGAAATGGCGATCATGTGCTACTACAGTCTCGTTAAATACACGAAGAACGAAGAGCTGAAGCACGACATGCTGTACTCCTTCTACTCCAGCTACCTCCTGGAAGAGCCGGAGATGAACCCCTTCTTCAACTTCGCGTATGCGGCCTACGGGCAGAACGTGAAGTACCGCAACCCCTTCGGCAATCACACCATCGGCCCCTGGGACGGCTGGCTCTCCGACAGCGTCGACACCCTCCTCGACTTCCCGCTGGACCGCTTCGACTGGTCGCACAAGAACAGCCACCGGCTGGATATCGTTCGCCTGAACCGCCAAGCGGCCTTCGAGCCCGCCGAGCCTTTCCGCCCGATCCGCAGCGGCGTGCGCACCAACGGCAAAGTGCTGCCCGTGTCCGAACGCCACTTCAACCACTGGAACACCAACCCCTTTCATCTTGACTACGGTGGTAGCGGCAACGGCCTTGCCAGCGGCACGGTCTACCTGCTGCCCTACTACATGGGCCTTTACCACGGGTTCATTCAAGAAACTGAATAAGGGGCCTGCATCCGCCTGGCCCGTGACGACAAGGTTGAAATAATGTCGTTGGGCCAGGTGGTGGGCGGCACTCTGAAACCTCGTCGCGTAGACGGCCCTGTGCCGTCTCGCGGCGTTTTTTTATGGGTACAGCTTCCGGTCACCAGGACGATATCGATTCACGCGTCCAGACACGCGCCGTTCGGACACCGTCCCCAAGTCAATCCACCAGAATCCTCAGTTCACTGATCACCCAGGGTTCCTCCGCGCTCTCGCTCAGGGTCACGCGAACGATCTGCCCGGTGACGGCGGCGGGAAAAACAATCTCGGCCACGCCTTCCGCGCCGACTCCCGTGGCGACAGCAGTACCCCCGGATGCGCCCTTCGCATGGACCTGAACGCTGTAGCCCCGAGGAAAGGCACCCTGCCTGCGCGACGCATCCAGCACAATCCCCTTGATGGACGCGGGGCGAGACATGTCGATCTCGACCCATTGACCCACTTCCTGGGGCCCGGGCGTCTGCCAGGCGGTGGAGATGTCACCGTCGGTGGCGAGAGCGGCGGCCTCGCCATTTGCCGAGGCGGTCAGCGTGTAAAACGTGCTGCGAATCTTTTCCGCAGCCACGGCTGCCTCGGCGTCAAGGGTGGAATCGCCAAGGAAGCCTTCCGCAAGATCGAGCGCCTCCGTGCTCTTCAGATCGGCCAGCCCCGCCAGGATGCTCCGGATAAAATCGAGATTGTTGTTGGCCAGGGTCAGCGCCTGCCGGAATCCCTCCAGTCGCTCAGACTCGGGACGCTCCGAGGGCAGACGAAGGAGGCGGATGTAGCCTTCCAGCGCTTGCATGCGATGAATCTCGGTGGCGCCCGTAGTCGCCAGCGCGTAGACCTCGTGAATTGGCGTGGCATCGGGCCACGCGGATAGCGCGGAAACCGCCGCATCCTGAACGATGCTGTCGCTATCCCCACACGCCGAAATCACGAGCGGCAGCAGCACGTTATCGCCGAGCTCGCGAAAGAGCTGGAGCGCGCCCGCCCGGGTCAGGGAGGTGGGTGCCCCCGCATAGATGGCGGCCCGCGCAACAGAGCGTTCCTCCGAGGGGGCCACACGCCTGCACAAGTTGGCAAGTGCGCGGGACGCTTCCATTCGCTCTTCTTCAGCTTCGGCATCATTGAACAGAGCGACCACATCGCTCTGGTGCTCACTTCGCGCCAGATCACCAAGGGCCTTGAACGCACTGCTGCGCGCTTCCCCGTCCTGATTGGCGGCGGCCAGCAGCAGCGCGGGGATGGCTTCGAGGGCCTGGCGCTCCGCCAGAACCGGTGCCAGGGCCGCGCGAAGAGCGCTGTCTCCTCGTTCATAGCGCTGGACCAGAGCGCCATTGGTGCCGGCATCGGGCATGCGAACCAGGCTGCGGCGACTGCGCTCCACCGCTTTCCCATCGGTACTCGTCAGCCCCGCCAGCAACAGGGGGAGCGAGGTTTCGTTGCCCAGCGCACCCAGGGCGTCGAGGGTGGCGTATTGTACCGCCGCCTCCGGACTGTTGACCCCGCCGCTTACATAGGGAAGGGCACCGGGGTCTCCGCGATCAGCCAGCGCCTGGAGAAGCGGGACTTGAACCTCCGGCGAAACACTGCCCAATTGCTGGGCGAATAACAGCGTCGATTGGGGACCGCCGAGGGTGCGTACGTGGGACAAGGCTGCACTGACCCAGGGGGCATCACCCGAGGCCAGCGCCGCCGCGACGAGGTGAGAAGCCGCTTCACCACGAACAGAAATCGCCCCCTCGAAGCCCGCCAGTCGAACGGAAAGGGGCAGGGGAGCCTGCATCAACTCGTCAAATAGCCGTATAGCGTCGGGCCCATTGCCACCCGCCCGATAGAATTCCGCACAGGCCAGGAGGGCCTCGTAATATTCGGTGTGGACCTCCTCTGCAAGCGAGCTGAAAGACTTTCGCAGTACCCGTTCAGATTCAACCCCGCCAATGCGCCCCAGTCCGATCAAGGCGGCCGCGACCACCTCCCGATCAGCATGGGCGAGCAATTCCGCCAGACGTATCACTGTCGCGGCACCACCCCGCGCCGCGAGGCTCGTCGCAAGTCCCGCCGCCATCGGCCCATCGGCATTGGCAATGGCTTCCCAGAGCACGTCATTAACTTCCGCGCCGGGAATCACCTCCAACGCGTAGCGGGCCAGATGAGCCGTCGCCGGGTCGTGAAGGAGGGAGGCCAGTTCGTCGATCTGCTCTTCTCCCCCGATGACATAGAGCTGCCGGCACACGAAGGTTTTCCAGACCAGGGTGCTGGTCGGGTCCGCCAGTGAAGCGGCCAGGGTGTTCGCGAGTTCCTCGCGGCCTGCCGGGTCAAGCTGCACTTCCAGAATTCGCGCCCGCAGGTATTCCATGGCGGGTCCGCCCTCGCCATAGTCACTGCTGCGGGCAGCCGCGATGGCTTCATTCACGCCGGGGAACTCGATTGGGGGCGTTTCCTGGGCATCGACAGCACAGAGTACGTTTACGATCAGGACTCCAGCAAATAGGCGCCAGATTGTCCCGAAATGGGAGGCAGGAAAGCCTCCCCTCCATTTCGTTGTTGGTGCGGCGCTCATGAGAGGATCCAGGGTTCGCGCATGGGGCGGTTCAACAGGCGGTTGGCTTCAGGGTCGTTGACGAAGTGCTCGCCTTCGGGATTCCATTTCAGCGGACGCTTGAGCCAATAGGCGATATTGCCGATGTGGCACACGATTGCGGTGTGGTGGCCGACTTCGATGGGGCAGATGCACGCTTTCCGTGTGCGGATGCCCTCCAGCCAGTTGTCCTTGTGGTTATCACTGTGGTAAAGCCGCTGCTCGTCGGGGCGAATTACTTCCAGAGCAACCGTCTCCGGCACGGTCTCTAGATACTGTCCCCGGTTGACGCGGACGATGCCCCCATCGCCAATCCACTCCACCGCCGCGCCCCGTCCGCTGCCGCCCGCGCCGCCATGGTACATCCGAACGCCATTGGCGTAGACGTAGACCAGGCGATCGCCCGCGCCGTTGCCGGGGGGGATGACCTCCACGGGACCCGTGTGATCCATGCCGAGCCCCCACTGGGCAATGTCGAAATGATGCGCGCCGAAGTCGGTCATGCCGCCGCCCGCATACTCGCGGTAATAACGCCACGCGGCCCAGTCTTCCGAGGTGGCCGGCGGACACAGCACGGAGCTGTAGGGACGCCAGGGACAGGGTCCCAGCCACATATTCCAGTCCAGCCCCTCGGGTACGGGTTCGGCGGGCAGGTAATCCTCCTCGGGCGGGCCGCCCACATTCACATGGACGGTGTGAATCTTTCCGATTCGCCCATTGCGCACCAGTTCGCACGCGTGATGGAAGGCCGTATCTGATCGCTGCTGACTGCCCACTTGAAGGACGCGTCCGTAGCGCCGCACAGCCCGGACGATAGCCTGGCTTTCCCCGATGGTCCGCGCCGTGGGCTTCTCCAGGTAAATGTCCTTGCCGTTCTTTGCCGCCTCCACCGCATTCAGGGCATGCCAGTGGTTGGGCGTGGCAATGACCACACCGTCGATGTCGGGGCGAGCACACAGTTCGCGAAAGTCGCCATACGTATCACAGCCGACATAGGTGCCCTGGCCGTCGCGATTGGCGTAGTGGTCGTTGGCCTTCTTCGCGCACTCCTCCCGTCGGCCCTTTTCCACATCGCAAATGGCCAGCACCTGTGTCGTCGTGTCGCCGAGCAAGGCGTCCAGATGTCCACGGGCCATCTTTCCCATGCCAATGAACCCCACCGTAATGCGATCGCTGGGGGCGGTGGCCCCGTCGAGACCGAGGGCCGAACCTGGTACTATCGATGGGAACACGCCCGCAAGGCCTGCGGCGGCGAGGCTATTCTTCAAGAAACGGCGCCGCGAAAGCGGGGCGCACGGTTTACGGTTCAACATGGTTAGGGTTCTCCTGTCGGCCTATCATAGGCTGCGGGCGTGGAGCTTGCCAAGCTGCCGGGGAAGCGCTGGCAACATTCTGAGAAGGCTCGGATACGGCGTCGCTTCATACGTCAAAGCAGCCAAGGCCTTTCGGAATACTCCACCTGAGATCGGTGAGCGCTGCGGCGGCAATCGGTCAGAGCAACGAAATTTAATCGGGCTTCGAGACGCAGGGGACGCAAGCAATTTGCGAGCCCACGAACCAATTGACTTTCTGGCCTTCCCTGTAGTTCCATGATCCTATACAACGCAACCGCTTGGGATCCTCCAGCCATGTCTACTCGCCGAAACTTTCTACAGCAGCTTGCCCTGGGTACAGCCACTCTCGCAGTGGGTGGGATTCAGGCCGCTTCCGCGCGCGAATCCCACCCAAACGTGTTGTTCATCCTGGCCGATGACCTGGGCTGGACGGATCTGGGCTGTTTCGGCTCTTCGTTCTACGAAACGCCCCACCTGGACGCCCTGGCGAGGGACGGGTTCCGCTTCACCCAGGCCTATGCCGCATGCCCGGTGTGCAGCCCCACACGCGCCAGCATTATGACGGGAAAATATCCAGCACGAATGGCCACAACCGACTGGTTCGGTGCGCCCCAGCCTGAAGCGGTGCCGAAGCACGAGCGGATGAAGAGTCTGCCGTTGCTACCTGCGGCCTATATAGAGCAATTACCGCTGGGGGAATTCACCCTTGCCGAGGTCTTCAAGGAAAGCGGCTACTCGACCTTTTTCGCGGGCAAATGGCACCTTGGTGGGGAGGGGTTCTTTCCCGAAGATCAAGGATTCGATATCAACAAGGGTGGCAACCACCGTGGCGCGCCGCCGAGCTATTTTTCGCCCTACAAGAATCCTCAGTTGAGCGATGGTCCCGAGGGCGAGCATCTGCCCGACCGGCTGGCCTCGGAAACGAACGCTTTCATCGCCGAACATGGGGACGCGCCCTTTCTGGTCTTTCTTTCCATGTACTCCGTGCATACCCCACTCAGGGCCCCGGCTGCGATGGTGGAGAAGTATGAAAAGAAGGCGGCGGCCCTTTCACCTTCCGCGGAGGAGTGGGGGAAGGAGGGCGAGCGGGAGGTGCGCCTCATTCAGAATCACGCCGTCTACGCGGCCATGGTTGAAGCCATGGACAGCGCCGTGGGCAAAGTCATCGATCATCTGAAGGCGTTGAAGCTCTATGACAACACGATCATCGTGTTTACATCGGATAATGGCGGGCTGTCCACGTCGGAGGGGCACCCCACATCCAACCTGCCCCTGCGCGCCGGAAAAGGCTGGCTCTATGAAGGCGGCATCCGCGTTCCGCTCTTAATGCGCGTCCCTGGCGGGAAAGGCGGTACGGTGCTCTCTGCGCCCCTATGCAGCACGGACTATTATCCCACACTCCTGGCGCTGGCCGGACTGCCGGAACGGCCCGAACAACACGTGGACGGTGTCAGTTTCGCGCCATTGTTGCAGAGCGAGGGCTCAGGTGAGCGAGGAGCCATCTTCTGGCATTACCCCCACTACGGCAACCAGGGCGGCTCCCCCGGCGCAGCCATCCGCGAGGGCGACTGGAAACTTATTGTGCACTTCGAAGCGCGTCCGGCGGAGTTGTACAACGTCGCCGAAGACCCGTCGGAACGGCACGACTTGGCCCCGGCCCATCTCGACCGGGTGGAGGCCCTGCGCAGCCGCCTGACGACATGGCAGGCCTCGGTGGGTGCCCGATTTCCAACCCCGAACCCCGGCGCACGGGCTACAGGGTGAACTTTCGAGTGTGCTAGACTCTGTCCCATGATGGCAGTTAACCGGACACGAGCGCAGGCATTCCATGCATAGTCGAGGCGAAGCGTCAATCCTCGGCCAGAAACTTGGCCCCTATTACGTGAGCGACCGCCTGGGACAGGGCGGAATGGGCGCGGTGTATCTCGCGCGTGACATTGCGCTGGACCGCTCTGCCGCACTCAAGGTCCTTCTTCCGCGCTATGCCGATGATCCCGAGTTCGTGGCGCGCTTCCAGCGCGAGGCCCGGGCTTCGGCCAAATTGAGCCATCCCAACATCGTCCAGATCTATGCCGTGGACATAGAATCCGATCCCGCCTATATGGCGATGGAATATGTGGACGGTGAGACGCTGGAAGCGCGGCTGCAACGCGCGGGTGCCCTCACCTGGCAGCATGCGCTCAATGTCGTCTCCCAGGTAGCCTCGGCCCTCGCCTGCGCCCACGCCGCGGGTATCATTCATCGCGATATCAAGCCAGCCAATGTACTCATCGACAAGAGCAACCGGGCCCGTGTCGCGGACTTTGGCATTGCCAAAGTAATGGGCTCCCAAACCAAGTTGACCAGTGCCCAGCACACCGTGGGCAGCCCCTGCTACATGTCGCCGGAACAGTGCGGCGTGGGAGAGGTGTCGCCCGCGAGCGACCTCTTCTCGCTGGGCATCATGCTCTACGAAATGTTGACCGGTACCGTACCCTTCCAGGGCGAGAGCGGCCTCGCCGTCATGCGCCAGATCACGACGGAGGATCTCCCTCCGGTGCTCCCGCAGGTCTCTGGACTTCCCCAGTCGGTGCAGGAACTGCTCAATGCGCTGGCGGCGCGCGAACCGGCCCTGCGCTATGCGACCGCCCAGCAGGTACTCGAGGACCTTCGCGCTCTGCAGGCGGGTAAGTCCATGGCTCATGCCCATGGACTGGCCATGAAGCGCGCGGCCACGGGACCGCCCACGGCTTCCGCGGCCCACCTGACGCGGAGTCCCACGGGACCGAGTCCCGCACTGAAGACTTCACTAGTTTCCGACCTGCTCGGCGACGCGCCCCGACCGGTGGTCAAAGCCCGGCCCCGCTTCGACTTCGACATTCCGTGGGCCGGTATTCTGATGGTCGTCATGGCACTCGTCATCGGCGTTCTGGCCACCCTGTACTTCAAGGACTCTCGGGAATTCCAACCGGCGCAGCCCCAGGGATTTCAAGCCCCTGCCCCGCAGGCACAGCCCCCTATCGGACCGCCGCCAGGGCCCGATGCCGGGATGGGGCCACCACCACCAAGGGGTTTGCCCGGACAACCCTTCCCCAATGGCCGGGATCCCCAGCGTCAGGGGCCGGGAGGCATGAACGGCCCTCGCGAGGGCGATAGGCCACGGGATCAAAATCGTCCCCGCCCACCGCTGGGACAACGGGAAACACCGCCAGCCAACTAGCATTCCCTCGGGAAGGCATCCGAATAAATTTCATCGCAGATTGGAAAATTATGGATACCTGCACGGTTCAAGAGTTGAAAGAAAAACGAGATCGGGGCGATGCCTTCATTCTCCTCGATGTGCGCGAAGCGGAAGAGCTGGCAATCGCGTCGATTTCCGGCGCGAATCACGTACCCCTGGGCGAACTGCCCATGCGCAGCGCCGATCTGACCGAATGGAAGGACCAGGAAGTAATCTGCATGTGCCACCACGGCATGCGCTCCGCCCGCGCCCAGCAAATCCTGGAAAATGCAGGTTTCAGCCACGTGCGCAACCTCACCGGTGGCATCCACGCTTGGTCCGTTATGGTGGATCCATCGGTAGCCCGGTATTGAACGGGCGCGCCCAGCAGTCTGGCCACCTACACCGAAGGCATTCGCCGGGGAATATACTCGAACGAGTTGATTCCTACCCGCGAATCGGGACAAAAGCGCTTGGCCCTTTGTCTAGCGTGCTCCGGATGTATCCAATGGTTCTTCTGTATGCGCTATGCTGAATGACGCCGACACTTTCCGCACTCCAACGGATTATTCGAGACGGCAAACGCCCCTGCAGGCTCTAGAATCGCACTGGGATGTGGTGGTCGTTGGGGCGGGCGTGGCCGGTGCTACGGCAGCCCGGCTTTTCGCGGGGAGTGGACGTCGCACCTTGTTGATTGACCGCGGCCTGTACCCACGCTACAAAGTGTGCGGTTCGTGCCTCAACGCGCGTGCGTTGGGCCTGCTTGCAGCCGATGGGCTCGATGGGCACCTCGAACTGGCCGGAGCGTTGCCGCTTCATGCGGTTCGCATAGCGACGCGGAAAGCTTTTGCTACGCTCCCTCTGCCCGGTGGACTCGCGGTATCACGCGCCGTGCTGGACGGTGTGCTCGCGCGAGCCGCCCAGGATTCTGGGGCAATCTTTCTGCAAAGAACCACTGCCGAGCTGGGAGCGCTCCAAGGTGCCAGTCGCATAGTCCAGTTGCAACAGGGTGGCGAAAAACGTTCGATCTTGGCGAACCTTGTGGTGGCGGCGGATGGCCTCCACGGTGGTCTGCTGCAGCGTGCCGGTGAAAACCGTATGATCGTGACAAAAGGATCGCGGGTAGGGCTGGGGGCTATTGTCGATGGTGGCGGAGGTGATTTTGAAGCGGGCATGATTTACATGGCGTGTGGCCCGCAGGGCTACGCGGGCGTCGTGCGGGTGGAAGGGGGCCAACTTGCGATTGCCGCGGCCGTCGACCCGCGTGTGCTGAAAGGCGGGGAAAGCCCCGGGGACATCGTCGCCTCCCTCCTTCAGAATGCCGGGTTTTCTACTGACCTGGCACGGCACGCGACCTGGACGGGCACGCCGCCGCTCACGCGCAGGGCTTCGCGTTTTTCCGCGCCACGCGTGCTGGCGCTGGGCGACGCGCGGGGCTATGTGGAGCCCTTCACCGGTGAGGGCATGGCCTGGGCCCTTGAGTCGGCCCATGATGCTTTTGACCTCGTGACGAGCGCCTCCAGAGCATCGAGCGCCGAACTTGAGCAGGCCTGGGAACTCCGTGCCCGACGACAGATGACGCGGCGCCCGGTGATTTGCCGTGCGATTGCCGGCACGCTTCGTTCACCCCGTGCAACCGCAATTCTTATTTCGATATTGAAGGTCCTGCCGGGACTTTCCGGCCCATTCGTCTCCCGCATGAACGCGGAAGCCAGGAGTTAGTCTCAATGATTCTCGCAGGACTGGGAACCGCCTTACCGCCCCATTCAATTGGCCAAGAGAAAGCGGCCGCGCTGGCAACGGCATTCGCCGGCTTCGATGAGGCCCAGGCGCGCCGCCTGGAGAAGCTCTACCGCCTCACCCGCGTTGATCGTCGCTACAGCGTCTTGCTGGAGGACAACAACGAGGACCGGGGAAGTCAGACTTTCTTTGACCTGGACGACGATCTTTCGGGTCGGGGGCCGTCCCTGAGTGCGCGCATGGTGCGATATGAGTCGGAGGCCCCGGGGCTTGCATGTGCCGCCGCACAGAATGCCTTGAGTAACGCGGGAACCGAAGCGCGCGAGGTCACCCATTTGATCACCGTCTCGTGCAGCGGATTTGCGGCTCCGGGCATGGATATTGCCCTGATTAAGACGCTGGGGTTGCCGCCGGAAACGCAACGCACCAACGTGGGCTTTATGGGATGCCATGGCGCCCTGAATGGCCTGCGGGTGGCCCGTGGTCTTGCCGACAGCGATCCCGAGGCTTGTGTGCTCGTGGTCGCCGTCGAATTGTGTAGCCTGCACTACCAGTACAGCCTGGAAGATGAGACCAACCTGGCCAATGGACTCTTCAGCGACGGTGCCGCAGCGTTTGTCGCGCGCCCCGGAAGGGATTTCGGGGGCGATGCCTGGGTTGCCGCCGCGACGGGCTCGTGTATCCTTCCCGATTCCGAGGCGGCCATGACGTGGAAAGTGCGGGATAACGGATTTCAGATGAGCCTCGGGCGGGAGGTGCCCGACCTGATTCGCACCCATCTCACGCCGTGGATGGAAGGTTGGCTGAGTAAGGCGGGCCTTCAACGAAGCGACATCGCCACTTGGGCGGTCCATCCCGGTGGACCTGCGATCCTTACGGGCGTGCGAGACGCGTTGGGCCTTAAGAATGAAGATCTGAGGGCGTCCTGGGAAGTGCTCCGGCAACATGGAAACATGTCGTCACCCACGATCCTCTTTGTGCTCGACTATTTGATGAAGGCCGATGCACCGAGGCCCTGCGTGGCCCTGGGCTTTGGGCCCGGACTTGCCATCGAGGCGGTTCTCTTCAGATGATCCGAAGCCGTGTGAGCGAGGCAGACCCATGTTTCCAGATTTGAGTTCCAGAAAATCCGCGCTTGAGGAAATGGATCGTCCAGACATTGCGCCGGAAACCTTGGAGCGGGCCTTGCGCGCGCTGGTCCGTATGAACACGGTTAGTCTGGGGGCCAATCTCTTCTGTCCGTCCCTGCGCGAAGTGGCGCGAGAACTCGGGCCCGGAAGCACCCTCAACGTGCTGGATGTGGGCTGCGGCGCCGGAGACATGTCCCGAAGACTGGAGCAGCGCGCCGCTCGGGAGGGCTTTGCCCTCAAGGTGGACGGCTGCGACATGAACGCCATCGCCGTGGCCATGGCCAACCGGGAAGGCGATGCTGCGGGGACCCGCGGGAAGTTCTTCGTCCTCGACGTGATAGATAACCCCGTTCCCGAGGGCTACGACGCCATTATCTCCTCCCTCTTTCTGCACCACCTGAGCACGGAAGACGCGCGGTGCGTGCTGGGCCGTATGGCGGAAGCCACCCGCAGTCTGGTCCTGGCCAGCGATCTCATTCGCTCGCGCGCGGGACTGGCTCTGGTCTATCTCGCCACCCGAACCCTGACCCGCTCGCCCGTGGTGCACCGGGACGGCGTAACCTCTCTGCTGGCAGCATTTACCATGGAAGAGGCCCTCAACCTCGGGGTTCAGGCCGGCATGACCAACGCCACCATTTCCCGACGCTGGCCCGAGCGATTCGTGTTCAAGTGGCGCAAACCCGCCTGACGGGTGGTACCGGAATTCGACCGAGCGGAAATTGTCCCCAAGGCCGCCCGGATGCTATGATCCGGCACTCCCACCTGCCGCCCGATTGCGGGCCTGTTTCGGGTGGCTCCATCCCAATAGCCTTGCCGCGGCCAGTCTGTGCCCGTGTTGAGTGAAGGAATTGTTCGTTTGAAGACTATCACCGTCCAGGTTCGGGAAGATCACCTCGAAACCGTCGCCAAGTCCAAGCCCATGACCGCCATCGCCGAACTCATCTGGAACGCGCTGGACGCCGAGGCCACCGAGGTGAACGTCCGCTTCCAAATGAATGAACTGGACGGCCTGGAAGCGATACAGATCGCGGACAACGGCACGGGGCTGCACTATGACGACGGCATCATGGTCTTCCAGAGTCTGGGCGGTTCCTGGAAGCGCCCGAACGGCCGGACCCACGAGCTGAAGCGCGAACTCCACGGCAAATACGGCAAAGGCCGTTTCCGGGCCTTCACCCTCGGCCAGAGCGTGACCTGGTACTCCGTCTATGAAGAGGCGGGGGACCGCTACCAGTTTTCGATTGCGGGCACGGCCGATCGCCTGGGCCAGTTCCAGGTCACCAATCCCAAAGGCGCGGGGGAGAAGCTGCGGGGCATGACGGTGGAGATGATCAACCCGCCGCTGGCCTGCGGGGTACTGCTGGGCGTGAAGGCCCTGCAGGAAGTGACCGATATTTTCGCCCTCTACCTGCGCCAGTATCCCGGCGTGCGCATCACCTACGACAATGTCGTGCTCGACCCCGCCAACGCGGAGCACGGCTTCGCCCGCTACACGCTGGACGAAATGGTGATGGAGAATGGCGAACGCGTCCAAGCGGACCTCGAAGTGGTGGAGTGGAACCTGCCGGGCAAGCGCGGCGTCTACCTCTGCGACGAGCACGGCTTCATGCGCCACAACGCCCTGCCACGGCTCCACTATCGGGGATTCAGCTACACCGCTTACGTCAAGACCAGCCACGTGACCACGCTGGATCGCGAAGGCCTCCTGCAGGCGGGCGATCTGGTTTCCGATGTCCGCCAACTCCTCGACGCCGCACGCACGAAGCTGCGCGAGCACTTCAACCTCCAGGAAGCCAAGCGGGCCATGGACACCCTGGAGAAATGGCAGGCCGACGATATCTACCCCTACATCAGCGCACCGCGCGACGAGCACGAGGCCAACGAACGGCGCATTTTCGATATCTACGCGACCCACCTCCACCAGATCTTCCCCGACTTCGCCACCGCGAGCCTCCGCAGCAAACGGCTCACCCTGTCGCTGCTGAAAGAACTCGTGGCCGCCGAGCCCACCCGCGTGGCGCGGGTCCTCGATCAGGTGCTCGATTTCCCGGAAGAGAAGGAAGAAGCGATCCTGGAGTTGATGGCCGCCCACTGAAGTGGGCTAACGCCCTCAGAGCGGTAGAGGCGTCGCCTGTTCGCCATAGGGCGCATGGGAGAGTGTGTCCAGCAGCGGCACCATGGGCAGATCCAGCTCCGGCCGCGCGTGATAGACCCACAATTCCGACGGCTCCGGGTGGGCACCCATCTGGGCTTTCGCGCGAAGCGCCGTCCGCCCGTAGTTCACCTGCTTGCAGCCCATTTCCAGCGCGTCGCAAATCACGGCGTGAAGCAAGGACGTCAGCATCGGGCTTTGCTGGCCCACCTCCGTATCCCAACCCAGGCAATAGCAAACGGCCGTGTCCCGATCCTTGATCGTGAACGAATAGCCGATCAGCGTCTCCTCCTTCATCAGCGCCGTGCAATGGAACTGATCCGGGTTCAAGAGCCCGGCCAGCGCCGACAGAAAGTTCTGCGGCAGGGGAATGAAGTTGGTGATCGACCGCCGCTGCACACTCAAGTAAAGGTCATGCATGCGCGGTGCCCAGTGCGCCAGATTCGTCAACGGCTGGGTGACAATACCCTGCCGCAGCAGATCGCGCGCCGCGCGCATGGCGCTGAGGCGGTAGCGAGCATTCAGATGCGCCAGGTAATCCTCATATTGCTTCCAGCGGGGCGAAAGAGGCAGCACCATGTTGGGCGACGAATCCACCCGGCGGTACTGGCTGTGGCGGAGCAGGCGCGTCTCGGACGTCGCGTTCGCGGGTATATCCTTAATCAGGATAAAGTCGCGCTCGCGGCTGAGCCCTTCCTGCACTTCGATCCGCTGCAGAAGCGTCGCGATCGCCGGCCAGAGTTTCCCCAGTTCGCCTTCGTCCCGAAGCAGAATCCCATGAAAACCGCCGACATAATAGTCACCGCAGATCATGACACTCCGACCGGGCATCTCGGGGGCAAAATTCACCGTGGACTCGGCCGGCCGGGCCAGCGTGCGATAGCCGCCATTTCGCCGTGGCGCGATCGTGTCCGTGGAGACCGGATTCTCCTCCAGCTTCAGGATGCGCACGGCGAGCGCCGCCACCGGAACTTCCTTGTGGTAAATCATGCCGTAGCGCAGGCGGATAGAGCGAGGCCCCGATTCTTCAAAATGCCCCAGCACCGCGCGTGAAAGGAGGAGAGACTTGCCTTCGGCCAGTCCATCCCAGTGAACGGGATTCATGTAGGCAATGCGATCCCCGAGCACAGAATTGAACTCAAGATCACCCTTCACCATGGGCCGACCAAGCCGACGATGGGTGGCTGCATTTCGAAGCAGACGTTCCGTACGCATACTACTACCTCTCGAATTTGTCCGCCAGCCGTGAATCAAGCCAGGGCCTTCGCCAGAAAAGGACAACAACCGCCGACCTCGCCCACGAACATGGCAAGGGGTCTTAAACGATATCAACTGTAACCCCGACAACAAACGCTTTGCTTCGCACGTATTAATAGAATCTTAACCGAGAGACTGGAATTGTGCAAGGTAATCGGCGAACGTAACCTGTGATAAAACTGCGCTAAACAAAGCAAGGTGAGGGTATTTTTGCGAATTCGCAAAAAACATTCTGCCGCAAGACACCCCAAAATGCACGACAGGGGCCTGCATCACAATTGACAGCTTTTTGACGCTTCAGCTATAGTTCTTTCTGCGGCAATGCCGATGAGGGCCACGTCCAAGTCTCGGCAGAGGGTCGCACACAAACGCGTACACTTTCAGGGAGGTTTTAGTTGTGCTTCGGGCTGTACTTTTCCTTGTTACCCTCCTTCCGCTTTTCGCAACCGCGCAAACGGTCGTCACCTTTCCCGATCCGAATCTGGAGGCGGCGATCCGAGCGGAAATCGGCAAGCCGACGGGCGATATCCTGGATACGGATTTGTCTTCGGACAGTTTCACAGATTTGACAGCGTATAATAAAGGGATAGCGAACCTATCCGGATTGGAATTCTGTACAAAGCTCACATCCTTGAGCCTGAGTCACAATCAGATCAGCGATCTCTCCCCTATCGCCAATCTGACAGAATTGGGAGTACTGGTATTACCTCAGAATGCTGTCGAAGACCTCTCGCCTCTGAGCGGTCTGGTTAAAATGACGTCCTTGAATCTGGAATACAATCAAATTCAGGACTTGACCCCGCTCGCTTCCTTGCCGGGCCTCGTGTCACTCAATGTTATGTACAACGACATTCAAGATTTAATCCCCATTGCTGGACAACACACGTTAGAGCAACTGTCCGTCTCCGGGAATCCCATCACGGATATTTCCGTGCTATCAGGCTTGACCCAGCTTGAAACTCTCCGTATGAATGAACTCGACATTGTTACGATAGCACCGCTCACAAATCTTGTAAATCTTAGAACACTCACAATGGCCTGGGTTAGTGTCTCGGACTTTTCCCCGCTGTCTGGGCTGGTGAACTTGAGCGAGCTATTCATTGACGGCTGCGGGCTCTCGGATCTTACGCTACTCGAAAACCTGACCTCGCTGACCCGCTTGAACGCGGCGTACAACGACATTTCAGATCTCAGTCCATTGACCAACATGACGGGTATGATAACGCTCCATCTGGGGGTTAACAATATAAGTGATATTAACACGCTCTCTGGAATGCAGCTACTGGAACGCCTTTATATTTATTCCAACTCCATTTCTGGCCTGGATGCATTGCGGAATCTGGGGAACCTAAGATTGCTGGATGTACACCGGAACCCCATTTTCGATGTGGAACCCATTGTGGAGAATTCGGGCATCGGCACCTCCGATGACATTGACTTGGAATTGACCCCGCTCAGCCAGAAAGCACTGTGCGAGGATGTTCCCGCGCTCATCGGGCGGGGTGCGACCGTGGATGTTACCGGTACATGTGGCGACGATGAGGATGGAGACGGACTTGCTGGAGCGTACGAAGAACAGATTCAGACACGACCGGATCTCGCCGATACGGATTTGGACGGTGTCAACGATGGGGAAGAGATTCGGGCGGGTACGGATCCCCGAGTGCCTGACATTGCCGGTGAAGGCGAGGGTGAAGGCGAGGGTGAAGGCGAGGGTGAAGGTGAAGGTGAAGGTGAAGGTGAAGGTGAAGGTGAAGGTGAAGGTGAAGGTGAAGGCGAAGGTGAGGGCGAAGGTGAGGGCGAAGGAGAAGGCGAAGGTGAGGGCGAAGGCGAAGGTGAGGGCGAAGGTGAGGGAGAAGGTGAGGGAGAAGGTGAGGGTGAAGGCGAGGGTGAAGGCGAGGGTGAAGGCGAGGGTGAAGGCGAGGGTGAAGGCGAGGGTGAAGGCGAGGGTGAAGGCGAGGGAGAAGGCGAGGGTGAAGGCGAGGGTGAAGGCGAGGGAGAAGGCCCGATAACCATAGTCGATCCGGCCTTGGAAGCGTTGGTTCGCGCCGACTTGGATATCCCCACGGCGCCGCTGTATCCGAGTGACATGGCGCGTCTGGACATGATCCAGGCCGTCGGGTTCGGCATAACCGATTTGCGTGGCCTGGAGCATGCTACAAACATGTGGCACCTGGATTTGGAGGACAACAACATCGCCGATCTGGAACCACTCAGCAGCCTGTCTGGATTACAGTCCCTGGTGCTGAACGACAATGAGGTATCGGACCTTGAACCGATCAGCGGCTTGACCCAGTTGCACTATCTGAAGCTGAGAAACAACCATGTGTCCGATTTGAGTCTGCTCGTGGGCCTTTCAAATCTTGGACTGCTGGACATTGCGGACAATCCAATTCAGAGCATCGCGCCGCTGTCTGGAATGACCTCCATTGACACGCTTACTCTGGCCAGCCTGGGGCTGGAGAGTGAAGAATTAAACGCACTTGCCGGTCTCACCGCGCTGGACTTTCTGGACATTTCGTCGAATGAGATTGACGAGCTTTCCATTGTCGAGAATTTCCCGAATCTTCGTTGGCTGGTAGCCTATGACAACGCAATCGAGAGCTTGTCACCGGTCTCCACGCTGCCGTCCCTCCAGTATCTCTACGCGGGTCAGAATCCTATCCTGAGTGTCGAGCCGCTTAGCGAATTGACGCTCAGCCATTTGAATCTTCACCAGTGTCAGGTGGAGGACTTGGCGCCACTGTCCGAAATGACGAGTTTGCAGGTGCTCGATGTGACTGCGGGCACATTTACCGACCTGTCTCCCCTCGCTGATCTGACGAACCTCCAGGAACTCTATATTGGGCACAGCAGCCCGGCAAACCTCTCGGCGCTGTCGGGATTGGCTGCCCTGAAGATCCTCGAAATCGAATGGATGTCGTCCTTGTCGGATCTGAGTCCGCTGGCCACACTGGCGGCGTTGGAAGAGCTCTATGCCGATGGCAATCAGATCAGCGACTTGAGTCCTCTGGGCCAGTTGCCCGCGCTGGATGTGCTCTATCTTCGCGAAAACGCCGTCAGCGATCTCAGCCCTCTCGCGGAGGTACCCGTATTACGCTCACTTTATCTGGATGGCAATCAGGTTACAAATCCAGAGGTCCTGAGCGAGGTGGAAAGCTTGCGCACCCTGGATCTGGCCCATAACGGCCTCACGGAGGTAGACGGATTTAGCGCCCTGCCCCAGTTGACGCGCATCTATCTGGCGGGTAATGCCATTCAGGACGCCTCCCCCCTGGCGGCTGCAACCGGGCTTCGGGAACTGGATTTGTCGTCGAATGGATTTTCCAATCTGGCGACGCTGCCCGAGATCACAATCGATGGTGGCCTACTGCTCCTGGGTGACAATGGAATTACCCATCTGGACTCGCTGGTGGATTATCTGGCAACTTCGCCCCTCCTGAATATTGAACTGGGCAGGAACACGCTCTCGGAGGAGGCCCTGTGCCTCTTCATTCCTGCGTTCGAGTCCGCGGGATTCTCAGTCTATTTTGATATCGACTGGCGGGATGATGTATTCACGCCTTTCACCCACCGCGACCTCGCCTGTGACGCACCCGAAGGAGACCCCGACCGCGACGGCTTTTCTACCCTGACCGAGGTGAATCGCGGAAGCGATCCGACTCTCGCCGAGGAGGGTGAGTTCTTTGTGGACAACGCCACGCCGGCGATTCTGCCAGCCAACCTGCCGGTCGCTCTTACTCTCACCGGGAGCTTCGATTTGGAGACCTCCTTGACGGTTGAAGAGGCGGAGGAGATTTTCGAAGTTTCCTTCAACGGCGTGTCCGCGTCCTTCCGTGTCGGCGACACGGAAGAAGCTCAGGAGAACAATATCGCGGCGACGGACACCACGCTCTACCTGACCGTACCTGCGCTGCCCATGGTGCCCGGCCCTGACGACGAGATCCCCCTAGATGTTCTTGTTCGCGAGCGGAGTCATCCTGCCCGCTCCGCCTCGATGGCCGATGGGCTTTCACTGGCGCGCACGGTCCTGCTGTCGGTCGAACAAGTCGGCACAGGAACGTTTACAATCCTCGATCCCGCACTCGATGGCAGTACCAGCGGCGGCCGCTACTGGGCCGGAGACGAGGTCTCGCTGTTCATCAAAGCGACACCCTCGCTGTCCTATCTCGATCAGATTCTTGTGAATGGCGAACCGACCGCCATCCCGGTCATCGCGAATGTACTGCAACTTCCCGTGGAAGAGGACACCACCTTGTCGGTGCACTTCGCAGATATCGTGACGGCTGGTGAAGGTGAGGGCGAAGGTGAGGGTGAAGGTGAGGGTGAAGGTGAGGGTGAAGGCGAGGGTGAAGGTGAGGGTGAGGGTGAGGGTGAGGGTGAGGGTGAGGGTGAAGGTGAAGGTGAAGGTGAAGGTGAAGGTGAAGGTGAGGGCGAAGGTGAGGGCGAAGGTGAGGGTGAAGGCGAGGGCGAAGGTGAGGGCGAGGGCGAGGGCGAGGGCGAGGGAGAAGGCGAGGGAGAGGGCGAAGGTGAGGGTGAAGGTGAAGGCGAAGGCGAGGGTGAAGGTGAGGGTGAGGGAGAGGGAGAGGGAGAGGGAGAGCCTTCAACCGAGCAGCGCGCCGAGACCCTGCTGGAGGAGTTTCAGTCTACTGACGTCAACGGCGACGGGCGTCTGAGCTTCTCCGAAGCCAACGCCGCCCTCGGCGCATTGAGCCGCCAGCAGTTCAGCCTTCTCGACACCAATGGCGACAACCTGCTTTCCGAATCGGAGCTCCGCGCTATTCTTGGCGAGGAGGTCGAGACGCCAGGCTGCGCACTGACTACCAAGACGGTCCAGAAACACCTGGGCGACCTGTTCCTCATCGGACTCGCCATAGCCAGTCTTTCGGTTCTCAGCGTGTCGCGTCGCCGGGACGACGGGGACTGATCGATCGTATTTTTGGATTATTTCCGGGCCCGTGCGTTCACATCGCGCGGGCCCTTCGTGCACCCATCAGCCGCCTTGTGCTACAATCCACCCTTCGTATGAATCCCGAAGCCCCAACGGCGGAGTTGTATATTTTTCCATGTCTGACGGCAATTATAGTTTCCAGGAAATTGAAAAAAGGTGGCAGCGCTTCTGGCTTGAAAACAAGACCTTCAAGACTGTGCTGGACACTTCCAAGCCCAAGTATTACTGCCTGGACATGTTTCCCTATCCCAGCGGCGATGGGCTCCACGTGGGCCATCCGGAGGGCTACACGGCGACGGATATTGTGTCGCGCTTCAAGCGGATGAAGGGCTTCAATGTGCTCCATCCCATGGGCTGGGACGCCTTCGGCCTGCCCGCGGAGCGACACGCCGTGCGCACAGGCGAGCACCCCGCCATCATCACGAACAAGAACTGCGACAATTTCCGGAGCCAGATTCAGGCCCTGGGCCTTTCCTACGACTGGGACCGGGAGATCAATACCACCGATCCGAATTACTACAAGTGGACCCAGTGGATCTTCAAGGTGCTCTACGATCGCGGTCTGGCTTATGAGGTCGAAGCGCCCGTGAACTGGTGCCCGGCCCTGGCCACCGTGCTCGCCAATGAAGAAGTGAAGGACGGCAAATACGTCGAGACAGGAGATCCGGTCGAGAAGCGCGCCATGCGCCAGTGGATGCTCCGCATCACCCACTACGCCGAGCGCCTCCTCCAGGATCTGGACGAGCTCGACTGGCCCGAGGGCATCAAGGCCATGCAGCGCGAGTGGATCGGCAAGAGCACGGGCGCGGATGTGGACTTCATGATCGTGGGTACGGGCGATGTGTTCACCGTCTTCACGACGCGCCCGGATACCCTCTTTGGCGCGACCTATTGCGTGCTCGCGCCGGACCATCCCCTCGTGAAGGTCATCACCAAAGACGCCCAGCGCGCCGAAGTGGAGGCCTATGTCGCCGCGACGGGCAAGAAGAGTTCCCAGGACCGCATGCGCGATGACAAAGAGAAGACGGGTGTCTTCACGGGTGCCCTTGCCATCAATCCGGTCAACGGCAAAGACGTTCCCATCTGGATTTCCGACTACGTGCTCTCCGAGTACGGCTACGGCGCGATCATGGCCGTGCCCGCCCACGATGCGCGGGACTACGAGTTCGCCAAGACCTTCGGCCTTCCCATCGTGGAGGTCATCGCGGGTGGCGATATCACGAAGGAAGCCTTCACCGGCAACGGCACCCTCGTCAATTCCTCCTTCATCGACGGCATGGACGTTCCCAAGGCGAAGCAGACGATGATCGAGTGGCTCGACGAGCAGGGCATCGGCAAGGGCACAATCAACTACAAGCTCCGCGACTGGCTTTTCTCGCGCCAGCGCTATTGGGGCGAGCCCTTCCCGCTCATCCGCACGGCCGATGGCACGATGAAGACCATCCCCATGACGGATCTGCCCCTCACGCTGCCCGAGCTCGACGAATACAAGCCCACGGCCGACGGCGAGCCGCCCCTGGCCCGCGCGACGGAATGGGTGAACACCACCGACGCAGAGACCGGACAGCCCGCTATGCGCGAGACGAACACCATGCCCCAGTGGGCCGGTTCCTGCTGGTATTTCCTGCGCTATTGCGACCCGACCAACAGCGAAGCCGCGTGGTCGAAGGAAGCCGAAGAATACTGGATGCCCGTGGACCTCTACATCGGCGGCGCGGAGCACGCCGTGCTCCATCTGCTCTATTCCCGCTTCTGGCACAAAGTGCTCTACGACGCGGGCTACGTCCACACGAAAGAACCCTTCCAGAAGCTCTTCAATCAGGGCATGATCCTCGCCTATTCCTACAAGGACGAACAGGGCAAGTATTATTACCCGCACCAGGTCGAGAAGCAGGGGGACGGCTATGTGGTGAAGGAAAAGGGCACCAGTGTCCACACCCAGATCGAAAAAATGAGCAAATCCCGCTACAACGTCGTGAATCCCGACGACGTTGTGAAAGAATGCGGCGCGGACTCCATGCGCCTCTACGAGATGTTCATGGGCCCGCTGGACCGCGACAAGCCGTGGACCGAAGAAGGCGTGCAGGGAGTGCACCGTTTCCTGAAGCGGGCGTGGTCTCTCTTTATCGACACCGAGACGGGCGCGCTTCACAGCCGCATCGTGGAACGTGGGGGAGACGCCGCCATCACGAAGGAGGTCCACAGGACCATAAAAGCCGTGACCCACGATATTGAAGGACTCCTCTTCAACACCGCCATCGCCCGCATGATGGAGTTCGTCAACGCGGGCTTGAAGGCTCCAGCCATCGACAAAGCCGTGATGGAGCAATTCATCCTCGTGCTCGCGCCCTTCGCACCCCACATGGCCGAAGAAATCTGGCAGCGTCTGGGCCACACCGATACCCTGGCCTACGCTTCCTGGCCGAAGTGGGACGAGTCACTCCTGGTAGAAAACACTATAGAGATCCCCATCCAGATCAACGGCAAGTCCCGCGGCACCGTCACCGTGGCGAAAGACGCGGACAAGGACACCATCCTCGCCGCAGCCAAGGCCGAGCCGAAGATTCAGAGTGCGCTGGAGGGAATGACGGTGGTGAAAGAAATCTATGTGCCTGGGAAGATTGTAAATCTGGTGGTGAAGTGACACCTCGCAATGGATCGTTTCGGTTGTGATTGACGGATTGGTGTCAGACCGCTACAATCAAGATAGTTTGGTTGACCCTTGAAGCCTGCGCGAAAGACCTCGTCATGGAAAGCATCGTGAATCAAAATTGGCAAATTACACTGCCAGAAGAACTCCGTGAGGCGCTTCATCTGAGGGAGGGGGATACGTTGCATTTTGAACTCGACAGGGATAGGGCCTATCTAATCCGGTCGAGAACGCGTCCCGTCGAGTCCCTGAAAGGGATCATAAAGTACTCCGGCCCCCCCAGGACGATTGAGGACATGGAGCGGGCTATCTTGGAGAATGCGGGAGTATGACTAAAACGGTCGAAGAATTGATGCGCCGCCTTGAATCTCTGTCACCCGAGGAGTTGCATGAATTCCGTGTTTGCTATCACGAATTCGATGCACAGGCTTGGGACGAGCAAATAGCGACGGACGCGTTGAATGGCCGTCTCGATGCGTTAGCCAATCTCGCATTGGCGGACTACGAATCCGGGCGGACCACTCCACTTTGAGCCATCTGGCGAGTGAATCTTTCTGGGCCGCCTATCGCGAGCTAGATCCATCCCTGCAGCGTCGCGCAGATCGAAGTTTTGAATTGCTCAAGAACAATCCAGAGCATCCATCTCTACACTTGAAGAAAGTCGGTCGTTTTTGGTCCGCACGGATCGGCGTCGAATTTCGTGTCCTTGCCGTTGAGGTGCCTGAGGGATATCTCTGGTTCTGGATCGGCAGCCACGAGGAATATGAACGGATGCTTCGCACCTGACACTATTCTTAGTACCCGCGACTTCCCGCACCCCCACATATTGCGCTGGTTGGCGTTTTCCGTGTACAATTGGGGTGCAATTAAGGGCGGCATCTTTCGCGAGCAAGTAGCGCGTCGCTCGACTTTTTCACTCAATCCAGAAGGTAGTACCTCATGGGTCTTCTTGCCCTGATCATCGACATCTCCACCAGCATCCTCCAGTTTGTCATCTTCACGATCGAAGCCGTCTTGACGGTGTTCTTTGGCACGCCCGCGGTCTAAGCGCTACGGCGTCCAGACACCACTGTAAATACGCTGGCCACCTTCTCCGGTCGTTCGAACGTAGGTCCAAGCGGGCAGGGTGTCTCTTTCGGATGCGGCGGGGATCAGCACGCGCTGATAGAGGCATGCCTCACCCGAGCGCACATCTTCATACTCATCCAGCGGGGGCACGCAGACGGTTGGATCGCGCAGAACCGCGATCTCACCGTGCACCCAGCCCCAGTCGCCGGATCGCATGCGGAGTGGGTGGGTGGTGCGCCATTGCGCCGTGGTGACGTCGAGCAGGGCATCCTCCGTGCCCGTCGCCAGGACGCTTTCTTCCGGCACTTCCAGTGCGGGATAACCCGCTTCGAGCTGGAAGAGCCGTCCCCAGACCCGTGCGGGTTCGGCATGCACCAGCCAGGGCGCAACGAGGCCGTGCTGGCATTCGCCGCGCATCAGGGTGCCGTAAAAGAAAAACCGTATCGTCGTCTCGCGTTCGTTCATCGCCACCATTTCGTCGTCAAGGCTTCGCCGGTGCGACTTCGGGAATCGTTCCCCGGTAGTTCACCTCGCTCCAATCGCTGATGCCGATCACGGGCTTGGCGAACTCAATCGCTTTGTCTTCCTCGGGTGTGTCCAGGGCCTGGAAGACATACCAGACGGGCTTTCTGCCGTGGGGGTCTTCCTCGTCGTCGGGATAGCGCCGCAGGCCGATGCGGAGTCCGCCCTCGTGGCGGTTGTCCACCCAGTTGTGGAAGTGGAACATGCTCACGCTGTCGAGGGCTTCCATCTTCTTCCAGAGGTAGGCCATGCAGGCGGCCTGGTCCGTCAACGACTTCTCCGAGTAATCGGGCGAGTTCGGACCCTGCTCCGTGAATTGCAGATCGCGCCAAGTCTCACCCCTGTACCAGGTTTCCTGATTCTTCACCCAGGCGTCGATCACTTCCATGTTCTTGAAGGTAATGCGCGGTGTGTCGAAAGAGAACCACGCTGTTTCATCTTCCCAGGTTCGGGGATCGCGCAGGTCTTCCGGATAGGGATGGTAGGCGATACCCCAGGGGAAATCGCCCTCGGCCCGACTGAATTCGAGGAGCAATTCGAGCAATTCCTTGCCCCGGTAGCAATGTTCCGCGTAGACCGAGTTCCAGTGGTGCTCCAGCGAGATGTAGACCTTCGCGTTCGGGTCGTACTGCCAGGCGATAAGCTGGGCCATCCGCATGGACTTGTGATAGGCGTCCATGTAGGTCAGGGGAGACTTGTCGCCCATATTGGTCCACACCCAGCCGGAATTGACCTCGTTATGCAGTATCCAGTGGTGGATGCGGCCATACTGCCCGTCGGGCTTGCTGTAGCGCTCCGCCAGAAAATTCATCGCCGCCGCGTAGGCCGCAACGCCCTCGGCACTCGTGAAATCGGGCATGACGAAGATACCCGCCGGATCCGCATCCGGGTGGGCCACGATGCGCCGGAAATCGCCCTCGGGCGCATCCTTGCCTTGATTGAGCAGAATGATGGCCGAGACGATCAGGTTGTATTTCGCCGCCGAAAGCATGTGGTCGTCCAAATTCGCCACCGCCGCATCATCCGTGTACCACGTGCGCCCGCAATACACATAGGGCGTGCGGCCCGCGCCCGGCTCCGTGCGCATGTAGCTGTCCAGCATGATATTGATCGTCACGGCGGAAACACCAAGCGCCTCAATATCCTCCACCGGCCGACCCGGCGAGAAGCCGCCCAGGCCCTTGCGGCTGCGCGGCTTGGCTTCCGTGAGGCCGGGGCGTGAGGCAACAAAGGTTGCGTACGTCCCGAAAGTCATCAGCGGGTTGTATTCGCTTGGTTCCTGGAGTATTGCCCATCGAGAATAAAGTCGGTCTCTTCCATCCTCCGCGTATCGGGGTACGTTGATTTCAAATTCTTCGTCCCATCCCGCAGTGATCCGTTCCACCTTCCTCAGGGAATTCAAATCCGCATAGTCGGCTTCGATTGGTATTTCTACCAACCAACGGGCGGCGTCCTTGTTATCACCATCGCTGAGCCCCAAGGCTCCACGAATCGCGATTATGCTTTCGCCCACAGCAACCGTGATTCCTGAGTGCATGTCCTGACTCAGGTAGTCGGTGAGAGCGGCGTCTGCCGCCTCGGCAGGCGCCGGCGGGCGCTCAGAGTCTTTGATGTCGCCGGTATTGTTCGCAGCCCCATCTTTCACTTTCTCCTCCTCCGGCGTTCGTGCGCGCAACACCATGTTGCGGATCTGAATCGACCGACCACCTTCCTGGCCGAAGTCAATGCGGAGCTGATTGAAGGGCTGGCTTGCCCGTACCCGCGCGGGCCAGATGTCGATGCGATAGGACGACCAGCCCTGGCTTGGGACGAGGCCTGGTCCCTTGACGCTGTTTTCTTCGCGTTCCGGCGGTACGATGAAAATCTGGAAGTCGGTAGTGCCCGTGAGGCTGAAGTATTCAAACTCAAGAATTGAATTGGGAGCAACCGTGGTTCCCTCCGGGAGGGGCTGTGTGTAGAGAAATGGATCGGCGCCGGTGGTGTTTATCTCCACCACCCCTTCCGCGACCGTTGCGATGGCCAAGTCGTGTGCGCCGTCAGGTGCAATCGTAACCGACACAGGCTGCTGAGCGTGCACGGCCAATGCAAGCATGCACGCACAGACGCAGCAGGAGAAGTGGGACCAAAAAGCGGGGGGGAGCATGGTGTATTCCTCGGTTACTGCGTGCGTGGAGTCCTACGCGGGAAGATTTTGAAGCTACTGCGCTGCGGCGCGTCGCATTCGCAGCCCATGCTCTGGGGAATTGAATACGATGTCGGCGCGTGGAGTTCCCTACTTGTAAGCCGCCTTGACCTTTTCCTCCAGCGCGGCATAGTCCATGCCGAAGGCTTCGCGGATGGCGTCCTGGGAGGAGGCTCCGTCTTTAATTCGCCGAATTGCATCCGCCATCTTTTTCGTGCCGCCTTCATTCCAGAGTACCTGAGTGGCAGCATGGGCCTGGGCATAGGCCATCGCCAGCTCCTCCGGCTCCAGTTCGTCCAACTGTCGCACTTCGAGATCGGCGAGGGTGGCGGTGTGCTCCGCAGCGTAGACCTTGCGCAGCAGACGCTGGCGCGACTGATCCATCGGCCGTGAAAAGGTTTCGGCCAGTCCCTCGTTCAACCACCAGGGCACGCGCCCGCCGCCGATCTGGGCGAGCACGACATGCACGTATTCGTGGGTCAGCCGCGTGGAAAGCACTTGGGGTGTGAGGAAGCGCTTGTTTTTACCGGTGATGGGAGCGCGGATTTTGCCGTCGAAAAGGGCACCCACATGGGCGGCCGACTGGGTGGCTTCGGTGAATTGCTCGCCGCCGTAGAGCACTACCTTCACGGGCTCCGTGGGAAAGGCGCCGCCCAGCTTATCGCCCACGGATTTGTAAGCATCTTCCAGCATGCGGAAGACGCCGTCGCGCGTGGCTTCCGACAGGGCTTCGGCATAGCGGAGCTGAAAATGCCCCGCGTCATAGGCCGTGAAATCCGCTTCCACACTGGTCTCGCGGGAGAGCTTGTCCAACTTTTCCTGAAGCCCCGGCCAGGCGGGATCGAGCTTGAGCACCTCGTCCCACTGGGACTGCGCGTCCGTGAGCTTGTTCTGCTGGTAGTAGGCCTCGCCGAGTAGAAAGCGTGCTTCCTTGCTGGCCGCATCCAGGGCAACCGCCTGCTCCAATTGGGTCGTGGCGGCCGTGAGGTCACCCTGCTTCAGGCGGTAGGCTCCGGCCTGGGCGAGGGCGGAGACGTTCTCCGGGTCCACCTCAAGTCCCAGATTGACCCGTGCAAGGGCTTCGGCCAGCTTCCCTGCAACGGCCAGATCATTGGCCATCGCCTGATGAACCGCGCACAGGTTTCGTTTGATGGAAGGATTGTTCGCTTCCAGTTCGAGGGCCTTGCCGAAGTTCTCCAGCGCCAGTTCGTAGCGCTTTTCTCCGAAGGCCATGACCCCGAGTTCGTTGAATCCCTTCGCCGGCGGCGCCTGCTGCGCGGAGACACCGTCGACCGATGCGAGAAGCGCCAGAATGAGGACAGCGTTGAGTAGTGCGTGCATTCGCATGGGGCGGAGTTCCAGATTGCAGTGGATAGGCATTTCAAGGCCTTAAGCCTTTTGCGTACGATATCACGCCGCTCCAAAGTGCATCAAACGACTTGAGCAAACACGACCTTGCGCCATGCATCGCCCGTCCCGGATCTGCTACAGTGATCAAGTCATTAACCAATCATGGATAGGGCCCGACGTGACTACGCCAATCAAAATTCTGTTCGCCACTGCCGAGGTGGCGCCCCTGATGAGCACGGGAGGCCTGGCCGACGTGGCCGCCGCCCTTCCCAAGGCCTTGAAGCAGGCCGGACACGATGTGCGCCTGATCATGCCGTTCTATGGCACGCTGCCTGCGCTGCCAGAGTCGGCGCGCAAGGGCATGTGCGTGGCCAACATGGGCACCCACACCGCCTATGGCGCGCTCTGGGAGACGGTAATTCCGGGAACAGACATTCCCCTCTATCTGATCGAGCACGGGCACTACTTCTACCGCCCGCGCCCTTATGGCGACGGGAACCACGAGTACCACGATAATGCGGAGCGCTTTTGCTTTTTCTCTCAGGCCGCGCTGGATGCGATTCCCCAGACGGGCTGGAAGCCGGACCTCGTGCACTGCCACGACTGGACGACCGCGCCGATCCCGGTTTATCTGAAGACCTCTTTCGCGCGGAACCCGTTCTGGGCCGGAACGCCGTGCCTGTACACGATCCACAATCTGGCCTACCAGGGGCGCTACGGCGCGGACAAGATGATCACCACCGGTTTCGATCCGGAGCTTTTTCACCCTGAGTGCCTGGAGTACCACGGCGACCTGAACCTGATGAAGGGCGCCATTACGATGGCGGACCGAATCTCGACCGTGAGCCCGCGCTACGCTCGGGAGATTCAGACCAAGGAATATGGTGAGGGTCTGGACGGCATCCTGCGCAATCGCGTGGGGGAATTGAGCGGTATCCTCAACGGCGCCGACTACGAGCTCTGGGATCCGGCCACCGATCCTCATCTGCCCGCCAACTATGATCGGAATGATCTTGCGGGTAAAGCCGTCTGCAAATCATTTATCCAGCGGGAATTCGGGTTTCCCGAAGTCGATGTGCCACTCTTCGGAATTGTCAGCCGCCTGGCCTGGCAAAAGGGAATCGACCTGCTGGTCGAGGCAATCCGAGCCCTGCCCGAGGGCGCGGCGCAGGTCATGATTCTGGGTTCGGGCGATCCCTGGCTCCAGCACCAACTGAAAGAACTGGAGGCGCTGCGTCCGGGAGACGTCCGAGTGCGATTGGATTTCAACGTTCCGATTGCGCACCAGATGCAGGCGGGCATGGACTTTTTCCTGATGCCGTCCCGCTATGAGCCCTGCGGTCTAAGCCAGTTCTACAGCTATGCCTACGGTGTGATCCCCATTGTTCGCCGGAGCGGCGGCCTTGCCGACACCGTCTGGGATCTGAATCCGCTGAACGAAAAGCGGGGAACGGCCACGGGACTTTCCTTCGTGCCGCTCACAGCCCATTCGCTGTTCCTGCGCATGGAGCAGGCCATCGAACTCTACGGGAAATCGGAAGAGTTCGCCGTGCTACGGGCGCGGGGGATGGCGCAGGACTTTTCCTGGACGCGCTCCTGCAACGAGTATATTACCCTCTACAAAAAATGCCTGGAGGTGGCCTGAGCGTGGAGTTCAGTTTCGAAACCGGATCCCCCGAGCAGACTGAAGAGGTCGGCTTTCTGTTGGCGGGCCTGGTGCCGAAGGGCACCCTGATCGCTCTCCACGGCGATCTGGCGGCGGGTAAGACCTGCCTGGTGCGCGGCATGGCCCGTTGCTTCGATCAGCACGCGCCGGTGCACAGTCCGACCTTTACACTGGTGAATCAATACGGCAGCGATGCGCCCCTGTATCACCTTGATCTCTATCGCCTGGGCGGACCCGACGAACTGGCGGATCTGGGTTACGAAGAAATCTTCGACTCCGAGGGCGTCTGCGTGGTGGAGTGGGCGGAGCGGGCCGAGGGCTTGCTTCCGGCCCAGCGCATCGATATCCACCTGGCCCACGCCGGGGGCGACCGGCGCACGCTGCGATTCCACAATCGGGGTATCGCGCTGCCGGGGGATTTCGAAACCCGGCTGCGGGCGCTGCTCGCGGAGTAGGGGACGCGACCCACTGTTTCACCACGGACACGGAGGCGCGGAGAAGAAAGAGGGAAAGAAGCATTTCGCAACAACAATCCCCCCCCTACTCGCCAATCAAAATGAATTGAGTTGGCTCAACAGTGTGCTTCGCTCCTTTGCGTGAAAAAAGATCCAGAATCCGGCATGCGAGGGAGAACTGGACAATCGCCAGAGTCCCGCAGCAACGCTGTCCCTGTGTCGGCTATTGTTTGTCCACCATCCGCAGATATTGAAGAAGCTGGCCCGCCGAATCGAAGCGTTCCGCTGGCTCTTTGGCAATGGCCTTCATGATGATGTTGTCCAGCAATTCGGGTATACCCTCCACGACTTCACTGGGCCGTGGCGGCACCTCGATGATTTGGCGCTCCAGCACGTTGCCGTCGCTGAAGACCGTCTTTCCGGTGAGCAGCTCGTAAAGCACAAGTCCGATTGCGTAGATGTCGGATTTCGGCCCCACATCGCCGCCCCGGGCCTGCTCCGGCGACATGTAGCAAGGGGTGCCCATGATCACATGACTGCCCGTGAGTTTCGCGCCGTAGCCCTTTGCCAGGCCGAAGTCCATCAGTTTGACGAGCCCGCCTTTTGCAATGAGGATATTGTCGGGTTTGATGTCCCGGTGAACAATACCCGCCTGGTGGATAGCTTCCAGGGCGGCGCAGGCCTGCCCGATCAGATTCACCGCCTCGCGCACGGGCAGTTTGCCCTTCTGGCCGAGGTACTGGTTGAGGTTGGGACCTTCGATATATTCCATGGCGATGAAGGTGTTGCCCTGTTCCACGCCGATATCGTAGATGCTCAAGATATTCTGGTGCGACACCTGGGCGGCGGCCCGGGCTTCGCGCTGAAAGCGCAGGCGGAATTCCTCATTACCATCCACCAGGGAACCTAGAAACTTGAGCGCCACCGGACGATCCAGTTGGGTATCCCGGGCCTTATACACCACGCCCATACCGCCCCGGCCAAGTTCGCGCTCCAGGTCATAGCGATTGTGCAGGCCCTTTTCGACCATGCTCATCACGGGTGACTTGCCATCCGACGGCGGTGCTGGCGTCGCCATGGTGGGCATGGAAGAGATATCCCGACGCACGTCGCCCCCGTGCATGGAAATGCGGGACTGGACGTTGGATAGAAGCTGGCTCACGTCACGGAAACCGATGTCGACGCTTCGAATCTTGAGCAAAGTCTCTTCAGACTCCTTCAGTTTTCCGAGCTGCTCGTAGGCCAGAGCCAGCATCCAGAAGTACTCGATATTGTCCTTGCGCACTCGTTCGCCCATGAGATGGTTCTCCAGGGTCGCGACGGACTGGGCGAAGGCCTTCAATTCATAGAAAGCGCGCCCCAGGAGGGCGCGGGATTCGGCAAAATTGGGATGATTTTCCGGAAGTTTCTGAAGAAGGCGCACGGCGTCTTCCCAGCTTTTCGCATGAACCATAGCCAGGCCCGCGCCGTAGTACTCCTGAGCCCGTTCGTAGTTGATCGCCGCCTTGAGCGGTTCGTTCGCCTTCCCGAAGCAATCACCCGCTTTCTTGAATTGGCCGCCGCCCTCGTAGGCCATGCCGGCCTCTTTCCATTTACCCAGGCTCTCGTAGTAGCGCCCGCCGATTTCGGAGGCACGCTTGGTTTCGCCCGCCTGCTGCATGCAGCGCGCAGCCGCTTCCAACTGCCCCGCGAGCAGGTAGGCTTCGCCCGCCAGCACCAGTTCGCCGGCCTGCTGGAACAGTTTTGCCGCCACTTCCGGGCGCTTGAGACTTTGTATCTTCCGAGCGCAGTGGATCGAGAGCACCCGAAGTTTTTCCTTCGGAAGCGCCGCCTGGGCCTTGGGGTCCTGCAAAAATTGGGCGCACGCGTCCGCACCCGACATCTGCAGTGCAGGCTCTTCCGACGCGGGCGTGGCGAAGTAGGCTTCGAAAGCCGCGAGGCTCTCCGGGTAGCGCCCGGCCAGATGAAAACTGTCGGCAGCCTTCGCATAGGATTTCGCCAGATTGAAGGATTTTGCGGCTTGTCTGTAGTACTTCTTTTCCAGGTAGTACTGGCCTGCGGCGTGGTAGTCACCCGCGCTGTACAGCAGTTTGGCCGCTTTCAAGGGATAGCCCGCCTTGACCCATTCCGCAGCGGCTTCCTTCTTTCGCCCACCCCGTTTCCAGGCCTTGGCGGATTCTTTGTGCCGGCCGAGTGCGGCGTAGACCTCGCCGAGTTTCTCGTGGCTGCCTTCCTTCTTGAGCCGCCCGATGATGCCTTCCGGATTTTCCTTGACGGCCTTGTGCTCTTCGCCGGAGAGACCACTGCCGCTGAGCTTGCCATAGGCCTTAAGCTCCCGGTTGTAACTACTGCGGCGACGGTGCTCCTTGACGCGGAGGTAAATTTCGTAGAAGAACAGCAGAATTCCTATGGTGCAGGCGATCTTGAAGGCGATCTCCTTCCACCCGAACATGTCCACGCCCAAGTACTGCACCACCCAACCGAGGGGTACATTGAGCACCCCGTTCCAATAGATATTCAGAAAATCCATGTTTCAGTCCTGTGGTTTTGGGAAAAAAGGAATGATGCCTGTTGATAATGAAAAAACCTATTGCGTATCCTACTCGACCATTGCCGATAGAGACAAGGGACTTGTTGGCCGCCCCCCCCACGATTGGGCGCGCTGCCCGCTGAGTGAAAAAACTCGCACTTTCAGGACCGTTCTTGGGGCGGCGATGGTTTTACTCCTTATGACCAGGAGAAGCGAAAGCACGGGCCGACAGGGAGTTGGGACTTCCCGGATCGGGGTTCCGCGGTATGCCGTTTTACCCCTGGCAAGGGCCGGAAGTTCATAAGCGCTTGAAAATCCTCGCGGTTCCGTGCAAAATAAGGGAGGAGCAATTGGAGCGTGGTGCGGCAGCAGGCATACACCCATGTAACGCGTACGACAGCGGCGTGAACAGCGAGGCTGTGCGGTACTCAAGCACGAGTGGCGAAGTTGAGTGTCGCTGGTCGAAACGAAGCAAGTAGCAGGAGATACCGTACATTGAGGTATGCCATAATTTCCGATATCCATGCCAATCTCGAGGCCTTTTGTGCGGTCCTGGAGCGAATTGAAGACATGGGTGTTGATCAGATCGTTTGTCTCGGTGATGTCGTGGGGTACAACGCCAGCCCGAATGAATGTGCCGATATCCTGCGCGAGCGCAATATTCCGACGGTTCTGGGCAATCACGATGCCGTGGCCTGCGGCTTGGAAGATCCCTGGGGTTTCAACCCCGTGGCGCTTGCAGCGGCCATGTGGACCCGTGAAATGCTGTCCGACGAGAACCAGGAATGGCTCCGCAGCTTGCCGGATGTGCTCAATTTCGAGACGTTTGCGGCGGTCCACGGTGCCCCGAGGAACCGGAACACCTATCTGTTCACCTGGGAAGATATTCTGCCCCATCTTTCCTTCCTCGACGAACAGAATTGCAATATCTGCTTCATGGGGCACACCCACAGCCCCGGCATTTTCTCCACGGACGGTGTCTATTCGGTGGACGATGATGCCAAGTTTGCCTTGGGCAGCGGGAAAAGATTTTTCATCAATCCCGGTTCGGTAGGTCAACCCCGTGATAGTAATCCCCATGCCGCATTTGGTATCCTAGATACGGACGAAAATGTTTTCGAACAGGTACGCATGAAGTACCCGATAGAGAAAGCAGCAAAACGGGTGATTGAAGCCGGACTGCCCCAATTCCTGGCCGAGCGACTCGCCCTTGGAAAGTAGGGAGGTCGCCTGATGCGTCAAGCGCAGGTCAACCGAAAGACCAACGAGACGGAGATTGCCCTGCGCGTCAATATTGACGGCACGGGGGATGCCCGTATCGACACGGGCATCGGCTTCTTCGACCACATGCTCAACCACATCGCCCGTCACGGCCTGATCGATCTCGATATCAAAGCGGTGGGGGATCTGCATATTGACCCGCACCACACCGTGGAAGACGTGGGCATCTGCCTGGGGAAAGCCTTGCTTGAGGCGGTGTGTGTTCCAAAGGGGATCCGCCGCTATGGCCATTCCGTAATACCCATGGACGAAGCTCTGGCGGAAGTTGCCGTGGATTTCAGCGGTCGGCCATTTCTCGTTTTCAACGCCGAGCTGCCCAAGGGCAGCCTGGGCGGCTTCGACGTGGAGTTGGCGGAGGAGTTCATGCAGGCCCTGGCCGTCAATGCACGGCTCACATTGCATGTGAATTTGCGCTATGGGAAAAACACACACCACTGCATCGAGGGTATTTTTAAGGCGCTGGCCCAGGCGTTGCGCCGCGCGTTGGAAATCGATCCGCGAAATAGCGACGCCATACCCTCCACCAAAGGAATGTTGGAAACGTGATAGCCATTGTAGACTATGGCATGGGTAACCTCCGAAGCGCACAAAAGGGATTCGAGAAAGCCGGTCACAATGCCGTGATCACGCGCGATCCCGCCGTGATCGACTCCGCCGAAGGCGTGGTGCTGCCCGGCGTGGGCGCGTTCAAGGATTGCATCGACGGGCTGCGCGAGCGCGGCCTGGTCGGCCCCGTGAAGGCCGCCGCCGAAAGTGGGCGTCCTTTTCTGGGTATCTGCGTCGGACTCCAATTGCTTTTTGAATACAGTGAAGAGGGGGAAGGTGCCGAGGGACTGGGGATTTTCCAAGGTCGCGTGGTCCGCTTCGCGCCCGCTTCGGAGACCGGTTTGAAGGTACCCCACATGGGCTGGAACCAGCTTCAGTGCATCGGAGATCCTGGACCGGAAAACCTGCTCGAATACACCAGCCCGAACCCTTACGCCTATTTTGTACACAGTTATCATGCCGTGCCCGCGGATACCGGGATAATCCGCGCGACGTGCACCTATGGCACCACGTTTCCCGCAATTATTGGCAAGGGCCATGTTTTCGCAACCCAGTTTCACCCGGAAAAGAGCCAGCAGGATGGTATCGCGATCCTGCGGGCCTTCGGAAATCTGGTTTCCGGGATGAGACGCGTGGCGTAAGCCGGATGGAGACTCACATGATTAAGCGAATCTTGGTACCAACGGACGGCAGCGAGCTGGCCCAGACGGGGGCGGCTTATGCCATTTCCCTTGCAAAGTCCTTCAAGGCCCATATTCAGGGCATCTATGTGATCGACATAAAGCTCTTGGAAGGGCCTTTCCTTCAGGATCTGTCGGCCTCTCTGGGCACAGCACCCTATGTGAACTATCAGGGCAACATTTCCATGCTCCTTGAGGAGCGGGGTAAGAGCGCCCTGAAGGCGCTGTCCGAGGCCTGCGAGGCTGCGGGTGTTCCCTGCGAGACGGCTCAGGCTTCCGGCGTTGTGCCCCGGGTTATCGTGGAGCACAGTGGCCTGGCCGATCTCATCGTGATGGGGCGGGGTGGCGAACACAACGAATGGCTCGACGGCCTGGTCGGTTCAACCACGGAAGCCGTAATCCGCCGCTCCGAGCTGCCGGTCCTGATCACGGGCACGCCCGAGCCGGGGCACGAACGGGTGCTGATGGCCTACGATGGAAGCACCCACGCCCAGAACGCCCTCCGGACGGCGGTGGCCTTTGCGGAAATGTGGAAGACCTCCCTGAATATTCTCATCGTTGGTGATGGTTCGAATCCGGCGGCCGCCGCGGAAGTATCGGGTTATCTCGAAGCCCACGGCGTCAACGGCCAGGTGATCGAGGCCCCGGGCGATTCCGGCGAGCAGATTGTGGCCTATGCAAAGTCCACGGATGCCGACCTGATCGTGATGGGGGCCTATGGGCATTCAAAAGTTCGTGAACTCGTGGTGGGTAGCACGACGACTTATGTAATCAATCACGCGGCGTGCCCTGTCCTGCTGGCGCGTTAAACCTTGTTTCTGGAGTATACCTAATGACGGAGGAGAAGCGAAACACACCGGAGCAGGTCATCGGCGTCGTGGGGGACCTCCCCGCCCTGCCCGCGGTGGTTGCCGAAGTGCTCCGCATGACCGAAGATCCGTCCACGTCCACCGCGGACGTGAGCGAGATCATCCAGAGCGATCCGGCCATGACGGCCAAGGTATTGCGCGTCAGTAATTCCTCCTATTACGGCATGAAACAGTACGTAGGGACGCTCAAGCTGGCGCTCGTGATTCTCGGTGTGCGCGAAGTGCGCAATATCGTGCTGGGCATCTCCGTATTCGAGACCCTGAACGAGCAGGGCGGCGATATGAAAATTGCTCAGGAAATCTGGAACCGCTCTTTGAAGACCGCCGGGCTGTGCAAGAAACTTGCCGGCGCACTGGCACTCGGCCTCCAGGGAGAAGAATTTATTGCCGGACTCCTGGCCGACATCGGCGTCATGGGCATGCTCCGAAAGGACGGAAAGGGCTCCTACCGGTCGATCTACGACTCGCTGGGCCGCGACCCCCGTACGCTCTGCAAGGCCGAAAACTTGCAGTGGGGCTTCACCCATGCCGCCGTCAGCAGGGCCATGGCCATGCAATGGAATCTCCCACAGACGCTTTCGGATGCCTTGGGTCACCAGTACCCGGTCGAGGGACAGAGTCTGCGTTCCGCGAAGGATCCGAAACTTGCCGCCGTAATCCGCATCGGCAAGGCCATCGGCCACGCGGGAGACAGCGAGGACCGGATCGATCTGGCGCTGGAGGAACTGGAAGCCTGGACGATTCTGACGGATGCCCGCAAACCCATTGCGGAAGATGCACGAAAGCCCTTGCTCCTCGAGTTTCTGGAAGAGTTGCACGCCGTGGCCGCACTTCCGCTCTAGCCCACACGATTTACCTGAAGATTTTCCAACGAGGTCCTTTCCTGGATGGCAAACAAAGAAAAAGTAGATATCAAGCGTTCCGACACGTTTCAAGAGGTCGATGATGAGTTGACGCGGGCCATGGCCGAGCTGGATTCCACCATCGAGCGCGTGAGTCTGATCTTTCAACCCGAATCCGACGCCCTTGCCGCGAGCGAGGGAGCCCCGAAGTTGATCGATGACCAGGAAGTCGAGCTGGCGCCGACCGAGCCCGCCGAATCCGAAGAGCAGGCAACGTCATCCGAGGAGCGGTAGCGCCCTCCGGGCCTTCCGGCCTGGAACGGGACGGTCAGGCGCATGCCCGGGGCCAAGGAAACGTAATGTCACAAGGCCCTTTGCATATTCTCCTGACCGATCCCCACAGCGATGGCGGAGGGCAAGTGCGCTACGTGCAGAACCTCGCAGGCGAGCTTCGCCGCATGGGGCATGCCGTAACCATTGGTTGCCGTCCGGGCAGCGTGCTGGTTCAGGTGGCAAAAGTCACCGACAGTGAAATCCTCGATGTCTTCCATTTCGCGCGGGGAATGCGCCCGGCGAAGTGGGGGAGCGATATCCGCTCCATGAAGCGCTTCTTCCGCGATGCGCGCCCCGACATTGTTCACGTGAATGGCTCCCAGGACCACTGGGTTGCCGCTCTGGCGCGAACGTTCTTCGAGCGCAGCGCCTGTATCCTGAGGACGCGCCACAACACGTACTCCGTCAAGCGCGGCCCGGTGAATCGGTGGCTCAATGCGACCTGCACGCGGCACCAGATTACCGTGTGCGAGATGGTCCGCCGGTCCCTGGCAGGCCATCCAGCTTTTGACGCGACCCGGCTAACCGCCATTCACAACGGCGTGGACACGGAACGCTACGCCCCGGATCCCGCCGCCCGCGCGCGGATGCGCGCGGAGTTCGGGTATGGTGACGGAGACGTTGTTCTTGGCATCGCCGCCCGGCTGGTGGTGGCCAAGGGTCACACGTTTCTCTTCGAGGCGGCCGCGCGAATTGCCGCGGATGTGCCGGCGCTGCGCATATTGGTCCTGGGGCAGGGAGTGCTGGAAGCTACATTGAAGGCCCAGGTTCAGCGCCTCGGATTGGCGTCTCGGGTCCACTTTGCGGGCTTTCGATCAGACATGGAGCGCTGCGTGCATGCCTTTGATGTGGGCGTGCTGCCCTCCATCGATTGCGACACGTCGTCTTTCAGCCTGAAGGAGCAAATGGCTGCGGGAATCCCCGTCATCACCTCCGACTACGGCGGACTGCCCGAGATTGTGTGCGACGGGCGGGAAGGGCGCGTGGTTCCTAATGGAACGATTGAACCCCTGGCCCGCGCGATGGCCGAACTGGCCGCCAGCCCAGGCCTCCGACGCGAGATGGGCGCGGCCGGCCGCGAACGAGTACAAAGCGAGTTTTCCCTGCAGGCTTTTGCCGGCCGCACGGTGGACGTTTACCGAAAGATTCTGGAAGCAGCCCATGAACATTCTTCATCTTGACGATCAACTCGGATGGCGTGGGGGAGAACAGCAGGCAAGCTGGCTGGTCCAGGGCCTTGTGGCCAAGGGCCACACGGTCTGGATTTCAGGGAAGGCTACCGGCGAGTTCCTGAAGTCAACCCACGGTGGCGCGCCCCTGATCCGGGTGCCCCTGCCGTTTCTAGCGGAGGTGGATCTCTATACGTGCTGGCGGCTCGCCCAGATTGTTTACCAGGAAGAAATTGATATTATCCATGCCCACACCAGCCACACCCACACCATTGCCTGCATCACAAAGGCGATGGCGCAACGTGGGTCTGCCGTGGTTTCGCGGCGGGTGAGTTTTCCTCCGAAAACCGACCGATTCAATCAGTGGAAATATCGCGCGCCCGATGCACTCCTCGCCGTCTCGGAAAAAGTGGCGGACGTGCTTCGGGAAGCCAATCTCCCGCCAGAAAAGATTATCCGTGTTTACAGCGCCATCGATCTGGCTCGGCTCGACGTGCCGCCCGCGACGCGGGAGAGTCTCGGCCTTGACGAAAAGGCACTCTTCCTGCTTTCGGCTGGTGCCCTGGTGGATCACAAGGATCACGCCACGCTTCTCAGCGCCATGCCTGCGGTCGTCGCGGCCTTCCCAAAGGTCCGCCTGCTCATCGCGGGCGAGGGCGCGTTGCACGAATCCCTGGAACAGCAAATAGCGACGCTCGGCCTCGGTGCGCAGGTTACCCTGCTCGGGCACCGGAACGACGTCCCGGCCCTGGTCAATGCGGCGGACCTCTACATCTCCTCCAGTTGGTCCGAGGGACTGGGGACTTCGGTTCTCGAAGCCCTGGCCTGCAAGACCCCCGTGGTGGCGGCTGTGGCGGGAGGAATCCCGGAGATGATCCTGCCCGGAAAAACGGGGCGGCTTGTGCCAAACCGCAACCCGGACGCCTTGGCGGATGCGATCATTGAGGCCCTCAAACACCCGAAAGAGAGCGCCAAAATGGCCGTGGCGGGCAAAAAGCTGGTGGAGCAGACCTTTACCGCGTCCCGCATGGTGGAGAGTACGCTGGAGGTCTATTTGAAGCTTTTCGCGAAGGCCAGGGAATACACCCCATGACTATGAACACCGAAGCCCTTCGTGAGCATGCCGTGACCGTCCTCATCCTTGTTCCCAACGCGGAGGACCGGCTGGAGCGCTGCCTCCAGAGCGTGACCTGGGCCGATGATATTTTCTGCGTGGTCGATTCCAAGACCCACGATGGGTCGGAGGCGATTGCCCGCCGATTCACCGATCACGTGGTTACCCATACCTACGAAAACGCGGCCGCCCAGCGCAATTGGGCGCTCCCGCAAATCACGACCGAGTGGACCCTCGTGTTGGATGCGGACGAGTGGCTTTCCGAGGAACTCACAAGCGAGATTCGCAAGATCGTCGCGGCCCCGGGCGGGCTCCATGGCTACCAGATCAAGCGGCTGTCCTATTTCTTCGGCAAGCTGATCCTCCATTGTGGCTGGCACCGGGACTATAATCTGCGGCTCTTTCGCACGGCCCAGGGCCGCTATCTCGACAAGAAGGTCCATTCCCGCGTGGTCGTGGAAGGCACCGAGGGCCGGATTGATGCTATAATGTTTCACGATACCTATCGGAATTTCGACGAGTATTTCCGCACCTTCCAGCGCTTCACGTCCTGGGGGGCCGAAGACGCCTATGCCCGAGGGAAACGCGCGGGGCTCTTGGATCTCACCCTGAGGCCCCTGTTGCGCTTTTTTAAGATGTATGTCCTCCGGCAGGGCTTCCGGGACGGCTACCACGGTGCCGTACTGTGCGGGCTCGCGGCATGCTCGGTATTCACGAAGTATGCCAAGCTCTGGCATCTTGAGCAGCAATCCAAGCCCAACGATCCGGGGCAATAACCTTCCTTTTTTCAACATCATGACAGGTAGTAGCAGCAAATGAGTTTGATTCGTCTCGAAAACATCACTAAAACCTATCAGGGCCGCGAAGTCCTCGACGGCATCGACTTTCGCGTCGAGGAAGGTGAACACGTCGGCCTCATCGGGCGCAACGGCACCGGAAAATCCACCATTTTTCGCCTGATTACCGGTGATATCGAGCCGGACAAGGGCATCGTGGATCGCATGAAGCGCATGCGCGTTTCCTGCCTGTCCCAGCTCCACCGCGTCGACGAGGAAATGACCATCTACGATATCGTGCTCGAATCCTTCAAGGAGATCGGGGCGCTGGAGTTGGAGTTGGGAATTCTGGAAGAGCGCATCGCGGCGGGCTGCGAAGTCGCGCTCGACGAGTACAGCGAGAAGCAGGAAAGCTTCTCTATGCGCGGCGGCTACGATTTTCGTGTCCGGATCAAGCAGGTTCTCCAAGGGCTGGGCTTCCCCGAGTCCGACTTTTCCATGCCCTTTATGAATCTGAGCGGCGGCCAGCGCACCCGACTGATGTTGGCCCTGGTGTTGCTCGAAGAGGGCGACCTCCTGCTCCTGGACGAGCCCGAGAACCACCTGGACCTGGAAGCGCGGGAGTGGCTGGAAAGCTACCTCAAGTCGTGCCCGAAGTCCATCGTGATCATCTCCCACGACCGCCAGATGCTCAACAACGTGGTCGATCGCGTGGTGGAACTGGAGCGCGGCGAGATCCGGAGCTATCCCGGCAATTACGACGGTTATCTGGCCCGCAAGGCCCTGCACCGCGAACAGCAACAGGTTGATTTCGAGCGCCAGCAGGAGTTCATCCGCAAAGAACAGGCATGGATCGACCGCTTCCGCTACAAGACCACCAAGGCCAAGCAGGTACAGAGCCGTATCAAGCGCCTGGAGAAGCTCGATTTTGTAGACGCGCCGTTGGCCGAAGCCAGCTCCGTCAAGTTCAAGATGGGGGAAGTGGCCCGCTCCGGCGAACTCGTGATGGAAGCCAAAGACCTCTCCATGGGGTACGGCGGCCTGACCTTGTACAAGAAAGTAAGCTTCACCGTAAGCCGGGGGGAACGCATCGGCATCGTCGGCCCCAACGGCACGGGGAAGACCACTTTGCTGAAGCAGCTTGCCGAGCAGCACCCGGGACTCACCGGCACCATTACGTTGGGCCACAAGGTACAGCGGGGCTTTTACGAACAGAACCACGAATCCCTGAATCCATCTTTCGATATCCTGACGGAAGTGCACTCGTCGAAGACCGAGTGGACGGCTGAACAGATCCGGAGCTATCTCGGGCGCTTTCTCTTTACGGGGGACGACGTCTTCAAGAGCATTGACAGCCTCAGCGGCGGCGAGTTGAGCCGGGTGGCGATGGCCAAGCTACTCCTCGGTGGCGCAAACTTGTTGCTCCTTGACGAGCCCACCAACCACCTGGACATCGTCTCGCGTGAGGCGCTGGAGAAGTCCCTTTCAACCTACGAAGGGGCAATTATCGTGGTCAGCCACGACCGTACGCTCATCGATAAGCTGGTGGAAAAGCTGATCGTCATCGAGAACGGCATCGCTTCCGTTCACTTGGGGAACTATAGCGACTACCGCTACAAGAACCGGGAGGTTCCGGAGAAGAAGGCGGAGGCCACCGAGGATGTGCTGAAAATCCGCCGGGGCGAGAACAACCGGAAAGACAAGAAGACCGACGACAAGGAACGCCGCAAGAAGAAAGTGCAGATGGACAAGCTTGAGCAGGACATCCAGTCGATGGAGGGCCTCGTCGCGGAAATGGAACTTCGATTTACCAAAGTGGACCCTACGGACTACCCGGCCCAGAAATCCTTGAAGGAAGAATACGACGCGCTCAAGGTGGATCTTGGAGAGATGTATCGTTCCTGGGAGTCCCTCGCGGCGGGCGAATCCGAGGTAATGTGAAAAATGCGTTCCCGGTCACGGGTCGTTAAAAACGCATTCCACGTGAAATCACACCCGGCATAGCGCGCGCTACGATACCTTAAGCCCTTGCGTCGTAAGAGGAAGGGGCCTGCCGTAATATCGTCGGCGTTCACCGGTACTGTAGTTGAAAAACAGCGGCACCGTGAAAAAATAATTGACAATAAAAGGTTTACATGCTATTACAATGTCTGTAAAATAACGCAGGGCATGTCGGAAATCATGCTGTCGGAGGCAGGAAACGCACAGGGCGTAACTTTTCGGCAGGTTGAGCGTGACGGGCCAGCTACCATTTTGTGGAACGGGGATGATTCTGGGAGTGCTATCCTTTCGGGTTGCGCTCAAGTCGAATCCGAAAGTTGCAGAACAGGAGAACATCACGAATGAAACACCACCGATTGGTGAGCAAAACGCCGCAAGTATCCCAGACTAGCGGTAACTTTCAGGCCAAAGTTGACTTCAAAGTTAGTTTTTCGGCCCAGATCGTAGAATTCGTTTTTAACAAGACCTCCTAACTCCAGGGAATTTGCGCAATGAAATTGAACGGACATCTTCGCTTTGTGAGCAAAGCCCCTGCGGCGGCCCAGTCCAACTTCGCCATCAAGTTGCAGGGTACGTTGGATATCATCGATACCTTGCTGCTGGCCCAGCGCCAGGCCCAGTGGAAAGCTTTCTTTCCCGATGGCGGTGCTGATGGAACATCCGGTGGTACCGATACTGGTGGTACGGGTACCGGCGGTGGTCTGGGCGAACTTTGACGCTCCGCCAGTTCGGCCCGCAATACCCAGTCTTTTGAAATGATATGACTACGCCCGCCTGAAGCGCTCATGTGCTTCAGGCGGGCGTTTTGCTGTTTGGAGGGGACTGCATCCGCCTGGTACGCGAAGGAGAGTATGCAATCGTGTCGCTGGGCCAGGTGGAGGCTGTACCCATGAAAATCGTATCGCAAGACCGACGACTTACTCGGGACGACTCTTGCGGGTACAGTTTCCGATTGGGCTAAAGTCACTGTTTAGTTATCAACGACACGGGCCAATCGGCCACTGTCCCCTAAATCCGACTGCGGCCCATTTCGGCAATGGCGATACGCAACTCATCACAATCGCCGAAGCGATCCGCGGGCTTCTTGGCCATGAGCTTCAAAATCACATCGCCCAGCGCATGGGGGCACTTGGGGTTGACCAGGGAAGGGTGATCGGGCTGGACACTCAGGTGGCACTGGTAGAGGCGCTGGAGGTTGTCCACCTGAAAAGGGAGGCGCTCCGCAAAGAGCAGGTACATGGTCACGCCGAGGGAGTACTGATCGCTCTGAGGCGATGCACCCTCGCCGCGAATGATTTCGGGCGGCACATACATCGGGGTGATCTGTTCACCCGCCCCCTTGTCGATCAGATCAAGCAGAAGGCTGTTTCCGTAGAGCGAGAAGTCGGCCAGCTTTACCATGCCCGTGCGGGTAAAAAGGATGTTGGCCGGCTTGATGTCGTGGTGGATGATCTTCTGCTCGTGGAGGTATTGCAGTCCAGAGCAGATCTGGGAGATAACCCCGATGCGTTCCTTGACGTTCCACGGGCGGTTGATGAGATACCATTTCAGGTCGGGACCGTCCACGTACTCCATGATCATGCACTTGCCGTCTTCGCCGTCCATGAAATCATAGATCTTCACCACGTTTGGGTGGCTGTACTTCTTGAAGCGCTTGACGCTTTTCACGACATCGCGCAGGTGGAGCATGTTGCGGAAAAAGTTCTCTTTAAAGAGCTTGATCGCGACCACTTCGCCCTTCTTGGTGTCGATACCCCGATACACGCGCCCCGTGCCACCCTGGCCGAGAATACGGTCGAGCTTGTAGTGGTAGAGCTTCGGCCTGTCCGGGGCAAATTGATCATCGGCCATGATATGTTCCTGTCGAACTCCTGCCCTCAGGGCTTCAGGTCAAGCTTGAACTCTGGCGCGTCGGCCCAGAGGCCGTCGAGATCGTAAAATTCCCGCGCCTGTTCACGGAAGATATGGAAGAGGATATCACCAAAGTCGATGATGAGCCAACCGTCATTGTAACCGCCTTCGGTATAGATGGAGGGCTTGCCGATTTCGCGCATCCCTTCCTTGACGGCGCTGAACACAGCCTTCACCTGGGGCTCGCTCGTGACCGTGCAGATAACTAGGGCGTCCGTCGTCACGGTGAGGCCGTTCACATTGTAAAGTTTGAGATCCTTGGCCTTCTTTTCCAGCGCCAGATCGGCGAGCTTGTAAAGATTGGCCTCAAAACGTTCTTCTTCAGATATTTCTTGTTTCTTCGGGACTAGCGTTGCCAACGGGCATGCCTCCTATTCCGCAAGTTGCTTGCGTAGTATGTCATTCACCATTTTCGGATTGGCCTTGCCTTGGGTGGCCTTCATGATCTGCCCGACAAGGAAGCCCATGACCTTTTCTTTGCCCGAGCGGAATTCTTCCACCTGGGCGGGATTCTGGGCCAGCACCTCCGCCACTGCGGCCTCCAGTGCGCTGCTGTCGCTGATCTGGATCAGGCCCTTTTCTTCGATGACCGCCGCCGGGGCCTTGCCCGTGCGGTACATCTCCACCAGCACCTCCTTGGCTATCTTACCACTAATTGTACCATCTTCTATCAGGTTTATCATCGCGGCCAGAGATTCGGCCGTCACCTTGATCGCCTCGATCTCGCCCTTTTCCTCCACGATCAGCGCCTGAAGATCGCCCATGATCCAGTTCGCCGCCTTCTTCGGATCCGCCGCTTTCGCCACGGCTTCGTAGAAGTCCGCCATCGCTCTCGACGCGGTCAGCACGCCCGCGTCGTAGGCCGAAAGCCCATAGACGCTGACCATGCGGTGGCGGCGGACCGCCGGCAGCTCGGGCAGGCTATCACGGATCCGCTGCTCCCAGGTTTCGTCCACCACAATCGGCACGAGATCCGGCTCGGGGAAGTAACGGTAGTCGTGGGCCGATTCCTTCGCGCGCTGCGAAAAAGTCACGCCGCGTTCTTCGTCCCAGCCGCGCGTTTCCTGCACGATCTTGCCGCCTTCATTCAGTACCTGAATCTGGCGGGCAATCTCATACTGGATCGCCTTGTAGGCCCCGCTGAAGGAGCCCAAATTCTTCACTTCCGTCTTCGTGCCAAAGGGCAACGTGCCCTTCGGGCGCACGCTGATGTTGGGCTCGGCCCGCAGCGCGCCTTCCTCCATGTTGCAGTCGCTCACATCGAGGTACTGCAAGATCTGTTTCAGCTCGGTGAGGTAGGCATGAGCCTCGTCCGCGCTGTGAATGTCGGGATCGGTCACGATCTCCAGTAGGGGTACGCCGCAGCGGTTGAAATCCACGCCGCTCTGCCCGCCGCCCAGGGCGTGAGTGTTGCGCGCCGTATCCTCTTCAATATGCGCACGGGTGATGCCAACGCGCTTCGATTCGCCGTTGACTTCGATATCCAGGTGGCCGCCGTGATTCACTGGCAAGTCGTACTGGCTGATCTGGTAGTTCTTCGACTGGTCGGGGTAGAAATAGTTCTTCCGGTCCATCTTCGACCAGCGGGAGATCTCGCAATCCAGCGCCAAGCCGACGGCCACGGACTTGTCCACCATGGCGCGGTTCATCACCGGCATGGCCCCGGGCATGCCGAGGCACACGGGGCACACGTTTGTGTTCGCGGGCGCGTGGAAGTTCGTGCTGCAGCCGCAGAACAACTTTGACTTGCAGTTCAACTGCACGTGTACTTCCAGTCCGATTACCGCTTCGTATTCCATCTATGAGCTCCTGGTCCGCGCAAACGGCGCGGCACCTGAAATCTGTTTCATCCGATCGGTCCGATCCGTCCGATCAGTCCGATTCTTCCTTACCCAATTGCCGCCTTGCCCAAATCCAGCCCCGAGTGCTGCTCATAGCAATACGCCGCGCGCAACAGGGTTGCCTCATCGAAGGCCTTGCCGATCAACTGCACACCCACCGGAAGGCCGGAGGCGCTCAGTCCACAGGGCATGGACAGCGCCGGCACACCCGCGAGATTCGTCGAGATCGTGAAAATGTCGTTCAAGTACATTTCCAGCGGATCTTTCGACTTCTCGCCGCGCTTGAATGCGGGCGTAGGTGCCGTCGGCGTCAAAATCACGTCACACTGCTTGAAGGCTTCGTCGAAATCCTGCGTAATCAGGCGGCGCACCTTCTGGGCCTTCAGATAGTAAGCGTCGTAGTAACCGCTGGAGAGCACATAGGTGCCCAGCATGATCCGACGCTGTACTTCGGGGCCGAAGCCCTCGCTCTTGGTCTTCACGTACATTTCGGTCACGTTGTTGGCGGCCGGGTGGCGGAAGCCGTAGCGCACACCGTCGAAGCGGGCCAGGTTCGCGCTCGCTTCGGCCGGGGCCACGATGTAGTAGACCGTCACGGCATATTCGGAGTGGGGAAGGGACACCTCCACAATCTCCGCGCCCTGGGCCTTCAACACCGCCGCACTTGCCTCCACCAGGGAACGCACTTCGCTGCCGAGGGCGTCGATAAAAAACTCTTTCGGCAAGCCGATGCGCAGGCCTTTCACGCCGCCCTTTAGACCGGCCACGAAATCTTCTGCCGGCAGGTCCGCGCTGGTGGCGTCGTGGGGATCTTTCCCGCAGATCACGTTCATCGCCAGCGCCGTATCGGTCACGTCCTTGGTCAGCGGGCCGATCTGGTCCAGGGACGAAGCGAAGGCCACCAGGCCATAGCGCGAAACGCGGCCATAGGTCGGCTTCAGGCCCACGCAGCCGCAAAAGGCTGCGGGTTGGCGAATCGAGCCGCCCGTGTCGCTGCCGAAGGACATGGCGCAGGTGTCCGAAGCCACGGAGGCCGCCGAACCGCCGCTCGAACCGCCCGGCACACAGTCAAGGTGCCAGGGGTTCGAAGTCTTCTGAATCGCGCTGTTCTCCGTTGAGGAGCCCATGGCGAATTCGTCCATGTTCACCTTGCCCAACAGCACGGCATCCGCCGCAAGCAACTTTTCCGTCACGGTGGCGTTATAGGGGCTGCGAAAGCCCTGCAGAATACGCGAGGAACAGGTGGTGAAACCTTCCGTCGTGCAAATAAGTTCTTTCAACGACACCGGCACACCGGCCATGGCGCCCACAGGTTCGCCCGCCGCGATTTTCGCGTCGACTGCCGCCGCCTGTGCCAGCGCGTGGTCGTGCCACACCTGGGTGTAGGCGCCCACCTGGCCATCAACCGCTTCGATGCGGTTCAGATAGGACCGGGTAACTTCCACCGCGCTGACAGCGCCGGAGGCCACGGCCTCGCGAATTTCGAAGGCCGTCCTTTCATACCACTTCGTCATGCGCCACCGCCTTCTACGTCCAGGATCTTCGGCACCACAAAATACTCATCGTCATGCACCGGTGCGCCGCGCAGGGCCAGCTCGCGGGGCAGCGAAGGCGCCACCACGTCGTCGCGAAAGACGTTGGTCATGGGCATCGCGTGCATCATCGGCTCCACGCCATCCGTATTCAGCGAATTCAACGTGTCCATATACGTCAGAATATCGCTCATCTCCTGGGCCATCCGTGCTTTCGCGGCGTCATCCAGGTCGAGCTGGGCCAGACCGGCCACATACTCCACATCCTGTAAAGATATCTTGCTCATTCAGTGCTTTCCGGGGTAAATGAGGGCATTGCGGGCCTGTAGAGTATCACAACGGGCCGTTTTGATTCCATTTTGGGCAAAAAAGGGCAGCGATTCCGCAGACGCTGTTGTAAGTGGCTGTATTTTGAGTACTTCGCTTGTCCGATTGGTCTGGAGCAATTTCGCATTGTTGTTTTGAGGCAATTTTCGGGGTGTCGTGGGGTGTGTCGTGGGGGTGCGACGGCGTGATTCCATTGCGGTTCTTGCGCATTGGCGCCGGGGGGGGCTCCCACCCCGGGAGGGTGGTCATGCGGCTGGGTGAAGGCGCGTTGGCCTGGCACTAGCCGGGCGGGGCGAGGACGGCGTAGAAATCCGCGAAGAGCTGGCTTGAGAAGTAGTCCGCATTGTGTTTGTTTCGGAGGGCGGGCTTGAGCCCTCGGTCCAGCCATACGTGAAATAGGTTGTAGGCCAGAAAGATGAGCAGCAGGATGGCCGTAATGGCTTTGGTGTTGAGATGGTAGACGTGGTCGGCATACCAGTCGCGCACCAGCTCGTTGAAGCCCTGATTTTCAATGCTCCAGCGCCCGTGGCCGATGCGCACAATGGATTGTGTGCCGGCCATTTTCGTGGAGAGGCTGGTGGCCCAGAGCCACTCGCTGCTCAGTTCCTCGGCTTCCCGGGTGCTCTGGCGTCGGACTTTGACGGTTTCCACGGAGCGTACGACGCGCACGGGGCTCCCCAACTGGGTCCAGGTGGTAAAGCCTTCGATGTCATGGCAGGCGCAAGCTTTTCGGTTGAAGGAAAATTGCTCCGGCGCCTTGCCTTCGAGTGCCATGGTGCCCCTGAAGTCCTGGATGAGTATCCGGTTCTCGTTCTTGAGTACGGCGATGAAATCTTTTTTGCTGTCCAGGACCATGCGGCAGAGATCGGGATCGAGGTAGAGTGCATCGCCCGCAACGACATTGAAGGCGCGGGGGCAGTCGGTGAGCAGGCGACGAAGGAGCCGTTGCGCCGCCGCGATCTCGCCCTCGCCGGGCTGCTGCATTTCCAAGTCCAACAGGAGGCGTCCCGTCTTGCCCATCAGATAGGCGGCAACATAGCGCTGGTAGTACTGGGTGCGCTCTTCCTCCCCGTTCCGGGTCTTGACCTTAACCGTGCGCGACAGCGCGTCTTTGGAATGGCGGCGGTAGCTTGTCCACATCTCATGCGCGTCCATAATGAGGACGCGCAATTGCCCCGGCAAGGAGGGGAGAGCCTTCTTGCGCTTGCGGCGGCGGTGGAAGCCAAGGAGCACGCGCCGCATATCATCGAGTTCAACCAAGGCGGCCACTTCCCCCAAACGGTCGGCACTGGGCAAGTCCCCACCCATCCAGTCCCGCCACGCCTTACCCGAGGAGCCTTTCATAGCCTGCTCCAGGGCGTTGAGACTGCCAAGGCGCGCGCTGGCCATTAGAAACAGCGCCAGCACAACACGCGCGCACGGTATGCGCGCTTCCTTGCGGCGATCCGAAACTTTCCCGAGTTCCGCCCGAATGCAGTAGAACTTCTCCGCATATTTGAAGAAGCGCCTAAGAATCTTTTGTCTCCTTTTTACGCTTGAGCTCTTCCCACGTCCCTTCGGATACCTGTTCCAGCAGGTCGGTCGCGGCATGGTAGTTATCTACCCACTGGCGGACTTCTTCCTCCAATTCCGGCGGCACGAAGACCTGGCGCTTCTTTCCCTTAACACTGGAAACCAGGTATACCGCACGATGCCGTTCCCCCTTGGCACAGCGGCAACTACTCTTGCCGCAGGTTACGAGGCGCACGGTGAGGGTGGCGTGGATCCAGGGCTTTGCGTGAGCGAACTGAGCAAGGCGCGAACGCAACTCCCGTTCCTGTGCCGACATATTGCTGCGGTGCATGGGGCCTCCTGTCTTGTATAAGATAATTATACAAGACAAGACGCAAAAAGCCCAACACTTTCTGAATGCGAATTTGCCCGAGAGGGGGATGGTGACCTAAACCCAAAAAACAAACGCGCTTACGAATGCGAATTTGCCTGCCTGCGGAATCGCTGAAAAAAGGGGACGGACGAGGTGAACCGACACGCCCGCCTGAAGCACAGTCCAGACCGTACAACGCGATCGTAAAAATGCGCACAGGCAGACTTCGCGCAGGCTCTCATGCCCTTTCAAGCCTGATGCTCACCTCGCGGTGAGCTCGCCGTACCGCACGTTCAGTTCCAGACGGTCCAGGAGCAGTGAACCGTCATCAACGACACGCTTTGTAGCCAGTCGGACCTCCACTTGGTTATCGCCAACGCGCAGGTCCTGCAACAGGGGAGAAAGTTCAAACCAGGCGGGCGCCGGGCTCACACTCAGGGGGGCTTCCGGTGTCGCCGCGCCCAGATCCGTGCCGTTCAGGGTAACATGGAGGCTATCGCCCTCGGACACCGCGCTCACGCGTATACGGAGCCGCACCTGCGGCGCCTTGCCCTCCGGGGCGTTGGCGCCGAGGTCTTCCCCGACGGGAAGCATTGCGGAGGTGACCTTATTCGGCACGAGTACGAGCGGCAGGCGGTCGGGCACCACGAGCGCCGCACGGTCGAAGCCCCAGAAGTCACGGGGCTCGATGGCGTCGATGGCGTAAATCTTATTCAGTCCCTTCAGTGTGTCGGGCGAACCGAGGCGACTGAGCCGTTCGTCGGGCTCGGTCGGGAAGAGGTTGAAGGTGTAGATGCCGTCGACGCCCGAATTCCAGGCGTTCATGGCCGCCGCCCACCAGGCCTCGTTCGTGTGGTAGGTATGGGCGGGCTGAAGGCCGGATCCGCAGATATTGGCGAGTGCGGGGACCTCGTGGCGACGGGCCAGGGCCACCATCGTGCGCAATTGGGGGGCCATGGCCATGGGACCGAGGTCACCGCCGAGTATCAGCACATCGACCAAATCCTCCTCCATCCAGGTCTCCACATCGAGGCCGATGGCCAGGCAGCGTTCCACACTCAGGGGAATGCGGCAGGCCACGAGAAGTGGCCGTTGCCGCTGGGAACCCACCGCATCGGCCTGGGCGCGCACCTTGCGCATGAAGTCGTTCATCATGGCGACGTGCTCCGGCGTCGCGGGCAGGTCTTCGTTGGTTTCGCGAAAGAATCGGGGATGGCGGAACCAGTCCATCTCGATACCGTCGATATCATAGCGCGTGAAGACGTCGTCGAAGATGTTCAGGAGATGCTCCCGCACTTCGGGAACGGCAAAATCGAGCGCGGCCCACCATTTTCGCGGGTCCGTCATCTCGTACTTGTCGTAGTCTTCCGGCGCACCGAAGAGATACTCCGGGTGTTCCCGTTTCCAGCGCGAGCGCGACCACGGGGCGAAGCTGTCCTCGATATTGTTCATTCGGCAGGACCAGAAGGTCTCCATGCCGTTCGCGTGGCCAAATTCAACCGCCAGTGCGAGGGGGTCGGTGCCCTGCTTTTCCAGCGCATGGAGTCCGGCGCTCAGGTCTTTCACGTACTGTTCATCGCTGTCGGTGACGAACTCCCCGAGGGCCTCGCCTATTTTCGGAATGTGTCCCCAGAACAGCCCGCCACCGCCCGTGCAGTACGAAATGGTGTCCACCTGCGTGTTGGCGACCTGCTTCAGCCGGAGCGCCAGAAACTCATCGGGGGTGGTGAATGGTCGCGTGTCGCAGCCATCGTCGTTATACATGATCCGGCGTTTGCGCCAAGCGGCGGCCTTACGCGCCGCTTTCATGTCCGCCGCGGCATTCGGGCGCACTTCGTAGGAATAGAGGGACGCGTTCTGCAGGATAAAGCGGAGCTGGATGCTTGCGTGATTCGCGGGGAGTATCACATTCGACTTCCAGCGTAGCGTTTCTCTGGTGCTGTCGCGGGTCAAAGATATGGAATCCTCTCGGCCATAACCCTCAATCACGCCGCCCTGTTCATCCAGCACTTCCACGCGCAGGCTTCCGCCCCGGGCGGCGTAGTTAACCGCCAGTTCGCCGCCGGAGTTCCGCAGGGGCGTGGTGGTAACGCTGCCTTCCTCCGCACTGGCGTCCAGCGAGGCGAAGCCATCCTTGCGCAGCGTCGCAAGACCGATGGCACCCTTGGCGTTGTCCTCCTTGTGCGTACCGTCAAACCCGCCGTAGTACAGCTTGATGGTGTCGCCCTCGACCAGCGGATGATTCGTCGTGAAGAGCATGCCATCGTCCCAGGAGCCTTCGGGACCCAGCGGCAGAATCGGCGTGCGCGGCGACTCCTGGCGGGTCCAGTTCTTGCCATCCCGACTGGTCACGAGTTCCACGAATATGGGACCGTCGTCCCCCTCGGCGGTAATGCGGAAGACCCAGAGAAATCCGATATACATGGACTCATAGGGGAAGGCACAGAGTCCATAGAAATCGGTGTGCTCCACCGGCCCCGTCGCCCACCGATCATCAAACTCATCCGGTTCCAACACCAGCGTCTGTGCGGGCCAGGACTCAAAATTCTGTGTCTCGGAAAAGCCCACGCAACGCCGCCGAAAGCCCCGGACCTCCGCGAATTGTTTGGGATAGCCGATGTAGCGGTTCGCGATGGCGTCCCAGGTGAAATTACCCACGTCCCCGACGGGATCTACCAGCACGGGGTTCTTTGGCGCATCGGTCCAGTGAATACCGTCGGCCGAGGTTGCCCCATAGTATCCACTCACGACGTTCGCGGGTGGCGTGCGGCCGTAGTCCCAGTTCAAGAGTTTGTAGCGCCGCTCCGGCGCGGTCTCCCAGGGGGTGTGGATCACCTGCGGGTTATGGTCCTCCTTCGTCCGGCGGAAGAGGATGTTGTTGTCCGTGTTGCCGTCAAAGTCGACGAGGCCCAGGTTGGGTTTCGTCCAGCGCAGTCCATCCATACTTTCCGCGAAGAGGTTGTGATACTCGCCCCCGGCCCAACTGTGATACCACATGCGATACCCGGCACCCGCCTCCGCGGGCAGCACCGTGCCGTAGACATAGACCGTCCCACCTTCCCACGGCTTTTCGGGAAGGAGTACCGGGTTTGATGGCGATTTCTCAAAAGTATGATAAACCCGCGACACATTCACCTTCTCCGCGATGCCCACGTCATCCACCACCAGTTGCCAGGGACCGCTCAAGTCCGCTGGAGAGTGCTCCGCCGCCCCCGACAATTCGGCACCCAGCGTGAGACAAATCAGCGCAAGTAATGTAGACATCCGGGATGTACCTCATGCCGGCACGACGTGCGGCGGCGGTCGAAGTGGGGGAGCGTTTCCAAACAGAAACGCACGACGCGTTGATTATGTGGTCAGCACCCCGCCAAGTCAACGACCGAACCCGAATCGGGTTCAAGACGCGCCGGCGCGATCAGCATCCACTCGCCCGTCGGGGTTTCTCCATCCACCATTCCAAGGCCACAATCGAGAATTCATTTGAACTCCGCATCCGCCGGGGGCTATACTCTCCCTCCCTTGCCGGGGTGGCGAAATTGGCAGACGCAGCGGACTCAAAATCCGCCACTGGTGACAGTGTAGGGGTTCAAGTCCCCTCCCCGGTACCATATTGAAATTAAAGGACTTACACCAACAGGGTGTAGGTCCTTTTTTACTGGTGCTGATCGAGTTTAAGTCCGTATTAAGTCCGTGCAGCGGAAATTTTAGGAGGGGATCATGAAGGATTTCAAGAAAAAACTAATCGAGTGCGCTAAAAAGAGTGACTTTCAAAGCTGGAATGAGTTCAGACAAGACGCCGAATTGCCCATCGATCTGGCGGGCGTTAATGTTTCGACTTTTGGCGATAGAAGCAGTTTGGACTTAAAAGAGTTTGACCTAAGCAATTGCGACTTGACCGGCGCGTATTTTAATGGACTAGAGCTCAAGAAACTGCACCGATCAATACTCGTTGACGCCAAATTTGCAGGTGCGTTTCTTACCGGTGCAGACATGCAGTTTACGGAATTGAAAGGCACTCTCCTCAAGGGGGCCTATTTACAGCAAGCCGATCTCAGTTACTCAGTATTCGACAACACGAATGTAAAGAATGCAACGTTCTACGATACCAATCTCTATCACGCTTATGGTATCGAAGATGCCGAGATGATTGTAAATATGGGGCTCCTATCCCCTGATGGTGGCCTGCGAAGCGAAGGAGGAAGACCTGGGTTCGTTTTCATTCCACCAAGAGAGGTGCCAACTTCCTTTAAGAAACGATACAGGTTTGACGATACTAGAATTGATCATGCTTACACTTGGGACAAAATTCGTAAATTCGGCCAATTCCCGTTATTCGGGGTGTCCACAAGCGCTATCGTAATCATTCCTGCGCTCTTACTTGGCTTCGCATACTACAATCATGGCATTTCCATACTCAGTGAGTATGTCGCCCAACTGTTTATTGCAGAAAACAGCCAAAAACTGTCTCCTGAGACTCTATCGCAGTTGAAAATTTATGTCAGTGACTTAAAGGTGCAAGCGCCTTGGGAATTGTGGCTTCTTCTCGCCTCAACCTTTTTCCTTTTCATCGCATCGTTTCTTTACACCAAGAATTGCCCAGAGCTAATTCGTCAATTCACTTACCAAGCTTGGGTTTTTGAGTTGGGCAAGGATCCTGTTCTATACGTACCTGCTTCATACAGCTATCCTTGCACTCGCTTTATTTGTGGCGCATTTTTTCAAGTTGGTGCGGTGCTCGGAGGGTCGTATTTGCTTTGGAAGTTCGGACAAGCCGTCTGGTTATACTTCACCCTTTGATCTTCCCCCCATACGACTCTCTACGTTGCCACACAAGGCACGATCTCCCCTTCGGCCATGCCCAGTACTCAAAGTTTCTTCGGCGTGCAATCGGGGCAGCGAGTCATTCCGCGTTCTTTGGCCTTGTCGAGTTTTCTTGCGCCAACCGTCTTGCCTTTAAGCATTAGGCAATCCCTATCGATGTGAAACACATTGTCCGCAGTGAAAACAGTGATCTCAGGCGGGGGCAATGTCTTGGCGGGACGGACGTACGGCGTGATACGGGGCTGATAGGTCGTGGACGCTCTCGGTGGATCGGCTGTCTTGGTCCAGCCCGCAATGCGAAACTGCCGTGGTGTCACATTGGGAGACTCGCATTGAATGTTGGTGATGTGGAATTCCCACTCGTGGGCTTTTTCTAAATCTTTGGAATCTACATGCATCTCGACAATCGTTTCGGCATCTGGCTCCAAGTTTGAAGTTATGCACCAGTCGTTTGCCAAATAATCTCCCTTTGCGTCGGAGAGCATTATGTCGAACGAAACGGATCCCAAGTAGTATGGACTTAGATTGACTACCGAAAGTTCGATCTTGGAGTTGTTGCCCCCTGTTCGCGAAACTAGGGGCTGCACCTCAATTTCGTAAACGGGCAAGGACTCAACGGCTCCGTTGTACGACTCTGGCGCAAATGCGGGATCGTTTACGGCGAACAACACGACCACGAAGATCACCACGAAATATAGGACGAAACAGCCGACGAAAAATAGAACAATCCCAGCTATTATGCGCCTGAATCTCATCTGCGATTTTGCAGCTTCCGCAATGATCTGTTGGGCGGTCGCCATGTCCCGCTGGGATCGGGCCATGTCCAAAGCGATATCACCCGTGGTTGGCAGCGCCGGAGAGGCTTGGGGAGGTTCAGGGGGGACATCCGGTGGAGATACCGGTTTAAACTTAACAATGGGCGACACGTTCGGGATCTGAATTGTGGACTGGCATATATAGCACGTCCCGGTACTGCCTCGACACTCTTCGTTCAAACGCAGTTTCCCATCACACGCTGGGCACTTGAAGGTAAAAGTTTTTGAACCCATCTTTGCGGTCCCCTGGCAATTGGTAGGTCACTCCCCGTCCGTATGCTCCTATCCTAGATCATGGGGCCAATTTGGCGCAAGAGTCAGTTTTCGTAAACTCGTAAGGTTTGCCAGAAATAAAGAGCCCTCCCCCCACAAGGGCAGAGGGCTTCATCCGTCTACGATTCGCAATCGTAACTATTGTGGCGGGATGGTGCCCGGCATGGATCCCAATGCGCCAACAAAGGGAGTCCGTCGCAAGGAGGAGCGCATCAATATGGTCGCTATCTAAAACCATATTGCACCAGAGACGTATCGGTAGAAAGGCGGTTGAAGCCCGACACGAAAAACGATTCAACTGTCACTGCCCATTGGATCCCCACACAGCCCGCTTGTCCACCGTACAGCCGCCCAAAATACGCTCTTCACCTTCCAAGTAAGAACATCCGATTGGAGCCGTTTAATACTGCCGTCGCTGGAATCCGACACGGTGACTTGTGGCGCGCGTAACCGATCAAGGTTCCCAGTTCACCAGCGGGGATCACGCTGGGATCCGTGAACATGGCCCAGCACGTGTGCCCGAGGGTTCCGCTCGTTACGATTCGTGGGATCCACGGATTCACCATCAGTTGGATATTCAATTTCGCCACTGGTGACAGTGTAGGGGTTCAAGTCCCCTCCCCGGTACCATTTTGAAATTAAAGGACTTACACCAACAAGGTGTAGGTCTTTTTTTCGCATCCTGGGCCGGATGCAGGCGGGGATTGAGCGTGGCCGCCACTGGGGCACCCCGATAGAACTTTGTGGAATGTTTACCCGCGTGCTGCCAGTTCCTTGCCTTCCTACCCTACACTCCTCTTGTGCACACGGAGTCCTCTCTCCCCCCTCCCCACACAGTAGAGGACTCCCACAACCCGCGTCAGACCCTGTAGCTGGCGCGGGTTTCTCTTTGGCGCACGTTGCGGGAGCACCAATAAAAAAACCCGCGCGGCATGGGAGGCCGGCGGGTCAGGAACCCCCAGTGGGGAGGGGAGAGAGGGGGGCTCCTTTGGTGCACGACCATAGGGTAGTCTGTTTTGGCAAGGGTGCGGCAGTGTCCAGGTAAAGATTTTGTTAACATTTCGACCGTCTGAAGTGCTTTCAGCAATTGATGGCGAATCTGACCCTGCGCTATATGGGTGCGATCCCAGCCGTGCGCACGTTCCTTTCCGTGCCTGGTCGTGACGAGCTCAAGACGGCCCAAGTTCATGTTAAGCCCGCGTGTCGCGGAGTCCGATGTAATTCGGTAGACGATTTTTGGTGCGCGCCCGAACATGCGATCTGAAGAGAAGGTTTCGTTACTACAGGGAGAAGTCGGGCTCGGCGAAAACAAGTAACCCGCGTGGTAGGGGGGGACCACGCGGGTTGGGAAGCCTCGTGTGGATTGGATGGGAAGGGCTTCCTGTGTGCACGACCATAGGGTAGTCGATCGAGATAATGTTCAGGCAAAGCCACGGCAAAGTTTGCGATGAGATTGTAGCGCCGCGTCGTCAGGCGGGTGTGGCGTATCCCCTGGATCTTGGCTGCACACTGGCCTTATGGCATGCTTTTCCTCTATAGTCTTGCGAGGAGAGCGTATGCCATGTCCCAACGAAATGCTTCTATCCTGATTTGTATGGTGTTGTGCGCGTGGGCCAGCCTCGGCGCGCATGCCGCCACGCCCGTCGCCCTGGTGAGCGAAGGCCAAGCCCTGGCCCGCATTGTGCTCGACAGCGCCCCCGATCCCCTGAACCGCGTGGTGGCTGAAGACGTCACGGGCATCGTGCAGCGGATGACGGGTGCCTCTCTTCCCGCCGGAGAGGCCGCGAGTCTCCTGCCCATCTACATCGGCGAGCCGACGGAGTTTGCGGGGCTTCCCTTTGCCGTTCCCGCGCTGGCCCCGGAGGAGTTTCTCCTGAAGGTGACGCCCGAGGCCATTTATATCCTGGGCGGCAGTTCCCTCGGCACCTCCCACGGGGCCTATTCGCTTCTGCGCGATCTGGGGTGCCGCTGGATTATGCCGGGAGCCATCGGCGAATGCCTTCCAACCATGAAGGACATCGCTGTGCCAGTGCAGGAGCGGCGGGAGAAGCCGGACTTCAACTTTCGCGAAATCTGGTACGCCTACGGGAGCTCGCCCGAGGCTGCGGCGCGCCACGACGAGTGGATGCGCCGCAATCGGATGGTGTCGCCGCCGATCTACCACCGCCACAACCTGACCGCGACTTTGGAGCGGGTGGCGCCATACGATAAACGTCCCGAACTCTACGGCCTGCTCCAGGGCGAGCGGAAGAAGATGCAGATCTGCACGTCCAACCCCGAGGCCGTTGCGGGGGTGGTTGAGTCGATCAAGGAGTATCTTGTCGAGCATCCGGAGACCAAGGCCTATTCGTTGTGTCCCGACGACAACTCCGATTTCTGCGAATGTGACAACTGCAAGGCGCTTGATTCCGGTGTTCCCGATCGGAGCGGACTGCCCAGCGTGGCGGATCGCTATCAGGTGTTCCTGAATCAGGTGCTGGACGGCTTGAAGGACGACTATCCGGATGTCCTGGTTACGACCTATTCCTACAACCGGAACCACACCAATCCGCCCGTGAAGACGCCGGTGGATCCCCGCACCTGCATCTTTTCCACGACCAGCGAGTTTTGTTCGGCCCACGGCGTGGGCGATGCCTTCTGCCCGTCTCGCCAGGGCTACAAAGAACTGCTGAAGCAGTGGACCGCCCTGACGTCCCACTTGTATATCTACGAGTACGATCCCGTGCCCTACAGCGGCGGGCTTCCCTGGCCCATGTGGGAGTCGAACGCCGCTGCGATGGCGACCTACAAGGAGATCGGCGTGGCTGGTGTCTATTATGAGGGCCAGGACTCCTGGGCGGCCTATTTCCCCAACTACTACACGGCGGCCCAGTTCATGTGGGATGCAACCCAGGACGGGCCGAGGATTTTTGATGAAATGTTAAGCGCCTTCTTCGGCGATGCCGCCTCGGAAATGGCGGCGTACTATCGCGTGCAGGCCTCCGTTTTCCAGGGGATCGAACGCAAGGCGGAGTGGGGGCTTGTGGACTATCCGAAGTACTTCACGCCCGCCGTGGTCGAAGGTTGCCGCAAGGCCCTCGAAGCCGCCGAGGCGAAAAAGGTATCACCGGCCATCCAGCAGCGGCTGGAAATGGTCCGTCTCTCCTTCGATCAGATGGACGCCTATCTCCAGATTCGTCGCGCCGACGCTTCCACCACCTTTGAGGCCTACAAAGGCGCGGTGGAGAAGCTCGATGGTACGATCGACCGCATGTGGGCGATCAATGAGGATTATATTCTGGCCAACATCGCCCACGAGAAGACCCGGGTCGGCATCGCGGATCGCTTTGCGACCGAATTCGGGTTCATCAACCGCTGGCTCCTCTGCGGGCCCTTCGACAATCTCGGCATGGACGGCCACGACCGCGTTTATCCGCCGGAGCAAGCCATCGACGCGTCGGCAAGTTACGAAGGCAAGGGCGGGCGATCGGTCGCGTGGAAGAAGAACAATACACCTGAGTGGCAGGGCTATGTGGATCTGGTGAAGGAGTACGAGGACGCCGACTGGACCTGTGCCTACGCGCTTACCTGGGTCACGCTGGATGAAGGCCCGCGGGATGTCATGTTCCGCGTTGGGAGCAACGACTCGGTTAAGGTGTTCCTCAACGGCAGCGAAGTCTGGAGTAACAAGCTGGAGCGGGCCGTGTCCGTGGACAATGACCTCATTCCCGTGACCCTGCCCCAGGGCACTTCGACCGTGATGCTGAAGATCGGCCAGGCCGCACTCAACTGGGGATTTTATTTCCGCATTACCGAGCGCGACTCCCTGGAGCGGCCCGAGGGTCTGCACACGAGTCAAAGCCCTCCGTGAGCGGTGGGAGCGAGGACGTTCATTCATGAAAGCTGACCGACCGATACCAAATACGTCAAGATTGGATAAAAACACCCAAAATTAACCTGCTTACCCTGAAGCCTCTGCCGGTTTTCCGTATGCGAGTCCGCCTTCAACTTGTCAAAATCCGTGCTATCCGTGTAATCCGTGGTCAACTTCCCTTCCCATTTTTTGACCACGGATTACACGGATAGCACGGATGAAAAGAAAGGGTGAACTTACTGTACCCCGATTGAAGGATGAAGATCCCCAGATCCGGCGTTTGGAGCCCGGTTTTCTTATTCTTGTGGATTTGTATTCATTCTTGGTCAAAATTCTCGCCCGTGCCAGAACGGTTAACGTGTTACTGAGATTCTACTATTCGTAACACTTTAGCCGTCTGAAGTATCCATATGTAGTTTCACAGTAGTTTCACAGGCTCTTGTCAGCACAACATATAGTATGTTATCTTGCGGGGCATGATGACTGCGCCGATACCTGAAGTGCCCTTGGGGCCGTCGTTGAGCGAGGCGGCTGCGCGCGCAATCTTCGCGCGCGGCGAGGAGGCCGTGGTCTTCGCGCTACTCGCGCAAGCCAAGATGCTGGCCGAGCAACAGTCGGCCTCGGCGGGCGTTTCTCACGACACGCCATCGACGCCCTCGGGCTCGAAGCCGGTCTACACGAAGCCTCCAGCCTCCGGGCGCGGCAAGAAGAAGCCCGGTCGCAAAGCAGGCCACACCGGTAGCCACCGGTCGGTCCCGGAACAGATTGACCGCACCGAAGAACACCGCGCGGCCTGCTGTCCCGATTGCGGCGGCACCCTCAACCGCTGCGAGGACAGTCGGACGCGCTATACCGAGGATATCCCTGAGACCAAGCCCGAAGTGACCGAGCATGTTATTCGCCGGGATTGGTGTTCCAAGTGCCAGAAGAAGGTTGAAGCCCCGGTGAGCGCGGCACTGCCGGGCGCGACCGTGGGCAACCGAGTGCTGGTACTGAGCGCGTGGCTTCATTACTGCCTGGGCAACACGCTCTCCCAGATCGTGGACGTGTTCAACTTCCACCTTTGCTTCAAGGTCACGCCGGGCGGCTTGCTTCACATGTGGAAGCGCCTGGCGCAAATACTCCAGCCTTGGTACGAGGACATCCAACGCGAAGCGCTGAATTCCTCGGTGCTCAACGCCGACGAAACCGGCTGGCGTGTCGACGGAAAGACCCACTGGCTCTGGTGCTTCGCCAGCAACGACTTGAGCTATTTTCTGATCGACCAGTCGCGCGGCCAACCCGCGTTGCTGCGATTTTTCATAGAGGAATTCGAGGGCACGTTGGTGGCCGACTTCTGGGGCCCTTACAATGCTGTGGCGTGCGCCCATGCGCAGAAGTGTCTGGTACACCTGCTGCGCGATCTCGAACACGTCGAGCGATATAAGTCGCCTGGCGAGGACTGGGCCGCTTTCGCCAAGAAGTTGCGTCGCCTGCTCGCAGATGCCATCCGCCTTTCCCGGCGCGAAGGCGAACACACCCCCGAAGCCTACGCCTCCCGCCGCGCCTGCTTGTCCAAGCGTCTTGATGAACTCAACGCCGTGCCTTGGGAGGACGGGCAAGCGCGCCGCCTTGTTAAACGTCTCAGGCGCCACCACGATGAACTCTTCACCTTTCTGGACCAGCCCGGCGTGCCCTTCGAGAACAACCTCGCCGAGCGTTCCATTCGCCCCGCAGTCATCCTGCGCAAGAACAGCTACGGAAACCGAAGCGGACAAGGGTCCAACATACAGGCCATACTCATGAGCGTATTCTTCACTCTCAAAAAGCGCGGGCACAATCCCGTCAACGCCATCAGCCAAGCCCTCAAACAATATCTCGAAACGGACTCGCTACCCGCGCTGCCAGGAAAAATCACTTCAGTCGGCTAAAGTGTTACTACTATTCTTTGCGGACCCTGCGATCTTTCGAGGTCCCACAGGTCTGGCACCGCGTGAAATTAGATGTGAAAGCCATACATCCGTGCAATCGCCCGCTTGAAGCCCCGGTGCCACCTTGCTACACTGCTGCCCCATGAAGTACCTGGCAGCCCGCGGCATTGCACGCACCAGAGCAGTTTTGTATTCGGTCCCTTTTCTGGCCGCCGTACTCCCGTGGGCTCTGATCACCGGTCTCTTCACCGGTGCCGGACCCGCGCCCGCCCAGGATTCCAGCGCCACCATCCGCCGTCTCGTGGAGGAAAAGCGCATTATCAATGCCCACGAGCATGTCCAAGGCGAGGAAAACACCGCGACGCTGCTGGAGGAGATGGACGCGCAGGGCGTGGGGAAGACGGTGTTGGTCGGAAGTCCCTGGTTCACCATTTCGCTGTATGAGCGCGCCGGCTTCACCCGCTACGACGAGAACAACGACGCAATCCTCGCTATGGCCAAGGCCCACCCGGAGCGCTTCGAGGCCTGGCCCACCGTGGACCCCACCGAACCGGCAAAGCTGGACAAAGTGAAGCAGATGGTGGGGGAGGGCGCCACGGGCGTGAAACTCTACCTTGGCCATGGCTACACCTCGCGCGAGAACCGTTATATCTTCCACCCGGTCGCCATGGATGATCCCGGTATGATGCCCCTCTACGCCTATCTGGCCGAGGCGCACATTCCCATCTGCTTTCACGTGAACCCCGCGAAGCCCGGTTTTCTGGACGAGTTTGTACAGGTAGTGAAGGCAAATCCGGACCTGAAGATCAACACGCCCCACTATTTTATGTCCTCCATGGTGCATGCCCGTCTCCGCGAGATGCTGAAGACCTTTCCGAATCTCTATGTGGACATCAGCTTCGGTCACGATGATTACCTCAAGTCCGGACTCCAGCGGGTTTCCGCAGACCGCGACGCCTTTCGGGCCCTCTTCCAGGAATTCCCCGAGCGCTTCATGTTTGGCACGGACTATGTCGTGACCGGCCTGCGCCCCAAGGATCACGCCTGGTATCGGGATCGCACCCAGGCCTATCTGGACATGCTCGCCACGGAACAGTACAAGACGCCTCTGTTGCCCGATTTGCCCCTGCGCGGCCTGGGCCTCAGCCCGGAACTGCTGGAGAATATCCTCTATCGCAATTACGAGCGATTTCAGGCCCTGAAACCGGAGGATACCCGCATCGAACGAGACCTCGATTGGTCCCGGCTCCGGGTCCGCATGGAAGCGCGCGCGCCGGGCCAGGCACTCCCGCCGCCCGAGCGTCGCCGGCGCAATTGAAAAGGGCGGGCGGCGTGTTGAATCCCATTGCAGTGCCTCTGGTTTCTGTGGAATAATCTCTTGACACTTTGGTGCAGGGTCAGGAAATCAAACACAGGGAGAAGGAACTGTCATGGAGACAACAGCGAGTAGTGATGAAAAGACCACGGCGATGATTTGCCATTTGCTGGGACTGGTGGGCTATGTTATCCCCTTCGGAAATATCGTCGCCCCACTCGTATTGTGGCAGATGAAGAAAGAAGGATCGGCCTATATCGACTACCATGGAAAGGAAGCGGTGAATTTCCAGATCGCGCTGACGGTATATATATTTATCGCCGCGCTTTCCATCATGGTGTTGATTGGCTTTGTCCTCGCCCCGCTCGTGGGTATTGCGGGCTTGGTCCTGATGATTATGGCGGCCATCAAGGCGAAGGATGGCGAGAACTACCGTTACCCCTTCATCTTCCGCGTGCTGTAAAATCCGCGCGGCCCATCCTTCAAGTCTAAGCCCCGCGCACGCGGGTGGCGAAAGCCGTTTGCGTGCGCGGCGTTTTTTTCGGTAGAGTACCCGACTACGTTACGGGGACTGCGGGGCGGGGAGCCACCTGAGATATGGAGTACTGCGCACGTATATGATTCAATGCCAACCGAGCCATCGATTTTCATGGTCATTCGTGATCATGTTATTCCTTGCGATCCTTTCCGGCTGCCAGTCCATGCCGGATGGTGAATCCGCCGACCCCGGAAAGCCCATTCTCTTCGACCCGATTCCTCCGGTGTCCGTCCAGACGGAATCCCTGCGCGATGTTCGTTTTCGTCGATTTGCGCCCGTCGAAGAGCACGTTCCGTCGGAATGGACCAAAGAGCCCTCCATCTGGCCTGTCGAGCATCCCGATCGCCAGGTGATTTCGCGATTCGGCCCCCGAGGTCAGCGCGACCACAAGGGCATGGACATCAAAGCGCCCACCGGCACGCCCATCATGGCGGCTGCCGACGGTGAAGTGACTTACGCCGGGACCCGAAGCGGTTATGGACTTGTGGTGGAAATCAGTCATGGAGATGGGGTTGGGACGGTTTATGGGCATATGGATACGATTTCCGTCGCCGTGGGAGACATCCTCCAGCAGAGCGATCTCATCGGGACCGTCGGATCCACTGGAAATGCCTCCACGCCCCACCTGCACTACGAAGTCCTCATCGACGGCGAAATCTATGATCCCTGGCTCTTCCTGCCCGCTATTCAGGGTTGAAACCTCCGCTGTATCACGTTGACTTGGCCCCCGCGATCATGTTCCCATGCCTGCCATGGGCGCGGTGATGCGCTCTGAACGCAGGTCTTGAGGAGGTATGCGGATGCACGGCGGACAATTGGTGGCCCGAGCACTGAAATCGGCGGGGGTGGAGTGCGTGTTTACCCTGAGCGGCGGGCATATTATGCCCATCTATGACGGCTGCCAGGATGAAGGCATCGAGATTATCGACGTGCGCCACGAACAGGCGGCCGCCCACGCCGCCGATGCCTGGTCCCGTGTGCGTCCCGGCAGCATCGGGGTGGCTCTGGTCACGGCGGGGCCCGGGGTTACCGATGCGGTGACCGGCGTGGCCAATGCCTGGCGCGCCAACTCGCCCATGCTCCTCATCGGTGGTCAGGGACCTTTCGCCAATCGTGGCAAGGGCTCCCTCCAGGAAATGGACCACGTCGCCCTGATGCGTCCCATCACCAAATGGGCCGATTCTTGTTATCAGACGGAGCGCCTGCCGGAATACATCGAACTGGCCATGCGCCACGCCATCTCCGGCATTCCCGGGCCCGTCTTCCTCGAAATTCCCATGGACATTCTCATGGCCGAGGCAAAGTGGGACGTGGACATACCTCGGATTTCCACCCAGCCGCCGTCAATTGCCCCGGATCCGAAGACGGTCCGCGCGGCCCTCGATCTGCTTTCCAAGGCGGAGAAGCCCATGCTCATGGCCGGGACCAGCGTGAAATGGTCTCAGGCGCAGGTGGCCATGACCGAATTCCTCGATACGACGAACATCCCTGCCTTTGTTAACGGGATGGGGCGGGGCACGCTGCCGCGCGATTCCCGGCACCTCTTTAATCGTACGCGTCGCAAAGCCCTGGAGCAATGCGACTTGATCATTCTGGCGGGCGCGGTGCTCGATTTTCGCCTGGCCTTCGGGGAATCAATTCCGAAGAGTGCCCGCATCATCCAGATGGAAATGGACAACACCCTCATCGGCCAGAATCGTCCTGCGGACGTGGCCCTGGTGGGCAACCTGGCCTGCACCTTCGAATCCCTGAGCCGGGTCATGGCTTCCGAACAGGTCGTGGTGGACTTCTCCGGCTATTCCGCCATGCTGCGGGCCGAGGAAGACGCCAAGGGTGCCGAGGCAAGCGCCTTCGCCGCCAGCGATCAGGTGCCGATCCACGCCGACCGACTCTGCCGGGAAATCGCCGACTTTGTGAATGACGATATGATTGTCATCGGGGATGGGGGAGATATCGTGGCCAAGACCGCCAAGGTCCTGCCGCTGCCGAAGCGTGGCTTCTGGATGGATCCGGGCCCGCTGGGCACCCTTGGCGTGGGCATGCCCTTCGCCCTGGCCGCTCAGAAGGCACACCCCGACAAGCGCGTCTTGATCGTCTATGGCGACGGAAGTTTCGGGCTCAATGGCTTCGAATTCGACACCGCCATCCGCTTCAATCTGCCCATCGTGGGCATCGTGGGGAACGATGCCGCCTGGGGGCAGATGATGCGTCCCCAACTCGCTTTCTTTCCCGGAAAGCCGCCCGTGGCCACCCAGCTCAACTACACGCGCTACGACAAGATTGTAGAGGCGATGGGGGGGCATGGGGAGTATGTCACCCATCCCGACCAGATTCGGCCGGCCCTGGAGCGGGCTTTTGCCTCGGGAAAGGCGGCCTGCATCAATGTGGAAATCGAGCGGGACCTGACCTTCAGCGGTGGGATTTACGTGTGAAAGGGTGCAGCCGAATCGCGCTTCCCGGGCGGGTGCCAGCGCGAAGCTGAGAGGCTGACAAGAGAGCACATAAAAACATTATCAGACGCTGTAGAATCTCTCCATGGGGGTTACGGCGTAGCCCGTAGTGGGGCGGGTCCTTCAGTGGGCTGAGTTGCTCTTGCGCCTTGGGCTCCTGCCCGATGCAGGCACCGGGCTCGGATGGTTCCTGAGAGGGTGTTGCCTGCGGCGCATGGACCCCGAGCGTGGCCTGGGTGAGTTCAGGTAGTGTTGGCATGGGCCCAAGCCTGCTGTTGCGGTGTCACTGAAAAAATTGCACGGAGCCTACCCACACTTGACACGGCCCAGTGCAGGTGCTATTCTTTCTCCACCTCGTGAGCGGGACTAACTCAGTTGGTAGAGTGCCAGCTTCCCAAGCTGGATGTCGCGGGTTCGAACCCCGTGTCCCGCTCCATTTTTATTTCTCCTCCTCGTTCTCCCTCTAAATCCACCCCTGGGAGAACTGTGTCCATTCGGGCACCCATCCTGGCGCACGCTCGCGCCTCACCCATGGCTCCAAGCCAGAACTTCTCCATTTTCGACAGGGCTGCTGCAATTTCGCACACGTCTTAAAAACCACTGAAAATGCATCTTGAGACACTGTGCTTCAATTGGATGTTAGCTTGTTATAATGTTGTACAAAAAGAACTTAGTATCGTTTGAATAATTCATAAGGTTAGGTCATAATATGACATGAAGAATATGAGCAAAGAGGGCTGGTGCCGACACTTCCTGGAGGCGGGGTGGATGATTTATAGTGGAGCACAGAAAAAGACCCTTCTTGTATTTACATAATATATATTATCAGACGCTGTGTGGGCTGAGGAAATGGGTGGGTTTTGGGGTGACTTTGGATGGCTGTGGCTGTTTCTACGGATGCTACGCTGGTCCCCTCGGACACCCGCGCCTTTCCTCGGTGCGTGCCTCGCGGACCGACTACCCCTGATGCCCCCAAGCTTCACGGTAGATTCGAAGGCGGCGGATTTCTTGAACAAGCGTCGTTGACTGTCCAGTGCGAGAACCCTGTGGACGAGCGTCACGTGAGTGAAGCTGCGGGATACTTCGGGCAGGACTTCATCGCGCCGAAAACCGGATGGCGCAGCAGCACGCAACGGCGAGACTTCGGGCGTTCAATTTAAGGTGAGATTATCCCCCACGCCCTCCAGGGTCGCCCCCGCAGGTGTGGGCTCGCCGGGTTTCCTGGGATTTGGGCCGAGACTGCCAGAGGATGTCTTTAGTTTTGGACTAAATATGTTGTGTTCAATTGCCAGACCTCTTCGGGGAGACCCTCCGAGCCTGAGGCTGCTTCATTTACCCGCCGCAAACACCCGCAGGGTGTGGATCACGTCGAACCTGGTCCGCGCCAGGGTTATGTTTTCGTCGATGGCGGGCGTAATATCCCCCACTTCCTCCACGGAGTCGGTGAGCCTTCCCGCGAGTGACAAGAGGCCAACTATCAGACATTGTCGCAGTTGACCCGTGGTGCGGTTTCTCGCCTTTCATGGCTCATCCGGTTTAGGGCTACTTTACTGGGATTCGCACCGAACTCATCCAGATCATCGGATAGTCCCGACGAGTCATTGCTAACTGCATGCTCACGAAAAACCCGGGAAGTGTCCGCAAGTGACCGCTGTTGAGTTACTTGTGTCGGACGTGTGTCTGGGTGAGGAGGCGGCAACCTCGAATCCAGATGCCCGCCAATCCGCGTAGCGGATGGCAGTCTGTAGCCTGGGGCTTCAGCCCCAGGATCAATTGCAATGTCGCGTTGAATCCGCGAAACGGATGGCAGAGTTGGATCACATTACTCTGCCATCCGCTTCGCGGATTCGATACTTGTTCGCCCCGTGATCCTGGGGCTGAAGCTCCAGGCTACAAACTGCCGCTCCTCCGGAGCTGGAATTCTTGGACAACCAACATCTCCTCCAGAATACCCCGTGAACGTTGCTCTTAAAGAATGCGACGTGCGCCGAATCCGGATGAACCTCTTATAGCTAGTCCGGGCACCCCATGTGCTTCTGCTACCATAACGCCCGGCACCACTGGATTGTCAGTTTCGCTGTGACCCGAGCAAAAATAGGAAAAATCGCTGCGCCCGGACTTCCGATTTGCGATCCTGCAACCCCGGCGTAAACTTGGTCGTTGACCTCCTTGTAGACCCTGCGGCCCAGCGGGTCGTAAGCGTAGCGCCCTCTGAGCACGCCGCCACCCTGGCTGTTTTGCAGGTCCACGAAATCCCGACGCAACTCCGTCTCCTCCGCGACGGAGAAGCCCGGGAAGCCCCCGCCGATCACCCCAACGGTAATGCCGTCCAGCAGGGGCGTGGAGACATTCGCTTCCCGAACGGTCACCGTAGGGCCGTCGAACTCCACCTCCAGGCCCCGGTTTGCCTCGCGCGGATTGGGGAAAGCCGCCGAACCGAGGACCGACAACTCACCTCCGAGCATCTGGATCAGCTCCACGCCGTTCGGCGTCAGCGTCAGCGCGAGGTATTCCGGGCAGGATCGATCCGGCTCGCCCAGGCGCAGCATCACCGTGGCGAAGTGCTGGCGGTAGTTCGGGTCGTCCGTGTTGTCCGCCGAGAGACTGTATTGCATCGCGAAGCGGTCGTAGGCGCGGGCCACGCGCTTGGCGATGAAGCCCGCCGTGTTCCCCGTGGCCGGGCCCGTCGTAAGGTCGCCGTCGTCCACCGCCCAGGCGCCATCCACCACCTGCCACGTGGCCCCCAGGGAGGTCCCGAAGAAATTGTCCTCCAGCACCTGATCCCGGTCGTTCACGAAGCTCGAAAGGAGGTTGCGGTAGTCGTAGTTAAAGCTGAGATCGTTGACCCCGCCGCCCGCCAGAGAGCGCCCCGTGAGGTTGCCGTTCTCGTCGTAGGTATAGGACGCGAGGGGAGTGTAGTTGTACTGGTTCAGCGCGTTGGTGCTGAAACCCGTCACCCCGCCCAGGCCCGCCGACTGACTCGAATCGCTCGTGCGGTTGCCCGCGCCGTCCAGCCCGTAGGACACCGGTGTTTCGTTTGCCGTGCCCGCCTTCGTGGTGAAGCCGTTCAGCCGGTAGAGCCCGTCGAGCTCCGCCGGGTCATGGAGCAGGGTCTGCTCGCCGTTTTTCCTGACATCGGTGAGGAAGTCCTTGGTGTAGGTGCGGCTCCAATCGTACGTTCGCTGATCGATGTCTCCCGCCGCAGCGCGCGCATGGGTGCTGCCGGTGATCTGGCCCAGATCGTTGTGCGTCAGTTGGAGGCTTGTGCCGTTCTTCAACGTGCGGCTGTCCAGACGATCCGCCAACCAGTCGTAGTCCAAACTAGGTTGTGAACGACGCGCAGATCTCCATTAGCCCACCACGTAATCTTCAGTGAACTGTATGCGTGCTCGCTTAGGACTGAGCCAGTACAGTACCCAAATCGCGGCCTTGATCCGTGGCAGCGAATCCTTCCAGGCTAGACTCAAAAATATCCAAGTCGTTTTCAAGTACTTTGCAGCCCGCTGCAACAACATATGCGTTTTGCCCCGAGGTCTGAATTTCAAACAACTTGCTAGTTCTTGACAGCTCAATAGGCAAGGGCGCGTTGCCGACACTTTCAGTCGTCCTTATGTGCAAGCCGCCAAAAACGGTCGGCACATATAACAGCTCAACGCCCCAAAAAAGCACGTCAATATTTTTAGGCCACTCTGACGATATCGGACTTCGAATAAGGGCCTGTTTGTGGCTAACACGATAATCCCACAGTTGAAACTTGCGGCATGAATTGAACATTCTGGACTCCTCAATTAAACGGATTCGTGGCTGGCGCTCCGCTTCTAAACCAAGTGATCCTCGACTCACCAATCCGGGTTTGAGCGAATCTGACGCTGTACTTTTGTATCGATAATCCGCCGCCTATTTCTCCGGCCCAGCCAGATCAATTCTCCCGTCTCCGATAGACTACGATGGAAGACGCCGGGTCCGGCCAGCAGATGCTTTCCGAAGAAATCGTTACATTTAACTCGTATTCGAGGCTGCCAGATCGCAAAGACTCGAATTCCGTTTCCAGATCGTCAATCTCCTCAAGATCTTCCTCGGACATCGTCGCAAGGACAATGTTGACTACTACGGTATCGTCACCCAGTGTCACCCATACAATCCGAAAGTTCGGAGAAATTACGCCAAGCAGTGACTGCATTAGTGCCAACGCTTGGTGCTGTAAATAAACGTACCCTTCTTCCATCACTGTTTTGGACTCCAATTTGGATTTGTCGGGACCACGCTAGGACTGCTAGTTCCTTTTATAATAAATACACTCGTTGGTTGGTTAGGAAATCCGGCACTTATATTGACGTTTGTTCCAGTAACCGCATCGTAGCGCACGACCGGAAACCCACTTGTGGTTTTTCCGAGAATTGTTGCATCCCCAGAATGGTAAGCATCAAGGATTTCTTGTGCTTCGTCCATACTGCCGAGATACCCCGCCACGGCACTCTTCACTTCCGGCAGTGTGCCGAGGTCTTTTATTGCTGATAGTCTCACGAACCTCAGGAAAGTCGCCAGACTTTAGCGTCGGTCTTTCCGACACATAGTCTAGCAGCCCGTTGCAGAAGCCCCTTTGTGAAAAAGGGGCTTCTGCAACGGGCTGCTAGCTCTTTAAATGCTCAAACACAAGGTCGGTTCGTTTTCAAGGCATTACAGTCAGATCGAAGCTTGCGGACAGTCTGGCAAGCTCTCCAAGTAATTTAGAGTCGAGGGATAGGCAGAATGCCTCGTCAGATTCAGCGGACGCAGTACACATAACCCCAATATAATAGCCCTCCTGACGTCTGTCAGCTAGCCAACTTGCAGCATGTTCGAATTGTTGTATGAGTCTGCGAATCGTTTCTGGGACGTCTGACGATTCAACGCCGGTCTTGTCGAGAATCCAGACTCCATGAGGACTAGTTCGTCCAGAATCACTAACACGCTCTCCATGTGCATATTTCATACTGGGCTCTACGCCTAGGATGTCCGTCACTTGGTCTGGCACGAGAGATTGATGTATTATCCTGAATGAAATGAGCGTTTCTGCCATCTCATTTATCCTCTCCTGGACACTCGGCTTCTGACTGCTGAATCGTTACATTCATCCATTCTTCGCACGGCTCAGGTTCTCAGACAAGATTTCCCGTAAATTCTTCCCGATAGGAAACTCCGTCCCCGTCAGACTCGACCAGTAGTCCACCTGCGCCGGAAAGTCATTTCTGTGCTTGGCCACAAATTCCTGAATAATGTGGCCAACTTCAAGCTCTTCTTCTAACGCTGCATTCAACGATGCGAGTATCAACTCAAAAACTTCGTAGGCTTGTGTTTTCTCCAGCCGAGTTCCTTCGTAATATCGAATGAACTCCTCAGCTCTTGTGGCATCGGCGTTGACTATACCCCAGTCTTGTGCCTCGTGTCGCAAATTCAGAGCACTGCACAACTCGTGAATCAATTCGTCTGGACTTTTCATTTTCAAACTCACTGTAGAGGGTAAGCTGTTAGGACACCGGTGTTGCTTGGTTGAAGCCGGACTCTGGTTGTCGGCACGGCTGTGCCATCAGGCAGTATAACTCGCCCTAAGCCTGGAAGTAGATCGAATGATCTCGCGCCGTTCTCCAGTTCGTGTAGATGGCCTGCGATAAATGCTTCTGCCGCCGCTCGAGGACAATTATGGGGCCTCGGATTCGTTCACGTCGCGGCTTCAGCATCTATCGGGAGATGCCGCCGCGTTATGGTGAGTCTTGCTCGACGAGGTGTTGCGGAAGAGCGCGGCGTCGCTGGGTATGCGGGGGCACGGTGCGGCGGTACGTCCCCCCGGGCATCGCAAAGTTGGGGGGCGGCTGACGCATCCGGCGCCCTGCTATATGCCAGACGACTGAGGGGCTTTTCCTCAGGTCGCCGTTCTTGCAACCCCCGCGTGAACCCGGTATTCTGATGGAGACTCGAAGTCCATGGCGTTCCTGCGGGCGCGGGATCAATGCCGGGCAGGTTTATGATTCAGGGAGATTTTTCATGTCGTGCAGAGTGTTGCTGTTTGTTGCCGCGCTTGCGGTGCTGTTTCATGGGGCGCTACCGGTTCAGGCGGAGCCTGCGGACGCGGGCATGTCCCTGGCCTCGACGGACTGGGCCTGGTGGCGTGGGCCGAGTCGGGATGGCGTGGCGGAGGCCAGCCAGACGCCGCCGCTTCAGTGGTCGGAAGAAAAAAACGTGTTGTGGAAGAGTCCCGTGCCGGGTCGCGGTCATGGGTCGCCGACGGTTGTGGGCGACCGCATTTTTGTGGCCACGGCGGATGAGGCCCAGGAAATTCAGTCGGTGCTGTGCTACGATCGGAAGACGGGTGAGCAGCGCTGGAAGACGGACGTGCACAAAGGCGGCTTTGCCACGGAAGGGCGTCAGGGACATGTGCGCTCGACCAAGGCGTCGGCCACGGTAGCGTGCGACGGTGAACGGGTGTTTATCCCCTTTTTGAACAACAATGCGATCATTCTTACCGCGCTGGATCTGGACGGCAAGCAACTCTGGCAGCAGAAGGTGAGTGATTTTGTCGTCCACCAGGGCTACGGCGCCTCCCCCGCGCTCTATGGTCCGCTGGTGATTGTTTCGGCGGATCATAAGGCCGGTGGCGCGCTGGCGGCCTTTGACCGGGTAAGCGGCGTTCCCGTGTGGAGCCAGAAGCGCCCGGAGCTGCCCAACTACACCTCCCCCATCATCTTGAAAGTGGCCGGCCGTGATCAGGTGCTGCTTTTCGGGTGTGAGCGCATTTCGAGCTATGAGCCGTTGACCGGTAAACTGATCTGGGAAGTTGAAGGCGCGACCACCGAGTGCGTAACCTCCCTCGTTTCCGACGGCGAGGCGGTGGTGACCAGTGGCGGCTACCCCACCAAGCACATTTCGGTAGTCAAGGGCGACGGCTCGGGCGAACTGCGCTGGAAGAACGATACGCAGGTTTATGTGCCCTCCATGCTGGTTCATGGCGGCCATCTCTATGCGGTGACGGATTCAGGCGAGGTGATCTGCTACGACATGGCGGATGGTGCGGTAAAGTGGGAGCACCGGTTGGGTGGGAATTTCGCGGCGTCTCCCGTTCTGGTGGGCGATCAGATCTTCGCCACCGACAACAAGGGCACCACGCACATTTTCAAGGCGAGCCCGACCGCATTTGAGCTGGTCGGTGAAAACACAGTGACGGCGAACGAAGTCCAGGCGACCCCGGCGATCTGCGGTAATCAGATTTACATGCGCGTGGCCCAGGGCGAAGATGCCCAGCGTCAGGAGATGCTCTACTGCATCGGGCTGTAAACGAGTGAGATGAACTGCAGCGGGCGCTCCCGAAAGCCGGGAGCGCCCGTTTTTACTATCGGGGCAGGTAATACTTCAGCCGTCTGAAGTGCCCAAAAATTCCACCCTGTATCGTCACCATCAAGAAGAACGCCCGATCATGGAGCGTCGGCGGCCCACCGGCTTTGCACCGAAGGTGCGTGGACCGTTCGCTGTATAAATTGAAGAGGCCACGTACGTCATCTCGAGTCATGCGCCTGCGGCGCATGATGCCGGCGAGCCGCCGGCGCTCCATGCTTACGCAAACTTTTCCTCGAGGTCTTGGACCGAGAAAATCGAAAGTAGCATCAGCCTCGGGCCGCCCGCCAGCGGGGACGGTCGCCAACCGCGATGGTAATCGCGAGGACAATCAGGACGAAAGCTACGGCGTAGGTCATACGCATGCCGTGGGCCATGCTCTCGGGGCGGGCAGTTGCCATGTCGGTCACGCCGGATGCCAGGGCAAACACGGCACCCATGGCGGATGCACCGGTGATGAGCCCGAGATTGCGGGAGAGGTTGAGCATTCCCGAGACGACGCCCCGCTGCCCGGCTTCGATGTCAGACATGACGGCGGTGTTATTGGCAGTCTGAAAAAAGGCATAGCCAAGCGTGATAACCACCATGGGGGTTACAAATCCCGGGATACCGAAACGCAAGGACGCGAAAGACATCGCCAAGGAACCTGTGGCGATGGCGAGGAGGCCGACGATGGTCATGCGTGACGCGCCGAAACGATCCGCCAGGCGACCAGCGGGCACCCCGGTCAATGCGACCACCAGGGGTCCAACCGACAGGACGAGGCCGACCATGGCCGCGTCGAGCCCGAGAGCCTGGGAGAGGTAAAACGGCCCGACCACCATGGTGGACATCATCACCGTGGAAACACAGGCACTGGTGGCGAGGCCGGAACTCAGCACGCGATTGCGAAACATCCCCAGGCGGATGAGGGGCGATTTCGCATGCGCTTCGACGAACAGGAAAAGGGCGACGCCGAGCCCGGCGGCCAACAACAGCGCTCCGTTGAGGGGACCAGAATTTCCACGTCCGGTAGTCATAGCGAGGCCATAGGCGGCGAGAGTCAGCGCAAGCAGGACGGTGCCCGCGAACTCGAAGTCACTCGGGATGTTTTTCGCCCTCGGGTGATCGGCGGGCAGGAAGCGGTGCGCGATGATAAGCGCCAGGAATCCCAATGGCACGTTTACGATGAAGACGGCCCGCCAGCCGAAGGCTGCAATCAGGACGCCGCCGAGGGACGGCCCGAGGGCGGTGCCCACGGCGGACATTGTCCCGAGTAGCCCCATGGCGCTGCCCATCCGGGTCTTTGGTACGGTCTCCCCCACCATGGCCATGGTGAGCGCCATCATGATCGCCGCGCCAAGGCCTTGCGCCGCGCGCGCTGCAATGAGTACGCCCAGGGCGGGCGCCGTACTGCAAAATGCGGAGGCTGCTATGAAAAGGGTGATCCCGGCCAGCAGGAGTCGCCGCCGGCCGACCCTGTCGCTGAGGCGCCCGGCGCTGACAATCAGCGTTGTGATGGCGAGGAGGTAGGCGATGACGACCCATTGAACTTCTTGGAAGGAGGCGGTGAAGACCTGAGCGATAGTGGGCAAGGCCACATTGGCGATGCTGGTGCCGAGGGACGAAAGCAGCATGGACAGCGAAAGTGCGGCAAGCGCCCCCCGGATCGCGGATGGCTGCTGCGCACCGTCGGGGTCTGCCCCAGCGACGATTCCGATAACAGGATTGAGGTTCGATTCTGTTTTTATGGCCATGCGGTCTCCTTTTGCCGCCCATCTATCGGGAACTTCAGGGCTGCGCTACCGGGAATGATAGCCGCACAAATGACATGGCGTAAATAGCATCATTTGCATATTAATGCTGCGCTTGACGCCTTATCATGTAAAATGTGATAATCGCTCTATGTCACGACCCGATTTAAATCTCCTCGTCACGCTCGATGTGCTGCTGACCGAGGGCAGCGTTGCGCGGGCGGCCGACCGGCTGGACCTCAGCCCGTCGGCCATGAGCCGGGCACTGGCGCGACTCCGCAGTGTGACCGGTGACCCGCTCCTGGTCCGGGCCGGACGGGGCCTCGTCCCCACACCCCGTGCGCTCGAACTCCGCGACCAAGTCCGCCAGATCGTACAGGACGCGGAGGCCGTCCTTCGTCCCAAGGAGCGCCCCGACCTCAAGCTGCTGGTCCGAACGTTCACGATTCGAACGAGCGAGGGCTTCGTGGAGAATTTCGGGCCGGGTCTCATCGCGCGTGTCGGGAAGGAAGCGCCGGGAGTGCGTCTTCGCTTCATGCAGAAGCTGGACAAAGACAGCGCCTTACTTCGCGACGGAATCGTCGATCTGGAGACCGGGGTCGTGGGGAAGACTATTGGGCCCGAGGTGCGCGCGCAGGGATTGTTTCGCGATCGTTTCGTGGGGGTAGTGCGCATGGGCCACCCCTTGATGCAGGGCGAAATCACGGTCAAGCGCTATGCGGCGGGCAAGCACGTCTGCGTCTCTCGCAAGGGAACGGAGCAAGGGCCCATCGACAAGGCCCTGGAGCCCCTCGGGCTGGCGCGGAACATCGTCACGATCGTAGGGGGATTCTCAACGGCCGTGGCTCTTGCCCGTGAGACGGACCTTATTGCCACCGTCCCCGAACGGCATACGGGAATCCTCCGAAGCGGGATGTACACCTTTCCCCTGCCGGTGACCATCCCGGAGATCATGGTGTCGTTGCTCTGGCATCCGCGCATGGACGGCGACCCGGTCCATAGCTGGCTGCGCGGTTGCTTTATGGAAGTGTGCGCGGTTCACGGCCCTGAATAACCGTCCCTTGATGCGGACTTCATGGATTTAAACGTCGCCACTCACGCGCTCTGAAATGGTTGCCCCGGTCCAGCCTCTGTGGTAGATTTGAGTACCTCTGGAGCTCCCGGTCATGTTTCGAGTCACTTCACGATTGACGTTCGCATTCCTTCTGAACGGAGTACTGTGGCTAACTTCGACATTGGCGGAAGAAGTTCCTGCCGATCGAACGGTTCGGGTCGCTTTGATACAGTTTGACGCGGTGCCAGGCGAGGTACCGCGGAATCTGGACGCCATGGAGCGCCTGGCCCGCGAGGCCGCCGCGAAAGGCGCCCGTTTCGTGATGTTTCACGAACTTTCCACCACGGACTATCTTGAAGATGTGAGTGCGGCGCTGGAGGAAGTACCTGGTGGCCCCTCCTGCCGTCGAATTGAATCCCTTGCCCGGGAGCTGGGCTGCTACATCGCCTTTGGACTGCCCGAGAAAGAGGAGGACCGCCGCTATATCGCCTATGCGTTTTTCGGACCGAACGGCTTCGTCGAGAAATATCGAAAGACATGGCTGTTCAAACACAAAGACGACCCTGGATTCCGCAATGAGATTGCCCGATTCGATCCCGGCGATGGCCCCCGGATTTTCGAGATCGATGGAATTCGCGCCACCTGCCTGATCTGCGCCGATGCCGACGCACCGCGTTGCATCCAGCGGGTGGCAGACCTCAAGCCGGAGCTCGTGTTCTTCCCGATTAACCGCACCGCGAAGACCTTTGATGCCTATCCGGGCCACGTGGCCCGATTTGGCGCGATTACGCTGGTAGCGAATCGCGTCGGTAACAGCCAGGGACTGGATTGTCCAGGAGGTTCGACGATCTATGATGCGACGGGCGGCGTGATTGCCGAAGCGAACCGGGACGGAACCGAGGAGATCCTGTACCGCGAACTGAACGTACCCGACCGAAAGGACTGAGCCGACGCCAACCCGGCAAGGCATCGAGAGCCCGTTGCGTGTTCACCTCGCCTGCATCGTAGGATCACGATGGGCGACGATCATGTGTTCCAGCGCGGCCCAGCCCTGGCGCTGCTGCGGGGTGAGGGTGGCCTCTCCCCCATGCTGCATTCGGTGATCGACCGCGCGGAGCCAGCGGCGGGTCTTGCGTGGCAGGGCGATGCGCTCGTTGACCACGAGTCCGGTCACGTTCTGCTGCTGATGTCGCCGGCGGATGCGGAGCTTGCGCTTCTGGTGGAGTTTGTAGCCGCCACAATCCAGGACAATGCCCTTCGTGCAGTAGATGATGTGCTCGACGCTGTCGTGCTTATCCTCGGCGAAGGAAAATGTGAGGTCGTCCGCATAGCGCGTGTATACCGCGCCGTACATTCGGGCGAGTCCGACGAGGCGCGCGTCCATCTGGAAGTTTACGGCGTTGGCCAGCACCGGACTCGTCGGCGCGCCCTGGGGCAGGGCGCCTTCGTGGGTACACAGGCGCGTGAGCAACGCAGCGGCGGCTTTGTTCCAGCCCACGTGGCGAAAGTACTTTTCGACGCGCTTGGCCGTGGTGGATCCGAAGAAGTCCTTGATGTCCATCCGCACGACGACCGCCTGACCCGTGTGGCACGCGGCGTTGCTCGCGATGGAATAGCCGGGGCGGAAGCCGGTAACAGCGGCATGGACAGGCAGACGCTTCAGCACGCGGCGGTAAATCTGGCGCTGGACGCTTTTCAGTGTGGGGTCCGGCGCGTGGATGGTGCGCGTGCCCCCGCTGCGCTTGGGCAGTTCGAAGGCGTGGTAGCGAATGGGCACCGCCTCCAGTTCGGACAAGGGCAGTCCGACCCGCGCCGCCAGCTCCTCCGGAGTTCGCCCTCCCCCACCCGTCAGCCATGAAAAGAGGGACATACCGAATTCCTCCCGAGCACTTGAATGAACAGTGGCGCCGGATTGCTCCGGCGCCAAACCCGCCCTGCCACTCGTGCGACGAGTGCACGAACTTTCACCGAAGGCCTGGTAGCCTGGTTGACGAAACATCAACCCACGTCCTGCATTGGGACGCCGCCAGAGCGGGTAAGGGAAGTATACGGCTGGATGGGTATCTCGTCAAGGGGGGGCACAAGCGCTAAGAGATTGCCAAATCTCTTGATGCCGTGGATCACAGCCGTGAGCGAAGAGCACAAACCAGGGCACTAAGTATTGGCAGACCGCCTCCACCGTAGAAAGGATGTCGGCACCCACCGGTAAGAGTTTCACGTTCCAGTACCTTGATCGATTCGGTTCGAGCAACGCCCTGTTGTGGCCTCGATAGTATGTAGGAAACGGCTTCACGAGGCATTGCAAATACATTGTATATACGAGCGACATTATCATCCGAGTGGAATTCTATGCAGCCTCGAATCAGACTGTATCGGACTCTTCTGATTTCCTTCCACTGCATACGATGACGACGCCCCGTGATTCCACGCGTCTCGCAGTATTTATGAGTCAGTGAGATGGACTCCATGCTTTTTAGGAGAAGATATGCCGCCAAAACTCCTGCCCAATTCACTGCAACAAATAAAACTGCGACGTAGAGATATTCTACATTTTTCTGTGCCTGCAAAAATTCGGATTTGTCCAGAAGTCGGGGTACAATCTGAAATCCCAACAGGACAAGCAGCATGCCGATCAATGCCACACTGGCGAGGGCAAGGCCGACAGTCGAGTGCGGGTCTTTTCTTATTCCTGGCATCGCTTCGTTGTGTCGCACAGTAGTATAGTCGCTTGCTTCCATAGATGCCTGCATGCATGGTTGTCAAGACGTTGACCCAAATTCTGAATCGGGACGTCGCCAAGGGAGGTAAGAAAAGTATACGGCGGAATTGAGATGGGGTCAAGATGGCCTTTTCCCCCAAGGGGATGGCCAGACAGGGCATTCGAGCACAAAGGAAGTCTGATTAGTGCTGAATGCTTTTGGATGCAGTAGATTTCAAGTCAAGTAGTAGTTCCAGCACCGGCAAAGGTAGCTTCATTTGATACTGATAGATGTTCCACACATCAGGTGCCCTGTGGAATCTAAACGCTATTGAGAGGAACTCCATCGGACAATTCTCGACAGGGACTACATCCATGCTTCCCCCAAAGAACGATCGAATCAACCCCTCTCCCTGAACGTATCTATACTCCAGAAAGCTACGACAGAACATTGGGAGTACAATCTTGAGAAAGACCACAATAATACCGACCATGGCAAATAGAATCTGTCGCATCGTCCAATCGTCGTGGAAAGTCAGGTGTGCAGCCGCAATGACAGGCAGAACGGTATTGCTGAGAAGAATCGTCGCAGCTACCGCCCGGACATCATTGCAGACCCCCATACTTTCCAACGAATGGACGCTAACCATTCCTGCCCGCAAGCGTCTATCCCGTCGGACCACCTCCAGTATTTCACCAAAACATCCAATAAACGAGGGTATCGAAAGCCTTCGCTTTCCAATGCGTAGGCGTAGAATCGAAAAGTAGCGCAGATTGTCGATATCTGCGTCGTCAATCTCTGAGCTTTCGATGAAGTTAACGAGGGTCCGATTTGAGTAGAGTCCACGAATCACTAGGGCCGCATAGCACAACAGCCCATATCCAAAGAGGCTCACTTGATATCCGAGCGCTATCAGAAGTCCCACGAGATAAAGTAGAATGTACCAATAACGCAATTCAATCTTCGACCCGAATTGGAGTTCATGGACGTATACCCAGAACACCACGAATATCATTGCGCAAAGTACCGACTCCAATATGACCAGACTGAGTATGTTGACCCTTCCACGATATACTGTAGAGTTTTCAGTTCGATCCGCGCGATTAAGTAGATTCTTCAAGTGTCCCAGCAATTCTTTACCTCCAGTAGCTGTGCTTGGCTCAAACTCGGCATAGACTCACTCTCAGCGCAAGCTTATCCACCGACTCCCGCAGAGTCAACAGTTGTTGTTGGGCAACATCTCGCTCATGCCAGTGCCCATAGGGATGGCATAGAAAGCCGGGGATGATTTCGCCTGTTCTTCTATGCCGCCCCGCTGGGGCTAGTGATATTTTTCCATAATACCCAGGGTTTCGCTCGTACCTCGCTCCACCCTGGGCTACGATATGACGTCCCTTCGGGACTAAAACAATAGACTGCCATCTGGCGAAACTTATGGGTAGTGACAAGAGCGGAGCTTGGGAACGAGGACAAGGTACGGCATCGGTAGCAGACTCGTCACATTCTCTGTCTGTCACGCGGTATCGTGGCCTACTGGTTCATGTTCGTCGCTCCACTGGCGAAATCCGGTCAATCGCTTGTATGGGCGCGTGTCTTCTTCCGTTATGACGATGTCTCCCGACGCTTCCAAATCGTCAGGAGGGACAATCTCCATGAATCGCTTTCCGCGACGAAAGTAATGGTCATCACAACTGCACCGGTAAACGTAGCATCCCCATCCCACTCTTCCGTAGATCGTTCGAACATCCCACGTGTAGTCCCGCAATGTACTACACTTTCCCCGTCGGCAAACGGGGAATGGACAGAACAGGCCCAGGCGACCAAGCTGGAAGGCCCAGAGCACGAAGGCCACGAAAAGAATGCCCAGAATGGAGGGTAATACTAACCCCTCAGAGGATCCACCGCCCCAACGCCAGGAAAGCACACCGAGGGCCGTGCCACTCATTACACAGAACTGCATCGCCAGAAGCCGTGGCAATGTTCTCGCTAGACAGAATCCGTCAAACAAAAAACGGAGGAAGCTGATTCGTCCAATCAGAAGGTCGGTCATCTCTCGTGCCCTCCATTAAAGCCCTTCGCCATCACCGAAGGACTCAGGGTCCACCATCTTCGCTCTGATCCGGCTCGGTCTTCTCCTGTCGGAGCTGTTCCTCGAACTTTGCCATGCAATCCGGACAGATGCCGTGGGAGAAGGAGGCATCGGAGTGGTTGCGGATGTAGACTTCCACCTGGTTCCAGTAGCCGTTGTCGTCGCGAATTTTCTTGCAGGTCGCGCAAATGGGGATGATGCCGCTCAGGGTCTTGATCTCATCGAGGGCCTTGCGCAATTCTTCGGCCTGGTCGGCCAGGGCCTCCTGCAGCGCGATGGTGCGTCGACCCACGTCGACCCGGGCGCGGAGTTCGCCGGTGTCGAAGGGCTTCGTCAGGTAGTCGTCTGCGCCGGCTTCGAGGGCCGCGACGATGTCGGATTTGTCGTCTTTGGTCGTCAGCATGATGATATAGACATGGCGCTGGGACTGGTGGCCCCGAATCCGGCGGGCAAGCTCCGGGCCGTCCATTTCCGGCATCATCCAGTCGAGAATGGCGAGTGATGGCGCGTCGGAGCGCTGCATCAGGGCCCAGGCCTCCCCGCCGTTTGCGGCGGTCACGACTTCGTGGCCCTCTTTTTTCAGCACGGCTTCCAGCACGGTGCGGGAGGTGAGGTCATCTTCGGCTATCAAAATACGCATCAGCTAACTACTTTCATGAATCAACACGTGTGCCGGGGCGACGTGGTGCCCCGGTACCCGGAGTCGGGAATAAGTGGCGGCATTTCTTCGCTCGAACTCTGCCTTCCAGCCTATCACCTCACGCGTGTGCAATTCATCATGACGGTGCGGCATTGCTCCGTTATAGGATTGCAGTGCGCACCAGGACTCAGGCGAGGAAGGAACGCGTCTACGCCCCGCAGAAGTCTTCCTCTAGGTCTCTTCTGGTCGCGCCAGGTCTTGCAGCAGGACCTCTTTGAGGCGCTCGAACTCAAACGCCATTCTGTCGATCTGATCGTGGGCGGTATCCAGCGCACTCACCTTTTCCAGGTCAGCGGCGACCGCACAGAGGGCCATACCGCCAACGTTGGACGAGGCTCCCTTGATGGTGTGGGCCTGGCGCTGGATGCCGGACAGGTTGCCCGAGTCCAGATAATCCCGCACTATCTGAAGCTGGCGGGGCATGTCCTCCAGAAAGCAGACGGCCACACTTGCGGCGATCTCGGCATCGTCCATGAGGCGCGACATCATACCTTTGCGGTCAAAGACGGGTAGCTCAGCGCGCCTGGCCTGCTCGTCTTTGGCGGCCGTTCCCGGGGCTTTCAGCTTGCCGACAGGGCGTGTTGCGATATCCGGCGGCAGCCATTTTTCCAATGCGGCGGCGAGGGCCTGCGGGGAGACGGGCTTGGATACATAATCGCTCATTCCCGCGCTCAGGCAGTTGTCCCGGTCGCCCTGGAGGGCATGGGCTGTCATGGCGATGATGGGGATTTGATGGTCGGGCACCGCCGAGCGGGGATCGCGGATCAGTCGGGTGGCCTCAAGCCCGTCCATTTCGGGCATCTGCACGTCCATGAGGACGACATCGTAAGGCAGGGTTTCGAGTGCCCGGACCGCTTCCGCGCCGTTGGCGACCGCATCGGCGCTCAGACCCAGGCGTTTCAGGATGCCGAGGGCGACCCGCTGGTTGGTAATGTTGTCTTCCACGAGCAGGATGCGGGCCTTGCGCCCCTGGAATCGCTGGGCTGTTTCCCGGGCCGTATGGCGCGTGGTGATGGGACGCGACGCCGCGTCCGCGCCGGTTTCTCCGGAGAGGACGAGGGACAGAACGGCCCGCAATTCCTGGTGCTGAATCGGCTTGGTGGCGTAGCCGGAGAATCCGATCTCCTGAAAGTGCCGTGCATCCCCTCGCGAGCCCAGCGAGGTCAACATGACCATCTTGGTATCGGCCAGCCGCGCATCCGCCCGGATCATCCGCCCGAGGGCGGCCCCATCTATCTCGGGCATCTGCATGTCGACCACGGCAATGCGGTAAGGATCCTGGTCGTCTACCGCCTGAAAAAGTAGCGCCAGCGCCCGCTCCCCGTTTTCCGCCGGATCCGGTCGCATGCCCCAGGAGGTCAGGCGGGTGGTGAGAATCTCGCGGCTTGTTTCATTGTCGTCCACGACCAGCGCGCGCACGCCGTGAAGCTCCGGGGGCGGCGGGGCGGCCTGTATTGCCTCCGGGGGCTGCTTGCCGAGGCGGGCGGTGAACCAGAACGTGGAACCGACACCGGGGACGCTGTCCACGCCGATCTCGCCGCCCATTAATTCGGCCAATTGCTTCGAAATGGCAAGCCCCAGTCCGGTGCCGCCGTAGACGCGCGTGGTTGATGCGTCCACCTGGCTGAACTTATCGAAGAGAATGCCTTTCTTCTCCTCCGCGATGCCGATTCCGGTGTCTCGAACCGTGAAGCGGAGGGTGGCGTCGGCTTCGCGGTCTTCCTCCATGGATACGCGGATTACTACGTCGCCGGACTCGGTGAATTTGAGGGCATTGCTTGCGAGGTTGTGGAGGACCTGGCGGAGCCGGCCGGGGTCTCCCCGGAGGAACACGGGGACCTCCGGGTCCGCGGCGCAATAGAGTTCCAGTTTCTTCTCATGGGCACGGGTGGCGAGGGTGGCCGCGAAATCATCCAGCAGGCTCAGCAGGTCAAAGTCGAGCAACTCGAGATCGAGCCGGCCCGCTTCGATCTTGGAGAAGTCGAGAATGTCGTTGAGCAGGCCCAGAAGGGATTCGCCGCTGGCGCGCACGATCTCGGCATAGCGCCGCTGCTCGGCGTCGAGTTCGGTATCCATGAGGAGTCCGATCATTCCGATGACGCCGTTCATGGGTGTTCGGATTTCGTGGCTCATGTTGGCCAAAAATTCACTCTTGGCGGCGCTGGCCGACTCCGCGCGGATTGCCATCTCGTTTGCGCGCACGGTGGCCGCTTCGAGGTTGTGGTTCGTAAGGACCAGGGCCTCCTCCGCGCGCTTTTGCTCGGTGATGTCACGGAGCAGCCCCACGGCATGCCACTGGCCCTCGATCTGGATCGCGGACAGGGAAAGTTGTACGGGGATGGCTGCGCCATCTTTACGGCGCACTTCGAGATCGAGGGTCTTGCCCGCGGAAGTGCCCTGCCCCTCTTTCAGCAAGGCCGGTAGAGAGACCTGGAGGGCGGTGTGGTAGTGCTGGGGCGCGATGAGGGATTGGAAATCCTGCCCGAAGGCTTCGGCCCACGAATAGCCGAGAATACGCTCGGCTGCGGGGTTCCAGAAGGAGATCTCCCCATCCGGGGTCATCATGAGTATGGCATCCCTTGCGGCGTCCGTGATGGAGCGCAGTCGGGCCTCGCTTTCCCGGAGCGCGATTTCCGTGCGCCGGCTCGCGGTAATATCTTCCTTGATCGCCAGGAAGTGGGTGATCGTGTTGGCGCCATCCCGAATCGGCGAGATCAGGGCCCGCTCCCAGTAGACTTCGCCGCTCTTCTTCTTGTTGCAGAAATCCCCGCGCCATTCCTTGCCCGCGGTGATATCGTCCCAGAGTTCGCGGTACTCCTCAGGGGCCTTGTCGCCGGACTTCAGGACGCGGGGATTCTGGCCGAGTGCCTCCTCGGGGGTGTAGCCGGTAATCTCCGTAAACTTGGGATTGACATACTCGATATCGCCGACCAGATTGGTGATGACGATGGAAACGGGGCTCTGGTCGACGGCCTTGGAGAGCTTGCTGAGATTTTCCAGCATCCGCTTGCGCTCGGTGATGTCGCGCGAGGAGGCATAGAGGAAGGGCTTCCCCTCGATCGTGATGCCTCTCATGTTGATTTCCACATCAATGAAGCCCCCGTCCTGGCATCGGTGGCGGGTTTCAAAGCAGTGTGAGTGCTCCAGCCCGCCGGCGATCAACGGGCGGAACTCTCCGGTGGCCCACCGTGCCTCCCAATCGGAGATGTGCCGAAGGGCGGGGTCCTGCGGTGCATAGCCGAGCATGCGGTAGAAGGAGGCGCTGGCCTCCATGAGGTCGCCCTCCTCATTGATCACGTGGATACCATCGCTGACGGTTTCGAGCAGGGTGTGGTAGCGCGTCAAATCTTTGTTAAGCGAATCCTCGGTCCGCTTGCGGGCGCGCGTGCTGTACAGGCTCAGCAGAAGCCAGAAGAGGCTTGCGGAGGCCGCGCCCGCGAGTACAGTCCAGACCAGACTATCATCGTCCGAGGCGAGCAGGGCAATAGCTGAGATGAGCATCCCGACCGCGAGCAGGCCCAGTGTGACAAGCAGGTCGCGAGAGAGCGCGCCGCGACTCGCCAAACGGTGTGATTTCAAGGCACAGTGCCAATCGCGCATGGAGCGGGTGAAGTCGCGCTTACTTCCCCTTGCTGTCTCTCGCATAGCGGTTGTCAAGTCCTGGCCATAAGTTGTCAATTGGCTGTTCCGACTTCTGTTTCTTGTTTCGGTTGTTTCTCTCGCTCAGCTCTCCCTCCCCTAGGGGAGGGAGAGCTGAGCGAGTACGGATAATTTCATGCCGCCAAATGAACAGCATTTGGAGTCCGGTACCCGAGTGATAGATGAGGCCGATTGCCGTTGTACAAGAGTACCGCTTGGACTACAGCCTGTTCCGCCTGCACCTTATTACGAAACGTCTCGTCAAGACCATATTCTTGCTTCAGAATCCCGTTGAGCCGCTCGGCGGTCGCATTTTCGTAACAATGGTTTAGCTCCGTCATACTGATAAGACACCCTCTCTCCTGCAGTATTCCGACGTACTCCTTGCAGCTGTATTGGAGGCCCCGGTCAGAGTGATGGATAGGGCGGGCACCTGGAGCCAGCTCCTTCAAGGCAACGTGAAGCGCCTTGATGCAGCCGGTGGCCTCAAGGCCAGCACTGAGATGGTGGCCAACTATTTTCCGAGAATAAGCATCCATTATGAGCGACAAGTACAAAAATCCCGCATCCGTACGCAGGTAGGTGATATCGCTCAACCACACCTGATTAATCATCGTTGGCTCCACGTTGCGCACAAGATTGGGCCAGGTGTACCAATCGTGCCGACTATCCGTGGTCCGGGTGCCGCGCCTGCGACGTTTTACCAGCAATCCGCGCCTTCGCAGCACCGTGAAAAGGCGATCCCGGCCTATCGATATCCCAAACTCTTTCAACGTCGGTTCGAGTAAAAAGAGCAACTTACGTGTGCCCATCCGCCGATGGAGCTTCCGAAGCTCCTTCACCAGGGATACAATAGCATCCTCATCAACAGACCGCTTCTGGCGCGCACGGCATTCCTGGTAATAAGCCTGCCGACTATACCCTGCCAGGTCGCAAAGGCCGCTCAACGAAACCTTATCACCCGGTCGCGCCATACTCCGACCTATCGCTTGCCGTCGAGTTTTTTTTTGAATGCCTCAACATCGCTCACCCCAAATTCAGCACAGGCCTCCTCCAACCAGGAAGCGTTTAACGACGCGCGAAGATGCTCATCCGCCAACGCACGCTTCAACCGGTCGTTCTCTGCCCGCAGTTGCTTGAGTTGGTCACGCTCGTCCGGCTTTTCCACACGAATCACCCTTGGTAGGTCACATTCTCGACCATACTTCTTAAGCCAACTATTCACCGTAGTGGCGCCAGTAATACCGTAGCGACGGTTCGCTTCACATATGCTTGAAAGCTTCCCAGACTCAAGCTCTCGAACTACCTGAATTTTAAACCCTTCACTGTATCTAAGAACGCTTACTCCTGCCATAACCTTGTCTCTCCTCTATGCCAAGTGACAATATACAGCAGGACGAGACAGTATCTTCCGTATTCCTTAATCGATCCTCCGACCGAAACCTGGAATGCTCTCCATCCTAATGGGTGTCGGGCGCGATATCAACTATTGGGCCGTGGGGAAACACGTTTGAGCGGGAACCAGAGCCCAGAGCCTGCCCACTCGCCTGTTTAGCGCACCCCATTATTTCATCGGCCCCACGGGCCGAAAGATCTCGGACTCGATGAAGGCTTTGGTTTCGAGGCCGGGAACCGCCTTCTTGAGGTAGCGGGCGATGGCGTTGGCGATGTTGCGCTCGGTGCCGTCGTGGCTGGCGTCGATGAGGGCCAGGCCGCGCTCCTGCGCGGCGTCGGCTTCGTGGTACTTCAGGTCGCCGGTGACGTAGACGTCGATATCGCGGGGCAGTGCGGGGATCTCTCCCCCACCGGCCCCGCCGCAGACGGCGACGCGCTGGACCTTGCGGCGCGGATCGCCGACGATGCGCACGTGGCTGAGTTTGAGCGCCAGGCGGACGGATTCGGCGAAGCCCCGGAGGGCCATGGGTTGCGCGAGGGAGCCCCGCGCACCGAGGCCGAAGCGGGCGTCGCGATTTTCGAGGGTGACGATGTCGAAGGCCGGTTCTTCGTAGGGGTGGGCCGCCCGCAGGGCCTGGAGCACCTGGGGCAACACGGCTTTGGCGACGAGGGTCTCCAGGCGGAGTTCGGGTTCCTCGTTGAGGGCAGCCTTGCGACCGCTGAAAGGATTGGCGTCGACACCGGGGCGAAAGGTTCCGGTGCCGGGGCCGCTGAAGGTGCATTCGGCATAGTCGCCGATGACGCCCGCGCCGGCCCGACCGAGGGCCTCGCGCAGGGCGGCGAGGTGGGTCTCGGGCACGAAGGTGACGAGCTTGATCTGGCCCGCTTTGGGACTGGGGATGAGGGGCGTGATGCTCTCCAAGTGGAGGGTTTCGGCGAGGAGCGTGTTCACGCCGCCGGGGACGACGTCAAGATTAGTGTGGGCGGCGAAGCAGGCAATGTTATGGGCGGCAAGGCGGAGGCAGAGCCGCGTGTGGGGATCGTCGGTGCGCAGTGTCTTCAGTGCGCTGAACAGGATCGGGTGGTGGGCCACGATCATCTCGGCCCCCCACTGCTCGGCCTTGGCGGCGGCGGCGGCGGTTATGGTGAGACAGGCGAGAACGCGCTTCACGGGTTGGCCGGGTTCGCCGATCTGCAGCCCGACCTTGTCCCACTCGTAGGCGAGGGATTGGGGCGCCCAGGCGTCCATGGCCTGGCAGATGGTGTTCACGGTGATGGTCATGCGGGCTCTCCCCTGCTGTTGCTTCGATTCGCACTCACTATAGCGCGGCGGGCGGGCGGCGGACAATTCTGGTCGTTCGGGACCGTCCTGAACGCAAGGGCCTTCCGACAACGCAATCCGACGGCGATCACCACTACCATCTCAACGCGCCAAAGCCCGCCTGGCGTTCGGGACCGTCCCGCGTTTTAAAAGCGGGGGACGGTCCCGCACGCGAAGACACACCACACCACGAAATCAACTCCATTGTGAAGGATCGATACACCCTGCTCAGTCGCGGTTCGTGCAGGACGGTCCCCCTCGGGTCGCGTCGCGATTCCAGCATCCAATACAGTACGGAATCACCCCGCGCGTTCGAAGGTCAGGCCGCCGTAGCCCACGACGCGGCTGAAGTCGCTGGTGGCCCAGGCGCTGGTGCGGTAGTCCCACTCGGTACGCGACCTTGCGCCGAGGAGGTTGGCGGCGGCGAGGGCGACCACGACGGCGGTGCCGCCGCAGAGGGAACAGGCTCCATCGCGCAGCCCCGTGGCGAGGGCATCCGGATCGCCCGCCAGGACGGTGTTGAGGGAATGGCGGTCGATCTGATTGGCCTCGGGCTCGCTGAGGAAATGGGACAAGTCGGTGGAGGCGAGAATCAAGTCGCCCGGATCGAGGTGCTCCGCCAGGAACTCGGCCAGGGCGTGGTGCTCCGGTGCCGGATAGTCCCCGAAGAGCACGGGGACGATGGAGAAGCCCGGTGTGAGCACGGTTTGGAGAAAAGGCAGTTCGACTTCGAGGGCGTGCTCGGGGACGTGGGCCTCGGGGCACTGGCTGCCCAATCGGGCGGCGAGCCTTGCCATGAAAGCGTTGTCCACGGGCACGACCCCCATCGGGGTCTCGAAGGCACCCTCGATATAGAGGGAAAGGCCGCGAAAGCGATAGTGGTGCGAGGGGCCGAGGAGGACGACCCGGCGCGGGGCCATGCCCTGGATGCGGCGAAAGGCCCAGCCCGCCGTCGGCCCCGAATAGGGGTAGCCCGCGTGGGGCGCGATGATGGCGGATACGCACGCCGACGCGGGCGTGGTGGTGGCGTCGTCGAGAAAGCGCGCGACGGTGCTCCGGAGTTTTTCGGGTGCGGCGGGATAGAACTGGCCCGCCACGGCGGCGGCACGGTTGGGCATGTTGTGGCGTAAACTCCTATGGCTTCATTGTACCGGATCCCGGTCCGCGTCAGGGCAGTCAGCAGCCTCAGTCCCCTGTCAGCGTTTCAAACAGCCATGCGAGACCACGAAATGCCTGGGTAACGAAACCAACCAGCAGAAGACAGAAGAGCGCGGCGATGGCGATACCCAAGAATCCGTCCCAGCCCATCGCACCCGACGGGATTTCCTTGCTGGTTGCACGTTTGAATTCTTCTATACTGAAACCGGAAGCTTGGAGGTCAGCCAGCACGTTCTCTGGATACGATGCGATTTCTGTGCGCCGCACACAGGCGGGAAAGGTGTCACGGAGGGAGCGCAGGGACTTCCCGTGGCGATCAATGTATATTCCTATGGGGCCCCGATACTCGGGCTTACGGCTTCCCGAGAGGAAAAGATACTTGCCGGCCTCGGCCAGATCGCCCAGTTGAAACAACACGAATCCGTACCGCTCATAGAGCACCACATCGTAGCCAGCGGAACGGAGGCGTCCCTGGAGGATTTCCTTTGCCCTCCAGATCCGTCCGGCGGCCAATTCTCGCTCTACCGCATCGATATCCGCCATTTGCTATTGAACCTTCCCCGCTTGCTGCGCCTGGCTCAGTGAGGCGCAACCGAATTGTTGGGCCTGCGACTCAACCATTGGATACGCATGACTTTCCCATTCTATGGCGAACCAATGCGCATTTTGCAAGGCCCGCAGACGGGCGCTTGAGTGTGTGGTGCGTCGAGGTGTGAGGCTGGAGGGTGGAAGGCCGGGCGGGCGGCTGCTACAATACCGCCTTTGTTTTCGTGTCCAACTCTGAGAGGGCCCCATGCATCTTTCTGCCACCCTGAACGCTTCCGATCTATCACCGCAGCTTGAGCACTTCTTCGCGCTGGCCGGCCCTAAACTGCTGGCGCTCGATTCCGACTGGGATCCGGCGAAGGGCTCCCCGGTCTTTACCGTCGCGGGCAAATACACGAGCCGGGGCTGGACGGAGTGGACCCAGGGCTTTCAGTATGGCTGTCTGGTGTTGCAGTTCGATGCGACGGATGACGGCGAATACCTGGATCGGGGCGTGCGCCGTATTCATGATTTCATGGCGCCCCACATCAGCCACGTGGGCGTGCATGATCACGGCTTCAATAACCTCTCGACCTATGGCAATGTGTTGCGCCTCGTGAACGAAGGGCGCATCCCCATGGCGGACGATGCACGAGCTTTTTATGAGCTTGCCATCAAAATTTCCGGTGCGGTGCAGGCCGCGCGATGGTCGAAAATCGCGGACGGTACGGGATACATTCACAGCTTCAATGGTCCCCACTCCCTGTTCAGCGACACGATCCGCTCCTGCCGCATTTTGATGCGGGCGCATCAGTTCGGTCATGTGCTCATGGGCGAAGGCGATAAGAAGATTTCCCTTTGCCAGCGTGCGCTGGAGCACATGCAGAATACCCACCGCTACAATGTGTATTACGGCACCGGCCGCGATCACTATGATGTGTACGGACGCGTCGTGCATGAAAGCATCTTCAATATGAGCGATGGGCAGTATCGCTGTCCGAGCACACAGCAGGGCTATACGCCTTTCTCCACATGGACGCGGGGGCTGGCGTGGGTGCTGCTGGGCGCGGCGGAGGAGTTGGAGTTGCTCAAGTTGCTGCCCGACAGCGATCTGGAGTGCCAGGGCGGTCGAGGCACGGTTGAGGCCATGCTGCTCGCCATGGCCCGCGCGACGAGCGATTTCTACATCCAGAATACGACGGCCGACGGCATCCCCTTCTGGGACACCGGCGCGCCGGGTGTGGTCCATTTCCCGAACTTTCGCGACGAGCCCGGCGATCCCTACAACGCCCACGAGCCGCTGGACAGTTCCGCTGCGGCCATTGCCGCCCAGGGCCTGCTGCGTCTCGGGCGCTATCTGGGTCTGGACACGGAAGACGGCACGCGATATTTCCAGGCGGGGCTTCAGGTCGCGAAAACCCTGCTGGCGGCGCCCTACCTTTCTGAGGATCCCGCCCACCAGGGACTGCTGCTCCACTCGGTTTATCACCGACCGAACGGATGGGATCATGTGCCCGAAGGTCAGTCGATCCCCTGCGGCGAGTCGTCCATGTGGGGCGACTACCATGCGATGGAGCTGGCGGTGTATTTGAAGCGGGTCATCGCGGAAGGCCCCTACCTCACCTTCTTCGATCCGGCACAGTCCATTTGATCATCAACGTGCAATCACGATAAGGACTTTTTCATGACCACCCACAACATCGGCATCATCATGAACGGCGTCACGGGACGCATGGGCACCAACCAGCACCTGGTGCGATCCATCCTCGCAATTCGGGAGCAGGGCGGCGTTAAGATCGACGACTCCACGCGCATCCTCCCCGAACCGATTCTGACCGGGCGCAATGCGAGCAAGCTCGCGGCTCTGGCGGCGGCCCACGGCGGGTTGAAGTACTCTACGGACCTCAGCGCCCTACTGCGCGATCCGGCCTACCCGATTTACTTCGACGCGCAGGTGACCCAGCGCCGTCACCCCGATGTGAAGGCGGCCATCGCGGCGGGCAAGCACGTGTATTGCGAGAAGCCCTGCGCCGAGTTCACCGAACAGGCGTTAGAGTTGTTTCAGCTTGCCGAAGCGGCCGGCGTGAAGCATGGCGTGGTGCAGGACAAGCTCTGGCTGCCCGGTTTTCTGAAATTGAAATACCTCATCGACACGGGCTTCTTCGGTCGCATCCTCTCCGTGCGTGGCGAGTTCGGATACTGGGTATTCACGGGCGAAGACCAGCCCGCCCAACGCCCCTCGTGGAACTATCGCAAGGAAGACGGCGGCGGCATCATCGTGGACATGCTGTGCCACTGGCGCTATCTGGTGGACAATCTATTCGGCAATGTGAAGTCCGTCTCCTGCCTGGGCGCGACCCACATCCCCACGCGCATCGACGAGCAGGGCAAGCCCTACGTCTGCACTTCGGACGATGCGGCGTACGCCACCTTTGTTACCGACAAAAACATCATCTGCCACTTCAATTCCTCGTGGTGTGTGCGCGTGCGGCGAGACGACCTGGTGACACTACAGGTGGACGGCACCCATGGTTCGGCGGTGGCCGGATTGCGCGACTGCGTGACCCAGCATCAGGCCAATACGCCCAAGCCGGTGTGGAATCCCGATATTCCGAGCCCCATCGACTTTAATGCTGGCTGGACGCCGGTGCCCACCAATCGCGTCTTCGATAATGCCTTCAAGGCCCAGTGGGAGCTCTTCCTGCGCCATGTGGTGCTGGACGAGCCCTTCCCCTGGGGGCTGAAGGAAGGGGCCAAGGGCGTGCAACTCGCGGAGCTGGGCATCAAGAGTTGGGAAGAGCGCCGCTGGCTCGATGTGACGCCGCTGTAGGATAGGACCGATACGACGGATACGACGGATTGATCAAATCGGTCCTATCGGTCTAATCCGTCCTAAGAATCGCGAAGGAAACCTGAGCACATGAGCAAAGTTGCGTTGATCACCGGTGCGAGCCGCGGCATAGGCCGGGGCATTGCCCTGGCCCTGGCGGGACACGGCTATGACATTGCCGGTGTGGCCACAAACCCAGATCCCGCGAACACGGAGACGGGTATCTACGAAGTGAAGGTGCAGGTCGAGAAGCTCGGCCGGCAGCTCCATCCCATCCGCGGCGATGTGTCGAGCCTGGAAGATCACCCCCGCATTCTCGCGGAGACCCTGGACGCTTTCGGCCATGTGGACGTGCTCGTGAACAATGCCGGTGTCGGACTGGCCAAGCGCTTCGACATCCTGGAGACCACGCCGGAAAGCTACGACCGGGTAATGGACATAAACCTGCGCGGTCCTTTCTTCCTCACCCAGACGGTGGCCAACCATATGGTGGCCCATCCCAGAGACGCCGCCGCCGTCTCGCCCTCGGTCATTTTCATCACGAGCATATCCGCAACCACCGCGAGTGTGAATCGGGCGGAGTATTGCATAAGCAAGTCGGGCGGCAGCATGGCTTCCCAGGCCTACGCCGTACGGCTGGCCGAGCATGGCATCAACGTGTACGAGATACAGCCGGGTATCATCCGATCCGACATGACCGCCGGGGTGACGGAAAAATACGACGCCTTGATCGAAGGGGGATTGCTCCTCCAGAAACGCTGGGGCACGCCCGAGGATATCGGCAAAGCCTGCGCCGCGCTTGCGGAAGGCTATTTCGGCTATGCAACGGGCGCTGCGATCGAAGTGGGCGGCGGCTTCGGCGTGCGGCGGCTTTAGCAAATTGGCGGCTTGCGTAGCAGAATTGGACCGTGAATAATAAGGATGGAACTCGGCTGGTAAGGTGCAGGCAGCCCTTAGCCGGACGCGCGTATTTTTAAGGAAGAAGGACTAACCCCCATGTATCTGTTCACCGTAACCGCCGCCCCCGACCCTGAAAACGAAGAGCATGCCGAATTTACCCATGCCGATGTTTCCGCGTGGATCAACTTCCAGGAGCCCGCCGGCGCGGAAGAACTTGCCCGCTTTTATATTCGCGAGGCGGGCTGGACGCCCGGCGACACCCTGAATTTCTTCGAGCTGGCCGAAGAGGCCATGTCCGAAGACGATGAAATGTGGGAATTTGTGAAGGAGGCGAAGGAGTTCGGACACAGCCTCCTGATCGAGGCGTGGGAAGAGGATGACGAAGCCGACGATTCCGAAGAGGAGGAATGAGATGGTCCGCACGGCCCCGATACTCGCGATTGCGCTGACAATCTTTTCCCTGGACGCGCGCGGGGAGCGGCCACCCAATGTGATTGTCATCCATACCGACGACCAGGGCTACGCCGATACCGGGGCCTACGGCGCGACAGCCTTTCAAACGCCGAACCTCGACCGATTGGCTGCGGACGGCATCCGCTTCACGTCCGCCTATGCGGTGGCCAACGCGTGCAGCCCTTCCCGCGCCGCGCTCCTGACGGGCTGCTACCCGATCCGCGTGGGGCTCCCCGATGTACTGAGTCCAAGCAAGCAGCAGCAGGGGCGCGCGGATGGCCTCCATCCCGATGAAGTTACGATGGCCGAATTATTGAAGCCCCTGGGTTATGCTACGGCCTGTGTGGGCAAGTGGCACCTGGGCGACATTCCGGAATTTCTCCCGCTGAATCAGGGCTTCGACGCGTTTTTCGGCCTCCCCTACTCCAACGACATGTGGCCCTTTCACCCCACGGCGAAAGACTTACCCGACCTGCCCCTGATGGAAGGCAACGCGGTCGTCGAGACGAACCCCGACATGAACCTGTTGACCACGCGCTACACCGAGTACGCGGTCCGCTTCATCGCCGAAAACAAAGACAGGCCGTTCTTTCTATACCTGGCCCACAGCATGCCCCATGTACCGCTCGGCGTCTCGGATAAATTTCGCGGGAAATCGGCCCAGGGCATGTATGGCGATGTCATCATGGAAATTGACTGGTCCGTGGGCGAGATCCTGCGCACCTTGGAAGAGGCGGGACTCGAAGAAGAGACGCTGGTCGTCTTCACGTCGGACAACGGCCCCTGGATCAGCTACGGCAACCATGCGGGGTCCGCGGGACCGCTCCGTGAAGGCAAGGGCACCACGTGGGAAGGGGGCCACCGCGTTCCGTGCATCGTGCGCTGGCCGGGGCGTATTCCCGCGAATCAGGTAAACGACAAGATGATCGCCAACTTCGATTTTTACCCCACGGTGGCCGAAGCGGTCGGTGCGGCGCTTCCAACGGATCGCATCATCGACGGCAAGAGCCTTTGGTCCCTGCTCGAAGGCCGACCCGGCGCGGGCACGCCCCACGAGTACTTCTACTTCTACGGTCGCAATGAACTGCAGGCGGTCCGCAAGGGCCCCTGGAAGCTCCACCTGCCCCACGAATACCGAACCCTTGATGTGCCCCCCGGGGCGGACGGACTACCCGCACCCTACGTGCGGAAGAACATCCCCCTCGCCCTCTACAACCTGAGCGAGGACATCGCGGAAAAGCACGACCAAGCGGCGGGCTCCCGCTTCGTGGTGGAGGAGCTTCAGGCGGCCGCGGAGGCCTTCAAAGCGGCCATGGCGCTCGAAGCACGACCTGCAGGCCTTATATTGCCGCCCGCCCCGCCCGAGGCGGCCCCAAGCGAGGCCGCCCCAAGCGAGGCCGCCCCAGTTGGAGCCATTCCGTCGCCGTAGCGATGGGCCGCCGCGTCAATCCAATTTGAAGCGTGATACCATCTGGTGCAGTGAGGTGGCGAGGTGCGCCATGCCTTCCGCCTCGTGATTCACGTTTGCCGCACCGTCCTTGGTGCCCGCGGCAAATTCACTGACCTGAGCGACGCTCCGGGCGATCTCGTTCATGCCCATGGAAGCCTCGCTGGCGTTTCTCGAAACTTCGGACGTTCCCTGGGCCAATTCGGCGATGTGCTTCACGATCTCATTGAGCCCCATGTTCGCCTCCTGAACGTTGCGTGAAACCTCCGCCGCGCCTTTGGCCGCCTCCTGCACGTTGCGCGATACTTCATCCGCACCGCCCGCCGCGTCGCCGGTGCTGCGCGCGATTTCGTTGATGGACTTGGTTTGTTCCGTAATCGCGGAAGCGATTGAATCGAAGAGTCCACGCATTTCACCGATCACCTTGACGATTTCGGATATGGAGGCGGTGACCGCCGCGGTGTCGGCCTGCATGGTGGACACCTGATTGGCGATCTCCCCCGTGGCCGCGCTGGTCTGCTTGGCCAGTTCTTTCACTTCGCTGGCCACGACGGAGAACCCCTTGCCGGCCTCCCCGGCGGAAGCCGCTTCGATGGTGGCGTTCAGGGCGAGGAGATTGGTCTGCGCGGCGATACCCGTGATGAGCTCCACTACCCTGCCGATGGCCCGGGCGGACTGGCCGAGGGTCTCCACGGTCTTCACCGTGGCGTCGGCCTTGGCCGAAGCGCTGTCGGCGGTTCTGGCGGCATCCTGCGTGCTCGAGGCCACGTCGTTCAACGACGAGGACATTTCCTCCGCCGCCGTCGCGACGGTATTGACCGACATGGTCATTTCCTCCACCGCCGACGCGATGGAATTCATGTTGGCGGACATCTCTTCGACCGCCGCGCTGACCGTGGTGAGGTTTGCGGATACCTCCTCTGAACTGGCGGAGATGTTGTCGGAATTTGCGCTGATCTCCTCGATGGCCGAGGCCATGGTGTGGAGGTTCGCCGAACCTTGCTCCGCAGCGGCGGCCGCCGTGCCGGACAACTGAGACACGCGCTCGGATTTGTCCGCCATGTCTCCGGACGTCGCTGTCATGGAACGAGACGACGAGGTCAGGGAATCGGAACAACCCGAGACGTTGCGCATGATGTCGCGCAGGTTGCCGGTCATTTCGTTCAGCGAGCTTGCGAGAATGCCGAGCTCGTCCTTCTGATCCAGCTTGACACTCTGGGTCAGATCGCCTTCCGCGACGACTTTCGCGAGCGCCACATCCAGCAGGAGCGGCTTGACGATAGCGGTTGCAATAAACCAGGCCACAATCGTCACGATCGATCCGATCACCAGAGCCGCCCATAAAAGGTTCCAAAGCAGGGAATAGATGGGCTTGTATACCTCGGCCTTGTCAACTTCGGCGAGGAGCGCCCACGTGAGGGGTCCCATTTTTACGGGTGTGTATGAGGAGAGCACGAGACTGTTGTTGTAGTCCGCGATTATGCCGGCAGCCGCCTCCCCGTTGAGCGCGGCCTTCGACCCTTCCGTTTCCACCAAGTTGTTTCCGGCGAAGGACGCCAGGACGGTGCGCTTCTCCGGGTCCAGAAAGCTGTCGGACCGCATGCGGAAGTCGGGGCCAACCAGGTAGGTCTCCCCCGACTCCCCCATCCCCTGGCGCTGCTGCATGATGGCGTTTATCGACTCGATGGAAACCTGAAGGGCAACAACTCCGGTCATTTGGCCGCCGATATGGACGGGCTGGGCGATAAACATTGCGGCATCGCCATTGCTCGGTTCGTAGGGCGCGAAATCCGCCACGCCGAAGTCGTTGCTCGCCAGAACCTCCTTGACCAACTTGCCCAGCCCGGAATCCTTGTAGGGGCCAGTGAGCAGGTTGCTCTGGTAGTCCTTTTCTTTGGCCGCGGAGTAAAAGCACAGACCCGTCGGATCGATCAGAAACAGGTCATAGTAGCCGTAAAGCTCAACGTATTTCTTGTAGAAGGCGTCCGTCTCTGGATTTCCCGCCACAGTCGCGTCCGTGTGCAGCGCGGCCACGATCTCCGACAGGATCCCCAGATCCCCCTTCCGCTCCCCGAAATACTTCTCGATCTGGGCCTTCTTAATCTCCCGCACCGCTTCCAGATTGTTGTAGGAGGTGGTGAGAAGGGCGTTCTTTGCAATCACGGCGGCACGCCAGCCGAGGATGGCGATGGGGATCATGCCCACCAACAGAAAGAGGCCAATCATCTTCGGTTTCATTTTGATGTTATTCAACCAATTAAACATGGCTATTCTCCCAATCCCGTGTCCACTGCAATCGCAACAGGTCACTCTCTCACCCTGTTGCGGAATGGAAAAATACAACCGCTCCCGAAAGTTGTATTTAACCTACATCACTATAGGGCAAGAAAGACCGTTTTGCAATGGGAAAGATTCCGCACACTATGGATTGGGTCCGTGCGGCGCGGGTGTTGGCTTCGGCGATTAGCTTGCGGACTTTCGCGCCGTGTGCGCGAAATACGCGACCAGGATGGCAAAGAGTGCGACGGAGCCCGCGTCGAGGACGACAGGCGAAATGGCGCTCATGTCCTGGGCGATTTTTCTGCCCAGCGCGAGGGGGATGGCCAGGCCAATGCCCATCAAGGCTTCGCCCGCGATCAGGCCCGACCCGAAAAGAACGCCGGCACTGCTGGCGTCCTCCGCGTCTCGGCGCGCGCGCGTGACCGCGAAGTGGATGACCCCGCCGATCATGATTGGAACCGATAGGGCGAGCGGCAAATAGATGCCCACGGCGATGGGCATGACGTAGAGCCGAAAGGTCGCTCTGGAACGCTCCAGCACGGTATCCAGGAGGATGATTGCGACGCCGATGGCCAACCCGATACCTATCAAGGGCCAGGGCAAATCCCCACCACCAAAGAACCCCTTTACGAGGCTGGCGAAGAGCGTGGCCTGGGGGGCTTGTAGTTTGTCGCCGATGCCATAGGCGCTATCCAACAGGACGAGAACGGGCGTGAGGAAAAAGGCGGGAATGACGACGCCCAGCACCTCGGCCCATTGCTGCCGGGACGGGGTGGAGCCCACCAGTTGCCCCGTCTTCAGATCCTGCGCCACATCGCCCGCGCTGCATGCCACGCAGCAGACCACGCCCGCCACGCCCAAGGTCGCCAGGATGGCCGTGTCGCCCTGGCCGCCCGCCGCCCAGATGACGAACACCGCCAGCAGGAGTGCACAGATGGTCATGCCGGAAACGGGCGAATTGGAGGAACCCACGAGACCCACGATGTAGGTGGCGACAGCGGTAAAGAGAAAGGCCGCCGGGACCATGACGACGGTCGCGGCGAGGGCGAGGGGGAAGGAGCCGACCAGAAAGAGATACAGGATCAGGGTGCCCAGCGTGGCGATAAGGAATATCCCGCGCAGCGCGTTGAAGGACATATTGCGCTCGGTCCGCGGGATGTGAGGCGCGTTCTCGCCCGGCGCGGCGGACACCGCGCGCAGACTTTGAATGCCGGCCACCAGTCCGCCCCGCACTTTCCAAATCGAGTAGAGTCCGCCGACCAGCATGGTCCCCACGCCGATGAAGCGAATATGGGAACGGTAAAGTTCCGCAGCCTGATCGAGGGCGGTCGGGGCGGTAGACTCCACGTAGGGGCTGAGCAGCGGGATGGCGATGATCCAGCCGATAACACCGCCGAGGAAGACCTGGGCGGCGATACCCGCGCCGACGATGTAGCCGACCGCCAGCAGCGCCGGACTCAATTCCGCGCCGAAATAGAAAACGCGCTGCCCCTGGGTCACGGCACCCGCGACCGTGCCACGTATCACCTCAAGGCCCGTGGCGAAGAACTTGAAGCAGGCGCCGATACCCAGACCGATGAGAATTCCTCGGGCTCCCGCCCCACCGTTTTGCCCCGCCAGCAGCACCTCGGCGCAGGCGACGCCCTCGGGATATTTCAGGTCCTTGCGATCAATGATCAGGGCTTTGCGCAGGGGTACCATGAACACGATGCCGAGCAGTCCGCCTGTCATGATGATACCGGTACTGATCCAGAAGTTGAAGGTTTCCCATACGCCGGCGAGCAGGAAAGCGGGTAGTGTGAAGATCGCCCCTGCGGCGAGGCTCTCTCCCGTGGAAGCGATCGTCTGGGAGATATTGTTTTCGAGGATGGTGCCGCGCTTGAACACGCCGCGCATCACAGCCATGCTGATAACGGCGGCGGGGATGGAGGCGCTCACGGTCATGCCAACCTTGAGGCCCAGATAGACGTTGGCCGCGCCCATGATGATGGCCAGCAGGGTTCCCAATCCCAGCGACAGTGCGGTGCATTCGGCCACTTCATTTCCGGTGCTGCCCCGCCCCTGCTCGTCGCTCATGAAAATCTCCTGAAGTCGTCTGAAAACGAAGTGATCGGGCTCAATCCCGACGCGACTTGCGAACGGGGTGGAGCCACTCGCCGGCCTGAGGATTGGGCGCCAGATTGGGCCTGGCATAACGATGGAGCGCGCAAAAGTACTCGGAAATGGAAAGGCCCAGACGCTCCGCCGTTTCCCGGATTTCCTCAAACTCCTCATCGTGCAGCCGGAACTTCAACTGCTTAGTCTTGAGCGTATAGGAATCAAGGCGGTGCGGTTTGACCTCCGACATTGCTTCCACTAACTTTCGTTCCGCGTCGTCCGATACCATAATCCACACCCCGGCGTGTTCCATGGTCTGCGAAGCACCCCATGTGCTTCAACTCCTCGCCTATCTTAGCACAGGCTACGGCGATGAAAAACAGTGGAGTATCAAGCCCCGGCGACCACGATCCGCGGGGGTTCTTCGCCTGCGAGATGGCTGGCGCAGTCCCGTGCAACGAGGGACCACTGGCCCGCATCATACTCGGCCAGGGTCAGCGCGGCGTTTCGCGAGCCGATCCCTTCCGCCGCATCCTCGCCAAAGAACTCGGTCACAAAAGCATGGCACACGAGACCATGGGTGATGACCGCCACCCGTTCGGTGGCATGGCGGGCTCGGGCAGCAAGATGCTCAAAGGCCTGACGTACGCGCGCCCGAAACGCTCGAACCCCTTCGCCTTCCGGCGGGATAAAATCGATATCGGTAAAGAAGCGCGGTTCTTCATCGTACGACTTTCCGGTCAACAGGCCGGGATCGCGCTCCCGCAGGGCCGGGTCATAGTCCATGGGCACGCCGGTGTGCGATGCAACGATGCACGCGGTCATCACGGCACGGCGCAAGTCGCTGCAGATGATTCGGTCAAGCTGCTCCTCTTTCAGGCGATGGGCCAGCAGCGTGGCCTGGCGGATCCCGCGCTCGTTCAGGGGAATCTCATGATAGCCCTGCATCATTCGGTTGCGATTGAAATCCGTTTCGCCGTGGCGGACGATGTAGAGTCGCATGGTTGGGTCTGTACTCCTGGTAGGGATCTATCTGGGGTGAATGGCTTCATTGAGCAGATCTGTCACCATGAACGCTACAGTTTAGTGCATTGAACAGATCGCGTTACACAATTGCGCGGCGCAACAGTGCTTAACGCCTTGTGCCGCGCTTGGTTACTGTGTAATCATTCAGGCATCGAACTTGCTTGTCCTTCGTGCTTACACACCCTGAACGCACGGTGAGTAAAGCGTACCCGACACGGGCAAGTCACACTCAGCGTGGCGGTAGTTTTGCTGATAATACACGATTCTGGATGTACAGAGGAGGCCTTCTCGCATGAATATAGCTGATAGCGGTAAACAGGGTTGCCTGGAGGCGATCTTTAATCCTAAGACGGTTGCAGTGATTGGCGCCACGGAGCAGCCGGGCAGCGTGGGCCGCACGATGCTGTGGAATCTGATCAGCAGCCCCTTCGGGGGCACGGTGTATGCCGTCAATCCCAAGCGTCACAATGTACTGGGCATCAAGGCCTATCCCAGCGTCACGTCAATCCCCGAGCCTGTGGACCTGGCCATCATGGTCACCCCCGCTTCCTCTATCCCCGAAATTGTGCGCGAATGTGTGGCTTGCGGCGTCAAGGGCGCCATCATCATCTCGGCGGGTTTCAAAGAAGTCGGCGAAAAAGGCGCCGCGTTGGAAGCGGAAGTGCTGGCCGCGGCCGGTAACGGACGCATGCGTATCATCGGGCCGAACTGCCTCGGCGTCATGAATCCAATCAAGGGCATGAACGCGACTTTCGCGAGTAGCATCGCGCGGCCCGGCAGCGTGGGCTTCATCAGCCAGAGTGGCGCCCTCTGCACGTCGATTCTCGACTGGAGCTACAGCGTCAACGTGGGCTTCAGCGCCTTCATCTCCATCGGCTCCATGCTCGATGTGGACTGGGGTGACTTGATTTACTACCTCGGCGACGATCCGAATACCAAGAGCATCGTTATCTACATGGAATCCATCGGCAACGCCCGCTCCTTCCTTTCGGCGGCCCGGGAAGTGGCCCTGAGCAAACCCATCATCGTCATCAAGGCGGGGCAAACCCAGGCCGCGGCCCAGGCGGCTGCCTCCCACACCGGTTCCCTCGCCGGCAGCGACGGTGTACTCTCGGCCGCCTTCCGCCGCACGGGTGTATCGCGCGTTTACACGATCGCGAGCCTCTTCCAGATGGCGGACGTGCTGGAGAAACAGCCTCGCCCCAGAGGGCCCCGTCTGACGATCCTGACGAACGCCGGCGGTCCGGGCGTACTCGCGACCGACGCCGTGATCAGCGATGGCGGCGAGTTGGCGGAGCTTTCAGAAGAAACCATCGAAAGACTGAACGGGGTGCTTCCCCAGGCGTGGAGCCACAGCAACCCGGTGGACATTCTGGGGGATGCGGGCCCGGAGCGTTACGCCAAGGCCCTTGAAATTGCGTCCCAGGACCCCCACAGCGACGGCCTGCTCGTTGTGTTGACGCCCCAGGCCATGACCGATCCCACCAAGACGGCGGAAGAACTCGCCAAGGTAAAGATGGCATCGAAAAAGCCGCTTCTGGCAAGCTGGATGGGCGGTGACGGTGTCCAGGCGGGACGGGATATTCTCAACAGCCACGACATCCCCTGCTTTGACTACCCCGATACGGCCACCAAGGTGTTCAACCTGATGTGGCGCTATAACTACAACCTTCGGGGTCTCTACGAAACCCCCGTGCTTCCGCCGGACGAGACGGCGCAGGGACCGGATCGCGCCCTGGTGGAAAAACTCATCACGGACGCGCGGCAGGCGGGTCGCACCATCCTTCCGGAGCATGAATCGAAGAAGATTCTGGCGGCCTACGGAATTCCCGTGGTCCCAACGGAAGTGGCGCGCACGTCTGAAGAGGCGGTTGCTGCGGCCGATTCCATGGGCTATCCCGTGGTGCTCAAGTTGTACTCGAACACGATTACCCACAAGACCGACGTAGGTGGTGTGCAGTTGAATCTGAAGTCCGCGGTGTCCGTGGCCGGTGCCTTCGAATCGATCCTGAAATCGGTTACTGAAAAAGCGGGCGCCGAGCACTTTGAGGGCGTGGTCGTCCAGCCCATGGTGCAAAATGAAGGCTACGAGATCATCATCGGCAGCAGCATCGACCCCCAGTTCGGGCCTGTACTGCTCTTCGGCTCCGGCGGGCAATTGGTGGAGGTCTTCAAGGACAGTGCCCTCGGCCTGCCCCCCCTCAACACGACCCTCGCCCGCCGCATGATGGAGCAGACGCGAATCTATGCCGCGCTCAAGGGCGTGCGCGGCCGGAAGCCGGTCGATCTCGTGGCGCTGGAGCACCTGCTGGTCCGCTTCTCGAAGCTGGTGGTGGAACAGCCCTGGATCGCCGAGATCGACATCAATCCGCTGCTGGTATCGCCGGATGGACTCATCGCGCTGGACGGCCGGGTGGTGCTGCACGGCCTTGATGTTGCCGAAGAGAATTTGCCCAAGCTGGCCATCCGTCCCTACCCGCTGGAATACTCGGAGGACTGGACGAGCAAGAAGGGCGATACCATTCACATTCGTGCCATCCGCCCCGAAGACGAGCCGCTGATGGTCGCCTTTCACAAGACGCTCTCGAGCGACACCGTCTACTACCGTTACCTCGGTTTAATCTCGCTGGATCAGCGCGTGAGCCACGACCGGCTGACCCGCCTCTGCTTCATTGACTACGACCGGCAAATTGCCCTCGTCGGAGTCTGGGAGAACCCCTCCACGGGCGTGGAAGAGATCATCGCCGTGGGCCGGATCGTCAAGGAGCACCGATACGGCGAAGGGGAGTTCGCGATCGTGGTGAGCGATCACATCCAGGGCCACGGCATCGGCTCGGAATTGCTGCAGCGTCTCGTGAACATCGGGCGCAAGGAAGGCCTGAACCGTATTACGGGCTCCGTGCTTCCCGAGAACCGCGGCATGCTTCATGTCTGCCAGAAGCTTGGATTTGAAGCGACCCGCATCCCCGGGGAGCCGACGCTGGTGGTCCGCGATTTGACCAAATCCTGACCGATATCTTGAGACGGCGCGCCGGACAGTTAAGTCTCCCCGGCGCGCCGTTTTTTTTCTAGCGCATGACCGGCGCTACGCGCTCGCCGTTCGTCGTAACAATATGCACTTCGTGGGCGCGCGCCGTCGGGTGGAAGAACTCCCACACCACCTTCTTCTCCCGCGTCACCTCGAAAATACGGGGCATCTTCGGGTCCTGCTGCGCGTAGCTGCAGATGACCGCGTTTCCCCCCGGAAGACGCTGCGCGCCACAGGGATCGCTTAGTCTTCCGCCGACTTCGCTGTTGTCCAGGGACCACGCAACGCTGTTATCCGGCGCGAACTCGGCCACGCGATTTCCGTGGGTCAGATTGACGTGGATGTTGCCATCGGGAAGGAGTATCGCCGTGAAGGGCCAACTGTGCTCTTCCCGCCCCCCAAACGCCGGCAGGTCCGTGGGAATGGTGCGGACCACCTCGCCCGTCGGTGTATATTCCTTGACCTTGAAGGCGTGGAGATGGGGCACCAGATAATTGCCATTGGGCAGTTTGCGGGCCATGCGCGTCTGCATGTGAATATCTTCGGCCTCCGGCTGCAGGGGCACCTCGCGGGTGATCTGGCCCTCCCGGCTCACTTCCAATATACGGGGGCGCTTTCCCCGCTCCACGATCATGGTTTGGCCGTCCTCCAGGCGCAGGACCGTACCGAGTTCGGCATTGACCGGATCCAGGCTGTAGGACCAGACGATTTCCTGGGTCCCCTGTTTGAATTCACGGGCCTCATTGTCCACGGAAACCAGGATATTTCCATTTCCCATGACGTAACCGTCGTGGGACGCGCCGGGTGTTTCCCATACGAGTTCCGAGTCCTCGCCATAGAGGTAGGTCCCGGTGGAACCGGTGATCAGCAGGGAGTGTCGTATGCCTACGGCGCTTTCCTGCCGGGGATTCGACTTGTCTGCCGCCGACGGTTCAGCGCGTAGTGTGGACGCGGGCAGTAGGCCGCAGGCCAGGGCCAGAAGGAACAAGGGGAAACGAAACATGACGGTGCTCTCCCGTGGATGGGTGGGTTCGGGGACAAAAACTGCTCTCCCGAACCCTATCACAGGGATCGCACAGGCCGCAAAGGACGCAATTTCATTCAGGCCGATCCAGCTTGTATATCCGGATGCGCTGATAGAGGGTGTTGCGGGCGATACCGAGCAGGCGCGCGCTCTTGGCGACGTTCCAGTCCGTCTTCACCAGGGCGTCAAGCACCTGACTTCGGTCCAGTTCCCGCGCACCGGGCACATCCGGCAAGGCGGCCGCCATCCCCGGAATATGGTTCGGACCTTGCCCGACTTCCCTGGGGAGATGCTCGGGCCGGATCACGGTATCGTGGCATACAATGAAAGCGCGCTCCAGGCAGTTCTCCAGCTCGCGGATGTTTCCCGACCAGGTGTGGCGCAGCATGAGTTCGAGGGCCTCGGAGGACAAACCCGCGATCTCCTTCCGGAAGGTCTGATTGAACTTCTTGCAGAGGTGGTCGATGAGCAGGGGGATGTCCACGCGACGATCCCGCAGCGGGGGAAGTTCGATGCGGACGACATTGAGGCGGTAATAGAGGTCTTCGCGAAAGACCCCCTCGGCAATTCGCTGGGCCAGATTCTTGTTCGTCGATGCAATGATACGGACATCCACTTTAATGGGGCGCGTGTCCCCCACCCGCTCAAATTCGCGCTCCTGAAGCACGCGCAGCAGGCGGAGTTGGAGTCGGGGCGATATGTCCCCCACTTCATCCAGGAGGATCGTGCCGCCATTGGCCGCTTCAAAACGTCCAACGCGGTCCTTGATTGCGCCCGTGAAGGCACCTTTCACGTGGCCGAAGAGTTCACTCTCCAGGATGTCTTCCGCCAATGCGGCGCAGTTTACCTTCACGAAAGGGCCATTGGCCCGGTGACTCTTGTAGTGCAGCGCGGCGGCGACCAACTCCTTGCCTGTGCCGCTCTCGCCATAGATGAGCACGGTAGAGTCCGTCTCGGCGACGTTCTCAATCAGGTTGAACACTTCTGTCATCGGAGCCGATTTGCCAATCATGTCCTGGTACTGGTGGGACGAGGCAAGCTGCTTTTCCAGGCGAGTGATGTGGGTAAGGTCACGAAGGACCAGTACCGCGCCTCCCGGCGAGACGCCCCCATTGCCCAGCGGCGTGGTGGACATCACCAGGACTTTCTCGCCACTCCGCGCCAGGGTCGCCTCTACCCGGAACTCGCTCACTTCACCCCGAGTCGCCAGGGTTTTCCGGAGGGCCTCCGCAGCCCGATCCAGACTCCCGGCAAAGACATCGCGGGCCAGTCGGCCGGTCAATTCACTTAAGTCTTCGCCCAGCATGTGGGCCGCCGCCGCGTTGACCTGACGGATGATACCCTGGTCATCCACGGTGACAATGCCTTCGCGGACGGCATGGAAAATGGCTTCGAGTTCGCGGCGGTAGGCATCGGTCCGCGCGGCATATTCGTCGCGTTCGGCGACGAGCCGGTTGTGCTCGAAAGCGAGGCGGACGACGCGCTTCAAGGCTTCGCCGGTGACGGGCTTCGCCAGGTAGTCGAAAGCGCCGAGGCGCACAGCTTCCGCCGCCGTCTCCACACTGGGTTCTCCGGTGATCATGATTACTTCCGTGCGGGAAGTGGCCTGCCGCACGAGACGGAGGAGGTCGACGCCCGTATCGCCTCCCAGAATGATGTCTGTCACCACGACATCGAAGTTGCGCCGATCAAGCAGCTCGCGGGCGCTTTCAAAGGAAGAGGCGGTCTCCACGTGGTAGCGCTCCGCTTCCAGAAACCGTGCAAAGGTGAGGCGGAGCACGTCTTCGTCTTCGACAATCAGTACGCTGTTCATCTGCCGTTACTCCAACAATCCACGGTTGCCATGGCCCCCCGATGATGGGCCGTCTACGGGGAGGTACACTTTGAATCGCGCAAATTCGCCCGGCACGCTCTCGACCTCGAAAAAACCGCCGTGGTCTTTGACAATGCCATCGGACACGGAGAGCCCCAATCCGGTCCCCTTGTCACGGCCCTTGGTGGTGAAGAAAGGGTCGAAGAGCCGCACCCGGGTGGCCTCGGTCATGCCCACCCCGTGGTCCTCCACCTTTACTTCCAGGTAGGCCCGACCCCGGATCTGGGCCTGGCCGATCGCGATCGTCATGATCTTGTTGGGCGAGCCCCCGGGGTAGCGCTCGTCCAGCGCGTGGATCGCATTGATGATCAGGTTCATCAGCACCTGCTGCAATTGTTCCCCGCGGCAGCGGATGCGCGGGAGGGACTCGGGAACTTTAAGGCGCAATTCAATCAGGGATTTTTCTATCTTTTTCGCGCTCAAGGAGAGGACCGAGTCCAGCACCTCCGCCATACTTGCCTGAGAATACTGTTCCTGTTGCTGGCGCGAAAAAGTCAGGAGCTTTTTTACAATCGTAGCAACCCGTTCGGCTTCGGATCGGATCAATTCGGCAAACTGGCGGTCCGGCGAATCGTCGGGCATATTTTCGAGCAGAATATCCGCGCAGTTGATGACGCCGTTGATCGGGTTGTTGATCTCATGGCCCACACCCGCCGCAAGCTCGCCGATCGAAGCCAGTTTCGACGCCTGGATCACCTTCGCTTCGGCCTCCCGGCGCTCCACCGCCTCGCCCAGGGTTCGGGCTATGGCTTCCACCAGGGTGCAGTCTTCCTGGGTCATAATGCCGGGTATGGACGCGTCGATGGACTCGCGATAGACGAGTTCCAACTTGCCCCGGGATCGCCCGCCCACAATAATGGGAGCGCTGAAGGTCCAGGGCGTGGTGGAGACGACCAGTTCTTCGTAGACATGGCCGTCAAAAACAATGCGGGTACGCGTTCGCTCCGGGTGGGAGCAGGCGGGCCGTATGAGCTGGGCCACCGCGCGAAAGATGTCGGTTTCCACCGCCTGACCGCGAATGACCTCGCCCACGCTGTACAGGCAGGTGATCTTCTTGTTTCGCTCTTTCAGTTCGCCCAGAAGGCGCTCCTGCTCGCGTCGGGCTTCATATTCAACCGAGATATCCCGCAAGAGTCCCGAAAAGAAGCGCTCGTTACCGAAAACAACTTCACTGATCGTCAGATACACCGGCAGGGTGCTCCGGTCCTTGCGCTGCGCCACCACCTCACGACCAATCCCGATAATGCGCTGTTCCCCCGTTTCGAGATAGCGTGCCAGATAAGCGTCATGGTGGCGCGCATACGTGGTCGGCATGATGATATTGATATTGTTTCCCACGAGCTCTTCACGCGTGAATCCGACCATGCGGAGCGCCGCCGCATTGACGTGCTGGATGATGCCTTTTTCATTAATGGTCAGGATGCCGTCTACCGCGCTTTCAACCAGACCTCGAAACCAGGCGTCGTCGTCCCAATTATTGACTTGGGATTCGGTGTTGTCGGCCAATGGGTCATGTACCATTCGATTGAACCTCTGGGATATTTGGGCGCCGGTCGTCGGCGAACCATCATCGTCGCCGTGAAGTGTGCAGCGGGCTTGGTTGATCATTGTTGTGTCTGGGAGGGTTAAAGCATGTTTCGTGCCATGCGCAGCGCTACGGGTATTTCGCTCAAAGATGTTCAAAATGAACATGTTAGCAAGACCCTTTGAACTCTCGCCGAGAATAAGCATATATCTACTGCGCAGATATGGTCAAATTGAGCAGTTGTGACTCGATCTTGAGCGTCGAAATGAGAACGCCGACGGGACTAAATTGGGGAATTCCCCCGAGCGCACGGGCCAGAGCTTGCGGCACGGAAAATGCTTCTCTCAGGGTGGTAGGGCACCGCCCGTGGGGTACGTCTGAACTCGCAAGGGGCGGAAATTCGAAGTAGTCAGACAACGAGAAGGAGTTGTCTCGCCATGCCGAGCAAAGTAAACCCGGACAAAACACCATCACCAAAAGAGAACGTACCCCGAAGTGTCATGAAGAATACCGGGTTGGCATTCTTCTCTCTTTTCGTGGCTGCCGCAGTGTATTTCCTTATGCCGGCGGCCATGGAAGAAGGCGCGCGCCGCATGGCAACGATCTTCGCTTTCGCCGTGGTGCTCTGGATCACGGAGGCCATTCCCCTCTTCGCCACGAGCCTCGCCGTGATTGCCCTGGAGTCTTGGTGGGTGGCCCTGCCGACGGATGTGGGGGCGCACATGAAGTATCAGGTTGTGTTCAACAGCCTGAGCAACCCTGTCATCTTTCTCTTCCTGGGCGGCTTTATCATGGCGAAGTCGGTGCAGAAGCACCGCATCGACGTGCAGATGGCGGCGCTCATGCTCCGCGCTTTTGGTTCACGCCCTCTGGCGGTGCTCGCGGGTATCATGCTCATCACCGCGCTGTTCAGCATGTGGATGAGCAACACGGCGACGACGGCCATGATGATCATCATGGTGCAGCCCTTTGTCGCTCGCCTTCACGAGCGCGACAACTTCCGCAAGGCCCTGGTTCTTGCGGTCCCCTTTGCCGCCAACATCGGCGGTATCGGCACCCCCATCGGCACACCGCCCAATGCGATTGCCCTCGCCCAGTTGCAGTCGGCGGGCTTGCACATTTCCTTCGTGAGCTGGATGGCCTTCGCCGTCCCTTTGATGCTCATTTCCCTGGTGCTGGTCTGGGCCCTGCTCGTGGTGCTCTTCAAACCCCGAACGGATCGGTTCGAAGTTCAAGTCGAGAGTAATTTTAAGGCCACGCCCGAAGCGATGACCGTCTATTTAACCTTTGCCGTCACCGTGATTCTTTGGGTGACCGGGTCCTGGCACGGAATTCCGACCGAAGTGGTGGCCGTGCTCCCCGCCGCGGTATTGACCATGACCCGTGTTATTTCGGAAAAAGATTTCAACCGCCTCGAGTGGAACATCCTCATGCTGATTGCGGGCGGTGTCGCCCTGGGCGATGGCATCACCAGTACCGGTCTGGACAAGTGGATCATCTCGATTCTACCCTCTCAGGGCATGACCTTCTTCATGCTGGCAGCCCTGATCGGCTTGATTGCCATTGGCTTGAGCACGGTCATCAGCAACAGCGTGGCCGCGCTGATCCTCGTTCCCATCGGCCTGGCCATGGCCACGGGTATGGGCAGTTCCACCATCCAGCTTCAAGTCCTGGCGGCCATGTGCGCCATCATGACCAGCTTCGCCATGAGTCTGCCCATCTCTACACCGCCGAACGCCATCGCCTATGGCACCGGCGAGGTGCGGAATCGGGATATGATGATCTCCGGCGGCATCATAGGCGTCGTCGCCAGTGTGGTCGTCATTTTGACGGGCCCCTTTGTAATCGAACACATCCTCACGTGGATGGGGTGACAAGCGCGACGGCCGCATCGTTGGCCAGCAACAGCACGTGGCGACTCCCCACGGGACGGTCCACCAGGATCGTGGCGGGAATCTCGCCCGGATAGAGCGGTAACAGCCAGCGCCAGTCTTCCTCTTGTATAAAGGCGAAGGCGGGCGCTGGTTCTTTAAGCAGGGCAAAAAAGTCCGTGATGGCCTTCTGGAGATCGGCCTCAAAGGCGCGGATGGCCGCCTCATCTTCGTGTCCCGTCACGGCGCCCTCAATGGCGTCAAAAAGGGCCTTGCGCTCTTCGGGCGTCACGCGCTGGAGGTTCGTAACAGGAACTTCGTCCACCGCCCTGGCAATGGTCTTCTTGGCGTCCTTTTGAAGTTTGGCCTGTTCCATGATCGTCTCGGGTGTGATCTCGCCCACGAGCCCGGTCAGTACGGGGGTGTGGAAGTGCCGGGCGTAGTAGATGTACTCCTCACGGGAAAAGCCTACGGAATAGAGCTTGAAGTCCACCCCGGCCTCGGCGAGGCTGCGCACGGGCTCGCAGATGGGCCGAGCGGACTTGAAGTGATTGATCTCCGGGTAGGCCGTGAAGACGGCCACGGAATAGATGAGGAGGGTCTGTACGGCCATGACGGGCGGCGTCAAAGAACCTCCGCGCTTCAGCAGATAGGCCAAGCCGACTACGCCGACCAGAGCGCCCGCCGCCGCCAAGGCGTAGACCCGCCAAGGTTCCTGCGCCCCGTAGGGACTGAAGGCGAGGGCCACGGGTGCCAGGACAAAAAGAGCGAGCAGGGCAGACCAGGCAATACCGCCGCGCAGCATCCACTTCAAATTACCGGTACTGCGCAAATGCACGACTGCCGCGCCAAAGAGCATGGCGAAAACGGGCAACAAGGGCAGAAGATACAGCTCGCGCTTGCCAATGGAGATAGAAAAGAAGACGAGGGCGGGCACCAGCCAGGAATGGATGGCCCACATCGCCTTGGAGGACTTACGATTTTTCCAGGCCCAATAGAGCACCGGCGGCGCGATGAAGGTCCAGGGAATCAAGTCCACCGGCAAGGTTTCGAGGTAATACCAGGGGGGCTGGGCCTTGCTGACGCCCAGCAGGAAGCGCCCGAGGGTATTGCGGAACAGATTCTCCCCCATACCAGACTGCACGGCCTCGGCGGCGGTATCGGCCCCATAAATGCGGGCAGGAATATACCAAAGCAGGGTGAGGGCAATGGCAAATAGCGACCCCAGGACCCAGTGGGTCTGCTTACGGGGCTGGGGATTCTTCCAATAAAATCCGAAGAGGAAGAGCAGCGGAAACACGAGAGCGGGCGGCCCCTTGGCGAGCATGCCTGCGCCAATCGCCGTGTAGGCAAGGGCAAGCCAGGCGGTCTTCCGTTCGTCATCCCATCGCCAGAATGCGTAGAGCGCCGTGATCATGGAGGCGGTCAGAAGCACATCGATCTGGCCCCGGCGCGCCTGGTACCAGAATCGGAAACAGGTGATCAGCACGATGGCGGCCCAGAAGGCCACTTCCGTATTGAACATGCGCCGAGCGAGCAAGAAAAGGATCCCCACGACGTAAATGCCGGAGAGTATCGACGGCAGCCGGGCGGCCCACTCGTTCGTCTCGCCCAGAAGTGCGCCGAAGGCGGCCATCGACCAGAACAGCAATGGTGGCTTTTCCGTATACACCTCGCCATTGACACGGGGAACGAGATAGCCCGTCTCCCCCATCTCCCGGGCCACTTCGGCATAGCGGGGCTCGTCGGGCGGCCAGAGGTCGTAGCCGCCGGCATTGAGGCTGAATGCCACGGCGGCGAGGGCCAGCAGGCCCAGAAGGATCTTCGTGTCACGGGTCATGTTGGGATTCCAGAAAACAGGCCGTGCCAGTTGAGGGGTTGGAAGGGCGTCCTGATCCTAACATCCGATGCGCCGTGACTACAACGCACACTTAGTCTGGAGCAGGGCTTCCGCATCTAATTTTCCGGTAACAAGTTTGTCGGCTGATGCACTCGAAGAAAGACTGACCCGAAAATTTTGGCGGATTTGCGCCCATGAAACCTGCCTGGCCGACCAATGCCAAAAGCGACCAAAATCGGATGAAATACCCCAAATAAGTCTCCCTTGCTCCCTGATATCTCTACCTGTCTTCCGTCTGCGAGTCCACCTTCACCTTGTCAAAATCCGTGCTATCCGTGTAATCCGTGGTCAACTTCCCTTCTCATTTTTTGACCACGGATTACACGGATAGCACGGATTTAAAGAAAAGGTGAACTTATTGTACCCCGTCTGAAGGATGAAGCCCTCCCAGATCCGACGTTTGGCGCCCGATTTCTTATTCGTGTGGATTCATGTCCATTCGTGGTTAAAATTCACGCCCGCGCCAGAACGGCTAACGTGTTACTGAAATTCTACGCTTCTTTGGTTCATCTGATTTGCGATCTCTGCGATCTTTCGCGGCCTACAGGTATGGTGTCGCGTGAAATTAGATGCGAAGGCCTCGTCGACAGGAGTTCACATCGAAGGACGAAAACCGCTATGATACGCCCTGTCGGGGTTGCAGTACGTTCAGCACCAGACCAATTTTTCTTAGAAGGAGATTCGGGTGAGTTCCACCGATATACAACAACGAATAGCAGTAATCATGGCGGGCGGTTCCGGCGAGCGATTCTGGCCGGTTTCTCGGCGGCTTCATCCCAAGCAGTTGCTCCGGCTGACCAGCCCGACCGACACCATGCTCCATGAGTCGGTAAATCGCCTCAAGCCTTTGATTGCGGCCGAGCATATCTATGTTCAGACCAGCGAGGAGCTGGTTCCGGCCATTCGCGCCGCGAACCTGGGCATTCCTGACGAGAACGTAATTGCGGAGCCTTGCCGGCGCAACACCGCCGGCTGTCTGGCCTATGCCGCGGCCCACATGCTGGCGCGCTATGGCGGGGATGGATCCAACCTGAGTATGGCCGTGGTCACGGCGGATCACCGCATCGGCGACAACAACGCCTTTGCCGAAACCGTGGCGAAAATCCTGAGCGTTGTGGAATCCGAACCCGTACTCGGCACCATCGGCATTCCCCCGACACGGCCTTCAACGGGCTTCGGCTATATTCAGGCCAAACTCGATGAAGCGCCACAGGATCTGGGTCACGTTCCCCAGGCCTTCACCGTGCAGGCCTTTCGCGAGAAGCCCCCGCTGGAGGTGGCGAAGACCTATGTGACCAGCGGCGACTACTTCTGGAACAGCGGCATGTTCTTCTGGAACATCGCGACCTTTGTAAAGGAATTCGACGCGGCGGATCCGGCCTATGGCCAGGCCATTCGCGCCATGGCGGGGGCCAAAGCCGACGGTGACAATGAAAAGGTCGTCAAAATCTTTGAGGGTCTCAAGAGTATTTCCATCGACTATGCGCTCATGGAAAAAGCCAACAAAGTGGCCATGGTCAATGCCACTTTCGCCTGGGACGATATCGGCACGTGGTCGGCCCTGGAGCGCTCCCGCGAGGCCGACGAGAACGGCAACGTGACCCAGGGCGACCCGGTGCTCATCGACAGCGAAGGCTGCATCGTGTACAACGATGAGGGTGCTGAAGCCCGGGCCGTGGCGGTCATCGGTGTGACCGATCTGGTCGTCGTCGTGACGAAGGATGCCGTGCTGGTGGTGCCCAAGGACCAGACGGAAGACGTGAAGAAAGCGGTGCAGGCCCTGCAGGCGCGAAACGCGAAGCAACTGTAAACGAGGGGACTGCATCGTCACGAGGGGACTGCATCCGTCTGGTACACGACGCGACAATCGTTTCGCGTCGTCCAGCCAGACGGAGGCTGTCCCCCTTGGAAAACGATGGGGACTTATCGGTCGCATCCAAGGCAATTCTGAAAGGGGACACCCACCTCCTGGCTGGACGGCACGACAATACGCATTACGCCACGTGCCAGGTGGAGGCAGTCCCCTGTGCAGTCTCCACGGCGTTCTATTTCGACAGATAGCCCTTAGGTAGCTCTGCCGGGGGAGTGTAGGTAAAGGGCATGGTTTCGGGAAGTACCTTCACCGGGGTGGTGTACTTCAGGGCCGTTCCGCCGGGTCCTTCGAAGGTCAGTTCGACCATCTGTGCGGTCCAGCCCTTCTTAGGCGTCTGTAACTTGACGCGATAGGTGCCGTCGGCCTCTGCCTTGACCTTTTTATCCTTCCAGATCTCACCGACTACGTCCACGCGGAAATCGCGGGTCTCGCTGTTGGTGGCGGACCAGTAACGCACGGCCTTGGGCTTGGTGGCCGAGTTTACAACCAGGGTATCGCCCTCGAAGGACCAACTATACTGCGGCAGGGGCGTCTTGCTGATGATGCTGTGATAGAAAGAAACGAGGGAGTACAGGGCATCCGTGCCATCGAGGCCATGACCGGCATTGGGTACGTAGCGGAGGTATTTCTCCCCTTTCAGATCATCCCAGTAGAACTGGGAAGAATCGGGCAGGAAAAACTGATCGCCGCAGGCATTCACGATGAACTTGGGCATGGTGTAGCGGTCGATGTAGCTGTAGGGCTCCACAAGGGCGAGGAGCGCGTCGTATTCCGGCGTGCCCATCCAGTCCATGAGACCAGCATTCTGATAGTCGCCGACGGCCGGCGCCCAGAAGCCATAGGCTTCCCAATGGTGCTTGAAGGATTCCTTAATATTCAGCAGATCGATGACGAAGGGCACGATGGCCACGACCCGTTTGTCCACGGCCGCCGTGGTCCACGTGGTCCAGCCGCGCTTGGAGCCGCCAGACACCACAAAGGTATTGATAGTGTGCTTCCCCGCCTCTTCTGTCGCGGCAAAGGCTTGCACCGCATCCATCGCCCGGACCGCGCTCTTGGTCATGGGCAGACGCGCGGGCCAGGATTCGTCGCCGGTACGGAGGAACTTGTCCCAGGTATAGGCGATGAGATCGTCCTCGGTGCGCTCTTTGCCATCCTTCGCAAATTCCAGGGGCTGGTTCGGAACCATCGACAACTCGACAACCACCGAGTTGGTCAGCTTGGCCATCCCGGCGAACTCTTTGCTGAGCTCGTCGGGTGCTTCGTTTCCATTGTTGCCGCCGCCGATGAAGAGCAGGGCCGTGTCGTACTTCACTTCATCGGGCACGGCGACCGTAACCCAGTGCCGCCACTCGGTGCGGTCGACTTCCTCGGGCGTGCGCCAGTTCTGGGAAACCATGTTGAGCACGTACTGGGTTACGCCGTCCTTACTCAGTTTGCTCTCAACCTTCCAGGAGAAGCTCGGATCAGGGGCGTGGACGTAGCGGTCCAATGCTGTTTCCGCAGCGGCTTTTGGTGCCTGGGATTCAGCGACGACGGCGGTATCCGCCAGCGCCAGGCCCAGAAACAGGGGCACCAGAATCTTCGAAATAGGAAGGACTTTCAATCTGCTCTCCTTTACCGGAACGCTGTCCGAATGCTGAATGGTCTAGACTGGGCCCCTCGTCCAGCGGTTTCAATGAAAGGCCCCGGTAGCAGACCTGATTACTACCGGGGCCGGATTCTCAGAACTTCAGTTCTCGTCTTCCTTCTCTATTGCCGGTGCGCCCGGAAGCTGAGGCGGAACCGCATTGTTCACGACGGGCGTGGGCTCCGTAGCCGTCCCCTTGGGAACGCGGGACGGGGTCCTCCCCACCTGGGTCACGCGCGCCGCGCGGACCTTGAAGGGAATGCGAATTTCAGGCGTATCGGGCAGATTCGTCCGCACGATGAGTTCCTTATCCTTCAGGGAATTGTCCAGGGGCATCTCGCTCAACTTGATGTGGTAGTCGTTGTCTTTTCGCTTGATCAGTTCCGCCTTCATCCCTTCAATCGGAGCGATGACTTCCAGCAGTTCAAACGCTTTGGAGCGCCCGCCAATGACCTGAAGGTACTGGGTGGAGCGTTCCGCGTTCGGATCGCTGCTGGATTGGATCGTGACGAAATTCGGCTGGACCGTCAACGCGCCGATTACATGACCGAAGACCTTCGCCTCCAGGAGCGGGCGAGTTGCTTCGCTGGTGGTGATCTTGATCGTGCCGCTGATGTTGCCCGGCATGAGATTGGGATTGGTCGTGGCGATGATCTTGTACTCCGTGCCGGGGGAGACCGTTTCCACAACCGTCTGAATAGGGGCCGCGCCCTCAATCGTCACTTCTTTCACCTCGAAGGTATAACCCTCCTTGGTGGTGCGCAAGGTGATCGGCAGGACGTGGGGCTCGTTGTCGACGATCTTGCCGAAGTTGATCATACCAGGATCCATCATGATCAGGGCCAGCGCCGTGCCCTTAAGCTCCAGGAAGTACTGGGGCGTTTCCGGATCGTTGGTCAGCACGGTGATTTTCTTGCTCTGCGGGCCCTGCTTGCCCTTCAGGTTGAAGGTCACCCCCACCTTCGTCTCTTCGCCGGGTGCCAGGGTGTTGACTTCCGGCTTGGCAACGGTACACCCGCAGGTCGTCTTCACTTCACTGATCTGGAGGGGCTCGTCGCCCGCGTTCTTGATCACAAAATCGTGGGTGACCTTGCCTTCATTGTCCTGCTCGCCAAACTCAAAAACCGGAGCCGGACTCATGATAATGGGGGCCGCCTGGCTTGCGGAACCAAAAATCCCCAGGCCGGCAACGGCCGCTACCGCGGCAAGGGCCCTGCACATACTTGATTTCACGTTCAGTACTCCTGTCTGGCACCCGACGCTATCGGTGTGCCGGGGTTCATTGCCCCACACTGCATTTATCTCGGAAACGTTATAACGACCGGCTTTTCCCGTTCGTTGACCATTTGAAACGGTAATTGTCGTACTTCCTTCGCCTGAGCGTCATAAAAGTACAGGCGCGACTCCGAAGGCTGCCTTCCGTGGCCGTCGGCCCAGAAAGACAGAAAATTTTCCTGCGCGCCAAGGGGCCGCCGCGCGTAAGTGTGATTCATCGCACTGCCGCCGGTCAACTGCCGTATCTGCGTCCAAGTCTTACCATAGTCTTCGCTCTGCCAGAGAGCCATTTCCCCGCCGGGATTGTAGGCCTGAGGCCCGGTTTCGGTCGCACCGATAACCCGGATCAGACCCTTTTCCCCCACATACAGAGACCCGAAGTCGTAGTTGTTGTCGGACTCGGTAATTTCGTGGAATTCCCACGCCGCGCCATTCCATCGGGCGAGCGTCCAGACGCGCGGGCCACCTTCGGGACCCGAAACCCAGCTTTTCGCGGTCATATACAGCAGATGGGGATTCCCCTCCTCATCGTAATTCAGGTCCATCGTGTAGACCAATCGTCCCTCGGCCGCGTAGTCTCGCACGAGGGCCGGATTCTGAATTTCGGTCACCGGAAGTGGGACCGGTGTGCCGTCCGCAGCCGACCAGGTCTTGCCCAGGTCGGGCGTGTGCATGTAGTACAGGTTCGTGCGAAAATTTAGTCCTTTTCCCGCAGGGTGATAGTTGAAAAAGCTGCCCACACGCCCTTTCCACGGCCAACTTACCTGATAGTGCCCCTCTTCGATATGGGCCATCCCCACCCGGTCGCTCCAGGTGCGTCCATCCGGACTCGTGCGGAAATACAGGCCCCGACCGTCCTTGTACCAGGTATGGAGGAAGAAAAAGCCCTGCCCCTCGATATACCAGGGCTGGGGATAGGAATAGTTGAAGTCCGCCACCTGCTCGAAGGCCCTGATGTCGTAGGGATTCAGGCTCTTGAAGATCCAGGAGGGCGGCTTGTTGCCATGAGCGCTTACAAACACAAAGAGATAGCCCTCGGCGTCGATGGCGAGTACGGGATTGTCATGGGCGTCTGTCGTCTTCTTGTCGATAATCTTGACCGGTTGGGGCACTTCCCCGGTGGCATGATCGTACCAGGAGACCATTTCCCACAGGGAATCCCCGCTTTCCGAGGTGCCGCCGTATACGAAAAAGGTCTTGTTTACCGCAGGCGCATACAGAGCCATGGGAATGTGATTGGCGCAATAAGTCCCCAGCCCGCCGCTGTATTTGTAGACGTACTCGTTATTCGTCTTTTCGTTGGAATACCAGATGCCCCGGTAACCGGACACAGGCTCGGCGAAGGAGTTCGCGGGGGACTCCGCGAAGCCGGGGAGAAGGGAAATGAGGGCAACCAGAATAGCAGTGGTTTTGAACATCGTTTGGAGCGCTCTCAGGTCTTCATTGCATTTCGGGCCGCAGTTTAGTAACTTTGTGGGTTGTCATTGTAGGGAATACTTCCCGCCCGTGGCAATCCCGCAAGTTCTTACCCACAGTAGTTAACGGAGAGGAGAATATCATGTTTCGCACAGTACGCAAGCTGGCGCTCGCCGCGGCCATCGCCGCGATGCCGCTGGCTGTCCAGGCCGCCGACGTGGCGGAGGGCAATTGGATCAACCTGTTCGACGGGGAAAGCCTTTTCGGCTGGACCGAATTCGGCAATGTAGGCTGGGAAGCCGGCAACGGCGTTCTAACCGCCAACTCCAAGACGACCGGCAGCGGCGGCTGGCTCGCCAGCACCAGTCAGTTTAAGGACTTTGAGCTGAGCGCCGAAGTGAAGATGGAGGGCCCCGGCACCATGGGCCTCGCCGTCCGCGCCGGCCTCGAAGGCCACGCCAATGAGAACGGTGGCGGCACCATCTACTACGGTAGCGAGAACAACGACAACCAGTGGCACACCATCCACGTCAAGGCCGTTGGTTCCACGATTGAAGCCAACATCGACGGCACCGCGGTCGAAGTGACCGCCAGCCGCGACAAAGGCTACATTATCATCCAGTACCACCGCTACCACCGCTTCTGGGCCCACCCCTTCAGCCTTTCCGTGCAGAACGTAAAGCTGCGCCCCCTCGGCCTGAAGCCCATTTTCAACGGCGAGAACCTCGACGGCTGGAACATCATCCCCGACAAGGCATCCGTGTTCGTCGTTAAAGAGGGCGCGCTGAACGTCACGAATGGCAACGGCCAGATTGAGACCACCGGGCTCTACAAAGACTTCGCGCTCCAGCTCGACATCATCTCCAATGGGGAGAAGCTCAACAGCGGCGTCTTTTACCGCGGCCCCGTGGGAATCTTCTGGAAGGGCTACGAGTCCCAGGTCCGAAATGACTGGGTCGGCGACGACCGTGCCAACCCGAACGACTTCGGCACGGGCGGCAATTACGGCAACATGGTAACGCGCAAGGTTGTTCCCAGCGACGGTGAATGGTTCCAAAAGACCATCGTAGCCGACGGAAACCATACCTCCGTCTGGATCAACGGCTACCTCACCAGCGACTTCTACGACTCCCGCCAGCTCAGCCCCGAAAACGACGGCAAGAACGGCTACGTCCCCGGCCCCGGCACCATACACCTCCAAGGCCACGATCCAAAGACGGACCTGTCCTTCAAGAACATCAACATCCAGGAATACTAGGCACTGGGTGCATAGAAGTAATGCCAGAGGCGGCCTTCGGGTCGCCTCTTTCTTTAGGGACTGCCTCGGATTCGCAACTCCAATCCGGCTGAATCGATTCGAGGGATAACCAGCGTCGCGAGTTCAAACAGCAGGACAAGCCCGTCTCTCTACACCGAAAAAATCCCGTGTCTCGTTACCACGGTCCTCCGTGGTAACGCATACCGTTCCGCTCCCGCGGAGCGAACGTGGCGAAGCGGCCTTGGTCAACTACATAAACTTTCGCTCAGGCGAATCCTCATGCCCCCCTGTCCCCTTGGTGTAACTCGCACGCAGGGTATCATTCAGCTAATGAGCGATCATCGAAGGGATGTTTGACCAGAATGGCCTCGTACTTGTCGGCAACTCGTTCAGCCCAGAAATGATCAATCGACTCCATCAGCTCCACGTGCTTCGCAAAGCGGAGTCTGCGAGAATCCTGCCTCTCTACCCGATGGTTCAGTTCATACTCGCTCGCCATCAACTTGGTGAGATTCTCGGCTAGCCAAAAAAGGACCTCCTTCGGATCACGGGTGATGCGGACATTCAACGTCTTCCCGCGCTCGGTTGAAATGTAATGATACTCGTCTCCCATTACCTCAAGATGGTAGGCGCCATCATCTTGTCGTCTGGTGTAAAACTGAATAAGATTCCTGGGAGCTGTGAGATGTTCCGCAATAACAAAAAACTCCTGTCGCAACGCTTCGAGTTGTGCGAAGGATTCAACGGAAGCCGTGTTGGTCATTCTCACGAAGAGGCTTCCTAAGAACCGACTTAAAATCGCTATCATGTGCCAAGTTCCTCTTTGGTCTACTCGTTCGCAAGCGGAGTTTGGGGGCAGGCAATGAAGACTCTACCACGCCTCCATTTCAACATCCAACGCCACCGATTCCCCTTCGACTATGACCACCTCTACTGGCTGAATCCGGTACCGGCCCGCAGTGTCTTCTACCGTAAGGCTGTAGGTGCCCGGAAGCAGGCCCGAAACTTGGTAGGTGTTATCCGAAGATACGACTCCATGAACGCGAAATTCCGGAACACGATTTGCCTCGATCAAGTGTGCTTGCACGACCCCGATCCAATCGGCGGGAGTCTCTTCGCCCCAGATGACCTTTCCGCTGAGCATGGCTGTGCCCGCGCTAAAATCGAAATCCACAGTCGTCGTGTGGCCTGTTTTGGACGTCGCTGCTTTGGTTTCCGGGATGGTAGAACCAGAGATATTCGTCTCGGCGACAACAGTAATCTCTCCCTCTTGTACGCGCTCTACGCGGTACGCCCCCATTACATCCGTTTCCGTGTGGTAGTTTCTCCGCCCGGCTCCCCCTTGGACTTCAACCTGCTGATAGGGAGCGGGTTCTCCGTTGATGTAGACGGTCCCTTCGAGAATAGTCCTGGCATTCATCGTAATATTTACGGGTGTAGTCTGTCCTGGCGCTACGCGCAACGCCACTTTGGCGGTGTCATAATCCGAATGCTCAACGGCAATAGACTTGAACCCGAATTCCTGCAAGGCAAGTTCGAATTTTCCAGATAGGCCGCTCGTTACTTCAGACTCTCTATCGTTCAGCACAGGATGGCCGCCCAGAATTATACGGACGTCGGAGATCGGATTTCCTTGCGAATCAATAACCTGTCCTTCGACGTAGCCGAGGGAATCGGGCTCCGTCGCAGCAATGGGTTCCTGCGCTGCCCCATCTACGTTGGCAAAAGGAGCCTCGAAGATTTGGGCATCACCGTTGCCATCGGCTTGCAGGTCCTCCGTGGGGGTGTGTGCATCGTTCCCAATCCGCTTCGTGGCGCTGTCAGTCTCTGCAGGTCGTGCGATACCGTCGAGGCTGTCTTGGGTAGTAAGCCATACGACAAACACCAGTGCCAGGAGGAGAAAAAGGATTAAAGCCCCTGTGCGAATCCGCGAATGCATTTATGGAGTATCCTTTTTTTTCCTATGGCAGGCACAGCCAATTTCAAGCGGGCTCGCCATTCACAGAACGCGTATCAATCGATGTTGCAACCTATTTATCCCCGCACTCAATATCCGCCGTGGCTGTCTGTCCCGCCGCGACGGTGGTCTTCACAATCCCCAGTATTTTCGGTTTCCCAGACAACACATCCGCCACGTAGACTTGGTAATCACCTCCGTTGAGTCCGGTAATCTTGTAGGTGCCATCCGGTGAAACCATCCCGCTCGCATAATCGTCTCCGCCGGCGACACTTGCACTTACGGTAACATTCAGAACGGGTTCTCCTTTCCAGATGACCTTTCCGGCAATTGTCGCCGTGCCGTACTCTACGTACAAGTCGACTATCGTCGTGTGTCCCAGGGCCGTCGTTGCCTCCGCTTTTGCGTGGCGCATGGAGCCGCCCTCTTGCGTGCCCACTTGCACGATCATGACACCGGCGGGCACCTCCTCTATGCGATAAAAGCCTTGGGCGTCGGTCTCGGCGGATCGCGAGACGGTCATGGAATCGTTCTGGGCATGCACGTGATTGCCCGCACCGGATTTCTCGTCGTTTACGTACACCGTGCCTTCCACCGTCGCGAAACCCGTCATGACCAATTGGATGGCCGTCTTCTGACCGAGGTTGAGACTCAGCCGCCCCACGGTCTTTGCGTGCTCAGGGTGCGTCAAGGTGATTTCGACTATCTCTGGCGACAGGGAGTCTATGAAGAAGCGGCCCTCTCCGTCCGTGATGGCGTCGAATTCTTCACCGGGGAAATGCGACGTGCGCGCACGGGGATAGACGGCCCAATCGCGGGTGCCCCCGAGAAGAATCCTGGCGTCGGGGACGGGCTTTCCGGCCATGTCCACCACGGTGCCTTCGAGAGAAGCACCCGCCTGCAGACGCACTTGCCCGAGCTCGGTGACCGTGTCGCCTTGGAGTTCGGGTAATTCAATCCGGGTGGGAGCATAACCGGGCGCGCGAAGGTATACATTCACCTCACCGACTTCCACGGAGGTCAAGGTGAACTGACCGTCCACCACGTCAAAAGGTTGGTAATCCAAACTCCTGACGCCGCTTATGGTGCTTCCCCAGCGCACGCCCGACCCCGCCTCAAACTGGGTGACGGGCTTCCCTGTGACAGCGTCGACGACCTGCCCCCTAATCGTTCCTCGCCCTTTCAAGACGATATCGAGATCGTTCTGCCCCGCTTCCAGTTGGGTAAAATGGGCGGAAGTATAGTCGGGATGGCCCACGGTGACCCAACACCGTTTTCCCGAACGTGTTTCCAGCACGAAGTGGCCGTCGGCGTCAGTCTCTGTGTAGGCGCTGAACGGTCGGGATGTCGTACTGTCGCTTCCCTCCACACGGGCACCGGCAACAGCTTCGCCCCCTGGACCGGTTACCCGACCCGAAATGGTGCGCTCGCTCGTACCTTCGTAGGTCAGCCGCACCCCCGTCATGGATTGACCCGGATTCAGCGGAAAAGTCTGGATCCCGGTATCAATCCCCACGCCGCCCGATTTGGCCGGGACCGCCATGATCGCGCATTCCCCCGCCGGAAGTTCCCGCAGCAGGAAGCTCCCGTCAGCGCCGCTCACAGTCTCTGAAAGTAGTTGGTTCATGATGAACCGTGGACCGCCGTTGAAAATTTTCATGCCGGACATGGGATTCCCCTGCTTGTCCACGACAACCCCCGCGATACTGGCGTCGCCTTTCTGAGATTCCGCCCCCGCCTCCAGTTGGGCGAATAGCGCTTTCATGCCGGTATTCCGTGTCGCGGTCACATCCCACAACGGCGATTCGGGAGGCCGCGCCCGAACCTGCAGGTCTGGCGCCGCCTCCTGAGGTTGTTCCACCGCAGGGGTCTGTGCCACTGCGGGAGTCATTACGGGCAATTCCGCCCCTCCGCGATTGGCCAGGTACCAAAGGCCCCCCAGCGACATTATGGTCAGGAGTAGCACGAATGGAAGATGAGGCTTCAGTTGTGTCTGCGACATGCGGTTGCTCCCTCTGCCAAGTTTACGAATCATGATGCCGATCGCGTAGTCCGACGTAAGTCCATGTCCTCTCCAAACTATCAGAGAGCGTCTCTCACCGCAAGAGCCACAAGAAATACGATTGACACGGAAAGCCGCTCAATATTCAACGGCCACTCTTCGTCTATTCCGCTACTCGGCATCGCTGGGTGCCCCTGTTTCTGTATTTTCATCGGCATCTCCAATCGTCTCGATATCTACGACTGCCGTCTTTCCCTCCTCCACGCTTACTTGTGCCGAACCGAGGACCTTTGGTTCTCCCGTCCGTGTGTCCACAATGTAGAGCCTGTATTCGCCGCCGTATAAGCCGTCTATGCGGTAGTTCCCGTCGGAAGTAATATGGCTACTGGCGTGGTCTTTGCTCTCACTGGCAATCGCACTGATAGGCATATTGGCGATCACTTCGCCACCCCACGTAACGCTTCCCTCGATCGACGATGTGCCGAATTGAGCCTCCAGATCCACTTCCGTCGTGTGGCCGGGCGCGGTCTGCGCATCGGCCGTCACCACCCGGCGTGATCCGCCCACGTTGACCGATGCATGCACCGTGATTTTCGCCGCTGGAACGTCCGCGATTCTGTAATACCCGTTCTCATCGGTCTTGCCGGAATAATTGCCGCTTAGAGAAACCGTATAGGACTGGGCGTGAATTTCCACGTTCTGGCCCGCCGCAGGCTCGCCGTTGGCGTATAGGGTGCCCTCCACTACCGCGAGACCGGTCATGACGATATCCACGGAAGTGGTTTGTCCCTCGGCAATGCTAAAGGGTACCGTGATGTCCGAATAGTCGGAATGTACCGCCGTAAGGTGGGTAAAACCCGTCTGAAGGTTTTCCAGAGTAAAATGACCGTCCTCTCCTGATTGCACTATGCTCTCGTACTCCGAAAGGAGCCCCGGCGGCAGTACCTCACGGTCGCGCGGTCTCTCAAGCCGCAACTGTGCGCCGGATACGGGTGCGCCCTCCGTGGAAACAACCCGGCCGTGTATTGTCGCTCCATGATTCAAGCGAAGAACAACACCCCCGGTTACCTCGTCCGGATTGACTTGAATCGACTCCACCCAGCCTGGAGCGTAGCCTTTCGCTCGGACATAGACGTTTAACGTACCCACGTCGATGTTGTCCAGCACGAAATGCCCGTCTCTGTCCGAGACGGTCACATAGCCTACGGATGGATCCCGAGCGGATTGCAATCTGTGGCCCACTTCGAACTCGGTGAGCGGTTGGCCTGTGCTCGCGTCCAGCACTTGCCCTTCAATAACCCCGCGGCTCAGGAGGACAAAATCCAGATTTCGGACACCCGATTTTACCCCCTCGGCCTCCTGCACACTATAGTCTTCGTGAGTTACGGATACCCGGCAGTTCGCATTGGACACGAAGTCCAGCACATAATTTCCATACGCGTCCGTCTTCGTAGTTGCCTGGCGGGTGAAAAACTCGTCACCCAAAACAGACGCACCTTCCACCGGATCGCCGGCGGGATTGGTAACGCGCCCCGAGATGGTCCGCTCCGAAATGCCCTCGTATACGATGCGTACGTCGGTGAGGGCCTGTCCTTCCCGCAGGGCAAATTCTCGGCTCCCGGAATCGATATTGAAAACAGTTGAACCAACGGGGAGCGCCATCAGCTTGTAGCTTCCGGCCACGAGATTCTCCGCAGAGAACCTCCCTTCGATATCCGTGGGAGTCCAGGGAAAGACGCCAGGCACCATCTCGTCAAGTAGCATGGCCATGCTCACATACATGTTGGGAAGGGGCGCGCCGTATTTGTCCACGACCACGCCCTCGATGCGGGCGCTGCCTTGAGGACGTTTGGAACTGCTCTCGATTGGGATGATCTGTGTGGTCTCGTCCTCTGACGCAAGTGCTTCATCCTGGGACAACGCGGAATTCGAGGGTTGTGCGGTTGGCACGGGCTCAGGCGTCTCCTTGGGAGATGTCACACGTTCCGCAGAACGCGCGGTGGGCGCATTGGGGGGCTGCCCCGTGTTCGGTGGTTCCCCGTCGTATTTCAGCGTCAAGTATGCGACGCACGCGAGCGCGAGCATCAGAACCGTCATCCAACATGCCTGTCGAGCCCACTCGTCCATTCCGCATGCTCCCTCTTTGTTTCTTTCTCCCGCTGCCACTGAAGTATCACCGCCGGTTCCAAAGTTCACAATACGCGCCGCCACTGCCCGGTACAAGAGGCACTTTGCCCCGTTTTGAGCGGGTTCTCCGAAGGATAGACCGTGCTGAAAAATCTGGCTTCCGAACTGTCGCCGGGCATAGTGCGCGAAACCATTGACGGGAAGATGGTGAGACAAAGCGATCACGCCCGGCGCCATCCCCAGCCCACGATGCCCGCTGTCAATGTGCCCCCCCTACCCCGGCATCGCCGTCGTCCTCTGCGGGCGGTGGACCCACACCATCGCTGTCAGGGCAACGGCAAACAGGGTGAACACCATTCCGTTCGGTGTTCTCGATGTCCATTCCGTCCAGGGCCAGGGATATCTGAAAATGGCCCAGTTCAGTGCGAAGTAGACCCAGATATTGAAGAGCAACGCGATGGAGAGGAATTCGGGGCGCAGGTGACCTTGTAATGTGCGACGGGCGTAAAAAAGGGCGAGTCCCGTGGCCGCGGCGAGGGGAAGGACGAAGTACAGGAGCCAGCCCGGAGCGGGAGCGATGATCGGTTCGTTCACCACCAGATCGTTGATCGTGCTGGCCGCGTTGGGCAGCAAGGTGATGGTGAATATCTGAAACCAGGGCCAGAGTCGCCCGCGCACGTTGGCGACGAAGGGGACGACCGCCATAACGATACCGAAATCATAGATTGCCTCGGCCCAGCCTGCGAAGAAGGCCATCCAGCCGATGAGAAAGGCGTGGACGAGCATTAAGGCAACTTCGAGGCTCGGGGGCAGGGTCGCTTCGTCGCTCTCGGGCTCCAGGGTGATGGACCGGCGGTTTAACCAGAGTCCCAGCCCCAGAACGCCGCCCATGATAAAGCCGAAGGTGGTCTCCATGTTGTTCCACCAGTTCATGTACTGATCGAGGTTCTGCCAGATGCCCTGGGCAAAATACGCCGGATTCCACGCGTGATACGCCTGCAACGTCTGCCCCAGGGGAAAGCCCAGCCCGCCGCCCAATAGCCCCCACAGGCCCAGATTGCGGGCAAGGGTATCTCGCTTGCGCCACGCGCAGTAGAGCATTCCCACGATAAAGGCGAAATACAGTCCGCCCCAGTATTCCGCCCGAGGTTCGGACTTGGACTCCGGGGCCCAATACCAGATCGAAGAGAAATCGATAACTGGATGCAACCCCGCCTCAATATCGAAGGGCCGATTTAACAGACGTATGCCAATCCAGGCCGCGCCAAGCATCACAAGCAGAAGCAGCAGCATCTCGCGCGGCGTGTAGCGCTTTCCACCCAGACCTATCCCCAGGAAGAGCCCGGCGAACGCTATCCAGACGGCCCCTTTGACGCAGCAGCCGAGGAGACCCCACCGCAGCGCGCTCCAGTTGCCGATTACTTCCGGGTTCTGCGTGAGCCCCAGGGTCACGCCGTAGGTCATGGTGCCGCCGATGCCCATGGCCACGGTGCCGAGTGCAACGGCGCGAGCGACCTGCACTGAGGACGCGCCGGGGCAGAACAGGAATGCGAGCGTGAGGCTTACGAGGACCCCGGCAATCATGGCGCCGGTCTCGTGACCATATTGGCCGCGAATGCCCCAGCCGAGTCCCCCGGCCATGGCCGTGAAAAGGACGGGCTGCCACCAGGGCAATACTGAGATACGGGGATTGGATTCCGTCATTACAGTTACTCCTCCGTGTCATAGTCTATCGAATATGCAACGAAAGAATGTAGCTTCACGGAAGAAAAAAAGGCGCGGACACCTCGGTGTCCGTGCTGATGAACCCTCTTGCGCAAGGATTCGTTTGGAAAGTTTAATGACCTACGCCTGTGCGGATTCGGGCTCCAGGAATAAATAGGGACAGCCACCGCCTGGCCTTTCGACATGTCTTATTTTTGGTGTCATGTGCCAGGTGGATGCAGTCCCCGTCGTGGCAGTCCCCTTGTTACTCCGCTATTCTGGCCACATCCACTTCCACGGATAAGTGTTGCGTGCCGCCGCCGAGGATCACCCCGCGGACGGGGCTGACCTCGTCGTAGTTGCGGCCCCAGGCCACGGTGATGTGCTCGACGGAGGGGAGGCAGTTGTTGGTGGGGTCAAGATCGACCCAGCCCGCGCCGGGGGTGTAGAGGGAAAGCCACGCGTGGGACGCCTGGGCGCCGACGTAGGCCTGGCCGGAGTCGGCGTGCTTGGGGGCCACGTAGCCGCTCACGTAGCGCGCGGGCAAACCGAGGGCGCGAAGACAGCCGATCTGGAGGTGGGCGAAATCCTGACAGACCCCGCGGCGCTTTTCCAGAATCTCCTCCACCGGCGTGGTCACGGTGGTGGCATTCGGGTCATAGGCGAACTCTTTGAAAATCCGGGTCATCAGGTGGGCGGCCGCCTTCAGCAGGGGCGCGCCGGGTGTGAAGGACTCCCGGGCGTAGTCGCGAAGGGCGGACGACACCGCCACGGTCTCCGCGGGATAGGTGAACTGCAACGCGTCGTGGGTATCGGGGTCCTTGCTTTCGCGAACCAGGCGCAGGGCCTCCTCCCAGGGGGCGGTGGATTCCGGGTCAATGGTGAGCACGGGGTTCAAGCGCACTTCGCTGCGGGCCGTGATCTCGAGCACATCGTGCTGTTCCTGCACGGTGAAGAAAACCACCTCGTTGCCATAGAAATCCCGGCTGCGCTGGCCGAACACCGCAGGCACGGGCTCGACCGCGAGTTGCGAACGAAGGCATTCCTGCCCGGAACACGTGCGGGGCGTCAGATAGACCCGGTTGTAGCCGATGGGCACTTTGCCCTCGTATTTGTATTTGGTGGTATGGGTGATTCGATACTTCATTGGCCCTCGGAGGAACTAAGAATTAACAATTACGAATGATGTCTCGTCGGCGATGCCGGTAGACGTTGATCACGTTCAGAGTCTCCAAAATCTTAACTCATAATTCTCAATTCATAATTCACTTTTCTCACCGCACTTCTTCCAGCGGCCGCGCGGGGGCCGTGTGAATAAAGTAGCGCTGTTCCAGAAGGTCGGCAAATTTCGGCAGTTCGGCATGCAGCTTCAGCAGCAGCGCATGGAGTCCCTCTCGAACACCGTCTTCGTCGGCGTGGGCCAGATCATTGGCGTCGGCCGTCCGAATTTCGGTATTGATGCGCTCGATGATTCGCTCCTCGCTATTGAAAAGGCCCGCACCACCCGCCTTGGGCAGGCGCTTCGCATGCTTGATGAGCTGGCTCAACTGGAAGGCGACCGAACGGGGATTCGTATCGTCGCAGACCAACAGATCGATGACCGGCGCGGCTTGGAACACCGAACCGTAGCGGGCCCGGTAGGTCATGGGGCTGTCGCAGATGGCCAGCAGCGACTGGAGCAGGGCCTCCTCGTGCTCGGTGGCCCGTTCCAAGGTTTGAAACACGACGTTGGTGGTCTGGCTGCTCCGTTCGAGGCGTCGGCCCATGTCGAGAAAGACCTGGCCCGATTCACGGGTCATGTTCTCGCTGAGCAGCCCGCTGAAGGCCGCAAAGCCCCGGACGAGCTGGTTCATCGCGTAGAGTGCCTCGCCAAGGCCGGGGCGGGTACGTCGTTCCTGCAATTGCATGAATTCCAGCGTAAAGCTGTTCAGGATTCGCCAGTCATCCTCGGAGAATCGCTCCCGGACGACCCAGGCCGTGCGGCGGATCGCCATGATATTGCTGGCCACCGTGTTGGGCTGCTGCGCGTTAAAAACGGCATCCAGTATGACCGTTTGGACGCGGTCCAGCGAGAGCAGCCAGTCATAGGTATTGCTGTCCTCGCTGACCTGCTTGGTCCACATGGCGCTCATCTGTTCGTCGGCGTGCTTGCCGAAGAGTCCTCTGGGGGCGGCCCGCAACAGAGAGCGCAGTTCACCAATACTCCGATAACCCGCCTCGTCCGTACACTGGTTGAGGAGATAGCGCAGGAAACGCACCGTGGCCTCTGCCCGTTCGCAGTAGCGGCCAAGCCAGAGCAGGTTTTCGGCCAGGCGGCTGGAAAGGTTGCCGGGAGAGCGCCGGATTGCCAGGGGCACGCCCCGATCCTGAAGCAGGCTCCGGAAGGGCGTCTCCCCTTCCGTCATCACCCAGATGTCTTTGCTCCCGCAGCCCTGCTGCATGGAAATGTCGAAGATGTCTTCCTTCGGGCTGACCCGCGCGAGCCCGCCGGGCAGCACGCGGATACTGTCCTGCGTTTCACCGCCCACGGCATAGACCCGGAGCACGAGGCTGTTGGGCACCAGGTGATCGCCCGTGAAAACGGGAGCGGTTGATGGCGATACGGGATCGACCGAGACAAAATCATGGGGGCGCTCGCGCCAGTTGGACCGCCAGCGTTCCCGCTCCAGATCGGACATCTCGCCGGGTTTGATGGTGTGTATGGCCCCCGTCGCGAAGGCCGGCAGAAGGCGGAGGGATTCAAAATTCGCTTCCATCCAGGCCCGGTCTTCGGCGCAGGCGCCCCAACGTGCGGGCACGGAGGGCAGGGAGAGATCGCTGCCGGTGAGGTGCCGGGCGACGGCCGGCAGTACGGCCGCCAGGGCGGGCACTTCAAGCATGCCGCTGCCCACGGCATTGCAAACGGCGACATTCCCACTGCGCACGGCCTGAAGCAGTCCGGCCAGCCCCAGGGTTGAGTCCTTGCGCAGTTCCAGGGGATCGCTGAAGGCGTCGTCGATGCGGCGCAAAAGCACGTCCACGCGACGCAGTCCCTGAATCGTCTTCAGGTACACGTGATTGTCGCGAACGGTCAGGTCCGCGCCTTCGAGCAGATTAATACCCAGGTAGCGCGCCAGATAAACATGCTCAAAGTACACCTCGTTCAGGGGGCCCGGCGTATGGAGGACAATGGTCGGGTTGGGGTTGCCGCCCGGCGCCATTTCCCGCAGCGTGCTGTGAAAGGCTTCGTAGAAAGCCGCGAGCCGCTCCACCTTGCCTTCGGAGAATAGGTTCGGAAAGCTCTGGGCCATGACGACCCGGTTTTCGAGTGTGTAGCCCGCGCCCGAGGGCGCCTGGGTCCGATCACTATAGACCTTCCACTGCCCGGAGGCGTCGCGAACCAGATCGACCGCGTAGCGGGCGATGTGCCCATGACGCGCTGGTAAGATACCATGACAGGCCCGGTGAAACTGGGGGTTTGCATAAACAAACTCGCGGGGCAACAAGCCATTCCGCACGAGATTTCCTGGACCGTACACATCGGCCAGTATCTGGTTGAGGAGGTAAAGGCGCTGGCGAACCCCCTGTTCAATCCGGGCCCACTCCTCCAGCGGCAACACCACGGGGAGCACATCAAGCGCCCAGGGGCGATCCATGCCCTTCGCGTCACTGTACACGTTATACGTAATACCGTGCTGGCGGACCATGTCCTCGGCCTGCCTGCGGCGCTCCGAGAGCGTCGACGAGGGTAATTCACCCAGGGCGTCGGTAATCCACTGCCAGTGCGGGCGGATCTTTCCGTGAGAATCCAGCAGTTCATCATTGGAACCGGCAACCGTGCTGTATTCCTGTATGAGGTTGTTCAACGTCCCACCCGGTGACTTCGCCCAACGGTTTCCTTGCTCTTGAAACATGCTCTTTCCCAGTACCCGTTGCACACAAAGCTCTAACCCGTCTCATGAGCAAGGTTTGTGCCATCAAATTACACTGGCACATTACTTGCTCTATACAGGCGAAGTCAATGTGCCAGTTGCTACCGGCAAGTCGGGCCCGAATATGGGCCGGGTCCGCGTACCGGGGCGCTATCACACTGATTATCGAGGTTTTTGCCCCTATTTTTAACGTTGTACTCCGATTCACCCCGTGAATCGAGCACAGGAAGAGAGCTGATTGTATGGGCGTTCGCGTCGCGTTGCATCATCGGACAAGCTACGAATATGACCGTTTGGTAAGATTGTCCCCCCATATTGTAAGATTAAGGCCCGCGCCCCACTGTCGGACGACCGTCAGCAGCTACACCCTGAAGGTCCAGCCTCGCGAACATTTCCTGAACTGGCAGCAGGACCCCCACGGCAATTACCTCGCCCGCCTCGTCTTCCCCGAACCCGCCGAGTCCCTGATTGTCGATGTGGACCTCGTGGCCGAACTGGCCATCGTCAATCCCTTTGATTTCTTTCTGGATGACTACGCCAATACCTATCCCTTCAATTACGACGAAGCGACGGCCAAGGACCTGGCCCCCTACCTGTTAATTCAGCCGCCGGGCACCCTCATGTGCAAGTATCTCGCGAGCGTCCCACGGGAAAAGCAGCAGATCATTGACTATATTGTCGCCGTGAACCATCGGCTGAGCCAGGACATCGAGTACCGGATCCGCATGGAGCCGGGCGTTCAGACTTGCGAGGAAACGCTGAAGAAGCGCAGCGGCTCCTGCCGCGATTCCGCGTGGCTCATGGTGCAGATCCTGCGGAATCTCGGTCTTGCGGCCCGTTTTGTCAGCGGCTACCTGATCCAGTTGGTGCCGGATGAGAAGCCGTTGGAGGGCCCCGCCGGGGCTACCCAGGATTTCACCGATTTGCATGCCTGGGCCGAGGTTTACCTCCCCGGAGCGGGCTGGGTCGGATTGGATCCTACCTCCGGGTTGCTCGCTGGCGAGGGGCATCTGCCCCTGGCCTCCACCCCGGACCCGGTCTCTGCGGCACCCATTACCGGCAGTACTGGCATCGCCGAAACAACCTTTTCCTTCGACATGTCCGTCCGGCGCGTCTACGAGTCCCCCCGTGTGACCAAGCCCTTTTCGCCGGATCAGTGGATCCACATTGACACGCTGGGCCGCACGGTCGATCAGAAACTGGAGCGCCTCGGCGTGGGTCTCACCATGGGCGGGGAACCGACCTTCGTCGCGGCGGAGGACCGGGAAAGCCCCATGTGGCATGGCGAAGCCCTGGGCGAAGGCAAGTACAACCTGGCCTTCCAGCTTTTCGAGCGCCTCTGCAAACGCTTCGCCCAGAACCCGGTCCAGCACCTGGGCCAGGGGAAATGGTACCCCGGTGAGCCCCTGCCCCGGTGGTCTATGGACTGCTACTGGCTCGATGACGGCACGCCGCTGTGGCGCACCCCGCGCTGGATGGCCAATCCCCTTCGGGATTATGGCATTACCGCGGATCACGCGGAACTTTTCGGCGAACACCTCGCCCGCGTGCTCGGCGTGGATTCGTCCTATCTAATTCCCGGCTATGAAGACGCCTTCTACTACCTTTGGAAAGAGCGGCGCCTGCCCGTCAATACCGATCCCTTCGACAGCAAGTTGGAAGACCCGGTGGAGCGTAACCGCCTGGCCCAGGTGTACGAGCAGGGTCTCGACAGCGTAACCGGACTGGTGCTGCCCATCCGCATGGAAAAACGCGACGGCGGTCTGGCTTGGAAGAGCGGCACCTGGCACCTCAGGTCGGAGCGGCTCTACCTGCTGCCGGGTGATTCCCCCATGGGGTTCCGCCTCCCGTTGGACGCCCTGCCGTATGAACCTGAACTCGCGCGGCACCACATCTTCGACCGCGATCCGATGGGCGCGCCGCCGCTCAGCATGGCTGCGCCTCTGCGGGTGGAAAGCCCTCCGGGACGCGCGAACGCGCGCATGGAGCAGAACATCTTCCTCGAAGGGGCCGAGCAGGGGGAACCCGTGATTCGCACGGCCCTGTGCGTCGAACCGCGCAAGGGACGGCTCCATGTCTTCATGCCGCCGGTGGAGTCGGCCGAGGCCTACTTCGCTCTGGTCCGCGCGGTCGAAGATACCGCCGCGGCGCTGGAAATGCCCGTCCTCATCGAAGGCTACTCGCCCCCTTTCGATCCGCGACTCTCCCATTTCAGCGTGCAGCCCGATCCCGGCGTGGTTGAGGTAAACATTCATCCGGCCCGCAACTGGAGCGAGTTGAGCGAGTTTTCCACGACGCTGTATGAAGAGGCCCGCCAGTGCCGGCTCAGTGCGGAGAAGTACGGTATCGATGGTCGCGCCATGGGTACCGGCGGCGGCTGCCATATTGTTTTGGGTGGTTCCACCCCGGCCGAGAGCCCTTTCCTGCGCCGTCCAGACGTGCTCAAAAGCATGTTGAATTTTTGGAACAATCATCCCAGTCTTTCCTACCTCTTCAGCGGTAACTTCATCGGACCGACCTGCCAGGCGCCCCGCATCGACGAGGCCCGCAATGATCTCGTTTCGGAGCTTGAAGTTGCATTCGATCACCTCCGTGGCGCAGAGAATCCGCCGCCCTGGCTGGTTGATCGCGCTTTTCGCAATATCCTGGTGGACGTCACCGGCAATACCCACCGGACCGAATTCTGCATTGATAAGCTCTTCTCGCCCGACTCTTCCCGGGGGCGGTTGGGGTTGCTGGAGCTTCGCGCCTTCGAAATGCCGCCCCATCCCCAGATGAATCTCCTGCAGCAACTGCTCATCCGCAGCCTGGTGGCGACCTTCTGGGAGCGCCCCTATGATTTCCCCCTTGTGCGCTGGAATACCGCCCTTCACGACCGCAACGTGCTCCCCTATTTTGTGTGGGAAGATTTCAAGGACGTGCTGCTGAACCTGCGCCGACAGGAGATTCCCTTCGAAGACGAATGGTTCTCACCCCAGTTCGAGTTTCGCTTTCCCCTCTATGGCGAAGTGGCCAAAGCAGGCGTACACCTCGAATTGCGCGGCGCGCTTGAGCCCTGGCACGTCCTCGGCGAACAGCCCGGCCCCGGCGGGACCTCGCGCTTTGTGGATAACTCCCTGGAGCGTGTCCAGCTCCGGGTGCGCGGCCTGATCGACAGCCGCCACAAAGTCGCCTGCAACGGCGTAGAAGTGCCGCTCCATCCCACCGGCACGGCCGGTGAGTTTGTGGCGGGTATCCGCTTCAAGGCGTGGTCCCTGCCAAACGGTATGCACCCCACGGTGCCCACCCACGCTCCTCTGGTCTTCGATCTGCTGGACACGTGGAACGAGCGCTCTCTGGGCGGCTGCACCTATTGGCCCGCCCACCCCGGCGGGCGCAATTATGAGACGCACCCCGTCAACGCCTATGAGGCCGAGGCCCGCCGTGAGGCCCGTTTCAGCCCCATCGGTCACACGCCGGGCCACATGAAGCTCAGGCGCGCTGATTGCTGTGCCGAATACCCATGGACGCTGGATCTTCGGAGGGACCTCCCGCTTGCCTGATGGCCCCCCGAAACGCGAAGAAGCATAGAACGCAATTTAACCCATGTGCGAAACCAGATTCCTTTAATTCACCAAGAGAAGGATACACACCATGAAAATTCTCGATGTCTATGAGACCGAGGGCTTTTTTGACGAGATGCTCGACAATACGGGCGCGCCGCGCTCGGGCATGAAAAATATCGTTGAGAAGCTCGTTTCCATCAGCAAGGAAGATTTCGTGAAGCGCCAGCGCAGCGCGGAGCGCACCCTGCGCGAGCTGGGCATTACCTTTACGCTGAAGACGGAAGACGGAAACACGGAGCGGATTTTTCCCTTTGATCTGATCCCACGGATTATACCGGCCACGGAGTGGAACTGGATTGAGCAGGGTCTCAAGCAGCGCATCTTCGCCTTGAACGCCTTTCTGCAGGACATCTACAACGATCAGAAGATCCTGAAAGACAAGGCCATTCCCGAGGCGCTGGTGAAATCCTCCGTCGGGTTCCGTCGCGAGTGCATCGGACTCAAACCGCCCCGGGGTATCTGGGCCCACGTCACCGGCACCGACCTGGTCCGGGACAAGGATGGCCAGATTTACGTGCTCGAAGATAACCTGCGCTGCCCCTCGGGCGTGTCCTATGTGCTTGAGAACCGCGACATCATGAAGCGGACCCTGCCGAACTTCTTCGGCGTCGGGAAGGTTCGTCCCGTGGAAGAGTACCCGAGCAAGCTCCTGGAAATGCTTCTGCACCTCGTGCCCGAAGGGGTGGAGCGCCCCACCGTGGCCGTGCTTACCCCCGGCATCTACAACAGCGCCTACTACGAGCATTCCTTCCTGGCGCACCAGATGGGCGTGGAACTTGTCGAGGGCCGCGATCTGGTCGTCATGGATGGCTATGTGAAGACCCGCACGACCCGCGGCTTTCGGCGCGTGGACGTCATCTACCGTCGTATAGACGATGATTTCATCGATCCCCTGTGCTTCCGTCCGGACTCCTGCCTGGGGGTGCCGGGCCTGATGGATGTCTATCGTGAAGGCCGGGTTGCTCTGGCCAACGCCCCCGGCACGGGCGTTGCCGATGACAAGGTGATTTATGCCTACGTCCCCCAGATCATCAAGTACTATCTGGGCGAGGAACCCATCATCCCCAATGTGCCCACCTACCTCTGCGACAACCCGGAAGACATGGGCTATGTCTGCGACAATCTTCAGCATCTGGTGGTGAAGCCGGCCAACGAATCGGGCGGTGCGGGCATCATGGTGGGCCCCCACGCCACGCGGCTTGAACACGACGCGTACCGCGAGCAAATCAAACTCAACCCGCGCAACTACATCGCCCAGCCCACGCTGAGCCTTTCACGCCTCCCCACGCTCTGCGAAGACGGCTTTGAGGGGCGGCACGTGGATCTGCGGCCGTACGCCCTCTATGGCGAGGACCAGTACGTGCTCCCCGGCGCCCTCACGCGCGTCGCCTTGAAAAAAGGCTCGCTCGTGGTAAACTCTTCTCAGGGTGGCGGAAGCAAGGACACCTGGGTGTTGGCCGAATAGTCCAAGGAAGGAAGTACCGCATATGCTGAGCCGTGTCGCAGAATCCATTTACTGGATGTGCCGCTATATGGAACGGGCCGAAAATGTGGCCCGTGTCGTCAATGTAAACTGGCATCTCACCCTCGATGCTTCGTCAGAACCCCAGTGGGGCCCGCTGATCAGCATCATGGCGGACGAGGACTATTTCAAAGAGCACTATTCGGGTGTATCGCAGGACAACGTCGTGCGTTTTCTGGCGTGTGACCGAAACTATCCCAACAGTATCTACAATTGCCTGCGCCAGTCCCGGGAGAATGCCCGCTCCGTCCGCGAGATCATTCCGTCCGAAATTTGGGAACACGTCAACAAATTCTACCATGAGGTTGAACGAGCGACCCTGACCAACGAGGTGCTGGAATCCCCCCACGAGTTCCTGGAGTTCGTGGTCAAGGGCAGCAACGAGTTTATCGGGCGAAGCTACACCACCATGATGCATGACGAGGGCTGGCACTTCAGCCGCATCGCCCGCATGTTGGAACGCGCCGACAAAACTTCGCGCATTCTGGATGTTAAGTATTTCTATCTGCTGCCGAAGGTCGAGGACGTAGGCTCGCCCCACGACAACATCCAGTGGTCGGCCCTGCTGCGGAGCGCCAGCGCCCTGCAGGCGTATCGCCAGCACTACGGCCCCATTACGCCGCCCAACGTCGTCGATCTGTTGCTGCTCGGCTATGGATTCCCCCGTTCGGTGAAGTACTGCGTCGACCGGCTCCAGACCTCGATCGCCTACGTGTCCGGTTCGCCGCCTTTCCTCTACACCAACGACGCGGAACGCTGCTGCGACCGACTTCGCTCCAAGCTCGCCTGCGCGCGGGTGGAGGACATCATTGACTTGGGGCTCCATGAGTTCGTGGATTCCCTGCAGGTCCAGTTGAATGATATCGGCAACGCGGTCCAGAAACAGTTCTTCGACTTTCGCGAAGTGGACGATCCGGTGAAGATTCCTGGGAAGCCCTTGGAAATACCACTCGTCGATGACGTGCCTCAAGTGCAGGTACAGATGCAGTAATGAGCCCAGTGGGGCAAGTCTGGAGGGCAGGGACTTTTCGGCAAGCTTATGGGTCTTATGGATCGTATGGTGAGGTCATATTAGACTTCATCTGATAACGACCCATAAGGCCCATTTTTCTCCCAGGCTACAGACTCATCCCTCAAGACTCCCGCTATTCAATCCCTGTGTCCCGACGTGTTATAATTCCGGCCCGTATGGAAATCCCTGTTTCAACGCACCGGTATATGTATCGCCATGATTAAGACACAGCCCCCCAAGACCTTTCCTGGATGGATCCGCCAGCCGTGGCCTTCGGGCGAAGCCTTCAGTGAAGTAAAGTCGCTGTTGGGCGATCTCCGATTGCACACCGTCTGCCAGAGCGCCCACTGTCCCAACCAGTCCGAATGCTGGGGCCGTAAGACGGCCACTTTCATGGTGATGGGAAATACCTGCACGCGTCACTGCTCCTACTGCGCGGTGAACAGCGGCCGGCCCGGCGAGTTGGATCTTGATGAGCCCGAACACATCGCGGAGGCCGTGAAACGTCTGGGATTGAAGCACACCGTACTGACCTCGGTTACGCGCGACGACCTGCCGGACGGCGGGGCCGGGCATATCGCCCGAACCATCCGCGCCATCAAGGAATCCACGCCGGAAACGACCATCGAAGTGCTGGTGCAGGACTTCGACGGCAAGCGAGAAGATATCGCGTTGGTGCAGGCCGCAGGGCCGGAAATTTTCAGTCACAATATTGAAACGGTGAAGAGCGTCTTCTCCCGTATTCGGGATCGCCGCTTTACCTACGAGCAGTCCCTGGAGGTGCTCCGCATCGCACGGGAGCTCAGCGAAGGTCGCTTCATCAAGTCGGCCTTCATGTTGGGTTGCGGCGAAACGCCCGACGAGATCGAGCAGACACTGCGGGATTTGAAAGCGGCCGGGTGCGATGCGGTGAGTATCGGCCAATACCTCCAGCCCACGCCGAAGCATTTCCCGGTGCAGGCCTATATCTCCCCCGAGCGTTTCAAGGAAATTGAGGCGCTGGCGTGGAGCATCGGTTTCGGCTTTGCCGTCGCTGGGCCCTTTGTGCGGAGCTCCTATCGTTCCGAAGCTCTACTGGAATCGGACTACGCGCAGGCGCGTATGGCCACGAATGAATTGGAAAGTGCTTCCCATGCGGATTGAGATACACCTGCCCAGCCTGGGCGATGACGACGATGCCGTAGCCGGTGGGACCATCACGGAGTGGTATGCGGTTCCCGGACCGATTGCCGAAGGCGATGACCTGATCGAGCTTACGACAGACAAGGCGGCCTTTGTGCTGCCCGCCCCCTACGCCGGATCGCTGGTGGAGCATCGGGTGCAAGTCGGCGACAAGGTCAAGGTCGGCGATGTGATATGCATTTTCGAAGTAGAGCAGGGCGCATAGCAGCGATTTGAAGAATGTGGCCCAGCCGTCCCGGCTGTGTTTTCACGCCAGAAGATTTGGCGATGATACGCACTATCGCAGACTTCTGTGAAATATAAACCGGGATCTCGGCCGGACAGGCGTGCAATCCTCTCGGAAACGCACGGCATATAAAATTCGGAAAGGATAAGAAATGGCGGTAAAGGTAGGTGTAATCGGTGCCGGCACTGTGGGCGGAGGCGTGATCGAAACGCTCATGTCCCATCAGGGTGTCATTGCCGACAAGACTGGCGCGGACGTGCGGCTGGTCCATGTGGCGGAATTGAACCAGAGTCTGCTGGCCAACTTTACGCTGGATGGCATCACGGTAAGCAACGACGCGCGCACGCTGATCGCCGACCCCGAAGTCGATGTGGTCTGTGAACTCATCGGTGGCTACGAACCCGCCCGGACCTTTATCCTGGAAGCTTTGAACAACGGCAAGCACGTCGTGACCGCCAATAAGATGCTCCTGGCCAAGGCGGGTCCCGAGCTCAACGAGGCCGCCGTGAAAAACGGCGTGGAGTTGCGATTCGAAGCGGCGGTAGCCGGAACCATCCCTATCATCAAGGCCATCCGCGAGAGCCTCGCCGCCAACAATATTCAGGCGGTCTATGGCATCCTGAACGGCACCTGCAACTACATCCTTACCAATATGGCGATCGCGGGGCTCGATTTTGATTCCGCGCTCCAGCAGGCCATCGAAAAGGGCTTCGCGGAGACCCCGCCGGACCTCGACATCGAGGGCCATGACACGGCCCACAAGTGCCAGATCCTCGCGAGCCTGTGTTACAGCACGCCGGTAAAGCTGGAAGACATATACGTCGAGGGCATCACCAAGGTGACCCATCTCGACGTGGCCTACGCCGCGGAAATGGGCTACCAGTTGAAACTGCTGGCCGTCATCGAGCGCGCCGACAAAGATATTCAGGTGCGGGTCCACCCCACCCTTGTGCCGGATTCTCACCTGCTCGCCGCCGTGAAATATGAATTCAATGCAGTTTACGTAAAAGGCGATGTGGCTGATGGCACGCTTTACTACGGTCGCGGCGCGGGCAAGTTTCCGACCGCCAGCGCCGTGGTCGCGGATATTGTGGATATCGCCCGCTTGAATGGCGCACCGGCCCATGCACCCTTCCGCTACTCCCACCATCTTAACGTGCGCGACGGGGGACACGTGAAAGGCCGCTTCTACCTGCGCCTGACCACGGAAAATCACCCCGGCGTTCTGGGCACCATCTGCACCATCCTTGGGAAGCACGGCGTCAGCATTTCTTCGTGCATTCAGAAGGAAGAGCAGGAAGCCGTCCCGGCCCACGTCGTAATTGTGACCCACGAGACGCTGGAAGCCAATGTGCAGTCCGCGATTGCCGAGATCGACGCCCTGCCCATCATCGATGAGCCGACGCATATGATCCGGATCCTGGCCTGAATCTGACCCCAAACCCCAACACCGATTTCCCCGCAAGATCGAGGTACGCCGATGCGCAATGAAGGCTTGATTAACCGTTACCGCCAGTACATGCCGGTGAATGAAAATACCTGTATTATCACGCTGAACGAAGGCTCCACGCCGATGATTCCGGCGTATAACCTCAGCCGCCTGATTCATCCAAAGCTCGAAATCTGGCTTAAGTATGAAGGCCTGAACCCCACGGGCTCTTTCAAGGACCGCGGCATGACCATGGCCATCACCAAGGCCGTGGAAGAGGGCTACAAGGCCGTCATGTGCGCCTCCACCGGCAACACCTCCGCTTCGGCCGCAGCATACGCCGCCCGGGCGGGAATCCGATGCGCCGTCCTCATCCCCGAGGGCAAGATCGCCTTGGGCAAACTGTCACAGGCCATGATCCACGGCGCGCGTGTCATCCAGATCAAGGGCAATTTCGACGACGCCCTGGCGCAGGTCCGCAAGATCTGTGCAGAGCATCCCATCGCCCTGGTGAATTCCGTCAATCCATTCCGCATTGAAGGCCAGAAGTCCGGTGCCTTCGAGATCGTGGACGATTTCGGTGGTGTCGCGCCCGATTTCCAGGCGATGCCCGTGGGCAATGCTGGCAATATCACGGCCTACTGGAAAGGCTACACGGAGTACCTTCAGGCCGAGAAAAGCCCGAACCGCCCCGTCATGCTCGGCTTCCAGGCCGCCGGTTCCGCACCCATTGTGCTCGGCCATCCCGTGGAGAATCCCCAGACCTTCGCCACCGCCATCCGCATCGGCAATCCCGCCAGTTGGGAAAGTGCCGTGGCGGCTCGCGACGAATCCGGCGGCCTCATCGAGGCCGTGACGGACGATGAAATTCGCGACGCGTACCAGAAGGTCGCCGCGACGGAGGGCGTCTTCTGCGAGCCGGCGAGTGCGGCGGGTATCGCGGGCCTGATCAAGTTGTCCGCTGCCGGTTACTTCGACGACAAGACACCCGCCTACAGCGACAAGATCCGCGTGACGTGCATCCTGACCGGCCACGGCCTCAAGGATCCGGACAACGCGATTAAGTCCGCCGAAGAGCCGCTGACCGTGGAGAACGACGAGGAAGCGATCCTCGAAGCCATCGGCCTGGAAGAAGAAGAGGATGCCGAAATAGCGGTGTGAAAAACTTGTCGGACTGATCAGACGGATCGGACCGATCAGTGGTTTTCCACTAGACCTATAAGACCTATAAGACCCGTTCGCGATCACCTTAGACTGGAGACGTTCCCCTCATGCATGGCCTTGTTTTTGATGTAGACGGTGTCCTTGGCGATACCGAGGGGTTGAGCGTTATCGCGACCACGAAAATGTTCAAAGAGCTTTACAATCTCGATGTTCAGCCCGAGGACTACATCCCCTTCATCGGCACCGGCGCGGAGCTTTATTGTATCGGACCCGGCAAGAAATACGGGGTTGATATCGATGTCGCGCTGGCCGTGGAAACGCGACACAAGTACTTCCTGGAACTGCTGGTCACCGACCCGGATATTTCATTCCCCGGCATCCATGCCCTCATCGAAGCAGCCCACGCGGCCCCCGACTGGAAGCTGGGCATCGCCACGTCGAGCCCCGGGAAGAAGTCGGCCCAGACACTGAAATCGGCGCGGGTGAATGCGGACCTTTTCGACGTGTGGATTCACGGTGACATGATCACCCACAAGAAACCCGATCCCGAGATTTACCTGCGGGCCGCTCACGATCTGGAGCTGGATCCTTCGGTTTGTGTCGCCGTGGAGGATTCCATCCAGGGGGTCGACTCTGCCCGGGGCGCGGGGATGAAGGTGCTCGGCGTTACCAATTCCTTTACCGCCGAGGAACTCCATCTCGCGGATCGCATCGTACCGACACTCGAAGGGGTCACGCTGGCGTCCCTGCTCGAACTTTTCGGTAATGCCTGAGCATCTGCTGGAGACTATCCGCTTTCCCGACGCGCAGGGCTACACCGCCATGCTGGAGCGCCAGTTGGCCCGGCACAAGGCTGTGGTAATGGGTGAGGTGCCCAACACCCTATTTCTGTTGGAGCACCGCCCCGTGGTGACGCTGGGACGCGAGGCCCATGCGGAGAACCTCCTGCTCGCGCGCGCGGCCTATGCGGCGGAGGGCATTGAGGTCATTGAGTCGAGCCGGGGCGGCGACGTAACCTACCATGGTCCGGGCCAGCTTGTGGCCTACCCCATTCTCAATCTGAACGAATGGAAACTCTCGGTAGGCTGGTATCTTCGTACGCTGGAAAGCGTGTTAATCGATCTTCTCGCGGACTACGGGCTCGAAGGCGAACGGGTCGAGGGCCTGACCGGCGTCTGGGTGAAGGGTGCGAAGGTGGCGGCTATCGGTGTGGGCTTGCGTCGCTGGACCACCTTTCACGGCATTGCGCTGAATGTATCCCCCAACATGGCCCACTTCAAGACGATCATCCCCTGCGGCATTGCGGATAAGCCGGTTGCATCTCTGGCCATGCTCCTGGAGTCCCCCCCCACTGTTCAGCGTTGCGGAGAGGATTTCGACAGGCACTTCCGCCGCCATTTCGGGGCCTGATCAGTAATTCGGATGCTGGAATCATGTCGGCGTCCCGTCGAAGATGCGCTTTCCCGGACCCCACAGCGATGCGGAGCCACCAAAGAAAAACAGGGGTGGCCCCCCGTGTCGCGTGGGCAGCTCAGAGAATAATCCGCCGGAGCCGAAGTCTCCTTACCCATCCACTGGGACGGGCACGCGCGTTGACGTCCCCATTTCAACGCAAAAACACCTGAATAATGCGGCGTGTCATTCCCTCGGCAACGTGGCGGGCGCGAGTCCGTCCCTACGACTACCGCAACATGCCCTTGCCCTGACCGGTCTGGGGAGCCTGCTTTTGCTGTGCCGCTTCCTGCGCCGCCTGCTTCAGTTGCTCCAGCGTCTGCTGAATCTGGGGCTGGTCAGCCTTGGCCCGGAGCGAGGCTTCACAGCTCTGAATTGCACCCGCGTAGTCGCCCAGTTGGATCTGGATAGCGCTCTGAAAATTCAGGATATCCACGCGCTCCGGAGCCAGGTGCCCCGCCCGCTTCGCCGCAAGAACGGCTTCGGGAAAGCGCCCGGCAATATACATCAGTCGCGAAAAAGCATAGTGGTTTTCCGGCGTGTCGTCGAATTCACGGCGGGTAAGGTCATAGTCAAAAAGTGCTGAACGAACCATGGAACGGAGCAATACGTCGTAGGGCTGGGCGGCCCGTCCGACGCGCTCCACGATGGCGCCTGCGCCTGCAATATCACCGGCACAGATACGGGCGGCCGCATCCCCCAACTGCGCGGGAACGTGGGCTGGGTTCGCCGTCAGCGCGGAAGCGAAGGCTTTGCCCGCAGGGTCCGGCATCTCCCGTTCGAGGTAGTACCGACCCAGGGCAAACCAGGCATCGGCGGACTCCGGACTTGCACCATCCAGCGCGGTGGACTTCTGCAGGGCCTCCACGCCCACGGCATACTGAGAGGGCCCCGTAGCCAGAGACATTTCACCATAGATGCGCCAGAGGGCCGGACTTTCCACGCCCCTATCCAGCGCCGCTCGGGCGATTTCGGCACCGAGATCGTCATCGCCTTCCAGTTTCACGACTTCGGCATAACTGAAGACCACTGCGGGATCGTCGCTGTTCCCGGCATCCGCCGCCTCGAAGGCCTTTCGGGTCTCCGCGAGCGCCGCCAGGGATTTATCGCGGAGAGCCTCGTAGGCCGCAGCATCCTGGCGGTTGAGGGCATCCTGCATTTCGGTCAGTACCGCCCGGTAAGAGGCCAGTTGTTGCTGAGCCTCCTCCACGGTCGCCATGGCACGGAGCGCGCAAAGAAACAAGAGTACGGTAAGGCAGATCGTCCGCATCAGTGCGCCGGCGTTAAGTCTTGCGACCACAGGTCGGCCTCCATCTGGTTTAACAGGTCAGTAAAGGATTCGCGATCAAACGCGCTGATAGGGAAGCCCTGAAAGCGCTCGGCCAGGCCCTGAAGCACGTCCGGATCGCATTTGTCCCGCTTGTTCAGCACATAGTAGGTGGGCTTAAGCTCCAACTCCAGATCGCGAAGAAGACTGAAGACGGTCTCGTACTTATCCTCCAGATCGGGACAGGACGCGTCCATCACATGAAGCAGCAAATCAGCGTCATGAAGCTCTTCAAAGGTCGTCCGGAAAGCCGCCATCAAGTCCTTGGGCAGATCCCGGATGAACCCCACCGTGTCGGTGATGATGACTTCGCGCTCCTGCGGAAAGCGGATCCGACGCGATACGGGATTCAAGGTCGCGAAGAGCGCGTCTTCGGCGGTCACGTCGCTGTTCGTCAGCGAATTGAGCAAGGTGGACTTGCCCGCATTCGTATAGCCCACCACCGCCACCGTCGGCACGCCCTTGCGATGGCGCACACCGCGACGCAGTTCGCGCCGCTCGCCCAGTTTGTCCACTTCACGCTCCAGGCGGGCGATACGGTCGCTCGCGCGACGACGATCCACTTCCAGCTTGGTTTCACCCGGGCCGCGGCCGCCGATACCACCGGTAAGGCGGGAGAAGGCGGAGCTCTTCATGCCAAGGAAGGGCTGGCGGTAGCGGAGCTGGGCCAGCTCGACCTGGAGCTTGCCCTCTCGGGTTACGGCGTGGAGCGCGAAGATATCCAGGATGACCTGGGTGCGATCCACGACCTTCAGATCAGTCAATTCGCTCACGCTCTTCATCTGGGAAGGCGTCAGGTTGAGATCGAATATGAGGGTCTCCGCGCCGACCTGCATCGCTTTGATGATGGCGGATTTCAGCTTGCCCTGACCCATGACGTATTTCGGATCGGGCGTGCGGCGCTGCTGGAGTTCGTGGACCACGTTGATTCCGGCACTCCGGCACAACTCGCGCAGCTCGTCCAGGGAATCCTTGGCGGCGACAGGCGCCTTGTCCGAAACATGAACCACGATGGCGCGGTCGTCGTTACCCTGGCTGTCGCGGCTCCAGCTCTGGCGCGCGAACTCGTCCTCCAACGCGCCGATGGAGGCGGGGAAGTCATAGGGAAGTTCGTGGACCGAGCGGTACTCGTGCTTCTCCCAGGGTTCATCCCCCTCATTCGCGGGCAGCAAATTGGCGGCGAACACCTTGCCGGGAAGGCCATCCGCGCCCACACCGATGGCCACGACGCTGTCCAGGCGCAGCAGCGCCAAGTCGGTCAGGTCGTCTTCGCTAAGGGGCTCGCTATTGAGGTGGGTGTGGACCAGGCGCAGCCCACAAAGGCGGTTGCGGCCTTTGCGGTCGATGTCCGGCAGAAAGACGGACTTGGCATCTCCCACCACCACGGCGGAGACGCGCCCCTTGCGTTCGATCAACAGGCCAATCTGGCGGTTGATCTCGCGGGCGATTTCGGTGATGGCGCGCGCCAGTTCGGGCGAGATAAGGCTTTCGGACGGGGTCTTGCGCTTGGACAGGTTTTCAAGGAGCCGGATATGGCTGGCCTTGAGACCGGTAGTGTTACCACTTAACAGGGGGATTCTCTCCTGACTCGTATCGTTTGGGGCCTGGGTTGATCCTACTACGGCGCACGAAGCCCGCACAACAAAAAATCGGCCTTGCTCTATAGAACAAGGCCGATTATGCGTACTTTGTGGGGAACGACTACTGGAGCATGACGCGGCGGATGATGCGCTGCGATTCGGTGGCGTCCAGGGTCTTCTGGGCCTTCCGCAATTCGGAGGTGTCCAGCTTTTCGAGCTTCTTGAAGAGGATGCTCAAGTTGCCGATGGCGATCTGGAGGGCGTGGGTCGGCTCGATGCGCTGGGGCACCATGTCGATGGTGAAATAGCCCTTGTATTTGGAGGACTTCAGGTAGAACAGCGCCTCCATGGTCTCCCACAGGTTCAAGCTGCCCGGCATCATGCCGTCGTCCCAGAGGCGGTACCCGTCGCTGAAATACATCTGAAACAGCTTGTTCGAGCGCGTCAGGAAGGCGATGGACTCGGCGGGATTCTCGCCGGACATCATCGCGTGGGAGAAGTTCATGGCCACGCCCACATTCTTCATGGCGATTTCCTGGCACATGGACAGGGCCTTGCCCACCGTGGCCACCGTCAGGTGCTTGCGCGGTTCACGGGGCTTGTAGGCGATTGCCACGTTGATATCGGGGGACGCGTACTTTGCAATCGTCTTGATGGAGGAAATCACCGTGTTCCAGTGGGCCGTGTAGTCCACTTGGAAGGGGTAGTCGAAGCCATCGGTGTAGAGACGCAGCGTGATTTCCGTCGCACCCAGCGCGCGGGCCAGATCGGTGGCCTTGCGACCTTCATCGATAGCGGCGTTGCGCGTTTTCTGGTGCTGGTGCCCAAAACCGGACAGGGCGAAGCGGCGCGAGTGGCCAAGATTGGTGTTCACACCCGAGCAAACGAGCCCGTTGTCCTTCAGGATCCGCTTCATTTCCTTCACGGGCATCTCGGAGGAGATGTCCGTCTGGCTCACTTCTACCGCCTTCAGGCCCTTGATCTTAGCGGCCAAGGCAATCGCCTCCGACACCTTCGGGGATTCACGGTATCCTTCCGGGCAGAACCGGTCGGGATGATGGGAAAATACCCAAAGTCCCGTGGAGAATTTCATGGTCATTATAGTCTCCTGTAACATACGATTGGCCTTTCAGGTGGCCGGGTTTTGGAATTGCATAAAATGCGTGGTTGCATTGGGGCCCTACCGTGCAGGCGACGCTGCAAGTCAACTCACAAAACGAGGGGATTTCAGAGAGTGTCTATCCAAGGATTCGGATAGTGGGCCGTTCATTGGGCGCATTATATGCGATAACTATAGGATTGTCAATAGGTTCACTATGTTAACGTTGAATATTCTGACGTGTTCCTAACCCGGTATTTCCAGAAAAACCCGTGGCAAACATGTTTGTTTGCACGGGTTTATAAGACAAAAAAAGAGGCGAGTGCAAACAGCGGGGGAACTGTTATATTGCACTCGCCGGTGGTGGGAACCAGTCATTTCTGACTGATGGCGACCTTCAGGTCAGGGGGAATGACCTACGTCGGACGCTACTAAAGAAACACCCCTTTATTCGTTATTTATTCCCTGCCGAAGGTAGAATTTAACAATTGTCGTTTTTGTCGCCTATCCCCTTGCAGCCCAATTCTTTACGCGCTTATAATGTCCGAAATTCGGACGCATCCAGAAAAAAAGTTTTGGAAAATCACGAGAATTGAGAGTTTTTTTCTCCGGAATTGCTATGACTGCGGACTGATCCACTAAATTTCCCGGCCCCACCGATGGAAAGCTGAACTCTTGACAAAATATTCGGCGAAGTACCATTTAGTCAACAGACTATCCAGTACCCGCGACTTGCCGAGCAGGAAAAAAAGAGGGTTGACGCACCCCTTTGGACTCGTGCATAGTATCGGTCATGTCAATTTCAGCAAACCAACTTGAGTGGCTGACCCTGAAAATGATTCCTGGGGTGGGCACGACGTTATTCATCCGGCTTCTCTCCCGTTTCGGCACGCCAGCAGACGTACTGGGGGCTTCCGAGGCGTCTCTGACGGAAGTCGTGGGCCCCAAGCTGGCCGAGCGGATTCGTGCCTATCGCGGTGTGGTGGATGTAGACCGCCAGATCATGCAGCTCAACCAATATGGCGGCTCGCTGCTGACGATGGATGATCCGGCCTATCCCCTGCGCCTTGCGGAAATCTACGACCCGCCCCTCGTCCTCTTTACTCGGGGTAATCTGGTGGAGGCGGACCATCAGGCGGTGGCCCTCGTAGGTACCCGCAAGCCGACCGCTTACGGCGCGCGCATGGCCCGCAACCTGGCTTATGAACTGGCTTCCCGGGGAATCACCGTTGTCAGCGGCATGGCCGAAGGTATTGATACCGCCGCCCACGAAGGGGCGATGGAGGCTGGTGGTCGTACCATTGCGGTACTGGGCTGCGGTGTGGATATCGTCTATCCCCCTTCCAACGCCGAGCTGATGCACCGAATTATCCAGCAGGGCGCGGTCGTGTCCTCCTTCGAAATGGGCGTGAAACCCTCCAAGGGCCACTTCCCCTTTCGCAACCGGATCATCAGCGGCCTTTCCATGGGCACCGTAGTGGTGGAAGCACCCATCGGCAGCGGGGCCTTGATCACCGCGCGCAATGCCGCCGAACAAGGCCGCGAAGTCTATGCGGTGCCAGGTGAAGCCGGTGCCTACAACAGTCGCGGCCCCCACGCCCTGATTCGCGAAGGGGCCAAGCTGGTGGAGTCGGCCCAGGATATTCTGGTGGAGCTGGATATCGAAGCGGCGAATCGCCAGCCCGCGCGTCCGGCCCCTCGCGCACCGCGCGATGTGGTCGCTCCGGCCCAAGCGCGGGTGGAATCCGAGGTGCGACGCCCATCGGGCCAGCCCGCCACACCCCCGTCGCCCGGCGCCAATGTGACGCCCCTGGAGCGCGCCGTGCTCGATGTGCTGAGTAACGACGGTTCATTCGTGGATGAAATCGCCGCCGCCGCCCGTATGTCGGTGTCGGAAGCGTTGAGTTCACTCACGATGCTGGAACTGAAAGGCCTGGTCCGGCAGTTGAGCGGGAAACGCTTCGCGCCGAGGTAGCCATAGCGGTCCCCACAGATTGACACCGTCCCTCCCATTCCCCTAACGTGGGCAGTCCATCGTCAACCCGCTTGTGATACCCCATGCCCGACTTCCACGACATAGCCAATCGCGTCCGGCGCGGAGAGGCCCTCCCACCCAATTGGGATCTCCTGCTCCGTGCCGCCACACCCGTCACCCGGCTGGGCATGGCCCTGCGCCACTTGAAAGCCCCCGTGCTGGTTAACGCGAAAGTGATCAGCTTCGGGAATATCACTGCGGGCGGCACAGGCAAAACTCCGGCGGTCATCGCATGCGTACAGGCCCAGATAGCCGTAGGCAAACAGGTGGCGGTCATTACCCGTGGCTATGGCAGCGCCCGCACACGGGAGCCCTTTGTGGCGGGGACAAACCTGTCCCGTGCGGACCTGGTGCGCCTGGTTGGCGACGAACCGGCCCTTATCCGCCACCACGCTCCGGGATGCGCCCTGATCAAAGCGGCCCGGCGCGCCGATGGTGCGCGCATTGCCATCGAGAACCTCGGCTGCGACGTGATCGTGCTGGACGATGCCTATCAGCACGTCCAGATCGCCCGCGATGAAAATATCTGTCTGATTGATGCCACCAACCCCTTTGGCAATGGCCATCTGGTGCCTCGGGGCATTCTGCGAGAGCCCCTTTCGGCCCTGAAGCGCGCGACGCGCATCGAGATTACCCGTTGCGATCAGTCGAGCGATCTGGATGGGCTCGTGGCGCAAATCAAGGCTATCGTTCCGGGAACGCCCTTGCGCTTTACGGTACACGCACCCGATGGATTCTGGGGGGTCGCGGACGGCGCGCCGGTCTCGCTGGATGAACTGCGGGAAAGCCCCATCACTGCCGTTTCGGCCATCGGCAATCCGGAGGCCTTCCGCCGCACGCTGGAAGGACTGGGGCTCCACTTGCACGCGGTGCGCACCTTTCGCGATCATGCGGCTATTCCCGAAGACGCCCTTCGCGCCGAAGGCTTCGTGGTAACCACCGAGAAAGACGCCATGCGGATGAGAAACGTCCCGGAGAACGTTGTGGCGCTGAAGATTTGCTTGCGGGACTTTACGGGTGCGCCACAGGCACTGTAGGCTTGACTCAGATACACAGACGTCGGATTGGCGTCGGTAGTTCGCTCCACAAAAAGGAACGCGCACGTTGGGAGCGCCGGCATCTCTGCCGGCAATACACCGAAGGTGCATTCCTGAGCTTTCTGTAATACTTCATATTTTCATCGTGTATCCAGCCACCTTCGAATGACCACTGCACGGCCATAGGGTCCAGTTTCTAAATTCGACCCATGCACCTGCGGTGCATGATGCCGGCAGGGATGCCAGCGCTCCCAACTTGCGCGTATTCTTTGGTGCGCGACGACATTGCGAAAACAGTAGGCGCCTACCTGAGGCATTGAAAAGTGGTACGAGTACTTGAACGGGAGTAGTCGAATGAAACGAATTTATTTTGGCATCGCAGCCGTCCTGGCCCTGTCAACGGTTGGACGCGTATCCGCGCTGGAGGACGAACCGGTGATCTTCAAAGCAGGCTTCGCATCGATCGACATCACCCCCGAGACCTCCGTGCCCATGTGGGGCTATGGCAGGGAACATCGTCCGGAGAACAACTCGACCGGCGTTCACGATCTGCTCTATGCGAAGGCCCTGGTCTTTGAGGCGGGCGAGACCCGCGCGGTCCTCGTGGGACTCGATCTGGGCCGCGCGCCCTTCGAACCTATGGTGCGTCGCATCGAGCAGGCTGTGCTGCGCCAGGCCGGGGTGCAGCACGTCTTTCTGGTGGGCTCCCACACCCACCATGGCCCGGCGTTGGAATTGGTGCCGGTGGAAGACAATACGGATCCCGCACTGCAGAACGCCTTCGCCTACTACGGGCAACTGGAGCAAAAACTGATTGGCGTCATCGTCGAAGCGGCGGGCAAACTCGTCCCCGCAAAAATCGGCTGGGTCTCCGCCGAGAGCAACGTCAACCGCAATCGCCACACCCAGGAGGCCCCCATCCCCCGCGATCCGGAACTTTTCACGCTGCGCGCCGATGACCTGGAGGGCAAGCCCATCGCGCTACTGGTTAATTTTGCGGCGCACCCGACCAACCATCCCCACGGCGACAACAAATTCAGCGCGGACTATCCGGGAGTCATGATGGCTGCCGTGCAGGAGGCCACCGGCGCACCGTGCCTGTTTCTTCAAGGGGCGGCAGGCGATATGCAATGCGACGTGGATGACAGCCAATGGGGCAAAGTAGAACAGATGATGGAACCGGGCCAGCAGCTTGCCCGTGAAGTGCTCGCGCTGAACGCGACACTCTCGACGGCCGCGCCAGTCCGACCCGATCTACGCGGCGAACGTGCCTCGTTTTCCTTCAAACTGCGCCTGGACCTGAACGACCCGGCCGTCACGGAGGGGATGCGCGCCGAGTTTGGCGAATCGCTCCACCTGAGCTACAAGACGAAATACGCCGACGGCCTGATGCATCCGAAACTGGCGACGCTGCTCGTCAATGGCGAACTTGCTATCGCAGGCGGCTCCGGGGAGTTCTTCTGCGATCATTCTCTCCAACTGAAGAAGCGCGTCGAGGGTGTAAAGTCGATTTTCGTGGGCTACTGCAACGGCCACGACATGTACTTCCCCACCCTGCGCGCCATCGACCAGGGTGGCTACGGCGCCGACCCGGCATCCGCCTGGGTGACGCCCGGTGGCCCGGAGAAAATGATCGATCGCGCGGTGTTCTCGATCCGTGATCTGGTGAAACAGACGCAACCCGCTGCACCGACGGCGGCTGCGGCGGAACCGTCGAAGTAGGTCGCTCTACGAAGTCCCTGATCTTAACGTTTCCGTGCACTTCCGTGTATTTCCGTGGTCCGATCTTTTTTTTGACCACGGAAGGGCACGGAAATGCACGGAAAAATAGCTCCGATATTCCGCGAGAGTGCGCAAGAAAATCGAAAGGGATTGTGAGTGTTACACATCCGTCGAATACAACTTGGCGAAGGAAGCGTCTATCGCGAGATTCGCCTTCGCGCGCTTCGCGACGCCCCAGACGTATTTACCACGACCTACGCGCAGGCCATTGAGCGTACGGCAGGGAGTTGGGATGAAACGGCAGACGGTGCTGCCAACGGCAAGGTGCGGGCAATCTTTTTTATCCTAACCGATGACAAACCGACAGGCCTGGCTGCCCTCTATCAGCATCCTGAGATGCCCGGCACCGGAGAACTCCTACAGGTCTGGGTGGCGCCCGAATATCGGGGAAGTGGCGCGGCGGATGCACTGCTGGATGCCCTGTTTCGTTGGGGTACCCAGGAAGCGGGTTTCTGCCGCGTGGTCGCGGAGGTGAAAGCCAACAATAAGGGGGCGCTTTGCTTTTACCGCAGGTATGGTTTTTCAGTTCGTCCAGAGGTACAGGCCAGCGATCCGGATGAAATTGTTTTGGAATGGATTTCTGCCGCAGATCGAAATTGACTTCGGTTTGGTTCTGAGCGTCAAATCACATGTCGTCACTCTCTACAGCGAGTACGATTGGGACAATACTGGATACAACAACGGCATGAGGGATGGAACCATGAATTCCAATCAGAAAAATGAATCGGTCGCAAAGGAGCTGGCGCAAATACGCGCGCAATTGCTCCAAATCAAGTTTCTCCTGGCAGGGATACTCGCGCTGGCCATCGGAGTAGTCGTGGGGCCTGGTCCTGTATTCACCCTGATGTGGATTGGCGTATTTGTATTGGGTACGGTCTACGTGGGGCTGTGGGTCTTCGAACGAATTGTGAACCGAAGAATTGGCCACGACTGGAGCGAGGCGCGACTGGCGTCTATGGCGGAGGAAGCCGAAAAAAACGGGCAGGAAGATTCCGGTGAACAGGCGTAGCGGCGACTGGGTAGTCAGCGCCAGCGCACGGTGGTGTTGGGGCGCCTGGGACCATTAGGGACTCTGAAGAGCCTCTTGAAATCAGCGGAGTTCCGTGATCCCCATCGCCAATCCAAATCCGCCTACCCGCCAAACCATTCTCGAATCAGCGCAGCGGTCTCCAGCGGCTTTTCCTGCGGGATGAAATGCCCCGCGCCGGGGACGATCTCCAGTTTTGCATTAGGTAAACGAGCCTGCTGGGCAGCGGCCCACGGCTGGGCGTAGCTGTCTTCTCCGGTGACTACACAGGCCTCGAACTGGAGCGTGTCGAGCACGTCGTAGATATCGCTCGCACCGCCGAGCTCGTAGAACCAGGATTCTCGGCTTCCAGGGCATTTGAGCTTGAATCCGCCGCCTTCGGCCGGGGTGAAGGCATGCTCGACATAGGAATCCACCGCACCCGCTACCCAGTGCTCCATGGGGGGCTTCGAACTCAGCCGCTCCCGGGCCGCTTCCAGAGTCTCAAATTCGTTTTTCCGCTTGCGGACCTTTTCCGCCAGGGGATGCTCCCCGTCGAAAAACTTCCGGTCCGCGATGATGGCGTCGATGAGCATGACTTTGCCAAAGATCCCCGGCACCCGACGTTCGGCATAGGCCACGTGGGCTCCGCCAGCGGAATGACCGACCGCGCCCATCCCCCGTGGCAGATCGAAATGCTCCATGATGGCCAGCAAATCTTGACCAGAGAAGTCCCAGAGATAATCGCGGCGATGTTCGGGGGCCTGAGAATCGCCCTGGCCGCGGGTGTCGGGCGCGAGGACGCGGAACTGGTCGCCCAGCTCGGCCACGACCACATCCCAGATTCGGCCCAAAGTGCCGGTGCAGTGAACGAGCAGCAGGGGTTCACCCAGGCCGCCATAGTCCCATACATTGAGATCGACGCCGCCGTAGCCGGTTACCGTAATCGCCTGTGGGTCTCTTGGAAGAGGCATGGGGGCCTTTCAGAAATTGAGAATTCTGCATTGTGAATGGGGAAGTAATAGTTCGTCGCTGCCTAAACCACTTCACCCCTATTGTACCCGCTTCTATCCCAATTCACTATTCAAAATTCTCGATTAACTATTCGTGTCGCAATGCTTCCACAGGATCCATGCTCGCTGCGCGAATGGCCGGGTAGATGCCAAAGATAATACCGACAATAGCGGAAATACTGAAGGCCAGGATGGGACCGTCCGGCGTGATGATGGTCCGCATATCGGTGAAAGCCCCTATGGCGATAGGAATAATCATGCCAAATACCACGCCCAGCGCCCCGCCGGTGGCGGAGAGCAGGACGGTCTCGATAAGAAACTGGATGATAATATCGCGGTGTTTGGCACCCAAGGCGCGGCGGATACCTATCTCTCGGGTGCGCTCCGTCACACTGGCGAGCATGATGTTCATGATGCCGATTCCGCCGACGAGCAGTGAAATGGCCGCGATGGAACCGAGCAGGATATTGAAGGTGCGGGCCGTCTCCTCCGCAGAGCGGAGCAGTTCCAGGGGAACTTCAATCTCGAAGTCCTTCTTCTTGTGGTTGCGCTCCAGAATCTCGCCGATGATCAGCGCAGTCTCCTCCACTTCCGCCTGATCCCGGACCTGAATCGTGGCCTCGTGGAGTTCCACCCGCTCCGTTTCCGAGCTTCCACTGGTCCGGTTCTGAAGAATTTCGCCGAACCGCGAACGCGCGGCAGTCAGGGGAATATAAATGCGGTCCGTACTCTTGGCGTTGGAGCTCCCGCTCCCTTGTTTTTTGCCGAGCCCCGCAGCGGACGCCTCGCGCTCAATGACTCCGATGACCAGATAATAATCTCCGTCCACGCGGATCTTCTGCCCGATGGGATTCTCGAAGGGAAACAGCGCGGGGAGCACGGATTCTCCCAGCACGCACACGTTCTTGTTCAATTCCATCTCGATCTCGGAGAAGAAGCGGCCCTGCAGCATGTTCAGCTTACGCATATCTTGAAACCAGGGCACGGTTCCCACGACATCGGCATCGGCGCGCGCCGTGGCGTTCCACACGCGCTTGCGCATGATGCGGTTGGGCACTATCACGCTGACGCCGGGGATCGACCCGCGTATCCGGTCGATATCGTCATAGGTGATACCGTATTCGATGACGTAACTCTGTTGCGCGCTGTTGCTGCCGGTATCCGGCGGCTTCACGCTTTTCAGGATGATGTTGTTGCTGCCGAGCCGACGGATCTGCTCCTGTGCCTCAAAGCTGGCGCCCTCCCCCACCGCGAGCATGGCGATAACGGAGCATACGCCGAACACGATACCCAGCACGGTCAAGAGGGAGCGCAGACGGTGAAGCCAGAGGCTTTTGAAGCCGAGGATGATGGTCCGCTTCAGGCGCACCGGCGCGAAAGGGCTGGTGCTGTGGCGGCCCGCGAGGCGGCTATCCATTGCGGATATCCTTCTCCACCAGGCCGTCGCGCAGTCTGATCACCCGCTGGGAACGGCGACCGATTTCGTCGTCATGAGTCACCATGATGATGGTCTTACCCTGCTGGTGCAGCTCGTCGAAGAGCTCCAGAATCTCGGAGCCCGACCGGGAGTCGAGGTTGCCCGTGGGCTCGTCGGCCAGGAGTACGATCGGGTCGTTTACCAGGGCGCGGGCGATGCCCACACGCTGTTGCTGCCCGCCGGAAAGTTCGAAGGGCTTGTGGCCCAAGCGTTGTCCGAGGCCGACTTTCAACGCCATCTCCTCGGCAATCTCGCGGCACACCTCCTGTGGGATGCCCTGGTAATACAGGGGCACTTCAATGTTTTCAAGCACGGTCAATTGCTGGATCAGGTTGTAAGACTGAAAGATGAAGCCCAGCCGTGCCCCGCGAATCTCGGAAAGTTCGTCGTCCGGCATCAGGGACACGTCTGTATCACCCAGGATGTAGTTTCCCGAAGTGGGCCGGTCGAGGCAGCCCAAGATGTTCAGCATGGTGGACTTGCCGCAGCCGGAAGGCCCCATGATGGAGCAGTACTCCCCTTCCATGATCTCCAGATCGATACCGCCCAGAGCATCCAGGGTTTCCGTACCCATCTGGTACGTCTTGCGAACTTTTTCCAGGCGGACTATCGTGGACAGGGCCACCGCCATTATGCGGCTCCGGGGGCTGCAACCGTTTCGGCTTCGGGTGCTGATTCTTCTTCTTTTTCGTCTTCCTTGTCGGCGTCCTCTTTCGAACCCTCCGAATTCGTGTTCGTGGGGGAGCGCAGCGCTACGACTTCGCCCGCCTGGAGGCCTTCCTTGATTTCGACGAAGGTCGTGTCGAAAGATCCCGTTACGACGCGGCGCCGCTCCATCCCATTGCCGGCCATATAAACCACGGTTTCCGTGCCCTCCTGCGCAACGGCCTGGAGCGGAACTTTGACGACATCCTTCAAGACCTCGGCTATGATTTCAGCCTCGGCATTCATACCGGGCTTCAACCATTCGTAGTGTCCGTCGATGGTGATCGAGGTGGCGTAGACTTTCAAATCGGGATTCATCCACCGGTTCTGGGAATCGGGCAGCACGCCGATGCGAAAGACCTCGCCCGTGAGCGGCTTATCGGGGAATGCATCCACCGTGATCCGGGCCTTCTGGCCCTTCAGGATCTTTTTGACGAAGGATTCGTGTACCTTTACATCCACCGTCATCTGGGTTGTGTCGGGAATGGTGATTATGACCTGGCGCTCCCGAACGGACGCGCCCTCCTCGATTCGGTCTCGATCATCCCAATAGTTCCGATTCCCTTCGCCATACACCACGAGGCCCGGTTTCGTCGCCCGAATGACGCATTTCTCGATCTGTTCCTTGAGCTCGTCGCGCTTGCGGCTTTGCAGCTCATAGCTCGCTTCGGCGGAATTGAGGTTGGCTTCGGCCTGGGCCAGCTTGGAGACGGCGAGCTTCCGGGCGCGCTGCAACTTGCGCAGCGACTCTTCATAGTCCGAGACAAGTTTCTCGGCCTGTTTCGGAAATTCATATTTCACATAGAGATCCATGCCCGTCTGCGCGGCATCCTTGCTGATGGCCTTTCGCTTCAAGGCCAATTCATCATTCTCCATCTCGATCTTGGTGACGAAGTCTTTCTCGAAAAGCCGTTTCGTGCCCGCCAGGCGCGACTCGGCCACGCCCACCTCTTCCGCCGCCAGCACCACGTCGTCTTCAAACTTGCGAATGGACTGGCGCGCTTCGCCGTCTCCCAGGGTTTCGAGCCGGGCGTACTTGGTGAAGTCGATGTCGAGTTGCTCCGTCGCCGCGCTTTCCATGGCGATGCGGCCCGATTCCGGATCGCGAGCAATGGCCTCGGGCGGGGCGGGGCCCGCGGGTGGGGCAGGAACTTCGGACGGCGCAGGCGCTTCGATAAGCGCCGGGGCCGCTTCTTTTTCACTTCCCGCCGCCTGCGCGATCTCCTCCGCGCTCATAACATTTTGTTCGACCCTGCTGGCAATTTCAGAAGCCGCCAGATCGCCCAGAAACTTCTTCATATCCATCAGGGCGAACTTGCTCAGCAGCTCGGCGGCCTTCACATCACTCTGGTTCTGGTTGATCTGAATGCCATGCTCCTCGCGGGCTTCCGTGAAGCGGGCCAGGGCGTTTTGATACTGGAGCTCTTGTTCGGTGAGGCGATCCAGGAGTTCTTTGGAATCCAGCTCTACGAGCAGTTTTCCTTCGGCCACATCCTGCGCGGTCACCAAATAGCCTTCCTCAATAATGGTGAGGATCTTTGTGGAGCCCTGTACCTCGCACTTGAGTTCCTGGGATTCCTTGGCTTCGACGCTGCCTCCCTCAATCACGGTGACCTCCAGATCGCCTTTGATGGCGGTGAAGGATGTCCCCGTGTTCATGGCTGAGCCGCCTGGACTCAGAAAACTGTAAATCCCGTACAGGACGGAAAATGCCGCGATAGCAATAACCGCGCGAAAGGGCCACTTCCGTCGGCGCACGGAGGCCGGGGTAAAACTAGGGCTGTTGCTGGTAGTCATCGGAGACTTCCTCCCATTGTCCATCTTCTTTAATATACAGAATGCCCATATCGAGCCAGAACTGCAAGCGGGCCAGGGTGTGACTGATCAACGAAGCCGTAAGCTCATTCTGGGACTGGGTAAGCTCAGTTTGGGAATCCACCTGGTCCAATACGGAGCCCCGGCCCAGGTCGGCCAGCAACTCCTGCTCCTCCACCCGGCGCAAATTCAAATCCACGCTTTTCTCGGCCACCAGGTAATTCCGGCGGGCGGATTCCAGATTTCGCCAGGCGCTGCGTACGTCCAGGGAAATGGTATCTTCCGCAAGCGTCAGATCGCGTTTGATCCGTTCATACTGAATAAGCGTACTACGATATGCGTTCCGTTCGGCTTTTCGATCAAGGGGTAGATCCACATCCAGGCCCGCGCTCCAGTCGGTGCGGCGAAAATCGAGTTCCTGGAAGTTGTCGTCGCCCTGGCTGCGCACCGACGCGTCGGCGGCCAGTGTGACATCGGGCAGGAGGGCATTCTTGGCCACGACCAGGGCGCGATCCGCATCTTCCACGCGGTCGCGCTCGGTGTACAGATCGAGCCGGGCGTTAAAGGCCACCTTCACCGCGTCGTCCATCAAAATATTCGGATGGCGCAGGCCGGTGCTGCGCAACTCCTCCAGTTCCGTCGGATCCAGCACGATGGCGGTATGGGTGGAGAGCCCCAGCAGAATTTTAAATTCGTCGAGGTTTTCCCGATAGTTGCGGACGGAATTGATCCAACTGTTTTCCGCGCCGAGCTCCGCGGCTTCCTGGCGGCCTACGCTGGCGAGCGTGCTCCGGCCCTCCGTGGCGAAATCCCGCTCGCGCTCGGCGTTGCGCCGGAAATTCTCCAGACTGCTCCAGTTGTTGTGCACGGCATCGAGATTCTGGAGTACCTGGTAATAGGCGGCGCATACCTGTACGGTGAACTGCTGGCGGAATCGGCTGTAATCGCGCAGGGCATAGAGCACGTCGCGTTCGGCCTGGGTCAGGCGCTCGGCGGATACCTTTGCGCCCGCGCCGCGAAGCAATGGCTGGGTCACGGTAGCGGAAAGCATCGAGGACGTTATGGATTCCGTGTCCCCCGAAAGAAAACGGAGAAAGTTGGAGGTGAGGTCCACGGCGATACGACCGCCGCCTTTGAGCAGCCAGTCCACACCCGCGTTGGCCCCGCCGACGGTGGAGTTATCACGATCAATGCCCGTCTCCGTGCCGGTCAGCCCCGCCACGTCGCCCGCACTCTCGACCACAGCGGCATAGGCGTTCAGGAGATCGGCGGGTGTCCCGGTGACTGCTTCAAGATCGTCGATAAATTCGTTGGTCACTCCCAGGGCCCGACTCAAGTCGGTGGGCTCGGCGGTGGTGAACGTTTCGCTGGCCACGCCACCCGAGGCGCCGCCCGAAAAAATCGGCGAATACCGGTGCCGGTCGAGGCTCAGGGACAGCGCCTCCAGATAGAGGGCCTCTTTGCGATTCTGATAGGCGCGGCTATTGGTGACCGCCAGTGAAAGCGCCTCTTCCAGGGAGAGAATGGTCGCGCCACTTTCATCCGCTCCCGTCTCACCGAGTGCCGCGTCGATCACGTCATTCACCGGGAGATCGGCGAGATCCGAAGCACCCGGCTCGGGTTCGATCGTGAACGCTTCGATCATGCCCGGCACTTCCGCAGCTTTGGTCTCGATGATTTCGTAGACTTCTCGGTCCGCACTTTCCTTAAATCGGGTTGTAGAACAGGATGCCAGAAAGGCTACGGCCAGTATTGTACAGAGCAGAGCGGGCACCCGGCCGCCGCCCGTGGTCCTCTTGGATAGTCTCGAAAGAATACTGCGCATTTCGATCTACTTTACAGTGAGTGAATGGCTGTTGCCCTGCCCCATTTTACGGACCTGCGCATGGGAATAAAGGTTTCAAAATATCCGAGGTCGGCTGTCTATTCTATGCCGCAACGACGCCCTGCACGAATGGGCTTGTACGTGGAACAACTAACGCGAAACTTCGCCTGTCAGCGCGCTCATGATCAGACCTGTAAAGTGATCGGAAACGGACTACACGATCCTGAAGCGATCCCATTCGTTTGCGGATGTTTTTTGTCGGGTAGCCCTCGGTTTAGAGACGATAAAATCGTACTTCTATTCAAAAATACCCTTGAATGAATTCACGCCCGATACATTCTCGCACCGGTGTGCGAGGGACTAACGGACCCCTTCCGCGAAATAGTGCCGGATCGAAACTATATCCCTTTCGATGGCCGCTTTCAATTCGGTGATGCCGCTGAACTTCTCTTCCCCGCGCAAGCGATGATAAAGCCGAATCTCGATGCGGCGTCCGGCGAGTTCTCCGGAATAGTCCAGCAGGTGGGCCTCCACCACCGGGCGTTCGTGGGGAAGGGTCGGTGCATAGCCAATATTGACCGCCCCCAGGAGATCGGCACCGTCGATCATGACCCGGGCGGCATAGATGCCGTGGGCGGGAAGGAGCGCCCGATCGGAGCGTAGATTGGCCGTGGGATAGCCAAGCTCTTTGCCCATGCCGCGGCCGCGCGCCACGGTGCCCGCGATCGCATAGGGCCGACCCAGCAATAGCCTTGCCTCCTCCAGTATCCCCCCGGCGACGAGTGTACGAATTCGTGTGCTGCTGACGCGTTCGCCGTCGACGATGACCGGCGGAACCACTTCCGCCACCAGACCATGGCGCTTGCCTTCCTCGTTCAGGAAGGCCACATTGCCCCGTGCACCGGCACCGAAAAAGAAATCATCCCCGACTATCATGTGCCGTGCTTTGCACTGTTCCACGAGGATGCGGGTGAGAAACTCCCCCGGTTCCATTCGGGCGACAGTGTCGTTGAAAGGCAGGATGAAGTAGACGTCGAGGCCCGCCGCGCGGAGGAGTTCCTCCTTCTGGAGGGCGTCGGAAAGCAGCGCGAAATCGTCGGTTCCCTGGAAGAAGGCCCTGGGGTGGGGCTGGAGGCTCATCAGGGCCGCAGTGCCGCTCCGCTCGCGGGCGCGCTCGATGACGGTTTTCAGAATGGACTGGTGGCCCAGGTGCACGCCGTCAAAGCTGCCCACCGTGAGTACGAGATTTGGGTAGCGGCAATCGCACGTGGTCGCATCGAGAATTACGTCCATGTCAATGCCCAGTCCGGTTCATGTACGTGAAGGCCCTCAGGAGCGATCGTTTAGGAAGACCCGTTTCGGGTGGACGAGGGATTCGAGTCCCGCGGGTTCCACCATACCCAGGGCGAGCAGTTCTCCCGCTTGATTCTTAAGCTGCACCCAGCCATGGGTCACGGGACACCCCCCCAGAAGCTGGCGGCTGCTCAACGAATTTCCGTTGGCCAGCACCGGGATCGCCTCATCGTCCAACACGGCGGCCGGCAGATCGAGGGCGTCGCCCATGGGCAACAGACGTGCCTCCACCGAATCGGGAGAAGTGAAAGCCGCCAGGGGCAGAGCATCCTCAACCCGGTGCCGCCCCACGGCAAGGCGGCGCAGGGAAGCGAGTGCGGCACCACAGCCCAAGGCCTGGCCCACGTCGTGGCACAAGCTGCGCACATAGGTGCCGCTTGAGCAGGTGACGCGAACCCGCGCATCCGGGGCTTCATAGGAGAGCACGTCATAGGCCCGGACCAGCACGGAGCGCGCGGGACGCTCAACGGTCTCCCCCTTGCGGGCGAGCTTGTAAAGCCGTTCGCCATCGATCTTGACGGCGCTCACCATCGGCGGGATCTGCTGGATCTGGCCGACGAAGGGGTCGCACTGGAGCTGGATAGCCGCAGCATCCAGATCGGGAACGGGCTTCTCCGCCACGATTTCCCCATCGAGGTCATAGGAGACCGTCTCGACACCGAGGCGCATGGTCCCCTCGTAGGTCTTCTCCAGCGCGGTGAAGTGCTCGGAGAGCCGTGTCGCTGGGCCGAGACAGAGTATGAGCAGACCGGTTGCGGAGGGATCGAGGGTGCCCGTATGGCCGACACGCTTCATGCGCGCGGCGCGCCGGATCCGATCCACCACATCATGAGAAGTCATTCCCGCTGGCTTGTCTACCAACAGAATGCCCTTCATGCGGAAGTCCCGAAGTGAGCGCACAGGCCGTCCAGAAGACGTTTCCGCGCGCTTTCCAGGGGCTCGTTCATGGTCACACCCGCAGCAGCCGCATGGCCGCCGCCGCCGTATTCCTTGAGGAAAATGGCGGCGTTGAAGGCATGGGATGAGCGCAGGCTCGCCTTGGTGGTCTCGGCGTCAACGCCCGTAAACAGGGCACCCACCACCACGCCGTCGATATTGCGCAGGTAGTTGACCAGCCCGTTGAGATCTTCCTTCTTGCCGCCCACCTCGTCGATGTCTTCCTGGGTCACGTAAGACATGGCCACGCGCCCCTCGCAAAAAAGTTCCATTCGATCGAGGACGGTCTTCATCAGGAGGATCTTCGGGCGCGAGAACATGTCGAACACGTCGCTGCAAATATCCGCATGGTCGATAGCAACCTCGTGGAGCAGCGCGGCGATACGGTGGGAGCGCGCCGAGGTGTTTGAATAGCGATACCCGCCGGTGTCGGTGATCTGGGCGACATAGGCACAGTGTGCGGCTTCCGGCGAAAGAGGAACGCCGGCTGCTGTGAAAAGCTCCACCATGATCTCGCCGGTGGCGGCATAGCTCGCATCGACGAATCCGAAATCACCCTCCGGGTGTTCTTCGAGGTGGTGATCGATCACGAAGACTTTCTCGTCCTCGGTAATCAGATCCGCCGCGTCGCCGATGCGGTTCAAGCGCGCAACATCAACGATCACGGCCACTTCATAGTCCGGAATGTCCGCATCGGGACTCTTGATGGTTGAAGCGCCGGGGAGGTTGGTATAGATGGCGGGTACCGGATCAGCCAGAACGCAGTGAATCTCGGTCTTCCCCAGAGCCTCCAGAAGGAACTTCAGGGCTAGAACGCTGCCCACGGCATCGCCGTCGGGGCTTACGTGGCTGGTAATCAGGAAGGAATTCGCCGCCTTCAATTCTTCGAGCAGGGCGGGGAGTTCGAGTCGGATCATGGGCTGCTGCTTTCGATCTTCGTGGATCACTTCAAACACTTTTTCAAGCGCATAGACCTGATCCAGGGTTTCGTCCGTGCGAAAGCGGATCTCCGGAGTAAAGCGGAGCCGGACATGTTTCCCCACTTCGCGCCGGATCCAGCCCGCGGAATTCTGGAGCGCGATCAGGGAGCTCTTCCGCTCCTTCTCGTCGCCATACAGACTAACATTGACGGTGGCGTAGTGAAGGTCCTTGGACATTTCCACGTCCATGACCGAAACAAACCCGATGCGGGGATCCTTCAGGCCCTTGGTAAGGAGCCCGGCTATTTCATGGCGAATCAACTCGCCCACCCGCTGTCCGCGGCCTTTAGTACTCATAGTAATTCAATCTGGCAATCGGCGATGTTGGCGCCGAGCCGGCTCTCTACAAAGTGTAAGATTTCATTTAGTTGCGAATTGGCGTGCTGCGAATCGCCGGAGACGACCACCATGCTGAGGCGGCCCCGCTGCCAGAGATCCTGATGCTCCGTCTCCGCGACGGCACAGTTGAAACGGGCCCGAACCTGATCCTTCACGCTCCTCAAGACCCGGCGCTTATCTTTAAGCGACCGGGCCTCGGGAACGAGAAAATCAATATTCAGCAGCCCGATGGTCACGGGAAGACCTTAGTCCAGCGTCTTGGCGATGCTTTCGAGTTTGTAGGTCTCGATGATATCGCCCTGCTGGATGTCGTCGAAGCGGTCCAGTTTCAGACCGCACTCGTAGCCCTGTGTGACGCTTTTTACTTCGTCCCGTTCGCGGCGGACCGTGGCGATCTTGCCACTGTATATCACGATGTTGTCACGAAGCAGGCGCGCGAGCGCACCGCGTTCCGTGTCGCCGTCCAACTGGAAGCTACCGGCGATATTGCCGACCTTGGAAGACCGGAAGACCTGGCGGATTTCCGCGTGGCCCGTGATGATTTCCTTGGTGTCGGGTGTAAGCATGCCTTCAAGGGCGCGCGTTACCTGGTCAATGGCCTCGTAGATGATGAGGTAGGTGCGGATATCCACACCCTCGGCCTCGGCCATCTGGCGAACCTTGATTCCGGCGGTCACGTGGAAGCCGATGACAACCGCGTTGCTCGCACTCGCGAGCAGCACGTCGGACTCGTTGATCCCGCCTACACCCGCGTGTACAACACTTATGCTTACTTCCTCGTTGCCCAACTTCGCAAAACTGGAGCAGAGCACGTCAACCGAGCCCTGGGCGTCGGCTTTGATGATGACATTGAGGGTCTTTTGCTCGACCCCTTCCATCAGCGCGTGGAAATCTTCCAGCGTCATGCGCTTCTGCGAGACGCTGCGCTTCTGGCGGGCGAGGGCGGCGCGCTTCGTGGCGATGGTTCGCGCCACGCGCTCTTCCTGCACGACCACAAACTGGTCGCCCGCTTCGCATACCGCGTTAAAGCCGGTAACGAGTACGGGGGTCGCCGGACCAACTTCTTTGACCTGGCGTCCTTTGGAAGTTGTTATCATGCGCACGCGGCCATAGGTCTCGCCGCAGAGGAACACGTCGCCGATGCGCAGCGTACCATTCTGGACCAGAACCCAGGCCACCGGGCCGTGGCCCTTGGAAAGTTCCGATTCCACGATGGCGCCGCGGGCCCGCTTGTTGGGGTTCGCCTTGAGTTCGAGCATTTCGGATTCGAGAACCAACAGCTCCATGAGCTCGTCGATGCCATCGCCCGTGTGGGCCGAAACGTTCTTGACGATCGTCTTACCGCCCCAGGATTCGTCCTGCAGGCCGTAGTTCGCCAACTCGCCACGTACGCGATCCGGCTGGGCACCGGGCTTGTCGCACTTGTTAATCGCCACCACGATGGGCACGTTGGCCGCCTTGGCGTGATCGATAGCTTCGATGGTCTGGGGCTTCACACCGTCATCGGCCGCCACCACCAGCACCACCACGTCGGTGATCTGGGCGCCGCGCGCGCGCATCTGCGTGAAGGCCTCGTGGCCGGGCGTGTCGAGAAACACGACGCGCCCCGTACCCATCGCCACGTCATACGCCGCGATGTGCTGGGTTATGCCGCCGGCCTCGCCGTGGGCGACGTTGGCCTTGCGCACCACGTCCAGGAGCGAAGTCTTGCCGTGGTCCACGTGGCCCATGACGGTCACCACGGGCGCACGGAAGACCAGGTCTTCGGGGGCGTCGGGCTCGTCGAAGAGCACATCGTCTTCCTCGGGAATGATCGACGTTACTTCAAAATTGCGCTTCACGGCCAGTTTGCGGATGACGTCGATGTCCAGCGACTGGTTCTTCGTGACCATCATGTTGTCATCCATGAGGTCGAGAATGAGATCGTTCACCCCCACGGACATGGCCTCGGCCAGTTGCTCGACGGTCATGGACTCATCCACTTCGATAGAGCCGCCGACGGTGGCTTCGTGCTCCAAATCACCCTCCTGAGCCCGTTTCTTGCGGCGCTTCTTGCTGCCAAGACCACCGGTGCCGGACTGGAATTCCTTCACGGCCGCCGCCGCGTCACGGCGCAGCGTGTCTTCAAGGACACGGGCGCGCTCGGCGCGTTTCGGCTTCTTCTTAACCGCTTTGCCCGCCGCGCCGACGCCCTTCTTGGGCGCGTTGCGGTACTGCTGTTCCTTCTGCGCCTGCTCCTCAATCGTGAGGGGGATCACCTTGGGAAGGCCTCGGGCGTCCTTACCGGAATCGCGGGGCGGTTCGCTCCGTGTATCCCGGCCGCGGGAAGCACCCGCTGGGGGCGGTGTGGCCCCCAGCGCGCCGGGGCGTTCGGGACGGCGGCGCGCGCCTGCTTCGGCCCGGAGAATGCCGGAGCGCTTCTCCTGGTCGCGGCGGATTACCGCGGCAACCACATCGGGATCGGGCGTGGGCAGGGGCCGTTCGAGTTTCTTCTTCTGCCGGAGGCGGTCCTCCTTCTCGTGGAGAATCTCCGCCTTGGCGAGGGTGGTTTCATGCATGGGGGAATCGTGACCACGGCGGCCGCGACCGGACTCGTCGTCCTGACCTGGTTCACCTGGTGCGCCGGGTTCTTCCGGTGGGAGTATTTCAGCCATGGGCTCCACTATGGGGGCAGGGGTGGGTGCGGGTACCGGTACGGGTACCGGAGCTTCCACGGTCTCGATGACTTCGACAGTCTCGACAACCACAGGCTCGGGCTCGGGCTCGGCCACGGCCACATCGACCGAAACGACGGGCTCCGCGGTTACTATCTCAATGGTCGCAGCCCCGACTGCAACTGGAACTTCCTGCACGGGCGCATCCTCGGGCGTGCTGTCACCCAGGATCTCGGCGTCAGGCTCTTCGCCGGTTTCTTCGTCACCGTCCACTTCGGCCTTCTCATCGCCGGTCTTACGGGCGGCCGCCTTCTTCTCGTCGGCGGCTTTCTTGTCGGCCTTCTGTTTACGCTTCTTCTCGGCTTCGTCTTCTTTTCGTTTTTTCTGGAGAATCTTGTCCAATACCGACGGATCTTCATCCACATCGATCAGGATGTCTACCTGAGCGGCCGTAATTTCCGATTCCACACCATCAAGTGCGACACCGATCTTACGAAGGGTTTCCACCGCTTCTACGGCACTCATATCAAGACGTTCTGCCAAACTGGCAACGGTCTGCATCGTAACAATTCCTCCAAGACTTACCTGTACACGGGACGGAAGGGAATTCCGGCGACCACTACGATGCTGCCGCCGGACGCGGCATATTCGGCTGATTTAAACTACGTCTTCGTCGCCGGCCGATGCCTCTTGATTCCGTGCCCCGCTGGAGGCGTCCTGTCCTTCGCCCGCTTCGTCAAACAGCGCGTCATCATCATCGCCGCCACCGTCCGATTCGCCCTGAATGTCGATGTTCCAGCCGATAAGCTTGGACGCCAGGCGCGCGTTCTGACCGCGCTTCCCGATGGCCAGCGAGAGCTGGTCCTGGGGCACTACCACCTGGATGTTCCCGTGTTCCTTGTCTAATTGAATGTTCAGTATGTCCGCCGGGTTGAGGGCGTTGGCGCAGAGTTCCACCGCGTCATCGCTCCACCGGACGATATCAATCTTTTCTCCCGAAAGCTCCTCCACCACCGAGCGCACGCGGGCACCCTTCATCCCAACGCACGCACCCACCGGATCGACGTTTACGTCGTTCGACTTCACGGCGACCTTGGTGCGGCTGCCGGCTTCGCGGGCGATTGCCCGAATCTCGATGGTTTCGTCGTAGAGTTCGGGCACTTCCAGTTCGAAGAGCGCGCGGACCAGCTCCGGGGAGGTGCGGGACAGGATGACCTGGGCACCCTTCTGGGACTTTTCGACTTCCACGAGAATCGCGCGAATTCGATCACCCGTGCGAAAGGTCTCGCGGGGCGACTGTTCGCGATACGGAATCAACCCCTCGGCCTTGCCGATGGAGACAATTATATTACCATGGCTGACCCGCTTGACCGTACCGGTGATAAGCTCGCCTTCGCGCTGCTTGAATTCCTCGAATATATTGTCCCGCTCGGCATCCTTGATCTTTTGGATGATGACCTGCTTCGCGGTCTGGGCCGCAATCCGACCGAAATCCTGTGGGTGGGCCTGCACCTTTAGGCGGTTGCCCGAAACGACGGCGGGATTCAACTCCAGGGCGGCGGGCAGTGTGATCTCCGTTGCGGGATCGGAAATTTCCTCCACCACGGTGCGAATTTCAAACACCTTGAAGGCGAGGGTATCCGGATCGACTTCAACGGTTATATTGGCAGCGTTACCGGCGTCCTTACGGGCAGCACTTTCGATGGCGCTGCGGATCGCTTCGATGAGTGTGTGGCGATCAATACTCTTGTCCGCCTCGATTTGCTGCAATATTAAGCGCAGATTCGGATCCAAAACAATCTCCCTTTTTCCATTTCTACCGGTTAAGATTCGCTCGTTTGAGATTCTCCAAATGAATCTCAAACGGGGTCTCTTCGCAGTCCACCTGTATCAAACCATCCTCAAAGCCACGCAGGATACCCGTAAACTTCTTACGTCCCTGAAGCGGAGAATGAGTCAGTACGGTGATTTCCTCGCCGGCAAACCGGATAAAGTCGCCTGGCTTCCGCAACGGGCGATCAATGCCCGGTGAGGATACTTCCAGTATGTAGTTCTCAGAAATAAAGTCTTCGGCGTCGAGGAGCGGATTGAGAAATTGGGAAACCGCGGTACAGTCTCCGAGACCGATTCCGCCGCCGGGCTTGTCGATATACAGACGAAGAATTCGCATGCCGCTCTGGCCTGCGATTTCCACTTCCACCAACTCGTAACCCTGCTCGGCTATCTCGGCGTCAAAGCGCTCCCAGAAATGCCGAACCAAATCTTCTCTACTCACACGCACCCTCTAAAATGTAATAAAAAAAGTGGGCCAAGACCCACTCGTTCGCGAAGTCGCACTATCAGAACGTGTAGTGTAGCATAAATAAAGGGGCCGGTGCAATGAGTAAATGGTGTATTTCTAGCAGCTTACCCGATCATCGGGTCTGGTAAAGCCCCGCCCGCGCCCGGGAGCGCCTACCCCATGATTACACCCAGATTGCGCTCCGCAGTGCCCCGAGCCCGGAAGGAAAAGTATCCCGGTTGGCAGATCGTGCAGGTTCCGTCCACGGCAATATGCGCATCGGGCAACCCCGCTGACCGCAATTGGGCCCGGTTGGTCTCCCACAGGTCCAGGTGATCCCCCATCGCCACCAACCCGGTGGCGGCGGCCTTCTCCAGTACTTCTGGGCCCACCTGATAGCAACAGGGGCCCGCAGAGGGACCTATCACTGCGAAAAGTGACGCCGGGGATACCCCGTAGCGTTCCTCGATCTGCCTCACCGCCCGCCCGGCGATATTCAGCTCGGTTCCCACCCGCCCCGCATGGACCACGGCCACGACTCCCCCGCCACACAGAAATACGGGAACGCAATCGGCCACGTTGATTCCCAAAGGAATACCGGGGATCGCGGTCATCAGGCCATCCCCATCGCCCAGTGCAGACTCCCGAGATCGGGACCCTTTTCCCGCATCTTCGGGCGAAATCGCAAAAATCGCGTCGCCGTGGAACTGCCGCAGCACCACCAGCTTCTCTGAGGGAATCGGGGCCGTGCTCAAGAACGCTTCCCGGCTGCCCGAGGGGCATCCCTCCCACCCGCAATCGCCGTCCGAAACGCCGGTCATGAGGGCGACCGCCGCGCCATGCTCTTCGAGCCAGGTGAAACGTTTCATGGGTGACTCCTGTACGAAAAGGGGATTTCAGGTATGGAGGCCCCCATTTTCGTGCAACTGCGTTGCCGTATTCGGGGGCTGGAAAGCCCCCGCTCCACAGATCTCGATAGTCTAAGTAGACCTACAGAATATACCGCGACAAGTCGTGGTTCTCGACCTTGAGCGCCAGTCGCTCCCGGACCATGGCGGCATCGACCCGGAGGACATCGCCGGGACGCTCGGGGGCGGTGAAGGAGACTTCCTCCAGCAGATTCTCCAGAAGGGTGTGGAGACGGCGCGCGCCAATATTCTCCGTCTCGTCGTTCACCCGCTGGCAATACTCGGCGATGGCGTCGATGGCCTCTTCCTCAAACTCGAGGGTGACCCCTTCCGTCGCCATCATGCTCTGATACTGCTTGATGAGGGAACATTCGGGTTCCCGGAGGATCCGGGCAAAATCGGCGGCACCCAGATTGTCCAGTTCCACGCGGATCGGGAAACGCCCCTGAAGCTCTGGAATCAGGTCAGAGACCTTCGATATGTGGAAGGCTCCGGCAGCGATAAACAGTATGTGATCGGTCCGAACGGGGCCGTACTTGGTCATTACCGTGCTTCCTTCCACGATGGGAAGAATGTCGCGCTGGACACCCTCTCGGGAGATATCCGGCCCGCTGCCCTGACGCCCCCGACCCGCGATCTTGTCGATTTCGTCGAGGAATATGATCCCGGCGTTTTCCACGCGGTCTACGGCCAGTGCCGTCACCGATTCCATATCGATGAGGTCCAGCGCCGCTTCCTGTTCAAGGATTTTTCGGGCCTCCGCCACGTTGACCTTCTTGCGCTTTGACTTCTGGGGCATCATGCGCCCCATCATCTCCTGGAGATTATTCCCCATCTCCTCCATGCCCGATGCGCTGAACATCTGCATCATCGGCCCCGTGGTATTCTCCTTCACGGATATCTCCACTTCACGCTCGTCCATTTCCCCGGCACGGAGTTTCCGCAGGAGGACCTCCCGGGTCCGGGTCTCGGGATCGCTCTCGACGTTCCGGGCCGGGCCCTCGTCACCGCTGTACGGATCGCTGGGACGGAAGATCTTCTGCGGACCGGAGGGCTGGGGCGGCAGGAGCAGATCGAGTAATTTCTGCTCCGCGCGCGCTTTCGCGGCATCCGCCACATCCCGCTGCATTTCTTCCTTAACGAGTTTGATACCAACTTCGGTCAACTCGCGAATCATGGACTCGCAATCCCGGCCGACATAACCCACTTCAGTAAACTTGGACGCTTCGACCTTGATGAAGGGCGCATCGGCCAACTTGGAGAGGCGTCGGGCAATTTCCGTTTTACCCACGCCGGTCGGGCCGATCATGATGATATTTTTCGGGGCGACCTCGTCGCGCATTCCCTCGGGCAACTGCTTGCGGCGCCAACGGTTACGCAGCGCGATGGCCACCTTTTTCTTGGCTTCCTGCTGGCCGACAATATGCTTGTCCAGGGCTTCAACGATTTCACGGGGCGTCAATGCGCTCATTTATCGAACTCCACGGTCATACCGCTAGTGAAGAATGGGTCGTATGGGTCTTATAGGTCGTATGGGGCCAGTTTATTCACTATTGCCCAATAAGACCCACCCATAGCTGCGAGGCGCTCTCTGGCACGGGGGGCGTTTCAGCAGAGGTGGTCGAGCTTATCGATTCGCCGCTGGTGGCGCTCGCCGCCGCTGAAGCCCGTCTCGAGGAAGAGCTTGATCAGAACTTTGCATTCTTCCAGCGTGGAGACCCGGCTGCCGACGCAGAGAATATTGGCGTTGTTGTGGTCCCGCGCGAGCCGGACCATCTTTTCGGTCACGCAAGCGGCGGCCCGGATGCCTTTGTGACGGTTGGCCGCGATGCTGATCCCCATGCCGGTTCCGCAGAGTAGAACGCCGAGATCGGCGGAGTGTTCGAGGATTCGGGCGCACACTTTGGCAGCGAAATCGGGATAGTCTACGGAGTCCGGCCCGAAGGTGCCGACGTGCTCCACGGTATGTCCGAGCGATTCAAGGAAGGCGATGATTTCGGGGGCGTAATAGGGTTCAGGATCTTCGTAGCCGGCGTGGTCGCAGCCAAAGGCGAGTTTCATGGGAGGGTACTTTCATTGGAGGTCATTGGGGCTGGAGGGTATTGTAATTCCGCCATGGTCCGTTGCACAAGTGACCGGAGAGAAATTGATAGGACGAATTGGACCGATACGACGGATAAAACAAACAATCGGTCCTATCCGTCTCATCCGTCCTATCCCAGAATACGCGCAATCTGCTCCCGCAATATCGCGCCCTCGCGCAGGATAGAGCCGCTGTCCGCGTCAAGAATCGTGGAAGCCTGGGTGGAATCCAGGGTTCCCCCATCGAAGCCCAGATTGACGCCGGGCAAATCCAGTTCGCCGAGGGATTGAACGACAGGCGCGCCGCTCCGGTTTGCCGAGGTTGAGGTTACCGGGCCGCCGAAAGCCGCGCAGAGCGTGCGCGCCCATTCGAGCCCGGGACAGCGCACACACACCTTGTCGCTGCCTGCGGTGATCATGTCGGGCAGCAAAGGATGGCGCGGAAACAAAATCGACAAAGGGCCCGGCCAGAAAGACTCCATACAGGCCAGGGCCTGGGGGCTGATGCCGGAGACCACGCGATCAAGCTGCGAACGCGAAGCCACAATCAACAAGATCGGATTACTCCGATCTCTCCCCTTGGCCTCGAAAAGGCGATTCATGGCCCCCTCGTCAAAGGGATTCGCACCCAAGCCATACACCGTCTCCGTTGGATAGGCGATCACCTCACCCGCGCGCAACGCCTCAACGGCGCGGGCTATCGACGCACTGGTCGCTTCAATCCGTTCCACGACGTTGTTCCAGGTAGGCGCGCATCTGCTTGAAGGCGCGGCCCCGATGGCTAATCTTGTGCTTCTCGGCGGGTGTCAATTGGCCGAAGGTCTTTTCCTCGCCTCGGGGCACGAAAAGGGGGTCGTAGCCGAAGCCTTTGTCGCCCTCGCATATCGCGGCCACATAGCCTTCGACCGTGCCCGATTCCACATGGCCATCAACTTCCCCCGGAATTACCAGCGCTGCGCAGCAACGGAAGCGGGCCGTGCGCTCGTGCCAGGGAACACCCTCGAGGGCATCAAGCAGCTTTTCATTGTTGTCGTCGTAGGAGCAATGCTCGCCGGCATAACGGGCGGAATAAACCCCTGGGGCGCCTTCCAGGGCATCCACTTCCAGCCCGGAGTCGTCCGCGACGCAGGCCACGCCAAAGTGGGCGCTGTAGTAGCGCGCCTTCAACAGAGCATTCGCCTCGAAAGTTGCGCCCGTTTCTTCAGGCTCTTCCACCGCCGGGTAGTCCTTCAGGCTTCTGACCTCCCAGGGGAGTCCGGCCATGAGTTCCACGAGTTCGCGGGCCTTGTCGGGGTTGGCCGAACCGATCAAGAGTACATCAGCCATGGCTCAGGGCCTCCTTCTGTGCTTCCACGATGCGGGCGATGCCAATTTCGGCGAAGTCCAGCATCTGATTCAATTCTGCGCGGGAAAAGGCCTCGCCCTCGGCGCAGCCCTGGACTTCGATCAGGGTGCCCTCCCCGTTCATCACGACATTCATGTCCACCCCGGCCACGACATCCTCCTCGTAGCAGAGGTCCAGCAGCGCTTCGCCGCCAATCAGCCCCACACTCACCGCCGCGCAGGCGCTGAGCAGGGGCGAAGCGGTGATTGTGCCAGCATCAATGAGGCTCGCCACGGCATCGTGCAGGGCGACATAAGCGCCGCAGATCGAGGCGGTGCGGGTACCGCCATCGGCCTGAAGCACATCGCAATCAAGGGTGATCATCTGCTCGCCCAGGGCTTCCAGATCGACCACTGCCCGCAGCGAACGTCCGATGAGGCGGCTGATCTCCAGCGCGCGCCCCTTCTTGTTGGAGTCGCGGTGGATTCGCTCCTTTGAGGAGCCCGGGAGCATGGCATACTCGGCGGTGACCCAACCTTTGCCCGTATCGCGCAGCCACGGCGGAACTTTGGCCTCCAGGCTGGCGGTGCACAGCACCTTCGTGCCGCCAAAGGCCACCAGGACCGAGCCAGGGGTGCTGCGCGTAAAGTGGCGCTGGAAGGAAAGGGGACGCAATTCGTCCGGACGACGTCCGTCTGTGCGCATGGAAACTCCGTTCGTTTGGTGTTCAGGTTTAAGACTTACGTCAACTTGCCATGATCGCTGCATGAAAACCGAGGCAGCGGGCGCAACCGTGAAGGTTGTCGGCCCGCTGCCGTTTAATCAGCATGGCGGATGAGCGAGAGCGCCGATGGCGCCAGACTCACGGCGTCGGTTCGGCGGCCGGCTGCTCAAGTTGGTAAATCTCGGCAAGGCTGCCGGGCTCGGGCTTGCTCAGATCTTCCGACGCGGCGATCTGCGTTTCCTTCACGTCCCGGTGGTACTTGTCGAAAGTGGCTTTCCAATCCGCCGATTCCTTGATGACCTCCACGGCCTTAAACAGGGGCAGATCTTCAACGGTCTTGTCGGTACGCTCCTTGAGACTGATGCTCTCGCGAAGCGTCTTGGACACGTCCTCGCCGTAGAAGGCCGAGACCTGGGCCAGCAGTGCCTCTTCTTCGGCATTCGCCGTCTCGTCGATGGCGGAAACCGAGTGGCCCGTGACCGTGCCGTGGTTTTGAGCGTTTTTCTGGGTGTGATCCTTCTCAAACGTGCGGTAGAGCTGGTTGATCAGGGCGCGGACATCTTCTTCCGGCATGGCCGCTTCGATATCAGGCAGGATACCCTGGTGGTCGATGGTCACGTCGGCCGGCGTGTAGTAGAGCGCGGTCGTCAGGCGAAGCGCGGTCTGGACCGGGCGCTTCAAGGGGATAATGGTCTGGACGCTGCCCTTGCCGAAGGTCTTTTCGCCGATGATCAGGGCGCGCTTGTGGTACTGGAGGGCACCCGTCACGATTTCAGCCGAACTGGCCGTTTCGCCGTTCACCAGCACGACCATGGGAAAGTCCAGGGGCAGTACGGGCTCGTGCTCCGTGTACAGTTCCACGTTCTCCACGTTGGCCTTGCCGTCCGCCTGCTCGCGGCCCTTGGTGTAGGTCACCAGGGACTTCTTGGGCAGTAAGAGGTCGCAAACCTGGGCGCTCGCATTCAGAAGACCGCCCGGATTCCAGCGAAGATCCAGCACGAAGGAGGTCATTCCCTGCTTCTTGAATTCGATTAGGTGCTTCTTGATATCGGCGGCCGAGTTGTCTTTGAAATCGCGTAAGCGGATGTAGCCCACACCATCGGGAAGCACCCGGGATTCCCGGATGCTTTCGAGCGGGACTTTGTCGCGCTTCACCATGAAATCCAGTTGCTGGGTGCCCGAGGCATCCGGCGCGATGCGGGAAACGGTAATCTTCACCTCCGTGCCGCGCTGTCCACGGATCTTGTCCGCGACGGCGTTGACAATCTTGAACCCGGGATTGGTCTCGGCTTCTTTCCACATGTCTTCCGTGGTGACGCCATCCACGGCGACAATGATATCGCCGGGAAGCAGGCCCGCCGTGGCTGCGGGCGCGCCTTCGATGGGTGTGAAGATGATGACCTGGCGGTTCTCTTCTTTGATGGAGATGCCGATGCCTTCAAACTCGCCCCGGGTATCTTCCCGCATTTCCGTTAGCGCCTGCGCCGGGATATAGCTGTTGTGGCCGCCCAGGGCGCTCATCATGCCGAAGATGGCCCCCTCCACGACCCGATCGAGATCGGCTTCGCGCACGTACTCATCGAGAATCTTGGTGAGGACCTCGCCAATGGGCTCGACCTGGGGGTAAATGTCTACTTCACCGCCCTGGGCATGGATACGGGGAGCGAAGCCGTTGGTCAGCAACAATGTCAAAACCGTAAGGAAGGTCAGGAGCGCAAAAAACTCCTTCTTGCTGCTTTTATTCTGCATGGGATCTCCAAGTTGGCCGCCATGGCTGCCATGGGGCAATTTTGGGCCTGTTTCCATTGACCGTGCCGAAATCGGGATAGCCGGTCCGGACTGCTGCGGCACCCGACGGGGTATCGCCCCACGCTGACAACAAGCGCCAGCGGATACTAGACCCCATCCTGCTACATGGAAAGTCTACCAGATGCCCCCGGAGTAATGCGACACGATTGAAGGATGAGGGGTGAATTCTGAAGGATGAAGTCTGAAGTGTGGAGAATGGGCCTTATGCGTCTTATGGATATTCCCCCCTCATCACGCCCCATAAGACCCATTCCCGCGTGTTCGAGCGGGCGACTCCGTGCTAGAATACGTCCGGTGGCGTTCGCCATAAGATTTTTTGAATACAGGGGTTCCGGTGGCGTCTGGTGGTGTGGAATGAGGAGACCCTGCGAATGAGTCTATCGTTGGATGTCAGACTGCTGTTTGGCAACTTGACCGCAGATGAGGAGCGCTTGGATATCACTACGGTCCCCCGAGAAGCCGAGGATTCGGAGCTGGTAGCCCGCGCCCGCAGCGGCGAGGAAGCCGCATTTGAAGAGTTGGTTCGCCGATATCGGAATGATGTGTACGGCCTGAGCTACCATTTTCTGCGAAACCGGGAAGAAGCTTGGGACGTTTCCCAGGAAGTGTTCATCAAGGCCTACCGCTCGCTGAACCAGTTCCGGGGCGAGGCCGGATTCAAGACGTGGGTGCTGCGGATCGCCGCAAACCATTGTAAAGACCATTTTAAGAAGCGGCGCGTGCCGACGGTGTCCATGGACGCCCTGCCGACGCAGGACTTTTTTGCGAGCCAGTCGGATCCGGGCCAGACCCTTAGCAATACGGAACTGGGCGCGGCCATCCAGCAGGCGCTGGACGGGTTGCCCCCCAAGCACCGGATGGCCTTTGTGCTCCGGGAATTTGAAGATATGTCGTATAAAGAGATGGCGGAGGTGATGGCGTGTAGTGAAGGTACGGTGATGAGCCGTTTGCATCATGCCCGAAAGAAGTTGCAGAGTAAACTCGCGCTTCTGGGCTTCGTGGAAGGTGGAAAATCATGAAAAGCTGTAGTTGGTTCAAAGATGTGGAGGCCCTCCTTGACGGTGAGGCCCGGAATGAAAAGGCCGTGGAAGCCCATGTGGTGGCATGTCCGGCCTGCGCGGCCCATCACGATAGCCTTCTGGCGTGGCGCCATTCTCTGGTGCCGGCCCTGGCCACCCCCGTGCTGAGCGATCAGCAGTTTCCCGCTTTTATGGAGGGCATCAAGGCCGGTATTCATGAACCCCACCGCCGTTCGGGCGGTATCTGGGCGCTCATGAGCCTGGCCGCCGCCGCGCTGGTGATTGCCGTGGCCACCTTCTCCATGTTTACGGGCCCCGAGCCCCTCAAAGCCGACGAGGTGCAGTCCGTATCCACGGAAATTGAGGGTGCCTCCGTGAGTGTCGAGACTCCCGAGGGCGGTGTCACCTCCATTAATATCCATATCGGCAAGGATGATATCTGACAATGGCTTCCTGGAAGGCAGCCATCGTGCTGGGCGTCATGCTGATGGCGCCCCTTCTGGCTTTGGCCGAAGGCACCGCCGACTTCAAGGTCTGGGCCATGGAAGCCCATACCGAGGGCCGCGATACCCCCCACTTTGATCCGGGGCTGGACGAAGTGAAGGACGCGGTCAAGGCCCTGAAGTTCGACACCTACCTGAAGCTCAAGACGGACGAATACACCTTCACGGATGAGAAAGAGTATCGGACTGCGCTCAACGAGCAGTATACCCTCTCGGCAAGCGCCCCCACGCTGGCGAAGGACGGTCGGTACCGCATGAAAATCAAGATCACCATGCCTTCGGAAAAGAAGCCCGGTGATGAAATTGATGCGCTGGCCACGGAATTGCTGCTCCAGCCCGGGAAAAAGGTACTCGTACGTGGGCTCAAGCTGGGCGACGGCAAGGAGTTGGTCGTGGTGCTGTCACTGGCCGCACCGGCAACGAAGGCGGGTGAAAAGCCTCAGAAGTGAATGACAACCTTTCGGTCCTCGCTATCCCCCGCAGTCCAGTTCTTCCCTGGAATTAACGAACGCGTGGCAAAGTCTGGATCGCTGAGTCCAAGCGTCTGAATCTCCATCCGATCCTCGAAGACGCAGATATCCCGGTACTCGGTCGGGAACTCGGGCAAGGCACCCGTCACCACCTGCGTGATTCCGTTGCACCGCTCCACGAAGTTCAGGTGGACATGCCCCGAGAAAATGGCCTTCACCTGGGGATACTTCGCCAGGCATTCCATCAACAGCTCCCCGTTCTCCAAGCAACCCCCATCGTTAAAGTCCGGCCGGTGCAGCCGCTCGGGAATGGGAATCGCCGGGTAGTGTACGGCGATCACAGTGGTGATATCCGGGTTCTGCCGCAGATCCTCGGCAAGCCATGTAAGTTGATGGGGCGGGATGGCCCATCGAGCGCCCTTCAATGTGGTATCCAGATCGCGGGCCACACTGGCCTCGCTGACTTCACACAAGGTCCCGTCGGACCACATCCACCAGGCGTCCAGGACGCAAAAATGGAGGTTCTTGTGGGTGAAGGCGTAGTAGGTCTGTGGCACAGGCAGTCGATGCTGAAACGCCTCCAGAAACCAGTCACGGGAATCTTCCAGGACGAAATCGTGATTGCCCCCCATGGGGTAATAGGGAATGCCCAAGCTCTCCATGCTGTCCCGGGCTTCGAGCATGGCTTCGCGGGTCTGGGTACTGGCGATGTCTCCGGTGACGAGCAGGAAATCGGGCTTCAACACGGCGAGGTCATGGGCGAGGCATTCCATGACGCCCGGCATCATGGTGCACAGAAACCGATTATTCCAGATACCGTCTCGTTGACTCGCCAGATGCGGATCAGAAACCTGTGCGAAACGCCACATAGGCCCTCCCGGCCTTGAACCTAGTCAGCACACATTATCCCCGTGCGAAGTATACCGAAACTATTCGGGCAGTCCAAGATTCATGTCGTACCCGGTTCCGGCGGCTTCGGAAAGGTCGTATCGACCGTACGGTCCCGGAATCGGTACATCAGATACCAGGTGGCCAGGCCGAAGGCCATCATGCCCACGCAAAACCACTGCTGGGTCGTGAGGTCCAGCCCGAAATACTGGTGTGTTGGGTTCCCGTCGCCCCGGTACATTTCCACGATAAATCGCTTGATCGCGTAGAAGACGAAATAGAGCGGGAGGCACATGCCGATGAAGGAGCGGTGCTTCCGGAAATAGAGCAGAAGCGCGGTGATGCACAAGAGCAACAGGATGCTGTAGAGCTGGGTGGGGTGAACCGGATAGGACCAGGTCGCATCGGCGGGGAAATTGGCGTAATTGTGCTGGTGGGTGCTGAAGGCGGGGCTCCCCTCGGGGAAGCAAACGCCCCAGGGCAGGTCGTCGGCCCGGGCACCGTGGCAGCAGCCTTTCAGGAAGCACCCCATGCGGCCAAAGGCCTGGGCGATGGGAACATAGGGCAGCACGATATCAGCCACCACCAGAAATGAGATATTCCGGCGGCGCATGGCCCAATAGATGTAGACCATGGCGGTGGGAATGGCTCCCTGGAAGACCAGGCCGCCGTTGGTGACGTTGATCCAGCCGATAGGATCGTTCCAGGAGTAAAACTGGGGGAACATGATGATGTGGGTCAGCCGCGTCGACGCCACGCCGAGAATCAGGGTCCAGAAGGCGGTATCCCCGATGGCGTTGGGATCGACCCCGACGCGTCGGGCATCCCGCTGCATGAAATACAGGATCGTGATGAAGCCCAGGGCGATCATCAGTCCGTAGGAATGGAGCGTTATGGGGCCCCAGTGGAAAATGGAAGGATACATGGCGGGATAAATGCCTCAAGGGTTTTGACTCGGCGTAGGGCGCCTGTCTCCCGTGTGGGAGAGATGCCCCATCAAGCAGCAAAGCGCTCCGCGGTATTACCGAATCCGCGAAGCGCCTGGCCGAAATCCTGAAAATCGTTCAGTAGGCTTTCTGCTTCTCAATTTCACTCTGGCAGGTTACGCAAAAGCGCGCGGAAGGGAACACTTCCAACCGTTTCCGGGGAATTTCCTTTTCACAGCCCTCACACGTGCCATAGCCGCCATTTTCGATGCGAACCAGCGCTTCGGACACTTCATTCAACCAGTGGGATTCGCCGCTGGCGATGTTCAGGGCCGTTTCCAACTCGAAGTTATCGGTGCCCGACTCCGCATAGCTGGACAGGTCGCCGCTGTTGTCACGGCCGGATTCGTATCGGGAGGCATCTTCAATATTGCGAATGCTGCCGCTGAGACGGTCCCGCTCGGCGATCAACAGTTTCTCAAATTTTTTCGCGTCTTTTTTGTTCATGCTCACTGCATACACTCCTGCAAGATCGGGCTTCACGCCTGGGCGAGGCCTTGAATGTACCCTCCGCACCGGGAATCCGGCGCGTGACGAGCACGGCATTAAGTCGAGCGAATCCCGGACAGCATGCCGATGGCGACACGCCAGCGGGCACCGAATATATATCCCCGGACCGGGTCCGCCGAGGTCACAAGCGTGGAGAGGGTAGCATAGTCCGAGCCAAAAGTCAAGGTGGGCAAGACACAATTCGCAGTTTTATCAGTTTATTTTCCGCGGTGTCAGGAGTTAAACTTTTCCCGAAGGGCCGCCAACTGGTCCGCAAGCAGCGTGTTCATCTGCTCTTTGGGTGCGGGCTGAGCGGGCTTTGGAGCCGTGCGCGGCTTGTTGTCGCCGCGCGGTTTGCGACCGTCGCCCTTGCGGGGTGGGCGCTGGGCGCGATCCCCCCCTTCACTGCGTTTGGCTTCGGCGGGCCGCCCGCTTTCGGGCCGCCCCCCCTCGGGCCGGGCCGGCTTGGGACGGCGATCACGCGATGCACCAGTATCACCCGCAGGCTTGTCTTCACGATTCGCACGGGGTGCGCGCGCTTCCGGCTGGGGCTGAAGGGCTTTGATGGAAAGGGATACCCGGCGCAGGTCCTTGTCAACCTGAATCACCTTCACCTGAACAATCTGACCGACCTTGACGACTTCGTGGGGATCGCGGACATAGCGGTTGGCCAGTTCCGAGAGGTGGATGAGCCCGTCCTGATGGACGCCGATATCGACGAAGGCACCGAAATCGGTGACGTTGGTGACGACACCCTCGGTAATCATGCCGATTTCCAGATCTTTCACGTCATCCACACCGTCGAGGAACTTGGGGGCCTGGAACTGCTCCCGTGGGTCGCGACCGGGTTTGAGCAACTCGTGCTTGATATCGGACAGCGCCAGTTTGCCGATGGTATCGCTGACGAAGGTGTCCAGATTAAGTTTGCCAAGCAGCTCGGAATTGCGGACCAGATCGGCACTCTTGACGGAGAGGGCGGAGGCCATGGCCTCGACGACCCCGTAGGCCTCGGGGTGAATGGAGGTCTGGTCGAGGGGCTCGACGCCGTTCTGGATACGCAGGAAACCCGCGCTCTGCTCGAAGGTCTTCTCCCCCACGCCCGAAATTTCTTTCAACTGCGCGCGACTCTGGAAGGCGCCGTTGGCCTCGCGGTGCTTGACGATGTTCTGCGCGGTGTTCTGCTGGATTCCGCTGATGTACCGGAGCAGTTCCACCGAGGCCGTGTTCAGATCGACGCCCACGCGGTTCACGCAGGACTCGACAGTCTTGGTGAGGCCCTCGCGCAGTTGCTTTTGGTTGATGTCGTGCTGGTACTGGCCCACGCCCACGTGGCGGGGTTCCAGCTTAACCAGTTCGGCCAAGGGATCCTGGAGGCGGCGAGCGATGGAAATCGCACCGCGAATGGTCAGATCGAGATCGGGGAATTCGTCTCGGGCAACTTGCGATGCCGAGTAGATCGAGGCCCCGGCTTCGTTGACCAACACAATAGTGATATTGGCTAGTTCGGCTTCCTTCAGCACGGTGCGGATGAAACGTCCGATTTCTTTGGAGCCAGTGCCGTTGCCGATGGCGACCAACTCAATGTTGTATTTGCGCACCAGTTCCAGGAGGGTGCGGGCGGCGCCGACCACGTCGTTCTTCGGCTCGGTGGGATAGATGGTGGCGCTTTCCTGGTAGCCACCCTGGGCATCGATGACGGCGAGCTTGGACCCCGTGCGAAGACCGGGATCCACACCGAGAACGGCCTTGTGACCAGCGGGCGACGCGAGCAGCAGGTTTTCCGCGTTTTCGCGAAAGACGCCCGTGGCTTCTTCGTCCGCCTGCTTACGGGCCTGCTGGATAACTTCATTTTCGATGGCGGGCTGGATCAGGCGCTTGTAGGAGTCCTCAATGGTCTCCGACAGCAACCCGGCGAAGGGCGACTGGGCGTCTTTGATGAAGCGCCCACGCATATCGGCGAGGACGGTCTCTTCGTTGACGGCCAACTCCATGCGCAGGAAGCCCATGCGCACGCCGCGCAGCACGGCCAGGAGCCGGTGGGATGGGATGCTCTTGATGGCCTCTTTGAAATTGTAATAGGCCTCGAACTTGGTTTTCTGGCCTTCGGCATTCTTGGTGTCCGCAGCGACAAGCTGGCCCTGCTCGTGGAAGACCTGCCGGGTGTGCTGGCGCAGTTCTGCGTCCTGGGAGATGCGCTCGGCGATGATGTGGCGGGCACCCACCAGCGCGGCGGCAGCATCGGCGACCCCTTTTTCGGCGTCGACATAGGCGGCGGCTTCGTCTTCCAGGGAGCGTTCCCCGGCCACCTGGGCCCAGATAAATTCGGCCAGGGGCTCCAAGCCCTGTTCGCGGGCGGTGGTGGCTTTGGTCTTGCGGGCCTTCTTGAACGGGAGGTAGAGATCTTCGAGGATCGTGGCGTCGCAGCAGTCGGTGATCTGCTTTTTAAGCGCTTCGGTGAGCTTGCCCTGTTTTTCGATGTTGTCGAGGATGGCGTCGCGGCGGTTGGTAAGCGCGATGAACTGGGAATTCAGGTCTTCGATGGCTTCCAACTTCACTTCGTCAAGGTTACCGGTGGCATCCTTCCGGTAACGGGCCACGAAGGGAATCGTGGCACCCTTGTCGAACAACTCGATCGCGACCGAGACCTGTGCCGGTGAAACGCCGACGCGGGCACTGATCTGGTCAACAAACTTGGATTCAATCATTTCTCACTCCGTTTTCAGGGTAACCGGGATGGGACGGGGATGCCCCGCGCCATCAATGGGATGTGCCTGTGCCTCGTGCCGGTATCGTCCGGCGTTGTATTGCGTTGTGCGATGCGCGCCAATGGGTTATTGGCGGCTCTCCGAGCCCGCAGTCCCTGATCCTAACCTATCGCGGAAGGACACTGCCACTCTTATTGATCGGGCCTCATTCTGGAAGGAAAGGCGCAGCAGGGAATGCTCCGGGTCCCAGGCGCTTTCTATGGTGACCGGCGGGTCGCTTGTTACCGCGCCGGGCGCTTCCGACATGCGTAACACCACGACACAGGGGGTGTTAGCCGGGCCACGGGTGCTGAACGAGAGGCCATGGGCATCGGACACCATGTCGCGGACTCGGGTGGAGGCGGCGGCCACGCCGGGCGTGGCGAGGTGCTCTTCGGCCCAGGGAAGGTTGTACAGCAGTGCCGGGGTGCCGGGAGTGAGGGTCTTGTTTTCTTTGACCGCGAGGCTGGGGTCGAAGAGGTCAACGAAGGGACCCTCAAGCTCCCGAGGCGCCCTATCGACGCTTTCATCAAGGCCCATGGCGACGACGTAGGGTCCACGTCGGAGGTGGAGGTAATTCTGCGTATTCAGGGTGCTGCCCTGGGCCGTCAACGCTTCCCGCACCAGCGCGCGGATGCGATTAGCCCCTTCGGTGTCCTTCTGGATGGCTGCGGGATCTTCCGCCAAGAGGCGAATAAAGCCTTTGTCGACGGAAAGAAAACGAGAACGGCATTCGTCACCGGCACCGAGCCGGGCGAGGAGGTCCTGATAAGGATTGGCGGTTTTGGTGCCCTTTTCGTTCCACCATTCGGGCACCGCGTGGTAGGGATCGCTGCCGTCGCCCACCAGAATGAGGGCGCCTCCCGCCCGCACCCACTGGGCCAGGGCGTCGTGGTATTCGGGCCGGAGGGGCTTTTGTCCTTCATAGGTCATGAGGAGGACCTGATAGGGCTTGAGCGTGGCGGGAACGAGTACGTTTTCCAACTGGACGGGCTCAATGGGCACGCCGTGCTTCAGCAGCGGCAGCGCCAGGGCATGGACTGGCGCTAGATCGGGGTCACTCGGGGATGGGTTGGCCCGCTGAAACATGAGGGTGTCGGATACGACGACCCCAATGCCCCGGGTGCCGGTATCGAATTCATAGTCGGCCTGTTTCATATCGTTGAGGGCGTTGATGGCGGCCAACAACTGGGTGGCATACTCGGGGGAGATGCCCGCGCGCTCGGTTCCACCGTCCACCAGGGCATACTGGCCCTTGAAGATGCGATCCGGCCAGGGCATGACCTCAAACTGGTCCACCTCGGGCCAGAGGAGCGAGGCGACGAGGGTGAGCTTGTAGTTGTACTCATAGTCGGTCCAGGTGTGACGCGGGTCGTCCTCCACCGGGTCGGCGAGGAACCAGACGGTTCTCCCTGTGGGTCGAACCATGCTGAGCATCTGGCCATATTCCAGGAAGGCGCCTTCGAAGGTGCGCTCCTTGCGCACGCCCTGGTAGCGGTTGGGGGTGCGGGCGGTGCCGGTCCAGACCTGGGCGATATAGCCATCGGCAATGTCCAGATCCATCAGATGGGACTCGGGACTGACGATGCGCCATTGGGCATAGCTCACGAGGCTGTGGGTGGGCACGTAACACTTCGCCTGACGACCCTGGGCTGCGGCGCGGTCCTTGATGTGGCGGAAGACTTCGCTCAGAGCGTTGAAGTACAACTCGTACTTCAGCCGGCTGGCCTTGAACTGGGCCTCGACGCTGCTGTCGGGCGCGAGCCAGGGGGTGCCGTAGTAATCTTGCCAGGCGCGCTTGAAACCTTCGCTCCAGCCGGTGTTGGCCCAGTACTCCGGCTCTTCCAGGTAGAAGGAATCGATACCCGCGTCAATGGCGGGGTTAAGGTATTCCTTCAGGAAGTCCAGGTAGGCGGGCGTGGGCACGTTGTAGCCCACCGTCGTGCTGTCGCCGTGCATGAAACGTTTGCCGGAAGCGTCCGTCTGGACTTCTTCCACGACGCGCTTCTCATCCGCGCCGTAGTAGGCGTCGTAACCGCCCCAGGAGATGCCGGTCATGAAGCCCGGGCGATAGCCCTGCTCCTTCCAGCTCTGAAGGCGGGCGGCAAAGGTCTCGTTGACCCCGTAGACCATGACCTGGTCGGAGGCGATGTCGACGGCGGGATCGTAGGGGCCGGCGGTTTGGAAGGAGGTGCGGTCTTCTGCGGGGACGCTGAGGGCGGCGAGGGCGAGGATGCCCCCGAAGACGGGGCGAAAGGACTTCATAATGGGGTACTCCTGAATATAGTTGAGCGGCGTCCACCTTTGCGCCCATGGAAGCCGCAGGCTATACTTAGCACGTGTGCATAGCCAATGTACACTATAACGCAACGGCCGCGGGCGGCGGGGGCGTTTCCTCCGCTGGTCCGGCGCCGTATTTCCGACTGCAAGGTTTTTGTCCGTGCCCGACAATGAGACTCCCCGTGGCGGCCTGCCCATGGCCGTGCCGCGCGAATTCCCCGACGCGTTACCCCTCATCATCATGCAGGATCAGGTGGTGTTCCCGCTGGCCCTGGTGCCCATTTCCATCCGGTCGGAGCCTGAATTTCGCCTGATCAACGATGTACACAATGGCGACCGGCTGGTGGCCATTGCCGCCGCGAAGGATGGGGAAGAATCCAAACAGACCATGGCCGACGTGTACGACGTGGGCTGCATCGCCCGGATTGTGCAGGTCCAGCACAACCACAATGGTCATGTGGATGTGATGCTCCAGACCCTGAAGCGCTGCCGCATCACGGGCTTCATCCGGCGCGAGCCCTATCCCGTGGCGCGTGTCCTCCCCATGGAGGACATCATCAAGGACAAGCAGAAGCTGGATGCCCTCGCCGCGACCATCAAGACCCAGATGGGTCAGCTCATTGCCCTCTCCCCCAACATCCCCGATGGCGTGAAGGTCATCATCGAGTCCGTGGAGAACCCGAGCTATCTGGCGGACATGGTCGCGGGGAATCTTTCCATCTCCAAGGAAGAGAAGCAGAAGATACTGGCGCTGGTGGAGCCGCAGGAGCGGATTACCCGACTCATGTACGTGCTGCAGCGCGAGCTGGAAATCATGGAGCTTTCGAGCAAGCTCCATGAGAATGTGAAGAGCGCTTTCGACAAGGGCCAGCGGGAGTTTTTCCTGCGGCAGCAGCTTCGCGCCATTCAGGAAGAATTGGGCGAGGGCGAGCGAGAGAACAGCGAGGCGGAAAACTACCGCAAGCGCGTGGAAGCGCTGGACGCGGGCGAGGACGTGCGCAAGGAACTCCTGCGCGAGGTGGATCGCCTGGCGCGCCTCCACGAATCGAGCGGCGACTACCACGTCATCCTGACCTACCTTGACACCGTGTTGGAACTCCCCTGGAACAAGTCCACCCGCGACCGGCTGGACATCAAGCGGGCGGAGGCCATCCTGGACGAGGACCACTTCGGCCTGGAGCGGGTGAAGAAGCGCATTCTGGAATACCTGGCCGTGCGCAAACTGAAGCCCGACGCCCAGGGGCCCATCCTGTGCTTCATCGGCCCTCCCGGCGTGGGCAAGACCTCCCTGGGTAAGTCCATCGCCAAGGCGCTGGGCCGGGAATTTGGTCGCATCGCCCTGGGCGGCTTGCGCGATGAAGCGGAGATCCGCGGACACCGGCGCACCTACGTGGGTGCCATGCCCGGACGCATCATCCAGCTCGCGCGCAAGGTCCAGTCACGCAACCCCGTGGTGATCCTCGACGAGATCGACAAGATCGGCAACGACTTCCGCGGCGATCCGTCGTCGGCGCTGCTGGAGGTGCTCGACCCGGCGCAGAACAACACCTTCACCGACAATTACCTGAATCTGCCTTTCGACCTTTCGAAGTTCCTGTTCATCGCCACGGCCAACGTGGGTGACACGATCCCCTGGGCCCTACGGGACCGCATGGAGATCATCGACATCGCGGGCTACACCCAGGAAGAGAAATTCGAGATCGCGAAGCGCTACCTCGTGCCCCGCCAGTTGGAGGCCCACGGCATCGACGCGCGCCAGCTCAAGTTCTCCCCCGCCGCCCTGCGCACCATCATCTCGGCCTACACCCGCGAGGCGGGCGTGCGCAACCTGGAGCGGGAGATCGGCCACGTGTGCCGGGGCAGCGCGCGGAAGTTCGCGAGCCGGCGGAAGAAGCCCATCACCATTAACATCCCCGATCTCCGCGAGCATCTCGGCCCGGAAAAAGTGCGCTACGACATGGCCGAACGGACCCGCCAGCCCGGCGTGGTCATCGGCCTCGCCTGGACGGCGGTCGGCGGCGACATCCTCTTCATTGAGGCCACGCGGATGCAGGGCAAAGGCACCCTTATTCTCACGGGACAGCTCGGCGACGTGATGAAGGAAAGCGCGCGAACCGCACTGAGCTATCTGCGATCCAACGCAGACCAGTTCGGCATCGCGGAAGACGCCTTCGCCGACCACGACGTTCACATCCACGTGCCCGCCGGGGCCACACCCAAGGACGGCCCCAGCGCGGGCGTCGCTATGCTGACGGCTATGACCTCCCTCATGTGCGGCAAGCGCGTAAAAAGCGGCCTCGCCATGACGGGCGAGATCACCCTTCGTGGCATGGTCCTCCCCGTCGGCGGTATCAAAGAAAAGGTCTTGGCGGCTTCACGCGCCAAGGTGAAGGAAGTCATCCTGCCGGAGGGCTGTAGGGCCATGTGGGAAGAGGAAGTGCCGAAGAATGTGCAGGAGAAGCTGACAGTACACTTCGTGTCGCAGATGCACGAGGTGCTGAAGATTGCGCTGGGGGTGTGATGTGGGTCTCGACTTTCGGCGACCGTCTTGCACCGTTGGCCTGCGAGAAGCAGCGTTGAGATGATGGCGAGTGTGACCTTCACCTTTTCGTCCCTCTTGTAACTCCGCAGAGGTCAAGCGGCTCGATAAGCGTCTCGATGGCAATGCGCCTGAACTCGGGTGTCACGCGATGAGGAGTGCCGAGCGTTACATTTGGGAGGTTGCGTAGGTAAAGATGCTTGGTCATGTCCATATCCTCGTCCTTCGTCCGTGTCCATGGGTGCATGTGGGTGCAGGACAGGGCGGCTGGCGGAGAAAACATGAATAGTGACCTGCCGCCCATCAGTGAATGGCCACTTTGCCCTGTACTATCTATGATCGGGATGAGACCATAGCTTGGAGACGAGCTTCTAGGGCGCCTTTGAATGTGATTTGCGCGACGGCTAGTCTGTGGGTATGGGGAGAGGCCGTATAATCGATGACAGGCTAATGACTACGGGAGATTTCTCGGCTGCGTGGCGGGGTTGTGTATTGCGTTTAGTACTGGGCGAAGACGTTCAGTACTAGATCTTCGATGTGGGCAGACGCCTTATGTTCCGCCAACTTCAGTGAGTTCGGATGCCCGCAGCCGTTTCGTAGCGTGAGGGCTTTCTTCAGCTCTTGCTTGGTATTCTTCCCTAGAACTGAGATAGCCTGCAGAATGTCTAAAAATATGTCTTCCTTCATAAGGCCAATATCATCGGTATTCTTGGCAGGCTTCCACTTTGCGTCACGTTTCTGGGCTTCGACGTTGAAGTCATTTAGTTTGTTGTTGACTGTGTATGTTTGCAGCACGGACACCGCACCGACCCAAGCCAAGACGACCGCCGCTCGATACTGCCGTGCCTCAAAACATACAATTGCTTCTTCGACAAAAGATTGAGTGTCCGGGTCAACAATTGTCAATAGATGGGACCTAAGCGATGAGGCAACCATCACAACTGGAGAGTTCATCAACGGGCCAGCCAGCTTGGCCACATGTTGCTGGCCATTGGAGGTCAGCTCCCATCCGTTACCCGTGCGTACAGCCATTCCTCCTGCGTTACGTAAAATTGCGGATAAGTTCAAGTTTTTCGATTTACGCCATCCCGCGCTGTATGCGATGAGCTTTATATCCTTAATTTGACGAGCCACGATGGGTTCGACTGCAAGGCAGAGTAATGTCTTGTTTTTGTCAGTCAGCTTCTTCTGGGAAAGCAAATCCTTCAGGGCGTTTTCTGGTAGCATATATCCACTCCCGTATCACGATTACGCCGTCATCTCTTTAATCAAATCGGCTGCTGCTCTTAGCCCCGGTGCCGGGAGAGTGAATCCGTTTTTCTTGTTACCGGTTGCAAGGCTACCAAGGTCTTTACGGGTCCTATTGTGGTTCGGGCTGTTGTAGCACCCGTAGTGCGTGCATACCTCGATTGCGATAGCATCGTCGAACTTTGCCTCGTCCTTTTCAAGTAGGAATCTAATACCTGCGAGCAGGTAGCAGTACTTCGCCTTGTCTCTCATTGATTCGCCGGGCACCTTGGAAGCGATGATTGCTATCTTCCCGTTATCTCGATGAAAGACCTCTTCCAACATCTCTGCAGTCACACCGTATTGGTTCAACCATCGCTTTGCGTTTTTGCCGAGAGTCGCCGTGAAAGTGCTTCCGTCAGGACCGTCGCCGTCCTCGTCGTGATTCTCGACGCTGCCATGAGACAGCTTGTTGCTCGGCATGGCTACTTCACCAAAGAGGGCCATCACCGACGTGATGACCCGCTGTCGGTCCTCGGTGTCAAGTGGATCGAGCAATTTGTAAAACTCATTTACAATCTCTGGTAAAGACTTGGTGGCCATTTCGATCTCCCCTAGTAATCGCGGTTGACGTAGATTTCGATTCAATCATACCCGGCGGCGTCCACTAGATCAATGTTGTTGGTATTTCGCCTTTTTGCGTAATTGGTTGAGTTCATTCGGCCTAGCCGATCCTGCTTGTTTCGCAACCATTACCAGCAAACGGGTAAACCGCATACAACATAAACAAGTTGGGAGCGCCGGCGCTCCCAGCTTGCGCAATCCCGCCAATGGACTCGGTTGGCATTGTCTGATTGGCGTTGCTTCTATTGGTTTGCTTGTTACGACTCCCCCATCACCTCCAGGATCACCCGCCGGGCGCGCTGGTAGCGCTGCAAACGCTCCAGGTCCTTTTCCCCGATATTGCCCAGGCGACGCAGATCCATATTGTCCTCGATGTCGGCCAGCTTCACCCGGCGCGCGAGGAGATTGGAAACACCGCGCGCGATAAAGTCGTCGTACGTCTCGCCCTCGCGGCGCGTAAGGCCATCTACCGCGGCCACAACTTCTTCAGAGAACCCCTCGGCGCGCAGTACGTCGAGGGTCCAGGGAGAATCCTCCACCACGTCGTGGAGGAGAGCGGTGGTCAGTGGCGTCCCGGGCTGTACGTGTTCGAGGTCCGGAATGGCGGCTGGTGTCCGCGAGCATCTGGGGGGAATATTCCTGCTGGGCCTGAGCCTGGTGGTGCTCCTGGCCGTCACGGGACACGCGAAGTACAAGTAAGACACAGAGGGTTCTTTCTACCTGTTCTCCTTCGCCTTGTGGCTTTGACCCGGTTTTATGCGGTTACGTCCGCTGGAATTTCTCACGTTGCAGCCGTACCTCTGTCTTCCTGTTGTCGCGATCTGCCATGCAGACCAGCGTTTCGTTTTTTTTGCGCCACTTATCAATGAAAATCCCGGCTCTTCGTCTCCTCCGTCGTCAGTCTGGTCTCGGGTATCCACAACTCTTCCGCCACCAGGTGCGTGACGCCGGACTGTACCTGCAATTTCCCCGTGACGCCGATGAAGGACTGCGTCTTAACCAACGTTCGGTGTTGCTTGTAGACCCGTTCCCAGACGACGAGGTTGACGAGGCCGGTTTCGTCTTCGAGGGTCATGAAGACGACGCCGGCGGCGGTGCCGGGGCGCTGGCGGCAGATGACGAGGCCGGCGTAGCGGGTGCGGGTGCCATTTTTCATGGCGGCGACGCGGGCGGCATCGGGGAGGCCCTGTTGCGCGAGGGCCTCGCGGTAGGGCGCGATGGGGTGGCCGTGGGTGCTGTGGCTGGTGTAGGCGTAGTCCCAGTGGATGGCTTCGGCGCGTGTGAGGGGATCGAGGTTCGCCTCGGGCTCGGGCGTGGCCAGGTCGAGGTCCGCGTGGAGATCGCGGTCAAGGCCGAGGGCCGACCAGAGGGCGCTGCGGCGGTCGTCGCGAAAGGCCGCGAGGGCCCCGGCCTCGGCGAGGCGCACGAGGCTGCCGTGGGGCAGGCGCGCGCGGCGAGCGAGATCGTCGAGGGAGGTGAAGGGGGCCTCGGCCCGCGCGGCGATGATGCGGCTGGCTTCGGATTCCTGGAGGCCTTTGATGAAGCGGAAGCCCATTCGCGTAGCGAATGGGGAATTATGAATTATGAATTGTGAATTATGAATTGTGGACAGTGAACGTATCGGAGTTGGTGCTGATGGAGCGGGTGTTTTCTCGTTCGATCCAATCACAGCCGGGACGGCTGTGCCACATTCTTTTTCATACACCCCCTCCAGCGTGCAGTCCCAGTCGCTATAGCGGATGTCGATGGGTCGCACTTCGACGTCGTGGCGCTTGGCGTCTTCGACGAGCGTGGCAGGGCTGTAGAAGCCCATGGGCTGGGCGTTGAGGAGCGCGGTGAGGAAGGCCGCCGGATGGTGTTGCTTGAGCCAGGCGGTGGCGTAGGCGATGAGGGCGAAGCTCGCGGCGTGACTCTCGGGGAAGCCGTATTCGCCGAAGCCCTGGATCTGCTCAAAGACGCGCTCGGCAAACTCCCGGGCGATGCCTTTTTTCATCATGCGCGAGATCAAGCGATCGCGGTGGCGCAGGATACGTCCGCTCTTCTTCCACGCGGCCATGTCGCGCCGGAGCTGGTCGGCCTCGCCGGGGGTGTAGTCGGCGGCGACCATGGCGAGCTGCATGACCTGCTCCTGGAAGAGCGGAATGCCGAGGGTCTTCTTCAGCACGGGCTCCAGGCAGGCGTGGGGATAGGTCACGGGCTCTTCGCCGTTGCGTCGCCGCAGATAGGGGTGCACCATGCCGCCGGTGATGGGGCCGGGCCGGACGATGCTGACTTCGATCACGAGGTCGTAGTAGTTCTTCGGGCGCAGGCGCGGCAGCATGGCCATCTGGGCGCGGCTCTCGATCTGGAAAACGCCCACGGTGTCGCCCTGCTGAATCTGGGCGAAGGTCGCGGCATCGTCCGGCGGGATCGTGGCGAGAGTCCAGGTCTCGCCCGTGTGTTGCTCGATCAAATCGAAGGCGCGGTGTACCACGTTGAGCGCGCCGAGGCCGAGGAGGTCCACCTTGAAGAGGCCGAGCTCCTCGATGTCGTCCTTGTCCCACTGGATGACGGTGCGATCGGCCATGGCGCCGTTTTCGATGGGCACGAGGGTGCTCACGGGCTCGTGGCCGAGCAAAAAGCCGCCGGGGTGGATGGAGAGGTGGCGGGGCACGTCCTCGATCTCCTGGGTGAGGCGGAGGAGGTGTCCGTGGACGGGGTTGGCCGGATCCAGACCCGCCGCGCGCAGGGTGTCTTCCGTGGGGAAGTCATGGTGCGAGAGGAGCCGCGCGAGGCGCTCCAGAGCCGTCTCGGGCAGGCCGAGGACCTTGCCCACGTCGCGAACGGCGGAGCGGGCGCGGTAGCGGATGAAATTGGCCACCATGGCGGCGTGCGTGCGGCCATAGTGCTGGTAGACGTGCTGGATCGCTTCCTCGCGACGACTGTGTTCGATGTCCAGGTCGATGTCGGGCGGCTCATTGCGCTCGCGGGAGAGGAAGCGCTCGAAGAGGAGCCCCATGCGCACGGGATCGACGGCGGTGATGCCGAGGCAATAGCAGACGGCGGAATTGGCGGCGGAGCCCCGGCCCTGGCAGAGGATCTGTTCGCGCCGACAGAACTGGACGATCTCCCACATGGTGAGGAAGTAGCCCTCGAACTGGAGCTCGTGAATCAGCGCCAGCTCCTTGTCCACTTGGGCGCGCACGTCGGTCGGGATGCCCTCCGGGTAACGGGCGGCGGCGCCTTCGTAGGTCAGGTTGTTCAGGTGTTGCGCGAGATCCGTGTCGCCCGGCAGGCGCTCCACGGGGTAGCGGTAACGAATCTCGCCAAGGGAAAAAGTGCAGCGCGCGGCGATGGCGACGGTCATTTCCACCGCTTCGGGATCGTCGGCATAGAGATCGGAAAAGCCCCTCGGCGCGCGGAGGCTGTGCTCGTCGTTCGGGTGGATGACCGTGCCTGCCGTGGCCAGGGTGACCCCGCGCCGTAGACACGCAAGCACATCCTGCAGGGGCCTTCGCGTGGGCGTGTGGTAGAGCACTTCCATACCCGCGACGAGCGGCAGTCCGAGGGCTTTCGCCCGCTCGCGGAGACGGTGCTCCCGGCGTCCATCGGCGGCCTCGCGGTGGCGCGTGAGGAGGGCGTAGAGGCGATCACCAAAAGCCTCGCGCAGGAGATCGGCTTCCCTGCCCGGCGGCGCTTCCGCGATGATACGACTGCCCGCACCGCCCCACAGCGCGATGAGCCCCTCGGCACGCTCGCAGACCTCGGTCCACGTCACCTGGCTCTGTCCCTTGGGTGAGCGGAGACGTCCCGTAGAGATGAGCCCGCAGAGGTTCGCATAACCCCCGCGATCCATGGCGAGGAGGATGATTCGCGAGGCGTCGTCGAGGGTGATCTCCGCGCCCGCGATGAGGTGCACGCCCAGCTCCTGCGCGCGCTTGTGGGCGCGGACAAGGCCATAGACCCCATCGCGATCCGTGAGCGCCAGAGAGCGCAGGCCCAGGCGGTGCGCCTCCTCCACAAGCTCGTCGGGGTGGCTCGCCCCTTCAAGGAAGGAGTAGACGCTCTTGCACCACAAGGGCGTGTAGGTAGTTGATAGTTGATAGTTGATAGTTGATAGCTTGGTGATTTCCGCGTCCATAAGACCAGCTACGTTTCTCACCGTTGCATCGCTCATTGCACTTCCCCCTGCAGAAACCAGCGCCTCCGTTTCAGGTCGTGGTAGATCCAGAACCACCGCCCATTCCGCGTGCGGACATAGTAATACGCCCGCGAGACCTCCGCGCGCCACCAGCCGCCCGTGATGAGCTGAGGGCCGATGACCTCTTCCACGGGGCCCTCGGTGACGCCCGCGATGAGCCAGCCATCGGGCTCGTGGCGGTCGCGAGGCGGCAGGGCAATGGCGGGGCGGTAGATGCGGCGGACCAGGGGCATGGTGGCGGGTGCGCCGGGTCGGGGTCGAGGCAGATCGCCGAGACTCTCCCAGCGATACTGGGCCTCGGGCAAATGGCCCGCACCGAGCCGCGCCACCATCACGGCGTCGTTGCCCAACTCCGCGCGGATCTGGGCGAAGGCCCGGTGGGCCGCCTCCGCGTTGCGCCGGGGCGCTTCCTGAAAGAGATCGACCTGATGCTCCGTAATGGGCTTACCCGCCGCGCTGGCCCAAAGCTCCACCACACCCGAGGCTAGACGGAGCTGCTCCAGGTTAAGCCGCACCAGGCCTAAAATCTGATTGGCGTCGCGCGTGGGCGCGGCGGGTGAGATCTCGCCCCTTTCCCGGTCATTGTTGTCCAGCGTGAAGCGCCAGTAAAAGGTCTCCAGCCGTTCGTGATACTCCGCCAGCTCCGACAGCAGCGCCCGGAGCAGATCGGCCAGATAGGCCAGGAGCCGCCCGGCGTCGCTCTCGGGATAATCCAGCATGGTGGTGCAGGTCGCGGGCTCGCGCGGAGGCAGGGGCTGGAGGGGCCGCCAGTCCGTGCCCTTCGCCAGGCGATAGAGGGCCTCCGCATCCGCGCCAAAACGCTTCCGCAGGCCCCGATCCGGCAGGGTGAGAAACTGGCCAATGGTAGAGACGCCCAGCTTGTAAAGCGTGTCCTGCAAATCCGCGTGGAGGCGCAGGCGGCTCATGGGCACGCTGTTGACGTGGGCCTGCTCCTCCGCGGGCGTGGCGAAGACGATATTGTCCGCGCGGGAACGGGCCGCCGCATAGCTCCCGAAACGCGTGAAACCCACCGCCACTGTCGCGCGAAAGCCCGCCTCCCGAAAATCATCGCGCACGGCCTCGGCCCAGCCCGACAGGCAGGGATAGACCACACCCATGCCCGAGACATCGGCCCAGAAGACGCCCGCTTCGTTCGGCGCGGGCTCGATGCGCGGACTGAAGTTCCACAAGCGCCGTGTAAGATCGGCCACCGCCTGTTTCACCGCGAGCTCGTCTACTTCCCCGCCGCGCAACTCCGGCGCCAGCGCCAGTCCCGCGGCATAGCGCATGCCGGGGAAGATGCGGAACTCCCGCGCGGCCGCATTGGTCCACTGGATCACGCCATTCGGTTTGTCCCGATCCACCACCACCATCGGGAGGCGGCGCCAGTCCGGGTGGGCTCCCGCCAGCAACTGCAGGGGCAGCGCTGGGCAATTAACACAGGCCGTCCGGTCCATGACGCAGCTCCTGATGGGTCCAGCCCGGGGTTTGGCGTTTGTCCTTCACGGCGCGCAACTCACAAGAGAAGCAATCGTGACCCGTGCGGCGTTTTTGCGTGGTGCAGCGCAGGGAGACCAGCGAGCCCCGTGTCGCCGCCTCGCCCGGCGCGCGCAGGCACACCAGCGCCGTGTGGTGCTGATGGGCCAGGCCCGACAGCCGCGTCTGGAGCGCCAGCGGGAGGGCCTGGCCATCGCCATCGAGGACAATCAGGGCAAAGCTGCCCGAGCGCAGCAGGGTATCGGCGGCCCGCGCGGCCTTGGTGGCATCGGGCACGCGGATAATAGGCAGGGCGGCCAGATCCACACCCGCCGCCGCGAAATCGGGGGGAAAAAAGATACGCTGGGGTCCCGCGATCCACGCGGCATAGCCCTCCGCAACCTGCACCTCGCGGATCAGCCCGGAAATCAAACTCAAGATAGCATTGCCGAACTCAGAAGGCTCCAGAGCAATGAACCGGCCTGCCATGGATTCGAGAGACCATAGGTCAAGGCGTGCCAACCGAATACGGAAATCCACTAGAGAGTTAGCCGAAAGCATCGTTTCGGCTGCCAGATGATTTACAACGGTCATAAGAATATCCTTTAACTTCGGGCTCTCAATACCAAGATCATTATACTGAATACATGTACAGTATAAAAGAACTTTTTCTTGGCCTGTACCGCTGGGTAGTTGGTATTCTTTCCGTCAGTCACCCCGAAAACCCAGCAGCGAATTGCCCATTAATCCACTATTGGATGAAATCCCCCCCACAATATGGTATCGTTTGAGGTGAGATAGACGTCCACCTACTCGATTGAGTCCGTTTTAGCGCCATTGGGAGCATGGTTTTAGTGGATAATTTTACCGACGCACAAAGCGATTTGTCGCGCCTGCTGGCGGTGGTTCACGATCTTTCGAAGGCGCGGTCGTTGGATGATGTGCTCCAGGTCGTGCGCGTGGCTGCGCGCGAATTGGCGGGTGCGGACGGCGCGACCTTCGTTCTTCGGGATGGCGAGTATTGTTACTACGCCGAAGAATATGCCATTGCCCCCTTGTGGAAAGGCAGCCGCTTTCCGCTGGAGGCGTGTATCTCCGGGTGGGCGATGCTCAACCGGGAATCCGTGGCGCTGGAGGACATCTATCTCGATCCGCGCATTCCCGCCGATGCGTACCGCCCCACCTTTGTAAAAAGCCTGGCCATGGTGCCGGTGCGGCAGGCGGATCCCCTTGCGGCCATCGGAACCTATTGGGCCACCACGCACCTCGCCACGACACGAGAACTATGGCTGCTTCAGACGCTGGCCGACAGTACGGCGCTGGCCCTGGCCAACGTGGAGCTTTATCAGGACCTTAAGCGGAAGGCGGACGAATACGCCACGCTCTATGACCACGCCCAGAAGGAAATGGCGAACCGCCAGCGGCTGGAGGAGGAACTTCGCCAGGCGCAGAAGATGGAGGCGATCGGACGGCTGGCGGGCGGTGTGGCCCACGATTTCAACAACCTGCTCACGGTGATCACGGGTTACAGCGATCTTGTTCTGGCCATGGCGCCGCCGGAATTTGAATATCGGGAGCAACTCGAAGAGATTCGCGGCGCGGGCGAACGCGCGGGTTCGCTGACCCGCCAACTGCTGGCTTTCAGCCGCCGCCAGGTTCTGAAGGCTGAAATCCTCGACTTGAATGACGTCGTGGATCGCATGAACAAGCTGCTGAAGCGCCTGATCGGCGAGGACATCGATCTGGCGACGCGACTGCGACCGGATCTGCATCCGGTGGAGTTTGATCCCGGCCAAATCGAGCAGATCGTAATGAACCTCGCGGTGAATGCGCGGGACGCCATGCCCAACGGCGGGCGGCTGACCATCGAAACGGCCAACGTCGATCTTGACGAGGAGTATGCCCGGGAACATCCCGACGCCCACGCCGGACCGCACGTCATGATTACGGATTCGGGCACGGGCATGACGCCGGAGGTCAAGGCCAAAATCTTCGAGCCCTTCTTCACCACCAAAGACCTGGGACAGGGAACCGGACTTGGCCTCTCCACCGTTTTCGGAATTGTGAAGCAGAGCGGCGGAAACATATGGGTGTACAGCGAGGTGGACCACGGCACGACGTTCAAGATCTATCTGCCCAGCGCGGATGGCCGCGTTGCGGCGACGCAGGCCGCCGTGGAACCGGAGTCCATGCGTGGCACGGAGACACTGCTTGTCGTGGAAGACGATGCGGCGGTACGCGGCCTGCTCCGCAGGGTACTTTGCCAGGCGGGTTACACGGTTCTGGACACGGGCGATCCGGAGGATGCACAGAGGATTTGTCGCGAGCACCCCGGAGAGATCGCACTACTGCTGACCGACGTGGTAATGCCGAAAATGGGTGACCGGGAATTCGCCGAGAAGGCGCGAGCCTTGCGGCCAACCATGCGCACGGTATACATGTCGGGCTATACCGACGATGCCATCGTGCATCACGGCGTGCTCGAACCCGGCACGGCGTTTATCGAGAAACCGATCTCACCGGAAACGTTGCTCGCGAAATTGCGGGGCTTCCTCGCGAAGGCCTGAAGCGACGGTTAGGCTACGCCCGCTCCCCCATCGCCGCCAGGATCGTCTTCCTCGCGCCCTGATAGCGTTGGAGCCGCTCCAGGTCTTTCTCACAGAACTCCCCCAGCCTTCGCACATCCATGTTGTCTTCGATGTCGGCCAGCTTCACCCGGCGCGCGAGGGGATTCGTCACCCCGCGCCCAATAAAGTTGTCGTAAGTTTCCCCTTCGCGGCGCGTGAGCCCATCGACCGCCGACACGATTTCCTCGGGAAATCCCTCGGCGCGGAGGGCGTCGAGGGTCCAGGGGGAGTCCTCCACCACGTCGTGGAGAAGGGCGACTATCCGTTCGTCGGACGTGGTCATCTGATGCATGAGCCGAAGCGGGTGGAGGATGTAGGGTGCGCCGCCCTTATCGGTGGTGCCCTGGTGGGCCTCTGCTGCGATGACGAGGGCGCGTTCGAGTGTGGCCATGGGCTGCCTTTCCAGAGGGTTGCTGTTTGAGCGATGTTGGTATGATACCGCGATTGTGGGCTCATCCCGCAATACAAGATGTCGGCCGAGCAAAGGATCTTGGACATTCTTGTCCGAGACACGGCGAACACCAGAGTGGAAGCGCACTTGCACGAGTTGGAAAGCACAAGTGTTCGGAAGTCGCGACTTTGGCAACGCGCAGTCTTTGAACACGTTCTGCCGGCCCTTGAACATAGGCACAGGCTCTGTCTCGGACAAGAATGTCTAAGATCCTCGACTGTCACTTTCCCCGGAAAAATTGAAACGCGGACACCGAAGTGTCCGCGCCGGTGAACCCTCTTGCGCAAGGATTCGTTGGAAAAATGATCGGGCGCTACGCCTGGGTCACGCCTTCGGGCTCCAGGGCTTCGTCTGCGGCCGATTTGGTGCCGCGCCTGGCCTCGAAGGCGTCGATACTTTCGTTCATGTATTTCTGATAGCCCGGAGGTACGTCGGTGTAGATACCGGTGCAGATCCAGTTGAATTTCCCGTCCATGGCGTCTTTCGAGACGTCGCTGTATTTTCGATTGTGATTGTGCGTCACGGCCTTCAGGTTGGCCTTGACCCGTTCCTGCGCATCGGTGCAAAAGAGGTCAACCAACTGTTGGAGTTCCTCTTTGTGCTCCACCGTGGGCAGCAGGGCATCGGCGTAGGACAACACGCAGGCCATGACGAAGAGGTCGGTGCCGATGTCCACGAAGTTGGCCATGATGAGCTGTTCGCGCTCCAGCTTCTGCTGGTAGCGCGCCATCGTGTGAAACATGGTCCGGGCGAGTTTCTTGGCATTTCGCCCGATGAATATGAGGTGGGCCTGGTTGCGATGGTCAAGGTGGCTCGTGGCATAGCCACCGGCCGCAGGCATCCACTGCTTCGGATACCACTTGGCGTAGAAGGGCAGGAAATTACTGAAGAAGTGCTTGATCTTGTTGCCGCCCGGCGTGAGCAACGGGATAATCTTGCTCACGTGAACGTCCATCGCCTCGCGGGCGATGAAGAGGCGCATGATCTCGTCGGTGCCCTCCACGATGCGGGCGATGCGGGCGTCGCGCACCATGCGCTCGGCGATAACAGGCTCCTCCCCACGCTTCGCCAGAGACTCCGCCGTTTCATAGCCGCGGCCACCGCGGAGTTGCAGGAAGTCATCGGCGATCTTGCAGCCGTGGACCGTGGTGAAGTATTTCGCCATTGCGGCTTCCAGGCGGATGTCGCTACCGCCCTGATCGGCCATGGCGCAGCCGAGCCAGGTGACAGCCTCCATGGCGAAGGTGTCGGCGGCGATAGTGGCAACCTTCTGGGCGGTGTTCTGGTGCTTGCCGATGGGTGCGCCCCACTGCTCGCGCTCTTTGGCCCATTTGCCGCCCGCGAGGATGGCGGCCTTGCCCCCGGCCGCGGCCGTGGCGGGAATGGAGAGGCGTCCGGTGTTCAGCGTGACCAGGGCAATCTTGAGGCCCTCGCCCGGCGCGCCGATGATGTTTTCCACGGGCACCTTGACGTTTTCAAAGTTCAGTAGGCCATTTTGGATTCCGCGGATGCCCATGAAATCGCAACGGTGAATCACGTCGAAGCCGGGGGTGTCCGTCTCGACGATGAAGGCCGTGATCTGCTTCTTCTCTTTGCCCTTGACCGTGATGGGGGGCGTGCGCGCCATGACCACCATGAGCTCGGCCTGGGTGCCGTTGGTGATCCAGAGTTTGCGGCCATTGATGATGTAGTGCTTGCCGTCCGGCGTGGGTTCGGCGAAGGTGGTCATCTGGGCCGGGTCGGAGCCGACGCCGGGCTCGGTGAGAGCAAACGCCGAAACCGCACCCTTCGCCAGGCGCGGCAGATACTTCTCTTTCTGCTCTTTGGTGCCGAAGAGTTTCAGGGGCTGGGGTACGCCGATACTCTGGTGGGCCGTGATGCCGGCCGCCGTGGAGGCGCAGTAGCTGCTGATGAAGGCGCAGGCGCGGCTGTAGTTGGTCTGGCTGAGGCCGAGGCCGCCGTATTCCTTCGGGATCTTCATCCCGTAGGCACCCACCTCCGCGAGGGCTTTCAGGGCTTCACGGGGAATGACACCATCGCGATCCACGCTGCTCGGATCAATGTGCCGCTCCAGCACACCCCGCAGCACTTCGATATAGTCGTCCCCCACTTTTCGGTCTTCCGGAGACTGGAGAGGAAAGGGATGGAGGTGGTTCCAGTCAAAGTTGCCCTTGAAAAGCTCCGCCACGAAACTCGGGGCCTGCCATCCGGCCTCGCGGGCATCTTCGGCGACATCAAGGGATGCCTGTTTGGCTTTATCGTCCAATTGCATGTGCTGCCTCTCCTGGTCCCTGGTCTTACAAGGGCGCTCTCTGTGACTATTCCGCCACGGGCCGGGTTTTATTTGCGCGAATCGCGCGGCCCGGACCTACCGATCAGTATATACCACAATTATGGGAATGTGTCGAATAGTGCCCAAGTGTCTTGTATACAAATCAGACCGATCAGTCGGATCGGACTGATCGGTCTGATTGGATTCAGGATTCCAGTCGGGTATGAATTCGACTCACGCGCCGCGCAGTTCGCGCTTCAGAATCTTCCCCGTGGGGCCTTTGGGGAGTTGATCGAGTACTTCCACTTCCTTCGGCCACTTGAATTTAGCGGTCCGCTCATGGAGATAGGCTTCAATCTCGGCGGGCTCCAGGGTCTGGCCATCGCGTGCGGAAACGTAGACCTTCACTTCCTCGCCGCGCATGGAACACGGAACGCCGATGACCGCGGCCTCGAGCACCTTGGGGTGGCCATAGAGCACTTCCTCGATCTCGCGCGGGTAGATGTTCATGCCGCCGCGGATGATAAGGTCCTTCTTCCGATCGACGATGTAGTAGAAGCCTTCGGAATCCACCCGGCCCATGTCCCCGGTGTGAAACCAGCCATTGACGATGGCCTCGCGGGTGGCCTCGGGGCGGTTGTAGTAGCCCTTCATGATGTTGTGGCCGCGGATGACGATCTCCCCCACTTCGTCCGGTCCGGCGAAGGTGCCATCATCCTTCTTGATGGCCAGATCCACGCCCCAGATCGGCTTGCCGATGGAACCGACCTTGAGTTGGTCGCCCGGCTGGCTAAAGGTGGCAATGGGGCTGGTCTCGGAGAGGCCGTAGCCCTCGAGAATGGTAATGCCAAAACGCTCCTGGAAACGGCGGTGTACCTCTTCCGGAAGGGCCGCGCCGCCCGATACCGCATGGGTGATGGACGACAGGTCGTACTTACAATTGTCCGCTTCGTTCAACATGAAAAAATACATGGTGGGCACGAGCGCCAGCAGGCGCACCTTGTCGCGCTCGATGACCTGCATGGCCTTCTCCGTCTCGAAGCGCGGCAGCAGCGACATGGTCGCGCCCGCCAACACCGAGGCGTTTAACAGACAGGTCTGGCCGAAAGAGTGGAATAATGGCAGCGTGACGAGGCAGACGTCGCCCGGCTTGGGTTTGGTGATCTCTCGCGTGGAATAGAAGGCATTGAAGAACAGATTGAAGTGCGTCAGCTCCGCGCCCTTGGGCGCGCCGGTGGTGCCGGAGGTATAGAGGATGACCGCCGTGTCGTCGGGCATGGTCTGAACCGTGTCAAACTCGGGCTCGGCCGACATGATCAGTTGCATGAAGTTCTCGCCGACGGGCGGGGCCTCCAGATCGGTCGGCGGGCTCACGGAAATATAGTGGCGGCAGGCCTCGCAGGAGCGAAAGGCCTTGATGGCTTCGTTCTCGAAGTGCTTGAAGGCGAAGAAGGCCACGGACTCGGAATCGTTCAGGTAGTGCTCGATCTCGTGCTGGGTGTAGAGCACGTTCACCGGCACCACGGTGGCGCCCGTGTGCAGAATTCCGTAGTAGATAATCGGGAAATGGGGCGTGTTGGGGATCATCATGGCGACCTTGTCGCCCTTTCCGATACCCTTCGCGCTCAGCGCGCTGGCCACCCGCTTGGCGGCGGCGGCCATTTCCCCATAGGACAGCCGAAAATCATCCAGGATTACCGCCGTGGTGTCCGGATGCTCCGCTGCGGTAACGTCCAGAAAATGGGCCAGATTCAGCATTCATCACTCCGATCTATGAAACTTCGCGCTTTACCTCGGCAGGCCGACGGAATCGCTCTCAAAAGACTGCGGCGCTGCTGCCGCAGGGTAAGGGCAGTTTAGTGTCATCCTGCGGCGTATTCAAGAAAAAATGTGCCGGGGGAGGCGCCCCCGGGGGCTCAGGCCTCTTTGAAGGCGGCCACGAGGCGGGCCACCATGGCCTTGGCGTCGCCGAAAATCATGCGGGTGTTTTCCTTGAAAAACAGGGGGTTCGGGATGCCCGCAAAGCCGGAAGCCATGCTGCGCTTCAAGACAAATACGGTGTGGGCATAGTCCACATTGATAATGGGCATGCCGAAGATCGGGCTGGAGGGATCTTCCCGCGCCGCGGGATTGACCACGTCGTTCGCCCCGATCACGATGCACACGTCTACCGTGGGCATGATCGGGTTGATATCGCTCATTTCGACCAATTGCTCATAGGGCACGTCCGCCTCCGCGAGGAGCACGTTCATATGGCCGGGCATGCGCCCCGCCACGGGATGGATGGCGAACTTCACTTCGGCGCCGCGCTCCTCAAGGATATCGGAGAGTTCCCGCACCACGTGCTGGGCCTGGGCCACCGCCATGCCGTAGCCGGGCACGATGACCACGGAGCGGGCAGCTTCGAGGATGTAGTAGGCGTCTTCCGCAGAGAGGGACTTCACCTCACCTTCCTGGCCAGCCGCACTCGATGCGGTGGACGCACTGCCGAAGCCGCTGAAGAGGACGTGGGCCAGGGAGCGGTTCATGGCCTTGCACATGATATTGGTCAGGATAATGCCGCTGGCGCCCACGAGTGAACCCGAGACAATGAGCACGGTATTCTCGATGACGAAGCCCGCCGCACAGGCCGCCAGGCCCGAGTAGCTGTTCAGCAGCGATATGACCACGGGCATGTCCGCGCCGCCGATGGGGATGGTGGCCAGCACGCCGAAGAGGAAGGACAGGGCAATGGCCACAAAGAAGGCGACTTCCGCCGCCGGTGAATCCGGATTCATGACGAAGATAACGCCGGCAATCAAAAAGGAGAGCAGGACCAGGCCGTTCACCCACTGCTGTCCCCGGAAGAGGACGGGCTTGCCGCCGATCTTTTCGGCGAGCTTGGCATAGGCCAGCATACTTCCGGTGAAGGTGACGCCGCCAATAAGCACGGCCAAATAGGTGGCAATGGTGACGGCGTTTACGTTCGCACCTACGTCACTGTAGTGCCCGGCATTGGCGTGGTAGTCCGCCCAGCCCACGAGCAGACTGGCAAGGCCACCCGTGCCATTGAAGAGTGCGACGAACTCCGGCATGGAGGTCATGGGGACGCGAATGGAGGCCACGGCACCGATGACGCCGCCGACCAGAATGCCCGCGACGATCCACTGGAATTCGACGATTTGCTGGTCGAGCAGCGTCGCCACGACGGCGACAAGCATGCCGACGGCGGATAGCTTGTTGCCGCGAACGGCGGTGTCGGCGTGGCTGAGCATTTTCAGGCCGATGATGAACAGAATCGCCGAGGCGATGTAGCTGAGTTCGATGAATGTGCTCACTTGCGCTGATCCTTCGACTTGAACATGGAGAGCATGCGATGGGTCACCCAGTAGCCCCCCACCACGTTAATCGTGGCCATGACCACGGCCGTGAAACCAAGGCCGACCGCAAGCCAGTCGTGACCCTCGATGCTTCCCGCCGCCAGCAGCGACCCCACGATGGTAATGCCCGAGATCGCGTTGGAACCGGACATGAGCGGCGTGTGGAGTTGGGATGGAACCTTGTTGATCAGTTCAACGCCGAGAAATATGGCGAGGACGAAGGTGAGGAATAACAGAATCATGGCCGTCTGGCCTCCTGTACGATGTCAATGGCCCGAAATTTCATGGCGTACCACGTTGCGGCGGCACGGGCTACTTGCGAAAGCGCTCATCCCGGATCTCGCCGTTGTGGACGACCAGGCAACCCGCCATGATCTCGTCCGACGTATCAAGGCGGATCGTGGCGTTTTCGCGATCCCAGAAGTGCTCGATGAGATTGGCGAGATTCGCCGCGTACATTTCGCTGGCGTCCACCGGAACCTCGCGGGCCAGATGGGGCAGGGCAACGAGCGTCACCCCGTGCAGCACCGCAATCTCCCCCGGCGTGATGCCCTCCACGTTGCCGCCGCTGTCCACCGCCACATCCACAATCACGCTGCCGGGGCGCATCCGCTGGATCATGGCGTCGGTGACGATGACGGGGGCTTTCCGGCCGAACACCTGGGCGGTGGTGATGACCAGATTGGACTCCGCCACCACATCGGCCATGGCCGCCCGCTGCATGGCCTGCTGCTCCTCTGTGAGGGCCTGGGCGTAGCCATCCTTCGTCTGGCCCGTCTCCCCCAGATTCGCCTTGACGAAGCGGGCCCCGAGGGACTTCACCTGCTCCTCAACCACGGGACGGGTGTCGAAGGCATCCACACGGGCCCCGAGCCGCTTGGCGGTGGCGATGGCCTGGAGCCCCGCCACGCCCACGCCGATAACAAACACGCGGGCGGGCTTGATGGTTCCGGCCGGGGTCATCATCATGGGCAGAATCTGCGCGAGACGGGACGACCCCAGGAGAACCGCAGCATAGCCCGCAAGATTGGCCTGACTACTCAGGGCATCCATCTTTTGCGCCAGCGTGGTGCGGGGGATCAATTCCATGGCGATGGCGCTGAGCCCGCGCGCCGCAAAATCCTGCAGGAGGTTCTGGGAGTTAAAGGGGTCCAGGTAGCCGATATACAGCGCACCGGGCTTCATTCTGGCCAGGAGCGAAGCCTCTGGAGGTTCCAACCCCAGAACTACGTCCGCATCGCCGACTTCCCCGCCCGACTGGGCACCCGCCGCAACATACTCGGCGTCGGACCAGCCGCAAGCTTTCCCGAAATCCGCCTCAAAAATAACATCAGCACCGAGGGCCTTTAGACGCTTTACCGACTGCGGCGTTGCCGGCAGGCGCGGTTCCTCATCGCTCTTCCCCGAAAAAACGAATACTTTCAACTTTATTCTCCCACCGAGTGCATTCGAAATCGCGCACCCACTCGTAGGTGAAGTATAGGCCCAAGGGCAAAGAGTGTTCAACCGAACGAAGGTGGACATTTTATTGCGCCGGTTAGCGTTCGCGGAGGAATCCCCCAGATTGGAATACCGCGAAGTCTGTCAACTATTGAACCACAAGGCTCGGGCGCGACGGACGATATTAACTACCCCTTGTGGCACAAGATATAGACCAGTCAAGAATCCGGGGAATGCCACGCCTCTTGAAGGAACCACCATATTTTGTGGATTGCTGTCGGCATTCATGAAGGCATCGCAAAATGTGGTGTAATTATTTTTGTTTTTTTCTTTCAAGGGGGTTGACAAGCCCTACATGTTGTGCTAGTATGCGTTCGGTGTTTGGAACAAGAGACTGTTGACACAACAGCTCACACGTATTCAGGGTATACCGCAGCCCAAGAACCCTGATGTAATTCGTAACCGTGACCCTCTTGCGCCTAGAACACGGAACTGTGTTCCAAACACTCCCGCACATGAGGGCGGTGGATTCCCAAGGTCCACCGCCCCCTTCCTTTTTGGGGCAATATTTCGGGACACGCCGTGGGGACGGACTCGCGCTCGCCACCTGCCTGAGCACGGGCCGTCATGCGCCAAGATTTGATATGAGCGTCGCATCGAGATCGCCAACGCGCGTGCCCGTCCCGGTGGATGGGTGAGATGACTCCAGCTTGTTCCGCGTCACGGTTCCAGCATCCACTGGGACATGCCGCCCCATTCACGTGGACTTCGCTGGGTCGGACGATGGATGATTTTGGGCGGTTGCTCCGCCTGGGCCGGGATCACCTGCGGCGGTACGTCCCCCGAGTGTCGCGAATTCTTTGGGTTGCAATAAATACCCTGCGGTGGCTAATGTAGAGCGTGTATCTCCAATTGCATAAGCTCGGGTTAAGTTCTGATATTACCGATTGGGCCTACGTCATTTCGTTCAGCGTCATTGCAATGATTGATGTATGCATTGCAAAGAATGGTACAGGCTTTCAGCCCTGGCCGAATCTTTGTTCTATTTTCCTGGGGCTTTGCCCCAGGCTGGAATTGGCCTCGCCTTCGGCGCTTAGGAAAATACTGGATTCTCTCTTAGGGCCGAAGGCCGGTTCCATATCAGCATGGGGCGAAGCCCCATGTACAGGAACCAAAGATTTCAACAGGGCTGTAAGCCTGGGCTATCCTTCGGCAGACCGAGGCAGCCCCAACAAGTATTCAATGAGCGGTAATATCAAGACTTCACCCATAAGCTCACACAAGTAAACAGCGACAATTATGATCCCATCCAACAGAACTGCGACTCATCCCGGCGTCATCCTCCAGAAAGAATTTCTTGAACGCCTGGAAATTACACAGCGGGCACTGGCCTCCCATTTGAAGATTCCGGTTCAGCGGGTTAACGAAATCATCAAAGGCAAACAGGGTGTTTCGCCCGACACCGCCTGGCTGCTGGCCGACGCCTTTGGGACTTCCCCCGAGTTCTGGAGCAATCTGCAGACCGTACACGATTTGAGTTTGCATCGGCCGAAGACGCACGTTGGACCGCTCGTTTCGGTGGGATCCTGAACTTCGAGGCTTACGGAAAGGCCAGAGTGACCTGCGCCTCACTGCCCGGCTCCAGCTTCACTTCCGTCGTGAAGGTGCGAAATCCAGGAGTCAAGGTACCGGAAACGGGGTCTGTCTCCCCAGGGAACGCGCACGCGACCAACGTGTAGGTTCCGGCTTCGAGGTGCTTCAGCGGCCTCGCCAGATAGGGCCTTTCGAGAAATGCGATTGGTTGCAGACTGTTCAGCTGTGCCATGTAGATATCAGGGGTCACGGAATTGACATCGGGGAGTATAGGGCTTCCGGGGAAAGCGAAAACAACAACTTGTTCCGAGTCCTGCACGCCCGACAAAATGAAATCGATCAAGGCATTGTCTGGACTAAAGTCAATTGTTGTCGTAGCGCCAGAGATCAGCTTTACTCGGCGTTCGTAGCCTCTGTTGTACTGGGAACCCTGAACCGTAATCGTCGCCGTACCTTCGGGAAGGTCCTCGATGCGAATCCCGTGCGGTTGGACGAAGGATTGCATGTCATGTATCGATTCTTCACCAAATTCAGTTTCTACTGAAATCATCGTAGTGACGCTCACTTCCTTCCCATCATTGACAGGGAATGTGCACTCAAGGACCGCGCCGCACCTGGGGAAGTAGATATCCACAGAGTTTTCCCCCGGAGTGAGGTGATGCGTGAAGGTCTGCCTGGAGCGTCCCAGGTTCGCGGTGACTTCCACGTCCCCCGAGACCAAATCCGCAATCCGAAATCCATCCACCTCATTGGCTTCGATAAACGAAGCGTTTTGGCTGCCCTCGCCCTCCACACGTCGTATGTTGACACTCCCCTCGGCGGGTTGGCCCCCTTCGTACAGCATCCCCCGCAGGGTTGCATCCAACGACTTGATTTCCACACTGAAGTCCAGGTCAATAGGTGTCTCCGATGACACCGTAGCCGATTTTTCAATCGTCCCTACTATGGACTTTCCATCCTCCTTCGGCACGTGGGCGCGGACAGTGCCCTCCCCTGGCGCCACGCCCTGAAACTGGTAGTGTCCATGAGTGTCTGTGTGGGTCCGTTTCTCGGTGTCGCGTGGCACGCCCTCCGTCTTGGAGGACAAATTAATGCTGACGCCTTCCAGCGGCCTTCCGTTGACCAGAACGGATCCGGAAATCGTCGCCCCACGTGGCAGGTGAATAACCCAATCACCTTCACGAACGATGGGTGCGCTCATCTGTGGTTCGTCTTCTGAAAACAGGAATATCACCTCCTGACCGGGATCGAGATCGGTCAGTGAGAATCGCCCTTCCGCGTCCGTGCGCGTTCTCGGCTCCCATTCGCTGACCCAAGTATCGTGAATGCGGACGTCCACCTTGGGATTCCCTTCGCTATCCAGCACCTGCCCCTGAACCGGCGGAATCGACATAAGAGAAATAAGTATTTCAGGACCGCCCAGATCGGTTGGCTTGATGGCGTAGGTCGCCACACCGATACCCTCTGAGCTAAAGGTCACGGTAGCGTCCTTGGCTTCCTCCGCTCGCATGGTCGTGCTGAATCGACCATCGCTGAATGTCGTCGTACTACCACTACCCTTGATCGGCCCTGGAAGTCTGAACGTCGCGGACTCAACACTCTTGCCGTTTCGACCGTCTACAACGTGAAACCGAATTGGTTTTCTGCCTCCAACACGGGCCTGAATTTCAAGGTCAACTTCGCCCGACCGCACGGTAACGGGCTCGGGAAGTTCAAAGTTCGCACTCACCAGGTCAAGCTTAAATTTTCCGGGACCATAGACGCTCAGATCGAAAGCGCCTCGAGAATCTGTTGCACCGAACAATCGATCAACCTGGCTTTGAGTGCCTGGTTCAAAGCCCCCGTCTCGAAGTAAGAGGCGCAGATCCGGTATTCCCCGACCATGCTCATCGACCACCCGACCGCTGATATGCGTAATTTCGCATTTCGCCACCAAAGCAATCGAATCCACTTGCTCCCCTTCCCGTACGACTACGTTCAGTGCCGCCATAGGGAAACGAATCCAGTTCTGCTCTTGATCGGCGAACGAGCCTATGGCAACCCATCCCAACTCATAGTTGCCGGGTGGGACCGGATCCGTGGCGAAATGGCCCTTCTCATCAACCTTGGCATCGAATGCTCCCGTTGGCCCTCGGAATGTGACCGTCGCGCCAGTAACGGGTGCGCCGATCCTGTCGAGAAGCGTTCCGGCGATAGCTCCGTAATGATGAAAGCGCAACGTGATGTCCCGTTGGTCTCCGGCGCTCAAATCGAAGGTGAACTCTTCCGATGCGACATTATTTACTTCGTCTATGGCATAGATTGTGCCTTGAGGGCCCCCATTCGTGAAGGGGGCCAGCTCGAATGCGCCATCTTCGCTCTCGACGTGTCGAAAAAGATGGGCGCGGGTATAACTCTCCCTGTCGGGAGATTGAATGCCCGTCTCCTGGCCCTGCGGGAAGTTGGCGAGCGCATAGACGATTACCGGACGAGTCATCGGGCCACCGTCCTCGTCCAGAATCGTACCCGCGAGTACGTTTCCGGCATCGATGATATCAGCGGAAGCAGGCAGTACCTCAACAGCATCTGAGGCAGATTCCTGTAAGCGGGAGTCCGCAACCCTCGACGGAATTCTTGCCGCCGACTCGTTCAAATATTGCATAGCCGGATGATCAACAGGCGTTCGAGTTCGGGATACAACTTCCTTATACGTGAGAATCGAAAGGACGGCCAAGAAAATCGCGGCCAGCCCCGCCGCCACTTTGGTGGTGAGTAACCCAACCATCGTTGCCAGCATTCCCCCACCCGCCACCGCCGCTCCGCCCGAGAGCGCCACCTTACCCAGGGCCGCCACCAATGCCGCCGGAGCGGCCTCGACCATCTGGCTGCCCAGAAGCGCGGTGAGGGTGGCGGTCGTCGCGGTGATCCCCTTCATCGCCAGGTGTTCGCGAATGGCCTCAACGCCGCGCTTCACACGGGCGTTGACGGTCTGGCGCGATACGCCGGTGGTATCGGCGATCTCGCCCTGGCTTTTCGCTTCGAGAAAGTGCGCGATGATCACGTGGCGGAGTTCGTCGTCGAGCGCGGCGATGGCCTCGTCCACGTGGGTCAGGGTGTCGTCCCAGTTGGTCTCAATGGCCTCGGGTTGAGCCGCCCCGTGGAGTACCTCCCGTTTGCGACGTCGCGCCGCGCCTCGGATGTGATCTTTGGCGCGATTCACGGCCACGGTGTAGAGCCAGGCGCCGAGATGGCGTTCGGGCAGGCTCCGGCTGTGGGCCAGGGTAATGAAACACTCCTGGGACACATCCTCCGCATCGGTGGCATCGCGCAGCACGCGATGGGCCGCGGCATATACCAGGCCGGCATGGCGCTCCACGAGGGCGCGAAAGGCCTCCGCATCCCGGCTGTGGTGCCAGCGGTGAAGCAGTATGTGGTCCTGGGTGTGCGCGAGTTCCATCGATGGGATCCTTTCCGATGTTGCATTGTACGGAAAGGACGCCGCCCGGCACGAGGCTGTCAAGGGAGGTCCGAGAGCCCCGTTGAATGAACTCTATCTTCCAAGGTAGCAAACTCCAATGCCGAGGTAATAGGTTCAATGTATCCTAGAGTCGGATGAACCGGAAAATCGTTCATGAACTACGCTTGGGTCAACAGGAGACGCACCTTGGGCCACTCGATTCGGTGGATTCCTGATCATCGACACCTACGGAAAGGCCAGGGTGACCTGCGCTTCAGTTTCTGGCTCCAGCGTCACTTCGGCTTGAACCGTACGGAGTCCAGGAGGCAGGCTTTCGGTGACAGCCACAACCCCTTGCACCGGGACGGCGAATCCAAAAATCGTGTAAACGCCTGCATCAAGGTCTTGGATAGGTTGATCCAGATCGTCCTTTTCGAGGGTTGTGGTAGGCTGCAAGTTACTGAGATGTTCCGCGAAATCAGCGGGGCTCATTGATTGGATATCGGGCAGCGCGGGTCTGCCCGGCAACAGATGAATGATTATCTGCTCTGAATCCTGCACGCCCGAGATGGCAACGCTGAGAGATGCACGGTCGCCGCCGAAGTTCACCGATGTAATGCTCCCCGAGACGAGTTCCACGGTTCGTTCGAAGTTCTTCACGTGTTGAGAGCCCTTCTCAAGAATTTCAAAGCGGATGGATGCAGTGCCCTCGGGAAGGTCGTCAATGCGTATCCCCGACTGCGTTATCGGTATCCGTGTATCGAAAATGGTCTCCTCGCCAAACTCCGTATCGACTGAGATCTGATTGTGTACGTAACTCACGTTATCCGGCGGTATGGGGAAGGTGCAATTGAGCGTGGCACCACCTTTGGGAAACTGAATGTCCAGAGAGTTTTCCCCCGGCGCGAGTCGGTGTGGAATTGTTTTCCAGCCGCGACCCCGGCTTGCACTGATCACGACATCGCCCGAAATCAGATCCGCGATTCGAAAACCTTCCGCTGCATTGAACGGTTCACTAGACGTACTGCCGCTGCCATTGCCATCCGCGCGTCGTACGCTGACGCCGCCGTTTACGGGCAGGCCCCCTGCATACATCATGCCCCGCAGGCTGGCATCCGCAGCGCGTATTTCCAGTGCAAAGTCCACGCGAACGGTCTTGTCGGGCACTACTTCGACTTCCTGCTGCATCGCGCCCAGGATAACGCCTTCCATCTCCGCTGGCGCGCTGGCCAGGAGTGTGGCGGTCCCGGAGGCGACACCCCGGAATTCGTAGTGGCCCTGATCATCGGTAGTCGCCTTCCTTCGCACTTCACCATGCACGTCGGTCGCGCGAGAGCACAACTCCAGCTCCACACCCTTCAGTGGCTTTCCTTGGGCCGTGGCGACCCCGGAAATCGTTGAACCGCGTGGAAGACGAATCACCCACTTGCCATCACGCATTATCGGCACCTGCATCTGAGGCGCGTCGTCCGAGAATAAATAGACCGTCGTCTGACTGGGACTGAGATCCATTAATTGAAAACGCCCCTCCTCGTCCGTACGCGTTCTCGGCTCCCACTCGCTGACCGGACTATTGTGAATGCGGACATTTGCTTTGGGATTTCCCTCGCCGTCCAATACCTGCCCCTCAATCGGCGCGACCGGCGCAAGGCGAATGAGAATCTCGGGGCCGCCGAGATCGGATAATTTGATCGGGTAGGTCGCCACGCCTATGCCTTCAGAGGCGAAGGTTGCGATCGCTCCGGTAGCTTCCTCCTCGCTTATGGTAGTGACCAAGGGCCCTCCCGACTCCGAGTGCCATTGTCCGGAATCTCGCCCCTCGATGTTGGCGGAGACCTCGGACTCTACCTGCTCACCTGTACGCCCATCCACAACATGAAACCGGAGCGTCTTTTTGCCGCCGACTCGAGCATTGAGCTCCAGGTCAACTTCGCCTGATCGCACAGTCACCGGCTCAGGAAGTTCGTACTGCGAGCTCACCACATCGAGCTTGTAGATACCTGGTCCATAGACTTTTAGATCGAACTCACCATGGGCATCTGTCATCCCAAGCAACTTGTGAACACGAACCGGCCTTGCCGTGTCAATGCCTGCATCTTTTAGCAATAGGCGCAAATTAGGGATTCCTGCCCCTTGCTCGTCGACGACCCGTCCGCTAACTTGGGTTAATTCGCAATCGCAGACCAGCGCCACCGAATCCACATGCTCCCCGTCTCCTACAACTATGTTTGAATTCGATACGTGAAGTTCAACATGATTTTGCTCTGGGGAAAAGGGATCGCCGAATTGAACTCTGAGCACATAATACTGACCCGGTGGTAGTGGCGAAATGGAGAATTGGCCTTTTTCATCCGAACCCGCTTCGAATGAACCGCCAGACGCACTGAACGATACGTTTGCCCCGTAAATGGGCATACCGTGCCTGTCCTGCAGTGTGCCGGATATCGAACCATAGGATCGAAAGCGCAGGGTGATGTCTTTCAAATCACCCTTACTCAAATCGAAGGGGACATGATCTGACTCCAAATCCCTCTCTCCATCGATCGCATAGATAGTGCCCGTCGCGCCTTGTTGAAGATAAGCGTCAAGTTCGAACTCTCCACTGCTGGTTTCTCGTTGACGGACTAAATTGTCTTCTGCGTAGCGCTGGCCCGCAGACGAATCCCAATCCATTTTCAGATCTGGAGGATGATCGGCATAGGCCTGAACGGTCACGTGGCGCATCATCAGGTCACCGTTTTCGTCCAGAATCGTGCCCGCGAGAAGTCCCCCGCCATTTGCGATAACGGCGGATTCCGACAAGACCTCCGCAGATGCCTGGACGGTTTCTGCTACCGGCGGAATCGACTCGGCCGCACGGCCACCCTCTGAAACTTCCACCGAGCGATGCAGGGCCTCGGGTTCAGTGTTCGTTAGTGATCGAGAGACAACTTCTTGATACGTGAAAATCGAAAAGACGGCCAACAGAATCGCGGCCAGCCCCGCCACCACTTTTGTGGTGAGTAACCCAGCCAACGACGCCAATACGCCTCCGCCCGCAGCCCCGCCCGAGAGCGCCACCTTGCCTAACGCTGCCAATAATGCCGTCGGGGCGGCTTCGACCATCTGGGTCCCCAACAGTGCGGTGAGGCTGGCTGTTGTGGCAGTGATGCCCTTCTTCGCGAGGTGCTCGCGGATGGCCTCCACCCCGCGCTTTACCCGCGCGTTGACCGTCTGGCGCGAGACGCCGGTGGTATCGGCGATTTCACCCTGGCTTTTCGCTTCGAGGAAGTGGGCGATGATCACGTGGCGGAGTTCGTCGTCCAGCGCGGCGATGGCCTCGTCCACGTGGGCGAGGGTGTCGTCGAGTTCGATTTGGATGCGGTCTGGTTGGAGGGCATCGTAATGTTGTTCACGCTGGCGGCGGCGAACTTCGCCGCGGATGTGATTCTTCGCGCGGTTGACGGCGGCCGTGTGTAGCCAGGCCCCGAGGTTGCGTTCGGGGGGCTTACGGGCCTGGGCGAGGTTCAGGAAGCACTCCTGGGCCACGTCCTCGGCTTCGGATGGATCGCGGAGCACGCGGTGGGCGGCGGCGAAGACGAGGCCCGCATAGCGTTCGGCCAGCGCACGAAAAGCTTCGGCGTCCCGCGATGCGCGCCAGCGGTGGAGTAGGATGAGGTCGGTGGTGTTGGAGAATTCCATGATGTCGTTCCTGCCGGGGTCAGTTTACGACATGGACACCGCCGGAGGGAATGCTGTCAAGGGGTGGAGTGACTCGGGACAACTCGTTTGTCGAAAAGGCGGTCGCCGAAAAGGATCTTGGACATTCCTGTCCGAGGCAGAGTAAGCCACAACGCTGAGGTACGATTCGAGCGTGTTATATGAACTTGCGTTGCCAAAGCCATGAATTCCGATATCCAGGATACTTTTGCAAACAGCAGGCACACTTTCGTGCCAAAGTTCACTTTGCCTCGGACAGGAATGTCCGAGATCCTGTGTTTCACGAAACTTGGATTGCCTTATTCGGGGTCAGCGTCACTGGCTGAAGTGTGCGCCGTGCGCGGCAGGAAGGCCAGGCCCACGAGGAAGGCGGCGGCGAAGGTCAGGGGGAATTGGTAGCGGCAGGCCTGGGAGATGGCGGCGAGGGCGATGGTTCCGGTGTTGAGCAGGAAAGGCAGGTAGACAATGCTCCAGGCGAGATTGCGTTGTCGGATACAGAGAACGACGCATGCGATGAGGATGATATAGAGCGGCAGGGCCGGTCGCCAGAAGAGCCAGTTCCAGCCGGGTTTTGCGGTTGCGGCGAGGAGTGCGCGAAGCTGATTGGGCAGTTCGAGGAAGAGTTGGGTGTTCCAGATCCCTAGATCGTTGCGCGTGATGCCGAGGAAATACGTTTCCATATCGACGTCGGTCTGCCAGGGCACATAGAGGAATTCGCCCCGCTCGACGAGATACATGGCGGCGTTGAGGAAATTTCGGGTCACGAGAGATTTGTAGAGCGCCAGATAGGCATCACCGTGTTCTTTGGCCCAGGCGCGGTGGTAGTGCTCTTCGTAGGGCTGCATGACCGAGGCCACGCGTCGGGGATCGTAGGCCCAGCGGTCTTCCAGGTCGCGCACCTTGCCGAGGAACGCGTAGTCTTCCGAGCGCAGGGGCACATCGCGATCGAGGAGAATGGCGAGGTGGCATGTGGTCAGGTCGTGCAGGCCCCCTTCCCCCGCTTCGATGGTGATCCGCGGATAGACGAGCTGCTTAACGCCCAGAAAGACGACGAGGAATCCCGCGCACAGGACGAGCCCGGCGCGCCATTGCCGGGGAAAGTAGATAAAGAGCAACGGCAGGAGCGCGGCGGCCACCAGAGGCCCGTTGTGTCGAAAGACGGCAGCCGCGCCCAGACAGAGTCCGGCGAGTCCCCAACGCAAGGCCACATGGCGCTTGGGCTGGAGCAGAAACCATGCGAGCAGTACCACCACGCCCAACAGGGCGATGGCGTAGGGCGTGTCCTTCATCAGGGAAATCAGGGTTGTGCTATTGCGCGGGGAGAGCACGGTGATGGCATAGAGCGTGATGACGACCGCGCGGTGGACGCCCGCCTTCCACAGGAGCGCGAAGGCGGCACCCACGACGACTGAAGCGGCGATTACCTGAAAGAAGGCCGTGGTGGCCGGGGAGTCCCACAGGAAGGTGCCGAGCCACATGCACAGGGCGTAGATCGGGGGATGGATGGGGGTGAATTTGAAGGTCTGAATCTCCGCCCACTGGGTGAGAGAGTCGGCGTTCATCGTGCCGGGATAGAAGACGAGGAGGAAAAAGGACCACACGAAGAAAACCGGCAAACAGAAGCCGAGGAAAACCCTAAGCGGAAGGGGCCCCTCGAAGCGATTGTCCCAGGTCGTAGTCCACAATGATTTCAGGGCCTTGATCACGAGCTTGGCGCACGCTATCACGGCAATCAGCACGATGAAGAGTCCCGCCCAGACCAGCGCCAGCGTTGGGAGAAACGCACGGCCCAGCACAAAATCCGCGGGCAAGGGAAAGCGACCCTCGCTCCAATCGGGCTTCCAGTGTTCCGTATTAATTGCCGTCGGAGGCTTGGACGGTCGCACTCCCGCGTAGTACAGCCGTGGGATGAAGCCGTTCACGTAGAGCCGGTGGACGGTCGGCGTATCGATGCCCGACACGGCGATCTCGAGTTCATCCAGGAGCTTGCGCGGCACCGCGCCGGTGTAGCGATAGCGACGCCCATCCGTGTGAATGGGGTATCTCAGTTTGCCCCGTTGGGGCGTCTGCAGCGACACCAGTTCGGGTGCCTCGCTCCCCGATTGTATCTCCACCGCTTCCGATACGGGATCGGTCTCGAACGTGAGAAAGGGACTCGCGCCGAGGGTCCAGCCTTCGAGCTCCAGGGTGGCGGGCCGTTCCGGTCCATGCAGTATGAAATAGCTGCTGGCGCGTCCCCAGAGGGAAGGATCGGAGAAGGTCGCCTGGTCTATGGTGGCCATGACGACCAACTGATATCCGCCATCGCCGCCTTCCGCACCGGGGGGCGCTGTGATACTCACCTTATAGTGGTGGGGCGACCACGCATCGGCAAGTTGCTCGAAGGGGCTCGACCCGCCGGGCCAATGGGCCGAAACCTGTTCCGCCGGCGCATCGAGATCCAGGCTGATCTCGATAGGCAGTGTCTGCAGAAAATTCGTGAGGGCAAGCGCGGCCAACAAGGTCAGGACTGCCAGCAGCAGCCAGCGCCAGGCACCTCTCATCCTTCGATTGATCACTTCGGGACATTTCCTCTTCAACGCGTTCCGCGGCATCCCACGGTCTGGCCGTTCAAGGGCTGATCCCTCTCCGGCGGCGGCGACCACGCACGCCCCAGTATGCCATGAGTGCGATAGCGTGAACGAGGTTGATGGTGACCAGCGCGGCAACCGCGAAGAGCCTGCTGGAGAGGGCATAGTGGGTCGCTTCAATTGTTCCGACGCCAAAGAGGTGGAGCATGCCGACCCATCCCCATTCCACCACGCCCAGGGCACCGGGGAGAAAGGCAAAGATAAGCGAGAAGGTGACACCACAGTTGGCAAAGAGGATCACCATCCAAGACAGGTCCAGGTGGAGGGTCCAGCCCACGAGCCACGCGCGAAATACAAGATTGGCGACGCGCAGGGATGAGAGCGCAAAGAGCGTGACGAGGGTTTGACGCCCGGTGAGGGACGAGCCCCCGTGGAGTGAGCGGGCGAGTCCGGCAATTTTCCAGGACTGGGGCATCAACAGCAGGGGGCGGAGCATTGACTGGATGAACTGCTCACCGAAGACAGCCAGAAGCGCAGCGGCCACGCCCACGGCACACAGACAGAGCCATCCCCCTGTTTCCACGGATACAACCTTCATTGCCGCGAGCAGGATGGGCACTACCATGGTCAGGGGAACCAGCAGGTCGAAAAACTGATCATAGACCACGCCACCCGCGCCGCGCCTCAGGGGAACATTGCCATGCATCCGGAGGGCCAGGCTGCGGCCCGCAAGCATGGCCACCTGCAAGGGCAGCACTTGGCCCAGCAGTCCTATCAGCGCAGAATAAAAATAGTAGCCCGCACCCAGATCGGTACCGCGACTGGTCAGGCGCGTGACATAGCGCCACTTGATACCCGTGATCCAGCAATGAAACACGGTAGTCGCAAGAATTCCGACCAGTCCGCTCCATCTGGCCCCGGCCAGGGCTTCCCGGTAGTCGGCGGCCTTGAAGGGCAGGGCACGAAAAAGGAGCAACAACAAAATTGCGCTCGCCAGACCGCCCGCGAGGGCCAGAAGCGCCGCACGCGACACGCGGCTACGATCAGGCATACCAGGACTTGGGCAGCGGGCGTCCGAGCAGGGTTTCGAGCCGAGCGTGGTCGCGGCGCAGCCGGGCAATCAGTTCAGGCGAGGGATGTTCGGCCAGGCCTTCGGCGGGGGCTTTATACAGCAATCGGTTCAAGAGTTTGCTCTCTTTGATGCGGCCCACGAGATTAGAAAGGCCCAGACGACGCAGGAGCAGGGCCACCCGGTAGGCAAAAAGGGCCAGCGATTCCGCCCGTGCATCGCGTGCCGGGTTGATGCGTTCATGTAGATTGGGCGGGACAAAGGTCTCGTCCACACCAAGAAAGCGGTAAATTGTGCCTATGAACGTTTCGGGAGCCTCCACCATATCTTCGAAGAATAACACCAGGACCCGGTCGCGGCCAAAATAGTCCGTATACCGTTTGAGGTGATGGTAGTATTCGAACTGGGTGGCGACTTCTTCCTGGGCCGCATAGCTCGCCAGCGAAACACCACTGCGAAGGGCCGTGGTCCGGTTATAGACATAGCCTGAAACGAGTCGCCCAACGGGTTCGCGGAGGCAACAGATCAGGCGCACCTCGGGCAGGGTTTCCCCGATACGTTTCAGGGCGCTATCGGAGAAATAGTAGTCATGGGACAACTCTCCGATGGCCTTTGCCGCGCCCGCATGTTTAAAATGTGAGAAATACCATTCCAGACCTTTGTCAAAGTATCGGTCAAAGAAGTAAACATCTTTTGCGGGGGGAACGAAGATCTCTGGGTGTTGACGGAGCATTTCGAAGAGCCAGGTGGAGCCGGCGCGTGCTATGCCAATATAGAGAAAATCCGGCTTTGTCACGGGTAACTTGCCCTCCATGTTCCCCGCTGTACCTATGCTCAGATTGGGGCCTCCCCCGCGCTGCTTCGCTCGACGGCCCCTGCAATATTCGTGCTTGTGGTGCGTGCGCCTCCATCGTATTTTCTTCAACGCGCCCGGCGCGGTCTTGGCTTCCTCCACCCCTTCGAACTCACTTACTTGAAGAGATTCAATGATTGCTTCGCTGTCGAGATCCGACGTGGGAAACCGGTGCATGGGGTACTGCCTTTCAGAGGTCACTACAATTTGTATTCACGGGGATTCTATTTCCCAGACATTGCGGCGGGCGATTGCCTCAGATTAAGAAATCTTAATGCTGGCGGCGCTACGCCAGCGTAAAGACAGTCGCGGTAAGGGGTTTGAGGTTAACCGGATGGTGATGACCGGAGTGGAATGAGCCCCGTATGCCGGGGGCAATAAGGCCGTGAAGGAAAACGGCAACGGCGGGCCGGATGCTTCTTCGGATATTCCCGACTGGACCCGGGCGGATGTGTGCTATCGGCAGAGTGCGCGAAAAATTTCCGCGTACTGCTCCGCGCAACGCTCCCAGGCCCAACGACTTGTCGCGACCTGGCGAATCTCGTTGCGGCGCGCTTCGGAACTGGATGTCTCGCGATCAAACGAATCCAGCAACGCAATCCAGCGATCCACAACAGCATCTTCATCCAGTTCATCCGTACACGGGGCGTGCAAGAGACAGGCACTCACGGTCGAATCCGCACGGGCCGTCCGCGACGATACGGCAGCGGGCAAACCGGCACTCATGGCCTCCTGGACCACGAGGGGCAAGCCCTCTCCCACACTGGGAAGGACCAGCGCGTCAGCGGCCTGGTAGTACCGTGCAAGTTCGGACTGCGCTACGGCACCGACCACCTGAACATTTTCCAATCCCCAGGTCCGCGGGTCGATGGGACCCTGGCCGACCAGGACGAAGAACCTGTCAGGCATGGAGGCCGCAATGCGCCGCAATGCGGAAAGCCCTTTCTTTTCTACGAACCGCCCTGCGAACATAAACACCGTTTTCGCCCCGAAGGTTCCCAAAAGTTCCCCACGAAGTTTCTCGCGCCGCTCCCCGTCGAGAGGAACGAATAATGAAGAATCTACGCCATTGGGAACAAAGCGTGGCTCATTATGGAACCGAAAGCGACTCTGGAAGTCATTGCGAACCACTTCACTGATAAATACCACCTGATCGGCGTGACCAAGGATCAGCCGACCGACGCTTTGGTACGCGAGCCAGAGTGCAATTTTCAGCAGAGGACTTTTGAAGGGCACATCCGACACATGCTGGGTGACCACAACGGGTCGCCCACGCAGACGGGCAAAGAGGTAGGCGAAAGCATTCCCCATGTAGAGGCAGTCGTGGAGATGGACCACGGAGGCCTTCCCCACGTGACTCCAAAGCCTCCGTATGGAAGACGGACTCCAAATGGGCCAGGGGGCTCCCGTAGCCCGCTGGATGCCGTCCCAGGCTCGCATGGGGACGCATTGTGTCGCGGCGCGCGGAGACTCCGTCAATGGGCAGGTATCGCTGGCGGCCCAGGTTACCCTGTGCCCGGTGCGCACGAGGTGCGTGGCCAGTTGGGCCGCGACGCGCTCTATCCCGCCGCCCTGCTCCGCGAAATAGTGCGTGACCAGGAGCACGTGGAGCCCGCCTTCGGCCTCCGGCTCCATCAGGCGCTTCCACCCTGCGCCAGCGTTCGGCTCGTTTCGATGGCGTGGTGTTGCAGCTTGAGGATTGCCAGGGCATCCTCCCCACTGATGCCCTCGGGCTGTTGCTTGCGTCGTATGGCATCGGCAAAGCGATGAAAGACTTCTTCATTGCCGTACCACATGCGGCCGCGAAAGTGCTTCAGTCCACAGGGAAGATGCTGCATCCAGTGCTGCAACGAGGTTTGTAGACTCGTGCGGAGAATCGTGGCGGCGGTGTGGGCACCATCATTGGGAAGGCAAAGATAGATGTCCCGGAATATATCCACATCGGCGAAGGCGTTCTCCCCGTGGACCTGCAGGTGCCACTCACTGAGCGGACTCTCAAAGTTCATGGAGAGATGGACAGGAATCGTGGTTCCCTCTTCGGTGGACGATGTAAACCATTGGCTCAGTTGGGCTGGCGTCGCTTTGCCGTCGGAGCCGGGGAATAGGTCGCACTGGATCGGCGTCATCGGATTGGGAAGAACCGAACGCAACAAGTAATAGAGATGAGGGCTCTCATCGTAAAAAAGCCCCAGCGGCAGCTCTTCATACCACTCGGGCAGCCTGCGGCGGGGATTGCCGAAGACCACCCCGCTCACGCTTCGGATCCTGCCGATCTTTCCCGAACTGATATCGGCGAGGAGACGCCGGGTCGAGGGGGCGAACTGGAAATTGTGCACTACGGCGAGCGTGCGGCCGCTTTCCCTCGCGAGTGCAACGAGCTCCTCGCCTTCCTCCACTGTCATGGCGAAAGGCTTTTCGGTGAGCACATGCTTTCCCGCACGAAGAGCGGCCTTTGCCAGGGTAAAGTGGGCAAAGGGACTTGCGCCGATGACCACGGCCTCCACTTCATCGAGCCAGGGTATTTGACCCAGGCCATCCTCCTCGGCCAAGCCTGGTGCGGAGTAAAACCTGTCGACCTTGAACTTGCGCGCCACTTCTTCGACGCGATCCGGTCGCCTGTCCGCCACCCCAACCACGTCGAACTCGGGACTCGCCGTCATGACAGGCAGGTGCCGGTTGGTGGCGACCCAACCGAGTCCGATGGAGAGTACGCGTAAGGGTTCAGGCATGTCCGGAACTCCCGAAAGGTTTCTGCGCCACGGCCACCAATTGGTCGCCACATCCGAGTATGGCAAGCAGGGCATTTACCGCGCCAATACCGCGAAGGGCAATGCCTCCGGAAAGGCGGTGATGCCATTTCAGGTACTGCGTTTTTCCGTCCGCGTGCTCCCGGGCGACAGGCGCACCTTTCTGAATTCGCGTGAAGAAGCGAAGCCATTCCTTGAGATAGAGGTCGCAGGTAAAAGTTCTGGGCGGCGCAAAACCCGCCTTGAGTAGCAGCAGCCGCAACGACTTCGCCGTGAAGTAGGAAAGGTGCTCGGGGGGAATGACCACATAGGCCTCCCGCCCGAAACAGCGAATCGAAAGCCCGTGAATGTTGGGGACGGTGATGATGAGGCTTCCCCCGGGGCGTAGTAGGTGGAAGCAGTGGGCCAGGAGGCCGTGAGGATCCGTGTCATGCTCCAGAACGTCCAGGAGAGCAACAGCGGCAAACGTAGTTGGCTGCAGGGAGACCTCTTTCCAGGAGCCTTCATGGATGGGAGCCGAAACGGCGGCGCGTGCAATCGCGATGGCCTTGGGAGAGGGTTCCACGCCGCTCGACTCCGTCCAACCGCATTCCGCAGCCAGTTGGAGAAATTGACCGCCACCGCAACCCAGATCGAGCAGGGGGCCGCGTCCTGAAGTGCGCTCAACACCGTCGAGGAGTCTTCGCCAAAGCTGGCACTTGTGCCCGGCCTCCGTCTGCCAGGAGGCATCGGAACTCAGGCCGGAATTGAGGCCCTGATAGTAGGCGTCGATCTCCGCCTGACTCGGCACTGGAAAGAGAAATCCGTGACCGCAGGCATCGCAGCGGCCATGGGTATACTCGTTCTTCGACAGCCAGGAGCGGGTAGTCTCACTGGTGCACGCCGGGCAGGGCGGGATTTCCAGAACGTTCGCGTTCAAGAGGCCGGCTTTCGCGCGATGAAGCGGTAGCCACCATAGCCATGGCGTGGTCCGTCTTCATCCTTAAGCGCACCTGTTCCCAGGAGCATGACTGCGGGCACGGCCAGTTTCGCCAGTACCCCGCCGCGTCGCGTGCGAATTTTTAGGCTGTGCTGGATCTCGATAGGCTGCTTGCGCATGCCGACTATCTGATAGAGAATTCCCGAGGTGATTCGCGCCACAAACTCCCAGCGTCGCGTAACCTTTCGCGAGAAGTAGGGAATCGTCTCATCCAACTTCATGCCGGCCTCCAGCATCCACTCGGAGCATTGCTCGATGGAAAAGTAATGCTCCACGGCGATGCGGCGGGTAATCATCTCGTTGTAGGCTTCACGATCCGCGCCGGGCAGCCAGGGGCCATAGAGGAGGTCGGGGAACGTCGTGCTGGGGACTGTGAAATAGAATTTGCCACCGGGCTTCAGCACCCGTGCCACCTCCGCGAACACGGAGCTCAGATCGGGGATGTGCTCAAGCACGCTGTTGGAGAAAACGAAATCAAAGCTGGCGTCCGGCTCGGGAATCTCAGAGCCCGGCCCGGTGTGGACGGCGGTATAGAGGCCCAGGGCCGCGGCGGCTTCCGTTTCCCGAGGATCGAGGTCAATTCCCACCACCTCCCGGGGGCCAATGTGATTGAGGATGCGTTGGAGGATGGCTCCATCGCCACAGCCGAGATCGAGCCCCCGACCTTCGGGAAAGGGCGTGTTGATGATGAGCGCAAGCTCCACGGCGCGCCAGATGCTGGTGGCGGGCTGGAAGGGATTATCGGCGGCAATTTCCCGAAGCAGTTGGGTGCTGGTGATCACGACGACGCCTTTCTGGACCCGATGTGCTCCAGCGAAATGATACTGAGCACGAAGGAATTGAGCACCACCTGAACCCCCATTACCAAGGCAAAGGCGGAGGGCACGACGAGGGTGTGGGTCAGCACGCGGGGAAAGGCGCCGAATCCAGAGCGCCCCCAGTATAGGGTGGCGATCGCAAAGCCGATGAGGCCGAGTAGAAAGGTGCCGCTTCCGATGGCTACACCGCGCTCAAGCGTAAGGAATCCCAGGAGTTGGTCGAAGCTCTTTTTGGCGGGGAGCAATCCTTCCTTCTCGGCGAATCTTCTTACAATGAGGGAGAAGGACACCGATTGAAAGCCGATGGCGATGAGCGCCATGGCGAACAAGAGGGAATTGGCCCGCTGCGCGCCGGTGAGAAGCACGGCGACGGCGAGGAGCACTCCCGCGGCGAGCATGGCAAAACCCGGGTAAAGGAAAAGCCACCGTGGGCAGAAAATCAACAGGAATCGGAGATGGCGCCACCCATCGTGCCAGGAGCGCAGGTGGGGCGGACGATCCCGACCATCCGGCTTCAGCGTCGTAGGTACTTCCGTAATCCGCATGCCGTGGAGTGAGGCTTTGACCACGATTTCGCTGGCGAATTCCATCCCCGTGGTACGCAGGTCCATACGCTCAAAGGCGTCTTTGCTGAAGCCCCGGAGCCCGCAGTGAAAGTCGCGGATGGGCGTGCGGAAGAGCAGTCGCCCGATGAAACTCAACACGGGATTCCCCAGATAGCGGTGGAGCGGCGGCATCGCCCCGGGGAGGATCCCGCCCAGGAAGCGGTTGCCCATGACCAAGTCATAACCTTCGCGCAGTTTTTCGATGAAAGGCTGAAGATTGGCGAAATCGTAACTGTCGTCCGAATCCCCCATGATGATGTAGGTGCCCGCCGCCGCTTCAATACCCCCGCGCAGCGCGGCGCCATAGCCCTTCGCGGCCACCTCGACCACGCGCGCGCCCGCAGCAGCCGCCACCTCCCGTGATTGATCCATGCTGCCATTGTCGGCAATTACGACCTCGCCCACCACGCCCATGGAGCCCATGGAGGCTAACGCTTTCTGGATGCACACCGCGACCGTCTTCTCTTCGTTCAGACAGGGCATGACGACGGTTACTTCGATGGGATTCACGGAGGGGTACTACCTCGGCTGGTCGGCACCCGTTGTGGTGATTCGGGAGCTTTGGACAAAGAGCGAATAAGACGAAAACTCACCACAGAGGCTATCAAGCAGGCCGCAAACTTATCAAGTTCCGCGCCCTCACTGCGTTGTCGCCTGGGGAACCATTGCCGTAGACACGCCGACAACTTCCTGGGCGGTTTGACCGGCCGCGCTCTTCAAGTCGCCCGGTGTGCCATTCTCTATCAGCCAACTGACGGTATCGTTGTGGCCATAGCGGGCTGCGAAGTGAATGGGGGCGTAGCCTTCCGCCGTATCGGAAAGGCGGAGCAGATCCGCGCCATGGCTGCGGAGAAGCTCCAGAATGGCGGTTTGCCCGTATTGCGCCGCCCAGTGGGCCGGGCTTCGCCCAAAGGTCGCAGCGTCGCAATAGGTCGGGTAGGCGTTTAGAAGTCCTTTCATGTGTTCTGTATCGCCCCATGTGGCTGCGGCGCGAAATTCTTCCAGCAGCACGGCATGCAAGTACGCCCGCAGGTGAAGTTTTTCTTCCCGCGTCGGGTATGCTCCTGGCGCGTGGAGGGCATCTGAAGCAGCCTGCAGAGCGGTCAGGCCATCCGAATTGACTGCTTCAAGGGAGGCGCCGCGTCGAATCAGTGCGGCGGCAGCATCAAAATGGCCGGAGGACGCGACCAGCATGAGCGGCGTGGAACCTCGATGGTCTTTGGCATCCAGGGCGGCCCCCCGATCCACAAGAAATTTTACACAATCCTCATGCCCGCTTTGTGCCGCAATGTGCAAAGGTGTCTGACCCGATGCGTTGCAGGAGTCCAAAGAGACTCCGGAATCCAGCAGCAGACGGAGGATCGAGAGATTGCCTCGAGCGGCGGCCAAATGAACGGGGGTCGTAAGGGTGGCATCGACCGCATCCAGGGGCACCCCCTTTTCGATGAGGAAACGAATCGTTTCAATATCGCCATAGGCCGTTGCTTCGTGGATGGGGCTGAGCCCCGCGCTATCCTTTTCATCGAGGGGAAGATTCATTGTCGATAGCCACTCGACGACCGATCGGTCCCCGGTTCGTACGGCGGGAAACAAGACTGAGCGGCCTGCGCTGTCCCGAAGGTCGACCGCAATTCCGCGTTCATGGAGCCAATAGACCAGTGAGACGTGATATTTCGCGAGCGCGATGTGTATCGCGCCAGTCTGATTGGCATTGCCGTGTGACCCGTCAGCGCCGCGTTCCAGCAGCAGTTCAACGGTTTCTCTCGTCCCTCCGTCGACAGCGGCGAGAAAGGCCGTGTTCCCCTGGGCATCAACGGCTTCCAGCGGGGCGCCCCGGTCCAGTAACAAAGCCACCGTGTCGGTGTGGCCTCTGATCGCGGCACGGTGGAGGGCGGTTCGCCCATCACCGTCTACTGAGCTCGGCATCACGCCCTTGGACAAAAGCCATGCCACCACCTCATCATGGCCATGGGCGGCGGCCTCGTGAATGGGTCGGCGTCCATCGGGAGAGGGGAACTCAAGGTTGTCCGTTTGCGATGTCATCGCTTCCATGACGGGCAGGAGTCCCCGTTGTGCCGCGAGCAGCAGGGGCGACCACCCTGCCTCATTCACCGCCGTGGGATCCGCGCCCGCCCCAGCCAGGAGGCGGGCTTTGGCATCGTCGGCGACATCCACTGCGACATGGAGCGCGGTCCTTCGCCCTTCCCAGCTTGCTCGGGGATCTCCGCCGTGCTCAAGAATGAAGGACACCGTTTCTATGGGTGCGCTTCGCACAGCCTCACCGAGGAGGCTGAGTTCATTTCCCGAAGAGAGGGGCTCGTTAATGTTGGCGCCGCGCTCCAGAAGAATCGTGGCGCAGTCAAAGTGCCCTCGGCGAAGGGCGATGGCCAGGGGAAAGTCGCCTTCCATGTTACGCAAGGCAGGATCGGCCCCGCCTTCCAGGAGCAACGCCGCGGTTTCGCATTCGCCTGTCTGGATGGCGCTGAGGAGGGGCGTATTTTGCATGGAATCGAATAGGTTAACGGCGGCCGGCATGTCGGCGAGCGCCTCGGCCACGCCGGGCAAGTCGCCTTGCCCCGCCATCATGTGTATGGGAAAGTACTGGCCCCTTTCCCGAAAGAATCGGGTGATATCCCAGTGGCGATTTCGGGCGGCATGTACCGATGGGATCGAAAGCACGCCGGGGTCCTGCATGGCAAAGAGATTTGCTCCCTGAACGACCAGGTGTTGCACGACAAAAAGATCTCCCGACTCGGCGGCGGCGTGCAGAGGGGTGTAGCCCTTCAGATTACGTGGCTCCAGTGGCGCACCTCGCCGGAGAAAGTTTTCCAATGTGTAGATATGACTGGCGCGAGCGGCCAGATGCAGGACCGAATTGCCGAGCGCATCCTGATCCGACAGTTGCGCACCGCGATCAAGAAGGTAATCTGCGACGTAGGGTTGATTCTCCGCCGCGGCGACAAGGAGGGGCGTCCTCCCTTCGACATCCCGTGCATCGAGTTCTTCACCGCCCGCAATACGGTCTACCACGGCATAGAGGTCTCCCGCTGCCACCGCCTGATGGATCGAATTGTAGTGCGAAAGTCCGGCAACCCGCCATTGGGTCGGCGCGAGCGGATGGTTGACCCCTCGGACAAGCAGGTCCAACAGCGCATGGAGGGCGGGGACGGGTTCCCGCTCGTCGGTTTTGGGTGCAGGGGGGCGCTTGCGGGTTTCGATGACCAGCGGGCGCGCACCGGGGATGGGCAGCCCGGTAAACACATCGATAACTTCGTCTGAATTTGGGGGCGGCGGAGGTTCCACGACCGGGGCCATGTCGCGCGAAAGCTTCGGGGAACTGCTTTGAGGCGCGGGGGCGTCACAGCCTGACACGGTCGGGCCCAAGGAGAGCACGGCCAATATCCCGAGGAGGTTGCAGGCCGTGGTTAAGCAGGCGCAAATTCGGACAACTGAATCTGTTGTTCGCCGTATCATCCCGAAGCTCTCCCATTGCACCACGACAGGCACGGCCAGACGCGCCAAGCGTTTCCAGTGTAGAGAAGAGCGACGGGAGCGGTCAAACTCCGGGTGTCTTGGCACCTGCGTCAAGGGCCGCCTGGATGTCGGCGAGCAGTGATTCCTCAGCGCCCCACATGGGCGATCCAATGAGCACTTTGTGTACATTCCCGGCGCGGTCAATGATGACGGTCTGGGGAATGGTTGTCACGCCATAGTCATCGGCCACGAGCCCGGTATCGTCGAGGAGGATGGGGAGGGTGAGTTTTTCCAAGCGCGCGAACTCGGAGACCAGCGCCTTGCTTTCGCGGATATTGATCGCATAGACAGCAACAGGCTGACCCTTCAGTGACTTGGCCAGGCTGTCCAGCGCGGGCAGGCCCTTGCGGCAGGGCGGACACCAGGAGGCCCAGAAGTCGAGCACAACCACCTCCTTGCCGAGGTGGCTGGACAGGCTCACAGGCGTGCCGTCCACATTGGGCAGGGTGAAATTCGGGGCGGCTTTTCCGTCCAGCGGGTGGGGGCCGCCGACTGCCATCTTATAGATGATGAGTGCGCCCACCAGAATAATGAGTACGGTGGAACCATATTCGCGCAGGTACTGCATGGAGACTACCTTTCCTACTGGAAAACTTCCATTGCCACTCCCTGTCCATTCTCGGGAGCTTGTTCTACATCTCAGGGCGCGGGGAAACGGTGAATCCGAAGGTGCCAACGAGGTATCATAGGCCGCGTATCCTAAACGCTCCCCGGAGACTCGAAATGCCCACCATCCACCTTCCTTTCAAGCCCCTGTCGCTAAGCCTGGTTCTCTTATTCTCCTCCTTCATCTTCGTGGGCTGTACGCGTATCGATCATGTTTACCTCACCTGGCAGCATGATCCCCGCACCACAATGACGGTAAATTTTCAGAGCCCCGAGCACTATGAAGCGCTGAAGCTGGCCTATGACACCGAATCTCACGGCGGCGTGGCGGCGAACTACCCCCTGAGTGCTGAAGGTACCGTGGTCCGCCAGATTCCCGGCCTACGGGACGAGCGATTTATCTATCACGTGGAGGCCACCGATCTCGTCCCGGGAGAAACCTACTACTTTGTGCTCAGTGCCAACGGGGAAAGCGTCACGGAGGAGTTCCGCTTCCGTCCCCTGCCTCCGGGCGATGCCCCGCTGCGCTTTATATCCGGCGGCGACATGACGATTCTCCCCCGCGCCCACCAGCTCACCGGGCTGGCAGGGGAGAATGACCCCATGTTTGCCCTCATCGGCGGCGATATTGCCTACGACAATGGCAAACTCAGCAGTGCGTGGATGTGGGACCACTGGTTCGCCATGTGGGAAAGCAACATGGTGACCTCGGACGGGGTGATGGTCCCCATGGTGCTGGCCATCGGCAATCACGAAGTGAACGAAAAGGAAGGTTCCCTTCAGGAGCGGGCGCCTTTTTACTATGGTTTTTTTGCCCAAGGCGGTCTCCCCTATTTTTCCCGACAGTTGCGGGATGACACCTTGTTGATTGTGCTGGATTCAGGCCACACGATCCCCCATGCGGAGCAGATTCCCTGGCTGGATCAGACCCTGAAGGACGCACAGAGCTTCAAGAACACGATCGCGGTGTACCACGCGCCCCTCTATCCCAGCCACCGGGATTTTGAGGACTGGCGCGCCGTGGCAGGTCGCGAGAACTGGCTGCCCATATTCGATCAATACGGTTTGAGTGTCGCCTTTGAAAATCATGACCATTCCTTCAAGCGCAGCAAGGTCCTCAAGGGCAACCAGGTGTCGGAAACGGGGACGGTGTATCTCGGGGACGGCAGCTTTGGTGTGAATCCCCGCGAGGCGGTAGATCCGGGGCGCTGGTACCTCGAAAAGGCCTCCGGCACCCCCCATTTCTGGGTGGTGACCATCGATCAGGCGGGTATGCATTTCAAAGCCATCAGTCAGGCCGAAGAGACGCTTGACGAGCTGACGGTCGAGTAGGCGCGCGGTGTATATTCTTCTTCCGCCCAGCGAGGGCAAGTCACCGGTTCCCGGTAAGCGCTCCTTTCGAGCCCTGTGCCCCGATCTTGCTCCCGACGTCCAGCGCGTCATCGACATGCTCGCAGGACTTTCCGTGACTGAGCAGCGGGCCCTCTACGGGCTCAAATCCGAAGACAAGGCTGCGGAAGCCCATGCCCAGAACCTCGGCGCGCTTGATGCCCCTTGTATTCCCGCGATTGCGCGCTATACTGGGGTCGTTTATCACCACCTCGACTTCGATACCCTGTCCCACAAGGCGAACGCCCGGAAACGGATTCTGATCGTGTCGGCACTTTTCGGCCTGATCGATGGCGGCACCCCATTGCCCGCTTACAAGCTCTCCATGACGCCGTGGCTCACGAAATACTGGCGGTCTAGAAACAGTGAGCGTCTACTCGCAGTTGCAGGCGGAAGACCAGTGTTGAACCTGCTTTCCCAGACCTACGCGCGGGCACTGGACTATCCGGCGCTGATCACGGTCGACTTTCGCGTCGGCGACGGCCAGAAAGCGGCCGGGCACTTTGGGAAGGCCATCAAAGGCCGCTTTGTACGCTGGCTCCTGGAGAACAAGGTTAAGAAGGTGCGTGATTTCGCGAATTTCTCGGAAGACGGCTATCAATTCGATGGCGAGAACTTCGTGCAGGCCGCGCGGGGCGCCTGCAATACCTAAGCCAAAGCCGAGCAGCGCTTTAGGGGTGAAATCCGTTTGACATGCCCCTTTTCAATTTGCTATAGTCTTAAATCCGTTACATTTACGCGCGCTTTCCCCCCCATCGCGTGCAACAAAACGCTACTAAAGGAGCGAGTTTGTGAAAACCTATGTCCCCAAAGACGGGGAAGTCAAAAAGAACTGGCATATCATTGATGCCGAGGGCCAAGTCCTGGGTCGCGTTGCCGTAGAAGCTGCGAAGCTTATCCGTGGCAAGCACAAGCCCCAGTACACCCCCTATCTCGACTGTGGCGATCACGTCATTGTCATCAACGCGGCGAAAGCCCGAGTCACCGGTAACAAGATGGTGCAGAAGAAGTACTATCGGCACTCTGGTTATCCGGGCGGTCTCTCGGAAGCGAACTACGGCGAAATCGTGGAACGCTTCCCGGAACGGGCCATGACCCTGGCGATCAAGGGCATGCTCCCCCACAACCGCCTCGGTCGGAAACTGTGCACGAACTTTCGAGTCTATGCTGGCGCGGATCATCCCCACGTCGCACAGGACCCGAAACCCTTCGAAATGAAATAACGCTGGAGACCGCGAACCGTGATTGACCCCAAGACCAACGAAATCGTGGCCCTCGGCCGCCGCAAGCGCGCCACCGCCCGCGTCCGCATGACGCCGGGCTCTGGCAAGTTCATCGTGAACGGCAAGGAAGTGCGTGAGTACCTCGAGCGCGATGTGCTCGTGTTCCTCGCCACCCAGCCCTTCGAAGCCACCGGCACCACCGGTACCTTCGACGTGCGCGCCATCTGTGATGGTGGTGGTATCTCCGGCCAGGCCGGTGCCCTCCGCCTCGGCATTGCCCGCGCTCTGCTGCAGAACGACCCCAACACCCACGGGGCACTTCGCTCCGCCGGCATGTTGACCCGTGACGCCCGCGAAGTGGAACGCAAGAAGTACGGACAACCCGGCGCCCGCAAGCGCTTCCAGTTCTCCAAGCGCTAAGCCGAAAATACATCCCTTACGTTACCTGCATCCCCCGGAACCTTCCGGGGGATTTTTTTGTCTGGTGGACTCGCGCGTAGTCCCATTGTGCTTGTAGTTGTTGAGTTTTAAATGTCAAGCAGTTCACGGGCCATCAGGCGTTCCGGGTAGGCCCAGCGGTTTCCCGCCGGGCCCCCCACAGAGCCGGACGTGAACAATTAATTCATCCGGTTCCTCGGTGACCAGCGCGTCGGCACGACGCTGGCGCATGGCATTGCTGCCCTTAGACGGTCAAAATTGGTGGATTATCCTTGGCGTCGGCAATGGGAGCTTCTGTCTCAGCTTTTCAAACATTTCCCAGGTGATGACGTGCTTGCGGTCGCGCCGACTCAGCCAGAACCTCCACGCATACCTCACGTGGCGGTAGTAGACTTGCATCAGTTCGCAATTGGCCCGCAGGCCGTAGTACTGGTAGTGCCCTCGTAGCTTCTGGCAGAGGGTTTTGTGTTGCTCCACGATGGGCCGGTGCATATTCGCCCGGCACCATTGCCATAGGGCCTTCATGACCCGTTTCAGCCGTGTACGCATCGTCTTGCGCTTGATGACCCAGTAGCCTCCGCGTGATGTCGCCCAGTAGTGGGTAAATCCGAGAAAATCGAATGTGCCGTTCCCACATTTCGGGGAGCCTTTGCCCCCCGGGCTTCCGAACTTCACCAGCTTCGTCTTTTCCGGGTGGATATTCAGTCCGTAGCGCCCAAATCGCTGGGGGAGGACGGCAAGAACCCGGCGTGCGTCGCTTTCGTACTCGCAGCCGATAACGAAGTCGTCGGCGTAGCGGATGAGAAAGGAGCGCCCTTCGAGCCGGGGCTGTACCTCGTTTACGAACCATTCGTCGAGTACGTGGTGGAGGTAGATGTTACTCAGCATGGGCGAGATGACCCCGCCCTGCGGGCTCCCCGTTTCCGGGTACGTCAGTTCCTGACCTTCGAGCACGCCCGCATTCAGCCACTTGCCGATGAAGCGCAGTACTCCGCCGTCGTTGACCCGCCGCCGCAGGATGTCCCGCAGATGGCCATGGTCAAGATTATCGAAGAATCCACTGATATCCGCATCTACTATCCATCCGGTGTTCTGCGCCATACATTGTTCGCGCAACGCGCGAACCGCATGGTGGGCACTGCGGTTGGGGCGGAAGCCGTAGGAGAAGTCGTGGAAATCCTGTTCGTAGACCGACTCCAGCAGCATGGTTACCGCCCGTTGGACTATCTTGTCCTCGAAGGCGGGCATCCCGATGGGACGTTGCGCCCCGCCTTCCTTGTCCAGCCACTTGCGCTTCACCGGCGGGGCCTTGTAGTGCCCCGAACGCATCCGCGCGTGCAGCGACCGCAGGTTCTCCCCGAGGTGGACAGCGTAGTCTTCCGCCGTCACCCCGTCCACCCCCGGAGCCGCATCTTGTCGCGTCCGCCGGAAGGCTTCAAAGAGAAACTCCACGTCGATGTTATGCATCAACGTGGTGAACACCGTGTCCGGATATCGGACCGCCTGTTCCGCAATTGCATGAAGTTTCGTTGATACGGTTTCTGACCTCGGTGTGTCTTCCATAGTTCCTTCCATACATCGCCATGCCCGGCTTCACCTTCCCTGCAGTGGGTCCCGTGGGCCTTGGTTCCCCACCTTTCCGGTCCGCGTGTTCCCGCGCGCCATCGGTACTACGTTCAGCTAAGACTGCCGCCGTCCCGTCCCGAGTCGCTTCGCGTCACGCTCGCTTCCCGGTACCTTGCCATGCGCTCCCTTTTTCTTCGCTCGCATGCGGAAGGAAGCTTCCCGCAGGCGACAGGTCGATCGGTAAACCGGGCAGGACCTTATTCCCGGCATGTCGGCAAGGAGAACGACGGCTCTCCCAAGTTCCCGAGTTACCCCTGTGAATGCATGCCCCGGTCTTAGACCCCGGTGGTGAATGCGGCGCTCGCCATGGCGCGCCGCAAACTGCTGCCTTCCGCACTGTGGCAGGGCGTCGGCGTTCCCGCGCACCAAAGCGCGGTTATCCCATCGGTCCACAACGTCAACTATTTCGGGGCTCAATGTCACGGCCTGCATTCTCGCTACACCCGGCTCCACACCCCCTGTCGCCAGGACGCATGCGGGTTCGCTACCGGCCTGCTGGCTAAGCGTTGGCCGGGTGGGAATTGAGATCCGTCTCGCACCCACTGAGTAACAACAACCAATTTCATGGACTCCTTTCTGTCCATTCCCAAGGTTTCGGATTTATCTTGGCACAAGCCACACGATTGCGAGGTACGAGCATTCGTGTGCCTGTTGGGCGCAGAACGAAGGCGTTTGGCGGCACTCCCGTGAGCGTTTTGAACCGAGGAACAGCGCGATCGAAGGCGAACAAGTGCATTTGCCCCGGAGTAAGCGCATAGCGGAGTGTTTCGTGTCGGGAGGGACAAAGCGCCCGCTTGGAGCGATCTTGATAGTTCAAGGACACTCCGTAACGGGCACACGAATGCTCGTACCTCGCAATCGTGTGGCACGTCCGTTGATCCGAGTGACCCGTGCGTGTCCAGGCTGGGTTCTCAACGCCAGGCATCCCGATCTCGGGGGAATGGGCCACGCGCGTGACCTCTTAGGCAGTTACGTTGAAGTTTGCTTCGCCAATCCCAGGGAGAGCAGGACGTGTGTTAAGTTCTGCCGTCTCTGCAACCATGAATTAGCTCATCGGATTGCCAGCTCTTCTTTGTTCTTGTGGCGCGGGCAGAGGAAGTCCCCTGCCGCGATAGACGGTCAATCCAAGTCGGTGCAGGATAATCCTCCGCTCGATTACCGCAGCCGGATCGGGGGGGTAAATCGTGCGCAGGCTCTCCAGGTCGTAGCCCTGGAGGACCTGGTTACGCAGGCCGCTGTAGGCGTGGTGGCGCTCCGCCCATCGGTAGGCACCCGCCAGCGAGGCCGTGAAAAGCAAGGCGCAGAGGACAGAAACCTTCACGGCGAGAGAACGGCGGACGATGGGGCCGTCGTTCAACCGGGCAACCCAGTAGAATTGAATGGCGACAGGGATCCAGAGCAGGTTGGCCATGGTGACGTATCGTGAGCTCATGGCCTGGTCGAGGCCGTTGTCGACGCGACCGAGGGCGGTAATACAGGCGGTTCCGATGGCGTAGAGCGCCATGCCGATCCAGGGGCTGAGGATGCGGAGGGAGACCCGCGACAGCAAGAGCTGGACGAGCGACGTGGACCAGAGCAGCAGGGCGATCAGCCCCATGACAATGGAGATTACCGGATCCAGATTCCAGACGGGCTGGCCGAGGTAGGCCAGGATGTATAGAGCACAGTGCAGGGGCTGGGCCAGCGCGCTGCTCAACGGCGGATGATACGATGGGGTGGTATAGTCGCGAAGATAGGCCCACGTAACCGCAATGCCAATGGTGGTCCAGCCGAGCAACTCATAGCGGAGGTATTTGCCGCGTTCGGCGCGCTGGAGTAGGAGCAGGAGCAGGCCGATGGGCCAGATGAGGATACCGTTGGCAAAAGAACCCGTGGCCACGATTCCGAAACATGCGGCAAGGCCGACGCCGAGGCCAGGAAGCCCTCGCCAGGTCAACGCGATGAGGGCGAGCACGACGGCGAGGACGTTCATAAACTCCTGGAGCTGCCAGCCGAGAAACCAGTTCTGCCATTGACTCAGGGAGAAGAGAATCAAGGTTAGCATGAGATATACCGTGATGCTGGTGCCTTCGTAGATCTGCCGGCCGCCGGACTTGGCCTGGGCGCACAGCACGAGCCAGGTGAGACTCGCCAGGGCGATGTTGGCCGCGAGTTCGAGGTAGATGTTCCAATGGCTCAACCGCGCAAGGACCAGCATGAGCAGGCGCGGAAAAACTAGGCGATGCTCATTGTGCTGGGCCCAGAAATCCCCCCACGTCAACTGGCGCGCGTAGGCTTTCTCCAGAAAGGGCACAAAATCCCACTGGTCGTAGTAGGGATAATCGATGGAATAGAAGATGAACATCCCCACCAGAAACAAGATGGCTGCTGTGCCGCCGCTGAGGCAAAGGATGCGTCTGCGCTCCGGTGAAAGGGTCCAGAAGAAATTTGTGGGAGCCGCAGCGGCAACCGCCTGGGGCTTCGGTTTGGCGGGTGACGCAGCCCGGGGCTTTCGCGGGGCGCGGGGTTTGACCGCTGGCGTCGCTGTCTCCAGATCTGGAATCTCTACCTGTTCCGGGGCCAGCTTTCTCGCGCGGGCTTTGGGCGCAGGCTTTGCCGCAGCCGGCTTTCGGGTGCGCCCCTTGGCCTTGGGTTTGTCACCGGGCACGATCGGTTCCGGGCCCTTCTCCGGCGCGGGCTTCTTCGGGCGGCTCAAGACGCCACTCCAAATAAGGGCTTCAAGTACGCCTCCAGCGCCTGAAGCCGGTGGGCGTGGGTATGTTTCGCAAGCACCCGCTCGCGGGCACGGGCCGTGATGGCTTTTCGCTCGTCGTGGTGGTGAAGATAGTAGAGAACCTTGTCGGACAGTTCGGCGAGGGTGTCGTAGGTCACCACCTCGCGCGCCACATCGAAGTGTTCGTGCAGATCGGGCTGATGGTCGGTGATCAGAAAGCCACCCGCCGCCGGACAATCGAATACCCGCTGGTTCACGGCGTCACGCATTTGAAGGCTCGTCTGGTTCACGTTGATCGCGGTGCCGTTGTAAAAGGCGGGCAGTTGCTCGAAATAATGAACGCCCGGACCATGCTTGTCGATGACCTTGGCCCAACTCGCATCGCCCCGCACTTCGAGACCGAGCGGCGCAAGTGTCCGTGCGAGTTCGATGCGTTCGTGGGAGGTTACTTCGTAGTTCAAGAGTAATTCCGCGTTGCGCTGGCCCGTTTCGTCCAGGGATTCGAAGAGATCGCGACCGATGATCTCCCCCACGCTCTCCGCGTAGGCACCCCGCGTAGCCCGCCCCTCGCGGATAGCTCCTTCGACCGCGTGGGTAACGTGGGGCGCATCCACGTGCTTTTCCAGCGCCTCGCCGAGCTGCACGAGCATGGAATTGCCCACGAAAGCGAGTTCCCGAGCGAAACTATCCGCAGGCAACCCCTGGAAGACTTGCGGATCTGTGGCGAGTGGCATGTAGTGGACGTGCTCAAAGCCGAGCCTGCGCAGGTGAGGCTCGTAGGCCCGCTCCCACGTCGCCGCCACGGCATACTCGGAGACGTACATCGTGCGATTGAATAGGATCATGCGCGGCGTGTCGGTGAACCAACTCACATAGGGCAGTTTCGCGTCGTTGAAGAAATTCGCGAAGAGCCCGGCATTGTCCATGCCCGCGTAGTTGCTGGTGAGGATGAAATCGGGCTTGAATTCGCCGATGGTTTGGAACAGAGACGCGATGTCGTCCCGCGTGAGATCGCCCGTGATGACACTGCGCACCGAGGCCGTCTTCCACCCGAGTTGGGCCGCAGCGCGGAGCCAGCTCTGATCGAAGAAATAGCCCGTGTCCAGCACGAGCACACGCGTGGGCCCCGTGAACTTGGGGTAGTCAAGGAATCGGCGCATGCCGTCGGTGATTTGAAGTCGTGCTCCCATGCGGCTATCTTAGCGTATTGGGATTGAAAGATACACGTGCCATTGACATTGATTTACTAAATACGCTCTACCGTCCCAACGAATACCTCAACTCTGTCTTTCCCGCGAACGCGGGAATCCAGTGAACGAGGGAGGTAAACTTCGCGAGGGCACTGGATTCCCACTTCCGTGGGAATGACAGCACCTCCATATAGTCAATTCCGCTCCGTACCCTCGAGCGACGTGATCGTATTCTTCTCATCCACATGCACCACAACCGGCACGTGCTTCTTCGCCTCGTCCCGGTCCATCATGCAATAGGTCAGGGCGATGATCAGGTCGCCGGGCTGCCCGAGGCGCGCGGCGGCGCCGTTCAGGCAGACCACACCACTCCCCCGCTCGCCCTCGATAATGTAGGTCGAAAAGCGCGCGCCGGTGTTGATGTTCAACACGTGGATCTCTTCGTTGGGCAGCATCTCGGCCGCTTCGATGAGCAGGGGATCCAGCGTGAGGCTGCCCTTGTAATGGAGCACGGCCTCGGTGACGGTGGCCCGGTGAATCTTGCTTTTGAACATGGATAACAGCATGGTATCTATTCCCGAATTAGTGAACCGCGGGGGCGGTGAATTTGATGTTGTCAATGAGGCGCGCGGGGCCCATATTCACGGCGACGGCGAGGAGGATCTCCCCCGATACCGTATCCAACGGACGCATAGTCTTTGTGTCCACGAGGGAAACGTAGTCTATCGGCAGCGGCGCAAGGGCGGCACGAACCGTCTCGATAATCGCTGAGCAGTTGCGCTCGCCGACCTCCAGCATGGATTGCGCGTGAAAGAGCGCGGCGGAGATGCGCAGGGCCTCTTTCCGCTGCTCCGCGGAGAGATAGCGGTTGCGCGAGCTCATGGCCAAGCCATCCGGCTCGCGGATGATTGGCATTTCGATGATTTCCACACCAAGATCCAGATCCAGCGCCATGCGCTTGATCACCGCGCACTGCTGGGCATCTTTCTGGCCGAAGTAGGCCCGGTCCGGCAGCACGGTCGTGAAAAGCTTCGTCACCACCGTGGCCACGCCGCGAAAAAAGTGGGGACGCGAGCCGCTGCAAAGACCTTCCGTCAGGCCTTCCACCGTCACGTAGGTGGCATAGCCCTCGGGATACATGCTCTCCGCCTCGGGCGCATAGACCAGGTCGACGCCGAGGGACTCCAGCATTTCGCAATCGTTGAAAAAGGGGCGTGGATACTTCTTCAGGTCTTCGTGGGGCGCGAACTGGGTCGGGTTCACGAAAATACTCGCTACCGACACATCGTCCTTCGCCACCGCCGCGCGCACGAGGCTCGCGTGGCCCTCGTGGAGTGCGCCCATGGTGGGCACGAAGCCAACGGAACGCCCGGCCGCCTTTTCCTGGATGGCGATTTGGCGCATGGTCTTTTTGTCGCGAATAAGTCTCATGGGTAGCTCTGCTCCGGTGCCGGGTAAGCCCCGGATTTAACGCTCGCCACGTACTGCGCGGCGGCGTCGCTGATCTGACCCTTCACATCGGCGAAGGTGTGGGCGAAGCGGGCCTTGCCCCAGCCGAGGATGTCGTGGATCACTAGCACCTGACCGTCGCAATCGGGCCCCGCGCCGATGCCGATGGTGGGGATGCGCAGGGAGGCCGAAATCTCGGCTCCGAGCGTCGCGGGGATGCACTCCAGCACGATGGCGAAGCATCCGGCCGCTTCCAGCGCCAGGGCATCTTCCTTCAGGCGCGCCTGGGCCGCTTCGTCCTTCCCCTGAACCTTGAAGCCGCCAAACTGGTGCACCGACTGGGGTGTGAGGCCGAGGTGGCCCATGACGGGGATGCCCGCCGCCAGGATGCGCTCAAGCGATGCGCCGATGCGGGAAACGGGCCCTTCCACTTTCACCGCCTGCGCGCCGCCCTGGGCGATGAGCCGACCGGCGTTGCGCACCGATTCCTCGGGGGTGACCTGATAAGAAAGGAAGGGCATGTCCGCGATGACCATGGCGCGCGCGACGGCGCGAGAGACCATGCGGGTGTGGTGGAGAATATCCTCCACCGTGACGGAAAGGGTGTTCTTCAGGCCCATGACGGCCATGCCCATGGAATCCCCCACCAATAGGGCATCCACCCCGGCGGCATCCAGCAACTGGGCCGTGGGGTAATCATAGGCCGTCAGGACGGTGATCTTCTCGCCCCGCTGCTTCTTGTCCTGAAAGGACAGTGTTGTGACGTTGGCCACCTTAATTCTCCTGAACCGTGACGTACCCGTCCCGGTCCCTTTGGGCTCCAAGCGGAGCGGTTCAGGGTGCGATTTTCTCGCGTTTTTCGATCCACCCCTGCACTTCGGGGTGCCTGGCCAGGGCCGCAACCGTTTCCCCCGTGACGGGGTCCACGGCCTCCGGCGCAATCTCCGCCATGGGCACCAGCACGAAAGCGCGCTGGCGAAACTCCCGGTGCGGCAAGGTTAACCGTTCCGATGCATACTCCGTGTCCCCCCAGAGAATGATGTCGATATCAATCTCGCGAGGACCCCACCGGGCGGTCTTCTGCCGACCAATCGTGGCTTCAATCGTCTTGACGGCATTCAGGAGTTCAAGCGGCCCGAGGGCCGTCTCAATCTCAACCGCCATATTCAAGAAAGCCGGCTGCTCCGTAAAGCCAATCGGCTCAGTCTCATAACAATGGGACCACGCCTTTAATTCCACCCCCGCCACCCCCATCAAGGCCCGCAACGCCGCCCCCAGAGACGCGGCCCGATCGCCCAGATTACTACCAAAACTCAACTGTACGATCATGCGAAAAAACTCGGGGGCTGCTCTGCGTGGCTCATCGGAGAAAGTATAGCATAGGCAAAGGCGGGGAGGCGAGAGAGCGAAAACCTGCTTCTCTACGACCCAAGGCCCAGCCCCAACGCCGCGCACTATGGCAGTTCATGCAAACTGGCAAGAATTCTGAATGCACAGAAAATGCATGGAGGCACATTCGCTAATCCGATAACAGAAGGGAAACCTTGCCCGTTACCTTGCCCGTCTCCTTGTGTATGTGGACGAGTCGATACTGCCACCAAGGCAAGTGAAAGTTCTGATCTTGCTCGCTGTAAACAAGCGTCTTCACCTCTGGATCCTGTGATTGCCCCGAATCTACACCAATAAACCGTTCTGGAGCTCCGAGTCTGTCCGTCAATTGTTCGAAGGTTTCAATGCTGCTGTAAGGATCTTTCTGTTCCTCGGTTGCTTTAGAAAAATCAGTCAGCGATGCGGTGCCGTTTTCCTTATCTACCAGGAACACCAACTCTCTGCCTCGGTAATAGTAGTAAAAGCGGAAGCCAACTTCCCACAGCGGCGGCCCCAATTCCGCGAGCACCTTCTGCTCCGCATCACCTTCGGCAATCGCCTGAAAAGCCCGTTCCGTATAACCGGGGGCGAAGCTTGTGCCCAGTTGGCGCAAGGTGGGAAACGAGGCCCATACAGCAACGGAAAGCGTCAGTGTCAATACGGCACCAAGTAAGAGTATACGGTTTGACCTTTTCATGTTCTTACTATACCTTAAATCAGCCTCAACTTCCCTTGTTCCTCCAAAAGGTGACGTGTCTGCAACCTGGCCCTCAATCCATTCCGGTCATTTCCGCCGCGATGGGTTCCGTCTGCTTCAGCACCGTTTCCGTGGCCAGCATCTGCATATCGGGCGGATAGCCAAACTGTCGCAGGGTCCGCTTGACGATGACCTTGAGCTTTGCCTTCACGCTTTCTTTGATGGTCCAGTCGATGGAAGCGTTGGATTTTACTTTTTCGTAGAGCACCACGGCGAGTTCACGCAGTTTGTCTTGCGCCACCGCCTTTTCCTGCGCGAGGGTCGGATCGCCTCTGACGCCGCTGTCGGAGTGGAAACTCAGGGCCCTCTTCAAGTCCGATGCGATGCCCAGGTAATCCACCCCTCCCGGTAAGATTATTAGATGGCTTGACAGGCGTGCTATCGTATCGCGTGCGTGGAGGCGAGTCCGAGAGCTTCCTTGCCCGAGGAGGGGGGCTGTACATTCTGCCCTGTTCGAGGAGTACCTGCGATGTCATTGGGATTGGGACTTATTTTAGTGGCGGCGCAGGCGTTGGCCGCGCCGGAAGTCCGCGTGGACGATGCCTTCGTGACGACGGCTTCCGATGGGGAGTCATGGGCCATCGGCTCTGCGGGCATGCAGATGACCTACGCCGTACACGATGGCCTCTTTCAACTGCGCGGGATTCAGAATGGCCTTTCCAGTCCATTACAAAATTTCGAGCCCATGTGCGCACCCTTTGGCGTGGAGACACTCGCGAATTCTGGACACTTCTCCTTTGAGCTGCTCAACGAAGTCGTGCTGGAGCCGGGTGGAAGCGTCGAGCCGGCGCTTCTGTCCACCGGAGAACTTCTGCAGATTTCCGTGAAGCAGGGCCAGTTGATTGGATTCGGCGCGGCGACTTATGACGACCGCAACGGGGCGGGGCTGGAATGGGCCACCACGCTGGACTATGGCGACGGTGAGCATTACAGCTCCACGGAGGATACGGCGCTCGATCAGGGCCCGATCTGGTATTACTACATGGCCGCGCCGGGCGCCAACGCCATGGAGCTTCTGGGGGAAGTGGTCGACTCCCCGGCGACGGCCAAGGCGCGCGTACCAGCCGGCTTTCGAGCCCCCTTTGAGTGCTCCAGCCTTGCGGGTTCTCGAATCTCTCTGCTGAACGCCTATCGGCTTATTCGCGTATGGAAGGCCCCGAAGGACGGCGTTGTAAGCGTGGGCGGCACCGCAAAACACACGGCGGGCGGCACGAAAGTGAATCTCGATATTTATCGAATCGGTGAATCGACTGCCCAGCCCTCGGCGCTCACGGAGCGCTATGATCGTTGGACCCTTGAATCTGCGGACGCGAGGCAAGTGGCTGTCGGTGGACGGCCCGCAGTGCAGTTGGATATTGTCCTCCTTCGCGAGACGCTGCGGGCCGTGATGCATGTGCAGGCTTATCCACGGAGTTCGGTATTGCGTCAGTGGGTTGACTTAGAAAATAGCGGCGGCACACCACTGACCCTCCATTCCCCCACACCGTTGAGTATCGTGATGCCAGAAACGGTGGCCTCCCCTCTGACCAACTATTGGATGTGCGGCGGCACCAGTCGACCCAACCAAGGCCAACTGGAAAGTGCTGAAGTAACGGACGGTTACCATCGCGCGTTGCTGGGCGAAAAGACGGACAACTACGTGCCGTGGATGGCCTTCTCACGTCACACTGCCGCAAAGGATGGCTGGTTCGTGGCCCTGGACCACCTGGGCACGTGGACCATTTCCTACGATTATGCGGCGGGCCAGGCGCGACTGGCGATTTGCGCGCCTGGGCTGACCGACACGACGCTGGCCCCTGGCGGCACACTCCATATGCCCTTGGTCACTTTGGGCACCTTCGTGGGTGATCTGGACGACATGGGACGCCGGGCCTACGATTGGCAATACGAGTACCTATGGGACTACACGAACAGCGATTACTTCGCCCGAACGAAATGGGCCGTGCCCTGGTTCTTCTCCTCGCGCAATCTTCAAGAGCAGTTCGCCGCGCGCCTGGCCGGGCTGGATATGAACGCCGATCTGATGCGGACCATGGGCATGGAGATGCTCTGGGACGATGCGGGCTGGTCCAAGTACCCCGGCTGGCCCATCGAGGACTCCTACACGGTGGTCTTCTCCCCCACCCACGAAGGCCCCGATTTTGCCGAGACGCTGCGCTATCTGGACAAGATGGACATGAAGTGGCTCCTGTGGATGGCAGGGCGGCCCTCGGCCGGACTGCTCGCCACGAAGGTGGGAGCGTGGGGTAATTTCCAGTGGCGTACCGACGGATTTGGCCGATTCGGCCTGCCCGAGGAAGAGAGCATGCGCGCACAGATTGAGAATTTTCTACAGGCCCATCCTGATTGTTCATTTCACACCTGCGACGGGGGCAGCCGCTACGCGCACCAGTTTGAGATTCAGCGCTACGCCGACGTGAACTATCTGTCGGACCTGGGTCGGGGCGACCAGACGAACCACTATTTCTCCTACCTGGAACTTCCGGACAAATGGATGGACCTGCTGGAGGCCCTCATGCGTCCGGGCTCCAAATATGATCCAAAGACCGGCCCCGGCCAACTTTCGATGGTTCCGGGATGGTATATCCAGGCGGAGGGCGTGGAGCAGGAGCAACTGCGGCGCCTGATGGAGATTTACCGGTACTTGCGTCGTGAGGGCGTCGCCGGTCGCTGGTCCCACATGGTTCACCCGGTGATCAAAGGCGATCAGGAGTTCTACTATGACCAGCGAATCAACTACGATGGGACGAAAGCCTGCGTCATTCTCAAGCATCAGCCCGCGGGGGAAGTCACGATATATCCCAGTGGCCTGTTGCCGGAACACGCCTATGCCGTGGGATACGAAACCACGCGCGCCCTTTCCACGCGGAGTGGCGCGGATCTCATGGCCACTGGCATCAGCCTGATCAACCCCGCGCCAGGCGAAGTGATCTTCCTTGGGATGCCGGAGTTTCCGGGCTTCGTGCAGGATGCCACCCCGCCCCAGGCACCCGGTCAGGCCCTGGTCTACCATGAGACCAACATCGGCCACAGCGGAGCAGGGATCTACTGGTCTCCCGGTGGGATCGATACCTGGACCAGCTACTATGAAGTGCGACGTGGCGATACGCTCATCGGTAAAACGAGCGTAGGGACCTATTACTTTGACCATAGCACTGGCTGGGACGGACAGAATCAGTACGCCGTTCGCGCAGTGGCCAATGATGGGAAAGAGGTGAGCGCGTGGACGCCGGCCAAATGGCAGGCAGGCGCGCCCACGACCTACGCGGCACTGGGCGGCCACTTCCCGGAGGCCGGTCGCGATGGCTGGCGCGCGGAAACGACCGCCGATGGTCACAGCTTTGATGCCATGACCTGGGTGCCCCCGGCGAAAAGCGCCGCCGGTGACCTGGGCGGCACGCCGAACCAGCCCGGCGGCGTCGAAGGTTATTGGGAGGGTCCAGGCCAGGCGCGGGTGGGTCGTGGCTGGCAGCAGGCTTCGCCCGAAGTTGCCTGCGTGCGGGCCTGGATTGCGCCCCGATCAGGTAGAGTCACTGTGGTGGGTCGCGCAATGAAGGAGTGCTACCGACAGGCGATGGGGTCGCCGCTGCAGGTGGGGATTCTTAAGGGCGATCAACCGGTTTGGCCCACTGAAGGGTGGAGCGAGGTTCCGCTGAACAGTCTTACCGGGGTTATGCACGATTTCAGCCTGGATGTGACGGCGGGTGATTGCTTGCGCTTCGTACTCAATCGGGGAGTTTCGCCCGACACGGATATCATCGCGTGGATGCCGAGAATCACGTATGCTTCGGATTCGAAGGGGACCGATGTTGTGCCGAGTGTCGTGCGCATTCGCTGTGGCAATCCGGAGCCCTATACGGATCAGAACGGAAATGTCTGGTCTGGCGACCGGTACTATGCTGGCGGCATCGCAACGCAGACCAGTGGGACCGTGAAAGACAACGTTTCTACAGCCTCGGATCAGGCCCTCTACCAATCTGCCCGAGAAGGCAGCGACTTCTCCTATGCCATTCCCGTGAGCCCCGGCCGCTATACGGTTTTGCTGAAATTCGCCGAGACGACGCACCGATGGGCTTTTGAGCGCCCGATCAATCTGCAGATCAACGGAAGACGGGTACTGGAAAATTTCGACATTTGCCACGACACCCGTGGGCCTGGGCGCGCCTGCGAAAAAGTCTTCAATCAAATACTCCCGGGTGCCGATGGCACAATCGTTCTTCACTTCAGCGGCGGTTTCGAGCCTTCGCAGAAGACGAGCGATGCGATTGTCCAGGCCATTGAAATACTGCCGGAAACCAAGCCTGTCTACCGTATCGATGTGGGCAACGACATCAATTTTATTGATTGGAACAGCTTTGTCTGGAGCGCCGACACCTACTTTGATGGGGGCGACGTGATTCGATCTGCAGCGCCCGTCGCTCAGGCCTCCCCCACCCTCTATGACGCCGCCCTGTACCAGACGGCACGCAGCGGAAAGACTATCCGCTATTCCATTCCCGCGCCGCCCGGACTTTACACCGTCCACCTCAAGTTTGCGGAGCTGTGGTTGCCGGAAGCGGGCAAGCGCCCGATGCGCATCATCGTAAACGGCCGCGTGGTGAAAGACGCATGGGATCCCGCAGAGGCGGCTGGGCAGATCGGGATGTCCGCGGATATCCGGGTCGAGAATCTTGCCACGGACAAGGATGGGCGAATTGCAATAGCCGTCGAAGCGCTGGGCTCGAACGATGCCATCCTGCAGGGGATTGAAATAGAGTAATTGATTGCGAAATGTTACCACCGTCAGATCACAAACCGATACCCCACCCCCGTCTCGGTCAGCAGGTGCCGGGGACGCGTGGGGTCGGCTTCGAGCTTGTGGCGGAGGTGGCCCATGTAAATGCGGAGGTAGTGGTTGTGCTCGACGTAGGCGGGGCCCCAGACTTCGCGGAGGAGGTTGCGGTGGGTGAGCACTTTGCCTTCGTGGGCGAGGAGGGTCGTGAGGAGGCGGTATTCGATCGGGGTCAGGTGGACGCCTTCGCCGTTGTTGGTGACTTGCCGTCGGGCGAGATCGATTTCGACCGTTCCGAAGCGGATGGTCGAGCCCGCATCGAGGGTGGCGCTGGTGGTGCGGCGTAGCGCGGCGCGGACGCGGGCGAGGAGTTCCCCCGTGCTGAAGGGCTTGGTGAGGTAGTCGTCGGCACCGGCGTCGAGGGCACCGACCTTGTCCCTTTCTGCTTCGCGCGCGGACAGCACGACGATGGGCAGGTTGCTCCACGCGCGGACTTCGCGAATGAAATCGACGCCGTCGCCGTCCGGCAGGCCGAGATCGAGAATGACGAGATCGGGCTTCCGCGTGCCGGCTTCCACGAGGCCACCGCGCAGAGTATCGCTCTCGACAACCTCAAAGCCGCTATCGCTCAAGCTGGAGCGCAGAAAGCGGCGGATCTCCCGCTCGTCTTCGACGATGAGGATGGTGGCGCGGTTGTCGGTTGTCATGTTTCGTCCATTCCGCTTTCCATGGTCTCCGGGTCGAGTTCGGGCGGCGTTTTCAGGGGCAGGCGAATGCGGAAGCAGGCCCCGCCCTGGGGCCGGTTCTCCGCCGTGATGGTGCCGCCGTGGGCATCGATGATGGCGCGACAAATCGCCAGTCCCAGTCCGACGCCGGTGACGGAGGATTCCGCCCTTCCACGCACGAATTTCTCGAATAGATCCGACTCCTGACCTTTGGGTAGTCCGGGGCCTTCGTCCCACACGTCGATTTCCGCCTGGCCGCCTTTTACGCTGGCGCGGATTCCGATGGCGGCTCCTGCGGGGACGTATTTTCCGCCATTTTCCAGGAGGTTTGCGAATACCCGTTCGAGGAGCACGCCGTCGCCGTGGAGCAAGGGAAAATCGGGCGGGATTTCGATGAGTACCCGGTGCCGATCCAGCGCGGGCCCAAGGGCGTTGCGCGCGGTGCCGATGAGCTCTTCCAAGTGCTGCCAGTCGGGCCGGAGTACGCCGGGTCCGCCTTCGAGCCGGGCCATGTCGAGGAGATTGCCCACGATGCGGGACATTCCCCGGACCTGCGTGTGGATGCGCGCGATCAGGTCGTGCTGCGCGGTTGGCAGGGCCGCCTTCTCGACGAGCAGGGTTTCGACCATGACCTGCATGGAGGCCAGGGGGGTCTTGAGGTCGTGGGAGAGGGCATTCAGCATGGACTCCCGCAGCCGACCCGACTCAATCTTCAAAAGGGTCTCCTGAGCCACGGTGACGAAGTGTACCCGCTCCAGCGCGATGGCGGCGAGGGCACCGAGGGTTTCCAGTTGCTGGTGGTCTTCCGTCATCAACAGCGCCTCGGGCGGCAGCTTCTGGATGGCGAGCACGCCGCGGACGCGCATGGGCGCTTTGAGGGGTAGGTAGTGGATAGCACTTCCGGGAAGAGTATCGGTGCCCGCGCCCGCCGTGGTGCAACGATCAAAGCTCCACTGGGCAATGCCCATGTCCATCTCCCCCGCCTCCGGGCGATCCGACTTCTGCAGGCGATCACTGCCATCGGGCAGGAGCAGGGCCGACTCGGCACCGAAAAGCCCCTTCACCGCGCGATGCACAATGCCCGCGATCTGCTCGTTGGTGAGCGCGGCGGATAGATCCCGCGCGAGCTGATACAGATCGCGCATGTGCTCCTCGCGCGAGAGGGCCTTGTGGGTCTGAAAGCGCATACCGGAGGCGAGGCTTGCTATCAGTAGCCCTGCGGCGAACATCACCAGAAAGGTGATGAGATACTCCGCATCACTGACGGCAAAGGAGAAGCGGGGCTGGACAAAGAGAATGTCGAAGGCGAGAACGTTGAGCAAGGCCGTCGCAATGGCGGGACCCCGGCCGAGATAGAGTGCAACGGGCAGCACACTCGCCAGAAAGAGCATGGCGATGTTGGTGTCGTCCAACGCGGGAAAAAACGGAAAGGTTAACAGGGCCGTTGCCGCACTGGCGGCGATGGCCAGAGCATAGCGCCGCGTGGAGACGCGTGGACCGGGTGGCGCGCCCTTGGCCTTGCTGGGGCGTGCTTCGACCTTCGCGGCAGTGCGGCCCACCAGTACCAGATCGAGGTCCGGGGCCAGCCGTTCGATCTGCTGCGGCAGGTCGAGGGCCATCGGATTCCGCCACCACGCATGGACCGTGCGCCCGAGCACGATCTTGGTCACGTTCTGGCGCCGGGCATAGGTAATCAGCCCTTCGGCAATGTCCGCCCCGGAAATCGTGGCGGTGGACGCGCCCAGATCCTCCGCAAGCTTCAGGCGACCCAGCACCACCGTCAGCACCTCCTGGGGCAATGCCTGATGGGACGGCGTCTCCACATAGACCGCGTGCCAGTCGGCATTCAACGCCGAGGCCAGGCGCGAGGCACTCCGCAGCACGTCCTCCGAACCCGGAGCGGGCCCGACGCACGCCAGGACGCGATCCCGCGCGTGCCACACCTGCGTGGCGGCGGCGCGAATTCGGTAACCGGCCATGTCGTCGTCCACGCGATTGGCCGTACGCCGCAGGGCCAGTTCCCGCAACGCAATGAGATTGCCCTTTCGGAAGAAATTCTGCGCGGCGCGGGTCGCCTGCTCGGCCATGTAGACTTTGCCGTCTTTCAGGCGCTGGAGCAATTCCTCCGCCGGCAGATCGACGAGGGTGATCTCGTCCGCCGCGTCGAAGACGCGATCGGGCACGGTCTCGCCCACACGGATGCCCGTGATCCGTCCCACCACGTCGTTGAGGCTTTCCAGATGCTGCACGTTGAGCGTCGAATAAACATCCACGCCCTGGCTCAGGATTTCTTCAATATCCTGCCACCGCTTCGGATGGCGCGAACCCGGTGCGTTGGTATGGGCCAGTTCGTCGATAAGAATTACGGCGGGCCGCCGCTTCAGCGCGGCGTCGATATCGAACTCTTCAATATCATGGCCGCGATAGGGCAGCACCTTCCTCGGGAGCAACTCCAGCCCCTCCACCAGCTCCTTCGTCTCCCGACGGCCGTGGGTCTCTACAAGGCCCACGACCACATCGGTACCCGCCTCCTGCAATTGCCGGGCGGCGCGCAGCATGGCGAAGGTCTTCCCCACGCCGGCGCTCGCCCCAAAGAATATCTTCAGCCTGCCTCGGCCCGCTTTGGCTTCTTCCGCCTGCACCTGTCGCACCAGGGCATCGGGGTCGGGTCGGTGCAATACATCGTCGGGATCGACCACCGGGCTACTCCATCGCGTCCAGCGCGAGATTGAGCGCAAGTACGTTGACGACCGGTTCGCCGAATCCGGGGACTTCCGGACGCACAGCGTGCTCCGCGATGAGCGCATTGATCGTTGTCACATCCACACCCCGAAGGCGGGCAACGCGCTCGGCCTGGTATTTCGCCGCCGCGATGCTGATATGGGGGTCAAGGCCGCTACCCGAGGCGGTGACGAGGTCAATGGGAATGGGAAGACTCTTGTCCGAAGCAGCCCCACGCAGGAGGGCCGCTCGCTCCGTCACAGCGTCAACGAGAGCCGGGTTGTTCGGTCCCAGGTTGGAGCCGCCCGACGCCGCGCCATTGTAAGCCGAGCCGCCCGTGGCGGAAGGCCGACCCCAGAAATACTGGGGCGCCGTGAAGGACTGGCCGATCAATTCCGAGCCTACAACAGTACCGTCCCGCGTGATGAGACTGCCGTTGGCCTGGTGAGGAAAGATCATTTGGGCCGCCGCGGTGAGGAACAGGGGATAGACCACGCCCGTGAGCAGAGTCAGCAGCGTGAAGAGGGATAACGCGGGTCGAAGCAAGGTTTTCATAGGTTCATACCTCCTTGAAGTATACAAGAATTAGAAGATGGAAAGGGTCATATCGATCAGTTTGATCCCGGCAAAGGGGGCGATGAGCCCGCCGAGACCGTAGATGAGCATGTTGCGCCGCAGCAGTGATGCGGCAGACGCGGGCGTGTAGGCCACGCCCCGCAGGGCCAGCGGAATCAGCGCGACAATAACTAAGGCGTTGAAAATTACCGCCGACAGGATCGCGGAAGCGGGCGTTTCAAGTCCCATGACATTAAGCACGCCCAGCGAGGGATAGGTCGCCGCGAAGGCCGCCGGGATGATGGCGAAATACTTCGCCACGTCGTTGGCGATGCTGAAAGTCGTGAGCGCGCCGCGCGTCATGAGCATCTGCTTGCCAATCTGGACTATCTCGATCAGCTTGGTCGGGTTGGAGTCGAGATCCACCATCGTGCCGGCTTCCTTCGCCGCCTGGGTCCCCGAGTTCATGGCCATGGCCACGTCGGCCTGGGCCAAGGCGGGAGCATCGTTGGTGCCGTCCCCCGTCATGGCCACCATGTGGCCTTCTTCCTGGTACTTGCGGATCATAGCCAGCTTGGCTTCCGGGGTCGCTTCCGCGAGGAAGTTGTCCACCCCCGCCTCCGCCGCAATCGCCGCCGCAGTCTTGGGGTTGTCGCCGGTAATCATGACCGTCTGAATGCCCATGCGGCGCAGCTCGGCGAAACGCTCTCGAATTCCCCCCTTGACGATGTCTTTCAACTCGACAACACCGAGGACCTCGGTGCCTTCCGCAACCACCAGGGGCGTACTGCCCCGTGTGGCCACATCGTCCACGAGCCGGATCATCGTCTCGGGATAGGTACCGCCCTGGGCCTCCACCCAGGTGCGAATGGCCTCGGCCGCACCTTTGCGTATTTCACGACCGCCGAGGGTAACGCCGCTCATCCGCGTCTGGGCGGTAAAGGGCATGAAGTGGGCATCCAGCGCGCCCAGTTCGCGTTCGCGGAGGTTATACGCACGCTTCGCCAGCACGGTAATGCTGCGGCCTTCGGGCGTCTCGTCGGCCAGAGAGGCCAACTGGGCCGCGTCGGCCAGCCGCTCGACTCCAATATAGTCCGCAGGCAGAAATGCGACCGCCTGTCGGTTGCCCAGGGTGATGGTACCGGTCTTGTCGAGCAACAGAATGTCCACGTCGCCCGCCGCCTCGATGGAACGGCCAGAAGTGGCGATGACGTTTGCGGCGAGCACGCGGCTCATACCCGCGATGCCGATGGCGGAAAGGAGCCCACCGATAGTCGTGGGTATCAGGCACACCAGCAGTGCCGCGAGCACCGTGATGGTCACCGGGTCTCCCCCGCTGCCATTGGCCGCGGAGTATTGGGAGAAAGGCAGCAGCGTGGCCGTCGCCATGAGGAAGGCGATGGTCAGGCCAACCAGGAGAATGGTCAGGGCGACTTCATTCGGCGTCTTGCGCCGCTGTGAGCCTTCCACCATCTTGATCATGCGATCCAGGAAGGATTCTCCGGGGTCGACGGCCACCCGGACCACGAGCCAATCGGAGAGCACGCGGGTGCCGCCCGTGACGGAGCTGAAGTCGCCGCCCGCTTCGCGAATCACCGGGGCCGACTCGCCCGTGATGGCGCTTTCGTCCACGGAAGCGACGCCTTCAATGACCTCGCCATCGCAGGGGACCATGTCGCCCGCTTCGATCAGGACCACATCACCCTTGCGCAATTCATCGGCAAGCACATTTTCCCATGGGGCCCAGCGCTTGGGCTCAATCAGCAGTTTTGCATGAACAGCGGTACGCATCGCCCGCAACGTAGCCGCCTGGGCCTTGCCCCGACCTTCCGCCACCGCCTCGGAAAAGTTTGCAAAAAGCAGCGTGGCCCAGAGCCAGGCCGCGACGGCAAAGATGAAGCGCGGCGGTGCCTCGCCCTGCCCGACGAGGGACTGGACGAACAGGGCCGTGGTCAGGATGCTGCCCACATAGACCACAAACATAACCGGATTGCGAACCTGGCTGCGCGGGTGTAGTTTTGTAAACGTTGACGCCAGAGCCGTTTTCATCATGGCTGGGTCAAAGATACTGTAAGCTTTCTTTTGCATGGTGTTCAGTCCTTCCGTTAGTTCGCTGCGAATCGCATGAGGTGCTCGGCGATGGGGCCGAGGGCCAGAGCGGGGATATAGGTCAGGGCACCGGTGGCGAGAACGGTGCCACCGAGCATAAGGCCGAAGAGCGATCCGTCCGTCGGGAGAGTTCCAACGGTTTTCGCCGTTTCCGCTTTGGCCGCGAGCGCACCCGCCAGCGCCAGCACGGGAACAATAACCGCGAAGCGGCCCAGCCACATGGCGATGCCAAGCATCGCGTTATAGAATGGGGTGTTCGCTGAAAGCCCGCCGAAGGCGCTACCGTTATTATTCGCGGCCGAGCTGAAAGCGTAGAGGATCTCGCTGAAGCCATGGGCACCGGGATTCAACATGCCGGCCCGCCCGACCTCCACCGAGATGGCCAAAGCCGTTCCCGCCAGCACGAGGACCGGGGTCACCAGTACGGCGATGGCGGCCATCTTCATCTCAAAGGGCTCCAGCTTCTTGCCGACATACTCCGGCGTGCGCCCGATCATGAGCCCGGCCATGAAGACGGCGATCACCGCGAAGATCAGCATGCCATAGAGGCCGCTGCCCACGCCGCCGAAGACCACCTCGCCCAATTGCATCAGCCAGAGGGGAAACAAGCCGCCCATGGGCGTAAAGGAATCGTGCATGCCATTCACCGCGCCGCAGGAGGCGCTGGTGGTGATGGTGGCGAAGAGGGACGTGGCCGCGATGCCGAAACGGGCCTCTTTCCCTTCCATATTCCCGCCGGGTTGCTCCAGGCTGTTCGACTGGTCGATGCTGACCTGATCCAACGCGGGATTGCCCTGTTGCTCGAAATAGCCCACACCCACGGCGCAACAAGTGAAGAGCACCGCCATGACACCCCAGAGAACCCAGCCCTGGCGGTGATCGCCCACCAGGTGACCGAATACGCGACAGAGCCCGGCGGGAATCAGGAAGATCAGCACCATCTGAAGAAAGTTCGAGAAGGCGTTCGGATTTTCAAAGGGGTGGGCGGCGTTCGCGTTCATGAAGCCCCCACCGTTGGTGCCCAGCATTTTAATGGCCACTTGCGACGCAACCGGCCCCATCGCCAGTTCCTGGGTCGACTGTGCGGCCGTGTCCAGCGGCGTCACGCTTACATACGCGCTGAAATTCTGGATCATGCCCTGGCTGACCAGCACGAGCGCAACAACGGCACTCAACGGCAGCAAAAGATAGACCGTGATACGGTAAAGGTCCACCCAGAAGTTACCAACCGACTTGGACCGCTTCCAGGCAAAGCCCCGAATCAGCGCAAAGGCCACCGCGATACCTGTGGCCGCGGAGAGGAAGTTCTGCACCGCAAGCGCAACCATCTGGGTCAGGTAGCTCATGGTGCTTTCGCCGCCATAGCCCTGCCAATTGGTATTGCTTACGAAGCTGATCGCCGTATTGAACGCGGAGTCCGCCGTGACGTTCCCGAACCCTTGGGGGTTCAGGGGAAGCCAGGCCTGCGTCCGCTGCACGAGGTAAACTGCGACCACGCCCAGGAAATTAAAGGCCAGCACGGCGAGGGCATAGCGATACCAGGGCATGCCCTCGACGGGATTGATCCCGCAGACCCGGTATACGCCATGCTCTATACGACCCAGCAGGCCCTTGCCCGGAACGCCCGATGCGATGCGCACGAGCCACGCGCCCAGGGGAAAGGTTGTGGCAAAGATGGTCAGCAAAAACGCCGCCAGCAGGATAAAGTTACCGTTACTCATCAGAATTGCTCCGGAAATACTAAAACGTACGTGAGGTAGAGCAAGAGCCCCGCGGTCAAGAGGACCGCCACCCATTCCAGCATGCCCATATCAGTTTCTCCCGTTGGATCGCGAAATGGCATACGCCATTCCAAAGGTCAAGGCGGCGAGTGCCACCGCCAAACTTACGTAGATCAGGTCCATATGCACCTCCTTTGTTGTGCTGATGGAACTGTACCTTTTCCAATGAATAAACGGGGTAAAGAGGGGGCGGGTTGGTGTAAAAATGATGTAAAAATGAAGGGTGACGCCCCACAGTATTCAAGCCACGAATCCCCACGCGCACGAAAAGGCCCTGGAAAACGTGAGACACGTGGAGCGCTTGACTCCACCACACCCGTCTGTTTCAATCAATAAGAAATGCCTTTCCTCTCCTCGCGACGGATTGGGGCTCTTACAACCGGTTCAAACCGAGGTGTCAGTATGGAGTTCACTATGAAATATCGTGTGCGTACCCGTTCCCTATCACTGATTCTCCTGTTGGGGTCCGCCGTCATCGGGGCCCAGCATGTCCCTGCGGGTGCGGATGACCAGGGAGAGGGCTCAGCGCTGGAAGAGTCCCTCAAGTCCTTTGGCAATCTCGATCCAAAATCTCCCTCGCCCCGGCATCATCAGCGGGCGGAGATCTTGTTTCGCCTGGGGCGGTTTTCGGAATCGGTGGCGGATTACAGCGTGGCGGCGCGCGGGGGTGAACCACATGATGAGGATTCGTGTTGGGAGCGGGGATTGGCGCTGTACTATGCGGGGGACCAAGCCGCCGGAGCGGCACAGTTTGCGCGGTATCATTCGGTAGGTGCGACGGATGTTGAAAACGGCCTTTGGCACTTCCTCTGTCTGGCCGAGGCCGAGGGTGTGGAGAAGGCCCGGGGGGCCTTGTTGGACTATACGCGGATGCGCGAGGCGCCCTTTCCGGCGCTCTGGGCGCTGTATCGGGGAGAAGGCAGCGTGGATGCGGTGATGACGGCGGCGGAATCGGGCGAAGACTTGGACCGAGGGCGGCGTCTGTTTTATGCCCATTATTATGTGGGGAAGTACTATGAGGCGATGAAGGATTTTTATAGAGCGCGGGAGCATGTCGCGAAGGCCCTGGCGCAGTCGCTCCCCTATTTCATGGATGATTGCGCACGGGAGGATCTCCGTCGGTTGGAGGCGCGGGTGGCGGAAGCGCCAGCGAAGGAAAAGGATTGACCACGGAAAGGCACGGAATTTCACGGAAGGGTGGAAACGAAGTGAACCGCAAAGTTTCGCAACTGGACTCAAATTTGTGGGCGGGCTGCCGATGTATATATTGTTCGCCGAGACGTACAAGGAATTGATAGACTGATGGGAGATTGATGGACCTGATTTTATTGAGACGGACGTTGCACATTCAGGAGTCTTCCCATGCTTAAAAGTTACGAGGCTATATACGACCACGGGCGTGTGGAGTGGATTGGCGTTGGACCGCGCCTTGCCCATGGGCGGGTGCTGGTGGTGGTTGAAGAAGCGTTGGAGACATCCGAAGCCGGATCGACCAATGGTGACCGTCTGGCCGACATTCTGGAAGGCCTGGACGCGACCCGCCGAAAGAGCTTGACGGAAAAGTTCGGTGATCCGATCGCCTGGCAGCGGGAGGAACGGCAGGAGAGGCAACTGCCCGGGCGGGAACAGCTCTGATGCTGCTGGACAGCAACATTGTTATTTACGCCTTCGATCCTGCGCATGTAAAGGTAGCTGACTTTCTGCGCGGCAAGACAATCCGCGTCTCAGCAATCACGAAAATTGAGGTAATGGGTTTCTGGCGACTCACGGAAGACGACCACCAGTCCTTTGCGGCCTTCTTTGCCGAGTTGGATATAATCCCATTATCACCCGAAATTGTTGATGGGGCAATCGCGTTGCGAAGAAAACGAAGCATTGGACTTGCCGATGCCATCATAGCGGCGACGGCGCTCACTCACAATCTGCCACTCGCTACCCACAACACACGCGACTTCGGCTGGATTGAGGACTTGGAACTCATTGACCCGATGCTGTGAATACCCCGGCACTCGGTTACGCTCCGCGTGGGTGTTTGTAGCAATGAGCTGGTTGATCGCGCGCTGGCGGATCCTTTAGGTTGCAGGCGATGGCGCTGCACTACGCGAAGCGCCCTCAGGAGAGAAGTATCCCATGCATAAGCTTTTCGTTGCCTTCCTTGTCTTTTCTGAACTTCTCCTTCCCGCCTCCTATGCTGCAACGGTTACGGAGACACTGGCGGGGGCCGGGCTGTGGGTCATTGTACCGCCAAAGTCGGTGGTGCTGCTTCCAGACGTGACGCTGGACCTCACCACGAGCGATCACGTGGGTATTGTTTCGGAGGATAGCGCGGCGGGGCGTGTGGCGGCGCGGCGCGTAGCGAATCGTTTGTCTGCCGCGTCGGGCCTTGCCTTTTGCAGCGCGACACCGGTAAAGGGTGCGCCCGGTATTCGCCTGGGCATCTTTCCTGATGGCAGCCCGCGCGCAACGCTGCCCGGCATTACGGAGGCCGATTTGGAGGCCCTGGGTTCCGAGGGCTATGCGCTCCATGTGGACGCGTCGGGTGTATCCCTCGCGGCGCGGGATTGGCCGGGGCTGCACCACGGCACGGTGACGCTGGCGCAGTTGATCACGGACCGCACGACGCTGCCGGGACTTCATCTGCGGGATTGGCCCGAGATACGCTATCGCGGGGTGCAGGAGGACATCAGCCGGGGCCAGATGCCGACACCGGACACCTTGGCGCGGTTGACGGATGTGCTGTCGGAGGCGCACTGCAATGTGCTGGAGTTGTATATCGAGGACGTGTTCAAGTTCGAGAGCCACCCCGATATTTCACCGCCGGAGGGCATGACCCCGGCGGAAGCGCGGGCGCTCTTTTCTTACGCGGCGGATCAACACATCGAGATCCATCCCCTCTTTCAGGTGCTTGGCCATTCCTTCAACATCCTGAGTAAGCCCCAGTTCCAACACCTGCGCGTGGGGCCCTGCGAAAAGCAGCCGTGGATCATGACTTTCGATGTGCGCAAGCCCGAAGCGGTCGCCTTCGTAAACGACATGGTGGACGAGCTCTGCGCGGCCTTTCCCGGCGAGATCCTCAATGTGGACATCACGGAGATCGACTGCGATGGCATGCTTGCGGCCGGTATGAGCCTGGAGGACGTGACGAACCTCGTCTACGAGTATGTCCTCAAACTAAACGAGATGGTGCAACGCCATGGCATGCGCCTGATGATCGCGCAGGGTCCGCTGGATAGCACGGGCCACCTGGCGGGAATGGGACCGAAGCTGGAGACACTGCCGAAGAATATTATCGTGGGCAGTTACTATTGCGCGGGCGGCCCCTACGCGCCCGCCTGGGAACGGGACTTTCCGCGGCTCCGGGCCCATGGCACCGATTTTTTTGCGCAGGCGTGGATCGGCAGCCAACTGCGAATGATTCCCTCGCCGCAGCATGCCTTCGATTTCTCCGATGCGGAAGTAACGCGCGGCCTACAGCATGGAGCCATCGGCAGCATCACTACAGACTGGGGAGACGACGGCCACTACCATTTCGCGGGCCAGAACTGGTTCACCTTCCTCTTTCACGGCGCCTGCGCCTGGACCGGCGCTGGACTTGACCGGGACTACTTCAACGAAGCCTATAGCCGCCTTATCCATGGCGCGAAGGATGGAAACATCGCGCGGGCCTTTGCACTCTCGGGGGATATCAGCAATCAGACGGTCAAGACGGCGCAGGACGATGGCACGGTAGCGGACACGCCTTCCACCCACTTCTGGGAGTTCTTTGGCGATCCATTCACCCACAAATCGCTCACGTCCATGGCCGATCCCGCTGCCGAGGGCGCGCGTATTCTCAAGCAGGCGGATGAGGCGGTGACGTTGCTCCAGACGGCCCAGTCGACGGCCGCGCGTAACCTGGATAATCTGGAGCAGATGCTATTTGGCGCACGAAACTACCAGGCATTGGGACGCAAGCTGGTGGCTCTGGCACACTTTCGGGATGCGGCCTATGCGCGCGATGTCGTTGCGACGGAGCTGGAAGCCGTGGCGGCGGAGTACGAAGGACTAAAAGCCGACTTCCAGAGGATGTGGCTGGCGGAAGACAAGCAAAACGCGGGCTTTCAGGTACACCTTGACCGCTTCGACTGGACCATTGCGTCGTGCCGCGCGCAGGCGGCGAAACTTCGCGCGCCGAAGCCGTAGCGCTTCAATCAAAAGCGTTGACTATGTGTTCCCGGATCCGGCCTGAGACTGCAAGCCGAATCCGGGTTTTCTTTGATACCCGCAACGATTGTCCCCCAGGACACCCAAACGAGCGTTGCTCGATTGAGGTGGCACCCGGCAGTTACGGCCGGCGACAAAGCTTGTTGCCGGGAATGGTCTAGAGTTCTTTAATGCGCACGTTGCGGTACCAGATACGCTTGGCCTCATCCTGAAAGCCGATGTGACCTTCCTCGGGCCGGTCCTTCATGGCGGATTCGTCAAGTTTGAGGTCGATGATCTGCTCGCCGTTGAGGACAACGGTGAGGCGGTTGTTTTGAACCGTGATGGTATAGCGGTTCCACTCGCCCGCCGGCTTGGCCATGTTCTTCGACGGAGCCGCCGTGCCGATGACACCGCCGCAGTCGTGATTGCCGGGCTTCTCGAGGCCAAAGGTGTCGAGGATCTGCACCTCGATACCCTTGGACACAGGCAATAGGGGGTCGCCCACGCGGAAAAAGACGCCGGAGTTGCCTTCTTTCTCGATCTTGAACTCCAGGTCAAGGACGAAGTCCTTGTAGGTACGCTCGGTCATGATGTACGCGTCGAATCGCTCCCACCCTGTCTCCCCCGGTCGCGGCACGAGGGTAACGGTGCCATCCAATTCCACTACCCAGTTTCCGGTGGTCTTCCATCCTTCCAGCGTCTTTCCGTCAAAGAGGGGGACAAATCCCTCCTTGTCTTTCGGCTCGGTTTCTGCCGGGGCCAGGGAGACGGCGAACAGTAGTACACCGAGCGAAAGGATGATTCTATTGGTAAGCATGGATTACTCTCCTTGTTGGATGGGTTGCCGACGTCAACGTTCGGTTTGTCTACTCCAGAAGTTCGACGGTATTGCCCGCAGTGACTTGCGCCTGCATGGCGAGGATCCATTCACGGAGCAGTGCAACGCCTTCGTCATGAATCACTCGCTTCGGAAGGGGCGGCATCATGACGCCCGGTTCCGTGCTTTCGAGGCGGTGCATCAGAATGGAGACCTCGGGATGGCCGGGTTCGATGCCAAACTTATAGCCGCCGGAGCCGCGTCCCGCAGCGATAGGGCTCTTGAACACGCCATACTTCCCTGCATCGAGCTGATCATAGGATAGATCCAGACCGGACATGTGCGCGGGCCCCTGAGGATTGTGGCAGTGGGCGCAGTTGATATCAAGATAGGCCCGCGCCCTTTCGTTCAGGGTGCCCGATGCGGGGTCATCGGCGTTGGGCAAGTGCGGCGCGACTTCCGGGGCGGGAGCCTCGTCGAGGTAGCCCGCAGTCTGCCATTTAAGGAGTTGATTCATCGCGCCATCGGGGTAGGAATAGTCTTTGTTAAGGTGTCGCGCCTTCGGACCGATGGGCTGGAGCTTACCGCCAATCTCGTGGCACTGCTTGCATTCATTCATATTGGGGATGATATAGCGATCCAGTTTGCGCACCTGACCGTCGTAGTGCGTCCACGATACATCCGCCCGCCCGCCCGCGACCGCCAGCCGGGCATCGGTGGTTTCTTCATTCCAGATGTAGGCAAAACCCGCCCAGCCCTCTGGCTTGTGGATGAGCAGGCGAGTTTCAACGATCCGCTCCCCTTTTGATGCATCCCGGATGTCCGTCAGAAATCCAAAAGTCTTCACGATCACCGTGCCAACGGGGAACTCAAAAACGTCGCGGTCGCGATATTCCGCGCGCGTACCTTCCGGCAACCAGATAAAGCGGTGCTTGCTGGCATAGTCCGAGTAGAGGGGCGTATTGAGGTCGTAGGGCAGGACGCCGTCATTGGGGATCTGTCGGGCGGCATCTTTGAAGAGGTTGTACTCAGAGATATTGCGCGCCGGGGGTTTGGCCACATCAATGGATACCGGCGCGGCCAGCGCCGCGACGCACAACAAGACAGAAATTCCCGACATGGCAAATACTCCAGAGTTACCAGCCCCATTATATGCTGCCGCCCGTGCAATCCCCAATCTTGATGCAGTGAGCTTCAAACGCACAAAAGCCGGTTGCCCGTTCGGGCAACCGGCTTCCCTACGAAATTCTGTAAACTCACCCTTCCGATGCGACCGCCGTATCGGCACCGGATCCAACACCGTGATTGGTATCGATACTGCTCACGATTTCCTCGTCCGGATTACTGAGCGAGGCAAGGTCCGCGAGCTGCACCGGCGTGCCCGACTTCTCCTGGGTATTCCAGAACGCGGTCCACTCATCCACGGTACCCGGCTTTGGATCGGGCAGCGCGTTCGCCCAGAGCGCCTGCAATGCCTCGCGGCTCGCATTCGAGACGCGCTCGTCTGGACTCGGGAGCAGGCTGATGAGCGCAGGCGTCACTTCCCGCGCACCCATGCCCGCCAATACGTAGACCGCGCTGATTTGCACTTCCTGTTTGTGGTCGGCCAAGCCGCGCACGATGAGCTCTTTACTGCCTGTGTGTCCCAGGCGTCCAAGCAACTCGATCGCCATGACCCGGGTGCCAAAGTAGTTGTTCTGCGCGGCTTCCTGGAGAAGCTCCAGGGCCCGTGAACTGTCCATGTAGGCGAGCGCTTCCAGAAGATTCGGCGCAATCAGAATTGAGACACCGGGGAGCTGATTGGTGAGGAAGCTGTAGGCATCGAACTCCTTCTGGAGGCCGATCAACTTCTCGCGTACCGCCACACGCTTGGAAACGTTGTCGGTCTTCAACTCGAACATCAGGCCCATCACAAGGCCGCGCTGTTCCGCGGTCAGCCCTGTTTCCTCGGTGAGGAGCCGGTTCTGCTCTTCCCAACTGGCCAGGATCTCTTCCTTGCTCAGTTTTCCCGTCTTCTCATTCTTCTCTACGCGGTCAATTTCTTCCGCTCGATAGGTCAGGCTCCGTTCACCGGCCGTTACCTTGAAGAGATCCGGATTGTCTGGAACGGGCGTAACCACGCCATCAAATTCGACGCCGTTCTTCAGATATACCGTATCGGCGCCCGCAGACGCCGCCAACAGGGCGACTGCGAGCATGGCCTGTTGCCATCCAGATTTCATTAGCACGTTCTCCAGCATCAATTGAAACACCGTCAATGGACCGCTCAGCCGCGATCAAAGTAAAAGGCTGCGCGGGCGAAGACCACTTGTTCGGTATCCGCAACGTTCAGGAAACGCTCCACGCGCGGATCATAGTGCAGCTTCAAACCACCGGGCACGAACATACCCAAGTCGGCCGCAATCACGCCGCCCCGGATGGTCATCTTACCCTTCGAGTTCGAATAGTGCCGTTCCATGCTGCGGACAATATTGAAGATCGAGTTGTTGCTGTAGAGCAATCCGTCGAACTTGAAGTCTCGCCCACCGCTCGGGCGGGACATTTCATCGTCGTACCAGAACTGGCGCAACTGATCTTCGGACATCCAGTTGCCTTCGGGATTGAGGTAGTGATAGGCCGCACGGTTCATGATATCGAGCGGGTAGCCCTTCGCAACCAGGTAGTCGCTGAGTTTCTTCACACCGGCGTCGTTGTAGTGCACGGCATGTTCGTCCGCGGCGTCATACAACCAGATGTTGTTGGGCTGGCTTTCCCGGAGACCGTAGAATCGCGGCGTGTACTGGTTGTCCGCGACCGCCTTTTCCAATTCGAGCTGGTTGAACAACTGGAGCTCGGACATGGTAAAACTGAACTGATGGCCGGGCTTCCCCGTGACCTTCTGGTTCGAATCGGTCGACCAGGGGTCAAAGTAGCCCCATTTCAAAGTCTGGGTAGAACTCAGACGGGTTACGTTGTTGCTCCGGTTCTTGTCCCGCGTGTGGATACTATATTGGCTCCAGGTCGGGTACTTGTCGCTGTTGTACGAGGTATGGTTGACGCCCCGAATCGTGGTGTAGTCGCCCATCATGACGCTTCCGCCCGATACCAACGCGAAAGCATTGGTTTCACCCGACTCGTTTACGCCGAATTCTCCGGGAGCGTCCTTATAGGTTACGTCGCCGATGACGTAGGTGTTGCCGCGAACGAGTAGCTTGCCTTCGCCCTCGACCGGCCCCTTGATCACCAGGTCGCCGTCGATGGCCACCGTGTTCTGAATTTTGATAGGGTCGTCTTCCGTGCCTACGAGGATCAGGTTGCCATCGTAGTACCCGTCCGTGGAAAGGGACGATAGCGCGGAATTCGAAGATTCGGGAAGGGTCGTGCCCGTGTAAACACTGCCATCGGGGATGCCGTAAGCCACACCGTTGGTGATGGCGCCGCTCGGATCTTCCACGCCCAACTCGAAATCGATGCTGCCGTTGGCCGTATTGACGATAACTTCAAACTCCGAATCGTCCACATTGCGATCGCCATCCTCATCCGGATAGGGAGCGGGGAAGGTGCCCGGCAGTGGGCCGTCGGTCTGCGCTTCCGCATCCGCCGGATATTCCATATAGAGATTTGCGAATTGGAGCAACTCGCCGTCACCGTTCTTTGCGGCATTGGCCAGGTTGGTCGTGGTCATGCCGCCCGTGGCGCTCTGGGTGATCTTGCCGTCTTCACTGCTGAAGGAATAGGCATCGAAGCCGGTGGAAGCCAGGCCCGCGGCGGTATACTCGCTGCCGTTGGGCTGGTAGACGCGGCCGCGGGTATAAACCGACCCGGCGACCCGGGAGTCGGGTTCCGAACCGGTACGGACGAGCAGGGACTCAAGGGCCGCCACCTTGACGCGGTCAAAAGTGCCGTAGAGGCTCGAATCGGAATTGCGCTCAAGATCGAGCGAGCGTATTTCCGCATGGCAGAGGATACAACTGATGTTGTTCGCGAGAATGGCAAACTGGCCGTGATCGAAGGGGGATCCGCCAATACGCAGAACCTGCACCGCTGTCTTTGAAGCGCCGTCGAGGGTCGCCGTGGAGCGAACCGTTAGCCGGGACTCGTATACCGTGTCGTAGCGGGCGACCGTCACGCTCTCGATCGTCGCCAGCACGGTTTCGGTGCCGGGCTTCTTGAAGTCGATGGGTTCGGTAATGATGGCCTTGCCATACTGGCTGAGACCAGAAGGCAGCGTGTCAAAATTTCCGTCGCCGTTGCCTTCTTCGCCCGCATCTTTCGTGCCGTTGAAATTCAAGTCTTCGTTGATCGGAATTTCAGACGTGTTGTTCAGATAATACTTGTAGGACGCGACGTTGCCCGTGGTGTTGCCGCTGCTGACCTTGTAGTCGTTCCAGAGCTGCTCCACGGCGAGGTCGACGCCTGCCTGGGCCGCTTCCTCAAGCAACACGTTGTTGTACGCGTGGTCGGTTTCTTTCTTGGCGCGCTGCACGCCCGTCATCACCAGCCCCATCGAGCCGAGAATGACGATGATGGCGAGCATGGCGAATACGAGTGCGATACCGTCCTGATTTTTTCGTTTAAGGTGGCTATGATCCATAGGTCCCCTCCTTTCTTAATTGACGAGGCGAATATTGGATGTAGTTTCGGCGAGAAGCGGTTTGCCTTCTCCTGCTCCGTATCGCTTGCTGCCACGCAAGGTAATTTGCACGGTGGTCCTGTCTTCAACGTCTGTGGCCTGATTGTCCAACAGAGAAAAACTAACAAATTCAATGGTCGAGGCACCCGCGACAGGGACGGACTCGCCGTTCTGGGAGCGCACGATCCGACGTGTCAGGGCACCGTCGCTATTCGTGTCCTCATCGGGATCGAGAAGGCCGTTGCCATTGGCATCTTCATTTTCAAGGGAGAAGGTGATCGGCGTGGAGTAGGCGTAAATCGCTTCGCCCGAAACAGGCTCGGGAACTTGAAAGGTGATCGAGCGCCCCTCATCACCGATGGCCACGGGGAAAAGCCCCTCGGGCGCACCCGTCTTCTCCGTTGTAATTTCGGTCACGCCTTCGCGCAGCTCGCTGCTCAGCACAGAGACGGTATCCCGAAGGTTGTTCTGAACGTCCACCTTCGCGTTGGCCAGTTGGGCGGAGGAAGTGGACGATTGAAGCACAATAAAGCCGAGGAGGGAAACGACGGAGAGAATGCCCATCGAGACCATTACTTCGACCATGGTATGTCCGTTGTTTTTCATCGAAGTGCTCTCCTATTCGTTCGTCAACATGCTGACAAGCGTGGCCGAAAGGGGGCGCCCCCTGCGATCGGTCCAGTTCGTCGTGACATGAACTACGATGGGGTTGTCTCCCCCATCCGCCGCTTCGCCCGCCTCATTAAAGCAAGTCACTTCGATGGTCTGATCCGCAAGCTCCACATGCTCGCTGTTGTCCGCTTTAAAATCCGACCAGGAACTGTCGTTATTGGTCTCGATCCAGGTCAGGAGCCCTGCCGGGAAATCGTCTTTAAACTCAACCCGTTTCTCGCGCAGGCCGTCCATGACACTCTGGCAGGCACGGACACCTTCCATGCGCTGTTCCTGGATATCGATACTGACGTAGAAGGACATGAGTGATTGCGCCGTTACGCCGATAACACCCGCAAAGATGGCCACGGCCAGGGTAATCTCGATCAGCGTCACACCGCGTTCATCGTTGAGAAATCGATATTTTTTCATTTTCACTCCGTTCTCCAGGGCATCGGGCCTTGGAACCAGAACTCCCCGCAATTACCTCGATACAGACGCTGCCTATCGCATGATTACGGCAGTTTCTTAAAAGTGTTAATAGTTTATCCGTACGATTATGCCATGCCTCACGCCGATGTGCAAGCAGGGTGGAATTATTCCGCACCCTAACCCATTGAAAGAATAGTGCTTGTGGTTCTTTTGACGTCCAGATAAGTGAAATTCCGCACTACAGAAGGGCGTCGAAACTCCCCCTGTATGGCAACTTCTCGCGCCGCGATCCAGTGCAACTGCGATTGGGAGGCCTCATGAGGTCAGCGGATAGCGAGCTCGGTTTCCCAGTCGAAAAAGTGGAGCTTACGGGTGTTTACGTGGAGAAGGTAAGGACTGCCCACGTTGGGCCTGGCAAGCGCATGGACCCGCGCCGTTAGCGGCTGCCCCGCAAGACTCAGGTACACGTAGATTTCCGAGCCCATGGGTTCCACCACTTCGACGAGCGCCTCCAGCGTTCCGCCCGCTTCCTCGATCTGCGCTGACCCGTCCATGAGATCTTCCGGTCGGAGTCCGAGATACACCCCTTTTCCGGCGTAGGGCTTCAGCGCTTCGTGGTATTCCTGGGGGAGCCGGAGTGCGAAGGTGTCTTCCGCCATGCGGAATTCCAAGTCATTCCCACTGGCGTCGATGCGCCCTTCCAGCATGTTCATGGGAGGGCTGCCGATAAAAGTCGCCACGAACTTGTTTACCGGGCGGTGATACAGGTCCAGAGGCGCGTCGACCTGCTGGATGGCACCGTCGAGCATGACGACAATTCGATCCCCCATGGTCATGGCCTCCACCTGATCATGGGTCACGTAAATCATCGTAGACTGAAGGCGTCGGTGGAGCTTGGAGATCTCCGCACGCATCTGTATCCGGAGTTTTGCATCCAGGTTCGAGAGCGGCTCATCAAACAGGAATACTTTGGGTTTGCGGACGATGGCCCGGCCCACGGCTACGCGCTGGCGCTGTCCGCCGCTCAGCGCCTTGGGGCGGCGCTGGAGCAAGTCGGTAATCCCCAGGATTTCGGCGGCATCCCGAACCCGACGGTCAATTTCGTCTTTCGGATAACGTCTCATCTCCAAACCGAAAGACATGTTCTTGTAGACATTTTTGTGCGGATACAGGGCATAGTTCTGAAAGACCATGGCAATATCGCGATCTTTTGGAGGAACATCATTCACAATCAGGCCATCGATCCGGATCTCCCCGCCCGATATTTCCTCCAGGCCGGCAATCATACGCAAGGTCGTGGATTTTCCACAGCCCGAGGGGCCGACGAGCACGACAAATTCCTTGTCGTTGATGACCAGGTTCGCGTTCTTCACGGCGGGGATGCCCCCGGGATAGAACTTCTGCACGTTGGTCAGGCTAACCTGGGCCACGGGGACGCTACCTCCACCTTTTTTGAAACTATTGCACCTGCTCGCGAAATGGGCTTTTCACGACTCGACCGTTCCCCGATGCCGGGGTCACCGCCGGTGGATAATAGCAAGGGACTTGCCGGTGATCAAGGCGCGGCCGGTTCCGGCGGAGGACTGGCCTCGGCGCTTACCGTCTCGCGCACGAAGCTGGAGAGCCCGTCGAGCGAGCCCAACTGCCGGGCCATTCCCTGGAGCACGAGATGAATGGCGCGCGCGCCGCTCACGGCCTCTTCTCCGGCCGGATTCTCGACGGTAAAGGCGCTCATGGTGAGCGTGATTGGGGGTTGCGGCGGGGACACGCTTTCCGCCTTGATCTCGGCCGGCTCGCAGATGATCTTGCGGATATTCACAGGCCGACCGAGCACCCAGGCCTCGCCCCGCGTCTGCTGGTCGGCCCAATCCCGTGCACGCTCCATCATGGTTCCCAGATTGGTCCCCTTCGTCTCATCATACTGAAGCTGGATCTTTGCCTCGCGAATGAGCACCTGATCGATCACGGGCGTTTTCGAGAATATCGCGAGCCATTGGGGGTAGACCCAGGCAGATTCAACCCGCAACGCCTCGCGATCCGTAAAGCCTTCGGGATTGAAAACGGAAATTCCGTGGAATTCGATGGCCTGGCGCGACCAGTCGATGCGCACGCCTTCCAAGTGAACTTCCGAGCCCAGGATCTGACCCGCCTGCCGGGTAATGCCCTGGCGCAGCAGGCCCTCGAACTGGGTCAGCAGCAACACCGTGCCGATATTCGCCCCGATGAGCAGTAGCCCCGTCAGGGTCATGATGAATTTAATGGCGGCTTTCACGAACGAAGGCCCTCGCGGGGCTTAGTCAAAGCGGTGGGATGTCCGAGCGACGGCGGATCGCGCCTCTGGAAGATGCTTGCGGACGAACTTGGCGGCCTTCTGGTCTGGACGGGGCGTGGGCGTTGCCATGAAATCCGGCGTGGCGGGCCAATCGAAAAAGAACTGGGATTCGACGCCCACGATCTTAAGCTGGATACCCGCGGCCTTTGGATTTACGGCGGGATTCTCAACCATGAACTGACCTTCGGAAAAATAGAGGGTCAATTTTCGACCATAGCGTCTAAGCGCCCCAATCGGAACCTCTTCAAGTTCAGAACCCAGCGTCTTCTGGGCGGGCTGCAACTCCCGCCCATCGGGTAGCTTGAGCAGGATGGTCATGCCGCGCAGTCCCACCGCGTCATAGGCAATACTGCGATCGGGGAAATCCGACTCCAGGTGACATTCGATGGTCAGCCCGCCCGCCCGCGCTGCCTCGACTTCCGGCTGCGGTGGAACGCTTTCCAGATTGGCATCCATCACCGCCTCCGTGGCGGCATCACCCTCCACGGCGTCTGTGGCTACCGGAGGCGTCAGGGGCGCGGAGGCATGCGCTTCCCTGCCCCACACCGCATAGGAGGCCGTCGTAAAGAGGTTCGGGTAGCGCCCCTCACCCGCCTGAATCACCACCCGATGAACACGGGGCGTGAACACGATCTGCGCGGAGGGCGGTATCGCCGAAGCATCGGAAGAGTCTGTCGTCTGGCACCCCGTAAAGGGAAGTAGCGCCAGCGTCGCCAGCAACCCGGCGACCCCATATCGCGCGCTCATCGTGCCCGCTTTCGTACCGAAATATTGGATTTCTTCTTGCCTTTAGGGGTATCCGGTTGCTCGGGCGCTTCCGCCTCCTCGGGTTGTTCCGGCGCGGGCTTCTCCGCCACCTCCGCAGATTCTCCGGTCGCGATTGGGTTCGTAGGAATGGCGCTCTGGCCATCCTTTCCGCCGTTGCCGAAGCGCTGAAGGGTCAGTTCGCCCTCGGAATTCTTCATCTTCACCAGCCCCATCGGGGGCACCTGCTCGCTGATCCAGATTTCCGTAGGGGGCTCTCCGTCCTTCACAATGTAGTGCTCCGCCTGAATATCGCCCGATGGAAGGGTGATGGTCTCAATACCCGCAGATTCCCGAGGGATGTCTTTCTCATCCTCCCAATCCACGCCATTTTCCATGCTGATTTCCTGCACCGCGCCATTGCCCTCACGAACGAGGAGACGCTTTACGTTGTCGGGTTCACCCGCCGGGCCGGTCAGGAGCATTTTATAGACCGAAGAAAAGCCGATCTTTGGTACCAGTTCCGTTTCCAGCCACCAGGCCTCTTTGCGCTTAACCTTCTCTGTGCCCACAATCGCCTGCCGAAGAAAGTACTCCTGGCCGGTCGCCTGGTCTCTGAGGGTATACCACGCGTACGCACCCACTTGAGGGTTAACCAGTTTGCCCAAAAGCAGATCGGACATCATGCCCTGAGCGCTCGCCCCCTCGGGCAAGACGCCCAGAAGCGCCAGAACTATCATCAATAGCTTTTTCACGTTGTAAACTCCTGCCGGATCGCGTCGCACTTTCATCCTAACACAGCGAGATACTGGATCGAAAAAGCCTGAATGGCGCGCAAGCGCGAAAAATTGACTGCACGGCGAGTCCACCCTATTATTAGCACAGGGACAACGGGACGAGGACTACCCATGAGCTTTATTGTCAGGGCGCTTTTGCCCATTTGCCTGGCCTATGCGCCATGGTCAGCCGCACAGCCGCTCGACGTGGAAGCCGTGGCCAGCCGAAACATGGCCACGGTACTGGTTATCCAGGGCAAGCGTGCCGACACCGGTGCGGAAGTGCAGGGCAGTGGCTGCTGCATTCATCCGGATGGCTACGTGCTCGCAACGGCCCACCAGGCCGAGGGGGTAAAGGATTTCGTGGGGCGTCTTGCCGACGGAACGAAGGTGGCGCTCGAACTGGTGGAATCCCGCCCCGATGTGGAATTCGCCCTCTTCAAGGCCACGTCCCCTCTGCCGGCCCACGCAATGCTGGGCGACGGCGATACGTTGAAGAGCGGTGCCCCCCTCGTCTCTATCGCCGCTCCGATGAACCTGGAATTCTCGACCGTGAGCGGCACCGTCGCCAATCCCAATCGAACCTTTGACGGCTATGCCGTGATTCAGGTGGCCCTGACCGCAACCCATGGCTCCAGCGGCGGGCCTGTTTTTGATCGCGATGGCAGGCTCATCGGACTCATCAGCGGCGGATTCAACGACATCGACTTCACCATCGTCAACAAGATTAATAATGCCTTTGCCTTACTGGATGCCCACGGGGTACGGGGCGAGAAGATGGCTTCGGCGGCCCCCTCCGAGAATCGCCTCGTTCCCGCCGCGGGCATCAGCGAATCCGAACTTCGCGCCATCGAGGCCTACAACCGGGGAGTCGCCGCTACGAGCATGGAAGAGAAAATTGAAGCCTACCGGTTGGCGGCCACCCTGCTGCCCGACTTCTACGAGGCCAGCTTCAATCTGGCGGTCGCCGAGGCCAGCATGGGGGCAACCGCCAAGGCCATCGAAAGCTATCAAAAGGCCGCCACGTTGCGCCCCGATGGGATCGAGGTAAAGCGCAATCTCGGCCGGCTCTATTTGCGCGAAAAAGCCTACGACAAGGCCATAGCGATATTCGAAGAGGCCCGCCAGCTCGCCCCCGACGACGCCCAGAGCTACAACGACCTCGGCGAAGCCTGCCGCCGCGCCGAGCGTAACGACGAGGCCATCGGTCATTTCACCGAAAGCTTGCGCCTCAATCCCGATGCGCCGGGCGCGCATTACAACCTCGCCCTGACCCTGGCGGCGGCGGGTAAAAACGAGGAAGCGATCAAGCACTTTGAAGCGTATTTGTCTCTTTCCCCCACCGCGAGCGATGCGGACGATGTGCGGGCGTGGATAGCGAAGCTGAAGACGCAGTGACCCTTTTAAGAGAATTGAACCACGAATGAACACGAACTCACACGAATAAGAGAACAAAATTTAGTTTCATCCGATTCGAGGGTACATGCATATTGTCGAGACCGATGATCCAAGTTTTAAACCTTCCAAAGCATTGGCCGCCAGGAGCGCCAGCGCATCAGTTTGTTTATCCGTGAGTTTCCGTGCAATCCGTGGTCAGAAAAAGAACAATATTCCTGACCACGGATTGCACGGAAACTCACGGATGAAAAGTGGATAAATGACGAATGAGATCCTTAGTGCCACTTGATAGTTTTTCCCGATCGTTTCTGATTCGTATTCGTGTGAATTTGTGTCCATTCGTGGTTAAAATTCACTTTTGGCCTATAGGCTGATACCTCGCTTAAATACCGCAATAATCAACAAAGGATTCTATCGTGGCCGATCCGAAAATGCCCACCAAGCTGGGGCGTTATGAAGTCATCCGTGAACTGGGCAAAGGCGCCATGGGCATCGTCTATGAGGGCAAGGATCCCAACATCGGCCGCCGCGTGGCCATCAAGACCGCACGCCGCGAGGTGGTCGAAGCCTCCGGCATGGCCGACGAGATGATGGAGCGCTTCCTCCGCGAGGCGAAGGCCGCCGGTGCCCTGAACCACCCCAACATCATCACGATCTACGACGCCGCCGAGGAGGACGGCATGGCCTACATCGCCATGGAGTACCTCGAAGGCGGCGACCTGGCCGATATCATCGATTCGCGCAAGCGCCTTGGCATGGAAGAAATCGTGGAGATCGGTGCAAACATCTGCGAGGCCCTTCACGTGGCCCACGAGCATGGCGTGGTTCATCGCGACATCAAGCCCGCGAACATTCTCATGCCCACGGACAAGCCGCTTAAAGTGGCGGACTTCGGTATTGCCCACGTGAGCGATTCCAACCTCACCCAGGACGGTGCCCTGATTGGCACGCCACACTATATGAGCCCGGAGCAGTTCATGGGGCAGAAGCTCGACGGCCGCTCGGATCTCTTCTCGGTGGGCAACATCCTCTATGAATTGACCACGGGCGAAAAGCCTTTCGGCGGCGAAGCCCTGAGCACCGTCATGCATCGGGTCATCAAGATCGATCCCGTGCCCCCCACCGAGCTGAACTTCGCCATTCCCGATGCCCTCGCGGGCGTTATCATGAAGGCGCTGAGCAAGCGTCCCGCGAACCGGTACAAGTCCGGCAACGAAATGGCCGCGGCCCTCAGGGAAAGCCTGAAGGAGAATCCGAACCCGGCCATCCTCGATCCCGGCGCGAATGCCGCCCTCTCCTCCACCATGGCGGCCCCGGCACCCGCCGCACCGGTACAGGCGACCATGATCAACCAGCCGGTCTCGGAAGATTTCAAAGCCACCATCGCCGGAGCCCGCCCCGCGAGCCAGGAAACGACCATCGCGGAATCGGGACCGGGGGCCACGGTGCCCGGCGGCACGCCCGCGCCCGGGGCTACCGTGGCAGGACCCCCACCGGCTAAGGTTGCAACAGGTGAGGTGGGTGCAACGATGCCCGGCACTGCGCCAGCGCATATTCAATCAGCCCCCGCGACTTCGACCGGGCCCAACAAGGGACTGCTAATCGGCGGGGGAGTCGCAGCCGCGCTGGTGGTGATCATCGGCGGGATTATGATGTCCGGCGGCGACAAGACCGAGACGCCGACGGAAACGCCGGTGCCGGTCACGAACAACGTCACGCCCACAGAGACACCAGCAACCACCGCTTCAGAGAACTACTATACAATGATAGTTTTCAATGTATTTCGCGCTAAGGACGAAGAAACCTACCATAAATTCAATCGACAAGGGATTAGTACCGAACAACTCGCGGGAAAATTGGAAGACGTAGCCGGTCCATTCCCAATCGAAGTGCTAGATAGTAGCGATACGGTTCTGAAAACTTTGAAATTTCTCGGCTCTGGCGATTTCCTTGAGTTCACAAAGGAGGATGGTAAGTCCGAACTTCGTTATCGCGCATACATCCCGTCAACCGGAAACGAACCAATCTTGAGTAAAGGTGACATTCCAGCCCCAACTAAGCCCGAGGCTACAGCGACTATTGAAGTCGTGCTTTCACCGTCCGGGCCATAGCGGTGATTGCCCATTCGTAAAAAACGTTCCTTGGTGGTAGAATTCAGCCATATAGGTGGTGTGTGTCGATAAACCCTTGAAATGTAGGAGGTTGGGGAGAGATCCATGAATATCAGCAAACGTGTTTTGCATTTCGGACTGGTGTTGGGCTTTTCACTGTGCAGCATGTCCACCCAGGCGGACTTCTTTGAAGGCGATCCTGTTCCGGAGATACAGGCCCAGGACATCTTTGGAAAATCGGTAAACCTGAACGAGATTCTGGAAAAGAATCCCGATCTGGTAATCCTGTTCTTCTTCACCCCGGACAATGGCAAGGCCATCGCCGCCAAGCTTCAGGCCCTGAAGCGCCTGTACAACAGCGACGCCCTCTCCATCATCGCTCTCGGTATGGAATCGGACAAGGCTGCATTGCAGTCCTTCGCCGATGGACTCAAGATCCAGTATTTCCTCCTGGCCGATGAACAGGTGAAGACGGCGGAGTGGTACAAGAACGTGAACCAGCTCCCCCTTACCCTCTTCGTCCACACGCCCGAACGCAAAATCGAGCGCGTGCTGCGCGGCGCGGGCACCGAACAGGCCAACATCCTCAAGGAAGTAGCGGAGAACCTCTTCCAGCAGCGTAAGACCGACAAGGCCTCGGCCGTGGTCGCATCCGCACTGGAGAATGGCGAAGACGCGACCCAGGTCAAGGAACTCAACGGCCACATTCTTGTGGCTGAAGGCAAGCTGGACGAGGCCGAGAAGGAATTCGGCGAAATCGGCGCGGACGCGGGCCTGGCCAAGGTGGCCCTGGAGCGGGGTGACCTGGAAGGCGCTATCGCCGCCGCCGACAAGGCCGGTGACAACGGATACGCTCAGGCGGTTAAGGGCGAGGCCCTCATCAAGTCGGGCGAGCTGGAGCAGGCCGAAACAAGCCTTGCGGCCGCCGCCAGCGCGGAAATCCCCGAATGGCAGAAGTCGGAAGCCGTAAATTCCCAAGGTCGACTGGCCCAGGCCAATGGCGACATCGACAAGGCCGTGGAGCAGTACGCCAAGGCCCAGTCCCTCGACCAATACAATGTGGAGGCCCTGAGCAACGAAGGGTCGGCCTATCGTGAACGCGGCGGTGAAAACGACCTCGTGTTGGCCAAAGAAACGCTGGAAAAGGCTGCGGCCATTCGACCCGACGAAATGACCGGGCTCATGTTACAGCAGGTCAAGACGGAGCTTGAAGAGGCCAACGACATCAAAAAGGGCGAGCTCATTAAGAGCCTCATCACCGACTTGAGCAAGCGCTATGAGGAGTTGAAAGCCAAGGGCGATGCCGCCCCAACGGATGACTGGACCTCCCGCCCCGTCGTGCTGGCTTTCCTCCCCGGCGAGACCAAGGGACGTATCGTCTTCGACCGCGCGGGCACGGATATGGTCCTTCAGCGCGAGATCGAAGTGCAGGCCCAGGGCAAGAACGGCATCCAGGTGGTCGAACGCGTCATGCTCGACAAGCTCCTCCAGGAACTGAACCTGGGCAGCTCAGAACTCGCCAGCGGCGACACCCAGCGCCGCCTCGGACAGGTTCTGTCCGCCGGGCACCTCGGCTTCATCGACTTCGCCCAAGTCGGCGCGGACACCATGCTCTACCTGCGCCTGATCGACTCCGAGACGACCGGCATCTTCTTCCAGGCGTCCCAGAAGATCGACGACGCCAAGCCCTCGGAGACGGTGGCCGCGGTGGTGAATGCCCTGACCGAGAAACTGGCCTCGACGGAGCCCCTCCAGGGCCTGATCGCCGATGCCGCCGCCAATGACGCGGTCATCATCAATCTGGGCAAGAAACACGGCGTCCAGACCGGCACGGAGTTCAAGATCCTCCAGGACGGCGACCCGATCGAGGTAGGCGGCAAGGTCATCGCCCACCGCCAGAAGCCGGTCGGCAAATTGACCCTGACCACGGTGGAAGACGACTACGCCATAGGCACCGCCTCAAGCCTGGCGGACGGCGTCACGCTGGCGAAGGAAATGAAGGTCCAGCAGTTGAAGTAGTTCGCAAATGAGATAAGAAAATCGCCCCGTATTCCAGTCGGAACACGGGGCGATTTGTATTGACCGCGGAATACAGCGTGGCATAGCCACAACCAAAAAGAGTGTGCTGCGGGGTCCACAGGGACGGCAGGTTATTCGTTTCTGAAGTCCCTGTTGTCCCTGCAAACCAGATCGTCAACTTCTATGAAAAAATGCATCAAGATTGCAGATAGTAGTACGGAAGAAACACGGAAAAGGAATGCTACGGGAACTTACCCGGCGACAGGTGTTTCCACCAAGGGCACTTCCACGGGAACAGTGGATTCCACCGAGGGCGCGCTCTCCACTACTGGCTCTGTAACCGGGCTGGAGGCTTCTCCAACGGGGGTTGCGGAAGGTGGATCAACGACCGGTTCCGTAGTCTCTGTGACCGGAGCGGGCGTATTTGGACTAGCCTCAAGCCCTATCTGGGTCTCGGGATTATTCTGCACTGTGGTGCCCACAACGCTTATCTTGCTGACACCTGCCGCGTGTGCTGCGTCAATGGCGGTCGTCAGGTATTCAAAAGGCGTGTCCGAACTGCAATCCACATGCAACACAAGTCCAGGATTGGCGACCAGTTCGTCTTTCAGTTTCTCGACAAGCGTACTCGCTTCGACGACCTCATCGCCCAGTTTGTGTACACCACTTGCGTCGATTGAGAGAATCCGAACAACTTCTGCCGCCTCAACCGGAATTTTTGCCGGTAACGGTACCGCCTCCGGCGCGGGCGTGATCTCCGGTGCCGCAGGCGTTTCAGCACTGTCGTCCTTCGCACCGGCGGCGATCCACATACGCAGGGTGTGAACCTGATCGGCGGAGAGAGGGGGCTCATCTTCAGGCATCCGGGGATTGGCGATACCGCGAATGTACTTGATGATAGAACTCTCATCCGGATTGCCGGGCACGATGCCCGGGCCGCCCTTTTTGCCGCCCTTGGCCATGCCTTCGACAGTGGTCATGTCGTAGTCCGCATCGGCATCCGGGTTTTCATGGCAACTTGTGCACTGATCGTCGATTATGGGCCACACGTCGCGTTTGAAGCTGACAAGTGCGGCCTCTTCCGCCGTAAACTCGCGAATCGGCAGCCATTCGGGGTTCTCCGCCAATGCGACAGGCACGGGTTCCGCCCGGGGGGCTTCCACGGGTGTAGGCTCGCCCGGCGTGGGCATGGGCTCCGCGGGCATGGGCTCCGCGGGCACGGCCGGAACCGCGCTTTCCCCCGGCATGACCGGCGCGGGCGTCGGACTTACGGGTTCTGGCGCGGGAGCCGGGGCCGCCTGATGAACCAAGGGGGTCCCCACACCATGGTTGTAGACCAGCGCGCCGCCGAGATGGCCCGTATTGGCGCAGAATATGTTCGTTGCAATTGCCCCGACCGCCGCGAGCAGCAGGCCACCGATACGAATCGCATCGAAACGAATCAGAGACAGGACCAGGCACACCAGGGTAAAGGCGCTCGCGTAGAGCACATTTTCGGCAGCGGCCTTGTGGGCGGAAAGTTGATCCCACACGGCCGTAGGCATGGAACTTGGCACCAGCTCCCGGGCGTCCTCACCCGACTCGATGGCGACATAGGCGGATACGACCACGATGACAAACAGCAGGGCTGTCAAGGCGCGTACCGTGTTGTTTCGGTGAAAGAGTGCGCTGAGAATGACAAAAATCAGCCCGATAAATGCCGCCGCGATAGGCATGTGCACGATGGCGGCGTGGATCATGGAAGGATTGGAGAGCAGTTCAGAGATATTCATGAAGGACCACCTGTTTGGAAATTCCCCGCGAAAAGCGATTAAAAACAGAAAATACCGTAGCACAGAACGGGGGAACAATCAAAGTATGGCCCAATTCGGGCTACTCGGATGCAGCCTCCCCGCTGGGGATATATCCTTCAAAGGACGAAATAGTTTCACCGGTCGCGGTCTGCAGCGCGTGCCAGGCGGAATAGAGGGCCACCCGGGCCAGGGCCAGGCGAGCCTCGGCCTCCACCAAGTCGCGCTGGGCCTGATTCAGTCGGGCCAGACTCCCCTGCCCCGCTTCATACTCTTTTTCGACGAGGTCCCGGTTGGTGTGAACATACTCGGCCGTGGTGCGCTGCAGGGCCAGGGTCTCCTGGGCCGTCTGAAGAACGATACCACTCTGACGAATATCCTGGGCGGCACCGAGGCGCAGGGCTTCCAAGAGGTATTCCGCTTCCTCCAACTGGTGCCGGGCCTCGGCGACCGTGGCGCGATTGCGTCCGCCTGCAAAGAGACCGTAGGAGACATTCAGGCCCACCGTGGCCCCGAAGTCTTCCTGCTCGAAGCGGGCATTGTCAGAAGCCGAGGCGCTCTGGGAGGCAAAGGTACGCACCTGGGGATAATAGGTCGAACGCCGCTCACCGAGCTGGGCCTCAATCCGGGCCACCTGGAATTCACCCTGCTGCACATCGGGTCGCGCGGACATGGCCTGACTGATCTTCGCGTCCACGTCGGGGGATTGCAGATCTTCGGGGACCTCATCCGGCAGAGGGGCGATGGCGATATCGTCGCCAAGTTTGGCTTCGGGCAGCCCCATGAGCGCGGCCAGAGCAACGCGGCTCACCTGCTCCTGCCCCTCCGACTGGATTCGAACCGACTGGGCGGCGCGCAGGGCCACTTCGAAATTCAGTACGTCGCTCTTGGAGCCCGTGCCGCGCTCCTTGCGCAGGCGCGCCTCCTTCAACAGGCGTTCGTTGAAGGACTCATCGGCACGGGCAATCGAAGCATTTTCCCGGGCGAGCTGTACGCCGTAATAACTCTGGGCGATGGCATCGAGAACCAGACGTACGGCCTCGCGGTGGGCGGCTTCGCTCTCCTCCCGGCCAAATCGGGCCATGGCATTGGTGAAGCGACGGGAAAATCCATCGAAGAGGATGTAGGAGGCCGTAAGTGAGGCCTGATAGCTTTCGACGCTTTCGTCGATGCTGCCCCGCGCCTGAAGCCCGGAGTATACACCGGCCAACGAGGAGAAGAGCGCCCCCTCAATGCCGCCCCCTTGGCCCGTGTCAAACAGCGCTTGAGGAATACTGGCGCGCAGCGACGAGGTCAAGGGCGAGAAGAGGGCCTGCTCCTTGGCCGCGCTGACCGTATTTGAGGGGAGATGGGTGTGGGTCGCCGACATTTCGGCGTCAAGTTGAGGAAAATACAGGGACCGCGCCTGACGTACCCGCGCCTGGGCCTGATCGACTCGTGCCGCTGCCGCAAAGAGGTTGGGATTCTTTTCCAGGGCAATTTGCTGCGCAGCGCGAAGATCAAGGACCAAGGGTACTATGCTCTCCGCTTTCGACCCGTTCGGCGAAGCTTCATCCACTGGGTCGACTTCTGACTCCGCTCCGGGCGGGACTTCCACCACAGTTTCCGAAACCGTCTCCGCTTCGACCACCGTTTCGTCCGCCCATACGCCGAAGCTTGCCAGTGCGGCGACACACCAGCACACGGCCGCGCATAGCGACCGGGAGCCGCAGCCAGGTCCTGCGAACTTTCTCAGCGAAAGAAAGGTTGTAGTCATAGGTATTGCATCCTCGCGTACGGGCAAGTCATTCGGATGCGGGCAGTATTTTGCCAACATGGAGGGAACCCTTTCGCCCTTCGTGAAAGTGCGGCGATGACGGCTCCACGGCTTCGCGGCTGGGCCATTCGTTATGCAGGAGGCGATGAACGACTCGACGAAAATCGTTCAGAATCAAGAGAAGACACGGCAGCAAGACTAGCGTCAATAGCGTGGCGCAGGTCACGCCCGCTCCGAGTGATACCGCCATGGGCACAAGAAACTGCGCCTGAATATCCCGTTCCATGATCAGCGGACCGAGTCCGACGACCGTAGTGGCCGAGGTCAGGAAAATCGCGCGAAAACGGCGGACGCCCGCGCGCCAGATAGCCTCGCGCAAGGGCATGCCCGAGGCGAGGTTTGTATTGACGCATTCGACCAGCACGATGGCGTCGTTCACCGACACGCCAGAAAGCGCAACGATACCGAATACGCTCATTATGGAGAGGTCAAAACCCAGAAAGAGGTGGCCAAACATGGCGCCGATGATACCGAAGGGTATGGTGGCCATCACCACCAGCGGCTGGAGATAGGAGCGAAAGACCGTGGCGACAATGACAAATATCCCCGCGAGCGAGAGGGCAAATGTAAGATATAAGCTCGATACGGATTCTTGTGTCTTCTTCTTCTCCCCCTGAAAATCGACCAGCACCCCCGGGTACTCGTGCTTCAAGTCCTCAAAAAAGTTCTCTTCCAGATCCGCGACCACGACGCCGGTATTCGCCTTATGGGAGTTGACGGCGGCGGTTACGGAAACCCGGCGCATGCCGCCCGTACGCTTGATATCCGCGAGCCCCGGCCCGTAGTCAATAAAGGCCACCGAATGAAGCGGCACCTCAAATCCCTGCGGCGTGCGGATGCGGCGCTGTTCCAGCGCGGCAATCTGGCTGCGTTCCTCGGCGGTATAGCGCACGCGCACGCGGATGTCGTCCCGACCGCGTTGAAGCCGGAAAGCTTCCTCTCCGAAGTAACCCGCGTAGACTTGGCGCGCCAGGTCGGAAACCGTCAGGCCGAGGACCCGCGCCTCGGGTTTCAAGGTGAACTTGAGTTCGTTCTTTCCCGGTCGAAAGTCATCCTGTACTTGATAGACGCCTTCGTAAGAAACAAGCTTGGATTCCACCTTGGCCGCGGCCTGCTTCAATTGCTCGAAGTCATGACCCTGAAGCCAGATTTCTATCGCGGCCCCAGGCGGCCCCGATTCCATGCCCATGATTGAGAGTGAAATCGCGCCGGGAATCGTACCCACTTCATCCTCCCAGTGTGCGGCGAGATCTTCAAAGAATATGCCTCGAACGGGAGATTCGAGCAACTCGACGCGCAACGAGCCCACGTTATTCCCGAAGCGCGGCGGGGCACCCTGTTCTATCGTGGAACCTACGAGCGCGAAGGTGTTTTTCACCAGGGGCGCGCCGCTCAACGTCTTCTCGCGTTCCGCGATGCGATCCAACGCGACCTCCAGGTGCTCGATGGCCCGTTGCGTGACGGAAAGGGGAGTCCCGTCCGGAAATTCCACCGTGGCGGTCAACATGTCGGAGTCGACGGAGGGAAATATCTCGTATTTAATGATACCGCCCATAAACACGCCAATGGCGAGGAACATGACGGTAATGGCCACGGCGAGGGACACATAGCGCCAGCGCAGGGCCCGCTGGATGAAGGACGCGTAAATTCGTTTCGTGAACCATTCCAATCCCGCGTTCGTGTAGTGATGGATCTCGAAAACAATGTTCTTCCAGCTCTTGCCTTTTATTTTCTTCCTGTTTGGATCGGGAAGATTGTTCAGATGGGTCGGGAGCATCAACAGGCTCTCGAATAAGGACGTGACGAGAGACGCCACGACCACTACGGGCACAATGGCGATGAATTTCCCCATGATTCCGCCCACATACGCGAGTGGAACGAAGGCGATCATGGTGGTGGTTACGGCGGCCATTATGGGAATAGCGACTTCCGAAACGCCTTCCACCGCGGCGTCGATGGGGCCCGCACCATTCTGCCGCGCCACATAGATCGCCTCCCCCACCACGATGGCGTCGTCCACCAGCACACCGAGCACCATGATAAGCCCGAAGAGCGAAATCATGTTGATGGTCGTGCCCATGAGCCACATCAGGCCCAATGCGCCGGCGAAGCTGATGGGGATACCCATGCTCGCCCAGAAGCTGAGGCGTAAATCGAGAAAGAGCCACAGGAAGATAAAGACCAGCACCAATCCAGAAACGCCGTCCCACAACAACAGGCTGATTCGTTCTTCGAGCATGACGCTGGTGTCGTTCCAGATGCGCATGTCGAGTCCCTCGGGCAGTATCGATTGCTGCTCCTCCACCCACGTCTCGACGGCGGCGGCTATGGCCAGCGCATCCTCTTCCTGGGTCTTCAATATGGCCACGCTGATGGCGGGATCCCCGTTCAGCAGGGAAATCAGATTGTCGTCGGAAAATCCGTCGTCAATCGTGGCGATCCGGTCCAGCGTGATGACATCACCGTCCGGCGTGGCCGCGACGACGATCTTGGCCATTTCTTCGCCCGTGTATTTACGGCCGATGGTGCGCAGGCGGATGTCTTCGCCTTCGGTACGCACGATGCCGCCCGAGAGGTTCATGCTGCTGGTGCGCACCGCCTGGGATACCTGGGCGAAGGTGAGTCCGTATTCGCGAAGGCGCTCTTCGGAAACTTCAATGCCTATTTCAAACTCGCGCGCCCCCATGATCTGGACCTGGCTCACTTCGGGCAGGGCCTGAAGCGATTCCTTCACCTGCTCCGCCCACTCCTTCAACTGCCGTTCGTCCAGATTCTTGCCCGCCAGCGCCACCATCATCACTTCGTAACGTACCGTTACCTCTTCGGTGATGGGTTTTTCGGCTTCGACCGGGAAGGAGGAAATAGCATCGATTTCATTCTCGATCTTATCCTTGATCGCGGCAGTGTCGTATCGCTCATCCACTTCGATAAGTACGCGACCTGCGTTTTCCCGCGCGGTGGAGGTATAGAGCTTGATCCCCTCAATGCCCTCAATGGCTTCTTCGATCTTGCGGCAGATCCCCTCTTCAACATCTTCCGGATCGGCGCCGGGCCAGGGTACGGTGACCGTGATATAGTCCAGACTGAACTCTGGAAAGGTCTCGCGAACCATGCTCACGGCCGCGATGATCCCGAATACGATCATGAACACCATCAAGATGTTGGCGAACACGGCATTGCGCACGAAGGCCGCGATGATTCCCTTCATGAAGCCTCGGCCCCTTCCGGGGCAACGGCCACCAGCATGTTGGGCAACGGATTCACCAGGCGAGTGGTAATCACGGCATCGCCAGGGTTCAAGCCGGCGCTTACAAAGGTTTCCTCGCCTTCGTGACGCGCAACCACGACCTCCTGGATTGCGAGGCGATTGTCCTTCGCGAGGAATACCTTCCCTTCATAGGACACCGCCCAGCGCGGCAGGCGATAGACCTGCTTCATCAATTTGCCGGGGATCCCCACCTGGCAGAACATGTGCTCCACAAGCGGGAGTCCGCCGGTGCTGGCGCGCGCCGCATCGCCCGTCACCCGAACCGCCACGGAGACGGTGCGGGTCTTCGGATCGAAGGCCTCGATGCGGTGGACCACACCTTCCCAACGGTGGGCCTCGGGATCTTCGGTCCACGCCACGGAACAGGTAACTGGCTTTAGTTTTCCAAACCACGAGGTGGCGGTTTCGACGGGCGCTTCCTCAAATTGAAGCCAATCCCGTGCATCCCGGCTGTCGAGTGAAACGGAAATCTCCAGCACCGTATCGTCGGCGAGGGTGAGCACTTCCGTGCCCGGATTCACATACTGGCCGGGTTCGAGGTTGACCATGGTAACGCGGGCATCGAAGGCCGCGCGTGCTTCCGTGCGCGTCAGGTTGGCCTCGGCCTGTTCGAGTTGGGCCTGGGCCCCTTTTAATCCACTCTCCGCCTCCTCGATCTGCACCGGGTAAAGCGTGACCTGGCGGGCGAGCTGATCGCGGACGTCGGCGGCCTGGTTCAGCGCCATCTCCGCCTGATCCACGGCGGAGCGCGTTCCCACGTCATCCTGCTCGTAGAGCGCCTTGACCCGGCCAAATTCCCCTTCCATGAGGCTCTCGCTTCGTTCGAGGGTTTCGAGGCGGGCCCGATCGATTGCGGATTGCTGCAAAAGGCGCTCCACCATTTTTTCAAACTGTTTCACCTGCGCCGCCGCCTGGTCACGGGCCGCACTATAGTCTCGCTGATCGATGCGGAACAGCACCTCGCCCGCTGGCACGACTTCGCCCAGTTCGAGTTTCGGATGTATCTCCACGACCGTACCGGGGATCTCGGCCGAAATCGACACGACATTCAGCGCCCGAACCTCGCCGAGCCCCGCAACGGTGACCGGAACGTCCTCGGGCTGTATTACGAGGGTGTCAACCGCAAGGGCGCGCTCGACCTTCCGCGCTTCCGCAGGCACTTCCTTAAGCAATATCATCGACGCCATAGCGAGTGCGCCGACGGCCAGCACGGCAAGCATGACGGCAACCCGAACCAGAAGTGAAACCTCCTTGCGGGTCTCCCGTTCCTCGTCGACCTGCACCGCTTCCTCCGCAAGTTCGCGGGAAGTCGGGGGGAATCTGGGGTCCTCGTAATCAGGGGTGGTCATGCCATCACTTCCTTTTTCTCATGCTGGACCAATTCCGACGCCTTCTCCAACGCTATAATCTCCCGTATCCGCGCGTAGGCCTCACACCATTGAGCCGAGCAGTAAAGTTCGAGTTGTATCAAAAGTGCGGATATGTATTCCAGAATCTGCCGTTCCATCTCCCGAAAACGGACCGCCCGCGATGCCGAAGGGCAGGTTACGTGGAGCGCATCGACAAGTTCTTCAATGGAAAGCTCCCCGCATTCGTCGATGGCGATCAGGACGTTGCTCTGCACGAAGATCCGTTCATTGCAATCCGAAGCGCCGGACTCCCTCGCCCGGGCCTGAAACTTGTAGCCCAAGAGTTCCTTAAGCATTCTGACCGTTCTGCAACTCTCACGGGCCTGATTCTGCGTCGAAACGTTCATAGCCACACTCTTTAGCGTTACTCTTAGTTAGGCTACCTGATTATAATCGCTCCATATCGACAACTCAACCGTCGGGCATGGAACCGGACTACTCCCTGCGTATACTCTCACTTTTGCCCTGTTGCCTGGATGCCCGATCTATGTTCGATTTGATACGACTTCACACCGCTCCGCTCAATATTACCGACTACGTCGGGGAGATTCTGCCTGGTTTCAGGGAACTCTATGGTCCGGACGCCGCGGAGTACTATGCCCTTGCAGCAAGCAGTGCGATTTCAACGGCCATCGGCCGGCCCGAGGTCCTTGCATTCGGCTGCAAGTCAGGATCGGTAGTCTCTGCCATCCTTCTCGCAAAGCAGGACAACACGAGGACGACCATTTCCTTCCTCCACGTCCTTGAACCCTACCGCAGCTTGGGGACCGGGGATGCCCTGCTGGCATTCGCCCTCGATTCCCTGGAAACACACGGTGAAATCTTCACCGAGTTCGTTCCCTTCCACCCCATGGATTTGGGCCCGGTATTTGAGCGTTTCGGATTCAAGAAAATCGAACGCCAGCTTATGCGCAGCCCCACCGGAACTATCGCACCGGCCTATCCGTCCGGATTTGAGTTCACCCACCCCTCGCTTTCTGATTTGGGGGCCTTGGCTGCTGTTCTGACCGAAACCTATGTCGGGCACCAGGAGCGCTTCCTCTTTCCCGAAGTCCATTCCGAATTGAAGGCATTGGACTACCTGAGCCGCGCCTCCGCCGGGCATTTCGGACAGCATCAGCCCGATTACACCGTTGCCGTATGGAAAGATGGTCAATGCGCGGGATTTGGCGTGGGATGTCAGGTGCTTCCGGGGCTGGGATTTGTATTGCACCTGGCCGTATGGCCCGCCTTTCAGAGGAGAGGAATTGGCACGGGCCTGCTTCTTGCGCTGAGCGCCGCTTTTGCTCGCGAGGGACTGGACTATATTGCACTGGGCGTAACGTGCGATAATCCTGCCGTCAAATTGTACAATCGCGCCGGATTCCGGGAGAAAACCCGAATTCCGGTCTACTATCGTCTTGCGGGGGCATTCGAGGGTGTGTCTCCCTCAGACCACCGATAAACGTAATCTTGATGGTGCCTTTCCCGGTTACTCGATGGAGTCAGCATGCGTAAGAAGTTGTTTATTGCCTTTATCGCCCTTCTGTTGGTTGCGGGCGTGTTCGGATCGGTCGCGGGCTACAAGCTCAACCAGACCTATGGGTGGCTTCCATCGGCCGTCGTGACCCACGACGCCCTCGCGTCCGCCGATACGCGCCTGCGGTTGATGGTGGATACGGCCCGGCTCGGCGAAGATCTCAAGCCTTACTATCCCCCTGAGTCTCCCCTGCCCGCCTGGCTTCCCTGGGATCTGGACGGTCTCCTCCCGAAAGTACTTCCCCGGGAAGTCGCCCTACTCGGGAACTCGGATTTTCGCGACGGATCCTATCGTCTCACCCTCTTCATGAACGAACAGCGCGGTGGCCCCTTCCTGCCCGATTTCCTCAACAATCAGACAAACTTCAAGGAGGCGACCTCGGCCATACAATGGGATGATCCGGGCTTCTCGCTGGACGGACGGGGTAAATTGAAGGCCCACGGCTCCCTGGCCTTGCCCGACGGCCTCGAATCCACCATTCTGGAAAGTTGGACGATGGAATCCCCTGAGGATTCACTGACCCTGAACGGCGGACATCTGGCGGAGGGCGTCATCGACAATCGAACGGGCGATATTGTCACGCTGATTGCCGCCTGTGCCCCCATCTGGGGCACGAGCCTCGAATTGCTGAAGACCAACCCCCAGTTTACCGCCGCCTTGGACTTGCTGACGCAAGTGACCGATGTGCGTCTGGCGATTGATCTGAAGAACCCGGATACCGTGGTGATCCAGCTCCTGATCCACGCCGCGCCTGAAGTGCGTGGGCGGCTGGAATTCATGGGGCCCTTCATCTTGCCCATGTTGGCCACGGAATTGAAGCGCACCCATGACTTGAGCATGGAAAGCACCTACGTGTGGCTTGAGGAGGAGAGCACTTACAAGGTGGATGTGAATATCACCGGCGTGGAAGCTAAGCTGAAAGAGGCCTTCCTCGGAATGGCCACGGCTACCCCGGCTCCGGAAGCCCCGCGCTCATCCCGGTAGCCTGATTGCTGGGGCTGTCGATTCAAAGCCGGGGTGACAATCCAGGCAATCAAATTCAGACACTTCAAAGAGACTGTCATTCCCGCGCATGCGGGAATCCAGTGCTTTCACGCAGTTTACGTTGCACAGTCTCTGGATTCCCACTTTCGTGGGAATGACAGATTAGCGAAGGCTCCTTCCAGCGGGAGATTCTGGCCCTACATCGACAGGTACTGCCCCGGGAAACCCGATTCAGTGGAGGAGGGTGCGCCCCTGCATCGCATGGGACAGGGTGGCCTCGTCGGCAAATTCCAAGCCACTACCCATGGGGACACCGTGGGCAATCCGGCTGGCCTTCACGCCGCGCTGGGCCAGTTGCCGGGACAGGTAGAGGGCCGTTGCTTCGCCCTCCGCCGTGGCGTTGGTCGCGATAATGACTTCTTCCACGGCATTGCCGCCGAGGCGGGCATAGAGCCGATCCAGGCACAGCTCGGACGGCCCAACGCCCTCCAGGGGGTTGAGCACGCCGTGGAGTACATGGTACCGCCCGCGAAACATCCCCCCGCGCTCGATCGCCATGGCGCCCGCAGGCTGCTCCACCACACAGATGATCGCCGCGTCGCGCCGCTCGTCGGCGCAGATGACACACGGGTTGTCCTCGGTGAGATTCCTGCAGATGTTACAGGTGGTGATCCGCTCTCGGGCGCTCCGAATGGCCTCGCTGAGCCGGTAGGCATCATCGGCAGGTGCACTGAGGAGATGAAGGACCAAGCGCTCGGCTGATCGCTTGCCCACCCCCGGAAGCCTTCGAAAAGCGTCCACAAGGCGCTCAACGGTCGGAGAATCCAGTAACATGGGACTAGACCGGCTGACGCTTGTTTTCGCCCAGAATCTCGGTGCGCACGGCCTGCCACTCCTGGAGCACGGCATCGCGGGTAATGATATCCAAACGCTGGGGAAAAAGAATACCGTCGAGATGATCGTACTCGTGCTGGATTATTCGGGCGAGGAAGTCGCGCGCTTCAAAATGAACGGGGGCACCGGTCTCGTCGAGGCCTTTGACCTCGACATAGGTGGCTCTGGGGATTCGGTCGGAGTAGACCCGGGGCATGCTGAGGCAGCCCTCTTCCCCTTCTTCACTGCCCTCCATCGCGAGGATCTCGGGGTTCACAAGGCAACGGGGTTCGCCGTCGGGCTCATGGTAGACAAAGATACGCTTGGCCACGCCCACCTGCGGGCCGGCCAGGCCCACACCGTCGGCGGCGTACATGGTCTCAAACATGTCCCGCGCGAGGCGGGCCACATCGGGGCCGATCTCGGTATAGGGATCCGCCTTGCGGGTGAGTGGATCATCGGGAAACAGTACGATTTTAAGCACGGACATTTAGCTGGACTCCTCGCTCTATGGTAACACAGCGCGGCGCTGGACTCCAGTGAAAATGGGGCTCCGGGGCAAACACGGTCACCGGAGCGCGGGTATCACGAGCGAATGGTTTTGGTAAGTTGTTCCACCATCTGGCGCGAGACGGCGGACTCTTTGACCTCGGTGGACACCTTGTCACAGGCGTACATCACGGTCGTGTGGTCCTTGCCGCCGAAGGCCTCCCCCACGTCGCTCAGCGATAGACTGGGGATGAGCTCCTTGCAGAGGTACATGGCAAGCTGGCGGGGCTTCACAATCTGCCGCTGGCGGCTTCGACCGTGGAGGTCGGCGATGCGAACGTCGAAGTGATCGGCCACGGCGCGCTGGACCTGTTCGATCGTGACGGGCTTGATCTTTTCCGAGCCGATGAGATCGCGCAGAACATCTTCCACCATGGAAATGGAGATCTTCTCTTCCGTCAGGCGGCTGTAGGCCAGAACCGTGATCAGGGCTCCCTCAAGCTCGCGTATGTTGGTGGTGATGTACGTCGCGATGTAGCGCATGACATCATCGGGAATGGTGAGATTCTCTTCCTGGGCCTTGCGCTGAAGAATGGCGACACGCGTCTCCAGGTCGGGCGGCTGAATATCGGTAACCAGACCCCACTCGAAGCGCGAGATAAGACGCTCCTCGATCCCGCGCATTTCCTTCGGGCTGCGGTCACTGGAGAGCACGATCTGCTTGTGCATGTCGAAGAGCACGTTGAAGGTGTGGAAAAACTCTTCCTGCGTCGCTTCTTTGCCGGCGATGAACTGGATATCGTCGATTAGAAGCACGTCGACCTTCCGATATTTGGCCCGAAACTGCTGGGTCGATTTCTCCGCGATGCTCTGGATGAGCTGATTGGTGAAATGCTCGGAAGAAATGAACACACAGCGCAGTTCCGACTGGCGCGACATGAGATACTGGCCGATGCCCTGCATCAGGTGGGTCTTGCCCAAGCCGGTGCCGCCGTAAAGGAAAAGGGGGTTGTAGGCGCGCCCCGGAGACTCGGCTACCGCGCGGGCCGCGGCGTGGGCGAAGCGATTGCCCGAACCGATTACAAAGCGGTCAAAGGTGTAGCGGGGATTAAATCCATTGTAGCTGCGCGGACTCGCCACAGGCCGCTTGGCGGGTGCGCGGTCCGGGGTCGCGGGCGATTTGGACTGACCCATGGGCCTGGGCAGGCGTGCGACGTTGAAGTCGGCGGTATGCTCGGGGCGGGGGATAAACTGCACGGACTCGAAGTCGGGCATCACTCTTCGAAGAGAATCACAAACGGCATCCATGTAATGGTCGCGCAGCCAATCCGCAAAGAACTGGCTGGGTACACCCACAAGCAACTGGCCGTTGGCGCAGGACTCGAAGCGAGTCTGCGCGAACCAGTTCTTGTAGCTGTACTCATCCAGCGCGGCCTGCAAGTGTACCTGCGCCTGCTGCCATGGGTTCACTTCGATTTTTGAAGCCATCGTCTCTCCTGTCCGACCACGAACACACACTGAATCAACTCGTTTGCGTGATGAAATAATGCACTGGAATAATTAACGAGCGTATCCAATTGTCGTTTGCCACACCCTCAACCGACCGGGGCGAGCCAGAAATATGACTCTGAAACCCTTGATCGTGATGAATCTTCCAGTTGTCCACCGGTTATCCACCGGTTTCCAACAGGTTATCCACACCTTCATTTTGACCTTTAAAATCAAGGGTTTTTGATAAAATCAGGACCTGAGTTTGCACCATGAATACGACCCATGTCAAGCCCTGTGCTAAGTACTTTGTCTGCTTCGTGTTTGACGCGCTGCCAGCCGCTTTCAAGCTCCTCCAAAGTGCAACCCGCGATATTTTTTCCTTCATCGGCGAGTGCTTTTTTGAGAAACGCGTACCGGTTCGAGAAGCGTGCGGTGGCATTCAGGAGTTCTTCACGGGGATCCGCGCCCAGAAAGCGGGCCAGGTTGACTGAGATCAGCAGCAGGTCGCCCAGTTCCTTGCGCGCGTGGGAAGAATCGCCCGCCGCCAGCGCTTGCCGGATTTCTCCGACCTCCTCTTCCACCTTGTCCAGCACACCCGAGACGTCGGGCCAGTCGAAACCCTCACTGGAAGCGGCATCCTGCACGTGCAGAGAGGCGATCAGGGCGTCGGCATTATCACTGTGTGAAAGCATCAACGCGACTAGTCCTCTCTATGAATAGACACACTTCACCCGTCGGGTGCTCGAAGAGATTGAGCCAAAAAACCCACCGCGCAGGGGGTGTAGGGAACGGACAGGGCCCCTCCCGTGGACCTGCGATCCTGCGTGTCTGGCGTAAAAAGTGAGTATAGCATTCGAATAGTTGCAACGCAAGGAGAAAATGAAAAACGGGATTAATACAGGGGAAATCGCCGAAAATTGCCCTCCATAGTGTCGCGAAGTCCAGGCACTTCTCCCGTGATTAGGAGGCTGGAAGTCCCTCTGGTACATGGGATTTGAGGCGGGGTTTGTGCTAGCATACGAGGCTCGCAGGCAGACCGTGAGCCCTTCCCTGCCGCCCCGCACTCAACTCCGTTGGAAAGTGAAGACCGATGACTTTATCCCGCGTAGGAATTACCCTGGGTGATGTGAACGGGATCGGTCCGGAACTCGTCGTCAAGCTCTTTGCCCGCCACACCCCCGAGCAGTGGTGCGCGCCCGTGGTTCTCGGCAGCGCCCATGCCCTTCAACGGGCGGCGGAGTTCTGCCCGGACTGTCCGCCGATTGTCGCGATACCATCGCTGGCCGCTCCGGCGCCCGCCGGTTGCATTCCCGTTTTCGATGCGGGGGTACGGGGGCCCGACGTTCAGTTTGGCGTTCTCGATCCGGAGGCGGGGCACAGCGCGGTGGCCTGGATCGAGGCGGCCACCCGCGGATGTATCGATGGCACCCTGTCGGCCATGGTGACCTGTCCCATCAGCAAAGAGTGCATCTACCGGGCGGGATACCACTACATTGGCCACACCGAATTGGTGGCGGAGCTTACGGGCACGCCGGACTACCGCATGTGCCTCTTTACGGAAACGATGCGCATCGTGCATATTACGGGCCACTTGTCGCTGCGCGAAGCGCTCGATTGCGTCAAGAAAGATCGAATCGTACGCTCCGTCGAAATAGGTCACGATGCCCTGGTCAAGATGGGATTTTCCGCGCCGCGCATCGGAGTCGCCGGACTCAATCCCCATGCGGGCGAGGCTGGCGCATTCGGGCGGGAAGAAATTGAAGAAATCCGCCCTGCGGTCGAGGCCTGCATCGCCCGAGGCTTTGCATGCAGCGGCCCGTACCCGCCCGACACTATCTTCAGAAAAATGCAGGAAGGAGGGTTGGACATGGTGGTTGCCATGTACCATGATCAGGGGCACATCCCGCTGAAACTTATCGCCATGGACGAAGGGGTCAATGTCACCCTGGGGGTACCGATCGTGCGCACCTCGGTGGACCATGGCACCGCCTTCGATATTGCGGGCAAGGGGCTGGCGCGCGAATCGAGCCTTGTAGCCGCGTTGAAACTGGCCATCGCCCTGGGGGACCGGTCATGAGTGCCCAATCCTGGACCCGGCGTGCCGCCTGCTCCGCCATCGCCACCCTCGCGCTCCTTCCCTGGCCGGCACAGGCGGGCATGCGCGCGCGCCCCCAGCCCTTCCAGGTGGGCCCCAACCCCTCCGCCATTGTGGCGGTTGATCTCAATGGCGACGAGTGGCCGGAGATTATCACCGCCGACCGGGGCGTGCTCAGCGACCTGCGCGAAGAACGCCCCGCAAATGACGAACTTTCCCTGCTTATCGCACAGGGCGACTTGAAGTATGAGAAGCTTCACCCTTCCTTGAAGACGGATTTCGGCCCCTATGCCCTCGCCGTGGCCAATATCGACGCCCACAAGTGGCCCGATATCCTGGTGGCCAGCTTCCACGCGACGCGCCACCGCGATCTCTACCTCTTTCTCAACCTTCGTGACGAGGGCATTTTTCAGCCCGAGTACTTCGGCGTGGAGAGCGACACCCTGCGGTATGAGCGGCAGATGGATGGCGACGGCGTTCCGGTCTATCACCGCCCCGCGCTGACTTCGATTGATGCCGGCGACATCAACCAGGATGGACTCCGGGATGTTCTTGCGACCGGTTGGGGTAGTGACGTTCTCGTCTACTTTGAGGGAGATCCCGAAACCCATTTCAAAACCCCGGTGCTGGTGGATCTTCCGGGTGCCCCCTTCTGCCTGAAACTTGCGGATTTCAATCACGATTCCAACCTGGATTTTGCCGTGACCTTGATGGCCACCGACGAAGTGGCCATCTGGCAGGGCGATGGCAAGGGCAGCTTCAAGGAGGTGGAGCGTTTCTCCAGCCGGGGACGCCTTCCCCACCGCATCCAGGTGGCGGACATCAATCAGGATGGCCAGCGGGACCTTATCGTATCCCACAAGCACACGGACGACTCGATCGTGGTCTTCTACGGTACCGGCAAGTTCAGCTTCGGCGTTTCACAGGAAATCATGCTCGGCGCGGATCGCAATGTCCTGGAAGAGGGCATACAGGACATCACGGTGAGTGACTTCAACGGAGACGGATTCCCCGATATTGCGGCCGCATGCTTCTCCTCCGAACGGGTGGTGGTTTTGACGACGGACAACAGCAAGAACAAGCCTTTCCTGGAATTTGCCCAGCAGTCCTACCAGTTCAAGGGCGGCCAGCCACGGGCGCTCTGCAGTGCCGATCTGAACCGGGACGGCAAATCGGACATCGCCGTTGCCCTGTGGGGCCTGAACTCCGTCGGCCTGCTGCTGAACGAATAATCCGTCGTCCTCGTCAATCTTCCACTGGACGGATGGCCAGTACGGCCTTGCGCAGGGCGGCGAGATCGACGCCCGCCGGCCCAAGGTTCCCGAATCGTACCTGATTATAAAGCTCGATCGCGGCGAGCGCTTCGGGCTGGGCACCCCAGCGCGCTTCGTGCAGTTCTGCGCGCAACTCTTCGGCGGTTTTTCCGGTGCAGACCACGCCAAACTTCTGCAGGCGGCGCCGCAGGAGCAGATATAGGCGAACGACTTGAAGCTGCTGCGCATTCAGAGGAAGATTCTTCGGGAGTGGCACCCACCGCACACGCACGATCGCCAGCACTATCGCAACGATCAGCCCCGCCAGTACGATGAGCGGCGTGACAAAGCCAAGCATACCCATAGTTCCGGTGACCTGGGCGCTTCCGGGCGTCTCGGAATTTCCTCGAAAGCCCTGTATCACGCCCAGGGAAAAATTCTGAAGTCGTTCCACCTGCGCGGCCCGATCAAAGCCCACCACCTCGCGAAACCAGAACATCTTCGCCTTCAGCAACACTCTGGACGCCAGCAGCGTAATACGTCTCAGTCCGCTCCCCGGTGTGGCATCCGAACGGGGAGACGGGTCAAACTTAATCCAGCCCGCCGTGGGGAACCACACCTCCACCCACAAATGGGCCATGTTGGCGCGGATGGTATAGGACTCGTCCGACTCGTTCCATTCGCCACCGCGATACCCAAGGACGACACGCGCGGGAATTCCCTGGCTCCGCACCAAGAGTGCCATGGCTGTGGCAAATTTCTCACAATGCCCCTTTCGCTTCGTCAAAATGAACTCGTCGATAACCGAACGGGCCATGGTGGCGGAATCGTCGAGGGAATACAGAAAATCCGGCCCCGAGAGAAAACCCTGGATAGCAAGCACTTTATCGTACAGGGTTTCACGCTCCTGCATGAGCGACTGAGCCAGGTCAATCGAAGCCTCGCTGAGCGGGCTGAGGGTAAGTACTTCAAGATCGGACGGGTCAACCGAGCTGAAATCAAAGGGTATCTTGCGCAGTTCGTCGGCGTCGGGCTCTCCCGCCTCGGACCAGGCTTCGTAATTGAGTCGACGGGAACCGTCCTTCTTGAGTAGCACGGTGAAATCGTTATCGCGCCCCCAGCCCACCTCTATCCCCTTGGCCTTGTCATCAACGCGCACCCGTTGCACCAGATCGAGCACGGGAATTCCTTTGCGGGGAACATCGTCCATGTAGATCACTTGATGAACGACCGTGGCGCCGGGGCGCATGAACCGCTCCACCCTGCGCACCTCGCCATTTTCATTGCGCTGGCCCTGGGAAAAGTTTCTTACTCCCGGTTCGAGCAGCCGGACTGTCATATTCTCCCATCGATTGTCCCCGTAGGTGTTCTGAGATGATACCCGCCAGTACAGCCAGTCAATATTATGGATCTGTCCGTCTGGTTCGTCAGGAAACTGCACCATCATCACCGGGGTCTGGTCGTCGCTGATAAGGCCGCCGGACTCCAGATCCACCGTTTCGCTCATTCCAACGGTCTGGCTTTCCACTTGATTCCTGCCCAGAACACCCGCCTCGATGCGGGGCGTCAGAAAGAACCACAGGGTGGTAAAAACGATCACGGCCACGGACAGGCTCGCCGCCACCGCCGGCATGGACGAACCCTTGTCCTGGGGTTGATCCCGATAGGCGTGATGCAGCATGTAGTCAAGCGACACCAGCTCCACATCCGTATCCCGCCCGCACGCGAGTTCTTCCATCACGATGCGCAGTGCCATATTCGCCCATACGGCGCTGACCAGGAAAATGAGCAGGATCAAACCGATGATCGGATCGGGCGTCAGCACGCAGGCCGCGAGCAGCAGGAAAAGGGACATGAGAAAGAGGTGGTAATAGTTGCGCACTTGCTTCACGTGTACGAGGGTATAACACTGAATGTAAATGACCAGCATCACGACGGTGGGCAAGAGGTCCAGCTTGGCAAGGCTCAGCGGCAGGAAGCAGAAATAGGCGATCGTGATCGCGCGAGACAAGACACCGTAGGCGGTGTGTTTCGCATCAAGCTGTTCGCCCAAACGCCAGAAGGAAAGGGCCAGAACGGGTATGAGCAGGATGGCCGGGCCGATCTGGGGCACCGCGGCCAGGGCAAGATACCCGGCGAGAACAAACACGGACGTGGATCGTCGCAACAAGGGGGTATGGGGACTATCCATGCACAAGCTCCCGAGGGTCAAGTACCCTGCCGTGAATTGTCGGGGTTCCCCATTTCTCCGGATCCGGTGAGACGTGGAAGACCATGGAATCGACGACCTCCAGGGCGGCCAACTTCTCGGAGAAGGGATGCGAGCTTTCCGTTGGAACAACCTGAGCCAACATGCGGAGCACGTGCCGCTCGTGCCCCTTCCCTTCGCCGCCGGCCAGGAAGGTGTCCGGGGTCACGATGGAGACTTCATAACGACGCCGGAGCAACATGATCGCGACAGAAGCGGTCAATTCCACCGCCTCCTCGAAGGAATCGTTAAAATTCTCCTGAGACGGATCGAGCGTGGTATCCAGCGCGAGAATCACCAGGCGGGAGTTGTAACGCGCCAGTTCCCGCACGATCCACTTACCCATCCGCGCGCTGATTCGCCAGACGATCTTGCGGATATCGTCGCCGACAACATACTCCCGAAGGGCGAAGAACTCGTCACCGTCCTGGCTGGACTGGGTCGAGGCCTGGGAAGCCGTCGGAATGCGCTCCAAGGCATTGGTGCGCACAGGATACACCCGGGGATACACCAGAATCTCCGCCTTGTCTTCGAATTCGACCGAAGTTTCAATCAGGCCGAAGGGGAACCCCGTCACAAGCCGGTAGGGTTCCAAGGTGAAGAGGCCGCGTTTCTCCTGGACCTCCTCCACTGCGAGGCGGGCCGCCTGGCCCGCGGGAATTTTCAGCACGTAGCCAAGCGCCGCACCGTTCTTTCCCGAGCGCTCGATCCGGACGGACAGAACGGAGAACCAGCGTCGTTGATTCTCGATACGCAGGTGGACCTGAAAGGGTTGTTTGCGGTAGGCCGCCTTCGGCGCATTTCGGAAGAGTTCCACATCGCGGAGCGCAAGGAAGGCGCAACAGGCGGACAACACAACGAAGCTGATCAGACCGCCGACGACGATGTAAAGCAAATTTGCGCCGGTATTCCAGGCGGCAAGCAAGATGGGAAACAGGATAATGAAGAATCCCCAACCCGTGGCGCGCACCCGCACCTTGCGCTTCTTGTTTGCCGCTGGCGCGCTCATCAAACGGGCACTTCAGTCCGCTTGAGAATCTCGCGGATCACCCGACCCCGCTCCTGGGCCGCCATGGAAAGATCCGCGCCGCGCGACTTCACCAGAAGGCGATGGCTCAATACGGGAACGGCCATCTCCTTAACGTCGCCCGGTGTGACATAGTCCCGTCCTTCAACCAGCGCGCGGGCCTGACACACTTCGTAGAAGGCCAGGGAGCCTCGTGGACTGGCCCCGAGTTGGACCTGCTCATGGCTACGGGTGCCCTGGACGATGGCGAGCATATACTTCGCCACGGAATCATCCACGATAATCTCGCCGACCCGTTCCTGTAGTTCCAGAATCTCCGCAACCGTAAGAACCGGATCGAGGTCGTGAATGGCCTTCTGCGGATTGCGCCGACGCATGATCCGGATTTCATCCGCCGGGGGTGGATAGCCCATTTCCACGCGGAGCGAAAATCGATCCAACTGAGATTCGGGCAACACGTAGGTCCCCTCGTACTCGATGGGGTTCTGCGTGGCGAGCACCATGAAGGGCTGGGGCAGCGGATAGGTCCGTCCATCGATCGAAATCTGATTCTCGCTCATCGCCTCAAGCAGCGCGCTCTGGGTCTTCGGCGGGGTCCGGTTCACTTCATCCGCGAGCACAATGCTGGCGAAAATGGGTCCCTTTCGAAATTCAAAGTCATTGGTTTTCGGGTCGAGCATGGACACGCCAATGATATCGGACGGCAGCATGTCGCTCGTAAACTGGACCCGGTTGAAGGTGCAGTCGAGCGAACGGGCGATACTCTGGGCGATCGTCGTCTTGCCGATGCCGGGCACATCTTCAATCAGAATATGGCCGCGGGCGAGAAGCCCGATGACACACATCTTGACCACCTCGTGCTTGCCATAGACCACCTGCTCCATGTTGTCCAGAAGTTTCTGAATTTGCGCTGCTACGTTAGGATCCATTCTCGCTCCAGCCCATTCCATCGGTCAAAATCTGCGGTCAAGCTACACACCATCCACGTTCTCGCCCCCCAAATATCGTTGCCCCCGTGCTCAGAGCCAGCGTTCGAACCAGTCGTCCGCGGCATCAAGGCCTTCATAGGTCATCTGGTGGCCGTCATCATGAGTAAAATGTTCGATGGCGCGGGGTGCGCCGAAGTACTTGTACAGTTTTTCCACCTGCTCGACAGCCTCGGCGCAACTCTCCGGGTTGGCATGAGCCGAACCTTCAAGCGCCGTAATAACCATCACGGCGCTGGGTGCGGCCATCGCCAGAAGATGTTCCCAGTCAAACTCGAATTGGCCGCTGTCTATCGCGGCCCTCAGTCGGGGAAGCAGTTTCATACCTTCGTCGGAGGCCCACCGGCCCACCTCGGGATCGGTCGAAAATCGGGTAAATCCGCAACTGGCCACGCAGCTCTGAACCCGCCCATCAGTCGCCGCCAGCAACAGGGCGTTGGTCCCGCCGAGGCCGTGGCCGATTACCCCTATCCGCGCCGAATCCACCCGGCGGTCCTCTTCAAACACATCCAGCGCATGAAGGTGATCATCCAGCATCTTGCCCAGCAACGAAGCTTTGGGATGATCCTTGTAGAAGAGGTCGGTGTTGTAGGCTTCCGCACGGCTCGAAACGCGCTCGCCGGCCGTCACACTGTCCGGCGCGAGGGTGATATATCCCAATTCGGCGTAGTGGGCGGCGAAAGCCATCCGGCCATTTCCCTCCAGTCCCGCTGGTTCGTCTTTTCCCTGCTTGCACTCTTGATGGCAGCATAGAATCCCGGGAGCATCTTCCGAGTGCCTGGGGATGAACATCCACGCCGATACGCGCGTCCAGTCATCCACGAAATAGTTCACGCGCTGGCGGATATACTTGGGAAACTCCATTTCATCCACGACGCTGAGCTGCAAGTCGGCGCGTTTGGCAATTCGCTGACCCAGAACCTGATTAACCGCTTCCACTATCTCTTTACGCGCCCGCGACCAACTGGCCGCGTCCTTCAGCGCTCTGAGGTCTACCATGTCGCAATCTCTCCCGGCACTCACCCGTGCGTCCGAGTACGTTGTAACCCATGGTAGCGGTAATGTGCAACTGCCCACTACGGCACCGCAGGTCCCCCACGAACCTGAGTCTCGCGACGGTCCTGTTCAGCGGATGCCTGCTGGAGCACCCTGCCCAGTCGATTGTCTTACTGTATTCGCACTATCCTCTACCTTATGTCATGCGCCCGGCACCCCGAAGGCAACTATAATGGCCCCCGCGGTATTCTATATAATGCCGCCATGAACGAGTCCACACCCCAACCCGATCTTGAAGTAATCGCCCATTATGCGGCGCTGAAAGCCGATGTTCAGCGTCATACCCACCTGTATTACACGGAAGCCGCCCCGGAAATATCCGATCAGGCCTTCGACGCACTCATGCGCGAACTTGAGGCCATTGAGGCCGCCTACCCGAGTCTCCAGGAGCCCGATTCACCCACCCTTCGTGTCGGGGGAACTCCCCTAGGCTACTTCGAAATGGCGACCCATCGCGTTCCCATGTTGTCCATCGACAACACCTACAGCGATGCGGAACTGCGAGACTTCGACGCGCGGGTACGCAAGGGGCTGGATGGGGAGGTCCCCTCCTATGTGGCCGAATTGAAGCTGGACGGGATCGCCATTTCCCTGGTCTACGAGAATCGCGTGCTCGCAAGGGCGGTGACGCGCGGGGACGGAATTCAAGGCGACGTCATCACCGAGAACGTCCGAACCATTAAGATGCTGCCCTTGCGTCTGCCCGACCACGCGCCGGCCTCCCTTGAGGTACGCGGCGAGGTCTTCATGACCACCCGCGAACTGAAGCGACTGAACGAACTGCGCGAGGCCGCCGGTGACGAGCCCTACCGCAATCCCCGCAATACCACGGCGGGCACCTTGAAACAACTGGATTCGCGCGAGGTGGCAAAGCGCAACCTGTCGATCAACCTCTACGACATCGTGCCCAAGGACGCTCAGACACCGGTATCGCACCAAGAAACCCTTGCCCTGCTGAAGTCCTGCGGACTACCTGTTAACGAGCACACGAAACCCTGCGCGGATATTGAAGAAGCTATCGCCGTCTGCACGGAATGGTCCACGCGGCGCTTCGACCTCGACTACGAGATCGACGGCATGGTGATTAAAGTGGATGACCCCGACCAGCGTAAGCGGCTGGGCACCCGCTCGAAATCGCCCCGCTGGGTGATCGCGTATAAGTTTCCCGCGGAAGTGGGCCGCACTTTATTGCGTGACATCACTGTGCAGGTGGGCAAGTCTGGTGCCTTGACCCCCGTGGCGGAATTGGACCCCATACCCCTGGCGGGTACCATCGTCAAGCGCGCGTCCCTCTACAACTTCGAGGATCTGGCCAAGAAAGACCTGCGTATCGGCGATACGGTCGAGGTCCAGAAGGCGGGCGAGATTATTCCCCAAGTACTGCGCTTCGTACCTGAACTGCGCGCCCCGAACAGTATCCCCTATCCCATTCCAACCGCCTGCCCCGAATGCCAGACCGAGGCCCACAAGGACCCCGAGGACGCCGTGTTGCGTTGCCTCAACCTCGCATGCCCCGCCCAGGTGAAAGAGCGCTTGACCCACTTCGCCAGCCGGGCCGCCATGGATATCGAGGGACTCGGTCCGGCGCTGATCGAGCAGCTCGTGAGCCGCGCAAGCGTCCACGATCCGGCGGATCTCTACCAGCTCGACGCGGCAACCGTGGCGGGGCTGGAACGTATGGCGGAGAAATCCGCGAACAACCTCGTCGCGGCTATCGAGGCGAGTAAATCCCGTTCCCTGAAACACCTCCTCTACGGTCTGGGCATCCGGCATGTCGGCAGCCGCCTCGCGGAGATTCTGGCGGAGCATTTCGGCTCCATGGACGCCCTGATGGCCGCGCAGCTTGACGAGTTGAAGGGCGTCGAGGAGGTGGGCGAGGTCGTGGCCCAAAGCGTGGTGGATTTCTTCGAATTACCCGCCAACCATGCCCTTATAGCGCGGCTTCGCGAAAGCGGCCTCTGCATGGAGGAGCAACGGCGCGAGCCATCGGAAATCAACGAGCAGATCGCCGGAAAGACCTTCGTCGTCACCGGTGCGCTGACCCAGTTCACCCGGGACGAGATCCATGAACGCATCAAGGCCCTCGGCGGCAAAGCCTCCGGGAGTATCAGCGCAAAAACGGACTACCTTATTGCGGGGGAAAAGGCCGGCTCGAAATTGGCCAAGGCGGAGTCCCTGGGCGTGCCCGTTCTGACCGAAGACGATTTTCAGCGCATGCTTGGGGGGGCTTCATGAGCCCCCTCCAGATTCAAGCCCCACCCACCCTTGATCGCGACAGCGGCAAGGCTCTTTGGGAGCGGATCCTGAAGCAGCCGGTTGAAAAGGGCACGCAGGTCTCCCTCAATCTGGGCGAGACCACGGCGATGGATTCACTCGGTGGCGCGTGGCTGGTCAAGATTGCCGAGCACCTTGACCGGAAAGACGCGCGCCTCAGCCTGGAGGGACACTCCGGGAAGGTGGCGGAGATGGTGGGCATGGTGGAGCCAGCGCTCCAGCCCCGTCCGAGAAATGCGGGCGCGCGCCCGGGCTTCTTCGAGACCTTTGGCGGCCACGCCATCGAGTGGTATGCCGAGTTTAAAGATTTCGTGGAGCTCTGCATCGACGCCATCTACTGGACCGTGCTCGCGCCGCTGGAGGGTCGGGGCTTTCGCTGGGGCATCCTCATCGACGAAATCCACGAGATGGGGGTCCGAGCGATCCAGATTGTGTGTCTCATGAACTTTCTTCTCGGCCTTATCATCGCCATGCTCATGGCAAAGCAGGCCGAGTCCTACGGCATCTCCATCTTCGTCGCGGATATCATCATGATCGGATTCGCGCGCGAACTGGCCGCCATCATGACGGCCGTGGTGGTCTCGGCACGCACCGGAGCCGCGATCGCCGCTGAAATCGCCACCATGCAGGTGCAGGAGGAAATCGATGCCCTCCGCGGCATGGGCCTGAACGTCAACCAATTTCTCGTCGCGCCCAAACTCCTTTCGCTCCTGATTGTCCTCCCCTGCCTCGTTGCGATCGGCATGGTGTCTGGAATCCTCGGCGGGGCCCTCTGGGGCATTTATGTGCTCGGCTTTCAACCCTCGATCTGGTTCAACCAGACCCTGAACTCCGCCGACCTGGGCGATCTCTTCCAGGGCTTCTCCAAGACGGTCATATTCTCCCTCGGCATCGTGCTCATCGGCTGTCACAATGGCTTCCGTGTTTCCGGCGGTTCACGTGGCGTGGGCCTCATGACGACCCGCGCCGTGGTCATGGATATCTTCATGCTGATTACCTGCGACATCGTGTTCGCGGCCATCTTCTACTATGTTTGGCCCTGAGATGGAAAATCACATTCCCACAGCGCGAAATCTCCAGGCCACGCCCATCATCGAGGTGAAGAACCTCGTGACCTACTACGGCGAGACGCTGATCCTGGATGATGTCTCATGCGCGGTATACCCCGGCGAGATCTTCGTCATCATCGGCGGCAGCGGCTGTGGAAAAACCACCCTGCTGCGCCACATGTGCGGCCTGCTCCGGGCGAGCGCGGGCAGTATCGTCTATCGGGACCAGGATCTCACCCGGTTGGACGAGGACGAGTTGGCCGTATTGCAGCGGACCATCGGAATCGCCTTTCAATCGAGCGGACTTTTCAACTCCATGTCCGTCGGTGACAACGTGGCCCTCCCCTTGCGGGAATATGGCAATATGGATGAGGAACTGATCGAGGCCATCGTGCGCATGAAGCTGAGCTTCGTGGGGCTGGGCGATTCGGCTCACCTCATGCCCAGCGAGTTGTCCGGCGGCATGCGCAAGCGCGCGGGTCTGGCAAGGGCCATTGCGCTGGATCCGCCGTTGGTATATTTTGATGAACCCTCGGCTGGCCTCGATCCCATTATGGCGGCGGGGCTTGATCGCCTGATCCTGGACATGCGAAATCTGCTCGGGCTCACCTTCGTCATCGTGACCCACGAGCTCGATTCCATTCGGGAAGTGGCCGATCAGATTCTGATGCTTGATCGCGGCAAGGTGATCTTCACCGGCACCCTGAAAGACGCGGAAAATACCGAGGTGGAACGGGTGCGGCAGTTCTTCGAGCGCCAGCCCGATGAGTTTATTGCCCAGCGCAACGTATGACGGCACGTTGTAAAATTACAGGAGTCCATCGTGGCGACGAAACAGGTTAAAGTAAAAGTGGGCGTGTTCCTCGTAATGTGCCTTTCACTGATTGCGGCGGCCCTCGCCTACATTTCGGGCACCTACAACGAACAGGGCATCTCCTACTGGCTCGAATTCAAAGACTCCGTGTTTGGCGTCTATGAAGGTGGGATCGTGCAGTATCTGGGCGTGCCCGTTGGAAAGATAACAGACATTTCGGTGACACCGGCGAACCAGGCCCACATCGAAATCTCCATCAACCCGGAAAAGGTCTTGCTCCATCGCGGCGTGGAAGGCCAACTGGTCATCTACAGCCTGGCGGCGGGCACCATGGCGATCGAACTGTCCGGCGGCCTGCCTGCGGACGGTCCCCTTCCGCCCAACAGCCAGATTCCGGCGCGCCCCTCCGCCTTTGCCTCCATCAGCACCAAGGTGGACGACTTGTTTGACGACCTTTCGGGCATAACGACAATGCTCCAGAGTGCGCTTGCGGGATTGGAAGATGGCGCGCTCACCGATACCCTCGCGAGGGTTGATACCCTCCTCGTTGAAACCAAGGACATGGTGGTTGAGGCAAAGCTGACCATGGAGACGGCCAAGGGGACGCTGCTAACCTTGGAAGGGAAAATCACCCCCGTCACCGATGAAGTCATGGCCCTCAGCCAGAACATCCGCTCCACATCCGACGAGGCCGGCGCCTTCCTGTCGGTCGCCCGCGTAAAAACGGAGGAACTGGACGTAAAGGCGCTCGGGGGCAAACTGGACACTGTGCTGGAACAGATCGCCACCTTGACGATGCAACTGAACGGCTCCGTGGCCAAGCTGGATTCGTCTTCCGCGACCATGCTTCATGAAGCCGACAACATCGAGTACAGTTTCCGTAGCACCCTCACGACCACCGCGGAGACGCTTCTCGAATTGGAGGCCCTCATTGCGCAGTTGAAACAGGATCCCTCGTCCCTGGTTCGGGGCAAAGCCAAGATAAAGGAATGACGACCATGACGAAGCTTCACGCTGCCGTGCTGGGACTGCTGGTGACCACAACGGCCACGCTCAGCGGTTGCCTGACGGCCACCACCATATCCTCCGCCCGCTATTACACCATCAGCCCCACGAGTACCGTCGAAGCGGTCGCCAGCTCAGGGAAGTCGCTGGGAATTCGGCCTTTGATAGGCGCAAAGCCTTACAAGCTCGCCATGGCCTATACGGCGGAAGATAACCGCCTGGCCTACTATCAGAACGCGGAGTGGGCCGACCTCCCCGCGACCATGGTAAACCGGGCGCTGACGGATGGGCTCATCAAGCTCGAGGGCTTTTCGGAAGTCGACGACGCTGCGAATATCGCCCGCCCCAATTTCATACTTACGGGGGAACTCCGCCGCTTTGAAGCAGACTACAACCGCGGGACGCCGGCGGCTGTAGTCGAGATCATATGTATCATTCGGGACACGGAGAGCGGGGCGAGCCTGTGGCAGGGTTACGTAACGGGAGAGACGCCGCTCCCCGTGGGCGAAGGAGGTGAAAGCCTCCATTCCGATTCCTCGCTTGCGGGCGTGGCCGAGGCCATGAGCGCTTCGGTGGCCAGCGTGGTCTCGCAGGCCTGTAAAGAAATTGGCGCTGCGCTCTGAACGAGCCAGCGCCAAATTGTTGGTGGATTAGCGGATGAAACCGGAGACGTTCAGATCGCCGCTGTTCATGACGTGATTCAAGAAGGCGCTCCAGTCCAATTGAGCCAAACTCGCGGAGTTGATAACCATATCCTGACGTGCGGCGATATACTGGGTGACGTCCACAATGCTATCGGCCAGGAATCCGAGGGTCTCACCGAGGAGCGCCACGGTTTCCGGCTGCTGGAACACTTCCGCGATTCCCTGAATCGCGAGGATAGCGTCCTGCTGCGTCTCCAAGCCGTACTGTTGCTCCACCGCCATCGCGGCCCCTGCGACCAACTGCTCGCCAAGCTCGTTGACCGCGTTGTAGATCTGCTCGGCCGTTTCGTATTCACCCAATTGCTCATAGTGGGCGCCAAAATCCAGTAGTTCATTCCGAAGCGCGGTAATATCCGAATACTCGCCGCTTCCCGCCGTGGAAAGGGCCAGAAAACGCGCCGTGTCCACATCCAGACCGCTGGCGACGAGGGCCGCCTCCCGCTGATTGGCGTTCTCCAGCGTGTACGCGCTGGCGTCACCATAGGACGAGCCCTTGCCCAGCGCCTCCAGCGCACGGGCCATATCGCCCTGCTCAAAATAGTCGGCCGCCTGCATGTAATGGGGTAGGCTGTTGTCGCTGTCTGCCGACGCCAGTTGAGTGAGCTGCTGCATGCGCTCCTCCACGGCCTCGGGGTTGCCCTCCAGGTTCATCGCCAGGGCGTATTTCAACTGGGGATCGTCCGGATGCTCTGCAATCGCCGCGCGCAACACCGCGATGGCCTCATCCGTGGAAAGGAACTGAGCGGCGCCCAGGAGCGCTTCAACCGAGAGATCCATGCTCTTGAGCAGTTCGCTCGCCTCATCGCCAGTCAGTGAAGCCAGCAAGGCAAAGTCGTTATTCTGGGAAAGCAACTCGCTGCGGCGGGCGTTAATGGCGTCCTGTAGTGTGATCGGCTCCTTTATCCGGGACTTTGGCGAATCCTGGGGCGTCACTGCCGTGGCCTGCTCCGATCCGGAAGCGCTTTCCGTACCGAAGGGACGCACCCGCCCCGTCACTTCGTCGTTGTCCAGGGAGCTGGCATTGGAATCCGGGGAAGGTAATTTGGCAATCCGGCTCGAGTCCGGGGTATTCCCCGGCTGGCCCGCGAAATACATCCACCCCGACACGGCACAGAAGCCAGCGGCGGCGGCCCAACCGACCATGGCAGGCCAGGTAGCACGACGCCGGGATACCATGCGTGCTTCGGATACTGCGGGACGCGCACGGAAAGGCGTTACGACCCGCTCTTTCGTATGGCTGCGCTCAACCTGTTCCATCACCGGTTCGACCAGCGCCACTTCGGGCGCCAAGGAATTCAGGGTTGATCCCAAACCGTTCAACGCCAACGCCACACTGGCAAAGGGACGCTCCACTTCCGCGTCGGATTTCCGGCTCGCAGCCACGGCGGCCATAATGTCGGCAACCAGCGAAACCTGGGGAATCTGCGCGTCTATGGTCTTTCTCATGGAGCGCAACTCGCGCTCCACATCGCCGTAGGGGTTCGCTTTGGTCGCGCCGAGATCCTCAAAGGCCATGTGGGCAATCGAGTCAAACACATCGTCCAGAAGGTCGACGGTCCCCGCACGATGGTGCATAACCTCGCCCACTTCTTCCAGGGAAGCACCGACACGCTGAAGGGACTCAAACTCATCACGAAACACACGATCCTGCAGGAGAAGCGCACGGGCGGCGTCCATGCCCTCGGCATGGTCATCACCGGCCAGTAAAAGGCCAAGGGCGTCATCGCGCCTGCTGTGTTCGGTGTTCGTCATCACATGTCTTCTCGATCAAGGGTAAAACCGTCACGCATCTGCTTCAGAATCCGGTGCAGCCTCGTCCGGACAGCGCCTTCCGTGCTATCGACGATGTCGGCGATTTCACGTGCGGAAAGCTTCTGGAAATACCGTAAAACTACTATTTCTCGTGCCTCGTCCGGCAGTGCGTCCAACACATCGAAGAGATAGCGATGGCGCTCCTGAGTCAGCAGCAATTCGTAGGGGCTGTCCTCGGGCGCTTTGAGGATCTCGCCGGATTCTTCACGGGCGGAACTCGCATACTCCTCCAGCGTCTCCATCTGCACCATTTTCCGTCGCTTCAATTCGTTCAGGCACAGATTGCGGGCAATACAGAGCATCCAGGGTTTGAACTTCCGGCTGACCTCGAAGCGGGAGCGGGCGGTGTAAATTCGGAGAAAAGTCTCCTGCGCCATCTCCTTGGCCACCTCAATATTCTTGATATAGTGGAGGCAGAAGCGAAAGATGTCATTCTGATAGCGCTCGACGAGCTCTGCGAGGGCCTGGTCATCGCCAGCGTCCAGGGCCTCCATCAACTGTTCGTCGGTCTCGGTAGACGTGCCACTCATGCGCAACCCCGCACGTTGCAGCGCCATCCTTGCCATAGAATCATCCTCTCTAGTTCCCAGTTGCTTACGGTACAAGCCAGTGGGAAAAACATCACAGGAAATCCTTTCGCGTTGCCGACCTGGTTTCTTAACCTATTGTACGCCCGATGGTTGCGTCGCACCAAACACGGCAGGCCCCCGCTCACGGAAACTGGCCGTCGACTGCCGGTCTGGACAGGCGCTTTTCCACACCCTCAGAGGCGATCCACGCCTCAACCAGCGCTATGGTTGCCGCCGCCTCCTGCAAGGCTGCCGAACGGAGCGTGGCATCCTGCGGGTGCCGGGCCATCGCCGCGCACCGGGCGACCGTGGCCTCCAGTTGGGCTGACTCCGTGCTGTCGTCCTCGATCACTTCGTCCATTCGGCGCTGTAGGAATTGCAGCTCGGGTCGCGCCACCTTTTCCAACCAGTCCAGGGATTGGGCCGACACCTGGGTGGGATCCGCCGGAATTCTTTGCGCATAAGTATTGCAGAGCACGGCCAGTTCGTTGCTGAAATCACGCAGCACATTCGCGCGGCGGAGCACGGCCGGATCGACGGCTTTCCCGGCTACGAAGTCTTTCGCCAGGGTGTGTACCACAAAATAGGACACGAGCATCGACATCGCGCCGATGATCCCTGCGAGCACAAGAATCTTCAACGAGCCCATGAGGGCCGTCCACATTTTCAGCATGGTTGCATAGTTCCGCCGATTGCCCTGCTTAACCCAATTAGCCGCGAGGCGTGCGCAGGAGCCGCCTCAGATTTTTTTCGTCTTCCATCCAGGCGAGGGCCCGCGCGTAGTCGCAATAAGCCGCCTCGCGACGCCGGAACTCGGGAGGGTGAATCTTGCGCCGACCGGTCGCCGATTCCTCGATCCCCATGTGGGCATGGAGCATTTCATGGAAAACGATGTAACGGACGAAAAAGAGCGGCACAAACTCCTGATCCAGCAGGGGATGGACCCGAATGAGGTCTTCGCCCGGAGAATAACTTCCGAAACGAATGGAGCGCCTCCTCCGAAGGGCTGGCATCTTGCCCCAGGTTATGGGCGTGGTAACCTCATTGTTGTATTCGGACTTGTTTACCTCGTCGAAGAGGGTGCTCAAGTCGAAAAACTCTCCCTGGGTACGCAGGGCGACCGTCTTGGGCGGCTTCGCCGCGATCAGGTGCCGCCGCTCGGCGATGTAGGCCTCCAGCTTCTTTCCGGGCACCTTGGCGCTGGGCTTCACGATCCAGGCGGAGAGGGCCTTTCGGACATCGTCCGGGGCCTCCAGAAACATATGGTGGAGGCCCACCAGGGCGCGCCGCCCCGCCGACTCGTAGCGCAAACTCATCATCGTCGATGTGTTGTTCGTGATACGCAGGCGAATGTCGACCCCGGTGGCCGCAGTCAGTTCCCGGTGCAGGCTATCGGCGATTCGCTGGAGCGTGTCGGTTCGCTGATCCGGATAGGTTGCCGCGGCGCGGCAGGGCGCGCGCCCACCACTCGATTCGGGGGGACTCTTGGCAACGCCCTTCGATGGAGGCGCTTCCAGCGCCGGTCCATCAAAACCGAACTCCAGTTGCCGGAACTCAGGTCTGCTCTTTGGATTGTTGTTCTTCATGAATGAACCGTCGGGCCTGTATTCGCGAATGGACGGAAGGAAGCCTCGCGCCGCGTATACTGAAACCATACCAGAAAAATGGCTTGGACAGAAACTCCCACGACGTGGCAGACCTTTCTGCCACATGCTATACTCCCCGGCTGAAGGGCCTGTCGATTTAGTGTCGGTCTGTCGAGGATCGAAATGGAGACTTACAGAAGCACTGTCATTCCCGCGCATGCGGGAATCCAGCGATTTCGCGAGGTTTACGTCGCACGGTCTCTGGATTCCCGCTTTCGCGGGAATGACAGAGAATCGGAAATCTCCTTTGGTGTTCGAGTTCGAAGTTAACTCGTCAGGCCTTGGCATGGTGGCTTGGAGTGATATTGCATGCGCGTTCTGGTTACGGGCGGGGCGGGATACCTCGGTTGCAGGCTCATTCCTCCACTGCTGGAGGCCGGATGGGCCGTCCGTGTCGTGGATCGGGGGTGCTACGGCTTTGAGGGGCTTGAGGCCTGCCGCACCCACCCCAATTTCGAGCTACTGGACGGCGATGTACGGCGGCTTCAGGAGTTGGGTGCCCTGCTCTCCGGGGTCAACGCGGTCATCCATCTCGCGGGGCTAGCCAACGACCCGTCCTGTGACCTCGATCCGGACATGGCCTGGGATGTGAACGTAGAGAGTACCCTGGAACTCGCCCGTGGTTGCGTCCAGGCCGGTGTTGATCGTTTTATTCTGGCTTCCTCCTGTTCGGTGTACGGGCAAGGTGTCTTCGAATGGCTGGATGAAGCCAGCCCGGCCAATCCTGTTTCCACCTTCGCACGCACGAAGCTCGCTGCCGAGCAGGGACTGCTGGCCATGGCCTCCGAGAGTTTTGCCCCCGTGGTGGTCCGGGCGGCGACCCTCTTCGGGGTTTCCCCCCGCATGCGCTTCGATCTGGCCATAAACCAGATGGCCGCAACCGCGCTCCGCCACGGTCGAATCGAAATTCGGGGTGGCGGCCAGCAGTGGCGTCCCTTCCTCCACGTCGATGATGCCGCGCGGGGCTACCTCGCAATGCTGAATGCTCCAGAATCCTCGGTACGGGGAGAAGTCTTCAATCTGGGCTGCAATGACCTGAACGTCCGTGTGTCCGATCTGGCGGAGCGTGTGGCGGCGTTGGTGCCCGGCACGGTGATCGACCGGGCCACGGACGACGATGACCGCCGGACCTATCGGGTGAACTTCGACAAGGCGGTTCGGTTGCCGGGCTTCCGGTGCAGCCATTCCATCGAGCAAGGCATCCACGAGTTACTTGGGTATATCCAGGCCATGGCCGCCGATCCCTTCGCCGAAGCCTACTTCAACGCGCAGCGGGTCAAACATCTCCTCGCCACGCCCGTCTCCGAGGGCGGCGATCCCGTGGCGGCGCGCTTCGTGCCCCTGAGTCGCCCAAGCCTGGGCGAAGAGGAAGAACAGGCTGTGCTGGAGACGCTGCGAAGCGGCTGGCTGACCTCGGGCCACCACATCGCGGCCTTCGAAGCGGCCTTCAGCCGGACGGTCTCGGCCCGCCACACCGTTGCGGTAACCTCCTGCACGGCGGCCATTCATCTTGCCCTGGTCCACCTGGGCATCAAACCCGGCGATGAGGTAATTACCCCGCCGATTACCTGGGCGTCCACCGGTAACACGCTACTGAATATGGGCGCGAAAGTCGTTTTCGCCGATGTGGACCCCGAGACACTGAATTTGGACCCCGCAGCGGCCGAGGCCGCCATCACCGAGCGTACCCGGGCCATTATCCCGGTCCATCTCGCGGGTCACCCCTGTGACCTGAACGCCCTGCGGGCGGTGGCGGCGCGCCATGGGATACCCCTGATAGAAGATGCGGCCCATGCGCTGGGGGCGTCCTACCGGGGCGTACCCGTAGGTGCCGACTCCCAGTTCGGGTGCTTCAGTTTCTATTCCATCAAGAATATCACCACCATGGAAGGTGGCATGCTTGCGGTGGACGATCCGGAAACGGCCGCCCATCTCCGCTCCCTGGCGACGAACGGGCTGGACCATACCGCCTGGGACCGCTACGGCCGGAGCGCCATCGCGCGACCACTGGAGGTGCACGAGCCGGGTTTCAAATACCTCATGGGCAACGTGAGTGCCGCCATGGGCGTGGAACAACTCAAGAAGTTTGCCACCTTCAAAGCCGCTCGCCAACGCCTTGCGCGAATGTACACCGAAGTCCTCAAGGACGTTCCCGAAATTCGGCTGCCGCTGGTGCGGCCCGAAGTGGACCATGCCTGGCACCTCTTCATGATCCGACTCAACTTGGACCAACTAACCCGGAACCGGGACGAAATCGCCTTCGATCTCCGCCAGGAGAATATTGGGACGGGCGTACACTTCCATGCCCTTCACCTCCACGCCTACTACCGGGACGTGCTGGGGATGAAGCCGGAATGCTGTCCCGTGGCCGCCACCGCCTCCAGGGAGATCATCTCCCTGCCGCTTCATCCTCAGTTGTCGGACAAGAACGTTCACGAAGTTGTCTCCGCATTGAAAAAAGTGCTCCAACATGCTAAAAGATAGACTGGGCGCAAGAAGGGCGCGGGGTGGTATACTTTGGCAGGGATTTTTGGAGGCTTGAGGCTTGGATTTTCGAATCGCAAAATGCGCCCGGTGCGACAAACTCTTCAACAAAGTAGTCTCCGAGGTATGCACGAATTGCCAGTCGGAAGAGGACGTCGACTTCAGTCGGATACAGGATGTCCTGTCCCGTGAATCCCATCTGAACGCCGAAGAAGTAGCCGCCGAGGCCGGTGTCGGGCTGGACTGCGTCCTTCGGATGCTCCGCGAGGGGCGCATCGACAACATATCTCAGGAAAATCACGCTACCTGTGGCCGGTGCGGGGCACCCGCCATCAGCACCGCCAAGCGTCTTTGCCAGCGCTGTCTGGTGAATCTGGACCGGGAATGTGCCCAGGCGATCCACGATCTGCGGCAACGGCTGGTGTCCAAGGAAGGCAGCGATATGAACGACGTCATGGAGGCGGTGGAAAATCGCCGGGCCTCGCGCCGGGCACAGCGCCGTGACAACGAGCGGCCCGCAGCCCCCTCTCCTTCGCCCGCACCGGGCCGGCGCATGGTCATGCCGGAGCACCTGCGCAAAAAATAAGAACGGCCCCAGCCGCCATTCGCCCCACGCAGCAACTTCCGATCAGATTTATACGATACCCTCTCTCCCATTCTCCTCACCGTAGAATCAGGTCATTCCGCGAGACTTACATGATCCGGGTGTCTCGAAAAATTGCGCAGGGGACAAGCAATCGCGTATATAGTTGGGGCGGCCCAGGCAGCGCGGGGGCGATTCGCAACTTTCCCGAAGCATACGCTGCTATCGGGGCTGGAACACGTGTTCGACATCTTGGATGAATACCAATCGGCTGCCGGTGGTAGGATAGTCGTGACGAGGCGCGGGATACCCCGCAACGGAAGGACGGGCGATTGGGTTCACTAACCCTCACACGGTGCTTTAACCACGGCCAGCGAGAGGCCGTGGCCCGTTGTCCCTCCTGCCGCCGACACTACTGTCGCGAATGCGTCACGGAACACGATCACAAACTGTTGTGCGCATCGTGCATTGAGGCCCTGGCTTCCGCCCGCGGCACGGCAGAACACAAGCGCTGGCCGGTCATCCCGACGCTTCAGTTCTTCGCCGCCCTTTTCGTACTGTGGCTCTCCTTCTACGGGGTCGGCCGCGCACTCCTTCTAATTCCGTCCGAGTTCCACGAGATTGAAACCGAGTCCTTCGACGATTCATCCGCGGACGAGCCCGAGGAAGAGGTTGTGGAAGCTCTCGGGACGCAACCCGAGCCCAGCGGCGGGAAGGGTTCTCCTTGACCGCGAACGGTGAACAGAACCGTGGCTTCCTCTCCGCGCTCCTGCTGGCCGAAGAGGCGCTCCAGTTGCTCTTCCGAACCGGCGCGGTGGCAGTCGCCCTCTATCTGGTCGGCACCTTGCCATTCATCGTGGCGGCGATCTTCTACTGGTCCGCCATGACCCACAGCCCCGAGGCCTATAGCTTCGCAAGCACGGGTGCCCTGCTGCTGGCGCTCCTCTTCGTCTGGATGAAAACCCTTCAATCTCGCTTCGGCCAGCACTTGCAGTCCACGCTGATGGACAGCGAAATGGCCCCCTGGAGCGCCGGACAGTTTTTTCGGACCCTGTGCCGCCAGGCCCTCATCCACACCACGGTCATCGTGGTCTACCCCGTGGGCATGGTGACCCTGATCCCCATGGCCTATTCGGTGGCCTGGTACCAGAGCGTCACCCTCCTGGACGATGGCGGGACGGGCAGCGTGCGGCAATTGGCCCGTGACGCTCTCGGTCAGGCCCTCCTCTGGCCTCGCCAGAATCACGCCCTGCTCTGGTTGTGCAGCCCGATCATGATCGTGGGCGGCGGAATCGTGTATCTGGTAACCTTTCCCGTGCTGGATGGACTTCAGCAGGGACTGGACGGAATGTCCTTCTTCATGTCCCTTGGCACCTTCTATGGCATCCTCTTTCTTCTGGCCATGTTACCGCTCTCGCCCGTGGCAACCGTGCTCGCCCTGGGCATCGGCGGAACGGTCTTCTTCGGCATCGAGTTCTTTCACATCCTCACCGGTGCCGATACGCTCTACGCCAGAAACCCCTCGGCCCTGGCGGACAACAGCGTGTTCACGGCGATGATTTGCGGACTGATTTATCTCGCCCTGGATCCGGTGTTAAAAGCGGCCTACGCACTGCGCTGTCACGACGGGCTTTCACGAAAAACAGGGGCGGACCTTCAGGTAAGCCTCCAGCGAATCCGGAAACGCCGGAGCCTGGGCACCGCCACAGTCCTGACGATGCTCGCCTTCGGGTGCGGGCTCCCCTTCCAGAGTGTCGAGGCCCAGCCCCAGACTTCCCCGCCTGCGGCAAGCCTCGATACGGCCCTCCAGGAAGAACTCGACGACGCCCGCTATACCTGGCGCATGCCGCGTGAAGCCCCTCCGGACGGCGAACTGCCTTGGCTCCTCCAGGCCATCGATGACTTTGCCCAGGATGTTCGTGACCGTGCAAAAGCCTTTATGGAGTGGCTCGATGACAAGTGGGAAGATTTCACGGACTGGCTCAATGGTGACGATCCCCAGGCTCCGCAGAAGGGGCTCTTCAGCGGATTCAGTCCTTCCCTCCGAATCTTGACGGTCGTGATCGGTGCGCTTCTGGTCATGGTCACCGCGTATCTGGTCTGGATATCCTATCGCCAGCGGCAGCCAACCGAGTTAGTGGCCGTAGCGCCGCTGGAAGCCAAAACCCCCGACCTGGAAGACGAGGCCACCACGGCAGCCGATCTGCCGGAAGACGAATGGTTTCGCCTGGCCCAGGAGCTTGCCAACACCGGCGATTACCGCCTCGCGGCGCGTGCCCTGTTCTTTTCCATGCTGGCCACGCTCGCGCGGCGGGAAGTGATCCGCATTGCGCGTTTCAAATCCAATATGGACTATCATCAGGAACTGAGACGGCGGGCCAGCAGCCTCGGCGAAGCCCCCGCGCTGTTTTCCCGGCTGGCCCTGATCTACGAATCCGTCTGGTACGGCGAGCATGAAGCCAACGCCGCAGTGCTCAACCAGATGCACGCCCAACAGGAGCGCCTGCGCCATGCGGTTGAGTAGACGCAACCTCGTTCTGGCCGCAGGCTCCCTCACCGCTGTGATCGGTGTCGCCGTTTTGGTGTATGTTTTCGGCCTGAGCGGCGAAAGCGGCACGACCTTCGCCCCTTACTCCACCTATCGCTCCGACCCCATGGGCATGATGGCGCTCTACAACGCACTCGATCGCCTTGAGGGCGTCGAGACCGACCGTTATATCGGCGACTTCAGCGAGCTCCCTCTGGGAAAAGGCTCCACGCTGCTCATCGCCGGCGCGGCGGTTGGGCCCGACCCCGTTCCCGTGCTCGACGTACTCGAAGGCTTCGCGGCCACCGGCGGGCGAATCATTATCGCCTTCTTCCCGATTGGGGACGAGGCATCGCTGGATGCGCTGGACGATGCGCTTCGCGACAGGGATCGGGCCGCCGACAAAAACCGTGAATCGTCGACACCAGCACCGCCTGCGACGGAAAGCGACACCACCAGCGAGGAAGAGACGAAGACCGAGGCGGACACTCCCCCCATATCCGCTGAAGCCTCCGACGAAGAACAGGAACCTGCGGAAGAAGCTGCCCCGGAAGACGAAACCGATGCGCAGGGTGAAATCATGGACTTCGGTCCTCCGGTGGAAGATATTTCCGAGCGGTGGGACTTCGAATACGGATTCGAAGAACCCGAGGCGGTGACTTACCTTCAGCGCCTGGACGACGCCCTTCCCGTTCAACCACGCCTGGAGGGACGCTCGGGACTCTATTTTATCCCACCCGAAGAAGGCTGGACCGCCCTATACGGCAAAGCCACGTCGGACGATGAATCGCCATGGGTCGGTGTGATGGAACGCAAGGTCGGCTCCGGCTCGGTAGTGGTTTGCAGCGACGCCTTCTTTCTGAGCAACGAAGCGCTCCGCAACAACAGAAACCCGGAACTACTGTCGTGGTTGATGGGCGGAAACGGGACGGTACTCTTCAGCGAGGCCCATCTGGGCACGCAGCAACAAGACCGGATTATGACCCTCGTGCGGCGCTATCGCCTCCATGGTGTCGTCTTCGGGTTTGTACTGCTCGGTGCCCTGTTTGTCTGGCATCATGCCGCCACACTGATCCCGCGTCGTGAAGTGAATGAACGTCCTGCCGCGGCAACCTCGTCGGAACGCAGCCACCAGGACGGACTCGACAATCTTCTGGTGCGCTTCATTCCCCGGTCCGAACTATTGGAAACCTGTGTGCGGGAATGGTGCCAGCAGTTCCAGCACGACCCGAAACTCTCTCAGGTGCGGCAAATCGCGGCATCGCGCAAGAATAGTGAAAGCAAGCACGGCACGGAAGAAGAACTGGTCGCGGCGTACAATGAAATCGCGCGGGAACTACGTCACAAATAACGGTAAAGCGGCCAGCCGCCGCCCGATGGGAAAGGACAGCCTCCTTGAATTACAGTATCGAACAGCTCCACGAGGTGCTGCAGCGCACCCGCGCTGAAATTGGGAAAGTCATTATCGGCCAGCAGGCGGTGGTGGATCATGCCCTGGTGGCCATATTCGCCGGCCAGCACGCCCTGATCGAAGGGGTGCCGGGCGTGGCCAAGACCCTATTGGTGCGTACGCTGGCGAAGGTGCTCGGCTGCGATTTCGGTCGTATCCAGTTCACGCCGGACCTGATGCCCACGGACATCATCGGGACCAACGTGTTCAACATGAAGGAGAATGGATTCACCCTGGTCAAGGGCCCCATTTTTACCACGTTCCTGCTGGCGGACGAGATCAACCGCGCACCGGCCAAGACGCAGAGCGCCCTGTTGCAGGCGATGCAGGAGCGGAATGTCACCATTGACCGGGAGACCTACACCCTGGCCCCGAATTTCTCCGTCTTTGCCACCCAGAACCCTATCGAATACGAGGGCACTTATCCCCTCCCCGAGGCGCAGAAAGACCGCTTCCTGCTCAAGATCCGCATGGATTGCCCGGAAGAGAATGAGGAATTGATGCTGGCCTACCGCTCCCTCTCCGCCAGTGCGCCGGAACGTGTACTCCATGACGACAGCGTGGCGCCGATACTGACCGCCGAGGCCCTGGTCCAATGCAGGCAGGCCATGGAAACCGTTTCCGTGCGCGAGGAGATCATCCGCTATGCCGTCTCCATCGTCCGTAAAACCCGATCTTGCAGCAGCATCCTGGTAGGGGCCGGACCCCGCGCGACCCAGGCGCTCTTGCTGGCCAGCCGCGCAAATGCGGCCCTGCGCGGGCGGGACTTCGTATCCCCGGATGACATCAAGTACCTCGCCATACCGGTTCTGGCCCATCGCCTCGTTTTGCGGCCGGAATTCGAGATTGAAGGATTGACTGTGGAAGAAGTGATCCAGGAACTGCTCACGACGGTTACCGTGCCGCGATGAGTGCCCCAACCTCACGATTGCTATGGTGGTGCGCCTGGCTCGGCCTTCCTCTGGGTCTGGTGGGTGGCCTCGCGCCCGGACTGGCCCTGCCCTGCCTGGCGCTATTCCTCCTCGCCGCCGTGATTGTGATTTGGGACCTCGCCCGCGGCCTTCGCGCCGCACCGGCCTTCACCGTGCAACTGCCGGTGATCAGCCGCTATTCCCTTCAGCGGCCCGGTGCTTTTGTCGCTTCCCTCGTGAAGGAATCCGAAACGCCCCACACGCAACTTATCCGCGTAGGTCTGGCCTTTCCCACCGCACTGCGGGTAGCCCTGCCCGTTCTGACCGTGCACGTGCCGGGCGCCGCGGGCACCTATCCCCTTTCCTGGGAGTGCCTGCCCGCCCAACGGGGCCAGCACTACATCACGGGCGTCTATGTGGAGGAGCTTTCCGCGCTGGGCTTCTGGGCCATCCGCCGCCAGTATGACCAGCGCGCGGAACTTCGTGTCTATCCGAACCTCCTGGCGGAACGGAATCGGATGGCTTCCCTTTTCCTCAACCGCGAGGGTGCCGGTATGCACGCCCAGCGCCTGGTTGGCAAAGGGCGCGAATTTGAGCAACTGCGAGAATACATCCCCGGCGACAGCTACGAAGACATCCACTGGAAGGCGACCGCGCGGCGCGGACACCCCATCACCAAGACCTACCAGGTGGAGCGCACCCAGGAGGTCTATGTTGTGGTGGATGCTTCGCGCCTGAGCGCGCGGTCGATTCCCGGACGGCTCCCGGGCATGGAGCCCGAGGCCCAACTGGAGCTCCTGTTGCGGGCTGCCCTGCTCCTCGGTGTGGTGGCGGAAAAGCAGGGAGACTTCTTCGGCTTGGTGGCCTTCAGCGATCAGGTCCACTCCTTTATTCGCGCGAGCAAGGGGCGGGGCCATTTTAACCGCTGCCGGGAAGCCCTCTACACTCTTCAGCCCCGCCTCGTGAATCCCGATTTTGAAGACGTCTGTACTTTCATCCGCATGCGGCTGCGGCGGCGTGCCCTGGTCGTCTTTCTGACCAATCTGGATGACCCCGTGCTGGCGGAAAGTCTCAGCCGAAATCTTGAGTTGCTGAGCAACCGACACCTGGTCATGGTAAACATGATTACCCCCGGTCATGTGCGGCCGTTGTTCAGCAAGGGCGAGGTCCAGCGCGCCGACGAAATATACGCGCGGCTCGGCGGGCACCTGCAATGGCAGAGTCTTCGCGAAACACAACGCAGCCTTCACCGTCATGGCGTGGACATGCACCTCGCGGGCCACGAAAGCCTGTGCGGCGATATGGTGGCCCAGTACGTAAGCGTAAAACAGCGGCAACTCCTATGATTATCGATCTCGAAAAATTCATCGCCTCCGAGCAGCCCTACTGGGACGAGCTTGACCAATTGCTCACCATCCTGGAAGAGCGAACGGGCAATCCTTTGCCCTTGGAACGGGTGAAGCGCTTCAATTATCTGTATCAGCGCACGGCCTCCGACCTGGCGCGGATCAGCACCTTCTCCGCCGAGCCCACGACCCGCCGCTACCTGGAAAACCTGGTGGCGCGCGCCTACGCGGAGGTACACGAGGTGCGCCGGGACTCCAGCCGCATCAAGGTCGGCGAGTGGGCGCTGAAAACCTTCCCCCAGACCTTCCGCCGGCATATTCGCGCCTTCCACCTGACGCTCTTTGTCACGCTGATTGGCGCAGCCTTTGGGGCCCTCGTGGTTGCGACCGATTCCCCCGCGAAACGGGTGATCCTGCCCTTCGATCACCTCATGGGCAGTCCTTCCGATCGCGTGGCCCGGGAGGAGTCGGTCACCGAGGACCGCATGTCGGGCTCGCGAAGCATGTTCTCCGCCCAGTTGATGCAGAATAACATCCGGGTGAGCATCACCGCCCTCGCCCTGGGCATGACCTTTGGCCTCGGCACCTTCCTCGTGCTGTTTTACAACGGCGTCATCCTCGGGGCCGTCGTCTTCGACTATGTCGCCGACGGCCAGACCGTCTTTCTGCTCGGTTGGCTACTCCCCCACGGCTCCATCGAATTGCCCGCCATCTTCCTCGCGGGCCAGGCGGGACTGGTGCTCGCCCACGCCCTGATCGGCTTCGGCGATCACCACGTCCTCAGTGCGCGCCTCCGCGCCGTGGGCCCGGATCTCGTCACGCTTATCACCGGAGTCGCTATCATGCTCGTGTGGGCGGGCATTATCGAGTCGTTCTTCTCCCAGTATCACGAACCCTATCTTCCCTATTGGCTCAAGATAAGTTTCGGTACGCTGGAACTGGCGGCCCTCTGCATTTATCTGAGCCGCTCGGGCCGTGGATCCGACGCCCTCAAACCCACCGGAGATGCCCGACCCGCATGATCCACGATCTCCGAAAACGAATTTTGATTCAGACGCCCGAGGGGGTTGCCTTTTCCCTTTATCTTGCCGGACCCTTCACCCGTTTTCTGGCCTGGCTGATCGATCTGCTGGTGATCGCGGCCGTCTCGTCGGCCGCCTTCAGCATTGCGGGTTCCAGCGGGGTACTGGTGGGCAACGTAGGTTTCGCCTTCGCGACGATCTTCGTGTTTGCCTTTGGCTTCGGTTACCGTATTGTCATGGAGTGGCGCTTTCGCGGGCAGACTCTGGGCAAGCGTATCCTCCGTTTGCGGGTGATGGATGCGGGGGGGCTGCGCCTCCAGTTGAACCAGATCGTCTTGCGCAATCTGATTCGGGTCGTGGATATGCTCCCCATTGCCTATGCCCTCGGAGGTGGAACGATGCTCTTCAATTCCCGAAACCAGCGCCTGGGTGATATCGCGGCCAATTCCATCGTCACCTACCTCCCCCAGGATTCTCCCCCGGATTTTGCGAAAGTCCTGCCGGGCAAATACAACTCGTTCCGGGACCACCCCCACTTGGAAGGTCGCCTTCGCCAGCAGGTGAGCCCCGAAGAGGCCGATCTGCTGGTGCGTGCGCTGCTCAGGCGGGATGGCCTCGACCCGGTCGCACGGGTCCGCGTTTTCAAAGAACTGACGGAACATTTCCGGGAGAAAGTCGAGTTTCCCGACGGGGCAATCGCGGGGATAACCGATGAACAGTATCTTCGGAACACGGTCGACTCCATATTTCGAGGAAAGAAAACCCAGGCCTGAGGGATGAAGTCTAAGACTAGGCTGTAGGCGGAAAGCCAATAGCTTGAAGAAGGGTGGGGTTCAAATTCGTCTTCCATCCTTCAAACTTCATCCTTCTCTTGACTTGTTCCCCGTGAAATTGCCAACCTTAGGGGCATTTAATTCCAGGAGAGCCCATGCTACGCGCAGAATCATTACGCAAAGTCTTTTATCCCCCTCGCGGCGAGGCTGTGGAGGCGGTGAAAGGGGCCACCTTTACCGTCGAACCCGGCGAAGTATTTGGTCTCCTGGGACCGAATGGCGCGGGTAAGACGACTCTCCTCAGGATGCTCGGCACTATTATCTCCCCCACCTCCGGCTACTGCTGGGTGGGCGATGTTCGCACGGATCAGGCGAAGGACGACATCCGCAAGGATATTGGCTTTCTCTCCGGGAATACGAAGCTCTACGGCCGGCTCACCGCGACGGAGGTGCTCCGCTATTTCGGACGCCTCTATGGCATGGAAGACGCCTACATCGATTACCGCATCCAGACCCTTGCGGGCATGCTGGATATGAAGCCCTTTCTCGATCGGCGCTGTGAGGCCCTCTCCACGGGACAAACCCAAAAGGTTTCCATCGCCCGAGTCATTCTGCACGATCCGAAGGTGCTGATTCTGGATGAGCCCACGATGGGCCTGGACATCATGACCAGTCGTGCGATCCTCGACTTTATTCGCGACGCCAAGGGACGGGGCCACAGCATCATCTTTTCCACCCACTACATGACCGAGGCGGAAATGCTCTGTGACCGTGTCGGTCTCATCTACAAAGGCGATCTGATGGCGGTGGGCACGATGGAAGAACTCTACGCCCAGTCGGGCGCGCAAAATCTACAGCAGGCCTTCCTGAATCTGGTGGGTGAGGAAACGGAACCCGCCGCATGAACTTCCGCATCGCGAACACCATCTTCAAGAAAGAAATGCTCGACACCATGCGGGACAAGCGCACCCTGATCATGATGATCGGCGTGCCCATGCTCCTCTACCCCCTCCTGCTCATCGTGGGATTGCAGGGTCTGTTGATCCAGAATGCGAGTCTGGACAAGAAAATCTCGCGCGTGGCCCTTCAAACTTCGGAACCCGATACCGTCCGGACCTGGCTCGCCGATGTGGAGAAAATCGAGATCGTGGAGGTTCCCGACCCCGCCACCGCGCTGGAGCAGGGCGAACTCGAAGCCATCGTGTTCATCGATGGCCCCGCGGCCTCGCTCCTCGGTGAAGGAAAGTCGGTGAATGTGGAGGTGCGTTTCGACTCCACCGAGTTCGAATCCATGGACGCCGCAGGCCGGCTTCGCGACGGCCTCGACAAAGACGCTGAATCCATGCTGGAGGTCCGCCTGAAGTCCATGGGACTGGAGGCGGACTATATCGAACCCCTCAAAATCGAGCGCAAGGACGTGTCGCCCCCCGCCAAGACTACCGGAAACGCGCTCGGCACCGTGTTGCCCATCCTTATGGTGGTCATGCTCGCGGTCGGCGCCTTCTATCCAGCGGTCGATGTGACTGCGGGCGAGAAAGAACGCGGCACCTTCGAAACCCTCCTGTCCACCCCCGCGAGCAAGCTGGAAATTGTGGCGGGAAAGTTCCTGACCGTCTTTCTCCTCGCCATGGCCGCCGGCCTCCTCAATCTGGCCAGTATGGCGGCCACCTTTGCCTTCATGGCGAGTCAGGTGCAGCAGAATGTGGATACCGTTATCCCCTTCGAGCTGAAATTCCCGCCGAGCGCGATTCTTGTGATCTTCCTGATCATGATTCCGCTCGCCTTCTTCATCTCCGCCTTGATGATGGCGATTGCCGTATTCGCGCGCAGCTTCAAGGAAGCCCAGAACTATGTGACGCCCTTCCTGATCGTCATTACCATGCCGGCCCTCTTCGCCGCCATGCCGGGCGTCAAGCTGAACGCCATGACCCAGTTCATCCCGGTCGCCAACGCCATCCTCCTGTTTCGCGACATGATGACGGGCAAAGCGGGCCTGCTGGACGCCTTTCCCGTGTTTCTCAGCACCGCCGCCTTTGCGGCCCTCTCCCTCCTCTTCGCCGCCTGGCTTTTCCAACGCGAAGAGGTCATTCTCTCCGAGGAGAAGGGCTTTCCCCTTACGTGGCGGCGGAGCGAATTCCGGCCACGGCAGACCCTCACCGCGTCCATGGCCATGGGCCTGTTCACCGTGCTCTTGATCGTTCTCTTCACCCTCGGAAGCACGGTGCAATCCTGGCACTTGCTTCCCGGCCTCCTCATCACGGAATGGCTCCTCCTCCTCGCGCCCATCCTCTTCCTCCTGGGCTACGGAAAGGTCAATTTTCGCGCTGCGTTGAATCTGCGCAGATTGCCCTGGTGGGGCTTTCTGGGTTCGCTGAGCATCGGTTTCTTTTCGATTGTGCTCGTCATCCAGTTGAGCTACCTCTTCAACAAAGTCCTGCCCATGCCCAAGGAAATCCAGGAGGCCATGGGGCAACTCTTCAGCAGCGACGGCAGCATTTCACAGCTCCTCTTTCTGCTCTTCGTCGCGGCGGTCTCCCCGGCCATATGCGAAGAGGTGCTCTTCCGTGGCGCCATCCTCTCGGGGCTCCGGCAACGCATGGGTGTTTGGCCCTCCATCATCCTGGTGGGCGTCCTCTTCGGCCTTTTCCATTTGGATGTATTCCGTATCCCGCCGATTGCCGTGCTGGGTATGGTGTTGACCTACCTCACGGTGCGAACCGGCTCCATCTACGCCGCAATGCTCGTCCACCTGATGAACAACAGCTTTGCCATCCTGCTCACCACGGACCGATTGCCGGCCGGGGTCGGCCAGATCCTGCGACTGGAACACTTCGAGGCCAATGGATTGCCCCGACCCGTATTGGTGGTCGCCTCGCTTGGCTTTATCGCCAGCGTCGCCTTTTTTGAATATGCCGCGCGCCGCTTCAAGCCTGTCGAGACCTGACGGTCTCCCTACGCTCCCAGTGTCTCCCGGCTCGGTATATGATATGAACGCCCGTCACGCGAATGAAATGAGTCTAAATATGGCCAGAACGCTCAGGGCCAAACTGCCCCGGTGTATTGTTTTACTCCTCGCCCTCTGTCTCGCCGGAGTAATCACCCCGGTCGGCGCCGAATCCTGGACCATTGTGGTCTCTCCCGAGCTCCAGGGCGACGAGGCCATGAAGGTGGTGCTGGCCGATCTCCAGGCGACCGGGCCACGATTCGGTATACCGATCACCATCGCCGATGATGACGGAACCGTGGCCGGGAACGTCGTCCTGGTGGGTGGTGCAAAGGAGAACGCGCGGACGGCCTCCCTCGTGGAATCGGGAACCCTAGAAGCGATCGCCCCCCCCGAGGACGAGCAAGGCTACGCCATCGTGCCCTTCGACAACGCAGGGGCCCGGGGCTTTGCCATCGCTTCACGCGGCACCATTGGCACGGTCTACGGACTCTATTGGCTCCATGATCGGCTGCGCGTATACCGGCGCATTCCAGACAGCGTCGCCGTCACCAGGGAACCCGCCATGAAGATCCGGCTGGGTGGCGCCTGGGGCCGTTCCGGTTTTGGAGGCTCCAGCAGGGAAGAGATACAGCAGGCCCTGCGCCTCAGCATCAACTGGGTTCCGGGCACGCCGATTCTCGACCTGGTGCCCTGGGAATCAGAACCCGAGGCCACCGTCAACGCGGCCAACCGGGAGAAGACCCGCGAGCTCATCGCCTATGCCCACGCGATGCACATGAAGTACTTCAGCTTCGCAAACGAATTCACCTATCACCCCTCTCTCCTGGAGAATCGCGGGGCCACGCTCAATCCGAACGACCCAAAATTCTGGGATGCGGTCCAGGACAAGTTCCGCATGCTCTTCACCGCCCTGCCGGAACTAGATGGCGTGGAGATCTGTAACGACGATATTTCCGGCTTCTGGGACAACTACCTGCCCTATGACATCATGCACGAAACGCCCGAAGCGGATTGGTCCTATCCAAAGCGTTTTCGTACCTTTGTGAAGAAGGTACACGAGGTGGTGGCGGAGGAATACGGCAAGCAATACTTCCACTTCACCTGGAGCCTCGTCGATCACGAGGTACATACCCAGCCCGCCGTCTTTCGGGAGATCTTCACGGACGAGATCCCGACGAAAAACTTCTACGTCATGCCCAAGGTAACCCGGGCCGATCGGTGGTGGTTCCAGCCCTACAACCCCACTTTCAACCAGTCGCCCCACAACACCATCGTGCTCTTCGAAACCATGAACTACTACGAAGGGGGCAAGTCCAACCTTTTCCCCACCTTTTCCGGCCAGTACTTTCAGGGCGGGTTGCAAACCTTTCTCCTGGCCGAACATCCAAATCTGAAGGGGGCCGCCGCCCTCGCCAGTCTCCAGGGCGATGGATGGGGCACACGAGAGGCCTACTCCTACGTGCTCTACCGCCTCATGTGGGATCCCTATGACGACATCCGGCAGATCGCCCGGGACTTCTGCGCCATCCACTTCGGTCCGAATGCGTCGGAGGGCATGGCGGAATTGTATATGCTCTCCCCCAGAGCCTATCAATATGGGCTGCACATCGAGCCCATTTCCTACGGCCAGTTCAACTCTCATTACCACATGCGCGTGGGCGAATTTCCCGTGCAGGGTTACCCCAATATCGACGGCGGCCGAGAGCATCTCGAATGGCTCCGCAAGATCTACCTGCGCTGCAAGCCCTGGAAACGGGAGACGCTGAGCGCCATTGAGGAGGGCCACGAAGTCGCGGAGTCCATGTACGCCAAGTATGAGACCGTCAAGCCAACCCTCGAAGATCGCGCCATCGCCGAATCCCTTCAATCCCGCCTGGACATGACCCGAAGGCTCATCGAAACTAACCTGCGCTATGTGGAATCGATCTTCGCCTACTTTGATTATTTGGACCGTCCGGATGAGGGCCGAAAAGAACGCCTCGACAGGACGCTGGAGGAAACGCGCAAGACCTGCGAGGCCTTCCAGAGCGTGCCGGGCTACGGCTACACCCTCTGGGGCATCGAAGAGTTGATGAAGGCCATGGCGTCGGCCTCCGAAGATGTGGATACCGCCCGCGAAGCGCTGAATGTTGCGCCGACCCGCTCCGAGCTGGAGTCCACCATCGCCTCCCAGCAGGCGCTCTATGCCAGCCTGCTGGAAGAGCACAAGGATAAGGCGGTCAAGTTTGCCCACATGCGCGTACTCATCGATGGCCGGGATATTGTGAACTTTCGCGGAGCGGAATACACCATCGATCATGTCCAGTGGGACGGCGCACAGGTGAAGGAGTTCACCTCCCTCGCCCCCCTGCCTTCGGACAACGTCACCGTGATCCCGGTGAACATTGAATCCCGCCCCCTCCACCCTTTCATCATGGAGCAGCCGGACGAAGACAATAACTTCGCGGCCCGGGTCTACCTGGACGACATGCCCGGCGGCAATGGCTGGGTAGAGATGGACCTGTACTACATCGACGCGCCACCGGAAGATTTGGGGCTTGCCGTGCCCTGGGGGGCCGGAAACCACTGACGCAGCCAAGGGTAGTCCCACAAATACCGGGGTATGGAGCGGGGGCTTTCCTGCTCCCGAACTCTGCAACGCAGTTGCACGTAGTTCTGCCGCGTTCAGCGCTTATGGGCTGCGTCTCCAATCGCACACGGTGATAGTTGTAGTGTGACGTCAAACGCAATCGTGCGCCAACCCCAGTGAGAGCACTTTATTCGACTAAAGTATTACGTTGCTTCGAGTCATTGCAACGCGTGTCTGCTTCTTGATGCGATTGCCGTGAGCGCGCAAGCCGATTGACAGCAATCACCTACTGGAGTAGAGTACAGAAGGCGGCGGGCTCGGGGTGGCGGTAGTCGGGGCCAAATCACAAGGGAGTCGGCCTGATGAAATCACACTACAACTACAGTCATGTCTTAGTCGCCGGCCTCCTGCTCAGCGGTTGCTATATCCCCTGCAACGACGCCGCTCTCTCGGGCACCTGGGAGCGGGAAATCCCCGGGCTCGTCGGAACCGCCATAGTCCAAGCTTCCGACGGCGGCTACCTTGTTGTCGGCTCCGTTCGAGGGACCGGATTTCTGTCCCGCTCGATAGTGCTGACAAAACTTGATGACTCGGGCGCGGAATCCTGGACCACCACCTTTCCCAATGAAGGCTTTTCCAATTTCCATCAGGTTTTTGAGGCCGCCGATCAGAGCGCGGTCGTGTCGGGAACCTCGGACAGAAAGACCTATGCCGCCCGTGTCGATTCCGAAGGCCAAATTCTCTGGTCCCGGACGGTGGAAGAAGTCGGCGGCGCGGCATCGAATATGACGGCGCTGACGGATGGAAACTTTGCCCTGGCCTCGTATAATCAAGGAATGGAGACGTATAACTACCCCTCACATATTGTGAAACTCGATCTCGATGGGAATGTGATCTGGACCCGTATCTTGAATGCGGTAGACGACACGCGATTCGTCGCCATGTTGCCAGGGCCCAATGGCAACATCACCGTGTTCACCGACGAGTTCGACTACGCAGCCAATGACAAAGGTGCAAAACTCACCCCGGCGGGTGAGGAGCATTTCAGGATAGCTCAACTGGCTGCGGCAGACGGCGCCACGGTGTGGGATGTCATCGACGATGAGAATCTCTACAGTTTTAACTCCGTTGCCCCTGCGGAGAACGGCGGATTCCTGGTCTATAACTGGGACCAGCTAAGGCTATACGCCCCGGACGGGACACTGGTGTGGGAACGCGAGATCGCCAACAATCTCGCTGGATACTACTCCACCATTCGCCCCACGACGAATGGCGGATACCTCCTCGGAGGCTACAACCTGAACCGGCGTCTACGGATGTTCAACGATTGCGGGAATATGTTTGCCGCGCGCCTGGACGAGGATGGGGCCGTGCTCTGGGAGCGGGAATACGGCACGGACGCCATGGAATATTTCACCGACCTTGCTCCAACAGACGACGGTGGATTTGTCCTCCTGGCCGTGCGGGCCCGGAACCTTGATGCGTGGGACAAAATGGCCCTGGTCACCCGCGTTGATGGAGATGAATAGTTTCGGCGTAATTGGGCTATTTCGGTAATGCGTTTACAGAAACTTCTGCTTCGGGTAGTTCGGATATGTTGTCCCGCTGCTCGGGAATGCCTGCTTAGAGGGAGAGTGTTTCCCATGCCCGTTCTTCAGAGCCTGCTATACTTCTCATGCGTCCTTTGCAGCACGATTCTCGTCAGTGGATGCTATGTGGTGAATTCCTGCAACCAAAAGGCTTCAGAACCCACCTGGTTACAAATTCACCCCATTCCCGATGAGTACCTTCACGATCTCGAATTGATTCGCGCGGCGGACGGCGGGTACTTCATTGCGGCGGGGATATCGGATGGTGATGCATATCAGTCACAATCCCTGTACCTCCTTCGCACCGACGCCGACGGAGACGTGCTCTGGGCCAACCTTGTCACAACACCCCACCGCGCTCTTCAACCTCGCACCGTCGTGGAAACCCCCGATGGAGGCTTTTTCATTGCCGCCCAGTCTCTCCCGGAATACTCGGATTTTGATACAAGCGACAGCGAACTCTTTGTGGCGCGCGTTGACCCGGCTGGAGAGCTGCTGTGGTCGAGGGAATTCCCAGGAGACGACAACGAGGTCCCGCTGGCGGTCGCCAATCGTGACGGCGGGGGCTTCAAGGTAGGTACCGAAACAGGAACCGCCGGACATCTCGCCTTCTTCAATGCCCATGCGCTGGATGAAAACGGTGACGTCGTGGAAACGCTGGCCTATCCCCTCGCGGAGAACTTCTGGCTCGCGGAACTATTGCCCCTTGCGAACGATTCCTGGATCACGATCGGCGTCCAGGTGCTGGATACGTTCCGCGAGAAGACGACGTCGGAGAAGCTTACCCCCGCGCCGGATACCTCGCTCGAAGTTGCAGAACTGGACCGGGACGGCAATTTCATTTGGAAGACACCCCTTGGCCGAGGCTACCCTTCAAGTGCGGCACTCAGCACCTCCGGCAGCATCGGCATTCTAACCTACGGTGCTTTTTTCCGTCTGAATGCCGAGGGTGCCCTGCTCTTTGCACGAAACTTGCCCCGAAGCTTTTCCGAAAACGAAATCAAACCCGATTCGGAGGACGGATTTTTTATCGGAGGCACCGTGGGTGAACCGCGAATAACGGGATGGGTAATCTCGTCCTGCGATAACATGGCCGTGATGCGATACGACGACACCAGCCAGCTCCGGTGGAGCAAGGAATTCCATCCATCCGCGTTGCCCTACCAGTATATGGCCGGATTCGCCCCCACGACCGATGGCGGGTGCGTGCTCGCTTCGGGATTCGAAACGGAACTCACCCTTCTCCGGGCCGACGAACCACTGCCATCCGTACAGGCAACGCCTTAGAATCCGTCCGTGTTACTGAAGAGCCCGACTTTGAGTTCCTTCGCCTTATAGATCTCGCGCCCGTCCACCTCCATGGTGCCGTCGGCGACGACCATGGTCAGTTTGAGCGCGAGCAGGCGGCGGATGTCAATGCGGTAGGTGACTTTCTTCGCGGTCGGCAGCACCTGGCCCGTAAATTTAACCTCTTTCACGCCCAGCGCGCGGCCCTTCCCCACGTGGCCGGCCCAGCCCATGTAGAAGCCCGCAAGCTGCCACATGGCATCCAATCCCAGGCAACCGGGCATCACCGGGTCCGTCTCAAAATGGCAGCCGAAAAACCACAGATCGGGATTGATATCCAGTTCCGCGACCAGGAGCCCCTTGCCGTAAGCCCCGCCGTCCCGGTCAACATGGGTTACCCGGTCGATCATGAGCATGTTGGGCAGGGGAAGGCGCGCCGCGTCGGGGCCGAAAAGGAGGCCATGGCCGCCCTGGATGAGTTCTTCGCGGGAAAATGACTGCTGTGTGGAAACCGTGGACACTATTCTCTCCTGGTATCGAGACTCATTGAGCTGCGGCTCCCCGCCGGATCTACGCCCCCGCGCGGCATGGCAAGCAAAGGGGGCCTGCATGATGCGGAAAAGGACGAAACAGCGCTTACAGGGACTTTTCATGGGGAAGGCGCTGCGGGCGGATTCCAGACAGGGAACACCGGGGATATAATAAACCGTTGGCGCAACGGATGCAATTATTTCACGGTCCGAGCGAAAATTCCGGGCTTTAGAGCCCTTCCATGCTGTCTTTTCGCTTCTGGAGGATCTTGATGGCACCGTCGAGAATGCGGCGCAGCCGCTGATCCCGCATGGTGGGCTCCAAGCGGCTGGTGAGGAGGGAATGGCACGCCATGAGCAGCTTTATCTCGTCCAGGGTCATATCATCGAAGGCCTGTTTGCCCACTTTGTCTATAGCGGCCCGCAGGACCAACTGGCGGCGGACCTCTGGAACCTGGCTCTCGGCTTCCGGCTCATGCCGCATCTGATTGGCCAGGGCGAGTCCCGCCTCCAGGGAAGGGTCGTGAATTTCCCCCGCATCGATTTTGCTCTGGAGGACGCTGGCCTCTTCGAGATTGAGGGCACCCACCGTCTCCAGCGTTGCGGTCCACTCTTCCGCCTCCGACACGGGCAACGTTTCCGTGTTCAGCGGCGGGACCGCAACCGGAAGTACGGCCCCTTCCAGCGAGCGCTCGAACGCGGCACACTCCTGGGCGAGTTGTGCGACAATCGCCTGAGAATAGGCGCAACGCGCCCGGGTGTGGTCCAGCGAATTCTCCAGGTTTTCCAGCACACGATTCCACTTGCGCGCATCCTGGGGCTCGCTGAGCCGGCGCTCGTCGGCCTTCACTAGGAGCACCTTGACCTCGTCCAGTGCGCGGAAATCCTCTTCAAGTTTGCTTTTCGCCTTGAAGTGCTGTCTTCGGAGTTCCAGGAGTTTTGTGTTCATGGGGCCTTACACGTAAACGACAAACGACAGATTTTCCTCAAAAATCGGGCCGCGACACGCCGGACCGGGATACTCACTACCGTGGAAAGAAACTCCCGGCTCCCGCAAGCGGGAGCCGGGAGGTCCCAGATCAATTTTAAACGTCGCGCGAACTCAGAGTACAAGGAAGCCGCTGTAACGCTTCTCGCCCGTTTCGCGCGCGACCACTTCCACATCACGAACATCCGCAAAGCGCGGGCCGCGACGGCACCAAGCCGCAAACTGCTCCAGTGCGTCCTCGCTTCCCTCCGCCTCCAGCTCCACCTGGCCATTGCCAAGATTCCGAACCCACCCGTCGAGTCCCAGGCGGGAGGCTTCGCCGCAGGCGCTGTACCGGTAGCCTACCCCTTGAACCCGCCCGCCGATCAGCAGCCGGATGCGCTGAATCACGGCTGGATCCGGAGGTCCTTGAGGCGCTCGCGGAAGCCGGGATTGGCCACGGCCATGGCCGCATTGCTCGCCTCGATAGACACGTTGGTGTCCACATTGGAGATAGACGCCGGCATCAACTTCAGCAGGGACCGGTCCCCAGAATCGCCAATCAGGCGCAGGACCTGAATTTTCGAATCCGGACTTTCGGAACGCAGTAGCTCCTGGAATACATACACCGCGGAAGGATCACCACCGGCCATGATCGCCGCAGCATTGCGGGCGCGATAGGCCATGTTCTCCGGGGTGGCGTCTTCCCGGCGCTTCAGGCGCTCCTGAAGATACTGGGTCGCTTCCCAGTACTTGTCGGCGGCAAGCACGAGAGCCGCTTCCGGCTTGATGGTTAACTCTTCATTAAACACGCGGATCGCACCTTTGCGACCTTCCTCATCCCCCAGCCGGAAGAGCACGTAGATCAGGCGATAGCGCTCCAGCCCATCGACCTCCTTGATGCGGTACTTGGCCGTTTCGATAAGATCCGCGCCGCCGAGGATAATAAGACCCTCTACGCCGGCGTGGTTCTTCTCATCGCTGTTGCTCCCGAGCATGGAGAAAAGCTGCGGAATGATTTCCCGATTCCCGAGGCGGGCCAGAGCGACACCGGCCGGTGCCGCGAACTGCGCGGAGCGATCATTCAGCATGGTCATAAGCTCGGGCGTGGCGCTCTCGTCCTTGAACAACCCGGCGAGCACGGCCGCCGCGGCGCGAATATTGCGATTGTTGCTCTCCAGCCCGTCCTTGATCACCGAACCGGGAAGGGGCTTCCCGGCGAGATAGAGCCCGCGGGCGGCATCGATTCGGGCCTGGAGATTGTTGGATTCCGCCAGCGAGGTCAGATACTGCTCCGCTTCCTTGTTTCCATCGGCGGCCATGCAGGCCGCGGCGCGAATACGGAGGTCCTGGTTGTCCTTGCTGTTCTGAAAAAGCTCCGCAACCCGCGTGGTGCCCTGATCCACAATACGCTGATCCTCGGGGCGCAGCGCCACGTTGCTCGTGACCACCGGAGCCACGCGCGCAACGACGCTGCCCTGGAGGGCCAGGTGGTCGATATCGCCGCTCTGGTAGTTCACCCGGTCTCCCCGCTCGGAGGTGAAACTGATCGTCTCGCCGACCACTTCTACCACCTGCAGATTGGGGTCCTTCGCGCCGCCCTTCAGGACGACCGTGACCAGGGTCGGCGTGCCCATGATGTTGCTCAGGCTGACGTTACCGTCTCCGCCCTTCACGTCCACCGCACCGGCCGGTATCATGCCCAGGGCCGAAAGAAGCAGCGCCGCCGCCGTGGCCCGCATCGCTCGTGCGAAAGCTCCGCGCCGCGCCACCGGGGATGGGTCAATGCAATTCAATGTGTTCATCTTTTACTATTCGCTCCAGATATTTTTTTGCCGTTTCCAGGGAAGGCACGAAAGGGTTAATCGCGAGGGCCTGTAACGCGTAGTCCTTACTCTTATGCCTGACGGCTTCAACCGTAAGGCGGTCACTCTCCTTCAGGGCGAGGTAGACCCCCTTCAGGAATCTTGGAAGGTTGCCCACCATCTGCGGTTCGACGCCCTTCTGGCTCACCATCGTGGGTATTTCCACGCTGCTGTCGTCCGGAAGATCGCGGATGCAACCGCTATTCTTCACACATAATATAATATTGTGCTCGGCCTTGTCTTCCAAAGCCTCGATAAGCGGGAGGATAGTCTCTTCATACCAGACCGCATTGCGCTGGCGGGTGAGGTCGGGAATCTCGTGGAGGTGTTCGTCCTCGTAGAGTTTCAGTATCCGCTGTTCGGCTTCGTGGAGCACCTCGGAACGAAAGCGGGAACAAGCTTTCTGCTTCTTCAGAATCTCCGCACGCCGGAAATAGGTGCCCGTCTGACGGGTCGGAATCATGCGGAAGAGCTCGATCAGCTCGTAGTCGAAACCGTCCTCGCTCTGGGATTCCAGAATTTCCAGGACGCGGCTCATGCAACTGCGCTTGTCCAGCTTGATATCCTGAAACCAGCCGAGGTTGTTCAGCCCCACGTAGTCAAACTTCAGGCTGCTGACCGGCTCCTGGAGGACCTGCGCCACCTTGCGCATATAGGTACCGGGCAGATCGCAAACCCCGATGACCTTCAAGTTGGAATACTTGATCAGCGCCTCGACCACAATCCCCATGGGATTGGTGAGGTTGATGAAAATCGCGCCGGGATTCACCTCTTCGATGCGGCGCGCGATGTCGAAAATTACGGGAAGCGTGCGCATGGCGTTCGAGAACCCGCCCGCCCCGAGGTTCTCATCCCCCACCATCTCGAATTTCGGCGGGAGCATCTCGTCGCGCATGCGCGCCTGCATGCCGCCCACCCGGATGTGATTGAGGATGTACTTGGCCCCGGTAACCGCCTGCTTTACGTCGGTGGAGGCGATAATTTTCGCGGGGAAACCGCTTTTATTGATCAGCCGCTGGCAGAAACCCGCCACCAACTGGAGCTTGCGGCCCTCCTGGCCAAGGAGAACGATCTCTCTTACATTGATATTTTTGGAAATAATGGACAGGACCAATTCGGGCGTGTAGACACTACTCCCACCGAGGATCGTAATCCTTTCGATCATACCGGTGAAACCTCCTAAAACTAACCGCCCTCTGCGGCATTCAACGTTCCCTGTTCCCGATAACGTGCAGCTATGAGGCTAACGGTTAGTTCGGGGCAATGTCAAGGAATGGAAGGTGCCGCCCGAAGGTTCAACGGTGACCTGTCAACCACTATTCAGAGGCGGCGCGTCTGAACCACCCATGCCCCTCGGACCTCCCGGCCCACAGGCGGCCTCCGCCATCCCTCACATAAAAGCGCCGCCGGCTGAGAGGCCGACGGCGCAGGGGTTGAGGGGAGAGAACGGCGCCCGGGGTACTGCAGGAAGGATGAGCTGTGTATTGGGCAAACAAGTCGCATCGTTGCAATGCGCGCATGAATTTTAGCCAGGGTATCGAGTGGACTAACGGGAGGAGAGAGCAATCCCGCCAGCAAGGCAGTGTTAGGACCCTGATTAAAAAACCCCGGGCGCCGTTGAAAAACGGTATTAAACTTTCGCCAGGCCTCGGCCTGTGTTTAGATGACTGCTCTTTTGGCTTCCGCCAGCGCCGGCACGTGCTCCAGGAAGAGCGCTGTCGTGTCCAGATTGGCGATGGAATCCACCACGACATCCGGTTGGTAGGCGTAGCGACTCAAGTCCGATTTACCCGTGCCTCCGGAGAGGACCAGTACCGTCTTGTAGCCCAACTGCACGCCGCCGAGGATGTCCGTTTCCATGGTGTCTCCAATCATGATGGTCTGCGCGGCCCGTAATCCCATTTCTATCCGAGCGGCACGCATCATAATCGGACTGGGCTTTCCTACACTGAAGGCACTCACCCCCGTCGCCGCTTCCAGCATGGCCACGATGGCCCCGCAACCGGGACGAGTCCCGCTGGCGGTGGGGCAATTCGGGTCCATATTAGTCGCCACAAGTTTAGCGCCTTTAAGAATCATGTTAACGGCGTGTTCGATGACCTCGAAGTTCATCGTGCGGCCCTCGCCCACCACCACATAATCCGGGTCGTGATCAACGATGGCGTAGCCGTTGCGGTGAAGGGCGTTCAGAAGCCCGCCCTCGCCAATCACGTAGGCGGTGCCATTCGGCTTCTGGTGGGCCAGGTAACGGGCCGTCGCCATGGCGCAGGTGAAGATATGTTCTTCACCCACGTGGAAGCCCATGCGATTCAATTTTGTTATCATGTCGCGCCGTGTGCGCTGGCTGTTGTTGGTAAGGAAGCGGAACGGTATATTCTCAGCCACCAGGCGATTGATGAAGGCCACCGCGCCGGGAATTACATCGTTGCTCCGGTAGATAACCCCATCCATGTCTATCAGGTAACCGTATTTCATGGTATCTTTCTCTTTATGTTATTTCACTGCAAGGGCCGAACGGAACCAAACAATTTTGGCCCTGGCCCTGCCAGTAGCCGGTCCGCCAAGCGCCCAGGAAACAGGACAACAGCGCTTCCTGGACGCTTGCGGTACCGAGGGATCCAAATTAATTTGCTCCGGCCGGACCGGGGAGGTCGGGGGCTCCCCAGTCCGGCCAAAGCGATGGGAGGCTTTGGTCTTTCAACGAATCGCATTTAAACTTTCGAGCTTAGCTGCTGGCCGCTGTCGACCATGCAACACTATATGCAACGCCCGTGCCAAGTTTGATTAAACGCGAAAATTCACAATGTTTTGCCCGTTTTAATGAGATCCGAGTCGATTCCCCCTCCCATTTACCCGTGATAAATCCTACCGCCGTGTAATCTGCGGGGGCCTTAGACACAGCGTGGTAAGCCCGACGCGCACGGGGGAGCCAGTTTTCCTCCCCCGCGCACCAACCCGGCGCAATCTCCGGATCCGTTGGACAAGAACAGGAAGTTCAAACCACGACTTCAATTTGTCACATGGGTAAACACAACAGCGTATCAATTCTTCTCATCCGTGAGTTTCCGTGTAATCCGTGGTTAAGAATTTTGTTTTTTTGACCACGGATTACACGGAAACTCACGGATGGATAAAGCGAGTACACCACCTGAAACGAGTTAGGGCATTTAATCGTTTTCGCATCCGACTGCTTTCTTATTCGTGTGAATTCGTGTTCATTCGTGGTTGCTTTATTTTGGACCTGACCCCATAACAAAAGAGCAGGACAAGGCCCGAAAGCCTCATCCTGCTCATCATTCACCAACAAATTCTGTCAAATCACCAGATCATCCGGCTCCATCACCGGCACCGCCGCCAATTCGGCAGGCACTTCATCCGGTGCCCAGCTCTCCATATTCAAACGAGCTACAGGACGGTAGGGGTACTTGAAATCCACTTTGCCGCCGCTGCGATCGATCAACGCCGCCACACCCACAATCTCCGCGCCGCGCGCTTCGAGGTGCTCGATCATCTTCATGATCGAGCCGCCCGTCGTCACGATATCCTCCACCACCAGCACGCGGATACCCTTCGGTATGGTGAAGCCGCGCTTCACCGCCATCGTGCCGTCGGGCTCCTTCTCCGCAAAGACTCCGCGCACGCCCAGACTCCGCGCCGTGTCGTAGGCCAATATAATTCCGCCCGTGGCCGGACCCGCCACAAGCTGCACGTTGTCATTGCGAAACAAATCCGCCATGGCCACGCACAAGGGCCCCGTGTACTCCGGATATTGCAACACCCGCGCCGCCTGGAGAAATTGACGGCCATGACGACCGCTCGCATAGATAAAGTGGCCTTCCAGCAGGGCGCCCGCCTTCTTAAAATAGTCAAATACTTCCGCTTCAGTCATTGGGACAGTTCCTCCTGGATAAGGCGGACCGCTTCCGCCGGGTTTTCATGGTTAAGAATAGGACGCCCCACCACAATCATCGAAGCGCCCGCGCGGGCCGCATTGCCCGGCGTCATGATGCGCTCCTGATCGTCCTTCGTGGACCAGGCCGGACGGATGCCCGGCGTCACCACGATTGGCTCCGGGCCGACGGCAGCCCGCACCAGTTCGATCTCCTGGGGCGAACACACGATGCCGTGGGCCCCCGACTCCACCGCCTGCTTCGCCAGGCGCGGCACCGCCTCCGCCGCCGTCTCGTGGAAACCCACCTCCTCCCGGAGCTGGGCATCGCTGAAACTCGTGAGCACCGTCACCGCCAGAATCCGCGTATCCGTGCCCTCCACCGCCTTCCGTGCCGCCGCGATCATGTTGCGACCGCCCGAAGCATGGAGCGTGAACAGCCCCACCTCCAGCGCCGCCGCCGCACCCGCGCTGTGGGCCACCGTATTGGGGATGTCATGAAACTTCAGGTCCAGCATCACCTGCTTCCCAAGCGCCAGCACCTCCTCCACAATCGCCGGGCCGCAGCGGGTAAACAACTGGGAGCCAATTTTGAACCACGCGCAGGCGCCACAGGCCGAAACAATAGCCAGGGCCTCCTCCCGCGTGTCTACATCAAGGACAGTAATCAGTTCAGTTTGCTTGGACAAGGTAAGGTCTTCCCGTAGGTTGGTTGGAGCGGGGATTATAGCATGGGAAAGCGGCGAGGTGCGCGGCGGGCGAGGAATTGAGAATAGTGATTGGCGAATGTAGAATTAGAACGTGAGGAAGATATAAGTACACTGCCGCTCGCTCCAAACCAAGTCTCTGAATTCATGAATACCCCAGAGAGGCCATCATGTCACCAAACCTCCCCATCCCGAACGACGCCCTGCGCGAAATCTGTGAGAAGCACCACATCCGCACGCTGAAACTGTTCGGATCCGCCCTGCGCGACGATTTCACCCCGGAAAGCGACATTGACCTCCTGGTGGAATTCATGCCGGAGACCCGGATGGGGCTCTTTGGCTTCCACGAGGTTGAAGCCGCGCTCACCGACCTGCTCGGGAGGCGAGTGGACTTGAACACGGCGGATTCGCTGAGCAAATATTTTCGCGATGAAGTGCTTGCAGAGGCGGAGACGCTCTATGTCGCGGCATAGGGACGAGGTTTACCTTGCGCATATGCGCGACTACGCGAATACGGCGGGGGAAATATCACAAGGTAAGAACCGTGCTCAATTGGATACGGACAAGATTCTTCGCTACGCACTGCTTCACTTGGTCACCATTCTGGGCGAAGCCGCGAGCAAAGTGTCGTCTGAATTTCGAATGACCCACAAGGAAATACCGTGGGGTTCCTTAGTTGGAACTCGAAACCGCCTTGTACATGGCTACGACGTTGTAGATTTAGACATGCTCTGGGAAACGGTTGAGAAAGATATGCCGCAACTGCTCCTCGGATTAACCGCAATTTTAGAAAAGCCCGAATGAAGCACGTAGCCATTCCCGCCGATCTCAGATTCTGCCAGGTCAAAACAATGGCCAAAGCCTCCTACCGCATGCCGACGTCAAGCATACGATCAGGGTACGGTGCCTTCTGGAGCAACGCCCCTTCTGATTAGAGCGGAGGCGCTTGGGACGCAAATAGGTGGCAAAAGTCACCGGTGACCGCATTCAATTTTTCACCCAGTTGTCTTGTTGGTTACTGCCTCGCAATACCGGTTTCCGCAATTCCCGAGCATCGCTTTAGAATGAATGGGGCGAATCTTGCCATTGATACAAAATTTGAGTTTACGTGAATCGCGGGTACAAGATGCTGGTAGTTGAACGACAACATCCGAGCATGAGGAGCCCGCTTTTCCATGGAAACGTCACATAGATTGTACCCCACGGGTCGCAAAGCCTGTGGCATATGGGTTATGTTGCTTGCACCTGTTTTCACGCTTCAGGCCTCCGGCCAGGAAACGGCCGTGCACGACACCAAGGCAGCCCCCGCCGCCGCGGCTATTGTCCAGACGGAAGAGCCGGTCGATTTACGCACACTGGTCCAGCAAGTGCAGCGCAGTGCCCCCGACGGCGAACGCGCCAACGGAGAATCAGCCCTGTCCGTCCGCGGGCGGTCCGATGGTACCATTGAAGTCCGTGATGCATCGGGAAAGCTTCTCCAGGAATATCCTCTCGACCATTTCTACGTCTCCGGCAAGATTTCCGCTGAGGCGGTTGAGAAAGTGAAGGCGCGCGTGGAGGTGCTGGAGAAATCGCTTGCGGATCGAAAGGGCAAGGAACAAGAGACGATCGATAAACAGATTGAAGCGGCGAAGGAGGCAGAGGCCAACGCAAAGGAACAGGAGAAAGCCAGCGAGGTCCAGTGGCAGCAGGATTTCAAGGCGAAGTCCACGACCTATCTCGACCGGAAGACGAATTCGAAGACTAACGCGGTAAAGATCGACGCCCGTGAAATCCGTGAAGACGGCACCTACCTCTATGAAGGCAAGGAGATGAAACCCGTTCGGCTTTTCAACGCGGAGCGCAGCCGCTACGAGATGGCGATTCCCGTTCCCGCACCGAAGGAGTAAAGCGCCGGCACCCTACCGTGCACCCAGCTCCTTGAGCAATCCCGTCACCCCCGCCGTGAAGTCGGCCTCGGCCTGATCCGTGAACACGGACACACTCGGCTCGTAGCCCCCTTCCGCAAAGGCGGCCTTCGTGGGCATGTAGAGCAGGGAACCATTCGTCAGGCCGAAGTAGAGTGTGTTCTTGAAAGGCGAAGCGGCGCGAACGTTGAGCGCAATCTCGCAGAATAGCTCAATGGGCGCGGCCCAGATGACGGTATCATCATTGATGGTGAGGCTATATACCGGAACTCGAACAAGGGGATTGCCGTCGGGCCCAACCGATGCGAATTCCGACAGCGTATCGAGCCAACCGAGACCCTGCTTGCGCGGCGTATCGATGAGGATACGGGCGCTGGCCAGCTTAATATCCCCCGTGGTAGCCTCGATGGTGTCGTTGAGCGCCACGATTGGTGCGCCGAGCGTCTCATCAAAGCTCTTGATGCGCGGGTCGTTGATGCCATTGCCGACCGTTGGGAAGGGCGCAATATTTCCTTCGGCACCATTGATGAAAAGCATGGGCACGCCGAGCTTATCTTCTACATAACTGGAAGCCCAACCCGGAGCGTCCCCCGTGATCAGGGTGTTGCCGCCGTGGAGGCAGGTACCGTGTATGGCGTAGTTGGCGATGAGGCCAATGGGGCTTCCGTCGGGCCGCTCCAGGCGGATGAGGCCGAGCTGACGGTCGGTAGGGCCGTCGGGGTTCTCACCGAGTACGGTCTTGCCATCCTCCAGACGCTGACGGCGGTTGATGTTGGCGCGGGCCTCGCCGACGCCGATACCGAGCCGCGCAGGTTCGAGTTTTTCCCGGGCTTCCTTGACGCCGTCAATCAGCCCCTGGTTTACCTTCTCCCAGTAGGCGGTGTCGTCCGTTATTGACCGGTTCCCCAGCACACCGCCAAAGAAGAGCGTGCCCAGCTCCTGCGGACCCACATGGGGCGCGGAATGGGTGTGGGTCGTGGACCACCAGATCTGCTCGGGCTTGATGCCGGTCTCCCCTTCGAGGCGCGCGCACAAGTCGCGATAAAATGCTGAAGAGATCGTGCAGATATCCGTGGAGACGAGGTAGAACGCGTTGGTGCCGTCGTCCATTGCCGCGATGCGGTGGTAAATCCGGTCGCGCACACCGGTGGATTGGCGCGGCGCATAGCCATGGAGCCATTGGGGCGTGTCGGGGGTGATGTCGACCTTCACGCAGGCCGCGCGAAACTCAGCGGTGGAGGGAAGGGTGGTCAGCAAGATTACCGCGAATAAAGTGAACCGAAGCAATGGTAATTCCTTTCGAGCCAATTGAAACTATCGCCCGCCTTCAGGCTGATCGGTCGGATCCGTCCGATCGGTCTGATCGAACACTGCCAGGTGCCCCCCTTCAGCTCAACCGCATGCCGCCGATCAAATCCGTCAAATCTTCCACGCCGTGGCGGGTGCAGTAGTCTTCCAAGCCTTCCACGACCTTGATCGCGGCATCGGGTTGGCGGAAAGAGTAACTGCCGACCGCGACCGCCGTCGCGCCCGCAAGGATAAACTGCATGGCGTCGCCCGCGGTGCAGATGCCGCCCATGCCAATGATGGGGATCTTGATGGCCTTGGCGCAGTCCCACACCATTTTCACGGCGACCGGGCGAATCGCGGGGCCGCTGAGGCCACCGACGATGTTGCTGAGGATCGGGCGGCGCGTCTCGGGATCGATGCCGATGCCGAGGAGGGTGTTGATCATGGAAATGGCATTCGCACCAGCTTCTTCAGCCGCCAGGGCGGGTTCGGCGATGTCGATGATGTTCGGCGTGAGCTTTATGAACACCGGCAGGTTAGTCACGGCCTTGATGGCGCGGGTGTAGAGCTGCACCTGCTCAGGGATTTGCGCAACCAGCGTGCAACCGCGGGCCGTGCGGGCGTCGTGTACGTTCGGGCAGGACAGATTCGCTTCGATGGCGTCGGCCGCGCCCTCTTTCGTGAGGCGTTCGGCGAGCATGGCGTAGTCTTCGGGACTCTTGCCGTAGATGTTGCCGATGATCGTGCAACCCTTGTCGCGCAGGAAGGGGGCCTTGTCGCGGAGGTAAGCGTCGATGCCCACGTTCTGCAGGCCGATGGCGTTGAGCATACCTGCGGGCGTTTCCACGAGGCGCGGGGGCTTGTTGCCCGCGCGGGGTTCGAGGGAAAGGCTCTTGGTGGTGACGGCACCCAAGCGGGATATGTCGAAATAGCGATCATATTCCTGGCCGTAGGCAAAGGTCCCGGAACCCACGGTCACGGGATTCTTCATTTTCAGGCCGCCGACATTGACTTCAAGATTTGGCATCAGTACGCATCCCACTTGATCAAGGTGCTCTCAAAGACCGGGCCGTCGTAACAGACGCGCACCATGCGTTCCGCCTCGATCTCCACATTGGCCTCCACCACGCAGCCCAGGCAGACGCCGTCGCCGCAGGCCATCTCGGCTTCGAGCGAAGCGAGGCACGAAATGCCCAGCGCCTGGCTGACTTCGTGGGTCGCGCGCATCATGGGCATGGGCCCACAGCAGTAGGCCCGCGTGCCGGGGCCGGGATCGAGCTGGCGCAGCACTTCGGAAGCATAGGCCTTCACGCCCGCCGATCCATCGTCCGTTGCCAAGTGGACTTTGCAGCCCATCTGATGGAAATCGGATTCGCACAGCAGCATGGACTCTGTCCGCGCCGCGATGATGATCTCCGGCGTGACGCCGAGCTGGCTGATGATGGCCTCGGCCAACGCGGGAAAGGGCGCGATGCCGATGCCGCCCGCAACGAGGATGTGGCGGCTGAAGCTGCTGTCCAAGGGAAAGGGCTTGCCCAATGGGCCCTGAATACTCATGGTCTGGCCCGCGGTCAAGCGCGACATAAGGCGCGTGCCCTCGCCCTCCACCTTGTAGAGTATAGAGACGCTGTCTTTAAAGATTCGCTCGAAGCACATGGGCCGGCGGAGAAAAGGATAGAGCCCCTGCTGCACTTCCACCATGCAGAACTGGCCGGGGGACGCCTGCTGGGCGATCTCCGGGGCGTGGAGCACGAGGCGATAGTGCTCGGGAGCCACTTCCATGTGGGCCTTGATTTCACAGGTCGATACGAGGGGCATGCTTATCTCCGTTCATCCACAATCATCTGGTTGCGCAGGAGGTTGAGACTCACGCGAATACGCTCCGCGAGGACCTCGCCCACGCCGTCCACTTCGACCAGGTCGTCTTTCGGGGCGCGTATGACCTGCTGTAGATTGCCAAAGCGCTCCACGAGGCTGTCGATGATCTGGGGGCTGAGGCGGTGGGTCGTCGTGAGTACGCGGTAACCGCGCGGGCTGAGGTAGGTGTCAACACTGCGCAGTTTGGGGCCGTAGCCCATAGCCTGGCTGATGCTGCCGAGGTTGAGCAGCTCGGTCTTGGAAAGTTCGCTGATCTTTTCCCGGATGGTGCCGAAATTGGCGTTGGGCCGTTCGCGGAGGTAATCCTTAATCACCAGCTCCGCCTCTTTCACCGGCAGAATGAGCTCCTGGAGCTGCATTTCGATGAGGCGGCCTTCGGTGCCGAGTTCGATGATGTAAGGCTCGATTTCCCGGGCGATTCGCATGACCATTTCCATGCGCTGGATGGCCTTGCACACATCAAAAATCGTGACGACGTCCTGAAACTCGCGTACCGTCAGATCCTGCATGGCCTGGTTCAACACCGTGATATATTTTTCAAGGGTCTGCACCGCCTGCACCGCCTTGTTGACGAGCGTGGGGATCGAATCGAGGATCTTGCGCCGATCATGGACGTAGAGGGTCACGGCGTTGCGGCGCTGCGACACGGCGATGACCATGCAGTTGGCCTGGTTCGCGAGGCGCTGGGCCGTGCGGTGGCGTGTGCCCGTTTCATCGCTGTGGGTCTTTGCGGTCGGCTTCAGGAAACGATTGGCCGAGTGGATGCGGCTGCCGTCTTCGTTGAGGATGATGGCCCCGTCCATTTTCGACAATTCATAGAGCAACTGGGGCGTGACCTGCTCGTCCAGCTTCACGCCGCCCTCTGAGAGATCGAAGAGGCGCTTGGGCGATCCGAAACACAGCAGAGCCCCCGTGCCCGCCTGAAGTATCGTGGAGATGGCCTCGCGGATGATGGTTCCCGGCGCGATCACGAGGAGAGCGTCGCGGTAGGCCTCTTCACTGGTTTTCTTTTTTCGCCGGGCCAACGTTAAGCCTCCAATGCCATTTCCAATGCTGCTTCCAAATCGCCCACGGGATGCACGCGCACACCGCCCGCCACTATGTTTCTAGCACATCCGCGAGGCAAAATACACTGATTAAATCCGAACTTCTCCGCTTCCGCCACCCGCTGCTGCGCCATGTCCACCGCGCGCACCTCGCCCGCCAGCCCCACCTCGCCAAATGCGGCCAGGGTTTCGGGCAGGGGCACGTTCCGAAAACTCGACACCAGCGCCAGCGCCACAGCGAGATCCGTGGCCGGTTCGTCCAGCTTCACGCCCCCCGCAACATTCACAAATACGTCCCGGTCCGAGAAATGAAGCCCGGCCCGCTTTTCCAGCACCGCCAACAGCAGATTGACCCGATTCGGGTTCACCCCCGTCACCGTCCGGCGTGGCGAGCCCGCGTGGGTATCGCCCACCAGCGCCTGCACCTCCACCAGCAGGGGGCGCGTGCCCTCCACGCTGGGAATCACGATAGAACCACTCACGCCCTTGGGCCGCTCGCTGAGAAAAAGCGCGCTGGGATTGGCCACGGGGTGCAGCCCGCTCTCACGCATTTCAAACACGCCGATCTCGTTGGTCGAGCCGAAGCGGTTCTTCACCCCCCGCAGTATGCGCAGCGCCTGCCGTCCTTCGCCCTCGAAATAGAGCACCGTGTCCACCAGATGCTCCAGCAGACGCGGCCCGGCGATGGTGCCGTCCTTGGTAACGTGGCCCACCAGGAAAATGGGGACATTACGGCCCTTGGCGAGCCGCAGAAACTCGTTGGCGCATTCGCGCACCTGGCTCAGCGAGCCGGGCACGCCGGAGAGTTGGCTGCTGTAGACCGACTGGATCGAGTCGATGACCACAAAGGCGTAGCCGCCCTTCTGGATCTCCTTGGCGATGCTGCTCACCGAGGTTTCGGTGTAAATGAAGAGGCGATCATGGAGCGATTTGAGCCGGTTCGCCCGGAGTTGGGCCTGGCTGAAGGATTCTTCGCCGGAGACGTAGAGCACCTTGCCCGAATTCGCCGCGAGGTATTGAGAGAGCTGGAGCATCAGCGTGGACTTGCCGATGCCGGGATCGCCGCCCACCAGGGTGAGCGAGCCGGGCACGATGCCGCCGCCGAGGACGCGATCACACTCCGAGAGTCCCGTGGAAATTCGCGTGGGCGGTGGATGGGTGCCATCGGTCACTGGAATGGGCTTGCTGTGGGAGACGATGCTCGGCCGCTCGTGGGCGCCTTCGTCGGGGATCACTTCCTCCACCAGCGTATTCCACTCGGCACACTCCGGGCACTTGCCCATCCACCGGGCCGTGACGGCACCGCAGGACTGGCACACGAAGTGGCTTTTCTCTTTACTCACCGGCGGCCTCCCCCGCAGTCGCTTTCGCAGGACGGGTTACGGCCAGGATACCCACATACTCCAGACCCGCCCCATCGCGCTTGATGGAGGGTGCGTACAAACCGGAAAGGGAACCATCCAGGTAGAGAGCGTTGTCGCACGCAAGCACTTCGCTGAAGAAACTCGCGAAGGTGTGGAGATTTACCGGCCAGTTGGATATGACGATCACCACCTCTTTCGGCGAAATCACCCCGATGCCGTTGCGCAGATTGAGGCTCAACGATTCCGCCTTAAACTTGGGATGTAGCGCGCCGTCGATCACAAGCAGCGGGCCCGATTGAGTCGCCAGGATGGGCGCGGGTTGCTTCGCCGCATAGTCTTCGGTTGTGAGGACATGCGCGCCGTCGTTGTCGAGGAAGAAAACACCGTTGGGTTTCAGCGCGAAGTTGCTCTGGCTACCTTTGTGCAGATTCAGGGCGCGCAGCTCCACCGACTTCTCCACATGGAGTCCGAGGGGGGTACGGTCTTCCGCATAGATGCCGGCGTTTGTCGCCAGAACCAGTTCCTGGCCCTGTGATTTGAGATCGTCCCGGAGCCCATGAAAATTCTGGTGGGCCTTCCCGTCGGCGCGCTTCCAGAAGAGTTGGAGCGATTCCTCCTCCAGCTTGATGCGCGCCACGGTGAAGGGGAGCTCGTGAAAGGTCCGCTCTTCGAAGGTAATCCCGCCATCCACCACGGGTTCCTCTCCCCCGGCTACACCGGTGCTCGCAAGGATTGCGAAGCAGGCCAGCGCCCGAAATAGGATGTGAGGAAGGGGCATTTTCGTGCAATTCTAAGGGTTCGGACTCCGCTCCGGGAGCCACCTAAGTCCTTTATATACCGCGTGATAAGGATAACATACCGAAAGAGGCGAGGGCAAACGAAAAGCGATTGCACCACCAATTTCGGCTTCCTTTTCTCGATGACACGCCGTATCGACGCTACAATCCCCGAAAGTGCGCATGGGTTCCGTGCAAAGCGTGCAATGCAACGCGGCGAGTTGCTAGAATCCGCGTTCCGGGCCGACCAACGCCTCCGCGCGCCGCCCCGTTGACCCTGACTCCACCACAACGACGCCAAGGATTTATCTCCCATGGAATCCCTTCGTTTCCTTTCCGCCGATGAAGTCCGCGGCCTCGCCGCAGATTATGGCACGCCATTTTACGTATACAACGAGGCCACCCTGCGCCAGTGCGCCGCCGAGGTACTCGCCTTCCCCAACGCTTTCGGACTCACCGCACGCTATGCCATGAAGGCCCTGCCCACCGCCGCCGTCGTGCGGGTGCTCACCGATGCCGGACTGAATATCGACGCGAGCAGCGGCTACGAAGCCGAGCGGGCCCTGCGCGCCGGAGTCGCCCCGGAACGAATCCAGATTACGGCCCAGGAACTGCCCCGCAATCTGCAGTCCCTCGTCGATCGCGGCTGCCTCTTCAACGCCTGCTCCATGAACCAGCTCCGCGCCTACGGCGAGCTCTTCCCCGGTGCCGAGGTATCCGTCCGCATCAACCCCGGCCTCGGTTCGGGACACAGCAACCGCACCAACGTGGGTGGCCCCTCCTCCAGCTTTGGCATCTGGCATGAGCACCTCGACGAGGTGAAGTCCATTGCCGCGTCCCATGGCGTCCGCATCACGGGCATGCACACCCACATCGGTTCGGGCACCGATCCCGACGCCTGGGCCCACTGCGCGGGCCTGTCCCTCGGCATCGCGGAGCATTTGCCCGAAGTGACGCGCCTCAGCCTCGGCGGCGGCTTCAAGGTCGGCCGCATGACCGGCGAGATATCGGCGGATTTGCAGGTGATCGGCGAGCGTGTGAAGCAGGACTTCGTGGCCTTTGCGGAGACCCACGGTCGCAAGCTCCACCTCGAAGTGGAACCGGGCACCTTCCTTGTCGCCAATGCCGGTGCCCTGATCTGCACCATCATGGACATCGTGGACACGGGCGCGGAAGGCAACACCTTCCTCAAGATCGACGCCGGCATGACGGAAATCGTGCGGCCAGCCATGTACGGTGCCCAGCACCCCATTGTGGTGGTGCCGAAGGCCGACGGCGAGCGGGGCCACGGCGAGTACCTCATCTCCGGCCACTGCTGCGAAAGCGGCGATATCCTCACCCCCGAACCGGGCAACCCCGAAGGCCTCCTGGCCCGGGACTTGACCGAAGCGCGACTGGGAGATTACCTCGTGATCGAAGGTGCGGGTGCCTACTGCGCGGGCATGGCCTCGAAGAACTACAACAGCTTCCCCGAATGCGCCGAGACCCTGCGCGCCCTCGACGGAAGTGTGAAGCTCATCCGCAAGCGCCAGGAACCGGAGCAAGTCTGGGCGAATGAAGTGATCTGATTTGTAATCTGACTGATCAGACAGATCAGACCGATCAGACCGATCAGATCGGTCGGATCCGTCTGATCGGTCCGATAAGCCCCCCACTACTCCCCCGATACCTCCCCAATCAGCCGCTTCGTAGTCTCCAGCATCACCCGCTCCACATCTTCTGAAAAGAATCCCGCACGGGTGCTCAAATCTTTGCCCCATAGGTAGGTCGTCACGCCGATGGTCTCGTGTCCCCCCTCGCGCACGATCTGGGCACTGGGCACATACCCGAAGAAGTCGTTGGCATAGGCAGACACCCACAGGGGCGCATCCGGCATGTCAGCATAGAGCCGGTTGGCATACTCCGCTACGCTCTCACTCGGCAGTCCCACCAGCGTGAGGTCGTCGCCAAAGGCCCATACGGCAATCGGCGCATCGTAGTACGTCGGCAAGGTCCCGCCCGCTTCCAACACGCCGATCATGTGCTTCGCCATGAGATTCTCGGTGGTCTTGCGCGCCGCATAGGGCTGCAATTCCTCCACGCTCAATTGCTTCAGCGGCAGCGGCGTCATTTCATAGGCGAAGCGTAATTTGCCGTCAATCGGTCGTACGTCTTTCGCCAGCGCACGCTCGACCGCCTCGCCCAAGTCTTTACCCAACTTGCGTACGCCGGGAATGTCCGTGCGGGGCTCCGGATTCGCATCCGCGCCGCAGCCCGACGCGAAGAGCACCGTGGCACCAGGGAATTGCTTCTCCAGGTATTCCTGCGCATAGCCCGCGTAGTCGCCCGTGATAATGTTGTTGTCCCCGGCGAAGCCCGTGTTGTGGCAGGCGCAACCGATGAGCAACGCGCGCGTTTCGCCTTCGGGCGACGCCACTCGGAGCACGGGCACCCGCTTGTCCGTCGGGCCATTCGGGTTGGGCTTCATCCAGACGCCCTCCGGCGTCACTTCGCGGCGGTTCATGGGAAACTCCACCCGGTCCACGCCCCAGGCCAAAGTCGCGGGCTCCAGCTTCTCCAGCGCGCCCAGCGCGACTGTAACCACCTTCTCCTGCAACGCGCGTGTGTACTTCACCACGTTCTCCGCGGACGCAGCATCCGAAAACGGTGCATAAGCCACATTCCCGTTCACGTCGGGATTCAGGCTCATCAAGGGTCCCGTGTGGTTGTGGGACGCGTTCAACATGATCTGCGCGCGGGTAAGCCCGGATTTCTCCATGATGCGCCTGCAGGACTCTTCGAAGAAGACCGCCTGAAACCCAACGAGATCACCCGTGATGATCACGCCCCGCTCACCAGCATCATCTTCAAACGCAAGCGCCTTGACGTATATGTCGATATCTACCCCCTGGAAGGGTTTGTCCCGACCACCATAGCCCACCAGCGGCACGGCAATCTCTGGCGTGATGACGACCGAAGCCACACCCGCCTGCCACGCGGGTGCGACTTGCACAAAAACCGCCAATACAAGCAGCACAATAGGTAATCGAAGTTGAAGATAGTTTTTCATGTCGAGAAGCATACCCCATGAACACGCCATATCCAAAGGCCCCCTTCAACCCATAAGACCCATTGTTCATCCTTCATCCTTCATCCTTCATCCTTCATCCTTCATCCTTCATCTTCCCCCCCGACTTCACTTCCCCCCACCCCGGAATGTATCCTAAGTGCGCATAACATGGCATCAGTGCGAAGGAGAACCCCCATGAACAACACCAAAGTTTCCGTTCTAATCGATCTCATCAAACAGGCCCGGGCACAGACCCTGAAAACCGCCCAGGGCGTGCCCGAATCCCACCGGTTCAAGCAGCTCCAAGCGGAGAAAGCCACGCCCATCTGGCTCCTCGGCCATATCGCCCGCACAGCGGACCGTGTCATCCTCGAATACATGCTGCAGGAGTCCCAGGTCTTGAGCGACGAAGATCGCCAGCGCTTCGCCCCCTCCATGGCGGGCGGCGCGCCCCCGACCACCAATCCAGAGGACTACCCCTCGTGGGACGAGGTCGTCGCCCTCTATGAGACCGCCACCGCACAGGCGATTGAAAAGCTAACCGTGCTCGCCGACTCCGATCTCGAAAAGCCCCTGCCCGGCGAGATGACGCCCGCCTACCGCGAACTGTTCCCGACCATTGGAGCCGCCCTCCAACGGGTCATCAACCACGACGCCTACCACCGGGGACAAATCGGCCTGCTCAGCAAACTGGCCTGATTCTCCGCAACAAATTCAACGCAAGGAAATCCCATGTCGAACACGAAGATCCAGCTCTATACCGAAATGCTCGAAGGCGCCCGCAAACACACGCTCCAGGTTGCCGAAGGTGTGCCCGAAGGTAAGCGATTCAAGCAACTCCAGGAAGGCAAAGCCACACCCGCGTGGCTCGTCGGTCACCTCGCCAACACCATGAACGTCCTCGTGGTCATGTTCATCCTTGAGGGCGACTCCCTCCTCACCAAAGAGCAGGGCAACACCTTCGCCCCCGACTTCGCCGGTGGAAAAACGCCAACCGAGAACCAGGACGAATACCCCGCGTGGGACGAGATCCTCGCGCTCTACAATAAGGTCTTCGACGCCGCGATCACCGGCCTTTCCAAGCTCGACGACAGCGCCCTGCCCAATCCCCTCTCCAGCAAAACGCCCGACCGCCTGCGCGAGCACTTCTCCTCCATCGAAGTGACCCTCGGCTTCATGGTCAGCCACGACGCCTACCACCGCGGCCAGATCGGGCTCCTCGCCAAACTAAATTGACCCACGACGGGACCGTCCTGCACGCAAGGCCACGCCGACAACGCACCACGCCGATGCCCCACATCAGCAATCGTCAACGCGTAGAAGGCCGCCACGCGTGCGGGACCGTCCCGCGTTTTTTCTTGCCGCAAGAGAACGCAAAGAGCACAAAGAAGGGTCATTCTTCGTGCTCTTTGACGCTTGAAAAATCGCTTTGCTATCTGCCACCATCCGCCCATCTCGATTCGACGCGCTAAGTCCCATGCTTCCCGCTCGCGGGTCCAAGCGTATCCCTCACGCAACAAGCGACATCCGTCCGCTCGAAAGCCCTGGTCCAAAGGCTAGTTGAAAGATATATAGGCACGATAATCCAAAACTCGTTATCTTCACTCAACATTGAGCAGCTCCACAGCCAAGCCATCAAAACAATCAAAAGGATGTTGACTCTATTTATTCCAGCCTGCGCGCTGAGACCGGGGCGCCAGCGCAGGAAGAGCATCCGCAGCATCCCGTCGTATGGCGAGGCTAAAAAGTAAGGTGCCGAGAGAACGTTCGATCCCTCGCGAAAATATAAGCGACCGGTGAGTTCATGAAAGGACTGCAAGGCATTCGCACTTCGATAAACCGTGGGTTGTCCCACGCGTAGCAGCGCCAGACTCCGACGGGATAAAACAAAGGCCTGGTGCGCAGAACGCCGAAGGAAAAGTTCCCGTGCAACGTAAGCCGTTGCGACGAGGGCGGCGGCGATGCCGAAGAAGCTGCACACAGCAGAAGTGCCATACAAGATGGAATCCAGCGAAGAGTGGTCCTCCGAAAACCTCCGCCAATTCTGGAACAGCATTACGAAACACCCGAACGAGATCACCGGGCACGCGGCCAAGCCCAGATATTGCCAGACCAGATGAGAAGTGCCCGCCGTATAGACCAGCAAGGGTTCCCGCCCGCCGTGGTTGCCCCGCAGGTCCACGCGCAAATCCAGAGAACCGAGACGATTACGGCCCTGCAGCCCCGCCCAAAGAGGCGTGCCGTAAAAGCCCGGCCACCAACCCTTGCAGACGCCCGCGACCAGGTCCTTCAGATACGGCTTCGCACTCACCGAGTCCAGCGGCAGGTCTCGTCCGTTCCGCAGCACCAATTTCCAGGACTCCGGCAACACCCCCGTGCATTCCTTGCGTTGGACAAACATGCGCGGTTGCCCCGGCAGCAGGATCGCCAGCGTATTGCGCGTCAGCACATAGTGCCCATGAATGCGCCCCGCCCTCGCCTGAAAAATCCGCACAGTCAGGAATATGCTGCTGGAAAGGAGAATGAGAATCAGGGCCCACGATATCCCCCGCAGCCCATTCCCCGGCCCGTCAAGCAATACGACCAGGCCCACCGCCGCGATCAGATGCACGACGCCAAAGATCCGAATCGCGTAGTAGCTCTGCTCCTGGACCTTGGATATCCTGAACGTCTGCATGGCGTCCCTCTCGCGTGTTGCGAAGACCATAGCCGATAAACGCTTCCTGAACCGCATAAACAGTTCACGATCAGGATACCACGGGGCCGAGGGAGGTATTCAATGCATCATGCAAATGGATTTCCGAATGTCTGCCGAAGCCTCCAAAATGAAAAGAGCACAAAGAAATCTATTCTTTGTGCTCTTTGCGTTCTTTTGCGGCTAAAAATCCGGAACCCAGAGATTCGATTCGCACTCAACTCATCTGCGCGCGTGCCTTTTCGCGGCTTTTGGCGATGAAGCCTTCAACGATGGACCGGCGCACGAGCCCGCCCATCGTGTCGCCGCTGTAGGCATCGAGCACGGCCAAGTCCATCTGGCCGCCGATGGTCCGGAAGTAGTAGACCCACACCGGAGTAAGGAACAGCTTTCGCTCTGTAATATCATTCACATTCGGCTTGGCGCCGCGCTTGCGCAGGATATAACGAACCACCCCCTCGCGGGCCAGGGTTTCCGCATCCGAAGCGGAGAGCACCGTGGGAAATAGCTCCCCCTCGGGCTGTCCGGTGGCGAGCTCATTCACCCGCCCCATCAGGGCAAAGCCACCAAAACTACCATCCACCGAGACCCACGATTGTACCTGTTTCCCCCGGTGATTCAGGGAGAATTGGTAGGCGTACACCGGCATCCACACCACCTCCAGCGACGTGGCGCGCCCATGATCGTCCACCTTCGCCGGCTTGTGGCGGATAAGCCCGAAGAGGTTTCCCCAGCGCCTCCGAGCAAAGAGCCGCAGGGCTTCCTCTGCCGGGATGCGTGCGGGGAGATATTGAATCGTCACGCCTCTTCGTTCTTCCTGGCGCGTTTGAACAATATCCAGCCATAGCCCGTGGCCGCACCGCCGATTCCGAGCAGCACCAGCCCACAAATAGCGTTCACAATCGCGGCGCGGGGCGTTTCCAGCGCGAAGAAGGTGCCGATGAATACGGGAAGTCCAATCGCCAGGACGAAGAGTCCCACCGCCATGCCGGTTTCGCCGTCGCGCTTGAGCATGTCGTTCTTGCTGTGCTTCGGTTCTACTTTTTCAATGGTTTCGGTCATCGATCAATCCTCAATAAAAGTAGAAGTACACGAACACGTGGGGAAGCATGGAGCACACGGTCCAGATACGCAGATCGGAGTACCAGGCCTTGTTCGGGCGGCCCAGATTCACGTAGGACTCCTTCAGCACGAAACAGACCCAGATCATGGTGCCTACGAAAAAGCCGATGGCCGTGATGGTGGCCCAGGGCTGATAGATAGGCCCGAGCAGGTCATTAATCGGGCCGAAGAATACGATCAGGATCGGCTTGAAGACGGTGGTGCACAGCGCCACAAAGGCTTCGCCGACTTTCGCAAAGAGCGCAACGAACCAGTCGTTGATGGCGGTAAAAAAACTATTAATCGCCTGCATCAGGAATTCCTTTCTTCGAGGGCTTTCTGGGCCGCGTCACTTTTCACCACATAGCTCCACGTCACGCCGCGAAGCTTTTCCTCGGATTCGCGCTTGGTCAGGAGACTCACGATGATCGTAACGATAAGCGAGAAGACGAAGGACCACCACGAAACGAAGAGGAATGGATTCTCCGACGTGAAGAGTCCGGGGGTGTAATTCAGCACGAAGCAGAAGGGAACGCCCAGCGCCAGGCCGGCGAGGCCGCCCCACTGGGTTGCACGGGGCCAGATTATACCCAGCAACAAGATGGCGAACGAGGGCCCCTGGAACATGCTCAGGATCGTCTGCGAGAAGACGTAAATGCTCTCACGATCCGCGATGGCCTTGCAGAAGACCGACGACACGATAATCAGCAGTGCGGTGAAGGCGCGCCCCATGTTCAGCGCCTGCTTCTCGGTATAGGTCGGCTGACCCAGCCACTTCCGCATCTGCCCCCAGATGTCCGTGATGAAGATGGTGGTCGCCGAGTTGAGGGTGCCGGAAATACTGGACATGAGCGCCGCGAAGAGGGCCGCGAACATGAGCCCGCGAAGTCCCGCAGGAAGAAGCAGGCGGATCATTTCGGGAACGGCGCGATCCGCCTCTTCCATGGGAAGGGTGGGCACGAGGATGATCGCGCAAAGACCGGGCAGCGCTACCATCAGCGGGATGAAAGCCTTCAGGAAACCACCCGTAAGCATGCCCGCTTTGGCGTCCCACTCGGTGCGTGCGCCGAGGGCACGCTGTACGATGACCTGATTGCCGCTCATGTACGCGATAGCCATCACGATGCCCAGGCCGAAAACGATGCCGGTCCAGGGGAAGGGACCCGCCGTATCATGGGGCAGCAGGATGGTAAAGTGGTTGGCGTATTCGGGGCCCTTGGCGAGGATCTGGGTCCGGAGAGAGCCCCAGCCGCCTACCTCCCAAAGGGAAAGAGCCAGCAGACCGAGCCCGCCGACATACATCACGATGAGCTGCACCACGTCGGTGAACACCACCGCCGTCAGGCCGCCGGAGAAGGTATACAACCCGGTGACACCCGCCATGAGGATCACGCAGAGCCAGGGATCCCAGCCGAGAATCGTGAACATCAGCTTGTCGGCGGTGATCCAGAGCATGATGGCAAGCCCGAGAAACAGCACCACCGCCCAGATCGAAGCATTGATGAACTGCACCGCCGTGTTATAGCGGCGTCCCAGAAACTCCGGAATGGTGAACACGCCCGTGCGCCAGAAATAGGGAACAAAGACGAACGCGGCAAAGACCATGGCGGGCATGGAGCCCATCCAGTCGAAATTCGCCGCGGACACGCCGTGCCGGAAGGAGGCACCCGCCACCGCCACGAAATCGGTCGCGCCGATATCGCTCACCACAATGGAGAAACCGATGGCCCAGAAGGGGAGCGATTTACCGGATACGAAGAAGTCTTCCGCATCCCCCACGTACTTGGTCACGAAAAACCCGAGGGCCAGCGTGCCAATCATATAGACCGCGATGATCACGATGTCTATAAAATGGAGTCCAATTACACTTTCCATGATTCCCTTTCGGCGATACTGTGCGGCTCCGCTCCCACGCAACGGAAAACTAGACCATGTTATTAACGGGATTATTGCAAAACAGCGAAGTCCCTTCAAACCCTGGACTGCTGCGTTGATTCTGGATGGGGCCGGTGGCCTCCCATAAGCTGTTTAGAGGTGTGCTTTCAGACCCTTGACGCTTGTGCCAGGTTTCCGCACGCTCCGGGAGGCAGAGGTACCGTCGTACTGTGTGCCGGTGATAGCAAACCTGATGCGCAGATCTGGAACACTGAACCGATTTCCGGGGACCTATTCCGCTCACCTGTTCCCGCAGATGGGCTAACACGACCTGAACACTCCCGACGAGAGCCGCACTATGCCACAGACGATCCCGCGCGTGCAAGAACAATGCGCGATACATGAAAAAACCGCCCCTGCCAATGCGGCAAGGGCGGATTGTCATCGTAGCGGCTATGCTGCGAACTTATTTCAGATCAAATACCAAAATCTCGGTATCGCTTGACGCCACGATTTCCAAGCCGCCCGCTTCGGCGCGGGCGGCGGCGTCGCCCTCGTCCAGGGCTTCGCCATCCACCGTCACGCTGCCGGACAACACCTGAACCCAGATGTGCCGTTCCGGGGCGATTTCCAGGGCCACCGTCGTGCCCGCCGCAAGGCGTCCCGCGTAGATCGTTGCGTCCTGCCGGATTACCAGCGAGCCGTCCCGTCCGTCGGGCGACACGATGACCTGGAGCTGGTCCGCCAATTCTGCGTCGTCGTAGTGCCGCTCCTGATAGTTCGGCTCCAGGCCCTTTTGCGCGGGTCGGATCCAGATCTGGTACAGGTGCGTGGGCCCGTCTTTCAAATGATTGAACTCGGAATGCTCCACGCCCGTACCGGCCGACATCAACTGCACGTCGCCCCGGCGTAGCACGGATCCATTACCCATGCTGTCTTTGTGTTCAAGCGCGCCTTCGGTCACATAGGAGAAGATCTCCATGTTATCGTGGGCATGGAAGGGGAAACCTCCCCCACCTTGGATAATATCATCGTTCAACACGCGGAGCGAGCGAAAGCCCATGTGCTTCGGGTCGTAGTAATTGGCGAAGGAAAAGGTGTGGTGCGAGTCCAGCCAGCCGTGGTCGGCGTGGCCCCGTTCGTTGGCGCGTCGGATGGTGAGCATGGTGTTTCCTCCTTGGTTCGGGCGGTCTGTTGTTCTCGCGACGGCGATACTTTACATATCAACTACCTGCCCTGAAGTATCGCGATGGCCCTGGGGTCACCGCGATGTCTCAACTATACCACATAATACTTTACACGTCAAGTAACTGGCCTGCCGGGGGATAATTTTGACTCCCACCAAAGAGGACCACTATTATCCCGCATTCGCGGGCGGGTTTTCCGCCTCCAGGCACGGCCAAAAGACCCCTGGCAGAGCAAGAGCGAAACCCTGTGCCTGCCACCTGCCCCAGTTGATGGCTACAACACGGCCCACCACTACCTGAAATCGGGAACCATGGAACACTCGACCAAAGCTCATCCCAAATCTATCATTCCCCTCACGCTGGGTGCCCTGGGCGTCGTCTATGGGGACATCGGCACCAGCCCGCTCTATACCATCAAAGAGGCACTCGGCGGCCCCCATGGCTTTGGCGTCTCCACCGGAAACATCCTGGGCGTTCTCTCCCTGATCTTCTGGGCCCTCATCATTGTAATTACGATCAAATACGTCTTCTACGTTCTCCGGGCCGATAACGGCGGTGAGGGTGGTATTCTCGCGCTGATGGCCCTCGTGACCCGCAGGGAAAGAGGCTCGAAGGCGAAAGAGCGGGCCCTCCTCGTCGCGCTGGGCATTTTCGGCGCGGCACTCCTCTACGGCGACGGAACCATCACCCCGGCCATTACCGTCCTGAGCGCCGTGGAAGGTCTGCAAGTTGCCACTCACCTGTTCGAACCCTATATCGTGCCGATCGCCATCGTGATCCTGGTGGGACTCTTCCTCATCCAGCGACACGGCACCGCCAGGATTGGCAAGCTCTTCGGCCCCTTTATTCTTGTCTGGTTTATCGCTATTGGAACCCTCGGCGCCTTGGCCATCTTTTCCGCCCCGAGCGTCCTCCTGGCCATGAATCCCTGGTATGCCCTCCACTTTATCTCGGAATATGGCGTACACGGACTCATGATTCTGGGAACCGTGTTCCTCGCCGTGACGGGCGGTGAAGCGCTTTATGCCGACATGGGGCACTTCGGCCGGTATCCCATCCAGTTGGGGTGGGTCGCCATCGCCATGCCGGCGCTCGTGCTCAACTACTTCGGGCAGGGCGCCGTGCTCCTGAATAATCCCGAAAAAATCTCCAACCCCTTCTACGCCCTGACGCCCGAGTTTCTGCTTTATCCGATGGTGGCACTCTCCACGATGGCGGCCATTATCGCCTCGCAGGCCATCATTACCGGCGCTTTCTCCCTTACGCGGCAGGCGGTCATGCTGGGCTTCCTGCCGCGCATGAGAATCCTGCACACGTCCAGCGCGGAAATCGGCCAGATCTACGTCCCCACGATCAATTTCCTGCTCATGATCGCGACCATCGGTCTCGTGCTCGGGTTCGGCTCCTCCAGCAATCTGGCGGCCGCCTATGGCGTCGCCGTCACCACCACCATGCTCATCACCACCCTCCTCCTCATGTTCGTCATGCGCGAGCGGTGGAACTGGTCCCCCCTGCACATCGCCTGTGTCGCCGGCCCCTTCATCCTTATCGATTTTGCCTTCTGGGTCGCGACTATGACCAAAGTCCCCCATGGCGGCTGGTTCCCCCTCCTGGCGGCACTCCTGATTTACTCCGTGATGGGTACGTGGCGCATGGGACGCAAGGCCCTGTCGGAGCGCTTCCAAAACCGGACCCTGGCCATCGACAAGTTTGTCGAAAGTGTTTTTATGCATGGCCACCGCCCGAAAAGCGTCGACGGCGCGGCCGTCTTCATGTCTGGCACGCCGGATGTCGCCCCCGTCGTCCTGCTCCACAACCTGAAGTACAACAAGATCGTCCACGACAAGACCATCGTGCTCTCTATCGTGAACGAAGAGCGGTCGCACGTTCCCGAGTCGGAGCGGCTTGAAGTAAAGGACTTGGGCTTCGGCTTTTTCAGCGTCACGGCTCGCTATGGTTTCATGGAGTCGCCGCACGTGCTCGACATCGTGGAACTGGCCTCGAAGAAGGGGGTGCAGTTCGACCGCAGAACAACGGGCTTCTATCTCGGGCGGGAGAGTATCGTCATCGGAGAAAAAACGACGCTTCCCCGGTGGCGCGGACAGCTCTTCGCCACCATGTCGCGCCTGGCCCAGGCACCCACAGCCTTCTACGGCATCCCGCCAAACCAGGTGGTGGAGCTGGGCGTCCAGATTGAGTTGTAACGGGACCGTCCTGCACGCCAAGGTCACCTGGGATGCGCAGGAACTCCGGCTCTTGAAAATGACACGGGGTGATCGAAGTCCGCCACGCGTGCGGGACCGTCCCGCCCTTTTCGAGACTTTGGCAACCACACCAAAAAACGCGCCGTCCAGGGACGGCGCGTTTTTCATTTCAGCTATTGGAGAGGCGTTGCTCAGGTCAACATGCTCTTGAGCTCGCCCATGAATTCGTTGAGATCCTTGAACTGGCGATACACCGATGCGAAGCGCACATAGGCCACTTCGTCCAGTTTCTTCAGCTTAATCATCACCGCTTCGCCCACGGCGTCGGTGTTGACTTCATGGTCGGTCGAGTTGAAGAGCTCGCGCTCGACCTCATCGATAAGCGCATCCACCTGCTCAAGGCCAATGGGCCGCTTCTCCACCGCCTTCAGGATACCGCTCTTGAGTTTCCAGCGGTCGAAGTTTTCGCGGCGGCCATCTTTCTTGATAACCATCTGCGCCACTTCTTCAATGCGTTCGTAGGTGGTGAAACGCCGCCCGCACTTGAGGCATTCGCGACGCCGGCGAATGGCATCGCCTTCCTTGGACGATCGAGAGTCGACAACGCGACCGTTGGTATCATTGCAAAAGGGACAACGCATATTCGTTTTTCCACCTTCCGAGGTCTATTACGCAGCGTCGAAGCCATCAAGGCAACCCCACCGGGCCACCAGGAAACTACAATCACTCCACATATTGTATCGTAGAGAGGGTAGCAAATACCATATACAGTGTCAAGCGTAAAACGTAAGCTCCGTTTTCCCGTATCGGCGCTCCTGGAGTCGCCGGAAGCGCCCCACTTCCTCCGGCAGATCGGACTTGAAACCATGCTCCACAATAAGCTGGCCGTCCGGCGCAAGCAGGTCGGCGTCCGAGATCGCCTGCAACAACACCTCGTAATTGGTGAACTCAAACGGCGGGTCCGCAAAAATCAATGAAAAGGTCCCCGGAATGCGCCGAAGGTCCTCGGGAAGCCTGTAACTCATGCAATTACCCCGATCTTCGCACTTTGTGTTCGCCAGATTCTTTCGGATACAGCGCGCGGACTGTGGGTGATTGTCGATGAATACCGCACGGGACGCCCCCCGGCTCAGCGCCTCGATCCCGTTGGCGCCACTCCCCGCATAGAGGTCGAGAAACGTTGCTCCTTCCACGCGGGGTGCCAGGATATTGAAAAGGGACTCCCTCACCCGGTCCAGCGTGGGTCGTACCCGATCTCCCGGTGGTGCCTCCAGGCGTTGGCCACGCATGGTTCCAGCAATAATCCGCATCTTGTGTCCCTTCCCTGGTGTGGACGTGCAAATGGACATGGAAATTGAAGCGCTCAGGCTCCAATATCATCTTAAACGTTTCAATATACATTTCACATATTCGCTGAACATTGTGCCCCGAAGCTGGTGAATTACTTGGGCTTATGCGTGCTTTGGCGATCTTTCTGGACGAGATAGCGAAAATTTAAGACACACCTCAAAGCATTTAATTACAGTAACTTACAACTGTTTCTTTATGCTAATACAGCAAAGCTTTTGAAAAAAGAAGGCCTGTGGATAACTTGTGGATAAAAAGGCAAATACCCATCCGCAATATGCGGTACAGATCGCCTCGAATTTCAATCAATACTCTCAAATATCGCCATGGCCCCGGCTTCGGACCAAAGGAGAGCAATGCGTCCTGCTTCCTTCTAGAAAAATGGCCCTCCCGGAGCACGCACCGGGAGGGCACAATATATAGAACTGCGAACAGGCTCCGATCAGTCGTTGAACAGACCGGCGCGGTTGCGCACGCGGAGGCGCAGGGCGTTCAGGTTGATGAAGCCCGTGGCGTCCATCTGGTTATAGGCGCCTTCGTCTTCTTCGAAGGTCGTGATCTTTTCGTCGTAGAGCGACTTGAGCGCCTTACGGCCCACCACCGTGCAGTTGCCCTTGTAAAGGCGGATACGCGCGGTGCCGGTTACGTTCTCCTGGCTCTTGTTGACGAAGGTCTGGAGCGCGTCGAACTCGGGCGAGAACCAGAAGCCGTTGTAGATGAGCTGGGCGATCTTCGGCGAGAGCTGGTCACGCTGGAGCATGACTTCGCGGTCCATGGTGAGGGATTCCACGGCGCGGTGCGCGGCGTAGAGGATGGTGCCGCCCGGGGTCTCGTACACGCCGCGGGACTTCATACCCACGAAGCGATTTTCGACCAGGTCCACGCGGCCAACGCCATTCGCGCCACCGAGCGTGTTCAGTTCGGCCAACAGCACTTCCGGCTCCATGCGGACGCCGTTGACGGCAACGGGATAGCCCTCTTCGAAATCGATCTCCACGTAGGTCGCCTTATCGGGGGCCTTGCTGGGATCGACGGAGAGGACGAACATGTCCTCGCTGGGCTCGTTCCACGGATCTTCCAGCACGCCCCCCTCGAAGGAGATGTGGAGCAGGTTGCGGTCCATGGAATAGGGTGCCTTCTCCCGCTTGGACGCGGGCACGTCAATGCCGTTCTTCTCGGCATAGGCCACCATCTTCTCGCGCGTGTTCAGCGTCCACTTGGGATCCCGCCAGGGGGCTATGATACGGACATTGGGCTCCATGGCGAGGCAGGTCAGCTCGAAGCGGACCTGGTCGTTGCCCTTGCCCGTCGCGCCGTGGGCCACGGCGTCGGCACCGGTCTCGCGCAGGATGCGAATCTGCTCTTTGGCGATAACGGGACGGGCCACACTGGTGCCCAGCAGGTAGACGCCTTCGTAGATGGCGTTGGAGCGCATCGTGGGGAACACGAAGTCGCGGACGAACTCGCGCTTCAGATCGCTGACGAATACGTCAGAGGCCCCGGTGGCGATGGCCTTGAGGCGCGCGGGTTCCGTCTCTTCGCCCTGGCCCACGTCGGCGATATAAGCCACCACGTCCGCCTGGTAAGTTTCCTGGAGCCACTTGAGAATGATGGAGGTGTCGAGGCCGCCGGAGTAGGCCAGCACGATTTTCTTGATATCTTTTGCCATGGGAGTTCGGGGTCCTTGTCTTTTAATCGGCAACTGAAAATATGTGTGAGATAACCCGCCCAAGTTGCAGGGACAGCAGAGACAACAGGGACTACAGGAAAAAATTTCTGCAGTCCCTGCTGTCTCTGTCGTCCCTGAAGCAATTCAGGAGGAACAACGAAACGGGGTTTCTACGCCATCAACGTCGCCAGCACGGCCTTCTGCGCGTGCAGGCGGTTCTCGGCCTGATCGAACACGATAGAGTTCGGCGAATCCATCACGCTGTCGGTCACTTCGCTGCCACGATGAGCGGGCAGGCAGTGCATGAACAACGCGTCCTTCTTCGCGAGCCCCATGAGAGCATCGTTCACTTGATAGGCCGCGAAGGCGCGCTCGCGCTCGATGGTTTCTTTTTCCTGGCCCATGCTCGCCCACACGTCGGTGTAGACGGCGTCGGCGTCTTTCACGCCCGCCTGGACATCGTGCGTAATCTCGATCTGGCCCGCCGCCATCGATCGTGCCTTCGCGACGAGCTTCTCATCGGGTTCGTAGCCCGGAGGACAGACCAGCGTCAGGTTGATCGGGACCTTGGCCGCGAATAGCGCCCAGGAATGAAATACATTGTTGCCATCGCCCACGAAGGCCAGCTTCAGGCTGCTCAGGTCGCGGCCCTTGTGTTCGCGAATCGCCTGGGCGTCGGCGAGGATCTGGCAGGGGTGTAGCAAATCGGTCAAGGCGTTGATCACGGGCACCGTGGCATATTCGGCCAACTGAATCACATCGGAGTGACGGAAGGTACGGGCCATGATGCCATCCACCCAGCGCGCCAGATTGCGCGCCACATCGGGCACGGATTCCCGTGCGCCGAGGGTCGTCTCGATGAGCACCGAGTCGCCACCGAGCTGAAACATCCCCGTATGAAATGTCACGCGCGTCCGCAGGCTGGGCTTCTCGAAAATCATGGCCAGCGTCTTCCCCTCCAAGAGCCGGTGAGGAATGCGGTTCCGCTGCTTCGCCTTCAGATCGTCGGCCAGGTCCAGAAAAGCCACGATCTCCTCCCGGCTGAAGTCGGCGAGGGAGATAAAGTCTTTTACCATTTCAATTCTCCGAGACAGGCCTTCAATAGAGACACCATCCGGTCGATGTGTTCTTTTTCCACGATAAGGGGCGGTAAAAACCGCAGGACGTTGGGACCGGCGGGCCCACAGATGATGCCGGCTTCTATCAAATTGCCCACGAGGGGCGCAACGGGTTGATTAAACTCAATCCCCACCATAAGGCCCTTGCCGCGCAATTCGACGACGGACTCGAAATCTCGGGCCACTTCGGCGAGGCGCTCAAACAAATACGCGCCCGATTCGGCGGCCTTCTCCAGGAAGCCCGGCGCGGTCAAGGCGCGTAAAGTGGCTACGGCGGCGGCGGCGCTGAGGGGATTGCCGCCAAAGGTACAGGCGTGGGATCCGGGCTCAAAGCCCGAGGCCACGAGGTCGGTGCAGCCCATGGCCCCAATGGGTACGCCGTTGCCAAGGCCCTTGGCCAGCGTCATGATGTCGGGGGTGATGCCATAGCCCTGGTGGGCGAAAAGATCGCCGGTCCGGCCCAGTCCCGTCTGGACTTCGTCCAGGATCAGGAGCACATTTTTGTCGTCGCAGAGCTTCCGCACCTGATGCCAGTATTCAGCGCTGGGAACGCGCACGCCCCCTTCACCCTGGATAGGCTCCAGCAGCACCGCGCCGACCTCGGGGGTGATCGCCGCTTCCAGGGCGGCGATGTCGCCATAGGGCACATAGTGAAAACCCGGCATGAGAGGCTGGAAACCATCGTGGTACTTAGGCTGACCGGTGGCGGTTACCGTGGCGAGGGTCCGGCCATGAAAGGACTGGTGGGCCGTGACAATCGCGGGTTTGGGCGTGCCCTGCTTGTGCCAGTAGCGCCGCGCGAGTTTGATGGCCGCTTCATTGGCTTCGGCACCGCCGTTGCAGAAAAACCACTTCTCGGCAAAGGAGTTCTTGGAAAGGGCCGACGCCAGGAGCGTCTGAGCCTCGATATAATAAAGATTGGATACGTGGACCAGCTTCCGGGCCTGATCGCAGATCGCCTGCGTCACCTCGGGATGACAATGGCCCAGATTGCACACCGCAATGCCGGCGAAGAAATCAAGGTACTCTTTGCCCTCGGCATCCCACAGTCGCATGCCCTCACCCCGGCTGAGCGCAACCTTGCGCGCGCCATACGTATTGATGATATGGGCGTCGTTCAGGGCTTTGATTTCTTCAGTCAGGGTCATGTAGACGGGACTTTCCACGATCATGCTGTTCATTGCGCTTCTCCGGGGGATTTATCGGGTCAAATTGAATACTGAACCCGGAGGTATGCGCAGTTCGCAGCGGAGTGCCGGTCGATGGGTTGTGGGATTCTAGCTGTTGGCCGCCTTCTTCTTGGCGCTGCTCGTCTTGGCCTTTTCCGCCGCGGGCTTGGGCTCCGCCTTCTTCTCCGTCTTGGCTTCGGGCTTGGACTCCGTTGTCGATGTGGAGGTCCCCTCCGCCTTCGGCTTCTCCGGGGGCGTCCCCTTCTTGTCCTTATAGTCCGTTTCGTAGAAGCCGGTCCCCTTGAAGATAAACCCGGCCCCAGTACCCATCAGGCGTTTGCACTTCTTGCCGCACTGCTCGCACTTTACCTTAGGCTCGGCGGACATTCCGTGGAAGACGTCGAGAATATGGCCGCAACCGCCACATTCATAGGAATAGGTAGGCACAGCACTGATACTCCATAGCTGCCCGGCACCGGGCCGGAATTCAAAACGCAAAACCCCCACCGCGACCGGGCTGGTCGCTGGCCTAAGGGCCTGAAATCAAATACGTTGGCCTCAAAAGACCAACGCAGTCGAGGAAACCGTGTATTGTAGCAGAGCGCTATCCAGAGATCAAAAAGCCGAAAGGCCCCTCATTTCCGATCAATCGGCCCGAGCGGTCGGATCCGACTGATCGGTCCGATAAAGGCCACAAGATTTGGGAGGGTCCAGGAAAAGACGATATACTGCGGAAGCAACCAAGGAGTACATCATGGAAGAAATACTGGCCTGGCGCCTGGAAGACGTTCCTCCTGAACAGGTTATGCTCGTCGTCGCCGGCATGGCCGGCGTCGGCATAGTCTACTGCTTCTTCGGCTACCGGCTTATCAAGCTTGTTCTCGGCCTAACCGGCTTTTTGCTCGCGGGCAGCGCCGCAGCCGTCATTGTCGGCTTTCTGAGCTACGGCCACCTCGTCGGCATGGGCATCGCCCTGTGCATCGGTGGCTTCTGTGGCGCCATGGCCCTCTTCTTCCTCTACCGGACCGGCATCTTTTGCCTCGGCATGCTCGGAGCCGCCGTGGCGGCCTATTCCGTGTTCCAGGGACGTGAAGAGCCGTGGATTCTCTGGGCCGTCGCCGGAATCGGCCTGGTCGGCGGCCTCCTGGCCATCCTGGTCGAGCGCCCGGTGATGAAACTGGCCACCGCCGCCATCGGCGCCATGCTCATGACCCAGGCCGGACTCGCCCTGGCCCGCGCGAAAGGCCTCCTGGCGATCGCGCCAGGCACCACCTCGGAGACCATTGCTGGCGCCGCCGCGCCCGCACCCTATATCGGCTGGGCCGTCCTCGCCGCCTGGCTGGTGTTGACATTAATAGGCGCTTCTGCGCAGTTTGGCTTCGGCGGCAAGAAGAAAACGTGACGGCTTCGAAAACACCCCCGGCGCTCGTTCCCACGGTCCCCCATGGGAATGCGTACCGTTCCGCTATGCGGAACAGACTGCGCGAAGGGATCTGAGGTTAATTGCTTTGTCGGCGAGAAAGGCGGAGCAACAAGACTGATTCCAGCAACGCGCCCTCTGCTATACTCGCGCACTCGTTTTACCTGTCCAGCGCCAAGGAGTATTGACCCGCATGAGCAAACAGCCCACCATCCACTTTTCAGGCATTGGCGGCACCGCGATGGTGGCCGGGGCGCGACTCGCGCTGGAGGCGGGCTGGGAGGTCCGGGGCAGCGATAATCCCCTCTACCCCCCCACATCCGACATGGTGGCCGCTCTGGGCGTTCCCGTGGCCGAAGGCTATGCGGGCGAAAACCTGGACTGGAACCCCGACGTGGTGCTCCTGGGCAACGTGCTCAGTCGGGGCAATGCGGAAGTCGAGGCCGCCCTCTCGCGGCGCATGCGCTACATGAGCCTGCCGGAATGGCTGAAGGAACATGTGCTGCGCGCGCGACGCCCTGTCGCCATCTGCGGCACCCACGGCAAGACCACCACCACGGCCATCACCGCCCACGTGCTGGCGTCGTGCGGGCTCGACCCCGGCTACCTCATCGGTGGGCAGCCCCTGAACGTGGAGCACTCTGCCCATCTTGGCCCTGTCGGCGCACCCTTCGTCATCGAAGGCGACGAATATGACACGGCCTTTTTCGATAAGCGGGCGAAATTTTTTCATTACCTGCCCGAAGTCGCCGTGGTGACATCGCTCGAATTCGACCATGGCGACATCTATCCCGATCTCGCCTCCATCGAAGTGGCTTTCCAGCGCATGCTGCGACAGATTCCCGCGCAGGGCCGCTTAATCTGTTGCGCGGACAACCACGCCGTCAGCCTCAAGGAATTCGCCCATTGCCCGGTCGAGACCTACGGCTTCTCCCAGGATGCCGACTGGCGCGGCGAAGCCCTGGGCGCGGAAGGCGGCATGCAACGCATGGCGGTCTATCACCATGGTGAGAAAATCGGCGAAGTGCGCACCACCCTGACCGGCCGACACAACCTCCAGAATCTGCTGTCGGCCATCGCCGTGGCCCATTACTTCGGCGCGTCCATGGAGGCGATCACGGCGGGCGTCGCGACCTTCAAGGGCGTCAAACGGCGCATGGAAATCTTCTTGGAATCAGAAGGCGTCACCTACATCGACGATTTCGCCCACCACCCCACGGCCATCACCGAGACCATCGCGGGCGCGCGCATGCGCTGGCCCGGACAACGCCTCCGGGTACTCTTCGAACCGCGCAGCAACACGACCGTCACCAACCGCTTCTTCGACGACATGCTCTCGTGCTTTCGCGGCGCGGACGAAGTCTACCTTGGACCCATCTATCGCGGGGACAAGATCCCGGCCGACGAGCGCCTGGACCGGGAACGATTGGTCTACCTGCTGACCTCGGCGGGCCTGGTAGCCGCCGTAGCCGACGAGCCCAAGGTCCTGGCGGAGGTAATTCACGCGTCGGGCAGGGATGGCGATATCGTGCTGATCCTGAGCAATGGTGCTTTTGGTGGGATTTACCAGCACTTCCGGGATCTTGCCAGAGACTGAGGGGAATTCTTTGCTACAGGCCAAGCCCTACCTCCGAGAGGTGGTTCTCCAACGAGAAGCCATCAAGGACGAATCGATCTACCCCTTCAGCATCCCTGCAATTCGCAGACTGGACCGGATGGAGTTTCACCCCGATGTAACCTTTATCGTCGGGGAGAACGGTACCGGCAAGTCCACCCTGATTGAAGCCATCGCCATGAAACTTGGCTTTTCACAGGAAGGCGGCACGAAGAACATGCGGGTGGAGACGGCGGATACTGTTTCCGGCCTGCGCGATCATCTCAAATTGGTCCAGAGCTTCACGCGTCCGCGAGATGGCTACTTTCTGCGCGCGGAGAGCCTCTACAATGTGGCGACGTATATGGACGGCATCGATTATCAGTCCGCCTACGATGGTGCCTCGATGCACGACCGTTCTCACGGCGAGCTATTCTTTGACACCCTGACCCGAAAGTTTCACGGCAACGGTCTCTATATTCTGGACGAACCGGAGGCCGCATTGTCGCCCCAGCGTCAGATGTCGGCCCTGGTCGCAATCCACGCATTGGTCGAACGACAGTCCCAGTTTATCATCGCCACCCACTCCCCCATTCTCATGGCCTACCCGCGCGCGAAGATCCTCCTGCTGGACGAAGAGGGCATTCGTGAAGTCAGATACACCGAGACCGAGCACTACGAAGTCACGAAAAATTTCCTCAACAAATACGAAACGATGCTGGAAATACTTCTGCAACCCCAATTGGAAATCCCCTTCGATTAGCGAATGACGCTATGGCGGCGCGCGGTCGATTCGCGGTATACTACCGACCACCACGCAACACCAAGGAAGTACCCCCGTGCCCACCCCGACTGATCATACCAAAGCATGCCCCGAATGCGGCCAGCCCATGGGCGTCAACCGCGGCGTCTGCCCCAATCCCGATTGCAGCTACCAGAGCACCTGGTTCAAGGTGCGGCTGTATTTTGGCTGCGCGGGGGCCTTGTTTGCCTTCATCACTATTGCCATCATGGCCTGGATGGCGATGCAGGCGCGTTAGGCCAGGGGCGGGGGGCTGTACGGGCCGACGGGTGCCACCTCAAACGGAATCGCCTAGCGATGAGAAGTTTGTGGGTGTTGGAACTCCCTTGCAGCAGATCTATTCCAACGTCCCACGTGGAAGTCACTTCACCCACAAGTCGTGACCCCCAGTTGCGGGGGTTCGAGAAAGAAACCTCGGGGCGCGTAGGGACTGACGCACCCATCATGGCCTGACCGAATTGCGTTGTCCTGCGGCCCAAGGCCCACTGCGACAAGGCGCCGTGACTTTTCTGGGTGTGGCTGTCCCGTCGTGCGGGGAGTGGACGCAACGTCACCATAGACAAATTGACAGGCAACGTGGCGTTTGGTCGATGTGGCACTTTGGACCGGGTTTACCTCCGCGAGCGACGGGACAGCCACACCCCGCGACGTCACGTACTCGCAGTCGGGACAATTAATACGTTGTGGATCACGAAGATCTTCAACGAAAACGCGGGTGCGTCAGTCCCTAAGCTGGCGTGTTTTCTCAGCAGCTCCCCCGCTGCGCTCCTCTGTTTGAGGGCACCTGCCAGACGAGTCATGAACTCCAAGAGCATGAAGCGTTAACGGTGCCGTGCAGTAGATGACGGCATCAGGTCCCAGTTCTCTTGCGCTTCGGGGCCGTCAAAGTGGAAGAGATTTCTCTTTACCTCCGCGTCAAAGCGGGGGCTGTGGAGATTGTCATGCTTTTCACTGGCCCCACAGGGACTGACGCGCCCACGTTTTCTCGCTGGGGTACTGCGCACTCGGACTTGCTGCGCGCTGCCATAAATCGCGCCGATGTTTCTGGGTGTGGCTGTCCCGTCACGCGGGGCGTGTGCCGAGATTCTCGAGGGGACTTAGTCAGGCGACATATTCTCACGGGAAGTGATGTGGGGTGGCCGGGCTGCCATCGCTTACGACGATACAGCCACGCCCCGCGACGTTGCAGGTGGCTTGTCCATGTCCCCTGTGGGTTATGACGTGCGGTGAGCGTTCAGGTGCTTGTGGGCGCGTCAGTCCCTGATCCCATGGTAAGCATGACGTTTCGACGCAATCGATTTTCGAGCCAGTCTGGAAAGAACATCAGCAGGAACAGCGCTCCAAACATAACTTCCAGTGTGAAGTCGGAGGGAGTAAGTATACAACAGAAAATTGTAGTGCCTATGATCGCCTTTACAGCCTTGGGAATGTGCCGTATCCAGCCTTGGGCCTTCTCTACGGTGCCGATTGCTTTGGTCAGATCCATTTCCGGCCACCAGGCTTTCATCCAGAGCGTGGCCATCATCGGCTCATGGTAGTAAAGGTGGTTTCCGCAGCCGGGCAGGAGAATAGTCCGACCATCGATCAGGAGCACTTCGTTGCGGTGGGGAAAGTAGCCCAGGATTTCGTGCCGGGTGAAGGACTCGGGGGATTTGCCCGGGACCTTGCAGACGACGGTGGCGCCATCGAAGTGAAGTTCACCACGGTATCGACGGAACAGGAGGTAGTCCGCGAGGCGGTAGACGGCCACGATGCCAACCCAGCCAAGAATAGCGACGGGAATAACAAAGAAATAGTCGCCGGGGTCAAGGGGCCAGGAGAATAGGGTCGCCATCAAAATGCCGATGGCAAGAGGTAGAACCCGGAGGGTGTAGAGTGTGACGTCATTCGCAATGGAGAACCCGCTTCGTTTGATAACCAGATTCAGAGGCAGGCGCTCGCCGCTGGACGGAGATGTTGCCTCGGCGTATTCGCCTGGCGCTGGTTGGTGGATTTCGTCTTGCATGTTTTAACTCCCTCATTGGTACCGCTGGGACTATCGTAGCGGAAATGGCGTTGCGGCGCAAGGTGGGGATGGGGTGGGTGCAATGTTCTGCCGTAAGAGAACGCAAAGAGCGCAAAGAGAGACTCTTCCTGTGTTATCTGTAACACTCTAGCGGAATGGCGTCGAGTCGCCGACGTCTCGCCACGGCTTGATACTGCAACAAAAGTGCGCACGGCTGGGAGCGCAGGCGTCCCGCCTGCAACGCACCGAAGGTGCGTCTAAAGCATAGTGTGGTTATCTGCTTTAATCGCGATCGCCATGAAGTAGTGTGTCTTTGGTGACAACCCATGCGCCTGCGGTGCATGATGCAGGCGAGACGCCTGCGCTCCCAGCCGTGCACGATCACTTTGCTGAGTCAGAATCCGCGTTGCAACACTGAGATCACTTCAAACCGCTAAGATGTGACTGTGACCTTTGTGCTCTCTCGCGGCCATTTGATTTCATTCCTTCACTTGTAACTTCTTTCTCCAGGTTCTACAATCGAAATGTTCTGGTACTCATGAACAATCAATTCCGAAGGAAGCAAATCCATGCGCAGACAAGACTTTCTGGCCGCTACAGGCCTTTCTACCCTGGCCTTCGCCGGGCTGGGGAACAGGGCAAGTTGAAGAATGCAGCCAACGCACCAAGGGACTTACGCCGATGAAATCCCCAAATTCGACCTGGACAAGCGGCCAGCTGCGGAAGATGGGCTAGATTGTGACCTTATGCAGCGCTTGTTTCATCCTCGTCGGAGGAGGTCAATTGAATCGCCGCCCTATCCCTGATCGACTGATTCCAAAGATAGAGTAGCCAAAATATTCCAATGGACATGCTCAGGGGCACGAGTATCCAACTTTTGTCGGATTCTGCAAACCCCATCAAGCGCGAAATTATAATAAAGAAATCCACACCAATAAGCGTGGCAAGAGCGATATAAGTGATCAGGCCAATTGTAAAACGCTGCTTTTGAAAGGCGCTCAGGGCCACTTCCTCTGCTATGTCAAGATTCATAATGGGCCACCATGCCTCGACGAGTATTCGCGTGAAATAGGCATGTCGCGAATCCAAATACCGCGCCGTCGGGTGGACCGGACGCAACTTCACGAGCGTACCATCGTCCAGCGCAATAGCTTCGCGACAGGGATAGTAGGCGCGGCATAGCTTCTGTGGAATAGGAATCTCGGTTTGCCCAGGCGGTTTGTAGAACAGTTGCACGCCATCGAACTCAAGCTCGCCGCGCTGGTCGTTCCGAAAAGCAGCGTCGTAGAATCGACGCAACTGGCGGAACGCGTCCGACGCGACAAAGAGTAACAGGCAGGACGTGGTAGCAAATAAACCCGGGGAAAAGGAGCCATACTGACTCAGGAAAAAGTAGACAAGGGTGGCGGTTCCGAAAAGCATGATGATACCCCGAGTCAGATTTCCCGCCGCGTAGGCCCTCGTCCAAGCTTCACTGTATCCATTTGTATGCTGCATACCTTGACTCCCTCACTGGAACTGCTCTCGCTATCTTAGCCGAAGATACGTTGCGCCGCAATATGGCAGTTTTTTTGCCGCAAGAGAACGCAAAGATCTCAAAGAATGGGCTTTCTTTGTGATCTTTGCGTTCTCTTGCGGCTATTTGTTCCCATCCCTTCCCTTGTAACTTCTCCCGCCAGACTCTACAATCGTGCGTGTCCTAAAAACGGCATCCCACAACCCCAGACGGAGTAAATACATGCGCAGGAGAGATTTTCTGGCTGCGACCGGCCTTACGACCCTGGCTCTGGCCGGGCTCAATGCTTCCGCTCGCGACGATTCCAAGCCCAACATCGTCTACATCCTGGCGGACGATCTGGGCTATGGCGATCTCGGGTGCTACGGCCAGAAGGAAATCCAGACGCCGAGCATCGACCGGCTTGCGGCGGAGGGAATTCGCTTTACGCAGCATTATGCGGGGAGCACGGTGTGTGCGCCGAGCCGTTGCGCGCTGATGACGGGCTTGCACACGGGGCATTGCTACATTCGCGGGAATCAGCGGGTGAATCTGCGTCCGGAGGACGTGACGGTGGCGGAGGTATTAAAAAGCGCGGGCTACGCGTCAGGGCTGTGCGGAAAGTGGGGACTGGGCGTGGAGGGAGAAGAGGGCGTTCCCAATCGCCAGGGTTTTGACTATTTCTATGGCTACCTCGATCAGAGCCATGCCCACAATTACTATCCCACCTTCCTCATGCGCAACGAGGAGCGCGTGACGCTGAACAATGTGGTGCCGGAGCCGAAGGACTCGGGGGCGGGCGTGGCGAGTGAGAAGGTGGTGTACAGCCACGATCTGATTGCCCAGGAGGGACTCGATTTCGTGCGGCGCAGCCACGAGCAGCCTTTCTTCCTCTATTGGGCCCTCACCCTCCCCCACGCCAACAATGAAGCGGGCGAGGCGGGCATGGAGGTCCCTGATCAGGGCATCTACAAGGACGGGGACTGGCCGGAAAACAAGAAAAACATGGCGGCCATGGTGTCGCGATTGGATCGGGATGTGGGGCGCTTACTGGACTTGTTGAAAGAACTGGATATCGACGAAAACACGCTGGTGATTTTCAGCAGCGACAACGGTCCCCACAAGGAGGGGGGCAACGACCCCACGTGGTTTGACAGCAACGGTCCGCTGCGCGGCACCAAGCGGGATCTATACGAGGGCGGCATCCGGGTGCCGCTGATTGCGCGCTGGCCGGGGCGAATCCAGCCTGGAACGACCTCGGCCCACGTGTCGGCCTTTTGGGATTTCCTTCCGACGGCGGCGGAACTTGCCGGGGCGTCCGTGCCGGATCATCTCGATGGTATCTCCTATCTCAACGCCCTCACGGGCGATGGCGCGGCGCAGGCGGTCCACGACTACCTGTATTGGGAATTTACGGAGCAGGGCGGGAAGCAGGCGGTGCGGCGGGGGGACTGGAAGGGCATTCGCCTGAATGTCGCCGAAAACCCTGACGGGCCACTGGAGCTTTACGACCTGAAGGTGGACCTCGGAGAAGAGCGCGATGTCGCGGCACAGCACCCAGAGGAAGCCGTGCAGCTCGCGGAGCTGATGGCTGCGGCGCATGCGGATTCGGCGTTGTTTCCGTTGCGCCAGCGTTAGCCGGGCAGTATGACTTTTCATGACGTTTCGCATCACCCACCGACGACGAAAACATGGTTGCTACGCAACCAAAACACAGCCGAGACGGCTATGCCACATTCTTCGTGTAATTCGCGTATTAAAGGAGTCGGTGCAAGAATGTGGCACAGGCGTCCCGCCTGTGTATTTTAGACCGAGCTTCGTCCCACCCGAATAATATGAAAGTAACACCAGATCCTGTCGCGAAGTCTGTACCTCAGAGCGGAACGGTATGCATTCCCACGGAGGACCGTGTGAACGAGGCAATTTGGGGCAATCGGCCACTGTCCCCCCTGGCAATTTTGGCTTGTCGGTGACCGGGGCGTATAATACGGGCTTTCAGCCTCAGTTCGGGCAAGTCGGGAATGCCCCAACCTTCAAGAAAGATCTTCGAGCTCCATGCCCAATAAACTCAGAACAGTTGGCATTCTTACTTCAGGCGGCGACTGCCCCGGCCTCAACGCGGTGATCCGCGCCATCACAAAGACCCTGACTCCGGGCGGCACGGAGATCTTCGGCATCCTCGAAGGTTTCAACGGCCTGGTTCACAACAAGTACGTGCGCTTGAACGACACGGACACGAGCGGCCTACTTACGATTGGCGGCACGATTCTGCGGACGAGCCGGAACAAGCCCCACAAGATGCCGACGGCGGATGGCGGTTTCCGCGATATGACCGGCGCGGCCATTGAAAACTATAGGCGGATGAATCTCGACTGTCTATTCTGTCTCGGCGGCGGGGGCACGCAGAAGAATGCCTACCACCTGATGAAGCAGGGCGGCATCAACGTCATCACCACCCCCAAGACTATCGACAACGATGTGTGGGGTACGGACGTCTGCTTTGGCTTCGACACCGGCATGAGCATCGCCACGGAAGCCATTGATCGGCTCCACACCACCGCCAGCAGCCACCACCGCGTAATGGTGGTGGATATCATGGGCCACAACTCCGGCTGGCTGGCGCTGGGTGCGGGCATCGCGGGCGGTGCCGATGTGATCCTGATTCCCGAGATCCCCTACGACCTCGAAATCGTCGGCCAGTCCCTCTTGGGGCGCATGCGCCGCGGCAAGATGTTCAGCATCGTCGCCGTGGCCGAAGGGGCCGTGTCCATGACGGACGCCGCGGAAGATCACGAACGGGGCGGCAAAAAAAAGAAGAAAAAAGGCTCCAAGGAAATTGAGCACATCAAGGAACCCGTCAGCGCTATTCTCGCAGAGCATCTGGAAGATGTGACCGGTCTGGAAACCCGCGTCACCTCTCTGGGCCACCTTCAGCGCGGCGGCATCCCCACGCCGACCGACCGCCTCCTCTGCACCAAGTTCGGCACTCACGCGGCCGATCTCGCACTCAACGGCCAGTTCGGCTGTATGGTGGGCAAGCAGGGCGAAGAATTTGTCGCTGTTCCGCTCGAAGATGTAGTCGGGAAAAAGCGTCTCGTGACGTTGGACCACCCCTGGGTTCGCGCCGCACGGGATGTCTCCGTCTGTCTGGGCGACGTCATTCCGAAGGGGCTGGAGCGATAGGGACGATGGGACTGTCCAATTATAGGGAATAATCGTTAGTGGAGGGGAACTGTGATTCCCGCACGACCTACGTTCAGGCCAAGCCCCCCCGCATAGGACTGTCCCACGCTTTTAATACGCGGGACGGTCCCGTACGCGTGGTGGCCTTTGTTCATGCTGGTCTGCTTCTGTGCTGAGGTGTCCTGTATTCGTCTGCGTGGTTTTTCGTGCGGGACGGTCCCGTCGAGGCGAATATATTGCCGCAGCCGAAGGTATTGAATGTCGCAGGAAGCGCGCATGCGTCGGCTGCGGCAGGAAAAAGACCTCGTCCCACTTATTGGGACGAGGTATTTTTCTATCGCAGCCTCAGGTCTTGGTGATAAATTTCAATCCGGCAATCCCAGCGATGATCAGCCCCACGCACGCGAGCCGCGCGAGCGATGCGGATTCGCCGAAAAGTACAATCCCGAGAATCACCGTGCCCACGACGCCGATGCCGGTCCAGACGGCGTATGCGGTTCCCACGGGCAGGGAGCGCATGGCGACTGCCAGCAGGAAGACGCTCAGGGCCATGGTGACGACGGTGAATACGGAGGGCCAGAGTCGGGTGAAGCCCTCGGAGTATTTGAGGCCAATGGCCCAGCCGACTTCAAGAAGTCCGGCGATGATGAGTAGAATCCAATTCATGGGATGTGGGGATTTCCGATAGGTGGTGGTGATAGGTCTATGAGGCGCAGACTTGTCTTGCGCCGTCTATTTTTTTCGGCTGTCTTCGTCGACTAGCTTCAATTCGCCGCCCGGCAGCACCCCGATACCGTGCAGGTGTATATCGCGCTGGGGAAAGGGCAGTTGAATTCCATTCTCGCGGAACGATGCCTCAATGGCGGTCAGGAGTTCGTCCTTGGTGGCCGAGGCATTGTCCAGATCGGCGCAGTGAGCCCGCATGATGAAATTCAATACGCCATCGGCAAAGCCAATGAAAAACACCGTCGGCTTGGGGTCGTCCATGATGGCGTCGTGCCGGTCCACAGCTTCCAGAATGAGCTTCTTGACCAGGGCAATATCCGAACCATAGGCAATGCCGATAGGGATCTCGATCCGCAGCACGCGGTCGGAGAGGGTCCAGTTGATGAGGCGTCCGGTGACGAATTCCTTATTCGGCACGATGAGTTCCTGGCGGTTGGAGGTGGTGATCCACGTGGCCCGGATGCGGATGCGCGTCACGGTGCCCACAATATCGCCGACCGTGACGGTATCCCCCACGCGGACAGGCCGTTCGAAAAGCAGGATGATGCCGGAGACCAGATTGGCGAAGATCTCCTGCAAGCCGAAGCCCAACCCGAGACCCACAGCGGCGAAAAGCCACTGCAACTTGCCCCAACTCAGCCCCACGGCGCTGAAGGCCCACGTGCCGCCGATGAGGGTCAGGGCGTAGGTGATGATGGTGTTCGCAGCATAGCGCTCGCCCGCCATGAGGGCCATTCGCTGCCAGACGAGGATCTCCAGCAGGCCGGGCAGGTTGCGCACCGCCACAGTCGTCATGCCGGCGATGAAGATGAACGCGGCGACATGGCGCAGCGTGATGGGGACCTGCTGCTCCTGCACATCCTGGACAATCGCGCCGCCGGCGTCTTTGCTTTCGGTCGTTATCGTATCGGTGACGGTCCACAGTTCCACCTGATTGAGCACGCTCAACGCGGGCAGATCGTCCGCCCAGATCCACCAGACACAAAGGGCAAGGCCCACCGCGAAGCTGCTTCGGATCAGGCGCATGGCCTGAGTGTCGATCTTGTCGAGGTCGATTTCTTCTTCGACTACCGGGATCGCTTCGCCTTCTCCCCCGCTCTCGCGCATGGATTCGAGCTTTTTCTTGGCGCGTGATCGGGCCATCTGCCGCCGGGCGATGAGCATCCAGCGCAGCACGAGCTGCACCACCACCGTCAGGCAGAAGGTGCAGATGAGCAGGTAGTGCAGCTTCGTGGCGATTTGCAGTGCGGAGTACGAGTAGCCATAGGCCGCGGCCAGTAGCAGCGCAATGGGCGTCACAACGCCCATGGCATACCACAAGCGGCGGAGTTTCAAATTGCTCCGTTTGCGCGCGCGCTCGATAATTTCCAACAGCGCGCCGTTACGTTTGCGCAGCATCACATGCCCGAAGATAGCCAGGGCCAGCAGGGCCAGCATCAGCGCAAAGCGGCCCAGAGTCTCCTGCCAGTTGTTGTCGTCCTTGATAATGTCCATCGTGGCGATGACGACGGCGAGTGGGAATGCGGCGACTTCAAAGCCGAGAATGCGCCGCGCGGCCATCTTGCAGGAACTCTCCGACCAGCCGAAGTGGGAAATACCCAACCCATTGGCGCGAAGCACCTCTCGAGTAAATTCCAGGCTCCACAGATAGAAAGCGCAGGCACCCAGCGCTTCTCCCAGCCACCGCGTGTAGTCCGTGCTCGCCAGCGACACGGAGCAGCGCCAACCGACGAGCGCCAGCAGGAGGGGGATGCCCAGAGAAACCAGTATCGTGTATACGGTCGCAATGGCTGTCGGTCGGAACTCCATACAGCCGCGTTTTCCCGCTATTTCCGCCGCAACGGAGATACGCCGCCGGAACTGCCAGCGAAAGGCGATGAGCAGGAGCACGGCAAAGGTATAGGATACGACCGGAAGGGGCGAAGTGGAGAAATCGCTCTTGAGCGCGCCCGCGAAGGTGGCCATATTTTCCACATCGACCAGCCACAGCCAGGCTTCCTGGGCCGGGCCCAGTTCATCCAGGCTGATCAGATCGCCGCTGCGAAGCCATAGCACCCGCTCGGTAATATAGCGCTGAAACTCCTTCGTCTGGGCAATCAGTTGCTGCTCCTGGGCGTCCAGATCGATCAACGTCGCGAAGTACGATTCGTAATCCTCTATCTTTTCATCCAGGGCTTCACGCTGCGTGGTATAGAGGGCGCGGAGTACCTTGCCAAATTCGGATTTCTGGGTTTCGGTGATCTCGGCGGGAAGTCCCGAAAGGTTCTCCTCGATCAACGACCCCACATCCGCCAGTTTTCGCCGGTCCTCTTCGCACTGGATCTCGTCGACCTGGGTCGCGGCAATCTCTTGCTGTCGCGCGCGGATGTTGCGCGCCAGTTGACGGGTATCTTCCAGATCCCGCTGATAGGTGCGCAGCAGGGCACCCGTGCCCGCGCCGATGCCCGCCGCGTCCACCTTGGCCTTGACGGCGGTGAAATCGCTGGTCAGGGTGCCGAGTTTCTCTCGTACGCGGGTGAGGCGCGCACTCGCCTCCTCCACTTTTCGAAGGAGCCCGTCGGGCCCCGTGCGCTCAAGGGTCAGTTTCGTGTTGGTCTCCGCCAACTTCCCAGCCAGCTCGCGAATCGCCGCCGGAGCGTTGCTCGCTTCGAGCATGGCCTCCCGTGCGCGTGTGGCCGCTTCCAGCGCCTCGTCCTGCCGCTTTGCCGTCAAGGCTTCGCGGAGCAGCGCCCCCTCCCGCTTCAGGTGCTCCGCGCGCCGCGTGGAGGCGTCGAGCTTGAGCGCGAGTATACGTCCCCGAAGATCGTAGCTCTGTAACTCCGCGTCATAGGCATTGAGTTCCTGCTGGGCTGCCTCTTTTCGCGCGGCGGCGAAAGTCCTGCGCGCGTCCACGAGTTCGGCTGCATCCGTGGCGACGGGAGCCGCGTCCAAATCCGCCTGGGCCTCTGCTAGACGTTGGCGGGCGCCGGTCTGAAGCTCTGGTATCTGGCGGCGCCGTTCCGGGCGCTGGGCGGACTCCTGTTCGAGTGCGGCGCGCTCCGCCTGGGCGGCGGCCATGGCCGCGTCGGCATCGGCCACGCGCTGGTCAATCTCAGCCGAGGTCGCCTCTTTGGGGATCTGCTGCGAGGGGCTGTCGAGCGGCTCGACCAGGGCCTGTTGAAGGGACTTCGTGATCGACTCCGCGCCGGCAATCATTTCAGTGAATTGCGTACCGGTGGCGGTTGATTTGGCGGCTTCTTGAAGCTGATTCTGCGCCTGACCGTAGAGTTCGGCAACGCGGGCCTTGGTGTCCTCGTCAAGCTCCGTCTTCTCCTGGGCCGCCTTGAAGCGCGCATCGATGGAGGCCGCATCCAGCGCCGGTACGGAAAGTGCCGGCGCGGCGGCCTGCTGGGCGTCGGCGATGGAAGGCCCGCCGATGACGAGGCAAAACAGGGTTACAGGAAAGAGAATGGGTAAAATGCGGCCATATTTCACAATACTGCCTCCGGAAGGTCAGGGCGCGGGGGCAACAGAACATTGCCTTGTCTGGGGGCTCAGTATATCGGCATGGCGCGAGCCTTGGCAAACCGGCGGGGCAAGTTTGATAGGACTGATTGGACGGATAGGACCGATTTAAGAAGGTATATCGGTCCTATCCGTCTTATTCGTCGTTTTGGTTTGCCCGCTACTTCACGGGTGTAAGTTTGATCGCGCGCAGATCGATCAGGTACTGGTTGATAGGCCCGCCCGCGCGAAACACGATGCGCTGTTCACCGGCCTCCAGCGCCAGCGTGCCGATCTCGGATTCCTGATAGCGATCCCAGGTGCCGGTGCCCGACACTTCGCCGCCGAGAATGTTGGCGCCGGATTCGAGTCGATAGAGGTTGCCGGCGGTCGTGTTGTCGCAGCAATATTCCAGCGTAACCTGGTAATTGCCCGCGGCGGGAACCTTGGCCTTCCAGACGGCGTGGTCGTTGATACTGCCCCAGAAACCCAGGTTGCGATAGGTTTCTTCGTACTGCAAGGTGTCGCCATAGATTTCCGCGTTGCTCGCCTGGAGTTCGAGCGTGCCCTCGGCACCGGCTTCCACGATGGCGGGGGCATTTCCCGGAAAGGACTTCGGCTTGCGATCCTCGCCGCGCACGTAGGCGATCAAGTCGGCAAAATCCTGCGGCTGTAGCCCCTCTTCAAGGCCCGAGGGCATGATGGACTGATCGCCCGCCGTCATGGTCTCGATATCATCGCGCAGGACGGACTGCTGCACGCCGCCCGCATTCGCCAGGGTGATGCTGTTGGCGTTTTCCCCCGCGAGCACACCGGTGAAGGTTTCGAAGTTTTTCGTTTCGATGGTGTAGCTCGTGTAGCGGCCTTCGACGACCCGGTTGGGATCGAGGATGGCCGTGATCAGGGTCTCGAAGGAGCCACTGCCCGCGGCGGCGAGATCGGGTCCGACCACAAAACCGAGATCACCCATCTGGTGGCACTTGGAACAGAGCTCCTCATAGACCAACTGGCCGTGGGCGCGGTCCCCCGTCAGGTTGGCGGCGGGCATGAACTGCTCGATGACGGCGGCCCGGTCGGCGTTCACCAGACCCGCCATGAGCACGTCCACCCGTGCCCGGACGGCGCTGTCCTGACTCGTCAGCAGCACCTGGCGGTGCCCCGCGTCGAGCTGGCGCGGGGAGATGACCTGGGCCTCCATCTGAGCGAGAATCGCCTCGACGCCCTCGGGCTGGGCCAGGAGCACATCCAGCACCTGGCCGCGAATTTCGTGGGTGTAGGCCGACCAACCGGCGAGCAATGCCCCTATCGCGCCATCGCCACCGCTGCGCGCGAGGCAGTCGATGGCCGCGCGGGAGACAGCGAGGTCTTCGCGAGGATCGATGAGCGCCTGGGCCAGGGCCTGATCCGCCGCAATTTCAGCGGGTTGGCGCACCAGCAGGGACAAGGCCGATACCCGGAGGGATTCGACCTGGGCGTGGTCCGGCGCGACGGCACGGGCGGCTGTAAAGACGGGCGCGAGCAGCCCGTCCGCACCGGCGAGGGTTTCCAGTGCGGCTTCACCGCGCGCGGCGTTCAGCAGTGTAGTGGCCGCGGAGAAGTGTCCTTCGGTATAGGTGCCCTCTGCCGAGAGCGCCATGACCTCGACCAATTTTGCGAGCATGTCACTGTTATTACCCGCTTCGGAGAGGCGCACGGACATGGCCAGGACATCATTGCGATGTTCTTCGTCCAGCTCCGCCGACTGGAGGTAGGCCAGGAGGGAATCGAGGAGCAGGGGCGTGTTCGTGGCATTGAGCGAACTGATACAGGCGTGCGCCAACTGTCGGTCGGCCGTGTTCGCCGCGAGCAGCGCACCGAGGGTCTGTGCGGCTTCCGGGCTGTCCCAATTGCCGAGTGAATAGGCGAGCTGGAGCTGGACCTGCTTGTCCGTGTTGCTCTGATGGGCCAGGACGGCCGCACCGATTTCGGGCGACATACCGAGGAAGGGCTCGGAGAGTCGAATGGCATGGCGCACTACGCCGGGTTGTTCGCTCGCGAGGGCGGACAGGAGCACTTTTTCGTCCAACGCCGCCAGACCATCGAGGACATTCAACGCGTGGACCCGTGCCACGGGATTCTTGCTCGTGGACGCAAGGGCAGCCAGCGGCTCCACTGCGGTTTTATCGTTCGATTCGATCAGGAGACGGTGCGCCGTATCCCGCACCCAGGGGTTGGGGTGGTCCAGCTTGGCGACCAGATCCGCCGTCTTCTTCGTGTTCAGCGGTTGAATCGTCCGGGGCTCCTTGCCCACGGGGTAGACCCGGTAGATGCGGCCCATGTCGTTGCCCAGCAGGAAATTGGTTCGGGCAATATCCACTTCGGAGATGTATTCGGGATGTTCGATATGGGCGCGATACATATCGGCGATGTAGAGGGCACCATCGGGACCGGTGCGCGTCATCACAGGACGAAACCAGTTGTCCGTGGACGCGAGGAATTCTTTCTTTTCTTCACCGAGGGGGCGCTTCGCGGTGAAACTTGCGCCCTCGGGCGCGAGCTCCATGCGGAACACGAGATTGTGCACCGGCTCCCCGACGAAGGCGTTGTTATAGAAATCCTCGCCCAACAGCGTGTCGCGATAGATGTCGAGGCCGCAGACGGAGGTGAAGGTGTTGGCGTTGAACTCTTCATTGAAGCGCGTGATATAGCGGCTTATGGCGTAGTTCGCGCGATCCTCGATGAGGAGATTGGTCGCGCGGGGGAATGCGTAGTGGTTGTTGCGCTTGGCGTATTCGTCCGCCAGGGTATAGTGGTAGATGGGATAGGAGTTGTTGCAACCAAACCAGTTGCCCCAGTCGTCCCGGGCGCGGCTGAACTGGGTCTGTCCCGCCTGGCCGTCGATGTGCCCGCCGTCGGGACGAATGCGGAAGTCGCGGCCGCGAAGGTTGAGGGATTCCGCACTCTTTGTCGAGGTAATCTCGCCCGAGCTGTCGCCGTTCGCGCCGTAAATCCAGTTGTCCAGGCCCCAGCGCAACCCGTTCACACGGTGCTGCTGGTTGCCCTCGCCGAAGCCGGTGTAGAGCACTTCGCGGATGTCGGCCACATCGTCGCCGTTGGTGTCTTCAAGATAAAGAATGTCGGGCGCGCAGGTTACCAGGAGGCCCTTGCGCCACGGGAAAAGGCCCATGGCAAAAGCGAGGCCGTCGTGAAAAATGGTGGAGCGGTCATACTTGCCGTCGCCGTCGTCGTCGCGCAGCAATTTGATCCGACTGCCCGGTTCGCCCTTGCCATCCATACCCAGCGGATAGTCTCGCATTTCCACAACGAAGAGGCTGCCATCCGCAGCCCACTCGAAGGCGACGGGATCGGCGATCAGCGGCTCGGCGGCCACGAGTTCGACTTTGAAGCCGGGCTTCACGCGAATGGAGGCCAGCGAGGCTTCGGGCGATCGGGAAGTCGGCGCGACACCGCTCAAGAGCTCATTGAAGGAGCGTCGGTCGGCGAGATCGGGCAGTTTGGCGGTGGTTTCATTGACCACCCACAGATGGCGGGAGTGGAACCAGGCGCCATTGTTCTTGCCGTCGACGGCAATGGGCGGAAGGGTCGTGCCTTCGGGAAGGATATTCTCGCCCCAGCCTTTTTCGATGGATTCGAAGAGGTAGACGCCAGAAACCTTACCATCGGCCAAAACGATGTCGAGGTCCTTGTCTTCGTCGAGATCAACAAGGCGTGCGGAAGGGGGCCACTCACCACCACTAATATCAGCGATATCGCTCGGGTAGAAAAACTCAAGCCCCTTCAGTTCACCGTCCCATCGATAAACACCAGAGCCAGCGCCCAGAAATTCAGGTTTACCGTCGCCATCTAAATCACGAAAACGAGCCCCGTCATGAAAATCCCCCTGGGCCATGGCCTCGGCGAGGTCGGGTATCGCCGACCAGCCTTCGCGGGTATAAGCGTAAGCAAAGGAGGACTCATCGAATGCTGCTTTGACTGCAACCACGTCGCCACGAAGATCAAGATTGGGGACGAAACGCGCGCCGCTATCCTGGCTCTCGTCATCCACGATCTTGAAGGGCAATTCCTGTTCGATCCAGGTCTGGCTGTGATTGTTCCACACCCGCGTGCGTTGCGCTGCAGCGTTGCCGATGAGCACGTCCTGGTAGCCGTCGTCGTTCAGGTCCAGGATACGCACGCCATTGTCAGCGCCCTGGGCATTGCGCAGGGGATTGCCGTCGAGGAGGTTGGCATCGAGGCGTTGCTGCACTTCAGCGAAATTGAGGAACTTCACCTTGCTGCCATACTTCGTCACGGCATGGTTGATGAGTTCTACCACCTGCGTGTTCTCCATCCAGCCATGGGGATGAAATACCAGGGTATAGACGCCCTTCTTAATCACGGCGGCATCCAGGGAAGCCTTCATGTCGTCGATGGATTTGGGATTATTCTTGCCGTTCAGGTTTTGCGCTTCCCAGTCGCTCGGCACGGCATTGGGAAATTCCCAGCAGACCTTGTTAATCACGTAGGGATAGGGGTAATCCTCGATGGTGTTGACGAAGGAGGGGAAGGGCAGGTACTTGCGAAACTTCTCGCCGCCATCGGAATCGAGGACGAGTTCGCGGGGCAGTTCCGGGTCGTTGGGCGTGGTGATGTTGAACACGGAAGAGTCGATGGTGAGAAAGGACCCATCGGGCGCAACCTTGTCGAAGATGCCGTCGTAGAAGCGGGGGCTGGGGGTGTTCTGGGAATCGCAGCAGGGCATTCGGAAGGCGACTGCCTTGTTGCCCGGAATCTGGTTGAGCAGCGTGGTGCAGTTGTGCACGTCTTCCCCGGCTACGGTGAACCCCTTCTCGTTCAGCAGCGGACAGGGGTGGCTGATCGTGTGGACATCGAAGCTGCACCCTTCCTGGAGAAGTTGTTGCAGCATCGGGTGGGCAGGATCAGGCTTGTTGGAGAAAATCGTCACGGGCGCGCGACCATCGATCTGCTTCAATCGCTCCAAGATGGGCCGCAGGTAGGCCTCGTACTTCACCGGGTCGCTCATGTCGTCAATGGCGAGAACCACCACCGCCTCTACACCCGGCTCGCCCACCCACATGGGTGTGGTGAGTTTCGGGAAACTCCGGTGAACATAGTAAGGGTCGGATTCGTCCAGGTAAGCCAGTCGGTTGCCATCCGCTGTCGCAATCGTGCAAAGGAGGGTCAGGCAGGCGAATGCCATCACGATGCGCTTTAGAGAAGTAGAAAACGTGGCGGTATGCATCTGGAATCAGTTCCTCATGGCGGGACTCACGGCCCGTGACGGTCGATTTAGCGCGAAGACGGGGGAGCTAAACCCCGGCTGGCATCGCAGCGGCGGAAGCTGTCAATCTATAGGAAGTGTGACACCGGTATCAATCTCGGGTTGGGCGCTGGCCTCGCCATTGTCTTTGGTGGGCTTTTATGACTCGAGATAAAGAATGGGTCGTATGGGTCGTTCTCCACTGTCCACTGTCAACTGTCAATTGCTAATCCCCTTTATTCTCTCGCGAGAATTCGTTAGAATCGCCGTCTATGTAGTCGCGGGGCTCAATTGACCGCTGTCCAAGCAAACCGGAGAAACAACCATGTATCCAACCCATACCCCCCCAAGTCGGGTCGTTCGCCACACCATGCTGGCCGCCGCCCTGACACTGACCGCGCCCCTGGCCCTGGCGGGCGCTCCCGAAGGCTTTACGGAGATCTTCAATGGCAAAGACCTGACCGGCTGGCACGGTGACAACCCCCATGACACGGTGAAAGCCGCCGAGGGAGAGCGCGATGCGGCCATCGCGGCCCAGCAGCCGGAATTCACGGCCCACTGGAGCGTGCAGGATGGCGAACTGGTGAACGACGGCCACGGGCCCTATGCCACCACCGACAAGAATTATGGTGATGTCGAGTTCCACATTGAATACAAGACGGTACCCCTGGCCGACAGCGGTATCTACCTGCGCGGCACGCCCCAAGTGCAAATCTGGGACTGGACCGAAGCCGGCGGCAAGTGGAACCTCGGCGCGGACAAAGGTTCCGGCGCGCTCTGGAACAACACGGAAGGCACGGATGGACGGCTGCCGCTGGCGCTGAAGGACAAACCCTTTGGCGAATGGAACAGCCTGAAGATCACCCAGATCGGCGCCCGCACCTCGGTCATCTTCAATGACACCCTGGTGGTTGACAACGCCATCATGGAAAACTACTGGGATCGCGCTTTGCCGTTGCCCGCGTCGGCCCCGATCCACCTCCAGACCCACGGCGGCGAGATCCGCTGGCGCAACATCTATATCCGAGAAATTCCGGCGGATGAAGCCATCGCGAAGCTGCGCGGCGACGATAAAGCGGCCGGCTTCACCTCGCTCTTCAACGGCAAGGACCTCAAAGGGTGGGCCGGTGAAGTGGACAATTACGAAGTGAGCGACGGCGCCATCGTCTGCAAGCCCGATCATGGCGGCGTGTTGCATACCGAAGAGGAATACGGCGACTTCGTCGTGCGCGTCGAATTCAAGGTGCCGCCCGGCGGCAACAATGGCCTCGCCATTCGCTACCCCGGTACCGGTAACGCGGCCTACGACGGCATGACGGAGCTTCAGGTGCTTGACGACGACGCCGAGATGTACAAGGAGCTCGACAAGCGCCAGTACCACGGTTCCGTCTACGGCATGGCGGCCTCCCACCGCGGCCACCTGCGCCCCGCGGGCGAGTGGAACTACCAGGAAGTCACGGTCAAAGGCTCGACCATCAAGGTCGAACTCAACGGCAGCGTCATCAACCAGGCCGACGTCAGCACGATCACCGAGTTCATGGCCGACTCCGCCCACCCCGGTAAGGACCTTAAAAAAGGCTACTTCGGCTTCGCGGGTCACAATGACCCGGTCATGTTCCGGAATATCGCGATCAAGAAGCTCGACTGAGCCTGAATCGCGCTCGACCTGTAAAAATTGCAGGGACGGCAGCGACAACAGGGACAGCAGGAACGAATAATTCGTTATTCTTCTGTGGTCTCTGGAGTCCCTGCCGTCCCTGTTTCTCTACAAAGTATCCTACGCTCCCGGATTACGCCATCCCAAACAGACCTTTGGCAAAGGCTTCCGAAAAGGGCTGTCCAGGATCATAGCCCCGCTTCCACTCGCCATTCACGACGAGATAAGGCACACCGAGCTTTCCGGTCTTCGCTTCAAGCTCCTCGCCATAGGCCAGGTTTTCGCGGATGTCCCGATTCTCATACTGGATGCCATTCGCATCCATGAACGCCTTGAGATGCTGGCAATCACCGCACAGCTTCGCAGAATAGACGATGATATTGTCATTACTCATTTGGGGGGTACTCCTGGAGGTTAGGTTTCGCCCCATTATAGCCGCCGGAAAGTGAAGATTCACGCGGTTCAGGCACAGCGTCAGGGCTTTCGCATCTAAACTACGGGCAGTTTCCCCCTTGGCGCACGCCGTTGATTCGCTTTTGTTGGTGACAAAGGAATGTGGCACAGCCGTCTCGGCTGTGTTTTTCCAGCGTATACAACGGTATTTGCCCGCATTGAACGCGCCAGATCAAGGGATTGCGAATCGAACCACAAATTCGTGTCGCTGTTGGTAGAATCGAGTTTTCCCCCTCGCCCAAACACAGCCGGGACGGCTGTGCCACATTCTTTTCAATACTTTGCCCGAAAGCCCGTTTTCTTTGCGATCTCTGCGTTCTTTCGCGGCCAATAAGCAGTGTGCCGCACTGATGAGCCATTTTTTGTAGAATTAGATGCGAAAGACTTGGGCACAGCGTCGCCACAGGCACACGTGGGCAAGTCCACGTCCGAACAAACCGCCAGCTCAAGGCTCCCCGCCCGACAAATCCCGTGATTCCAGTCCTGGATCCATCCCGGCAATCCAGGCCTCAATGAGCGCAATCCCCTCGGCGTGCGGAAGCATGCGCCCCGTCCGGGGCATCATGATCACCGGGTCCGTCGCGCGGAGCCGGTTCAAGAGGAAAGATCGATCCGGCGCTCCCGGTTGAATCGCGTGGATATACCCCCGCGACGCGGGTCCCGCGGCCGTGGGTAGTTTTTTCACACCATAGGCCACGGGTTCGTGCTGCGCCCACCTCAGGTCAAGCCCCGTGCTGGCAGCTTCACCGCCCGGATTGTGGCAATGAGCGCAGTTCGCATCGAGATAAGCCCGTGCACGGGCGTCAAGACCGCCGGAAGTCGCGTCGTTCCACACCGGAAGGCGTGGTGCCTCCCGCATGTCGGCCGGCAGGCCCGAGAGCAAACCCAGTGCCGCCCACGCCGAGAGTTGACTATCCCCGCCCTCCCCACCGCTCCGGTTAAGTTGGCGCGCTTTGAAGCCGATCGGGCCCATGACGTCGCCGTTCTCGTGGCACTGTTTGCATTGGTTCATGTTCGGCACCTGATAGCGAATCTCGCGCGCCGTCCCGTCGTCGTGAATCCATTCCAGGTCAACACGCGCCCCCGCGACTGCAAGCCGGGCCTCGCTCAGGTCCCCGTTCCACACATAGGGATAGCCCACCCAGCCCTCGGGACGGTGCATGAGGATTCGCGTCTCCACCACCTGCGCGCCCTGCCCCGGATCGCGGCGGTCCCGTGGGAAACTGAAGGTCTTCACGAGCACGCTCCCCACCGGAAGTTCCAGGGTGCCCTCGGACGTGTAGGTGACCTGCGCGCCCGGCGGCAGATAGAAAAAACGATGCTTCTCCGCATAGTCGGAGAAAAGGGGCGTGTTTATCGTATAGGCGTGCAGCCCCTCATTTGGAATCTGCCGCGCCACATCCAAGAAGAGGTTATAGGCGGATATGACACGCGCCGGAGGCGACGTCACATCGACGAACACAGGGGGCAAGCCCTCAGCCCACACGAAGGACGCCCCCGCCACAAAGGCCAGGGGCGTCCATATTTTCCGTAGCGCGTTAACCAGGTAATACATCAATGCTCTTAACAACGAATTTACACGAATAAGAAGAATCAGAACGCGCCTTCAAACCCGCGCCGTGATGGCCGTACTCTAGCCCCAATTTCATCCCTTTCCATCCGTGCCATCCGTGTAATCCGTGGTCAACACTCTTGCATTTCCAGACCACGGATTACACGGATAGCACGGATGGCATCAAGCGAAGAACTGGCCTGAATTCAGGACGGGCTCTTGACCATTTCTAAGCCGTATCGGGTTTCATGATCGGCACTCTTGTTTCTTATTCGTGTGGATTCGTGTCCATTCGTGGTTTTATTTTTTTTGAGATTCAAGCGGCTGAAGTGTCATGCATCAATGCGTCTTGAACGCACCGAGTTCACTTCCGTTCCGCAAGCTTCACCGGCGGCAGCGGCTTCACGGTCCCGTCGTGAGCACCGAGGTCCCGCTGGATAGCAGCCTGATTCAGCGTCAAGAAGGCCTCCGCACCGCCTAGGTTCACAAATCCGACCTCGCCCCCACCCGTCTTCTTGTTGTCTTGGATCACAATCCGACGCTCTTCCGCGATCTTGCCGTCCACCAGCTTGGTGGGGTCATAGGACCCATCCCAGATGATGTCTGGCAACGGCACACCCGCGTGCTTCGCCATGTGCTCGCCCGACATCCCCAGGGGCGCATAGCCCCCCTTGCCGAAGCGATTGGAGTGAACATATATCCCCTCGGAAAAGGGATTGTACTCGGGATCCGTGATGGGCTGGCCGCCGGAGAGCCAGCTCGTCAGGATCACGTTGGCCGTCTGGTTGTTGTAAATGTCATTGTCGAATATTTCGACGTTGTAGTTCGCCATCACGATCACGCCCGTCCCCGTGGGAACGGTGCCGACGATGTTGCCGGCCGGCGCAAAATTGACCGTGTCGTTGTCGTAAATCTTATTCCGGAATACCCGACTGCGCTGCCCGTCTTTCATGGGCAGACCCGGCATGTCGAAGACCAGAATGCCGCCCGTATTGCGCGTGGCAATGTTGTCGTACACGTCCGCATCGTGGCAGTTCTCGATCTCGATTCCCGCCACATTGAACTCCACCAGATTCCGGCGGACGATGACGTTCTTCGTCTGCCCCACATAGACCCCCGCGTCGGAGGCTCCGCGCACGATACAATCCTCGATCAGTGTGTTCGTCGCACTCACGGGGTAAAGGCCATAGGCGCCGTTGGTCTCTTTCGGACCGCCGGTCCACTCCGCGCGGATCCGCCGGATGATGAGGTTGTCTGCGCCATTCGACTTGAAGGCATTACCCTTCGTGTCTTCTATCGCAAAATCTTCCAGGGTCACGTTGTCGCTCGTGACGTACACCCCCTCCGCCCCCGCATCCTGCGACTGAAACGTGAGCACGCTCTTGTCCATGCCCTCGCCGCGAATCGTGCAATCCGCGACGTCCAACGAAAGGCTCTGATCAAAAGTATATTTCCCCGCCTTAAACAGAAAAACCGTTCCAGGCGGACTCAGGATGAAGGCCTCCTGAACCTGGGTCTGCACCTCGGGCCCGGGCGCGAACGTTACCGTCTCGGCGTTGGCCAAAATGGATCCGGCAAAAATCACCGCCGCAACCGCATAGATGGTGAACCGAGCCTGTATTTTCTTCATTCTATCTCTCCTGAAATCGAAAATATTACCGGGGTGATTGGGCAAGCAGCCGCCGTTTTTACCAAGCCAGACACCAGACCGGTCGGGCACGTGGCCCGACCGGCTGGCGTCAGCACGAATTGGACGTCGTCGAACAATTAACCGATAGAAGCAGCAACGCCGCGGGCGGTCAAGCCATTCGCGGGTGCGTCACCATTGATATCGTACTTCTGAAACTCGACATGGCCATCCATGTAGAGCACATTGGCGCCGCCCGGAACGTGGTTGTAGTCCACCTTGTCAATATCAACGGTCGTGGTTACCGTATCAAAATAGACCCAGATATCCGACTGGGCCTTGGCGCTCGCGCCGGGATTGTTGATGTCGGTAATCATGAAGCGCTCTATGCCTTCTCGCAGGCGGAGCAACTCGGCTCCGAAGCCGCTGCCGTAGTTGCCCGTGCCCGGCTGGCCAAGAGCGGCCGCCGCACTGTTCAGATTCACACTGTTCGTCACGGTCGTTTCAGCCGTGGCATTGGGCCAGCCAGTCAACGTCCGGACAGCGACGTCCCACAGCGTGGTCTGCAGGCAGATATCGCCGGCGGGAAGTCCAAGGGCCGCTCCGTCGATAGCGCGATTGCTGCTATTGCACTGGTCGATCACATAGCCGAAATACAGGTAACTATCCTGTCCCGCCCGGCTACCGTGATCGTCATCGCCTTCGCAGACCTTGTGGAAGTAGGATCCGCCCTGCTTCGTTGTCCACGCCTCGGTGGTCAGGGTCGCGTCCGAAGGACATACCAGAATCCCAGGATCGGTCAGGTACTCCGGGTAGATCTGGCGCGGGTCCGCCATGGGTTCATAGACATTTTCCGTGGCGACGGAGACGGTCGACTCTATAGACGCGGAGTTGGTAAAAGAGGGGCAATCATACGACGGCGCGTCGAAGTCGCAATAAATCGAGGGAAAGGCTTGCCCCTTCGACTCGTTGGAGTACATTTTGAGAACGATGCCCATCTGTTTCAGATTATTCTGACAGCTTGCGCGCCGTGCGGCCTCGCGGGCGCGGGCCAGCGCCGGCAGCAATATGGCCGCAAGAATGCCGATGATGGCAATCACCACCAGCAACTCGATCAGGGTAAAACCTTTTCGCTTCATGGCAACAAGACCTCCGTTGAATTTTAGGGGTTATGAGTACGTAACTTAATGAATTCGCTGCGCCGGCCACACCCGGCCTCCACACTCCTTTCCTCTTTTCCGCACGGCCCTCTTGCGCTGTGCGCTAGCACCAGGCGTGCTCCATCGGTTCCACAAGCTCCACAGGGATAAGAAAATGATCCGGGTCCGCCTTGAGTCCCCGATTCATCTGGTGCACCATGCGATACAGGGCGTCGTTCGACTCCCGGGTTGTACCCCAACGCGTATAGGCATACTTCGGTTGGTGACCCACCGGTGTTCGGATAAGCACCGTACCCACCACAAAATCTTCCGGTATGTTCATGGACAGCTTCTCCGCAATCCCCACGGCCAGTTCGGCGGTAAAGCGGGTCGTGCAGAAAACCCCGGTGGGTGGCGCGTCACTGCGCAGGGCCTGCAGCAGCACCGTCTCGATGGCCGCGACATCCCATTCGACGCTGCGCACCCGCGCCTCCGTCCCGCCGCCCGCACTGCGCAGGCCCTCGTCGATTCCATCGAGAAAATCATTGTCCCCACAGCCCCATAGATGGTTCATCAGTACGAGAAAACGGCGATGCCCCAGCCCCCGGGCATAAGCCGCAAGCAAGCGACCGGCGCTTCGGTGATCCATATCGATCCAAGGCAGCGCACAGTTGGTCTTGGCCACCCCTCCCGTAGCGACGACGGGCACGTTTGTCTCGCTGAAGAGCCGCTGGATCTGTTGGCTGCAGGAAACCAGGACGACCGTGCGCGGCTCGCGCCCTCCCTCCCACCGCTTAATCACCTGGCCGCAGAAAGCAGTCGGCTTGGACTCGGGCACAAAAATCTGCTCGATGGAGTCGGTCGGAAATTCGCGGTGTACCGTCGCCACGATATTCTCCACCACAACCCGGTACACATGATAGAAATTGGAAGAAATGACGATCTGGACATGGCTGAGGTCCGTCGCCGGCAGGTCACTCACCGCCTCGCCCACATAGGTACCCGAACCATGGCGACGCGCCAGAACCCCCGTCGAAGCGAGGCGCCGCATGGCCCGATCCGCCGTCATGGGGCTTACGTCGAGCATCTGGGCCACCTCGCGCGCGCTCTGATACGGCTGCCCCGGCCGCAGTCCGCGCACGCGGATGTCCTGCTCGATTGCACTCATTACCTGTGTGTTTTTGCTCGCCATGCCTCTCCCGCTCTCATATCACTGCAACACCGTGATAGCACGATTGGAAGAGTTTGTCAACGATTTCACCACGGGTGTACCAAGGCGCGATACACTTATGGGCGGGTAAGGCCAATTAATTGAATTTCACATGGAATGAGCGTGCTTCGGCTACTTCCGCGTGGCCAGGAACTCCACCAGGTCGCGCAGTTCCGACAGCGTAATAAATTGCGCGAGCCCCTCGGGCATGGAGGACAAGGCCCGCTCGCGTGCGGTGATGCTGCTTTTGGGAATCCTCCTCGTCATGGTGCCCGGAGCGGATACAACCGCTGCGCCCCCCTCGCCGTGGCTACCTGAATCCTCCGCTACCACATCCACCTCGCTGTGGGGCTTGTCGGCATCGGTCCAGTCTTCAAAGGGGTCTTCTTCCTCGGGAACTTCCAGCACCAGATCCGTTTCCGTCTCCTGGAGGAGCCGACCCGTGATATAGGTGCCGTCGGCCAGCGTGACACTGACGTTCTCGAAGCCCACTGCGATCGCGGCGTTGGGCGTTACGATAGCCGCGAGGATGTGCTCCCGGTCGACCCGCGTCCCGATTCCCGTCAACTCCGGCCCCACCTGACTCCCGCCCTGTCCCTCCAGGCTGTGGCAGCGCAGGCACTGGGTCTCCGCTCGTTCGAAGAATATTTTTCGGCCTTTCTCGGCCACACCGCCCAGGAGTGCGGGGCGATAGGCCGCAAGAGGATCGTTCGGGTCAAAGGCGGCCTCTCTCCGCGCCAGCGCGTCTTTCACGGCCTGGGGTTGAGCCAGCGCGGCGGTCTGCAACAAATCCAACTGCACGGCACCATCGATCCCGCCCTGGCCCAATTTTTCCAGCAGGGATACCAGGAGTTGCTCCTGAAGGGAGACTTCCATGGTGGAAATAGCCTTGACGGCCGCCTGCTTCTCAGCCACACTGCCGGATTCGATGCGTGCCGGAATCAGTTCCCGTGCCGCCTGCTGATCCAGTGCGGCGATCTGGCTGATGGACTCGGCCCGAATCAATTCGCTTCCGTGGTTCAACGTTTCTTCGAGAAGGGGGCGCAGCCGCTTCCCGTCCATCCTGCCCAGATACTGCATCGCCCGCACCCGAAATTCCAAGGGAATCGCTTCATCCATCGTCAGCGTCGCGAGGGTCGGCTCCACCCCGGGAATCTTGTGATTCTCGCAGACCGAGGCCAGCGCCAGAAGCAGCTCGGGTGAAGTCGCCTGGATAAGTTCCTCCAGGCGCGGGCTGACGGCTTCTTGCACGTCTTCCGATGTCCCCGGCTTTCGCGGACGCCATTCGCCGGTAACGGGATCAAGCGCCGGGGGCTCGCTCCAGGCCGCCAGCGCTCTCAGGCCGCCCAGACGCGCAATCTCGGGGATATCCTCCGCCGTGGCCAGGCGCGCCAGTGTTGCCGCGTCCTCGGGTTGCCCCATGCGGAAGTGGGCATTCAAAATACGGCGCCAGGTATAGGTATTCTCGTAAGGGATGCTGGAGCCCTTCTCCGCCAGTGCGGCCAGCGCCGGATAGGCCTCCAGTATCATCTCGTCATGGATGGCGCGGACCGCCTCTTCCACGACAAAGGGGTCTGAATCGATGAGGAAGCGCCCCGCCTCGGGGCTCTTGAGCCGGCGCAACGCCAGCAACCCGCCCAGCCGCACCGCAGGCGAAGGATCCAGCGAGAGCGCCGCCAGCATCTCCGTCGTGGCCGTTCCCTGAAGTCCGACGACGGCGGCGTGGCGCAGGTTCGGATCGGCATTGTCGTTTGACCGGAGCAACTCCACAAGATCGGATGCCGCACTGTGGTCGTGAAGCCCGAGCCGCCCGATGCTCGTCGCCGCGTGAAATTGGACCCGAGGGCTCGAGTCGGCCAGGGCCTTGCGCAGGAGAGGCAGCACCAGTGTCGGCGCGCCATCCCCAAGGACGCGGGCGGCCTGAACTCGAATTTCCTCGGACTCATCTTCCAGCAGCGGCACCAACGCCGTGGCATCCGCGTCACCCTGCAGGATCAACTGCCACTGACCCCAGACCCCGTGGATCCGCGCCATGAGATTCTTCCCCCCGGTGGCCGCCCGACTGAAAATCGGCAGGGCCGCCGCGTGGAGGTCGGCCAGGGCATACTGGGCCTCCAGTCGAACGCGCTGGTCGGCGTGTCCCAGAAGGCTCTCAAGTTCGAACTCCGTGCGCTGGGCCATGCCTTCGCCGAGCAAGCGAACCGCTTCGGTGTGGAAGGCGTCGCCCTCGAGGGCGGGCTCATAAATACGATACAGGCGCCCCTTCATGGGCTGGTCCCACCCCTGAGTCCAGTCCGAAAAGTAAATGCCGGGTTCCATGCCAAACTCCACATCGGTCACGAGCATGTGATTGGCAAAATCGCGGCGATTCACCAGTTCGAAACCCGCCCCCTTCGGCTGGACTTGAAAGGCGTGGATCAGACTGCGCCCGGCATCGCCCCGGAAATCCGCGAGAAAAAAGGTGTCGTTGTAGGCCGGCGACATGCCCGTTCCCGGATAAAAGGTAAGACCGGAGGGCCCGGCGCCAATATTCAGAATCGGCGGCACGATATGGGCCGGCTGACCGGCGTGCCACGGCTCCCACATTTTCTCGGCGTTCCAGGGGCCCCGTGTATTGGGTTCGGTTACCCATTGATACCCAATGCGCCAGCCGCTGTCGCCCCCTTCCACAATCCCGACCCAGCGCGCCTGATCACCCGCATCGGAGTTGTTGTCGCCGGTGAAAAGATTGCCATAGTTATCAAAGGCCAGTTCTTGAGGATTGCGCAGACCGCGGTGGACGATTTCCAGATCAGATCCATCCATGTTGCAGCGAAACACCGCCCCCGTGTCCGGCTCCTCCAATCGCGTACCATCGGGATTCTTAATACTGACCCCACGATCCCCGATGCTGAAGTAGAGCCGCCCATCCGGCCCTTTGCGCAGGCCGTGAAGATCGTGACCCAGGAAATTGATGTGGACCCCGTAGCCCGAACTCAGCACCTCCCGCGTGTCGGCCTTTCCGTCCTGATCCTCGTCCAACAGACGCCAGAGCTCAGGAATACACGTGTAGTAAACAGCCCCCCGATCCGCCAGCAGACCCGCGCCAATGCCCGTAAGGGCATCCATGAAGCCATCCGCAAAGACCGTGTCCACGTCCGCTTCGCCATCACCGTCGGTGTCCCGAATCATCTTGATCCGGTCGTGCTCACCCACCCAATTCGCGAAATCCGCCCCAAGATTCTTCTTCATCGCCACAAGCCGGTCCTCCACCGTCCGCGACGCCAGATCGTCCACCAGCCAGTCCCGATGCCCCCGCATGTCCCCTACGCCCTTGTGGTGGCGATAGGTCTCCGCCACATAAAAGTTGCCCTGGTAGTCCACGTAGAAGGCCACCGGGTTGGCAAGACGGGGCTCCGCCGCGAAAAGCTCGAACGCGAAGCCTTCCGGAGCCACAAAGGTCTTGATCGCCCGTTCCCCCTCATCCGACGCGGGGGCGATGGTGGGGTTGTAGGCCGGAGGCGCCTCCTGCGAAACGGCGAGGCCCGAGATACAGCAGAGCGTGAACGTAAGTGAAAGAAAGCGAAGGGCACATGGCAAGAATGGGGATAGCATAAAAACTCCGGGATTCAGCGCGGACAGGGCCACCGGGCCTGTAGGGTGAAGCTGCCAACGCGGTACAAACAGATTAACCTGCAAATAAATCGGGAGCCCACGGCACCCACGGGTGCCAATTGGCAAGGCCGAAGGTTAGCACGAAACCCAGTCGAAGCCCAAGCCCACGGAGCGCAGCTTCCGCAGTATTTGCATTGTTTTGCCGAAGCCTTTACCATGCCTTCCCGGAATGTAACAATTCAGGTCCCCGCTCTCACAAGATAAGCGAAACCAACGGTTACCGGATGTTGCCCGACGTGCGGGGCCCCCGGAACCCATGAAGTGCCCTGCTGTTGACTGATTCCATGATCGATGCCCCCTTTGCCGCCGAAGTGGCACGGGTCGCCGCTGCGCTGGCGGGCGACGAGCGTGCCTACATGGCCATTGTGGATGAGCACCAGCCCATGGTCGCAAAGCTCATGTGGCGCTTTACCCGGGACCCATTGAAATTGGAGGAAATGGTTCACGACACCTTCGTCCAGACCTACCTGAGCCTGCCGAAATATCGAGGTTCAGGCCCTCTGGGCGGATGGATACGCACGATTGCGGTGCGAACAGGCTACCGCCACTGGCGGGAAAAAGCGAAAGACAAAGACAAAGAGGTCTTGAACGAACAGATTGCCCTGGAGCCCTGGCGCCAGAGCGATCAGGAGCTTCCGGAAGAAAGCCCGGAGGCGGCCCATCGCGAACTCTACGATGCGCTCGCCCAGTTGCCGCCACGGGACCGATTGGTGTTAACCTTGCTCTACTGGGAGAACTGTACCACCGATGAAGCCGCCAAACTCTCTGGATGGAGCGGCAGCATGGTGCGGGTGCAGGCCTTCCGGGCACGCAAGAAACTGAAGAAACTATTAGAGGCGAAACCCCATGGAAACACTTAAACGCGTTGAAGAACTGGCCCGGCGCTCCCAGGGTGCCGCCGTGCCGCCGGTGGACGTTCAGGCCCGGGTCCGCGCGACCCTGCGCGGCATGGCGCCCGAACCCGCCGCACTCTTCGATACGCCGACCCTGGCCTTCGCCGGCCTCTCCCTCGCCATCATGGCCATGATGTTCACCCTCTCGCTGCCCGCCATAAGCGCACTTCGCGATCCCTGGGCCGCCTACATGAACACCCCCTGGAGCTTTTGATGTTCGGTTGCTGCAATAACCGGCCCGCGCGCCCCGCCCTACGACTGCTATTCAAGCTGGCGGTCTTGGTCCTGATCTTTTCCGCGGGCGGCGTCTCCGGTTTCCTCTACGGCATCAACTTCTCCTTTCGCGAGATGCGCCACCACGCCGAGCACATGGACGAACTCCCCGATCACGCCATCCCCCGCATGGCCGAAGACCTCGCCCTGACCCCGGACCAGCTCCCCGAATTCGAACGCATCTTCCGAAAATACCACAGCGACATCTCCACCGCCGAAGGCCAGAACGCCGTCAAAGTTCACGAACTCTTCTACGAAATGGGCAAAGAAATCCTCCCCCTCCTTAACGAAACCCAAGCCGCCGAATTCCGAGAACTCCACCGCAAAATCTGCACCGTCTTCCTCCCGCCGATTCCCATGTACCTCAAAGTCGACGGCAAAGCGCCGCACCATCCGTGTGAGGATCTGTAGGCAGGAAAAGGTCGCGCAATAGGTCGATTATACCCCGTCAAATTCGCCGGGCCGCAGCTTCTGCCTGACATGTCGCACGGTAAGCACGTGGACTTTCTTCCGCACGCTGTAGATGACACGGCAGGACTTGAAGATCACTTCACGAATATGTGGTGAGCCCACTTCGGGAACCCACCGACCCGATTCAGGAAAATCGCCCAGCTTTCCGACAAGATCAAAAAGCTCCTCCAGCCACTTCACTGCCGCTTCCGGTTTGTCACGCGCAATATACGCGGCGAAGTCATCCACGTTACGCAGGGCAACGCGCGACCAGACCACTCTCACTTTCGGAGCTTCTTGAGCGCCCGGGCCCGCGCTGCGTCGTGGGGAACGCCTTGCCCCGATGCGATCTCCTCTTCAGCCTTGAAGATATCTTCCAGCAACGCCAGTCGCTCCTGCATCTCCGAATAGCCGTGGGCATCCATAAGCACCGCCACGCCACGCCCATGCTGCGTGAGCACCATGGGTCGTCCTGTTTGCTGGATCTGACTCACAAATGATGCGACGCCCGCTCTGAACTCAGACAGAGGGCGAATGTCTTCGTCTATCCTGATGGCCATCTCGTATCCTTTTTTGTGATTACAATATTTTGTACAACTAATTGTACGCTATGTGCCCTAACGCTACAAGGGGGACTTCAGGGGTGCTGGCATACACCTCCCATCCTCATGCCCCTATCTGTGTAAATCTGTGCATATCTGTGGGAAAATTTTTCATCCTCCCTCCCCGTCGCCCCTTCACCGAAGACATTTGTTTCTTTGTGATCTTTGCGTTCTCTCGCGGCCAAATAAATTGATTCCACCCCATCCAATCGCTAGAATAACTTCAAACGGATAGCGGTCTCATTCGACCGACTACCTGCTGATGGTTTCGGGTTCCGCATCGCCGGAGAGAGCCCCGGACATCACCACTTTCGGGGATGCCCGCAATGCGGAGCCCATTGGACATGCCAAGCATGGAGATGACCAATGAAGCACCCCTCTTCCCCCCTGCGCCCTTCACGGCGTGGATTCCTTCGAACGTCGGCCGCCACAATCGGCGGCATGGCGATCGCACCCAGCTTGCTGCTCCGAGCGCCTCATGCCCATGGCGCCGCCACCAATCGCCTGGGCATCGGCGTCATCGGTCTCGGCGGCCGCGGACTCCGCGTCATGCAGGCCTTCCTCGAACAGCCCGACACGCAGGTCATCGCGGTCTGCGACTGCTACGGCGAGAAGCGCAAGCAGGGTCTGGCACAGGTCAACACCTTCTATGGCAATCAGGACTGCGCGGAGTACATCGATTTTCGCGACCTCCTGGCCCGTCCCGATATTGATGCCGTGCTCATCGCCACCGGCGACAACTGGCACTCCGGCATCTCCCTCATGGCCGCCCGCGCCGGCAAGGACATCTACTGCGAGAAGCCCCTCAGCGTGACCATCGCGGAATCCCGCGCTGTCGCCGACACCATGCCCCGCCTGGGCCGTATTTTTCAGTGCGGCACGCAGCGCCGAAGCATCGGCAACTTCCGCTTTGCGGTGGACCTCGCCCGCAGCGGTAAACTGGGCAACCTGACCGAACTCCACGCCGAAGAAGCGCCGGGTATGAAGATCCTGAAGACCACCGTGCTCCCGGAAGAGCCCGAGCCCCCGAAGGACGTCTTCGACTGGGACATGTGGCTTGGACCGTCACTCTGGCGCCCCTACAACCACGAATACCCCACGCGCGGCTTCTGGAGCGATCACGTGGACTGGAGCGGCGCCTCCATCACCGAATGGGGCAGCCACACGGTTGACCTTTGCCAGTGGGCCAACAATTCCGACGATACCGGCCCGGTGGAATACTGGCAGGAAGGCGATCGCTGGGTAAGCAAATACAAGAACGGCACCAAACTGATTCTGCGGAATGGCCTGCGCTTCGGCTCCTGCCCCGTTCGCTTTGAAGGCGATGAAGGCTGGGTGGAGACCGGTGACTCCGGCGAAATCGACGCACATCCGAAGTCCCTCCTGGGCAACCGCGGCTTTGAAGGTGGCTACCCGCCGGAAAACCACGTGCGCGCCTTCCTGGACAGCGTCGTGTCGCGCCAGCAATGTATCGCCACGGCGGAAGTGGCCCACCGCTCTATCTCCGCGTGCCACGTGGCCAACATGGTCAAGCGGCTGGGACGGCCCATGAAGTGGGATCCGATTACGGAAACCATCCTTGATGATCCCGAAGCGAACCGTCTGGTGTCCCGCGCCTATCGCGAGCCCTGGTACCTCTAGAATCCAGCGCCGTATCCGCATTGGCCGGAGCGGCAGCAGAAAGATGATGACCATGCATTTCGCATTACGCTATAGATCCGCCGTGTGGGCCACCGGCCTGGTGGCGGCTTCGCTCGTCACCGTTTCCGTCGGGGCTCAGGTAATTCCGGTTCCCCCGGAAGATCAGAGTATCGCCACGCTTCAGGCCGAGGCGGACTACATCACCCACCTCGAAGCCTTTCGCGCGCTGCGCCAGAATGGCACCGAGAAATCCGTACCGGCTATCGCGGCCTATCTTCACGACCTGAAGAAGTCCCACCTCGCGCGCTACGCCCTGGAAGACATGCCCTATCCCGAAGCCGGTGCCGCCCTGCGCGCCGCCCTCGAAGGGGCCACCCCGGAAACGCTGCCGGGCATCATCGCCACCCTCGGTGTTCGCCGTGATGCGGACGCCGTCCCGGCGCTGAAACCGCTCCTGGCCGACGCCCATGTTGAAACCGCCGCGGCAACCGCAAGCGCACTCGGGCGCATCGCCTCGGCGGATGCCGTTGCCACACTCGCCGCAGCCTATACGGCGGCCACCGATGACGCACAGAAAGCCCGCCTCGCCGAAGGCCTGCTCGCTGCGGCCGAGCAGTATATGAACGATGGCAAGGGCACCGAAGCCGCCGCCGTCTATCGCCCCCTGCGCAAGAAGGGCAATCCCGAGTTCGTCCGCGAGGCCGCATTCATGGGCCTCGCTCTCGCGCTGCCGGAGAAGGCCCCGGATCGGGTGCTGAAGAACATCGTAGGCGAAGATCCCCTCTACCGTAACCTCGCCCGCGAAGTGGTCGCCGAGACCGAAGGCGCCGCAGCGACGGCCCGCTACGTCGCAGCGCTCCCCACGCTCCCGGAAGAGGCCCAGGCCAATCTGCTGGACGGACTCGCCCGGCGCGGAGACGTCTCCGCCCGTGATGGCGTCTTCGCGGCATTGGGCCACAGCAATGTCGTGGTTCAGGCTGCGGCGGCCACCGCCCTGGGCTCCCTCGGCAGTGATGCGGACGTGCCGCTCCTCGCCCCCCTCATGCTCTCGGCAGACCAGCCCCTGGCCACCGCCGCACGCAACAGCCTCATCCGGCTGCAGGGCGACGCCATCAACCCAACCATCGTGAAGACCCTTCAGTCCTCCGATGCTCCGGTCCGCGCAAAGTTGTTGGAGCTGCTCTCGGTGCGCATCGCGCCGGAAGCCGTGCCGCAGGCCACCAGCCTCCTGGGGGACGCGGCCGGTGAGGTTCGCCTGGCGGCCCTCGAAGTGCTGCTGCAGCAGGGTTCCGTAGGCGAAATGCCCGCACTCCTCGGCGTCATGAAAACTTCCAAAGAGCCCGATGAACAGTTGCTCGCTTCCCGCACCTTCAGTGCCATCGCCGGGCGTTCGGGCGATGAAGCCCTCCCGGTCATCCTCGAGAATCTCGACAGCGCCGCACCGCCGGTGAAGAAATCGCTGGTGGAGTCCCTTGGTAAAGTGGGTGGTGCCGCCGCACTCCCGCCGGTCGTCGCCCTGCTGAAGGACGCCGATCCCGCGATGCAGAAAACGGCCCTCGGTGTCCTCGCGGATTGGCCCACGGCGGATGCAACCGGGCAATTGCTCGAACTGGCCAAGTCGGACGATGCCGCCCTGCACGATGCGGGTCTGCGCGGTTACACGCGCCTTGCCCGAGTCGCCGCCGACAACGCCATGCTGGACACGGCCATGAGCCTGGCCAAAACCAAGGAAGAAAAATGGGTGGTCCTGTCCGCGCTGGGCACGGTCCACTCCGGCCCCTCCCTTGATGCGCTGGCAAAGCACCTGGACGACCCCGAAGTACAGAAAGAAGCCGCCGCTGCGATCCTCGCCGTTTCCGAAGCCGTCAGCAAGCACAGTCCCGAAGCCAAAGTGATCGCCCGCAAAGCCGTTGAAAACGTGAAAGCCAAAGTCTCCGCTGAATCCGTACAAAAACGCGCCAGCGACCTCCTGGCCAAACTGCAATAACAACTCCTTACACGCAAACCGCCCGCGAGCGAGCTCGCGGGCGGTTTTCATTCAGTAACCACCGGTAGAACCGGTGCTATGAGGAAGGCCCCTGAAAGGGGCGGTAGGTCCAGGTAAAGGTTCAGTTTGCCAAGATCCATGGTGTTCATCCGGGTGAAGTGCGCGACTCGATTTCTGGCTTGCTACTCAGGACCACAGCGTTAACAATCCGCGAAGCGGATGGCAGTCAATAGCCTGGGGCGTAAGCCCCAGGAACCTTGGCAACGTACCGATGAATCCGCGAAGCGGATGGCAGATTCGCGTCGTATTGCTCTACCATCCGCTTCGCGGATTCAAACGAATTGCGGATCGCCGACCCGGGGCTTACGCCCCGGGCTACTGACTGCCGCTCCTACGGAGCTAATACTGGTTCCAGCGTGCGGAACCCGTAGCGATTCACGTACCACGCGTTGTCACAGCGACCGATGTGACGGCCGAACGGTGGAGCCTGTTGAATTCTCACCGACAGAGCCGGTGGATTAGCTTGGATTTAAGCGCTATTCTTCATTCCCCTCAGTCCGTTCAGTCTACTGCCCTCCATTTCCCCGAAACTGTTCCTCAGCCTCCGCCCACATCCCCGCAAGCTTTTCGACAACCTCGGGTTGCTCTTCCGCCAGGTTCTTCATCTCACTGCGGTCCACCGAAAGATCATACAGTGCCCACGCGGTCTCGTCCTCCCGCTTCACTACCTTCCAGTCCCCCGCCCGAAGGGCCCCGCGCCCTTCATGCAGCCACCAGAGATAGGGGCGCTCCACGCTGTTGTCCTGCGAAAAAGTCGACACCAGACTGCGCCCCGGCGCTTCGGGTGCCCCCGGCAACAAGGGCCTCGTCACTCCGGCGATTTCCAGAATCGTCGGCGCAAGATCGATAAAATGGCCCACCTGCTGCCGCACCTCCCCCCGCGCCGCGATACCCGCCGGCCAGTGGATGATCAGGGGCGAGGAGATCCCGCCCTCGTTGGTCCAGATCTTGTGCAATCGAAACGGCGTGTTGGCGAGACTGGAGAATCCAGGCCCGAGTCCCAGGTACGACCCCGCCGATCCAGGCGCGGCGGCCTTGTCGTGCTCGTCCCCGCGAATGATCTGCTCCGCACTCGCGCCATTGTCCGAGATGAAGATGATCACCGTATTCTCAAAAGCACCCATGGCCTTCAACTGTTCCAGCACCCTTCCCAGCTCCCGATCCATCCTATCTATCATCGCCGCGTGAATCGCCATCTTCGTCGCCTGAAAACGGCGTTGCTCCTCCGTCAGCGTGTCCCACGACACCGCCCGCGCCACTTCCCCCGCGCCGATCCGTTCCGCAAGCACTTCGGCGGGCAAATTGTGGGGCGGAACAATCGCAGGATCAAAATCCGACAAAGGACAATTGATCAGACCCGTATCGGTGAGCCGTTTCCACCGCGCCTCCCGCAATGCATCCCATCCGGCCAGGTATCGATCTCGATATCGGTCTATATCCTCCTGAAGCGCCTGAAGGGGAAAATGCGGCGCGGTAAACGCAAGATAGTGCAGAAACGGCTGCTCCGGATGCTTTTCCGCATGCTCCTTCAGGAACGTGATCGCATAGTCCGCGATGGCCGAGGTCGCATAATAGCCGCTCTCCGCCGCAGGCTGCGGAAGAGCCACCCCATCCAGAAAATGGGTCTTCGGCGAGAAAAAGCGGTCCTGATCATGCAGCGAATAGGATCGATCAAAGCCATTCTCAAGTGGCTCCCCGTCAATGTGCCACTTGCCCGTGTGGTAGCTGCGGTAGCCCGCCTCCCTGATCAGGGCCGGCAGCAGCGGGGCCCATGCGGGCCGTTCACCGATCTTCCCCTTCTCAAACACATCCCGACGCACCTGCTGGGCATAGTAGCCCGTCATCAGCGCCGCCCGCGATGGCCAGCAGCGGCCCGTGGAATAGAACTGGGCATAACGAAGCCCGCCCTCCGCCAGGGAATCCAGATTCGGTGTCTCGATCTCACCGCCATAACAACCCGCATCGGAATAGCCCATGTCATCCGCGAGCACGACAAGAAAGTTGGGGCGCGTTTCCGCCCCCGCAGCCGGAAGAAGACCGACGACGCACAAGGCCAGCAACAGATAACGCATAGAAACTCCTTTGAAGTGAAACGGCACCGTGTCACCGCGCAAAGGGATAGCCTACCACGCCAGGCCCCTGAATTGACTACCGCCAGGACGCCAGCAGAGCGCTTCCTTCCTTCTTTCCTCTTCGTGCTCTTTGTGCCTTCGTGGTGAAACATTTGGTTGCGGTCAGAGGCCGCTCCCGGATAATTCGCGTCCATTCGCGGTTCAGAGTCCCTATAGCTTCCCATCGAAAAAATTCGCACATATGTTACATTTTAGCCGTCTGAAGTGATTTCAGCGTTGCAACGTGATCCTCACCCTGCAAAGTGATCGTGCACGGCTGGGAGCGCAGGCGTCTCGCCTGCATCATGCACCGTAGGTGCATGGGTTGTCTCCAAAGATGCATTACTTTACGGTGATCGCGATTAAAGCAGATCACCACACTATGCTCTAAGACGCACCGTCGGTGCGTTGCAGGCGGGACGCCTGCGCTCCCAGCCGTGCGCACTTTTGTTGCAGTATTAAGCCGTGGCGAGAAGTCAGCGACTCGACACCATTCCGCTAAAGTGTTACGCAAATTTTCGTTTCTGACTCAATTCCCAAAATCTCAGTCGAAGGTCAAAGCCCCCGCCCACTTAGGATCACGCCACGCCTCAGGCCTCGGCGGAAACCAGCGCAGCCGATCCGCCTCCTGCCCAATCGGCAGATTCCGACAGCGGTTGACCAGGGCCTTGTAAAACTTGTCCGCGCCCTCTGGATCGCGGTTCGCGATCAGCCTTCCCCCTTCCCAGAGCGCCCGTGCCGTACGCTCATCGTTATCAGGCAAAAACTTCGATGCTTTCCACAGGAGGTCGGCGGCGCGCCATCGGTAGTGAAATCTACGATCCGGCACCGGCGCACTCGCCGCAACGCGCCGCCGTTCATCGTCGCTGGCCCAAGCGGATTGCGTTCGGGGCTTCACAGAGAACTCGAACATTCCACCGTAGACCTCCATATCGGGCGCATGCGCCGTCCCGTACAGGCGCAGTCCCCATTTTCGGGTAATCCAAGACGCCTCCATAAGCGAATTTGCCCTCGCTTCAAGGGAGCGTTCCCGGTCGTTCGCCGCCCTCAAGTCCTCATTCAATTTGCGGGCGACCGTTTTCAGGTCGGCTTGCTCCGCTTCATCGCTTTCGTACCAGTACCCTTCACTTCCCGGAAGCAGGTCCGGCAGGTAGTCTTCGGCTTCCTGGATTTTTCCCTCTCGAACGAGCCTTCTACCGAGCAGGTATTCCAGCCGTTGCCCTTGCGAGAGATCGTCCCGCCCATAGCGAACGTCGGACTCTGCCTGCATCCAAGGCTTATCGCTGGCCATCTTAACAAAGGTCCTCAGTTCATTCGTAGTCAGTACCCGGTCCGCTATGTAGGCGGCATCCTCCTCATATCCGCCGCGTACGTACGCTTCCAACGCCCCCGCATAGGCCCCACGATTCAATCGACAGGTGCCCCAATCACCCAGTAGAAGTCGACTAGGCTCGACCAGACTCCCGAGGCTGCCATACCTGTGCCAAGAATATTCCGGGGGAAAAGTATTGGCAAGCGAGGCCAGAATCGCCTCCGACTCGCGCATCTTCCCTTTCCGCGCCAGCAGTTTCGCCCGCAGCCATTGCCCGTGGGGCTCCTTCTTATCTGCAAACTCCAGCCACGCTTCAGCCGTGGGAATATCGCCCGCGTAATAAGCCGAACACGCAATCCGCTCCGCCCCATGAACTTCCCGCGACGGCGTCATCGTTTTCAGGGCCTCCAGCCAGCGCCGGCTCTCCCAGGGTTCCAGGGAATTGGCCCACAGCGCCATGACGTTCATGCTCTCCGCATCGTCAATCGTGTTGAAGTCGAACGTTCGATCCCTGAATATCTCCGACGCGATTCGCTTTAAGGCGCGGCACGCTTCGGTACGTTCATAAGTTTCACAGCGCTTTATAAATTCGAGATAGCTATGTATCGCGGCAGCGTAGTTCCCATTCACCTCGTCTATCCGACCCAGTGCGTAGCGGCTGGCGCCAGCCAGCCCGAGTGAATCTTCATAGCCTTCCTCCGCCAGCGAAATGGCCTGCTCAAAGTATCGAGGCGCGACTTCCCCATCCCGCTTCAGCCAGACTTTTCCCAGCATATACGCCGCCCACACACTCCGGTGGCAACGCTCCTCCGGCGCCAGCGCGAGCAGTGCATCCCACGCCGCGGTGGCCCCGACATAGTTCCGACCATGAAAAAGCCGTGCGCCCTCGGCATACATCGCGAACTCGGCGGGAAGATACGCGTCCAGCTCCGGCGTCGAATACGGGGTCGCCGGTGTCTCGTGCTGCGGACCGGGGCGCCGATAGAAGTTCTGCCGCAGCCGTGCATAGTCCTCGCTGACCTCCAGCACCGTTGCCACATCCTCGCCCGCATCAAAAAGGACCGCCTCCAATTCTTCAAGATCTTTTGGGAGCGTATCCTTCTCCCACTTCGCCGACATGACACCCGTTTCCGGTATGGACAATCCGACGTAGCGCCCCAACTCTATTCGGAAGCTCGTGCGCGGCCAATCGAGCATCGCCTCGCCCGATCCCTGCCAGACATAGCCCTGGGGGAAATGGGGACCGCACGCCAGAACGAAAGGGGCCATCAACATGACACCCAGGTGAGTTCCCCGACGAACAACGGCTTTCATATCAGCGGACCCTTACTCGTGAAATTATTAACGCCTGGGCCAAAGGTCCCATTCCTCCGGTCCTGGGGGAAACCAACGCGCGCGCTCGGCCTCCTGACCGATGGGCAACTGCGAACACCGCAGAACGAGTGCCTTATAGAAGCGATCCGCCCCCTGGGGATCGTGCGGTGCAATCGTCTTTCCGCCCTGCCACAGGGCCTGAGCGGTTAGCAGGTCGTTGTCCGGTAACAGTCGCGCCGCCCGCCAGTCGTACTCTGACGCGACGTAATTAGCGTGCCTGTATGGCCGCCCATCGCTTATGGGCCAGTATTTCGTAAGCCGTCGTTGCACCTCCTCCATAACACCAGACTTCCGCATCGCCATCACGACATCAGAGGCCTTTCCCGCTTCAAGATAGTCGTTGGACCGCCATCGCCCCCTGTTAATGAGCCCATCGCCATTCAAGCGAACAATATCAGCCGCGTGCATCAGGCGCAGGGCCCGATCCTCCTTCGACTGCTGTCCCTCCTCTGCCATGCGCAGATCGTCCCGCAGCATTTTTCCCACATCGGCGATACTTACCTTGCCTCCTGTTTCCCTTTCGGGCAGCCGTGCGCGGGCGTTTACAGGGTAATAGGGAAGGGCTTCGTCCAGTCGATTCTCCCGTGCCAGTCGCCGCGCCAGCCCCCAGCGCAGGGACGCCTCGCTGGTGATCCACCACTGCGCGTCGTCCGGGTCTCTCGCGTCCTCCGGTGCGACGCCCAGCACCTTGTGAATAGAATTCCGTTGCTCCTCCAGGGAGAGCACCCCTTCGCCGATAAACACCGCATCGTCGAAGTACTTCGCGTGAATAAACGTGGCCAGGGACTCTACAAAACGTCCCCGATTGAACTGGAGCATCGCCGCATCCCCGCCCACGCGCGATTGCATCGGCGCCCCTTCAAACCTGTTCTGCTCGATCGCAAAAGCCGGTTGCGTCTCCTGGCTGAGCTCCGCCAGAAGTACTGCGGACTCTTCCAACTTCCCCGATCGCATCAAGAGCTTCGCCTTTACCCACCGTGCGGCAAAGTCGCCCTTGCCCGATTTATCTACCCAGCGCGCGGCCAGCGCCATGTCCCCCGCGTGATACGCCATCCACGCCATTCGTCCCGCGTCCAGGGGCGCCTCATCCAGAACCTTCCCCTCCAGCGCGGCTATCCACGTCGCGGAATCCGCAGCACTACCGCCGCTAATGAGCCAGAGCGACACCACCTGGCGGGACAGCGGGTCCGCCGCCGCGGTCGAGGCGCTCTCCGCTGCGCGAAGCAAATTCGCACAAAGCGTTTCCAGGGACTGCGCCGCGTCATGCCGTTCGTAGGCATCGCCTGCGCGGAAGAATTCCATGTAATGGTGCAGCGCGCTGGAAAAATGCCCGTAGTCCATCTCCAGGCGGGCCTGCCACCCGATGCTGCCACGCGCCAGATCAAGGGGATCGCTGAAACCCCGACCGGCCAGCTCCCGGGTCCGCTCAAAATCCGCAATCGCCAGGGATGAACCCATCTTCTGTCGCGCCCGGCCCAGCATGTAGGCCGCCCAGGTGCTGCGGTAGGGACGCTCCCCTTCGGGCAGGGCGAGGAGCTGCTCCCAATAGGTCACGGCTTCGCCGTAGTGCTGGGTGTGATAGCAGGCCGCTCCGCGCAAGTACAGAGCGAACTCGAGGGGCAGAATATACGCCAGCGCGGGGTAGTCGTCCAGCCGCGTCGTCGTGTACGTCTCCGGCGGGATTTCCTCGTAGCGCATCCCTCCGTCCTGCCACAACATTTTCCGCTCAATAAGCACCGGACGGCGCATGTCGTTCAGGAACTGGACGAAAGCCAGACGCGTAACTTCCCGGTCTTTCGGTTCCATGCCGTAAGCGGAGAAAACCTCTTCCAGCTCCCTTTCCTGAACCTCCCGCGTGATGCGCGCTTTCTCGACCCAGGGCTGTTGCATCACGCTGGCCTGGTTTTCCACCTCAAATCGACCACACAACTCTTCAAGAAAGTTCGCCTCCGGCATGCGCAAGACCCGCTCACCGTTGCCATCCCAGATGTAATTGTGGGGATAGAAATCGCTGCAAGCCCCAGCATTCCACCCCGCAGTCGCGCACAGTATCCAGACCAGATACCTGAGACCCCTTCGCATTGCATTCACTCCCCGACGCTTGCTTTCATGGCCAATGCCGCACCCACATCTTTCATCCGATACCAGCCCACCAGAATGGGCTCCTTCCCAACGGGCGCGGAGCCACGGAGGATGACAGAGCCGCCTCCGGTGACGGCGGCGAACCCATTTACGCAGTCGGAAGCCAGAACATCAGCCTCCGACAGTGAGACCTGAATTTCGACCGTCCGGTTTGGCCGATCTTCCCCGATACTCGACAGCCATATCTCCGCCAGCCCCGGATCGGGATTCCGGATTTCCGTCGCAAACCGAACACTCGGCACCCGGCCCTCCATCACGGCGGCCAGTACAGGCCAGGTCCAGTTGCGCGTGTCCGACGCGACCGGCATACGAAACCAGACCGCGCCCCGGAAATGCGACGGGAGATCGGCGGCGAGTGCGTTCACGACTCCCGCGATGGCGGCGGGATCCGCGCGCACTTCGCGAAGCTGCGCACCGTCGGGCCAGGCCGGGTCTGGACCCTCCGCCGACAGGCCGATGAACCCGCCGCCACGGTCGAAAGCCGCCTCGTAGCCATGCGTAGGAAAGGCGATAAAGTAGGGCGCATCGATATCCTCGGCCTGGGCGACATAATCCGCAATTCTGGTCGTGTCGCACAACACCATTGGGGCGTCAATCGACCCGGGCCGCTCGAAGGAATGAACCTGCAGAACATAGTAGTCCAGAGCCGACGCGATCCCTGGAAACGCGGGATCGCCCAGCCACGTGGGCAGCGCCGTGATGGAAAGGGTCGCGGTCGGCGGAAATATACGCTGGAGACGGCGCAGCAATATGCCGTAATTCTCAAGGGAACTCGTCGGTGCGTCGTAGTCCAGTTGGACGCCGGCCACGCCCAACCCCTTCAAGCGCATGGCGTCGCACGTGGCAAATACCAAATCAGAAACGCGCCGCGCTGCTTTCAGGGAGTCGGCTTCGATCTCCGTCCCGAGACTTTCGGAAAAACGAAATACCGGTGTCACGGGCAGTTTCGTGTCGGCCAGCGCCTGCCAGTCCACGTCGATGGCTGGCATGCCGTCTTCATGGGCCAGCACCATCAGGTGGGCCACATGTCCAGTGGATTGCGCAACGCTCGCGCGTACGTCGTCCGTCCATGCCCGTTGCCAGACGTAGAGCGCGTGAACCGGCTTTTCACGGGGCGGCTGCGGCCCGAAGTGCAACTCACCCGAAAAATAGAGAGAAGCGGCCACCAGGCAAAGCGCGGCGGCAGCCACCAGCAGATCCCATTTATATCGTCGCACGCGCGGGCTCCCTTCTTTCCGCCCTACTATACCCTGCGGCGGGATTGGCAAACACGCGAAAGGTCAAAAGCGTCACTCCTTGTGCCGAGACCTGTCGGGATATAATGAAGTCAACATAGCCTTCGAATTGTGAATAACCACACAACCTAAAGGAGCTGATCCATGAACATCATCGACCCAATGATCGAGGAATTGAAGCACGAAGCCGCCAATACCCGCCGGGTACTCGAGCGAATCCCCGACGACAAGCTCGCGTTCAAACCCCATGAAAAATCCTTCAGCATGGCCGAACTCGCCAGCCACATTACGAGTCTGACGGGCTGGACCGCCTCCATCTGTGAAACGGACCATTTCGTCTTCAATAAAGACGAATGGCCAAGCTGGGTCGGGGAAGACTCCGCCAGCATCGTCAAGCGGCTCGACGAGCAGGTTGAAACTGCCGTCGACGCCATGAAACCGCTGAGCAACGAAGACCTCATGAAGAACTGGACCATGGCCGGTCCCGACGGGACCGTGTTTATTTCCATGCCCCGCGTCCAGGTGCTTCGCTCGATGATCCTCAACCACCTCATCCACCACCGCGGACAACTCACGGTCTACCTGCGAATGTGCGAGGTCCCCCTCCCCGCGCTCTACGGCCCCTCGGCGGACGAACAACACTGACCGGCCGCGAGAGCCGCTCTTGACCGGGCCGGCAGGAAATAACCTGCCCGAAATCGCCGAGACGCCGCGGACAACTTGGGAAATGACGCCCCGGTGGTGTAAACTTCCGCCCACAACTGATGCCAAGAGAGAGGCCTTCGGCGCTGCCCCGTGCCGTCGTGCCTCTTTGTGATTAAGGGCCTGCATTTCCGCAGGCCCGCTGGGGAGGCCCGCGCGCCTGAACGCTACATTTCACTCGAAAGGCTGATTATCTTGGAGAAACGGACCCCGAGAAAGACCATTATTGGCTGGACGGAGTATATCGAGCTGCCCGAATGGGAGATCCAGGCGGTAAAAGCCAAGGTGGACACGGGCGCGCGGACGAGTGCGCTCCACGTGGAAAGCCTGAAGGAAACGAAGCCCGGCTGGGTGGAGTTTGATGTCGTCGTGACGACCAAAGGCCCGCGGATCCGCCACCGGATCCACGCCGAGGTGGTGAAATGGGCCAAGGTACGCTCCAGCACGGGCGACTACAAGCGCCGTTGCTTCGTCCGGACGACTATCAAGATGGGAGCCGTCATAAAAGAAATCGAAATTTCCCTCGTTTCACGCGAGAAAATGTTGTTCCGCATGCTGCTGGGCCGAAAGGCGCTGGAGAAGGACTTCGTGGTGGACGTAAGCAAGCGAAGCCTCCTCGGCAAGCCGGAAATAGGCCAGAAAAGGATTGATTTTTGAAGATTGCCATATTGAGCCGCAGTGAGCGCGGATACAGCGTACGCCGGCTGAAAGAGGCCGCCGTGGCACGCGGCCATGAAGTGAAGCGCCTGGATACCCTCCGTTTCTCCATGACCCTGGAGCGCAACACGCCCGAATTGTACTTTCGCGGCGCGCCCCTCTCCCATTACGACGCCGTGATCCCCCGTATCGGCCAGTCCATCACCCACTACGGCCTCGCCGTGGTGCGCCAGTTTGAGCAGTGCGGCATCTACGCGGCCAACGATTCCCTCGCCATTGCCGCCTCGCGCGACAAGCTCCGGGCGATGCAGATTCTGAGCCGCCACGACATCGGCATGCCCCCCACGGCCTTCGTGCGGGACGAGTACGACGTGCTCCCCGCCATAGCGCGGGTGGGCGGGGTTCCCGTGATCATCAAGCTCCTCGAAGGCACCCAGGGCGTGGGCGTGATCCTCGCCGAGACGTCCAAGGTAGCCGAGGCCATCATTCAGACGCTCCACAGCGCCCAGCAGAACGTGCTCATCCAGAAGTTCGTCAAAGAGAGCAAGGGTGCGGACATCCGCGCCATTGTCATCGGCGATCATGTGGTCGCGGCCATGCGCCGCCAGGCCCAGGCCGGCGAATACCGGAGCAACGTACACCGTGGCGGCACCACGCAAAGTATCAAGCTCGATCCGGCCTACGAAGAGGTCGCAATCCGCGCCGCCCAGATCCTTGGACTGCGCATAGCCGGTGTAGACATGCTGGAGTCTTCCGAGGGCCCCCAGGTCATGGAGGTCAACTCCTCCCCCGGCCTGCGCGGCATCGAGACGGCCACGGGCGTCGATATCGCGGGTGCGATCATCGCCGACGTGGAGAACCACGTCCTCTTTCCCCAGGTGGATCTCAAGCAGCGGCTCCGCCTCGCCGCGGGCTATGGCGTCGCCGAATTCACCGTGCACGATATGCCCCATCTCGAAGGGCGCATGCTTCGGGACACCGATCTGGCCGAGAAGAACATCCGGGTTATCAGCATCCGACGCGCGAAGCACATCGTGCCCAATCCGCGCGGCGATGAGTCCATTCAAACGGGCGACACCCTCCTCTGCTTCGGGGAGCTGAGGGAGATGCGCGCCATCATTCCCGCACACGGATACGCCGCGCGCGCGATCCGCAAATCGAGGATCCGACCTGTTCCGCAAAGCGCGCTGCGGACCGACGTAATGGAGTTGATCGATGGCCAGACATAGATCCATCACCTTCGCTGGACAACGCGTACCCCGAGGCGAGTCCAGGAGCCTGTCCCTGCAATTCAGCGAGTCTTATCTTGGCTCGCCCGTGACCGTGCCTATCCATGTCATTCGCGCGGAAAAGCCGGGACCTACCGTCCTGCTCACGGGGTGCGTCCATGGCGACGAATTGAACGGCATGGGTATCATCCGTGAAATACTCTACGGCCACCCGCCGGTGCTCACGCGTGGTTCCCTCGTGTGTGTGCCCGTGGTGAACGTTTATGGCCTGGAGCACCACACCCGCTATCTTCCTGATCGGCGCGATCTGAACCGCGATTTCCCCGGTGCCGAGAAGGGCACCCTGTCCAGCCGCCTGGCCCACGTCATCTTCGACAAAGTCGTGCGCCAGTGCGATATCCTCATCGACTTCCACAGCGCCGCCGTGCGGCGCACGAACTATCCCAATATTCGCGCGGACCTTTCCAATCCTACCTGCCAGCACCTGGCGCAGACCTTCGGCTGCGAGTTGATCGTGGACGGCAAGGGTCCCATTGGCTCCCTGCGTCGCGCCGCCACGTCGGCCGGCGTCCCCTGCATCATTCTGGAAGCGGGCGAAGTCTGGAAGATCGAGCCGAGCGTGGTGGAGGTGGGCGTGCGCGGCGTGATGAACATTCTCAAGAGCATGAAAATGGTCGATGGTCCCGTGGAAACCGCCCGCTATCAGGTCGAGAGCCACCGCACCACCTGGGTCCGCGCGGAGCAGGGCGGCACGCTCAGTTTCAACGTGAATCCGGGCGATATAGTGCAGAAGGGCGAGATCCTCGCCACCAACTATAATATCTTCGGCGACGAACGCCGCCAGCTCATCTCTCCCAGTGACGGCATCATTCTCGGCATGACCACCATGCCCGTGGTGAAGCCGGGGGATGCGGCCTTCCACATTGCCCAGGTGCCCCGCACAAAACTGAAACAGATTCGCGCCAAGATCGAGGGAAGCTCCTCCCAGGACCTTTTCAGCCGCGTACACAGCGATCTGGCGACCAACGTCCACCGCGTCTGAGCGCTTCGCTCAGCCCCGAAAGCTCGTGCGCTGGAATACCTGCCGCGGCGAAGCATTGCCAATGACGGAAAAGGGCGTGGCGTTCAGCATGCGGGTGGTCTGTTCCGCGGATTTACTCTGATCTTCGAGACTGAAACACGAGAGCTCCGCCAGATCGTTCATGGAACCCGTGACGCTTCGGCTGAAGGCCTTTGAGTAACTAACGGCGTCCGATTCCTTGTCGATAAGGCGCTTATAGTGGAATTCGAAGCCGTCCTCGATCAGCGCCGCGCGAAGCTGGGCGAGCAAGTTCGAGCGAAATGCGGGCTCGCCCTTGATGCCGCGCGCGGGAAAGACTACCGAGTACAATGTGACGGTGTTGGTCGAGAGAATGTACTCCGAGCGTCCGGCTTCAAAGAGGTGGGACGACCAGTCCGTGAAGGGATTGGCGCTGAGGGGCAGAGACTCTATCGGGCGAATGCCGATTCGTTTGGAAAGTTTGTCGGAGAGGCGGAGGATCATCAGGGTTTATCTCGGGAAATCCAGTGCGCCTTAAACGGTCGCAGCGGCTCCACTTTATCTGATCAACACCCTCCCGTTCGAGAATACACGGATTTGCCCGGAAGTACCGCATCAATCGCTTGCAGCGGGACCGCACACTCGGCTATTGTCACGGCGAGATCTTGGAGAGGCCATCTCCTTGTTACACGATACCCCATGCTCCGAGGGCAACCTGCCATGCAAACTATCTCGCTCAAACGCACGATTCTGAACGACTATGCCGCCTTCCTCCTGACGATCACCGGACCGATATTCCTGGTTCTGTCCATTGCGGGTGGCATCTTTGGCTTCCTCCCCGAGGTGAAGCGCCCGGGAAGCATTCCCGTGACCCCGGAGACCGCCCTGGTGGGCGCCGTGGTGTCCCTTGTGCTGACCGCAGTATTGCTCTTCTTCCTGTTCCGCCGTATTGCGCGCATTCGGCGAATCATACAGACCGGCGAGCGGGTCGAGGGTGGGATAACCAACGTCACCTTTTTCAAGGACCGCGGCCGCGTGACTTTTCGCTACGTCCTTGATGGCCAAGTGGTGCAGAGGGGCGCACCCATCATGAAGAATGCCGCCACGCTCCAACTCATCCCCGGCACGGTTGTGGAACTGGCGCTCGACCCGGAGGATCCCTCCAAGGCCATTGTGGTTGAACTATACGTCTGATTCGCGCCCTTCGCCTACTCCCCCTGCTCTTCGTGGGGGGGAATCCGCATGGCGTAGAAGGATCGGTACACAAAGATCAGGGCGACGGCGAAAAACACGACAGCGACACCCATTCGCACTACCGTATCCAGCTCGATGGCCAGTTCGACGGCCAGCAACCCGAAGAGCGTGGTGAACTTGATCATGGGATTCATGGCCACCGAGGCCGTGTCCTTGAAGGGGTCGCCGACGGTATCCCCCACCACCGTGGCGTCATGGAGTTCGGTTCCCTTCGCGTTCAGTTCAGTCTCCACCAGCTTCTTCGCATTGTCCCAGGCCCCCCCGGCATTGGCCATGAAGATCGCCTGATACAGCCCGAATATGGCGATGGAAATCAAGTAGCCTATGAAGAAGTAGGGATCCAGGCAGGCAAAGGCCAGGGTGGAAAAGAATACCACCACGAAGATATTGAACATGCCCTTCTGCGCATAGTGGGTGCAGATGGCGACCACCTTCTTTGAGTCCTCCATCGAGGCACGCCCCCCGCCCTCTTCCAGCTTGATGTGATGCTTGATGAACTCCACCGCGCGGTAGGCACCCGTGGCAACGGCCTGGGTCGTGGCCCCGGAAAACCAGTAGATGTTGGCGCCGCCGGTAATCAGCCCGAGCAGGAAGACCGGGTTGAGGATGGAAAGGCCAACCGTGACGTTGGCCTCGCCAAACTGACCGTTCAGCACCTGAATGATGGAGAAGATAAGCGTCGTGGCCCCCACCACGGCCGTGCCGATGAGTACCGGCTTGGCCGTGGCCTTGAAGGTATTTCCCGCGCCGTCATTCTCCTCCAGAAACTGCTTGGCCACATCGAAGTTCGGTTTGAAGCCGAAATCGCGCTGGAGTTCCTCGGAGATGCCGGGAAGCGTCTCGATGGCCGAAAGCTCATAGACCGACTGGGCGTTGTCCGTCACCGGGCCGTAGGAGTCCACCGCGATGGTCACCGGGCCCATGCCGAGAAAGCCAAAGGCCACAAGCCCGAAAGCGAAGATCGCCGGGGCCGACATGATGGCACCAAGGCCCCCCGTACTTACGCCATAGGCAGTCGCCATAATGAGGACGATGGTCATCCCCATCCAGTAGGCGCTGAAATTGCCGCAGACAAAACCGCTGATGATATTCAGGCTCGCGCCCCCCTCGCGGGAGGCGGAGAGGATCTCCCGCACGTGCCGTGAGTTTGTGGAAGTAAATGCCTTTACCAGTTCGGGGATAACCGCGCCGGCGACGGTGCCACAGGTGATGATAGTGGCGAGTTTCCACCACAGGGTTCCATTGGCCAGATCGCCAATGAGCACGACCGAGAGGGCATAGGTCATGATGACGGACACCAGGGAAGTCAGCCAGACCAGGGACGACAGCGGAAGCTCAAAGTCGAAAGAATCCGCGTGGCCAAAGCGGGCCCGGGACCACAGCCCGTTCAGCCAATAGGATGCCGCGCTGGTTACCACCATGCCAATGCGCATGACGAATATCCAGACCAGGAGCTGGACCTGCACTTCCGCCTCTGGAACGGCGAGCAGGATAAAGGTAATCAGCGCGACACCCGTCACGCCGTAAGTCTCGAAGCCGTCCGCCGTGGGGCCCACCGAATCGCCTGCATTGTCGCCGGTGCAATCCGCGATCACGCCGGGATTCCGGATATCGTCTTCCTTGATCTTGAAGACGATCTTCATCAGGTCCGCGCCGATGTCGGCAATCTTCGTAAAGATGCCGCCCGCGATGCGCAACGCCGCCGCACCCAGGGACTCGCCGATGGCAAAGCCGATGAAGCAGGGGCCCGCCCAATCGCTGGGAATGAACAGCAGGATGACCAGCATAAGCGCCAGTTCAACGGAGATGAGGAGCATGCCGATGCTCATGCCCGCGCTCAGGGGAATCTCCATGCAGGGATAGGGCTTTCCCTTCAGGCTCGCGAAGGCCGTGCGCGAGTTGGCATAGGTGTTGATTCGAATGCCAAACCACGCCACACAATAGGTGCCCAGAATACCGACGATGCTGAAGAAGACGATGACGAGTACTTTGGCCAGGGAATAATGGAGCAGAAAGCCAAAATAGACCACGATGATGACCGCGATGAAGGCCCATAGCACCGCCAGAAACTTCGCCTGGGTAATAAGGTAGGTCTTGCAGGTTTCGTAGATGAGTTCGGAGATCTCCAGCATGGATCCGTGTACGGGAAGGCGCCGGATCCGGCCCGACTGCGCCAGCCCGAAGAAAGCCCCCGCGATGCAGATCAACAATCCAAACAGAAGGAGGTTGTGCCCGCTCAGCCCTACGAAAGACACGGAGGAAAGGTCCGGCATCCGCAGGTCGGCCTCGCTGGCACCCGCCATGGGCGCAAGCAACAGGAGCGCGGGAAAAACCATCAATTGCGCGAATCGGACCAACGACTCCCCCGCGCTGGCCCTGGCGTTACGTCTGCGCCCCATGTCCAGTCCCGACCGAGTACCCTTACCCAAATTCGCGGTTGCTACTGCCAGCGATGCCATGCGATATCCTCCCTGGAGTTCATACCCGGTCACGCAATGCACGGGCGTCGCGGGACAAGCCTCGCGACACCATCCCTGCCAGACGCCCGATCAGGGACTGACAAGTACTACAAACGTACACCAATCAAACATAGCTTGCACTCACTTATATACCTTAGCTGGCTTAAGGTCAAGGGGAGAGATCTGTCCAGGTCGGCCGGCATCGGGGAATAGGGTCGTCGGAGGGCCAGTTGATCAGCGTTTCTCGATGCGGTACAGGTTGCCCTCCGTGCGCAGGAAAATAGCCGGGCCGCTCAGGGCGAGGGAGGCGTAAGTCTTTTCGGGCAACACATTCTCCGCGATCTTCTGAAAGGTCTTGCCCGCCTGAACGACGTGCGTCGTCCCCTCTTCGCTGGTCACATAGATGCGGCCCCCACCCGCCACCAGCGAGGCGGAGTAGCGTCCGCCGATGTCCTCGCTCCAGTGCAGCGTCCCCGTGGCCACGTCCACACAGGACATTTCGCCCCGATCGCTCACGAAGTAGAGTTCGTCGCCCAGGGCCAGCATGGAGGGCGTATGGGGTGCCCCCTCGTCCATGCGCCAGGCCAGATGCGACGCCGTCACGTCGCCCGCGCCCCCCACGCGGATGGCCAGCACGCTGCAGGGGTTGATGAAGCCCGTGGCGACAAACACCAGCCCGTGGGACAGCACGGGACGGGGCACGATGGAAAAACCCTCGCCATAGTTCAACCGCCAGACCTCCGCGCCATCCTCCAGGTCGTAGGCACCGACAAAGCCACTGCCGGGTATGACCGCGCGCATCCGGCCACCCTCGTCAATCACCAGCGGTGTGCTGAAGGAGAATTTCTTCGAGGCGTCCGTCGTGCGCGGGGTCTTCCAAAGCACCTTGCCCGTATTCTGGTCCAGCGCCACCACGAAAGGATTCTGGGTGTCGTCGCAACTGTAAATCAGCTTGCCGCTGTGGAGCGCCGGTGAACCGCCATTACCGTGGGGCGTGTCATAAGCCAGTTCCGTCTGTTTCCAGAGCACCTTGCCTTCCGTGTCGAGGCAGGCCGTGCCCATGGGGCCGAAGTGGACATAGACCTTGCCCTCCGCCACGATAGGCGTGGGGCTGGCAAAGCTGTTCTTCGGCTGCTTCTGCACCGGGTCCGACCAGGGGAAGACTTCCACGTCCCACACGATCACCCCCGTTTCCCCATCCACCCGAAGGGCCCGCAGCGAGGTGGGCTTTTCTTCCCCATCAAGCAGCGCCGTCATGAGGTAGACCCCGCCCTGATACAAGACAGGCGAGGACCACCCAATGCCGGGAATCGCCCGCTTCCACGCGATATTCTTCTCCGCCCCCCATTCCACCGGCGGCGTGGCACCTTCGGCAATACCCTGAGCCGTCGGACCGCGGAACTCGGGCCAGTCCGGCAGGTCTGCCGATTGGGCCGTCAAGCCAAACACGCACAGCGCAGCGGCAATAATCGATTGAAGTCTCACGGGGAACCCTTTCCGGTGTGTAGCGTCCCTCAATATCTCAGATTTCACGGGCCCATGCAACAAGGGCCGATTGATATGGACACACAACCCGGCCCTGTGATCTATACTACCGCAAACTCGAACTGCGGCCCGCCGGGGGAACGGCAGGCTGATGTCGGGTCGACGGCATGGGGTTTCGGGTGTAAGGCTGGACACCGGAAAAGTCAGCGGGAGGCGCGGACGGGGCGTGAGGGGCGCACGATTGTAATGTCGCCTGAATCGGTGGCTGCCCTATTTGTTCGGATGTAGTATAGGTCGCTTTCCCTACTTCTCCCGTTTGTTGGTGATGGAAACTTGGGCGACCGTCACAACACAGCACGGCAAAACGAGATTCATCCAAAAATACGGCCATACTGAGAACCGGTCCACAAGAGTAGGAGAAAAAGCGCGCCTAAAACATACAAGAACACCCAAATACGCAACACACCGTTTGCGACCAAGACAAACGGTCGTTTTGAGAATATATTACTCGCCTTCTCCGCCAACCGCCTCCCAAACAACACTCTTACGGTGAGTAAGGCGACCGCGAACATCGTAATGGTGAGCGACCACGCGCGCCCCTCGAAGGACTTCTTACGGCCCAAGACGCGCAGCACACTTGCGAGATAAACTACCTGTTTATTACCATTCTTTCCATTGTAGGTAACTCTTATCCGCCCGTCGCGAGATTCTGTATCTACATTCCATCCGACAACGAGAACGTGAAAAAACGTAAGGAATCCCAAGAGGCCAAGAAGGCGCAGGGGAGAGGCTCCGTACGCGCAAGTTGCATCGAATAAGTAAAAACTCAGGAACTGCCTTAGCCAAGGCCTGTCAGGAGAATCATTCTTGTTTCTCTGGATTGCGCAAGTCAACTCCGATCCGATTCCATGTAGTCCACGAGCATAAGCGCGATCTCGAAGCTCTTCCAACGGTGCGTAACTTTTATTGACTCTGAGGTACCTCAGCCCGTAAACCCCGATCAGACTTTCCGGCTCCGGCAAGCGGGCAGGCTCGAAATAGACACCAATTAATTCGGCACCCGTGAAAATGGCTCCGCTGAGGTCAGCTCCGGTGAAATCGGAGCGCCAGATCGAGGTGCTACTAAGATTTACACCGGAAAAATCGCTTCCTCGAAAACTTGAATCAAATATGCTGGCACCTGTCAGATCCGCATTACGCAGGGACGCCCCGTCCAAATTGCAATACGACAAATTTGCTTTGCTAAGATCCGAATCATCTAATAGGGCCTCGGTTAATTTAACTGCAACCAATGAGCTTCCAGCCAGATTTACATTGGAAAGCTCCGCCCCCCGGAGATCTGCGAAATTCAGACTTTCCTTACGTAAATCGGACCCCGCCAAGTTCTTTCTGGAAGAGTTCGCGATCTCTTCGACCGCCTGACTCAATCGAACTTTACTTAAGTCCTGAGCAAGAGCAATTTCCGCCTTCTTACCAAGTATATGCCCGGGGTCCGTTGCGGAAGTTTCGGCAGACGCTCTTGGCGATGCGGCTTCACTAACCGGATTGACACCTAGGGCTAGAAACCCACAGCATCCCAATAAAATTACTGAGAGATCTTTGCTCATTGGATTACTCACTCGGTTGGAAAAATCCACCGAAATACCCCATTTGACCCAAAATTTTGGCTTCACGGCATATCGGGCAGAATACCTAGGATACCGATTCCGTACGAGCAGCCAGCCGGAGTGGCCCACACTGGGCCATTAAATCGCTCGGCAAATCTAGTGGCCATATTGGACTCTCCCGAGCCTGCGTTGCAAGAATACGGGTACGACCTATTCTCTGGCTCGACATTGATCCCACGTTCCCAAGCTCCGCTTGGAAATGTAGTCCCCGGAGCTCTGCTCCGCAACTCCGCCTGTCCAGTCCAGTCCAGAAACGTCGCGCTCACGTCCTTCTGGCCAGCGCAACTCCTTGCCCTCGGACAGCGACCGGGCGTGGTTTCATCGAAGTACTCGCGAACGACGGGGCTCGTTTGGAAATAGTCCAGTTTCCCCCGCAACATTTCAGCGACCGGGATCTCCCGCAAGTGAAAGCCAGGCAACAATCGAGCAGGGTGCAAATCATGAGACAAGGCCCCTGAAACTTCGACGCTGTGGCGACTGCGCCCCATCCAATTGGCCTCCCTTGGTATTGCTCGTCGGTGTCAAGCGTATCCTGACGGAGATTCCGTTGGATGTCAAGGGGTATATTGACCTGCCAGAGTTTGTTTTCCAGTCAAGCGCGGGCCATCCGCTATACTACCCTGAATCCAGCCCGGCCCACCGGGGGAACCGGGGCCAAGGCCTGGAATTTGAACACAGGCGCCCTGCGCAATGCAGGCGCAACGGAAGGATGAGCCCCATGTACCTCTTACCCAAACTTACCCTTGCTGCCCTCTCCCTGCTGCTGCCCCTCGTGGCCCTGGCCGGCTCAGCGGGGAACGCAGGCGACCCGCTGGCGGGCCTGGCCCAACTGAAAATCGGCCAGAGCATGCGCGCCTCCTCCACCGACCCCAACCTCGAATCGGGCAACGGCGACGCGCGGCCCATCGATCCCGGCGCCACCCTCGTCCTGGCGGATCTCACCGGGCCCGGCGTCATCAATCACTTCTGGAATACCATCGCCGCCACGGACCACGGCTACGCCCGCATGCTGGTCCTGCGCATGTACTGGGACGGCGAAGAGCACCCCTCCGTGGAGTGCCCCATCGGCGATTTCTTCGGAATCGGCCACGGCGTCGACCAGCCCTTCACCTCCACCCCCATCAGCGTCAGCTCCGAGGGTCGCGCACGCAATTGCTACTGGCCCATGCCCTTCGGCAAGTCCGCGAAGATCACCGTGACCAACGAGGGCGCGGGCAAGGTTCACGCCTTCTACTACTATGTCGACTGGACCAAAGTGCCAAGCCTTCCCGCGGACACGGCCTATTTCCACGCCATGTACCGCCAGGAATTCCCCGCCACCATGGGCAAGAACTACCTCATCGCCGATATCGAAGGTCGCGGACACTACGTGGGCACCATCCTCAGCGTGCGCCAGTTGACCCCGAGCTGGTTCGGCGAGGGCGATGATTTCTTCTACATCGACGGCGAAGCCACCCCGCGCCTCACCGGCACCGGCACCGAGGATTACTTCTGCGACGCCTGGGGCTTTCGCCAGTTCAGCTATCCCTACTATGGCGTGCCCCTCTACAGCAGCATGGACGCCTTCGCCCTCACCACCGCCTACCGCTGGCACATCACCGACCCCGTCATCTTCGAGAAATCCCTCCGCATGGAAATCGAGCACAAGGGCGTCTCCTTCAACGAAGACGGCACCCTCAAGTCCGGCTTCGAAGAACGCCCCGACGACTTCTCCTCCGTCGCCCTCTGGTACCAGACCGAGCCCCACAAGGCCTACCCGGCCCTGCCCCCGGCCAAAGACCGCCTCTATCACGACTGGACCCAACTCGTCGAAGTGGATCAGGCACTGGATCGCGTCACCGCCACCGAAGGACCCATCACCCGCCAGGAAGGCGCCCAGTGGACCGGCGGCGGACAGGTATTCTGGCAGCCCGCCCAGGAAGGCCAGACCCTGAACGTACCCATCGAAATCGCGGAGGACGGCGACCACGAACTCCTCCTCCTCATGACCCGCTCCTTCGACTACGGCAACTACGAAGTCCAGATCGACGGCAAGCCCCTCGGCACCGCCCTCGACCTCTACACCCCCAACGTCACCACCAAAGAGTTCGCATTCCGCACCGGAACCCTCAGCAAAGGCCCCCACACCCTCAGCTTCGTCAGCCGAGGCAAGAAGCCCGAAAGCACAGGCTACTTCTTCGGCCTCGACGGCTACCTGCTGAATGTGCTGAAATGAAGACACACGCAGCATTCAGGGAAGGTCTGTCCCGTTGGACGGCATGCGTGTCGCGTGTCGAACCAAAGCCCATTTCCAAACGTCGCTGTTCGTTAAACGCAACGCCGTAGCTTCTGGAATTGTCTATCGAGGTTCACCGTCACTATTTTTGCCGACATCCTTGCTCCCCTCTTCAGTCAAATTGGCGTTTTCGGTCTTTCCTTCATAGAGCACCTCCAAATCCGCCATTGGCAATTTCTCCAAAATAAGGCCAGGCTTGCAAATGTAGACGTACTGATCGTCGTTTGTTACGGAGAGTATACTCCCAGACACGCCAAGAACCCTTCCGGTTTCAACGTCGAGTAGACCATCTTTCAATTCCCCCCGTATACGTGGAATCACGATTAGAGAGTCGCGCATCCAGTATAACGGCTTTGAGAACTTCTGGGATTTGACCAACTCAAAATCTTCCGATACAACTTCTTGTGATACTCTGCGAAAAACTCTAATTTCGCCGTCTTTGAAGCCCCAACGATATTCGCCGTTGGGCGAGAACGCTCCGGTGCCTAGTACAGTTTCGGTGAGTATTTTTGATGACAGGTCATAACGGAACCCGTAAGTTCCTTCTTCTCCTCCCGAGCTGATGTACAACGAATTATCGAAGTTTCCCCACTCAAGGTGTGCCCCAGTGTCCAGAATCTTCTCTTCTTTGTTCGTCTCAAAGTCGTAGATCCACACGCCCTCGCTCTTCAGTCTTTCTCCATCCGTGTATATTGACCTGGCAATCGCCATTCGTTTTCCCTCACGGTCAATAAACACCGCGGAGTTGACACCCTTCATGGTTTTCAGGACATTCCCGTCGAAATCCATGACTTCCGAGTGGTATCCGGTCACTAGTTCAAACCACGTCACGAGCACCAACTTGGAACGTGGGGCGACGTCGACTCTCGTCAATCCGCGCCGCTTGTTGTAAGCGGATATCGCCGTGACCTTGAAATCGGGCAAATCGATCCTATAAAGAATCTCTCCAAGATCCCGCTCTACCGAAATTTCCCCACCACGTCCGAACAGCGTTCCCGACTCCGTTACCGGGGTGAGAAACCAACCCATTATCGCCATCAAGATCATTGACATGGAAGTACCTCACTGGTTGCCATCTGGATCCCGGTACCGCACGTGGAAGTGGTCCTGATGGTGTTTTGCCTCGTTCCCAAGCTCCGCTTGGAAATGCAGTCCCCGGAGCTCCGCTCCGCAACTCCGCGTGACCAATCCAGTCCGATACACCTCGACCGGCCCCTCCCGATCAACAAAATTGATTGCGGTCGAATAACGGATGACTTTATTCACAAATCGATTTACCATTTGGGAAAAAATACCTGTACCATCCATCCAGGCCAGAGTTATGGCTTCCAGTCATGTCAGGAATGAAGGTGAGATCCGTCCCTGGTATGTGAAAGCCGTAAGCGTAGTGGTGGCGAGGTCCAGCGGCTACATTCCCCGTCCCCTTCATCTCCTGCGCCCCGTTGCCCTGATTCATGAAGATGCCCTCCCGTGACCGCCTGCGTTCCCCTCACGAAAACATTGTACTTAATACTGCTGCGATGCTATCACGTCGCCATCACGCCGTCAATGACATTCGCCCACCGGTCAACGGGTGGGAAAGGGGGCAGAACTCTTGGTATACTGAACAACCACCCCTTGACCAACCCCTTTACCCGACTGGACCCCATGACCGTGCTGCCCCCCTGCCCGAAATGCGCTTCCGAATACACCTATGAAGACGGCAGCCTTTACATCTGCCCCGAGTGCGCCCATGAGTGGCCCCTGGCGGCTGCGGAAGATTCCGCAGAACCCGGCGCAAAGGTCTATCGAGATTCGGCGGGCAATGTTCTGCAGGACGGCGACACGGTAACGGTGATCAAGGATCTCAAGCTGAAGGGCTCGGGCGGCACGGTCAAAATCGGCACGAAGGTGAAGAACATTCGCTTGGTGGATGGCGACCACGACATCGAGTGCAAGATCGACGGTTTCGGCGCCATGAGCCTGAAGTCGGAATTCGTCCGGAAGGGCTGAGCGCGGGGCTTCGCGCTTTCTCCCGGACGGATTATTCGCTGCGCTGGGGGAAAAACCGGCTCGCGAAAGCACCCACGAGGAAGATCGTCAATGTGCCGATCACGGTGACCAGGTTCGCGTGGAAGGGACTGCGCAGCACGGCCAGACTCTCGGGCCACAGATCCACCGACGGCAACGTCATCCACACGATGACGAGGAGACCCACAATCACCCCGATCACGGCCCCGGCATTATTGGACCGGCGCGAGGCGAAGCCCAGGAGGAAGAGCCCCAGCATGCCGCCCGCGAAGATGCCCGAAATGAGCCACCAGGCGTCGAGCATGCTGGTGACCCGAATCAGGAGCAGGGCCACCGTCGTCCCCATCGCCCCCCAGAGCAGCGTCGCGCCATGGAGCACACGCATGGATTGCTTCTCTGTGGCATGAGGATTGATGAAGCGCGCGTAGATGTCCTTCAATATCACCGTCGCCGAGCAATTCAGGCTCGTGTCGATGCTGCTCATGGCCGCGGCGAGCAGGGCCGCGACGAGAAGACCGACCATGCCTACGGGGAGCCCATGGATGATGAAATGCGGGAAAACCTTGTCGCCGATATCGGCGGGCGTCAACGTGGCCGCCGTCTGCGCGATAGCCGCCTGTTGCGTCGCGTCGGCGGAAGGCAGGTCAATACCCAGGCGCGTGGCCGCCACCTGACTGCGCACTTCGTTCAGCATTTCGGGATGAACCTCGTAGTACGCGAAGAGTGATGTGCCGATGGCGAAAAACATGAGCGATGCGGGGACATAGAGCAATGCCATAGCCCAAACGGCCCGCGCGGCAGATCGCTGCGACCGCGCCACGTGGTAGCGCTGCACCTGGTCTTGATCAATGCCGAAGTTGTTCAGATTGATCGCCACGCCATAGGCAAAGACCACCCAGACCGTGGAGTCGCTGATGGAAGGCCCCCAACTCCCCAGACTGAGCTTGCCGTGCTCCCGGGCAATCGCAAGAATCTGGCCGGGACCTTCGGGCATGCCGGTGACCAGGAGAAACAGCGCGGCCGCAGCACCAATCAGCAGCACCGCGCTCTGCACCACATCGGTCCACACCACCGCTTCGATCCCACCCAGCAGGGTGTAGAAGGTGACGATGGCCCCCGTGACGATGATGGTGGTGGACATGTCCCAGCCGAGGAGCGACTTCAACACCAGCGCAACGCCCAGCAGGATGGCGCCAATGCGCGCCACCTGGTTGAGCACGTAGCACAGCATGGTATAGGTCCGCGCCCAGGGACCGAATCGGGCCTCCAGGTGGGTGTAGGCCGATATCTCGCCGGTATCGCGGTAGAAGGGAATGAAATAGCGCGAGGCAAAAAAGGCCGCCACCGGCAGGGTCAGGCTGAAAACAAATGGATTCCAGTTTCCACCGTAGGCCTTGCCGGGCACACCGAGAAAGGTCATGCTGGAGAGGTAGGTACCAAAGAGCGAGAAAGCCACCGCCCAGCCGGGAATGCGCCCGCCGCCCGCAGTGAACTGGGCCACGGTCTTGCTGTTGCGGACGAAGTAGCTGCCCACTGCGGTCACCACGACCACATAGACGACCAGAACAACCACATCGACCCAGGGCAAATCCTTCATGTTCAGGTTCCCTTATTCCGGGCCGAGGCCCTATTCCGCCAGGGTTCGTTCGAGGTGCGCACGCAACAACGACGACGCGAGCGCACCATCGCCGCGCCGAAAGGCCTCCGCAATGAGGTGATGCTCTCGTATGGACATGGCCGCGTTCTCTTTCGGGTTGGGCGCGACCTGGGTCGATGCCGCAAAGTAACCCGACAACACCTGATGCATTCCCGCGATGAGGGGATTCCCCGTCATCTCCAGAATCAAGCGGTGAAAGGCCAGATCGATGGCGTCGGCCTCGGGCGTGTGGCCAGACTCCGCCGCGATGGATTCGAAGGTATCCGCCAATTCCCCCAGCCGCGCCAGTTGCGCCTCGGTGGCGTGGCCCACCGCCAGATCCACCGCACCCACCTCCAGCACATAGCGCAATTGCGCCAGGCGCATGAACTCCCCCTCTTTACCATCGCGGCCATACAGCGGCACCCAGCGCGACATCAGATGGATGGGGTCCGGCCGGCTTACGAGCAGCCCCTTTTTCTGTCGGCTTTCGAGGATGCCCAACGAGCGAAGCTGGCTCAGGGCCTCCCGCGCGATGCTCCGCGAAACGTCATAATGCGCCTCCACCTGATCACCCGTCATGAAAAACTCGCCCTCGCTGAGATCGGAGGCCACGATGTCCTCATGAATCTTCAGGGCCAGGCGGTTGGCGAGGCTGTCGCTTTGTGGGGCGGGTCGTTCCATGAGAAAAAGTTAGCAATATTGTCTTGAAATTGCAAGCAAGTCGTTATAAACTGCCCATACGTCCAATTAAGTCATATTTAATCCCAGTACGAGGATCAGCCCGCAGGAGAGCAGCCCATGGCAAAGACCCGAATAACCGGCATCATTCCCGCCCGCTACGGCTCCACCCGGTTGCCCGGCAAGCCCCTGCGGGCCATCCTGGACAAGTCCATGATCCAGCACGTTTACGAACGCTGCGCAAAGGCCGGCAGCATCGACGATCTCGTGGTGGCCACGGACGACGATCGCATCCTCGACGCCGTCCTCGCCTTCGGCGGCAAGGCGGTAATGACGCGACCCGATCATCCCAGCGGCACGGATCGGCTCGCGGAGGTGGCGGAGTCCCTCGACACGGATATCGTCGTCAATATCCAGGGCGACCAGCCCTTCTTTAATCCCGACATGATCGATGAAGTGGTCGCGCCGCTGGTGGCCGATCCCACGCTGGAAGTCTCCACGCTCATGTACCCCATCGAGCGCGAGGACGACCTCCACGACACTGGCGTGGTTAAGGTCGTGACCAACCTCTTGGGCGACGCCCTCTATTTCTCTCGATCTCTCATCCCCTATCCCCGCCAGCAAGTCGCCCACAAGGTCTTCGAGCACGTGGGCCTCTACGCCTACCGAAAGACCTCGCTCATGCGCCTGGCCAAGTTGCCCATGACCACCTTGGAAGCCGTGGAATCGCTGGAGCAGTTGCGCTGGCTGGAACACGGCGTGCGGATACGTGTCATCGAGACCCGCTGCCCCGATCAAGCCTTCAGCGGTTTCAGTGTGGACACCCCCGAAGATCTCGCCCGCGCCGAAGCCATGCTCCGCGAACACCTGAAGAACGGATAAGCCCTACCATGTCCATCGAAGCCAACACCCTCGACGAACTCAGCCAACAACTTGCTCCCCTCGCTTCCGAACGCATTGATCGCGCCGTGGACCGCATGGTCGCCGCCAAAGAGCGCGGCGGCAAGATCGTGGTCGTAACGGGCAGCGGGCCGAACATCCACGAAGGCGTCACCACGCTCATCGCCGAACTCATGCACCAGGGCATCGTCGATGGCGTCTCCACCAGTTCGGCCGTAGTCTCTCACGAACTGGGCGGCACCCTCGACAAGGTGAAGCGCTGCAACGGCGTGGCCCTCGGGTTAGAGCCCGACTCGCTTCCCCGAGGCGGCGATTTCGAGTTGTCCCTCATGGACCCGGAAACTGAAGTCGAGGTGAGCGCGCACATGCACCTGGACCGCGATCTCATGGCGCGCCTCAAAAGCGCCGAAGGCAAAACCATCATCAAAGCCGCGGGGAACCTCGGCTACCCCATGGGCCTCTGGATTGAGCGGCTCTCCGAAGAGATTGGCACCCTCGCGCGAATTCACGGAAAGACCTTCGAGGAAGTCGCCGGACTTGGTGCCGACGAGCGCACCATGATCGGCGCGGGCGCACGCCTGGGCCTCCCCGTGATCGTCACCATCCCCCAGCTCATCGGCGGCGGCGCGACCGGGCTCTCCATCGGCGACAGCATCAGCATCACCGAGCGCGCCTCGCGCCTCGCCCACATGCTCTCCAGCGCCGACGTCATCATTGAATCCGCCGTTGCCCTCACCCAGGAGATCCACGACGGCCCCTTCGAATGCTACACCGGCCACGGCCTCTGGTCCGCCTGGGAAGGCCGCTACCACTACTCCCTCGAAGGCAAGACCCTCGTCCGCATGGACCTCGACCCCGCCCTCGAAACCGTCTACCAGGCCGAACAAGGCAACAGCGCCGTCCAGCAGGCCATCGCCGACGGCCTGCCCAAAACCAAAACCTTCAAAGTCCCCTTCCGCATGGAAATGTCCGGCTTCGCCCGCCACGAAGGCAGCATCCCCATCACCGGCGACATCGGCCTCATCTGGCCCGTCCTCGCCCTCCGCCTCGCCAAGCGCCTGACCCTCGATCTCGGTTTCCTCTCTTACCCCCAGCAGACCCCGCAAGGCCAAGCCATGCGCGAGGAAATCGTGCGCGACATCAAACCCATCAGCCGGAAGAAAATGCTGGACGCGCTGCGGGGGTGAGCAGGGGCGCAATAAAGGTGTCCGCGCTGCACAACAAGAGATTTGCGCCGATTCAGGAGACAGAGCCGTGGCACGCCAAACCGTTACGGGTGGATACTACAATTCTTCCCTCCCCTCCCCCACGCTGCCGATTGCGGAGACGCAACACAATCCGAATCGATAAGCTTCTAAGATCCTCTTCTGTCCAAATGCACATTATGAAACAACCCGCCGGAATGAGGTTCTCCCCCTTTGACGATAAGTATCACCGATATAGTACCGCTATTGCCCGGCAAGCTGACTGTGGGTCGAGAGCAGCTCAAGATCTGTGCTGATACAAAGTTGTGAAACTGCCGCGATGGCCTTCATCGAGTTTTGGTGACTGCACGGAATCTTATCGCCGATATTCACGGCAAATGACTCGCCCCATTTATTAAAAAATTCCTTATCCACTTTTCCGTTTCTGTGTACTATCAAGTGCGGTCAATTCCTTCGACACTTTGCAACTTCTCCCCTCGTTCCCAAGCTCCGCTTGGAAATGCAGTCCCCGGAGTTCCGCTCCGCAGCCCCGCCTGACCAATCCAGTCCACAAACACCTCGATCAGGTCCTCCCGGTCAACATAATTCCTTGCTCTCAAATAATGCCGGCACGTGGGTTCATCCACGTACTCGCGCACGACGGGGCTCATCTGGAGATAGTCCAGTTTCTGCTGCAACGTCTCTGCGCCCGCGATCTCCTGCGGGTGAGCGCCCTCCTCCCACACCCGTTACGCGCAGCCCGACTTGTGGCGCTGCACGTCGCTGGGCGGCCCCTGAGATTGGGCTATCCAGTGCATGGGATCCTCGAGGATGACATGGCCGTAGACTTTCAGGTCACTGTCGCGCTGGAGGAATCGGATACTATCCGGAACGATCTCGACTGTGTCGCGGCGGGTGAAAACCGGGGTCCAATCGAGCATAGTGCAAATCATGAGACAGGGTGCCCCTAGTGCTCCGAAGCTATAGCGACTGCGCCCCATCCACACGAGGCCGAACCTTCGGAGCGGAGCCTGGGAACGAGGGGAAGCCATTTCATGGCAATCACCGTGTGGGAAAGCGCGCGGGACTCTTGGTATACTATCCGTCCCTTCCATCAACCAACCCCTTTACCCGAATGGACCCCATGACCGTGCTGCCCCCCTGCCCGAAATGCGCCTCCGAATATACCTATGAAGACGGCAGTTTATACATCTGCCCCGAGTGCGCCCATGAGTGGCCCGTAGCGGCTGCGGATGATTCCGCAGAACCCGGCCCGAAGGTTTATCGGGATTCGGCGGGGAATGTGCTGCAGGACGGCGACACGGTAACGGTGATCAAGGACCTGAAACTGAAGGGCTCGGGCGGGACGGTCAAGATTGGCACGAAGGTGAAGAATATTCGCCTGGTGGATGGCGATCACGACATTGACTGCAAAATCGACGGCTTTGGTGCCATGAGTCTGAAGTCGGAATTTGTCAAGAAGAGCTGATTTCTTCGTGTATCCAGGCACAGCCAACTCTTTCCCGGGAGGAACGTACGAAGTTCCCTCGATAGTAGTACCCCCCGATCTTCCACCGTGCCTTGGATTCGCCGTACCGTACACGCGATTACGGATCTATTTGCTGTGACGGGCTCCGAGCGAATCCCAACCGCTCCGTCTGTTCAAAACGGTGGTAAATCCGGATTCGTGTTGGAGACGATACCGCACCCCTCGATCTCAATGAGCCAGCCCGGACGACATACGGGCGCGACGACGACCTGCAGCGGGATATCTCCAAAGGTTTCGCGCATTCGCCGCCAGACCAGGGCGTGATCGGAGGGGTCGCGCAGGTAGGCAATGAGCGCGCACAGGTCGCCGAGCCCGGCGTCCGCGCTCTGCAGGAGCGCGCCGACATTTTCCACCGCGCGGTCAAATTGCCGCGACACGTTACCGGTATGGACGATTCTTCCCGCGGTATCTATGCTGGCCGTACCCGACAGGATCAGGTGCCTGCGGTCGCGGTAGGCTATCGCCGTGCCGCGCTCGAAGGTGACTCCGTAAAGGTGCGTCGGGCCGAGATGCTCCGGGGCCGACAGGTAGTCAATCTGGCCCGGTTGCAGCCCGGAGCTCGCATAGGCGTCCAGCGTGACTTTTGTGGCGGGGTCTGCCTGCGCGCCGCCGACGCCGGTGCTGGCGATAAAGTGGGTTTCGGGCGTCAGGCCGCGCTCGGCAAAGAACTCCCGGCGCGCGTTAACCAGCATTCCGTAGTCGACATCAATATCGCGCACGAAGAACCACGTGCGCACGGCGTTGTCCGCCAGGCTCATGCGGCGCCCGCGCAGCGCAGCTTCATAGGCGTGCAACACCGCCTGCGTCTGGCCGCCAGCCGTAGCCACCGCCGGGCAGGTCAGGCCCGCAGTCCAGTGATGGGCCAGGCCCCCACGGCGGAGCGAGAGCGTCGAGCCCGCGTAGGTCTTTTCCAGCCGGGTGCCGGGAAGCTCCACGTGATAGGCCCAGAGCGCGATTTTCCGCGGGGCTTCGGGGGGCTGGCCGATCCACGACACGGCGCAGGGGCTCTCGGCGTCGTGGGGATGGGCCAGGGGGTGTTTTAGCAGCGCGGCCGCTTGATTCGGCAGGTCGCTGCAAAAGAAGCGCCGCAGCACCGCCGATTGCGTATCCAGTCCCACGTGTTCGAGGGCGGCCTCGTAGCCGTCCGTTAGCCACGCCAGTTGGGTGGCGAAATCGCCTGCTTCCACCGGCGTGATGGCCAGGTGGAATTCGTTGGCCCCGCTGCTTCCGAGGAAACGGGAGACACGCGCGAGCACCGGGATGCTTCCGCAGTCTACCGGGAACGATTCAACCGAGGGGTTGAGTTTGCATGCTAACGTGGATGATTCCATCATGGCGCGACTACCTCTATGGGGATGGCCGGCAGCACGCCCAGTGCCACGCGGTTGTTTTTTTTCGTCCCGGCACCCCGTCCCGGCGCAGCATCCACCGTCATGTCCGCCGCGACGATGATACTGTCCCTGAAGCCGGGTTGAATCAGGCTCCCGTCCGCCTTCAAGACGAGGGTGAGGCCATCTGCGGCTGGCCGTACTTCCGCCAGGCTCAGGCCGTCAGGCGGTTCACTGAGCGTAAGGTGAAGTATCTCCAGCAGCGGCACCGCGGCCGTTTGAAGGTGTACCTCCGCCGTGCCGCCAGCGGGAATAGCGATCATGCCCGCTGGGAACACTGCAATCGGCGGCATGGGGCGCCGCCCGCCGGTGACACCGGCCAGCAGTTGTTGCGCGGGCACGAGGTGACGGTAGAGAAAGGCCTGCATCATGTCTTCCGCAGGCAGGGCGGAGCGCCGCACTATAGTGCCGCCGATTTCCGCACTACCAACCATCTCGATGGGTACCGGGGCACTCAGCGCACGCTGCGGCGCGCACATCGTCAGTCGAATACGTTCTTTCCCGGCCGGAAGGGTCCCACCTTCCAGCGCAAACGGCCCCTCCGGGTTCGCCATCGCAAAGTCGATCGCCCCCTCGAAGCCGTCCTTCCGAATCGCATGCACGGTAACGGGCAAGCGGCTGCCCGGGCGGAAGTTCAGGCTGGAGGGTGTGACGTACAGCTCAAAATCGGGTTGGGGCGGGCCAAGGTGTAATCGGTACGCATACGCATCACCGCCATTACGCTGGGTCTCGGCGACTTTGATGGAATAGGTCCCGTCCTGCGGGAGTTGCACGCGAATGTAGGAGTCCGCATGGTGCGTGAGCAGGCCCGTGTTCGCGGATTCCATGTCGTCATTCCACGCAACGGTATTGCCGGAAGCATCCAGCAGGTAGAGCACTGAATCCACGGGCGATTGCAGCCGGCGCGCGTAGATTTCGGCGACCACCTCGTCCCCGGCGCGCCCGGAGAACGCGAAGCGATCGCAGTCCCCGGGGCGATCGATGCGGCCGTCGATGATCGCCGGCAGCACCACGGGCGCTAAACCCGCCTGGACATCGTTGGGCTCAATTTCCGGGGTGCCGGCCCGATCGTCCACCGCGTAGGCAACGGGATTAGAAGCCGCTTCGCTCGATTCCATTCTTGCCTCGCGCAGGTGCCCGCTGTCGGCGCGTGTGTCCAGCACGAGCGAGACCGCGGGCAGATTCCAGCCGGATACGGCAGCCGACGCAGGCTCGCCCGTCTGCCCGCCGAGTGGAAAGAGCCCGGTGATGTAGGGCAGCTCGCCGATCGCGATCCGGTACACAAAGTCGTCGCGACCGCGATAGAGCGCGTCGCTGATTTCCAGCGCGTAATCGCCGTCTTCGGGAATCTCGTGGTACAGGACCGGGTCCGGACTGAAGCGGAAATCATCCTGGAACGCCCGTTCGCGACCGTCCGATCCATAGAGTGCCAGCGACGCCTGAAACCACCCCGGAACGGCGTCGGCAAGATAGGGATTTAACGCGCGCGCCGCGACTTCAACGACCAGCGCCTGCCCCTTACGGCCGTGAAACCAGACGCGGTCCACGTCGCCGGGCAGGATTTGTCCGTTGAGCAGCACGGGCGGCTCCAGGACGGTATCACCGGCGGGCCGGGCGGCGGACGGCGGATCGTTGGGTTCGTGCTCCATCGTCTCCGGCAGGAGCCCCACCTGGAAGCGAACCGGATTCGTCAATCCGCCCGCCGCGCCCAGGCGGAGTTCCCGCTCACCGGGACGCGCCGCCGGATCGATCGTTATTTCCACGAGCGCCACTTCGGCAATCTGGGCGTTCTTTTGCCGCTGTCGGTCTGCGAAATAATCCGCCACGTACTGCAACTCGGACAGATTCAGCATCTCCAGGTTGCGCAGTATGGGCAGTTCCGGAAGCGCCTCCTGTTCCTCGTCCGCCGGAGCGGGATCGCTCGCCGCTGCCTCGGCGGGTTTGTCGAGGCCCGGTGCCTGTAAGGCTCTTGAGGACGCCGGACGCGGCGTCTTTAGTTTTCGGAGCGCTTGCAGCCGCCGCTTGATCGTCTTGAACGTGTCGTTGTTCAAGGGCCGCACATAGCCCGTGACCGTGCCGCCCACGCCTTCTCCAGAGACCTGCACCACCTTCGCGCCCCGGAGGAACTGGCCACCCACAATGACTTCGAAGGTTGAGCCCACCTGTCCGCCGGCCGGGTAGACGTAGCCGATACGCGGCACGTTTTCCGCAGGTTGCCCCCCCGCAGCCAGAGAGATCATCAAGGCCACAAGACAAAGGCTGCGGCGGACGTTTACAGCAACATCTTGCATGTCAGAGGAGCTCCTCGATCAATCCATACCCAACCCCACCCGCTTCGCCGCGCGGCATGACGCGAATATTCTGGCCATCCGGGTTTGGAAGAGGACTGGCGGGATCGATGCCAAGTTGCGCATACAACGTAGCGATCAGATCGCGCGGATGGACGGGCCGTTCCACGACTTCTTCTCCGCGTGCGTCCGATGCCCCAATCACGCGGCCCCCCTTGAAGCCTCCACCCGCCACGACCGCCGAAAAACAACTACCGAAGTGTCCGCGCCCCCCGTTCCATGGCGCCTCCCACAGCACTTTGGGTGTCCGCCCGAATTCGCCGCCCCACCACACGATGGTGCTGTCGAGCAGGCCGCGTTCCGCGAGATCCTGCAAGAGCGCGGACATGCCCTGATCCAGTTCCGGCAGTTTTCGCTGCATGATTTCGAAGTGCTGCTTGTGCGTGTCCCAGCCCTTGTAGTTTATCGCGACATAGGGTATGCCGTGCTCCACCAGGCGACGCGCCATCAGGCAGGACTGGCCGAAGGTGTTGCGGCCGTAGCGATCGCGGAGCGCCGTGTCTTCCCGGGTCAACTCGAAGAGCTGGCGCGCATCGCCCAGGATCAGGTCGTAGGCCGCCGCTTCGCAACGGTCCAGCGCCGCGAACTCCTCGCAGCCCTCCATAGCCTTGCCGAGTGCGTCCAATTCGTGCATCAGCGCGCGGCGTCCTCCCTGGCGTTCGTCCGAGATCCCCTGGGAGATGATGCCCTCGACGGCAAAGCGCGCTTTGTTGGGATCGCCGCCCGTGGCGAAGGGGCGGTAGTCCGGGCCCAGAAAGCCGGCCTCGGAAAAGCGCCCCAGGGGTTCCGTCAAGACGACGTACGGCGGGATCTGGCCGCTGAACCCGTGCGCATACCCCTTGAACATCGATACGACCGCGCCCGCGCAGGGATAGACCAGGCGATCGGGCGTGTGGCCCGTCTGCGTGATGTAGGCCGCGGTCTCGTGGCTGTTGGATCCGTGCGTCATGCTGCGGATGATGGAATACTTGTCCGCCTGTTGCGCCAGGAGCGGCAGCAGTTGGCCAATCTGGATCCCGTCCACCTTCGTGGGAATCGGTGCGTCGAGCGGACCACAATAGTCGTAGCCCGCGCCCGGCTTCGGGTCGAAGGTGTCCAGGTGCGACGGGCCGCCCCACATCCAGATCTGAATGATCGCTTTTGCCCGCGGCGCCGGCGACGCCGGTTGGGCCGTCACCCGGGGGCCGCCGCCGATAACCAGCCCGGCGGATCCCAGCAATCCACGGATCAATGCGTCACGCCGCGAGATGACGCGTTCCAGCGCAAACCGGTCTCCGTACTTCATTGTACCGCCTCTCAAAGTTTTCCCGGCCTAATGCCGGTACAGAAATTCCTTCGTATTCACCAGGGCCCACACCAGATCCGCGGCGGCCTGCCGCGGGGCCAGCCCCTCGCTCCCTGCATACGCCCTTGCCGCGGCCAGCTCCCCTTCCGCGGGATACCGCGAAAGCACGGTCAGGTAGACGTTCCGGATGATCTGGTCCGGGCTTCTCCTGGATTCCCGGAGCATCCGGGCCAGGCGCGGGCTCTCCTCGATCTTTCGCTGCACGTCGGTTGCGTTCAGCAGGTACAGCCGCTGTTTGTCCGTGGGCTGGTTGATTCGCTCGGAGAGCAGGCCGGTATCGCGCGCCGGGCGGCCAAACATTTCCAGGAACGGGCTCGTAATGCTCCCGTCCGCCAGTGTGATGGTGCGATGGTAGCGCGGCACGAAGGTGTAGGGCTCCGGGATCAGGCTCGAATAGCCCTCGCCGCTGCCGCCGATCCAGCTCAGCGCGTCGCAAAGGACCTCCGCGTCCAACTGGCGCACGGGATAGCAGGCGAAATACGCCTCCGCCTCCAGGCTGACCTCACGTGGGATCGCAGACTGCTGGTACGCTCCGGAGTTCAGGATCAACCGGTAGAGGTGTTTCAGGTCGTAGTTCGCAGATCGGAACTCTCCCTCCAGGTAAGCGAGCAACTCGGGATGCACAGGCGGATTGTCGGGCCGGAAGTCGTCCGGCTCATGCACAAGGCCGCGCCCCATCAACCAGAACCAGACCCGGTTGGCGGCGTTGCGCGCGAACCACTCGTTCTCCGGCCCCAGCAGCCATGCGGCGAAGTATTCTCGGGGGTCAGCGTCCGCCGGAATTTCCAGTACGGTACCGTCCGGCAAAATGGCGGTCAGGGGAGCGCAGGGCGAGGGATTCAAGCATACGATCTCCTCTTTCCACTCCGCCGTCGGCTTGTACACGAGCCGCGAAAAGAACACGGCTATCGCCGCCTGGCGTTCCTCGGGCCACCGGTCGAAGCGCGCACCCATGAACGTCAAGGCCACCGCCGCCGCCAGGGCCGACGGCTCCCGGCCCTGAACCGCCCGGTAGAAGTTTACCGGCGGCTCGCGGAAGTTGCTTCCGCTGGAGGTGAGCAGCGCACGTGCGAATTCGTCGTAAGGCATGTTGGCGCGCAGCGCGCCACGAATCCACCGGTGATAGGCCTGCACGGAATTGGGCCAGAGATTGATTGGGAATTCGGACTTTACCCGGAGGACGTCACACCATTTCATTGCCCAGTAGTCGGCGAATTCCTCCCGCGCCAGCAGGTCCTCGATAAGCGTTCCGCGCTTTCCAGGACTCTGATCCCCCAGGAAGGCACGCGCCTCCGACGGTTCCGGCAAGGTGCCGATCACATCAAGATAAACCCGGCGGAGGAAGACTTCGTCGGAACACCGTTCCGCAGGATCGAGACCGCGCGCGCGCAGCGCATCCGTAAACACGCGGTCGATAGCCGTCTCTGGAAGCGGGGCCCGTGCCAATTCTAAAAGAGGTGTCTCCGCGACAGGACCGGCCTGCCCGGTAAGGGCGGCGGCGATTCCCCCGAGAATCAGCGCTACAGATATGCTCATGATCATTCCCCGCGCACGGGCAGACCAGCGACGAAGCGTGTTTCCCCCAAGCCGGACCGGAACGGGTCCGATGGCACCAGCGGCTGTCCCGCGTCGAATAGTCAAACACCGCTCGACCGAAGATGTTCCAGCGGGCCAAAATTTTGTCAAACAAACCGAGAGCCTGTTGACGTCTGGGTGAAAGCCAACCCGGCTCGCGATTCTCGCTCTGCCAGTCGTTCCCGTCCATTGCATTCCCTCCCCTCACGTCTTATCATGTCTCTGCGGCGGGCCTTCCCCCCTTGCGCCCGCCCTGTCTGAGAGAGCACCTACTTGGGAACCCGTGCCATGTCTTCGCTGTACCGCATCCCCCTCTTTGCCTTGTCCTTTCTTGTTGCCCTGCCCCTCCTGGCGCTGGAGGCGCGGTGGGAGTTCAAGCCGCCCCTGGGCCAGGCGGATGCCTCGCCGGCGATTGCGGATTTGAATTGCGATGGCGTGAACGACGTGGTGGTGACGACTTCGGCGGGGAGCATCATCGCGATTGACCATCTGGGGCGGCAGATCTGGATGCGCGGCGTGCAGATCCCCATCAGCATCGCGCCGACGGCGGTTAATCTCTTGGAGGATGAGACCCCGGAAGTCCTGGCGGTGAACCAGTCGGGCCAGCTTTTCTGCATGGCGGGGCGCAACGGCGATCCCATCTGGGACTACAGCCTGCCGGGAAAAATCGCCTGGGGCATGACGGCGCTGTCGGTCCATGATCTGGATGGCGACGGGGCGCTGGAAATCATCGCGGCGGACGACGCGGGTCATGTGGTGTGCCTGTCGCGCGACGGCGAACTTCGATGGCAGTATGACGGCGACCATGGCCACGGTATGTGCCCGGCGGTGGGCCTGATTGGCGACGGCAAGCATCCGGTCATCGTGATGGCGGGCCCGAAAACCGCCATGCTGTGCCTGGACGCCAAGGGCAAGCTACTCTGGAAGGTCGAAGGTGTCAACGGAGCGAGCCCCGTCATCGCCGATCTCGACGGCGACGGCAAGAACGAGATCGTGGGCGCGATGGACAATGCCCTGATGGCCGTGGACGCGAAGGGGAAGGTATTGTGGAAGCTGGCGACGCCGCGCACCATAGACAGCTCCATTGCGGTAGCGGATGCGGATGAAGACGGCGTCAACGAAATCTATGCCGTGGACCTCGGCGGCCAGGTGATCTGTGCGAGTCCCGACGGTAAACAGCTCTGGACGGCGGACATCCGGGAACGCTCACGCCGCTCGCCCACGGTGGGCGATGTGGACGGCGACGGCAAGCTGGAAGTCATCGTCGCGGGCTACAGCGGCGAGCTCTTTCTGTATACGGGGAAAGGCGATCTGAAAGAGTCGCACCCTATGCCCCAGAGCACCAACGCCTCCCCAACCATCGCCGATCTGAAGGGCGACGGCACGCCGTCGGTGGTATATGTGACGGCGACGGGATCGGTGATCGCCTATGGCTGGCCGGAAGCCAAACCCGATGCGAAGGTGCAGTGGCCGGAGTACCGCTTCAGCAGCCAGCGCGGCGGCGAGTATCTCCCGCCCCGGGCGCAGTCGCCGGTGAAGATTGCGCACATCGATTTTGGCGATCTCTATGCCGGCACCAATGCCGTCTCCCTGCAGGTCGAAAACCCGGAGCAGGCGGAGCTGCATGTGATCGTTCAGGTGGACCGTACGGGCGAAAAGACAAAGCACACGGACGTCGTTTCCCGAGACGCGGTGGTTTCCGTGCAGGCGGACTACCTCATTGGCGCGGGCGCCCCTGCCCAGGTCACCATTCGCGCGTCGGTGGTGCAGGGCGAGGTCACGGTGGCCCATCGTTCTCTTTCGGCCTATGTCGTGCCCTTCCTCAAGGAAGTGGATGACTTAACTCGCCTCATCCAGACCGTACAGACCAATGCTGGCCAACTGCCGAAGGCCTTCGCGCTGCTCGGAGAGGCCGCCGCCGCCCAGGGACGCTTCGCAGACTACAGCGCACGGGCGGCCGTGGCGGGCACCCTGAGCGAAGTGGGACAGCGCGAACTGCGGGACAGCCTGCGCGAAGACTTGAACCGCTTCGCGCAATTGAAAACCCTCACAGACAACGCCCTCGCGAGCAGGGCCGAGGGTGCGTGGCCCATTCAGGTTGCCGCAGCCAACCCCTGGGCGCCCTTCGGCGGCACCGACGAAGTGCTGGAGTCGCGCACGGCGGAGCGGCAGGTGACCATCGAGGCCTTCCAGGGCGAGACAGAGAATGCCGCGCTCAACGCCTTCAACTGGTCCGCCGATGCCCAGACGCTGCGGGTAGAGCTGGATGATATCGTGCGCGAAGGCGCGGACGCCGCCACGGGGCTCCCGTGGCATGAGGTGGTCACACTCCACGAGGTCGTGGCCGTTCCCGCGCAGACGCTGGACAAATCGGCCGACGCCCTGCCGGTGATGAACCAGGGCCAGGTGCTGACCCTGCCGGGCTGGGATTCCCGCCAAGTCTGGTTGACGGTGAACACGAGCAAGCTGGAGCCGGGCACCTGGAAGAGCGTGGTACACCTGCGCACGCTGGAGGTGGAAACCCAGTCGTTTGATTTGCCGCTGACCATCCAGGTATCTGCGGTGAAGTTGGCCGACACGGGCGTGCTCAGGCACTGCAACTGGGGCTACGTGGCCAGTTCGCGCCTGAAGCACCACGAACCCCAGGCCATCGCCGATCGCGTGGCCCATGGAAACAACGTATTCGTGAGCACATTCCTGCCCCGTGCCACCTATGACGCGGAGGGCAATCTCACGGGTGAAATTGACTACACGGCCCACGACGAGTACATGGCCAAATACGCGCCCAACGGCCTCATCCTCTTCCAGAACTACAACCCCATCACCACCACCGCGCCGCTGGACAGCGAAGCCTACAAGAAGGCCTACGTACACTATGTCCGTGAATGGGTCAAGCACCTCGCAACCCTCGGCGTGGGCTACGACGGCTTCGCCATGTACCCCATCGACGAGCCGGGCCTGACCGATGGCCTGGTGCAGATGTATCTGCACAACGCGAAGCTCACCCGCGAGGCTGACCCGAAAATCCTCATGTACACCGATCCCGTCGCGCGCATCACGGAAGAGGAACTGCGGGAGATGGCGCCCTGGGTCGACATCTGGTGTCCGAACCGCGTGGGCTTCCTGCTCAACGTCGGCTCAGAGAAGCTCAAGATCATGCAGGAGGACCCCGGCGCAATCCTCTGGAACTACGAGTGCCAGGGCAACGCCAAGCACCAGTCTCCCCTGGGCTATTACCGGGCCCAGGCCTGGCTCGCCTGGCACCACAATCTCACGGGCATCGGCTTCTGGTCCTATTGCACCTCCAGCGCCGACCCCTGGTACCGCCCCGTGGACACCCTGGACTACCTGATGATCTACCAGGGCGACGGGCCCGTTTCCAGCAAGCGCTGGGAGGCCGTCCGCGATGGCGTGGAGGACTATGCCATGCTTCATGCCCTCCGAGAAGCGACCGAGGCGGCCAAAGCCCGTGGCGGCGCTCCGGAGGCGGTTAAGGAGGCCGAGGCGCTGCTGGACGGCGGTGCCACGGCCATCGCGCAGTTCTGCGGACTCGACGAACACGGCACAGAGCCCGGCAAAGGAGGCGCAGCGGGTGGGCGGAAACTTGCGGATGAACGATTCCAGGCCATCCAGGAAACACGCCGGAAGATCGCCCGCCTCATGCCCCTCCTCGCGCCCTGAGAGCGTGCCCAATATCTGTAACAACGCCCCTGTGAGGCATGGCAGCCTCGCAGGGGCGTCGGTTTGTATTTGGAGCCAGTAGAACTGTGGCGATTATCGCTTCTTGGCGCTTTCTCGGTCCACGATCCACACTTTGGTCGTCCCAAGACGGCCCAGCATGTTGCGATGAGGCACGTGGAGCGTATTGGCCACCCGGTACCCCTTAAAGCGGGTCAACCAGATCATCTCGCAGAACGAGTGGGTCTTCTTCTGTCCCGCTTTGATGAAGTCTTTCGTTTCGATCAGTGCCATGGTGCGAATCCCTCCCGGATTGTCCTACCCCTGAATTATACCGGGTTATCACGAATACGCAACTTCGTTGGACAGCACCCATTCAAATGCTGTATCTATTATTTATAAATAAATTAGCTCTACGCGAACCAATTGCATGTCACTCTACACCAACCAACCAATACTCACTATTCCAAATCCAAATCATCAATACCCCGGAGGGCCCGTCCCAAATTCGTAATTCAAAATTCCTAATTCTTAATTCTCTTGTGTTTCTCCACATAGATGTGAAGCACCGCGATATCCGCCGCGCGCACGCCAGAAATCCGGCTCGCCTGGCCGAAACTCACGGGCCGAATTGCCTTCAAGCGATCCTTGCACTCTCGGGGAATGCCAGGGATCGCCTCATAGTCGAAGGCCTCAGGAATAATGCAGTGTTCCGCCTTTTTGAATCGGTCAATATCCCGCTGCTGTCGGTCCATGTAGCCCTGATACTTCGCCCGGATCTCCACCTGCTCCCGCGCCTCGAAGTCCAAGGGGGCGGGGGGCGGACACAGTTGATAGAGAGCCTCCAGGGTCATATCGGGTCGACGTAGCAACTGTACGGCGGGCGTGGAGCGGTCGATGGGTGCGCCACCACTGGAGGAGAGTACCTGATTCGTCTCGGCGGAAGCCTCCACGTGGAACTTCTCCAGACGCTGCATCTCCTCAGCGACTCTCCCCTCTCGCGCCCGCATTTTGTTCAGGACTTCGTCGTTGCCGAAGCCATACTGGGCCAGTCGCACATCCGCATTGTCCTGCCGCAGGTGGAGGCGATATTCAGCGCGTGAGGTGAAGAGGCGATAGGGCTCAATGAGTCCGCGCGTGACGATATCGTCCACGAGCACGCCGATGTAACCTTCGTCTCGACCGATAAATAGCGGCACTTCATCACACAAAAAGCGAGAAACATTCATGGCGGCATAGAGCCCTTGCGCGGCCGCCTCTTCGTAGCCCGAGGTGCCGTTGATTTGGCCCGCATGAAACAGTCCACGAATCTTTTTGGTTTCTAGTGTCGGTTTTAGTTGGGTCGGGGGTACAAAATCGTATTCCACCGCATAGCCCGGTCGAATGATCTCCGCCGCTTCCAGTCCGGGCACGCTGTGGAGGAATTCACGCTGCACCTCTTCCGGCAAACTCGTGCTCAGCCCGTTCACGTAGACCTCGTTGGTCATGAGGCCTTCGGGCTCCAGGAAGATCCGGTGCTCCGTCTTCTCGGGGAAGCGCATGACCTTGTCCTCAATGCTCGGACAATAGCGCGGGCCGATCCCTTCGATCTTGCCGGAGTAAAGGGGCGACTTGTCGAGATTGCGGCGGATGACTTCGTGGGTCGCTTCGCCCGTATAGCAGAGCCAGCAGGAGATCTTGTTGGGACTGAAGCCCTCGATGGGCGTCGAGTAGGAGAAGGGCCGGGGATCCGTATCACCCTTCTGCTCCTCCATTCGGCTCGTGTCTATACTCCGTTTGTGGATGCGCGGAACGGTTCCCGTCTTCATACGTCCGGTTTCGATACCCATCTTCGCATACGTAAGCGACAGGTTGTTCGCGGGCTTGTCGCCACCGCGCCCGCCCTCGATGGTCGTCATGCCGAAGTGGAGCCGCCCGCCGAGGAAGGTGCCGGTGCAGACGATGACCGCCCGCGCCGTGATCTCCTCCCCCACGCCCGTGCGAATACCACAGGCCACGCCGTCGTGTACAAGGATGTCGTCCACTTCCACCTGCTTCAGCGAGAGATTGGCTTGGCTTTCGCAGACGTACTTCATGTCAAACTGGTACTGGTGCCGGTCGGCCTGCGCGCGGGGCGAATGGACCGCCGGTCCCTTCGAGCGGTTGAGCATCTTGAACTGGATCCCCGTCCGATCAATGCAGCGCCCCATCTCGCCGCCAAGAGCGTCAATCTCTCGGACGAGCTGGCCCTTGGCAATACCGCCGATGGCTGGGTTGCAGGGCATCTTGCCAATGTCGTCCAACTTCATCGTGGCCATGAGGGTGCTGTGGCCCAGGCGCGCACAACCGAGGGCCGCCTCAATGCCGGCATGGCCCGCGCCAATCACAATAACGTCATAATCTCGATGCATGGTGAAAAGAACCTGTGTGGAAAGGGGACTGGCTCGCGTACGCACTCCCTGCCCGAGCCAGCATGCCGCACATGGAACGAGTCGTTCCGGGTGGGGGATAGCCAAGGCGCGTGCCGGCACCCATAAGAAAGGGGGGGGGGAGCTCAGTTGTCCTTGCTGCTCACGCCTGTAAGCGCCGGAAGTATACCATACGGGCGCAAAGCAGCGTCAAAATGGGCCGCATGACAGCTTCGTTTTGAGAGCGAAACCGTTGGCTTACCCGGCACCGTTCCGGCGCAACAAATCAGCAATTTCGTTGCCAGGGACCAGGCCCCCGGCGATATCCAACGGCGTCCTGTCGTACGAGGCCTTTGCATTGGGGTTCGCCCCGCGTGCAAGCAGGAGTTGGACCACTGCAAAATCCTGTTTCACCACCGCGTCATGCAGCGCCGTGAACTCGTCCGTTCCGGGCTGGTTTATATCCGCACCGTGATCGAGGAGGAGGATGGCCATTTCCTGCTGGCCGTCACGGACGGCCCACTGCAGGGGCGTCCCACAACCGGTGCCCGCCTGACTTACATCGGCACCCATACTCAGCAAGTAGCGGGCGACCTCGGCATGTCCTTGTCTGCAGGCCCAGTGGAGCGCTGTCTCGCCGTCGCCGGATCGTTCATTTACGTCCGTTCCCCGCTCCAGACACTTCTTGACGGCATCAAGGTCTCCGTCACGCGACGCCGTACGAATGTTGCTGCAACCCGCAAGGAGAAGCGCGATGGCCAGGATCGAAACCACTCGAGTGATAGTTCCCGTCGATTTGTTCATGGTGTATCTCTTCGCCTCAACCCGTTCTATTTTATGGTATCGAGATAATTTAAGCCAGATGATTCTGCATAGGATTTGGATTATCGATTTTCGCTGGGTATAAGATTGGGCTTCCGTGGGTGCAAGAGCACCCCATTCCCCGGCGGGGTCGCGCATTGGCCGCCGCTGGCAAGAGGAACTCCACAGACCCCCGGTGCTACGACAGCGTTCTCCCCGAGTTCCGCCGTAGGTTCACACCAAGGAGAATGCCATGCCGCATGCCCACCTGACCATCTTCTGCGCGCTTGCACTCGCGTTGAACGCCACCGCCGTCCCACAGTTCAGCGTAACGCCAATCTTCCCGCCCCAGGAGAAGCACGTACACAGCAGCAGCATCGTCGAGTGTCCGAATGGCGATCTGCTCGTGGCCTGGTTCCACGGATCGGGGGAACGCAATGCAAACGATGTGGTGATTCAGGGTGCGCGCAAGAAGAAAGGCGCGGACACCTGGAGCGCCCCATTTCTGATGGCCGACACCCTGGACCTGCCGGACTGCAACCCCGTCCTGTTCATTGATGCGAACGAGCGCCTGTGGCTCTTCTGGATACCGGTGGTGGCCAACGGGTGGCAGCACGGCCTGCTCAAGTATCGGCGGGCGGAGGATTATCAGGGCGACGGCGCGCCGAAGTGGTCCTGGCAGGATGTCATCATCCTCGATCCCGGCGAGGACTTCCCCGACGCGCTGAAGGCGGGCTTCGCAACTTTGGAGGCGGAAGAAGGCTGCTGGGCGGAGTATGCCCTGCCCTACGAGGAATACCTGGCCGAAGCGGCGGGCGACAAGGTCAAGCGCACCAAGGGCTGGATGACGCGAAATCATCCAACGGTGCTGCCGGACGGGCGCATCCTGCTGCCGCTCTATTCCGACGGGTTCAACCTCTCGCTCATCGGCATTTCCGACGATCAGGGCGAGACCTGGCGGGCCAGTGGCCCGATTGTCGGTTACGGTCCGACCCAGCCCACAATCGTGCGCAGGAAAGACGGCGGACTGGTCGCCTATCTGCGCGACGAAGGCAACGCGCCGCAGCGCGTTCAATACGCGACGTCGTCCGACAATGGTGAGACTTGGAGCCCTTCCGTGGATCTGGACATCCCCAACCCCAGCTCCAGCCTCGAAGTGCTCGTTCTACAGGATGGCCGCTGGCTCATGCTCTGCAACGATCTGGAGGAGGGACGACACCGTCTTGTTGTGAAGCTGAGTAATGATGAAGGAGCGACGTGGAGCACGACCTGGCAGGTGGAGCCGGCGGACAGCGACGCCACTTCTTTTGAGTATCCCTCCATTCTCCAGTCCCGCGACGGCCTGCTTCACCTGTCCTACACGCGAAAAAACAGCGCGGGCAACACCATCGCCCACTGCGCGTTGAACGTCGACTGGCTGACCTCGAAGGACTAACCGCTGAAGGTCGCCTGCGCCACCGTTTATCATCGCGACTCCGGCCACGGCCTCTCCCGCCACAGAAGTGCCCGCGAGGCAACCTCGCGGGCACGGGATATCGATGCGACTGGATGGTCTCAAATTGTGCAGCGTGCTACAAGGGCCGGAACTCCGTATAGACCATCAGGGTAACGGTGACATCGAAGGTGATGGCCTCGGCTTCGAGGAAACCGGCGCCGTCGAGGTGGAGAACGGGTGTGGCGCACTGATCTTCATTGAGGTCATTGAGCAGGTCCACGGGGTTTTCCAAGGTGAGGGAAAACTCCGTACCCAAGCCGTCATTGTTTGCGGCGGTACCGAGGATGAGCGGGTCGTCGGAACCATCCACATCGATATCGAGTTCGGCGGTTTCGAAGGGATCGAAGCTGCCTGCCGTCGCGGTAATTTCCGTGGACTTCAGATCCACGCGGGTAATGACCGCGAGGTCGGCAATGAGATCACCCGCAGCCGCGCGGACCAGCGCTTCGAGCTCGTCTTCATTGAAGAGGCCGCACACTTCACCCAGGGCGATGTCGGCCTGACCGGATGCGGCGGCGAGCGCGGCGATTTCCACGCCCTGCCTCAGCTCGAGGGTCACGGGAATGGGCGGCGGCAGAAAGCCCACGCAACTGGAGAGTTGGGTGGCCGCAAACGTTGCGACGGCGGTCGCCATGGTTGCCACTACGTACTTGATGCTTCGAGGCGTGGTTTTGTGTTCCATGGTGCTTGAACTCCTGTTGCCCCGGGTTGGTTGTTCACTACCTGCCACGTCAGACACTAACGCCCGCAGAACGCGTCGTTACAGGGTTGTGAACGATGGATTGGCATTCCCGCTTTCGGGGGTATTCGAAAAATACCCCAGTGCCGTTTTGGGCGAATAGCGCCAAAAGTGATACACCCTACTATTGTTGGTGGCAATTGTGATCAAATGGAGCGCGATTGCGGGATTGTCCACAATTTGAACGAACTCTCCATCGTTCAGCCGCGCGTTTTCGCCTGCTCAAACAACTCAAAGATTTTTCTGGTCCCCTGCCCTCAAGGAAAGGTGCTTTTCGATCTTGCCGAGCAATTCCGCATGGCGAAAGGGCTTTCCGATAATGTCCGTGGCACCGCCCGCCATGATCTCGCGGGTCTCGTCATCCAATACGCCGCCGGTGACGAAAACAATCGGAATCGTCGCGCCGCCTTCCATAGCGCGGATCCGCCGCATGGTCTCAATGCCATCCATCCCCGGCATGGCGCGATCCATGAGGACAATATCGGGCCGCCAGCGTTCAAAAAGCTCCAGAGCCTCGGCTCCTCCCGGCACCCCCCGCACGTCAAATCCAGAGCCCGTCAGGAGCTTGTCCAAAACACTGCGGTTCGTGTCAATATCGTCCACCACAAGCACCCGCGTCTGGGCGTCCGTGGAGCTCGCACCGTGCGGCTTCGAGGCGCTCGGCATGTCGGGCATGTCCTCTCTCACCCCCGCCTTCACGGGCAATCGAATGAACACCCGTGTACCGACGCCCGGCGTGGATTCGATGGCGATACTTCCCCCCACGGCTTCGAGCTGGCGCCGGCTGATGGGCAGTCCCAGTCCAGCCCCCCCGACACGGGTGCCGGCGGCCGCCTGTTCAAAGGGTTCAAAGACCCGTTCCAGTTCCCGCGCTTCGATGCCGGGACCTGTATCCTCCAGGGTAACAGCCAGGACCATGCTCCCGGCGGCATCATCGGCAGATTCCACCCGGCTGGTCAGCGTAATACTTCCCGCTTCGGTAAATTTAATGGCATTGCCTACGGCGTTGATGAGCACCTGCCGAAGTTTTCCCTGATCCGCCACGACATATTCCGGGACGGCCGGGGCCACCTCCCAAGTCATGCGCACGTGTTCGTCGTCCACCTGCACGGCGAGCATCCGCATCAGGCGCTCGAGCGTTTCCCGGTAGTTGAAGGTGCAGGGAGTGACGGCGACCCGACCGGATTCAATGCGCGCCATTTCCAGGACGTTGTTGATCAGGTCGAGGAGATGGTCGCCGCTGCTGGCAATGATCTCCAGGTTCGCCGAATCCTCCGGAGAGCGGGCGGCGGAATTCTGCATGACCTGCACGTGGCCTAGAATGGCGTTCATCGGCGTGCGGATCTCGTGGGAGACGTGGGCGAGAAACTGGCTCTTGGCCCGGTTCGCGGCCTCGGCCTGTTCCTTCGCGTCACGCAATCGCCTCTCCGAAACCCGCAACACGGTGTAGTTTCGGACGAGCAGGATCAGGGTCACCAGACTGATACAGGCGAAAAGCCCCATGGGCAGGAGAAAGCCGGGGGTTGCCCACCAGGGGGGCATAACGGTAAAGAGGGCTCGCGCGGGACTCAGATCCACATTGAAATCGGTATCCGCCGCGCGCACCTCAAAGACGTAGTCACCCGCCTTCAATCGCGGCGATATGGTGCTTCGCTCCTGGGAGAAGGGGGTCCACATCAACGCCTCGTGGCCCAGCTCTCCGATGCGCCACGAATACACCAGATCATCCCGCGGCGTAACTTCCCAGGGATCCACCGCGTCGAATTGGAATACGCTGCGATCACCCTGCGCGATCTTTCCCGGATTGAGGCGAATGCTGGTCTCGGGCGGGTCGGGCGAGGGCACATAGCGCAGGACGCCGCCGCCGGTCACTTCGACCCAGATGTCTCCCCGTGGATCTTCCGTAATCGACGTTATGCCGCCCCGGGGAAAGCCCGGGGACTCGCCATACCACCGCCAGCGCCCCTCCTGATAGCTTGCCACCCCGAGATCCAGCGCACCGGTCCATAGGCGACCCTTTGTCGACCGATACATACAGGATACGCGGGCGCTCGGATTCTTCTCAAAGGGCACGCGGAGCGTCAGCGCCCCATCGCGGTACTGGTATATTCCGTCCTCGTTCGACCCCACAAAAAATCCGCCGTCCGGCTCCTCGACGATTCCGCGAAAGTTCTTTCCCGACTCGATTTGGTGGAGGAGCCGCATTCCTCCACCTTCCTCCAGCGCCCACTCGCTCAGCGCGGTCAGTGTCGAAATAAGAAGATGACCGTCGGAGTTCTCGACGAGGGTGTTTACCTCTTCCACGTCGGTCTCGGGAGTGGCGGGGGCAAGATTCCACTGCCCCTCCACGAGTTCATAGATGTGATCCAGACTCCAGGCGAATATTCGACCCCTTCGCGTTTCGAGCAGGGCGTCGGCGGCAGGAGGCAACTGCTGACGCCGGAGCGTGGCGGAGGTTTCCCGATCCCACTGAAGCCCCAGCCCATCCTTCAGGAGCCAGAGGGTCGCGCCGCTCCCCTTTTCGATTGAAATGTAGTTGCCCGGTTCAACCTGGCCGATTTCGCGCCACCCATCCCCTTTGAACTGCATCACCTGGCCAAGCGGGCCCACGGTAATCGCTTCCGTCTTATCATCGGCATAGACCGCGCCAAAAAGATTCTCCGACCCACCGGTTGATTGGGAATAGACGGTCCACCCGTGGATTCCAATGCGAAATACGCCAAATTTACTACCGACCCAAATCTCACCGATCTCGGGGAAGTGTCGCAACGCCTGCAGCGGAACTGACGGGCTCTCTCGCAGAATTTGAACCGTCTGGGCCTGTTCCCCGTCGAGGATTTCGAGGTAGTACTCCCGGGCGACGGCCACGCGCTCATCGGAAAATCCGGCCATGGCCCGCACCACATCCTCGGAGATCTTCGTCCAGGCGCCTTCGCCGGGGGCAATGCGCCACAGGCCCTGTCGCCCTCCCGCATAGAGCACACGCCCCGGCGTCTCCAGCAGTACCTCCGGCACGAGAACGGCTTCGTCACCTGCTTCCTGGGACCAGCGCGAGCCGTCCCACCGCATGATGCCCAGAGACGCACTGCCCGCGACAATACTCCCTTCCGCGCGCAGGCACAGGCCCACGATCGCCTGGTTTGTCTTCGAAGATTCCGCATCGAGGACAAGCGACCATTCACCGCGGGGGACAGCGTCCGCCTTCCCAGCAGCCTGCGGCGCAAACTGAACTACCCGACCCTCGGTGAGTCCAAACCAGACGCGACCATCCGGCAATGGCAAAATGGAAAATACGGACGGCGAGTCGGTGGCGGCGGGTAAACCGGTGGGGACTTTCTCCCAGCGCTCTCCCGAAAGAACAGCAATGCCCCCCACCGTGCCCACCCAGATCCGCCCTGCCGCATCCGCCCGAAGCACCCGGACATCCAGCGAGGGAAGGCCGGTTTCCATCCCATAGCTTTTCCAGGCAAGGCCGTCATAGCGTGATACGCCCCGTCCCCAGCAGCCGAACCACAACGCCCCATCCGCCGTCCGTTCGATGCTGCGCACCACGGCCCCGGCCGGCCCCGCCTCAGCCGTATATTGCTGCACGGGGTACACGGGCGCGGCAGGCGCCAAGGCGGAGCTGAACAAAAGCAGGAGAAGGGCCGGCCAGATTCGACGGGTTGCGCACCACAATAACAGGAAGGTGCGATTCCCCCGCTCTCCCAGCATGTTGAAGTGTACTCTCAAGCCTCGGACCTTCCCTTGGGACATGCTCCGTACGCTGTTCTCACTCCAAGTGACACTCGCGGCGAGAATGCAGCATGGCCCAATTGTCTCAGATCTCAAGCCTCATTGACACCTCTTTCCCGAAAACCTTTCGGGGGCACACCGTCACGCCCACCGATTCGAAGCGCATTCCAGAAACGCCGACGCCGCGCCTTGACGCGATCGCTCCGGTACAGCTCGCCGATCAGCCGATGAAAGCCCGCCTCCAACACCTGGGAGCTCATTCCATTGGGCCGGAAGGTCAGGTCAAACAACGTGCAGCACTCCCAGGCCTCAGGGGCCGGCAGGCGTCCCTCATCGAAGAGTCGGGTGTAGAGCGGCGTGCCCGGAAAGGGGGTCTGGAGGGTTGCCTGAACTTCGTAGAGCCCGCTCTGATCCACGAACTCGAGGACCTCCTGAAAACTGGTTTCATCCGTGCCGTCGAGGCCCAGCACGAAGCATCCGTTCACCGTAATCCCGTGGCGCTGGATGCGCTCTATCGCCTCGCGGTAGCGATCCACCTGGCGGGCCTTCCAGTTCGCTTTCAATTCAACACCCTCCACCGCACGTCGGCTCGGGTGTTCAAAGCCGATGAGCACCTGGGCGCAACCACTGTCGCGCAGGAGCGCCAGCAACTCCGGGTCGTCGGCAACGGAAATGTCCGTCTCCGTAAACCAGCGGATATCTTCCCCCGCGATGGCCCGAACCAGCGCGCGCGCATGGCGTTTGTTGGCGAAGGTATTGTCGTCGGCCAGCTCGATAAAGGGTCTGCGCCACAGTTCCTTGATGCGGCGGATCTCGGCGATAACCTTCTCCACCGGCTTCACCTTGAACTTCGGAGACAGACGGATGCTGCTGGCGCAGAACTCGCACGAGAAAGGGCAACCGCGCTGGGTCTGGACCGTAAGTCGATTGTAGCGGTCTATATCCAGCAACTCGAAGTGGGGCATGGGCGCATTGGCGAGATCGAAAGATTGGCCACGGGCATCGTAGCGCGGCTGGAGATTGTTGTGTTGAAGATCGTGAAGGACGCGCAGCCACATCGGCTCGGCCTCTCCCAGCACAATCGCATCCGCGTGCTGCTGCGCTTCCTCGGGCATAGCGGTGACGTGGAGCCCACCGAGCAGCACCCGCGTGCCCGCCGCGCGATAACGATCCGCGAGGGCGTAGGCGTCCTTGATCTGGGCAGTGAAGCTGGCGATAGCCACCACATCGAATTCGCCGGGCAGATGGTCCACCGCGCCCAGATCGGGGACTTCCAGATAACTGACGCGTATCTCCGGTGGCGTCATGCCCGCGAGGGTGAGCAGCGACAAACTCGGGAGCGACGCGATAACTTTGCTCCGCTGCACAAAACCGGGTAGCGTCAGGCCGAGTTCGAGCAGTGCGGCATTTTGAACGCGCACGCCGCTCATGGCGATAAGGCCTAGGTGCATGGCGGTTCCTGAGGAGGAGCCTCGCAGCCAGACACCTTCGGCACTTCGGGCGCGGCGCCGCTTTGGGCAACGCGCCACGCGTCCCTGCTCTTTCGCGAATCGATTCTGGTGGCCGTGATGACATATCCGATGAAAACAATCGGGCAAAGCACAATGGATGCCAGGCCAACATGACCCACAATCCACTGACCAATATCCGGCCGGACCTGCTCCTCATGCCTGCGATTCCCCGACATTCCGCTCATCACGGAAGCCTGCAACTGTTGCAATGTGAGGAAGGCCATTATGACGGCAAGCGGAAATGCCAAGGCAAGAAAGGCCGGCACACGCGCGAGCCGACCGGCCCGCCGAAGATAAAACCAGAGCAGCACGACACGCCACAGTGCAACGATCAACAGAAACCACTGATTGACCGCGTGAGCGCTGTCCGCATGAAGAAACTTCTCTACAGGAATCGCATAAAGCAGTCCCGGCGGCGCCGTCATCCCGACAAAGGTCAGCACATGGAAGTACGTCCAGTTCTCGGGCTGCATGGCCATGACCAGTGCCCACAGAAAGGCGGACATAAACACCGTATAAACGAGCGAACCTAGACCCGCCTGTTGCCACCATGGGGCATCCGGCGCGTCCCAGTAGCGCCCCACGCCAACGAGCCAACTTGAAACGAGGCCGAACATCAGATAGTGCCAGCGAAGTCGTTTCATATCCGGGCGGACCGACCGGAAGGCGAGAAACTTCAGCTCGGTGACAATGACTTCGGACAAATCACATCGCAATCCCACTACTCGCCCTCCTGATTGGCCGCGTTACTAACGATAAATATCGTAGCCTGACAGGCCAGTCCCTGTCTATGAATATTGCTTGCCAGGTTTACTGCGCGCAAAGGCGCAAAGATAATTGGGATCGGAGTCCAATAGGTCTTATCTGGATTGCAGAGAAACTAAAGGCGCGTATTAATTCCTCCCCTCTTCTTTCTTCGTGCTCTTCGTGGCCTTCGTGGTGAAACGTTGGGTTGCCGCCAACAGCGGTGCTAAGTGAATTCGCACTACTATCCTTACTTGCGGTTCAAATCTGCGAGTACGCCGTCGGTTTCAAAATCCGATTGTGGATATTCGAGACCGTATCCTTGTATTGCGGATCGCCGCTGAGGGCCTTCCATTTGTCGCTCGCGACGAAGTTGGCCCAGCTTGCGTCGTGATCGGGCATGTCGTCGAAGACCACCATGTAGGTAAGGTTGGGCATACGCGCCCCGGCGATGGTCTCTCCGAAGAAGACGGGCATCAGGCCGGTTTCCAGGAAGATGTCGATCTCGCCGCCCTCGTTGAACATTTCGATTTTCTTCTTCGCGAATTTCTCGCTGTGGCTCTCGTAGGTGCGGAGTTCGAAGATGCGATCTTTTTTCTCCGGCACCTTGAGTTTGGGCATGCCGCTGAAAGCCAGCATGAGGTTGGTTTCGTAGCGCACGAAATTCGGGTCCGACGGCGGCGTATCGAGAAATTCGGCCCCGGCCTTTTGAAATTCCCCATCCGCTGCGAGGGTGGCGCGGGTCGCACCATAGGACGCGAGGGAGGCATGGGGCAGCAGGACTTCCAAACTGGTCCATTCGCCGCCATAGACCCCCGTGAAGACGCCGACGGGACCGATGCCGGCCCGGTTCCAGGCGGGGATCGCGGCGTTCTCCAGGAAAGCATGGATGGCGCCGTTGCGATCGCCGGGCAGCAATTGGTAGGTGCGGTGTTCGTAGTATTCCCGTTCCACGGGCTTCTCCTCGGCAGTCGCGCCCAGGGTTGTGATGGCCGCGCCGGTGAGCGCGGCGCCAGCGAGAAATTCGCGTCGTTCCATGGGGGTAAGCCTTTCGGGTTGATTTGATCGTGTAGATGGCCCGGCAATTCGGGCAGCGATACGATAACACACGCAGCGGGGGGCGGCGCCATACCTTCTGATCAGTCCCTGCTGTCCCTGCTGTCCCTGCAGTCCCTGCTGTCCCTGCAACCCACCAAAATTCCCATTGCATTTCCCCCCGCAATGCGCTAGCCTTTTCCGAGATCAAACAACCGTCGCATTCCACTGGAGGGAGATACCATGCTAATTGTAAACACAGAAACCATTCCCGGCTATAACGTGGTTCGGGTACTTGGTTTGGTCCAGGGCAACACCATCCGCGCGAAGCACGCGGGCAAGGACATCATGGCGGGGCTGAAAAACCTCGTCGGCGGCGAGCTCAAGGGCTACACCGAACTGCTCACGGAATCGCGACGCGAGGCCATGGGCCGCATGATCGCGCAGGCCAACGAACTCGGGGCAAACTGCGTCCTCAACGTGCGCTTCAGCACGAGCTCGATCACCCAGGGCGCCGCCGAACTCTACGCCTATGGCACCGCCGTCATCGTCCAACCGATTCAGTAGGAGCCCCCCATGGCGGACCTCATTATTGCCTTTCTGCCTTTTGCCATCCCCCTGGCGCTTCTCGGGATTGGCTATTTTAACGGCCGGCACGTCGAGCGGAAGCACCTGCGCAATCTTGTGGAGCGCGAAGACCGGGTGCGCCATTTGATCGTGACCAATACCAAGTTCATCCCGCCGGAGTTGGGCTATCGTCGCGCCGAGATGCTGATGGGCGAGGCCGTGATCGGCTCGGACTACTTCAAGAATTTCCTGGCCGGTCTCCGCTCCTTCTTCGGCGGCGAGCTGAAGTCGCTGGAAACCCTCATGGACCGGGCGCGGCGCGAAGCGACCCTGCGGGTGCTGGAGCATGCGGCATCCCGCGGCGCCTCGGCGGTCTTCAACATTCGCCTCGAAACGTCCAACATCGGCGCGATGCAGGGCAAGAAACAGGCGCCCATGGCCGAAGTGCTGGTCTACGGCACGGCCTGCTACCGTGAGTAAGAAGGACCCCCATTCCATCCGGAATGAGCCCTTCTACGGGGACGCCTTCCAGAAGCCAAAGGACTCCATCTACGAGGAGCCGGGCTTTCACGTTGCGCCCGCCGTGACGCACAACGAGGAGCGCGCGCTCCACACCGTGTGGGACGAACCCACGCTGCGTTCCACCGGCACGGCTATCCCGCCCGAGGCCTTCACGTATTCGCGGTGGTATGAGGAGCAACTCGCCCGGACGCCCGCTTGGAAGAGCTGGGCCACGCTCCTGGCCCTCGCCATATGCGGCGGCCCCTTCGCGATACTGGCCACCTTCTTCACGGGCCTTACCGACGGCATGACCGGCGGCCTCATCTATCTCATCGTTGTCGGTCCGGCAATCGAGGAAATGATGAAGATCGGCGCGGCCCTCCTCGTCCTGGAGAATCGCCCCTGGCTCTTTCGCAACGGGATGCAAACGGTCATCGCCGCCGCGTCCGCCGGACTCCTCTTCGCCGTGGTGGAGAACTTGCTCTATATCCACGTCTACAATTCCGAAGGCACCGATAGCTTCCGTCTTTGGCGCTGGACCGTCTGCACGGCCCTCCACACCGGGACCAGCACCATAGCGGGCCTCGGACTTTTGAATATGTGGAACAGGGCCGCGGCCCCCGCGCGCTCAGACGCCGGCATCGAATTCCAGCGCCCCCAGGTGCTGGACGCCTACCCATACATACTGACCGCCGTCGTGATCCACGGCGCCTACAATGGCTTCGCCGTGGTGATGTCGTGGGCTACGGACTGGATTTGAGGGGTTGGCGGCAAGGGATATACAAAAGCGACTTTCCATGCGTGCCCGAAATACAGTCCCAACCCAAACACGAGTATCACAACCAGGAAAAGGGCTGGGATGAGCAAGGACTCAAGTACCAGCGCGAGTACGAGGGCGAAAGTCACTGCGATGCCCGCAACGTAAAAAACGGCCAGCCAGAATCCTTCAGGCAGCCGATTTGCCTCACGTTGCGCGGCACGGACATCCTCCAATGATACCTCCGGCCACCAATGCTCAAAGAGCTCGCGAGTCAGACGCTCAGGATGTGGCGATATTAGTTCCCAGGAGTCTGCGTGGAGTGGAACTCTGCTTCCGTCCCGCAGCATGAGCGCATAGCGCCTCGGGACAAATCCCACCACATCACCGGGCTTGACGACAACGAATGGCTGGCCCAAGCGTTTGAATACCAAGGATTTGCCAGTGAGGAAACCTGCCCGGTAACCCTGGCCCTGCTTATGCCACCGATAGAGCCCAACCAGAAGATACCCAAGAGCACCTGCGAACAGCAGCCCTCCGGCAAGATTCATGAGTCGATATTGAATGAGGATTTCCACCTCGAATGCCTTTGCCAGCATAGGAATTGCTTGCGTCAAAAGCATACACATCGTGATAGCCAGAAGGATCAGTTGCCCTCGAATCTCCGCGCACGATATCCGCTGTACGTACATCGCAATGCCTCCCAACTCAATTGCCGTACTGCCCAAGGTACTACTACACTTCCACCAGTGTACAGCAGCAAGAGCCCTTCCCGCACCCCAAAGAACTGAATTACAAAAAATGCAAAACTCCTACAAGTTTCCTTCAGACCACAAATAGTCCGTCACTCTAACGCTGACTATGACGCCTCGGACGAGTCCATTTCCGTGAAATTCCGTGCCTTTCCGTGGTCAATAATCTATTGACCGCGACAACTGGAGACGAATGCCCAACATCGTCATACGAAGAAATCCAACGCCAGCCCAGCCTCCAGGCAGCGTGCATCGTAACTGTCTCGGTTTTGTTTCGCCGACCTATGCGCTCTTTGAGTTCTTTGTGGTTGAATTTATTGAGTAACCACAAAGAACTCGAAGAGCGCATAGGCTGGCGATAGGAAGATGCCTCCTTGCGGAAAAACAAACCCTTTTCAACCTTGTCAGCGGCTTCCGCTTAGCTCCCCCCGCAACTCGACATGGCGCGTAGTGTTCACGTCGACCCCCGTTGATACAGCGCCCCAGCCCCGGCCACTATCGTCCACCATGAACATGTATTCATCGCCCGCGAGGTTGGAGAACTCGAAGTTTCCATCGGCGTCCGCAGTGCACTTTTCCATCAAGCCAAATATAGGGCCACCGGTGCGATGGGCTTCCACTTCAACGTTTGGTGCGGGACTGCCATCGGGCTGGAGTACTCTACCCGTCACTTTGATACCCACCGGAAGCCGGACTTCCAAGAGTTCGCTCACGTCCACATCCACAATTCGGACGGCTTGGTAGTTCCGCAGCCCCTTGACTTCGAGGCTATAGGTACCCAGGAAATCAGGGTTCACTGGTGCGAATTCGAAGCTGCCATCGGGAGCCGACGCAGCGCCCTCCGTACTTCCATAACTTCCCCCTCCGCCGTCCAAGTCCAATGAGAGACTGATCTGCGCGCCATCCAGTGGCTCGCCTGCTTCGGAGAGAATTCGCCCTCGGAACGTGATGCCCTCGGGCATGACCACCTCGACCAAGGCAGCAGGATTGCGATCATTCAATCGTATCTCCTCGCTGACGACGTAGTTCCAACCTCGCGATGCGACGAGCCGATAGGTTCCGCCAAGGGGCACGGGCGTGGCGATGAATCTATCGATGGTCTCACCGGGTTTCCTCACACTCGTCATATAGGGAACGTAGTGCCCTTGGGGCAGCAACGGAGCCGGTTCGACCACTTTCAACGACAGATTCGTTGACCCGTTTCCAGTTGCGCCACCCTGAGTCACCGTGGTCTGAATGGACCCGGCGGGCCAAGTTTCCACCTCAACAAGAAAGGGACCATCCCCGACCGGTATATCCGAAGTGGGCTGCTCAAACCAGTAGCCCACCATCCCGTCGGGATTGATCGAGAGCGTATTGGGGACGAGCATATTCAGGTGGAGCTCCTCCGCCTCAATTTCCAGCGGACCGACTCTATCCAGCGAGTTCCCGCCCAATCGCTTGAAGTAGTTCACATAGATCCCCCCTTTCGGTGGGACACCATCCGTGTCCATGAATCGGACAATCACATCCCGCGTCAATGCTTCCTTTTCTTCGGGTACGACCAGCTCGAAGTCGTGACGACTCTCGGTAAGCTCAAATTGCATTCGAGAATCCGGCAGCTCGATCTGCTTGTTTCCTTTCCAGAGCCCATCCAACACAAAGGTGGCAGAATCGCCCGCGACGTCCAAGGGGACCTGTTCCACATTGCTGACAAAACTCGAATCACCGATTTTATAAGACGTGTGGATGACCAGCGCCGGTCGGTCGTCAATTTTTGGAAGGCGGGAAAGAGCACCTGTCACGGTACCGCGAATGGAGAGCTCGGACGGCATTTTGAACTCCAAGTTCTCATCGCCCGCACGAACTTCCTCAAAAAAAGCGCGTGCGCCTCCCGGCGACTCCACCATGACCCGGTAGTGCGTATCGCGCCGAAGCGCATCTAGCGTAAAGCGCCCCTCCTGGTCTGTCTGCGTGATAAGTGGAAACGAATCCAAGCCACCATACGAGCCCGGATTGCCCCCCCCTTCCCGTGCGACCTCGTAAATCAACGCCTCCGCCATGGGCGCTCCAGTCTTTTCATCCAGCACGACGCCGGTGGCAGGCAGTGCCGCCATGAGTGCCCACTCGGCGAGAACATCCGCCTGATGGTGGATGACCTTGGTCTCGGCCTCGTAGCCCGGCGTGTTTACCCGCCACTTTATAGGCACATCGGCGCAGTGTTCCAGATGAACCACGCCCTCGTCATCGCTGACAAGTTCGAAGTCCTTCCAACCGTTCTCCGTATCGTAGGCACCGATTACGGATACATTGCGAAGCGCCGCCCCATCGTCGCCGGAAAGGCGCAATCCTGAAGTAAAGCCCGGCGTCAGGACCATGACGATCTCCTCGGGCGGCGATGTATCACTTAAGATGACTGAATGGGCGAAAGCCAGTGCATATCCCGGTGCGCTGGCCCGCAATTCCGCGACACCCTCGTTGACCTTACCTTCGTAAACAGCCTCAACTCCTGACTCTCCTTCAACGCTCTGCATGTAGACGCCCGTGTTGTGGCGGCTTGAGCGCCCCACTTGCGTTTCCACGGTGCCAGTCACCTTCGCGGAATCAGGCACGACACCGCCGTCGGCCATTTTCAAACGAACGCGCAAGGGAACAACTTGTCGCGGTGACCCATGCTCATCAAGCTGTACTTCATCAAGGCCCTGTTGCGCCACCACCTCCTCCAACACCGCGATCCGCTCCGCCGGCGTAAGCGCACGCGCGAGGATAAAGGTGCCCCAATAACTCCCGCCAGTGAGCGCCGCGAGAATGGCGAGTCCCGCTGCGCTGAGCGCGGCCGCACCCGCCCAGGATCGCATCAGGGCCGGAGTGTAGCGCGCGTCGAGCAAGCGCCGCACGCGCTCCAATACGCTGCCGCGCTGTTGCCCGGTCGCCGCCAGGGCATAGGCCGGTCCATGGCCGAGTGTCGCCCAGGCTGCGAGAGACTTGGCGTAATCCCGTTCGTCGCCCACAGCACGGGCCGCGATGACGTCGCAGGCGGCTTCACGCTCGATGCGGATCTGGCGGCTGACCCACCACACGGCAGGATTGAAGAAGAGCAGGGCCTCGACAAGGAGCTGGATCTGGTTGATCAGGAAGTCGTGTCGACGGATGTGGGCCAGCTCGTGGGCAATGGCGGCGCGGAGTACGGTGTCGGGCACGCCCGCGAGGCAAGCCGCAGGCAACAGAATTACCGGATCCAGCCAGCCCACGACGGCTGGAGTGGCCAGCGTGGTGCTCGCGAGTACCCGCACGGACGGCGAGACGCCGAGCGTGCGGGCGAGTTCGCGCACCAGGCGGATGACCGTTGGATCTTCTACCGTTGTACACACCGAGGGAAGCCGCGCCGCACGCCATTGCAGGCGCAGGGCGCGGAACAGCATGGTGGCAACACCGGCGAGCCACAACGCGGGGATGTGGCGTTGCCATTCGAGAGCGAACGGCGCAATTCGTGAGGGCCCCACCGTGGATTGAAGAGATAGTGACGGGTTGTCGCTCGGGATCTCCGGCTGCGGCGCGCTTCCGAGGAGTGGCCCGATTGCGCTGGTGTCCGCCGCTGGCACAGGCAGTGAAGCGCGGAATTCCAACAGCGCATAGGTCGAGGCCACCGCACTGAGGATCGCAAACATTGCCAGACAGGAAAGGCCATGGCGAAGTTCCGGCCTGCGAATACTAACCGTCCGCAGCCCCACGAGCAGCAGAAGCGAAATCGGCGCGCCCTGCCAGAGGCTGTGGGCCAGGGCCTGAATGAGGTTGTCCCAGTGCGGTCCGTCAAGCGAGATTGCCCCTTTCATGCCCTATTCTCCCCTGCTTTCCGATTCATGTTGCGCGATGAGCGCCTGAATCGCGGCCAGTTCGTCTTCGTCCACGCCGTCATGCAGCAAGCATTGCAGCGCGCCCGCCGAGTTTCCGCCAAAGACCGTCTGCACGAGACCACGCAACAGCGGCCCCACGACCTCCTGGCGCTCTACCGTCGGCCGATACACATGGGCCTTGCCCTGCACGCGATGCTTCAGCAGCCCTTTCTTCTCCATCACCTGCATGACGGACAGCACGGTGGTGTAGGCGCGGACTTTGCCGTCGGGCAGCAAGTCGAGGACCTCCCGCGCAGTGGAAGGGCCCTGGTCCCAGAGGACGGATAGGACCTGCAATTCAAGTTCGGAAGGGCGCGGCAAAGGTTTCATGGGTCGGGGCTCCAGTAGATACTATGTGCATAGTATCTACTAGAGAAACCGTAGCTGTCAAGGGAATTTTTCCGCCACAACCTGGACCATGACGAGACGAGCATTCGGGTTCGGGGAAACCGACTTGAGGAATCTCAATATTGTGGCGCTTCGTAAGACAGTCCACATCTAATTCGGATGAAGCACGTCTGTTTCCATGAGATTCCGTACTACTATCCGACATTATCTTGTCTTTTCAGCGAGATCTTTCATCGAATAGGCTTATAACAATTTGGTGTTCATGGATTTACGAAGCGAAGATTCCAAGGAAAACTTTCCGTGAAATTCCGTGGTCAAAAAAAGAGCATTGACCACGGAAGGGCACGGAACTTCACGGAAATAAACATGTTCAAATCAGTCTGGCCAGCGCCTTGCACACTGCAAGTGCAACCGACTTTTCAAGGCATGAATGGAATTTGCGCTAATTTGCGTAAATTTGCGGTTCAACTCTTTTGGTTGCGGCCACCGGCTGCCCTAAGCCCTTCCGTGGTCAAAAAACTTCTTGACCACCACAAGCGAGACCGATCGTGGGACCGCCGTGCGAAAAATACGAACTCCCCCGCCCTCCCGAGAGGATCCGAATTGTCAGGGCAGATTCCGCCGATTCTCCTCCCCTGATGCTACGGCCTCGGGCTTGCGCGTATCCTGCATCATCTTCTTGATAAGGTAGTAACCCGCGCAGAGCGCTATCACAAGCGCCGCGATACTGAAGTTCATCATGGGTTCCACGTCTTTGTAGTCGATGATGATGATCTTCCGAGATACGGCCACGATGGCCACGAGCATGACGACCTCGACGTGCACGGTGCTTTCTTCGAGGTAGATGCGGATGGTCTCGAAGAGTTCCAGACCGATGAGCACCATGAGGAAGAAGCCGAAGATCTCCAGGAGATTGTCAATATCCAGAAGCATGAAAGGCGGCGCTACAATCTGCTCGTACATGATGATGCCGAGCTCCACCGTGGAAATGACGATGGTGATCAGCATCATCCCCAGAAGCGACAGCACCACCGCGCGCTCGATAATGCGGATGCCGGCCATGATGACCGCTTCAAACCGATTCTGTTCCATTGCTATGAACTCCCTTAAGGCCTTGAGCGAAGAAGATTACAGGAAGTACGGGGCCTCAATTGAAGGTCGCGGGTCTTCCCTGCCCGACCCTGAATCGATCCATCCTGTTGTGCTACTCTTGATGACGGTGTGGAGGCGCTCCATCGGTGACGCTAAATTCGCCTTCCCTGTGTCCATCGGTTGCACAGGTATACCCGGCGCGGCGAAACCCGCGCGGTTCACGGGTGTACTTACCTCAAGAGGGGTCAAAATATTCATATGAAGTCAGACGAACACGACGGAACCCCGCCCCGACCGGAGGGCGAGAGTGAAGATGCCTTTGGCGAAGTCTTCGCGGGCAATCTTCCGATCGAAATACCGGAAGTGGTCGAGAATGAGACCGACGACTGGGAAAACGCGCCCACGCGGGCCTTTTCTCTGCTGGATTCGGCTCCGGTTCCCCATCCGACGGATCAGGCGTTCCTGCTGACACGTTCGGATGAGGAGCCCGACACGATTTTCGATGCCGAGTCCCGCGCCAATGCGCGCGCGCCCCGCGAGATGAAGATTGCCCGCGAGGGCGACGGAAAGAAGCTGCCGGAGGGTTATGTGATCAATGAGCGCTTCGAGATCCGGCGCTGCCTGGGCTCGGGGCGCGTGGGCACGGTCTATCTCGTGGACGACCTCCGCCTGAAGGACAAGAAGGCCCTCAAATTGATGCACCCGGCGTTGATCGACAGCGAGGCGGCCTCCAAACGCTTTATCTCGGAGATCAAGACCCTTCAGGGCCTCTCCCACGAACACATCGTGCGGGTCTATGATTTCGGTCTTACCGAGCCGGGCGGCCTGTCTTTTTTTACCATGGAATATGTCGACGGCATTTCGATGGCCCAGCTTTTGAAGAAAAAGGGCGGTCGCCTGCCGGCGGACAAGGCCCTGGGGCTGATCGCCCAGATCCTGGATACCCTGGCCTATGCCCACGGGCACGGCACCCACCGCCACCTGACGCCGATCAACGTGATGGTTCGGGCCACGGGCCGGATTGCGCTCCTGAACTTTGGCCTCTCCACCACCCACAGCAGCTCCGGGTTGCCCGTGGAGCAGGCCCACTTCGACTTGGACTATTACCAGGCCCCGGAGCAGCGGGAAAATGCCGGAGCGGCGGATCCGCGCACCGATCTCTATGCCGTCGGCGCCATCCTCTATCAGATGCTGAGCGGCGAGGTGCCCCTGGCCGATGCTCTGCCCCCTTCTCGTGTTCACCCGGAAGTACCCAAAGCCTTGGACCGGGTAGTCATGCGTGCGCTGGCCGAGAATCCGGCGGAACGCTTCCAGTCAGCGGTGGAGATGAAGGAGGCCCTGGAACGGGCGGAGCACTCGCGCAAATCCCCCATGTTCTGGGTGGGCCTCGGTCTCCTAACGCTGCTGGCGGCCGGTGTGGCCGCCTATATCCTGCTGGGCTGATCCCGGCGGCGAAATTGAAGGCGGGCGCAGCAGTGCGTATACTGTGATCCGGTACCCCTCGGGTGCCCCGTCGTCCCTTGTCCCCCTGTTTCCGACCGAGTCCATACCTGTACACCATGCACGAACCAGCCGCCGAATCGCCCTCCCAGCGCCCCATCCGGGCCCGAACCGAAGCCGCCCCCGCCATCCAGCGCATGGTGGAAGCCCAGCTTATCAATCCGAAGCATGAGATCCTGGTTTTCGGCTGCGGGCGGGGTATCGACGTGGCGTGGCTGCAGCGGCGCAAGTTCGATGTGCAGGGCTATGACCCCCATGTGCCCTATGGTTTCAGCCAGGCGCCGACGGACAAATTTGACCTGGTAATGATGGTCTATCTCATGACGCGCCTGAAAACGGACGAAGCCCGGATGGCGGCCATCGCCCAGGCCTTTGCCCATGTGCGCCCCGGCGGCCATCTACTCATTGCCAGCCGACACTGGACCCAGTTTTCCGGCGGCGGCTCGGGCGAAGAGGCGGGGCTGGCTTATTTCACTGAACTACTGGAGCGCTGCGACACCGACCAGGTCGCTACGCTCTCCATCAAGTCCGAGGACAACGCCCTGGCGATTATGGCCCGGCGCGCGGGCACCTATCAGCCGCGCTTCCCCATCGCCTGGGTGGACGACCCCGCCGAGATGGCGCGGGTCTGCGATGCACTCCACAGTGAGCCCATGCTGGCGCTGGACGTGGAAACCACGCTGGATGAGCCACGGGTGCTCTGCACGGTGCAGTTGGGCATCGCCAACCAATCGTGGATCATCGACGCCCTGGCGATGAAGGATCTCTCGCCCCTGAAGGCCCTGATGGAGAATGATGCGGTGGAGAAGGTCATCCACAATGCCTTCTTCGAAGAGCAGATGCTGGGGAAGCATGGAATCCGGATTCACAACGTTTTCGACACGCTGCACCACTCCCGGAGCAAACACAAAAAGTCGCCCGGGCTCAGCCATAAGCTCGGCGATGTGTGTGAACGTGAACTGGGTATTTATCTCGACAAGTCCAACCAGACTTCCGATTGGACCTTGCGCCCCCTGGCTGCCGATCAGATCCTTTATGCGGCCATCGACGTTGAAGTGCTCGTCGATCTCTATCCTGTATTCAAACCCCCGAAACCGCCGGTCAACCTGGAACTCTTCCTGGGCTGACGCCGCGCTTCGCGAGCAATGGCGACTACGCGCCCACGGGCTGTCCGAGGTCCGCGCGCTGGCGTTCGATCGCCATGGAAGCCACGGAGGCTTTGAGGCAAACCGGGCAGTAGGTGTGGCTTACATCCGTCCGATGAATTCGATCTTCAAGTTTCCAGGTTTCGTCATCCTTGACCTTTTTGCAAACACAGCATTGAAGTGTCATAGTCTGGACCTCCTTGTCCGGTTGTCTTCACTGAACTATATTTCGGCACCGGATTCAGGAACTTGAGTGCCCTTTACCAATTTTTTCAAGCCCAAAAAACGGAGACCAAGCGACCATGGAAGCGCTCCCCCATCTGCCCCACACGCCGGAGCACGAACGTGAATGGCACCAGGCCCTTATGGACCTCGCCCGCTACCTGAGAACCCCCGAAGGTTGCCCCTGGGACCAACAGCAGACGGCCCGTTCCTTTGCGGAATTTCATGTGGAAGAGAGCGCCGAATATGTGGAGGCCCTGGACGGCGACGATCACCACCACATGGCCGAAGAATGCGGCGACGCCCTCTTCACCCTCCTCGCCAGCGTGGCTGCGGCGGAAGCCGAAGGCCTCTTTACCTATGAAGATATGCTCCGCTGCGCCCACGAGAAGATGATCCGCCGCCACGACCACGTCTTTGGCGCGGAAAAGGCCCGCACCCCGGAAGAGGCCATGGAGGCCTGGGAACGGAGTAAGGCCGCCGAACGCGCCCGGAAGGGGAACGGGACCTCCTGAGCAGCAGGAAGAAGCTCGCCCAACAAACAATGCGAATCCCACGAAATTTCATTGTTATTCGAGATAAGCTCGAAATTCCTGAAAAAATGGTGTATCATGGGGCGCAGGATGAGAGAGACGGTCCCCGCCGAAAAACGGAGACATTTCACGCCAGTTTGAGCTATCGAATTACGAGGAAAGGACTTGGGAATGAAGTTCAAGGTCGAAGGTATTATCTCCGCTATGGTTACGCCCTTTACCAAGGGCGGCGAATTCGTCGATTTCGACAAAGTCGCTCCGCTGGCGGCCTATCTGGAGAAAAAAGGCGCGGGCGGACTCTTCCCCTGCGGAACCACCGGTGAGGGCCACCTCTGCTCCACCGACGAGCGCAAGACCATCCTCGAAGAGGTCGTCGACGCCGTAAGTAAGAAATGCCGCGTCATCGCCCACACCGGCGCCATGGACACGGCCACCACCGTGGAACTCACAAAGCACGCCCAGAAAGCAGGCGCCTACGCCGCTGCCGTCGTCGCCCCCTGCTTCTACAGCTACGACTTCCGTGCGCTCCAGGCCTTTTACGAGACCGTGGCCGACGCCGTCCCCGGCTTCCCCGTCCTCCTCTACAACATCCCAAGTTGCGCGAAGAACGAGCTCTCCGCCGACCTCATCAAGACCCTCGCCGAGTCTCGCGAGAACATCGTCGGCATCAAAGACAGCGGCGGCAGCATGACCTTCCTCACGCGCCTCTTTAATGACTGCCCCAAAGACTTCGCCATCATCAACGGCGCCGACGAACACGGCTTCCAAGCCATCGTCGCCGGCTGCAACGCCGTCGTCTCCGGCTCCTCCAATGCCTACATCGACATTTATGTCGACATGTACAACCAGATCAAAAAAGGCAACCTCAAAAAAGCCTGGCAGGCCCAGCTCAAACTCGAACGCGCCTGCCGCGTCTTCACCTACGGCGGCGGACTCGCCGGACTCAAGCACATCATGAGCCTCCGCACCATCAACGCCGGCTACGTTCGCCCCCCCCAGCGCGAACTCGACAACGTCGAGAAGAAAAAAATCGAACAGGCCCTGAAAGATCAGAAACTGATCTAACGGTCTTCCAACAGCATAGCAAACGACGTCCAATCCCCCGGCCAGCCACGGCGCGGGGGATTTGTTTTTGAGACTGTCATTCCCGCGCATGCGGCCTGTCGATTTAATGCCGGGGCGGTGGATGTGCGAAGTCAAAAATAAAAACTGTAGAGGTAATGTCATCCTCGCGAATGCGGGGATCCAGTGCTTTCACGAAGTTTATGCCGCTTGGTCTCTGGATTCCCACTTTCGTGGGAATGACAGAGAAGTGCAGTTTGCTTTCATGTCGGCAGTTCGCCATTAATCCGACAGGCCCGCATGCGGAAATCCAATGCTTTCGCGCAGTTTGCGTTGCACGTTCTCTGGATTCCCACATTCGTGGGAATGAAAGACGCGCAGACTCTACTCCGATTTCGTCGCACCGCAACGAACTCAACGGCCCGCCTCCGGGGCCAGGGGGTTAGATTGCGTGGTGCCCCCCTATTTCTCCAGCATGTTGGCGATAACTTCGTGCCCTTCGTGCCTTGCTGCGTCGGCGGCGGTTTCGCCGTTCTGGTTCTTGATGGTCTTGTCGGCACTGCGCTGGATGAGGATGCGGACGACGTCTTCGCTGGCGTTGCGGGCGGCGCGGTGGAGCGCGGTTTCGCCGGTGTGGTTGACGGCGTTGATGTTGACGCCGGCGTCGATGAGTTGTCCGGCTTCTTCGGCGTCACCCCGGGCCGCGGCGTAGTGCAGGGGGGTCCACTGGGCTTGGGTGAGGGCGTTGACGTCGGCACCCTGGGCGATGAGAAAGGCGACGTCCTGCTCGTGGCAGCGTGCGGCGGCGATGTGGAGCGGGGTAAGGCCCCAGTCGTTCTTGGCATTGATGTCGGCACCGCGGTTGATGAGGTATTCCATGATGTCGGCGCTGCCCCAAGCGGCCGCGGAATGGAGCGGTGTCATGCCGTGCTCGCCGCGTTCATTGACGGAGATACCCTCGTCGAGGAGGGCGGCGATGTCGTGGGGCTTCCCTTCGCTGGCGGCTTCGTGGATGGTTTCGTAGCGCACTTCGGGGGTGACGCATCCGCCGAGGGCGAGGAGGAGTCCGGCCAGGGTGAGTGTGCTCAGATGCTTCATGGTATTCCCTTTCAACGCTCCGTGGGGCGCGCTTTCACGTGGCCATAGCGGGAGGCCCCGGTATCCGTCCCCGAGGTCCGGATACCGGGGCTTGCTCTCTCCTACTGAATTCCGAGGGTCCCCAGTATTTCAGGGTTTTCTTCCTGCCAGGACAGCACGTTGTGGCAGATGGTGCAGTCCTGGGTGATGACGCGGGCACCGTCTTTGCTGGCGTGGCCGTCGTCGTGGCAGCGGAAGCAACCGTTGAACTGGGTATGCCCTTTTTGATCGGGATAGGTGCCCCAGGTGATTCCCATCCGGGGATAGTTGTTGCGGGTGTAAATAGACTGAATCTCGGCGATGGCGGCGTCGATGACGGCACCTTTGTCGGCCACGGCGTCGGTGTGGTTGGCGGCGTAGAACTCTTTGACGTTGCCGGCGATGAAGTTGGCTCCATCTTCGGCGGCGGCGGCACCCTCGAGGGCGGCCATGCCGGCCGACTTGATGCCGGGCAGGGTGACGTCGATGCGGCCTTCCTTCATGGCTTTGTTCAGCGCGGGTCCGGGCATTTCAAACTGGTGGCTGGCGCGGTTGTGACAGTCGGTGCAGTCCATGGCGCGCATTTTTTCAGGGTCGATGGTGGCGGGGTCGAGCTCGGCGTCAGCGAGGTACTCGGTCACGCTTCCGTCTTCTTCCGTCACTTTCACATAGGGAATGGTTTCCCGCTTGTCATCGGAAGCGTAGTAGGAGACTTCCCGTCCGGGGCTGAGGTGCCAGCTATGGATGCCCTTCTGCTGGGCGCCGCGGCCACCTATGTGCATCATGAGCACGGAGGTCAGGGGCGTGTTGACGTCGTCGGCGGTGTAGTCGGTGGTGACGCGGAGGGCGTCGCCCAGGTCTTTCTCGGGGTTATGGCATTCGCCGCAGGTGAGTTCGGCGTCGGAGAGGTTGTGAACGGGCGTGGGGATGGGGCGATCATAGGTGCCGGTGAGGACGCCGTACACCTGGTTGAGGCCGTTGACCTTGGCGTGGATGAGCGAGGGCAGTCCGGGGCCGATGTGGCAGTCCACGCACTTGACGTTGGCGTGGGGCGAATTCTGGTGAGCGATGAACTCGGGGGCCATGACGCTGTGGCAGGCGAGGCCGCAGAATTCGACGGATTCCATGTAGACCATGCCTTCGTAGCTCACGGCGGAGATGATGCCGAAGTTGACGAGGGTGAGGACGACGACGATGGCGAAGAGCTTGCGGATGCGGGGGCTGTTAAAATCAAGATCGATGTGGGCGCGTTCGGCAACGTCGAGTTTTCTGCGGCGGCGTTGATCGACCCAGGCGCCGATGGGGATGATGAGGAGTCCGCAGACAAATACGCCAGGAAGTATCAGATAGGTCAGGATGCCGATATAGGGCGAGAGGGGAACGCCGCTGAGCCCCATGATCAGGAAGCCAATGATGGCGGCGCCGCTGACGGTGGTGAGGCTGCTGCCGAAGAGGGTGATCCAGTTTCGCCAGATCAAGTGGGTCAGGGCCCCGACCCAACCTTTTGCCGCATTGGCCATGGTATTCTCCATTCCGTGCTTGTACTTACTTGTTCAAGCGGCGGGGAAGGTTGGGTACAACCTTCCCCGCCGGTGCTATCTTATATCAACTTTCGGGTCATTCCGTTAAGATGCCGTGCTGGCATCCCGACGGTCACGGCCCCATATTGTGGACGTCGATTACGGCGAATTCCGCGCTGCTGTCGTGGCAGGTGGAGCAGGATTCCACGCGGGTGTTGGGCTCCGTAGCCAGGATAGCGTGAACTTCGGTGATCAGGCTGTCGTGGCAGGAGGTACAAGCGGCCCGCTCTGGAAGCTTCTCGGAGACCAGGGTCTCGCCATCGGTGATGATGGTAGGCATCGCTTCTTCAGCGAGGGGCAGTTCATAGGTACCTTCGACGTGGCAGATCTCGCAATTGCGCAGGTCGCCGGGGAACCCGATGTGGGTGAAGTCGAAGGGTGTGCTGCCGAATCCGAAAACGGTGTAGTCGGTTTCAAGGTCGACGCCACGGTGGATCTGGTGGACCATGTCCTTGAAGTTGATGGTCTCCGGCGGAAGCATTTCAGCGGGACGGCGACTGGCGTCGGTGCCGTTGGGATTGTGGCACATGACGCAGTATTCGACGCCCACGCGAAGGCTGCCATGGAGACGGAGGTCGCTGTGGCAGACGTTGCACTTCTCATTGTCCACAATCTGGCGGCGTTCGACAGGTTCGCTGCCGTCCGTCGTGAAGATCATGCGACCGTTGCTGGAGGTACCCTGGGTGACGGTGGTTCCGTTGTTGTCGAAATCGAGCCGTCCGTCCATCGCCACGGCGAAGGTGTCGGTGGAGGCCAGGGGCATTTCGCGCGTGAAGGTGTAGCTGAAGGTGCCGTCGCCATTTGCGACCGCGTTGGCGGCGGTGATGGTTTCGCGGACCGACTGCTGGTAGTCGCTCACGGGGTAGGCCAGGGTGGCCGCAACCGTGCGGATGGCCGTCAGGTCGGTGTACGCCACGCCTGCGTCGTTGGCCGCGGTGAAGTTAATGGTAACCGCGACGCCCGTTTCGGTTTCGGCGGTCGTGGTCTCGTTGACCGTGAAGGCGAGTCCCGGTGCGAGGGGGCTATTGGTCGCCAGACGGTGCGCTTCCATGATGGGCGCGGGTCCGGGGGCCGTGGGGGTGTGGCACAGGGCGCAGAGGCTGTTGTCGACCTGCTGGCCGGCGATGTGGTTCGTGAAGCCTTCGGGGGTGCCGAGGGGATCGCCAAACCAGGTGCGGTCGTGACAGGAGGCGCAACCTTCAATCGTGGGCTTATTCATGTGGACATCGCCCTGGGGAGCGTCACCATGGCAAACGGCGCAATTCTGCACCGGCTGGGGAAAGGTGACCTCAGAGAAGTCTGCACCTTGAACAATGTACGGCTCACCCGCCTGTACGCTGGGAAGCCCCGAGCCCTGGTGGATCTTGTGAACCATATCGGCAAAGTCAATAGACACGCCTTCGTCATCCAACGAACCGGTACTATGGCACATGATGCAATACTGCACTTCGCGGCGCGTACCGTGGGCCGAGAGGCGAGTATGGCACTGGTTGCAGGATTCCGTCGTGACAAGCTCACGGGTGGCGACTTCGGTGCCGCCGTCGGGCCGGAATGCCAGGACCGCGTTCGCCGGGTAGGTCACTTCGTCAACAGGAAACAGGCGACGGAACTGGCCACCTACCTGGTGGGACGCGGTCGCGAGGTAATCCTCGGGGATCGCGTCCGCAAACTTGTAGGTCAGCGTACCATCCACGATCTGCGTCAGACCGGCGAGGCGAGCGCTATCCGTGGTGTACTGAAGAACTTCTTCTCCAGTCGACGATACGCGGGTTCGCGTGATATAACTGATGTAGCCCGCGACACCGCCCTCGCCCGGGTCCGGATCGAGGTAGGCGATCGCAAAACGTGCGTCGGTCAATTCCCGGAGGGGAATCAACTCGCCCGCGTCGTCGGTAATAGTGAAGGAAACCAGAGGACGCAGATCCTCCGGAATTACGACCTTGGTGATCTCCACATTCAAACCGGGCGAGGTCGACACCGGCAGAACGGGAATTGGATCAGGATCAGGCTCAGGATCAGGATCAGGATCCACGGGACAGCCGGCGATGATAACACCGGAAAATAAAAGTGCGAGAAGAGCGTACCATCTGGTGCTCGTCCCGCTTGATTTGGGTAACCCATTCACTGACATAACACTCTTCCTCCGCTTTTTTTGTCGCCCGACAGTTCCCGTCACCGGAATTCCACGCCATTCAAACTCCGCTGATAAGCGCGCCACAACCGGGAGAATGTCCTCTCCTTTGAATCATTCCCAAGGGAGCATTCTGATTTAGTGTAAGCGAATTCTGTGCCAATGGGAAGTCATTTCTTGTTTCGCCCTCGCCAGGGTACTGAGCGGGCAAATAGAGTCGCGCAGTTCCAGTCCTCCGCTGAAGACTTAAGTGATGGACACAACTCTGCTGAATCCTATGTTCATTTTCCCTGCGCACTCCATGGTGCTCAATTGAACACTTGCGCATCGCACACAAGTGTTCGCGGCGCATTATTTAGCTTCTTATGGCGGTATTCATTGACATGCCGAAACACTCGTGATAGTGTTGTAAACACAGAAGTCACACCGACCAATGAAACTGGCAAGATAGTTGCTCTCTTGATTGGCGGAAGTATTGGGCATCACAGGCTGATCGGGCCCCATGTCCAAAAGGACCCCATTCGGGTTGAGTCTGTTTCGGGAGGAAATTCGGTTGTTTATTCAATCTGGGAACCCATGGGGCCATCTGGCGTGAATTCATCTCCGCAAACGAAAGAAGACCGCAGAGCCACTTCCACCCACTGGCGTGGCCTGAAGTTCCTCAGCCTCGCCATCATCCCCGTGCTCGGTATGGGTGCGGATGGCTGCTGGCAACCTGGACTCGGTCCCGGTGAAGTGGGTACGGCGACCTGCCTGGCCTGTCACGACGGCCGCAGCGCGAGTGACCATCGCGAGTTTCGCGACAGTCCCCACAACACCATCTCCTGTGAATCCTGCCATGGCCCCGGCCTGACCCACGTGCGCGAGGGCGGGCGCTTCGGCCTCTTCATTAAGAACCCCGGCGATCTCACTTTTGAAAAGCGCCATGAGGCCTGCATCGAATGTCACGACGAGGCGGACAGCCCCGGCGGCAGCACGGTAGACGGCTTCCTGGCCACGGCCCACTTCACAAGCAACGGCGCGACTTGCACCGACTGCCACAACGTACACAATCGCGGCGGGATGGCGATCAGCGCCGAGTCCCCTGCCCGCTTTGGCAGTGAGAATTTCGCGGAGCTTTGCGGCCGCTGCCATGAAGGCACCGTGGAGCAGTTTGCCCAGAGCGGCCACGCCCAGCAGGACGTAGCCACTTGCGCGAGTTGCCACGACATGCACGGCGGCACGATGTTTACCGCCGCCCCGGAAGATAATCGCCTTTGCCTGCAATGCCATCAGAGCTTTGCACTCGGCTTTGAGACGGACGAAGACGTGGCGCTGCACACCGGCCATCCGGTGGATCCCGCAGGCAGCGGCGCAAGTCGCTGCACCAGTTGCCATCTCCCCCCCTTCGAAGCGGGTGGGGCTACCGGCCACGATCACTCCCTCTTTACGATTCCGCCCATTGCCAGCAACGAGGCGGTGGAACAGGGCGTGCAACCCGCCCCGCCCAATTCTTGTGCGGGTGTGACGGGGTGCCATGATGCCAACGTTCCGGGCTCCGGTCCCGCATATGACGAGAACGACCTTGACAGCAATGAAGACTTGCAGTCGCTGTACGAATTGATTGGTGCGCTGCCTTGATGCTCATGACGAAGGAAGAGGCAACAATGACCGCCACGAAATGGAAGGGCACCGGGTGTTGACAGGCTGGAGGTATTCGATCAACCGATCTCGCGCGAGGCTGCTTGTCGCCCTTGCGATGATGTCCCTGCTGGCGCAGGGAAGCTCGTACGCCGCAGAGGAGGCCGCCACGGTGGAGGCCCAGACTGTCGTCGAGACCCCCGCACCGGAAGCCGCAGCAGAGGAAGCACCTGCGGCTGAAGCCGCGCCGGACGCCGCTGCCGAAGCACCGCCCGTCGAGGCACCCGCCGACGAGAGTGCCCCTGCGGAAGCAGGGGAACCCGGCACCGGGGACGGTGCCGAGGCCGAAAAATCCGATGAGGCTCCCCCCTGGTATCGCGGCACCTTTGAAGCGGAAGTGGACAGCGTCATCACGGATGGCGGTTCGGACCTCGATTTCAGCCAGTATCTGCGCCTTGAAGCGGATCCGCCCAAAAATCCCCGCCTGCACCTGCGCGGTGCGCTCTGGCTTCATCAGGACCTCCTCTCGGATGAGGGCAAATCCAGCACCCTTCGCGATATCAACGATGCGTCCAGTTCCGATGTTCAAGCGCGACTCCTTTATCTCTACGCGGATATTGATGACGCCTTGGGCGATCAGTCTGTCCTCCGCATCGGTCGCCAGCGCATTCAGGAAGGCGCCACCTACAATCGCATTGACGGTCTCTACCTGAAAAAGCGCATCAGCAATGTGGAAATGTACGCCTTCCTCGGTGCCAGGGCCTCGGTCTATCGCGATACCAGCGATGATCTGGTTCTCGGCGGCGGCGTGGCCTATCTCCCCTCCGCCCAGACCCGCATTTCGCTGGACGGCTACTATGCGGAAGAAAGTCGCTACGGCGTCTCGTCCCGAAAGGACTTCAGCCCCTTCTCGGGGTATTCGCGTTACATTGCTTCGGAAATCAACGACAGCAAAGTAACCCTGAGTTTCTGGCACAGCTTCGGGGCCAATACCCGACTCTTTGCACGGCTGGGCATGCTGGGCAGCGAGGTCGATGAGCTCAGCCTGAGTCTGAATGGCTTCATTCCCCGCCTCAATCTGCTCTACGACGTGAACTATCGCCAGCTTTTCAACACGACGGGTGATACGACCGCCGACCTTTCGCCTTTCTATCAGGTGCTCGGCCAGTACCGGGAACACCAGACGTTGTACCTGGCCCTGCACCGGCCTATCACGAAGAAGATCACCCTCTCCCTCGAAGGCGAAGTGCGGAACTCGGAAAACGACGACTTCTACTCCGGCAACCGCGACTACGCCCGCGTGGGCACCGTGCTGGACGTGGATGAGCTCTACAAGGGCTTCGGCGTAACGACCTCGGTGGAATACTGGGATGTCTCCGATGGTGAAGGCTCCTGGACCGTTACGGGCGAGGTCAATCGCTCGTGGGAGAACTTTGAGTGGCGCGCCGGCGTGGACTTCGTGCGCTACAAAGATCGCGTCATCGAATATGACCGCCGCGCCGCCCTGGTGGACGCCGCCGTGGTCGCCATTGTCCCGGGCATCTACCCCGGCTTCTCCTGGTTTACCCAGCGCAATTCCACGCGCATCCTGGACACACGCGAGAACGTCTACAGCATATTCACGGAATTCGACTGGGAATTTCGCGAGGATCAGACCATCTACGCGAAGTTTTCATTCGAAGAAGATGACGGACCCGATTCCCCCTACTGGCACACCCGCGCGGGCTATCGGATAAGATTTTGAGCAGGAAAGGCATTCCCATGACACTCAGGCCCGGACTAATCTGGACTGCCCTGGCGGCGGCGGCGCTCATCAGCGTGGCCTTCGCTTCCAACGGGGGGCTCTTCAGCCGCTCGAAGGCGGCCCCGGATCGCGGCCTCAAATCGGGCCACGCCAAGCATACCGAACAGGAACTCGACTGTACGACCTGTCACGCCTGGGAAGAGAATGGACATATCGTTCCCGGCCACGAGTTGTGCAGTATCTGCCATGCGATTGACGAAGAGGCCACCGACAAGGCCGCTTGCAACTTCTGCCACACGCGGGAAGACCAGTCGGTCGATCCGCTGGTCAAGCGGATGAGCGTGGAGACGATTTTCGGCCACCAGCCCCATATCGATGCCGAAGTCGACTGCATCAAGTGCCACGAGACGCCCGGCGAGATTCCCGATCTGCCCAAGGGGCCCCTGATGCCCTGGTGTATGGAATGCCACGTGGAGTCCGAACTCCCCATGCTTGAATCGGGCGAGCCCAATGTGGACTTTGCCAAGAATGAGTGTACCGTCTGCCACAGCGAGATCACGGCCCAGACCCGGCCTGAATTCCGCGGCGGCACGCGCATCGCCCACGACTCCCCCGAGATCTGGATCAAGGCCCACGGTCGGGAATCCCAGTTCGATCCCGCCTATTGCGCCATGTGCCACGACACGGTCGCGTCGTGCGATGATTGCCACCGGCGCGAAAAGCCCCAGAGCCACACGGTGGCGTGGCGCAGAAAGGCCCACGGGCTCCGCGCGGTCATCGACCAGCAGAATTGCGCCGCCTGCCATGAGGAAGACTATTGCAACAAGTGCCACGAGAAGACCGAGCCCATGTCACACCGCGCAGGATTTGGCGGAGCACTCAATCAGCACTGTGTTTCCTGCCACTTCCCGCCGCAGGACACTTCGTGCACGGTGTGCCATGAAGAAATCGAGCATCGGAAGGCGAAGATTTCTCCCCACACCTTTGGTATCTTCCCGGTGAATTGCGCCGTGTGCCACCCCGGTGGCGAGCCGCACCGGGCCCCCCACCTCACCAACAATTCGGTGAGCTGCAAGACCTGTCACGAGTAAGCATCGGAATCGTTGCCCCGTTCAGGAAGTTGCGAGCATCCCTTGGACGGGAAAGGTAAAATAGTAGAATCGAATCGCACTCTAGTCCGGCATAGGGCAGGGATAAGAGCGCGAAGTAAAAGGAGAACCCCATGAAAGTCATCCAACAATGCCTGGCTGCGGCCCTGATGCTGGTTTTAGCCAGTGCCGCCGTCCAGGCGCAGGACAAGGCCGCCGAATACGTCGGCGCGGACCAGTGTAAGGTCTGCCACAACAAAAAGCCGGAAGGTGCCCAGTGGACCGTCTGGAAAACCATGAAGCACGCCAAGGCCTTTGAGTCTCTCAAGGGTGAAGCCGCGCTTAAGATTGCTGCGGACCGGAAGATGGCCAAACCTCCATCAGAATCCCCCGAGTGCCTGAAGTGCCACGTCACCGGTTACGACGCAGCCAAGGCCGCCGCGCCCGCCCGTATCAAGCCCGAAGACGGCCTCTCCTGCGAGAACTGCCACGGCCCCGGCTCCTTGCACATCACCGACGCGAAGGATGTGGTCGCCAAGAAGAAGACGGCCGAGGAAGTGGACTGGAAAGCCCACCTCGCCGCCATCGAGGAAGCCCGCTGCCTCGAGTGCCACAACGAAGAAAGCCCCACCTGGAACCCCGAACAGTTCACCAAGGCCGACGGCACCAAGACCGGCTTCGACTTTGAACAGGCCAAGAAACTGACCGAACATCCGAATCCCTTGAAGGCGAAATAGGACCTATCCCCCCACGCTAACGAGCAATCTCTAGAAGTCAGAGGGCACCGCGACCATCGTCGCGGTGCCCTTTTCTATTTGGGATATTGCCAATCGCGACCAAGAGTTCGCGGCAAAGAGGAGCTTGGACATTCCTGTCCGAGGCAAAGCAAACGACAGCGCCAAAGGGCCCGACAATCCGCTCAATGCCCGCACCAACGGAGTGTTTTTCGACGAGCTTAGTGCGGACTACATCGCCGAGTTTGATCATTGCGCCCATTCTGGTCATACGGCTCTTCGACTCGAGGCAAACTTAAAAGCCGTTCGTGAAAGGAATTCTCTCAACGTTTTGGGCGTCCGGACTTGTGGGCCTACAATGCAAACTGCATTCTTAAGGCATAGGTCACAGGACAATTTCGATCGAACTTTGATTTTGGATGAAAACCTTTTCGGATTTCTACTAATGTGTTCGCAGAATTCAAGCAAGAACCACAGTTCGTACTTTCCACGAATATACCGCTTGGGGTCGGGCTCCTTGTCGAGCTCGCGTTCTACATTTTCGACATGCGGTCCCAAACCTCTTCTGCTGAGATTGAATTTCTTGCACATATAGGCGGCTATTCCGCTTGTGCCTTTGGGCTTGGAGATTCGTCTAATCTTTCCGTCTACGAATTCGAAGATATCTTGCATTTTCAGGTTCTCGGCGCAGGGTGCGTCCCCTTTTCGGTGCCACGCGATCATATGAACGGATATCTCGCGGGCATATTTATAAAAGGTTTGCAACTGCGCGCCGAAAACGTCAAGGACATTATCCATCTCTTCGCCACATAGCTCTTCCATACCTTTGAGGTCCTGTAAGACACGCTTGCAAACATCTTTGGTCACAAGTGTGTTCTCTATTGAATAACAATCGGTAACATATATGTTTACGTCCTCCGGTTGGTGCTCAGGGACCCAAGGCGAAAAATCTCGGTCAAAGAAAAACAGTACTTGACCCTTTTTGAAGCGTGTCCACTCGAAGCTCTCGAAAACCTTGATTGCTTTCTTCTTTCCACCAGCATGCCAGAAATCCACCTCCCATCCATCAGGCAACTCACCTTGTACTTTATTCGCATAGTAGCTAGGATCAGTTTTTCCTTCGACGAATCCATATATGCATTTACGGCCCTTCTTATAAGCCTGGAGAAACTCATGATATGCATCTGGAGTGTCTTCAAGGGCCTGCTGGTGAATGTCCAACATGCTCATCGGCGAGATTCCTTCAGGAATTCTCCCAAACTACGTGCATAGGGCTTTAACTCATTGTCATAGGTGAACGGAGAATGGGTAACGGCAACTAGTCCAGAGCACAGTTTGCTCTTTTTGATATCGGATAGGAATCTTCTTTGCCAGGGTACTGAAAGAGACAGTTCCGGCTCATCGATTAGAACGAAAAACTTATCTTGTTCCGATAGATAGAGATGACTAAAAAGAGATACAATCTGCTTCTCGCCGGAAGAAAGATCTCTCAATGAAATTGGATTCTCTTTGGACAACCCAGATTCGTTGACGATCCTGAATTCGAACGTGGATGAGTCATACTGAAAAGTCTTATCTTGCATGTACTGATTGCACACTAGGCAGAAACTCTGAATCTGCGCTTCGCGGCTTTCCAGATCCTCCTGAAAACTCAGAAGCTTTAGAAAGTAGTGACAAATCACTTTAGCGTGCTCGCCCTGCTCGTTGCCTTGTTTGACACCCTGAATTACCTGAAATAGGTGGTTCTTATTTTGTTTTGAAAGGATGTTTTCCTGGATTCTATCCAATACATTTCTTATAGTTTGGTCTGGCGCGCTATTTATTTGCTTAAAGTCGACTTCGTCGTACTTCTGCTCCACAACATCCCCTAAATACCCCAATGTAAGTCTATTTAAACTCTCTCTTGCAAATTCTTTCAACCTGTCCAGTGTTTCTTGAATCGCCGACTCCACGTCCCGCATACCAAACTCAATAAGCTCTATGAAGCTGTAGCCCTCCTCCTTCTGCTTTCGAATCCCTTTGCGGCGCCTCCGGGGGTCTTCCTCAATCCCCTCCAAAATCAGTTCCAGCTCTTTTTCGATTCGTCTATATGTGGGCAGATATAAAATCTGGGAGCCTAAGCGATCTTGGATCTTCTTCAGGAGTTGATTCAGTACCTTTGATTCCTTGTTCTGGCGTGGTTCCAACTCAAGCTGATGCATAACGAGATGAAACGGGATCCCGTATCGGTCACAGAGTGACTCCAGTTCAGGGCTAAACATAAAGTCTCGCGAGGGGTCGATAAGTTCGAGAAATCGCTGACGATGTCGCGGTGGCATTCTGTGAACCAGAAACCTATCAATACTCCTCAGAGCTATTTCGAGCTGATCGTGCTTGAGTTGGTAGTTGCTACCATCTATTGTGATACTGAGAGAATCGAAATTGTATCCTTGTAGCGCACTCCACTGACCGGAGAGGAAATAGAATAAGAGTTGTAGAACCGTTGTTTTTCCTGCGCCGTTTTCGCCTACAAGAATGATTGTGTTATCCGCAAAGCGAAGGTCAAAGGATTTATATCCGTGAAGTTTGGTTACTTGGAATCGAGTAATATTGACCATCTGTCTATCCTTTTTCTCTCTTGCTATCAAAGCCGACAAGCAATGCGATCATCGACTTTCAACGTTATGGAATAGTCCAAAATCTAATCTCCTAGATTTAATTACTACGAGACAACTATGCAACGTAAGAATATTAGATGCGGTTGCGAATGATCACCATTCACGTCGGGTTGGTGCTAGCCTTCTTGCGGCTCTATTCTTTCTCGAAGCACTTGAAGTTTCCCCCATTTTGTGGGCCGAACGCGGCTGGCAATTACTTTCCATCGCAAATCTTAGACGGCTACGATCATTGCTGACGGGATCTCTCTGCGGAGAGTTCTAAGTCTTTCTTCTTTCGCTTACCTTTGCCTTCAAAGAGGTGCGGATATCGGTCTTTTAGAACTTCTAAGCCCTTAGATTGCGACGCCTCGATCTGCAACTGCTCTTGAAAGAACTCATACCTCGATCTAGCATCGGCGAGGACATCAGCCCAGCGGCGAACCCATATCCTAACTCCATTCCCGACATAGAGGCACCCCTCAGGAAGATTGTCAGATGTTGTCTCCCCTTTGACAAACTCATCAATATCGTTCCCGAGTAACCAAAATTCCCATTTGCACGTCTTTGTATTGAAGCGCTCATCTTTAGCGACCGTAAAGGCATACTTCTTGATCTGAGAGGTCTCGTCTTGCCCTAAAGGAACACTCGGACGCTTCAATTCGACAACCAAGTGCTCATAGTTATCCCTATCAACCTTTCTACGACGATAGAGCATAAGATCTGGGATGCCGTCCTTACCATCAATCAATTTAACCTCCGCATCGGGCGCCAGATCTTCACGGCCCAATATCGAGAGATGCTTTTTTAGGACATCCCTAAGACCGTCATCATCGCCACCAACCATATGTTCTTCCCCGAGGACCCAAATCTCGTGTACCAGAAGTCGATGGAGTTGAGTCCGTTCAAGCAAACGCTCCTTCCAGTTCTCCTCGAAAAGTATATGCTCGAACCCATGGATTACGTCCAAGCGATCTGCCACCATCTTGCCCGCGCGAATCAAGTTCGTGAGCGGTGCTCGCTCCAGAAGTTCCGCAAAAATTGCCTGATCCTCATCTGATAGCGCAACGATCTCCCGCAGTAGCTTTGTAAGGCTAGTTGGATTGCTCTCAAGAGCTTCCTTTACAAGTGCCAATGTCAGTTTCTTGCTCTCGGTATCTGATTTTTGGAAGGTTGGGTGCTGCTCGTTTATCTGAACCGCGACGATATCGAATACCTCGCGTTCAGCTTGTCCGATTGGATCTAAGGCTTCCTCCCGATATGGATAGATGGCATCATCTTTCCACTGCTGAACTACGGACTGTGCTTCCTCCGCCAAACGGCCTCGAATGTACTCCCTAAGTCGCTCCTTAGCAGCTTCAAGAAAGCGTCGAATTTCCCCATCAAGCTCCTCTATCGATAGACTTTCGGTTGCTGCCCATTCGGGAGCTCTTGCGGTGTGAATGTAGCCCGTGAATTCGATTCCACGCCCTTGTACACCAGCAGGGAAATTGCGAAGTGAGAAGCCACTTTCGTCGCATATGTGCAACCTTTTCGCATCAAGCTTGGATTTCCACTCAACTACTAGTAGCGTCGCCGGGCCCAATTCATGATTGCTATCGAAAAGTACCAATTCTTTTACCCGATCAACTAGCTCATCAATTTTAACGACTTTTCCGTCCCAAATGAGTTCGACTCCTGGGTAACTCCTTAGATAGGCGGCAAAAGTTTCGGCTAACTTCTCACGTATGCCTTCGCCGACGAACAAATTTTGCCCTTGATCAATTCCCCTGAGCACAACTTTCGTGCCGGTATTCCCAGTCTGCACTGCTACTGGCTCAGTTGGGTCAAAGTACTCTGGTGACTCACGTTTAAGTGTTATGCTATATGTCTGAAGACTCCCGTTCGAACGATATACTGTTGTCCAAACCGCCGTGGGAGATAAAGCAAGTGCCTTGAATCGTCCTTTCCCCTCGCGCCCGTGATAAGCCCTGCCGTCTGGATTTACTTTATTTTCTGGCTTAACCGACCCACCGATTGCTCCAAAAGCGCGATCGAGTTCACTGGGAGTAATGCCGGGCCCCGCATCCACCACTTCAACGACGTCAGCGGAACCTAAATCATTAAGGGTCAAAATTACCTCGACTCGATTTCCGCCCGCATCAAAAGCATTCCAAATGAGCTCTTCAACAGCCTTAAGAGGAGATGCGCTAATGAGTCGTTCGATGTGGTCACTCGCCACGTCGACCTTGCGTCTTGTCATGCCCTATTCCCTCCCTGCCCACAACGTGTTGCCATACGTGACTACAGTTCCTTTGCAGCAACAGTATTCTACACGAGGCAACTCCCCTGCAACTTTATGAGGGGTTACTATAGGGTCGAAAACGTATCTTTAAAACATGGACTCTGTTGGGACTTGATGCCTTCTCGTTTCCATCACGGGATTCATGTGAATGTGGTCCAGGTTCTGCCTCAACATGTCCGCGCTCGTGACCTCCTGCGGGTGCGAGCCTTCCTGCCATACCTGTTAGTCGCAGTCGGATCACCTCTCGTTCCCAAGCTCTGCTCTTGTCATTACCCACAAGTTTCGCGAGATAGGAGTCTATTGTTTTAGTCCCGAAGGGACGTCATATCGTAGCCCAGGGTGAAGCGAGGTACGAGCGAACCCTGGGTATGATGGGAAAATTTCACTAGCCCCAGCGGGGCGGCATAGAAGAACCGGCAATTCCATCCCCGGTCTTCTGTGCCATCCCTTCGGGATTCAATGTTTTGGGGTCCGATACCCAGGGTTCGCTCGTACCTCGCTGCACCCTGGGCTACGATATGCCGCCACTACGTGGCTAATCAGATACATTTCTGGGATCTGTTGCAGTGTTGTATCCTTAAGAACATATGGGTAATGACAAGAGCTCTGCTTGGGAATGCAGTCCCCGGAGCTCCGCGCCGCAGCCGCTCGCATGTTATCCCAGCCCACTTCGCTGGCGTTGAGCGCCGGGAAGCGAAGCGGAGCTTCGAAACAGGCATTCCCAAGGGGACCTTGGGAACGAGAGAACAGCACTCAGGTCCGTCAGGCGCGCGGGACCTATGGCGCTACGGACGGAATTGCGCTAAACTTGGGCTGAGGAACGAACCATGGCAAAAACAAGCGACGATATCGAACGCACGGCGCTCGCGCGCAAATTGGACGGTTTGAAAAGCCTTTCAGTCGGCTGGGACAGCTATTCCGCCCCAGTGCCGGTTGAGTCTACGATTCTCGGCGCGCGCGGCCTGGTGGACGTTCTCCTTCGTCATGGTTACACCATCACCCATGTAGGCCCTTCCTCGTTGGGCGGTGTGGGAATTACCGTGGAACAGGACGAAACAGAATACGCCATCGAATTTCGCAACAGCGGTAAGACCATCGTGACGGTAATTGGCGCTGGTGACGGATTTACCGTGCATGAACTGACGGATGTCCTGGCATTTCAGAGCGAAGTCCTTTCCATTCTCGACAAGGACGTCGCCTGAGGTGTTCGACGTACCGGGGGAAATGCACCGGAACGGGCGTCCGGTTGATCACGGCTTTCCAGATGCGGAGGTGCTCTATCGGCGTTTTCCCAAAGAGCATCTCGGCTATGGGACGAAAATCCCGATCTACGCGGTGGAGTTGCCGGATGTCTCTGTGAACCGCAGCAAGCGCGGAGGCAAGATGGAATACGTTCTTTACGACGTGGTCCACGGCAAATATCGAAACAAGTTTGGGGTCGTCTCCTTTCAGGCCGGAAAGATTCCCCAACCCAAGACGTTCCCGACCGCCAGCGCTATCGAGATCCATCTGTGCCAAGTGCCTGAGGATCTCAACGATTACCACGCGGAGCTCCAAGCGCACGACACTGTTCGCGGGCACTTGAAGACATTTGATGATGTGGACGAAAACTGGATTGCCGCCTGGCGCATCGGAATGCGGAAAATCTTGACGCTGGTCAAAAAGCCTGAATAGCTTCCGCCGCCTGCCCCTTCGTCCCCCGGGATCAGACAAAAAACCGTGGATATAGGATGCAAGCCCGTGGGGCGGCATCGCACGGCACACGGGTCCGAATTTTGTCCACAGCGCGCCGAGTTTACCTTGCCGAGCCCATCTCCGTCAATCCGGGCTTACCTCTGGCGCAGCGGGCCCTGAAAACCGACAAAATCCCCTGACCCCTCCCCGCCAACCCCTCCCGACCCCGAAGTGCAACGTCTCATCCTATCTTATAGGGGGGATCTATCACGCCCCGCGCTCGGAATCCTATCAACCAGGGAGAAACACCATGCAGCTCAACCAGCCCTACGACCCGCGTTATAACCCCAAAGTCTACGTCCCCAAACTGACCGAAGAGCAACGCCTCGCCCGCGCCACGCCCCTGGAAAATCTCCGGAGCCTGCGCTTCCGCTCCCAGACGCCCGCCGCTCCGCCCCAGCCAAAGGCCGAGGCTCCGTCGCCGACGCAAACCGCGCCCACCGCGCCGTCCACGAGTGAAGCGCCAGCCCCGGTCCCCGTGCCGACGCGAAACACGCCCGAACCGCGCTACGTCCCCAGCGCCCGCGAGGTCGTATTCGCGGAATTTCCCGAACTCTACCCGGAACGCTGCGAACAGGTGCATGGAAATACCCACCTGCACGAACTCTGTCTCGTCGGCACGGCCCCCACGGACGACGATCCAGCGTGTGAACCCCGCTGTGCGAATCAGACCCAGACCCGACCGCGATACGCCCGCGCGCTCGGCGCGCGTGTTGGGGAGCACGAGAGAAGTTCCGCGTCTCCGCTCATTCAATCATTCCGCTTCGGAAGTAACCCCGGCGCTCCTCCCCACAGCCCCCCGAGGGGACGGACCCGCGCACGAGTGACCTCCCGCAGCGCCAAAAATTCGATGCAGCACAATTCACGGTCTATTGGCGTCGTGTGTGCGATGCGTGGGCCTGTCCCAGTGGATGCGTGGTATGACCACGATTAAAAATCCCCTCAGTACTCCGCGTCGTTTTCGCTTTTCGTAATCAGCCACACGCCATCGCGCTTTTCCAGTTCGAGGGCGACATTCATGCTGCCGAAGGTGCCTTCTATTGCGATTTCCACGACACGCGCTTTCGCGGCGTCGCCGGTGATTTTGCTGTGATCGATGTTGACGTCCAGTCCACTGAGCATGCCGCTGGCGATGGCCTCCTGGAGAAAGGTGGCGAGGTCGGCTTTGCCCCGGCCGTCTTCACCAACGAGGTCTTCGGCGTAGAAGGCAAGTGTTGCTTCAAATTGCTGGGCTTCCAGGGCCTTTTCCCACGCGGCCAGTCGCTCTTTGATCTCGGCCAGGTACTGGTTTTCCATCCCGGTTTCGAGTTCCGTGCGGGATTCGATGTTTTTCGCCAGATCTTCGGGCAACCACCACGTGGGCTTCATGATGTGTTTGCTGAAGACTTTTTCGGCCTGATCCCGGTAGTGGGGAGAATCGGGCCGATCGCTCTGGCCGATGGGCGGGGCCGTCCAACTCTGGATGGGTTTGGAGAGGACGATGATCTGGGTCGAGGTCTGGCCGCTGTTGCCCCATTCGGTGTGGTCGTCACGTTCCTGGCTGTAGCCCACATTGCGCAGGGTCGTGGTGGCTTCACTGTCGCCGCCGCCCACGGGCCAGGACCGGTCGTCGCGGCCGACGCGGAATTTCTCGCCCCAGGGCACGTCGATGGTGCCGAAGTCGGCGCGAATTTTGGCCATGGCCTTGGCGAAGGAGTCCAGCGCGAATTCTGCCTCGTCGCTTCCCAATTCAACGGGGCTGTAGGGTTCTTCCGTGACGATCTTGTAGAACTGGTCGATGCCGCCGCGCACTTCATCCATCGTTTCCGCGCCATAGTCCGCCACGAGTTGCTCGCGCCAGTAGTGGTACTTCAGCGCGCCGGTTGAGTAGCGCTGTTCTTCGAGGTTCCAGGCAAGGATGTCTTCCATGCCTGCGACGTAGTCGAGATTCTCCGCGTATGCGGTGCCACGGGCTTCATGGGCCTTGCGCAGGACGTCAATCCAGTGCTCGACACCGAGAGGGTGAACATCAAGGGCGTAGGCTTTGGCCTCTTCAATCGTGACGGAGTCATCCTGACTCAGCAGTTCCACCGCGCGACCGCCGCGCTGATTGGTCCAGCCACCGCGCTCGCCATAGCCCCGATCACTGAAGAGGTAGCCGGGGTACTTGTCGGGCGTGAGGGGACTTTTCACCATCAGGGAATCCGGCGGGATGTTGCAGCATTGCATGTAGCCCTGGGCCGGATTGTGGATTTGCACATGATCGTCGGAATCGTGGATCCCGAGCCATTCAGATTTCGAGGTGGAGCCGTCCACGGGCCGGTCAAAGTCAAAGCCTTCCGGGCGTTGGGGCACGCGCCCCGTGCGCTGATAATAGATATTGCCCGAGGTATCGGCCACCATCACGTTCTGGGGGAACATAGTGCCCGTCTTCATCGCGGCCACGGCGCCGGTGTAGTCTTTTGCGGAGTTCAGCAGATACCACGCTTCGTTGCCCGTGACGATATCGGCATAGGATGTCTTGAGGGCATAGGCCTTGCCGTCTTTCATGGCGACCACGGGGCCATAGTGACAGTCGTAGAGCGTCATCGTCACCGGGGCCGCGTCCTTCACCTGAATGGTGATCTCGCGGGTGGTGATGTCGCGCCAGGTGTCGTCGTACTTGTACTGGAGGGGATTGTCGGGATTGAGCGCAAGCGCGTAGATGTCCGCCGTGTCGGGCGCGCCGGTGGTCATGGCCCAGGCCATGTTCGCGCCATGGCCGAGGGCGATGTAGGGCACACCGGCGAGACTGAAGCCGCTGCCCTCGATTTCACCGGCATGCAGGCGAACTTCCCAGAAGCGGGAAGCGCCAAACCAGGCCAGATGGGGATCGACGTAAAGAATGGCATCGCCTGAAGCGCTCCGCTGGGGTGAAACGGCAAAAGAGTTGGAGCCGCGCTGAATCTTCTCCATTCCCGGCTGGATTCCCGCGCGCGACAAGTCGCCAAAGCCATCATCGATGGACCAGGAGTAGAGAAAAAAGCGTCCGAAAGCAACCACCATGGCCGCATCCACCTTGCGGTCGCCCCACCAGACGGGAACATCCTGCGGGTGGGCGGCGTACCAGGCGTTGACACCGGCGGCATAGGCCTCCAGATGTTCGCGCACGTTCGGGGCTATGCTATCCATGCCCGATTTTGCCAGTTCGTAGTGGTGCCACATTCGCGAGAGCATGTCACTCTGGATTCCGCCTTCCCCTTCGAAAACGGCGCTTTCGCCAATGCCCCGAAGCAGGTTCTTCAGGACCTCCTCGGGCCGATCCTCGGCCTGGGCCCAGCCCATGGCAAACATGCCCTGAGCGGCGGAAGGCGCGTAGATATGGGGTACGCCCCAGGTGTCGCGGTAGATGACGGTCTTGCCTTCGTCGGGCCCGGTGCCGGGGAGGGTCTGTGCCGCCAGGCTTGAGTTCAAGCCTATGAATAGCGTTACTGCGGCACCGGTGAATCGAATCAGGCTGTTGAGCATCATGGAAATCCCTTTCTCTCCGGCAACGGTGTTTTCGTGAGCGCCCCCCTGAATTTCGCGTCAATTCCGCGAAGGTTTCCAGTGTACGGGCGGTATGCAGTCAAGTCAATCATTTTCCGGTGGACCCTATTGACTTGTGAACCCGTCAGCCCGCGCCGAAATAAAAATCGCGCCCCACCCGCCGGTGGCGGTGCGGCGCGATACCTGCGTAATTTGGTCTGATCAGTTAACGGGTTCCTGCCCCTTGTAGCGCGGCTTTGTGGTCCTGGCCCCGCTCTTGTCACGATAGCGCCAGAGATTATCGTCATCCGTCGCTTCCACGGTTTCCCCCGGCTTCGACGCCACTTCCTCTTTCACTTCGGCTGGCTCCTCCTTGAGTGCAGCCACCAGACTTTCCAGGACTTTGAGTTCGTTGGCGTGGTCTTCACCCTCATGCAGCGCCTTATCCCCCTGACGCTCCACGCCCTTCCTGGCCCCTTGAACCCAACTCAGTTGACTTGCGGGCCAGACACGTGGTTTGTGGTCGGACACTGCCCGCTGAAAGACCTCGTCGGCCACACTTTTCTTCACGACCGCCCAGTCGACATTCGCAGCGCCGGTGTTCTCTTTGGAAACGTTGTCTACGACCAGTCCAATCATTTCGATGAGCTTGGCCTCGCGTTCTTCCCAGTTTGCGCGCGGATCCGAATCGGATTCTTTGGCGGCGTCGGCCTTCAGTTCCACCGCGGGTGCTGCCTCAGCGGCCCACGCGGGGCCTGCCGGGACCAGGCCCAGCACGGCTACTGAAGCGGACGCCAGTCCTGAAAAGACATAGTGCTTCATTTTCATCATGGTCTCCTGTTTAGACGATGCAAACATTTTGCATTTATCCTATTTTAAATCATTGCACCCGGCATGTCACCGACTATTTTGCCACACGCGTGTTTCGGGGATCATCACGCAATCGTCGCCGTGCGGAATCCAGTTCGCCGGTGAGTACTTCATTGTCCATTCGCAGAAAGGCCACCAGAGTCTCCGCGGCGTTGAGAGCTTTCTTCATCTCCACCAAGTCTTCGTTGCTCTTGCGCAAGCGAGCGAGCAGGAGCTTGATAATGGCCTGTTGGAGGAGGCGACTGAACAGGGAGTTTTCCTGCCGTGCGTTTGGGCTCGCCAGTTGGGCGCTGACGGTGAAACACGTTACCTCATTTCGGGCGGTCACCGTGGCGGAACGCAATTCGCCGGTTACCGCGCCGAACTCGCCAAAGACGTCGCCGGGATCATCCATGACGCAAAGCTCCGAGCCATCGAGAGATACCGCAATGGCGCCATCAACGAGTACATACATCGCGTCGCTGGCCTCGCCTTCCCGAATGATAGGCTGCCCCGCCGCGAAATGGCGTAATTCTCCCCGCTCCAGCATGGCGCGGAGATCATGGCCGTTGGGATCGTGCTTGCCTAGAAATTGCAGGATGGGCGCGTTCGACAGCGCCTCAATCAGCGGTACCCGGACTAGTGGTGACTTCTTCATGTGCACGGCTCCCTGTAAGCTGGCTTTATCATGCCATGAAGCGGTCTTCGTCTCAAGCCCGGCCGAGAAACAGAAAGGCCGTCCGGCCTGAAGGCGGACGACCTGAGAGAAAGCGACTGATGAAAGGGGGCATTGCTCCGACTAATTGCCCAGCAGGCGCAGGGCGGACTGGGGTGTAACGTTCGCCTGCACGAGGGTGGATATGCTGCTCCTGAGCAGCAATTCATTCCGAGTGCGCTCGACGGTGGCCTTGGCGAGATCGAGGTCACGGATGGAGGATTCGGCCTCCTGTTGATTCAGGATGGCCGACTCGCGCTGTGCGATAGCGCTCTCGAAGCCATTCTGCTGCGCGCCAATCTGCGCGCGATTGGATTCTATGCTGAGCAAGGCTTCATCGGCGGCTTCCAAGGCTGCGGCGGCACCTCCCGCCGTGCTGATGTCCACGCCGTTCAATCCGAGCGACTGGGTATTGGAAGCACTGATGCTTATCTGATTGCCGCTTTCGGTACCCAGATCAACGGTGCTGTCTTGATTCAGGACGTTCTGCCCGTTGAACTGGGTGTCCTCGGCGACGCTATCAATCTGCCCCAGCAACTCCTGCACCTCGGCATTGAGGGCCGCACGGTTATCATCGCTCAGGGTGCCATTCTGGGCTTGAAGGGAGAGATCGCGGATACGCTGCACGGCTTCCTGCTGCACGGAGAGGCCGCCTTCGGCGGTCTGGGCGAGATTGATGCCGGATTGGAGGTTGTTGGCTTCGGCTTGCCCCTGTCGAATTTGAGTATTGAAGCCCTCGGCAATGGCCAGCCCGGCGGCGTCATCGGCGGCCCGGTTGATACGCCGCTGCGAGCCCAGTTGCTCGAGCACTTTGGAAAGGGCCGTGTTTGAGCGTCGGGTCTGCCGACTGGCTTCGAGGGCAGACAGATTTGTATTGATGTTGAGTCCCATGGGCACTTACCTCCGGCCACGACCTCACCTCATCCCTAAGGTGCGGGCCTTGCTGGATTCACTATACCATATCTCAGGGCGGGTGCCAATGATTTGTGAGCGATCAGGCCCAAATTCCATAAAAGCCCGAATGCGGTATTAAATGTGAAGCAGAACCTTCATGACGCCCGGTTCGGCGGCCCGGGCCATGGCTTTGTCCGCATCGATCAGGGAAAAGACATCGGTAATGAGGGGCTGGACGCCGACCGTGCCGAGGCTCAGGGCCTCGAGGGCGGGCCGAAAGGGGCCGCAGCGGGAACCCAGTATGCGGATTTCGTTAATGACGGGGCTGCTGAATTCCAGGGCCGTGGGATGGGCCACCGTGGTCTTCAGGATCACGGTTCCTTCGGGACGGACCAGCTCCAGGGCCCGAGCAAAGCCCAGGTGCGAGCCGGTGGCCTCGACGACGACATCCGCGCCCCGGATTATGGGTTCATCCATCAGGGCCGTCTTGATGCCGAGATCGCTCAGGAGTTTGAGCTTCCAGGGGTGCTTGCCCACGCAAACCAGATTTTTGGTGTGGAGCCAGAGGACCTGGGCGACCAACTGGCCGAGTTTTCCATCGCCCAGCACGATCACGTGGTCGCTATCGTGAATTTCGACCTGTTCCAGGATCCGAAAGGCCGCGGCGGCGGGTTCCGCGAAGACGGCGACATCATCACGAACCGATGCGGGGGCTATATGAAGGTTCTCTTCGGGCAGGGTCAGGTACTCGGCAAAGGCACCGTCTCGATTGAGGATACCTAGGACGGAACGGTTCAGGCAGTGGTGGGGCATCTCCATCTGGCAATACTGGCACTGGTGGCAGACGCAGTTGATCTCCCCCACCACCCGCTTGCCGACGAGATGGGCGTTTTCGGCCTGTTCCACGACGCCGACGAACTCATGGCCGAGGGTACCGTTGAAGTTCATGTAGCCCCGGGCGAGCTCGAGGTCGGTATTGCAGATCCCCGCTGTGAGGACTTTGACCAGGGCCTCGCCGGGCCCCGGCTGGGGATCGGGAACTTCCTTCACGCGCAGGCTTCCCTTTGACAATACCAATGCCCGCATGTGGGATCCTCCTCGAACTGGGTGAAACTCGTTAACCTGAGCGGTGTATTCAACACCACCGGTGCGGGAGATTCAAGTCCCGTGCTCCAGCGCCGATATGGCGGTCCCGCGTCATGGTGACGTATGATACGCCAAAACATGCCATACGAACCCCCGGGAGCTTGAAATCCTTGCCCAAATCTCCACGTTCTTTCGCCCTTTCCATCGCGCTGTCCTTTCTGGCGCTGTGCGTCCCGGTAAGTAGTCACGCCCTTTCCGTCACCGCTTCGGTGGACAAACCCGAGATTGGCATGGGCGGCAGCGTAACCCTCACGACCAAGGTGCGCCCGGAAAGCGGGACCGATCTCTCGGGCTATCGGGTGATTCCCTTCGTCAATGGGAAACGCTGGGGCGCTATCGAAGTGACGGACAGCAAGGGCCAGGCCACGAACTTTCTCCCGTTGCCCAATCCGGGTCGCGCGACGATTGAAGTGCTGGTCGAGGAACCAGCAACCCGAGGCGCTCAACCCCAGTGGATCTGGGGGCCAGCCGCTCCCGAGAATTCCACGCAGTATTTCCAGCAGACCTTTGACTGGAAGGGTGACGCGGCGTCCGCCGTGCTTTTTGTGGCTGCCGACGACGGGGCAACGGTCTATCTGAATGGAGAAGAGCTGGGTGCGGTTAGCGGCTGGGGTACGGCGACGCGTCTTGAGAATCTTGGGCCCCACCTCACGCCGGAGGACAATGTTCTTTCCATCGAGGCGCGCTCCGCCAGCGGTCTTGCCGGGTTGCTGGTTCGCCTCGAATCCAGGGACACACCGGGTCAGGCGCTGCTGGTGAGTGACGCAACGTGGCATCGCTTTGATCGCGCCCCTTACGGATGGCCCTTTGCCGCCGAGGAAGATGCCCTGCATGTTCAGGTCCTGTCGGGCGTGGCGTGGAGTCCGTGGCGCACGCAGATGGAGGATTGGCCGGGCCTGGACAACCGCAGCTATGACATCGCGGGGACGCCCCTTCCCCTCGATCTGGCCGGCATCGATCTTTCGGCCCCGGTGACGGTCGACGTGTACCGGCGTGCGCTGGTCCGCCCGGCGGGCGATCCGGATCGGCGCGTCGGCATCCAATTTGAGCCCTGGTTCACGCCCCGAAATGCCAACTGGAGCTCCACACCGGCAGTACCACTAACGGGATTGTACTGGTCCTGGAATCCCGACGTGACCCGGCAGCAGATGATCTGGCTGATCGAGTCGGGCATCGATTTTCTGGTGGTGGACTGGACGAACCATCTGTGGGAAAAGGCGCATTGGGATGAGCGGGGCGACCACACGAACGAGATCATTCACGCAACAACGATGCTGCTTGAAACCCTGGCCACCCTGCGCGATGAGGCCAACCCGGTACCGACGGTCGTGCTGTATGGCGGCCTGAACAACGGGCCCGCCACGACGGTGGCAGCGGTGAACGAAGAGATGAACTGGATTCACAACACCTATGTCCGGAATCCGAGGTTCACGGGGCTTTTCGAACTTTACCAGGACAAGCCCCTGTTCCTGGCCCATAGCGGTGGCGGACCCGCGTGGAAGGATACGACGGGCGCGGCCCGCCTTGATGAAAGCCTCTTTACGGTGCGGTATCAGTCGTTCATGCATGAATTTAACGACCACGCCGAGCACGGCTTCTGGTCGTGGATGGACGCCACGTTGACACCGGTGCCGACCCCTTTCGAAGGGCAGCCGGAGGCACTGACAGTATCCTCTGCCTTTTTCGGGGGCACCGGGTGGAAAGGTGAAGGGGCCTATGGCCGCAAAGGGGGCTGGACCCTGACGGAAAGCTTCAAGACGGCGATCCAGCATCGGCCACGCTTCCTGCAGATTCACCAGTTTCAGGAGTATGCCGGCCAGTGGGAAGGCGGTGGCTACGGCCCCGCCCGGGACATGTATGTGGATTCCTACAGCGTGGAATTGAGCGACGACATCGAGCCCGTGAGCTTGACGGCCCACGCCTATCGCGGCGAAGGTGGTTGGGGCTTTCTTTACCTGAATCTGCTGCGGGCCCTGGTCGACTGCTATCATCAGCCCGCGCCGGAGACCACCGTGGTCGCCCTCGATCAGCCCGGCTACGGCCAGCGCGTCAGCGGCGCGACCCTGCCCCTGCGGTGGACCTGGGTTGGCAAGGCGCCGTCGGGCTTCGAACTATCGATCAACGGCAAGAAGCAACTTTTTCCTGTCGAGGCGACCGAGACCATCGTCGATTTAGCCGCTTTGCCGGAAGGTCCTATCGCAATTTCACTGACGGCGCTGGACACGCAGGCCCGCTATGTGCTGTCCCACACGGAGGCGTCCTTGCCGTCGGAAACGATGACGGCGGCCACGGTTGGGACCGTGTTGATGTACAGGCCGTGAGGTTGGAGTTTCAAATCTCGACGGGTCTTGGGGTGGTTAAGATCTGAGAATCTGCGATACCGAAGAGACCACGCATTGGAATGGATATGTGCCGCACGATTGGGATCTGCGGCGCCCTGCATGGTGCCGTGGTCGGTTACGCACTATCACGGCAGCGTGAACAGCTCCATGGCGCTTGCGGCCTCGGCGAATACGAACGGGTCGTAGGGCAGTTGAAGCCCCTTCCACGTGGACACGGGAATGCGCCAGAGGGTGTAGTCCGCGTGGAAACGCATGGGGAGCCGCCGTGGTATGGACGCCGCGATGGCCACCAGCGCATCCTCCCCTTCCCAGGCGAAATCGATGACTTCGCCCGGAAGTGAAATATACACCGGCTCGCCTTCTCCCGGGGTCATGCCGCGCAAGAGTCCGGCGGGATCCACCCACGCCACACGACCACCTTCTTCGCTGATCTTTGCCTGCACGATGGGATAGTTTCGATGGAGGAGGGTGGTCACCACCAGGGAATCCGGGGTCACCGAAACCAGTCCGCCGCTTTCCTCGAAATAGATGATTTCGTTGGTCCCGCCGCGCCAGCGCAGATTTCCCGAGAGGCGTACATTTTCCTGCACGATCTTGAGCGATTGGGTCTCGGCCTCCCAGGACACCAGAACCCCGTCCTCCGTCAGGTAGGCCAGACGGTCGCTGCCCGCCTGAAGATCGGCGTATCCCGCCCTGGGTCGGGGAAGCATTTCGCCCTCGGGGGACGGCGTCGCAGCGGCAGTATCGATCCGCCCATCGCGCCAGAGAAGGGGTCCTGTTTCAGTCCAGCCGAGAAAGACAGCATCGTTCCCGTCGAAAGGTTGCCACTGGTTGTCCCTCCAGAGGCCCGCCGACTCCCGCCGCTGAATGGCCAGTTGCTGGCCCGCCGGATCCCAAGCCAGATTCAGCGGCATGGGCCCGGCCATTTCCACGGCAACTTCAGGATTGCGTCCGGCCAGCGGAAACAGGCAGAGCCTGTGCGACCGTTCGCTGCCCCACTCCAACTGGCTCATGAGGGCTATCCGCCCGCTAGTCGACACACTGAGCGCCTGGGGCCACTGGGTTGTCGGCCAGGCGTTGTTGGTACGACGCATGTCCGCTACGGAGAATTCCGGGTCCAGCACGACCCGTTTGAGGGGGCCACTCAACGTAAAACTCAGGGTATCGCCGTGCATGCCGGGTTCAATGGTCTGTACCTGATAACCATCTTCCATGACCAGGCCCAGCTCCATGGGCACGTAGGCGGGAATGTCGCCGACGTTTTCCACCGTCACATGGACCCGGCCGCCCTCCTGGGTAACGCCGGCGATCGCGTAGTCCAGCGCACCGGGCCGGTCGAACCAGACGCGGACAAGTTCGTCAAGGGGTTTTTCGGAGGCCAGGGTCATTTCGTGCAGCAATGCCGCGTAGGAGACCGTACTGTATCGGTGTACGGACATGAAATTGCGGCAGGCACGGGCGAAAGCGTCGGCACCGATGTATTCGGCAAGCATGGCGGCCGTGTAGGGGCCGCGTACCGTGAAGAGCCGTTCATCGAGGGTGTCGGCGGGGAGCAGGTGACGCTCCAGGTTATAGGCCTTCATGGGCCCGGGAATCTCGGGCGGGCAGTAGAGCGATTCCTGATGGCGCAGATAGGCGCGGCGTCCCTTGAGGGTGCGCAGGGCCTGCCAGGCGCTGTACTCGGAGAGGCCGGTCATCAACCACTCCCCCGCTTCCGGACGGCTGCTGAACCAGCGACCGGACACGGTCTCGCCCCACCAGTTTCGCGCCACATGGTGTGCGAGCAGCACAAAGGACGCGTCACCGTTCTGGAGTTGGGAGGGGTTGCACAGCAGCGTGGGTCCGCCCAGATGTCCCGCGCCTTCGATCTCGTCGCTGAGAACGAGATTCAGTTGATTGAAGCCGTCGGGGCCCAACTGGGCATGGAAATAGTTGTAGGAATCGCCCAGATCCGAAAGCCACGTCTCGGCGCGGGCGGCGTCGAGCGCGCGCCCATAGATGTTGCACCGGATGCTGCCCTGAACGCGGGAAATCTTCTGGTAGCGCCCGGCGGCGAAACCGGCGGCGAGGACAGGCCGACTTTCCTCCCAGCGGACGGTGCGTCGACCTTCCTGAACTTGATTGTCGAGCAGGGTGCCGCTCCAGGCGACTTCGAAATCTTCCGGCACCGTGGCCGCAACGGAAAGGGTGGAAAAACTCTTCAGATCCACGGGATACCAGAATTGGAGGCGGTCCGCGACAAACTCGTCGGGCGTAACAATCAGCGGCGATTCATTTCCGGGTTTGGGCACGCCGCTGTAGGTCACCACGAGCTGTCCCGTGGTCGCTCCAGGCGGTAGCTGAATTAGGAGGCGCTCACCGTTGCGGCGCGAGGAAACGGACTGCCCCTCGAAACTCAGATCATCCACGTCGAGGGCGTCATTGAGCAGGAGGATGACCTGGGAGCCGTCGCCCCCCGGCGTGGTGATGGCGAGGGTTGCTTTGCCCTCCAGGCTGCCTTCTTCGGGAGCGAGTTCGATTTCCAGCGCCGTACTGGCGATAGCCTGCGCGCCGGTCAACCCTTCCATCTGCTGCCAGGACAAACTGGCCTGCCACGGAAAGCCGGCCTCGGCGAAATAGCGCATCACGCCAAAGCCACCCGCCACACAGGCCAGCAGGGCGGCCAATGCGGCAAGTATCAGAAGGTAGGGGCGCCCGGCGAGCATCGCATCAGACGGGGCGGTTGTAGATCACGGAGGGGCCGGCATAGGGATCGTAGATGGTGATGCCCTGCTCGTTGAAGACGGCGGTGACGGGCGCTCCCTTGCCCGCTTCGATATAGGTCTGGTTCCGCTGAATGACTTCGCGCGCCGCGTCCACGATCAGGACCGAAAGTCGGGCTTCCGTGGCGTTGGGATAGCCCTTTTCCACGTCATCCAGCGACTTCCCGAGGAACTTCATCTCGGCCACTTTCTCGATGCAGACCACGAGGCTGTCCACGCCGTAGCCCACATAGGCGAGGCTGCCGTCTTCCCGGGTGACGTCGCGGGTGAAGTGGCTGTTCATGGTCTGGGTGCCGCGTTCGGTGGTGCAGAAACGCAGGCCGCGGTACTGGCTGTCGGACTCCACCATGCCGTGGGTGCCGAAGAGCTGGCTCTCCTGGTTCACCGGCGCTTCAAACTTGTCCGGCACGATCCAGTTGTTGATAAAGTCGATACTCATGCCGTTGTCGAACTGTACCTTGACCTGGACCGCGTCGAAGGCGTCCATGCCGTGCTCCTTGCGGAGCTTTTTCTTCTGGCCCACGGCGTGGAGGGATACCGGTTTCACGCCGAAATAGGCGATGTACAGATCGGTCCAGTGGCAGCCCACATAGCTGAAGGGGTCGCTCTTGGCGGCCCAGTTCTTGAAGACCTCCGTGGAGACTTCGAGGGGCTCTTCGAGCACGGCGCGGCCATAGAGCGGTTCGCCGATGCGCTGGGATATTTTGTCGCGGATGCTCAGGTGATCGGGGTCATAGCGCTTGTGCATATCGACACCGACGAGACGACCGGCCTTCTTTGAGGCATCGATAATGGCATCGGCCTCTTCGGTCAGGAGGGTCATGGGCTTTTCGGTGATGACGTGGACACCGCGATTCAGGGCCGCAAGGATGGGGGCGGCATGGAGGTGATCCGGTGTGGCCACGGCGAGAATATCCAGATCGGGATGGGCATCGAGAAGATCGAGCCAGGGCGTGTCGCCGTGATAGGTGGCGAAGTTCATCCCCAGTTTGCCGTACTCGTCGAGCTTTCGCGCGCAGGAGCCGGGCGTGTTGGTGGCCAGGGCTACAAAATCCACCTGGATGTCGCCGAGCGCGCGGGCCATGTTGTCCAGACCGAGCCGGCCCAGCCAGGGCAGGATTCCATTCTGCTGCAACTGACAGTAGGTACGCAGGTGGACATCGCCGCCGAACATGCCCGCGCCGACCAACCCGATTTTCAGGACTCTACTCATTCAACCCATCCTCATTCTTTTGAAGAATCTCTATTCCGCGTTTCGCGTCCTGGGGCTTGCAAGCCATCAGCTCGGCGCGGGAACGGGCGTGTCGGCATCGGGTGCGGGCGCCGGTTCTGGCGAGGGCACAGGCACATCGGGTGTGGATGGAAGGGGCACAGGGGGCGTGAGGGGTTCCGCAGGCGCGGCGGGTAATGTCGGGGCGGGCTGATCGAGCAGCTCGACCCGGATCAACTTCTGCGCATCCGCCACAATCGCCGATATAATTTCTCTGCGCTTTCCTTCGATAACCTGATCGTGAAGGATATCCCTCGTGGACTCGATAGGCACAATTCCCGGCTCATTTTCCTTCAGAATCGTGATGACGTACCAGCCCATGACACTCCGCGCCGGCGCCGAGATGTCGCCGGGCTTCAAGCCGTCCATGGCGGTCTCCAATTCAGGATAGAAACTGCCTATCTTCATTTCCCGGAGCACGCCACCTCGGGGCGCGGTGGCGGGATCTTCGGAAAGTTCCCGCGCCACGGTCTCGAAGGCCTCGCCCGCCAGGACCCGCGCCCGGGCCGCGTTGGCCCGCTCTTCGGCACTGCGCCAATCCTCGTCCGATCCACCCTTGGCCCGGAGCAGCATCACGGCGATGTCCCGCGTCTTCTCTTTCCGGTTCATCTTGCCTTCGGCCTTCAGCTTTTCGTAGGCCTTGGTGATTTCTTCGTCGGTCGCGTTCAACTCACCGGTCTTCTGGTCGACAAAGTTCTTGACGCGCAAGCGGGAGCGAATATTCTCTTTCAGGGCGGCCTCGGTCATGTTGATGCGTTGCAGGTAGCCCTGGTAGGCCTCCTCACTGTCAAATAGGCCCTTGCGCTCTTGAAATTCCTTTTCCAGATCCTCGTCGGACACGGCGGTACCCGCATTCCGCGCGACTATACCCAGGATGCGGCTATTGATGACCTCAGTGAGCAGGGCGCGGCGGAAGCGAAGATCGGGGTTGACCTTTTGTCCCGTGGTCTGCTCAATCTGCCGCACTTTGAACTGGATATCTCGGGCAAACTCACCGGCGGTGATCACTTCATCGCCCACGTGGGCGATTACCTGGGCCGCCTGTTCCGGCGTGAGCTCCTGACCCTGCGCCATAGCCGCCAGACACACCAGCGACGCCGCGAAGACAACTTTGAAGAACTGTTTCATGGGGTGTGCTTCCCTGCGCGCCGGGGCGCGTCTGTTTACGATCCTGTTGCTGCCACAGGCCCGCGCCTTAGCGGACGGACCTGTCATCGCCCCTGCCGCCTCCGACTAGAGCTTGACCACCTTGCCCGTCTTCGCGGACTTGTAAATCGCTTCGATCAGGGCCACGGCCAGGCGACCTTCCCGGCCCTGAATGGCGGGCTGACGACCGTTCTGTATGGCCTTGGTGAAGTCGTCTATCTGGCGGCGGTGACCTTCGATCTTCAAGCCACTCAGGGGGTCGGAAGCGCCCGAACCAAGGGCCGAGTCACCCGCCATGGCAGCTTCGATCTTTTTGTCCACGGGCTTGGACTTGCTGAACTTCCAGGAGACTACTTTGCCGTCTTCCATGGCGGCGCTACCTTCGGTGCCGTGGATCTCGATGCGGGCCGGATGGCCGGGATAGATAGCCGTGCTGCCTTCGATCACACCCTGGGCGCCATTCTCAAACTCGAGAATGGCGGTGGCCAGATCTTCCACTTCCAGGCGCTCGTGGGCCACCAGGGCCGTGCGCGCATAAACCGATTTTACCGGGCCCATGAACCACTGGAGGAGATCGATGTAGTGGATGCCCTGGTTCATCAGCGCGCCGCCACCGTCGAATTTCCACGTTCCGCGCCATGCGCCACTGTCGTAGTACGCCTGCGAACGGAACCACTTGATGTAGGCGTCGCCGAGTACCAACTTGCCGAAGCGGCCCTGTTCAACGGCGGTACGGATTTGCTCCGCACCTTCGGCGAAGCGGCTCTGAAAAATGCAGCCAAGATTCACGCCCGCTTTGTCCGCCGCGTTGATGATGGTGTCGATACGCTTCGTGGTGACGTCCAGGGGCTTTTCGGAGAGGATGTGCTTGCCCGCCTTTGCGATATCCACCGCTATTTCGGCGCGCATGCCGCTGGGCACGCAGAGGGACACCGCCTGAATATCCGGGCGCTTGAGCATTTCCTTGTAGTTGTCGAAGGCCGCCGCCCCATATTGTCCCGCCAGCTTCTGCGCCGTCTCCAGCCGCACGTCGGCCACGCCCACCAGTTTCGCGCCGCGCACTTCCGCAATTGCGGCCGCATGAATCGGCCCAATATTGCCGCAACCGATAATTCCGTACCCTACCGTAGCCATGAGTTCTCCTTTGCAAACGGGTTAAGATTCGGAGTATAGCATATGGAATTGGGGCAGTTGATAGTTGACAATTGGCAATGGACAATGGACAACGAATGCGAGCAAAGTGAGTATTGGACCGATATGGCGGATTGGACGCGTCTTGTGAGATATGCGGTCTTTGCCCCGAATGGCGTTGCGGCATCTCGATATTAACTTCGTCGTCTCATGCCTGCCATCATTGTCAATTGTCAATTGTCAATTGTCAATTACTACCGCAGCGGTTTCGTGACCGCCTTCGCCGTGCCGGAGACCACCTTGCCTGCGGTTTTCACGACCCCACCGGCGGTTTTTCCTATGGCCCTGGGCACGGCGCAGCCGCCAAAGGTCAGACTGCCCGCCAATATCATGACCAGCGCAAGTCGTATCTGATTTCGCACGGCAGGCAACTCCCGGGTTAGGGACAACGCACGGCGTGGACCTGTTCCACGAGCCGAAGTACACGATCAAAGGGCGTTTCACGCAGAAGCCCGTGGCTCAGATTGAACAAATGGCCCCGGTGTTCCCCGGCGAGTACGCAATCTTCCACGGCGGCCGCGATGTCTTCTTCGCTGCCATAGGCCAGCAGGTGATTGTCTACATTGCCCTGAAAGACGCGGTCTGCACCCAGTTGCGCTCGGGCATCGCGCAGGTGAATGGTGGACGGCAGGCTGATGACGTCCGCGCCGCCCGCGTCGAGGTCTTCCAGCGAGTTCCACTCCCGTGCAAAATTGATCGTGGGCACGACGCTCTTCAGCGCGGCAAAGATCCGCTGCTGGTAGGGCAGGGCGAACTCGTGATACTGCTCAGGCGTCAACAGGAAAGCCGCCGACTCGAAAAGCTGGACTGCGGCAACCCCGCAGCGGGCCTGATAGGTGAGGTACGCGATGGTCATTTCGGTGATGCGGTCCAGCAGGCGGTGGAGCGCCTCGGGCTGCTCCGCCATGAAAGCCATCGCGCGGGAGGCCGTCTCGCCAAAGCTCTTACCTTCCAGGATGAACACCGCCAGGGTCAAGGGCGACCCGGCAAAGCCCAAAACGGGAAGTTCCCCATCGAGTTGATCAAAGATCGATTCGAAGGTGTATTGGACGAAGGGCAGCTCCGCTTCCACGTCGTAGCCGTGAAGCCGGTCCACATCCGCGACGCTCTCCACCTTGTCCACCAACTTGGGACCGGGTGCGAAGACAAAATGGGCGCCCATGGGCGTCAGGGGCGTGAGGATATCCTGAAAATAGATGAGCGCGTCCACCCCGAAGCGCTTGGGCAGCAAGGTGATTTCCGTGGCATAAGCCGGATGGCGAAACAAGTCCTCCAACGGCAGCGCGGCCTCTTCCTTGAGCTTGAGATAGGCCGGATCGGTACGGCCCGCCTGCCGCATCATCCAGATGGGGGTGTAGGGGGTCTTCTCGCCCCGAAGGGCACGCAAAAACGTATCATTCTGCAATATCTGGGTCATTCCAACTCTCGCGCCCGCAATCAGGTCCATGTTCTGCCGCATGGTGCCGCAAGGATACTACGGCGGGGCGGCGGATGTATAGCGCGGGATGGAATGGGGACTGCCTCCCGAGTAAGGCCTGCCCCGGGTGCCACCCACACTCGGGGCGGCTCCGCCGCGGGAGATTGTGGGTGACGGTACTACCTGCTTCAAAGGCGGTTGGGCTTCTCCCGTCAGAATCGATAAAGAGTTGCGCAGTGGGTTGAAGGCAATGTGAAATAGAAGTCCCATAAAATATGTCGCGACTAAATCACAATGGCTTCGCAATCATTTACAAAAGTCCCAATTCCGCTTGAATTCTCGACACGTCGCACTGATTCAGGTTACGAGCCTGTCAGCCCGGAACCTTCCACGTCCTCAACGGGTGTGACACGAACCAAGGTTATCACCGACATGCCTTCCAACTCCGAGGGCGACACGAAGCCCATAACCTCACCTTCCTTCACGCTGTAGTCGCATTGAAAAGCCCGCCAGGGCACCTCTCCCATCTGAGTCTCCCGATACTGGCTAAAAAACGCGACATCATAACCCGCGCCTGACCTGGCCACGGAGCAAGCCGCGATGAATCCAGCGTGGTACATCGACTCTGGCTCGACACGTCCTCCGGAGGTGCCTTTGCCCCGCCGACCAGAACGCAGCGGTACCCGTCCGTTCACATTAATCTTGTGGCCAGGGTACATGAAGTTTTTGGTGAGGTCAGCGATCACTCCGGCATGTTGTCGTCTGAATACTGAACCTGACAGAGGGTCCAGCGCGTCCTGACTTGGTACTTGAGGCCCATCTGCGCCCCCACCACATCCACCCCGGAAGACGAAATCGTTTGGAATCGCGACATCGTGTCCCCCACGAGGAAAAACACAATATGGCGGAGAGATAAGTTGAAGCTCCCCTCTTCTTTCAGAAGGTTCTCTGCCAGTCCCTTCCACGGCTTTCTCTTTGACAGGAACACTGGATGTGTAGATCGGCGACAATCGGACGTTGTCACTTCGAGTCATTACCTTGAGATGAGGAACAAGGGAGAAGCTGTGGTGATCTGAAACTGTGAGACGGGGTGCTGAAATCAATTCGGATACATCGATGCCATTCCGCTTCACATAGGTTGTCGCGTCCTCCCAATCATTTCCGTCACTGATGTGAAACACGCGGGCGTTGTCGCCCAACACGACAGGCGCAGCGTTTTCAATCGAATTGGCTGCGGCCGCGACAGACTGGGTGGGCCCCTGAAACACACGAATATCGATCTGCGCCTGCGACATCTGATTTGATTGAGCGTTTTCGAGCCGTTCTGGCGTGCTTACACAAACACCGGAGACCGAATCATATTCAACGTAGATGTATCCCAGTCCCAACGGCGCAAGCAAAGAGAACAGCGCTTCGCTCATCGGCACCGCATTGAAATCCGACGCCGCCACGATGCCGTCCGTCTCGAAGGAGTCGCCGTCCGGCCCGTCGACCGCACCCACGACATAGGGGTCGATAAAGAAACTTAGGTTGTACCGCCGAGCCCATCGTTCCAGTACGGTATAGACGTGCTCGCGACTAACGTGGTCGTTCACCAGGATTCGAGTGAGTGCGCCGACATCAACTTCGCCCTCGGCGGCATCCCGCGCCGAGGCTATCTGTTCGGGCGTTCCCACCAGAAGGTATCCCGGCCCCACCCAGTGGGAAAGGCCGACCTGAGGAAGTATAGCTTCTAAAGCATCGCTCAGGTTGCCCTCGTCAAACTCAAACATTTTCACGACGGGAATTTCGGTCGGCTTGACGGGGAGTATGTAGCGAATGTCGATTCCGAGTATATCGACGAGCGACCTGAGAAACTCGTCCGCTGGCATGTCAACGAATTCCATATTGACAGGCTCGGCGAGCTTTTCGAGAAGTTGCTTCTGTGACTCGTCCGCGGGACGCGAATGCAACTCGATGGCCTTGGGCGAAGGGGCCGAGACCACGTTAGAATCCAGTGCCACCTCTCCAACGGATATGTCACCGCTTGAGGGGAACTCGGCATCTGCGACCTGAGCATCTGCTCCCTCGTGCTTCGCGAGCACGCCAGAACCTGCATCAACCATCGTTGCGGTTGATAATAGGGCGTCCACCGACGGAGCCGGGAGTGCAACCTCGCCCGAAACTTCCGCAACAAGCTCCTCGGGTGTGACAGCCGGTCCATCGAACACAGGCTGCCCAATGGGTGACGAGTCGAAAACGCCAAATCCGGTTACGGCACGATAGGGAATTGGCGGCCATTCCAGCGGCGCTTCCTCTGAAGCCTGCGACATGGAAGCAGGCGTGTTGCTTGTGGCGATGTCCAGCGCGGGTTCAGGTGTTGTTCCTGCTTCGGACGCAAGCTTTGGAGCTTCCGAAATTTGGACGGCGGACGAGGACGCGGCCCCCGCTGTTGCAGGCGAGTCATCGTCAAATCGATTAAACTCCGCCCAGGCAATTCCCGTCACCAACAGGCCGCACAACGCAAGCATAACCACGGCCATGCTTCCCGACGCGCTCATTCTTTCCCGAGTTGCGGGAACGCCGAGAACGCGGTTAATCCGGTGCCGCAAGGTGCCTCCCCGCGCGGAAAGGGCGAGCGCTGGACTCCGAAGAGTCGATTCCGCGAGTTGGAGCAAGGCCTGGGCGTAGTCTGCGCGGCCACCGCACAATTCCACGGCAAAGTCGTCGCAGCACAGCTCCCGCTCTTCGCGAATGCGGCGCGAAAGCCACCAGACGACGGGATGGAAGAAAAGCAGGGTCTCTACCAGCACCTGGAATAAGTTCACAAGCGGATCCAGCCGTTTGATGTGGGCGAGTTCATGCGCCAGGAGCAACTCCACCTGCTTTGCGGGGAGTCCAGTGAACAGGGTCGCGGGCATCAAAATCACGGGACGGAACCAACCGACGACGAGGGGTACGGAAGCTATGGTGCTCTGGAACACACGCACGCTCCGGCGCATTCGTACGCTCGACGTCAACTCATCCAGGCGTGCCTGCCAGCGCAGGTCCAAAGGCGATGTTCCCCGCCGACCGACGCCCCGCGCGTAGTGCATGCCCGCGAGCAGGCGCAGACCCAATCCGGCGACACCGGTGAGCCATCCCACGGCGATCCATGGCGCGGCCTCGCGAGAGGAAGCGCGCGCCCATTCCGCCCATTGACGCAGCAATGGTAACGCTGAAATACGGGGGACGCCGACGGGCGAACTACCCAGCGCTCGGGCAATGGGAAGTCGTCGCTCCGGCGAGGATGTGGCAGCGTTGTCCAGGAAGTCAAGGGAAACCAAGGTCCAGCTTTCGCCGGGAATGACGTGCTCCCCTGCGCGCAGATCGGCAACGGCGACGCTGCGGGAAATCGTGGCAACCGGCACGCAGGCCAGCACGATAAAACCCGCCAGGGCGACCGCGTAGCGCAATTGCGGCGTACGACCGCGTAGCGCTGATAGGACGAGTACCAATATCGCCCCGATCAACAGTCCAATCCACGCAAAATGCAGCAGGCCCATGCCCACGGCTTCCGCCAATGCTCCCGTCATTCCGCTCATTGTGCGTCCTCCCCTTTAGTTTCGTATGCCGCAATCAACGCCTTGATGGCGTCGAGTTCTTCACGGGTGGTTTCGCCGCTCTCGAGGGCGCGGAGAATGAGCCGGTGGGCGCTGCCCTTGAAGGCACTCTCGATGATGCCGCCCACGAGGCGGTGTTCCATCTGATCGCGGGCCACGGCGGGTGAGTAGAGGTAGGTGCGTCCCGCGAGTTCGTAGATCAGCGCGCCTTTGTTGAGCAGGCGGTTGATGAGGGTTTTGACGGTCTTAGGATTCCACCGGGTCGCGTCGCGGAGCGCCTCCACGATTTCGTTGGCGGTGCGCGGGGCTTGCTGCCACACGACCTCCATCACCGACCACTCCGCTTCGGAAATTCTGGGCAAGTTGTCCATCGGGGCCTCCATGTATTACGGTTGTAATTGAAACTATATTACAGGCGTAATACTTTGTCAAGACCTATTATTTGGAGCCTCCGAAGGATGCGGTGTGCTTAGATAATTGCAGGGACGGCAGCGACTTCAGGGACAGCAGAATGAGAACGGAGTCAATCACCACCTGCGGTCTCTGAAGTCGCTGCTGTCCCTGTAACGTTGAAGGGAATCGCCGACATATGGGCAACATGCCCTGTCGGTACAGTTTCCGATTGGCTGGACAACACCACCCACACCTTCAATCATCGGCCAATCGGCCACTGTCCCCTTCCGGCATGGGATAGCGCTCGGCCATCCACGTCCGCCAATGGGGCTCCCACTTGCTCGCCGCCTCTTCCGCGCGCTTGCCGTAGAGGAAGAAATCGAGCATGAGATACACCGCGCCGCCCATGGGCATGGCGAAGGTGGAGAGGATGCCCGCGCAGGGCTCGTCGAGGCGGATGAGCGCGGCGTGCTCGTGGCCGCCTTCGCCGGTTTTCTTCACGCGCCCGATGAGGGGCGGCATTCCGCCGGGGGCTTGGCAGAGACCGCCAACGGTGCATTCTTTGAGGCCAATTGCTTTGGTGAAATAGGCCCAGGCCTGGGCTGGGTCGCCACCGGTCGCGCCCATGATGCGGAAGGCGCGACAGGGCTGGTTGCGAAAATCCAACAGGCTGAGTCGGAGAATCTGAAAGAACCAGGGCCAGCCACTTTCCCAGCCCGCGACGTGATTGTCCCAGTCGTCGTTGTCGGCAAAGAGGCTGTGGACCACACGGACGGTGCAGGTGCTGCCGGAGCGGGCTTCGACGATCCACTCGGTGGCGATTTCGGGGGCGTCGGGCCCGAGGTCTTTGCTGGTGGCGTTGAAGCGATGGGGCGGCTTCCACTCAGAAATTTCCGCGACGGAGTCCATGCTGTTGCCGGGGCCGAAGTGGGAGACGACCTTGACGGGCGTGCCGTCTTCGCCGGTTTCGAACTCGGTGGGCACGAACCAGGAGGAGATGCCGGGGCCGGTTGCGATGGCCTCCCAGACTTCCTGCGGCGTGCCCGGGACTTCGATTTCCACTTCCACCCAACGGCGGCCGGTGTGATCTTTTTTGAGGCTCATTCAGCTTCTCCAGTCGCTTTTCGGGCGCCCGTGGCCCTTTTCCTTACTTCTTCCGCGTCATTGTGCCATGCATGAAAGTGACCCATTTGCCCTCGATGATCGTCTCCGACTTTACCAGGATTTCATCGGCCGACTTGAACTCGTAGCTGTCGCGATAGTTCCCCGTCTTGCCCGGCTCCGTCATATCCGGACCGGTGGCTTCGAGGGAGAGCTTCTTTCCAGATTCATCGACGTTTCCTTCGTATTGCCACATATGGTTGAAGGCGGAATCGACCCAGGTGCCGACGTATTTCTTCTTCTCCGTGTTGTAGCCGATGGTTTGGATGGAATTGATCTCGGTCCCCATTACGTTGGCCTTGCTCTCATTGACAACCCAGAAGCCGCCGAGCATGCGGGCGCTCATGGTGCCCTTGCACTCCATTTCAGGTTGTCCCGGCGACGCAGCCATGCTCACAGAATCCCATTCGCCCACGAATTGCTTAAGCCACTCGTGCTCCTTCTGTGGTTCCGGAATCTGGGGCTCGTTCTGGGCGGAGAGCAGGGTCGTCGCCAGCAGCGCGGCGGCAAAGCAGGAAAAAAGCATCAAGCGTTTCATCGTGTCCTCACTTTATTGGGATGGTCGAATGGGTTTTGAGCTTACCCCGCGGCTTACGGGGATGGCTGAAAAAAGCCTGGGGCAAACTATTCTATCTCCTCGGAAAATTGTGCGGCGAACCACACCTCCCATTCCTTCTGCATTGCGGTTGCCATCGCGCTGGCCTCTTCGCCGTAGAAGTAGAAACTCGCAGAGGCCAACACGTCCCCGCCCCAGGTGTAAGCGCCCATGGTCACGAAGCCAGGACCGGGCTTATCGAGGCGGAGCATGGCCTGGTGGGGACACGTCGCCGTGCCGAGCTGCATCACGCTGCCGCCGAGACTTAAGCCCGCAGATGGGAGAGAATAAAAAGGCCGATCTACAGTCAATCCCTCCAGCCCAAAGGCCGCCTGTAACCGTACCCAGGTTTGCGGCTCGGGCTCCGGGGACTTCGCCATTAAGCGTACCGAAGTGCAAGCAAGATTGCGATAGTGCTTCATATACTCTTTGAGTATAGTGAAGAAGGGCGGCCAGCCGTTCTCCATGGATTCGAGCTGATCGTCCCAGTCTTCACCGCTGGCAAAGAGGCTGTGAACCATCCGCATGACGCACACGCCGCCCTCCTTCGCTTCGATGCGGACTTCCGTGGCGAGGGGTGGGGCGCCTTCCATCCAGTCGCGTTCTTCATAGTCGAGCTGGTGAGGCGGCTTCCAGTTCGTGATCCGGCCGGTGCTTTCCATGTCCGGACCGAGCTCGAAGGTGATGGTGCCGCCTGCGCGCTCCTCGACCGTCGTGGGCGTGAACCAGCACGAGATGCCCGGCCCCGTGGCGATGGCGGCCCAGACCTCTTCCGGCGTGCCCGGCACCTCCACCACCATCTCGACAAAGCGCGAACCGTTATCTTTTTTCCTGATGGACATCCCTTGCCTCCTCGGGGTTTTCATGGGGCAGCGGGTGGGCCAGCACCAGCAAGCGGTGTGGTCGGCCTCCCGGCGCCGTTTCATCGTGATACTTTGCGGCCAGCGTCGCTACGGCGCTGACGAGTTCCTTGCTGAAGGCCACGCGATCGGCGGCGGACCGAAAGCGAATCTCCGTGTCCAGCGAGAGCGTGGGCAGGCGCTTGCCTGTGTCCCGCGCCGCGCGCACGAGCCCTCCCACTTCGCGAATTACGCGCGCGGCCAGGGCCACAAGGTAACTCGCGGAAAGGCGATCCGCTGTGCGGCCCGGATCGGCACCCGCGCTGCCGAGTGCAACGGGCGAAACGACATACTGCGAAGCGGTGGCCACGAGCAGTCGCTCCGTGAGCCCGCCCCACTTCTTCTGGCTCGCGGACTTCACGAGACCGTGGGCTTGGAGGGCGTTCAGGTGATAATTCACCTTCTGCCGTGTCAGGCCCACGCGCGCCGCCAATGTGGCCGCCGAAGCGGGCTCCGCCAACTCCGACAGGAGACGGCTCCGGATCGGGTCGAGGGCCACGGCGGCGGCGTGTGGATTTTCGATGATTTCAAGAGCGAGCATGAGTCCATGGTAGCATTGACAACTTTTCTTGTCAATGGAGAAATACAGAAGCCGCCCAACGCCCGAGCGGGCCCACAAGCGACAGCACAAAAACTTGATGCCACCCGCCGAAACATACTATACTTGGTCACCTTCGGGGTGTAGCGCAGTCCGGTAGCGCACTACGTTCGGGACGTAGGGGCCGGAGGTTCAAATCCTCTCACCCCGACCATTTTCTCGAAGGACACCGCGTCTGATTTCGGTCAGACGCGGTTTTTTTGTATTTCCGATTGGCCCGTGACCCGCATGTAGCGTCTTGACTGTGGGGCAGTTGGAAACAGTCCCCTCAAGAATCGTGCTGCGCCTTTACATCACCTTCTACCCCCATCTCTCGTGTCCTCGGACCTTACCCATCCGTTTCGAGTATTTCGACTATTGCGGCCATTTCGCTGATGTGATAGACTTATCACAAGATGATCAGGAGCGTACCGCTATGAAATCAATCATGTCCGACACCTTCGAAACTGTCCCGCCCACGAAAGCGGAGCAAGCGCTTGCGCTTGAATCCAGTCAACGACTGGCGGCGCATAAAATTGGGCGACACGCCAGTGTTCGCATCCAGCTCGTCGACGATGAAACCAAAGAAACAATTACCATGCCGCGCGCGGTTCTCGAACTCCTTCGCCACGCCCTCAGCGAAATGGCCCAGGGCAACGCCGTCACGCTTATTCCTACCAATGCCGAGTTGACCACCCAGCAAGCCGCCGACTTGCTCAACGTGTCCCGCCCCTATGTCGTAAAGCTACTGGACGAGAAGAAGATCCCCAGCCGGATGGTCGGCAAGTATCGCCGCCTTCGCTTTGATGACCTGATGGCCTACAAGCGGAAGGACGACGACGCCAGGGCAATGATTCTGGACCAATTGTCCGCCGAGACCGAGGAGCTCGGCGTGGTGTGACGCTACGCCCGCTCACCACCATATATGACGCCAACGTACTCTATCCTGCGCCACTTCGCGATCTGCTCGTAAGGCTCGCCCATGCCGGACTCGTTCGTGCGCGATGGACGGATACTATCCACGACGAGTGGATCCGGAATGTCTGTCGGAACAATCCCGGACTTGCCCCGGAGCGCCTTGTGCGCACGCGAATGCTGATGAACGACGCCGTGCGCGACTGCCTCGTTGCGGGACATGAGCATCTGATTGACACGCTATCTCTGCCGGATGCCGATGATCGCCACGTGCTTGCTGCCGCGATTCACACCAGCGCGGAGGTTATTGTGACGTTTAATCTCCGAGACTTTCCGGAAAGCGCGTTGTCGGTGTTTGGGATTCAAGCACAGCATCCCGATGAGTTTGTGGGAAACGTTTTGAATCATTCTTGCGGCGCGGTATGCGCGATCCTGAACCGGCAGCGGGCATGCCTGCGCAATCCCCCAACCGATCCGGATGAACTGCTCAATACCCTTGAAAAGCAAGGCTTGCCAGAATCGGTGTCCAAGCTTCGTCAATTCCGCAACCTGCTCTAGACCCCGAACGAATCCTTCCCCATCAGACAATTGAACTTGGTGCGAGCGACAGCGGTGCAGCGCAGTCCGGTAGCGCGCTACGTTCGGAACATGGGAACCGGAGCTTCAAATCCTCTCACCACGACCATTTTCTCGAAGGACACCGCGTCTGATTTCGGTCAGACGCGGTTTTTTGTATCTGGGGACCGTACCTGATTGTCCCCAGGCCTCTCTTCTAGAATCGCGACTCACGTCCGATTGAACACGGTCCCCCCAATACCCGGTGCCGTGGAGACGCAATTCACCTCAAGCCCCCTCAGGTTTCGCCCTGCTGTAGGTAGTCACTGAAACGCCAGGCTGGGTGTCGATCGTCACGCTCACGCCCGATTTCATCAACGCTGCGCCCGTCATTTCGGTCATCTGGCCACTCGCGAGGTCGTTCACCTTGTAGGTTGCGTCCGGGGTTAAGGACTGTGGCTTCAGTTCGGCTGTACGATACACGCTGTCTTCGCGACGGAACGCCTGAATCATTCCCGCGTCTGTCTCGGGGTCGTGAAACTGCCAGGCGATCCAGACGGCCTCGTCATGGCTGTAGGGCGTCAGCGGATAGTAGTCGCCGTAGTAGTAGTGATTGACGCTCCGCCACTGCGCGATCAAGGCCCGCAGGGCGTCGTAGTCGATTCCCTTTTCTCGAATATCCAGCGTGAGATTGATTGCCGGGGTGGCGGTGCTCCAGAAGGCGTAGGGCTCGACCGGCGTCTCGCCGCTGCCCATGTAGGCCGTCGAAGCGCAGGCGGTGACGCCGGTCCCGTAGTAGGGCAGCCACAGTGAAACACCGTGGGTCATGCACTGTCCGGGAACGACGCGATAGGCGTGATCCGTCCTCCAAAGGGGAACCGAGCGCCGCATGGCGTCCGGGTCATTCCGACGTCCGCCGGAAGCGCACGAATCGATCAACATCTCCGGACGGCGTCTCAGTAGTTCGTCCCAGTATCCCATATAGCCCGCCACATGCTTGTTCTCCGTCATACCCTGGCGATCCGGCGTGTCGTTGGCCCGCCAATGTTCGAGCGGGTCCATATTGAAGTCCTGGCGATAAAGGTCGATACCTTGTTCCGTGAGCGTCTTGTCCACATGGTCGGTCAACCACTGAAGTGCTTCGGGTTCGCCAAGATTCAACAAGACCTTGCCCAGCAGCCATTCTGGATGATTGTCGTAGAGCCACGTATCCGGGGTGACCCGTTCGGGCTCGAACCAGAGGAGCGTCTTCATGCCGTTTTTGTGGGCAACATCGGTGACGCCGCGTAATCCGTTTGGAAACCGCGTTGTGTCAACTTCCCACGTGCCGGTATTGGGCCAACTCCCGCGACAGGGATACCAACCGGCGTCGGTCCACCAGTAGTCCTGGCCGATCCGCTCCTCCAGGTATCGGTTGAGGCACATGAGTTGATTCTCCTCCGTCGCCTTGGCCATCTCCTCGTAGAATCGGCCGGTGTAGCTCAGGAGCATCGGTTTGGGCAAGTCGCCGCCAGGATGGGGCATGTTATGGGCCTTCATCCACCGCCGCCACACATTCTGCGCGCCAATCCAATCGTCCCCCTTCCAGAACTGCACGATGATGCGTGGTGCCTGAGCCTGCTCGCCGGGATGCAGCGTGAAGTGCGTCAATTGTTGTCCCGCAAGAAAGCGTAGATTCTTCTGCTCATCGCGAGTGAATTCCGACGCCCACTGTCCTCCCCAGCCGATGGCCAGAATGGCGCCTTGATCTCCCCATTGCACGTTGTAGTACGGCCACGCCCCATTGGTGGGACGCCCGCCGTTTGGAGCAAAGGCCCTTTTGCTGCCTTTTTCCAGGGCCGCCTCCAACGGGGCATAGTCCGTGGGCGACGAATCAGCCCCACACGAATAGTGCAACAAGAATTCGGACGCTTGTGGTCGGGTGACTGAAAGATTTGCCGATTGGATGTTTTCGAGGATAGGCGTATCGGCCGTGCCCGTGTTCTTGAAGGTAAGTGTCCACTCGCAGGTGGGAAAGTTCGTAAACTCGGTCGCCGTGCAGGTTACCTCGAGGCCCGTCTTCGGATCGGTGAATACCAGGACGCGGAGGCTGCGTCCATCGGCAAGGTTCTCCGTCGATTCTTTTCTCTCCCAGGTATTCAGGAATTCCGCCGACGCTTTCCCATCATAAACGAAGGAAAAAGGAAGACCCGACGAAAAACTCGTTTCATCGCCGAAGACCGGGAGTTCATCCAGGTATTCGCGCGTCCCATCTTCGTAGACGACGCACGCGTCGGCCCAGTCCGCCTGATCGTGCGATGGCCCGTCGCCGCCGTCGAAGACACGCAGCAGAAACTCTGTCGCACCGCCCAGCTTGATCTCAACCGGCAAGGGCGGGTCGCTGCCGCGGCGAATCTCCGATCGATAGGATTCTTTGCCATCCACTTCGACCGCAAAGACGACGCTTCCGAGCACACCCTGGGTATCGCCGTTGTTGTCGATCCCGACTTCCGCGAGGAAGGACTCTGCCGGCCTGGACAGCCGAATCTGGATTGCACTCGTACTGTGTGTGCCCAGTCCATGGGAGTAGGTCCTATTCGCCAGTTTCAGCGGTGCGCTCCCGGTGCAGGCCTGTTTCTTCCCGAGAGTACCGTGGTCCTGCTGGATGAGCGTCAGACCAATCCAGGGAGCTGTCGACGGCGCTGCCGTGCCAAAGGCCGACTGAAACCACGCGCGCTCAATTTCGATCTCGGCCGAAGAAGGGGGTCGTCCAAACGCGGTGGCAGCGCTGAACAGGAAAAGACACAGGGTGAGTAACGAAGAACGTCTCATGCTTCACACTCCAATCGTGCAATGATGAATGCCTGTTCGGGACGCACACCGCATCGGCAAGGAAAAGCAGACTACAGGCCGAATGGGCGAGCGTAAGAAGGTTCGCCAATCGACATACCGTGTCGATCCAGCAACCGTCCCCCTGAAGAATTGTACTTGAGCGGTTCTCAAATAGATATGGTTATTTCATCGCGCAGCGGGTGAGCTGGATATCCCTGGCGCCTTGCCCCGCCCCCGCCCGCTCCGGTAGAGTCATTCCCACCCTCAGGAGGAGAACACCATGTCCAAACACCACCTCACCCGCCGCCAGTTTGGCGCTGTTAGCGCCTTTGCCACCTTGTCGGCCAGTGGCCTGGCCCAGGCCGCGCCGGAGCCGCCGAAAATTATGAAGCTGGGCACGATCGATCTGGATCTGGTGGAGACGACGCCCGTCGTCTTTCAGGGGCGGGTCTATCGCTATGAATATGTGCGGCCGGGCTACAAGCCGAACACCACGGGGGATTCGTACTCGCGCTTTATCAACCACGAGACGGGCGAAGCCACACCGCCCTTTGCGAAGGGCTATCATCTGGGCAGCGCGGCGGTGGATGGGGATCTGGCCATCGTAACGGCGGTGAATATCTGGAACGGCGAAAGGATCGACATCTTCGTGTCGCGCGATTTGACGACGTGGGAATCCTGGAACGGGCTGAATCTGCCGGGCTATGGGATCTTCAACACGTCGTTGTGTCGCGATGATCAGGGCTACCTCCTCATGTTTGAAATTGGCAAGCCGGAGGAACTGGCCGGGGTGCCCTTCACCGCCCAGTTTGCGCGCTCGAAGGACCTGAAGTCGTGGACACTTCTGCCGCCGGAGTGCAATTATGCGAAGGACCGCTACACGGCGCCGCACTGCATTCGATTCCGCGAGGGCTACTATTACAACTTCTTCCTGGAGTCGATGAAGGGCGGTTATGCCCAGCGGGTGGTGCGCTCGAAGGACCTGATCCACTGGGAACTCAGCCCCTTCGAGACGGTGCTGATGTGGGGCGACGAGGACAAACAGATCGCCAACCCCAAGCTCACCGAAGCACAGCGCAAGCTCGTTGCAGAAGCGGTGAACTTGAACAACTCGGACTTCGACTATTGCGAGTTTGACGGCAAGCTGATCATCAACTATTCCTGGGGCAACCAGCGGGGCCTGGAGTTTCTGGCCGAGGCGCGCTATGACGGCACGGAGGCGGAGTTTCTGGCGGCGCTGTTTCCGGGGTGAAGCGGAAGATGAGCTGAACCGCGAATGAACCGGGAGCAGCCCCCGGCTGCAACCAAAAGAACTGAACCGCAAATTAACGCAAATTTTTGGAAGAAGATTGCGAACGAGACCTGAACGGCGAATTGACTACTTGCCCGCCGTACCGTAGCGGGTCTCCATGCTTAATCCCTCTTCCAGCGGCCGCACCTCAATCGTCCCCAAGCGGGCCGACGGCCATTTCGCGGCGAGGGCGACGGCCTCCTCGAAGTCCTTCGCCTCGATGAGAAAGAAGCCGCCGATCTGCTCTTTGGTTTCCTGGAAGGGGCCGTCGGTAACGGAAAGAATGCCGTTTCGAATGCGCACGGTGGATGCGGTGGTGGCGCTTTGGAGGGGGTGGGTGGAGATCAGGTGTCCCTTCTCTTGCAGGGACTGGACATAGCTCAAGGTCTCCTCTCGCAGGGCGTGCCAGTCCTCCTGGGACATCTCGTGGAAGATCGCTTCTTCCTCGTAGGCTAAACACATGAACTTCATGACGCGGCTCCTCATTGCTGGTGGTGCCGTGCATGGTACACGAGTCGGCATTCCGGAGCCACTTCCCTCTTCAGGGTTCCCGCAAGAAGACCGCCTGGCTCGTGTGGGGGTCGAAGGGCACGGAGCAGTGCTCGTGGACGATCATCCACGCGCCCTCGCGCCGCTCTAAGATGGCGGTGGCGCGCAGGCAAGTCTGCATGGCACCGTGGTCCTCGGGCAGATCGGTGAAGCGCCAGATCCAGTGGGCGGCGGCGCTGTCGCCAGCGCCAAAGATGGCGAGTTGCTCCGAGGCCATGCCGAAGTGATCGGGAAAATAGGGCAGGCAGCTTTCCCAGCCGTGGCGGAGCCCACCCGCGCCAGCGGACTGAAAGGGCGGGATGGCGTCGTAGTAGACGAGGTCGTCGGCGTAGTGCCGCATGATAGCGTCGACATCTTTTGTGCCGATGGCGCGATTGCGGGCTGTGAGGACTTCGCGGACTTCGGCCTGGAGGGTGGATTCGGTTGCGGTGGTCATGGTTGGGCTCCTGCTAGGGTTTTTGATCTCTGGTTATACGACGATTTACGCGGGGTGATTGGGACAGGATATTGCCTCTTTCTCAAGATCTCCTTGGAAATGCCATTCCTGAAGATCCGCTTCGGCGATGGTTTCCTCTCCGTCTTGGTGTTGAGTTGGCTTCGCAATGCTGAAGTCCTCTCACCCACAAAGTTCCCCCGCTTCGCTCCTCCCTTTGAGGGTGGCGCCCGCAGGCTCTCAGTCGAAAAAAATCCCTTGACAACCCGTGCAAATCGATCTATTGTATGGATACATCAATACACATTCTGAATTCACAACCCACGATAGCAATCACACTTTAACAAAATCCATCACTAACCGCGAAACACAGCCATGCTGCATTTCAACCTGAGCCAGAGCGACGGCGTACCGTTGTATCTTCAACTGGTGCGCCAGATCAAACAATTCATCGCCACGGGACGACTGACGGAGGAGGATGAACTCCCCCCCGTCCGGGTGCTGGCCCAGCAACTGGTGGTGAACCCCCAGACCGTGGTGCGGGCCTACCGCGAGCTGGAGACCATGGGCCTGATTTACAAGCGCCGGGGCGCGGGCACCTATGTGTCGGCCAAGGGTACCCCCTACACCGACGAAGAATGCCGGCGCATTCTCTCCGAACGGGCCCGGAGCCTGCTGGTGGAGGCGCGGAGCCTGGGATTTGATTTGGAACAATGCGTGGCGCTGCTGCGCGAATGCAGCGCGGATCTCGACCGCCAGAAGGAGGGCAACTCATGAGCACGACGGACACGATTATCGAAGTTTCGGGGCTCTCCCGGCGATTCGGCAAGAAAGAAGCCCTGAAGGACGTGACCCTGACGGTCCAGCGCGGCCAGGTCTTCGGCCTGGTGGGCGAAAATGGCGCAGGCAAGACGACCTTCATCCGCCATTTGCTCGGGGCCTATGAGGCGGAATCGGGGACGGTGCGCGTCTTCGGGCTCGACCCCGTGCGCAATCCCGTGGCGGTGCTGGGGCGTATCGGCTATCTCTCGGAAGATCGCGATCTGCCGCTGTGGATGAAGGTGCGCGAGTTGATGGCCTACACGGCGGCCTTCTACCCCGACTGGGACGAGACCTATGCCGAGGAACTCCGCAAGCGCTTCAACCTCCCGCCCGACGCCAAGCTGAAGCAGCTCTCGCGGGGTGAAAAAGCCAAGGCTGGTCTACTCGCCGCCCTGGCCCACCGTCCCGATCTGCTGCTGCTTGATGAGCCCTCCTCCGGCCTCGACGCCGTGGCGCGGAAGGACATCCTCGGAGAGGTCATTCGCTCCGTGGCGGACGAAGGTCGCACCGTGATCTTCTCGTCGCACCTGCTGGATGAAGTGGAGCGGGTCTCCGACCATGTGGCGATGATCCACGAGGGCGTGGTGGCACTGGACCTGCCGATGGACACCCTGAAAGAATCGCACCACCGCATCGTGGTGCGCTTCAACGAAGGGCATCAGGATTTTCCCGAGGTGCCCGGCGTGCTCCACGCCGAAGGCAGCGACAAGGACTGGTGCCTGCTCTGTGAAGGGGACAAAGAGCAATTGATCGGGCTGCTGCAGCAACAGGGCGGGCGAGTTTTAGAGTGCACCGTGCCGACGCTTGACGCGATCTTCGTGGGCCGCGTGACGGGCCGGCCCGTGGTGATATCGAAAGAAAGGGACGATTCGTGAGTCCCAGGACCCGAGCACTCTTCTGGGAAGAATGGCGGACGGGAGGATTGTTAGCTGTCTACGCCATTGCGGCTGGTCTCACCGCGGTCGTAGGGCTGTATGCACTTGAAGGCGACAGACCTACGAATACCACGCCATTGTTGTTGTACATTGTTCCAATGTTGTTCCTGGTCTACGCGATTCCGAACGGGGGGGTTGCCGCGACCCACTACCATGACTGTCTTCCCAGCCGTATTATGCTTCTGCCCGTTGAAATGGAACTCGCGATTTCCAGACTACTTTTTATCCGACTGGCAATGACATTCGTCGCGAACCTGCTCCTGATCCTGGTCAACAACCTGTTTTTTTTGAATGGCGTGCCGTGGATACTGGTGTTGATTCTCCCGTCGCTGTTTTTGATTCGGCAAGCTTGGAACTGGCTCTACTCATCCCGCATAACACTTGCGGGTTACACGGGCGTCCTCGTTGCGGCCATGGTTGCTGTCTCGCTGATAGTAAGTCTCATCCCCTTTGAAGCGCTAAGCAACCCGCTAGTTACCTGGTCAATTGCCACTTCAATTCTTGCTGGAATCGGTCTGTGGACCTACAAAATTTCTGTGTTCGCGGCCAAGCGCTTTCGCTGTAACCGCTACCCGGCACTCCCTTTTCACATTCCGGGACGTCGGAAGCCTAGAGATGGCGGAGCCGTCGCTCCAATCTCATTTCGCTCGCCCCGGACTGCGAATTTGTGGGCTTACAGTCGGCGGAAAGGGCTCTCATTGCCGGTCGCCACATTAGGCGTTGCGCTTCTCGGCATGTTTCTCTATGTGATCTTCGATCTGACCTATGTGAGCGAACCAAGCCCACCTGAATCGTACTATGGCGGGCAACGACTTCACCTGACGTTGCTACGCGTTTGGGGGCCTTGGTACGCCCTATTGTGCGCGACTATGCTTACGGGGCTGCTGCCCGGGGGCAGCGCGTTGGAAACGGGGCGGATGTGCGCGAGCACGGAGCGATTCTTCCCGCTGAGCGCCAGCGCGATAACGGCAAACCGAATCTTTGGCAATGGACTGTCGCTCGCGGTTACGTGGTTTATTGTCGCGCTGGTCGCGGCGAGCCCGTTTCTTTTCGGCCAAGGTGCGCTCGGGTGGCGCATCTATAGCGAAGCCTGGCAGGCGGGCGAGGTCAGCGCGAGAGAAATCGCTAGAAGTGAACTGGGGTTGCCGCTGCTGATGCTGTTGGCTGCGTGGGTCCTGCTTGCGATTCGCACACGATTGGTCTTGTACACGGCAGGGCTGGCAATATTGCCGGTCGCGGTCGAGGCAATCTCACAATTTCAGATGTACGACTTTCGGAACGTCGATTTTGAACAATACATCCGCTATCAGCTTCATTTGGATCGGACGCTATCCTTCGCAGCCGTTGTCTTGATTGTTGTTCCATACGCGGCACTTTCGTGGGCGGCATGGCGCGGCGCGGCGCCATTACGACATGTGACGGCTTGCGGAGTAGTTTGGTTATCAGTTGTTCTCTTTTCTTACCCCTACCAGCAATGGCCGGTCGGGAGCCCAACGTTTACGACTATCGCCCTCGCCATGGTGATGGGGTCACTGGCAATTCTCCCCTACCCCGCGCTGTTGATAGACATCCATCGATCCCGACACGGCTCCGATTCCTTGCTCTCGCAATGTGATCGAAGGGCGACATCCAGATGGAACCTACCGCCTCGCGTTCGAGTCCTCTCGGCCACACTTCTTGCGACCCTACTCTTCCTTGCATGCTGGATTTCCTGGCCATCAAAGCCGGCCTATGTTGACACGCTTCGCGGGCAGGGAAAACCCGCGACGCTCCCCGATGTCGCGGAGTCCGTTCCGAAGGTGGCGCACGGGGCGAGACCTGCGGGAGAACTACTCGGCCTGCTGCGGCAAACGGGCAAGGCTGAATCCGAGGCTCTCAAAAGGCTGTCCGACGGCGAGTACATTGGCAACGACCAATACATGATTTCTTCGAGCGGCCTCCGCAAGTTCGACGATTCCAGTTCTTTGCGACGCGGGCCACTACCGACAACTACATGGGACGCACTGACGGCTCGAAACAACTTCTTTACGCTCCAGACCGCTTCAACGAAGCAACTCGCCGTCAAGTATGGCAGACTTTCCGGGCCGGTTTCGCATCTCCTCGACTATGAGCTCTTTGAAAACGCGTTCGATATATTCCCATTGATGAAATCGCCCGAGTATTTCAACCGCGAATTCCCACTCTCTACATTGGAGGAGGACTGGTATGTTACAAACCATTCCTATGAAATGGAACAGCTCGCAAATGGCCTGGCATTGGAGATTTGGGTTGCTTCCGTGGAAGACAATCGTGCCGATCTATTCCGCGCACTTGAGTTTTCCGGAATCCTCGCAAGGACGCTCCAAGAAGAGCCCACCATCGCCTCCCAGATTTCCTATCTTTATTTGTACACCAGCACTGTTCAAGCCATTGGGTTCTCCATGAACCGTATTAAATTCACCGATGAGGAACTTCAGTCGTTGGTTAGATGGTCGGACGACGTGCTGCCGGCAGGCGCGACGCAGAAGGCGGTGGATCTCGCTGTCGCACACGAAATAACCTTTGAAATGGACCGCGAGCTCCACGCGGCGCGCACTGGGAATGCGTTGACCGGACCCGCGGCATACGCTGAATCCTGGAGCGGCGGCTATTACAGAGCGGCGGGAATGCGCCTGTACGCCCATATCGGTAGGAGCTCGAATGCAACAAGTGCGCCACTGCTTTGGGATGAAATTCGGACATCAATCCTTCCCAGATTTGAGGCGGTCGCGTCCACAGCATTTCGCTCCGAAGAGTATAACAAGGTCCTGATAGACATTCAGATCAAGACCTCGTGCCTTACGATGGCATGCGCACTTGAACGTTATCGACTGACAAACGGCAAGCTGCCCGATCGGCTTGAGCAGCTTGTCCCAGACTATCTGGCACAAATAGACGAAGATCCTTATCGCTCCGGCCAGGCCATCTCCTACCGCATACGCGATGACGGTGAATTTGTACTGTACAGCTACGGGCCAGACGTTGAAGACGACTGGGAAGATCAGAAAGAGTCGAACGACATAACCTTTTCCGTCGCGCCTCCGGACGTTCGCAACGGGCCGCGGTTCGCTGAATCGCCGCCGCGGAAGGAGGGCGCATGAACCCGAAGATTCGCGCACTAGTCTGGGAAGAGCTGCGCACCGGCGGTGTGATTGCCGGGTGGTGCACCTCCGTCGGCGGACTGTGTCTGCTGGTGGCCCGTCTGGTCGATGACAGCGGCGGAGACTGGACCTACATCAGTCCGGTTGCGCTGTCACTCAATATGCTCCCCCTGCTGCTCATCGGCTTGCTCCTGCTTTATCGCACGGGCAACTCGGGCGCGCTCACGGGGGGCTTCTCCGGGCGCATCCTGCTGCTGCCCGTGAAAACCTGGAAGCTTGCAGGGCTCTCCCTTTTCCTGCGCGCGGCCCTGCTCGGCGTGGCCACGCTATTTTCGCTGCTCCTGTGTCGGGCTATCTTCTGGGGCCATGGTCCCGCGTGGGTCCTGGTGCTGGTGACGCCCGCGTGTTTCCTGTGGCTTCAGGCGCTGGACTGGCTTCGCCGCCCCACGCCCCTGCTCGCAGTGCTCGGGTTTCTGCCCATCTTCGGATGCATCGGCTTCGTCCTTACCCAATCGGGCGAAAACCGCTTTGCCTTCGACGAGCCCTTCATTTCGCCTCCGGTTGCCCTGCTGCTGCTGACCATCTCGGGAGTCGCCGCCTTCCTCCTGGCGCTCTTCGCCGTGGATCGCACGCGACGGGGCGCTCGGGTGCAACTGTCGATTCGCCTGGGTCTGCCGGAGGCGGTGCCCGTTCCGGGGTGGCGCGTGGACCGGGGATTCCACTCGCCTCGCTGGGCCCTGCTGTGGCAATTCCTCGGCAGAGACGGTTTCCTGCTGCCCGTGATTGCGCTGGGCTTTGGCGCAGTGGCGCTCCTGGGCTATGGCGTGTGGCGCAAATTCTCCGGCGATGATTACGTCCCCTTACTGGTCATGCTCGATTGGGGCGTGTGGCCCGTCTTTGCCTTGGCCGCCATGATCTGGGGCGGCCTGCGCGGTGGCGCGGGCATCCAGCGCGGCATCCGCCCGGTGCTCACGGAATACCTATACCCCGTGAGCGCGGCGGACATGGCCGTCACGCGGCTCTGGGGTTACGGCATCGTCCTCGGCGGCGTCTGGGCTGTGGCGCTGCTGCTGAGCAACGCCGGCTTCTTCCTGGGCGAAGAGGCCCTGGCCTGGCGCATCTGGCGCGACGCGATTGCGGCGAATGAGACGAGTCTGCGCGAGCTGCTGGCCAGCCGCCTGGTGCTGCCGGTGATCATCCTGATCGGCGCCTGGGTACTGACAGCGATCCGCACCCGTCTCGTGGCGTGGATGCTGGGGCTGATCGTGCTCTATACGACCGTTATGGCTGTCGCCCACACCCTCTATCATGAATCCAGCCCGACGGTGCTGATCTTCCTGCCGCTGGGCGTCGCTCTCGGGCTTACCGTCGCCCTGATGATCTGGACACGGACAGGCTATCGAAAGTCGTGGCCCGTCGCGGCGCTTTGGTTGCTCCCCCTGGGTCTTGCCGTCTATCACGGAGTTGCCACCTGGCGCTCTCGTCTTGGTGATAACCTCGGATTGCTCCCAATTGCGATGATCCTTGTAATCACATCCGCCGCGATTCTCTGGGCGTGGCGTCGCGGTGTGATGCCGGCGCGACACGCGCTGGGCTGCTGCGTGGTCTGGTTGCTGACGATCCTTCTCGCCTATCCCTTTGGCTACTGGCAGTTTTCCGGATTCGACCGTACTTCCCTCCTTTACGTCACTACACTCGGCGCCCTCGTGGTGCTCCCCTACCCCGCGCTGCTTCTGGATCTTCACCGCAAACGACATCACGACGATACCCCCCTGGCGCAGGCCGATCATGCCCTTCGCGCCGGATGGGGACTCTCTGCCGGACTCAAAAGCGCATCGTACGTCCTGCTCGCGCTAGTGCTGTTGGGTATGGCCTGGCTGCGCTGGCCCGCGGAGCCGGTGTACATCGAGACCCTGCGCGCCCAGGGTCAACCCGCCACGGCGTCGGATCTTGCCAACCTCTACCGCGCCCTTCCCTCGGAAGAAAATGCCGCCCACGACTACATGCAAGTCGTTCGCGAGAATCAAGGGCGCTCCAAAGAATGGTATGGCCTGCTTGAGGAAAAGCAGAACAGCGGCGACGAGCGAGCCGAACTGCTCTACGGCAAAGAGAGTCCAGTCGTCGAAAGCATTCTTCTACCGCCGGACCAGCCCCTCTGGACGCCCTTCTGGGACGTGGCTACGCAGTACCACGACATGGTGTCGGGGCCCACGGCGGCGGCACTCATGGACGTGGCCGCAAAATATCCGCGACAGAGTCGCTACCCCATCGATCTGGGCTCTGGCGCCTCGGTGAGCTTGTCTCATCTGGCGGCGATTCGCGGGCTTGCCCAGACGCAGCAGAGCTATGAAGTCTGGATGGCTGCCATGGAGGACCGCCCTGCGGATGCGCTCCAGGCGATCAAGGCCATGGGTCCCCTCGCGGAGTCGTTGCGGGAAGAGCCTATTTTGATTTCCCAGCTTGTTCGCATCGCGGTACACGGAATAATGGACAGTGCCGTGGAGCAAGCCCTCAACCGCACGGAATTTACGGACGGACAATTAGTGGAGCTGCAACAATTCCTGTCGACGGTGCTGCCCCCGCTCAGTGAACATAGCATGATCGCGCAAGGCTTGATCGGCGAGCGCATTAACGCGACCAACATCTTACGCTCCCGTGAAGTATTAGAGTATGGGGCGAACCCAAAGGATTATGGCGTGAATCCGCTGGCGGTTCGCCTGCAACAGCAGTTTTTTACTATTTCTAACGTGGTAACGCTCCGGTATTTCGACGCTATACTAAAGAATCGGACCAACACCAACACGCCCTTGGTCGCCGATCTCGAAGCCTCCAACAATTCAATCTTTGTCTTGGCCAAAGTTCTGTTCCCGGCGCTGGATCGTTCCCGCGAAGCCGAATTCCGCTGTCGCGTGATGCATGCCATCGGGGCCACGGCCTGCGCGGTGGAGCGCTATCGACTTGCCAACGGGGCCCTCCCCACATCGCTGGATGCGCTTGTGCCGACCTTCATCGACGCCATTCCCGTTGATCCCTTCCGCGACGACGAGGGGCCCGTGTCCTATCGCACCCGAGAGGACGGCAGCTACGCACTCTACACCTGGGCCCGGAACCGGAAAGACGACGGCGGCATCCCCCGCGACCCGAAGAAGAAGGAGGGCAACGACTGGAACAACGGCGACTGGATCTTCAGCGTTGCGCCGTTGAGTTTTCGGAATGGACCGCAGTTTACGGACGTGCCACCGGTGGATGAAGAAAAGTAACACTTTCGCGAGCTTCGGCCAACACGACGTTCTCGACCCCAACTTGCCTGCAAATTCGTGAAGCGCCACAGTGTTATGAAAGCGTGCCGACGGTGGCTTAACCTTCCAGGTTGAGACATGGCACGACCAAGACTGAAGCTGGCCCTCGACATTCACGGCGTGACCGGATCCTGAGTATATCTAAACGCTTACGGTTGCTACGGATTTCCTCGATCCCTCTGTCTCAACCTGGAAATTGAATCCACCTTCGGAGAACTTTGAACGCGCATGGAGTCTGGCTCGACGCTCAAATCCACGTGTCAAAGTCGCGGAAGCCAGGTGCTTCGTAGACGATAAATTCTCCTTGATTGAGATAGGCATCTTCAGGATTCCGGCGAATGTAGGCCAGACAGCCTTCGAGCTGCGGCACGCCGCGCAGGAGATGATCAAAGCCTTCGTGCTGCCAAAGGGCACCGCGACGATTGAGAACCTTATTGATCTCGTTGGCGGTGTAGCTCTTGATGGATTCCGTCACGCGCCTCAGTTCTATGCCGTCGCGAAGAAGAAAGAGGGCATGAACGTGGTTCGGCATGACGACGTAAGATGCCAAGTCATAGCGCTCGCCGTCGAAGAAGTGGAAAGCATTTGCGACGATCTGAGCGCATTCGGACCTGCGCAGATAGCACTCGCCGTAGCCCGCGTCCAACCATGTGTCCAATCGTTTCGGGAACAATTCGCGGTATTGGACCGTCGTGCGGGCGTCCCAGGGTTTCGGGTGATTCATCAGCCAGGCATGTTTTTCGGTACGCCAGACGTTGAGCTTTTCTTGCGGGAGCGAATCATAGAGCCGCCAGGTGATGTAATTGAAGACTCCGGATAGCCGCCAGTGCGGGAGATTGCGGCGATCTTTCTGAACGGGCGAATCGCGCTGCAGGAAGTGTGAACGGGGATCTTCGTAGTCCTCTGGATGCTCAGACTGACTTTCCATGGACTCGTGCCTCCTTACCTGAGCAGTATAGAAAGGTGGTTGTCTGATTTCACTTTGTCACTATGTTCCCAAGAGCAGACCGAAGGTGGCTTAACCTTCCAGGTTGAGACAGAGATCGACCAAGGTTGAACGAGACACTTGAGATTCGTAAGGTAAACGGATAAGGGGTTATTTTACAAGCCTACAGCGCCTGCGACGCTGCAAGGGCCCGTTGCCTCAACCTGGAAGGTTAAGCCACATTCGGTCTACTTCGAGATAGGCGAGGTCACCTTCGTAATTTGAGATCTCTAAGGCATCGCAAACACCAGGCACACCGGGGCGGACACTTCGATTCTCGTGCCGGTCGGCGTAAGGGCACCGGTTTCCTGATCGATGGTGAACACAAAGATGTCGTTGCTGTTCTGGTTGGCGGCGAGGAGGAATTTGCCCGAGGGATCCTGGGTGAAGTTGCGGGGCGTCTTGCCGCCGGTTTTGGTCTGGCCTTTCGCGGTGAGCTTGCCGGTGTCCTGGTCGATGGCGAAGACGGCGATGCTGTCGTGGCCCCGATTTGAGGCGTAGAGAAATTTGCCGGAGGGGTGGACCTCGATGTGGGCCGTGGTGTTTTCGCCCGTGAAGTCGTCCGGCAGGGTGCCTGCGCTACCAATTGCGTCAAGCGCGCCCTTTTTCCCATCCCACTTGAATGCCGTTACCGAGTTGCCCAATTCGTTGACAACGTAGGCCCAGGGCTGTGTGGGGTGAAAGTCGAAGTGGCGCGGGCCGCCGCCGGACTCCACTGTGGCGAAGGGGGGATCGTTGGGCACGGCCGCTCCCCCATCGATCTTGTAGACCATGAGCTTGTCGATGCCGAGGTCCGGTACGATGACGAAGCGTCCACTGGAATCGAAGTTGGCCGAGTGCGCGTGGGGCGCGGTCTGGCGTTTGGGGTGAACGCTGCTGCCTTCGTGCTGAAAGGTGCCGATGGCGGCACCGAGCGCGCCCTCGGCTTCGATGGGATAAATCGAACAACTCCCCGCGCCGTAGTTGGCTACGGCGGCATGTTTTCCGTCGCCACTTACGGCCACATGGCAGGCGCTGCCGCCTGCGGGCTGGCCGTTTATCAGGCTGAGCGCGCCGCTGGCTTCATCTATCGCAAAGGCCGCCACGCCCGCGCCGTCTTCCAATTCGGAGCAGGCATAGAGCACGGGTTTTGTGGGGTGCAGCGCGAGAAAGGAGGGGTTTTTCGTTTCCACGGCGAGTCCCTTCAGGGTCGCCTCGCCGGTCTCGTCGTTAAACTCTATCTGGTAAATGCCCTTGCTGTCGCCGCTCGTGTAGGTGCCCACATAGACCCGCCAGGTCTCCGCATGGGCACACGCTGTCAGGGCCACCAGCCCGCAGATGGCCGCCAGAGTCGTCTTTCTCATCATCGTTCAATCTCCTGTCAAGCGCCGTTGGCATAGACCCAACGCCGGCACGTTTCGATTAATATCTTACGGTCAATCGGTTTGGTCACGTAGTCATTGCACCCGGCGTCGATGCATTTCTGACGATCTTCCGCCATGGCGTGGGCGGTCAGCGCGATGATGGGAATGTCATTCGCGCGATCGCGCAGGGTGCGCGCCAGGGTGTAACCATCCATCTCGGGCATCTGCATATCGGTGAGCAGCAGGTGATAGGACCGCCGGTCGGCTTCGGCGTTGATGATCATCTCCAGCGCGTCGCGGCCATTCTCCGCCACGTCGACCTCCGCGCCCGCTTTCTTTAGATGGAACAGAATAAGCCGCTGATTCACGGCGTTGTCTTCTGCCAGCAAAAAGCGCCCTTCCAATGACAAGGGCATTGCGGGAACAGTCGATTCGGCCCCTTCATCGCCTTCCACCTGGGCGGTGCGGGTGACACATGATTCATGCACGAGACGGGCACCGGGTGCTTCGAGAAAGGGCAGCTCCAGCGAAAAAAGAGAGCCGACACCCGGCTCGGAGGATTCCAGCTTGACGTCGCCGCCCATGATTTCCGCGAGGCGGCGGCTGATGCTGAGCCCAAGCCCGGTGCCCCCGTGGCGGCGGGTAACGGACGTGTCGGCCTGAGTGAAGGGCGTAAAAAGTGTCCGGGTCTGGGCGGGGGTCATGCCTGGACCGGTATCCTGTATTTCAATTCGCAGTCGGCCGGCCGTACCGGCGTTCTCCACGAATACGCGGACATCGATGGAACCCTGGGCGGTGAATTTTGCCGCGTTGCCGATGAGGTTCATGAGAATCTGGCGGAGACGGGTCGGATCGCTGATGATGCGTTCGGGCACCGGGGTGCGGAATTCGGTATGAAGCGCTACGCCCTTGGCGGCTGCCCGCGGCCGCATCAGCCCTTCGATTCCCGCGAGCAATTGGACCAGGGGTGTGTCCACCTTCTCCACGGTAATCTTGCCCGCCTCGATCTTCGACAGATCCAGAATATCATTGATCACCGTGAGCAGATGCTCGCCTGCGGACTGAATGGTGTTGAGCGCATTGATCCGTTCCGGGGGCGCTTTGCTGATATCGCCCTCGTCGCGCAGGAGACTGGTATAGCCCAGGATGGACGTGAGCGGCGTCCGGATTTCGTGGCTCATATTGGCCAGAAATTCGCTCTTGGACTGGTTGGCGGCGTCGGCGCGTTCTTTGGCCTCGGCCAGATCGCGCGTCATCGCCGTGGCCAGTCGCAAGGCATGCTCGCGACCGTGCCCAAGGGACCACGCCACCGCCGCAAGCAGGCCGCTCAAGAGGAATCCGCCCATGCCCACGAGCACGGGCGTTGCGTTGGCGATGGTCCCGTCGAATTTACCGGTGGAAACGATCTTGACGATCCAGGTGCGCCCGCCGATTTTGACTTCCTGGACCCTCCTGAAGCGCCCGCCGTCGTTAGCGGGGCTCTGTTCCAGTCCGGTGATCGCGTTGAGATGGCTGTCAAAGTCAAAGAGAACCTCGGAGGGCGCGGCCTCAGAACCTTCGTAAACGTCGAAGCGAAGCAGGTTTTCGGTCTGCTCGCCAATACCCGCGAAGGCGTTCTCGATTACGATGGGGGCATCAACCAATCCGAGCAAAGACCGCTCACGCTCTTCCGGTGTCGTCGGTTTAGCACCACGCTGGTAGATCGGAACCACAAAGAGGAAGCCCGCCCGATTATCACTGTCTTGCACCAGCTTCAGACGCGCGGTCATGGCCGGCTCCCCAGTCCTGATTGCGCGCTCGATAGCTTCACGACGGCGCGGTTCGGAGCCCAGATCGAAACCCCACGCTTCGCGGTTAGCGTCGAGGGGAACGACGTGCTTGACAATGTACATGACTTCATTCTCGCCCGGGGAGCGGACATCGTAGTGGGCACTTTCGGGGCTCTCGTCGGCCCGCTCCCGGGCGATGTGCTCATCCAGCTCCGAGCGCATTACGCGCTCGACGAAGCCAAAGCCCAGGACGCCGGGATACTCCGTGTCCAGCTCCTGAGATTTTACGTAGGCCTGAAACTCCGTGCGCGTCACATTTTCGCTGGCGAGGTACATGCCCCGTGCGCCCTTCAGCCCAAAGACGGGGCGCCGGATCCGGCGCTGAATCTCCAATACCAGGCGATCCGCACGCCGCTCGAATTGCAGCCGCCCTTCCTCCTCAATGTTCGCCCTCGACCCGATTGCGAGTCCGATGGAAAGGAGAAGGCCCCCGAGAAGAAGCACCACGGGCGCAAGCCGCAGCAGAGCCCCGGACTGTACCGATCTCAGCAACTCGTTGCGGGCTTCGTCCGCGGCGGGTTCGGGCGTCATGCCTTTGCAGCCCGGGTGGGAAATCCATGCCGAAGGAGCACGGAAGAAGCTTCGTTCATTCCGTCCAGCACAAGATGAGACCGCCGTTTTTGTGGCGAATGCGTCATAGCGAAAGGCTCCGTTCTTACGTCAACGCCATATTCGCATATCACTGCATCAACTTCAAACGATCCGCCGGGCTATCTCAGTTCCCGGCTCGGGAGATAGGAAGGACAAAAAGGACTGAAGGATAACAAGGACTTCGAGGCGGACCAGCGCTGCATAAACACCATGGGGTCGGCTGACTTCTTGGAGTCGTTCAGATTTCTGGTCCGTCGTCCTTCAAGAGTCCGCAGGCAGCTCGTGGCTCAGACAATGCACGGTACCAAAGCCCCACGCGAGATCCACAGCGTGGATCCCCACCACGCGCCGATCGGGAAACAACTCGCCCAGGATCCCCAGGGCAACGCGGTCCTTCGCATCGTTGAAGGTGGGCACCAGTACGACCTCGTTGCCGATGTAGAAGTTCGCGTAGCTCGCGGGCAGACGCACGCCGTCGAAGTAGAGGGGCGCGGGCATGGGCAGCTCCACCACGTTGAGGGCGGCGCCCGTGGCCGTGGTCATGCGTTGAAGACGCTCACGATTCTCCGAAAGCGCGCGGTGGTTTTCGTCCCGGCTGTCGGGCTCGGCCACCAGCACCACCGTGTCGCGATTCACAAAGCGACAGAGATCGTCCACGTGACCGTGGGTGTCGTCGCCCGCGATACCCTTTCCGAGCCAGATGACCTTTTCAACGCCCAGATACTGGCGGAAGACCGCTTCGTAGTCTTCGCGCGTGAATCCCGGATTGCGCGCCTGGATCTCAGCATCGAGAAAGCACTCTTCCGTGGTGAGAAGCGTGCCCGCGCCGTTGCCGTCGATGCCGCCGCCTTCCAGCACCACGTGGCGTTCGCCGAGCATGGCGCGCAGGAGGGGCATTGAAGCCGCCTCGGCGATAAAGGGCGCCGCCAGGGCGTCGAGCTGATAGTTGTCGTACTTCGCCCAGGCATTGAAATCGAAGTGCACCGCCGTCCGCTGTCCGTCGCGCACCACGAACGCGGGACTGCAATCGCGCATCCAGCCCCGGTCGAGTTCCTGCTGGAGGAATCGCACCTTGTCCAGATTGGCCCCCACCTTGGCCAGGGTGCGCCGGGCCTTCTCTTCGATACAGCCATTGGGCACGAACAGGTCCACGCGCTGCCCCACGCTGAGGTGACGGATCATCTCGGCGAAGACCCACGGGATAGGCCGGAACTTGCCGGGCCAGTCTTCCTTGTTAGTGGGCCAGGCGAGGATGACGGACTCCTGCGCCTCCCACTCGGCGGGCATGCGGACGTTGGCGGTATCAGCGCTGCTCATCCGCTCAGCCTTCATCGATAAAGCGGCGGGTGATGTCGCCATAGGCATCAATGCGACGGTCGCGCAGAAAGGGCCAGTTGCGGCGGATGTACTCCTGATGCCCCAGATCAATCTCCGCCAGCAGCACTTCTTCCTGATCCGTCTTGCCCTCGGCCAGCATCACGCCCTGGGGATCGCAGATGAATGAAGAGCCCCAGAACTCGATGCCCGCCTGCTCCGGAACAGGCTGCTCAAAGCCCACACGGTTTACGGCGCCCACGTAGATGCCGTTGGCGATGGCATGTCCGCGCTGCACCGTCATCCAGGCATCGCGCTGGGCAGCGCCGTACTGCTCCTTCTCATAGGGGTGCCAGCCGATGGCCGTGGGGTAAAACAGGATCGATGCGCCGCGCAGGGCCGTGAGCCGGGCGCCCTCGGGATACCACTGGTCCCAGCAGATGAGCGTGCCGATGCGGCCATAACGCGTGTCGAAATTCTTGAAGCCGAGATCGCCGGGTGCGAAGTAGTATTTCTCATAGTAGGCCGGATCATCGGGGATGTGCATCTTGCGGTAGGTGCCGACGAGCGTGCCGTCGGCGTCGATGGTGACCAGGCTGTTGTGATAGACCCCGGCAGCCCGCCGTTCGAAAACCGGAACCACCACGGCCGCATTCAGCCGCGCGGCAGCCGCCTGAAACTTCTCGATATCCGCGCAGGGAATGGGCTCGGCGAGATCAAATAGATCCGCGTCTTCCTTCTGGCAGAAATACTGGCTCTTATACAGCTCCGGCAGACACACCACCTGGGCCCCTTGAGACACGGCCTTCTCAAACCACGAAAGGGCCTTGCGGGTGTTTTCCTCGGGGTCGGGCGTGACCTGAAACTGAAGCAGGCCCACGGTATAATTGGCAAAACGCGCCATCGGAATTCCTCGGAGGTTAGGGGAGTGATAGAGCCCGCGATTTTAGCACGGAGAGGGGGATAATGGACAATTGACAATGGACAATGGACAACGAAAAACAGACTGTTACCCACAGACTGAGCGAGCAAATGCATCCGCGAGCCTGGACGCTTTTTTCCTCGTTGTCAATTGTCCATTGTCCATTGTCAATTAACTTGACAGACCAGTCTGTCTGTGATAAACTTTAGCCATGACAACTACCGCAACACCCAAAGCGAGTACCCGCGACCGCATCATCGCCACGGCCTGCGACCTCTTCTACCGCCAGGGCTACCGCGCGACCGGCATCAACCAAATCATCGCGGCCTCGGGCGTGGCCAAGGCTTCGTTCTACGATCATTTCCCCTCCAAGGAGGATTTGCTCTACGTCTATGCCTGCAAGACGTCGGAACGGGAGATGAACGATATGCGCACCGAGGTCATGGCCCTGCCTACGGCCCGGGAGCGATTCTTTGGCGCTTTCATGATACTCTCACCTTGGTTTCAGGCTACGGAATTCAGGGGTTGTCCCTTCCAATTGCTTATGGCGGAGACCCCACCCGACGCGCACAGCGTGATGGAAGTGGGTAAGCGCCATCGCGAAGCCATGCGCGCCTTTGTGCGCGAACTGGCCCAGGCCCTCTCCGCCGAGGACCCCGCGCTGCGGGATCTGGACTGCGACGCTATTGCGGACACCTACCTCATACTTTTTGAGGGAACCATGGCGGTGTCGGTGGCCTATCACGACGACTGGCCCATAAAGCGGGCAATGTCGACGCTGGAAGTGTGTTTGGAACGTTTCCGCCGTTGAGCGGGTCTTTTTTTGAGGCAGCATAGACATACCGGTCTGTCTGGTTAACCGGTAGCAAAAAGAAAGGAAAATGCCATGTGCATTGCTTGTACTGCGACGTTGGACGTTGAAAAACGGGATGGATTCGCCGATCAACTCCTCGGCATGTTGAATGGCGGCATGACCGCGCTGATGGTGTCGTTGGGTCACCGCTCCGGGCTCTTCGACATACTCTCGGACGGCCACCCCCGCACCAGCCACGCCCTGGCGCAGGCAGCCGGGGGCAATGAGCGCTACGTCCGCGAATGGCTCGGGGCCATGGTGGCCAGCCGCATCGTGGAGCGCGATCCCGAAGCGGACACCCACCGCCTACCGCCGGAGCACGCCCACTGGCTGAGCCGGAAAAATCCGACTGCGAACATGGCGGTCTTTGCGCAATACGTCTCCGTGCTGGGCAATGTGGAAGATAAGATTCTAGACTGTTTCAAAGAGGGCGGTGGCGTGCCCTACTCCGAGTTCCCGCGCTTCCACGAGGTGATGGCGGAAGACAGCGGCCAGTCCATCGTTCCGATCATCGTGAGCGATGTGGTGCCCCTCATGCCGGGGCTCCATGCGCGGCTGACGGCGGGCATCGACGTGCTCGACATCGGTTGCGGCAAGGGACGCGCCCTGATTGAAGTGGCGAAGGCCTACCCCAACAGCCGCTTCACTGGCTACGACCTTAGCCGGGAGGCACTGGCCGAGGCCACCCGCGCTGCGGAGGACGCCGGCCTGAAGAACCTCCGCTTCGAACAGCGCGACCTCACCCACTGGCACGAGCCGGCGTCCTTCGACTGGATTACGGCCTTCGACGCGATCCACGATCAGGCTCGGCCCGACATCGTGCTCGCGGCGATCCGCACAGCGCTGCGCCCCGGCGGCATTTTCTTCATGCAAGACATCGACACCTCCAGCGAGCCGGTCGAGAACATCGATCACCCCCTCGGCGCAATGCTCTACGCCGTCTCCTGCATGCACTGCATGACCGTGTCCCTCGCCCAGGGCGGCATGGGCCTCGGCGCGGCCTGGGGCGTGCAGCTCGCCCAGAAGATGCTACGAGAGGTGGGCTTCGACCGGATTCGCATCCACCGCTTCGACCACGACGTGCAGAACGCCTATTTCATTATGGAGACCTGAGCGGGCCTACCCATCTCCCCCACGCCCGGTGTCGCACAGTTCGACGCCGGGTGTTGGGAAATAGTATCAAGTCGAAAAATCGCGGCAAAGCCGGGAACGAAAGACGAGTTGTTGCGGAAAGCTGAGACAAGGACTACCATAATCCTGCCTTGGGTTGAGTCGGCATGGTTGAGCCGCTGGTGCTTAGTCAAAGTGGTCTTTCTTGGATTTGAAAAGTTGGGAAACAAACTCATGAGAATGTGTATCCACTGTCTTTTGGCAGTCTTTGCGATCTCAGTCTTATTTTTTTCTCTTACCGCCACGGGTGAGAAACCAATCCCTTCAGATACACCGGTGCAGCCGGAAGAACCCGCTGATCATGCGGCCTTGATTGCGATTTCGAGTAGCCACCACGCGGAGCTTCAATCTGCCGAGCTTGAGTTACGAGAGAAGATTGAACGAGTCCACCCAGACAACTTGCCCAGGATCAGGGCTGCAACCATTCATCTGCCTGAACATGAGCAGAATACTGTGATAGAGATTGCGCAACGCTGCCTGAAAAGCTCTCCGGTGGATTGGAAAGGTGCTGCAATAGCCTTTGAAATCCTTGCCCATACTCAGCCAGGCAAGTACTCCGAAAAACTGGCCACCAATCTCTTTGAAACTCCTCCCTGCTTGTCGGATTGGATGTACTGGAGTGCGATCGAAAGTGGTGTAAGAGTTTTGATCTTGTGCGACACGAAATCCTCACGCACTACGCTATTCAAAGCGGCAACGCTCAGCGAGCAAGACCCGCAGAAACGCCGTTTCTTTCGAATCAGCGAGGAGGAAAGAATCGCGGAATTAAGGGTACTGTCGATCATTATGGACACCTACAATTGGATAGGCCCACTAGACGCGATTGTCCCTTTCATGGAGCGCCTGAAGAAAGTCCATCGAGAGAACAAGCGGGCGAAGGAGTTGGTTGATGATGGTCTCCTCAGAGCTGAACACGTCTCGATGGGTGATTTCGACTGGACCAACATAGTTGGGGATCCGCCTTGAGGCACGCGTGTCAGAGCGCGTTAGCTCCCGCATCGGCTACGGTGTCGTGGTCGCCGATCTGGATATCAGGAGCGGAGACCGGAAGTGGGATGAAAGACCGCCGAAGGTGGGGTAAGCTTCCAGCTTGGCACAAGGTCCACTGTGACCGTCGCCGGGCCTACTGGTATGTTGGCAACCGCAGACGAACAACACGACCTCTTGCACTTTGATAACTGAAGTCCGCTCTGTGTCAAGCTGGAAGCTTAACCCACCGTCGGTGCACGATGAAAACTCCGATTCGACGGTGCAAGGGAAAATCACTTCAGTCGGCTAAAGTGTTACCGTAATCCATAATTCATAATTCATAATTCATAATTCGCTACGCCCTCCGGGCGTAGGGCAGCGTCCACGGCGCGCGGTAGGGCTCGCCCACGAGGGCATCGGCCGCCTCGCTGCTGGTGACGCGCTCGTTTTCGGGATCCCAGCCCACTTCGCTCGCGGTGCGGCAGGCGATGCTGCCCAGGTGGGCCAAGGCGGTCACGTGGTGGCCCACTTCGGGGTTGGACACGGGCTGCTCGCGGCTGGCCATGCAATCGAGAAAGTTCTTCACGTGGGCCGGACGTCCGTCCGGGCTGGCCTCGTGCTTTTCCGCCACCACGCTACCATCCCCCGCTGGATCGGGCACAACCTCCCACCCACTCTGGGAAATAATGAGGGAACCGTTCGCGCCGCTGAAACAGGCGCCGCTCTGCCCCTGGTGGGGACTGATGGTGCCGCGCAACTGGTGTTCCCAGGTGAGCGTATAACTCGGGAAGTCATAGATCGCGATCTGCGTATCCGGCGTCTCGATACTGTCCCCCAGGACACGACTTCCGCCCATGGATACAATCCGAGAGGGCGTCTCCAGGCCCGTGGCCCACTGGCAGAGGTTGAGCACGTGTACGCCGAGGTCGGTCATGAGCCCGCCCGCATAGTCCCAGTACCACCGGAAGTTATTGTGGAAGCGATTGGCGTTAAAGGGTCGCGCAGGCCGGGGGCCGAGCCAGAAGTCATAGTCCACGCCCTCAGGCACGGGACCATCGGGCACAGGGGCAAAATCCCACTTCTTGTAGCTCCAGCCGCGCACCGAACGAATGGTACCCAGCTTGCCCGAGTGGATCAGCGCCACCGCATCCTGGTAATGCTGGCCGCTGCGCCACTGGGTGCCCATCTGCACCACGCGCTTGTGCTCACGAGCCGCCGCACGGATCGCCTGGCCCTCGTCGATCGTGCGCGCGAGAGGCTTTTCCACATAGACATCCTTGCCCGTCTGGCAAGCGTAGATCGTGGGCAGGGCATGCCAGTGGTCCGGAGTGGACACGAGAATTGCGTCGATGTCGTCGCGCTCCACCACGCGCCGAAAGTCGGACACCGCATCGGGGGTGTTGCCGCCCTGCTTCTTCACGTGCTCCACCGCTTTCGCCAGGTGAGACGGGTCCACATCGCAGACGGCGGCACACTGCACCGCCGGGTTGTTGAGAAACTCCCCCACATTGCCGACGGCTCGACCGCCATAGCCCACCACCCCGAGGCGGATACGGTCGTTTGGCCCCACTTCCGCCCGTGCGGACTTAGTCTGAAGGGCGATAGACGACGCAGCAAGACCGGAGGCCACGGTGCGGTTGAACTGTCGGCGGGAAATGGGGTTCATGGGGATGCTCCTCTGGGGCGTTGTTGAGGAGGTATCCTAACAAAAACCGTTGTAATGATTGCGGATTTTCAAAATCCGCCGAAGGTGGGTTAAGCTTCCAGCTTGACACAAAGCAGACTTCAGTTGTCGAAGTCCAATAGGACGTGTTGACAGTCTGGGGTTGCCAACAGACCAACGGGCCCGGCAGCTTTCACAGCGAGCCTTGCGTCAAGCTGGAAGCTTAACCCACCTTCGGCACACTATGGAGTTCTCAGCGTGATATGACAAGGAGAAAACTCATGGAAGAACCTCCGGATCATCTGGACGATGAAGCTCCTCATTCTCACTTTCTTGAACGTGATTCACCGGTTCGGAAGGACAGGCGCCATCTACCCCATTGGCGGCTTCGTGGCACGTTTAATTATGTCACGTGGCGTTTGTTCGATTCCCTACCGCAGGAAAAGCTCATTGCCTGGCGCACAGAAAAGCATGCCTGGTTGATGGAGCACCCGAAGCCGTGGGACGCTCGCACGACGGCCGAGTACCGGAATTTGTTCCCTAAACGACTGGATGCCTGGCTGGACGCAGGGTATGGGTCGTGTTACCTACGCAGACCGGAATGTGGTGCGGTCGTGGCCAATGCTTTTCACTATTACGATGGCGACCGGTACGATCTGGCTTCCTATGTCGTCATGCCGAATCACGTGCACGCACTCTTTTTGCTGCGAGGCGAGACGGAGTTGGAAGAGGTGACGCATTCGATAAAGAGCTATACGGCCAATGAGATCAACAAGTTGGTCGGACGCAAGGGACAACTTTGGCAGCATGAAGGCTTCGATCACCTTCTGCGGGGTGCGGAGCAACTTGAAGGCTGCATGACCTATATTCGACGCAATCCGGAGGATGCGAAGTTAAAGCCCGGAGAGTACATTTTCTATGAGGCCCCCAGTTTCCGCGACCCAGACAATTGGACTTGAAGGATTGAGCGTGCACCGAAGGTGGGTTGAGCTTCCAGCTTGACACAAGGCTCACTGTGAATGTCGCCGAACCCGTTGGTATGTTGATAACTCCTGACGGACAACACGCCCTCGTGCAAGTTGAAAACTGAAGTCCACTCTGTGTCAAGCTGGAAGCTTAACCCACCTTCGGCGGACTTCCTATTTCACTGCTGCGCATCCAAGACTTTCAGGTCATCGATCTTGATCTTCAGCACTTCGCAGCTTTGTTTTTTCCAGCCGGCGAATGCCACGAGGAGGTAGCCTTCGTGCTCGATGACGTGGGGGTAGTCGATCCAGCGGCCGCCGGTGAGGTAGCCCATTTTGCTGAAGACCATGCCGTCGTTGCTGATGGAAAGAACCAGGGGATCGCGCACTTTGGGCTTGGGGTTGGATACCATGACGTAGCGGCCGTCGCTCATGCGGAGGCCGAAGAATTTGGAGGTGGCGTCGGGGAAGTTGGTCTTGACGGGGGCACTCCAGGTGCGGCCGTTGTCGGTGGAGAAGGATCTGAAGAGGTAGCCGCTCTTGAGATTGTCGCGGAAGAGGGCCATGAGGTTGTTGTCGGGCAGGACCCACCAGCCGGGCTCTTCGGCCTTGAGGTTGGGATCGTTGAAGAAGACCACGGGGTAGGACTCCCACTGGTCCAGGCCCTTGACGCCGCCGACGAGGAAGAACACGTTGCGGTCGAAGCTGCGGCGGGACATCATCCATTCGCCAGTGGGGATCTTCTCGGGGGCGAAGTTGTTGATGGTATTGTCGAAGACGAGGCCGGCGTCGTCCCAGGCCTTGGTTTCCTTGTTCCAACGGAAGGCGCGGAGCTCCAGGCTGGGCCCGAAGAATTCGGCGGATTCGTCGAGGGAGGCCAGGGCGAGGAGTTCGCCGTCGCGTTCCCAGAGTCCGCGGGAGATCCAGCGGAAGCCTTCTTTCGAGCGGGTGTTGTAGACGGGGGAATCGGGCGCGGAGTTGGGCGGGATGGGCGTGACGAATTGCGGCCCGGACCAGCCGAGGCCGTCTTCGCTGGTGGCGTATTTTACGCGCTGTCCGGCCTTGTCTTCCACGGAGGGCCCGTCGCTCCAGATGATCCAAAATTGGCCGTCGTGGTGGATCATGTAGTTGTGCTGGTTGACGCCGTTGACGAGGCGCGCGTCATTGACGACGGCATGCTCGGAAGGAATCTTCGGCAGGTTGTCAAAGTCGATGGCGTGGGTGTCATCGGGCACCCAGGGCCCCTGGAGCATGAGGGGAGAATTTGGGTTGTCCTTCGGGTGCGGGTAGTCCGCGGCGGATGCCGTGATGGATGAAGCCAGCGCGATGACCAGGAGGGATTTGATTAATTTTATGGATAGCATTTTTATGAATCCTCAAAGGTTCCAACTTTAAGACTGAGTATTCCTTCGCTGTCTTTCCCGCGCATGCGGGAACCCAGTGACCGGGCGGAGTTCACGCCGCGAATCCACTGGGTCCCCGCATGCGCGGGGATGACAGATTCTCGAGAACTCCTGCTTCCTCAACGTTTACGTCAGCCAGCAACATATCCGCCATTCACCTCAACTTCCCACTTCCTTCGTGTACTTCGTGCTCTTCGTGGTAAATGCTCTCTCCCCCATTACTTCGGCGGGTCGACCACCTGGCCCTGGGCGCGCAGGAGGTCGCGCAGGGCCTGGATGGGCACTTCGTCCGCCGGGCACTTGCGCAGGATGGCCAGGTGGGCCGCGATGCCGGCGGCATGGCCCAGGGCCATCCAGGTGGGCTCCATGCGCACGGAGGAATAGGCCACGTGGGTGGCGGAGATGGCGCCGGCCACGATGAGTCCATCCACTTCTTTGGGAAGCAGGGCGCGGTAGGGGATCTTGTAGGGGCGCGTCAGGTGACCGAGCATGCCGAGGTAGCCTTCGAGGACGATGGTGTCGCCGGGCTGGCGCTTGTGGACCGGAAAGCTGTCGATGGGGAACTCGCCCATGGCGATGACGTCGTCATGGCGGAACTCGGGGCTGGAGCCGTCTTTCTCCACGGAAACGTCGTGCTGGGTGATGGTGTAGCGGCCCTGAAGGCGACGCCCTTCGCGGACATAGAGCTGCCAGGGAAAGTTTCCGTTGTCGGTGAACTCGTCCTTCGGGAGCCGGTATTCCCGGGCCATCGCGCGATGGGCCTCGGGGACTTCTTCATCGTTGTGGAGAAACCACAGGAGGCCCAGGCACAGATCGCGGTGTCGCTGCTCGATGCGCAGGCGCGTGTCCCAGTCACCTTCGATGTAGTCCTTGTTCTCCTCGGGAAAGGGAAAGGCCAGGGGACGCGGATTGATATTCACGTCGGCTTTGCCGTTGGGCATGGTGGTGACGGAGAGGGCGCGGACGAGGGTGTTGAAGTGCTGGGGGAAATAACCCCGGCCTTCGTGGACCACCTTGGGTCCGGCGAGTCGACCCGCTTCCAGGTCTTCGAAGTAGGGTGTGTAGACGGCGCGATCATAGCCGTTCGGCGGCGCCACGAGAAGAACGCTGTTTTCCGGATTGCTGGAGAGGAAAAGGCGATAGGTGTAGGCCGGAAGGCCCTTGTCGGCCTGGCCCGTGGTGCCGGGCAGGATGACGCCGTTTTCATAGTCGTAGTAGACGTAGCCCGCGAGAGATTCGTCGAATTCGTCGCGCCCTTCGCGCCCTAAACGGAAAGAGGCCCCGGCTGCGGCGAAGAGATCGCCTTCGTAGGTACCATCGATGAAGATCGCGGCTTCCAGGTGCTTTTCATTGCCGCTTTCCATATCAAGGAAAATGGCCGCACGAAGACACCCCGCCTCCACCACAACCCTCAGGAGGCGGTGCTTCTTCATCGGCGTGATGCCGGGCGACTCCGCGAGCATGGCTTCAAATACAGCTTCGGCGACGGAGGGCTCATAGTAGTAGCCATCCTTGCACGCTTTGACCGCCTCGGAGTCTTCTCCGTGGCGGGCGACGTAGTGCTTTCGCACGCGGCGCACGTACTCCGCGAAGATCCCGCCGATGTACTGTTTCTTTTCGACGTCGCTCTTGCCGAGCCCGCTGGCGGCCATTCCACCGAAGTGGGCGTGGGTGTCGATGAGGGCCACGCGACGACCCATGCGGGCGGCGGCCACCGCGGCGGCGATTCCGGCCGGGGTGCCGCCGTAGACCACGACATCAAATTTGTGGGTGGATTCCTGCGCCATGCTGCCCGTCCTCTCCTGTGTTCCATACAGCGATGTACTCACTGGACTCTACCAATCACGCCGGCTTCAGTCAAACATCGCGTACACGACAAAAAAAACTCCGCCCCGAGGCGGCGGACCACCTCGGGGCGAAGAGACTATTTTACAGTCGGCCAGGCTCAGTACTCGTAGTCGTCCCAGCCGATCCAGATACGTATCCAATGGGGAATCTGGGTAATCCGATTCCACATTTCGAAGAAGAATGCTGCAATACCGAAAAGGAACAGCTCGATGATGCTCCCCGGACCCGCACACCCGCCGGGTGCGGCGACTGCTTCCAGTTCTGCTTCGCTCACGAATCCGTCACCGTCGGCATCCAACTGTTCGAAGCGATCCTGCGTGAAGCCGGGGAACCGAATCGCCAGCTCCGCGAGGGTCAACTGACCATCGTCGTTCTGGTCCACGGTTTCGAACTCATCCAGCAAGATTTCGGCAACTTCTTCAATGGGCAGTTCACCTTCACCTTCACCTTCACCTTCGCCTTCGCCTTCTCCTTCGCCTTCTCCTTCTCCTTCTCCTTCTCCTTCTCCTTCTCCTTCTCCTTCTCCTTCTCCTTCTCCTTCTCCTTCTCCTTCTCCTTCTCCTTCTCCTTCTCCTTCTCCTTCGCCTTCGCCCTCACCTTCTCCTTCACCTTCTCCTTCTCCTTCTCCTTCTCCTTCTCCTTCTCCTTCTCCTTCTCCTTCTCCTTCACCCTCACCTTCGCCTTCGCCTTCACCTTCACCTTCACCTTCACCTTCGCCTTCGCCTTCACCTTCACCTTCACCTTCACCTTCACCTTCACCTTCACCTTCACCTTCACCTTCACCTTCACCTTCACCTTCACCTTCACCTTCACCTTCACCTTCACCTTCACCTTCACCTTCACCTTCACCTTCACCTTCACCTTCACCTTCACCTTCACCTTCACCTTCACCTTCACCTTCACCTTCACCTTCACCTTCACCTTCACCTTCGCCTTCGCCTTCTCCTTCGCCTTCGCCTTCGCCTTCGCCTTCGCCTTCGCCTTCGCCTTCGCCTTCGCCTTCTCCTTCTCCTTCGCCTTCGCCTTCTCCTTCTCCTTCTCCTTCGCCTTCGCCTTCTCCTTCTCCTTCTCCTTCTCCTTCTCCTTCACCTTCTCCTTCACCTTCTCCTTCTCCTTCTCCTTCTCCTTCTCCTTCTCCTTCACCTTCACCTTCTCCTTCTCCACCTGCCACAACGTTTACTGTACGAACCTGCTGCGTCGCCGGATTGCCGGCATCGTCAGTTGCGTCATAGGTGACGATATAGGTTCCGATCGTATTGGTATCCACCACATCACCGCCGACCATTACCGTGACGGAGCCATCCAGCGCATCCGTTGCGCTCGCGCCTGCCTCCGTGTAGGAATCAACGTCCACGACCAACGTAATGGTCGCGTCTCCGTTCAGGGTGATCACGGGCGCGGTGGTGTCGACCGTCAATTCGTCTGTGGTGGAATCCAGCCCGACATTACCCGCCAGATCATCCGCAGTCGCCGACACGTCATAGATGCCGTCGGCCAGCGCGGTCAGCAGGCCATCGGCAAGCACCCAAGTTCCGTCGCCCACGTTGGTCGCGGCGATGGACTGACTGTCCACTTCGATCGTCACCGTGGCACCGGGGTCATCGACGGTGCCCGTGAGCTCCGGCGTGTTGTCCGCCGTGAGTTGAGCGTCGATAGTGACTGCGGGGGCCACTTCATCGATTCCCAAGGGCTCGACGTGACCGATGCCGCCGTCGGGCGTTGCGAGTCGCAATCCGTCCGTCGCATACCCGGCGAGGGCGATTTGCGCGCCGTCCGAGTTGGCCTGGCTGGCTCCGCCGCTCCGGTTGGTGGTCGGATGGACAAGCAAAGTCCCATCGCTATTGACCGATTGTGCCAGCGCGGGAAGGCACGTCGAAAGGAATCCGAACGCTGCGAGCAGATGACAAAGCACCCGGCAATGCGAAGGCACCACCGCGGTTGAATCTTGTAATGGTTTCATCGTGTCAGCCTCTCTATGTCGTAGCGTCAGTATTCGACGACGATCGAAATATTGACGGCCTTCAAATCGGCCGTGGTGCCATCAACCTCAAACTCCAAGACGTCTCCTTGAGCAAAGTTCTGGCTGGCGAGCGCGGGAGTGACCACCGTATCGGCGCTAAATGCCGCGGGGCTGGAAGCCAGAATAGAAGCGCCATTGTTCTTTAGGTCGACCGTCGCACTATTGGCCGGACCAGCACAATAGACCTGGAAGCTTATAATAGTTCCAGGCTTTGTCATGGCCTGTTTGAAGATTGACAAGGGGCCGCCGAAATCATATATGTAGCCGGTCCAGTTCATGGTGTCCGTGTCTGCCCCGCCGCCGCCCGCATCGAGCTGGGTGCCGTTCCAGAAGAGGTTGCCGCTGCTGTTGTAGAGCTTGTTGGTGGTGGTGCCCGGGGCACTGCCGGAGGCAATTTCCAGAATGTTATTCAGCAGGTTCACTTCGGCGTTGTCCACGCTGAGCCGGGTCGCGCCGTTGGTCACTAGCGCCAACTGGTCCGCACCGGGACGGTGGATGCCTGTGTTCGGATCGGTGGCATAGGCGATGGAGGGCGTGCCCACTGCGTCGTCCGCCGCGTCCACGCCACTGATGGTGATGGTGTCGGGCACCTGGGCATCGGTCACCGAGCCACTCAGCGCCGAGAGGGTGTGGCCGTGGTCGCCCGCTGCCACCTGCCCCGTGCTCGCACCGATGGCGCTCTCCGCACCGAGATCGCTCAGGGCCGAGAAGGAGTTGTTGTTCACGGTACCGCTGGAAATCGTCAGGGCATCGGGCACCTGCGCATCCGTCACCGAGCCACTCAGGGCCGACAGGGTATGGCCGTGATCGCCCGCCGCCACCTGGCCCATGGCGGAGCCGATGGCACTTTCCGCGCCCAGATCGCTCAGAGCGGAGAAGGAATCGTTGTTCACCGTGCCGCCCGCAATGGTCAGGGCGTTGTCCAGTTCCGCGTCGAGCCAGTCAAAGCCCAGGGTGCCGCTGTTGTTGATGGCATCCTTGTTGAAGGTGGTGCCGCCCACGGCCGCGCCATTAAAGAAGAGGCTTCCCGCCACGTTGTAGAGCTTGCCCGTGGTGTCGCCCGGCGCGGTGATGGGCGCGAGGCCCACGTAGCTGTCTTTCAGCGTCACGCCGTCGGCTGTAACGCCCGCATTGAGGGTCGCTTCACTGATGGTGTCCACGCCGAGGGGGCCACTCATGGTGTCGCCCGCCACCGCGACAAAGGTCGAGTCCGATTCGGTCTTCGTGTAGACATCGGTGCTGTTGGCCTTCGCCGCCACGTCCGTCTCGAGCTGGGCGATATCCACCGCGTTCGTAGCGATGCCGCTCGTGTCGATGGAGTCGATCTGCGCCTGCACATTGCTCGTCACGCCATCCAACGCTTCGAACTCTGTGTTGTCCACCGAGCCACTACCCACGCCCGAGGCAGCGATTTCGATGGCCTCCTGAGCCTGGAGGGCGAAGGGAACGCTGTAGACACGAATACGGCTGGGAAATACATCGTCCGCCGCCGAACTATCCGCCGGGTCATCCGTATCCACCCCGAGGGAATACCAGACTTCGCCTGCCGTGAGGATTGCCGCGGGGGGCTCCACAGAAAGATTAAAAAGGCCGTCGGGGGATACCTCCACCGTGCCGCTCAAAGACCCGCCGAGCAGGTTACCCGCCGTCGATTCGTCGTGAAACTGGACGCTGTACGCGCGCGCACCGCTGACCGGGGAGCCGGAAGCGGAGAGCAGTTGCCCGTGGATATTGATTGCGGCGGGGGGCCCGGCCAGCGCGAACTGGCTCCCGAGTATACTGACAAGGGCAAACCTGTAACCCGTCTTAAATATGCTCATATCATTGCTCCTTGGTTCCACATTCCGGAAGTAAACGACCAGGTAAATTTCGAATGGAACCATTCAGTCCCGTTCTGCCGAATCGCTATTGTGATTTCCATTTCCCGTTATCATGCTGTGGACATGCCCGCTCTTCGCGGAGGAATCTGCTATTCCAGAGTCGCGCGAAAGGAGAGGTCCATTTCTCCCGCGCCGCCATCCGCTCCATTCAGAAAAACCGTTACCGCGAGAAACTCTGTCGGCTCGATCGTGCGGTCCGCCAGGACGGCCGAAATCGGGAGCGTGTGCCAGGAAAAGTTGGTCGCAGCCACCGCGTTGAATGCCGAGGTGGACACGGTGTGGGCTATCGTGCCCGTGGCAATGTCTCGAATAACAGCCGTTAACTCCACTGTCCTCGCCCCCGTGTACGCCTGGTATTCATTTACATATACCTGAATGTCCGTCACGACGCGTTGCGCGGGATCATTGATGAACTGGACATGTCGAGTGACCGAATCACTGTGCTTTTCATTGATAGCATAGTTGGCCGCTCCAAGGACGAGTTCCGTCAGGGCACCGGAAATACCGAAGGTGCGATGCACTTCCGGAGTGCTCCCCCCGCCGCCCGCATCGAGCTGGGTGCCGTTCCAGAAGAGGTTGCCGCTGCTGTTGTAGAGTTTGTTCGTCGTGACGCCGGGGGCACTTCCCGAGGCAATTTCCACGATGCTATTCAGCAGATTCACCTCGCTCGTGTCCACGCTGAGGCGAATGGCACCGCCCGTGACCAGCGCCAGCACGTCCGCACCGGGACGGTGGATACCCGTGTTCGGATCGCTGGCATAGGCGAACGAAGGGGTTCCCACTGCGTCGTCCGCCGCGTCCACGCCACTGATGGTGATGGTGTCGGGCACTTGGGCATCGGTCACCGAGCCACTCAGCGCCGAGAGGGTGTGGCCGTGGTCGCCCGCTGCCACCTGCCCCGTGCTCGCACCGATGGCGCTCTCCGCACCGAGATCGCTCAGGGCCGAGAAGGAGTTGTTGTTCACCGTGCCCCCGGAAATGCTCAAGGCATCCGGCACCTGGGCATCGGTCACGGAGCCACTCAGGGCCGACAGCGTGTGGCCGTGATCGCCCGCCGCCACCTGACCCATGGCGGAGCCGATGGCGCTTTCCGCGCCGAGATCGCTCAGGGCCGAGAAGGAGTCGTTGTTCACCGTACCGCCCGCAATCGTCAGGGCATTGTCCAGTTCCGCGTCGAGCCAATCGAAGCCCAAGGTGCCACTGTTGTTGATCGCATCCTTGTTGAAGGTAGTGCCGCCCACGGCCGCGCCATTAAAGAAGAGGCTTCCCGCGACGTTATAGAGCTTGCCCGTTGTGTCGCCCGGTGCCGTGATGGGCGCGAGGCCCACGTAGCTGTCTTTCAGCGTCACGCCGTCGGCTGTAACGCCCGCATTGAGGGTCGCTTCACTGATGGTGTCCACACCGAGGGGGCCGCTCATGGTGTCGCCCGCCACCGCTACAAAGGTCGAGTCCGATTCGGTCTTCGTGTAGACATCGGCGCTGTTGGCCTTTGCCGCCACGTCCGTTTCGAGCTGGGCAATATCCGCCGCGTTCGTGGCGATGCCACTTGTGTCGATGGCATCGATCTGCGCCTGCACATTGCTGGTTACGCCGTCGAGGGAGTCCAGCTCGGTGTTGTCCACGATTCCGCTGCCGACGCCCGAGGCATCTACTTCCCCAGCCTGCAGGGCAAAGGGCACGCTGTAGACCCGGATGCGGCTGGGGAATATATCGTCCGCCGCCGAACTGTCCGCCGGGTCGTCCGTATCCACGCCGAGAGAATACCAGACTTCCGCTGCCGTGAGGATTGCCGCCGGGGGTTCGACGGACAAGTTAAAAAGACCCTCCACCGATATGTCCATCGAGCCGGTCAATGCGCCGCCCAAGGCGTTCCCTGCCGTGGATGCATCGTGAAACTGGACCGAATAGACCCGCGCGCCCGTCACCGGGGCTCCGGATGATGAAAGCAACTGGCCATGAATGTTAATGGCCGCCGGAGGGGCGGCCAGAGCGGTGGCTGCGAAAAGCAAACTTACACTTATAGCTCTGTGGTACGCATTAACTCGCATAAGATCTCTCTCCTGCTGAACTTTGTGAATTCTTCGCTGGAGCCGACTGCCGTGACCCCTGTAGGGAACCAATGCCCTTCCTCCAGTGTACAGTGCAGCCGCCCATTGCGCAAGACCTTTTCCACGATCTTCATGCCCACACCCCTATCGACCCAAATTTTGCTCCTATACAAGAATCCCCGCCACGTAACAAGCGCGGCGGGGAATATGCAATGCCACTACAGTAATATTACCGAATCTTTACCTCGACGCTACGCGGCTTGGCCTCTTCGGGTTTCGGCAGGGTCACAGTGAGCACGCCGTTCTCGAAGCTGGCTTCGACTTTGGTCGGATCGATACCATCCTTGATACGGAAACTCTGCTCAAAATGGCCCTCGGCACGTTCGTAGCGGCGGAAGCCCTTCTCCTCGCTTCGCTCTTCTCGCTTGCGGTTACCGCGAACTGAAATCTTATTTTCCACCACCTGAACCTCAATCTCTTCGCGCTTCAGGCCAGGAAGATCCGCTTGGAGGACATAGGCGTCGGCGGTTTCGTGGATATCCACCGCAGGTGCCCAGGCACCCTGGGGGGAACGGCCACGCGGGCCATAGAGTGCCCTTTCAAGTTGGCTTTCCAGTTCCTGGAATCCGTTCCAGGGGGAGGGGGTGCACTGGGTGTTGTTGCAGACGATGCTATTCATGGTAGCTCTCCTTCTGACAGTGTTACGTTGGGGTTATCTGGTTTCGCCTGGCACGCCTCGCAGAGGTCGAGTCTGTCCCAGCCGCTGGCGTTTCTGGCCGTTCAACTGGAAGGGAAAGGGCCAATTTCGTGCCCAGTGCGGACCGCAGGGCCTAACCCCAAGGAGAACAAGGTTTTATATGCAGAATTGTCTGCGGTGTGCCGCCCACCATCGCTTGAAGCCGAAGCGCTGCGATTCAGATTGAAACGTTTCAGATCGAAACATCGGCAAAGCGCTGTTGCATTGTCGGAGGAACTGACCTCATAATCGGTGAGTAGCCTTGGCGAATGGAGATGGGCAAGGTTGGCGAGGCACAGAGGAAATTGAGCTGTGGAATGGGACAAACTGGACAAAACGGCCTTTTCGGTCTGCGACCTGGCCGATCAGGACGATGACTTGGAATATTGGCTGAGCCGGACTCCGCAAGAGCGACTAGCCGCAGTGGAATTCTTAAGGCAACTGACTTATGGCTATAACCCGGCTACCGCACGAATGGAACGAGTTCTTGAGATTGATGATCTCAAATGAAGTTCGCTATATGCTCATCGGAGGAATTGCAGTAGGCTACTATGGATACCCGCGCACTACGGGTGATATCGACTTGTGGGTGGACAATTCACCCGCGAATTGCAACGCGGTTGCTGCGGTATTCACGGAATTCGGACTCAACCTCCCCGAAGATTTTCCCGCAATTTTTCAAGAACCTTGCAAAGTTTTCCGACTGGGCCAGCCACCTTTGCGAATCGAAGTCCTCACCGGAATATCCGGCGTCGAATTCAACACATGCTACGCCCGCCGCCAGAAAGCAGTTTTCGAAGACCTTGAGATCGATATCATCACCCTTGAAGACCTCAAGACGAACAAGAAAGCGAGCGGGCGTACCAATGATATCGATGATCTCGCGCATCTACCCTGACCGGCGAATATTTCTCTCCACCATCCTGCGCTAACAAGCGCTTTAAAGAGAGTCTTGTTATGTTCCATCAATTTCTATCGGCTTCCTGCTTTTCAGCGACCCTCATTGTCTCAACATTGTTATGCTTCCCCGCTTCGGGAGACGCACCTCCACCGCCCGCCACGGCGGTGATAGAATCGGTATACGCCCAAGGGGTACCCCATACGGATCGCCGGGGCGGACTGCTGACGCAGTACGACCCGGCCCGGTCTTTTTTCCCTATCGGGATCTGGGGTGCCCAGTTGCCGGGAAAGCAATGGGAGTCGGAGGCCGATTGGATGGTGCTCACCAAGGCGGGATTCAACACGGTATGGCCCTGGTTCTGTCCCCTTCCGAGCGCCCTTGAGGCGGGTGAGGCCCACGGACTCCAGATTGTGTTCATGGGCGAGATCGCCGAGGGGGATTTGGCCCTCGCGAAGGGACATCCCCGGCTGCTGGGCAATGTGTGGGCGGACGAGCCGATTGGCAAAGTGGGCACGCCGGAGATCGATTCGCTCTTTGCCCAGTTCAACGCCTACCGCGATCGGGTTCACGCCGTCGTGCCGGGCCTCCCCATCTTTATCAACGACGCGCCGTGGATCATGGACCCGGCGACGGAATGGTGGATCAAGTGGAATGGGGCGGGCGAGATCGCGTGCCACGACAACTACCCCATCATGAATCGCACCGCGCGGGCGGCGTCCATCGGCGCGGAGCCCAATGGCATTCCCCAGACGGTGTCGCTCGGTGTACAGAATGGCGGAGAGCAGCGTCCCCAGTGGCTCATCGTGGGGACCTTCGAGCAACCGGGTGAATTTGGTGAGTCCTTCCCCTTTCGCTTTCCCACGCCGGAGCAGTTGCGGGCCTGTGTGTATGCGGGCATCATCCATGGCGCAACGGGCATCGTGTATTTCACGTGGGACACCTATGTGCCGCGCGATGGCAATGTGATAGGGATGTCGCCGAATCCGAAAGTGGCCTACACGCCCAATCCGCGCCAGGAAGGCTACACGAGGCCGACACCCGCGACGCCGATGCAGTTGACCGCCTCGCGGGCTCTGTGGGAGGCCGCGACGCAAATCAACGCGGAACTGGCGGAGCTGACGCCGGCGATTCTTTCGCCCACAGTGAGCACGGCCTTTCCCTTTGCGGTGAAGGTAGAAGGCACCGCGCCGACGCCGACCCCGATACGAATTATGGTAAAGGCATTGGGCGAAGGGAAGTACCTTTTGCTGACGGTGAATCTTGATGATGCGGTTTTGAAGGCGACCTTCACCTTTCCCGGCGCGCTGGCCTCGGTTACAACGCGCTTCGAGAACCAGTTTCCGCTGAGCCTGCCGGAGGGCGCGAAGGAATTCGCACTGACCTATGAGCCCTTCGCGGTGCATGTGATTGAGGTGGAAGTGCCGGCGGGCGAAATTAAATAGTACTCCCACAGATAGACTCAGATGGACACAGATAAGAGGAGTTTGTAATCACCTTCGGGTTCAGCCGTCCTCTTTGCGGCTTTGCGCCTTTGCGTGCGATTGATCATGCAAAGCCGCTACGGAGCAAAGAGGGGAAAGACTGCAAACCATGTTTCCAGTGGCCCTCTGAAAGCGTATTGACCACGGAGGACACTGAGGCACGGAGGAAATAGTGGGAGAGAAACACTCGAAGCTGAGACTGCTTTCCTCGATGGATAGAATCCCGGTATCACTTTCTTCTCCATTTTTTTTACTACTATCCGTCAATCGACTTCGCGGCCTGTAGAGAAAAATTTCCCCACAGATTTACACAGATCCCCACCGATAAAGAGAAGAGAATTCAGAGTCGCAGCCCTGAAAGACAGAAGAATGGCGGTGTTTGCAGAGTAAGGGTTTGTGTCGACAAGAAGCGATGGCGTATTTCTGCTTTATCTGTGCAGATCTGTGTAAATCTGTGGGAAAACTTTAGAACGACTTCCCATTGATGTTAGGTGCTGTGTTTTGCATACTGTAGCCTTCCAAACCACATTACGGAGCGAAGCCCATCATGCGTGTACCCTTCAGCATCTACTTTTCCTGCGTATTTGCAATCGCACTGGCTATGGCAACAACTTCCGTGGCTGCGCCACTCCCAGAACCGACCCACACGGTGGAGCTCTGGCCGACGCTGGCGGGAAAGTCGACGGGAGAGCCTGTCGCGGGCAAAGACGATGGCATTCTTCGCCTCACCAACGTGGAGAACCCTTCCATCGCGGTCTTCCCCGCGCCGGAGGGTGATTCCCCCGCGCCGGCGGTGCTGGTGTGTCCGGGCGGGGGCTACGGCATCCTGGCCTATGACCTCGAAGGCACGGAGATTGCCCAGTGGCTCAACTCCATCGGGTTCACGGCGGTCGTGCTGAAGTATCGCGTGCCGGACAATCGGGCGGGGGCCCTGGAAGACGCGCAACGTTCCCTCAGCCTGATGCGGCACCATGCGGGTGCGTGGAAGATCGACCCCAACCATATCGGCATCCTCGGCTTTTCCGCCGGGGGCCATCTGGCAGCCAGTACCAGTGCGCGGGCGGGCGGACGCGCCTATACGGCCGTGGATGACGCGGATCAGCAGCGGTGCACGCCCGATTTCACCGTGCTGGTATACCCCGCCTATCTCTCCGACGAACACCTTGCCCTACCGGCCGAGGTGGCGGTGTCCAGGGAGACGCCGCCCGCCTTCATCGTTCAGACGCAAGATGACAAGCATTATATTGACAGCAGCCTGGCCTACTATATCGCCCTGAAGTCGGCCGAGGTGCCCGCAGAGATTCATCTTTTTCCCGAAGGCGGTCATGGCTATGGACTGCGTCCTTCGAAGCATGCCGTTTCAGGCTGGCCCGCCCTGTGTGGGGCGTGGCTGGCGCGTGTGGCGAAGGGCGAGCCCGCGCCTTGAGGTGTGGCCGTGAAGTTGACTCGCTGTCGACGGCCTGCGAAGGTCACGCAATTCCCATAAAGCTCGTTTTTCACTTTACCCCCGGTGGAGACCCCATGGAAAGCTCGTCCCGCGCCCGCACGCTGAGTCACGCAGATTTGCTCGAACTGAAGCGTTGGAATACGCCCACAATTTACAACGGCTGGGAACAGATCACAAAACACGACCCAGCGGCCGACAGCTTTAATATCGAGGAATCCCGAGATTTCATGCCCCAGATGGGTGTCATGGTGGGCTATGCAGTGACGGTGGTCGCCGAGCCGAGCGTGCAATCCCACAAGACGGATGGCCCGAACAATCCGGCGGACTACCTCCGTTATGTCGCTTCGATTCCCGGCCCGAAAATTGTGATCGTGCAGGATCTGGACAAGCCCCGGGTGATTGGCTCCTTCTGGGGCGAGGTCAACGCGAACTTCCACAAGGCCCTCGGCTGCGTGGGCACCATCACCGATGGCGCGATCCGCGACGTGGACGAAATGACCAACGCGGGCTTCAAGGCCCTGGCGCGACGCCTCTGCGTGGGCCATGCCCATAGCTGGCCCGTGCGCTGGAACTGCGACGTGGAAGTCTTCGGTCGCACGGTGCGGCCCGGCCAGCTCATCCATGCGGACAAGCACGGCTTCATGGCCATCCCCGAGGAAGACGAAAAGCACCTGCTCCGTGCCGCGCGCTTCATGGACTCAAACGAGTGCAAGACGGTCATCCCCGCCGGAGCCGGATCGCCTGGCAAGACGCTGGAGGAGATCCTGGGAGATATCCGAGTGGCGTCGGGTGCCTTTGGGGCCGCCGTGAAGGAAGAATTCGGCAATCGGGGCGAGTGGTAGGGCCGGAGCGCGATCACCGGAGCGTGCTGAAGCCGCCAACGACCGCGAATAATCTTTCCGCGCAGCGGTAGAATACCTGAAGGTTTTCTTGAGATTCCCGGAGGATCCGTGATATCAAGGGAGCCTACTGCAACGGGAGCCTTCGTATCATGGGGACACGCAATCAGAACCTTAGTGGTTTTACTCTCCTGGAGGTCACGTTTGCAACCGGAATTCTCTTTCTGAGCCTTGTGCTCCTCCTCGGTGCCCTTTCGAGCATCGCGCTGACGCGGGAACTGGGCGAACGACGTCTTCTTGCCGCGCACTGCTTGACCCACTGCCTTGAGCAACTCCACAGCAAGGTACCGATGTCGGTGGATGCTATCCAACTGAGTCCGCCCGCCGACCTGGCGGAAAGCTGCACCATTACCGTGAGGCCCGTCGATGACCTCAGTGGGGGCACCGCCGCGCGGATCAGGGTAACCACCCAATCGACTCGGGGCCACGTGATCGAGGTGGAAGCCCTTTATGTGATCGGAGGTCCGGTCCATGCGCCGTAATGGATTTACTCTGATCGAAGTTCTCACGGCCTCCGCGCTGCTTACGGCGGCGCTTGCCATGATCTGGCAGGCCTGGATGATGGCGAACAGCACCTCCGATGTCATCGGCAAGAAGCTGGATTCCACCATTGCTTCGGCACATGCCCTGGCTATTTTCGGCCGCGAACTTCGCCAGGCCTCCCGGGCCAGTCTCTCGCCCCTGCCCTCCGCAACCCTCTCCTATCGCATGGTGCGGGATTTGGACGGAAACGGGCTGGCGGTGGATGCCCTGGGGCAGCCCGAGCTGGGCGCGATACATACGCTCACCCGCGATCATGACGACGTCAATCACGACGGTCTGTCGAGCAGTCAACTGGTTCTGATCGCAGGCGACCACGTGGAAGTTCTGGCGAACGGACTGGTGGACGACGAGGTCGGCGATCGGAATGGCGATGGTCGCGAGGATCGAGGACTCTGGTTTGAGGCGGAAGGTGAGGGCGTGTTGATCACGATTGGCGTCTCGCGCAGGACCGCGCGAAAAATCACATTGGCCAACGAGGACACCCTACTCGTCACACCGAGGAATCCGTGATGGCTGCATCAAGATCTGGAGCGTACCGAGGCGCCGCGTTGCTGCTCTGCATGGTATTTACCGCCGCAGTGATGACGCCTTTGACCGTGCTGGCGCTACGGACGACGGGGCATGTGCGCCACGCCCAGTATGCGGTGATGGAGACCTCGGCGCTGGCGGGGGCGGAGGCCGCCCTGGAGATAGCGAGATTGCGCATCGAATCCGGCGCCAGAGACAGCGTGGGAAATTCAGAACTCCTCCAAAGAGACTCCACCGATGCCGTTTACCTCACCCAATTCCCGGACGGCACCACCCCGGAAACCTTCCCCGGAACGCCGCCGTTCCAATGGTTCACTGTGGCAAGTAAACCCGAGGCCCTGCCTGAAGGCTGGTTCGCGGTGTACGCCATCGCGCGGGCGGGCTCGGTCAGACGTTGCGTGGAAGGGGTCTTCCGCCCGACGGAGAGCGGGAAACTGGCGCGGGTGTCCTGGCGCGAAATACCCATGCGCAAGGAAGATGGGGACCCCAATGCGGCGTTTTAGTTATTCTGGAATCAACAGCACCGGCGCACCGGTAGCCGGGGAACGGGAGGCCGAGTCGGCCCATGACCTGGTCGCGGCACTTCGCGCCGAGGGCGAGTTTGTCCATCACCTTGAAGATCTGGATGGCCCGCGCGGGTTTCAGCGTGATGCGCGCCCGCTGCGTTCGGAGGACCTGAGCCTGTTCACCAGTCAGCTTGCCGCAATGATCCAGGGCGGCATGCCCCTGGCACCCGCACTGGCGGAGCTCGCGCGCGAGGCGCGGGGTGAGCGCCTTCGAAGCTTGCTGGAAGATGCACAGCGACAGGTTGAGGGCGGGAACACACTGGAGGCGGCCCTGGCGCGCCACGGGGGGACGATACCGCCGATCTATCTCAGCCTGATCCGAATCGGCGAGCGCACGGGCAACCTCCCGGGCGTCCTGCTCCATCTTACCGCTTTCAGCCAACGACGCGTTCAGTTGACCCAGCGGCTACAGGCCCTCCTGGCCTACCCCATCATCCTCTTCATTTCCCTGATCATCTTTCTCGGTGTCTTTGTCCCTCTGGTCATCAGCCAGTTCGAGGTCATGTTCGAGCAGATGGGCGGCTCACTCCCGGTCCCCACGCGCTTGTTACTCCATGTCGGCCACTTTGTTCAATCCTTGATACCATTCATGCCCCTCCTGATCTTGCTTTACATCGGATACGTGATCTTGCTCAACACCCGCGCGCGCGCCGGTGTGCGATGGATCAGGGAAGCGCTCCTGCTGGCCACGCCGGTCGCCGGGCGCCTTTACTCGGGTGTGTTGGAGGCCCGGTTCTATCAGGCCCTGGGAACGCTGCTGGAAAGTGGCGCCCCTATCGTGGAGAGCATGTGCCTGGCCGGCCTGGCCACGGGCAGTCCCCGGGTCGCATCGGCATCGGTTCGGGCAGCCGCACGCACCGCTCAGGGTGAATCCGTGAGCCAGGTACTCTCGCAATTCGGCATTGCCAAGCGTTCCCATGCGTGGATGTTGAATCAGGCGGAGGCCGCGGGCACCCTGCCGCTTTCGCTGCGACGGCTCGCGGACAGTTGCCATCGCGAACTCGAGATGGAAGAACTTTCGCTCTGCGCCGCCGCTGGTCCGGTGCTTATTGTGATCGCCGGCATAATCGCCGGCGCATCCATCGTGTCGTGCTTTCTTCCGATATTTCTGCTTCCGCAACTTGTATCGTGAGAGAGCCATGTCCGCCCCCGATATATCAGATTCAAGCCGGATGACTTCCGCGCCACCCGCGGCACCGGGGCGCTACTACCGGTGGCTGAGCCATTGGCGGGATTTGCTCGCGGCCACCCGCGCCCTTCGCGAGCTGGTTGATGCCCGACTGCCGCTGGCGCAGGGCCTGCATCAGTTGAGTCAGGACGCGCCGCGCCCTGCCCTGAGACATTCCTTATACTGGCTCCATCGCGAGTTGAGCGGCGGCATGACCCTTTGCCAGGCAATGGAAAATCAACCCGACTTCTTTCCGCCCTTTTACGTCAAGCTGATCGAGGCGGGCGAGAACGGGGGCCAGCTTGCCGAGGTGCTTGCCGATCTCGAGGTGGAACTTCAGGAGCAGCTCACGTTCCGACGACGCGTTGCCTCGATCAATCTTTATCTGACCATTACCCTGTTTTCGCAACTCCTGCTGGTCGTGACCATCCTGACCTTTGTATCGCCTCAGATCACCGATCTGACGTACCAATTCGGCGGTTCACCCCCGGCTGCATTGCAGTGGGCCAATACGCTCCACGCTTGCGGATTGACCCTTGCATTGCTCGGCGGAGCAATATTTCTGCCGCTATTCTGGATCGCACTGGAATTTTCACGGTTGCGCGGAGGACGGCTTTCCCAGGACTGGGCACGAATTGTCCCGTGGATACCGCTGGTCGGTCCGGCGCAGCGGCGGGGCCAGCTTGCCGCCGCATGCGCGATACTCGGGCGGCTGCTGCGCGCCGGAGTCCCCCTTCCCCAGGCGATCCGGATTACGTCTACTTCTGCCCTGCCGAAGTCCTGCAGCGGCCCCTTTGCGCGCCTCGCCACGGCGGTTGAAGGCGGTGAAGACGTGGGGGTTGCGTTGAATCATGACTTCGCCTTCTTCCCCGCCACGTTCCGCGCGCTGGTCGCGCTTGGGGTCTCAAGCGGCCAGCTCCCGGAGGCCCTGCAGCAAGCCTCCACACTCTATCGAAGTCAATCGGTCCACAAGGTCCGCATGGCCCTCGAAATGGGCGCTCCCTTACTCATCGTTCTCAATGGGCTATTGGTTTTTCTGGTGTATGGCGCCTTTTTCATAACGATCATGTCGTTCCCGCTGCTGATTTCCTGAGCCGTTAAAATACACCGGGACCTTCGCCCCCCGTTCGCGCGGCTATCCCCGACATTGCACCACGCCCGAATCTGATCTACACTGGTCTCCAACAGCATCTGGCGGAGTTTTCAGTGATGACCAACAGGCAACGGCGATCCGTGTTCTTTCGAGGCTTTTCACTTGCGATTGTGATCGCGCCACTTTCGGCTGGGTCCTTCGCAGTCGATGCGTCCGCCCCCCTTTCCTTCAATCGCGACATCCGGCCCATTTTTGCGGAGCACTGCTTCAAGTGCCATGGGCAGGATGGCGCGGTGCGCAAGGCGGGGTTGAGGCTGGACAACTTGGAGGGGGCCACGGCGGTCCTGGAGAGTGGACATCAGGCCCTGGCGCCGGGGAATCCGGATGGGAGCACGCTCCTCCAGCGTGTCGCATCGACCGATGCCGATGTGCGCATGCCGCCCGAGGGCGAGGGGCTGGATGCGTCGGAAGTGGAGACGCTGCGGATGTGGATTGCGCAGAGGGCGCCCTTTGAGCCGCACTGGGCCTATATCGCGCCGGTGAAGCCGGAGGTGCCTGCGGTGAAGGACGTCGCCTGGCCGAAGAACGATATTGACCGCTTTGTGCTGGCGCAGATGGAGGCGGCGGGGCTGACGCCGGCGCCACCGGCCAACCGGCATGCCCTGATCCGCCGACTGAGTTTCGACCTCACCGGCCTGCCGCCCACCGTTACCGAAGCCGACGCCTTTGCGACGGATACGCGGCCCGACGCGCTGGAGTGGGTGCTGGATCGGCTCTTTGCCAACCCGCACTATGGCGAGCACCGTGCGCGCTTCTGGCTGGACCTGGCACGCTTCTCCGACAGTGCGGGCTACCACGTGGACGCGCCGCGCGCCATGTGGCCTTATCGCGAATGGGTGATTCGGGCCTTCAACCAGAACATGCCTTTTGACCAGTTTACCATCGAGCAGATAGCGGGCGATCTGCTGCCCGATGCGACCTTCGCGCAGAAGGTGGCCACGGGCTTTCATCGCAATACGATGTTCAACGAAGAGGGCGGCATCGATCAGGAGGAGTTCCGCACGAAGGCGGTGGTGGATCGGGTGAACACGACGATGACGACGTGGATGGGCACGACGATGGGCTGCGCGGAGTGTCACGACCACAAGTACGACCCCTTCACGCAGAAAGAGTTTTACCAGCTCTATTCCTTCTTCAACAACGTGCCCGAACTGGGCGGTGGCACAAACCAGACGCGGGCTCCCTTGATGGACTTGCCCCCGGAGCCTTCGCTTCAGGCGGAGCTGGATGGCCTGGCCTCGGTGATTAAGGATCTTGAGGCGAAGTTCCCCCCGCCGGCCGAGACGACACCCGCCAACGAGAACAGCGCGCCGGAGCAGGTCCGCCTGGCGGCCCTGCGCAAAGAGTACGCCGAGAAGAAGAAAAAGATTGTGCAGGTACTGGTGATGGAGGAGATGGCTACCCCGCGCGAAGCGAAGATTCACATCCGCGGAAACTTTCTCCAGCCCGGCGACCCGGTAACGGCGAACACCCCGGCGAGCTGGCCCCCACTGGAGGGCATCGAGGGCCGCACGCCAAACCGGCTCGATCTGGCGCGCTGGCTGGTGAACCCGAAGAATTCCCTGACGGCCCGGGTCACGGTCAACCGGATCTGGCAGCAGCTTTTCGGCCGGGGCCTCGTGGATACGTCGGAGGATTTCGGCACGCGGGGCAGCCTGCCCTCCCACCCGGAATTACTGGATTACCTGGCGGTGACGTTCGTGGAGAGCGGCTGGGACGTAAAAGGACTGCTCCGCATGATCATGTCTTCGGCGACCTACCAGCAGACGGTGAACGTGGGTAATGACGCCTATATGGCCGATCCAAACAATGTGCTGCTGGCACGCGGTCCCCGTTTCCGCCTGTCGGCCGAGGCCATCCGCGACAACGCGCTGCTGGTGAGTGGCTTGTTGAATCCTGCGATAGGCGGCCCCAGCGTCTACCCCTATCAGCCGCCGGGCCTCTGGGAAGAAAAGGCGCTGACGGGCTATGGCGCGGGCGTATGGCCCGAGACGACGGGGCCGGACTTGTATCGGCGCGGCCTGTACACCTTCCGGCGGCGCTCTGTGCCCTTCCCCACGTTCCAGGCCTTCGATGCGCCGGGCTTTGAATACTGCACGGCGGAACGTCCGCGCACCAACACGCCGCTCCAGGCGCTGACCACGATGAATGACCCGCAGTTTGTGGAAGCGGCCAGGGTCTTCGGGCAGCGCATTTTGCGCGAGGGCGGTGCCGACCTCGATGCGCGTATGACCTTCGCCCTGCGACAATGCCTGACGCGTCCGCCGCGCGATGAAGAGCGGGCCTTTTTCACGGGCTTCTACCACGAACAGTATGCGGCCTTCAGTGCGGATGGGGCGGCGGCCCAGGCGCTAATCGCCCAGGGCCGCGCGCCCGTGGCCGCCGATCTGGAACCCGCGGCATTGGCGGCCTGGACGACGATTGCGAACGTGTTGCTGAATCTGGACGAAACGGTGACGAAGGGATAGGCAAATGGAGATTGACAAAGATTGCCAATCGTGCGAAAATTCAGACATGCCCACACAGAACGTAAATCTGACAGCGGCCCAGGCCGATTTTATCCGCGAAAGCGTCGAGTCCGGCGACTACAACAGCGCCAGCGAGGTCGTGCGCGAAGCGCTGCGTCTGCTCAAGGCCCAGAAGGACGAGCATCTGGCGCGCGTGGAGTATCTTCGGGGGGAGCTTCAGAAAGGCTTCGACGACTACGAGGCTGGCCGGTATATCGATCTCAGTACCAAAGAGCAGCGGGCAGCATATTTTGAGGATGTAAACCGCCGGGGCTTGGAACGGCTTGCGAAAGAGGCTGATGCCCCGCGACGTCAAGCTAAGTAACGAGGCAAGCGCGGACATCGACGCGATCTGGGAATATACAGCTGAAACGTATACCGTTGAACAGGCCCAAGACTACTTGGCGCTTATCGAACAGGGCCTTGAGGACATTGAGCAGTACCCAGAAGGACCAACCAGCCTCAGCCATCCGGAATTGGGTGAATCGGTTCGAAGCTATCATATTGCGTTGAGTAAGAAGCGAAGTGGAACGCGGATACGCTCCCCAAGGCATGTGATTTACTACACGCTCAAGTATCACGACAAAGTATTGGTCCTCAGGATACTCAAGGACGATATGGATGCGCGACGCCACCTTCCAAAGGGATAACGATGGAAATGTCCGCACGATATTAAATTGAACATCCGTATTCTAATCAAGAGGCAAATTGCGTGCAATCTATGGACACAGCGCATGGGAACTGGAGATCACAAATTCTGACCTCCCGTATAGAATTGTATCGGTCTATCAGATACCGAAGGCCCGTGCGAATCCTGCTTGACCGGCCATTTCACTTTCGCCAGATTGCGAGGAGACGCGTAATCAAGGACCATCCATGAACCTCGACCAAACCTACAACCGGGCGATCACCCGCCGGCAATTTTTCAATCGCTCCGCGACGGGCGTGGGCGTGGCGGCACTCGCTTCGCTGCTCGGGGTGAAGAGCGAGGCGGAGATTCCCGACCGTCTCTCGCATTATGCTCCCCGGGCGAAGCATGTCATCTACATGTTCATGTCGGAAGGCCCGAGCCATTTGGACCTCTACGACTACAAGCCCTATCTGACGGCGCACGACGGCGAACCGGTACCGGAATCGCTCATGCAGCAACAGCGCTTCGCCTTCCTGAAGGGTGTGCCCAATCTGGGTGGCACGCGATGGAAATTTGCCCAGCACGGACAGAGCGGCGCGTGGTTCAGCGAGCTCCTCCCCCACATCGCCAGTATTTCGGATGAAATTGCCGTGGTCCAGTCCATGCACACGGACCAGTTCAACCACGATCCGGCGGTTACCTTCATGAACAGCGGCTCGCCCCTTTCGGGCCGGCCGTGCATGGGCGCCTGGGCGAGCTATGGCCTGGGCAGCGAGAACTCCGACCTGCCCGCTTTCGTGGTGCTTACGTCGGGCGGGGGCACCCAGCCCCTGCAATCGCGCTACTGGGGCAACGGCTTTCTGCCGTCTACGCACCAGGGAGTGCAGTTCCGTAGTCAGGGAGACCCGGTACTCTTTGTGAACAATCCCGGTGGTGTGGACGCGGCGCGGCGCCGCACGACGGTGGACGCCATCAACCAGATGAACCGGTGGCAGTACGAGAGCGTGGGCGATCCGGAAATCGTCACGCGCATTGAGGCCTTCGAGCTGGCCTACCGCATGCAGACGAGCGTACCCGAATTGATGGATATCGCCAGCGAGCCGGAGTCGGTCCGGGAGATGTACGGCGTGGAACCCGGCAAGACGGCCTTTTCAAACAACGCGCTGCTTGCGCGGCGGCTGGTGGAGCGGGGCGTCCGCTTCGTGCAGTTGTTCCACACGGGCTGGGACCATCACGGCGGGCGGGGCAAGCAGAATCTGATCGAGGACCTGCCGGTGATCACGCGCGAGGTCGATCGGGGTGCGGCGGCGCTGGTGAAGGATCTGAAGCGCCGCGGGTTGCTCGATGAGACGCTGGTGATCTGGGGCGGCGAATTCGGCCGCACACCCATGGTCCAGGGCGAGGTGACGAAGGAAAGCATGGGCCGGGACCACAATCCCCGCGCCTTCACGCTCTGGATGGCCGGGGGCGGCATCAAGCCCGGCATCGTGTATGGCGCGACGGACGACTTCGGCTACAACGTGGTGGACAAGCCGGTCCACGCCCACGATTTTCAGGCGACGGTGCTCCATTGCCTTGGGATGAACCACGAGAAGCTGACCTACCGCTTCCAGGGCCGCGATTTTCGCCTGACGGATGTGGCGGGGAAGGTAGTGACGGATTTGCTGGCGTAGGGACGTCCCCACAACGGGGCGATACGGGCATCAGGGCTATATGCCCTCAACACGCAGTTCCACTTCCTCCATTGGCGGCAACGTAAAGCGTGCCACCGTCCTTGGCCCCGTCACTTTCAATGTCTGAGTTTCCCCAGCGATGTCCAACCTGTACTCGCCGGGCTCCAGCAAATACAACTCCGCGCCCATTTCTCGCGGGGCGTTTCCAAAGTGATAGAGCTTCGCACGAAACTGATCGGGTTTGGAGGCGGTGACGATGGCGGCGATGTTGCGCGCCGGGGTCAACCAGCGGACGGCATTGAGCGGGAAATAGGCCGGTGTGCCGGGGTCACCCGTGACGGAGGCGTAGAGCAGCATGGGATCGGGCTCGTCTATGCCCGCGACCGCATCGGGATAGATGCCGTTCTCGCCAAAGAGCGAAGGAAAGCGAAGTACACGATCCGTGTAGCGAACTTCACTCGTGTAACCCGGAAAGTTGATGCCCAGCGCTATGGCGTTCCGCTGAAGCGCCTCAAGCAGGGCCTTTTCCTCGCCGTGAAAGAGGAATCGGGCGTAGGGTGCGTCGTTGCCGAGCATCGCGTCGAATTCCGTGCTGCCGGACAGCATGCGGTATTTGGAGAGTACGCTGGACTGATCCCCCATCTTCATACCGCACCACATCGCCGATCCGGGCTCGGGATTTTCGGCCGGATTCTGCTCATACGCGTAACGAAGCGCCGCCATGCTGCGGATGGGCCCAAGGTACTTCTCATCACGCGTGATATGCCAGGTGAGCAGCAGGAGATGGGTCATCTGGCTCATGGCGCTCGGGAATACGTAGAGCGGGTCCTTGTCGTGATTCTCAGGATCCCACCAGTGCTCCCCCACGCCGCCGATTGCGCCGTCGGGCCAGTGGATCGCGCTGGGAATCACGCCTGCGGGTTTGCCGCGCTCTTCGCGGGCCGCGGCATCCACCCAGGTGTCCATCCAATCGCTGAAGAGCCGGGTGAGCGCGGGGTCGTGGGAGCGCTGCCAGAGGAGCGAAACCGGCTGGAGCACGCGCGGGTGATAGACGGTATCGCAGGCGCGCTTCGCACTCTCGTCCACGGAATCGACGGAGAAATAGGTGCTTTTGTATTGAAGCTGGCCCCTCGCGTTGCGGCCCATCCAGAGGGACTCGCTCAGTTCCACCAGGCGCATGGAACGGCGCGCCCACTCGGCACTGTCGGGCGCCAGATGCAGCATGGGCGTGAGGACGTCGGAGCTGTCCTCTGAAGTGTGCTCCACATCGTGCACGTTGCGGGTGTAGCCGCCGCGCATATGTTCCTGATCCAGCAGGGCTCTGGAGAGCTTTTCCTGGGCCGCCCGGATTTTTGGATCTTCAAACCCCATGAGAATGGCGGGCCAGAAGCGCCACATCTCGCAGTCGTCGCCCCAGCCGCCGCCATACTGGCCGTCTTCGCGCTGGCGGTGGTCGATCCACCAGTGAATGACGTCCGTCAGGCGCTCCAAGCCTTCGCGTTGCGCTACGGCCCAAAGGGGCGCGCCCACGCGCACGATATAGGCAGATGGAGGCGACACAATTTCACCGAGATACATCCGCGCCAGGGGTTCCTCAGGAAAGGCGTAGCGGGCCCGCTCGAAGGCCGCGCGCACCTTATCCAACTGCACGCGGCGCGCCTCGGGTTCCTTCCAGTAACCGCCGTACTCCAGTGTTACCCACGCGAGCATTCGAGCGCGGTACAGGTGAGTCAAGGGGTAGAGCGGCGAATCAGGCGCAACGCCGAAATCGTAGTCGTCGTGGTCGAGGATGGACTTATCGAAGTAGTACATGCGATCTTTGCCCGGATCCAGGTAGCGCGCGACCTCGCTCGTGAACCTCTTTGCTTCATCGCGTTGCAAGTCCGTAATATCGGGGTGTGCTGAAAGCTGGTGCAGCATTACCAAACGCACGGCGTCGGAGGGCGCGTTTCCGGCAAGCGCGATGAGTTCATCCACGGTGGCGGTGTGGGCGACCAATGCCGGGACAAACAGGAACGTCGTCAGGAGAAGTGTGTAGATGCGCATGGCGGTTGCCCTCGATTGTAGCGGTTCCCTTGGCTAGAACTTCACGATAAGGAAAGCCCGGCGTGATTTCAATTATTCACTGTCCTTTCCTTCTCCATGCTCTTGCTTCGCCTTCCCGTCTGCCGTTGCCGTGAGTGCGAGAATTTCCTTGCAGATTTCACGCGGGAGGTCTACAGTGAAAGGGTGCGGCAGCGCTGTCTCGGGGGCCGAGTTTGACGCCGCCGACGGTCGCTCGCCGCCCCCCAACCCACGAGGGAGCACTCGCCATGAATACGCAACATCTCGACACACCGGCCCCGCCGGAAATAGACCGCAGCATGTGGCTCGTTGCCTTTGGCGTCATTCTGCTTTGTTTTGGTGGACTTTGCGCGCTGCTTGTCGCCATGATGATTTTCATGGCCTTTGCGGCGTTGGCCATGGGTCCGCAGGCGGAACTGCAGGGCCTGCAGGCCGGTCCCATGGTGACGGGAGTCGTGGTCTATGGGGCCCTGGCGGCGTGGTTTATCTCCATGGGTTATGGATCGATCCGGGCCCGGCGCTGGGCGCGTTCGCTCGTGGTCGCCACCTCCTGGCTCGGCCTCGTTTGCGGCGGCGCGGGAACGATCAGCATGCTCTTCATGGGCGACGTGTTCAAGGCGATGGAGGGCAAGGACACGGGCCAGGTTCCTCCCGGCCTTGGGCAAATCATGTATCCCGTCATGATCGCAACTATGCTCACGTTTTACGTGATCATACCGGGCATACTCTTGCTCTTTTACAGCGGGAGGAATGTCAAGGCGACCTGCGAATTTCGCAACCCAAATCCGAGCTGGACGGATGCGGTACCGATGCCGATACTGATTCAGACCATCGTGCTCGCCTTCTACTCCGTGGGGATTCTTTCCATGGCGGGCTATCGGTTTGCCACGCCTTTCTTCGGGATGACGTTGACCGGGTTTCCTGGGGCCATTGCCATTCTCTCGATCTCGCTGTGCTGCGCTTTTCTCGCCCGGGGTTCTTATCGACTCCAGCCCATGGCCTGGTGGGGCACCGTTGCCGTAATACTTTTCTGGGGCACTTCAGCCTTTGTGACTTTCTTGTGGGGAAACATAATGGAGTTTTATGCGGCTATGGGCATGCCTGAAGTCCAGTTGAACGCCATTCGTCCATTGATTGAGGGGGGCTCCATGCAGACCTTTATAGTCTGGGCCACGCCGCTGTGGCTGGTCTGTATTTTGAGTTTCTTTGTCTACACTAAGCGCTTTTTTGTTGGACGGGATAAGGACGGAGTCAGGCTCAACGCGGCGGATTGAGGCGATACGTTGGGCATTGCGTCAATCCGCTGTCATTCCCACTTTCGTGGGAATGACAGCGGGTGTCTTCCTCGTTCGCCGCGGCGGACGGGGAACCATTGAGCGCGCGAGGGTACCCCGCGAGCATGTCCGCCGCCATTTCCCGCGCCTCTTCCCTGGTTGCGATTGTCCCCTCCAACTGGGCGTCCTCCACGGTCTGTAGCACTTCCTTGAATCGCGGACCGGGCGTGTAGCCCATGGCGATAAGGTCCTTCCCCGTGAGCAGAGGCTCGGGCCGCAGCGCCTCTTCCGGCAGGTTTCTGCGGTAGTCCTCGATCCACTCGATGGTTTCGAGGTGCCCGTGGCTCGCCAGGCAGTCCAGGCGGCAGAGGGCCAGCAGTTCGTTGAAGCCTTCTTCGCGTACGAAGCGCTTGCGTCGGCTTTCCCGCATCTGGGGAATGCTGGCCAGGCGCATGTGCTGGGCCACGAGCCAGGTGATGCGCTCAGTCTCGTCGTTGGACATGCGGAGGCGACGGCAGATGGCCTCGGCCATTTCCGCGCCGACGCGCTCGTGTTCATTGAAGCGGATGCGATCTTCGAAGGTCTGGGTGGGCGGCTTACCCACGTCGTGGAGGAGCGCACCGAAGGCGAGGGTCACGCTGCAAGGCTCCGGCTTTTGCCGAAGCAGCAGCAGGGTGTGGACAAACACGTCGCCCTCGGGATGAAACTCCGGGGGCTGCTCCACCCCTTTCATGGCGGCGATCTCGGGCAGAATCTCACGCAGCAGACCGGTCTCGTCGAGCAGGCGAAGGCTCCGCCCCGGGTTCGGTCCGCAGAGCATTTTTTCCAGCTCGTCGCGAATCCGTTCAGCGCTGGTTTTCTGGATGCTGTCCGCCTGGGCAACCATGGCGGCCCGCGACTTTTCGTCAATCTCGAATCCGAATCGGGCGGCAAAGCGCACGGCGCGAAGGAGTCGGAGGTGGTCCTCGCGAAAACGCTCTTCGGGTTCCCCAACGCAACGTATCAAACCCCGCGCGAGGTCGTCTTGCCCCCCCACGTAATCCAGAACCTCATCCGACTCCGGATCGAAAAAGAGGGCGTTGATGGTGAAGTCGCGGCGCTTCGCATCTTCGACTTCATCCACAAACGCGACGGTGCTGGGGCGACGTCCGTCGAGATAGGGTCCGTCCTTGCGAAAGGTGGCCACTTCGAAGTGCTCGCCCTCCTCCACGACGATGATCACGCCGAAGGCGGCACCCACGGCCACGGTGTGGGGAAAGAGAGAGAGCACCTCCGTTGCGGTAGCGTCCGTGGCAATGTCGAAGTCCTTGGGTTGTTCTCCACGGAGCCGATCGCGGACACATCCGCCGGCGAAGAGGGCACGGAATCCAGCGCTGCGGAGTCGAGCACAGATTTGCCGGGCTATTTCCTCGCCACTAGCCATGAGACGTGCGGGCCGCGGCCTTGTCTCTTGCGGCCTTTCTGAATCGGGCAATGCGGCGGGAGTAGGCCCAGGATACGATGATCAGCACTATACCGGGCACGCCGAAGACGAGGACCTGATAGACCGGGGGCAGATCTTGGAACTGGGTGAAGGCGCGATAGGTGACCACGCCGAAGAGGAGCAGTGCGCCCCAGCGATAGCGACTCTCCCGGAAGACTACGCCCAAGCCGAGGACGATGACGGCGTAGGCCAGGAGGTAGAAGACGAGGTTCTCCGCCGAGCTCCAGCGGTACAGGCCGAGGAGACCGAGCACCATGGCCATCCACACGAGGAGGGTACGGAGGGCGTCTTCAATCCGGGTGCCGGCGGCCCCATGCATCTTTCGAAAGGCGAAGAGGCGCTCCGCGCCCATGCAAGTGGCGAGGAAAAGGGCGAAGTAGACGAGGAAGAGGGGCTCCTTGTCCAAGGGGCTTGTGGGATGGTTCAAACCGGTGTAGAAACTGTGGATCGCGAACATCATGGCGAGGATGCCCGACGCCTTGACCCCCGTATAGCGGTTAAAGCTGCCCAGGAGCACGAGGCCGACGCCGAGGGCGCCCTGGGCCGCGGGTACGTGAAGGGGATTGAGTTCGCGGGTCAGGAGGTTCGCAAGCAAGGTCGTGCCGATGAGAAAGGGCACCGCGACGATGAGATGGTGCTCCAGATCACTTTCCTCTTTCCTGAAGCGAAGCAGATAGCGCTCCCAGCCGTGGCCACCGAGATAGGTCAGTACGCCCAGGGCCACGGTATAGGCGATGTAATTCTGCTGGGTGGTAAAATTCTCCAGGGGGAGGTAGAGAAAGACGTTGTAGCAGGCATGGGCCGCCACCAGCAGCAGCACGGCCCCCACGCAGACCTGAGGCGTCAACAGGATCAAACCGAGCATCCAGATCACGAAGGCTTCCGCGCCCAGAATAAAGGGCAGTTCCGGCGTTTCGCTGAGTTCGATGATCGTCAGGGTCAACAGGACGAAAGCGCCGCAGGCGGCGTGGGCCATGGCCATGGCGGAGCCATCCCAGTCGAAGCGCGAGTCCGCCAGAAACCAGTGGCCACTTCGGGTGCGTCGTTCCGGGGCGCGGGGTGTGGTGAATTTTTCGTAGAGCCAGGCGTTGAGCACGAAGAGGAGGCTGATACCCCAGGCGCAGAAGCGATTGGCCGGCATCTGCCAGGCGCCAAGGTGCACGGGGGAAACCAGGCCGGCAGCGGCCAGGGCAGCCCCACCGGTGGCGAGCATGAGGCCGAGTTCGATAACCTTGAAGCCGATAACGCCCGAGCGCTGGAAGAAGAGGGTAAGGACGAGGCACTCCAACGCCATGGCGATAAGGAAGTAGGCCAGGGGAAGTGCGGCGTGGAGCGCCAGACTGGTGACGACGACCCCACCCAGAATGTACACCTGAAAAAGTAAATTGCTCCGCTGCCCCCGCGTCTCCGCGAGGAGCGCCACCAGAAAGAGCACCAGGGCGAGACCGGCCTGAAAGAGCCAGATATGGTCCGGGTAATAGGACTGGACCAACTGGATCGCGTAGAAATAGTACGCCGTCAGGTTCACCGCCGCCAACGGGGCCGCCATGGGACGGTAGTAGCCGCCGCGCCGCCGTCCCGCGATGGACGTGAGGGCGAAGAGGAGGAAGAAAGCCGTCAACAGACCCGTGACCACCCAGAAATAGGTTCGCCCGTCCATGGGCACGACGAGGGGCTGCTGCTGGAAACAGTAGGCGTAGGTCACGTAGGTTGCGGCCATGACGGCCCAGGAGAACATGAGCCAGCGGTGGCTTTCCTGGTAGACCAGAGCGATCACGGCCAGAAGGATACACGTGGCGGCGGCGTGGTAGTGGCTGGCCAGGGTGGGCGCCAGAATGCAGCTCGCGTAGACGGTGTAGTACGCCAGAAAGAGCGCCACACCGGCGACCGTCTCGCTGGAGCGCACGTGGGCCATGATCAGGACGCCGGCGAGACAGGCGGCCGCCACGGGCACCCCCCAGAGTGGCGCGTCGAGCAGTTGCATCTCCGGGACGAAAAAGATGGCGTAGGTGGTAAAGTAGAGGACGGCGAGGCCGCAGCCGAGAACCGCCTGGGCGAAGAGGTCGCGCTTGCGCTCGAAGAACAGACCGTAGCCGATGAAGACGGCAGCGATTCCGTAGCCAATGAGGGCCTTGCCGATCTCTTCAATTTCCTGATAGGCGAAAGTGGTTCGGGCGGCCATGGCCAGGGCCATCATGATGACGACGGCGGCAAGGCGGCTGACCCATACGGCGCCGACGTGACTTTCGATGGCCTCGTCACGCTCCCCCAGCAGGACCTGGTCCACGGTGCGGAGCACGTCATCGGCGAGGTGGTGATCGGCGCCGTGGCGCTCCAGGGCCCGAGCGGCATCCTCAGCCGAATAGCGCGACACGAGGGCGGTCAATTCGGCCACCTTGCCTTCTAACTCGCGAATGCGCGCTTTTGGTTCCATGACCACCTATCCATACCCCACAACCGAATACCTCATTGTACCCGAAACCCCTTGGCATTCCAAGGGTTGAACCCTGCCGACCGGCTGTCTATACTGGCGCGTACCGTGTGATTCCGTCGAAAAAACTGTGCGCCGGCGCGCACCTACCCCGGAGAAGATTCAAACATGATGACACTACTTGGCTGGCTCCTCCTCCTCGCGGCGATCCTCCTGCCGCTGTCCATTTTTACCGGGGTAGCCCCCGTCGGCCTTGCCAACGCAGGTGTTCCCACGTGGGTCTGGATAGCCACAGGTGCCGTGGGGGTCATCCTCGTCATACTCAACCGGCGCCCCGCCAACTGACACCGGGTAAAATGAAGGAGGCGCCCCGCGTTGAGGCGCCTCCTGGAATCAACCCGTGTGGTGGAGTTACTGGCCGATGCAGTATATGGCCTGATCGGTGCGCAGGATCAACTGATTGTTCGACACGGCGACCGTGGCATTGACACGGGACGGATCGTCTTCAAACTTGTTGACGGCGAGCTGCTGGAACTCCGGCTTGGCCGCGAGCACATAGGTGCCTCCCGTCTGGGAAGGCGCGTAGAGCTTTCCGTCGGCTGCGGTGATGGACGCGTAGAGAAGGCCCGGCTTGGGGTCAAGTTCGCCCTCATAGACGATAGCGCCGGTCTTCGCATCCACGCAATAGGCGATACCGCGGGATTCGTGAAGCCAGTAGAGGTAACCGTCCAGCAGCACCGGGGAGGTCACGTTGTTGCCCTTTTCCACGGTCCAGAGGACGTGGCTGCCGGACACATCGCCGCGCCCGCCCGCGCGGACGGCCATGGTGGCGGATTTGCGCCCACCTGTGGCATAAACTACACCGTCGGCAGCGACGATGGAGGGGCAGACATAGAAGTCGGGCACGCCCTTGCAAGTCCAGAGTTCCTCGCCCGTTTCTGGATTGTAGCCCGCCAGCTTCTCCGGAAGGCTGAGCACGAGTTCGGTCGCGCCGCCCACGTCCACCAAGACCGGCGAGGCCCAGGTCTTGGTCATGCCGCCCGCGCTCCAGACGACATTGCCGGTGGCCTTGTCCATCGCCACGAGCTTTTCACTTTCCACGCCGGCGTTCACGATGATCAGGTTTTTATAGAGAACCGGCGAGGTTGCGGAACCCCAGCCATCGGTGCCCGTGCCCAGATCGACTTCCCAAAGGGGATTGCCGTCGAGATCGAAGGCGTGAAAGCCGGAGATTCCGAAGAAGACGAAAAGGCTCTTGCCGTCGCTGACGGGCGTGCTGGTGGCGTAGCCGTGGCGAACGTTGTTGCCGCCCACATACTCGGACTCCGGCATCTTCGCCTTGAATTCCTTCGTCCAGAGGATCTTGCCCGTGCCTCGTTCGAGGCAGATCAGGTGGCGCACGAGATTATTCATGTCGCCCGGATTCTCGACGGACTCGGCATAGCCGGTGTAGCTGGTGACAAAAACTTTGTCGCCGACGATGATGGGGCTGGAACCGCCGGGGCCGGGAAGCTTGGTGCTCCAGACCACGTTTTGTCCGGTGGCCCACGCCGTCGGGAGTCCCGTGGCGGTGCTGATGCCCGCACTGTTCGGCCCGCGGAACTGTACCCATTCCTCGGCGTGCGTGGGGGCACTGAGCGCGCCCGCGATGAAGAGTGTTGCCCCGGCGAATGCGCTCAGGGTCTTGCAGTAGCTAGGTTTCACGCGCATGAATTGAAATTCCTCATCCTATGTTGTTAGTGCATTTTCCTGACTCACTGGGTTTCATGGTGCACCGCTCGGGCGCATCTTTTCAACCTTCAGGATCCCGCGAAGGCCCGTTAGCCGTCGATCTCGACAAATTCGGCCCCTTCTTCGCTCCCTTCGCCGTCCAACACCACCAGCAGTTTCCCGCCCACGCTTTCGGGCAGTCGGCAGACCCCCTCCGGGCCTTTCCGGGCGATTTCCTGCGGGAATTCGAGCAATCCCTTCAATGTCGCTGATACAGGGTCGTATTCCCACAAGGCGGCGGAGGCGGAATTCCCTGAACTTGCGCCCACGGCGCCACTCACGACGAGGAGTTGCCCGCGGACCGGATCCCAGTCCAGCGCCCGGATCCCCCCGCCATTCACGTCGAGCTCCGCATGCTCCACGGTGCCTTCGCCCGCCATGGCCGCAGCCACCGGCATGGACAGCAGTATGGCCTTCCCGGCCGGCGTGAGGGGCGAACGAATCCCGATGAAGAGCTGCTCCCCATGGAGGGCGAGCCCTTCTATATTGAGCGTGTCGCTGATCTCCGTTGGACTCAGTCCAATTCCGCATCCCAGCTCTTCGAGCACGGGCGCGATCAGATCGAGCAGGGCATATTGCTCCCCCACCACCTTCAATTCCTTATCCTTACCATCCCATTCTCCGTGAAGGAGAAACTCCCGGTCAGGCCGACGCTCCCCGTCTTTTCCATGGTGCGAACCGATGAAATAGACCTTTGTCGCCCCGTCGCTGGCTATGTCTTCAAAGTCCTGAAAAGGAAACAGCTTGAACGCATCCGCATAGGGCGCGCGGACCTTCTTCTTTCGCTCCAGCTTTACGGTGGAAAGTTCAAGCGGTGTGGCGCGGAGGTGGTCCAGCAGGAGCACCGCGCCGATCAATTCATCTTCCACCACCAGCACGCCCCCGTCGACCACGGCGCAACCCGACAACTCCATGCGCCGCTCTTTGACGGGAACTGGGTTACCAACGGACGGAGCACTATTTGAATTCACGCCAACTTCCTCCCCTTGCGAAATGCCCGCGCCTGGCAGGAAGGCCAGTGCCGCGAGTAACAACGACCTCTTCCAATTCGCCAATCCGGCGGAATATTCATAACCAAACAAGCTGGCGCCTTCCTCATTGCTTCAGGCCAGGCGTGGCCTTGTGCAGTTGCTGCGTAACACGCTGTTGCTCCGGGATGTAGACCGTGAAGACGGTTCCCGAGCCAGGTTGGCTCTTTACCTGAATATCGCCACCGTGCTCCCGAACGATCTTATAGCTGCAGGCGAGCCCGAGTCCGGTGCCCCCGCTGCCCTTGCTGCTGATAAAGGCCTGGGAGATGTGGGGCACGATGTCTTCCGGAATGCCAATACCGGTATCGGCAATCCGTATGGTACATCCCTGGTCCGTGCAAACGCACGCCACGGATACGCTCCCCTCGTTGTGCTCGCAGGCCTCGACGGCGTTTACCACCAGATTGAGAACCACCCTGTAGATCCCCTGTGCATCGATGTTTGCGATCCCCACGGGATCGGGCTCAAAGCTCAGTCCGACCTTGTATTTCCTGGCCCGCTCTTCAAACAGCGCAAGCACATCGCGAACGATACCATTGACGTCCGTGCGCCCGCGGTCGGGACGGCGATCCTTCGAAAAAACGAGCATGTTCATCACGAGCCGGTCGATGCGATCCATGGCACCCCGGAGAATGGGCCAGCCGCGATCCAGATACTTGAAATCCTGCTTCTCAATGGCGAGATTGATGAACTGTGCGCCGCCGCGAATGCCCGTGAGAATGTTCTTGATGCAATGCCCCAAGCCGGCCGTGGCCATGCCGATCGCCGCGAGCCGCTCCCGCTCCATGTTTTCCTGGTAGAGCCGGGCATTCTCCACCGCGACCCCCACCACTTGCGCCACAGCGGAGAGCAACTCCAGTTCGCGCTCGCCCAGCGGCGTGCTGGCATTGCCCACATCAACGTAAATCACGCCCGCCACCGCGCTCCGCCCGTGGAGGGGGGCACACATGGCGGCATGAATGTCATGCCCCATGATGCTTTCGGCCCGCCCGAAGCGGCTGTCCGAACGGGCGTCACTCGTGAGTATGGCCTCGGCATTGTCAAAGACATGCTGAATCAGGGTGTGGCTCAGAGGGGGGCCTTCTTCGCCGCCGCCTTCGGAGAGAGCGGCCCGAATCTCCGGCCGCCTGTCAACGCCGCCCAGGGTGAGGATATACCCTCGCTGCACGGGCAGCGCCTGGAAAATTAACCGCAGGATTTTGTCCAGCAGCTCATCGAGGTCGAAGACCTCTCCGAGAAGATTGGCCGCGCGGTAAAGCACCATGAGGCGTTCATCCCCCGCCTCCCGGATTATGGATTCCCGCAGGGCGGCGGCCTGCTCCCGACTGATAGCGGCGCGCCCGAAGCCCGACTCCGCCGCAATCTCCACCCGAATCTCCTGCCCGCCAATCACAAGCCGATCCCCGTCGGCGAGGGTGCCGTCCTCAATGCGTGCGCCATTCACTTCGACGCCATTTCGCGAACCCAAATCTTCGAAGTGCAACGCGCCCGCTTCGACCCAGAATCGCGCGTGGTAGCGGGATGCATGCTGCGAACTCAGCGTAATTCCATTGTCGTCGCCCCGCCCCACGCGTATTCCGCCCTCGGGGATGGTATAGCGCTCCACATCCCCCGCCGCCTTCAGGATGACGAGTTCACAGACCGGCATCAGCCAACGACCCCCAGGACACTCTGGAGCAGGAATACGGGATCGACGGGCTTGTCCACAAATCCCTCGGGACCCCTGACGCCAAATTCCTCTTCCATCCGCTCAACATTGTAATCCGTCCCCTCTTCTTCATTGACGCCCGTGAGCATGATGATGGGGATCGTCTCGGTAAAGGGCGACTCGCGCAGCAGTTTGAATGCGGTGAAACCATCCATGACGGGCATGTTAACGTCGAGCACGATGAGGTCCGGCTTCTCTGCCTCGGCGCGGTCGATGGCCTGCTGCCCGTTCAGGGCCTCCACGATCTCCCAGCCCTCCGCCTCCATGATCCCCGCGACAAAAAGGCGCACGCTCTCGTCGTCGTCCACTATCAGAACCCGTTTTGGCAACGCCATTTACTTAAACTCCTCTCATCCGCCATTGAGACGCCGTGCCATCCTGCGGATGGGACCGGCAACGCGGTCTCTGTCCAGTGTAGCACACCGCGCGCCCGAACGGACCGGCCTGAAAAGCACCGGGAGCTGCGCCGCGACGGCTGGACATCGGGGCTCAAAACAGCCATACTAGCCTTGGGAAAACAGTAGAACGGCCCTTAGGCAGTGGCTGCTCCATGCGGGAAATTGATGATGTCTGATCTGAAGACCGTACAGAAGTTTCGTGATGCCCAGAGCCTGTTTCAGCAGGAGCGATTCCGGGAGGCCCTGCGCCTCTTTGACGACCTCTCACTCTCCTATAAGTCTGACAAGGAGGTCATGCTCAATCGGGCCATGTGCCTGGCCCGCATCGGCAAGGAAGAAGAAGCGGAGATGCTGTGCGATCACATCACGATCGTGCATAAGGACCCGCGGGGCGCCCTGCTGAAGGCGCAGATTCCGCGATCGCGACGGAATGAGAAAGAGGCCCCGGAAGAGATCAAGCCGCGCAAGCCGCTAATCTCGCCGGAACTGCTCAAGCGCGCCATCGTGGCCTGTTTCGTGGTGGCGCTTCTCTATACGGGCTGGATGTTCTACAGCGCCTACGAGGCCCCGGTTGGCCCCGCGATCCTCACGATGGACGCCCCCGGCGAGCGAAGCCTGCGCTTTCCCGATGAAGCGAGTCTGGGCACGCTCTTTGTCCGCGATTGGGCCTTCGCCGCCGCCACCATTGGTGCGGATGTGGGCACCTGGGTGGAGCACGGCGAGGCGAAGGGGAAGGTGACCATCCCCGCGGGCAAAGAGGCCCGGCTGGTGTTTAATACCGGCCAGTCGGGAAATATCGGGGCCTTAAAGCGCCTCGGCGCAAATGCTCTCCAGTCGCTGGACCTGCACGACTGCCCCGTGGGCAACGCGGGCATGGCCCAGATCAGTCACCTGACGGGCATGTTCAAGCTGAGCATCGACAATGCCCTTGTCGGACCGGAGGGTTATACCCACCTTCGGCGGATGACGTCCATCCGGGAACTTTCCATCATCGGCACGACCCTGGGTGAGGCTGGCCGGGACTTTATCAGCCAGCAGCCTTTCCTGGGTCACATCGACGCGGACAGTGCGGACCTGAACGACGACTGGCTCAACAGCTTACCGGCCATGGAGCGCCTCACCTTTCTGAGTCTCGATGACACCGAGGGCATCACCGACCGGGGCATCGCGGAGATCGCCAAGCACCGAAACTTGCAGGACCTCTTCCTGAGCTACACGAAACTGACCGACGAGGGCTTGGCGAAGATCCAGTCGATCAAGTCACTGAAGCGGGTGTGGCTGGAGGGCACAAAGATTACCGATGCGGGCATGGAAGGGTTCCGCCAGATCCCGAACATCGCGGAGATCGGTATTGCCTATACGGCGGTGACCAGCGAAGGGCTGATGCGGCTCGTGGACATCTCTTCGCTGAAGAAGGTCGGTATCAAGGGCTGCGACGGCATCACCGTAGAGACCATACGCCGTTTCCGGAACGCGCGGCCCGAGGTCTTCATCGAGACGAACCTGAACGTGTAGGCGTGGGCCTCACTCGCCCTTGAGAAAGCCGATCAAGTCCCGCATTTCCTGCCGGGTCATGACCTTCTCCAGCTCCTCCGGCATCAGGGAGAGGCTGGCGGAGGACATGCGGTCGATGTTTTCCCGCTTTACCGTGCTCTCCACCCCGAGGGCGCCGCGAATGGTCACGGTACTTTCGTTCTCGGCCACGATGATCCCGGAGTACGTCTCCAGATCGGTGGTCTCTACGACGAAATTCTCAAAGCCGGGCAGCACTTCGCTGTTGGGCTTGATGATGTGAAGCAGGATGGACTCGCGGGGCTGGCTCCGGATACCGGTAAGGTCGGGGCCGACGTCGTAGCCATCTTCTCCGAAGCGGTGGCAGCGTGCGCAGTTGTTTTTGAAGACTTCCCGGCCCGCAATGGAATTGGGCGTCATGGCCAGCACCGATTTGAAATCTTCGTAGACCGCATTGCGATCCGAAGTCTGGATGGTGCTGAACACGGCTTTGGCCCGTGCCTGCAAATCGGCGTCGCGGTGATTCGAAAGCTGATTGCGGCTGACTGGATCTATGGACCAGGGGGGAATGGCGCCGGACTCGAGGGCGGATATGAAGACGGCGGTCCGCTCGGGCCGGGAGAGCAGCGCATCGAGCGCCGCCTTGCGGATGGGGGTCGTGTAGAGCCCCCAGGCGTCGCCATCGGCCAAGCGCTCGCCTACGCGGGGATCGGACATCATGCTGAGGGCCTGCACGGCGGCTTGGTGAACTTCCTGGGTTTCGCGGGGGTGAAGCAAGCCCGCCAGGCGGTCTCCCGCTTGATCAAAGCTGGCATAGCCCAGCAGCCCGATGGCCCGAAGGCGTGCCTCGACCGGGGCTGCGGTGTCGGAGGCGAGGGTCTGGCTTTCTTCCAGCAGCGCGGCCAGAGCAGCGGTGCCGACTGGGTCCCCTGCGGTCAGTTCGGCCACATGACTGAATGCGGGAAGGGCACCATCATAGGCGGAATTTCTTCGGATTCCTTCGGCGAGTCCGGCGACGCCGATGGAGCGCAGGAGCGGCTTGCCTTCGAGCGCCGGGCCGAGCAATTGGGCTAGCAAGGCCGTGGCAGCTTCGGCGGACTGGCTCTGGGCCATCATCCGCGCGAGGGGCTCCATCCAGGGCAGACGCGCTTCCGCGTCGATGGAGTCTTTCGCGACAAAGGCGCTGGCGAAGGCGGGCAACTGCTTGGCGATTCCACTCAGGACGGAGGCGCGAATCCACGGATCGGCGGCACCCTCGGCGGCGATATGAAGCATGGGATCGACCGTATCGGGCGTCCCCCAGTCTCCCAAGGCAAGGGCCACTTGGAAGCGCACCCGAGCATCCCCATCTCCGGCGGCCTTCAGGATAGCGTCTCGCAGGGTGGGCGAATTAGCCGCCAGCGGACGGGCAAGGCGGAGGGCATGTTCGCGGACATTTCGGTCCGGATCGCTCAATGCTTTCAGGAGGGACTCCTCCTTCAGTGCGTTCAGCCCCGAGAGGAGTCCCAGCGCATGAAGCCGGGCCAGGGCGACCGGGCTGGCATCAAGGGTCGCGTCAAGGGCGCTCAGTGCTTCCAGACTACTGGCCAACTCGGTCAACAAAAGCCGATGGGCGGTGTCGCGCTGCCAGGCATCGGGTGCTTCCAGGTTTGCGACCACTGCGGCCGCCTGGGCGGTATCGGCGTTGAAGTGACGCGGGGCCGGGGCCGCGCCTTTGGCGGCGATGCGGTAAATGCGGCCCATGTTGCGTCCGCTCTGAAAATCGGTGACGGCGGCCACGTCCTTGGGGAGGTACTGGGGGTGTTCAATCGTTTTGCGGTACATGTCGCAGAGGTACAGGGCGCCGTCCGGGCCATTGGCCAGAAAAACCGGGCGGAACCAGTTGTCCGTGCTGGCGAGGAACTCCTTGCCCTCTTCCCCGCGATGCCCCTTCCATGCGGGACCGTTGTCCGCGAGCACCGTGCGGTGGACAATGTTGCTGGTCGGATCGCAGGTGAATCCGTTCTCGCGGTAGGGCTCCGGCAGCGCGGTTCCCCGGTAAATCACGAGGCCGCACGCGGCGGTGAAGGTACCCGCATGGGAATAGGCCGTGGTGGTGGCCTCGGTCAGGGCGTAGAGGCGCGTTTCACTGCCGAGACCGGCAATCTGGTCTTCCACTTCGTGGAGGCCCGCGTAGGGATTTCGCTCGAGATCGGCGTGCTGGATGACCACTTGGGAGATGTGCTTCCGGTTGGTGCAGACGAAGCGGTGTCCGTAATTGTCGAAGGTCTGGCCAAACTGGGCCTGGCCCGAAGTGGCCTCGATAGCGCGCGTCAGCGGATTGAAACGCAGATCGTTGGAACCCATTTTCACGGGAGCGCCTGGATTCGCGGGATCGATGATTTCACCGCCGCTCAGGCCATTGGTGAAATAGAGCCAGTTGTCCAGCCCGAGGGTGGGGTGGCTCACGTAGAGCTGAGTCGACCCGCCGAGGGTGAAGCCCGTGAGGAAATCTTCGCGCACATCGGCGACACCGTCGTCGTTCGTGTCCTTCAGGAAATATACCGTGGGCGCGCTGGTGAGCAGTATGCCGCCCTTCCAGGGCATGACGCCATTCGGGAAGGAAAAGCCCTCGGCGAAGGTGGTGCGCGTCTCGTAGTAGCCGTCCCCGTCGGTATCCTTCAGCATGGCGACACGGCCGTTGAGCGCTTCATCACTCGGATAGCCGCGATTCTCCACAACATAGAGATTGCCCAACGCGTCGAAGGCCAGGGCAACGGGATCTTCCACCTGGGGCTCCGAGGCAATAAGCTGCACTTCCACATCGTCGGGCACGTGCAACGTCGCCACGGCTTCACTAGGCGGGATAGCTGTCAATTGATCCGCAGCCAGCGGAAGGGTGAGCAGGAGAATCGAAGCAAGTAAACAAACGCGCTGAACCATGAAAAACCTCTTCGTAGTTTTTGGGTGTTGGCCTACCGGGATGGAGCGTCGCGCGGACGCGGGTTGCCATGGGTCTAGCATAGTGAATAGTGTCGTGGAATGTCGAATTGAAACTGATCGTAGGGACAGCGTCGCCGCGTGTTGTTGACCCACGAAGCACGCTCCACGTCGAATGTCGTCTCATGCGAGGAAATGTGATCGTGACCGGCGAGGATGTCCTGTCGTGTGTGAGGTATCTTGGTATGTGCCGGGCGAACCGACGTTGCAAATAGGACATTCAAAACGACGCGCCGCCATTCGACGCCAGACTCGATAGTTCCAAGTCGCGACGCCAGACAACAGGACAGCCCCGCCGGTTAACGTAAATCGCCCTCGAACCGGCCAACTTGGCGGGCGTGCAGACGCTCTTGCGTTCGCAGGCCGCGGGGCGACGCTGTCCCTACGATCTCGCAGAGCGGTAATATCGTGTGGCACAATTGGCCGAGCGCCATATCGTTGCGCGGCCATGTTCCTTCTCCACTCAATTGCCGGATTTGCTATGCCCACTGAGACGCCCACGATTCGCTTTCGCACGTCACGCTGGATGGAGACTTCCCTCGTGGCGATGCTGCTCTTCGCCGGCCTCTTCGCGCGCGTGTGGCAAATCCAGGACGAGTCCGTGTGGTACGACGAGCATCTTCTCTACCACAACCTCCTCGGCGAACGCCCCCTGGGCGATTTTTTCACCGAGCTGCGGCGCACGGATCCACCCATTACGCCGGTATATTTCGCGGCGCAGTATTACTGGACGAAACTCGTCGGTGTGGGCGTGCTGCAACTGCGCGTGCCATCGGTATTGTGCAGTCTGGCGGCAGCGGCACTGCTTTATGCCCTGGTGCGACGCATGTTCGGTATTCCAGCCGCCCTTTTCGCCCTGCTGCTTGCGTGCCTGTCGAACCTCCACGTCTACTACGGGCAAGAGATCCGCGTCTATGCTTTTCTGCTGCTACTCGCAACGGCGTCCATGTATAGCTTTCATCGCGCGTGGCATGGCGGCGGGAAGCGCTGGTATTTGCTGCACTATGGCGCTTCGGCGCTCATGCTGCTCACCCACCTCTTTGCTCCTTTTCTCCTCGTGGCGCAGGGCGTGTATCTGTTAATCCTGCACGGGAAGCGTCCCTGGCGCGTAGCCCCGTGGGCCATCGGACATCTCCCCGCCGTGCTCCTGCTGGGCTGGTGGATCACGACGATCGACCATCAGGCGCTGGACGATGCGACGATCACAGATCGCGGCGGCGAGCTCTTCCGCATTTTCATCCGCTGCATCACGTGGGATGGGGCCTGGCTCCCCCACACTATTTTTCAGGGCGAAATTGGACTTGTCGTTGCTGCGGTGGCCATCGGGGGGCTGGCCTGGTGGTCATGGGAACACCGCAACGCCCCATCCAAAGAGGCCACGCCGTGGCAGAACTTTCTGCTGCTGGCCTGTTGGCTCATTATCCCGCCGCTGTGCCTTCTGCTGCTTTCCGCTGCACGAGACACCGTCTTCAACACGCGCTACATGCTCTACGGCTCCTTTGCCCTCTTTGGTATCTTTGGCGCGGCACTCTCCATCATCCGCCCGCCCCGATTACGCGCGGCAGTGGTGACTGCAAGTGTCGCCCTGGTGCTCTGGCACTGCCTCAGCGAGGTTCGGCCTTTTCGCCCGAATGACTATGAACTGGCCGAGTGGATCCAAGAGAACAAGGCTCCCGGCGACCGAGCGATGTATTCCCCGCCGTGGATGGGGCTGGTCGTGGTGCCGAAGTTCTTCCCCGAATTGAATCTGGAGTCGGGCCATGTGGACATCGTGCCACCTTGGGTGGAGGTGAAGCCCGGCGAGACCCTCTGGGTGATTTACAGCCGCCCCGGCTGGCTCGACGAACTGCCGGATCACGAGAAGACGCTGCGAGATCGTGGCCTGAACTTCGAGCGGGTACGCGTGACGGATATCTCCCACACCTTCGTCTACACGTCGCTGTGCCTCTATCGCCTCGACCCCTGCTTCACGGTGCTCTACCGGGTCTGGCGCGAGCCGGATCAGCCGAGCGACACGCCGTCGTGATCTTTCACTCCCGCGTTCTTGATGGTGCCCGCGAGACGCTTCAGGTAGAAGTCGGGCGCTTCCTGGAAGTATTCCTGGCAACGGGGCGCACGGCAGGTGTAGTAGATACTCCCCTCCACCGCCGTAAGTCGCGCTGAACGCAGGTAGCGCTCACCGAGGCACACGGGACACACAATCAGGTCTTTGAGTTCGCGCAGACAGCGCTCGGGGTCCTGCTCGAATACATCGACGCAGTCACGGCTGCAGAAGTAATACTCCCGACCGCGATGGTTATGGGCCACGCCGGTGGATTTATGCATTCCCAGGCGGACCAGGGATGACAGGCAGCCGGGGCAGATGGGCGTGTTGATGAGCTTCGGCTCCCGCGTCTCCACGGCCCCTTCGGGCGTGAAATCGGCCGCTCCGTCATCGTCTCCCAAATCACCCGCCGCGCTTCCCCCCAGCAAGGCAGCCTCCAGCATTGCGCGGGGCGGCAGATCCTCGCCGCCGTAGGTGCGGCTGGCGACGGAGTAGTCGGTGCGTGCAACGGTGCCCGGCTCGATATCGTTGAAGTCCACCAAAATGGTCGGCGAGCCCAGAAAGCGCATCCGCCGGGCCTCCTCCGGCCCGCGCACAAGGACTTCCTGAATATCGGCATCCACGCCGAGCGCCGCGACAGTCTCGTTGACCAGCGCAACAGCGGCCCGGGCGTTGGGGCAGTCTTCGGTGTAGAGGATGTCGATGTTCATCGGGGACTCCCGGATATGGGGTGAAGAAAAATGGGTCTTATGGGTCTTATGGGTCTTATGGGTCGTATGGGTCGTATGGGTCGTATGGGTCGTATGGGATGATCGCAGGCCTATCAATGACCTGCGAATTCAAAGGACCCAAAAGACCCATCGCGAGTATGCACACGAGCCTACGGCCTACCCCCTCATCGCTTTCACCGCCTCAATCAAGGTGTCCAGCGACTCGCGACTCTGGCGGGGATTAATCGGGAAGGTCACCAACCGTTCGGCCATGGTCTCCGCGACGGGGAACTGTCCGCGGGTATAGCCGCGATTCTGGAAGGCGGTGGACCAGTGGAGCGGAATGTAGTGGAAGCCGATCTGGATCTGCTTCTCGTGGCGCATCCGGTAGATGAAGTCTTCCTTATTCAGGCCGTATACCGCTGGGTCGATCATGACGGGAAAGAGGTGGAACACGTGCTTATGTTCCGGCAGCACCGTGGGCAGTGTGAGCCCCGGAACGTCCTTCAGGCCTTCCGTGAGGTAAGCGGCATTGTCGATGCGGCGCTGGTTCAGGGTGTCGGCCTTCTTCAACTGCTCCGTGCCCACCGCCGCCTGAATGTCGGTCATGCGGTAATTGTAACCGCAGTCGTCAAAGTCCTGCCACCAGAACTTTTTGTCCATCGGGAACTTCTCCGGATTCAGCGCGCAATACTTGGTGTTGCCGCCGTGGACCCGCGTGCAATGGGAGCGATAGAGGGAGACCCGCTCAAAGATTACCGGGTCATTGGTAACGACCATGCCGCCCTCGCCCAGCGTCGAAATATTCTTCTGCTCGTGGAAACTGAAGCAGCCCGCCGCGCCCATGGAGCCCGCCATGCGGCCTTTGTACTGTCCGCCGATGGTGTGGCACGCGTCCTCCACCACCGGGATACCATGCTTGTTGGCGATGGCGAGAATGGCGTCCATGTCGGCGCACTGTCCGTACAGGTGTACGGGGATAATCGCCTTCGTGTCCGGCGTGATGGCCGCCTCGAGTTGGGCGGGGTCGATATTGTAGGTCACGGGATCCACGTCGACGAAGTCAATTTCCGCCCCCAGAGTCACCGGGGCCGCCGCCGTGGCAATCCAGGTCATGGGCGTGGTGATCACGCGGTCACCGGGCTTAATGCCCAGCCCGACCATGGAGAGAAAGAGTGCGGCGGTGCCGTTGCTGACGGCCCGTGCATATTTCGTGCCGCAGTACTCGGCGAATTCCTTTTCAAAATCCACGCAGGCGTTGCCGCAGGTCGGGGCGTTGTCGCGAAGCACACGCAGGAGCGCCGCCTCTTCTTCGGGGCCGTACTGGCTGCCAAATTTGATGGTAAGTTCGTCGTTCATGGGGAAACCTCTATTTTTGAACCGCGAATGGACGCGAATAAACGCGAATTAAGAATACTGGCAACTGAAGTGGCTGCTTTATCGTCGCATATCGTCTGCTTCGGAAATAGCCTCGGCGCTCGTTCTCACGGTCCTCCGTGGGAATGCAAACCGTTCCGCTCTGCGGAACAGACCTCGCGACAGATACTGGCGTATATTTCATTGCTATGGTTGAGGCGAAGCCCCCTGACGGGATTGCTCTATTGAAAATAATAATAGGAAAGGTACTTATCAGCGAACGTGTCCCCGAACCAACGAAGATACGCGTTAATTCGCGTTCATTCGCGGTTCACCTTCCAAAGATCATATCCAGCGCCTCGTCCAGATCGCGCATGGGAGTCTTCAGCGTTTCTTTCGCCAGGGCGTTGTCGAGGGAAACGTCGTTGGGCCGGGGCGCGCGGCCAGGCATCGCATTGGAGTCGGTGGGCACGACCAGATCTTCGCTGTGGCCCAGTTTCCGGGCAATCTGCTTCGCCATTTCATAACGATTGAGGCCGGTCGAGCCCGCCAGATTGATGGTTCCGGTAAAGTCGTTTCCCGCGAATTCGAGTAGGCTCTTCCCAAGCGTGATGACGTCTACGGGTGAGCGCACTTCATTCTCTGGAATCTGGATTTCTTTGCCTTCCCGCAGGTTTTCTTCCATCTTCACGAGAAAGGAGTTGCCCGAGCCCATGATCGGCATACCGATCACCAGCGCCACGCGAACAATGACGGAATTCTCAAGGGCCTCGTGGGCGAGCACTTCCGCGGCCACTTTGGTGCGTCCGTAGAAATTCACCGGCGACACGAGGGCATCTTCATTGTAGAAGCCGTCCACGCCGTCGAAGACATTGTCCGTGGAACAGAAGAGGAAGCGCGCGCCATGCTCCGCCGCGAGGGCAGCGAGGCGGCCGGTCGTTTCCGTGTTGACCAGCGCCGTCTCTTCCTGATTCGCCTCGGCATAGTCGATGTTCGCGATGGCCGCAATGTGAATGATGGCATCGGGCTTTACCGCCGCGACAACTTCCGACGTCCTCGCCTTGTCCGCGAGATCAAAGGCGTGGTGCGTGACATTCGCGGGCGCGCCGGAAAGGGGACTCCGGCTGCAGGCATGCATGGCCCACTCGGTGGGGGCATGGTGGAGCACACTGCCACCGACAAAACCGCTTGCACCGGTTACGAGAATTTTTTTACTCATCATCTAAAATTCCTACTACTTAATAGGGTATGGCCGTTAAAGAGTTTGCAAGCGTTCACGGGATCACACAGGGACTGACGCGGACCCGTGTGACATGGTAGCGAAAACTCCGCCAATCTGAAGAAACACTTCTCCGAGCGCTATTCACTGCAATGTCCGTGGCTGTCCCGTCGTGGCCCGAATGCACTTGGGACCTTCAAGATGCCCGTATCGAGGGGCAGTGTCGCGGACTGCGTAGGTGTTGCTGTATCGGACGCACCTCCCTGACGACAGGACGGCCACGCCCTTCCTCATTCGCTTCTCCACATATAGCTTCTCTTTTTGTCAGCATCACCGGGCTCAACTCCGTTCACTTGGGCGCGTCAGTCTCTATGTGCTCCCGTGAACGGTTACGACGAGAGATTCTTCTGGGCATTAAATCGCCGGACACACACAGCCGAGACGGCTGTGCCACATTCTTCTACCGACTTACTCCAAGCTGGCCGCATTGCGCACATCATTCCGAGTATGCACCCGCTGGACCTGCCAGCACATCGCCACCATGAGAAACACAAACAACACCGCGACGCTCAGGCCGAGCATATTTACATTGCTTATTTGGTCCAGCGGTTCGCGTCCGTCCATGAGGTAGGGAATGACGAGCTCTTGTGCGATGGGGCCGATGCTGCCGATGCCGTTGACCAGCCCCGCCACGGCGACCGCGTTGCGTTCACCCGCCACCGACACGGCGGCGGCGCCGCACAGGAGCGTATCGGGTCCATACAGCATGAAGCCCACGAGTCCAAAGGATATGGCAAGAAACATGGGGTTTGCGCCAAACTGAAGCACCGTTATATACCCCAGCACCATGCCAACGCCCATAATGAGTGTGATGCGTTCCCAGCGCCCCTTGAACAACCAGTCCAGAGCGATACCCGCGAGCACCGCGCCGCCCAGCCCGGCGAAATCAAAAATGCCCGAGTAGTATGACGCCCTGTCTACCTCCATACCTTGGAGCGACAGAAATGTCGGCAGCCAGGAATCCAGAGCATAGCGGAGGAATTTAACGCAAAAGTAGGCCAGTCCCATTAGTGGAACGATGGGGTTGATTGCGATATTGAGGTAGTCGCGGAAGCTGACCGACTCATCCGTTGACGCTTGCACCGCGTTGTCGGCGTCGTCTTCGCCATGGACCACAATCGGTTCCAGCCCTACATCCTCCGGTTTGTCGCGCTGCCAGAAATAGACAATCCACCAAACCAGGAAAGCGGCGAGTGTACAGCCCCAGAAAGCGTAGGGAACACCGGCCCGGACCAAAAGCCAACCCGCGAGCATCTTAACCACGAGGCTTCCCAGGAGATAGTTCGTAGACCAAATCCCCATGATGGTGCCGCGTTCTTTCTTTCGCAGCCACTCGGCGATTCCCCCCACCGCCCCGGGCCAACCGGCAGCCTGCACCAATCCATTAAAAAACATGAAGACTACAAAGGTAGACACGGAATTTGCGAAGCCGAATCCAATGTTCGCAAGAATTGAGAGGCCCAGTCCACCCAGCAATAGGGAGCGCGGACCGTATTTCCTGCCCACGAAACTGTTGACGAACTGGCCGATCATGTAGGCGATGAGGTAGGCGGTCCAGATATAGGCTACGTCATGTACGCTGAACGCATAGTCGCCATTGGGATCGATAAGCAGGGGCTTTGCAGAGCCGAAGACCTTGCGGACAAGATAGAACCCAGCGTAGGCCATATAGGTGGAAAAGAGAATCTTGATCCGCCAGATGTGTTGGTCGCGGCTCAGGGGTTGCATATCAGCGGACACGGACTACTACTCCTCGGGTGAATTCGCGCAATCGGTGGCGGTATCCAATACTAATGGGACGACACCCTGAACGGCGCGCTTTGGGTTGATTCCTGGGTTGGAATATCTTACCCCGACGGTGAAGAATTAGGGTCCCCCGGACGTTCCCCATCCAGAAGAGCCGCTATAGTACCGCTTGCGCGCGTCCGCTGCAAGAACGCTACCAGCGCATCTGCTCGGCGCGGGCCGGGTCGAGCGTTACCCGCAGAATGCTGGGGCGCATGGTGGCCTCGGCGATGACGTGGCCGCCGGGGTGGATCGCCAGGGAATGGCCCACGCGCACCTGTGGCCCTTCCACGCCGCAGTGGTCCGCCCGTAACAGGTAGGCACCGCAGAACTTCGCCAGCATCCGCATGCGCATGCGCCATTCGTCCAGGCACTCGTCGACCATGCAGTCGATGACCTCGGTCTTGCCATAGTTGGTCTTGGCCAGGCCATAGGAGGGCACCAGCACCAGATCGGGGCGTTGCTCCGCCATGGCGTTCTGGTTGGCCCGTTCAATCGTGTCCAGGCAGATCAGAATCCCCACCCGGCCAAAGGGCGTCTCCACGACGTTGATGGAGTCGCCCGCCGTGAAGCCGCCGGTCAAGTCGCAGGAGGCCAGGGTGACCTTGCGATGCTTGTGGAGCAAGTCGCCTCCGGGCGCATAGAGCAGGGCCGCATTATAGATTTGGTCTCCGTCGCGCTCGATGGTGCCGCTGCACAGGTAGATTCCATGGCGCTGCGCAAGACGGCCAAGTCGGTCACTGAAGGGACCGGGAACCGCGTCGGCCAGGGGGCGAAAGTCGGAAACGGTCGTATAGGGAGTAAACGGCGTTTCGGCGACGAGCACGAGGTCCGCACCGGTGGCCGCCTCGCCGACCAAAACTTCAAGGCGCGCGATGGCTTCGTCTTTGTCGGGCGGACAATCAAATTGAATGACGGCGGCTTCGAGTTTCTTTCTCAGCATGGCTTCCGCGCTCCTAACCTATCGTGAGTCCGTCCAAAGCCTCGGCGAATCGGGCCTTCAGGTCGTCCAAGGGCTCCAGACCGATGGATACCCGGACGAGCCAGCGGGATACCCCGTGGGTCTCGGCCCAATCGAGTTCATCGAAGTGTGCCAGCAGTGTGTAGGGGCAGGCGAGGGAGAAGTTGTTCCCCAGGCTCGGCCCCTTGGAGATCCGAAGCCGGTCATAGAACGGCGGTGCATTGACCGGGGCATTGTGCAGCACGACAGAAAACAAACTGCCATAGCCGCCGCCCGGCCGCTTCAGCTCATCATAGGCCTCGCGCATCGTGTATTTCGGGTAGAAGACCGACTGGACGGCGGGCTGTTCCATGAGCCAGTCGCACAGCGCTTCCGCCGTGGCGTTGGATTGGAAAACGCGTTGCTCGAAGTCACGTGAATTCCGCTCCAGCACGATGGCGTCGTCGTCCCAGAAAAGATCGTCAAAATTACGGGCGGCCTCCGCGGCAAAGGCCGCACCGAAGGGACCCGCGCCGTGGACCGCCATCCCCCCCGCCATCACGTCGCCCTCCCCGGAGAAGGCCTTCGTCAGGCTGGTTACGACAATGTCGGCATGGGGAAACACGTTCACATTGGCATAGGTGGCCGCCGTGTCGTCCACGATCAGGGGCACGTCGAACGTGTGGGCCAGCTTCGCCAGTTCGGACAGGCTACAGCCCGCCAGCAGGGGATTCCCAGGAAATTCGCAGACGATGGCCGAGATCGGCTGCGAGCTGAGGAGGGCGCCAACCATGTCGAGGTCGTAATCCCCGACGAAATGACTTCCCGGACCCGAGACGGTTTGCACTTTGAAGACATCCACATAGGGAAAACCGAGTTGGATGCTCTTGGCGCCGGGGCGACGCTCCTGCACGAGGCTCATCGCTCGGCTCATGGCCGCCATACCCGAAGGGTAAAGCCACACGTGGTCCGCCGGCTCGCCCAGGAACGAAGCGATGCGTTCACGAATGACTCGCTTGGCTTCGAGACCGCCAGGGGACGCCTCCCGCCCGTCCAGAGCGACTTCAGCCCGACGGGAACTGATAATCTTCCCGAAATGTTGCCAGAAGGCCTTCGCATCGCGAAAAGCGCTTTCCGGGAAAAAGACACCATGGATCCGGGTCTCGGGGCAGAGCTCCCGACGCGCATCGGCCCAGCCCCGCTCCATGAGAAAGAGGACGCACCGATCCGCAGCCTCTTCCGAAGGAAAGGCGAAACATCGCTCCCCGGCCCGTCCATAGCGCTTTTCGAGGAGGGCAAAGAGTTCGGCGACCTGGGGATGGAGCACGAAACGGGGATAGCCCAGTTGCATGGCGGAGACGATTTCAGGGCGACCTTCCTCGTAGCCCACGGCGTGATCCCAACACGGCAGGGCCACGGAGGTAGCGTGGGGGGAATCCGGCATGGGTTTACCCAGTTCGTCAGCGTTCCAGCAGGGGTCTGTCAGCAGATTTCGGATCATCAAATGGAGGTACCCGTGGGGTAAGGGGTGCAATTTCCTACGTTGACCCGGCCATTCATGCACACATTGAACGGGTCTTCGGGCCGCACACCATAGCATAAGTGGCGCATGCACATGAAATCCTCCATCACGTCGGGAGGTCCGGCAGGCTCCAGTGACATTTTTTGTCACTCTGGACCCGCCAAGGGCGAAATAATACGCGGCACCGGAGTCCCCCTCAAGCAACAATAGCCACAAAGTACTGAAATACAACTACTTAACTTTATGGCACGCGGGGTGCTTAAACTGAGAAGGTCACAGGGCCGACAGATTTGAAGTGACATCCGCACGGGTCGGTGCGAAAGCAAAAGGAGATGGGCATATGAACAGGAAAAACGGCTTTACCCTCATAGAAGTCATGATCGTCGTCGGTATCATCGCCATTATCGCGGCGATCGCCATTCCGAATCTGCTTCGCTCGCGAATCCAGACGAATGAATCGGCGGCGATCCAGAACCTTCGCACGGTGATGGGTGCGCAGACGGCCTACAGCGCCACCAACTATGTCTTCGCGACCGATTTCAACGATCTGACGGGCGCCACGCCCTCGTTCCTCGCCGGGGACTGGGACCCCGCCCGAGGGGGATACAATTTCGTGCTGGGTGGCGATGTGGACAATTTCACCATCAACGCAAACGCCAAAGAATACGGCGTGACGGGCAATCATGGTTTCTACACCGACTCCTCCGGCGTCATCAGATTTGCCGTCATGGGCGATGCCGACAGCGCGGGGGTGCCCATCGGCTGAAGACACCGTCCTCGCGGGCGATCGCGACCGCTTCGGCGGGCGCCCTGGGACATTTGGGTACAGGATTCATACACTCGGCTGCGCGCGGAAAAAGCGGGAGCAGACGCATTGGGCAGGCCCCCCACTTCGGGGGGCTTCGTATTTTTGTGCGAGGTGTCGTTTTTCAATCGTCGGCGGGCATCAGGTACACTCCTGTCCTGGCAATCGAAAGCAGCGAGGCACCGAGTCGTGGGCGAGTCTGATCTGAAAGTTTCATCCACCCAGGCGATGGGTGAGATACCGGCATCTGAACTGCCCTGGCGCCCGCCCGTACCTCCCCGGCCCGTACCCGGTATTGGCCTCATCGGCTGCGGGGCTATCACCGCCTACCACCTCGATGCCTACCGCGACGCCGGTTTTCCCGTCTTCGCTTTTTGCGACATCAGCGAGGAGAGCGCGTCGAAGCGACGCGACGCCTACAACCCTGAGGGCGATGTTTACACCGACTTCAACCTGCTGCTGGAGCATCCCGGTATTGAGGTGGTGGATATCGCGACTCACGTGGATATCCGGGGCGCCATGATAGAGGTGGCGCTCCGCGCAGGGAAGCATGTGCTGAGCCAGAAGCCCTTCACGCTGGATCTGGCGGAGGGCGAACGACTAATTACACTGGCGGAGGAGCGGAATCTCAAGCTCGCCGTCAACCAGAATGGCCGCTGGGCGCCCCACTTCAGCTACATGCGGCAGGCGATTGCGGCGGGGATCATCGGCGAGGTCAACGCGGTCCACCTGGCGGTACACTGGGATCACACGTGGACGGAGTCGACCATTTTTAACGATATCCCCCACCTCATCCTTTACGATTTTGCGATTCATTGGTTCGACATGCTGACCTGCTTCATGGGCGATGCCTCCCCCACGCGCGTCTTTGCTTCGGAAGCGCGGACGGCAAGCCAGACCAACAAAGCGCCTATGCTGGGTCAGGTCATCGTGGAGTACCCGAATGCCCAGGCCACGCTGGTCTTCGACGCGGCCACGAAATTCGGCGCGGCGGATCAATCGTATGTCACGGGCACGCTGGGCACAATGGAGAGCACCGGGCCGGATCTGAGCCATCAATCGGTGACGCTGTACAACGAGCAAGGTGTCGCACACCCAGCCTTGACCGGCGAGTGGTTCAAGAATGGCTTCGAAGGCACCATGGCGGAATTGCTTTGCGCCATTGCCGAGGGCCGCGAGCCCAGTAACAGCGCGCGAAACAATCTGAAGAGTCTGGAACTGTGCTTCGCGGCCATCGAGAGCGCCCGCACTCACCAGCCCCAGATCCCAGGAACGATCCGGCACATGCCGCACTGACATGCAAAAAAGTGGAGCAGCAACATGATTCAAGTTGGGATTCTGAACGCCTATTTCCCCTACACCCTGGAAGAGAGCGCGCGACGCATCCGCGAACTGGGCTTCAATACCGTCCAGCTCGATCTGGTCTTCAAGGATATGGCGCTTGGCGTGGACGACATCAACGCGGTGAAGTGCAAGACGATACGCGATACCTTCCGGCGCCACAACTTGCCCATCTGCTGTATCTCGGGCTACACGAATCTGGTCCATCCCGATCCTGATAAGCGTAAGGCAAATCTGGCGATGCTCAAGCAAATCCTCCGCCATGCGTGTGAACTGGGAACGCCCTATGTCATCAGCGAAACCGGAACCTTTGACCCCGACAGCGACTGGGTCCATCATCCGAAGAATAAGACGCGGGCGGGTTATGAAGAGTGCCGCGACGTGATTGGGGACATCGTCCAGTGCGCCCGCGAACACGGCGCGCGCTTCCTCATCGAAACGTATGTGAACAACGTTATCGGCTCGATTGAGGAGACCCTCCGACTCTTTGCCGATATCAACGACCCGACTCTCGGTCTGCTAATGGACCCGACGAACTATTTTGAGATGCATAACATCGACCAGATGGATGTGCAGTTAAACGCCATCTTCGATGCGTTATCGGACAAGATCCTCATCGCCCATGCGAAGGACGTGCGCAAGGCGGCGAAGGACCAGGGCGTGGTCCTCTCCAGCATCGACGCGGGCGAAGGCCACGCCCTCCAGGGCGTGGGGATGATTGAGTTACCCCCGCCCGGACTGGGGGTGTTGAATTACGATCTCTACCTGAAGCGGCTGGCCCAGCGGCACCCGAACATCCCCATTATCATTGAGCATCTGGATGAATCGGATGTGCCGAGGGCGAAGGAATTTATCGACGGGCGGCTTCTTGCGAACGGGGTGTGATGACTTGTAGGGACAGCGGCGCCACGCGATTGGACCGTGCGAAGAATCTGTTGGGTAGAGTGGCGGCATTTCGACAAGCCAGATTAGCTCTATCCGGTGCGGCTGTCCTGTCATCTGACGTCGTGATTGGGTACGATCAGAATACGCACTGCAATCGCGAAAATCATCCTGGCAGGCCGCTGTCGATATGCTGAGGTCGCTTCGAAGTATCACGCGCGCCTCGCATGCGACAGGACAGCCTCGCCGGTTGCAGTTTGACGTTCCATTACAAGTCAACAACGTAACGCCAAGTTCAATACCTGCACCACAACACGGGGCCACGCTGTCCCTACTATGTGATTTTTCGCGAGGTCTTGTGTACACTGTACCCATCGAGTCTTGGCAACACGTTAGGCGGGAAATCGAATGTCTTTCAATCGAACAGCATGCGCCATATTTCTTGGGGCGTTCTCCTTTGGAACATACACCACCGGCGAGGAAATGAGAGCTCCGGCATCGCCCCAGGACCTCGAGTTTTTCGAGTCCAAGGTGCGTCCGGTGCTCAGCCAGTATTGCTATGAGTGCCATGGCGCCGAAGCCCAGAAGGGCGGCCTTCGGCTGGACCACATTCAGACCATTCTCGCCGGCGGAGACTCGGGCCCCGCGCTGGTGGCGGGCAATCCCGCAGAGAGCCGCATCGGCATTGCAGTCTCCTACGTAAATGTGGACCTGCAAATGCCGCCGAAGGGCATCCTCCCGCAGGAAGCATGGGATGCCCTCACCGAATGGATTGAACGCGGCGCGCCCTGGCCAGATGAGCCCCTTCCCGCAGCCACGGGGAAGGTGGAAGGCTTCGACCTTGAAAAGCGACGTGATGAACACTGGGCCTGGCAACCGATAACCGACCCCGCACCGCCCGTCGTGAAGGACGCGCGATTTTCGCAACACCCCGTGGACCAGTTCCTTCAAGCGAAGCGCGAGGAAAAAGGGCTCGCCGCCGCACCCGAGGCGGATCGTCGCGTGTTGGCCCGTAGGGCCACCTTCGCGTTGACTGGCCTCCCTCCCGCGCCTGAATCGGTTAATGCATTCGCCAACGACTCCGCCCCCGACGCCTACGGCCGTCTGCTGGATCAGTTGCTCGCGCAACCAGCCTTCGGTGAACGCTGGGCGCGCCACTGGTTCGATCTGGTCCGCTATGCAGAAACCCACGGGCACGAGGGCGACTACCCGATACGCCACTCCTGGCCCTATCGTGATTATGTGATCCGCGCACTGAATGACGATGTGCCCTACAACCAATTCGTGCGCGAGCACATCGCGGGCGATCTCCTCCCCGAGCCCCGCGCAAACACCCAGGAGGGCTACAACGAATCCGTGCTCGCGACGGGCTTCTGGTACATGCACCAAGCCACCCACGCCCCAGTTGACGTGAAACGAGATCAGGCGGACCGTATCGACAACCAGATCGACGTCATGTCCAAGACCTTTCTAGGGATGACGGTCTCCTGCAGCCGCTGCCACGATCATAAGTTTGACGCCATTCCCGCGCGGGATTACTACGCCATGGCCGGACACCTCTACAGCGCGCGCCAGTCCATCGCCTTTCTCGATCCGGGAGATCGAATCAAGACCGGTATCGAAGCCCATCAGGCCCTGGCCGCTGAGTCCATTGCCAAGACGGCGCAAGCCATTGCCGCCACCCCCTCCCTGGAGGATGGATCCGTAGCCCCCTATCTGCACGCCGCGGTAAAGGTGCTGTTGAACCGCCCCAAGCCTACCGATGGCGTGCCCATGGAGATTCCGGCGGACGACAAGAATCCTGAGCCCCGCAAGGCCGTGGGCCGCCCCGTGGGCGCGGTCGCCGCCGAATCGCAGCTTGACCCCGCGCACCTCGAACGTTGGGTAGCGGCCCTCTCGGAACCCGCCGTAGATAAGCCCGGACATCCGCTTTATGCGTGGATGCGCCTCTCGCGCGAATTGCGCACACTCAATACGCGCCAGTTCCTGGAGACCGCTCACGCCGTCGCACAGGCCCCCGCCGCGCCCGCGCCGGATCCATCCAATGTGACCTTCGCTGATTTCAACGGGGAAAACTTTGATGGCTGGTTTCCTTCGGGCGATGCCTTTGGCCAGGCCCCCTCGGGTGCGAAGGCCTGGACGACATCGGGCGGCGCGCCGGCCCCGGCCCCTTCGGGTGCCGCCCACAGCGGCCTCATCGCCGACAGGCTCCAGGGCATCCTTCGCTCGCCCAGCTTCACCATCGATAGCGACTATATCCACTTTCGCGTCGCCGCACGCCACGCCCGCCTGCGCCTGGTGGTGGACGGCTACCAGTTGCGAACCGATAACGGACTGATCTTTGAAGATACCATGATCGATCTGGAGGATACGCGCGGGGCCTTTACTTGGCGCACCATGGGCAAACAGGTCGGCAAGTACCGGGGCTGCACCGCCTATATCGAGATTACGGACGAAAGCGACGGCTACATCGCCGTGGACGAGATTGTGTTCAGCAACAATCCCGAGCCCCCGGCCGATCCGGCGCTTAACTTCGCTGTACTGCTTCCGGAGGCGAGTGACAAAACCCCGTGGATGGATGAACTCGCACAGAACTACGAGGACGCGTTCAACAATGCTTGGACCGGTAACATCGCCTCCATTGACGCCCTCAACGCCAACCCTTATGCGGCCCTCCTTCTCCGTCACGGCCTCTGGTGGCGTGATGATCGAACCTCGGAACGCGACGCCATCCACACGGCACTGCTCGAAACCGAAGGGCGCATCACAGAACCATTCAAGGCCGTCGCCATTACCAATGGCTCGCCCGACGACGCCGAGTACTTCATTCGCGGCGACCACAAGAACCCGAGTGGCACGGTGCCGCGAGGATTTCTGGTCGCGCTGGACGGTCAAGTTGACCCGGCAGCCCCGGACCGGCTATCCCTTGCGGAAAAGATGGCCGATCCACGCAATCCCCTGACCGCACGGGTGTACGTCAACCGCGTCTGGCACCACCTTTTCGGACGGGGGATCGTGGCCTCGGTGGATAACTTCGGCAAACTTGGCCAGCCCCCCACGCACCCCGAACTGCTTGATTTTCTGGCGACGCGCTTCATGGAAAACGGCTGGTCCACCAAGTGGCTCATCAAGTACCTGATGGAGACCGAGACCTACCGCATGAGCAGCGTTCTCTTTTCCCCCGAGACGGAAACGCTCGACCCGGCGGATTTTTATCTGCACCGCATGCGCGTGCAGCGTCTGGAAGGCGAAGCCATCCGCGACACCCTGTTGGCCCTCGGCGGCAACATGGACGCAACGATGTACGGACCCTCGGTGCAGGCCTACGTGCCACCCTTCGAACAGAACCGCCGCAGCCCCGCGTCGGGACCGATGGACGGCAACCGCCGCCGCACGGTCTACCTCGAAGTTCGGCGCAACCACCTCCTGCCCATGATCACCGCCTTTGACGCGCCCGTTCCGGACACGACCATCGGCGCGAGAACCGTATCAAATCTTCCGGCGCAGGCGCTGATCATGATGAATGACCCTTTCGTGGTGTCCCAGGCGGAAGTCTGGAGCCAACGCGCGCTTGCAGGCCAGCCCTCCAGCTTCGAGGCGCTCGCAGAACAGCTTTACCAGGCGGCGCTGGCCCGATCGCCCCGAGAGGACGAGCGAGGCGCGTTGGCCGCATTCGTGCAGTCTCAGGCCGCGCTCTATGGCATCGCCGAAGGGGAAGCGTGGAATGACCAGCGGGTACTGACCGACTTGTGCCACACGATTTTCATGCTTAAGGAATTCATTTACATCGGCTGATGCCGGGGAATATACCCATGAATGACAAACGCGAGAATGGTTGCGCCTGCCGGCAACACGTCAGCCCCGCGCCCCTGACCCGCCGCGACATGCTCCTGCGTTGCGCCAACGGCTTTGGCGCCATCGCCCTTTCGGCCCTGATGGGTGACAAGGCCTACGGAGCAGTAGAGCGCGGCGGCGTATCTCCGGTCGCACCGCACTATCCTGCTCGGGCAAAGAACGTCATCTTCCTGTACATGGATGGTGGCGTTTCCCAAGTGGACAGCTTCGACCCGAAACCCCGGCTCACAGCGGAGAATGGCAAGCCGTTCTCCATGACCATGGAGCCGACCCAGTTCGACAACAACGGCTCCACACTGGGGAGCCCCTGGGCCTTCAAGCAGTATGGTCAGAGCGGTGCGCCGGTCTCGGATCTCTTTCCCCACGTGGGCGAGTGCGTGGACGATCTGGCCATCATCCGTTCCATGGTCTCCAACTTCTCCGAACACAACCAGGCGAACTACTTCCTCCACACGGGCCATGGCCTCGTCGGGCGGCCTTCCATGGGCGCGTGGACGCTATACGGCCTCGGCACGGAGAACCAGAACCTGCCGGGCTTCGTGGTGCTGAACGGTGGCCTGATTCCTTCCGGTGGCGTAGATAATTTCGGAGCGGGATTCCTCCCCGCCGCCTATCAGGCGTCCCTATTCAAGGCGCAGGCCCACCCGTTGGCCAACATCGCCCCGGCGGAAAGCGTGACCGGTGCGCAACAGGCGCAGCTCGGCCTGCTGAATCAACTCGACAACGCGTCCCTCGCGGTACGTGGTCACCATGACTCCCTGGAAGCGGCCATCGCCAACTATGAGCTGGCCTATCGCATGCAAACGGCGGTGCCCGACATGGTGGACCTCAAGGGCGAATCCGACGCGACCAAACGACTCTATGGCATGGAGGCGGAATACGAACACACCCGCTCCTATGGCCTGCAGTGCCTGATAGCGCGGCGGCTGATCGAGCGGGGCGTGCGCTTTGTGGAGCTGACCTGTCCGCCCATCGACGGGCAGGATCGCTGGGACGCTCATGGTGACCTCGTGAGCAACCACAGCCTCAATTCCCTCGCCGTGGACCAGCCCATTGCAGGCCTCCTGAAGGATTTGAAGTGCCGCGGTCTTCTGGACGAAACGCTGGTGATTTGGGCCGGCGAATTCGGGCGAACGCCCTTTGCTCAGGGCACCGTTGGGCGGGATCATAATCCCTTCGGATTCACGATCTGGATGGCGGGCGGTGGCGTGAAACCGGGTGTCATTTACGGCGCCACGGACGAGTTCGGCTACAAGGCTATCGAGAACAAAGTGGAGATTCACGATCTCCACGCCACAGTTCTTCATTTGCTTGGCTTCGACCACACGAAGCTGACCTATCCCTACAGCGGGCGAGACATGCGCCTGACCGACGTGCACGGGCATATTGTGCACGAAATTCTGGCGTGATGGGCGCTCCTCCCTCGATCACAGTGACAACAGGGACTACAGGGACGGCAGGCCAACGCGACCATTGATTACCTGCCGTCCCTGCATCATCGCGGCATGATTCCACACACCAACGATCAATAGAACCATCGGAGAGCACTAAATGACCACCAACGGACAACACCCTTTTTCCCTGGCAGGCAAAGTTGCCTGGATTACCGGCTCCAGCACGGGCCTGGGCAAGGTGATGGCCATGCAACTGGGTGCCGCGGGCGCGAAAGTTGCCCTGAACTACAGCAACAACCAGGCGCGGGCGGAGCAGACGTTCAAAGAATTCCAGGACGCGGGCCATGAGGGCATCATGCTGCGCGGCAGTGTCATCGTGGAAGAGGAAGTCAACCGCATGCATCAGGAGATCGTGGATACCCTGGGACCGGTGGACATTCTGGTGGTGAACGCCACGCCCGATCAGCCCCAGATGCCCATAGAAGAATATACCTGGGAGTTCTATCAATCCATGCTCGACTTCTTCGTGAAAAGCCCCTACCTCCTCACCCGCGCCGTGTTGCCCGGCATGAAGTCCCGAAAGAAAGGCCGCATCATCAATATCGGTTCCGAAGTATTCACACGGGGGGTTCCGAACTTCACCGCCTATTGCGCGGCCAAGGGCGGCCAGACCGGCTTCAACCGGAGCCTCGCCAACGAGCTTGCCCCCTGGGGCATCACGGTGAACATGATCTCGCCCGGCTGGATCCTCGTAGAGCGCCATGAGAAGGATCCCCAGGAGCTCAAGGACGGCTACCTGGCCGGCCTGCCCATGAAGCGCTGGGGCGTGCCGAAGGAAGTAGCGGACACGGTGCTGTTTCTTTCGAGCGATGAAGCCTCCTACATTTCGGGCCAGAATATTGCCGTGAACGGGGCGCACACACTGGGTTGATTTTTGCAGCAGGGCCGCCTCATTGCGCGTGAGGCGGCCTTTCTTATCAGACCAATCAGACGAATCGGACCGATCTGATCGGTCGGATCCGTCCGATCGGTCTGATGATTTTGCGTTGCCTTTCCCCAAGCCTCTTGTTATAGTGGCGCTGTCCCAGTCGGCCCCTTCGCCCGCGGTGAATCAAGCAGGAAGCTCACGATGCAGTTCCCCTCCAGTCTCATGATCGTCGCCCTTGCAGCTTCCGCCGCGCTGCTTTTCGCTTCCAGCGCCCCCGCGCAGACCGATCGCCTCCCTGATCTCATCGTCGATCCCGAACGCATGGACAATAACATGCTGGACGCCAACCACCAGCCGGGCCGGGTGCTTTTTCGCTTTGATTCTTCCCTCCCGAACATCGGAACGGGCGATTTTCTGCTGGAAGCAACCGGCGAGGACCTCGGTGATGGGCGGCAGCCGGTAAATCAACGCATACAGCAAACCGGCGGTCCTGGTTACCTCCGTGATGCGGGCAGCTTTGTCTACAATCCCGCCATCAGTATGATGGAGGCGGAAGGCTGGGTGGCCTATCGACTTCGCACGGTTACGGAAGGCGACGGTGTGGGTGACATCGTGGCCACGGGTACGAAACCGGCCGTGCGAATTACCAGTTCCGCTCCCTATGATCGCAGCCTGCCCGGCGCGCCGGTCTTCGGGTTTCAGGCGAACGGTGGAAATCACGGTATCTCTATCGGCTGGACGGACATCTATCCCCGCTTTCTGGAGAAACAGTGGATTGATGTCACCAATGTGCCCTCCGGTTCCTACTGGTTGGAGATCGAGGTGGACGCCGCCAACCACATTCTGGAATCGGACGAGACCAATAATTTCGGTCGCCTGCGGGTTACGCTGGATATCCCCGAGCCTCTTTGCGACGACGACAGCGCGCATGTGGGCGAAACGGGCTCTTTCACGACGAGTCAGCACGGCGTGGCGGGCACGGGGACGGTCGTCAACAACTGTACACTGCGATTGGAGAACTTCTTCTACGATGGCGGAGGTGGCGATGTCCGTATTTTCGGCTTCGCCGATGCCGAGCTGGAAGGCGGAACTGATCTTTACGGTTCAGATATACGACGGGAGGGCGGCTACGAAAATGCGACCATCGACGTTCACCTTCCACTCGATCTTACTTTCGATCATGTTCGTATCATCAGCATATGGGATGTCGAAACCGAAAGCAGCTTCGGCGAGGCTGTACTCGCCCTGCCGGGCGAAGGCGAGGGTGAAGGCGAGGGTGAAGGCGAGGGTGAAGGTGAAGGTGAGGGTGAAGGTGAAGGTGAGGGTGAGGGTGAGGGTGAGGGTGAGGGTGAGGGTGAGGGTGAAGGTGAAGGTGAGCCTGACCCGATCGAGCAGGCAACCATCCTGCTGGACTCCTTCGATGAATTGGATCTGGACAACGATGGCCGCTTGAGCTTTGCGGAAGCATCTTCGGGCTTGAGCCCTTTTTCCATCACTGATTTCGAGATTCTAGATGGAAATGGTGACGGTGCGCTAAGCAGAGCAGAACTCGATTCCGTGATTAGAAACGAGGGCAGCGGGTGTATTCTCCTTGGCAGGTCTTCTCTCCCCTTCTCACTTAGCGATTTGCTCCTGCCAGGAGTTGTCATGCTGATGCTCCTGCGTCTCCAGCCCCTGAACACGCCCCGTCGCTGAGATCGAGCACCTGCCTTATCGCACTTGCTTTAGAAGTGCATCGTGTTCTAGCTGCGCGAGGAATCATTGCTCCGCTGTCCGGGTGCCGTGTAGAATAATGACAATCGGAGCCTCCATTCCGAATCTCCTGGCCCCCAGCGCCTCTTTACCTCATCTTTGAAGCAGACCATCCAAAATCTGCGTATCGTCTCTCGAACTGGATTTCCACGAATGTTCGAAGCAACTCCAGCCGCCACCGAAGTCGGGGCCGGTGAAACCCAAGTGACCGCAGGAAATACCGCCGCGTCGGGCTGGCGCAAGTCTTCGGATGGGCCCTCTCTTCCTGAGGCCTTTAAGTCGATTCCCATTCCTATCGGCGCTTCCATCTGGCGCAAGATGCTGGCATTCGCGGGACCGGGGTTTCTGGTTGCCGTTGGCTACATGGACCCGGGAAATTGGGCTACGGACCTCGCCGGGGGCTCCCGATTCGGCTATTCACTCCTGGCTGTCATCATGCTCTCAAACCTCATGGCGGTACTCCTCCAGCACCTGTGCGTGAAACTTGGCGTTGTAACGGGGCGCGACCTTGCCCAAGCCTGCCGTGATCACTACTCCACCCCCGTGGTCTGGGGACTCTGGGTGCTGTGCGAGGTGGCCATCGCCGCCTGTGATCTTGCCGAAGTTGTCGGTTCCGCCATTGGCCTTCAACTGCTCTTCGGAATTCCCCTGGTCTACGGCTGCGCCATCACTTGTGTGGATGTCCTGGTGGTGCTCTTCCTTCAAACCAAGGGATTTCGCTACGTGGAGGCCTTGGTGGTCGCGCTGATTCTTACCATCGGCGGCTGCTTCATGGCGGAGTTGATTTTCTCCAAGCCCGACCTCGGTCTCGTGGCTCGCGGTTTCGTCCCGTCCATGGCAATTGTTCAGAACCCCGAGATGCTCTTTATTGCCATCAGCATACTTGGCGCCACTGTAATGCCCCACAATCTCTATCTGCACTCCTCCATTGTGCAGACCCGTAATTTCGAGCGGACTCCGGTCGGGCAGCGCGAAGCCATCCGCTACGGCACCATCGACTCCACCCTTGCACTGACCTTTGCCCTTTTCATTAATGGCGGGCTCCTGGTCATTTCCGCAGCGGCCTTCCATTGGAGCGGCCATCCGGATATCGCGACGATTCAAGATGCCTACCACCTCTTGAGCCCCCTGCTCGGTGTGGGAGTGGCCAGCACCCTCTTCGCCCTGGCCCTCCTCGCCTCCGGCCAGAATTCAACCCTGACGGGAACCCTCGCCGGGCAGATTGTGATGGAAGGCTTTCTCAACATCCGGCTTCGACCCTGGCTCCGACGCCTGATTACCCGAGCTATTGCCATCGTGCCCGCCGTGGTGGTTATCGGCATCTTTGGTGAAGAGAAAACCACCGATCTGCTCATCTGGAGCCAGGTAATTCTCAGCCTGCAACTCAGCTTCGCCGTGATTCCTTTGGTTCAGTTCACCGATGAACGATCCAAGATGGGAGAATTTTCAAATCCCCTTTGGCTCAAGCTTCTCGCGTGGCCGGTTGCCCTTCTCATCGTCGTGCTGAACGTGAAGCTCCTTTTCGACTTCTTCGTCCCCGTGTCCTGGCAAGAGACCATTGGACTCTAACCTCCGAGGTGGTTACGCCATGTATAAGAAGATACTGCTGGCTCTGGAGCATACGGAAACCGACGCGGCCCTGCTGAAGCACCTCCCGACGCTCACCGGGCTGACCCGAAGTGAGCTACTTCTGCTCCATGTGGCCGATGGATGGGCCGCGCGTAACTTTGACCAGCTACAGCTCGCGCCTTCCGAGGAAATGCGTGATGACTGGGAATATCTGGAGCGAACCGCGGAAGCCCTCCGGACGCAGGGCTTCGTGGTCAATATACGTCTGGCCTTGGGCAGTCCCCCTTGTCAGATTCTCGCCGTGGCGCGAGAAGAACGTTGCGACCTCATCGCCATGGTCTCCCACGGACACAAGCTATTGTCCGACATTATTCACGGCAGCACGATCAACACAGTGCGTCACGAGTCCCCGATTCCCATCCTCGCGATTCCGGCACTCAAGTCCGACAAGCCCCTGGATTGAATCCGAAGGTCAACCCGCCGGTCGGTTTCGCACACTGAGCACCGGCTTTCCCTCGGCACCAAAATCACCGGTGAACAGGAGCCAGGAATCCTGCGGTTCACCACCGGGCGGGATGGTCAGGTCCAGTGACAGTTCCTGCCGCGTCATGGGATCCAAGGCGACCTCCCAGGCGCGCGCCGGCAGCGTCTCGCCCGTTGAGTGCAAAGTCATTTGCAGGGTCCCGGATGCTTTCGCATCCCCCAGATTATAGACCGTCAGGCTTGCCTTCACGTCGGTGCCGTGCGCAAATTCATAAGCCGCTTCCTGCGTCCACTCCACCGTGCGAACAACCGGCTCGATGCCCGGCGCATTGAACTGCAGCACGATGGGCGATGCTTTCCCGTCTCGCCTTGGCACCGCTTCGAGCTTACGCAGCGTCAGCGCGTCGCTCGATCCCGCAGGGAGCAAAAGAAACACCGGAGCGGCAACCAGTTCCGCAGGGGCGCGGGGCAACAGAGGTCGACCGAGATAGTCGAATGCTGTCTCAACCGGGAGTGACTCCGGAATCGGCCACGGCGCGCTCATCCTGCCCCGCTCCGGCCAGTCGAACTCGCCCTCACACCAGGCCACGAGAACATCGCGCTCAACACCATCGGGTCGGGCGCGAAAGGCATACACATTCACCTCGCGCTTCTCTGGAACTTCGTAACGTCCCAGGCAGCGCCCATCCGCCAGCAGGCGACCGAGGGTGGCCAGGGCCACATAACCGGGACGGGGCGTGTGGTCCGCACGAAGGAGGCCAAACTGGACGCGGTTCTCCCCTTCCATATAATGGCCCAGGATAAAGTGAAAGTGGCGACTCGCTCCGGAGAAAAGGCTTCGGACATAAGACTGGGTCACAAACTCCGCCTTGCGACGGTCCATCTCCGGTGTGAAATCGCCCGTTGCTGAGGCTGGGTCGGCGTTCATTCCCCGGTCGCCCTCGGTAACCCAGATAGGTCGGCCGCTCGCCCCATTGCGCGAATCGGCCCAATACCCCTCATAGCCGTGGGGCCAGTCGTAGGAGTGGATGCTGTAGACATCGAAGTAAGGCCAGGTTTCATTCCGCAGCAAATCCTCCACCTGCGTAGCCCGGTTGATGCCGCCCAGCGGGTTCCAGCAGACGGTGAGCGCGGGGTCACCCGCCTTGAAGCCCAGCCACGCCGCTTTCTGAAGCGTGCAAAGCTCGTCCATCGTGAAGCCCCCGAAATTGGCCGCGTTGCCTTCATTCCACGGCTCCCAGGCCTGCACGCGCCCGTGAAAACGCTCCGCCATCCCCTTGCAGAAGACGTACAACTTCAGCAGGTCGGTGCGGGGGCGATCCGATCCTGAGGTTGGAATCAGGGCCCACTGGGGACGGGTGTGGAAGACCTGGAGAATTTTGAGGTTCGCCGCCGCCTGAATATCGGCGCTGTCATCGTATTTCGTGTGCGGCAGGAAGGCCCCCGACGCTTCCTGCACCTCGCGCCAGTGAATACGATCGCGCACCCAGCCCACGCCGGCCCGACGCGCCAGTTCGGCCATCAGGGGCCAGTCGCGCTGATCCTTCGCGCCGAGCCACGCCAGGGCCACGTCGAGTGCGATGGGCGAATCGCCGGCAGGCGACGCCACCGCAGGCTCCAGCACGGCGGCGGTGGTGAATCCGAGCAGCGCGCCTTCTTGTGCCCGAAACTCGATGCGATACCAGCCCACGGGCAACGACCCGAGATCGGCGGTCGACCCGGTCGCGGGGAACTCGGAAAGCGTTTCCATACGTTCATTCAGAAGTCGTAGCGAATGGGCGGGTGCGGAAAGGCCATCGGGAAGGGGAACGAGAACGGACTTACCTCGGAGGAAGACGTGGGCTTCCGCGCCGACATCGGGCTCGACGCTCCGGGTACGCAGGCAGGTGGCCGAACAGAGCACAGCGACGGTGATGATGAATAAGCGGCCGACAGGGATGGTCAACATGGGCGGGGTACCTCCATGGGCAATACAGGCAGCTCCCCCGAGTAGGCCTGCGCACTGAAGAATACCGTAGCACCTCGGAGCGCGTCCACGCCACAACGAGGAGCGAACTGGGCCTACGGCTTACTCCTCGCTGTCCTTCACGCCGACCTTCGCCGCCCAGGTATCGTAGAGTTTCTGAAGTTCCGCGGCCTTCTCCGGCAAGTCTACGACGCGATTCTTCATCTCACTTCGATCTTCGAGGAGGTTGTACAACTCCCAGGGCTCGCCCTTGGCGGCCACAAGTTTCCAGTCCCCCTGACGCACCGCGCGATTGCCCATGTGCTCCCAGTAGAGAGTCCGCTCACCTTCCGGGACTTCGCCGCGGAAAGCGGGCACCAGGCTGCGCCCCTCCATTGGCAGGATGGCCTGGCCTTTGGAGGCCTGGGGATACGTCGCCCCGGCCAGCTCCACGACCGTTGCCATGATGTCCACTAAGTGGCCTGGCTGTCGCGTGAGGCCGCCACGAGCAGGAATGCCCGAGGGCCACCGCGCGATGAGGGGCGTCGATATACCCCCTTCGTGAACCCAGTGTTTATACATGCGGAAGGGCGTATTACTTGCGCTGGCCCAGGAGCGGCCATAGCTCATGTAGCTGTCCACACGCCCGGCAGGCTGGCCGTTCTTGCGGTTGTCGAAGCCCAGCGCCCCGCCTTCATGACAGCCGCCATTGTCGGACAAGAATAGGACCAGTGTATCCTCCGCGTTGCCAGTCTCGTTCAGCGCCGCCATCACCCGACCGATGCCCTGGTCCATGCGATCGATCTGCGCGGCGTATACCGCCATGCGGCGATCCATGTCCGCCTTGTCATCCACAGAGTCCCACTCAACGGTCTCGCCATCACGGGGCGGCAGAGGCCACTCTGGATCGATAATCCCCATTTCTATCATGCGCTGGTAACGCGCCTTGCGCAGGGCATCCCAGCCTTCCGAATACTTGCCCAGGTAGCGCTGGATATCTTCCTCCAGCGCGTTCAGAGGCCAGTGGGGCGCGGTGTAGGCCACGTAGAGGAAGAAAGGATTCTCTTTGCCGCCGTATTCCCTGAGGTAGGCCACGGCGCTATCGGTAATCGCGTCGGTGAGATACCAGTCCTTATTCGGCGGGTCATAGGCATCCCCGTCGATGGCGAATTTGCGCACCTCACCGGGATTCTTCACCTGCTTGATGTCGAAATAGTTCATCGCGCCGCCGATCAGGCCGAAGTAGCGATCAAAGCCCCGATCGACCGGCCAGTGGGGCCTATCCTCGCCCACGTGCCACTTGCCCGACATCAGTGTGGTGTAGCCCGCTTCCTTCAGCACTTCCGCCATGGTTACGCACTGGTCGTTCAGGTAGCCTTGGTAAGGGCCGGTGCCCGTCTTGCTGTTAACCATGCCGCCCATACCCGCCTGGTGTGGATAAAGCCCGGTGAGCAATGAAGCGCGCGTGGGACAGCAGCGCGCCGCGTTGTAAAACTGCGTAAATCGAAGCCCTTCCGAAGCGAGCTTATCCAGGTTGGGCGTTCGGATTTCGCCGCCGTAACACCCGATGTCCGAGTAGCCCATGTCGTCCGCCATGATCAGGACGATGTTCGGGCGCGGTGCGGCGGCGGCGGGAAGCGCCGCCAGGCCAAGGACGATGAGTATGGCGAGATTCTTCAACGGTATGCTCCGCGGCGGATGCCCGCCCGATAAGTTGGCAGATGCATTTATCGGACAGAGTGGACGGAGTGGACAAGCTGGACAATATACTTTGCATGACGCTCTATACCGCCCTCTCGGTCTACTCCGTCCACCTGGTCCACTCCGTCCACATTGTCCATTCAACCCTACTTCGCCGTTTCCGGCTCCGGGAACTTCCTGACCGCGCTGAAGCGCGGGTAGGTTTCAAAAACCTCGCCATCTCCCGTGGCACGGGGATCGCCCGTCTCTTTGAGAAAGGCGTCAAGCTTCGTCGAAAGTTCCCGCTTCACTTTGGCGAAATCGGGATGGACCGCGAGGTTCACCAGGCAATCGGGATCGGTGTTGATGGCATACAGCTCTTCAGCAGGGCGCTTACCCACGGCGAGATCCAGGTACTTTCGAATCGAAGGATCGTCGTGTCCTTCCACGAGGTACGTCAGCGAGGGCCCCGCGTCGATATCGTGATAGGCGCCGTGCATGGGACCGAGCTGGCTCAGATCATCCGGCTTCTTGCCCGTCCCGTATTTCTGCGGGTCCCCGGCGGGCCAGCGGTCCGGGTGGAAATTCCGCACATAGAGATACTCCGCAGTTCGGATGCCCCGCTGGGGGTAGCCCCAGTTGTTGTAACGCGAGGACGAGTGACGCTCCCGCGCGCTGAAGACTGCATCGCGCGATGGCTCGACCACGCCCGACTTCCCGCTGGTGAGCAACGCCAGCATGCTCTTGCCAACCATGGGCGGAGCGTCGCCCGTTGCGCAGGGGTGCGTTACGCCCGCCGCCTCCAGCAGGGTCGGCGCCAGATCCGTAAGGCTGATCAGGTCGTCGCTCGTGCGACCGCCGGGCACCTTCGCGCCCCAGCGAATCGCCAGCGGCATCCGTATGCCCGCTTCATAAACATTGGCTTTGCCGCGTGGAAAGGACATGCCATTATCGGCCGTCACAATAATAATCGTGTTGTCCAGCTCCCCCGCCTGCTCCAGCATTGCGATCATGCGGCCCAGATGCGCGTCGAACCATTCTATCTCCGTGCAGTAGTCCAGCAGGTCGCTGCGAATCTCCGGGGTATCGGGCAGGAAGCCCGGCACGCTGGCGTCCTCAAGGCGCTTGCCCTGCTCAAGGCCGATACCTTCCTTGTAGGTGCGGTGCGGCTCCTTGCCGCCATACCAGAAGCAGAAAGGTTGCCCTGGTGTACGCGTCTTCAGAAAGTCGCCAAAATTCGCCGCATAGTCATTTGAATTGATCCCCTCGGGCGAGGCCATCGTCTTATCCGCAAACTCGGAACCCGCCGGATTTCGCGAGCGGCCCGATGCCTTGAAGTCGCCTGGTCCCCACCCCTTACCGGTGAAACCCACGAAATAGCCCGCCGCTTCAAGGAGGTCGGGATAGGTCATATATTTCGTGGAGAAACTGCTCGCATGGGTTCCCGCTTCTTCCAGTTGCCAGCAATAGCGACCCGTCAGCAACGCGGCCCGTGAAGGACTGCACCCGGGCGAAGACGTGACGGCGTGGGTGAAATAGACGCCTTCATTCGCGATGCGGTCGAAGGCCGGTGTCTGGATGGCGGGATAGCCCGCCTTGGAAGTGTGGTAGAAGGACTGGTCGTCGGAAATGGCAAGGAGGATGTTGGGACGGTCTTCTGCGAACACCCTTGGGGTCAATACGAGAAAAAACAGCAGAACCAGAACGGAAAAAGAACGACAACGCATGAACAGACTGCCCATACCAACCTCCATTGGCCGACCACCGTCGGCTTCGATTGCTCAGTAAACTCTCTACAGGGCGCTTTTGAGGTGATAGTAGCCAAAGGAGAGAATACGGATCATGGGGCGGGAGGTCAAGTTGGACGTGGCGCAGTGGCGCAGCCTGCCAGGCGACGCCACGTCCAATTTTGCGTTCGGAATGAATCGGTGTGTTCAATTATTCCTGCAACCGCTTTTTCTCTTCGCCCTTGAGCAGCGCGTGGGCTTCCTGGAGACGCTCGGGGATGACGGAAGCAAAAGGATGCTTCGCCACGGTCGCCGTGACCGCTTCGAGATCAACGCCTTCGAGCTTCTTGCCGGGGAACCAATGTCCGCCGTTGCCAAGGAGGCCGTAGCGCATTTTGCCGTATTCCACCATGTCGAAGGCCTTGGCGTAGTTCCAGAGGCGCAGGACGACGGGGATGTTCACGTCGCCGGGGGTCTCGTCCCATTCGGGGAGGCCATCTTCCCATTTCGCGACCCAGTCTTCTCCCAGTTGTGCTACGAGGGCCTCGTGGAGGCGCGCTTCGATGGGTGCGATGTGTTCGGCGGCCTGGTCCATCAGTCGGACCGTTTCCATGTGAATGTCGAAGTCTTCGGGGCAGGAAACGCCGCAGCTCAGCGTGTGCACCTCGGGCCGCGCGAGACAGAAGAGGCCGTTAAAGACCATGGGATGGAGGGGCGCGCAGAGCTCGATGAGCTTCTGGCTGGGCTTGTAGAGCAGACCGCCCTTATCGTTGGGCGAAATGATGAATACACCCATATCGCGCTTGGTCGCTTCGAGCACTGCGGGCCAGTTGTTCTGGAAGATGTAGTACCAGTGCAGGTTCACATGCTCGAACAGGTCCGTCTTGATCGCGTCCATGATCAGGCTGAGGGGGCCATGGGTGGAAAAGCCGATATCGCGAATCCGGCCTTCCTTTTTCCACTGCAGGGCGGTGTCCATGCACTTCTTCGTATTTTCGAGGCATTCGGGCGTATTCACACCGTGAAACGAAAAGATGTCCACATAGTCGAGCTGAAGCAGGCCCATGGACTTCTCAAACTCCTCGACGAACTTCGACACGTCGGCGCTGGGGCCCACTTTGGTCTGGACGATGATCTTGTCGCGCTGAAAGCTGGGAAGTATCTTGCCCAACTGGTATTCGCTGGTGCCATAGCCCCGGGCGGTCTCGATGTGATTGACGCCCAGCTCCACCGCGCGGTGAATGCACGCTTCGAGATTCTTCTGGTTTTCGGGCGTAACCTTGTCGGTCTCGTAGTCTTTCCAGGACTGCTGGTAGCGCATGCCGCCGCAACTGATCACCGGGATCTGGAGTTCCGTCTTGCCAAATCTTCTGTACTGCATCCGATATCTATCCTTTATTTTCACCGACGGCTATCGGGCGGTGAACCGTTGTAAATTACTCTTCGCCTTCCGCCACGGGACAGGAGGCATCGTTCCCCCACTCCGCCATGGATCCGTCGTAGACGGCGATGTCTTTGAAACCCGCGATGCGATAGGCGACATAACCCACCGTGGCATCGCGGCCGCTGTTGCAATAGGTTATCACGGGCTTCTTTCCCGCCGGTGCGCCCGTTCCAATCATTTCCCGAATCTTTTCCGGGGACTTGAAGGTAAAATAGTCCCCTTCGACAAAGGACGTGGCGGGCTTGCTCTTCGCACCGGGAATATGTCCCGCACTCTGAACAAAGTCCTTCTTCTTTGCGCCCGTATACTCATCTTTCGAGCGCAGGTCCACCACAAGTGCCGTGCCACGGTCCATGGCCGTAGTGAGTTGCTTCATGTCTACGACACGGGATTCGGCGCGCTTCAACGCCGCGAGGCTCTCAAGCTTTACCAGCGGGGAAACCTTGGTCGGCCCCGTTTCGGGAACGCCTCCCTCCGCTTTCCATTTCGCCAGGCCGCCGTCGAGCAAGCGTACATCGGCATATCCCGAATGCTCTAAGGCCCAGAAGAGTCGCGTGACGCCTTTTACTTCGCCAGCGTCTTCCAGACCGCCATAGACGACCAGCGTCTTTTCGATCTCGAGCCCCGCCCCGGCAAAAAGCGCCACGAGATCGTCATGGGACTTAAGCATGCCAATCACGCCATCACGGGTCTCGGACAGCGAATCCACGTCAAGGTTTGCCGCGCCGGGTATATGACCCGCCGCGAAGGATTCAGCATCCCGCACATCCACAAAAAGCGCATTCGCAAGCGTCGCAACTCCGGCACTGTCCACCAGAGGCGATTCTGCCTGTGCCGCAAACGCCAACAGCAAGGCGAGGGATAAAATCGTACGCATGTCGTTTCTCCAAGTTTGTCTGCCGTACAGAATACCTGCCGACTCCCGCCGGGCGTCATGTGGGCGCGGATTTCTTTCCGGGCCGGTAGCTCTGCACCAGCCCCAACAGATCGTCGGCTTTGAATGGTTTGATCAGGTAACCGTCGGCACCGCATTCGTGCAACTGCGAGAGGCTTTTGTCCACCGGTTTCGCGGTGACCATGTAGACCTTGATACCGGAAATCGCGGCATTGGATTTGATCCGGCGGCAGGTCTCCCAGCCGTCAATTCCCGGCATGGCAATGTCGAGGAGCACGAGCCAGTATTCGCCGTTGGCCACTTTCTCCAGGGCGTCTTCACCATTGTTACATCGTTCGGTAGGGTAGCCTTCATTTTCCAGACATCGCGAGATGAAGATGCCGATTTCCTGGTCATCATCCACGCAAAGCACCTTGTCGCCCAACTGGTCGAAGCCCGGCACGCCGTGGCTCAGCGCGTAGTGGATCCCGCTGAGGAGGGTGCTCTTGCGAAAGCCACGCCGGATGCGCGCGGCGACCCGGGACTCGTACTTCGCATAGAGGGTATCGTCGTTGGTCAACAGAATTACCGGCACGCCGACCGCGGCCGGCGTGTTGACGATTTCTTCCACCACCACGCTGCCGAGGGGGCCGGCCTCGGTGTCGACCAGCAAGACATCGGGGCTGTACTTCTCCGCCAGGGCGCGGGCTACCGATGGATAGGCGGCGTGAATGACGTCCATCCCCTCCGACAGGAGTAGATTGCGAATCTGGGCGCTCAGAGCCCGGTCCTGCGTCACCAGCTCCACGAGCAGATGGGTTTCCGTGGGCAGGGGCGGATTGGGCCCCGCGTTCGAGCGATCCGGATGCTGGGACATACTCAGGGGGAGCACGAAGTTGAAGGTCGTCCCCTTGCCCACGTCACTGATTACCGTAATCCGGCTGCCGTGAAGGCGCATGATATCCTGGGCGATGGCCAGTCCGATTCCGGTGCCGCCGTACTTTCGGGTGGAGGATCCGTCGTACTGGTAAAAGCGCGTGAATATTTTGTCCAGCGCCTCCTCCGGGATGCCAATGCCCGTATCGGAAACCGAGACCGAGGCCTGCGCGCCGTCGAACTTGATCTCCACGCTCACCTTGCCACCACCTTCATTGAACTTGACCGCGTTGGAGAGGAGATTGTTGAACACCTGGCCCATCTTCCCCTTGTCGCCTTCGACGAGTACCGGCCCCTCCAGGGCGAAGAGGTCCAGCGCGATGTCGCGGCTGTCTGATACGGGCTTGATGATCTCCATGCTGGTCCGGGCGCAATCCACGAGATCGAAGGTGTCAAACACGAGTTCTTCGGCACCCCGATGGAGTCGGGAGAAATCGAGGAGATTTTCGATCAGCGTTACCAGCTTCTCGATGTTGCGGAGACTGATACCCAGGTAGTCCGATTGCACTTCGTTGATGGGGCCGACCTTGCCGTTGAGGATCATGTCGGTATAGCCCATAACGGCCACCAGGGGCGTCCTTAGTTCGTGAGAAACGTTGGAGAGCAAGTTGGTCTTGAGTTCGTCCAGCGTCTTCAATTCGTCGTTCATTTCGTGGAGGCGTTCCCGGGCGAGGGTCACCTCCTCCAGGGAATGCTGTAGATTTTCCAGGAGCTGGGCATTGCGAATGGCCACCGCCACGTGGGGCGTCATCTGCTCCGAAATCTCGATCTCGTGCCGTCCGAAGGCGGCCACTCCTTTCGCCCCGAGATTCAGGGTGCCGATAATGCGCTCGGTCGCGTAGAGCGGCAGGCACAGACAACTCCGGATCTCCTCCGGGAATTCGCTCGCGAAGGGTGAATTCCCCTTGCGCAGATCGCCCACGCAGAGAACCTTTTTCTCCCGTGCGACCCAAAGGGCGCACTTGGGGCCTCCATCACTCCGATCAGCGGGCATATCGCCGCTCGTCGGCTCCGGCCATAGATGGTGCGTCTCCAGCGTATCGTTCTGGGGATTCAACAAGACCACTTCTGCGTAGTCAAACGTAATGAGCTTTCGAACCTCGACGACGATGCTTTCATACACCCGACCGGCTTCGAGGCTGGAATTGATCGTATTGGCGATCTGGTTGATCGCGGTGATGCGATCAGAACGTTCACGGGCCTCCTGCTCCAGCACCACGTTCTGGGTCACGTCGCGAAAAGTGCCTTCCATCCCGATGAAGGTGCCGCTCTCGCCGAAGATTCGGTTGGCGCTGAGTTCGACGCAGATGGTCCGGTCGTCGGGACGCTTCATCCAGACCCGCGCCCGCTCCACGAAGCGGTGCCGCTCCAACTCCCCGGTAACGCGGGCATAGTCCATGCGCTCGAGGAACAATTCCCGGAGATTCAACCCGACGACTGAGGCCGCATTCTTAAATCCCAGAATCTGGACGCCGGCGGGATTGATCAGGGTAAGCCGCCCCTCGGTGTTTGTCTGGTAGATGCCGTCGCGCATGGAGGTAATCAGGTTGCGGTATCGCTCTTCGGATTCCTCCAGTTGATTGATGTTCGTGCGGAGGGCGCTCGCCATCTTGTTGAAGGACATGGCGAGTTCTTCGATCTCGTCCCCCGTTCCGATGACCAGCTTCAGTTCCAGATCGCCCTGCCGGATGATCTGCGCGCCTTCATTGAGCAAGGAGACGGGGCGAATCACGTTGTTGTGTACGTTGCGGTAGGCGATGATGCAGAAGAGGCCGATGATGAGGCTGGAGAACACGAGAGTAAGCACCGCCGCGATGTTGATATTCTCGTACACATCATAGGCGGAGCGGTAGGACAGGAGATAAATCTGCGTGCCCGGCAACAGCCGGTGAAAGGCAACCACCGCCGCCATTGCCGTGCCGTGGCCGCGATAGTCGTTGAGCAGGAGGGCACCGGAATCCTCCCGGGGAAACTCGCTGAGGTACTGGGCCAGGGCGGGATCGGTCGGGCGGGATGCCGTGCCGGATTGTGACGTGTCATTGCCTATTTCCGCAATGTAATGCGTCACGAAGGTGCCGCCGCCGGCGGGCGCCACGATCTCGAACTTCTCCTCCTCCTCCAGGGCCACCGGCCAGGTTTGCTCGGCCAGATTGCCCAGAACATCCCGCACGCCCTGATCTTCGACAAGGAAGCCCATGGGCTGAACGTTGCCGCCGACCTTGACCGGCGTTGCGACACTGAGGATATGTTCGGTGACGTCAAAGGCGACGGGCATGGTGCCGAGCAGTTCCCCTTCCCACTCCGGATGACTCTGCGTCGGGGGGATCTCACACGTGCTTCCGAGCAAGACGCCCGAGCGGTCGTAGGCCGAAAATTCGGCGCGCCCGTCCCCTACACCCGCCGCCAATTCCTTCAACTGCTGGAGTGCGGCGAGGAGATCGGACTGGGCCAGGGAAGACGACGCGAGGGTGATCGTGCGTATGAGCTCGGGATCGCGGGCCGCACGGGCCGTACGCTGGCAGCGCGCCATGACGGCGAGCTGGATCCCCTCGGTCCTCAAGCGGGCCGCGGTCTCCAGATTAATCCGAACCGCATTCTTCTGGTTTTCCCGGGCGAGCACGTAGCCACTGACGAGCGCCAGCGCCATCGGTATCACTCCCACCCAGAGGATGGAGGTGATGAACTTGCGCTCGATTCCGCCACGGGACTGTCGCTTGAACATGGTAAACAAGGAGAATATCCGGTTACGAACTAACACCCGCCAGCCCGATTCTCCCGAATTCACAACCCGGGAAATAAGAGAGACGGGGGCTCACGAAAGGCCACCGTTGGCCTCGCGCAAGCACATGATGCCAGTTCGTCGGTGCCGGTGCAAGCCCGCCCGAAACCACACGCCCGAGCGACTTACTCGCTCGCGCGGCCCCGGCCGATGAGATCCCGGACTTTGTCCAGCATCTGGTCCACACGGAAGGGCTTCGCAAGGTACTCGTCGGCACCGCAAGCGAAGATCCGCTCAATGTCGGACTCCTTCGTAAGGCAGGTCACCGCCATAATGGGAATGCTCCGGGTAAGCTCGTTGTCCCGGAGGGCCTTGCAGACCTCGAAGCCGTTAATCTCCGGCATGAGGAAGTCCAACAGGATCAGGTCCGGCCCCATCTGGGCGGCCTTGAGGCCCACTTCCGTGGCGTTGCTCACCTTCACCAGTTCGAAGCCATCATCCGTGAGGATGTTTTCCATCAGGGCCAGCGCGTCCGGATCATCATCGACGATCATCACGCGGCGCTGCGAGGGGCCCTTCTCCCGGGGAAACATGTCGTACTTCTCCCGGAAACGATCCAAATCGTCCTCCAGGATACGGTAGTGACCACCCGGCGTTCTGGATGCTTTGATCAGCCCCTGCTTGATCCAGTTTTTAATACTGTGATGGGTGACGTGGCAAATCTTGGCGGCCTCGAACGTCGTATATGCTTTTTGTTCACGATCACTCACGAGCCATACTCCTTGGAAAAAGAACGCGCAGACTTCAATGCGCCGCACGATGGGAAGTTCGGTGTACAAGAAATGAGAAGCCGCGTACAATTAGCACTTTAATGAACTTCGGACTGATTATAACGCGCTATTTGTAAACCTGTCAACTCAACGCTAACAATTATCGCTGTTTTCACTATTTCGAAGAAGGGAAGTGATTCAGCCTCGCACGGTAGCGGTTTCAGGATGATAACATTTGGTACAGGTCATTAAACAGCACAATTTCACGTAATTCCACACCCGAGGTGAGAAGCTTCACATCGGTCGGATAGAGTCCGGTGAAAATTCGGAAGCCGATAAAGTACACTGCAAGCAGCATAACGTAGGTACCTAGCACAATATTGATGTACCGTCCGCTCAGCGAAACCCAGGCCATGCGCCGGCGCCGCCCGGCCTCCCGAAGGCGCTCCGCATACTCCGGATCTTCAAGATATGCCTGACAGATCTTCTCGGGCGCAGGGAGCAACACCAGAGGAAACAGGAGCGCATAGAGCAACATGGCTGATACAGAAACGTACCACGCTGCCTGGACCCCAATCTGGATCCGACCGATCTCCGTGCCACCGGACACCAGCAGAAGGAGCGACACCAGCAACAGCCACCCTCCGAGCAGATAGAGGGCACCCCGTGGCTGGCGCAGGGTTCTGGCATTCTTATCGGTACGAAAAATTCTGGACAGGACCCATCCGGCGCAGACGGCCAGGCCCAGCAGCATCAGTCCCTGGGCAGCAAGCCCCAGAGGGCGTGTCACATGCCCCTCTGCGGCGGCCACGAAATTCTCCCGCTCCGCCTCAAATTGCTGGACCCGAGCAATTGCGGCCTCTACCTTCCCCTTTCGGGTGGCGAGATCGGCTGAGTCCGCGCCCCGGCGTTCGCGGAGGGCGATCCGCATGAGCAGGGCGTCCTTCTGCACGTGAAGGCCACACAGTGCCGGGCTGGTGCCCACCCCGTTTCCATCTTCCGGGCCGGCTTCCAGCAAGCGGTCGCCCATCTGCTGCAATTGGAGGAGCCAGCCATCCCAGGCCTGAAAGTCTCCCTGCTCCAGCGCCGCCCCGGCCCGTTTGATCACGACATTCCTGAGGTAATACAAGGGTGCACAGGCCTCGTCCGAGAGGCGCCGTTGCAGCATCTCGTACCAATTGCCCCGTTTGGGCAGCGATTCGTGCCACAGCGGCTGTGGAAAGACTGCGGGCTCGCCGCTGTCGTTGGCGCGCCCGAGAAGGGCCAAGGCCGTCCGGAAGTCATCTTCCGATTCGGAGGATGCGGCGATCGCGGCCGCCTGAAGGTATTCCGGGAGGGCATTTCGCGTCGCCTTCAGGGTCGCCTCGCGAAAGATCTGGCGGGCATCCTGATACTGGCGCTGCTGAAACAACTTGCAGCCGTAAACGATCAGGAGCGATCCCTTGTCGGGCGCCAGCTTCACCGCCTCGGCATAGCGCTCGAGCACCAAATCATCTTCTTCAATATAGGCGAGGGCCTCCACGTATTTGGCCGTGGGGACGTCACGCGCTTCGCTATCCCGGCGGACGACGTTGCGCAGAATCGCCCGCTGAGAGTCGTCTTCCAGCGTGAGGGCCATGCGGTAGTGAACCTCGTTCAACTCATAGCGCAGGTAGCGCTCGACGTAGTAGAGCGAGAATGTGAAACCAATACACGCAAAGACGAGCAGCCGAAAGGCACGGCGGGTGCGCCGGGCGCCGACATAGTCTCCGCCGACCCCGTAGGGAAGGAGGTGACGGTTGTTGACGTCCGAACGCTCCCCGCGTGACTCGTCGCTCACCCCTCGCCCCCCATGAGGCGGCGTGCAATAATCTTGCCCTCTTCCACGCCGGGCTGGTCGAAAGTATTAACGTTATAGAGGCGTCCGGCCATGGCCGTCTCAACTTCGAGCATGTACAGCAACTGCCCCACGGAGTGGGCGTTGACCTTGGGCAGGATCACCCGGATGGCGGGGCGCAGACTGGCCTTCAGGGCGTCCAGCGTGCCGACCAGTTCCGCGGTCATGAGCTTGTTCATGGAGGCGCCGCGCAGGTAATCCAGATCCTTGATTTCCGTCAGATTTGCAGGAATCTTGAGGGTCTTGTCGAAGCGACCCGCTTCGAGGGTGGTGAAAATTTTGTCGTTGGGGCCTTCGCGGAAAAGCTGTACCTGCGAGTGCTGATCGGTGGCACCGAGGGCCTTGATGGGCGTCTGGCCCGCGTACACTTCCTCGCCATCAAGGCTGAACTTCTTGCCAAGGCTTTCGGCCCAGAGTTGGCGGTACCAATCGGCCACGTCGCGCAGGCCATCCACGTAGGGCATCATGACGGACATGACCTTGCCCTTTTCCTTGTCCATCATGTAGTGCACGGCGGCGCGCAGATACGCGGGGTTGTCCATCAGGCTGCCCACGGAACAGCGCTTGTCCATGGCGTCGCAACCGGCGAGCATCTCGTCGATGTCCAGACCGATCAGCGCGGCGGGAAAGAGGCCCACGGGCGTGAACACGGAGAAGCGACCGCCCACGTTGAGCGGGATGTCGAAGCTGTCCAGATCATAGGCCTTGGCCACCGGATGGAGCAGGCTCTTGGGGGCGTTGGGGCCCTGGGGGCTGGTGGTGACGACAAGGTGATCCTTCACCTTGTCCTTACCGAGCTTGGCCTCCAGGATATCCAGCACGATCATGAGCTGCGACATGGTTTCCGCGGTGCCGCCGGACTTGGAGATGACGTTGTAAAGCGTCTTCTGGGGCGGGCAGAGGCGCAGCATGGCGCGGAAGGTTACGGGGTCGATGTTGTCCATGACAAAGAGGCGCGGGAAGCCCTTGCGACCGCGCTTGGTCTGCATATTGTAATACGGCGGGTTCAGTGCGGTGTTCAGCGCCGTGATGCCGAGGGCGGAACCACCGATGCCGAGCACAACGAGATTCTCATAGCCGAATTCCCCGTACTTTTTCGCCGCGGCCTTGACGGCCTCGAGGGTTTCTTTGTCCTTGTGCAGGTCGTAGAATCCATAGGCCTTGTCCTTGCGCTCTTCTTGAAGAATGTTATGGATATCGAGGACGCGGGGTTCGATGGCCTGAAATTCGGCCGGCGTGATGCCGTGTTCCTTGCCCACGGCGGCGGACTTGGCCCGCGAAATATCGATGCGAATATCGGCTTGCATTGCTCAATCCTCGGTTGGTTGTTGGAAGAACTTTTCCATTTCTTGAAAAACGGTATTGCGGTCGCCCTGAACGACGCTCAAGGGCGGCAGGGACTCCAGAAAGATGCGTCCGTAACGCTTGGTCAGGATGCGCTGATCCAGTACGACAACGACGCCCCGATCGCTGCGCCGCCGTATGAGTCGCCCGAAGCCCTGGCGAAATTTAATGACGGCCTGGGGTACGGAGTAGTCCATGAAGGCATTGCCGGTTCGGGCCTCAATGGCCTCGGACCGGGCCTGCTGGATGGGCTCCGTGGGTACCCGAAAGGGCAGTTTGGGCAGTATAACACACTGCAAGGAATCACCGGCAACGTCCACCCCCTCCCAGAAGCTGTCGGTGCCAAACAACACGCTGTTCGCGTCGGCCCGAAAACGATCGAGCAACTGGGTGCGCCCGGCCTCGCCCTGCTTGAGGGGCGTGATGCCTGCCTTGCGCAAATCGTTCGCGAGCTGCTTGTAGGCGTGCTCCAAGGCGTAGAACGATGTGAATAGGATGAAGGCATGGCCTTTGGAGATTTCCAGAGCGCGGCGAATGCCCGCGACGGAGTCTTCCAGAAAGCGCCGATCGCCCGGATCGACCACATCGTTGAGCAGGCATAGCATGGCCTGCTCTCGATAGTTGAAGGGGGAGTCAAGCAATGCGGTGGAGACACGATTCTCCTCGACGCGATTGAGGCCCAGGCGCTGGAAGAGATAGTCAAACTGGCGGCGCACCGCCAGGGTCGCCGATGTCATGACAACGGTATCGAGATTGTTGTAGACCCATTCGGCCAGGGGCGGCCCCACTTCGAGAGGACAACGAGCTATGCGGATGGCTTGATCGTGGCGGGCGTCCACCTCGATCCAGCGTACGGTGTTTTCCTGTAGCTCTTCGCTCGTGCATTCCAGCAGGGCATTGGCCGTGCGTTCGAGACGCCCCGCATAGGCCTGCAACTGCGCCTTCTCCGAAACCAGCGGCGCTTCATCGCCCTCTTCCTTGGGCGGGATGCGCATCAGAAGCGTGTGGAGATCTTTCAGGTGCTTCAGGAGCTTCGTGACGGCATCGACCGCGGGTACAACGCGCTCGTTGTGGATCTTGCGCAGCCGCTTGTCCAGTAGAATCTCCGCCGTCAGACGCCACTTCACATCGCGGCCGATCTCGCCACTGCAGATGGAGGCCAGCTCGCGCAGGGCCAGAAAGGAGTCCTCGACGAGATCGCGGCTCTCAAAGAGGAGAGGCTTCACCTTCTCTTCGATCAACGTCTGGATCACTTCGAACTTTTCAACGGAAAGTTGTGGACATTCCTTTACCAGCATGGCGCGAATCAGGGGGATCAGTCCGCGCTCCTGGCCCCGCTCCATGCGAATAAAGCGCCCGAAGGACGCCTTGGCACCGAAGAGCGTGGCGGAGAGCCCGAAGTACTCGGTGGCGGAGTCTTCGATGCTGTGGGCTTCGTCAAAGATCACGCGCTTGTAGTGGGGCAACACCGCCTGGGCCGTGAAGTCTCCCGCCTCTTTCTTGATCGCAATGTCGGAGAAAAGCATGTGGTGGTTCACCACCAGCAGATCGGCCTTGCCCATCTCGCGGCGGGCCTTGCCCACGAAGCAACGCTTGTTGTCCGGGCAACGGCCCATGCTGCAACTGTCGGATTCGGAGCAGACCTTTTCCCAGACTTCGCGGCCCGGCATGAAGGGCAGATCGGTGCGGCTGCCGTCTTCGGTCTTCTCGGCCCATTCGCTGATGGCCTGGAGCTGCCCCTGGGTCGTCTCGTCGTCGAAGAGCGTTGACTCGGACATCGCCCGTTCCAGCTTGCGCAGGCAGAGATAGTTCCCGCGCCCCTTCACCAGACAGGCCTCCAGAGGCTCGTTGATGGACTTTCGAATCAGCGGAATATCCTTCTCCATGATCTGTTCCTGGAGATTGATGGTCCGCGTGCTGATGACGATTCGCTCTTTGTTGCGCTTGGCCCACAGGGCGGCGGGCAGCAGATAGGCAAAGGTCTTCCCCACGCCCGTGGGCGCTTCTACCACGGCGATGCGGTTCTGGTTGAAGGCGTCGGCGGCCGCTTCCATGAGCTGCACCTGTTGCGGGCGCACCTCGAAGCCCGGCAGGGTCTTCCCCATTTCCCCGTTGGGCGCGAATATTTTCCGCAGTTCCTGAGTGGAGAGGAGCGTGACCTGTTTGGGGAGAAAGGGCTCCACCACCACATAGACTCGGGTCACATCGTTGTCCACGATGTAAACGCCATGGCCGTGGGCGCTGTACATGGCGGCCAGTTGCACATCTGCCTCGCTCGGCGCGATCTCGCCCGAGGGATGGTTGTGGATCACCACATCGCGCACATCCAGCGATTCGAAGAGCGCGGGAACGGCCGTCTCATGACCCCGGGCGCACACCCGCACGGCGGACACGCGCCCCTGACCATCGAAACCGCCCGCGAAGAAGACCTCGCGTCCGCCCGTTTCCGCGATGGCCTCCTGGATCTTCAAGGCGGCCGCCGGGGTAAAGCGGGTGAGTATATTTTCTCCGAGGGCGTTGTTCATGGGGCTCCAGTTGGGCTCGTAGGGACAGCGGCGCCGCGCGACTCAAATGGCGACGCAATCGACGGGGAAATCATGGGCATTTCCCCGAGCAGAACCAATCTGAACGGGCGCGGCTGTCCTGTCGTTTGACGTCGCGGCCCGGTGCCGTGAAAATGCGCTGCAACATCGCGCAGCGCGCTATCGAAAAGTTCAGTTTGCGGACTTGGGTCTGTTTTAAAGGTTCGCGCTCGCTCCCCCCACGACAGGACAGCCCCGCCGGTTGCAATGGATCGCGCTCGGTTACAGCAGGCATTTTGCAGATAGTACCTCTCGCTTATCCATTTCACGGGGCGACGCTGTCCCAATGCCAACGCGCGTCTTTAGATGGTCACAAATCCGGGTCGCGTGCAGCTTCTTTACGCGCCGCGCCGGGTGGTGTATCCTACCCTGCCGGGACGTTCTGAACCAAGTTCAGGCCTGTTCCGGCGACATTGAGCCCCTTTTCGGGGAGAAACGGAAGACAATGCGATGCGCGTCTGGACTCATGGAATCCTCGCCCTTTTCCTCCTCGGAATGCTCCCGACCTGGAGCCAGGGACTGCCCGAAAACGGTTGGGCCCCTCTCACCTATGACGATACAAAGGCGCCTGCGGACAATCCGCTAAAGGGCTTCGTTCCCTTTTCGGGAGAATACAGTTCCTTCCCCCACAGTATGGAATTCGACTATGTGGGCCTGGCGACCCTCATGAGCGGGCCCAGTACGTTCACCTTCGATTCCGGGCTGGAGCCGCTACTCAATGAAGTTGCGGGACGGGGACATCAGGCGATTGTCCGGGTCTACCTGGACTACCCCGACGACTCCACGTCCATCCCCCAGTTCCTCCTGGACGACGGTCTCGATACCACCGCCTACAACGGGAGCAGCGGCGCGGGCACGAGTCCGGACTATGACGACGAGAATCTGGTGCAGGCGCTGGAAGCTTTTATCGCGGCCTTTGGCGCGCGTTACGACGGCGACCCGCGCATCGGCTTTGTCCAGCTTGGCTTGCTCGGCCATTGGGGCGAATGGCACACCTATCCCGAGGAGGAACTCTTCCCCGGCGTTGCGACACAGAACCGAATCCTGGCCGCCTATGATAATGCGTTCGATGAAACTCATATACTGGTCTCCCAGGACGCCATGAGCCATGAACCCATTGCGACGCTTGGAACACGGCAGATTGGATTCCACGACGACGATTTCGCCAATTCTACGCTGCCCACGGAGGACTTCCACTTCTGGAGCCGAATGCTGGCGAACGATTTCGACTTGCGCTGGCAAACCCTGCCCAACGGCGGTGAAGTGCAGCCCGACTATCAGCAGGTGGTCTTCGATCAGCCCACCGGGGCGCCTGAGGACTTCGCGGCTGCGGTCATGACCACGCACGAGTCCTGGCTGCTCTACCACCAGGCCTTCGAAGGCGAGAATGGCGGAAGCAACGGCTGGAGCAATGCGAAGGTTGCGCGGGCCATCGCGGGGGCCAAACTGACGGGTTACGAATTTTTCATCAGTGAAGCAAACCTGCCGGATGCCCCCGAGAACGGCCCGTTGACCATTGGTGTGCGCATACAGAATCGGGGCGTGGCTCCGTTCTACTATGACTGGCCTTTCAAGATAACCGCAATGCGCAACGGCGGCGCTCCGGTCGTGCTGGAGACACCTGACTGGGTACTCACCAGTGTCGCGGCGAACTCCTCCGACCATGAATTCGTTTTGGAGTCAGCGGCCCCTGGATTGGTTGCGGGAAACTATGCCATTCACCTGAGCGTTCCCAATGCCTTGCCCGGTGGCAATCCGATCCGCTTTGCAAACGCCACTCAGGGCGAAAGCGGTGTTCTGCTGGGAACACTGACCGTGGGTTCCGGGGGTGAGGGTGAGGGTGAGGGTGAGGGTGAGGGTGAGGGTGAGGGTGAGGGTGAGGGTGAGGGTGAAGGTGAAGGTGAAGGTGAAGGTGAAGGTGAAGGTGAAGGTGAAGGTGAAGGTGAAGGTGAAGGTGAAGGTGAAGGCGAAGGCGAAGGCGAAGGTGAAGGCAACCTCGAAGAAATCGCGGATGACCTCCTGACCGATTTCGAGGATCTGGACGCGGACGACAGCGGCGGACTCACGTTGTCCGAAGCACGTGCGGAACGGTCCGACCTGACTCAATCGCAGTTCAACGAGATGGACACCAACAGTGACGGCGAACTGAGCGAGTCTGAATTGGAGACGCTCGCACCGCGCGAGAATCCCTTCGGGTGTAATCTGCCGTAGCTATTCAGGGACAGCGTCGCCCGGCGACTTCAAAACAGGGACCACCGCAACGAGCTCAACAGGAAGCCCGAACGGGGGAAGTGCGCTGCGACCGGCGGGGCTGTCCTGTAGGCTGGCGTCGCGGTTTAGATTATTCGGCAAAAGATCTGACCATGTAAGAATGACCACCCGACGCGCCGCCTCGTGAACGATCACTTATTATGTATTGGGGCAACGTCGCTTGCCACAGGACAGCCCCGCCGGTTGATGTGAGCTTCGTCTCGATTGAGAAAAGCAAAAGCCCCGAAGTCTTCTACGCTATTTCGAGACCCGCGGCGACGCTGTCCCTACGCCACAATTGAGCCGCACCGGCGCCGCGTGATAGCCTGTTGGGCGTATCCCCTCACCTTTTGCAACCCCATTGCGGAGAGACACACGATGGCTGAATATTTTCCAAGTATCAAAAAAATAAAATACGAAGGGCCGGACACGAAGAATCCGCTGGCCTTCCGACACTACAAGGCGAGCCAGAAGGTGCTCGGCAAGACGATGGAAGATCACTTCCGCTTTGCCGTGAGCTACTGGCACACCTTTAAGGGCCTGGGCCAGGATCCCTTCGGTCTCCCCACCGCGATTCGGAGCTACAACAATGCGCCCGACGATGTGGCCGTGATGGATCGCACCATGGAAGCGGCCTTCGAGTTCTTCACCAAGCTGGGTGTGAACTACTGGTGCTTCCACGACTCCGACATCGCGCCTGAGGCGGAAACCCTCTCCGAGTCCCAGAAGCGCCTCGACCGCGTGGCCAAACAGGCGAAGAAACTTCAGGACGACACCGGCGTGAAGCTCCTCTGGGGCACCAGTAACCTCTTTTCCCACCGCCGCTTCATGTCGGGCGCGGCGACCAATCCCGATCCCGCGATCTTCGCCTATGCCGGCGCCAAAGTGAAGAAGGCGTTGGAAGTCACCAAGTATCTCGGGGGCGAAGGCTACGTGTTCTGGGGCGGCCGTGAAGGCTATGAGACCTTGCTGAACACAGACATGGGCCGCGAACTGGATCACCTGGCCCGCTTCCTCCACATGGCCGTGGACTACAAGAAGAAGATCAAGTTCAAAGGCCAGTTCTTCATCGAACCCAAGCCCAAGGAACCGACGAAGCACCAGTACGACTTCGACGCGGCGAGCTGCCACGCCTTCCTCCAGAAGTACGACCTGACCGATCACCTCAAGCTCAACATCGAAGCAAACCACGCCACGCTCGCGGGCCACTCCTTCCTCCACGAGCTGGAGTACGCCGCCGCGAACGGCCTGCTGGGCTCCGTGGACGCCAACCGGGGCGACGAACTCCTCGGCTGGGACACGGACCAGTTCCCCACGAACCTCTATGAGACCACGCTGGCCATGTATGCCATTCTCAAGGCAGGTGGTTTCAAATCCGGTGGCCTGAATTTCGACGCCAAGGTCCGCCGCCAGTCCATCGACCCGGACGACCTGTTCCACGCGCATATCGGCGCCATGGACGCCTTCGCCCGGGGCCTGAAGAGCGCCGCGAACATGATCAAAGACGGCAAGTTCGAGAAGGCCATCAAGAAGCGCTACGCCGGCTGGGACACAGCCTTCGGCAAGTCCATCGAGAGCGGCAAGGCCACCCTGGAAGATCTGGAAGCCTACACCTTCAAGAACGGCGATCCCCAGCCCCAGAGCGGCCGTCAGGAATACCTGGAAAATCTGTTGAACGAGTATATCGTCTGAGACTGGTCCCGTAATTGAATTTACGGCACGGAGCGGTTACTGGTAGTATAATGGCAGCGCATCGGATAGGTCCGATGCGCTGCCTTTGTTTTGGGTTCGGTATTGTATTTTTCGCTTGCGTGAAGCGCTGTCCACTCAAAGGCCGGCCCATCCCGATAGCCCCTGAGGAACCGTAACATGCTGAATATTCAGATTGACGACCCCGAGCTCGAAAAAAGCATCCGAAATACGTACGGCGACAACACCCAGTCCATTGCGCGCGCTTTCGCCGCCTTCATTCAGCAAGAACAACTCAAAGACGATATCCGCGTTTCCGTTCAGCAATTGGACAACGGGGAAGCGATCCCCCTACGTACGGTAATGCAAGACCTGCGGGCGCGTTATGAATGAACGCGACATTGTCTTTTCTCCTCGGGCACGCGAACGCTTGGAAGAGATTGTCGAATATCTCTACGGCAGGCATCTTTCGAGCGAGTTCGTCCTCAAGTACATCCAACAATTCGAGGATTGGCTGGAACGGCTCCTTGGAACCTTTCCGGAATCGGGGACGTTAATGCCCGAATACGGAGAAGGCGTCAGGCGTGTCGTGTACAAGAAGTACTGTTTTCTATACCGAATCCATGAAGACAGGATAGAGATCCTTACCGTATACCGTAAGAACCTTCCATAGTTCGCGGCGCAACGGCACCGCGTCTATCGGGCATGCTCCCAGTGTTACCCCCCTCCTGATGGTTCTCACTACCTTGGGCCGATGTGTATTTTCACGCAACGAGACCATACACACCTTCGCCCGAAGCCTGGATGTCGCTACGAGCACGATCAAAGACGGCGAGTTTGAGAAGGCCATCATGAAGCGTTGAACCGGCGACACACCAGTTCAGTCAAAACAATCGCGGGCCGTGGCCGTAGAGTAAAAATCTTTCTCTGCGCCACGGCCCGCGTCATTCCTGGAGGTCAATGCTTTTGCATGCCATCAAGGGCTGAGCGACCCCGAGAGCATGCTCAGGAGAGATACCCAGGTACTCACCATGGGAAACTCGCTCTGATACTTCTTGAATTCGACGTGCCCATCCATGAAAAGCACATTCCCGCCGCCGGGCACATGATTAAACGAGGGCTGGGCGCCATTTGGGGCCAGCGGCCATACCGAAACGTCCCACATCACCGGCAGTGAACTTTGCGCCTTCGCGCTGCCCCCTGGATTGTTAATATCCGTGATGAAGAAGCGCTCGATGCCCTCCCGCAGCCGGTGAACGACGGTCCCATCGAACCACTTCAGGTCGTCTTCGTGCAGGCTGGCCCAGCGGGCATCGTTCTGGGGCCACGTGGAGTTGGGTGGGTTCCCGGCTCCCAGGACGAAATTGACGCCCATCGCCTGGAGCAGACCGGGATTGAAATCGGCCATGCCGGCGGGGTGTTTCGTCGGGTCGACCCCCGGTGCCAGATAGTGATTCGTCTGGTAGGCCCAGCCGAGGTATTGGTAGGACACGTCCCAGAACCTGCAAACCTGAATCGGATCCGTCTCGAAGTAGCGCGCAAATTCATCGTCCGGGTCCGAAGGACAGAGGGCCGTGCCCGGATCGGTCCAGTACTCGGGATAGAGCTGGACGGAATCCGGCCACAGATGGTTCTGGTTGATAATGGGGCTCGCATCCAGGCAAGTTCCCGCATGCTTTTTCAACATGGGAACCCACTTCTCGCCGTTGCTTTCATCGGCGAACATCTTGAACACCAGCCCCCATTGTTTGAGGTTGTTCTGGCAACTCGCCCGGCGCGCCGCCTCCCGCGCCCGGGCCAGGGCCGGCAACAGGATCGCTGCCAGGATCCCGATGATCGCGATCACGACCAGGAGTTCGATGAGGGTGAAACCTTTCTTCTTTCGCATTGCTTTCCTCTCCGTTAGATGTTGACGTATGTACTGCACGGGTCCATGCCGCAACGGGCGGCACACCCTTATATGCGGTCCCCATACCACACGCCATCACCGTAGAGGGCTTGGGCCTCTTCGGGATAGATCTCCTGGCGGATCCGGACAAGGCTCTCTTCGTAGTTCCACTCGGTAAACAGGGGCTTCCAGCCGTAGGCGTCCATCGCACGGTTGTAGTAACGCCACAGCTTGTAAAAGGGGTCGCGCACGCCGAGAATCTGCTGGGGGACCCCATCCTGGATCAGCATGAATCCGCCTTCCAGGAGTGCAAGGGCCCCTTCCGCCATTTCATCCAACACCCCCGGATAGTCGGGCACCAGATCGCCCGCCGCCACCGCCTCGCTCAGCAAGTCGGACATAATCCGCATCATGTCCCGCTCGGCATCGATCAACAGCAGCAACCGTGTCGGGGAAGCCTTCTCCCGGATGGGTCCAGTCGCTGTGTGCAAAATCTGAAGGTCGGCTTCATTGCTGCGGCCATACAGCGCCGCCCCCTCGGTCACGCCCATCAAGCGTTCCCGGCTGCGGCCCTCAAAGGCCAGGGCGCGGCGCATCATGGCGGTGCGCCGCTGGACGCATTCAACGGCCATGGCCACCAGGATATCTTCCTTGCACGCAAAACGGTGGTAGACCGTCCCCTTCGGGCAGCCACTTTCCCGGGCGATCTGGTCCATCGTGATGCCAAAGTACCCGTGAGACAGCACCAACGCCCGCGCCGCCTCCAGAATCTGGATATCGCGCGCCTGCAATTCACGCTGCTTTGGAGATAGAACCAACATGCTGAACCGGGTGCTCCTTGCCGCCCTGCGGCGACCTCACTGACGAATTGCCACGTCCTCTGCTGCCTGCTTTGCCATAAGTGGACTTCGCGTCAACTTTGCGTTGACTACAGGTTCAGTCTACTGTAAAATCCTATTCCTGTCAACCAGTCCCCAGCACGGGATGGAAAGCGCGCTTCCAGCCGCGTCCCGAAGGAGCTTATGAACAGCATCCCCGAGGATTCCTCGCCACGAATCACCGTCGGCAACGCGCCCGCCGCTCCGGCAATGATGGGTGCTTCTGTGGTCACGGCCACCGCGATCTTTGCCCTGCAGCTCGGACGCCTGATGGAATGGCACGGATGGCAGGAGCCCGCAACCTTGATCGCATCCACGGGCTTTGTCCTGGTGGCGCTCCTCGGGGGCGCGACGCGCGACGCTTTTGGGCGCTTCATGCTCGTGGCTCTGGCCTGCTGCTGGGCAGGGGACATGCTCGGCCCCCTGAACTTCATGCTGGGGACCTACGCCTTCCTCCTCGCCCACCTGCTGTTCATCCCCGCGTTTCTCGCACTGCGCCCCGCGTGGCGAGCTACTTGTCTGGCGGCCCTTCCCGTGGGATTGGTCAGCCTGGGGAGCACGGCGCTGCTGTGGCCCGGCATCCCCCCGGAGGACCGTGCGACTATCGCCCTCTACACGGTCGCGATATCTGTCATGGTCGCTCTTGCCTTCGGCGCGGGGCACCGCAGCCGGCTTGTTCCCATCGCCGCCATCTTGTTCTACACCTCCGACCACTTCGTCGCCCGCTGGAAATATGTCGGCGGCGATTGGAACGGCCTCGTCTGCTATCCCCTCTACTACACCGCTTGCCTCCTCTTCGCTCTTTCGGTACATCGGATAGGTCGTTCTCGCACAGCGCGCTGACATTGCCCGCCGCCCCGCACGAATGTACAATATCATGACGGCGGAACTTCCCGCTGCTTAAGGAGGATGTACGACACCATGTCACGAAATAGATCAACGGTTCTGATAGGCGCGGTGGTTGCCGCAGCGGTTGGCGTCGCGTTCGCGGTCGGATTGGGTTGGAAACCCCTGGCACCGCTGGTGGAAGCCGCAGGGGCGGCCTCGGGCTCGGGCACCAAGATTGGGGCGAGCGCCCATGCCGACGGCCCTGTAACGATTCGCACCTTCACAAAGGAAGGGGTCCTCGGCGAGCCGGTGACAACCGATCCGCTCGTACTGGAGGATGCCGAATGGAAAAAGCGCCTGACGCCCACCCAGCACTACATTCTGCGGGAGAAGGGCACCGAACGGGCGGGCACGGGGGCCCTGCTTAAGAACAGCAAGGAAGGCGTGTACACGTGCGCCGCCTGCAAGCTTCCGCTCTTCGAGTCGAAGGCCAAGTTTGACTCCGGCACGGGCTGGCCCAGCTATTTCCAGCCGATTGCCAAGGAAAACGTGAGGGAGATATCGGACGACTCTCATGTCATGATCCGGACCGAGGTGGTCTGCGCCCGTTGTGGCGGCCATCTGGGTCACGTCTTCGACGATGGTCCCGACCCCACCGGCCTGCGCTATTGCATGAACTCCGAATCTCTGGGCTTCACCGAGAACACGAAACTCGCGGAGTTGGCCGAAGAGGTCAAACCCGCCACGAAAACAGCCGATGCGGCGAAGGAAAGTGACTCCATGTGGCTACCCATGCCGACCAATGATGTGCCCCTGGCCACGGAGCCGGGCAAGGCTAAAGTGGTCTTTGCCGGCGGCTGCTTCTGGTGTACCGAGGCCGTGTTTCAGGAACTGGAGGGCGTGAGCGCCGTCGTTTCTGGTTATACCGGCGGTGACGCGAAGCAGGCGAACTACAAGGCGGTCTGTTCGGGCACCACGGGCCATGCCGAGGCCATTGAAATCTCCTATGACCCATCCAAAGTCACCTATGGCGCGCTGATGCGGGTCTTCTTCACGACCCACGACCCGACCACGCTGAATCGCCAGGGTGCCGATCAGGGGACCCAGTACCGCTCCGCCATTTTCTATCAGGACGACTCGGAAAAGGATCGGGCGGCGGCGTATATCGCCGAGCTGAACGCGTCCGGCAAGTTCGACGGCCCTATCGTGACAACGTTGGAGCCGCTGGGTCAGTTCTTTGAAGCGGAGGAATATCACCAGGACTATGTGGTGAAGAATCCGGATCAGCCTTACATCCAGGTCAACGCCCTGCCCAAGGTGAAGAAGTTGCACAAGATGCTGGACGCCGACAAGAAGGCGGAAGGGAAGGCTTGAGCCCGGTCTCAGGACAAATAACAGCGGCCCGTAATCCACATCGGATACGGGCCGCCTGATTTTATAACCTTCAGTTGAGCGCGATTCCTTGGAGCGCCTCATTGACCGCCGTCAGGTCAAAGTGCTCGGGATCCAAATCGTCTCCGACCCAGTCCAGAATCTCCTGACGCTGCTGGTGCGCGGGGTCGGCCAGAATTACCAGCATTTGCTGGTAACCACTGATCCCGCCACTGTCCTCGACCGGGCATGCTCGTTTACCCGTGACGCACTCGGGATGATCGGGCACGGCGGCATTCTCCTCTATCTTCTCCACCACGATCTCGTGCTCCCAACTGTCGCCGAAATCGTACAGATACACCATCTTGTCCTTTTCGAGATGGAGCACGTCCTCCAGAGTGATATCACCGGCATCGGCCAGATTCAATTCCCAGGAGGCGTCCAACTCCGTCAGATCGGTGTAGCACGTCCCGTCCTTTTCGAACTGAAAGAGGTGGCAGTTCTGCCACCCCATGGCGGACTGGATGGCGTAGTGCAGATCGAGCAGGGAAAAACCTCCCGCGATTTTCATGCGCCGCCAGATAGGCGGTTTGGACCCGTGGAGGGTGACCTTGAGGGTATAAAGTTTCTCGGCCTCTAACTTCTTCGGTGCCATGCGGATCACTTTCCGGTAATACGTTGCCAATTCAGGTCGAACTTCGCCAGGTACTTTCCCAGCCGATCCGCATCGTTGGTTGATTTTCGTTTGGTTCGGGAGACAGAGAATAGTTGCCGGCCCGCCTCCGAGAGGTTGCGGCATTCGCGACAGATGCGAATCACTTCCGCCAATTGTACTCGGTCGAAGGGGTCAATGTCGCCAATCTCCTCGGGGCTCAAAATCAGTTCCAGAATCTGCCTCCCCGGATCGTGGGCCGAACGGCTCCAATCGCACCTCAGGCGCTCCACCTCACGGCCCACTTCCGCCACCGTAATGCGCCCACCCGACGCCAGGGTGCTCATGCGGGTAACCGCCGCACCGAGATCGCGAAAGTTGCCGTTCCATCGGCCTTCCGGTCCTTTGGCGAATTTCAGAAAGTGCTTCAAGGCCTCCTTGTTGAACTGGACATGACTCCCCCGCCGCTGCGCGGTCTTCTCCAGCTCGTAGTCCAGGTTGGGCGCGATATCTTCCTTGCGATCGCGCAGGCCCGGCAAAGTGAAGGACCAGAGATTGATGCGCGCCAGCAGATCTTCTCGAAATCTTCCCTGTTGAACGCATTCGGACAAATCGCGGTTGCTGCCGCAGATGAGCTGAAAGTCGCTCTGGGCGGGGAGGTCGGCGCCGACGGGCAGGAAGCGCTTTTCTTCAATCGCCTGCAGGAGCATGGCCTGCTCGTCCATGCCCAGCTCTCCCACTTCGTCCAGAAAGAGCAGGCCACGGTCGGACGTGCGCAACAGCCCCGGGCGATCGCTGGTCGCCCCGGTGAAAGCGCCCCGCTTGTGACCAAAGAGCGTGGCCATGGCCGTGTCGCCCCGCAGGGTGGCGCAATTCACCGCGACGAAGGGGCCCTGAAGACGCTGGCGGAGTTGCTTCAGTTCGTAGATCTGGCGCGCAAGCTGGGACTTCCCTGCGCCCGTCGGGCCGGAGAGCAGAATGGGCTGGCGGCTGTTCACCGCCACCTTCTCCACTTCCTCGATCAGCGCGTTGAAGGCCGCGTTACGCGTGTTGATCCCCGACTTGAGCAGGGAAACGTCATCGCGCTGGTCCTGCTTGAAGCGCTTGGCGAGCTGATCGTAGCGCGAGAGATCCAGGTCGATGATTCCATAGCGCCCCGGACTGCGTGGCTCGTCCCCGCGCCCCGGTCCCGTCTGCACGAGACGTCCGGGGATATAGCGGGCCTCGGTCAAGAGGAAGAGACAGATCTGAGCTACGTGAGTCCCCGTTGTCAGGTGAACCAGGTATTCCTCCTTCTCCAGATCGAAAGGATAGGAGCGGGCGAAGTCGTGCAGGACCGAATACACCTCCACAAAGTCCCACGGGTCGTCGCAATGCACATCATGGATTCGCACGGACGTATCCGGGCAGGCGGAGCCGATGTCGCGTTGCACACGTTCTGCTGTGCGCTGGTGCACGGGGTCCGAGAGAAGCTCGAATCGGTCGACGCGCAAATCGGGCTGTCTGCAGAGATCGACGGAGGGTCGCCATTTCTCCCAGCGCTTTTCAGCGCGCCCGAGTCGATCCAGGATGGTGCCGAGGAAGCCAAGCACGACAATTTTCTTTTTAGCCATTATTCTATCTCGCTATATTTTTCTCTAGTTAATCTCCGGCGAGAGCATAGGCTATTTCCGCTTTGAAATCAATCCTGGCGACGCTAATCCCATGCGGTGCAGCAACTTGCATCCTGTTACCCCACAGCAACAGGAGAATTGGCACAACTCCTGCCTTAGAGAAGTCGTTGCCGATGCGGCCTCCGGGAGCACGGCAACGCCCCAGAGTTTAATCCAGATTTTCAGTTGAGCCCCGCAACACCGGGAAGGTACGCCGGGCCCGACTGAACGCTTGCCTCAACGAGGCAGGCGTAATTTGCTGACGCCCCGCGACCGGCGGCGCAGTTCGCCCATCGCATCCCCCGGGATGCGGGCTTGGCGGGCGGCGTTCCGCGAACGGGTTCTGAACGCTGGTGTCAGGTTTGGGAGACAGCCCAGGTGGGCCGATGGTTTTGCCATTGCACGGGTTCAATTCCTGTATCTTCCGCCACGGGTAGCTCAGTTGGTTAGAGCATCGGACCACGGATCCGAGAGTCGCGGGTTCGATTCCCGCCCCACACGCCTCGAAAGCGTGTTACCTCGTTCCGCAAGGAACACCAGAAAAGAACCGGAAGGGCGCGGGCGGCGAGCGGGTTGCCGGACGACCCGGACCGCGCCATTCGTGGCGTGTGAAAGGACGAACGGCAGCATCTCAGGCACTATGCGGCGCGCGGATGCCGTCGTGTGTGAAACGCCAGGAAGCGTGGAACTCCCTCGGGAGACCTCGCGGAAAGGCGGACCCTCGGGCCGCGAATTTCTTCGGAAATGCGCGGGTAACACACGGCTTAAGTAGTGCCCCGTGCCCAGGGTGTGAATGCCCGCAGTCGCCCGCGCCCCAAGGTTCAAATCACCATCAAGACCGATGAGGTCTGTACATACAAGGAGGTACACCCCATGACGAACGTAATCACGACTATCAAGGAACGCATCCTCAAGCGGGTTCATGTGCGCAAGCACGAACTCGGCCTCCGCTTTGACGAAGGCGAGTTCACGAAGGTCCTCGGCCCCGGCGTGTACCGCGTGATCGACCCCATGAACCGGGTCACCGTGGACATCGCCAGCGAACGGGATGTCTACCTTCAGCATCGCCAGCTTGACGTGATTGTAAAGTCCGGCTCGCTGGAGGGCCGCGCGCTGGTTCTGGAACTTCAGGACAACGAGCGGGCCATCGTCTCGGTAAATGGCCGGGTCCACAGCGTCGTAGGCGCGGGTCTCTATGTGCTGCCTAACACCTTCAACAAGGTGGCGGCGGAGATCCTCTCGACCGACGCGGTGCGCTTCGAGCACGCCAACCTGAACAACGTTCTGGCGGCGGCCGGCGCGGCGGGTGTCTTTGACAAGCATCAGGTGGACGAGGGCCGCGTAGGCCTGCTCTACCTCAACGGCGTCTTTCAGGAGGTGCTGGCTCCGGGCCGCTATGCCTTCTTCAAGGGCGTGGGCGCGGTGAAGATTCAACTGGTCGACGTGCGGGAGCGTGTGCTGGACGTAGGCGGCCAGGAAATCATGACCGAGGACAAGGTCACGCTGCGGCTGAACGCCGTGGCGACGTACCGGGTGTGCGATCCGCGCCTCTATGCCGATGTGGCGGAGGATGCGGTGCAGGCCCTGTACCGGGACGCCCAGTTGGCGCTGCGGGCCACGGTGGGCACGCGCACCCTCGACGCCCTGCTGGCGGAGAAGGACGCCGTGACCGACGGTCTGGCGGAAGCGCTGCGCAAGCGGGCCGCCACGCTGGGCATCGAGGTCCTCGGCGTAGGAATCCGGGACATCATCCTGCCCGGTGAGATGAAGGAGCTGATGAACCGGGTGACCGAGGCGAAGAAGGCGGCGGAAGCCAATCTCATCGTCCGGCGCGAGGAAACGGCGGCCATGCGGAACCAGGCGAACACGGCGAAGGTGTTGGAAAACAACCCGACACTGATGCGCCTGCGGGAGCTGGAAGTGCTCGAAAAGGTCGCGGTTCACGCGAAGCTGAATGTCGTACTGGGCGAAAAAGGCCTGGCGGATCGCATTGTAAACCTGCTGTAGGCGGGGGGCGAAGGCGGATCAGTCGGGTCGGTCGAATGAGACCGATCCGACTGATTTAGCCGACCGCGCGGGGCCCAAACCCGCCAGCGACAGATTTTTGCCCCGCCCACTCCCAGCGCGCGCCCCACCTGTGGTACAATCCCCGGTCCGCGCCGCGCTTGCCCCTGGCATCGCGTCTGGCCGGCCTTATTGCGACCCGATGGATACCCAGCAGCGCCCATGACCCATGAACTTCGACTTACGCCCGGCGGCCAATTGCGCTGGCAGACCCTGAATGACGACGCGAAGCACTTGGCCCCCCTGCAGAAGCACTTTGCCCACGACTGGCGCGAGGGGCTCTTTTCCCTTGCCGCCGCGAAGTACGACGTGGGCCCCTACCCCACCCTCGTGTTCTGGCAGGAGTTCGCCAGCCAGTACCTTACGGCCCTTTGCCACGTGGCCCCGTCCGCCCGGGATTGTTCCGTCCCGCCGCCGGACCAGGAGACCGCCGAGACCCTCGCGATCAACGCGCCCCCCATGGTCGGTGGTGAGTACCTGACCCCGGGTATGCTGGTGCGTATCTGGAAATCCCTCGACCGCTGGGTGGTGGATCAATCCACGCTGGACGACGGGCTGGACGCCTTTCTCCACACCTGGGCCCCGAAGTGGCGTCAGGTGGGCCAGGTGTGTTTTCACCTGGCGGAGAACCCCGCCGACCCGGAACGTCCCTTTGCCTTTCTAAGCACCTACGCCCAAGGCTTCAGCACCGATGGCTCCCTCAAGCACCAGCCCCTGCGCAATGCCCTGGAGCAGTTTGACGGCGACAACAAGCGGAGCGCCCTGCTCAAACTACTCACGCCTGTGGAGCGCGCGGCCAAGGCGTGTCCCTGGCTCCGCGAGATGGTGGACTCCGGCACTATCTACCATGCCACGGCGTGGACGGCGGCGGAAGCCTACCGACTCCTCCTCAGCGCGGACACACTGGAGGAATGCGGCCTTGCCCTGCGCCTGCCCAACTGGTGGAAGAAACGGCCACGGCCGCAGATCGCCGTCACCATCGGCGAACAGCGCAGCACCACCCTGGGCGCCTCGGCCGTGCTGGACTTCAAGATGGAAGTAGCGCTGGGCGACGAAGCCCTGTCGCGGGACGAAGTGGACGTGCTCCTGGAAGGGGGCGACGGTCTTGTGTTCCTCCGCGGCCAGTGGATCGAAGTGAGCAAGGCCAAGTTGAACGAGGCACTCGCCCACTGGCAGGTGATCGAGCGCGAAGCGCAGGACGGCCATATCGACTTTATTGAAGGCATGCGCCTGCTCGCGGGCGCCTCGCGCGATCTGCGTTCCGACGAACACGCCGAGGAAGAGCGCCCCTGGGTGCATGTTTCCGCGGGCGAAGCCATGCACCGCATTCTGACCGGTCTGCGCGATCCGGCCAGTCTCGAACACCTGGGTTCCCCGGAAGGCCTCCACGGCGAGCTTCGCCCCTACCAGCGCGACGGTTTGAACTGGCTCCACTTCCTCTCCGAATTGGGGCTCGGGGCCTGCCTGGCCGACGACATGGGCCTCGGTAAGACCGTGCAGGTACTGGCGGCCATGCTGGTCCGCCGGCGAAACGAAGCGGATGTGGAGCGCCCACCCGCGCTGCTGGTGGTTCCCGCATCCTTGCTGGGCAACTGGAAAAGCGAGTCCAACCGCTTTACGCCGTCCCTCAGTCTGGCCATCCTCCACACCTCGGAGATGGAGGCGGATTCCATGGACGCCATCTCGGACGATCCAGAAGGCCGACTTCGGGGGACCGATCTCGTGATGACCACCTATGGCATGGTGACGCGGCTGGGCTGGCTGTCTGAATTCGAGTGGGACACCATCATTCTGGACGAGGCGCAGGCCATCAAGAACCCCGCCACGCGCCAGAGCAAAGCGATCAAGAAGCTGCGCGGCGGACGTCGCATTGCCCTGACCGGCACGCCCATCGAAAATCGCCTGGGCGACCTCTGGTCTCTTTTCGACTTTCTAAATCCTGGACTCCTGGGCTCCGCGACGCAGTTCAAGGGCTTCCTGAAGAGTCTGGAGGCCCGCGAGCATGATCACTATGCGCCCCTTCGAAAACTGGTCAATCCCTATATCCTGCGTCGCCTCAAGACGGATCGGGCGATCATCTCGGACCTGCCCGACAAGACGGAAACGTCGCGCTTCTGCAACTTGACGCCCCTCCAGATCAAGCTCTACCAGCACACGGTCAACGCCATGGCCAACGCGCTGGAGTCCTCCGACGGCATGGCCCGACGCGGCCTTGTGCTCAAGACCCTCACCCGGCTCAAACAGATCTGCAATCATCCAAGCCAGCTCACCGGCGACGGTGGTTACAGTGCCAAGTCGAGCGGAAAATTCCAGCGGCTGGCCGAGATCTGTGAAGAGCTGGCCGAACGTCAGGAGCGGGTGTTGATCTTTACCCAGTTTCGCGAGATCATCCCGGCGCTCGGCGATCACCTGGCCTCCCTCTTCGGACGCCCCGGCCTGGCGCTCCACGGCGGTACCAGCGTGGGCAAACGGCGCGCCCTGGTGGAGCAATTCCAGGAGGAAGACGGCCCCCCGTTCTTCATCCTGTCCATCAAGGCCGGCGGTACGGGCCTCAACCTTACCGCCGCATCCCACGTGATCCACTTTGACCGCTGGTGGAACCCCGCCGTGGAAAATCAGGCCACGGACCGCGCCTTCCGCATCGGCCAGCGGAAGAACGTGCTCGTCCACAAGTTTGTGACGCTGGGTACCATTGAGGAGCGAATCGACGCCCTCATCGAAGAGAAACGTCAACTTTCGGCGGAGATCCTGTCGAACGACGGCGAGATCAACTTGACAGAACTTTCGAATGATGAACTCATGAATCTTGTCCGACTGGACGTGAACCGCGCCGCGATTTAGATTCCCCCTGACAGTGAGAGAGGCTCAGGCATGTCGTTCTGGAGAAAATATGTACCCGTCGCACAACGCCGCACCAAGGCCCAGAGGGAGATTAAGGGCCTGCTGAAGAAAGGGCAAACGCCCCAGCCCATCGCCATTGAGGGTCGGGCCATGGCCACGAGCTTCTGGGGCAAAGCCTGGTGCGACCACCTGGAGTCTTTCTCCGACTACTCGAATCGCTTGCCTCGGGGCCGGACTTACGCGCGGAACGGGTCCATATGCCACTTGGAAATCTCCTCGGGCCGTATCGACGCCATCGTATCCGGATCGAGCCTCTATAAAATCTCCGTAGCGATTGCCCCCCTGCCCAAGGCTCAATGGGCCACCATCGTCCAGAAGGCCGCGGGTGGAATTGGATCAGTCATCGAACTGCTCCGCGGTGAATTCTCGCACGAGATCATGGGCCTCGTCGCCGACAAATCCAACGGTCTCTTTCCCAAGCCGGCGGAAATAAAGCTCAAGTGCTCCTGTCCCGACTGGGCCGATCTATGCAAGCATCTCGCGGCGGTACTCTACGGGGTGGGCAATCGATTGGACACCCGGCCCGACCTCCTTTTCCTGCTTCGCGGCGTGGATCCCCAGGAACTCATCTCCACATCAATCGCGCTGCCCGATGCCGCGAAAGGCGACCATGCGATTCCGGATAGCGCCCTCTCCGGCCTTTTTGGTATAACCCTGGACCTCACCGCACCACCGGAGAAAAAGGAACCGAAGTCACCGAAGGGTCGGCCCACTGCAATGACTAAAGAGGTGACTTCATCGCCCCGGAGTTCCACCAGGAGCGTGAAGCCCATCACCGGCCTCGCCATACGACGTCTCCGAAAGCGACTTGGCATGAACCCCGAGGCCTTCGCAAGCACGCTCGGTGTTTCGCTCGCCTCGGTCCAACGCTGGGAACAGGTCACCGGCGAGGTTGGGCTTCAGGCAGCGTCACGCGCTGCCTTGGAGACCTTGCGCGCTCAATCCAAGGATGCTGTGAAAAAGTAGGCCCTGAGGCCGATCCGCCGCTCAATCCACGCCTCGGGCACGAACCATAGCGCTGAGTGCACCCAGCGATACCAGCAGCACCAACCAGTCCCCCACGCTCTCGCGCAGTGAGTCCAGCGTCGCCCGCTTTCCAGGCACACATCCGCCGGGCTCCTCGGGATTCAGGAAGCGTTCCAGCGCATCGCGAGAAATCCCGTCGTCCAGGTTTCCACCCATTTCAACGATCTCCGGTCGGCTGATCGTTGGGTCGAATGCACTGAGCTCCACCAATGACAGGAATCCATTTCCGTTCCCATCGATGGCAGCGAAATTCGCTAACAACTCTTCCGCAATTTCCTCCAGCGTTCTTTCACCTTCACCTTCACCTTCACCTTCACCTTCGCCTTCACCTTCACCTTCACCTTCACCTTCACCTTCGCCTTCGCCTTCGCCTTCACCTTCACCCTCTCCTTCACCCTCACCCTCACCTTCACCTTCGCCTTCGCCCTCGCCTTCGCCTTCGCCTTCACCTTCGCCCTCGCCTTCACCCTCGCCCTCGCCCTCGCCCTCGCCCTCGCCTTCACCCTCGCCCTCGCCCTCGCCTTCACCTTCACCTTCGCCTTCGCCTTCGCCTTCGCCTTCGCCTTCGCCTTCGCCTTCACCTTCACCTTCGCCTTCGCCTTCGCCTTCGCCTTCGCCTTCACCTTCACCTTCACCTTCACCTTCACCTTCACCCTCACCTTCGCCTTCGCCCTCACCTTCACCCTCACCTTCGCCTTCGCCCTCACCTTCACCCTCACCCTCACCCTCGCCTTCTCCTTCTCCTTCTCCTTCTCCTTCTCCTTCACCTTCACCTTCGCCCTCGCCTTTCGCCTTCTCCCTCGCCTTCTCCTTCTTCGCCCTCGCCTTCGCCCTCGCCCTCGCCTTCTCCTTCGCCTTCTCCTTCTCCTTCTCCTTCTCCTTCTCCTTCTCCTTCTCCTTCTCCTTCTCCTTCTCCTTCTCCTTCTCCTTCTCCCTCTCCTTCGCCTTCTCCTTCGCCTTCGCCTTCGCCTTCGCCTTCTCCTTCGCCTTCGCCTTCGCCCTCGCCCTCGCCACCTGCCACATCAATCGTTACATTGCCGGAATCCTGCCCGCCAAAGCCGTCTGACGCGACATATGAAAAGGTTTCCTCACCGGCGAATCCAATCGGCGGCGTATAGCTCACCGAGGTCGCTCCGCTCTCAAACTGGAGCGCACCCGCGAGTCCCGCTGTGTCGACGGAAAGGATCGTAAGATCATCACCGTCCGCATCTTCGTCATTCGAAGGGAGATCGAGCACGTTTCCTATACTATTGGCGGCAACAACGTAGGCATCGTCGATACAATCCGGGGTGTCATTGACCGATTCGATTTGCACCGTCACGGCAACCGAGTCCTCGCCCCCGTTCCCGTCGGAGACGGTAACGGTGAAGGTATCGTCACCGTGAAAGTTCAAATCAGGCTGGTAGGCAACATTGATCGTCTCTCCGGTGGCATCGCAGCTTGCGGCGCCATGTGCCGCACCGGATCCGATAGACCATGCCAGGGGGTCACTGTCGCCATCCGTAGCAATGAGCGTCAACACAAAGGCCTGCGGCACCCCGTCCTCATCCATCGTCACGATGCGGTTTACGTCGCCCGCTATTTCAGGGGCCTCATTGGGCGAACGGTGAAAACGCATGAAGGCTTCGACTTCGCCTTCCACCAACGTGGCATCCGAAACGTTCGTCTCGTCGTCATCCCCCTCCCAGACCACCAGGTACGTGTTTGCATCTACTCCATAGGCCACGAAGGCGCGGAACACATGAAACTTCGCCCGCAATATCGCGTCCGTTTCGGTATCGTCCCCCATGGTGCTCAACCGTAACTCGTTGTCACCCAGCACCATCTCGTCACCGGCCCCGATCTGCTGACCGAACACCTCAAATTCACCCGGGACGAGCGGCGCGGTGTCATCCTCCGCATTCCACACCACCATGAACTCTTTGTCTCGATCATTGAAGGCCAGCCGGGGTTCGTTGACAAATACCGCTGCACGAGCCACGGGGTCGGTCTCACCATCATTTCCCATGAAGCTGATGCGAAAGTCGTTCTCGCCTGCTTCCGCTCCGGTTGATCCGTTGATGCGCTGACCGAAGACCTCGTGTTCCCCCTCAATGAGCGGCGGGGTGTCATCTTCCCCGCGCCACACAACGAGGTACTCGTTGTTCACGGAGTCATAGGCCACGTCGGGTTCCCAGGCCCGATAGGAGTTGTCGCCGTCCGTGCTGCCCAGATCGCTGATACGAAAGTCATTCTCCCCGGTTTCCGCGCCGGTACTCGCGTCGATGCGCTGGCCGAAAATCTCGAATTCGTCATCCGCCAGCGTCCCCCGATCGTCATCCGACTGCCAGACGACCAAAAATTCGCCATCGGTCTCATTGCAGGCCACACGCGGCGCCACCGCGTCGTAGCGCGCCCGAACAGTGCCGCTGGACTCCAGATCGTCGCCCATAGTACTGATCCGAAAATCGTCGACCCCCACTTCAGCCCCCGTCGCCCCGTTCAAGCGTTGACCGAATATCTCAGACTCGCCATCGACCAGCGGAGCGCGATTGTCATCGGCAGACCACACCACCAGATACTCGTTGGTGCTCCCGCAATAGGCCACGGCCACATTTTGCACATTGAAGCCATTCGCCCCGCTACCGCCCGCCGCGCTGATCCGAAAATCATTGGGACCGACCGGCAGACCGGACTCGCCGTCAATGCGCTGGCCAAAAACTTCGGTCTCCCCAGAAACCAGCGGAGCCCTGTCGTCTTGCCCCACCCAAACAACCAGATACTCGTTCTCCGTCGGGTTGTAGACCACCTGCTGCTCCACGATACCGAAATCATCGCGGACATCGGGCGAATTCTCCCCGTCATCTCCCATGTCGCTGATCCTGAAGTCGGTGGCGCCGATTTCGGCCCCCGTGACCGCGTCCACGCGCTGGCCAAAGAGCTCTCGCTCGCCGTCCACCAACGGCGGCGTATTGTCCTCCCCAGCCCAGACGATCAGAAACTCATCGGCGATGCTGTTGTAGGCCGCACGTACCTCAAACACGGCATAAGCGATTTCACCGTCGGGGCCCATATGGCTTATCCGGGTGTCCGTTGTGACATCGGCCCGGATGGAGAAGCATAGCCCCACGAAGGAGAGGATACCCCAGACTATCGCCCACCGGCGCTTAGTGCGATCCAATCCGCGTACTTCTGGAATTCGTAAAGAAGAGTCCCGTCGCCCGCATTTCATAGCGTTCCCTTTCCGCCAAAAACTGCCTTTGTGCGATCAGTGTAAAAAAGAAAAGACGGCCCGGGCAAGTTGACCACTGGGGTCAATTCGGCCGGGCCGTTCAAATCAATGGCGTCTGTGGGATACCTTTGATCGTGCTATTGCTGCTCCAGCCACCACGCCAGCAGATCCTTCAGGGCCTGGGGTTCGTTCTCCGGCAACCCGCCGCCGAACACATCGGTATTGTTCAGGCCGTGGCAATTCGTGCAGGCCCGGATTTCACCGGGCTGGAAGGTCAGCCACATGCGTTCACGCACCGCCGCCGTGCCGTCTTCTTCGGTCATCTGCCAGGAGAGGGCCCGGCCCGCCGGAACAAGCGCCGCCATGGAGCCGTCGGCGCCCAGGCGAACAGACCCCTCGGGGGCCTGGGGCACGGGCGGGTTCGGATTGTTCTCCAAGGCTCGTGCAATGATGCGTCGTCCCTCGAAGCGATAGCCGCGAAGCTGCTTCCCTTCGAAAAACTGCATCCAGGCGATTTCTTTCGGCGTTGCGCCTTCACCCGCGGTCTGGTGATCGCTGTCGGCAATCTTCAGGTCAACGTCCTGCTGCTCATCGCCGCGAATGGTCACGTCGCGACTGATGACCAGGGCCAGGTTGTTCTCAACCAGATACTCACGGAGCGAAGCGACGCCTTCCGCACCGCCGAGGGACGCCTCCAGCACCGATTGCTCGATGTCAGGCAATGGTTCCGTACCCATGGAGGGCCGGGGATGGGGGGCGACTTCGACAGGCTGCAATTCCCACATCGGTCCCGAATAGTTCAACTGGCGATAGGTGGCGTTGTCGAAGTAGGTAATGGTCTCGACAATTCCGCCTGGATTCAGCCGAGCTCCGGGTACGCGCACGCCGCCCTCGCCTTCCACGAGTTCGCGGATGGCGAATTGATAGCGACTGCTGGCCGTGTAGGGCTCGGGGTAACCCGGATCTTCCACCGTCGGACGATCCGCGCGATAGGTGTCGGTGTGTACGGCCCACAATTCGCCGGTACTGGTTGCCAGCGGATCGCGGAAGAGCCCCACATGGCCCGCGGGACGGGCTTCATCATCGCCGACATAGCTTGAAGTCGCTTCGTGCGTGATGTAGGTGACCCGCATGTCGTCGGGATTAATGTCCGGTGCGCCGCGCATCGCCACGATCTGTCCCGAGGCATGGGTGCTGAATTCCGGCGCATTGGTGAAATAGTAGAGGCCGGGATCGGTCGGATCTTCTTCGATGTGCATGATGTTGTTGATGCGCAGCGTCTCGAAGGCATAGGCCTCCGGCAGATAGTTGCGGGCACTGCCGATATAGCGGGAAAGCTCGAGGCGGCCGATGTGGTTCAAGGTCTCCATTCCGGTTCCGTCCTGCTTCATCATCCAGGGGAAGAAGACATTGAAGGTGTGACCGTTCTCGGTATCCTGCATGTCGTCCCACAGGGGGTCCGGTCCGTCTTCGCCATAGAGGCCGCGCTGCTCCGGAAAGACTTCGTCGCCGGGGGCAAGCGCGTGAGAGGTGTCGCCCTCCTCGGACTCATAGGTGACCACTTCATACGACGTGCCTTCGCCCCGGATCAGATTGTAAATGTCGGCGTCCGCCTGTTGATCGCGCTGCAGGTGATCCCAGCGCGTGAACAGGATGCGTCCGAAACTATCCACAATCGGCTCGAAGTCACCCGACGGTGAGTGATCGAAGAGGCGAAGATTGGAGCCGTCCGCGTTCATGCACCACAAACCCGAAACCGTCGGCGCGGACTCATACTCATCCAACTGCGGGTAAAGCCGCTTGTCGCCGTTCCGCGGTCGGTCGCTCGTGAACACGATCTGGTCGTCCGAGGTATAGCACGGCGCGATGTTGTTGTAGTCCGCGGCTGCGTCAGCTTCTGAATGCTGGCGGTCTCTCCCTGGTCGATGCCGCTTACTTCGTAGATCTGAAAGTAAACGGGATCGTTGTCGTTTTGAATCGTTCCGCCAATGACCATGGAAAAGAGGGCCTTCTCTCCCTCCCAGTGCACTTCCGGATCGCGCACGGCAATATCCTGACCGGCTTCCGTGCCAAAGCCCAGCTCTTCGGTCAGGTTGCGCAGGGTTCCATCGGGATAGCGAACGTAGAGATCGCCACCGCGTGGAGCCGACCCGGTATCCCCCTTATGATTTCCAAAGGTGGAGCCAATCGTGGTGAAGTCCTGAAACTGGGGCGTCTGCGTGACAAACATGATGGTGGCTGCGGTATCGACGGGCGTTTCGCCTTCGCCTTCGCCTTCGCCTTCACCTTCACCTTCACCCACCGGATCAGGGTCCGGGTCGATCGGTGGACAACCCGAAGCGAAAATCGCCATTCCCAGTGCGAGCAACACCAACATCATGCTTTGTCTAAAAACACCCATAGTGAATCCTCCTCGATTACCGAACGTAGTTATGCCGCAAGTTGCGCAAAATAGCAAATGCACGGGTCCGACACCCACGCATAAAGTAAGTACAACCCTATTCAGGACAATTACTTAGGCACCTAAAATGGAAGATTGGCCTCGTGCTTACCAGTTACAACTGTCAAGAATTTGTCACCCCTTCCCCGATATCCGGGAACTGCTCACCCGGAACAATCAGGGATATGCTCCACCGTTCTTGCGTCTGTGTTGTTCTCGCAACCTCGTTGCTCGCTTCGGGGCTGGAAAGCCCCCGCTCCATAGCTCCACGACTCTTGAGCTGTATCCTTTATTCGGCTCCCCTGGCGTTTACCCGACCGCCTTGGAAGCCCCCGGCGCGAGTGCTATGATTGCCTGCGGGTCACTGCAACAATGACTGACGGAGTTCCATGCGCCATGAACGCTTCCCGAATCACAGCCCGGCTCTTAACGGCGGCGTGCGTCCTTTTCGTGTCCTTTCCGACGACAGAGAGTTCCGCCGGAGAGTCCCTGCCGCAATTGAATCTGCCCGACGACAGGATTGTGGAGGTTTACCGCGCCAACTGGGAAAACACCCTGCTCCCGGCGCAGGAACCCGCGCCAGCCCCCGGCGCTCCTGCCCCAAAGCCGAATGAAGAGCCGGAGCGACCCTGGCGCGTGGACTTGAATGGACACTACCCCGGTTGGTATCCCGGCGTGGATGTAAAGCACATGGCGGCGGCGTACTTGGCCTGCGAGAAGAATCTACCCCTCGTGCTTCGGGCCTGGAATCTCACCATCAGTGATAAGTACCTGCTCAACGATGGCAGTGTCCGGCCGATGACCTTTCACGATAATCCCCACAACGTGGTGCCCGAGACCACGCAGGATGGGAGTGTGGTTTACTACCCCCTTCGTCTCACGGCCAATATCGATACGCTGCTGCTGGGCGATATGATTTTTCGCTTCTCCCAGGATCGGGAGTGGCTCACGAGCAACCTGCCCGTCATGAGAAAAGTGGCCGGGTTCATCGAGGCCTGGCTCGATCCCGAAGGGCTCCTCCACAGTGACTCCTACGACCTCGATCAGGTGTACCGGGAGATCGACGGTGTCGCCAACGCCTCGGCCATCCTCGCCTTTCGTCGCCTGGCTCAACTGGAAGCGGTCGCGGGCAACGAGGGAGAGAGCAAGCGATACCAGGCGATTGCCGCGCGGATCGCGACGGGCGTGGAAAAGCATTTCTGGAGCGAATCGGGCGGCTATTACCTGGAGCACCTGGCCTACAACAATGTGGCCCAGGCGACGCGTCTGGGCAGCGTCCAGGCGGTCAGTTCGGAGCTGGATGCCGCCCACCGGGCCGTTCTGGCCATAGACGGCATTCGCGGAACCGGCAGCGATGCCTTCGGCGCGGGTTCGGGCGCGGGCGGGCAAAACGAATGGGTCGCCAATGGAGAAAAGGCCGGTGCGTGGATTCAGATCGGGCTTTCCGAAGCGACCTCCGTGGATAGTGTTATCCTCTTCAACCGCACGACGCCCGGCCTGTCCCCGGGCGAGCGATTTGCCGAGGGACGGCTGGAGTTCAGCGATGGTTCGAAGCCGGTGAATGTGACCTTTAACGACCTCGACATTTCCCGCGCCTTCGTCCGCTTCGAGCCGCGGACCGTGACGTGGATAAAGTTCACGGGAACGAAAATGCAGGGCGAAGGCGGTGGCCATGCCGGACTCTCAGAGTTTCTCGCGCTGCCCACCGCTCAAAATTATCGGCAATACACCCGGGGCATGACGGACACCAATTTTGCGTTGACTGCTTTCTCCATTGCCCCGAGTCTCCGGCGCGAGCAGATGTGGCGCTATTTCAAAAATCACGAATCTTCTTTCTACGAGGTCGAGGGGCTCTTCGCGCCCACCTGGATCGCGGAGAAGGCGGTCGAGTACGGCCCCGGCGATTTGAATAAGCGCGCGCCCCACAAGGACTGCGTGGCCATGGCGCGCACTTGGCGCTATGACGCGCTCATGCGCCATGCGATGGACGACGGTGAGGGAATAGTCAAGACCATCGGCTATGTGAACAACCTCATCGACCGGCCCTCCGGCGGCGGAGCGGGCTTCTATGCCGAGCGCTACGGGTTGGGACGTTTCCAGCCCGGTGACGAGGCGGAGGCCACGGTGCCGAAGTACACGGAGTATCCGGCGGTGTACAACTCCACGGTCGTGCAGCAGGCGCTCCTTGGGCTGGATGTAGATGTCTGGGGCGCGATTACGATTGCCCCCTGCGTGCCGACGGAATGGTACGAGAAGGGCTTTGGGGCCGAGGGTTGCGGGCTGCTGAAGGACCGCGATGTCGGGTTTCAGTACGGCGCCGGAGAGGTCACCGGATGGGTGAGCGGCGCGCCGGGCGAACAGAAAATCCAATTGCGACTGCCGCCGGGATTGGCCGAGTCCCGGTGCAACCTTGTATCCATGGGCAAAGAGATCGCCTTTGATCGCGATGGAATCAAAGTGAACTTCACACTCCCGATTCCGGCGAACAGCAAGGCGGAATTTGTGCTGCGCGGCAATGCAAACTGACCGTTATCGCGACTCGCCTGAAAGACGCGTGAGCGCATCGGCTACGCGGACGGGGTAGTCGGTCTGAATGACGTCGATCCCCCACTTCACCGCCTGCTGATAGTCCGCCGCCGTCTCGTAGTCGTCCACGGAATCGGAGAAGACCTTGATTCCGAGATCGTGGCAGCGGCGAATCAGATCCTCAGAGAGTATTTTCCAGGAAACGTCGAAGCCATAAGGGCGCACGGATTGGTGGAGTGCTTCGATCTGACTCGCATCCGAAAGGGGGCACAGGGCCCTTATTTCCGGGTTTACCGCCTTCAGCTTTATCAGGTACTCCGGTGACTGATAGACCACGGCGCTTTCGAGCAGGTTATGATTTTTCAGTCCTTCCGCCAGGGCTTCCGGTGTGATGTCGTAGGCGTCCACATAGAGGCCGGTCTTGCCGCCGAGTAACTGAAAGGTCTCTTCCAGCGTGGGGATCTTCAGACCGGCGAAGGGCTTCCCAAAGTCCCACGAGGCTTCGAGCGCGGCCAGCGTCGCGGAATCCGTCTCCGCCACCTTTCCCTCGCCGTTGGTTGTCCGACCGAGGTTCGGGTCGTGCAAAATGAAGAACTGGCCATCGCTTGAGGTGCGGACGTCAAACTCCACATAGTCGGCCGTAAGGCGCAGGGACTTTTCCATCGCGACAATGGTATTTTCCGGCGCGTAGTAATTCGCCGCACGGTGGTGGGAGATCTGCACCGGTCGGGTTGGCAACTTGCTCCAGGAAAGATGCATTATCACCTCCTCCGCAAGATCGGTCTGAAACCAGTCCACGCCCGCATCGCGCATACGCGCCCACACTTCGGGCCGGTCCTCCTCGTCGAGCACCTTGGCCTGAACTTTGATACCGCGCTTGTGAAAAGTTTCGCAGATTTCCTTCGTCACTTCGTCCGCGTTGATTTCCACGGCGTCGGGGCGCCATTGGTCCGCCCAATCATCGGTGCCGTATTCCGGGTGCCACTTGGGCATAACGGGCACGCGCCCCTGAGAGCGCTCGCGAATCTTCGCCAGCACTTCCGGGGCATCAAAGACCACGACCTGCTTCTCCATCCCTGCTGCGAGCACCTCGTCCGCGAGAAGGATTGGATCAACGTCCTTGCAGTCCAGATAAAGGTTCAATCGTCCCCGGCAGAGACTGAGGCACTCGCCGAGCGTGAGCAGTCGCTGCCCTGCAAATCGTGCCGAGAACCAACTACCCGCATCCAGCGCCTTCAACTCGGCCAGGGTCAAATCCTTCACCGCCCCCGTGCCATTGGTCTTGCCGTCCACGCTGTCGTCATGAAACAGCACGTGTTTCCCGTCGCGCGTCAGGCGAACATCCACTTCCGCCCATTCGAAGCCCTCTTCGATGCAGCGCTCCAGCGCGGGCGCGGTGTTCTCCGGGGCCTGAAGCATCGCGCCCCGATGCACCATCACCTGAAAGGGACGGGGCGGTTGAAGGGGTTCGAAGAACTCCGCGCTCGCGACCCGCCCGGCGAGTAAAAGAATAATCGTGGCGTATTGGAAAATGCGAAGGGATACCAAGGCTCTATCTCCCATAGAAAAGATTGATATGGCGCGGCGTCCATTCTGATGTGCAGCCCGGACGTGCCCCCAGTGCCACGCCGAAAACGCGGCGGCGTCCCCGAATTATTTCACCGCGAGGCCGGCCAAAACAAAAAAAGCGCCGGAAACGATTCTTGCGAATGATTCCGGCGCTGAATAATTGAATGGCGGAGAGGGAGGGATTCGAACCCTCGGTACGCTTTTGACGTACAACGCCTTAGCAGGGCGCCACCTTCGGCCACTCGGTCACCTCTCCGTTGAGGCCCGCGGCGCATCGGCCACGGAGCCAAGAAGATAGCACGATTGGGTAGGGTAGCGCAAGTTTTACGGGGCCTCAAGGAACAGGGCCACCAGCATCCCGAAGGCAAAATTGGCGGCAGAATCGCAGGTCCGGAGGCACGTGAATCCATGCGCCGCGCCGCCCTTTAACATCCGCTCCTTCCTCCGATAAACTAACGCGAGACCCCTCTATTCCAAGGACGATCCATGAAACTCCCCGAAGCGCTCCATCCCGTGCTCCAGCCTCTGTTTGACGCCCTTCCGCTCGAAAGGGCCATGTCCGAACTATGCCCTAAGCAAGGGGCAAGCAAGGAACTACAGGCCCTGGTCGAGTCCGCGCTCCAGCAGGCTCCGTTTCGCTCCAATCTGGCGCTGCGGGCAGGGCTGTGGCTCTACGTGGACGAGCTGGACCGAAGTCACACCTTCAGCCAGGACTTGAAGGACCCGACCGGATCCTACTGGCACGGCATCATGCACCGTCGTGAAGGCGATTTTTCCAATAGTCACTACTGGTTCCACAAGACGGGTAAACACCCGGCCATGGCACTCCTGAAGGGCTACGACGGCCATGGACTCGTGGATGCGGCCGAGGCGGCCTATCCACAAAATCTGGAGGCCGTCGTGCGCCTGCAGCGGGAAGAGTGGGCCAATCTCTTCGCTTGGTGCGCCGCCAACGTCTGAGCCCCGATTCGCCGCCAAGGCGCCCGATTCCTGGCCAGAAAACATAAAGGTTTGTAGCAATCGAATGGGTGTATAATAGGGGTAGAGCCCCGGAACAGGCCGCGCATTCCCCTTTGCGCTACGGCCCAGGGGAATGAAAAGAGCGCCGAATTTGTCTTGGGGTACAGGTGAATTGCGCTGAATATAACCGACGAAGAGGATTTGCAAGCCGTGCCTTCATGGTTTTCCAAAGTATTCAAGACCGACGACGAACAAGTGAAACCTGTGGCCGCGCCGCAGGCGGCCACCGCCACCTTCGACGATGACGATGATGAGCCGATGCCTCGGACACGACGGGTCGTCCATGCACCCGTGTCCTTTGGGGACGACGGGCATGACAGCTTGGGCGATGAGATCGCCATCAAGGCGCGGAAAGAAGCCAACGTTCCCGCATGTGTGCTTCTGGTGAATCGCCCTCTGCTTCAGGGCCTGTCCTTCTGGGCGCCCGAGGCCGACGTGGCCTATGCCTATTCCCCGTTGGCCGCATCCCTCTTCGATCTGGGCGGCGTGGGCTCGGTGTTGATTCACGACACGACCGTCACCGTGATGCGCGATGGCTCCGATTTCAGTCCCTGGGAGGACTTCGCCAAGCGCGTGGGCGAGCAGATCCGCGCCCATCTCAAGAGCGGCATCCCGGTACTCGATCCGAGTTACCAGGAGAGCATTCCAGAGGAGGCTGAAATCCGCGAGCGGCTCCAGCGCGTGATCGATGAAGAGATCAATCCCGGCATCGCCTCCCACTCCGGCGTCATTATCCTGAATCGCGTCGTGGGCAACACCATCTACATCACCATGGGCGGCGGCTGCCAGGGCTGCGCCGCGTCCAGCATAACATTGCGCTCCGGCGTCGAAGGCACCTTCCGCAAGGAAGTGCCCCAGCTCGGCGCGGTACTCGATGAAACCGATCACACCTCGGGTGTCAACCCCTTCTTCAGGGAGATGCCCGCGGGAATGGGAATGTAACCATGCCGCGACTCGACACCTTTCAAATCACCTTGATTACGGGCAACGAAGGCCCCGGCGGCGTGCCCAGGTACACCATCAACGGTTTCCCGCTGGAGTTCGACGAATGCACGGGCGGCACGGCGCCGGGCGAGACCCTGGAGGCGGTGGGCCATCCGCAGAGCTTCCCCCACACCCTCCTGCTCAGCGGGCCGGATGCGGGAAACTGGGAGATCGCCGGCGGCGAGATTGAATATCGCTGCGATGGCGAAGCCCCCTACACCGTAAAACTGGGTGCGGTAACCCTCGACGACCACGCGGACCTCAATCTGTGGTACGCGCGGCCTCCGAAAGTATTTGACGTTTAACGAACCAAGGAGGTGCGCCATGCTCGAAGGCTGCGAAGTTTTAGCCGCGAAGGAATGCATTCCCTGCAAAGGGGGCGTACCACCCCTTGCCGGGCATGAACTGCACACCTTTCTCGCCCAGCTCGGAAGCGACTGGCACCTGGTCGAGGAACACCACCTGACCAAGCAGTATAAGTTCAAGGACTTCCAGGAAGCCCTCGACTTCACCAATGCCGTCGGCTATGTTGCCGAGGCGGAAAACCACCACCCCGACATCCTCTTAACCTGGGGCAAGGTGGACGTGACCATCTGGACCCACAAGATCGATGGCCTGACCGAAAGCGATTTCGTGTTTGCCGCCAAGGTAGAAAAAGCGTACGAAGATGCCCTGTAGCGATATTACCGAAGTGATTGAAGTGATCCTGGACGAACAGGATCGGCTGAAGGAATACACCTTCCGCAAGCGCACCTGCGGCCAGGGCGTGGGCTCAGGCAATTTGCTTATTGAGATCCTGGGCGGCATGCCGGCGGAGGAACTCCTCGCCATGTCCCCCGATTACTTTCTCGAAACCTGGCCGGTGGAGGATCCGCTGGAGGAGTTTCTCGGACTGAAGCACCTCATTGCGGTTCAATCGGCGCTGGAGGTGCTTCTCGGGCGCGCGAGTGGCGGGCCCGGGGAGATGTGCGCCGCCGCGGAGATCGGTTGCGAAGGCAACGACACCGTTATCCTGGCGCGTATCTCCGTCGACCTGATCACGGAGAAGATTAAGTCCTGCGGCAACTGCAAGGGTTGTGGCACGTCGAAAAAGGCCAAGAAAATGGTGGTATTTAACTGAATCGAGCTTTCCCTCAATCCTGTTCACCGTGTCAATCCTGTCGAAACAAATCAGACAGGATTTGCAGGATGGACAGGATTTTTTGTTGGCACGCCATATTCCTGGTGTTGAAAAAAAACCAACCACGAATGGACACGAATTCACACGAATAAGAGACCGCGGCGGGTTGAAATACTGACATGCACTCCCCGTATTGGTGCCACGTATTTACCTGAAGATATCCGTGTGCATCCGTGCAATCCGTGGTAAAGAACACATTGTTGACCACGGATTGCACGGATACTCACGGATAAAAAGATGAAAAACCGAAATACTTGAATATGGCGGGCAGGTGAGAGAATGGGAATTCGATCTGAACGTGCGCCAGACAAAAGGGGAATATACCTGTCCGTTATATCTGTGTGTATCTGAGTTTATCTGTGGGGAAACTCTTTTGGTTGCGGCCAAAGGCTGCCCCCCGGGTTTACTCGTGCAGCACACGTCAATGTTCGAGTCGGCTGGGCTATCCTACAGCCCCACATCAATCTTCACCGCTTCGGGGTGCGTATCCGACACGGAATGGGTGTGAACGTGAACTGCACCCGTGGCGATTTCCACGGACACCAGGCGTTGGGGCGAATCGCGGAGGGCATCCGAGATATCGGGATCGCCTTCAAGATATTCGTGTCCGAAGATTAGGATGTGTTTCTCCATTTTCTTGACCGATTGAACATTCGTGAGCGGCAGGGCGGCCTCCCACTCCACTTTACCCACGGGTCCGGAGACGCGGGCGAGCCGCAGTTTCCCGGCTTCGCCCAGCCGCTCGCGATGCAATACGAAGACGCTGGCGGGATCGGTCACCCATAGCGCGGGAAGCTGTTGGGCCTGCGAGTATTCGCGCAGCAGCCCCGCGTCCAGAAACTCCGGGGTCTCGGGCAGTGGTTTGAGTTCGGTGTAGTTTCGGTACATGGGGATCGTCTCGTCCGGCGTGTGCGCCTTGGCTCCCCACACGCGCCTGCGGACTTCAGGGGTGAGCGCGGTTGTCCTGTTGCTCGTTTCGAGGACCTTGGCCTCCTCCTCCGTCAACAGGCCGAGCCAACTATTCGTCATTTCGAGGCCGCGCACCAGATGGAGTCCATTACCGCCCGGGGTAATGAATTCGGGTGGGTAAGTGCCTTCCTTCGGGGGCTGGGGCACGGAAACCACTTCGGCTACTTTGAAGGTAGCGGGGTCCACGCGCCAGAGACGAGCGTCTGCGGCGGTGATGCACAATCCCCGACTGTCGAACACGATATAGCGCGAATCCGTCGGCATCAGCCCCTTCAATTCCGGGTTCAACGATTCTACAGTTCCCACCGGCGCTATAACCGAGCCGTCCGACGCCGAGAGCGCCACGAGTTTGCCATGGAGCAGGAGCCAGACCGCGTTGCCATCCACCCCGAGGAATTCGCGGTCAATCATGCCGCCGCCCCGCTCGGTTTCCAGCCGCTTGCGCCAAACCGGCTTTGCCGTCGCCGCGTCCACCGCCCACATATCCACGTAGAATTCGACGTAGTCGTAGCCGGTGGTGTAGCGACCGGGCGGGCGGATCCTGCGCCATTGTCCCGTAAGGAGATAGGCCCGATCCCCTTCGGCCGTCTTCGCAAAGACGGGCGCGCCAAAGAGGCCGAAGGGGGCGTAGCTCGTCACCTCGAAGCGTTTTGCGATAAGGTAGATCGACAAGGGCAAGAGGGCCGCGATGCACATGCCAACCAAGACACGCAACGCGGTGCCTCCGAAATTCTGGTCGGATAGGGCAACTGATGTTTTTCGCGGGGGATTCGTCACGATAGTATCTCCGTAACCGCCAATTGACTGTGGAGCGGGGGCCGGTATGTGGCCGAAATCGAACAAAGCTGAACCGCGAATGAACGCGAATAGACGCGAATCAAATCAGGCAATCGCCTTTCAACAACATACAGATAATGTCATCCGTGCAATCCGTGGTAGCGATATTAATTTCTTCTGACCACGGATTGCACGGATATCCACGGATGAAAAGTAAATGTACAGCCTGAGGTCTTTCCTCGATGTCGCACCCGTGATTGTTTGCGAGTGCCCAAAATCAATATCGCATCACAACCCCACATCAATCTTCTCCGCCTCCAGGTGTGTATCCAGCGCGGAAAAGCTGAAGTTACTCACCGCGCCACTCGCGAGATCAACCGCCACGAGGCGCTCGGGGGAATCGCGCAGGGCATCCCGAATTTCCGGGTCGCCCTCAATAAATTCCACGCCAAAGATCAGCAGCGTCTTATCCATTCGCTTCACCGATTGAATCACCGTAAGTGGCAAGGTCGACTCCCAGACGATGCTCCCTTCCGGCGTTGCCACGCGCGCCAGGCGAATCTTGCCCGCATCGCCGAGGCGCTCCCGATGCACTACCAGCACGCTTTCCGGCTCGCCGAGGGTTAGCGCCGGTAGTTGCGTGCCCACTTGATACTCGCGGAGGAGTCCGGGCTGCAAAAAGTCCGGCGGGATGTCGAGGGGCTTGAGATCTTTGTAGTCCAAAAAACTCTCAAAAAACTTATCGTTATTTTCGGTCCGCGCGCTCCACAGCCGACGACGCACTTCGTCCCAGGCGTCGCCGATGTTACCGTACTGTTGGAGAAACTTCGCCTCATCGTCCGTCAAGAGCCCCAGCCAACGCCCCGGCGATACCACGCTACGGACCAGGTGCAGGGAAGTGCCGGAAGGGGTGTAAAACACGGGTGGGAAGGCCTTGGCGCTGGCTTCGCCCACAGGTGGCGCAGGACTGGCCTTGAAGGTCACGGGATCGATGCGCCATTGCCGCGCGTCCGCCGAAGTGATGATCAGGCCTCGCGCGTCAAACAGGTAGTACCGGTCCTCCGTCGGCATCAGGCCTTGCAGTTCAGGATTCTGCGACTCCACGTGCCCTGTGGGTGCGAGCACGGATCCGTCGGCTGCGGAGACGGCCACCAGCCTGCTCTTAATCATCAGCCAGAGGGTGCCGCTGTCCGCGCCCAGTAGGGTGCGATCCGACATGCCGCCGCCCCGCTCCGATTCCAGACGCTTGCGCCAGAGGGGCTTCGCGGTTGCAGCGTCCACGGCCCAGAGATCAACATAGAAATAGGTGGTCACTTGGCCTGATGAAGCGCCTCTCGATACCGTGCGAAAGGTGCGCCACTGACCAGTGAGGAAATAGGCCCGGCCACCGCCCTGCTCCGTCACAAAGATCGGTGCGCCGAACATGCCCAGGGGGCTGAAGCCTTTCTCGATGAACACGGACGCAATCATGTAAATCGCCAGCGCGACAAACCCCAGCGTCGAGAGCGCGAAAACCACGCGCCGGGCGGCTCCGCCAACGTTGCGGCGGCGAAAGCGCTCGTTCATGGCGTGGACTCCATCATCGGGAAACGGTCAATGGCATAGAGCGGCGGCGACTCGGCAATGGGCCCGCCGATCATCCGCACCGTGTCGGATGCTTCCAGCGACTTCAGGGTGAACTGCTCCCAGGGGGTCTTGCCCCGTTTGCGCTTCCAGTAGGTCGTTTCTTGTCGCTCGGTGATCAGGCCGGTGGACACCTCCGCGTAGATATGGCCGCGCTTGCTGCCCTTGTAGCTCGCCCAATCGGATTCCGGTGGCGGGGCAAACTCGCCTGCCGTCTGGATGTACCAGTGCCCTTCCTGCCGATTGATCAGGCGAATGGTCTCATTCGTGGGCAGGTAGGGCCAGGGCGCCGTGCCCTCTGCGGCGGGCCATTCATCGCCCAGCCGCACGGGGCCCTTCGGGAGGAAACCGTAGGTGTCCTGCAGGTGGCGGCGGATCGGGCGGTCGTCGATGTGGGCCATGAATACGCGACGCCAGGCGTGCTGCTGAACCGGATCCAATTTTCCGAACTGAAGGTCATGGCGTGAAACCACCGACGCCACCGAATTCTCCAGTTCAGTCAACCCGTCGATGTGACTGATACCACCGTCCGCGTTCACGGTGAAAGTGAAGGGGTGCAGCCGAATGGCCGCCTCCAACTCCTTGAAGAGCACTTCCATCTCCGGCGGTCGGAAACGATCACCCCGGGGCGTTACGACCCAGTCGTCTATTGCATAGATCTGGGGCGTCACCGCAAGCTCCGTGTCGCCCGCGCGGCTGCGCTGGAGACTGCGCAATTCATAGACAAAGCGCGTGAAGCCCTCGATGCGAATCTCATCCCCCATGAACCCATAGCGCCCCGCACTCCGGCGGGAAGCTTCCACCCAGTGAGGTGAATTCGATGGCACATTCAGTTGCAGCGACAGGGGCTCGCCCTTGCGCAGGGGCGGCTGATCGGTGGTGTGGCAGGCGGAGAGGCCCGCGACGGCTAAAATCAGGCTGGTGGCCAGTGCTGCTTTCAATGGGTGATCCTCGGGCTCAACTGCCAGAGCAACACTACCCAAGGGCGGGCACGCGGATCAAGCCGAGTCTGGCATCGGACGGATCGGTATGTTCAGATTGCTGCGACGGGTATGGCGGCTACTCAGCACCCCGGACATGATAGGCAATCAATACATCGCCGTGGCGAATAAAGAGCCGACCATCCGCGATGGAAGGATGGGCCCAGTGGACGCCCTCCCCCAGCTCGACCTCGAACTCGCTCAAGAGCTGAAACCCATCGGGCGACATGCGGGCGAGACCCAGCGTCCCCTTCTCGCTGTAGCAATAGGCGAGACCGTCGGCCACCGTCATGGAGCCTTTGCCCACGCCACGATCTTCCCACTTCACCGCACCGTCGGAAGCCGACAGGCACACCCACCGGCCGTTCATCGTCGAGCCGTACAGATGGCCACCCTGAAATATCAACCCGCCATGATGGTTGTTGAGGGTCTCGTCGGCCCAGCGCTGTGCGATTGATTTGCCATCCGCGGAAAGCTCGTACATCACACCCCCTTTGCGGTGGCCGCTGGTGGCGTAGAGAAAACCATCCGCATAGACGGGCGCTACCGCGTGGTTCTGAAGCTCTTCCGTCTCGTCGAAGGGCATTCGCCAGACCACCGCGCCCGTTTCCGGATCCAGCCCGGCGAGGGTTGCCGTAACCAGCGTAACGATCAAGCGGGTTCCCCCTCGTTCGATCAGGATGGGCGAACAGTAGGCCGATTGGTCGCTGAGTCCCTTGCTGGTCCAGAGGGTTTCGCCGCTGGCCTTGTTCAGCGCTACCACACTCGCATCGGGGCCGCCCGGCGTCACAATCAATCGTTCTCCGTCGATTAGAAGCGACTCGGCGAAGCCCATGGCCGGCGCCGCGCCGCCAAAATCCTTCGCCACATCCCGCTGCCAGAGCAACGCGCCTGTTTCCGCGTCAAAACTGCACACCAGGCCATGACTGCTGATGAGGTAGGCACGACCCTCGTTGATGGTGGGCGTGTAGCGGGTACCGGGATAGGTCTTCTCCCATTCCTGACCGTAGGGCGTGGACCAGAGTTTCTTCCCATCCAAATCGAAAGCATGGAGATGGCCCTGCTTGTCTTCCCCCAGCATCCCGGTGAGATATATCTTCCCTCCCGCGATCACCGCCGACGAATAGCCTTCGCCCAATCCTTCGGCAACCCAGACGGGCTTCAGTCCCTCCGCAGGCCACACGGTTAGCAGGCCCGTTTCGGGCGAGGTGCCATTGCGGTCTGGGCCGCGAAACTGAGGCCAATCCGCCGCATGGGCGATGGACATTCCAAGGGAAACAATTAAACTGAAGAGCAAAGCGCGGGAACCAAAATGCAACGGCAATGGATTATCCTCCTGCATGTACCCCGACTGGCCGTGGGGCGCTCCCACGCCCCGCCAATGAAGTGTCTGGCCATGATAGCGGGCGCGAATCCAATTCTCAACGTATACTCCAGCTTGCGCGTATCTCCAATCGGGGCGTATCATTAAGTGCGACTCGTTCCCAAGCTCCGCTTGGAAATGCAGTACCCGAAGCTCCGCTTCGACGGCGCGATTCCTACAACATTCACCCTCACCATGAGCTCCTATCCAATGGTATTGCAGGCAAGAAAAAACACCATCGGCGTCAATGTCGGTGGTGTACAGGTCGGCGGCGGGGCCCCGGTCGTCGTCCAGTCCATGACCAACACCGACACCGAAGATGCGCCCTCTACCGCGCAGCAGATTGTCGAACTGGCCGAGGCCGGGTCGGAGCTGGTCCGCATCACGGTGAACACCCCCAAAGCCGCCGCAAGCGTTCCTGAAATCATGGAGCGCGTTCGGGATGCCGGGGTTGATGTTCCCGTGATTGGCGACTTCCACTACAACGGTCACCGGCTCCTTACGGCCCACCCGGCCTGCGCGGAAGCCCTGGCGAAGTACCGGATCAATCCCGGCAACGTGGGCAAGGGCGACAAGCGGGACGAGCAGTTCGCAACCATCTGCAAGATCGCCAAGGACAACGACAAACCGGTACGAATCGGCGTAAACATGGGCTCTCTGAACCAGGAACTGGTCATCGAGCAGATGCAAGTGAATACCGACAAAAACCTCGGAAAGTCTTCGGAAGACATCATTAACGATTGCATGATCCTGTCCGCGCTCCAGTCCACCGAACTCGCCCTTGAGGCCGGATTGCGCGAGGATCAGGTCATCATCTCCTGCAAGACCAGTGTACCCATTTACCTCATCGAGCTTTACAGAAAGCTCAGCGCACAGACCCGACAGCCCCTTCACCTTGGCCTCACCGAAGCGGGAATGGGCATGAAGGGCCAGATCTGGTCCGCCGCCTCCATGGGGCTCCTGCTTGGTGAAGGCATCGGGGACACCATCCGCGTCTCCCTTACACCCCAGCCGGGCGGCGATCGTCGCGAAGAAGTTTACGCGGCCCAGGAGATATTGCAGTCCCTCAACATCCGCCAGTTCGCCCCCAGTATCACGGCCTGCCCCGGTTGCGGACGGACCACGAGCACGACCTTTCAGGAGCTGGCCGCCGAGACTCAGGACTACGTCCGCCTCCGCATGCCCTCCTGGCGCAACGAGTTTGATGGCGTCGAATCCCTCAAGGTTGCGGTCATGGGGTGCATCGTCAATGGCCCCGGTGAATCGAAGGCGGCCAATATCGGTATCAGCCTGCCGGGGAACGGCGAGGACCCGGTGTGCCCGGTCTTTGTGGATGGCGAAAAGTATGCCAGCTACTCCGGCACGAAGGACGAGCTAGCGAACCAATTCCGGCTGTTGCTGGAAGACTATGTGGGGCGGACCTACAGCCGGAAGTGACGGATGCGCCAGCACGTCCTTCCAGGGAGACATTGGATGAACAGCATCGTACCAGCCAATCGCACTTTCGCTCGTCCCAGGACGATCTGGAGCCGTCTAGTTCTTTCCTCTCTGGTCATCGCGTGTTGCGTGGTCTTCCGCGCGGACGCTGCGGGCTTCACGCTGGAGGAGTCGGATCGCCAGCTCACCATTCTGGAGGAAGGCAAACCTGTCTTGACCTACAACTTTGGCCGCGTGGAGCCGCCCGCTGGCGTGGACGTGGAACGCTACTGGCGCGCCAGCTACATTCATCCCCTGTACGGTCTCGACGGCGAGATCATGACTGACGATTTTCCCGAGGACCACTATCACCACCGGGGTGTATTCTGGACCTGGCCGGAAACGATGGTGGGCGAGCGCAAGATCGACGTGTGGACCATCATCGGCGCGCACCAGTTGTTTCAGCGCTGGTTGAAAAAAGAGGCCTCGGCTGATCGGGTGGACGTGGGTGTGGAAAATGGCTGGTTCTTCGATGGAGCCCCGAAGCCGAAAGTGCTGGAGACGATATTCTTCACGGCGCACCCCGCGCAGGACACGCATCGCGCCATCGACTTCCACCTAAAGTTCACGAACGTCTCCGGGGAGGATGTGACCTTTGAGGGAGCAAAAGACAAGGGCTACGGTGGCTTCTCCTTCCGCCCCAATGCGGACAACAAGCCTTTCTCCTTTCTGACTGCCAAGGGGATCGTGCCGGAGGACGCGCTGATTTTTGAAACGCCCTGGGCCAGCATAAGTTGGGAGCGGAAAGACGGGGCTGGCACTTCCGGAATCACGATGATGCAGCATCCGTCCAATCCCGGGTTCCCCCACCCCGGCTGGATTTTCCGCCACTATGGATTCCTCGGTGTCTGCTGGCCCCATGAGCAGACCCACGTCCTTAAGCCGGGCGAATCCTTCGAATTGAAGTACCGACTGCTGGTGCAGCACAACCTGGACGGTGAAAATGCTCTGGGCGACTTGTTCAATCAGTACATGGACGAATCCACGAAGCACTGACGCGTCTGTGTGCCGCCTTTTCACCGAAGGAGTATCCCATGGATCACACAGGTCGCTCGATCCTGTCTGCGGCACTGTTTACCGTAGCGTTGCTTTCCGACGTCTTCGCGGGCGAATTGACGCTCAAGGCCCGTGTGGGTCAGGACCAAATTGAGATCACCTCAGGTGCTGAACTGGTCACCGCGTACAAGTTCGCCTCCGCTCAAAAGTACCCCTATCTTTTTCCTGTAAACGGGCCGGTGTCCGGGCAATCCGTCACAACGGAAAGTACTGAGCCCTATCCGCACCATCACTCCCTCTTCTTCGCCTGTGATCGCGTGAACGGCGGCAACTTCTGGCAGGAAGGCAATGAACGCGGACAGATTCTTTCACAGGGACCGACGCTCGAAGAGGCCGAAGGCGCGCGCGTCGTCATCGTGGATAAATGCCATTGGAAACTGCCGGAGGAAGACGCGGTCATGAAGGACCGTCGGCGCATCACCGTCTCCGCTCCCTCCGACTCGCTTCGGCTGATTGACTTCGAAATTGCCTTGGAACCGCTGGTGGATATCACCATCGAAAAGACCAATCATTCCCTCTTCGCCGCGCGGATGGTGCCCGAACTGAGCGTGCCATTCGGCGGGGTGCTGGTCAACGCACAGGGCGAACTGGCGGAAGCCGGCACTTTCGGCGTGGCGTCGCCCTGGTGCGACTACTCGGGTGTGCGCAATGGCGTGCCTGAGGGACTGGCCATCTTGCAGCACCCGGATAACCGCTGGTATCCCGCGAAGTGGTTCACACGCGATTATGGGTTCTTCTCCCCCACGCCCATGTACTGGCCCGAAGGCGACTCAATCAAGTTGCCGAAGGGCGAAGTCTTGACCTTGCGTTATCGCGTGGTCGTGCATGCGGGCGACATGTCGAAAGCAGACCTTGCCACGATGCACGATCGCTATGCCGCCGAGTAAGGGCGTCGCCCCTCAACCGTGCTTCGTTTCATAGCCCGGGCGCTGGGATCGTTTCAGGTACGCGTTAGCCTCGGGATCGTTGACAAACTCTTCCTTCTCCGGATCCCAGGCGAGCTTGCGGCCCGTCCATCGTGCGATGTTGCCCAGGTGACAGGCGGTCGTCGAGCGATGGCCCGTTTCCATTTCGGCCGACGGACATTCGCGGGTGCGAATACACTGCAACCAGTTCCTCAGGTGTTCCAGCGTGTCCTCGCGACCTTTGGGCTCTTCTACACGGGTTTTCTCAGCATCGCCATCCCGCTTTACCTCATAAACGCCCCGGGAGATGCTCATGGCGCCCTTCGTTCCCACGAAAAACCCGCCCCCCGCTGGCCCCTTGCCGTCCATGTGCACGGTGACACCGTTCGCGTAGCGAAAAATCACGGGGCAGGCCAGTTTCGCGGCTTCGGGCCAGGGATGGTCGCCCTTGAGCGGCGCGCCTTGAAACGATAATTGTCCCGGACCGAAAGGCTCCGGCCAGATCTCCACCGGGCCACTCTTCCCCATGCCCAGTCCCCATTGGATCATGTCGAGGCTGTGAGCGCCCCAGCCGGTCATCTCGCCGCCCGAATAGGGGCGATAGGAAATCCAGCCGTAGGGACGTCCATCTTCGTAAGTCTTGCCATCGCCGCGCGGCGCAAACAGCAGCGGATGAAAAGCGCGTACTTCCGTCTGGCCACACCAGGCATCCCAGTCCAAACCCGCGGGGGGGTCTTCCCCGCCCAGCTCGCACTCCCAGGGACTCGGCAAGTTCGCCGTATGCACTTCCGTGATCTCGCCGATGTCGCCATCATGGAGCCGCTGCATACCCTCCCGACAGGCGACCATGCTCCGCTGCTGGCTGCCGGTCTGGGCAATGCACCCATGCTTGCGGACAGCGCGCACCATTTGCCTGCCTTCATCGATCGTGAGGGTGAGCGGCTTCTCGCAATAGACATCTTTGCCCGCGTAACAAGCGTCAATCACGGGCTTCGCGTGCCAGTGGTCCGGCGTCGCGATCACGACCGCATCGATTTCGGGTGAGGCCAGGAGTTCACGATAGTCATCGTAGAGCGCCGCACCGGGAAAGCGCTTCCCCACTTCCTCGAGCCGGGGGCGGTACACGTCGCTCAGCGCCACAAGCTTCCCCTCTTCCGGCAATCCGTAGAGGCTGTTGGCGCGCCGTCCGCAACCGATGTAGCCCACGCGTATGGGACCATTCGCGGGCAGGCGACGGGAGGGGGTGGTCACACAGGAAGTGAGAAGGGTAGGCGCGGCGGAGAGTGCCAGCGCCGCGCCGGTTTGCTTGAGGAAAGCCCGGCGTGGAATAGATATTGAACTTTTCATGGCGTCAACCTCGCTGGTTGCGAATGCGGAACGCTATTGAACCTTGGACTGGTCCATCAAGGCCCTCAGCTTTTCTTCATCTATCTCGATCCCGAGGCCCGGCCCCTGCGGGATAGGCACCTTGCCCCCCTGGGGAACAAAGGGTTCCTTGATCACGCTCGCCCCCAGAAACTGCGGACCATTCAGCGCGGCCGGATATTTGAGACCATAGGCACCATAAAGAATGAGTGATGCGGCCAGTGAAACATCGGGATCGGTAAGGCCGCTGCCCAGAAACAGGAGCCCCTCGTGCTCCAGGATCTCCACCTGCTGGGAGGCGGACACAAGCCCGCCGCAGCGCGCGGGTTTCAAGGCCGCGCCATTGCAGCACCCCAGCTTTATGAACTCGATCAGGTCGGTCGGCGAGACGACGCCCTCATCCAGAATAATCGGCAGCGCGCCCTGCCGTATCAGCTCCTGGTATCCGGTCAAACGGTTAGAAGGCAGCGGCTGCTCCAGCACGGCGACTCCGGCATCGGCCAGGCGTGGTGCGGCGTCCAACGCGGTCGCCAAATCGTATCCACCATTTGCATCGGCCCAGAGAAAACCCTCGGGCACAAGCCGCTTCAGCGTGCGGCACATTTCAACGTCAAACTTGGTATCGGGCGCGACCTTGACGTTGAAGTTCTCGTAGCCTCGTTCCCGGCCCTTTTCGATCAGCGGCTCCAATTCGTCCAGGGTCTTGGGATTCAGGGTCCAGCTCAGCACAAGCTCCTTCCCCGGCTCCCGTCCCCAGAGTTGGGCGATGTTCAGTCCGGACGCCTTTCCGATCAAATCGTGAAGCGCCATGTCGATACCACTCTTGGTGATGGGCGCCCCGGTGGAGAAGGAGTTGGCCACCTCGCGATTCATGGCGTCGTGACAGCCCTTGAGATCAAAGGGATCGCGCCCGAGCAGCACCGGCGTAAGGTAGCGCTCGATGGTGCTGACCGCGCTCTCCAGCGTCTCATAGCTCCAGCGGGGCACGGGCACGCTCTCCCCCCAGCCCACGGTGCCATCGTCCGCAGTAATTTTGACCAGTACTGCTGGACGCCCCGTGCCGGAAGGACCCTCGAAGAATTTGAAGCGCATCACGGTGGGATAGATCACCGGGAAGGTCTCGATCCGCTCAATCCGCAAGGGCTTGCCGACCATCGCCATTACGTTTTCGCTCAGTGCCATGCCAGCAACTCCAAACAGCCCCGCCGCGAGAAAGCCTCGGCGGCTCCAGGCCCGCTGTTTTCCGCGTTCCGTTTGCATGTCCATACCCGATCCGAGGTTTGCGTTTCCACGTCGTGGCGAACAGGTTGCACCTGTCAGTATATCAGCTCCGCCCAGCGACCGCTCGATTCGAGGCCCTGCCGGATGGCCGACCAGGCCGCTTCGGAATCCGCGATCTTAATCATGGTCTTGTTGAAGCTCTCCAGCGCGGGTTCGAGCCCGGCGATATAGACATAGGTGTTGGGATCCTGCATGAGGTTCCAGACTTCTTCGCCGTAGTCATTCATGTGGGCTTCCCAAGTGACCGGTGCCTGGAGGTGCGGGCGCGGACTAACGGCTTCGAAGGCCTTGAAGCTGTCTTCGTCGTAGTAGAGATTGAAATCGTTCGCGATGTCGTTCATGTAGAGCAACTCCAGGCCATGATTCGCGCCGTAAAACAGACGTACCTGGCCACGCCAGAAGCCCTTCTCGTGAAAGATGCGCTTCACAAAGGCGCGGAAGGGTGCGATACCCGTGCCCACACCGACCATGATCATGTTCGCGTCGGGCGAACTCGGCATGGTGAAGTGATTACCGTAGGGGCCCGTAATCGTGATGCTGTCGCCAGGTTTCCGATCACAGAGGTAGTTGGACGCCACGCCGGGATACTCTTCGCCGTTGACTTCATCGATGTAAGAACAGCGCCGCACGCAGATGGCGATCTCGGCGCCCTTGCCGTCCTCACCCAGCCGGGTGCTCGCGATGGAATAGAGCCGCAGGTGGTGCGGATTGCCGAACTCATTCTCATGGGATATCAACACGCCGATACTCTGTCCCTCGACGAAGGAAAGACTGCCGCCGGGTACGAGCAGGGTGATGTGGCGCACTTCCACCGGCGATTCTTCCGACGTGATGCGGTGGGTATCCTTGACGACGGCCGTATGGGGATGGTTGGTGTCATAGTAGGAAAGTTTCATGACGTGATCTCCTGATTCGTGCGCCGTAGCGGCGCCGGTTGTGCGGTGTGGCACGCCCCAGACGAGGGACAATACCGGCAGCCATGACCGTCTGTATCCGGTGTGCCGGTCTCATGCTCGTGCGGCGCCACGCCGCAATACTGCAGCAGGGCGAATGCGGCCGCGACGGTGAGCCAGGCAACGAGTAACTTCAACATAATCATCGCTTCAATTCCCCAGTCCTGCGAAGCCCATAAAGGCCATCGAGAGAATCCCGGCGACTATGAGGGCCAGACCGGAGCCCCGTGCGATACCGGGGAGACTATTCAGCGCAAGTTGCTCGCGCAGCCCCGCCATAATCACCAGCGCCAGGGCAAAGCCCGCGCCGGAGCCGAGGGCATAGGCGATGCACTGCAACAGGTTGTAGCCCTTGGACGTCTGAAAGAGGGCCAACCCGAGAATTGCGCAATTGGTGGTGATCAGCGGCAGGTAAACGCCCAGCGCGCGAAACAAGCCCGGGCTGTGCTTTCGGAAAAACATTTCCGCGAGCTGGACCATCGAAGCGATGACCGCGACGTAACAGATCAGGCGGAGGGACTCCATTCCGATGCCGACCAGCACGGCATTGATGGCATAGGCGCAGACGGACGTCATGACCATCACAACAATGACTGCGAGGCCCATTCGGCTGGCCGATTCGAATTTTCCGGACACACCGAGAAAAGGGCAGACGCCGAGCAGGCTACTCAAGACGAAATTGTTGACGATGCAGGAGTTCAACAGAATGAAGGTCAGGGTATCATCCGACATGGTGCGTAACCTCCGTAGTCTTCCGCCGCGCGCCGCGCTCTTTGAACCACGCGAAGAGCAGCAGCCACGCCCCGAGCACGAAGAAGCCACCGGGAGGCAGCGCCATAATCGCCATGGGCTCGAAGTTGGGGCCGAACACGTCATATCCGAGTAGTGACCCATTCCCCAGCAGTTCCCGGACCGTACCGAGGCACAGAAGAGCAAAGACAAAGCCCCCGCCCATGCCGGCCGCGTCCAGAACCGCCAGGCGCACGCTGTGCCTGGAGGCGAAAGCCTCCGCGCGACCGAGGATGATGCAATTCACCACAATCAACTGGATAAAGGGTCCGAGGGCCAGGTAGATGTCCAGACTGATGGCCTGAATTACACAGTCTACGACCGTCACGAAAGTCGCGATGATAATCACATAGGTCGCCGTGCGAACCTGTGTCGGAATCGCGTTGCGCAGCAGTGACACCAGCAGGCTGGACATGACCAGCACAAAAAGTGTCGCGACGCCCATGGCCAGCGCATTGACCACGGAGTTCGTCACCGCCAGCGTGGGACACAGACCAATCTGGATGACGAAGACCGGGTTCTCACGCCACAAGCCCTTCATGAAGGTCTCGAATGATGTCGTGGTGGGCGCGCTCATTGCCGGGCCTTTCGAATCTCGTCCAGATGGGGCCGAACCCTGGGGAGGGTGTTGCGCAACCCATGATCCAGGATGGCCGCCACGGCCCTTGAACCGACTGTGGCGCCGGAGATCCCGTCGACTTCCCAAGGCTGCGACTTGTCGCCGTGCATGACCGCCACAATTCCATGCTTCAGTTGATTGGACTCCGGATCCACCGCCGCATCGAGCGCCTTGAAGTTCTGAAGGAAATCCGGGTCCTTGCCGATCCGGTCACCCAGTCCCTGCGTCTCCCGGGACTCCAGCACCGTCATTCCCGTCACCACCTGGCGGTCCGGGTCATACCCGTAGAGAATTTTCACGACATCCTGATATCCCCGTCCGGCACCTTCCAGGGCCAAGCCTTTAAGATCGCCTTGCCCGTCGTAGACGGCATAAAAACGATCACCAAACACCGCATTCACAGGACTGGTCCGGAGACCGTCTTCCGAAAATCCGAAAACCAGGCGCTGGGAGCCACCGGGCACCACGTCATAGATCGCCCGATCAATTCGTGCGTTCTGGTTTGCCTCCACGTAAGGTGCCGTCACCTGGGCGGCTCCCACGATCAGCAAACCGGACAGGGCCGAGACGATCGCCAGGAACTTGATCTTTCGGGGGTCTGGCAAAGGGTGCGAGCCACCGGCCGCGCTTGTTGTCGATCGCGCTGTTTCAGCCATGCTTTGCCTTTCGCTGGCCGAATATACGCGGCTGGGTCCACTGGTCAATGAGGGGCGTCAGAGCGTTGCCCAGCAGGATCGCGTACATGATGCCCTCGGGAAGATTGCCTTGCAGACGAATAATTACGGTAAACAAGCCGATGAGAATCCCGTAGACCCACGTGCCGCAGGGCGTCACCGGCGAACTCGCCATGTCGGTCGCCATGAAAAAGGCGCCCAGCATCAAGCCCCCTGAAAGGACCGTGAAAATCGGGCTGGGATACTGTGCAGAATCTGCCGCATAGAACGCGGCACTGACGAGAAACGCCGAGCCCAGTATAGCCACAGGCACACGCCAGTTCACGATGCGACGGGCGATAAGAAAGATGCCGGCGAGCAATATAAGCAGGGCGCAGGTCTCCCCTGTGGCGCCGGCGGTCGAGCCGAGCAACAAGTCCAGGGTAGCCGTGGAGGTCTGGCTGAATTTCTGAAGGGACAGCGGTGTGGCGCCGCTGAATCCGTCCACCCCGTGGGCCTGTATCCAGGCGTCCATCGCCGGTGGCCGTGAGAAGGGCAATGTAAACGTTGAGGGAATCAGGGCCGTGAACCGGCCTTCGGCAAAGGCGGGCGTCCACGTCGTTATCGCCAATGGAAAGGAGAGCTGAAGAAAGGCGCGTCCCACCAGAGCGGGGTTAAACACATTGGAGCCCAATCCGCCGAAGAGGGCCTTGCCCAGTCCGATAGCGATCACGCCGCCAAGCGCCGCCATCCAGAGGGGGAATCCGGGGGGAAGCGTGAGCGCCAACAGCAGACCGGCAATGGCCGCACTGCCGTCGGAAACTCTGGAGGCTCTTCCCGCCGCATAACTGAAGAAGGCTTCGGCCAGCAGGCAGGCGACTGTACTCGTTACAATCAACGCCAGCGCGCTCAGCCCAAATTGCCAGACGCTGAAAGCGCAGAGCGGCAGCAGGGCAAGAATAACGTGGTACATGATCGCGTTGATCCCGGACTTCCGGTGCACATGGGGCGCGGCATGCAATTCAAGCAGGTGAACGTTGGCGTTCATGATACCGCCTTTCGTTCACGAATAATCTGCTTACCGATCCGGAAATACTGAGCCAGCGGAATATCCGCCGGACAGACATAGGAACAGCAGCCGCAGTCAAAGCAATCCATGAGGTGATACTGCTCCGCCATGCGCTCATACTCGCGGACCTGGGCGAGTTGACCGAGGTAGCAGGGATTCAGGTGTATGGGGCAAACATCAAGACAGGCGCCGCACTTGATACAGGGTCGCTCCTCTCCCCTGCTGGCCTTCTCTCCACCGGGAATCACCAGAATTCCCGATACGCCTTTGGTGATCGGTGTATCCCAGGAGCTGATCGCCGTACCCATCATGGGCCCGCCGAAGACGATCCGGGTGTTGCCCGGCTTCAGGCCGACGCAGGCGAGCACATGGCAAATCGGCGTGCCCAGGGGAACCAGGTAGTTCCCCGGCTTCTCGATTCCTTCGCCGGTCACGGTAATGACCTGTTCAATCAGGCCCTGCCGCTGGGGCAGCAACTCGCCGATCTGGGCCAGGGTGGCGACGTTGAAGACCGCCACACCCACGTCCGATGGCAACCCGCCGGCAGGGACTTCCCGGTCAAGCAACGTCTTAATCAGCACTTTCTCCGCGCCCTGGGGATACCGAGTCTTGACAACGCGCATTTCGACGCGATCCGTTTCGCGTATCAGCCGACTCAGGGCCTCGACGGCATCCGGCTTGTTCGCTTCGATTCCAATGATAGCGCGCTCCGCGCCGAGGGCCTTCCGAACCACCGCCAGGCCCCGCAGCACTGCGGCGGGTTGCTCGACCATCAGTCGGTGATCCGTCGTCAAGTCCGGCTCGCAATCACAGCCATTGGCAATGACGGTATCGATAGCGCCACCGTCGGGAACTCGCATCTTTGCGTGGGTGGGCAGGGTTCCCCAACCTTGCCCGACAATCCCCGCTTCCTGGACGGCCCCGACAAGCATTTCGGGCGACAGGGTGGAGATATCCCGCTCGGAGCCATACAGGACCTGCTGGCTCGCGCTCGGGTAGACATCGATAACAATCGTCGGCGCCAGTACGCCCCGGAGCGTGGGCATGTCCACAATCTCACGCACGCGCCCCGTTGCGGGAGCGTGCATGGGGACGGACATGAAGCCCGCGGCGCTCGCAATCGGCTCGCCCCGGACCACTTCCTGGCCCGGATGAACCAACGGTATGGCGGGCGTGCCGACGTGCTGCAACAGGGGTACGTAGACCACTTCGGGAAAGGGCAGACGAACCACCGCCTTGTGAGCCGTGAGGTCCTTGTGCTCAGGCGGATAGAGTCCTTCCGAGGACTTGTTCCACCATTCTCGCAGCAGGTTCAGCATAGTTCGCGTGCCTTGGTTGACCAGTACATGGCGCTCAAGAGAATTTCTTCGCCCGTTTCACCAGCTTGTCCAGATCCTTTTCTTTCGGGTCGGCCGGGGTTCCGGGATGGATAACCTGCGCGGTACACTTCTCCGCGGCGCGGACCAGATCCTTGAATGGTCCGCCCAGGGGATCTTTCACGTAGGCTTTCTTATTCTCATTGTAGGCGAAGATTTTCGGATTGATCTGAATGCATTCGTTGCACGCGGTGCAGCCGGCGGAGTCGATGTAGCCGGGCGTGTGACCGCCCGAGCTGCCGTTGTTCTGTGCGGCCGGTGCGGCGGCGGGCGCGATGGCCGTGGCCGCAGCCTCGATCAGGGCGGCACCGCCCCCTCCCACCATCTGCAGCAACTGCGCCGCCAGATTCCGGGCCATTTCCGCGCGAACCTCGACCGCGATCGACTCCCGATCCGGCATCTGCGCCGGCAGGGCTATGGCCCGGAGCATCGTCCAGAACTGGATCCGATCCTCCGACGCCTTGACGATAGGCTCGGCGGGAATCACGCGCATGAGCTCGTTTTTCTTGCCCACCATCCAGATATAGGGGAAGCGACCTTTCCGATCCTCTGCGGGCATTTTGATGTAGTCCGCCAACTGAACCATGTTCTCGTTCCACGTGTCGCGGGGGGCCTTGCGGAATTGCTTCCTGAAGCGCCCTTCGGTCACGGCGAAGTCGGCAAAGGTCAGGGGCGCTTCCATCGTCTCCGGCGCGCCTTCCTCGTTAGTGAAGTTGATCGTGTAGACCGGCCAATCCGATTCCATCGCCGGATTGCCGTCGAGGTCGAAGCACTCCTGGGGCGTCGGGCCAAGGTCGGGGTTGTAGCGGAAGATGGGGTAAGCCCGCGATTCAACCGCCAGCTTACTCTGGAAGTTCGCCAGATCGTCCGCGATACCATGCTCCGGCATGCAGGGCGCGTACACGTTGAAGAGCGCCGGACGGCGGATATTCAGACCGTCGATAAAGCCTTCGAGGAGATGGGTTACATTCGATATGCTGCCCTGAAGACAGTAGGTCGTGCGGTGCGCCATGGCGATAAGGCCGATTTCCTTGCGGATTTCCTCTTTGCCTTGGAAGGCCTTGCCATACTGGGCCATATCGGACACCTGGCCGGTGAAGCCCGAAGTGCAAGCCTGACCGCCCGTGTTGGAGTACACCTGCGTATCCAGAATCATGACTTTGATCGGCTTGCCCGACATCATCAGGCGCGAAAGGTTCTGGAAGCCGATGTCGTACATGGCGCCGTCGCCACCCACGGAAACCACCGGCGGACACAGCAGGAATTCCTCGTCCGAAAAGTCGCGCCAGTTGAAGTAGGTGAGGGATTTCTCGTGCTCGCGCCACGGCAAGCCGTCGAGCACGGCGAGTTCGGCCATGCGAACAGCCTTGAAGCCTTCCGCCATCTTGGACATGTGGCCTTCGAAGATACCCATGGCCATGCTGGGCGAATCCTGAAAGAGGTGATTGGTCCAAGGGAAGGGATAGGGATTGAAAGGGAAGGTGGAACCCCAGACCGACGTGCAGCCCGTGGAGTTAATGATACCCATGTTCGACCGGCCCTGATGATTCGTGCCCGTCGTGTATTTCCAGTGCAGCCGCTTAAGATCGGCCATCAATCCGGTCACCCACTTGAGCCAGCCCGGATCGAGTGGTTCCTGCGCGTGGGAGGCGTCCAGCCCTTCGGAGAGTCGGCCAAGGGTCAGATCGGAGTTGCCGGCACCTTCAATGGCGTGCTGCAGGGCCGCCGGATTGCTCAGGTCGATGGTGCTCGCGAGTTTCAGGCGGACATGTTGCTCCAGGCGACCGATGAGACTTTCCAGATGCTCCAGATGCTTTTTCACCCGGCGCTGCATCAGCGCTTCCACGGTCGCCGTGAAGAGGTGGATGATGGTTTTCTCGCCGCAGCCAAGGCAGGCGCCGTCGCCACCGCTCATGGTAAAGTAGGCCTTCTTGTCGAGAAGCAGCGTTTCCAGTGCGCCGATCTTTTCTTCCAGATCGTCGATCCGGATGTACTCCTGCGACGTGGTGGGCAGCGCCCGCCACACGTCCCAATCGCCCCGCAGTTTCTGCAGGCTCTCCGGCCGCTGGGGCACGGAGCGGAGCGCGTCGTCGTTACAGACCTTGACGCATTCCATGCAGCCCTTGCAGGCGTAGGGATTCACCGTGATGGAAAGAAGACCACCGCTTCCCGGCTTCTCTTTTTCCTTCTGAAAGTAATAAGGCTTCGTCGCGGAGAATTGATAGTCACCCAGCGCTTCACTGAACCACTGCGCCTCTTCTTCCAGACGCGGACGTTCGTCCTCAGGCAATACGGCGACCGCCACGACGTCTTCAAGCACTTCCGCCAGGATTGTACGTACATGCACTGACTCGCCTTCGGTATTCAGCCGACCGCGAAGGCGATTTTCCACCGCCACGAGGGCCTTGCGCAGGTGCCGGGTCGCCCCATGGGCCTGATCCGCGCGCTTCGTGGCCGTGTCAAAGATTTCGTTGGTGGAGTGCACCAGCCCGGGAATGGCGCTGTCGGGGCAGACCGTATAGCAGGAGCCGCAGGCGGTGCAATTTTCCGGCACCCACAGGGGATGGTCGAAGCGAATCTGGCTCATGTCGCGGAAGACCCCCGTACTCGCGGGCACCACGCTCAGGCCAATGAAGGGGTCGACAATGTTGTCGTTGCCGCGCCCGGTCATGTAAAACTCGCCGGTCTGCTCCCAGAATCGGTGGATGTCGTTGAGCGTCACATCCCCCTTGGGAATGTCCCGCATCATGACGGGGAGGGCGAGTTCCTGCCGGAGAACAGGCTCGGCCACGGTGGAAATGACCTTCTCGGTGATTTCCCTGACTTCGTCGAAGCCACGCGCCACCACGCGCACGTTATCTTCCACCACCCGCGCACCCTTGCCGCCGAATTTGTGCTGCAACTGCTTGCGGATGGCTTCGAAGAGGGTCTCCTCGGTAAGCCCCTGGGCCGCCATCACGGGTGAGGCTTTGAAGAATGCACCCTGGAAGGCGTTGCCCTGCATGCGGAATTGCAATTCGGGGTCCGCCGCCTCATCTCGGGCAATCTTAAAGGCGTCCAAGTAGTACAGGCGGATCTTATGGTCGATGATAATCTTCTGGTAGGTCTTGGGGATGCTCTTCCAGACGGCCTCGGCGTCGCCGAGATCGGACTGAATGATGAACACCCCGCCATCCTTCAGACCGGCCAGGGCGTTGCTGTGATTGAAAACATTCGGGTCGGGCGAGAGGACCACGTCCACATAGATGTATTCACAGTTAATCCGGATGGGCTCGGGTGCCGCGGAAAGGTAGTAGGTCGTCGGCTGACCTTTTTTCTCGGAACCGTACTTCGGATTGGCTTTGATATGATAGCCAAGCAGGTCGAAGAGGGTCATGGCCAGGTTCTTGCCGGTGGTGATCGCGCCCCAGCCGCCCACGGAGTGGAAGCGCACCGTGATTGCGTTCTTGGGCATGAGATTGGGGTTCTCGCTGCCTCGGATCGCCAGTTTCCGAATATCGGGATAAGCGGCTTCGATTTCCTGCTGCTGGATCTGCTGCTTCGGCGTGTAGGCCTTGTCGTGCAGAAAGTCGACGGAAAGGTAGAAGAAGCGTTTCCTCTCGCCGTCGGGAAGCATGTTCTCAATCGCCGCGATGAGACCCTCGGGCTGAAGGTCCCGGCTGCCGAGACCGAAGGAGCCCGAATATAAGAGAGGCGCATCTTCGGCACTCTTGTAGGCTTCAATTCCGGGGTAGGGCTGGGGGCCTTTGCCCGATCGCCCATTCTCCAGGGCTTTGCCAATCGAGCCGCGCACTTCTTTCATGAGCGGAAGGTCGGAAGCGAGGGGCTGGTCCACACGTTCCAGAATGACCACGCCCTTACGGCCCTTGAGCAACTTGCTGATCAGGTCGTTCGGGAAGGGGCGGAACATGATGAGGTTGACCACACCAATCTTGATCTTGCGGGTCTCGCGCAGGTAGTCCGCCACCGTTTCCGCGGAACTGACCACACTGCCCTGTCCGAAGATGATGTAGTCCGCATCTTCGCAGCGATAGGTGTTCACCCGCGCATAACCGCGACCAGTCAGGGCCTCAAACTCGGCGAAGCACAGATCCGACAGGGGTTGGATATGATCAAAGAAGAAGGGCCGTTGCGCCGCCACGCTCTGCATGTAGGCATCCTGATTCTGAACGGTGCCTATCTGCATCGGATTGTCCACGGTCCAGAGCTCGGGAATGCGGCGGCGGGTCTCGCCAAACATCATCTTCTGGGCGGGCGTCGGCGTCGTGATAATGTCGTCGGGCCGACCCAGAAACTCCGCAATGAGTTCCCGCTCGGGAAGAAGAATCGATTCAATCAGGTGGGTCGTCAGGAAACCGTCCTGCCCGACGATGCCCGGGGTAAGAGACAACTCCGCAATCTTGTGCGCAATGATATTAAGATCGCAGACCTCCTGTGCGCTCTTGCCGAAGACCTGGAAGAAGCCCGTGTCGTCTACCGCGTGGTAGTCGTCGTGGCCCGCATGCACGTTCAGGCTCGATTTCGTCATCGCGCGGCAGCCCATGTTCAGCACATACGTGAGGCGCTTGCCCACGGCCGCATACAGCGATTCGTGCATGTAGGCGATGCCCTGGCCCGAGGAAAAGTTGGTCGCCCGGAGCCCGGTCATGGAGAGGCCGGCCGTAACCGCCGCCGCCGCATGCTCACCTTCCGGCTCCACAAAGATCAGCGGCCGGTTGGATATATTGATGTGGCCCTTGGCCGTCTCTTCCGCCCAATACTCGCCCATCTGCGTCGAGGGCGTAATGGGGTAGGCGCCGGCCGCGTCGCTGGACTCGCGTTCGCACATGATTACCGCGCTGTTTCCGTCCATCGCCTGGCGAACGCCGGGGTACTTGGTTGTCTTTGTAATTTTGCTCATGGCAGACACCTTGAATCCGTTGTATTCTCTCTTGCCTTAGGGTCTATCGATCGTCATCACCGGAAGCGGCGACCGCCGGATGACGGGAGGAGACGCCGCACCCTTTTCCACGGAACCATTATCACCAATCCAGACAATGGCCCCGGTGGGGCATCGCTGGATAATCTCTTGGGAGAAGACCGCGTTGCGGCCATAGTCCACGACGGGCAAGGCACCGTCCATGGTAACCCCGCCCCGCTCGGCATCCGACGCGCACTTTGCGCAGCCCGTGCATGCCACGGCGCACTCGGCCAAAGCCGCATCGCCTTCGGCGAGACTCTTGCACGCCACCCACAGATGGTGGCTGGTGGGATGAATTGAAAAAAGATCTTTGGGGCAAACTTCGACGCAGTCGTTACACGCTGTGCATCGGGCTTCTTCCACGACGGGCAGGTGGTGTTCGTTCATACGGATTGCGCCTGCGGTGCAGACCGCTTCGCAATCCCCCAGGCCCAGGCAACCCCAGAGGCACCCCTTTCCCCCACCAGCGATCAATGCCGCGCCACGGCAACTCTCCGCGTGATGGTATACCGCGCGATTCCTGGCAACGTTGCTCCCGCCGGCACAGGCGAGTCGGGCGACCTGCCTCGTGGCCGCGCCCGATCCCGCCGACAGGTGCTTCGCCAAGGCCTTGGCACCCGCAGGTCCGCTCACGCTGCAGGCCGAAGGCGCACTCAGGCCGGCGATTATGGCCTCGGCAAAGGAACGGCACCCCGACCGACCACAGACACCACAATTGGTTCCCGGGAGCATTCCCGTAAGTGCATCAATGCGGGGGTCAAATTCGACGTGCAAGCGCCGGTCCGCCAGGGCCATTCCCATGGAGAGCAGCACACCAAGTCCAGACATCAAAAACAGGGCTATCAGCAGGTCAGACATTTCACTACCTCAATTCGCGCTTCGGTATCCACGCGCGTTCACCATCCAGAGACAAGCAAGAGGAGTGCCAACAAGAATCCGGAAAAGAATGCGGAAAAATAAGGGTTTCGGACCTCAACGGGCCGCTCGGGGCGCCAGCGGCACCGCCATTCAGCAGGGCACTGAACAGTTCTGCGCACCTGCCCACCCCTCATTACACTCTTGAAAGTTGCTGCGCATTTCACTGAACACTTAAAGGCTTTCGTGCGCGATCACTGCAGACACAACGGTCCGTAGAGGTCAACCCGAGCAGACTTAGCGTGAGCGTTTTCGACGTCGCACGGCCGGGTCGCGTCCGCAAGAGCACCCCACTTGCAGGACGATACGAACCATGCCGCTCATTGAACACAATCGCCCCTGTCATTTGTGTTCAGATCGACAAATATCCGCTTCGACGCAGTCCCCGATTGCCCCAGGCACCTGGATGCGAAAGGCCCATGGTCGGGCGTATACTCCACACATGTCAAGAGAACTTGAGTATCGCATCGCCCTCATGGTCATTGCCGCCATGCACCTGACAGTCAGCCAGCGACAACTCCGCCACGCAGGGGCCGGAAAGTCCGCTGTGGGGCCGAGGGCCGAAGGGCGCTGGCTGGCGGCGGGGACGGGGCTGTGTTTCCTCATTTTCTCTGCGTCCGCGACGATCCGGCTCGCCAATCCCGACTGGCTTCCCTGGCTGGAGATGCCCCTGGCCCCTCCCTGGCGCTGGCTCGGCCTGCCGATTATGTCCATGGGTGCCGCGCTGCACTACTGGGGGACGAAGCATCTGGGCCGAAACTTGACCATTACGATCAGCACCGTCCAGGGCCATACGCTGGTGACGACCGGCCCCTTTCGGTGGCTGCGACACCCATTATATACGGGAGGGATGGTGGAGTCCCTCGGGGTTTGCCTGCTCCTCGCCAGCGGGATAGTCGCCGCTGGTGCGCTATCCTTCTGGTTTCTGGTCATCATCAGGACGGCCCGCGAGGAGACCATTCTTCAGGAAGTCTTCGGTGAAAACTACGTTCGATATACGGAGCGGGTCGGGCGCTTTTTGCCGAAATCCATTCGCCCGGAGATCTGAGCGGGCTGTTTCGGGCCGTCAATGGCCGTCTTGATGGAGGAGAAAACCCGTTCCGGGGTCGAGCGCCTGCTTGATGTGCTGCATGTGGGTGGCCGCAAGACGGAGCCTTCCCTCGACCAGAATAGGCCTGACCGGGCCGGGGACTTCTTCCCCAACGTGGAGCGTCTCGTGGTGAATGCGCAGTCGCGACTCCGGGTATAGCCGTGATCGAACGAGTATCACCGGGCGCGCAAGGGCATGGGACTCCGCGTAGGCCTCCGCGATGGACTCTTTGAGTTCTTCTACCGCCGCTTCCATCGCGGGTAGATTTCCGAGCAAAGTCCGGAGCGCCACTTTCGATTTCTCCGGCAGATTGGCGATCTTCCCCCGGAGGGGCGCAAGTGTATTGTGGACTTTTTCCACGTTCTCTGTCGCGAGCCGCAACTTGTTCTTGAGAATAGCAATCTGCCCCTCGATACTGTGATCCTCTCCGGCGACCACGATGGTCGGAACGGAGGCTGGCGATCCTATCTGGCCGACATCCACCCCGCCGAGGGCATTGATCTCGCCCCCGACCAGGCGACCGTTTGGCACGTACACCGCACCGCGCGCGCTCAGGTTCGAATGCACGACTTCACTTTCCACGGTAATATCGCCCCCGGACAGAATATGGGCATCGAGGACAAATCGTGCCTGGACGCCCCCGGCCGCCACGATCCGCGTGTGCTCGTCCCCGGTTATACCCCCATGGACGTGCAGGGCCCCTCCGGTCTGGACCTGGGCCCCTTCGATCGTCCCCATCACCTCGATGTCCCCGACCGCCTCGAGCCGGCTTCCGTGAAGAATGTCCCCATGGACCAGCACCGCGCCATCGTGAGAGATATCCCCCGTCTCCAATCCCAAGTCCCCTTGAATTTCAAAGGTCCTGTCAACGGAAAGGAGCTCCTTGTGCCAGCGGATTCGCCCCGCGAGGGTGGCAAAAAAATTCAGGCCGGACGCATCGGCCTCCACGTTCTCGCCCACCCGAATCTTGCAGCGTCGCGGCTTTCGCACCCGCACCACACTGCCTTGAAGGTCGATCCCGTTGGTCCCGCTCACCGGATCAACGACCGTCGCGAGGAGTTGCCCCTGGGCGACATTCCGATTGCCGATACGCCGCCGGAAATTGATGCGCCCCGTAGCCTCATCGACTTCAAAGCCCGGATTGAAGAAATCGGCGCTCCACTCAATCCGTCCGTCTATCGGTTGTTTTGGGAGGGTGGCGACGAGGATCTCGGCCCCATCAAGCCTGGGAGACTGGGCCGCAGCCTGACGAATGGATGCCTGAAGCTTTTCACTGGAAGGTGACTTGGAAACGTGGAACTTGGAGAGACGCTCCAGAATGGCGGTGGCGAGCTCGTCGATATTCCGCCCCGCAGTATCGCATTCCAAGGTTATCTGCATGCGATCTTTGGACATTCGGAGGCGGAAGCCATCGGCCTCTTCTCCCGCCTCAAAAGAAGACTCCCCAACGGCCTCCGCAGGTAAAGGCGGAGACCCGGTTTGCTCGGGAGGCTGCCCAGGAATCATACGCTCTCCTCTCTCCACTTCTCCCCGCCCGCCAATGGCGCGGAGCCCGACATCGCCAGGAGATTTTCGATCTCCACGGAAGGCGCATTCCGCCGGGTATAAATTAATCAACCGAGCTTGCCTCGATTGTAACATGAATCGAAGCCGGAGATGGGACAGAATTCGGGGCCGGCGCTATTTCTGCTTCAGATACATCGCGCTGTTGTTATTCCGCATCTCGATATCAAAAAGACCTGTCTCCCGGATCAGATCGCTGAGCCGCTTGTAGCCATAATTGATGGAGGAAAAGGATGTGTTGTTGTTGATGTAGTTGATAACCTGGGAAAAATTCGCCCAGCCATCATTCTCATCGGCCTTCTCATCCACGGCGTTGCGCAACATTTTCACCAGGGCGGTATCCTGGCGCAGTTCCTTGCGCGGCTTCTTCTTGAAGGTGCCGGTATCCCCGCCCTCGTCTTCCACCGCGTTCTTTTCCGCAATCAGCTTGTCGGTGTTGATAAACCGGGAGCAGGCATTCACGAGCGACTCGGGCGTCTTGGTGGCGCCAAAACCATAGACCTTCAGGCCGCTGGTTTTCAGCCGCATGACCAGCGGGGTGAAATCGCTGTCGCTGGTCATCAGCGCGATGCCGTCGAGCTCCTGGCTGTACAGCAGGTCCATCGCATCGATGATCATGGCCGCGTCCGTGGCATTCTTTCCCTTGGTGTAGGCGAATTGCTGGATGGGCTGGATGGCAAAGGGATGGAGGGTCTCCTCCCAGCCCTTAAGCTCGGAATTCTTCCAGTTGCCATAGGCACGGCGTATGTTCACCACGCCGTAGTTCGCCAATTCGTTCAGTACACCGTCAATGGCCTGGTGGCTGACGTTGTCACAGTCGATTAACAGCGCAATTCTGGCTTCTTTTTCCATGATCTTCCTTCCTGTACCCCTCGAATATTGAATTTTAACACACCCGCCCCGGACGGCTCCCGGGCCGGACTGCGAGCCCCTGTGGGGATCAACCCGCGGCGGCAACGACCCTGGGCTTACGGAGATCGTTGGCGTCGACGACCAGGTCGGCGGCCGTCGCGGGGCTGTATTCGCCAACATAATATTCAAAGGCGGGCGCTGTCAAGGCATCAAAAAAATCGAGATTGCCCTGCTCGGCCGCGGGAGACTTGGCGCCCTCCATGCGGGTGCGCACAACGGGCGTTTCCGCCTCGAGATAGACACGCAAGTCAAACAAGTCCGATAGCGCCCCCGTATAGAGAAATACGCCCTCCGCCAGCAAAACTCCGCTCTCCGCCGTCTGCTCCTGAATGGACTCCCTTGCCGCGGCGTAGTCAATCCCTTCCTCGCAGAAGCGTTGCGCCCGAACGGACGATACGCCCCCTTTAGACCCGGCCAGAATCTCCTGGCGCGCCGCCGCATCGGCGCAGCTTTCCAGATGAAATACCGCCACTTCCACGCCCGATGCCGTCAGGTGCGCTTTCAGCCCCTTGGTAAAGCTGGCATTAAGCGCCGCGTCCAGCCCGTTCACGCCGAGCACGATCGCACGGCCTTCCATTTCAAGTCCGGCGCAGCACCGCGCGACTTGTTCGAAAACCAAATTCAACTCTTTAGACACTAAGACACGCTCCTGAACTACACGATAAATTGTTCCACCAGATGCTTCTGCCGGGACGCAAGTCCAGACAGCTCATCGGCGCTGCTCCGGGTGCCCGAGGCACTTTGGGAGGTTTCGTCCGCGGCCCTGCTGATGGCCGAAACGTTCCGCGCGATCTCGTTCATGCCGAGATCGGCCTCGCCGGCGTTGCGCGCGATCTCCTGGGCCGCGTTGGCGAGTTCGCTCATGTATCGGGTAATCTCCGACACATCCATCAGCGCGCTGCCGAGATTTGAGGACACTTCCATGGTGCCGCGCGCCGTTTCTTCCACGCGGCGGCTGATCTCGCTCGCCCCCTGGGCCACCTCCCCGATGTTGCTGGAGATATTGTTGGTGGCCAGCGTCTGCTCTTCCACCCGGCTGGCAATGTTGCTCGCGATACCGTCAATCTTGCCTATGATACCACTAATCGCATCTATCGCCGCCACTGTCTCCTGCGTATTGCTCTGCATGCTCTGCACCTGGGTACGGATCTCTTCCGTTGCGCGGGCCGTGCGCTTCGCGAGTTCCTTCACTTCGCTGGCCACCACGGCGAAGCCCTTTCCCATCTCGCCGGCCGAGGCCGCTTCGATGGTCGCGTTCAAGGCGAGCAGGTTCGTCTGGCTGGCGATACTCGAAATGACGCCCACCACATTGCCGATTTCCTCCGCGGACTTGCCCAGGCCGCGCACCGTTTCGATCGTGCGGCTGGCCATTTTCGACGCGTCGGATGTCACCCGCGCCGCCTCGGTCGAACTGGACGATACGTCCTGCAGTGTGGCGGACATTTCCTCGATGGCCGCCGCCACACTCTCGATGGAGGTGGACATCTGGGTCACGGCGGACGCGATGGTGTTCATGTTGGCCGACGTTTCCTCCACCGATCCGCCAATGTTGTTGAGGTTGTTCGAGATACTGTCCGAAGACTCCGCGACCGTGCTCGCGCTGGAACTGATCTCGGTAATCGCCGAGGCCACGCTCTTTACGTTGGCCGAAGCCTCCTCCGTTGCCGCAGCGGAAGCCGCCGACTGGGACGTGGTGTTCTCTGCGGTCCGCGAAAGGGCCGTGGCCGTGTTGGACAGGGCCACCGTCGCCTCAGAGAGGGTCTCGGCGTTTGACGCGATATCACGGATGATGCCCTGAAGTTTCTCGACGAAAATATTGAACCAGCGGGCCAGTTCGGCAAACTCGTCACTTCCCGAATCATTCAGACGGCAAGTCAAGTCGCCCTCGCCCTGAGCAATGTCCTTGAGCAACGCCACGGTGCGACCGAGACCGCGGGTGATGGCGAGGGCAATCATGGTTCCGAAAATAAACGTCACGACAATCGCCGCGCCTCCAACAGCCGCGAACGTGAACTTTGCAATGGTGGCATCGCTCTGGGCCCCCTCCACGGTCGCCGCGGTTGATAGTTGATCCGCTTCAATCTTCTTGTCCACGTCCGCGATCTGGACGTCCAGTTCCTGCTGCATTATGTCCAGGTATTGATCGCGCATGACGTCGAATGCCGCCGCCGATGACCGCGCCATGTTTTGCTCCGGCGTGCGCGACATGGCCTCGTTCGCGATGCTGGTCACCTCCTGCTTCCAAACCGCTGACGCCTCCAGAAAGCCCTGGTAAAGTTCATCGGCTTTCTTCGATGTACCCTTCAGTGATTCAACCGCCTCCTTGATCCTGCCCTCGGCCTGGCCGATATTCTCCTCGATCTTGCCCTTCTGCTCCGCCCGTGCTTCAGGAGTCTGGGCGACCTGGATGGCCTGTTCCGCGATTACGGCCTGGTGCAGGTCCCGATCGGCCTCCAGCATGAGCTTGATACTCGCGCGCATGATATTGATGGAGGCAAAGTCCACTTTGATTAGCGGCGTAAAACGATTGGTCACGAGATCGTCGGTGGTCGCGCTCAGTTTCCCGAGCGAGAACCAGCCAAACCCGACCAGCAGCGCGAGGGCGACCATGGGGATCCCCAGCATGACTCCAATCTTAATCTTGATGCTCATTGGCGAACCCTTCGCTTGCGCGATTGAGAGCCAGCCCCGGGCGTCAAGCCTGGGGCTGGCCCCTTCCCACCTTAGAACTTTGTGCCAAACATCATTTCGATGTAGTCGGCGTCATCATCGTCGCTGCCCTGGAAGAAGCCCAGGCCATAGCGATCAGTGAAATTCCCGTCGGAAATGGCATCCCCCGTAAACAGGTGCTCCCATCGGAAGCGGATCCAGAAGTCCTCCGTCATGTAGTAGCGGCCCCAAATGGCCGTCTGTAGCCCAAGATCGTCATCCGATTCCTGCGTCCAGAAGCTGAGGAAGGGCAGCCCCACTGCGGGCCGATCAAACACTTCATCCACCCAGAACTGCTCCACCTCAAAGGCCAGCTCGGTCTTTTCCGTGGGCTGCAATTCGAGGCCGAGGCGCACAGCCTGAAAGTTTGTGAGGGTCTGGCCGCTGTCCAGGATGAAGGAGTACTTGCCCGAGGTGTGGGCGAAGAGCCGGTTGAAGGACACGCTGGCCTCAGGCCGGTAGAAGGGGTTCAGGAACTCCAGAAACGAGATATCCCGGTTGTCTTCCCCGTCATACCAGGCGCCACCAAGATAAACGCGGGGCGAAAAACGCGTATCGAAGGTATAGCCCGCTTCGAAATCCGTGCCGAAGCTCCCGAACTCCGCGTCGTCGTCGCCGTAGGTGCCGCCGACCGGTTTGAAGCCAAAGCCCTGCTGGCCCGCATCGCCGAACTGATAGGCAATTTCCCAATCGAAATCAAAAGCGCCCCAGCCGCCGAAAAGCCGCGTACCGACGGTGTGAAGTTCCGTCGCGCTGTAATCGTCGAGCCCGCGAAGGTCCTCAAACCACTCGCCCGCCGGGCTGAAGGCCGTGTCGTTCAGCGGGCTCGCATCCCGGAGAAACATCCAGTACAACGACGCGCTGACGGATTCATAGCCCGCATAGGTGCCATAGATGCCGTAGAAATCGATATCGTCGTCACTACTGAACGATTCGGCCAGCTTGCTCCACCAGGCATCCACGGTGAAGTCGTTCTCATCGTAGGTCACCCGGATACCATCAAAGGACTGGGCCGTCAGGGTCGAGTGGTATTCCGCCACCAGCCAGCCCTTGCCAAAATTCATGATCTGGCGCCCAAGCCGAACCTTCAAAGGGGTGCCGAAAAAATTGTCGACTTCAATGAAGGACTGGAGCAACTTCACGTCCGAACTGTCGCCCGCCGTGTCCACACCGGTCACATAATTCGACCGGAAGTCTTCGCCCCACACGTCGTAGGACTCAAATTCGATGAGGGTCAGCACGTCGTCCGTGAAGCGGGAGGTGACGTGAAGCCGGGTCTGCATTTCCCCGTAATACCGGTCCTCGCCATCGTCGTCAAAGCGAAAGCGACTACCGAGGCCCAACGGCCCGATCGGACGGTGCCAGACTTGGGAATTGGGGATCAGCACCCGTGCGGGCTCGCCCGCCGTATTCTGATAGTTCAAGTTTCCCCGAATTCGGAGCTTGAGCTCCCCCCCGACCTCCACACTTTGAAGCTCGGCCGAGGCCGAAGCGCCTACCCCAAACAGTGCGATTAAAGCGATCCACCTGAACATTGGGTATTCTCCTTCCGTCAGTCTCGCGTAAAAAACACGCAACTTTACAAACTGCCCTGAAACGATACGCTTAATCCTCCGATTCACCCGAAATCCAGTATAGAGGGTCCCTCGATTTTAGACAAGATAATAATTTCAATTATCCGAGCCCTGCATCACGGGCTACCGCATCGGAGAACAATACTATTTATCATTTTTGTCGTACACGTGGCCAAATGATTCGAGTATTGAAGAAGTGACACCACTCTTGGTCGCCAACTTCATCCGACACCCCCCTCCCATCTTCTCATCGAGTCACAACGCTCCCTAAGCGAACGTGCCTGGACTGGGAGAACGGCGGACGAGACCATCCGTGAAATGGGTGCCCCGAAGATCGCCGCAAGTGGCGTTTTTGCAACGGTTAGTGCTATGATGACCCTCTTTTTCAGTGCCACTGCGCGCGATACTGACCCCGCAAGCGCGTGGCATGTACAAGGGCAATGGGGTGCCGCTCCGCCGTACACAGCGCTGGGATGCGCGCCAACTTAAATCGAACTGCCGCATGATCTTAGCGCCTCGCGCGACTGCGGCCAATCAGCAGGACCACGAGAATGCCGTTGGTTACAGAGGATTCCGTCAGTACCGCCGCGCGCCCCTGGGGCAGCGTGGGCTTGGATGCTGCGCTCCAGCCGCTCGCCGATACCCGGTTCGTCGAACTGCTTCACCGTACCGATTTGCCTTTTTCTGTCGTTCGTGATCCCCAGGGCGAGCTCGCGGCAACGATCAGTCTCCCCGATGGGACCGCTTCGCAGGGCCTTCCCATCCTGGCGCTGGGCCTCCCCTGCCGCGCCAGCCAGTTGGGGGATGCCGCCTTTCGTCGGGATCACCGGGTGCTGTACGCCTTCTATGGCGGTGCTATGGCCAATGGCATTGCCTCGGAAGAACTCGTGGAAGCCTTTGCCAAAGCGGGGCTCCTGGGCATTTTCGGCGCGGCCGGTTTGTCCATCGAGCGCGTCACGCGGGCCATTGACCGCCTTCAGGCCAATCTGGGCAACCTGCCCTTCGGCTGCAATCTGATTCACAGCCCCAACGAGCAGGACCTCGAGGCCGCCGTCGTTCAGCTTTACATCGAGCGCGGCGTTACCCTGGCGGAGGCCTCGGCCTACCTGGATCTGACCCCGTCGGTGGTCCACTATCGCGTCCACGGTATCCACGAGGACGCCGAAGGCAACATCATCACGCCGAACCGGGTGATCGCGAAAATCTCCCGGGTCGAAGTGGCCACGAAGTTTCTATCGCCCCCGCCCGCGAAATTCCTGGAGAAGCTGGTGGCCGAGGGCCACATCACGGCGGCCCAGGCGGCCCTCGCGGCGCGGATTCCCATGGCGGACGATATCACCGCCGAAGCGGATTCCGGTGGCCATACGGATAACCGTCCCGCTATTTCCCTGCTGCCTACGATCATCGCTTTGCGCGATCGCATCCAAGCTGAGCAACAGTATTCGAAAGTCCCCCGCGTGGGTCTGGCCGGCGGCATCTCCACACCCGCCGCCGCCGCAGCCGCCTTTGCCATGGGCGCGGCCTATATCGTCACCGGGACGGTGAATCAGGCCTGCGTGGAAAGCGGTTCCTCGGATATCGTCCGGCAGATGCTGGCCGAGGCCGATCAGGCCGATACCGCCATGGCCCCGGCAGCGGATATGTTTGAGATGGGCGTGGAGGTGCAGGTCTTGAAGCGAGGCACAATGTTCAGCATGCGCGGCGCGCGACTCTACGAGTTGTACCGCCAGTTTGCCAACATCGACGAGATTCCCACGGCGGAGCGCGAGAAGCTGGAAAAGACCATATTCCGCGCGCCACTTACCCAGATCTGGGAAGAGACCAAGGCTTTCTTCCGCGAGCGCGATCCGAAGCAGATCGCGCGGGCGGAGCAGGATCCCCACCACAAAATGGCGCTGATCTTTCGTTCCTACCTCGGCCAGGCCTCCATCTGGGCCAACCGGGGCGAGGCCTCGCGCAAAATCGATTACCAAATCTGGTGCGGTCCCGCCATGGGCGCGTTCAACGAATGGGTACGCGGCAGCTTCCTCGATGATACAAAACGGCGCGAGGCGGCGCTGGTTAATTTGAATATTTTGCACGGGGCGGCGGTAGTACACCGATGCACGAGCCTGGCCAGCCAGGGAATACCCGTGCCCCCCGCGTGCATGCAGTATCGCCCGCTGGAGCGCGTCCAACTGGAGGAGTTCATCCGGTGACCAAACCCACGACATCGCCCGCCGACATCGCTATCGTCGGCATGGGCTGCCTCTTTCCCAAGGCCAACCACCTCGGTGCCTACTGGGCGAACATCAAGCACGGCGTCGACGCCATCATCGAGACGCCGGAGAGCCACTGGCGTCCGGAAGACTATTACGACGCAGACCCGAAACGTCCCGACTTCACCTACGGAAAGCGCGGCGGATTCCTGGAGCCGGTGGATTTCAATCCCCTGGCCTACGGCATGCCCCCGAACGCGCTGGAAGCCACGGACACGGCCCAACTGCTCGGTATGGTGGCGGCGGAGCATGCCCTGCGCGATGCGGGCATAGGCCCCGATACGGAATTCGACCGCGACCGCGTGAGCGTCGTCCTGGGCGTGACCGGTGCGCTGGAACTGGTTATTCCCCTCGGCGCGCGGCTGGGCCACCCCAAGTGGCGTGAAGCGATGGCCGACGCGGGATTGGACACCGCAACGATTAACGACGTGCTCGAGCGCATGGGGCAGCACTACGTGCCCTGGCAGGAAGCCTCCTTCCCCGGCCTCCTGGGTAACGTGGTGGCGGGACGCATCACCAAGCACCTGAACCTGGGCGGCACGAATTGCGTGGTGGATGCGGCGTGCGCCAGCTCCCTGAGCGCGGTGCATCTGGCGGCACTGGAGTTGCAGGCGGGCAAGAGCGATCTCGTGATCACGGGCGGCGTGGACACCTTTAACGACATTTTCATGTTCATGTGCTTCAGCAAGACCCCGGCGCTCTCCCCCACCGGCAACGCGAAGCCCTTTGACGCGAGCGGCGATGGCACGATCCTGGGCGAAGGCCTGGGCATGATCGCCCTGAAACGCCTGAGCGACGCCGAACGCGACAATGACCGCATCTATGCCGTCATCAAGGGCATCGGCGCTTCGAGCGATGGCAAGGGCGATGCGATTTACGCGCCCAGCGCGCCTGGGCAGGTGAAAGCACTGCGCCGCGCTTACGAGCAGGCGGGCGTTGATCCCCGCAGCATCGAACTGGTGGAGGCCCACGGCACGGGCACGGCCAAGGGCGATGCCGTGGAGATCAGCGCGCTCTCAACGGTCTACGGCGGTGCTGAGAACGGTCCGTGGTGCGCCATCGGCTCGGTGAAGTCCCAGATTGGCCACACCAAGGCGGCGGCGGGATCGGCGGCGATCATTAAAGCCGCGTTGGCCCTCTACACGAAGACCCTCCCGCCCACCATCAAGGTGAAGGAGCCCCTGGGCCCGCTGAAGAACGCGGACACGCCTTTTTATGTAAACACCCAGCTTCGCCCCTGGCTTCCGCGCGCCGAACATCTCCGCCGGGCGGGCGTGAGCGCCCTGGGCTTTGGCGGCAGCAATTTCCATTGTGTGCTGGAAGAGTACGAAGCCACCAAGACGGCCCCAGACTGGGACGGCGATGTGGAGATACTCACGTTTTGTGGCCCAAATGCAGCCGCCCTTCTTTCCTCGCTGGATTCCTTTCCCGTCGCGGAGAAGTGGAGTGCGCAGCGGGTTGCGGCGAAGTCGCTTCGCGACGCTTTCGACGCGAAGGCCCCTTGTCGCCTCGCCGTCGTGGTACGGCAGGGCGAGACCGACCTGCCGAAGTTGATCGCGCAGGCGAAGAGCACCTTGAGCGCCAAGGGCGATTCCGCTTCCTGGAGCATTCCCACGGGAATCTATTTCGGTGCGGGTGAAGCCCCCGGTAAACTGGCTTTCTTATTCCCCGGGCAGGGAACGCAGTATCCCGGCATGTTGCGGGACCTCGCGTGCCAGTTCCCGGAATTTCTGGACGTGCTCGCCCATGCAAATGCTGTTTACGACGCCGCGCCGCGTCTGTCCGACCGAATCTACCCGCACCCAGCATTCAGCCCCGAGGTCGAAGCCGACCATCAGAAGCAATTGACCGCGACCATTGTCGCGCCGTCCGCCATTGGTGCGGTGAGCGCTGGCGCCCTTCGGGTCGTGGAGCGTTTCGGCATTGCGCCCGACGCCATCGCGGGACATAGCTATGGCGAGATCGTGGGTCTGCTCGCTTCGGGCAAGGTGAGCGAGGGCGATTTCCACCAGCTTTCAAAATTGCGCGGCTTGCTCATGGGCCAGGGCGAAGGGGACAAAGGCTCGATGATGGCCGTCCGCGCGCCCGAAGACCGCGTGCAGGAAATCATAGATACCTCCGGCCTGAAGGTCATCATCGCGAACAAGAACGCGCCCGAGCAGATGGTGCTGGCGGGCGGGACGGAAGCCATGGCCGAGGCCGAGGCCGCCTTCACTAAGCTCGGCATTCAGGCGAAGGTGCTGCCCGTGGCGGCGGCCTTCCACAGCGAATATGTTTCCCACATGCGCGATCCCTTCCTGGAAGCGCTGAAGGGTATGGAAATTGGCACAGGCAGTGTGCCGCTTTACGCGAACACCAACGCGGAACTCTACCCCGACGACCTCGATACCGTGCGCGTCCTGGTCGCCGAGCAGCTCGCGAAGCCGGTGGAGTTTGTGAAGCAGATCCAGCGCATGCACGCCGATGGTGTCCGGACTTTCCTGGAGATTGGCCCTGGCGCGCGCATGTCGGGCCTGGTGGACGCCATCCTGGGTGACTCGCGCCACCACGCGGTAGCCATCGACGGTTCGAACGGCAAGCGCGATGGGATCGTCGATCTGGCCCGCGCGCTCGCGGAAATCGCGGTGCTGGGCTATCCCGTGACGCTTGCCGCGTGGAACGACGGTGCTCCGGTCGATCCTGAATCGCTGAAGCCGAAAGCGAAGATGACCGTGCCCATCTGTGGCGCAAATTACGTAACTCCGCGCGAGAAGAAACCCAAGGCCGCTCCCCGCCCCGTGGCGCTGGCCCAACCGGCGCATGCCGCGAATACGACCATGACGAATACCTCACACACGCCCGCCGCGCCCGCGCAGTATGCGGTTCCCCAGGCTGCCCCGATGCCGAGCGCCGCGCTCCAGGCAACCGAACATCACCTGATCGCGTTACAACGCATGCAGCAGCAGACCGCCGATTTGCACCGCCAGTTCCTCGAAGGACAGCAGGCCGCGCTGGAAACTTTCCGCGCGCTGTTGGGCCAACAGCAGCGATTGGTTGGCGGACAGAACGTGGCGGCTTACGCGCCCGTGGTGGCAGCGCCGCAGATGGCTACTCAATTCACAGCGCCCACACCGGCACCTGTGGTTGACCGGACCGGTCAGGCGGGTCGGACTGATCGGGTTGTGGCTTCACCGGCGGTAAAGGTTGTGCCCGCGCCGGTGTCGGCTCCCGTTGCCCCGAACACTTCAGGCATCGAAGTGGCGCTGCTCGCGACCATCGCCGAGAAGACCGGCTACCCTACGGATATGCTGGAGCTTGGCATGTCTCTCGACGCCGACCTGGGCATCGATTCCATCAAGCGCGTGGAAATTCTCTCTGGCTTGAAAGAGCGCCTGCCCGAAGCACCCGAGTTTGGCCCCGATCAGTTGGGGACCTTCCACACCCTGGGCGATATCGTGAAGTACATCGCGGCGAATAGCACCCGGCAATCAGATCGGTCTGATTCGTCTGATCGGTCCGATGGCCGCACGACGAAGTCCACGGTTGGCACCGCTGTCATCGAAGCTGCGCTCTTGGCTACTATTGCCGAAAAGACCGGCTACCCGACCGAGATGCTCGAACTGGGCATGTCGCTGGATGCCGACCTGGGCATTGATTCCATCAAGCGCGTGGAGATTCTCTCCGGATTGAAGGAGCGCCTTCCCGAAGCGCCTGAGTTTGGCCCGGACCAGTTGGGGACCTTTCACACCCTCGGCGACATTGTGCATTACATCGCGGCGAATGGGTCGTATGGGTCCAATGGGTCGTATGGGACCAATGAACAGATGGCTGCTCCGGCAGCAGGTGGTGCGAGCTCCGCCACAATCGAAGCGGCCCTGCTCGCGACCATCGCCGAGAAGACCGGCTACCCCACGGACATGCTCGAACTCACCATGTCCCTTGACGCCGATCTGGGCATCGATTCCATCAAGCGCGTGGAAATCTTGTCGGGCCTGAAAGATCGCCTGCCCGAAGCACCCGAGATTGGGCCGGATCAATTGGGTACATTCCATACCCTGGGCGATATCGTGAACTATATCGCGTCAAACAGCGCGCATCGATCAGATCGGTCTGATCCGTCTGATCGGTCCGATGAGCGCGCAACGACAACCGAGGTTAGCACCGCCGCCATCGAAGCGACCCTGCTCGCTACCATCGCGGAGAAGACCGGTTATCCCACGGACATGCTTGAGTTGACCATGTCCCTCGACGCCGATCTGGGCATTGACTCCATCAAGCGCGTGGAGATTCTGTCGGCGCTTAAAGAGCGCCTGCCGCAGTCGCCGGACTTTGGCCCGGACCAACTGGGCACCTTCCACAGCCTCGGCGATATCGTGGATTACATCGCGGCAAGCAGCGCGCCGCAGAACAATCTGTCCAATCCGTCCTATGGTGCCAATCCGTCTCCGCCATCCGAAGCCACACCGGGCGATCCGCTATCCATTCGCGCGGTGACCGCCGTTCCCACGGCGCTCGATGCGAACGCGCCGCTTGCCCTTCCAGGCGACGGCACGCTGGTGGTCGTGTCCACGGGCAATCCCCTGGGTGGCGCCATCGCCGCATTGCTGAAGGAGCGCGGTCTTGGTGTAAAAGCCAGTTTCTGGAATGACGCGCCCGAGACGCTGCCCGACACGCTCGCGGGATTGATTCTGGTCGCGCCGGAAGGCCAAAGCCCGCACGACCTGATGGAAAATGCTTTCACGTGGATCCAGCAGGCGGGTGCGCGGATGAAGGCCAACCGTGCGGGTCTTGTTGCCACTATCACTCAACTCGATGGCACCTTCGGCACCACGTCCATCAAGGGCGATGCACTTGCGGGCGGTCTCGCGGGACTCGTGAAGACCGCCGCCCACGAATGGCCCGCGATCACCTGCAAGGCTATTGATATCGCCCCCGATGCGCCATCGCCCGTAAATCAGGTTATTGATGTGCTCCTTCAGAAGAGCGCCACGGAAATTGGCATCACTGTGGAGGGCCTGGCCACGCTGAGTCTTGAACCGGTCGAATACACCGGGCAGGCTACGGATCCCATTGCCCCAGGCGATGTCGTCGTCGTAACTGGCGGCGCGCGGGGTGTTACGGCCGATGTGGCGCTGGCCATGGCGAAAGCGTGGAAGCCCACGCTGGTCCTTTTGGGACGAAGCGCTCCTCCCATGGCAGAAGCCTCTTGGCTTGCGCCGCTCGCGACAGAAGCCGAGATACGGCAAGCGCTGCTGGCACGGGCCAACGGCGCGCTGAAGCCCAAAGAATTGCGCGAAGCGCTCGACACGATCCTGCGCAACCGTGAAGGCCTGCGCAACATCGAGGCCATGGTGGCCGCGGGCGCGCAGGTGGAATACCACGGCACGGACATTCGCGATGCCCAAGCGGTGACCGCGTTGTTCGACGAAATCCGCGCGGCACGTGGCCCCATCCGTGGCATCGTCCACGGCGCGGGCGTGCTGGCAGACCGCCTGATAGAAGACAAGACCCTGGAACAGTTCCAGCAGGTCTACGGCACCAAGGTGGATGGGCTGAACGCGCTCCTCGCGGGTGTCGGCGGCGATGATTTGAAGTTCATCGCGCTTTTTTCCTCCTCCACCGGTCGCTTTGGTCGCAAGGGACAAATCGATTACGCCGCGTCCAACGAAATCCTGAACAAAATCGCCCAGCGCGAGGCGAAGTCTCGTCCAGCGTGCCGCGTGGTCTCTGTTAACTGGGGACCCTGGGCGGGCGGCATGGTGAACGCCGATCTCGCGAAGCTTTTCAAATCCGAAGGCGTGGGCCTCATCGGCCTCCGGGATGGCGCGGAATTCCTCGTGAAGGAATTGAGCCAGCCCGGACCGCGCGCGGTAGAACTCGTGGTGATGGGCGGCGAGATTCCGCCTTTCAACGTTGCGCCCGCGCCCGTCACGATGGCGACGAAAGCCCTCAGCACCGGACTGCGGACGGCTCTCGAAATCGATCTCAGCGTGGACGCTTTCCCCTTTCTGAAATCCCATGTGCTCGCGGGCAAGGCGGTGCTTCCCGTGGCCATGATCAGCGAGTGGTTTGCCCACACGGCCCTCCACACCCACCCCGGCCTGCGCTTCCACGGCTTTGACGACCTGCGCGTATTTAAGGGCGTGACGCTGGACGCGGACGAGGTGCAGACGCTCCAACTTTGCGCGGGCGACGTGCAACAGTCGCGCGGTGGCGCGGCGATTCCCGTGGAACTGCGCAGTCATCCCGCGGGCGGCAAGGAGGTGCTCCATGCGGCCGCGTTGGTCCATCTGGCGGAGACGCTGCCCTCGGGCGAATGCCGGATCAAGGCGCGCGACCTTCAGGCCAAGGCCTACAACAACGGCGGACTCTACGAAGGCGGCCGCCTCTTTCACGGGCCCGCCTTCCAGGGCCTGAGCTCGGTGGATGGCGCGGGCAATGACTTGATCGCCGCCCTCGTGGGCAAAGCCCCCGCGCCGAAGGAATGGATCCTCGCGCCCATGCGAAATACCTGGCTGGCGGATCCGCTGATCCTCGACAGCGCGTTTCAAATGATGATTTTGTGGTCCTTCCGCCAATATGGCGTGGGCAGTTTGCCGAGTTTTCTTAGAGAGTACCGCCAGTTTGCGAGCCGCTTCCCGAGTGACGGTGCGCGCATCGTGATTCAGGTGACGGAGCACAACAAGCGCAAGGCAAGCGCCGACATCGAGTTTGTCGATCCGAAGTCGGGCGCTTTGATCGCGCGTATCGGCGGCTACGAATGTACGCTGGGCTCGTTTTTGAACAAGGCGTTTCAGAATAACAAACTTGAGATAGGCACGACCGCAGGGACTGACGCGGACCCGCGATGATGACCGCGCTCGTGAATTCAGCACTTCTGCCTACTGCAGTAACGCCAACGTCCGGGGCTGCTCTGAAAAACACTCCTGCGACAGTATCAGAACGTCGACTTGGTCTTTGCTAGTCCGGGAGCTTACCCCCCTGGCCCCCCGCAAGCGGGGGGAACCATACTTGCCGAAGTGAACCTCTTGGTTCCCCCCGCTTGCGGGGGGCCAGGGGGGTAGAACCTAGATCGTGTTTCATCCTTTTTGGTGACGCGAAGCGTCATGAATGACGCTCCCTGGAACGATATGAAACAACCATCCATAGCAATCGTGGGCATGGGCGGGATTTTTCCCGACGCCCCGAATCTCGATACCTTCTGGCGCAATATTCTGGCGGGCAAAGCCTCGGCCAAGGAAGCTCCGGCGGATCGCTGGCTCCTGCCCGTTGACGAGGCCTACTACCCGGAACAGGGCAAGGCCGATCACGTCTATTCCAAGCGCGGCTGCTTTATCGACGGGGCCATTCCGCTGGACTATGACGAGCTCGATATTGACGTCGATCTCGTGCGTCAGCTCGACCCCATGTATCACCTGCTGCTTCATGCGGGCCTGAGCGCGATGAACGATGCCCAAGCCCGCAAGTGGGATCACAGCACGACCGGCGTCATCGTGGGCAATCTGGCCCTCCCCACCGAGCTTTCTTCCTCCCTGGCGCGCGCGATTCTCGGCCGTACCTTCGAAGAAAAAGTCCTCGGCGATAGCGCCGACGCGGCTATGCCCCACCCACTCAACCGTTATGTCACGGGACTGCCCGCGGCCATGCTGGCGAAGGCCCTTGGCCTCGGTGGCGCGGCCTACACGCTGGATGCCGCCTGCGCCTCTTCCCTCTACGCCATCAAACTCGCCGTCGATGAACTTCAGGCGGGCCGGGCCGATGTGATGCTGGCCGGTGGCGTATCCCGTCCCGATCCCCTCTACACCCAGATGGGTTTCGCCCAGTTGCGCGCCCTGTCGCCCACGGGCACCTGCTCGCCCTTTGATGAAGCGGGCAACGGCCTCGTGGTCGGTGAAGGCGCGGGCATATTCGTGCTCAAGCGTCTCGACGATGCTATCGCCGATGGCAATACCATTCACGGCGTAATTCGCGGTATCGGGCTCTCCAACGACGTGGGCGGTCGGCTCCTCGCCCCCACCTCCGAAGGTCAGCTTCGCGCGATGCGCGCGGCCTATCGCGCGGCAGACTGGGCACCCGAGTCGGTCGGCCTTGTGGAGTGCCACGCGACGGGGACCGCCGTGGGCGACGCGATTGAAGTCGAAAGCCTAAAGCAGCTCTGGGCCGAGGCCAACTGGTCGCCGGAACAGTGCACGCTCGGCTCGGTGAAGTCGAACATCGGCCACACGCTGACCGCCGCCGGATCTGCAGCCATGTTGAAGGCCATCCTGGCGCTGAAGCACAAGCAACTGCCACCCACGGCAAGCTACCAGCAATCGCCCGAAGCGTGGAAACTCGACGAAACTCCTTTCGTTGTGCGAAGAGATCCGGAAACTTGGAACGCCAGTTCCCCGCGCCGCGCGGCCGTGAGCGCCTTTGGCTTTGGCGGTATCAACGCTCACGTGCTCGTGGAAGAATGGATCGCGCCCGAGCGCATAGTCCCGACGACCGCGGAGCCTCTTGAAGGGCCTGAGTGCCCGATTGCCATCGTGGGAATGGACGCCCACTTCGGCCCGTGGCGAGGATTGGACGCCGTACGCGAGCGCTTGCTCGGTGGTGGCGCAGAAATTCTCCCCCAATCCCCCACCCGCTGGCACGGCGTGGAGCAGAGCGCGTGGTATCGTCGGGCGGGACTGAGCCGCCAAGCCTTCAAGGGCTACTGGATGAACGAAGTGTCCGCGCGCCTCGACCGCTTCCGCATTCCGCCGAAAGAGCTTGAAGAGATGCTGCCTCAGCAGTTGCTCATGCTCCAGGTGGCCGTGAACGCCTGGGAACACGCGGGTCACGCCGACTATGGCGACGAGACCACGGGCGTCTACATTGGCGTGGGGCTGGACCTCAACACCACGAATTTCAACGTTCGCTGGTCGCTGCGAAAACAGGCAAAAGCGTGGCTCAAGGCCCAGGGCGGCGACGTGTCGCCCGAAGCCATGGAACAATACCTCGCGACCTTGCGTGACGCCCTCACGCCCGCGCTTACGGCCAACCGGACCATGGGCGGGCTTGCGAGTGTCGCGGCGAGCCGCATCGCGCGCGAACTCCGCTGCGGCGGGCCCAGCTTCACCCTCTCGGGCGAGGAAAGCTCCGGCATCCGCGCGCTGGAGGCCGCCACGCGCGCGCTGCAACGCGGCGAGGTCGATCAGGCCATTGTGGGTGCCGTGGACCTCGCGGGCGATGTCCGCGCGGTGCTCGGCGCGCACCACCACAGCCCCTTCTCCCCCACGGGCGAGGGAGCGGGCCTCGCATCGGGTTCCGATGGCGCGATCATCGGCGAAGGCGCGGTGGCCTTCGTGTTGAAGCGCCTGGAAGACGCCGAGGCCGATGGGGATCGCGTGATTGCGATCATCAAGGGCATCGGCAGTGCCGCGGGCGGCGGCGTGGACACCGCGCGCTCGGCGAAGGCGTTTCGCAATGCTGTCGAACGAGCCGCGCAAGACGGACACGTCGAATTGGATTCGATCGAGTATCTCGAATCCCACGGCAGCGGGGTCGCCAACGAAGACACTGTGGAAACTGAGGCCCTGAGCGCGCTCTTCACGCACGACGATCCCACGACGGATATCCAGCATTGCCTCGTTGGCACCGCGATGAATGATATTGGTCACACGGGCGCCGCGGCCGGTCTCGCCGGCGTGCTCAAGGCCGCGCTTTGCCTGCATCATGAAATCCTGCCGCCGCTGCGCCGGGTGGCTGCGCCCATCGAAGCCCTCACGAAAGGCACAAGCCGCCTGTGGGCACCCGACGCGCCCCAGTACTGGCTCCACGACAAAGCCAGCGGCCCGCGTCGCACGGGTGCCAGCAGCATGACGCCGGGCGGTGGTTATACCCACGTAGTCCTGGAGGGTGCCGCGTGCGTCTCCACGATTGCACAGCCACTGGGGCAACGCGAAGAGGCCTTGTTTGTCCTGACCGGCGAGAGCGCGACTTCACTGATCGCCGCGCTCGATAAGCTGAAGCAACATGCGCACCGCAGTGGTGCATCAGGCATCGAGTCTATCGCCCGCGCCTGGTGGAAACAGCAACCCATCGTGCATCCCGCACGTTCCGTGGCGATGGTGGCGCGCTCGGTTTCGGAATTGCTCGAGCAGATCGAATTGCTGCGCCAATCGATCACGAGCCAGCCCGAGCAGGGAATCGGTGGACGCTTTCAGCCGCCTCGGGATCCGGCGGCGCGCGACCGCGTTTTTTATTCACCCGACCCGCTTGGGGTCACGGGCAAGATCGCGTTTGTGTTTCCCGGTTCGGGCAACCACTACGCCGGGATGGGCCGCGATCTTTTCGCGCAGTGGCCGGCCATTCTCCGAGCGCAGGATGCATCAAACAACTTCCTCCGCCAGCAGTATCAGCCGGACGTGTTCTGGCGCGGCGCCCGTGACTTTAATGAAAACCACAAGGCCATGATCTTCGGCCAGGTTTCTCTCGGCACGGCGGTGAGCGATCTCGTGCGCAGTTTCGGCATCGAGCCCCAAGTGGCCATCGGCTACAGTCTGGGCGAGACGGCCAGCCTCTTCTCGCTGGGCGCGTGGCGCGATCGCGATATGATGCTGGACCGCATCGCCAATTCGCGCCTCTTCACGGACGAACTCGCGGGCGACTGCAACGCCGCGCGGCGCGCGTGGCAACTGCCAGGCCAGGAAGCGGTGGACTGGGTGCTGGGCGTTATCGATCGCCCCATGAAAGTGGCGAAGCAGGCGCTGAAACAGCGCAAGAAGGTCTATCCCCTCATTGCGAACACCTTTCAGGAATCTGTCATCGGCGGCAACCGCAAGGCCGTCGAAAAACTGATCGCCAAGCTGGAATGCCAGTTCATTCCCCTGGAAGGCGTGACCACCGTGCACTGCGACGTGGTGAAGGAAGTGGAGAAAGAATACCGCGATCTCCACCTCTTCAACACCACGCCGCCGAAGGGCATTCAATTTTTCAGCGGTGCCTGGGGCAAGAGCTACACCGTAAGTCGCGAGAGCGCCGCCGATTCCGTGCTGGCGCAGGCCATCGACGGCGTGGACTTCCCCGCCGTCATCGAAGGAGCCTATGCCCAGGGCGCCCGATTCTTCATCGAGATGGGTCCGGGCAATTCGTGCAGCCGCATGATCAGCCGCATTCTTGCGGACAAGCCCCACATGGCGCGTTCGGTGTGCTATGACGGACAGAACGCGGTGTCGCTGGTATTGCGCACGCTGGGTCAGCTCGTGGTGGAGGGCATCCCCGTGAACCTGGATGCACTCTACGGCCATGAGACGTCCGACGCGATCGCCGTGGCGGATAAGCCGATGGTGCGTATCGCGCTGGGCGGCGGGCCCTATGTGGCGCCGCCGGTGCCGAAGGTCGAGCCGGTGTACGCCCAGGCGAAGCCGCACGCGCCGGTGATCAATCGGACTGATCAGACGGATCGGACTGATCGAGTGAAGGTTGCAGATCGGTCAGATCAGTCTAATCGGTCTGCCTGGCCTCCCGCCGCCAGCCCCGGACTCTCCCCCGCGCTGCTGGAGAGCGTCGCGCTTGCGGAATCCGCCGCAGCCTCGGCCCATGCGCAATACCTTCGCTTCGCCGACACCATGCAACAGGTCATGGCGGGCGGCATCGCGTGGCAGATGCAACTGCTCACCCAGCCAGGTGCAACGCTTGCACCGCTGGTGATGGAAGCGCCCGTGCGCACCGATGTCGTCTTCGACCGCGATCAGTGCATGGAGTTCGCCATCGGCTCCATTGCGAAGATGCTTGGACCGCGTTTTGCCGAGATCGACTCGCACCCCACGCGCGTGCGCCTGCCCGACGAGCCCCTCATGCTGGTGGACCGCATCACCGCGCTGGAAGGCGAGCCCCGTTCCATGGGATCGGGCCGCGTGGTCACCGAGCACGACGTGCTGCACAACGGCTGGTATCTCGATGGCGGCCACATCCCCACCTGCGTCGCGGTGGAGGCGGGCCAGGCCGACTTGTTCCTCTCGGGCTATCTCGGCATCGATTTTGAGACCAAGGGCAAGGCTATGTATCGCCTGCTCGACGCCGAAGTGACCTTCCTCGATCACACGCCGGTGGCGGGCCAGGTCATCCGCTACGATATTCATATCGATCACTTCTTCCGCCATGGCAATCCGTGGTTCTTCAAATTCTGGTTCGACGCCACGGTGGACGGCAAGCCGCTCATGACCATGCGCAACGGTTGCGCGGGTTTCTTCACCGAAGAGGACCTCGCGGCGGGTCAGGGTGTGGTGGATTCACGACTGGCACTGCAGAACGACAAAGGCACGCTGCCGTCCGACTGGCGCGAACTGGTTCCCATGACACCTGCCTCCTACAACGATGTCCAAGTCAACGCGCTGCGCGTGGGCAATATGGCCGGGTGCTTCGGCGATACCTTTGCCGCGCTGCCGCTCCGGAATCCTGTTCGGATTCCCGATGGCAAGATGAACCTCGTGCACCGTGTGCTGGAGCTTACGCCCGGTGGTGGTCGCTTTGGCCTCGGGAAGATCGTGGCCGAGGCCGACATCCATCCCGATGACTGGTTCATCACGTGCCACTTCGTGGATGATCGCGTCATGCCCGGCACGCTCATGTTCGAGTGCTGCCTCCACACGCTTCGCATCTACCTCATGCGCATGGGCTGGGTGGCCGAGGCGGATTCCGCCTATTGGGAACCGCGCCCTGGAGTCACCGGAAAGCTCAAATGCCGCGGTCAGGTGCTGGAAACGACGAAGAAGGTGACCTACGAGGTCAACATCAAGGAACTGGGCTACGGTCCCCAGCCCTACGCCATTGCCGATGCGCGCATGTACGCGGACGGCAAGGCCATCGTGGATATCGGGAGCATGTCGATCCAGTTGCAGGGCCAGACCCGCGAGGGGCTGGAGGCACTGTGGGGCAACGTTCGAAACAACGACGGCACACCCCGCCCCGCGATCTACACCTACGAACAGATTCTCGCCTTTTCGTCGGGCAAGCCCTCGGAGGCCTTTGGCGCGCGCTACGCAATCTTTGATCCGGGCCAGCCTCGTAAGATTGCGCGCCTCCCCCGTCCACCCTATCAGTTTCTGGACCGCGTTGTTGCTGTCACCGGCACGCCCTTCGTGCTGGAGGCGGGACCTACGGTGGAGGCGCAGTATGATATTCCGGCCGACGAGTGGTACTTCGGTGCGAACCGCCAGAACGACATGCCCTTTGCCGTGCTGCTGGAGATAGCACTCCAGCCCTGCGGCTGGCTTGCGGCCTATTGCGGCTCGGCGCTCACCAGCGAGATCGATCTGAAATTCCGCAACCTCGGCGGCAAGGCCATTCAGCATCAGGCGGTGACGACGGCGACGGGCACCATCACCGTGAAGGTGAAAATGACGGCGGTGTCGAATTCCGGCGGCATGATCATCCAGCACTACCACATGGCGGTGCATGGCACGACCGGCTGCCTCTACGAAGGCACGACCTACTTCGGCTTTTTCTCCCAGGCGGCCCTGGCCGACCAAGTGGGCATCCGCGAGGCCGTACGCTATCAGCCGACCGCGCAGGACATCGCCGCGAGCGCGCCTGTCACCTATCCGGCGGAGACGCCCTTCCCCGATGACCAGTGGCGCATGCTGGACCAGGTTACGATCTATGCACCCGAGGGCGGGACCACCGGACTTGGCTTCATCCAAGGCACCCTGAAGGTGCGGCCCGACACGTGGTTTTTCGAGGCCCACTTCTTCGAGGACCCGGTGTGCCCCGGCTCGCTGGGCCTGGAGTCCTTCCTGCAATTGCTCAAATATTTCGCGGTACAGCGTTGGGACGCGGATGCCTCCACCCACTTCGAGACGATTGCCGTGGGCGAAGAGCACGAATGGATCTATCGAGGCCAGATTATCCCCACGGACAACGAAGTGACAGTGGAGGCGGTGATCACGGGCATTGATGATGACAGGCGTCTCATCCATGCCGATGGCTTTCTCATCGTCGATGGCCGCGTGATCTATCAGATGAAGAAATTTAGTTTGCGCGTAGGGACAGCGTCGGACTCGTGACTTGGAATGCAATAGAGAACCATGCATGACATTGTTTTTCAGTCCGAGCGAGGTCAACTGCTACGTCCGGGGCTGTCCTGTTGCTAGCAGAGGCAACGTGAACTTACACCACGATGGCGGAAGCAGCCGTGATCGCCCGAGTGTATTCCGCACACGACAGGACAGCCGCGCCAGTTGCGGTTTCTTGTCCTCGTGCAAATTGAGTTTGTATCACCAGTAGATTGATTCGCGAACCGCAGACATGCGGCGCCGCTGTCCCTGAGGAATTATGAAATACACCAAGTCCTACATCGACACCATCGGCTACGAACTCGCGCCCGTGGTGGTGAGTTCCGACGAGATCGAAGAGTCGCTTGCGCCGCTCTATGAGAAGCTCCACATCCCTTTCGGGCAGTTGGAGTCGCTCACCGGTATCCACGAGCGGCGCTGGTGGCCTGCAGGCTACGCCCTGAGCGACGGGGCCATCGCAGCAGGACGCAAGGCGCTCGCGCAATCCAGCGTCACACCCGCCGAGATCGGCGCGGTGGTCTATTGCGGCGTCGGGCGCGACAACTTCGAACCCGCCACGGCGTGTCGCGTCGCGGCGGAGCTGGGCATCGGCGGCAATACCGCTATTTTCGACATCAGTAACGCCTGTCTGGGCGTCATCAACGGGGTCATGGATGTTTCCAACCGCATCGAACTCGGCCAGATCCGCGCGGGCCTCGTGGTGTCGGCGGAAACGGCTCGGGACATCGTCGAAGAGACCATCCAAAAAATGCTGGCGAACCCGACGATGGCTTTCTACATCGAGTGCCTCGCCACCATGACCGGTGGTTCGGGCGCGGTGGCCGTGCTGGTGACCGATGGCTCCTTTCGGCCCACGGAAGAGCAGCACCAGGTCCTCGGCGGTGTTTCTCTGGCTGCGCCGGAACACCACGGCCTCTGCACCTGGGGCCTGGAGCGGGTGGAGGGGCCGTTGCGCAGGCAGTTCATGAGCACGGACGCGGTGTCGGTGTTGAAGCACGGTGTGTCGCTCGGATTGGCGACGTGGGAGGCGCTCTTGGCGGAGATGGGCTGGACGCGTGACGCGGTGGGCAAGGTGATCTGCCACCAGGTAGGCCATGCAAATAAGGACGCGATCCTGAAGTCGATTCAGATCGTGCCGGAGAAAGATTTCGCGACCTTCGGCTACCTCGGCAATATGGGGACAGTGTCCCTGCCGATCACAGCGGCGATTGCGAGTGAGCGGGGACATTTGGTCGCGGGGAATCGGGTGGCGTTTCTCGGGATTGGAAGTGGGTTGAATTGCATGATGCTGGGATTGCGGTGGTAAGACTAAGAAACCCAACCACGAATGGACACAAATCCTCACGAATAAGCTTTTCGCAATTGAGAAAAAAGAAGGTCGGCTAATAATGGCAGATGACGAAGTATTACGTGTAGACCTTGAAAAACGGGGTCACGACGTCATCAGCAAACACTTGTCTGAATACAACTTCACAAGACTGATCGGATTGCTGGAAAAAGCGAATCATGAAATTCTTGAGACTTTTGCAGTTCTACCAAGGACGCTTGCGCACGAAGTAATTGAAAGCGAGTATCTATGGGATACTTACATACCGCAGGAGTCAGTCATAGGGCCTTTAGCCCGATTTATTCGAGAGTTTCTCGAATTAAACCCCGAAGAACATGTCTGCGTCATCGAAGCATTCCTAAGCTCTAAAGATGCCACTTTCGACGATGGATGGGACTGGGGTTCGCGCGTGTTTTACAATGAATCACTTTTGTATCACGTATCAATTCCCGGCGACTCCTGTGAGAGAATTGAATGCTCACTACGTGAGGTTCCCGATCTTCCATACTTTGCTTTGATATTGACGTCACATAACGGTTACTTTGCCAGCCACCCCGATGGGAAGACTGACTTCAATCAACTTGAAGAACTGGCACAGAACGCCAGATATTTCATAGCCACTCCATGGGATGGGTCAGGCTACTTGGTGGCCCGACTGGGCGAGAGCTCACAACTGTTGGTTTGAGTGATTGCAAATGGAGTGGCTAGTATCTAGATTGGTTCCTGAGTACACAGGCAGAAAGTAAAACTCGACACCAGATGAAAGCATAGTAAATGCCCGTTTATAACTTCCCTTTCAAACCCAAACACATCAACCGCAACGGCCTCAAGTACAACTACGTCGACGAGGGCCAGGGCGATCCCGTGGTCATGGTTCACGGCAATCCGTCGTGGTCCTTCTACTACCGCAATCTCATCGATGCGCTGAAGGGCCAATACCGCTGCATAGCGCCAGACCATATTGGTTGCGGGCTGTCGGACAAGCCGGATGATGACCAGTACACCTACACGCTCAAGAACCGCGTGGATGATCTGGAGGCGCTTCTCGATCATCTGGGCGTCACGGAGAACATCACCCTCGTGGTGCATGACTGGGGCGGCATGATCGGGATGGCCTGGGCCACGCGTCATCCGGAGCGGGTGAAGCAGATCGTGGTGTTGAACACCTCCGCCTTTCACCTGCCCGCCGCGAAGCGCTTTCCGTTGGGCCTCTGGATCTGCCGGAACACCTGGCTGGGAACGGTGCTCGTCCGCGGCTTCAACGCCTTCGCGCGCGGTGCGGCGTGGGTCGGCTGCAAGCGCAATCCCATGCCGAAGGAGCTGCGCGACGCCTATTGCGCGCCCTACGACTCCTGGGACAACCGTATCGCGACGCTCCGCTTTGTTCAGGACATCCCCCTGCGCGGTGACGACCCGGCCTACCCGATCGTGACCGAGGTGGATCTGAAAGCGAAGCAGTTTCAGGATCGCCCCATGCTCATCTGCTGGGGCCTGAAAGACTTCGTATTTGACAAGCATTTCCTCAAGCTCTGGACGGACCAGTTCCCCCAGGCGGAGGTGTATCGCTTCCCCGATTGCGGGCATTATATTCTGGAAGACGCGAAGGACGAGGTGATTGGACTTGTACAGCGATTTCTGGCGCGAGGTCAGACGAAATGATACGATTGACCCTATTGATATTCGACCTCGTTCCCAAGCTCCGCTTGCCGATGTAGGGCAGTGAGTACGTCCCTCATCGACCTCCCGCGCTATGCGGAGCAGAGCTCCGGGGACTGCATTCCCAAGCGGAGCTTGGGAACGAGAGTGTCGGATTCACCGCCCACGGCTTGGCACCGAATGTCGAGGAAGACTAGTGACACACAAATATGAGATCATCGTCTACTGGAGCGAGGAAGACTCCGTCTACGTGGCGGAAGTGCCAGAACTCCCTGGCTGCATGGCCCACGGCATCACCCCGGAATCCGCCTTGGCCAACTGTGGCGACGCCATGGATCTCTGGCTGGATACCGCGCGTGAATTTGGACGCGCCATCCCCGAGCCCAAGGGACGTCGGCTACAGTTCGCCTGAGTATTACCGAAGGTCCCTCCCCCACCTCGTTCCCAGGCTGCGCTCTTGTCATTGCCCATGAGTTTCCCTGAGTAGGAGTGTATCGTCTTAGTCCCGCAGGGACGGCATATCGTAGCCCAGGCGCGAGCGAAGCGAGCCCTGGGTACAGCGTTTTTTCAGTTCTCAACCCCGCATGGGGTGACATAGATGGCCTGGCGGCACGCCACACGAACATTCTATGCCGCCCCGCTAGGGCTGAAACTCTTATTTTCCACCTATCCCAGGGTTCGCTTCGCTCACGCCTGGGCTACGATATGCCGCCACTGCGTGGCTATGAGAACATCTTATCTGCAAGGTGATGCAGCAAAATAGACGTCGAAATATATGGGTAAAGACATGAGCTCCGCTTGGGAATGAGTCGACAACCTCGAATAGAACCACCCGAGTTGAGGTATGATGGAGGAGCGTAGTAGCCACTGTCCGGGGCAACGCATGAGGAATAGACCATGACAACCGAATCACCAGCCCTATCTGGCAATATCGCCGCGCATCTTCCGCGCATGGCCGCGCTGCATCCCGATCACCTCGCGGTGAGCGTCCAGCTTCCCGGCGGGAGCACGGGAAGGCACAAGTACGCGTCCTATACGCTGAAGCAGCTCGACGACCAGAGCGATCGCATTGCCCACGGCCTGGACCGCATCGGTATTTCGCGCGGGGTGCGTACGGTGCTCATGGTGAAGCCGAGTCTCGAGTTTTTCGCGCTGACCTTTGCCCTGTTCAAAGTCGGCGCGGTCCCTGTGCTGGTGGATCCCGGCATGGGCATGAAGAATCTGAAGGCCTGCCTGGCCGAGGCGGAGCCAGCGGCCTTCATCGGCATCCCCAAGGCCCACGCGGCGCGCCAGTTGCTCGGCTGGGGCAAGCCGACGATCAAGACGCTGGTCACCGTGGGCCGCAAGCTCACCTGGGGCGGCTACACCCTCGACGGCATCACGCTGAAGGACACCAGGCCCTTCGCGCCGGTGGAGCCGAAGCCCGACGAGACCGCCGCCATACTGTTCACCAGCGGCAGCACGGGCGTGCCCAAGGGCGCGGTATACACCCATGAAGTCTTCAACGCGCAGGTCGAGATCCTCCGCGAAAACTACGGCATCACCCCCGGCGAAAAGGACCTGGCCACTTTCCCCCTCTTCGCCCTCTTCGGTCCGCCCCTGGGTATGGCCGCGATCATTCCCGATATGGATGCGAGCCAACCGGCCGCCTCGAACCCGCAGCACATCATCGACGCGATCCACGACCACCAGGCGACCAACCTCTTCGCCTCCCCCGCGCTGATCGAGCTGGTGGGACAGCATGGCATCGCCAACGGGGTTCTCTTGCCGAGCCTCAAGCGGGTCATCTCCGCAGGGGCACCGGCAACCAATCCCTCCCTCGCGCGCTTCTGCAAGTTGCTGGCGGATGGCGTGGAAATCTTCCCGTCCTACGGTGCCACCGAGGCCCTGCCCGTGGCCTATATCGGCACCAACGAACTGCTCAGCGAAACGGTGGAAGCCACCGACAACGGCGCGGGCGTCTGCGTCGGCCGCTCCGTGCGCGACGTGGAAGTTTCCATCATCCAGATTACCGACGAGCCCATCCAGCACTGGTCGGAAAAGCTCCACTGCGCGCAGGGCGAGATCGGCGAAATCACCGTCACGGGCCCCGTGGTCACAAAAGCCTATTTCAACCGACCCGAATCCTCCAACCAGGCGAAGATCAAGCACCCCGAGCTGGGTATCATCTATCACCGCATGGGCGATGTGGGCTACTTCGACGAAAAGGGTCGCCTGTGGATGTGCGGGCGCAAGGCCCACCGCGTGGTGACGCCGGAAGGCACGCTCTTCACGATTCCCGTGGAGCGTATCTTCAACACCCACCCGGCGGTGAAGCGTACGGCCCTTGTGGGCGTGGTGAAGAGCGGCGTCACCATCCCCGTGCTTTGCGTGGAAAAATCGGGCAACACTGGCGGCCTCGACGACGAAGCCCTGCTTGCGGCGCTCAAGGAGATTGGCGGCAAGCACGAAATTACGCGCTCCATTCACAATTTTCTGTTTCACCCCAGCTTTCCGGTGGACGTGCGCCACAATGCAAAGATCTTCCGTGAGGCACTGGCCGAGTGGGCCAAGGAAAAGTTTTGATGAAGGTATTGGTAACGGGCGGCGGCGGTTTTCTCGGCGGCGCAATCATCGATCAGTTGTTGGCGCGGGGTATCGAAGTGCGGAGTATTTCCCGTGGGAAGTATCCCGCGCTTGAGGCCAAGGGCGTGGAATGCATACAGGCCGATTTGTCCAATGCGAATGCCGTTACGGCGGCAACGGAAGGATGTGATGCCGTCATTCACACGGCGGCTAAGGCGGGCGTCTGGGGTGACTATGACGAATACTTTGAGGCCAACGTGACAGGCACGCGCAATGTCATTCTCGCGTGCAAGGCCCATGCCGTGCCGAAGCTGGTATACACCAGCACGCCGAGTGTCACCTTCGCTGGTAAAGACGAAGATGGCGTGGACGAGTCCATGCCCTATGCGGAAAACTTCCTGTGCCACTACGCGGCGACCAAGGCCCAAGCCGAGCGCGATGTAATCGCGGCAAACGGTGGCACGCTGTCGACCGTGGCGTTGCGTCCCCACCTCATCTGGGGACCCGGCGATCACCACCTCGTCCCCCGGGTTATCGCGCGGGCGATGGCGGGCAAGCTCAAGCTCGTGGGCAGCGGAAAGAACCGCGTCGACGCGACCTATATCGACAACGCCGCCGAGGCCCATTTGTGCGCGCTGGACGTGCTCAACCCCGACGCCGCCTGCGCGGGCAGGGCCTACTACATTTCCAACGATGAGCCCATCCCCATGGGCGCGCTCATCAACAGAATCCTGAAGGCGGGCGGCCTGCCGCAAGTCACCAGAAGGGTCCCTCCGGCCGTGGCCTACTTCGCCGGCGCGACTTTGGAAAAGGTCTACGGCGCACTGGGCAAGAAGGAAGAGCCCATCATGACCCGCTTCGTCGCCCGCCAGCTCGCGACCGCCCACTGGTTCAATATCTCCGGGGCAAAGCGTGACCTCGGCTACCGGCCTTCCGTCAGTATGGATGAGGGCATGCTGCGTTTGGAAAATTGGCTGAAGGCGAGTCCGCCCAGACCCGATTGAACTTTGCGCTATTTCAACCGCGGCCAGTTGCTGCGCTATACTTGAGGGCCGTGGCCAAGGCAACTGGGAACTTAAGAAGTGACTGCAGAAACCCAAGAGCAAGAAATAGCGGTGCCCCGTGCCCGTTCGAGCCGCCTGCGTACCGCCCTGCGCATGACTAACATGCTGCTGGCAACGGTCCGTGTAGTGCCACCCTACTATCTTGGCCAGTTCCGCTTCCGCAGCGAAGCGGACCGAGTACGCCTGCTCTACCAGGGCACGCAGGACTGGCTTACGGCCATGGGGCGCGCCGCCGGGATTCACTCCGTCACCGTGGAGGGTGCCCCGCCCGAAAAGGGCTCTTTCATCGCGCCAAACCACATTACCTATGCGGACATCTGCGCCCTGAGCACAGCCACGCGAATGTGGTATGTATCCAAGGCTGATGTGCTCAAGTGGCCCCTCTTCAATTGGCTCTTCCGCTTCTCCCGCAACTTGACGGTGGATCGCGATAATATCCGCTGCCTGTCCGCCACCAACGATAGCATCGCCCGGCGCATTCAGGAGGGCTACAACGTCTGCGTGTTTCTTGAAGGCACGACAGGCGGCGGCGATGTCATTCTTCCCTTTCGCGGACCGCTATTGCAGCCCGCGCTGGACGGCGGTGTGGATATCGTTCCGGTGTGCATCAAATGGCGCGCGGACGATCCCGCCATCGACGTCACCCAGGACATCGCCTACTGGCGCGGCACACCCATGGGGCCCCACGTCATGCGCTTCCTCGGCTTCAACGGCGTCCACGCCACGGTCCGATTCGGCGCGCCCATCAAAGCGGAAGGTGATCGCAAAGTCCTGGCCGAAACCGTGCGCGACGCTGTCGTCGCCATGCACGAAGACATGAATAGGAAATACTAGTCGGCCAGCGCCGTTGCTACGGCATCCATTGCACGCGCTCCGTCCATATTTCGCTCCACCACGCGGCCATCCGGCCCAATGAGAAACAGCGCGGGAATGCCCCACACGCCATAGGATCGAGGCAGGTCCGTTTTTTCCCAATCGCCCAGAAATCCATGTGTCCAATTTAAACCGCGATCGGCTACGAACCTGCGAACGGTGTCGATATCCGTATCGAGGCTCAGCCCCACCATCGCGAAGTCCGGTTCCTCTTTGAATTTCTCGTGTATCGCTTTCAGCGCGGGCATTTCATCTACGCAGGGGCCACACCATGTGGCCCAGAAATCGAGCAACACATATTTGCCAGCGAAATCGGCCAGCGACAAGGGCGAACCATCCACTGTAGACACATTGAAGGCCGGTGCCATCGTGCCAATCTCGGGCCCTTTTTGTTCCGCAAAATGGACCTTTCCCACGTCAATTTCGGTTATCTTATCCAATTCGGGAACGGTGACATCGGCCACCGCAGGCCCAATCAATACTTCACTGATGATTACATTGGTCTCGCCCAAACGGATCGAAAGCACATAATCCCCCGGCGATACCCCTTCCAGTCGAAACTTGCCGCTGGTATCAACATCGAAGAGGTAGTGCTGCAATGTCCCGCGCTGTGCCCCGCCTTCTTCGGAGGCCGCATGTGCCGCCTTCCGATTCTCCAGGGCCTCCGCCGAAAGACCCGCAGGCGGAATCGGCTCCGTCGTCTTCGAGTTCAACTGACCAGACGCTCGTGGCAGCATTTGCAAATCTGGGCCCAGGCCTTTCGGTAGAGCAACCTTTCCCTTGATGACGCCTTTCCCATCGCCAATCGACACGTGAAGGGTTTCGCCCGCAACAGGAAACAGCCGCCGCGTGTGGGTGGTCCGCATCTCGATTTCCTTCGAGGTCTGGGGTGGCGTTCGCCCGAAGGTTCGCCCCACGGTCAACTCCACCGGGCGAACGCGCTTAAAGACAAACTCCCCCTGATCATTGGCAAATACGGTTTCGGGTACCGCGCCCGTTTCCTCAGTATCGTGGTAAATCAAAATGAGCTTGCCCCGTGCGGGAAATCCTTCGACATAATTTACTCCCTCAATGCGCGCCATTTCGGATGAGCACCCGCAAAGTCCCACCACGATCCCGAGGGCCGCGTGTCGCCAGCGATGTAAGCGAAATGTGGAGAGAAACATGGGCCAGTCCTTATTGCGTTGGATCCGATTTCGAGTCGGCGCTCAACATCACTCGCGCCCCCGTGGCGCTACTTGCCAAGCGCTTTCGCGACCGCGGGTCTGATACTTTCGCCCCGCAGATCCGTGGCCACAATCTTGCCATCGGGCCCTATGAGGAAGATATGGGGAATCCCCCGCACGCCATAGTCGTCGGGAAGGGTCGCCTTCGACCAATCCCCCAGAAAGCCCTGGGTCCACCCGAGTCCTTCTTTCTCCACGAACTCCTTCACCGTTTCCTCCTCGCCATCAAGGCTCAGAGCGACCATGACAAAGTCGGGGTTGTCCTTGAACTCGTCGTAGACCGCCTTCATGTTGGGAATTTCACCCACACAGGGTCCGCACCAGGTGGCCCAGAAATCGAGCAACACGTTCTTACCCGCCAAATCCGAAAGCTTGAGCGACTTGCCGTCGAGGGTGGAAACCTGGAAGGCCGGCGCGGCGTCGCCAACCTTCAATTGCTTGTAAACCTCCACATCGACCGTGCCCAGATCAATCGGTTCCTCCCCATCGCCTTCGGGTACGATTACCTGGCGAGTCGCCTGTCCGATTCCCATGCCGAAATCCGTGGCGCTTGCGTCACCCACTTCAATCCAGAGGTTATAGTCTCCCGGCGGCACGTCCGATATGGAAAAGTGCCCGTCCTCCTCCACATCCGCAACAATCATCGTCGCCGCGGCCCGTAGGGCCTTTCCTTCATCCGACTCCTGGAAAGTCCCCCACCACGCCTGTATCTCCTCCCGCTCCAGATTCGCCGGTGGATTCGGCCACTTTACGTTGCTGTGCAGGAAGCGACTGCTTCCCGCCTGCCAGCCGACCTGGACATCCGTTTCGCCTTTGGCCGCCATTTTTCCGACAACCTTTCGACCGCCCTTGCCGATCTCGACCTGGAGCGTTTCGCCAGGCTTCGGAAACAGGGTCTTCGTGTGGCTCGTCATACTGGCGGTGGTGCTTTTGTCTTTCACCTTCTGAACGATGGTCACAAAGCGCCCCACGGTGACCTCTTCTGGATGGACGGACTCGAAGACGAACTTCCCATCACTGCCCGCCTGGATGGTGTTGGCCTTATCATTGAGATCGTGGGACTTCTGATAGTTCAGAATGATCTCGCCCGGGGCCGGTTTTCCGTCCTTGTAGTGGACGCCCTCTATTCGGGCCATCTCCTCGGCCACAGCCCCGCCGATCGAAAGCAGCACAAAAGCGGCCAGGCCGCGTCCCAATAAGGTTCCCCAAAGATTCGTACACATGACTCGCCCTCGTGTTGGTTGAGAGGGGTCTCGGTGCCGTCGTAGAAACAGGACCCCTCGGACGGCGCGTTACTGCCGGAAGCATCCGCCCGATACAGGCGAACGCCTATTCCTTAATACGCCCGATGGGTTCAGTCTGTCAACAAAAAAACAGTCCAGACCGCGCGTCACTTGCCCGACGCAGGCCGGTACACCACCAAGTCCGCCCGGCCTTTGTCTTCTTCGCGAAGGGTAGCGGACTCCGCTTTATCCAAGCTGATGGTAAGAATCTTTGCCTCCGGCGCCGCCGCTTTTATACGCAGGAGCAGTCCGCCGTCGTGGTCGGTGTGAAACTGGCCCACGATCAGCATGGCCTTGCCATGGGTGCGCCAAGCCTTGACCACGGAATCCGCCATGGTCGCATCCCACACCTGCTGCGCCCGGAAGATGCCCTCGAATTGCTCTTCGGTCAAGGTGGGCATGGCGTGCGCGTCCCCCTTCTGCCCTTTGGCCGGCGGCGCGCTGTGCTGACTCATTGTCGCCTTGAAGCGCTCGTAGTAGGCCGACTGCTCGATGGGCGCTGGCACCACAAACTCATCCGGATAGGCCTGTGCGAAGGTCGCAAGCGACTCAAAGCTCTCCAGCCTCCCGAGGCGCGTGAAGCGGCGCGGTGCGTTTGCCGCGATCACCGGCGACTTGGCCCCTTTGGCGGCATCCACAATGGGCTGATAAAACTCGTCCCACGCCCCCATGGCCCCCCAATCCTTCGAGTCGGTGATGTCCACCAACGTCTTCTGGGAGATAGAACCCGCCAGATAGGCATCCACCAGCGCCTGCTCGTCCCGCTCGAACATCTCCATGCACACGGCCACCGGGCCTCGGGCCGAGAGCGCCCCGGTAAGGGCCGCCTGAAAGCGGTGGGCCAGCAAATCGTCGTGCTGCTCCGCCAGCACCACAATGTCGGCCGCTCCCGCTTGCACCACCAGACTTTCCCACGGGACTGGGGTGTTGTCAGCCGCGAGCACGACCATTTGCTCCGGCCGCAACGCTGGCGCGGCTTCCCCAGCGGCCAGGGCCCCGTGAGGGCCTCCGGACGTGACGCAACCGCTGGCCACGACAACGAGAAACAATAGCGTAGCGAGGTTCCTGGCGAAATGAGGTTTCATGGCGTATTCCTGGAAGAAGGATGGTTGCGTCTTGCTCTATATCCTTTTTATACGCAACATAGTACAAAGATGCGCCGCGATCAATCTGCGGCGGATATCCCCCTACTTCTGCCTTGCGGGAACCACCAGAACGGGACAGGTGGCGCGCATCAACAGTCCCTCGCTCACGCTGCCGACCAGCAGGTGATACACCGCCCCGTGACCGTGGGAGCCCACAATGATGAGGTCGGCGGACAGCTTGTCGGCTTGCTCCAGCAATTTCTCCACAACCGGCCCCTGGATAACGAGGCTGTGGGCGTCGATGCCCTCGCTGCGGAGTTGTTCACGCAGGGTGTTCTCCTCCTTGAAATGGTGAACGGCGTCCTGGGCTACTTGATCGCGAACATGCTGCGGCCCGGCCTCATAGCCCACGAAATCCGGCTCAGGCGGCTCGACGTGGAGCAGATGGAGCGATGCCCCGTGCGCCTCGGCCATGTTCCGGGCTATTTCCACCAGTCCTTTGGTGATGTCTGAAAAATCAATGGCCACCAGTATGGTCTTCATTATTCGATTCCTTCCGCCAGTCAATTCACAGGTGCGGTAGAGGTATACCGCAGGTTGCCCCTAAGTCTACAAGTCCGCGAAGAGCGTTACAAGCGGATGTTACCCAAAAAGAGAAACGGCTTCAGCGGGAGGGCTGAAGCCGTTGGTAATCCGTATTAAGCTGAACTCAGGCGGCGGCAGTGGCCACGGCCTCTTGGACGCTGAATTTTTCCAGGTAAAGCGCGCGGCCGATGATAACCTCATCAATGCCGTCGGCTTCCAGGGGGCGAACCGCCCGGACGTCGTCCAGACTGGACATGCCGCCCGAAATGGTCACCGGGATGTTGATGGCGAGGGCCATCTCCCGGGTCGCCTCGATGTTCGGGCCCTTCATCATGCCGTCACTGAGAATATCCGTGTAGATAATGCGCGCGGCACCGGCGGCCTCGACTTCCTTCGCAAAGGCGATGGCGTCGCGCTCCGTGTCTTCCAGCCAGCCGCTCAGCGAGAGCTTGCCGGTACGGGCGTCGATCCCCACGGCGATCTTGCCGGGGTGAGCCGCACAGGCCTCCCGCAGGAGCGCCGGGTCGCGATAGGCCGCCGTGCCCAGAATGACACGGCTGGCACCCGCCTCGAAGATGGCCTCGATGGTCTCGCGGTTGCGGATTCCCCCCCCTACTTCGTAGGGGATGCCGGCGGCCTTGAGGGCACGCAGCTCGGTTTCCACACAGCAGCGGCCCGCTTTGGCGCCGTCCAGGTCCACGATATGGATGAGGCCTTCGCCGAGGGCGTCCCACCAGGCCTGGGCCTGGGCGACGGGGTTCTCGGAAAAGACGGTCTCCTGATCGTAGTCACCCTGAACGAGGTTGACGCAGAGTCCGCCACGGATATCGACCGCGGGAACAATGCGCATCAGGAAACGGCTTCCATCGACGCCTTGACGGTCTCACAAATCTTCGCGAAAGCGGCTTCATCGTGAACGGCCAGATCGGCCAGAACCTTGCGGTCGAGATCGATGTTGGCGATCTTCAGCCCGCTGATGAAGCGGCTGTAGGTGATGCCATTGGCCCGGGCGCCGGCGTTGATGCGGGCGATCCAAAGCTTGCGGAATTCGCGCTTGCGCACCTTGCGGTCGCGGTAGGCGTATACGCCGGCGTGCTCGACGGCCTGGATGGCGGTCTTAATCAGGCGGTGGCGACTTCCGCGAAATCCGGAGGCCTCCTGCAAAACTTTCTTGCGGCGCTGGCGGGACGCGGGAGCGTTGGTAGATCTTGGCATGGTAAGTTCCTTTCTCTAAACACGCACCCGGCGCTGGGCGGAAGGGGCATGTTTTTCAATCTTATGGCTCGACCCGCACGCACGGGGGCGTTCTAAAGCGGCGGCGCGGTTCTGGGTGACGACTGTTTCTGGCCTGCAAACCCGACTTAAAGGTAGGGGAGCATCGCCTTGACGCGCTTCAACTCGGTGGAAGCGACCTCGGTCATCTTCCGCAGTGCGCGGCGGACTTTGGAGGACTTACCGTTCATCAGGTGGCGCGCACCCTGCTTGTGGGATACAATCTTGCCGCTCTTCGTCTTCTTGAAACGCTTGGCGGCAGCGCGGTTGGTCTTAATCTTGGGCATTGACATTCCCTCCATCAGGGGTAATGAAAAAGTTTAAACTCACAGCCGGTGCCGGGGTAACTCCACCCCGGAATCCTGCTATCGGGCGCCGTAAGGCCGCCTGAACAAAACAACAGGAACGCGCTATCCAGGGAAGAACTCCCCAAGACTTCGCGTATCCCGAACCACGCATTCCCGTCTACTTAATGACCTTGGAGGGCTGCAACACGAGGCTCATGTTGCGTCCTTCGAGGCGGGTGGCCGCGGGGTTGTAATCCCCGGAGGTCAAATCCCTCGTCTCTTCCACGACCTTGACGAGAATTTCACGGCCAAACTCGGGGTGGGCCATCTCGCGTCCGCGAAACATCACCGTAATCTTGACCTTGTTCCCCTCTTCGAGGAAGTCGCGAACGTGCTGTTTCTTGTACTCAAAATCGTGCTTGTCGATTTTGGGCCGGAACTTGATTTCCTTCACCGTGACCGTGTGCTGGTTCTTGCGTGATTCGCGTGCCCGACGCTTTTGCTCGTACTTGAACTTGCTGTAGTCCATGATACGGCAAACCGGCGGCACGGCCATGGGGGCGACTTCCACCAAGTCCAGTTCCCTGGTCACGGCTTCGCGAATGGCGTCCTGCGACGACATGATGCCGAGCTGGTTGCCTTCGTCGTCCACCACGCGCACCTGGCGCGCGCGAATCTGTTCATTAATGCGGACCTTGTCTTCTTCTCGCTTGATTGGCGGCCTGGCTATGAGTAAAACCTCCTCTGGGACGTGCCCCGGGTTACGTTGGGCCTGAATCCGGCATCGGACCCCGGCTCCGGGGGCCACACAATAAAAAATCGGCAAAGGAGCCAGTCCTTTGCCGATTTGGAACGTACCCATTTCGGGCAGCATCAATTGTGCTGCATACTAACCCGGCTCGCTGGCTTTCGCCGCCGCAAGGTGAGGGACCGGCGTCCCTACTTGATTAACCCGAACTTCGGGTTACAACAAAGCATAGTCTAGCAGAATCGGAACTTCCAGTCAAACATCCCGAGCGCCTTTCTCAAAGCGGTATCTCGTCATCCGGCGCATGGTGCGCGGCCGTTCCCACCAGCAGAACCGTGGCCGCAATACCGACGAGCATACCGACCCAGGGATTGAAGATAGCCAGCGCCACGGCCGTAAACAGCACCACCCCCCGCTCGATGGTCGTCTTGGGAATGGCCATGGCCACAAAGGCACAGGCGAAACCAGTCAAGACCAGGGTCAGCGACAGGGCCACCCCCATGAGCGGCTTCAACGCCGTGACCATGGGCAGGAAGAACCACAGGACGGGCACGCCAAACACATAGTAGGAGTGAATGCCGCTGAAGATGGAGTCCATGGACTTGCGGCCATCGGTCCAGCGCTGAACGATGACCACCTGAACCCCCGTCCAAAGCGCGCCCTGGTAGGGGAAGAAGGGGGCCGTGAGCGACTGGATGGCATTGCGAATGGCAATGGAAATGTGGCTGCGGTTCGTGTTGATGTCGATCTTCTCGTCGGGCCGGGCTTTTTCCGCCGCGTGAATGATCTCCGTACCGGTAATGATATCGCCGAACAGGATCACGTAGCTCATAAGGGCCAGGGGCAGGGCCTGAAGAAACACTGCGGGCTCGGGGAAGCCGATGGAGAAGGGGGACATCTTCGCAAACATGTCTCCAAAGGGCAACATCAGAAAGCCCCACTGGATATCGTAGACGATTTCCGCAGGACCTTCGCGGAAGAATCCCGTCAGCGGCCCGATGATGGCCGCCGTCAGAAATCCGGGAAGCAGCCCCAGGCTGGCGATCAGCGCCACCCAGCGAAACTTCTTCTTGTAGCGCTGCAGCGGCTCCGAGAAAATGAGCAGCATGCAGACTACCAGCGCCGCAATCGTGGTGATCGGCTGCACGAAAAGATATTTTTCGGCGTCATCCAGAAACACGCGCTTGAGCGCGGCAATCGCCGCACCCAGGATAATGCCGCCCTTCAAGGCATCCGGAATCCACGCAATAAAGCGGCTCCCCAGCCCGGTAATCCCCAATACAAACAGGATCACCGACAGATTCATCGCCGCCGCCGTCATAAAGTGAATGCGCTGCTCCGGCGTCATGTCCGGACTGCCGATAGCCAGCAGCATCAGGGGCAGTGCGGGGGTGATCATGCCCGGCGCATAGGGCTCGCCAAAAAGAATCGGGGCGGTACAAAGCAAAAGAGACTGGATGAACATGCAGGCCACGGCCTCTTCGAAGCTCAGCCCCATGAAATTCGTAAGAATCGGCACCGTGGCGAGGCCCGTAGCACCCGCGACAAAAATACCCTGAAGCAAGTCCGGCCATTCCACGCGCGTGTGGATAAACGGGATCCGTGCCGTGAAGGGCCCCCACTGAATACCCGGATGTACTGCGCCCGCTTCGCGTTTACTAGCCATGTGCATCTCTCCCGTTTCCGGACCCAGTGCTCGCCGGGTCCCGGCCATGCCATCGCGCCGAAGCGCGTCCACTGCTCTCACACAAGCCCCTAACAATACCAGTACCGGCCGTGAAATGCCACCGCTTGCGAGAGAGATGCGCGGCCTGTAGAGTAAAGGTGGCAGATTCGCCCCCAAGAACAAGTGCCGGTACGCTGGATCGTAGCGGCATGGCGCTGGTTGAGAGCGCGGGCATTCCTGCCGACAACGCACCAAAGGTGTAATTTGAATAAGCACAACATTTTAGCTGTCTGAAGTTGTTGTGCTTCGTCTCTGATCGCCATACCGTGAAGATGTAGTGTGACGTCAAACGCAATCGCGCGCCAACGTGGATTGGCCTTCCAGGCTGATCTAAAGCGCTCTCCAGGTTTTAAGTGGCTCCTTACTTTCCTCTGCTGACTCTGGTCCACTCTCAATAAGCAAGGCCCGCCAATGTCGAACGGGAGCTTTGTATCAGCCTGGAAGGCTAATCCACGTTGGCGCACATTTCTAGTCCAAGCCGATTTACAATATATTTGATTGCCGAGAAACTCAGAAAACCGAGAGCCCCACGACCTGGAAAGATGCACCAACCCCAGTTAGGGCATTTCGTTCAGCTAGAGTGTTGTGACTAAACAGACTTGTCCACAGGATCAACCGCTGACGATGACCATCCCCCCCGATACAACGGCCACGTGGGTCTCTCGCTTTGCCCCAAGCCCCACCGGCTACCTCCACCTCGGCCATCTGGTCAATGCCATTTACGTCTGGGGCCTTACCCGCGCCCTTGGCGGCCAGGTCCTCCTCCGACTCGAAGATCACGACCGGGGGCGTTGTCGCCCCGCCTATGAAGCTGCCATCCTGGAGGATCTGGACTGGCTGGGCCTCATTCCGGATGGCGAAAGTCTCGACTCGCTTCAGCGGGGCCCCTCTTCCTATCGCCAGTCGGACAACGACACACGCTATCAGACCGCCCTCGAGTCACTCGCATCCCGTGGCCTTGTTTACACCTGCACCTGTTCCCGTGCGGCTATTCTCGAACGCACCGGCGCACAGGGGGCCGAATTGTGCTACGACGGACACTGCCGCGACGCCGGATATCGACCGGATGTGGAGGGCGGAACACGCCTGCGGCTGGACGATGAAATGGTCGTCGTGGAGGACGTCCGGATGGGCACCCTGCGGCAGACGCCGTCCCGCCAATGCGGCGATCTGCTCCTTAAAGATCGCCATGGCTGCTGGACCTATCAGTTTGCCGTGGTCGTCGATGATTCGGAGCACGGCGTCAATCTCGTGATTCGCGGGGAGGACCTGCTCGACTCCACGGGGCGCCAGGTGATGCTGGGCAGATTGCTTGGGCGCGAAGCGCCGCCGACGTTCCTGCACCACCCACTCATCGCCGCGCCGGATGGGGCCAAGCTCAGCAAGCGGGATTTTGCGAAAGGGTTGCGGGACTACCGCGCCGAGGGCCGCAGTGCAGCCAGTGTGCTCGGCGAAGCCGCCTGGCGCGTGGGGCTGCTGCCGGAGGGCGAATTGCTGGATGCGGACAAGATCCCCGCGCTGTTTGAACATGATACGATGGTGCAGAAACTGCTCAAACGTGGAAGGAGTTAACCGATGAACGAACTATCGCATGAAGAGACCGGCAGGTTGACGGACCTGATTCTGGCGGGGCAAAAGATCGAGGCAATCAAACAGTACAAAGAACTTACTGGCATGGGGCTCAGGGAATCGAAGGAGTTTATCGACGCCATGGAAGCGCAATTGCGTCGGGACTATCCGGACTTCCCTCAGAACCTCGCCTCTGCCCCGAAGCCACACCGCCCATCAATGGGCAACATACCGGAAGAAGATGCGAAGAAAATGACCGAGTTCATCTTCGCAGGACAGAAGATCGCGGCGATCAAGATGTATAAGGAAGCCACGGGCCTGGGCCTGAAGGAATCCAAGGACATTATCGACGCCCTGGAAAAGCAGTTGCGCGAGGAATGCCCCGAGAACTTCGCGCACGCGGCGAGGACCGGATGCAGCCTGCTGCTCGCCGCCGGAGCCCTGCTGGCAATAGCCGCTGGGGCGTGGGCGTGACTCAGGGGACGTACCGCCGCAAGGGCCCAAAACAATCGCGCCAAAAACCAAGGACCCCAACATCAACCCTGTCGGACAAAGCCCATACCAAAGCGGCGGCATGTCCCTGGGGAAGCTGGAATCGTGACTCGATACAGCACCAAGTCCACCCAACCCTCCAAACGTGCCACGCGATCCGCCCGAAAGGGCGGTTCGTGTGCCCGTGGCGAGGCTCACTCAATACGCCAACGGCAGCGCGACCGGTCCTTTTGCTCCCTCGAAAAGATAAAACAGGTTGAGCGGGTTTCAGCGTGCTTTGCATTCTTGAACAGCAGCGTCCAGAGGGTATGACGAAGTAGACATTAATTCTCCAAGAATTCCAGCTCCGGAGGAGCGGCAGTTTGTAGCCTGGGGCTTCAGCCCCAGGATCACGGTGCGACCAAGCAACGAATCCGCGAAGCGGACGGCAGAATCGGGTCACTCTACTCTGCCATCCGCTTCGCGGATTCAACGCGACATTGCAATTGATCCTGGGGCTGAAGCCCCAGGCTACAGACTGCCATCCGCTACGCGGATTGGTGCAGGCATGTGGATTCGAGGTTACTGCCTCAGCACCAAATCCACCCACACATCCCCCGGGACAGGCACGCGCGTTGCGGCTGTTGTCGTTACTCATGGTGGTCTGGGTGACCCGAGATTGCTTCCGCTCGGAGGAGTCGTGTGCGCGTGTCCGTCCCCGCGTAGGGACGTACCGCCGCAAGGGCCCAAAACAATCGCGCCAAAAAACAAGGACCCCAACATCAACCCTGTCGGACAAAGCCCATACCGAAGCGGCGGCATGTCCCTTGGGATGCTGGAATCGGGTTTCGATGCTGCACCAAATCCACCCACCCATCCCCTGGGACAGGCACGCGCGTCAACGATCTCGTCCCGACCGGAAGTGCCCTGAGGTGAGTACGGTGATTGCGCCCCAAGAAGTCGTGGGCGCGTGTCCGTCCCCCTCCGGCGGGCGCTTTCGCACCCGCCGGAATTTCCCCCTGCCGCAGCCTCAGCGATTCTGTGTACTCAACGTCTTCGCCGTGATAACCAAGTCCACGAAGGCCTCACGATCCACGTCACCGTTGGCCGCGCCGCGCGCCAGCTCGATGATCCGGTCGAAGTTCGTGCTGTGCCGGTAGCCGCTGTTGCGCAATACCTGACCGAAGGCCGCCACGGCGGAGGCAAAGCGGAAGTCCGCATCGACCTCGCGCAGGTCGCCGTTCATGGCGAGCAAAGGCACGTCGATCTTTGTGCTTTCATTGCCCTCGGGCTGCTTGTAGCGCATTTTCACCGTGAGCCACTCGCCCGCGGGCACCGGCATGGGCACGGGCATAGGTTCCGGCGCGAAACGCTCTTCACCGCCGAATCCGGGTTTGACGGGCTGTGCCACGTCGGCACCGGGAGCGGGAATGCCGGTCTGGTACTTCAGCGGATCCACGCTGGGCGCGGAGGGCTCGGCAGGCACCGGTGTAGCGCTCGGCGCGGTGCTCTGGTATTTGAGCGCGTCCACACCCGTCACGGGCGTCGCACCCGCCGGGATGATTTCGTAGAGGGCCGTCACAGTGTGGCCCGCGCCGATCTCGCCGGCGTCTTTCGTGTCGTCGTTGAAGTCCTGGTTCGCCAGGGCGCGGTTTTCATAGCCCAGCAGGCGGTAATGGGACACCCGCGCGGGGTTGAATTCCACCTGGATCTTCACGTCCTTCGCGATGGTCTGGAGCGTGCCCGAGAGCTGGTCCACCAGGGCCTTGCGCGCTTCGGCGTGGTTGTCGATGTAGGCGTAGTTGCCGTTGCCGCGATTGGCGAGTTGCTCCAGCGTGGAGTCCTTCAGGTTGCCCATGCCAAAGCCCAGGGTCGTCAGGAAAACGCCCGACTTTGCCCGCGCCTCAATCATGCCCATGAGGTCGCCGTGTTCCGTCGTGCCGACATTAAAGTCGCCATCCGTCGCCATGACGACGCGGTTGATGCCTTCCTTGATGAAGTTGCTCTGGGCGAGGTCGTAGGCCATCTGGATGCCGCCGCCGCCGTTGGTGCTGCCACCGGAATTGAGGCTTTCGATGGCCTGCGTGATCGCCGCACCCTCGCCGCACGGCGTGGAGCCGAGCACGAGACGCGCATCGCCCGCATAGGTCACGATGCCCACGCGGTCGTTGGGCCGGAGCTGGCTGAGGAGCGTCTTCATGGACTCCTTTACCAGGGGCAGCTTGTTCGCGTCGCCCATGGAGCCGGACACGTCCAGCAGGAAGACGAGGTTCGCCGGGGGCCGCTCGCTGGCGGGCACTTCCTTGCCCTTCACGCCGATGCGCACCAACTGCCGCTCGGGTGCCCAGGGCGCGGGCGCGCCATGGACCGCCACCGCGAAGGGACGCCCATCCGTCGGCTGGGGATAGCTGTAGGCGAAGTAGTTGATCATTTCCTCAATACGCACCGCGTCCGCCGGGGGCAACTGACCCTGGCTCAAGAAACGCCGCACGTTGCTGTAGGCCGCCGTGTCCACATCGATACTGAAAGTGGACAGGGGCTCGTCCTTCACCGCAACAAAGGGCTTCACGCCCGCAACCTTGACGTAAGTCTCCGTGCCGGGACCGCCGACGATTTCCGTGGGCTTGTCGGTGGGGGTGTTCCACTGCCATGGCTCGCGAAAGGTATCGCTTTCGGCGCCGAGCTTAAGTCCGATTTCGTCTTCCGGCATATGGGACGCCACATGCTCGGGCAGCGCGGTCTGGCCGGTCAGATTGCCGACGTTATATTCGGCCCATTGTTCTTCAGCGGGCTTGGGCATTTCTTTGGGCTTGGGTTCTTCTTTTGGCTTCTCTTTGAGGCTGCCTTCTGCAAGTGTAGGATTTGGGGCGGATTGATCAGGACGGTTGTAGGATTTATTCGCCGCTTCGCCGGTCCCGTTCTCATACGTCAAGCTCAGCCCATCACCAACATTGGCTTTAATTTCGAGGCGGTTTCGCGCTTCGACGATTGCAGGGTCCTCGGGGGTGCTGGCGTCAGATTCAGGAACTCGACCGTAGCCCGCCCCACCGATAGCGTCATGTCCAAAATATTCGTCCTTGGAGGGCTGGGTTTCAAGCCCAGTGCGCGGGTCGAAACCACCGTTGCCCGGCGTGCCGAAGGGGGCACCGCCGATGTCGGTCATTACTACGCGGCGTTCTTCTGGAGGAATGGGTTCAGCTTCGGAGGTGCTGTAGGTTTTGGTCAAGTCATGGACTTCGACGCCGGCCCGAATTGGCTCCTGCTTCTTCTCCGGCTCGGGACTTATTGCGATGCCTTCTGGCTCAGTCAATCTAGCGAGTTGACTCTCAAGTCGGTCAGCTTCTGCGCGTGCCGCTGATTCTTGGACTCGTAACGCCACAGGGTTAGGGAGCATCCCATACTTCGGAATCGCAATTTGCATCAGGAAGAAGATAACCAGGACAGCCGCAACGCTCGCAAGCGCTTGGAGCATTTGCCTGCGAAACGGCACCATATTCTCCGCCCCGCTCACCGTCCCCACAATCGCGGCGCGCTGCTCATCGCTCAGCGACACGCCCGGGTCTTCCTCGTGCAGGATCCGCCGCGTCATTTCCGTGACGCCGCGCAGTTCTTCCACGAGTTCGCGGGCTTCCTTGTTTTCTTCCTGTTCCAATGCGGCGGCCACGGTGAGGGCTTCACCTTCGTTCAATTCGCCGAGGACATAGTCCATCAGGCGCGGATCATCGAGTTCGAGTCGCATGGGGGGGACTCCTTTACTGGCCCACGGCCGGGTTGAGGCGGCCCTGGAGTTGTTGGCGGAGGGTCTTGAGGGTCGTGTGGATCACGTAGCGGATGTTGTTCAGATCGTGCCCCGTGACCTCGCTGATTTCCTGATAGGAGAGTTCATTCTGAAATTTGAGGCGGAATATCTCCTGGTTTTTCGCCGGGAGTCCCGCCAGCACGGCGTGGACCAGGGCCTCGGTCTCGCGGCCTTCGGCCACGGCGCCAGGGGCCGGTTTCGTATCGGGGCGGGATTCCGCCTGTCCTTCTGCCAGGGCTTGCATGCGGTTTTCCTTCTTGAGGACATCGAGGGCGCGGTTGCGGCAGACCCGGTAGAGCCACGGGGCGAGGTAGGCTTCAATCTGATCCAACTCCGCCGTACACAGCTTTAAAAAGGTGTCCTGCACGATGTCCCGCGCCAGCTCGCTGTTGCCGGTTAGGCGCGTTGCGTACCGTAGTAAGGGGGCCTCGTATCGATCCAGGGCCTCCCGCACGCGGTCCGCGCGGCGTTGGTCTTCCTTGCTCATCCACTCTGCTCCGGTACCGGGTTCACTTCCGTCCGTTTGACTTTATAACGCCCCGAACGGGAATGTGTTTGATTAATTTCGCGCATGCGGAGACTCATGCTACAAGGTATGACCCCAAAAAGGGGAATGGGTTCGACTGAAAGCTGAAGGATGAAGGCTGAAAGAAGTGGGTCGAATAAGTCGTATGGGGCTAAATGAGAGCCCTATATCATAAGACCCATTTCCCCCTCCAGCTCATCCTTCATCCTTCATCCTTCATCCTTTCTAGACTGCCTCCCCCCGCCCTGTCTATACTACCCCCGGCTCCGCCGAGCCCCGACGCTTAACCCCCAAGGAGTACCCCCGTGAAGCGCCTCTCCCTGCTTTTGATCCTGGCCGCCCATTCTGTTCTCCCCGCCTTTGCCGAGTGGGACTTCGATTCCACCGTCCAGCTCCTGGTCCAGGACTGGCGCTATGTCGCCACGAAGACCGTCTTTCCGGCGCCGCCCGAGGTCTCCCCGAAGGAACTGCCCATCGTCACCCTGCCGTGGGCCGTCGAGCGTCCCCGGGCCGGGGCCTGGTTCACAGCGGAAGTGACCATCCCCGAAGTCTGGGGCGAAAAGCAGGTCGTGCTGTCGCTGGAGGCCGAAGGGCCCGTCACCGTGATGGCCAACGGCGCGCTCGTGCAGGACATCCCCGGCACGGGCACGAACGAGCTTTCACTGCTGCTTCCGCCCGACATCCAGGGCGGCGCCCCCCTCGTGCTGGCGTTGGGCATGCGCCATGGCGACAAACCCGCGCAATTGACCAAGGTGAAACTTCAGGGCGAGCCACGCGGACTTACCGAGGCCATGAGCGCCGCCAACGCCGCCTTCGATGGGCTGAAAGATTACGCGGTGTCGCTGGGCCCGTGGAAGCGTATGGTGAAAGGGCCCGACGACAGCGCCTTCAAGCCCGACTTCGACGATGCTGCCTGGGAAAGCGTGGCAGTGGACGCGCCGTGGGAAGGCGATCAGGTATCCGCATGGTATCGCGCGCGCGTGACCGTGCCGACGGCCATCGCGGGCCTGGACACGGTCCAGTTTGCGCCACTGCTCGCGCTGGACTTCGACGATCCCGGCGAGTGCTACATCAACGGCGTGAAGATCGAGCCCATCGGCAAGGACACGCGCGGGAGCATCTTCGCGATGCCCGCAGGCGTGAAGCCGGGCGACGAAATCTTTGTGGCGGCGCGGATCCTGAACCGCTGGGGCTCGGGCAAGCTGCGCCAGGCCGCGTGGCGCATTGCGGATATCGACGCGGGCTATCAGATCAAACTGGAGATCCAGGAAGAGCTCAATCGCCTCGCCACGTGGATCCGGAGCAACGACCAGCCGCGCACGGAATGGGTGGCGGCGATAGAAGGCCTGACCGTGCCTCTCACGACGGCCAACGCGGATATGACGAAGTTTACCGCGACCCTCAAAGGCGCACAGGCCGCCGTGGCCACGTTGAAGGCCGAGGTGCAGTCCGATCCTGTCCTGCTGCTCCAGCCCTACCTCCAGGATCTGCGGCCCGACCAGATCACGGTGGTCTTCGAGACCAGCGGACCGGCACAGACGACTGTGCAATGTGACACGTACAATTCGGGGATTTCATCAACGGAATTATCGGGCGAACGCACAATCCATAAGATCGTACTGAACAATCTCGCACCCGCCACGACCTACCAGTACCGGGTAAGCGCTGGACGCCAAACCACGAGGTACTATACTTTCACCACGGCCCCAGACGGAACCGCGCCCTTCAACTTCATCGTGTGGGCGGATCATCAGGGTGGCTATCGCATGACCGAGCGCGTGGCCCGTGCCATCGGTCGCGACTCCGCCAGCTTCGTCATCAGCGTGGGCGACGTGGTGAACCGGGGCATCAACTGGGACGAATGGTCCTACCAGTACCTCATCCCGGCGCGCTACTTCCAACACAAGTTCCCCAGCTACATCGCCATGGGCAACCACGAATACGGCGGCTTCGACGGCAATCCCGATGTGCCCGCCTTTGACCATTATTTCAAGCACCCGGACACGTCGCCGGGCAGCACGAACTATTACTATTCCTTCACCCACGCCAACGCCCACTTCATCATCCTGGAGCCCCTGCGCATCAAACAGCTCCCCCACTCGGACCCCGCGCTGGGTAATACGGTGGATCCGACCGACCCGCAGATCGTCTGGCTCGAAAGAGAGCTCAAGGACCACCAGGGCAAGTATGACTGGACTTTCGTCTTCTTCCACGAGCCCGCCTTCTCCGAAACGTGGAGCGGCGGCTACTACGACGGCGAAGATTTCATCCGCAACGGCATCACGCCCATGCTGGAGCAATACGACGTGGACTTCACCTTCAGCGGCCACACCCACGCCTACGAGCGCGGCTTCCCCCACCCCGCCGACGGCCCGAACAACGTGATCCACATCATCAACGGCGGCGGAGGCGGAAGTCTGGACAACCACAAATACAAAGAATGGGACCAGATCGACATCCCCGATCACCCCGCCCGCCCCGACAGCGACGAGCCCGACGAAGGGGCCTATTACCGCCACCACTACCTCAAGATTGCCATCGACGGAAAAAAGCTCGATTTCAAGGCGCAGGAGGTACTGCCCAATGGACGATTGGGCGACTTGATGGATGATTTCCGGCTGGAGAAGTAAACAAGAACCCCAGGGCCATCACAGGCTCCGCCTATTGGATGGGACTAGAGAAAGCCGTCGTGCAAGGACATCGGATGTACCGGCTTGCCAAGACCATACTCCAAGATCTTTCCATCAGCCGTTACCAGTGGACAGTCCAGCTCGATCGCAGCGGCTACGAGCATTCTGTCAGCAGGGTCTTTGTGAAAATCGCCTGGCAGACGACACGACTCGACGGCGGCATATTTGGACAGAGGAACCAGCCGCACTCCTGGATACATCAACGCACGATTCAACCACTCGTCCAATGGACAGGGCAAGGTTAACCTGCCTCGGTTGTGGAGCATCGCGACTTCCCAACACGAAATCATGTGGACCCCGATGCCCGCGCCGGACCGATTGTCAAGAAACTCGATCGCGCCGTTTGAAAGACGCGAATCCCCTTGAACCCACCATACCCAGATGTGAGTGTCCAACAGGATCACCGTTGGGCGTCCCACTCGTCCGGCTCAACCGCAGGTAAAAAGGGATCGTCGAAGGAATACCGGGTGCCCCGCAAAGGCGTCCCTGGCAAGTCGTCCTGCGCGCTTTCAATCAATGCGATTCGAACCTTGACGCCCTCCCGAAGAACCACAGGCTCGTCAAGGACGATTGCGCCATTCTCTACATGCCCTGAATAATGCATCGGTCCAATTCTCCATTCATTATTCGAAGTTTAACATAAGCGGGCGCCCTCATTTTCGCCAATTCAAATCTGGCACCGCAACTGCTCAGCCTGCCTGATCCGTCCGATCCGTCTGATCAGTCCGAAAGCCGCCCGCAACATTGCGCCCCGATCCCCAACTTGCTATACTCCAAGTGCTGCAAACCAAACCATTTTCCAATAAAGGGCGCATTGCATGGCGTTTGATCTTGTTACCATCGGTTGTGTATGCGCCGATGTTAAAGCACAACCCGTAGACCAGCTACCCGCGCGGGGTACCCTCGGCCTGATCCCTTCCCTGGAGATGACCATGGGGGGCCTTGCTGGCGTCACCGCCGCCGTCTTCAGCCGCCTCGGCGGCAAAGCGGCCTTTGCCGGCTGCCTGGGCAGCGATCCCTTTGGTAATTTCCTCATCGAAGCCTTCCAGGAAGCCGGGGTAAACACCCAGGGCATCCGTCGGGTGGACGACTGCGGCTCGGCGGCAACGGTCGTGCTCATCGGCAGCGATGGCGAGCGCACCTTCCTTCACCATGTGGGCACCGTGGGCATCCTGTCGGAAGACGATATCGACTTCGACATGTGCCAGCGCACGAAGGTCTTCCATTGGGGCGGTCCCGGCCTGACCCCGAAGCTCCATGGCGAGCCCATCGGACGGGTCTTCAAACGTATCCAGTCCTTCGGGGTCCGCACCTCCATCGACACCTGCTTCGATGGTTCCGGCACCTGGCTTCCCCTGATGGAAGCGGCCCTGCCCCACACGAACATCCTCTGCACGAGCATGAGCGAAGCCCCCCACTATTCCGGCAAGACCGAGCCCGGCGAAATCCTCGATTTCTTCGCGGGCTTCGGTATCGAGCACATTCTGCTGAAAATGGGCGGCGACGGATTGCTGGTGCGCGACAACAACGAGACCGTTGAATTCAAAGCCCACGACGTCAAGGTCGTGGATGGCACAGGTGCGGGCGACGCGGCGTGTGCCGGCTTTATCTATGGACTGACCAAGAAATGGCCCCTGGCGCGCTGCGGCGCCCTGGCCAATGCAATCGGCGCGTTGACCGTGCAGACCACGGGCAGCGCGGGACCCAACATCAACCTGGATGCCGCCACCCATCTCATGGAGAAGCAACCATGTCAAGTTTCTTCCTAGCCACGACTATCGCCGGACTGGCCCTGCTGCAGGGAGCCGAACCGGCCGCCGAAGCACCGGTCACCACGGAAGCGGCACCGGTGGAAACGCCTGCGGCGCCCGCGCCTCCGGCCGCTGAGCCCGGTGCTCTGCCGAATGTGGATCTGCCCGCGCAGACCACGCAGGGTGAGCCCGCTCCGCCCCAGACCCTCGGGGAACCGAAGGCGGAAGCCACTGCCGAAGCCGTCCCAACCACCACCACGGTCAGCGAAGTACCCGCAACCGAAGCGCCCCTCGAAGAATTGGTTCGCCCCACGGAAAAGAAGGATCGGAGCGGCAAGAAAGTTGCCGCGTTCTGGTTCATCACAACGGGAAAGTAGATCTGTGACTCTGCGCAAACGCGTTTTAACCGCCCTCGCGGCCGCCACGTTCGCCCTCCTCGCAGGGCCCCCCCTGTCCCACGGCCAGTCCACCCCGGAGCCTCTCAAGGCCCAGGGTCAATTTCGCGACGCCGCCGTCAACCCGGATCGGGGACAGTTCTTCGTCGCGGTCTATGATCGCGACGCGGTGTGGACCATCAACCCGGCCACCGGTGAAATTACCACGCGCATCAAGGTGGGCGACGGCCCCGGCGCCCTCGCGCTGGATGGCGAGTATCTTGCCGTGGCCAACCGGCTGGGCAATTCCGTGACCATCGTTCGACTCGATACCCTGGAAGTCAGCGGCACCCTGGCGACCGGCGAAAGCCCCAGCGCCATCGTGTCCGTTGGCGGTGGGCGTTTCGTCACGGCCAACACCTTTTCCGACTCCCTTTCGGTCATCAACGCCGCGACGAACAGCGTCGAAACCATCACGGAATGCCCCAGTGTGCCCGTAGATCTGGCCGTATCGGGCCAGCATCTGGCCGTGGTCGGGCGTGCCGAAGCCCGCGTACAGCTTTATGACCGCGATTCCCTCGCTCCGGGCAGTTCCGTCACCCTGAGCGCCATGGCCACCCGCGTCGTGGCCCATGCTGGAGACACCTTCGTCCTGGCGAGCACGGACAAGTTGTTCGTCGTGGATCCGTCCAGCGCGGCCGTGACCGCGACCCGTGAAATGGCCGTAGACGATCTTAGCAGCGACGGCGACAAGCTGTACGCCCTCAAGGCAGGATCGCTCGAAACCCTCGACGCCGCCCTGAAGACAACCAACGCGGTAACTCTCGCCCAACCAGCAAGCGCCATTGCCGCGGGCGGTGGTGTGATTGCATTGCTCGATCCCAAGTCCTCCCGGGCCCAGGTTGAGAATCTGACTTCCCTGGCCGATGCCGTCCCGGTGCAGGTTGCCGCGCAACCCGAGGCCCCGAAACCGGCCCCCGAGCCCGCTCCGGAAGCCAAGCCGGTAAAAGAGGGTGACCTGGTCATCGTCGAAGCGGCCCCGGTCGCAACAGCAACCGCGGAGACGCCCGCACCAGCTCCGGTCAGCGAACCTGCGCCCGCTGTGGCGCCCGCGCCCGAACCCGTTCCCGAAGTAACACCGGAGCCCGAAGCATCACCCGCCGTGGAAGCCGCGCCCGAACAGGAACCGGTCAAGATGGCTGCGGAGCCCGTAGTGGAAACCGCCCCGGCGGCGACACGCCCCACGGGCACGACCCCACCCTCTTCAGCGTCGGTTCGACGCAACCCGATCGTCACCGAGAGCGTTCGCGCGCCTTCCACCGGACGGCCTTCGGCCTCGCCCATGCAGCAGCTCGATCGAAAGACGATAACCGACGCGCTCGTTCAACCCACCGAATTCGGCTCCACCACGGGCGGCTTCCAGGCCCCCGACCTGAGCAAAGATCTGGAAAACGTGACCGCGTCCAATATCTCCAGCGCGGGTCGCGGCGCACCCACAATCTTCAATGAATTCCGCGCCCAGCTCGGCGATATGACCATGTCCGCCGACGAACTCACCCACGTGCAGGAGCCCGTGGATCTCCATGCCAAGGGCAACGTCGAAATTGTCCAGCAGTCTTCCACCATTACCGCCGACGAGATCCACTTCCGCCTGGATCCCGAGGACGAAACGACGCCCGAAGCGCCCAAAATCCTCAAGGGCCCTGAAGAGGAAGGCCCAGCGCTCGACAAGGGCCACCTGACCCTTCACAACGCCCACGTGGTCGAGCCGACCCGTGAGATGACCGCCGACTACATGGACTATGACTTCAAGTCGGGCAAGGGCGAGCTCAACAACGCGACTGGACAGGCGGGCATCTACTATTTCTCCGCCGAGAAGCTCCACCTCCACGGACCCCAGACCCTGAGCGGCGAAAACGTGTGGGTCACTACCTGTGATCGCCCCCATCCCCACTACAAGATTCGCCTCAGCGAGCTCGAAATGGTGGATGGACAGCCCGTCGCCGGTTCCAATGCCCGCCTGCAACTGGGCAGGACCGACACCCCACTCTATCTGCCCCGCTGGCGCCGCGGCGGCGTGGGCGGTTCGCCCTGGACCCTCGATTTCGACAGCGGTCGCCAGGCCGACATCGGCTACTTCGTCAATGTGGGCCAGGCCTACGAGGTCAACCCCGACGTGACCCTCGGACCCCGGCTCTTCGTAACCGAGAAGGAAGGCGTTGGCTTCGGCACCGACCTCACTTACGACTTCATGAACAACCCGGCCTCCCGCTTCTACCGCACCCAGGGCGAAGCCCACGCCCTCTACACGACCGAGGACCGGGGCTACGTCCACTGGTACCACCGCTACGAGTACAGCAATGACCTCGTGGTCCGCGCCCAGGTTGAGCACTGGGGCGACGAGGAGTTCTACAAGGACTTCTACTACGACATGTTCCGCAGCCGCTCGCAACCGCGCACCTTTGCCAACATCACGTACCGCCAGCCCGGCTACATCGCCACCGGAACGGTCCGGGCCCAGACCCACAATTGGTTCAGCGAGACGGAGCAGACGCCCGAAGCGACCTTCCACTACCTGGAACGGCCGCTGGCTGAAAACCTGTATTTCAGTTTCGACACGGCCAACGGCTATTACAACCGCGAGCCCTATGGCGTGGACGGTGCGCGCACGGCCAACACCGCACGCTTGACCTATAGCTGGGATCCCACGCCCGGCCTCGCCATCACCCCCTTCTGGGAAGCGGACGGCTACTTCTACTCCCGCGAGCGTCAGAGCGACACCTCCGCCAGCCTGCTCTCGACCAATGTCGGCGTAACCGCCCAGACGCGCCTGCACCGCACCTATGGCGGCCGCTGGGGCTTCTCCGCCTTCAAGCACCTGATCGAACCGTCCATCACCTATTCCTACCGGCCCGATACCAGCGTGGATCCCCTGGAAATTCCCCAGTACGACCCGCTGGACAGCATCTTCGGCCGAAGCCGGATCGAAACCAAACTCTCCAACGTGCTCTACGGTCGCGATGCGGAAACCGGCGAAGTCTGGCAGGTAGGCCGCCTCACCTTCTATCAGGGCAACGACCTCCGTAATGAACGGAGCAAGACCGAAGACTACGAAGTCGAACTCGACGTGCGCCCCCGCCCCTGGTGGGGCCTGCAGGTCGTCGGCGAGCGCCAGAAGACCTCCGACGAGGACCAGAGCCTGAGCCGCTACTCCATCGCCCGCAATTTCCCCCGCTTCTACCAGGAAGTCCTCGGTGAAGCCTTTGGCTTTGACGATGCCCAGGACTTCAGCGGCCGTTTCGGCGACTTCAACCGCATGCTGGCCCAGTTGTACTACGACGGCGAGCCCCGCGGCGAAAAGGTCAGCGGGCGAATTGGTTTCGCCTACACCAAGACCCAGGACGAAGTCTTCAACCGGGAAGCCCTCTACGGCCTCGGCTACAAATTCAGCGACAAGTGGGGCTTCGGTTTCGAGCACACCTACGACTTCGAGGAGCGCGATCTCCGATCCCAGACCTACGAGTTGCGCCGCAGCCTCCACTGCTGGGAGACGGCCATCCGTTTCCGCGATCGTGAATCCGGCTTCGACATCAACCTCGAATTCAACATAAAAGCATTCCCAGGCAGCCGCCTGAAACTCTAAACCGGGCAGCGCGTTAGCCGTTTGAAAAAAAGTTTAACCACGAATGGACACGAATCCACACGAATAGGACGAACCAAGACTTGCCTTCAACCCTATGCCGCGTTGGCGATATGGGAAGGCGAACTCTATTCATTCCATCCGTGCCCATCCGTGTAATCCGTGGTCAGAAAAAACAAGAGTATTGACCACGGATTACACGGACGGGCACGGATAGGTTCTACCGAAGACACGGGCTTAAAATTGGTTGGGAGTTTGACCATTCTTCAGGCTCTTCTAGTCTTATTCGTGTAAATTCGTGTCCATTCGTGGTTAGACTCAATTTCTTCGAATGGCTGAAGTGTTACCAATGCAGGAAATTATGTCCGTCTCCCGTTCCGAGATTGCCCAGCTTGTACCGACCATCGCCGAACTGCGGCACCAACTACACCAGCACCCTGAGATTCGCTTCGAAGAGCGCTGGACCTCGGATCGGATCGCACGCTTCCTGAGCGAATCCGGCATCCCCATCACCCGGGGCCACGCCAAGGGCACCGGGATCATGGCGACGATTGCGGGTGAAGGTGATCGGTGCGTCGCATTGCGCGCCGACATGGACGCCCTGGAGATCCAGGAAGATACGGGCCTGTCCTACAGCTCCCGGATCCCGGATCGAATGCACGCCTGCGGCCACGACGGTCACAGCGCCATCCTCTGCGGCACGGCGCGTACCCTGTGGAACATGCGGAGCGAACTGAAGGGCACGGTGAAGTGCATCTTTCAGCCCGCGGAAGAGATTGCCGCGGGCGGTCGCTTCATCGTGGAAGAGGGCCTGCTCGAAGGCGTGGGCGCGGTCTTCGCCCTCCACTGCTGGCCCGGCCTCCCCTGCGGGAGCGTGGCCATCGGCACTGGCCCCGTCATGGCCAGCGCAGATTTCTTCCGTATCGTCGTCAAGGGCAAGGGCGGCCACGGGGCGAACCCCGGCGCGGCCATCGACCCCATTGTCGTGGCGGCCCACATTGTCACGGCGCTCCAGAGCATCGTCAGCCGCGAGACCCATCCTTGGGATTCCGTCGTCGTGAGTGTGGCGCGTATCGAAGCGGGATTCGCCTCCAACATCATCCCGGAAACGGCGATCATGGAAGGCACCTATCGCGCGCTGAACCCCGAGTCCCGCGCGCGCACCGCCGAAGCGATCGAACGCGTTTCCAAACAGATCGCGCTCGCGTTTCGCGCCGAAGCCGTCATGGAATCCGAAGGCGCGGGCTATCCTCCCCTCAGCAACGACATCGCCATGGGCGAATTTGCCCAGGAATGCGCCCGCACTCAGTTTGGTGAAGACCGGGTGATCCCCGTGACCCACCCCTACATGACCGCAGAAGATTTCGCCTACTACCTCCGGGCCGTCCCCGGTGCCTTCATCTTCCTCGGCAACGACACCCCGGACGCCGTCGATCCCCCCTCCCTCCACAGCCCCCGCTTTGTCTTTAACGACGAAGCCATTCCCGTCGGTATCGAGACGCTGGCCAGCATCGCGATTAATTACTTGGATCGGTCGAATCACGAAATGTGATCTGTGGTAAAATGCTCGCAAGAGGAGATGTTGCCATGACAAAAGCGGAAAACACGGCGGAAGGATTTCTGGCCGTTTTGAAAGCGCTCCCCCGACAGGAGCGGGACGCTGTCATTGCGCGAATAGCGCGGGACGAAGATCTGGGACGCGATCTCATTGACTTGGCTATTATCGCTGATCGCCGCGACGAACCAACCCGCCCATTTCGCGAATTCCTCAAGGAAAAACGCGGGTGATCGATGCCGTATACCATCACCATCAAACGATCCGCCGAACGGGAAATGACCGCACTTCCCGACAAGATATTTGAGCGCATTGCGGAATCCATCGTCGGTTTGGAATTCGACCCACGCAAACCGGGGAGTAAGAAATTGAGGGGCTCGAACCACTACAGGATACGGACAGGGGACTATCGTGTTTTGTACACCATTGACGATGATAATCAAGTGGTTGAAATCATTGCGGTAGGCCATCGCAAAGAAGTGTACAGAGGCCGCTAAGATTGTAGTCGAATGGGGAATGGCCCCTCGATCATCTTCATACGCTACGCATACAATTCCGAAAGCGCTATTTCCCCGCGACCCCAGCGGTCAGGTCGAGATACGGCGCACCAAAAATCCAGCGGCAGGTCCACTCGTGACACGCGCCCCAGGGTGCCCAGTAACATTCCCAGGCGCTGTACATCGACACCACCATCAGTACCGACACAACGGTCCAGGCAAGCGGACCTCGCACGCGGTTGAAGGCCGGGATGCCCATGAGCAGCAGGATAGGCATAGCCCCCATGCCCCAGCGAAATCCGTAGGACGCGCCGCCGTAGTTGTTGGTGCCGGAGACGTAGTAGTAGCCGAGTGCGGCGAAGCAGGCCAGCCCGGCCAGATAGTAGTTCCTCCACTCCCGCATTCCATCTCGCCAGGCGACATAACAACCCGCGAAGCCCATCAGCAGTATGGGATACAACAAAAAGATGCCGAATCGCCCGAAGGTCATGTGAAAGAGGTACGTGCCTTTGGGTTCGTTCAAGGCGTCGATCTGGCCTGGGTGCCGCCAGGCGCTGGATTCGAAGAGATAGAGTTCCCGGTGGGACTGAACCGGCAGCAGACTGCCCGTGACCTGATAGTTTGCGCCGAAATGAATCGCGAGGGGGCCGAGCAGGCCAACACCGCCCCACAAGACCGCCGGCTTCGGATACTTCCACAACAGGCCGCAGCCCGCCGCGGCCACGAAGATCGTCAGGGGCATGTCCAGCGTGAAGACCAGTGCCCCCGCCAGACCGTAGGCCGAGAAACGCCAGGGAGCCGGGGCCAGCTTGCCCGAGGTCACGCCGATCGCGAAGTACAGGGCCGCCAGCAGGGCGCCTATCGCCGGGCTGTGGTTGTTCAATTCCGTGGCGAAACCCGGCAGTTGCGAGGCGAAGGCCAAGGCGAACAGCGGCAGCAGACGCTGCCACGGATTGTCGATCAGCAATTGCAGGAGAAGAAAGAAAAAGAAGATACCGATGGCGTGGGGAACCATCACGAGCGTCAAGATCATGGTTCGCATGATCTGGCGGAGCTCGTCGCGCACCTCCAGATCCCAGCCAAAGACCTGCCGCAGCCCCACATACTCCGCCGTCATCGCGAGGGGAAGGAGGGGCGGCTTGGTCGACAGGATGCGCCGGTTCAATTCAATCTTGTCAATGGTGCCCTGCTCAAAGGGATTGGGCGCTTGATCCAGCGGTCTGTCAATGTACCACGTGCCCTCGTGTACCAAGCTGTACACCGTGGCCAGTCGGCTGTTCGAGGAATCCCCCGTCTCCACCGAATGCAGCCCATACAGAACAATCGCGAAGGACACGATCATAATTGCCCACGCTGCGATGCGTGGCTTGCGCTCAGGAACGCCGTGCGCTCCCATTTCCCCGTCAACCCTGTCAGCCATGCTGGATCCTGAATACCGGGCCGCCCGCGAGCGTGCGGGCGGCCGCGGAAAATACTTCTATCAATCCCGTCCAGTAATCGCCGACATGGTCCGGCCGAACCAGCCCTTCTGCGGCTCCTCCGCCTGCACGGTCCGCTCGACCACGCGCTGCACGGGGCTCCACTGGCCGTTGACCTCTTCCTCGGTGAGTTCCGAGAGAAAGAAGCTGCCCACACGAACCCAGCGTCCGTTGCGCAGCTCGTAGGTGAGGGTTTCCGTACCGGTGTCCCGGAGATAGTTGTCGTCGATACGGGCGTCGTCGCGGCTGCGGTGAAGGCGCGTGGCGTACCGCGTGCGATCCAGCTTCACATCGGCGACGTACGGCGACGTACGGGATTCGGTTTCGGTCATGGTCACATCGGCATCGCTGGCGCCGGCGGCGTAGTCACTGTATTCCTTGAAGAAATAGGGGCGCTTGCGAATGACGCGATCCTCATCACCCCGGCCTTTCGCTTCGGTCTGGTCGATATGGACCTGGACTTGCCGCAGCAGTTCGGCCCGGGATTCCGACTCGGTCGCCGTGACCGCCAGCGCCTCCTCCACCCGTGGCTCGCTTCCAGCGTCCGCCTTGTCGCCGCCGCGAAGACTCGCGCAGGAACTCAGCAAGACCAACCCAAATATTGACACTCCCTTAGCGATATGCATGCACCGGATCCTTCTTCCATCAAAACGCAGCCTTAAGCACCCGCGCTCCAATTCATCGTCCGGGCGCTTTCACAGGCCCGATTCCCCGCTCGAATCGCACGGATGTCCAACACGATATGAAAATTCCGCGCATCATAGCACAAATGCACGCATCAACACGCCACCCAAAGTCTGGGGGCCCATCAGTAGGCCGAGCGCACCCCTTCGTTAACCCCAATCGCGAGCCGGCGGCCGCTTACGCGGTCGTCATTCAGGTGTACCTCGCGGCTCGAAATCGCGGCCACAATGAAGCGGTCCATGATGCGATCCGACTGCCCCACCGTAACCTCCTGCTCAAAATCCGGATTATTGAGACGAAACGTCGCTTTGGTCCCAGTGGAATCCACGGACTTCAGGACAAATTTGAACTGACCGATATCCCGCGAAACGGACTCATATTTCGTGCGGACCTCCGGATTGGAATCGACCTTCATCGCACGCTGCATCATATCGTAGGCCTTGTCCTGATCCGAGCGGCGCCAGGGGTTGGCGGACATGAGGGAATCCACATCCTTCAGCAGGATAGCCCGGATATCGCTTGCAATCTGCCGGTTCTCTTCCGTTTCGTTGATCCGGAGCGCCGTCATGGCCTCCTCAAAAGCCACAATGGACTCTTCATTCCGCGCCAGCATGCTCAGCGCCTGGTTGTTATAGATAACGTCATTGGCATGCTTGCGGGCTTCGATAAAACCGCTCACCTTGCCCCAGGCAAAGTTTCCGCCAAAATAGAGCACCAAAAGTGCCCCAACCACCATGACGATGGGACCAAGACGACCCGACAATCCCAAGCCGGACGATTGGGGCAACTGGGCGCGCGATATACTCATCGACGAGGAAGAGGGCATGTCGTCCAGGAGCGATGCGGTCAGGTTTCGACTGTATTCATCCAGACTTTGCGCCCCTTGAGAGATGCGCTTCGGGGGCGGAGGCGGAGGCGTCCGGCCCAGGAGACGATCCCAAAAACTTACCTTTCGGCGGCTCGCAAGCATCGCCTCTACCGAAGAAGCCTCCTCTACGCGAAAGGACTCCAAGGCACCCGTAACGTTTCCCGACGGCGCATAACTGGTTTTTGATTCGCCGCCCAGATCCTTGAGCGTCAGCTTCAATTCTTCACGGCGCGGCCGCCCCACTTCTTCGCCGCAATGGTGGCACTTGGTCGCCCAGATGCTCACCTTCATGCGGCAGGTGGGACACAGCCGCATTTCTTCCGTCGGCTCGCCGTAACTACCCTTGTTGTTCTGTTCTTGGGACACGACACCAGCTCCTTTCATGTACCATTCTGCCGTCAACCGAATTGGAGGACTCGCTCCACTGACCGGGTCTCCGCCCCACTCGGTTTTTTTAAGATCTACTTTCCAATCTACGGCCTGCCCATCTCGGGCTATCGTAGCTTTATTATCTTTCTACAGTAAAGAGGTGATCTCAGTAAATCAAGTTTGATCTGGCTGACCATCGGGATTCACCCTCCCGGACGAATCGCCATCGACAGGGTAAATCTGCTACCATCGCCGACGGGCGCACTTTCGGCATTACCCGGCGCGCCGCCCTTGTATTTGATCCAATACCCTGCGAAATCTGATGCTGAAGTTTATCACACCATGAAATCCAATACCCGACTATGACGAACGGTTCCATTCGCTGGCGGGAGCGCATCTGGGTAGCCGGAGGCTACCTCGGACTCCTGCCGTTCCTCCACTTTGCTCCGCAAGGGCGCTCCACGCCCTACGGGCGTCATCATTACCGCCAGGCGGCCATTCTATTCGGGGCACTGCTGGCCTTGTTGGGCCTTTTAGTCGTCGCGCTGCTGATTCTATCATACTTATTGGTCAGCCACCGTGAATTCTACGAAACTACCCGCATCGAGGTTCACGTCTTTGGAATAATCCGAAAACTTTTCCTCGCCTGGAGCGTGTTCTGGGCGTTCGCCCTCGGCATGGCCCTCCTGGGAGCAACGCGCCCCATGCCGCTGGTCCACCGAATGGCCGCCCGCGACCGCGCAGTCCGACGGTCGTGCCTCTGGCTCGGCGCGCTCTATGTCTCCCTGCTGGCCCTCACCCCCCTGGCCGTCCACGCGTCCCGGCTCGTCCCGGCCAACCGTGACACCGGTGCGGTGTATATGGTCTACGAGGACAACGGCATCTTTCCCCGCTGGCTCTTCGCCTTGGCCTTCTACCCCATGGCCCGCGCGGCGGAGAGCACCTATGGTGAAGGCAGCGCGGTCCTGATCAAAATCTCCCGGGCAACCGTCGCCAAGGCCCTGGCGGAGGGGCATGTCGTCTTTGTAGGCTCCCACGGCACCCGAAAGGGCCTGATGCTACACAACGACTGGCTGCTCCCCAAGGACATCGCGGCGCTCCCAAAGAACCCCTCACTGAAATTTGTCTACCTGACCGGCTGTGACAGCGGCGACCAGCGGGAGGCCTGGACCTCGGCCTTTGCCCCGGCCGACGTTGTGACCTACGACCGGCTCAGCGCCTCCCTGGAGCACGCCTGGTGGCTGTGGTTCAGTGGACCGGAGAAAGTGCGTGCCATGCACGCGGAGGAAACCCATGCCGGATGAACAGGAACTTCGCGAGACCATCTGTGAACTGGGGCGACGGATGTATGCCCGCAACCTCGTGGGTGGAACCGATGGAAACTTAAGCGTGCGCCTGAACGATGGCCACTTCCTGTGTACGCCCAGCGGCGTGTCCAAGGGCTACATGAAGCCCGAGGATCTCATCGTGGCCGACGGAGCGGGAAAGAAAATCCGCGGCACCGGCAAGGTCACTTCGGAGTTCTTTACCCACCTTGCCTGCTTCGAGGAGCGCCCCGACATTGCCGCGGTGGTCCACGCCCATCCGCCCATTGCCACGGCCTTCACGCTGGCGGGGGTGTCCCTCGCCGAGCCGGTCCTCCCCGAGCTGGTGGCCGCCCTCGGCGGCATCCCGGTGACCGCCTATGCCACCCCCGGCACACCCGAAGGCAACGAAGTCATCCGCCCCCTGATTCGCCTCTGCGACGGGGTCATGCTGGACCGCCACGGCTCGGTGACGGTGGGCGCAACGCTGGAAAGCGCCTACTTTAAGTTGGAGAAGATCGAGCATTCCGCTACGGTATTGCTCGCCGCGCGCCAGTTGGGCGGGGCTTCCCGGCTGGGTGCGGCGGAAGTGGATCGCGTGCTGGCGACCCGCGCGCCCTATGGTGCCACAGGGCCTGTGTATACTGCCGAGCTATATCAGTACTCAAGGAACGATAAGTGCTCGAAGCCTCAAATAGATCGCTGATGCTTTAGAGATTTTCTGAGCCGTGGAGCGGGGGCTTTCCAGCCCCCGAGACGTGCAACGAAGTTGCATAAAAAAGGGGGGCTAAAAGCCCCCCTACATAACGTCTCATCAATACACCGGCGTGCACCAGTGGCGGTAGGCGTCCACCTTGCCCGTAACCACATTGAAATAGATGTCCTGAAGGCTGCGGGTCACTGGGCCCGGCTTCCCCGCGCCCACGGGACGCCGGTCGACCGAACGGATGGGGGCCACCTGGGCACCTGTGCCGCAGAAGAAAATCTCGTCGCTGATGTAAAGCTCCGTGCGTGCGATGGGACGCTCGATCACTTTCATGCCCAACTGCTCTTCGGCGAGCTGGATGATCGTATTGCGGGTAATCCCCACCAGGATGTCGGCATTCGCGGGCGGCGTGATCAGCGTGTCGCCCTGTAGCACGAAAATATTCATGGCGCTGCCTTCGGCCACCGTGCCATCTTCCCGGAGGAAAATCGCTTCATGGAACCCCGACTGCTTGGCTTCAGACGCCGCCAGAGAGGAGTTAATGTAGCTGCCGGTGGTCTTGGCGCGCGTGGGAATGGCATTGTCCGAAAGGCGGCGCCAGGAGGAAACGGCCACATCCAGCCCCTCGCTCGTGTCGACATAGTCGCCGAGCTTGATGAGGTAGCAGCACAGGGCGCTGGAAACGCCGCGCACTGCGGGGCCAAGAGAGAGCTCGCTCTTGTAGCAGAGGGGGCGAAGATAGACATCTTCCCGAAGGGCGCAACGCCGGGACACTTCCAGGCAGATCTCGACGATGTCGCCGGCGTTCTCGGGAATGTCCATGCACAGAATATTGAAATTTCGCACGAAGCGCTCGATGTGCTCGTGGAGGCGGAAGATGAAGACATTGTCCTCATCCTTGCTGTAGTAGCCCCGGATCCCTTCGAAAAGCGCCGTGCCGTAGTTGAAGGCGTGGGTCATCACACTGAGTTTCGCATCAGCGGAGTTCATATACGCGCCTTCGAAATACGCCGTGGAGCCTGGATGCATTGTTGCCATGTATTTCTCTCCAACCACCAGCCTTTCCTGGTGGCTACCGTGTTACATTTACATCTTGCCTTCCCACCATGCATACCCCGATTCAAAAAGTCCTATTTCGAATTGGATCGCGGAGGTGGGCCTTCCCGGGACAGGTGGTGCCCGCCCGTGTGGTATTACCTGTCGGAAACACCACGAAACGCGGCCTTGTCCAGAGATCCCGGGCCATCGTGGCTGACCGATCCGGTGAAGGCGCACTACCTGTGGTGGGCACGCGTAGTATCGCCGTTCTCAGGCCGTTTTTGCAAACTATGCCCCCGCCCTGCACGCGATATATCCGCCCAAAGCGTTCCAAATCCCCCCGTCGTCGGGAGTACGCCTCCGGGAAGACACAAAAAAAATCCCCCCGCTACGGCAGGAGGATTTATGCCCGTGGCCCGTGTGGCTGCGGGCTTATTGGGGGGTGTACTGCTCAACGATCACGCGGTTGGACGAAATGCGCCAACGCGCGCGATACGCTTTTTCATAGTAGGCATCGTTCAGGCGTTCGATGAGTTCTGAGGACTCGGCCATGTCCGCCTCAATCAGGTCGCGCATGGAGATCAGCCCTTTATAGACGCCGCCATTGCCCACGACCACCAGATGGCGCACGCCACACTTGAACATGACGGCCTTGGCGTGACACATCTCGTCGTCCAGGCGCACCGAGATGGGATCGGCCGTCATCACCTGGCGCACCCGAACCGCGTCGATATCCAGCGACGCGTTGACGACCCGGTGCATCAGATCCCGCTCAGAGAAGATCCCGACCACATGTTCCCCTTCCTTTACCGCCACCGCCCCCGTTTTCCGCTCGCAAAGATAATGTACTGCCTGCCGAACTGAGTCATCGGCACTCACCCAGTAAATATCCCGGGGCTTGATGACATCACTGATCATTTGCATGGACCCTACCTCCTTCTGTGACGAATGCTGCAATTCGCCACGTCTGCCTGGCTGGAATGGCTGCAAACGCGCCCGAAGCGGGCGTGATGCGGGAATGAAAATTCGGTTGCACTCTCCTGTCTCTATTGATTAGTCTAACACAGGGTCGTCCTTTCGGATACCCCAATTTCCGCCCCACGCACCCGCATTATTCATATTGCTAACACTCCAAAGGCCCACCCCATGAATTTCGAATTTGCCTGGCCCGTTTTCGACAACACCGACCAGGAAGCCCTCATGCGCGTCCTTCAACGCCGGAAGTGGTTCAACGGCGAGGAGACCGTAGCCTTTGAAAAAGCCTACGCGACCTTTCAGGGCGCGCGCCATGGCGTGGCATGCACGAGCGGCACCACGGGACTGGAAGTGGTCCTGGAAGCGCTGGAAATCGGACCCGGCGACGAAGTCATTGTTCCCCCCTACACCTTCGTGGCCACGGCAACCGCCGTACTCCGCGTCGGGGCCACGCCCATATTCGTCGATGTGGACGAGACCTGGTGCATGAGTCCCAAGGCCGCCGCCGCCGCAATCACGCCGAGGACAAAGGCCATCATGCCGGTGTATTTCGGTGGGTCCATGGCCCACTGCGACGCGCTGGCTGATCTGGCGGAAAAGCACGGGTTAAAACTGATCGAAGACGCCTGCCACGCCTGGGGCAGCGCCTGGCAGGGGCGCGGCGCGGGAACGATCGGCTGCGCCGGCGTCTTCAGCTTCCAGGAATCGAAGAATCTTACGGCCGGCGAAGGCGGTGTTATCGTGACCGACGATACGGCCCTCGCCGAGCGCTGCCGCAGCATCGTCAACTGCGGTCGGGAGGAAGGAGCCCCCTGGTATCACCATATCAATCTGGGAACCAACGCCCGAATCACGGAATTCGGTGCCGCCATCCTTCGGGCCCAACTGGAGCGTTATCCCGAGCAGCTCGAACGTCGATGCGCCAATGCCGCCCTGCTGGATGCGGGTCTCACGGGCATTCCAGGCATCACCCCCCAGCCCGTCGCCCCCGGCATGACGCGCCGTTCTTACCACCTCTATTGCCTCCGCCTGGACAGCGCCGCCTACGGCATGAGCCGGGCGGACTTCCTCGCCGCCGCCAAAGAGCGGGGCCTTCCCTTCGTCGCCGGCTACCCCCTGCCGCTCTACGAGCAGCCCCTGTTCAAAAAATTCAAGGACCGCTTCGACTACAGCACCTGCCACTGCCCCGTCACCGAAGCCCTGTGCGCAACGGAGGGCGTCTGGCTCACCCAGCACATGCTGCTACTGACGGAAGCCCACATGGCGGAACTGATCAAGGGAGTACGGGAAATCGGCGGCCACGGGTGAGTTGACAATTGACAATTGACAATTGACGTTTAACAGGGTTTCCGTTGTCCATTGTCCATTGTCCTCCCCCTTCCCACTTCAATTATCTTCTGCTATACTCCCACGAGGCGAGCTGCTCGCCGTGGGACCAATCGGGAGTGCGGCATGATCGAACTGAACAAGATCTTGAGTTATGCGGTGAAGAACGGGGCGTCGGACATCCACCTTACCGTGGCCAGCCCGCCCGCGGTCCGCATCGACGGTAAGATTCGATTCCTGGAGACGGAGCCCCTGGCTCCCGCGGATACCCTCGAATTCGCCACGGAGATCATGAGCGAGAAAGAGCTCGCCGCCTTCCAGGAAAAGGGCGACGCGGATCTCGCCTACGGCGTGGCCGGTTTGGGCCGCTTTCGTGTAAACGTGCTGAAGCAGCGCGGCTCCGTGGGCATTGTCATGCGCCACGTCAAGGGCAAGATCCTGGAATTCACCGAACTGAACCTCCCGCCCGCGCTCAACAAAATTGCCGAGTTGCACCGGGGGCTGGTGCTGGTCACCGGCACGACGGGCAGCGGTAAGTCCACGACCCTCGCCTCCATCATCGACTACATCAACCAGCGCAATCGCTTTCACATCGTCACGCTGGAAGATCCCATTGAATTTCTGCACCACAACAAGAAGAGCATCATCACCCAGCGGGAAATCAACATCGACACCAAGGACTTCTACTCCGCCCTCCGCGCCGCCATGCGCGAAGACCCGGATGTGATCCTCATCGGCGAAATGCGCGACGCAGAAACCTTCCAGGCCGCCATATCGGCCGCGGAAACGGGCCACCTGGTGTTCAGCACGCTCCACACCACCAACGTGATGCTCACCATCGATCGCATCATGGACATGTTCTCCTCCAACATGCACGACCAGATCCGCTCGCAGCTCTCCATGCAGTTGCGCGCCTGCGTCTCCCAGCGGCTGCTGCCTTCCGCCGATGGAAAAGGGCGCGTCCCGGCCATAGAGTTGATGTTCAACAACCCCGGTATCGCGTCGCTAATCCGCGAAAACAACATCAAGCAGATTCCCACGGCAATCGTCGGCGGCAAGGAAGACGGCATGCAGACCTTCAACATGAGCCTCGCCGCCCTCATCAAGACGGGCCTGATCAAGGAAGATCAGGCCTATGCCTTCTCGGACAATCCCGAAGAACTCCGGATGAACCTCCAGGGCATTTTCATCAGCAGCGGACGGGGCGGCATCTTGAAGAAATAGCCGGTTGTAAATTCTGCGCATTTCCAGTATCCTAGCACGACGCTTGGTGCCCAATTGAGAGCCCGCTGGACGGGCGACTTCAATTGGGCGCGTTATTTGGGCGTGAATGCTCCGCCACAGCAGTCGGAGCCACCGGGAGGAACCTCAGTCGTGCACCAGCCTTGGCCATATGCAATCCCCGCGGTTGCAGCCGCGCTCACCTTGTTCATACTTGCACCGTGGGCCCAGGCACAAAACGAGAACTTCGTCAATTTCGAAACGGCCCCGGTGCATCCCGTCGATCTGAATCCTTCCGCCCAATTCCTCGCGGTGGCCCACCTGGCGGACAACCGCGCCCTGATTTATGACCTGAGCACGGGCACTCCCGTCCTCAGCCGCTCCATCCCGGTTGGAATCGACCCGGTGTCCGCACGATTCCGCACCGACACGGAACTCTGGGTCGTGAACCATATTTCGGACACCATCACCATCGTCGATGTTTCCAATGGTGCTGTCACGGGCTTAATCCAGACCCTCGACGAACCGGCGGACGTCGTCTTTGTCGGCGACCCGACACGGGCCTTCGTGACCTGCTCGCAGGTTAACACGATCCAGGTTTTCGACACCGCCACTCATAGCGTTGTCGACGAAATCGTCGTGGATGCGGAAGATCCCCGCGCCCTGGCGGTCAGCCCCGATGGAAACTCGGTCTACGCCGCCATATTCGAGTCGGGCAATCGCAGCACCCTGCTCGGTGGCGGCTCCGCAGGACCGGGCACGATCAGTTTCCCACCCAATGTCGTGGACGATGCCAACGCGCCCCACGGCGTAGTGAATCCTGCCCCCAACGACGGGTCCCAGTTCTTTCCTCCGAAGAATCCCGCAAACGGCACTCCCCCGCCCGTGGGCCTCATCGTCAAGCAGGACAGCGAGGGGCTCTGGCGCGATGACACCGGAGCGGACTGGACGGCCCTTGTCAGCGGCAATCTTGCCGCGCAGTCGGGTCGACCGGTAGGCTGGGAATTGCTGGATCACGATATCGCCGTGATTGATGCGAATGACTTGTCCGTGGATTACATCGACCACTTGATGAATATCGGCATGGCCATGGCCGTGAATCCGAGCACCGGCGCGGTGACGCTGGTCGGCACCGATGCCACAAATGAAATCCGCTTTGAACCCGTGGTCAACGGCACCTTTCTCCGGGTCCTCTATGCCACCGCCGACCCCGACACGCGGCAATCCACGACCATAGCAGACCTCAACGCCGCCCATGTCAACGGCTATGCGACCCGTCGAATTCCCCAGGCGCAGCGGAACCGCTCCCTCGGTGATCCCCGGGGTATCGTGTGGAACAGCGCGGGCACCAAGGCCTATGTGACCGGTATGGGCTCCAACAACCTCGCGGTCATCAACACCCAGGGCGCCCGCGCCGGCCAGACGGACACCATCGAGCTGGGCGAAGGACCGACGGGGCTTGCCCTCGATGAAACCCGACAGCAGCTCTACGTCTGGAACCGCTTCGCCGGCTCACTCTCCGTCATCAATACCGAGACCGAAACCGAGATCAGCCGCCTGCCCGTCTTCGACCCCACGCCCGACGCGATCCGCATCGGGCGCAAGCACCTGTACGACACCCACAAAACTTCCGGCCTCGGCCAGATCGCCTGCGCTTCCTGCCACGTCGATGGACGCATGGACCGCCTCGCCTGGGACCTGGGTGACCCTGCCGGCGATGTACTTCAATTGACGAACCGCAATCTTGGCGGAGATATCCCGGGATTGAATGAAGACTTCGAGCCCTTCCACCCCATGAAGGGCCCCATGAGCACCCAGACCTTTCAGGGCATCATCGGTCAGGAACCCTTCCACTGGCGCGGGGACCGACTCGGGCTGGAAGATTTCAACCCGGCCTTCCGGGGCCTCCAGAGTGACGATACCGAGTTGACGCCGACGGAAATGCAGGAGTATGAGGACTTCCTAGCGACCATCCACTTTCCCCCGAATCCCTTCCGGAACCAAGACAACACCCTACCCACCAGCCTTCCCCTGCCGGACCATTTTGTACCCCATCAGATGGATGTACCCGCCGGCACGCCCTTGCCCAACGGCAACGCCCGGGCGGGGCTGGACCTCTATCGCGACCACGTTCGGCGTATCGATGGCGATACCATGGCCTGCGTCACCTGCCATAGCCTGCCCAGCGGCAATGGCCCGAACGCCCGATTCACCGGCTCATTCATCGAAACACTCCCCGACGGTCCAAGGGACGAAAAGCACCTCATGCTGGTCAGTATCGACGGCTCCACCAACCGCTCCCTCAAGGTGGCCCAGCTCCGCAATCTCTACGACAAAGTGGGCATGACCATGCTCACGAGCCCGAGCCGGGCGGGTTTCGGCTTCCTCCACGACGGCAGCGTGGACACGCTGGAGCGCTTCCTCTCCGAAAATGCCTTCAACACGGCCACCGCCCAGGAACTGGCCAATCTGGTCGCCCTCATGCTGTCCTTCGCCGGCTCCGACTTTGAGCCCGATGCCACCCCGCCCGCAATCGCCTTCCTCGACATCCCCGGCGAACCCAGCAAAGACGTGCACGCCGCCGTGGGACAACAGACGGAAGTGGACCCAGCGGCCAAAGACCTCGGCGAGCTTGCCCAGTTCATCGACATCGTCGACGCATCAGACCGCGTCGAAATGGTGGCCCACTTCCCGGTGAACGGCATCCAGCGCGGCGCGCGTTTTCAGGGGAGCAATTCCTTCGAGCGCGATGCAGCGGGTCCGGCCATCACGACCGAAGCGCTCCTCGCATCGGTGGACGAGGGCGGCTCCGCCATATTCACGATTGTGGCCGCCGGCACCGCCAACCGGATCGCCCTGGATCGGGACCAGGACTCCTACTACGACTATGACGAAGTGCTCGCCGGCTCCGACCCGGCCGATCCCGAAAGCTTCGGGGGTGGTGGTGAAGGAGAAGGTGAGGGAGAAGGTGAGGGCGAACTGCTCCACCACACGGCCGATACCGACGAGGACAACGCCATCTCGCTCTCCGAGCTCCTCCGCATCGTCCAGTTCTACAACAGCGACCGCCTGGGCTGCCAGGATGGCACAGAAGACGGCTTCCAGCCCAATGGCACCAGCGAAATCTGTGACCCCCACAAGAGCGACTACGCCCCCCAGGACTGGCGCCTGAACCTCAGCGAGGTACTCCGCCTCATCCAGGTATACAACATCGGCGGCTACGAGCAATGCGACGGCAGCGAGGACGGCATTTGCCCCGTGGCGCCATAGGGACGCCGTAGGGACGTACCGCCGCAAGAGCCCCCGGCCTCCTCGCGAATACTCGCACTTCAACACGACCCTATTGTGCGAAGGCGGCTCCGGGTGCCACCCACACCCGGAGGATCGCAGCGGGGGAGGATGTGGGTGAAGTGACTTCGGGGTAGGGCGTAATCCGTCGACTTTTCGATAGTGACCTGTAGGAGCAGACCGCGCTGCCGCGCGTCGCACCATTTAACGCGCTGGCGTAGAGGTCGAAGGTACCTTGGTGGGGCAGGACCGTCGTCAGGAAGTCGATCTGCGAGCCCGTGTAGCCCTGTAGCTCTACGGGGTAGTCCTCGCCCTCCTCGCGCACGCCCTGGACCTTACTCACGAAGACTTGGAGCGTGCCTGAATCGAATGTGACCGAAAAAATGCCCGACAGCGCGAGGACCTCCCCGCCCGCGAAGGTCGTCGCGGGCGGATCGGCGGCACGTACAAAGGTGTCGTTCACCGGATGCGGAAGCGCTCTCTCTCGTGGCAGAAATAACGGCGAACGTACGGCGCTATTTTGTGCACTGGACTATTCCGGCCTCATGCTGTCGTACCATTTGTTGTGACGACCTTCAAAATGATCTCTGAGCCGATCCTCCACATGTTCGGGGTCCCAAACAGCGGCGCATTCCAAGCGTTGACACTCTTCCAAGGTCGCGGGTATTTCCTGGCTGCCGTCGTACGTGATGTAAAGCTTCCCCGAGATGGAGTCCTTTTTGAAGAAGCGAGGTCGCTCCACCAGCGACTCCTCCAGGGGAAGGTTGCCGATAACCTTCCATATGCCGCGCGTTATCGCATAGTTCATGACCCAGACCTGAAATAGTACTTTCTGACAAACAATTTCTTCGAGCGGTGGGCAAACACCGACTCGGAGATCATAGAGGACGCACGATCCATTTATGACTCTTCCATAGCAGAAGGTACCGTCTCTCAGGTCCACTTCAAATATATCGCCTTTTCGTCTCTTCTGTCTCATGCAGACCTCCCCTGGGAGCGCGACTTCCGTTCCTAACAAACGCTTACTCTGTTGGCATCAAGATAGTTTAACTGGCACTCCTCGAATCTCTTTTCGAGCGTCTCCAATCCCCTGGTCTTCTTAAACTCAATTTCTGGTTTTGTAACTGGAATCAGCCAGAGAAAATCAACGGCCGTACCGCTTGACAAGGACAGATGCTCTAACTCCGGCCCATCTAGATACGGTCGGGAAAGAAGTCCGTATTCGCAACTCGAATTGCCAATCCACGGTTTTCCAAAATTCACCGAGTGACCGAGTCCCAGCATTCTCCCTGTACGGTGATAGTGTGCAGTTACTACCAGAAGTTCGACTGTTTCCTCACTTTTCTCAGAACTAAACAGATGCAATTCAAGGGGACCTGGATCATTGGGTTGAGACAGGCAACTAGTCGCGTATGTCCACATATCCCTGTTTTCCCGAGGTTCGAATTCCAAGATGCTAAATGCTTCCGGAAGTTCGTGTATCGGGCCGGCCAGAAATGTGATGGGCCTTCCCGTGGCCCCCCAGCATCGATAATAGTGCTGCAGGATTTCGTCGCGGTAGTTGGTAAGACGATTCGTCACAGGCCATGTCCCTTTTGTTTAGTACATGAATAATGGGACATTTAGCCCCCTGTCTGTTTGATTCGGATCTTGGTTGGGGTTTCATTCTTGATCGGTCTCCGGCGCGCTCTTTTCGCTCTTCATCAGTCATCTGATTAACCGGTTTCTCCCCCGTGTTGGGATCGCCGTCTTAGTACCGCTTCCTCGACCTTGGGGGCACGAGACCGCGTCAGTCCCTACGAACACTTGCTCTTATAATGCGCCGGTGTGCTTCGCGGGAGACGAGAAGAGTCAGAACTAATCCGATCGTCCCAAGGACCGATGATACAATAACGCCTCCGAGCCGATTCTCCGCACTGTAGGCCAAAGGCACAAACTCACCACCGTCGACCCGGTACAGATAAATCTCGGGAATTTGGCCTCGCTCAATGACCAGCCTGTAACTGGCTCCCGAACCCAGACCTTCGTCCGTAATGCTTTGGAAATCGAGGACCGTAGGATATAGACCAAGCTTCTCGTGGGCGTCAGCAAGTTCTGCGTTCATTCGACGCACTGCGTCGCCCATGGCTGTTTCAGATATTTTCAGAGTTACACCCGTATCGTCGAGCCACAGAATGTCCGCGGTGGGCCACGTCTCTTGCAGCAAACGCCGCGTCTTCTCGCGATCCTTTGCGTGTCTGTAGAAATAGTTCTTCAATTCGTCGCTGTAATCAAACACCGCCATTAACGCATATTGACCACCCGATTTCTCGGCTATAACAAAGAACTCTGCGGGACAGGAATTTTTCGTTATCGGCTTTTTCGGCAAGGTCGCAAGTTGCGTAGCCCACTCGCGGCTCAACATGAAGACACCGGTAGCAACCACCAGCGCAAGAAAGAGTCGCCCTCCCGATGTCTGCCTCAACATGGAGACTTTTCACTGGACAAACCAAGCATCGCTATACCTCAAAAACCAAAGGACACGAAATCCATCAATTCATTCTTGTGGGTAACACCCGTGCTCTGCTTCCGTCACAGTATAGGGCGAATGGGTCGCTTCGTCAACGAGAGCGTGGCAGAGCGCGCGACACATTAACCGGGCTGAACCCCGGATTTTTCATACAGGGCACGGGGAAGTCAGGCAGCAAGGTAACTCAATTTACAGCGACCAGAGCCACCGCCCCATCACTTTTTCTCATCGTGCAACACCTGGTCAATCACGATACACGTTGCCAGGATCGAAACGGCGTCTTCGCCCTCCAGGATTTCAACGCTGTACGTGTGGGTTAACGAAAATAGACGGCGCGTGACAATCGCGACGTTTCGACCCCCGCGAATAAACACGTATTCATGGTCCCAGAAACTGCCTTCGATGGTGTAGTCGTTCGGACCCGGAACGTCCAGCGTAAACTCCTTGTGGAACCAGGTAAACTCCTTCGCTACTTCGGCGAAGAGCTGGCCGTTCCGATAGATGCCGTACCGTGGCATAAAGGAAAGGAGTTTCTGGTCTATGCACGCCAATTCGTTACCGCGCATGTCCTGAAATGAAAGCTTGTCACCCCACGAAAAAGCCGCGCCGTCGATGTGAAAGACCGGTTGCTGTTCTTCGTCCAGAATATTGAAATCATCACCGAGCGCCCAGAATTCTTCCCTGATGAGATAGTGCATGCTAACGTCATCCTTCCTCGTTTGCTACCGCCGCAGGTTGTATGGCCCCATAATACCCGTTGGCCGCCAGTCTATTCGCCTTACGATGAATGCCATGGGCCCGTCGGGAATTCGCGTTCATTCGCGGTTCCGCCCTTTTCTGCCGCCCCTGCGCAATTTTTGCAAATCCCCGGCCGGGCCTACCGCCGCACTAGAAAGCCGGACCGGCGATCGCAATTAACTTTCCAGAAACTGTCATTTTTTGACAGTTTCTGGTAAAATAGTGGCATGAACACTGTAACCGACTATTTTCTACGGCGCGGTGCCACCGTATTCACCCAATCGGACGTGGCGACCGTACTATCTGGATCCCCAAACCGTCGCCACGGCCTCGTCAAGCGGGCGCTGGCCAATGGGGAGATTCTTGGCATCCGACGGGGGCTCTACTGCCTTCCTCGACCCTATCAGAAGCGGCCACTGCGTATCCATGCCCTCGCACAACAGATCTACGGCCCGAGCTATATCAGTTTCGAGTCAGCCCTGAGCTATCACGGCTGGATTCCCGAGGCGGTCTACACCTGCACCTGCGCCAGCTTTGGAAAGGCAAAGGTATTCAAGACGCCATTGGGACGCTTCGATTACAAGCACGTGCCGCAAAAGGTATTCTATGTGGGCGTCGCGCGCGATGTCGACGAGAGCGGCAATGTGGCGTTTATTGCAACGCCCGCCAAGGCCCTTGCGGACTACGTTTACCTTCATGATCCACCGTGGGACACCATCGTGGGCGCCTCGGGTAGTCTCCGCGTAGAAATGGAAGACTTGCTCGCCGTAGCGCCCGGAGATCTGGTGGAACTTGAGGAAAACTACACCAACAAGCGAGTCCGGGCTTTCCTCCGGTCCTGGCTACGGGAGCTATCGGCGTGAGCGTACAGGCCATTCAACAACGACTCGACGCGCGCAAATACCGTTCGGAAGACGAAGAGGATCAGGCGCTGCGGGAGATTACGCAGGAGGTCGTACTCGCGGCGCTCGGCCGCGGTAACTTCTTCACGAACGCACTCTTCCAGGGCGGGACCTGCCTGCGCATCTTCCATGGCCTGAACCGGTTTTCCGAGGATCTGGACTTTATCCTTCGCGAGCCCGATCCCACCTTTCAATGGGGCGATCACCTGGCCCGCGTCGAGCAGGAACTACGCGCCTACGGATACCAGATCGAAATTGTCGACCGGAGCAGTGCCGATGCGGACGTAAAAAAAGCGTTCCTCAAGGATGACTCACTCGGCAAGGTCCTGGAACTTCAATTCGCGTTTCGGAGGGGCCCGCTCGCGAAAATTCGGATCAAGCTTGAGATTGACACCAACCCACCGGCGGCCAGTGGCGTGGCGCTGGCGTACCTGGACTTTCCGTTCCTCTCCGCCGTCTCCATTCAGGACGAGCCGACCCTCTTCGCAGGCAAGCTGCACGCGTTGCTGTGCAGGGAATATATCAAAGGGCGCGACTGGTTCGACTTCCTCTGGTATACAGGCCGCGGAACGCCGGTCAATTACCCGTTCCTCTCCGCTGCACTGGAACAAGTAGGCCCATGGAAGTCCAAAGGGGAAACGGTCAACATCGATTGGATCGCAAAGGAACTCGGCGAGGTCATCGCGCGGCTCGACTGCGAAAAGGCAGTAAAAGACGTTGAACGCTTTCTACCCGCCAGCGAACTGCCCTCGCTCGACCTGTGGAGCAGAGACCTGTTCACCCACCTACTGGAAAAATGGATCGCCGCCCAGCACCGAATCGGGTGATAGGCGTATCGTCCGCGGAAGTCAGCGGGCTTATGTTGCTTTCATGTAATGCATGTTGTACTCTGATTTCGGGGAATGCGCGGGCCGCGCCCCCCTATCCATGAGGTATGATTTTATGCTGTGTTTTCGTTCAATTCCGCTTGTCGGTGCCGTGGCGGTCGCTCTGACGCTTCCCGCCATTTCGGAGCCGCTGTCCTATGGTCGCGACATCCGGCCCATCCTTTCCAGCAAGTGCTTCAAATGCCATGGCCCGGACGACGCCGCCCGGCAGGGTGGCCTGCGCCTCGACACCTTTGAAGGGGCGACGGCGGAATTCAAGACCGGCCTGAAGGCCATCATCCCCGGTGACGCCAGCCAGGGCGAGTTCTTCAAACGCATCCTGACCCACGACGAAGAGGACCGGATGCCCCCGATCCAGATGGGGCCCGCTCTGGACGAGGCTACCGTCGCCACGTTGCAGCAGTGGGTCGCCGAAGGCGCAATCTACGAACCCCATTGGGCCTTCGTGAAGCCCGCCAAGGCGCCCCTGCCCACATCGTCCCAGCAGGCCTGGCTCCGCAACGCTATCGATTTTTTCATCGCAAAGGGGCTGGACGATGCCGGACTGGCGCCGACCGCCGAAGCGGACAAATATACGCTGGTCCGCCGGGTCTACCTCGACCTGACGGGCCTCCCGCCCACCCCGGCGGAGGTAGAAACCTTCGCCGCCGACACGAGCCCCGTGGCCTATGAGAAGCTCGTGGAGAAACTCCTGGCCTCGCCGCGCTATGGCGAACGCTGGGCCCGGGTCTGGCTCGACCTCGCGCGCTACGCGGACACCAAAGGCTATGAAGCCGACCGCCACCGGGACATGTGGCGTTACCGCGACTGGGTCATCGACGCCTTCAATCAGGACAAGCCCTTCAACCAGTTCACCATCGAGCAGATCGCGGGCGACATGTTGCCCACGCCGACGATGGAGCAGCAGCTTGCCACGGCCTTCCACCGCAATACGATGACGAACGACGAGGGCGGCACGGACAACGAGGAATTCCGGACGGCGGCCATCATTGACCGCGTCGACACGACCATGTCGGCGTGGATGGGCCTCACGATGGCCTGTGCCCAGTGCCATACCCATAAGTACGACCCCCTCACCAATAAAGAGTTCTACCAGTTCTACGCCTTCTTCAACCAGACCCAGGACGCGGACCTCTATCCGGAAGAGTCCCCCGTGCTGCCCGCGCCCACCCCGGAGCAGCAGCAAGAACTGGACTTCCTGAATGTGCGGCTCCAGCAGGTGACTGCGATGTTCCAGTCGGCCCTGCCCGCCCGCGCCGCGGGCCAGGAAGCCTGGGAACAGAAACTCGCGACGGAAGGCAACGGCGCGCCGGTGGTATCCGGCTGGGAATCCCTCGGCCCAATACCCCAGGAGAATTTCGACGTCGCCTATGACGCCACCGGCGGCCTCGATCCCGTCTCGAAAGATCTCGTCGCGCCCGAGGGCCATGCCTGGCAGGCCCGCCCCGACTGGGCCGACGGCGCGATCCAGAAACTGGAGGGCGGCAGCCCGGCCATCACCTACCTGCGCCGCACGATTCACAGTGAATCGGCCCTCCCCTATCCCATCAAGGTCGGCAGTAACGACGCCATCATGATCTGGCTGAACGGCGTGCTGGTCCACGGCAACAAGATTGCCCGCGCCATCACGCAGGGTTCCGACGTGGTCCAGTTGAGCCTGCAACCGGGTGACAATCTGCTGCTGATGAAGGTGGTGAACGCGGGCGGCGAGTATGCCTTCTCCTATGAAAGCCCCTACCAGGGACTGCCCGAGAATATCGTGAACCTTGCGAAGCTGCCCGTCGAACAGCGCACGCCGGAGCAGGCGGCGGAGCTGCTCAACTACTACCGGGAGAATATCGCACCAGAACTTTCTACGTTCCGCGAACAGATTGCCCAGATGAAGGCCGAGCTCGATCGCGTGAACACGGCAGTGCCAAAAATTCCCGTGCTGCGCGACCTCGCACCCGCCGACCAGCGCGTAACGCGGATGTTTGAAAAGGGCAGCTTTCTGAGCCCCGGTGAGGAAATAATACCCGGCACCCCAGCCGCCCTGCACCCCATGCCCTATGACGCCCCCCGCAATCGCCTGGGCCTGGCGAAATGGCTGGTCGACGAGAATAACCCTCTCGCCGCCCGTGTGCTGGTCAACCGCTTCTGGAGCCAGTTCTTCGGCGTCGGCCTGGTCGAGACGGCCGAAGATTTCGGCACCCAGGGGGAGTTGCCCTCCAACCAGGCCCTACTCGACTGGCTCGCCGTCGACTTCATGGAGCAGGGCTGGTCCATGAAAAACCTCTGCCGCACGATTGTCACCTCGGCCACCTACCGTCAAGCCCCCACCGTGACCCAGGACCGCCTGGAGAAGGATCCCTACAACCGGCTCCTCGCCCGGGGACCCCGCTTCCGCCTGGAAGCCGAAATGGTGCGCGATCAGGCCCTGGCCTCCGCGGGATTGTTGAGCGCGAAGCTCCACGGCCCCTCGGTCATGCCGCCCCAACCCGAAGGCATCTGGCAGGTGGTCTACAGCGGTGACACGTGGAAGGAGAGCACCGGCGAGGACAAATATCGTCGCGCCCTCTACACCTACTGGCGGCGCACCATGCCCTACCCCTCCATGGTCGCCTTCGATGCCCCCTCCCGCGAGGTCTGTACCGTTCGGCGCATTCGCACGAACACGCCCCTGCAGGCGCTCGTTACGTTGAACGACCCGGCCTATATCGAGGCGGCCCAGGCCATGGCCCGCCGCGTGCTCCGCGAAGCGCCCGCGCCCGATCTGGACAGCCGGATCCGCTACGCCTACCTCCTGGCCGCATCCCGTCCGCCGGAGGCCGCCGAGGTGGAATCGGTCAAGGCCCTGTATAATGATGGTGTGGCCCAGTTCTCCGCCAGCAGCGAAATTGCATTGGCCATGACCACAACTCCGAATGGTCCGCCCACTGGAAACACCGACAACGCGGAGTTGGCCTCGTGGACCCTCGTGAGCAATGTGTTGTTGAATCTGGATGAAGTGTTGACCAAACGATAGCCGCGACGGCCCAAAATAAAAAGAGAAAAGCCCTATGAATCCTTACATGGACCACATGCACGCCCTCACCCGCCGCCACTTCCTTGAGCGCGCCGGCGCGGGCATTGGTGCGGCGGCCTTGAGCTGCCTTATGGGCCAGAACCCCGCCAGCGCGGTGCTTACGCCGGAAGGCCCGCGCGGTGCCCAGTTCACGCCGCGCGCCAAGCGCGTCATCTGCCTCCACATGGCCGGCTCGCCGTCCCAGCTTGACCTCTTCGACTACAAGCCCAAGCTCATTGAATTGAATGGCCAGAAGTGTCCCGATGAGTTCCTGGCGAACGAACGCTTCGCCTTCATCAAGGGCCACCCCACCATGCTGGGCTCGCCCCACAAATTCGCGCAACACGGCCAGAGCGGTGCCTGGATTTCGGAACTCCTGCCCCACTTGTCCACCGTCTCCGACGAATTGTGCATGGTCCGCTCCATGAAGACCGACCAGTTCAACCATGCCCCGGCCCAGCTCTTTCTCTACACCGGCGCACCCCGGCCGGGCCGCCCGTCCATGGGCTCCTGGCTCACCTACGGACTCGGTTCGGAGAATCAGAACCTGCCCGGCTTCGTGGTGCTCGTTTCCGGCGACAAGACGCCCGACGCGGGCCAGAGCGTGTGGGGCAGCGGCTTCCTCCCCACCATACACCAGGGCGTGCAATGCCGCACGAGCGGCGATCCCGTACTGTACGTCTCCGACCCGAAGGGCATCTCGCGGGAGACCCGTCGCCGTTCCCTCGACACGCTGAACGATCTGAACGAACTCCACTTCGAGAAGGATGCGGACCCGGAAACGAAGACGCGAATTTCCCAGTTCGAACTGGCCTACCGCATGCAGCTTTCCGTCCCGGAAGTGATGGACATTGGAGCGGAACCAGATTACATCCATGAAATGTACGGCACCAAACCGGGCACAACCTCTTTCGCCAACAATTGCCTGCTGGCCCGGCGGTTGGTGGAGAAGGGCGTGCGCTTCGTACAGCTCTTCGACTGGGGCTGGGACACCCACGGTGCCGGCCCCGGAAACGATATCGTCGAGTACCTTCCGCAGAAGTGCAAACTGACCGACCAGGCGGCGGGCGCGCTTATCCGCGATTTGAAACAACGCGGTCTGCTGGAAGACACCCTCGTCATCTGGACCGGAGAGTTCGGGCGCACGGCAATGAACGAAGCGCGCGACGGCTCAAAGTTCCTGGGCCGCGATCACCACCCCCATGCCTTCACCATCTTCATGGCGGGCGGCGGCTGCAACGCGGGCGCGCAGATCGGCCAGACGGACGAACTCGGCTACCGCATCGCGGAAAACCCGGTCCACATCCACGATCTCCAGGCCACCATCATGCATCTAATGGGATTCAACCATGAAAAGCTGACCTACCACTATCAAGGCCGGGATTTCCGCCTGACCGACGTACACGGCGTGGTCCGGCCCGAGCTGATGGCCTGAGGGTTCAGTGTACACGGGACAGAAGATTTTCGGGTGTTCGGGACCTGTAAATTGATTGTTGCCTGTTGTCCCTGATGTCGCTGCCGTCCCTGTGGCCCACAAAGATTCAGCGTGCGGTGCTCAGCAACCGCCCATTCCCAACTCCCCCTAAAATCACAAACACTCCCCGGGGGTTTAGCGGGGAGTGTTGCGCTGTAGCGCCTCGGCGCGACACGGGGTGCCGCGATTCAGCCTACAGTGGTGTGCGAAGATTTTTACCGGCCCAGCCGCCAAAGCGGTCTGAATCGTGTAGGTTCAGTTTACGTCGGCGCTCCATTGTTTGAAGAAGGCCTGAATCCCTCGAACGGGCTTCAACCTAATGTTCGTGTAATGAAGTCGCATCAACTTGTCAAAGGCGTCCAACTTGTCCCGGGCAATAATCGTCCCTTGCGCCTTGTCTTCCAGACTGTCCGCCGACTTGGCGGAGAATTCAAATACGGCCATGTTGCGCTGTCTCCGAAGTACCCAATCCGACTACTATCGAAGCCTCACTCTTGACTTCTGTCTATATAGTCGTATTTTCGGACAGAAAGTACAGAGAATGGTCCGTATTGGAACACAATTGACCAATTCGTGTTGCGAAGCGGATAGAATCATGTGAGGATGCCCGGATTTCAGGAAAAACACCGGTATGCGGCCTTGAAATCCCTGTCTCATCCAGCAGTTCGCCGTATTCGACTCCGCCATCTAGTAATCGGACGGCTTGCTGCTGTACTTGTCGCCGAAGGGGCCGTTCTGCTCTTCTTCCATGCTCATGCGGATGCGGAGATAGGATTCATAACGCCACGGCAGGAGTTCGCCGGCGTTCACGGCGGCGGCCACAGCGCAGTCGGGCTCGTGGGTGTGGTTGCAATCGCGGAAACGGCATTGCATGCCGACGGCGGCGAGGTCGGGATAGAACCACGACACTTCCTGCGGGGTCACGCCCCAGACGCCCAGCGCGCGGATTCCCGGCGGGTCGATGATGCGCACATCGCCAGCGGGTCAGTTAGTCAAGTTCGCTATTTCGGTAAAGTCGACTTAGGGTCTTCAGCGGAAGCTTGTGCGGGCACCATGATTACCCGAATGGCCTCGCCCGAAACATACTTATCCATCATGAAGCTTGTATCCGCAAATCCGGGGGCTTTGAACTCAAACCAAACGCAGTGTTCCAAGGGGATGAGATCGTTGAATCGGAGCATCCCGTCTTCACCCATCGCGCCGAGCGCTCCACCTCCCTGTACACCCGACGGGAAGCTCAATACATCATGAACGGCAACATTCGGAATGGGCTTGCCGTCGCTTCCGACAACGACAAATGTGAGGTCATGTCGCACGGGCTTTTGATAACGGAGCACCAAGCCTTGGCGCGCAAGATTTTGGGCCAGATAGGGATGCAGGCAGTATTCGTTGGGCCTGTAGTACCATCCTCGCCCGCTTACGTGGAACTGGTACGAGAAGTCGCCGCAGTGCTCCATCGTAAATTTGCCACTCGCATTGGTCCGAACATTGCGCATTGTAATGTCCGCACCGAAACCCGTATGGCTGTGGGCACCCAGATCGACCACAATCTGGACACGGGCGTTGGCGATGGGTTCGCCAAACTGATCCATCGCCGAAACTTCCACATCCTTTCCCGGCTGAAGCTGGACATTCCACGTAAGCGTGTCTCCACGCCGCACTGGCACACCTTTGCCGAAGCTCCAATTGCTCGCCGGGTCGCGATTGGGCCAATTGCCGTCATTGTCCGCTTCGAACCATTTCTGATAGTCCGGGTGATCACCCTCATTCTGAATGGAGCCGGAGACGTCGCGAGAACGATCAAACTCCGCCCAGCAATAAACATCTGAAAGCTCCCAACGAAATTCGTCAGGTTTGAGCAGAAACCGAAATACTCCATAGCCCAACGGGTGCGTTGCGTCCGGGTGTGGCCCCGGCTGAAACGACACCTTGAACAGGCCTTTTTCGTCAGTCCAGGCCCGTTCCTCGTTGTAAATCGTGTATCGTTCCAAAGCGAATTCATGAACGGGAACGCCGACGGCCGGCGACCCGTCGGGCATGGTCACTTGGATCACCAATTCCGCAACCGGATTCGCTTCCGGCACAGGTGTGACATTGGAAGGAATTCCATCGGCTTGGACGCCGCAAACTACGATAACCGCCGCGAGTATCGCCTTGTACTTTTTCACTTATCATACCTTCCCCGCATCCACAGCGCTATCGGACTATTGCTATTTTGGGTACAAGCATAGTACGCAGGATTCAAGATTACAAAAACCAATTTTCCAGCCCCTATGCGCGGCGGAAATCGCACGCTTCAATAATCCGCAGGCTTGCTGCTGTACTTGTCGCCGAAAGGCCCGTTCTGCTCTTCTTCCATGCTCATGCGAATGCGGAGGTAGGATTCATAGCGCCAGGGGAGGAGCTCGCCGGCGTTCACGGCGGCGGCCACGGCGCAGTCGGGCTCGTGGGTGTGGCTGCAATCGCGGAAGCGGCATTGCATGCCGAGGGCGGCGAGGTCGGGATAGAACCACGACACTTCCTGCGGCGTGACGCCCCAGACGCCCAGCGCGCGGATGCCGGGCGTGTCGATGATGCGGACATCGCCCTCAAGTTCGTAGAGGCGCGAGGCCGTGGTGGTGTGGCGGCCGCGATGGGACACGCCGCTGACCTGCTGGGTGTGAACTTCGAGATCGCAGTCCAGCGCATTGAGCAGCGAGGACTTCCCCACGCCACTGTGGCCGGAAAGAATGCTCAGCTTGCCCGAGAGCAGCGCCCGGAGATCATCCAGGCCCCGTCCTGATTCGCAACTGGTGCGAACGACGCGGAAGCCCAGGCGCTCGTAATCCGCAAGTTCCGGGGGCTCTGCGTCTTCGATGAGGTCCATCTTGTTCACACAGATCACGCATTCCACGCCCCCCACTTCGGCGGCGATGAGGTAGCGGTCCACGAGGCCTGGCCGAAAGGGCGGATCGGCGGCAGCGGTGACGATGACCAGCAGATCAATGTTTGCGGCGAAAATCTGTTCGTCGAGCCGGTCGTGTTCGTGGCCGGGGCGGCTCAGTCGCGTGCGGCGCGGCCCAACGCCACGGACCACCCACTTCTCCTCATCCCGCTCGACAAAGACCTTATCTCCCGGCGCGAGGAGCGTGGCGCGGTCTTCCTTGAGGCGCTCGTCAATCAGGCAGAGCTCTTCTTCACCATCCTTGAGCACAAAAGCCCACTTCTTCGAGTGAGAGATGACAAGGGCATTGGGCACGAAATCCGTGACAAGTGGATTCAAATCCACGGCGGAATCCGAGATAGCCGATTGGGCGCGGCGGTGCCGCGCGCGATCATGGGTGAAGGCGGTTTCGTGGGCCTCGTCCCAGTTGCGGGTTCGGACCTGGGTGCGTTTCTTTTTTTTGACGAGCTTTTTTTTCAAGGGCTACCGATGTCCGCGCTCTTCGATCGATTCGTTTATCCCGACGAGACTGGAAAACCTATTGGCGCTGAAGCACGACTGGTGTTCAAAAATCACGGGGTGGTGATTTCTTAAATCACCACCCCGCCACTAGTATACGCAATCCAGTGCAACCGATACGCGGCGAGGTCTTCACGCCTCGTGGTCAAACGAAACCTTCGGCGCGATGTAGGCCGCGACTTCGTCGATGGGGATGCGGATCTGCTCCATGCTGTCGCGCTCCCGGATGGTGACGGTGTTGTCTTCCTTCGTATCGTAGTCCACGCAAATGCAGAAGGGCGTGCCGATTTCGTCCTGGCGGCGGTAGCGGCGGCCGATAGCGCCCGCCTGATCGTAGTAGGTGTTGAACTTGCGCCGGAGCTTCTTTTCGAGGTTCTCGGCAATTTCGGCGAGACCGTCCTTCTTCACGAGGGGCAGGATCGCCGCCTTGATCGGGGCCAGTTTCGGTGCGAGGCGCATGACCACGCGGGTCTCGCCGTCCACTTCGTCCTCGTGGTAGGCCGAGCAGAGCACGGCCAGCGTGGTGCGGTCGGCACCGGCGGAGGGCTCCAGCACCGTGGGCACGAAGCGCTCGTTCTTCACTTGATCGAAAAAGGACAAGTCCTTGCCCGAGTGCTTGGAGTGGGCCTTCAAATCGAAAGTGCCGCGGTTGGCCAGTCCCTGGAGCTCGCCCCAGCCGAAGGGATATTCGTATTCCACGTCCACGGTGCGCTTGGAGTAGTGGGCCAGGCTCTCCTTCGGGTGTTCGTACCAGCGGAGCTTATCTTCGGGGATGCCCAAGCGCAGGTACCAGTTCCAGATTTCGGCCTGCCACTTTTCGAACCAGATCTCCTCGTCCTCTTCCTTACAGAAGAACTCGATTTCCATTTGCTCGAATTCGCGGCTACGGAAGATGAAGTTGCGCGGATTCACTTCATTGCGGAAGCTCTTGCCCACCTGCGCAATACCGAAGGGAATCTGGCAGCGGGTGGAAGAGTAGACCTCCTTGAAGTCCACGAAAATCGCCTGGCAGGTCTCGGGACGCAGGTAGGTGTTGACCGCCGTGTCCTCGCTCACGCCGAGCTGGGTCTTCAGCATGCTGTTGAACTTTTTCGGCTCGGTCAATTCGCCGCCGCAGTCCGGACACGTCGTAGCTTCCAGGTGATCTTCGCGGAAACGGTGCTTGCATTCCTTGCAGTCCACCACCACGTCGTGGAACGCTTCCACATGGCCCGACGCCACCCACACTTCGGGGTGCATGATGATGCTCGCGTCGAGCCCGACAATGTCATCGCGCGTCTGGACAAAGTTGTACCACCAGTCATCCTTCAAGTTGCGCTTCAGCTCGACGCCCAGCGGGCCGAAATCCCAGCAGCCGTTCACGCCGCCGTAAATGCCGCTTGATTGAAAGATGAATCCCTTACGCTTGCAAAGGCTGACCAGCTTGTCCACGATAAACTCCTGTTTTCACTCGATAGGGGAAATGGCGCGCTGCCCAGGGAGAGGGTGCGGCGCAAGCGGGTATTGTATGGGTTGAAGCCTTTTGATTGCAATTGTTTAGCGCATTGTCCCGCGCGGAACTGCCCTGGCCGCTGAAATGGCCCCAAGCGCGGTGGAACTGAATTCCCACAGTGTTTTACACTTCATCAGAATAAATCGTCGGGCTGTTTGTATCGTTCAAGGGAGAGGATAGCCGTCTTTGACGGTATACGCAGGATGGTGCCCGGAGACAAGTCCGACACCAAAACCGCCCATGAGACTGCCGGATTCGGGCAGCCGGGGACAAGACGTAAAGGGGAACGAAAACCTTGCCCACCAACTACGTGCTTATCGACTTCGAAAATGTCCAACCCGACAATCTGGAAAAGCTCGCCGACCTGCCCGTGAGGGTTTACGTCTTCGTGGGGGAAAATCAGACGAAACTGACCTTTGAGTTCTCCGATGCGATGCAGAGACTCGGAGACCGTGCGAGTTATGTAAAGATGAAAGGGAATGGCCCCAACGCCCTCGACTTTCATATCGCCTTCTACGCAGGTGCCCTGGCCACGGCCGATCCAGAGGGATATTTCCACATCATCTCCAGGGACTTGGGCTTTGACCCGCTGATCGCCCACCTCCGCAATGGCCGTTCGCCACAGGTTCGGATGTATCGGCATGCGGACATTACACAAATTTGTGCGCAACCGAAGGCTAAAACCGGGCCCATAAACGACCATATCAGTCACCTGCTGGAAAACCTCCAACGACGGTCAGGAGGTCTTCCGAAAAAGCACAAGACGCTTCACAACACGATTGCCGCCGTGTTCGGAAAGAAATTGAACTCCAAGGAAGTGGACAGACTCATTGAAGTGCTACGTTCGCGGAAAATCGTCACTATTACGGGGGATAACATTCAATACAATCTCCCGGTGAAAGTGGACTCGCCCGGGACGAACTTGAAGAAAGTCGGAGCGTTGCCTGCTCCCGCCCAATCGTGACAACTCAGGGCTTTCACATCTAAATTTCCGATCGCTTCGCCGTACGGCTTAGTGTGCCCAGTTGCCACGTACTTTTCAGGAGGCCAAGAAAAACCGGTTCTTTGTTGCCTGTTGGCGACAAAAGAATGTGGCACAGCCGTCTCGGCTGTGTTTTTCCTGTTCATGCGCGGCATTTTGTCTATCGACCACGCCAACTCGTGGTGAAGAGAACCAACCCAGACTCGTGTCGCTGTTGTATAGTGTCCGTTTGTCCCCTCGCCTGAAACACAGCCGGGACGGCTGTGCCACATTCTTTTCAACACTATTTCGGAGAGCCTTTGCTTCTTTGCGATCCTTGCGTTCTATTGCGGCCAAATAAATAGGGTGCCGCGCAGAAATTCCACTTACTGTAGAATTGGTTGTGAACGCTCAGGAGCTCAGGCGCGGTAGTATGGCGCTTTCAGGCTCCAGCCGTTCTTGTATTCGCGATAGGCCCAGCCATTGGCCTTCTCCACGGCCTCGGTATTCTCCCCGGTGAAGCGCTGCGACGCGGCGTCCCAGCCCAGCTTCTCACCCCCGGCCACGTAGGAGCAGGTGCCCATGTGGCACAATCGCGAGGTGCTGTGGAGCACTTCGACACTGGCGACCGGGTCCTGACCGGAGCGAATACAGTCCGCAAAGTTCTGCCAGTGCGGCTCGTTACTCGGTTGGCCTTCAACTTTCTTTTCCACCAGCGTGGGCTTCCCGTCGGTCGCATTGTTCTCCGTCGCCCAGACTTGATAGCCGCCGCGTGTCACCTGAAGACTGCCCAGCGTGCCGTGAAACAGCGTACCGATCCCTTCTTCTCCACGTCGGGCCTCGTTCCACGCCCGGTACGAGAAACTCATTGCAAAATCGTCGAAGGTGTAGAAAACATCGAGCGTGTCCGGCGTGGTGCGATTGTCCTGGATGACCCACTTGCCCCCATTGGCCACCACGAAACCAGGCTGGAGCACCGGTTTCACATCTTCAAGTTCCATGGCCCACAGCCCGATGTCCAGCAGGTGAGCACCCCAACCGGTGAGGGCACCACCAGAATAATCGAGAAAATAACGGTAGTTCGGCGTCCACCGATTCGTGTTGAATGGCACACGCTCCACCCACCCCTGCTGGAGCTCCCAATCGCAGTCGGGATACTTCGTGATATCGTCCTCGCCCGTGCCTATCCCGGTGATGTGCTCTCTATTGTTGAACCAAGTCTCCACGCGATGCACCTGGCCAATATATCCAGATCGAATCAACTCGACTGCCTCGCGAAAATGCGCTTCGCTTCGCTGGAAAAGACCGCCTTGAAAAATCACCTTGTTCCGACGCACCGCATCCACCATCGCCTGACCCTCTTCAATGGTGGTAGCTGCGGGGGAGGCGCAGAATATGGCTTTGCCCGCATCCGCGGCGTAGAGCGTACACAGCGCATGCCAGTGATCCGGCATCGATATGACTACGGCATCCACATCCTTGTTGTCGATCACTTCCCGAAAATCGTGGTGCTCCGTGGGGTTGACGCCTGGCTTCTGCCGCGCCATCCGTGCCAAGCGATCCACATTCTTCGGATACATTTCGCAGATCGCGATGGGCTCCATATCGTTACGCTTTAAGGTGAAGACGAGATTGGCTGTTCCCGTCCCACATATACCATTGCCTCCGCCCCACTCGCCGATGTGGCCCGTGCGAATCTTCTCATTCGCACCGAGCACCGTCGCCGGAAGGATGGACTTGTAGACCCCCGCGCCCGCCGCCGGGGCAACCGCCACCGATGCAGCCGCCGCAGCGACTTTCATGAAATTGCGGCGAGAGGCTTTTGAATCGCCCACATTGGACTGGCCCGTGTTCGACATGGCGTCGCTCCCTCGCTGGATCGCCGTTCTTCCTCCACGCTCGCCCCTTAGCGGATAAGGTAGCGGGGTGAAGTCTCTGGAAATTCTACACCCGGCCGCTGAAATACGCCAGTAGAATTTCGCACGCAGCCCCCCACGCTCATCCTCGTTTCCACGGTCCCCGATAGAGTTCTACGCCCCATCCAATCGAACCTGATCTACTTTGGGAGACCTTCAGGATGACCTTCCCGTGGATTTCCGTACTACCATCCATCAACACCTTGTCTTTTCCAGAAGCTAGTTTTCTCCTGCCAGTCGCGAGTCACTTCGAAAAAGCAACTTACTGTGCAAAGTGGCGGATGAGCTGTTTTCTTTTTTTTGCCTGCTCAACTAAAGAAATGCTGACCACGGAGCGCACGAAGGCACGGAGAAGATTAATGAGAGAAGGAAAATGGGAGAGGCCTTTCCGAACCTAAGCGCACCGTGACTCGGTACTGGTACCATTGCACTCCTCTTTTTCTCCGTGCCTCCGTGTCTCCGTGGTCAAAAAATCTTGGTTGCACCCAACGGCTGCTCCGTCCCGTGGTCTAGACATTTCCGAAAACGCTGAAAGCTCGCTCACCCAGCTACCATTTCTCACCCTCTTCGTGGATAATGATGCCTATGATTTTGCTGCTTCCACATAAAGCGTCACGCCGAGCCAGCGCCCTCGTGCTGGCACTTTGCTTCGTCACCCTGTCGCGCGCCGCCGACGCCGATACCTTCTCCGACCACGTCGCGCCCCTGCTCCAGGCCCATTGCCTCGAATGTCATCAGCCCAACATCCTCAAGGGCGACCTCTCCCTGGCCACGCGCACCGAACTGCTCGCCAGCGGCACGATCACGCCCGGCGACCCCACGGCCAGCCGCCTCCTGGAAGTCATCCAGCCCGGTCCGAATGGTGAAGCCCCCGAAATGCCGAAAAAGGGCGCTCCCCTGACTGAGGAGGAGGTGGAGCTGATCCGCCAATGGATCGCCGAGGGCGCGCCATGGCCCGACGGCGTGGTTTTGAAGGAGCCGTCGAAGGCCGACACTTCCTGGTGGTCCCTGCAGCCCCTTGCGGAAGTCTCGCCACCCGATGTAGCGAACGCGCCCGAGGCGTGGCAGGCGAACCCCATCGACCGCTTTCTCTTCGCGAAGCTGGCGGAGAAAAACTTGGCCCCCGCGCCGGAGGCGGATCGTCGCACGCTCATCCGTCGCCTCTATTTCGATCTCTTGGGCCTGCCGCCCACCATTGAAGCCATCGAGACTTTCGCCGCCGACGCACGTCCCGATGCCTACGAGCGACTGGTGGACGAGCTCCTCGCTTCGCCCCACTACGGCGAGCGCTGGGCGCGGCACTGGCTCGACATCGCCCACTATGCCGACACCCACGGCTTCGAGCGGGACCGCCCGCGGGACAACGCCTGGCGCTACCGCGATCATGTCATCCGCGCCTTCAATGAAGGCAAGCCCTATGACCAGTTTTTACGCGACCAGATCGCGGGCGATGTGCTCCATCCGGAATCGCGCGAGGCCGTCATCGCCACGGGCTTCCTCGCGGCGGGTCCCTGGGACATGGTGGGCCAGGACGAGACCGTCAACGCGGCGCTGAAGCGTTTGGCGCGTGCGGACGACCTGGACGACATGGTGGCGACGACGATCACGGCGACCATGGGCCTGACGGTGAATTGCGCGCGTTGCCATGATCATAAGCTGGATCCCATTCCCCAGAGGGACTACTACCGCCTGTCGGCCGTCTTCGCGGGCACGGCCCGGGGCGAACGCACCGTGGCCCCGGCGTGGGACGCCGCCCAGGCGCGCGGCGCGGCGATCCAGCGCGAGCTCGATTCGCTTCAGGCGAAGCCCATCGATCTGGTGGACCTCGTCGCGGGTGGTGACGGCTATGGCACGGGCAAGCCCTATCCGGCGGGCATCAGCACCCAAACGGGCGCGCTTCTCGACGGCATGGTGGCGGGCCTCGAGACTACGCCCAACGTGTACGTGCCCGTGCAGGATCTCGCCGCGGTGGATGGTGTCTTCGTGCCGGATGGCGCGCCGGGCCAATCGATCACGATCACCTCCACCGGCCTCCAGGTCAGTGATTTGCCCGATACCTCCGGCGCGACGTGGGACTATGTGCTGAACGGTAAGGTTAGCTCCCAGGCCACCACGGCGATCGACGGCGTCGACTATGGTGTCGCGCCCAACACGCTCTTGGGCTTCCACGCGAACAAGGGCATCACCTTCGACCTCGACGCGATCCGTGCGACGGGCCGGGGTGATCAATTCCGCTTTCGCAGCGTCGCGGGCTATGGCGGCAACCAGGAGACGCCCCGCGCGGATGTATTCGTCTACGTCGACGGGGCCCTGCGCGCCGTGCGGCGCGGCTTCGGCACGAAAGACGGGGCCATCCCCATCGAATTCGACATTGGCGCGCAGGAGCGGTTTCTGACGCTCGTCGCGACGGACGGCGGCGACGGTATCGGCTTCGATCAGGTCTTCTTCGGCAATCCACAACTCGTCATCCGCGATGGCGCTGCCCACCTCACGCCCGAGCAACAGGCCACGCAGGCGAACCTCAACGAAGAGCGCGACCGCCTGCGCGAAAGCTATCCGCCGGAAGAAAAGCCGGATCAGGTCTACGCCACGCTCGCAAAGGAAATCCCCCAGACCCATGTGCTCCTGCGCGGCAGCACCGAGTCGCCCGGCGATGCCGTCACGCCCGGTGCACTCTCGTGTCTCGCCGTGCTGGCCGCCGATCTGGGCGACGACACCCTGAGCGAAGGCGAAAGACGCCTCCGCCTCGCGCAATGGATCTCCCACCCGGACAATCCCCTCACGCCCCGGGTCTGGGTCAATCGCCTCTGGCACTACCACTTCGGCAAAGGCATCGTGGACACGCCCAGCGACTTCGGCTTCGGCGGCGGTCGCCCGACCCACCCCGAGTTGCTCGACTGGCTTGCCGCGCGCCTGCAGGCCGAGAGCTGGTCCACAAAGGCCATGCACCGCCTCATCGTCACGAGCCAGGCCTATCGCCAGGAGAGCAGACTCAGCGGCGACTATCCCGCCGGCGTCGTCGACCCGCGCGAGGTGGACGCGGACAACCGACTCTTGTGGCGCATGAACCCGCGACGCCTTCCCGCGGAGGCCCTGCGCGATGCCATCCTCGCCACAGCGGGGACCTTGAACCCCGCGCAATTCGGCCCCGGCTACCGGGACTTCACTATGGAAGAGGACTACGCGCCGAAGTACAACTATCTCACCGCCGACACGCCGGAAATGTGGCGAAGGAGCATCTACCGCTTCGTAGTGCGGAGTTCGCCCGAGCCCTTCATGACCACGCTGGATTGCCCGAACCCGGCCGTACTCACCCCCGCACGCATGACCACCACCACGGCCCTGCAATCGCTGTCTCTGCTGAACAATGAATTCATGCTCAAGCAGGCCGGCTACTTCGCCGAGCGGGTAAAGCGCGAAGCCGGCGCGGATCTCTCGGCGCAAGTGAGACACGCCTTTCGTGTCGCTTTCGGGCGCGAACCGGTTGAGAGTGAATCCGCTGCATTACAAACATTGGCAGAGAAGCAAGGTCTCGCCGCGTTGTGCCGCGTGCTCTTCAATGCGAATGAGTTTGTCCATATTGATTGAGAAAAGAGTTGAACCACGAATGGACGCGAATGCACGCGAATGAAGAAAATAATGGCAATGGCAACACTGTAGCCGTTTGATGTAATGCGCCTACGGGCCAGTTGTCCTATCGAGAGCGCCATGAAGTTGTGTTGTGACTTAAATCAGAGTCGCGCGCCAATGTGGCTTAGCCTTCCAGGCTGAGGCAAAGCCCGCGATAACCGCCGACAGGCCCTGCACGTCGTTGGCTGACCGAAATCATGAACGCAAGAAAGGGCCGTTTGAAACTTACAGTGCGCCATGCCTCAGCCTGGAAGGCTAAGCCACGTTGGTGCACCTTTTCAGTTCCGAATCCACTACAGAAGGCATCGGACTGCCGATAACTCAGGCAACTCGAAGCCGCACGGCGTGGAAAATGATGTACCAACTTCGGTGAGGGTGCATCGTTCAGCTAAAGCGTTGCAGACATTGAAAATTGCCCCTTTGTGCTCTTTGCGTTCTTTGTGGTTCCGCCCCCTCTTCCATTCGTGTAAATTCGTGTCCATTCGTGCTTAAACAAAATCATAGTTCGAGGTCTTCAATGCCCAAAGCCAATCCTTGCCCCGGTCACCAAATCCTCCGCGGAACCCGCCGCGAGTTCCTCTGGAAACTCGGCGGCGGACTGGGCGGTGTCGCGCTGGCCTCATTGCTGAACGACGGCGGCTACCTCAGCGCCGCGCCCGCCGATCCCCTCGGAGCGCGCCCGCCCCACTACGCGCCGAAGGCCAAAGCCGTCATTCAGATCTTCTGTCCCGGCGGCCTGAGCCAGGTGGACACGTGGGACTACAAGCCCGAGCTGGAGCGGCGCAACGGCCAGCCCTTTGACCCCACCGGCAAGCTGGAGTTCTTCGCGTCGAAGCCCGGCAACTGCCAGGGGAGCTTTTGGAAATTTCGCCAGCACGGCGAATGCGGCAAGTGGATCAGCGACCTCTTCCCCCACCTCGCCACCTGCGTGGATGACATGGCCTTCGTTCATTCCATGACCAGCAAGACGGCGCTGCACGGCCCCGCGTGTTTCATGATGAACACGGGTTTCACGATGCCCGGCTTCCCGTCCATGGGCGCGTGGGTGACCTACGGCCTCGGCTCCGAATCACGCAACCTGCCCTCCTTCGTGGTGCTGCCCGACGTGCGCGGCCTGCCGCCCGGCGGCCCCATCAACTGGGGCGCGGGCTTCCTCCCCGCCGTCCACCAGGCCACCACGCTCAGCAGCGATCCGAGCCGTCCCGTCATCGCCGATCTCTTTCCGCCCGAGGGTTATGCCGCCACGCCCGAGGGCGAACGCCAGTCCTTGGAAACGCTCGCGCTATTGAACCAGCGCCACGCCGAGGCACGCGCGGAGTACTCCGAACTCGAAGCGCGCATCACGGCCTACGAACTCGCCGCGCGCCTCCAGCTAAGCGCGCCCGAAGTCACCGACATCGCGTCGGAAAGCGAGGCCATCCGCAGGCTCTACGCCCTCGACCACAAGGACATCGGCTCCTTCGGCCGCCAATGCCTCCTCGCACGTAGACTCGTTCAGCGCGGCGTCCGCTTTGTGCAGATCTACTGCGGCGCGGAAAACACCCAGTCCAAGGCCATCCGCCCCAACTGGGACAGCCACGAAGACCTCCCCCGCGACCACGGCTACTGGGGCCCCATCCTCGATACGGGCGCGGCCGCGCTCTTGCGCGATCTGAAAAGCCAGGGCATGCTCGACGACACCCTCGTCATCTGCACCACGGAATTCGGACGCCAGCCCGGCGCACAAGCGGGCATCGGCCGCGACCACAACCCCGGCGCCTTCACCGCCTGGATGGCCGGCGGCGGCATCCGCGGCGGCATAAGCTACGGCCAGAGCGACGAACTGGGATTCAAAGTCGCCGAGAACCCTGCCTACTGCTACGACCTCCACGCCACCGCCCTGCATCTGCTCGGGATGGACCACGAGCGCTTGAGCTATTACCACAATGGGATAGAGCGCAGACTGACCGATGTGCATGGGCATGTGATTGGGGAGTTGTTGGCGTGAGGGAGACAAGAAATCGAATGACCCGAGCACGCAAGGATATTAAGTCTTGAACCCCGATGACCCATTGGAGCTCTGGCAAGCATTCAGCGACGACATCCTCGCAAAGACGCCACCGGAGGAGCTCTTCTACTGCGATTTCGTGCCAAAGTATCAGGAGCACCACGCAGATATCTGGTATCGCATGACTCGACTGCATGGCACGATCGTTGTGCTCGAAAAACTCCGCGAACTACCTTTGGATGAGCTGTTTGGACCCAACGAATTCTGGCATCTGTTTGTTGAGAACTTTCTTGACACAGGAATTCTTTCCCTGCATGGCCTTCTCACAGACAATAATGCAAGTGCCCATACGCTAAAGTCCTTCAGAAAATGTTGCGAGAATGCCAAATGGAGGGACGACAGTATGCGGGATCGCCTGCGTGGGTTGTTAAAACAACGGAATTTTGACGGGGCTCTTAACGGCATAGCAAATCGCGTTCAAAAGCTGCGAAACAGTCGTGTCGCGCACCGGTTCAAGGACAAGACGAGCGACAGGCTCGAAAATTTGTTGGACCGGGTCACACTGGAAGAAATGCGAAGGCTTTTTGACGGAGCGCACAGCATATTTGGTGCTCTTTCCTTTGGCAGCAGCTTCGCAACACTTACACAAGATTTCGCTCCGGTATCTATTGGGGGGACGCCCGTTAAGACTTCAGTAGACCACATTCTTGATGCCATTCTAAAAGACAATGATTTCGTGACAAAACCTGAGCGAAAGCAGCAATGGTGGAATGAACTGCGCAAGACCATGTCAGATTCTGACCTTCAACGTGTGAACACATTGAGAGCGCGAGTCGGACTTCCAGAAGCTTAGTCCGATCGACCCGCAAGAGTAATCGCAATCGCCACCACGAACAATGCCGCCCCGCTGGGGCTGAATCCTATTTTCCACCTTCCCCAGGGTTCGCTACGCTCACGCCTGGGCTACGATATGCCGTCCCTTCGGGACTAAGAAATCTTGCGGCAAAGTGACCGTGCAGTGGGTATTGCCAAGAGTTCACGTGAGATCGAATTCTTTCATCCTTGTCCAATCTGTACAGAGACTATCCAATGCAAGATCAATCGACCTCCAATATCCGCCAAGAATCGATTACCTCCGCCGCCGCCCGCGACCTCATCGGGGCGCTCGATTCCGAACTCCTCGCCCTCTATCCCGAGGACGGCACGGACCAGCATTTCCTCCTCGATGCGGACGAGGTCTCTGACGGCCAGGGCGCGTTTCTCGTTGCGTATGTCGCGGGCGAGGCGGTGGGTTGCGGTGCGTTCCGAATGCTCGACGCTACGACGGCCGAGATCAAGCGGATGTACGTCCGCCCTGCGATGCGTGGGATGGGGTTGGGCCGAGCCTTACTGGAATCCCTCGAAGGGCGAGCCCGCGATTTGGGCGCAAAGAAACTCGTTCTCGAAACCGGACCAAGGCAGCCCGCCGCGATTGGGCTCTACTCGGCGGCGGGCTTTGTGCCCATTGACGCATTTGGGGCGTATGAAGCGTCGCCGCTGAGTACGTTCATGGGTAAGGAGCTGTAATCGCGAACAAAGGGTGCGTGTGTCGTGCGCTGATTGGAACCTTCTTGCGCCAGGCAAGGTGCCGCTACAAGGGGCTCAGACATTCCTGTCTGAAACGGATCACACCTCGGTCGCCGAAGCCCAATAGGATGTGTAGTGCTACTGCAACGCAAACAACGTCATTCCCACGAAAGTGGGAATCCAGTGCACAGGCGAAGTGCACTCCGAAAATTCTCTGGATCCCCACTTTCGTGGGGATGACTAGACCCTCGATTTCATCCGAAGATCACTGTGCCAATTGATCGCTACAGTAGGCTCTGCCTCAGACAGGAATGTCTGAGCTCCTCTGGACGGCGTGTCCCGAATCATGACTTTGTGGGAACGTTAGACGTCGCAGCGCCTCAGCCCGACGACGGCACCGCCGCGCGGGCGATGCGCACGATCTCTTTCGCGATTTCTTCCGGCCCCAACACAAAATCGACGTAGCCGCTTTCTATGGCGCTTTCCGGCATATCGGATTTCGCCGCCGTCTCGGGCCGCTGCGCGATCGTAATACCCCCCACCGCTTTGATGTCGGACAGGGCCGCCGCACCGTCCCCATCCAGACCAGAGACGATAACGGCGATGAGTTGGCCATCCCAGTGCGCCGCGAGGGACCGCAAAAAAACTGTGATCACATCGGGCCATCCCCAGGGCTTTGAAATGGGCTTCAAGCGGAACTCCCCATCCAAAACGTGAAGGTCGCGCTTCTCGGGGATGATGAACACATGGTTGGGCTCGATATCCAAGCGCTCCGTGATCAGTTCCACGGGCATTTTGGTGTGGTGCGGGAGGATTTCGTGGAGCGTCGTGGCCACGGTTCTCAGGTGGTTGACGATGACGATGGCAACCCCCATGTCGCACGGCAGGTTCTTCAGCAAGCGTATGTAGGCATCGAGTCCACCGGCGGAACCGCCGACACATACAATGGGAATATCTCTGCTACGCTGCAAATTCATTTATCGTCACTCCGTCCGGTGCGATTCGCGTTGTTTAAAACAAATCCCGTACTCGCCTTCGCCGTTGGTCTTTTCCACCGTAATTCTGTCAGAGCCGCGCAATGCTCGGGCGAAGGCCTAGTAAATACTGGGCAAAGCTATGTGCGCGGTGTTCTCGACTGCCTGGGCAGGAAACTCTCCATGCTTTGTCAATCCGTTTGCATCGCCAAAAACCCGCACTCTGCCTTGCGGGGCGCTATCGCAAAGGAGGCGGTGTCGCTATCGGTTGAGGTTCTGCGCATCGAATCGCGTACCTTGCCTTCTATTGCCCGGAAAAGCTCTGTAGCCGACAAGGCCGGCAGGTGCCAGACGACGCTTTCGCTGACCGCTGTCGTGAGTAAATCGGACGTTGTCCCCGCAGTTGACACCGGTGTCATATTCTGTTAGCGTTATCAGGCTGTGGACCCGCAACGGGTATTCCATCTTTGGTATCAAGGCAAACAAGTCCGGTTGAGGCGACGCCTCGGTCCGGCGTATTTTCCATGCAAGAAAGGCACATTCAATGAGTGAAGATCACAAGGGTTACCGTTTTTCGTTTGGTCCGTGGAACATCAGCGAGGGCGGCGACCCCTTTGGGCCGAACGTGCGCCCCACGCTTTCTTTCGCCAAGAAGCTGGGCCAGTACAAGGCGCTGGGCTTCGAGGGTGTTCAGTTTCACGATGACGACGCCGTGCCGGAGCTGGAAGGTCTCGCGCCGAAGCAGTTGAAGGAAAAGGCGGGGGAGATGAAGCGTATCCTGGACGGCGAAGGGCTCGTTTGCGAGTTCATCGCGCCGCGCCTTTGGGAAGACAAGCGGGGCATCGACGGCGGCTTCACGGCGAACGACGCCAAAGTGCGCGAGTGGGCCATTGACCGCGCGAAGAAGTGCGCCGACATCGCCCGCGCAATGGATACGAAGATGATCGTGCTGTGGCTGGCCCGCGAAGGCACCTACGCCCGCGAATCGAAGAACCCCATCACGGCGTACAAGCAGATCCTGGCACTGGTCAACACCCTTCTGGCCTACGACAGCGAAATCGAAATCGCCATCGAACCCAAGCCGAATGAGCCCGTGGACCACGCCTATGTGCCCACCATCGGCCACGCCCTGGCGATTGCCGGCATGAGCGACGACCCCAAGCGCGTCGGCGGCCTGATCGAAACGGCCCACGCGATGCTGGCCGGTCTGGACGCTTCCGACGAGATGGCCTTCGCACTAGCGGCGGGCAAGCTGTTGAGCGTACACTTGAACGATCAGAATGGTCTGAAGTTCGACCAGGACAAGTCCTTCGGCGCGGCGAATCTGCGCTCGGCCTATGATCAGGTTCGCGTGCTGGAACTGGCGGACTACGCCGCTTCCAAGCGCTTCGTCGGCCTGGACGTGAAGGCGATGCGCACCCAGTCGGGCGAGTGCGTCACCGCGCACCTGAGCAACAGCAAGAAGATCTTCCTCGCGCTGGTGGACAAGGTCCGCAGCTTCGACAAGGAACAGGAAAAGAAGCTCATCGAAGCGCGCGACTACGAGGGCCTTGAACTGGCCGTCCTGTCGCACCTGATGGGCGTGTAATTTGGTATTGCCCGGTCGTTGACGTCTTCGCAAAAGCGGGGATTCAGCGACCGGGCGACGTAAACTCCGCGAAATCACTGGATTCCCACTTTCGTGGCCTGTCGGTTTAATGCTGGCATGTCGAAGCAGGGAAGCAAAATTGAAAGTTACAGCGACACTGTCACCCCCGCGAATGCGGGGATCCAGTGCCTCGGCGAAGTTCACGTCGCCGCGTTGCTGGATTCCCGCCTTCGGGCCTGTCGTTTTAGTTACGGCTTGTCGAAATCGGAGTGGATTTTGCATATCTGTCATTCCCACGAAAGTGGGAATCCAGTGATTTCGCGGGGTTCACGTCGCACGGGCTCTGGATTCCCACTTTCGTGGGAATGACAAAGAGGCGAAGGCCTCTAACCAACAGGCAACTATAGATTAAATCGACAGACCCTTTCGCGGGAATGGCATGTTAGTATTCAGTTTGCGTATTTTTGGTAGCATGAAAATTTGATGGTGGTCGCACTTCGTGCGATCCGGAAACTGTACCCGCTTACGGCGAGTCCAAAGAGTCCCTACATTACCCTCGTTTTAAACCCACTGGAGAGAGCACCATGGCAAAAAAACGGATACTTTCGCGCAGGCATTTCCTGCGCAATACCTTCGCCGCCACCGCAGGCGCCGCTGGATTTCCGTACATCATTCCGTCCTCCGCCCTTGGCCTGGACGGCCACATCGCGCCTAGCAACCGCATTACCATCGCGTCCATCGGCGTGGGGGGCCAGGGCAGCTACGACACCCAGGGGCTCATGAATGTGCCCGAGGCGCAGCTCGTGGCCGTGTGCGACGTGGATACGGCACACCGCGAAAAAGCGAAGAAGATGGTGGAGGATTTCTACACTGCGAAGAATGAGAAGGACTACAAAGGCTGCGCGACCTACAATGATTTCCGAGAGGTCGTCGCCCGCGACGACATCGACGCCATCATGTGCGCCACGCCCGACTTTGCCCACGCGATCGTCTGCGTGGCTGCGGCCAAGGCCGGCAAGGACATTTACTGCGAAAAGCCGCTGGCCAACTCGATTCCCGAGAGCCGCGCGGTGAAAGATGCTGTGGAGCGCTACAAGCGCGTGCTTCAGACCGGCAGCCACGAACGTTCCCGCGACAACGCGCGCTACGCCGCCGAGCTCGTGCGCAACGGCCGCATCGGCAAGCTCCACACCATCCGCGTGAACATGCCCATCGACAACCACGCGCCCATCGGGCCGCAACCCGAGATGCCGATTCCCGAGGGCTTCGACTATGAGATGTGGCTTGGCCCGGCGCCCAGCGCACCCTACACGGAAAAGCGTTGCCACTTCTATTTCCGTTATATCCTGGACTACAGCGGCGGCGAAATGACCGACCGCGGCGCGCACATTCTGGATCTGGCCCAGCTCGGCAACGGCAGCGACCACACCACGCCCATCTCCGTCGAAGGCGTCGGCGAATTTCCGAAGGAAGGCCTGTTCAACACGGCCATGGCCTATTCCTTCCGCTTTGAATACGCCAGCGGCGTGCAGATCATCGGCGAGAGCGTCGGACCCCGTGGCGTGAAGTTCGAGGGCGACAAGGGCTGGATCTTCATCCACGTTCACGGCGGCGACCTGGAGGCCAGCAACCCCGCGCTGCTCAAGGAAGTGATCGGGCCGGACGAACTGCAACTCGGCCGGAGCCGCGGCCACCACGCGGACTTTGTGAACTGCGTCATCACGCGCGGCGAGCCGAAGGCGCCGGTCTATGTGGGCCACCACACGGCCACCATGTGCCACATGTGCAACATCGCCATGCGGCGCGGCAAGAAGCTGCTGTGGAACCCCGACACCGAACAGTTCACCAACGATGACGAAGCCAACCGCATGCTCATCCCGTCCATGCGCGCGCCGTGGCACGTCTAACCCATCCCCAGGAAGGAGCTATCACATGAAAAAGAACACACTGATACTTGGGGTGGTGTTTTGCGCACTGGCGGCGATTTGTCCCGGCTATGCGCAGGACCTGGACCAGTCCATCGGGGCCCTGAAGGCCTACAAATTCGGCGATTCCCGCACGGGCATCGTTCCACTGGAAGAACTGGCCCTGAAGGCCCAGAACGACGGACCCCTCCGGGTAAAACTGGAAGAGCAGTTCGTTGAAGTACTCAAGAGCGACGCGTCGGTCGAGGCGAAGCGCTTCGTCTGCCGCCAGCTCGGCGCCATGGGCACCGCGAAGAGCGTGGACACCCTGGCCGGGCTCATCGCCGACGAACAGCTCGCGGACTATGCTCTGCGTGCACTGGTTTCCATTCCCGATAAGGCCGCCCTCGACGCCCTCGTGAAGGCTATCGCGGAAGGCCCCCAGACGCAGAAAGTGAATATCGTCAACGCCATCGCGCGGACGAAGTCCCAGGACGCCGTTGCGCCCCTTGTGGCGTTGATGGGCGACACGGACCAGGCCCTGGCGCAAGCGGCCACCGCGGCCCTTGGCAGCATCGGCGGCAAAGGCTGCACGGAGTTGCTCAAGGCCCTCAAAGCGGCCAACGGTGGTGGGGACTCGGTGCTTGCCGATGCCTGCCTCCAGTGCGGCCAGTGGTCGAAGGCGAACCAGAAAGACGAAGCGCTGGAGATCTACACCACGCTGTACAATGGCGCCCAGCCCGGTTATGTTCGCGCGGCGGCCCTGAGCGGCCTCGTCCGTCTGGAACCGGCCAAGGCCCAGGAATTGGTGATGGATGCGCTGGGTGACAGCGATCCGGCCCTGGTGCTGGTTGCTTCGAGTTTCATTCGCGAATTGCCGGGTGAAGAAGCCACGAAGGCCTTCGCCGGCATGCTCCCCACGGCGGACAAAGAGCGGAAGATCCTTATCATCGACGCCCTCGCCCACCGCAAGGAAGCGGGCGCGCTTGATGCGGTCGTTGCCGAAGCAAAGGGCAGCGATCCCGCCGTTCAACTGGTTGCGCTGAACGCCCTCGGGGTGCTGGGCACGCCGGACACGGCCGTCATGCTCCTCGAACTGGCCGCCACGTCTGAGGGCGACGTGCAGCGCACCGCCCGCAACAGCGTCAAGACCATTCCCGGTCGCAAGACCGATGTGGCCATTCTCAAGGCCGCCCAGGAAGGTGCCGGCGCGGTGCGTCTGGAAGCCATCAGTGCGCTGGCGGCGCGCGGTGCGGTGAAGACCACGCCCGCCCTGCTGGAACTGGCAAGTTCAGGCGATGCCGCCGTGGAGACGGAAGCCCTCAAGGCGCTTCGGGTCCTGGCCGCTGAAGACGACATGGGGACGCTCATCTCCCTGTTGACCTCCGCCAGCGCCGACGACAAACGTAAGAATGTGGCCCAGGCCATCGTCGAACTGACCGGACGCATTGCCGATGACGGCGCGAAATCGGCCCAGCCCATCAAGGCGCTGGCTGCCGCGAGCGACGATGCCACGAAGGCGTCCCTCATCATGGTGCTCGGCCGCATCGGCACGGAAGACGCCCTGGCCGTTGTGCGGGAAAACGTGAAGTCTGAAAGCCCGACCCTGAAGCTGGCGGCCGTGCAGGCCCTGGCCGACTGGCCCAATGCCGCGCCGATGGAAGACCTGAAGGCGCTTGCCACCGACACGAGCAATGCCGAGACCCATGCCGCGGCCTTCGCGGGATACCTGCGATTGCTTCGTGCCGACAAGACGCTGAATCCCGCGGACAAGTTGGCCGCCCTGAAGGCGGCGGATGCCCTCGCGTCCACGCCCCAGGAGAAGAAGCTGATCGTGGCCGGCACGGCGGAAGTCGTCTCGCTGGAAGCCCTGCAGTACGCCGAATCGCGGCAGCAGGATCCGGCCGTGGCTGCCGAAGCAACCCAGGCCGTTATCCGCATCGCGGGTGCCATCGGCGGCGCCTACCGCGACGAAGTGACGACGCGGATGAACACCTACATCCAGCAGGACACGAACGAAGCGGTAAAGAAGCTCGCCCAGAACGTGCTCAATGGACTGGTGGGCTATGAAGACTACATCACGGCCTGGCAATATGCGGGGCCGTACTTTGTCGAGGGCAAGCCCGGTGCCGCGCTCTATGACATGCAGTTCAAGGCCGAGACCGACCCCGCCGGGGAAGTGTGGAACATCGTTCCTATGGGCCTCGACCCGCTCCGTCCCTGGGTGGTTGCGCTGGCGCAGATACTGGGCGATTTTGATCGCGTGGTCTATCTCCGCAGCACCATCACCTCCGCCACCGCGCAGGATGTCATCCTGGAGACCGGCAGCAATGACGGCATCAAAGTGTGGTGGAACGGCGAAATGATCCACGGCCTCAACGTGGCCCGCGGCCTTGCTGCTGGTCAGGACCAGTTGCCCGTGTCGCTTAAGGCGGGAGATAACACCCTCGTCATGGCAATCTACCAGCACGGCGGCGACTGGGGCGCGGCCGCCCGCCTGCGCACGAAGGATGGCCAGCCGGTCACCGGAATCACGCAAGCCGCGAAGTAAAACGGAATAGCTAATGAACGCACTGCCGGGCCCTCGGGTCCGGCAGTTTTGTTTTAGAGATGAGAACCTGAGTCGCGGTCCAAGTGGTAGTTGGTGGATGTCGGGTGCCACCCTCAAACGGAGGAGCGAAGCGGGGGAAGTTTGTGGGTGTAGGGACTCAGACAAGCCAGAATTAGCAGAACTCTCGAAATCACATGTAGTCTCGGTTGTTCGATTGCCTTGGTGTGCGCCGTTCACTATAGTCCCATCACCCACAAGCCTCGGCGCTACGCGACTTCCGGCTTGAGGGTGGCACCCATGGTTGGCCTTGGAGGCTGCGAGTCGCCCCTACGGTTGCCACCAATTCGGTGCATAGAGGTTCTTCGCGCGCTCGTTGGGCAGCCAGCGGGTCAAGAGATCCTCCGTGTTAAGCACCTTCTCCGCGAGGTCCATCGGGGTGAAGTGGTACTGATTCGACGCTTCGAAACCGAATCGAGAATCATGGCTTTGCAAGCCATACATCTCCCGGGCCAGCGAGCGCTCCTCTTCCAGGATGGCCTCCATCGCTTTGAGCGCCTTCAGGGCGTCACCGTCGGCCATGGCCGGGAAGGCCGCGCCTTCGGGCACGCCTTCGGGACTCCCCGCGACGTGGCGGGCCTCTTCCAGGCTGCGGCGGAGCGTAATAAAGCGCGCCTGGTTCGCCGTGCTCTTGAAATGGATCGCGCAAGCGCGGGCAACGCGCAGATGCTCGCGTAACGCCTCGGATTCCCGAGCCTCAAGCGTGAGCGACGCGACGGTGTCCTCCAAAGTCTTGTTGGCGTCATCAAAGCCTGCGGCCATCGCCGCGTAGCTATCCGCGAAGACCTCCTCCGGATACATCGCCCGCCACCGCGTGAGGTCGTCGTAGGGGAAGCCCACCATCGTCGCGCGATAGCCCGTGGAACGTTCCCAGAGCGGATTCGCCGCGCCCGCCTGCACGGGGCCGAGGTAGAGCGGGTGGTTGTGGAAGGGATAGGCCTTAAGCGCCTCGCTATACGCGTTCCACGCCGTCACCACAGCGGGAGCGAGGGCATCGCCAAAGCGACGCTGCGCCACGCGCAGCATGGCCGCTTCGGGCGCGGGGCGATCCGCGCCTCCCATGACGGACACGATCTCGTAGCCCGCCGACGGGTAGGCACCGACCGTCCAACTCAGCATGAGGCCGTTCACGCCTTCATCGCGCAGGTTCGCCATGTGATCCGCCACGTTGCGAAACGCGGGAATATAGGGCACGGTGGAAAGTTCCCACGTTGCATTTGCCTGCACCTTTGCGATGGTCTTGAGGCCCTGAGCGCGCGCGCTGGCCCAGTGCCGCTTCGCGCGGGGGCCGGGGCCGACGGCGGACATAGAGTACTCGCTTACCGCAACCGGGCCGCCGCCGCGCTCGATGGGGAGGTCCCATTCACTTACGCTCATGACCGCGGCCTTCTTCGGCAGAAGCGCCACGATGCCATCAAACCAGTCCTCGGGCCAGATCCAATCCCAGACGATGAGCGACGCGTCGCTGTTGGCGCGGTCGATGCCCTCTTGAATAACCGTGCACACTTCGGCGACGACCTCGGCGGGCGCGCGCGTGGCGCAGCGGGGACAGCCCGCCGCATTCAAGTGGGACCAGCACAAGGTGCGATTCTCACCCACGGTGATGGTGAAGAATCCGGCGAGGCCCGGCGCACGCTCGCATATGGTGGCGACGGAATCGCGGAGGTAATCCCGCACCTCGGGCACGCTTGTGCACAGTCGGCCATAGCCCGCTTCCTCCACGCCCTTCAGGTGCTCTTTGCCCGCGAAGAAATCCAGCGGCATACTGCGGGGCTCATTGAGGTAGAGGTACACGCCGATACCGTATTTTTTTGCGCGCTCGGTCAGTTTCTGGAGATTGGCCAGGCGCTGCTCGTAGTGCTCGCTCCGCGCAGGCTCCCAGGGGAAGGGCGCGAGCTTGTAGAGCACCGTCTGGAGCCATACGCCGTCCACGCCCGACTCCGCCAGGCGCGCCAGCATGCCGTCGGGGAAGGGATCCGACTCCAGCAGGGCATCGCCATAGACCGCGAAATAGGAGTAGGAAAAGCGAGGTGAAAACAGCGACGGCACGGCGGGCGCGACGTTTTCCAGGGGCGCGGACAAGGTATCCACGAAGCCAAAGAGCGGCTCCTCGGGCACGCCCACGCCCTCGGGGAACTGGGCCTTTACGACAGCGGCGATTTCAGCTTCCCGCGCCACAGCTTCCGCGTTCGATGCCTCGAACACAAGGGGAGGCAGGGTCGGGCGCACGCCCAGCTTGCCGTACAGAAAGTCATCCTCCCGCATGGAAAAGGAGAAGCGCTCCGGCGTCCAATCCAGCAGTTTCAAAAGTTGTTCGTCGGGCAGCAGGTGCCAGTTGGCGCGGATGACCGAGATGTAGGCGCGCGCGAAGCGATCCGGCGTGATTTCCGGCGGACCCGACAGGCCCATGCGATGGCCCAGCGCAACGAGGTCGTCAGGATTCGCGTCGATGGCCTCCGCCAGCCGCTCCACCGGCACCAGCATCCAGTTCCGCCAGACATAGGCGTGGAGGGCTGAAGGGAAGTGGGGCATGGCCACGGGTTCGGAACCCGTGGCCACGTAGGGCGACATGGTGGCGCCGAGGAGGGTGATTAAGAGGCCGGTCAACATGAGAATCTCCTTGTCGAATGCACGCGCGCTTCAACGGTCAATATAACACGACAATGAAACGGGGACTTGTACGCTTTCCTCACCCACTTGAACAGAGCGCGGGAGCGCGCGGTGCCAGTCTGCCGAGGCTTCCTTGGAAAAGTGAAGGACAACCTTTCCCGCCTCTTACAACACGATAGAACGACCGGTCGCGGCGGTAATCAGGATGCAGGAAGTGAGTTTGCAGTCCCCGCCGCCGATGCCCGCACCACGAGACTCGTCGCCATCTCGATTCTCTCCTCCTCTTCCCCGTCGCCATTGATCCGGCGGATGAGCGCCTCGGTCACACGGGCAGCGAGTTCCACCGTGGGCTGGCGGATCGTCGTCAGCGGCGGCGACAATCGGCACGCCAGGGTGCTGTCGTCGAAGCCCACGACGGACAACTCGTCCGGCACGCGCATACCGAGCTCGTAGGCCGCCTGGATCACGCCGGCGGCCATCTCGTCGTTGCTCGCGAAGATGGCCGTGGGCCGTTCGGGCATCGCGAGGAGCACGCGCCCCTGTTCGAGTCCACTTTCGAAGGTGTAGTTCCCCTGCACGATCAGCGCGGGGTCTTCCGCCACGGCCCCCGAGGCCAGCGCGGCCTTGTAGCCCGCGAAGCGCTCCCAACTGCCGCTGTAGTCCGCCGCACCGAGAATAAAGCCGATGCGCGTGTGACCCAAGCCGAGCAGATAGGCCGTCATCTCCCGAGCGCCCTCGTGATTTGTGATGGTGGCGGCGGGCCACGGCAGATTCGGGTCGGAAGGCTCAATGGAGGCCATGGGCAAACCGCTCTCGTGGAGCGCAAGATTGAAATCGCTCAGGCTGCCAAAGGGCGGCAGCAGAATGAGCCCGTCGGTTCCCCCGCGAAGCACCAGCGCCTGCAAGGATCGCTGCGACGCCTCTTCCCCCGCGTCGCACGGGTGGATCACCACTTCGAAGCCCCGCGCCGACGCCGCCTGAACAATGCCCTGGATCACGTGGGTGAGCCAGCCGGGCGGTTCTTCCGCCTGATACACCAGCGTTAGCACATGCGAGCGCTTGCTCGCCAGACGCCGCGCGGAGACGTTGGGCACATAGCCCATCTCCGCAATGGTCGCGCGCACTTTGATTGCCGTGGGCTCAGCCACGTACTCCTCGCCATTGATGACGCGCGACACGGTTTTCTTCGAAACCCCGGCCCGCTCTGCCACGTCCTGAATGGTCACACCATGCGTGCCAAAACGGGGTGGGTTCATGGGGCTCTCCTTGGGGGTGGTGATTGCTCGCGACAGTATAGCAAGTGGGAATTGACAATGGACAATGGACAATTGACAATGGAGCGCGGACAACGAAACTGAAAGCGTCCTGTTCCATCAGTCCAGTGCCTGTTTCCCAGTCCACCGCATCAATTCGGACCGTTGTCCATTGTCAATTGTCCATTGTCCATTGACCAAGGATCACCCCATGCTCCAGCGAATACTCCTCCTGGCCCTCGCGGCCTGCGCCCTGCCCCACTTTGCACAGGCCGACTTCTCCGTAGAAGACACGGGCAAGACCCTCGCCATCGCGGAGAACGACAAGCCCGTCCTCGTCTATCAGTACGACTGGGTCAACCCGCCCGAGGGCGTGGAAGCGCGCTTCCGCCGCACGGGCTACATCCACCCCCTCTACGGAATCGGCGGCGAAGTCCTCACCGAGGATTACCCGAGCGACCACTACCACCACCGGGGCGTCTTCTGGGGCTGGCCCAACGGCATCTGGAAGGGCAAGCGCGTAGACACCTGGGGCCTCGAAGGCGCACGACAGGTCCACGTCAGCGTGACACCCGGCGAGGCCACGCCCGAGAAGATTTCCTTCGCAGGTGAGAACCACTGGATTCTTGACGAAGCCCCCGACGCGCCCATCGTCTCGGAAACGTACGAAGTCATCGTCCACGCCGCCACGGAGCAGGGCCGCGCGCTAGATTTCACCATCACCCTGAAAAACATCAGCGACGCCCCCCTCAGCTTGCGCGGCGCCACCACCGACAGCAAAGGCTACGGCGGCTTCAACTTCCGCCCCGACGCCGCCCGCAAGCCTATGCACTTCACCACGGCCCTCGGCCCGCAAGCGGAGGACACCTTTGAAGTCGCTTCCCCCTGGGTCGACGTGTCCTATGCCACCGCGCCCGGCGCGGAAACCCAGTCCGGCGCGGCCATCTTCCAGCACCCGGCCAATCCCAACTACCCCCACCATCACTGGCTCATCCGCCACTATGCCTTCCTCGGCCACGCCTGGCCCGGCAATACCCCCGTCGAACTCGCCCCCGGCAAGGAAATCACCATGAAGTATCGCCTTTACACCCACCAGGGCACGGCGGAAGAGGGCAAGGTGGCGGAAGCGTTTGATGCGTATATGAAGGAAGTGAATTCGCAGTCGCCACAAAAATCCGGTATCCCCTGGTGAGTTCCTGGCCGTCTCAACGATAGTGTGCATTCAACCCCTGCTGGAGGGATCATACCTTGGTTACTATTACCGAAATCGCCCCGGACGTGTTTCGCCTTTCTTTGCTCAATGCGTCGATCGGACTCCAGTTCAATCACTTCCTCATCAAAGATGAAGAGCCTATGCTCTACCACACCGGGCTCCGTGGAAACTTCGCGGAGCTGAATGAGGCGGTGAAGCGGCTCATCACGCCGAAGGACATCCGCTGGATCGGGTGGAGCCACTTCGAGTCCGACGAATGCGGCGCCCTGAATGAATGGCTCGCCGCTTCCCCCGGCGCGCAGCCCATCTGCGGTGCGCTCGGGGCCACGGTCAACGTGAACGACTTTTCGAATCGCCCTCCGCGCACGCTGGCGCCGGACGAGTCCTTCACCACGGGCCAGCGCCGATTTCGATTCATCTCCACCGCCCACGTCCCCCATGGCTGGGATGCGTGTGTCATGTTCGAGGAGACCGATCGAACGCTGTTTTGCTCCGACCTATTCACCCATTTCGGTGAAGTGGAGCCCCTGACCGAGAGCGACATCGTGGGCCGCGCACGGGAGTCCCTGGAGAACATGCAGCAATCGCCCTTCGCCTACTACATCCCCTACAACGCCCGCACCTCGAAGGTTATGACCTCGCTCGCCGAACTCAACCCCCAACTGCTCGCTACCATGCACGGCTCCAGCTTCCGCGGCGACGGCGCCCAGGCCCTGCGCGATCTCGATGAGGTGCTGCGGGAAGTATTGACGCGGGAGTAGCGAGGGTACGAATTAGACTGAGCGGGAGAAGCAGGTGTCAATCGTTTCGTCAATCACCCACCTCGCTGCGCGACGCTCTTTCCGTGCGACGCCGCCGCGCGACGCAGCTTGGCGGTGGGCGCGGGCGGATTCACCAGCAATTTCAGAAATAGATCCCGATCCCGGTCGGAGAGTTCCCGCCGCTCATACTCCGCCACGACCCTGCCCGCAGCCTCCGTAAGGGTGGAGACCGCAAACTGGGTCACGGTCTGATTTCGCAACTCGGCAGCCTGCTGAATAAGATCTTTCGCTTCCAATTGAAGTCGGATATCAATTCGGGTCGTGCTCATGCGCAAATCTCCATTCACATCTGATAACCAGAAACATACCACAACGTACGGAAAAATTCCGCCCCTTCCTGCACGCGATTTGAGTCGGGCACACGCCAATGTAGCAAGAGAGCCTTGGAACAGTCGAGCGCTCTGACTCGGGCAGAAATACCCGAGTCCCCCTCGCTCGAGTCGCTTCAAACGATCCGAATATCATTCCTGCCCTTGGTGTATAGTAGTCAGCCAATCACTCCCAAGGACATGACCGCATGATTACAAGATACCATGCCCCGATAAAGACCAAACTCAGGAACAGCTTCCTTTTCAGCGTGATAGCGCTTGTCCAATCCGCCATCTTCGGGATAATAGCGCTTCTCGCGTACATCTATAGTGATAGCGCATCGCTCTTTTGGCCCTTTGCAGTGGCCTTCCTGATACTGGCGCTGCTCATGTTCTGCTGTAGATTCAATCCCGGCAAATCCAACGAAGCGTATATCCTTTCCGATCGCACCCTCGCCGTTGTCCGGCCCGGACGGAATGTGTGCTTTATCAAAGCTCGCGACCTCCGTGCCTACTACCCATTTTCAGGCGAGCTCCTGCTGCTGGACGACACCCACTTCACGTGCCAGAGCTACAACGGTGCGGCAAGCAAGAAGGAAGTGCCTCAGGCCCTGATCCAGCGCTGGTACGACGACAGCCACCAGGAGGCCCTAAAAGATTCTACCGAGTCCCATCACACGATTTCCGGCGCGGGCATCAGCACCAGCATCCTTGTCTTTGCAGCCGCTATCGCAGCGATGGGCTATGCCGCGACATATGGGCATGACGGTCTGGGGCTCTGGGGCCAAGTACTCTTCGGTGGGGCAATGCTTTCCATTGCGCTTCCAACGTACCTGAAAGAACGTCTAGTCAACATTCGGCTGTGGACAAAGAGAGTACGGCGTCCTGTGAATATCCTCCGTATTCCTCGCGCGAAGCCTTGGACCGGTTCACTGATGGCACCCTACCTCCTTATGGCTTCTGTATTGGCGGGCGCATTCCCACTGGTCGAACTTGCATCGCAATATTTCCCTGCGGGGCCCGAAAGAACGAAGGCCATTACCTCAATAGCAGGCATGGCGCTGTCCTGCGCCGTTTACCTGGCCTGGCGCTTCTATCAGCGCATTGTTCGGGGTGATCTGTTCACCACCATACTCATTTCACCTAATCGTCTCGTGGTGATCCAACCCGGATGCTTGCCACGCCGTTTGAAACGCACCGATGCGCTCTCCCTTCAAACTGCTGATGACGCCATCCTGCTTCCTGATGGTGGGCGCTTTCAAGTCGGACGCCTGCCCGATGAGGCGGCGTCGAATCTGGCGCTCGCAGCCCTCCGACGCAAATGGTGGGCACATGTGCCAGACGCCGCTTGGAAAGCGCGACTCGGGTATCTAAACTCGGAAAGGCCGCTGCAGATTTCCCTTCGCCCCGAGGACTACGCGGAAGCGACAGTCCAAAGCGATAGCCACACATAGCTCAGGGCTCATCCGCCCATTAAATGCGTATCGACCTTGTCAAAGTGCGCATTGCTGGGAGTAAGAACGTGCAAGCCCCATTGCGATGCATTCACCCCAAACCAACATGAATACCGGCCCGCCCCATGCTGTATAGTAAGCACGAACACAGGGCATTCAAGGGCAATCTCCACGGAAAGGCATCCCCATGACCAGCACTCCCGTCCCCCACTCCGGTTGCTACTGGGTCGTTCCCGGCAAGTTTCTTGCCGGCAACTATCCCGGCGAGAAGGAAGCCACCAAGGCGCGGCTGAAGTTGGGTGGAATTCTGGACCATGGCGTGCGCACCTTCATCAACCTGATGCAACTGGAGGACCGGAACCATTCTGGACTGCCCTTCACGCCCTACGCCAACATCGCCGACGCGCTGGCGAGCGAGCAGGGCTTCACCGTGACGCACCAGGCCTTTCCAATACAAGATCAGGGCATCCCCGACACAAAGACGATGGACGCGGTCCTGGAGGCCATCGAAGCCAACCTCCGACAGGACCGGCCTGTCTATCTGCACTGCTGGGGCGGCCACGGCCGCACGGGCACGGTCGTAGGGTGCTATCTCATCGCCCACGGCCTGGCGACGAAGGACAACTTCGTCGAGGTCATCGCCCAACTTCGCAAGCACGTCCCCACGCATATTCCTTCGCCCGAAAATTCGAAGCAGCGGGACTTCGTCCGGGCTTATGACGCGCCACGCGCCAGCGCCCACGACACCGCCGAGGCCGACCGCTTCCTGGGCTGCCTCCTCGGCCTCGCCGTGGGCGACGCCGTCGGCACCACGCTGGAGTTCAAGACCCCCGGCTCCTTCAAGCCCATCGACGACATGGTCGGCGGCGGCCCCTTTGGCTTGGAGCCCGGCCAATGGACCGACGACACGTCCATGGCGCTCTGTCTCGCCGAAAGCCTCATCGAGAGCCAGGGCTTCGATCCCATCGACCAGCTCACGCGCTACCAGCGCTGGTACAAAGACGGCTACCTCAGCGCCAAAGGCCACTGCTTCGATATCGGCAATGCAACGCGCAGCGCCCTGGACGAATTCGGACGAAGCGGCGAAGCGTGGTGCGGCTCCACCTCCCCCGACAGCGCGGGCAACGGCTCCCTTATGCGCCTCGCCCCCATCCCCATGGCCTTCGCCAGCCAGCCCCGCGAAATGCTCCAACACGCCGCCGACAGCTCCCGCACCACCCACGGTGCCACCGAAGCCGTCGACGCCTGCCGCTTCTACGCGGGACTCCTCCAAGGTGCCCTGCGCGGAGAATCAAAAGAAACCCTCCTCGCGCCCTTCTATTGCCCAATCCCCGTCTACTGGCAACAGAATCCCCTCGCCCCGAAAATACACGAAGTCGCGGCAGGCTCCTACCTCACCAAAGAGCCGCCCCAGATCAAAGGCAGCGGCTACGTCGTCCAAGCCCTCGAAGCCGCCCTCTGGGCCTTCAACAAATCCACCAACTTTCGCGACGGCTGCCTCCTCGCCGCCAACCTCGGCGACGACGCCGACACCACCGCAGCCATCTACGGCCAGATCGCTGGGGCTTTTTATGGTGCTGACGGGATACCGGTGGCGTGGCGGGAGAAGGTGTATATGCGGGATTTGATTGAGGATTTTGCGGACAAACTGTTTGAGATGAGCCTGAATAATGGGCCACACGCCGATGTATAGTGGGTATCCAAAGTGGGCAATCTTCAGGAGAATCAGAATTCCATGATTACGCGGCACTATGCTCCGATCCGTACCAAGTTCGTGAACAGTCTCTACTTCAGCCTGTTGGCGCTCGTCCCATCAACTATCTTCGGCATTCTCGCGATACTTGTGTACGTTTACAGCGACGGCGCCTCCCTCTTCTGGCCTTTTGCACTTGCATTGTTCGTCCTTGCCCTGCTCATGTTCTGGCGGAAATTCAATCCTGGAACCTCACACGAAGCCTATGTCCTCTCAGAACGCACCCTGGCCGTCATTTGCTCAGGAAAGCAAACACGTTTTCTGAAGCAAGGCGATCTAGTCAAGTATCGCCCTTTCACTGGCGCGTTTCTATTGCAAGACGGGAGTGTATTCACCTGCCAGGAATTCGATGGTTCGTTGGGCGGCAGGGAACTGTCTCGCGCCATAGTCCAGCGCTGGTATGACGACAGTCATCAAGAGGCGCTCCTGGATGCAACGCATGCACATCAGCCTATTGCGAACATCGGTAGTTCGATGTCGATCCTTACGTGCGCACTGGTCATTGCGGTGATGGTTCTCGGAGCCGCTACAAAGAATGAGGACCTTGGAACATGGGGACTCTTACTGCTCGCTCCCGCCATGTGCACGTCGATAATCCAAGGCTACGTTCGTAGACGCCACATCGCAATCTCTCTGCGGGCGAACGGCGGTAGACACGCCGCCAATGCTCCCAAACGACGATATGTCCATGTACTTCGCATTCCGCACGAAAGGCCCAGGATTGCTTCCTTGGTTGCACCGTACATGCTGATGTATCTACTGCTGGCGAGCGCAGTTCCTTCTGTCGCTTTCCTGAAGCGCCATTTCCCCGCAGGGCCGGAGTTGGCACTGGTGGCAAATACACTTTATGTTACGGCAATGCTCGGAGGGCTCTACCTCGCGTGGCGATTCTATCAACGCATAATTCGGGGGGACCTGTTCACCACCCTCTTAATTTCACCACGTACCATAGTCATCCTCCATCCGCGTCGTCCCACACGCCGTCTCCGACGCGCTCAATGTCTCGCTTGGCGCGCCGCGCACGATACCATCGAGTTGTATAACGGCGAATTCTTCCATATCGGCTCACTGCCTGGCATCGACGCGGCCTCATGTGCATTTCTCGCGCTCCGTCGTAAATGGTGGCCCTTTGTGCCAACGGAGACCTGGCGCGCCGCCATGTTTGAGACTGGCTCCAAACGACCGGCGCTGGTTTCCCTTCAACGTGGGGACTATCCCGATGCTGCGACGGAGGCATCTGATGCATACACCACAAAGTAAATTCCCCTCAATCAAAGTCCTCGTGCTCGACATCGTCCAACGCCACGAAGGCAAAGTGGACTACGCCGAACTGACGAGAGAAGTCCTCCACCACTTCCCCGAGAGTAAGTGGAAGCCGACCCACTGGAGCTACTGGCGTTACCAGATTCTCCACAGTGCATTGGCCGAGCAATTCACGCCAGAAGCGCTCGCCAACTTGAAGGCGGGCGTCCAGAAGGCCCCGGGCATCATCCCGCCGGAGTTACCCAAGCCGATCTGGCCCAACCTCATCGAGCTGGAGCAGCACAACATCGCGAAGGCCCTCGCACGCGTCACCCACCACATGCACCCCAAAGTCATTGCGAGAATTCGCGAGCTCAACGCGGACCACGAAGAGCGAGCAAGGCTGGATGCCATCCTGCCCGAGTGTATCGAGCGCGAGGCCTGGCTATACGCCGGTTCCGCGTGCATGTTTCCCGGCGTACGGCGCTTCGTGGGGCATGTCAAGAAGAAGCAACTGCTCAAGTACGTCCCGAAAGGGGGCTGTATCATCGACGACAACCGCTTCCCGCGACACCTGTGGACCTTTCTCGCCATCGGCGAACACTACACCGGGCCCAACTGGAAAAGCTCCGGGCTCTCCGACTTCGAACTCGCCCACATCTTTTCCCACAAGCACGAGAAACAGGAACTCGAATGGGAAGTCTTCAAGGAGCACGACAAGAAGCAGAAGCCCTACGGCCTTTTCACCTGCGCCAGCAACGTCGTTCTCATTCCCAAAGGCTTCGCCAAACCCACCGACGGCCTCCCCGCCGTCCGTGTCGCTTTCTTCAAGCGCCACATCGAACTCTACGGCGAACATTGTCTGCCGGGATTGAGAACACTGGATCCGGAAGCCATACCAGGCTGGTACCGGGACCTCGAGTGGAATGAGCCGATACTGCCGCCAGGATGGGAGGAGAATGTGGATAAGCTGATGGCGTTTCGGCACGCGAGGCTCGCGAAGTTGTTTGCTGCTTGTGAATGACGATATCACAGCGGTTTTTCTTCGAGTCGCAAATACGGTAGGATGCACCGAGTATATGAAGGACAAGAACGAGGGAGCACCAAAATGAGTTCAGAAATTGAAGACGCGGACGTCAGGTCGTATTGGTTTGTGGGTGCCGCATTCGGCCAAGGATCCGACGACCAATCTCCCCGATTTATCAAAGAAGGGATCTGGGAAAATGGATACCTTGATAAATACTTGGATATTGTAAAGTCTGTTCAGCCGGGTGACCATATCGCTATCAAGTCCACATACACAAAGAAAAACAAGCTCCCTTTCGACAATCATGGCAAGACGGTTTCAGTTATGGGGATCAAGGCAACGGGAATCGTCACCGAGAATCCTGGAGACGGTCGAAAACTGCGGGTAAATTGGACACCCGTTGAACCCCGGCGTGAGTGGTACTTCTATGTAAAGTGGACTACCATCTGCCGAGAACTGCCGGGAAACTGGAAGAGCGATGCCCTAATCGCGTTCACTTTCCACAATACGCCACAAGACTACGAGCAATTCCTTGGCCTGGCTCCATCCGAATCCGGCGACGAGATAAATCTGATCGATATGCCTGACCCTGCAATCCCGCCTCCACCTGTTTCCTCCTACGGCATCGACGATATTCTGGCGGATGGTTGCTTTCTGCCTGAAGCGAGACTGGTCGAGATACTGAAGCGGCTCCGAACGAAGAAGAACCTAATTCTTCAGGGTCCGCCTGGAACTGGTAAGTCTTGGCTCGCGAAGCGATTGGCCTACGCCCTGATCGGACAGCGGGACGAGAGTAAAGTTCGACCGGTTCAGTTTCACCCCAATCTCTCGTATGAGGACTTTATTCGAGGGTGGCGCCCGTCGAGAAACAGAAATCTGGACTTGGTGGACGGGCCCTTTCTCGAGATGGTCAGATTAGCGAGCCATGAACCGACTGCAACGTATGTCGTTGTTATAGAGGAAATCAACCGAGGCAACCCCGCCCAGATCTTCGGCGAGATGCTGACGCTGCTGGAGGCGGACAAGCGCTCCCCCGACGAGGCGCTGGAACTTTGCTATCGCCGGTATGACAATGAGCGCGTATTCATACCCGACAACTTGTACGTGATTGGAACGATGAATATCGCGGACAGATCGCTCGCTCTGGTCGATCTGGCATTGCGTAGACGCTTCGCATTCATCGATCTGGAACCCGTACTCGGTAAAGCGTGGCACAACTGGGTAAATACAGCATGTGAGATCGATTCGGCGATCCTCACGGATATCGAAGTGCGTGTCATCTCATTGAATGAAACCATAGCGGCCGACACAAGCCTCGGGCTCCAATTTCGCGTGGGCCACAGCTATGTCACTCCCCATTTCAGCATGTCGAGCAACGATGCCCGAGAATGGTTCCGGCAGGTCGTACTTACCGAAATCGGCCCGCTGCTCGACGAGTATTGGTTTGATGCGCCTGATAAGTCTAAGAAGGCCCGGCAACAGTTGCTGGATGGATTTTGATTGTGGCAGCACCGGCGATCAAGATAGTCGACGAGGCGCACGATCGGGCTGGGCACATCGGGCGAATACCGGTTCGAAACCTTTGGCTGCTCATGCTCTACGCATCCGATTTGTTCCGTCAACTTGCCAGTGCAAAGCGCGACATAGAGAAGAATCCCGATGACATACCCGATTTGGTGGCGGAGATTCTGGTGTGCCAGGTCGAACGTCGCCTGAAGCGCAACTTGAGCTACGGCTATCAGAATCGAGAGGCCGTAACGACGCGGGTTCGCGGTCGCATCGATTTGCTGCACACAGAAAGGCACCAACTCCTTGATCGGGGCAAGGTGGCTTGCCGCTTTGATGAACTCACGGTCGACACGACCAGGAACCGTTTTGTCCGGTCGGCGCTTGATGTGATCGCGCCGGTCGTCCAGAGTAAGGCACTTGCACACAAGTGCCGCGCGCTCGCAGGCAGCCTTCGGCGCATGGGCGTCACCGGCGAGAATCCTGGCCGTACAGCAGTCTCACTGGATCGATTCGGGCGAAATGACGCCCAAGATCGCCAGATGGTGTCCGCCGCGCAGTTGGCCTTCAACCTGGCGCTACCGACCGAGGCCGCTGGCTCTCGCCATCTCTCCCAACCGGACCGTGAGATTCATTGGGTCCGGAGACTATACGAGAAAGGTGTTGCTGGCTTCTACCACGTAAATCTCTCTGGAGAAGGGTGGCGCGTACAGGCCGGGAAGACCATGGGGTGGCAAATCGAAAGCAAAAGCCCCGGTATCGACAATATACTTCCGTCCATGCGCACCGACATTGTCCTGGACCACGCCGCGACGGGGCGGCGCATTGTCATCGACACGAAGTTTAATTCCATCGTCACCAAGGGATGGTACAAGGACGAATCTCTAAGGAGCGGCTACGTCTATCAAATCTATGCCTATTTACGGTCTCAGGAAGGCAATGGCGACGCACTTTCTACCTGCGCATCGGGAATGCTTTTGCACCCGTCGGTCGGCGATAGTGTGAATGAACATGTGGTGATACAAGGACACGAGATTCGATTTGCCACGGTTGATCTCGGGGCCGATGCAGCAGAAATCAGGCGACAGTTACTTGGCGTTTTGAATACTGGAAACCTTGTTTCACTGCCACAGTAGCCACACGCTTTCTGGAAAGAGCGTTTCAGACTTCGCTCTGGCGCTCCAGGATAAGGTGTAGTATACTTTTAACCAAGGATGCTCACCATGGCAAAAGCACATGAAGAAATACATTCGCAGGCGCTGTCGAGCCAGTTCGATGAGCTTCGTGCGCTTTCGGATGGCTGGTTCGATGGCGCAGGCCGCGCGCCGGATTTGGCGGCGCTTGATTTCTTGGAGCCTTGGCTTTCCGAGCACTTTCCAGCAGATGTCCCCATACCCGCGATTGTCCCGACCCCGGAGGGCAACCTCCTGCTGGAATGGAACGTTCCCGGGCAGCCTTCAGTCGATATTCGCCTCTCCGATCTGCGCGCGGAGTTTCACATGTTTCTCGCAAACGGTTCGGACTTGGAATCTACCTATGACTTGCGTTCCGACGAGGAGCGAGTTCAGTTCCTTGAATTCCTGCGCAGGACGGTGCGAGGTTCTGGGGCGTGAATTCTGAGACCTTGCTCCTGCGGCAGGCGCACCCCAATTTCGTTAAGGACAATTTGATAACCAGCCAGGCCTTTATCCCTTTTCCGAAGGACGGTGGCCTCCTGTCCGTATATGACGGTGACCAAATCGCAGCGCCCGACTCGTATCGGCACTACACCGAAGTATTGGGGAATCAGTCTCACAGTGTGTGGGCGGCAACCAAAGGGGAGGCGGACGATGTAGGCACGCCCGGGATCCCAGACTCCCTTCCCGGGAATCCGGCGCACGCAGCTATCGACTTTCGTGGCGTACCCGAATCTTCGTGGCGGAAGATTGCGAAGCGATTGAAATCTGCGGCGATAAATCGCGGGTGTCAGTACCGGCCTGTCGGTAACCCCACCGATTAGAAATACCAGGGCAAAGGGGACGAGGTCCAACGAATCGTAGTAGGCTCTCTACGGCCCTTTAGCCTCAATTGGAAACTTACTGGAGAAGGAATTCCAATGCAGCGCCTCCAACTGACTTGCCCTTGTACCCACTGTATTCTCTGGTTACTCCTTCTCGCCCCCATCGTCCTCGCCCAATCCCCCACGGTCACCACCGACCCCGTCACGCGCTATTTCCACATCACCTACCCCATCCCCGCCGACGCGCCTGACACCGTCAATGTCCTCTGCTCCGTGGCCCCGCGCGGGCTCGGGCGCGTGGATGCCAGCGCGTGTCACGCCGCTGGTGTCGGAGACGGCGCTGGTCATGGTGCCGAATGAGGAGTGGACGCAGTGGGAGTCGGAAGGTCGCGTTGCGGAGCGTCGTGCCGCCGGGCTGTCGCGCACGGTCGTTTTCAATCCCTATCCGCAGGCCCAAGTCGACGGGAAGGTGGATGCCGATTTCCGCATTGAAGTGCGCGGCGCGGCGGATGCCATCCTCGCGACCCACACGACGCACCTTGCGGCGGATCATTCGGACGTGACCTATGTCGAGGACTGGTCGAAGGTCTTCCAGGCGGACCAGCTTCAGCCGGAGGGTGGCGAGGCCGCGAAGTGGCAGTGGCGCACGAATTGGCCTGCGGAGATGGGTATGTCCCAGGGAAGCAGCCTCTATGGCCACGCAGGCGACACCACGCCCCTCACGCAGCTTTCCTATCCCCTCGATCTGAAGGGGTGGTACGCGGTCTATGTGAGCATTCCCGGCGCAATGAAGTTGCGTTTCACGGGCGATGAGCGGCTGGACACCTTGTCGTCGCGCCGTGGCGAGGAAGTGCTCTGGCGCTGGGCGAAGCTGGACCATCAGAACCTGGTGCTGAAGCAGCCCTACAACTACACGGGCTACACGCCCGGCACCATCGACTATGTGAAGTTCGTGCCGCTATCGGAAGAGCAGCGGGCGGCGCTGGACGCGCCCTACGCCCTGCCCCGCGACAAATTCGTCGCGGGTTATTGGGAGCCCTACTCCTTCGCTTTCATCGACGATGTGCAGGATGCCCTCTGGCACCGCGAATACCTCACGGCCTATCCCGAGGCGATGATCGACCTGGTGGACATGCAGATCGGGCGCTTCGGCATGACCGTGGTCTACGAATCGCGCCGGACGGACAACCTCTACCACTCCACCATCGGCGATCCCATTGGCGAGGTGGCCCAGCCCCTCACGGACAATGTGGGCCGCATGCAGCAGTTTACCAACACGCTCCAAACCTCTGTGCGCCATGCGAAGGAGCTGGGCGTGCAACTTCACGCCAATTTCGGCGCAAGCGCGTGCTACGTCGGCACGCCCCTGCAGGGAAAGTTCTCCAAGGACCACCCCGAGTGGATGCGCGGCGACGCGCTCCGTTTCGAAGTGCCCGAAGTGCGCGACTACGCCCTGGGCCTCTTTCGCGAGTCACTGGAGATCGGCGCAAAGGGCATCTCGATCGATTACTGTCGCTATCCCGGCTGCATCGATGTCCCAGGCACCGCCAACGAGTTCATGAAGGCGTTGCGCGCCCTTGCCGACGAGTTCAGCGCTGCGCGGGGCGTACATGTTCCGATTCTCGTGCGCTTCCCGGCTCACGGCGTGGATCAGTTTGAGAAATTCGACTACGTCACCTGGGCGCGCGAGGGGTGGGTGGATTATCTCTGTCCGAGCAACATCCAGGGCCGTCACAACCACTTCGATATCGCACCTTATATCGCCGCCGTGAAAGACACGAAGACGGCCCTCCTTCCCGCGATGGACGGCCTTGCCTGGGGCAATCCGTTGCCCGGCCCTTTCCTGTGGCGCGCAAAGCAACTCTACGACGCGGGCGCACCGGGGATGTATGTGTACCAGGCCGATGGCCGCGTCTTCGGCTCGCCGACGGACCGCCGCACGATGCGCCTCCTCGGCAGCAGCGCCGCCATCAATCAATACTGGGAAGACGACGCCCGCTTGCGCCCCGCGCGGAGCAAGGGCATCTACGCGACCACCAACATGCAGGTCGAAGGCTGGTGGGGCTGGCAGCGCCTCCGTGTGTGGACCGAGGGCATCCCCTTCGGCGCGATGGAGTTCTATCTCGACGGCAAGCTCGTGGACGCCAAGCCCGGCCCGCCCTACCTCCTCGGCACAGAGGAGCACGCTTCGGATGGCATCATTCCGCCCGGCGAGCACGTACTGAAGATTCGCGCGCAGGACGGCGACGGATGGCTGGAACAGGAATTCGAGATTTTGGGAGCCGGATAATTACTCGTAGGCTTATTGATGCGCCCGTCGAGGAAAAACTGTTACCGCTTTGTCATTCCCGCGAAAGCGGGAATCCAGAGACTGGGCGATGCAAACAACACGAATTCTCTGGATCCCCGCATGCGCGGGGATGACAGTGTTTCCAATCTCTTGCGGGCAGTCACGGATATTTGCGCCCCTCACTCCACGTCAAAAAACTCAATCCCATAGCCCGGAACTTCCACGGTCTTCCCACCACCCAGTTCCAGCGTCACCGGATCCGGGTCGTAGTTGAGCGCGGCGATCTTCCCGCTTTCCAGTACGCTGAAGAAGGTGTGGTCGGGCCGCTCCACCGCGAGGAGTTTCTGCTCCACGGGCGGCAGTACCTTTGTTTCGCTCAGCACTTCGCGCACGAAATCGCCATAGAGTTCCGTGGGCTCCATGTCGCCGCGAAAGCGGCTGAAGCTGCCTTTTCCTGTCTTCCCGTCGCTCCAGGCCTCAAATATCGTGTCGTCGCCTGAAAGCCCCGAGAGTCCCCCGCGCGGGAAGGAGGGATAGATCACCGTGCCGCCCGCTTGGACCCACCCATCAATCTTCGCCAGCGTTTCGTCGGGCAGCACCGTGCCCCAGGCGAAAACCAGCACCCGGTATTTGTCCAGGAATCCATCGTCGATCAGGCGCTCATCCAGGTAGTCCACCTCAGTCACGCGCCGCACTTCCGCCGCACGGGGGTTAAAGCCCCAGGCATAGAGATAGCGGAAGGCGCTGTCCTCCAGTTGATTCACGGTTTCTGGATAGAAGACCGCTACACTCGTCTGCCCCATGGCACGCTCGTCAAGCGCCGGCGCATAGCGCAGCCACTGGGCGATAGAGAAATCACTCCCCATGACGTTGCTGTAATACGTAAAGAAATGGTGTCCATCCGTGTTCAACGTCTCATAGAGACGCCCCGCAATGCCCCGCCCAGTGTGTGAACTGGCCGGTTCGTAGCCCAGGGGAATTCCGTAGTGTTTTGCCGCCGACACCGCCAGGCGCGTCGCGTAGAAATTCTGCTCGTAGCTGTCGGTTTCATTGGTCAGGCGGATGCCGCCGTCGATCAGCTTCATGCTCTTCGTCTGGGCGCTGTAGTCCGTGCCCGACTCGCGAAAGCCCCAGCCGCCGGCCGATTGGTAGATGGGCGTATTGGGCAGGGCCTTGCGCGTCTCCAAGGCCCACCATTCGCACCAGTTGGTCATCGTCTCGGTATACCACGCCGTGAAATCGATGCGCTCCGCAGGCACCAGCATCTGCTCGGGCATGCGCGGTTCAATCGCATCGAAGCCTGCATACTCGGTCTTCCAGGCGGTGTTCAGCGCACCGATGTCGCCGTAGCGCTTCGCCAGAAACTTACGATAGTCCGCCCGCGCGTAGGCATCCCCGGCCCACCAGCCCAGGTGAATGTGCATCTCCTCCCCGGCCACACCCCAGTTTCCGCCGGCGGGATACTGAGACTCGCCATAGTTTCCGCTCGGTCCCAGGCGCACGCCCTGCAGCACGCCCATAGGCTCATAGTGCTTGCCGAAAGCCTGGAGCACCCGGGTGACGTGGCGCCGGTGCGGCTCGTAGCAAATGCTCTGCACCGCATTGATGACGCCATGCTCCAGGCAGATCATGCCCACGTTTTCTTCGCTCTTGATAAACCATTCCGGCAGGGCATAGGCCGAGCCCACAATGAGCAGCGGAAAAAGCTTCAGGTCGTATTCCTTCAACTTGTTTACGACACCGTCGTAGAAAGAAAAATCGAACTTCCCCTCAGCCAGCGGCTCCAGGCGCTTCCACGAAACATACGCCTCGATACCATTGAATCCCAGCACCTTCGCCAGAGGGGCAAGATCGTTCAGTTCATTGATCGAATCCTCCAGCGCCTCCATCCCGCCGCGAACATCCACGCCCGCCGAAGTCACCAGATCCATCGGTCGCTTGAGCGTCACCATGGGCTTCACATCGCGCGGCACGGCGGCGGCTTTCGCGGCCCATGCCGCATCATCCTGCGGCGGCAGCGCGCGAAGGGCCGTCACGTGATTGGCGCCGGTCAAGCGCACGGTCCACTCCGCAGCCCCCGCGGCCCCGAAGGCAAACCAGGCGCTCCGCCGCGCGCCCGTGTTGAGGCGCGTATAGCTGCTGTGACGGCTGGAGCCGAGCGTACCGCCCGCGCTAGATGAAATCGACGCGGACATGAGTCCCGCGCCGTGGTCCATATATTCCACTTCCAGCACGAAGCCATCGGGGAAAGCCGGGGCCGCCCCGCGCAACGCGAGTTCCGTCGAGGCATAGGGGTCGCGCGAGGAGGACACATCCACGCACCAGACCCCTTCCTTCTCCGCCGTCGCGATGCCGCTGGAAGCTATCTCAAAGCCGGACAGGTCTCCACCCGCTTTGACCTCGAACAATACCTCCGCCCCGACCGCCGCCGCACCAAACCACACCAGACTCAGAACCATCCCGACACGAAACATCTTCTCTCCAATCAACGACGTACCCACACCCGCGAGCGGGGTGGGATGAGGTAGTTCAGTTCACTTCCCGATTCCATCAGCAGCGCCCCCGTAAGCCCGTCCGTCAGGCGGCCAAGATCCTCGTCGCCCAAGGTGATCTCCGCGGGCGACGTATTGTAATTCTGTATCACCCAGCCCGTTTCCCCAAGCGGCTGAAGCGTGACCCGCGTGGGCGCCTCCACGAGCACCTCTCCCCCGCCCTGAAACACCTGCCGGATGGTGCGGGCCCACGTTTTCGGCATATCGAGCATGCCCAGATTGCGGGGCGACAGCAACACCTCATTCACCGCATCAAAATCGGCCTGGGTGAACATCTGAATATTGAGCACCGAGAGTCGCCCCGCGCCAACGGCATGGGTGGTGAGGTAAGGCACCTTCTGCCCATCCACCAGAGCCTCCAGCAGCACGTCGGCCGCCTCCGGCGCAATTCGTCCCGCCAGATCGAGCCCCCTCGGCACTTCCACGGCGGTGCCATCGAGGAGCACCGAGTCCGTGCGGATGGGGCTCAACTGCGGCACCTCGGACAAGCCCGCGAGGCGTGCAAGCGATTCACCCTCCGCCGCCCCCGCCAGGAGGCCCGTCGTCACCACCACATTCTTCCCCGCGCGCAGTGAGGCCTCAATCTTCTCCACAATGGAAGGGTCATGGGCACCGTAGGTCGGCACAAAGACTGACGCCGCGTCCGCGGGATAGACGGAAACAGGAACGATGGGCACGCCCAGCATCCCCACGAAATCCATGATGTACATGTCGCTGCCCGGATCGCTGTTGGCTGGTTTATACGTGGCCACGCCCGTCACGGGTTGCGCGTCCACCGCGCTCGCCAGTCGCCCCAGTCCGGCCCGCTCCTGCTGGAGTAGCGCGAGTCCCGGGTGGCGCTCTTCGATACCGGCCACACTGAAGAGTACGATGTCGTTTGCCCCGGCCAGCACTGACTGCCAGGCCTGCTCCACGAAATCGAAGGTATCGCAGTCGCCGAAGTCAAACCAGGCCGCGCCCATCTTCCCGCGCGAAAGCGAGGCGATCCAGCGATAGTTCACAAAGCCCTCGTAGGGCTGGGTGAATCCAAAGCGCTGCGTGTATTGTCCCCGCGATTCCGTGCCCACCCACACGCCGTCATAGAGCTGGGGCTTCCGGTTCGTGTCATAGCCAAACTGATGATAGCGGTCGTAGGACTGGGGAAATTTCACAATCATCGTGATTTCGGGGTTCTCTTCCTTCGCCGGGCCGATAATCGCCCGCTGCGACAGCGACGTCATGAGATCGCGCCGATACTGGCCCCAGCTCCGTCGCCCCTGCGTTCGTTCGGATTCCGGACTGGTATCGCCACTGAGGAGGAAGTCGTCCACCACGAAGGTGTCGAAGACCCGCGCCGCACCGCGCACCGAAGCTTCGATATCCGCCTGGGTCTTCGGATTCTGGAAATTCATCCAGGCGAGGCCCTCGTTCGCGGCCACGCCCCAGTCACCGCCCGGCACCGTGGCAATGCCTCCGGTGACGCGAAAACCCTCGGCGACGAAATAGTCCTTCAAGAGGCGCGCCTCGTCTTCCGAAAGGGCCGTCCCGCCGCGATTGACTTCGAGGATGACCCCGGAAATATCCAGTTCCCGCAGCATCGCCACAGCCGCGTCGCGCTTCTCCGCATCCAGCCATGTTCGGGCGCTGTCCACCGTGCAGTAGGTGGTAAAGCGTAGCCTGGGCTGCGCGGGTTCCTCCCCATGCGAGATCTGCGCTATTCCCCCGAACAACGCCAGCAATATCCCCGCACCCCAGGCCGGCCAACGAAAAATAGACCGATTAATCACACCCGTACTCCTCTCTATGCCAACGAATCCCCCGATTGCGGCGTGTATGTTGCGCCGAAGTATCACCCGGCAGGGCCCCCAGCGCACCCTCTAGCTTGTCACAGCGTTGAGGGCGAAGTCACGATCAAAAGTAGGGGGCGGCAACGCCAGGCTCCACCGGACTTACTTGGGCTTGTAGTCCGGGCACTTCACGGCGTTGGGGCGCTGCGGCCGGGTGCAGGCCGTGCCGTAATCATACTGGCAATTGTCACAGAGAAACTCCGTGGGGCATCGAAAACGCAACCACCACGATTGAAGGCGACTTACAAAATTCTGCTGCGTGCTCATGGGCGCTTTCCGAAGGGCTCTCGGTTGGTTGGGGGGCGACATGCCCTCGATCTTCTGAAACAGTCTAGCAAAATTGCACCGATCGGAAACACCTGCCGTAGGCCACCTGCGGCGCGCTACTTCCCCCTCAGGACGGGACACGTGCAAGTGCGGGCGGAGCCGGTCCGCTGACTCCGAAAGTCAGGACGGGTCCCAAAATTCGTCGTGTCGAACTCATACACCGAGCGTCCGAATTCCATACGCTCATGGCGGCAATCCACCGTAAAATAGTTGTCAATACTTCTAACTTTTTACAGGTCAAAATGCCCCAGCAACGCGCACCTCACCATTTAAGGTTCCTGTAACACGATTGACTGCAATAGGATAAAAGCATCTTTTCGACGCGGCACGTTTTTTGCACGCTTGACGCCAATAGCGCTTCATGCACTGATACATCTCCTTCTCCATTTTGGCGGGTGCATCGTTCGGAAACTAAAAAGGAGGGATTCCATTCACGAGAGAGATTCATGGCAAATAATTCATCAGCTTCGTCACCTGACCGCAGAAAACCTATCGCGGCAGCCTTCACTCAACGGTCTTCAGAGGACGTTACCATGACTACCAAAAGGCTTCTACTCGCAACCGCATTGGGGGTATATGCGCTGGTTTCGGCCGGGTCTGCCGATGCCCTTCTCCTTAACGCCAGCGGAACGATTGAATCGCACAACGAGGTGGACGTGTACACCGGCACGTTGACCGATGACGTATTCAACGTCCGCATCTGGACCGACTCCTTCCTGAGCGGGTTCAACTTCGACCCGATTATCGCCCTCTGGGATAGTGCGGGCAACCTCATTTTCGAAAATGATGACAACCCCACCATCGACCCGGGAACACAGACGTACTTCGACGCTGGTATTTACATCCCCACGCTGGCTCCAGGCGACTACTATTTCACCGTCACTTCGTTCAACAATTTTGCCAATGGGTCGAGCCTGTCTGACGGTTTCATCTATGACAACGAAACGCCCATCCCTATCGAAACGTGGACCAATGGTTCGCAGAGCTTCTACAATGTGTGGTTTGAGGCCAGCCCCGTTCCCGAGCCCGCAACGATGACCCTGCTCGGAATTGGCCTCGGCGGCCTGATGCTGCGCGGTTCGCGCAAGCGCCAGTTGAGCTGAGTCGCCCCGACCAGTCCGAATAATGTAAGCAAAATGGCCGCCCCCCGTCGGGCGGCCATTTTTTTGTGCTCTATTTGGAGCTCTTGGGCAATCTGCAGGACAAGCGCCCCAAATCCCTGGCCGCCGGGTTCGTAACACTTTAGCCGTCTGAAGTTGTTGTGCTGCGTCTCTGATCGCCATACCGTGAAGATGTAGTGTGACGTCAAACGCAATCGTGCGCCAACGTGAATTAGCCGATCTGAAGCGCACTCTAAGTTTTGAGTGGCCCCTCACTTTCGTCTGTTGACTCTGGTCCGTTAACAATAAGCAAGGCCCGCCAATGTCGAACGGTGGCTCTGTATCCGCCTGGAAGGCTAATCCACGTTGGCTCCCATTTCTATTCCAAGCCGATTTACAAGGTATTTGATTGCCGCGAAGCTCAGGAAACCGAGAGCTACACGCCCCGGGAAGATGTGCCAACCCCAGTTAGGGCACTTCATTCGGCTAAAGTGCTACCCGGGCTCTATCCCTACTTTCCAAATTGCTTTCGGTAGGCCGGGGGTGACATGCCCTCAACCTTCTTGAAAAGCCGGGCAAAATTGCTCTGATCGGATATGCCCACCCGCTGTCCCACTGCCGCGACGCTCAATCCGGTCTCCCGAAAGAGGCGCTTGGCGCGGTCCACGCGGATTCGCCCCACATAGTCGGAAAAACTCATGCCGAATTTTCGCTTCAGACGATGACTGATGGCCGAAGGCGTCTCCCCCAGTTTCGTGGCCACTTCCTCCAGCGTGATGCCTTCCAATAGTCGCTCGTTGACCAGGGTGAACAGCTCAGGATAGTTCGGCAGCGACACCTCAGTCTGTTCGCGCGTCGCCGAGCGCCGCAGGAAGCTGAAGAGGCTCATGGCGGCATCCAGGAGCGAGCCATCGTCCTCTCCCGCCGTCAGTGCCTCCATAAAGGCAGGGTAGGCGGCCCATGCGGCGTCCACGGAAAGTCCGGTGCCCGCCAGACCTTCAAGCGCCGCGCTGGCCAAGGTGGCCACACGGGCCCGACACTGATCGATGCCTCGTCCCCCGCTGCGACGCAATTCCTCCAGATCGCCCTGCATCAAGGCCCTGGCCTGCTGGAAGCTACCCCCGGCGAGGGCCGCCACGATGGCGGGCACGGGCCCCGTCGGTGCGGCCTCGCGTGAAGGGGGGCGACGGCGTGCGATGGAACGCGACTCGATCAAGCGCTCTGCTGGAAGCGACTCAGGCTCGCGCTCGGTCTGGGCGTATTCCCACGCTGCCTGGAGTGCCTCCATCGTCCATTCGGCGATGGCGGGCACCGAAGCGGAGGGTGAACGGTGAATATCGTCGAGCGACACGGGCAGTTCTTCAAGATCGCGACCGAGGAGATTTTCAAGGCCCGCGCGGATATCGGCCTCCAACGAGCGCTGCTCTTCCATGGGGCAGAAAGGCCCGAAGGTCATGACGAATTTCTCGCCGGGCATCACCGGCGCGGACACGCAGGCGAATCCCAGATGGCAGATGAAGGGCATGGGACGGCGCTGGCGCAGGGCCATGTTGGCCGCCGTGGTCCGTGAGAGGCGGCAGGCCGTGCCGCCGCCCGGCAGGGATTGCACATGGCGGCAGGCCCCGCACTGCCCCCACCCCACAATCCGCGCCCCTTCTTGATTGCGCTCGACAAAATGGACACTGAGGGGAACCCCCGCGCCCGTGGCGGCCCGGGCCAGCAGGGCCAGGACCGCGTCGGATCGCAGGAACTCCAGCGGGGTCACGGCGCGCACACCTGAAAGAGCGGCGTGGGCGCGTCCTGCGTGGCCAGAAACATCGCCGCACCGTGTTCCTTCAACACCCCCCGCACCCGTCGCTCCACCAGTTCGGGCGTGTTGTTCTTCTCACTGATATGCACCAGTATCACAAGCTGGAGCCCGTCGTGGAGCAGGCTGTGCAGCAGCGAACACATGTCCTCGTTGGAAAGGTGGCCCTGGCGCCCCCGGATGCGTTGCTGGATCTGGGGCGGATAGTGCCCGTTGCGCAGCATTTCGGGGCAATAGTTGGACTCGATCACGAGGGCGTGGGAACCCGCCAGTCGATTGCGCACCAGATGCGAGGCATGGCCCAGGTCCGTGGCCAGGCCGAACTGGGCCCCTTCCGCCCGCACCGTGAAACCCACGGGGTCCGCCGCGTCGTGGGAAACGCTGAAGGTCTGGACTTCCATGTCCCCCAGCCGCAGCTCATCGCCCGCCTCAAAAAAGTGGATATCCCCCTTTAGCCCCAGGGTAGCGGGCAGATGTTGATAGGTACCTCGCGTCATATAGATCGGTACGTCCATCTTCCGGGTGAGCACCCCGAGCCCCCCCACGTGGTCCCCGTGCTCGTGGGTCACCAGGACGCCGGTCAGCCCGTCCATGCCTTCGCCGACCGCTTCGAGGCGCTGCGACAACTGCTTAAAGGAAAGGCCGTTGTCAATTAATATCTTGGTGCCGCGAGAACGGAGCAGGATGGCATTGCCGCTGCTACCACTTCCAAGTAGGCTGAATTGAAGCACTTCCACTCACTTTCATAGCAAGGCTAACTGCTTGGGGGATAAGCAAGTATAGCAAGATTGGCCTTTCCTATCAATTGACACCCCGCCGGGCCAGTGCTATAATGGCATGTGTCTTGCTGGAAGGAATACGCGCTCTTATGATGCATATGGAACATAGGCTGGTTCAGACCCAGCGTCAACAGCTTATTTTAACTCAGAAAATGCAGCAGGCACTGCATATTCTGCAGTTAAACGGGGTAGAGCTGGAACAGTATGTCCAGCAGGAACTGGAGGCCAATCCCTTCCTGGAGCAAAAGCTCAAGAAGGAAGAGCAAGTCCCCATGCCCACGGGCGACTCCATCCGCCAGATCGACGAACCCTTCGACGAGTCCTTCGATCTGGACCGCCATACCGATACCTGGGACATCCGCTATCGGGAAGGCCAGGACCTGAGCCACAACGCCGACCTCTACGCCCGGCGCAAGTTCTACGAAGACTCCATCACCCAGGAAGAGTCCCTCCGGGCCCACCTCCTGTCCCAGTTGACCCTGTCCACGGACAACGATCAGGATTACCTCATCGGCGAGCGCATCATCATTGGCGATATCGACGAGCGGGGCTATTTCACCGGCGACGAAGCCTTCATCGCGGCGGAGCTTCTGGTCCCCGTGCACGCGGTGGAGCGGGTGCTCCACAAGATTCAGCGCTTCGAGCCCACCGGCGTCGGCGCCCACGACGTGGTGGAGTGCCTCCTCCTCCAGATTCAGGCGGAATATCCGGACAACGATCAGCTCGTCGAGCTCGTGAGCAGCCATCTCGACGACCTCATGAACCGCCAGATCCCCAAGATCGCCAAGGCCATGAAGATCTCGCCGGACGACGTGGAGAATCTGAAGAAACTCCTGTCCACGCTGAACCCCTGGCCCGGCCATGAATTCGAGTCCGAGCCGCCCCAGTACATCGCCGCGGAGGTCGTCGTGGAAAAAGTCGACGGCGAATTTTTTGTCCGTCTGGCCGACGAGCGCCTCTCCGACCTGAACATCAACACCGAATACCACGAAGAGATAAAGCACGCCGGGCTCGATAAGGAGGGCAAGGACTACGTCCGCGCCAAACTCGAATCCGCCAAATGGCTCCAGCGCAACATCGCCCAGCGCCAGCAGACCATCCTCAAAGTCTCCCAGGCCATCGTAAACTACCAGAAAGACTTCCTGGAAAAAGGCGTCGAGCACTTCCGCCCCCTCACCCTCCAGGTCATCGCCGACGAAATCGGCGTCCACGAATCCACCGTCGCCCGCACCACCCGCGGCAAATACATCCAGACCCCCCAGGGCCTCTTCGAGCTCAAATACTTCTTCTCCTCCGGCGTCTCCTCCGACACCGGCGACAACCACTCCTCCAAGAGCGTCCAGGCCAAAATCCAGAAGCTCATCGACGCCGAAGACCCCTACAAGCCCCTCAGCGACCAGAAAATCGCCGACATCCTCAAGAAGGAAGAAGGCACCATCGTCGCACGCCGCACGGTCACCAAATACCGCGAGGCCCTGAACATCCCTCCCACCACGAAGCGGAAAAAGTTCAAGTAAGGAACACGACGGGACCGTCCCGAACGAAGAGGCCTCGCAATAACGTGTCGGCACTCCCACCAGAAGGCTCCCCCGAAAAAACAACGCCCGCCGCGCGTTCGGGACCGTCCCGCGAAGTTAACTGCGGGGGACAGTCCTACAGTCGCATCGCCCGCCGGTGTCGTCTCTACCGTCTCGGCTACTGTATTCTCGTCCGGCGTGCTTTCGGACTGAACAGTCCCCTCGGCGGGACAACGGGACCGTCCCGAACGAAGAGGCCCCGCAGAAACCTGTCGGTATTCCCACCTGAAGCCCCCCTGCAAAGCGACGCACGCCACCCGTTCGGGACCGTCCCGCGAAGTTAACTGCGGGGGACAGTCCTACAGTCGCGTCTCCCGCTTGGGTCGTCTCTACCGTCTCGGCTACGGTGATCTCGTCCGGCGCACTTGCGAACCGGAAAGTCCCCTTGGGGCAGGACGACGGGACCGTCCCGCGCTTTCAAAAAACGGGGCCCCTTACTCCCCCCGGAGCGCGTACTGCCTGGACCCCCAGCACAGGGGTTGCACCGCAAACGGGCACAGCCCTAACGGTCGACCTGGCCCACGGGATTCTTGATCAGCCAGATCTCCGTGAGTTCGGGGTCGCCCCAGGTAACCTCGAGGCGACCCGATGCCACGGCGTCTTTCGGCACGGGATAGGACACGATGGCGCCGTGGGCTTCATTCAGGGCTTTGGGCTTCACGTTGATACCGTTGACCGCAATGGTGTCGATGCGATAGCCCGTCACGCGAATTTCATAGTCCGCCGCAGGATCGATCTCTTCATAGACGACGGCGATGGGGTGGTCCATACTCACGAGGGAGGACAGGCGGAGTCGATTGAAGCCCTCCTCCCACTTCCAGAAGCCGGGGTTGGGGTTGCGGCGCATGAGCGGGTCGGTTTCCAGGGCTTCGCCGCGCACGAGGTGGGTAGAGCGGTCGAGCGTTCCAAGGTCGTCGTAGAAGCTGCCGGGGCCGGGCGATTCCCAGGTGTAGATCACCTTCAGGGCCGCAAGTTTCTCAGCTTCCGAGGACAAGTTTCGAATGCGTGAGAAGTTGTCCTCCAGCCAGTGGCGGTTGTTCATGGGCTGGTCCAGATAATCCAGGATGGCCCCGCGCTCCAAGCCGGCGGCCTGGTATTTTTCCACGCTCGTCTGCAGGCCCAGCGAAGCGAAAAGGTCGTCGCACAGCGCTACAATATCGGCGCGCAAATCGGCGGCGACAGGCTGGGTGTCGGCCCGTCCCAGGATTGCGAGGGCCTCGTCCATGACCACGTCCGCCCCCAATGACTCGGATCGGGCCAACACCGCGTTGGCCTCCCCCTCCAGGCCGCGCTCGCGCAGTACCCGCCGCCGGATGAACGCGTCGTATTTGGCGCGCAGGAGGCAAAGCTGCCACCGCCAGTTTCTCGCGAGCTCTGGCTTTTCGGCGGTCATGTTTTCCCACTCGGACAGGGTTGCTTCCACGGCCCCATTCCGCGCGAGGGGCCCGACCCAGTTCTGCTCGAGGGCGAGGATGGCATCCGCACCGCGCTCGGCCAATTCGGACCCGAAGTAGAAGCGTGCGTACTCGACCAGGACGTCCCGAGGCTCCGATCCCGGTGCCCAGGCGATGGCGTTCCAGATAACTTTGTTGATGTCGTCGTGGGCGCCCTCGGAATACGCAATGAAGCCATCGGTCCAGGGCGCGGACCAGTTCTGGATGAGGGACTGGTAATGGGGCTGGGGATTGGGCCCTTCGCGACCCAGGGTGCGGGCCAGGGCGGGGTCCCACCAGGCGGCGGGATACTGGGCCCGGCAGGAATGGGTAATGTCGGGATAATCCCGGAAGCGGTACTTCTCAGGAAGGCGCTTTCGGGTATCCGGCAGGTAGGGACTGCCGGGACCATCTACCAGGCCGCCGAACCAGGGCAGGTCGTGGGTGCTGAGGTAGTCGAAAACGTAGTCCACTTTCTCTTTGTCGAAGTTCTGCATGGAGACCCAGATTCGGGCTTCGGGATGGTGCACCCGAAGGCGATCCGCCATCTCCGTCATGAGGGGAAAGAGGAGGCTGGGGTGGTTCTCTCCAGGGTCCCCACCGGGCACGAAGATGTGGGCAATGCGCGGGGTATCGGCATAGAGCGCCGCCTCGTCCGCAAGGAAAGCTGCCCGCCTGGCCTCGTCGTTCGCGTCGAAGGTTACGGGGGAGTAGACCCAATAGTCCAGGCCATAATCGATGCAGACCTGGCTAAGGTGGCGGTTCATTGCCGCTGGGGGCGTTTTCTGGTGAGGCCCGCCACCGCTCAGGGGAATATTCTCGATGCAGTTCGCGCCAAAGAGGGCCAGCTCGCGGATGTATTGCTCGTAGAAGGCGGGGCTCCAGGCATCGTAGGAATTCGCGAGGCTCCGGTAGGCGATCTGGTGGCCGCGCATGGATTGCTGCGGTGCCGTGAGGATATCGGTATCCCGTGGAATGTCGGCCTTGCCCGGCCCCCACGCCAGGATTCGCAAAAACTTGCCCACGCCATACAACAAGCCCCGCCCATCAATTCCGGTGATGTAAACAGCCCCGTCTTGCACGCGCAGGTGGTAGCCTTCCGCCGCGATCGGTCGCTCCCCCGAGGCGGCCACATCGAGCACGATGGCGGTCCCCGCCGTTGGGCGCCGTGTGTCCACGGGCCACGCGATGCCGGTGCGCTTCTCCACTTCCTCCCGCAGCACCACGGCGGCCTTCGCCTCGCCTGGGAGGGGCGTCCCCGCGCGCACAACGATGGTGGAATTCTCCAGCGCAAGTAAGTCGATTGCGCGCGAAGGCAAGGCGGGCAAGATCGACGCGAAGAGGAAGATTAAGATGACGGGCCGAGCACGGAACCGTGACATGAGAAAGATTACTCCGCTATTTCTTATCGGGATAAAGACAGGTATTTTCGATACCGTAGCATAGCCGGGACCGTTCTTCCATTGTTGTGGTGGATCGGATAGACACCGCGCTTGCGTCATGGGTCCTCCGGCCATCGTTCGCCCGCCATGGTGTAGTCTCCGGCCTCCAGCCGCGCGATGAGCTTCTTGGCCCAGGCTTTCGTTGCGCCCAGCGCGCCGCTCCAGAGTCCGAGCAGATCGGCGGTGTGGGGCGGCGCATCGAGATTGGGAAAATTGGGCGCCAGCGCCTTGAGGTGGCGCTCGTTTTCCGCGAGGGCCGCGTGCAGCGTTCGCAATTGCGCGAGGGCTTCCTCACGGGGCAGGACGTGCATGAAGGCGATCCCCGCACCCAGCGTCTCCAGTTCAAAGCTCAGGAGCGCCTTCCGGACCAGTTCGAGAAAGGCCGCCTCCCCCGCCGGTAACAGTTCATAGGCAATTCGCCCCGGCCCGTCGGGACTGCGCTCTGCGCCGATGGATCGGAGCATGCACTCTTTGGCGAGCTGGTTAAGCGCGTGGTAGAGGGAGCCCGGCTTGATGCGCGTCCAGGTTTCCACTTTCCAGCTTTCCAGTTCGCGCTGGACGTTATAGCCATAGGTGGTCCCCTGCTTTCGAACCACGCCAAGAACCAGTAATCGGACTACGGACATCGCACCATTTCCATGCTGTAGGGACCTGTCGGGATTTGACTGTGGGTCGGTTGTTGGTTATGATCCACTACTCAAGATTGAGTAGTCAACCCCGACGCGAAGGAGCCCGCCATGAGCGCACCCATTCCCCTTGCCGAAATGATAGACACCCTGACGAATGCGCTTCCGGACACACAGGTTCAGGAGGCCATGGGAAATCTCTTCTTCTTTGCGGGCGAGGAACGCAACTTCCCCTTTGCCACGCTGCTCACCCGCGATGATGACTACGACAACTTTTCCCAGCTCGACCGGTCCGGTGCATACCGGCTGAGTGTGGGTGTCCGGAAGCAGACCTTCGGGGCGCTCTTCCCCCGAATGGAGGAAGAGGCCCCGGAACCTGACTATACCGTTCTCGACACCCTCATGCCCCACCCAATTTACGGAAAAATGTACTGGCTGTGCGTGCTCAGCCCGAGCGCGTCGACCTTTTCGTCGATGGAGCCCCTGCTCCGTGAATCCTACGAGCTTCAGTCGAATCGGACGCAGCGCCGCACGTCGGGGGGCGAAGCGGAAGACTGAACTCGCGACGCTCGCCTGAAATTACTTCGCCGCGATGCAATACATGCGATTGTTCCCGCGCAGGTAGAGCGTGTCGCCGATGACCACGGGTGAGGCGTCCAGGGTCGTGTCCAGCTTGTTGATGGCCACGACTTCGAACTGCTCGGCGGACTTGATGATGGCGGTGGCACCTTCGCGACCGTTGATGTAGATGTGGGGGCCGACGGCCAGGGGCGAAGCGAAGGTATTCTTCATTTCCGGCACGGCGACGTGCTCGTAGTACATGGCGCCCGTGGTGGCGTTGTAGCAGGAGAGCTTGGGGCCCATGCGGCGGAAGACGTAGAGGCGGTTCTCGTAGATCAGGGGTGTGGCGACTTCCGAGCCGGTGGTATCCCCTTTCCAGCGGATGGCGTCGGTGCCGGCGAGTTCGCCTTTGCGCCCGAGGGTGATGACCGCGAGGGCGTCTCCTTCGTAGCCCGTGGTAACGTAGACCGCGCCGTCGTGAATAACGGGCGAGGGCGCGGCGCAGGACGTGAGGCCGTTGTAGCTCCAGAGCAGTTCCCCGTTGGCCGCGTTGTAGCCGTGGGCCCAGTCGTCCGCGATGGTGATGATCTCTTCGTGATCGCCCACGGTGGCAACAACGGGCGTGCCCCAGGAGGAGCCGAATTCACGGGGCGTCTCCCACCGAATAGCGCCCGTATTCTTGTCGAAAGCGTAGAGCCTGGAGGGACCTTCGTGATCGGCAAGTACGATGACCGAATCCTTCGAGAGGACGGGTGAACCACCTTCGCCGAACTTTCCGTCCTTCTCCATCTGCACGGGCCGCACGTCCCACAGGATTTCGCCGTCGAGGTTGAGGCAAAAGAGTCCCCGGCTGCCGAAACTCACCCAGAGCCGCTCGCCATCGGTCACCGGCGTGAAGGGAGAGAAGGTGGTCATCTTGTGATGCCCTTCGTGGGGCCGCTCCTCGCGCACCGCCTTCGACCAGAGGATCATGCCGGTGTGGCGATCGAGACAGAGCACGCTGAAGCGGTAGACGGGGAAGTCCTCCCCTTCCACAGCTTCGCCCAGGGGCTCGGCCGCCTGGAGGAAGAGCTTATCGTCCCAGATCACCGGCGTGGACTGGCCCTCGCCCGGCAGGTCGGTCTTCCACTGGATGTTTTCCGTCTCGCTCCATTTCAGCGGCGGATTGCCCTCCAAGACGACCCCGCTCCCGTCCGGTCCGCGCCACGCAGGCCAGCGCGCGGGCTGGGTCTCCGCGCGTGCGGACAGCGCCACCAGAAGTACAAGGGAAGCCATCAAAGAAATTCGCAACGAAAGGCAATGCATGAATTGGTCTCCAAGGGGAAGCTGCGCCCAGTGATTGATGCCGGAGATAGTACCACATTGTGAATCGCATAAGGGTGCGACGCGGGTCTGAAATGTTAGGATATCGATCAGAAACGAACATCCCCCGACCCGCCAATCCACCCAGGAGCCCCTTCGATGGAAGCCGAAATCTTAAACGAGCTTAAGATCCTCACTACGTTGGGATTCGAGCTCGAAACCCTCTACATCGTTGTCGACGAGGGCTTGGTCTTCACCGAGGAGGATGTGGTGGCGATGTCGGAAGCGTGGGAACGGGGCGACCAGGACGAGCCCATGCCGGAACTCCAGGTTGCCCGGGAATGGTACGACGCCTGGCTTGCGCGCAATCCGTCGGAGTAGCGCACCATACAAGATGCGACACCAAAGGGGCTCAGACATTCCTGTCTGAGGCATAGGCCATTGCCGCGGCCAAATGGCACTGTGAACTTGTGAAGCAATCGAAGGTCCCGTCATCCCCACGAAAGTGGGGATCCAGAGAATTTGCGGAGTGGACTTTACCCGTACACTGGATTCCCACTTTCGTGGGAATGGCGTTGTTTACGATGTAGTGGCGCTACATAGCCTGGTGGACTTCGGCGACCAAGGTGGCCTTTGCCTCAGACAGGAATGTCTGAGCCCCAATGGACCGCGAATCCCTGGCCATCTATGTGGAGCGCGGCAGCACGCTTGCTTCATTCCGCCATGGTGCAAAGATCTTCTCAATGCCGAACTATTCTATTCCGCCCTTCAACCCGACGGCCGTGGATTCCGCGATATAATACCGTTGGGTGGAACGCGTTTCACCAGGAACTATAGGTTCTTTGCTCGAATTTTACCAGACCGTAGCCTGAATTTCGCCCAGGTCTGGCAAGGTGAGGGTGGAGAAGTGCTCGCAAGCGCCCCGGAACTTCGGGGGCCGCTGCGGACCATCGACCCGGGAAAGGAACGCCTGCCATGGGTATGATACGGTCAATCATCTGCGCGTTGTTCGTGTTGATTTTCTGCAGTGCTTTCCCCGTGAATGCCGAGGATCCCAATCCACCCAGCCTCCACTCCACGTGCGGCGCGTGGCCCATCCGACGCCAATGGACCCCGGAAGAGACCGCGCACTACGCCCGCTGGGTCGAACACCTCTATAGGATGAAGACCAAGGGCACCGTGGAACAGCGCATCGGGAAGCTGGAACGGGTGCTCACCGATCCCGAGATGAACCTGTTGGAGGATCCCGCCTTTCTCGGTGAGGGGTCGAACCCCCAATTGCCCGCCGCCACGATTCGCGCCATGCATGGATTGATGGATTGCGGCAAGTTTACGGCTTTCATGCCGGCCTACTATGCCTATCGCCGGGCACTGCCCTGGATGACCTCGGTCGTGCGCTCGGGTGGCGGCGACATCCGCACCTCCACCTTCAACACCCCCGCGGGCGCCGCGAACAGTTTCACGTCCGGATCGGTGGGGCAATTCTTTGGAAACGCCGTGGGCTCCTTCATCTCGGGCAACTACCGCGTGAATCTCGACGGGCCCAATGCGGAGCAATCGGACACCGTGCCCGTGGCGCTCAACCGACAATTCCTCATCCCCGGCTGCGTCAATTATATCGATGGCCACTGCCTGCTGCTGGCGAGCGTCTCCGAGTATGGCGAGCTTCGCTTCATCAACTGCAGCACCACCCCCACGCGCGACATCTTCACGTACAACGGCATGAACACCGTGTCGGGCATTCCGCCGCGCGGCGAGAATCCTGACCGCCCTTGGGAAGGCTGCTTTCAGGGACTGCGCGTCTGGCGCTATCCCATCGCCGAGACCGACGCGAGCGGGCGCGTAACGGGTGTGCGCCGCCGCACCAATGAGGAAATGAAGGTCTTCGGCTTCTCCACCGAGCAGTACGAGGTCATCCATGAAATCTACACCAATCAGGTTATTGCCGTGGGCGAGCTGCGCCCCAAGAGCTTTCACGATTTTCTACGACTGCGCATGAAGTCGGTGGACATCATCGTTCCGGTTAAATTCATGGAAGAGTGCGCGGATGAGCTTCTCGACGCCTATGTCCAGCGCGAGCGCTTTGCGCAAGATGCCTGGCGCGACGTGCGCGCCAATGGCCCCATCACCTTTCCCGAGAATCGCGGCAACGAGAACATCTTTCAGGCCCTGGGCCGCTGGGAAACCTGGAGTTCACCATCGTCCGACATCGACCGCCGGAACAAGTACTTCTACCTCGCGGATTGGATGGAATTCGCCCTCCGCCTCTACGCGCTCATTCCCGCTTCGATTGACAAGACCGGTCTGGAAAAGTACAGCATCCAGAGCCAGTCCGATCTTACGGTGGCGCTCATTGCGGAGAAGAACCGCATCTTCGCCGAGCGTAGCATGGCGTACACGAACTCGGCAGGTGAAACGGTCCACTTGACGCTCCTCGATATCGAACAACGACTCTACGACCTCTCCTTCGACCCGAATCATCCGCCGGAACTGCGCTGGGGCGCGCCCCTGGGGAGCGACGAACGGTCGTCGGCGCCGGAAACCTACACCCCCACCCCGGGCGGTGGTAGGATTGCCATGGAGGACGCCTATGCCCGGCAGGCCTATTACCGCGTCCTTGGACAACGCGAGACCGATGCGAGCTACCTGAGCGACATGTTCACGACCGGCTTCCCGGTGCGCGACAAACTGGATGCCCAGGTCGGCAAGTGGGGCCCCTCCGCACCCGTGGTGATTGCGGGCAACACCGCGACGCCCGCGGCGAGTCCTGCGCAGGAGCCCGCGCCAGCGGCGGCACCAATTACGTCACCGGGGCCGAGCATCGACACGGCCCCACCCGCACCAGCGAGCACGACCTACCGGGGCCTCGCCCACCGGGAACCGGTCGTCGGCCCCGAGATCCAAACAATTTCCTTGACCGCCGAGCGCTCACAGCCCGCCCGTCGGGAACGACGTGACGCCGTCCGACCGCGCATCGGGCGCTATCGCTAATTCTTCACCGCAGAAAACATCCGATACTATGACTTGTGTATGCGGTCTAAATCGATGTCCGTCTTTCCGTGAAATTCCGAGGTCAAAAAATTGACCACGGAAGGGCTTGGTGCGGCCTCAGGCCGCTACCAAATGTTTCACCACGAAGGCCACGAAGAGCACGAAGAAGAAAGAGGGAAGTAGCGTTCTGCAACTATGATTCCCCCCTGCAAGTCCAAGCAAGACCTAATTGAGCTCACACCCAATTGTCTTTGCGACTTCGAGCGTTTGCGTGCAATCCATCAGGAAGAATGCATTCCAAGGGTGACTAAACGACCGCCGAAGCCCGTAGTACGGAACTTCACGGAAATAAACATGCTCAAATCAGTATATTCAATGCCCTGCACACTGCAAGTACAAGCGACAAATCGCGGCCTGAAGAAAATTTGCGCGAATTTGCGTAAATTTGCGGTTCAGTTCTTTTGGTTACGACCAATGACAGCACCAAGCATTCCGTGGTCAATCCTTTCCTTTTCGACCACGGACACGGAGGCGCGGAGAAGAAAAGGAATTCCAGAGGAACCGGCGCCGAGTTCAAGGCACGTTTACATTCCACAATGCCTCCCTTCGTCCCCCCCCTCCCATTGTTTTCTCCGTGCCTTCATGCACTCAGTGGTCAGCATTCTATTAGGTAATTAACGGAACGCATCCCAACGCCCCCATGCGAAGAACCCGAGTCCGCCTTCGGGGCCGACTCGGGTCTCGGGTAGTTCTTGATGGGAACTGCGCTATTGCGGGTTCGCAACCGGTGCCGCGCCCGCCGGGATCCGCATGAGCGGGCGGCCATCGATGAAAATCTCGTCCATGGCCACGTCCGCAGTCACGTCACGAAAGCCCGTCGTGAGTTCGAGCTTGTCGCCCTTCAATTCCCAGGCGCCTTCGTGCTCGTCGTTGATGACCAGCTTGCCGCCGGCTTCGAAGCGCATCTTGAAGCGGCGTCCCATTTGCCAGGTGGTACCCGTGAGCGTTTCCGCCGTCAAGGGTTTGCCATAGCCGGCCCATATGTCCGGGTTCGGATCCTGGGGCTTGAAATCTTCGGCCTTGTAAGGCTGGCTGTAGCTCAGGTAGCCGATAAACATTTCCTCGTAGGACTGCTCGCCAAAGGTCACCGTAGCATTGGGATCGGGATTGCGCGGGTTGTACTTTGAGTTGTCGAAAGCGCCCTCGCATTGAATGCGTGTACCCTTGGGCATGGGGATGGGCTGGTCCAGGTAGTACATGGGCTGCCAGTCGAACTCGTACCACGGCACGGACAGGAGCGTCTCCTTCTTCTCATCTGGGTAGGTCGCGTCGAAGCGGAAGCGGCTGCCGCGATAGTGCATGTGGGGCGACAGGCCCAGCAGGGTGGCGTCGTCGCGGAAGCGATAGCCCGACTCCACGACGTGGTCCGCGGCATTCGGCGGAATCTCAAATTCGGTCTCGGTGGCGGCACGGATATGGAGCACTTCGGGCGGCGGACCGTCGTGGTAGTAGAGGGCCATGCGCGTCTGATCCTCCACTTCCTTTCCGATCGTGTTGTAGTGCATTTGAAACACGAAGGTGGATCCCGCCGGAACGAACTGAGCCGTGCCATTGGGATAGGGCTGGACGTTGCCCCCGGGCAGGTAGCTGGCGAAGAAGCCATCCAGACCGCCCTTGGGATCGGGCTGCACGTGACGGTATTCGCGGGGATACATGATGAAGATGAGGGCGTGGTGCACCGCCTCCATCGCCGTGGGGATCACTTCCACGCCCTTAAGCCACTTGTCCTCGGTCAGGCCGGAGGGCACGTTGATATAGACATAGTCCAGCACCCCCGTGGCCGGGAGCTTGTGGGGCTCGGGAATCTGTACGATGTGGTCCGGCGCGCCCAGGGTCCAGTTGCTGTCATGGGCCACGGTGTAAGTCGCGAGGGGATCGTCGGCGCTTTCCTGTTTCGCGCCCTGCTCCACCCAAGTCATCAGCGTGCGCGATTCCTCGACCGAAAGGTCCAGGGAGTTGTGAAAGGTCTTGTGCTCCGGATCGGCGTGCCACGGGGGCATGCGATCCGTGCGGAGCGTCTCGCGGATCATGTCGGCCCAGCCCGCCACCTTCTTGTAGCCGCTCATGGCGAAGGGACCGATGCCCCCTTCGGAGTGGCAGTTCACACACTTGGCCTGAAGGATGGGGGCCACCTCGGATGCGTAAGAGACCGGCCTTTCCTCGCCAAAGCTGATGAGGCAACCTTTCGTCTCTACGGTCCGGGGTACGATGGCTTCACCCGCCAGATGGGCCTTGAGCACGGTTTCGAGGTAGCGGTTCTCCGCCACTTCTTTCTGGGTGCCGTAGTCGAATCGATCGTCGACGGGGCCTCGGTACAGTATTTTCCACTTCTCTTGGGGATCGAGCACCAATACCTCGGCGGTGCGGGTACTGCCCAGGCTCTTCACGATCCGCTGGGTCGGATCCTTCAGGATGGGCATGGAGATACCATATTCGGTGACATCGGCCACAATATCGGCCCGGCCATCCTGCGAATTGGCGTTGAGCATGTAAAACACGACCCCCGCTTCCGCAAACTCCTCCCGAATCCGGTTCAACTCTGGAACACTATTGCGGACAATGGGGCAGCCCACCCCGTGGGTGTAGAGCACGACGGCGGGTGCTTCGGCGGCCCGATAGAGTTCTACTGAACGACCGGTATGATCCAGGAGACGAAAATTCTCAACCACTGCGATCGGCGCGGAAACGGCCTCGGGCGGCGCGTCGGAGGCCGGGGCGCTCAAGGCGCCGAGAATCGTGCAGGTGAGCAAGGCAATGTGTCGCATGCTTATATATTCCTCTTCAGGTAGTTTGAGGTTGGACTACGCAGAGTGGATTCAGGTTTTGCGCCTATCCATACCACATCGGACACAAAAAAAGACCGGAACCCGCAGGTCCCGGCCGAAAGTGGTCGATTGTAAGGAACGGATTAGGAAACCAACTGGGACAGCATGAGGATGGGCATAAAGAGCGCGATTACGATACCGCCCACCACGACGCCCATGAGTCCAATGAGGATGGGCTCGATGAGGCTGGTCAAGCTGTCCACCAGAGCCTTCACTTCGGCGTCGTAGAAGTCGGAGATCTTGGCCAGCATGATTTCCAGCGCGCCGGTCTTCTCGCCCACACCGATCATGCGGGTCACCATGGAGGGGAACACTTCGCTGCGCATGAGGGGATCGGCAAGGGTGTCGCCGTTGCGCACGCTGTCGGCGGCCTCGCGGACGGCGCGGGCAAATACTTCATTGCCGGCGGTGCGCTCGGTGATTTCGAGGGCCTGAAGGATGTTCACGCCGCTGCGGGTCAGGGTACTGAGCGTGCGGGTGAAACGGCTGATGGCCACCTTGCGGGCCAGCATGCCGAAGACCGGAATGCGCAGGCGAGCCTTATCGATATTGTACTTACCCGTCTCGGTCTTGCCATAGGTCTTGAGAGCGAAGGTGATGGCGAAGCCGGCGATGATCATGCTGGGTATCGCATACCAGGAACGCAGGAAATTACTGATGGCAATTAGGATGCGGGTGGGTGCCGGCAACGTGCCACCCATCTGTTCGAAGATCGTGGCGAACTGGGGCACCACGAAGATGATGAGGCCGGAGGCGATAAGGATGATCATGCCGAAGGCCACGACGGGATAGGTCATGGCGGACTTGATGCGGCGCTTCAATTCTTCCGAAGCTTCCAGGTAATCGGCAAGCTGGAGGAGCACGCCGTCGAGGTCACCACTCGCCTCGCCGGAGCGCACCATGCTCACATAGAGGTCGGGGAAGGCCTTGGGATATTTGCGCAGGGCGTCGGAGAAGGTTTCGCCGGACTCCACGTCCTGGGCGATAGCGTCGATGATGGCGCCGAAATTCGGATCTTCCGTCTGGTCGGCCAGAATGTCCAGACCCTGCATGAGGGGCAGACCGGCGCTGACGATGGTGGAGAGCTGGCGGGTGAACACCAGCAGTTCGGTCGTTTTTACGCGCTTGTTGAGCTTGGGCCCTGCCGTCCGGCCCTTTTTTTCGACGAGCTTGTCGGCGATCAGGCCCTTCTGTTGGAGCATCTGCGAGGCGGCCTGGCGCGTATCCGCCGTGAGGGTCCCCTGCTGCTTGGTACCATTCTTTGCACGTGCGGTGTAGGCATAAGTCGGCATCCGCGAAAATCTCCTTGTTGAAGAGGGCCGGCAGGCGACCCCACCAGAACGGGCCATGCCTGCACAACATCCAAGTCACAGGGGCGGGGACTGAATCCTCACCCCGATTATTCCTCGACTTATAAAGAGTATAAGCACTTATGACGTAGAAGACAAGTATTTTCTTGGTAAATTATTTACAGGAATGCCGACCTCCCCACACAGGTCTTGTCTTCGTATAGACACAAAAAAGGGTATAAGAAAGCTTCCAATCAGTGCTGGTTACCAGCAGTGCATCGACAGGATGCCTTGCCATAACCCGGGCTTGGTGGCAGCGTCAACATTGTTACATGTTAGCCGGCACTGGGAGGTTGCTTTCACATACCCATATATAGTGTTAAGCAACTTAGAGGCCAACTTTTTCCGCAGCCTGACAACCGACCTTAAACCACTTTAAAATAATGACTTACGCCCAATACGGCTTTTCAGGCCACTGCCATATTTCTGTCAAGTGTTTGCCGCGCTGACAAACTTTTGACGAAGTGTCGAATTTTCCGAGAAAGTCCGCTCAAAAGTTACCCATTCGCCTCCCCCTGAAACAGGGAGGCGACCCGAAAGATGATATATCCCAGAGCGCAGCAGCACGCCATGCCCACCACGAAGGCGATGATCAGACCGCGCCAGCCAAATCCCGGGCGACCCAGACTGGGGCCGCGCAGTTTTTTCACAAATTCGTTGGTGGAGGCCTCCACCGTCTCGCGGGCCATTCGCATCCAGATCATGCCCCCAATAATGGTCGCAAGGATGAGGATTTCTTTCACACTGATGCTGATCACAATAGGATTTCCCTGAGAATAACTTTTCACGAGCCTGGTGGGTCTGGGGCCCCCATCATAGCAGAATCCGCAGGGGACGTTCCGCTGCGCGGTGGCGCCAAGGTTCATGGCGCGAGCTGGCTCGCGAGTGCGGCTTCCAAGTCCGGGTAGGCGAAGGTGAAACCTGCCTCTTCCAGGCGCAACGGTGTGCCCCGAAGACTGGAAAGGAGGAGTTCATCGGCCATTTCACCCAGCAGGAGTCGGAGCACCGGCGCGGGCACTGCGAGAAACGCCGGGCGCCCCAGTACGCGGCCAAGCGCCCGGGTAAAATCCCGATTGGTGACCGGATTGGGGGCAACGGCGTTCACCGGCCCGGCAAGCTCCGGGTGGTGCATGGCGTAATAGATCGCGCTCACGACATCGTCAAGTTGTATCCAGCTCATCCACATGGCGCCATCACCCAGGAGGCCACCCAGGCCGAGGCGAAAGGGCGGTAGCATTTTCGCCAGAGCCCCCCCCCGAGCGCTCAGCACCATTCCGAGGCGAAGATTGACCACGCGGATGCCGGCTGCGGATGCGCGGCGAGTTTCCTCCTCCCAGGCTGCGCAAAGCTCCGCCAGGAAGCCCCCTCCCGGCTCGGCAGTTTCATCCACGATTTCACTTCCCCGGTTTCCGTAAAAACCGACGGCCGATGCGGCAATCAGGAAGGCGGGTGGCGCGCTGCACGTGGCAAGGCGCTCGCAGAGCAGACGGGTCCCCTGAAGGCGGCTATCGCGAATGCGCGCCTTGCGCTCCGGGGTCCAACGGCCGCTGGCGATGGACTCGCCTGCCAGATGGACCACCCCATCCAATCCAGCGAGCTGATCGCCCGCCAGGATCCCCCGGGCCGGGTCCCAGTAGATGACGTTCTCCGAGAGCGCGGTAGCATTGCGCACCAGCCGGACGACGGTGTACCCTTTCGCTTCGAGCACGCCACAGAGCGCCTTGCCCACGAGACCACTTGAACCGCTGACCAGAATACGCATGCTGGAAGCCTCCTTCGGAAGTGTACGACCCATCCTACCATGGCGGGCAAAACGGGGAAAAGTCCGGCGCGCCGCCATCTTGCGCGGCATCTTCGGGGCAACGTATGCTGGGGTGAGGTGCGCTCGGGCACATAGCCCGCACCGGAGAGGGGAGCGACATTGTTATCTTCGATCATTTCACTCGCCGTGGTCATTGTTCTGATTATTCTGGTTCGCATTGCGTTTCCAGGATTGCTGGGACGCTCCGGTCCGGCGTATGCGCGGCGCGATACTCTATTCACCGCTGCCGAGTTTCGATTTCTTCAGGTGCTCCGGAAGGCCCTCCCCAGCGGACTGGAGATCTTTGCCAAAGTCAGGGTGGCCGACGTGCTCCAACCCGTCCAGGGACTCGATCCCAAGGCGTGGCGCGCGGCCTTCAACCGGATTACCGGCAAACACCTGGACTTCGTGCTCTGCGATCGGGAATCCGGGCGGCTCATGTGCGCGATTGAGCTGAATGACCGGTCCCATGAACGACAAGATCGGCGGGAACGTGACGAGTTGATTGCCAGGGCCTGCGCGGGGGCGGGCTTTCCGCTGGTTATGATTCCGGTCGTGCGGAACTACGACCCCGAAATCATCCGCGCCACTATTCTGGAGGCCATGGGCAAGCACCCTGCTCCCCCACCGTCCGCCGCTCAGCTCGCCACGGATGCGACGTGCCCCCGCTGCGGGGCCGCTCTGGCGCGAAAAATCGCTCGCCGTGGTCTGCGGGCGGGCAGCGCCTTTTTCGCCTGTGAAGAGTATCCGGCCTGTCGCTATACGACCGAGGCGCCGCCTGATTGCGGTGATGCCCCAGAGAAATCGCTTGACTTCTAACAATGCCGTGATTTACAATTCCAGTGACAGCAGTTTACGTCGTAAGGAGACCGAATGTCCCTGGAAAGAGAACTCAATCTCGAGCGTCCCATGCAGGACCCCAAGCACGAAGCGGTGCTCAACGTGGTTCGCACGGCGAGCCTGCTCTCCCTGAAGGGGTCGGACCTGTTCCGGCAATTTGGCCTTACCGAGGCCCAGTTCAACGTGCTCTTCAGCCTGAAGTACAAAGAAAACGTTTGGACCCAGTCCGATCTGGGCAAGCGGCTGGTGGTGACGCGCGCGAGCGTGACGTCGGTGCTGGACAAACTGGAAAGCAAAGGCCTGGTGGCCCGCCACGCGGTGGAAGGTAATCGCCGGATTTATCACATCGATCTGACCACGGCGGGCCGCACACTGATCGACGAGGTGGAGCCGCTTTACCGACGGGACGTGTACGATGTCATGGCCGATCTGGATGAGGCCGCCTGCAGGACACTGACGAAAAACCTGGAGCGGATTCGGGAACGATGCCTGCGTTGAGCGTCGGGCAACGAATACGCTGCTGGGAAATGAGAAAAGGGCTTTACAGTCGGGCCCTGTTACGCTTGAGGAACGGATGAATGGGACGAGAGCAAGGAATGGACCGGGGACCGGGCGAGATCCGCTACCAGGCGCGGGGCTTCTGGGCGTTGGTGGTCACCCAGTTTCAGGGCGCGTTCAACGACAACGTGTACCAGTGGCTCATCGTCTTCAGCGTCATCGCGACGTTAAAATCCGGCCTGGATGGAGGCCACGTGGATCTCTCGTGGATCCGCGAGGGCTGGTCCATGGATCCCTACGACTACGTGACCGGTCTTTCGGGTATCCTGTTTTCGCTGCCCTTCATTGTTTTTCCCAGCCTTTTCGGGGCGCTGGCGGATCGCGTCAGCAAGGGACGCCTGGCCACTGTGACGAAGGTGCTGGAAGTGGCGATCATGGCCGCCGGCGGTCTGGCTTTCGTCTACGGCAATATTGTGCTCATTTGGTTCCTCCTCTTCCTGATGGCCGCTCAGAGTGCGATGTTCGGGCCGGTGAAGTACGGTATCATGCCGGAAATCCTTCCTGAATCGCGCCTCTCCTGGGGCAATGGCATCATTCAGATGGGGACGCTGGCCGCAGTCATTCTGGGCACCCTCGCGGGCGGCAAGCTCCACGGCCTGTTCGAGGACCGGCTCTACGTTGTATCCATTTTCCTGGTCGTTCTATCCATGAGCGGAGTGTTCAGTTCGCTCTGGATCTCCCGCCCCCCGGCAGCCAACCCCGGCCTGGCGATTCCCATGAACCCGCTGATGCCCTGGAAGGGCATGGGCCGCTACTTTGGAATCATCTGGAACGACCGTGTCCTGCTGAATGTGGTCATTGGCTATGTCTACTTCTGGTTCGCGGGTTCGCTCGTCCGGAACAACCTGATTAAGTTCGGGGGCGAAACGCTGGGGCTATCCGAGTCACTACAGACGGGCCTCATCGGTGCGGTAACCATCGGCATTGGCGTGGGTGCCGTTGCGGCGGGCTACCTGTCGCGCGGGAAGATAGAAATGGGCCTGGTCCCTATCGGCGCGCTGGGCATGGCCCTTTTTGCCGGCTTGCTTGCCATACCGGCGGTCGATGGCGACGCTCTCGCCGCGGGAGGTATCGGGGGGTATTATGTGCTCGTCGCCTTTGCCAGTTTCGGCCTGGGCTTTTTCGCCGGCATGTTTGACGTGCCGCTGGCCGCCGCTATTCAGTATAAGTCTCCCAAGGGTACCGTGGGCGGTGTAATTGCGACGACCAACATGCTCACCTTCGTGGGCATGGCGGGGTCGAACGCGGCCTTCATGGGCCTGGGCACGGTGGGACTCAGCACCTACCAGGTCTTTCTGGTCACGGCGGTTCTATCCCTGCTGATTGGCGTGTATATCTCGATCCGGCTCCCCCATTTGTTCCTGCGGGCCGGACTCTGGCTGATCAGCAGCACCCTGATCCGCATTCGTGTCGCCCATCGTCACCATGTGCCTGAAGATGGGCCCGTTCTACTCATCGGTACCCCGGTCAGCTTTATTGACTGCCTGGCCTTCTATGCGAGCACCGATCGCGAAGTACACTTCGTCATGGGCGAGGCGATTTACGCGCGCCCGCTGATGGGCCGTCTGGCGCGCCTGATGCAGATTGTCCCCGTCAAGACTGGCGCGAGCGAAACCGATCAGGCGGCGGTGGCGGAAACGATACGGACACTGCTGCGGGAAGGCGCCACGGTGTGTATCAATCAGGAACGAAGCGCGGAAGAGGGCGCAACGCCCTTCGCTTGGTCCGACGACTTTAATATGCTTCTTGACGGTACGGAAGCCGTCGCGGTTCCCTTTTACCAGTCACGTCTATGGGAGTCGCTGTATACGTTCCGCGACGGAAAGATTCACTGGCGGCAGCCCAAGCGCCTGCCGTTCCGCATCGATATTCGCTACGGGGAACGGATGGCGACCATTCCGGATGTCTTCCATCTTCAGGAACAGCTACGGGGCCTGGGGAGGGAAGTGCATACGGAGCGCCCGCTGCGTTTCCGCCTGCTGCACCACGGCTTCATCAAAATGGCCCGTCGCAACTTGCGGAAGACGGCCGTGGCCGATTCCCTTTCCGGCAGCCTGAGCTACTTCAAGGCCCTGGTGGGCAGTCTGGTCTTCGCTCGGCGGCTGAAGAAAGTCCTCGACGGCCAGGAGATGGTTGGGGTGCTTCTCCCCCCGTCGGTCGGCGGCGTGCTGGCCAACGTGGGCCTGACGATGCTGGGACGGGTGCCGATCAACCTGAACTACACCGCCAACAACGATACCATCGCGTCCTGCGCGGCGCAATGCGGCGTAACGCAGGTGCTGACCTCTCGAAAACTGCTGGAGCGCCTGCCGCTGACCGTGCCGGGCGAAGTGGTTTTCATGGAGGACTTAAAGGCCTCGATTACCGGTGTGGACCGCGTCGTCGCCATGGTCCTGGCCTTGACCTGCCCCGTGCGACTGCTGGACCGACTCCTGGGATCGCCATTGCGCCATCCAGACGATCTTGCGACGGTCGTATTTTCCAGCGGCAGCGAAGGCGAGCCCAAAGGGGTCATGCTGACACACCGGAATCTCATCACCAATATCGACGGAACCCTGGAAGTTTTCCCCAACCACGGTGAAACTTGCATCGTGGGCTTCCTGCCTTTCTTTCACTCCTTCGGATTCATGGCGACGTTGTGGTTGCCCCTGATCCACGGGGTGCGGGGGATCTATCACGCCAATCCGCTGGAGCCCAAGGTGATCGGCAAACTGATCCAGGACTACCGGGGCACGCTCATGATTGGCACGTCGACGTTCCTGCAGGGTTTCATCCGGCGCTGCGAACCGGAGCAACTCGCGAGCCTCGAATTTGTCGTATGCGGCGCGGAAAAGCTCGTTCCGCGCGTGCGTCTGGCCTTCCTGGAGCGCTTCGGCGTGGAGCCTCTGGAGGGCTACGGCACCACCGAATGCTCTCCGGCGGTGGCCGCGAATATTCCGGGTTGTATCTCCCCCGGGTTCTTCAGCCCCGGAACAAAGCATGGCACGATTGGTCGGCCAATCCCTGGGATCGAAGTGCGGGTGGTGGATCCCGACACGGGCACGGAGCGGGGACCGGGCGAGGATGGGCTGTTGCAGGTCAAGGGCCCCAACATCATGCGCGGCTACCTGAACCGTCCTGAGAAAACCGCCGAGGTGCTGCACGATGGATGGTACACGACCGGGGACATTGCCAAGCTGGATGAGGACGGCTTCATCACCATCACTGATCGACTGGCGCGTTTCAGCAAGATCGCGGGTGAGATGGTCCCCCACACCAAGGTGGAGGAGACCCTGCACAGCCTGCTGGACCTTACCGATCAGCGCCTTGCGGTCGCCAGTGTGCCCGACGCCCAGAAAGGCGAGCGCCTGGTCGTGTTGCACACGCTTCATGCGGACGAACTCGAGGCACTTCTCAAGGCGCTGGCGCGATCAGGCATGCCGAATCTCTGGGCGCCAAAGCCGAGCGCATTCTACACTGTGGCGGAGCTCCCTGTGCTGGGTACCGGAAAAATGGATATCAAGACGATCAAGCGCATGGCCCTGGAAATGGATCGCGGGGAGAACTGAGTCGCCTTTGAAAAGTATTCGACGACTCTGGCGCTGGCGCCCGCTCCTGGCCTATGGATTTGTATTCCTGGCCGTGGGATTGACCTTGTTCAATCTGGTAACCGACCAGCTCGTTGCCCGCTATGAACGGACGGCCTCCCGCGATCCCTCTTCTCCCTATCTGAAGGGAATGACCCCTCGGGAACTGGGCCCCGTGGAAAGCCCCCGCGCGGTGCTGTTCGTCCATGGTTTCATCGGCGGCCAGAGCAACTTCCACGACTTGCCCGATCAGGTTGCGGCCTCAGGCTGGTTTGTACGCACCATGCGCCTGCCCGGCCACGGAACCAGTCCCCGTGAATTCGAACGAACTTCGTCCGATGCCCTTCTCGACAGCGTGCTGGAGGAAGTCCGCGCCCTGAAGAAAGACCATGCGACGGTGGTGGTCGTGGGGCATTCTCTGGGCGGAGCCCTCTCCACCCTCGCTGCGGCGCAGGAACCGGTCGATGGACTGATTCTATGCTCGCCCTTTTTCGGACTGACGCTGGATAATATCCTGGGGATTCCCACGGAGCGTCTCATTCATTCCGCCGCGACGGTCATGCGCTGGGTGCCGGCACGCCCCGGGAATGGCCCGGTCAACAAGGTGGAGAGCAAGCCCTTCATCGACTGCTATGCGTGGATTCCCGCGCAGGGCGCGCTCGCGGCGCTCGAAGTCGGCGCGCGTGCCAACTCGGGCGAGATTCTGTCCCGTATCGCGTGTCCCCTGCTGGTGATTCACTCGCGCCTTGACACGGTAACATCCTTCGCGGCCACCGAAGCCGCCTTCGATCATTTCACCAGCCCGGACCGTGAATTTATTCCTCTTGAAAAATCCGACCATGTGATATTCTGGGATTACGAAGAGACCGTCGTGGCTGAATCTGTGATGCGTTACCTGAAGGAGGTGGAACACCATGACCCTGATTAGCCGAGTATCCGCGAGTGAGGTCTACCCCATCCGGCAGCAGGTCTTGCGACCGGACGATCCGCCCGAAGCGGCGGTCTTCCCGGGGGATGACTTGGAAAGCACGTGCCACATGGGGATCTACGAAGAGGGTTCATTGGTGGGCATTGCGTCGCTTTATCCTGAGGGCCCCGAGGACGCGGACCTGGAGAACGCCTGGCGCGTTCGGGGTATGGCGGTTCTGCCGGAGCATCACGGTCGGGGCTTTGGCAGCAAGCTGCTTCAGGCCTGCATGGCCTATGCTTCCGCCCACGGGGGCACGCAGCTCTGGTGCAACGCGCGGATCATGTCTCGGCCCTTCTATGAGCTTCGCGGCCTGAACATCGTGGGGGATGCTTTCGAGATTCCCGGAGTTGGCCCGCACTACCGCATGATGTGCCCGCTATAATTGTCCGTCGCCCGCCTCGCAGGCCGCGAGTGCGGATTCCAGGGCCGCGACCAGGGATTCCTGGCGGTAGGGCTTGTGGATCATGCCGCTGACGTCTACACCGGCCATCTCCTCAGAAATCTCATCGTCGCTGTATCCCGACGAAATGAGAACGGGCACCGAAGGAAGAATTCTGCGGATCGCGATCAGGGTATCCCGGCCATTCATCTCGGGCATGGTGAAGTCGATGATGATGCAATCCGGCTGAAGGTCAGGGTCCTGACACACTTCGAGGGCCTGGGCCCCGCTCAAGGCAAGACACACGCGATACCCGTGCCGTTCAAGGATAATTCTCCCTAACGTCAGGACCATTTCCTCGTCATCCACGATCAAAATGGTTCTGGATTTCGCGGGGGTATTCACCATTCACGTTCACCTTTGCTCTTTACTTACGGCTTCCTGCTACACCCGGGCCGGAAACCTGCGCTGGGGCCATAATACCTCAAAAGCGCGGAAGAATACACAATCGGGCACAATACTGCACACAAAAACGAAAGGGGCCCGGATAACACCGGGCCCCTGTCCATCCACATTTCATGATGGCGGCGGTTTGCCGCCTTGACTCAACTCAACCCTTGGCGGCGGCGAAAAGCTCCGCCACCTTCGCCCAGCTCACGACATTCCAGAAGGCCGTGACATAGTCGGGACGGCGGTTCTGGTAGTTGAGGTAGTAGGCGTGTTCCCAGACGTCAAGCCCGAGAATGGGGGTCTTGCCGTCCATGAGGGGGGAGTCCTGATTGGGGGTGCTGAGCACTTCCAAAGCGCCGGCACCGTTGACGACAAGCCACGCCCAGCCACTACCGAAGCGGGTCTTGGCCGCATTGGAAAACTGCTCCTTGAATGCATCCAGGCCACCAAAGGTCGCGTCAATCGCCGCGGCCAGATCGCCTTCCGGGGCGCCGCCGCCCTGAGCGCTCAGCAGCGTCCAGAACAGCGAATGGTTGGCATGGCCGCCGCCGTGATTGATCACGGCCTGGCGCTTGGCCTCGGGCACTTCTTTGATGGCCGCCAGTATGGATTCCACGGACTTGCCTTCGTAGCCGTCGAGCCCTTCGAGGGCTGCATTGAGCCCCGCCACATAGGCGGCATGATGCTTGTCATGGTGGATTTCCATGGTCTTCGCATCAATGTGGGGTTCGAGTGCGTCGAAAGCATAGGGCAATGCGGGTAGTTCGAATGCCATTGTTGTTCTCCTTCTGATGAGAGATGGGCCGATTCGGTTCACCGGAGTGAAACTGAAACCAGCCTGGTTGGTCATAGGGTTAGCCCCGGCCTTGCACGCTCGCTTGGAACGGGAGTGCCGGAACAGGCACACTGCGGGCCTGTTGAAAAAAACATCGATATAGATGTCAATATTCCAGCCAACGCAGTATAGCAAAAAGCCCAGGGCGATTGTGTAGCACCCGGGAAACGCCCCCGGATCGCGCCGCATGGCCCGGATATCGGCCTGCCGGGTGGCTTGCTCTTGACACGATGCCGTGAAGTACCTACACTTAGTCCAGTTCTGAACCCGGGTGAGCGCCCCTCCTCGATCCAGCGCTTGGCCCCCCCCCTGAACGGAGGCGTGGGCCACGTTCGAAAAGAAAAACCATGGGCTACGGCGAACTTGAATGATCGACCGAGCCGCCTGAAGGAATTTCCACGATTGCACGAACCACGACGATACACGGACCGCACACCGGCCGCAGGCCCTCCCAAGCGAATCGGTGAACTGCTGATGAAGGAGGGACTGATCACGCCCTCGCAGTTGCAGGAGGCCCTGGATAAACAGCGCACGAACGGTGGCAAGATTGTAGAGAATCTTATCGCGCTGGAATACCTGGACACCCAGACTTTTGTGCGCTTCCTGTCTCGCCAGCCCGGCATGGCGAGCATCGACCTGTTGAATTACACGATTCCCGCCGAAGTCATATCCCTTATCGACCGGGACTTTGCCATCAAGCACCAGATTGTCCCCATCGACAAAATGGGCAGGGACTTGACCGTGGGCATGGCCTGCCCCTTGGATGCGGCCACGGTGGCCGCCCTGGAAGAGAAGTCGGGCATGAAGGTGCGGCCGCTGCTGGTTTCCATGAATGATGTGCGCGTCGCGCTGGACAACTATTACCGGCGCGACGACGAGGTGAGGGAAACGTTCACCCTGGACGGCAACCTGAACGTGCCGCTCTCGGCGCGGGTGGTCACGCCGGGCACGGCCTCCATATCCCTCGTGGAAAGTGGGCTGAAGTTCGAGAAGGTGGTTCATCTCATCCGCCAGATCAGCTCTCTGCCCGCCCTCCCGGAGACGGTCAACCGGGTGCGGCACGCCATGGACGATATGGACACCTCGACGGACGACATGGCGAAGATTATCAGCAACGACCCCTCGCTGGCGGCGAAGGTAGTCAGTCTGGCCAATTCGGCCGCGTATTCCTTCACGCACCGGGTGGACACGATCGAACGGGCAACGGCCCTTCTCGGTTTGCGGGAAGTGTACAGCGCGGTGCTCGCTTCGGCGGTGATTGACTACTTCAAAGAGGGCAAACACTTCAATCACAAGAAATTCTGGAAACGCTCGATGGTGTGTGCCACGGCGTGCAAGCTCATCGCCAAAACCAAGCGCATCCAGGGGGTGAGCGGGCTCTTCGCGGCCGGCCTGATGTTTGATATCGGCCGGGCGGTGCTGGCCGAGATCGCGCCGAAGCAGTATGCCGAGGTCGATCAGGAACTGCCGGAAGAAGAAATTATCCGGATCGAAAATGAACTCTTTGGCCTGGCGCACCCGGAAGTGGGCTTCCTGCTGGCCGATGGCTGGGGCCTTCCCTCCGAGATCTCCGAGCCGATCCGTTTCCACCATGACTTTCAGCAGGCCCAGAAATCTCCGAAGTTGGTGGCCATCGTCGCCCTTGGAGCGCTCCTCTCGGACATTGCGGGCAAGGCGGATCGTCACGATCTCCAGGTGCTCGCCGGGACCCATCAGGTCCTCCTCGATGTTCTCAGCCTGGGATTCGAAGAACTTTGCCTCATCTATGACGAAACCGTTGAAGCCGTCAAGCGGCAACAAGCGGCGAACTGAACCGATTGCCCGGCAATCTTTAAGGAGTATGTAGCATGAAATATCGATGGATGGGTTTGGCGGCGGTCCTGGCGGCCGGCATTGTGGGCGCCCACGCGGCGGACGGTCCGCGCGTTCTGTTTCTTCACAAATCGGCGGGCTTCGAGCACAGCGTGGTCAAAGTCGAGAACGGTGCGCCCTGCCATGTGGAGAAGCTGGTACGCCCCCTGATCGAAGGCATGGGCGGCAGCCTGGTATCGACGAAGGACGGCGCCATCATCACCGCCGAAAACCTTAAGGAAGCCGACGTGGTGATGTTCTACACGACAGAGAACCTCTGCGATCCGGCGGCGAAGGACGGCTCCCCGCCCATGGGCCCGGAAGGCATGACCACCTTGATCGATTGGGTCAAGGCGGGTGGCGGGTTCATGGGCTTTCACTGCGCCAGCGACACCTGGCACCGCGAGCGCAACCAGTACGCGCCTGAATCCCCCTATCTCGACATGCTCGGCGGCGAGTTCCGCGGTCATGGTGCGCAGTTCGTAGGTACGCTTCGCGTCGTTGACGCCGACCACCCCACCATGGCCCTTGTGAAAGATGGCTGGCAGATCAATGACGAGTGGTACCTCTTCACGGGCCTGCAGGACAAGACCATGCACGTGTTGGCGCTGCTCGATCCCGGCGAGGAACGGACGAAGCAGGAGAAGTACAACGTGCCCAACTACCCGGTCATCTGGTGCAGCACGCCCGGCGAGGGACGCGTCTTTTACAACGCGATGGGCCACCGCGAGGATGTTTGGGAAAATGCCGATTTCCAAGCCGTGTTCGGCGACTGCCTGAAGTGGACCAACGGCGAAGGCGAAGCCGATGCCGCCCCGAACTGGGCCGAAACGGTGCCCGCGGAGTTGGACCCGACGACCGGCGCCGCCCGCGCGGTGGAAACGCTGAAAGAAAAATTGATTGCGAAGTAAAAATTTACCGCTTCTTGCTTGAAACACCGGTGGTAAATTTGGCATACTACGGCCCGCGTTGGGCGGCACTTCTCCCCTCTTCGCAACCCCCAAATAGACCTCGGTAACTCAGTTGGTAGAGTAGGTGGCTGTTAACCACCCTGTCACAGGTTCGAGTCCTGTCCGAGGTGCCAGTAAATTCCAGGCCATGCAGTACATGCTGCATGGCCTGTTTTGTTTGGGGACGTACCGCCGCAAGGGTTCTGATATGTGCAACGCGCCCTCTCCCCTCACATCACCACCCAACCGAGCGAAGCCCACATCAAAGCGGCGGCATGTCCCAGGGGATGCCGGAGCGGTGGCGCGAACGAAGTCGGGGTCGCCTCACACCTCCATGGACTGAGTGGACGGTGTGGACGGTGTGGACGGTGTGGACAAGGTGGACAAGGTGGGGCCAGACTGGAGCCGCGTGGGAGCCTCGGCACCCACTCAGTCCACTTTGCCTCGCCGTCCCCCTTATTTCACCACAGGTCGCAGAACGATATTCCGGTATTTCACACCGGCGTGGTCGCCCTGGAGGTAGAAGGGGCCGGGGCGTGATTCGTCGGACCACAGGGCGCCGCCGGTGCAGCCTTGGAGGGGCTGGTTGTCGATGATCAGTGTGCCGTTAAGCTTGACGGTGACGTGGCGGTCGACCAGGGTGATGTCCATGGTCTGCCACTCGCCCGCGGGCTTCTCGACCGCCGCCGCAGGTGCGATGCGGCTGTAGATACCGCCCATGTGGTGGGGATCGATCTCCATGCCGAAGCTGTCCATGACCTGAACCTCGTATATGCCGCGCAGGTAGACTCCGCTGTTGCCTTCGGGGACGACGTTTACTTCGAGTGTGAGATTGAAATCTTCATACTCCCCTTCCGTGCGAAGGTTGCCGTAGTGCTTCTTCGGCTTGCCCTCTTCCTGGGACCGGGTCGTTGATTAGAATGCCGTCGGTCGCGCTCCAACCGTTTGCGGCGGACGCCTCGGTAAGTTGCCAGCCTGCGAGATCCTTGCCATTGAAGAGCGCCTGGGGCTTGCCAAACTTCACCTTGGAAAGATCGGGCGCCGGGGGCAAATCGGGAATGCGCTTGCCCGTAAAAGGTTCGCGGATGGCACCGATGCCGTTGGTGTTGACTTTTTGATGCTTGAGATCGAGCGTGTCGCCGCTCACGCTCGCGGAGATAATCTCGGTGAAGTTCTGCGTGCGGACGACATTGCCAGCCGCGTCTTTGCGCTCGACGGTGTTCAGCCGGGTTACGAAGAGGGCGTCACCGTCAAGGTAGACACTCTCCACCGGCACCACGCTGCCGCCGCCCCAGAGAATGCTGCCATCGAGGTGACCGTCCTGCTGGGTAATCTCGAGCCAGCCCGCACCGCCACCGGGGATGGTGAGGGCCCATCGACCGAGAAATGGCGCAGGGTTCTCCGCGGCGAAAGCGCCGAGGGATAGGGTGCTGATGGTCAAGATGAGTAGAAGGCGGCTTCGCGTGTGCATGGTGGGGCTCCTTTGGAGTGATTGTGCTGGCTGGCGTTATAGCAGATGCATTCGGGAGGCCGCAAGCAGAGATCTGGACCACGGAGCGCACGAAGGCACGGAGAAAACAAATGCGAGAAGGAAAATGGGAGAGGCATCATCGAAGGTTAGCGCACCGTGACTCGGTACAGGTACCTTTGCACTCCTCTTCTTCTCCGTGCCTCCGTGTCTCCGTGGTCAGAATGCTTTGGGTGGACCATTTGACCTCGGCGTACTTCGCGTCGCCGTTCCGACATCCAATGGCACGGCACGGTGTATTTTTGATCGACAACCGTGAATCGGCTATCGTTGGTCTCGAACATGAACATTCTTGCAGGAGAACCCTCAATGATACGTCGTCCCATCATCCAAATGACACTCGCGCTTATCGCGCTGGCCCTTGTTGTCCTCTCCCCCGCCGCCCATGGACAATCCACCGTGGCAGAGGTGATGGACGGCGTGGTGACGCGCTACTATGCGGATATGACGCAAGCGGAGCGCACGGCACTGACGAACGAGGTGATTCTCACTACGCTCAGCGACGACGAGAAAGCCATTCTCTCGGAGAAGTACTGGCACTTCGACGTGAATGTGCCGGTGGTGGTTAGCATCATGCGGCATGTTGAGCAGGAGGTGGTCCCCTTCTGGCTGGAGCCTTCCGGGTTCCAGAAGACCGCAATGACGGTGAAGAACGAGGAATACACCTACGAGGTGTGGCAGAAGAAGTTCGACGCAGGGCACGTGGGTCTGGGCATCAACGGCTTCGACTGGCACCGGCCCGTGTATTTTGTGAGTGTGGCGCCGCAGACGCCCGGCGCGTCGCTCTCCATAGCGAACCTCTTTCCGGCCGAGGCCGTGACCACCATGGACAAAGGCGCGATGACCTACCGCGACTGGACGAGCCTGGTGATCACCGAGTTGCCCGACGAGCTCAAAGGCCAGACCCTCCTGGGAACTTTTCGCGGGCGCGCGCGGGAGGCCCACTTGCTGGGTGCTTTTCGGGAAACGCCCCACCCCTCCTCTGCCGCGCCGGATCAGATCGTGTTGACTTGGAGCGAGGACGCCGCCACAACCCAGACGGTCCAATGGCGGACGAGCACGGCATTGAAGTCGGGGCGTGTACAGTACCGACTGCCCGGTGCCGAAGCGTGGCTGGAGGCGGATGCCGTGATGGAGACGCTTCAGGATCGGCTGCTGGCGAATGACCGTTACTCGAACCATTTCACGGCCGTCCTGCGCGAGCTGACGCCCGGCACGGACTATGAATACCGCGTGGGTGATCCCGGTGCGGAGGTCTGGAGCGAGACCTTCGAATTTGCGACAGCACCCAAAAATGAAGCGCCCTTCATCTTCGGCGTGGGCTCCGATACCCATGCCACCGAAGAAGCAGGCAAGACGCTTCAGGCGGCGTTTCGCCTCACGCCGGAAATGGCCTTCTTTGTCATCCCCGGCGATGTGGTGAGCTATGGCCTCTATCGCGATCAGTGGGACATGCAGATCGGCTATGGGCAGGGCGTGTATGAACGCCGACCGCTCATGTTCAGCCTGGGCAATCACGACAATCAAGACGGCCTGGGCGTGGCCTTGCCCTTGGCCTTGTTTGAGTATCCGAAGAACGGCCCAGAGGGCGCGGTGCCCGAGGCAAACTACAGCTTTCGCTACGGCAACGCGATTTTCCTGATGATGGACGTGGGCACCGAGGCGGAGGTTCAGGCGGCCTGGGCGGAGAAGGTCCTGGCCGAAAGCGACGCCACGTGGAAATTTGCGGTACACCATTTCACCATGTACAACCCGGTACTCTACCACGAGTACGAGGCGCTGCGGGCCGCCTTGATTCCAGTTTTCGATCGGCATCACGTGGACATGGTTTTTCAAGGTCACATTCACGACTACATGCGCACGGCACCGCTGCGGGACGGCAAGGAAGTAGCGTCGCCCGCCGAGGGAACGATCTACATCAATGCCTGCGCCCAGGCCCATCGCGGCGGACGGCCCAGGACGGGCCCGGAGTACATCAAGACCTACTTCCAGGGCAAGTCCTCGTATCTGCGCATCGCAATCGATGGGAAGCGCCTCAGCTATGAGGCTCGTGGTCAAAACGATGAAGTATTTGAATCGCTCGTAATCGAGAAATAATCGCTGACTGCGGCAATCTCTACCCTGAAGCCCGCCACCACTGGAGAATCCATTGATCCCTCAAGTGCTCGCCGATTTTTTCGCGCAACACCAGAATACCCTCTGGATCGTTACCGTCTGCATCGACCTCAGCATGACCCTTGTAATGTACCGGCTTTTTGGTCGTCAGGGTCTCTATGCCGTGATCGTGATGAATATCATTCTCATGAACATCCAGGGCCCGAAACTGACGACGATCTTCGGTATGCAGACGAGCCTGGGGATGATCATCTATTCCGGAATCTACTTCGCGACAGACATCTTGAGCGAGAAGTATGGCAAACGGGAGGCCAACCGGGCGGTCATGGTCGGCTTCGCCACCAGCGTGGTGGTTTTCTCCATCATGTCCCTGAGCCTGCTCTTTCTACCCACGCAGGACTTGGGCAAGAAGGAATTTGCCACGTCCGTTCATGAAGCCATTGCCCTGCTCTTCGGATTCTCGCCCCGCTTCGTTTTCGGCTCATTGCTCGCCTACTTCATCAGTCAGCATCTCGATGTCTGGCTGTATCACTACCTGATGGAGAAGACCCAGGGGCGGATGCTCTGGCTGCGCAACAACGCTTCCACGATGACCTCCCAGCTTGTCGACACGATCCTCTATTCGACGATTGTGTGGTGGGGACTCTTTGATTTCGCGACTGCGGTCGAGCTGGCGGTGGCGAAATACATCTTCAAGGTCGTCATCGCCGCGCTGGACACCCCCTTCATCTACTGGGCAAGCTCATGGAACGTCCGCGAACGGGATTGGGTATCGCAGCACGCCTGAAGCGCCTCAGTCTTCACCGAGGGCCGTCTGGAACGCATGGCGAATCTGCTCGTAGCGAAAGGGCTTGTGCAGAAAGGCCGCGATCACACGACCGGCAAAGCGATCTTCCACTTCGGACGGCTGAAGTATTAACAATATGAAAATAATGCGCCTGTTGGGGTATTATCGAGCCGGGGGGTTGGGAACCGAGTAAGGGCACTTCGACCGGCGTTGAGCTTCGCCATTCGGAGTGTACGGGGAGAGATACGCTTATGAGTGATGGTTACTATCCCGGAATTCCGGCCCAGCGAAAGCGCGACCCGGGTTTAATGCCGCCCTATATCGAGGCGGCCCTCTTCCTCCTCTGCGGCATGATCATTGGCGGCGGGGCCACCGTCCTCCTTCTGGATCGCTCGGTGCAGCGGATGGTTGCCGAACCCGATCGGCTTCAAGACAGCCTGCTGGAACGCATGCAGTCCCGGCTGGACCTCTCCGAATCGCAGCGAGTGGATGCCACCGAGATCGTCGAGAAGCACTTTGAAACGCTGGAGTCTATCCGGAATACCGTGCAGCCCGAAGTCCGGCGCACCATGGACACCCTGCGCGACGAGGTCTCCGCCATATTGTCCGATTCACAGCGGGTGGTCTGGGAAACCCGATTTGAAGAGCTGCGCGAGAAATGGCAACCGGGTTCGCTGTTGCCGGCGGCGGAAGAGGGTTCCGACCGAAGCAAGGAAGCGAAGTCGTTGCCATCACCCTGACCGCGCCAATTCACGCGGTCCCCTCCCTCTCACTAGCAGTTTATTGCTTTTCAGGCCATTGTCATTGGTGTATACTGAACCTCTGCACTTCGCTTAGCAGCGTCCATGCACAGAGGGGATAATACAATGAACCTGCATCGGGATCAGAGGTGGATTTCCAGGGTGCTTCGTTTTCGATACCGCCTTCTCGCGCTTACACTACTTGTGACTTCGGGGACAGTCGGCGGAAATTCTCGCGCAAGCGCCGCCGATCCATTGATCCTGTTTAATCACGAGCAATCCGGGGCCCTGGTCTATTCCTATTTCGACACCGCCGATCCGGGCATGGTCTATCCCGTCGATATCGCCGAGTTTTCAGAGGTGAAAGCGTGCAAGACGTTGGGGGTTTTTAACGGGGTCCTCTACATCGACGGAAGTGATGGCACGCTGATGGGTATCGATCTGGGAAGCGCCAAAAAGCTGATCCTGAATATGCCTCTACCCGAACGCTATGTTCAGGAGGGACCAATGATTTGCATACCGCCGGGCAAGGAGAACCCCGATGTCGTTCGGATGATTGATCTGCGGGGGCCATTTGCGCGCACTGTGCTTCTTCCTTCGGAATCTGGGAAGCGCCATAACGCCTACTATGCGACCGATGATCACTTGCGCTACTTTTACCATGATGGTCTAAGTGAGCGACAGGATCCCGCTGCGGTTGGCGAAGTGGATACCCTCCAATGCACGATTGAAGACCTTCGCTCGCCGGAATCACCGTTGCTCCGTTTCTCCGCCACGGTCCAGGCCTCGGGGCAAAGTTGGCGCATCGAGCCGCCCCACTGGACTTTCCCAGGACGGGTAGACCCCATTGTGACCCTCGTGCGTCATCCCCCTCAATTTGAGGCCATGCCATTCATCTGGATCGGCCACGATACCTTCGCCTGCGTGGCGCTGGCCGTGGAGGTGGAAGGATTTGTGTGGGAAGGGACGGGCGATGGCGGTCCCTCGTTATTCGTGCTGAACGTGCAAACGCGCACAGGGCGTGTCCTGCCCCTCTCGACCCTGCCTGTCCGGTCGCCCCTCGACCCGAAAGAGGGCGGGTTCGATCCAAATTACTTCTCCATCGATTCCAGAAGCATGAAACTGCTGGACCAGAAAGGCCCCGACAATGGTGGCGCCGCGGAAGTGTTGAGCGAGCATTTTAACCTGTCGCGCCATCAGGGGCCGATGCAGGTATTGCACGGGGCGCAGCCGCTGGAGATGAACAGGGAGCAAGCTCAGTCTCACACCGATGTTGACAGCACGGGCGAACGCATTCTGCTGCGCTTTCCTCGGGGCTCGGTTTGCTATGACATCTACGACGGATACTACGCCGCATGTGAGCCGCAGAACTATTTCCGATTCATGGAGCGGAGCGAATTACACCGCGTGGAGGCCGCGCCGCCCACTGGCTGGACCGGACTCCTCCCACAACCCGCGCGGGGGTTACCGGAAGCAGCGCCTGCGCGCCGCGACCGGGCCAGCGCCTATGAACTTGTTGCTGTGCCAAGCCAGATGAGTTATCCAGGAGGCGAGCCCGTTTCCATCCAGATTACCCTGACCTACAAGGGTGCGAGCGATGCATGGAGCGATGTGCCCGCACCCGATTTCCCGGTCCTTAGCGGCACGTTGGCCGGTCCCACCCATTCCGTTGTTATTTCGGACTTGCCCGAGCTAACACGGCAGCCTCCGGCCACGCCGGTATATCTGGGCCCCGGCGGCGCCCTCACCAGCACCCTCGAATTTATACCCGAGGGACCGGGAAACTACACCCTCGCATTGGCCTATGGGGGAAACTCCGATTCGGAGTGGTTTGGCCGTGCCAAGGCCCCGCTGCTTCGCTTCACTGTGGGGGAGCGTGGCGAGTATGTTTTTGACGGTCCACGCCTGCGTCTGACCATTGAAGACTTTGTCAAGCGGCGTGGGAACACTGGCGATAAGTTATTTGACGAATTGACCTTGGCCGGAGACGAAGGCGCCGATCTTCTGGCGCAATTTCTCCTGGACACGCCAATGCCGCGATTTGGATCAAGTCGCGACGTTCAAGACCACATTTCGTCCATCTACTCGCTTCATGAATACCTTCGCCAATTGAGTTCGCCCCGGCAAGTTCCATTTTTTGAGAAGCTGCTCGCCTCGGGCGACACCAACGTGAAAGGGCAGGGACTCGCCGGTATTCGAGCGTTGCACAAGGATTCCAAGGATCCCGAGTTCAGGGCCCGCTTGGAGGGGATAGTTCGCGAGGCATTTGCCGACGATGAACCGGTGTGGCGCGCGGGCGCGCAACGAGACCTCGGTGTTGTCTTGTGGCCGGACGAAAAAAGTAACTGAATCTGCACGCGGAAAGCCGTGGCGTTTCAGCAGCACTCAGCGTCCAGGCGCACAAAATTGAGTCCTGCTCATGTCCTTTCACAAGACCAATCTGCAGCAGCAAGGTTTACCGCGACGGCTGCGCCATGACCGCCGCCGCGTAGGCGTCCACCACCTTCCGGTCAACCTTTCGTCCCTCGGAAACCTGCTTCCAGATGTCCTTGTTGAACGTCGCGCCATTGTGGATGGTCTCGCCTGGATCGAGCTTATCGTAGAGCCCCTGCTCGAATTGTCCCGAATCGATGACGATGCCCTTGTGCTGTTGGATCATGGCGACAATCGCTCCACGGTCTTGATATCCGCCCATGGTCGCATACGCGGTCAATAGATGCACCAGATAGGGTTCCGCGACCCCGACGTCACCCAGCGCGCGCTCGGCGATGGGGAGATTCGCGTTCCAGAGCTCCATAGCCTCGTCGAAAGACGTTCCCAGCTTTCCGTATTCGTCATAGTCTGGGGTCTGGAGAATGGCCTGAATCAGGCGCAGTTCCGCGGCGTCCGGCATGCCGTTGGGTACGGGGTACTCAACCTTGTCCTTGTAATCGAGATCATTGCCATCGAAGGTGAACGGGTCCTGGCTGGGGTAGTATTTCTCAACAAAAGCCTTCAATGCGTCGACCAGATCCACTGCCAGCACCTTTTTGGCCTCTCGAAACTCGAAGCGCAGCGCGACGCTCGTCTGCATGGAGAGAATGATGCCCGTCCCGTTCTCTTCCTGCTTGAAGAAATCACCGCCAAAAAAGAATTCGTCGAAGGGCACCAGCTCCCAACCGGGTGCCGCCGCCGGTCGGACGGTAATGGAACTCCAATCCCAGGTGCCGTCGTCCTTGAATAGCTTGTCGGCAAACTTGTGGGATCCATTTCCCGGATAAACGCTTCCTTTGCCCGTGATGATGATCTGAATGCTTGTAGTAGGTATCGCGTCGATGGCGACCTTCTTGCCACTGGCGCTTTCGGGAAGGTTTTCCAGGTAACTCAGAGGAATTACGGCATCGACGATGGCGGCGGCGAATTGTGCCTCCCGTTCCGGTTCCAGCGCGGAGAACAACGACACAAACTGCCACTCTTCCCGGTTGGTATAGCCGTCGCCATCGGCATCTTCTTCCGAGTTCCGGGCGGACTGGTTCTCACATTTGCCGTCAAATGTAACGGAGACGCCCGCAGCCGTAAGCGCCGGAATTGCTTTGCAGAGTGAATCGGGGTTCAGGTCGTTTCCCCCCAGGGCAAGTTCCATCCCCGTGGGCCACACTGTACGTCGCGACATGAGGGCGAGATCGGTCACCTGATTGCGTTCCACATTGACGGATCGTAGCCGGGGGCCGATAAACTCCAGCGGTGCGATGCCGGTAATGTCGTTCTGGGCCGCGTCGAGGGACTCCAGTGAATCCAGATGGCCGACGAACCATAGGTCGCGAAGTTTAGCTTTCCGTACATCAAGATGCTTTAAGTTCTGAAAATACTCGAGGCCGTAGGCATCGGACAAATCCGTGTCCTGCAATATCAAGGTATCGATGGGCGGCGCGATACCCGCGTTCAGCGCGAGAAGTACCCGATTGAACAGATCCGATTGCATGGGAACGGTAGGGCTGGCCAGCGTCCGTTCGATCGCATACTGGGTGGTCAGGGGAAACAGGTCGGTCACCGGCGTCTTTGAAAAATCGACACGCTGAAGTTTCAAGAAATAAGAGAGTGTATCGAGATCGTCTACCCGTGAAGCGGAAAGGTCGATGTCGACAATATCCAGCAGGTCATAGCTCGTCCTGATCGCCGCCGGAGCATCGGGACTCCGCCTGATCCCCTCATCAATTCCCGAAGGAATATGGAGGCCGCCGCCGCCGTCCCGAGGCTTCCACACATAATGGGCCACAAGTATCATGGGGCCGTTGGGGCGCACAGTTAACTGCGTAGACGCGCCCGAGCCCTCGCCTGACCATCCGGCGAAACCGTAATCCCGGATGGGTGGCGCTTCAATCGTTGCCACTTCGCCTGTCGGTATGAGGTGCAGCGCCGCGACGGGCATCGAGAAGGGGCTTCGCGCCAGCGCTGCCCCGTCGTCCGGTATGCCTGGCGGCAGGTAGGAAGCCGTGACCGCGCACACGGAAACCGGCGCTTCCCCCTCATATTGGCCGTCGCGCACGGCTACGATCGTGCGATCTCCCTTCGGTGTCCAGTCGCATCGAAAAAGCGCGGGTGCTCCATCCTGCCAGAAGCGTAGTCGCTCCGGTGCGCCATCCGGGTAAAGGGTTATCTCCATCGCGCGCCAGGAGATTCCCTCCCATGTGATGAGGGTGAGTTCACGGAGAACATTGCGTTCATCAAAGCGCGCCGCGTGAACCCGATGTAATTCGTCGTTGAGCATGAGGATATCGGTCCACGTGTCGGGCTTGCCCGGTATGGGCGTCAGGCAGTGGATGCCGTAGTAACGCGGATGGCGCGGCAGTTTCGTCACACCGGCGGGAGGGAGACTTGGCGTGCCGATTCGCGGTATGGGCGACACGCCATTGCGTGGCACAATTCGACCGCCCCGCCGCGCCAGCTCCTGCGGTGTTCGGTCTTTGGCGGGCTTTTCCGGGGGTATGGGGTGGTAGCCATTGACCCGTGGGGCGTATTCCTTGCGCACCTTATCCAGTAGCGCTGTGACAGACTCCCACGTGTGCTCAAAGGCTTCCGATGTCTCGGGCCACGTTGAGACGACGGTATCGATCTCGCGATCGACAGGCAGGAAACTGGGTGCGAAGAGGGCGCTGTCCGCATGGACCGAGAATGCGGCCACGTGTGCCAGTGCGACGAGTGTTAGGACGATCGTGAGCTTCAAGTCTTTTGGCGCTGCTTTCATGAGTGGCCCTTCATCGCGGACACCGGTACATCGATCACCGTCATCGGTTGTTCGGGAAACCGGGCAACGTCAATTGGAATGTCGCCCAATTCGCGGTGTTCCCCGGCCTTCAGGGGCGGGTCCAGATTCATAAAGCCCGGTCCCGTGCTGAGCATCTGTGTATAGCCGGGAACCAGGCCGGTATGGAGGAACCGGCCCTGTGCGTCCGTTCGGGTTCCACGTTCGCTGGCGGCCCCTTGTAACACCAGGCTCGGACGGCCCGCGAGCGGTTGTCCCACACCATCGACAAGTCTGCCCGAAATACTCGCGGCGAGGTCCACCGTAATCGTGACGTCGGGGCCAACTTTCGCAGCACCGAGGTGAGTAGCTGGCTCGCCGAAGGCCGCGCTGATGCTTTGTTCCTGTTGCTGCGGGTCTAAGGGGGGCAGTGCAATGCTGAAGCGCCCATTGGTGTCCGCTTTGGTGGAGAAAAATGGACCCATGCTGACGACCGCTCCAGCGGCTGGTTCACCGTCGGGCAACAGAACGTGGCCCGTGACGCTCTGAAAGGGTGTAAACCTGAATTGAAGCGACTCGTTGCGCGTCCCGTGCTTGAGAACGAGTTGCTTCTCCATGTCGTCCGGCGCGATCTGGCCGTTCGTCGCCGTCACCTGAAGGGTGACAATGCCGGGGCGCGCTTGGAACTCGAAGTGTCCTGCGTTTATCTCTGTCTCAATGGGGGTCACGCCCTCATTCTGGTACACGAGAATAATCCTGGGTTTAACATCGATAGCAGGTTCGCCGGTAGTCGCGTCCACAAAGGTACCGGCAAGGAAGGCGCCCGGTCCCGCCGCCAGGTCAGGCGCTTCGGCGACACCGCCGGATTCAACGCTGACGGTGGCGAGGTTCGCCGTCCAGGGCGGGGCAATCAATTCAAGTTGATAGGGGCCAGGCGCCAGCGCGGGCACGGCATAGCGGCCTTCGGCTTCGATCAAGGCGTTCCGATGTTCTATCCCGGTCTGGGAATGGCGCGTAAGACGGACATGGGCGTCCTTCGGAAGGGCTCCCTCCGGCGGAAGGCCAACCCGGCCAATCAGCGACCCCGCGCCCGGCAGCACGACATCGCAAGGCGCATCGCCGGGTTGCAGCGTAAAGGGCTGGCCGTCCGGGGAGCCGGGCGTCACGCCAAGTGCGGCCTCGCCCGCCTCGGGGTGGTACACATGAAGTGCTATTGGCGAGTCCGCGGGCAGGCCCTCCAGCACAAAGGCGCCATCCGCACCTGTGGTCGTACTCAGGATGGCGTCAAGGCGCTGGGCGCGGTTCATCTGGTCTGGGCCGGGATTGGGATCGTAGAATCCCGGCGGTGGCACCCGTTTACGCACCCGGTAGGGGATTCCGATGGAAACAGTGATCGTCGCACCGGCCACGGGCGCCCCCTGCGGATCGCGAACCGTTCCCGTCGCGCGGGCGGGTGCGGGAAGCAATATTGGTGAACTTCCGCGCGGCGGCATCAATTCCGGGGGCACCTCCGAAAGCTGCGTTGCACCGCGAGTCAAGCCTGCGCCGATGCGTTGCCAGGGGGTCACCGTGATGCCGTAATCCGGATGGCGCGTCACCACAAAGCCAAGCAACATCCCAGGGGGAACAGAGGGATCGAGCGCCCCCATGGGATGGGGGCACATCAGCGCGAAACGCCCATCCGCGCCACTACGGGTCTCACCCCCGCGCGTGAAGGTGGGCGGTTCAAACATGGACGCGTCAAACCACCAGCAGGAAACCTCCACGTCCGCCACAGGGACACCCGAGGCATTCGCCGTGGTTCCCTGCATGATTGCGGAAATGGGTTGTTCGAGGTGGGGCGGATCGGCTGAAATTGAAAGGGCTGTGGCGGCCATGGCCGTGATGCAGAGTCCCCGGAAAATCGTGTCCATCATCGTTCCCTCCGAGTGATGATGCCGCAGTTCGAAGAGCTTCATCCTAGCGCTTTTCACTTGAAGCGTCAAGTACCCAAGACCAAGGATAATTTCCAGAACTTTGGTATTCCACGATTCTACACGGATGGAGCCTCGCGCCCAATGAATTCAGGCCGATAGATTTTGGGATTTTGGTAAAGGTTCTGATCCGGGCTTCGCTTCGCGCGAGGGAGATTGCGGGCGCGCCCGACGTCGCGGAGTTCGGCACCCCGAAAGCCACAGCAACTTCACCCCTATCCCCTCGCGTGCAAAACTCATCGAGATGCGCTAGAATCGGGTGAAGTTTTGATATTACCGCTCACTGAATATTTGTTGGGGCTGCCTCGGTCGGCCGAAAGATAGCCCAGGCTTACAGCCCTGTTGAAATCTTTGATACCTGTACATGGGGCTTCGCCCCATGCTGATATGGAACCGGCCTTCGGCCCTAAGAGAGAATCCAGTGTTTTCCTAAGCGCCAAGGGCGAGGCCAATATCAGCCTGGGGCAAAGCCCCAGGAAAATGGAACAAAAATTCGGCCAGGGCTGAAAGCCTGTACCATTCTTTGCAATGCGTACATCAATCACTGCAATTTAGCCGAACGAAATGATGCAGGCCCAATCGGTAATATCAGAACTTCACCCCTGGAATCGCAGGCGGGGGCGCACGCGAAGTTCCCGCGCGTCCAAATTTCAAGGTGCCGAGGCTCGTGACAAGCGATGCCCATCCGGGGAAAGGTGGCGCTGCCGCAATTCATGAAGGTGCAACCAGGAAGCGAGAGTTCCGTGCGCCATTGGGGGCGGCCCGCAGTGGCCTTCGCGGTTTCGTTTGCGTTGGCCGTTGCGGGCCGAAGCAAGATGGAAACCATACAGGAATAGCCAGGATGTCTTAAAAAATTCCCACTTGTGCCACCCACTTGAACTGGGTGGCCGTCCATACTTTTTTAACCATATCGACACTATCGGCGAGGGCATGGCCATGCTCAATCTGACCGGGCTGCGCACCGAGCCCGTACTCTTCGGCATCCGCGACGTGCCCCCCGCCGGGTCCGTACTCTTCGGCATCAGCGACGTGCCCCCCGCCGGGCCCTTCGACGCCCACCTGCGCGTCTCCTTCCGCGACCTGGCGGATTACCGGGGATCCAGCTTCGGCGGCCCCCGCAGCTTCTTCTTCGAAGCGCAATACACCCTCCACCGCCAGGACTACGACACCGCCCGCGCCGAACGCGAAGGCCTCATTCTCAAAGTTCTTGCCCACAAAGAAGAAGTCAACGAAGTCATTCTCTACGAATCCGCCGACTGGCTCTACTTCCTCCCCTTCGGCGATCCGGGGTTAGGCGGTCACGGGTTTTTGGATCATAAGTAGCCGCCTTCGCCGAAACTTTGTTCCTTGGCCTTTGGCTCGCTCGGTGTATAATGGCGGTCAAGCACAAGTGTAGCTGCAAACAGACCACGACGGGAGGGCTCCGTATGGAACGAGTAAGGCAGACAGCGGGCATGGGCATGTGGGGTTTCGGTGGCCTCATCACAATCGCCTTGGCCGCATTGATCGTGCAACGCGTCGCAGGGCAGGAAAGCGCGCCGCCACAGATTATCCTGCTTGATCGGGCAGAAGGCAACAAGCGCGTTATTTCTTACTACGACCCGCAGGATCCAACCTCATCCGCGCCCACGGATCTACTCTCGATGAGAATTGATGAGAAGTCTCGCATTCTCGGCCTATTCAGTGGTTCTCTCTACTACGTGGACGAGGAGCAGCACCTCGTTTGTGTAGATCGCGCGACGGGAGAGCGCCTGCGGCTGCGCGAACCCATTTCCAAGGAATACTTCGTTGATGCCAGTCGGCTCTACTGGTTGGCCGAGGAAGAGCGTCCATTCAAGCTGAACACGGTTGATCTTGACACCCGATCCTTGCGCAGTGAAACGCCTCCCATCGACGTCTGGGAGGGGGCATGGACCCAGGCGATGGTGTCCCTGCGGGGATTTGTGGCCGTCTATTTTCGTGGTAAAGACGAGGAAGTCTACGCCGAGCCTCTTATCGGACGCTGGATTGACCCCCGCCATTTGGAGCGTAAGCCCATCGAATTCGAGTTGGATAGAGATCCGGCAGAGTTTCAATGGGCGCTGTCGCAGACTGATCTGGCACCCACGGGCGAATTCATCGGAATAGACAACTATGGATTCAATTCTAAGTATCTTTCCATCGCCTGGGCGGGGGGGAGCCGCTTTGCCTGTGCGGGAAAACAACTGCGCATAGGAAGCAACGTATATCCAGAAAACGGCGGAGATTCGAAGACCTACCACTTTTTCCTCGTTGATGCCACAACGCGGGACGTTCGCCACGTTCCCTTCGCGTCGCTGGTGGACGATATAGCGCAACTGCCCAGCACGGGCAGCGGCGGGCAGTACGACGAAATCGTCGACTTGCGCCATATGAAACGACTCGACGACTATGGCGGATTTATTAACCCCTATGGCGAGGACTGGTTTCTGCATACGAATGACGACAGGCCGGAGGTCTTCGAAACGACGATTGGCGATCACTTCCGTTTTACCAGGGCAGCGCACTTATATACCGTCCGCCACGGACAGGAGCCATTGCGCTTGTCCCACAGAGCGCGAAGAGTGTGGCCCCAGCTCAATGCCACGGGGGATTCGGTGCTTCTTGTCGAGGAAGATGGAGCTTGTTACGACATTTACAACGGCTATTACGCGGAGGCTAGAGGGGTCAAGTATTATGCCTGGGCCAATGCCAACGAACTGGAGACTGAACCCGGCCCCATCTTGCCCGGTTGGATCCCCCTGAAGGACCATGCCAAGGCGATTTCTCCCGCAGAGCTGCTTCGTCCCAAGGTAGTTGTGGGTGTTGACAAGCGGAGACACCGCGTGGCCGTCTTCCGACTGGAGGCAACAGCGGACAAAAAGCAGTACGATGCCGGCGAAAAGGTGCGAATTCGATTTACGCTCCACGCAGCAGGCGATGAACCTATCTTGGCAGATCCTCCGGACTGCGCCACCCACGCGGTTATCGGATCGCTGCGCGGGCCCGCGTACACCTCGTCGCTATCCGCGCTGGCGGGCGGGTATAGGAGAGACCGGTTGCCCCAGGTTCGTCTGGAGAAGGGTGGAATCGCGGCGATGGAAATAGAGACGACCGATCTCGTGCCGGGGGACTACGTACTGGCCGCCGCTTACGCGGGAAATCCCGAGACCGAATGGAAAGGCCGCGTTCGCGCGCCCCTCCTTCATTTTCGCGTGGGAACATCGCCCGGGGATGAAGAGGCTGCACGTCTGAACCATGTCATTGCATCCCTCATGGATTCCGCTCAAATCCCCAGGGCGATGGAGCTGAAGGAGGAACTCCAGCAAAGCTATTGGGCCGATCAGGAGAAGTTCATGGCCGCTATTCGCCGTGCGCTGATGCCCGACAAAGAAAGCGACCTGGAAGGTAAGAATGTCGATGAGGTGTATGGCGTACTGTCGAATTTAAGGGATCCGGCGTTAATCCCTTTCTACTTCGAGTTGCTCCAGTCCGGAGTTCCAGAGCAAGTAGACCGGGGCTACCTCGATCTCTGCCAATTCTACCACGGATCAAAAGATGAGGCCTTCAAGGAGCGATTTCGAGCTGCGGTGCGCGATGCATTTCAAGAGGCGGAACCCACCAGCAAAGCGGATATCATGAATACTTTGAAGGTGGACCTATGGCCTATGCAACACGGGGAGTAGTAAACCCAGGCCTCGAATAGACGATTCATGGAGAATAGCGATATGAAGAGTAGTTGCGATACTTCAATTGGGGCTATTGCGGTGCTGCTTGCTGCAATGCTTCTTCCAAATCTATGGGCACATTCCGCACTACCGACAGGCGGTGTGGAGATCATGCCGTTTTCCTGGGATACTTCGTCGGACTCAGAGCAAAAGTTGGACGCTATCCTTCACGAAAGCGATGCCATCGCCGCCGCTATGATCGCATCAGATTTGGCATGGCTGCCGACAGAGATTGGCAATACGGTAGGGATGGCCCCATTTACGGAGAACAGAAAGACATGCTTCAATAAGGCCGTTGCTATTGCAAAGGTAGTTCTGTCGGAAGGAACGCATGTCACACCCACGCTGGACGTTCTCGCCATGCCCTCAAGATGCCTTCTCATACTGGATGACACGGTCTACGTAAATCCGAGCTACGGGGAGCAGGAGTTGATTGAGCTTCTTTCGGAGTATCGTGAAGACTCCAATCCCGAAGTTCGACTGTTTGTTTTCAGACAAATTGGCCGGCTCGGCATTGTAGATTCGGAATTTAGAGCCTCGGCAATAGACTTCATGGAAGGCCAGGATGAGATCGAGCAGAACTTTCTCGTTGCGGCGGGTAGGGAACCGGACTACATGGAGGGGAATCGATCAGTCATCGAGAATTTTCTCGGTACGCTAAAAGGCACAATAAGACTAAAATTTAGTGCCGCCATTATTTCGGATGTGCAATATCAAGCGGTGCTGATGAGATCTCGGGAAGATTTGCTCGAATTGGTCGGGGACGGGGACACCATTGCCTGGATGGTGCTTCGCAAGTCACCATTCACACAAGAAGAGGAAACAGCGCTTCTTGAAATAGCAACCAAGAACGCCACGAGTGGGCTCAAACTTGAAATTCTACAGGCATTGACGTACGGAATCCGTAAAGACCAATCTTTGGAGGTCGAATTGGCTCGGATTGATCGCCTCCTCGCGTGGTATCGAGCAAATAGCATACAAACTGATCCAAACGTCAGTTTTAGGAGAGCGTTTGTTGGTATGTTGTATGGTCTTGGCCAGAGAGGACGTGATGGTGTCGCGAGCCGAGAGTATCGGAGAAAAGCCTCAACTCAAGAGAGGCGTCTCCGCGAAGGAAAATCGTTAAGTCCTGATTTCGATTTGTACAATCCAGAGATCCACCTCGAACGGCGGCACGGAGACGAGCTAGTCACATTGTTGGAGCAGTTTTTGAACGATAGTGATGACGAAGTCAGAAAAGACGCCGAACGTGCCTTGATTGAGTTGCGCTCAATTTACAAACGATAAGTGAGAAGCTATCAGTGTTCCTTACATAACTCGATGCACTTGCGATTCGAAATGTAGCCCCCATTTTGTCTTCTCGACGTGCCAGGACAATACCGCCCTGCCCAGCGACTGCGCGCCCTGCGAATATGCGGCGCTGCGCGTGCAGGCCCTTCCCTCGGAGGATTCGTACTTCCACCAGTGGGCCAGTACCGGACTACCCGCGCCGCTCTATTTCCCCACGCGTGCAAAACTCCTCCCGATCCGCTAGAATTGCGAGCATGGCCGCAGGCAAGGTTCCCGCGTGCCCATAGTCCAGTGTGCCGAGGCTCGTGACAAGCGATGCCGATTCGGGGAAAGGTGGCGCTGCCGCGCTTCATGAACGAACCGCCGACAGACGATACTTCAAGACTCCGTTGGGCGCGGCCCACCGTGGTGTTCGCCCTTTCGCTTGCCTTGGCTGTCGCGCTCTGGGGCCTGCAGGAGCGCAGTCATCGAGGGCGCTTGACGCTGGAGACGAAAGTCACCGCGGAGCAGGTCGGAAAACGCCTTTCGGACTGGATGGAAGACCGAATGAGTCTCTCCGCTTTCCTGGCGGAGAACTGGGAGAGCGAGTATGCCGCGGACTCCCAACATTTCGAGCGTGACGCAAGGGATTTCGTTCGCCGCTTTCCGGGGTTCCAGGCGATCAACTGGGTAGACCCCGATCAGATCATCCGCATCGTGGTGCCGCTTGATCGCAATGCCTCGGTGTTGAACGCGGATCTCCGCACGCATCCCAGCGTGGAGGTTCGCAATGCGATTGTTCGAGCCGGTCGGGAGCTGCGGCTGGTCCGCACACCCGCAAGTATTGAGCTGTTGCAGGGGGGGCGCGGCTTTGCAACGTACCGCCCGATTGTCGGCGATGACGGGATGACTCTGGGCTATTTGAATGCCGTCTTTCGCGTGAACGAGCTCATCGATACCTGTCTTGGCCGCCTGCAGGTCAATCAGCAATTTCAATTTGCCATTCGGGAGGGCAACGGGGAATTGGTTTATCCGGTGGACGCACCACGGGATTTTCTTATCGGCCCCCACGCTGCGGTGGAGTCGGTAGCGGTGGCGGACCTACCCTGGCAGTTTTACCTGGCGCCAACGCCAGAATACCTGCGCCAGCAGCGCTTCGCGGCGCACCACCTTATCCTTCCCATGGGGCTCTTCGTCGCCCTGCTGCTCGCCGGCTTTCAGCGGCGGCTGATCCAGCGCAAGCGCGCCTTGGAAACGAGCCAGAGGCAGTTCCGGGATCTTTTCGAGCAGGCACCGGTCGCCTATTTTTCCGTGGGCCCGGACTCCGTGATCGAGCGGGCCAACCGGGTGGCGGAAGACATCACGGGCAGGTCTCAGGACCTTCTGATCGGCGCAAGTCTCTATGATCTCCTGCCGGAGGACAGCGCCCCACGTACCCAGGCCCGGTTCTTTTTTGATGCCGTCCAACGTGGGGAGCGCGTCCGCGGCCAGGAATTGCCGCTCATGAGGGCCGACGGTGTTGTCATCCGGACGGCCCTGTTTGTGGATGGGGTCTATGACGAGCGTGGCGAATTCATCATGTTTCGGATCGCCGCCATCGACATGACCGACCGGCACGAGGCGGAGGAGGCCCGGATGCGTCTTTCCGCCGCCATCGATCAGGCGGAGGAGGGGGTCATCATTGCGGGCACCGCTGGTGAGATTCTCTACGTGAACCCCGCTGCGGGTGAAAACTCTTTGGGTGGCTCCCTTGGCGAGTTTCTTCGCGTCAACGGTGCCGACCCGAACAGCATTTTAGAAATTGAAAGCGCTATCGCCGGAGAGCTTCCCTGGCGCGGTTCGGGCCTCATTGATGGCCGAAATGGCCTTCCTACTCATATCGTCGCCTCCCTCTCACCGGTTCGCGAACCGAACGGCACCTTGACGAGCTTCGTCTATATTCAGCGGGATATCTCCCACGAGGCCGAACTCCAGTCCAAGCTTCAGCAGGCGCACAAGCTGGAGGCCATCGGCCGACTCGCCGGGGGCATCGCCCACGATTTCAACAATATTCTCCAGTCCCTCCTCGGCTATGCAACCCTGGCACGGCGCAACACGGCAAATCCGGGCGAGGTGGCGGCCTGTCTGGACGAGATCGAACGGGCCAGCCACCGTGCTGCCAATCTGGTTTCCCACATCCTGGCCTTCGGGCGTCAGGTCGCGTTTGACCTGCGGCCGATCCTGCTCAGGCCCGTCATCGAGGAGGTGGCTGCGCTCGTGCGGGGATCTCTCCCGGAAGGTATACGCCTGACCGTGGAATTCAGCGCATTGCAGTACGAGGTCAGCGCGGACCCGACCCAAATTCATCAGGTGCTCATGAACCTGGCGTCCAATGCGCTGCACGCCCTACGGGCCGGGGGAAGTCTGGATATTCGATATGAGGCCATAGACTTGGGAGACCCCGAGGTCCATCGCTGGCCGATACTACAGCCCGGCCCCCACATGCGCGTGGTCGTGAAGGACAGCGGCATGGGCATGGATGCGAGGACGCTCGACCGCATATTTGAACCCTACTTTTCCACGCGGGCGGTCGGAACGGGCACGGGCCTCGGCCTCGCCACGGTTCATGGTATCGTTGAAAATCATAAGGGGGTCATTTTCGCCGAAAGCTCCCCCGGAAACGGCGCCATGTTTACTATCCTGCTTCCGGCATCCACCTCCCAGGGCTACACGCCGGCGTCCTCCCAGGCGGCGGATGCATCGGAGGAGGAGGCCGAGAAAAACGCCACGGTGAAACTGCGCGTGCTCTACGTCGATGACGAGGCGCAGATCGTGGACAGCATGCGAAGGATCCTCGAGCGCTTCGGATTCGTGGTCTCGGGCTTCACGAGCAGCCGCGCGGCCCTGGAAGCGCTGCGCAATGCGCCGGCTTCCTTCGATATCCTCGTCACGGACTTGACCATGCCGGATCTCAATGGCATCGAACTGGCCGAGGCCATCCTGGAGATCCTTCCCGAAATGCCCATTATCTACTGTTCGGGCTACGGTGACTCTTTCGAGCAAACAATGGCCGAGCACGCCAATCCTCTGCGCATCTTTCTCCGGAAGCCGGTCAGTGCCCGAACCCTTTCCGAAGAAATACAGCGGCTCGCGTCACTTGCCGGGCGGTCCACATAGTATAGGCTCGGAACGTGTTCCGGCCTGAAGCTGAAGGTTTTCTCATGAAGTTTGCACGTCTCTTGTTCCTGCTGGTGCTTGCCTTGCCTCTGTTTTCTGTTGCGGCGGTGGAGGGCGCGCCGGTGGCCGGGGAAGAGGAGGCCTGGCTGGCCTATCCCGACGGGCTCAGCGGGGCCGCGGATCCCCTGCGCTTTCTCATCGAGGCTTCGCAAGCATCGTTGCGCCAGCGGACCGATCCCGAGTCGAAAGATGCCTGGCTCGCGCGCATTCCGGGGCTCAAGCGGGCGCTGGCGAAGGCCCTCGGGCTTGATCCCCTACCACCCAGGACGCCCCTCAATGCGCGGGTGACGGGCCGGGCGCAACGATCATTCTATCGCGTGGAGAATATCGTATTGGAGAGTCGGCCGGGCTTCTTTGTGACGGCCAATGTCTACATTCCCGAAGAGACTGCGCTCCCCGCGCCCGCGGTCGTGGTGGCCGCTGGCCATGCGATGGAGCACGGCAAGAACCACGATCTCTATCAGCTCGGCCAGTTGAGCCTCGTTAAACAGGGCATGATCGTGCTGGCCTTCGACCCCATCGGCCAGGGCGAGCGCAAGCTGCCCGGTTTCGCCCATGACCTCGGCTATGGCTCGCTCCTGGTCGGCCAGACCAACGAAGGGCGAATCGTGTGGGACGCCATCCGCGCCGTGGACTATCTGGTCTCCCGGGCGGATGTGGATGCATCGCGCATCGGCATCGCAGGCAACTCGGGGGGCGGCGAGCTGGTCTTCTATGCCATGCCGCTGGATGAACGCATCAAGGCGGGGGCCTCGTTCTGCTTCGTCTGCTCCTACGATCAATGGATAGAAAAAGGGGGCAACCACTGCATCTGCAATCACCTGCCGGGCATCACGCGGGACATGGAGCAATTCGAGATCATCGGACTCAATGCGCCGCGGGCCTTTCTGGCGGGCAACGGCTCGGAGGACAAGATCTTTCCCATCGACGGCGTGCGCGACACGATCCGGCGCGCCGGAGCAATTTACGCGTTGCAGGGTGCGTCCGATCGCCTTGCCGCCGTGGAGGCCCCCTTGCCTCATGGGTGGAGTCAACCCCTGCGGGAGTCGGGTGCCGCCTGGCTGAGTCATTGGCTAACGGGTCAAGAGCGGAAAAACGCCATTCCCGAAATTGGAATTATTGCGGAGGCTCCCGATTCGCCCGACCTGAAAGCATTCAAGGGCGGCTCGATGCCGGAAGGCGCGGAGACGGTGGTGACGCTGAATCAACAGCTTGCCCGGCAGCAGATCAGGAAGTACGCCGCGGTACCTTCGGATTTGCATGCATGGGAGGCCCGCACGACCCGATGGCGAGAGGAACTCTGGGAGGTCATGGGGGGGCGGCCCGAGCCTTTCGAGCCCACCGCCCGCACGGTAAATGCGTATGACTGGGAGGGATTGCGGATCGAAGTGCTCGCCGTAACCGTAGAACCCGGTTTCGAGATCGGGGCAACCCTTGCCAGTCCCGCAGACGCAGCGCCAGCCGAAGGCGCTTCTTTGTTCATTGGCGGATTCGAAAGCCGTGGCGTCGCCATTCGAGACGGTCGGGCCGCCGACGCCGCGCGGAAAGGGACCGTACTGATCATCGATCCCCGTGGTTCAGGTGAAACCGCCAGGAACCTCAATCAGCTTGTGAGCGGCGGTATTGTGATGGGCCGGACACTCTTTGCCCAGCAAGTGTGGGACGTGGTCCAGGCCGCGCGCTGGCTCTCCCGCCGGAATGGAACCCAGACACCGATTGAGGCCAACGGTGAGGGCGACGGTGCCCTGCTCGCGCTGTACGCCGCCGCACTGGAAGCACCCTTTGCCCGGCTGGAGCTGCAGAACCTGCTGGCAAGCTATCGGTACTATTTCGAGAACGAGCAACCCCAGTCCATCCTGCTGTCGCTTCCCGGCGTGCTGGAAGTGGCGGACATCCCCCAGATTGTCGCACTGGCCGGGACGGTTCCCATCCATGTCGACGGGCTGATTGGTTTTGGCAAAGCGAAGTTGGCCAGTGATGTGATCGAGAATGAAATGGCCTATCCCCGGGCCGTAGCCGCGCTGGTCGGGCGCGTGGACTTGCTCGAGCTGGAGTAGGGCATCGGGAAAAGAGTCTGTCGATTTAATGCCGTGACGATGATGTGCGAAGTCAAAATTGAAAATTGTAGAGGTACTGTCATCCTCGCGAATGCGGGGATCCAGTGCTTTCGCGAAGTTCTTGCCGCTTGGTCTCTGGATTCCCACTTTCGTGGGAATGACAGACAAGTGAAATGCGCTTTCATGTCGGCATTTCGCCATTAAACCGACAGGCCCGAAAACGGGGACTGCGATTGCGATGATTCCGCATTACACCAAAGTGATATGAAAATGCGGACCTTCCCGAGAGGGAAGGCCCGCACGTGCGGAACTATTGATTAATCAGGATCAGGCTACCCGCGCGCCGCCACGGTTCCGGCGGGGACGACTGCGGCGCTTGCCGCCGGTGCTGTCACCTTCGCTGGTGGCTGCGCTACCGTTGGAGGACGCATGTGCCCCGCGGCTTGAATTCTGTCCCGCGTTGCGGTTCGCGCCATCGCCCGAGGCACGCTTCGGAGCGCCTGTCGCCCCATTCCGGCTTCCACCTTCCGTCGCGCTGCGGCCACCGCTGTGGCTGCCACCACGATTGGCGTTGCCGCCCTCGCTGCGGTTGCGACCGCCGCCCTGGGCACCGCGGTATTCTCCGCCGCCCCCGTTACGGCTCGCACCATTTTCGCTGCGGCCTGCCGGGGCTTTGCTGCCCTGTTCCTTGGCACCTTTGGTGCGGGAAGCGCGCGGAATGGGAATAGAACCGCTCCATTGCACTTCTGGGATGGGCTTGCCCATGCCATTCTCAATTGCGGCGAGCTCTTTCGCGTTGTCGGCGCTCACGAAGGTAATGGCGTCGCCCTTGGCCTTCGCGCGGGCCGTGCGGCCGATGCGGTGAACGTAGTCGTCGTACTGGCCGGGAATGTCGAAGTTAATGACGTGGGTGACGCCCTGAATGTCAATGCCGCGGGCGGCCACATCGGTGGCCACGAGAATGTTGATCTTGCCGGCCTTGAAGTCGTCCAGCGCATTCTGGCGCTGGTTCTGGGAGCGTCCGCCGTGAATCGGCATGGCCTTGAAGCCGTCACGCTTCAGTTGCTTCGCAACGCGATCCGCGCGGTACTTCGTGCGAATGAATACGATGGCCGAAGTGACCTCCGGGCGGTCGAGTACGTCGGCCAACAACTGGGACTTGTCTTCCGTACGCACGGTATACATGTGCTGCGTCACCGCGTCCACGGGCGTCGAGATGACGCCGACTTCGATCCGCTTGGGGTTCCGCTGGAATTCTTTGGTCAGCTTGGCCATTTCCGGGGGGAAAGTGGCCGAGAACATGAGGGTCTGGCGATCCTTCGGAAGCACGGAGACGATGCGTCGGATGTCGGGCAGGAAGCCCATGTCCAGCATGCGGTCGGCTTCGTCGAAGACCAGAATGGAAAGCCCGCTGAAGCGGACCGTCTTCTGCTGGATGTGATCCAGCAGGCGACCGGGCGTGGCGATGATGATGTCCGCGCCGCGTCGGAGGGCGTTAATCTGGGGCTGCATGCCCACGCCACCATAGACGCAGGTGCTGCGCAGCTTCATGGCTTTCGCCAGGGGCTCGATCACGGAGTGAACCTGGACCGCCAGTTCGCGGGTTGGCGTAAGCACCAGCATGCGGCTCGGGCCGGGCTTGGTTTTCGCCAATTCACACACGGTCGGCAGGCTGAAGGCCAGCGTTTTGCCGGTGCCGGTCTGGGCGATGCCCAGGATGTCGTCGCCATCCTGAGCGGAGAGATAGGTCTGCTCCTGGATGGGGGTGGGTTTGCTGATGCCGCTCTGCTGGAGAACGTGCAGGCATGGTACGGGAAGGTCGAATTCTTCGAAGGACACAGAAGTCCCTTTCGTTTGTGGGCCGGGATGCTCAAAAACGTCGCGGCCGCTGAGGGTTATTTGCTCAGCTAAATACGCGGGGGGACTCGGAGGGAGTGGAAACCGGGAAGAAAGATGAGCAACTGCGAGAGAAGTTCCCGCTAAGATGCAGGCCCCTGAAGGGGCAAATGCTGCCTAAGTTCAGAAGTATACACATCTCGGTGTTGCATTGCAAGCGGTTTGAACAATCATGATCACGGAGACACGGCGTCCAGAAATCCATGTCCACTCAGGACCGGATCGCCGAAGGGTAGGAAGTAGAGCCAGTCGGCGGATTCGTAGAGGATGACTTCGTTGACCTCGTCCTTGTGAGCGAGGACCTTGAGGATGAGGCCTTCGCGTTCGGCGCGGGCGGTGTCGTAGTCCTGGCGGCGGAGGGTGTATTGGGCTTCGAAGAAGAAGCTGCGGGGGCCGCGGAAGCTGGAGCCGCGGTTATCCGCAAGGTCGCGGAAGGAACCGCGCAAGTGGACGTCGAAGGGCCCGGTGGGGGGCACGTCGCGGATGCCGAAGAGGACCGGCTCGGTGCGGAGCCCGCTGAGGTCGAGCATGGCCATGCCCTCGCCGATGGTGTCGATGTAGTTGATGGTGCTCCAGACGCCGCCGTTGTCGCTGGGGCCGTAGGGCGTGCCGTCGGGCCGCGTGAGCTGGGCGATTTCGTTGCGCACTTCGGTGGCGGATGCCTCGGCCATGGGGATGACGGCGCGGATGCGGGTATCGGGGAAGGCGACCTCCAGCTCCCCGAGGAAGGTGCGGAGGCCCCCGGTCACGGCTTTGTTTCGGGCGAAGCGCCAGCGGTAGGGCGACGCTTCAGTCTGGCAGCCTCCCTCCCACTCGCCGGGCTGCCAGGTGGTGATCTTCTCCACCTGGGCGGGATCGGCGGCCCAGGCGCGCAGCACGGGATCGTCCGCGGCGACAATGGGGGCATAGGCGCGGTCGATGCCCAGGTGGGCGTAGTGCTTTCGGTTTTCGCGGTAGTTCATCAATGGCTGGATGCCCTCCTTCCCATCGCCCTGATAGGCGGAAAGCTGCACGTGGGACCGGGTGTTGATGAAGATCTCGTCGAAGGCGGGCAGATCGAGGACCGTCTTCAATTCCTTGATGGCGTTCTCGCGCATGAGGGGCTGATTGAGGTCGAGCATCTCCACGGACCAGGCCGCGCCGAGATCGATCACCAGGAGTTTGCCGCGCAGTGCGGTGCGGGGCTGGCCCTGCTGGAAGAGGTGTCGATAACCGGTCTCGGTCGCGTTGAACTCCGTGGCCTGATCGCCCGTGGACGGAATCCCCGGCACGCGTGTGGCGGCGGCGACCGCCGGGTCGTCGTCGAGCACCCAGTAGACATTCTCCCGCCCGATGCGGTTGCCCGCGCGGGCGAAAAGCTCAACGGGCGACAGGGTGGGAAAGTCGAGGGCCTCTTCCGCGTTCGCGGGATTGGACAGGATGAGATAGCGCGATGCGAAGGGCGCGTCCAGGCCTTCGATGTGCACGGTGCCTTTCTCCTCACGGACGCTAAAGCCCGTGACGGGCTGGAGCTGCGCTTCGGCTTGATCGGCGATTCCGGCAAACGGCACCAGCGCAAACTGGCTATCCGCCTGGCGCTGGAGCACGAGGGAATCCGCCAGCAGCGGCGGATAGTCCGACGCCACGATACGGAGGTTGTCCCCCGTCGCGTTGAAGCGCTGCAAGAAGGCCGCCGCACCTTCAACGCCGGGAATGGTGATGGCGCCGATGCGGCCCTTGTCTTCGTGGCCCATTTTCTGGAGGAGGGTACGGTAGTGAGCAAAGCTCGTTTCGCTGGTGCGGTAGTTGATGGGCGGTGTGGCCATGGGCAGGAAGCCCCAGAGGTAGGCGCCCTGCTCGTCGAAGGTGGGCAACTCGTAATATTTGGTCAGGGCCGGCTCGAAAGGTCGAAAGCTGACGCTCAGCTTGACACCGTGCTGCTCCGCGCTGCGGGATAGCATGGGGCCGAAATCGCGCATCAGGCGAAACGCGTTCAACTGGCGAATCCAGTCCCAGGAAATGTGGAGCCCCCACTCGCCTTTCTGGGCACCCTTGAGCCGTTCGGTGACCAGGGCTTTGAAGGCCTCGCTCTCGTTCAGTGCGCGGGCCTGGGCCTCATAACGCGCCCAGTCCGCCGGGGCGTAGTTCGAGGGCGCGGTGATATAGGGCATGGGGCCAAGCCACGTGATGAGGCGGTCGATTCCCTGGAGCTGGCAGCGGCGGAAATACTGGTCGAAGGCGTCCTTCGTCACGGGACGCCAGGTACCGTCGGGTGCATTGAAGATGCGGATGAGGTCGTCACCGAAGTCCGAGTAGTACGACAGGGGCCGCTTCGGCGGTCCGGGCTGGATGCGCAGGGTCTGAGCCTCCACATAGCCGCCCGGAAGGGCCAGCGAAACCTCCAGGTCGAAGGGGGCCTCGGCTGCAGTCGCCTCCGCCGCAATGGTGAGCTGCTGTTCGCGGTCCAACTCGACCCGGAGGCCCGGCAGCGTGAGCACGTTGCCCTGAGCCAAGGTCGCGCCATCGCGCCTGGCCACGAAGGTCATCCGTGCTCCGACGGGAAAGTTCTCCTGAAGGATAGGCCAGCTCCGCGTGGCCCCCGCGAGGTACGGGAAGGGCACTTCGGTGTTCCGCGGGGACAGGTGGGCGGCGTGGACGGGGGAAAGGTAACAGAAAACCACAGCGAAAATCAGAAGGGATACGACCTGAACTCGGTTATCGTGATGCATGGATTTTACTTTCCACAGGTGATTGTCCAGCCCGGAACCACCCATTCCAACGCGATCTTGGGCAACGAACAAACGGGACATCCATGAAGAGTTTAGTGGACGACGGGCGTTAACTCATACACCTTGGCAAGGCTAGCCGCCGTTTCAATATTGCCTTCACGAAGCGCTTTCCGAATGCTATCCAGTTTGAGTGCATCCTCAACGGTCAGGTAGGGCGACCATGCATCCTCGGTTTCCAGATACACGACATCAACCTCGGCCATATAGGGACCTTCATGAATGAGTTTCTTACCGAATTTCTTTTCCATCAGCATCTCCTCGTAAAGCCATCTTCCCAACGAGTTGGATCCGGCCTGTATGCGGTCACGAGCGCCGCTGGTGTGGCGTGCCCTTTCGGGATTCCCCAGACGGCGTGGATCGGATTGTCATTGCCGTCCATCTGCAAGACCAATACGCACGCACCCTTCTGGAAGTTTGGATAATTCTCAATAACCGTTGCGAAAAACACACTGCTGAGAACGTTCGCTACAGGGATCCCGTCATGCGCCATCTCGTCATAGCCGTGGTCCGATATTCGTACCTCGCCATTCTTTATGAGTCGAAGAATTTGCTCGAATGTCTCGCTCACAGTAGTCCTCAATTGTCCTGACTTATTTTGGCCAGCTCATATTTTATACGAAAGCTCTGGAAATTGCTCCCCACAAAATATGGACGTTGGAATAGTGATGCGGATACGCACAGGCTCTCCCACCCATCCACTGGGACAGGCACGCGCATTCACGACATGAGCACCCTATCCAGTCAATCGAGTGACTCACGTGCTCTACGCTCTACTTGTGTCACTTGGCGCGTGTCCGTCCCCGGGGGACGTACCGCCGCAGGGGCCCTGAAACGAAAGCCGCCATTTCGATGCCCTTCCAAGCAGCTCTGCCGGGCAACGCCCACACCAATGCGGCGGCATGTCCCTGTGGATGCCGGAGTCGAGTTTCGATGCTGCACCAGATACACCCACCCATCCTCTGGGACAGGCACGCGCTTACGCGACTCGAGCGCTTTATCCAGTCAACCGAATGACTCACGAGCTCTACGCTCCATGGGATTCACCTGGCGCATGTCCGTCCCCTGAGTCCCGCTCCTCCTGCACAGACAAAGCAAACGTGGCCGCCCTGACCCGCAAGCGGCATCTTCCGCTGCGACTCAGGACAGCCACGCACTGTCCAGTCAACTCAATTCTACAGAGGCATTCCCACCCAAACCATCAGTGCTGATGCGCCTTCACCCCCCGCAAGTAAGCCATCAGGTCGAGAATATCGTCCTTCGAAAAGGCACCCAACAGGCCCGTGGGCATGGTGGACACCGGGGAGGCGGTCATCTCGCTGATCTCGCTACGGGGAATCTTCCGGGCCTCCGTAGTGACCAGCGGATTCTCCACGACGCGGATGAACTCGTCGGTCTGCTCCACCACCAGGCCGTAGGTGCTGGTGAGGTCGTTCAGCTCGATGTTCCAGGGCTTGTACTCGTCTTTAATGACCTTGGAGGGGTCGAGCATCTCCACCGCCATGGCGGCGGGGTCGAGGCGCTCGGCGACGCCGGCGAGGTCGGGGCCGATGGCGGCACCTTCTCCCCCGGCCTTGTGACAGGCCACGCAGGCCGCCGCCGTGAAGATTTCCTGACCACGCGCCGCGGAGCGGCTGGCCAGCTTGTCCAGGTCGGCGGAGAAATCCTCCGGCTTCCATTCCTTCACGTCGGCCAGGGCCGGATCGGGGTTTGCGGCATCCCACGCTTCGCGGTCATCCACGACATGCATCATGCCCCGCATCAACTGCCAGTGGCCGGGATAGGTGCAGATGTAGTCGTAGAGACCGACCGCGTCGGGCGCGTTGAACTCGATGTTTTCCGCCTGACCGACGGAAAGGGTCTTCGAGTGGGCAATGATCTTGGGGCTGTCGGGCGTCCAGCTTTTCTTGACGCCGTCGGCGCCGAGCAGCATGGCGGCCATGGCGACTTCCTCGGCAGAGTCCGGCTGGAGCACCATGAGGTTGTGGTCCATGGCGTCGGGGTTGCTGAACTCGATGCGCACCTTCATGCCGGGCTCGACCGCGAACTTCTTGCGGTCGTAGCGCATCTGCTCCTTCACCGACTGGATCTTGACCACCAGCGTGTCGCCGTCCATGAAGGGCGGGGGCGACATTTCCTGCTTGAGGTAATCCGAGGCCCCGCCGTGGGCGGCGTGGGCGCTGTGGTCCATGGAGGCCATGGCACCCGCGCCGAACTTGCCCTCGATCTCCCAGATGTACTTCACGCGTTCCGCAGCGCGGCGGGCGTGGGCCTCGGGGGAATTGAGCAGCAGCGACAGAAGCCCTTCATTGAGCACGTTAAACTGCTGATGGAGCCAGAGCACTTCCAGCAGATGGTGGGCGTCTTCCGCTTTCATCGGGTCGAACTGCTTCGCCCACTCGGTGGCGGCGGCGATCACCTCGTCGCGATTGCGCTCGCTGAGTTCGATGCGCGCACGAAGGCGCACGCCGTTCGTCGGGTGCTTCAACACATCGAGCAACGCCGGGATGGGCTCGCCGTCGACTTTGACGGAGTCCTGCAGCGGACGACCCTTGTAGGTCACGCGGTAGACGCGGCCATGTTCGCGGTCGCGACTGGGGTCGCGGATGTTGTGCTGCATGTGGCCGATGAGGGCGTTGGCCCAGTCGGCGACGTAGAGCGCGCCGTCGTCGCCGAATTTGAAGTCGGAGGGACGGAAATTGGGATCGCTGGAAACGAGCAGGTCTTCGGTCTCCGTGCCCCAGACGTTGCCGTCGGTATTTTCCAGGGTGTACTGCTTGATGCCGAGGAAGCCGATGGAATTGAGGATGAGGTAGTTGCCGTTCATTTCCTCGGGGAAATGGGTGCTGGAGAGGATACCGCTGGAGGGCACGGGGCGCACGGTCTTGGTGAGCAGTTCGTGCATCTTGAAGGCACCGCCGCCGTCCATGCGCACCTGATAGGCGCGCCCGCCGGTCGCGTCCGTCGCATAGTGGTAGCCCCAGTAGTCGAAATCGCCGCCGTGGGGATTCGGGGGATTCTCCGCGTGGTAGCTGAAGCGGTGACTCCGCGGGTTGAAGCGATACATGGCGGAATTGCCATAGAACTGCGGACCCTGCCAGGGGGTCTCCACATTGCTCACATTGAAAATGCCGCGCTGATAATAAATGTAGCCGTCGGGGCCGAAGTCGAAGCCGTTGGCGCTGTGATGCGTGTCGGCAGAGTCGAGGCCGCTAAGGATGATCTCGCGGTGATCGGCCACGTCGTCGCCGTCGGTATCTTTCAGAAACCAGAAATTCGGCGCGGAGGCCACAATTACGCCGCCATTCCAGAAGGTGAAGGCCGTGGGATTGTGGACATAGGCAAAGGTCTTGCACTCATCTGCAACACCGTCTCGATTTTCATCGGGCAGTATCACGAGGCGATCGAGCATCTCGCGATCCGGTTGCCACTTGGGGTAGGTCTCCCACACCGCCACCCAGATGCGGCCCTTGGTGTCCACATCCATCTGCACGGGATTCACGAACTCGGGGAACATTTCTTCAGACGCGAAGAGATTGGTTTCGAGGTTGGTGGCCAGCTTCAGCGTGTTGACGCCTTCGGAGGCCGGCGTATAGGCCAGCTTCCCGTTCTTCTCGCTGGGCTGGTAGTTCGTCTCCACCTGAATGGGATTCGGCACGTTGCTGTCGTCCGGCTTGCCGCCCTCGCCCAGAGTGGCGCTCCAGATGACCTTATCACGGTTCGCGGACTTGATGTCGAGCATGAGCAGTTCGTGCTGGAGCACTTCGGCGTTGGTCTGATCATTGACGAACTTCAGCACGGAGCGATTGCCCCACACGTCGTTGCCGTCCGTCGCGCGGTAGCGGTTGAACCAGCACCAGTTCTTCTCCAGCACGGCGGCGCGGACGAGTTCAGCGTGGTTGGTCTCCACTTTCTGTCCCAGCGCTTCGACGATGACCTTCGCGATGGCGTCGTTGCCCTGCGCGTTCAGGTGAACGCCGTTGATCGTGAGGGGCGCGTCGGTGGACGCATAAAGGGCCTGAGAAGGCCCGAAGAGATCGACAAAGGGCACGTCCAGGTCAGCGGCGACTCGGGCCATGGCGTCGGTGTAGATCTCCAGCCACTTGTTGTTGTCCTTGCCATCGGGGAAATCCGGCGATTGCAGATCTTCGTGGGCGATGGGCGAGAACAGCACCAGGCGCGGGGCGGATTCGCCGTTGTAGCGCTTGGCACGCGTCTCTTCAATGAAGGTGGCCAGCTCCTGCTTGAACAAGGCCGGATCCTGTTTGAAAGACTCGTTGTAGCCGAAGAAAGCGAAAATCACATCCGCCTTCACCAGGTCCATGTAGTAGTCCACCGTGGGGAAGTTTTCTTCGCGCGGGCGGTTGGCCACTTCGTCGCCAGAGAAGCCCATATCGCGCACGACGAGTTGCTTGTCCGGATTGGCGAGCTGAAGGTAGGTCTCCAGGTACCCATCCTGCTGCATACGGTCGGGCAAAGCGTTGCCGATGATGGCGATGCTGTCGCCCTGCTCATAGGCATACTCCGCGAAGGCGCCCTGAACGCTCAGGACGAGGGACAGCAGGACCAGGGCAAAAGCCCGGTTCAGGCTACTACACATTATGATACCTCTCTGGTTGGACGACACAGCCCGCAAACACGCGGCTGCGGCAGCGTTGATCTCCCAAAACGCAACCCGCCAGGGCGCACTGCTCAAGAGCCACGGACGGGAATCCCGGCAGTCTACTGGATTGGCAGGCGCGATGTCACCTTCGGGGCGGGGGGCGACTCCGAGGCGGGGTGAAGCATTAGACGGATCAGACCGATAGGACAGATCTGATCGCTCTATTCTGAAAATCGGTCCTATCGGTCCTATCCGTCTGGTTTTCTCAATTTGCCGAAGGCGCGCTCTTCATTCCGCCAACTGTTTCTTCAGCCATTCGCGCAGGCTGGCCTCCGCCGCCTCCGCGCTCCCCCCACCGTCGATCAACGCGAAGTCCTGAGCGCGGATCAGTGAGCGCGACCAACCATCGCGCTCTTTCCCCGCACCCTCTACCGAAGCGATGAAGCTCGGCGGCACAGCGATCACGTCCCACTCTTGGAGGCCAAAACTCAGCGCGTAGTTCATCGTCCAGGTGAAATGGCGCTTGAACTCGTCGAAGTCCGCCGCCTCGGCCTCCAGCGGCACCGCGATAAAGACCCAGTCCGGCGGATTGTCGCGGATGGCCTTGGCGGACGCTTCGATTTCAGCCATCGATTTCCCCGCGACCTCCCAAGGGGTGATGGTCAGGGCCGACTCTGGAGCGACTTCGCGTAGAAGTTTTCCGAGAATTGCGTCGTAGGGCGGCATCGCAAGAATTTCGATAGGCTGCTTGGTGCGAATGAGTTCGAGGGTGTGTGGGATCGCGGGCTGCGGCGCGGGGATATCGCCAAGCTCGACAATATCCCCCATCACAGCCGATGAGATGGTACTCGCAATGCGCTTGTGACCGTCCATGTTCGGGTGAATTTCGTCACTCATCAACAGGGACCAAGCCCGCCCATCCTTCTCGCGGATCGCCTCAAACGCGTTGTAACAATCCGTCAGGGTTACCTTCTGCTCCTCTGCAACCTCACGAACCACGGCACAGTATTCCAGTAGCTTCGCCGTCGGTCGCCCCTCCGTATATTCGACGTTGTTCGGCGTACAGAGCACCACTTCGGCCCCGGCAGCCCGACATCGCTCAACGATGGTCCTCAGGTTCGCGCGATACTCTTCGAGCGGCACGCGCGTCATGTCATTGAGTCCGAACATGACGGTCACGAGGTCGGGTTTGTGCGCGAGCACATCGCTCTCGATTCGCTCCAAAGCATTGACGGTCGTATTCCCGCTGACACCGGCGTTGATGGCCTCTATAGTGTTCTTGGGAAAGGCGTCGGAAAGTCTCAATCTCAATATCTCGGTGTAGGCCCGCCGCCCGCCGGTATGATAGTAGACACCCGTGACGCTGTCCCCAAAGCAGACGATCTTAGTCGATTCGCCGATCTTCAGCTTGCCGGTCAGCGTCGGAAGCAGTAGATTCTCACCGGGCGCGGCGCATGCATGAACAAGGACAATTACGAGCAAAAAGTATCCGCGAAAGTTCCGCATAGTCTTGTTTGTATCTCCTGTGTAGCGCGCCCTTAAACATTCCAGTCATCGGAAGTATTGAACAACACCGACCACACCCGCAAGCCCGAGATATCGGCGGCACTCAGGGACGTACCGCCGCAAGCGGACCCGGCCCACTCGAATGAAAACTCGCTAATTGCCTTCACCCGGTCAAGCAATGCCCACACCAAAGCGGCGGCATGTCCCAGTGGATGGGTGGAGCGACTCGGGCGTTCGCGTTCGGGCCGCTGACCCCACACCCGTACAAAATCCCCCATCGCGCCTCGCATTCGCCGAATCTTAGTCCACAATGCACCCCGTACTGAAGTCATACCGCGGTCCCTTCCGCAACTTAACTTCACGTGCATGAATCCGTTCCGCCAGTCCGTCGGGAAAGGCCGACTCCCCGCGCAGGTGCTTCGACCACAGTGGCAGAAAAGCAAGACCGTCAGGGACCGAGAATCTGGCCAACAAGAGACTCGACTCGGGCACGTGGAAGTGTTGAAGATAGTAGTCCGGATCCACAAAGTCAACCGTATAGAACGGATTCCATGACTCAGGCTGCTGGCCCGACGCGAGCCATAGCTCCTTCGAGATGGGCACTTCGGAAACGACGGCAACGTCACCCGCAATCGATTCCGATTCGGGATCTATCCCCTGCGGAACTACATAAACCAGATCCCCAATCTTGTAGCGGCTTTCGAAGTCATAGCGCTCACAACTCGTTACAGCGGGAGCCGGCGATTCCCACAGAAGCTCACCATCAACGTTATAGCACCAAGTGTGGATAACCAGATCCTTGAATGCCATGCATTGAACAAGGTCTTCGTCCGTGATGGTCTCACGGGACATCGTCATCTCCACGATTTGAATTCTATGATGGTACCCACAGTTGAAATCCGGATCGACATCAATGGGGAGTTTGTCGACACAGCGGTGTCGCATGACGTCCCAATTGGACGAAGCCCCCGCATCAAATCGCAAGAATGCGTTACACAGGAATTGGGCGCACACTTTAGCCTTGTCCATTGAAGAAAATGCGGCGGGCGGTGCTTGCAGGTCAAATGCCCCGCCGGGGTATTTGCCGAGTTCTAAGTGCATGGTCATAGCCAGCGCCACAAATACTGTATTTAATTCAGGTCTAACGTCCTCCGGGGCTGTCGTTGCTGGAGTAGCCGTAGACGAAAAATCTATCGCGCTCGTGGTGTGTTCGGCCACCGTCTGGAACGGAGCATTTCGTGCTTCTTCAGCCTCACCGAAGAGATCGGAGGGAAATGACTCGATATCGTCAACCTGGACTGACTCGTTGATGAGTCGATTTAACACCTCCTCCGAAATGACAGATTCCCCCTTGTAGTGCCGCGAGAGTAGTTCCAACATTCTGAACCGGTGAGGAAGCGGTTCTGCCGCGGGCTGGATCTCGAAATCATAGGCGATGTGCACCTTTTCATCAATCAGGCTGCCCGAATGGCCCACGAAAAGCAGGTGATACCACCTCGTCCAGACATCGGCGCTTCGTGGCTTCCGCACTGGCCCGGTCTGGGTTCCCACCGCGCATACTACCGCATAGGTGTCGGGCCCAAAGTCCCACTTTATGAAAACCAAATCCCCTTCACTAAACTGTGGCGTTTCACCGGCACAAATGCGCTGACTGTAATTGTGCTCTGTTGTCGTTTCGAACGAGTGAAAGGGGCTGGTATGCCCAAGAGCCATTTGTCCGTCGCCATCAAATCGTAAGGGATCTGTAAAAGAGGAGTACCAAGGATATCGATCCAGCCTCCAGCCCTCCCCTGTACGTTCCATGAGTATTCGCCCAAACTGCTCTGGAACCAGATCGTATGGCAAGGCGCGAGCGCAATATCGTCCATTCTTACCCCGGCCATAGAAATGCCTGTCCACCAAGGCAACCATCTGAATATACAGCCTGGCCTCCTCGTAGGTCGAGAATACTGCGATTCGAGGCAAGTGCACTTGTTGATGCTGACGCCGTGCGACCGTTGCGTTCGGCCCTTCACGATATACAATGTGATATTCCAAGTTCAGCCCTATCGCTCGATGGCGACCGCCTGCTTCCCGCATTGCGGGGTTGGAGCACTGTGATGTTCGATGATGTTTCAGCCGCCTGAACAAATCGTGGCACGTTGAGTTCAGCGGTTTGGGCCACGTGTCCAATCGAGTACATCACGGGTCTGTAATGTGACTTCAAAAAGAATCGGTTTGCCGGGGAACCCAGGCCGCCGGGAATCACATTGCCTGACAAACCCGACATCAGCAAGACCACTTTACTCGACTAAACCGCTGCTATCGTTTCCGGAAACCACATCGAGATCGGATCCGGCCCATCCCCCGTGTCGATTTTCGCCTCCACCTCCAAAGTCTCCGTGTTGACCACATGGAGGCCGTCGGTGTATTCGCAGCCCACGTACGCGCGCTTTTCGTCGGGGCTGAGCTCCACGCCGATGGCGTGCCCACCCACTTTGATGCGTTTGATTTCTTTTCGCGCGGGGACGTCGATGACGATCAGTTCGCCCTCGGGGGTCCAACTGGGGACGTAGGCGCGCTTGCCGTCTTTCGTGAACTTTATGCGCACCGGCATGCCGGGCACGTCGAAGCGCTCGACGACGGTATGGGTGGCGAGATCGATGATGGAGATAGATGCTCCGCTCTGGTTGGCGACCCAGAGGTGTTTTCCGTCGGGCGTGAAGGCCATGCCTTCCGCGCCTTTTTCGCACTGGATCTGGGTGATGAGTTCGCCGGAGGCGCGATCAATAGCGGAGACATTTTCCGTGTCGATGTTGGCGGTGTAGAGGCGCTTGTTGTCGGGCGACACGAGAACCATGTGGGAGATCTTGCCATGGGTGGGGATGCCGCGCGTGACTTCGTGGGTCGCCGTGTCTACTTCGACAACAAAGCCGGTCTGGCCCGCGGTGAAGTAGGCGTTCTTGCCATCGGGTGCCATGGCCGCGCCGTGAATTTGAACGTATTCGCCTGTGGAGATCTGTTTGATATGTTTGCGTGCTACCAGATCTACCACGGAGATGGTGTCGCCCGGCTTGGCATAGTTCGAGAGATACATGAAGCGCTGATCGGGCGTGATGACCAACTCGTGGGGGTTGTGGCCCACGGTGATGGTCTGCTCCACCTGGAGGGTCTCGGGGTTCACATAGCTCAGGGTGTCGCTGTGCTTGTTGGCCACCAGCAGCATGGGGCCGGTGCCCGGCGCGACGGTTGAGGCGGTGGCCGGATCTGCCAGGGGCGTCAGCTCGACGCGGCGGAAGAAGATTTCCGCACCTTCCGACTGGATCTGGAGGCGGCCCTTCTTCGGGGTGCAGTCCACGGCGCGGTTCACCACGATGCCGTTGAGGAGCACAGTAATCTTGCCTCCATCCGCGATGACTTCGAGGCGGTTCCATTCGCCGATGGGCTTCTCCACATCGTTCGCCCCGCGAAAGTCCTTCACATCGGCCCAGGCCGGATCCCGTCCCCACCAGTTCACCCGGATATCCTTCACCAGCGTCGGCTCGCCGTCGGGGCTGAAGAGCCAGGACTCGCCCTGCTTCTCCGGGGCGACGGGCGCGGTGATGCTGAAGGTGTCGGACTTGTCGCCCACGACAATAAAGTCGCCCGTGCCGCCTTCGATCAACTGCACCTCAATGGAGTTCATCCAGATACCGCTGTAGTTACCGTCTGCGCCCTGAGAATGGATGAGGAAGCCCGAGTCCCGGGCGCGGTCCACACGGGGCGCATGGGTGATCTGGCCCCACTTGAACTCCAGCACGATGTGGTAGTTTTCAAAGTCCTCCTTCGACGTCACACAGCCCCACTCTTCGCCGGAGATGCGGAGCTGGCCATCCACCATGGTGAAGACCTGCTTGGGGTCGATGTCCTTGCCGCGATCCTTGATCCACGTGTACCAGTGGTCCAGGGAGCCATTTTCGAGGAGATTGATCGTGTTGGGTGCGGCCAAGGCGGGCGTGGCCAGGGCGGCGAGGGCCAGTGCCGCGGCAATGAGTCGTTTCTTCAAGGTGAGTTCCTTTTCCGTGAATGTCGGGACTTGTTATAACCAAAGTATAGGAACTGGCGGAGGACTTTGCAATGGGGACCCGGGATCCGCCCAACGCAAAAAAGCGCCTGGCCCCGCCACGAAAGGCGAGACCAGGCGCGCAATGGGATTCAGGCAAATCTCAGCCTGAGACTAGAGGCGACCGAAGACACCATGGACAGGCGAAATCGGGAAGTCCGTCTGCGGGTACTTCTTGAACTCAACGTGGCCGTCCATATACAGCACGTTGTCGCCACCGGGAAGGTGGTTGAAACGCGTGCGGCGGTCGGGGTCGGTGTTGCTGATGACGAAGCGGTCCCACATAAGCGGGATGGTGCTCTGGGCTTCGGCGGAGCCGCCGGCATTGTTGATGTCGGTGATCAGGAAGCGCTCGATGCCTTCACGAAGCTTGGAAAGCATCGTCGTTCCGGGGCCACCGGAACCGCCCACGACCACCGTGGCGTTTACGCCCGCAGCGACGATGTCGGCGCTTGCGGCAGCCTGAATCGTGGCGGCATTACCGGCCGTGGTGGAGGTGTAGTCATAGTCGGCGTCCAGCAGGCTTTCCGCCTTGGTAAGGTAGGTCGGCAGAAGCGGATCGGTATAGAGAATGTTGCTTTCACCAAGGGGCGCGAGACCGGCGATCATGCGCGGACGAATGGTCTTGGAGAAGGCGGCCCAGGCACCGTCCGAATTGATCAGGTAGCCATAGTAGTAATAGCTTTCCTGTTCGGCGTTACCCACGGCGCCAACTTCGAGCTTCTGATAGTTCGGGTGGGCCGGAGCGGGATTGCAGTAGGAACCACCGGGGCAGGTCCAGCGCGCGGCGAGTTCGCCCGCGTTGATGGCCGACGGGCAGATGGTCAGGTTCAGGTCGGTCATGTATTCGGGATAAACCTGGGGCATGGCTACACCGCCACGCACGCGGCCCGGACGGGTGTTGCCCGCAGCATCACGGATATAGTGCTGGTTCTGAATGCGGGGAAGCACGCCGCCCTTGCTCTCGTTGGAGAACATCTTGAAGACGATGCCCCACTGCTTGAGGTTGTTCTGGCAGCTTGCGCGGCGGGCGGCTTCACGGGCGCGGGCCAGCGCCGGAAGGAGAATCGCGGCGAGGATACCAATAATCGCGATCACGACCAATAACTCGATCAGGGTGAAACCCTTGGCCCTTTTGTTTGTACTTGCGGTTTTCATGTGTTTGCAATCCTTACATTGAGATTTGATTTCGGATGGATGGAAATTATGCAGTGGCGGGTGAAGCCGCCTGAAGTGGGAACCTGATGATGACAACACAACCCGCCCGATAAATCTGCGACACGATGATGCTGCCTGCCAACTAGGACATCTGCTCGCTCGGAATGGCTCAACAGTGCATAGGCGACCCTCCTGCGAATAAAGTTGCTACGGCCCGAATTGAATGATCCGATAATTGCCAGCCCGTACGCCTGAAGTTTACCCAAGCTTGACACCATCTCACGGGCCTTGTTAGCCTAACCCAATAGGTCCCATCTGCCAATAGCGGAGATTGACAAACTTGTCTGAAATTGACATTCCAGCCTTTCACCCGGCCCGATTTATTTCCGTCCGCCGCTGGCATGCCGGTTCGGAGTGGTGTCCGGCGGCCCATGCCCACCAATTCTGCGAAATTGTGGTCGTGGTCCGGGGCAAGGAGCGCGCCCGGATCGAAGGCACATCCTACATCTGCGAACCCGGCCAGGTGCTCTTTTATCCGCCGGGCCGCACGCACGTGGAGCGTCAGGAGGGGGAGGTCGTTCTCGAGTTTTTCTGTCTCGATTTCGAGTGGGAGAACTGCCCCCCGGACATTCCCTTCCTTCTTCACGACCGGCAAGGCCGAATTCTGGAACTTACGCGCTGGCTTGCGTCGGAAGAGCACGGCAGTTATGCGGGCAAGGAATCGTACCTGCACCTTGGCACCAGCATGCTGACGGGCGAAATACTTCGCCTGGTGAAAAAGCCCGATCAAGACGCGGTGGGTCTGGTGCAGACTTTCATCCACGAGCATCTGGGCGAACCCCTGTCGCTCGACGATCTTGCGGCCTGCTGCGATCTCAACAAGTTCCACCTGGCGCGGATTTTTCGCGCGCGAACCGGGATCACTCCCATGGATTATGTGCGTCAGGCCCGTCTGGATATCGCCCTGCGCATGTTGTTGGAGTCTGATCTTACCCTGCGGGAAATTGCGCCCCGTGTCGGCCTGGCGGATGAGTATCACCTTTCGCGCCTGTTGAAGGCGCGATATGGCCGAGGGGCGCGGGAACTCCGCAGGACACGATGAGGAGACCGGAGCCGGGGTTCGAATGGCGAAACTGGATGTGAGGCGGGGGTACTGCATTGCTCGGCAAAGCATAGCAACGCCGTGTTAGCCCGCTGTGAAACTCCGGTTTAATTGCGGTTCAGCGCCCAATTTCCCTCAGGAGCGCTGGCGGTGCAGGGATGGATCGACCGCCGCCGCCATGGCCTTCGCGTTGAGCGCATCGTTCAGAAAGGCATTCACCTTGCGGGCAACGGCCGGCGGATCCGAAACCGCCTCGGCGTGATCGATATACAGCACCTCCACATGGGGCTGCGACTCCAGCCAGGCCTTCGCCTGCACCAGATGCTTCCCGTACAAATCGGCCATTCGCGCGTCGTCCTGAGGCGAATGGTCTCCCCGGCGGATCAGCATCTGCTGCTGTGAGGCGAGCACCTCGGGCAGGGCCCGACGCAGGAAAATCACCTTGTAGTGAAAGCCCGCGGGCGCTTTCAGCAGCAGAAACGAAATGATCTTGACCACCTTGCCCCGGGCCCCCGGCAGCCAGGCCTGATCCTCAACGATCTTTTTTACCCGCTCAAACTCGTAATATCCCTTGGGATTGTCCTCATCCGGCGTGCGGATCTGATCCGTCACCACCTCAAGCCCCCCCGCATCCAGCATCCTCATCATCATGGACGTGCCCGAGCGGGGCAGTCCGGATACAACGACGACGGGCTGTTCGTCTGCGGCTTTATCTGGAAAAATGAGAGGCATACCGGGGCTCCAACTGGGTCTGAACAGGGCTACGCGCGCCATCACCGCCTCGTGACTTCTGGTCGGACAGGCGAGAGAATGGCGCGTCGTGCGCGGCAAGCCAATAGTATAACGGGTCCAATAGTGCGATGGGAATAGCGATTGCCCTCGTGATTCCGGTATCATCAGGGTCTTGGTCAGAGACGAAGGGTGCCGATCGGGGAAGATGGCACCACGGGCCGCAACGGCCACCCTGCTGACCGCGTCAACGGAAGAGGCCTCATGGACGAAGATCTGGTATCGCACGAACTCAACACGTACTTCGGACTGGGCTTCCCGCTGTCTGGAGAGGCCCGAAAACGATTCCGGCTTCCCCCGGGCCTGGTGCCGGCGCTGGAGACGCCCGACGAGGCCATCCGCGAGTTCCGCGATGTGGCCGATGCCATCAACGCGAAGATCGATTTTGATGTTCCCAATGCCCAGCCCGCACGCCCCGGCGAACTGATGGCCATGGGCCTGATTACCTCCGTGTTGCGTTTTATTGTGTATCGCTATGCGGCGGCCACCAACCCGAAGGTACTGTCCAACGCCCACGACTGGGTACGCCAGGAACGCGGCGTCGATGTATCGGAGCGGCCCTTCGGCTCTTTTCTCGCCCTCTACCCGGCCGAGCCCGTCTGCACGGAATCCATGGACACGAGGGCCTTTCTGGAAGGCTCCAGCAGCCTGTGGTCCAATCGGGACAGCACCCGCTGCGAGCTGCTCCTGCTCCAGGTCTCCCTCTCCAACCCGGCGATGGCCGAATACGCCATGTTGTTCGATGAGCCACGCCTCCGGACCGAGACGCCCTACAATACCCTTATGACGGACCTGCAGACCTTTCTCCGCGCCCAGCCGCCCTTCCCGGAGACCATGCAGGATCTCATCACGATGCTTTATGCGCCGCAGTTGGCCTCCCCCGATTCCCTCGAAGGACAATTGCGCTTTGTCCGGTCCCACTGGTCCGCCTTTCTCCCAGAAATTCTTCGCAAGCAACTACTGCTGGCCGCCGGAGTACTCGCGGAGGAAATCCAGTTTCGCGGCCACGGACCAGGCTCGGCCCAGATCATGCAATTCGGCCCGGGCCGCGGCGGTGCCACCGCCCATGGCGAAGAGGAACCCGAAGCCTTCTCCATGGACAAGGAGTGGATGCCCAACGTTGTCCTGCTGGCCAAAACGGTCTATGTCTGGCTAAATCAGTTGTCCCGCGCCTATGAACGGGAAATCCAAACCCTCGATCAGATTCCGGACGATGAGCTGGACCGGCTGGCCTCCTGGGGCTTCACGGGCCTCTGGCTGATCGGCATATGGGAGCGCTCCGAGGCGTCGCGCATGATCAAGCGCAAGATGGGCAACCCCGAGGCCGCCGCATCCGCCTACTCCCTTTTCGACTATGAAATCGCCAACGAATTGGGCGGCACCCCGGCCTATGAGAACCTGGCGGGGCGCGCGTGGAAACGCGGCATCCGCCTGGCCAGCGATATGGTGCCCAACCACGTCGGGATCTATTCGAAATGGGTCACCGAGCACCCGGACTGGTTTGTCCAGTCCCGCCAGTCGCCCTTCCCGGGGTACACCTTCAACAGCGAGAGCCTCTCCCCCGATCCACGGGTGGGTATTTACATCGAGGATGGCTACTGGAATCACCGCGATGCCGCCGTAGTCTTCAAGCGCGTCGATCTGTGGACCGGCGACACCCGCTACATGTATCACGGTAACGATGGTACCAGCATGCCGTGGAACGACACGGCGCAGTTGAATTATCTCATCCCGGAAGTGCGCGAGGCCGTCATTCAGACGATTCTCCACGTCGCCCGCCACTTCCCCATCATCCGCTTCGACGCGGCCATGACCCTGGCGAAAAAACACTTTCAGCGACTCTGGTTTCCCTTGCCGGAAGAAGCGGGGGCCATCCCGTCCCGCGCGGGGCACTGCATGAGCCGCCCTTCTTTTGACGAGGCCTTCCCGGTCGAGTTCTGGCGGGAAGTGGTGGACCGCGTGGCCGTGGAGGTGCCCGACACCCTTCTCCTTGCAGAAGCCTTTTGGCTGATGGAGGGCTACTTCGTCCGCACCCTGGGCATGCACCGCGTGTACAACAGCGCCTTCATGAACATGCTGAAGATGGAGGAGAACCAGAAGTATCGCCAGACCGTGAAAAACGTATTGGAGTTCAGCCCCGAGATCCTCCAGCGTTTCGTCAATTTCATGAACAACCCCGATGAAGACACCGCGGAAGCGCAGTTCGGCCGGGGTGACAAATACTTCGGCGTGGCCACCTTGTTGGTAACCATGCCGGGCCTCCCCATGGTGGGCCACGGTCAGGTGGAAGGCTACACCGAAAAATACGGCATGGAATACCGCCGGGCCTATTATGACGAAGTGCCCGACATAGACCTGGTCCAGCGCCACGAGCGGGAGATCTTCCCGCTGATGCGCCGCCGCAACTTATTCAGCGGCTCGGCCGACTTCGCCTTCTATGATTTCATCACGCCCGATGGCTGGGTTGATGAAAACGTCTACGCCTATTCCAACCGCAATGGCTATGACCAGGCACTCGTGGTATATCACAACGCCTTTCGGGAAACTCAGGGCCGCGTCCACACCTCGGTCCCGCGCAATGAAGGCACCGTGGACAACGTCCGCCTGCGCCAGCAGAATATCGCCACGGCCCTCGGACTGCATACGGATGACAACTGCTATTACATTTATCGCGACAGCCGCACCGGACTCGAATATCTGGAGCACGCGCAACGCATTCGAGACGAGGGCATCTTTGTAGCCCTTGGGGCCTATCACTACGCGGTATTGCTCGACTGGCGCGCGGTCTACGATGTGGACCTCACCTGGGCCTGGCTCCATGCCAATCTGGGCGGCCAGGGCGTCCCCTCGATCGACGAAGCCTATCAGGAACTCCACCTCGCTCCCCTGCTCGGCCCCTTCAGTGAATTCCTGACGGCGGAATTGCTGCACGAGATTCACTTGAACAAGGGCGACCTGAGCGAAGTCGAAGACTTCCTCCCGACACTCACACCCTTCCTGGAGGCGCTGGGAACGCGCATCGGCATCACGGTGGACGCGGCCCTACTCATCCCGCAGATGCAGGCCGATCTCGACGCCATCTACGGGCTTCCGGAAGCCTTACGTGCCGCTGACCTGATCGACGGCGTGCGGGAGGCCCTTCTGTCGGCCCTGTCCGCCCCCCCCGGGAAGACCTTGCCCGTGTATCGGGTCCTCATCGTCTGGGCCCTGCTCCGGCACCTCGGCAGCGTGCTCAATGCGCGCGAGGGCCAGCCCACCCTCACCAAGACGGAAGTGGCCGTGACGAGTGGCGCGTGGATCCGTGAATGGTTCCTGCGCAAACACATCGCCCAGGCCTTCCTTGGACTCGGCGAGGATGGTTACGAAGCCGCGCTGGATGCGAGCCTGACCCGTATCTGCATCACCCACGCGCACCACCTGAACGATCTACAGACCGAGATCTGGGGGCCGGTACTGGACACCATCTTCCGCGACACCGATGTGCTGTTCTACCTGGGTGTGAACACCTGGCAGGGAACGCGCTGGCTGAACCGGGAGCGGATGGAGTCCATGGCCTCCGCCCTCCAGCTCGTCATCGCCGCCGTGGAGTCTCAGCAAGTCACGCCCGATTGGGATGGACTCGCGAGTGCCGTGGAAAACACGGGCGTTCTCGTGGAGGCCGCCGAAGGCACCCGATTCGACTTCGACTGGATGCTGTCCAGCGTCAAGTAGTAGGGACAGCCTCGCCCGGCGACACCGTTTAAGGGTAGAGACTGCGCGTAAAATACTGTACCCCAACCGGTAAAAGAAAACGCCAACAGGCGAGGCTGTCCCGTTGCCTGACGTCGCGACTGGGTGCATACTTCATGCGCGCCAACACAGGACAACGTGTTCTTTCAGTTGCGCTCGCCCAGCGCCAAGCTATCGCGAACGTTTCAGTCGCCTTCGCTGACGACAGGACAGCCCCGCCTGTTGAAGTGAGTTTCGCCCATATGAGCCAGGGAGCAAGCCCATAGCGCCCCGGGCACCGAGAAGACGTGGGGCAACGCTGTCCCTATGATGCTGAAATACATACAGAGAGCGCAAAGAAGATTCCGATCTTCTTTGCGCTCTTAATTTTTCGATAAAAAACCTCGTGCGAGCCGGCCGCGTGCAATTTACTCGGCGGGCTTGTAGACCGTTCCACGCACAATCAGATTGTCGAAGTTGCCCGTATCGTCGAACGATCCAAGGCCTACTTCGCCGTAGGGGAAGGTCTTGTCCACCGTCTCCATCACGGGCGTCTTCATGTCATTGAAGTACACCTTGATGGTGCCTGATTCCGTATTTCGCTCAATGCGTATCCGGTGATAACCCGTCTTCCAGTCGGTGCCATTGGTGCGCTTCTGCGCGATGCTCACGCGGGGCGCGCCATTCACCAGAAAGATGGAATTGGCATGGGGATCGGCCACCGTCGCCAGGTGGACGTAGTAGAAATGGGATGGGTCCTGGTAGCCGAAGAAAAAGCACAAATCCCGATGCCCATACTCCTTGCCGGTCTGCTTCGCGTCGACTTCCAGTTCGAAATCGGTGACGACGAGATCCTTGACCCGGGCCATGTTGTGCGGCGAGCGGACGGGCGCTTCGTAGTCGCTCTTTCCGAAGAGGGAAAACTTCGCGTCGCCGGATTCATCTTCAATCTTCCAGGCGGCCGGATCCGTCATCACCCAGGCACTCAGCCCATCCGAAAAATCGGACGTGAACAACGCAGGGTACTTTTCCGGCGGCACGGCTTCTTCCGCGACACAAAGTTCGCCGCTCATCGAGAATGCGGCAAGCATAGTAGAGAAGTAAAGGAGAAAGCGTTTCACGCGAGGCCCTTCTGTCTATTGGCGAAAAGACGGACCAAGACAAAAGCCCATCCTGCACGGCTATCTATCCAATCACATCACCGATCTACTGGCGCACTAGCGCAGCTTGGGCGTAATCGGTGGTGGATTCGGGCCGAGGTGGTACACCTGAACCTTCACGAGCCCCGCGTCTTCGTCGAGGGCACGAATACCCGCGAGAGAAAGATCCGCTACGCGCTCTTTCACGAAGGGACCACGGTCGTTCAGACGGCAAACGACGGATTTGCCGTTTTCCGCGAGAAACAGATAGTAGTCGCCAAACTCCCCGTCGGGAAGGGCGCAGGTGGGGACTTCGTCCCGAAGGAGTTCGCCAGAGGCCGTCATGACACTGCTGCTGGCGACGGTGTAATAAGACGCGGTGCCCTGGGCGACCGGTTGCAGCGGCTGCTGCGAGAGAATCATCAACGCGATTAATTCAAACATGTGTTGCTACGCTCCGTATACACGGCTCATTAGAGTCCTGTTAACCTGAAACAAAACCGTTCAGGTGACAACGTCTACTGATTTGCAATCATTGTTCGCAAATATGTGATGGGATATGGTGCAGCGGTACCATTAAAAAGGAAAAAAGTGCGCGGTGCGCGTCGAGCCGAATGGCGTTTTAAATTGTCCGTGAAATGCGTCTAATCCGCTCTCAACAAGTAGCGGCGCATTTGCTCCAGAATGTTCACGGTTAACCTGACCTGGGCGCGATGACCGCTGCCAACGATATCTATGTCCCAGGTACTACAATCTTCTGGAGTAATGAAGAGCACCGTAGCACTCTCCCCCGCTTGCTGGTATAAACACACCAAAGCGCAAGTGGAATGGCAGTCTAGCATGTGTTTTCGCCCGATGTCAACCCCCCCCTCCCCCGCTGCAATGCCATTCACCCCCCCGAGGATACGCCCTTCGGCCAGAATTCCGTTGCCCGCTTGCGCAAGTCGCTGGGAGATCAGGCCGCCCGTGCCGCTCTCCGTCACAGCAAGGGTATAGCCCCGCGCATGCAACAGCGACGCCACTTTCGACTCCAGGGTGTCTTCCCCCTCGCCCATGATCTGATCGGGCAGTCGCTCATACACGCGACGCGCGACGGGCTCAATGAGCGCCTCGGCCGCCGCTTCGCTCTCCGCCTTCGCGGTGAGCCGGATGCGCACAAACTCTGGCGAAGCAAGCAGTCCGATGGTGGGATTGGAATACTCATTCATCAGATCGCCAATCGCATCATCCACGCGCGACTCGCCCAGCCCGCAGACCTTCAGCACGCGCGAATGCACCACGCCCTGAATCTGGAACTTCGCTTTCAGGTACGGGAGCACGCTGTCCAACATCATGGACTTCAGTTCGTGGGGCACGCCTGGCATGCAGATGATAATGCCCCGCTCGTCCTCCACGAGAACGCCCGGTGCGGTTCCGTTGGGGTTTGTGATGGCAATAGCGCCTTCCGGAAGTGTTGCCTGCTTCTTGTTGTTGTCCGTGGGCGCGCGGCGCAGCACGGCAAATCGTGCAATCACGTCCTCATAAACCTCCGGCCGAAACACGAGCGGGCGACCGAGCAATTCGCCGATGGACTCCCGGGTGATGTCGTCTTCCGTCGGCCCCAGGCCGCCGCTGCAGAGAATAACGTCGCTGCGCTGAAGCCCTGCGTCCAACGCCCCCATAATCCGTGCGCGGTTATCGCCAACGGTCGTTTTCTGATAACAGTCGATGCCGTGCTCGGCCAGCACCTGAGATATCCAGGTGGAGTTGGTGTCCTGTATCTGGCCGAGCAACAACTCGGTGCCAATCATAAGCAATTCTGTCTTCATAGAGCCGTTCTTTATGCCTTGGGGAAAATGCTATACACCCATTTCCATGTTACTACGGGAAATCTTTTCGATGGCCATGGCAAAGGCCGCGGTCCGGAGATCGGGAATAGTATCACGGGTCAGCATGAACTCGCGCACCCGCTGGTAGGCATCGCGCATCGTATCGTCCAGACCGGAACGGACCAGATCGAGCTCATCCGCACCATGGCGAATGCGCGACGCGAGTTCGGGCGGCACTTCCTTCCCGCTCATCTGCTCCAGCGCCTGGACCACCAGCCCGCCCCGGGCTTCGTCGGCCCGGCGGCCCAATCGACCGAGGCGGATGTGGGAGAGATTCTTGATCCACTCGAAATAAGAAACGACCACGCCGCCGGCGTTCAGGTAGATATCGGGAATGATGATCTTGCCGTCCTTGCTTAGAATCTGGTGCGCATTGTAGGTCACGGGGCCGTTCGCCGCCTCGGCAATCAGCGGTGCCTTGATGCGCCCCGCGTTCTCTTCCGTGATCTGACCCTCCATCGCCGCAGGAATGAGGATATCGCAATCCGCTTCCAACAGGACGGCCCCATCTTTCACAAAGGTGGCGCCTTCAAAGCCCTCGAAGGTCTTGTGTTCTTGAAACCAGCGATGGGCCTCCTCCACCTTGATTCCTTGGGGATTCACAATAGAACCCTGATGCTCGATAATCGCCACCACAAGGCAGTCATCTTCCTCCTGAAGAAACTTCGCCGCCGGATAACCCACCTTGCCCAGACCTTGAATGATAACGCGCTTGCCACCCAGACCACCCGTGAGCCCCGCGCTGCGCACATCCTCCGGATGGCGGAAGAATTCCCGCAGTCCGAGTTGCACACCGCGACCGGTGGCTTCATTGCGCCCCAGGATCCCCCCCTGGCTCACGGGCTTCCCGGTAACACACGCCAGGGCGTTGATGTCGGTGGGATCGATGCGGCGGTATTCGTCCGCCATCCAGGCCATCTCCCGTTCGCCCGTGCCGATGTCCGGCGCGGGCACGTTGAGGCTCGGACTGATATAACCCTTCATCGCCAGCTCGCGGGCAAAGCGCCGGGTTATCCGCTCCATCGCGCTCTCGTCGTACTCCTTCGGATTGATGCGGAGCGCCCCTTTCGATCCACCAAAAGGCACATCCACGATGGCGCACTTATAAGACATGAGTGCCGCGAGCGCTTCCACCTCTTCCTGGTCCACGTGGGGCGAATAGCGGATCCCCCCTTTCACCGGCAGATAGTGCTCGCTGTGGACCACGCGCCAGCCGGTGAACACCTTGAACCCATCCCGAAAACCGATGGGAAAGCGCACCATGAAAACGGAATTGCACGCCTTGATCTTGGCCCCGAGTCCCGGCGGCAGATCCAGGGTCTTCTCCGCCGTCTCATAATATCGATTGACACCTTCCAGAAAACTCAGTTCACTCACGGGCTCTCTCCATTGCAGTGTTCCTGTTCCGCGCTCGCCGGGATACGCCATGCCCCATCATAGGCATCGATGATGGACATTGGCAACTCGCGTTCAGGGCAATCAAATGAAAAACCAGAACTTTCGGGCGTATGGAGCGGGGGCTTTTCAGCCCCCGACCCGTACAACACGGGTGCACGGACAACGCAGCTACATATACCTCGCACGATGACTTCAACGAGTCAAACAAACGGTTACTTCGTCTAAATCTGGCGACGCGGGCGCACGGCGCGCTATACTATCGCTCAATTCGCGGGGCGCGGGCATTCACGCCATTTCTTGAAGTAACAGGCGCGGGACATTCGTGATCATTCCTACCGAAGAAAAATTCCTCATCATTGGCGCGGGCCCCACAGGCCTGGCCATGGCACGCCAACTGAAACTATCTGGAAAGCCCTACGACCACGTCGAAGCGGACCGTCGCCTCGGCGGAAACTGGGCCCACGGCGTGCATGACCGGATCCAACTGGTCACCTCCCGCAAGATCACGGGCTTTCCCGAATTTCCCATGGGGCGTCGCTACCCGAAATTTCCAAGTGGCGCGCAGATGCTCCAGTATCTGGAAGACTACGCGGCGCACTTCGATCTGGTGAATTCTATTCAGTTTTCCACCAAAGTGGTGTACGCCAGCCCCGCCGAAAATTACCGTTGGTCCGTATGCTTCGAGGACGGACGCCGCGCGATCTACAAGGGGCTCTTCGTCTGCAACGGACATCACTGGGCGCGACGATGGCCGGATATACCGAGCAACTTCGAGGGGGAATACATCCACTCCAAGGACTACAAGACGGCCGCGCAGGTCGCGGACAGGCGCGTCCTCGTCATTGGGGGCGGCAACTCCGCCTGCGATATCGCCACCGCCGCCGCAGAGCATGGCGCAAGCGCCGACATGAGCCTGCGGCGTGGATACTGGTTCATGCCCAAGTCCCTCTTCGGCATACCCGCCGTGGAGTACATCACCCCCTGGTTGAGCATTAAGACGCAACGCGCAGTGCTGCGACGGCTCCTGCGACTCTACTGGGGACCCTACGAACGCTATGGACTCGAACACCCGGACCATGACGTCTTCGAACGGCACCCAACCATCAATTCCACGGTGCTGCCGCTCATGCGCAAGGGCAAGATCACGCCAAGACGCGATGTGCTCCGTTTCGAGGGGAAAACCGCGCACTTTACCGATGGCGCTTCAGCGGAATATGACCTCGTGGTCTGCGCGACCGGATTCGAGGTCAGTGTGCCCTTTCTCGCGCCCGGCATCTTCAGTGCCCGAGGCCCCGTGGCGCAAACCTACGGCGGTGCCGTGCCCGACGGCTATCGCCATCTCTATATCATGGCCACGGCCCAGGTCCGCAGTGGCGTCGGCGCGGTGATTTCACCCTATGTGGAGCACGTGCGCATGCTCATGGAGCTTCAGGAAAGCATCGCGCCGCCCTTGGGCACCGTGCTTCGCGCCATGGGCGACCGGCCACCCTCCACCCATCTCCTTGACCCGCACCTGGCGATCGCCAAAATGAAAGCGGCGCGACAGACCCTGCCGGAACTGGTCCGTAAACATGCGGCGCAACTCGAAGCACAAGGAATCTCTGAATGGCACCTGCCCCAACCCCTGCCAGCCCGCCTTGATACGAACATGGTGATTGGCTGACGCGCGCTCAGTTTTCCTTTAATACCAGCGAAACGGAATTGATGCAGTAGCGCTGTCCCGTGGGCGCGGGACCATCAGGAAAGACATGCCCCAAGTGACTGTTGCAACGGCTGCAGTGGACCTCGGTGCGCCGCATGCCGTGGGTGGTGTCCTCGTCCGTTTCCACATTCTCAGGGCTGACGGGCTGAAAGTAACTCGGCCAGCCCGTACCGGAATCAAACTTGTGATCCGAGAGGAAGAGCGGCTGTCCGCACCCCACACAGCAATACGTGCCCTTGCGCTTTTCGTCCACGTAGGCACCGGCAAAAGCCCGCTCAGTACCTTTCAAGCGCGCGACCCGATATTCTTCCTGCGTCAACTCCGCCTGCCACTCTTCGTCCGTCTTGATAATCTTGTCCGCCATGGCCACTGCATCCTCGTTGTTGCGCCCGCCCCTCAGGACAGGGCTAAACCCACCCCGACCGCTGCCCGGCCCGGGGAGATGCACAGCTTAGCGCTTGTGGGGACACGATGCAACTGCATCGCCACGAAACCCGGCCATAGTCAGTCAAGCCCCGGAGCCGGGAACGCCCGCCTTCTCCTCCGCCGGGACCAGGCTCACCAGCACCTTGGCGCGATGATGACCGCCGTCCTTGCAGCAGCCCCGAGACTTCTCATGGCCGCAGTGGCAACGAAGCTCCGCCGCGAAGCCACAAGCGCCTTCACCATGATAGTACACCGTGGCCATGGGAAACTTCCGGCAATAGATCTCAATTACGTGGCCGATTTCCTTCACAGAGCAGACCGTCTTATCGACGCCCCCCCGGTTGTGAAATGCCACCTCCATTTTCTGGCCCGGAAAATCGCTGCTCAACCCGCTCGCGATGTATCCCGCCGCCTTCCACGCTTCTCGAAACTTTTCATGCATAATACGAAGCCCTCCTGCGTTGTGCCCTTCCCATTCCCGCTATATCGTTCATCACCATTCTGGCACAAAAGTTCCCCGAACGGGGGAGAAAAATGCCGCCGACCCGTGGTGCCGACACGAACGTCCGATTATCGGTCAGCCATGCCAAAATACCCCGGTGGACCGGCCCAAAACTCGCGTAATCCAAGGGTTCGACACCGCCAAAACTTGCGGCACAGGAAGGGCCTGAGGTATAGTCGCCGCTCCAACGTCGGCTCCCCGACAACCGGCACCCCGTGGGCGAGTGGTGAAATCGGCAGACACGACAGACTTAAAATCTGTTTTCCGAAAGGAAGTGCGGGTTCGATTCCCGCCTCGCCCACCATAGTAAACATTGGGTTTTGTGAGATTTTTGACCGAAAAACACTGATGCTCAGAATTCGCCTGTATATCCCCCGTATATCCGCCAGCTAAAAAACGTATTCGGAGAGATCATCAATGGAACCACGACACAATCTACGCCGCCCATTCAAAATTCACGTGAGAGATGAGTTCGGAGATCTCAAGATTCATGATTTTAAAGACTTGGATACCGATGCTACTGCGGCCGTCGAAGACAGTGATCTAGTCTTTAGAAATACGCGCGGCGAGGTTTTTGCAAGGTTCAACGTCGAAGACAATTGGTTTAAATTTGATCGAGGGCCTTTTCCTGAACCGCCAGCTTAAACAAAACCGCCCGCCCGAATAGACAACGCCCCCGGTCATCGCGGCTGGGAGGGCCGCTGCGGGGGCGTCGGAGGGTGGGCTAATTATGGGCCCGGCGCGCTGGGATGGACGGCCCAACGCGCCGGGTCGTGAGACTGACACGCGACAGGCGGGTCAAATGGAAGACGCTTAGTAGGTCAGACCGTTCAACTGGTGCACGTGGGTGGGGCGCAGTACGCCGATGTCACCACGCCACAACAGCCGGATGAAAGTCTGATCGTATTCGAAGCTCGTACCGGCTTCCCGGCTGAGTTCAATGCTCATGTTGCCACGCTGGCCAATGACGCAGGTGGTGAAGTCGCCGACCAGTGCGGAGGTTGAGGCAATGCCGGTCGTTTCCAGCGTGATCAGATCACTCAGCGCCGCCGGAGGCTGAAGGTATGCGTTCGTGGTCGCCTCCTTCGCCTTCGCCAGTGCGGCAACGGTGGTCGGGTTCATGATGGCGTGACTCGCGAAACCGTTGGCGTTCGAGACTGCTTTTCGGGCATCAATGATGTCATCGTGATTCAGTGCGCCCACGGATTCTGTGGAACCCACGTCTTCAGACTCCAGTAGGTAATCAAGGATCAGCCCGTCCAGATAAGCGGCCCAAGCGTTAGCGAGCACGTTGGTGATCGCAGTGCCAGCGCCTGCGCCATCGGCCAGCAGTTCGTTGCTGACCTTAATCAGCACGCCGTGTTTGTGCGCAACCAGTAGCGCGGAACCGAAGGACGGATCGGAACTGGGAATCAGTCCATTCTCTCCCACGGGTGAGAAGGTCGGGTCACCGGTGACAGTAACCAAACGCAAAGTGTCACTGTCCATGCTGAGCACGCGCGTGCCAGCGTTCGCCATGACGGAACGGGCGCGGGCCAGATCGACCAGCTCAGCCCCGAGTTGCTCCTCGATAAAAAATCCCCCGGAGGTATTCGTTCCACCAAGCGCGCGCAGTTCAGTTTCACAGCCGCGCGAATTGCCGGTGATCATGGCGCAGAGTGCACGGCCAAACCCTTCAAGGTCCAGCCCGCCTTCATGGCGTCCAGGTGCCGCCGCCGCCATGCGCTGACCTTTGCCAAACGCCTTCACTTCGCGGCCGTCCGCAGTGCGGAGCATGGTGTAGTTTTTCACCGGCGCGCCATCGGCCAGTAGCGGCGCGCTGGGTGCCGGGGTGGTCGCGGCGCGAAGCTCGATAGCCTTCGCCAGTCGGTCGGCCTCGCCATGCGCGGTTTCAATCTCGACGATTTCTTCCGCCGTCGGGGCGGTGCCGCGCGTCTCAATCAGGTCAAGCAATGCGGTCGTGCGCTGAAGGATTTTCGTGCGCTGGAGTTCAAGTGTTTCCATGTTGCATTTTCTCCGCGCCGGGGTCGCCGCCGCTGTTGTTGTCGCCCACCAGCGCGGTGCCGGGTGCGCCTAATACAAACTCGCTCAGCCCGTCCACCGCTTCACGGTTTTCAAGCTGGCGTGCTTCGTTTCTATTCATGAATCCAGATGTGATCGCGATCTGGTAACTCTTGTATCGGTCCAACAGACTGCCACGGAGCAGCCCATCCAGATTGAAGGAAAAACCCAACCCGGCGCGCCGCTCTGCCGGGGATAGCAGGGCGAGGTCAAGCTGTTGTTCCAATCGCACCAGCCGGGGCCGGAGGCTGTGTGTCGCGAAGGACTGCATTTCAGACTCGGCATTCGAGAAGGTGGAACGGCTGAGGTCCGCAATCATGTGCGGAGGAATCCGCCAGATCCGTGCGATGTCGCTCACGCTGAATTGGCGAGTAAGTAAAAGCTGACTGCGCTCTGGGTCACTGGCCAGCGTTGCCCATTCGAGACCTTCTTCCAGTAAGATAGTCCGGCCCGCGTTTTCTGCGCCCGCATGTGCTGAGTCAAAATCCTTCTTCACGCGCTGCCGTGCGCCGTCGCTCAATACTGCCGGGTGCTTCAATATGCCCGCCGGAGTCGCCGCGTTCGTGAAGAATTTTCGGGCGTGGTCGCGTGCCGCCAGTGCCGCGCCCAAGTCTTTCGAGAGTAGGCTGATTGGCGAGACGCCGCGTATACCGTCGCTGCCCGTGACTGCGTTCTTGAAGAATGCCAGCCGGTCCGCGCCAACCTCGATCACGCCATCGCGCGTGCTGACCTTGAATACCATCGCCGTGCCACGTCGCTCGGGCGTGACTCGCGACGCGTCCACCGGCCACAGGTTCGCGCCCGACTTCTCAAGGTACGCCTCGCCGTAGGTCTCAAGGTGAGCGACCATACACTCGATCAACGTCTGGCCCGTCATACAATCGTTGGGTTCGCGGAGCCGGTCCGCTGCCGGGTGGTCTATGCGCTTGCGGATGTCGCCATCGCGCGCCACGACACCCACGGGGAGCGTGCTGATCGTCTCGCTCAGCAGCCGCACGGCTGAATAGACTGGCGCGAATCCCAATGCATCGTGGCGCGATACTCGGGAGTAGTCAGACGGTAGCGGCCTGCCGAAAAAATCTTCGGCCTCCACGCTGCGCTGCTTCGTCTGCGCCCATGGCCATTTCACTCGGAGTCGCCCCCGGTGAGTGCGGCCAGCCGTTCGGCGTTCGATTGCTGGATAGCGAGCGTAAAGTTTTCACGCTTCAGGCCTTCAACCAGAAACTGCCGCACTAATGCGGACGGCGTGACGTGTTGGTGCTCAGCCTGCACGCACAGCGCGGCATACTCGGAATCGCTCAGCCGGAAAGTGCGGACGCGGGTTAGAATCTCATTCATGGAATAAACTCCTTTTCTGTTTTAAGTGTACCCTAAAAGTACACGTCTTGTCAAGCTGTACTATGGTTGTAACACACAGTAACAACCAGCAACAATAGGTAATAAATTAGGTTGCAAAATCTCCCTCGATTTCGCCCAGATATTTCCCGTTCGCCCCCCACAATGATTGTGGTGTCGCCTGGGCTGGGGTTTCCTGCATCGCCGTGCCCGCCCTCGACGCGCGGGTCAATCCGCACTGGCGCAACAACAACACAATCCGTTTTGCGGCATCGTCGCGGAGTTTCGCGTTAGGGTTCGGCCCGGTGAAATGCGGGAATTGCACCAGCGCGCCTTCGGTGAGTACAGCATCGCGGTGCCGCTGGAATGCCGCCATTTCCTCGCACAGCATTGCCGCCGCGTGAACGTCCAGACGGCCCAGCGCCCCCAACTCGGCCCATGTTGGGGCGTGCTCAGCCCACAGCGACTTTGCATCGGTAGACAGCCAGGACGGGGCCTCGGGGACTTCGGGGGCGACGGGCGCTTTGGACTTCCGGCGGGGCTGGGGCGGCGCGAGCCAATTTGATTTTGTCATGGTATAACCTTTCGTAGAATAGGGGGTGTGATTTTCGGTCTGTGTGTAGAGAGTGCTGATACGGACGGTATGGCAAAAGTAGGCTGGTACGATTGCAGGCCGGGGGGTGGCCCTAGCGCGGCCTGCGCAGCACGGTCAGCCCGCGTGTCGCGTATACCGATTGCTTCGGCTTCTCCTCATCCTCCGGGTGACTGACAAGCCAATCTCTGAGCAATCGGCGGGACAGCTCCAGCCGCGCTTCATCGTGTGCCACAGCCGCGCGCAACGTCTCTACCATCGGCACGCCGGGTTTGGGTCGGTTGCGGGTGGGTTCGGTGTCCTTCATGGTGCCACCTCGCGCTTGGGAAGCCCGATGTGTTGCGGGATGAATACCGCTTCCAGTGTCCGCAGTGCTGTTATTACTTCGTCCACCAATGCGCGCGTGGGCCATTGCGGGTCCTCTTGGCCAAACGCGTGCCATTCCAGCGCGTCATATACGATTGCCTCCATTTCATCCAAATAGATAACGCGCCATTTTTCCTTGTATGGTTCAACAAATCCGTTGCACCAGAGAAGGTCTTTTTCCGGCCACCGCTTTTCCAGAATCATATCGGCCAGTCCTCGGGGTGATTGTTCTAAGGTCATGGTGTGCTCCTTTTGCCGGTCGCCCCGGCGTTGTTTTGCTCATATTTGCCCCCGGTGAACAGCCACCGGGGGCCACTTTCAGCTAATGTTTTCGGGGGTAGTGAAGTTGAGTGAAGCTCAAAATGAACTTTTTTCTAAATCCCTCTTCATGGGGAGGTTTCATTTTTAACTTCACTCTGCTTCACTCTGCCATTCAGCCCGGAGTGCATAGCCCTCCCACGCGGTGCCTTGGTTCGTCGCTTTCTCTTCAAAACCGCGCGCGGCCAGCCGTTTATTGAATGCCTTCATATCCTCGCAATGGTTGTTCATGTACTTGCGGTAAGCCGCGTATACATCGCGCTTCAGCACTTTGGCGTGCTCCCATTCGCATAGTGTCTCTTCAATGAACGCGGCCAGCGTGTCGCTTTCCTCGCGGAATTCATCCGTGGCAATGCGCACGCGTAGCGGAACGGGTGGTTCTTTCATCCGCGCGCCAGCCACGGCCCAAGCCAAAATTCCGGGGGCTTCAGCGGCCAGCTTGGCATCAAGTTTGGGGTCTTGCTCATCGTCCGCGAAGTGCCGCGTGAAGGGAATTAACCTCAACCTTTGCCATATGCCCGCCGCCGTGCCGGTCACTTTCGGGCGGTAGTTCGTGGCCAGCCACAATTTGTGCGACGGGTCAAACTCGAAGCTATGCCCGTACATGCGCCGCGCCCTGATACGGTCGCCGCCTGTGAGCCGCTTTATTAGTGATTCGTTCAGCCGCCGCCCCTGCTCGGTTTCTTGAGCATAGGCGAAGCGCACGCCGCGCAGTTGTGCAATGCCCTCAGAATTGCGCGGGTTGTTTTGGAGCATGAGATCTTCCGGGTCCACAACAGCCGCATAGTCCGCGCCTAGAACTTTGTGCATTGCCCGGAAATATGCGCCCTTGCCGTTTCGCCCGTCGCCGTGCGGTATTGGGAAGATGTGTCGGTGGGTGCTGCCGGTGAATGAATAGCCGGTTAGCCATTGCATCCACGTAATCAGCTTTTCATCGTCGCAGAAAACTTCATCCAGAAATTGCAGCCACCGGGGGCAGGTCGCCGCCGGGTCATATGCGTGCGGGCATAACTTCGTGATGAAGTCCTCCCGCCGGTGCTCTCGCAATTCGCCGGTGCTCAGGTCAACGGTGCCATTCAGGCAATTCAGCGCGAATGGGTCCGCGTCGAATTCAACGTGGTCCGCGTCGATGCCAGGCAGTGCGGCCGCAATTTTCAAAATAGCCTCGATGCCCGCCGCCGATTCGTCACGTTTTGCAGCCCGGTAGTATGCTTCGATAACCTTCGGGTCGCGGGTGCTTTCGTTGCCACGTTTCCGCCGGGCTTTGCCAACCTTCGCGGCCATCCGCCGGGCGCGCTTTTCCGCCGGGGCGAAGCGCACATCATCAAACCAGAGCCAGCCCCGGTCCGTCGTGTTGCGAAGTCTGCCGCCGGATATTTCAAGCAGCAGGTGTGCCCCGGCCAATTCGCCCAATGGGTCAATGTCCGCCGTGCCCGTGGCCTGTAATTGCATATCGAAGTCTTTGAATACTTCCATCATGCTGCCGCCCTCCCCGCGTTCGGGTTCAAGTACAGCAACCTTTGCCGGTTGCCGGTGTCCGCGCGCAGGTGTCCGGGGGTCCTTGATAGCCTCGCGTCGTTCTTGCACGCGCGGTCTGCGCCGAGGGGTTCCAATAGCCGGGGAAATAAGTCGCGCTCTATTTCCCGCTCCCATGTCGCAGCGTCGGCCACGTCCGCGCGAAGCCAGCCGTGAAGCGATTCGCCGCCGGAATCAACGACAGCGGCCAGTGGTAGCCGCGCCGTGAGAAATAGCGCCGCCTGCGCCGCGTGTGATATGCCGTCGAACTCACACACGACAAAGCGCCACGCGGCCACGTTGCTATCGCCGCGAAGGGTTTCGCCTTCGCCGTCCGCCGTCGGCCCGGGTTGCCCGCTCAGGGGGTTCGGTATCCAGTGCGGCCCGGAAGTGCGGCCCGCCTCGAAGTGGGCCAGCCATTCGCCCGCCGTCCGTAGCGTGTCGCCCACGATGCCCGGCTGATAGCGTGTGCCGATGAATAAATATTCATCAGTGTTGTACAACGCGCGCAGCACGTGTGCCGCGTCATCTTCCGGGGGCCAGTCAATGCGCACGGGGCTGGATTCCCATAAGGCTTCCACCGGGTCCGCATGTTCCGGCCAGCGTGTCGTGGCCTCGCGCCAGAATTGCGACACAGCGGGCTTTGCCACAGGTGGCACGCGCGGAGCCGGGGGGCGGTATTCGCTGCCCAGCGCATACGCGCGCCGTACAGCCCGCGTAACTTCGCAGTGGGGTTTGTGTGCCATGGCCGCGCCGAGGTCGTCCTGGGCCTGCTCCGGGGCCACGCCTGCGCCCTTGGCCCGCAGCGCCGCACTAAAGAGCCACGTGTTGCCATGCCCGCTCTTCGGTCCGGGGGCCTCGCTCAGGAAGCGCCGGTAACTGTCCAGCCGGGAAGTGCCCGCCGCCTGATACAGCCGGTCGAAGTCAGCCGCCCAGTCCATTGACGGTGCCGCCGCCATGCGGGTATAATTCGCATTGAAGGTATTTGTTCTTTGGCCCTCGGCACGTCCTACCGCGCCGGGGGCCGCTTGGTTCGTGCTCATTACGCCGCGCCTCCGGGCTGCACGCGGTGGGCGTCGATGTATGCCTCGATGTCCTTCACGTCATAGGCAATCTTCCGCCCCATGCGGATGAATGGCACGACGGGCGCGCCGTTCCGTTTCTGGCCCACAGCCCTCGACACGCGAAGGGTTGCCGGGGTTGTGCATAACATTTTTGCGGCTTCGGTTTCAGTGACTAGCATTCGTTAGGTCCTTTCTAGCGGGGGTTGCTTTCCGCTTTCTGGCGCTAACGTAGCAAGTCAAAATGGTTCACTGTTTTTGTGAACAGGCATGAAAAAACGCCCCGTAGAAACGGGGCGTTCGCGAATGCGTTGTGAACTTTTGTGAACTACTTCACCTCGAAGGGGTCATCCTCTGTATCTACAGTTTCTTTCGGCTTACGTTGCTGTGATGGTTTTTCGGTCGCTTTGAATAAATCGAAGCTGGCCGCCGTGTACATGCCGGGGGAAATCTCCACCAACACCTTACTACGGGTTATTCTATTTGTGCGGTTTGACTTGGTATTGTCGATGCCCTTCAACCATTCAAGTATATCCTTCCGTGAGACAGCGCCGACCATAGCCCGGTCGTTAGCCGTCCGCAGTTCGCCCGCCGCCGCCTGTAGCCGTTCGCGTTGCGTTTCCCTTATCCATCGCGCCCGCTCTTGGGCAGTGGCGAAATTACCTAAACGCGGGTCAAGGTCTATCGGATTGATTACAACACGAATGCCGATGTTCACATCTTCGGGAAGGTGCGCCAGTACCCATTCAATCGCCTGTTGCGGTTCACTGGATTGCAGCGCCCGCGCGGTGTCCAGCGCGGCCACGAATGACTGGCGCATGTTTGTGTACATGAAATCCGCCATTGCGTCATCGTCAATACAGGTCAGGGTTTCCGCCAAGGTCAGCGCGTTGTCTAATGCGTGTTTCATTTCCCGCCCTCCAATAGTGCGATGGCCGCGCGCGCATCGGCCTCGGTGCTGTGCGCATACCTCATCGTCGTAGTAATCACCGAATGCCCCATCAATGCCTTCAGGACAACCATGGGGACACCGGCCAGCGCCGCCCGACTTCCGAATGTGTGGCGCAAATCGTGCCAGCGCAGCCCGGTGATCCCGGCATCTTTGCATAGCTGCCGCCATGCACCATCGATGTTTTTCAGCCGGTCGCCACCTATCCGTGAGGGCCACACCAGCCCCGTGCCTTCGCCCTGGGCCTGCCAGTCGCTCAGGATGGCGTGTGCCCGCGTTGTGAGGGGCACCACGCGACTCTGTGACGACTTCGCCACTTCGCCCCGCACGGTCAATTTGCGGGCCTTTAAATCCACATCCGACCATGTGAGGCTGAATGCTTCGCCGCGCCTGATTCCACTCTCGACGCTGATCACAAACATGGGTTGCAGGTAGTCCAGAAACCTCGGGACGGCCGGAATTGGTTTCCGCCCTTCCGCTGCCCGGCGCGCGTTTATCTCGGCCACCTCTGCCACCCTATCTTCCCGCCGCTTGGTGAAGACGCCCTCGATAGCTTTCTCCTCCTCCTTCGTCATCGCCCGGATTGCCCGGTTCTTATCCTCCCGTGCCTTCTCCACATCCGCGAGGGGATTCGTGGGAATCAACCCACGCTTGCGTGCCATTTCCAAGACGGGCCGCATGGTCGCGTTGCACCGGTTCAGGGTCGCCGCCGATGGTAGAATCGTGGCCTTTGTCTTGCCCTTTTTTTTCGCTCTGGTAAGTGGGGTTTTACTGCGCTCCACCATATGCTGCTCGAAGTGGTCGGTGGTGAGGTCCGCGAGGGACAGGCCCAGCAAGGGCCGGAAGCCCGATAGAAGCCGGGCAAGCTGCTGGTCATGGGCCTTCCGTTTCGTCTGGTAGCTCGGGCTCCACACCTCCCGGATAAAGCGCTCCAGCGTCATGATGTCGGTGGCATCTTTAGGGGACTCGGTGGCTCCGGGATACTCGCCCCGGCGCACCATGGCCCGATAATCGTCGGCCTTGATACGCGCGTCTGACAGGGACACATCATCCACGCGCCCGATAAGCAGCTTCCGGCGGTCGCCGATGTCCTGCCCTTCCTTTGGTGGTAGCCTGTACATGAAGTAGTACGATGCTGAGCCGCTCGGCTGGATTCGCACGAGGAAGTTAGGGTTCTCCGTGTCGTGGTACTGGTACGGTTTTGCCTCTGGTTTCAGGCCTTGAATGACTCGTGCTGTGATTTTCTTTTTCATTGCCGTATATCCTCCGTATATCCGGATGTAGTATATCACGGCTAACATCAGCTTTTTCTAGCTTAACTTAACTCTATATTTTAGAAGCACTTAATAGCCTTGGCTAGCATTGGCTTACGAATACTTTACAGACTTAAAATCTGTTTTCCGAAAGGAAGTGCGGGTTCGATTCCCGCCTCGCCCACCATTCTGACTTCCAAGGCGATTCCTCCAGATGCGGGAATCGCTTTCGTTGTTTCTTCTCCTGGGGCGACCCCAAATCCCGAGTACGTTGCTCAGGGTAGTCTGTGGTATTTTGAATGCTACAAACGACCACAGGAGCCTCACCGGTGATCCGAATTCGCAAGACCACTACAACCAGCGCAATATCTCTATTGTGTTTCGCCATGTCGGCCCTTCTGGCCCCCGTCGCGGCGGCACAGCCGCACTGGCCCGCGTGGCGTGGCCCCGATGGCACCGGGCTTGCCCCGGGCAACCCGCCGATCACATGGAGCGAAACGCAGAATGTGAAGTGGAAGGTGCCCCTGCCGGGTACGGGACAATCTACACCGGTGGTGTGGGGCGACCGGATTTTCATCCTCACGGCAAGCTCTTCCGACGAAGGGAGCTTCGCCACGCGCAGGCCCGATAGCACGGAGCAACCGCGCGGTATCGATCCCCCTCCCCAGCCCCATCCTGAGGTCAATATCGATTTCAATGTGGTCTGCCTGGATCGCAGTTCCGGGGCTATGCTCTGGACGCGAGCGGCGCGATCGGTGGTGCCCCACAAAGGACACCACCCCGCCGGCAGCTTCGCCCCCCACTCCGCCGTCACGGATGGAGCACTGGTGTGGGCCGGATTTGGTTCGCGGGGCCTGCACTGCTTTGACGTGGATGGGAATCCCACGTGGAGCAGGGATCTGGATCCGATGAAGATGAAGTTTAATTTCGGCGAGGGCAGTTCACCGGTGCTCGCGGGAAACACGGTTGCCGTGGTTCAGGACCATGAGGAAGGATCAAAAATATGGGCCTTCGACAAGCAAACCGGTGAACCCCACTGGGTAAAGGAGCGGGACGAGGGTTCGGCGTGGTCGACGCCCGTCGCGGTAGAGGTAAACGGATCGTGGCAAATCATTACCACGGCTACGAACAAGATTCGCGCCTACGATGAAAAGACCGGCGACATCGTCTGGGAATGCGCGGGACTGACCAACAATACGATTCCGTCGCCCCTTGTCGGAAACGGCCTGGTGTATTGCTCGAGTAACTTCAAGCAATTTTCCATGAAGGCCATTGCCCTCGACCGCACGGGTAATCTGGACGGAACCGACGGGCTTGCGTGGTCGCTCGACAAAGCCACGCCCTACATTTCTACCCCCCTGCTCTACGGCGAGCGGCTCTACTTCCTGGAGGACATCAAGCCCCTCCTCACCTGCGTCAACGCGAAGACCGGCGAAGTAATCTATACCGGCGAGCGCTTGAACGGCCTGCGCCAGATCTTCGCATCGCCCGTGGGCGCGGGCGGACATATCTATCTGCCTGATCGCGGCGGAAAGATCGCCGTCATCGCCCATGCGGACCGCTTTGAAGTGCTTGCCGTCAATGAGCTGGAAGATGGTTTCGACGCCTCGCCCGTGATCGTGGGCGATGAACTGCTGCTGAAGGGGAACAACTTTCTGTATTGCATCGCCGCGAAGTAGGAACGAACTCGCGTTCGCCGAAACCTTGGGTCGTGCCAAGCGCGGAGCGGAAATCCGCCCTCGCGTCGTTCAAGTCCTGCGCACCAGCATTCTTACTCAAGGCGTCCCTGACATTCATCGTTGGTATCGAAAAAACGATCAAGGTACTTCTCCCGCGTCAGGTTGCTCTCCCGCATGAGCGAGAAAACTTCGCTCCCGGATCTTAACTTTGCGGGGTATAGGTGAAACGCCTGAGCCAGGCCGGTGTACTCGGAACCGGTTGACTCCGCATACGCGGCGGCCTCTCGCTCCGACTGATCGACGGCATCTTCAAATGAAGTGGCCCGCCAGATAGTCAATCGCTCCTCATAGAGATAGCGCTTTGTACCGCCGAGGCGCTTCTTCATCTTAAAGACGCAGCGAACGGAATACCATTGGATTTCTGATTTACCCGTCACAACTTGCTCCTCGATTGTAGTATCTTTAGAATTCGTGCGAAGTGCGTTCACGGGACCAACTCTTGATTCACAACCGGATTGCTAAAGACGCATAGTAGGTTCAAGAGTTCACAACATCCCATAGTATCCGACTCCAGAACCCATATGCCTATTTGGCTAAAGCACCACACTCTTTCCCACTGGGGCTCAAAGCCCAAAAACGAATGAATACGTCTCTGTTTGGAAGAAGCACTTCGATGGGATGGCTCCAGTGACACAATAAAAACCGCGCGGGCCGGAATCCCGGCCCGCGCGAAAAATACTCATGCACCGCAACCTCAGTTATCGCGCTTCCGTCGCAGCGTATCGCTGACCAGGCGCCTTAGCTTGCTGGCCGTGCCGCTGATGGCTTCGTCCACGCTGCCGCTGGAGTGGCTCACGGCGAAGGGCTTGCGCCCTTCCAAGCGAACTTCCATCACGCAGCGCTTGTCGTGCGCGCCGGGCTTGTGGCCGTTTGCGTCGCTCAGGTGCACCTCGACGCGCGTAATGCGCTGGCGAAAGTGGGAAAGGGTGTCTTCCACAACGGAGGTGATGTAGCTGGCGAGTCGTTCGCGGCCCGCGATGTGGTTGTCGGTGCGTACATTAACTTGCATACCGATGCTCCTTCTTCGTTCGCGCGCTTCGAGGCCCTGCCGGGGAGCCGGCCAAGGCCGACGAAGCGAAAGTCACTACCTTAATGTATTCAGCCCGTCGCCAATTCCAAGGCACTTTCCGGTGCGAGGACTGGCGTCCGGGCTGCTGTTACTTACCTTCCATCGCGGAAGAATATTCACCCCGCCGCGCGGCCTTGTTGCAGTTTGCGCGGTGATAGAGCGCCTTTTGCGCGGCATCGACATTGGCCTCCTGTCCCGACCAAATCGCCAGGGCGGGCGCTTGAATCGCGCGGGCATAGGAAAAGGCCAGTGCCCAGGGATGCTTTCCATTGTGCCGGGCGTTCATCGCGCTCAACCGGGCCGATGCCAGTTCGTTGCTTTGTCCGCCCGAGAGAAAGGCGATGCCGGGCACGGAGGCGGGCACGGTGTCGAGAAGGCCACGCACGGTGGCGTCGGCCACGGCCTCGACGCTGGATTGATCAGGGCAATCCTTTCCGGGAAGCACCATGCCGGGCTTCAGGATCATGCATCGTAAATCAACGCGCTGGAGCAAGAGCTGATCGAAGACCGTCCGCCACACGTCGCGCGAAACCGCGAAACTGCGATCGAGATCGTGAGCGCCGTCCATCAGAATCTCCGGCTCCACGATGGGCACAAGCCCCCCCTCCTGGCACAGGGCCGCGTAGCGCGCCAGGGCAAGGGCATGGGCCTCGACATTGCCCCGAGTGGGCAGGCCATCGCCGATCGTGATGACCGCGCGCCATTTGGCAAAGCGCGCGCCCATGCCGTAGTACTCCTTCAGGCGAGCGCCGAGTCCGTCGAGTCCCTCGGTGATCTTCTCTCCGGGAAATCCGACGTGGTCTTTGGCGCCGCCGTCGACCTTGATGCCGGGAATGATGTTCGCCAGCTTCAGCACCTCGACAAAGGGCATACCGCCCCGGGTAGACTGGCGGATGGTCTCGTCGAAGAGAATCGCACCGCTGATGCATTCGCCCAATTTCGGCGTGGTGACGATCATCTCACGGTAGGCTTGGCGATACTCGATCGTCATGGGAATGTGGTACTGGGCAAAGCGCTTGTCGCAGGTGGGTGTACTTTCGTCCATCGCCAGGATGCCGCGGTCCCCGGCAACCAAGGCGGCTGCGGTGGCCATCAGGGCCTTTACGTCCATTCTAAAGCTCCTTCTCTGGGTGCTCATGGACTCCGCGGGCGGCGTTGCGCCACACCTGCGGCGGGAGGGGTCAACTCATTCGGGCGGGCCCCCGCCGTTTCGTCCTTCCTGAAACTATTGTACACGAGTTTTTCGGAAATGGGGCGAAAAAGTCGCCGGACGCAATCGCTCTTTTCAGGCGTAAAGCAACCGTCCCCGAGGCTCGGGTATTGGCCTTCCCAAGGCGCGCGCAGTTTCGATCCAGGACTCGATGACCGACTTGGCATTGGCAAGGGCATCCTCATAAGACTCGCCGTCGGCCATGCATCCCGCAAGCTCAGGTACTTCGACGATGAAGGCCTGCTCATCCTCGCTCCAGAAAATTATGAGTTCATACCTAATCGACATCTCTGTTTCCAAGCCGATATTCGACCAACAGGTCTCTTAACTGCCTAACTTGATATGCCTTTGCTCGTGAACCTTTGGGCTGGATGCTGAGGATTTCCGCAACGCCTTCCATCGTAAATATGTGATGGCTTCCACGCTGCCTCAATTTGAAGCCCAAACGCCGTAGTAACTGCTATCGGTCATATTGGGTTGTCCTAATGAATCTCTGTAGGTAGCTTTCCACGCAGCGGGCCCTGTGCTATCCTTACCGTTATCGCACGAGCGTCGAAGTAGAATGGATCAGATTACCTTACCAGGTTCCACCAGGGAAAACTGCTCATGAACCACAACTGTTCCCGTTCCCTTCGACCGGCATTTCTCGTGTTGCTGGCCCTGATACTGCCCGCTGGCGCTTTCGCGGACTCACCACCCAACTGCGATGACGTCCCCGTAAGCTACGAACATGCGGCGCTTTACACGCCCGGCAAAACGACGCCCACCTCCAGCCCAATAAGACTGGGCGCGGGCCCACACCTCTTCATCGACGATTACCTTGTGGATCCGTCGTCCACCGCCGTGCGCCAGGTGCATAAACCGGACCGTAACACCCGAATTCCTAATCCTGTGGTCACGGGTATCGAAGACGGCTGCTTCCAGCCCTACCTGTCGGTGCACCGCGACGAGACCTCCGGTCGCTTCCGTATCTGGTACGGACACCGCACAGAAGACAACAACGGGTCCCGCTCCAGGCTCGGCTACCTGGAGTCCGCCGACGGTATCCGCTGGGATCGCCCCGCCCGCACCCTGGACGTGCCGGGTGAAGTTCAGTTTGGTGTAAGCGTCATCGATGAAGGCCCGAACGTCGCTGATCCCGCGCAACGCTTCAAATACGGCTGGTACCTCGGCGACGGGCTGCATGTGGCCGCCTCCCCGGATGGATTGAACTGGTCGGCCCTCGCCGAAGGCACCGTGCTCCGCCACAACCACGACATCAGCGGCATCTACCGCGACACGATCCGCAACCGCTATGTGGCCATTGCCTCCGTCTACCGGGAGAGCGAGTTCTGGGAAGGCAAGCGGCGCATCACCATGCAGAGCGAGAGCACGGATCTCGTGCACTGGGGCCCCGCCCACCACATCATCCTGCCAGACAAGGCCCGCGAGGAGGGCGAGGTGCAGTTTTATGCGATGGACGGGTTCCTGCAGCGGGGCGATCTCACCATCGGCATGGTAAAGGTCCTGCGAGATGACCTGAAGGCCGACGATCCGCCGAATCCGCCGGACGCCTATGGCACGGGCTACACGACCCTGGCCTGGAGCCGCGACGGCGAGCACTGGGTCCGCGATCTGGAGCCGTACTTCGAGCGCGACATGGACCCGAAGGCCTGGGACCACTCCCACGCCTGGATCGATGAGCAGTTGCCCGTGAAGGACGGAGTTTACCTGTACTACGGCGGCTACGCCCACGGCCACAAGGTAAACCGCTTCGAAGAACGCCAGATCGGGCTGGTAACTATCAAAAAGGACCGCTATGTCTCGCGGAGCTCCGATTCCAGGGATGGAACGCTGTTGACCCCCCTGCTCTCGCTCGAAGCCACCGAACTTCGAGTGAACGCTACGATCGACGGCTCCCTGAAGATTCGCGTGCTGGACGAGGCGGGCGCACCCATTCCGGGCTTTGACTTTAGCGATATGACGCCCATTCAAGGCGATCACCTCGAGGCGCCGGTAACCTGGAAGCGCCCTCTGACCGAGCTGAAGGGCAAGCCCCTCCGCTTGGAATTTGAGTTGACTACCGGCGGCATTTACGCCTTCTACCTGTAATAAATCATCGGGAAACCAGGGAGTATATCCTATGCGCTTATTGATGCTGGTCGCCTCGCTGCTGTGTGCGGCGGTGGTCGCGGCCCAGACCACCGTACCCGAGGCCTTTATGATTCCCGAAGCCTACTCCACCCAGGGCACCGCCTCGGTCAATCCCGACAAGGGCATCTCGGGTGAACACGGCACCTGGACCGTCACCTACACGGTCGGTGAAAGCGGCATCGTGCAGGGCGGCGGCATCCGGGTGGAGTTGCCCGACGAGTGGCACTCCGGGCCCAGGAATTCCGGCAACCGGCTCCAGACCAAGGACCCGAAGCTCGACAATTACATCACCGCGAACACGACGGCGAGCGGCGTCACGCTCCAGTGTATCGTGGAGGACGAGCGGGATGAGACGCTGATCAAACACCCGAAAAGAAGTCTCGACGGACGCACCGAGCGCTTCGTGTTTGTGGTGCGTGTCATCGTGACCGGCGGCGCGCTCAAGGCGGGCGATACCATCAACGTGGTCTACGGCGACACCTCGGGCGGCAGCAAGGGCTACTGGGGCGCTTCAGTGTCCGCACTCCCACTTCCCATTCTCATCGCGCTGGATCTGGACGGCGACAATCGCTTCGAGCTTCACGCCTCGGACCTCACCCTGGAGGCCCTGCCGGGCAAACCGGTCTATGCCCAGATTCATGCGCCGTCAAACGCCCAGCCGGGCACCCCCTTCCTGTGCCGCATTGCCATGCTGGACAAAGAGTTCAACCCCGCCACCGGCCCCGCGACCTTCACGTTGACCTACCCCGAGGGTGTCACCGGCCCCGAATCGCTTTCCATCTACCGCGACCACGCCTGGAATGAATTTGAAGTCACGGCGACCACACCCGGCATTGTTCGCATCAATGGCGTGTGGGCCGAAGAGAAACGGGAACTGCTGGGAAACCCCACCGAAGTTACGGAGACCTTTCCCGAGCGGGCGCTCTACTGGGGCGATCTCCATTCCCACACGCGCTACAGTTGGGATGGCGTCGGTCGGGACGGCTTTACCTATGCCCGGTATGTTTCGGGCCTCGATTTCTATGCCATGACCGACCATGCCATGTCGCTGGAGGACGGGCTCATGCGCGGTCTGAATGCCGCAAATTGGGAGGAATACAACAGCCAGACCCGGGCCTACTATGTGCCGGGAAGTTTCGTTACCCTCCACGCCTACGAGTGCAGCTTTGGCACGCCTTGGGGCCATCATAATGTGTACTTCCGCGACGAGCCCGGTGCGCTCGTATTTCCGAAGGTATCCTCCCTGCCCCAGCTCTGGGAAGCCCTGGAAAAAGGCAACGCCCTGACCATACCCCACCACACGGGCAAATTCCCAGATGGCGTGGTCTTTTCCCCGGACGATCCGGAGCTAAGGCGCAATTTCGAGATGTACTCCGGCCACGGATTGAGCGAGGCTTTCGACCCCGCCCATCCCCTGGCCTTCGAAAACAGTGATTTCACCCATGAATCAAAGAGCGCGGAGGGTGCGGTCAATCTCCAGGATGCCCTGCGTCTCGGCCTGAATGTGTCCGTCATCGGCTCGTCCGACGATCATCGCGCCCACCCCGGCATCGCCATGTATGGCCTGGCGGCCGTCCGCGCCACAAGCCTAGACCGCGACGCCATCTTTCAGGGGCTCTATGACAAGCACACCTACGCGACCACCGGTGCCAAAATCATCTTCGATTTTGACGTAAATGGCGCCCCGATGGGGCAACAAGCGCCCCATCTAGATAAGGCCAGCGTCCACATCAAGGTCCACGGTACGGACGTGATCGATTGGGTGGAGGTGTTGCGATGGCTTCCCGACGAGGCGACCTTCACGGTCGTTCAGCGTTGGGAGCCAAAGGCCCTGGACTTCGAAGCAACCTGGGAGGATGCCGGCGCAGTGCCGGGCGCCATCTACTACACCCGACTGCGCCAGCAGAAACTCGTGCACAAGCGGATCGCCATGGCGTGGTCGTCACCCGTGTGGATAGCGAAGTAATGGATAAATTCCGTCGCCGGTAGTATAGTCGGCGAGTGCCCGGTTTCATCAAACGGCTCGGTCTGATCCGTCCGATCGGTCCGCTCCGTCTGATCCGATACGCGGGTGCGCCATCCATTTGACTTGCTCCGCCGCCGTTTACTATACTTTGCTTCCCCTCGTGAGGCGGCATGGCCAAGTGGTAAGGCAGGGGCCTGCAAAGCCCTTATCCCCGGTTCAAATCCGGGTGCCGCCTCCAATTTTTACTTCTTCGGGGTTTACCCCTTCCCCTTAGTTCCGGTCTTGCCCGGCTTCGCATTCGCCTCAATGAACTGAATGATCTCCCCGGCAATATCCTTGCCCGTGGCCGCTTCAATCCCCTCCAGACCCGGCGACGAGTTCACCTCCATCACCACCGGACCGTGGTTCGAACGCAGAATATCGACACCGGCCACGTTCAGACCCAAGGCCCGCGCGGCCGATCGCGCCACGGATCGTTCCTGGGGCGTAATCTTCTCCAGGGAAGCCGTGCCGCCCCGGTGCAAGTTGGACCGGAATTCACCCGCTGCCGCCTGACGCTTCATGGCGCCCACAACCTTGTCCCCCACGACGAAACAACGGATATCGGCGCCACCCGCTTCCTTGATGAACTCCTGCACCAGAATATTCGCTTCCAGACCGTAAAAGGCCTGGATCACGCTCTTCGCCGCCTGCTTGGTCTCAGCCAGCACCACGCCCATGCCCTGGGTGCCTTCCAGCAGCTTCACCACCAGCGGCGCGCCGCCCACCATGGCGATCAAGTCGTCGATATCATCGGGTTCGCGCGCAAATCCGGTCACCGGCAGGCCGATGCCTTTGCGCGCGAGGAGCTGCATGGCCCGCAGTTTGTCCCGCGAACGGCTGATGGCCACGCTTTCATTCACGGGATAAACGTCCATCATCTCGAACTGGCGCAGCACCGCCGTGCCATAAAAGGTCACCGAAGCGCCGATACGGGGAATCACCGCATCCAAATCCTCGATGGATTCACCATTGTAGTGGATGGTCGGATTCATCGAAGCAATGCTCATGTAGCAGCGCTTGTGGTTGATGACGCGCATTTCATGCCCCCGGCTCTGCCCCGCCTCCACCAGCCTGGATGTCGAATATATCCTGGCATTGGTGGACAAAATCCCGATCTTCATTGCTGTCCTTTCACGGTGTGATAGCGACCCACCGCCCTTGGGTACTGCACTGCGCAACGCCTCCGTATACGCAGCCCGGCGGGGGCGGATGAATGGTACATGTTTCCCCGCCGCGCCGCAAACGAATTGGCGAAATTGTAACCGGTCACTGGATCGCGTAGGGACTGACGCGGACCCGTCTGCCACGGTGGCGAGAACGCCGCCAATCTGAAGAAGCTCCTTACCGAGCGATTCTCGATGCAAAGTCCGTGGCTGTCCCGTTGTGGCCCGAGTGTACTTGGACGTTCACAGTGCCCTTGGCGAGGGACTTTGTCGCCGATTGCGTGCGCGTTGCTGTAGCTGATGCGTCTCCCTGACGACAGGACTGACGCGCCCCGGCGTGGGTCAACCGCCGCAGGTGGTGCAGGGCACCATGCCGCGCTCCCGCGCTTTGCCCAGGGTCGTGGCCTGTGCCCCCTCGCCCGCGAGGCGGCACCCCGTCTTGTGGTAGGCCCCGCCCTTCGGCCCCGCGACGACGATCCGCTTTTCGTCCACGGGAGGGGAAGCTACCGGAGCCGGCGGCGGAACAGGGGCCGCGATCGGGGCGGGCGTGACAACGGCGCCTTTCGCCCCGCGCGCAACGGGTATACTCCGGGGGCGATAGGTCTCCTCCGGCGCGGTTTCGGCACTGAAACCGATGACGACGGCGGGCAGAATGCAGGCCGTGAGAATCAGGGCTAGCACCGCGAAAATTATGATACGCCCAAGGCTTGCTCCGGCCCCGCCCTCGTGCTCCGCCTCGTTCGCCAGCATGCCCGCGCCGGGCCGGGCGGGTCGCCTCGGCGTGGCAAAGGGTAGATCGGCCAGGGCGGAAGAAGGGGCCGCACCAGCGGCTACCGGCACGAATACAACGCTTCCGCAATAATTGCATCGACCGGACTGACCCGCAAATTCGTCGGGAATGTTCAAACCCTGCCTGCACGCCGGACATTCTACCGATATCACGGTCCCAATCCCTCCCGGGCCCCGATCCGCAAAATGCCCCGGATCGGCCCGCAAACTACCACAAGAAACTAGGGCTCCATCCGCGCTCCAATTGTGCGGGGGCCCATGCCGGTCCAGTATTGCATAAGTGTGCACCCCGCCCCAACAGACAATTTTCCGGTTTGCAAACGGCTTGGCCGGTCGCTACACTGGCGCGGCAGGTTTGGCACGCGTCCGGCACCATCATCGCCGCCCTCCAAGCCGTCGGGGCTGCTGCAAAACACCATAATCCCAAGGAGGATGTAGTTACTGATGTTGGATTTTGCCCGCTCTGTTTCCCGACACTCGGCCGCTCTGGCCGCCACCTGCATCCTGGGGGCTCTGGCCCTTTCCCCACGCGCCGCTGGCCAGGGCTATGGCCCCGGCGAGGCCGCCTCGAAAATGACCGTCCCCGAGGGTGTCCAAGTCTCTCTCTACGCCAGCGAGCCCATGGTGCGCCAGCCCGTCGCCATGGAATTCGATGACCGCGGCCGCATGTGGGTGGTGCAGTACCTCCAATATCCCAACCCTGAGGGCCTCAAGCGGGTGTCGGTCGACCGCTATTCGCGCACGAAATACGACCGCATGCCCGAAGCTCCACCGAAGGGCCCGAAGGGCGGCGACAAGGTCACCATTCTCATCGACGAGGACCGCGACGGCGTCGCCGAAACGTCGAAAGACTTTATCGAGGGCTTAAATCTGGCCTCCAGCGTGGCCTTTGGCTATGACGGCGTCTTTGTCATCCAGACGCCCTATCTGCTTTTTTATCCCGACAAGGACCGGGACGATGTGCCCGACAGCGACCCCGAAGTGTGCCTGACCGGATTCGGCATGGAGGACGCCCACGCGGTGGCGAATTCGCTCACCTGGGGTCCCGATGGATGGCTCTACGGGCTCCAGGGCAGCACCGTGACCGCCAACATTCGCGGTATCGAATTCCAGCAGGGCATCTGGCGCTACCACCCGCGCACGAAAGCTTTCGAACTCTTCTGCGAGGGTGGCGGCAACATGTGGGGTCTCGACTTCGACGCCGAGGGCCAGGCCCTCGCCAGCACCAATTTTGGCCCCTACATCATGGTCCACGGCATGCAGGGTGCCTATTACTGGAAGAGCTTCGGCAAGCACGGCGACCTCCACAATCCCTTTACCTACGGCTATTTTGAGCACGTGACCCAACTCGACCCCGTGGGCGGGCACGTGGCGGATGGCGGGCACATGTATCGCGGCGGTGCCTTTGGCCCGCCCATCGCGGGCAGCTATGTGACCAACAATCTGCTCTCTCACAACGTGACGTGGAACACGGTGACTCCCCTCGGCGCCACCTTTGAAACCCGCCACGGCGGCATCGTCCTGGAAAGCAACGACACCTGGTTTGCGCCAAGCGACCTGACCACCGGGCCCGACGGCGCACTCTATGTCTGCGACTGGAACGATTCCCGCATGGCCCACCCCGATCCGGACGCGTCCTGGGACAAGACCAATGGCCGCGTGTACCGCATTGCCCCAAAGGGCTTGGCCGTAGAGCCCGCCTTTGACCTGCGCGATCTCGACAACGCCGCCCTCGTCGATCTCCTCGACCACAAGAACGCCTGGTTCGCCCGGCGCGCCCGTGTGTTGCTCTCCACCCGTGTTACGGAAGACGTAGAGCCGGTAATCACGCAAAAGGTCTGGCAGAAAGAGGACCGGGAACTGTCCCTCGAAGCCCTCTGGGCCCTCTACGCCAGCGGCCAGCTTGACGAGCAGGATCTTGTCGATTTGCTGGACCACGACGACTACGCATTCCGCCTCTGGGCCGTGCGCCTGCTGGCGGACGAGGGTGCGACTTCGCCGGAAGCAGGTCAGGCCCTAGCCACCTTAGCCGCTACAGAGAAAGACGTCCGCGTCCAGACCCAACTCGCCGCCACCGCGCAGCGCGTTGCCTCCGATGCAGCCCTCGGCATCGTTTCCGGTATTCTCAAGAATAGTCAGGACACGAAGGACCTGTTCCTGCCCCTCTTGACCTGGTGGGCCATCGAACGCCACACCGCCGAGGCCGGAAAACACCTGGACGCCCTCCTGGCGACGCGAGGATCCCTCACGGACGATTTCATCCTGCCACGGCTGATTCGCCGCTATGTGGCCGATGGTACCGACATGCGGGACTACGACTGCGCCGCCGCCCTCCAGGCCGCACACACCCCCGCCCAGATGAACGCCCTGCTGGAAGCCGTGGCCCTGGGACTCGCCGACCGGGAAGGTCGCGCGAGTACCAAAGCGGCGGGAATCTATGACGAATTCTCGGAAGCAAAGACCGAGAGCGCTTCCGGAAAATCCGCCCCGCCGCTGGCCTCCGCACTTGCGGAAAAAATCCTGGAGCTGTGGAAGGAGGCCCCGGAAGAACCCGTGCGCCTGGCCCTGGCCGCGCAGCTTCAAGACCCAGATGCGCTGGATTCGGCGTCAAAGATTGTACGCGCTGCCGCCGCCCCGGAGGCCCTGCGCCAGCGCCTGCTGGATACCGTTTCCCGCGCCGCGGGCAACAGCATCGTACCTGAATTGATCGCCATTGCCATGAACGACCCCTCTCAGAACCTTCGCGGATCGGCGCTGGATACGCTGCGGCGATTCGACGACCCGAGCATCGGCGCAGCCCTGACGGCGGGCTATGCGGCCCTGCCCGCCGCGCTCCAGCCCTCCGCCCGGCAGGTGCTCCTCAGCCGGGGCGCGTGGACCCGGGATTTCCTCCTTCTCGTGGACGGCGGTGGCCTGGAGGCCGACGAGGTCCCGGTTTCCGAGCTGCGCCGCGTGGCCCAGCACAAGAGCGAAGAACTGGATGCCCTGGTGAAGAAGCACTGGGGCAATGTCAGCGGCGGCACGCCGGAGTTTCTTTTGGCGGAAATGCGCCGTCTGAACAACGACCTCCGCGCCAAGCCGGGCGATCCGGTCAAGGGCAAGGAAGTTTTCACGGCCAATTGCGCCCAATGCCATCAAATCTTCGGCGAAGGCAACGCCGTTGGCCCGGAGCTCACCCAGGCCAATCGCATGGACACGGAATACCTGCTGGGGAGCATGGTAAACCCGAACATGGTGGTCCGCAAGGAATACGTCCAGTTCGCGGTGGAAACGAAGGACGGCGGCTTCTACAACGGGCTCATCTCCGAGCGCAGCCCCGGCAGCGTCACGCTGCTGAACGCCAATAGCGTGAAAACCACCATCGCCACCGGCGATATCGATACTATCCAGGAAGCGGGCCTGTCGTTGATGCCGGAAGGGGTGCTCACCCCCCTGCCCCCCGACGACGTGCGGGACCTGTTCGCCTACCTGCAACTTAAGGAACCGTTGGCGCCCGCGCCATGAGAATCGAATCACAATGGCCGGGCGGTCTTCGATGCCATCGAGCCACGCCACGGTTTCACTGAAGACGTCCCGCATTTCGGCCCTGTAAGTACCAGGGGTTGGCTTTGCCGGGCGATGGATGACTTGACCTATATGACAGGGCTTGTGATTTTAACGCTTCTGGCGATCCATTTCGCCGCAGCCAGCTATCTCATTCTCCGCTTGCTCCGCTTTCGCTTCGAACCGAGCTCCATGCTGGTGTGGGTGCTCGTCATGGCGTTCATTCCGATCATCGGCGCCCTGATCTATGCGAGACTCGGGGAAAATCAGGTCATGCTTCGCGCCCGCCGCAAACGCGGGTCCCGGATTCACCCCCGTATCTCGCCGGGCGACTTGGAGTACAACACGACCAATCTCGGCTCGTTTAAAGCAACCGCGGATGTGGGCTTCCGGCTGGCCGATGCCTGGGTCACCTGCGGCAACGATCTGCAGATTCGCCACGATTCCGAGGGCATTTACCAGGACTGGGTGGAGGCTATCAAGGGTGCCAAAAAATCGGTGCATCTGGAATACTATATCTGGCGGCACGATGACACCGGGGTGGAGATCCGCGATCTCGTTATCGAGCGCGCCAGGGCGGGCGTCGAGTGCCGCGTACTGATCGACGCCGTGGGCTCGATCCGGCTCAAGTGGGCCTTCCTGCAACCCTTCGAAGGCACCGGCGTGCAGTTGGCGTTTTTTCTTCCACTGGCCAATTGGAAACGGCGGTGGAGTCCCCATCTGAGAAACCATCGAAAAATCCTGATCATTGACGACCAGGTAGGCTATGTCGGCAGTCAGAATATCAGTGACGACGACCGGGGACTGAACCCGCTTTACAGCCCCTGGCACAATATTCACCTGTCGCTCCAAGGCCCTGCGGTGCAGTACCTCCAGTCGGTCTTTCTCGACGATTGGGCCTTCGCCTCGGGCGAAGATGTGTCCCGACGAAACTATCCTGTCCTGGGGCCAATGAAATCGGATCTGATCGTCCAGATTCTCGCGACGGGGCCCGACTGCCAGCAAAATGTGCTGGAACGAATGCTGCTCGAAGCGCTCAACAATGCCAAACAGAGCATCGACGTCGCCACACCCTATTTCGTGCCCTCGCCCGTCCTTCGCATGGCTATGCTCCAGACTGAGCTTCGGGGCGTTCGCGTGCGGATCATTGTGGCGGCCCTGTCCGACGAAAAAATGGCCCTCTATGCGGCCCGGAGTTTCTACGCGGAATTGCTCGATGAAGGCATCGAGATTTACGAATATACCGCCGGACTGCTCCATTCCAAGCTCCTCGTGGTAGACCGCCTTTGGTCCATGGTGGGGTCGGCAAACATGGACTACCGAAGCCTTCAACTTAACTTTGAAATCTCAGCGCTCCTGTACGACCCCGAGCCCGCAATAGAACTGGCGGAAATCTTCGACGCCTATTGCGCCGACGCCCAACGGATCTCGAAAGCCGACCTCGCCAGGAAACCGTTGCGGCAAATCCTGCTGGAGGGTGCTGCGCGGGTTCTTTCGCCACAGCTATGACAATGTCGGGTGTTTGGATTTTGATTGTCATATAGCGTCTCGATACGAACATACGTTGGAAATAGTGGTCAGCAAGACTTACAATGACTGGCGAATGATTGAATCTTTCATCGTTCTCAGAACAACTATTCACTGAGGAGTTATTCTCGATGAGGCATACAAAAATCCTGGCCGCTGGTGCCTTGGTTGCAGTGGCGACGCTTCATGCATCAGCGGAACTTTTACATGCGACGGCTGGCGGCCCCCCAGTCTCAACGTATTACAATACCTTAACAAAGCTGGAGAGTCCGGCACCTATTCTCGCGGACTATCCTCAATACGTCCAGCCGGTTATCGAGGAAACCCGATACGAAGCCCCAATGCTGGTGAAGGATACCGATGGTGACCTGGAGGTTCGGGCCTGGCGCTTCTCTTACAACGCACGCGGCATCATCGAGATGCCCAATCGCCTGAAAGCGAGCGAAACCGCCATCATCGTGGTCCATCCCTGGGCCATTGACGATCAACAGGGGTGGCGCACCCCCCAGCCCGCGGGTGTGGCCGATTTCTGCACTCCGACGAAGAACCATATCTCACACCTCCACATCAAGGAGGTGCTGAACCCCTTCCTCAAATCCCTCCGCGACAACGTGGGGATGGTGGTCTACAGCCAGCGTGGCGAGGAGCGCGCTCCTCTCGAAAAGATCTATCGCACCATACGCAAGACTCCGACCGAAACGGAACGCGAAGAGGGGGAAAAAGAACTATCGGCTATTCTGAACGATTTCAACTACAATGCGCAGCCTATTCCTGACCAGTTTGCGCTCCGGGATGAGTTTCCCGTTGTTGATTACTTTGAACGTTTCCCCGGCCTTGACGCGGGCGATCACTACAACGGCCCCGGCTTCTGGGACCTCCCAGTACCCGTGGTAGACAGCATTGAAGTCGCTCCCAACGACGTGGTGCACTACGACGCCGACGGCTACGACAAGATCCGCGACTTCCTCAAGGAGCACGGCATTCGCCATATCCTGCTGACGGGCTACGCCACAGACATGTGCTACAAGAGCACCACCTGCGGCTATGAAAATTTCTCAAAAGACTTCAATGTATTTCTTGTGGGCGATGCGACCATGGCCACCTTCCCGGCCAACAGCTCCCCCGCCTACGCCACGAACGCCGCGATATCCTTCGCTTCGCTCAATCAGTTAATAACCCAGGTGTCGTGGATCAACCCAGTGGAAACCGCACCCACAAAATAAAACGGTCGCATGGGCCCGAACGGTCCCGTGACTGAATGCCAATCGACCCATAAGACCCATAAGACCCATAAGACCCATAAGACCCATAAGACCCATAAGACCCATAAGACCCATCGCGCACGAGCGCCCAAGGAGCCCCAGCATGGATCGTCGTAGTTTTCTCTCCCTCACCGGTGCCGCCGCCGGACTGGCCGCCGCAAGCCCCTCCGGAGCCGCCGACACCCCCGGCCCCTGGAAAGGCGGGAAGAAGTGGGTCTACTCCATCACCTATGACGAGGGTTGCGAAGACCTCTTGAAGTACGCCGTACCCATCCACCGCGAGTTTGGATTTCCGGGTCACGTGGCGCTAGTCTCCTCCCAACTCGGCGTGAAGCGCAATGTGCCCGGCAGCAGCTACCACGACATGATGATCCTCAGCCCCAAACAAATGAAGGACCTCATCGCGGAAGGCTGGGGGGCCTCCTGCCACTCCATGACCCACGTGGGCGTGACCCACGAAAACGCCGCGGTGGAAGTGACCGAGGCGCGCAAAGTCCTCGCGGACGCGCTGGGCACCGACATTCCCATCTTCACCGTGCCCGGCAGCAACCCCGGCCATCCCCCGGCGATCACGGTGGCCGATGAGGCGGGCTACAAGGCCATCCTTACCATCTATGATTGGGTGAACACCTTCGACACCGACCTGCTATGGCTCGGCCGTTGCCCCCTTCATACCGCCTACCCCGGCCCCTTCTATTCCCTCTTTGACCCCTACAAGCGCCTGCACCAGGCCCGCGCAACCCAGGGCTGGGTCGTGGACTACTGCCATTGTCCCATGCCGGGCAAGCCGATCCACGCGGCCAAAGACTGCACCACGGAAGAGCTCCGGGCGCGCTTCGAGGCGGTTAAAGAAGTCGGTGGTGACGATGTCTGGATAGCCGAGCCCAATGAAGTCGTGGAGTATCTCGCCACCAACGAAGAGGCCACGCGCCGCCGCACGGAGAAGGCCATGGGCCTGAATCAGGTCTATGACACCGAGATGCGGAAGTTGTACGAGGCGCAGGTGTAGGCTCGACGTCTCGGGTTATGACTTTATTTCGGCAGCGCTTCAGGCGTGGTCAAAGCTGGGTTTCTGTCCTCGCTTGGTGGACAGTTCGAAGCAAGAGGTTTGCAGTCTGCAATCGCGAAAACGACCCGCTCGGGATGCGTCTGTTCGTGCCGCCTCAATGTTTCCGCAAGTTTTCTAAAATCATAGTCGTGCTCGCGGGCAATTTCGTCCTTGATTCTCCACAATTCTTCCATGATTTCATCGGGCATCTTCGTGTTCTCCCATTAGTTCATATGGTGTGCAGATCTCCGGGCATTGATAGCCAGACTTCACACACATTCGTCGAATTTCAATCTTCGCCACCGCGTTGTCGATATGCCTGCAATTCCAAGTCAGCAAAAAGTCGACGCCATGTACTGCTGCCAATGCGATATGGATTGCGTCGTCCGCCGCGCGAGTTGGCACTATAGAACATTCAACCAATGCATTCGAGAATCGAATCACTTCTTCGGAAATATGCAGTAGGGGCAATTCCTGAACGACCGTGAGACGCTTTGTGGCGGCGACCGAGTCGCCTCGAGCGGCTTCCCGTACGACAAGCTCCGAAACATACAGGTCAAACGTGGGTCGCTGTAGTTCCCACCATCGAGCCGTCTCGGACTGCCAAGCGGCCGCGACAAGGTCGCGTGACGACCGGGACGTCAAATATGAAATAACGGACGTCTCAATATAGACACTCTTCTTTTCCATGGGCACACCATCCAAGCTTCGTGGCTTCGCCTCTAGCTAGGATACCACGATCCGCGAGTTTACGCACGTCATCCCACGACGTGGCACTCCCCGCCTCACCCCATGCGCAGCAATTCCAGCAGTTCCTCCGACGAGATCTTCCCAGCCATGTCCGCCCCTTCCAGCAGGCTGCTCGCCAAATCGCGCTTGCGATGGTGGAGCGCCGTGATCTGATCCTCGATCGTGCTCTTGGTAACCAGGCGGTACACCGTCACGGGCCGCTGCTGGCCAATCCGGTGCGCGCGGTCCGACGCCTGGTCTTCCACCGCCGGATTCCACCAGGGGTCCATGTGAATCACATAATCCGCAGCGGTCAGGTTCAGGCCGAGCCCCCCCGCCTTCAGGCTGATGAGAAATACCTCCCCATTGCCCCCCTGGAAAGCGTCCACGGCCTTCTTCCGCGCCGGGGCCGTCGTGCTCCCGTCGAGATACTGATAGCGCACGCCCTTCCGATCAAGAAGCTCCCGCAGAATATCCAGATGCCCCACGAACTGGCTGAAGACCAATGCCTTGTGTCCGTTCTCCATTAATTCGTCCAGCAAGGCCTCAAAAACTTCCAGCTTCGCGCTGGGCAGGCTGCTGTCCCCGTCCACGAGCCTCGCGTTGCAGCAGGCCCGGCGCAGGCGCATGATCTCGGCCAGGATTCGCACGTGGTGCTTGCTAGCCCCGCCCTGAAGCGAGCTGAGTTCCTTCAGCGCGTTCCGGCGCAGCGCTTCATAGAACGCGCGCTCTTCGTCTCCCAGCTCCACATGGAGCACAATGTCGGTCCGCGCGGGCAGTTCGCTCAGCACCTCTTCTTTGCGGCGGCGCAATATGAAAGGCTGGATGAGCTGCTTCAGGTGTCGCCCCGCGTCCTTGTTCTCGTATTTCTCGATGGGCAGCGCGAAGCGTCCGTTAAACTGTTGCTGGGAGCCCAGAAAGCCCGGATTGATGAAGTGGAAGAGGTTCCAGAGTTCCCCCAGATGATTCTCGATGGGCGTGCCGGTGGCAGCGACCTTGAATCCGCTTTCCAATTCCATGGCGGCTTTGGATCGCTTCGTGGAAGCGTTCTTGATCGCCTGGGCTTCATCCAGCACGATGGTTTCCCACTGGATCGACTTCAACAGCGCGGTTTCGGTCTGGAGCAAACCGTAGCTGCAGATCAGCAAGTCGTGCGCCCCCAGATTCTCCACGGTATCCGCGCGGTTGTTCAATCCCATCCGGTGTACTTTCAGCGTGGGCGCGAAGCGCGAAGCTTCTTCCTCCCAATTGGCGCATACCGAGGTGGGCGCGATGACCAACTGGGGCCCGCCGGGCGCGCGCCGCAGCATGAGCGCCAGCAATTGCACCGTCTTGCCCAGGCCCATGTCGTCGGCCAGGCAGGCCCCCACGCCCCACTCCGCCAGCCGCGCCAGCCACTGAAAGCCCGTGACCTGATATTCGCGTAGAATCGCGCGGAGCGTGGACGGGATCTCCGGTTCGAGGTCCCGCGCCTCCCGCATCCGGGCCATTTGATCTTTCCATCGCTTATTGGCCTGAAGGGCGGCCGCCTGCTCGATGAAGCCGTCCATAAGCGGCGCGGCCAGGGCATGCATGCGCAGGGCCCCGTCCGATGCCTCTCCGATGCCGCGAAGCTCGTCCAGCTTGCGCTTGAAGGCCTGCGTAAGGGCAATAAACTGCCCGTCTCCCAATGCTACGAAGCGCGACCGGGTGCCGGCCGTGAGTTCCAGCAGGCGCTGCATATCCAGCACGAGTTCGTCGTTCAATTTAATCTCGCCAGAGAGCTCAAACCAGTTGTGGCCCGCGTTGATTTTCGCCCGGAACTGGCCCACGCCCGCCGTCCCCCGAAGGGCGAACTTCTGGCCCTTGGGCCACTCGACCCGCGCGCCCGACGCCACGGCCTCCAGTTCTGCCAGGAATTCCAGGGCCTCTTCCGGCGTCTCCAGACGCCATTCACAAGTCCCGAAATCCGAAGAGACAAGGGATTTGCACGAAGCAACCAGCGCATCCGCGTGGGCGCTCTCCTGCTTCATATCTCGCGCGGTTTGGAGCCTCGTACCGTTAACTTCGGCGATTACGACGTCGCCCCCCACCGCCGGGGCAAACGCGGGGCCTCCGGGCAGGGGCCGCACACGCAACTGCACCAACAGCCCCTCACCCGCCGGAAGCAATTGCAGCACCGGCGTCACGTCCGCATCGACCCGCGGTATAGACTCATCCCCCACGCCGAGATCGGAGTGGACCGTTAAGACCGAGGCCACGCTGCGTACGGCCTGAAGAACCCGATCCTTTGCACGGGCCGGAACCGCCAACCCTTTTCCCAGCATCTCCGCGACGCGGGCCAGTTCCGGAGTAAACTCATACACAACGACGCGCAAGTCCCCTTCACGCTCCACGTAGACCAGGGTACCCTCGGGCACGACCGGCGTCACCTTGAGTACGAAGCCCTTCTTCGTGGAACTCACCTCAAGCGAGGGCGATGCGGTCGCCACCTCCACATTCGCCCCCGTATCCGCCAGAAACACATTCGGGTGCCCCGCCAGCGCCGGGAGGGCGCCGTAACCAAGAAAGTAGGAGGTCCGGTGCCGATTCCAGTAGCCCCCGTCCATTTCGGTCTTGATGTTTGCGCAGACGAGCCGGTCATGGGCCGTGAGATAGTCCAGGCTCTGGCTGTTCTCCCGCAGCCGCTGAAGAGACGCAACCCGCCCCTTGCTCCACGTTCCCTTCGGCGATCGCTTCTGCTCCAGGGGCTCCACTGAACAATGGCCTCCCTGAAAATGAAGCATCCAGACCAGCCGTGTTGGATTCTCAACCTTCGCCGTGACGTCGCCCCGCGAAATGTTGGCCAGCGCCTTCAAGGTCCGCTCCCACGGCTCGGACGACCGAAAGTGCTCCACCAATGGGACGGTGTCAAGCGTGCCCGCGCGCCTTACCTTGATACCCATTCGCTGGAGGAGTTCCGCCAGCTCGTGCTCGATCCAGGAATACCCATGACTTCCCGCAGCGCTGCATAGTTTGGCGATGGCCGTATGGTCTCTCTGCATGGACTCCCCGAGCCCGCTCCAGAAATCCACGAGCAGAGACACGTATTTCATCGCGGCACTCTGTTCGGCCGACCAGCGAGCGCTGTACCACATCGTAGACGGGGCGCCTGCGATTTGGCCATTCTGGACTCGGAGGAATTTCAGCAAGGCCGCACAGACTTCCTGATACATCGCATTCTTTTCCCGCGCGCCCCAGTCGGCCAGTTCGGCCGCGCGGGGCCAGTGCTCGTCTCCCCCGGCAATCAGCGCGATGATAAAATAGACCCAATCGTCTGTGCCGAAAGTGGGCTTGCGCTTGCGCGAACCTTGCTTGACTGTCTGAAGCGCAGATTCGTAACGAGAGATCGCCGACGCTATCTCGCCGGTCACAAGTTCGCACCGCGCGATCAGAAGTTCGCCCGCAAGGCCCATTGGACTGGCCAGCGCCTGTAGCTCGCTCAAACGCCCCTGGAGGAAGAGGTTGTCACCGACCACAAAGTCCAGGTCTATCCGTTCATCCTTCGACAGGGACGGCGCAAGAACGCCGGCATACTTCAGCGCAGGTTCGCTGCGCTCGCATGCGTTGCTCAGGTCTTGTATCAACCAGTTCAGCCAAAGCGCCTGCTTCTCCGTCGGATAGCTTGAGAACCAGGCAGCATCGAAGGGGCTGTTGATGATTCTGGAGATCGGCATCAGGATGGGGCGGCTGTGGACGGGACGCTCAAAGTACACGTTGAGCAGGTTGTCCAGCCGCTTGAAATCGCGCTCATAGAGCGCTATGCGAATCAGGCCGACGAGTTCCTCGTCCGAAACATAGCTGGAGGAGTAGCCCCAACGGGCGGACGGAGCCACCTCGTTGCGTACGCTTGGCAGGGCTGCGGCAAATCGGTCCGTCAGCACCATGCGGCGGGTCACCACCTCCGTGATATCCCGGGCGCTGATCCAATGCTTGCCCTTCATCGCCACCAGGGTGCGGGACTGCAAACTCTCCAGCGTCTGGAGAAGACCAGCCGCCGAAACAAGTTTCCCGTTCTCTCCATTCACAAGGCGGGCCTTAAGGAGACTCAACAGGTCGGCGTGCGACACGGCCCGGTAGCAGAGGCACAACACCTCCATCACTTCTACTTCAAAGGCGGAGAGCTTTTCGATCGCCCGCATACGCTTTTCATCGGGTATGGAATTGGACACGGTGGACATTCGACTTTCGTTTGTTGTGGAAATCAAGGGTTCCCGACTAACCCCGATAGCGTTCTTTGATCGCGATCAACGACTTCATCACACCAGAGAGATCCACAGCCTTGTTCACCCCGCCAAACGCATCGTGTACCTGCATGTAAAGCGTGTAAAGTTCGTCATAGACCGCGCTGTTGGCCGCGATGGGCGTGTACTGCACTTCCTTCACACCCGTCATCTTCGCCTGGGCCTCGACATAGGAGGCGTAGCCCCCCTTCGATTCGCCCGCGATCACGGCGGCACTCAGCGCGGAGCCCAGCGCGCAGGTCTGGTCGGAAGCGGACACCTGCATCGTGCAACCGGTAATATCCGCATAGATCTGCATGAGCATCGCGTTCTTCTCAGCAATGCCGCCGCAGCAGATGATCCGATCCACGGGCACGCCGTATTCCTTGTAGCGCTCGATGATGGCCCGCGCGCCGAAAGCCGTCGCTTCGATAAGCGCCCGATAGATATCCGCCTGACTCGTGTAGAGCGTCTGGCCCAGGATGAGCCCCGTCAAACGGGGATCCACCAGCAGGCAGCGATTGCCGTTGTTCCAGTCCAGCGCGAGAAGGCCCGACTGGCCGGGCTTCTGCTTCGCCGACTCAGCAGTCAGGGTGCCATGAAGCGCGCCGTCGCCCTGGCAAACCACTTCCACGAACCACTTGAAGATATCGCCCACCGCCGACTGGCCCGCTTCAAGACCATAGTGTCCGGGAAGAATCGAACCATCCACAATGCCGCAGATGCCGGGAATGTCTTTGAGCTTCGCAGTATTGGGCGCCACGGTACAGTCGCAGGTCGACGTGCCCATGATCTTCACCAATACGCCCGGCTGCACCCCGGCGCCCACAGCACCGAGGTGCGCATCGATAGCGCCCACGGCGATGGGGATACCCTCAGGCAGTCCCAGCTTCGCGGCCCAATCGGGACACAGGGTCCCGGCGGGCGTCGCGCCGTCGTACGCCTTGTCAAAAAGGCGATCACGCAGGTCGGCCAGCTTCGGATCGAGCATGGAAAGGAATTCTTTGTCGGGCAGCCCCCCCCACTCATCGCAGTAGAGGCACTTGTGACCCGCCGCGCACACGCCGCGAACGACCTTCGCCGGATCCGTGATCCCCGCGAGCACCGCTGGCACGTAGTCCGCGCATTCCAACCAGCTATGGGCCGCCGCAAACACCGCCGGGTCTACATTGAGGCAATGCCACACCTTGGACCAGAACCATTCGGAGGAATAGGTCTCGCCGCACTTGGCCAGATAGTTCGGCCGGTGCTTGAAGCCCAGCTCCGTTATTTTCATGGCCTCTTCAATGGAGGTGTGGTCCTTCCACAGCCAGGCTTTCGCATTCAGATTGTCTTTGAATTCCGGACTGAAAGCCAGCGGCTGGCACTGGGCATCCACGGGGATAGGCGTCGAGCCGGTCGTGTCCACACCGATACCAATAACACGATCGATGCTGAAGCCCTCATAACCCTTTGCGGCCGCGAGCGCGCCCGTCACCGTAGCCTCCAGGCCCTGGACATAATCCGCGGGATTCTGGCGCGCCAGGTTATGGTCGCTGGGGTCCAGGAGAATGCCCTGGTGCCCGGAGGGATAGTTGAATACCGACGAACCCGCCTCGTGGCCGTTCGCACAATCAATAACAACCGCACGTACCGAGTTGGTACCGTAGTCCACACCGATGGTAAAGGCTTTCATGGCTATCTCTCTCCGTTTCAAATTACAAAATCAAGTTCCGTCGCCGGACTCATGAGTGATATGGGTCGTATAGTAGATTAGCGCCGCTGTCAACTGTCAACTGTCAACTGTCAGCGCCATTCCATCAGGGCGATATTCATGGCTTCTTCCACACGGCGGCGCGGCTTGTAGCAATAGATAATGCCATGGCCCGGAAGCATCATGTCCGTGTCTACCTTGGCGAAGCGTATTAGCGATTTCAGATAGACTTCCTTGTTGAAATCGAAGGAACCGCTCCATCCGAAATGACCCGCCAACAAGGTCCCGATGACGTCGCCACTCACGCAGATACGTTTGCCCTCGTGGTGAAAAAGAAATGCGGTGCAACCCATGCTGTGGCCGGGCAAATGCATCACGTCAATCGTGACGCCGAGAAGAATGAGCTGCTCCCCATCGACCACCGACTGATCCACTTCGCACGGCGTGAAGGTCTTGTGATACAGGTACCCGCAGCAGCGCTCGTCGCCCGAAGCCACGGCCTCCGCGGTGTTGGCGTGGGCAATCAGCTTTACACCCCGCTTTTTCAGCAGATGGGCGCCCGCCGCGTGGTCATAGTGCGGATGGGTAAGAATGCAGTACTTGATATCGTCCGGCGAAAGCCCCCAATAGGCCATATTGCCAAAAATCTGGTCCAGGGTATCACCGCACCCGGAATCAAAGAGAATCAGTCCCCCCTCACCTTGAAGGATGTACGTATTCCCGTCCCGATAGGCGGCATCCTGCCCATCGAAGGTTATTCCGTTCATATCCCCGCCGACCTGATACAAACCTCGTAGTATCTGCACTAAACTAAACTCCAAACCCGACTAAATGGATAGTTGAAACACGCATCCGCGCCATGGCACCCCGGGAAGCCCCTCTCTCCTGCTATCACTGCTATCACATAGCTCCGTTTCGCAACCTGCCGCTCGTCATGGTTCTCTTCGAGCGGAAAACCTGCTGAGTCCCGTCAGCACCAGAAGTGAAATTCCAAGAACCAGGAAATCAGCCACATATTCGCCAGCCGAAGACATGCGCTTACGCAACTGTACGTTACAGCCCTCACCCTCACCTTCTCCCTCTCCCTCTCCCTCACCCTCACCCTCACCCTCGCCTTCGCCTTCGCCTTCGCCTTCGCCTTCGCCTTCGCCTTCGCCTTCTCCTTCTCCCTCGCCTTCGCCTTCGCCTTCGCCTTCTCCCTCACCCTCACCTTCACCTTCACCTTCGCCTTCACCCTCTCCTTCTCCCTCTCCTTCTCCCTCTCCAGCCGAAGTCACGACGACAAGCTCGTGCTTGGTCTCTACATCGCCCTGACTGTCTTGATTGATTACGCTCAAGGTTACCGTATAGGTCCCGGGATTCGTAAATGTATGTAAGGGGTTGGGCGTATTACCGAAGGTCCCGTCACCGAAATTCCAGAGCCAGGACTGAATACCCGTGCCACCACCAAAGGACCCGTCTGTAAACTGGACCTCCAGCGGGGCCACTCCCGACAAGGGTGTAGCGCTGAACGACGCGGTGAGTGGTCCTTCACCTTCACCTTCACCTTCTCCTTCTCCACCGCCCTGGACACAAACGTCAATGGACGTCGTCTCGCTGAAAAGCGCCCCGGCGGTCTGGCGATACTCCAAGGTGCCCGCGACGTTGAGCGTGCCTTCTGAGCCTTCGGGTGTCCCGACTTGAATGGTGAAAGTGGCAGGGAATTCCGGAACATCGATCCAGACAAATTCCAGTATCCCAGTGGCGTCCAGCGCCGGCGAATCGGCCGGAACGTCGAACCCTGAGACCCCCTGGAAGGTCCATCCCGACGGCAGAACTTCCCGCAGGCCAAGGGCTTGCACTGCCGGATCGCAGGTACTTTCCATCACCACCAACAGCTCGAAGGTGCCGCCAGCGGAAACGCAGCCAGCCTCGACCTCGTGCGAGACCGTAACGCACGGCGCAACCGTCCCCTTGTCGCCATAAGAAGACGCAGACACCAGCAAGAGGATAACCAATATCGCGCTTCTGAGCTGCATCCACTATCTCCCTTGACTTCGAACTGGAACCGGACTTCCGGGGCACCGCCCCGTCACAACGCACTCGGACCAGCCAAACCCAAAAGGCACTCAAGTCCAGTAGGGGAATTGTACCCGAATCCGGCTCAGTTTTCCGACCCTGCAGCCTGGGTGTTCACCATGGCCTCCGTCAGGGCGTGAATGGCCCCGGGAATATCGGGAAATTCCCACACATTTCGGCCAACCGTTGCACCCGCCGCTCCCGTCCGGGCCACAGACTTCATCATGGCCACCGCCTCCTCCAGGGTCGTGCACTTGGGCCCGCCCGCCGCCACCACCGGAACAGGCGTTACCGAAACGATATCCGCAAAAGAGGCCTCATCCCCCGTATAGGGGACCTTCACCACATCCGCACCCTGTTCCAAACCCATTCGGACGGCGTAAAAGATGTCTTCCGCGTTATGGGTCGTGGAGGACTTCTCATCGCCACTGCTCAAGGTGTAAATATGGGGAATCACCGGCAGGCCGTACTGTTCCGCCTCGCGAACCACCTTCGCCAAGTGGTTGATAAAGTGAATTTCGCTCGGGCCCTTGAGAAACATGGCCACGGCGATGGCGTCCGCCCCGAGCGCCACCACTTCCTCCACGTGGGCGGAGAAGGCAAACTCGCTCCATTCCGGACGAAGGGCCATGGATTGAATAATCAGCGGCACTTTGCCCGCATGGGGCTCCATGAAGCGCATGGCGATGCCCTTGTTCATGGTGATGGCATGCGGACGTCCCGCGACCACCTGCTCCAGGGTCTTGCCCATGGTGCGCAGCCCCTGGGGCAGATCGATGGGATAGTTGATCAGGTGGTCCACCGCCACGCTGAGTATGCGACCGGAGGGATGGCTGAAGATGCGATTCAAGCGGGTACGCTTGCCTAGACTGGACATGGCGGGAGACTTCCTGAGATTCGGGGGCTACAAAAATCGGCGCGGGCAGACAGGCCGCCGCGCGCCGAAAGGGTAGCGAAGATGGGAATGAGGATGCAAACAGTTGACAGGTGAAACGATAGGACCGATTGGACGGTTAGGGCAAATTAATCAAATCGGTCCTATCAGTCGTATTCGTCCTATCAAGCCATTGTCCATTGTCCATTGTCCATTGCCAATTGTCCATTGCGCGCAGCGCCTTCTCCGCGCCCGCGAAATCGAGATCGCGTGCCACAATCTTCCCCGCCGGGTCAATCAGCCAGATCGACGGTATCGCCGTGAGCCCCCATTCGCCGAGCACCACATTCTCCGGCCCCCAGGCCTCCGCACTGAACTGAGTCCAGGGCAATCCCTGCTCACCCGTGAAGCGCCGCGCGCTTTCCGTGTCGCCATCAAAGTTTACACCGACGAAGGCGGCCTTTCCTGTCGCGCCGAACGCCTCCCAGAGCGGTTTGAGCTTCAGCATGCCCTGGCGGCACGGCGGGCACCACATGGCCCAGAAATCGAGCACGACCCATTGACCACGCAGCTTTTCAAGGTTGAATTCCTCCTTCGCGAAGGTCCAACCCATCAGATCCGGCGCGACATCCCCCGCGACAGGTACAGGAGCAGCCTCCAGCACCACATCGGGGATCTTCGCCGCACCACCGCCTTTGGCAACGGCGAACTCCTGCTCACCCGTCCAGCGCGCCCGCCCCACGCCGCAGGTCAGGTCGGGCGCGGGCGTGCGCACCTCGATCCGCAGGTGATATGCGCCGGGCTCCAAGCCATCGAGCCGGACGCGGCCATCGGGTTCCAGCACCGGCACGTATTCCTCCTTGTACTCGACAGGAACCGCGCCTTCGCCCACCGGAAGCCGTTCGGCCACGGCGATCACGACCTTCTTATCCAACGCCTCGCGAAATCCCGCGAGTGCTTTCTCTTCCACCGTGCTGATTCGACCTTCGGCAACGCCCGCGGCGATCCCCAGGTCTACCTTCGCCGTTTCGCCCGCCTCGGGAGTCACGAGGCGCGTGTGCGACATCTCACCATGCCGATCACCGATGAGAAGGTAGCCAACGCTCAGCGGCTGCGCCGGCGCGTGGGTGAATTCATAGCGTCCGTCCACATGCGTCGACGAATTGAGCATCCAATCAATGGGCGGCATCTCTTCGCCATCGGTGGTCATTATTTTCGCGCTGACCGGCACGCCCGGCAATTCCGCTCCCGCGCGATACACCGTGCCCTCCACCCGCGCCCAGGGCATCAATTCAAGTGTTCCTCCCCGCTCGAACGCCTCCGAGTTGCGCCAGGCATAGCCGGATTCGTTCGTGGCGAAGAGGTAACCCGAATCGGCATTGGGCGGCAGTTCGAAACGCCCCTCCGCATCGGTTTCGACCACCTCGTCCGGCGCCGCCACGAACCCGCGCGTGGAGAGTTGCCCGTTCTCAACGAAGGCCTTCCGCCCGGGCCCTATCCAGGCCACTTTCACCCCTGCCGCAGCCTCGCCGTTCGGTTGGCGCACCTGCCCCGTCCACGATTCTCCCCGCAAAAGCCGGATCTCGAGCGCCTCTCCCTTTTCTCCCAGTTGCATTGGATGCGTGATAGCGGGCAGATAACCCTCCGCATTGATTCCGACGACAAACGCCGTGCTGCTCGGCCACTGTGCGTGAAAGCGCGATATGGCCAGCTCAAAACGACCTCCATCGTCCTCAACTTCCTCGGTTCCCGCCATCTCGTTCCAACTGATCAGGTCCAAGCCCGGACTCCGCCAGCCCGTCTTTAAGCGGAACGCCGTCACGGGCACCCCAGTGGCGTCATCGACCACGGTACCCGAAAAGAGCGGCGGTTCGTACATCACCACCTCGTAGGGTGCCTCGCGCGGCATCAAGACATCGGTAGACATGCCCAGAAGATCGCGGTCCGATTTGCCCCGTGCCACGCCGAAAGAGAACGAGACCACGCCATCGAGCGGCACGTGGCGAAGTGTAAAGTTTCCTTGTTCATCCGCTTCGGCACGCGCCGTTATTTGATACTGTCTATTCAGCCGCCATTCGTCGCCATAGACATAGGCACCCGGGATGGGCGCGCCAGACACATCCACGATACGCCCGTGAATCGTTCCACCTTCATCCAGCACCATTTCGACGGGTGCCGTCGATGCCTGCACGGTCAGAGCTTGCACGTGTGGTGCAAACCCCTCCCGGTAGACCTGGAGCATTCGCTCCCCTTCCGGGAGCCCCTTCACACGGAACGACCCATCCGCGGCGGTCCGAACGCTGTAGTCGTCTTCGATCGCCGCGTGCGCCGTGAGCTCGGGACCGCCCGCATTGCGCGAATACCAGGTATGCGGTAGAATCAGCGCATCGGCCACCGGCGCGCCCGATGGGTCGCGAACAACGCCCGCCACGGTAATGCCCCGCGCCAGCGTGGTCACCGCCGTGCCGTCCTTCATGCGCTCCAGCGGCGGGCTATCCTGGGGCCAACCGAGCACCGTTCCCACATGATCGGGATGTTGCACGCGCAATTCGGCACTGCTCAGCTCCGCAGGCATCCAGGCGCGCCATCGTCCGTCGTCGTCCGACGCCGCAACAACCCAGTCCGAAAAGCCCTGCCGCGTACTGAACCTCACCTTAACATTGGCCCCGGCAACGGGCCGCCCCTCCGAATCCTGGATTGATCCAGCGTATGCTTCGGCCTTCGGAAGGTCGCGCAGCCGTTCTTCCTCTTGCTCGCGCCAGCCCTCAAGTTTCTGATTCTCGGCGATGTTCTTCGCCGTGGCCTCGCTGATCGAAAGCGTCGGCAAAATCAGGCTTCGCGGACGCGCCTTCAAGACGAGTGCTTCCGACCACGGACCGGGAGTCTCTTCTCCCGGAGGCACAACCCGAACCTGAATTTGAACCCCCTCCGCAACAGGAGCGCGAGTGTCGTAGTATCCATTGGCATCCGCCGGATAGGTCCCGAAGCTGAACGTATCACCCGCAGGCGTGATAATGCGCACCTCGACATGCGCGAGGAAAACGCCTTTTCCCGACGCGTCGACCACGCGGCCATAGAAGGGCCAGTCCGCGTAGTCAAGCACGACACGAATAGGCTCCACAGTCGGTTGCTCGGGCACTTCAAACAGGGCGAAGCGCTGAAACACGCGCGAAAAACCTTTCCAGCGCGTACCGGCCGCCTCCGCAGGCAAGGTAACACTCCCTGACGCATCGGACTTCGGCCCCTCCCACAGCTCAAACTCGTCCTCCGTGCCGAATTCCACGTCCGGTCGCGGATAGCCCTCGGGCGAGGTCACGATCACGGTAAAGCCCGGCACTTCCGATGGGATGGCCTCGTTGGGGGCCGCCGCGTCGGCCTGTGCCAGTTTTTCCGGCGCGGGCGGCACCACCGTCACGTCAGCGACCGGCGCCACGGCGGCTTCGGAGGGAATCCGACTCACCACATACCATGCGCCCGCGCCAAGCACCGATCCGCCAACCAGGAGTGTTACGGCGGCCTTCGCCGTGATCCATCCCGCCCAACCGGCGCTCGTGACGGCCGCCGCCTGTGCACCCGCACCGGCCAGCGCCAGCTTTGAGAGTGCCGCGGTCAAGGCAACGGGCGCGGCGAGAACGGCATTCTCCGCAAGCAGCGCCGTCAACAGGCCCGCCGGAACGATCACGCCCCGTTGCTTGAGCGTATCGCGGATGGCCTCAATGCCCCGCTGGATGCGTCGCGTAACGCCGGATCGCGTGAGGTGAAGCGCCACCGCGACTTCCAGGTGGGTCTGGCCCTCCAGAAAGTGGCAGACAATGGGCTGGCGCAGGGCCTCCGGAAGCGCGGCGATGGCTTCATCCACATAGCTTTGCAGATCATCCCACTGAATTTCCGCCGGAGCCTTTGCCGTTTCGAAGATTTCTTCGCGGACATGGCGACGCTTTGTGGATCGCAGCCGGTCCAGACAGGCGTTCGTGGCCACCGCGTGAAGCCAGCCCCCAATGGAATGGTCGTGGCGCAGCGTGGACTGGCTGAGCTTGATGAAGCATTCCTGGACCATGTCTTCCGCTTCCCCGTCGCCCAGCAGACGGCGACAGGTGCCGTAGACCATGCCCGCATGCCGCCCCACCAACTCCGCGAAGGCCTCCGCATCCGACTTGCGCCGCCAGCGCTCCAACAATGCCGCATCGCTCGATGACATACTCTGGGTTTCCTTCTTCGGGTTGCCTGCACCAGCATAAGTACCCGAATAACGACGCCGGAGGAAGATCGGTGACGGCGAATGTTGAAGCCGCCACGGGACTTCACCTATTTCGGCCAGGACGACTTCGTCAGAGTCCGCGCAGGCCTCGGAAGATATTGCTGCGACAGGCGCGACTCATGGAATGGCCACGCTTCCCCTCGTCGGCAGGACCGCTTGAAACACCACATCGGATCGGCCATCTCCGCCATTGTCTTCCAGGTCAAAACCCACACTGTACAGTCGCACGGACGACTCATCGCGTCTGTAGAGTAAATTCTGCCCCGTATAGAAGTCCTCCAGGTCGAGGCCCTCCCGCGCGAGCGCTTCGAGAGAATCGGGAGGGGTCCCCATTTTCTGGTAGTAGCCGATTAACTCGATGCCCGCCGTCGCCACACGCAATTCCATGGAGGGACCGGAAGTATTGAAACTTCGCCAGCCGCCGCCCTCCTTGAACGCATCAAACGCGGCCTTCTGCGCTGTCATGGGCTTGCCCATGGTCTCAAGCCGAAGTCGCTGGTCACGAATAGAATAGATCATGTGCCGGTCCAGGAGGCCGAACACCATGATCGCGATCCGAGCGGGTGGTTCGGAAGGCTGATGTTCGTTGATATCCTGGATCATGGTCGCCGCGAAGTCGATCGTGGAAAGCCGTAATTCCTCCTCCCAATTGGGCGCATCAAACAAGGACTGCATTTCGCGAAGCTTGTCTTCGGGGAGCGTCGCCCGCGCCGCCGCGCTGGCGAGCGCGCGCATTAACTGCCCCACCTCGTCGCCCCGCGAATACAGCGAAGTGGACCAGGGGCGGGCATAGTAGGCCTTGAGAAAGGCGAGCCCATCCAGAACTGCTTCCGCCGCCAGCGCGCCGTCGCCCGACTCCGCCGCCACGCAGGCCTGCGCGCACAACAGTTCCATGAAGTCCTTGGTCGTGCCGCCCCGGCCCAACCCGCTTGCTCGGCCGGTTTTGACCTGGGTGCGCCCTTCATGGAGCAGCCGCAGTGCTTCTCCGTTCGATTCCACAAGCTGCCGCATGACGGCGGACGTGGCGGGGTCGTAGGGCACAACAAATAGCTCTTCGCCGGAGTGCCGTGTTCGAAAGGACGGGAATTTCTCGTACACCTCAAAAGGCAGCGCTACCAGCGCCGACGCAGCCTGGGGATAGGCTTCATTGGGCGGAAGCTCGGGAAACTGCGCTCGCCACGCCGCGTGCTCCTCGTCCGTAGTGGGAACGCCGAGCGCCTTAATCGCCGCGATCTCCTCGCGCACCTCGGTCCTCAATCGCAGACGCCAGACGAGGGCGGGCGACAAGAGCAGGACCACGACAAAACAGACGATATACAGGCGACGACGACGACGCCCCCAGGGTGTAGACTTCTTCTTGTGCATGGTTCCCTCGATAACCAGCGGTACCGCCTTTTGAATACCCCTCCCCCAACTGCGAGGAGATTCGCACCTACGCTACCACATTCCAACGCATCCGTCCAGATAATTCAGAAACCGCGTCTGCGCCTCACTGATCTATGACTTCCCGCATGGATACTGATCAATGAGCGTATTCCCTGTCGAGTAACACTTTAGCGGAATGGCGTCGGGTTGCCGATTTCTCGCCACGGCTTGATACTCCATCAAGAGTGCGCACGGCTGGGAGCGCAGGCGTCCCGCCTGCATCGCACCGAAGGTGCGTCTGAAGCATAGTGTGGTCATCTGCCTTAATCGCGATCAACGTGAAGTAATGTGTCTTTGGAGACAACCCATGCACCTGCTGTGCATGATGCAGGCGGGACGCCTGCGATCCCAGCCGTGCACGATCACTTTGCTGGGTCAGGATCCACGTTGCAAGACTGAAATCACTTCAGACGGCTAAAATGTAACCGTGGTCATCATTTCGCAAAGGTAAGAGGCGCAAAAAATCCGGGCTTGTGGAAGTTCAATTCGCCCTGTATGGGGGACCAGGAAGCCCAGTGCGGGTGGGAATTGTTCTCGGCGCACTTGTAGAAGTTGGCCCGCCACGTCTGACCAGAAGGCGGCCCCAATTCACCCAGGTAGGCCTCCAGCACCTCGAAGGGGATGAAGTACTCCACCTGCCACACCACGGACTCCGCCTGCTCGGGCTCCACCGTCTCGGGCATGCTGTGGAATATGTTTACCTGCTTCGCCAGTCGCCAGGGCACCTTGCCCGCACGACGAAGGGAATCCCCCTTCCAGTCAGGATTCTCCTGATAGGAGAGGAGCATGGTCCCCCCGCAGTTGATCTCAAAATTGAAGTAACCGCGCTCCGGCTTGGGCTGGACGAAGAACTCCACGCAGGCATCTTCCCATACCTTGCCGTGGTACTTCGTCTCAACCGCCCGGACATAGCGATCTTCCACGCGAAATTGGATGTAGATCCCCAGATCATCAAATACCCCCTTCGCCTGGGTCTTCGGGCGATGATCCGAAAGGTCGGTACGGTAGAAATGGGTAATATCGATCACGGACACGTTCTTCCACGCCGCCCCCTCCCAGTCTCCGTCCAGCTTCGGCTTCTCGCTTGCGCGTTCAAGCGTGTAGGATGGCATCTCCAGCGTATCTCCCTCAGCGACGGTCCCTTCCGACGCGACTTTTCCGGCCGCGAATGCAAGGGTCGTACAGGCAATGGCGATCAGGTATTTCAAACCAGACTTCCTCCCGTTTGCTGTGTTGGCGCGCACGCAACGAACTCAGCCCTGGGCCGGGGACGACGAGCGCTTTGGGCGACATAGTACGCCCTCGCCCGACCCGGCGCAACTGTCGCCCCCCTTCGGCTGCGCCGTTCACATTTCAGGGCGCTTCGGCGGGTGGCGCAAGCAGCACGAATCGCAGCGAATCCGGGTTTGGAACCGTCAGCGGCTTTCTCTCCCCCGCGCCCAGTCCCGCAGGCGCGGACAGGCCGACATCCACGACAGCGTTGCTCAGTTCCACCGCTCCCCCATCAACCGTGTACGTTATGCTCCGCCCCGTCGAAGGTAGCAGGCGCTCCGCCGCGGGCAGCGCCGCCTCCAGCGCTTCCAGGGAGTCCGGGTAGCGGCCGTGGGCCAGAGAATAGCGACGCACCGCCATCGCCGCCCGGGCCAACGCGGCCTGGTCCAACGATTTCCGGTAGAAACCCCAATATCCAGGCGGTCTGGACACATTTACGGTCAGAAACAGCATGGCGCGTTTCGACAGTTTCTTCATCTCCGCATCAAAACGTCGTTCGATGGCGGGCCGATCGGCAACGGGCGCGTTGGTCCAATCCAGAATTTCGCCCATCAATCGTGTGTGCGCGCCGATGTTCAAGTCCCCCACGCCGGTGGCGATCAGGATGTTTCGCGGCATTCCCCTGCGCCGCCCTTCCCGAATGCGCCCGAGGAACAGGCACTGCTCTACAACCAGCATATGGCGGATTTGATCAAGACGGCGTCCCGCCCCGAAGTGCGTCTCGACCGACTGAAGAACGGATTCTGCAACCTCGGTCCGGCTCAGACAATACTGAAGCGCCTCCAGAAATTGGTCTTCCAAAGCCCACTGTCGGGTCAATGTGATGTACAGGCCATCCTGTCCCGGCGAACGCGCAAGGGCCAGCGCACTCTCCAGCGCATCGGATGTGGCCGCGCCATCGTCGCTATCCGCGAAAAGCACCGCGGCCGCACACGTCAGATCGGCAAGCACGTCAAGCCGGTCCAGAACGGAGAGTTCGTTATAGCCTGCGGGGTGATAGGGGGCAACGTAGCGACATTGTTTGCGCCCGGCGGCAACCTTCAATTTTTCCAGCGTGCCCGCGTTCGCACCGATCCATTCCGACGTCGCATCCCGCACCACCGGGTCCAGGGCTTCTCCCGGAACAGGCCTAACTTTTCCCATCCAGAGAAGAAGGTCCAGTTTGGCCGGGGTCACATCCTGGTAGTAAGCCAGGGCCTCCCGATAAAGGTCGGCCCCATTCTCCCCTTCGGTCGGAACAGGGAAACGGGTATTGAGCTGCGCCATCGTGAGCGGCTGTCCGGCCGCTTCCCTCGCCGCCAACAACATGCGGGCTTCCCGGCTGATCCCGATCCGCCAGATCAAGGCCGGAAGCAGGACGGCCGCCACGACAAGCAAGATCACAATCAACCTGCGCCGCTTCTTCGCCCAGGGACTCCGCGCTTTCCGGCGCGCCCCTTCACCTTCCAGATGCTCAGTGGAAACCATCACACCGCCTTGTACTGCAACACCGGATTGACGGCGTGCTCAATCGTCTCATGATTCTCAACCTGCAACAATCCGCGCTCGTAGAGGTACTCCACATGGGCACCCGCCTCCAGGATCGCGAGCAGCACGTGATACGACTTGCGCGGCCCGAAGAGCTCACGAGACACCTCCTCCAGATTCCTCGGTTGCCGGCAGATTGCCAGGGTTTTCTCCAGGCGCTGCTGGTGAAAGGCCAGGGTTTCGTCGATACGCTGCCCCACGTCCTCAATGTCCCCCAGATGCCCACCAAGACCAAGCCGGATCCCATCGAGTCGCCGGATCTTCTTCAATGCGTCAAAATAGTGCCCCAACCCCATGTTCCGCGTGATGAACTCCGGGGACTGGTGCGGTGTAATGCGCTCCAGCACGTGGTCCGCGGTAAACAGCACATCGTCGAGCATCAGACAGACCTGCCCCGGACAATGGCCCGGTGCGTGCCAGGCGTAGAAGGCGCTATCGGGCACGGGCCCCTCTTCCAGCACCATGTCCACGCCGATGGGCTTGAACAACCCCTTCGACCACCGGTTCATTTCCAACATGGATTCCACGCGCGCCGGCGTCATCCCGGATCGCTCCAGGTAGACCTGCAGATCTTTCGCCGCCACAATTCGACGCTCTTCAAAATTGCGGATCGTGGAAACATCGAGGGCATGAATCGCCACCTGAGCGCCGGACGCCTCCACCACGAAATTCGCACCGCCGAAATGATCGATGTGACCATGGGTGATGATAAGCCGTTCCACGTCCTCCAATGACGCCACCAGTCCAAAGGCCTCGCGCGCTTCGTCAAAAGCCCGACGCAGGATCTCGTTCGAATCGCCGATGCCGGAGGAGCAATCGATAAGCGTCAGCGCGCCATCCAGCACAAGGTAACAGTTGGTGTAGTGGTTCTCGAAGGCCCAAACGGGGAACTTGTAAATCTCGACGCCACGAGACGTGGTGTGCTTCGACACCGGCGGCGCTGAACTCATAGCACTATTCCTCTCATTAATCCAGGGACCTACCAGAGATCGTGGCAGGTAAGCAGGCGCGTTACCAGCGCGGTCCAGCCCGTCTGATGGCTGGCCCCCAGACCCTTGCCGGACTCGCCGTGAAAATATTCATAGAACAGCACCAGCTCGCGCCAGTGTGGATCGTTCGCATAGCGATGCTCCTCGCCGTGTACCGGGCGCGCGCCCGATTCGTCGGGCTTGAACAATCCCGCCAGGCGGCGCGCAATCTCCCGCGCGGCCTGTTGCAGGTTTACCCGGTTGCCCGAACCCGTCGGGCATTCTACCAACAGCGTGTCGCCGTAAAAGTAATGATAGCGCTCCAGCGCTTCAATTATCAGATAATTCAGCGGAAACCAGATGGGTCCACGCCAGTTGGAATTGCCACCAAACATGCCCGTGTCCGACTCGCCCGGCACATAAGAAACGCTCCAGGAGTTGCCCGTCGCTCCATCCTTGTAGGTGAAGGGATGCTTCTCGTGAACCTTCGACAGCGATCGAATCCCGTAGGGAGAGAGGAACTCGTTCTCATCCAGCAGATAGGCCAGCACCCGCTCAAGGCGAGCCCGCGTGGGAATCGCCAGCAACTCCCAACGCGATCCGTCCGGCTTCGTGCGGCGTTCGAGATAGGTCGTCGTGCGCCGCAGGTCCCTGCGGTGCGCCAGAAACCAATCCAGGCGCCTGCGAAAACCCGGAAGCTTCTCCAGGACCTCCTCCTTCAGCACCTCCACCGTCAGTAGTGGTATAAGCCCCACAAGCGAGCGCACCCGTATCGGCGTCGCCTTGCCCTTCGCATAGATCTGGTCGTAGTAGAAACCATCGCCCTCATGCCAGAGTCCGTGCTCCCCGAGGTGATTCATCGCGTCCGCGATGTGGACAAAGTGTTCGAAGAACTTGGAGGCAATATCTTCGTAGGCCGGATTCTTCTCCGCAAGCTCCAACGAAATCGCCAGCATCGTGGTGCAGTAAAAAGCCATCCACGCCGTGCCGTCCGCCTGCTCCAGTTCGCCCCCCATGGGCAGGGGCTTGGACCGATCGAATACCCCGATGTTATCGAGGCCCAGGAAGCCGCCCGCGAATAGATTGTTGCCGTGGGGATCCTTGCGGTTGACCCACCAGGTGAAGTTCATCAGGAGCTTGTGAAACACTCGCTCAAGAAAGGCCCGATCGCGCTTGCCCCGCGGGCCGGTCATCTTGAACACGCGCCAGCAGGCCCACGCGTGCACGGGCGGGTTCACATCGCTGAAATTAAACTCGTAAGCCGAGATCTGACCATTCGGATGGAGATACCACTCGCGAAGCAACAGCTCCAATTGCGACTTCGCGAAGTCCGGATCCAGCTCCGCAAAGGGTATCATGTGAAAGGCCGTGTCCCACGCCGCAAACCAGGGATACTCCCACTTGTCGGGCATGGACAGGATGTCCCGCGCGTAAAAATGTTTCCAGTCGTGGTTGCGGCCGATCTTCCGCTCCGCGGGCGGACTGGCGAACTTGGAATCGCCCTTCAGCCACGTGCTCACCACATAATGGTAGAACTGCTTGGACCACAGCAGCCCGGCGCGGGCCTGCTTCAGGATCCGCGCCATCTCCTCGGTCGCATCGGCGGGGGTGATCGCCTGGTGGAAGGCTTTCGACTCGTTCTTGCGCAGCGCGAAGATCGCATCAAATTCCTCGCCGAAGAGGGCGTCTGGGCGTTGCACGTCTTCATGAAGCCGCAGGCGGATCTCCCAGCTTCCCTGCGCCGGCACGACCCGCTGAAACCATGGCGCCGCCTTGGTGCCCTCCTCCTCCGTGTTTATCGCATTCTTCTTGCCTCGGACCACGTATTCGTGAAAGGCGTCCTTGTAATGCCCGCCATCGTCCGCGCCGCCCAGATGAAGGACACGGTTCGTGTCGTTCTCGGTAAAGAGCACCGGCGGAACGCCGTCCCGCGGATCGATTTCGAGGAAGTACTTTCCCAGGGTTTCATGCTCTATGCCGATGCCCGACGCGTCGTGGAGCCAGAGCCAGGGCTTCTGGCGCCCGCTCTCGTGAAATGCCCCCCAGCCCCAGGTATTGCGAAACCACACCGTGGGCAGTACGTGCAGCGTCGCCGCCCGGGTGCTTCGATTCTCCACCGTAATCCGGATCAGGATATCGTTGTCATCGGCCTTGGCATACTCCACGAAGACGTCAAAGTAGTTGTTTCCCTCGAAAATGCCCGTATCCGTCAGCTCGTACTCCGGCTGCACCCGGCTACGGGCCGCATTCTCGCGGATAAGCTGTTCGTAGGGAAAGGGATTCTGCGGGTACTTGTAGAGCGCCTTCATATACGTGTGCGAGGGCGTCGATTCGAGAAAGTAATAGCACTCCTTCACGTCCTCGCCGTGATTACCCTCCCCATTGGAAAGGCCGAAGAGCCGCTCCTTGAGGATCCGGTCGCGACCGTTCCACAAGGCGATTGAAAAGCAAAATCGGCACTGGCGATCACAGATGCCCAGCAGCCCGTCTTCCCCCCAGCGATAGGCGCGGCTGCGTGCGTGCTCGTGGATAAAGTTGGACCACACCTCTCCATCCGCAGAGTAGTCCTCGCGCACCGTGCCCCACTGGCGATCCGCCAGATACGGTCCCCACCGCTTCCAGTTGCGCTCGCGCCGGGCATCTTCCCGCAACCGTACATGTTCTTCCGTCTGGCCGTTTTGCATTCTCACAGACCTGCTTTCCGTAATGCACCGCACCGGCCCGACACCTGGCGCAACGTGCTGCCTGCCCCTATGGTATCATTCTCCCCCCGAGCGGCGAGCAACACGACGCGCGCGGCCCCAAGGGGACCGTCCTGCACGTAAGGGCACGCGATCCGCAAAGGTGCTTCTCCCCGTGCAGGAATTCCACGCCCGAACCCGGCACACCCCAACGTGCGGGACCGTCCCCCGATTTTAAAACGGGTGAGGGCGCTTCATTCGGCTAAAGTGTTACGTCAATCCTGTAACCGAACCGTTACACGACCACCATATCCTCGCCGCCGCCGCCATCACGAACGTCGCCCAACGAGTCATGCAGGTATTTAAGATCATGCCGCAGTGCGTCCCGGACCAGGAAATAGTCCGAGCTGTGCACGATTAGGTTGGCCCCCGCTCGGGCCCAGGCCACGGCGTCGTCGATGCCAAAGGAATAGTGAAAACCCACCCCCACGCCCCGGGAGCGGCCCTTGTCGATAATCGTCGTGATCGCCTTCGTGAAGGTCGGGTGCTGGTACTGCTCCGGTATCCCCAGGCTGATCGATAGATCGTGAGGCCCGATCAGGAGCGCGTCAATATCAGGCACATCCAGTATTTCATCCAGACGCTCGATGGCCGGCGTGCTTTCGATATTCACCACCATCAACTTATCCGCCGCGTAGCCGCCGAGATAGCCCTGGAGCGTCTCGTCCAGAACCTCCGCCCCACTCAACACCTTCTCCAGACGTTCGCCCTTCAATGGACGGTACTTCACCGCGCCGCGCAGGGCTTGTATATCGCTGATCTTCTCCAGGTACGGCGCCACCACGCCCGCCGCACCACCATCAAGGACTTTGCAGGCTTCGTAGGGATCCGGCGCGGGTATGCGGACGATGGGGGGCAGACCCTTCGCTGCGTAGGCCTGGCACATCCACGAAACCTGCGCGCGATCAAGCGGAATATGCTCCGTATCGATAAACACGAAATCGAGCCCCGTCCCCGCAAGCATGGCGGGCCACAGCGGCGACGGCGACAGCACACAGGTCCCGTAGACCCGTTGGCCCGCGCGCAGGGCCGATTTCAGAGCAATTCCATCCATGATCTTTTAATTCTTTCTCGGCGCTATGGTACTATTTACAAATACGAAGTCGGCAATACGAACTCGTAAATCTGGCTCGATTACATGTGTCAATGAGCCATCAATCGAGACCCGGGCGTCGCCAGTACCTTAGCGGATGGAGAGCGAAGTTGTCGAATTCTGGAGTACCTTCCCTGGAAACGGCCCACGAGGCCCCGCTTACCCCGGCGCTGCGGCGCAGACTGCTCATTACACTCGCTGTCGCCTTTGCGCTTGAGCTGGGTTCCCGATTTCTCCTGGGGCTCGGCTCGGCCCCTTCCCTTTTCGCCGAAGTCCTCTCCATATCCTCCGTGCTCCTGGCTTGCGCCGCCATTGCCACCCTCGTCGCTGGCACACGGGGCAGCAGGGCCGTCCGCGGATGGATGCTCCTCGCCGGCGGTGCTCTCGTCGCGTCCATCGTCCTGCGCATCGTCGCGGAAATTCCCGCACTCGATACCCACCCCCTCCTCGGCGCACAGGGAACATTCCGCGAATTCATCATGAGCATGACCGACCTCGCGGGCATCGCCGCCTGGGTCTTCGGGTTTTTCTGGATGGTCTTCGAGTTGGACACCACCCGGGAGACCCTCAACCTGCAACACCGCCAGCTCCTCAAGGAAATCGACGACCGAAATCGCGCCGAAGCCGTGCTCCGAGAGAGCGAAGGACGCTTCCGGGCCGTCTTCGACAACGTCCCAGCAAGCATTCTCGTCATGTCTTCTCAGGGACGCCTCATCGAGTGCAATCAGACCCTCGCCGCCGAACTCGGCTATTCCGTGCGCCAGCTTCACGATACCGGCCTGGAAAGCCTGGTCCAGGATGACGACCGCAGCGCATTCCGGACCGCCCTCGAGAAAATCCAATCCTCCGGCGACGCCCGTCATTCCTTTGAGACGCGCCTCCTGTGCCGGGACGAGACCGTCATCCAGTTCAGCATCGTGGCTACCCCCGTCCCCACCGACTACCGCCAGGCCAGCATACTCGTTGCCGTGCTCGAAAACATCTCCGAACGCCGCCTCCGGGAGCAACAGATCCAGCGCCGTCAGAAGATGGAAAGCCTGGAAATACTCGCCGGCGGGGTGGCCCACGATTTCAACAACCTGCTCGTGGGCGTCATGGCCAATGCCGACCACCTTTCGCGCTGTCTCAAATCGGAAAGCGAGCACGTGCAGACCTGCCAGGAGATCCTGGAGAGTTCCCAGCGGGCAGCCGACCTATGCCACCAGCTCCTCGCCTACGCGGGAAAGGCCCCGAGGGAAGAGCAAATCGTCAATCTCGACGAACTGGTGGCGGGCACCCAGCAACTCCTCCGCATGACCCTGGCGCCGAAGGCTACCCTGGTCCTCCACGGAAACTCTGCCCTCCCCGCCATCAGCGCCGACCCGGCCCACCTCCGCCAGGTGCTCTTAAGCCTCGTGACCAATGCGTCCGACGCGCTCGTGGGCGCGCCCGGCACCGTTACCATCACGACCGGAACTGAGTTGCTCAAGGAACCCGATTTTTCGAAGCTCCTTCACCAGCACGGGCCCGTACCCGGACTTTATGTATACTTGGAAGTCTCAGACACCGGTGCGGGCCTCCATGAAGACGCCATCACCCGGATTTTTGACCCCTTCTACACCACCAAGCACCACGGTTCCGGCCTCGGCCTGGCCGCCGTGCTCGGAATCGTCTACGCCCATCGCGGCCTCGTTTCACTCAAGAGCCGCCTCGGCGAAGGGGCCACGTTCCGCGTCTATTTCCAGCCCGTACCCCACCCGGCGGCACCCGTCGCGATTCCAGAAACAAAAGAAGTGTACTCGGAAGGGATTGCTCCGGGCATGCGCGTACTCGTCGTTGATGACGAGGAACTCGTCCGCAACGCGGCGCGGCGCATCCTCGAACACAGCGGCTACGAGGTCATTACCGCCGTGGACGGCCAGGAAGGGGTGGAACTGTTCGAGACCCACCACGCCACGCTCAATGCCGTCCTCCTCGACCTCACCATGCCCCGGATGAACGGCGAAACCGCCTGCATAAGGATGCGCGAGATCAACCCTGGAATTCCGATCATCCTCAGCAGCGGCTACAGCGAAAGTGAAAGCTCCTCCCCCGCCATCTTCAAGGAGGTCGCCGCCTACATCCGCAAGCCCTACCGCCTCAAGCAACTGCTCGACATCCTCGAAAAAGTCACCTCGAAATAGGGGACCCCTTCGCAGGCCCCAAGGCCGCCGCATTAAAACCAACGAAACTGCGGAAATATGGAGCGGGGGCTTTCCAGCCCCCGGCCCGTGCAACGAAGTTGCGCGGACAGAGCAACTGGCTTTGATCGTACGGTGAAATTCAAAGGGGCTACCGAACTACCGAAGACCAGGCTGCGGATCTACAAAGTTGCCGATATCATGGGGTGAATACCGGTTTCTTTTTCGGGCAAATCCGTACTTCTATCCGTCATTATCTTGCTTTTTCAGCAAGATCTTTCATCCAATAGGCTTATAACAATTTGGTGTTCATGGATTTACGAAGCGAACACTTCAAGGAGAACTTTCCGTGAAATTCCGTGCCCTTCCGTGGTCAAAAAAAGCATTGACACGGAAGGGCACGGAACTTCACGGAAATAAACATGTGCAAATCAGTCTGACCAACGCCTTGCACACTGCAAGTGCAACCGACTTTTCAAGGCATGGATAGAATTTGCGTAAATTTGCGGTTCAACTCTTTTGGTTACGGCCAAAGGCTGTTCTAAGTCCATTCGTGGTTAAAAACTTCAACTTCGGACAGTTTTTACTTCGCTAACGCTCACTCACGCAATACCCAGATGAACCCATTTTAACGCAATTACCGTGTCACAACCCCGATCAGGTCAGGTCCGCCAACCGGCATATCCGCGCGTAGAAGACTTCCTTCGACTCTTTCACCAGCATGGAGCCCAGATGCTCGCACAGATCCGGATCGGCGGCATCGCCATAGGTAATCGCGGCGGCCATATACGCCACCAGATACGGAACGGACTCGGGATAGCCCTGATAGCGCGGGTGGATGTAGAGGCAGCAATGGCGTTCCGCCCCTTCGCCGTGAAGCACCGGCTCCGCAAACTGGTGAGGCTCCAAGGCATCCCCGTCGAAGTGGATCGACGTCACATAGCGCAGGCACTGCTTGTCCCGCAGGAATTGCTCCAGATTGGCCAGCCGGAGCGGCCCGCCCAATCGCTCGATAACGCGTTCGGCGGTTGCGTCCGCGTGCGCCCACAGTAATTTCGTCACCTCGTGGGGCGGAGGCGCATCTTCGATCTCGTGGCTCATCGTTCTGCCCTGCCCAAACTGCCATTGGGCCTTTCTCAACCTGAACCGCACGGCCTTCTCGGTGAAGGTCTCTCTATACTCTGTCTAACACGGAAGCCCCCCGCCTGTCAACACGAACCGTCCGACGGCACCGGGCTTGCGCATCCAATTTATCGGGGCGTGAATGCTGGGGTGTGACTCGATACGCCGCCCGGCCACGATAGAAACACAAGAAGCATTCACCACGAAGGCACGAGGAACACGAAGAGAAGAGAGTCTGCCGCATTGCAGTGGGCTTCGGCGGTCAATTAGTAACCACCGGTAGAACCGGTGGTATGAGGAAGGCCCCTAAAAGGGTCCGTTTAGTCCAGGTAAAGGTTCAGTTTGCCAAGGTCTATGGGGTTCATCCGGGTGAAGCGCGCGACTCGATTTCTGGCTTGCTACTCAGGACCGCAACGTCACCAATCCGCGAAGCGGATGGCAGTCAATAGCCTGGGGCGTAAGCCCCAGGAACCTTGGCAACGTACCGATGAATCCGCGAAGCGGATGGCAGATTCGCGTCGTATTGCTCTACCATCCGCTTCGCGGATTGAAACGAATTGCGGATCGTCGACCCGGGGCTTACGCCCCGGGCTATTGACTGCCGCTCCTACGGAGCTAATACTGGTTCCAGCTTGCGGAACCCGTCGCGAATCATGTCCCACGTGTTGTAACAGCGACTAATGTAACGGCCGAACGGCGGACCCTGTTGAATTCTCACCGGCAGAGCCGGTGGATTAGCTTGGATTTAGTCACCCTTGCCAAGCTTTCTTCCTGATACATTGCACGTAAAGACGCGAGTTCAATCAGGTCTTGCCTGGATTGCAGCGGGGAATCATAGTTGCAGAACGCTTCCTTCCCTTTTTCTTCTTCGTGCTCTTCGTGGCCTTCGTGGTGAATCATTGCGTTGCGGCCGGAGGCCGCTCCAGGCTCTTCCGTGGTCAATCCTCCTCTGTTAACCACAAACGGCGACCCTTGCCTCCCCAGGCAAATAGAAAATGGGCTGGTTGCCTCGTACCGCAACCAGCCCATTCAATTTGCTGAAACCGTTTACTTGTAGCGTTCCTGGAACTCTTCCATACGCTTCTTGCGCTCCGCCTTCTCCTTCTCATCCATTTCGCCGTTGAACCAGCGGTGGTTGTTGCTCTTCAACACCTCCTCCAGCTTCGCCTCAAGCGCCACTGCGGCCGCTTCTTTGGTCGCATCGCCGGATGCCTTGCCGTCCTCGATCAGCTCTTCCAGCTCGGGAATGAACTTCGTATAGAAGTGTTTGGCCACTTCATAGGTGCCGTGCCAGTGCGTAATGTCTGGCCCCATCATGGAGACGCCGTGGCGCGCGCGACGGCCTTCGTGGTGCCAGATCTCGTACCATGTCCAGTCGATCTTGTTGCCGAATTCCACCGGCTTCAAGAGGGGCTTGGCAAGCGCCATCAGCTCCAGGCCCGGATTGGCAAACTTCTCGTGATACAGATCCAGCAGGCCGTCGTATTGCGTGTAGAAGGCGTCCACATAGTTCTGGTTGTGGCAATTCAGACAGACGTTCTCCATGTTGTCCCGGCGCTGTTCCCAGCTCACGTCCTTGCCGGGCAGGCCCATCTTCGCATCCGCCACTTCCGGACGAACCGATACCGCCGGGCGGTTGTTCCAACTGATGCGCATCCCCACGTCGTGCGTCACCGGCTGATCCTTCGTCGCGCTCATGTGGCAGGTCGCGCAGGTCGGCGCGGCGCTGTAGTCCTCGCCCACCACCCACTTCGGGCTGTCCATATTCATCTTGTCGATGTTCGCCCGGAAGGCCACGCCGTGCTTCGACTCGTTGTAAATCTCGATCTGCGGATGGTCCGGGCCCATGTGGCACTTGCCACAGTTCTCCGGATTGCGCACCTGCTCCACCGAGAACGCATGCCGCGAGTGGCACGCGGAGCACGACCCTTCGGATCCGTCCGGATTGATGCGGCCGATACCGGAATTGGGCCAGGTCGCCGGATCCAGCTTGCCGTCGGGCATCACCTTCACCTCGGAACCATGGCACTGCCAGCAGCCGTTCACTGCGGCGGCGGAAACGCCCATGGGGAACATAGGCGTAATAAAGTCGTTGTTCCCTTCCACCACCTCCGCCAGCACGTTGTCCAGCGAACCCAGGATCCGCGCCGCCTTGGCATGGTGCGAAGACACGAACTGCTCCACTTCCTTCTCGTGGCAGCGGGCGCAGTCCTTGGGACTCACGATGGTGGCGATTACCTTGCCATAGTGGTCGTAGGCGTCTTTGTCCTCGCGCTCCGCCTTGTGGCACTCGAAGCAGCCAATATTGCCGCGAAAGTGCTTGCTGTCCCCCCACTGCTCGTAGATCACCTTGCTCTGCATCTTGTGACACTCGATGCATTCCTTCGATTCGACCGAAATCTCCGGCAGCATGTATCCCGCGGCCAGGGCCGACCCGCCCGCCACGAATGCCAGCACGCCGGCCAGCACGCCCACGCAACGTCTCGTAATATTCATGACACCTCTCCTTTTATGGCTGCGGCGGGAGAGACGGGCTCCCCCGAGTTCTTCGAAAACGTACCGTTCATGATCGGGACAGCCAGATGGACCATCCAGGAGAACAAGAGAAAACCAAAGGCCCAGATGCCCACGCATACCAGCACTTCGTTGACGCTGGGCATGTATTCCACAATGTTGCCCAGGGGCGTGGGAATGAAGCCCGGAATGATGAGTCCCATTCCTTTCTCAATCCAGATGCCTGTGCAGGCCAGTACGCAGGCCGTGTTGAAATAGCGCCGGCGCCGCGCGACTGGCGGCACGACCAGAATAACCGCCGCGATAACCTCCATAACGATGGCGGTCCAGATCCAGGGCACAAGCAGGTTGTAGGTGTGGCCGTGATGATCCAGCCCGAAAAACAGATACTTCGCCGAGGCGTTATGCAGCGCGGCGGAATAGAACTCCTTGAAGGCCTCGCAAAACAACATGAACAGGTTAATCAGCAGCGAGGCCGTGATGATTTGGCGAAGCAGCGTGTAGGCCCGCTCATTCACGTGAAGGCCGCTGAGGCGCTCCATGATCTGAAAGGCGATGATCAGAATGCCCGGCCCCGCAGTGAAGGCCGACCCCAGAAAGCGCGGTGCCACAATGGCCGCGTTCCAGAAGGGACGCCCCACCAGGCCGACATACAGGAAAGCCGTGACCGTGTGGATGCTCACCGCCCACACGATCGAGAGAAAAACAAAGGGAATGTAGAACTTGGCGGTCGGTTTTCGCCCGAGATATTTCACATAGAGGAGATAGCCGCAGATGTGCAGGTTGAGCAGCAAATAACCATTGAGCACGATCACGTCCCACGACAGCAGCGATCCGGGAAAATTGAACACGCCCACCCAGGGGATCAAATGCCAGAAGCGATCGGGACGCCCGAGATCCACCACTACGAAGAGCAGGCTCATGACGATGGCCGCCACAGCCAGCAACTCGCCGTAGAGCACGATGTCGTGCATGTCCTTGTTGCGGTAGATGTACGCCGGAATAACCAGCATCACCGAAGCCGCCGCGACGCCGACAAGGAAAGTAAAATTGGCGATATAGGCACCCCAGCTCACCTGATCCGTCATGCCGGTCGTCTGGAGCCCCTCCACAAACTGGGTCGTATAGGCCCAGCCCCCGAGCCCCGAGAGCAGGGTCAGGAAGATCATCCAGGCATAAAAGGCATTCCCGCCCGTGAAACCAAGCTTGACGGCCCGCCACAGGAAGACCAGATAGTCTTTTAGCATGTGACGCTCCCCTCACGCATCGAAGTAGTAGAAGAAGGCCGGAATCGTGCCCGCTTCTTCCTTCAAGATATACGTCCGCTTGTTCGAGATGATGTACCGAATCTCGCTCTCCGGATCGTTCAAATCGCCGAAGACCCGCGCGCCCGTGGGGCACACCTCCATGCACGCCGGATTCTTTCCTTCGCGCGTGCGGTGCAGGCAGAAGTGACACTTCTCCACCACGCCCGCCGGGCGGATCCGGTTGCTGAGATAGCCCATGTTCGGGTTGATCTCTTCCTTCGGGATCTCCGGTTTGCTGAAGTTGAAGCGCCGCGCCTCGTAGGGACACGCCGCCATGCAATACCGGCAACCGATGCACCAGTTGTAATCAATGACCGTGATGCCGTCGGGCTCTTTCCACGTCGCTTCCACGGGACACACCTTGGTGCAGGGCGGATTTTCGCACTGCATGCACTGCACGGGAAGGTAGTACTTCTCCTTCTGCGGCACCTGGTCCGTATCGTAGTGGTGGTCCGACTTTTCCACGTCAAACGTGCCACCCGGCATCTCCAACACTTTGATGTACTGAATCTCCGGATCGCGGGACTGGTTGTTCTCTTGAACACACGCCGTCACACAGCGCCGTGAACCGTTACAGCGGCTCAAATTCAATGCATAGGCATATCGCACGCCCGGCTTCGGTTTGAGATCCCGGATGGTGACCTTCGTGCCATAGTCACGTGCAATCTCGCCCTCCAGGCGGGACATAATGGCCGACAGGTCTTCCTCCGACAACCGCTTGTAGTGCTGCTGGAAGAAACCGTCCAGCGAGCCCGCCGCCAGATGGCGCAGCGGGGCAAGCGTGGCCGCCGCCGCAGTCGCAATCGCCGCCCCCGCCCCCATCTTCAAAAAGTTGCGACGCTTCAAACCCGCGTCCGATTGCTCATTCGTCATGGTGCGCCTCCGTCGGGGCTGGGCTCTTCTGCTGCGACATGCGCTACGCTATGGTCCCCACGGACCTCGAAGCGGCTCCGGATCGTGGGGGGATCGGGCACCATCGAAGCAAACGCGGGCTGGTGCGGATCGTGACACTGGATACAAAGCAGCTTCTTGCGCGCCGGATTGTCTCGCTCCCATCCGCCGTTCTGGCGGCCATGAATCCCCACCTCCCACTCGCGATAGGTCGGCCCGTGGCATTTGGAGCACAACAGCGCGGGTTCGGTCGACGGAATCGGGCTGCCATCGTGGGCCACGAAGGAATTGCGATCGGAAGGATGGTGGCAATTCACGCAGAAAGTATTGAGACCGTGATTGAAGCGGGCATTGATCTCCGCGTGCTCGGGAATCTCGGCATTCTGCCGCTGCGCGCTCTTGAAATCGTTGTGGCACTCCGTGCACTTGTATTCAAAGGAACCCCGGCGGTGCAAAAGCGGCTTCACTTCGCCCCGCACCGGCGTGATATCGAAAACTTCCCCTTGAACATCCCGCACATACAGGGACTCAGGCGCTGGAATCACGGCGGGCGCGCAGCCCCCAAGACACAAAAGCGCCAGCAGAACCGAGAGGCCCAACGTTCTCTGACTCCCTGCTACGCCCATCCCTACCATTCCCGAATACCCTGCCTTGCTTGAAGTCCCGTCCGGGCCAGGGGATCGCATTGTGCAGTCCGCACAACCACACCAATCCTCACGCTCTCACCGCTATCCAGGTTGGACACGGCCCAAAACATATATTTAAAGTACTACATATTGCCCGGCCGGTATGTAAGCCAGCTTACAAATGACGTTATTTCGGCTCCGCTCCCTCGTCCGACGACGTCAGCCAAAGCAGCCGCATCGACACATGCGGAATCCCCTCTTCTTCATACTCGTCGCCCTCCGCCTGGAAACCGAGTCGCTCATAGAACTCGCGCACCCGCGTCTGCGCATGAAGCACGACTTCATCATAGCCGAGTCGACGGGCCTCCGCCAGCGCGTGCTCCATGATGGCAATCCCCACGCCCCGACTCCGCGCGGGGGCCAGCACCGCCACCCGGCCGATCCGGGCCACGGCGCCTTCGCCATAGAGCCGGGCCGTCCCGACCGCCGAGCCATCGAGCCACGCCAGGAAATGGACCGCCTCCCGGTCGGTATCGTCAAACTCATTGGCCGGGGACACGCCCTGCTCCTGAATGAAGACACGACGGCGAATCTCGCGGATCTCCTCAAAGATGGAGCTTCCGATTTCTATGCGTTCGATCTGTAGCATGGCGGGATTCCGACCGGGCGACCCGGAGGGCTACTCGCTTTCCGCAATCAACGCTTCGATGGCACCAAAGAATTCATCCGTCATGGGAAACTTGCTCCCGTGCTTCACATACTCCACATGCCCGTCCAGATACAGCACGTTGGCGCCATCGGGCACATGCACATTGGCCCACTCCACCATGACTGGAACCATTGCGGGATCGGGCAGATCATCGCGCAGGGGCACAATATCCCCTCGGGGCCCCGGTATCGATTCACGGGCAGCCAGGGCTTCGAAATCCGACCCGCCCTCCTCAAAAGCCTCCACCACCGCATCCACATCCGCCTGATCGCGTAAGGCAAATCCAAGATAGAGATAGTCAGAATCCGCAAAGATCGTTCCGTCCTCCATCGTTTCGGAGAAGTTCGTTTCTTCCGCGGGGCACTGGAGCAACGCGAGTTCCATGGACTTCAACACATCCTGGCCGAAAATCAGGTAGTTCGGCTCATGCACCAAAGCCGGAAACTTCCCATTGTGCTCGTTCGCATAAATCATCAGTTGAAGGCCGACTTGCTTCAGATTGTTCTGACAACTCGCGCGCCGGGCGGCCTCCCGTGCCCGGGCCAGCGCCGGCAACAAAATGGCTGCGAGAACCCCCATGATCGCCACCATCCCGAAGCAGACAACAACGATTACCAGACACGCCAGCGGCCCGCCCGACAGACCACTCCGTTGCGGAGGTGGCGGCGGCGGAACATAGCCCGCAGGACTGGCGGCGTAGCCACCACCCGGCGGCAGTGGTGGAGGAACACTTCCCGGAACCTGCCCATCCGCCGGACCTGCGGCCACCAGAAGGCCCCGGATCAGATCGATGCTTACTACTTCCACCCCGCTTGCAATCACTTGCGCAAGGATACGGTTGTAGACCTGCTTCGCCACCGGCTCCGGGTCCATTCCCCGCGCCTGGCAGGCCCGACGCACATCGTCCATATATTGGTTCGCCAGTTGCGACGCATCCGTGTTCCATTGCATAACGAACTCTCCCTCGTGGCCCGGGCGATGGTGCCGGGTGCCTCCTGACCGCGCCCCCGCAGTCGTCCACCTGGACGAATCGGGGCCCACCGCCGTCTGCGGTTATATCGCTGCAACTTAACATACGCTATGGCGGCATTCAACCCCATTTTTCCCGGAGTCCACACACCGTCCCATCCCGATGGAACTCTCCGCGTCGTTATGGTATTAATGCGGCACACGGAAATCCAGAGGGAGCACAACATGAAGACATGCAGGGCAATTCGTACATCCTCCATCCTTACCGCGCTCGTCATCACGGCCCTCAGCGCTCCAGGCACCGCACGCGCCGAGAATCCGCAACCCAAAGGCTGGGGCACCGCACCCGGAGCCCGAAGCCCCCAACCCGACTCCAAAGGACGCACCGGACACTGGTGGTGGCCGGTGGGAACCGACCGGGGCGGAAACAAGGGAAGGATCTACAGCAAACAAGTGCTCGCCCCTGCGCCCACCGCCGCTGAAACACCCGTGCCGCCCCCTGTGGTCGAGCCGCAACCCCCAATCGTCTGCGGACACGTGATCCTGAACAACCTGCTTTTCCACCCCGACAGCGCCGAACTCCGCCCCGAGGGTATCGCCGAAATCCAAAAAGTGATCGCGGAAATGCAAAAATACAACGGCGACACGGTAACCTGCGTCGGCCACACCGACGACACCGGCTCCGAAGCCTACAACCAGCAACTCGGCCTCCGCAGGGCCCAGGCCGTTGTGGACTACATGAAGGCCAGCGGAATCGCCCCCGAACGCGTGAAAGCCGAAAGCAAAGGAGAAACCAACCCCGCCGTGCCCAACAACACCCCCGCCAACCGCGCCCTCAACCGCCGGGCAGTCTTCCAGTACAAACTAGGAAACTGAAAGCCAAGCTGAGCCCCTCAGCGTCCCATCGTTCCCGTCGTTCCCGTCGTTCCCATCGTTCCCATCGGTCCCATCGGTCCCATCGGTCCCATCGGGCAGATAGGTCAGCGTGTTGCCCCTTAAACCCCACCCCGTTGTCAACTGTCAACTGTCAACTGTCAACTGTCAACTATCAACTGTCAACTGTCAACTGTCAACTGTCAACTGTCAACTGTCAACTGTCAATTGTCAATTGTCAATTGTCAATTATCCTCCGCAATCGTCACCGCCAGCGTATGCCCCACCGCTGCCCCCGGACGCGCCGCAGCCCAGTACCAGCTTGAAGAGTCCGGCCAGGACGGACGCCCCGCCGTCCAGTCTTCCAATCGACTCGACGCCTTCACGGAATTCGCGTCGACGCTGAAGAAACACTGCTTCACCACATACGACCGCCCGTCCGGATGCACCGCGCTGAAGCGGCTCCAAAGGTGACCCTGCGCATCCGGCTCGGCGGGCAACGCCGCGCATTGGAAGCCCGCAACGACATAGCAGTTCTCCGACGTGTGCAGACTCAGGGTCGGCTCCACGCACTGGCGAAGCAGCACCAACCGGCCACTTGGCTCCAGGGTACCTTGGACCATCGTGCCCAGAAATACAGCGCGATAGGATTCCAGCGCGGGATCCGGCGCAGCAATACCAAAATGCTCTCCCGCCACGCTCTCCGGCCATGCGATGGAGGCCCCGCCTGCATGGGGGCGCTCGGCGACGGCAAAGGGCACGGCGAACGCCAGCAAGGCGGCAAGGTAAAGTGCGGCCCGGCCCACGGCCTCCACCGGTCGATATAGCGCACGCGTACTCCCCTTCGACCGCACCTCCGGAGCCTGCCATCGCGCGATTGCCATGCCCGCGCCGACCAGCGTCAGGGCGCAGCCCGCGAAAATGCCCAGGCCCGACCACGTGTGAAGCGCGTCGCTAACGTCGCCCCGGCGCGTGAGCAGAAAGAGCACACAGACCCGAAGCGTGTTGCCCACCAGCGCCAGCAGCACCGCACTGAAACACAGGACCACCGTGCCTGCCAGACGCAGCCGATATAACACCGCCACAATCCCCGCCAGCAGCACCGCCACCCGGAGCATCTGGATGCCGCTGCAGGGCGCGTCCACAAAGACCGTATGCGTCCCATCGCTCAACCCCGTGCCCAGGGGCGTCACCTGCCCCATCAGCAACGTCGAGGCCATCCAACCCACCGCGATGCGCAGCGGATAGCCGAAGTAAAGGTTCACCGCAACGCCCAGCGGTAGCGACGCCAGCATCCACGGCACCAGCCCCCAGGCGCTCTGCCGCTCATCGCGGGGCAAGGCGCCGAGGAGTACCGCCGCCACAAGCATAACCGCGATCAGCGAGGTCACCAGCCTCGGTGTACCGCCGTAGAGCAGCCCATACGCGGAGAGCAGCCCGGCGCACACAAAGAGGCAAGGCCAGGTAATGGGAACGGCCTCGCGCCGTGTCGCCCAGACCCGATAGCACGCGAACCCAATCGCCGCGCCCATGGTCGCCAGCCCGCTGACATTGAAGCCCGGCTCGAACCACTGACCGCCCATTCGCAACCACGCACCCCAGCACCCGAGCACGGCGACCCCGACAACCAGCATATTCTTGCGAAACAGGTCCGTTCCGTCGGCGTGGGTTACGCCATCGACTGTCATCGTCTCGCTCAGCGTGCCCGACATGGCTCAGGGCACCACACCCGCACAGGTCTTCTTCCTCCGAAGCAGCGCAACCCCCAGGGCCAGGACCGCCACCCCGATTAGCAGCCACTCTTCCGGCTCCGGCACCGCCGGTACAGCGTCGAGCGACTCACCGTCGTCGAGACCGTGGCGCGCGTATTGCGCCTGGTTCTCCAGCACCACCGCCCCACTCACCGGCGTCACCAGGCGACAGCGCTTCGCAATCGACACGGCCTCCTCGGTCTCCAACGGTGACTCCGATCGCAACAGCCCCATGATCCGGTCCAGCCCCGCCATGCGCACCACGTGCGACGCCGTACCATGAGGCGCGGCATCCGCCGCACTCACGCCATCGTCGCGCAGCGTGTATTTGCGAACAAGATCCGTAGCCACACCCGCCCGCGCGATCTGCTCCAGTGTCCTCTGCACGGAATCGAAAGTCGCTGTCGCTTCTACCTCCGAAAAGTTCACCAGCGCGCGCGCAACCGCATTCGGGCCCGGCGCAACACCGACCATCCGAACCGGCAAGGCCCCGCCATTGCGCCGCCCCCGCTTAATCGCAGACGCCAGTGCATCATCCTCCTCATCTTCATAGGGCTGGGGACCGTGGATCACCATCAGTTCGCCATTCGCCGTGGCCAGCGCCCGTTGGCTCGCCTCGACCATCGCCGGAACCACCCGCTGCCCGTACGCGAAATCCCGCGACGCCAGCCAGGTGATCAGACCATCGCGCCCACCGGACTCATCCCAGTGCTCCGAATCGAATCCGGCAAAGGTCGCGTGCAGCGCGGCATCCTCCGGGAAAGCTCGCACCAACGCCGCCCAATCAATCTTTGCCCGACCTACACCCGCCGACCCATCCACCACCAGCCAGACACTGCGAGTAGCCTCGGACTGCGCGGGGGCGATTTCCATCGTCGCTGTGTAAGGTCCCAACTGCCCCTGAAAGGTCCCCATGGGAATGGCGCCATCGACCAACAGCCAGGGTACGGCATCCTCGCCCGAAAGGGCCTTGTGTAGCGCCCGTCCGGCGATGCTGGAAGTGCCACCGTTTCCAGGAATCGCGGTCAATCCGGAAATCGGCGACGAAAGAGCCTGGTGACTTTCCGCGCTAATCTGATGCGCAAATCGCGCACCCACAGTAAAATTCTCGTCCACAATGTGCGGAAGCATCAGGTAGGCTTTCCCGTCAAGAGACTGGAGCGGCGCAGTCACGCCGATCTTCACCTTCATCTTCCCGAAGGCCGGCACGGGGAAGCACTGCAGAAACACTTCGCCCTTCGCGGGGTTACTCAAGAGCGCCGGATCCTGACGCCGCACAACGGCCACGTCCCGATATGCGGCCTTCACCTGACTCGTGCCGCCGAAGGCCGCCTCACACTCCACCCCATTGATCCAGAGGGTCAGGCGGCTCGCCACGCTCCCCGGCGGCATCGCGATGACGCAACGGGCCTCATTGACGTCCGGGTTGTCATTTGAAAACTCAAGCACCCACTCGGTGTAGGACAACCCCGACTCCGCCAGACCGTCCCGGACCATGTCCACATCCAGATTGCTGCTCGCAAGCGACAAACCGGGTATCATCGCGCCGACCTTGTCCCCGCCCTGTTCACGAAGTGAACTCCAGCGCTGGGAAAATGCATTCGTCGTATACCAGCGCGAACCGACCCCGTTCGGATCGGACATCTCGCCGGTAGCCCGGAAGTGCACCCGCTCCAGATCCACCACGCTCAGCCAATCTCCATCCCAGCGATTTCTATCCGAGAAAAGACCGCGCCACATCCAGGAGAGACTCTCGTCCCGCCCCCAGGCCGTCGAAGGATCGGGCGTGCCGATCAAACGCAGAGTCCACAAGGCCCGCGACTGCGCCTCGGCGTCGCCATGCACCACCTGCATCGCGTGGTGATGGCGGGCAGACTGAAGACCCCAGTGCCCCGCGAGCGGTGCGACCGCCACCACGATGCCCATCGCATACCATAGCCGGGCGCGGCGTCCTCCGTTCTTGTCAAAGAGCCCATACTGCCCGAACTTGACGAGCAGGTGAAGGCTGCACAGAAACGCACTCGCAGGGGCGAGCGCAATCAAACCAAGGCCCAGATATAGAATGCCGATCAGCGCAAAAGGTGTAATGGGCAGCAGGAATATGGTGTAGAGCAACGAGATCGCGCTGAGATAACCCAGCATCATCGCGATGCGGTTTCTAATCCGTGCCGTCGCCATGTCAACCGCGGGATCACTGCGCACTATCAAGTACCAGATCGATATCGGCACCAGCGCGATCATCAGAACATGCATCAGCGTCGGCATCACCCCCACGCCGCCGCCGCCACTCTCGGAAAGTAGAAATAGCTCCATGCACAGAGCCAGTGTGGGCAGGATGATTCCACCGAAGATGAGCCGTACCTTCAGCAATGGCTTCCCGAGCACTGCGACGATGGGCGCGGGCCCTTCGGACTCATCCAGACCTTGCTCGCGGGCCGGGCCGTGTCCATGGCCATTCGCCGGCTCGCTCGACTCCAACCCCAGCACGTCCCGGGGCTTGCCCGCCGCCGCCAGCGCCCGTTCCAGGTTCTGCGGCGTCACCACCCCGCCAGCGCTCTCCTCCGCATCGCTGCGGATGTGCTGGCGGAGTTCCTCCACAAAGTCCTCATCCGCCTCGCCGCTGCTCCGCGCCAGGGCGACGATTTCTTCCAGATAATCATCCAGCCGTTGTTCCGCTTCGGGCGTCCAGCGCTTCATCGTCCATTCCCCTCGTTGATCAATCCGTCCACGCCAATCTCAATATCCCGCCAGCAGGCATTCATCAATTGCCGCGTCTGCTCGCCCGCAGGACTCAACCGGTAGTATTTCCGCGCCGGACCATTCGGCGATTCCTCGCTCCGCGTCTCCAGCAGCCCCGCCTTGCGCAGGCGCGACAACAGCGGATAGATCGTCCCCTCCGTCACCACCACGCCCCGGATCGCCGTCACTTTCTTAACCAGGTCATAGCCATACAGCTCGCCCTGCGCGAGCAGATTCACGATGCAAAGCTCCAGCAGCCCCTTCCGCAACTGAGTCGTCCAGTTGCCCAGGTCCATCTCGCCACTATCGATTTCCACGCGCGCCATGCCACAAACGCTCCGGTTAAGTGCTTAACAAGGTACCTTGCATTACACTATAGCAAAATCCACGCGTTGTCAATACAAAGTTACAACGGGTTTAAGGGGACGTACCGCCGCAAAGCCCCCGGATCGGGCACCAAAAATTGCGCACATCCCCACCACCCAGAGAGGAAAGGCCCACGCCAACGCGGCGGCATGTCCCTGTGGATGCTGGAATCCCGCCGAAACGCCGGCGGCCATCAACCATAACGTCTCGCGACCCAACCGACGCATCATCCATACGACCCATAAGACCCATAAGACCCATAAGCACGTGCAGACAAGTTCCAGATGAAACTTCCACCACCCTTGTGGTATTCAAAGGATACAGATGTAATCAAGGGAACAATCAATGGGACCAAAACGGGCAATCCACCACCTCCTCACCCTCGTCGCGCTGACCACCACCGTAGCAGCGGGCCCGGCCTGCGCGGACGAAGAAAAGTGGGCAGACTGGGGCAACTCGCCCGAACTCCAAAGCCCCCACCCCGACTCCAAAGGTCGCAGCGGACACTGGTGGTGGCCAGAGTATTCCGACGATAGGCCGAAAGAGGCTGATCACGTCGGAAATCGAGGACGCGTGTTTGGAAACTGGGAAGCCAGCGAATCCAGCGAATCCAGCAACACCCCCGCACCTCCGGAGCCGCCCGATTGGGTACCCGGCCAGACAATCGGCTGCGGCTCATATATCCGCTTCAACAACATTATTTTCCTATCCGACAGCGTGGCGCTCAGCAAAGAGGGCAAGGCCGAGGCGGACAAGCTGATTGGGGAGATGAGTAAGTTTCCCAAAGATACCGCCGTCTGCGTCGGTCATACCGACGATGTCGGCACAGAATCCTACAATCTCCAGCTCGGCCTCCGCCGCGCCCAGGCCGTCGTAGACTACATTGCGACCAACGGCATCTCACCTGAGCGCCTCCGCGCCGAGAGCAAAGGCGAAACCGAACCCGCCGTTCGCAACGATACGCCGGTCAACCGCGCGCTGAACCGCCGGGTGGTATTTGAGGTCACACTCAGAAACTGAAGAACTTCGTCAAACCCCGCTTCTACGAGCCACTGTGAGATTGGATGTATTGCCAATCCAGCAGCGCAGAACTCGCGGGTGCTTTTCGCGCCCTGGAAAGTCTGCAGAAAGCAATACAGAAAACCGTCGAAACTACTCACAGGAGGTGACCCTGTAGAATTCAGGCTATGGTTCCACATTATCATCGCGACGGCTCTCTGTGGCTCTACACGAGGCGGATCGGCACGAATTACGACTATGAGGAGGGACAGGCATGATGCGGCACAGTACGGGTTTTGCATTGGCCATAATCTCGGGCTCTTGGCTTTCCACGCACGCCATGGTGGCAACTGAAGGAGAGAAGAGTTTAGATAACGACGGCCCCCTTGCAACATTCCCAATGATTGCCAACCTCCAATTCGAGACGAATTCGGATCGCCGCCCGATTAATAATATCGATAGCCCCCAACCCATTCTGAATCTCGCACTAAGCATTAAAGTATTTGTTGCGGAGGATATTCATTTTCCCGTGAACAGCTCAGAAATGGACAGCAAGAGCGTAATCGAACTTAAGAAACTTACGTACGAACTGTCAAAGTATCCCACAGCTACCGTAGTTTGTACCGGACATACCGACAATACTGGCTCCGATGACTACAATCTCGCGCTCGGATTGCGACGCGCACAGTCCGTAAAGCGGCTCATCCTGACCGCCGGCATTCCAGAGGAAAACATCTACGTCGACAGCCGTGGAGAGTCCCAGCCCACCGTCCCAAACGATTCGACAGCCAATCGCGCCCTGAACCGAAGGGCAACTCTTGAGTTCGGATGGCGGCCCGATCCGGCAGCGCAGGCCAACCAAGTTGCTCCCAAAAAACAAGACCAGTCCTAAAATCCCACCCATTCAAAATTCACTATTCCAAATTCATCATTCCACCAGCACCGCACCCACCCCCTGCGGCGGCAAGCTCCCCGTCACCGTGCTCGCCGCCCCATCGTACTCAACGCCAAAGGGTGCAATATCCAGCAGCGACGTCCCCCTCACCGCGCCCTCCACCTTCAAAAGCGCCCCGCGCACCGTGGTCGCATTCGCGTTGTAAATCGTGAACACCGACTTCCCGCCCAGCGAAAACTTGTTCGCATAGACCCCCTCCATCAACGTGTCCATATGAGGCAGCGCATCCGGCGCTCGGAAGTAGTCCTTGTACGTCGTCAACACATCGAGATACTTCGGTGCGAGCTGCCGGAAGCCCTGGCTGTACCACGACGCCCCCTTCCCCTTGAGCCAGAGGCCCATGCCGTGGAAGAAGGCCAGCTTCAGATCGTCCTCCTCCGCCGGGATCGGGCGAATGCCGTGGGCCACCATCTCGAAGATGGGCAACTCCGGAAAGAGATAGCGATGCAACGGCAGTTTCGTCGGACCTAGCGCATGGCGCGTATGCTTCATCCCCATATTGAAGGCCCCATCGATCCAGGGCGTCATCGCGTCGCAGGGAATATGCTCGATGTAGATGGCGCATTCGGGCCGCACCTTGTCCAGCTCCTCCCGCACGCGCTTGAGCAGCGCAATCTCCTCCACAATCGGATTCGACGGCACGGCGTGCCCATGACTTGCCGACCAGCATTCCTTGTTCGTACCGCAGATGCCCAATTGGTCCACATAGACCGCATCGGCCTGACTCACCCGCGCCACTTCGGCAATGTCCCCCGCCAGCGCATCCTGCCAGCCCTTCGCGCCGGGACAACAGAAAAACTCCATGTCTCCGCCCCACCACGCGGGCTCCATGCCCTCGCGAATGAGTTGCCACTCGGCCAGGCCTTTCTCCGCATTGGCCGCACGCCTGTCGAGCAAGTAACCCTCAAAATACAGCCCCACCTGAGCTCCCCGACCATGGGACACCGTAACGCCCTGCGCCAGGCCTTCCAATCCCCCCAGGTCATTCTGCAAATAGGTCCCTACGCGCCCGATCTGTTCGTTATAGGCCCAACCGGAAATGTCCACCATATCCACGCCGCCAAAGGCCCAGTGCGACTCTGAAATCAGCCGCTCGAAGGAATAAGCCTTCTTCGCCGGGTCAAACAAATAGGTTGTGCCGCCCAGCGGATAGTCGCGGCGACAAAAGAAAAGGTCCTTCATCCCATTGGCCCGCGTGCGGGTAAAGCGCTGGCTCGCCCAGGCCTTGTATTGTTGAAAAGGCTCGCGCCAATCACCCTCGTGGGGCAACAACACGGTCGGCGGCAACGCCCTGCGCTCGCCCGACGCCAGGCTCAGATTCCGATAGGAAACCGCCATCGTCGTCAGGCCGTCCGCACCCTTCTTGAACTCAAACCACTTCCGCGTCAGCGAGTCGTCCAGCACCATATAGGCCAGGCCACCGCCCTGCTTCCCGTCGTAGCTGTCCATGAATTGCAGGGGAAACTGCCCGCCATAGATCTCCGCCGTATCGATGGGTGCGCTGTCCTGCAGCGCACTCCGCGCGCCGAGGATGTACTCCGTCTCTCCCCCGCGGCTGAGCTGTACCGTCGTCATGCGCGGCATGATCGCCCAGGGCGTCCACACCTCCGCGCCAAGGTTACTGAGCGCGGGCGTACACACCAGCGCGCCATCCTCCCGCGCCTCCAGCGCAAGCTCCAGTTGGCGGCTCCCATCGCCGACGTTCCAGCGAATCCTCAATCCAGGCTGCTCCGGCAGCGGGATCGCTTCAACAAACTGCAAAGGATAACCCGCCCCAGCAGGTTCCATCACCGTCACCAGTTCAAAGGGAACCGTGATCAATTCGCGCCGCTCCGTCCCCACCTGAAAAGACCGAACAAGGCCCGCCCGATCCAGTACGATGCGTAGATTCGCGCTCTCCAGCATGAGGTCTTCCGGCGCTGCGGCAGCGGATTGCAACGCGGGCAAGGCGATAGTCGCTGCGACCTCGGCCGTCGTGGCTTCCTCGTTCTCATCAACAATCGAGGCCGCCAGGAGCGCCACCTGGCCGTAGGACATCTCCTCCACCAGCGTGACTTCCTTCAGCGTTCTTTCCGTATCCAGCGCAACGCGATAAGCCGCCAGCCCGGCATACAGGCCCCCCTCACTTTTCCCAGCCGCATGAGGCTGGGCCACCGCCACCGAGCCGTCTCCATACTTCAGCACCACGCGAAAGGCATGAGCGCCGGGCGCATGCTGGCGCACATTCAACGGGCCATCGGAATACCAGCCCTCATTGCTTCCCCACAAGCGCGTGGCAAGAAGCAGCGCCAGCGTAGTCCCCATCCGCTCCGCCGCAAGCGTCAGCGTGCCTCCCGTATCCAACGGTGTGACCGCCGCGCGCCAATCCATATCAAACGGAAGTCCGTCAACCCGCACAATTTTCGACGTCACACTCGGCTCGGGTAAGCCATAGACTGCGCGCATCGCTTCCGCTCCGCACATGGATTCTGCTGGCAACACAACGGGCAGGAAAGATGGCTGCTTGACACTGAGGCCATACGCAATCTCCGGCATACTTAATCCAGTCGCCGCCTTCGCCAGAAAAGCCACCTGATTCAGCCGCACCGCCACGGGCCCCGCGCCACTTCGCACGGTGATCGTGATCTCGGCCACACGATCGAGCTTTTCCACCGCCGACAGATCCACCACTTCCACATGCAGCCCCGGCGTCAATGTCCCACACGAAAGCCGCCCGCCACTCGCCAGCGGATTCTCCGTGTTGGTCGCGCCCGGCGTGATTGGCCCCGTCGATCCATCAAAAAGTTCGATAAACACGCCGCCGTCCTCCGCCGGAGCGCCGTCCACAAAATACGAAAGCGCCAGCGTGCTGAAAGGCTCCGTCCAAATCGGCTCGAAGGTCACCGTCCACGCCATCGCGCTGTTCGGCGTCACCACGGCAAGCCCGATGCCCGCGCCGTCCTCCGTCTTCACCGCCGACGCCCCGGGATCGGGATTCGAAACCCGCCACCCCTCCGCCACCCACACGGCCGGCTCCACCCGCGCAAAATCCGTGCTGTGGGTGAGCAACTCATCCTGCGCCGTAGCGCACAACGAAACCAATCCAAAAACAAAAAACGCCGCGAATCGCATACAATTTCCAATTCGTAAGTTGAACCTATCCCAGTGGCCCAGTCTACGCAATCCCCGCCTTAGAATTAAACGCGCCTCGCACGACGTACTCGAACTTCACACGTAGAGCAGAGAAAGACTTTCCCACAGATGAACGCAGATGGACACAGATAAAAGGAAAAGTTCATTATTCTCTCTTCCCATCTGTGTTCATCTGTGTCCATCTGTGGGAAAATTCTTGGGATGTGGCCGGAGGTTCCTCAAACAAAATAGGCTCTGCGACGCGCGGAATGCACGTTAAATTCTCTTTCTTCTCCGTGCCTCCGTGTCTCCGTGGTTAGTATCACGTAAGCCTTGAAACCCATCGTGAAACAGCAGATAATTGCCGCAGACGCTGAATCCTCACATCGGATCGCCGTCAGTTCCCGCAGTACCCGAAAGGAATTCCCCATGCCCCGATTCTCCCACCTCCTCGTCGCCCTCCTCCTCCCCCTCGGCGCCGCCAGTGCACAGCCCGTTGACCTCATGTCCGACACCTGGGTCGCCACCGACGCCCTCGGCCGCACGCAACCAACCATCGAAGAGGCCGGACCCGTAAAGCCCGAAAAATGGGTCGGCATCTTCTACTGGACCTGGCATCACGCCATCACCACCGGCCCCAACGACAACACCAAGCTCATCGCGGCCGCCGGCGACGGACTCGTGGAGTGGCCAGTCAACGGCGCCCCGCACCACTGGGGCGAGCCGGAGCTCGGCTACTACCGTATGACCGATCCCTTCGTCATCCGAAAGCACGCCAGCATGCTGGTGGATGCCGGCGTCGATGTGGTCCTCTTCGATACCACCAATCCGCCCATGACCTGGAAACCAGAGTACGAGGCGCTCTGCAAGGAGTACACCGCCCTCCGCGCCGCGGGCAACAAGACCCCGTACATCGGATTTATCTGCCCCTTCTGGGACCCCACAGAAGTCATCAACCTGCTGTGGCAGGACCTCTACAAGCCCGGACTCTGGAAAGATCTCTGGTTTCAGTGGGACGGCAAGCCGTTCATCCTCGCGAACAAGGATTTCGTGAAAGACCCAGCCATGCTCGAATTCTTCACTTTCCGCCGCCCCATGCCCGACTACTGGGTGGGTCCCGACGGCCCCGATCAATGGAGCTGGCTCGAAGTCTTCCCCCAGCACAACTTCAAGAACAGCAAAGGTGAAAACGAACAGATGAGCGTGGGCGTGGCGCAGAATGCCCTGCCCAACACCCCCGGCCCCGCCGCCATGTCCCTCAAGGCCGGCGCCATGGGTCGAAGCTGGCACAACGGTGCAAAGGACACGCGCGAAGGCGCGGTAGACCTCGGCCTCAATTTCGAAGAGCAGTGGAAGCGCGCCCTGGAAGTGGATCCCAAATTCATCTTCGTCACCGGCTGGAACGAATGGACCGCGGGCCGCTATGAAGAGTGGAGCAAATACAAAGACGAGGAGTGCTACTACCCCGGCGGCCTCTTCGTCGATCAGTACAACCACGAATACAGCCGCGACTGCGAACCCATGGTCGGCGGCCACACCGACAACTACTACTACCAGCTCGCCGGCAACGTGCGCCGCTTCAAGGGCGTTCGCCCCATCCCCACGGCATCCGGCCAGCATACCGTCACCATCGACGGCGCCTTCGACGACTGGAACAACGTCCAGCCCGAATTCCGCGACACCATCGGCGACGTGTTCCACCGCGATCACCTGGGCTACGGCGACATCCCCTACACCAACGCAACCGGCCGCAACGATTTCCTCCGCTCGAAAGCCGCCTTCGACGAATCGCATCTCTATTTCTACGCCGAAACCGCCCAGGCCATCACGCCCCACACGGATCCCAACTGGATGCTCCTCCTCCTCGACACCGATCAGGACGGCAGCACCGGATGGCTGGGTTACGACTACATCATCAACCAGGAAGTAACCGGCGACAGCATCACCACCGTAAAGCGTTGGGAAAACGGCGAATGGAAGCCCGCAGGCGAAGCGACCTTCAAAGTAAACGGCGCCATGCTCGAGATCGCCCTGCCCCGCGCACTCGTCGGCAAGAGCGAGGGCTCACCCGCCTTCGACTTCCACTGGGCCGACAACATCCAGTCCTTCAAGGATGTCTCCGAGCTCGGTCTCCACGGCGACAGCGCCCCCAACCGCCGCTGGAACTACCGCTTCAGGGACAGCGTCGCCCCATGAACCGCACGTGCAATGTAAACCATACGTATATCAAGTGATCAAATCCGAACGAAAGTCATTACAACAGGCGAGGCTGTCCTGTCGTCAGCGAAGGTGACCCGGAACAATCCAAACGTGCCACGCGATCCGCCCGAAAGGGCGGTTCGTGTGCCCTTGGCAACACTCGCCCAGCGCAGCACCCGCAGGCCTGACCGGCCCCTTTTGTTCCACTTCACGCCAAACGCGCATCGAACTACCATTGACAGAATCCCCCCGCAGGTGTACTGTGATAACGGACACTTGAGTCGCGCGTCCCTTCCTCCCACTGCCGCAAAGCACGGCACCGAGCACGGCTCCCACACCAAGGCAATGGAGATCGTCACCATGCACCAGAACACTCGCCGCGAATTCATGAACAACGTAGGCCGAGGCATGTTAATCGCCGGATTGGGCAGCACCCTCGCCGCCGATCTGGGCCTGGCAAACGCCAACGCCGGAGAAGTCGAGTCCGCCCTGAACTTCGGCGCGCTCGAACCCCTCGTCGCCCTCATGCAGGAAACCCCGCCGGACCGCCTGAACGCCATCCTCATCGAGAAGCTCAAATCCGGCACCAGCCTCAAGACCCTCGTGGCCGCAGGGGCCCTGGCCAACGCCCGCACCTTCGGCGGACAGGATTACATCGGCTTCCACACCTTCATGGCCCTCGCCCCCGCGTGGCACATGGCCCAGGAACTCCCCATCGCCGAGCAACCCCTCCCCGTGCTCAAAGTGCTCTATCGCAACGCCAACCGCATCCAGGAATTCGGCGGGCGCGCCAGTGAGGTCCTCCACCCACTCACCGCCGACCCGATCCCGGCGGACACCCACGCCGGCGAGTACCTCCAGGTGGCCTCCCGCAGCGGCGACGTCGATCACGCGGATCGCGTCTTCGCCTCTCTCGCAACCGGACCCATCGGCGAAGCCTTCAACCACCTCCAGTTCGCCGTGGAAGACGAAGTGGATGTCCACCGCGTTGTCCTCGCCTGGCGCGCCTGGGACACCATGGAACTCGCGGGCCAGGAATGGGGCCATTGCCTCCTCCGCCAGTCCGTCCGCTATTGCACCAAAGTCGAGCACGACATGAACGAGCGCGGCCACCAGCACTCGCCCATCCGCGAAGTACTCCCCCGCTTTCTCGATGAATACAAGCTCCTCGAAAAGCCCCAAGGGCACAACCTCGGCGACGACGCCTGGTCACTCGCCCTGGCCAACACCATCTTCCGCGGCACCCGCGAGGAGGCCGCCCAAGCCGCCGCGAGCGCCCTCGCCGAAGGCTTTTCGCCCGAGTCCATCGGTGAGGCCATCTCGCTGGCCTCCAACATGCTCGCCCTCCACGATCCCGGCCGCCCGGAGAACGCTGCCAGCGCCGGCAAGCCCGCGGGCAGTTGCCACGGCGACTCCGTCGGCGTCCACGCTTCGGATTCCGCCAACGCCTGGCGGAATATCGTGCGTGTCAGCGATGCGCGCAACGCCACGGCCAGCCTGATCGTCGGGGCCTTCCACACCGGCGGCCAGAGCGGGCGCTCCAACGCCGATCCCTTCCCCTTCGCGGAGCAACTGGCGAAGGTCAAAGCCGATCAGCCCGAGGCGCTGCTGGCCGAAGCCGAGGCCTGCGTCCGCGCCAAGGACCAGGATCAGGCCGCCGCCGCCGTCGCGCGCTACGGCCAGTTGGGCCACGCCCCCGGCCCGGTCTTCGACCTCATGCGAAAATTCGCCACCAGCGAAGACGGCGCCCTCCACGCCGAGAAATACTTCCGCACCACCGGTGCCGAGTTCGACGCCACGCGCCCGGCCTATCGCTGGGGACAACTCGTCGCCCTCGCCCGCGTCACCGCCAGCGAATACGGCCACCCCGCACCAGGCTTCGAAGAAGCAAAGGCCCTGCTGAAGGTGTAATCGTTCTAAATCCATGGAGCGGGGGCTTTCCAGCCCCCGTTTTACTATTTGCTATGGAGCGGAAGCTTTCCAGCCCCCGATTCTAGTGCGCAACGCAGTTGCGCAATTGTCTCTGCCGTCTCTGCCGTCTCTGCCGTCTCTGCCGTCTCTGCCGTCTCTGCCGTCTCTGCCGTCTCTGCCGTCTCTGCCGTCTCTGCCGTCTCTGCCGTCCCTGCCGTCCCTGCCGTCCCTGCCGTCCCTGCCGTCCCTGCCGTCCCTGCAACCCAGGACCGCTCACCACGACCTTGAAGTTGGCCCCGCCTTCCCCATCCGCTATACTGCCCCTCCGGCAACAGCAAGGCAACCGAGAGAGCACCCGCCCCATGATGGAAGAGCACAAGCACGTCTACAGCAACCTTCTCACCCCCCTCATGTTCTTCGAGCGCAGCAGCGCCGTCTATCCCGACAAAATCGCCGTCATCCACGGCGACCAACGCTACACCTACCGCGAATTCGGCGAACGCATCAACCGCCAGGCCTCCGCCCTTCGAAAACTCGGCCTCCAGAAAGGCGAACGCGTCGCCTGCCTCCTCCCCAACATCCCCGCCATGCTCGAAGCCCACTTCGGCGTGCTCCTCGCCGGCGGCATCATCGTCCCCGTCAACTACCGCCTCGCCCCCGCCGAGATCCAGTACATCCTGGAACATTCGGGCGCGAAGGTCCTCCTCGTCGACACCGAGTTCTTCCCCCTCATCGCCGAAATCCGCGAAAGCCTCCCCGGCCTGCGCCACCTCATCCACGTGGCCGACGACCCCGCCTTCCCCATTCCCGACACCCAGGACTACGAAGACTTCCTCGCCACCGGTACCTCCGACCCCGTCCCCTGGGTGGTGGAAGACGAATACGAAGAAATCACCATCAACTACACCAGCGGCACCACCGGTCGGCCCAAAGGCGTGACCTATACCCACCGCGGGGCCTACATCAACGCCTGGGGCGAGATCATCGAAACCGGCATGCCCCCCGATTCCCGCTACCTCTGGTCCCTCCCCATGTTCCACTGCAACGGCTGGTGCTTCACCTGGGGCGTCACCGCCATCGGCGCCACCCACGTCTGCCACCGAAAATTCGAGCCCGGCGCCGCCTGGAAGCTCATCCAGCACGAAGGCGTCACCCACTTCAACGGCGCCCCCGTCGTCATGATCGCCCTCGTCAACCACCCCGACGCCCCCGCACGCTTCCAGCACCCCGTCACCATCTGCACCGCCGGCGCGCCCCCCTCACCCACCATCATCCAGACCCTCACCGAGATGGGTGCCCACATCCTCCACCTCTACGGCCTCACCGAGACCTACGGCCCCTTCACCGTCTGCGCCTGGCAACCCCAATGGCGCGGCCTCACCTTCGAGGCCCAGGGCCGGCTCCTCGCCCGACAAGGCGTCGGCTACGCCGTCGGCGGACCCACCCGCGTCGTCGACGAACACATGAACGACGTCCCCGCAGACGGCGAAAGCCTCGGCGAAGTCGTCATGCAGGGCAACATGGTCATGAAAGGCTACTGGGACGACCCCGAAGCCACCGCCACCGCCTTCCGCGGCGGATGGTTCCATAGTGGAGACGTCGGCGTCATGCATCCCGACGGCTACATCGAGCTCCGCGACCGCAGCAAAGACGTCATTATCTCCGGCGGCGAGAACATTTCCTCCATCGAAGTAGAACAAGTCCTATATAGGCACCCATTTGTGCTAGAATGTGCCGTAGTCGGCGCTCCCCACGAAAAATGGGGCGAGTCGCCCAAGGCCTACGTCACCCTGAAACCAGGCAAAGAACTCACGCAGGAGGCCCTAATCGCCTTCTGCCGCGAGCATATTGCCCATTTCAAGGCCCCGACCAGCGTGGTTTTCGGCCCACTGCCAAAAACCAGCACAGGCAAAATACAAAAATTCCGGTTGCGCGAAAAGGACTGGGAAGGCAAAGAAAAACGTATCCAAGGCTAGCGCCCAAACGCGCGAGACGGGAGTATTCGGCATGCAACAACACCTGGAAGACCACGCCCCCGACAGCCCCGCGCTCTACATCGTCCCCGAACGAGAGATCGAAGGCTTCGATCACTACGGCCCCGGCGTATGCCTCGCCCAGTCCGACGAAGACACCCTCAACGCCCTCTGCAAATCCCTCGGCGTCGCACCCCTCTCCAGCTTCCTCAGCCAGGACACCGACGCACTCTCCGGACACCTCCGCTACGAAGGCTACGCCCTGCCCAAACTCCCCGCCCTCTCCTGGTTCACCGCCGCCGCCGGACTCAAAACCGTCCGCGCCCTCGCCGAACACCTCGAAGCCCACCCCGAAACCCTGTCCCGACAAGAAGACGCCATCCGCGAACTCCGCGAATACGAATTCGTCCTCGCACGCTTCGAAAAAGAAGGCATCCGCTGGTACATGTCCGTAGGCTTCTAGGGACAGCGGCGCCACACCGCCAGGAAAAGCGCGGCACACTGCGGGTCACCCCAAAGCACCCCGCCAGGAAAACACCACCAAACCGGCGCGGCTGTCCTGAAAATACACAGGCGGGATCCGCCGCGGCGGATGCCACATTCCTCGCGAAGTTGCCTGCGATCTGAATAGTGGCTTTCGCAAAGAATGTGGCACAGCCGTCTCGGCTGTGATTGGTTGCGTAGCAACCATATTTTCATCCGCTACGGGTGTCGCGAAGCGTCATTAACGACAGTCCTGTCACCTGACGTCGCGACCAAGCTCGATCAAGAAGCGCCACACCCCAGGGACGTACCGCCGCAAGGGCCCTCACCCAAGCCACAAGACTCCCGCGCCTGAACGATCGCACTGCCCAGGCAAAGCCCACACCAACGCGGTGGCATGTCCCCGTGGAAGCCGGAGTCGCGACCCAGCGCAAAAAACAGCCCCACGCGCAAAGCGTCCGCCGCGGGCGAATCCCGGCCACCTGTTCATTCACGCCGCGAATAGACACCACACCAAAAACGCGCAAGGCTGGGAGCGTCAAAGATGCGCCGCGGCGGACAGGCGGCCTCGCCTGCACCATGCACCAAAGGTGCATGTCCCCGTGAAAGCCGCGGTCGCCACCCACCACAAAAAAACAGTCCCGGGCGCAAAGCGTCCGCCGCAGGCGGATCCCTGTAGTCCCTGTAGTCCCTGTAGTCCCTGTAGTCCCTGTAGTCCCTGTAGTCCCTGTAGTCCCTGTAGTCCCTGTAGTCCCTTAAGTCCCTTAAGTCCCTTAAGTCCTTTAAGTCCTTTAAGTCCTTAACCCCAGCCCGCGACATGACGCTCCACCACAGCCGCCATCTTCCGCCAACCTGTCAACCTCGGGACCGTGTCTCTTAGTCCCGAAGGGACGGCATAGCGTAGTCCGCCGCAGGCGGATGAAGCGAGGTCGCAGACGCGCCAAAGGCGGGAACGAGCGGAACCCAGGGTAAGTTCCCCAGAAATAGGAGCCCTGTAAGGGCAACACAGACTCCCCGATTTCCCCGCGCGCCCACCTCCAAATCACCGCCTCACCTCGTCCGTCCACCACGTCCATAATTCATAATTCACAATTCATAATTCATAATTCCCCACGGCCCACGCCCACGCCGCAAAGGCTCGTGAACCCCACCGTAGCGCTACGACTTTATCGACGACCAATACACCTTCGCCACAGGCCCCCCACCCTTGGCCATGTCCTTCCGGTCCAGGACTCTCGCTTCAAAATTGAAGTCCGCGTCAATCTTGACGACGACCAACTTGCTGAAATTGCCCTTTCGCTTTACCACGGTTTTTTTGTGTTTGTTCTCCGGCGTGATGGTTTTCACCTCTACATGGTCATTACCCATGCGCCCATCCGACCCCGGCGCGTTGGGCTCGTGGCGTTCAAGACCAAGCGTCAGCTCGGCAAAGATCTCACCCAGTTCTCCAAAAAATGGGAAGATACCGTTCGGTAACCAGCCGGTATTGCTTTGCCGCATCGATGATTTGCTCGAAAACCTCGATAACGGCAAGATCGCCGTCCGGAAAGCGCCCAGCAGCTCTTGCTGGTACAGTCCCTCATGAGGCTTCGCCGCACCCATAGGCAATGAAAATCGACTTGGGGTCTCCCCCTGCCCCCCCCCCCCCCCAAGCGGGCCTGTCGATTTAACCCCAAACCCGACCGCTGAAATAGATTTCCGGACTTTTGTCATTCCCACGAAAGTGGGAATCCAGAGACCGACCTACGCAAACTCCGCCAAATCACTGGATTCCCACTTTCGTGGGAATGACAGATAAGCGAAGGCTACTTCCATTGGGATAGTGTGGCATTAAATCGACAGGCCCAAGCGGGGGGGAACAAGAAGATCACGTTGATGAGTAAAGTCCCCCCCGCTTGCGGGGGGGCAGGGGGGGTAATCTCCAGTTTTGACTGTGATTATCGCTTGGCGCTCTGCGTCCCGACAAAGTACGTTCAGAGCAGTTGCTCGCTAATGGAATCCCAGGAAATCCATTCGCCGTCATCCCATACCGCATATTCCCCTGGAAAAACCGGTGGGCTCATCGTTTCACTCTCCCTTGGGGCAACGGTTGCCCGCGAATAATAATTTGACCTTCCTGAACGCCCTCATGCAATCCCCATGCCCACACCAACGCGCCAGCATGTCCCCACGGATGCCGAAGTCGTGACGCGAACTATCCCAACCAGAAAATCGCCGACATCCTCAAGAAAGAAGAAGGCAACATCGACGCGAGGCGCACCGTAACCCAATACCGCGAGGCCCTGACCATCCCCCCGACCACAAAGCGGAAGTAGTTCAAGCAAAGAAGTGCCGTTGGAACCACCTCTATCTCTGCAATGAACGACAGCGTATGCCGTGCTGGTCTGCGGCGAGTTAACGAGAATGGCGCAGTCGGAAGACCTCTCTGTCCTGATATTTCTTACAAGAACCTCTCCCGAATATGTGCATTGATAAAGCCGTCGGTCACGTCCACCAGGCGAGCACCATCCATGGCGATGCCGTTGGGTTTGTGGCCCGTCAGCCGGACGCAGAAAAAGACCGCCGTCTTGGAATCTCCCAGGACGATGTCCTTCTGGGGGATATCGCTGTCCTGCGCGCCCGTCTGGTTCATGATCCATTCCTCCGTGCGCGGCATGGTGTGGTCGAAGCGCCATTTGGAGATTTGCTCGCCATTAGCCTCAAGCTCCGCCCAATAGTCCCCGTCCAGCACCCGCGTCGCGTAGTCCATCTCGTAGGCCCGGCCCGGATCGATGACGCCCGTCATGACCTCGAAGGCCCATTCACCCTTGAAGTCCTCCGCCTCCTCCATGATGTGGCAACGCAGCGCGGGACGGTAGACGCGGCCTGGCGTCTGCGCGATGAAAAAACGGTACATGCCGCCATGACCTTCTTGCTTTTCACTACGGATCAACTGAGCGCATCGGCTGACGACTTCCCATTTCCGTCCAGTGTCAGCCGCTTCGGACTTGGTAATCTTTTCCATATCCGGGTAAATCTTTTCCTTAAACGCGGGCACCGCCGCGCCGTCCAAACGCCAGCCCGTCCAATTGGACGCGATTCCGTTGGTGAAGGGATGGTAGAAGTATTCGATTTGTTCGGTGTCACTCGCGAAGATGTACGACGCGTTCGTCGGAAGCCCATCCTTGAACCCGACAACGTAGAAGTACCGGTGCCGCGATGCCAAATCCTTCTCGGCAGGCACCGATGCGAAGGGTTCACCGCGCATCACGTTCTGGCCACGGACAACGGGAAAGCCGACACCACCAAGGGCGCAAAGGTACACTTCCGTATACTCACTTTTTTCGTGCCAGCGAAATGTGTTCCGTTGTGATTGGCGGTCGAATCCAGCACTGACGCTTCCCACCGGCGGAAGAATACCCAAGCCGGTCTCCGTCCCGCCAAGGATGATTTCGCCCCGGAATCCGTCCAAACCGAACTCCGGCCTGGCTAGCCAATCCTGGCGATACGTCGGCACCGTCTCCGTTGCGACCGAAATCAAGTACTGCTCCAATGGAAACGACAGCAGCGCCTCTTTGAGCCCTGCGCGAATAGCATCGGGGGGCTCACCAGGCATAGTGACCACCGACACCGTTGCGTGGCGCTGGTGCCCCTTATGAACAAGATGCAGGGTACCCCCCTTCGCCGCGTCAGTGAAGTTGAATTCCACGCTATCTTGAGATTTCCCCTCGGCATTAACACAGTACGAAATTGCCAATAGCGCCACGAGAAGTGTTGAAATGCGATTGGCAAGAGACTGAAATTTCGCTTTCACTGAAGATCCTCCCGACATCGCGTGCCGCTCACCAGCCTCGTTGCGCGGGTGTAAGATACCCCGCCTCAGACAACGAGATTGAGCAATCCATTTCGGAGAGAGCACCCACATTCTTGAATCCCTCTAAATCTTCAGATACACCGGTGTAAAACTCCCGGAAGTGGGATTTCCAGTCCATTACCTCTGAATACTCTCCAGTATAACCCTCAGTATAGCCCTCAGAGTCGGTGTTTCTCAGCCCTTCGTTGCACTCCGCTTCACCGCACGGATCGTCTGACGTCACATGAAAGGCTCCCCAGATGATTCTATTGCTGATGGGACCTGTATCGAGGCCAATATATTCATAGACCCACTGATTGTCTCCGCATTCCCAAACACATTTTCCGATCAGGGTTGTAGACCCGTCTGACTTTACATACTTGTACTCATACGCAGCGACTGGATTTGCTGCGCACTCTCTAGTAAGTCTATTTCCTCCACAATCTTCTAGCTCCACTTCAGGTCCCCATAGCGGGGGCAGATTATCCGGATTCTCCTCAGGGAGGTACGGACAATCTTTCACGCCGCGGGGAATCTTTTTGAAGGTTGGAGCTTTTAGTTTATACACCGGCGTGACCTCCACATCCTGCGCCATTTCGACGTAGATCAATTGCGGTTTATACAACCCACCCACCGGGTAGATTCGCTCGAAGCCGTCCAAGTCGAGGAAATCTTCCGGCGTGTTGCCGTCCCCCGATTTGTACACATTGGCCTCGCCGGAGACCTTGAACCCGATGAAGTCGTGAAAAGCATCAGGCGCGGATTTCACACCGGCGAGTTCGGCATTTACTTCCACGCCTTGTCCGTTCTTCGTGCGCCCGAAATATCCAAACTTCGCATTCTCGAAGGTCGCAAATCCATGCGTGTTGATGTCGCAGCCCGACTTCTGGCACTGCGCAGTCGCTATCGTGAGTTGGGGCTTCTTCCGCAGTTCCACCTTGGACACTGCGTTGGGCGATGCGTTCGTAGCGGGCGGAGAACTCATAGAGTAAACATAGAAATCCACATTCGGCGCGACGTTGGGGTGGGTCGTCTTGAGCCATTGGTACGTGACCGGCTGAGGCAACGCATAGCGCACGACCCCCTTCAACGCGAGCTTCGGCTCGTAGAGCTGCACCTCGCTGAAGCCCTTCACCCAGCGGAGCGGCAACTGCACCTTCTTCTCCACCACCGACTCCCCCGCCTTCTCCAGCACGACCGCATCGCGCCCCACGGCCAGCCGCACCTCATCCGACTCCCGCAAACGCGCAAGCGCATTGCGCATCGGGTTGTTGAAATCCACATTGGTCGTGCCCCGCCCCTGAAACTCCCGCCCGAACGATTCCGGCGGGAGATCGACCCGAGCATACACCCCGCAGCAACCGCTGAAGCCCTCAAAGCGCAGCATGGACTCACTGCTCGTCACCACAGGATCCCGCAATACCGGGCGCGGCAGAAAAAAGTGCGTGGCGACAATCCGGCTGAGTACCAGCAACATCTGCGCCGCCTCCCGCGGATGGCGCAGCTTGCCATCGAAAAAATGCGGATGCGCCTGCCGACCATCGCAGGTCGCCAGGTGGAGCCCCAGGCCCCCGGAAAGCGCCCCCACGCGCGACGCATAGGGGTAGCGATACGTATACTCAAGTGCCGTTGAGTTGCCCATAATAAGGCAAAACTATCACGCCCGCGCGCGACGTTGCAAGCCCATTTTCCTGTCTCTTTTTCCTATTCCTATCGATCCAAGGCTCCACTATTGTCATTACCCATATAGTCTCTTCACGCGTTCCCAAGCTCTGCTCTTGTCATTGCCCATAAGTTTCGCCAGATAGGAGTCTCTCTTTTTTAGTCCCGAAGGGACGGCATATCGTAGCCCAGGCGTGAGCGAAGCGAACCCTGGGATAGGTGGAAAATAAAAATTTCAGCCCCAGCGGGGCGGCATAGAAGTACGGGCGAATCCATCCGCAGAATTCTATGCCATCCCTTCGGGATTCAAAGGTTTCTAATCCGCTAACCCTGGGTTCCGCTCGTACCTCGCTCCATCCGCCTGCGGCGGACTACGATATGCCGCCACTTCGTGGCTAATCAGATGCATTCCTGAAATCTGTTACACTGTCGTAGCCTTCAGAACTTACGAGTAATGACAAAAGGGAACCTTGGGAACGACGAGATGGGGCGGATATGACCGACGAGACCCACGACCGCGCTGAGGACCTCGATATCGTCCACTACTTCGTGGACGAGGCAGGCGACCCCGTTCTCTTCGACGGCAAGGGGCGTGTCCTCGTGGGCAACGAGGGATGCTCGAAGTATTTCATCGTCGGCAAACTCGATGTCGACGACCCCGTCGAACTCGGCCTAAAGTTGGAAGCGCTCCGGGCGGACTTGCTGTCGGATCCCTATTTCAAACGGGTCCCGTCCATGCAGCCGGAGCGTGGGAAAACCTGCGCGATGTTCCACGCGAAGGACGATGTGCCCGAAGTGCGCCAGGCCGTGTTCAAACTGCTCCGGGGCTTGGACCTTCGCTTCTACGCCGTGGTGCGTGACAAGGAGGCGCTGGTTCGCGCTGTGCGGGTTCGCAATGCGCAGGAGCCCCAATATCGTTACCGACCGGATGAGCAGTATGACGACCTGATAAGCGATCTCTTCCGGCACTTTCACGGTACGGCGGATATAACCCACGTCTGCTTCGCCCGCCGGTCCAAGCGCAACCGAACCGCCGCTCTGTACACGGCGCTCGAACAGGCTAAAGAAGAGTTCAAGCGAAGCTTCAGCTTCGCGATGCCGGGGCGATTCGAGATAGAGTGCAGCACGCCACTGGAGCGAGCGGGACTACAGGCGGTCGACTATTACCTCTGGGCCCTCCAGCGGTATTACGAACGGGCAGAATCGCGGTATCTGGAGTACATCTGGCCGCAGGTGGGAGAGATACATGCCCTGGATGAAATCGCGGAGGGGCGCGTCGGGGTCTTGTACTCACAGCGTCGAGCATTGGCACCCGAAGCCGACGAGCAGGCATAGAAAAACCGTGGATATAGGATGCGCTCCCTTGGGAAAGCACCACGCGGCGTGGAGCCGAATTTCATCCACCGGCATGATCAATTATGCATTACGTAATGCATAGTATCAAGTGCTGCGCATGGGAAGGTATGTGGGGAAGGGAAGCGCACAAAAAAAGCCGTGGATATAGGACGCAACCCCTTAGGGAGGCACCTCACGGCACACGGGTCCGAATTTTGTCCACAGCACGCCGAGTTTACCTTGCCGAGCCCAACTCCGTCAATCCGGGATTTCCTCTGGCGCAGCGGGCCCCTGGAACCGACAAAAGCCCCTAACCCCCCACCCCGCCAACCCCTTCCCCACACCGCAGTGCAATGTCCCATCCTAACTTATAGGGGGGCACACTCACGCCCCGCACCGGAATCATTGCAACCAGGGAGAAACACCATGCCCATCAACCAGCCTTACGACCCGCGCCACAACCCCAAAGTCTACGTCCCCAAACTGACCGAGGAGGAACGCCGCGCACGCGCCACGCCCCTGGAAAATCTCCGGGGCCTGCGCTTCCGCTCCCAGGTGCCCGCCGCGCCGGTAGAAGTCCCAATCCCGGCGGAATCCGTGCCCCTGACGCCCGCGCCGCAGGACACCGCCGCGCCTGAGAAGGTGCCCGTGTCGGCCCCCGCACCCCACTACGTACCGACCGCCCTCGAAGTCGTCTCCGCCGAGTTTCCAGAAATCTTCGCGCCCCGGCTCAATCGCATGGACGCGGAAACGCAAGTGGGCGAAGATCGCTCCACCAACGCCCGACGCCCCATTCAGGAGCTCGAAATGCATTCGCGATTGACCGTCATTCCCACGAAAGTGGGAATCCAGAGACCAGGCGAAGCAAACTTCGCGAAAGCACTGGATCCCCGTCCGCCGCGGCGGACGAGGAGCACCATCCCCCCCGCATATTCCAACATCATCTCGTTCTATCGGCTCCCCCGCCGTAACCCGTCCGCGCCAGAGGCGATGCGCCAGCGCGGCGACTTGAACATCGCAAAATCTTTGCCCCCTCGCGTTAGGGCTTGTCGACTTAGTGTCAATGGCCCCTAATCCCACAACGAGTCGCCGCATTGTCATTCCCCATCCGCCGCGGCGGATGGGAATCCAGAGACCGGGCGGAATACAACTCCCAATAGCGCGGGAGCCCGGCATTCGCGAGGATGACAGTGGCCCCCGGAATCTCAACAGTCAGAAATGGCAACGAACCTGCGCCCGAGATCTACTCAATCGGCCCGCCATTCGCCTTCATCACTTCTTCCAGCGTCACGGGAGCGCCGCCGCGGCGTTTGCTCTCGTCGGCCGCTTCCATAAAGGCGAAGAGCTCGATGGTCTCCTTCGGATCAATGGGCACCACGCCGGTCTGGAAAAACTTCACGATCTCGCGAACCAGCGGCGCATAATCTCCGCTGCCATTTTGCGAGGCGACTTTGGTCGTGCCGAAGAGGATAACCTGGTGGGGCGAGGCCTGATTGCGCAGGCCCCGAAAGGTGCCCACTTTGCCATCGGCCCACACGCCCGTCACCACATCCGTGTCCGGCGTGGCCGTGCGCACGACGCTGACGCAACCCGTGCCCAGCGCCGTATAGAGCGCTTCCATCGCGTGGACGCCATACCAGAAGAGATCCGGGTGGGTCGGTTCCAGCGTGCTGGGGCCATAGGAAATCGCGCCGCGAATCGTGCCCACGTCTTCCTTCATCAGCGCGACCATGGAGTCATAGTAGCGATAGGACGAAGAACTGAACCACTTCACATTGTGCTTCTTGCCCAGGTTGTAAATCTCGATGGCGTCCTTCAGCGAGCCGGCGACGGGCTTGTCGATAAACACGGGCTTCCCGGCGGCAAAGACCGGCTTCACCTGCTCCAGGTGGGGACGCCCGTCCACGCTCTCCAGCAACACCGCGTCCACCAGCGTGCAGAGTTCCTCAATCGTCGGCACCATCTTCACGCCGTAGTCTTTCTCCAGCTCCGCCGCATAGCCTTCCACACGCGTGTGGCTCGATTCGATATCGGGGCTGCCGCCCTTGTACGCCGCGACCACTTTCGCCCCGGGGATATACGCGGGATTCGTCGTATCGTTCAGCAGCTTGGTAAAGGCGATCACGTGGGACGTGTCCAGCCCGATGATGCCGACCTTGATATCGTCCGCCAAAACGGGCATCGCCACGGCGACAACAGCGGCCAGACATGCGCCGAGTAGTGATTTCATGGGGAACTCCTTGGGGTTGAGTGCTTCAGGAAGGGGCATCATAGGCGGAGCACCAAGGTTGAATCAAACAACAAAACGCGGCAAGCGGCCACGCTCTGTGAAAAGGGATCGCCAGGTTTTGCCCGGCGATCCCATCAGTCCTATCGGTCTAATCGGTCCTGTCACGCAAATTGCGGAATCTTCAGCAACTCCCCGTCCTTCATCGCCGACTGGTGCGCCACAATGCCGCCCACCGTCATGTCCAGCGCCCACTTGATGTTCACCAGCGGCTGGCGCTTCTCGATGATGGAGTGAATAAACTCGTTGGAGAGGTAGCCATGGGAACCACCATGGCCGCCAGGATCCACCGTCGGGGGAAGCGGCGGCTTGCGCAGTTCGATCCCCTTGATATCCGTCAGCCCCTGGAACTGGCCGTTGTACATCGTGCCCTTGTCACCGCGAACCCGGCCCATCTCGCCGCCCACGCCCGGTGTGTCCCAGCTCACCGCCATGCGCGACATGCCGCCGCCGCTCGTGCGGAACATGGCGATTTCCGTGCCGAAAGGATTCTTGTAGATGTTGTTCTCCGGCTTCAGGTGATCGATGATGCTCGGAATGCCCATGCAGGACACTTCCGTGAAGCTTTCGCCCGTGACGCACGTGTGGTACGCGTTGGAGTGCGTGGGGTAATACTGGGGCGGCAGGCCGATGCGCCAGCCCTTGTAGGAATCGATGGGCACGTCCATGTAGTGGTAATACTCGCCCTCCGTGTAAAGCATTCGGCCGAAGTGACCCTGTTGAAACAGCAGCCGCATGGCGTACAGATCATCGTGAAAAGACGACGTCTCCATAAGCATGTAGTTCAGCCCCGTCTCCTTCACCGTCTTATACAGTTCCTCCGCCTCTTCGAGCGATCCGAAAGTCGCCGGCACCGCGCAGCAAACGTGCTTGCCGTGCTTCAGCACTTCGATGCAGTGGCGCGCATGGCTCGGCGCGTCCGTGGCCACGAATACCGCCTCAACGTTATCGTCCTTCACCAGTTCCTCCAGCGAGGGATAGGTCTTCGAGCAACGGACGGCCTCGGCCAGGCCTGCGCAGTTCTCGGGGATAAGGTCGCTCACCGCCACGATCTCGACGTTGGGGTGATCCTGAAATCCGAAGGCCGCGCCGAAGCGGCACACACCGTATCCCACGATACCCATGCGGATCTTCCGATCAGACACTGGCGTCCAGACCTTCTCCGTCTGCACCGTGGTGGAGGTTTCGTCGAAACCCTGGATTTTCTCCTCCGCAGCAAAGGCGAAGCCGCTGGCACCGGCAAAACCAGCCCCCAGGGAAAGATGTTTCAAAAAGTTACGGCGTGAACTCATGGTGGATAGTGCTCCTATGGGGTTTCGGGCGCCCGGGGAACCGGTTCCCGTGTTGTGTTCTTCTCAGCGCGCGACCGCGGCTTGATTGTCGAAATGTGACCGCCATTTACAGTCAAAGAATATTCAATCTGCATTCTTACTTCGTGTTCTTCGTGCCTTCGTGGTGAAAATTGTCTTCGTTAAGCCAGCGATTCAAAGTGCGGGATCTTCAACAGCTCCCCATCCTTCAACGCCGACTCGTGGGCCACAATTCCGCACACCGTCATATTCAGGCTCCAGGCGATATCGATCAGCGGGCGCCGCTCCTGCAGAATCGCCGTGATGAATTCCTCCGTCAGATAGCCGTGGGAGCCGCCGTGGCCGCCCGGGTCCACGCTCGCAGGCAGGGGCGGCTTCGCCAGCTCAAGACTGCTGATATCCTCCAGGCCCTGGTAGGTCGTCCCAATGACCGAGCCCTTCTCGCCACGCACCCGGCCAACCTCGCCGCCGTAGCCCGGCGAATCCAGGCTCACCAGCATGCGCGACATGCCGCCACCGCTCGTGCGGAAGAGGGCGATCTGCGTGCCGAATTTATTCTTGTACTGATTCTCGCCGCTCGCGCGATCCGCAAGGATGCTGGGCAGGCCCATGCAGGAAACTTCGGTGTAGTGCTCGCCACACACGGCCACGTGATAGGCCGTTGAGTGCGTGGGATACCAGATCGGCGGACAGGCGATGCGCCAGCCTTTGTAGGAGTCGATAGGCGTATCGACATAGTGGTAATACTCGCCCTCGCTGTAGATGATGCGCCCGAGCTTCCCGGCGTTGTACAGCGTGCGCATGGCGTAGCAGTCGTCGTGAAAGGACGACGTCTCGAACATTTGATAGTTCTTGCCGGTCGCCTTGACCGTGTCGTACAACTGCTGCCCCTCTTCCAGCGAGCCCCAGGTCGCCGGTACCGCACACCCCACGTGCTTCCCGTGGTTCAGCGCCAACATTGCATGCCGCGCATGGCTCGGCGCGTCCGTTGCGAGGAATATCGCCTCCAGCGTGTCGTCCTTCACCATTTCTTCGAGGGATGGGTACGTCTTCTCGCAGCGGCAGGCCTTCGCCAGTTCCGCGCAGCGATCGGGAAAGAGATCGCTCACCGCCGCCACTTCCACATTGGGGTGATCCTGAAAGCCGAAGGCCGCGCCAAAGCGGCACACGCCATAGCCCACGATGCCCACGCGCACCTTGCGATCAGAAACAGGCTGCCACACCTTGCCCTGCTGGACCGTGGTGGCCGTTTCGTCGAAGCCCTGAATCTTCTCCTCCGCAGCAAAGGCCGCGCCGCCCACACCGGCCAGGCCCGCCCCCAGGGACAACTGTTTCAAAAAGCTGCGTCGTGAATCGGGCTTCATGGTTTCTGGCTCCTCGTTTGCCCGGATCGGGCGCGCCATCAAGATGTTCGATTGTGTTAATTTATGTTCTCAACGATACAAAATCTTCGACTCGCTGTCAAGACTTTCCCGCATCAATTTCGCCAATCAATCGTGCCGCCGTGTCATGAAACATCGCCGCCACCTGCGCACGATCGACTCCGAGATCCTCGCAGGCACCCTTGAGTGCCTTCATCGCCTCGTACATATATAGCGTATATTGAGCCTCGATCTCGGGCGCTTCGCGCACCTTGTTGAAATAGAAGTCGTGGCTTGTGCGATTGGTGTAGGTTCGGCCCGACCACTGGCGGCGCCCGCGCATGTAGAAGATCGGATTGTCCGTCGCGTACATGATTCGCTCGGGGCCAATCGTCTCCAGCGCGTAACGATGCACTTCCGGATTGAGCACGGCGGAGTTGTCAAAATATAGACCGGGATCGTCCTTCAGCGGCGCGAGGCCCTCCTGCGCGTGGGGCAAGGTGTAGCACCGGCCCAGATGGGCGATCACGAGTTTCACACGGGGATAGCGGGTCCGAATCTCCTGGACCTCGCGGATGTTGTCCGGATGTCCCAGCCGGTCCGCCTTGGGCACGTGCATGGTTACCCAGGCCCCGCGCTCGTTGAGCACTTCAAACTGGTGGTGCGGCAGGAAATCGAAAATGCTCGCCTCAATATAGCGGTCCCGCGACTCCGCATCGTAGCCAATGAGCGAGTAATAGGGCTTCACACCGATACAACCGGGCTGATCGAGCCACCACGCAATCTGCTCCGCGCGCCACGTGGGCCGCACCACGGCCAGCGTATGCCAGCCCTTCGCATGGGCGCGGGGCATCAGGTCAAGGTTGGCCCCTTCGATTTCCCAGCTCAGGTTCGGCACCGTGAAGGCCAGTGCGCTCACTTCGCGACCGGGATACACGATTGCGTGATTGCGCTCGGCGGAGTCGGGGTCTTCCGCATGGGAAAGCTCGTTCACCCAGTAATCGCGCCGCATGGCCTCGGTGATCGTCTCGATCTTGAAGCGCGGATCGGCCATGTGAACATGGCAGTCGATGATGGTCTTGGGCACCCAGTCTTCCAGGTGTTCGGCCCAGAAGGCGCGGTCGACATCGGTGTAGGTGTAAACGTGGTGAAGGGGAATGGTGGTCATTGGGGATTCCTGACAAAACATAGACTTGAGTGAAGAATGGGTCGTATGGGTCGTATGGGTCGTATGGGTCGTATGGGTCGTATAGGTCCTATGGGACCGATGAGTCGAAAAACAAATTCAAAATTCGCGCGCCGCGCTTATACGCACTCCCCAATCATCACAAAGCCCAAGCCAGCCGCACGCGCGAAGGCTTCGAGGGCGTCTCGCTGACACTCATAGACGAGCGCGTTGTGGTGGGTGCCGCCGCTTTTCGAATAGGTCTCTAGAAATTCCTCCAGCGGCACGGTCGGCTTCACCCAGCCGCGAATCCAGTCCCGACACGACGCGTGCGTGCCATCGCCCAGCACTTCCACCGGCGCGGCGATGAGCGTGAAGCTGCTGTCCGGGCCCGGCGCGAGATTGACCAAGGTCGCCTCACCCGTGCGCGGCGCGCAGGCCAGTGTGGCAGGGTTCTGCGCGGGGGTAAAGGGGAATTCCTTCTCATAGAGCCGGGGCCGCGCCGCCGCAACGGCTGGATTGAACTCGCCCATGTGGGAAAGGAAAACACTGGCTCCCTCCCAGTCCGGACAAAACATTTCGGTGAAGGTCGTCTCGCCTATCGCCGTGGACAGCGCGCCAACAAAGGCCGCCGTCAACACATCGCCCTCGCCCGCATAACCCACGCCGCGGGCCATGGCCTTGCAACACTCCAAAAAGGGCACGGTACTGAGCGGCCCTTCCGATTCCTGGAACGCGAGGAAATTCATGGAAAAGGCCGTGTAGCCATTGCGATCAAGATACTGACGCAGCCCAAGGCCAAGGCGGGCCGTGCGCGCGTGTACGTCCTGTGGCGCGTCCACCGCAAAGCGCGCGTGGTCATCGGCCATCTCCGCCGCAACCGCTTCGTCGGAAATCGAGCGCACGTCATCCAGCAGCGCCGCTGGTATGATTTCGTTCACCTCGACGCGCAAGGTGCCGAAAAGCTCCAGATCGGCCACACGAAAATCACCCATGCCCGCGAAGGACGGACCGATACGCAACGCGCGGCTGGTGCGCAGGCGTGTGGCTGCGCGAGCACCCCGGGCAATGGCGCAGGCCCGCTCCATCACCGAAGGATTGCTGAGGTGCCCCGCCACGATCCAGTAGTCCTTCCCACGACGGCGCAGCATCGAAGCGAGATCCTGCAAACCATGGATGCCATGGTTATACAGCAGGCGCAGCGGATCCGTATCCAGACCGAAAGCAACATCCGGCGTGGTATCCAGCATCAACACCGGCAGGCGCGATTCCACCAGCGGCCCCACCGCCTCCATCGAAGGGGAGTAGGCGAGGTGCAGCGTAACGATCAGGTCCACGCCCTCGGCGCGGAACTGCTCCACGGCACCGGCCACATCCGCCTTGACCCGGCAAACCGGGGCTTCCGTCACATCGACGCCATGGGCCTGAAAGGCCGCGCCCACGCCCTTCAAGAAAGGTTGGAGTTCCGCCAGCAGACTTGGCAGGGCCGAGTCATAGAGCGCGAGATACAAGGGCAACAACCCGATGCGCGGACGTTCAATCACCATGCGATTCAATGTTCTCCGAGTGTATAGGCGCTTCCCGCGCGAACGTGGCCGTAGAGCCGGTTGAAAACGTCATTGTACATGGTTCGGCCCGCCGCAAGGGCATCCCGATCCACGGTGCCATCGAGCTTGATGGGCGTGGCCCCCGCCCGCGCCGCCTCGGGACTGAAGGCATGGAGACAACCCCGCGTGCCCATCCAGCCCGCATCTTCGAGGATATAGGCGGGCAACGGTGCAAAGAGCGCCGCGATGAGCTGCTGAAAATGAGGACTCTGGCTCGTGCCGCCGCTGAGCACGATGCTGTCAATCACGCCGCTCGACGCCACCTGCTCGAACACCCGATGCAGCTCGTAGCCCATGCCCGCCACCACCGCGCGGAGCATATCGCTTCGATCCGTGGACGGCCCGAGTCCGGCAAAACTGCATCCGCCCAGCAGCGACGGATCCAGCGGATGGGGCCGGTTCAGCCAGGGCACGCAGACGAGCCCCGCACTCGGGAGCACGGCCGCGTGGAGCAAGCGCGCCTGCATGCTCAACGCCGAGGCGGCGCTCCCGCCAACGAAGGTATCCAGCGCCCAGTTCCACGTCACATTGCCGGTCATCAGGGGTTGAATAACCAAAGTGCCATCCGAGGCGGGCGAAGGAATCGCCAGTTGAAAGGGCGTGTGGCCCATGGCGTTGTCGGGCAGTTGAAAATTCCCCACCCAGGCCGTACCCAGGGAACATTGTATGGGGCGCGCCGAAACCTGCGCGGCGGAAAGGAAGCCCGCCTCGTGGTCCATGTAGGGCCCGGCCACGGGAATTCCCTCGGATAAGCCAAGCGATTTCGCCGCGGACTTCGAAAGCGGATGGGTGGCGTTCCCTTCGCGCAACGGCGGAAAGAAATCCGACGACAGCCCCACAATGCCGGAGAGTTCATCGCTCACACTATTCGTGCGCGCGTCATAGATACCGGTCTGCAAGGCGTGGCATGCATCCTGCCGCCACACGCCCGTCAGATGAAAGTAGGCGTAGTCCCCCGCTCCCGCATAGAGGTTCTTATCGCTCAACAATTCCGGCGTGTCACTGCGCATTCGCGTCAAACGGGCCAGGCCCATGCCGGGCTCGTCGCGTCGTGTACGCAGACTCCAGAAATGGAGCGGAAGCCCGTCGATGAGCTTTTGATATTCGCCAAAGGCCCGCGCATCGTTCCACAGCGTCATCGGCGTGAGGGCCTTGCCCGTCGCGCGATCGGCCACGATACCGCTGCCGCCTTGCGACGCCAGGCCGATACCCGCCACGCGATCCAGCCCACCACATTCGGCGGCGATCTGGCCCATCAATTTCGCGAGCGCCTTGCGGATGGACTCGGGCGATTGCTCACGCCGTCCATCGACATCGGTGATCACGCGCAGGGCGATTTCCCTGCCCGCCACGCGCTGGCCCGTGTCCGCGTCATACGCCGCCACTTTGAGTGCCGTCGTGCCCAGATCAATTCCAATATACCGTTGCTCAGGCACGTCCGTTTCCTCCCGGCTTCGTATAGCGCACATCGCCAACGCATTGCTTCAGCCAGGCCCGATGCTCGGGAAGGGCGTGATGATCCGTGATGACGCGGCGGATCTGCGTCCACTCGGCAAACTTCACGAAGGAGGTCCGCTTAAATTTTCGGCTGTCCGCCACGAGCACCGTATCCTCCGCCACATCGATCATGGCCTCCGAAACTCGCGCAATGCCCATTTCCGTGGTGTAGAGCCCGCGCTCGTCCAGCGCGTCCGCGCCAAGAAATGCGAGCTGCACGCGAAATCGACGCAGGTTGTCTTCCGTCAATGCCCCGGAGAGATCGGGACTGTTCTTCCCCACGCTCCCACCGAGCAAAACGATTTCCATATTGGGGTGCGTGTGCAGGGCCGAAGCCACGGCGAGCGAAGAGGTCAAGACGCGCAGCCCCGCCACGCCGCTCAGCGCCCGCGCCACTTCCAGCGTCGTGGTGCCCGTATCGATGACGATGGTCATCCCCGGCGACACGAGCGAGGCGGCCTCCCGCGCAATGGACTGTTTTTCGCGGATACTTGTCCGGTTGCGCTCCAGAAAGGCGAACTCTGCGACGGATTGCTTCGAAAAAATGGCGCCGCCGTGGGTACGCGTCAGCGCGTTCTCGCCCTCCAGCGCCTCCAGATCCCGACGCACCGTCATGGGCGTCACACCGAAGCGCTCGGCAAGATCCAGCACAAAGATCTCCCCCTCGGCGGACAGGCATTCAAGAATGCGCGCACGCCGCTGGGTCGAGGTCTGTTTCTTTTCCTGACTCGTTTTCACTGGACTACTCGCGTCACGCATACCGGAAAAACATAAAAAGAACAATACCATTAATAATCGCGCACCAAATCGCCGGACGCATCCAGCCGCTCGGCTGCTCGTCGCCTCTGGTCGCAAAGGCCGACCGCCAGTCCCAGATCAGCCCTTTGAGTTCTTCCTCAGCTTTTGCCTTAGTCTTGAGACTGACAAGGACGCCCGCCACTATACAGACCCAGAAGACAATGCCCGTTCGGTTGGCAAAGGGCATGTCACAAAGCTCAATAGCACCTCTGATCCACGATACGAGGACCGAAGGGACCTCATAAGATTCAGAGAAACCTCTGAGCCCCGGCACTTTCGACAAACACATCTCGAAAAATTCACGGACACTTTTCAGCCAAGTTTCCAATTCCGGCCACACGGCAATCGTTCCAATGAAGTCGATTAGCGCGCTCAAGGGCAGCGTGAGCCCACCCGCCACCAGCGCGCCCGCATGGGTTGCGCGCTTCCAGAAGATGCCCAGCAAAAACATCGCGGCGATACCGGCGGCAAAATAACCGTAGGCGTTCATCAGGTAAATAAAAATCGGCTTGTCCGAATAACTGATCAAGACCCAGGCCCAGAAAATGCCCATTACCGCAATGACCACGCCGACGATCTTGCCGAAGCGCACCACCTGCCGCTCCGTCGCTTTCTTATTGACGTAGGGCACGTAAAAATCCATGCTCGCAATGGTCGTGCAGGAGTTGATGGCGCCCGACACGTGGGACATGATGGCCGCTGTCAGCCCCGCAAGCACCAGCCCCACGAGCCCCTGCGGAAGCAGGCGCTCCACGAGCACGGGGAAGGCCTCGTCCGCCTTCTGAATCTCGGGGAAGAGTTTTGCCGCCATCAGCCCCGGCACCACGGTCATGAAAGGCAGAAAGAACTTGATGTACTGGGCAAACACCACGCCCATGCGCGCATGGTTCTCGTTCTTCGCCGCGAGCGCCCGCTGCACGATGAACTGGTTTGTCGCCCAGTAAAACGCGCTGATGCAGAGTACGCCGCCCAGGTACTGCGTCCATGGATAGTCCATATCGCTCGCGGGCAGAATCAGGTCCCACTCCGTCTGCGTCGCCATCACGTTGTCCCAGCCGCCAGCCGCATTGATCACCGCGATGGACAGTGCGACACCGCCCACCAGCAGCACCGTCAGTTGCAGCATCTCCGTCCACACCACGGCGCGCAGCCCGCCGGTAATGGTATAAACCGCCGTGCATACCGCAAGTACGATAATACTCGTCAGCATGTCCACGCCCATCAACGCATGCAGGGTGAAAGCCCCCAGATAGAGCACCGACGCGATCTCAATGAAGATGTAGATGAGGATGATCAGCCCGGCATAGGCCACGCGCGAAGCATCGCCAAAGCGTCGCTGCAAAAACTCCGGCATGGTGTAAAAGCCGTTACGCATGTAAAAGGGAAGAAAAATCCACAGCAGTACGTTGAGCCCGATCAGCACCGCGCCCCACTCCGCCGTAATCGCGACAAAGCCCCGGTCATAGGCCGCGCCCGTCATCCCCACGAACTGGTGGCTGCTCAAGTTCGACGCCACGATGCTCCCGCCCACCATCCACCACGGCAACTTGTCCCCCGCCAGAAAATAGTCCCGCTTCGTGCCCTCGCTCTTGCGCGTGGCCCAGTAGCCCAGAAAAAGCACCACGCCAAAGTAGACCACGAAAATTGAGATGTCGATGGCACCAAGTTGCATTGGGTTCAGGTCCTTCAAAGCTGGGGAAATTCGATCAACCGCATCGCAGTCAACGCATCGTTCGCATTGGCGCGCTTCGAACATAGGGGAATTTGTAACATTTTAGCCGAATGAAGTGCCTCTACAGGAGCTGGCACGTCACTTCCAGGTTGTGTGGCTCCCATTTGTCTGGGTTCGCTGGCAATCTGAAGCCTTCTGAAATTAACCTGGAATGGGGAGGTGTGCCAACGTGGCTTAGCCTTCCAGGCTGAGGCAAAGCACTCTTTAATTTTCAAGTAGCTCCTTTTTTTGTCTCTTGATTTTGGTCCCCCAATGAATCGCAAGGCCCGTCGGTATTTAAAATACGCCTTGCCTCAGCCTGGAAGGCTAAGCCACGTTGGCGCACGATTTTATTTGAAGTCACGATACAACTTCGAGGTATTCTTCGCTTGATGACAGACTGAATCCAACATTTAGGACTACTTCAGTCAGCTAAAGTCTTACTTTTTTTTGTCACGACTTCGCCATCGCCCGCGTTGCGCTGTAAGCAGCCATCGCAGCATCGATTTTATCCACCACGCAATCCACCACCTCGTAGCCCGCGGTCAACGGCAGCTTGGTAAGCAGTGCCGGGGGGCAATCGGCCTTGTAGGTCTGGGCGCTGATATCCAGCCCCGCCTCCACCAGCAGCGACGCGATCGCCTTCGCCGATTCCAGATCTTCGATGAACAGCGTGGACATGTGCCGGTGCCCCTCCACCGCCGTCACCAACCCCGCATAGCTATCCGCCACCGCGCGCAAGCGCCCGGCGTAATAATCTCCCACCGCTTTCGTCACGTCGGCGTTGGCCTGGGCCCACGTCAAGGTCACCAGGTAGGCGAGAGACGCTAGCTCTTCCTGGCCATTCGTCACCAGGGCGCCAAACTGCGGCAGGTTCACATCCATCGCCGCGCTGAACACAATGCGCGACGCGGGAAATTCCCCGCCGGGAAAACCTTTGCCTGCCGACACGAAACTCGGCTTCAATCCATATTCGCGGAAGAGAAAAATCTCCGAGCTCCAGATACACGACTGAATCTCATCGCACACCACCGGCACGTCATGCTTCGCGCAGAGGTCATAGGCATGATGCAGGAATTCGCGCGTCAAGGTCAGGCCACCATAGTTCATCATCACGATCTCGTGAAACAAGCCCGCGATCTTCGTGAAGCCGCCTTCGAACTCGGCAAAGGCCGCATCAAGATCCGCGAGGTTGTTCGGGCGAATCGTGCGAACCTGAATCGCGCCCGCCACGTCCAGCCGCGCCGTCAGCTCCGGCCACATGCCCCGCATCATCTGCGTGATGATGGTGGTGCCGTGGTAGTTGCCGCCCAACCCACCCTCGTCATCGCCAATCACCAGTATCACCGGCGTCTTACCTGCGTAGGCGGGCTCCGCCAACTCACGCTGCATGCGATAGAAGCTCGCCAGGATCATCTTCAGCGCCGCCTCCACCGCCAGGCTCCCCGTCTCCAGATTCAGCACGCGGTTCATCACATCCAGCCGATTCTCCGACAACACCGCCTCCAGGCCCGCGCGATCATCCACATCCAGACCGTTCGCCGCCGCCACCAGGCGCTCCTCCAGCACCCGCGTCATCTGCCCGCGCGTGTTGTTGTGCGTTGCATTGGGCACGCCCAGCCGCCGCGCCCGATCGATCAATTCATAGCCCGGAAAGCTGTGCCCGAGCGAAGCGTGATAGTGCTCGCTCTTCGCGGCCAGATAAAGCCGGCCATCTTCGCCCAGGCGAAAACAGCCCAGCGCGCTCAGGGGCGCTATGGCCGTCTTCGTCGCGGCGTTGAAAGCCTTGGTCGAAGCCCCGCGCGAAGAGGAAGCCATCGCCGGAGCGATCGTCTCGCCCACGCTGTCCAGCAGCGAAAGGCAGCGCTCTTGAAATGTATCCGGGAAAAACGCCACGGCCTCCATGGCCAAGGCCATCAGCGAGGACACATCCTCGCCGGTCAGCAGACCCCGCGCGCGGCAGACGGCCTCGGCGTAGTCCGCGCCGCAGAGGTCGGCCAGAGAGCGATTGACAGGAACAAATTCGGTCTTTTGAGGGGGCATGGCGCGTCGCTTCGGTTGGGAGCGAATGTTCAATTGTGTTCGCTCGTGTTCATATGATACTTCGCACGCGGGGGAGGGAATCAAGCTTTGGGCGCGCGCTAACGGAGGTCAGGCTTTCCTGCCTGACCGGTTGGTCCCTCATCGCCCCAATGAACCTCCTGCAATTCACAGCGTATATCTACACGGACTATGACAGGTCCTCGGAGCCACGCTGTCCATGAATCGCGAAACCATGAAACTCGTTGCAACGGCCATTCTCCTTGCTTTGTCCGTGATTGCCTCGGCCCACCTGATCGCCTTTATCGCTTCCCCCGACGAATACAGAAGCTTTAACGTCATCCGGGCAACGGATCGCGAATTGCTCCAACGCTACGAAACTGTCGTCTGGCCGCAGGCCATGGCCGAGTTGAAGCGCCGAACAGCGGTTTACAGTTACAAGGAGTCAACCGATCTTGCTTTCGAGGTGCTCGAAGTCGGCTTCCGGCTACCGCCCGAAGGCTATATCCACACCGGGTTCTTCGAATACAGTACGGCATTTCTGCCCAAGACCCTGGCGGACTGGGTCCAGATCGTGGGACCCCGGCGGCGCGAGGACCTCGCCAATTCAATCACAAGCTTCGTCAATGACCAGCGGATGCGCGCTCAATGGAATGAGCCGGTGGATATCCCGGTCCTCGAACAACTCTACGACGACCTCAGGACCCCGGAGCGATATCCCCAGTTTTGGGGTCCCCATCCCCACTGCGGCCTCGAAACGCGATTGCCCGAAATCATAAAAGCGGACATCCACCACATTCTGAATTCTGGCGTACCGGGTGGCGCGGAAGCGCTCAAGCGCCTGGCCGCTCAGAGATAGTTGCCTCTGGCGTCTGAATCGTCCGTTTGACAGGCGTTCCGGCACCGCGTAAGATAGTCGTGGTCCGCGATTGCGGTTTTTTCGCGGACGCACAGCAGCCTGCCAACTCCGAGGCGCTCGCGCGTAAGACACTGGGAACATTGACGTTCTTCCCTCACGCCCGTTCTCCATTTTCCGCGCCCGGGGCGGCGCCAGCACAGGGCAGATCGACATGTATTTGGACTCCACCTTCACGGTAGCCTACACCCACCGGCTCCGGTGTACCCATGGGCTCTTTCGTCCGGAAAATCCCCTCCTCGCCGAATTGACCGGCACTTCGGAGACGGGTCGGGCGCGCATGGTGGTCCTGGTGGACGAGGGCCTCGCCCAGGCTCAGACCAGTTTCCTGAGCCAGATTACGGCCTGGTTCGAAGCCCACAGCGGCAGCGTTGAACTCATCGGCGTGCCCCACCTCCTTCCCGGTGGCGAACGGGCCAAGCAGGACCGCCACACGCTGGACAAGGCCCTGGAGATCATCAGCCAGGCCCACCTCTGCCGCCGCTCCTATGTGGTGGTCGTTGGCGGGGGCGCGCTGCTCGATGCCGTGGGCCTGGCCGCCTCGCTGGCCCACCGGGGCGTGCGGCTCATCCGCGTGGCCACGACCACCCTCAGCCAGGCGGACTCCGCCCTCGGCGTGAAAAACAGCATCAACGCCTTCGGCCAGAAGAACTATCTCGGCGTCTACGAAGTGCCCTGGGCGGTCATCAACGACGAATCCATGCTCTCCGATTTGAGCCAGGGCGACTGGATATGCGGCTTCAGCGAAGCGGTCAAGGTGGCCCTGCTGAAAGACCCCGCGCTCTTCGAAGCCATCGAGCACAACGCCGAGGCCATTCGCCTGCGCGACGAAGAAGCGGCCATCCCCATCATCCGCGCCTCGGCGAAGCACCACTTCGACCACATCACGAAGAACGGCGACCCCTTCGAGCGCGGCGAAGCCCGCCCCCTCGATTTCGGACACTGGGCGGCCCACAAGCTCGAGCAGATGAGCCACTACGGCATCCGTCACGGGGCCGCCGTGGCCATCGGGCTCGCCCTTGACGTGACCTATGCCCGACTCCAGGGCTGGCTGGAAGAAGCCGAGCATGAGCGCATCCTCCACTGCCTGGACAGTCTCGGGTTTGAGCTGGCCCATCCGCTGCTTAAGGACGCCACCACGCTGATGCGCGGTCTCGCCGAATTTCAGGAGCACCTGGGCGGCATGCGATCTATCCCCATGATCCGCAGCGCCGGCGACGCCTTCGAAGTCCACGAGATCGATGAGGCCGTCATGAACCACGCCCTCGAATGGCTCCTCGCCTGGCAACCGGTCGAAGCGAAAGTGACGGTATGAACTACGATGCCTCCTGTCCCCTGACCTACGCCCAGATCGTGGACACTTACTTCCTCGAACACCGCGCCAAGGTCATCGACATCGCCGCCTTCCTCGACCGTCTCGAGCGCGCCGCCGACGGCCCCGCCGCGCAGGACGACTTCCGCGTGGCCGCACTGCGCAACGCCCTCGCCCTCCTCGGCGACGGCCAAGGCGAACGGGCCCGACGCGTCCTCGAATCGCTCAGCGACACCACCGAGGCCATCGCCCAGTCCGCCCAGGGGATGAAAGGCGCCCTCGGCGCCGCGCCGGAGAAATCCGCGTGAAATACATCGAACCCCACGGCCACATGGTCTCCCGCACCACCGACGACTACGAGCGCATGGCCCTCGCCGGCTGCGTTGCCATCTCCGAGCCCGCGTTCTGGGCCGGCTTCGACCGCGCCTCCGTCAAAGGCTTCTACGACTACTTCCGCCAGCTCACCGAATATGAGCCCGCCCGCGCGAAGAAATTCGGCATCCAGCACTTCTGCTGGATCTGCATCAACCCCAAAGAAGGCGACGACCCCGGCTTCGCCCGAGAAGTCATCCAGATCATCCCCGACTTCCTCAAAAAGCCCAACGTCCTCGGCGTCGGCGAGATCGGCCTCAACAAAAACACCCGCAACGAGCTCGCCATCCTCGAAGAGCAGATCGACCTCGCCGTGCGCCACCAGCAGCTCATCCTCGTCCACACGCCCCACCTCGAAGACAAGCGCAAGGGCACCCGCATCATCATGGATGCCCTCCTCAGCCGGGGCGATGTGGATCCCGGCCGCGTCCTCATCGATCACGTCGAAGAGCACACCGTCGCCGAAGTCCTCGACAACGGCTTCTGGGCCGGCATGACCCTCTACCCCGAAACCAAATGCACCAGCCAGCGCGCCGCCGACATCATCGAAATGTACGGCACGGAACGCCTCTGGATGAACTCCGCGTGCGACTGGGGCATCAGCGATCCCCTGGCCGTCCCCAAAGCCCGTATCGAGCTCAAACGCCGGGGCCACAGCGAGGCCACCATCCAGCGGTTGACGTGGGATAATCCCAGGAGCTTTCTGGGGCAGTCGCCGAATTTTAATGTGGAAGAATAGGTTCCGGACCGGGGAACGTCGAACACGGGGCCTTGCCAATTCCATGATCAAATCACAGCCGAGACGGCTGTGCCACATTCCTTTCCATCCCACTTGCCTTGACGCTGTAAGGACCGTGTCACAGGCGTCCCGCCTGTGAATCTCCGCTTGCATGCGCCACGCCTCACTTTTTCCACTTGCTTTATTCTATAAAGTTCTTTTACAATACACATAAGACAACACCACAACTTCCATTCCACATTCACTGCCAAGGAGGTTACGAACCATGCGCGTCCTGCTCGTCAATGTCCCCCACCCGTCCATCGGCAGCCGCATTCCCCGCGACCACCTCCCGCCCCTGGGCCTTCTGGCGGTTGGCGGACCACTCATCGACGCGGGGCACGACACTCACCTGCTGGACGGGGAACTCGCCCCCCTCTCCACGCGGGAGATCGTCGCGCGAGCCGCTACCCTCGCGCCCGACGCCGTCCTCTTCGGCCACTCCGGGTCCACCTCGGCCCACCCCATCATCGTGGAAGTCAGCCGGGCGATCCGCGCCGCACTTCCCCGCGCCTGGATCGTCTACGGCGGCGTCTTCCCCACCTACCACTGGAAAGAGATCCTCGACGAAGAGTCCCAGATTGACTTCATCGTGCGCGGCGAAGGCGAGCACACCGCCCCCGCCCTGCTCAGCGCCGTGGAGGCGGGCGAATCAGTTGACGCCCTCCCCGGCATCGCCTTTCGACGCGAAGGACGCCCCATCGCCACGGCCAGCGCCCCGATCATCGAGTGCCTCGACGACTACCGCGTCGGCTGGGAGCTCATCGACTTCAAGAACTACAGCTACTGGGGCGGGCGCCGCGCCGTGGTCATCCAGTTTTCACGGGGCTGCCCCCACCTCTGCAACTACTGCGGCCAGAGCAAATTCTGGCGGCGCTGGCGTCACCGCGACCCGCAAAAGCTCGCCGCCGAAATCGCCTGGCTCCACCGCGAGCACGGCGTCCAGCTCTTCAATTTCGCCGACGAGGATCCCGCCGCCTCCAAAGCGGCCTGGCGGGCCTTCCTCGAAGCCCTCATCGCCCACAACCTCCCCATCACCCTCGTCGGCTCCACCCGCGCCGACGACATCGTTCGCGACCGCGACATCCTCCACCTCTACAAAAAGGCCGGATTCATCCGCTTCCTCCTCGGCACCGAGAGCTACAGCGAAGAAACCCTCCGCACCATCCAGAAAGGCTCCACCGTCAACAAAGACCGCGAAGCCATCCAACTGCTTCGCCAGCACAACATCGTCTCCATGGCCACCTACGTCGTGGGCTTCGAAGAAGAGCGCGACCGGGACTACTGGCAGTCGCTGCGACACCTCCTCTCCTACGACCCCGACCAGATCCAGCTCCTCTACGTCACCCCCCACCGCTGGACCCAGTTCTTCTCCCTCTCCGCCACCCGCAACGTCGTCCAACTCGACCGCCGCCGCTGGGACTACAAGCACCAGACCCTCGCCACACACCACCTGCCCCCCTGGCGCGTGCTCCTCTGGGTCAAGTTCATGGAAGCCGTCATGCAACTGCGCCCCCGCGCCCTCCGGAGAATTCTGGCCCACCCCGACCCCGAATTCCGCCACGCCATGCGCTGGTACACCCGCATGGGCCGCCGCGTCTGGCCCTACGAAATCTGGAACTTCTTCTTCCGCGACCACCACGAAAAGCAGGGACCGACATTGGAGGAATTCTGGGGAAAGGCGCAGAGGGCGGAGGGTGTGGGACCGAGAACATCGGATACATTGAAGTAAAGCAACCTCGCGCGTCGAGGTGCACAGTTCACGCGTTGCCACGGTCCCCCGTGGCAACGCATACCCTTCCGCTTCGCGGAACAACCCCGCGAGCGACACCGGAGTCATACCACACGTTCCCACATGCCACTCGTTCCCAAGCTCCGCTTGGAAATGCGGTCCCCGGAGCTCCGCTCCGACGCCATCCCCAGTCAATCCGACCCGTTACTCGGGATTGTTGTGGCCCTCTGCGTTATCACCGTGGTCTTTTGCCTGTGGCTGCTGTGGAGGTGATGATGAGGAAGCGGCGCCCTCGGCCTCCTTCTTCCGAAGTGCCACACGAGCGTTCGCTCTGATATATGTAACGTACTTCTCAGGCACGTTCCACGTTCGGTCATTCCCGTCGCAAAGTCGAATCGACTCTATTTCAGCGATTCGCTCATAACCCAGAGGTGCACTCCATCGGCCTCTCGGCCCTCCCGATTCGAGAGTGTACTCCGGCCTACTGGGTGAGCCATCTTCAGGATCGTGTCTCAGAGCAAACACGTGTTTCTTTGGGAGTACCGCTTCAACCCTGGAAATCGTAATATCTTCGCCTCCCTTATTCGAGGCTACTACCGTGAGTCCGATATGATTCCTCATCGGTGCACCAAGCTCAACGGAATTGAATGCACTCCGCATCGGTCTTTGGGGGATGGTTTCGTCAGACAACCCTGCCTTGATACTGAGCGCGCTTCGAATCGACCACCAACGATCTAGACGGTTGGCGGCCACACTTACAAATGCACTCACAATGGTGACCCAGAGAAAGTTCATGATCAAATCCTAACCGTATACTCGATCCACACACTTCGGGTCGCAAATGCGCCTGGGCTGAGAATGCAGTCCCCGAAGCTCCGCTCCGGCACCTTCCCCGGCCAACTCGACCAAACCGACCCTATCCGAAATTCTTAGCCACGTAGTGGCGACATAACGTAGCCAAAGCGTGAAGCGAGGTCGAAGACGCGCCGAAGGCGGGAACGAGCGGAACCCTGAGTCAACACCCCCAACGCACAAGCCCCAGCGGGGCGACAGAACAAACTACTCAAATTGCACCCTACTTGGCACCAGACCGGGCGCTTCCTATCTCCCAATGCCGCATCAGGTCTGGAAGTCCAAATTCCTTGGCATTAGATCGCCAGACACCGAGAACACTTGGAACAGCCTCGCCTCGCGCCGCAAAGTCGGCGGATAACACGGCTGCGAGATGATGAGCTCCTGAAAATTCAGCGTAGCTTCCACTCCGCCATGATTCTGTATCAGACACATTTCGACCTATTGCCTCCAAGGCATCACAAAGCACCATCTTGTCCTCATCTGTAAACAAATCTGTCTCTTCAAGAATGAACGAATCGACCTCCAACAGAGTGTGATAGCCCTTACGATCTCTTACTAGTGTCTGCGACAAAAGAGTGCGTACAAACTCCCTCGGAACTTCGCTCGTTGAAGAATCTACCGCCTTCGCCATGAGCGCCCAATGCAGTATACCAATATAGGTATGCTCTAGGATCCAAGAGTCGTCTGAGCGCAAACCAGATCGCACAAGTTCAAAAACCCACTCCTCAAACCCCCAGTCTGACCACAGCAACATGTGTGCATTGTGCTCCACCGGAACTCCCAATGAACTCATGTCTTGGAGCATTTTGTATATTGCGTCAATACTGTCGCCGCGCTCCAATTTTGCGTAAGGCAGAAAAACCTTCGTGGCTAACGTTGAAATAAGTTCACCAAAACGTCTCAATCCCCGTGTCTGATCACCTATCGGAAAACTTCGATCCTTCGCCTGAACCAACTCCTCGCGGCATTCACACCAAAGCTCCAATAGTTCCGTCAAGAAGGTTCTCGCCTCCCGCTGCGTCCACGCAATCTGCCTCTCTTGGGGCTGCTTTCGTTCTTGCCATCTAACCTTTGTACAACCTAATAGTGCATCTAGGATTGGCTCAAGAGTAGCGAGAAACCGGGGAGGATATATAATGCCAACTTGACTTTCTTTAGCACGGGCATACAGCTCGCTCAGGTTCTTCGACTTCAAGTACCGCTTAATCTCACTTGCAGCATAGCCCTTGCTCGGCTCAGGAAAGGTGAGTAAGCTGTATATGTAGAAATTTCCCTCTAGGGCCGGTAATCCGGTGTCGACCTCTCTTTTGCTCCACAGTTCTCGGGCGAACTCTTGCGCGTCCGCAGCAACCATGCCACCCCCATTATATAGAACACCTAACCTCTCTATGGCTCGGGCACGATTTCCACGATACCCAGCTTCTCCAAACCGTGTTTGTGAAAGCAAAAATGCCATCGAGGCTTCTGCTCCTAAATCTTTTCCGACAAGCGGCTTTGAAGTCCATGCTACATATCGCAAGGGCTCGGGCCAATGACCTGAAGCACCAACCGGTGTACCGTTTGCGTCTCCCAAGGGAAGATTGATCAGTTTGGGAATCCACTCCACCAATTTATCTTCCGAAAGCGCCACTATCGCTCGTCGAAAAAGATTTCCCAATGACTCGTGAACTTGAAATTCAATACGCACAGCGACATTTACATAGCAACTACAGGCAAGCTCCAGCGCCCGGTCTAAGAGTTCTTCATCGAACTTAATAGTGAGTCGTGATACTAGCTCTAGATATGTGTCCAATTTCGAACTCCATCGAGGTCCATCGAGGCGATGATGCTTCCCGCTGGACAATGCCAACATCAAGAAGGTCGGAACAGATTTTGTCGACCGATACCAACGACCAACTGCATCTGTATCCATTGCCAATACCTGAAATCGCGACATCCTCTTTATTGAGTCCATATCATCAAATCGCATAACGTGACTAAAGAAAGCTTCTGGTCTTTTCAACGAAAGGCTAGGAAGCAGATCATCCATCTCTCTGGCCAGGGTACGGTAGCATCCAAAGACCATGGGGCACCCAGAATCTTCATGCAATCGTGTAAATGCCTCGAAGCCAAATCCTCGTTCTGACGGAATTCCGCTTCCCAAGTCTACAGTATGGAACACCCTTCGAATACCTACATCGAAGGTTTCATATTCCCCATTTTCCCTGTTCTTCTTTCTACTACTGCGAATCAGATCGCCATTTAGCTCCCGAAATGGATCGCAGTGGTAACGCCGGAGCTCGTCCCATCTTCCAGGAGGCGGACCGCTAGATTTGACGCCCCGGCCTTGATGACGGCGCTGAAGTAAATACATTACCCAGGACTCCTCCGAAAGCAAACCAATATCGAATTCTGCCTCGATCTGTCGGCTTCGAATCTCAACAAGTGTCGCCTCCAAAAGTTTCCAAGCACTATTTGCATCACCAATAACTAAGAGTAAAGATGCATGACGCAAACTCCATACAGGTGGATTTCCATCAGATGGCCACTGCTCTACCAGTTCGAGTAGCTTGCCAAAATTCAATTGATACCACGCATGCAGGCAGTCTTCATAATGCAGTGCAAGTCGCTGATTCGAGTCCGCGGAAGAATCTTCGATCTGGCTCTGTACAATACCCCGCCACTGTTCGTATGAAATCAGATCGAATCTCTCACGAGCATCGCGGACAAGAACGAGCATTAGTTCAAGTGCAAAGGAGGACATGCCTCGGTGATTCGACTCAAGGCAGTCCTCTAACGCCAAGACAATGTGCTCTCTAATCGAGTCCAGCATTGGCGAAAGACAAAGTCTTAGACCCCAAGCGATCTCACAGAGAGTTGTAAGCCTAATATCGAGCGGGAAGGTCTTAAGTTCTAACCAATCGACCTGCTGAATCGACATTTTGAGGCTATTCCAGTACCGACTTCTTATGTCTCTCGGGCACACCAACCAACCTGGATACGTCTCTCGCAGTTTTTCAAGGCCACCGACCACCTGCAGTCCGTCCGCATCCTGTGAAGGTGAAACACCACCTGGTCCCCCCGATATCCCGCCCCCACTCGAACTACCCCACTCTCCAGCCTCAGGCGGCCGGCCTTGTCCCAAGAAGTCTATGTACCGACCAATCAGTGTGGCATGGCTTGGTTCCTCGCCATCGAATAGGAAGAACCGCAAATCTACGAGCGTTACATTTCGATTCCTCAGGTATGCGATTCTTGAATCGTCAATATCGCCAAATACGCCACACAAGTAGATTTTCGGACAGTTTTCTTTCAGATTGTCACGGACCCACCCTGTCCAATTGACAAAATTGGGATCTTGACCTGAAAATCCGAGCAAACAGAACACATTTTCCATCATGCTTTGCTGAACGGTATTGACAAAGGGTGCGAATCTCTGTGGATATGTGCGGAAGTCGTCCTCGGTTATTATGAAAGGAAACGTATCGGGAAAAGACCCATGCAGCTTTACTATTCGTGGCTGTTTGCTACCTGGTAGGCCCTCAACACGCCGTATAATTCGATAACTTCTCTCGGGGCTAAGGTTCTTACAAGCACGGTCCAAAAATGTATCGTAATTGGTAGTAAATACGTCTGCCCAAGGAAGGTCGAGTAGTCGAATGTGTAACGCCCCAGGCCTGAAGGCGGAGTCGGGCAATTGTTCGAGTATCAAGTCATGAAGAGGGCCCCTGTCATAGACTGCTTCGAACCTTGCAGCAAGCTCTAACGCGGAAATATCCCTGTTGGGCATCCCGTTGGGGACAAGGTGATCGGCGAACGTTCGTGCCAATTCAGCCCATTCAGGAAACTTCGTGATTTTACCTGATACGTATTCTGCATTTAAGCTGAACCCCGCGCCTACCATGAGTGCGGCCCGACCGTGAGGCTTGCCCTTCCATAGACAACTTCTAATATGATTCAGGTATCCCTCAGTCTGTCCACAATATTTGCTATCCGATTTCACCGAACACCCCCTCTATTATTCAAGCCCATCTGGGCGTTCCATGTGGACGAGTGAGACTTAAGATTTTTGACTTTTACTCGAATCTGCTCCGACTATTGTAGCACAGAATTATTCTTTAGTCGTCTTCCGGCCTTCCATTTTTTCGAGTTTCGGGCCCGCCTCCCCTACACCACCACCACCCCACATCCCCCCTCCGCCGACGCGAACAACGCCGCCATAACCCGATGGCACGCCAGGGTCCGTTCGGGCCATTGCGGGTCCACCTTGCCCGACAGCACGATCCCCGAATAGGTCTCCACCAGCTTCACCACGTGGTCGCAGGGCTCGACCTTGACCTCCGTGTCCTTGCCCATGACATCGCCGAGGAAGTAGTGGCCGCTGCCGGTGAAGGGGCCTTCGTAGGCGGCGAAGTTGCCGCTTCGGCCCTGGCCGCCGACGAGATCGTCCACGCGGATGAGGCCGGTCTCGCCGACGATTTCGAATTGGGAGCGGTGGGGCAATTCGCAGCCGCTGTCGAAGGTGGCCATGCGCCCGTCGGAGAACCACAGGGTGCCGCCGCAGCCGACGATGGTGTCCACGGTGTTTTTGGAGACGAAGTTCATCTGCACGCGCTCGGGCAGGGCGTAGCCGAAGGCCCATAGGATCGCGCCGATGGGATACCAGCCCTGATCGCCGAAGCAGCCCATGGGTTCGCGGGTTTTGTCGGTGCGCCCGTTGCCCCCTTCGAGCCAGGCTTTGTCGGGGTACTTGAAGGTGAAGGCGGCGGTGACGCGGCGCACGGGGCCGATGTCGCCGGTGGTGATGCGTTGCTCGATTTCGTGGGTGCGCGTGCTGTGGAGCCACATGGTGCCGTCCATGAATTGCACGCCCTTGTCCCGGCAGACCTGGATGGCTTCCTCGATGCCGTCGGCGAAGGGTTTCTCCGCATAGACGTGCTTGCCCGCTTCGGCGGCTTTCTTGATCCATTCATTGCGCAGCGCGCTGGGCAGGGGAATGTAGACGGCGTCGATGCTGTCATCGGCGAGCAATTCGTCGTAGGACCCATAGGCCTTGGGCACGCCGTGGACCGTTGCCCAGGTCTGAGCCTTGTCCAGCGAGCGACTGGCCACGGCCACCACCTCGGCATTGGCCGCGTCGTGAAAGCCCGCCACGGTCTTGGTGGCGATTTCGGCGGTGCTGAGGATGCCCCAGCGAACCTTGCGATTTTCCATGTGTAGTATCCTTTCCATAGGCGTGTTTGGCCGGTGAGTATTGTTGCACGTTAAAGTCTAGACGTTTGAACCCAGATAGAATATTGAACCACGAATGGACACGAATCCACACGAATAAGAAACGACCAATCCGTCCCTGAAATTCCCTGCCGAGGGGCCGGGAAGCCATGTTGAAAATTGATGCCCACCATTCGAAATCGCCTGAGGGATTCTCTGCCTCACGGCTTGCTGAAGAATTGTTTTCCCACAGATTTTCACAGATCCGCACCGATAAGAGGAAGCGATGGTCTTTTTACTCTTTCCCAAGCTCTGCACTTGTCATTACCCATAAGTCTTGCAGCTATTACACTGGAAAAGTTTACATAAAGGTGACGAATTAGCCACGTAGTGGCGACATATAGTAGCCCAGGGTGAAGCGAGGTACGAGCGGAACCCTGGGTAAACTGGCCCCAAAACTCTTGAATCCCGAAGGGATGGCATCGAAGACCGGAAACGATCTCCCTCGTTCTTCTGTGTCGCCCTTTCAGGGCTCGTGTTGGGGGGGGCTGTAACCCAGGGTTCGGTCGTAGACCCGCCTTCGGCGGCTCTACGACCTTCACCCTGGGCTACGATATGCCGCCACTACGTGGCTAAGAGGAGGCCCACTCTGGAATCTGTCGCAGTGCCATGGCCATCGAAACTTGTGGGTAATGACAAGAGCTCTGCATGGGAACGAGGTAAAACAAATCACAGGCGGGACGCCTGTGCCACATTCCTCTCGACGTCACTCAAGATCCCAAGGGAACACTCGCAAAGAATGTGGCACAGCCGTCTCGGCTGTGATTTGGTTGCACCGCAACCACCGAGCTTATATCCCCCGCGCACTTCGTGCAACGCACGCCCCCGCCCCTTTATAATGGCGTCCACATTCAAATTCCCTCACCCCATCGAGACACCATGTTCACAAACAACTACCCCCTCAGCTACTGCACGAACGTCCACGCGGGTACGGACTATGCCACGACCCTCGAAAATCTGGAGCGCTACGCCGTCGCCGTGAAGCGGCGCGTCAGCCCCGATGCGCCCATGGGCGTGGGGCTTTGGCTGCCGGCTTCCGCCGCGCGCGAGGTGATCGCCCATGATCGCGCGGGCGCGCTGGCCGACTGGCTCGCCGAGCGGGGCCTCTGCGTCAACACCATGAACGGCTTCCCCTATGGCGATTTTCACCAGGCCGTGGTGAAGCACGACGTGTACAAGCCCACCTGGGCCGACACGGCGCGCCTGGACTACACCAAGGATCTCGTGCGCATCCTCGGACGGCTCCTGCCAAAAGAAGCGGAAGGCAGCATCTCCACGTTGCCCATCGGCTGGCCGAGCGACGACGACGAAGCCACGAAGCAGGCGGCGGCGAAGAACCTCCTCGAACTGGTCGATCACCTTGCGCGCGAAGAGGCCTCGACCGGCCACTGCATCCACATTGACATCGAGCCCGAGCCCGGCTGCATCCTCCACACGAGCGAGGACATCATCCATTTCTTCGAGCACTACCTCTTCACGCCGGGGAACGAGGCCCACATTGCCCGCTACCTCCGCGTGTGCCACGACGTGTGCCACGCGGCCGTCATGGGCGAGGATCAACTGGACGTGCTCCTGGCCTACAAGCATGCCGGACTCCGCGTCGGCAAGGTGCAGCTTTCCGCCGCCGTCGAGGCCGATTTTGCGCGTCTCGATCCCGGCCAGGGCTCCGAGGCCCTCGCCCAGCTCGCGGGCTTCCAGGAACCGCGCTACCTGCACCAGACGACAGTCACCAACGCACTGCACCCCGGCGAGATGACGCTCTACGAAGATCTCCCCGAGGCCCTGGAAGCCATCGCGGGCGAATCCCTCGCGGAACTGACCCTTCGCACCCACTTCCACGTACCTCTTTTCCTCGACCGCTTCGGATTGCTTCGGGCCACGCAGGACGAAGTGCGGAAGTGCCTCCAGCATGTGGATGAGTTTACCGACTGCAAGCACTTCGAAGTGGAGACCTATGCGTGGAACGTGTTGCCGGCGGAACTGCGGGTGGATGACCTCGCCGAGGGAATCGCGAAGGAAATGCAGTGGGTGATGGATGCGGTAAAGAAATGAAGATTCTTAACCACAAAGAACGCAAAGCGCACAAAGAAGGGAACCGAGTATTTTACCACGAAGGCCACGAAGAGCACGAAGAAGAAAAAGAGAAGAACGCGTCTCGTAACTACGGTGCCACCTTTGCACACTTACCAAGAGGATGTAAGGCGGCTTCCCGATACCTCAACTTCGCGCCTTTGCGGCTTTGCGTACCAACCTATTGGGATGACCGCATGCCCAGGGTGATTCGTCGAGCCACAGGGACCTTCTGAATGACTCCAAAGTTCAAGGCCTGGCTCCAACTCGCGCGTATTTCCAATTTACCCACCGTGTTTTCCAATGTGCTCGTGGGCGCGGCGATGGCCTCCACCTCCCATGCGCCCGACTGGCCTCGAGTGCTCCTCACGATTGCCGGGGCCTCCTTCTTTTACATCGGTGGCATGGCGCTCAACGACCTGATGGATCGCGACATTGATCGCGTCGAGCGCCCCCAGCGCCCGATACCTTCGGGGACGCTTTCCGTGCTCGAAGTGGGAACCTTCGTCGCTCTGTGCTTCGCCTTGGGCTTTGGGAATATCCAGCTCACCGCCCCCTTTTCGCTGGTGCCCGCCATCGCCCTGATTGTCTCCATCATTCTCTATAACCTGCTGCACAAGCGCTGGACCGGGTCCCTGATTTTCATGGGCCTGTGCCGAGCATTCGTTTATTTCGTCGGGGCCTGCGCGATGGCGCAGCCAGTGCCTACTGAAGCTACTTACTATGAAATCATCTCCCTCCCCTACGACCTCTTCACCGCCGCCGCCCTCCTCGCGCTCTACATCATCGCCCTCACTCTTGTCGCGCAAAAAGAAGTCTCCGGCGGCCTGGGTTTCCGCCGCTGGCTCGCCGCCGCCCTCGTGCTGATCCCCATCCCCGCGCTGTGGCTCATGCCCATTTTCGACTGGCGCTGGACCGTCCCCGCCGCCGTGCTCCTCGCCGTATGGCTCATCCGCTCCGCGCGCTTTATCTGGCAGTCGCCGCCGAAGGTCGTTCCCGCCGTGCTAAGCTGGCTCGCGGGCATTTCGCTGCTCGATGCTTTTTTTCTGACCTTTACCCCTTTCCCCTGGCTATCGCTGGCCGCCCTTGCGTGTTTCGCCGTGACGGTCTGGGGCCATCGGAGAATTGCCGGCACATGAGCAAGACCCACCACCCCACCGCCGTCATCCTTACGGTCGGCTTGACCGAATCCCTCATTGGCGAGGCCTGTCCGCGCATCCGCGATTTCATGAAGGCGGGCGAATTGCGCCACCTCCAGCCTTCCTTCCCCGCCGTGACCACCACGGTGCAATCCTCCATGCTCACGGGCACGCCCCCGAGCGAGCACGGTATCGTGGGCAATGGCTGGTACAATCGCGAGCTCTCCGAAGTCCAATTCTGGAAGCAGTCCAATCCCCTCGTGCAGGGGAAAAAGGTCTGGGACATCGCCCGGGAGCGCGATCCTTCCTGCACCACCCTGAACATGTTCTGGTGGTACAACATGTACTCCTCCGTGGACTTTTCCGTCACGCCGCGCCCGATCTACAAGGCTGACGGGCGCAAGATCCCCGATTGCTATTCCTCCCCGCAAGATCTGCGCGGCGAGTTGCAGGCGGCGTTGGGCACTTTCCCCCTCTTTAACTTCTGGGGCCCGGCCTCGTCCGTCAAATCCACCCAGTGGATCGCCGACGCCACGATTTACTGCCACAAGAAACATCACCCCGGCCTCACGCTGGTCTATCTCCCCCACCTCGACTATTGCCTGCAAAAGCTCGGACCGGAGCACCCGGACATCCCGAAGTACGTCCGCGAACTCGACGGCGTGGTGGGTCAGCTCCTCGACTACTTCCAGGGTGCGGGCGTAAGACCCATGATCGTCAGCGAATATGGCATCGAAGCCGTGGACGACGCGGTGCACCCCAACCGCATCCTCCGCGAGGCGGGTGCTATCAGCATCCGCGAAGAGGAGGGCCTGGAGTTGCTCGACGCGGGCGCGAGCGATGCCTTCGCGGTCTCGGATCATCAAATCGCCCATGTCTACATCAAAGACCCCGCCCGCATCGACTACTACCGCGATCTGCTGCGTGGCGTCCCCGGCGTGGAGCAAGTGCTTGATCGCGAGGGCCAGGCCGCGCTGAACATCGCCCACGAACGCAGCGGTGATCTGGTGCTCATCAGCGAAGCGCGTCGGTGGTTCAGCTATTACTACTGGCAGGACGACGCCCACGCGCCCGATTTTGCGCGCTGCGTGGATATTCACCGCAAGCCCGGCTACGATCCCGTGGAGCTCTTCCTCGATCCGAAGCTCGCCTATCCTCCCGCCCACATCGTCTGGCGCTTGCTGAAGAAGAAGCTCGGTTTCCGCACCCTGATGGACGTGATCCCCCTCGACACGTCGCTCGTTCGCGGCTCCCATGGCCGCATCGGCCAGGCAAAACACCTGATGCCGGTGCTGCTGAGCCACGCCCCCGCCGACGACCTCGGAGAAGAAGTGCCCTGTACGGCAGTGCGCGATATCGTGCTGGAGCATCTCTTCGGCTGAGCCACTGGATGGGCCCTGGGAATAGGCCTCGCACGGCCAGGAGCCGCCGTTGGCCGCAACCAAATGTTTCTCACCACGAAGGCCACGAAGAGCACGAAGAAGAAAGAGGGAAGGAAGCGTTCTGCAACTAAGATTCCCCCCTGCAATCAAGATAAGACCCAATTGAACTCGCATCTCAATTATCTTTGCGCCTTCACGCCTTTGCGTGCAATAGATCAGGAAGAATGCATGCCAAGGGTGACTGAATACGCTGGAAAAGCACAGCCGAGACGGCTGTGCCACATTCCTTTATCACCAACAAAAGCGAATCAACGGCGTGGGCCAAGGGGGCAACTTGCCCGAAGTTCAGGTGCGAAAACCCCACTTATGTTGCAAACATGCGGGAATTTCCCGTAGATTGTGCACTCAATCGGGAAAACTCGACTCAAACGCCGAAATCCATCCTTCAGCACGGGATTTCGAATGTTGCTACTCAGAGAACGCGGGACGGGCTCATACGAGGCCTCCGGTGCGTGCAGCGCAAGGGAAGAAGCGATGACGGAAAGCGACCTAAGCGACCCGAGACTTGCGGAGTACAAAGAATACGTACTTGCCATGCAGCGCCTGGAGTTCGGCGACCGCCAGTTTGATGGTGTGGACGGGCCGCTCGGCGAACTGGGAACGGCGCTGGTTGACCTTTCCCGCGTCATGGAGCGCCGTTACCACGAACTGGCCCGACTGCTTGAGATTGCGGAGCGGGTGAATCACGGGGTATTCATCGGGGAAGTCATGGATCACATCTATGATTCCTTCCGGCCGATCATTCCCTTTGACCGGATAGGTTTGGCTCTGCTGGAAGACGAAGGAACGGTATTGCGCTCCCATTGGGCCCGCTCGGATTGCGCCGATGTGAAACTCGCGATTGGTTATACGCAGAACATCGAACACAGCAGCCTCCAGCAGATTCTGCAGGACGGCAAACCGCGTCTGCTCAATGATTTGGAGTCCTACTGCCGCGAGAATCCGTACTCCGAGTCGAGCCGGCTGGCCCTTTCCGAGGGAATCCGCTCCAGCCTGACCTGCCCCCTGGTGGCCATGGGGAAACCGGTGGGTTTTCTTTTCTTTTCCAGCTTGAAGCCCCACACCTATGCGAACATCCACCAGGACCTGTTCCTGCGCATCGCCAGCCAGCTTTCCGTGATTCTTGAGAAGAGCAGGCTCTACGAAGAGCTCTACCAGCTCAACGCGGAGCTGCGGGAAGCTCGGAGCGCGCTGGAGCATCAGGCGACCCATGACGTGTTGACCGGCCTGTGGAACCGTGGCACTATCCTGGAGATTCTGGACAAGGAGCTGGCGCGTTCGCAGCGCGCCGGCCATCCCGCGGCCGCGCTGATGATCGACATCGACCATTTCAAGCAGGTGAACGACGGCCATGGACACCTGGCGGGCGACGAGGTCCTCCGCGAAGTTTCTCGCAGGCTCTCCGAGGTCGTCCGCAAAGGCGACGCGCTTGGCCGCTACGGGGGTGAGGAGTTTCTCGTGGTCCTCTCCATGGACAATATTGCCGAAGCGGAAATTGCCGTGGAGCGCCTTCGCGCGAGCATCGCCTCGGTCCCCATCACCGCGGGGGACAAGTCCCTGAGCATCTCCATCAGCGTGGGCATGGGGATCATGGCGGCGGGCCAGCCGGGAACGGGTGAAACGCTGCTCCGGCTCGCCGACGAGGCCCTCTACGCCGCCAAGGCCTCGGGCCGCAACCGGGTTGTGGTGCGTTCACTCTGAGCGGCCGCGGGGAAGCATTCCGGTGTCGCGCCCGCGTGCGGTCACCCTGTTTGTGCTAGCCCATCCGGGGATAGAGCGACTTCACGCATTCCGGACAGATCCCGTGGGAGAATTTTGTGTTTGAATGGCGCATAAAATATTCTTCCACCTGCTGCCAGTAACCGTTGTCGTTTCGGATCCGCTTGCAGGAGGAACATATGGGCAAGAGGCCCTGGAGGATCTGGACGTTTCGCAGGGCATCCTGCAACTCATTCACCAGGCGCTCTTTCTCTCGCAACATCCCGTGACGCTGTATCGCATAGCGTATCGTCTTCAGCATCAACGGCGCGTTGATCGCGCTCTTTACCAAATAGTCTTGCGCGCCCAGTTCCAGCGCGCGCATACCGAGGGTTTCGTCGTCTTCCACGGTCTGGAGGACGATTGCGGGTGAGGTATCCGAATCCCGCTGCAGCGCCGCGAGAAAATCCATGCCGTCGCCATCGGGGAGGTGCAAGTCAAGGAGAAGGCAGTCGTAGGTGTTACAGGCGAGCTTCGCCATCCCCTTCTCGAGGGAATCGGCTTCGTCGATCCGCGCCCACGCTTCGGGTCCCTCGCTCAAGTAGCGCCGCACCCGCATGCGGTCCACCTCGTCATCTTCTATCAACAGAATGCTCAGCATAGGCCGCCCTCACTTGTAGTTCAATGCCGTTTGACACGTCCCGCGCGGCACTCACGGTAATTCTACCACACGCCAATAGCACTCCAACATTTCCATGGCCTTGACAAACTCGCGGCCCGCCTCGTCCTTGAGCATGAACCCGGCGACGTTGTGCCGGTAGGCCTCGAGCCGGTCTTCGTCGTTCTTGGAGGTGGTCAGCACGAAAACCACGGTAACTTTGAGTTCCTCGTCCGCCCGGAGGGCGGCGAGAAACTCGAGTCCGGTCATACGAGGAAGGTTAATATCCAGTAGGATTAGAAAAGGCGTTTCGATGCGGGCCTGGCTTCCCGCGCCGCGCAAGATCTCCAACGCTTCGATGCCGTCCCGGGCCCGGATAATTTCGTTGGCGATCCGCAACTGGTGGAAGCCGCGCTGAACGCGCATGACATCGACTTCGTCATCCTCCACCAGCAGTATCTTCACTTCTCTTGGTCTGGGCATGCGCTCAAGCTCCCGTGCTGGCTTTGGGCCAGGTAAACTCGACGGTGGTACCCCGTCCGTCGCTTTCGATCAGTTGGACATAGCCGCCGTAGCGTTCGACGACTTTGCGGACCAGGGCAAGCCCCATGCCGCTACCCTCGACCTCATCGCGCGGGCGGAGGGTCTGAAACATGCTAAATACTTTCTTGTGGAATTGGCGCGGTATTCCGGGTCCGTCGTCCGCCACCCGAAAGACGTAAAAGGAGCCTTGCTCGTTGGCGGAGATCTCGAGCACGCACTCGTCCCCATCGTGGTGCTTGATGGAATTTGAGATCAGATTGCGCATCACCTGATGCAGCGGCGTCCGCATTGTTTCAAAAGCTGGCAAGCCCTGGGTGCGGATTGTCACAGGCGCCGCGCCGCGGACCAGTTCCGTCACCTGGCTAACCATCTCCGCTGTGTCTACAATCTCGGTTTCATTGGCCATCCTGCCCGCGCGGGAGTAGTCGAGCAAATCTTCCAGCAGTTTACCCATACGGCCGACACGGTTCTTGATCAGGGCAAGATGTTTTGCGCTCCCCGGCGGGAGCACAGTGGCGGTGTCCTCCTCGATCCAATGGACCAGACTCGCAATGGCGGTCAGGGGCGCGCGAAGATCGTGAGACGCCACATAGGCGAAGTCGTCGAGGTCCCGGTTGGTCGATTCCAACTCGCGTGTATGGGCCTCCAGCCTGCGGCGCGTCTCATCACGTTCGGTGATATCGGTGATTAGCACCAGGACTTGAACGCCGTCCCGCGACTCGAAGGGGGCGAGGGCTATTTCGACGGGAAACGTTACCCCGTTTTTCTTCAAGGCCGACCGCTCCTGTATTTCGCCCGAGGGCCTGAATGCCTTCAACAGCGCGCCCTGTCTGAATCCGGCATTTTGCGTTCCCAGCATCGCGCCCGGCACAAAAGCCTCCAGCGGCTGGCCCACCAGATCTTTCGTATCATAGCCGAACTGAGACTGGGCGGCGGGATTTACGTCGCATATGATGCCCGCCCGGTCGACTGTGATCATCCCGGTGGGGGCGGAATCGATGATCTGGCGGAGCCGCTTTTCGCTCCATTGGATCACCTCGTATTGCCGCTGAACCGCCTCCAGCAAGTGGAGCGCGATCGTGGTCGCGGCGGAAAGGATCAGCCCTGCGAAGAGAATGAGTATGGGAAGGTTTGAGCGCTGGCTGGCCAGCCAGACCTGCCTGGGCAGCAGTTGAAGCTTCCAGGTCCCGTCTCGCATCTCCCCGGAGATCGGCTCTTCGCTGCCCGTACCTTCAGGCCATGGCGCGGTGTCGCTTTCGAAGATGAGACTTTCTCCCTCCCAAACACGATAGCGGTAGTCTTCCCGTGTGGCGTCGGAAAGCACCTCGAAGAGGCGATCGAGACGGTACAGCCCCACCAGATACCCGGCACTGTCACCGGTCTGGCGCAGCGGCGATATCACGATGAAGCTCTGTCCGATCCTGGATATGGTGAGTGCGTCCGTAGACGCCTGCATTCCGGTTTCACGCACGCGGGCCAGCACCGCCCGTCCCTGCGGATGGGACGCCAAGTCAAATCCGATGATCTCCTCATTTCCCGCGAGGGGCTCCAGCCAGCGCACGCGCGATTCCTCATCGGCCCAGGCGATGGCCGCCACCGTCTGGAAATCCCGCAGGTGGGCCTGGGCATCCGCCGTCCAGGCCGATTTGTCCGTGCCGCCGCTCAGTTCCCAGCGGGCGGCCATTCGGTTGAGGGCGTGATTGTGGTAGGTAATCTCCATATCAATCAGCCGGACAATTTCCTGGGCTTGATTCTGCACCAGGCCGCGGATCTTGGCCTGCTCATCGTGGTATACCGCCTGCCATACCCAGAGGGTAGTGGCCGCGAGCGCCACGCCCGTCGGCAGCGGGGAAAGGGTAACTCGGCGATGTTGTCCTTCCGTCTGGACGACTTCCCGGGCGATCCCCCCCAGTCCGAGCACGAAAAAGCCCGCAGCGGTATGCACCGCCATGGGGGTCATTTGGGCCCAACTGTACGCACTGTCGATCCCCGCGACATAGCTGATGAGGGTAACAAAGCCGAGGGAGGCCACGATTGAACAGAGGGTGCTGGACGTTGTCGTGCCCCAGCGGCCCAGGTGCGGCTGCCACAGCGATATGCCGAACAGTATGAAACAGAGGGCCGTGTTCGGGGCCATCCGGCCCGGGAAGGTGGTGTTTACCGTTATAAAGTGATCGACGAAGAGTTCATCGATTCCGAAATCAACGCCACTAAGGTACTGAGAAAGGGTGAGGCTTGCCACCAGAGCCACAACCGTACCCACCGCGCTGGCCAATCGCGGACACTGGCCGACCAGCGCCAGGAGGCCGGTACCGCAGAGGGCCAGGCTCAACGCCGTGTTAAACTGCATGGGCGTCAGCCCCGGAGCCACTTGAATCAGCGTTGCGTCATGGGCGATCCAGCCGAAGATAACGGCCAACCCCAGCAACACCGTGCCTGCGGCGGAAACCATGCTGAAGGGAATAAAAGGCCCGGGGGCGCGACTTAAGAAGCCCAGACAGAGCGTGGAAATCGCCAGGCCCGCGAAGAGATCGAGCAGCCACCAGGTGGCCCCGGCCATGGCCACAAAGGGATAGGGCAGTCCCGAGGCCAGCAGTGCCGACAGGATGATCGGCACCGCGCCCACGGCGCTGCCGATAGGGCCGGTAACGAGAAGGAATCGGGTGTAGTCCCACGGCGCGCTGGAGTCCAAAAAATTGGGGGTGATGCGCATAACCAGACCGTACGACGCCGCGGCCTGGGCGGACGCGGCAAAGGGCAACACGAGAAACCCGGCTGGCGGAAGGAGGGCCGGCGCGTTCGACTCCATGAATGCGCACCAAAAGCCGGAGGCGAGCGCCCCGAGAACCACCCCGGGAAAGGCGCGCCACCCCAGTGCCATCAGCAGCGATACGGCGACGCCGGCGGGAAGCAGGGGAAGTTGGGCCGCACCGATACCCGGCGAAAATGAGCCGAGCCAGGCGGCGGGCACCCCGTAGAGCAGGGCGGGAACGAGCACCAGGAACGCAATCTTGCGTCCCCCCTCGAAATGCATATCAAAGGCGGGCCCCATTCTGGTCATGGCATTCCATCCACCCGGTGCACGACGACTCGCGCGGATTCTTGGCCAAGGGGACTTGTGCCCCACTGCACACACACAAACTGAAATGATGCGATCCCGCTGCGAGGGCAAGTTTACTCCGCACCCGGAGAGAAATCAATACATCCCCCTGCCGACCTGCGGACAATGCGGAGCGTTAACGTCATGAGGGGCATGTGTCTGGATTGCCTGAAGTAAAAAACTCGAAATACTTTGCGACGCCTGAAGTAGGTCCAGAGTGTTGAGTTCGATGATTATGGGCCACGAGCCCGATCGAGAACGCCTTGACGTTGTATTCCCACGTCCAACAGAATCGAGCGCCAACGGAGGTTAGGCATTCTTGCCTGACCCAGAGCTTGCTCCAGCCTCCGACGGGCCTTTTGCAATCCTTTGCCGACCAGGGTCGCGAATCCATGAAACGGGCCGCTTCAAATCCAAGCGGGCATTAGGTCAGGCAAGAATGCCTAACCTCCGTTGACACGCCTTGCCAGCCCGGGGTTGCCGCCGAAGACATCCGTATGCAGGGTAATGCGCGGGGCGGAAAGTCACACGGCCAAGCAGCTCATGTTTTGTTTCCGGTGGGCAACTTTAATCGGCTAAAGTGATACAAAAACTCGAATTGCTTTGCGACGTACTCCGGGGGCGGCCGTGGCGTCAGGACTGGCGGAATATGAAGTACACGGCGCCCACCAGGCAGAAGCCCGCCCAGAGGTAGTCCAGCGTGATCTTTTCCTTCATATAGAGCATGCTGAAGGCCGCGAAGATACACATGGTGATTACTTCCTGAATAATTTTCAATTGACCCAGCGTGTAGACCTGATGGCCGAGGCGGTTGGCCGGCACCTGGAAGCAATACTCCATGAACGCGACCAGCCAACTGGCGATGATCGCGACGACGATGGGCTTGTCCTTCAGATCTTTCAGGTGGCCGTACCACGCGTAGGTCATGAATATATTGGCGACGACAAGCAGGGCTATGGGGAGGAATTTGTTCATAAGAACGAGAGCATACCACAGGGTTGGGAATCGACAAAAACAAGGAAGTGGCGGGAAGATTAACCTTGCATCGGGTGTTGCTGTCAAGAGAGAATAGGAGGGCCTTACCAATACTGTTCCCCGCTTAGGCTTGGCGGATCATTGCAGTAACTATTCGGCCTGTTACGGGAGTTGTGTCCGCAGTTGTCAACAGTTATTGCTGAATTGGGGAGGATTCATGGAAGCACGCAACGAGGTTTGCGATTCGCGGGTGGAGCGCTACACCGACTATGTTCAGTCCATGCAGCGGCTGGAATTCGAGGCGCGGGATTTCGGCGCATCGGACGATCCCCTGGGAAGGCTGGGCAATGCGCTGGTGGAACTCGCGGGCGCCATGGAGCAGTGTTACCTCGAGCAGAGGCGCCTCCTGGAAATTACGGAGCGCGTAAATCAGGGCTTTTTTATCGGGGAGGTAATGGAGCACATCTACGCCACCTTTCGCCCCGTCATCCCTTATGACCGCATCGGATTTGCCCTGCTTGAAGAAGACGGCAAGGTGGTGCGCGCCCACTGGGCCCGCTCCGACTCCAGGAACATTCATCTTAAGAATGGATACGCCCAGAAGCTCGAAGGTAGTAGTCTGGTGCAGATCCTTCGGGATGGAAAGCCGCGGGTGATCAATGATCTGGAGGCCCACTATCAGGCCCATCCCCACTCCCACTCCACCAAACTGATTCTTGAGGAGGGGATTCGCTCAAGCCTGACCTGCCCCCTGGTCGCGATGGGAAAGCCGGTGGGCTTTATCTTCTTTTCCAGCACAAAAAAGTACACCTATGAACATGCCCATCAGTCCGTATTCTCTCAGATAGCCAATCAGCTTTCGGTAATCGTGGAGAAAAGTCGGCTCTACGAAGAACTGTACCAGCTCAACGCGGAACTGGTCGATACCCGGAACGCCCTGGAACACCAGGCGACCCATGACGGCCTCACCGGCCTGTGGAATCGGAAGGCTATCGAAGAGCTGCTGGAGATCGAGCTCGCCCGCGCGAAGCGCTCCAACCGGGCCGCCATGGCGATCATGATCGATGTCGACAATTTTAAACAGATCAACGATTCCTATGGCCACCCCGTGGGCGATGCGGTGTTGCGCGAAGTGGCCAAGCGGCTTGAAGAAGTCGCGCGGCGCGGCGATATGGTCGGTCGTTACGGCGGCGAAGAGTTCCTGGTCGTTCTCGCGCTCGACCACGTCCAGGGGGCCGAAATTGCCGCCGAGCGCTACCGCAACCGGATCGACTCGGTGCCGGTCCAGGCCGGGGAGCACCTGATCGCCGTTACCGTGAGCCTCGGGGTCGGCATCGGCCGGAACGCGGACGAACTCGATAGCGAGCGTTTGCTCAAGCTTGCGGATGATGCGCTCTACAAAGCCAAAGACGCCGGACGCAACCGAATTGAGGTGGGAGTGGCCTGAGTACCAGCGCCCCTTTCTCAACCCCCGGCACTGATTGAGGATTTTGACTTTCATGCACAACGGATTGCTGACACGCCGTGAATTCGGCGCCCTGGCCGCGATACTCACGGTGCAGGGTGCCGCGCGGGCGCGCACGGAGGCCCCCCAGCGCCCCGAACTCATCGTTGATATCGATGTGAATGACGAAGTGTGGCTTCGCCCGGAGCCCATGACCGAAAAAGACGTGGACGCGCTGGTCGGTCAACTCTCCGAGAGTGGCTGCACCACCCTCCTCATCCGCGCCGGGTGCCTGGGGCTGCTGCCCTATCGCACGGTGCTTTCCTACCCCATGACCTTTGACGCGGACCACGCCCGGGCCCATCCGTGCAATGATATTCCCGACATGGAGGCCTATATCGCCCAGCGCATCCCATGGACCGAGAAGTATGCCGGGGTGATCGAGGCCTTCAATCCACCGGAGGCGTTTATTCGCGCCGGACACGCGCGGGGGATGAAAGTACTCTGTTGGCTGGATCTTTTCGACGACGGATTTCCGGGCTATCGCTCCAAATTCCTCGAAGAAAATCCGCACTGTCAATGGACGGCGAAGGATGGATCGCATTTTCATGGATTGACGAGTTACGCCTGGCCGGAAGCGCGCGCTTTTCGCATCGCTCAGGCTAAGGAACTCCTCGATTGGGGTGCGGACGGCATCCACTGCTCCACGAGCGCCCACAGCCGCCATCTCCATATACCGAAGGACGAGGACGGTTTCGGCTTCGAAGCGCCCGTTGCGGAGGCCTTTCTGGAAAAGCATGGTGTGGACATTCGCATGACGGAAACGTTTGATCGCGAGGCGTGGCACGACATCAAGGGCGACGCCATGGTCACGCTTTATCGCGCGCTCGCGAACCTTTGCCATGATCGAGAAAAGCCCCTCTGGGTTGGTCTGCAACTGGGCCGCCACACGAACTTCGCGGTGGATCCTCACTTCGGCACCAACGTGGCCGCGCGCTATACCAACCATTGGAAAACGCTGGTGGACGAGGGCATCGCGGATGCTTTTATTCTGGGCGATTTTGAGATTGTCGCATCGCCGGAGCACGCCTACTGGTCAGCGAAGAGGGATATCGTTCGGAACGAAGGCGAAGACCTTTACGCCTGGGCGGCGCGTACCTACCAGCCCCACTGCAAGGACAAAACGAAGCTCTTCCTGTTTTCCGAGTGGCTGCCCGGCGAGGCGAAGGGACTTGCCGAGCGCATGCGTTTCTTCGCCGAAAAAACACAGGCCCATGGCTTCGACGGTATTGACGTGCATGAGGCGTGGAACTTTGAGGCGGCGGAGGGTAATATGGCGGTGTTGGGGCAGTTTGACCAATGGCTGGCCGGTGAGGGTAGCTCATCCTAATCGAGTATTCAAGAGCACTGGCCATGGCTAAAGACTTCGATCCCCAATCTACACGAAAATGAAATCGAATCGAACAGACAAAGCAGGCAAGCAGATCTGCAATTTGCAGACGGTACGTCCAGTTTTTCGCATCCGTGAATATCCGTGCAATCCGTGGTCAAGAATTTTGTTTTTTACCACGGATTACACGGAAGCACACGGATGAAGAAGGGCGTTGTTAAGGATATCCGAATGAAACGTTTACTCGAACATTTCGCTATGAGCATGGTCTTGACTTGCACACTACTTCAAATCGTGCCCGCGGAAGAAAATGCCTTCGCGCTTTTTGATGTCGTGGACAATGGCCTGGCTGATCCCACCGTGCCGGAGATTGCGCCGTGGAAGACCATCACCCTCGATACCGAGTATGGCGGGCAGTGGGTCGTTGCGGGCGATGTGGACGGTGATGGCGTGGTGGAGATTGTCAGCGCGGAGAACTTTAACGACGTCGATGTCCACTACACGAGCGCCGTGGCCGTGCAACGGCTCGACGGCTCCACCGTGTGGCGATGGGGCAATCCTGAGATTGGACGCAAGAACTGGCACCACGACGTGGCCTGCCAGATCGTGGACTGGGACGGCGATGGGAAGAACGAGGTGGTGGTAAGCGATGAGATGGCCATTGTCGAGCTCGATGGAGCGACGGGGGCGGAGAAACGGCGCATCCCGATTGAAAAGGGGGCGTCGGACTGCCTGGTCTTCTGCGATCTCAGCGGCAAGGGACGCCCGACCGATGTGCTGGCCAAAGATCGCTACGAGAGCATCTGGGCCTACAACCTCGCGGGCGAATTGCTGTGGCACGTGAATATGCCCGGCGGCTACCGCACCGCGCACCAGCCGCGCCCAATGGATATCGACGGGGATGGGCGGGATGAACTCATGGCCGGTTTTACCATGCTAAATCACGACGGAACGGTGCGCTGGGTCTTTGAGTCGAAAGCCACCGATCTCAATCAAGGCCATCTCGATTGCGCTCGGGTGCTCAACGCCTCAAAAAAACTGGACGATGTGCGCATTGCCCTCACCTGCTGCGGCGCGAACAATATCGCCGTGGTCAACGGCCACGGCAAGGCGATTTGGGAACACGCCGGGCATCACTTTGAGTCCATCCAGTTGGCCGACATCGTGCCGGAGCATCCCGGATTGGAAATACTGGCCGATATCGATCACCGTCCGCGCGGCGAAGGGCCCCTGTGGGTCTTTGGCGGCGATGGAACGCGCCTCGGGCAAGTGATGACGCCCTATGGACGCCATCACCGCGTGGTGGACTGGACGGGCGACGGCTATGCCGAGTTTTTGAACGGGGACAACCAGGCGCTTTATACTGGAACGGGGAAGCGTATTGGCACCTTCCTCATCCCCGGTTCCCAGGCGGGCGTTGAGCGTCCCTTTGAGATGAGCATCCTGACCGGTGATTGCGACGGGGACGGGCGGCAAGACGTGCTCCTCATCACGCTGGATGCGGTATACCTCTACCGCAACGAGAACGGCGCGCTTCCTCAGGTTCCCGTGGCTGCGGGTACCGGATTGAACGTCACCCTCTATTAGTCCCCGCGACGCGATCATCCCGCCGGGCCACCCGGGCCATCGTGCGGCGCGCCGCGCAGGATGGGTTGTTCGTCCGCAGGCGCTGAACACAGGAGTCGCCCCATGGACCAACCTTCACTCACCCTTCTCGTCACGGGACTGCTCGTTTTTGCCAGTATTGTTGCCAGTCGTGTATCGGACCGTCTTGGACTTCCAGCCCTGGTGGTGTTTCTCTGTATCGGCATGCTGGCTGGTTCGGACGGGCCCGGCGGTATTCACTTCGACAATGCCCAACTGGCCAATTTTGTGGGCACCATCGCACTCGCGTTCATTCTCTTCTCCGGCGGCCTGGACACGAACTGGCGGCTGATCCGCCCCGTGCTCGGCCGGGGGATGGTCCTGTCCACGCTGGGCGTCATGATCACGGCGCTGCTGGTGGGGCTCTTTGCGTGGCTGGCCCTGGGCTTTTCGCTGCCCGCTGGACTCCTGATGGGCGCTATCATCTCCTCCACCGATGCCGCGGCCGTGTTCTCCGTATTGCGCGGCAATGGCGTGGGGCTCAAGGGCAATCTGAAGCCCCTGCTGGAGTTTGAGTCGGGCAGCAACGATCCCATGGCCATATTCCTGACGCTGGGGATGACGCAGATACTTATGGTCCCCGATTTCTCGTGGACCAGTCTGCTGCCCGCTTTCGTGCTGAACATGGTTCTGGGTGTAGGCGTTGGCCTGGGGACTGGACGGCTCGCCGCGCTCGTGTTGAATCGAATCCGCATGGACTTCGAAGGGCTCTACCCGGTGCTCAGCATGAGTCTGGTGCTGCTGACCTTTGGCGCGGCGGAATTCGTGAAAGGCAATGGCTTCCTCGCGGTCTATGTCTGCGGGATTATTCTGAATGGCAGCGATTTCGCCCACAAGCGCTATGTGGTCAAATTCCACGACGGGCTCGCGTGGCTCATGCAGATCGGCATGTTCCTCGTCCTTGGTTTGCTCGTGTTCCCCTCCCAGTTGCCGGGTGTGATTCTCATGGCCCTGGGTACTTCGGCCTTCCTCATGCTCGTGGCCCGGCCTGTTGCCGTCGCGGTGGGTCTCTGGGGAAGCCCATTCTCGCGGGAGGAGCGCGTGCTGGTGGCCTGGACGGGCCTGCGCGGCGCGGTGCCGATCGTTCTCGCCACCTTTCCCCTCATGGCGGGCTACGAACACTCCATGTTGATCTTTAATGTGGTCTTTTTCATCGTGCTCACCTCGGTTCTTATCCAGGGAACGCTGCTCATGCCCATCGCGCGCTTCCTGAAGGTGGACGAGCCGCTGGCGTCTCGGCCGGCCTTCTCTCTGGCCATCGAGCGGCATGGCCAGGCCCAAGGCAACACGCGCGAAGTCGAAATCCTGCCCAACATGGCGGCGGTGGGCCGGACCGTGGCGGATCTGGGCGTGCCCGCCGAAGTGCTGATCCTGCTCATCGGTCGCGGCGAGGGTTTTGTGGTGCCCCGAGGTCAGACCCGCATCGAACCCTACGACACCCTGCTCATGCTGGGCGATGAAGACAAATTAAAAGAGGCCAATGCCATCATCCTCGCGCCCCCGGTCGCGCGGAAGCCCGTGAAAACGCCGACGGATCCCCTGGCGGCCCTACCTTACACGACCGACGAAAAATTCCTCTCGAAGCAAGTCGTGCTCGTGGGTTACGGGCGCGTGGGGCGGCGCATCGCCGAACAGCTTGCCCTTCGCGGCATCCCCTACGTGGTGACCGATCAGAACCGGGAGATCATCGAGCGACTCCGCGTGTCGGGCGTGCCCGCCGTCGTGGGCGACGCGTCCAACGACATCGTGCTGGCCCAGGCCCACATCGCGAAGGCGGCCATGTTGATTATTGCCACGCCCGACACCATGAAGGTGCGTCAGATGGTGGACACGGCCCGGAAGATCAATCCCGGTATTGATGTGGTGATACGATCCCACAGCGAAATGGAGGCAACGTTGCTGGAGCAGGAGGAGACGGGCAAGATTTTCCTCGGCGAGCGGGAACTGGCGAACAGTATTTCCGCGTATGTGCTGGAGCGGCTGCGAAAGCCCGCCGGGCGTGTGGACGGTGTGGACAAAGTGGACTAAATGGACGGTGTGGAACCTGCAAGGCCGATCTAACTGTCAAGTCCTGGCCATAAGTTGTCAATTGGCTGTTCCGACTTCTGTTTCTTGTTTCGGTTGTTTCTCTCGCTCAGCTCTCCCTCCCCTAGGGGAGGGAGAGCTGAGCGAGTACGGATAATTTCATGCCGCCAAATGAACAGCATTTGGAGTCCGGTACCCGAGTGATAGATGAGGCCGATTGCCGTTGTACAAGAGTACCGCTTGGACTACAGCCTGTTCCGCCTGCACCTTATTACGAAACGTCTCGTCAAGACCATACTCTTGCTTCAGAATCCCGTTGAGCCGCTCGGCGGTCGCATTTTCGTAACAATGGTTTAGCTCCGTCATACTGATAAGACACCCTCTCTCCTGCAGTATTCCGACGTACTCCTTGCAGCTGTATTGGAGGCCTCGGTCAGAGTGATGGATAGGGCGGGCACCTGAGGCCAGCCCCTTCAGTGCAACCTGGAGCGCCTTAATGCAGCCGGTGGCCTCAAGGCCCGCATTGAGATGGTGTCCAACTATTTTCCGAGAATAAGCATCCATTATGAGCGACAAGTACAAAAATCCCGCATCCGTACGCAGGTAGGTGATATCGCTCAACCACACCTGATTAATCATCGTTGGCTCCACGTTGCGCACAAGATTGGGCCAGGTGTACCAATCGTGCCGACTATCCGTGGTCCGGGTGCCGCGCCTGCGACGTTTTACCAGCAATCCGCGCCTTCGCAGCACCGTGAAAAGGCGATCCCGGCCTATCGATATCCCAAACTCTTTCAGCGTCGGTTCAAGTAAAAAGAGCAACTTACGTGTGCCCATACGCCGATGGAGCTTCCGAAGCTCCTTCACCAGGGATACAATAGCATCCTCATCAACAGACCGCTTCTGGCGCGCACGGCATTCCTGGTAATAAGCCTGCCTACTATAACCTGCCAGGTCGCAAAGGCCGCTCAACGAAACCTTATCACCCGGTCGCGCCATACTCCGACCTATCGCTTGCCGTCGAGTTTTTTTTTGAATGCCTCCACATCGCTCACCCCAAATTCAGCACAGGCCTCCTCCAACCAGGAAGCGTTTAACGACGCGCGAAGATGCTCATCCGCCAACGCACGCTTCAACCGGTCGTTCTCTGCCCGCAGTTCCTTGAGTTGGTCACGCTCGTCCGGCTTTTCCACACGAATCACCCTTGGTAGGTCACATTCTCGACCATACTTCTTAAGCCAACTATTCACCGTAGTGGCGCCAGTAATACCGTAGCGACGGTTCGCTTCACCTATGCTTGAAAGCTTCCCAGACTCAAGCTCTCGAACTACCTGAATTTTAAACCCTTCACTGTATCTAAGAACGCTTACTCCTGCCATAACCTTGTCTCTCCTCTATGCCAAGTGACAATATACAGCAGGACGAGACAACCAATTCGTAATTCATAATTCGCAATTCATAATTCATTATTCCCCGGAGCCCATTGATGAGCGACACCTACTTCAGCATGCGCAATTTGCAATTTGTCCTTTACGAGGTCATGGAGGCCGAGGGCCTCTGCGCCTTGCCGCGCTTTGAGGAGCATTCGCGCGAGATCTTCGATATGGTGCTGGAAACGGGAAAGAAGCTTTGCGATGGCAAGCTCTATCCCGCGCTGAAAGAGATGGATCTGTCCGCGCCAGCCTTCAAGGACGGGCGGGTTACAGTTTCGCCGGTGGTGCGCGATCTGATGCGGGAATGCGGGGAGGGGGGCTGGATTGGCGCCCATGCGGACTTCGAGCAGGGCGGGCAGCAACTGCCGGATACGGTGCTGGCGGCGCTGCGCTTCATGTTTTCCGCGTCGAACTACTCCGCCAGCGTTTATCCCTTCCTCAGCTCCGGCGCGGCCCAGTTGATATTGTCGTTCGGTTCCCCCGAGCTAGCAGACACCTATGTCCCACCGATTTTCGAAGGGCGCTGGCAAGGCACGATGGCGATGACCGAGCCCCATGCGGGCAGTTCGCTGGCCGATCTCCAGAGTACGGCCCGGCGAACGGCGGAAGACTATTTCCTGCTCACGGGCCAGAAGATTTTCATCTCGTGCGGCGAGCATGATGGCGTGGACAATATCGTTCACCTGATGCTGGCGCGCATCGAGGGGGCACCTGCGGGCGTAAAAGGCATCTCCCTGTTTGTGGTGCCCAAGTTGCGTCCGGATGTGCAGGGCGGACTGGTCCCGAATGACGTGGCCTGCACGGGGATCTTCCACAAGCTCGGCTACCGGGGCTCCCCCATCACGCAGCTCGAAATGGGCGAACATGGCGATTGCCGCGCCTGGCTCGTGGGCGAAGAGCACCAGGGCCTGCGCTATATGTTCCAGATGATGAACGAGGCCCGGGTGGGCGTGGGCATGGGCGCGACGGCCATCGCGACCGCCGCGTACTACGCGTCGCTGAAGTACGCGATGGAGCGATGCCAGGGACGCCCGATTGCGGGGAAGGACCTGAGCGCGCCCCAGGTGCCCATCATCGAGCATGCGGATGTGAAGCGCATGCTGCTTTTCCAGCGCGCGATCGTGGAGGGTTCGCTCTCGCTGATTGTCTATTGCTCCAAGCTGATCGATCTCATCCATGCCGGGCCCGAGGCGGATCGCGAGCGTCACGAACTGCTGCTGGATTTCCTCACGCCTATCGCCAAAAGTTATCCCTCGGAGATGGGTATTCTATCGGCCAGCGCTGGGCTTCAGTGCCTCGGCGGCTATGGCTATTGCGACGAGTTTCCGCTGGAGCAGTATTACCGGGACGCGCGGATCCATCCGATTCACGAAGGCACCACGGGCATTCAGGGGCTGGATCTATTGGGCCGCAAGGTGACGATGCGAAATGGGGCGGCCTATCGAGCATTCATCGCGGCGGTCGAGGCCGCACTGGCCGAGGCGGCGGGCGTGGAGGTGCTCGGGGAGGCCTGTGCGGCCCTGCGCGACGCGGTGGCCTTGTTGAACGAGGTAACGGAGGCGCTGCTGAAGGTCGCCGCGTCCGGCGAGACGGAGGCCTTTCTTGCGGATGCCACGCTCTATCTGGAGTTGACGTCGCTGGTGGCCATTGGCTGGCACTGGGTCTTGCAGGGAACGGTGGCGGAGCGGGCTCTGGTCGCCGCGCCGGAATCGCCTGACCGCCATTTTTACCTTGGCAAGCGGGACGCATACACCTATTTCATTCGCTATGAACTGCCGAAGATGCACGGGCTCGCGACGCGGTTGAGACAGTGCGATGGCTTCACCGCGCGGGTGGATGTGCGGAATTTTGAGGGCGCGTGATCAGTTTTGAGCACTCGTTCCCAAGGTCCCCTTGGGAATGAAGTCCCCGAAGCTCCGCTTCGAAGAACCGAGCGAAATAGACAGTAACCAAATTGGTTGACTCGACGAGTCGACGTCTCCCTTACCCAACTGCGGAGCAGAGCTCCGGGGACCGCATTCCCAGGCAGAGCCTGGGAACGAGGAGAAGGTAAAAAACAAGACTGTCGCAGATGGTTTCGATTCTCCTTCGAGCAATGAGATTGCCCCCGGTTCCTGTCGTGAAATCTGTTCCGCAGAGCGGAACGGTATGCATTGCCACGGAGGACCGTGGCAACGAGTGGGGCGTATTTTTTCACTCGAGCGAAACAGACCGTAGCCAGATTGGTTGACTCGACGTCTCCCTTACCCAACTGCGGAGCAGAGCTCCGGGGACGGCATTCCCAGGCAGAGCCTGGGAACGAGGGGAGTATCTCTCTAGCGCGCGAGGCGCAGCACGAAACTCCGGTCCGCGAGATCTCCCCTCGGATCTGAGAGTCCATCGCCGCCTTCTTCTTTCTGCCGCGCTTTGGCGTCGCGGACGCCGAAGTCGATTTCTGCGAGGCGGTAGCTCTCGGCGGAAAATGTCGTGGGCGCTTCGGCGTGGCTGAACATGCGGCTTTCGATACGGATGGACGCGCCATCGTCCGCCACGAAGAGATCGAGCGTCCGGCCTTCCTGGGGATAGTCGATGATCGAACCGGTCTGAATTTCGATGTAAGGGTAGTCCCCGGGTATGACTCGGGCGCGATTTTGATGGGTGTGTCCCGTTAGATGGAGAACGACGCCCGGATAGCGCGCGAGGGTGCGGCGGAATTCCGCTGTGGACACCTTGGGACCGGGGTACGGGACGTTGAAGTCGTCGGAAGGGTGGTGCGAGGCCACGATGACCCACTCCCCTGCTGCTTTCGCCGCTTCGAGCGCAGGCACGAGGAAATCGTCAAAATGCGCGCGGGTCAGCACGCCGTAGTAGAGGGGTAGTTTTTCGGGGCCTTCCGAGGCCACGGAACTGAAAACAATGAGCCGCAGCGGCACTTCGGGCAGGGGTCGCACGCTGTACCACACCTCTTCCCGCGCCAGCGAGCCCTCGGTGAAGCCATGGCCGCGCGGCGCAGAAGTGCTGTCGAGGTGCGCTTCGATAAAAGTACGCCGGGACAGAAAGCGCCTTCCGGGGTCGGCCTCGATGGGACCCGCCGCCAGGGCATCGAGATCGAGGATGGTCCCCTGTGCGAGGAGGGGCGGTCCGGCACCGGTGATTCGTGCGGGGCTCTGATCGGCAGTCGGCAGCATGGCGTTCCACGCCGGGTCGATATCGTGAAAGCCGAGTGCATTGGCAACGAAGGGAAAGAGTGCCGCGAACCATTCGTCGGGATCGTCCGCGACGCGATCAATGGGGAAGTTTCCGGTGGCGAGGCCGTCGTGGTTTCCGTAGCAGGTGTACCAGGGAATCTCGGTATCGAGGCCCTCGGCGGCATAGGGCAGTTTGGGATTGAGCATCTCCGCAACGTCGCGAAGGTCGCCATCCAGTGCGCCGGAATCCGCAACGACTTCGTTTCCGTCCATGGTATCCATGAACCACTGGAGTTCATTTTCCTGGGCCAGATCGCAGAGATCCCCCGTCATCACCACGAAATCTACGGGGCGGTCGAGGGGCTGGCCAACCTCGTGCAGGGCATTGATGCGCTGGAGCGTGGCGTCGAGGGTGTGAATCCCCAGGGCCTCCTGGGGCCGCCACGAGGGCGCTATGAGGGATTCGGTGCGGACGGCCCGAGCGGGACTCTCTTCGTCCACGATCTGGGGATCGGAGATGTGAACCAAGCGAAGCAGATGGGTGTCCGTGGCGTCGGGCCGGGGCTCCAGATCGGGGCCTGCGGGTCGGGGACACCCCGCGAGGAGCAGTCCGAATGTGAGGGCGATAGCCAGACTGCCCACGGTGTGAAAGACGGGAGCATTTCCATGTCCCCCATCCCGATATCCTCGCTCGCGGTCGATCAAGGTGCGGTCTGGAAGGCATGGGAGCAATCGCGCCACGTCAGTCAATCCAGCCCTTGACCCGATCCTTCGTCTTCCTGAAGATCTCTTTGGACTTGGACTCGCGCTTACCCATATCCAGCGCATTGGAATTCTCTACGATAGGCGGCAGGCCCGGACGCTCATACAGGTAGAGCACCTGATCGGCCCGGAGGTCGTTGGGGTTGCTCATCTGATTCCAGCGGGTCAGGTCCCCCACCGTGACCCCGAAGCGGCGGGCAATAATATCGAGGGTGTCGCCGGCCTGGACCGTGTAGGTCTTGGCAGGCGCGGGGGTTTCCGGCGCGGGTTCTGATTCGGGTTCGGGCTCCGCTGCTTTAGCGACTTCAACCGGCTCAAGCCCCACTTCCTCATCGATGGGACTGGTGGCGGGCTCTTCCAGCGTCACGACATCGGTCGCTTCCATGGTGATGGGCACTTCGGCCGCTTCGAGAAGCACGCCCGTGCCCGCCTGGGGTTCCGGCGTCGAATTGAGCTGGTAGGGGTCCTGAACCACAACCGACTCCAGCCCCGGAATGGTTTCTTCCGTCAGCGGAGCGTCATCCAAGACCGCTTCGGTCGTGGGAGGCGATGCCGGCGGGGTGATGGGCGGCGTAATCGGCGGGGTAACTTGCGCTTCGGGCACAGGGGAACCCTCCACCGCCATGGGCGTCTCGACGGGCGCCTCCGGCGGCCCCTGCGGTGTGGCCTCCGCCACGGGCTGTGCCGGTGCAGCGGGTGCCGGTGCGGGTGCAGATGCAGGAGGCGACGCAGGAGCGGGTGTGGGCAGCGGCTCGGGCTTGGTGGCCGTCTCGGTCTTCCGAGGCGCGGGCTTGACGGGCTTGGGCACCGCGCGGTCCGGCTCGTGGTCTTCGCCGGGTTCCGCAGTTTCAGCCGTCTCGTTGTTTGGCACGGCGACCGGCGGGGAATCCTGGGGCGACGGGGCCGCGGCGATGCCGTCGAGCATATCGAGGGCCAACTGAATGGGCACATCGCGCAGCCCGACGAAGGCCACGGCGGCAATGGCCAGACCCGCAAGTCCGGCGATGGCCCAGCGCGTGAAGGAGGAATGCCAGGCACTGGCCAGCATGGAGTCGTCTTCTTCGCTCTCTTCCGTCACATCGCCCGAGGTGATGAGGAAACGAATAGACTCAAGCTCGGCGGCAAACTCGGCGGCCGAGGCAAATCTCAGGTGGGAATGCTTTTCCAGGGCCCGGTCGATGGCGTCGGTCAGCAGCGGATGGGGCACCCGCCCGCTGGGGCGGACGATGGGCCGGGGCTCCAGATTCAGGTGCCCGTTGAACACGTCCGTCAGCGATCCCGTAAAGGGCGTCTGCCCCGCCACGAGCTGATAGAGCATCACGCCGACGGCATAGAGGTCGGACGCGGGCACGACGGGCCCATAGGTCACGGAGTCGATCTGCTCCGGCGCCATGTAGAGGGGCGTACCGGGACTGCGGCTTCCGGGGTGGGTCAATGTGGTGACATCGGGATCCTGTTCTTCCTGGCGGGCCACGCCGAAGTCCATGATCTTGGCCGTGTAGCGCCCGGTGCCATCCTGGGTGAGGATGACGTTGCCCGGCTTGATGTCGCGGTGGATGATGCCCCGGGCGTGGACGTGGGCAAGCCCATGGAGACACTGGATGGCGATGTCCACGGCGTCGCCGATGGGAAAACTTTTCGACTCCCGGCGGTACGCGGCAAGGATATGGTCGAGGGTATCTCCGTCGATATATTCCATCACCAGGTGCAACTGATCACCCTCGTCATGCAGGTCAAAGAGGGTTACGATGTGAGGATGGGCGCCGATTCGCGCATGGAGCAGGCATTCGCGCTTGATGCGGCGGAGGATCTGCCCCGCTGCGGTGTGATCGGCCCGGATCGACTTGATGGCGACACGCCGGTGGAGCTTGGTGTCTTCGGCCAGATGCACCTCGCCCATGGAACCTGAGCCCAGCTTGCGGATGATCCGATAGCGGTGGCCCGGCAACTTGAGTGCGGGTGGCGGTGACTCGCCCCCGACAAAATCTGTATCGATGTGATCCGACACGTGGAAACCTTGATACCAGGGCCTTGACCGCGATCGGTAGCCGCGATCACGGAATGGATAACGGGGGCGGATTCGCTCGCAAGGCCTTTTGAAATTGTAGCATGGCGCGGGATCCCCGTCAAAGGACCGCTGCGCCGCGACTTAGACCAGGTTTCTACGGGGCGCCTGCGCGCGTTGCAGGTAACGTACGAGTCCTAACAGGAATATGCCCATGGCCAGGAGGTGGTAGCCCGAGAGTCCACCCACCAGACGGGGGGTATCCCTGAAATATTCATGCGCAAACCGAAAAATACCGTAAAACATGAGATAGACATGAAATAGCTGTCCTTGAAAACGTCCCAGGCGCCAGCACGCCAGGGCAAATCCCGCCATCACCAGATTAAAGGCGAACTCCAGCGGGACGGCCGGCCAGCGCTCCATTCCAGAGCGATCCGCCAGGGTGTACCACACGGCGTCCATCGGTTGGCCGAGGCAACAGCCGCTCGCGAGACACCCCACGCGCCCCAGGGCCAATCCGAGGGGCGCAATGACGGCGAAGAGATCACCCGTTGCTTTGTTGTATCCCGTGAGGTGCTTCACAAGTTCCACGGTCCCGTAGCCGCCGAGGAGGGCGCCGGTGATGCTTTTACCCGTGAGCCACTGTCGCCAGACCAAGGCGGGGTGCTCCGCGTAGTCCGGCCAGTGCATCCAGCCCTCCGCGAAGAGGTAGGCCGCCTTTGCGCCGAGGAAGGCTCCGCCGAGCGCGGCGAGGTAGATGTAGACCATGCGAGGATCGCACGCCTCGGGCTTGCGCCGGAGGAGTCGGCTCCAGATCAGGCTGGAGAGGAGGATTCCGACGACGGCGAGGACGGGATAGAGCCAGGCATTAGCCACAGCAGCTTCCGCCGCCGCAACAGGCCTCCGCCGGGGCGTTCCACGTGCCGGGGAACTGGGAATAGTAGCGGCAGAAAGAATCGAGCTGGCCGTCGGGCCGGATCACGTGGGTGCAGCAGCGATCAATGCGATCCTGATCCCAGGTCCAGGCGTCCATGAAGGGCTTGATGAAGAGGCGGAAGGTCTGGGACTCGTCGAGCTCGAAGTTCTTGAGCAGATCGCCCAGGGGCTCGGATTCACACCCGCAATGGGCCAGGTCTTGGAGGTTGTAGTTCATGCGGTTGGCGAGGAAGCCCTGGAGCTGGGAGAAGTCGATGAAGTCGCTCACGGCGCGGAGGCCGTCGGGTGTTTTCAGGAGATAGCCGATAGTGGCGCAGTTGGGATCGCCGCAGGGCAGGGGCGTGAAATCCTCGGCCTTGAGCTGTCCGGCGGATTGATCGATGAGGCCGAGAATCACATCGGCGGTGTTGAGGCGTTGGGTGCGGCCTCGATCCTCCCCCGCCGTGACCGACTGGCGGCCCGAGAAGGTCATGGGCTGAAAGGCCACGCCGCGAATGTGGGGATACTGTAGGCCGAAGGCCACGGCTTCCCACAGGTGGCCCAGATTGCCGGGCGTAACCGTCATGGCCAGGGTGATGGGCAAGCCGCCGCCCGCCATGGCCCCCGCCACTTCGATTGCGCGCTGGCGCGTCTTGCGGAGGTCCGCGCCGCGCAGGGCTTTTTGCTCGGCTTCCTGGGGGCCGTCGAATTGGAGATAGAGTTGGAGGCCACCGCGGCGGTACATGGCGTCGAGCTCGCGGGCGAAGTCGGGGTCGTTGGCGAGACGCACGCCGTTGGTGTTCAGGAGCACATAGTCGATGCGCGGGTGGGACTGCGCCCAGGCCAGGAGGCGAAAGAACTCGGGATGAAGCGTGGGCTCGCCGCCGGAGAGTTGGAGGATCTCGATTTTGCCCTTGCGCGCGATGACGCCGTCCACGCGCTGCTGGAAGTCCTCGAAGGTGATGGCGTCGACTTCTTTCGATTGGGGCGAATTGGCGTAGCACGCGGGACAGGCCAGGTTGCAGCTATCCACGATCTCGATAAGGGCCAGGCAGGTGGAGAGGGTCTCGAAGGGGTCGTCGCCGCAGCAGGCTCCGCCGTTGCAACAGGAGGACGCGCCGTTGGAGACGTGGTAGAAGCGTTCGTCGCTGCTGATGCAGATGGTGTGATCGCCATGGGCCGGGCAGGTGCGTTCGAGGTAGACTTTTCCTTCGGAGGCGATGACCTTGCCGGGAACAGGGTCGAGGCAGATGGGGCAGCGGGTGGTGGTTGATTTGAGACTTACGATTTCAGAATGCATGCCTTTGAGCCCAATCATCGATTCAATGGAACAAGTTCACCGATCAATCACGAAACCACAATCGCGACGCAAGTACACCCCTGGACTGCGAGCAAGTAATTGACCAAAGCCATACAGATAGTGATTGGAATTGAAAGAAGTACCGCACTACGATCAGAACGTTGATTGCTCTGGATCAGACGTTTGCTCCAAGGATACAGGATAACGGGTGCAGAAACCATGGCGCCAACAATGAGCGCAACGCGAACGGTGTCATTCAAGAATGGAATCCCGGTGCACATTAAGGCCGCGAGAAGCAGTAGCGAGGGACTCAGTCCCCAAGACAGGAAGAGGGGACTGGTGGGATTGGAAAGCGCTTTAAGGTGTTCTTCATCACTCATGGCCACACTCACACTCGGGGATGCCCTTGCCCTCCAATGCGACGACGCGACCGGGGACGGGGTCGAGGCAGAGCGGGCAACGGGTGGTGGTTGATTTCAGACTCACGATCTCAGAATGCATGGTACCCTGACCCCTTCAAGCCGTCAATCACGACAGTATAAGCGAACACCCGCCAAAGGCGAGCAATAGATTTACAAAAGCTATGACGAAGGTCAGCGGAATGGCCGCTGCGGCATTCTCCGAATTTATTCCGCCGTTCTGAAGGATCAGACGAATGCACCAGAAATACAGCGATACTGCTCCGGCAATTAACGTGGCGGCAAATCCCACCAGTCGAAGGTTGCTGCTCATGAAATCACCGCCCGTGATGATGCCAAAGACAATCAGCAACATCGCGGGGCTCAGGGCCCAGAAGATGAGCATGACACCGCCCGTTCGTGAAGGAGCCTCTTTCGGGTCGTTTTCGTTCACCTCAAAAATCCCTGTATTGAACCGGATCATTCCGGAAATGAGAAGGGCGGGTTAATGAAGGCGCATGCACCGATCGCGATCACGATATTGGCGCAGTGTGCAATGAAAGCAATCAGAACGGCCAGGGGCCACTTTTCCATCCAATCAAGATCGGTGCGATTCAATAGCCACAAGCCCCACGCGAGGAGTATGAAGAGTCCGCCGAAGAGCCCGAAGGCGTAGAATACATTGGAGACTATATTCTCTTTCCCGTTCGCTTTGATGCAAAGCCCCGACAAGACGAGGAATATCGCAGGGGCGAGTCCCCATAGTACTACTATTGCCAGTGATCGGGGCTTCGTCTCGGCTGTCATGGCATCACCCCGTTTATGACGGCGGAACCGGGCGCTGGCTTGAGACACTTGGGGCAGCGCTGAAATGTGCAGCTATCGAAATCACCTCGGGCATCTCCCGTCCAATTTGAGACACACTCATATCTCCGCCAATTCCCGACGCGGCAACGCTAGGGCTTCCAGCCTTAGATTCAGCTCACTTAAGTTTTCACGCGGCTCTGTACTCCGTTTTCTGACCGCAGTTCGCCAAGGATCCGAAGTGACCGTCCGCGAATCTAGTGGCCCTTGTCTCAGCCTGGAAGGCTAAGCCACATTGGCGCGCTTCACATTTGCCAGTCGCGTTTCGCGAAGTTCGTCACCTAATGCATAGGAGGAAAGGGCGGCTCGATCACTGCGCAGGCTCCGAAGGCGAGGAAGAGGTTTACGGCGCACATGACGATGGCGATTGGAAATACGGCGACGACTTTTGCGGGGGTGGTCCAGTTTGCCGGGTAGACCATCCAAATGCTCCACGCAAAGAGCGTGGGAATGCCGCCGAGGGTCCCGATCAACAAGAAAATAGTAGGCAAGACATCGTCTGGACCCAATTCCATGCACAGGCCGGCGAGAATCATGAGCACGGCGGGCGCGAGGGCCCAGGCGATCACCAGGGGGAGCGGGCGGCGGCGCGATGCGGACGGCTCCGCCAGCTCGGGCGATTCTGGAAGTTCAGGCGCTTGCGTCTCGTTCACTTCGGGTTCCTGATCGCTCATGGGTTCACTCCTCGGGTAAGAGGGCCATCAGGGCATCGGCGAAGATGACCTGGCCGCGCACGTCGGGGTGGTTGATGGAATTGGCGAGGAGGGTGGTGTAGGGGATGCCCTTGCGCCAGAGGCCGCACCAGGTGCGGGAGGCATCGGCGACGGCGACTCCGTTGGCCTCGGCGAAGGTGTAGAGGCCCTGAACGTAGGGGCGCGGGTCGTCGTCGAATTTGACCGACGTCATGTTCATCCAGTCGAGGCGAACGAGGTGGGGCGTGATGATGACGGGCTCCGCGCCGCCGCCGCGGAGTTTGTCCATGATGAGCGCGTAGTGGGTGTTGAGCGCCTCGCCCTGAAGGTAGGCGTCGTTCACCCATTCCATGGTGACCAGATCGGGCTTGCGATCCAGCACGTCGCGCTGAAAGTCGTGCTCGCCGCCTGCGGGGGCTTCGAGGTAGTTCCTGCTGCCGTAGCCGGGCCAGGCCGCGGTGTGGAGCGTGATTTCGGACTTGGGATAGCGCTGGCGCAGGCGCTCCGCGAACTGGTTCTGATACCACAGGGTCGTGTCCCCCCCCACGCCGCCGCCGGCCGTACAACTGTCGCCCCAGGCGATGATGGTGACGGGTTCGCCCGCTTCCAGCTTCGCCAGAGTCTTCGGCAGGAACTGCTCGGCGGGATAGTACTCGGGCGGGGTGGCTTCCGTGGCGATCTGCTCGACGGGAAGGAGGTTTTCCGCGGTGAGCGCGGCGAGGTTGCCGGGATTCCAAACGGAGCCGACGTGGTGCTCCCCTTTCGCCAGCGCGGGCGGCAGATCGACGCCAAGGCCCGCGGTGCCCACGACGAGGCGCACCTGGCCCGCTTCGTTCATCGCGATACTGTCGAGGCGCGCGGGGCCGTAGGTGTAATCGATCAAGACCTTCTCATCTGCGGCGATGGCGCCGAGATCGACGCGGCCGATGGAGCCCCAGAGGGGATCGAGGGCGTAGTCCTTGCCCAGTGCGCAGACGGCGCCATCGGCTTTCTTGACCACCACGGATTCGGGGCGAAGCAGTCCGGTGGCGGTACACTCCTGGGTGACCAGGGCCCTGAGGTTCACGCCTTTCGTCCATCCGCTGGCCTTTTCATTGAAGAGGGGCAGGGTGTACTCCTCCCCTTTCACGGTGATGGGTTCGGGCTCGGGGACGACCAGGCGGACGGGATCGGCCAGCGCGATCTCCTTACCGTCGATGGAGACGGAACCGGGCCCAACGTCCACGTGCCAGCCTTCGGCGACGTTGAGGGGCATGGCGTTGAGGAGGTCGGGGTCTGCGGTCAAGAGAGAGGACACAAGTAAGAGCACGGAGAGCATGGGGAAATTCCTATGGGTTCGAGGCGCGTAGTATAAAGGACGGCGACGGCCATTTCGCAATGTTATGGGACGGGCGTGGTGGCTGATCGGACCGATCGGACGGATCGGACCGATCTGAGTGAAGAGAAGTTGCAGCGAGTTGGGCGGATGTCTCATGATCGCGGTTGTTCAATCACCAACGAGGAGAAAGATTTCATGCGAATCTCTGGAACTTTTGTTGCGATAGTGGTGCAGGCCCTAATCGCTTTTGCGGCCTTTGCCGAGGCCCCCTTTCACCTCACGGTAGTCCCTTCGGGTCCGGAGAACCCGCGCAACAGCGAGGCGGCTATCATTCCGCTGAAGGATGGCTCTTTGCTGCTTGGCTGGAGCGAGTTTTACGGTGCGAGCGGCGATGACCATGCCCCGGCGCGGCTTTCGGGTAAGGTGTCGAAGGACGGCGGGCGAACCTGGGGCGAGAAGTACACGCTGGTCGAGAACGAGGGCGGCTGCAATGTCATGGAGGTGAATTTCCTTCGCAGCAAGGCGGGTGGCATTCATTTGTTCTATTGCCAGAAGAACAGCGAGAGCACGGATTGCCGGGTGATGCTGCGCACGTCGGAAGACGAAGGCAAGACCTGGGGCACGCCGCTTCAGATTAGCCCGGACGGCAAGTACACGGGCCTGACGAATGGCCGATCCTTTCGCCTGGCCTCGGGGCGCATCGTGCTGGAGGCCTGGGAAGGGAATGATGGCTACTGCTACCTCTCCGACGATGATGGCAAGACCTGGCGCGAGTCGCAGCGCGTGCGGCCGGGGGATGGGTGCTGGGAACCGGCGGCCATCGAGTTGAAGGACGGGCGGGTGCTCGTGATGATGCGCACGGGCCTGGGTGGTCAGTACCAGAGCTTCTCCAGCGACGGCGGCGAGACGTGGACCACCCCGGAGGCGTCGGCCTTGAAGGGGTCGGCCGCGCCGGTGTCGTTGAGTCGAATTCCCGGATCGGGCGAGATTCTGGCCATCTGGAATCACAATCCGGGGCGCGACTTGCGGAATCCCTTCACGGCAGCGATTTCGAAGGACGAGGGTGCGACGTGGGAGAATTTCAAGAATATTGAAGAGAACGATACGGGCGCGTGGGCCTATCCGGCGGTGACGTGGGTGGGCGATGAGGCGCTGTTGACGTATTTCAGTTATGGAAGCGGGTTGTCGCTGGAGTTGAAGATATTGCCGAAGGGGTGGTTTACCGGGTGAGTTTAAAGGGACAGCAGGGACAGCAGGGACAACAGGTTCCAGCATTCTTCAAAGTGTTGTCGGCCCTGAGGTTATGATTTGTAAAATCCCGCGATCTGTGCTAAGGTATTCATAGGTACTACTTAGCAATAATGAGGTGTCTTGCCATGGCAACGTCGATAAAGATCGATGATGATTTGAAGAGCCGTATCCAACAGCTTGCGGATCTTCGGCGGCGTTCTCCTCATTGGATTATGCAGGAGGCCATTCGTGAATATGTTGCACGTGAGGAAAACAGGGAAAGCTTCAAACAGGAAGCTCTGGAATCCTGGGCAAGGTACCAGGAAACCGGACTTCACGTGACCGGCGAAGAAGCGCGCGAATGGCTGAGCCGTTGGGGTACCGACGATGAATCGGAAGTTCCTGCGTGCCACGAGTAATTGTCACTTCGGGCGCCGCTCGTGGCTTAGAGCGCTGTCGCCAGTTCCTGGCGGAGAAAAATTCTCAAGCCTCCCGACGGGCGGGCCAATCCATCGCGCAGAAATTTGAACTCCTTGAGGTCACGCCCGATATCGGAAGGCCACTGGAGGATCTACCTGAGCTGCGCGAACTGATCATCCCATTTGGAAGCACCGGTTACGTGGCGCTCTATCGCTACGACCCCGGCGCGGATAGCGTGTATATCCTTGCTTTTCGTCACCAGAAGGAAGCGGGCTATCAGTGAGCATGGAATCGCCCGTCGAGAATGACTGATCTCGTAGAAATGGATTCCTGACTACGATTTCTTAATCATGTGGACTTGTTGTATTCCTGGTTCGATTGCTTTTTGAATTCAGACGCACCGCTTCAATCATGAGAGGACTCACTTTATGGAATCCATCGCGAGAACGGGGCTTGTCGGCTCAGGTCAGGGCGAGGCCTACTGGGTCATGGGGGCAAAGTACACCTTCAAGGTCAATGGCGCGGACAATGGCGGGGCCTACATGATGTTTGAGGCCGAAGTGCCGCCCGCGCCGGGTCCCCCTCCCCACCTCCACACGCGGGAGGACGAGATGTTTTATGTGTTGGAGGGCGAACTGATGGTGATGCTGGATGGGGAGGTTTCGAAAGCGCCCGCGGGCACGACGATCATTCTACCGCGCAACATCAAGCACACGTTCTGGAACGAATCGGATGGCGTGGCCCGGGCGCTGGTGCTCGCGTCGCCCGCGCCTATTGAGGAATTCTTCAAGGAAATCGGGCAGCGGGTGTTGAGCGATGACGAGACGCCGCCGCCGGTGACGCCGGCGGTGATCGCCCATGTGTATGAGACTGCGGAGAGATTTGGGATAGTGCTTGATCGCCCGTGATCGGTGCGGAACCGGGGAGCACTGCGCCACATCGCAGGGACGGCAGCGACAACAGGGACGGCAGGTTGAAGGGCCTGAATCACGGGACAGATAGGACGGATAGGACCGATACGACGGATGAGCAATCCATTGGTCCGCCGCCGTCTACTCTTTCTTCGCTCCCTCGACCACCGGCGCGGTTTGCTCCGGGGTAGTGACGCCCGGCGGGAGTTCCATAATCTGGATTTTGCGGAAATGAATTTCCGCGCCTTCGGATTCGAGGCAGAGGTAGCCTTTTTTCACGGACGCTTTGCTGACGCCGTTGACGAATTTTCCGTTGACGGAGAGCTTCACGGTGCCGTCGACGGCGACTACGTCGTAGTAATTCCATTCACCCTTGGGCAGGCAGCGATTTTCGATGGACTTGCTGCGATCGCCACGGGGATTGTCGGGGACGGTGGTCATGCCGTTGGCCCCGAAGAGTTCGCCGTGGACGTAGGCGATGGGCCGGGGCTCGCCGTTCTCCTCGCGGTTGATGAAGGGCCATTCGAGTTCGAGCATCTGTACCTCCATGCCTTTGGGGAGTTGACGCCCTTCGGGGACGGTGCCTTCGCTCCAGAGAAAGACCCCGGAGTTGCCGCCGGGCTCCATGTGTCGCCACTCGACGTGGAGGATGAAGTTTTCGTATTGCTTCTCACTGCGCATGACGCCGATGGGCAGGCCGGTGCAGATGAGGAGACGGTCTTCCACGCGCCAGGTCTCCGGGCTGGTGTTGACGTCGACCCAGCCCGCGAGATCTTTGCCGTTGAAAAGATCCACGAAGGTGCCTGCCTGGGTGGGTTCGGCTTGGGTGGATAAAGAGGCGAAAAGACACATGGTCAGGAAGAGATAGCGTTTCGGGGGCATGACAGTTCTCCAATTGCTTCGAGATTTCGATGAAGGATACGCGCCGAGGGTGGGTTAAGCTTCCAGTTTGACGCACAGCCTGCTTCACGCGCCGACGGGCCTGTTGATTCTTTCACAGATTGAAGTCATGGATAAACACTGCCGGGCCATTTCGTGGGTTGAGTGTGCCCTGTGTCAAGCTGGAAGCTTAACCCACCTTCGGTCGCCATTTACGTTTGGGGATTAATTACTATTTTCAGAGACTCAGCACGGTCGACATCCGTATGGCGGGCGTTGATTGTTCACGTATGCCTCGCTGACGACAGGACAGCCCCGCCGGTTGTGATCTATGGCACTCGCCTCGAGTTGTTTTGTCTGCGTGAAGTAGCTGATGCATATCCAGACCACGGGGCGACGCTGTCCCTATGCGCCGCATGCCGCCCCTCGGGGCGGCATGCGGCAAATTAACCTGCGTGCCTTACGGCACGCAATCACAGCCGGGACGGCTGTGCCACATTCTTTTGATGGGACTTTACAGTCCCTTTACCTCGAAGCCTTCGCGGTATTTGCGGCGGAGGAGTTTGTTGGCGTCGGCGTTGCCGTTGAATTTGCAGCGCTTGGCATTCCACTCGAGGGTCTGACCGGGCATGCGGTTGGCGATGTTGCCGAGGAGCACGGCTTCGGCGAGGGGGCCGGCGAAGTCGAAGTTGGAGCCGCAGATGACGCCCTCTTTGCCGAGGCACGCGTCGACGAACTCGTGGTAGTGGTTGCCGTCGGGCTGATTGGGGACTTCGTACTTTTCATAGGCCGCGACGGGGTGGAGCTGGGGCTTGCCGACGTGGGGGATGATGAGCGTGCCAACTTCGCCGACGAGCATGGAGCCGCTCGGGGGCAGTTCGTAGTCTTCGGCGAGGTGGGGCGACAACTTGGTTTCGGGTTTCAGGAAGCCATCGCGCCAGGTGCCGATGATCGTGTCGTAGGCGGTCATTTCCGTGCCGGGGAAGAGGTAGGTGGAAACGGTCCAGGCCGGGTGCACGATGTCGCTGTAGCTTTCGGCGTAGGAACTGATGGAAATGGGGTTCGTCAGGCCGAGGGATGAATAGATCGGGTCAAAGATGTGGCAGCCGAAGTCACCGACCGCGCCACCGCCATAGTCGCGGTAGCGGCGCCACCAGAAGGGATGGTATTCCTTATCCTTATAGGGGATGAGGGGGGCGGTGCCGCACCAGAGGTTCCAGTCCACGTTGGGGGGAATGGGGTCGCTGCCAGCGGGGAATTTCTTGTCGGGCGTGGTGAAGACGGTGCCGACCCAGGAGTGCCACTCTTTCACCTTGCCGATGGCGCCGGTCTTTATCAGCTCCACGGCCGTGCGGTAAAACTCGTGGGAGTGGATCTGGTTGCCCATCTGGGTGACGACGCCGGCCTTACGAGCGGCCTCGGTCACCTTGCGGGCTTCGTAGACTTCGTGGGTCAGGGGCTTTTCGCAGAAGACGTGGAGGCCCTGGCGAATGGCGGAGATGGACGCCGCCGCGTGGGTGTGGTCGGGCGTGGAGACGTTGACGGAATCGATCTTGCCCTCTTCCTGAACCAGCATCTCGCGCCAGTCGCGGTAGAGTCGAGCGTTGGGATAGAGCTCGGCAGCGCGCTTGAGATTGACCTCATCGATGTCGCACAGGGCCACAACGTCCACCATTTCATGGCTGGCGATGTTGCCGAGGTCATGGGCGCCCTGGGCGGCGACGCCGATACCAGCGTGCTGCAGCTTGCTGTTTGCGGGCTGGGCAAAGCTCAGCTTCGGCAGGATGAGGGGCGCCGCGCTCGCGAAGGCGGCCTGTCTGAGAAATGTTCTACGCGATTGGGGGTGTTTCATGGGCGTTGCTCCGCGTCTTCACGCTGTAGTGTCCAGGCCGCACCGGTTGGGGAATCACCGATTGCCAGCGGCCCGCAGGAATGTCGGCGTGTAGTGTAGCGAGCGGACGGGCGGAACGCAATCTCGGCGGCACCCGACTTTTGTGCCGGAAGTTGCCGTATCGGATTCATCCAAAGGGCGGGCCTAAACCCACAAGTCAGATCCGGCGCTGTAGTCCATACTGGAACGCGGTCCTGCGGGCAGGACCATTTGTCCACGCAAACATCGCGCTGCCGCGCAAGGGGCGGGCGAGGAGGTGTCAGGGAATGGAATCGATCAATCGCCGTGAGTTCATGCATTTGTCGACAGCCGCCGGAGCGCTGGGCGCCAACCTGGTCCTGGGCGGGGCGACGGCGGCTGCGCGTGGGGTCGAGAAGGGCGCGGGCGGCTTCGTAGACCGCATCGCCTTTGGCCCCTGGATGAACGACACGCGCACGTCTCCCCTGCCCTTCGCGTCGTGGCCGGTGGATGCCTTTGACGATGTGACGGTGCAGAGCCTGATCGACACCTTCGAACTGAACGAACAATTCGGCTATAACATATACGATATCTTCGGGCTATTCTCCACGTGGGGCTGGCCTGTGGACATTGTGAGCGCCGCCACGCCGGAACGGGCTGCGCGCGTTCAGAAGGTTCTGAAGGCTGCCCACCGCCGGAATATCAAGGTTATCTGCGGGATGGGGATTTACAGTTGGGGTTTCGACGAGATCATCAAGGCGCACCCGGAGGTCACCTCGCCCAACCAGCAATACCCGAACGAACACGTCATGTGCGCCTCGAAGGAGGCCTCTTGGGAGTGGCAGAAGAAGATCGTGGACTTCATGATGACGTGGGAGATTGACGGATTCCACCTGGAGGCCGCCGACCTGGGTCGCTGCACGTGCCCCGAGTGCATGACGAAGTGGCCGCGAAATCCGGCTTATTTCTGCGACATCACGGCGCGGACCGCGCGGTACATCCGCGAGAAGATGCCGGAGGCCTACATCATGCTGACCACCATAAGCTGGGCGGACTGGAGCGTGGGCTTTCTGGAGGAAGACCGGGCTGCGCTGGCGGCGATCAGCGACACGGTGGATTGCGCCTTCGATCAGGGCCACCACGCCTGCTACGTTCGCCCCCCGGCGAGAAAGCCTTTTATCGAGGAACTGAAGTGCCGCTTCGGTACCTCGGGCGGTATCTGGGTCTACCCCACCTGCACCTGGGATCGCCTTCAGTGGTTTCTCCCTTATCCGCGCCAGACGGGCACCCACATGAAGGAGCTCTATGCCGACGGGGGCCGTGGGATGCTGTATTACCAGGGTCCGCCCAACAATCCGGGCGTGGAAATCAATATCGCCTTCGGCGGGGAGCTGATGCGGTTCCCGGAGAAGAGCATCGAAGAGAACCTGGGGGCCGTTCTGGAGGTCCTGTACAAGCCGAAGACCCCGGCGGCGCTCGATGCCCTCGTGGCGCTGGTGCTGGCGGCGGAAGACGCCTACTTCAACAACATGGACTGGGACGAGCAGCACATGTACCTGAAGGGACTCTCGCTGTTTCCCGGACCGGGCGAACTGCACCTCTCTCGCCCAATCACGGGTATCTACGGCACGCCGGACTATCTTTTTGAGCCCCACATGACCTTTGACGGGCGCATGGCCTACAACCAAGCGCTGGCCGCCGTGCTGGAGCAGGCCTACGCCATCGGAGATCAGTTTGAGGCCCAGGAGAAGATAGTTCGCCTTCAGACGTCGATATTGAACGCCCTTATGATGCTCCGCAGCGCCATCACGACGCAGCAGTGGCAGGAACAGCAGGCAGCAGTGGCGGCACCGAAGTCGTAGGCTGGCGAAATAGGTGAACGGAAGTTCTCTCCACGTGCCGCTCTGGGACGGGGCAGCCCACCCCACATTCGGCGCAGGCGATTATTGCATTTCTTGTTTTTTGCAGGGATCGCAGGACATTCGAATTGAAAAAATCGGCCGGGGTATGGTATAGCCTAGTGTGGTAAAGTCCGCGGCGGATCCCAGTTGATCGTGCCGGCGTCCATTCAGGAAAGCGGCTGCAGCGGGCTTCGACAGGGGACGGTTCCATTGCTTCCTTGGCTTCGTATGAAAACATGCGTAGTATTGCCCGCTGGGTTGACGTTCGCCCTTCTGCTCGGGTGTCTTTGGACGCCGCAGGCCCGTGCACAGATTCAACCTTCCAACGACCTGAACCTGAGCGCGGAAGAGCGCGCGTGGGTCACCGCCCACCCGGTGCTTCGCACGGCGGCCGTACCCGATTGGCCGCCCTTTGACTACGTGACGGCGGAAGGGGTCTACGAGGGCATCAACGCCGACATGCTGCGCCGAATCGCCAGGATGGCGGGCTTCACCATCGAGCCGGTAACTCGGAGCTGGCCTGAACTCTATCGCATGCTGCGCGAGAAGGAGCTGGACCTTTGCCCCGGCATGCAGGCTTCGCCGGAGCGGGCGGAGCACCTGCTCTTCACCGAGCCCATGGTGAATTTTCCGCTGGCCATCTACTCCCGGAGCGACGGCCCGACCTTTAACGCCATGGAGGAGCTCACGGGGCACACTATTGTTGTGGAGCGGGATTACTACGAGGATGAGTACCTTCGAGATTACCATCCCGACCTGACGCGCATTCAGGTGGATAATTCGCTCCAGGCCCTGCTGAAGGTTTCCTCGGGGGATGCGGACGCCTACATCGGCAATATTGCAGTCACTTCGTATCTAATCGAGAAAAACGTCCTGCCGAATCTGAAGATCGGGGGCTATGTGAATCTCGGCGATCACGCGCTGTCCATCGGCGTTCGATCGGACTATCCGATGTTGGTCTCGATTCTCAACAAGGGCATCGCCTCCCTTTCCGCGACGGAGAAGCGATCGATCATTGATCGGTATGTGAGCGCCGGCGAAAGCGTGGCGCTCACGACGGCAGAGCGCCGGTGGATCGAGGCGCATCCGGAGCTCCGAATGGGTATCGATCCGGAGTTCGCGCCCTTTGAAATCGTGGGCCCGGATGGCAGCTTCCAGGGCATTGCGGCGGATGTCGTAGCCTTGTTGAATCAGCGCCTGGGCATCAATATGAAGGTGGTCCACAACACCTCGTGGGGCGAGGCGCTGGAACGGGTCCGCGGCAAGGCGCTGGATGTCTTGCCCTGCATGAGCAAGTCGGATGAGCGGCAAAGCTATCTCGAATTCACCGAGCCCTATCTCACATTCCACCGGGTCGTCGTAACGCGCCTCGACTCCCCCTTCTACGGCCGCCTGGATGATCTCGCCGGGTTGCAGGTGGCGGTGCAGCAGAACACCTCACATCATGCGTTTATCGCGGAAGAGACCTCGCTTCAGCCCGTGCTCTACCCCACCTTCGTTGACACGCTCTCGGCGGTGGCCCGGGGTGAAGTCGACTGTGCCGTGGGCAATGCCGCAACCACGTCCTACTGGATTGAACGGTTGAGCCTTTCCAACTTGAAGCTCGCGGTGCCGGTCGGTGACACGGCGGAGACCCTGCGCTTCGGTGTCCGGAAGGACTGGCCGGAACTTGCGTCCATCCTGAACAAAGGAATCGCCAGTCTGACGGAGGCGGATCTCCAGTCGATCCGAAACCGATGGATCGATGTGCATGTACAGCCCGCCTTTGATATCCGTCGGATCGGAGCGATAGCGGCCACGGTCGTGGCCCTCATCCTGCCGCTGGTCGCACTCGTTGCCGTTCACAACCGGCGTCTCCGTCGCGAAATCGATTCCCGCCTTGTGGCGCAGGCGGCGCTGCGCGAAAGCGAAGAAAACTATCGAACCCTGGTGGAGGGGGCCAACAGCATCATTCTGCGCATGTCCACGGATGGCAAGGTGCTCTTTCTGAACAGTTTCGGAGAGCGATTCCTGGGGTATGCTTCGAGCGAGATTGTGGGGAAAAGCATTATCGGCACGATCGTACCGGAAACCGAAACGAGCGGCCGCGACCTGCGCGGACTCATGGAGGAGCTGGGCAAGAACCCGGAATTCTACGAGGTAAACGAGAATGAGAACGTGACCCGCGATGGACGGCGCGTCTGGGTGGCGTGGACGAACCGGCCATTTTATGATCGAAAGGGCAAACTGACCGAAGTGTTGTGTGTTGGGAATGACGTAACCGCGCACCGCCAGGCGGCTGAAATGCTGCGCCGCTATGAATTCATCGTCAACACGGTCAGCAGCATGATGAGTGTGATCAATTCTCAGGGGTGCTACGAGGCGGTGAACGACGCCTGGTGCGCCGCGACGGGCCGTTCGCGTGAAGTCGCGCTGGGGAAAACGGTGGCCTCGGTATGGCCGGAGGCGGTGGCGCACAATGTCATCCTGCCGCGTCTGGCGCGCTGTTTCCAGGGAGAGCTGGTGGCCTACGAGGCGGCCATTCCCCTGCCCACGTCGGGGGAACGCATTTGCGAAGTGGCCATGTATCCGTTCAAGGACGAGACGGACCATCAGGTTCGGGCCATTGTGGTGGCGCAGGACGTGACCGACCGCAAGCAGGTGGAGCTTGCGCTCCAGGAGGCCAAGCTGGCCGCCGAAGCGGGCAACCGCGCGAAGAGCGCTTTCCTCGCGAACATGTCTCACGAGATCCGCACGCCCATGAATGCGGTGCTCGGCTACACCCAGTTGCTCCAGCGTTCGCCCAACCTCTCCCAGGAGCAGGAGCACGCCCTGAAGGCCATCCGCCGGAGCGGTGACCACCTGCTCTCGCTGATCAGCGACATTCTCGAACTTTCCCGGATCGAGGCGGGCCACGTGGCGCTGAATCCCGAAACGTTCCGCGTCGCGGGCCTGATCGGCGACCTCGATCTCATGTTCCGCGTCCGCACGGACGCCAAGGGGCTGGAGCTATCCTTTAACGTGTCGGACGAGTTACCGCCGTATCTGGTCGCCGATAAGAACCGGATCCAGCAGGTGCTGATCAATCTGATCGGCAACGCGGTGAAGTTCACAGAGCGGGGCGGCATCGTAGTCCGGGCTCAGGCGCATCTGGAACCGGCGGATGACGGGGAGACGCCTCTGCTGGTAACTTTCGAGGTGGAGGATACGGGCCATGGGATGGATGCGGTGCATCTCGATACGATTTTTGGAAGCTTCGAGCAGGTTGATGCCTCGCCCGCGCACAACGAGGGCGCGGGCCTGGGCTTGACCATCAGTCGTAATTTCGCGCGCCTTATGGGCGGCGATGTGGTGGTCTCGGCGCAACCCGGTCATGGGAGCTGCTTCACCTTCACGTTCCGTGCCGCCGAGGGCACCGCGGGTGACCTTCCCGCCCCACCGGAGTACCGACAGGTTCTGGGCATCGAACCCGGCAGCGGCCCCTGGCGCGTGCTGGTGGTGGATGACCGGGACACGAATCGCGATGTGCTCGTGCGGATGCTCCAGCCACTGGGTTTTGAAACGCGGGAAGCGTCCAATGGACTCGAAGGTCTGGATATATTTACGCAATGGCGGCCGCACGTCGTGCTCGTGGACATCGTGATGCCCGTCATGGACGGGAAGGAAGCCATACGCCGCATGCGCGCCGTGCCCGGTGCCAATGGGGCGGCGATCATAGCGCTGACCGCGAGCACCCTGCAGGAAGAGCGCCGGACGGTACTGGCGCTGGGCGCCAATGCCTTCTTGCGCAAGCCCTTTCGCGAGGAAGATCTGTTGGAAGCAATCCGGGTGCATGCCCATGTCAGCTACACCTATGGAGACGATATGTCCGAGCCGAACCCGCTGGGCGGGGAGATGCTCTCCATCGCGCAAGCCCGCTCCGCCCTCGGTGGCCTCCCCCCCGGGCTGGCTTCCCAGTTGCATTCCATCGTGATGCGGGGCGCGATCAACGAATCCCGGACTATCGTCGACGATATCCAAAAATATGACCCCCACCTGGCCGACCTGGTTCGGCAGCGCGCCGAAGGCTACGTGCTGGACGAACTCCACGCGCTGTGGGAGGAGGATCAATCCCCATGATGAACTCATCCGCCGATTTCGCCCCGGGATCCACCGACATACTGATCGTCGACGACAACCCGGAAAACCTCAAAGTATTGGGAGATTTCCTAGTCGAGCAGGGTTTCCAGGTGCGCGCCGCCCGCGATGGCCGCCAGGCCCTGGCCAGTGTCCATGCCCAGCCGCCCGCGCTGGTGCTGCTGGACATCCACATGCCGGTCCTGGACGGCTATGATACCTGCAGGCAGATGAAGTCAATTCACGGCTTCGAGGATATTCCCGTCATCTTTCTCAGCGCCCTGGGGGAAACCTTCAACAAGGTCAAGGCCTTCGAGTGCGGTGGCGCCGACTATATCACCAAGCCCTTCGAATTGGAGGAGGTGCGGGTGCGCGTGACCAATCACCTCCAGGCCAGCCTGCTGCTGGCGGAGAGCAAGGCGGGATTCCGCGCGAGCTTCGAGCAGTCCGCCGTGGGCATGGCCCATGTGCGGGTGGAGGGCGATCTTATCGCGGTGAACCGGCGCCTCTGCGAAATGCTTGGCTACGGGCGCGACGAACTCCTGACGCTCCAGATCGGCGAGCTGTTTGCGGAATCGTCGTCGGACTACGTCCTGGGCTGCGTGGCAAATCTTCAGAACGGCGGCTGCGAACGCACGGCGGCAGAGGTGCGGGCGCGACAAAAATCCGGCGAGCCGCTCTGGTGCAGGATAGCCTTCTCCCTTGTCCGGATCGCGGCGGGCGCGCCCCCCTATGTGGCGGCGCTCTTCGAGGACATTTCCGAGCGCAAGCAGGCCGAGGGGGACCGCTGGCGCCTGGCTGCGGCCCTGGAGCAGGCCCCGGATGCCATCGCCATCGTGGACCCGGATTGGAACGTGGTCTACGCCAATGCCGCCTATCTGGGAATTACCGGGAGCGACCGGGAAAACGTCTTCGGTAGCCCGCTGCCGCTGGCTGATCCCGCTTCCAATGATCCGGCGCCCGAGATCCGTGCGGTCGTCACGGCGGGTTCCGTGTGGCGGGGGCGGGGACGGGGCGTCCGGAAGGGTGGCGAGAAGTTCACGGAAGAGCAGACGCTTGCGCCCCTGCGGGGCAGTGAAGGCGCGATCATCAATTACGTCGCCGTCCTGCGCGACATCACGCGCCAGGTCGGGCTGGAGGAGCAACTGCGCCAGTCCCAGAAGATGGAGGCCATCGGCACCCTGGCCGCCGGGATCGCCCACGATTTCAACAACCTGCTGGCGGCGATCAGTGGATTCACCGAGCTGGCGCTGGATGATGTGCCTGAAGAAAGTGAGGCGGCGATTTGCCTGCGCGAGGTGACGGGGGCCACGCGGCGGGCCACAGAACTGGTCCGGCAGATTTTGGCCTTCGGCCGACACACGGAATATACGATCCGGCCGGTGCTGATCCAGGACGTCGCCCGCGAGGTGCTCCGGCTGCTGCGGCGCACGATTCCCCCCCACATCGACATACAGCCGGACGTGGACGACAGTTGCAGCCCCGTGCTTGCCGATGCCACCGCCATCCACCAGGTGATGATGAACCTGGGCACCAATGCCTTCCACGCCATGCAGGATTTGGGCGGGGTTCTCGGGCTACGGCTAACGCAGGTTGATTTGGGCGCGGAGGCTATTCTGGGTTATCCCAACCTGCCCGCGGGGCCCTACGTCCGCATTGATGTGAGCGACACGGGCCATGGGATGGACGAGCAGATCCGCCAGCGGATCTTTGAGCCCTACTTCACCACCAAGGAACGGGGCGGCGGAACGGGCCTGGGCCTCGCGACGGTTCACGGGATTGTGGCCGAGCTTCGGGGCGCGATTCACGTGTACAGCGAGCCCGGCATGGGCTCCACCTTCTCCGTGCTGTTGCCCGCCAATCCCCAGGCCGCGCAGAGCGAGGGAGACGAAACCCTGGGCAGTCGGGAAATTGGCGGCGATGAATGTATTCTGTTCATTGACGACGAACACGCCATCTGCCGCTTCGCCGAGAAAGCGCTGGGGCGCCTGGGCTATCGCACGACAACCCAGTCCACCGCCCAGAGCGCCCTGGCGGCCTTTTCCGCTGCCCCCGAGTCTTTCGATCTGATCATCACGGACGAGATGATGCCGGGGATGCGCGGTTCGGATATGCTGGCGCAATTGCGGGCGATACGCCCCGATATTCCAGTCATCCTCTACAGCGGCTTTGCCGAGTCGCAGCACAAACGCCCGGGAGCCGACTACTCCTTCGACGCCTTTGTGATGAAGCCCATGGTGACCTCGGAACTGGCCGCGGCGATACGAGAAGTGCTGGCGAAGCGTAAGGGATGATAGAGAAGATTGACCACGGAAATGCTTAGAGCGACCGCTGGTCGCAATAAGAGAACTGAACCGCAAATTTGCGCAGATTTCCGCAAATTTGATTCCTATGTGAAAAGTCGGCTGTGCTTACAAAGTGCGAGGCTTATGCCATGCTGATTTGAGCGTGTCTTTTCCGTGAAGTTCCGTGCCCTTCAGTGGTCTATACTCTCTTTAGAACAAGAATTAGGCCAGAATGGGTTCTACCACGTTGCCGAAGACATCGGTGAGGCGGAAGTCTCTTCCCTGGGAACGGAAGGTGAGTTTCTTGTGGTCGATGCCCATCTGGTGAAGCAAGGTGGCGTGAAAATCGTGGACGGTGACCACATCCTTCACGGCCTTGTAGCCCAATTCGTCGGTCTCGCCGTGGGTGACGCCGCCCTTGATGCCGCCGCCGGCCATCCAGATGGAGAAGCCGTTCATGTGGTGGTCACGGCCCGGACCGCCTTTGTTTCCCTGGATCATGGGGGTGCGGCCGAATTCGCCACCCCAGACGATGAGGGTATCCTCGAGCATGCCCCGCTGCTTCAAATCGTTCACCAGGGCCGCCGTGGCCTTATCCACATCGGTGGCGCACCCTTGCATGAAGTGCTTCAGGTCGTTGTGGTGATCCCAGTCGCGGTGGTAGAGCTGGATGAATCGCACGCCGCGCTCGGCCATGCGCCGGGCCAGGAGGCAGTTGAAGGCGAAGGTGCCGTCGGCACCCTGGGTGCCGTACGCGTCGAGAATGTGCTGGGGTTCGTCGGAGATATCGACGAGATCGGGCACGCTGGTCTGCATGCGAAAGGCCATCTCGTACTGGCTGATGCGCGTGGCGATCTCACCTTCGTCCACGTGGGCGTCGTGAATCGCGTTCAGCGCCTGGACGGAGTCCACGATGTCGCGCTGTTGTCCGGGCGTAATCCCCGGCGGATTGCTAACGAAGTGGACGGGATCACCGGTGGATTGGAACTTTACACCTTGGAACTTGCTGGGGAGAAAGCCGCTGTGCCACTGGCGGGATGAGAGGGGTTGGGGGCTGCGGCCCTTTCCCAGGGAAGTGAGGACGACAAAGCCGGGCAAATTTTCACAATCACTGCCGAGGCCATACAAGAGCCACGAGCCCATGCTCGGGCGACCGGAGATGGCGGTGCCGGAGTTCATGAAGGTGTGGGCGGGATCGTGGTTGATCTGGTCCGTCTTCATGGAGCGGATGATGCACATGTCATCCGCCAGTGTGGCGATGTTGGGCAGCAGGGTGGAAATTTCCTGGCCCGAGTTTCCGTAGCGCGCGAACTCGAACTGGGACCCCATGCACTTGAGTTCGGCCCCCTGCAACTGGGCGAGCTGCTCGCCTTTGGTGAAGGACTCGGGCATGGGTTGCCCGTCCAACTGGCGAAGCGCGGGCTTGTAGTCGAAGGTCTCCAGGTGCGAGGGGCCGCCCGCCATGTAGAGGTAGATGATGCGTTTGGCCTTCGCCGGATGGTGCGTCGGGTTGGTGATACCCGTCCAGCGTTCCGGTGTCGAAGCGCCCGCCGAGGCCGAGCCCGGGTTCAGCAGGGAGGCCAGTGCCATGGTGCCGATGCCTTTGGCGGTACGCCCGAGGAATTGGCGGCGGGTCTGCTGGAGGATGTAGGTTTGTAAGGGGTCCATTGTGGATCTCGCAAATGCTTTTTGTGACGGGGGTAGTGGTATGGGTCTTATGGGTCTTATGGGTCTTATGGGGCGTATGGGACCACTGAGCCTTTGCGAAGCGGAGCTTCGGGGACTGCATTCCCAAGCGGAGCTTGGGAACGAGTTGAACCAGACGATCCTATCTGTGTCTATTGGTGTTCATCTGTGGGAAAATCCTGGTTTGATGATGGTGGATGACGCGGCGATTCAACTTCCGCCAATTCCTCCGCCGCATAACGTAGCGCCTCATGAATATCCTCGGCGACGAGATCCGGGTAGGCCGCCAAAATCTCAAGCTCGGACATTTCGTCTGCGATCATAGCTACGACTGTGGCAACTGGGATGCGCAAACCTCGTATGCATGGAACCCCGCCCATTTGATTCGGGTTAATCGTGATTCTTTGGATTTTCGTCATGTGACACCTTTTATCAATATCGATAAATCATTTCATGCGTATTCAATATCGTCCTGCTTACCGAACTCCAGGCGGCGAGCTGCACGGGGTCCAAGCCTTCCGGGGCGGGCTTCTCCCCCACCTTCAGAAAGCTTGCGGCCGACGCCGGGTCACCCGCGAACTGGGCGAGGTGCTTCTCGTACAAGTCGGCCAGAATCTGCGCCTCCTCCGGTCGCGGCGCGCGGGACAGGGCCTCGTTCCATGCCCAGCGGATGCGGGCCGCGGTGGTGTCGCCGCCCTCCGCCAGGATGCGCTCGGCAAATACCCGCGCGGCCTCCACGAAGATGGGATCGTTCATGAGGGTCAGGGCCTGCTGGGGCGAATTGGAGATGGTACGCTCGGCGGTACATTCTTCCCGGGTCGGCGCGTCGAAGGCGAGCAGGCTGGGGTGCAGGTAGGTCCGTTGCCAGTGGGTGTATACGCCACGGCGGTAGAGATCCTGGCCCGTGCTGGGCTCGTATTCCCGCGTGGGGAAATTCAGCTCTTTGTAGTAGCCTGCGGGCTGGTAGGGCTTCGCCGCTGGACCGCCCATGGCGGGCGACAGCAATCCACTGATTTTGAGGGCATTGTCGCGTACGAACTCGGCTTCAATCCGGAAGCGGGACTGGCGCGCCAGGAGGCGATTTGCGGGGTCGCGCTCTTTGAGGGCTGCGTCGGCCATGGACGACTGGCGGTAGGTGCTGCTGGTCACCATGAGGCGCGCGAGGTGCTTGATATCCCAGCCGCTGTCCATGAATTCGACCGCGAGATAGTCCAGCAATTCCGGGTGCTTCGGCCACTCGCCCTGGGAGCCCAGATCGTCCAGCACGCGGGAAATCCCGGTGCCGAAGTAGAGCTTCCAGAGGCGATTGGCAAAGACCCGGGCCGTAAGGGGGTTCTCGCGGTCCGTTAGCCAGTTGGCCAGATCGAGGCGCGTGGGGCGCGCGCCGTTCAGCCAGAGTCCGCCGAGAAACTCGGGTACGCCGGGCTCCACCGCTTCGCCCGACTCATCCATCCAATTGCCGCGAGGCAACACGCGGACGGTGCGCGGTTCCATGGTTTCGGTGATGGCGGAGGTGTAGATGTTCTGCTCGAAACTGAATTTCTGCTTCTCTGTTTCCTTGAGCTGCTTCTCCAGATCCTCCCGGCTTGGAGTCGGGGGTGCCCCCTCGGTGGAGACCGGAGGATCCACGGCGGGGGGAGGCGTGGCGAGGATGGCCTTCAGATCGGCGATGCGCTTCAGGATGGCATCGTGCTCCGGCTTTTCCTGGGCATTGGCAAAAACGAGGTAGGGCGGGAAGGGTCCTTCGTTCCCCCCTTCATTCTGGACGCCCATCTCTTTGATATCGGCGAAGAAAGCGCCGAAGCGATAGAAATCCCGAATGGTAAAGGGGTCAAACTTGTGGTCGTGGCACTGGGCGCACCCAAGGGAGGAACCGAGCCAGACGGAGGCCGTGGTGCGCGTGCGGTCCGCCGCATAGCGGACGACGTAGTCCTGTTCCTGCGCGCCGCCTTCGCGGGTCACCATATTGAGCCGGTTGTAGCCCGTGGCGATGCGCTGGGCTTCCGTGGGCTCCGGCAGCAGATCGCCGGCGAGTTGTTCGCGGGTGAACTGGTCGAAGGGCATGTTGTCGTTGAAAGCCTGGATCACATAGTCGCGGTAGGGTGCGACGCCGCGCACCTGATCGCCGTGAAATCCCACGGTATCGGCATAGCGAACGAGGTCGAGCCAGTAGACGGCGAGGCGCTCGCCGAAGTGGGGCGAGGCAAGGAGTCGGTCCACGAGGGACTCATAGGCGTTGGGTGAATTGTCCAGCAGGAAGGCGTTCACTTCAGCGGGCGTGGGCGGCAGGCCCAGCAGATCGAAGTAGAGACGGCGAATCAGGGTCTCGCGGCCTGCCTCGGGCGCGGGCTTGAGGCCCTCTTTCTCCAGGCTCGCCAGGATGAATCCGTCGACTGGATTCCGCCCCCATGCCGCTCCGTCCACCGCAGGGGCCGGGGCGGCTTTCGGCTTGATGTAGGACCAGTGGGGCTCGTACTCCGCGCCCTGGGCGATCCAGCGCTTCAGCAGTTCCAGTTCGCGGGGCGACACATGGCGGTTGGAATCCGCAGGCGGCATTTTGTCATCGGGGTCGTCGGTGATGATGCGCTGGACCATCGCGCTCGCCGTAGCGTCCCCCGCCGCAATGGCGCGGTGTCCGTCGCGCTCCAAGGTCGCCTCGGCCCGGAGATCGAGCCGAAGCCCGGCCTTGCGCATGTTCCTGTCTGGACCGTGACAGAGAAAACACTTGTCCGAGAGGATGGGCCGGATGTGGCGGTTGAATTCCACGCGCTCGGGCAGGGGATCTTCGGCCTGCACGGCGAGTGACGACAGCGCAAGCAGCGCGGCAACCAGAATGTTGGATCGTACAGCGTTCAAGACATGGGTTCCTTGATCTCGTGCCTGTAGCATTGTAAGTTGATTATACTACAACAGACTTTGGGAGGATGGGCAACTGTTCGTTCACCGCGTTGGGGACAATCCCGAATGGCACTAACTTAGAGGCTGCCGGGCCCAAAAGGGAAACTCGGGGTTGACCGGGTTGAGGCTTTGATCGGTTGCAGTCCCTGCACCCACAAACTTCCCCCGCTGCGCTCCTCCGTTTGAAGGTGGCACCCGTGGGGCCCGAGGTTGACCGGGGTGAGGCTTTGATCGGTTGCAGTCCCTGGCACCCACAAACTTCCCCCGCTGCGCTCCTCCGTTTGAAGGTGGCACCCGTGGGGCCTGAAGGTAATCGGGGTGGGCCTTTGACCAGTTGAAGTCCCGTGTTTTCTTAGCAACTTCCCCCGCTGCGCTCCTCCGCTTGAGGGTGGCACCCGACGAGCGCTTGGTTTGAGTGCGAACTGCCCCGCTAACGTTAGTGTCATTCGGGACGTTTCCCATCGCTGAAGCATAAAAGTAGCCGCCGGGACACGCGTCAACCATCCCGGCGGCCTGCTCACAAAGGGACTGTGAAATTATGCGATCATCTTGTGGGGATCGATCACGAATTTCGTGGCCGCGCCCTTGTCGAAGTCCTGGTAGCCTTTGGGGGCCTCGTCCAGCGAGATGGTCTGCACATTGACCGCCTTGGCGATCTGGATTTTGTCATAGAGGATGCACTGCATGAGCTGGCGGTGGTACTTCATCACCGGGCACTGGCCTGTGCAGAAGCAGTGTGACTTCGCCCAACCGAGGCCGATACGGATACTCAGGTTGCCGACCTTCGCATTCTCGTCCACGCCGCCGGGGTCGCCCGTGACATAGAGGCCGGGAATGCCGATGGCGCCGCCCGCACGGGTAACTTCCATCACGGCGTTGAGCACTGTGGCGGGTTGCTCCTTGACGTACCCCGCCCCGTGGCCGCGTGCTTCAAAGCCCACGCAATCCACGGCGGCATCGACTTCGGGGATGCCGATAATCTGCTCGATCTGCTCCGCCAGGCTGGCGCTCTTCTTCAGATCGATCGTTTCGCATCCGAAGCTGCGGGCCTGAGCGAGGCGTTCGTCGATCATGTCGCCGACGATAACCACGGCCGCACCGAGGAGGTGGCAGGAGGCCGCGCAGGCGAGACCCACGGGGCCCGCGCCCGCCACATAAACAATCGTGCCAGGGCCCACGCCGGCCGTGACCGCGCCGTGGTAACCCGTGGGAAAGATGTCCGACAGGAGGGTCAGATCTTTGATCTTCGCCATGGCCTGATCGCGGTCGGGGAATTTCAAGAGATTGAAGTCCGCGTAGGGCACCATGACGTATTCCGCCTGGCCTCCCACCCAACCGCCCATGTCCACGTAGCCGTAGGCCGCACCGGGGCGCGCGGGGTTCACGTTGAGGCAAATGCCCGTCCGGCCCTCTTTGCAGTTCCGGCAACGCCCGCATGCAATGTTGAAGGGCACGGACACGATATCGCCCTTCTTGATGAATTCCACATCGCCGCCGCATTCGATCACCTCGCCAGTGATTTCATGCCCGAGCACCAACCCTTCCGGGGCGGTGGTACGGCCGCGGACCATGTGCTGGTCGCTACCGCAAATATTGGTCGATACGATCTTGAGAATAACGCCGTGGTTACACTTTCTGTTGCCAATCGCCAGTGTGGGAAAGTCGATGCTCTGCACTTCCACGACCCCTGGCTTGATGTAGGCTACGCCTCTGTTGCTTGCCATAATTTCTCTCCGTCTGCGCTTTTGCCAATACCCTGCTCATCCAATGGGACTCCGCAGTCGAAGGCTGCGATTCCCGACTACCTGCGCGTTCCCGGGTGCTCTCAAACACCCGGTCCAGATCGACACACGCAACGATCTGAGCGCGATTACTGCCCGTACAAAATTTCGCGAGGACGGAAACCCGTCACGCGTACTTCTCCTCCGCCCCCTCTTCAACCATCTCGCCCGCAACAGGGTGGAGTATCCGTACAACCAGCGCTGCGATCCCTGCGCCGATACACGGCGCGATGAGGTAAATCCAGAGGCTGCTCAAATTGAGCCCCACCAGCGCGGGACCCAGCGAACGGGCGGGGTTCATGGAGGCACCGGAAATCGGACCGGCGATGATGATATCGAAGGTGACGACCGCCCCGATGACGAGGCCCGCCGTAATCCCCTTCTCTTTCGCACCCACCGTCACACAGAGGATCACGAGCATGAGGATAAAGGTGGTCACGCCTTCCATGGCGAAGGCCTGATAGGTGGATTGGGATGGCGCCGTCCCGCCGAGGCCGTGCTCCATCCCGAAGATGACGCGAAGGAGGAGGCTGGCGGCGATGGCGCCCAGACACTGGCAGATAATGTAGGGTACGACAATGGAGGAAGGTACCCGACCGGCGAGCCGGAGCCCGATGGTGACGGCGGGGTTCATGTGGGCCCCGGAGATGTCGCCGAGGGCGTAGACCATCGCCAGGACCACCAGGCCGAAGGCGACGGAAATGCCGACCAGCGTGACGGCCCCGTCACTGTAGCCATTGGCTATTACGGAACCGGTGCCAACAAAGACGAGCACAAAGGTGCCCAGTGCTTCGGACAGATACGCTCTCACACACTACCCTCCCGTTTGCCAACCAATAAGTTTGACCGTTCACAGCGCTCTAACCCTAGCACAACTCTTCCAAATGCACAAGACTGATTTTGGATTGAACTGAGGTTCCCTGTCCGGTATTCTTGAGAGATGGTAGTGAGAGAGCAAAATCAGGGCGGTCTCCCTGTGCATGGGCGGGCCCGTGCTTCGATGCGCCATTGTCTGGCGGCCGGAGTTGCGGTCGTTTCCATCTGGTGCGGGCCGCTGCACGCCGCTGAGCCCCCGACAGCCACCCCTTCCCCCGAAGGCGAGCGCCTCTTCGAGACGACGATACGCCCCCTGCTCGCTGAACGGTGTTATGGGTGCCACGGAGCCACGCAGGCACTGGGCACAGTGCGGCTGGACGAGTCGCCCGGCCCGTCGGCCGAGCGTCTGAGGGTCGCGCTGCAACCGGGAAAGGACGATGGCCATCCCCCCACCGACCTCACCCCCGCGGAGCTCGACCTCCTGCTGGAGTGGACCAGTCAGGGTGCGCCGCGTCCCGCGTCGGCATCGCGCCCTAACCAGCGCCTCGGCATGGACGAATTGATCGCCGTGACCCGGCAGAATCACTGGGCCTTCCGCCCCGTGGTCAATCCTGATTCTCCGGCCGTGGGAAACGGCGCGTGGATCCAGTCGCCCATCGATACTTTTGTCCTCGCGTCGCTTGAAAAAGTCGGCCTCGCCCCGTCGGCAGAGGCGTCCCGCGCCACGCTGATTCGGAGGGCCTACCACGACCTGCTGGGTCTGCCGCCGACGCTTGAAGAGATTGAGGCTTTTGCCGGCGACCCATCGCCCCAGGCCTACGAGGCAATGATCGATCGGCTTCTCGCCTCTCCCCACTTCGGCGAGCGCTGGGGGCGCCACTGGCTCGATGTGGCGCGCTACAGCGATACGAAAGGGTCGGCCTTTGCGGAAGAGCGTCTTTTTCCTTTCGCGCACACCTATCGGGACTACGTCATCCGGGCCTTCAATGAAGACCTACCCTATGATCAGTTCATTCTCCAGCAACTGGCCGCCGATAAGCTGGAACTGGGCGAGGACAAACGTCCGCTTGCAGCACTCGGCTTCCTGACGCTGGGCCGGACCTTTGGCGGTCAGATTCATGAGCGGATGGACGATCGAATCGATGTGGTAACGCGGGGGCTGCTGGCGCTCACGGTCAGTTGCGCGCGCTGCCACGATCACAAGTTCGATCCCGTGCCCACGGCGGACTATTATTCGCTCTACGGCATCTTTCGCAGCTCCAGAGAACCTGCGGAACTACCGCTCATCGGCGAGTCCGATGCAAGCGCGCCCGCCTATCAGGAGTATCTTCAGGGACTGGCCGAGCTCGAAGCGGCGCTGGCGCGGGACGAAGCGGCCGCACTCGGCAATCCGGAATTGCAGGGCAAGCAGGCGCAGCGCCGCAAAGCGGTTGAGAAGTTCAAGAACACCCACCCGGGCCGTCCCGATCGGGCAATGGCGCTGGAGGACACTCCAGAATTGTTCAACCCGACGATCTTCATGCGGGGCGATCCCAATCGCCCCGGCGAAGCGGTTCCCCGGCGCTTTCTGGCGGTGCTCGAAGGGGGTGAGCGAAGCGCGTATACGGCTGACAGCGGCCGTCTGGAACTGGCCCGTGCCATTGCGAGCCGGGAGAATCCGTTGACGGCCCGCGTGTTTGCCAATCGGGTCTGGATGCACCTCTTCGACACGCCGCTGGCGGGCACGCCGAGCGATTTCGGCCTTCAGGGGGAGGAACCCACCCATCCCGAGCTACTGGATTATCTTGCCTGGGACTTCATGGAGCATGGCTGGTCCATGAAGCACCTGATTCGATCCATCATGCTTTCCAGCACCTATCGGCAGGCGAGCGACGTCCATGAGGCGGGGCTGGCCATCGATGCCGAGAACAAGCTGCTGTGGCGTCAGAACCGGCGGCGCTTGGGCTTTGAGGCCATGCGGGACCGCCTTCTGGCCGCGTCGGGCAATCTCGATCCGCGGATGGGCGGCATTGCCACCAACATCGCGCTGCCCCCCTACGGCAACCGGCGCACCGTCTATGCGGAGGTCGATCGCGAGGCCCTTCCGGCCATGTTCCGGATCTTCGACTTCGCCACACCGGCCACCCACACCCCGGTGCGCTTTGAGACGACCGTGCCCCAGCAGGCACTCTACCTGATGAACAATTCCTTCGTGGCGGAGCAGGCGCGGCGGGCTGCGGCGCGCCCCGAAGTACTGAGTCAGGACGCTGCCCCGGCACGGGTGCGTGCGCTGTATCATGCGCTGTTGAATCGGGAGCCCCTTGCCCGAGAAATCGATCTGGGCGTGCAGTTCGTCGCGGAGCAGGATGTGGCGGAAGCGCACGTGCCCTTGCGCGAAGCGCCCCGGTGGCTCTACGGCTATGGCACCCTGGACGAAAGCACGGGCCGCGTCACTTCGTTCACGGAACTGCCCCACTGGACGGGGGAGGCCTTCCAGGGCGAGGCGAAACTTCCCGGCGCCACGCTGGGCTGGGCGATGCTGAACCGGCTCGGTGGACGTCCGGGCGACCCGCAGCATACCGTGATCCGCCGATGGATTTCGCCGGTCGATTCCAAGGTGGCCGTGGTGGGAGAACTCTACCACTACTCCTCCGCAGGCGATGGCGTGAAAGGCTATATCATCTCCAGCCGGAGTGGTATTTTGTGGCAGGGCGATGTACAGGATGGGATGCTGCCCACGGTGGCCGACGAGAGCGAGATCCGCGCGGGCGACACGATTGACCTCGTTGTCGAGTGCAAGGAGAACGATCAGGAGGATCTCTTCCGCTGGCATCCGCGGATCTACTTGACCGGAGACAATGCGAGCCAGTTCGCGCGGCAGGACTGGATCTCGCGATTTGATTTCGAGGGTCCGCCACCCGCGCCGCCGGTACCGCTGGCGCCCTGGGAGCAGTACGCACAGGTGCTCTTGATGAGCAATGAGTTTATTTTTGTCGATTGATGGGCAATGGGAGTCCGCGATGCATCCGGAACGAACCGTGAATGACTTCATCCTGAGCCGCCGGGATTTCCTGCGTCGGACCGGCATGGGCTTTGGCGCGCTGGGTCTGGCCACGCTGGCGGGACCGGGCGCGACGACTGCGACCGCTGCCGCCGGAGACCCCACACGACGGCCCCATTTCGCGCCCCGGGCCAAACGGGTTGTTCATATCTTTCTGAACGGCGGCATGTCCCACGTGGACACCTTCGACCCGAAGCCGCTTCTGGCGAAATACGACGGTACGAAGTTGCCGCTAGACAATATCATGACGGAGCGCCCGACCGGCGGCGCGTACGCCTCGGAGTTCACCTTCCAGCAATACGGCCAGAGCGGCATCCCGGTGAGCAACCTCTTTCCGAATCTCGCGAAATGTGTGGACGACTTGTGCATCATCCGATCCATGCATACGGACAATCCGGTCCACGGGCCCTCGCTTCTGATGATGAACTGTGGCGATGGACGTCTCCCCCGCCCCAGTGTGGGCTCATGGGTGACCTATGGCCTGGGCACGGAAAACGAGAACCTGCCGGGCTTCATTTCCATGTGCCCCGGGGGCTACCCCACGGCCGAAGCGCAGAACTGGCAGTCCGGCTTTCTGCCTGGCAACTTTCAGGGCAACTACATCGACTCTAAGCACACCGACGTGGAAAAGCTGGTCGAGAACATCAAGAACCACTTCGCCACATCGCGCGGGCAACGGCGGCAGCTCGATCTGCTGAGCGAGCTCAACGATATGCACCGCAGCACGCGGGAGCAGGACGCCGCCATCGAAGCGCGCATCCAGTCTTTCGAACTGGCCTATCGCATGCAGATCGACGCGACGGACGCCTTTGACTTGAGCCAGGAGCCGGAGTATCTGCGCAATCTATACGGCAATACGGAGCAATCCCGCCAGTTGCTCATCACGCGACGCCTGCTCGAACGGGGCGTTCGCTTCGTCCAGCTTTTTCACGGCCCCGGTCAACCCTGGGACAGTCACGACGACATTGTGGTGGCCCACAAGCGCCTGGCGGGTCAATGCGATCAGGGCATGGCGGCCTTTCTCATGGACCTAAAACAGCGGGGCATGCTCGAAGACACGCTGGTGCTTTGCGTCGGGGAATTTGGCCGGACGCCCACGGTGGAGGTGCAGCAGGAGGGTATCAACATCGGGAAGCCCAAGGGCCGGGATCACAACCACTACGGTTTCACCGCGTGGATGGCGGGCGGTGGCGTCAAGGGCGGTCACATCCATGGGGCTACGGACGAGTTTGGCTTCAAGGCCGTGGAGAAACCCGTACACGTCCATGATCTGCACGCCACGCTGCTTCACCTGATGGGCTTCGATCACGAAGCCCTGACCTATCGCTATGCGGGCCGGGATTTCCGGCTCACCGATGTTCACGGCAACGTGGTGCATGACATCATCGCGTAGGGATGTCAGACGGGTGGCCCGAAACTCCGTTGCGGGGGTTGCGCGTCGGGTTTCAGGGGAAGAAACATCACCCGTTCTCGGACCACGCGCCCGTCGCCCGCAATGTTGTCGGTGTCGCCGAGGTAGGTGAAGCCAACTTTCTGGTAGAGCGCGAAGGCCCGTTCGTTTTCCGGGACGGTCGTCAGTTCGATGCCCGCGCAACCCGCCGCCCTGGCTTCATCGATCAGGTGCGTCATGAGACGCCTGCCGAGTCCCCGCCCCTGCCAGGCATCGGTCAGTCCAATGCCCAGGACGGGTACGGAATCCGCGATATCCCATAGGAAGCAGTAGCCGACGGGGCAGTAGCCCGCCATCGCCAGGAAGGCCCGATCGACACCTTGTGTGGACCGCGCGATCATTCGGGTCAGCGTTGCGTCGTCGTAGGCATGGGGCAGGAAACGTCCTCGGGACTCCTCTGAGAGGGAGGCATTGAATTCCTTCAACGTGGCCTCGTCACCCGGGAGAAGGGGTCGGATGACGACGTTGGTGAGATCAGGTGATTTTGGGTCGGTTGTTTCCATGGTCTCTCCGCGCTACGGGCTTGTGTTGCACATAGTATAGACCTTTCTCGTCCAGTTTGGCGGGAAGCGAAGTCCCCGCGCGACGCTATATTTAACGGGTCCACGATAGAAAGTGGGACAGCCGTTGGCCGCAACCCCAGATATCACCGATGAATTTTACGAAAGGAAACAGGATCCATGCGCGGCAGAGGACCCATTGGCGTACATTGCCTATGAGGGAATATTTTCCCACAGATTCACACAGATCCGCACAGATAAGAGGAAGAGAGGCCAGAACGGGGAGTTCGGATAACAAGGTGAGGGATTGTCCTTGTATTATCTGTGCAGATCTGTGTGAATCTGTGGGGAAATTTTTGGTTCCGGCCAACGGCTGCTCCAGGGAGAACTGTGGGTAATACCAGTCCTCGCCTTCCTGTTTACCGATACTTTTGCCTCGGTATTGCTCGACGAGAAAATAGGGATTGGGGTTGGCTTTGGCCGTGCAACAGTGTTGCACGGTTCGGGGGCTGGAAAGCCCCAGCTCCATACCTCCGCAATGTAATCGGATTGCCCTCGCACGGCCGCCTTGATCGCAATTCGACAGAGGAATACAATCGCGCTTGAGGCCGTCGGGGGAGCTTCCGGGGGAACACGCCGCCCAATTCAGGTCGACGGGCGGAACCCAGGGAAGGGAGATGGCGCTTTACTATCGATTTTCCGCCGTCGCGCGGTATGAACGGATGTACCCATGAAAATCGCCATTCACTTAGGGCAAGTTTTCGCTTTGGCGCTCCTGCTCGGCACTTCACTTCTGGTCTTCGCCGCTGACCAGCCCCAATGGGGCGAGCGCCATTCGCGCAACATGATTTCGGCGGAAACCGGCCTTCCGGCGACCTTTGACCCCGAGACGGGCGAGAACATCAAGTGGAAGGTGGCTCTGGGCAATGCCTACGGCCCGCCGACCATTGGGAATGGCCGGGTACTCATTGGAACCAACAACGCCGCCGCACGGGATCCGCGCCAGACGGATGATCGGGGTGTCCTGCTGTGCCTGAACGAATCCGATGGCGCGCTGCTGTGGCAACTGGTCGTGCCGCGCCTGTCGGATGACCAGTATAAAGACTGGCCGATGATCGGGATGTCCTCCCCCCCCACCATAGAGGGCGATCGCGTCTACACCATCACCAATCGCTTTGAGGTGGTCTGCCTTGATCTGAAGGGGCAGGCGGATGGCAACGACGGCCCCTATCAGGACGAAGGCCGACACATGGTCCCGGAGGGCGAAGCACCCCTGGAAGTTACGCCTCTGGATGCCGACATCCTGTGGATCGTGAATATGCAGATGGATCCCGCGATTGGCATGTACCCCCATGATTCCGCCTATGGCTCTATCCTGCTGGACGGGGACCTCCTCTATGTGAATTCCGGAAACGGGGTGGACAACACCCACGCGGTGATTCGCAGGCCCGACGCGCCGAGCCTGATCGCCTTCGACAAGCACACCGGCCGAATCGTGGCGAAGGACAGTGAACACATGGGGCCGAACACAATCCACGGGACGTGGTCTTCTCCCTCGCTGGGCGAGGTCAACGGGGCGCGGCGAATTTTCTTTGGCGGTGGCAACGGGATCTGCTATGCCTTTGAGGCGCTGGACCCGGCCGCGCCGAAGGCCACTTTCACGTGCGTATGGCGCTTCGACGGCGATCCCGAGGGTCCGAAGGAAAAGGTCCACGACTACCTCAACAACCGGGAGGTGAGCCCGAGCAACATCAAGGGCATGCCGACATTTCACGAGAATCGGGTCTATTTCACCGTGGGCGGCGACATCTGGTGGGGCAAGGAGAAGTCCTGGCTGAAATGTATCGACGCGACCGGCACGGGCGACATCACGGGGACGGGCCTGGTCTGGGCCTATCCCATGAATCACCACAGTTGCTCAAGTCCGGCCATTGCGGATGGCCTGGTGTACGTCACCGACTGCGCGGGCCTGCTCCATTGCGTGGATCTCGCCTCGGGCCAGGCGGTGTGGACCCACGAGCTGCGAAAAGAGATCTGGGGATCCGCGCTGGTGGCGGACGGAAAGGTTTACGTGGGTTCCCTGGGGGGCGATCTTTGTATTCTGAAGGCGGGCCGCGAGAAGGAAGTCTTGGCGACGATTAACCTGGGCGCGCCGATCGGATCAACGCCCGTGGCGGCCAATGGGGTGCTCTACGTGAACTCGCTGAACAATCTCCATGCCGTGGTGGCGTCCGCGACGCTGTGATATACGCGGTCGCGCGTAGTTCGGGCCAGAGGACCTGATGCCGATTTTTCAGTGTTCACAGTTTGATTATTTTTCAATATTCGATGGACATTCTGTCCATTATGTAGCATAATAGGGATGGGACCAGCCTTTTCTGGCAAAGGCTGGGGCAGCGATTTTTTCTACCATTGAGGGCAGTAGTATGTCGACGGGACTTCTGGAAATGACTGAAACGGCCGCAGGGATCACGGCCCTTCCCACGCTCAAGGCGGATCTGCTGCTGATGCATGCGCCAGCGCACTTTGATTTCCGCAATCGGGAAGATATTTATTTCCCCTTTCTGGGGACCTCGGGAGACGTGCCCATCACGCCTCTGTATGAATATTTTCCGGTGGGCTTCAAGACGCTCCAGCGCCACCTTGAAGGCCAGGGACACGCGGTCAAACTACTGAATCTTTCGACCGTGCTGTTGCGCTATCCCAAGATTGATATCAACATGTTGCTCCGCAGTATCGATGCGAAAATCATCGGTATCGATCTGCACTGGATGGTCCACTGCCAGGGAAGCCTGGGCGTCGCCAAGCGCATCAAGGAGGTCCGGCCGGACATCAAGACGATTTTTGGCGGCATCTCCTCCACCTACTTTGCCGATCAACTGATCCAGTACCCCTTCGTGGACATGGTGATGCGGGGTTATGACACCCACGTTCCCATGGACGCCCTCCTCACGGCCTTCCGCGACGGAAAGCAGCCGGAGCAGGTGGCGAATCTGCTGTGGAAGGACGAGCAGGGCGAGATCCAGGACAACGATTTCCAGCATCTGCCCGACACGTTCTCCTGCGGTATCGACTGGTCCCAGCAGCCGGCGGCTCCGAAATCGAGCAGCCTGCCCATCCGGGAGGTGCTCTCCACGCAGAACGCGGGTTGCGCCTATAACTGCGGGTGGTGCGGCGGATCGCGGGACGCCTTCCGCCGGATCAACAAGCGAAAGCGGGCCATGGCGCGGAAGGATCCGGCCGAAATCGCCTTTGAAATGAACACCCTCAAACCCTTCACGGAGAAGGACGCGTACCATTTTTATTCGGTCGGCTCCTACAACGAGCCCGCCTCTGGCATGCACCGCTTCCTCGATTTCGTGGAAGACACGCCGCTACGCTCGATCAGCTACGAGCAGTATCACCTGACGCCCGACGACATTCTGAAGCGCATGGCGGAGTCGAATAAGCGCACGATCATCACCCTTTCGCCGGAGAGCTCGGACATCAAAGTGGCCACGCTGGCGGGACGCGGGGTGTATACGAATGAGGAGATGGAGGACTGGATCGAGAAGGCTCTGGGCATGGGCATCTACCACATCGATATCTGGTACTTCATCGGCATGCCCGAGCAGGACGAGGCGTGCGTGATGAAAAATGTGGAGTATTGCGAACATCTGCTGAAGAAGTTCAAGGGCAAGAACGTGAATCCCATGTTGTGCCCCATGATTCCCTTCCTGGATCCGGCGTCCACCTTTTTTGAATACCCCACGGAGAACGGCTACAAGACCTTCTTCCGTACGGTCGAGGAACACCGCGCCGGCATGGAGAACGCCTCCATCATCAACCGCATCAATTACGAAACTAAGTGGTTGAGCAGGGAAGATCTCGTGTACGTGGGCTTTGAAGCCGTGCGCCGCCTCATGCAGGCCAAGGCGGCCCATGGCCATCTCCCCCACGCTATCGTCCGCGACTATGTGGCCAAGATCGACGATGCGGTGGATATGATCCGCAAGGTCCACGAGGTGGATTGTATCCAGGACAAGGAGACCCGTGCGCGGGAGTTGCGAAACCTGGGGCCCGCCATCCTCGAGCGCAACCACGAAGTGCTCTTTGGCGGCGTGATGAACCAGGCCTTTCCCATCAACCGCGAGATTGGCGGACGCTGGTTCGAAGAACTGGGCTGGGATTCGGACGCCCTGGACGCCGCCGTGGGTAACTGAAGCAAGAGACGGCCCAATCGCGTTGATCGTGCGGACCTCCAACTTTGGAGGCCCGCAACGCGCAGTATTCTTGCTTTTCTCATCCAGCTATGCTTGGACTGGACGCTCGCCCATTTCCATGTTATCCTGTAAGTACTGGGATAGTGGATTAGCTTGGCATACACCCGAGTCGGAGTTTAGCTCGGGTAAGTAGCGGCAAACTGGCCTGCTTGCTCCACCATTGCATGCCCTGCGGGCGTACCCTGTCTCCCATGGAGACCGTATTACAACCCGTGGGCGAACTTATTCACTTTTGGCGACAGGATTACCATTAGTATGTTTGGGATAAAGACCTCGGGGGCTTCGGGGAAAAAACCTCGAAGCACGTTCATCTGGATCAGGCGCGCCGTCGTACTCCTTGTCATCGGGACGCTGATTGTGGGCGGACCCTATGCCTATGGGAAATTAAATCGGATCCGCATTCGGCTGGTGGGGGACTACAAGGCGAAGCAGATAGTTGCCGCGGCGGAAAAGATGCCTCATCCGGATGCGACTTCGGAAACGGGCAGCCTCAGCCCGATTCTTGGCACGGTCAATCGCCTCCTGCCGGATGTTCCCTTCACGGATGTCCAGGGCAAGGCGGGAACCCTGCGGGAATATCGCGGCAAGGTTGTGGTCGTTTCGATGACGTCCATCGGGTGTCCGGTTTCCAAGAAAGCGACCCCGGCCCTCGCCCGAATGGGTGAAGGCAATAAGAACGAGCAGGTTCAGTTGCTGATGGTGAACCCGGACCCGGGGGTTAAAGCGGAAGAACTCCAGCAGCATGCCGCTCAGTTCCCCGGCTGGCGCTATGTGTCCGATCCCGAGGGAAAGTTGTCTGGTGCCCTTACGGCCAGAACGACCACCGAGACTTTTGTACTTGACGAATCTCAGACGCTGCGCTATCGCGGCGCGCTGGATGATCGATTTGATGTGGGGTCCGTGAAGCAGAGCGCGGAGTTCCATGATTTCCTCGTGGAAGCCATCGCGGCGGTGGTGGACAAACGGAAGCATTTCCCTCAGGTGACACCCGCGCCCGGCTGCACGCTCACCGCAGCCGCGCCCGCGCAGACCGCTCCGGAGGTCACGTGGCACAATCAGATTGCGCGCTTCGTTCAGGCCAACTGCCTCGAATGTCACCGCCCGGGTGAGGCCGCGCCATTCGCGTTGGAAACCTACGATCAGGTACTTGCCCGTAAGGCGATGATCGAGACCGTGCTTGAAGACAAGACCATGCCCCCGTGGTTTGCCGATCCGGCCTACGGCCACTGGCGCAACGCGCGCCTGGTCTCCGAGCCTGATCGCCTGATGTTCTCGGCCTGGATGAAGGCGGGCTGCCCGAAAGGCGATCCGATCGACGAACCCGCCCCGCTGGTTTGGCCCACAGGCTGGACGATCGGGACGCCCGATACGGAACTGACGACGGTCCCGCAACAGGTCCCGGCCGAGGGCTTCATTCCCTGGCGCATCGTACCCGTCGACTACAATATCAAGGAAGACTTGTGGGTATCCGAAGCGGAAATCAAGCCATCCTCGCCTGAAGTCGTGCATCACGCCATGCTCTTCGTCGAGTACGCCAAGGACGATCCTCGGGGCGCCAACCAGACCCATGGGGAGAAGGGTGTGGGCGGCGGCTCTGAGGGCTATTGGCTGTCCTATTTCCCGGGACGCAAGTGCATGATTCTTCCAAAAGGACGAGGCAAACTCCTGCCCAAGGGCGGGAAGATCTCTATCCAAATGCACTACAACCCCAACGGCACGGCGGTGGAAGATCGGACGGTAGTCGGCCTGAAATTTCTGCCCGGCCCGCCGGAGCAGGCCGTAGTCAGCGGCGGCGTGGTGAAGGGTGACTTCGTGCTCCAGCCCAATTCCAAGTCGGAGTTTATCTACTCGAAGCGCTTCGCGGAAGACGTGCGCCTGGTCGCTATCATGCCCCACATGCATTCCCGGGGTGCCGCGGCGGCGGCGTACCTGCAACATGCCGATGGCCGAATCGAGACCCTGGTCGATGTTCCCAAGTATGATTTCGACTGGCAGATATCCTATGAATTCGATGAGCCTATGCTGGTGGCCAAGGGAAGCCGGATCGTGATCAAGCACGCGTATGACAATACGTCGGAGAACCCGGACAATCCGGACCCGACGAAGGAAGTTCGCCATGGCAACGCCACATCGGATGAAATGATGATCAATTTCTTCGAGTGGGAGCCTGCGGGCGACGCCCCCCAAAAGGTCAGCCAGAATCGGCCCTTTCAATGATATGCGCCCTGCCGCCCGGCCCCGGGCGATAGTGACGAAAACAGACTTTACCCCTCGCCCGCGACGATGCCGGGCGAGGGGTTCTTTTTGCGACTGACCGTGCGCCGTGTTTGCCCTGGCGCACTTCCCGCGACCATCCTGGACAGAAATCTTGTCTCGTGGCGCAATCGGGGCCTATAATCCCCTCGTGCGAATCACTGTTCAACGCTGGCCTTGGCCCGCTACCTGAACCGGGGAAGATCGCGCACGAGCAGGCTCAGGAGGGGCCGCTCGATGGGGGGCGTAATCGGGGAACGCTCAAGCGAAGGTTCTGAACCATGTCCAAAATCATCACCGCGGATGAAGCCGCCCACCTTGTGCCCGATGGCGCCACCCTGGCCGTCGTACCTATGCCCAGCGAAGAGGTCTACCCCGCTTTTGCCCGGTCCTTCGACGCGACGGGTTCCCCACGAGACTTGACGGTGGTTTGGACCGCCGGAATCGGTCCGTTCAGCGCCGAGGCGCGTGGCATGAATCACTTTGCGCGGGAGGGCATGGTCAAGCGGGTCATCGCGGGCCATATCGGGCTAAATCATGCCATTGGCGCGCTGGTGGCCACCAACAAGATCGAGGCCTACAATCTTCCTCAGGGTTCCCTGTCCCAGCTCTATCGCGAAATCGCCGCAAAACGGCCTGGACTCATCACGGATATCGGCCTCGAAACCTTCGTCGATCCGCGCCTCGAAGGCGGTAAGATGAATGAGCGCACCCGGGATTGCGAGGATCTAGTTGACGTGATCGAGATACTCGGCCAGGAGAAGTTGCTGTATAAATCCTTTCCGGTTCACGCGGCGATCATTCGCGGCACGTGCGCCGACGAACTGGGCAATATATCCAATGCGGACGAGGCCCTGGACATGGAATGTCTTGAGGCCGCCATGGCCGCGCGCAACAGTGGCGGCATCGTGATCGCCCAGGTGGAGTATCTTTCCGAAGATCTCATCCACCCCCACGAAGTCTACGTCCCCGGTATCTTCGTGGACTACATCGTGGTCGCGAGCGCTCGCGAGAAGCATCCCCACACCATGTTTGTGGACCACGACCCGTCCTATTCGGGGCAGTCCCGGGCCGATCTGTCCGATGCGGTGGCGCCCATGGCCATGAACACGGAGAAGATCATCTGCCGACGCGCCTTCCTGGAGCTGCGGGCGGGGATGAACATCAATCTGGGCGTGGGCATCCCTATGGGCGTGGCGCGAATCGCGTTTGAAGAGGGTCTGCTTTCTCAAGTGACCATGAACACCGAAGTGGGGCTCATTGGCGGCCTGCCTGAGGGTGGTAAGAATTTTGGCCCGGCAAAGAATCCCATGGCCTTCCTTACCCAGCCTTCCATGTTCGATTTCTACGACGGTGGTGGCCTCGATCTCGCCTGCCTGGGCATGGCCCAGACCGATCGCGAGGGGAACGTGAACGTGAGCAAGCTCGGTCCGCGCCTCATCGGCTGCGGCGGCTTTATCAACATTACCCAGTCCGCCAAGAAGTGTGTGTTCTGCGGCGAATTCTCCGCCGTGGGTTTCGACGCCGTGGTGGAAGAGGGTCGGCTTGTCATTCGGCAGGAAGGCAAAGTCGCCAAGTTTGTGGAGGCCGTGGAGCAGATCACCTTCAGCGGTCGCCACGCCCGAAAGCATCACAAGGATGTCCTCTTTGTTACGGAGCGCTGCGTCTTCCAGCTCGTGCCCGAGGGCCTGCTGCTGAAGGAAATCGCCCCCGGCATCGACTTGCAGCGCGATGTGCTGAATCGGATGCGCTTTGCGCCGATTGTGCCTGCCGAGGTGCCGTTCATGGACGCCGCGATCTTCCGCGAAGGGGCGATGGGAATTCGGTAGGGACGGGCTATTCAGACCGAAGGCCATTCAAAGCCGCCCCCCCCAACTGCAGCGCGCGTCACGACGTTATTTCCACAGGGACAGGCACGCGCCCTGGAGGACCCGTCGCTTTGTTCAGATGAAGGGTGATTCCAAGTAATGGATTTCCAACTGGGCGGGCTTGCGCGTGTCCGTCCCCTTAGTCACCGGCGGTGTACTTTCGCTCGCGGGTCATGGTGAGCTTCAGGATGGAGCCGGGGTCGTTGGTCACAACATAGACCGAGCCGTCGGGGGCGCAGGCGACGTCGCGGACGCGACCGACGTTGCGCAGGATGGATTCGATGTGCTGCACGCGATTTTCCGTAACGCGGACGACGCTGACTTCCTCGTGGCGCAGGGAGGCGACGAGAAGGGCGTTTTTCCAGAGGGGAAACTGGACGCCGGTGTGGAAATCGATGCCGCAGACGGCGATGGAGGGACGCCAAATCCAGGTGGGCTCTTCCACACCCTCGTGGTGGGGACTGTCGGAGACGGGTTGGCCGTTGTAGTTGCGGCCGTACGTCGCGATGGGCCAGCCATAGTTCCTGCCGGGCTGGATCACGTTGAGCTCGTCGCCGCCCATGGGGCCGTGTTCGCTTTCCCAGAGGGTGTTGTCCTCCGGGTGGAAAGCGAGCCCCTGGGGATTGCGATTGCCGAGGGCATAGATGCTGGGCAGGGCGCCAGGCGTGTTCAGGAAAGGGTTATCGGGGGGAATGGTGCCGTCGGTGTTGATTCGATGAATTTTGCCATTGGGACGGGCGGGATCCTGGGCCATGTCCTGCATGCCCCGGTCGCCGATGCCGAAATAGAGCCGACCTTCCTGGTCGAAGACGATCCGGCAGCCAAAATGGGGCCGCGTGGGCAGGTAGGTCTCGGCGGGCGCTTCAAAGACGATTTCCTCGTGCTTCCATTTGCCCTTGAGGATTTTGCCGCGCACGATGCGGGTCATGGCCGGTACGGGCCCTTCTTTCGGCTTTTCCTTCACTGCGTGGCTGTAAGCGAGGTAGACCCAGCCATTCTCGGCATACTTCGGGTCCACCGCCACGTCCATCAGGCCACCTTGGCCCTCGGCGAGAACCTCCGGGGTGCCCGAGATGGGCTTTTCCATCAGAGCGCCTTCGGATATGACCCGGAGCCGACCGGGACGCTCGGTGACCAATATGGTCTTGTCATCGGGGAAGGCGATGCCCCAGGGGACTTCGAGTCCCGTGGCGATCTGGGACACGCCGACAACATAGTCGTGGGTCTGAATTTCGGTCGGCGGCGCGGGCTTCTCCACGCCCGCCGTTTCTTCCACGCCCAGGATGTAGTCGACGAGCGCCTTGAGCTGATCGTCGTTCAGGGTTTCCTCATAGGCGGGCATGCCGAGGTGGGTGATGCCGTGCTTGATATTGCGGGAGACGTAGCCCTTCCCCGCGCCAAAGTTCCAGACGCCATCCACGAGACTCTGGGCATTGCCGCCCTGGAGATCGGCGCCATGACACTGTGCGCAGAACTGCTGGTAGAGGGCGGGGCCGTCGGGGGCCTCCTGCGCGGTGACGCTGGAGGACAGAACAATGATTGATACGACGATTTTTGCTGGAAAGATATACTTCACAGTGTGCTCCGGGATTGGATGGGTATGGCCGACTATGTACTTGCCTGCGTTTGTTTGCGGTATCATGCTTGACGATCGGGACAACCCAGCCAGGCGTCCTCGTCTCTTTGTGCATTCACAGACCGGAGGTTTTCATACAGGCACTGGACGCAGCCAAGAGAACTGAACCGCAAATTTACGCAAATTCGCGCAAATTTCTTGAACGGGAAGTGGGAAGCGATTTGAACCGCGAATGGACGCGAATATTTAGTTACTCTTGACGGGCAGGGGTAGGACGCGCATATTGGAGAACAACGATGGATCGACGCGAATTCATAGAGACCAGTGGAATTCTTGGTGCGGCTCTGACCCTGTCGGGCGTCAGCGCTGGCAAAACGACGCCTGGCATTGGCTTTACCAGTATTTCCTATAACATCCTTGCCTGTCGTGGATATCCAGATTCAGATATAAACAAATACAAAAGAATGATTGCGGGTGAGCGAATGGCTGAGCGTCTGGCGCTGGAGCTCGCCCTCTATCAGCCGGATCTGGTGACCTTTCAGGAGTCCCCTTCGGAAGCGGTGGTCGCCGAAGTGGCGAGGGAACTGGGCTTCCACCATGGGTGGTTTCCCGGCGGCTGGCCGGGGAATGCGGACTGGCCGGGCGGCTTTCCTGGGACGATAATTAGTCGCTTTCCGATCAAAGACAGCAAAAACCGACCAATGACGAACGATACCCATGATGAAGAACTCTTTACGCGTCACTGGTGCAGTGCAACGCTGGAGACGGAGCAGGGTCCGGTCCGGGTGTTCAGCGCCCATCTTCATCCGCAGGATGAGGCCATTCGGGCGCGGGAGATCACGGCTATTCTGGCGGTGCTGGATCAGGCCCTGGCCACCGGGGAGTCCCTGCTCTTTCAGGGCGACTTGAACCATCGGCCGGACGGTCCGGAGTATGAGCGATGGGTCAAGGCGGGACTGGTGGACACCCTCGCGGCAGCTACGGGGAAGAAGGACACGCCGACATTCTCCAGCACAGAGCCGAAGGAGCGTATCGACTACATCTGGGCGGGCGGTCCCATCGCCTCTCGGATTACGGAGAGCCGGGTGCTGTTTGAGGGCGCCTTCAGGACGAATCCGGAGGACCCGACGTCTTTTGCGTTGAGCGACCATGTGCCGGTGTTGGCGCGGTTTGGTGCGTAGGGCCAGGGAGACGGCCACGCGGAGGCGATAACTTTGATCACTTGGTTGAGGGGTCCCGTTTTGGGTCCGCGTCGTGGTGTAACATCCACTGGGACATGCCGCCGCTTTATGATGAGCTTCGCTAAACGAGGTTGTTGGTAAGGCATGTAGACCACGTGCCTGGCCCGGGCGCCCTTGCGGCGGTACGTCCCCAAGACGCGTCCATAAGCTTGGTTCAGCTTGATGGGTGCAATCGCGTTCGGACGAGCAGGGCCAGAAGCACTATGGTGATGATGACGAGGTCGGTCCATGGCGCTCCTGGATTCTCGCCAGTTCCTCCCTGGCACGAGGCAGGCTGCTTACCCTCTCCTTCGCCCTCTCCTTCGCCCTCTCCTTCGCCCTCTCCTTCGCCCTCTCCTTCGCCCTCTCCTTCGCCCTCTCCTTCGCCCTCTCCTTCGCCCTCTCCTTCGCCCTCTCCTTCGCCCTCTCCTTCGCCCTCTCCTTCGCCCTCTCCTTCGCCTTCGGCCACTGCAACGGGGACGAGTTTATGGACAACGCCGGAGGTGCCGGCGGGTGCGGCGTTCTGGGAGGCGAAGATGTAGATCTCGCCGTCGAGGTCCTGGGCGAAACCTTTAACGTAGAAGCGATAGGGCTCGCTGTTTTCACCGATGAAGATCTCGCGAAAATCGTTTTCCTCATCCAGATAGAAGAGTCGTCCGCTCGGCTCGCCGAAATTGGTGCCAAAATCGCCGCATACGTAACGTCCGGCGAGGCTGGGGATGGCGCTGCCCCGGTAGACGTGGCCGCCGATGATGGAGAGGCCGTCGTCGTGGTCGTACTGGGCGATGGGATCGAGCAGGCCCTCGCCCGACTGTCCTTCGGCGGGTTCCGCCGTGACGAAGCCGGGCTGGGTACCGTTGGACTGAAAATAGAAGGTCCCCTCCTTGACGCGCCAGCCGTAGTTGCCTCCCGACTCCACGATATCCACCTCTTCGATGTCGTCCTGGCCCACATCGCCGACATAGAGCGCCCCGGTCTGTTGGTCGAAGCTGAAAGAGAAAGGATTGCGAAAACCGAGGGCGAAGACTTCGCCGATGCCCGCGCCCACGAAGGGGTTGTCCTGGGGAATGGCGTAACTTCCGTTGGCCGCGGGGATGTCGCCCTCGTCCAGGTCCACATCGATACGGAGCAGTTTGCCGAGTACGGTCGTTTCATTCTGGGCATTTCCGCCCTCGGCGTGGCCGCGCTGGTCGTCGTCTCGTCCCCCACCATCGCCCAGGGCGATGTAGAGCATGCCATCGGGTCCGAAGTGGAGGGCGCCGCCGTTGTGGTTGTACTGGGGCTGATCGATCCGGAGCAGTTCGCGCCGGCTGGCCGGATCGCCGAGGTTGGGATTTCCGACGGCGACGGTCCATTCGGCAATCACGCTCTGGTGGGCGCTGCTATCGGTCATCTCGGCATTGGGGAAGTCCGCAGGGCCGTCGACGGCTTCGGAGGTGTAGGTGTAGAAGCGCCCGTTGTCTGCGAACTGCGGATGAAGCGCGAAGCCGAGGAGACCGCGTTCATCGTAGGTGCCTGGCCCGCCTGTACCGAGCGGTACCAGGCGATCGGCGACATCGAGGAACTCGGTGCGGGTGCCGTCGCTGGCCACACTCCAGATGATGCCGGTCTGCTCGAAAACGAAGATGCGCCCCGTGCCATCGTCGGGAAAGGCGGCGCCGAGGGGGGCGGCGAGCTCGTCGGTGATGACTTCGAGGTCGATGACAATATCGCCGGGCGGGATAGACTCGGGGATGGGATCATTGAGGGGCTGGAGGACGACGCCTTTTGCGTCCGCGTGTGCGCGCGTCTGTGCGGGCCCCGCGCAAACGAGGACCGCCAAGGCGACTGCGGTCACCACGGCGATGCCCGTTGCGATAGACCAGCGAGACATTTTCATGATGCTCCCAGGGGTTGGTTAACAGCAAATCGGCGGTTAGAAATTTCCATGCCTTTTCGTGGATCGTAAGAAATTGAGATGGACCACGGAAGGTCCTAGAGCAGCCGTTGGCCGCAACCAAAGTGCTCTTGATTCGCGGTTGTGGTTGAATTTTTTTGAACCGCGAATGGACGCGAATGGATGCGAATTTTGAATGCGTTTGTACGGTGCGCGTTGTTGCAGCCTGATAAATAGAATAGGCATCCTTTCCCTTGCTAACCCTTACAAAAGGAGGAAAGGATGCCATGAACTTCACTGAATTATACGGCGGCAAAATATTTGGTTCAATCCGCGGCTTTGACCGAATTCGATTTCGCGGCACGATACGCTGGATTGCCAATGAACGTGGTATTCAGCGCTTTGCGGGTATGCAGAATATCTTGTTGAAGCACTTTAAGTCCTGGGCGCAGTCCAAGACAGACTTTGTTCGTAGTTGCTGTGCGCGCCGCGCGAAGGAGTTGAAGATCCCGATGCGTTACCTGGAGAGCGGCGGGGTGGATAAAGAGGCCCTGGCCCGGGAGATTGCCGCCAAAGAGGGCGTCCGGGAAGACGGGTCGATTTGCATGTTCAGCGTGGTGGAACCTTGCTGGGCCCCTTCGGTATCAGGCAACCGGGAATCGAAGGAATTGGAACTTCACATGCGCTCACGCCGCTGCGTCTGGATTTACCACTACTGGGATGACCCTTCATTGGGTTTCGGCCATACTCGTCTTCAGACGTGGTTGCCCATGACCGCCCAGATTTGTCTCAACGGCCGCCATTGGTTGGAGAAGCAATTACAGGCAAACCAGATCGGCTATATCAAGGATGGCAACTGTTTTCCGTGGATAGCGGACATTCAGGCAGCGCAAGGGTTGCTGGACGAGCAGCTTCGCACGAACTGGCCCCAACTGCTGGACCACTTGGTGGAGCGCATCCTGCCCGAGTTCCACTCGGTGTTTGCGCCCCTGAATCTGGAGCACTATTGGTCCGCCGACGAAACGGAGTTTGCCACGGATGTCATGTTTAAATCCGTGAAGGAGCTGGACCAGCTTTTTCCCACCCTCGTCCAATACGGAATGAAGGTGTCGGACAGCCCGGCGGTCATGCGCTATCTGGGACGGCGCAAGCCCGAACAATCGGGCATGGGCCAGGGCCAGGCGCCGAAGGAAATACGCGGCGACTACCGGCGGCGTTACGAAGGGGTTCGGATCAAGTACTCCATCAACAAGAACTCGATAAAATGCTACAACAAGAGCGGGAGCGTGCTGCGTGTTGAAACGACCGTCAACGACACGCGGGAATTCAAGGCCTTCCGGCATCCCAACGACGACGAGACCAAGGAAGCGTCCTGGCAGAAAATGCGCAAGGGCGTCAGTGATCTGCACCGCCGGGCCGAGACGAGCAGCCAGTCCAACGAGCGCTTTCTCGACGCCGTCTGCGCCACCCAAGTCGAGGAAAAACTCCAGGAAGTTATGGGAGGCCCCTGCAAGCCTATCCGCCCCAAGTCCGGCCAGAACTACCGGGCGCTCAACCCTTGGAACGACGGAGACTTTAAGCTACTGGCATTCCTGGCCAAGGGAGAGCATCACCTCAACGGCTTCAGGAACAAAGACCTGCGCCAGGCCCTGTACCCGGTGCAAGAAGACGACATCATCGAGCTCAAGAGGGCTTCGGGCAAAGCGACACGAAGCATTCGCTTACTGCGGGCACACGGCCTGATACGCAAAGTGCCCAAGGCCAGAAGGTACGTCCTGACCGAAAAAGGCCGAAAATTCTCCCAGGCGCTCCTCATCGCATCATCCATTGAAACAAAACAACTTATGCAACTCGCCGCATGAAAAACTTGCTGAAAAAACAAGATAATGGCGGATAGTAGTACGGAATTTCACGGAAACTTCGGAGGTTCAGGTATGCTCTTGCAGCGCTCAGGCGGTTGCTTAACTCGGCGTGAGGCCTGCGGCGATCATTTTCTCCTGAATGTCCTTGTGCCACGCGGTCTTGTAGGACTCAAAGCGGCCATCGTTGCCGAAGGGCTCCGTACGTTTGCGGAGAGCGGTGAGTTCGGTCTCGTCCATGGGCACGAAAGCCTTGGCTGTGGCAAGATTCTGCTTCAGTTGGTCCATGGTCTCCATGCCGGAAACGACCGTTGATACGGGAAGGGACATGGCGTAGCGCAGGCACTCCTCGACTGTCGCCGCACCGGATTCGGGCACGGCGCCGGGGCTGCCGCCGAGGGTTTTCATGGCGAGGACGCCCATGTTCTTGTCGAGGGCCTTCTGGAGCACGTTTTGCTGGAAACTACGGAAGTGGTAGTCGAGAATGCCCAGGGGCATCTGAATGGTATCGAAGTCGAAGCCGCCGGCCAGCATTTCCAGGTGGATACTTGTCAGGTGGTGGCCCGTGAAACCGGTGTAGCGGATCTTGCCTTGCTCTTTGGCCTTCAGCAGGTAGTCCAGCACGCCGAGGGAGAAAACTTTGCCCGGCGCATCCGGCTCGACGAGCTCATGGACCTGCCAGAGATCGATCCTATCCACGTCGAGCCGCTTCAGGCTTTCCTCCAGATAGCGTTGGGCCCCTGCGGCGTCCCGCGCCTGGCCCTTGGTCATTAGGAATACTTTCTCGCGGTATCCGTCCTTCAGGGCGCGGCCCATGAGCAACTCGCTACGGCCATTGTGGTAGGCCCAGGCATTGTCGAAGAAGTTGACGCCCTCGTCGGCGGCGGTGCGCATGATGGCGATAGAATCCTCGTCCGAGAGGTCTTTACCGCCAATGTGGGCCCCGCCCAGGCAGAGCAGGGATACCTTCTCTCCGGTCTTGCCGAGCACGCGGTAGGGCATGCCTTCGCGCTTTTCTGACCAGGCGGGCGTCGTTAGCAGGGCCGCGCCCGCGAGGGAGGAGCCCAGGAAGGTTCTTCGGTTCATAGACATCGATCAAACTCCAATTGGTCAACTAAGGACGCCGCTATGGCTTATTGGGCTATTCGCGAGCGGGGTAGTTACAGGTCAGCCCCAGGCCTTGAGCGTTCCTTCGTAGTCGAAGATTTCCCGGGCGTTGCCCCGCATCAGGCGATCGACCAGATCGGGCAGCTCGCCTTCAGCGAGCCACCCTTCCTCGGTGAGATCGCTCAGGGCCTGGGCGAGTCCCTGGCGCGCGATGCTGGCGTGGCCCGGCACCATTTCCACCGGACCGTAGTCGCCGCCGAAGGTGAGGAGCTTGCATGCGGGGGCGGCCCCGAGAAATTCCTTCACGAAACGCACGCCCGCGGCGGGATTGATGATCCAGGCCCAACACATGTCGATACAGGCGTTGGAATAGTGCTTGGCGAGGGCAATGGCTTCGTCCTGGTAGGGGTAGTCATTGTGCATGATGATGAATTGCGCCTCGGGATAGGCTTTCAGGAGGAGGCAGAGGTCCCCCGCGTTCTGGCGGACTTGCTCCAGCGGCATGTAGTTATGCCCGGCGAAATAACCCGTGTGGAGTTTGATCGGGAGCTTATACTCAACGGCTTTTCGCACGCAATAGTGAAACAGATGATCCTGAAGGGGTTTTCGTTCCGGCTTCTGCACTTCACCCGGATGATCCGCGAAGCGTTGAAACAGCCCGGCCACCTCCTTCGCGGGCACGTCGGCAAAATCCAGACGTCGTGCGTAGGCGCTCTGGTTCTTGACGGCGATGGCCCGGGGTCCGTAAGTCGCAAAAGCCCAGTCGACTACCGAATGCCAGTCGGCCAGCGTGCGCACTTCGATTCCGGAGGCCTGGGACAGCAGGGCCATGTTCTCCGCGTTCATGCCCGTGCTCAGGGCACCAAGGCTGAGATCCTGGCAGAGGAGATCGGGCTGGGCCGTTTCATTGAAGACAACGCCTTCAAAGCTGTTGACCTGGCAGTGCTCGACTTTGGCGACGTCCTTGAGCACGCGTCGCATGTAGCCGGGTTGGATCAGGGCGGCAATGCGCTCGGAGATGACGCCGTAGTTGTCCTCGCGCAGGTCTTCCTCGCCGTAGAGCATGCGTACGGTCTCGCGCAGATTGCGGAGATAGCCCGTGTTGCGGCATCGGGCATAGATGGGTGCGAAGATGCACCACTTTTCCCCCAGGTCGGTCTCATGGGCCTTGAGTCGCGCCATGTCCTCGTCAGTCATCCCGGCGGACATGAGATCCGAATCGATATAGTGGGCGGCGAGCAGGGAAAAGTCACGGGCGGGTCCCGGCTGGCCACCGGGATAGGGACGATCGCCCAGGCGGGTGGTTTCGTCCCAGAGGTGCTCATGGGTGTCGATGAACGGGGTCTCAGCTATTCGAATCCGCAGGTCATCACGGAGTGACATGGGCACCTCCTTTATGGCAGTTTCGGTGACTTTCCGGCGCGCCGGGTCGGGATTTCACGGAGGGAATGGACCGGCACGGAACCCCAACGACATGAGCATAGCGCTCCCGACATCCGTCGTCAAACTACCCCGCCTGCCCCGTCTCATGCATCGCTTGAACGCGTCCGGTGTCAGGGTTACACTAGCGTTAAACCCGCCCCAACCTACCTGGCCGGGACAACCCATGCAAAGGCTGCAAAACGATGAAGCTCAACTCCCCTGTTATCACTCCTGTCAAACTGGCTATTTCCGGCATGTTGCTGGCGGCGGTAGTCGCTTCCGTGGCGGGAAGCGGGCGCCTTTCACCGGCTGAAGCCGCCGAGGCCGCCGCTCCCGCGCTACCCAAGGCCTTCATCGACGGCACGGGTCCCGGCTGGCGGGAGTGGACGCTGGATGACTTCGTCAACGTGAACTGTGACGACGACACCTGGAAATGGGAAGACGGGATGTTCAAGTGCACCGGCAGCCCGGTGGGCGTGATCCGCTCGAAAGAGAAGGTCACGAACCTGGAGCTGGTCGTGGAGTGGCGGCATCTGAAGTCCGCCGGTAACTCGGGTGTATTCTTCTGGATTCCCGAGGAGTCCCTGAAAGACCTACCGAAAGGCAGCTTGCCCCACGGCATCGAAGTGCAGGTGCTGGATCATGGCTATACGGCGGAATACGAGAAGTCGGGCAACAAGGCGGACTGGTTCACGACCAACGGTGACGTGTTCCCCGTGGGTGTATCCGACATGACCCCCTTCCCCCCCGTCGCGCCGCAGGGCAAGCGCAGCTTTCCCTCCAAGAACCTCTCCAAGGGGGTCGGCGAGTGGAACCACTACTATGTGCGCGCCATCAATGGTGAAGTCCGGCTGTGGGTCAACGGCGAGGAAGTCTCGGGTGGTACGGGTTGCACGCCGAGCACGGGCTTCCTTGCACTTGAATCGGAGGGTTCGCCTGTGGAGTTCAAGAACCTCCGCATCCGCGAACTTCCCTAGCACTCCAGGCCAGAAACTGGGGGCCTGTCCAGGGAAACCGCTATACGAACTCAACCGCTCTACTATGGCCCGCAAGGCCCCGGCCCCGCGGGCTGCCTGATCGAGATTCAGATCGGGCTTTTCAGTGACCTGGAGATGGTGTAAGGAATGGACCCGTCCCGTGATATGCGTGAATCCGATGCCCCCCAGGGCAACCGTGTGGATGCCCAGTCTCCACCCGTCCCTGGGGGGGACGCATTCCATGGGGGTTGGGGGCGCGCGCTTCCCGCCGCGTTGATCCTGATTACTATTCTGGGCGTCATTACAGCGGAGTGGCGCGCCCGAAATGTAGACCGTAACCTGCGCACAACCCTGGAAGCCGATGTCATGTATGTCGCCCGGTCCGTGGAACCGGAGCTTGCGAAACGCCTTTCCTTCTCCGCGGAGGACCTTGATCGGCCGGAATTCAAGCGTCTGCGGCATCATCTCCAGAGTTTCAAGCCGCAACTGGATGTGGCGGGAATTTACACGCAGGCCTTCCGGAACGGCGGGATAGTCTTTGGCCCGGAATCCTACGAGGCCGGTGGTGATATGGCGTCGACCGTAGGCGAACCCTACCAACAGGCCACCGACGAAAATATCGCCCTATTCACTTCCGGCTCGCCCTTGGTTCAAGGGCCCTATACGGACGAATATGGCACCTTCATATCCGCCTTTGCACCCGTGCTTGACCCCCGCACCAGCCAGGTTTTGATGGTTGTCGGAATGGATGTTGAGGTCGACAAGCTGAATGCGGATATCCGCCGCCAGTATCTCACCGTCACCCTCTGCTTCGGTTTTATCGGCCTGTTCGTGGTGGCTAGCGACCTCTTGCTCCGCTGGCGCGCCTCCCAGCCGGCAGGTTCCCGGAAATGGCTCCGTCATGTCGAAACGACCACCGTGGCCACCCTGGGAACCTACGTGACGTGTATACTCGCACTCGCCGCAAACGAAGCCGAAACACGGGCGCACCATCTGTCCTTTTCCCATCTGGCCGAGGCCCAAGCGGATCATATAGCGGACGCGCTCCGGGATCTCCGGGACAATCAGATCGGCGCCCTGGTCCGGCACTACGAATCGTCGCACGACGTGGAGCACGAGGAATTTCAACACTTCGCGGCACCCATCGTCCGAATCAAAGGCATTCAGGCCTTGGAGTGGATTCCCCGCGTGCCCCGGGAGGCCCGTGCAGGTATCGAAGCGCTGGGGCGGGCCCAAGCTGGGTCCGATTTCCAGATCTGGGAGAACGGACCGACCGGCGAGCGAAGGACGTCGCCAGAATCGGAACTTTGCTATCCCGTATTACTCGCAGCGCCCGAGGCGGACAATCTGGCGGTAATCGGTTTCAACATTGCGTCAGACCCGATTCGTCAAACGACGATTGAACTCGCCGAGAATTCCAACCTGGCAACCGCTACCGACGTATATCCGCTGATCCAGGTGCCGGAGGAGATGGACGGCATGCTGATCCTGCACCCGGTGCGTAGTAACCGCTCCCCCCTCGGGCCGCCGTACGGTTTCGTGGGCGCCGCCGTTCGAATCCGCCCCCTGCTCCAATCCGCCCTCTCTATCGTCGATCTGGGTAGATCGCCGACCCAGGTCAGCCTCTTCCAACTAGAGCCGGGCGCGGAACCAAAGCGGCTGGCCGAACTCGGTAGTGGACACGATTCTGGCAACCGGGCCAGCCCCTGGACCATCTCCCGGACCTTGCCCTTGTTCTTTTTTGGCCGCACCTATTCGATCGTCTTTGAACCGGGCCCTGACTTCATCGCCGCCAATCCCCTGAGAACGGGCTGGATCGTGGGGCTTGCCGGCCTGCTTATAACCGTGGTTATTTCCATGCTCTCCTATATGTTCACCCGCCGGCGCGCGGATCTTGAGACGGAAGTCCAGCTCCGTACCGCGGAGCTTCAGGAGAGTAAGGAGCAGTTTTCCAGCGCCTTTGAATACGCGCCCATCGGGAAGGCGCTGGTATCCCCTGAGGGCCGATGGATTCGGGTCAATCGGGCGACCTGCGACATTCTCGGCTACTCGGAGTCGGAGCTTCAGTCGAACTTCTTTCAGGACATAACTCACCCCGACGATCTGAACGCGGACATTGAGTGTGTGGAACAAATGCTGGCGGGGACGATACAGAACTACCAGATGGAGAAGCGCTATGTCCACAAGGAGGGCCACCTGGTATGGGCGTTCCTCAGTGCCTCACTGGTGCGGGACCAGCAGGGCACCCCGCTCTATTTCATATCCCAGATTGTGGACATCACCGAACACAAGCGGGCCGCTGAAGAGCTTCGTCACTCTCAGAAACAATTGAGCGACATTCTTAAGGCTGCTTCGGAAGTCTCCATAATCTCCACTACCTCCGACGGGACCATCGTGGTGTTCAACCGTGGCGCCGAACGCATGCTCGGCTACACCGAGGAGGAAATGGTGGGCCAGTGCACGCCCGCCCTGATCCATTCGAAAGCAGAGATAGAATCACGGGGCAGGGAGCTGAGCGCGGAGCGCGGATGTGAAGTGACCGGCTTCGAGGTCTTCGTCGCCATAGCCCGCGTCGAGGGCTCCGAATTGCGGGAGTGGACCTATATCCGCAAGGATGGCACGACGCTTACGGTATCGCTCGCGGTAACCGCGATTCGCTCCAACGAAGGCGTGATTACGGGCTTTCTTGGGATAGCCGTGGACGTTACGGCGCAAAAGCTTGTGGAGCGCGCCCTTCGCGAAAGCGAGGCCCGCTGGCAGTTTGCACTCGAAGGGGCGGGCGATGGCCTCTGGGATTGGGACGCCCGGACCGCAGTGGTTTATTTCTCCCCCCAGTGGAAGCGGATGCTCGGATATGACGACGATGATATCGGTGATAGCCTGACGGAATGGGAGTCCCGGGTTCACCCCGACGACCTGCCTAAGGCGCTGGAAAATCTTCAAGCCCATTTCAGAAACGAAACAGCCACCTATGTCGATGAACATCGAATGCGCTGCAAGGACGGAACCTACAAATGGATCCTGGACCGGGGCCGCATTGTGGAACGCAACGCGAGCGGCAGCCCCCTCCGTGTCATCGGGACCCACTCCGACATATCGGAGCGCAAGCGCCTGGAGCATCTGGCGGCGGAAGAGCAGGCCCGGCTGGAAGCCTTTGTGGAACATGCCCCGGCGGCGGTCGCCATGTTTGACCGCGAGATCCGTTACGTGGCCGTCAGCAACCAGTGGTATACCGACTACGGGCTCGTGGGCCAGAACATCATCGGCCGGTCGCACTACGAGGTCTTCCCGGACCTGCCGCCCCGCTGGCGCGAAGTTCACGCGCGCTGCCTGGAGGGCGCGGTGGAGCGGAACGACCAGGACAATTGGGGACGAAATGGTGAAGAGCAATTTCTGAAGTGGGAAGTCCGGCCCTGGTATGACGGCGCCGGCGAAGTGGCCGGCATCATGATGGCTACCGAGGACATTACGTCCGACGTCCGCCTTCGCATGGAGCTGGAGGAGGCGACGGCCTATGCCAACACCCTCGCGGCGGAGGCGGCTATGGCCAACCTGGCCAAGAGCGAGTTTCTCGCCAATATGAGCCACGAAATACGGACCCCCATGAATGGCGTGATCGGCATGACCAACGTGTTGCTGGACTCTCCGCTCTCCTCGGAACAGCGGCAGTACGCCGAGATCGTCCGAAACAGCGCCCTGGCCCTGCTGGAACTGATCGATGACATCCTTGACTTCTCGAAAATCGAGGCCCGCAAACTTGACCTCGAAATTATTGAATTCGACCTCCGTCTCACCCTGGAGGATGCCGTCGAAGTGCTGGCCCTTCGGGCGCATGAGAAGGCGCTGCAACTGACCTGTCAAGTCGACCCGGAGGTGCCCTCCTTCCTCCGGGGCGATCCGGGCCGACTGCGCCAGATCGTCCTGAATCTGGGGGGGAATGCGGTGAAGTTTACCCATGACGGCGAGATCATCATCCGCGCCTGCCTCGAAAGCGAATCAGAAACTTCAGCCACCATCCGCTTTGAAGTCAGTGACTCCGGTATCGGGATACCCGAGGATAAACGCGCGATCCTTTTCTCCCCGTTCACCCAGGCCGACGCGTCAACTACGCGTAACTACGGCGGGACCGGGCTCGGTCTCGCGATCTCCAAGCAGCTTGCCGAACTGATGGGGGGCCGGGTCGGCCTCGAGAGCGAAGTTGGCGCGGGCTCCACCTTCTGGTTCACGAGCATTTTTGAGAAGCAGACCGAAAGCCGTCCGGCAGCCCAAGCGGCGACGGAACTCGCGGGGTACCACGTTCTCGTGGTCGATCACCATCGCTCCAACATAAAACTAATAGAGAGCTTCCTGAATCGTTGGGGATGCGAGTACGCGTGCGCCTCCGATAGGGAGCAGGCGCTCGCGTTGATCGAGGGCGCGGCGGAATCGGGAAAGCCCTTCGACGCGGCGCTATTCGAAATTGACTTGCCGGAAACAGACGATACCCGCTTGTGCCCGCGTATTCACGGACTGCCGGGGCACTCGAACTGCAAACTGGTCGCGATGGCGCTTCTGGGGAGAAAGGGCGATGCCGCCGAGCTCAGTACGCTCGGCTTCTCCGCGTATCTGGTAAAGCCGATTCGCGAGAGCCAATTGCACGGCTGCCTCCGACTGATACTCGGCCAGCCCCAGGACCCGCCCGACTTTCCCCCGCCGGCCCTGGTGACGCGCCACACCGTATCGGAAACGCGCAAGAAGAAAGCGCGTATCCTGGTGGTGGACGACAACGCCACAAATCGAATGGTGGCGACTAAGATACTTGAGAAACTGGGCTATCTCGCCGAAACGGTCGACAGCGGCCACGAGGCCCTGCGCGCCCTCGGAGAATCGGACTACGACCTCGTCTTCATGGACTGCCAGATGCCGGACCTGGACGGGCTCCAGGCGACCCGCATGGTCCGGGAGGGCAGGGCAGCCAACCGGAATCGCGACGTTTCCGTGGTTGCCATGACGGCCCATGCCATGAAGGGCGACCGGGAGCTCTGCCTCGAAGCGGGGATGAATGACTACCTCACGAAACCCGTCCGGGCGAATGAAGTGGCCGCCGCGCTGGAACAGTGGCTCTATACGTCCGGCGACAGCGGCCACTGAGCCCTGGGGCGGGGCCCTGCGAAGGGCAGGGCAATCGCGTTAAAAAGTGGTTCATCCGGATTCAGCGTAGGTCGCACTGTTAGCAGCCGTTGGCGGCAACCAGAAATTGAACCACGGAGACACGGAGGCACGGAGAAGAAGAGGAGTTTTGGGGAGGCGTCCGTGTCCGGCCAGAACGTGCTTGCGTATCGCAAGGCATCTCGAATCTTTCTCCCTCATTCTGTTTTCTCCGAGCCTCTGTGTGCTCCGCGGTCAGCAATCTTCTTGTCGACTGCGGAAAAGAAAAGTTAAAGATTGCGGGGGTATGGAGCGGGGGCTTGGCAGCCCCGACCCGTGCAATGCCGTTGTACTGATAAAGCAGATACATTTTCATCGCACGATGAATTCAATGAAAGAGGGGGCAGGAATGCCCCCCTCTCCATATTTCCGCCGGCCGTCTAAGTGAATGAAAGGCTTTTTAGAGGCGATGGCCCTGTGCGAGGGGTATTGCATCCGATCGCAACTTGGGTCATAATGGCGACTTGCACAGCGCAGGCGGATGTGGAGTTCTTCGTGCAGGGAAGTGGCCTGTAGAGGCCGCATGGGTTTCTCACCGCCAACCCGCGCTCCAAGAGGCAGCGCCCGCCGCGTGCGGGCCAACACGGGAGATTTGCGATGTCGGAAGTCGGAAGCAGCGCGCTCGAAGTCTCGGTGGGAGATGTGGTCTCCTACCTTCGCATTGAAGGGGGCTTCTCCGAAGCGCTCTCCAATGTCGTACGCAGAAAGTTCCTGCTGGAGGCGGCGGACGATGCCGCCCTTTCGGCGACGACTGAGGAACTCCAGCGGGCGGCCGATGCCTATCGCGCCATCAACGGCCTGCACAAAGCCAGTGACACCGTGGCCTGGATGCGCAACAACGGCATCACGGCGGATGTGCTGGAGAAGCACCTGGATGAGAATATCCGCATCAGCAAGGCCCGCGATCACATCGCCGAGGCGTGTGCCGGCACCATCGCCGAACGTCCCGCCGTGAAGGCGCTGATCCGTGAATTGTCGGTGGAAGACTGGCTGAACCGCAAAATCGCTGAGTGACGGCATGGTGTGGGGCGCGGGTCGCCTTCCACAGCGTGCAAGAGGAGGGCTCTCATGGCCGATCCGCAGGAAGCACCGGAGTTTGAACAACTGCCTCTGCTCTACCAGCGCTGGGTAGAAGAACTTCTCCCCGCGGGGATTCCCCGTGAGCGGGAGGCGACGTGCCTCGACTGTGCAATGTGTTCCCATCATGCGCCGCACCTTGAGAGCGGGATCGGTTTTTATAATCGCTCCACCAAATGCTGCACGTACTTTCCCGACCTGCCCAATTTCCTCGCGGGCCGGGCGGCGGCCAATGACAATCCCGGCGGCGCCGCTTTGCGGTCTATCATTGAGAACGAAAATGATACCCGGGGCACGGCGACGATGCGCGCGGTGCAACCCAATGCGAAATGGGCGACGGTCTATGCCCATCACCACAAGGATGGCTTCGGTCGCGATCCCGAAATGCTCTGCCCCTATGCGATAGAAAAGGACTCGGAGACCGGCCCCCTGTGCGGGATCTGGCAGCAGCGCAATTCGGTCTGCTCGACCTGGTTCTGCAAGCATGGGCGTGGAACCACGGGAACCCGCTTCTGGCGGGCGGTCCAGGGCCTTTTCGGCAGTCTGGAATGGTCCCTTTCGTGGTGGGCCATCGCCGAAGTGCTGGAGCGCCCCGATGCGGTGGTTTCCGTGGGCGAGCCGCGGGTAAACGACCTGAATCGGATCACGCTGCGCCGCGACGCCTGGGAACATTGGCGGGGATCCAGACTAGACTTTTACAACGCCTGCGCGGACCGGGTGGAGTCCCTTTCCGCGATGGAGGCCATCACCATTGCCGGTATGGACGCCCGCCTTTTCCACATGGAGCTGGGCACCCGATTCGAGGAACTGCGGTCGGGCCACGTACCGGACCGCCTGCATATCGCCCCTTACAATATTTTGAAGCAGGACGACCAGCGGAGCACCCTCCAGGCCCTGACCTGTACCGAACCCCTCCAGGCACCTGCGGTGCTGCTCCCGCTTCTGCGGTATTTCGACGGGCGCCCCACTGACGAGGTGCTGGAGGAGATTCGGGAGGAAACGCGCATCCGTCTGGACCCCGGCCTCCTGCGCCGTCTCTATGATTTCGGAATTCTGGAAAAAGCCTCGGGGACGCACCCGGCGTGGGGCGACATGCAGGTATCTCCCCTTTTATGAACGAGCTCAGACCCCGCGCGGAACCAAGCGACACCGGCGTGGATCGCCGCATGGCCGATACGTCGCAGGCGGCCTCGCTGGATGATTACATCAGCGCGGATGAGTGCATGCAGCGCTGCCTTCACCTGGCGCGACTTGCCGCGCGCACCGACCTCCCCGTGCTTGTGCTCGGTGAATCCGGCACGGGAAAAACGGTCATCAGCCAGGCCGTCCACCACTCTTCCGCACGGGCCCGGGGCCCCTATATCTCCTTCAACGCCGCCGCGTTGAGCGACACGCTGCTGGACAGCCAGCTCTTTGGCCACGAGAAGGGCGCCTTCACCGGGGCGGACCGCCAGGTCAAGGGCAAGTTCGAGCTGGCCCATCGCGGCACGCTCTTCCTCGACGAGATCGCTGATCTTTCCGCCGCGGGCCAGGCGAAAATCCTTCGCGCGGTGGAAGAGGGAGAATTCGAACGCCTCGGCGGCGAGGGGCTGCTCCATGCCGATGTGCGCCTCATTACCGCCACCTGCCACCCGCTGAAGGAATTCGTGGTCAATCGCCGCTTCCGCCAGGACCTCTTCTATCGCATCAAGGGGATCACGCTTTTTGTTCCGCCGTTGCGAGAGCGGCGCCAGGACCTGCCGCGCATGATACGCCGGGAGATTGTGCGGGCGGCCCGGATGATGAACAAGTCGGTGTCCGGCATTGAAGAGGACGCCTTCGAAAGCCTGATGGATCATCCCTGGCCGGGCAACCTTCGCGAGCTGAACCAGGTCATTCATATCGCGGTGGCGCTGATCGAGTCCGACGTGATCACGCAAGACGCGATCCTGCTTGACCACTTCGACAATTTCGTATTGTCCGACACGGCGGAATTGGTACAAGAAAAACGGGAGAGCGCGACCACGCCGCCACCCCCTTCGGAAGAATCGTTGAGCGCTGCGGAGAAACGGCATATCGAATGGGTGCTTCGCAGCCACGGGGGGAACAAGCGCCAGACGGCGAAAGCCCTCGGGGTAAGCCGTTCCACCCTTGATCGCAAACTCACGGAGTATAATCTGGAATAGTCCCGTTTCGGTACCACAGTCCCGTTTTCGCATGAGTTTCTTCACTTCGGTGCTGGCTTTTCGGGAAGCTTGATAGGCGCGAATCGCCACAAACGCTTTTCCGTAAAGACCTTACACGACGAGGTGCGCAATGGCACGAAATCGGCTCTACACACGGTGTGCGGTGCCCTACGGTGGGCGCTGATGACCGGGGAGCCAATCCCCGGATGATTGGCGAGATAGTCAGGCGAAGACGCGCGGGCGTCCCAATCGGGAGTCCACGCGATGTAGAATGACCGGTTGACTGACAACGTGTATTCTGGCTTGCAGCGGAACAACGCTGCGCGTTGCGGTGACCGATCCAAAGGTCCATCAGGGGTTGAGAAGGGGGGCGTTGCGGAAGAATCGTTCGGCAACGCCCCTGCTTCATTTGGTGTCCTCGCCGCCGCTGGGCCTGTCGATTTAATGCCTGTATGTCGAAGCAGGGAATCAATACGGGGACCTATAGATGCACCGTCATTCGCGCGCATGCGGGAATCCAGCGATTTCGCGAGGTTTACGTCGCACAGGCTCTGGATTCCCGCTTTCGCGGGAATGACAGAACGTCGTAAATCTATTTCAGTGGTCGAGTCTCGGGTTAAACCGACAGGCCCGCATGCGGGGATCCAGTGTTTTCGCGGAGTTTACGTTGGGCGGTCTCTGGATTCCCACTTTCGTGGGAATGACAGAAATTCGGAAATCTATTTCAGTGGTCGCGTTTCTGGTTAAACCGACAGGCCCCACTACGGGGTATCGAGTGGCCCGATTTTGACGCCCTACCAGCACATCCGACGCTATGATGGACTTATAACGAGTCCAGCAAATCGTGAGGACGGTCGGGCCTTCAACACAAGTTCAATGTTCATAGGCCCTTAGAGGGAGAACAAAACTATGGCACGAACTTGGCTTATGTAAACACAGGTAGACTAATTGAGGAGGTCCTGCGATGGAAAACAAAACGTACAACGAGAAAATTGAAAACCCTCCCAAACCCGCCAAGCGTGTGATCCGACTCGACGATCTTGACGGGGATGAAGTGATCCGCGGTGGCGCTGGCGAGAAGCTCCTTTTCGGAGAACAACCGGAATCGGCTTCCCCCTTTGCCGGACTCTTCGGAAACGCGCCGCCGACACGAGGAAAGTAATATCCACCTCCGACGCCTCCGTTGGCGTTCGTGAGTCCGTTTAACAGCCAACAGAAATCGCCCGAATTGCCGGACAGGACAATGGCCGGATCGGGGCAGACACCAAGGAGACGAACCATGGCACGTATTGAAATTACCGACCTGAAAGAAGACATTGCGATCACGGAAGAAGAATTGAAGCACGTTAAGGGCGGTCCGGCCTACATGAAGCTGGGCGACATCAAGGGGGAAGTAACGAATTCAACGTCGCTGTCCTCATCCAAATTCAACGTCCAATTGGACGGGATATCGCTCGACCGCTGATCAGCCCGGTCGCAGGTGCGTCGGGCATACAGGGCTCTGGAAGCTCAGGGATTGAACATTCGGCAACATTGCCGAGGAGGGTCAGCTCATGGCCAGGATTGATATTTCCGATTTACAAGAAAATATGACCATCTCAGAAGAAGAATTGAAGCACGTGAAGGGCGGCATCGGCCTGTTGCTGCCCGCCGTGCAGAAAATTCGGGAAGCGTCGATCATCGCGATTCACAAGGACTCGGTCAGCCTTGATGGAACGAGTTACGAGCGCTGAGAATCGGTCTGAAATAGCTTATTGCCGGCGGTCACGGGAGAGACAGAGGCAATCGGGGAGTTGTTCCGGGGACGCACGCGGCGCGAAGCGCGGCAGGCGTCCCCGGCGCTCATTTCGGAGCCATGAGGGCTGATCGCTCACGGGATCGCTGCCCTCACTCCCCCGGGCTGCGCATGTTCTCGCGCAACTGTCGAATGGGCTCGAAGGCGTACTCGATCAAGGTCCTGCGCCCCACCTGTACCCGCGCCTCGCCGCGCATGCCCGCCTTCAGGGGTCGCACCGCCGCTCCCGCGCCGATCTCCAGGGATGCCGGTGCCACATGGGCGATGAAGTGGGCCTCTCCGCCGGTCGTGATCGCGGCGGGACTCAACCAGGCGAGCGATCCATCAACGACACCGTATCGCTGATAGGGGAACGCCTCGAAGAGCAGCTTGACCGGTTGGCCTTCACGGAGTCGGGCCATCCCCCGCTCTTCCAATTGCAGGTGGGCCAGTGGCGGCGCGCCGGCCGGGGCGATCTGACATAATTCCTGGCCCACTGTCACGACATCGCCGGTGCGCTGCCGGGCGACCGAAACCAGGGTACCGTCATAGGGCGCGGTGAGATAGACCAGATCGCCGGTGACTTGCTTGAGCTGGCCGGATAGCCCCTCGATCTGAACGCCGAGCTTTGTCGTTTCATTGTCCAGCCGCTCCTGCTCCTGATGATGCTCCGCCTCCAGCCGGCTGAGGGCAAGATGGGCCATCTTGAATTCTTCGCTCGCGAGGGCCGCGTCACGCTGGGCCTCGGCGTGGCCAAGCTGGTGGGTAAGCACTTCAATGGAGGAGGTAAGTCCCTCTTTCCCCAGTTTCTCGATCCGGTCGTTCACATCTCGGTACACGTCGAGATAGCGCTGCCGGTACTCGGTCTCTTTTTCGCGCTGAACGATCTCGGCTTCCTGAATTTCACGGTTAATCCGATAGGTTTCCCCGGCAGAGACTTTTTGAAGGGATATTGCTTCGCGCTCCTTCTCCAGACTGCGGAGCTCGGCGGACAGGGCCTGAATTCGGGGGGAGCGAACCACATAGAGCATCTGCCCGCGGGTAACGTTGCCGCCGACCGCCGCGTGTACCTCCTCCACCACGCCGTCGAAGGGAGACTGAATGGGATCGGCGCCCGATTCCGGAAGCAGTATGAAGGGCGCGGTCACGGTCTCGGGATAGTCGATCAAGACGGCGGCGACCGCAACTACGGCGCAGAAGATAATGAGGAGCCCCCCGATCAGGCGCGCTGCGCGAAAGGGCATCTCATAAGGGAAGAGTTCGGTAACCCTTCCGGATTTGGGGATCTGCAGATTATTTTCGCGTCCTGACATTGCCTAGAATCCCATCTGCTGGCCGTGCAGGTAGAAGTAGAGTCCCTTGCGGGCGATCAAATCGTCATGGGTGCCGGTCTCCGCCACTTCGCCCTTCTCAAGGACGACGATGAGATCGGCGTTGCGTATGGTGCTCAGGCGGTGCGCGATCACCACGGCGGTCCGGTTGGCCAGAATGCGCGTCAGGTTCTCCTGAATCGCCCGCTCCGATTCGCTGTCGAGGGCACTGGTGGCTTCGTCAAATATGAGGATGGGCGGATTGTTGTAGATCGCCCGGGCGATAGCAATCCGCTGGCGCTGGCCCCCGGAGATGGCGATACCGGTCTCTCCGACGCGGGTTTCATAGCCCAGTGGAAAGCGCGCGATGAAATCGTGGGCATTGGCGGCCTCAGCGGCCCAGGAGGCGCGGTGGATATCGGGCTCTGGATCGCCCAGGGCGATATTTTCCAGGATGGTGCCATCAAAGACATAGTTGTCCTGCAGCACGAGACCGATGTGCTGGCGCAGGTCGCGAAAGTTGAGCGTCTTCATGTCCACCCCGTCAAAGAAGAGGGTTCCTGAAGTGGGCTCTAAGAGTCCCGCGAGCAGCTTGACCAGGGTGGTCTTTCCCGAGCCGCTGCGCCCGACCACGGCCAGGGTGCGGCCTGGGGGGATATCGAGGCTAATGTTGTTCAGAATGGGCGGGCTGCCCTCGCCGCCATAGTGGAAGTGGACGCCGCGCAGTTCCACCCGGCCTTCCAGCGAGGTGACGGGTTTCAAGTGACTCCGGTCACGGCCCTGCTCAGGTTCGAACTCGAAAATATCATTGACCCGGTTCATGAGCACGCCGGACATCTGGAATTCGTCCCAGAGATTGAGCACGGTGAGGATGGGACTGTAGGTCATGGCCACGAGCGCGTTGAAGGCGACGAATCCGCCGATGGTGATCTGGCCCTCCATCACCATGTGGGCACCGGCCCAGAGGAAAAGCACGGTGGAGAGGTAGCTCACGGCCTGGACGGCGCTCTCATAGAACATGATGGTGAAGTTGCTCTTGAACTGGGTGCGCGCCAGACCGAGAAACTCGTTCAGCATGCGATCCCGGAACTGCTGCTCGCCGGCGCTCGCCTTTACGGCCTCGATGCCGCGAATGGAATCTATCTGATGGGACTGGTAGCGGCCGAAGCTTTCCTCGATGCGGTTGAAGAGGGGCCGGAGCATGCGCCGGGAGAAGAACATGAGCCCGATGTAAAAGGGCACCGTAGCGAGGAAGACCAGCAGCAGTGTCACGCTGTAGGCCCCCATGAGGGACAGGTAGGCCGCGAGCTGCACGGTGGAGAGCAGACCCATGAGCCCACTGTGCACGATGAATTCACGCACCTGTCGGGCACCCGCAAGTCGACGCTGGATATCGCCGATACGCCGGTTGTTGAAATAGCTCATGGGCAGGGCGAGCATGCTTCGGGTCAGGTGGTCGAGGATGGAGGCGTCGATGTGGACGGCGGCGAAGCTCAACATGAAGCGCTGGAGCACGTTGGCGCTCAGCATGAATCCCAGCGCGACGATCATCGCGCCCACCATGACATGGAGCGTTTCCAGATCGCGATCCACCACGACGCGGTCAACAATGATCTGGGTGAAAACGGGCAGGAGCAATTGAAGTGCGCTGGTCACCAGCGAGAGCAGGAGGATCTGGGCGAGGGTCCACCGGAAGGGCTTGACGAAATCCAGGGCCCAGCCCCAGGTGCGCTGTCCCTCCGGGGCGTCTTCAAAGGCGGGGGTGTAGTCGAAGAGCGCGGCGTAACCGCTCCATTTTTCCAGGAACTCGGCACGCGGAACCCTCGCGGGGCCCGAAGCCGGATTCACGATATCAACGTACCGTTTTCCGACGCGCGCAACAACGATCCAGTGGTTGCCTTCCCAATGGGCAATGGCCGGCATGGAGAGGTTCCCCAGATCCGCCGGACCGCACTTAACCGCGCGGGCCGCGAGGCCCAATTCGTTGGCGGCACCCACGATGGATTTCAGGCTGGTGCCGTCGAGGGCCGTGTGGGCCAGTTGGCGGATGCGCGGCAGGCTGACACGACGACCGAAGTAGCGGCAGATCATGCCCAGAGCTGCGGCGCCGCAGTCCATGGCGTCCACCTGGCGAAGGAAGGGCACGCGCCTTCCCCAGCGGCGTCCTCGCCCCCTTGCGGCGGGAGCAGTCCCTTTCCAGGGTCCTGTGGCCGTCGTCGTATCTATAACCGTGTCGATCTCGATGGGCCGGTCGGCTACGGACGCCGGGAGCATCTCCTGCGAGAAATCGAGGGGTACCTTGGCCTCTTCGCGAAAGGCGTAGGTGGCCATTCTGGCTTCGATGGCCTGCCGGAATTCCGGATAGGTATCCATCAACTCCAGCAGGGCTTCGCGGCTGATGGAGAGCAGCCGACAATCGGTCACGGCTTCGGCGGTGGCCGCCCGGGGCACGCCGCGAATGGCGGAGAGCTCCCCGAAGTAGTCCCCGGCGCGGCAGAAGGCGACACTCTTTCGCAGGGGGCCTTCGTGAAGGAAGATGTGAACCCGCCCCTCCTCGATGATATAGAACTCGTGGGAGTTTTCGTCCTGCCGAACGATGAACTCTCCCCGCGCAAAGGAAACGGGAGACAGGCGCTCCAGAAAGGCCTGGAGCGCGGGGGCGGGCAGCTTGCCAAAGCCCGAGGTCTCGCGGAGAAAGTTGTGGACCTTGCGATAGCGGATCCGGAGCTGCTGGAAGTGACGCAGTTCCGGCTCTTCCGCCAGGATCCGATGGAAGTCGGCGCGCCCGAGACAGTAGAGCTTGGCGTCGCTGCTGCAACGGACACTCGCCGTGCGCGTCCCCTCTTCCAACAGGGCCATTTCGCCAAATTCGTCGCCGGGGCGGAGCATGTTGAGCGGAATCTCTTCGCCGTTCTCGCCTCGCTTGTAAACCCGCGCCCGGCCCTCAACCAGCATGTAGTATGCGTCGCCCGGGTCACCTTCGCGCACGATGACCTCGCCGAATTTGTAGTGTACGGTCCGGCAGCATGCGGCAACCCGCTCCCGAGCCTTCGGCGGAAAGAATTCGAGGAGGTTGAGTCGCGCGATCATCTCGTCCCGGTCTTCGCTCATTCGCCGACCCCTGCGGACCAGGCGATGTGGCGTTCTATGAGAGGTTGGAGCGCATCATCGAGCACGGCGGCGCGAACAGTCTCATTGGTACGGGGATCATTGAGACTGGGTTCGGTCTTTCCGAGAAGTCGACACAGCACCATGCTCTCGCCCCAGGGAAATACGGGGAGCAACGAACCGGCGGGCGTGGAGAGGGCCTGGGCGCGGATGGCGAGGGGAAGATCGCCCAGCAGCAGCGCCCCCTGATTGTATTGACCGCCGGCTTCTCGGCAGATCTCTTCCAGGGACATGCCATCTTCGGACACACAGAGAAAGGCCTCGCGCGCGGCGGATTCGGAGGGAAAGCCGCCCAGCTCCACGTCTATGGCCACGAGGGCATCCCACCGGGCGCGCAGGGCGGCGTCGAGGCGGGCGGGAGTCTGAACTACGCTGGTGAAATGGACAAAGGCCGCGTCGATCACGCGCAACCGGTTGAACCACGCAGCCTCCAGTCCGAAGTGTTCGAGCCACGGCAGCATGCCGTCGCTTACACCTCCACCGATGGTGTCGAAGATTGAGGCGGGAATTCCGGCGCCTTCGGCCACATCCCGGGCCGCCGCCGCATGAACTGCAAGGCGCCGGCTCCAATTGTCGCCCGCGCCTGTGAATACCGCATCGTGCCAGAGCACGGCCATCGTGTCCCCATCTCGGGTGGGATGCTTTCGACTTGCCTTGGCGGTATCCCCGCCGAGCATCGCGAGCGCCGCATCGCGCTCCAGAAAGTCGGTGAATGCATCGAGCGTAACGCCGCGTGCGGCCATCCAAGTCTCCGTTGCGTGGGCAGTTCGCAATCCGAATTCGCGGCGAAACTGCTCCGATCGACTTTGAAGTTCCTCATCCGATATCTGGATGTCCTCCTGCCGGGCTCGTTTCAGCGCCCGGAGACGCCTTTTTGACTCCACATAGCGTTCGTCCAACTCCCCCCAGAAAGCCGCCGCAGTAAGAATGTGCGAAGGGGTGAAGGAGGTCGCACCGCACGAAAAGATTTCGGGCTCAACCACACTGAACTCCCATGTCTATTGCCCGCCCACGCGGCAACGGGACAACCCGACTGCACACCCGAACGCCCATCGTCACGATCCACGATTTTTCCGGCCACCACCCAAACTTGTAAAGAGTTTACAACACTCCGGGTGGAATTCCAAGACGCCTCTGGTGGAGAATGACGCCATGAAACATCGATCACGGCTTCTTTCGATAGTCTTCGGTCCGGGGCTTGCCGCGCTCTTGCTTCTTTCCGGGTGTCCCGCCGGTCCCGGTCGTACGCGCCATGTTCTGGAGCATGACGGACTCCGTCGGGATTACCTGCTCCATCTTCCCCCGGGCCATGACGGCGACCAGGCCTGGCCGCTGGTTATCGCGCTCCACCCCTTCGCGGCGACCGGGGCCATGATGGCGCGGACAACCAACTTCGACCCAATCGCCGACGAAGAGGGCTTTATCGTCTGTTATCCCGAGGGGGTGACATTTCTGTGGAACGGCGATCCCACGGACGAAGCTAAGGGGCTGCTGGTGGAGGACGGTGATGATGTGGGATTCATCGACCTGCTGATTGACCAGCTTATTGAAGACTATGGCGCGGATCCTTCGCGGGTGTACGTGACCGGCGCGTCAAACGGCGGCTTGATGACGCAGCGCCTCGCCTGTGCGCTGGGAGACCGCATCGCAGCGGCCGCCCCGGTGATGATCACCCTGCCGGAGGGCTTTCCCGCGCGGTGCGAGGGCGGGTCCGCAGTACCCATGCTCATGATACTCGGAACCGAAGACCCCTTCTTCCCCTGGGAGGGCGGATCGGTGCAGCAGGGTCCATCGAGTGCGGTCACCTATCTCTCGGCCGCGGACACCGTGGACTTCTGGGTGGCGCGCAATGGCGCCGCCGCTGAAGCCGAAGTGGAGGCACTGCCCGATTTGGACCCAGGCGATGGGACCCGGGTCTTCAGAGAGACCCATGCCGCAGGCGAGTCCGGCGCGGAGTTCCTGTTCTACCGCGTGGAAGGCGGCGGCCACACCTGGCCGGGGAGCCGCTCGAATCTACTGGAGTCCATTGCGGGTGTGGGACGGGTCAGTCAGGATCTGGATGCGAGCCGGGTGATCTGGGATTTCTTCAAGACGAAGTCGCGATGAGCGCTGAAACGTTACTGTAGTGAACGCAGGCCTTCGGCCTGCCAACCACAGCCGGGACGGCTATAACACCTTCTTCTCGCTCGTCTTCTCACAGCACTTGCCACTCGCCGGTGTCGGCGGATTTGTAGGCCGCGTCGAGGTGGCGCTGGAGTTCCGCCGCGCCGGGGATGGTGAGGTGGGCCTCGGCCTTGCCGCCAATCGCCGACAGGAAATTGTGGAGGCAGGCCACGTGGGACCGCAGCCAGCCCACGTTGCACGCCGGGGCGGGAAAGAGTCCGCCGGGCTCGGGGTAGCGGCTGACGGTCTCGATTTTCTTGTAGCCCCGGTCGCCGCCGATGGGCGATCCGGCGTCGCGGGTGTCGTAAACTTCGAGCCAGTTGGGATCCATGAGATTGAAGCGCAGCGCGCCCTTCTCTCCGTGGATCTCCACGCGGAGCTCGTCGTTGGCGCCGGTGGCAATCTTCGTGGCCTCCACGCTGCCCAGCGCGCCGTCTTTCGTACGCACGAGGAGCAGCGCCAAGTCGTCGGTCTCCACTTTGGTCATCTTGCCGGTCTCGGGGTGTACCCGCTCCGCGACCGCCGTGTGGGTCTCGCAGAAGATTTTCGCGGGAGGGCCCGCGAGGAAATTGACCAAGTCGAGGACGTGGCTGCCGAGGTCATAGAGCACGCCGCCGCCCCCTTTCTCTTTGTCGAGTTTCCATTTCAGGGGCTTGTTGGGATCGGCCGAGCTGGCGTGGAGGTAACTGGCGCGGAAGCTGTAGATCTTGCCGAGGAATCCGGAGTCCACGATCTGCTTCGCCCGTAGGGTGCAGGGATAGAATCGATATTGAAGCGCGACCTGGGTCACGATCTTCGGCGAGGAATTCACCAGCGCCGCCACCATGTCCTGGCACTCTGCATAGCTGCTGCCGAGGGGCTTGTCGCAGTAGATATGCTTGCCCGCCTCGGCCGCCTTCACCACCTGATCGCGGTGGAGATTATTCGGCGTGCAGACATGAATGATGTCGATGTCGTCGCGGGAAAGCAGTTCATCGAAGTCCGTTGTGCCGAATTCGAACTTCCCTTCGCGCACCGCCGCATCGAGCGTCTCGGGACGGCGTACGCACACGCCCTTGAGCGCGAAATTGATGGGCGGCTCGCTGTAGAAAAAGGGAATGGTGTGGTAGCCGAAGGTGTGGGTCTTGCCCATGAAGCCCCAGCCGACCACGCCGACACCGTAGACCTTGTCACTCATCCCATCAGTTCCTTTTGCGTCTCGCCGATGGCCTCGTCGATGATATCGAGGCCCTTCAGCAACGTTTCTTCATTCATCACGATGGGCGGGCTCATGCGCAGGATGTGACCGGCGGGAATCCACGCGAGACCCTTGGCGAATGCCTTCTGATAGACCAGTTCGCCCGCCTTGTCGAAGGGCGTTTTCTTGTCGCGGTCTTTGACCAGCTCGATGCCCATGAGGCAGCCCTTCGCGCGCACGTCGCCGATGATTTTGTGCTCGGCCTTCATCTTCGCCATGCGCTCATTGGCGATGTCGCCCAGACGCTCGGCGTGTTCAAGCAGGCCCTCCTCTTCGATGACCTCGGTAGAGGCCCGGGCGGCCGCACAGGCCATGGGGTTGCCGCCGTAGCTGCTGGAGGCGGAGATGGCCTCGAAGGCTTCTTTGTAGGGCTCGCGGACGGCTACGCAGGTGACGGGGAAGCCGTTGCCGAAGCCCTTGCCGATGGTGACGATGTCGGGGATGGTGTCGTAGTGCTCCATGCAGAGCCACTTGCCCGTGCGGCCCCAGCTCGTGAGCACTTCGTCGGCCATGAGGAGGATACCCAGTTCATCGCACAACTTCCGAACCTTGGGGAAGAAATCGTCCGGCGGCATGATGGTGCCGCCCCAGCCCTGGATGGGTTCCAGCACCCACCCGGCCACATCGTGGACCGTGCCTTTGTCGATATACTCGCGGTAGAAATTGATGTACTGATCGGTGTCGACGGTGCCGTCGGGCTTGGTCCACATGGGGCGATAGAGATCGGGGCGAGGCAGCATGTGAACACCCGGCGCACGCACCGCGCCATAGACGTGGGAGCGGATGTGGCCGTGGGACACGGCGCCGTAGGTCTTGCCGTGGTAGTCGTAGAAGCAGGAGAGGGTCTCGTTCTTCTTTGTCACGGCGCGGAGCACGCGGATGCCTGCTTCGACGGCGGTGGTGCCGGAGTCGTAGAACTGGAAGCCGTTCAGGTCGCCGGGGAGGATTTCCGCGAGCTTCTCCACGAGCATGGTCTTGATAGGCGTGGTGAAGTCGTGGGCATTCATCAGCTTGAAGGCGTACTTCGCGATGGCCTCGCTGATCTTCGGGTGGCAGTGGCCCAGCGTGGTCACATAGATGCCCGACGAAAAGTCGATGTATTCATTGCCGTCCACATCGCGCAGCATGCAGCCCTCGCCCGACTCGAAGGTCACGGGGAAGAGCTTCACCTGGCCGCTCAGGCCCTTGAAATGTTTGCAGCAGCGGTCGTGGTATTCCTTGGAGATGGGCCCCGGCGCGGGGACCACCATGTTCGGAAGATCGGCGCAACGGGCGTTCGCCCAGTCGATAGAGGATTGGGTGGCGAGCATGGTGGTGCCTCCTGAGCAGTTGGTTTCAGTGACAATTGGCGTAAGTATGGGGAAAATCCACGGTCCGGAATCGCCGCGGAATCAGAGCATCGAGCAGTCTAGAGCACGCCGCCGCCGAAATTGCCGCCGATGGGAATCTCGGTATTCTCGAAGTAGTTGTCGTCGACGAGACAGGGGGTGGAAATTTCCAGGATCAGCGCGGGCCCGAGCCCCTTCATGCTGTGGGGAAGCCAGGGCTCGATAAACAGGGTATCGCCCTCGCGCAGTACGCGGGTCTTGCCGTTCAGGCAGACTTCGATGGCGCCACGGGCAATGAAGAAAGTTTCGGATTTGATCCGGTGACGATGCATGGGACAGGTCTGGCCATCAAAAAGGAAGAGATACTTGCCGCAATAGCCGGCATCGACCTCGTTGCAGATCCACGCTTCGACCAAGCCGACTTCGTCGAAGCGGCCCAACCCAAAATCGAGGACCAGAGGCTGGACATCGGGCATGGCCTGCTGCCAGTCGGACAATTGCCTTCTGAACGCGGTGATCACTTCTTCACGCCGCTCACCGAAGAGGGAAATGCCCAGCGCTTTGTCCAGTTCCTGCATTTAACTTCTCCCGACCTGGCGATTTGCGCTATCGCCCTGGCTTTGCATGCTCAATGACCGAAATCGGGCTGCCCGTTCCTGGAATGCCGATACAGACGCTACGAATAGCGGGTATCCGGTGCGGCGTGGGGTGCCAAATTCGCCGCCCCAACGCCGGAACAGTATCGCACGCCCGGCCACTAAAATTGGACACTTTCGATAAAGTGTACTTACCAAACCAACTTGGTCGGTACAGTATCAGAAAGTACGCGAACTTTCAAGAAAAAAATTGCCATGTCGACTTGATGCCATGTATTTCCGTGGGGCGCCCCGAAATCGCGACAAAAATTGTAGTACGTAGGTCGTTGTGCTATAACACTCTACCGATAGACTGAACCCATGCCGTGAGCCCTCGGCGATGGCCCGAAGCGGTTCGAGAAAGAGGCGTGGTTGGCACACGATCTATGAGCACACCTTCCCCGAAGTACATCCAAATCAAGCAAGAGATACTGGCCCAGATTCGGGACGGGGAACTGTTACCCGGCAGCCGCATCTACTCCATCTCCGAGATTATGGAGAAATTCCACGTCAGCAAGGTGACCGCAGTGCGCGCGCTGGCCGAGATGGAATCGGAAGGATTCGTGCGGCGCGAACATGGCCGGGGCACCTTTGTGAGCGACCAGGACGCGGGCGTGTTGCAGATGCGCACGAGCAAGCGCGTGGCCCTGATTGTGCCGGACATGGCCAACCCTTTCAATGTTGAAGTGGTGGGTAGTGTGGAAAAGCACCTGCGCGAAGCTGGTGTCATCGTGGAACTTTCCTGCACCGGTTACCTGGCGGACACGGAGCGGGAACTGTTCAACCGGATCATGGCGGGGCAGCATGCGGCGGGCATGGTCCTGATCTCCGGCGGCGTCACCGATATGGGCCTCAATGCCGCGACGCCGGGTATACCGCTGGTGGTAATCGACCACTGCCCGGACGACTTGATGGACCGATGCGTGTTCATCAATTGTGATCACTATCGCGGGGGGTATGAAGCGGGGGCACATCTCGCGGAGAAGGGCCATCGCGAGATCGGGTATGTCGACTGGGTGTTTACATCGCGGGCGCGATTGCAGGGCTTCACGCAGGCGCTGGCGGAGCATCGGCTCGCGCTGCCGGAGAATCGAATTTTCTCCGTGGGCGCGCACAAGCAGCTCGGCCACGACTTCATCGAATTTGTGCGGCGCGAGAAGCTGACGGCGCTCTTCGCGGTGAACGACATGCTTGCGATGCAGGCGATGCAGGTGCTGCGGGCCAACAAGTTCGCCATTCCGGGGGATATCTCTCTCATGGGGTATGACGATGTGCTGGCGGCGCGCTACCTGGAAATCCCGCTGACGACGGTGGAGCAGCACGAGGAACAGATCGGGCGCAAGGCGGCGGAGTGCATTCTGCAGCGCATGGACGCGCGACAGTCGGCCTTCCGCCCCCGCGAGATTCTTATCGTGCCCCGCGTTGTGGAGCGGGCCTCCACGGGGCGCCCAAAATCAGGGAACCGCTGAGAAAAGGCGCGAGCGGCTATCCGATTTCACTCTTCACCAGTCGATCCCTGTACTTGTGCCCGATTCCTTCCATCCACCCCAGCATCGCGGCGCGAATTCGCCTGGCCTCGGGAAGGTACTTCTCGCGCTCCGGATGCCTGCCCAGCAAATTGGTCGTCTCCAATGGATCGTCTTTCAGGTTGAAGAGCACATCCATCGTCTCGGCGGGCCCGGTCCAGACGTATTTCCACTCCTCCGATGCGAACATGGTGTAACCCTGTTCCCATCCGAACTCGGAGAGGGTAAACTCGGGATAGTCCTCTGCCCTGCCCTCGGCCAACGGACGCAAGCTGTGGCCCTCCTGCGCCGTCGGTGCGATGCCGAGGTAGTCGCAAATGGTCGACAGTGTATCCATTAAGTTGACGACATGATCCACCGTGGAGCCGGCTGCAATGACGCCGGGAAGTCGCATGATATAGGGCACGCGAGCGGCGTCTTCGTAGGGCAGGAACTTCTGCATGAGGCCATGCCACCCGAGAAACTCGCCGTGGTCGCTCAGAAAAATGACGAGGGTATTGTCCGTCAGACCGAGTTCGTCCAGGGCGTTCAGCACGCGGCCGATGTGATGATCGGTTTCCTCGACAAGCTGGTAGTAGCGCGCGTGGAGCAGGGCCATATTTTCCATGTCCAGGTCGTCGATCTGCCACGCCCAGTCGGCCCAGGGCGTGTTCTCCCGCCGATCACGCATGGTGTCGGGCGGGCGCATGTCTGCAGTCTTCACGCGATCCGTCCAACCCTGGGGCACGTATTGCGGGTGATGGGGATGGAGGAAGGCCGAGGTAATGCAAAAGGGCTTGTCCTTATTGCGCCGGAGGGCGTCGATGGTTTCATCGGCGACGAAGGCGGAATAGCTCAACTCAGGCGGGGTGGCGTCGACGCCATAGTGCACGCCATCGACACCATGGAGGGGAGGCTTGTTGATGGCTTTGCGAAAATTGAAGTCGGGCGGATCGGGCGTATAGGGCCAGCCGGAGAGGTAGTTCACGTACTGCCCTTCTCTCGGCGTGGGCGGCTCGCCCAGGCGCTCCAGCAGCCGGGCCTTATAGGGTCCGATGAAATCGAGCGACACCGGGTTGGCGTAGGCGTCGGTGAGGGGCACGGGTGAGTGATAGCGACCGTGGTATTCGCAATGATAACCCTGGCGCGCGAGGTGCTGATCGAAGCTGCCGTCGCGAAAGTTCATGGGGCCACCCTGAGTCGCTTCGGTGTTGGACACGCAGCCCGAGGTATGGATGGAGAGCCCCGTCATGATGCAGGTGCGCGCAGCGGTACACATGGGTTGGGGTGTATAGGCGCGGGTAAAGCGCACACCTTCCCGCGCAAGGCGATCCATGGCCGGCGTTTTTACGAAGGGACTGCCCGCGCAGCTCATGGCGTCGAAGCGCTGCTGGTCGGTGTTGATGTAGAGCACGTTGATGGGGCGCTGCGCAGGTTCGGCCTGTGTGGCCGCGCCCGCGGCGAACAGTGCGCCCGCGGCGCTGCGTGAGAGCATTTCGCGTCGAGTAATGGGTTTACTGATTGCCATTTTCAAACCTCGCAGGTTGATTGGACCGCGTTACAGTATCAACAGCTCTACACTCGACTGCAGGGACGTCAGCGACATCAGAGACAGCAGGATTTCGATCGCATTTGGCGCCTGTCTGCCGTCCCGCAGGGCGGCCAAGTCAAAGAAGGCCCTGGGTGCCCTTTAGCGTTCGAGCCTTCCAGGTCCGTCCGTCTACTATTTCGGCAATCCTACAATATTCGGATCATTCAATGGCCCTCGCCAGTAGGTCGCTATATGGCTCGCGGCCAGATCGCGGCTGAGCGCCTCGCGGGCGAAATCTTCCCAGAGCGGGATCCTGGCCAGCTCCGACTTCAGCGCGTTCAAACTCTCTTCGAAGGCTTCCTCGGACGTCGCACGGGCCATGCCGAGGTAGTATTTTTGCGACAATACAAAACCCGAGAGCCATTCGCGGTTGCCGAGGAACTGAGGATGGGCATTCAGCTTGTCCCATGCGGTCTGGACCTCGCCAATGGCGACTTCCTTGGCGTCGTAGGTGTTGGCCGCCTGCATGGCTTCCAAGCGCTCCAGCACGTTGTAGAGCAGGGTGCGCGCTTCGCCCGCCGCCATGGTGGCCGTGAAGCGGCGCAGCGTTTCGTCCGCGGTGGCCTTCTTGTCGTAGAGGATATCGCCAAAGGCAAAGACCGAGGGCTTGTTTATGTTGGCGTACTGGATGAAGAAGTTCGCGTCTTCCACGCCGCGATCCCGTGCTTTGCCCATGACCTCGGCCAGTTCGTTGATCTTGAAGGAGGCAAAGGGGAACATGGATTCGCTGGGCAGGCCCATGATGCTGTAGAGAAAGGCGGAGCGCTTGAACGCTGCCGGATCGACGAGGCCGTTGTAGATGTTGGAGCCTTCCAGTTCGCCGGTGTCCATGATGGTAAGTTCGCGCGGGCCGAAGAGGGTGCGCATCTTGCCGAGGAACTCCTTCACGAAGGCCTGCACTTCGGCGGGATCATTGTAGGGGATGCCGCGATCCGTGTATTCGTGAAAGCACCAGGTGGGCCAGAGCACGGCCTGGAATTCCGCGCCGGGGCTGATGGTCTTCGCGAGGTCGTGCACCATGGAAAACTGCTCGAAGAGATGTTGGCCCTGATTGGGCCTGCACACGTCGCAGAAGCAACCACCCGGATCGTAGAACCAGACGATGTAGCCGTCGACCGGGCCGTAGTATTCCATCTCGAAGCGCGCCATGTTCTTCGCGAGTTCGCGGCCTTCGGGCTGGGCCCAGCAGATGCTGTTGCGACCGTAGTAACCCGTGGCGGCGAACTTTGGATCGGCGGGAAGCAGGTCCACGTTGGCGTGCATGGGTGCGAGCTGGTGGTAGACGTGGAGCCCGCGCTGGCGCGCATACTGAAACAGATGGCGCATGGCGCGATGGGTCATTTCGTTGCGCGGACGGTTCTTCTCGAAGTTGCCGGGATAGAGCATGTTTGCGGTCCACTGCCACAGCGACACGCGTGAATAGCGCGCTTCAATGAGAAAATCGACATAGGCCTCCAGCTCGGGCTCGGAGAAGAACTCCAATGACAGACCGGGGTTCATGTGGTCGCTGTTCATGAGGTAAAGCGTGCGGTTGGGCATGGCGGGTGACGCCACGACGGGCGAATCGGGCAGTACGAAGCCCCACTGCCCCTCGCGCTGCTCCAGGCGGCGCAGAAGATCACCCAGGGCGTAGCCCAGGCCGAGGAAGGCGCGCGGTGCGTCGCTTTCGCCGAGGCCGGCGGCGATGATTCCACCGTCCGGTACTGACGCAACGACATACGACTGGTTACGAAGGTCCGGTTCACCCTTCGGCACGCGGGATACATCCATACCGCTTAGCCCCTCGGCAAGGGTGGTGGCGTTGCCGACACGAATGGGTGTCCGGCCTTCGGCGGCCGCGCTCCCCCACGCCTGCGAAATCGACTCCCCGGTGATGCGCGCCACGGCGCCGGTGAAACTGCGCACGGCGATGCTCTCGGCGTTGCCGGGAAGAGCGGAACCCACGATTTGGGCGTTCCCGCAGGGCACGAAGTGATCCGCCATTGCGGGCGATGCCATGCAGGTGGCTGCGGCAAGCGCGAGCGCGATTCGCGCACTATGTATGGGGTGTTGGGGGATGCCGTACTGCTTCATGGTGAATGCCTCATAAAGTTACACTTCAGCCGAATGACGTTGTGTTAGCTCTTACCGCTCTCGGAATAATTGTTGCAGAACAAAGAACACGCTCAAGTTGGGAGCGCTGGCATCCCTGCCGGCATCATGCACCGAAGGTGCTTGCTTCGATGTGGGTGCCCGCCTCTTTATTGAGATTCATACGTCAGGTTCTCGCTTCGCACAACTACGCAATCCGGGAGGTTCAATTTGCACCTTCGGTGCAATGCCGGCAGGGATGCCGGCGCTCCCAGCTTGCGCGATTCCCCTGCAACGCCGGGTTGGTTTCGTCTCGGCATCAATCACCGAAGCTGACCAACACCGGGTAGCGGGACATTTCGCGGTCAATCATCACCTCAATTGCGCCGGGCGTGATTTCGACTTTCGCGGTCTCTCCCGCATCGTTGAGCAGGACTTCAATCGCCGATACGGCGCGTGGAAATTTCAACACGACCGGCGTCGTGGCCGCCGATACTTTCCACCGCTTCGAAACCTGTAAGGGTTGCCCGTCCATCGATGACGCCGTGATCCGACCACCATCGGTCGAGAATACGGGATCTCCACCGACCGCCACGTTGCCCGCCGCTTCAATGAGCGTGGGGCCTTTCCCGCCGGACTGCACCAGTACATAGGTATCCAGTTTCGCGGCAATCTCTTTGCCCTCGATCTGGGCTTTTAGATCCACGCCCGTGCGCTCGCTCAAAAAAGAATACAGCGTGCCATTGGCCGTGGGGAGTGTGAGCACATTGATGCCGTCCGAGGGCGTGAAATCTACGCTCTGCAATTGCGCCATGGCCTCTGCCGCCAGCGCGGCGCCACTCAGCACCATCACGCCCTTTGCCTGGAGCCGCTCCAATGCGGCCTTGCCGGCATCCGTCGACATGGGCCCGGGCGCGATCACAATCTTCCCGGAATCCGGCAATGAATCAATTCCCGCTTCCTGCCACACGCCGAAGCGCACGCCCGCCGTCCAGAGCTGCTTAAACATGCCCATGGCGGGCCCCAGCAGGGCCTTCGTGCTGGCTTCCGGTATCACGACATAGACCGATTCCGGCTGCACTACGCGCGCGAACTGGTCGCCGAACCACGACATTCGCTGAACGGCCTCCGCCGCCGCCGCTGGGAAGGGCGTGCCGTGGTAAATGGAACCATAGCCCCAGCCACTGGGCCAGGGCGCGATGCCCACGCCGCTCTCGCTGGCGTTCTCGCGCGCGTAATCCACAATGGGCTGAAACCAGCGCGGGTCCGTGCCTTCCAATGCGTCACGCATGGGCAGGGGCACGAAGGACGATTCGCGGGCCATCCAGCTTATGCCCCATTCGTAGGACATGGCGACCCCAGCGCCGGACGCCACCGCATAGTGCATGGCACCGTCGTAGTGGACGGGATTGTTCCAGCCCAGATTGCCGAACTCCTCCAGGAGGAGCGGACGGGACGAGTGCAGCGGGTCGAAGTAATGCACCGTCTCGCCGATGCCTTCAGGAGAGAAGTAGCCGTGCCACGTCATGATCGGCGCTTTGGCATTTCCCAGATACGCATCGCCGCCTTCGCTGAGTGAAAACATGTACCCCGGGAAAACCGGCTGGTCTCCCCCGCTATCGCGCACGGCCTTTTCCAGCTCCACACCCCAGCGCTGGAAGAGCAGGGAGTCCCGACGCTCACCCGAAGGGAGCTTCGCCTCTTCCCAGTCACGCACCTCCGGATCCATCTGGGTAGCGTCGGGATCTTTGATGTAGGTTTCGTTGGCGAGGTTGTAGATGACGTTGCCCACGCGCTGCCAGCGCCGCGACAGGGTCTGGAGATACTCGCGCTGCTGCGCCATGTTGCGGAGGGAAAAGCTGTAGATATTAAAGTCCTTCGGATGGCGAAACTCGAAATCCACCATGGTTCCATCCTGCCGCTCGTAGCTCAGGTCACGAATCCACTGGTTGAAGACACATACGTCGAGTACGATGCCATGGGATGCGGCGATCCACACGGCCGCGTCCTTGGCGCGCAGCGAGATTTCGTCCAAGGTCGGGTCGGCCCACACGCGCACGATGCGGTTGCCCGCCTGGCGCATGCCCGCGAAATCGCGCTCGGCCCGGGCGGGTCGAAAATCGCGCCAGGCCCACTCCCACCAGACATTGGAGGGGTAGTAGTGGGTGCCCGCATAGAATCCGGGCTTCCCGTCGAAGGCGAAATTCCGGCCGTCGATGGTCATAATTTTTGGCGTGGTCCAGCCTTCGGAAAGGACCACGATGGCCGTTTCGCGCACCTCGATCACTTCCAGATTGCCTAGGACGGCCGTCATTTCGGCCTGAGCAACGTCTTGCAGGATCTCAACGCGAATCCGGTGCAGGCCGTCCGGACCGGAGACGGGAAAATCGCACACAGCCTCGGTGGCGCTGGTTGCCCCTGCCACGCGGCGCATGGTCGTGATCGTGCGGTACTCCGTTTCGCCGGGGCCCTGCGCGGAGAAGCGGAGCGTCAGCGACGCCGACACATCACGACCGTTGTACACGCGGGCACGGATTTGGGCTCGCTCGCCCGGCTGATAAGATGCGTAGTTCGTTTCGACGTATTCGACGCGCAGCGCGCTTTCGTGGCGCTTGGCAATCTTGCTCAGCAAAGCAGCCCACTGTTCCGCCGGCATTGCGGCGAGGGGTTCGTCGAAGAAAAAGAAATAGCCCTGGCATCCTTCGAAGCGGTTGCCCACGAGTGAAGGCGCGAGGTGGTTCATCAAGATGCCGGGGTACCCGATGATCTTGCCGAAGCGGTCTTTCGCCGCGAGGACAGGCAGAAAATCGGCGCGGATCTCTTCGTCGATGCTGTGCTTCGGGAACTCGTTCTTCGAGTAGAGAAAGGCCGAGCGCGCCTTGCTCTTCGCGGAGAACCCATCGGGCAGGGCCAGCGGAGATTCGCTGAAGGGTACGATGCCGACGGGATCTGGCGAGAGTTCGAAGTTGCCGACCCAGAAATCGGAAGGCAGGCCCTCGGGGGAACCGATCCAGACAAAGGAACCGCCCTCCGCCGCATGCGCGACGAGGGCTTCCGCGTTGAGCGCAGTGCGCGGGATGGCTTCCAGGTTGACCGGTAGCTTGCCCGCCAGGGCCGCCGCCAGGTCGTCGGGCAGGATGACTTGCACAGGGGATGGCGGTTCTGCGATGGCGGTCTGGCATAGTGCAGACACTATTGCCATGCAGGCCCAAGCAACTGCAGTAACTTTTTGCCGCATCGTCATGAAGAACTCCTAATCATCTTTGCCGCAATGCCATCGGGACGATTTCGCCGTTTGTAACCATGCCAATGCTCTCCGGCCGCAAAAGGGCAGATCCGAGCGGGTTTGAAGCACGGAGAGCATGAGGCTCAACGCACTCGAACTCGCCTTCGGCGAGATCGTGTGGCACAATTCCGTTTCCTTTATGCACAATGAATTGTTCACACCGTAACCCACGCCATCTTTTCAATCGAGCGCGAGAGATCCTTCAGCCAGTCCGCAGGCGGATAGGGCAGTGGCATCTCGGGCGAGGCGTTGGGACGTACCGCCGCCAGGGCCTTGAGGGCGCCGGCTTTGTCGAGCGTGCAGGGCAGTTCGGACAGGCGACCGTCTTCGGGCATCTGCTCTTCCCAGTAGCTGTGGTTTTCCATCCACGCCATCACTTCCGCCAGTGACTCCGCATCTTCCTTGTGGGCAACGAGCTTCGCGAAGTCTTTCAGTATGGTGGCGGGATCGGTGTCGGGGTCATCGAGCAGGCGCCCGTAGGCGTAGGTATTGGAGAGTTGCAGATAGGGCAGATAGAGGTTGCCCATGACCTGGTCTATGCCCGTCTCCTGGAGACGTTGGAGCAGATCGCGGATGTAGCGCACTTCGCTGTGCACCAGACCCCACTGAGGCGCGCGGCCGGTGTCGTCGTCCATCACGAAGTGGGGCCACGCCAGGACGCCGCGACCCATGGCCTCGACTTTTTTGATGTCGTCGCGCGTGGGGAACATGGGGGTGTTATTCTTGCCGCCTTTGGTCGTATAGACGAGGGGGCGATAAAGGTGATGACACGGCAGGGCGAGGTTCACATTCTTCGGCATGGTGTCGAGCAGTTCGATGACCTCGCGGGAGCCGCGAATTTCGTTATCGAAGACTTTCTCCCAGCCCTGCGCTTCGGGGCCGGGGCCCCAGTAGGCGATACACCAGGTGTTGGCATACATGCGTGCGGCGGGGTTCTTCTCCGCCAGCTTTTTTGCGAGTGTGTCCACGTAGTGCATGTAGTCCGGTACAGCGCATTTGCCGCAGTGGCAGGCGCCCCAGTCGGCCGCGAACTCATCGAAAAAGTTGGCCTCCTTGTAGGTGTCCATGTACCACTCCTGGAGGGCGATGGTCTTCTCGAAATTGCCGGGTTCTTTCGGACAGAGCTGCACCGCGCGGTTGAGCAACTGGTGTCCCGGTTCCTCGCCATCGGGCACGGTGCTGACCACGGTGTTGGTGAGTATGTAGCCAAATTCCAGACCCAGGGAGTGGGCCAGCTCCAGCACCAGCTTGCGATCCTCAATCTTCTCGCGCTCCAGGGCCGTCTGTGGTACGCGGTTGAACTCCAGCATGGTGGCGAACTCGACGGCATTTACGCCGCAGGCGTGGAGCCAGCGAATCTGGCGCAGCCACTCTTCGCGGCCCCAGTGGAGTGGCGCGTGGTGCTCGGGATCGACGGTGAATCCGTCGTGGAAATAGACACCCCGGAGCTTGAAGGGCTTCTTCGGATTTTCATCCGGCTTTGCGATGGCCTGAGGCCCCGCGAGGGCGGAGGCCGCGCCGATGGCGCATACTTTGTGAAATTCCCTGCGATTCATCTTGTGACTCCTCATCGGTTCGCGCGCGCCGCTCAGGGCATGGCTTCCAGATCTTTTTTCATCGACTCAATCAGGCGGGGTGTGAAGGTCTCCATGCGCCGGAGGCCATCCTGCACCTTGTCAAACATGGTTTCGCCTTCGCCCACGAAGACATTGTTCTTCAGCGTCTCTTGCGAGGCCGGGGCTTTGATCGCGCCGATGGCACCCCAGAGCTTTCCGTCGTACCAGTTGTTTTTGTAGGCATGCTGCTGCTGCCACCCAACGTGGGCGTCGATGAAGGCCGCGAAGGCCGCTTTTATTGCTGCAGGGTCCTGCGGCTGGGCAACGGCGCCTTGATACAACGTTTCCAGCGTGCCCATCATCTTGAGCTGCAGCTCCAGATCCAGGATGAATCGGGCGGGATCGCCGAAGAGTAGCCCCTTGAGCGGACCGGGGGTTAAGGTGGTTTCTTTCAATGCTGCCAGGGAAGCCAGTGAGGCATCGATCGCGGCCGTGTTGCCGCCCCGAAGCGCTTCCCAGGCGCTCACGATGGTTTCACCATGCCCCGTGATCAGGTCGTTTGCGAAAGCGACATAGTCCTCGCGGGTGCAGGTCAGCCCCTGCGCGCCGCGCGCAAAGGCGAAGGTATTGGGCAACTGCACGCAATGGGTTTGCGAGTTGCCGAGCACACCGAGCTGTCCCTTGAGCTTGCCCCCCTCATAGGCCGTAGTGTCGCCGAAATTGGTGAGGGGAAAACTGGGCTCTCCCTCGATCTTTCCGTAGTTGAAACTTAATATGCGCTGGGGCATGTTGAGCGTGCTGGTCAGGTTGGGCTCGTTCATGCTGGCGATCCACCAGGGCTCGAGGTGGTTCGCGGCAATCATGTGGACCGTCTGATCGAATTCGTCTTCGGTACCGCGTTTAATCTCGCCGGTTTCATAGAAGCGCGCATAGGCTTCCCAGCCAAAGCCCGCCCAGTAGATCAGCTCCATGTCCGGGTTCAACTCATTCATAATGTAGCGGTGACTGCGGAGAATGGAGACAAAATCCAGATTCGTGGAGAAGGGCCAGCCGCCGGGATCGCTGTCGATGATAAAGATGCCGTCCGCGTTTTTGAGCGGCGTGATGAGTTCCTTGCGGAAGGCCATCAACTTCCCCCACTCCACGGCGTCGGCAGGATTCACGCGCCGCTCGGTGCCGAAGAAGGGCCGCTCTTCAAAGGTGTATTTCGCGGCCTCCTCCTTGCCCCGATTGTTGGGACAGAGCACGAAGTAGGCCCGCATGGCAAAGTCCTTGTGGGCCATTTCGATGACTTGGCCGATGCGTTTCAGGTTCTCGTGGTCGCTCGGCGTCATGGGCTCGGGTACGGTCTCCAGCACGGGCCAGATGAGTACCGTGTTGTAACCGATCTTCTTCAGGCCGTCGAGGTAGCCCCGCCAGTCGTCCAGGGTCCAGGTGCGCGCGTTGTAGGGATGATTGTAAGACCAGTGCTGATGGACGTACATGCCCAGCATGGGAGCGGCGGGAGTGGGCGGCGCGGCGGGTGCCAAGGTGATCGCGAACAGCATGGCTATCGCAACGACAAAACCTTTGTTCACAGTATGCCTCCTCCATTGCGCGTGCTCGACGCCGCGCGGCGAGGGTGGGTGCCAGTGTGACACAGCCGTACCGGCTGTGAATCACAGGCGGGACGCCTGTGCCACATTCTTCATTCGACTTGGAGAAGTGCGGGGCGGCGGGCGGTTGCGCCTCGCCGCCGCCCCGCGACGTGATCCTGGAATGGAGCACGGCTTGGAAAACTATTTCTGCAACTGCGCGACGGTTTTGCTCATCGTCTCCAGCAAGCTGGGTGTGAATGTTTCCACCTTCTTGTAGGCATTGGTCACCTGCTCGAAGGGCGTGGCGCCTTCGCCTTTGTAGGAGTTCTGATCTCGGACAAAGAAGGGCTTGTAGGTCGCTTCATCCACTTTTACCAGGGCTTCTTCCATGCGCGGCATGTACCAGTTGTTCTTGTAGTCGTGGACCTTCTGCCAATCCGCCGCCTCTTTCACAAAGGCCTCCATGGTCTCGGCCACGATCTTCTTGTCCGCACCCTCAAGCGCAGCCGTGCGGAAACGCTCCAGCGTGGCGCGGAAACGGAGCACATGGCCGAGATCGGTCACGAAGCGCTTGGGGCTGCCGAAGAGGAGTCCATCCAGATCGCCCGGCTTCAGGTCGGTGTCAGCCATGGCGGACACATTCTTTTCGGCCGCTTCGATGACGGCGGGGTCTACCTGATTGACGGCTTCCCAACCCGCGACAATGGTCTCGCCGTGACCGGGCAACAGGCGCTCCGCAAAGGCCACGTAGTCTTCGCGCGTGGGCATGGGCTGGCCGGTTGCGCCGCGCGAGAAGAGGAAGGCGTTCGGCAGTTGGAGGCAGTGGGTCTGGGAATTGCCGAGGGTGCCGCGCACACCGAGGTTCTTGCCGGCCTGGTAAGCGCCTTCGGAGCCGAAGTTCAGCATGGGAAAGCTGGGTTCACCCTCGATCGCGCCGTACTGATAGTTCAGCACGCGATCCGGCATGCCAATCTCATCGGCCACATTGGGTCCGCGTCCGCTGGCCAGACCCCAGGGCTCGGGATTGACCTTCGCGAGGAGCTTGATCGCCTCCTGAATCTCGGGGTTTTCGCCCATGGCGAATTCGGCCGTGGCGTAGAAACGGCAGTAGGCCTCCCAGCCCGCGTGGATCCAATAGTACAGCTCGATATTGGGATTCAGTTCGTTGAACATGGTGCGGTGGGAGTTCAGCAGCGACACGAACTCCACATTGTCCGAGCCGGGATAGCCGCCCGGATCGCTGTCGATGATCAGCACGCCATCGATCTTCTTCAGGGGCGTGAAAATCTTCCGGCGAAATTCGAGCATTTTGCCCATCGCGATGGCGTCGGCCGGGTTCACCCGCTGATCCGTGAAGAAGAAGGGGCGCTTCACGAAGGTGTACTTGGCGGCCTCTTCGTTTTTCGCGATCACATTGGGGCAGAGGGCGATGAGCACGCGCATATCCTGGGCGTGGGCGAAATCGACTACTTCCGCCATCTTCTCCAGATTCTCTTCGTCGCTCTTTGTGAGCGGATCGGGCATGGTTTCCAACACGGGCCAGATCAGCACGGTGTTGAAGCCCAGCTTTTTCAGGCCGTCCAGATAACCCTTCCAGTCTTCCAAGGTCCAGGTCCGGGCGGCATAGGGATGGTTGTAGGACCAGTGCTGGTGCACGTACATCCCGACCATGGGGGGCTTGTTCCACGATGTCGCTTTTTCTTCCGCGCGCGCGCCCGGAGCCAGGGTCCCGGCCAGACACGCCGTCATGAGGGCGATTGCCGCCACCAGTTTTTTCTTCATCATTTTTTGACCTCCTGCAGTCGGTTTGCCAATACCGCGGCCAGAATCAGGCCGCCGCGCACGATATATTGAAAGAAAGGGTCCAGATTGAGGATTGTCATGCCGTTTGAAATGACGCCGATGAACAGAATGCCGATGAGGGTGCCGCGAACGGTGCCGATGCCACCGGAGAAGCTCGTGCCGCCGATGATGACGGCGGCGATCACGTCCAGTTCGAGCCCCTGGGCCAAGGTGGGCGAGCCGCTCGCGATGCGGGACGACATGAGCAGCCCGCTGACGGCGGCAAGTCCGCCGGTGATGGCGAAGACCATGACGCGCACAAAGCCCACGTTGATGCCGGAGAGGCGCGCGGCTTCGTCATTCCCGCCGACGGCATAGACCGCGCCGCCGAAGACGGTATACTTCATAAGGAAGTGAATCGCGGCGAAGGCAATGACGAAAATAATCGCGGGAAAGGGCACTCCGAAAAGGTAGCCGCCGCCCAGAAAGCTGTACCATTCCGACGCGATGGCGATGGGAAAGCCTTTGGTAATCATTAGCGCAATGCCGCGCTCCGCAGTGAAGAGGGCCAGGGTTGTGATGAACGAGGGCACCTCAAACTTTACGCGCATGAAGCCGGTGAAGGCGCCGAGGAGCGCGCCCGAGACCACAGTGAGGAGCATGGCCAATGGAATGGGCACGCCGATCTCGATCAGGCGCGCGGCGATGCACCCCGAGAGCGCGACGGCGGACCCTACGCTGAGATCGATCTCTTTGGCGATGATGATCATAGTCATGCCGAAGGCAATGAGGCCCATCATCGACACGGAGCGCAGGATGTTGAGGAAATTCTCCAACGATAGAAAGTTTGGTGCGCTGACCGCCAGTACAATGCAGATTACTAGAAGAACGATATCCATCACGGAACGAGATAGCCATTGGCGGACCTGGTTTCCGAGTACTGCTTTACCCATGAGTCGCACTTTCCAAGGGCGCGTCCGCGCCCACACAAAATTCAAATAGACGTTGGGGCGTTACCGCGTCGGGTGAAACCTCGCCGGTGATCCGTCCCTCCCGCATGATCAGGATTCGGTGGCACACGTCCACCAACTCCTCCAATTCACTTGAAACAAAAATAGTGCTGATGCCTTTCTTGCTCAGATCCCAAACCAGTTGAAAGATCTGCTGCTTGGCCTGAATATCAATACCTCGTGTCGGCTCGTCCAGCAGAAGCACCTGAGGCTCGGTATTGAGCCACTTCCCCACCACGACCTTCTGCTGGTTCCCGCCGCTCAAGGTCGAAACGGGATCTTCCACATTCGGCACGCGGATGTGGAGCTCTTCGATGTTGCGCTTCACCGTGGGCGTCTGTCGCGACTTCCAGATAATCCCGCGCCAGGACATGCGCCCCAGACTGGCGAGGCAGATGTTTTCCCGTGTGTTGAGGTTGAGCACGAGCCCCTCTTCCTTGCGGTTTTCCGGGGTGAGGCCGATACCCAGATTCTTCATTCTGCCCGGTGTGGGGCGAGTGATGACCTTCCCTTCGACCACAATCTCGCCGGAATCCATGGGGTCCGCGCCGCAAATGGTGCGGAGCAGTTCCGTGCGCCCGGCGCCGACCAGGCCCGCGATACCGAGGATTTCGCCCCGCTTCAGCGAGAGCGACACATCGTGCAGCTTCCCCGCACGGTTGATGTCGCGCAGTTCGAGGACCGTACCCTCCCCCGCTTCCAGGTTCTCCGGGCGGTGGCGCGGCACGACCTCGCCAAACATCATGTGGGCGATGGTGGACGGGTCCGCTTCATCAATCGAAATCGTTCCCACGAGTTCGCCGTCGCGCAGGGCAGACACCTTGTGGGCGATTCGCTTCAGCTCCTGCAGGCGGTGGGAAATGTAGATGACCGCAACGCCCTTGGCGGATAGTTCGCGGATCAGGCGGAAGAGACTGTCCGTCTCGTCGTTTGCCAGCGACGAGGTCGGCTCGTCCAGCATGAGGACTTTGGGTCGAAAGGACATGGCCTTGGCGATTTCGACCATCTGCTGCCCGGCCATGCCCAGGGTGTTCACCGGTCGATGGGGATTGATTTCGAGATTCAGGCTTTCCAGAATTTCCGCCGCGCGATCATAGACCGCCGTCCAGTCGATACAGAGGCCCCCAAATTTCGTGGGCAGATCGGCCAGGAGCATGTTGTGGGCCACGGTGAGCCCCGGCACGAGGCTGAGCTCCTGATAGACCGTGGCAATCCCCTTCTGGAAGGCGTCGCGTGGCGAGCGGAGATCCACCGCTTCGCCGGCGACGTAAATGCTGCCTTCCGTCGGACGAGACGCACCGGACAGAATTTTCACCAGTGAGCTCTTGCCGGCGCCGTTTTTTCCGATGAGCGCGTGAACCTCGCCTGGCATAAAGGACAGGCTGACGTCTTTCAAGGCCACCGTGCCGGGATAGACCTTGCGTATATTTCTCGCTTCGAGATTTGGTGCCGCAGCCAAAGCGCTCACTGGGTGAGCTCCTTCAGCATCGCCAGATAGGCCTGCGTACCCGCGGCGTCATTCCTGGAAAACAAAATGCCCGGCAGGGCCACCTTTCTTTCCACCGGCTCCTTCTTCAGGGCCGCCAGGGCGGTTGTGATGGCCTGGGCGCCGATATCGAAGGGCTTCTGCCCGGTCACGGCCTGGAGCACGTCTTCCTCGGAAAGGAGGAAGCTGCCGATCTGCTCGCTCGTGTCCGTACCAAAGACGTACACATGATGGTTCGGGTTTTTCTTGTTCGCGGAGGTGGCGGCATTGACCGCGCCGACGGTGCCTCCCTCGTTGGCCGCCCAAATCAGATCGAGCTCGGGATTCGCCGTGAGCATATTCTCCACCAGCGAGGTGGCCTCGGGTGCAAGCCAGGCATCCTGCTCGGTCACGATTTCCACACCGGGAAGTTTCGTGACTTCGTCCTTGAAGCCTTTCACGCGCTGGCTCGCCGTCTCCGGCGCCAGGGCGATGTATTGCACGATGGCGACCTTCGCTTTGCCACCGAGTTTCGCTTCAATGAAGGCCCGCGCCGCCTCGCCCGTGATACGCCCCAACTCCACCTGATCGCTCCGGATATTGCTCGCCGGGAAATCGGCGTCCACATGGGCGTCGTAGGTGATGACGGGAATACCTTTGTCGTGGGCGCGCTTCAGCGCGGGAATCGAGCTCTGGGGGCTCAGGGGCGCCACCACCAGCGCATCGACCTGATTTACCAGGTAGGTGTCGACAATGGAGATCTCTTTGTCCAGGGTCCCGAAGCTGTTGTTGACCATCAGGTCCACGTCCAGCCGGGCGGCCGCGTCCTCCATGCCCTGCTGGATGAGGCGGAAGTACTGATCTTCCTGAAAGACAATTGCGCCGATGGTGGTGCGGCCATCATCCACCTTCGGCTCGGGCTGGCACCCGGCCAGCACCGCGCACAAGCCCGCCGCGGCCACGCCCGCCATCAACCCCATTGCCCGCCTGTTCAAGATAGAGCGCATACCCATACCTTTCCAACACTTCAATACGAATTAACAATACGTTCCGATTATGGCCCCGATGGGGACAAAAGATTCTTGAAATAGTTCCAAGCGGGTGATTTGGACCCGTCGGGGCGAATGAGCCAATTGCCCACCATCTCGTTGTTCTCGTAAGGCGGGCTACTCTCCGCCTTCGGACCATCACAATAGAGTTCCCAGAAGAGGATGTACGGCGCGCCTATATCGAGGGCACCTTCCACGCTGTAGCGTATCATGTTCAGCCGCTGTTCCTCGCTAACGAGGCTCTCGGGCCAGCCGAACTCGCCGATATACACGTTCTTCGCACCAAAGGCGGCGCTGTCGGGCGCTTTTTCAACCAGGTATTGAAGCGCCGCGCGGTATTTTTCTTCGCTTTGGCCCATGGTATCGTAGGCTGAGTAGGAGTACAGATCGCAGTGGGTATGGGGCAGCACATCGTTGGTCACGGTGGGGTGGCCCAGTTGGGCTTTCTCCACCAGATTCACCTCCGCCGCATGATAGACTTTGACGCCGTCCATGCCCACTTCCTGGCGCGCGCGCGCCACGCCGTCCTGGCGGGCATTGAGCCACTTGATCATGCCCTCCACCGCGACGGGGTCGGGCTTCTTCTCCATATCCAGGGGCGGGTGGGTCAGTACCCAATCGCCTTCCCAGTTCTGGAAAACAAAAGTCTTTCCGGTGCCCTTGTAGCGGGTCAGCAGGTATTTTGTGAATTCGTAATAGGAATCCCGCTCGTGGGCTTCGTCTTCGGGCGTCATGCCCTGGGTGAAATAGTGGATTTCCCGTCCCGGCGCAAAGGTCATGAGCACGTAGGTGGTAAAAGGCTTGGCGAAGACTTCTTCGAAATATGGGGTTTGCGCCGCCTGCACCAGGCTCGTGATCTCGGGCCACTCCGTATTAAATTTGTAGTAGCCGTCCAGCCGGTCGCGGATGATGAGTTTGATCACCCGGCTGCCCAGCGCCAGCACCTGGTCCGCGCCCTCGTTGATGTAGTCGCCATCCGTGAGATGGTAATGACTGTTGATGTGGTTGATTCCGACCACATCGGGCAGGGACTTTGAGTCCTGTGGGGAATTCCCCGTCGCCAGAATGGCCAGTAGCGCGGCGTATAGGTACTGCATCGAAATGTCTTTCCTCCCCCCCGGAGCGCGAACAAACGGGGCCTCAGGGTGCAGCGGGGGCAGCGGATGGATTGGCTTCGGTCTGCTGCTGTTGCAGCACGATTTCGTTCATCATCTGCTTGACCTTGACCGTCTCCGGATTTTCTTCCACAACCACCTCCGTGGAGTTACAGCCCCGCAATACCACGAGGAGAATAATGGCCAATCCCAGCAGGGGAAGCAACACTTTAAGTTTCATGGAAAAGCCTTCGGATGTTCATGGGCAGTTGCACTGCCTTAACGCATTCGGCGGCCGGAAGGACATCCAAGCCCTTCCGGCCGCCGTCCGCTTCGTACAAGTAATGAGAATGGGGATCAGCCGAAGCCGGCGCCTCGGGTAAGGTCGCCCACCAGGAAGGTGCTCAGCGGCCACACGCCGCTGCTGCCGGGGCCGTCGGCCGGATTGACCGGCGCGCCGTCTTTGTACTTCATGTAGCTGACGTGGCCGTCCATGTAGAGGACATTCACGCCGCCGGGGATGTGATTGAACTGGGCCGTGGAGGAAATGCCCTCCACCGACTGGCCCTCGTTGCCGGACCAGCCGTCCCACATGGTGATGACGGAACTCTGGGCCTTGGCGGAGGCGCCGGCATTGTTGATGTCGGTGATGAAGAAGCGCTCGATGCCTTCGCGGCAGATCTTGTAGCCCGCGGGCAGCTTCTCGCCGTTGTCATCGCCCACGGGAAGGAAGCTCAGATAGGTCTGGGGCAGATAGGATGCGCCCGCCGGGATATCGTGCTGGGAACGGTTCTGCCACTTCACCACCCGGCTCCACTCGGGCGGACCGCCGACGGCCTGCACCTGGGCTGCGGAGAAGCTTATCTCCGGCTGGCTGGGCGTTCCGGGGTCGTTGTACCACCAGCAGGTGCCGTAGTACGCGTCCATGATCTGCGAGCCCGTGCTCACCGCATAGGGCATGTAGAAGTAGGACACCGGCCACGACAGGATGCCGTGGCGCACGGCATTGGCGGCGGGGGTGTTGCCCTGGATGCTGTTCACCTGGGCGGCGATATCCTGCTTGATGCCCACGGAACCGGTGAACCAGATGGAGGCACCATTGGAAATGGGCGGACGATCATTGCGCGAATCGGAGGGGCAGATCATGATATTGGGATCGGTCCAGTATTCGGGGTAGAGCGATTCGCTGTCCACACCCATTGACCAGATCCAGCCGCCCGCGATCCATTGCGAACCCATGGGGAACTTCTGGCCCTTGCTTTCGTTCGCATAGAGCTTGAAGATCAAGCCCCACTGCTTCAGGTTGTTCTGGCAACTGGCCCGCCGCGCCGCTTCCCGGGCGCGCGCCAGCGCCGGGAGCAGTATTGCCGCCAGAATGCCGATGATGGCGATCACCACCAACAGCTCGATCAATGTGAAACCTCGCCTTCTGCCTGCCATGACACGTTCTCCTTGGTTTGAATTAAGACACCGAATTAAGGAATGAAAACTACCAGTCTTCATGGAAACGCGACAGATTTAACGGCACCGCTACCTGCTGCAACTACCTGGAGCGGGCGACCGCACTTACCCTCAAGCTCGAACACCACCACGACTCAGTGTATCGACCCAGTCAAATTATCACAAGCCATGCCACTTGTCAAGCACTTTCAAAACAAATTCCCAATCGAAATAAAACCCAATAAAACTGCAATCTGCTCCCCCTATAACCATAGTTGAATGGACCCAACTATATCGATATAGTTATTTCTATCGATACTGTTGCCCCCTGAAGCAACCCATCCGTACGGCCCGGACACCGTGGTACACTGGGCCTCGTTACCCGACGCCGACTCAGAAAGGGCCCACCCAATGCCCCCCAGTAACCCGAACCTTCGCGCCCCGCGCCTGTGGTTGGCCCTCGCGATCTGCCTCCTGATCGGCGGCCGGACAGGCGCGGCGGAGCCTCCCAATGTGCTCCTGATCATGGCGGATGACTTGCGGCCGTGGCTCGGTGCCTATGGCGAGACCGGGCTGCGGACGCCCCATCTGGATCGGCTCGCAGCCGCCGGCTTGGTCTTTGACCGGGCTTACTGCCAGGACGCCGTCTGCGGTCCCTCGCGCGCGAGCCTGCTTACAGGGCTGCGCCCGGACACCACGCGAGTATTCGACAATGACACCCATTTCCGTACGCACAATCCGGCGATTGTCTCACTGCCCCAGCAGTTTCGCGAACACGGCTATCGCACGCAGGCGGTGGGCAAGATCTTTCACCCCAGCTTTGCCCAGGCCTACGTCGGCGCGCGGATGGATGACCTCCCCTCGTGGAGCGAGCCCACGTGGTTTCCCCCGCCCCAGTATTACCACACTGAAACCGGGATGGCGCTGGCCGAATCGATTTTTCTGCGCCATCCCGGCTGCGGCATGTATCAAGGCGCCACGTGCATGCACAATCGCCTTCAGGAGGCTGCGGAACTCACCCCGGCACAGCGGACGCTGTACGGCGGCGGCGAGTGGAAACGTCACTTCGTGCAGGCGGCGCTCTGCGAGGCGCCCGACGTGCCCGACAACAACCTGGGCGACGGACAGATCGCGGACCGGGCGATCGCGGCCCTGCAGCAGGCGAAGGGGAAGCCCTTTTTTCTCGCCGTGGGCTTTCTCCGTCCCCATGTTCCCTTTGTTGCCCCGAAGAAGTACTGGGACCTCTATCAGCGCGAGGACTTCGCTCCGGTAAGCAATGGGAATGCCCCTGCGAACCTTTCCCGGGCGACCTACCCCGCGATGCACGATCATGGGGCGTATGAAGGCGCGCCGCCCGAAGGGCCCCTCGATGACGACAAGGCCCGGGAGCTGATGCACGGTTACGCGGCCTGCGTGAGCTTTGTGGACGCCCAGGCGGGGCGCGTTCTCGACGAACTCGATCGCCTCGGGCTTGCGGAAAACACCATCGTGGTCTTTCTGGGCGATCACGGTTATCACCTGGGCGAGAATGGTCGCTGGGGCAAGCAGACGTGCTACGAGACGGCGACGCGCGCGCCGCTGATCGTGTCCGCGCCGGGCATGAAAGCCGCCGGATCGCATACGAAGGCGCTGGTGGAGTTTGTGGACCTCTTCCCCACCCTGTGCGAACTCGCCGCGCTCCCCGCGCCGGACACCCTGGAGGGCAGCAGCTTTGCACCGCTGCTGGATACGCCCGACCGCCCCTGGAAGCGCGCGGCCTTCAGCCAGTTTCCCGATCCCGTGCGCGTGAGCCGACCGGAGGTCCTCGCCCAGCCGGGCGATCTCATGGGCCGAACGATCCGTACGGATCGGCATCGACTTATCGTCTGGGAACACGTGCTGGATCCTGCGAAGGTGGAGGAGGTCGAGCTTTACGACTACGTAAACGATCCCGGCGGGACCACGAACATCGCGGATGAGCCCGCCCAGGCGGAGACGCTCGCTGAGATGATGTCGATACTGCGCGAGGGCTGGCGCGGTTCGGTGCCGCCGCATTGAGGGAAACGATTTGGACCACGGAGACACGGAGGCGCGGAGAACAGGAAGGGAAAACAGCTTGCCGCGTTGCAGGGTTTCGGCGATCATTTGGCCACCCTTCGCATGTGTTCTTCCTGATAAATTGCACGCAAAGGCGCGAAGGCGCAAAGAAAAGCGTATTTGACCGTGCCTTGATTGCAGGGGGAATCATAGTCGCAGAACGCCTCTTTCCCTCCCTCTTCTTCGTGCCCTTCGTATCTTCGTGGTGAAAAATTTTGTTGCGGCCGCAGGCTGCGCTTTGTCCTCTGTGGTTAAACTGATTTCCATCGCCCTTCCGGACACCGATTTGTATTGATTCGTCTGCATGTTCGCGCGCAGAATATCGGGGTAGTTCCTGGAGAGTACCCCGCCATGTTGACCCGAAGAAGTTTCCTGGCACTGTGTGCCGCCGCGGGCTCCACCAGCCTGCCCCTCCCCGCCACCGCAATGGCTGCGGCCCCCGCCACGGGGCGCCGTTATCACCTCTGCCTCACGCCGAAGGCGATGGAAGAAAACCCCGCCCTGCTCGATATTGTGCGACAGGCCGGTGTAACCGATATCTGGCTGGCCGCCTATTTCTACGGCTACTGGTATGAAACCCCCGAGCGCCTTCGGGCGACAGCGGCGCGCCTTGAATCCCTGGGGCTGCGCTGGCACCTGGTCAATGTGCCCCTGGGCCATCCCGGCGATTCCCTCGGCGACAAATCGGGCTCGACCGCTCTCACCCCGCCCGCCCACTGGCAGATGGCCCAGCGGCCCGATGGCACGAAGTACTCCGGCACCTCCATCCATCCGCCGGCGACGGAAGAGAACGTGGCGGCGCTTGGCCTGCTGGCGGGGCTGAAGCCGGACTGCATTTTCCTTGATGACGACTTCCGCCTGGCCACGGGGCCCGGCGTCATCGGCGGGTGCTTCTGCGACACCCACCGCAACGATTTTCTGACGCGCCACGGCTATGCCGACGCGCGCTGGGAAGAGCTGCTCGGCGATGTGCGCGACCGGCGCCTCTCGGAGGTGCTCCGCGCGTGGGTGAACGACACCTGCGACCAGCTTACCAGCAGCTTTCGCGCGCAGCAGGCCGCCGTGCCCGAGGTGGCCCTGGGCAACATGATCATGTACCTCGGTGCGGAGAAGGCCGGTATCCGGCTTTCTGATTACACCGACGTCCCCTTTCGCGTGGGTGAGATGATGTTTCACGACCAAGGCTTCGGCCCCGTCAAAGGCAAGACCGACGAACTCTTCAGTGCCCTCCTTCACCGGCGCTATGCCCGGCGGGATCTGGCTTTCAGCGAGACCACGGCCTACCCCGCCGATCAGCTCTCCGCCCGCAACATGGCGGCGAAGCTCGTGGTGTCGACGATCGCCGGCGTGCCCAATACCATGTTCATGTCCGGCCTGACGCCCTTCCCCGCCGCGCACTGGGACGTGCTCGCCCCGGCCATGAAAGAGAACGCCCGGATACACGACGTCATCGGCGACAGCCGTCCCCAGGGCCCCCTCAAGCATTACTGGGGCGAAGCCGAGCGTTATGTGGGTGAGGACAAACCCTTCAGCCTCTTTCTGGCGATGGGGATTCCCTTCGAAGTGACGGACCAGATCGCAACGGATGGCTGGACCTTCCTCGCCGATTTCGATGCGCGCAACCTGAACGAAAAAGAACGCCAGACCGCTGGCAAGTTCGTGTGCCGCTCCAGCGCGGGCCGGGTACCCGAAGGCCTGCGCGCCGTGGACGAGTCCCTTGAGGGGCTGTGGGCGCTGAAGCGCGAGATCCTCCAGTCGGGCCTTGATGTGCCCTATGTGGTCGACGAAAAGCCTGTGGTTTGCGCTTGGTATCCGGAGGCCGGCAGCGTGCTGCTCTGGAACTTGGGCGAGGGCAAAGAGACCTTTCAATTGCGGTGGAAAGGGACCAGCGTTCCGGTGGAGGTCGAAGGGCTTGGCGTTGGGATGGTGGGGCTGAGTTAGGGGCAGGGTGGTTTATGGGTCGTATGGGTCGTATGGGTCGTATGGGTCGTATGGGTCCAGTTGTCCCCCAAGTGCTAACCCAGTAGCATTTCCCTTGACAAGCCATACCAAGTGCTATATCCTTAGCACATGGCCGCCGCATGGGCGCGGCCTGCGGCTGTTAAGGAACCCATCGCCATGAACAAATCTACCCCCCTCGATCTCGGGCGGCGCGAGCGCCAGATCATGGAGGCCGTCTATACCTGCGGCCAGGCCTCCGTCACCGACGTGCTGGAGGCCATCCCCGATCCGCCCAGCTACTCCACCGTGCGGGCCATACTCAATTCCCTCGAAGAAAAAGGCCACCTCCAGCGCAAGAAGCTGGGCAAGAAATTTCTCTACGTGCCCACGGTATCCACGGAGAAGGCGCGACGCTCCGTGCTCAAGCGGATGGTCAGCACCTTCTTCAACGGCTCCGCCGCCCAGGCCGCCGCGTCCCTCATCGAGATGGATGTAAACAAACTCAGCAGCGACGATCTCGACCGCCTGTCGGCCTTGATCGAGGAAGCCAAGCAGAAGGGGCGCTGACCATGTGGAATCTACTCCAGGACGAATTGGGCGGCGGCGTGTGGCCACGCCTACTGGTGGCGCTGGTGGACACGGGGGCCAAGGGGCTTATCCTGATGGCTGCGGCAGGCCTGGCCGCGGCGGCACTGCGACGCAACGCCGCCGCGGCACGACACCTCGTGTGGATGCTGGCCCTGTGTGGGTTGCTGATCCTGCCCGTGGTGTCGCTGATGATGCCGAAGTGGACTCTTCCTATTCTGCCTGCGATTGAGGCCCCCGCCGTGGCGCCGATTGCCGCAACACCGCCAATCGCGACGGCACCCGCGGCACCCCCTGTTGTTTCGACGCCCGTTGCCGAAATCGCGCCAGCAGTGACCAATGTCATCCCCCCTGCTGAGCGAAGCGAGCGACCTCCCGCGCCAATCGGCGCAACGCCGCCTGAATCTGTGCAATCGCCGAAGAACTACGGCGCATGGCTGCTGGCGACCTGGCTCACTTTCACCCTGCTCAGCCTCGCGCCTTTCGCCGCAGGAGTCGTGGCCGTCGCGCGCATGCGCCGCCGCGCTGAAGTCTTTTCCGAGGGCGACCTCCAGGCACTGGCCTCCACCCTTGGCCGATGCATCGGCCTGAAGCGCCCGGCGCGGCTGTTGCGCGGCCCGGCGGGCTCCATGCCCATGGCCACCGGCTTCATCAAGCCCGCCGTCTTCCTACCCGACGACGCCCTCGCGTGGACCAAAGAAAAGCGCCGCGTCGTCCTCCTCCACGAACTCGCTCACGTCAAACGCCGCGACTGCCTCACCCACGCCATCGCCCGCACCGCCACCGCCCTCCACTGGTTCAACCCCCTCGCCTGGCTCGCCCTGCGCCAGCTCCGCATCGAGCGCGAACACGCCTGCGATGACCTCGTCCTCGCCGCTGGCGAACGCCCCTCGGCCTATGCGGAGAATCTGCTGGAAATCGCCCGCACATTGCGCGCGGGCACCGTCGTCAGCGCCGCCGCGATTACCATGGCGCAGAAAAGCCAGCTTGAGGGCAGATTGCTCGCGGTGCTGGATGCCGCGCGAGAGCGAGGGCGGGTTACAAAATCACTTATCGTCACTTCCACGTTCAGCGCCATCGCGGTAATAACTTTATTGGCGGTTATAGACGTGGCGCGTTCAGAGACCAATGGTGCCAAATTCGAGTTGAAGTACGCCGGAGGCCACATCGCGACGGTGATTGGTGTTAGCGACGGCACTGTGGAGAAACCTGAAATCGCATGGGGACCTGATGGAGCTCTACTACCCGCCGTGCCGGAATCGAAAGGGTTTTCCTCTTGGGCAAGCCTCAACGTGGGGAAGATCAACCGCCGCTTCTATTTAAAGATTCACAGGAAAGCTCATGACGCATCCGATATGGACTTCGGCGTCAAATTTCGAGTTAACGCCAAGGATGGTGGTGAATCCGGGGCGAATGGCGGTCCCAGAAGCGCACCGGTTTTCACCGCGACTTTCGATAAGAGCATGAACCAGGTTGGGTTTGACGTTGGCATAGCATCAGGCCCCTGGCAAACGGTCACGCAGGTCACTTTCTGGAACGCCAGTGCCGGAAAAGTTGGTGAAGATCTCTATAGTATTGTCGTAACTCAGCCCTATTACCGAGATGGTCAGACGTGTTTCTCCGTCACACATTCTGTGGAAAACGAGGATTGGCGCATTGTGGTCTTCGACAAGGAGAATACGATGCACAAACTTCAATCGACGGGAGGAATTGGCATCGAGAGGATGACTCAGACGGAATTCGTCTTGGGTGACATTGCGCCGGAAGAGGTGGAACGCATCGAACTGCAAGTGCGAGACTATGAGTGGCAGAAGTTCGAGGGCATCGCGCTGAATCCGGATGATAAAGACGCAGCAACCAAAGCAAGCAATAACAATGTCCTTGAGCCCAATCCGGGCAATGACCATCAGGACTCGAGTGTAGGCGTAGCGGGCAAGTCCTCCGAAACCCTTCCGCCGCCCGTAAACCTTGCCGTTCACGCCTATCAGCAAGTCGGCGAACCTCTTGCTTTCAAGGCGACCGTCGAAAACTGGCCGCACACCACGGACGAGATCCCGGTCATACTCCGCTGCGACGGCAAGGAATACGATCTGGGAGAGAAGCTCGAACTCACCGCCACCTCGTCTAAGATCTACGTCGTAAACGATCCGGCTCCACCGCGTGATGGGCCTCAACTCAATGTGGGCAAGCATAGGGCTTCGCTCATCTTTAGAAACGTGGCGGTGCACCCCAAGCCCAACGGCGAAGCCGAAAGCAGCACCACGCTCGCGACGTTTGACAAGATTGAAAGCAACGAAGTGGAGTTCGAGGTGGTCAACGCGATTCCGGCGGGTTACTTTAAACCAAAAAGCAATGACGAATGGGAAATGATACTGCGCAACATGTTCAGAAGCGTCGGCTATAAGGTAAGCGACGGCGGCGCGCACCACCTCGTCGTGAAATGGTGGGAGCGCCTCCCCTTCAACCTGGCTTTCAACGTAGCGATTGAGGAAGCCGGAAGTAACAAAATTCACCTGCTGGGTAACATGAGCATCCCCGGGACCGCAGAGCAAACCGGGGGCGACGATGGTGGTGAGCCCACATGGTCGATTATCAACCCCGCAACCAAGAAGATCCTGCCGTCTCTCGCGGGCAAGCAGGTGCGCCTTATCCTGACGCCGTCCATCGATGCCGCAATGAGCGATCCATCGATTGTCACCTACTATGGTCGCTCCTTCACGACACCATGGATGGTTCTCCTGCCGGATCTGACACCGGAACTCGAACAGAATAATGGGCAATCATCGTCCCACAACGAATTGCCGGCGGAGGCCGTACACGAAACCGAAAAGGCGGTGGATGCCGCGGAAGTCCCGGCGGATTTTCCTCCCTCCACACTGGAAATCCACGAACAGCCCCTTGGCAGCGGCCGGCCGGTCAAATACCCCTTTCTCGCCGAAGACGGAAAAATAGACCGTGTGCAGGGAATCCCGAAGACCGATATTTCGTGGAAGTATCGCGGCAAGGATAAAGAGGGCTGGCACTTTACCTTCACGCGCATGTCTCAAATAGAGGAGGGCAAGCCCCCGCAGACGATCCAGCGGGACTTCACTTTTCAGCCGGATCCCTACGGCAATCACATGGTGTTCGCCCATGACGGGGTTTGGATCGGAGTCGTTGAAACGAACCGCGTTCGCAGCATCCCGGCTGCCTTGCCGGTGCGGCTCTCCGCGCAACACCATTATGCCATCGGAGATCCGATTTATATTGAAGTGGCACCCGGGGACTACCCGCACGGGGTGCAGGTCGGCTTCTGTATCATTCGCTGCGACGGGAAAGAGTATAAGCAGAACATCACCCCCAATGCGCCATTCCCGCGGCTGTTTCGTCTGGACCCTGCGCCATACGCGCCGTGGAACCTGATGGGGAAGCATCGCCTATCCGCTGTACTGAATCTGCTCCCATACCCGCCCATCACGGGAGACGCCAACCCCGTCGAGTTCACCAATTTCGAGGAAGTGGAGTCCAACGAAATCGAGTTCGCAATCGTTCTCGCGATTCCCGAAGATTTTGTTCAACCCGCCCTTGACAAGGCTTGGAACGAAAACACTGCTCCTAAGCTCGCAGAAAATTCATTACCCCGCCTGAAAGATCCTCTCGACACTAATATGTATTGGGGAGAGGAGAATCGAGGCCTGCAGGCTGCGCTACGCTTCCTACCGGAGAAGGTAGCGTATGCCTCGGGTGAGCCGGTAGGCGTGGAAGTGCTCGTGCGCAATTCCAGTCCGAAGACCATCGAATTCGTCACAAGTAAATGGCGGCAGGATGACCAATGGACTGTCCTCGATGCTACGGATAAGAAACTGGAACCGGAGCAAAAACAGTATTCGGCCCCCCGAGGGTTCTTACGGGTTCGATTGGACCCTGGCCAGTCCGTCACCCTTGAGTGCGCCAGCATGGCCCTGTTTTCCAAAGGCGATTCCACGAACATCGAGTACCCCGTAGCGACGCGATTCACAACCGACGTCGGCATACATTCCGTTCAACTTGACCTCAACCTGCCGGGCGGATACTCAGACAAAGGTCCAGGCGTCCCGAAACCCGACGACTGGACCGGCACGCTGACCACCGGAAAGCGAATTCTCAACTTGGTCGAACAACCTACACCCGACGCCGTGGCTGATGGCCCCGACGCAGTCAACCTATTCATAGACCCCCGGCAGGCGCTTGAGTCCAGCAACCCCCAGCCGGTCGTCCCCGCGTTCCTGGATCCATTCGCTCCCAACCCGCGTGACAAATTTCTCCGCACGCCCGGCGCGAACGCCGTGTGGGGCGAAGTCCAAAACGGCCTTCAGTCCGCCCTTCAATTCACTCAGGAGGAGCCCGTCTTTGAACTCGGCAAGGCAATTCCATTCGAGTTCCTCGTGCGCAACGTCAGCGACGCCCCTGTACAACTTGTGATCCGCGAGCATCTGCAGTATGGCGCACCCAAGGTCTTTGACGGTTCCGGCAACAGCCTGCTTGCCGGAAGTATCTCCAACACCGCCTGGCCATCGCTTGTTCGGATCCAACTGGATCCGGGCCAATGCGTAGGGCTTCCCGGCGAGGGACTGGCGTTCTTGCCGAAAGGCGTAAACGCTGCAAGTAATCTTGATTATTACGTCGGAACCTATGTTGAAACCCAGGCAGGAACGCACAGCGTTCAGTTCACGTTCGCGCTGCCGGGCGAAACAATGCCTGACGGTGTCGGTACGCCCCAGTCCGGCGACTGGACTGGGAAACTGACGACCGGTAAGCGTGTTCTCAATCTGGTAGAGCAACCTACTCCGGACGCCGAGGCTGATGGCCCCGACGCCAAGGAGCTCGCGGACGAACCCGCGGTCTGGGGCGAACCGAGTAACGGTCTACAAGCAGCCATTTATATTGACCCGCGGGACGGTGGGTATCCCATGGACGAACCCATTGGTGTAAGCATTCTTCTTCGAAATGCCGGTAAAGAGATCATTGAGTTCTCCAATATTGGCTTCCTGGTACCTCAAGCCATCACTGTCCATGACGCCGCTGGAAACATCAGGAGCGGGGGCAAATTCATGAATTTCGAGGGAAGCTTCAGTGTGCCACGTTTTCAGATAGCGCCCGGCCAGGTCGTCCAGCTCGACCATCCCGATATCACTTTTGTGAAGGGCCCCATCGCCAACCCAGATCGCTTTCCCCAGACGGCCATCGCGGTCGAACCAGGTATCCATAGCATTCAAATACAGACGATTATCCCTCCGCCTCTAACCTTCCCAGGCGCACCTGGCGTGTCCCGATCTCAGGCCGACGACTGGACTGGTCCGCTAACGACGGGAAAAACCGAACTCCTGATTTTGCCGGGTGTTACGCCCCCAGGACTTCAAGTACGCTGGGTGGCGGCGGATTGGGGTTCCGGGCTGGTCACGCGTGTACCCTGGCGAGACGGCAACCAACCTGAGGGCGAGCCCGCCGAGCTGGAATTACTTGACACCGTCCTTTGGCGTGACGCGGACATCGCCGCGCTCGAAGTGGTGCCCGGCCCCGTCTCGGGACAGTTCGCAGTCCGCCTCCAGCTTCGCGGCGAGGCAATTGTCCGCTGGGCAAACGCCACCCGAGGCAATGCCGGAAAGCGACTCGCCTTGGTATTGGATGGCAAAGTCATTCATGCCTTCACGCTGCTCGACACGATGGCAGGCGGGGAGATGATGCTCACGGGCGACTTCAACAGGGACGAAGCCGATTCGCTGACAAATGCGATACGCGCCGCCAACCCGTTGATTGCGGATACACTTAGAGTTGCCGGAAGTGCCACATCCACCCTCGGCCGCGAGGTCGAAATCAGCGAGGCCGACGCCGTATCTCAGGCGATCCCTGCGGAGGACGCTGCAGACGTTTCCAGCGCAAACTCGAACGATTCACTCTACTCAGTTTTCAACCACGACTACTTCGGTGCCCTTCTCGAACTCTATCTACCGACGCACATCGCCGGTGACGCCATAACTCCTCCGGCGGCAAACACCTCCTGGGGCCCCGTTGTGAATGGTCTCCAAGCCGCCGTGCGATTCACACCGGAAAAAGCAGAGTACGTCTTGGGCGAACGCATTGCCATGGAATTTCTGGTACGAAATACCGGGCCAATTCCCTTGGAGATCGTGACCGGAAAATTGCGCACTGGAGACCAGTGCTATGTTACCGACGAGCAAGGGACGAAGCGGTCGACGGGCACATCGCACGATGAAAATGTGTTTACTCCTTATAGGCGCCTCAGACTCGCCCCTGAAGAGGTCGTAGCCATAGAAAACGCAGGTTTCACCATCCTACCGGAAAACGCCAGCACGTCATCAGATTATCCTACTGGATCGTGGGCAAAATCGAAGCCCGGGGCTCATACGGTTAAGTTCATGCTCATATTCCCCCAAGACAGCACTCGTTTAGGTGAAGGTGCGTTCCGGCCTGCTGTCTGGACAGGGGGGCTGATGACGGGGGGGCGTAATCTCAACATTGTTGCACCAGAAGTCCCGGCTGGAGAGGAGCTTGCGCAAGAAGCGGATGTCAGATCCAATCTGGAAAGCGCAGTGCGCGCAATCCTGGCCGAGATGCAGGATGATGAGGAAGGCTATCTGGTAACCGTCGCCGCGTCACAACGCGAGCGACTGCGGGCGCTCCTGCCCGATGCGGCGGATTTCCTTCTGGCTCTGGCAAGCGATGATCGGGAAGAAGCCCGCGCGGATCGGCGCAAAGCGGCAAGCATTCTGTCGGAGCTTTGGACGGAAATCCCGCGTGAGAAGTTGGAGAAATTCTTCGCCACGGCGGGACGAACCTATGTTCGCTCGCGTCCGGTTTATCCGCAGGGCGTTGCGGCCTCAATCGCTACGGGATACAACTTTTCGGAATGCGTCGGTCTATGGGAACGTGGTGATGGTCTGGTCCTTAAGACCACAACACAGTGCACGGTGGACGGCCGGCTCGTCGGTGAACCTTTCGAGTACACCGGAGCGGGCGGGGGGAGCAGATGGATTGAGACGAAATCACTCTCGCCCGGAACCCATACCGCCCAAGTCTCGACGGACTATGAGATTACCCATCACGGACTGACCTTTGCAGGCACGCTGCATTCCGAACCGGTCATGATTGAAATCGGTGCACCTTCTTTGGCGGACGAACTAGCCGCCCCCGCCAGCCAGGAGCTGGAGCAGGAAGTCCGGCACGCGTTGAAAATATCGAGCTTCGAGAGCATGTCTTTCGACGGCGACTCCCCCTCCGGAGACCAGCCCAACGTCATTTTTCTGGGACCCGTCGGTGCCGGGACGAGGTTGCATCTTCCCAACTGGAAACTGACGGAAGCACTTCCGGTCGACTTGTGTTTCGACGTATCATTTCAAGTTGAAGAGAGTGGCGAGATATTTGCCGGCTACCCGCTGATTGTATTGAAAAACACAATCGGAGAGGCATACCTTTCCCCGCTGGACCTACGCGCCTTCGCAGCGGGCCGAACCGATGCGGTTCCCGTTCGCATCCTACTCACCCCATCCCGCGCGCTGGCCCTCACTGACCTGAATGTCACGCAGTACTACAATGGCACGACCATCACGTCGGACGTTGTGGAGGCTTTCGTCGACCCTCCGACGGAGACAGTAGATTCCAACGATCTGACCCTCGGCCCCGAAGTGGAAGTCACCATCCGCCATTCGGGTGAAAACAGCATGACCGACTTCGACACGGGAAAGCTCTTTACCCCGCCCAGTTTCAACGGCACGGAAGACGCCTTCGCGTGGTGCGCGAAGAGTGGCATCGACGCAGGCGGCGGCAACCAGCCCGAAGTACGCGGGTTGATTGGCATGGACCTGGTTCTCAATCCCGAGGCCAACACGATCTGGGAGGCTGCTGAGACGAATGGCGCGTTGAAACACGATGCCTTCAAGTATGGTAAGCCCGGCAATCCGGTGTACCTCAGCGCGAAGGGCGAACTGCCCGCGACGTGGACCTTCAAGACGCGCGAGGGCGGTCTGGGCATCGTACAGATTCTGGGCTTCGAGGATGAAGAACCGCGCGGTGTGAAGATTCGCTACCGGATGCTGGGTAAGGGCTCCGAGTAAGCGCGTTATGGAGGGGGGCCTTTCCAGGCCCACATCGGATCTACCGACGTGAACTGCGGTGTTGCAGGCGCTCGCAGCTTCCGCGTAGACCCAAGAAACGGGGAGCTGGAAAGCTCCCCCTCCATACTTGCTCGTTTGTTGAACTCAATACACCGATCAGGGAAGCTTCCCACCCGTCAGCCAGGCCATGGAAAAGCGGGCGAAGCGTATCCATTCGCGGCGGTGTTTTTCTCCGCCTTCGAAGAGAATGCCGATGTCGCCGTTGGAGAGCTGCACCAGGGTGGAGTAGGACGAGGGGCCGGCGTGGATGATTCTTTTTACGGGCCAGGTGGCGCCTTCGTCGTAGCTCATGCGCACGGTCATCTTTGTTCGCTCTACGACGCCGTAGAGCTCGCCGAAGTTGTCGGGGTTGGCGAAGAGGATGCCGTCTTTCCCGCCTTTTCCAACGGCACTGTAGCGCAGGATGCTGGCCTGGCAGGGGCACTCGTTGAGGGCGGCGTCCCAGCGCACGGTGGACCAGCTCGCGCCGCCGTCGGTGCTGGTGGCCACGCCGCGGCAACTCCGGCCCATGTTGCCGCGCATGTTGAGCATGAGTCGGCCATCCTTCAGCGACACCACCTGGGACTCGTCGGAGAGATCGGCCACGGGCGCGCCCATGGTCCAGGTGTCGCCACCGTCGTCGCTGAACATCACGCAGGAGCGTGAGTTCTCCTCTATCTCGATGGTGGTCTGGCCGATATAGCCGGGAATGACCAGGCGGCCGTTGTCCATCTGGACGCCGATACCGGGCCCGGGCACGAAGCGATCGTCCGCGTTGATGATGGCCTCGGTAATATCGCGGGGCGCGGACCAGGTCACGCCGTTGTCCGCGCTCTTGAGCACGAGACAGCGGTGATGGTCCGGGCCGTTCTTGTGGGCGTTGAGCCCCACGAGGACCACTTCGCCGGTTTTGCGATTCACGACGGCACAGGGATTCATGAGGGCTTCCGCGCCCGTTCCCGGAACGAGGGTCTGGACGGGGAGCCAGGTCTTGCCTTCGTCGAGACTGCGCCGCAGCACCATGTCGGTCGGGCTGGCATCGTCCTGCGCGATCTTCCGCGCCTCGCAGAAGGCCAGCAGGCTGCCATCGGGCGCGGTGATCATGGCGGGGATCCGGTAGGTGCTCACGCCGCCCTCCCCCGCCACAAAGACATCGGTAAAGACGGGCTCACCGGCCGGGCGCGGCGCGGGCGCGCCCAGGGCGACGCGAAAGCCGATGTGGCTGTGCTCCGCCTTCGGCTCTTCGTGGTCGCGCCGCGATGAACGGCATCGCCCGCCGGTCGCGGTCCAGCCACCACCACGCAGCACGCGGTGGGCCGCCGACGACGGCCCCACGGGGTCAACCGATTCGCCGTCGAAGTAGTAGCCGTGCCAGTCCTGGCACCACTCGGAAACGTTGCCACTCATATCGTAGAGACCCCAGGGATTGGGCTGCTTCGTACCCACGGGTCGGGCCGCTTGCTCGGCGCTCACGGTAACATTGCCGCGCCACCACGCGTGGGCATCGATTTGCAAATAATCCAAGTCGTCGCCCCAGGGAAAGCGCGTAGTTGTGCCCGCGCGACAGGCATACTCCCACTCCGCCTCGGTGGGCAGACGGAAGTCTTCATTCAAATGGCCCGCGAGTTTGCGGGTGAAAGCCTGCGCAGCGTCCCAGGAAATGTACACGGCGGGCGACGCGGGATCTTCCGACACCTGCTCACGGCCCGACCAGGGGCTCGTGCCCATGACGGCGCGCCACTGGGCTTTGGTGACTTCGCACTTGCCCATCCAGAAACCGCGTGTGAGGGTTACGCGGTGCCGAGGCGTTTCCTTGTTGGGGTAGGCGTCGCGCTCGCCCGGAGTCTGCCCCATGTCGAATGTGCCGGCGGGAATCCAGACCATTTCCAGGGGAACCGCGCCGGGCAGTTCCACGGTCTGCACCGTGCCTGCGTCGGGCGCTTCCGCTGCCAGAGCGCGGCCAGACAGCGCGATGAAAAAGCCCACGACGAAATAGAGCGCCCCAAATAGGGCGGCGGGGAACGAACGTCGAATCATCATGCTCTCCTCACGATTACGGTCGAATTACGGTCCGGGATCTTGGAACACGCTGGCGGCATAATGCAACCGGATGGGCGAGGTCGAGAGCACGTTCGTTTAAAGGGGCTCAGCTATCTTCGCTTGCGTCAGCTCACCATGTCCTTGTGGAGATCCCATGGCGCGCGGACGGGTCTGCTGAGCAGCGCGGTGGCTTCGGTGTCGTCAAGGATCTGCTCCTTTTCCGGGTTCCAGCGCAGCGGGCGCTTGAGCCGGATGGCGATATCGCACAGGTGGCTGATGGTGTCGGAACGGATGGCGGCTTCGAGGGGGCTCACGGGCGCCTCACCGGTCTTTGCGCAGTGCAGGAGATCGCCCATATGGCTGCTGGTCTCCTTCAGCCGCAGGTCACCCTCCTTGAATGTGATCTTCAGGATGTCGGGGTTGCTGGCCAGGATGCCGCCGCGATCGACGCTGACCCAGCCCTCGCTTCCGAAGAAGGTCGTGCCGTGGTCCTTCCAGGGGCGATAGGCCGAAACGACGGGCTCCGCTACGCGGTGTCCCATGAAGCGCAGCTTCACGCCGCTTTCGTAGACGCATTCCGTGTCCCAAGACTCGATGGTGTCGTAGAGGCCCTGCGTGGGGAGGCTTCCGGTGCCGCTGTACTGGACGGGGCTCGTGTGGTCCGTTCCCAGTCCCCACTGGACGATATCGAGGGGGTGGGCGCCCCAGCCCGCGATGAAGCCGAGGGCATAGTCGTAGAGATGGTAGGTGCCGTAGCAGGTGCAGCGATCAACGGTGTAGGTTCGCTCGGGCGAGGGACCGGTCCAGCGGTCAAAGTCAAAGCCCTCTGGAACGGGCGCGGGCTCCGTGCTGCCGTACTGGGGCACGCTGAAGGCTGTATACTGGCTGGAGATATCGGCGCACCACGCATCCACGCGGGTAACCTCGCCGATGTAGCCATTGCGGACGAGTTCGCAGGCCTGGCGGAACTGGGGCGCGGAGCGCTGCTGGGTGCCATATTGGATGACGCTCTTGTGCTCCGCCGCGACGCGGCGCAATTCCCAGGCCCATTCCATGCTCACGCCCAAGGGCTTCTCCACATAGATCGCCTTGCCCGCGCGGGCGGCAGCGATGGCGATGGGCACATGCCAGTGATCAGGCGTGGCGATGATCACGGCGTCGATATCGTCGCGCAAGAGCACCTCTCGAAAGTCGGCGTAGGCCTCGACCATTTTCCCTTTGTAGAACGTGTTGAGCTTGTCCCGAGTGGATTCCCGCCGATCCGTGTAGCAATCGCTCACGGCGAGAAACTGGGCCTCCGGTCGGTGCACCGCGTCATTGAGCAAGCCACTTCCGCGCCCGCCCGCGCCGATGAGGGCGATGTTGACGCGATTGCTGGGCGCATCTTTGCCCCAGGCGCGCGCGGGAAGAAGCAGGGGCGCCGCCAGCGCGGCCGACGACCATTTCAAGAAATCCCTGCGTGTAGACGGGTGCGTTTTCATTTTGTAACTCCCGGGGACCAGTTATTGTTTCGGTTTTTCTGCGTTCATGGCGGCCACTTCCTGGAGCAGCCGGTGGCTGTTCCACACGCCGGGATGGACGACAATGCGGTAGTGAAGGGCAAGCGCCTCCCCCGCCTTAAGGGTGCGGGGCGCGCGATAGAGCAGGGCGGGGCTGAAATAGTGAAAGTTGTTGTCCGGCTGCGCGATGACATACCACGGTGACGACGGGGCGTCGTTTCCCTCGCGCAGCAGCATCGCAAGGCCCATGGGGTGGCCATCAAACATGCCGCTGAAGTCCAGGGCGCTGGCATCGAGATTCGCCTGGGGCGCATCCAGGGCCACGGGGCCGGCTTCCGTGTTTACTTCCGCGCCGCTCATCGGGCTGAAGCGCATGGAGAGTCCCGCGTAGCCGCCCCAGGACTTTCCCTCCGTTTCACCTTCGATCGGCGTGCGGTCCAGCACCACGTCGGCGCCCAGGGCCTTAAAGGTCGCATCCCAGTCGATGGTGCAGGTTCCCAGCCAGTCCGGCGGAGAAAGGTGTAGATTCCGAGATTCTTCCAGCACAGGCTTGCCCGGCTCGATTTCGTAGCGCAGGTTGAATTGGACAACGGCAGAGCCATCGGCCTGTGTCTCAATGACGGGCGCATCCCAGAGCGTCTTGCCGTCGGGCTGTCCGGTCTCCCGGTTCTCCTCCCAGAAATTCACGCCATTGATGAACTTCCAGGAGAACCACAGCGCGTGGTGCCAGGGGTGATCCGGCGGGGCCTCCCAGGTCAGGGCCGGGCCATCGGCCAGGGCCAGGGGGTGAAAGTACGGCTTCCGGGCGTCCTTCCCGAAATTCAACTGCCAGAGGGTGGCACCGTTCAGCTTCAAGGCGAGAAGCTGATCGGACTGTGTCCATTCGAGCACCCGCGGCGATGGCGCAAGGGTGCCCGTCGCGGCCCAGGCCACCGCGCGCCGGAGCAGCGCGGCATAGGCCGGATGGCTCATGGCGCGAACGTGGTGACCGAGAAGGAAGTTCACGCTGCGGCCCTTGCCGAAGTCGCGACTGAAGAGAATCGGCTCCTCCTTGCCCGTGCCGCGAAACTCCGGGTCGGACCAGGCCGTGGCGAGCACCTGCGCCTCCGGGGGAACGGGAACCTTGTGCCAGAGTTCGTCGAAGGTAGTGAAGTCCGCCATACCATCGGTAATGGGGTGCGCCGCGCCCGCTTGGCGCACCGTGAAGTGATGCTGCTTCCCGTGCCCCGTATTTTCAAGGTCCCACGCGGTAATGGCGAGCTTCTGGTAGTCCGCCCAATCGTAGAAAGAGGAAGACCCGGCGTGGACGGAGACGAAGCCCTTACCCCCGGCGACAAACTCAATCAGCGCGCTCCGCGCGGCATCGGGCCATTCCCTGGCCGGGGATTCGCCCCAGTTGTTCCAGTTGCTGAGGAGCACGTCAAATCCTGCGAGGGCCTCCGCCGTCATGGTCTCGGGTTGTTCCAGCACCACGACCCTGGCCGCTCCCCCCTCCTCCAGAATCTCGCAAAGCTTTGGCGTCGTCTCCTGCCAGGCGTGGTTGTTCTGCCCGCTCAGGAGCAATATCTGGATCGGCTCCGGCACGCTGGACTGGGACAGGAGCCCTATCGCCAGGGCGATAATCGCTGTCGCGCTTCTGCTGGTGGCTCTCATGCGATTTCCTCCTCCACGCTGGTATGAATCAACCCATTGCGTGACCTGTGATTCATTGCGTGGCCTCGGTGCGGCGCCCGCCGCGTCCAGCGGATGCGACTTGAAATGATTTGACGCTGAGCGCCCACATTTCGGTTGCGGACAGATTGGCCAGCATCGTGCCCCGATCCAGATCGTCTGGATAGAGCCTCGCTGAAAAGCCGGCGGCAAACACGGGCGCGTAGTCCTTCCTGAATTCCCCGCACAGACCCATCACTTCGCGGGCCACCTCCCGCCGGTCCGTCAGATCCACCTGACGACTTTCGCGCAGATAGGCGAGGAAGGCATGCAGCCCGTCGGTGAGTTTTCCCGCGCTCACGGGCACTTCACTCAACGCCATGGTCAGACATTTCTCCATCATGCGAACGCTCCGAAAAACATCCCAGTTCAAGGGGTCCGCCTCACCATAGGAAATCAGTTGTCCATCCACGTAGATGAATGGGATCAAACCGTTGGAAACCACGACTTCGGTGGTCGTAGAGAAGCGCCGTGCCAGACCGTCGCCCTCAGAAGGCCCGCCGCCAAAGGGGTGGTAGTGCCCGGTCGCCACGATGGTCTCTCCCCGAAGCCAGAGGGCCACTTCGTCGCCCAGAAAGGGCACTTCTTTGTAGTCAAGGAGGGGCATGAATGAATCGGGAAGGGAATCCGCGAGAAAGGTGTTCCAGGTGCGCAGGGCGGCCTGATGATAAATCCCGTCCGGCGATCGAAGAATGGTGAAGATGTGTCCGCCGCTCTCGTCCAGCATATCGGCGCACATCTCCGCACGATAACGGCTCAATTGGGATGCCGAGGTGAGATAGTTTGCGAGCGCCTGCGGGTTTGGGTCGGACCGCTCGCCGAAGAGCAGGCCGGTGTATCGGTGGGCCAGAAAGCCATAGACCGCGATGGGGTGCGTGGGCGACACGAGCATGGGCAGCGCGAGTACGACGGCGAGAAAGACCGTAATCACGCGGTGGCTTCGGCGCGCACCCTTACGACATCGGGAGGGGGCCATTTCATCTCGGGAGAGACGGGCCCGCGTCAAGGCCGCATCGTGCGTCAAAAACTTCCAGAACCCATCCCAGTTGTGATGGGTCGATTGCAATGTTGCGGTGCTGCGATTCATGGTGGAATCCTAAGAACTACCAGGTTTCCAGTAAATTCGGCTTTTCCAAGTCAACCCCGTTCCTGGCGAAACGCGGGCTGGCACTGCGGTCCGGCGCCGTATCGCGGGCCGGGCAAACTTACCCTTTCAACAGTCGCTGCAAGTGAGAGATACTCCGGGCAGCCTGTTCCACCGTCCCGCATTCCACGGAGAGCACGATGTCACGGGGGGCCTTGTTGCAGGTTTCAATGACTTCGGCCCAGTCGATGACACCGTCGCCGCAGGCGCAGCCCACCGGCGTTCCGGTAACCCGCCCGCGCTCGGAGTGGGACTGTTCCACCGAGATGTCCTTTGCATGGAGATGGACGAGGCGGTCAAGCACCCGGTTCAGCCAGTCGATGGGATCCTCGCCTGAGAGGTAGCTGTTTCCCGTGTCGAAGTTGATGCCGATGACGGGTGAATCCACAAGCGCCCAGATGCGGTCCAGCCCCTCGGGCGTCTTACTGTACTGCTGGTGGGGCTCGATACCGATAAGGATTCCTCGGGACTTGGCAACGGCGGCCGCTTCCTGAAGCACGTAGCGCATGAGGACGTGATCTTCCTCGACCGTGGTCCAGGAGGGCTTGGGGCCCTCATCGGTATTGACCACGGGCGCACCGCACTCCGCGGCAAAACGAATGGCTTGCTTGAGGTACTCCGTGCTGATCTCCGGCTTGCACAGTGGCGTGTGGGTTGAGAGGCCGGATAGGCGCACCCCCGCTCGCTCGCAGGCACGCTTGATTCGGTAGGGATCGTCCAGCATGGAGACGCTGTGAAAGTACCCCGCCTCGCTGAGCAATTCCCGCCCCCAGTGAACCATGGGCTCGACATACTCGTAGCCGAGGCTTGCGGCTTTCTCCACCGCCCACTCGAAGGACTTATCGGCGTGCCGCACGAACTCGAGGTTTATTCCAATTCCGATCATGACCGAAAACCCTCCATTGTCGCCAAACCGTCAACCTGCGGGACCAGATGTGTTCAATACACATTTGCTCAACTGTTACAACTTATCGGGCGGACGAATGCGCACCGAATGATGCTCGACACCCAACTTCAGGCCATTCCCGCCCCAAGGGGCTGTTAATCAGGAGCGGCCGATGCCGAGGGTGCTCCCCAACTGCCGGGAACTTGAATACGTTGTTGCATTTACCGTGCCACCTTGGGAGCATCACATCTCACCGGGTTTCCAAGGGCAACACGCCGCGTGTTGAAATGGCTTCGCCGCGCTTCGCTTTCGGGTATCGTTTTTGCTTCACCATTTTATCGAAGGGGTGTATACTCACCCCGTTCACCAACGCAATTGATCGAACTCGGGGATCCTGCGATGTTACGTGCTTCCATGCTTGCGATGGCCCTTGCGGCCGGCCTCACTCTCCACTGCAACGCCCAGTGGATGAACCTGGAAGGCACCAATGCCTGGGAGGAGCCCACCGAACTGGCGGGGCCCCGAGTCATCATCGATTATGCGATCAACGATCCCGGCCTCTCCGAAAAGACCCCGGCCTACGTGTTCATTCACTACCGGATCGCGCCGGATGCTCCCTGGCGCCTGCTCTCCCCCGAGCACCTCCAAGGCAACGGCGCGGGCATCATCGAAGCGCCCGGTGCGAAAAAGGTTATCTGGTGGGGCACGTCGGAGCGCGACTTTCCCACCTTCGGCACTGCGGAGTTCCGCGTGCGCGCCATCGCCATGGCCCGGGTGCCGGGCGGTGAGTTCGCGATGAAGAGCCTCGCCGGTCAGGGCCGCGATCAGTCCGGCAAGAATCCCCAGAAATCCTCGCTGCCCACCTACCACATCGCACGCCTGGAAACGACCGTCGGCATGTATGTGGATTATCTGAACGAGGCGGGCATCGGCGGCACGGGCTACAACCCCAAGATGGAAAATCTGGAGCGCTGCGGAATCCTGCGCGGCGCGGACGGCCTCTACGCCTCCGCACCGGGTCGGGAGCTCCATCCCGTGTCCTATGTGTCCTGGTATGACGCCATGGGCTTTCTCCAATGGTGCGGCCTGCGCCTTCCCGATGAAGCCGAGTGGGAGAAGGCCTATCGCGGGGGCAATTTCCTCGATGGCGACGATCTGAAACAGGAGCCGAATCCGAATGTGCAGCGGCGCTATCCCTGGGGCGACGAGCTCCCGAATGACGGGGGCCTGCAGCGCTGCAATTACGACGGCGATGGCGATGGCTTTCCCAGCACGGCCCCGGTGGGCAGCTTCGCGGCGTACACTGGCCCCTACGGCGTCCATGACATGGCGGGGAACGTCAACGAATGGACCCTGAACTGGTACACCACGCCGTTCCACACGGGCCTTGATGGCTACCGGGTCGTGCGCGGCGGATCCTGGCTCGACCTCCCCGAAGGCTGCGACGGCGTATCCGGCGCGACCACCCTTCCCCTGAAGGAAGGCGGCACCATGGGATTTCGGGGCGTCTTTGTACCCTCCCCCATGCCTTGACTATCACGGCGCGGCCCAGAATCCGCGCCGCTGCGGAAACCTCGAAAGGGCGACACTATGAGCACGTTGAAACGAAGAAGCTTCATCAAAGGGTCACTGGGAGCGGCGGCCACGCTGGCCTCCCTGAGCGTCGCGCGATCGACCGCGGCGCAGGACAAGGTCGTGGTGGGGGTCATGGGCCTCGGCGGGCGCGGACGTTCCCTGCTGACCAGCCTCGTCTTAAGTTCGAATGTTCACATCAAGTACATCTGCGACGCCGACACGCGCTGCGCGGGTCCGGCGACTGAGATCGTCATGGAGGGACACGAGTACCGGCCGACCTTCGTGCAGGACTTTCGCAAGATGCTCGAAGATCCCGAGGTGGACGCGATTGTCGTGGCCACATCGGATCGCTGGCACGCCCTGGCCACCATCATGGCCTGCCAGGCCGGCAAGGATGTCTATGTCGAGAAGCCCCAGTCCATGAGCATTTGGGACGGCCAGCAGATGATCGCGGCGGCCCGAAAGTATGAGCGCATCGTGCAGGTGGGTATGCAGACCCGCAGCGCCCCCTACCTCCAATCGGCGCTTCAGTATATCCAGAGCGGGAAACTGGGCGATGTGATGCTGGCGCGGGTCTACCTCATGCAGGCGGGCGGCCCGAATGCACTGCCTCCGGAAGAGCCCGTGCCCGACGGGATCGATTATGACCTCTGGTGCGGCCCCTCCCCCATGATGCCGTACCGGTCGGGGCGCTGGTTCCAGAACTACTGGGATTTCTATAACGGCGAACTGACGGGCGACCTGATCCATCAGGTCGATCTGGCGCGGCTACTGATCGGCAAGAAAGCGCCCAACAGCGCGTTCAGCGCGGGCGGGGTATACCGCTACAACGACGGCCGCGAACAGCCCGACACCCAGTTTTCCACGCTGGAGTTCGACAAGGTCACAATGATGATTGAGGGCGGCTTCTGGTGTCCCTACAACCACCGCATCGTGCTGCTGCCCGACAAGAGCAAGTTTCCGGACTGGGAATTCTGCGCGACGAAGATCGAGATCCTCGGCACCCAGGGCCTCATGTATTTCGGTCGCCATGGTGGCGGCTGGGAGGTCTACGAGGGCGACGAAAAGTCGCGCTCTACCCATCCCGTGGCCTCGGAGCTTTCGGAGTACAAGTGGGACGAGATGACCCCGATTCACTTTGAGAATTTCTTCCAGTGCATCCGCGATCGGAAAGCCCCAAATGCGGAGGTGGCTGATGGTCACCTCTCCATGAACCTGTGCCACCTGGCCAATCTTTCGAACCGACTGGGCAACCAGAAGCTGTTGTGGGATGGCGAGAAGGAAAGCTTCATCGGCAACGACGAGGCGAACCGGCTGTTGCGGGCGAATTACCGGACGCCGTGGGTCATTCCTGAGACGGTATAAACCTGAAGGGCGCCTGAATCCGGTATGTAGAAGGGATTCAGGCGCCCGTTTCATGTTCTGACGCGGCACAGGCGTGGCGGACAACGCTTTCAAACTTGTTCCGGCACCACCCAGGGATCGCGATAGGTGCGCTTCACGTACTGATTCCCCGCTTCCTCATTGAAGTACTCCGTTTCCGGGTTGATCGTCAACGTCTGGCCCGAGCGATAGGCGGCGTTCCCGTAGAGGCACAGCAGGGTCGATTTGTGGAGCGTCTCAATGTCCGCCGTGGGCTGCTGGCGCGAGCGGATGCAGTCGATATAGTTTGAGATGTGTGCCGTATTGGACGGACTGAATTTCCCGTGATGAATCTTCACGGACTGTCCATCGGCATCGAAGCATTGCCATCCCCCGCCGTGCCGACTGAAATACATGATCTGCTTCGTGCCGTAGAACTCGATACGGGTGCCGCTGAAAGGCCAGTTGGGCAGAATATCCAGATCGCGTACGTCGAGGGGCGTCTTTTTCATATAAGGTGCCCAGTTCGCCTGCTCGAAAACCATCGTTAGCCCGTCGTAGTTCCAGATCACGCTGTGGGTATCGGGTGTCTCCTGGGCATCATCAAAATGATGGAGGCCGCCCGCAGATGATACCGACTTCGGATAGTCCCGGTCGATCAACCATCGAGCAATGTCAATCTGGTGCACGCCGTCGTTGATGATATCGCCACCCGAGTAGTCCCAGAACCAGTGCCACGCATAGTGAAATCGATTCTTGTTAAAGGGCCGATTCGGCGCGGGTCCAAGCCACATATCGTAGTCGACCCCGGCCGGCACTTCGCTGTCCTCCGGGCGCCCGATATTGCTTCGCTCCTTGCTGTTCAGCACGCGCACAATATGCAGATCGCCGAAGTCTGCGGAGCGCAGGTAGTCAAAGGCCGCGTAAACATAGTCATTGCTTCGATTCTGTGCCCCCACCTGCACCACGCGGTTGTACTTACGCGCGGCCTCGACCATCTTCTGGCTCTCCCAGATGCTATGGGCCGTGGGCTTCTCCACGTACATGTCCTTGCCCGCCTGACACGCCAGGATCGTGGCCAGCGCGTGCCAGTGGTCCGGCAGTGCACCCACGACCCCGTTTACTTCCGGGTCGTCCAGCATGTGGCGGAAATCGTGGGACGTCTTCACCTCTTTGCCCGTGATTTCCTGCAATTTCTTTGCCGCATCCGCGAGCCGGTTCGCGTCGCAGTCGGTCAGCCAGCGGATCTCCACGTCATCGCGCCGGGCAAATTCTTCCATGAGAAACTGGCCGCGGCCGCCGCAGCCCATGAATCCCACGACGACGCGTTCATTCGCGCCCGCGACATTGACCGATGGTCCAACGCCCGCAACGGCGGTGGCCAGGCTCACATTCCTCAGGAAGCCGCGCCGGCTCAGATTTACCCGTGACATGTTGTGGTCCTCCTCATTCTGGCCCGCGGGTCCCGGTGACTGGAAAGAGCCAGCCACCGGGTTCACGGGCATGCAGGGCAGACGATTACTCGGTGGTGATGGGTATCAACGCGAAGGGACTGAACAGACCGTAAGCCACGGTGCTGTAGTCCGTTCCGGCGGGCGGTCCCGCTTCGGGAGCCCTGCGGAAGTGCTCGGGTCCCGCGAGGCCCGGCGCGGCATTGCCGTGGAAGGGGCCCATGGTATTGCGGGGTGTGCCGATCACGCGCACCTCAACGGCATTGTCGCCGGCCTTGATCAGGCCTTGAATTTCGCAGGCCCAGGGCTGACGCCACACGTAACCCGCAGACGTACCATTGACAACGACCTCCGCCACACTGCCGTACCACGTTGGCAATTCCACGCGATAGGATGCCGCCGCGTCGGCGACTTCAAAATGCTGGGTGTAGGCTACCGTGTCGCCGTAGAGGGGCATTCCCTGCTCGCTCCATGCGCCAAGGGCCAATGGACGAGCGGCGGCAATGGTGAATCCACGCGCCGCGGGCTCCAGCGCGAAATCGCCCAAGACGTAGACCGCAGCAATTTCATGCATCATGGTAAAGGGCGTGGCGACCAGTTCCAGCGTATTTTCCCCTTCCTTTACCGCCGTGCTGATATCGACCACGCCGAAGGATTTGTCAAACCACCATTCCCCGGGTATCGCCTCGACCGCCTGGCCGTTGCAGGTCATGGCGTACAGTGCCGTGCTCTCCACCACGGCGCGCAAACCCGCAGGTGGAGTTCCCTTCACGGTAAAGTGATAGGTCGCGGTGAAACCGCTGTCCGCCGCGAAGGTGTTGCTGACGAGATCTCCCCGGAACTGAACCGCGTGATCCCACGGGTTGTGATCAAGGCCGTGCTTCTGGAAGGCAAACTCCGCCGCCCGGCTATAATGCGCATTGACCAGGGTCTCACCCCCCGCCGTCACATCGACAAAGTCGACCGTGAGAACGTTGGGCTCGGTTCGTGCCACCGTCGTGGAGCCTGTAGGCGCGATAGCGTCACCCGGAACCTGGGCGGTGATCACCTCCGAAGGGGCGCCATCGGTCTGCCATTCGAGCAGGAGGCTGCCCGCCGGCGGCAGCTCGAAATTAACGGTGTCTCCCTGCGCGGCATACGGCGTGACCGTACCTGTTTCCAGATTCCATTCTCGGACCGCATGGCCACCGCTGAGCACAGTACCACGGGACGGTTCTTCAAGGCTGCTGTTGACCAGGAAGAGCATCTGCCCGCCTTCGATCTGGCGGCGGTGATGGTAGAGAATACCCTGATCGCCTTCGGTGCGCTGAACCATCGCAGCATCGCCCAACAGCGTGTTTGCAAGGGACTCCGCCGAAGCGGCAGTCCAGCCAGCGGCCAGGGTCGCGGCCGCTTCGGATTTTGCGCCGTCGATGTAACCGGGCGATGTACCCGCACAGGAGTATACGACGCCGCCGTTCTTAACAAACTTCTCCAGCAGCGCGGCCGTTTCCTTGTTGAGGTTTTCCAGCAGTGGCGGAATGACGACGGTATGGTATGCCCGCTCGCCCACAACGAAGCGATCTCCGTTCACGGCGCCGTGATCGGCGATAATGTCCTCGCAGCCGAGATCAAACTCCACCTGGGCCTGGGCCAGCTTTACGACGAGGGCCTGAAAGGCATCGCCCAGAGCCGCGCGGGTGTCCGCCGGCTCCCCCTGATACATCCACGCCGTGGTGGTCGGTTCCAGCACCAGGATTTCGTTGATCTGCTCGCCATGGGTCAGGGCCGCCGAAAGGCGTGCGAAGTAGGTCGCGGGAACATGGTAGGCCTCCCACCAGGGGCTATGATAGGAAAACGATGGCGGGTAGTCGGCCTTGCGCGCACCGCGCATGGAGATGCGCGACAGGTGCTCATCCATCGTGTTGACACCCAGCACATAGAGCCAGTCGCCGATGCGCTTCATGTCTTCGAAGCGCGTCTCCCAGCCCGCGCCGCCGTAGGCCTCGCACAGGGTGCGCTCCTTGCCGAGCTGATTGGCCACACTCGAAAGCTCCAGCACCGCCCGTGTGTTGCCGAACTGGGCGTGAACGCCCTCGTCGTACTGGTTGAAGAGCGTGTCAATCGCCGGACGCTGATGCCAGGCGTACATGGCCATGTTGTCGGGGGCCGAGGCGCAATTGGGCCACTCATGCTCCCAGTAGTGCCCGGTAAATTCGATGCCCTTCGATTCGCAGTAGTCGTAGTAGGGCTTGGCCCAGCGCTCGACAAAAAGGTCCAGCAGGGTCTGGTAGTAGTCGTGGCGCACTCGGCGCCAATCACCCACCGGCTTCGACAGGCTCGCCAGATTTTCCGTCAGGCTGTAGCCGCAGCGCTTCAGGAACTGCTCCGGCAGGTCCGGTGTCCAGTGAAGCTGCCCGCCGGGGCGCAGGTGCGGCTCGTCGGTGAAGACGCCCGGCATGCGCTTGCCGAACTGGTCGCCGATTTCTTTCTCGTAGGCGCCCATGGTGATTTCGAGAAATTTTTCGGTCACACCGGGGTGTAGCAGGTCCACATAACTCCAGCCGCCGAACCAGGGCGATTCCTTCGCCTTTTCAATGCGCACCACGAGCACGTTTCCCGCGCCGACGGATTCGCCCACCTTTACCTTGGCGGTAATGTCGGTGGCGGTATCGCCCGCGATCTGGAAAGCCGACAGGATATCGTCCGACCACGCCGGCGCCGGGGCGACCTCTTCGAAGGTCAGGCCAAGTCCCCGAGACTCCGGCATCGCCTCCGGCACATAGCCCCCCGCAAACCCGGACGGATAGGAGTTCTCGTCGTAGATCCAGATATTCATATCCAGACGCTCGGCGGTCTCCAGGGCCTTCTTCCAGAGGCGGAACCAATCCTCAGACAGGTAGGGCGTCATGAGGCCGGGACGGGGATGAATAAAGGGCTGCCGGACATTCTGCGAAGCGAGATCTTCCAGGGTGGAAACGATCTGCTCCTCGGTCAACATGTCGTTCCAAACCCAGAGGGGGCCGGAGGTGAACTCACGGGGCGGATTGGCAAAGATCGGGCGAAGGTCGTCGACGTCTTCGGACATGGCGTTCCCCAGTACCCCCAGGGTGGTCAGTAACAGCGTAACTAGCATGAAGCGCGCACGCATGGCGGCATTCCCTTTCGAAAGGTTAGCTGCCAACCTGCCAATGTATGGATCTTAACACGCCCGCGACCGCAATCCAACTATGTTTTCTCATCCGGATCCTAAGGCCGCAGCCCAATGTTTCACCACGAAGGCCACGAAGAGCACGAAGAAGAAGAGGGAGGAAAGAAATCGCCCCGCGCCTGTGATTCCCCCTGCGAGCCAGGCAATTCGACGTTGAGCTCACTTCTCACTTATCTTTGCGTCTTCGCGCCTTTGCGTGCGAAAAATCATGAAGCATACCAAGGGTGACTGAGCGACCGCCGAAGTCCTGCAGCGCCGCAATCTCGCTACTCTTCGCCGAACCACCATGCGTAGAAGCTACCCTTCCTCAAGGTGAAGCGCAGACTTATTTCTTTTCCCCGGAGCGTATCAAGCGCCCCACGCTCCCAGTCCAGTTCGGCCTGCGGATGGTCCCCTGAAATCACTTCCGACACGGCCAGAACCTCTCCCCCATCCGCCAACACTTCGGCCCGAAGCTCGCCGCCGTAGGCATCCACATTCACCCGTAATGCGCCCTCCGGCATCGTGAATGGTTGCGTCGTAACGGTCCCGGGCATGTCTCCCGCGTCGAGCGAAATGAAGCCATCACGACGGAGCACCGCGAGGCAGACCGCAAAGGCGTCCGAGGCCACGCCCTTGTTCAAGGCGAGTCCGTAGTTCATTCCGCCGGTGTAGTAGAACCAGAGTTCGTCCCCGCGCACGACAGGAAATGAGGGAGGCAGTACGCAGGCCAGATCATAGGCCCCGCTGTCCAACTTGGAAGAGTCTATGAAAGGTTTCCGATCCCCGAGACGTTGCCAGTCCTTCAGGTCACGGCTGCACATCAATTGCACTTGGTGGAAGCCGCTCCAGTCTCCGCTTTCCTTGTAGCCCTTTACCATGTCCGGCGGGATACGCGGGTCATCGAAGCCCGGCCAGTCCTTCGGGACCTTGCCGGTCTGATGGTAGAAGGACGGCATGGCAATATAAAGCCCCTCATAGCGGAACACGGAGACGTTGTACACGTCCACGTTGTAGGTTTCCGGGATATTGTGAGAAGGCTGCTGCAACGCGGGATCGGCAAAGCGCGCCGCAATGTTCTTTCGGCCGATCTCCTGATCGAGATCGTCCGCGTGAAAAGTCAATACCGGCTCAGTCCAGGTTTCGAAATCCTGGCTGGTCGTTATGACGTGGGAACGCCCGTGGGGCCCCCAGGATTTCAACGTCGCAATGAAGGTGCGCGTCCGGGCATCGTAGCTGAGGTTGGACTCATCGCTCGATTTCAGTTTCGGAACATCCAGCAGCGTCCAGTGGATGCCATCGGGACTCACCATCGGCTCGCGGTCATAGCAATTGGCGAAGCCCTTGAAGCGCCGGGCAGGATCCGGGTCATCGGGATCATAGACTGCATTCTCGATGGCATTCGCCGGCCACTCCCGTGCGGGATCGGGCGTCACCAGGTTATTCTCCAGCGAACCCCGCACTTCCTTCTGTCGCAAGGCGGGTTTTGTCCAGTGTAGCCCGTCGGCGCTCTCGGCATAGGCCGTTCCGCTGCTCCCGTCCGTACGCGAGGCCAGCATCCAGATCTTGTAGACCTTCGCCGCCGGGTCCCATGCTGGCGCGCTCCGGGTTTGGAGCGAAGTTTCGTCGGGCGGCGTGGGCCGGATCACGGCACCCCGTTTCACGGGCGTGTGCATCGTGCGCGAAAGGTTTTCGGTGGCCGCGATGCCCCCATCATCCAGGAACAACTGGCGTTCGCCGATTGCAGGAGAAAAAGCTGGGCGTGCGGCCCCTCCCACGTCCTCCGCGCTTGCGCCGACCATTAGACAGCAGGACACCACCGCGCCCCGCAGAAGCGGACCGAAAATTCTGAAACCTGCACGCATACGTCTCTCCTATCCGCTCTTGAACACGCCTGCAACGCTGTTTTCGGAATTTTCGCACGCAAAGGCGCCAGGGCGCAAAGAAGGTTGGGACGCAAGCTCATTCTGACCATACCATGATTACTGGGCGGAGGCATGGTCGCAGAACGCTTTCTTCCCGTTTTCTTCTTCGTGCTCTTCGTGGCCTTCGTGGTAAAACGTTTGGTTGCGGCCGGAGGCTGCCCCAAGTGGATTCGATGGCTGGCGCAATTCCTGTACTATAGTTTCTTCTTCTCAAACCACGCGAACATCGCCAGCGTTCCCGCTACGAAAATGGGAATGACCACCCAATGTGAAACGCCGAGGGACTCCGAAATGCCGACCTTGCCAAAGTCTTTCCAGGCCAGGACCGACGTCAGCATTACCGGGTACACTTCGGCGTACACGGCAGCACCGATAAGCATACCCAGCACCGCAAAGATCGCGTGCCAGCGTCCCTCGGCCAACGCGCCGACGGAGGTTCCGGGACAATACCCCATGACGGCCCAGCCCGCGCCGAAGAGCAGGCCACCCAGAACGACACCGCCGACGTTCATGGCTTTGTGACTCAGGGTGATGATACCCATATCCGACAGCGCGTAGAGCCCGACCAGCCCGACCAAAATCGCGGACATCATGAACTTGAGGATGGTCATGTCTTTCAGGAGCATGGCGCCCACTTGCTTCTCAAAGCGGAGTACGCGGCCCTTCTGCAGTAGAACGCCAAAGATGACGCCCGTGATAAGTCCGAGTAATAGCACGCCCATGTCAGGATTCCTTGTAGATGAAATGGGCTACGAGAGCCCCCGCGCCAAAGAACATGGCCATCGCGACCAAGCCGCTGACCGACAATTGCATCAAACCACTCAACCCATGGCCGCTGGGGCAGCCGTCCGCGAGGCGCGCGCCGAACATGGCGACGGCACCCCCGCCAAGGGCGCCCAAAGCACGTTTGCCGATGGAGTCGCCAAAACGCGCCTTCCACGTCGGCGGGACACTTTCCAATTTGAAACTGGCGCTGGTAAGCGAAGAGACGAGCGCCCCCAGAAAGATGCCTACAACAAACATGAACTGCCAGTCCACTTTCACTTTCTCTTTGGTGAAATAGGCGTTCGCACTGACGTGGTCCGGTACCACGCACATCTCCGTGAGGCCGGCGGCGCGTACGAAGGTGGTGGATGCCCCGAGAAGCTGTGTCTTCGGTATCACATAGGTCGTGGCCACGGCCGACACAATCGCCAGCAGACCGACCAGCGCTCCGGCGAGATAGGGATTCCATGCGCCGTCTTCATATTTCCATTTCATGGCACTCTCCTTTATCTTCGTTCCACACGACTCGCCCCACAGCGGTCACAATCAGCCTCGTGGAGCACGTGATTGTATTCTTTGTGTCTGTGACGCCCCGAGAGACCTCGGCAGCAACGACTACCCCCCCCCGCGTTGTCAACTGTGGTACATAATCAGCTTCAAGCGGGCGTCATTTCCTCGCCCGGAGTACGGTCTATCGAGCGGCGGAAGCAGTCTTCCATGGTGCAAATTTTGCACCCGTAGGCCTCCTTCGTCACCGCGCCGCCGATACCGATGACACCACTTACCGACTTCTCCGGTTGCATGAGTGCCGATTCCGTGAGCGTGATACCGCAGAAGTCTGGCGGCAGGAGGGAGAAGAGCTTGTGCTGCTCCGAGACGCTCCAGCCGCAATAGCCGGGGCTGTAACGATTCGTCGTACCCCGGCCCCGTTTCCGGGCCCACTCGATGATGCGCTCTTCCACCCAGTCCGCCGCTTTTTCCACCAGCTCCGAACCGAGCGCATCCACAAAGTAGGCCTGAAGGCAATCGCCCTCACCCATGAGTTTCTGGGACCAGTCGGTCATTCCCTTGCCCGCCGTGACGACAAAGAACGCGAGGGTTCCTGCCCCCTGCAGCGGACGGGCGATAACGCGCCCGGTTTCGAAAAAGTGGTCTTGGACGCGAAACCCCTCGTGTTCGAGAAGGACCTTCTCGGGCGGAAAAACACGGAAACCGCCCTGGATCCGGGCATGGGTGTGGGCCGCGTCTACCAGGCGATCGAGATCTTCCCCGAAATGGGTGGATTCCACGCCGCCCGAATACCCCATTCCCCGGGCGACCAGGTCGCTGGTCAATGCCAGCGTCGCAACATCCACGTCAAAGTGGAAGGTCTCGGGTGTCGTCTCTGAACGTGGTCCGTCCATCTCGCACGACCTTTCCAGCCACGCCGATCAGGTGCCCACGGCGGCAAGGAAATGCAGCGCGGACTGGGGATCGCGGGAATAGTGGTCCGCGCCAATCTTCTCGCAGAATTCCTGGGTCAGCGGCGCACCACCCACGATGACTTTCGTTTCGGGTCGCTGCGTCTTAATGGCCTGGACGATTTTTTCCATGTTCATCATCGTCGTCGTCAGGAGGGCGCTCAGCCCGACGATGCAACCGGGATGGGCGTCGATGGCCGCGATGAATTTTTCTGCGGACGCGTCAACCCCCAGATCGACGACTTCCCAGCCGCCGCCTTCCATGATCATGGCGACAAGATTCTTGCCGATGTCGTGCAGGTCGCCCTGAACCGTCCCGATGACGAAGATGCCCTTGTGTTTCGTCACACCGGAATCGAACGAAGGTTTGAGGTGGGCCATACCGGCTCCCATGGCGCGCGCGGCCATGAGCAGATCGGGAACGAAGGCCACATGGCGACTGAACTTCTCCCCGATCCGACTCATCCCGGCCATCAGCCCTTCATTGAGGACTCGGTTTGGGTCCACGCCCTCCGCGAGCGCGCGGGCCGTCAGTTCGTCCACCCCTTCCTGTCCCTTGAGGTCGGGCGGATAGGGAGCATCCCGGTTTACTTTGCCCCGTTCCGTGTACAGTGCAATCAATTCAAGCAATGAGTCCATTTTCCCGTCTCTCCATGGCAACTCCGTTGCAACGGAAGTCTGGGGCACGGCCTCGATGCCATGTCGGGTACTCCCGGGCGGAGCGTCTGAGCCGATCATACTCCTCCCAGACACATCGAGACCACCCTAAATTCTCCGCGGTTCGCAGCGGAGACTGGTACCGAAGCAGATAATGATTGTAAACGCATCGCCGCCGATCTATGATAGGGGGCACCAGCGCCCCTTTGGGGAAGTGGGCGCACCACGAATACCGGGGAACAACACCATGGGGAACGATCCCGCCCAACGCTACGCGGAACGCTTCAACCGCTACACGACCGCCCTTCGAAACGGGAAGCCCGATTCGATACCGATACGGCCATTCGCTGCGGAGTTCACCGCGACCTATGCGGGCTACACCTGCCAGGAAGTGACCCACGACTACGACTTGGCCTTTCGCGCCATGCGCAAATGCGCCTCGGACTTTGACTGGGACGCCGTCCCCGCGAGCATGGTCTATGTCTGGACCGGCCTCACCCAGGCGATTGGCCTGAAGTACTACGCCACCCCCGGCATTGAAATTTCGGCCAACACCGCTTTCCAATTTCTGGAGCCGCCGGAGGGCGAGTCCTTCATGCAGGCCGATGAATACGAGCAACTCATCGCGGACCCCACCGGGTTTCTAATGAATGTCTGGCTCCCCCGCGTTTCGCGAGACGTGTGCCCCATTGGCGAACCCGTCACGACGCGCAACAATCTGTCTTTCCTCAAGGGTGGCATGGCCATGCTGGCCTACTTCAATGCCTTCCCTCCCGCCATCGAACAATTGAAAACGGAATGTGGCACCGTCTCCGCCATCGCGGGTATCTTCAAGTCGCCCCTAGACATTCTGGGCGACAAGCTCCGGGGTTACATGGGCCTGACGATGGACCTGCTGGAGCGGCCGGAGCTGGTGCTGGAAGCCTGCAAGGCCCTCATGCCCCACCTGCTGAATGTGGCCTTGACGACCGCGGACCCCGACAAGAACGTTCCCATCGGATTCTGGCTCCATCGGGGTGGCGCGCCCTTTGTGAAGCTGGAGCATTTCAACACCATCAACTGGCCGACGTTGAAGCCGATTGTCGAAGCCCTGTGGGCCCACGGCCACCAGACCCTCTTCTACGCCGAAGGCGACTGGGACGCGCACCTGGAAGCCTTTGCGGAGCTCCCACCCGGCAGCATCCAGTACCACGTGGATCGCGGCGACATTCTCGAAGCCCACCGGGTACTCGGCAAGAAGTTCTGCATCAGCGGGGGCATTCCCAATGCCCTTCTTTCCTATGGCACGCCAGAGCAGGTCAAGGCCCGCTGCAAAGAGGTGATTGACGCGGTCGCGGGCGACGGCGGCTATATCATGGACGCGAGCGCGATCATCCAGAACGACGCCCGTGTGGAAAACATTCGCGCCATGACCGAGTTCACCCGGGCCTATGGCGTGTACGGCCCAACCGGGTCCTACACCGTTCCCCCGAATCCGGGATTGAACCCGCCCATCTCGATTGCCGACGCCATGACCCGAATTCCGGTCCCGAATCTGAAGGCGGGTGCCTGCATGCCGTGGGCGGAGAAGCGAAAGGAACTGGCCCCGGTCCAGGGCGACGAACGCATCCTGGAACGCGTCTGGGATAATGTGGACACCCTGGCGAATATGTATGTCTGGCAATGTCTGCTGTCCTTCTAGGGCCGCCGACGGAGGAGAAATCGTATGACGGGTCGCGAACGGGTTCTGGCCATGCTATCCGGGAAAACGCCGGATTCCCTGCCGCTCATGCCCATTACCATGATGTACGCCGCCGACCAGACGGGGGTTCACTATCGCGACTATGCGAGCGACTACCGCGTGCTGGTGGAAGCCCAGATTCGCACGGCGGAGCGCTTCGACTTCGATCACGTGAGTTGCATCTCCGACCCCGGCCGGGAAGCGGCGGATTGCGGCGCGACGGTGGTGTATTTCGACGACCAGCCCCCCGCGATTGACGAGATGAATGCACGCCTCGCGAACAAGGCCGACTTGCTCACGTTGAAAATGCCCGATCCCCTCGGCGGTGGGCGCATGCATGACCGGGTGCTCGCCGCGGCACTCTTCAAGGAGCGCGTGGGCGGGGAGAAACTCATTGAGGGTTGGGTGGAGGGCCCCTGCGCCGAGGGTGCCGACCTGCGCGGGATCAACACCCTCATGATGGACTTCTACGACGACGGCGCCTTCATCCACGACCTTTTCGCATTCAACGTGGAAATGGCCCTGGCCTTTGCGAAGGCGCAGGTGGATGCCGGGGCCGACATCATCGGCGTGGGCGATGCGGCGGCCTCCCTTATCGGCCCTCAACTCTATGAAGAGTTCGTCTTCCCCTACGAGAAGCAACTGGTGGACGGACTCCATGCCATGGGCACCCTGGTCCGTCTCCACATCTGCGGCAATACGTCCGCCATACTTACGGGGATGGGCCGCCTGGGTTGCGACATCGTGGACCTGGACTATTTGGCCTCCCTCGCGGAAGCCCGCCACGCCATGGGAGCCAGGCAAGTGCTCCTCGGGAACATGGATCCGGTTTCGGTGCTGCGCAACAGTTCCGTGGACACCGTTACGGACACGCTGGAAAACTGCTACCGGGACGCCGGCCCCCTCTACATCGTGGGGGCGGGTTGCGAGGTACCCCGCGGCACACCCCTGGCCAATGTGGAGTGCCTTCGGGACTACGCCCGCTCACACTGAGGCACTTCCCATCACTCACGCGTCGGGTGGGATCTCCAGCGTTACTTCCACCAGCCGGGCGAGGTCCAGCACCCGCTCGTCGGGGGTACCAGCCTCGATATCGGCCATGACAATGTCGCAGGGGCTCAGTTCACGACGAATACGCGCCATGTCGGCTGCCAGTTCGTCAAGTGACTTGCCCGTAAGGTCGGTCGGACGATACATCACGGCCCGACGAGCCCGAGGGCACAAATCCCGCGCGCGCCGCAGGTCGGAATCTATTCCCATATCCACATAGCCAAGTTTCTCGATAGTGGCGTAGTCGTCGATATAAGGATCGACATTCCAGGCGCAATTGTGGATCCCGAAGTGTTCAAAGGCCTCGGACAGCATCCTGTCGCAGGGAAGTATAAACTCGCGATACTGATCGGGCGACACCATGTTCACGACGCAATTGCTCACGGTGGCATGACGGACGATAACGCCCGTTTCACGTTGCCGGGCATAGAGCAACTTCATGCCGCTGATCATGGTCTGGGTCACCACCTCGAAAAGGTGGCACGCGAGTCCGGGATCCATCATCTGATCGATGAATATCTGGTCGCCCCGAATCCGAAAGGCGTTGTTCAGCACGCCCTGCCAGTTGATGTAGCCTTCGATACGTCCGAAGTGGCGCTCGATGAGATCCGCCTGCTCCATGATTTGCACAAATACCGGGTTGGAGGAAAGATCAGGCACTTCCAGCGTCTTGATCTCGGCTTCGCTCAGGTACTCATGCCGGGCGGCGGGCCAGTTGTCGGGGTAATACTCCGCGCCGACACCGAAGATTCTCGAAATGGTCAGCGCCCCGTGGACACCGTCCAGCGTAGACGGCGCCGCCTCGGGATTCGCGCCGCCCAGTTGCAGACTGGGAAAGCGCCGGTTCAGTTCCCGGCGCATGCGCACCAGCGTTTCGCCGCGATAAATCGGATCGAGGTGCCAGCGCTCCGAAAAGTCTACGTCGCAATTTTCCCGATACCACAGGGGGGTGAAACCATACTCGACTCGCAGGTCGGACTCGGAGCCATCGCAGGGCGTGCGCGTGGCCGGTGCGGCGGGCGCGATGTAGCTGCGCAACTGGCCGACGGTGGACAGGGTGGCTTCCGTGGTTGTGCTCATGACGGCTCCTTTACTGGGTAATCATGCCCGGGCGATGGCCTCGCGGATGGCGCGAATATGGGCCGGAGAAGTGCCGCAGCAGCCGCCGATGATATTGGCCCCGGCGGCGATCATGGCGGGCACACAGCCGGACATGAAGTCAGGCGTCTCCGGGTACGATTCGCCATCGGCTGTCAGCACGGGCAACCCGGCATTGGGATGCACCAGTATGGGCGTATCCGGTGCGGCCGCGCGCAGGGCCCGGACCACGCCGATCATGGGCTCGGAACCCTGGCTGCAATTGGTGCCCAGGATATCGGCACCCGCGTCCAGCAGGGCAGCCGCCATATCGGCGGGCGATGCGCCCATCATCGTGTAGTAGGTTTCACCCGCACAACTATCGTAGGTAAAGGAGCAGATGATTTCAAGGGAGGTGCAGGCCTTCACCGCCTTCACCGCCACCACGGCCTCGTCGATGGCTGAAAAGGTCTCGATGATGCAGGCATCCGCGCCGCCCTCTTCCAATGCACGGGCCTGCGCGCCGAAAACCTCCACCAGTTCGTCTTCGCTGATATCGCCCATCATCAAAATCTTGCCGGTCGGCCCGATGGACGCCGCCACATTCACCCCATCTCCGGCGGCCTCACGGGACAGGCGCGCGGCGGCGCGATTGATCTCGGCCATCCTGTCCTCGAGCCCATAAGCCGCGAGCTTGATGCGCGATCCGCCAAAGCTGTTGGTGGTCACGATGTCCGATCCCGACTCCACATAGCGCTGGGCAATGCTGCGCACCGCATCGGGATGCTCTACATTCCAGAGCTCCGGACACTCCCCCACTTTCAGGCCCTGGGCCATCAGCAGGGTGCCCCACGCGCCGTCGGACACGAGGACGCCCTTCTCTTTAATCTTTTCGCGAATGGATTTCATTGGGCTCTCCCCGTTCGACGGCGCTCGCTCGACATCGACTCCCCCGTCGATGCACGCCTGTCACGATTGCTCTTCGTTGCAATTACACAACACACAAACAGTGTACGGCAGACCTCCCTCCGCGAACAAGCGGGAAATCAACGCGCGATATGTCGCGGACCGCGATTCGGTAATCAAGGTTTCGGGATGTGATAACGGTGGCCCGGTTCCAGCCCGGCGGTTGACACATCCCACGCCTCAAAGCCAAGGGTGAACGCGGGCGAGTCGGGTTTCAGGCGCAAGTCGCCCTTCTCGAGATCAAAAAACATCGGGTCGGCCGAGAGACTGTGTGTTTCCACACCGTAACCCTTGCCCCGCTGCTCGTCGATGTGGCGCTGGCCCCACGCGGGAACTTCGGGACACCAGTAGAGGTTGTTATCCGTGAAGGTACCTTTAAGCCGATCCCCCGCGCCCGTGGCCAGGCTCTTGTGCTCGACGATAGGCCAATAGTCCGCACGGGGCGACCAGATGATGTTGCGCTGTATTCTTGCGCCTTCAAAGGGCCACATCTCGTTGGGCACGGCAATGTAGCCGTGGACGATGTTGGGCCGGGTGATCGGACGGCGACTGGGGATGATATCCACGATCATGTTGTTCAGAATGTGGTTCATTTCGGTCGTGGAAATGCCGGTCTGGGCGCTTCGAATCTTGTAGAGCACGTTGCCCTCGATGATGGTCTCGTACTGATCGTTGTCGCAGCGAAGACCGGAGGCTACGCCGTCCCCGTCGATGTGGTGGATGTAATTCTGATAGATGTGATTCTCCCGGCCCGTGCCGGAGATGTAGATCGCGTTGCCATCCCCCATCACTTCCATGATGGTATGAATGTCGTTCCATGCCACGAAGTTCTTCCGCCCGTGCATGTAAGGCTCGCGCCCCTCCCACCATTCGCGATAGGCCGTGGTTGCGCCGGGCTTTTGCTTCAGCAGCTCCTCGTACGCGGGCGGCTTCGCCTCATGGGCGCGAAAGGTGTCCTCCGTTTCGGCGGTCCAGCCCGTGCGGCCACTGACGGTGATGCCCGAGTAGGGTGTGTTGTGAATGAGGTTGTGGGTTACCTTGTTCTCGCCGCTCTGCCAGACCATGATCGCGGGCGAAGCCCAGTATTCTTCGCCGATGTGGTGCACCCAGTTGTTGGACACGTCGTTGTGCTTGCTCACGTCCTTCGTGCCGGGGCCATAACCCGCTACAAGAATGCCCACGCCGCCCAGATGCGCCATTTCGTTGCCCACGACGCGGTTATTCAGGCTGGTGAGGTCGAAGCGCAGTCCCGCGCCGCTGGAATCGATGAAACGACAGGCTTCGACGGCGCAATCCTGCGTGCCGCGAAATCGGACCAGCGCGGTGGGCGAATCGAAGTGCTCCCACTTGTGTTGCAGCTCGCCATGGGTGTCGCCGTCCCAGGGTCGGCGCTCGCCCCCGGTGAAGGTGAGCCCGCGAAATGTCAGCCCCGTTACCGGTGTGTCGGTCGGGCCCTCGTAGTCGATATCTCCTTCCACCCGGATTAGTTCCGTCAGCTTTGGTGCCGTGATCAAGCTTGAGGGCGTGCCCCCGATGGGCCAAAGATAGAGCCGGCGCTCCGCCGCGCTGTAGACCCACTCGCCCGGCCGGTCGAGCACTTCCATGACGTTCTCCACCCACGCCGTCTCATCGAAGAACTTAACCCTGCCCATCGTGCGCGATGCGGGGGCCGTCGTGCGCAGGACGCTTTTCGCTTCGTCCACTTCAGCCAAGGGCAGCAGACACATTTCGTAGTCGCAATTGGGTATGACGCGGAGTTCGCCGTTCGCGAGGTCGGGCCAATTCTTCACGGCCCCCTCGGGGCAGCGCATCTGGTCCGGCGGCAGCGGGTCCTTCGCCTGCAGCGGCACGGGCGTGAAGCCCGCCGAGCGCGCCCGGGGCAAGCGTTCGGTTCCGTCGAAGAGCGAGCGCACCACATCCAACTCGGCGGGCGCCTCGGCAATCCAGACTTCCTCGCGGGCCTTCTCGGGCAAGAAGGGGTGCTTCTTCTCCAGGCGCTTCCAACCCATGATCGGAATGGCGGAGGTAAACACGGGCCGCTCGCCTTCAAAGGCCGCATAGGTGATCGTCCCCCCTTCCGGCGCGGCGTCCGCCAGGGAAAAGACCACTGTCTCGTCCAGTCGATAGGTTCCGCCACGAATCAAGACACGAATATCGCGCTTGCCACCTTCCGATTTCAATTGGCGCACCGCATCCCGCGCGCACCCGAGGGTCGCAAAGGGCCCGTCGCTTCTTTCCCGGTTCGGCTCGGCGAGGCGACCGGACCATCCATCCGATCCATCGACCGCCACATAGAAATCGGCCGAATGGGACGCCGCGGATTCGGAAAGTCCCCGATGGGGCACACTCTGGCACCCGGCGAGGACCAGGGCGAAACACACGACAATAAGACATCGGCTATGGACGCTCACATGGATTCCTCTCGTTGGATGGATCGGCCTATTACGCTGCACGAGCCAGTTTAACAAAGTGCTGATCGCGTATCCGAGTTCCATGGGTTACAATAGGCCGACGCGCATCGGGCGCCAGCCTTGCGATACACGGGGGATACTGGAGCGAATCGGGGCTCCACGGAAGAGGAGAGAGCAATCCATGAACGCACACAACCGAAGAACTTTCCTGAAGGGCGCCACCGCGCTGGGCCTGGCCGGCTTCGCCGACGTGACCGGCACCGCCCATGCGGCTGAGAAGAACTCCACCGCACCGACCCTGAAGGTTCGAATCAACGCGGACGGGGCTCCCCTCGTCGCCCGGGGCTTTGCGATCTTGAAGGATCGAATCGAACAGCGTTGTTCCATTCGCGTTCTAGAGGGTAGAAGCGGCGCAAAGATTGTCTTGACGGTGGACAAGGAACTCCCTCTGGAAGCCTTCCGTATCGATGAGAAGCGCGGCGCGGTGCGCATTGCGGGTGGATCACCGAGCGGCCTGCTCTATGGCATTGGGAAGTTCCTTCGCACCAGCGGCTACGATGGCGGCTTTCAGCCCTCGACCTGGCGCGGCACTTCGGCGCCGCAGGGCTCCCTACGGGGCATGTACTTCGCCTCTCACTTCCACAACTGGTATCACGAAGCGCTGGAAGCGGAAGTGATTCGCTACATGGAAGACCTCGCGCTCTGGGGCGTGAATGCCATCATGGTCATCTTCCCCATGATCAATCTGCAGGGCTGGGACGACCCCGAAGCGGAACCCGCCATGGCGAAGCTGCGCCAGTATGTGGTCTCCGCACGGGAACTCGGCCTCCAGTTCGTAACGGGATTGAACAACTGCATGTTCATCGGCGCACCGGAGGACATCCGCGCAGCGCGCCTGCCCGACCCCACGAAGCGCCGGGGAAACAGCGGCCACCCCATCTGTCCCAGCAATCCCAAGGGCCACGCCTACCTCATGGAGAACACCGAAATTCTCTACCAGAAACTGGCGGACGTCGGCCTGGACCTGGTCTGCATGTGGCCCTATGACGAAGGCGGCTGCTCCTGCGATCAGTGCGCGCCCTGGGGCAGGAACGGCTATGTGAAGATTTCCCGGGACCTGACGCTCCTCGGCCGCAAGTATTTCCCGAATCTGAAGACCATCGTGAGCACCTGGATGTTCGACACGCCACCCGAGGGAGAATGGCAGGGCCTCACGGACGTACTCGCAAAGCAGAATGACTGGGCAAACTACATCCTGGCCGATTCCCACGAAGACTTCCCGCGCTATCCGCTGGACGTGACCGTGCCCGGCAAACTGCCCCTCATCAACTTCCCCGAGATCAGCATGTGGGGCAATTGGCCCTGGGGCGGCGTCGGCGCCCATCCTCTGCCCACGCGCTTCCAGCGCTTGTGGGATCAGGTGAAACAGTCCGTCTCCGGCGGCTTCCCCTACAGCGAAGGCATCTACGAAGACATGAGCAAGGCCATCGTCCTCCAGTTCTACTGGAATCGCGATCAATCCGCACGGACCACACTGGAAGAGTACATCGCCTATGAGTTCGGCCCGAATGTGACGGAAGACGTGCTGGCGCTCGTGAATCTTCTTGAAAGCGCCGCAAGCCGCGCCTTCGCCAAGGAGCCGGCCAACGCCGAAGAAGTGCATCGCGCCTTCGCACTGGCGGAGGGTGTTCATGCCCGCTTGCCCGAATGGGCGCGCACAAGCTGGCGCTGGGAAATCCTCCACCTTCGCGCCCTCCTTGACCGCGAGCGCTTCGCAGGCGCGGGATTGGAGAGTCCCGCCGCCGAAGCGGCCCTCCTGCGCCTGGTCGAGATCTACCACTGCCAATTGGAGACCGATGATCCCTACCACCACCGCGTACGCCCCGCCCTCCGTCAGGCCGTGGACCGCGCGGGGAAAAAGTGATCACTTTTAAGACGTCAGCCGATTGGTGTGTAAACGTCTCATGAGTAGGAATGGACAAGAACGCACAGTAGAAATACAATCGGCACGCAAAGGCGCTAAGGCGCAAAGTTAATTGGGAGGTCAGAACGATGTGTTTTGCCTGGATTGCCAGGTGGAATCATCGGTGCTGGACTCTTCCTTCCCCTTTTTCCTCTTCGTGTACTTCGTGGGCTTCGTGGTGATGCGCTCAGCGACTTCCTCAGCGCACCGCGCCCGGCTCCGCCCATTCGCCCACCACTTGCCGGATCGCCTCCAGCGCTCCGACGTCCTGCTCGATGCCTTCCCAATTGTAGACCGTGATTTGGCGGCAATCGCGAAACTGAAAGGTCTTCACAAAATGCTCCGCCCAGGCCGCGCGATCCTGACCGGGCCACAGCCACTCTACGGCCGCCCAGCGTGAGCGGCCCGCCTGCGCCATCGCCTCTTCAATTGGGGGCATGTCCGCCGGACTCTTCCAGTAAATGCTCCATCCCGGTGTGGACCAATCGTTGAAAACCGCTTCGAAGGGGATGTGAAGTTCGAAAGGCTCCAGGGTTCCGCCCCCGTGGACGTAGACCATCTCGGGCGGCAACCCGGCGTCCCCGGCGGCCTTCGCGAGCAACCCGAGATAGCGCCGAACCACTCCGCCGAGATCTTCTCGGGTCAACGCGCCCTCGGTTTTGATACCGGCGGTCTTCACAGCCGCATAGCCAATCTGGGCGAGGCCGCCACTCAGTCCTTTGGTTGCATCCAGACCATAGACGGGATCGTGCGTCTCCTCGGCAGGCCACTGCTCGGCAAAATGATTCCCATCCGGATAGTAAAAAGCGTTGTAGCCGATACCGGCCTCCCAGCCCAGCTTCACGCCCCCAAAGAGATGGGCGCGCTCCGGCGTCAGGCCCTTGCGCCAATCCTCAACAATACGCAGCAGCGCCGTCATGGGCTCCAACGTGGCTTCGAGCACCTTTGGACTCATGATGTTTTGCGCGGGGGCCACGCGCAACTGACGTCCCCAGTTGCGCCATCCGATCTTCACCGCGCCGCTGGCGTCCCAGGTGGTCCACTCCACATTCTCCGCGTTCGCCGGGTCATAGCCCGGTCGCGCGGGGTCCCACCAGTTCCACAACTCGGGCCGCTTCTCCCACCAGTTCTGTCCATCGAGCACAATGAGCACCGGCACGCCCGTGGCCTCGCTGGCACGCAAGAGACTGCGCAACCCTTCGGCATTCTGCTCGATCGGGGAATTGAGCACGGAGAAGATCCACGATACCCCCACCCGCATTTCATCCCGCTCCGGCGCTGCAATTGCGCCCGAAATCTTCGTCAGCCAAGCACGGTAGTCCGCCTCGCTCTCGCCCCGCAGCTCACCGGAGCCATAGGCCACGTTGAGAAAGATATAGCGCGGATCGGTGGACTCCGCAACCGTGAAGTGGACACAGCACATGCACGCAATCGCGATTAAAATCAGCCGGGCCAGCGTCATGATGCGATGTCCGCCGACGCCAGTTCCCGCAGCCGCACCACGTCCCGCGAGGGCGCATCGCCGAATTGCCGCTTGTATTCTCGGCTGAAAAAGGAGGCGTCGCGGTAGCCGACGCGATAGCCCGCCTCGGACGCGTCCAGCCCTTCGCTGAGCATCAGCCGCCGGGCCTCTTGAAGGCGCAGTTGCTTCTGGAATTGCAGGGGGCTCATCGCCGTCACCGCTTTGAAGTGGGCGTGAAAGCCGGAGACACTCATGCCGAGTTCGCGGGCCACGTCTTCCGCGCGAAAAGGCCTATCGAAACTCTCGCTCAGTTTCTTGACCGCGCGCGCCATCCGGTGCGCCTGGCCGCCGATGGTCGCGAGGTGGCGCATGCGGCTGCCCTGCGCGCCGGCAAGCAGGCGATAGATGATCTCGCGGATGACGAGCGGCGCGAGGGCGCGATAGTCATTCGGACTGTCGGCCAGCCGCGCGAGCCGCAGCGTCGCATCCAGCAGGTCGGTATCCAGGGGGCTCACGTCAATCGACTTCACAATGCCGCCGTCTCCGCGCTGCACCGAACTGTCCAACTCCAGCATGACCGTCGTGACGACCGACGGATCCAGCACCAGGCGAAAACCGAGATAGGGCTTCTCGGGTGAAGCATCGACCACTTGGCCCGTCAGCGGAAGATCCACCGTGGTGATGAGGTAGTGCGCGGGGTCGTAGCGCAGGCGCTCCTCGCCGATCATGATGTCCTTGCTCCCTTGCGCGATGACACAAAAGGAAGGCTCGCTGACACCGTGGAACCGCTCGGTTGAGTCCGAACCGCGGCGGAAGTGAAGGCCCGGCTGGATCTCGACACCGCCGTCACGCCGGGCCACCCGCGCGATGCGCTGGGCAAGTTCCTCCAAGTCGGCTTGCCTGCGGCGAGTTTCCCGGTCCATTGAGTTCTTCATGCGATTCTCCTTGCATCCATTTCGCCCACCTGGCAGAAAGGGGTGTGGTTTAGAGGATTGTACCAGCATCTCCGAGGATTGTCATAGTCTACTTTTTGAAAGCGGGTGTAGAATTCGAACAAGTCCGATGGACAGGACAAGCAGTCTGGATGGACCACTTGGAATCTTGTCCTATATTCGCCTCACGAAAATCCCTGGGTCAGGATATCAACCCAACCCAGTTTGCCTGCAAAAAATACCCAACGAACAGGAGCAACACCATGAAAAACGCCAAAGCCTTTTCCGCCGCCAGTGCCACTTCTCCGCTTGCGGGCGACCAGATACCACGTCGTGATCCCCTCGAACACGATGTACAGATCGAGATCCTGTTCTGCGGCGTCTGTCACTCCGATCTCCATCAGGTGCGCGATGAGTGGAACAAGTTCATGCCCACCGTCTACCCCTGCGTGCCCGGCCACGAGATCGTCGGTCGCGTTACCAGCGTCGGTGGCCATGTGAAGAAATTCAAGGTCGGCGACCTCGCCGCTGTGGGCTGCCTGGTCGATTCCGACCGCACCTGTCCCGATTGCCAGGCGGGCTTCGAGCAGTTTTGCGGCAACGGCACCCTCACCTACAATTCGCCCGACAAGCACCTGGGCGGCGTTACCTATGGCGGCTATTCCGACAGCATCGTGGTGGACGAGCGTTTCGTGCTCCACGTGCCCGAAAATCTCGACCTGGCCGGCACCGCGCCCCTCCTGTGTGCGGGTATCACCACCTACTCCCCCTTGCGCCACTGGGGCGTCAGCGCAGGGAAGAAAGTCGGCGTGGTCGGGCTCGGCGGGCTGGGCCACATGGGTGTGAAATTTGCCCACGCCCTGGGTGCCCACACCGTGGTCTTTACCACTTCCCCGGGCAAGGTGGAAGACGCCTTGCGCCTCGGTGCGGATGAGGTCGTGCTCTCAAAAGACGCCAACCAGATGCAGCAGCACGCGGGCAGCTTCGACTTCATCCTCGACGCGGTCTCCGCGGATCACGACATCAACGCCTATCTCAATCTACTGCGACGCGACGGCACCATGACCCTGGTCGGCGCGCCGGAAAAACCCCTGGCCATTTCTTCCTTCAATCTCATCATCGGCCGCCGCAGCCTCTCTGGATCGCCCATTGGCGGCATCGCGGAGACGCAGGAAATGCTCGACTTCTGCGGCCAGCACAACATCACCGCCGACGTGGAGGTCATCGCCATCCAGCAGATCAACGAGGCCTACGAGCGCCTGCTGAAGTCCGATGTGAAGTACCGCTTCTCCATCGACATGGCCTCGTTGAAAGCATAGCCCCGGGGCACCTGAGGTAAAAACGATGCAAACACGAACACTTGGAAACAGCAACCTTGAAATCTCCGCCCTCGGACTCGGCTGTATGGGTATGAGCTTTTCTTGTGGTCCACCGAAGGACAAGCAGGAGATGACCACCCTGCTGCGGGCCGCAGTGGATCGCGGAATCACCTTCTTTGACACCGCCGAGGTCTACGGCCCTTACCTCAACGAGGAACTCCTCGGCGAAGCCTTTGTCGGCCTGCGGGACAAGGTGGTAATCGCCACCAAGTTCGGCTTTCAGCTCAACCCCGATGGCACGCCCGGGTGGACCGGACTCAACAGCCACCCGGACCACATCCGGCAGGCCGTCGAGGGCTCCCTGAGGCGATTGAAGATTGACACCATCGACCTCCTCTATCAGCACCGGGTCGATCCCGAGGTGCCCATCGAAGATGTGGCCGGTACCGTGAAGGAACTGATCGCCGCAGGCAAAGTCAAGCACTTTGGCCTTTCCGAAGCCGGCGTGCAGACGATTCGCCGCGCGCACGCCGTCCAGCCCGTCACGGCCCTCCAGAGCGAATATTCTCTCTGGTGGCGACGCCCGGAAATGGAAGTCATCCCCGCGCTCGAAGAGCTCGGCATCGGTCTCGTGCCCTACAGCCCCTTGGGCAAGGGCTACCTCACCGGCAAAATGGACGACACCACAACTTTCGGAAGCGACGACTTCCGCAGCATGTTGCCCCGCTTTACGCCCGAGGCACTCAAAGCCAACCAGGCCATGGTGGACCTGCTGGGCGAGATAGGAAAGCGGAAGCATGCGACCCCGGCCCAGATCGCCCTCGCGTGGCTCCTCGCCCAGAAGCCGTGGATTGTTCCCATCCCTGGCACCACGAAGCTGGAGCGCCTGGTGGAGAACAATGGTGCGGCGGACGTCGAACTGACCTCCGACGATCTCCGCGAGGTCGAAGAGGTCGCTTCATCCATCACGGTGGAAGGTGATCGCTACCCCGTGGCCCTGGAAAAGATGACCGGACGATAGCACGGGTTAACCCATCGCAGGATCGGAAACGGACCATTCCCCGGTCTCAACCCGGCCCGCAAAGCGATACTGCGTTCCCAGCGCGCTCGCGGAGAGGTCGTACCATTGTTTTCCCGGCTCCGTGGAAATCTCAATCGTTTGCTGCTGCCCCGGCTTCAGGGAAACAGGGGCAAGGTGATCGCCATAGGATTCATCCGCCAATGCGACTTCGATATCGTGCTCCGAAGTATTGGCGAGGGTCAGCGAGAGTTTCGCGCCGTCGCTACGGAGCTCGGCGTTGAACAAGGTCGTTCCGGCGCATTGAAGTTCGCGCATGAATCCGTTCGGCCCGTCGATTCGGACGTGGCAATCACCCCCAACCGGGAGCAGATCCTCGATGGCGTCGCCCGGGGACACGGCGTAAGCGCGGCAGATCATGGGCTCGCCGTAGACGTAGGCGTTGAAGGCGCCGCCGGCCGCCTTGTCCTTGTTCCGCGCGTTGCCAGCTTCCAACCTGATTTTAACGCCATCGCGCTGCACTTCGAAGTTGGCCTCTAATTCGTAGGGCAAGGGACAGGAAGGGCGGCTGCCGCTTTCCTGAAAGGCCGCAACCTGAAAAGCTTCCACGTCCGATGGCTTCAGGGGCGCGGCGGCCTTCGGTAGTTCACTGAAGCTCGCCTTATGGATGCGCTCCACGTAAGCGTCCCGCTCCAGATAGTCCGGCAGCGGATACGCTTCGCCGTTATAGGGCTTGAAGGCGGAGGTGAGATCGCCACAAACCGTGCGGCGCCACGCGCTGATGTTGGACTCCGCCACCGGCGTCCCCTTGCCCGCCAGCCAGTTTTCCAGGAACATGAGGATGGACGTGTGATCGCTGACCTGCGAGTTCACGCAGCCGCCCCGTGTCCAGGGCGAGGCGATCACCAGGGGGCATCGATAGCCCAGTCCGATGGAATGGTCGCGACCGTGGGCATTGGAAACGTCCACGGCGGTGTCGATGCCCTCGGAAACCTTGCCCGTTTCCGGACGGTTGGGATGGGGCGCTACAAAGGGCGGCACGTGATCGAAGAGGCCGTCGTTTTCGTCGTAGCAAAGGATGAAGACGGTCTTCTTCCACACCTCGGGATCGCGCGTGAGAATGTTGAGCACCTCACTCAAGTACCATGCCCCGAACCATGCGGAGCCTGGATGGTCGGAGAAGCGCTCGGGCGCCACGAGCCAGGAGACGGCAGGCAGCTTGCCCGTGTCCACATCCTTGCGGAACTGGTGAAGCACGTCCCCTTTGGGCACGGGTATGGTCCGCGCTTGACCGTCGTCGTCATAGCTATGCTCCACCAGACTTCGATAATCGGGATCGCCTTCGTTGTTGCAGAACGCCTTCTCATGAAGCGCCTTTTCTCTATCATTGAGGTCGCGCCAGTTTTCTTCCGTGTATTCCACGATCTCCAAGCGGGCGCTATCGAGGATCTGCTCCCCTTTCGCCCGATCCTTCTCAAGCTTTGCCGACGCCTCCGCGGACAAGGTGCCGCTGGCCAGGGCTTTGGAAGCCTCATCTATTCTCGCGCCGAGGTTTTCGATCAGCTTCGGGAGGTAGGCCCGGCGCTGCTTTGAATAGCGAACGCGATACTGACTCATCCACTCAATGGGGTTGTCCGTGAAGTTCGAGAGCCACGCATCCTCTTCACCGACCAGCCCGGTATCCAACGAGATCTCGTTCTGATAGATCTTCCAGGAAATCCCCGCGTCTTCCAGGCGCTCGGGATAGGTCGTCCAGGCCGCTTCGGCTTCATAGTCCGTGTCGCCGTTCTGTACGCGCGCGGGATGGGCGGCATCCTCGCGAATGGTTCCGCTCCAGAGGTGCAGCCGGTTCGGCGTCGTGCCCGTCAGCGAAGAGCAGAAGGCGTGGTCGAACACCGTGAAAGCATCGGCCAGGGCATAGTAAAAGGGAATATCTTCCCGTGTGAAAAAGCCCATGGTCATGGGAAAGTTGTCGTCGCGGCGCTTGGCCGGAAGCCATTGATCGTAGCGGCCACCATTGCGCGCGTCGATCTGATCCTGCCAGGAGTGGGGCGTGCCGCCCATCCACGTGACCTTCGAGCCCTCCATGTCCATGCGGAACGGCGGAATCATCGTGCCGTCCGTGTCTGGTTGAAACCAGACCGGCAGTCCATTCGGCTGACGATGCACCCGGGGATCGCGAAAGCCCCGCACGCCGCGAAGCGCGCCAAAGGCGTGATCGAAGGAGCGGTTCTCCTGCATGAGAATGACCACGTGCTCCGCATCGAGATAGGTGGTGCCCAACTCAGGATTAATGGCCGCCGCCGCCGCAATGGCCTCCGGCATGCCGCTCCAGACCACGGAAGCCGAGCCCAGTGCGGCGGCAGCTCTTAGAAATTCCCGTCGAGATTGCATGGTTCACCTTTGTTGCTTGTGAAAGGGCCGGTTAAAAACAAATTGTGGGTCGCGCGAGCAGTACGACTGCGCAATGCAACTATTGCGAGGCATTGTACGGCGACACCTGCTTTCGATCAAGGCAAGACGCGTTAGTTTTCGATTAACGCGTGGGCATCTAAAGAAATGCCGACCACGGAGTACACGAAGGCACGGAGAAGATAAATGAGAGAAGGAAGTTGGAGAGACCTTTTCGAACGAAGGCGTACCCGTACTTGGCGCTGGCGCTTTGTACTCCTCTTTTTCTCCGCGCCTCCGTGTCTCCGTGGTCCAAAAACTTCGGCTGCGGTCAACGGCTGCTCTAAACGTTTCCGTGGTCAATGTTTTTTCTTGACCACGGAAGGACACGGAATTTCACGGAAATCAGCCGGAGGGAAAGTGGTGAATAGATTACGCCTCGGCGGCGTCGGCACCGGCCCACGCGAGCGCCTGTGCCCGCTCAAAAAAATTGCGCATATGAATGACCTTGCCATGGCGAAAGGTGTAGACATCCGCGATGCGCCCTTCGCGCCATTCCGTTTCGTTCTTCAGCCTGACGTGCACGTAGACCAACACGACAATCTTGTCGCCCGCGACGATGAGCCGTTCCGGCTCGCAGCTTCCCTCGGCCCAAGTCGCACGCGCCTGCGTTGCGTGCGCCTCGACGGTCGCCCGTCCCCTATAGGTCCCGGCATCCGGAGACTCCGCAAACTCGACCCACTCTATCCCTTCGTCAAAGATTCTGACGAAGTTCGGAATGTCGTTTCGGTTGAGCGCCGCGTAGGCTTCTTTCAAGCCCTCGGTTTCGGCTGCGAGAGCGGGTATCGGATTGCTCATGTTTCTATCCCGTTGGTCGAAATTTATCTTCTTATTCTCAATACCACGAGCGCCACAAATTCTTTGAAGTCAGTGCACTCAAAAAAAATCTATGAGCACAAGCCGTGGCTCTCAAGTTGAAGATAAATGATTTCGCTCTTGGGATCAATCGAGCCACCAATACATTACGCCCCAAGGGTCCAAAATCAGCAGCACCACTGAGCCGATCCACAGACACGGAATAGCAACAAGCTTCAGTGCCCGTTTCTTCCAATCGTCGTGAGCTATGGCCACACATGTGCTAATGAACACCGGGGCCGCACAACAGGCTGGGTAATAAAACACGAGAGCTAATTCCACGACGGGGTGCATCCAACTGGACCCGTCGATAAATTTTGGGTCGTCCGCGGAAGGGAGAGGCTGGTGGCCCAGATGAAACCAGGCGAGACCCCATTCGCCATAGAGGGCTAAGAGAGGGACTATGGGGTAAACAAGGACAGCATAGGCAAGGTAGACAATCCACGGTCGCATCCCTTCCCCAGGAGCGTGTGTAATGTTCTGGACTTGGTTCATTGCTGCCTCCAAGAGAAAAGCTAAGCCCATATCAGAAACGTCGATGATCCTGACAGCGACGTTCGTCGTGCGCGCCGCACCGCACGTTTGGGGGGGTAGAGTTCAATCTGGTTTGGTAAACTCTTCATAGAAATAGGCGACCTCGTGGGGGGCGAATCCGTCGAAACGTCGACCATCAAAACAGACATTGCAGAGACCAATCGGCTTTCCACACCCACGATAAAGGTAGACGAAATGATGAGGCGATTTGATGCACATACCATTTATTTCGATTTCGATTGTATAGGACTCCAAAAATGCACCGCAAACGTGGCAACAGTAGACAGGTTCGTCGGTCATAGGTGTGACATGCCTCCCACTTTAGTTAAGCCGAACCGAGCAACGAAATTGGATTCGCTGAGAGCCCGCGTATGTTTCGGCAGCGCGATCTGCTGGGACTGCCTTATTATTCTTGAACTCAGCCTACTCATAGATTATTCCTATGTAGATGATAAACGCAGGTCCGACTTCTGAACATCTATTTTCTTTGCGATCATTGCGTTCTTTTGCGGCCAAACAGGCAGGGTGTCACACAAGAGTCTCATTTCTCGTGAAAATAGATGCAAAAAGCCCGCTGGCGTGGTTGGCCAGCGGGCTGCGGGTATTCTCTAATGGTGGAGGCGGCGGGAATGCGCCGGAGGCGCACAAGTCGAACTTTACCCGCCTCCGGCGGGCCGCGTCCTATCTTCGAGTTGGTTTAGCCACGTCCGGCCTTGACCTGACTTGAGAAACTTCTCTCTCGTGCGAGCCGATGGATAGTCGGGGAATTCCTCCGTATGCAGGAGGATGAAAGCGCCGATGATCTGGCTGCCCTTTGAGCGGCCTGACCGATGCTCCTCGATACGTCGGGCAAGATCGTTCGTGATGCCGACGTAGCGTTTACCATTCTCACCCTTTAATACGTAGACTGTCACCATTGCGGCCTCATCCTCCATATGCGGGCATTCGCTCGATGCGGTAGCGAGCGCTACTCAAAATACCCCGAGCCTTTCCTTTTTGCATGGAATGCTAAAAAGCCCGCTGGCGTGGTTGGCCAGCGGGCTGCGGATATTCTCTAATGGTGGAGGCGGCGGGAATCGAACCCGCGTCCGAAAGTGTGTCCACGAAGGCGTCTACGTGCATAGCCCGTCTTTTAAGATTCGCCACCCGGGATCGCGTGAGGCTCGCTATCCAAGGCCGCTAGGGGGAAACCTACTCTATCGGACGTTCCACCGACGTCACGGCGCGAGACCCGCTGTCGTGCGTCTTATCCCCTTAGCAGGTGGTCAAGGGTAAGACGAGGCTGCAATTAAGCAGCCATTGCGAAATCGTGTTGATTGTTCGCAGTTAATTGGGTTCCGGTTTTTTACGAGGCCACCGGAGTCCTCGGCACGCAACCAACGTTTCTTCCACCCCCGTCGAGACCATGTCGCCCCCACGAAGTCTGGGTAAAACGCTGCGCGGCGTCCTTCTATTTACGCCGTGCAATAATCATTATGCCACAGGTTATGCGCATTGGTCCAATCCGCTTGCCGCAATGGAAGTCGATTCTGCATAATGGCCGCACGAAGTTGCAGGGACGACAGAGACATCAGGGACGGCAGGGCTAATTCAACTGGTGTCGCTGCCGTCCCTGATGTCCCTGCAAGCGATAAAGAAGCCTTTTATTTTTTTACTTGACATTCGTTCAGTGTTTTGGCATGATGGGCACATAGTGAACGTTTATTCAGTGTAACTGGAGGAAAGACGAATGGCTGCCAAACCAACCGCGGATAGTGAAAAGGTCAAAGCGCTCGATATCGCCCTGGCCCAACTTGAAAAACAATTCGGCCGGGGGACCCTGGTCCGCCTGGGCGATGACAGTATGAACCAGAAGGTGGCGGCCATCTCCACGGGCGCGCTGACGCTCGATATAGCCACCGGTATCGGCGGCCTGCCCGTGGGGCGCGTAGTGGAGATTTTCGGCCCGGAATCCTCCGGCAAGACGACGCTGGCGCTCCACGTGGTGGCCAATTCCCAGCGCAACGGCGGCATTGCCTGCTTTATCGACGCGGAACACGCCCTGGATCCCGGCTTTGCCGCGAAGATCGGCGTGGACATCGACAACCTCCTCGTCTCCCAGCCGGATACGGCTGAACAGGCGCTGGAAATCTGCGAGAGCCTCGTGCGCAGCAATGCGGTGAACGTGATTGTCATCGACTCCGTGGCCGCCCTCGTTCCTAAAGCGGAAGTGGAAGGCGACATGGGCGACAGCCACATGGGCCTCCAGGCGCGGCTTATGTCCCAGGCCTTGCGCAAGCTCACGGCCATCATCAGCCGCTCCAATACCTTGGTGATTTTCATCAACCAGATTCGCGACAAGATCGGCGTCATGTTCGGCAGTCCGGAAACGACCACCGGCGGTCGCGCGCTGAAATTCTACTCCAGCATCCGCCTCGATATCCGGCGTATTGCAGCCATCAAGGAAAAAGAGGAGAATGTAGGCAACCGGGTCAAGGTGAAAGTGGTGAAAAACAAGCTCGCGGCCCCCTTCCGCGACGCCGAGTTCGAGATCCTGTTCAACGAAGGCATTTCCAAGGAGGGCAATATCCTGGATCTGGCCGTGGACGAAAAGCTCATCCGGAAGAGCGGCGCATGGTTCTCCCTGAATGGCGAAAACATGGGCCAGGGCCGGGAAGCCACCCGACAGTTCCTGAAAGACAATCCGGCCATCACCGAGCAGTTGCGCGAGCAGATTATTCAGGCCCGCGGGTTGCAATGGGGCGGCGGCGGCGCTGCCGTGCCCGAAGCAGAAGAGGTAGTACGGGAAGCGAGTGCAGGCGATTGATACGACCGGTCTGAATGACCGTAAACCAGTGGAGAGCCGGGGCCGCAAGACACGTCTGTGGCTGCTGGCTCTCCTCATGTTAACGGCGCTCCTGGCGGGCGGGCTGCTGCTCGCCAAATACCAGCTCGCCGTGCTGCGGACCCGTGTCCAGACCGCCATCGAAGAACGCACCGGCATCGAGCTCGAAACCAGCGGTGTACAGGTCCACGGTATCGCCGGGTTGCGCCTGCAAGAGCTCCATCTCGCCTTTGCCGCACCGGCGGGACCGACCGTAGACATTGAGGTTCCCGAAGCCCTGCTCCACGTAAGCCTCCTGGAATTGCTCCGGGGCGCGGTGGTGCTGGACCGGCTCCAGCTCGATAATGCCCATGTGCGCCTGTCCCGCCCCGTGGACCATAAATGGATCACCGACGAACTCACCAGCCGCTCCGCCCTCACCAGCAATATCCCCTTCCGGGCCCTCGGCAAGAACTGCACCCTGGAAATCAACCGGATCGTCGGGGAGTCCACTTTCCGAGTTGAGCATCTTAATTTCGACTTGAATCGACTTTCCGATTCGCCCCACATCATCGCCAATCTGGATGGCCGCCTGGACCAGGCCTCCCGAAGCGCCTTCGAGGTCTTCGCACGCTATGCCTCCCTCGAAGATTTCGACCTGCGCCTCCAGAGCGATGGCCTGACCGCCCAGGATGTCGCCGCCTTCCTGCCCACCGCGACCGATCTCTTCACTTCCGGCAGTGTCCGGCCCAGCCTGCGCGTTGCGGGTTATCCCCGCAAGGCCATGGTCGTGTCCATCGAGCTCCCCTTCAACAATGTCGCCCTCGCAACCCCGCAGCGTTTCCCCGTCCCCACCGAGGGCCTCCTCACGGCCCTCGCAAGCTACGACGTGAATACGCGCATGCTCACCCTCAACTCCGCGAAAACCCTCTCGCCGGAATTCGAAGGCCGGGTGGAAGGAACCATTTCCCTGGCGCAGGACCTGCCCGACCTTGACCTCAGGGTGGAGGTCCAGCAGCTTCCCGTCAACGATGTGCTCGATTTTGTGATGAAGGAATGGCTCGCCCAGTACGGCAGCCTCGAAATAGACGCACCCAAGCCCTACAAATTCTTCGTCACGCTGAACGGCCAGGCGGACAACACGCGCCTGGGCGTCGAGGCCCAACTGGGCAACGGGGCCTTGCGATTCGCCCCGACCGATCCCGCCCTGCCCAAAGCCGATCTCAAATTCAGCCTCATGAGCGTCGCCTGGAATTCTGAGCAGTCCTTCCCCACGGGCACCCTCTCCCTCAGCGGCGGCTCCATAGAGCATGGCCCCTCCAAACTTCACGCGGAAGATATTTCCGGCAACTTCCAGCTCAGCAGCGAAGGGCTGGTCTTCGACCCCATGGTCGCCCGTATCGCGGGCAACACCGTCATGGGCAATGCCCGCTACCAGCTTGCCGAGAAAACCCTGAACTTCTCCATCGCCGGCAATCTCGCCATGGTGGAGGAATTGGAGTTCCTCAAGTCCAGTCGCGGCCTGAAGGTCTACGGCCCTCTGGCCCTGGACTCCCTCACGGGGTCCATTGCCCCCGGTCACCACACCTACGACGCCACCGTAGACCTCACCCGTACCGGCATCGAATGGGAGTGGTGGTTCAAGAAGGCCCCCGGAATCGGGGCCCGGCTGGAAAAACTCCATTTCGATCTCAAGCCGGGGAAATCCGCCACCTTCACCATGCTGGCAGCCCTCGACACGATCGAGATCGACACCAAAGCCTTGCTGAGCCACCGCGGCGGGAAATGGACGCTGGACGACCTGACCGCAACCTCTGCCAATGTCAGCATGGGAACCGCCAACAAAGTGCTGGTCTTCCCCTATACCATCTCCGGCGGCACGGGAACCGACGCCTACCTTCACTGGGTCAAGAAATCCCAGAAACCCGAAGTCATCGAGCTGACGATAGGCGGACTGGTCGACGAACTCACCATGCTGCCAGCGGGGGCCAAGCAACCCATCACAGGCAAGAATGTCCGCGTCGATACCACCGTCCTGAAGACCGGCGAGGAACGCACAGGCCTCCTGACCCTGCACACCAACTCGGCCGAGCTTCCCCCCTTCGGCTCCCGCTGGCTCCTGCCCTTGCGCGCCCCCGACGATCCCTCCCTGGCGCTCTTTCCGCCGCTGGACCGGGACTGGACCTACAAACTTTCCGCGGACACCCTCGCCTATCCGCCCTGGCGGGGCACCGCCTTCTCCGGCGACGCCTACACGCGCAAACACGAGAGTGGCTTCGAGCGCTTTGAGGCCAAGGTCGATGAGGGCAAGATCGGCGGCGTCTACTCCTCTTCAAATCCCGACAACATCAACAAGCTGAACGCCAGTTGGGACAAGGTGCCCGCCTCCCACCTCCTCGAGCACCTGAAATTGCCCGAGATTTTTACCGGAACCATGACCGGCGGCATCCAGTACTCCGTCGATGAAGACGATAGCGGCACCCTCGCGGGCACGGGCTACTTCGATGTGGTGGACGGCCAGTTCAGCGCCGATTACCTCTTCTCGAAATTCCAGCAGCAGATCGAGCAGGGTACCGTCAGCATTCCGCCCTCGCTGCGCTTCTCGCGCTTCGCTTCCGACCTCACTCTCGAGGGCGATGTGATCAAAGCCACCAACATGATCCTGGAATCGGAGGCCGTTACCATCTCAGGCGATGGCCAGTTCGTCCTCTCCGGCGACATGGACTTTCACCTCAAGTTTTCCCTGCCCGCCGACACGGCCAAGGGGATTCCCGCATTGCGGACCTACTTCAATCTGGACGGGCTCAAGCGGAGCCAGACCAACCTTCAGATCGCCTTTCACATCTACGGCCCCAGCTTTAATCCAAAAATGGAGCTTGATGGAATGCCCTCCATGGGGGACACCATTGTCAGCGGCGCGGTCGAAGTAACCAGCGATGTAATGAAAGTCGTCGACCTGCCTAGACAAATCCTCCTCGATCTGTTTAAGATTGGGGGTGGAATCGTTGGTGCCGGGGGCAAAAAGGCGCCGAACGAATAACGTGAGCAGATGTGTTCAACCCCAAACGAATCGTACCCTTTAAATGAATATAAAGATCAGCAAAAACTCCCATTCCTGCGCCGCCTGCGGCAATGATTTCCAGCACGAGCAGGAACTTACCTCCACCGTCAAGGTCGCCGAGGGTGTCCTTCACCGTCTGGATTTCTGCCGGGACTGCTGGAATTCCGAGCAGAGCAAAGACGCCTACTCCGTGTGGTCCATGGTCTATCATGACCCGAAGGTCGAGAATCAGGAACCGGCCGAGGTCTTCTCCCCCTTGCGCCAGCTTTTTTACGAAGCGGCGGAAGAGCAGTCCCGCATAGAGATGGCCAAAGCCTTTCTTGCGGCGGGCCTGCTGCGCCGCCAGAAGGTCTTCCGGCTCATCAAGGAATCCGACGAATCCGATGGCGACATCCGGATTACCCTTTATACCGACCGAATCGGTAACCGCCTGATTGAGGTCCCGGACCCGCAATTTACCTATGCGGAAATGGACAAGGCCCGAATCCTCCTCATTGAGCGACTTCAGGTGCTTGAGCTGGCCGCCGCCGGTCCGCCACCGGAAAGTGTGGAGGCCAGCGCCCCGACGAAAGGGACTGCGGAGCCCGAGGTCGATCCGGAATCCCCCGAGGAAGATGACTCACTCGCCGCCCCCTCCGCGAATGAAGGGGAGCCGGATGAGGAAATCGCGGACGACGCGGACGAAGATGAAGACGAATTTGATGATGATGACGAAGATGATGACGAAGACGAAGAAGACGAATTTGATGACGACGATGACGAGGATGATGACGAGGATGATGACGAGGACGAAGACGAGGATGGAGACGGTGAGGAATTGGAAGTAGTAGACGATGATGATCAGGAAAGGGAAGTGAAAGTCATGGAATCCGCCTTGGCTGGCAGTGGAAGCACCTACGGGTACGCCCTGGGAAATGTGGCTTTCGCAAACGAGGAGGCACTTCATGCCCAGGCATAGTTCATATCGTTCAAATCATGGCCTTGAACCCGTCGGAAACGACTGGAGTTCCAGCCAGCTCATTATTGGCATCGCCGTGGCCATTGGCTTTGGCGTGATCTGTTTTGCGACGGGCTACGTGATCGCCCTCAACGACAATCCGCTGGAACCGGTGGCCGCCAACATGCCCGCGGGGGCCGAACCCGAGCCCGTTCCCGCACCACCCGCGCCGGGCGCAGCCGAGGTCACGCCTCCGGCAAGCCCGACGCCCAACGTGGTGCCTCCCCAGACTGCGGCACCAGCGGCAGCGGCAGAGCCTGCTCCTGCTCCTGCGCCTGCGCCGGCACCTGCCCCCGGTCCGGCGGCGGTGCCCGGTCCCAACGCTGCAGCCGTCAAGCCACCGGAAACAGCCGCTCCGGTGAAACCCTCGGATACGGTCGTGCGCACCGGGTTGCGCACCACACCCATCAACGCACTCCCCGAACCGGGTGGCCCCACCCCCATGGTGCGCACGCCCGTGGATATGAACAAGGCTCCCACGCCCAAGATCGAGCCCGTGGAGCCCGACGAAACCACCGCGGTGCCCGGCATCACCCCCCCGCCCTCTGCCCAGGCACCCACCGCCGTGGCGAACAACAAGCCTTCCGTCATACCGCCTGCGGGTACTGCGAGCGAGGTGATACCGCCGGCCAAGCCAGCGACGACGACCCCTCCCAAGGAGGAGCCCGCGCAAAAGCCGACGAAAACGGCGGAAGTCGTTACGCCTCCGAAGACGCCCGCGGCACCGGCCAAGCCCGCTCCCGTCGCGGAAAAACCCGCGGCGCCCACGGTAACCAAAGGTTCTTTCGGCATCCAGGTCGCCTCCTTCGATGGGCCCCAGCGCAGCGCCCAGGCGAAGGAGTTCCAACGCAACATCAAGGCAAAGGCGCAGCAGGATTCCAACATCGTCATTAAGGATGACGGCAACTACCACACCGTGGTTGTGCCGGGCTTTGATACCCGTGAAGCCGCGAGAGCGGCCTGCGAGAAAATGAAGAGCAAGCCCGGACTGGAAGGCGCGTGGGTCGTGCGCCTGCCTTGAACGGCGTTACCCACCTGAAGTACCTGATCGAGTGAGATTTTCCCTCTCGGCGATACGCCGTCTGGGAACAAGGCAAGGCACAGGCGCGAGTCCCATGGAGCGCGCAGGAGTTTATTATGATAAAGGTTGCCGTGGTTGGCCCAGGTGCGCTGGGGTGCCTCTTTGCGGCGCGGCTCGTTCAGGGCGGCGTGAAGACCCACCTGGTGGACTACGATCAGAAGCGGGCGGAACGCCTCTCCAAGAGCGGTATCACGGTCGAAAGGCGGGAGGAAACCGTTACGGTCCATCCGGCCATTTCCACCAAGATTCCGGCGGGACAGGACCTGATCCTCGTGCTCACGAAATCCCACAGCACGGGTGACCTGAAACTGCCCCCGGAATCCCCAGTGCTCACGCTCCAGAACGGGCTCGGCAATGTGGAAATGCTGTGCTCTCTCGTCGGGAGCGCCCGCGTACTCGCGGGCACCACCGCGGAAGCGGCCACGCTCCTTTCCGAAGGCCACACGCGCCACGTCGCCGCCGGGATTACCCGCTTCGGCTCCTGGACCTCCTGCGCCACCGGTGCGGCCCGGGACGCCCTGGCCGCGGCCGGTTTCGAAGTTGCCGTCACCGAATCGCCGGGACAACTCCTCTGGGAAAAGCTCGCCATCAGCGCCGCCATCAATCCCCTCACGGCCATTCTAAACGTCACCAACGGCCAGCTCCTTCACAATAAGGAGACCCGCCAGCTCATGCGCGATCTCGTAGTGGAGGCCGTCAAGGTCGCCGCCACCGAGGGCTATCGCTTCGAGCAGAGCCTTGTGGAAATCGCCGAATCCATGTGCGAGGCGACCAGTGAAAATGTCTCCAGCATGCTTCAGGATATCCGCGCCGGAAAGCGCACCGAGATTGAGGCGATCAGCGGAGAAGTCCTGCGCCGCGCCCAAATCGCCTCCCTCCCCACACCCCGCACCCGGGTCATTTACCAGCTCGTCCGGGGGCTTGAGCGTCGGTGAAACTACCGGAACTGAACTACACTTCCCCCAATATCTTCACCCGAAAACAGCGGCTTCAGCTTGCCGTCCTACCGCCGCTCATCGTGGGAATCCTCCGGACCATCCTCTTCACCTGTCCCCGCGAAACGCGTGACCATCACTACCTGGACGACACCCAGGCAACCCATGGGCACGCCATCCTCGCCCTTTGGCACGAGGCCACGGCCTATGCGCTCTACAAGCACTCCGGGTCCAATTTTCACGCCGCCTCCAGCTACAGCTTTGACGGAGAACTCGCGGCTCGGCTCACCCATCAGTTCAACGTGGAGTGCGTCCGTGGCTCCACTTCCCGGGGCGGGGCGGAAGTGCTGCGCGAACTGGAAAAAGCATTGAAACTGGTGGACTGCGTCGGCCTCACCATGGACGGCCCCCGCGGCCCCCGTCGCCAGGCCCAGCCCGGACTCGCCATTCTCTCGGCGCGCACCGGCGTGCCCGTCGTCCCCATCGCCTTCGCCATCAGCAAGAGCTGGCGCCTGCGCACCTGGGATCGCATGGCGGTGCCCAAGCCCTTCGCCCGCCTCGTCTACGGCTACGGCGCGCCCATCGCACCGGCCGAAAGCACCGCCCGCGAAGCCATCGACGCGAAGCGCATCGAGATCCAGGAAAGTCTGAACCGGCTCCACGAACGCCTGGAAGCGGATGTCGGCGATGTGCAGACCGTGTAGGGACATTTCGATGGAACCCTCCGGCGCACTCTGGTAGACTCTTCCAAACTGTGGCCCGTGCTCAGTCGGAAAGACAGACCGTGCGGTGGCCCCGGTCGGATTTCCACCCGCCCCCTGGAAAGTACACCATGACAACTGCTCCACTATCCCCCGCCCCATCCTTCCCCCAGCGCCTCGCATCTCTCGACGCCTACCGGGGCTTGGTCATGTTCCTCCTCATGGCCGAGGTACTGCGCTTTGGCAGTGTCGCCGAAGCCTTTCCCGAGAGTGGCTTCTGGGCCTTTCTGGACTGGCACCAGTCCCACGTGGCGTGGGTCGGGTGCAGTCTGCACGACATGATCCAACCATCCTTCTCGTTCATCGTGGGTGTCGCGCTGCCCTTTTCCATCGCCGCCCGCATGGCCAAGGGACAATCCCGCACGCGGCTTTCGATCCACGCCTTCTGGCGCGCGCTGCTGCTCATCTTGCTCGGCGTTTTTCTTCGCTCAACGGGCCAGGAAATGACCAAGTGGACTTTCGAGGATACGCTCTCTCAGATCGGTCTCGGCTATGGATTCCTGTTCCTCATCGGATTTGGCTCCTTGCGCGTCCAGTGGGGTGCCTTGGCGACAATCCTCGTGGGGTACTGGCTCGCCTTCGCCCTCTACCCCCTGCCGGGCGCGGATTTCGACTGGGCAAGTATCGGCATCACCGCCGCGTACGAACACAACCTCACCGGCTTCGCGGCTCACTGGAACCTCAACACCAACTTCGCCTGGGCCTTCGACACCTGGTTCATGAACCTGTTCCCGCGCGAAACGCCTTTCCTCTTCAATCGGGGCGGCTACTCCACCCTTAGCTTCATTCCCACGCTGGGCACCATGATCCTCGGGCTCATCGCCGGCGAAGTGCTTCGCAGCGAAAAAACGCCGAAATATAAAGTGCAATGGCTCGTCATCGCGGGTATTACCTGCCTTTTCCTCGGCTGGCTTCTGGGTGCCCTCGGCATCTGCCCCGTGGTCAAGAAGATCTGGACGCCGAGTTGGGTCCTCTTCAGCGGCGGCTGGTGTATCCTGCTGCTGGCGGCCTTCTACGCCATCATCGACATGGCCAATGTAAAAGGTTGGACTTTCCCCCTCAAGGTGATCGGCATGAACTCCATCGCCGCCTACTTCATCACGGAAATGCTGCGCGGCTTCGTCGGAGACAATCTCAAGACTCACCTCGGCCAGAGTTTCTTCGCCTTCGCCGGCGCGGGCTATGAGCCTCTTTTCCACGGCATGGCGACACTGCTGATGATGTGGCTGATGCTCTTCTGGATGTATCGCCGGAAGATCTTCCTGCGTATCTAATGAAAACGCGATGGAAATTCCTCTAAGAGTGCGAGTGTATCGCCAATTGCTAGGAACCAATGCCATGAACAGCATAGCAAACACTTTGCGTTGCACGACGGCCCGGTCAGGTCTGGTTTGGATTGTGGTGGCGACCTTCGCCGTGGGCCGTCTGGTGACGGCCCAGCCCGCACCAGCCGCCCTGGAGGCGGATGCCACAGGCTGGCTGGACATCATGCCCACGGCCAGCCTGGAGGGATGGAATCGGGTCTCCGTCCCCCCCGGCAAGCCACTGGGGAAAGAGCAGTGGCACGTGGATTCGTCGGGCAAGATTTTGATCTGCGAGGGAGACGGCGGGCACGACATGCTCATGTTTGACCGTGAGTTCGGCGACGCCGTCTTTCATTGCGAGTTTCGTTACACGAAGGTTGACGGGAAATCCGGCTACAACAGCGGCATCTACATTCGCAACAACCACGATGGTTCCATCTGGCACCAGGCCCAGTTCGGCGATGCCAACGGCGGCTATCTTTTTGGCGAGTCACCTGCGGCAGACGGCAAGAAGGCCTCTTTCTCCACGAAGGACAGCGCTCAGGCTGACCGGGTGAAGCCCGCGGGCGAGTGGAATACCCTCGAGATCACGGCGCAGGGCAAGACGCTTACGCTCCGGGTGAATGACGAAGTCACTTCGACGTTCAATGACTGTGGGAACGCCAAGGGTCTGGTGGGACTCGAGGGAGAAGGCTTCCGAATCGAATTTCGCAACCTGAAGGTCAAAGAGCTGGAGTGATTGTAACCGTTCACGGGATCACATAGGGACTGACGCGCCCAAGTGAACGGAGTTGAACTCCGTGATGTTGATTTAAGAGGAGCTTCTTGTGGGAAAGTGAACCATGAAGGGCGTGGCTGTCCTGTCGTCAGGGAGACGCCTCGGATACAGCAACGCGCGCGCAATCCGAGACACTGGCCCTCGATACGGGCACCTTGAACGTCCCAAGTGCACTCGGGCCACAACGGGACAGCCACGGACGTTGCAGTGAGTATCGCTCGGACAAGGCCTTCTGCAGATTAACGGCGTTTTCGCTACCATGGCACACGGGTCCGCGTCAGTCCCAATGTGACCCCGTGAACGGTTACGAGTGATTGACGTCCAAGTCCGTTTTCCGACTCCACAAGGGACTTGACGCATACCGCTACCACGCTGTATTGAACGTATATGACCCTCCCGCAACATGGTAGTTGGCATATCCCTCGGTCTGTCCGGCAGCGGTAACACCCTCCGCGGAACTCGCGGGTCGGTTACCCTCGCTGACCACGCCACCGTCTTTCACCGGTACACTCACCGTCGCGGTTGTATTCGGCGGAACCGTTACGTCCCACACCAGTTTGCCATCCGCGACTTTCCAGGCACTCTTAATCTCGCCATAGAGCGACCGGTGTGTGGCGGATACGTGCGTCAAATCGCCCACCACATGGGGTTTCATGAGGATGTGCTTGAAGCCCGGCACCTCCGGATCGGGACGGATGCCCGCGAGATACTCGTGGAACCAGGTACACAGGTCGCCCACGAGCATTACGTGGTTGTGCGAGTTCATGGCGGGGTCGGCCGTATTGCCATTCCACAACTCCCAGATGGTCGTGGCGCCCTGGCCTATCATGTAGCCCCAGCTCGGGTAGTCCGTCTGCGTTGCAATGGTATAGGCCACGTCCGCGCGCCCGCGATCAGAGAGGGTGCGCATCAGCCACTGGCCTCCGACTAGTCCCGTTCCGATATGGCCCTTGCCCTCGACCATGATCTTGTTCACCAGATAGTCGAAGGCTGGCCCCTCCGCCTCCGCAGGAGCAATACCGAAATACAGGGGCAGCACCTGGGCGGTCTGGGAGCCGTTCGCGTAGTAACCCTTATCCGCATTCCAGTATTTCTTATTGAAGGCCTCGGTCATGGCCTGAGCCTGGGCCGCATATTGCGCAGACTCTTCCGTCTTGCCCAGCATGGTGGCGTATTTCGCCATGAGCTTCAGGTCGTAGATGAAGTAGGTCGTGCCCAGCACCTCGCCCGAGGTCTTGCGCGATTCATCGTTCGAATGAATCAGGTGTTCTTCCTCGGGCGGCACGCACCAGTCGCCATAGTTGTCCTTCGGCATGAGGCCGCCCTGGATGTACTGCTCCATGTGGGTAATCCATCGCTGCATGCCGTCGTAGTGTTCTTCGATGCTCCGTGTGTCGCCATACTGGGTCAGGAGCATGTGGGGCGCCATCAGGAGAGTGCTGGGCCACGTGACGTTGTCGTTGTACATGGGCCAGTAGGAGGGGCACACATCCGATACGCTTCCGTCTTCCCGCTGCGCGTCTTCAATATCAGTCGCCCACTTGGCGTAGAACGCGGCCACGTTGAAGAGATAGCTCTCGCCGGTACACTCCGCCGATCGATCACCCAGCCATCCCTGGCGCTCGTCGCGCTGGGGACAGTCCGTGGGCACGCTGCGGTAGTTGCCGCGCACGCCCCACTCAATGTTCTTGTAGATCTGATTCAGCAGCGGGTTGGAGCAGGTAAAGGTACCGGATATCGCCATGTCGTCATTCACCAGTTCCCCTTCGAGCGCGTCCAGCGTCGGATCGCCGGGATAGCCCGTCATTTCCACATAACGAAAACCGTGGTAGGTGAATTCGGGCGCCCACGATTCCACACCGGCGCCCTTGAGCGTGTATACGTCGGTCACTTCAGCGCCACGGATATTGGCCAGATAGAGCGTGCCGTCGTCCTTCAGGGTTTCCGCGAAGCGCAGCTTTACGGCGCTGCCCACGGGACCTTCGGCCTTCAGCCGGCACCACCCCACCATGTTCTGGCCCATGTCGAAAATGTACATGCCCGGCTTCGGCTGACTGATGGTTTTCGGGGATATTTTGCCGGTCACACGAATGGGTTCGGCCATCTGGGCGGACAGCACGCCGCCTGGCGCATCCATGCGGTCCACGGAAGTCCAGGTACTCGCGTCAAAGCCCGGCGCGCTCCAGCCCGGCATCTCCCGGCGCGCATCGTAGTGCTCGCCATCATACTCGTTGTTGGCGAGAATCGGTCCCTGATCCGTTACCTTCCAAGTTTCGTCTGACACGATGTGCTCGATCCGACCATCGCCATAAAGAATCTCCAGTTGGAAACGCAGCGAGGGCAGCCCGTAGGTCGTGGTGCGCGTGGGGATCAGGCCGCGCGGCGCGAAGTAGCGCCCGTTACCCAGCACGACGCCCACGGCGTTGGCCCCCGCCTGCACGTCCGCCGTCACGTCGAAGCTGCGGTAGAACGCGCGTTTGTTGTACTCCGTCAGGCCCGGAGCCAGCACTTCATCGCCGATGCGTTGCCCGTTGATATGAAGCGCGAAGAGGCCCAGCCCGGAAATATAGGCGGTGGCGCGAATCGGGCGAGCGTCCACTGCGAAATCCTTGCGCAGCATACGCGCGGCCAACTTCCGCTTGTCGGAGAATCCAACGCCGGGCCAGGGTTCGCAACCGAGGGGCCCCAGTACGTGGGCGGGTAGCCAGGCACTCTCGTCGAAGCCTGGCGACTTCCAGCCGTCGACCGGCTGCGCGGAACTCCGCCAAGTGGCATCGGCCCCCTTGACGAGGGTCGTGCCGTCTTTGAATCGAACTTCGACTACCGCGAGCAGTCCTGCGGGATTGCCTGCGGCGCCCTTGTTGAGGGCTGCGATCGCGACGACATTTTCACCGGCCCGCACTAGTCCGGTAAGGTCCACCGCGCGCACTTCGTTGTAGGTTTCAATCGACGCCGCGGATTCGCCGTTCAGAAAGAGCTCAGCGCGGTTATCCGCCGTAAACCAGGCGTTGACCGCTTCGACCGCTGCGAGATCCGGCAACTCGAAGCGCGCGCGAAAATAGCGTTCGCCGGGTGGCGGCGACACCACGGGCTCGTCGCCGGGATACCAGATCCAGTTTGCGTATTGGAGCGCGTCGGCCTGAAGTGTCGGTGCCTGTGCTCCGGCGTTCATCCCGATCCATTCACCCTTCCAGTCGGTTTCGTTGAGCAGGCCCATGGACCAGAAGGCGGACGCGCTCCACGGGGATACTTCATCTGCCCCATTCCACGTGCGCACTTTCCAGTGGCACCGCTGTCCCGTCAGCAACACCTTTCCCGCGTAGACCACATGGACGGACTGGGCGGTGGCCACCTTGCCCGAATCCCACAGGTCGCCCTGATCCCGGGCAAGTAATTCCGGCGTCGACGCCGCAATCACCTGCCAGGCCGACTGGTGCGCGCCCCGCGCTTCCGAGGCCAGAACCCAGCTCAGACGCGGCGCGGGCACGTCAATTCCCAGCGGGTCATTCAGATACTCGCAACGGAGCGTACTCACGGAAAGGGGCGCGGCAACAGCCCCGACACAAGAAAGGATTCCCAGAAGAAAGGAGGTCGCGAGGCGCATGGCGTCATTCCCCAATAATGCGCGCCCCATGCCGGAGCCACACCGCAGCAGTGTGTGTGCCTTCCACCCAGGCACTCGGTCCAGTCGGACGCGTCACCCTTTAGACTGCGCTGATCGCTTTGCGTTTCGCAAGAAATTCTCCTGCACTCGGGTCCGTCAGCTTGTTGACGTTCTTTCATTCCCGCGCATGCGGGAATCCAGTACCTTTACGCAGTTCACGTCCGCCGGTCTCTGGATTCCCGCATGCGCGGGAATGACAGAACATCGAAAACCTGTTTCAGTGGTCGAGCTTGGGGTTAGATCAACGCGACCAACTTTTCCCCTTGTAACCGTTGCGTTCGTTGCGCCATACTACGCGGGGTTGGAAATGGGGAACCATGGAACCGAATCCAGCATTAGGGGTGTTGTTACACGCCGTGGGCGGACTTGCCGCCGCCAGTTTTTATATCCCGTATACGCGGGTGCGCAACTGGCAATGGGAGTCCTATTGGCTTGTGGGGGGAATCTTCAGTTGGCTCATCGCGCCCTTGATTGGCGTGGCCATTCTGGCACCCGACGGCTTTGAGGCGCTGCTGAACGCACCGGGCGGAGCCCTCTTCCGCACCTATCTCTTTGGCCTCCTCTGGGGCATTGGTGGACTCACCTTCGGCCTGTCCGTGCGCTATCTGGGCCTCTCCCTGGGCTACGCCGTCGCCCTGGGTTTCTGCGCCGCTTTCGGCACGGTCATCCCGCCCCTCTTCCTCGGCACCTTCACCGATCTTACTGCAACATCCTCCGGGCTAACGACCCTCTTCGGCGTGGTCGTTTGCCTGGCGGGCATTGCCGTATGCGGCCGGGCCGGTATCCGCCGCGAACGCGAAGTGAACCTTGAAAAGAAGGAAGAAGGCGCCGTTGAGTTCAACCTGATCCACGGCTTGTGGGTCGCTGTGTTTGCAGGCGTCATGAGTGCCTGCATGGCCTTTGCCTTTGCCGCGGGCAAACCCATTTCTGATGCCGCCCTGGCCTCGGGCGTCTCCCCCACCTTCGTCAATCTGCCCGTGCTCATCGTGTCCCTCGGCGGCGGCCTCACCACGAATCTGGTGTGGTGCCTCTACCTGAACATTCGCAACCAGAGTTACCGCGACTACGGAAATTCCGGGGACGCGCCGATTCTGTGGAACTACGTTTTCTCCGCCATCGCGGGTTGCACCTGGTATCTCCAGTTCTTCTTCTATGGCATGGCGACCACGATGATGGGCGCCTACGACTTTTCAAGCTGGACCATCCACATGGCCTTCATCATTGCCTTCAGCAATGCCTGGGGCCTCCTCTTTGGCGAGTGGAAGGGCACCCAACGGCCCACCCGGGTCACCCTGGCGGCGGGTATCGCCGTGCTGGTGCTGTCCACCATCGTGGTCGGCGTGGGCAACTATCTGGCCGGCTGATCTGGGAGTAACCCATCCCCATGAAAATTGGATTGTATGGAATCGGCCTGGACACCTACTGGGCCCAGTTTGAGGGGCTCTTTGAACGACTCCAGGGCTATCAGCGTGGAATCGCCGAGCGCTTGACCGGCGCGGATCCCGAACTCGACGTCGTGAATACCGGCGTGGTGGATAATCCCGATCGGGCCCGCGAGGTGGGCGACATGCTCGCCCGCGAAGGTGTGGAAATCATCCTCCTCTACGTCTCCACCTATGCCCTCAGTTCTACGGTGCTGCCCGTGGTGCAGCGCGCGAAAGTACCGGTCCTCGTCCTGAATCTGCAGCCCGTGCGCGCCATCGACTATGCCGCCTTCAATGCCCTGGGCGACCGCGGCAAAATGACCGGCGAGTGGCTCGCCCACTGCCAGGCCTGCTCCGCGCCGGAAATCGCCTCGGTCTTCAACCGGGCCGGTATCGACTACCACCTGGTGACCGGCACCCTCGACGATCCGGAAGCGTGGACTGAAATTCTGGACTGGGTCGCCGCGGCGAAAGTCGCCTCACGACTGCGCAATGCGCGCGTGGGCGTCCTGGGCCATTATTACTGCGGCATGCTTGATGTTTACTCCGACATGACCCAGTTGGCCGTGGACTTTGGCGTTCACTTCGAACTGCTGGAGATGTGCGAACTGCGACGCCACCGTGAAGCGGCGGACGGCGCGGCGATTCAGAGCAAGCTGGATCAGTTCCAGCGGGATTTTGATGTGGAGCCCGCGTGCAACGCCGTGGAACTGGAGCGGGCTGCCCGGACCTCCGTGGCGCTCGACGCCCTCGTCAAGAACAATCGCCTCGACGCCATGGCCTACTACTACGAGGGTCAGCCCGCCAATGAATACGAAAACATCGTCACCTCCGTCATTGCGGGCAATACGCTCCTGACCATGCACGGCGTGCCTGTGGCCGGTGAATGCGAGATTAAGAACGCCATCGCCATGAAGATCATGGACCTCTTTGGCACGGGCGGCAGCTTCTCCGAATTCTACGCCATGGACTTCGACGATGATATTGTCCTGCTCGGCCACGACGGCCCGGCCCACCCCGCCATCGCCGAGGGCCGCGTTGCCCTGGTGCCCCTGCCCGTGTATCACGGCAAGCCCGGCACGGGCCTGTCCATCCAGATGACGGTGAAGCATGGGCCGGTGACGCTGCTCTCCATCGTGCAGGGCCGGGGTGGAAGTGCGCGGTTGCTGATCGCCGAGGGCGAAAGCGTGCCTGGCCCCGTGCTGCAGATTGGCAACACCAACAGCCGCTACCGATTCAGCGTGGGCGCGAAAGCCTTCGTGAACGCCTGGGCGGAGCAGGGCCCGGCCCACCACATGGCCATAGGCACGGGACACATCGCCCCACGGCTGAAAAAACTCGCGGGACTCCTGAATCTGGACTGCCACCAGGTCTGCTGACCCGGCGTCGCGGTTGACTTAACAGCCGCTTAAGCATTGTTGAATCCCGGGGGAGTATCGTCTGGAGGTTTCGCCCATGTCCACCCTTTTCAAGTGCATTCTCGCTGTGGTGTTTCTGACCCAGCTCGCCCCGGCCGCCGAATCTACATCGGTCGAATGGACGGGTGATTGGATCGCGGGCGCGGGCACGGAACTGCCCCTGCTCCGCAAGCCCTTTGAGATCCAGGACAAGAAGATCGTCCGGGCGACCGCGTGGGTCTGCGGGCTGGGCCACTTCGAGCTTTACCTGAACGGACAGAAGTGCGGCGACCATTTCCTGGACCCCGGCTGGACGAACTATCGGAAGACCTGTCTCTACGTGCCTTTCGATGTCACGCCCCTGGTGAAGCCGGGCGCCAACGCCCTCGGCGTCATGCTGGGCAATGGCATGTACAACGTGACTGGCGGGCGCTACACGAAATTCACCGGCTCCTTCGGAGAGCCCAAACTCATGCTCCAGTTGAAGGTGGAGTACGTGGACGGAAGCGCCGACACCTTCCAATCCGATGTGACCTGGCGGAGCGCGCCGAGCCCCATCACCTTCAGTTGCATCTACGGCGGCGAGGACTATGACGCCCGCCTGGAACAATCTGGTTGGAGTACAGCGGGCTTCGACGACGCAGATTGGAAGGCGGTCCGCGTGGTGGAAGGGCCCGGCGGGGTACTTCGGGAGCAGGACTTCCCGCCCGTCAAGGTGGCGCGCACGCTGAAACCGGTCGCCGTCACGCGCAAGAGCCCCGGCGAGTATGTCATCGATCTCGGCGAGAATCTTTCCGCTCGTCCAATCTTGAAGGTGAAAGGCGCGGCGGGGCAATCCGTCACCATTCAGGTTTCCGAACTCCCCGATGCCCCCTGGAAGGGCCACGTGTACACCTACACCCTGAAAGGCAACGGGGAAGAATTCTTTGCGCCGCGCTTTACCTACTTCGGCTTTCAGTACCTCTTTGTCTCGGGCGCCGATCGCCCCGAAGAGGTTGCCGAGCCTGGCGCGCGACCTATATTGCTCGATATCGGCGCGGACTTCGTCACCAGTTCGGCGCGGCCCGTGGGTGCGTTTCAGTGCGACAACGCGCTCCTGAACGATATTGAAGGCATGATCAATCGGTCGGTCCGCAGCAACCTCCAGAGCGTGCTCACCGATTGCCCCCACCGCGAAAAACTCGGCTGGCTCGAAGTCTCCCATTTGATGGGGCCCTCCATCGCCTACCATTTCGACATCGCGGCGCTGTACCGCAAGATCTGCCGCGACACCACCGAGTCCCAGCTCGACAATGGCCTCGTGCCGGACATCGCCCCGGAGTATACGCGGTTCAAAGGGGGATTCTTCGAATCCGCCGAATGGGGAAGCGCCTCGGTGCAACTGCCCTGGTTCCTCTATCGCTGGTACGGGGACCGGGAAATCCTCGATCGGCAGTTTGACACCATGCTTCGCTACACCCACTATCTCGCGAGCACCCGAGACGGGAAAGGGCTCGCCAAGGCCGGCCTCGGCGATTGGTATGACTGGACCCCGGAGAAGGGCCATGTGGGCCCCGCCCAACTGACGCCGCCGGAACTGACCGCGACCGCCATGCTCTTCGACGATGCACGCATCATGGCGGCGGTGGCGACGCTGCTTGACAGGCCCGATGTCGCCGATGAATTCAACGTCCTCGCAGATGAAGTGAAGCGGGATTTCCTGGCCGCGTATTACGACGGCGGCACCCACTCCGTCTCGACCGGCAGCCAGACCGCGCTGGCCGTGGGGCTCTTCTTTCGTCTGGTGCCCGACGAGGATCGACCCGCCGTGCTGGAAAACCTCGTCGCGGCGGTGGAGTCCATGGCGTACCGGCCCACCATCGGCGAAGTAAGTTTTCGCTTCCTCGTCCAGAGCCTGGCCGAGGGCGGCCGCTCCGACGTGCTGTTCAAGATCCTCAATCGCACCGACCCGCCCGGCTACGGGGTCATGCTGCGAACGTACAACTTGAAGACCCTTTCCGAACGCTGGGACAAGCCCGGCGAGTCCCTGAACCACTGCATGTTCGGCCAGGTACAGGAATGGTTCCAGGGCTACCTCCTCGGCATTCGCCAGGCGGACACCAGTACCGGGTTCGAGCGCCTGCGCATCGCCCCGAACCCCGTGGGCGATCTCACCCGCGCCGAAGGCTACTTCGACGGACCCCGGGGCCGCATCGACGTGCGATGGAAGCGGAGCCCCGGACGTTTCCTGCTGGAGGTCACGATTCCGCCTGAAACCACCGCCGATATCGTCATCCCCGAGCACCTCGGTGCCCCAAGCGTCACGCCCGAGCTCCCGCGAAGGACCGAAAACGCAACGAATGTGTTCACCGTTGGACCGGGGAGTTACTCGATCGATTGTGGGGCTCCGTAAATGCGGCGGACGGTCCGCATGCCGCAACGGGACTACCGTGGGCGTTCGGGACCGTCCCGCGAAGTTAACTGCGGGGGACAGTCCTAACATCGCATCGCTCACTTGGGTTGGCTTTATGGTCTCGGCTACTGCATTCTCGTCGGGCTCACTTTCGGACTGGACAGTCCCCTTGCGCGCTAGGCTGCGCCGTGGGTCCTGCGCAACTGGCCGCAGGCGGCATCGATGTCCTGGCCTTTTTCGCGGCGGACGGTGACGGTGAGTCCGCCGTTCTCCAGAATCTTCTGGAAGCGCAGGCAGGCGGCCATGGGCGAGGGTTTGTAGGGCAGACCGGAGACGGGGTTCCAGGGAATGAGGTTGATGGAGACCTTGAGGCCCATGCAGTATTCGAGGAGCTCGCGGGCGCATTCGGGGGTGTCGTTGATGCCGTTGAGCATGGTCCATTCGAAGGTCAGTTGGCGCTCGGCGCGCTCGGTGTAGATCCGGAGGGCTTCGTGGAGCCGCTCCAGGGGGTACTTGCGATTGAGGGGCACGAGGCTGGAGCGCAGCTCGTTGTTCGCGGCGTGGAGCGACACGCTGAGGCGCACCTGCCAGTCTTCGCCGGTGAAGCGCTCGATCTCTTTCACTTCGCCCACGGTGGAGACGGTGATCTTGCGCGCGCCGATGCCCACGCCGTCTTCGTCCATCAGGAGGCGGATGCTGGCGGTCACGTTGTCGTAGTTGCGCATGGGTTCGCCCATGCCCATGTAGACGATGTTGGGGGTGCGGTCTTCAATATTCTCGTCGCGGAGCATATAGAGGACCTGCTCGGCGATCTCGCCGGGGCTGAGGTTGCGCGTGAAGCCGGCGAGGCCCGTGGCGCAGAAGTCGCACTTGAGGGCGCAGCCCACCTGGGACGATACGCAGATGGTGGCGCGCTTCTTATCCCGGATGAGCACGGACTCGATGGTCTCGCCGTCGTGGAGGCGGAAGAGGGCTTTCTTCGTGCCGGTCATCTTGGAGACCTGCATCTCCACGAGCTCCAACTGGGTGGCGACGGCTTCGGTCTCCAGTCGCTCGCGCAGCTCCTTGGAGAGGTTGGTCATGGCGGCAAAGTCGAAGACCCGCTTCTGGTGGATCCATTGAAAGAGCTGGCGCCCCTGGAAGGGTTTCAGGCCAAGGCGTTCCGCCAGTTCGGCCTTGGTAAGATCGCTGAGGGCCAGTTTCATTCCACACCTGCTTTCTGTTTCGTTCCATTGACTTCATTGAAACCCGCCGCCAGTAAATCAGCCCGCTTCGCGTCGATACTCTCCATCGCGGGAGGGGCCGCCTGATTCACTTTGACCGAGGGCGGACTCATGTAAAAACTCATCTCGGCCTCGTAGGCCGGAAAGGTCACTGTGGCCCGCGTCGGCAGGACAACGCCGCCCAGCCGCTGGTAGGCCTCGCAGGTCGTTCGGCCGATGAGCGCTCCCTGCGCATCGAAGAGCTGACTCTCCAGGACACACCATCCTTCGGGCAATTGCGCCACGACCAGCCTCCGCTCCACCTTCTTACGCCGTCCCTCGCCATGCACCGCCAGCATCGCCTGGCCGGTCCCGGCGTCGAAAGACTCCAGAACGACACGATCAGGGGCAATGCCCTCCAGCAGGCCGATCAGGAAAAGCTCGCGAAAAATCTGGGATGGGGCGATGTCGAGGGCGATGTCTTCGAAGTGGTCGCCCTCTGCCCCATGATAGAAGGTCTTCTCCGAGGGCAGCTCCAGGAGGAAACGTCCGCCTTCGCAGTAGATCCGCACCACGGCCCCTTTTCGGCCCTGGGCGAAGAACTGGACGGGCTCGGTGAAGTGTACCCGGCCCTGGGTGAAGCGCTGGATGCCCGCTTCGCCGGGGAGCCGCATGCGAATTTCGCCATTACTGGCCAGGTTGACGAAGTGGCGGTCGGGTGCCTGCAAGCTCTCCAGGATCGTTGCCACCTGTGGCGCGCCGGGCGGCAGCGTGGCCTCGGGGGTGCCCTGACGGGTGTGAACACAGCCCGCCATTGGCAGAATTAGAATTAAAAGCAGTATAATGGAACGCATGCGCCGCTCTTTATCGTGTTGGAAGTAGACAGGATGGGAAAGGCCACGCGAGGTTTGAAATCCCCCGGGGCGTATGGTATAGTGTGCCGGTTTGATGGGCGCAGTATACCACGCCCATTGGGGTAATCCCAACGCATTTACGAAAGTTGCAGGTCTGAGCAGGGTATGCCGTGTCCTGCACGGGCTCTTACGAGTATTAAAACCGCGCTGCGTTATGCAGTGCATGAACATCCGGGCTGCTGGCGCCAGAAACACTGGTGAATTGGCCTGCGGCGCTTGTTCAAGAGAAGGAGATAACAATGGCAAACGTATGTGAATACAGCGGAAAGCGCCCCCACACGGGCAACACGGTCGTCCGTCGCGGTAAAGCGAAGAAGGGCGGCGGTATCGGTCTTAACGTGACCGGCATCTCCAAGCGCCGCTGGAAGCCGAATCTTCAGACGATCCGCGTGGTCGATGAGAATGGCCGGGTACACAAGGTGAAGGTTTGCGCGCGCTACATCAAAGCCGGCAAGTTCATCAAGTATCCCCGTGGCAGCCGCAAGGCCGCCCTGGCCGCTGCCGCCGCAGCCGGTTCCTGAACCGAAGCGTCGGACTAGTAAAAAACATTTCGCGCCCGGTACCTCTTCGGAGATACCGGGCGCGTTGCTTTTGAAATCGATGGGCGGCGGGTCGCAGGATCCGTTCATGTCGCTGTTCCAGCTTCCACAGGGACATGCCGCCGCGCTGATGTGGGCTTTGCTCGATTGGGTGGCAAAAGGGTTGTGCAGATAGCTTTGCGCGTACCGGGGGCCATTGCGGCGGTACGTCCCCCCTTACGGCGTGGCACCGACCAGGTTTGATTCCTTCGGTTTCTCGGGATAGCGGGGCACGAGGGGGACGAAGTTGTCGTCGTCTTCCAGTTTTCGTTCCAGTTCGAGGGCGAGCTCCCGGATTGCGGTGGTGATTTCGGCGGGCGCACGGGGATGACGGCGCAGGACTATGGTGACATTCGCGGGGGCCTCTTCGAAGAGGGTGCGCAGGTCTTCCACTGTTGCCCGCTCCCCTTCCGCCCGGAGGTCGCCACTCTGGCCGACAGCGATGCTCAATTCATTCTCATTCTTCGATACGGTGTCCGCGATCCGTCCCCAGAGCTTCTTCTGGTTGTGGCGATGCTCTTCGGCGATGGATTCTTCGGCCGAGGCCAGAATAGACGCCTGGGGATCGGTGAACTCATCGACGATGGTGGGCGTGATGAAAATCAGCAGCGAGCTCTTCTCGGATTTCTTGTTGGGATAGCGGAAGATGCGCCCTATGCCCGGGAGGTCACCCAGGATCGGGGTTCGGGTCTCCGTCTTGCCCGAGCGATCGCGGCGGAGGCCGCCGAGCACCACGGTGTCACCGGACTGAATGCGCAACTGGGTCTCGGCCTTGCGCAGGGTCTTCTGGGGCACTGTGGACTCCTGGTCATTCGCCAGCACGCGCACTTCGACAAAGGTGCTGTCCTCCGCGCTGATATCGAGGAGGATATTGTCTTTCGTGGTGATGCGCGGCAGCACGCGGAGTATGGTGCCCACGTCGATAAACTCGACCCGGTTCGTGTTGTTCGTGTTCCCGAAATTGTTTACGGTGTTGTTGCTGAAAAAGGTCGTGGCGGAGACGAAGGGCACCTCCGTCTTGTTCTCGAATGAGGCCTCCTCCCCGTCCTGCACGGCGACCCGGGGCGACGACAGCACCGTTGCTTTGTTCTGCTTGTCGAGATACTCCAGCGTGACCGCCAGGTTGTTACCCGCCACGCGATCGATGACGTTCTCACCTTCCGTATTGGTCACAATGGGCCGCACAATCTGGCGGTTGTCATCCAGCTCCAGCGCGCCATAGAGCGGTACGGTGTAGGGCAATTGGCCGATATTCAGGTTGCCGCCCTCGGGATTGAAGCCGTCGCCGCCGTCAAAGAAGATGGGCGACTGGCCGTTCGATCCGAAATAGGACCAGTTGATGTTGAACTCGCGCTCCACATCGCTGCCCACTTCCACGATAAAGGCCTCGATCTGCACCTGCTTGCGCTGCACGTCCCACGCGGTGATGAGTTTGTCGATTTCGTCCAACCGCGTTGGAATACCGGTGACGGTGATCTGGTGCACGTCTTCCTGCACCACGATCTCGCCCATTTCCGCAGGAATCTTCGACTCGATCTGCTCCGCCAGGAACTCGAGGTCGGCATAGTCGATGACCCAGGTGCGCGTGTCGAGGGCCTGATCCAGCGTCTTCAGGGTTTCGGCGATGGTCTCGATCCGTCCTGGGAGATCGCTGACGATGATGGCGTTGTAACGCGGGTCCACCTGAATGACACCCCGCTCCGACACCATCACTTCGAGGTAGTCAAGCATGTCTTCCGCCTGGACGTGGCTCATGTAGAAGGTTTTCGAGGCCACGGGCACGTCCAGCGATTCCAACGCACCGTCCATGCGATCCAGGACATTGGACTGGTCCCAGATGATGAGCGTATTGGTCCGGCTGTCGGGGAGCAGGCTGCCGGCCGGGCTGAGCATGGACGTGAAGGCGGCTTCGAGATCGGCGAACTCGGCGAATTCCACCTTATATTCGCGCTTCTGGAGGGGCACATCGAGTTCAGCCACGGCCTTCTCCATCAGGGCCAGGTTGTCCGGCGTGTCCCATACATAGATGTGCCGCGTCCGCGCATCGGCCACGAGTCGCCCTGTGCTCGAAAGCATGGCGGCCAGCAGGGGTTCGATGGTTTCATTTTCGGAATGCTTCAGGACGAACTTGTGCTCCTCAACCTTTCCGAATTGCTTGCGCTGCCATTCTTCGACGGACATGATATAGAGGTATTTTGATTCGGGATCGTACTCGTAGTAGATGTCGTGAAACTTCAGGATTTCCATGGCCTGCTGCGGCGTCGCTTCAGTGATCCAGAATTCGAGGATTTTCTCCCGGACTTCTTCGGAGATCAGGATGTTCCAGAGCGTGGCCACGCGAATATCTTCCATGAACTCGGGAACCGTTTTGGGCCCCATGAGGTCCAGCAGCACTTCGCCGCCCTCGGGAAGGGGGCCATATTCAACTTCGCGATCCAGAATGGGTTCAAAGGCGGTGCCGGGCTCATCGGCGGTGCCTGGCGCAACCTTCGGCCTTGAAAGATCCTCGGGAGCGACCCCACTGGCGGGCGTGGCGCTCGGGCCACCGCTCACGATCCCCCGTGGTGCGGCTTTTTCGCTCTGATCGGGCCCGCTAACCACCCGATTTTTGGGCGCGGGCTGGACTTTCGTCTCGATCTCGCGGGTGTGGCGAATTGCGGGCGTTTTTCCGTCTTGTTGCGCGCCCTCGTCGGGGGCCTTGTCCCGAGACGCCCCGAAGCGGCCACCGTCATCGCTGAATCTGGAACGGGTGTCGTCTTCTGTGGGGGTGCGGCCGGGTTCCGAGAGGGGTTCGCCCATGGGGATACCTGGGCGGGGCAGGGGCGACGTGGGGGATTGTTCCTGCGTCCGCACGCTGCTGGTGCAGAGCAGCGCGCCAGCAAGCGCCCACATCGCGATTCGACTGCGCATCACATTCATAAGAATTCCACAACCAAAGAGCCACTCTCCCGACGGTCGATTCCGGCTCGCTCCGACCACCCGATTCGATTCGGGATTCTAACACACATGGGCACAAGTGCCGGAACATAAATAATCGCGGCCCGCCTGCGCCATCAGGGTCGCGGCAGGGCGATGGAAAGCTTCTTTCCGCCTTCTTTCCATTCATAGACAAAAATTGCCTCGTCGCGCGTGAACGAGTCCAACGTGCATCCGTTGATCGCGGTACCGATCGCCATCCATTGTCCCTCGGGTGCGTCGGGCGTGAGGACGCGGATCTTGTTGGTCCCGATCTGGCCCCGGCCGATGGAAATGTCCTTCAAGCGATCCGCAAGATTGGGTGCGCTCGGGCCAGCGGCCACTGCCGGCGCTTCCGGCGGTGCCTCGGGCGCGGCGATTAATTCCCGCCAGAGGGACGGCCGTCCGGCGATCCTGTTCTGCAGCGCGGCAAACTCCAGGCCTTCGGCACCGGACGCGCCGCTGGCGGGCACCTGGGCGAGTTCCCGCGCGAGATCGGCCCGGACACCATCCATGGGATTGACCACCATATGAAGCAAGATCCAGAGCGCGATCAGCGCAGAGATCACCGCGGCTATCCGGGTCAGTCTAGTAAGCATCTTCGCCTCCATCCACCTGAGTATGCTGGATTCGGCGAATACGCAACGTGGCATCCGGCTGGGTCCAGGTCAGCACGGGGAGCGACGCCACAACGGGCCCGCTCGGGGCGACAGACGGTGCGACCTGGAATCGATAGCGATAGTAGTTGCCGTCGTCCTTCAGGTCCGTCTCCCCCGTTCCGGTCAGGGTCTTGCCGTCAATCGCCACACCGATCTGCCCTGGAGAGGTAGAGGCCAGCTCGATTTCCACTTCTACGACACCGGAGGGCGGCAGCGATTGCATGAGAGAGGCCTTGCCCCCTTCGCCCCCCCCCTTCAGCATGAGCACCGACTTCGCTTCGGGACTTTCCTCCAGCAAGACCGTACACCCTTCACAAGTCCACTCGTCGGAATTCAGGGCCACGGTGGCCCCAGCGAGCGCGTGAGTTCCCGGATCATCGACGACCGTGCGGGTGATGACGAGATTCGAGGCGAACTCCGAACGCCCCGGATCTCTGCGCAGGTCGATTCGGTCGATCCGCAGGGTTTGGGGGCTCTCCAGTAGTCGCTCCAGGTACGCCGTCAGATCCAGGAGGGGTACCGGCGGAATGGAAAACTCGATCTGATATTCGCGGTAACCCTCTCCCCCTTCGATCAGGCGGCCACTGCCCAACTCGGGCACTTCGACGAGATAACCACTTTCGTTGTTCGTGCTCACGGGAATCCCCGTGGCATCGAGCTCGGGAGGTTGTAGGTTGCTCAGCCGGTAGATCTCCTGCCGCAGGCGGTCGCGGATCTCCGATTCCGTCCATGCGCTGGAATGCTGGTTGGCCACCTGCGCGAAGCGCGCTTCGACTCGCTCGCGAAGGGCAAGCTGGTGGGAGGCATTGAGAATCTCATTACTCAGTTGGCCAATTTCGCGATCGAGGCGGTCCAACAACCCTGCAGCGGCTTTTGCGGCCAGTGCGCCGACCAGAACGCAGCCCAGCGCCACCACTGCAATGGCCAGACGGCGCTCGCGCAGGGTGCGGCGCGACCACGCATCAACGAGCCGGTGAAGGGGCGTCATGGGACGGCTCCTCGGCGAGCGCCGGAATGGCGATGTGGTAATTGACGATGTTCTGGCCACGCTCCTGGCCCGCGGTCTCATACTGGCTGTGGGCCTGGGCCAGTTGGGCGAGGCTGCCTTCGCCCATCTGCCGCAAGCGCCCCAGAAAATCGCCGAGCACCAGATCTTTCGTCCGGGCGCGCCCCCAGACGTTCATACCCGATTCACGATCATATTCAACCCGCGTGATATTGAGTCCTTCCTGCGGCGCCGCTTCGGCCAAGGCCGCGAGCAGGGCCAGGAAATTTCCGCCCTGCTCGACCTGCTGCGCGATGGCCTGGAGCCCGCGCTGCCGAGCGACGATATCATCCACACCGGGGGATAGGGATTCGATCTGGCTGCGCAGCTCCTGAATCAAGGCCAGGCGCTGATAGACCGATTGCCCAAAGGCCGCCAGCATCAGGCCCAGCACCACACCGGCGAGGAGCGCCACGCGGCGAAGCCCCGTCTGGACCTCCCGCACCGACCGCGACTGAAGGATCGAGGGCGGGATGAAGTCGAGGACGAGGGGCGCACGACCCTCTACGGACAAGGCGGCACCCAGCGCCACCAGAGGATAGCCTTCTTCACCGTGAAAGCCTGCGCCATGTGCTGCCCCCACGAACAGTGCCGGCTGGCACGTTCTTCCAGCGGCGGGCTCCATGGCCGTGGCGAGGGCTACACTGTCCAGCCCATCACCCGCGACATAAACCACGTCAAGAGACTCCCCATCGTCCGACTCGCGGCGCCAGGCGGCGAGCGCATCGCGGATCTCGTAGCCCAGGGCATCGCGGTCGGAGGCCTCATCCAGCCTCCATGGTCCGTGATGGGCCACGCCCCGGCTGAACTCCAGATTACCCTCTTGAATGACCAGCACTTCCAGCGCATCGGGAGACACACAGGCCAAGGCATAGCGACCACTGGGCACGTCGAGTGAAGCGCACGCCACGGCGTGAAGGCAGGCCGTGCTGAAGAAAATGTGCTTCGGCTCCAGACCCGCCGCGCTGAGCCGCTCGACCTGCTGCTGAATCACGCCCTGATGAAGGAGGACGACCAGCACGCGTGATTCACCGCTTTCCAGCGCGCTCAGAATGCGATGCTGGACCACCAGTTGATCCCGGGGATAGGGGGCGAGTTCTTCCGCGGCCAACGATACCATGGAGGCAATTTCGGCGGGTTCGCGCGAAGGGAGCGACAGTATCCGGAGGGTGGCCTGGTGGCGCGGGATAACCGCAATGAAATCACGATCCGACACCGCCTCGGCCGCAGCGAAGGCGCGCATGGATGCGCTGTCTCCCCGTTCAGCGGCGGAGGACCGCGCCAGTCGGGGAAGGCCCTCGTCCACCTCGAAGCGCGCATGGCGGACGGCATGCTCATCAAGCTGAAGAATGCTGATGGTTGATTCACTGCGCGCCAAGGGGTTCCTCCGTCCAGGCAATAATCGTAGCGACGCCGGAATCGCCGGTTACGTGAACCACCGCGGCACAGGCCGATCGGATCCTGCCCCCGCGCCGGGTCGCCACGCCCTCAATCTTAAAGTAGGAAGAATCGAACTTGCAAAGTTGCTTGAGGGATTGAAGCGTATCGCCGTGTATTCCGGTGTCGGTGGCGAAAACATCCCAATCGCTCCAGCCCCGGTCATCCGCCGTCCCCGCCTCCCCGTCGGCCCCGGTCCGTATCGCCACCAACGTCTTCGCCGCCGCTTCATCAACGCCCGGCAATACCCGGAGCACTTCGAAGGGCGCCGTGTTCACGTTGACCCGTCCATCACCGAAGGTCGTAAGCAGATCTCGCAGCGCGCCTTCCTTGCCGCCGCCGAACCAGTCTTCGTCACTGATACCGCGCAGCCCGCGAAGCTCTGCGATATCTTGAAAGGGCACGAGCCCCGCGCCCGACGGCACGCCGCCCTTGTCCGCACCACTGCGACGAAAATTGATCTGGCGGGCCACCGGCCGGCTGATACCCGGCAGGTTCTCCAGCAGCGCTTCCGGCGCGGTGTTAATGTTCACATAGCGCTCCAAATCCTCTATCGTGTAGCGCACGGAGTCTTCGCGGAAGGTCTCTCCCGCTTCCAGCAGCCCGTCCTCCCCGTAGAGCTCACCGCCCCGCGCCCATGGCTGCCCCAGAAAGACCAGGGGACCGGTCGGCGGCATACCGGGCTGCGCGGCCAGTTGGTCCAGCAGCGACTTGTTGCGCAGTTCGAGGAGTCCACGCTCCACCGCCCCACGGGCCGCCAGCATGGCCTGGCTGGAATCCAGACCATAACGAGCGGCCTGAACCTCCAGGCGAGCGCGATGGTGATAGGAGAGGGTAATGACGGTCAGGAGCGCCACGACCCAGAGCACACTCACGAGGACGAAACCCTCGCGCCGTCGCTTCATGGTGTACCCTCCCCCATGCGCGACAACTCCCAGGCATCTCGCTGGCGATTCAGCCCGCGGGTGGGATAGCGGGCGGAAACTTCGACCGGGGACTGGGATGGATCGCTGCCGACGAAAGTCAGATTAATTTCCAAGGCCTGGGGAAGGCCCCAGCCGGTCCGGTGACGGTCCATCGAGACGGGTTGCACCGGCACCGGTCGATTCTGCCAGTAGGCACTGTCCGGACGCTGAATCCAGAGATAGTCGAGTTTAAACTGCGTCACTCCCGTCGCCAATACAAATTCGGCCTCGTCACGGACTTCAACGCGCGGGCGCTCAAGCGCCTCGGCACCGGCGGCTGCACGGGGCAGCATGCCCTCCACCAGCCCCTCCTCTCGCGTCACCGTGCCCGCCTCGCGATCAAAGCGATAGCGAACCCGCATCAGGCGACGCCCCTCGCCCAAGGCCACCTCCAGCGGTTGCGCGACGACAAACAGCGTCAACTCGTCTGACGTCCCTTCAAAGAGATGACTCCCTCCCCCGTGGACATTGGCGTAGTCCCTTTCGAAGATGGTCAATAGATTCCGCGCCCGGCGGTGGAGTCCCTCGTCGTTCTCCTCCGAACGCCACGTGGAGATGACGGAGAAAAACAGCGTGTATACCGCCGTCATCACGATCGAAAGCAGCGTGGAGGCAACCAGCACTTCCGTCAGGGTGAAGCCGGACGTTGTATGACGGGCGGCACTCATGGGGCTGGCGCCTGCGGATCGACCCAGACGCGATCCGGGCTGAGGAGTGTCTCCCCATCAGCCGAAAAGGGCTCGCCGCCCCGAGTCCAAGTCACTTCGATGCGAAGTTTGCCCATATAACTCAACAGGCCCGAAATCAGCGCGGCCCGCTGCTCCGGCGCGAGGCCCAGAGGGGGCTCCGGCATCGGAATGTCCACATTCTCAAGCGACCAGCGATAGGAGAATCGATCATGGGGCGGCGGAAAGATGCCTTCATGTATTTCGCCCGCCGCAATTCTGGGCTGGAGCGATTGATCCGCCGCGAGGCGATCCAGAAGAAACTGGGCCGTGGTGTAATCCTGGGCCAGCCCCCGGGCCAGCACGGCGGTGTGAACGGAACGCTGTACGGCAACGGCCGTAATACTCAGCACCGCCATTGCCGTCACCGCTTCGACAAGGATATAGCCGCGCAGGCGATTCACGAGCCCACCTCAATTCCACCGAGGGTGCCGGTCGTGGCGATGGTCACCTCCCCTTCGCCCCGCTCCACGCCGCCCAGCGTGATACGGGCCCGGTCGCAGGCACCATTTGGAAAACAAGCGATGTAATGCAGATCGCGCTTACGGTCTTCCCGCGCGCGCACCTGGGCCAGCGCTATCGATTCGGGGAAATGGCGAACGCCGGACTGTGCCCCATCGACCAACCGCTCGAAAATCTTGTCCTCGCCATGGCCCGAGACCCAGCCCTCGAGCCAGTAGGCACGATCCGCCTCGTCCAGGCAGACCCTGATCTCGCGGGATTCTCTGACCGCCAACTCCTGAGCGAAGAGGACGGTGGCCACAAAATCTCCCCGGGCGCTCCGGGCTTTCATGGCGCTGATGGAATTGCCATAGACGGGAACGATCACCGCAGTAAGGATGGCGAGCACCGTCACCACGACAATCATCTCGATGAAAGTGAAGCCGCCTTCACCCGAAGGCCAGGTGCGCGGTGTGTCCGGCGCGCCCATGGTTACTCCGTCGCGGAGGTACTGGTAACGTCATCCTCATTTCCAGGAACACCGTCCGGACCGGATGACCAGATCTCAAAATCCGCCAGCTTGGCGCTGGTGGCCGGCTTGTAGTTGTAGGGATTGCCCCACGGATCCGGCCGGAATTCCTTCAGGTAGTTCCGACTGGCCCCGCCGCTGGCCATCAGCCCCTCCAGAGTGGATGGATAGGTGTCGTTGTGATCCAGCGCGTAGAGGCTGACCGCCGTGGAATAGTTGGCAATGTCGCCCTTGGCCGCACGGACCTGGGACTCCTGGACACGGCCGCCGAAGGTAACCACGACCATTCCCGCCAGGATGCCAATGATAACCGTCACGAGGATGAGCTCGATCAAGGTGAATCCACTGTTTTGCTGCATGAACTTCTTCCCTCTCCGACACGGCGGCGGACTGCTTGGGAGGCGAACGACGCCTGAATCGTCATTATAGTATACGCCCGACCCGGCGAAAAAGGTGACAGGGATGATAGCAAGCGGAGAGAGTTTTCTGGCCAGCTTGACCCGCGAATGCGAGGCGCGCAGAATCTACTTGTGCGGCACTGCGTCAACGAAAGGCTTTCTATGCGAAACAAGTTTCTGGGCACGGGCGAACGCGGCTACAACCCCATTCGAAAACTCCGGGTCTGCGTCTCCGGCCTGCGCTATGCCGTGTTCTACGACGTCAGCGTCGCCTGGAAGCTCGGCCTCTCCATTGCCGTGCTTTGCCTCTTCGGGTACCTGTATCAGTGGGTCGATTTCCTCATCGTCTTCGTGGCCACCGCACTGATGCTCATCGCGGAGATGTTCAACACGACCACTGAGGCCCTCTGCGACTTCATCGAGCCCCGCGAGGACAAGCGCATCGGCGCCATCAAGGACATTGCCGCGGCCGCGGCCGGCATCAGCATCGCCGTGTGGGTAGTCGTCCTGGTCGCCGAACTGATCCAGTTCTTCCAAACCGCCGGCTAGTCCCAGCTTCGAGCGCAGACGCAAACGACAACTTCATGCACGGGAAAGGCTGACTGCCATGATCATCGGTGTTCCAAGGGAAATAAAGTCCAACGAAAACCGCGTGGCCCTCGTACCTTCCGGCGTGGCCGCCTTCGTGCAACATGGCCACATAGTGCTGGTGGAGCAAGGGGCCGGACGGGGCAGCGGCATCGACGATGCGGCCTATCGAAAGGCTGGGGCGCGCCTCGTGAAGAGTGCGGCGGCGGTATGGGCGCGCGCGGATATGATCGTAAAGGTCAAAGAGCCCCTCGGGCCAGAGCTGGACTGGATGCGAGAAGGGCAGATCATCTACACCTACCTCCATCTCGCGTCGAACGAAGCCCTCACCCGCGCCCTGCTGAATAGGAAAGTCACCGCCATCGGCTACGAGACCATTCAACTGGAAGACGGCTCCCTCCCACTCCTGATTCCCATGAGCGAAGTGGCCGGGCGACTCTCGGTGCAGAAAGGCGCCCAATGCCTTGAGGCGGGCTCCGGCGGTCAGGGTATGCTCCTCAGCGGCGTGTCCGGCGTGCGCCCCGCCAGTGTGGTCATTCTCGGTGCGGGCATCGCCGGGTGCAACGCCTGCCAGGTGGCGGTGGGCATGGGCGCCCAGGTATCCATCCTCGACATCAATCCCGCGCGCCTGCGCTACATCCACGACATCATGGGCGGCCATGTCACCACCGTCATGGCCAATACCGCCAACATCGCCGAGGAAGTGGTGCAGGCCGATCTCGTGATCACGGCGGCCCTCCGCCCCGGCGCGCTCGCGCCCAAGCTCATCAGCAAGAAACTCATCCGCGAGATGCGCCCCGGCTCCGCCATCGTGGACATCGCCATCGACCAGGGTGGCTGCTGCGAGACCTCCCGGCCCACGACGCACCAGGACCCCACGTTTATCGTCCACGACGTCGTCCATTACTGCGTGGCGAACATGCCGGGCGCAGTACCGAAAACGGCAACCTACGCCCTGACCAACGCGACGCTGAACTACGGTCTCGTGCTCGCCGACCAGGGCGTGGAGAAGGCCATCGCAAAGGATCAGGCCCTCGCGCTAGGGCTGAATACCTGGGACGGGAAGGTGACGCATCCGGCCGTGGCGGCGACTTTTGGGATGGAATGCCACGGGATTTAGCAATGCTTAACGGCCTTGACCGGTGATTCTTTTCCTGTACAATAGAGGCAGGCCACAAGAATCGTCGTATGGAGCATGTTAGAGATGGAAATTAAATTCTCGATTCAACAGGAAAAGTACCTGCAACGGTTAGTCGATGAGGGTTTATTCCTCACCATTGACGAGGCCGTTAGCGCCGCCGTATACGACCAGGAACAGCGCCTGGAAATGGGATCTTACTCGTCAGACGAAATTCGGGAACTGGTCGCCGTTGGTTTGGAAGCGTCACAGCGCGGCGAAGTGCGACCGTTTGACATTGAGCATATTCGTCGAGAAGGCAGAAGGATACTTGAGGGGCGAAGGATGTAAATGGGGGTACAGTTGTGGGCAAAGTCTACTATACGATTCCGGCCGAACGCGACCTGATCGACATCTGGCTCTATATTGCGGAAGACAACTTTGATGCGGCCGACCGATTTATCGATAGCGTCTATGCATTGTGCGTGAAACTCGCTGAATCAACGGGAATGGGAAGATTGAGGCCAGAGGCTGGCGCGCGTGTACGGAGCTTTGGGCTCGGTGCGTACACCATTTACTATTTGCCGACCGATGATGGAATTGAAATTCAGCGTATCGTGAGTGACTCACGCGACATCAGGAAGATTTTCTGATCCGCCAGCCCACCCGATTGTGCGAAAGTGTAGACAACAACCGCCATTCCAATTCAATGCGGAAAATTGAGCACCTTTCTCCTATAACCACCACGTGACAGTACCACGCCCGCGAAGCGTCCATGCGCTTCGCGGGCGTTTTGCTTAGCGTCTGGCTAAAATACCGGCGCATCCGCCGATGGCAGTTTTGGCGGCGCTGCACTTTCTTTCTTCGCCCCTTTGAAGACTTCGTTCCAGTCGAGATGGGCCGTCACTTTCATGAGCACGGCGAGGGTCACCACGGCGCCTATGGCAATCGTGAGACCGGTCATTCCCTGCAGGAAGAAACTGTAGGAGAAGAGCACGAGGTAGAAGAGTTGGCCCGCAATCGCCACCCTGCGCGGGAATGCGCCGCGCAGGGCCGCGGTGAGGTAACTCGTGACCAGCGCTACGGCCACGACCGCCGCGAGCAGGAAGGCGAGGTGTACGTTGATCACATCCACCAGATAGGCGAAGAGCAGGTGGAAGGAGAAGAAACCGGCCGCCACGAAGAGGTAGTGCATGGGGTGGATCTCGACCTTGTACAGAATGTTGATCGTGGCCACCAGCACGAAGAAGAACAACAGGCAGACGGGCGCGAAGAAGGTGATCCTTGCGGTCAGCGGGCCGGGGTTCAGCTTCGCTGGCACGAGCACGCCGATGTTCTGCTGGGTGATCAGGTCTTCCGCCTGCCAGGAAAGGCTCAACCCACCGCCGCTTGCGGGCACCTTGGCCATGGGGGACAAACTGCCGTCGGCGAAGTCCACGTTCTTGAAGTCGGTTTCCAGGTTCAGGTCGAAATTGCGGACGCGCCCCGCGTGCTGATCGGTAACGTAGCGCCAACTGTCCAAACCGCGCGTTTTGTAGGCAACGCGAAACTCGGCCGTCTTCCCCGGCTCCAGCGCGATCAGTTCGCTGATGCCCTCACGTGTGTTCACGTCCTGCGTCAGTTTGGCACCATCGATGGACGCCACAAAGGCGTCGTAGGTGCCGCCTTCGGCAGGAAAGTCAAAGTGGACCTTCACCTTCTGAACCACCGAGTCGTCGTTGACGATCGTGTAGATACCATCGAAGTCCGCCACGTAGGTGGAGTACCAGATTAACCCTTTCTGGCGGTGATCCGCATCGATGCGCACGGTGATGTTATTGGCCGTAGGCATCAGCCAGCGCACGGTCTCCGTCCCTGGCACCTCAACGGAGAAGGTGGGCGCCTGCTGCACCAGGGGAAGTCCCCAGAGGGCCTCCACCTGCTCGCCGAGGTATTCCGACGAACGCAGGGTGCGCCCGTCCGTGGCGGTGCCGAGTACGCCCCAGCCCGCCGTGGCGAAGATGAAGATTAGGGTGATTGCCGCGATTCGTTTCGTATTCATGTTGCTCTCCCTGGTTACTTCGTGTTGTTGACCGGCTCTTTGTAGGAGACGGCAATGGCCATCCCTTCGCCCTTGTAGAAAGGTTGGGAAAATACGTAGGGCGTGTCCGCGAGCCCCTCCGGTCGTCCGCCTTCCGACGCTACTTTGGTGTTCACTGGGCCGTCGACTGACTGAAGTTCGACCCGTTCTGGGAGTTCAACGCCGACAAAGAGCATCTTTGCGCCGAAGCCTGTGCGCGGCACATTGACCTGGAGGGTGCCGTGAAGGCCGACGGGATCGCCCTCCCGCAGGAAGGCCAGCTCGACGATGGAGGCCTGGCCCGCTTCGAGCGGGACCACCCAGGCACCGGTGCTATCGGTATAGACCTGCTTGGACACGCCATTCACCGTGAGCGACCAAATTTCGCCACCGGCGACGGGCTCGAGCACAAGTCGTGGACCGATCTCCGGCGGTAGTTCGAGGCGCAGGGTGGACAGGCTGCGCCCGGTTTCGTCGAAGGTCACGTGCAGAACTTGCGACTCCAACACGGTGTCGATGACTTCCTCGGCGCGGAACCGCGTTACGGTGAGTGTCAGGGGTTGCGACGCGGGCAACTGCATGTAGTGGGCGTAGCCCGCGACAGGAAAGCCTTCCCCAAGCCGGGCGGCGGGTATGTTGGTCACAAGATTCTCGCCCTGGACCGATACTTGTGCGTCGTCCGGCTCCACCACCACAAAACGCCCTTCACGGCCGACGTTCCCCTCAATGGCCGGCAACGCGAAGGTCATGGCCGCGCCATCCTCTGGGAGCGTCAGCGCGCATTCCACCACAAAGGGCTGGTGCGAATCGATGGAACCCGAGAGGGCATAGGCGCCCGACTCGTGCACTGTGATCTCCGACGATTTCAACGAGGTATTCACCAACAGCGCGCCCTCCGGTAACCGGAGCAGGGTGGCGTCGGGCAGTCCGCGCACGGGCAAACCGTGGGTCTCCAACACCACGCGCCGCTGGCTGACCAGGACCCGCGTGAACAGGTCAACTTCGGGCGCCTGTGATTCAAGTTCCGCCACAGCGCTTGCATAGCGCACCTGCAACACTTCACCCGATGCGAGATAGAATTCGCCCTCTGGCCCCGCAATCCCCGGAGCCTCCAACAGCCGCAGCCCGTCTTCCAATTGAATAGACACCTGATTCCGCAAGGCCCGCGGAATCGCCAACGTCAGGGTACGCATCCCCCGTTCCTCGGTTGATTGGGTGAGGAACGAAGCCGCCACCCGAAACGACTCGGCCCCCGATTCCGGAAGGTACTGGGTTCCGCCCTGATCGCCAGCGGGAAGCAGGGTGGCACCCGCCACTTCCCCACCGGCCCGGAGCACCAGCTCCGGCCCGAAGAGCGGCACCGGAACGGGCTTTCCCGAAACCAGTCTCCCCACGATTTCAAACTCTCCTTCGACCCGCTCGGCCGCGATATTCAGGCTATAGCGGGCTTCGTCGATCACGACCACCGTCGAAGGCTCGGGTATGGCCTCGCCAGCGCTCAGCTCCCGGGTGATCTGCGCGCGATACAGGGCCTTGAGTTCCTCCCAGGGGAATTCGCTCTCCCCGCCATAGGCGCACAGCGCCCCCGCGCAAACAAGCATGCAGGTAATACTTCGCATCGTATGTCCTCCGAGCGAGTCGCACGCAGGATCGCGGCGCTCGTCTCTGAGGAAATGCTAAACGTGCCCCGTGAAAGCCCGGTGTGGTGGAAGGGAAATCCCTGTGAAATCCATGTGAAATGGGACCACTGGCTGTTCGCGATATCTGGCGGCGTCAATCCGGCCCTGTCCGCAGACAAGAATTCTGACCACGGAGACACGGAGGCGCGGAGAAGAAAAGGAGGGTGAATGACACTGGTGCGATGTGAGGGCCCGTGCGCGCGCGAGGATACATTTCCGCTTTGCCTCACTCATTTTGTTTTCTCCGTGCCTTCGTGAACTCCGTGGTCAGTATTCTTTAAGTTGAACATATACTTTCCGTGAGATTCCGTGCCCTTCCGTGGTCAATGCTTATTGACCACAAGACAGCGACGGATCGTATTACGGAGATATCCCATTCCATCCTGGATCGATTTCCACTTCGTGCGCTTCGTGCCTTCGTGGTGAATCTCTCTTTCATCACGGGCAATGTGCGACCTACAGACTCGCCGAGATCCACATGCGCGCCAGTACGCCGTCGTCCTGATTTCGCAGCGAAACGTCACCCCCATGAAGATTGGCCACCTTGCGCACGAAGGGAAGGCCGAGCCCCGTGCTCTTCTTGCCCGTATCTGGACGGGGCAGGGAATAGAAACGGTCGAAGATCCGCTCCAGTGCGTACTCGGGAATCGCCGGTCCGACGTTGTGGACTTCCACCACCGCGTGAATCCCGTCGCGCAGAAGGGACACGTGGATCGGGCCATCGCCCCCGGCGAAATCGCGCGCATTCTGAAGCAAGTTGCCGATCGACTGTTCCAGCAGGAATCGCTCGCCCCGAACGCTGAAGGTATCCAGCCCCTGGAGGGCGAAGCGCGTGTCGCTACCCGCCGCTTCCCGAATCAACTCCGCGAGATCGCAGGGCTCCAAGTCCCGCAGTTCCTGCCGATTTTCCAGGGCCGCGAGGTGGAGCATGCGGTCGATCAAGACTTGCAAACGCGCCGATTCGGAGCGCAGGTTCCTGAGGAAGCGCTTGCGCTCCGCAGGGGGCATGTCCTCCTCCAGCAACTCCACCGCTCCCCGGATGGCGGATACGGGACTCTTGAGCTGGTGGGTCAAGGTCTGGACATAGTCCTCAACGTACTGCTTGCCCTCGAGCGCCGTGCGCATCTCCTCGAAGGTACTTCCGAGTCGCCCAATTTCATCATTGCCCAGGGGTGGCCGCGGCGCGGGCTTGCCATCGCGAACCGCTTCGGCGTAGCGCGTGAGCCGCTCAATCGGCCAGGAGACCCACCGTGAAACGGCGATGCCCAATAACAGTACGGCCACGGCGACAGAAAGCCCCGCGATCATGATATCGTGCCTGGCGGTTTCCAGAAAGATACTCACACTCGCCGAGGGTTTACCCACCGACAGCACCCCTGCAATCTCGCCCTGGTATTTCAGGGGTGCGGCAACATAGAGGATGGCGCTCTGGGGCACGTCCGGAATCAGGTGGGTGGCGCGGGCGCCGTAGTCCCCCTTCAGGGTCCGCGCGACATCAATCCACCGGGCGTAGTTCATCCCCTCGTCGCGACCATCGACGGAGTCGTAGAGTACGATGCCCTCTTTGTCGGTGATGTAGACCCGTACGTTTACCCGGGTCTTTGTATACTCGTAGATGGTGGCGTTCAGCGACTTGCGGTTGGCTTCTTTCAGCACCTCCCGGAGCGCATCGGCCGGCACCTCGCCCGTGGCGGGCATCTGGCTTTCAACGACCGTCGCCAGGATCGTCGCGGTATCCACCATGGCCTCTTCCATCGCCGCGAGATAGCGGGACCGCAGATCCTCCACCACCCAGTTCACCAGCCAGTAGATGCTCGCGCCGCCGAGGAGCAGGAAGGCCAGGGAGAGTCGGGTCCGGATCTTCACGTCAGTTCCTTAAGCGAATACCCCACGCCCCGGTGGGTCTGAATCGGATCCCGATCGGGGCGTACTTTCTTCAAACGCGCGCGCAGGGTCTTGATGTGGGTGTCCACCGTTCTTGCCATGGCGGCGTCTGGCGCGTCCCAGGCCATGTCCATCAGTTGCTCCCGCGAATAAACCCAGCCGGGATGTTGCAGCAAAATGAGTAGCAGCTTGTACTCGTTGCGTGGAAGTTCCAGGGCTTCGCCGAAATAACTGATCGTGCGACGCTGCTGATCGACTACCCAGGGAGACGCGCCCCGGACCTCCGGCTCAATCGGGGCGGAAGCGCCCGTTCGCCGCAGAATTGCGCGCACCCGCGCCGTCAACTCCCGGGGACTGAAGGGCTTCGCCATATAATCGTCGCCGCCAATCTCCAGCCCCACAATGCGATCCACCTCGCCGGAGCGAGCAGTTAAGAATATGATCGGGAGCTGCGAGACCTTGCGCACTTCGCGGCAGATATCGAAACCGCTGGCGTCGGGCAGGCCGACGTCCAGCACCATGAGATCAAAGGCGCATCCGCGAATCGCCTCCAACGCTTCGCCCCCGGTCGTGTACCACGTAACCGCGTAGCCCTCGGTCTTGAGGGCATATACGATCGTGTCGGCGATCGCGGGTTCATCTTCAACAACAAGTATTGCTCCGGACATGATTCGCGCTTCACGGGTTGGCAACATGGACATCTAAAGCGCAATCTACCGGATAGTGCGGTGGTGTCGCAAATACCAGACAAGCAGAGGCCACGCGTCCCGCGCCACCAATCACCCCGACTTACCTTGCGCGTACCGCCCGGAGAAGGTAAAATACCCGCCTACCAACCACACCCTGATAGGCCCTTCCATTGCCCTCTGAACTCCCCGAAAACGACCCCCTGCGCATCAGCAAACTTCTCGCCTCCCGCGGCATCTGTTCCCGCCGCGAGGCGGACGACTTCATTGAGCGGGGCCTCGTGCTTATCGACGGCGAACGCGTCGCCCAGTTGGGCGAAAAGGTCCTGCCGACGCAGAAGCTCACCCTGGACCCGCGCGCCCAGGGCGAACTGGGCGATCAGGTCACTATCCTCCTTCACAAACCCCTCGGCTATGTCTCCGGCCAGGCGGAGGACGGTTACAGCAATGCCGCGTCCCTCATCGCACCCACGTCGCGCCACAAGGGTGATCGGAGTGGACTCGTCTACCTCCAGAAGCACCGCCAGAACCTCGCGCCGGCGGGGCGACTCGACATCGACTCCACCGGTCTGCTCGTCCTGACGCAGGATGGCACCATCGCCCGAACCATCATCGGAAGCGAGAGTTCCGTGGACAAGGAGTACCTCGTGCGGGTCTCGGGTGATGTAACGCCCAAAGCCCTCGCGCTCCTGTGCCACGGCCTCGAACTCGACGGACGCCAGCTCCGTCCGGCCCAGGTCACGCGTGCCAAAGGCGGGCAACTCCGCTTCATTCTCCGCGAAGGGCGCAAGCGCCAGATCCGGCGCATGTGCGAGTTGGTCGGGCTGAAAGTGGAAGCCCTCCAGCGCATCCGAATCGGCAAGGTACACCTCGGCGACTTGCCCTATGGGAAATGGCGTTACCTGGGACCCGGCGAGCGGTTCTGACCGTTTCGAAGGCCCCGCGAGCTTACGCAGTCGTGGTAATTTTTTCCTTGCTTTTCCCCCGGATCCAAAGTAGCATCATGAGAGTATTTCAATGGGGCATCTTGATACTATCCCTCAACTACTATGGGAGCATGCGGCATGAGAGGCAAATTTCAATTTCTTGGCATGGCGACATTTCTGGTGCTGGTGCTCGCGGGTATCGGCTTTTTCCTTTTCCAGGATGCGGCTGAACTTCCGGGCAACGCCGCGCCCTCGCCGGAGCGTGTAACCGCCGACCAGCCCGCCGAGGATGCGGTTCCCACAGTCACTCAATCCGCAATTGCCCGCCCCGCTGCCGGTAGCGCGAATGCGCCGGAGGAGGTAGCGGAGATCGAGAAAGAGAATGCTGCGGAGGAAGACCCCACCACCAAGGCGAAACGCCCGCGCGGGCCCGGCTCCATCAAGGGCCTGGTCACCTGGCATGAGGACGGCGCGCCGGTGTCCGGTGCGGAAGTCCACCTGGATTACATTGATCGTCCCAATGGCTACGATCCCTATCCCGAAGCGCGTGCCGAGTGGACCGCGCAGTCCGACGCCCGGGGCCAGTTCAAGATTGCGAACCTGCCTATAAACAAGGTCGGCTCTACCGGGGGCCGCTTGACGGTCGTGGCCAGCAAGGATGGTGCCAGCGCGGTATCGTCCGTACTTCTGACCGACGACGAGACCCAGACGCTGGTGGAACTGGTCTTGCGTCCGTCTGGCGGAATCGGCGGCCAGGTGGTCGATGAATCCGGCGCGCCGGTTAAGGGCGCCATCGTGACGCCCCATGAAATGGCAGAAAAGAGCCAGCAGCGCTATTCCTACGAAGCCCGAAGCCTGTGGACAGCGTCCGATGAGGACGGGCGCTTTCAATTGGACCATCTCACCGAAGGCGCGTGGACACTGGCGGTCCACGCCGAACACTTTGCGGACGTGATTACCGAGCCCTTCACAACTGGAGAAGCCAACGCCAAGGTCGTTCTGAACGTCGGTACTTCCGTAAGCGGAAAAGTCATCTATGCGGCCAGTGGAGAGGCCGTGGAGGGCATCTTCATCACGGTGAACCCCCAGGGGAATTCCGGGCAACAACGGCGCGCGAGCACCGACAAGGAAGGCGCTTTTCGCGTGGACGCCCTCGCGAATGGCGACTACCAGGTTTTTCTCGATGACGAGAACCGAGTTCTGGTGAGTGAAGCGCCGAAGTTTTCCATAGCCAAGGCGGAGCCCGTGGAAGGCATCGTCCTGACGGTGGCCGACGGCGGCTCGATATCCGGAATGGTGACTGACGCGGAAACGGGCGCACCCATCCAGGGCATTCGCATTGCGGCCCAGGGGAATCAGGCTTCCTCCAACCGGCGGCTTCAGGGCATAAGCGACGATTCGGGTTTCTACGAGATCACCGGTGTTCCCCCAGGCAGCTACACGATGAGAAGGCGCTGGAAGGAAGGCTATCGCCATGGAGAGGATCGAGAGAATAAAGCGGTGAGCCTGACGCTGGGCGAGGTGCTTGAGCATGTTGATTTTGCCGTCCCGCGCGGACTGTCCATGTCGGGGATTGTGGTGGATGAAGCCGGGGACCCCGTCGAGGGCATCATGGTGAGCTGCGCCACCGTGGTGCACAGCGGTGAAGAGGAATCCGTCACCACGAAGGAAGATGGTACCTTTTCGTCGCGCGGCTACTCGCCCAATGTCGATGTGAGTATTAGCGTGTCCGGACGGGGCTACACCGCTCCCCCCTTGGGGCCTCTAAGCACCGGCGATTCGGGAATGAGTGACATCAAGATCGTCGTCGCAGCGGGCGCCAGCATTGCGGGAATCGTTGTGGACACCGCCGGAAAGCCCTTGCCCGATATTTATGTCAACGCTTCCTCCCCCAATTTCAATGGCGGCCCCATGGAGGCGACGGGCCCGGATGGCAAGTTCCGCATAAAGAGCCTCGCCGAGGGCACGTACACGCTTCAAGCCCAATCGCAAAATTCCTGGGGGAATCGTCCGCAGAACAATCAGGAAATAACCGTGGCGCAGGGCGAGGCTGTGACCGACGTTCGCCTGGTATTGGAGCGAGGCCCGAGCTCCACCATCTCCGGCCGCATCACCAATGCGAAGGGCGAGCCCGTCAAGGACGCCAACGTGCATGCCTACAGTCCCACGGGCGGCGGCGCAAACGCACAGTCGGATGGCGAGGGCAAATACGAACTCAGCGTGGATGAGAGCGGCACCTTCCACATGAATGTCTATCACCAGAACTATTCAATGCAGGAGCGGGAAGGCGTGGAATCGGGTGCCCGAAACGTGGATTTCACCCTCGAAGGGCGCGGGACAGTGGAGGGCCAGGTCCTCGACGCCGCTACGGGAAAACCGATTCCAAATTTCGAGATTTCCCATTCGCGAGGCAGTAACCCGCAGCTTGTTATGTACAATACGTCGAGCTACACGGCTTTCTACAACGAAGAGGGGCTGTTCAGTCTTACCGATGTGGAAGCGGGCGAAGCCACTATCTATGCCCGCGCCACGGGCTACGGCCCCGCCACCCAGCAGGTCGCGGATGTGCGGCCCGGCGATGTGACGGGGGGCGTGGTATTCCGCATGAAGGCCGGGGCATCCATTGAAGGCGTCGTGGTGGATACGGCGGGCGCCCCCATCCAGGGTGCCCAGATTTTCGCACTCGGCGACGTCCAAGAATGGATGATTGGCCAGAACTTCGGCGGTGGAAACGGCCCCGCGGCCACCTCGGACGCGGAGGGCCGCTTCACGATTTCGTCCCTGGGTGAAGACCTGACGAAAATATCGGCGGTCCACCCGAACTATCCCAATACCTCGGTGGACGTGGCCCTTGCGCCCGGACAAACGACCCAGGTCGAAATCGTCATGACTGGCGGCGGCACGGTGGAAGGCGTCGTATCCATCAACGGAACACCGTCGGCCAACCAGAACGTTTACGCCCAGGGCATCAGCAGCAGCGGCGGTGTCAGCGGTGGTCAGAATGCCACGACCGACGAAAACGGATTCTTCTCCATGGGCAAGCTCCCTCCTGGAGACGTCATGGTCCACGTGAACGTCACACGCGATGGCGCGAATAGAGGTATGAACAAGACCGTCGTGGTGGAGGGCGGCGCGACGACTACGGTGGACTTCGATGTCGAATTCGGCACCGGCAGCTTCCAGGGCCGCGTGACGATGGGCGGACAGCCTGTCACCCAGGGCTTCATATCCGCCATACTCCAGGGCGGGGATGAAGCCGCGCAGCAGCAAGTGCAAGGGCAGATATCCGCCGATGGCAGCTACCTCATCGAGGGTCTCGCCGCGGGCACATACAAGCTCATGGTATTCGCGGGAACGCCTGGGAGCGGTGCGAATCGGACCCGCGTGGTAAACACGGCGCTGGAAGACGGTCAGGCCGCTACGGTGGACATTGACCTCGACGATGGCGCACACGTCCGTGGCATGATCTCTGGGTTTTCGGAAGCGATGCGCTGCCAGGTGGTCGCTGTTTCCGGCGTGCTCCAGATCGACAATCTTGCGACCACCTTCACCTCGCCGGACTTGCAGGCGCGCATGGGCGGCTACTCCGCCGTGGACGCCTCGGGCGCTTACGAGATCACCGGGCTCCAGGAGGGCGACTACACCATCGTCGTCTTCCAGATGGGTCAGAACGGTTTCGATGGTGCCACATTCGGTTCGGGACAGGTCACCGTGGGCAATTCCGGCACGGTGGATTTGGATCTGGCGCTGCGATGAACGTGCTTTCCGAAAATGAATCACAAGCATTGGGTGAAGTTCTGAAATTACCGCATGGGCGAACATCGTCTCGCTCAATTTCATTGCAATGAGGGACGTTTGCATCGTAAAGAATGGTACAGGCTTTCAGCCCTGGTCGAATTTGTGTTCCCACTTCCTGCACAAGAACGAAATCCTCTTGAACCGCGGAAGGGGCCCGACTATCCCTTCGCCGCGTAGCGAAGCATGTTCCGCAGTATGCGTTCGGCCGTTGGATCACTCCCCAGATTTTCTCGAATCAAGAGGGTGTTCAGTATCAATCGACCAGCGTCCTGCCGATGCACGGAAATCAGCAATCCGGAACCATAGTTTACGGCCGCTTCAATACCCCCGGCAACCGCCTCCTCCGGCGCCGATTCAAAGTTAAACGCCAGATCACGAATCAGGTTCCGATAGAACACATAGTCCAGAAGCCCATTCGTCGGCAACCCATCGAATATGGGATGTTCCTTGCCCCAGGCGTCCATGAGATAGAGCCAACTGTTTAACGAGCCAATCGTGCCTTTCACCGAGGCTGGCAGCCACGCGACAGGCGCGTTATTTCCCGCGAAGACCGATGGTGAAAGAAAAATGGCCGTCGCGCCCTGCGAGATGCGCGCGTTGAGTTCCTCAAAGGCTTTCGCACGGTCCCCCGCCGGCGGGGCAGCCCCTATCAGGATAACTTCCTGCCCGCCACCACGCGCCGCCGAAAAAGGCTGCGAGGCAATGCCCTGCGCCGTCAGCCATTGGGCCAACTCGGGATCCTCGCCCCAAAGCGTAACCGTACCCTCCACGGGAGGCATCTCTGTTGCGTCCGTTACGTAGAATTCCGTTTCGCCTCCCGTCGCCGCCGCGCCCTGCTCGAAGGATGCCACGAAGCGGTATTTCCCGGGCACGCCATCCATGACAATCTCTTCCGAAAAAACGGGCAGGGCCAATGGGGCTTCCGTCACGCCATCGGGCTCGGGAATCGTCAACGTTACGGTACGGGCCAGGGCACGGGTACCGTCCGGCGCGATAACCTCCAGGCGGATGGGATAGTCCCCGGGACGTAATGCGTCTTCGTTGGCCAGTACGGCCTCCAACGTTATCGTCCCATGACGGTAAATACTGACCGGCTCGGCGAAGAGACATAAACGCAGCGGAGCCCAGCACGCATACATGGCATCTATCGCGCCCGGTTTCATTTCGCGAAATGGTGTCGTCAAGCCTTCACCGCTCATGACGTGGTCAATGAGCCCCGTCACGTTGTGCCCCACAAGATTGGGATTGGAACGAATCGCGTTGAGCCCGATGATCCGGTTCGACGCCATCCGTGCGAGGCTTGCAGCGAAAAAATCCTCGGGACGGTCAAAGCACGCACCCATGTCCCAGCGCTCCCAATCGGCCAGAAATCGGTTTAATTTATCCCGGTAGAACTGTGCATCTTCCAGATGCTCCATACCCAGCCGCTCGTAGTGTCGCACCGTTCGCGGCAGATCGACCGCGCTCCCAATTCCGTACTCGGACAGAAACACATGCTTCGTATCCTGTCCCACCGTGCGAAGGAATGCAGTAGATTCGGCTTTCTGCGGAACCTTCATGTAGGTGTGGGCGTCCCCCGCATGTTCGAAGTAGCCCATGGCGCCGCCCGCATTGCTCCAGCCCACGCGGGCCGCGCCGGGGGCCTCGACTCCCAGGCTGGCTTCCCATTCGGTGCTGCCGGGATTGCACAGCGTGCCAATATCGGGCTGACCATCCCAACGTCCACTGTTCAGCATGACCAGACGGCTGTCGTCGAGATATCGGACCAATGGAAGAGACTCGACAGCATGGCGAAAGAGCGGGCCATCCTGTATCTCGTTCAGAAGGCCCCAAACCACCACCGACGGATGATTTCGGTCCCGTTCGATGACCTCGCCAATGGCGCGATCGAAACGGCCTTTCATCTCGGGCGTGTTAACCATCTCGAACCAGCTCGCATAGGACTCCTCATACACGAGCAGTCCGATCTCATCGCAAAGGTCAAGCTGCTCGGGTGTTGCGCCGCCGCAGATGAAGCGGACCATGTTAAATCCCATGACCTTGGCGTTGAGCAGATCCCGTCTCGCCAGATCGGGATCATGGGGAAACTGTAGCCCGATGGGAAAGTGATTCACCGTGTGAGACGAACGAAGAAAAATACGACGCCCGTTCAGCCGAAAATAGCCGTTTTCAAAACGAAACTCGCGAAAGCCGAATCGCGTGGATTTCTCGTCCGACGAATCCCCCACTGCGACCGAAACATCCGCGCGATACAGGTACGGCGTATTCAAATCCCATATTTCCGGTCCATCGATCATGAGCCGGGATTCTACCAGCGTGTCGCCCGGCGGAAAGTTTTGCTCCACCACGTCGGACTTCAGCGTGTCGCCGACAGTGCCGGGGGCTATTCCGATTGTCATCCGCCCGCGCACCGCCTCCTGCGATGCATTGCGTACCCTGGCCTGGACCCGGACCACGCCCGTCTGGGCATCGGCGCGCACAAAGACGTCCTGAATACGCACGGCCGGAACAACGGCCAGATTCACCGAGCCCGTAATGCCCCCATGGTTATACGCGGCGCCCGCACGATAGGGCATGACCTTGCACCGATGCGGTGTCTCATCCAGCACTATCCCGTCGATGCGCTCGTGAGTCGGATTCAAGACCCGCACGGCCAGCAGATTTGGCGCACCGGCACGGATAGTTTCCGTCACATCCAACTCGAAGGGCGTCTCGCCTCCTTCGTGTCCGCCGACGGGAGCGCCGTTCAGCCAGACTTCGGCGAGGTAGTCCACTTGAGAAAACCGTAGCAGATAGCGGCCGCCAGCATGGGCATTGACTGGCGCTTCAAACTCGCTCCAGTACCACGCCACTCCGTGGTAGCCGGGAAAGCTACCCTGCATGATCCAGGGCACCTTCGCGGCCTGTGCGCCGGCAACGGGGACCGTGGGCCAGTTCTGCTCTCGCCCGATGTTTCCGGCGTCCGTGGCGATCTGCCAGACGTCCCCATCCAGTGAAAGCCGTGTCGAAGGCAATGCACGTGCTTCTATCGCCACCGACTTCGCCTCGTGCTCGGGCAGGGCGGCAAAGGTGAAGGTGCCCGAGCCAAGCGGAATGCGCCGTTCCCCGGCAAAGACAGTTGGGGCATACGTGACAGTGTAGTAGCCCGGTGCGGAGGGCAGGGCAATTTTACCAGTGAATCCGGCGTCCCGGGTTAACACCAGGGCAGGCAAGGGCGGCGAAACCTTCCCGCCATAGTCCACGACCGTCAGATCAAGGCGCACCTCGGAAACGGCGGCGGGAAAAAAGCGTTCATCCATCGAAAGTTCAACTTTGCCGGCTTCTCCCTCAGTCACCACGCCTCGACCTTTCGGCCAATGTACGGACACGACATCACGCCCCCCCGCGCCGACGCTGAACTGGTCGAGCTGCTCCGGCACCGTGAGAGTTACGCCGAAGTCGCTCAACGCACGATTCCAAACGCGGAACTCGTCGATCATGCCCTGGAAACATCTATCCGTGCCGGGAAATCCAAGCCCGACTCGGAGCGGGATTGAACTCGCGGCCATTGGCGCATCGGCCTCCACCACATCCATCAGCACGCCATTCAAGTAGAACCGGGCCTCGGTGGCGTCCTTTACACAGGCCACGTGCTGCCATTTACCTGGAACCAGCGAAATGGGGCTGGTCTGGATATACTTCCCCTCGGTGGAACCATAGACAAAGGAGAATCGGTTGGTCTGATTCGCCTCCTGCTGAAGCACCACGCCATTCACTCCGCCATCCGCATGATTCCCAAATATATCTGCCCAACCAACCTGCGTAGTCGCGGGATTGATCCAGCATTCGATGGTAAAAGTGTCCGACGATGGAAGGACCATGCCCGTGTCCACCCAGTCGCTGCCACCAAAGATCATGCCCTGACCGACCCGGCCCTCCCCATAAACGGCACTGCCATTCACCGCACCGTGGTTGGTGCCCCCGGAGGAATCGGTCGCGTCCCCCTCGAAGGCATATTCCAGAAGAAGTCCTTCGCGCACATCGGCACGAGCCCACGAAAACATATCCACTGCGCCCAGGAGAGAGAGCACCAAACAGAATTGCAGTTTCATGAGGGCAGTTTGCTCCACTCCGCAGAAGGCAGGATTCACAGCACATCGGACTTCAGGCAACGGGCCACCACTAGGCCCCATCGTCCGCTATCAGCTTAACGGGGTCCCGCACATCCATTCAACGCAGCCGCACGCCCGGTCAGCACGCCGCACCGAAAGCATTGCAGAATTCGTGGCAGCTATATACTGCCAGTTGCTATACTGCGTCTGTGCTTCGATCATTGGTGTCATCCGCCGCAACGGCCTGATGGCGATCAAGCGCCCCTTCCCAATCGGGGAACGGCTCCAGCCGCGTAACGAGAAGGGCGATGACGAAGCCGTACCGTTATGGAGGAATACCCCATGGCAACGCGCCTCGCATCCGCCGCGTTTGTTCTCGCCAGCCTGCTCCTTTCCGTCGCCGCAACCGGCGACACCCTTCGCGAGGACTTTGCTTCTCCACCCGATTCCGCACGACCCTGGGTCTACTGGTTTTTCATGGACGGCAACCTCAGTCGCGAGGGCATAACGGCCGATCTGGAATCCATGGCCGAGGTCGGCATTGGCGGTCTCATCCTGATGGAAGTGGACGTCGGCATCCCGCGCGGACCGGTTGAGTTCATGAGCGATGCGTGGCGTGCGCTGTTCAAGCACGCCGTGGAGGAGGCCGAGCGTCTGGGGCTTGAGATTACGCTGAACGCCGGCCCCGGCTGGACCGGCAGTGGCGGACCCTGGGTGACGGCCGAGCAATCCATGCAGCACCTGGTGGCCAGCAGCGTGGAAGTGACGGGCCCCGCAAGTTTCGACGGCGTGTTGCCGATCCCGGAAGCGCGCAAGCCCTATTTTAGCGAGTCTGGATTGCCCGAATGGCTCCTGGCGGCGCGTCGGGATTTTTATGTCGATGAGGCGGTGCTCGCGGTACCGCGTCGGGCCGCCTGGGCCATTGAAAGCCTGGACGAGAAGGCCCTCTTTGTTCGGGAACCCTATACCTCCAAGCCCGGTATTGCGCCGTTCATTCCTGCGCCTTCTTCGCACCCTGAGCTTCCGGCGAACACCATCCCAGCCGGGGAGGTGATCGATCTGACCGGGCAGCTCCAGCCCGATGGACGCATCGCGTGGACAGTCCCTCCGGGCGAGTGGACCATTCTGCGCTTCGGTCGGCGCAATACCGGCGCCAACACGCGCCCCGCGCCCCTGCCCGGCCTAGGCCTTGAGAGCGACAAGTTCGACCCCGCGGCGCTGGATGCTCACTTCGAGGCCTTCGTGGGCCGGCTCCTTGAAGCCGTAGGCCCGAGGCCCCTTGACCGCAAGACGGGCTGGACCATGCTCCACATCGACAGTTGGGAAATGGGCTCGCAGAACTGGACCGCGAAATTTGCTGAACAATTCGAGCTACGGCGCGGCTACTCTCCGCGTCCCTGGCTACCCGTCATGACCGGGCGGATCGTGGGCAGCGCGGAGCAGTCCGAGCGCTTTCTGTGGGATCTCCGACAGACCGCCCAGGAGTTGGTGCTTGAATTCCACGCGGGACACCTGAAGGAACTCGGGCGTCAGCACGGCTTCGGCCTCTCCATCGAGCCCTACGACATGAACCCGACGGCCGATATGTCTCTGGGCGGCGTGGCCGACGTGCCCATGTGCGAGTTCTGGTCCCGCGGCCATGGCTTCGATTCCAATTTCACGTGCTTCGAGTCGACCTCCATCGCCCACACGCTGGGCCGACCCATCGTGGCGGCGGAAGCTTTCACGGCGGCGGACAGCGAAGCCTGGCAGCTCTACCCGGCTCTCATGAAGAATCAGGGGGACTGGGCCCTCGCCACGGGCATCAACCGCATCGTATTCCATCGCTTCGCCCACCAGCCCTGGCTTGATCGCCAACCGGGCATGACTATGGGGCCCTATGGCGTTCACTGGGATCGCACCCAGACCTGGTGGCCCATGGTATCCGCCTATCACCAGTACCTGGCGCGTTGTCAGTACCTGCTGCGTCAGGGAAGCACCGTGGCCGATATTTGCTACCTGGTGCCCGAAGGTGCGCCCCACGTCTTCCGTCCGCCGCCCTCCGCATTGGCTGGCGAATTCGGCGACCGGCGCGGTTACAACTTCGACGGCTGCGCCCCGGAAACCTTGTTGCTGAGAGCCGAAGTTAACGACGGCAACGTGGTCCTGCCGGGCGGCGCGTCCTATCGCCTGCTGGTCCTTCCGGCCTTCGACACCATGACCCCGGCCCTGCTGAGCAAGGTTGAAGCGTTACTGCGGGCTGGCGCCACGGTAGTCGGCACGCCGCCGAAAAAATCTCCGAGTCTCTCGGGGTATCCCGCCTGCGATCAGGACGTCCTGTCCATGGCCACAAAACTGTGGGGCGGCCTGGAGGCCCCGGCAGCGTTAACCGAGCGCAGCATCGGCAAGGGACGTCTCCTCTGGGGCGGTGCTCTCGCCGTAGATAAGCCGGGCGAGGCCTACCCCTATGACAGCGCCCAGCCCCACTGGAAGGTCTACCCCGACTATGAGGCCACTGCAGCCGTGCTGCAAAACATGGGCGTGCCCGAGGACTTCTCCAGCGACGGCCCCATCCGCTACACCCACCGCCGGGCGGAAGACCGGGACCTGTATTTCATCGCAAATCAGTCTGGCGAGTATGTGGAGACCGCTTGCAGCTTCCGAGTTACCCGTCGCAATGCAGAGATATGGAATCCTGTCACCGGAACGACGCGCCCGCTCGGCAAATTCACGGAGCGCAACGGGCTGACGGCGATCACGCTGCGCTTCGAGGCCCACCAGAGTTTTTTTGTGGTCTTCAGCGACTCGAATGCCTCCAGCGCAACGCAGCAGGAGAACTTCTCCACACCGCGCAGCATCGCGACCCTCGAAGGCTCCTGGGAGGTCGCCTTCGATGAGAAGCGCGGCGGCCCCGGCCCTGTGGTATTCGATAAACTCGTCGACTGGACGCAACACCCCGATGAACGCGTGCGCCACTATTCGGGCATCGCGACCTATCGAAAGACCTTCGATTGCCCGACGACCACCGGGCCGGTGCTGCTGGATATCGGCGTAGTGCCCGGCCTGGCGCGGCTACGCCTGAACGGTCACGACCTTGGCGTGCTGTGGTGCGCGCCCTGGCGGGTGGACATCACGGCGGCGATAAAGCCCACCGGCAACCAACTGGAGATCGACGTGGCCAATCGCTGGCCCAACCGCCTCATCGGCGACAGCGCCCTGCCGGAAGATCAGCGAATCGCCTGGAGCACCTGGAGTCCGTACAAGCCCGAATCACCCCTACTGCCCTCCGGCCTGCGGGGACCCATACAGCTTATGACGCGTGCGAGCCTGTGAAAGCATTGTCCAGCGGGAGCCCGCACCTTCCAGTTCGTGATTTTCGTGCGACTCCGTCGCACGATACGCGGGTAAGAAAACCCGCGCTCCCGATTGGCAAACGGCACCCTGCTGAGGCATCACAGGGAAGGTCCGAATCATAGTTACCTGCCGTTCCACGCTTCGAAACCGCGTGCCCGGGCACAACTCGCTCACCACCACGTGCTTGACGTCACCAATACTATTGAACAGACACATCCGTCCCACGGGCGGGATTCGTCGGGATCGCTTGCAGCTCACGTATCAGTGCGTCCGCCGCGGCCGTGAGTTGGGCGATGGCCTCACGATTTCCGGTAGAGGGGGCACCTTCTTCCCAATCAACCTGGATAGCGGTGATTGACTCCAAGCTGTGGCGCGCAAATGTGCGCGCCCGCCAATCGCGGGACTCCAAGTGTTTCACCAGCAGCCGAATTACCTCATTCCCATGCCTCAGAAGAAAACCCACATCGTGGACCATATCTCCCTCGCCAGGGCCAAATCCATTTCTCAAGCGTTCCAGCCTCAGTGAGTCCATGCGGGGCGACGGGAAATAGGCTACGACCCAATGATACGCGCCCACGCCCGACATCAATGAAGGATCGGAGTCTTCCGCGTAGGCCCGCAGCAGTTTCACCACGGGAGTGCCCGCCTCATCCTCCAGATAGTAGAGCGCGGTAGCGGCGGCAACTCGCCAGCCGGAACGATCACTCTCCAGTCGCGCTTTCAACTCCGGCACTACCGAAGGATCCCCCAGGCGCGTGCGAGCGAGGAGCGAGCACAGCTCCAGCCAACCCCCGGCGTCGTCCGCAGGCGGCGGCGGATTGAAACGAGCGTTGATTGCCGTCGCCAGGCCGGACTTCCGCAGGTTGCGCCAGAATGTGTTGAGCGTGGCGGGATCGCCGAATCGGGCAATCTGAGAAAGATCCGATTCCCCGCCAAACTCGCCGAGGAACAGCATGGCATTGCCTTTGGCGAAGGCATCCCAGTCGCCCCGCGCTCCTTTCGCTTCCGCAAGGGTTTGCCGGGCGTAGGCCAGCGCGAACTCGCCATCGCCGCAGGCGTGCAGAGCGGATAGAATTCGGTACAAGGCGGTATGTAATGTGCTTTTCAGAACCCGCTCATCTTCAAGCGACTTGCGAAGCAGGGGAATAAACTCGGGGTCCGGCAACTTGTACTGGATAAAGCTTGAGAAATTAAGTAGATCCGCCCCTTTCACAATGGGAACAAGGGTTGCGTCGCCCGGCGGGATGCGCAACAATAGGCTGGTGCTCCAGCCTCTTCCCTCGGCAACCGCAGCGCGCAGTTCCTCTTTCAATCGCCCACCAGGATCGGCCAGCGGTGCGGACTTCAGTTTCACCCGAGGTTGCTGCACTCCCGCACGCGTGTCCGACAGGTGCTTCAGATCGTATTCGTCCGCATGGAACCGCACCGGATCAGCATAGATCGCCGCAACAATCTCTTCGATGTCTTCTCCGGGCGTCTCGGCAAGCACCTGCAGGATTTCGTACCGTGGTCGCATCAGCACCGCCCTGCCTTCCCGATTGCCATTGCCATCCCTGTAGATTACTTCGCGTCCGAGAAGCTGGTACACGCGTGCGCCACGCGCCGCTCCCGGATGTTTCATCGCCAGCCGGAGCAATGGTGCCTCGATACTGGGATCGTCCAATGAACAGTCTTGCAGGTCCGACATATCTTCCAGATAGAGCTCGACCAAGCGCTGCGCCGTTTGCTCCGATGCAATCGGTATGAGCACCTCAAGCGCTTCGCGGACGAAAAGGGCGAACTTCGATTTCTGGGTATTTTCATGGGGGCGCATTGACGGATACCGGTTCACGATGGCCCAAAGCAGCTCGACTTCATCAGGGCCATTTTCCGGATAGCGTTTGAGCACCTCCAGCGCACGGCGGGCCTCGGGGATCGTGCCCTGTCGAAGCGCCTCCCGGAACGGGGCCAGGGACTCCGCGCTCGGCGGTGGCGCTCCGTGCGTTCGATCAAACGCCTCGCGAATGAAGGTCCACGCCTGGGCCAAGGGCATTTCATTTTCACCTGGAACCAGATTGCGCACGATAGGTCCGGTTACCGTTTCTTCAATCGGATACTCGCCGTAACCGAAGCTGGCATTCGGGTGGGTATAGACGCCATTTACCTGATTCAACAGGACCAGATACTGCCGGCCTGCATCGAGCGTGCCGAGCCCGGGGGCCGAGACCGTAATGCTCTTGTCGGCGATAGTCGGATGGCTTTCGAGCACGCGAAAAGAAATCGAGACATACTCCCGCGATAAATTGACCTTGGTTACAAGTCCCTGTATCACCAAATCCGAAGATTCCAGTGCCGTATCGATGGGAGTACTCTGATAACTGCCCACCACCGGACCAACCGACCTACCGAACGGCCATATAATCGGCCCCCGGAACAGCAACAGAACAACGGATGAGGCGACAATCGCGAAGGTAGCGACCGACAGGTTACGCAGAAGACGCATGCGCCTACGGCGGTTCAGAACAGGTGCCACGCGGGAACTCAGATCCCTCAAGAAGGCTTCCGAGGGCACGGGCAATTGGATGCTACCCAATTGATCGAGATCAATCATGATATCCTTCCTCCGACTCTCTTACATCGAGGGTCTCGCTGGCACGCTTGAAGGAATCCCGCGCCCGCGTCAGCCGTGATTCGACCGCTTTCTCTCCGAGGTGGAGTTGGGACGCAATGTCCCGTTGCGAACGTCCTTCCAGATACTTCATGATCAGGATCTCTTGGTGGCGGGGGTGAAGCAGCGACAGAACCTGGTGAATGTCGCGGGCAGGTGTCGTTTCTTCAGGTCGCTCATCGGGAATCTCCGACGCCAGGCCTTCTCGAAGGCGAAGCTCCCGATTGAGTCGCCGCCGCCCCTCCCGGATCTTGTTCAATGCGATACCGCATAACCACGGCCAGAGCGCGCCTTTCTTCACATCGAAGTCGCCTATCCGCTCCACTGCGGTCGCCAGGGCCTCCTGGGCAAGGTCTTCCGCAGAAAGGGAGGAATCACAACGGGCCGCCGTAAATCGATAGAGTGGGATGGAGTAGCTCGCGCAAAACTCGAGCCAGAGGCGCCGATCACCCGCCTTCAGGCCCCGCGACAGACGGACATCTTCAAAACGCTCCAATTCGGCCTCTTCGTCGAACAACGTCACCCTCCTTTGCTGTCAATTTACCCTGTATTGACCGGCGGCGGATAAATCCTTCGGTTGTTCAAAGAAATTTCCGCAGGAGCAACTGGCTCGGAAAGATACGGCACGTACTAACAGCTCCCTCCACCCCGGAGGAAAGCACGGTGCTCGCTGCAAGCGTTGGGGATACAATAGCCTCCATTCCAAGACGGACGCACCACGAGATGACCTGCGTCAGCCTTCCGACAGCAGCACACGTTTGGGGCAGTCTTCTTCCGCTTCGGAGTCGGCTATGGCCTCCACGAGGGCCTTTCGCGCCATGCGGGACACGACAACCAGCACAATAATGCACGCGCCCAGGCCGCCAAAGAGCATCGCGTGCTCGAGTAACGCATGCTTCACATGGCCCTCGGCGATCTTCACCATGTTCGTGCTTGCGTGGCCGAAATAGACTTCAACGATGATGGCCGGCATGTGCGCAAGGCAGGCGAATAGAAAGCCGGTCATACGCACATGGGTGGCGCCAAGCAGGTAACTCATAATCGCGGGATTGATAGGGGTCAAGCGGACGAGGAACTGGAGTCGGACCTCATCCTGTATGACAGCGCGCTGAATCGCCGCCAGGCCCGGCCGCTCCGAGATCTTCCTTTGAATAGGCGCCCGGAAGAGCCTGCGGGCCAAGAGAAATTGCAGCGCGGCGGCAATCAGGATCCCAAATAGCACGGCAATAATTCCCCACCACAGCCCGAAAAGGACCCCCGCGGCAATGCAGAGAACGGAGTCCGGCATGAGAAAGGAAGTGGAAACGACGAAGAACACCACAAACGCGGCGACGCTCCACGGGCCCAGCCCCATGAGCCACGCTTCGATCACGCTCATGTTTGTCACCAGTTCATGTCCCATGAACATGACACCGGCGGCAAAAAATGCGGCGCATAGCAAATAGGGAATCGCGGCGCGCGACGTGGCGCGCGCAACAAGCCTGCGCACCCGATCGGAGGTTTGTGTTGTGGAGGAATCGTCCAGCACTACATGGTCTTTCTGTAAGATTCTTATACACCCCGGAGAAGCTCAAACTGCCCGAAGGGATTGGCGCGCCTGCGAATTGCCAATCCGCGACGCGCTTATAGTATAACCCTGCCCGACTCGTAATCTGTACAAAATAGCGAACTGGGCCTGGGAGCCCCCTTCTGCCTGGCCCCCGTGGAGTCCCCCCCGATATGTCACTCCCCCGTCACCAGCACCATCGCGAAGCCGTCGTAGCCCTTGCTGCCCACGGTCTGGACCGTGCTCGTGGTCACCCGTGAATCCTTGGCCACGAGTTCGTTGAAGCGCCGGACGCCCTGAATACTCACGTCCTCGCTGTCCGCCTCCAGCACGGCCCCGCCGCGAATCACATTGTCCACGATAATCAAGGTGCCCTTCCGGGAGAGCTTCATGGCTCCTTCGTAGTAACCGGGAATGTTTTCCTTGTCCGCATCGATGAAGATCAGATCGAAGGGTGCACCACCCTCGGCCTCCAGCGCCTTCAACGAGTCCAGCGCCGCGCCGACGCGAATTTCCACCTTGTCGGACAAGCCAGCGCGCGCCACATTCTTCCCCGCAACTTCCGCATGTTTCTCCTGAAGCTCCAGGAAAATCAGCTTCCCGCCCTCCTGCAAGGCCCGTGCCATCCAGATCGTGCTGTAGCCGCCCAGCGTGCCGATCTCCAGAATGCGATGCACGCCCTTGAGTTGGACGAGGAGATTCAGGAGTTTTCCCTGCATTGGCGACACCGAGATGGGATCGAGGCCCGACGCTTCGCTTTCGGCGAGAGCTGCGGTGAGCGCCGGGTCGTCGGGGACGAACAAGTCGGCGAGGTACTCGTCTACCGCTTTCCATTGTTCTTCTGACATCGAGGGTTCTCCAATAACTTTCATGATTGCGACTGAGGAGCGGTCGCTGGTGTGGAGCTAACCGCCCCGCAGCGTATCATCACAGATGAGTCGCTTGACCGGATCCTGTGCCGCGGGAGCGGCACGGTATGCATTACCACGGAGGACCGTGGTAACGAGCCAAAAAACTGTAACCACTCTCGTTGCTACGGTCCCCCGTAGCAATGCCTACCGTTCCGCTTTGCGGAACCGCTATGGCGTGCGACGCTCTGCCCGTGCTTCCAGTAGCTTCTTGGCTACATCACGCGCAATCTCCAAGGTCTCCGTTATTGTACGACTCTGGGCAACCAACCCCGGAATATCATCGCTGGTGGCCAGATAGACGCCTTCAGGCAATAACTCGATATGTACGTTCGCTATCGGTTCCATGACGGAATCCGGCATTAAGTAGGTGTGAATGGCTTGGAGCATGTTCGCTCAGTTGCCCTGATGATATCAAACAGACGCCGTGCGTGACCTACCAATACCGTCCCGCGCCGCGATACAACCCGGCCAACTCCTCCATCCCCACCGGCACGGGCGAATTCGACAGCAGCCGTTGCTGCGCGAAGGCGCCCTCGGCCAGTCCTGAAATATCGCCCTCACCGTAGCCCAATTCCTCAATCCCATTTGGCATGGCCGTGTCGCGCATCATTTGGATGATGTGATCCGCAAGCACCTCGCCCGCGTCGTCTTCCGCCGCGCCACACAGATCGGCCCCGAGCAGGGCGGCTATTTCCAGGTGCCGCGCGGGCATGGCCGGGGCAGTGAAGCGCACCACCGAGGGCACATCGACAATCACCGAGATGCCGTGGGGACAGATGGGCTCTTCGCTTGGGTAGCCGTCGGGCCGGTAGTCGCGGATCATGCCGGCCACGGAATAGGCCATACCGTGGGGCAGGTGTACGCCGGAATTCCCGAAAGCAATACCCGCGAGGGTGGCGGCGAACATCATGCCGTGGCGCGCCTCGGTGTCGGTCGCATCGCGCACGGCACGCACGAGAAAGTCCCCGCAGAGGCGCAACGCCTCGCGACAGCCCATATCGCTCCAGGGGTTTGCGCCCTGGCTCATGGGCCGCAGATCGGGACGCTCGGGCTTCATCCGCTGGGTGAAGGGTCTTGCGGTGTAGGACTCCAGCGCGTGGCTGAGAACGTCGAAACCGCTGGCGGCGACCACATTGGCCGGAAGCGTGCGGGTGACCTCGGGATCGATGAGCGCGAGGGTCGGTCGCAAGCGCCGCGAAGCGATACCCGTTTTCACGTGGCGCTCCAGCAAATCGAAAATGGCCATGCCGGTGCATTCACTGCCGGTGCCCGCTGTGGTGGGACACGCGATGTGGGGCTTCAGGGGTCCCGGCACGGGCTGGCCATCGCCGATGGGCGCATTCACATAGGTGAGGAACTCGGCGGGGCAAGTGGCGTAGAGATTCGCCGCCTTGCAGGTGTCGATGACCGAGCCACCACCGACGGAGACATAGCCATCGAAGCGTCCCTCACTCGCGAAGCGCGCGGCGTCTTTGAACGAGGCGTCGGTGGGCTCCACCCGCACTTCGTCATACACGGCCACCTCGACCCCCGCCGCCTGAAGCGACGACCGCACGTCGGACACACACGCCAGCGCGGCCACACGGCGATCCGTAAACAGCGCGATGCGCTTCAGCCCGAGCGCAGCGACCTCGTGCCCCGCCTCCGCCAGAGCCCCCTGGCCATAGCGAATGGCGCTGGGATCCACGGCAAAGACGTGCTCGTGACCGTCCATGAACTCGTAGTGATGGCAACAGGACATATTACGCTCTCTCCCGGGTGGATACTTGTCTATCACGAACCAAAAATCGACTTCGCCGTAACCGCAGGCTTAGTATGTAAGTCCTCAGGGTTAAATTCAATCGCAACCGAACGTGATTTTCCATCGGAGAGACGCCATGTCGCCCTTTGCACGAAAACTGAGTCGCCGCCACTTTCTTGGCGCATCGGCTGCCGCCTTCGCAGCGAGTGGCCTGTCTGCACACGCCGAAAAGCCCGACCTCATTGGTCCTTTGGACATCGGCAGCGAGCCCCAGTATTTCTTCGATGACTGGATCGTGGAGGAATCCTCGGGCTTCAAACGAACGATGCACCGACCTGTGAAGAAGGGCCTCATCAAGGAGGCGGATGGCCGTGACTGGGAGCGCGGCGGGGTGTATCATGGCAACGCGGTGTGCCGCGATGCTTCCGGGCGCTTCCACATGTCCTATCTGTATCTCTGGTGGGATCCTTCGGTGAAACCCCTCCACCCCTACATCGGCGAGGACAAGGCCCACTGGTTCCGCAATGCCATCGCCTATGCCACGAGTGACGACGGCATCCACTGGACCAAACCGGCCCTGAATCAGATCGACGGCCCGACAGGCTTCCGCAAGATCCCGGAGTTTCCCTTCGAGGAACCCACGGGCATCTCCAAGGCCAACAACCTCGGTTGCCCCTTTGACTTCATCTATGACCTCCACGCGCGCGGCAACATCAGCGATCCCGATCGCCACTTTATCGTGCGCGTTGCAAAGAAAGACGACACCCATCCCTTCGCAAATACCGTGGAGTCAAAGCTTTATTTCGCAAGAGAATTCCCTGACTTTATTAACGACCCCGATTGGCGCGACAATCTCTTTCCCTTTGCCGAAGGGAGCCTTTCCCCCCGGGGCTTCAGCGGCATCGCGGGCTATGACACGGACGCCGACACGTGGTTTGCCGTGAGCCAGGATGAACTCGGCAACTGGCGCAAGCGCGGCGGACGGGATATCGCGCGCTATACCTCCCACGACTTGCTGACCTGGGACGGCCCCGAGTTGGTCCTGCCCGTCGCGGAGGATGAGTCCCACGATCCGAAGGCCTATGTGGAATACATGGACCTCTCCGCGTCGCGCATGGGCGGCCCCAAGAGCGGTCTCTGGCTCGGCCAGCTCGTTATCTTTCACGGGGACCGCACGGACCCACAGTTCATGATGCCCGATCCCGGCGGCTCGACCGAACCCACCAACATCTGGCGCAAGGGCACCACCGAGGTCCGCCTGGTGACCAGCCGCGACGCGGGGAAGACGTGGCAGCGCGTGGGCGATCGCGAAGCGTGGCTTACGTGCAGCGAGGAGGACAACGGCTATGACCGTCTGGCCTTCGCCACGAGCAGCGTCATCGTCGGCGATGAAGAGTGGCACTACTATTCCGCATGGGATGGTGACCACCTGACGTTTTTCGCCGATGGCCGACCCTTCTACCACAATCGCATGCGCATGAACCGCACCGCGTTGGCCACGATACGCAAAGATGGGTATGTAAGCCTCGATAGCGCGGGAGTAGCAACACTTCTCACGAAAGCTTTCGCCTTCACCGGTCACGAACTCCGCGTCAAAGCAACGCCCGGCGTGGACTTTCGGGTGGAGTTGCAGACGGAAGCTGGAGAGCCCCTGCCGGGCTATGCGATGGCTGATTGCAGTCCTCTGACGGAGGACGGCACGAATCAGCTCATCCGTTGGGGCGATAAGGACCGGCTCACCGAACTTGCCCACCGGCGGGTACGCCTGTCCTTCGCCATGACCGGAGGATCGCTCTACAGCTTTCGATTCGTCTGAGCCGCTACTCAATACTGAGGGTGTCAAAGCCCAGCCCGATGCTGTCGGATCCAAAGCGCCCATCACCCAGGTCCACGGTGGTGAAAGATTGAAACATAGACACCCGCCCGACCTCCGTTCCGTCCAGCAGGATCTCGGCACCATGCTCCTTGCCCTCCTTCACATCGAAGACCAGCTCGTGCCATCCCGTGCTGCGCGCAATTTCAGTCGCAACAACACGATCTTCCCACAATTGCACCACATAGTGGCCGCGCGATACGACGCCGTCTACGCCCAGGGCGATTTGCCCTTCCTCAATGGCCGCCGGTCCCCGCAGTCTCGCGAGGCACGTTGCCCCGGCCTTTTCCGCGTCATCGTAGAACCACACCGTCACCTTGCCCGAGATCGCGGTGGGGTGCCGGTAGCGCAGCACCATCACGTCCTTATCCACGCGAGCTGCGCCGGCACCTTTATGCGCGCCCGAGTCACTCAGGTATCCATGCCGAAGTCCATCCTCGTAGTGGTAGAGATAGAACGGGCTCAGGGTACCGTCGAACCCGCATTGCACGGGCAGCGTCACCGGACGGGCAACCTCTTTGGGATAGGGGTATTTGTAGTCGGCCGTGAGTCCGATGTCATCCTTCACCTTTGACCGGTCAAACCCCGCATGCTTCTCCCACTTCCCATTGACCAGGATCTCATCCGACCGACCGGGCGACTCGAAGAAGTTATTCTCCAGGAAGGTCTCGTCTTCGTAGCGCCCAAACTCCACAACCGTGGCATTCGCGCCATACGCCGTGTTGTTGCGCAAGTGCGTGTTGTAGGTCATCCCTGGATCGAAGTCGATGGAGCACGCGTCCTCCGGGCGATCTTCGGGCTGTGGCCAGGTGGCATTGAACCACGACCAAGCATCGGCGATTCGGTTGTTCTCGAAGGTATTATCGTCCGTTGTCGCGCCGATGTAAAAGGCACCACCGTCCCATGAGCTGCTCATGCAGCGCGCGAGTTCGTTGCTCCGAATCATGTTGTTATTCATGATGCCCAGTTCGCGGGGCATGTCCCACATGGAAAAGAACAAAATGCCCGACTTCGGCCCATCGGTGATCAGGTTGTTCGAAAAAACGCTGTCGTTGAGCGACCAGAATACGGAAATGCCGCAACCGGTTATGGTGCGCCGGCCCACGTGATGGATGTAGTTGTTGTGAATCGTGAGTCCGTAGCACTGAAGCGTCGCAGGGCCGCTTTCTTTGCGCTCGTATTCGCCCCGGATCGAAATTCCGTTCGTGCCGCTGCGCGCGATCTCGCAGCCCGTCACCGTCACGTGGGCCGAAGCGCCGTCGATGGAGACGCCGTTGTTGCCCGCATTGAAAAACCGGCAATCGCGTACTTCGACCCGGTTCGCGTTCGTCATCGTCAATTGATCATAGCCCCCCCGAAAAACGAGGCCCTCAAAGGCTAAATCGTGCACCGACTGCTCAAAACTCGCCCCACGTAATTCCACCAGCTTCGCGGCCGTGTCTGCCACAATCGTAGCCCCCTCCACACTTCCATGCAGGGGCATGTAGTACAGCGTGCCCGACGAGCGTTCCGCGTAAAACTCGCCCGGCGCATCCAGCAGCCCCAGCGCGTTTTCAACCAAATAGGCCTTCCCATTCACCGGGTCATAGGCCGGATCCTTCATTTTGAACTTTGTGTAGAAGCGTCGGTCCGCGATGTCCACCCGTTCCACGGGAATATGCTCCGAAAAGTACGTCCCCATCTGCATGAGGTGCACATGGAGTTGGGACACATCCATCCCCTCGGGATCGAATTCTCCAGCCTCGTAGCCGAAAGACCAGAAGGGCTCCACCCGGGGATCGCGCAGCCGCAGCCAGCCCGCGTTCGGGGTTCGCGCGAGGGTGCCGGCGACGCCATTTTCGACCACCTGAAAAGCCAGCGCGGCGGTCGTGGACACTTCGGGCACGGACGCCTGGAAGATCCCATTCTGCCAGGGCTTCCAGTCGGCCACCGGAATGCCCCCGTCCAGCACAGGCACCTCGCCTTCGTAATTCCGGTAGACGATCGGTATCGCCTCGGCACCCGAGTCCTGCGCGTCAAATACAACCGGCTCCGACAGATAGTAGGTGCCGCCGCGCAACTGTACGTTGACAGCGCGCGCGCCCTTCTCCTTTAGAAACCGAACTTCGTCCCGCGCACGGGACAAAGTCGCAAAAGGCGACTGCACGGTTCCAAAGCCCAGGTCGCTTCCGTCTGGCGCGACGGTAATTGTCCGACCTTCGGGCTCCTCGGCCATTGCGGGGGTGAAACAGAGCAGTGTCGCCAGAAAAACTGATGCGTGAATCGTGTGTGAGAGGTGAGTTTTCATGAGTCGATAATACCCGTCAGCCCCCAGACGTGGCAACCGCGCATTCCGGATTACTCCAACAGGAACGCCATCGCCGCCTCCGACTCGAAGAAGGATTTCAACGGCGCGCCATGGTTGCCGCCTTCCACAATCTCCACCGCTATGTCCCCGCCGTTCGCCTTGTAACGCCGGGCGAATTCTCCGCTGTTGGGCTCCAGCGGCACCACGTCGTCGGCCGTACCGTGAATGTGATAAGCCCGCACGCCCGCCTTCACCAGCGGCGCAATGTTGTCGATGGGATTGAACTCCTGGAGGCGCGCATCCATCTCCGCTCGCGCGAGGCCGTACTCCAGTCCCTTTGGCGAAAAAGGTCCGCAGAGCCGATCAAGCCCCGGCCAGCTCGTCAGGTCCGTCGCAGGAAAGATCCCCAGCACCCTGTCCACATGCTCCGGATAGCGGAAGGCGTAGCCAAACGTAATCAGGCCGCCGTTACTCTGTCCGATCATACGCGCCTTGGGATTGAGTCGATATTCCTTCACCAGCATCTGATAGAAGGCCTCATAGACCTCTGCGCCCCTCGGACTTCCGCAACTCGCGCCCACATCAATCCCCACCACGTGAAAGCCCTTCGCTAGTGCGCCCTCAACATAGAAGCGCTGCATCACCGGACCACAGTCCTTGTCGTTCAGCGCGAGGAACAGATTTGAGATCCATGCCCAGCGCCGCTCGGAATCCACTGCACCCTTGGGTGCAATGATGTACGCCGCCGTCCCCGCGCACGACAGCGGCGTCAGGGTGCCGTGTTCGTAGACCGCGTCCATCGTGTAGTCGCTCTGCGGCAAACCCGGAATGGTGTAGGTCCGGCCATGCGTCGGTATGCCAGTGGGAACCGGCGGCGCCGCCGCACTGCTCTCCGCAGCCGAAACAGTCGATGTAATGCCAACAAAAAGAATCGCCGCTGCGCACAAAGTCACTTTTCTCATCTGACTACTCCCGCCGGAGACCATCGGCACCGGCCAACCTTTACAATCGTTGCCGCTCCGAATGCTGCTTGAACTGCCTGGCCCAGGGCTCGTCCTCCAGGTTGACCTCCTCCTTCGCCAGCAATTCCGTTGGACGGTATAGCGCGCCATTGTGTAGCGTCATAACCACCTCCGGCCTTTCAGGAATCGCCTCCAGCGGATTGCCCCGCACGAACACCAGATCGGCCACCGAGCCCGGTGAAAGGCGTCCCAGTTCAGATTTCCCGAGATAGGACGCCGCATCCACCGTCGCAGCACGAATCGCCCGCTCCGGTGACATCCCCGCGCCGACCAATAGCGAGAGTTCTCGCCAAAGGCTCAGGCCCGGCGGGATGATGCCGCAGGGAACGTCGCTCCCTGCGAGAACCGGCACTTCCCGCTCCAGCAACAAACCGGTGAAGCGCTGCGCCGTTTCCAGCGCGCGGCGCCACTCGTCTCTCAATTTTTCGTCAGGTGGCACGGCCTGCCACCCCACCATATCCGAGGGCGTATAGCGCAGGTCCTCCGATTCGGGCCAGCCCGCCTCGCGAATGCGTCGCTGCGAATCCCAGTAGGCCAGCGTAGGCGTCGCCGTGATGTTCGCCTCCCGGATTCCGTCCGCCACGCTTCGCTGCCGATCCAGGGTCTCGACGAAGTCCGGCCGACCCCAGGCGTTCAGCCAGGCCCGTGGCCGGTCGGGGTAGAGATCCGCAAGGATGCCGTCGTAGTGAAAGAACTCATCCACCCCGGCCCGCGCCGCACTCAACACGCCACCGCCCGCACAATGCATGGACACCTTGCGCCCCGCCGCGTGGCCCGCCTCCACCATCGCGGGAACCCATACGGGATCGAGCCCCACATAGAACTTGAGTCCGTCCGCCCCCGCCTTCGCCGTCTCCCCCACCGCCGCCACGGCATCCGCCTCATCCACGCACTTCCGACAAACCTGCGCATGCACCGGCGCGGGCCCGTCCAGAATCGGACCAAGACACAATATACGTGGCCAGCGCTTGCTCGCCCATTCCTCCCGACGCGCCAATATCCATTGGAGATCATTCCCCGTGTCCCGCACCGTCGTGACGCCATAGGCAAGAAACTGCGGTCCCTGATAGCGCATGAAATGAACGTGAACATCGATCAAGCCAGGAAGGATGGTGCAGTCCGCTTCGCGGTAGTGGGTGATGCCTTCGGGCACCTTCTCGCGCGGAACGACCTCCAGCACGTGGCCATTCTGCACCAGGACGGCCAGATTGTCGAGAGATTGGGTTCCATCGAATAGCCGTGCCCCGGAGAACGCGGTAATCCCATCCTCCGGAGCCAGGCGAAGTTGTTCGGGCGCTGCAACGGATCGTGGCGCGAAGCCCGCCGACGCGACGCCGAATGCGAGCGCACCTCCCGCACTCTCCCGAAGAAAGTCTCGACGCGATGTATTGCCGTGCTTCAGCATAGAACGAATTGACTCCGCAGTTCCGGGCCATCGCGTCACGCGCTACCCACTGATCTTGGTTGCTAATTCTCACGCCATGGAGCGCTGTCGACGCCGCATGAAAGTTGCGCTGCAACACCGTCGACGTTATGCTCTAGGCTCCAGTATAATCGAGTCCTACCCATTTCCAGGAGTCAAACATCATGCAGCACTTCCACGGCGAAGTATCCAGACGATCCTTTATAGGCGGGGCAGCGGCGTTGGCCGCGACAGCGCTGATACCGGTGCACGCGCGCGCCGCGGGCGACACGAAGCCAAACTCCAACTTTGGCGGCGTCAAGATTGGCGCGATTACCTACAGTTTCCGCTCCATGCCGAGCAGCGCCGAGGAGCTTCTGGGCTACCTCGTACAATGCGGACTCAGCAACGTCGAGTTGATGGGCGACGCCGCCGAAGCCTTTGCAAAGAAACACACCCCTGAGACGGGTGTTGGCGGGCCGATGGACGGCTACGAGGCCCTGGGCAAGCTCTACCGGGACGCTGGTGTCGATATTCACATCGTGAAATTTGGCAACATCGGCGAGGAGGGCATGCCGGACGATCAGATTGAGTACTATCTCCAGGCAGCAAAGGCCGCCGGCGCCAAGGGGATTACCCGCGAGATTTCAGAAGAGGCCGCCAAACGGCTCGGCCCGCTGGCCGACAAGCACGAGATCATCGTTGCGTTTCACAATCACACAAAAATATCGCCCACGTCGTATGACGGCGACATTCTCTCCTATGGCAAATACCTGGGAATCAATCTCGACATCGGACACTACGTCGCGGGTACCGGGGAATCCCCGATTCCCATGATCGAAAAGCATCATGATCGGATTCTCAGCTTGCATCTGAAGGACCGGAAGAAGAATGATGGCAAGAATTTGCCCTGGAAAGAGGGTGAGACGCCGATCGCGGAAGTTCTACAGTTCATCAAGAAGAACAAATACCCGATTTATCCCGACATTGAACTCGAATACGAGGTTCCTGCAGGCTCCGACGCCGTCAAGGAAGTGACCAAGTGCGTTGCCTACTGCAAAGAGGCGCTGGCGTAGCAGATGAATTGACAACTGAGGCGCACCATGACGAGCTCATCAACGCATGGCAACAGCATTTCGTCGGTTGAGATAACGAACATATCGGTCCATGGAATCTGGATACTGACCCACGAGAAGGAGCTCTTCATGTCCTACGAAGACTTCCCCTGGTTCAAGAGCCAACCTGTGGCCGCCATCTTCAATGTGGAAGAGCAATCGCCAGGGCACTTCTACTGGCCTGATATTGACGTCGATTTGACCGAAGAGATCATCGGGCACCACGAGCGATTCCCGTTGATTGCAAAAGGTACGAACATAGACTCATGAGCCATCCTGCTATCGATTTAGTCGATCCAAGGTGAACCAGCAGTGCGACAGGCTATCTCAAAGACGCTGGAAGTCATTCTGCAGGAGGTTATTGTCCAGCTTGAGCTTTCCGAACCATCAGTGTGGGCGGCACTGTCGCCCTGTGATGTCGTGAAAATGCTTCGCGATGAAATTGCCACGCTTCAAGAGAGTAAACGATTGAGTGATCCTATAGATCTCGCGTCTTTATTCGCTCCAACCGCCGATATCCAGGAGATCGCGATGGCGAATAACTGGCACGACAAGTACCTTGCCCTGTCATCCCGATTCGATGATACGCGGCTCAAATACAAACTCCTTGATTGCGATTGAGATCGTAGGGCCACAGCCACCCCACATTCCCCCGTTGCGCTCCAATTGCCGAATGAAGCGCGAAGTCATCGCTTCTTGCTCCGCGACTTCGCCCCCGCAACCTTTTTGATTTCGTCTGCTTTGTCAAGGATGCTCCGGTCAAAGTCGCTAGGCAGACAATCCTGCTGGCGGATTTGATCGCGGTAAAACTGCTCATACTCCGCTTCGGCCAATTCCTTCGCCATCTCGTGGGAGACTTTGCCAGCGTGTTCGAGGATACCGCGCTCGTTGAACTGAAGAAAAGCGTCGAGCCGGGCGACCCAGTCCGCCATGACCATGGGGATGCGGCGCATGGCCTGGCCCTCGGCATAAATGAGGTACTGCTCGACAAGATTGTTGAGCGCGGCCAGTTCCTGTTCATTCAATTAGTTTTTGGCGATCGCGACGTCGTGCTTGCGCACCTTGTCGCCTCGCCAGTTAGTCAGGCCCATGTTGGGCTTGGCGTGGTCGGCGCGTTCGTGGATGATTTCGGCGGCAGTCTGACCCGTGATCGCCCAGTGCAGTTTATTCTGGACCGTTTTGAAGAAGGTGAGGCTGATTTCGTCGGTGGGGTCGTAGTCGATGCTGGTGGCGTAGATGTCGGTTATTTTTTGGTAGAAGCGGCGTTCGGAGGTACGAATGTCCTGAATGCGGCGCATGAGTTCATTGAAGTAATCGAAGGGATGGTCGGGGTTCTTCAGCCGCTCGTCGTCCATGGCGAACCCCTTGACGACGTATTCGGTGAGGCGCTGGGTGGCCCAAATCCGAAAACGGGTGGCCACTCGGGATTTAACGCGGTAGCCGACAGAAATGATCATGTCGAGGTTGTAGTATTCCAAGTGCCTCTTAACTTCGCGGTTGCCCTCTTGGCGAACTGACAAGAATCTCTTGTGAGTTGCGCCCCTGGACAATTCGCCTTCCTCGTAAACCGCTTGGATATGCTGACTTATGTTTTGTTGCGTGGTTTGGAAGAGTTCCGCCATCTTTTGCTGGGTCAGCCAAACGGTCTCCTCCTCGAGACGTACATCGATTTTGAGCGAGCCGTCTTCGGTCTGATAGACAAGAAAATGGCTACTCGGCGCAGGAATTTCGCTCATATACCTATCTCCCCAAAATTTCTCTCAATGGTCGCCGCGAGCCGCACCGCTCCGGCGTTGAGATTCATTCTCCGTGTCCGATGGATAGTAGCAAGTACTCAGCCGTTGTGCCACTTTCAACGCTGAAGTCAGCGGGGGCACCGGAAGTGGCGGAGATGTCAATGTGGGGGACGGTCCCGCACGCAGAGACACACCACCCCGTCGAATCACCTCGACGATAGAGGCTCGCCGCACCCAATCCGGTCGTCGGTCGTGCAGGACGGTCCCCTCGTCACGCCCCAATCGCGGAGCTCAACGTCAACATGGGCAACAGCATCGCGATCACGAGAAACCCGATGATCACGCCCATCACCACGATGAGCAGCGGTTCAAACAACGCCATCACGGCCTTGGCCGCACGCTCGACTTCGATGTCGTAGGCGTCGGCGATGCGGTTGGCCACCGCGCCGATGCGGCCGCTCTCTTCGCCCACGGCAAACATGCTCACGACCACGGGCGGGAAGTGTTTGCATTGCTGGAGGCCTTCGCTCATGGCGCCGCCGCTCATGACGCCGCTGTGGAGGCCGCGCACTTCTTCCTGGATCACCCGGTTGCCCATGGCGCCCGCCGTGATCTCCAGCGTGGTGAGGATGGGCACGCCGTTGTCCAGCAGGGTGCCGAAGGTGCGGGCGAACTTGGCCATTTCGTATTTCTGCACGAGGAGCTTTACGACGGGCACGCGGAGTATCGCCGTATCCCATCGGGTACGGCCCGCGTCGGTGCGGAGCCATTGAACGAGGGCCCAGGCGCTCCCGCCAAGGCCAAGCAGTACTGCCCACCACCAGGTCCCCATGAACTGGCAGATGACCATGACAATCACGGTGGGCCAGGGCAGCGCGGCGTCGAACTCTTTGAAGATACCCACAAACTTGGGAAACACGAAGGACACGAGGATGAACAAGGAGATGGCGCTGATGATGGAGAGAAAGACGGGATAGACCAGCGCGGAGAAGGCTTTACCCCGCAACTCTTCTTCCTGCTCGCCGAAGGCGACGATGCGCCAGAGCACGTCGTCGAGCATGCCGCCCGTCTCGCCTGCGTGGACGAGGTTGATGTAGAGGGGTGGAAAAAGTTTGCCCTGTTTCGCCAGCGCGTCGGAAAGGGTGCTGCCCTTCTGCACTTCCTCGCGCACCGCGTCGGCCATCGCGGCCATCGCCGGATTCTCCGCCTGCTTCGCGATGGTGCGGAGGGCCTGGGTCAGCATCATGCCCGATTCGATGAGGTTGGCGAGTTGCCGGAAGAAGATGTTTCGGTCTTTCAGGCGGATGCGGTGGAGCACCGCGCGAGCCAGTCCCTTGCGCACGCCTGCTTCCTCCTCCACCCGGGTCACATCGAGGGGGAAGCAGCCCATCTCCCGGAGGCGCGCCACGGCCGCCCGCTGGTTCTCCGCTTCGAGAACGCCGCTCAGTTTTTCGTCCGGGCCCTTCTTGGCCTCATAGCGAAACTGGGGCATCGCCACCCTCGCCGGAAAGGAGCACATCGGCGTCGGCCGTCACGCGGAGCACCTCCTCGATGGTGGTAGCCCCTTCACAGGCCCGCAGCCAGCCCGCCCGGCGCAGCGTCCGCATGCCCTGGCGCAATGCCACCTGCTTGATGGCAAGGGAGGTCGCCCGCTGCACGGTGAGGGTCTTGATGTCCGGCGTAAAAGGCAGCATCTCGTAGATCGCGGCGCGGCCCCGATAGCCCGTGTTGCGACAGGTGGCGCAACCTTCGCCGCGTCGGAAAGTAGCAAGCGGCACTTCCGCCGTCACATCACCAAACTCCGCCGCAAGGAGCGCGGCGTCGTAGTCCACGGGGCGCGCGCAGGCCTCGCAGTTCTTCCGCAGCAGTCGCTGGGCGATGGCGGCGATCATGGTGCTGGAAATCAGGAAGGGCTCCACGCCCATATCGAGCAATCGCGTCACCGCGCCCGCCGAATCGTTCGTGTGGAGCGTGCTCAGTACCAGATGGCCCGTGAGGCTTGAGCGCACCGCCATCTCCGCCGTCTCGTAGTCGCGAATCTCGCCCACGAGCAGGATGTCGGGATCGTGGCGCAGGATCGAGCGCAAGCCCATGGCGAAATCGAAGCCGATCTGGTTGTGCACCTGCATCTGGGTCACGCCCGCGAGTTGGTACTCCACCGGATCTTCAATCGTGATGATTTTCCGCTCCAGGTTGTTCAGCTTGCTCAGCGCGGCGTAGAGCGTGGTGGTCTTGCCACTGCCCGTGGGCCCGGTGACCAGCAGAATGCCATGGGGCTTGTTGATGAAGGCGTTGAACTGCGCCAGGTCCTCCTGGCGAAAGCCCAGCTCGGGCAGGGTGAGAAAGGCGTTGGATCGCGTCAGCACGCGCATGTTCACCGTCTCGCCGTGGGGCGTGGGGAGGATTGACACGCGCAGGTCGTAGGATTCGGCGCCAAAGCTCGCCAGGATCTTCCCATCCTGCGGCAGGCGCTTCTCGGCGATGTTCAGATTCGCCATGATCTTCACGCGTGATACTATGGCCGCCTGAAAACCCTGGATACGCCCCGGCGCGGGCACCTGGTGGAGTATCCCGTCGATGCGGAAGCGTACCCGGAGCTCGTCTTCAAAAGGCTCGATGTGGATATCCGTCGCGCCCGACTTGACCGATTCCAGAATGAGTTCGTTTACGAATTTAATGATAGACGCGTCGATCTGGTCGTCGTCGAGCACTGCGTTTTCGCGCCGGACCGGTTTGGCAACCGTGCCCCCGTCGTTCTGGTGAAGCATCCGCTCCATCGTATCCGCGCCCACGCCGTAGTAGCGCTTGATGGCGAGCTTAATGTCCTCCGGCGTCGCCACCACCGCCTCCAGGCGCTGCTTGAGCACGAGGCGGATGTCGTCGAGCAGATGGGAGTTCAGCGGATCGCTGATCGCCAGCACCAGCACACCGTCGCGCTCTTCGACGGGTACGCAGCGGTAGTGGGTGGCAAAGCGCGCGGGCACCTTGCGCAGCAGGGCTTCGGAAAGCTCCAGCGCGGCCAGGGAGGCAAAGCGGAGCTCGCAGAATCGCGCAAGGGATTGATAGACCGAAGCCGCATCGGCGAAGCCAAGCTTGACGATGGCGTCGCCCGAGAATCCGCCCGCGCCCTCGGCGATTTCCTTCGCCTGGAGCAGACGCGCTTCATCCACCACGCTGTCGCGGATGAACTGCCTCTCGAATGCCTTCAGCCCGGCCACTTGATTGCTCCAATACGTTGCGCCAAAAACCGTGAACGGATGCTAACACAGGGGCGCGAGGGCGAACAACGCGAATCGAATCGGCGATGGAGGAAACCCAAAAGATTCAGCCGCAAAAGAACGCAGAGATCGCAAAGAAGATAAGCTTCATTCTTTTGCGATCTCTGCGTTCTTCTGCGGCTGAAGAATGGTTGACTACCCCTTGATATCCCCTATCGCCCCTCCCCCGTTTCCAAGCGCGCGAGCACATCTTTCGCCATCTGGGCCGGAACTTCATAGGGGCTCTCGGCCACGGCGTGAAGCAGCGCTTTACCCTTTGCAGGATCAAGATCACCGGCGCAATAGCCCTCGCCGAGGCGCACGTCGAGCTGAGCGACCGCGACGGGATTGGTGCAGCGCGACCGCACGTCTTCCAGCGCGCCGAGCCCTTCGACATTGGACATGGCCACCATGGTCTCCATGGCCGCCTGGGCCACGCCCCGACCGGGATAGCGCGCCATCACCTGCTCCAGCGCAGGCATGCCGCTTTCACCCTGCTTGAGCGCGGCATCGATTTGGTAGAGCGGCTCGAAGTTCGCCTCGTGGGCCTCGGTGAGCAGGTCGAAGCGCTCTTTGACGATGCCGGGACTCTGTGTCCATGCGCTTGCATTCTGTTCGAAGACCACCTTGTACGCATCGTAGGCCTCTTGATAGCGCCGAAAGGTGCTGAACTCCAGTTCCGCCACTTCCAGTTGGAGTAGGCCGGCTCGGTTACCACTCCGTTCCGCCGCCAACGCATCGTTCAGCAGGGCCAGTGCGCTCCCGGCGTTGCCAGAAGCAATGAGTTTCCGCGCTTCGGCCACCGTCGGGTCCACAGGGCTCCGCAGCGCAACCTCATCCGTCGGCGCTTCCACATGGCGCCCCTGTGTCAGAATAAACACAAAGGAAAGCATCACCGCCGCCGCCAGCCCAAGCCCAAAACGTTTCCACCCCCGAAGCCACGCGCTTGAATCCGTGCGGCGGAGTTCTTCCCGAATCGCGGGAAGAAGATCGCCCTGGAAGATGGCGGGCTCGACCGGCATCGCACCCACAAGCGCCCGCAGCGAGGCAAGCTCCGCGCGACATGAAACACACTCCGCCAGATGGCTCTGGAGCGTATCGTTATCGGCCTCGTCCAGCGTCTCATAGAGCGACGCCGCAATGAGCCCTTCCATTTCCTCGCAATTCATCATGCACTAAAACTCCTGTCAGGACACTTCGTAGAGGTCCCTCAATTCATTCTGCAACTTCTTCAGGGCGCGGAAGAGGTGAACCTTCACGCTGCCCACGGTACATTCCATGCTTTCGGCAATCTCGGACAACTGCATCCCCTGATAGTGACGCAGGAGGAAGACCTCCCGCTGGGAGCGCGACAGGACCGGCAGGGCGCGCTGGATCCGGGCCTCGATTTCCCGCGCATGCACATCCGTCTCCGTCCGCATGGAAGCGGGCTCCACGGCGGCCCCTTCGCTGGTGGGCACAAAAGCCTCCTCCAGCGACTGCGTCGGGTAGCGCTTTTTACGCCGGAGGTGGTCGATGCCGTGGTTGGTGGTCATCCGCAGGATCCAGGGGAGAAAGCCGCCCGTCGGCTTCCACGTATCAATTTTTCGGTAGACCTTGATGAAGACTTCCTGGCTCACGTCGAGCGCATCCTCCCGATTGCCCACGACGCGGTAGGCAACGGCGTAGACACGCCCCTGGTATCGGGACACGATCTCGTCAAACGCCGATCCGTCCCCCGACTGGAGCGCGAGAGCCAACGCCTTATCATCTAAGGACTTCAATCCATTCCTTCCACGTGAAATTCACTTGATTAACGCCGGGGTGCGAGGAAAGGTTAACACAGGGGGACCGTCCCAAACGGCAAGGCATTGGCCAGACGAAAATAGCCCGAAGGTTTGGCAGGTTGCAATCGCGGATCAAAACGCACTTGGCGTTTGGGACCGTCCCCCCCAGTTGATGAATCCAACGCCAGTTCGCATTGCGAAATCTGTTCCGCAGAGCGGAACGGAATTCCTTCCCACGGAGGAGCATGGGAACGAGCGCCGGGGCTTAATAGCCCGCCTTGAAGCGGATCTTTGCCGAATTGAATCCATGCTGCCCGTCACGAGCCAGGCGGAGGCAGCTCCCGTTACTCGGGCTTCTTCCCCATCGGCGGCATGCCGTGGTCGCGACCGGGTCCCCGCTTCTCGAGATCCTCCACGATCTTCTTGTACTTTTCCTGCTGCTCGGGATTCAGAATCGCCATGGTATCATCCACCGCCTTCTGGTGGCGGGCGCGGCGCTCGGCATATACGGCTTCGCGCTTTTCCTCGGATACCCGATAGATCTCGTCAAAGGTTTTCTTCTGCTCCTCGGTGAGTATCGCCCGCACCTCGTTGTTTCGCGCATCGTACAGGTCCCGGACCTTCGAGCGGTCGTCGCCCATGGCCTCTTTCGACCAGATGGACTCCATTTGCGCCTTTTGCTCCGGGCTCAGTTGCAGTTCATGGCTCAGCCAGGAGCCTTTGTCCCGGGGCGGCGGAGGCTTCTCGCCCGCCAGCGTATAGCCCGCCCACCCGGTCGCGATGCCCGCGACATAGGCCAGGCAAAGGGCCAATCCAGCCAGAATTTTGAGTTTAGTCATTGCCGTACTCCGTCGCCCCGCTTGCCTGAAGGTGAATGGCATACAGCGTGGCCGCGTCGGGATCGGCAAACTCGTCGTCCGCCGATGGCGCCCAAACCACGTTCTCCTCCCACTGCGCCATCACGCTGTCCCCCTGGCCGCTTCCCGACTCGCTATAGACCACCAGAAACAAGGACGAGACAAACAGGACGCTCGCCGCCGCCAGCAGGCCCAGCGCAATCCGGCGCGGGCTCTGTTCCCTGCGATCGAGGGCCGCCCGCGCGAATCGCGCCCGCAGTTCCGGCGCGGGCTGCTCATCATAGGCGGCGCGGAGCAGGTGACCGATACCGGTAAAGTCCCGGAGGGCCGCCTGGCATTCCGCACAGGTATGGAGGTGCGCCTCGAAGGCCGACATGGCGGCCCTGTCCAACTCCCGATCATGGTAGCGCTGAACATTGTTCGATTCGATGTGGGGGCAATTATTCATGGCGAGACTCCACCGGTGCGCTCAGGGCTGCGGACTGCGGCTCACGATGCTCCGTTTGGTACTCTTGAAAACGTTCTCTCAACACATTGCGCGCGCGGAAGATTCTGGACTCCACGGTACCCCGGGGAATTCGGAGCGCCTCCGCGATTTCGTCGTAGGACATGCCCTGCAGCTCGCGCAGCACCAGCACCGTCCGGTGCTCCGCCGACAAACTATCCAGCATGGCCTGCACATCCAGCCGCCGCTCATCCCGGAGGCCCGTACCGGCCGTCACGGCGGTCTGATCCAGCACTTCCGTGGCCCGCAGGCGGTGGTATCGCCGGTGTCGGCTCGCCTGACGAATAAGGATGGCCCCGAGCCAGGTGCGTACCGACGAACGACCTTCGAAGCGACCCACCCCTTCCAGCGCGGCTACAAAAGTGTCCTGCATCAGGTCCTCCGCATCGGCGCGACGGTGGCCGAGAGACAGCGCGAGCCGGTACACGTCGCGCGCGTACCGGGTAAAGAGGCTTCCAAAGGCGTCGATATTGCCCGCTGCGGCCTGCGCTGCCAATTCGTCATCGTCCAACAAATATTCGCCCTTTTACAGCGTCCCGCTCTCGCGGAAATCCGGCGTATGCACGGTTCAGATACATTCATGATTCCAATCACGGCGAGGCCGCGCCCTCCTCCACCGGGGTGGCGCCGACTTCGGCGGGCACCGCTTCGGGCGCGACCTCCGGAGCCGCCGGAGCCTCGGGCGACGCAGCGCCTTCGACCACCATCTTCGCGCCGGGACCGTCCTTCACTTCTTCCCAGTTGCCATCTTCTTTAATATACAGGATACCCATATCCCGCCAGAATTCAAGGCGGGCAATGGTATGGTCAATCAGCGCACTGGTCAGATCATTCTGGGCGCTGGTCAGGTCATTCTGGGCGTCGACCAAGTTGATGGCCGTGCCCTTACCCAGTTCGGCCAGCAGTTCCTGCTCGCGAACGCGCCGTTTACCCAATTCTATACTTTTTTCCGCAATTTCGAATTGCAGTTTGACTTGCTCCAGCGTGCGCCGGCCGGAGCGCACGTTCAGCTTGATCGTATCCTCCGCCAGGGTGTAGGCCCGCACGGTCCGCTCCTGACCGATCAGGGACTCCCGCAGGGCGTTCCGCTCGGCCTTGCGATCGAGGGGTAGATCGAGGTTCAGGCCCGCCGTCCAGTCGGCCGAACGAAAATCGAGCCGCTGGAAGTTGTCCTGGCCGATGGAATCCACATCCGCCGCCAGCACGAGATCGAGTCCCGGCTTGAGGGCGTTCGCGGCAACCTTTACCCGCCGCGCGCTGTCTTCCACTTGATCCCGTGAATTCAGATAGTCCAGCCGGGAGGCCAGCGCCACTTGAATCGCTTCGTCATCCGTGATCTCCGGGTGGAGAATCCCGCGTTCGCCCAACTCTTGGAGCTCCTTGTCGTCCAGCACCAGCTTCACGTCCGTGGGCAGGCCCAGATCGATCTTGAATTGGTCCAGCGCCTGCTGGTAGGTCTGCACCGAGGCCACCCAGCGCCCCCGGTTGTCCAGCGAGGCTTCCTCCAGACGACCCAGATTTTCCTGGGTGGATCGGCCTTCGCGCGCCAGCGCACCCTCGCGCTTCACGCTGACCAGAAAGCTCTGGTAACTCTGCCAGGTGTTCCGGGCGATATCTTTTCGCTGAAGTACGTTGTAATAGCTGTTCACGGTGCGGACGATGAAGTCCTTGCGGAACTGGGTGAAATCCCGAATCGCATACAGCACGTCCCGCTCGGCCTGGGTCAGACTTTCCGCCGCGATATCCCGGCCCGCACCTTCCAGCAGGGGCTGGGTGAAGGAAGCGGCCAGCGTGGAAGCCGTGGCCGTGCCGGGGTCGCCGGAAACGAAGCGCAGAAAATTCGACGTCAGCGTCAGGGCAAAAAGACCGCCGCCTTTGAGCAGTTGACTGACCCCGATTCGGGTCTGCCCCGACACGCTGCGCTCGTGGTCGATAATCGTCTGGGCCTCGTCGGCGCCGGTCACCGCACCGGCACCCTCCACCAGATCGGCATAGGCCGTGATCAGGTCCGCAGGGGTACCCGTTAATGCGTCAATAGCATTCGCGACGCCGCGCGCATTGGCCACGTGCTCCGTGAGGTCCGAAGGCCCGGAACCCACCGTGGTGTCGCGGGCATAGTCCCCCGAGGCCGTGGCCGAGAAGCGCGGTCCGAACTGGTGCCGGTTCAGCGTAAGATCCAGCGCGGAAAGGTACAACAGTTCCTTTTCACTCTGGTAGGTGCGGCTGTTGCGCACGGCAATTTCCAACGCCTTTTCCAGCGGGAGCACGGGGTAACCCGTTTCCTGCGGTGACTCCGGCGGTCCCATGGGACGGCCCGAATCTTCCAGGACCGGCAGGCCCGCCAGCGGCTCCCACGCCTTGTCCGTATCGATGGTGAACTCCGGCTCCATATTCGGAACGTCCACGGATTTCTGGCCGAGAATGCCGTAGGCTTCCTTGTCCGCTGCCTCTTTGTAATGGCTGGTGGCGCAGCCAGCGTGGAGCATGCTGGAAACCAGCAGCAGGCAGACGGCGCGGGATAGGGTGGAACGCGTCAACTTCGAGGTCCTTTTCAAACAGTACAGAGACTTACTCATGGCGAAGGGCCGATATGGGGTCAAGGTTGGCGGCGCGAATCGCCGGATACAGGCCAAACACGATTCCGATGGCCACGCTGATACCGGCCGAGAGCACCAGGCTGCTCATGGTCACAATGGTGGGCATGCCCGCGAAGTACGTCACGCCCCAGGGAATCAGAAAGCCGATGACAATGCCGATCAGTCCGCCCGCGACCGACAGCACCACCGTCTCGATCAGGAATTGGAGGATGATCTGGGCGCGCCGCGCGCCGATGGCCCGACGCACGCCGATCTCCCGGGTGCGCTCCGTAACCGACGCCAGCATGATGTTCATGATGCCGATACCGCCCACCAGCAGACTGATCGCGGCAATGGAGCCGAGCACAATATTGAAGGTTCGCTTGGTCGCTTCCGCCTGGCGCAACAAGGTCAACGGGACGCTCATGGAAAAGTCCTTGTGCGCATGGAAACGACCCAGCATGGTTTCCAGGGCCTTCGCGGTGCCTTCCACTTCCTCGTTGGTCCGCACGGACACGATCATCTGGTGCAGCTCCACGACTTCGCGCTGAAAGCTGCCCGTGGACATGACCGTCACCATGTCGCCAAAGCGGCCTTTGGCCACGGAAATGGGAATGTAGGCATCCACATTTTCGTCCAGGGACTGAATATCGCCCGAAGCCGCGCCTTCGCTCTCGACGATGCCGATCACTTCGAAGTATTCGCCTCCGAGGCGTATCGACTGGCCGATGGTGCTCTTCGTGGCCAGCAGACGACGCGCGCCAAACTCCGTGAGCACGGCCACATTCGCGAAATCCTCATTGTCCCGCGCCGTCATGCTCCGTCCCGCCAGCAGGGGGCGCTGAACCAGGTCGAACCACAGTGGCGACGTGCCCACCAGTCGCAATTCGAGGGACTTGTCGTTGAGCCGGCCTTCCTTGCGGAGGGACTTCACGGGCACCACCGCGGTGACGGCTTCGAAGGTCCGCTTCACCCGCTCCACGTCGCTGTAGAGCAAGCCGTAGATGCTGGCGCTCCGCGAGCTCCGGTTATTCTGACTGCTCTGCGCCTCCTCGATGGGCTTGACCGAGTTGACGATGATGTTTGTACTGCCGAGCTTTTTGATGTCTTCCAGGGCCTTGGCGGAAGCGCCTTCACCGATGGACAGCATGGCAATCACGCTGGCCACGCCGAACACCATGCCCAGCATGGTCAGAAAGGAGCGCAGCTTGTGGAGCAGGAGGTTCTTCACGCCCAGCAAGATGTTTTGATAGAGATAGAGTTTGTTCATCGGCGGAGTGTCTTTACATCTTCCACATAGCCGTCTTTCATATGGACCACTACCTTGGCGTGGGCGGCGATATCCGGCTCGTGGGTCACCATGATCAGGGTTTTTCCCGCCTCGTTCAGGCGGGTTAGAATCTCCATCACCTGATCGCCCGTCTTTGAATCCAAGTTACCCGTGGGCTCGTCCGCCAGGATCAGCGAGGGATTGTTCGCCAGCGCGCGGGCAATCGCCACGCGCTGCATCTGGCCGCCGCTCAACTCGGTCGGCCGGTGATCCAGGCGTTCCTCAAGCCCCACTTCCTTCGCATAGTGCTCCGCAATCTGCGCCCGCTCCAGCGGATCCTTCTGCTGGTAAAACAACGGCAACGCAATGTTTTCCCGCACGGTAAGTTGCGGGATCAGATTGAAGCTCTGAAAGATGAACCCGATGTATTTCAGGCGCAAATCGCTCAGCTCGTTGTCGTCCAGCGTGCCCACGTTCCGGCCTTCGAGGGTATAGGTGCCGGTTGTGGGCCGATCCAGGCAACCGATCAGGTTGAGCATCGTGCTCTTCCCGCTGCCGCTGGATCCCATGATCGCGTAGAAGCCACGGCGGTCAAAGTGGAGATCGACGCCGTCCAGCGCCTTCACCACGTTGTTGCCCATCACATAGTGCTTCGTCACCTGATCGAGCGTAATGATTGCCTCGCCCGGCTCGGGAGCGACAGCCGTTTCTATCAAACTACTGAGACTGGCCGTCACGATTAGCCCTTTCCTGACGACGCTTTTCAAACGCCTCACGCTCTTCCGGGGTCATGTTCTTCATCCGCTCTTCACGCATTTTCTCGCGCTCTTCCGGCGTCATGTTCTGGAAGCGCTCGCGCATCTTGGCACGCTCTTCGTCCGACATGTCGGCACCCCATCCACCGCCGCCTTCGCCACGACCCGCGCCGGGGCCGGCACCTGGTCCGGCACCTTCACCACCGCCCGGCCCGCCTGAAGGAGGCACCACGCCACCGTCCGCCGCAGGTGCCGGAGCACCAGACGGCGCCGCCGCAGCTTCGCCTCCGGGTGCCGCGATTTCAGGGCGCTTCTCGCCGCCTTCTCCACCCCGACCTTCGCCACCCCGACCTTCGCCACCGCCTTCGCCACCACGGGGCGTGCCATTCGCCACCGGCGCCTTAACTTCCCGCGCGCCGATGAACTTGCTCTCGGCGCCGGGCTCATCCAGGGTTCCTTCGATTGCAACGGCGGCAATGTCCAGCGGCGGGGTCATCAGCACGTTCTCGCCGGGCTTCAATCCAGACGCGATCTGAAGCATGCGGTTGTTGTCCAGGCCGATCTCAACTTCACGCTCTTCATAGTCGCCCTCGCCCTTGCTGATGAAGGCTGTCGGCTTGCCCTTGACCATGAACACGGACTGCACCGGAACGTAGGTTGCCTTCTCGAAGTTTGCAACCATGATCTCGGCTTCGCAGGTCATACCCGTGCGGAGCGTTGGCGTGGCGCCCTCAATCTCGATCTGCGTCACATACTCTTTCAGATCAGGATTCATAAAAGAACTCTGGGCGTCGGGCAGCGGCGCAATGCGGCTGATGTACCCCGTGAAGGTCGCCCCGTTCAGCGCTTCGACCGTAATCTTCACGCCCATGCCCGCCTTGATCTTGTTCAAATTGGACTCGTGCACCCGCACCTCCGCCGTCATTTCGTTGGCCGTGGGCAGATAGATCAGCTCCTGCCGTTCGCGCACGGTCTGCCCCTCGTCCAGGGGCTCGTTGCGGCTGCGCCAGCCTCCGCCTTCGGCGGTCGTCGCATGGATCACCAGCCCGCCCGTCGGTGCGTAGATTTTCGCTTTCTTAATCTGCTCGTCCAGCTTAGCCAGCTTGTCCTTCTGCCGCTCGAACTCCGATTCTCCCGCGCGATGCTTCGCCTCGGCTTGAATCACGTCCGCTCCCGCCTTCAACTGCGCCCGGCGCAGGGCTCGGTCAGATTCTTCAATCGCGCTCTGCAATTCCGTCATCTGCCGCTTGTAGGTATACTCTTTCAACAGATTCAGCGAAGACTGGGCCAGTTCCAGATCGAGCTGTGCGCGCTCCGCCAGGGCCTTGTCCTCGTCGTATTCGATGGACGTCAGGAAGCCCTCGTCCAGCAGGCGCTTCGAGCCCTGAAGCTGCTCCTTCGTCCGGCTCTCCTCGGAAAGGCTCAGCGCAATTTTCGCCTCCGCCTCCTTGATCAGCATGGGATAGTCGCCCTCGACGTACTTCTTCAGATCTTCCTGGGCAAACTGGGCCGCCAGCTTCGCGGCGGAAACGTCGCTCTCCGCCTGGTTCTTCACCACCTCCAGATTTTCACGGTCACTGATAAACGTGGCCTCGGAATTCTGTACCTGGATCAACTGATCCACCCGGTTGTCCACGAGCTGGCTCGCGTCCAGCTCCACCAGCAGGTCGCCCTCCTTCACCACCGTGCCCTCTTCGATGAGAAAGATGATCTGGGCCTGACCCTCCACCTCATTCTTGAGGATGATTTGATCCTTGGCCTTGATGGTTCCGGCCTGTGTGACGCTGATCGTCAGCGGACCTTCGCGCACCGTGAACACCTCGGACTTCTTCACCGATCCCTCGGCCGTGTCGTAACGTTGGCCCAGAACCAGATACAGCAGGGAAAGAAATACGGCGGCACCAAGAATGATGCCCACCATTCGCCGGCTTTTGCCTTGAAGCAGAGGGGATTTCACAGTACATGTACCTCGTTGGTTTTCTTGCCTCAACGCCCCGGGTGTCTCAAGTGACACCCGGGGAGCTAAGGTCATCTATATCAGCAACTACTTGTTCGCATCTCAGTTCAATCGACTACTGCGCTGCCGGAGGCGCACCGGCGCCGGGGCCGCCTTCGGGACCGCCTTCGCCGCGGCGCTCACGACCGCCACCACGCGGTCCGCGCGAAGTCTTTTCGGTCCATTCCGTCTTCTGCGCATCGCTCAGCAGCGGCGCGATGGCCTCGTCCAGCGTCTTCTTTGCCGCCGCCATGGCCGTGCGAATGCCATCAAAATTACCAGCGCCCGCATTGTCCTCGCGGGCCTTCACCGACGCCTTGACGTAGGCGACCGTGTGCCCCAAGGCTTCCGCCTGCTTGGCCTCTTCCAGGCCGAAACCGACAATCACCGCCACGAGGCGATCCCACTGGCGACCGTTTCCGCCCAGAATCGCCGCCGCTTCCTTGGCCTGCGCTTCATCCAGGAAGGCCTTGAAGGACTCCTGCATTTTGGCCCGATTCTCTTCCTGAGCCTTCAGCATCGCCTCCCAGTCGCCCCGACCGCCGCCGCCTTCGGGACGATTCGCGGCTGCAGCCTTCCGCGCAGCCGAATAGGCTTCCGCGAGCTTGCCCGACTTCTCCGCATCCAGGGTAAGCGACGCCGCTACGGCCTGGGCCTGAGCCGCTTCTACCTTCGCCATAACTTCGGGCGGAAGGCCACCACCGGGGCCACCGCCACCCGGGCCGCCGCCGGGCTGTGCCATGGCGGATATACCGGCCACCGTAACAGCGAAAGCGCCGATTACGAGGCCGCGAATCAATGCGCGGTTCCGGTTCAATACACGTTCAGACATGGTTTCAATCTCCTTGGCCGCCCGCTCAGGCAGCAATGGAACTCGTTTGCGCCAACACCGCAGCAATTGGGTGTCTGAAAGGCTTAGTACCCCGAGGCCCCAAAAAACTTCCCCACAACCAAAAAACAAATGCAGGGAGCCAGACACATAGCCCTCAACATAAGACAGGTCAATGACTTATCAACAAAAACCAAGACCTACTCGGTCCACTCGTTGTCAACTGTCAACTGTCAACTATCAACTGCCGCCCCCAATCGCGTACAGCCGCGACGCCGTCCGCAGCAGCAGCCGCTCTGGTGTCAAGGCGGGCGTGGCCATGCCCATGTCGTTCTCATCGAGCACGTTGGAGGCCACCACTTCGAAGGCATCGCCCGCCTTGAACGCGTGCGTCACGCCATCCTCGTTCAGGCAGAAAATCAGGCCATTGCTTGCCCAGGGCGATGCCGTGTAGCCCGCCCCCTTGGGCAGCTCCGCCTTCTCGTAGATTGGGGTGCCGTCTTTGGCGTTGTAGCAGCTCACCGTACCCCGATCATAGAGGACATACAGCCGCTCTTGATAGACCAGGGTCGTCGGGTTGTAGGGGGCCGCCAGGTTGTGGCTCCACGCGATGAATTCGTTGCTCGTCTGCCCCTCGGCCAGGGTAATGTCGCCCGAAGCGCCGGGGCGCACCGCATAGATCGGCCGGTGCTCTTTGTCGCCCACATAGCCGGAACTGACGTAAAGCAAATCGCCCTCAGCGTAGGGCGTGGCGATGGTGATGGAGGACATGCCCGTGAGGGACCAGAGCAACTTACCCTCCAGGTCGTAGGAGCGCACCGCATCGGAGCCGGGCGTGACAATTTCGGTGCGCACACTGTTCTTCCAGATGTAAGGCGTGGACCAGTTGCTTCCCTCTTCCCGGGCGACGCGCCAGACCTCGTCCCCGGTCTTTTTATCCAGCGCGAGGAGATAGGAGGCCTCCTCGTTGTCGTTGATCAGATAAAGCCGGTCGCCGTCCAATATGGGCGATGCCGCCGTGCCCCAGCCATAGGCCATCTTCTGCGGCGCGATGCGTTTCTCCCACACCGGGTTTCCGGCAAGATCGAAACAGAAAAATCCAACCCCGCCGAAATAGGCGTAGAGACGCTCGCCGTCCGTCGCGGGGGTCTCGGAGGCGTAACTGTTCTTGAGGTGTCGCGGCGCGTCCGGCTTGCCCTCATGAACCTGCTTTTCCCAGTTTAGGGCGCCCGTGGTCAGATCGAGGGCATAAACCTTCCACTGGTGTATCAAGTCCGGCGCGTCTTTGCGATCACCGCCGAAGTAGAGGCCCTTCTTTGGCTCCTCGGTCGGCCCGAGGCTTACCACACTCGTAAGGAAGACCTGATTGCCCCACACGACCGGCGAGGACCAGCCACGACCGGGAATGTCGGCCTTCCACGCCACATTCTCCGTGGCCGACCACGTCGTCGGCAGCGTTTCACTGTCCAGCACACCGCGAGAATCCGCACCGCGAAATTGGGGCCAGTTCTGGGCGTGGGCAGTAAAGGCCACCACGGCGGTAAAGGCGAACAAGGCGCATGCGGCTAATAATCTCATTGCTATTCCCTCTTTCGGCAGACTCTCGTCACCCAGTGGTTGAAATCAGATATTCCGCGCCCCAAATCGCTCGTTACCACGGTCCTCCGTGGTAATGCATACCTTTCCGCTTCGCGGAACAGCGCGTTCAATGCGGTCTCAGCTATTGTCATGGTGCTTAGCAAGACCCGACAACTAAATCAATATAAAAACCTATGCCTTCTCCTTCTCAATGACTTCGTCCGCAAAAAGCGCCTGTCCACGCGTTAGAATCTCGTCAATATGAGATAAAAGAAAATCTCGCTCTTCAATAACAGATCTGACGAACGACTCCTCCGAAAGTTCAGATGCCTTGGCTCGCTTGATATTTTCCGATCTCCTACTTCCTCTGCGAAACAAACCTCTGATGTACAATCTGCATTCTCTACCATTCGCCACTCGGTAACCGTTCGGCAACTTTCCGTCTTCCAATCGAACGACTAGGGAATAGAACTGGAATTCATGCCAGTCGAGTTCCAATTCAATACCAATCTCAGTTCCTAAGTAAGAGATCCTGGTGCAATAGCTCTTCACATCATATTGCGGCAAGCCCAAACCATACCTTTCAATAAGGAAAGAGTACTCGCTTATCACAAGGTCCGTTAGTTTTCTTCGTTGATCCATGACGCTGATCCAGCTTTGCCTCCCCACTTGCATTCGCAATGAGAGGTCAAGTTCACCGCCCTCGCGCAGTTCCGCGAAGCGGAACGGTATGCATTACCACGGAGGACCGTGGTAACGAGCGGGCGGAGTGCCCGGCAATTCACGATTCACAACGTCCAACCTTGTATCCACCCACCACACCCATCCGTGGAATCCGTGGTCAGCCCTACGCCAACACCTGCGTCACCACATTGCCCGCCACATCCGTCAGCCTGTAATTTCGACCCTGATGTCGATAGGTAAGTTTCGTATGATCCACGCCTAGACAGTGCAGAATCGTCGCCTGAAGATCATGCACATGGATCGGATCGCGCACGACCTGGTAGCCCAGTTCGTCCGTCTCGCCGATGATCACGCCGCTCTTCACGCCGCCGCCCGCCATCCACATGCTGAAGGAGAAAGGATGATGGTCCCGGCCTTCTTTGCCCGGCGTGTTGCCGCGCCGCACTTCGTTCATCGGCGTGCGGCCAAACTCTCCGCCCCAGATCACCAGGGTCTCGTCCAGCATGCCCCGCTGCTTCAGGTCCCGAATAAGGGCCGCGCAGGGCTGGTCCGTCATGTCGCAGTTGACCTTCAGGTTCTCGTTCAAATCGGAATGGTCGTCCCACGTGGAGTGATACAACTGCACGAAGCGCACACCCTTCTCCACCATGCGCCGCGCGAGGAGGCAGTTCGTTCCGAAGGGGCGCGTGGTCTCGTTCTCCACGCCATACATCGCGCGGGTCGCCTCGGACTCCGTCGAGAAATCGAGGAGGTCCGGCGCGGAGAGCTGCATGCGGAAGGCCATCTCGTAGGCCGCCACGCGCGACGCAATCTCCACGTCGCCGGTCTCGGCCTGATGCATTCGGTTCAGATCGCCAATCGCATCGAGGCGTGCGCGCTGGGTCTCCCGACTCACCCCCGCGGGGTTCGAAAGATACAACACCGGCTCGCCCACATTGCGAAAATTCACACCACGATATTCCGACGGAAGAAATCCATTCGCCCAGTTGGCCGAGCCGCCGTCGATGCCCTTGCCGGAATCGGAGGTAAGCACGATAAACCCGGGCAGATCTTTGCACTCGCTGCCGAGGCCATAACTCACCCACGACCCCATCGCGGGAAAACCAAAACGCGGCACGCCGCAGTTCATGATGAGCTGGGCCGGATCGTGGTTGCTCACATCCGTGTGCATGGAGTGAATCATGCACAGTTCGTCCGCCACCGTGGCGGTGTGGGGCAGGTAGTCGGAAAACTCCATGCCGCTCGCGCCATACTTTGAAAAGGTCCTTGGACTCGCGAAGACCGACGCCGTGCTCTTGATCAGCGGGTCGTTCAGCGAGGCCAGCATCTCGGACGGGACGGGCGTGCCGTGGTACTTCGCCATGACCGGCTTGTGTGACACCAGATCGAGTTGGGACGGCGCGCCGGCCATGAAAAGGAAGATCACGCTCTTCGCGCGCGGTGCGATGTGACGAAAGGCCGAGGCGGGATCGGCCGCCGCAACGCCGCTCTCCGAAGCCAGTAACTGGTGCAGCGCGATGCTCCCCAGGCCGCAGGCGGAGTTCTGGAGAAAGCGGCGGCGGCTCTGGAGGGCGTTGAAGTCGTGGCGTTCCATTGGGCTATTCCCGGGTAATGAATTCGTCGAGGTTCAGGACAACACTGGCCGCGATGACCCACGCCGCGCCTTCGGGCGTCTTCGGCACGTCCTCCCGCGCGCCAACCACCGCGCCGACGGCCTCGGGCTCCTGCGAAAAGCGGGCGGTCTGTTCGTCCACCAGCGCCACCAGTCGCTCCCGCTCCGCGGGCGAAGGAGAACGACCTACGCTCGTGGCAAAGAGTTGCGCCAGTCGCCCAGCGCTATCATTCGAGCCCGCCAGCACACGACCGGCCAGGGCCTGGGCCGCCTCGAAGAAGGTCGGATCGTTCAGCAGATTCAGCGCCTGCAACGGTGTGTTGGAGCGCTCGCGCCGCGTACACGCGCGGTTTACATCGGGATAATCGAAGTTCACCAACTGCCCGAAGGGTGATGTGCGCTGAATGAAGGTGTAGAGCGCGCGGCGGTAGCGATTCGGCCCCTCGTCCCCCACCCATGTATTGTCGAAGCCCTGCTCCGTCACACTGTCGGGCTGGGGCGGACGCACGCTGGGGCCGCCCATCGCTGGATTGAGCAGACCGCTGGACGCAAGCGCCGCGTCGCGCACCTGTTCCGCACCCAGGCGCAGCCGGTTCTGCCGCGCAAGCAACACATTGCCCGGATCGCGCTCCGCAAGCTCGGGACGCGCATCGGAGCTCTGGCGATAGGTGGAAGAGAGCACCATGGTCCTGATCAGCCCTTTCATGCTCCAGCCCTGCCGCTGGAATTCGATGGCGAGCCAATCCAGCAGATCGGGATGGCTCGGCAGCGCGCCGCGCACGCCGAAATCGCCGGCGGTGGTCACGATGCCCTTTCCAAAGAGTTCCTGCCAGATCCGGTTCACCGTTACCCGCGCGGTGAGGGGATTCTCCGGGGCCACCAGCCATCGGGCCAGATCGAGGCGATCGGGAGCATCCGTTCCCATGGCATGAAGAGCGCCCAGTGTTCCGGGCGTCACCGGATCGCCCGGCACGCGGAAATCGCCCCGGATGAACATATGATTCGGGCGCGTCACCCGGCTCACGCGCATGGACTGCGCCCGGCTCATCCTGGGCAGTCCCTTCTTGAGTTCCTCGATCTGCTTCGCCAGTTCCGGCACCTTCAACGCGGTAAAGCGGTCCGGATTCACCAAATCACCCCGGGCGAAAAAATAGTCCTGCAGCCGAAACTTCTCGTCCTTCGTGCGCTGTGCTACGGGCGTCTGCACGATGGAGCAACCTTCCAACTGCCCTTCGCCCTCGCCGTTGCCATCGCCCTGCCCCCAGATCAGGCCCAGCACTTCCCACTGCCGATCCCATCGCGCATCGGGTCCGCCAGGATTCGCCGCCGCCCACAACATCTTCGCCTCCCACTCGGCCTGCAGGGCCTCCAGCTCCGCCGCCACTGGCGCAAGCAGGGCCTCACGCTTTTCCACATAGTCCGGCCACGCCGCCGCGATCGCTTCCGACTCGTTAGCCAGCGGCGCGTCGATATTCACTTCTTCGGTGTTATTGAAAAAGCTGTAGAGCTGGAAGAACTCCTTCTGGGAGACCGCATCGTACTTGTGATCATGGCACTGGGCGCACTCCACCGTGAGCCCGAGCCAGACGGTACCCAGGTTCTTCGTCCGATCGATCACCTGAAGCGTTCGAAACTCTTCAAGATCGGCGCCGCCCTCGCGATTGCTCAAGGTATTGCGCAGGAAGCCCGTGGCGATGCGCTGGTCGACCGTGGCCTCGGGCAAGAGATCGCCCGCAAGTTGCTCAATGGTGAATTGATCGAAGGGGAGATCCCGGTTGAAGGCCCCCACCACCCACTCGCGGTAGCGCCACGCCGTTAAACGCAGAAAATCAGAAAGATAGCCGTCGCTGTCGCCGTACATGGCCAGATCCAGCCACCAGCGTCCCCACTTCTCACCGTAGTGGGGCGAGGCCAGCAATTCGTCCACCAGCCGCTCATAGGCATCGGGGCGGTTATCCAGCACAAAGCGCTCCACGGCGGCGGGCTCCGGCGGCAATCCCGTAATATCAAAGTAAAGTCGGCGCACCAGCGTGCGGCGCTCCGCTTCGGGTGATGGCTGAATACCCTCGGCTTCGAGTCGGGCGAGAATCTGCGCGTCAATGGGGCCGCGAATCCACGAGGACAGGGCGGCGGGCGGCGGTGTAGTGTCCACCGGCGGCGTGTAGGCCCAGTGCCCCTCCCAGGTTGCCCCGGCATCCAGCCACTGGCCGATGATTTCAATCTGTGCCGGGGTGAGGGACTTTCCCGAGTCCGCCGGCGGCATCCGATCGTCGTCCGTCGCCGTGATGTGTTGATAGATCGCGCTGGAGGCCCGATCCGCTCCCAGCACCGCCTTCGCGCCGTCTTCCGTGTCCAGGCGAAGATCCGCCTTCCGAGAAACGCGGTCCGCGCCGTGGCAGTTGAAGCAGTTCTCCGCGAGAATGGGCAGGATATCGCGGGAGTAGCGGATGGCATCGGCGTGCGCGCAGAGCGAGCCCGTCACCGCCAGGAATACCGCCCACCTGTAGCTGTAGACACCCATGCAATCGCACCTCGAACTCAGAACCGCCTGTTCCGCAGTCACGCACCTCGCGCAGCGGAGTGGAATGCCAGTATAGGGCGGTACCCCCGTGGGTTCAAGAGAGACCGAGCGCGTCGGACCCGCACGAATCCAGGCTGTACCCGCGCATTACAAAAAAATCCGTGCCCATCCGTGCAATCCGTGGTCAGAATTTCTTTACCACGGATAAGCCGGATGGGCACAGATGACTATTCGTTCGCTCTTGGAACCAGCACTTTATTCCGCCACATCCTGCTCCACGAAAATAAGATCATCCACATTGAAGCCACTCTCCTCCGCCTGCGCCAGCAGCGCATCGATCGTCTCCTGATCGAGTTGCGGCGTGCGCGAAAGGATCCAAAGGAAGTCATAGTTCGGCCCGCAGATCATCGCATACTGGTAATTTTCCTTGTCCAGCGCGATGATGTTGTAGCCGCCGAAGAAGGGACCGAAGAAGGACACCTTCAGGCTGCCTACCGTCGGGTCGCCCTGAAACAGGGCCTTGCCCACGATGGTGTCTTCGCTGCCGTCTTCCTTCACACCGAAATTCTCCACCCTCACGCTGCCGTCGTCCTGCAGGGTATAGGTGGCCGTCACCTGGCTCAGGCCCCGCTCGAAGGAATGGTCGAGACGGTAGATTTCATACCACTTGCCCATGTAGCGCTCCACCTCGAAGCCATTCACAGGCTCAAGATCGCCCGGCAGCCCAAGACAGCCCGCAAAGGAGATAGTGCTGAGAATCGCAAGCAGGAAATTTCGCATCGTGTACCGCCTTATCATTTTTCGCGTATTTCGAAACGCGATGGTTGCTAAAAGTTTAACTTTCACGTAGACTAAGTATAACCCTCTGTCTATTTTTTGTCAAATTTTAAATAGCGCAATCTTAGACAGGAATTCTGTGTCTGAATTGACTTGTTCAACTTTAGCACCCGCTGTGCTGCTTACCGGAGCATCAGGCTATATTGGCGGACGCCTCGCCCGCCGCTTCATGGCCGCCGGGGTGCCCCTGCGCTGCATGGGGCGCCATGCGGACACGCTGGCGAAGCGCCTCGGCCCCGGCGCTGAGGTGGTCCAGGCCGATGTGTCCCGGCGGGAAGGGCTCGACGCGGCCCTCGCCGGGATCTCGACCGCCTATTACCTGATCCACGCCCTGGATGAACGGGGCGACTTCGAATCGGTGGAGCTCGCCGGCGCCCGCAATTTCGCGGAAGCGGCCCGGGCGGCGGGTGTGGAGCGAATCATCTACCTCGGCGGACTTGGCGCTGGTGGCGACACGACCTCCGCCCACATGCGGAGCCGAGAAGCCGTGGGCGAAGCCCTTCGGGCCTCCGGCATCCCCACCATCGAGTTTCGCGCTTCCGTGGTCATTGGCGGCGGCAGCCTTTCGTTCGAGATGATCCGCGCCCTCGTCCGCCGTCTGCCCATCATGATCGCCCCCACGTGGGTGCGGATGGAGGCCCAACCCATCGCCATCGACGACGTGCTGGCCTACCTGGACGAAGCCCGCACCCTCCCCGTGGACGGTCACCGCATTTATGAAATCGGCGGCGCGGATGTCTTGTCTTATCAGGACCTGATGCTGGCCTATGCGAAGTCCCAGGGGCTTACGCGGCGCATCATCAATGTGCCTTTCCTGACGCCGTGGCTCTCCAGCCTCTGGCTCGCCCTGGTGACGCCCCTTCTGGCCCGGGTTGGCCGGAAGCTCATCGAAAGCATCTGCGTGGCCAGCGTCGTCCGTGATGACCGCGCCCTGGCCGACTTCTCCGTCCGGCCCATGGGCATTGAAGAGGCCATCGCGCAGGCGGACCGGGAAGAGAAAGAAGCCCTGCTCGCGACCCGTTGGACCGATGCGGCGTCCGCGTCCGGGCCTGCCGCCCAACCCGACGGCAAGCGCTTCGGCGCCCGAATCATCGATGAACGCATCGAGCGCAGTTCCGTCGATCCCGCGCGCGCCTTCCTCCCGATCCAGCGCATCGGCGGCGCGACCGGCTGGTACTACGGCACGCCGCTCTGGCGACTTCGCGGCCTGATCGACAAGATCCTCGGCGGCGTGGGACTGGGCCGGGGCCGACGTCATCCTGAGGAGCTCCTTGTGGGCGACACGGTAGACTGGTGGCGCGTGGAGGCCATCGAGCCCGGCGCCCTGCTCATCCTTCGGGCCGAGATGCGCCTCCCCGGCCGTGCCTGGCTCCGTTTCGATGTGTACCCCGCCGAAGACGGCAACGGCTCGGTGATCCGCCAGACGGCCATCTTCGACCCCGACGGCATACCGGGACTCCTCTACTGGTATGCCCTCTACCCCATCCACGAGTTCATCTTCGCGGGCATGTGCCGGAATATCGCGCAGGCGGCGAATCGCGTCGGACCGACGGAATAAATGGTCCCGGACCGAACGCTGGAATCAGCGGTACGCGAAAATTGCGTGACCGGCGCTGTGAGGCGCATCATGTTCCTGTAGTTTTCTCGTTGCACTCCTGATCGCGGCCCTGCTGCGTGCCGCGTCGCGTGACGGGTCCGGGAATCATAACGGGGAGATCCTGCCTTGAACGCTCCGGGGAATACCGCGATTCGGTCCACGAGTCGCACCGCCATCACGACACACCATTGCCGTCCCACAGCATTGCTCCTGCTGTTTTTTCTTTTGCTCCCCCAGGCCGCCTTTTGCTTCTCGCCTCCCGTCGACACCCGCGGTCCACTTACCGCGCGCATCGAAGGCCCGGACGCGATCAATGAAATCGGTGTATCGGTTCCCGTGAAGCTGCTCCTTTCCAATTCGGGCACCGGGCCGGTCCAGGGCACGGCCCGTTGTACCGTCATCGACGACTGGACCGTCACGCCCGACATCGCTCAGGCCTTCACCCTCAATGCAAACGAGGAGCTCACCCTGGACTTCTCCGTGGTCGCCGGTCCCAGGACTCTCGGAGCACTGTATCCCATCCACGCGTATATCGAGGCGCGTACCGGTGACACCACGTTCCAGCTCCACCCCATACTGATCGTCAAGGCGGCCGTCGCGAACCCTCCCGTTCCAGCGCGCGCTATTCCCTGGGAAGCGCTGCGCATCGCCCCCGATTCAGAGAATGAACTCTGGTACGGGACCATGTCGCGCGTCATCGTTCACGTGACAGGGGAAGCGCCCAGAATCATGCCCATGGGATGGCGGGGCACCGAGCCCCTGTCATTCGGAACGGTATTGGCCGAAGGAGAGATTCATCGGGGCGAACCGCGCGTGGCTACGACCATGCACCCGCCCTGGCGCGACGGACATACAGGAACCATTTGCACGGAGACGCCCCTCGCCCTGCCGGACGGGGGGCCCATCCGCCTGCACTTCGCCGTCGCGATTCGCGACCATAACGTGGAAAAGAACGAGCCGGCAAGCGATGGCGTGACCTTCCGGGTGCGGGTACTGCCTTTCAGCAGTCCCGACGATGCGGAGGGGGAACTTCTCTACGAACACCACACGGCCGCAAAGAAATGGGAAGAGGCCGAGGTCAATCTGGATGCCTATGCGGGCCAGGAAGTACGCCTCCAATTTGAGGTCCATCCTGGACCCAGGAATGACCCTACCTGTGACCAAGCCTACTTGGCGGAACCCCGACTGACCGCAGGCACACCCAGCACCGACGAAGCTGCCCTCGCACCGTCACGAGCACTCGGCGTCATCGAACGCAACGGCGCTCGCTACGCCGTGAGCGTACGACCCGGCGCCCGGGGACTGCTGGACGCGAAAGTCACGTTCTCCTCGAAGGACAGCGAAGTTTCCTTCACCGGATTCCGCGCTCAGGTGCTGGGGATTCCCGTCTCGAAACCCCACGTGCTCTGCCCCCTGGTAAACGTCGTTGAAGAGGCCAGCACGGGCTACAAGGTTCGCCACACCTTCCAAAGCGCTCTGGGGCCCTTTGACTTGCTCGGCGAACTCCGGGTCGAAGACGGTGCCCTGAACGCTCAGTTCCAGCTCGAGAATACCCCGGCACCGATGCCCTGGCAAGTAACTACCTTGGAAGACGTGGCCGCGGGTCCGTGGAGCACCGCCATCACGCGGGTCTACGCCGGTCAGGGCAACGTGCTCGTCAATCCGGAAGCCTTCTCGCTGGGATTCGACGGGCACCAACTGGCCACGTCCTTTGTCGGATTCGATTTCGCCAACGGCATGGCCATGGTGCAGGCCAGCGACGCGCCGCCCCTGCGACTTGAATACACCCCCGCCACCCGAACGGCCTCGCTCCACGTCGCGGATACCCAGACGGTGTGCTACGTCCCCGGACAAAGCGCCTGGGAAGCCGCACTCGCCTGGCGCGATATCGATCCGCGAAAAGCGGCCAGCGGCGTCGCCGACGCATCGGGGCGCTTTGTTTTCGATCTCTGGGGCGGCGGTTACGCCCAGCAGCGCGACAACCTCCAGCGCGCCTTTGATTACGGCCTCACCGACGCCATGGTGGTGTGGCACAACTGGCAGCGCTGGGGCTACGACTACCGCCTGCCCGATATCTGGCCGCCCAATCTCGAAATGGGCACGGAGGCCGAGTTCAAGGCATTGGCCGATCTTTGCCGACGGGACAACGTCGTCTTCGCGCCCCACGACAACTATATCGACTTCTACCCCGATGCGGACCACTTTTCCTATGACCACATCGCCTTTTCCCAGGGCGGCGCACCCATCGCGGGCTGGCTCAACGAAGGCCGGGGCTCTCAGGCCTACCGGTGGCGGCCCGACCGCGTGCGACCTTTCCTGGAAGCCAACCTGGCCCATATTCGCGACGGCATCGCCCCCACGGGCTTCTTCATTGACGTGTGGTCTTCCATGGGACCCCATGCCTACTGGACCCGCGACGGCGCGTACTACACCGCAACTGAAACGCGTCAGATCTGGGGCGACGCCTTTGCCTGGATCCGCGACTACCTCGGCAACAACGCACCCCAGATTTCCGAGAGCGGCCACGACCAACTTATCGGCTGGCTCGACGCGGCCCAGACCAATCACCTGCGCGTGGACACGGAGGCCAAAGACTGGACTACCTGGCGCATTGCCTGTGACGACGCCGAGCGCGTTCCCTGGATGGACGCGGTCCACCACGACCGCTTCGCACTCCACGGCGCGGGCTACGGAAACCGCTATGCCGGCGGCCTCGATCCCGAACTGCACGGTATCTACAGCGATGACTACATCGTCACCGAGGTCATGACCGGTCACCCCGCCATGGTCGACAACGCCTTCGGGCGGGACGTGGTGCGGAAGTACTGGCTGCTCCAGGACCTGATGCGCGATCTCGCCCTGCGCCGCATCGAGTCGGTGGACTTCGTGGACGGCGACATCCACCGCCAGCACATCCACTGGGACAACGGCACCGACATCTGGGTCAATCGCGGAGAGTCCGACTGGGTTGTCGAGGGTCACCTGTTGCCCCCCTTCGGTTTTCTGGCGCGGAGCAACGAAGGGGAAGCCGCTATCGAACGCATCGACGGAATCATCACCGACTGGGCCCGCTGCAAGGATTCGCTCTTCGTCAACGCGCGGCCCGACGTGTCCGATCGCCTGGCCATCGCCGTGAAGGCCGATGCCGCCCCGCTCAATGGAGAGGCCTTTGCGTTCACCCTTCACTGGAGCGCCGAGGAAGCGACGCCCGCGCCCATGCGCATCTTCGTGCACTTTCGCGACAAGAACGGCGCCATCCAGCTCCAGGGCGACCACGACAGCCCCACGGCCACCACGGAATGGAAAGGCGCCTTTGACACGTCCTGCACGGTGCACCTGCCCGAGGGCGCCCGTCCCGGTGACACCTTCGACGTGCGCGCCGGTCTCTACAGCGCGGAAAACGGCGCCCAGGCCCGAATCACGGGCACCCGGGACGGTGATCGCAGTGTCCAACTGGGCACTTTGACCTTCACCGGCACCGGTGCAACGGTAACAGGAAGCACTTGGACACCCGCCGCGCCCGACGAATCCGAAGCGCCCCGACTCGCCCGACTCAACCCCGGCAGCAAACCCATTCAATTCGGCCCCGTCACCACCACGGGGGCCTGCAGAATCGCGCGCGACGCTAACGGAATCACGGTGCGTCCACTGCCGGGAAGTCCCGCCTTCACGTTGCGCATCGACTGGCCAAGGCTCCCCTGGACACTGCCCCTGCCCACTCAGGCGGAAGCCATTGGTCAGGAAGGTCAACGGCTGAGCCTGAATGCGATCCAACGCGAGGGCGACACGCTGGTTTTGACCTGCGACCCCGAGGCAATTGAGTATCGATTGGTGCCGTAGAATCTACCGAAGAAGGCTCAGTTAACCGACAATTAGAGTCCTCATATCGACGGAACTGCAACTGTTCAGAGCCCCACCCCGGTCACCCTCAGGGTCTGCGGGTGCCACCCTCAAAGGGAGGAGCGCAGCGGGGGAACTTTGTGGGTGAGGGGACTTCGACACGGCAAGAAACACTCAACACCAATCCACGTACATCTACAGCCTTCAGCCCTGTAAAGCACCCAGCGGTTTCTTCTAAGGACCCCCGCCACCGGCGGTCACGACTTGTGGGTGAAAGCATTCCACCAAGCGAAAATTGCACAGCCCGAATACCAGTCCCAACACCCACAAACTCCATCGCTACGCAACTCCGTTTGAAGGTGGCACCCAAACAAAACCCTTTATTTCCCGAGGACATACCTCGACGTTAGTGCCATGAGTATGTCGCTCGGCAACTACTACTTCGCGGCGATCTCCGTCTCCACGTTGCGATAATCCTGCCAGATGCGGCCATATTTCTGCGTGGGAATCGGCCCGCGGGGGTTATGGTTGTAGATATCTGTTCCCCGGCAGTGGTAGGTCTTGAAGTTGGGATTCACCGCGAGGTCGCATTTCACGTTGGTCTTGGAGTAGCGGATGGTGAAGCCGATGCGGGAGCGGTCAGAGTTGTTGCCGAGGGAGCCGTGGATGATTTTGTCGTCGTGGATGGAGATCTCGCCCGGCTTGAGGTTCAGGTACACCATGGAGCTTTCCTTGTACTCCGCCGTCTCGCAGCGCAGGGTGAGCTCGGAGTTTTCGTCGGCGTCCTGCGTGTGCTGAATGATGCCGCCGAGGTGAGATTTGGGGATGACGCGCATGGCCCCGTTCTCAATATCGCTGCCGTTGAAGGACAACCACACCGTGCATGATTCTGGCGGCGTGAGTGGCCAGTAGTAGGAGTCCTGATGCCAGTCCACGGTGCGGGGGCTGTGGGGAGCTTTGATGAAAAAGCTGCTGGCCCACATGTAGTAATCCGGCCCGATGATATCTTCGACGTAATTGAGGATCTGCTCGTTCATACAGATGTCGAAGAGAAAGGTGCTGTTCTGGTGCCACTCGCGGATTTCCAGGGGCTTCTCATCGCCTTCGAGCAGCGCCAGAATTTCCTTGATGCCCGTATTCAGATCGGCCACGCCCGCGCCGTCATAGATCGGCGGCAGGTCCTTGATGTAGCCGTTTTCGTGGTAGAAGGCGATCTGTTCCGGTGTAAGGCAACTCAAGCTCATGGCGTCTCTCTCCTGGGGTAGGGCCTGGGACTGCTTCGCCAGCATAGCGGATCCCCGGAGGCCGGTCAATCCCAGCAGAATTGATTGACCACGGGATACCCGGGCAGCCACTGGCCGAAACCAAAATTTTGAACCACGGAGCACACGGAGGCGCGGAGAAGAAAGAGATAGGAGATACTGTTCTTGAAAAGTGTCCTAGGGATCGAGCTCCTCTCACCTATTAAACTTTCCGTGAAATTCCGTGAAATTCCGTGGTCAAAAAAATATAGACCACGGAAAGGCACGGAACTTCACGGAAACAAACAAGCTCGGCATGCTCATTTCCTGTGGAGCCGCCGATTTAACTGGGCCTCGTGCAGGTTCGCGGGCCGCAGGTCGTCGGGCGCGATGGCCTCGATCCAGCGGCTGTCTGGCGCGGTCGCGCTGTCGGCCCCGGTCCTAAGCCCCACGAAGTTCATGGACCACGGCCCCCAGTCGTCTGCCGGCAAGGGGAAGGGCCGCGCCGCGCGGATGCTCCAGAAGGTGCCCCGGGCAGCGCAGTGCGCCCCCAGCGCCTCGCCGCCGCCCGACCGCCAGATTTCCGTGCCCGCACCTACGTCGATGTTGGTATAGAGGTTTTCGCAGGGTACGTTCCGGTGGTGGTCGAAGGAGAGGTTGAGGCCCCGACCATTGGAGTAGACATTCCCCGCGCTGCCGCTCACACAGAGGTCGTGGATGAACTTACTCTGAAAATCGAAGTTCGTACAGACATTGTCGTTGCCCAGAATCACCGCATGGTGTCCCTGGGCCTTCCGACCCGCGATGGCGGGCTGCTCGGGCTCGGGTGCGCGCTCCGACGTGAAGGAAATGCCATCGACCGTGTTGAAACAGCCGGACACAAAGACGCCGCTGTCCGCATTGTGGATGTGGACATTGCGCACCCAGCAGTGGGCGGTGCCCGACAGCGCCACGGCGTTGTAGCCCAGTTCGGTAAAGTGGCCGCCGTAGGGCGTATTGGGAAACTCGAAGCGGATGCCCTCGACACCGCAATCGGTCACCACAGGCGCAAAACGATACACGGCAGGTTTCCAGTCCAACTTCACATCGAAGCGCAGCGGTCGGTCAATCTGGAGCGTCGCTCCGTCTATCGAAACGATGCGCGCGACGAGAGACGCCTGGCTCCGCCCATTCAACTTGTCCAGACTCGTGCGCGGATCCTCGGAATACAGGTGGCGGGCGAGGCTGTTCTCTGCGTCGTCCTCCTGACGGATTTCGATCTCCTGACCCACGCTGGAGGGCGCGGCGTTATCCACCGTCACCGCATAGGCTCCCCGTAAGGCGGCGGTCGAAACACCCGCAAGGCGCTCGCTCTGGTAGTCGCCCCGAATGGTAATAAAACCGCCCGACCACGAGTAATTCGACGTGGGTCGCCCGCTCGTCGTCGCCCCCCAGTTGGGCACAATGTCATTGAGCGGCGTGGGGAAGTAAAGTACCGTCTTATCCGGTCCCTCCCCCCGGATTACGATATTCGGCTTATCGATGGTCAAGGGCTTCGTGATGATGTAGCGCCCCTCGGGAATCAACAGCACGCCCGACTCCATCGCCGCGATAGCTTTCAGGAACGCATCGCTGTCGTCCGCGATGCCATCCCCGATAGCGCCATAGTCGCGCACATTATGCGTCACCACGGGATCGGGCAACTCCGCCTCGCCACGACGGTAACCCGCGAAAGAAAAATCAGGAAGGCGGCCTTCGGGAGACCAGCGCTCCCCCGAAATCCCCCAGAGCGCGGAAGTCTCGGCACCGGCCCAAGCGGAAACGAGGCAAAGAAAGATCATCACAGTAAGGACGCGGGAAACGTACGTTCGCATGGCAAAAGTCCCAGTTTGGGTGAGGTACAACTCTAACCCATTGTACTTCAACAAACAGAGGCCATGCCCGCATCCCGACCGTTTGACCACGGAGACACGGAGGCGCGGAGAAGAAGAGGAGTTTTGGGAGGCACCTTTGCCCGGTCACACCATGCTTGCGTTCCACATGGCATCTTCAGCCTCCCTCCTCCTTCTGTTTTCTCCATGCCTCTGTGTGCTCCGTGGTCAGCAGTCTTTTTGTCGATCTCAGAAATTCACAGAAGAGGCTCATCCCTTATTTCGTTCCGCAAGCTGTTTCTTGGAAATAGTCCATGAATCCGATTAAAAGCTAACATGCTGGAAAGTCATGACAATAACAGACAGCGACACAGATCTGTGGGAAATCGTTCTGGATGCAACCAGCGGGTGCTGCCAAGCCTTCGCGGTTATGAAGGCTGATCGTGCCCCCTCGCCGCGCTCGCCATTGCCCGGGAACCCCCTCACTTGTTGCGATCAATGATCCCCTGGGCATGGTCCATCTGGATCTGTTCCGGCTCGAGATCAAAGACCTGTTTCGCCAGCCGCACCGCCTCCTCCCGCTGGCCCGCCTTCTCCGCTATATCCGCGAGACGGCACGTGCTCCAAACGTATCCAGGGTAAACATCGCGCGACTTCTCAAAATAGGGCTTCGACCCAGCGTGGTCCCCTTTGTCAAATAACTCCATGCCGTAGATGTAGTTGGTGTAATAATGATTCGGGGCGAGATCCAGCGCTTCTTTGATCCGGACACTCCGCTCATCACCGGGGGACATCGCATTCGCCATGAACGCATACACGTAGCCCCGATAGTTGTTGTACAACAGCAGATTCTCAAAATTGCCGTTACCCTCGTAATAGGTGTCGCCCAGTTTCCGGAAATAGGTCTCCGCCAGGGCATAGTCCCCACCTTCCGCCGCATAAAAGGCCGCGTTCGTTTCGAGCAGCGGCGCGCCCGGGCTCAACTTGAGTTGCGCGAGGTAGGGCTCCGCCCAGCGCCGCTTCACGTCCCCGGAATCCAGGGCCTCCTTGTGCTTTTCGCTCCGCGACCGCATTACCTTCGCACCCTCCCGCTCTATCAGGCCCAGCATGGGAAAGGCCTCGCTGGACCGCACCGACTCCGCCACGATCGCGTCGACCTCCTCCCAGGAGCCGCCCCAGTTCGGCTGCCGCGCGTAGATCAGGCGCAGCCGGGCCATGAAATTCAGCGGGTCCGCCGCGATCGCCTTGCTGTAGTGGCCCATCAGCGTCGCGTCCGATTCGCCCCGCCCCATGGCGATGGTGATCATGCTGACCGAGGCATTCGGATCCGAAGGCTCCATGTCGCGCGCCGCCGTCAGATCGGCTTCCGCCAATTCCAGATGATGATGGAAGCGTTCCAGTGACGAGGCGGACACATCCCGCACCCAGCCCGTGCCGCGATACACCCAGGCGTAGTCCACGTGAAAGCGGCCTCGGACGAGGCGCGCGCGATAGGAATTGGGGTACGCCGCCACCCATTCGTTGAGCACCGCCTCCATGGTCTTCGGGTCGTCGCCGGATCGGATGTCGCAGAGATCGCCGACGCAGCGGCCATAGTTGAAGCGTTCGTACTGATCGGTCTTCGCAAACTGCGCCGCCAGCCGCGCCTCCACCGTGGCAAAGTCCCGCAGCGTGTAGAGCGTCTGCCGGGAGCCCTCGTTAAACGGCACAATGGTATAACGCTGACGGAGACCCAGCTCCGTGATCTGCCGCTCCACTTCCGCCTCCCGCTTGAGGTCCGCCGCCTCGTCTTCCGCCCGGTTCTTCGCCCCGTCCTCCTTCCCCGGCCGAATGGCGGCAAAGCCGTTCTTGTACACATAGACCACCGGCCCCAGAGCCAGCAGCCCCATGCACACCGCCACCAAGAGCCCGATCAACGTTGCTACGATATCTTCCCGTTCCATGACGTATCCCCTGGCCTCACTGCGCCTGATTTGCCCTTCAATACTGTACCCGAGCACTAAGATTAGCCGCGATGCGCACGCTTGTCAAGTGCGGTGTTTGTACCACCCGTCGGCTCCATTATATAGTGTGGATGATCATCACGCGGGTCGGGCCGCATCAAAAAGGGATTCCACTATATGAAACGCATGTTCCTCCTCACACTCCTTTCCATGCTCTCCCCCTTGGCCACCGCCGCCCCCCTCGCAAGCGCCACGTCCGTCGCCGTCGGAACCTATGGCCAGGAAATGCGCACAGCCTACACAACGGCGGACGGGCTGCCTTCGGATGATGTGCTCTCCATCGAAGTAACTGACACGGGTGCAATCTATGCTGGCACGGACAAGGGGCTGGCGAAATTCGATGGAAACGTGTGGACTGCGGTAGAACTATCGCCTGCAGGGCCCGTCGCTGCACTTCTTGCCACGCCCGGCGGTTTACTGGTTGGCGCAGGCAACACGATATTTCAGGAGAAAGAGGGCACACTTGTGCCCCTGCCGGGTTCTACCGAAACGCCGGTCACGGCATTTTCAATCGATCCGGCTCACCCCGACGCCTCGGTAGCCGTTGCGGCGACAACCTCGGGATTGTGGTACATCGAGGATGGCACCACGCGCCCTTATCGGGTGGTGGATTCCTTCTCTCATGACATACTCGATATCGCAGATATCGCTGTGGACGGCGAAGGTCATGCGGTGGCCGCCACGGCAACCGGCGCGTTCATAGCGTTCCGTCCACTATCAGAGCTTCGAGGCGCATCACGGGAGACCTCGACGCCAGCGCCATGGCAGCCCCTTTTCCCCCGCAGTGAAACAGCAAGCTGGGCACCCGCCGACGTGCGCGCCTTGGCCCTTCACGACGGCCTGCTCGTCCTCGCCGCGCCCCAGGGCGTAGCCATGGAGAACGGCGACGGCACCTGGAATCTCTACACCGGCCGCGATGGCCTGCCGTACAACGATTTCACCTCCATGGATGTCGCCCCCGATGGCCGCCTATGGCTGGGCACGACCAAAGGCGCCATCCACTTCGCGGGCGGCCACTGGGCCTATCGCGCGGGCAAGCGCTGGCTGCCAAGCGACGACGTGCGCGATATCGCCGCCACCGAGGATGGCGCGTGGATCGCGACGGCGGGCGGCGTGAGCCAAATCCAGTTCAAGCCCATGACCCTCGCCGAGAAAGCGAAGTTCTACGAGGACGAGATCGACCAATACCACCGTCGCACGCCCTATGGCTATGTGGCGGGGGTAAGCCTGGAGAATCCCGGCGACAAGTCGAAGGTGGAGCAGCACGACACGGACAACGACGGCCAGTACACGGGCCTCTACGGCGCGGGCGAATGCCTGGCCTATGCCGCGACGGGCGATCCGAAGGCAAAGGAGCGCGCGACCAAAGCCTTCGAGGCCCTGGCCTTCCTCAGCGAAGTCACCCAGTCGGGCTCGAACCCCGCGCCGAAAGGTTTCATCGCACGGACGATACTCCCCACCAATGGCCCGAATCCAAACGACGAAAACACGCCGGAAAAGGACCGCAAGAAGCAGGAGAGCGACGCCCTCTGGAAAGTTATCGTCCCCCGCTGGCCCACGAGCGGTGATGGAAAGTGGTATTGGAAGACGGACGCAAGCTCCGACGAACTCGACGGGCATTTTCTGCTCTATGGCACCTACTTTGACCACGTGGCCGAGTCCGACGCGGAAAAGGCCCGCGCCCGTGAGGTCACCTCCCGCGTGATGGACCACCTCATCGAGCACAGCTTCAAGCTGGTGGATCACGACGGCCAGCCCACGCGCTGGGCCAATTTCAGCCCGGAATCCATCAACGGCGATCCAGACTGGTGGGCGGAGCGGGGCCTGAACTCCCTCAGCCTCCTGACCTACCTGAGCATCACCCACCACGTCACCGGCGATCAGAAGTACCGCGATGTCTTCGACGACCTCGTGAAGAACCACCACTACGCGCTGAACGGCATGGTGGCGCCCAAGCTCCAGGCGGGACCCGGCTCCTACGTGCAGTTCGACGACAAGATGGCCTTCATGAATTATTACCACCTCATCCGCTATGAGAAAGATCCGGAAGTGCTCCGCATGTTCCAGAATTCCATCTTCTACTACTGGCAGATCGAGCAGTTCGAGCGAAACCCCTTCTTCAACTTCGTCTATGCCGCCTGCTGCCTCGGTCAGGGCATGCAGACCCAGTGGGGCGTGACCGACCTCTCCCCCACCGGCAAGTGGCTAGAGGATAGTGTGGATACGCTGAAGCGCTTCCCCATGGAGCTGATCATGTGGCCCATGGAAAACAGCCACCGCATCGATATCCTGCCCCTGCCCAGCCACGTGCGCGAACCCGGCCAGGCCGAAGGCAAGGGCTATCGCGTGGACAACTACGTCATCCCCATCGACGAGCGCAACAGCCTGAGTCTGAGCGAAGACACCTGGAACCTCGACGACAAAGGCGGCAACGGCAAATGGCTCGATGAAGGCGGCCCCTTCCTCCTGAGCTACTACCTGGGCCTCTACCACGGCTTCATCTTGGAGTGACGTCGGCGCACGACGCGGGATGCTGACGCCAGTATTTCACAACTCGCTGAGTGGTTACGCCCAGGCGTCTTGTTTCCGATATACTGTAGTCGTACCCGATGCAAATATTCGTCCCAAGCCCAAGGAAAGCGAAATCATGGATTGTTCCAGACGCCCCAAAATGGCCTATATCGATGGTGGCATGGTGGCCTTCATTTTCCAGGGGGCCATCGGTGCGTTGCTGGCCGGCCTGCTGTACGTCAAGATTTACTGGAGAAATATCAAAGCCTGGTTCAGTGGAGACCAAGCCAAGGCCGCGACCGCAGAGTCGGGTAAAGAGGATTCCGTCGCACAGCAGGACATCAAGGATTGATCGGTCCCAGCGGGGCAAGATCCAGCCGCCGGTCCCGCTCGGGCAAGCGCTCTTGCACCTCGTCCTTCACCGGTTCTTCCACGCGACGTTCATAGCGCTGCTCCAGCGCCCCCAACCCCTTGCGCGGCCGTTCAAAAGCGGAATACGCTTGATCCACGTTGGTGCGAACGGCCCAGCCCCGCGCCACCAACACTTCGCGAACTCTCGGCGAAACTTCTCCGGTCGACCAGATCGCCATCGCGTTTCCCGGTGCGATTTCTTCCTTCAATTCCGCGGCAACATCCATATGGCGTGAAGCAGGCTCGCTCCAGATTAAGTGGTCAAACAGCACGGGCACAACCACGTCACCCTTCTTCGTTTCGAACGCAAGCACCTCACCCCGTCGCCGGATGCGGGTGATCGGCTCCTCCGAGGCGTTGCTCACCGCCATCACCTGCGCGAGTCGCACCGCGTGTCGGGCCTCGCCCGCGTTCTTCACCCCATCGGCCCAGGCGATATACTCGGATCTACCTTCCGTATCCGGCATCGCGAGCAGCGCCGAGGCCATACTCTCGCGCATTCGGCCCTTGTAGTGGGCGTTCTCGCGAAAGGATTTGCTCACGTCCTTGGAAACGTCCATCTTCTTGAGCAATCGCCGCGCCGATCGGGGAAAAGCCTCGCGCCGGATCGCGTCCACCGCGCGTCCCAGATTGCCGTCGCCCAGATCGCCCACCTCCGTGCTCAGGTCAATCGTCAGGTCCGCATAGCCGTCGCCAATCTCAGGCACGACACCGCCCGCCCAGACGCCCCATCCCACGCGGTTAATTTCCTTCCGCAGCGCCTCGTTGTCCGTGTCGTTGTCCACGCGCAGGCGCCGCGCCAGGTCGTTCCGCGCGCCGTCAATACCCAGACTGCGCCGGATGAACACACGAGGACCATATTTGACGAGATCGCTCACCGTGGCGATCTTCCCGGCGTAGTCCGCAACTTCACTCGGGACCGCCTCGATCGCGTAGAGCGGATTGAAGGCCACGCGCTTCACATTGCGGTAGGGCGACACGGCCAGGCTCTTTACGCCCTGGTTGAACCCGACCATCGCACCACTTCGTTTGCTGCTCTCTTGCAGCAGGTCCAGCGCGCGGATTTCCTGGATGGTCTCCTCAAGCTCGTCCCGCCCCGCGACCGAACCACCCCCAAGCCGCGACCGAACGAGATAGTGATTCGTTTCACCATCGTTTCGAACTTCCGGGTCCACCGTGAAAAGCTCGCCCGAAAGCAGATACGCCGGCAGAAGTTCGTCCGCGCGGAGTGTACCGGGTATTTCATAGGCACTGCCTGCGCCCTCCGCGATCCCACCTGCGGCGGGCTCCCCCTGCGCGTCGAAAACCGGGTACAGGTTCGCCCCCCCGACAAGAAGAAATATCGGTGTAAGTAATCGGACAATTTGATGTGTCCTGCCAGACATGCTGAAAATCTCCCAGGATCCGCAATACCGAAGGAGGCCGCTGCCACGCGGGCAGGCGGCAATTCTGCGCCAAGGGCGATTATAGCAGGTTCAGGGCGGGCGAAAGCATCCAGGTTTTTCGACGGGTTACCCTTCACGCAAAAACAAGATCTGACCCCCTGCGCCATGCTAAAGTGGCCCCATGCTGAACGCCGTCAAAATTCCCGATCTCGATCTGTCCGTCGTCATCCCCGCCAAGGACGAAGGGCCCAACCTCGATCTCCTCCTCCCCCTGCTTCGAAGCGCCCTCGCCGAACTCGGTGTGCGCTCGGAAATCCTGGTGGTGGACGCCGCCTCCGACGACGGGACCCCCGACATCGTGGCCGCCCACGGCGCGCGCTATCTCAGCGAGAAGGCCAAGGGCTACGGCCACGCCATTCTCACCGGGGCGCAAGAGGCCCGCGGCGCCTACATCATCACCATGGACGCGGATCACTCCCACCCCACAAAGTTTATTGCCGATCTGTGGGCCGCCCGGGACAAGGGCGATCTGGTCATCGCCTCGCGCTACGTGAAAGGCGGGGATGCCGATCAGCCCTGGTTCCGGCTTATGCTGAGCAAGATCCTGAACGCCTTCTTTCGATTCGGACTCGCGCTGCCCGCGCAGGACCTGTCCAGCGGATACCGCCTTTACAACCGACGGATCTTCGATGGCATCGAAGTGCGCTTCACCACCTTCGTGTTCCTCGTGGAGCTGCTGCTCATCGTCATGCGCCAGGGCCGGGAAATCGCCGAAATCCCCTTCCACTACGAGCCCCGCGACAAGGGCCAGTCCCACGCGCGCATCATTGCTTTCGGCCTCGACTACTGCCGCCTCTTTCATCAGATGTGGCGCATCCGAAATTCCTGCACCTTTCCCGACTACGACTGGCGCGCCTACAAGAGCCGCATCCCCCTGCAACGCTGGTGGCACGGCCGCCGTATCCATCATATCCTGCGCTTCACCGAGCTGAACTTCCCCCTGGTGGATGTGGGCTGTGGCAGCTCCCGCATCCTCCAGATGCTCCCCGAGCGGGCCATCGGCGTCGATATGAACCTCTCCAAGCTCCGCTTCATGAAGCGCACCGGCCGCCCGAGGCTTCGCGCCGACGGGTGCCGCCTGCCCCTGCCCGACGCCTCCGTCGCCACCCTCGTGTGCTCCCAGGTCATCGAACACATCCCCGACGAAGGCGGGCGCATGCTGGACGAATTTGCCCGCGTGGTAAAACCCGGCGGCTGCCTCGTCCTCGGCACGCCCGACTACGGCAACTGGCAATGGCGCGCCACCGAATGGCTCTACGACCGGGTCGTTCCCGACGCCTATGGCCAGGAGCACGTGAACCCCTACACCTTCGCCAGCCTGAAGGAAGGCATCGAACAGCGCGGCTTCGACCTCGAAGACCACGCCTACATCTGCAAAGGCGAGCTCATTTTCAAAGCCCGCAAGCGGCAGCCGTAAATTCGCGGCGCCACAGGGACAGCGTCGCCCCGCGGCCAGGCCCCGCAAAGGAGGACGATGCGCCAATGAAGGGGTTTGGCTTGAGGTCGGCACATTGTAATCGGCGAGGATGTCCTGTCGTCTGACGTCGCGACGCGGCACATCATAAAACGTCTGTGGCGGCAGGAAAACTTTAGGACGTCGCCTCCTCGATGCTGGGCATTCGCAGAACGTGCCAATACACTGCCCTGACAACAGGACAGCCCCGCCGGTTGTGGTCACTTCCGCCTTTCTCGTCGAGGCAACTGACTCACAGCGCTTCATGCCCGTTTTCGTCATGGGGCGACGCTGTCCCTGTGATCCGCGCTTGACCCGACTACCCCCCGGCCCATAGAATGCCGCCTCGCTGTCCTTTCCAACTTCCCTGAAACCATCGACGGGAAGCGACAGTCTCAGACCAGATCAATATACCCGCGTGTTGCCGGGGCACATGCGTTTTACCCAGGAAAATTCCCACGTTTCACCTCGAAGGAAGACGCAATGTCCCGCAAGAAGTACAAAGGCGAACTCGCCCCCGCCGATGCCGCCACCGCAAACCGCATGGTCTCCGTGGACGCTCTGCGCGGCTTCGATATGTTCTGGATCACCGGGGGCGAAGGGGCCGTCGGCGCCGTGGCCGCCCTCTTTGGCGGATCCATCGCCACCCTCTTCCACACCCAGCTTGACCACGCCGCCTGGGAAGGCTTCCGTTTCTACGACCTCATCTTCCCCCTCTTCCTCTTTCTCATCGGCGTCTCCATCACCTTCTCCCTCGGCCGTATCAAAGAAACGGGCGACATGGGCGCGGTCTACAAGCGCATCTTCCGACGCACCATCATCCTCTTCGTCGTCGGCCTCGTCTACTACGGCGGCTTCCGCAATGAATGGCCCGATATCCGCGTGGCGGGCGTGTTGCAGCGCATGGCCCTGTGTTACTTCTTCGGCAGCCTCGCCTTCTGCCTGCTTTCCCTTCGCGGGATGATCATTCTCTGCGTGTCGCTCCTCGTGGGCTACTGGGCCCTCCTCTCCTTCGTGCCCGTGCCCGGACTCGGCGTCACCACCTTTGAAGAAGGCAAGAACTGGGCCTGCTACATCGACCAGCACTACCTGCCCGGCCGCATGCACAACGGCACCTGGGACCCCGAAGGTCTCCTGAGCACTATTCCCTCCGTCAGCACCTGCCTCCTCGGCATCTTCTCGGGCTTCCTCATCACCTCCAAGACTCTCGACGATAAGAAAAAGGTGCTCTACCTTATCGGCGGCGGCGCGCTGCTCGTCATCCTCGGCTTTGCCTGGGGCTTCCAGTTCCCCGTCATCAAGAAGATCTGGACCTCTTCCTACGTCCTCGTCGCTGGCGGCTACAGCGCCATGCTCCTCGGCGCCTTCTACCAGATTGTAGACGTGTGGAAAGTCCGCGCCTGGACCGTGCCCTTCGTATGGATCGGCGCGAACCCCCTCGTGATCTATCTCGCCCACAACTTCTTCGACTTCGACAAGTTCGCCCTCCGCTTCGCCGGCGGCGACATCCAGCGTCTCGCCGGACCGAATGTGGGCCCCGCCCTCCTCGCGGTCACCTCCCTGGCGATATCACTCCTCTTCGCACGTTTCCTGTACAAGAACAAGATCTTCATCCGGCTCTAAAGGGGACTGACACGGACCCGCGACTCGGCACCCACGAATTAACTCGAATTTTGAAGGCGACACAGACGAGCGCCGGAAACGCGAACGTCCGTGTCTGTCCCGTCGCGGCCCGAGCGAACTCGAACGCTCGTACGGGTGCCACCCACACACGGAGGAGCTTGCGACGGAGTTTGTGGGTGAAGGGACGTTGATGATGGTCATTCACCCAGCATCCCAACACCCACCCCGGGGTGCCACGCGATCCGGCAACGCCGGTTCGTGTACCCGAGGCGGAGTTAAACGCGTGCATCATCGACAACCCGACGGGTCCTTGTGCACCTTGACCCAACCCGCCAGCACGTTCCCCTCACCAAGCAAGCCGCTCGGTCAGGACGGCCATCAAGCCCACGACCACTTGATCCAGGGCACACGAACCGCCCTTTCGGGCGGATCGCGTGGCACGACAGATGGGTGCCGCCCGCGTCAGTCCCTACTTGCCTTCCCCCGCCCCATCCAACCGCGCCAGCGCATAATCGATCAACGCGTCCACATCATGCCCATCCACCTTACACGCCCAGATATTCCCCGGAAACACCAGCACATTCGGTCCCTTCGAACACTTGTCGATGCAGCCCGAAGGATAAACCCGGACCACATCCTGAAGCTTCCGCTCTTTGATCCGCTTCTTCAACTGCGCCAGCACCTTCTCCCCGCCGAAGCGCGCACAGCAATCATCCTTCTTCCCCCGATCACGGGTGCAGACAAACAGGGTAACCGCATGGCGCAGGGGACGTTCTTTCATGGCAAGCTCTCTCACGGCGCGGTGGGTTGGAAAAAAGCTGCGCCTGAGTCCAGTATACCCCGGCCCGGCCCAATCCCGCGAACCGGGGACACCCTCCGCAGGTGAACCCCGTCGGCGGCAATGCCCCTTCCCCTCAACCATCGGCCCGACCGAACAATACCCACCACAAAGCGCGGGCTTATACCAAATACGGCAAACCTACGACGATATATGAGGGTGCCGACGGTCAGCCTTTGGTTTACCTGTAACACATTGGCCGTCGGAAGCCGCTACGCTTGAACAAGGCCGTCTTGAACGAAAAAAATTCGCGTATGTATGGAGCGCCGGCGGCCCGCCGGCATCATGCGCCGCAGGCGCATGATTCGAGAAGATGTACGTTCCTTCTTCAATTTCTACAGCAACAGGTTCACGCACCTTCGGTGCAATGCCGGCGGGCCGCCGGCGCTCCATGATTGCGCGTTCTTTTTGGTGGTAACGGCACACAATAGAAACCATGAACACTTCACACGGCTAAACTGTTACACCGACTTGAACCAGGTTCTTGATTCAGCGCCATTTGAGCCTGTCGCCGAGGTCTGTAACCTCGCGACGCATCACTGTGCTGCAGCAACTTCCTCCGCCCCGTCCATCGGCTTCAACACCAGCCACATGGGACGGAAGCGTATTTCGGAATCTTCCGTTGCGCCAGCACCAATCGCGCTGAGACTGCTATTGAACTTGGGATCGTCCTGGGACCAGCGAAGCACGAAAGTATGGGGATATGGCGCTTCGCTGTTCGCCGGGAAGCCTTTAGTTACGTCGAAAAGCAACCAACCACTCGTCTGTTGAGAAAGATCTTTGCTCGACAATACTCCGACCGGCTCGGATCCGATCTCCGGGACAACGTCGACAGTAGCATCCGTAGCACCAAAATCAGGCAGGCCGCCCGACAGCACATCATTCATTACCGGCCAAACTTGTAACGCATTCTCCGGTTCAAGGGCCTTCACCTGCATTGCAAATATGGCCAGAAGCACTCGCGAATCCGCCGTAACCAGCAGCGCACTTCGATCAGGAATTCGGACAAGTGTAGTATCCGCAATGTCTCCAGAGCCACCGCCGATCATGCGGTAGCCCGTACAGGAAACGACAATAAGGTCGCTCTGACTCAAAGGCTGCGCAGCCGACAATCGCATTAAGCTATTTCCAAGGCGCACTAAGCGCAGCGACTCGTCCACCCGTAATGCCCCGTCCACAAGCAGATCGGGAAATTGGGTTCGAACCTCGGCCAAAAGTTGTTCCTCCAGTTCCACCCCTTGTGCCTTCGCATGGTCCTGTACGCGCCAGTCGGCAAACTGCTTGACGAACGCCGGTGGCAATTCGAGCCGATAGCCCATGCCATCCGCTGAAGGGGATATGCTTGAAGATACCAATTCCGCATAGGGCTCTTTATTTTGCCCGCCTGATGCCGTCCGGCTAATCAATTCCAGTCGGACGCTCGTCACATTCCCCGAAATTTTCAAAGGCGCATTCTCGGGGGTCAGGGTGCTCCAAAGGGATTCGTCACCAGGATCAGTTCGATAAGAATCGTCCGTTACGTCAGGGTCAAGACTTCGGACGCCGCCGCCATCCACGATCGCAAGGGAGTGCCCTCCCCAGTTGCTCCCATTACTCCCCCATACGTTCCTTATCTCCGCGTACAACGCGCGGCCTTCGCCAAGTGTCAACGGCGAAGAAAACTCGAGGTTCGTTAGGCGAGGTTCAACGTCGGGCGCGACGATGTGTATCGTCTCAGTGTCGCTTCCCGCAAAGAGCGTCACCACCTGCGAGCCATCTAAGCGAAGTCCACTCTTTCGGTCTCTCGCAAATGCCTCGAACTGCCCCGCTTGCATGGGGCCAAAGGTGGCGATGCCCGTGCGGTCCGTAGGCCGGTGCATGGCGGCGGATTCGCTTCCAAACGCCGCCCCCCTCAACTCGATCTCCACCCCCTCCGCCGGCGGCCCATCCTCCGTGCCGCGCGTCACCTTCACCTTCAGCGTCACCAGCGGGTTCACCGCCGTGGCGTTGCTTTTCAATGCCTCCAGCACCGCCTGGTTCGCCGTGTTCATCTGCCGCATCACCAGCGTCATGAACACCACCACCGCAATCGCCACGACCACCACCACCCCGGTTTGAATCCATTCCCGCATGACCGTGTCCCTCATTTCATCCCACCAGAGCTTTCGGGCTATGGCATCGGGATTGCCGAATCGTTCCAGGACCCGGCCCCAGGCCGCGTCCTCGGTATCACTCTCCCCGCCGCACTCCGCCTCCCGCTCCGCGGCACATTCCAGGTGATCCGCGATCTCATCCAGAATATCCTGGCGCAGTCCCCCCGGCTCGCGCGGATGGCGCGGCGGAAAGGCCTCCTCCGAATCGTCAGCCCAGCGCATTGCACAGCCCGCCTTTCCAGAGTCCCATGCCGGGCACCAACCCCGGCGCAATTTCGACCGACCACATCCACGTGATGGCCCCCGCGACGCGAGTTACCCAGCAAATCTATACATAGATTGCAGATTTCCGCGCAATTTGTCAAGGACTTTGTATAATCAGGAGTCGGCGCACGCACCGGGTGCCGGGAACCACACAGGTATTCGCGTCCATTCGCGGTTCACCTCCCTCCGCCTCATGAAAAAATTTGCGCTGATTTGCGAAAATTTGCGGTTCAGTACTTTTCGCGCCGCGACTAAAAGAAAGTCCCGACTTCAGAACGAGGAAATAGAAATGGAATGCTTCTATTGCAAAGGCAAGATGATCGAGGGAAACGCCCCGTTCAGCGCGGATAGGAATGGTTACCATATCTCCTGGGAGTCCGTGCCAGCATGGGTATGCACCCAGTGCGGTGAAGCGCTTTTCGAGGAAAACGAAGTGAACCACATCCAGAAGGCACTTCAAGAGGTGGATCGCGAGACCGAGGCGCTGCTCGCGAGGCATGCCTGAAGAAATTTCCCCCTTGCATGCGCATACCGCCTGTCGTAGTATAGGAAACAACGCCACGCCAACCGGCGCAAAGGACATCGCGACCCCATGATTCAGTTCCGTCAGTCATAGTCCTCCCCCCACGGGGCACGACCACACCCTCGGGCGAAAGCGCCCAACCCGCGCAGGTGAATTGCGTCCGCACGCGGACACACCCCTGCGCCTCCCCATCGTGGTCCCCGCACGCCCCGCCGAATGCATCCCCGCATCCAGGACTGTGTTTAATTGACTGACAAAGGAATCGCTCCCATGGACCGCTCCAACACCCGAAATATGCGCGGCGGCAAAGCCCGCTTCGTGCAGCGCAACCACACCCATTCCCCCAAAAACCTGCTAACCCCAAAAGGCCAACCCCTCGTTCCCAAGCTCCGCTTTGTCGAAGATGCGCCTGGGCGTAGAATGCAGTCCCCGCAGCTCCGCTGCGCACGGGATCGCGGGGCAGACAAGGCAACTGGCGCCGAAAAAGCAGCCCACACCACCGAGTGGAACGACTCAAAAGGCAGCAACGCCGACACTTCCACCGAATGCACTTCGCCAACCGAGCGCATCGAAAATCCCCAACGGCCCTGGTGCCGTTGCCTGCTGATTATGCCCGGTTTCGAGCTCTACTACCTTTGCTACGAAGCGGAAGACGGCGTGATTTGCGCACCGGTGCTCACGGGTAAAGACGGGCGAATTCTCTATTGCACCGACAGCGCGAAGATTCCCCGCATGCTCTCCATCGGTCGGGAGGACCTCGCCGCTCTCGGTGAGCCGGATCTGGACGAGATGGCCTTCGCTTCCATACCCGACGCGATCGAGGAATACCGCGACGGTGTTGAGTACCGATATGCAAAAAACCTGAACGACACCTTTGACGTGCTAACCGAACTTCTCGCCAATTGTGGCAGTTCGTACGACAACAGCATCCTCTCGTTTCTGCTCAACTGCTTCTGCAATCACTTCAACACCGTGAAACTATCGTGGGAAGAACTTAGCTCAGAAGAGGGCTATTGCGGTCTCACTGTCGAAGAAGGCATCCAACTCGCGCTGGGCATCGTTCTAACCAAAGGGCGGCACGTGGCGTAACGCCGCGTGAACGTACCGGGAGGATAGACCCATGACGAAACGCGAACGATTGGAAAAGAAGGCTCTTGCCGGCGATGTCGAGGCGCAGTTTGACCTCGCCCGCAATTACTGGGATTCGCGGCCTCCGGACAAGCGCAAGGCCGTGCACTGGTTCCGTCTCGCGGCGGAACAGGGCCACGTATGCGCGCAGTTCAACCTCGGCTATGCGCTGATGATGGGCGAAGGCGTCCGGCGCAATCGAGCTGTTGCGGTGGAATGGTTCCGCCGCGCCGCCGAGCAGGGGCATAACGGTGCAGAGTATAATTTGGGCCGTGTATACGACGATGGAGAAGGCGTTACGCCGGACCCGAAAGAGGCAGCCCGATGGTACCGCATGGTGGCGGAAAGAGGCGACGTGGATGCGCAGTTCCACTTGGCTTATGTTTTGAACAATTCCGAGGGCCCCCTGCGCGATCCAAAGGCAGCCGTGTATTGGTATCGCAAGGCGGCGAAGCAGGGGGATGCCATGGCCCAGTATAATCTTGGCGTGGTCTATGACAAAGGCCAGGGCGCACCACAGAGCGCGCGTTGGGCATTGCATTGGTATCGCAAGGCCGCCGATCTGGGCGACACCGACGCCATGTACGCCGCAGGTTGCATGCATGCCGATGGCGAAGGCGCGCCCGTGAATCACCGGGAAGGTCTACGCTGGATCCGCAAGGCAGCCGAGCAGGGACACTGCGATGCGCAAGTGAGTCTGGGCTATGCCCTCTTCTACGGCGAGGGCATTCGCCGCAATCGCAAGGAAGCCCTCCGCTGGTACCGCAAGGCCGCGCGCCGGGGCAATGATCACGCCCAATTCAACATCGGGCTGATGTATAAGAACGGCCACGCCGTGCCTCAAAGTTGGGCGCGGTCGATCCAGTGCTTCGAGCGTGCCGCGAAGCAGGACAATGTCGCGGCCCTTCGTTGGCTCGCACGCATCCACGGCGGCCAGGAGGGCTATCCTGAAGACCCGGGAAAAGCCGCCTGTTGGCTCAAGCGCGCCGCTAGAGCGGGCGACAGCGAAAGCCAGTGCAACCTCGGGGCGATTTACATCAACGGACACGGCGTGCGCAGGCACAACCGCCTCGGGAGTTACTGGTATCGTCAGGCGGCCGACGCGGGCGAATCGTGGGCCTGTTACCTACTCGGACTCTGCTACCGCGACGGACTCGGCGTTTCCAAGAGCCTCCGCTGGGCACGACACTGGTGGAAAAAAGCAGCGGCTGCGGGCGTGAAAGAAGCAAGAGAAGCGCTCACCGCGCCATGGGACGCAGAATAACTCCCCGTCCACCTCTTGCATCCATTGTCCACTGTCAACTGTCAACTGTCAATTGTCAATTGCTCCCCCGTTCTTGTGATTTTCCTCGGCGCTATGGCACAATACCTTCTACAGCGGGCCACGGCGTTACCGCCATGCCAATTTTCGCGCTAACCTGCTGAAACCAAAACACTTCGCAATTTCGTATGGCCAGCCATACCTCACTTTATTTCCGACGCGGCCCCGCCGCTTGCGGTTGTCGGGCCCGGCATCGCCCCTCCCGGCGGCCAGGAAGGAACAGATCCATTGAGCACCCTCAGCTTTATGAAAGAGGTCTTCCGTGCCAATAAGAGCACGGGCGCCATCGCCCCCAGCGGCAAGCAACTGGCGGATATTGTGACGGAGATGGCGGAGGTTCGCACGGCACGGGTCATCGTGGAATACGGCCCCGGCACCGGGGTCTTCACCGAAGCCATCCTCGCTAAGAAACCTGCGGATGCCTACTTTATCGCCCTCGAAGTCAACGAAGAATTCGTCAAAGTCACCCAGGATCGTTGCCCCGGCGTCAAGGTGATCCACGATTGCGCCCAGAACACGAAGAAATATCTCCAGGAAGCGGGTTTTGAGTATTGCGACACCATCGTGTCGGGCCTCCCCTGGACCCGCTTTGATGACGCCCTTCAGGATGAGATCCTCGAAGCCACCTACGACGTGCTGGAGCCCGGCGGTCGATTCGTCACCTTCGCCTATGCCGTGAGTCCCTTTGTCCCCTCCGGGCGCAAGTTCTTCCGCGAGAAGATGGTGAAGCGCTTCGGCGAGGTCAAGTGTTCCGAGCGCATCTGGAAAAACTTCCCCCCCTGCGTCGTATTCATCGCGGAAAAGAAATAGGGGTTGCCCATGAGCGGCAGAGCCGCATTGATGGTGTATGGCGGCTGGGAGGGCCACGAGCCCGAAGCCAGTGTCCGCCGTTTTGTTCCTTTCCTCGAAGGCGAAGGCTTCACCGTTACCCTCTCGGACAGCCTCGCCATCCTCGACGAGCCCGACTTCCTCGCGACCCAACACCTCATCGTCCCCTGCTGGACCATGGGCACCCTGAGCGAGTCGCAAGAGGCCAACCTCCTCGCCACCATCGAGTGCGGCGTCGGCCTCGCCGGCTGGCACGGTGGCATGGGTGACGCCTTTCGCGCCAGCACCGCCTACCAGTTCATGTGCGGCGGCCAGTTCGTCGCCCATCCGGGAAACATCATCGATTACCGCGTCCACATTACCCGACCGGAGGACGCCATCATGGAAGACCTCGTCGACTTCCCCGTCCATTCCGAGCAGTACTACCTCCACGTGGACCCCTCCAACGAAGTGCTGGCCACCACCACCTTCACTGGCGCGGTTCATCCGTGGATCGATGGCGTCGTGATGCCCGTCGTGTGGAAGCGACACTGGGGTGCCGGGCGCGTATTCTACTCCGCCCTGGGCCATGCCCCCCACGAGTTCGAACAGCCGGAAACTTTCACCATCATGACCCGTGGCATGCTTTGGGCCGCGCGGGATTGACCCGGGGCTCTCGGCCACGACGAACAAACTTCAGCGCGGGAGCAACCTCATGAACCCCATGCGCGTGGGCCTCATCGGCTGCGGCAACATTTCCACCGTCTATTTCGAAGCCGGCAGGCGCTTTCGCGATTTCCACATCGTCGCCTGCGCGGATCAGGACCCCGCACGTGCGGAAGCCGCCGCCGCACTCCATGCCATTCCCCGCGTATTGGACGTGGCCGATCTCCCCGGCGACCCCGAAGTCGATCTGGTGCTGAACCTCACGCCGCCCCAGGCCCACACCCAGGTGCTCCAGGCCGCCATCGCCGCCGGAAAACACGCCTACACCGAGAAGCCCCTCGGCCTGTCCCTCGCGGAATCCACCGCCCTCCTGGAACAGGCCGGCGCGGCGGGCGTGGTCATCGGATGCGCACCGGATACCGTCCTCGGCGCAGGGCTCCAGACCGCGCGCAAACTTATCGATGACGGCTGGATCGGCCGACCCGTCTCCGCCACCGCCTTCATGCTTTGCCCCGGTCACGAATCCTGGCACCCCGATCCCGCCTTCTACTATGCACCCGGTGGCGGCCCCCTCTTCGACATGGGCCCCTACTACCTCAGCGCCCTCGTCACGCTCCTGGGCCCCATAAACCAGGCATGCGCCATGACCACAGCGGCCGCCACCGAGCGCATCATCACCAGCGAGGCCCGATTCGGACAGACCGTGCCCGTGGCGGTGCCCACCCACGTCTCGGGCACCCTCGCCTTCGAAAGCGGTGCCTTGACCACCATGATCATGAGCTTCGACGCCGTCGGCCATTCCCTGCCCCACCTCGAGGTGCACGGCACCGAGGGCAGCCTCCAGGTGGCCGACCCCAACACCTTTGGCGGGCCGATCAGACTCAAGCGGCGCGGCGCGGACGCCTTCACCGAAGTGCCCCTGAGCCACGCCTACGCCAGCCAGTCCCGGGGCCTCGGCCTGGCGGAAATGGCCCGGGCCATTCGAGAAGGCCGGGAACCCCGCGCGAGTGCGCGGATGGCCCTCCACGTGCTCGATTGCATAGAGGCCCTCCACCGATCCGCCAGCGAACGCGCCTTCGTGTCCCTGGCGACGCGCTGCCCCCGCCCTGAGCCCATGCCCATGAATTTATTGGAAGGCAGGGTCGATTCCTAGTATGGTACGGGGTCAAGATACTCCCGGCCCTTCGGCCACAGTCCAGAACAGGCGGATTTCATGCAATCAGAAGATCGCGTAATACATTTCGGCGTCGAGCTCATCCACACACCCCTGCGCTACAAGAAAGAGTCGCTGCAGAAGCTTTACTACGAGCTGTCCCAAACCCGCTACGCGGCCTACGACTCCACCGACTTCACCAATCCCGCCCAGGCCCGCTTCTACTCCAAGTCCGGGCAGCGCACCCAGTCCATTTGCCTTTTTCTCCCTGATCGGGTACTCATACTCGAAGAATGGGCCGAAATCCCCCTGAGCGTCTTCCTCGAAAAAGTCGAGGCCATCGGCGCGCGTATCCTGGAGCTGGACGGCGTGAAGCAGTTCATCGCCCACACCGCCACCATCCGCTCCACCTTCGCCCTGACCCACGTGCAGGATGGCCGCGTCTTCATCCTGGAGCACATGTGCGGACAGCAGGGGCGCATCGGGCAGCACTTCCAGCGCCCCATCTCCCTCGCCGGCCTTCGCCTCCACTTTCCCGACACCGACGAATTCCCCGGTAACTTCCAGGTCGCTATCGAGCCCTATCGTCAGAGCCGCAATGAAATCTACGTGGAGGCCAAGGGCGTCTTCACCCGTGAACCCATCGGCCCGGATGCTATGCCGGTCGTCATCGATCACTGCCGGGGTGTCCGCTCTTTCATCTCCGACCGCGTCTTTCCCTACATGAACCAGTTCGACGTGCCCAAGGCCCCCCTCGAATGAGCGGCGCCAAGCTGCGCGTCTGGCCGGCCATCACCCGGGCGCGCATCGCCCCCGAGCTCTACAGCCACCAGATCGAAATGGCCGGACAGAGCGTCTACGAAGGTATCTGGATCGGGCGCGCCTCCCGCATCTCCAATGAAGAGGGTTTGCGGATGGATGTCCTCGCCATCCTCAAGCACCTCCGCGTCCCCGTGCTCAAATGGCCCGGCGACACCTTCGCGGACTACTACCACTGGCGCGATGGCATCGGCACGGGCAAGGCCCGGGAACAGCGGGTCAACATCCCCTGGCAGCAAATTGAACCCAACACCTTCGGCACCCACGAGTTCATGCTGCTCTGCGAAAAGGTTGGCTGCAAGCCCTGGGTCACCTGCAACAGCGGAACGGGAACCTACAGCGAAGCCCTCGAATGGCTGGAGTACTGCACCTTCGGTGGGGACACGGCCCTCACCCGCCTGCGTACCCACAACGGCAATCCCGACCCCTTCGAAGTGCCCTACTGGAGCTATTCCGGGACCGATTCGGAGCAGTCCCTTCGCGTGTTGAATCCCGACATAACAGAGACATCAATCATACAAAAACCGATGAAAGAAAATAAAAATAACGTCGACACTATCCATACGAGCTATCTCCTCGAAACCACGGGGGGCGCCAACTTCGGCAAAGAGGGCTACCTCCAATCCATTGCTAGCTTCTGTCGGTTTGAATCCGATTTTCGCCGATTCGCACTGTCAACAGCGGCAATCAACCCACTCACGCCGCCGCACATCGCCGTCTCTCAGTGGGGCGTGAAGCATCCCGAAGCCACGCCCGAAAGTGGACTCGATCAACCCTGTACCCTCCGCGATGCCATTCTGACCGCCGCCTTTCTCCACTGCTTCAATCATCACGCCGACCAGGTTCGCCTGGCCGCCATGGCTCAGGCGGTCAACAGCCTCCTCTGCCTCGTGAAGACCCGGGACAGCGAGATGTTCCTGACGCCGGCCTATCACGTTGTGGACATGATGTTGCCCCACAAGGGTGCCCGACTTCTCTTCCACGAACTGGAGAGCCCGGCCCTTTCGCTGCCCCCATCGGCCGAGGGCCCCTCGACCGTCCCCGCGCTGAGCGTGAGCACCTCCCGCTCCAAGAAGCGCCTTTGCATCACGGTGGCCAATCTCAGCTATACCGACGAAATCCCCCTCCATGTGGAGGTCCGCGAGGCCACCATCGTGACCCTGTCGGGCCGCATCCTCACCGCCGCCTCGCCGACGGCCGAGAATTCCTTCGAGTCTCCCAAGGTCGTCGCCCCCGCGCGCCTGAACCTGACGCCGGAGGCCAGCACCTTCACCCACGTGATGCCGCCCCACTCCTTTGCAGTCTTTACCGCGGCCCTCAAGTAGCGGAAAGAATGCCTCCCACCCCTGAACCAACCGTATCGATCGTCCTGCCGGTCAATAACGGCGTCGATACCCTTTCCCGCGCCGTGGCATCCATTCAAGCCCAGCACCACCGCGACTGGGAACTGGTCATCGTGGACGACGGGTCAACGGATGGCAGTGCCGAAATCGCGGACGCGTTCGCGAGTGTCGATGAAAGGATCGTCGTCCTCCACGGTCCCCATCGGGGCCTCGTCCCCGCGCTCGTCGATGGCTGCGCTGCCGCCCGGGGCGATTTCATCGCCCGGATGGACGCGGACGACGTCTCCCACCCGGATCGCCTTGCGCGCCAGCTCGCCTGGTTCGAGACTTACCCCGAAGGTGGCCTCTGCGGCACGCGGGTCAGCATGACCGGCAAGGATATAGGCTCCGGGCGACGACGCTATGAAAACTGGCTCAACGACAACACGACCCACCAAGAAATCGTTCGAGAGCTATTCGTCGAGTGCCCCATCGCCCATCCCGCTTTCATGATGCGCCGTGCGGCCTTCGAAGCCGTCGGAGGCTACCGGGATTTCGATGGCCCGGAAGACTACGACTTCATCATGCGCTTCTGGCGGTGTGGCTATCGCCTTGGCAACGTGCCCGAAGTCCTGCTGGAATGGCACGAACAGCCAGGACGCCTCTCCATGACCTCTCCGCGCTATAACGAAGCGGCCTTTCGCCGCTTCAAGCGCCACTGGCTCCATGAGTCGCGAATAACGGGCGGGCGTCCGCTGTATCAATGGGGCGCGGGCGAAGTCGGCAAACGCTGGCTCCGCGAATGGCCCACGGACGCAATCCAAGCGGTTGCGGACATCCGCCCTTCGAAGATCGGCCAGCGAATTCACGGCTACGACGTGATCCGGCCGGAGGACTTCCCTGCGCCCGGCGCGTGTTTCATCGTCGTCGCCGTGGGGACCCCCGGTGCCCGCGACGAGATCCGTGCCCACGCAAGCCGCCTGGGCTTCCTCGAAGGCGAGGACTACTGCTTCATCGCGTGAATCTTGGACAGGACGCTAAGTTACCGTTGCATGCATTCTTCCGGATCTATTGCACGCAAAGGCGCGAAGGCGCAAAGATAATTGGGATGCGAGTGCAATTTGGTCTTGCTTCGTTTGCAGGGGAAATCTCAATTTCAGAACGCTTCCTCCCCTCTTTCTTCTTCGTGCTCTTCGTGGCCTTCGTGGTGAAACATTGGTTCGCGCCCAACGGCTGCTCTATGCACATTCGTGGTGGAAATCTTTCGACACGGTGTTCCGCCGCCAGAAAGGGGCAGGGATGGCCGCATTTTCGCTATACTTCAACCCTGTCGGGGATTCCCGGTACTTCGGGCAATCGGGCGCGATACTATCAATCTTCTGAGCGCGCCCACTTGCCACAACAACAAGGACTATGATTTAAATGCCCCAGATTTTTTGGGAGTTGGTATTGCTGGTCGCCCTCATCATGGGAAACGGTTTGTTCTCCATGACCGAAATCGCCATCGTGTCCGCGCGTCGTTCGCGCCTGGAACAACTGGCGGCGTCGGGTGACCACGGCGCCTCCGAGGCCCTCAAGCTTCTGGACGACCCGAACCGCTTCCTCTCCACGGTCCAGGTTGGTATCACCCTCATCGGCACCCTCGCGGGTGTCGTGGGCGGCGCACGCTTTGCCACGCCCGTGGCCGAATTACTCCAGAAGGTCGGTGTGCCGGAGTTGCACCGTCAGAACATCGCCCTCGGCATCGTGGTGCTGCTCATCACCTATCTCTCCCTCACCCTCGGCGAGTTGGCCCCCAAGCGCATCGCCATGTCCAACCCCGAAGGCATCAGCCGCGTCACCGCCGGGCCCATGCGCTGGCTCTCCAGGATCAGCTCTCCCCTCATCAGCATTCTCTCCGGCACCACCAATCTGATCCTCATGTTGTTGCCTTTGAAGCAGACGCCCGAAGGCGACGTGACGGAAGACGACATCCGCATGATGATCCGACAGGGTGCCAAAATGGGCGTGCTGAGCGGCGAAGAAAAGGACATGCTCATCCGCATGCTCCACCTCGACGACCGGCGCGTCAGCACCCTCATGACACCGCGCCGCGACATGGTCAGCTTTCCCCGCACCGCCACCCGCGCCGACATCCTGGAGGTTATCGAAGAAAACCGCCACTCCCGTTATCCCGTCTATGGGGACAACGTGGAAAACATCCTCGGCGTGGTTCATCTGCGCGATATCATGGATGCCATATCCAAATCCGACGTGGTCGATCTCAGTGAATGCATGACCCAGGCCCTCCACGTGCCCGACACCACCCGCGCCCTCGGACTACTCCGCCAGTTCAAATCCTCGGGCATCCACTTCGCCATCGTGCAGGACGAATTTGGCGGCGTTCAGGGCGTGGTAACCTTGAACGATGTGTTTGAGTGCATCGTCGGCAGCCTGCCCGAGGCTGGCGAAGAGGAAGACCCCGACGTCATCCGGCGCGAGGATGGCTCCTACCTCCTGAATGGCAGCCTCGCCATCGAAGACCTCTACGCCTTGTTCCCCGGCCACCCCATCGCCGAAGAAGTCGAAGGCGGATTTAAGACACTCGGCGGATTCATCATGTCGCAACTGGGCCGCATCCCCTCCGCCGGCGACCACTTCATCTGCGGCGGACTGCGCTTCGAGGTCATGGACATGGACGAACGCCGTGTGGACAAGGCCCTCGTGGAGCTTGTACCCGAGGCCGGCCCCACCGAAGTGAACGACGACGGAGCCATCGCGGAGTAAGAAGGGGACTGTCCTGCGCGCAAACAAACCCGGACCGCAATATCACCTGGAAGCCCGCCAGTCAACCAGACCGAGGCAGACACACCACACGTGCGGGACTGTCCTCCGCTTTAATAAAAACGCGGGACGGTCCCGTTGCCGACTACTCCACCTTCGCCTTCACGTCATCCACAAACACCGTCGATTTTTCCGTTGCGGGAGACACAAACCCCATCCAGTCGAGGCGGCGAAACGTGGGCGTGCCACACGCCAGACTCGTAAAACTCTGGGGCGGCATACCGGGCACCACTACGCCCAGATCAAAGGTACCATCCGCCTCATGTCCCAGCTTGCACAGGATTTCCACCGCGATCCAGTGCCCTTCCGGCAACGTCGCCAGCACGCTGCCGCCCACCATAAGCTGGCCCTTGTTAAACCACAGACTCGGCCCGACTTGATAGGGACTCTGGCTGTCGCGCCATTCATGGTAAAAAACGGCACCGGCGTCCACTCGTATCATAAAACTCACCCGCGCCTTGCCGGTGCGAAAGCCGGGCGTGTAGAAGAGGTGCGGATTGTACTGCGCCGTGAGGCCCGGCGCATCGCTGAACTTCAGACTGCGCATACCCGTGGCCGCCTGCTCATTGCTCACCCGCACCGTCGCCTCCCCTTCCTCGTTCGAATGAGCACCCTCCGCGAGGTTGCCCACTGCCGTCGCTTCAAAGCCATCGTCGATCACTGCCGGCTCAGGCGTCGCAGGTGGCGCAAAGGGCTTCCGCTCAATCTTGCGGGGCTTTTCGACCCATGCGGGATCGCCGTACAAACCCGCCTGACTGTAATCTATCGGCTTGAAGCCAAGCGCCAGCGCGGGCGAATCCGCCTTCAGTCGAAAGTCTCCCGCCTCGGCGTTCTCGAAGCCCGGATTCGCAATCACCGAATTCACATCATGTCCCTCGGCCCGCCACGCATCCCACGTCCGGCCGGAAAAATCCATCTCGCCCAACTCCACTACATCGGGCATGGTCGTCCAGTACACGTTCTTGTCCAGCTTGAAATTACCGTTCTTCCACGTGCTGCCGAGCAGTGCATTGTTGTTGAAATACACGATGTTGTTCTCGAAGAAGAAGGAATTGTGCTCCTCCTCCCGCGAGCGGATAAGCTGGCCGCCATGCGAGAAGGCGAAGATGTTGTTCACCACGCGATTGTCCCGGCCATAATGCTGATGCAAAGTGCCCGTGCGCGTGTTGTAGACCAGGTTGTTCTCCGCGAGAATGCCCGTGCTCCCTTCGTCGAAATAAATGCCCCAGCCGCCGGACACCTTCGCGCTGGAGATCACGTCGTGGAAGATGTTGTTGCGGATGACGGTGCCGGGTGACACGCCGAGCGTATAGATACCGCCCGTGTCGCTGAGCTGGCCTTTCGCAATGTTGTGGACATGGTTGAACTCGATGATGTTGTCGTGGGCCGAACTCTCGTCGTAGCCCCACGACCACCCGACCGAGATACCCGTATAACGGAAGTCGCAGATTTCATTGTGGGAAAGCTGATTGTAGGAGCTGCGCCCTATCCATACCCCCACTGCGCCGCGGAAGACCCGCCCGCCGTCATGGATGAAATTGTTATCCACCACATTGCGCAGCGTCGCCTCATTCTCCGTCGCCGGACTCGCCCCCTCGCCAATGCGAATGCCGCCCGCCCCCAGATCATACACCTCGCTCTGGGTCAGCTTGTTGTCCTGGCTGCCGCTGCGAAACCACACGCCATAGGTGCCCAGATGGCCCACCTCGCATCGGTCGAAGTGAACGTTGCGCGCGCCCGTCGCCTCTATCGCCGCAGGTACGCTGGAGGCCGCCTGGCCGTCGCTGTGCCCCTCGGGCTTCACCGCGAACTCCGTGTAGTAAAACTTCAGGCCGCGAAAATTCAGGTGCGACACGAACTGGCCCTCGGCCGGCTTGCCCTCCAATCGCAGCAACTGCGGCGCGACCGGCGCCATGGCCTTCGCCGTGTTCATATCCTCGTCCGGCATGGGCATGTAGTACAGACGCCCCTCCTTCTTGTTCAGGAACCACTCGCCCGGCTGATCCAGCCCCTCGAAGAGATGCTCGATATAGTAGCGCTGATCCGGGTGCCAGTAGCCGAAGCCCCAGTTCGTCGGCCCCGTGAATTCGAGAATACGATTGGACTCGTCGATGGACTTCGGGCGCAACAGCGCCGTCTCCCACGAGTGGTACACGACCACGATCGCGTCCTGAAGACTGGCCCATGTGGTGAGATCGCCCGGCTTGTAGTAGAAGCGCGTCGTGCTCTTCGTCTCCTCGCCCGTGGTCGGATTCTTCTCCATGACCGGCCCCACGGTGTAAAAAAGGTCGTTCGGCTCCGGATAGTCCCCAGCGGTGTTCGTGGCGTTCGGCGTGCGCGCCGGGGTCCGGCGCTCGCCGTTCACAAAGAACTGGCTGAAGGCCCAGGAGCCGTCCAGCACGGCGGGAATATCCGCCACCCAGAAGTTGCCCTCCTGACGCCAGCCCGTGATGGATCGTCCGCCATGGATAACCGAATTCGCACCGGGCGCCGCCTCATACGTGATCGGGGTCTCCGCCGTACCGGAATCTTCCGGCGTGAAGACGATAGGCTCCGTGATGCCATACTCGCCGTCCCCCACCAACACCTGGACTGGACCCGCAAGGGGACCCGCCGCCTTCAGCTTGCGGATGGCATCCCGCGCCCCGGTGATGGTGGCGAAGGGACCGTCCGTCGCCTCGGCATTCGGGGCCGCAAGCGAGCCCGTCCACGCGTCGTTGCCGCCGGGGGCTACGTAGAATGTGGACTGCGCATCGGCAGAAAGAATCACGGAGGAGACCATTGTGGCGAGTAGAAGCATTCGCTGTAGAAGAGGGGTGCGCATGAAATTTTCCTTTTGTGGGATTGGCATGGGGGAATGGTAGTGCGGCGCACCTCGTTAATCAAGCAAATTGGACCGATCAGACGGATCGGACCGATCTGATCGGTCCGATCCGTCTGATCTGTCCGATGTCCACGCCCCCCAATTGCACAACCCGCCACCCAATCGCTACAATGCGCCCTCACAACCTCCCAAAAATCACAAGGACTTCCCCATGCCCATCCTCGCCGAACGCATGAGCCGCATCGATGCCAGCGGCATCCGCAAAATCTTCGCCATGGCCGCCACCATGAAGGACCCCGTCAACCTCAGTATCGGCCAGCCGGACTATGACGTGGACACGGTCGTGAAGAACGAAGCCATCGCCCAGATCCAGGCGGGCTTCAACGGCTACACCCAGACCTGGGGCATCGAGGAACTCCGCGACGGCGTGGTCCAGTATTACGACACACGTTTCGGCGCAAAAGCCGAAAATGTCATGATCACCAGCGGGGTATCCGGTGGCCTCTTCCTGGCGCTCATGGCCACCATCGATCCCGGCGATGAGGTCATCTTTGCCGACCCCTACTTCGTCATGTACACCCACCTCATCAACCTCCTCGGCGGAAAGCCCGTGCCGGTGGACACCTACCCCGACTTCAAGCTGACGCCCGAGCGGGTCGAGGCAGCGATCACGCCGAAGACGAAAATGCTTATCGTAAACTCCCCCGGCAACCCCACGGGCGTTACGCTGAACAGGGCGGACCTGGAAGCCCTGGCGGCCGTTGCGAAAAAGCACGACCTCCTCGTCATCACCGACGAAATCTATGAATCCCTCCTCTACGACGAAAAAGCCTCGACCATGGTCGGCATGCACGACAAGCTCATCCTCCTCAATGGCCTGAGCAAGTCCGCAGGTATGACCGGCTGGCGCCTGGGCTGGGCGGCGGGCCCGAGCGACATCATCCAGGCAATGAACACCCTCCAGCAGTACACCTTCGTCTGCGCGCCCTCCATCGTCCAGAAGGCCGCCGTCAAGGCCCTCCAGGCCGATATGGAGCCCAAAGTGGCCGCCTACCGCGAGAAGCGCGACCTGATCTACAATGGCCTTAAGGACACCTTTTCCGTCACGAGGCCCGGCGGCGCCTTCTACATCTTCCCCGAGGCCCCCGGCGGCGATGGAGACGCTTTCGTAACCAAGGCGATCGAAAACAACCTGCTGATCATCCCCGGATCCGTATTCAGCGCCCGAAAGACCCACTTCCGGATCTCCTTCGCCGCGAAAAACGAGACGATCCTCCGCGGAATCGAAATCCTCAAGCGCATCGCAGGGTAAGCCCGCCCGTCTCTTTGCCTTGCCAAGACCCCCGACACCCGATATACTGTATCAAAGTGGCATTGGGTCGATTCAGGAAGACGCCGAGGGAATTCTCATGGGCAAATTTACTGCCGTGTTCGTTATCAAGGCACTGTCGTGCGCAACTGCGGTGTTTTTCACCCTCCAGGCCAGCGCCGCAATCCTCTCGGTGAGCACCACCGCGTCCTCCGGCGCGGGCAGCCTGCGCGACGCCATTGAGATCGCCAACGCCAACAACGAGGCGGACACCATCAACTTTACCTTATCGCCCGGCGCAGTAATCCAGCCCGAAGCGGTCCTGCCTCAATTGACCGAAGGCCATACCACCATCGACGGCGGTGGCACTGTAACCCTCAGTGGCGAACTCCTTTCCGGCGGCGAGATCGGCCTGATGATCGCTTCTCCCAACAACACCATCGAAAACCTCATCATCGTCCACTTCCCGGCCGACGGCATCGCCATGGGTGGGGCCAGCACCACCGGCAACATCGTGCGGGGCTGTCTCATCGGCACCGACGGCACGCTCGCGCTGGGCAACGGCCGCGACGGCATCCGCATCAGCCTCGGGGCCTCGGACAACACCATCGGCGGCGCAAGCCCGGCGGAACGCAACGTCATCTCCGGCAATGGCCGCCACGGCATCTACCTCACCCGCGAGCGCGGCACCATCGACGACACCGCGAACAACATCATTGCCGGCAACTACATCGGCACCGATCTCTCCGGCACGCTGCCACTCCCCAATGACGAGTGCGGTATCCGCATTCAGGCCGGCGTGCGCGGCACAACTATCGGCGGTCTGAACGCGGGCCAGGGAAACGTCGTCTCCGGTAACGGCGAAGACGGAATCCGCCTGTCGGACGTGGGCGCGACGCTTAACGTCATCCGGGGCAATTTTGTCGGCGTCAACGCCAGCGGCAACGAAGCCATACCAAACGGCGTGGCGGGCGTCCGCATTGGCGGAGGGGCCTCGGTCAATGCCGTGGGCGGCGCGGAGAATGGCGCGGGCAACATTATATCGGGAAACCTCCGCGAGGGCATCTCGATTGTGGGCCGCGGCACGAATCTGAATATCGTCCGCGGCAATTTCATCGGCCTGGACGCCTCGGGGCAAAACGCCATCGCCAACGGAACCCGCGGCATCGATATCACCTTTGGCGCGTCCAACAACTCCATTGGCGGCCCGGAATCCGGCCAGCGGAATGTCATCTCCGGCAATGCGGCCGAAGGTATCCGGATTCAAGGCGCCACGACCACAGGAAACGCCGTCCAGGGCAACCTGATTGGCCCGGACATCGACGGAAGCAGCGTGGACAGCAATGCGGTCGGTGTACTCATCCGCCAGGGTGCCTTCGAAAATACAATCGGCGGTATCGAACCCGGTCAGGGCAACACCATCACCAACAGCGGCGGCCCCGGCATCGTCGTGGACGGCGCAACCACCCTGGGCAATACCTTCTCCCGAAACAGCATCCACGAAAACCGGCTGGAAGGCATACGCCTGCTGAACGGCGGCAATGCGGCACTCGCCGCGCCGATCATGACGGACCTGGACCCGGTTTCCGGCAATGTTCCCATCGCGGGCACCGTGGAAATCTTTGCGGATGACGAGAACGAGGGTGAACTATTCGTCGGGAGCATCGACACCGAGGGCGGCAACTTCTCTTCGGCCATCGATCTGCAAGCCTTTGAAGGCATGAACCTGACCGCCACCGTTTCCGATGCGGCGGGCAACACTTCCCCTTTCAGCGAGCCCTTCGCCATTCCCGATTCAACATTACCGGTCCTCCAGTTGAACGGCCCGCAAGCCTTCACCCTCGAATGCGGAACCGCCTATGTCGAACCCGGCGCAACCGCCGATGACAACGTGGACGGCGACATCACCACGCTGATTCAAATCACCGGCGGCGTGGACGAGGGCAACCCCGGAGACTACCCCATAACCTACACCGCGACCGATGCCAACGGAAACGTCGCACAGGTGATCCGCACCGTTACCGTGGGCGATACCACGCCCCCCGTGATCACACTCCAGGATTCCCCGAGTATTTCCGTGTCCATCGGCGGCTCCTATTTCGAGCCCGGCGCCCTGGCCGACGATGCCTGCGAAGGCGCGCTGGACGGCGACATCATCATCGGCGGCGACACGGTGGACCCCAACACCCCCGCCGAATACACCATCACCTACACCGTGACCGACGGCAGCGGCAACCAGGTGCAAGTCGCGCGACGGGTCGTTGTGGTGAACGGCGTCCCGCCGGAGATCACATTGAACGGGGCCTCGGAGTTTGTGATCGAGTGCAGCGGCCCCGATTTTGAAGACCCCGGCGCGACCGCCGCACAGGGCGGCACCGGCGATCCCCTCGATGGCGTGGCGGTGGGCGGCGACGTGGTCGATGTGAACCAGCGCGGCACCTATGTCATCACCTACGACATCAGCGACAACAACGGATCCGAGCTCCCCGCCACCCGCGTGCTGCGGCGCGTCATTGTGGCCGACGAAGAAACACCCGCAATCATCCTGAATGGCCCCGACACCCTTTTCCTGGAATGCGGCGATCTCCTCGAAGATCCCGGCGCTACGGCCTCGGACGCCTGCGAAGGAGAGACCGTCGTAACCGCGACCATCACCGCGGCGGGCGGCAAAAAGTATGACAAGGCCACCGTCGAGCCCGGCGAATTCACCATCACCTACGAATCAGCCGATGGCAGCGGAAACAGCGCGCCCGCGCAGTCGCGCAGTGTCATCGTTGCGGACACCGAGGCGCCGAAGATGGAGTTGGTCGGACCGGGACGCGTGACGGTGCTCACGGGCACCGAAGTCACCGATTTTGGCGCCGTGTCCAAGGATGCCTGCGGCGGCGACCTGACCGATGGAATCGCCGTCGGCGGCGACAGCGTGGACGTCAACACCCCGGGAGTCTATGCCGTCACCTTCGACACCGACGATGGTCAGGGCAACGTCGCCGACACGGTGGAGCGCGAGGTAGTCGTACTGGACGAGGTGCGGGTCGACGTGGCGGAATTGGATGCGCTCGACCCCCTCGGCACGGCGGCCCGCCCCTTCGGGCGCGTGCGGGACGCCCTGATCCTGGCCCAGGAACTCTTCGACGAAGAGCGTGAAATCGGCGTGCGACTCGCCCCCGGCCAGTATGTGGAATCCGTCGAATTCTCGCCCAACACGCGGATTTTGGGTGCCGATGCGGGCACCCCGGAATCTACCGTGATTGAGCCCGACGCCTCAACGCTGGATGATCTGGGCGCGGTCCTCCTCGACGCCACCGCAGGCGGCACCCTCCAGGATCTGACCATTCGCATGCCTCAGGATGGCCCCCTCGACGGTGCCATCCTCGTGCGCGCCGACAGCGAAAGCCTCGTGCTCAGTAACGTGATCGTGGACGGTCGCGAGCCGGGAACCAACCTGGGCGTCCAGGTCACCGGCCTCGAATCGTCCGCCTCCATCCTGCAGAACTGCACCATCGAAAACGTAAGCTGCGGCGTCATGACCCAGGACAGTACCGTAAACATTACGGGCAATACCTTCCGGGGAATCGCCGGTGAAGCCATCCGGGTCCTCGCTCCCACGCTGAAAGGCGATGTCCTCGCACCCCTCCCCGTGCTCGGCGATGTGAACGATCTGGAGAACACCGGCTCAAACATCTTCGAAGCCACCGATGGGAAATACATCGTCAACGAGTCGGGACAGACCCTCAAAGCCGAGGCCAACGTATGGGGTACGGATGACTACTTCGCGATCGAGGCCGGCATGGAAGGGCCCGTGGACTTTACGCCCTACCGCCTCACCGCAAATGCCACCCTCCTTACCGTAACCATCGCGGTGGCCGTGGAGAATGAATTGAATCAGGCGCCCGTCACCACGGCAACGGTCCGGGTTTTACCGGCCAACTTCCCCGATATCACCCAGAATGATAACGGCGTCTACGTATTTCCCGCCCTTCCGCCGGTGGACTATACCTTCTTCGCCACGGCAAATGGCTTCGACGAAAACTCCGCCGAAGTGCTCGACCCCCAACTGATCGACGAGGCCACCATTCTGCTGACCTCGATCGACACGACGCCACCGTCCATCACAATCGTGAATAATAATGAAGCGGCCAATTCCGTGAGCTGCGCTTCAGGTCCCTACGCCGATCCCGGCGCAACGGCCACCGATGAAGTGGATGGCGCTGTTGAAGTTGTGGTTAGTGGCTCCGTGAATACCAGCGTTCCCGGCGAATACGTCTTGACCTATACCGCCACGGATCTGGCGGGCAATGAGGTCGCAGCCCAGCGCACGGTCGTTGTACTGAACAATTGTGGTGGTGAGGGCGAGGGTGAGGGTGAGGGTGAGGGTGAGGGTGAGGGTGAGGGTGAGGGTGAGGGTGAGGGTGAGGGTGAAGGCGAGGGCGAGGGCGAGGGCGAGGGCGAGGGCGAGGGCGAGGGCGAGGGCGAGGGTGAGGGTGAGGGCGAAGGCGAAGGTGAGGGCGAAGGCGAAGGCGAAGGCGAAGGCGAAGGCGAGGGTGAAGGCGAGGGTGAAGGCGAAGGCGAAGGTGAAGGTGAAGGTGAAGGTGAAGGTGAAGGTGAAGGTGAAGGTGAAGGTGAAGGTGAAGGTGAGGGTGAGGGTGAAGGTGAAGGTGAAGGTGAAGGCGAAGGCGAAGGCGAAGGCGAAGGCGAAGGCGAAGGCGAAGGTGAAGGTGAAGGCGAGGGTGAAGGTGAGGGCGAAGGTGAAGGTGAAGGTGAAGGTGAAGGTGAAGGTGAAGGTGAAGGTGAAGGTGAAGGTGAGCTCCAGATCATCGCTGGCGACTTACTGGAGCTATTCACAGATGCCGACACCGACGCGAATGGCTTGCTCAGCTTTGCTGAAGCACAGGCACAAATGGCCGGCCTCACCCGGCCGCAGTTCGACGACCTGGATCTCGACGGCAATGGCACCTTGAGCCGGGCGGAGTTGAATCGGACGGCAAACGGTAACGTAGGCTGTAACTGCGCCACCACGACGAAATCCCTAACCCTGCGCCTCAGCGAGATCGCCGGGGACCTGCTGTTGCTCGCCTGCGCGTCGCTGGTGCTGCTCTCCTGGCCCGGCACCTGGAATCGCACGCCCCACCGCTAGAGATTAAATTCGCCCCACGGAATTCGATACTCAGGCCAGACAACGGCTGGCCGGATCGATTCCGTGGGGCTTTATATTTTCGGGTCCTGTCCCAAATGCTTCTCCCCCACGCGTTCCCATCGTTAGGGCTGCCCTCCGGTCTTTGCTATGATGGGGCCGCAGTCTCCCGATATCGCAACCCAGGGGCCTTCCGGCACATGTATAGATTCTTACCCTTCATCCTCCTGGCCTGCCTCGGCGCGTCGATCCCACTGGCGCACGCCGCAGGAGACATCGCCCCCTTGCCCTTCCACACCCTGCCCGTCGCAACGTCCGGCTCCCCCGTCTCGTGGGCCTCTCCTCTCGCGGGCGGTCCCATCCGCGTGTTTGCCATCGCCCCCTACGGCACCTTCGGGGACCTTGCCCAACTCAGAAGCTATCTGGAGCTCGAGCTGGAGACGGTCGCCGTCTGGGACTCGAAACACCTCGGCTTCGATCCCCAGTTCCCCGAGCCCAGCTTTCCCGATGCCGCCCACGAGAAGGTGGAGCAGCGCCTGACCCGCCTCCTGGAGAAACGCCGCTTCGACGTCATCCTGCTCGGCCACTTCGATCCGGATATCCTGCCCGAGGCCATACAGCAGCGGATCATCGACCACGCGGGCAACGGCGCGGGCCTGATCGTGACGGGTATGGGACTTGAGGGGAGCGGCCCCCTCGCCCAGTGGCTGAAGGCGCTATCCCCGCTGGAGAAGCCCGCCTTGCTGACCCGGGGTATCGGCCCCCTGGGTATCCCGGCGGCTGAGCAAGAGGCCATGCTCCAGTGCTATGGCGGCGAAGGTGTTCGCGCCGCAACGTTTACCTTTCAAAGCGTACCCTCGCCCAACCACTGCCTCGTCCCTGTGCCTGCGAATCCCTTCGACATGCTCGAAGAATACGAAGCGAATGCCTTTTCCCTCATCTGCAAGGCCCTCCTCTGGGCGGCAAACCGCGCGCCCGCCATCAATGTCACGACCGTGCTGGATATCGCCCCGAAAGGGCCGGACGACGAAGAGATCCCGCCGGGCTATCCCCCGGAGTTCATTGAAGCCGTCCGCAACAACGCCTTCAATCAACCGATCCGCCCCTTCGTGCTCAACCTGGACGCCCCGGCGGAGGACGCCTGTGAGGTGGTCTACCGTATCCGCCACCCCGGAGCGTCCTTACCTTCGACTCTGGTCGATCCGGACACCATCTTATCCAAAGGCGCTACGTATTACCCCCTGGACATTATCGCCGCGCCCGGCGATTATCTCATCGATTTCTGGCTGAAGAACCGGAAGGGCGTGGTCACCTGGCACACGGAACTCGTCACGGTTCCCGGTTGGCCCCGACTCGAGCAAGTCCGTGTCGAGATGGACGGACAGAAGGCGGTCTGGCTCAAGCCCAACGATCACCTGGACATCACCGCGAAAGTACCGGCCTTGGGCGTATTGGGCTCCGATCAGGAGGCCACGGTGTTTGCCCGTGCCACCGATAGCTTCGACCGGCAGGTCGCCAGTGCGAGCCAGGTGGTGGGGTCAACCGGCGGCGCGATCAACCTGCGCTTGGACCTGGCCGATTTGCTCGCCCCCCTGATCCGCGTGGAGCTCCACGCCGTGCCGAGCGCCCTCGTGAGTCAGGCAAATTTTGCAAACCTGGCCGCGCGGGAGACCTTTTATTTCCCCGTGCGGATGCCCGAACCACAGCGCGCGCCCGCGGTCATCCTCTCCACGTCGGGCCCCTTCGACTATGGAGCCCAGCGGCAGATCATTCAACTGCGAGACCTCATCGGCGCGGGCACCCTCCACACACCCCTGAATGCCGACTCGCTTCTCGCCTCCAGCAAGGCTGGACTCAATCGCATCGCGCGCCTGGGCACGTTGGACAGCGGCGCGGTGGGGTCGGGCTCCGTCCGTATTCCGTGCCTTTCCGAGCCCGACTACCAGCTCAAGGAAAAGGCCACCGTGGCCGCCGGGGTTCTCCAGGCCTGGGCCGGTGGTGCCCCCTACTATTCCCTTGGCTCCGGTTGCGCCCTGACGGGGACCGAGGCGGAAGTCTGCCAGTCGCCCTATTGTCTCGGAAAATTCAGGGACTATCTGAAAGGTCAGTACGTAGACATCAACGCCTTGAACGCCGCCTGGCGCGAATCCTTCTCCTCCTGGGACGAGGTCGTGCCCTGGCCCCTGGACCAATGCCAGCAGCACGGTATCTGGGCACCCTGGCTCGATTTCAGACGCGCCATGGATCTGGTCTTCGCGGAAGCGCAGCGCGCCGGCAAGGATGCCATCCATTCGGTCGATGCAGCCGGGCGCGTCGGATTCCAGCCCCGGCACAGCGGAATCACCCCCATGTCAGGCTACAACTGGCAACTGCTGAGCCTGGCGACCGACTATATGGCCGTCCCGGCGGAGTCCGGGGCCATCCGTCGCCTCCAGTCCTATCATGGCGCGAGACCCTTCGACGGCATCGTGCTGGGCCACGAAAACCTCCTGGCCGACCCCGCTGTCGCGCGATGGACCGCCTGGAACGCCCTCCTGCACCAGATCCCCGCCATCTGGCTCGACCAGCCCTTCAGCGCGGGCAGCCAGAGCCTCGTCAGCCCCGTTGGAGAGCTCCGGCCCGGACTCGCCGACCTCGCAACGGCCCTGAACACCATCCAGGCCGGTATCGGCACGCTCCTCCTGAATGCGGTCCCCCACCCTACTGGAATTGCCTTCGTGGATAGTCCCGCGACGCAGTACTTGGACTATGCGAATCCCGGGGTAAAGCGAGACGCCGCCACCTCGGAATCCTGGCTTGCGGCGACCCTCAATCGGAACGGCTTCACCTCCCGCATCCGCAGCCTGGAGTCCGGCACGGCGCAGGGCCAGCTTGAGGGCATCAATACCCTTATCCTGAGCAGAACCCGCGCGCTCTCCGACCAGGAATGTGAGACGCTGAAAGCCTTCCACGACAACAACGGCCTCATCATTGCCGACGGGCAACCGGGCGAACTCGATGGCCACGGCACGCCCCGCGCCTCCGTGGCCCTGCCCTTCCTCCATCCGCTCGACCCGGCAAAAGGCGAAGGCGATGCGGACCTCTGGACCAACCGTCCCGTCTGGGTGAGTCAATCGGGTGTCAGCGCCGCCGATCAAGATGCCGTGCTGGCCCACCTCCTCGGCCGCGCGGGGAACACGCCCCTGCTCCCCGTCCAGTTACCGGAAAAACAACAGGGCGCACTCACCCGCCACCAGTTTACTTTCGGCAACGCCACCCTGGCCGCCTTCCTCGCCGAACCCGGTGCCGCCAGCGCGGCCCGCCGGGCCAGTTTCAAGATTCCGGAAGATCACCACGTGGTCGATCTGCTTCACCCTCTGGAAACCATGCCCCGTGGACGGATGCAGTGGACCGTGGCCGCCGGCGAGCCGGCCTTGTTCTCCATCCTGCCCTACCGCGTTGAAGCGTTGCTTCTGGAAGCCCCGGAGTTGGTCGTCGCCGGCCAACGCGCTGCAATTCGAATGCTGCTCGACACGGGCGACGCCGCACCGGGCACCCATCTCCTGTTACTCCAACTGGAGGGCCCCGAAGGCTCGGAATTGAAGCACTACCGCCAATGCATCCCGATGGAGGGAGGTCTGGCGGAGACCTTCATACCGCTGGCGGAAAATGAATTCCCCGGAACCTATGAGATCCAGGTGTGCGATCTGCTCAGCCAGCAACGCGTCTCCTATCTCATGGACGTGGCCTCGCCGTAGAGGTACCCATCGTGAAAAGGAGAAGAAACCATAATATCCCGCAAGATCCGTATGGACAATCATAATCCAACGGTCTATAATACCGGCGAACGCACTTGAGCAATTGATTGAACGGAGCCTTCCGGCACCCGAAATCAATCTCGTGTATCCGGATTGCTGGTTGGATGTGGTGGCCCAATCCTGGCAGATACGGTAAGGAAGACCATGGCATCGACCGGTGGTTTCAACGTTGGCACCGAAACGTTGTGCGAGTCCGTCAATCTGGACCAGCATCATGAGCGAAACGATGTTGCTCTGGAAAGGACGCGCGACGTCTACTCCCAAACCATCCAGCGCGAATCAGAACGTCAGGACGGAATCCTGGCGATCATCTCTTCGTCCATCACCCGCTTGCCACCCCGCCCGGCATACGAAGAAGACACGAGACCCATAAGCACTATGGTGCCTGGGGTGTGGGGTAGCGATTATCCCACCGTCCGCCGGTATGCGCGAAGCCCCGGCACACGAAAAACCGAGACGCCGAAACGCAACCTCAAAGAGTAAATTGCAGTAGCCCCGCCCGCGCCCGCTATAATGGCCGCCCGCGTACCAGTTCGCCGTTCAAAGGAGCACGATGATGCCATGGGAATGAAAGTCGAATATATTAACCCCTTCATAGAAAGCACCTATGACCTTTTTTCCACGATGCTTGGATGCAAGGCCATCCGGGGTGACGTCGGCGTCGCGCGCCCTGAGGCGAACCCGCGAGACGTGATGGCCCTGATCGGGCTCAGCGGCATGGCTCGGGGAATGGTCGCCTTGTCCTTTCCGGTGGACACGGCGCTCAACATGGTAAACAAGCTCCTCTCCACTGAAATTCGTGTGGTGGACGACACCGTGTCGGACGCCATCGCGGAAATGGTAAATATTGTCGCGGGCGGGGCCAAGTCGAAGCTGAGCGGTGATGACCGTCCGCCGATCGACTTGAGCCTGCCCACCGTTGTCCGGGGCAACAGCTACAATGTGGATTACCCTTCCGGCTCCATCTGGCTGGAGGTGCCGTTTAACAGCGAACTGGGTTCGTTTACGCTCCGGGTAACGTTTGAAATGGAAGCCAAGAAGTAATTGGCTTCGTGCCGACGAAAGGAAATACAAGCATGAGAGCTTTGGTAGTGGACGATTCCGCCGTGATGCGCAAGGTGCTCATCGGGGCACTGGGACGCGCCGGAATTACCGACGTGGACCAGGCCGCCGATGGACGGGAAGCCGTCGACGCTGCGGAATCCAACGAGTACAACCTCGTCCTGATGGACTGGAACATGCCCAACATGCTTGGCATCGACGCCGTGCGTGCGATCCGGGCCAACGGCAAGACGATGCCCATCATCATGGTCACGACGGAAGCCGAAAAAAGCCGCGTGATCGACGCGCTGAAAGCCGGCGCGCAGAACTACGTGATCAAACCCTTCGAACCCGCAACCATCGTGAACAAGATCCAGGAGGTGCTCGCCAAGGCCTCGGGATGAGTGTCATGGGGCTCGGTATGGCCCCCAATTGAGGCACGCCAAAGGCTGCCGGAAAGCGGCGCGCAGGGAAAATATCCTCGCGCAACTCGTTGGTGGGGCTGGCCCCGAGCCCGGGGCTGGCAACCTCCTCGGTCTGGAAAGTTCGGCCCCGGCGCGGGCAGTGCTCGTGAAGACCGGAATTCCAGTTCCGTCGGGGAGGCAGGGGGCGGAACGTTGCACCGAATATCGGGACCGGGACATCTTCAGATCCTGAAGTCGCATACGATTCTGCGGGATAGTTGGGGCGAGTTCCAGCCTGTGACGCACGGGTGATACAAGCTGGTCACGCGCCAGGGAGAGCATATGAAACCCAGGACCTTTGATCAATTCAAAGACTTGGTGTACCAGAAGAGCGGCATCACCCTGGGCCCCCAGAAAGTCGCCCTCGTCAGCGCGCGCATTGCCAAGCGCATGCGGGCACTGGGACTTGAGACCCATGAAGACTATCTCCGCTTCGTTGTAAACGACGAAGCGACGGGTGAACTGGTCCATCTCCTCGATTCCATCTCTACCAACGTTACAAGCTTCTACCGGGAGCCAACCCATTTCGATATCCTCGCGGATCTGGTCCGAGAGTGGCGCATTCAATCTCAGCCCCGGTTTCGGATCTGGTGCGCGGCCAGTTCGACCGGCGAAGAACCCTACACGCTGGCCATGACGGTGCTCGAAGCCCTCGGTGGCTCCCACCCCGACTTCCGGCTCCTCGCGACCGATATCTCCACCCGGGTCCTGGAAACCGCGCGGCAGGGGGTCTACAGCGCCGCCAAAGTCGAGCCCGTTCCCAGGCCGCTCCTGCAGAAATACTTCCGCAAGATCGGCGGCGGGCCCGATGCCGATTACCAGGTGAACGATGATCTCAAACGCATCGTTTCCTTCAACCGCCTGAATCTCTCGGAACCGCCCTTTCCCATGAAAGGGCCCTTCGACGTGGTCTTCTGCCGCAATGTGATGATCTACTTTGACAATGAAGTCCGTCGCAATCTCGTATTGGAAGCAAGCCGCCTCCTCAAACCCGGCGGCTATCTGATGATCGGACACTCCGAAAGCCTCTCGGGCATTGACAGCCCCCTGACCCTGGTCCAGCCCGCGGTCTACCGAAAGGCCGGCGTATGAACGACGACGTCCCGAATAGAGCGAGCGGACCGCCGGATGGATTCACGCCCCGCCGGAGCTTTCCATGAAGCACGTCGTCGGCATTTCTGAAATGGTCGTCTCGGACAACCCCGAAGATTTGATCATCACCTACTCCCTCGGCTCCTGCATTGGACTCTCCCTCTACGAACCGCGAATGCAGATAGGCGGGTTGATCCACTGTATGCTCCCCCTCTCCAAGATCGACCCCGCCCGGGCGCAAGTGCGGCCCTGTATGTTTACCGATACCGGCGTACCCCTGCTGCTCACCACGCTGCTCAATATGGGGGCCGAAAAACGCAATCTGATCGCCAAGGTGGCCGGGGCGGCGAGCCTGCTCGACAACAATGGAAGTTTTAACATCGGCGAACGCAATCAGGTTATTCTCCGGAAGCTGCTGTGGAAGAACCAGATCCTGATCCAGGGCGAGGAAACCGGCGGAACCAAGGCGCGCACCATGAGCCTCAACATGGAAACCGGGGTAACCCTGCTCCGCTCGGGAGGCGTTGAATATGAGCTCTAACAAACATCCGCGTTCCGAAGTCAGCAGACGTCTTCCGCGAGGGACCGGACGTTTCTCCGGCCCCCGGATCAACGTCTTGTTCGAGGCGGTGCCATGAGCATCCGAGACCTCGTCATCAAGCGTATACCCGACATCCCCGCACTGCCCGCCGCAGCGACCCGGGTACTCCACCTGGTTCAGGATCCCGATATCGGGATCGGGGCCATCATGGAGGCCATAGAGTACGACCCGGTCCTCACTACCGAAGTGCTGCGGCTAGCCAACACCGCCTACTTCGCCGGTCCTCGTACCGTGGGGACCTTGCGCGATGCCGGTGTACTGTTTGGAACGGAGCGGATACTTCAACTGGTCCTCGCCACCTCCGTCTTCCCCATCGCACGCCAGCCCCTCCTGGGCTACGACCTTCCCGCAGGCCAGTTGATCCGCCATTCGATGGCCGTCGCAATCGGAGCCGAGCAGATGGCGACCCTCTGTGGGCGGCCCGCACCGGACCACACCTTTACCGCGGGACTCCTTTCCGACATCGGAAAAATCGTTCTCGGCTCCTTCCTGGAGGTCGATGCGCAGCCTATTGTTCAACTCGCCAACGGCGAAGGGCTTTCCTTTGAGGTGGCGGAACGACAGGTGCTCGGAATCGATCATGCCGAGGTTGGCGCCCTCTTGCTCGAAGCTTGGAATGTGCCGGAAAACATCATCGATGTGGTCCGGTGGCACCACGATCCCGACCGCCTCGAGGGTGATCGCTATGCCGTCGATCTCGTCCATGCCGCAAGCCACCTGAGTGCCGGATTCGGCCTGGGCGGCGGAATCGACGGATTGAACTATAAGCCGAGTGGAAATGCCCTGTCGCGCCTGAAAGCGGACCATGTTATGCTGGAGCGCGCAGCATGCAACATGCTGATCGGCCTGGCCCAGATCCAGCATCAATTGCCAGAGAGCTCTTGAGGAGACTCCCATGCCCTACAACATTCTAATTGTGGATGATTCGGAGACGGTCCGGGCCGTCCTCGCCCGGACGCTGGAAATGGCCGGGGTTGCCGTTTCGACCCTCCACCAGGCCGCCAACGGCGAGGAAGCCCTGGAACTCATGAAAAACAACTGGATCGATCTCGTCTTCTCCGATATCAACATGCCCGGCATGGGGGGCGTGGAAATGATCGAGCGCATGCGGGAAAGCGACCTGCTCGGTACCGTGCCCGTCGTGGTCGTGTCCACCGAAGGCAGCAAAACGCGCATCGACGACCTACTCAGCAAAGGCGTCCGCGCCTACATTCGGAAACCCTTCACACCCGAAAAAGTGAAAGCCGTCGTCGAAGAACTCCTGGGAGGAGACAACCGTGAATCCTGACCACTCAGAAACGCTTGCCCGCGTCTTTACGGAAGTCCTTGAGCAGCTCGCCTTCATGTTTGTCGAGACCCCCGACTCCACGGAAACTCCGGAATCGGAAAATCTGGTCTCCACCACCATGGCGTTCCGGGGACCCTGCTCCGGGACGGTTACCCTCGCCGTAACCCGCGAGATGGCGCCCGTGTTGGCCGCCAACGTCCTCGGCCTGGATCCCGGCGATGACCTCGGCACGCAGGCTTCCTACGACGCCCTGAAAGAGTTGCTCAATGTGACCTGCGGCAATGTGCTCACCGCGATCGCCGGCGATGAGCCCGTCTTCGACCTGACCGTGCCCGAAGTGGCGGCATGCACGGCGGACGCCTGGACCGAACTCGCTGAACGACCGGGAACTCTCTATTGTCTCGTCGATGACTTCCCCGTGCTGCTCCATCTCGAGATTCAGGAATAAGGCGGCCAGACGGTATGAACAGACCCTTGCTCTTCCCGCGGACTCATGCTTACGGGTACGGGACGCCACGGCGCTACGGAAATGAGGGCATGCCCCGAGAAGCGATTGAACTCGGAGCCGTCGATCACGTGCTCCCACTGAAGCACATCCCCGGAATGCTGCTCGCGCTGGTCCGACCGGCTTAGCGCCGGCTAAACGTGGATCAGGCCCTGCTCCCTGAGCTCCGCCGAGATCTTCTGCTTGTCATAGGGCTTGACGATGTAGCCGTCGCACTGGGACCGAAAAGCTTCCAGCACATTCCTCGAGTCGTCGAGGGCGCTCGTGATGATGATCTTGGCCCCCGTGCCCGGCGCGATTCCGCGGGATTCCTCCAGCTTGCGGATCGCTTTCAGGGCCGACTGGCCGTCCATTCGGGGCATCATGATATCCAGACAGATCAGATCGTAACGGGCGTCCCCTTCGAGCCCGAGGCGAACCGCCTCCACCGCCTCTTCGCCGTCGATTGCCACGTCGCACATCCCAAAGGACTCAAGGATATGGCTGAGTACCCGGCGGCTGGTAAAGTCGTCTTCCACAATCAGAATGCTCAGGGCCATAAAACCTCCTTGTCGCGCCACCGTCGATGGTCGATACCCGAGAGTGTGACGGACACTCGTGCGGCATCGCCCGGACGGGTCAGGTTGGTTACAGTGTTATATCAGAATACATAGGCGATTGAACAGCTTTGATCGCCAGACAAAAAAAAAGCCCCAACGTTGGGACGAGGGGATATAAAAAGCGAATAAAAAGGTCGACGTCAAGCGTCAGATGTATAGATAATACGATTTCGTCCCATCCGTTGAGGATGGCATCGCTGTAACCACAGCAGCCATACAAAGGATGCCACAAAACTGTCACGGTGTCAACACTAAAAATTCATTCACCCTTTTGGACCGTCTCCGCCGCCTGCACCATCGCCTCCGCCCGAATGCCGCCGTGGGACGTATGCCACACCACCTTGCCCGCCCGAAGCAAGAACAATTGGGGAGACTCGTGGCGGACTCCAAGGGTACGCTCGATCTCGTTCGACACCGGGCGGGATTCGACCACGTAATTGAGGTACACTGGCAGCCCCGACTCCCCCGCCCCGTCGATATACCGCTCAACCTCGGAACGGGCCCGCGAAGATACCGGGCAGCGGGTGCTGTGCTTAAACAAAAAAACCGGCTCCGCTTCACTCCGGACCAGGCAGGAAGCCAAGGCTTCCGAGGTATCAAGTTCAACCACCTGTTCCCACTCCTTCGACAGCGCCCGATCAGGGCGTAGTAGCTTGACTAACCACGTTAACATGACGCGCTCCGCTCCCGCCCCCTTTTGACCCATTTGCCGGTCGGATGCTATACTAGGCGACGCTCCCGTGGAAACGCAAGGCCCCTTTAAGCCCTTGCCCACCAATTGTTTATCCCCAGAGAATTCCCCCATGGCCGAAAAAGCTTATATCAAGACCTACGGTTGCCAGATGAACGAGCACGACAGCTATCAGATGCGCGGCGTGCTCGAACAGCAGGGCTATGAAATCACCGACGACCAGGACGCGGCCAGTCTCATCGTCGTGAATACGTGCTCCGTGCGCCAGAATCCCGAAAACAAGGTCTACAGTCTCGTCGGCACCCTGCGGGATCGCAAGAAGGCCGAGCCCAACCTCATCATCGCCGTCGCCGGATGCGTCGCCCAGCAGGAAGGCGAAAAAATCCTCAAGCGCGACAAGTCCATCGACATGGTTTTCGGCCCGGACAACTTCTTCAAGCTGCCCGAGATGATTGCCCAGGTCAAGGCGGGTGAACGGGTCTGCAACACGAAGTGGATGCCGCGCGATCACAAGATCCAGAATTTTATCCCCGAAGAGTGGATCGAGCGCGGTCACGTGGAAGGCATCAAGGCCTACATCGCGATCACCAAAGGGTGCAACAACATGTGCACCTACTGCATCGTGCCCTTCACGCGGGGCCGCGAGGTGTCCCGCGAGAACAACAACGTACTCCAGGAAGCCAAAGCCCTCGTCCGCAATGGCGCAAAAGAAATCTGGCTCCTCGGACAGAACGTCAACTCCTACCGCGCCTCCGCCGACTACCGCTTCTATGAGCTCCTCGACGACGTGTCTCAGATTAAAGGCCTCAAGCGCATCCGCTTCACCTCGCCCCACCCGAAGGATTGGAACAACGATCTCTCCGACCTCATGGCGGCGCGCAAGACCATCGCGAAGAACCTCCACCTCCCCTTCCAGGCGGGCAGCGACCGCATCCTCGACGCCATGCGCCGCAACCACACGCTGGACGAGTACCTGGAGAAAGTGAAGTACCTCCAGAAGGTCTGCCCCACCGTGGAATTGAGCACCGATCTCATTGTGGGCTTCCCCGGCGAGACAGAGGAAGACTTCGAGCGGACGATGTATTGCATCCGCGAAGTGCGCTACGGCCAGGTCTTCGCCTTCAAATATTCTCCGCGCCCCGGCACCGAGGCCGAAGCCCTCGTGGACGACGTCCCCCGCGACGTCAAAGAAGAGCGCCTCGCCCGCGTCTTGGAACTCCAGCACGCCATCGACGCCGAAAAACTCCGCGCGTACTACGGCACCACGCAGGAAGTCCTCATCGACGCCGCCCACCCGCGCAAGCAAGGCTGGCTCAACGGCCGCACCGACAGCTACCGCGCCATTTCCTTTTATGCACCGGAGCACGAAATCGGCGACATGGTGCAGGTGGAAGTGAAACGCCACGCCGGACATTGGCTGGAGGCGGAATTGGTCGCCTCGCCCGTTGAGGTAAGCTGATATCGTCACTTTCAAGCGGCGACTCGACCTCTCCAAAATAAACGCGCAAGCATGGAGCGCCGGCGGCCCGCCGGCACCATGCGCCAAAGGCGCATGGATTGTTTGCAGCCGCGTAGGGACTGACGCACCCACCGTGGCTCGGCCGGATCGACTGGCCTTGCGACCCGGGGCCCACTTCCACAAGGCGGCGTGTTTTCTCTGGGTGTGGCTGTCCCGTCGTGCGGCAAGTGAACTGGACGTCACCACAGACACGACAACAGGCAACATGTCGTTTGGTCAATGTGAGGCTGTAGACAGGCGTTAACTCCGCAAGCGACGGGACAGCCACACCCAGCGTCATCACGGGCTCGCAGTCGGGGCAATTGATGTGTTGTGGATCGCGAAGATCTTCACCGATATCGTGGGTGCGTCAGTCCCTGACGCGACCCGTGCTTCCGCCAGAATATCACTGCTTCTACGAAACGCTTGTCTCGCCAACAAATCCAACCCTAATCCAATTGCCCAATGGGTGGGCGACCGGCGAGTTCAGTAAAGATTGCCATCGCCTCTTCCGTCATAGGGAATCTGCCTGGATATGCGACCCATTCAACTTGCCCATCCAGCCACAGGACATGGCCGCCGAGCCTTTCCGATGAGTGAATGTCAGGCCATTCGATGAGAACGGGGATAGAGCTGCGGGAGATCTTTACGTCTTTCTGGATATCATCACCTACACAGTCGATTGTCTTCTCATAACCATGCTCGACCCCTTCCGTAAGGCGGTATAGGTCAATTTCTCCTTCACGAACGAAGCGTTCCTTAAAATCGCCCGCGCTTCCGATTTGCTTGTTGTAGAACGCCTCAAAAACGGGCAGCAGGTTGTCGAATGGGTAATAATTTACTTGGTAATTCATATCTCCCCAGAAAGGCCAGCCACTGGGAGGGACAAAACCTCGTTCGACCAAAACGTATCCCGCATAGAAATAACATGCATCGTCAAATTCTTGTGGTATCCCTTTCGATAGCTGGCTTGGGCACACGAGTAACTCGGAAGCGGGTATGTCCTTGGGTAAAAGGCCCTCTGTCGTGAACATGAGTTTATTGGCTTCACGCGACATCGGCGGGTAACTGCCTTTCAGTTCCCCGGTCAGTTCTTCGGCATTCTTCGCTAAATCGACGCCAAGCGTCCGTAGATTCGTCTGACATTGCGCCCTTTCCAGGGCATGCCTGGCCTTCCGCAAAAACTTGATTCCCGGCGCTAAGAGAATAACGCAGAGGAGCCCTGCGAGGATTGCAAATTTGAATCTTCTCTGCATGTATCAGGCTCCTTTTCCACCTTCTGCATGTTCGTCACTTCGCCGTTTGGTCAATCTCCGCGCCAGGCATCCATGGCCGCCGTATTCTTGAGCAACCATGGTCGTTGATGGCACTTACTTATATACGCCGCCTGTTGTGAAAAGTTCACTTCGTGGTCGTGCCAACTGACAGTCAAGCACGCCAGAGAAATTCCGACCGAGGACCGACGCTTTTCACAGTTCTGTTCGGGTCTCCCCTCTAACATTGCCCCGTGTCTCTGCAGACTACTAAAATACCCCCTGCAGCCACCCACCCCGTCGGAATCAAACCAGCAGCACGAAGGAAACGCATAGATGACGAGGCACTTCCCTAAAATTGCACTAGCCCCCATCCTCGCCATCGCCTTTTGTTCCCTCCAGACCTTCGCCCAGCCACCACAGGCACTCAACTATTCGCCGGTCCAATACGAAATTACCGAGGAGCGAAACCTCGATGCGCCGGTACGCGATGGGGCCCGCCTGAAGTGCGACATCTTCCGGCCCGCCGCCGAGGGTCGCTTTCCCGCCATCCTCCAGATCACCCCTTACAACAAGAACGGTATGGCGACCCGTGCGCAGAAATTTGCCCCACGGGGCTACGTGGTGGTGAATGTCGATTCGCGGGGCCGCTTCGAGTCGGGCGGCGAGTGGGATCCCTTCTCGCCGCAGCACAAGGCCGATGGTTACGACCTGGTGCAGTGGATTGCCGAGCAGCCCTGGTGCAACGGCAACGTGGGCATGTACGGTCTGTCCTACATGGGCTGGACCCAGTGGTGGACCGCCTCGCAGGCGCCGCCCGCGCTCAAGGCCATCGTGCCGGAGGTGGCGCCGCCCGATCACTTCTACAATTGCCCGTACCAGAACGGTATTTACGTGAGCTGGATGATCGACTGGGCCGGCAATATGTCCGCGCGCCTCCCCCACAGCGCGGGCCCCGGCGGCTATGGCGGCTTTGCCGAGGGTCGCGCGGAGGCCTACAGCAAGCTCCCCTACATCGACTTCGACAAGACGCGCAACTACCTGCCCAACGACTGGTGGCGCAAGTGGATCTTGCAGAATACCGCCGAGGGCGAATACTGGAAAGCCATCGCCTATCAGACGCCGGAGGACTACGCCCGGATCACCGTGCCCTCCCTCGCCATCACCGGATGGTTTGACGCCGATTTTCCCGGCTCCCCCATGAACTACCTGGCCATGAAGAAGCACGGTGCCACGCCCGAGGCCAGCCGTCCCCGGATGGTGATCGGGCCCTGGCAGCACATCATCAATACGGAGCGCGTGGCGGCCGGGGTGGACTTCGGGCCCGATGCCATCATCGATTGGGACGGCTATGTGCTCCGCTGGTTTGACTATCACCTGAAGGGCATCGAAAACGGCGTCCTCAGTGATCCGCCCGTCCATGTCTTCGTCATGGGCCGCAACGCCTGGCGCACCGCGAAGGATTGGCCCCTGCCCCAGACACAGTTCACCAGGTATTACCTGCGCAGCGGCGGCAAGGCCAACAGCGCGGCGGGCGATGGCCACTTGAGCACCGACGCACCGGACGACGAAGCACCCGACCGCTACACCTACAATCCCCTCGACCCCACGCCCTCCCCCGCCTTTGCGAATGGTCACATTGATGGTCCACGGGACGTGCAGACTTCCAGCGCGCGAAACGATGTGCTCGTCTACGATACGCCCGAGCTGACAGAAGACGTTGAGGTGGTGGGGCCCATCACGGCCACGCTCTTCGCCGCCACCAGCGGCCACGATACGGACTGGATGATTCGGATTATCGACGTCCACCCCGACGGCCGGGCTCTCTTCCTGGGGGAAGGGGTCATGCGGGCCCGCCACCGCGATCCCGACAAACACGGCGCCTTCAATCCCAGCGCCCTCAGCACCCTCTCGCCTGGCCAGCCCTACGAGTACACCCTGGACTTCCATCGCCCCACGGGCAACTTGTTCAAACAGGGCCACCGCATCCGCATCGAAATATCCAGCAGCTACTTTCCCTATTACCTTCGCAATCCGAACACCCCCGAGCCCAACATCGGCCTGGCGACTGAATTCCAGACCGTGACGCAAACGGTACTCCACGATACAGCCCACCCCTCACACGTGGTGCTGCCGATCATTCCCGCGGGCACCTGACCTCCCCGACCTGCTACAATACCGGACTTTCAAATCACAGAAATCGGTCCTATCCGTCTAATCCGTCCTATAATCCGCGCCTCGCGGCGCGCCCCAATAACAGCGAGGTTACCAATGAACGTAGAAGTAGTCCCCTTCGACAACTGCACGGTCGTCGAAGAAGAATCCTGCCTGATCATCCCCCTCTTCGAGAAGGCCTTCCCCCTCGACAGCAGCCTGCTCAACGAAAAAGACGACGAACTCCTCCAGACCCTGGCGGACAAAGGTGTCTTCGCGGGCAAGGCCCAGAGCTGCTACTACGTCGCCACGCCCCGCAGCGCCTACCAGGGCGTACTCGTAGTCGGCCTCGGACCCAAGGAAAAGTTCGAAGACGAAATCCTCCGCCGCTGCGGGGGCAAGGCCGCCGAACTGCTCCAGCAGCACCGCGTGAGCCACGCCTACTTCGACGTCTCCCGCCACGCCAGCGTGCCCCCTCTGCCCCTCCTCGAAGGTCTGGTCCTCGGCCAGTATTCCTTCGACGTCTACAAGAAGGCCCCCGACGCCGCCGATGCCCCCGTCAAGGTAAAGACCGCCACCGTCATCACCGACAAGGGCGTCCAGATCACCCCGCTGCTTTCCAGCCTCCAGCTCGGCGTGCTCGCCTGCCTCAGCGCCAACGGCGCGCGGCACCTGGCCAACACCGCGCCCAATGAAATGACGCCCATCGCCCTCGCCGAATTCGCTCAGGGCATCGCCAAGGAATCCGGCGCGAAGTGTACCATCTTCGGCCCGGAAGAAATGGAAGCCCTCGGCATGAACGCCCTCCTCGGCGTCGCCCGCGGCAGCGCACAGCCCCCGCGCCTCATCATCCTGGAGCACCACTACAGCGACGATGTTAAGACCGTAGCCCTCGTTGGCAAAGGCGTCACCTTCGACACCGGCGGCATCAGCATCAAGCCCGCCGCCAGCATGCACGAAATGAAATACGACATGTGTGGCGCAGCCGCCGTCCTCTGCGCCTTCATGACCATTGCCGAGCTGCGCCCCGCCATCAACGTCATCGCCGTGGTGCCCTCCGCCGAAAACATGACCGGTGACGCCGCCCAGCGCCCTGGCGACATCGTCCGCGCCTACAACGGCAAGACCATCGAAGTACACAACACCGACGCCGAAGGCCGCCTCATTCTCGCCGACGCCATGGCCTACACCGTGGACAAATACAAGCCCGCCGCCATGGTCGACGCCGCCACCCTTACCGGCGCATGCGTCGTCGCGCTGGGCTACTACGCCGCCGGACTCTTCACCAACAACCAGGAACTCGCCGACTCCCTCATCGCCGCGGGCAACGCCACCGGCGAGCGCCTCTGGCAATTGCCCCTCTGGACCGACTACGAAAAACTCATCGAAGGCACCCACGCCGACCTCTGCAACATCGGACCCCGCGAAGGCGGCGCCATCAGCGCAGCGGCCTTCCTCAAAGAATTCGTAGGCGACACCCCCTGGGCCCACCTCGACATCGCAGGCACCGCCTGGGGCGTGAAAAACATCCCCTACTGGAGCATGGACCACGCCACAGGATTTGGCGTAAGGCTGTTGACGAACTGGGTGCTGAATCAGGTGGAGGAGGGGTAAGGCTTTAGGCTTTAGGCTTTAGGCTTTAGGCTTTAGGCCGTTAGCTGAAACTTTCGGGTCTCGACCCAGTCTCCTATCAACTATCAACTAAAACCGGCTCCGCCAATTGTCCATTGTCCATTGTCAATTGTCCATTGTAAAAAACGCGCCACCGTCCATACCCTCGGCTGCCGCCTCAACCAATCCGAGTCCGCGATCCTCGAAGAAAAACTCCGCGAGGACGGCTACACCCTCGTGCCCTTTGGCGAGCCCGCCGACCTCGCCATCGTCAACACCTGCACCGTCACCAACGAAGCCGATACCAAGTCCCGCAAGCTCGTCCGCCAGTTCATCCGCAACAACCCCGGCGCCTACACCGCCGTCATCGGCTGCTACGCCCAGATGGGTGCGGGCACCCTCGCCGCCATCCCCGGCGTCGACCTCATCATCGGCAACCAGGAAAAGATGAACGTCCTCGACTACGTCAAGGCCGGGAAGAACGAAAAAGCCCTCATCGTACGCGACCGCATCGACCGCGACGACTTCTCCATCGACTTCGGCGGCGAAGACAGCCCCCTCAGCCGCCGCGCCAACCTGAAAGTGCAGGACGGCTGCGACTTCATGTGTACCTTCTGCCTAATCCCCTTTGCCCGAGGCCGCGCCCGCGCCCGCGAATGGGACAACCTCCTCAGCGAAGCCCGCAGCCTCGTCGAGCGCGGCGCAAAAGAGATCATCCTCACCGGCGTCAACATCGGCACCTACGACCTCGAGAACCGCAACATCCTCCACATCGTCGACGCCCTCAACACCATCGACGGCCTCCACCGCATTCGCATCAGCTCCATCGAGCCGACCACTATCCCCTTCGAACTTTTCGACCGCATGAACGACCCGGACCATGCCCTCCTCCCCTACCTCCACATCCCCATGCAGGCCGGGTCCAACGACATCCTCAGCGCCATGCGCCGCAAATACACGCGCGAAGAATTCCTCGACTTCATCTTCCAGGCCCACGAAGCCGTCCCCGGTATCGGCATCGGCACCGACATCCTCGTCGGCTTCCCCGGCGAAACCGAACAAAACTTCCAAGACACCTGCGACACCCTCTGGAAAAGTCCCCTCTTCTACGCCCACGTCTTCAAATACTCCGAACGCGCAGGCACCGCTTCGGTGCGGATGGCGGGAAAGGTGCCAGGACCGGTAATCAACGAGCGCGGCGCGCGGCTCAGAAAACTAAGCGCCGAAAAAACAACCATGTTCTGCGAGCACCAGATCGGCCAAACCCACCAGGTCCTCTTCGAACAAGCCCAGGACGGCTACTGGACCGGCTACACCCAGAACTACACCCGAGTAGCCGCACCAAGCGAGCAAGACCTCGAAAACCAGATCCGCGAAGTGCGCCTCAAAGAAGTCCGCGGCGATCTCGTGCTAGGACAACTGTAACAGGTCACCCACAAAAGTCGCGCCACAAAGGATCTTGGACATTCATGTCCGAGGCAGGGCGCACTCAGACTCGGAGGCGCACTGGGTGTGTGCATGATAACTTCGGGTATCGCAAGTTTCGACTTTGGCGTACACAATTCACGAAACAACCTCACCGTGCCCCTTTGCGTTACGGTAGGCGCTGCCTCGGACAGGAATGTCCAAGATCCTGTCGATCGCAGGCCCCTCTCCCCTCGTTCCCAGGCTCTGCCTGGGAATGCGGTCCCCGAAGCTCCGCTTCGCAACCACACAACCCACACCAAACCCGCCAACGAACTCCACGGGTGCCACCCACACACGGAGGAGCTTGCGACGGAGTTTGTGGGTGAAGAAACTGCGGCATAGCCCGGCACCCACTACGCCCCAAATCCCTCCTCCTCCCTCGTTCCCAGGCTCCGCCTGGTCGAAGATGCGCCGAGGCGGAGAATGCTGTCCCCGAAGCTCCGCTTCGCGACCACGCGACGCCCACCCAACCCGCCAAAGCCCACCAAATTCTATCCCAAGATCTTTCGGCCCGAAGGGCCAGTGCAGCTTTCAGCCCCAGGCAACGCCTGGGGTCCGAGGGCTTCCCCAATAGTTCGCCCTGAAAGGGCAGCGCAGTCCACTCCCCCCCGTATGCATATACTGCAATATCAATACAAAGCACTCTATCCCGCCGCGCAGGACCCAAACACGACAGCCCCGCACAACCACGAAACCGAGGCCACATGGACAACTTCATCGAGATCAACCTCAAACCACAAACACTCGAACGCTACGGCCTCCCCGACATCCCCTACCCCATCAACATCGACGACCTTCAAGCCTCCCTCGATCAGGACGATAGCCCTCCCTTCGCAACCCTGCTCTACAACCTCCAAAAACGCTCCGAATACGACTGCCCCCACTGGCAGGAACTCGAACCCGCCATGGGCCGACTCGCCGAACTCCTCGCCCCAGAAGCCGACCACGAAATCCTCGCCGTCGCCAGTGAAGACTGGTGGCTCGAACTCGGCCCCGTAAACCTCGAAAACCAAATCGTCACCGTCCAACGGCAAAACCTCCTCATCGCCGCCATCAACCCAACAAAAGACGGACGACTCCGCATCGCCACCTACAGCCCCCTCGACGCCAAGAGCGCTAACCGCCTGATTTGCTTGGGACTAAACCCACACCCCGAGTACGGCGTCTGCTACCGCGAAAACAACTGGGAGTACGCCCTCGATTGCTCCGTCGGCACAAGCAACCTCTACGCCTTCGAGGCCGGCGACGCCCACTTCTCCTACTGGGAACACGGTATCGGCATCTACGACGACGGCACGGAAGATCCGGAATGGCGAAACATGACGACGCTAAAGCCACGCCCCGCGGCGCATGTGATGATGGAACTGGGCATTTACTACACCATCACTCAAGAGAACCAACCGTAGTCATACGCCCCCCCGGCAAACCAGCATAGACACCCGAACCTGCAGAACGGGAACGCCACCTCGTTCCCTCGCTCCGCTTGGGAATGAAGTCCCCCAAGATCCGCTTCGCAGCCACACGGTGCCCCCTGCCCACTCCGACGTACCTCGCGTGCGTCCCGCTCGCGGCGGCTCTAGTGGATGTGGAGACAGTGCCCGTGCAGCGAATTGATCCGAATCAGTTAATACTCGTCGTTAACAGCGCTCAATCGACGCTTGGCATGCGCGAACCACTGACTTCCTTCCAACGGTGGCCCAAAATGCTCGATCATTTCAAGCGTGTATTTTGGAAAATCTACAATGTCGTCCTGAAAAAACGCGGAAAGTAATGGTCGCTCGGTCGCTACATTCAACGCCATTGGACCCGAATAGAGTATATCACCAGCTTTGAGATGCACGGATGCATCACGCACTGATTTGATATGCTTAAAATGCGACCAGACATTGAGTCCTCTTGGCGACCGCACGCCGATGATTTCGGGCAACACTGTTCCGAGCTTCTCTTCCAAGCTAAGTCGTCGGGGGACGTCTTCTGGGATTATCTCTAAATCGCCACCCTGTCTGCTCACCGTTACGTTTGATTTCAAACGTGCTCCAATAAAATAGTTGCTAAAAGCCTCAAGAGCGCCATAACAGAACGTTGCGGTTAATATGGATGCCTCGAACATATCGAAAAGAAGCGGGGTGTTAGGGCCAGCCACAGATTTTACCAAACCACTCGGAGAAACAATCTGCTCATATACTAATAGTTCTTTTAGCCGCCGTGTATCTTGCATTCCTTTCAAAGCGAGGCTAAAACACATCGCAGTTGCGCTTGGAGCATGAAAAGAAATCTCCTCTCCTCGACTGCCAATGGCCGAAGTGCCGTACACTACGGGGGCACCTGCCTCATGAGAAGGCCCACCGGGATACGCTGGCGGTACAGGCTTCGCAAGAGTTGCGCCAGCAAGTAACCTCCAATCACCGTAAAGTCTCGGTGCGCCAGATTCTTTCACTTTCAGTTTTTTCTTTTTACTCGCCATTAGTTTAGTTTGAAATACCTCCTCCTCGGGATCATACTGTTTTGCTTCACTTGGAATGTTCTAGGCCACTGTCTCGAGAGGCTACTCAATGAATTCTGAATTAGAAGGAGTTTGGGAACGAATGCGCGACTTTGGCTTGCTAGTACTCGCGCACGCCAATCACCATGCCGCATACACAGACTTCGCCAATCTAAATGCGCACTTGAGTTGGGATGACATGTCCATAGTTCAGGCCGCGCATGCCGCTGAACTCCTCATAAAGGCACGAATCGCGCAAGAGCACCCCCTCTTGATTTTTGAACAGTTCCCCAGATCTCATCATGTGTCCGGGTCGAGATTAGGTATTGATGACTTGTTCAAGAGGGGAAAAACCGTCCAATGGTCAGAATTACCAGAGCGGCTATGGGCAGTTTCAGGTATTGTGTTGCCAAACTTAGATCGATATGAAGCCTTCGGGCGGATACGAAACGGCATTCAGCACTTTACTCCAGTTTGTGGGGACCCCAATGCAAATACACTGAGGTTCGTATTCGAAGTTATAGACCCTTTCATAAATGGATGTTGGGGGCTATTCGCCGTTGATTACGATGAAGATCCAGAAGCGTATGTCTATTTTACCCCAACCCTTATTCGGAATGAGATTCTTTTTCTTGTGTCTCCCGCAGCAGCGGAATCATTTGACAGCTGGGATGTAGATTGGGACGACGTAAGCGTTCCATACCGAATTGAGTTGGAGAAAAGGGTGGAAGCTGCTTTGTTAGCATCCTGAGCGAATATATCGCGATCGCTGTATTCCGCGTCCAATACCACTCACGCCCCTACCGCAACCGCATGCAAAAGCTTCTCCACCAGCCGATACACCGTGGTCCCCACCCCGCGCGGCCAATCCGACACAGGCGGCGTGTCCCGCTTTCTCGCGCGTGCCACCGCATCCGCGATTCCCGGTTCGAGTGCGGCAACATCCAGATTCCCCTTGTCGTAGTGGGGCATGTGCTTGCGCAAGCGGCGCAGGCACTCATTCGCGTCCGGCGCGCCCTTTGCCTCTTCGAAATGGAGCAGCAACCAGTACTCGAAGCAGGGATTGCTCACCGCCAGTCCGTAGGATAAATCCGACGCGCTCCACGCGTGTAGCGCCTTCAAATCCGCCTCGCGCCAGTTGTCCGTATCCACCACGAGCCAGGCCTCGTCGCCCTCGATCAGGTCGTTCTTTTCGATGTGGTCCCGCATGCTCTTCAACACATGTCTCGGGGCGCTCTTGTCCTTTCCCTCAATGCACTTCACGGCGACCGCGTAGCCATATCGGTTGAACAGCTTGAAATAGGTTGGCTCGGTCTTCGCGCCTTCCGTCGCGATCACGACGAGCTTCTTGATGCGGCGCTCCCGCATCTCCCGCTGAAAGTTCCGCCGCGCCATCCCTTTCACGCCCCTTCGTTCGCTGGCGTGGAAGCCATGGCCGACGTCAATGCGCCGGACAAGAGTATTTGAGGCGTGCCGCCGAGCCGCCCTTGCAGGTATCGCTTCCGGATATCCGTATCGTTGCGCAGTTCCTTGTACTCCGCGAAGGAAAACAATTGAGATTGGCCCTGCGCGTCCCGCTCCGCCACCCACATCTCGTCCCGCCGCAACAGATCCTGATCCATCAGCAAGACATCGTGCGTGGTGAATATGAGTTGAGACCGCGACGACGCGTCTCTCGATGCGAGGAATGCTTCTAAGAGCTGCCGCGTCAGGAGCGTGTGCATGCTGCGGTCCAGTTCGTCGATCACGAAGACCTTCGAACTGTCCTTCGCCGCGACCTCGATAAAGGCGGGTAGCAAATCGATCATCCGCTGCGTTCCTGTCGACTCCTGGTTCAATTCAAACTTCACTCTTGACCCATCGCTGCAGGTGTGAAGAGAAACGAGTTTTCTGGCAACGGCCTCCCCCCCTTCTCGCGTAACCACGTACCGTTCGTTGGGATCCTTGAACTGAATCCGATAGGGTATGCCGCTCTGGACAGCCATCGAGGCCATACTTAATATGTGTTTCGGAGCCGGCAGACTTTCCAGCGGAACCGACTCCGTACCCAGTCGGTCAATCCCCGTATCCAATTGGGACAACGACGCGCTCATCGCCTCGTTGAGCAATGCCTCATATTCCGGACGATCCTCGAAGTTCTGGACAGGGAAGTCGGGCGCGATCAGCGTCAAGGAATTCTTGAACCAGTCATACACCGGGCGAAACTCGGTCACGTTCTGAGAAACCGCATTGGTGAGATACAACTGGTTCTCTCGCGTGCCCTGAAAGGCGAAACGATAGAAATCCTTCGGCTTCAGGGAGCCATGAAGCGCCACCAGCGTCTGGCCTTTGCGGTGATAGAGTACGGTTTCAGTCGCGCTCTTGACCCTGACGAGCTTCTCTTCGACCACGGACCTGGCCGTAACCGAAAAGCTGAAGTCGTAGACCAGATCGTCAATCAGCAACTCAAACTGGAAGGTACAGGGCTCGTTTTCCGCTTCGGGATCCAGCAGGAAGGGGCTGACGGGAATCGGGGCGTCCGGCTGCGTGCCCCGGACGATCAGGTTCGTGGCAAAGAGGAGGGAGCGCACAAAATTCGTCTTGCCGGAGGCATTGCCGCCATAGATCGCGGCGGTCGGCAGCAGGCGCAGGTCAAATTTGTTAACCCGGGCGAGTCGGTCGTTATGCTGGAGCTCCTTGGAGGCCACCATGGAGAAGGTCGCCTCCTCGCGAAAGGAAAGCCAGTTCTTGAACGTGTAGCGGATCAGCATTTTTCGGGCTCCTGCGAGATATTTTCACCTCGCAGCGCTATTCTACCACAATTCTTGATGAAAATAGCGTTCCACCCATCACGCGTGGCGTTTTCCCCATCGCCCCCCCCCATCACTCCCCACTCCGCCAAACCCGCCGCACGCGATGGTTGTTCGTATCCCCAACGTAAACCGCGCCATCCGGGCCGACGCATATACCATGGGGCCGGTCCATCTGTGCTGCCGTCGCGGGGCCGCCGTCGCCGCCGAATCCTCGGGATTCCGGTCCGCTCCCGGCGATGGTGATGATGACGCCCCGCCGGGTGTCGATCATCCGGATGGCCTGGTTCTCCGTGTCCACCACGTACACCTCCCCCTCCGGGCCGACGGCGATACCCTTGGGGCCGTCGAAGGTGGCATCGCGGGCTGGGCCGCCGTCACCGGTGAAACCGCGTTCCCCCGTTCCTGCCACGTGCGCCAGTGTTACCGTGTTCAGGTCCATACGCCAGACGCTGTGTCCCTCACGCAGGGCGATCCAGAGCGTGTCACCGTCCACAAACAACGCCCGCGGCCCCACCATCGGGTTGCCGTCGGCCTGTTGACCATCCTGCGGCAGTGTCTTTTCGCCGTTGCCCGCGATGGTGCGGATCGTTCCCGACGCCAGGTCGACGCGGCGAATGCGGTGGTTGCCAATGTCGGCGATCAGCAGGCCGCCCTTCCCATCGAGGGCGATGCTGTGGGGTTGCTTCAGCAGGGCCTCGGTCGCCGGGCCGCCGTCGCCGCCGAAGCCCTCGCGTCCACAACCCGCCACGGTGGTGATGTCGTGGGTCTTGCCATCGATACGGCGGACGATGTGGTTCTTCATCTCGACCACGAAAAGATTGCCCGCAGCGTCGAAGCGGATCTCATAGGGTTCGTTCATGGCGGCGTCAAGCGCCGGTCCCCCATCGCCGCTGTACCCGGCCTGCCCCGTACCGGCCACGGTGGTCAACGCATGGGTCTTCAGGTCGTATCGGCGAATGCGATGGTTCTCCACTTCGCAGATATAAAGCCCGCCATCGGGCCCCACCACCACGCCGAAGGGCTGGCCGACGTTACCGGGCGTGCCGTCCCCCACGGGCGAGTCGATTCGCCACTCGGCAGCGGCTGCTTCCGCGTGCGCGCATTCGGACAGCGCAAAAACAGCAAGGAGATATGCCAGAAACAGGGTGAATGATTTGTTGGTTGGTCGAAATAGCATAACGTTTTCCGGTACTCGCTGGCGCATGAAGTTATTTGGGCCGTACTATCTTGACCGTCTGACGCATCTGCAACACAACCGAGTCGTTCTTACCCGAGCAAAGAAGGACTCACATGGCTGGGAGCGCAGGCGTCCTCGCCTGCATCGTGCGCCGCAGGCGCATGGAGAGATTTCAAATACGCATGCATTCATACCGAACTCGATTAACCGCATCACGCATTGATAGCATCTCCGGCGTATTGCAGGCGGGGACGCCTGCGCTCCCAGCCGTGCCCAATTTCCTCGGAAAACCAGGTTATGGGGACAAAAAGACGACCCAACCTCGGACGACCAAAGTAGATTTCATGGAGAACAGGGGACGGCTACTCTCCCTTCGCATCCATCAGAATCTCATACGACCTCACCCGCGCCGCATGGTCAAACATCGCCGACGCGACGATGAGTTCCTCGACTCCCGTCCGGGCGACGAACGCTTCCAACTCGTCACGCACCCGCTCCTGGGAGCCAACGAAGGAACAGGCGAGCATACCGGTGACGTGGGCTTTCTCGGCGGGTGTCCAGTAGGACTCTATATCGTCGACGGGTGGCCGAAGGCGACCGGGGGTGCCGCGAATCAGATTGGTGAACTGTTGCTGCGCAGAGGTGAAAAGCCGTCGCGCTTCGGCGTCGGTATCGGCCGCGTAGACATTAACGCCTGCGGCAGCGTAGGGCGTGCTAAGTTGTGCCGACGGCTCAAATTCCCGGCGATAGATTTCCAGCGCGGGCATTAGTTCCCTGGGGGCGAAGTGAGACGCGAAGGCGTAGGGCAGTCCCATCTTCGCGGCGAACTGCGCGCCGAAGAGGCTGGAGCCGAGGATCCACAAGGGCACCTTCGTGCCCGTGCCGGGCACCGCGCGGACTTTCTGTCCCTCATGTGCCACATCCAGATAAGCCTGCAACTCCAACACGTCTTGCGGGAAATATTGAGCGCTGTCCGCAGTGCGGCGCAAGGCCCGAACGGTGACCTGATCGGTGCCGGGCGCGCGGCCGAGGCCCAGATCGATCCGTCCCGGATAGAGGGATTCCAGCGTGCCGAATTGCTCCGCCACCACGAGGGGCGCGTGGTTGGGCAGCATGATTCCCCCGGCGCCGACGCGGAGCGTGTTCGTGCCCGCGGCCACATAGCCGATGACCACCGCCGTGGCCGCGCTGGCGATGCCGACCATATTGTGATGTTCCGCCAGCCAGAAACGGTGATAACCCAAACGCTCCGCATGCTGCGCCAAGTCCAGGGTATTCCGAAGCGCGTCGGAGGGCATTGCCCCCTCCGGCACGAAGGCGAGATCTAGTATCGAAAGTCGCGTCATGCTTTTTACTACCTTTTCTTGCATCTTGGACGGCGGGCAGGTCATTTTCGCGACGGGGTGCATTGACGGTGGTGCCGCTGGTGGTCGTTCAGTAGTGGTTCCTGCAGGCGATGACGCGAATGCGGTCGTCGGTGACACGGTAGACAATACGATGTTCGGCGTCGATCCGCCTCGACCAGCACCCGGTAAGCTCAAACTTCAGGGGCTCGGGCTTGCCAATTCCCTCGAAAGGGTTTTCCCGTGTTTCGTCCAGGATCCGGATGATCCGCAACGCCTTCTTCCGGTCATGGTTGACCCACCAAGCCAGATCCGCAAAGGCAACAGGCTCAAATTCCAAGCTTCGCGCGTGCGTCGTCATAGGATATGCACCCCTCGGACCGCTCCAATGCCCCAAGCAGCCGCTCCCGCATGACGGGGTTGTCCAGCAGATACGCCGTTTCGCGCTCCGAGGCAATCTCCCGCCAGAGCTCAATGGGCACAATGACACCCACGTCGTGCCCATCCGCGTCGGTTATGTATTGAACGTCGTTCACGGTCATTGGTTTCACCTCGTAATTATTCTAGCACACCTCTAGAACGCTCACCACTCATCCTCAAGCATCTTGACGTGCTCGGACGTCAACGTCGGCGATCCAGGTGGTGTGATAAACACGGGTAGGCCCGTGACTTCATCCGTACCAATGTAGGTGGCCGGGGCGCCCTCGTTGCCGTTGGAATCGCGCGGCGATGAGTAGGCTGGTGCACCGCCGTCCAGCAATTCCGCAACCTCGGGTGACGAAGCCATCGCGCGCCAGAGTTCAATGGGCAGAATGACGCCCACCTCCCGCCCGTCCGCATCGGTTATGTATTGAACGTCGTTCAAAGTCATTTGTTACACCTCGGATCCATCCTACCACAAGTGTCGGAATGGTGCCATGCAACCGTCAACTGTCAACTATCAACTGTCAACTCCCTTCAAACCACCTTATCATCCGCTGCGACCAACACTTCGTCCTCTGCAACATCGACGACCGACTTCACCGGCCCGCGGAAGAACAGCAGAAACACCACCAGCACCGCCACCGCGCCCCAGGCGGGCACGCTCCAGATGGCCTGCCAGTCGTGAACGTAACCGTTGACGGGCGCGGGGAATTTGTTGGCTTCCATGACTATCCCCGCGAGGGCGGTACCGACGAAGGCGCCGACGCCCCAGAGGATGAAGGCAATTAAGCCCTGTGCCGCGCCGCGCATACGTTCGTTACTCTCTTCGTCGACGTAGAGCTGTCCGGCGATGAACAGGAAATCGTAGCAGACGCCGTGGAGCAGGATGGCGCTGATGATAAGCGTGGTGGACAGGGTGGCAGCGTCGACACTCTGCGCGAGGAGAAAATATCGGGCGGCCCAGGCGACGATGCCGATAGCAATGGTCTTCTTGTAGCCCAGCTTGTGCAGCATGATCGGCAGGAGGATGAGGAAAACGACATCGGAAACCTGCGCGAGCGTAAGGGTGCCCGCGAAATTCTCCCAGCCATGTTCGGTGAGGTAATTGCCGAGGTTGACGAAATAGAAGTAGAGCGGGATGCAGATGAGAAACATGCAGCCAATGAAGATAGCGAAAGAGGGCTTCTTCAGCAGGGCGAGGGCGTCCAAGCCGAGGATTTCGCGCAGGGGCACATTCTTGCCGACTTTCATCGGCGGCGTGTGGGGCAGGGTCAGCGCATAGAGCCCAAGTGCGATGGAGCTTGCACCCGCAAGGTAAAACTGCAAGGCGACCTGCTCCGCGTGGAGCGCGCTGACGAGGAGCCCGGCGGCCACCCAGCCCACGGCGGAGAGCACCTTCACCTGGGGGAAGTCCTTCTTCGCATTGGGCAGTTGATGCAGCGAAAGGGAATTCCCCAGGGCCAGGGTGGGCACATAGGTGGCGCAATAAGCGATGAGCAGCGCGTAGAAAGACCCGAAGTCCGTCATCTGCGGCAACAAGCACAGCAGCACCCCGCCGAGAATCCCCAGCGCCCCGAGCAACTTCTCCGAGGCGAAATAGCGATCGGCGATGAGGCCGACAAAGAACGGCGAAATCATCGCGCCCACGGCGAAGGCACCGTAGGCCAGGCCGATCTGGCCGCCTTCAAATTTCAGCGTGGTGGAAAGATAGGCGCCCAGGCTGGCATACCAGCAGCCCCACGTGAAGTATTGGAGAAACATGAAAACAGAGAGGCGGAGTTTGATGTTCGAATGCATGACGTTCCTCGGGGGTGGGGGGCCAGGACGCTACCAGAAGTCTTCACTGAAGAGATTAGAGCCTAAAGCACACTGGGATAGCAATCGGGCACGGGAGGGCCCGTTGAAAACGTTGCGCAGATTCCCTATAGTCAAGGCGAACAGGATACTCCGCCAACCCCTTCCCAAGGGTGAACCCACATGCCCATCCTCCCCGCAGTCCCATCGCTTCTTCACTACCTGCCCCTCATACCGCTCTTCTTCCTTGCGGCGATGCCCGCACCCGGCGAAGCCATCCCCGTCGCGCCGGACCGCAAGAGCGTCACCGTGGACTCGTTCACCATCACCCTGAACGAAGCCCAGGTCAAGCAGGTCGATCAGCGCCGCAAGCTTACCCTCACCGAGGAGCAGATGTCCCCGCTCTGGGCCATCTGCGACACGACGCCCCAGACCATCGATGTGGTCTCCTCCCAGTACGACAGTTGCACCTGCGGCATGGGCGTCTACGCCATCTGGTGCCGCCCCGGTCAGGTCGAAATACCCTGGAGCAGCCTGGAAGCGGAATTGAACCAGGAAGCGGCCGACGCGGAGCAGCCGGCGGCGGAAGCGAAGCCGGAGCCCGATCCCGGTGCGCAGGAATCCACACGGGTAATCGTCGACGCCGCGGGAAAGCTCTACCTCGATGGGAAAGAACGCCAGGAGTCCGACGTGCTGGCCCTGATCGATACGCTGCACGAACGCCAGAAGGAGAACGACTGGATTTCCTGGTGGATCACCCTCGACATCCCGCCGCCCATCGACGAGGCCACCGACACCCGGATTCGCGACCTCGCGGCCCGCATCGAAGCCCACTGCAAAGCGCGAGACGTCGGATTCTGGGGCCTCGGAATCAGCGCCGACAAGTTCCGATAGCACTGCCGAGGAGCTCCCGTCCCCCCAAAAGTGCAACGCCCGATCCTATCTTATAGAGGTGGCCGGTGAAGAATCGCCGATCAGCGATTCACTCCTTACCCGCGTTCAACGAACGGCGCGGCCACTGACCTGTGCGAATGAGAAGGGGAGGTATACCGGTTACCCTCCCCTGACACCGCCAGGCAACCCGCGTCACGTGAGAATGCCAAAGGAAATCCACAGGCCACCCTGAGTAAAGTCCGGCGCCGGACAATCCCCCAACGCCCGAACTGCACCCAGTCCAAGTAGATCCTCGCAGGAATTCCAGCGACTCGGTCCACTCGGTCCACTCGGTCCACTGGCCTACCCCGGCAGATGCCGCCCAATCATCGCGCCGATGGCCTTGTCAACGGCCTCAAACGCTGTGTCACCCCCCGCGTTGGTAACCGCAAAGAAGGCCATGTCCTTCTCCGGTGCGATCCACACCGTCGCAAACCACAGTGTGTTGCTGCCCCCATGGGTGAGCGCCCGGCCCCCCGCCCAATCGCGCTCCGTGACGATCCAACCCATGCCGTATTCCCCGCCGGGCAACGGCGCGTGCAGCGTCTTGAAGGTCGCCGCAGAAACGATTCCCTCCTGCCCCTGCGCGCCCTTGAGGTGCGCCGCTATGAAGCGCGCGTAATCCTCCAGCGTGGTGTGCACCGTCCCCGCCGGCCCCAGCACCGGTGCATTGTCGGCATTGCGCGCAGTGGGGTTCTTCGGCGACCATCCGAGGAGTCCGCCCTCATGTCCCCAGGGCGAGCCCGGCCTCGACGGCGCGCCGAAGCCGGTGTTGGTCATGCCGAGTGGCGCGAATAATCTCTCCCCCATCAAATCCTCCCAACGCTTTCCCGTCACCACCTCCATCATCGCCCCCGCCACCACATAGCCCGCATTGCTGTAGGCGTATTCGCCCCGGTCTTTCGGGGACATTGAAAGAATCTCCGCCGCACACGCCACGCGCTCCTCCGGCGCGGCGAACCAGTTGATATTGGGCGTGATGCCGCTCGTGTGGTGCAGCAGCATCGCCAGGGTCGTGTCCCGGTTCCCCGCGTCCATTCTTGGGGCGGCATCGCCCAGCACTTCGCCGATGGTCGAGTCCCAGCGCAGCAGGCCCTCCTCCACCAGCATGCCCGCCACCGTCGCCGTCATCGCCTTGGTGTTAGACCCGAGGTGCCACTGCGCCTCCATCCCAACCGCCATCTTGTCCTTCGCCGACAGCTTACCCACAACGGCCTGCTCCACAATCGTGTCGCCGCGCAACGCAAAGGCCGCCAACGCGGGAAGCTTGTACGCGGCCCGGATGCTCTCCAGGCCCTCGACAAGCAGCGCCTCTGACTCGTGCCCCACGGCCGGCACATCCCGTTTAGACGTGAGTCCCTCCGGTTCAGCCAAGTCCGACTCCCGTTTCTCCGCCGTCGCCCGCACCTTCCGTCGATTGGCTGCGGTCATCGCAACTTCCTTGATGCTCCGCGTCGCGTCGGGTCCCGTCGAAAGTATGTCCAGCCGCACCGTGTCCTTCGGCGCGTGGCCCATCTCGGTCAAGACCTGAACCAGGTCTTCCCCAAATCGCTTCTGCCATTTTGCCCCATACGTGCGCTGGCTGAATGCCACAATTCCCTTCACGTCGACCCCGTCAATCGAGAACAGCAGGTGCCACTCCCCGTCGAGCTGAACGACCGGCACATCCTGCTCCCAGCGCACGTCGGTGAAGGGAGCGAGCTTCGGGTAGCCATCCTCATGACTGACCAGAATTATAGTACCGCCGATTCCGATGCACAGGAGCACCACGGCGCACGCGATGGCGACGGCCCTTCGCCGGGGCGAACACGTGACGGGCTTCGCACCCATCAATATCGGGTACTCGCCGCTCACCTCGCCCGCCGCGTCATCGCCGAGGCTGGCGAGCAGCGCGAGCAACTCCTGGCGTCTCGGTTCGTGTTGCGTGCGTATCACGCGTCGATTCATGAAGTAAAGGAAGCAAGAAATCGCCGCGAAAAGTACGAGCGGAGAACTCGCGGTAAGTCCGTCGGACCAGTTCTTTGCTTTCATCCATGCAACGTGGGTGATGAACGCCGCCATTGGAATGGCCATCGGCAGCAGATACCACCAAAAAACATTGCGCATCGACCAGATCTGATGCTCCACAAGGGCCAGTGACTCGATCACGCAGCCAAGCAGCGGTTGCCCTGGAGCGCTGGGGCCTGGCTTGCGGCGCGCCCGCCCCCCCAGGATGAAAGCGATAATCCAAACAAGCGCGGGCACCATGAGATACCACGTCCAGGGCGACGCCGTCGTGACACCCAGATAGATCCACACGGGCAACAACAACAACAGGATTCCTATGACACCGAAATCTCCCCAGGACACGGTCGCTTGAAAGTCGCGCTGGTTGCGCCGCACTTCTTGCAGCAACAAGTCGGCGTTCACCGTGACCCGCGTCTTGGAGGACTCCGCTTGCCAGGCCTCTTGATATTCGTCAGGGCTCATGGGATTTCCCTTTCATAAGTTCGCCCAGCGCTTTTTTCGCGCGATTCAATTTCACCCCGACATTGCTTTCCGAGATGCCCAGCACCTCCGCCATCTCCCGATAGCTCAGTTCGTCCAGGTACAGCAGCACCAACGCCGCGTCGGCCTTCGGCAACTGGTGGATCGCGTTGTAGAGTTGCTCGACGGTCTCGTGCTGCTGGGCTTGTTCGGAACTGCCCACACCCTCCGCTGCAATAAATTGCACATCCAGCAACGGTTGTTGGCTTGATCGGCGCGGCTTGTCTTTCCTGTGCCAGTTCATCGCCGTGTGCAGCGCCACGCGATAAAACCACGTCGCCGCGCTGGCGCGATGCTCGAAGTTCGGCAGGGACCGCCACGCCTCCAGGAGAATCTCCTGCGCCAAATCCTGACACTCCTCATGGGTGAGCGTGTAGGCGCGCGCCACCTTGATGACCGACGCGCCATGGGCGTCCAGCCAGCTCATGAACAGCGATCTTTGATCTTCGTCCAGCATTGCCAATTCCTCTTTTAACTGTATTGGTAACGCGGAGGCGCGTTTCCTTACAGACCGAGGGAAGAATACGGGATGACTCGGTTGGCGCACACCTTTGCGTCTCAACGCCTTTGCGTGACCCTCCATCAAATTTACTCACGCAAAGCCGCGAAGACGCAAAGCGTGCGGTTTGCAGCATGGAACAGACAGAGACTCTTCCGAGCACTTCTGTGCCTCAATTGCCTGGAAAGATATGTTTTCCCACAGCTCTACACAGATCCGCACAGACAAGAGAAAGAGACACCAGAACGACCAGTAATGGTAGACCGGTAACGGCAGAAGCCTTCAAAGTAGGAGTATGGCGTACAGAAAGAAGACGAGCGCTTCTGTTTTATCTGTGTGGATCAGTGCGGATCTGTGGGAAATCTCCTTCGCGGCGACCGATGGCTGCCCTGTGCTTTTCGGAGCGATACTCTTGGTCAAAAGCGCTAAAACAAAGTCGCCCCTCCGCTGTGCCGAAGCCAGCGAAGGGGCGTTTGCAAACCCGAATCGTGTGCACGCCTACTTGAACGAGCAGACGTACTCCGCAATGCCGGACTCCACTGTGATATCGAAAGACGACTTTGCCGGCACATCGAAGTACGTGCCCGCCGTGTAAGTCGTCGCCTCCGTTTCGCCCTTCACCTGAGCCATGCACGTACCGGCGATGATGTCCATCCGCTCGGCCGCATCCGTGTTAAACGTGTACGTGCCGGGATAGATCAGTCCCGTGGATTTCTTCGTCCCATCGGGAAACAAAATGGAGTGGCTCACCACCTTGCCATCAAAGTACACATTGGCCTTGCAGACAATGCTGACACCATCAAACTGACTGGGAACCTGTTCAGACATAGGACTTCCTTCATAGCGCAAAAGCGGGTTGGGTTGTTGAATCGGGGATTATAGCCGGTTGCCGGGGCGCGTGCCAGATTTTCCCTGGGGCACAAACGTAACTTCAGGTGTAGAATCCCCCCCCCCCCCGCGATAGCGTCGGGGCGGTGGAAGCCACTGCGGAAGATTTGCTAGGGTGTAAACGGCAGCGCACGTCTCGACCAGAACAGGTCGCCACAGTTCATTGGCCGACAAGCAGGCATTCGAAGCACAAGGAGATATGTCATGGAAGAAGTCAACAGCCCATCCACCGGCACGGTCAAGTTGCACCGTGTATTCAAAACGACACCTGAGAAACTGTACAAGGCATTCATCGATCCGGACGCAATGGTCAAATGGCTGCCGCCCCATGGTTTTACCGGCAAGGTCCATTCGAGCGACGCGAGAGTCGGCGGCGGATACCACATGTCCTTCACGAACTTCGGCACCGGTAGCAGCCATTCCTTCCGCTGCGAATACGTCGAGCTAACGCCCCATTCCCAAATTCGCTACATCGACCAGTTCGATGATCCCAACCTTCCAGGGCAGATGCCGGTCACGATCACGATAAAAAAAGTCGTCGCCGGAGCCGAGGTCGATATCATCCAGGAAGGCATCCCCGCAGTCATCCCCGTGGAATTCTGCTATCTCGGCTGGCAAGAGTCGCTTTCGTTATTGGCGCATGTGGTCGAGCCGGAAATTCCGAATGGCGCGTGAGATGCATGGAAAGTCCTGAATCTCTTTGTTTTTCGTCTGATACTAATTGCTCTATGCGCGGTCACAAGTCGCTTTGGTTGACGTATCCTAAGTCATCTTGGCTGGTGATCGATTTCATATCAACGGATATGGGAAGCTAATCGAACTTCAAATTGCTGGTATGAGATGGAACCACCAGACGGGATGATACGCAATATGGCCATTCCTGAGATCACCAGAAAAAACGTTCTAGCCGCGCTCGTCGAGATTGACCGCACTGGAGTACCCAAGTCCAGGGAATCACGGCGATACACACTTGTCCATGAGGGCCGTAGGTATCCGCCGAAATACGCGATCTCGCTGGCCGTCAAGTACGCCACGGGAAAGGAGATGGATCCCGAAGAATTCAGTGGCGGGCGCGAATCCAACTCACTCCTTGATCGCTTGGGATTCTCTATTGTTCCCCGCCGAGGTGCTCACACCGATAGCCCTCCAGTTGAGGCAGAAAATGAGAATGATGAGGGCGGTTCTACACCGGATGAAGAATCGCCGGGCCAATGGTTTGACTCGGGTGAATATGGCCCGACGTTGATTGGTAGGGTTGTTGTCTGTGGCCAGCCATTTGATCCGGCCTTTGGTGAGTTTATGCTACTCGAAGCCTTGGCAGACCCCTGGCCAGATGGACTTCATCTAAAGTTTTTGATCACTCCGGGTGGTTTTGTTTCCGTTCCGTTTCCATCAACTTGGACTGGTGGTAGTAGCTGGACTTCGAGACCGGAGGACATGGATACACTCCGTGAATTGGCCGAGATCGCTTTAAGGAGTACGGTAACTGACCGCGTACTCAAGGCCGCGCAAGGAAAAGTGGATGTGCTGACGATAGGCATAGATCTCTATGGCGATGAAATACCAACTCATGCGGAGCTCGTGGCCGTCTATGAAATTGCAAGTAATAGCGTATTCTGGACCGGTAAATCCTATCCAACCATGGACCAGGAGGATGATCTGGTGCAGATTGTCGACATCAACACCCATTTCTTGGAGATCGCAGGGGAACGCGTGCTTGTCCTCGGTTGTCATGACTTGAATGCGTACAGCGCCCGCGTGCATAAGAATTTTAGGGAAGGTAGTATCCGCTGGCAGCGCTGCAATGAAATGCTGGAGCTTACAAAACGCTTCAATCCGACTATTGTTCTTCAGCACCCGCACAGCACTGACACGCCCAGAATTTGGAATACTGCTTGGAGCGGTGTAAGGCGCAATTTCCCGGATCTAAAGGCTTGGGCGTCTGGTATTGCATACTTCAGCTGGAATGGAGAGCCTCGTGCAGATTTGTATGACGTGTTGGAGGCCACTCAGGGGGGTGAAGAGGCATATGATATCTTATTGGGTAAGAGTTGACTCATTGACAGAAGTGAATCTGTGCACGTCAGCACTCTGTTATCCCCCCATCCGGGCGAGGTCCTCAAGGAACTTTGCCTCGATCCCCTCGGTGTGAGCGTCACCCATGCCGCGAAGGCGCTGGGCGTTAGCCGCAAGACCCTTTCCAGCATTCTGAATGGCCGCGCGGACATCTCCCCTGAAATGGCCGCGCGCCTTTCCATCGCCTTTGACACCACGGCGGAAAGCTGGATGAATCAGCAACTACGCTATGACCTGTGGCACGCGGGGCAGCACCCGGGTGAGTTGAAGGTGGTGCCGCTAGCGTAGCCACTCGCAGCGACTTGGGAACGTACCGCCGCCGAAAACAACACCGTCAGAGTCCGAGCCTTGCACGAACTTCCTCCAACGAGATACACCCGTCAGTTCGTTCTTTGGCTTCGAGCAGGCGCTTTTTCATGGCGGGACTGCTGAGCAGATAGGCCGTTTCGAGTTCAGACGAGATCTCCCGCCAAATCGAAATGGGCACGATGACGCTTAGCCGCTCGCCATCCGCGTTGGTGATGTATTGAAGCTCTGGAATTTCCATCGCCGTTCCTCTTTGCGCCGAACCTCTAGCAATGGCTTGGCCGACTTCCAACCCATTCGCATCAATCTCGGCCATGCCCGACGATTTCGAGAAACTCACCTTCGCCGTACTTGTCGGGAAGCAGCGCGGTAAGGGCCCGATCCAACGTCACCAGTTTCCCACGCTGTTGTATGGCCAACCCCAATAAGTAGGCGTCGGTAATTTGATTGTGCCCTGAAATATGTCCTGTATGACCCGTGGCCGTGCGAATTGAGATTGCGTCGGGCCAGAATTCGTGATACTCATTCGCCACCAGGGTTTCCAGCATTAGTACCGCGGCGGAAGGGGTAACGGCTTCCGGAAGTATCCGGGGATTGGAGGAAATCCGAACAAAGGCGGCTTCCGTCATTGGACACGTGGCCCATCCATAACTGCCGTTGGCGATAAACCAAGTTTCCGCGGTCTCATGATGAACATGTAGCGGCCAAGCCAGTGCGATGAGCATGTTGACGTCGAGCAAGCCGACACTCACCATTCATCCTCTAACTTCTTCACGTCTTCCAGCGTTATCGGACGGCCATTGCTCGAGACTCGAAAGACGGGTAATCCTGTGCGCTCGGAAATCTCAATGCCCGCTTCTTCCAACGACCTATACTTCTCGGTTCCAACTTCCGAAACTGAGGCCCGGTGTTTTTTGGCTTCGGTGCTCATCAGATAGGCCGCTTCACCTCTTGATTCCATGTCCCGCCATGCATCAATAGGTACAAATACCCCCACCTGCTTGCCATCCGCGCCGGTCACATATTGAACGTCGATGTTTGTCATGGCTGACTCCTTACAAAGCCATTTTACCATTTTTCACTTTCGGCGGATACCCCTCACCCCGTTCCCTGCGCGCGCAGTCCCAGCACCCCATTCACACCGGCGACGAAGCGCTCCCAGTCGGCGCGTTGATCGGCGAGGGATTTCGCGCCTTCGGCGGTGAGGCGGTAGAAGCGGCGGCGGCGTCCGGTGTCTTTGTCTTCCCAGTAGCATTCGAGCATGCCCTTGCGCGCCAGTCGATGCAGCGCGGGATAGAGGCTGCCCTCTTTCAGCTCGAAAAAGCCTTCGGAGCGTCGCATCACCTCCTGGGTGATTTCGTAGCCGTAGGTGGGTCCCCCCTGGGCCACCTGAAGTATCATCATGTCCACACTGCCGGTTAAAAATTTGGAATCCATGGCGCTCGCGCCTCCATTTGTTGTGTCTGCATAGCAGCTCTATGGATAGCGTACGCGAAGCGCGCCCCGATGTCAAGCGCGGGCATGCAATCCCCAACCGCAATACGATACACTAGCTCCTTGTCTTGGGAAGCAATTTGGGGGGGCGTACGTGCAGGTCCCCGAAACCGGAGTAGGTATGGATCCATTGTTTGACCGCGTCGTCCTCGTAGGCGCGGGACTGTTGGGGGCCTCCCTCGGCCTGGCCATGCAGGCCTCTGGCGCGGCCCGCCACATCACCGGCGTGGGGCGCCGCCAGGAAACCCTGGACACGGCCCTCTCCCTCGGTGCGATTCACGAAGCCACCCTCGATCTTGCCGGCGTCGCTGCCGACGCCGACTGCATCGTCATCGCCACCCCCGCCGGCACCGTACTCGATGCGCTGGACATCCTCCGCGCGACGGCTCGACCCACCGCGATCATGCTCGATGTGGCCAGCACCAAGGCCACCATCTGCGCCCACGCCGCCAAACTCTGGCCCGCACCCCGACGCTTCGTCGGCTGCCACCCCATGGCTGGCTCGGAAAAGTCCGGTCCGGAACATGCCACGGCCAGCCTTTATAACAATAGCGTCTGCTTCATTGAAGAAAGTCCCGATCTGGATCCAGAAGTCACCCGGCTGGTCCGCGCCCTCTGGGAACGGAGTGGTGCCCGTGTGGTGACCATTGACCCGGTGCGCCACGACGCCATCCTCGCAAGTACCAGCCACATACCCCACATTATGGCCACGCTCCTGGCCACCTCCGCCGTGGAGCGCGGCGCCTCGCGGGAATTCGCGGGCAACGGCTTTCGCGACATGACCCGCCTGGCCGAAGGCAGCCCGGAAATGTGGCGCGACATCACCCTGACCAATCGCGAGGCCGTGATGGACGGACTGGAATCCCTCCGGGGTCAGTTGAATGATTTTCTTACCGCCGTGGAGCGCAGCGACGCCCAGGCTCTGATGCAGTTCTTCGAGGCGGGCCGCGAGGCCCGGCGCCAGGTGTTTACCCCATGAGCGGATGCTTCATTACCTTTGAGGGTGTGGAAGGCTGCGGCAAGTCCACCCAGATCACCCTGTTGTGGGAGTACCTTGTGGAAGCGGGCTACGACGTCATCGTCACCCGCGAGCCCGGCGGCACCCCCATCGCCGAGGCCATCCGCGGCGTCCTCCTGAACCCGGATCACGATGGCATGGGCTCCACGGCCGAGCTCCTGCTCTATGCCGCCGCGCGCGCCCAGCACATCTATGAGAAGATAGCCCCCGCCCTCGCCGCGGGCCAGATAGTCCTCTGTGATCGCTTCGCCGATTCCACCACGGCCTACCAGGGTGCCGGACGGGGCATCCATGCCGATATTTTGAAGACGCTCAACGACATCGCCACCGGCGGCGTCTGGCCCGATTGCACGCTCCTGATCGATGTCCCCGTTGCGGTGGGCCTCGAGCGCGCCCGAAACCGTGGCCGAAAAGACCGAATCGAGCAGGAATCCATCGACTTTCACGAGCGCGTGCGCCAAGGCTTTCTGGGCCTGGCCGTGGCCGAGCCGAGTCGCATATACCTCATCTCCGGCGAAGCCCCGATTGAAGACGTGCATCAGAAGATCTGCCGCGTCGTGGACGCGGTACTGGCGGCGCGGGTAGAATGAGGGACTATCAGACTGATCGGACGGATCGGACCGATCTGAATGGTCGTTCCGATCAGTCTGATCCGCCCGATCGGTCCGATTACTTTCTGGAAATCTCATGAGCTTTAACGACATCAAAGATCAGGACATCCCCTTGCGCCTCATGCGCAACATCCTCCAGCAGAACCGCGTGCCCAACGGCCTGCTTTTCTGGGGACCCGAGGGCGTGGGCAAGCGTTTCGCCGCCATCGAGCTGGCCAAGGCCATCAACTGCACCTCGGGCACCTTCGATGCCTGCGACAAATGCCTGTCTTGCCGCAAGGTCATATCGGGCAATCACTCCGACGTCAAGATCGTGGCCCCTTCGGGCAAAGTGCGCAATATCAGCGTCGATGCTATCGATACCATTTCCGAGCTCGCGGCTTACCGCCCCTTCGAAGGGCGATGGCGCGTTATTCTGATCCAGGATGCCGACCGCATGCGGCCCGACGCCCAGAACCACTTTTTGAAGACCCTGGAAGAGCCTGCGAGCAAGACCACCTTCGTGCTCCAGACCGCCTACCCCAGCGTCCTCCTCCCCACCATCCGCTCGCGCTGCCAGCAGGTCCGCTTCGGCACGCTCAAGCCCGCCACCGTGGCCGATATCCTCATGCGCGATCACGCTCAGGACGCGACCACGGCCGAGGCCGTCGCCTCCGTGGCCCAGGGCCAGGTTTCCCGCGCCCTCGATCTGGTCACCACCAACAAGCGCGAGGCCGTGCTGGACGTGGCCCGGCGCTTGAAAGCCGGCGAAGACCCGCTGCTGGTGAGTGAATCCTTCGTGGGTCAGCTCAAGCAGCACATGGAGGAGCGCAAGGCCGCCCTGCTGAGCGAGCTGGAGAGTGACTCCACCCCGGACCAGTCCCGGGAGGACCTCGAAGATCAGAAGAAGGAGCAGGCCGCCTTTGTCGAAGGCCAGCTCCGCCGGGACTATCTGGAGTACCTTTACCTCTTCAAAACGTGGTATCGTGATGCATGGGTCTACACCATGACCCGGGACGCGCAGCATGTCCTCAACCGTGATCAGGTTCCCGCGCTGGAGCACTACAGCGGTCACGACTATCCAGAAAAGCTCGCCGCCATCGAAAAGTCCTGGGTCTACATCGAACGCAATATTAATATCGACCGGATCTTCCGCGACCTCTTTTTTGTGCTCGCGGCCTGAGAAACCGGCTTTGGAGAGATTTTGAGTATGAATGTCGTCAAAATCCGCCTGCGGAAACCCCGCCGGGTGTTTTCTTTTTTGTGCGCCGAGCTTCCCCTCAACCGGGACGACTCCTGCATCGTGCTGAGTGATCGCGGCGAGGAATGGGGCACCTGTATCCTCCCGCCCGAGCCCTGCCCCCAGGAAATGACCAAGCGCTTCTCCATGAAGGTGCTCCGCCGCATCACGGACAAGGACGAAAAGAATTACGCCTTTATCGAAGAGGAAGAGCAGAAGGCCCGGGCCATCTGCTTGAAGAAGATCAAGTCCCGCCACCTGCCCATGAAGCTGGTGGACGTGGAAATCACCTTCGACAAGCGCAAGATAATTTTCTATTTCACCGCCGACGACCGGGTCGATTTCCGCGAACTCGTGCGCGATCTGGCCCATGATCTGCGCGCCCGCATTGAGATGCGCCATATTCAGGTGCGCGACGAAGCGAAGATGGTCGGCGGCATCGGCGGCTGCGGTCGCGAGCTGTGCTGTTCGAGCTGGATGAACGAGTTTCACCCCATCTCCATGCGCATGGCGAAAGCCCAGAATCTTTCCCTCAACCCCTCCAAGATCAGCGGCCAATGTGGTCGCCTCCTCTGCTGCCTGAGCTATGAAAACGAGCAGTACGAGGCCATGCGCAAGAAAGCGCGCCAGGATGTGAAGACGAAGCAGGCGGAAGACGCGCTGAAGCCGAAGAGCGCCGAAGTGGAAGCCCCGGCCCCTGCGGAGCGCTCCGCGCGCCCAGAGCGTCGTCCGGCCCGCCCCGAACGCGGTGATCGTCCCGAGCGCTCTGATCGTCCCCCATCCAAAGATCGCCCCGAGCGCCCCGCGAACCGCGAACGCGCTGAACGGCCCGAGCGTCCGCGCCGTGAAACGCCCGCCGCCGCACCTGCGGCCGTGACCCCGGCGGAAGCCCTGCCCGATGGTGCGGTCGAAGCCGACGCCGAAGGCAAGCGCTCACGTCCGCGCCGCAACCGCAAGCGCAAGCGCGGCACCGGAAGCGGCAAGAGCGAGGGTGGCGCAAGCTGATGGGCCTGGTCGACACCCACTGTCACCTCCAGAGCCAACGCTTCGATGTGGACCGGGATGCCGTCGTGGAAGCCTGCCTCGAAAAGCTCGACTGGCTCGTGGTTATCGGTGACGACATGGCCAGCAGCCGTGCGGCGGTCGCGATGACGGGCCCGCGTGTTCACGCCGTCGTCGGTATGCACCCCTACTACGCGAAGGACGTCGACGCCGACGTACTCGACGAACTCCGCGATCTGGCGGTGCAACCCGGCGTCGTCGGCCTCGGGGAGATGGGCTTGGACTATTTCAACGAATACTCGCCCCGCCCCGATCAGGCCCGAGCCTTCGAAGCTCAGTTGGCCCTGGCCTGCGAGCTGAATCTTCCCGTCGTTATTCACAACCGCGAAGCCGACGAAGACTGCCACGCCATCCTGAAGGGTTTCGCGGATCGCTTGACCGGCTGCATCATGCACTGTTTCGGAAGCGGGCCCGACTATGCGGAGAAGTTCGTGGAACTGGGCTTCTACATTTCCTTCGCCGGTAACGTGACCTTCAGCAAAGCGGTCACCCTGCAGGAGGCGGCGAAGGTGGTCCCCATGGACCGCCTGCTGGTGGAAACCGACGCGCCCTACCTCGCCCCCATCCCCCTGCGGGGTAAGCGCTGCGAGCCCTGGCATGTGCAGCACACGGCCGCCTTCCTGGCGGAGTTGAAAGGCGTGCCGCTCGACGAGTTTGCGACGCAAACCTCCTCGAACGCAATGCGGGTCTATAACGTAGCGTATTAGCGACTTTGTGGTGAGAATGAAGTCCAATCGCAAGTAAACGCGAATTCACATAAAAGAATCCGGGACGAAACCACATAGAACGCGAAGAGCACAAAGGAGTTCCTTTCTATGCGCTCTTTGCGTTCTTTGTGGTTAATATTGCCTTTATTTGGTTGAGTTCAAGCTATGAATCTTCGAGGAAGTCGATTGCGTGCGTTGCATCTCGGTTTCTTATTCGTGTGAATTCGTGTCCATTCGTGGTTAGACTTTTTTTCTGACTTTTCCGGGGGACCTTAAGTGTGAGCATCTTCCCACAGATTTTCACAGTTCCGCACAGATAAGACTGCGCGTTTGCAAGGGGTTTTGCACATTCGGTGCATTGCCGGCGGGCCGCCGGCGCTCCATACCGCCGTTCACTTTTGGACTTCCAGAGCCAGGTTGATAGTAAAGAAGATTTCAGATGCCCAACGTGTCACACACGACTGATACAAGATCGCCCTACGGACGCATCCTCTTTCCCCAGGGCGATACCCTGCGCGTTTACGCGTCACCCATCGCGGAATTCTGTACCGCGCGGATCGACGAGGTACGCTCTATCCTCGCCATCCTGGAGCAGCAGGTGATCCGGGGTTACCACGTGGCGGGCTACATCTCCTACGAAGCCGCACCCGCCTTCGACCCCGCGTTTCAGACGCACAAACCCCGCGATCTCCCGCTCCTGTGGTTCGGCGTTTACCGGGAACCACGCTACGAAGCGTTGCCCACCAGCGCCCCGCTGAGTCAGCCCGCGCTGAACTGGAAGCCGAGCCTGGAGAAAGCCGCCTATCGCGCGTCCCTCGCCCGCATCCGGGAGCACATCGCGGCGGGCGATACCTATCAGGTGAATTTCACGTATCCGCTGGAGGTCCATTTCGATGCGGAGCCAGAGGCTTGGTTTTTTGAGCGCCTCCAGGCTCAGCAGTGCCGCTACGCGGCCTACCTCGATCTGGGCGAGCAGGTGATTATGTCTTTGTCACCCGAACTCTTTTTCGAGCTTGATGGTGACCGCATCACGACGCGTCCGATGAAAGGGACGCGCCCGCGCGGTATGGGCGGCGCCGATGATCGTGCCATGGCCGAGGCCCTGCACAACTCGCCCAAGGAGCGGGCGGAAAACCTCATGATCGTGGACATGCTCCGCAACGATCTCGGCCGGGTCTGCGCGGTGAACTCCATCGAGGTGCCCGAGCTGTTCAGCATCGAGCGCTACCCGACTGTGTGGCAGATGACCAGCACCGTCACCGGGCATTGCGAGGCACCCGTGCCCGATATCTTCGCCGCGCTCTTCCCCTGCGCCTCGGTCACGGGGGCGCCGAAGATCGAGACAATGAAGTTCATCCGGGAACTCGAAATGGGCCCCCGGGGCGTCTATTGCGGAGCCATCGGCTGGTGGGCCCCGGAGCGCCAGGCCCGCTTCAGCGTGGCGATCCGCACGGCAACCCTGGATCGCGACAAGGGTCTCGCGCGCTATGCCGCCGGAAGCGGTGTCACCTGGGACTCCGAAGTGGAGCGCGAGTATCAGGAGTGCGAACAGAAGACAGCGGTCCTCTATCATGTGCAGCCGCCTTTTGAACTTCTTGCTTCACTCCGCCTGGAGGCAACGGGCTATTTTCTGCTGGAGGAACACCTGGACCGACTGGCGGATTCCGCCGTATACTTCGGCTATGCCTTCTCGCGAGAAGAGGTGCGCGACGCGCTGGAGGCCTATCGCGCCCAGGTGGAGCGCTTCCCCGCGAAGGTACGGGTGCTTTTCGACAAGCGCGGCGCGTTGACCATCACCGACGAATTGCTCCCCGCGCCAACGCCGTGGAAAGTGGGCCTCGCCCGCGCACCTATCGACAGCCAGCAGCCCTGGACCCACCACAAGACGACGCGGCGCGCCTGCTACGACGAAGCGCGCGCCACGCGTCCCGACTGCACGGACGTGGTGCTGTGGACGCGTGATGGACAGCTCACGGAATCGACGTACGCCAATGTTGTGCTGCGCTTCGGCGAGAAGCGCTGCACGCCGCCGCTGGAAGCGGGGCTGCTTCCGGGAGTCTTCCGGCGGCACCTGCTGAAGTCGGGCGAGATCGAGGAACGGATATTGACCGTGGACGATTTGGCGAAGGCGGACGAAATCTTGTTGATTAACAGCGTGCGGCGGTGGATTGAAGTGGAATGGATACGCAATCCGCAGTCACTCGAATAGAATCGCAATGGCATGTGACCGCTCAAGCCTTTGCTATCTGTGCCCATCCGTACTACTATCCGCCATTATCTTGTTTTTTCAGCAAGTTTTTCATGCGGCGAGTTGCATAAGTTGTTTTGTTTCAATGGATGATGCGATGAGGAGCGCCTGGGAGAATTTTCGGCCTTTTTCGGTCAGGACGTACCTTCTGGCCTTGGGCACTTTGCGTATCAGGCCGTGTGCCCGCAGTAAGCGAATGCTTCGTGTCGCTTTGCCCGAAGCCCTCTTGAGCTCGATGATGTCGTCTTCTTGCACCGGGTACAGGGCCTGGCGCAGGTCTTTGTTCCTGAAGCCGTTGAGGTGATGCTCTCCCTTGGCCAGGAATGCCAGTAGCTTAAAGTCTCCGTCGTTCCAAGGGTTGAGCGCCCGGTAGTTCTGGCCGGACTTGGGGCGGATAGGCTTGCAGGGGCCTCCCATAACTTCCTGGAGTTTTTCCTCGACTTGGGTGGCGCAGACGGCGTCGAGAAAGCGCTCGTTGGACTGGCTGCTCGTCTCGGCCCGGCGGTGCAGATCACTGACGCCCTTGCGCATTTTCTGCCAGGACGCTTCCTTGGTCTCGTCGTCGTTGGGATGCCGGAAGGCCTTGAATTCCCGCGTGTCGTTGACGGTCGTTTCAACACGCAGCACGCTCCCGCTCTTGTTGTAGCATTTTATCGAGTTCTTGTTGATGGAGTACTTGATCCGAACCCCTTCGTAACGCCGCCGGTAGTCGCCGCGTATTTCCTTCGGCGCCTGGCCCTGGCCCATGCCCGATTGTTCGGGCTTGCGCCGTCCCAGATAGCGCATGACCGCCGGGCTGTCCGACACCTTCATTCCGTATTGGACGAGGGTGGGAAAAAGCTGGTCCAGCTCCTTCACGGATTTAAACATGACATCCGTGGCAAACTCCGTTTCGTCGGCGGACCAATAGTGCTCCAGATTCAGGGGCGCAAACACCGAGTGGAACTCGGGCAGGATGCGCTCCACCAAGTGGTCCAGCAGTTGGGGCCAGTTCGTGCGAAGCTGCTCGTCCAGCAACCCTTGCGCTGCCTGAATGTCCGCTATCCACGGAAAACAGTTGCCATCCTTGATATAGCCGATCTGGTTTGCCTGTAATTGCTTCTCCAACCAATGGCGGCCGTTGAGACAAATCTGGGCGGTCATGGGCAACCACGTCTGAAGACGAGTATGGCCGAAACCCAATGAAGGGTCATCCCAGTAGTGGTAAATCCAGACGCAGCGGCGTGAGCGCATGTGAAGTTCCAATTCCTTCGATTCCCGGTTGCCTGATACCGAAGGGGCCCAGCAAGGTTCCACCACGCTGAACATGCAAATCGACCCGTCTTCCCGGACGCCCTCTTTGGCGGCAATCTCCCGCCAGGGCCTCTTTATCCACCCCGCCGCTCTCCAGGTAACGCATCGGGATCTTCAACTCCTTCGCGCGGCGCGCACAGCAACTACGAACAAAGTCTGTCTTGGACTGCGCCCAGGACTTAAAGTGCTTCAACAAGATATTCTGCATACCCGCAAAGCGCTGAATACCACGTTCATTGGCAATCCAGCGTATCGTGCCGCGAAATCGAATTCGGTCAAAGCCGCGGATTGAACCAAATATTTTGCCGCCGTATAATTCAGTGAAGTTCATGGCATCCTTTCCTCCTTTTGTAAGGGTTAGCAAGGGAAAGGATGCCTATTCTATTTATCAGGCTGCAACAACGCGCACCGTACAAACGCATTCAAAATTCGCATCCATTCGCGTCCATTCGCGGTTCAAAAAAATTCAACCACAACCGCGAATCAAGAGCACTTTGGTTGCGGCCAACGGCTGCTCTAGGTAATCCGTGGTCAAGAAATCAAGAGGTGTTGACCACGGATTACACGGATGGGCACGGATGCAAAAATGAGCATCGCGAACGCGCAATCAATCCAGAATATTCGGCAGTACCCGCAGCAGTTCATCCAGCGTCGTGATGCCCTTGAAGGCCTTGTCGAGCCCATCTTCGGCCATGGTTTGCATGCCCTTCTTCACTGCCAAGTCTTCCAGGAATGAACTAGTGGGCGAGTGCAGGATGGACTCGGCCATTTCCTGGTCCACAGAGAAAAGTTCGCCGATGGTGGCGCGGCCGCGGTAGCCGATGCCGTTGCAGGCTTCGCAACCCTGGCCCCTATAAAAGACCGCCTTCTGCTTCTTGGGCACGAAGCGTTCCCGCAAGCCCGGCGAGGGCGCGTAGGCCTCCGTACACTCGGGGCAGTTGAGCCGGACCAGGCGCTGGGCCATGACGGCCGTGATGGCCGAGGCCACGAGGAAGGGCTCGATGCCCATGTCCAGCAGACGCGTGAACACGCCCGCCGCCGTACCGCTGTGGATCGTGCTGATGACGAAGTGGCCCGTGAGGCCCGCGCGAACGGCCATGCGCGCCGTCTCCAGATCGCGAATCTCCCCCACCATGATAATCTCCGGGTCCTGTCGCAGGATCGCGCGCAGGGCCGTGGCGAAGGTAAACTCCACGTGGGGATTGATCTGGATCTGGGAGATCTTGTCCATGGAATATTCCACGGGATCTTCGATGGTGACTATGTTCGTCGTGTTGCTCTGCAAATCCATCATCTCTCGCAGCAGCGCGTAGATGGTCGTTGTCTTGCCGCTGGAGCTTGGCCCCGTCAGCAGCAGGGTGCCGGTCGTGCGCGTGATAATCTCCCGGAGGTGGCTGATCACCTTGGGCTGAAAGCCGAGCGTCTCCAGCGTGTACAGCTCGAGGGTGTCCCCCAGGAGGCGGATTACCGTCTTCTCGCCCTTGATGGTGGGCACGGTGGAAACGCGCAGGGGCCGTCCGCACGAGGTCTTTTCGAAGTCGATGCGGCCGTCCTGGGGCACATCCTTGCGGTAGACCACCAGATCGGCCAGCACCTTGATGCGCGCATTGATCTTGGGTTGAAACTCACGGGGAATCAGGGCCACCTGCTGCAGAATGCCATCGATACGGTAGCGCAGGGAAAAATAGTCGCTCCAGGGTTCCAGGTGGATGTCGCTGGCCCCATGGTAGGCCCCCTGGCTGATGAGAATATCCACCGCATCCGCCACGCCGGACTCGTCCGACTGGTCCAGGGTGGCCAGCAGCTCACTTTGAACCTGGTGCAACGGGATTGCGCGTGATTTGTCGCGCTCTACCTGTGATAAATCCGGCATGGGACGGCTACCCTCTCCCTTTTTACTGCGACAAACGCACTGATTCGAACCAACAAGCCGACTCTGGCGGGACCTGTTCCCATGCGAGATAGCTGGTCTCGATGGACCAAACACCACCCGTTACACCCAAAGCCTCTCCTCATGTTGCGCAACTTTGACCCATTATGTCAACAAAACAGGCACTCACTCGCGACGCGCCGGGTCAATACCGCCCAAAGGAGCACGCAATCAAAAAAATCGTGAAAACATTTGACGATAAGCATAATAATTCTTATACTGGATTTGTAGCGATGGGAAGGGTAGAATTCCCTCAGTACACTCAGTCGTGGCCGCGCCATGTCGGGTAGGTCCCTCGAGGGACGCTGGAAAGGAAAAATGCCAAACGAACTTCCAACACAGTATCCATGGCTGCAGTTTGCCACCGAACTCCCCACTTTCCTTGAGTTCCTGGCGCTGGTTGGCGCGGTCGGATGCATTATTTACGTCGGACACCTGATTAAGAGCATCTGGGACCGCAAAAACGAAACCGTGCCGATCCCCGTGGCCATGGTCATGAACGTGGCAATGCTGGTTACCTACGCCTTCATCGTTCGCGCGTTCTACAGCCATACGGCGGATGACCACAAGATCAGTATATTGGTGTGGTGCTTCATTTTCCTTGCGCCCCTGGCCTTCTACTTCGGGCGCATTATCGCCGTGTCCTTTTCCAATCGCGTCATCGACCAGATCAGCCCCTTCAACATGCGAATTGAGGAGCCCTCGGAGTTTGCCGAGGCGCGCAAGCTCGCCCTGCGGGGTGATGTGGATGGCGCCATAAAGCGTTATCGCGCCTACCTGGACAACACGGACGCGGCACTCTTTGAAGCGGCCCGCCTGCTGAAATCCGAGGATCGCTATGCCGAAGCGGCGGCCCTCTTTCTGGAGATTTCAGAGCGGTACTTTGGCAAGAAGCTGGTCTGGGCGGAAGCCACCTTCCACCTGGCCAAGTTGCGCGAGTCCCACCTCCACCAGGCGAAGGACGCGATGGGCCTGTTGGGGCAGATTCTGGACCGGGCTTCCGACACCCGCTTCGGCCAGTTGGCCCAAACCGAACTGACGCGCATGCAGACGCTGTATACCATCGACCCCGGTGAATCCGTGGACTATTCCGAGCCGGACGATGGTGAGGATCCGTTCTACGCCGAGGGTCAAGTTCGGGTCGCGCCCGTTACGGCGGCAGCCCCGGAGGACAATGGGCGCAGGCACACGGCGGACATGAACGATCTGCCCGCGCCGGCCGTGGACCCCTTCTTCGCCGCCGCTATGAAGCGCGCGAAAGAGGACGAAGCGGCGGAAGCGGAGGCGCAGATGGCCAAACCCGCGCCGAAAAAGTCCCCCGCAAAGAAGGCTGCCGCGAAAAAAGCGCCCGCGAAGCGCAAGCCGAAAGCCACGAAATAACCCGTCGAGTCCAGTTGCCTGACCATGCCCTCTGCCCCTCTCCCCGTGCAAATTGCCCGGCGCCTTTCGGATGCCTGTGACGCGCTTGCGTTCGCGCCGCCCGTCACCCGCGTCTACAATCCCCTCGTGTATGCCCGGCGTTCTCACGAGCTTTATCTCAGAAACCACGCCCATGCAGGCATCGAGGTCTTGCTGGTGGGTATGAATCCGGGACCGTGGGGCATGGCCCAGACCGGCGTGCCCTTTGGCGAGGTAGGTTTCGTTCGCGACTGGCTGGGCATCGAGGCACCGGTGGATAAACCTGCCCTGGAGCACCCGAAGCGCCCCATCGAGGGCTTTGCCTGCACGCGAAGTGAGGTCAGCGGCGCGCGACTCTGGGGATGGGCCCGGCAGCACTTTCAAACGCCGGAGCGCTTCTTCAAGCAATTCTTCGTCCACAATTACTGCCCCCTCTGTTTTATGGAAGAGAGCAGCCGAAATTTTACCCCGGACAAGTTGCCCAGAACAGAGCAAAAGCAACTCTTTGACGCGTGCGACCAGGCCCTGGCCACCCTGACTGTCGCCCTGAAGCCGAAGGCGGTGATCGGCGTCGGTGCCTTCGCCGAAGCCCGAATCCGCGTGGCTCTGCCTGGATTCGACGGGACCATCGGGCGCATTCTCCACCCGAGTCCGGCGAGCCCCGCCGCGAATCGCGGATGGGCCGAAGCCGCAACGCGCGAGTTGCATGCACTGGGAATTCAATTCTAGTATTCTGCTTCCGAATTGACGCTGCTGCCCAAAAACTGGCGGTTCTCAGGTTCTTCGGGTACAATGGGTCAGCGAACTACGCCCCCATCGCTGCCCAATTCCGGAGCATCCTGTTGTCTACGACGTCCAAGTCCCCCCTTCTACCCCTTTTCGTTTCCGTCTTCTTTTTCCTGCTTCACTATTCGGTGGCGGCGGAGTCGCCCCGCGTGGTCAACGAGGGTTACCTCGTCGATGAAACCGGCACCTTGTCGATCAACGACATTCAAGCGCTGGACAGTCAGGGTGCCTTCAAACCCTCCGACGGCAACCGGGTCAACTACGGCTACTCCAAGTTTAATCACTGGTTTCGCCTAACCATACCGGGAGCTGCAGCCGGCGGCTGGATGGCCCTTGAGCTCTCCAACCCCCGACTCGGGGAAGTTACCCTCTACGCGATTGGCGGTGACGGCGTCACGCGAAGTGCGAGCGCGGGAGTTCGTCGGCCCTTCTGGGACCGCGAATTGCCCGGACTATCGCCCGCCTTTCCCGTGGAAGTCGCCCCAAATCAGTCGAACACCTACTACCTCTGCGTCGAGAACTATGGTGCGCTCCGCTTCGATTTGCGCCTCTGGACCCTGAGCGCGCACAATCGCCACGCCAACTTTGTGCTGGCGACGGCATTGCTCGTGGCCGGCGCGTTGCTGGTGCTGGCGCTGTACAACCTTTGTATATTCGTTCACCTGCGCCAGCCCGGTTATTTCTGGATCGGCTTTTTTCTCTTGTCCTGCACCGTCTGGCAAATGGCGGCATCGGGCACGGCCAACATGTTTCTCTGGCCCGATTCGTCCCTATGGAGCAGGCACGCGCTCCTGCTGACCGGCGTGACAACCCTCTTCATCGGAACCTGCATGTCCAATGTCCTGCTGGACGCCCGCCGCTATGCGCCGCGCGTTGGACAGCTTAATCTGGCCATCGGCTCGATTACGCTGGCCTGTGCGTTCCTGACCTTATTCAACAACCAGGTGGCCCTCTATGCCACGCTCTTCGGGGGCCTCGTGATCCCCGTCACCATGGCGGGCCTCGCCCTATATTCGATGCGCCAGGGCTCCCGCGCCGGTGCCTCCTTTCTCTATTCCTGGGGACTGGTCCTGATCGGTTGCGTCATCAATAGCCTGCTCGGTCCGGGCTACCTTCCCGCGAACTGGTTCACGTTGAACTTTATGGACTTTGCCCTGCTCGGCGCCAGCCTGGGTTGGTCCTTTGCCCTTACGGGACGGGTGAAAGTTCATGAACGGGAACAGCGGCGGGTGCTGGAACATCTGGTGGAGGAACGCACGGCGGAGTTGAAGTCCGCCCTGGATGCCGTGAAGACCCTCTGCGGCCTCCTCCCGATTTGCAGTTGCTGCAAGAAAATCCGCGACGACCAGGGCTACTGGCAGCATGTGGAGACCTATCTTCAGGAGCACACAGACGCCGATTTCAGCCACGGAATCTGCCCGGATTGCGCCCATACCCACTATCCCGAATACTTCCCGAGACGCGAGGTACGGGCTGTCTTTCTGGAGGGGGTGAAAGAAGGCGTTAAAGAGGAGCCTTCGGGCGCACCCGTGGTAGAATAGACGCTGTAGTCCCTGGCAGCAACCCCATCGTGAATCGACCATGACAACACAAAGTATCCCCTCCTCCGTTCTGGCCAAGGAAAGCTCCCTCAAGGCACTGCTTGAAGGGTACGGCACGCTGGCCATTGCCTATTCCGGCGGCGTGGACTCTGCTTACCTCGCGTGTATCGCCCACGAAGTGCTGGACGACCGGGCCAGGCTGGTGCTGGCCGATTCCCCCAGTATTCCCCGCTCAGAAGTTCGCGACGCGATCGCGCTTGCCGAAGCGCGGGGATGGAATCTGACGGTTATCCCCACCACCGAATTCGAGAATGAAGCCTTTCTGAAGAATGACGGCACGCGGTGCTATTACTGCAAATCCGAGCTCTTTACTCAGATGGACGCGTTCGCAAAATCGAACGGCATCGAGATTCTCGCTTATGGCGAGATCACGGAAGATCGGCTGGACCCCACGCGCCTCGGCGCCCGGGCCGCGCGGGAGCACCAGGTGATCGCGCCATTGGCGGAGGCGGGTCTGCACAAGGAAGAAATCCGCCGCCTGAGCCGCGCGCGGGAATTGCCCACGTGGAATAAGGCCTCGTTTGCCTGTCTCTCTTCTCGCTTCCCCACGGGGACACGGGTGGTGCAGGAAGAGATGAGCAAGGTGGAAGCCGCCGAGGAAGTGTTGCGTGGATTGGGCTTCGTGCAGTATCGCGCGCGACACCATGGCACAATGTGCCGCGTGGAGATCGACCCGGTGGATTTTCCGAAGCTGCTGGATGAGGCCACGCGCGAGGCGGTGCTGGCGGGAATTACGCGGGCGGGCTATCGCTATGTGACGCTGGATCTGGCGGGATATCGCACGGGCAGCACGGCGGATCTGCCGGTGGAGGGGTAATGGGTCTTATGGGTCGTATGGGTCGTATGGCATCGAGTCCAACAACACAAAGCTTATACGAAAAGGCCCGCTCTTCAGAGCGGGCCCTTTTTATTTTCGGTGCCTTTGATCGTTAGATCGCGGCGTAGCGCTCGCCTACTTTGTCCCAGTTGATAACGTTCCAGAAGGCCGCGATATAGTCGGGGCGGCGGTTCTGATAGTGCAGGTAGTAGGCGTGCTCCCAGACGTCCAAGCCGAGGATCGGGGTCTTGCCGGTCATGAGCGGGCAGTCCTGGTTGGCGGTGCTGATCACTTCGAGCTTGCCGGAGGCATCCGCAACCAGCCAGGCCCAGCCGCTGCCGAAGCGCTTCTTCGCGGCATCTTCAAACTGGGTCTTGAACGCGTCAAAGGAACCACAGGCCCCATCGATGGCCTTGGCCACATCGGCACCGGGCGTCTTCGCACCGCCGGGTGTCAGGATGTCCCAGAACAGCGTGTGATTGTAGTGGCCGCCGCCGTGGTTGATGACGGCCTGGCGCTTCGCTTCGGGAACGTCCGCGGTGCTGGCCAGGATCGATTCCACGGACTTGCCCTTGAAGGCGTCGAGTCCTTCGAGGGCCGTATTCAAGCCCGTCACATACGCCGCGTGGTGCTTGTCGTGGTGTATTTCCATCGTCTTCGCGTCGATGTGCGGTTCCAGGGCATCGAAGGCGTAGCCGAGGGGCTCCAGCTTGAAGGGAGCGCCCACCTCGGGCTTCGCAACGGCCGAGTGGCTGGCGGACAGGGTACCGGCGGCCACGGCGCTTACTGCGAGAAAGGAACGTCGGGTCAGTTCATGATTGTTCATCGTGTTCGTCTCCTGGGGGCGTGCGGTGCACGACGCGCCTGAGTTGCTGCGGAATCCAACCAGCTATCGGGACGGGCATTCCACGAACGACGGGATCCGATCATTGCGCGTGGAATCGATACAAAGGCCTGCCTCAGCTATCGAGCATATAAGAAAATGCTCGCCACATCAACTCTCAGCGGAAGGAAATCAATGTCACCGCCTCGTACCACGCGGCGATATAGAGAAAGATCCCGCTGACGACGGTACAACCGGCCAGAACCATGAGACCGCGGGGCAACAGCTTTGCTGCCTCTTCCACGATGGGCTGACCCGCGGCCTTGTCGCCAAGATACCAAACTTTTACCGGAGACCAGAAGAAGCCCCATATATATTGGACCCATACGGCCACCCCGAAGCCGGTGAGGATATAAGGCGGAAGTTCAAGTCCGAGGGTAATGGCGTGGTAGGTCATGCCTGCGGCCGTTTCAGTCCACAGGGGCGCCATGGCGAAGCCCACGACGACGAAGCTGAGCATGATCTTGACGAGGCCTGCAAAGAAGGGCGGCACCAGCGAGGCACCCGTGCTAAGCAGCAGGGTCTGCACCACGAAATTGTTGAAGAAGGTGGCGTGGGCCGCTTCGGGGATATTGCCCGACGCGTAGGCATCACCCACATACTTGAGCCCGCCCTCGGTAAACTCGTGGGAGGCGTACTGAGTGAAGAAGTAGTTCAGTTCGGTATCGGCCAGCCCAAGGGCCATGGCGCCGAAGAAGCCACCGAAAAAGATCAGCAGAAGATTCCGGAAGAGCCGGGGCCGGAGCACCACTTCCTGCATGGCGTGGGAAAGCACGGGTATGGGAAGTCGGGACAATCGCCGACAGGCTTCGACCAGTAAGATGGACGAGCCGGTTGCCACCAGCAGGAGGGCGATCCAGATGCCCCAGGCAATATAGGGACGGGTCTGGACCGGGCCGCCATGAACCTTCGGGAGCGTTTCATTCGCCGGATCAAAGAGCTCTGGGATCAGCGTCTCCAGCCGCCCGCGGGTCTCGGCTACGAAGCGCCCCTTCTGTCCACCGAGCGCGGGAAGAAATACATGCTCCAGAGCGGGATCCCTGGGAAGAACATAGACCTTGTTGAAGCCGGAGGTCTGGGGCGACAACTGGCCGGTCACTTTGAAGGTAAACCCCTCCAGTTCGACATCGCGGTCAGAAAGCAGGGGCCCGGCGAGGACCTCTCGGGCACCGGCAACGGGCAGGCGTCCGGATAGCAGCACGGGCTCCAGCGCCGAAGGCGGCAAATCCAGCATGACCATCGAGGCCCGTGGAAGAAATTCGAGGTTCAGCAGGCTCTTCGTGTCGAGCGGGTTGGTGGACTTGCTCGGCTGGGCGGAAAGGCGCCGCGCTTCGCGGACCATATCCTCCTGAATCAATTTGACGACCACGCTGTCGCCGAGGCTCTGCTCAATGGAGATAGGCCGACTCCAGGCATCCACCGCATCATCGGCCTCAATCGCGCAGTCTTCCGTCCAGACCGCGCTGCTCCAGGGCTGGGTTTTGAGCCACCGGGCCTCCAGCGAAGACAGGAGAAAGAGGAGCGCCACACCGGCCAGGACCAGCGCGAACGCGCCCGCCAGCCATCGGGGGGACGGAGCAACCCAATGACTGGGCATGTCACCGACGCCGTTTGGATTATCCAACAGACGGCACCTCTGCCGGTGCACCAAGGCGCGCCACCATTTCGTGGAAGAGTTCGGTAAAATAGGCTTCCACGTTGGGGCCGAACCAGCTCATCATTCCCGTCTCGTAGTCGAGGGGCGTTTCCATATAGTACTTGTCCGGAGAAAAATAGCCGCAGTAGGTGGAGCAGAAACTGAGGGTCCACAGATCGAGTCCCTGGGATTCGGCCCAGGTCTTCCACTCCACGCTGGTTTCGCCGCTGAAATCAAAGGGCATCCCGACGAAGAAGAGGTTCCCCACACGCACCCCGTGAATCCAGCCCTTGCGCTCCAGGCCAAGGAAGCCCGTCAATATGGGCGAGAGCCTCCACTTCGTGCTGGTCTCCGAGGGTCGCATCTGGAAGGGCGGCATGCCGATGGGCACGCCCGCCGAAGCGATATCGAGGTGATCGGCGTACGTGAGTTGATCATCCTGTGCGAGGATGAGTCCCGCGAGTCCCTGGCCCATGGCCACGACGCGCTCGGAAGCCGTGGGGGCCTCTGGAGCCTGAGGTCCCATGGAGCCCACGGCCCCGCCCAGATACTGGGCGTCGTGGCGGGTTTCCCGCTCGATAAAGCGCATCAGTTCACCGGGATACTCTGCGCTGAATTCCATCATATCGCTGCTGAAGTTGGTGGGATGGGCCGAATAGCTCGCGAGATAGCACACGTCACCGTCATGCTGCTTTGCGATAAGAAAGCTGAGCTCGGGATCGACGGGCGCGCCGTCGCGGGTACGGTTGCGAATATACTGCCGGGCCTGCACGCTGCCGGACGCGAGTGCAGCGGGTTCCAGATGCTCCCGGGCTTCCACGATGGCGTCCACAAAGGAAGTCACGAGAAACTCAATGAGCACGGGATCGTATTTCCCGCCCGACATGGCGGAGATCATGCCTGGCATGAAGCCGCCCGGACCGCAATGGGTGTGGCTGGCATTGAAGAGAATCTGGTCACCCGTGAGCCCGGCCTGGGCCGCGCAGCGCTCCCGCACGGCCTCGGAAATGTTCGGCGGGATGATCAGCATGTCGGAGCCGACCAGCACGACGGTGTCCCTGCCATCGCTCAGGGCAAGCGCACGGACATAGAGGTCATCCCGAATGCCCGTGGATTTCTTGTCGTTCCCCCGGCCTGAATAACCGCCGAGGGGCACGCCCGGCTCGGGGGTAATCTTTCGCTTCGCCCAGCCCGCCTGGAGCGCTCCGGGGGAGGCGTTAATTTCGCTTGTGGCGGCATGGGCGGCGATATCCGCGAGGGCTTCGCGATAATAGGACTGTGATTGGTACTTCGAGTCGGCGTAGGTCGGCCAGGGCCCCGCTATCAAGACGACTAGCACGGCGAGCACGACCGGCGCCAACAGCAGGGCGAATAGTATTTTCTTCTTGCGGGACAAGGTCGAACTCCTCGGTGGGTGGACATAAAAAAGGCGCACCCGAAGGTGCGCCGTTATGATACTTGAATTGACCTGATGGATAAAGTTACGACGATGTAGTGACCTTGAGCACCCTCGCCGAACGCTCGGCGATATTGACCAGGTGGTCACCGACGCGCTCCAGGTGTGCCAAAGCATCCAGGTAGATCACGCCCGCCTGCACGTCGCGGTTGCCCGCGTCGAGGCGGCGCACATGCTCATCCGTAAGGCGTTTCATGAGCACCTTCAGGCGCTTGTGAATCCGGTGGGCGTTGGCCACGCTGCCGGCATCGCCCTCCTCGAGGGTCTTGTAAATGCACTCGAACTCGGCATTGAGGTCTTCCTGAAATTCACGGATGCCCTGCCGGTCTTCACCGCTCAGTTTGAGTTTCATCTCCTTGAGCAACTGATACAGCTCCACTTGTGCTTCGGCGTGATCGCCCAGGCGCTCCGCATCGTTGACCGCATGGACCAGTGCCGGAATGAGCGCCGATTCATCGGAGTCCAGGCCGGTGCGGGAAAGCTCGACGAGGTAGCTGGTGATTTCATGCTGGAGCTTGTCGATCACGTCCTCGCGCGCGAGGATTGAATCGACGAATTTCTCGTTGTCGTCGCAGAGAAGCTCGCAGCTCTCGTTCATGGACTTCTGTCCCTTGCGCACCATGAAGACCACTTCGCGGACAGCCTGCTCCAAGGCGATTGCGGGCGCGCTCAGCAGCTTGGGCTCCAGATAGCGCAAGACGGAATCGCGCTCGGATTCCAGTACGGGAATGATGAACTTGCAGGCGCGCGCCAGGGGGCCGGTGAAGCCCAGGAAGATGCACACGTTGATCACGTTGAAGGCGGTGTGGGAATTGGCCACGTGACGCAGCAGGTTTTCGTTGGCTCCCCCAAGGACGACGCCAGGTGTGATCCATTCCACGAAGCCCAGGAAGAGGGGTTCGCCGCCCCACAGCGGAACGAAAAAGAGCACGTACATGTAGGCCGTGCCGATGAGGTTGAACAGCGTGTGGGCCAGAGCCGCGCGGCGGGCGTTGCGGCTGGTGCCGATGGCGGCCAGGTTGGCCGTGATCGTCGTGCCGATATTATCGCCCAGGATCAGGGGCACGGCCGTGTAGAAACCGATAAGCCCCTGACTGGACAGGGCCAGCACCAGGCCCACCGTTGCGGAACTGGACTGAACGACGACGGTGGTGAGCGTGCCGATAAGGATGCACATGAGGGCTTTGCCCGCGGGCATCATGCCGCCGGGCTCGGGGGTGCAGTCAAACAATTGAAACCAGGCCTGAAAATCGGGGCTGTGGCTGAGCGGCTCCAGAATGTCGCTCATGGTCTTCATGCCCAGGAACAGCAGACCAAAGCCGAGGAGGATCTGCCCGAAGGAACTCCAGTTCTGGCGCCGCACGAACATCATCAACCCGAGACCAATCGCGATGGCGGGAAAGGCCAGATCGTCCAGCTTGAAGGCGATGATCTGCGCCGTCACGGTTGTGCCAATATTGGCGCCGAATATGACGCCAATGGCCTGGGTGAGGGACATGAGTCCCGCATTCACGAAGCCCACCGTCATGACCGTCGTGGCGCTTGAAGACTGCACGATGGCCGTCATCAAGGTGCCGGCCACGACCGCCATGAATCGATTCTGCGTCATGAACTGTAGAATACTCTTCAGGCGGCGGTCCGCAGCGCGCTGGAGCCCCTCCGACATGAGCTTCATGCCGTAGAGAAAGATAGCCAGGCCGCCGAAGAGCACCAGGAACATGTGGATCATGTTGTTACCCATGGCCACAAAGGACAAGGTGCGCACATTGAAGCGTTCGTTCAGCGTCGCGTCTGGACGGTCGTCCACAATTTCGACTTCGGCGAAGTACTGCTGGACTTTGTCGCCCAGGGTCCAGAAAGTCTCGGCCTTGCCCTCGTTATCTGTGAACACCCGGTGTTTGGCGACCTTAGCACCTTCGGAACTGCCCGATACGCGAAAGTTCACTTCAACGCCCGACGCGGGCTTTCCGTCCGGGTTGGTCAGTTTGACGCCGAAGGGTCCGACCAGTCCGTCGGTGTGGCCTTCCAGTTTCGCGCCGATGCGCTCCACGCCGGATACCGCCCGAAATGAAACCGTGCCGAGGTCTGGATTCTCCGGCAACGATGCGGAGACCATGATATCGCCGGGAAACTGGCCCGTTCTGAGAAGGGCGGTTGCCGTACCCGAAGTATCGGTGATGGTCTCGTAAACGGCCTCACTGTTGGCGTCAAAGACGGCTCCGGTTGCGGGATTCTCGATCTCGAAGCGGACCATGTGACCCACGGCGACGCGACGCTCCCCCTTTCCCCCCAGCAAGCCCGGTTCAACGGGCCCCTCGACCACGAGGCGGAGGGGCGCTGCGAGGGGCTGGCCGTACAGGGTGGTCTGGTCATTTCCCGAGGCGTGCTTGTCCAGCGTGAGTCGCGCGGGCACGACGGGGTCTTCCTGGGTACAGCCCGAAAGGAGCAGGAGCGGAGCAAGGGTCAAAAGGAGCATGGAACGGGCAATTAACGAGGGCTTCAGAGAGAGGGTCATGCGAAAGTTCCGGTGTTCGTTCACGCAGGAAGTGGACGTTCCTGGTTGAGGCGGCGCCTGGGTCTAAGCGTTTGAGGCTTCCCGATTGCAAGGACAAGCGCGCAATGTTAGCATATTGTTAGAAAATGCATCAATTTGTGTTAGCAAAATAATCCGCGCCCCGTTTCATTTGCTATCCTCTTCTGCAGTATGATTCGTGCGCGAAATTGACTCACAAATTGGACCGAGGAACCCTCCATGTCCCCTCCCATTGACCTGCGCAGCGACACGGTGACGCGCCCCTCCCCCGCCATGCGCGAGGCCATGGCCACGGCGGAGGTTGGCGATGATGTGTTTGGCGATGACCCGAGCGTCCTGCGATTGGAAAGCCATACCGCCCAGCTACTTGGCAAGGAAGCCGGTCTGTTTTTCCCTTCGGGTACCATGGCGAATCTGGCGGCGGCCATGACCCAGACCCGCGCCGGAGACACGGTCATTCTGAGCGAGGAGGCCCACGTTCTGAATTATGAAGGGGCCAACATCGCGCGATTTGCGGGCTTGCTGGCGCGCCCCCTTCCGGGCTCACTTGGAAAATTCACCCCGGAGGAGGTGGAGCGAATTCTGGTCCAGCGGGATGACCCCCACTGTTCACCCATGACCCTCGTGTCCATGGAAAATACTGTTAACCGGGGGTGCGGCGCGTGTTATAGCGTGGCGGAAACGGAGGCGCTGGGCCGCTACTGCGGGAGCAAGGGGCTCCGGCTTCACTGTGACGGGGCCCGGCTCTTCAATGCCGCCACCGCCCTGGGCGTGGAGGTGGCCACTTTAGCCGCCCCGTGTCACTCGGTGAGTTGCTGCCTGTCCAAGGGACTGGGGGCGCCCATCGGTTCGGTACTTGTCAGTGATCGGGCCACGATTCACGAGGCGCGGCGATGCCGGAAGCAACTCGGGGGTGGGATGCGCCAGGCGGGTATTGTGGCGGCGGCGGGACTTTATGCCCTGACCCATCATGTGGCGGGACTGGCCGACGACCATCGCCGCGCCGCAGCGTTTCGCACGGCGCTTGAAGAGGCCGGAGTGACCTTTCCCATGCCGTCCCCCACGAATATTTTGATCTTCGACTCCGCCGACCCACAACGCCACGTCGAGGAACTTGTGGGCCGGGGTGTGCTAATGGTGCCTTTTGGCATCGGGCGAATCCGCGCCGTGTTTCACCGGGATATCAACGATGAGGACCTGCACGAAGCGATACGTCACTCGCTTGCGGTGCTTGCCTCTTCCTGAGGGGTTTCCGTCTCACCGGCGACGGGTGCCTCCACGAGAAGCACGGTCGCATCGAAGGTGATCACGCCATCGTCGTAGCCCGCGGTGACGCGCACTTCCGAGATTTGGCGAGAGCCTTCCAGCGCGGTCTCCATGGCGGTCGCGAAGGATTCCGGGGTATGGCCCCGGAGTAGTCCGGCGTGGGCATAGGGCATGCCGCCTTCGCGAAGCACTTCGAGCAACTCGACGGGGCGCATGCGCATGTAAAGGTCTCCCGCTCCCGATGCGGGCTCGCGGGTATTGTCCATGGCGAGGGCGTGCTCCATGTGCCGGGGATGGAGGGTGATGCGCACCCCGGCGTTTTCGGCAAAGAGCGCCGGTTCCAGCACACCGCCCCAGCCCGAAGGGCACCGCACGATGCCGGAGTCGAGACGGTAGGGCGTGAAATCGGTCGGCGCCTGGCCTGCGGGCAGGGGCGCGATGGCTTCCATCAATTTTGGGGCGAGTCCGGACTTCGTTTCGATGAACAGCTCGGTCTCGGGAAAGGGCACGACGCCGTTGTAGTCAAAGCCGGTCCATCGCAAGGAGAAGGCCGAACCGAGTCCGCCCTTCAGACCATCCAGCAGGGTGGCCCAGGACGTGCCCGACGCGCCCGGCCCCCCCAGGACGGGAAGGCTGTTCCAGTAGGTGGCGAGGGCACCGCTGGTCATTTCGTCGACAGAACTCCAGACGCGGGGTAAGGGGGTGTTGAAGTCGCCAGCGATGACGAGGCTTCCTTCAGCGGGCACCATCAAATCACTGGTGCGTTTCCCTGCGGCGAAGGTGTCGAGCTGGGCCTTCCAGGCCGGTGAAACAATGCTGCGACTGGAAAAGGTGATGGCCTGGGGGGCGAAGTGCAACCCGAAATCGGATTGGACAAAGAATTTGCCGAGCGCCTCGTCCTCGTGGAAACGAATGCGCCCCTGCAAGTCGCCCGCGAGGGGCGCGACGGTTTCTTCGAGGGTTTCCACGCCTTCGTCTTCCCGCAAGGTCAGGGCCTTGATCAGGGCCTGCCGGGACGGACTGAATACGAGGGTGCGCCCGCGAACGGCGTAGTAGGCTCCCGATTCTCCCATGCGGCGAAGGCGGAGTCCACCACCATACTCGGCCTCGATGTTGTCCGCGATGCCGTAGTAACGCTCCACCAGACAGCCGATGCGGCTCATGCGGGTGACGACGAGCAGGTCGGAAAATTCCTTGAGATCGGTGCCCGATACATAGCAGACGTCGGAGACGAGATTGTTGAGGATCCATTCTGGAAGACCGAAATCACTGCTGAGCCAGGCGGGGATATCCTGGTACTTTTCCGGGAGCATGCCGAGGCTCCAGAAGGTGGAATCGGCAGCCTTCTGGCGGGTGTCGAGCAGGTTCTGCGCGCGCAGATGAAAGGTCTGATCGCGGGGCACGAGTCGCTCCATGGGCCAGTTGTCCCGCGTGGTCCACATGAGCCAGAACAGGAGCACGACGAGGCCCGCGATGACGAGCTTGCGCGTCAGTCCGCTGTTGGATACGGGCGCATCGTAGCTGTTGCGACGGGGCGGGCTGTAACTTCGGACTGTTTCACTCATCGCGGGCGGCCTTTTTAATTCTAAATTCCGTATAGGCCCCGGGGGCGCCTTGCTCGTTGGGAAATGCGGCGAGCACCGACAATTTGGACGGCAGAAGGACTACGCTGTGGCGCGTGGCCGTATTCCAGGGCTGGCCGGGACCGCCATCGCCTCCGGATCCCGTAGCGAGCACCTGCTGGGCCTCGGCTACTCCGATGGGGGTGTCCACACCCAGCCTGGTGGCCGCCAGCGCGTAGCGTTCCTGCGCCGCCCCGTCGCCCGAGCCCGATTCCGGGTCGAGGCCGAGCAGCACACCCTCCTCGACTTCACGCATCCCCACGGATTTGCCAAAGGAAAGCACGGCACCACGCCAGCCCTTTTTGGACTGGCCCGCGACGAGCACCTGGTGGCCGCGCAGGAGCGTCGATGCGCGAAGCCGTGCGATGGCGTCTTCATAACCCGAGGTAAACTGGAGTTCGTGGCGGATTGCCAGGGCCGCACCGGCTCCCCCCCACTCGGCTTCACCCAGATTCGAATTACGCGCGAGGCACAAGACGAGTCCCGCATCGTTCATACCCGTGAGGGCGCCCAACTGCCAATCGAATGCGAGGGTAATGAAATTGTGCCCTTCTTCGGGTTCGACGGTGGTCACGATGGGGTTTGCGGCGTCGGCCCAATCCAGATTGCAGCCCACCAGGATTCCGTCGGCCTCTGCGCGTTCGCCGGTAACGACGAACTGGGTTCCCGATAGTGAAACCGCTTGCGGCTCGTTGTCCGGTCCGGGGGATTCTCCCGCGGGTTGGACCAGGAGGGCGCCATCGAAGGGAAGCTGCGCGCCCGCGGCATAGCCCTCGAGTTCGGCGAGGAGATCGTCGGCGAGTCCCTGCAACATGGGCCTGGCTTCCATCCCGAGCACGGGCAGGGCCACCGACGCCGGATCGAGCATGGGCGGCCAGAATCCCCAGAGGGCACCGGAGGGTCGAATCGCGCCTTCATGGGCGGGGGCAGAAACCCGCTCGCTGAAGCGCGCCGCTATGGGTTCACGCGCGGTGACGGCCCGCTGGAAGCCTCGCTGGTAGCCCGCGCCGCGAAGCGTCAGGGCAAAACTCCCGGGCAGTTCCTGACGCTTCAGGGCGGGATAGGTCTCGGCTTCCTTCTCCGTCGCCCCTTTCGAGAGCGTGGCGGCTTGCGTGCGAAGCCATTGTTCCGCGTCGGGCCCGAAGGGCGTTGCCGCCGGAAGATAAAGCGGATCGCCATAGTGCGCGCGGGAGATGAAGCTGCCGATGTGCTCATTCGCCATACCCACGGTGAACTGGGCGGTCTTCCCATCGGCCAGTGCATCGCCGCGCAGGGCCAGGCCAATCGCCGCGGAGGGCTCGCCCGGAACGAACAACACTTGAAGGCCGTCCACTTCGAGCGCCTGGAAGATTGCGGTGGCCGGAAGGGCGCCCTGCGCCAGCGAGCGGGGCAAGGGCGCTTCGAGGTAGGCCGTCTTGACCGTCACATCGCGGAAGGCCATGTCGTTCGAGGCTTCTTTGGCCCGTGTGGCCAGAAGGCGTCCAATGGAATCGACCCGTTCCCAACTTTCCAGCGTTTCCGGGTTTCCGGGGGTCTGATCGGCTGTGGCCCCCGGCAGGAAGATGGCCACGCAATCCGGGGTGGTCTGTTCTTCCATGAAGCGATAGTAGGCACCGGGATAATCGGCGGAGAGGTAGAAACGATGGATCTCCGGTGCCAACTCCGGCCGTGCGGCAAGGTTGGCAATGACGGAAATGGCCTTGCCGTCAGCATCGTCAACTCGGATCACGCCGATCTGCTCATCGGTGGGGCCATCGGTCACAAAACGATTCTGGGAGAGGGCCTGCTGCTTCGCGGTGGCGTGTCCCAAGGTCGCCCTGCGTTTCTGGTCGCGGGCGGTCTCCATGGTGGCCACGATGGCCTGGGCGACGATTTCGAGGGTCTCCGGCTGGTAACGCCCGGAGGTCCAGCGCATCACGAGGGACTGATCCATGCCGCCGGGGCCGTTGCGGGTGCCGGTGGCGCTGAGGAAGACGTTTTCTTTCGGGGCGAAGGCGGCGGCCAGTTCGACGACGCGGTCGCGCAGCGCACGGGGAATATGGGACAGGTCTACACTGACCAGATAGGCTTGGTTGGTGCTGTCGTCCAGGTAGAGGCAGCGGGACCAGAGTCCATCGTGCTCGCCGAGGGATTCGCGCCCCATCCGCTCCGGGTATCCGCCCAGCGGAGTTCCCTGGGGAACGGCAAGCCGGGACTTTGCGGCGCCTGCTTCCAAGCTCGGGGCTGGCGAGGCGAGGAGCACGAGGAGGGCAATCCCCAGTGCTTTAAATCGGATCATAGAGGTACACCCGCTTGCATGGCTTCGCTTCAGTTGAATGGGAAGCCCGGAGTTTAGCACGTTTTCGCCTGGAGGATAAATTTCCGGGCCTTCATGGAGGCAGAAGAGGTCTGTCGGACGCTCTGGAACCGGCGAAACCGATGTGCATTCCCCCCCGCATTCAATGGTATAGTAGAGGCTGGTCCAACGCAGTACACGAAAACAAACTGAATTTCGTGAGGAGCCATATAATGCCTAAAGCACTGGTCGCCCTGGCCCAGGGGTGTGAGGAACTGGAGGCCGTAACGATTATCGATCTCCTGCGGCGCGCCAATATTGAGGTGGTGACGGCGGGCCTTACGCCCGAGCCCGTGATCTGCAGCCGGGGCGTTGTCCTGATTGCGGATACGACGCTAAAAAAGGCCGCCTCCATCGATGATTTTGATGTGATTGTGCTGCCGGGCGGACTTCCCGGCGCGGACAATCTGGCGGACAGCCCGCTGGTCATGCAGGTATTAAAGCGGATGGCGAAGGAGGAGAGGTATGTGGCGGCGATTTGCGCCGCGCCCCGGGTGCTGGCCAAGGCCGGGCTGCTCGCTGGCAAGCGGGTGACGGCCTATCCCGGCTTTGTGGAGGATGGCCAGTTTCCCGAGTTGAACTATACCGGCGCTGCCGTGGAAGTGGATGGAAAGATCGTGACTTCGCGCGGCCCCGGCACGGCGATGGATTTTGCCCTGACGCTGATCGAGTTGCTGTCGGGAGCATCGACCCGGAAGACCGTGGAAGCCGGACTGAAGCGGTAGGTGGAAGGCGTCATTTTCGCCGCGTTAAATTGAAGACGTTTAGACCGCGAATGGACACGAATCCACACGAATAAGAAGCGAACGCGAGTAGGTAAACGCGCAGACTTTTTGCGATTTTCGGACAAACTATTCGCATTTCCCATCCGTGGGTATCCGTGTAATCCGTGGTCGATAAGATAAGATTTTTGACCACGGATTGCACGGATATCCACGGATGAAGATAAGAAAGGTACTGCTTAGCCTTCCATCGGCTGGAAATAATTGTGATAGAAGGTGATTGCGGGACACTTTTTGAGTCTCAGAACTTTTGGGTAGTTGCTATTCCATCCTGGTTGAAAATGCTTTGTATCGTGATTACGGGCGGGGCGAGGAGCTGGGACATGGCGGAAAACTTTCGAGATTATGTGGACCCGGTGGGTCCGAAGGCGGCTATTGACCGGCTGGAGCACGACATGGGCGGGCCACCGGTGGTACCGCCCCGACCTGGCCTGCACGGCAAGGTGCAGGGTATCCGTCGGGGGCAACAGCATAAGGAAGGCAGCCATCGCCTGGATATTACGGTGGGCGGTGAGGAGACTACGGAGATTATTGTCCGCGTGCCCACGGGTGCCTACGCGGGTTGGGAAGGCAAGAAGGTCATCATGTATCTGGATGAGTGAGCCCGGCGCGTCGCGACTGATGGCAGCTCTCCAAACAACGAAGGGTTCAATATGTTTTTTTCGGGTATCAGTGACGAAGCGGGCCAGCCGATAGAGGTACAGATCAAGGCCCACAAGGATTTGGGCTGGAAGCACCTTGAACTGCGGATGGTGGATGGTACGAACATCACCCAGTTATCCGACGAGGCCTTCGCAGCCGTAAAGTCGGCGGTCGAGGCCGCGGGCATGAGCGTGTCCTGTTTCGGCAGCGCCATCGCCAATTGGGCGCGCCCCATCACGTGCGATCCGCAGATCGACATCGACGATCTGAACCGGGCGATTCCCCGGATGCAGGAACTGGGAACGAAGTTTATCCGCGTGATGAGCTATCCCAATGATCCGACCAACCCCATCGACGAGCCGACGTGGCGCAAGGAAGCGATTGCGCGGATGAAGACGCTGGCGGCGATGGCGGAAGACGGCGGCATTGTGCTGGCCCATGAGAACTGCAGCGGGTGGGGCGGTCTCTCGGCAGAGAACAGCAACATCCTGCTGGGCGAAGTTGCCAGCCCGGCGCTGCGCGTAGTCTATGACACGGGCAATCCGGTGAGCTATAAGCAGGATGCCTGGGAGTATTACCAGGCGGTGCAGGACCACATTGTCTATGTTCATATCAAGGACGCGAACATTGTGGACGGCGAGGCGGTCTATTGCTATTGCGGCGATGGCCAAGGCTTCGTGAAGGAGACGATCAGCGATTTGCTGGCGAAGGGCTATGACGGCGGGTTCTCTATCGAGCCCCATCTGGCGGCCGTGATTCATACCGGTGCCACGACGGACAACAAAGACGAGCTTTACAACTCCTACACGGAGTACGGTCGTCGTCTGATGGCGATCGTCAAAGAGGTGAAGGCCGCGCTCTGAGCCGGTCGCGATATTCCACCCTCAGACGCCGCGCGGGCATGCTCGTGCGGCGTCTTTTTGTCCACTGCGACGTCTGAATTCAGCCGGCGGTATCGAGGAGATCGTGGGTCTCGGGCACGGGACCTCCGGCGTGGTTCACGCTCACTCGGTCGTAGGCTTCGATGAAGGAGCGGTAGACCACGCCCCCGTCGTAGCGCTCGGCAATGAGCGGCAGACCCTTCGTCTCGATATCGCTCGCGAGGCGCTCGATATCGTCGTGGTAGCCTTCTCCTAGAGAACCTCGGAGCTCTTCGAGCACACCCGCCACTTTCTCGTAGTGCCGGACGGGCTCTTCGTTTTCTCCGTAGGTTGCCTTGGCCGCTCTGGCCTCCTCCATCCGCTCGAAGCTGTCCTGAAGGATATGGGCCGGGTGACTCATCTCGGGAAGGTAGAGGGGATCCGGCTTGGACTCGTAGCCGGGAATGACGATTGCTTTCGCATCGCGGTAGCGTTGCGACACTTGAACTTCTTCCACCAAAGGCCGGTGGTTGGCTCCATCCACGTACATGACCAAACCCTCCATTGTTTGGTACCAACTCTATTTTGCGCCAACTCGTCTATCGGCAGGATGGGGTGTAAACTTTAGCGGCAGGGCATTGATTCCGGCGCAGCCCCGCCGGGAGACCCCGTGTACTACTTGTATGAACCCATCCCTGGGTCACTTTCTCCGGTCTTGCCGGCACGAACCGAGCACGCTGTGGCAGCCCCCTTGGCTGGATTGAAGATGCACGGTGGCGACGTGAGCCGCCGTTTCCTATGTCGAAACTCCTATTGCCAGAACCGGGTCTACGCTGCTATGCTGCAACACACACCAAGTGTTGTTGGGGAGACAACAGACGCTGCCACGGGCCATCCCAAACTGCCCCACTCCAGACACTTGGCAAGGTAACCCTATCGGTTTCGCGCTTTTGAGCGCAGGAGAGTAAAAAAGGTGAATGGGAGCGTGCGAAACGTGGAGAGGGGGGGTGGAGTCTTGTGTTGTGCCCAATCGATTCAACCCCAAACCCCATATCCCGGCCCCGATGCTGCGAGCCAGCGTCGTGGAACGCCAGGCACCACCACCGCTTACACCGGAGTGACTTCGCGCTGTGGGAGTTCGTGGCCCCCCCGCACCCGCGCAAAAACTCGCGGTGCGCGGAATATTCCTCTCCAATAAAAAGACCGGATTCCCCTCAGGCTTTCATGCAGGAGTTTTATGGAGCGATTGAAGCGTGACGCTGCCCCCATACGGCCCTGGAAGCGCTCCCTGGCCTTTAACACCATGTTGCGGATGTCGGTACGGGTCAGCGTCGTCATTATTGTGGCCAGCCTCTTGAGCTACTTGCACCTGATGAAGAAGATCGAGCTTGGCATGAAGGAGCAGCTCTCGCTCTATGCCTCCGAACGCGCGCGGAGCGAGAGCCAGTGGCTGGTCTTCCTTGAAGACAACCTCCAGCAGATACGCGCGGACTTCATAGAGCGCTTTAAACGGATCGGGACCACGGAGCCCCTGGAACAGTTTGACTACTGGTTCCAAATCAACGAGGACAGGACGGGCTACACCCGGGCCCCTTTCTATTCTGGAACCCCCGGCCCGCTTGGGGCCATGCTGTCCGGTTACTCCGGGGGGCTGGACAACGAATATCCTTTGGGCCCCGTGCGCCAGAATGTTCTGGTGCTGGCCATGGACGTACTTGTCGCCAACGGGCCGGCCATCGTGCGGCCCGCGACGCCCAAACGCCCCGCCCTGACCCCCTTCGTCAATCTGTACTTCTACACGCCGGAGAAGGACTTGGTCATCTATTGGCCGGGCACGCCCTGGCACCCCGATTTCCAAGGGGGCTTTGATCTCGCCACTCAAGGGGACTTTTCCAAGACCATCGATACGACGCTGCCCATGGAGCAGCGGGATCTACTCTGGACGGGCACGTACATGGATGAAGTGCCCAAGGTCTGGATGGTGTCCTACACCATGCCCATCGATCTGGACGGGAAGTGTATCGCCGGCCTCGGCGCGGATATTTCGCTGACCGAGATCAACACCCGCCTCCGCCAGGATCAATTCCAGGGCGCAGCCAACTACATCGTCCGCCGGGACGGCCAGTTGATCGCGGCCCCCAACCTCGCATCGGAGATGATCGCAAAAAAGGGAGATTACCTCATTCCCCGGGACGGCACATCGGACCTGCGGGAAGCCTACGACCTGATTGCCGCGAATCCCGGCGCGTCCGTTCTCGATGACGCTGCGAATGACCGGCTTATCGGCATCGGCGATTTTGCCGGGCCCGACTGGCTCTTTGTATCCATTTTCCCGAAGGCTACGATGAAAAGCGCCGTGGCTGAGACGGTACTTTTTGTCTTCCTGCTGGCGGTCATTTCGCTGTTCATAGAAGTTGGCCTGTTGTGGTTTGTACTTCGTAAACAGGTTGCGGCCCCCTTGAATCAGTTTATCCACGCCACCGAAGTGATCGGCGACGGCAATTCGGATTCGGAGGCCATCTCGTCCCTCCCCATGGAGCGTCAGGATGAAATTGGAAAGCTGGCTCACGCCTTCTCGGACATGGCCGAGTCCCTGGCGGAGTTCCGGGAAAAGCGCCGGCGGGACGCGCAGCGCCTCGGTTCGCTGCTGAATCAGGTGGGAAAAACCAAAGACTTCACGCTGCGGGCCCAGGTCAGCGACGAGAACGATGAAGTGGGCCAGATCGGACTCCGGTTCAACGAGATGCTTTCTCAGGTGCAGGAGCGCGACGTAGAACTGGCGGCGCAGCGGGACACCCTGGAACGGAAGGTGGAGGAGCGCACGGCTGATCTTGCCCGGGCCAAGGAAGTGGCGGAAAGCGCCAGCCGCGCCAAGAGTATGTTCCTGGCAAACATGAGCCATGAAATCCGCACGCCGATGAACGCCGTGCTCGGATTCGCGCAAATCCTGGAACGGGATCCGGCGCTCTCTCCGGATGCGCGGTCCAAGGTCTCCATCATTCTCCAGAGCGGCGACCACCTGTTGGCGATCATCAACGATATTCTGGAGATGTCCCGGATCGAAGCGGGCCGGCTCGAACTTCGAACCCAGCCCGTCGACCTGAAAGCGCTCCTTCACGATGTGGCGGAACTGTTCCAGATCCACATCGACGAAAAGGGTCTGGAGTTCCACCTGGAGTTGGCACCCGATCTCCCCCACCATATTGTGACCGATCTCGCCAAGTTGCGGCAGATCGCCGTCAACCTGCTCAACAATGCGGTCAAGTACACCGGACGCGGCGCTATCACCATGAGCGCCTGCGCCGTCGGTCAGGATCGCTGCCGCATCGCGGTGCAGGATACGGGCATAGGCATCGGGCCGGACGAGCTGAGCATACTTTTCGAGCCCTTCGAGCGCACCCGCAGCGGCGAAGCGGCGGCCGGCGGCACCGGATTGGGCCTTGCCATCTGCCGCAAGTACGCCCGGCTGATGGGGGGCGAAATCACCGTGGAGAGCCACCCAGGCGAGGGAAGCCGGTTTAGTTTCGAGTTCCACGCGGTAACCGTTTCCGCTGCCCAGCCCGAGAAGACCGGACGCCGCGCTTATCGACTGGCGGAGGCGGCGGTCCGCGTCCTGGTCGTGGATGACGTAGCCCTCAACCGCGACTTGCTCCGACAGCTCCTGGAACCTGCGGGCTTCATCGTTGAGGAAGTGCCGGACGGGGCCGCCGCCATAGCTCGGGCGCAAGCATTCAAGCCGCGCGTGATACTCATGGATCTCATCATGCCCGGAATGACCGGCATCGAGGCCGCGCAAATCCTCCGTTCCTCGGGCGTGGGGTCGTCGACGGCCATCATTGGCATCAGCGCCAGCGCCTTTGACGAGGAACGAGGTGCCTTCCTCGCTGCGGGCGGGAACGCCTTTATCCCGAAGCCATTCCGGGAAGAAGAACTTTTTGAGGTCCTGATGCGAATAGGCGGTATCGCGATCGAAAGCGAGGATCTCTCCCCGAACGACGCCAGGGAGTCGGCGGACCGCCCCGCGCCGTCGCTGGAGAAACTACCGGCTACCTGGATCGAGGCTTTTTCCAAGGCCCTGGCCCAAGGCAGTGTGGGGCAACTACGAAATCTGGGTGAAGAAGCGGCCTTGCACGACCCCGCGCTTTCCGCCTACATACTTGATCGCGTCGCGCACTACGATCTGGCCGCGTTAAAGCGCCTGTGCGCGCAGGGAGACTAGGAAGACGCGATGACGGTCAAACCAACTATTCTGATCGTGGATGACACGCCGGAAAACTTGCGCCTGTTGGGCAGCATACTCGAGCAGACCTACGAAATCCTGGTGGCCACCAACGGGCCGGACGCGCTGAGGATAGCCGTGACGTCGCCGCCCGCGGTCATCCTGCTCGACATTATGATGCCGGGCATGTCGGGCTTCGAGGTCTGCCGCGAGCTCAAGGCCTACCCGGGCACGCGCATGGTTCCGGTCCTTTTTATCAGTGCCCTCGACGCCCACGATCAGAAGGTGCGCGCTTTTTCCGAGGGGGGCGTGGACTACATCACCAAGCCCTTCAACGCGGATGAGGTGGCCGCGCGCGTCCGGACCCACATCCGGTTGAGCCAGATGGATGAGCTCACGCGGGAAGTTGCCGAGCGGATGCGCGCGGAAGAGGAACTGCGCAAAATTGAGACCCGGGAGCGCATACTTATCGAGCGGCTTTCCCTTGCCGTCGAGTCCGCGGGAATCGGCGTCTGGGACTACGATATTGTCCAGGACCGTCTCACCTGGGACGAGCAGATGTACCGACTCTATCGCGTGCCGCCCGAGGATTTCAGTGGGGCCTACGACGCGTGGGAGCGGAGCATCCACCCCGACGATGTCGCCCGTTCCAACGAGGAAGTGCAACTGGCCATCCGCGGCGAGAAACCCTTTGACACGGAGTTCCTGATTTACTGGCCGGACGGCGAGGTCCGTCATATCAAGGCCAACGCCCGTGTTGTTCGAAACGAACTCGGGGAGCCGGTCCGAATGACGGGAATCAACTACGACATCTCCGACCACAAGCGGTCCGAGGCCGAACGAGAAGAGCTCCAACAGCAGCTCCGGCACATCCAAAAGATGGAAGCGATCGGCGTGCTTGCGGGCGGGATCGCGCATGATTTCAACAATATCCTGGGTGTGATCGTCGGGCATGCGGAGCTGCTCCGTCAAGATGCCTGTGAGCAACAACAGCCCGACTGGTCATCCCTGGAGGAGATCATCCGCGCCACGACGCGGGCCACCGAGCTTGTGCGGCAGATTCTCACCTTCAGCCGTCGAACCGAATCGAGGAAAGAGCCGATTCGCCTCGCGGCGATCGTGCAGGAGACCGTGAAGCTGTTGCGTGGGGTGTTACCATCCAACATCGAGATCCGCCAGCATCTGGGCGCGCCGAAAGGCACGTTGCTGGGCGACCCGACCCACATGCATCAGGTTCTCATGAACCTCTTTACGAACGCCTCCCACGCGATCGGCGAGCGGGGTGGTGCGGTGACTGTGGGCCTTCAGGAGACTCGGCTGGAACCCGGGGATGTCCGGCTGAAATTGGGGCTGCAAGACGGAGACTATCTGGAACTCTGGGTGAGCGATACCGGGTGCGGCGTTCCGCCCGAGCACCTCGACCGAATCTTCGAGCCCTTCTTTACCTCCAAGGGATTGAACGAAGGGACCGGGCTGGGATTGTCGGTGGTGCATGGGATCGTGAGCGACCATGGCGGAGTCATCACTGTGGAGACCACACTGGGTAAGGGCACCACCTTCCGGATCCTTCTTCCCCGAATCGACGTAGCGGCCGACAGCGACGCAAATGTCAGTCCCCCGTGCGCACCCCCGAGGGGCCATGGCCGAATCCTGCTCGTCGACGATGATGAAGCGATCTTGCGGGCCACGAGCGGGCTATTGGTCACCCTGGGTTACCAGACGACCAGCAAGATGAGCGCCCAGGATGCTCTGGAGCTTCTTATGGCTGACCATGAGGCGTTTGACTTGGTACTCACGGATTTGATGATGCCGCACATGACCGGCCCCGAGTTGCGTCAGCGGCTCGTGGAAGGGGGAATAGATGTCCCCATACTGCTGGCCACAGGTTATAACGAAACTATTTCGACGAAAGCGGCAAAGGAAATGGGATTTCAGGATTTGCTGCTGAAGCCGATAGGCATCCATGAACTTGCGGCGGCGGTTCGGCGGGCACTGAAACACGAGGAACAGGCCGTGTCGGACATCGGCCCGCCTTGAGCGAGTTGCAGTTGGTAAGCGCGTTACGGGGGAAATGCAAGCAACACCAAAACGCCAATTACAAACCCATACCGCCAATTTCTGTCTGAAAGAAGGCCTTTTTCAGCAAATCTACAATGGAGCTGGCCGAGCAGTTGGCTTTGGGTAAATTCAGGCTGGCGCAGACCGCGCTATCCAGGCATGCATGGAGGCTGCCCTCGCGTCGGGCGGCTTCGAAGGGGCTCAAGTCATGGTGCTTCGAGAGGGTCACCCCGGGAGAGTATCCCATTGTTTTGGTTGCTTCGTCTATCTTTATGGTTGTTTTTGATGTTTTTGGAAATGCGGTCGCGTCCAAAGCGGCCAGGCGCTGGCCTACCCAAGGGTCATCGCCGTGGGTCAGTCCCATGCGCAGGTTGCGCTTGCGGCTATCGAGCTGGCACTTCTGTCGGATTCTTTCCAGAATGCGCGTGCCCAAGTGCAAGGCCTCGTCAGATAGGTGAAGCTCGGTGTTGAGCAGGGTTTGTATCGCTTCGTTGAGTCCTTCGACAGCAATCTGACATCGGGCGCGCTCGAGGTCAAAAAGTGGTGCGCCCTGGTAGTGGACCGCGAGTAGCCCCATCGGGCCAGCCAGTCCGCGCGAATGGAGGGCTTCGAGGAATGCAAATCGTTCCTGCAACGCGAGGCCCGCGAGGGAAACCACCTGGTCGAGGCACTCCATGAATCGGGACTCCTTTCCCGCCGTGTAGGCGAGGCGGGGGAGGTTCAACGACACCTGGTCGGCGACAAACCAGCCGGGCTGCCAATGCCGGACGCCTTCGCGGGTGGCCTGGGTGCGTTGGAAATGAAAGCGGACACGGTTGCCCCCTTCGATAAGGGCCGCCGCCTGGGTGAGGAAGGCCTCGCCGCCAGGCGCTTTAAACGTCCGGTCATCGACGACAATGCCGAGCACGGGGGCGGCCACCGGGAGACCGCCGTTTTGCTGCAGGACCTCGAAGAGCTTCCAGGCGAGCTGCTGGGCGGGGTGCTCGAAACTGCGGTAGGTACGCGGGCACTCCTCTGATTCCGAACCGGCGATGGGCGTTTCCGCCAAATATTCGGGCGCATTCCAGTACAAGCGCAACTCCGTGCCGGGCCCATCGCCGCCATGGACCATGGCGCGGTAGGCGAACTCGTAGACGATCATTTGCGCAAACTGGGCCAATTCCTCGGGGGAATAGGAGGCGACATAGGGCGCGAAATAGTAGTTCACGGCGTCCCACGCGAGGGATCCGGAGAAGTGGGCCTGGAAATTGGCCGTGGCCTTGGCGAGCTGCGCGAGAAAGGTTATGGCGTTGCGCGGGGGCGACGCAAAATCGGGCGCTCCGGGGAGGCCGACACCGAACTGAGCGATCATGCCGGGTGACAGAAGGGCCTGGCGGAGTCGGTCGACCTTTTCGAGTCCGTGGAGGTGGATGGCCCCTTGGAGGTGGGCTTCGCTCACGTGGGGCGAGTAGACCCGGGCGAGGGCGTATTCCTTCTTCACGGCACCCGCGAGGACATAGTCCGTCTTGACCGGATCGCCGCCGGTGGTGGCATTGGTCAGGCCGCGGATGATGCGCTCGCAGTCGTAGAGCGGAACGCCGAGGCGCTGGTGGCGCTCGCGGTATTCGTGGAGCCCGTGGGCCACGAGGCGGGCGGCGACCAGTTCGCGCACCAGGGAGGTGGTGAGGGTCTTGATCTCGGCCGCTTCGAGCTGCTGCTCCACTTCCGCCGCGACGAGTCCGGCCATGGCGGCATCGAGCCCGGTTTCCAGCACGAGGGCTTCCACGATCCGGTCGCGGTTCCACGAGAGGATCGTGTCGTCGCTGGTGCGGACGAAGAGCCCCTGGGTGCGGCCCGGTGCGGGAACGCCACTGCGCTGGGCCTCTTCCAGTTCGCCGAGGAGCAGGCGCATATCACCCTCGCGGAGCCGGCGGATGCGCGCGCGGCGGTCGCGATAACGCGCATAGGCGAAGGCGGTGCGGATGTGTGCCATGGAAATGAGCACGCGCTCTACGGCGTCGTGGATGTGATCCACGGTGGGCACGTGGCTGCCGAGCTGCTTCGTGAGATAGATGGTGACGGCGCGGGCCAGGCTGTCGGCCAGATCTTCATCGTCGCCGCCGATGGATTGGGCGGCGCGAAAGATGGCGTTGGCGATCTTGGCCCGCTCGAAGGGGGCCTCCCTCCCATCCCGCTTGAGGACGGTCGTAAAAGGTTCCGGCGCGCCGACGAAGGGCAGGGGCAGCGACATCTGGGCGTCGAAGAGCCCTTCGGGATGGGGCCCGGCGTGGTCGTGGTGCTGTTCTGCGGGATCGATGGCCATGGAATGCTCGGATACGGGGGTCGGGTGCGTGGATTGGGGGCCGAAAAAGGCCACGGGGGAGTTTAACGGATTGGGGTGGATTGCGGCAAGGCGGGGGGAATTGTGAAGGATGAAGGATGAAGGATGAATTGATTGAATCCAGGGACTGTGGCGGTCTACTGACCGGTCTCGCCTGGTGTGTCTTCAGGTTCCGATGCCACAACGTTGTGCGAGGGCGGGCAGATACTCGTTCAGTTCGTGGTCCAGCATATCGAGCTTGGCGCGCATGAGTTCCAAGGCGGGGGCCAGCGATTTGCCTGCGCCGTTGCGAAAATCGAGTCGCGGGTCTTGCTCGACGACAGGAATGGCGGCGATGGTGTTGGCCTTTTCGTCGGCGAGGACGGCGCGCCACTGCTCGTAGCGAAGCTGGGCCTGGGCGCGTTCTTCGGGGCTGTGCGTGGGCAACTCGGCGAAGGCCCGGAGGAAATCGCGGTGGCGGGCGGAGGCGTAGAAGTTCGCGTGGCTGCGGGCGGTATGATAGAACCACCGCGCGGGCGATTCTTCGGCACGAAAGACGGCCATGCAGCGGGGCGGCACCAGGGGCCGGGCGGCATCGATGGCGTCGACCGCGCGTTTCAGGGCCTCCTCCATTTTGCGATAGTAGCGCCCGAAGGTTTCGGCGTTTCCACGGACTGTGTCTCCCCGTGCGTCCTTCAAGAGGTGCATGGATAACTTGCCATCGCGCATGAAGCAGTCTGGCAGGGGCGCTTCGGGATCGGCAAACATGGGATGGGCGGGCCCGAGGTAGTAAGGTCCACTGAAGTAGGGCGGCTGCTCCGGGGACCAGGCGATGGCCTCCGAAACGCTGGCCCAGGCCTGGCGCAGGAGGGGCGCGGCGTCTTTCCCGGCGATGCGCTGGGCCAGGGCCGCCAGCACGGCTTCCTTCCCCGGTGCGGGTGTCCAGGCGGCATATTTGTACACTTCGGCGCTGGTGGTGCCGTAGCAGGGTTGGAACCATGGAAAGACCCAGGCGCCGTCCGCGCCGGAGGCCGCGAGGGCTTCGGCGCGATCATACCAGCGATCAAGACACGGGATGTAGGGCAGGCCCGGGGCCTCGAAGGCCAACTCGGGTTCGCTCTTCAGAAAGACTGGGATTCCACGCGCTTTGCACGCCGCGATCTGGCGCTTTGCCCGATCGGTTGGCCCGATGAGATCGATGCTGTAGTCCCAGATGAGTTTGTTGACCCCGCCCTCTTTGACCAAGGTCCCGTCTTTTTCAATTTCCGTAAGCAAAGCGGTGCCCGGCATGAGCTTCTCAATGAAGCCGGACTGCGTGTCGTTGGCGGACCAGAACATACCGGCGGAGTAGGGCCAGGCCACGACGAGGGCTTCGGGGTTCGCCTCGCGCGCGGCGGCGGCCAGGGCATTGCAGAGGTTGGACACAACCGTATCCGCGCCGAGGGGTTCGCAGCGGGCGCAGTTGGTGTGGCCGATGGTGACGCCTGCCGGGCGCATGAAACAGTGCTGAAATTCCTCGCCGCCGATGATGATCAGGATTCCGTCGAGAGGAATGGCCTCAAACAGTCCCCGGATAGATTCCTGGAGGTACTGGCGCATCAGGGCGGCTTCCGTGCAGAGGAGATAGCCTTTCGGGGGCTGATCGAGGAAGTAGAGCGCCTCCGCACCGCGCAGCTCGGGATGGTTCGTGAGGATGGGGGCATCGGCGGGATAGAAATCCCACATGCGCAGTGGCAGGTAGGTCTTCAGGCCGTAGCGCCGGGCCTCCTGGGCGCTCTGCGCGAGGCGCTCCAGCAGTTCGGGCTTCTGGAGCGCCGCCAGTTCTGGAATGGTCGTGCTGGAGGACAATTCGTGAAGGCGGGCGGCAGCGTAGGCCCGCGACCCTATTTCCGGCGTGAGGATGACGGCATAGTTCCCCTGAAAGACCACGTCGCGGCAGGAGCCCGTCCAGGGGACGGCGCCGACGCGTGTTTCGAGTCGCTGCGAAGTCGTGGTCTCGCCCAGCGCGAGGATAGGCGCTGCGCGAAATCCCATGCGGTCGACCAGGTTAACCACAGCATCGCGCAAGGCGGCTGGCGTGCCCGCGCGCACCACGACGCTGTCGGCGGCGACGGAAATCGTGAAGGCGTCTGAGACCGGGGCGGCGACTCCGTCCACCTGGAGCACCAGCGCCTTGCCCTTTGCGGCCGACGCGTCCGTTTCCCGCCGGATGGGAAGGTCGAGCCCCATGCGTTCCTTCAGGAACTCCGCCAGATGCTCCGCCATGAGGGTGGTCACGGGGTCGGCCGTCACATCCACGACGATGGCCCAGTCTGGCGCCAGTGCGACCTCGCTCTCGGAAGCGACCGCGCCGGGATCGGAGGTAAAGCGCGCGAAATAATCGTGGGACAGAAAGGAGAAGGGACCCGCCAGATAGGCGTCATCGACGGCGTCACCGAGGACGGGACATGCCCCGAGCAAGGCGAGAAGTAGAACCGGCAGGCGCCGCATGGTAACTCCTTCGAAAGCAAGAACAGCCGCCCCGGCGCCCTGTGGGTCAATGCCGGGAGACGCGGGGCGGGCGCGTGAGATGGGAGTCTATCCGATTGGTGGGCGTGGCGACAAGGCGGGGGAAATTATGAGGATGAAGGCTGAAGGCTGAAGGAAGTGTCAAGCAGGACGAGACACGTGTCACCCTCTTCCCTCTTTCTTCCTCGCGCTCTTCGTGGCCTTCGTGGTGAAACATTTGGATGTGGCCGAAGGCTGCGACCGTTTGGCGCTGTCCGCCGCTGCCGGCTCGAACTCTTGGAGCGATCTGCATCAATTTTCGCTTGCAGGAATCGGATGCTGTGTGACATAGTTATACAAGCGAATTACTCGACACCATCCTATTTCGGTGAGATGCAACGCGACACGGCAGGCCGTTCAATGGTCAGGAGGGACTACATGGCGAGGGACACCAACAGGGCAAAATCGAAATCAACGGACGGAAACACGTCAACGGACTACCCAGTCCTCCTGGCGGAGATCAAAGAGCGGGTTCGCTCCGCACAGTACGCCGCGCTCAAGGCCGTCAACAAGGAGTTGGTCGGGCCTTATTGGGATATCGGGCGACTGATTGTGGAACGGCAAGGAATCGAAGGCTGGGGCAAGGCTGTCGTGACGCAGCTCGCTTCCGACCTGCGTGCGGAGTTCCCCGGTGTGGGTGGCTTTTCGGCCTCCAACCTCTGGCGCATGAAGGCATTCTTCGAAACCTACTCCGGCCTGGAAAAACTCGCACCACTGGTGCGAGAAATCGGCTGGAGCCATAATCTGGCGGTTTTGGAGCGTTGCAAGGACCCGTTGGAGCGGGAGTTTTATCTCAGAATGACCCGAAAGTTCGGGTGGTCGAAGAATGTGCTTATTCATCAGATTGACGGCCAAAGCTACGAACGGTCGCTGCTCGGCCAGACCAATTTTGATCAGGCGCTGACGCCGGCGTTGCGGGCCCAGGCCCGGCTGGCGGTGGGCACTTTTGACTTTTTCCATAGAAGTTAGTACAACGGGTTCATCCCGTTTTGAGATACTTCTTACCTCCAGACCTAGTTTTTGCTTGCGGGCCAAGGGATCTAACCACGACTGGTCACGAATTCACACGAATACGAACGGGGTACATTCATGCGGTTCCATTCAGGGAGCCAATAGAACGCTTCACTATACTAACGGAGCGGACGCTTCAATATAGGCACGTTGAATATATTCCGTGTTATTCCGTGCCTTCCGTGGTCAAAAAAATTGATTGACCACGGAATACACGGAAGGTCACGGAAGGAATAGCGTCGAGACTATCGTCGAAGGCTCCCGTTTCCTGCTTGACCGACGACTTCAACGGCAGTTTAACCTTTGGGAGGCACTATGATGATTCGAGCACTTTGGATTTGGCTTTGTTTTGCGCTGTGCATCGCGCCCGCCGTGGTTGCCCAACCGGAAACGTGGACACGCGTTACGGATGATGTTGCGTGGGCGCCGCGTGTCGGGGAGGCGATTGTCGCCCATGACGGGGCGCTGTGGGTACTCGGGGGCAGCCGAGAGGAGCGCCAGGGGTGCTTGAACGATGTGTGGCGTTCGGAGGACGGGGTGTCGTGGGAGCGGGTGCTGGAGAATGCGCCGTGGATTCCGCGAAATGGACATGGGGCGGTTTCGTTCAACGGACGCTTATGGGTGACAGGCGGTTTTGATTGCGAACGCATGAACCTTGGTGATGTATGGAGTTCGGTCGATGGGGTGTCTTGGGAAAAAAGCGCCGTGCCATCGTGGGAAGCACGCAGCAACCACGAGGCAATAGTCTACAACGACAAACTCTGGGTGATGGGCGGCGGTGTTGGTGAAAACCACCCGTACGGTGATATCTGGTCCACGGTGGATGGCGCGACGTGGGAGCAGGCGGTAGAAACCGCACCGTGGTCCGCGCGCAGTGATTTTTCCACCGCGTTTCATGACGGCAAGCTCTGGGTCATCGGCGGTCGAACTGGGTACTCGGAATGGGTCGCGGATGTGTGGTACACGGAGGATGGAACGAACTGGCAGGCCGCTGCTACGCCTCCGTGGAAGCCCCGGTACTCTACCGCCTGTGCGTCGTTCGGGGGAAAGCTCTGGATCTTTGGAGGACAAATTGGCCAGGAATTCAAAGACGACGCCGAGTCTGATGAGATCTGGTCCACCACGAACGGCACGACCTGGGAACTTGAGCGAGCGCATGCGGACTGGCCGCCGCGAAACGACCATACCGCCATCGCATTTCAGAACAAGCTACTTTTGATTGGCGGCGGCTCCCGCGCCAGCGATGGCACGGAAGTATGGGCTTCTTCGGACGGTGCGGCGTGGACTAATGCCCTCGGCGAGCGCTGGCGAGCGCGGTCATGGAATGCTACGGTCGAACACGGTGGTTACCTATGGGTAATCGGCGGCACGGCGCCAAAGGGCGAACGCAGCGATATATGGAAATCGCGCGACGGGCGCGCCTGGGAGAAAGTGCCCTACGAGGCACCCTGGAAGGAATTGGTCGGGATCGTCGCGGTATCCTTCAAGGGGCGCATCTGGGTGATCGGCCAGCGCGAGTTTCGTTCGACCGAAGGGTGCGTGTGGTCCAGTGCGGATGGCCTCACCTGGGAGGAGGCGGCCGCACCACCGTGGCGGGGCCGAATGGGACATACCGTCAGCGTCTTTGATGACAAGATGTGGATCGTGGGCGGGATGATCAACACGCGCGATGAGAATGTCATTTTCAATGACGTGTGGTATTCCCCGGACGGGCAGCAATGGGTCGAAGCCAAATCGGGCGACGGAGAACAGCAGAAGGGGCTCGCGCAGGTCGGCTCGCGCAGCAACCATGGCGCAGCGGTCTATGATGGCGAACTCTGGATCGCGGGGGGCGTTAACGTTGAATGGGGAAATGTAGCAGATGTGTGGTCGACCACGAACGGCTATGAATGGACGTGCGCCACAGAGGAAGGGCCATTCCTTCAACTTGACGGGCCGGAGCTGGCGGCCTTTAACGACCATCTGTGGCTCATAGGCGGAACAACGACGCGTTCGGGCGGCGACGGTGGAACCGGCGAAAAGGTTTGGATCACCAAAGACGGCGAAAACTGGGCGCCCTATGGCGACGTCGCACCCTGGTATCCGCGTCACGATCCTGGCGTTGCGGTATTGAATGACCGATTGTGGCTGGTGGGCGGCCTGAGCATGAGTTTCGGGCGGGGGCACAATGATGTGTGGTACACGGAGGGCACGGGGCTTCCCGAGATCCCCAAGCGCGGGAATCCAGTCGTGCCGTTGGAACGGGTGGCCACGGTTGTGGCTGAAGGCAAGCCCCCGACTTGGATAGGGACGCTGGGTGTCGACTGGACTACCCTGGACATTGGAGAAGACCTTCCCGGCCAAGTAAAAAGTGCGCCTCTGGTCTTCGAAGGTCAATTGTTGCTTCATGATGGTAGCGGATTCTGGCGCACTTCCGATGGTTCCGAGTGGACGAGGGATGACGACGCGACTGATTTTGGTCCGGGCCCGCACTGGGCTCCTGCCGGCACATTGATACTTCATCAGGGAGCGCTGTGGGACGTGCGCTCCAACCAACTGGGGGCAGGTAACGTTTGGAAGCGGAACACCGAGGGGAAATGGAGCGTAGTTCGAGACAAAATTGACTGGCAAGCGGATGAGGGCTGGGCATTTTCGTTCCGCGATAAGCTATGGTACGTTGGGGGAATGCGAACGGTCAACTGGACAAATCAACTCCAGCCTGTAAGTCAAATCTGGTCTTCCAGTGATGGCAAGGATTGGGACGTTGTCACTGAACAGACGCCGTGGGACGGGCTCGAAGGCCACAACCACTTTCTGTTCGGTGGCAAGATGTGGATAGTCGGGGGGCATGATAGAAATGGCCGTTCCGGCGGAATATGGACGTCCGAGAATGGGACGGATTGGGAGGAGCTTTCGGCGCGGCCTGACGTGTTCTCGCCTCCCGAGGGACAGGTGCAACTGTTTGCAACGGAGGCTATCCTGTGGGCGCTGGAAAACACAGGGGGCAACGTTAATACCCTCTGGTCCAGTTCCGATGGTGTGACCTGGGAGAAGCGGACAGAGCACCTCGAACTTCCACAGAATACCGAATATTTTGGCGTGGAAAACAATGGCCTCTGGCTTATTCCCCGGACGGAAGCTCGACACTATGCGATACCCGATCGCATACTCCATACGCTGGATTTCAAGTCCTGGGAGACGTTCGTGTTTGAGGGTCCGAACTTTGAAATGTATAGCAACATATTTGTGGTACACGAGGAGAACTTCTGGCTCTTCGACGCCAAACCCAACGAGCGCGAGCTGCCCCTCTCCCGCGTTTACTCATCCAGCAACGGCGCAAATTGGACCTTGGAAACGGACACACCCGCATGGGGCGAGCGCACGGCGATGGGGGTTGTGTCGCATCAAGGACGGCTTTGGATGTTTGGCGGACACGACTGGGGGCGCTCCGATGGCAATCCGGGCAAATTGTACAATGATGCGTGGTCGTCGGACGATGGAAAGAACTGGGAACGGGTGCTGGAGGAAGCGCCATGGGAAGCGCGCCAATCGCCCTACGTAGTATCCCTCAACGGCAAGATCGTGGTGCTCTGTGGTGAACGCGCAAGCGACAAGCCTCATGGGTATTGGATCCAGGACGCCTGGAGTACGAGCGATGGGGTCGCTTGGGAGCAGCTTTCGACAGAAGTACCTTTCAGGCTCAGTGGCGATTATAGTCCGCCGGTTGTATTCGACGGCAAGATTTGGGTCGTGGGGGCGTATGGCGACAACCCGAGCAAGATCTGGAACTCTGAAGACGGCGGAACCTGGCATAGCGTGGCCGCCGACAAGTCGTGGATGCCGCGTTTAGGTGTACGGCTGATCGCGCATGGGGACAAGCTCTGGGCGATTGGCGGGATCACGGAACAGGAATCGCGGTCCGATGTCTTGCCTCACCGTCCTGTAAATCGTGTGGAGTGGACGAGGGACGGAATAACGTGGACGACGGTGTCGACGAAGCCGCTGGATCCCGAGCGCAACTATGACGACTATTTATCGATGGGCGGGCGGATGTGGCGGTTCAGCAGTTTTCCGGATTCTATTGCGTTTTCTGGTTTTGAGAAGTGATTGCGGGGATTTGGAGCGTGGGCTTTGAGGGCGAACGACGGTGTGCCCGAAATCTCAACCGCGCGAGTAGGCATCGAGGTTTGTGTCGTATGCGGTCTCGTTGCTGTGCCGCCCCGCTGGGGCTGGATGTTTTTGGGCATGCCAACCCAGGGCTCGCTTCGCTCGCGCCTGGGCTACGCTATGCCGCCACTTCGTGGCTGAGGAAGTCGCTGGTAATTGGGCAACGTCGCTTCCGCATGGTTGAAAACTGTGATTGCGACCGGTAATCACTACTGTGCGATATTCCGCTGCTACGAGGGTGAACCGAGTGTTCGGTATTGTGTCACATCATGGCATCCCATACACTGCCCTTGGACACGGGCAACGCGATTGGGTCACGATGGGGCTCCGCTCTGACATAGTCGCGTCACCCATAGTGCATGAAACTGGATGCGGGGTCTACCCCCCCTGCCCCCCCGCAAGCGGGGGGGACCCGGAGGTATACTTTGGCATTAGGGTTCCCGCGCGCCGTCGGTTCCGCAGGAGCGGAACGGTATGCATTGCCACGGAGGACCGTGGCAACGAGTGGTGGGTGTTTTCGAAGCAGCCACGGACGTTGTGGGTTGCCTTGCTCGGTCAGGGGCGCTATATATCCGGGTGTGCTTTTGCTTTCGTGGTGCACGGGTCCGTGTCAGTCCCCATGGGCGCTGCGACTGTGCCGCGTGCGATTGGGCCACGACGGGGCTCCGCTCTAACATAGTCGCATCGCCCATAGCTCATGAAACTGGATGCGGCTTCTACCCCCCCCTCCCCCCGCAAGCGGGGGGGACCCGGAGGTATACTTTGGCATTAGGGTTCCCGCGCGCCATCGGTTCCGCGGGAGCGGAACGGCATGCATTGCCACGGAGGACCGTGGCAACGAGTGGTGGGTATTTTCGAAGCCGCCCCGCTGGAGGGTGGCACCCATGGTTCCTTTTTCTATTCGAAAGTCCACTGGTCAGTGCCATTCGCGTCAGTCCCTACAGGGTCAATCCATGATCCAGGTGTCGCCTTTTTTCTTGAGGTTCACGGACATCTTACCGTTTCCGTCGTCGAAGACGATGGTGGTGTTGTCGCCGCGGAGGTAGATGCCTTTGAGGCCTTTCTCGCGGGTGGCGGGGTCGGAGACCATTTGTTTGGCCATGGCCACGAATTGCTCTTTGCCCATCTGGGCGATGTAGTCGTCCATCTGTTTGGCTTTTTCGGGGGTGGTCATTTTCTTGACGGTGTCGAGGTCGCCTTTGCCCATGGCTTCTTCGAATTTGAGATAGGTCTTCATTTGGACGCTGTCCATGGCTTCTTTGCCGGTGAGCACGGTCACGGGGGTGGGCTTGCTTACGGGGGCGCTGAAGGTTATTTCGTAGGCGTAGGACGGGGTGCCGAAGTTGGTGCTGCCTTCGCCTGAGCCGTCGACGGTGCCGCTGAGTACGCCCTTTTCGACTTTCAGGCTGTCGACGCCGCCGGCACCGCCGCTGAGGGTGAAGAAGGGCATGGAGGTCTGGGGGTCATCGAGGGTGGCGTAGGTGGTGCCGTGGACTTCGGGGGTCTCTGCGTTGGGATCGAAGCGGAGGAGGACGCCTTGCAGTTTGCCTTCGCGGGCGAGGGCGTCGAGGTTGAAGAGGATGGGCGATTCGAGCTCGGACTGGGCGACTTCTTTGTCGCTGAAGAGGACGCGGAGCTCGGGGCCGTCGCCCATGCCTTCCGTGTCGTCGAAATCGATGACGAGGACGTGTTTGAGTTCAATGTCTTTGCCGTCGACGGTGAATTTGCCCTTGAGCTTGGGCTCTTCGGCGTGGGCGAGGGTGAGGAAGGCGCATGCGAGGAGGGCGGCGACGAGTGGTTTCATGAATTCTCTCCTGGGGGTTGAAGCGAGCCAGCCGCTGCCGGGCCTGACCCTGGGTACGGTTAACAGCATAGGCCTGAACGGGCGTTGAGTCAATAGTAGCTATGGGGCGACGGTACGTACCGGTTATTCCCGTGCTTTCTTTGCGTTTTCGGGCGCGCCGTCGGCGCTCATGACGCTGCCCTGTTTCTCGAAATCGTCGAGGACCTGCTGGAGCATGGCGCGGACTTTGGCCGCCTCGGGCGACAGCGTGGCGGAGTCCAAGGGCTTTGCCTCGTCGAAATCGCTGGCGACGTGGTAGAAGCGGCCATCGCCGTAGAGCTTGTAGTCGGTGGTTCGGGCGGTGCGGCCGCGGCGGGTACTGTTGTCGCCCCAGCGGGGATCGTAGTGGGAATAGTGCCAGGGCTTGGGTTCATAAGGCTGGCCCTTGAGCAGGGGGAGGAAACTGCGACCGTCGAGCTGACCTTTATAGTCGGAAACGCCGCCGACGTCGAGCAAGGTCGGGAAGAAATCTTCAAAGCCGACGAGTCCTTCAAAGGTCTGGCCGGGCTTGATGGTCCCTGCCCACCAGGCGATGAGGGGTACGTGGGTGCCTGCGCCGGTCATGCCGCCCTTGCCGCCCTGGAGCGTGCGCCCCTGGAAGGGGGAGGTGATGTTGCGATTGGTGCCGTTGTCTCCCGTGAAGAGGAAGAGGGTGTTTTCCGCGAGCCCGAGAGAGGCCACATGATCGACCAGTCGCCCGATGTTCTTGTCCATGTAGGTCACCATTTCGGCGAAGTGCTTGGGGTCATCCGCGTAGCGGTCGCCACTCGCCCACTCCGCGCTGTCGGGCGTGGGTACGAAGGGATTGTGGGTGAGGGCCATGGGATAGTAGAGGAAGAAGGGCGCGTCTTTGCTTCGGGAGACGAAGTCCATGGCAAACTCGCAAAAGATGTCGGGCCCGTAGGCGTCGGGATCGCGCGGGAGTCGCTTACCGTTCTGCTCAATGAGGGGGTGCGCGTAGCGCTCGCCTTCGGGCTTGCGCGCGCTCAGTTGCCAGAGGCAGTGCTCATCGAAGCCGAAGCGCGGGGGCAGGGTGCTGTCGAAGCCGAGCTGCCACTTCCCCACGATGGCGGTTTTGTACCCCGCATCCTTCAGGGCGTGGGCGAAGGTTTTCTCTTCCGGGTTCATGTAGGCGAATTGGGTGTAGTTGCGGAAGTTGTGTTTGCCGGTCATCAGTTGAACGCGCGAGGGGGTGCAGAGGGGCTGGCTGTAGGCGTGGGTGAAGCGCATGCCCTCGCGGGCGAGCGCATCGAGGCGGGGGGTCTTGTAGTGGGTGCTGCCGTTCGCGCCGATGCACTCGTAGCCGAGATCGTCCGCCATGATGAGGATGATGTTTGGGGGGGCGGCCTGCGCGGCGCAGACGACGGCGAGAACAATTCCCATAGCCGCGCATTGGAACCAACCTGAAAGCTTCATATCACATTCCTCTTCCGGTTTCACTTTTATTCGGTCTGAAGTGAATGATAGTATTTCCCACGAACCATTCGCACGAAATGTCTTCAGGAAGTCCATTGGAATATCCCGTCATGAAATCCGTCGTCCGCCCGCTCGCCGCTCTCGCCCTCTGCACCCTTGCCGGGGCCGGCTGCGCGACGGTGGAGTCGATTCCGGCGCGGATCGAGCTTTCGGCCCGGGTAGTGAACGTGACGCGGTTCCTGCCCGTCGGCTTTGCGCAGGATGGAAGCGTGAGCTATCAGGCTGAGATCCAGGAGGCACTGGACCAGAGTCCGGACGGCGCGACGATTGTGTTCCCCCCTTCCATCTATCGGCTGGAGTCCAGCCGGGGTCTGCGGATTCCGGCGAACCGGACGGTGGTGCTGGACGGGGCGACTTTTCTTCTCGCGGGCGAGATCGACGAGGATGGCGAGGCCTTCCTGCTGGATGGCGTTTCGGAGGTAACAATTCAGGGGGGAACGATCATCGGGCGGCGGGACGTGTGGGCCGAGTCGGTGAATGTAGCGGGAATACGCGTGCGTGGCAGCGGCAGCCATATTCGGGTGGAGCGGACGCGCTTCTACGACCTTTCCAGCAACGCGGTGGGGATCTTTGGCGACAGTCTCGATCACCCCATCCGCCATGTGTGGATCGAGGATATCTACGCGGAGAATTGTTGCAATCTTTATTATGATTACCTGACGGACAAGCGGGGCCCGGCGGAGGGCAGCGTCCGCGAAGATCAAGGCAGCGTGTGCCTTTACAATGTGTCGGACTTCGTGGTGCGCGGGTGCTATCTGGATGGATCGCGGTCGGACGGCACGCACTTCAAGAGCTGCCGCAACGGCCAGATTTCGGACAATCAGATTTTGAACAGCGAGATGGGCGGCTTTTTCCTGGAGGGCTGCCAGAACGTGATCGCGACGGGCAATATCATGCGGAACAATGGATCGCGCGGCTGCACCATCGAGCGGGACAGCACGGACTGCGTGCTGAGCGACAACATCGTGGAGCGGAGCGGCCGCGAGGGGCTGTGGGCGCCGGATGTGGCGCGGATTGTGGTGTCGGGCAATCTCTTTCGCGAGAACGGCCAGAAGGATGATGAGGATAAGGATTCGGAGATCCGGATCAACGATGAATCGCGCTATCCCACGGTGCCGGCGGATATCCGCATCGAGGGGAATATTTTTCAGAGTACGGCCCACTGTAACAGCGTGATCCAGGTGAATGCGGGCGCGGGGCCGGGGATCGCGATTTGCAACAATACCTTTACGGGTCCGGTACGGGAGCTGGCGATTGAGTCGAGCTTCGAGGTGATCGTGGCAGGGAACGCGGGGCTGGATTGACCGGGGATTTGGGGTGGGTGCAGGAGCCGAGAGTCCACTACAGACGTGCCACGCGATTCCGCCTCAGGCGGATTCGTGTGCCCGTGGCATGGTTTTCCTGAAACACCAGCGGCAACCTGACCGGCCCTTTTGCGTCACTTCCAATAGATCCAGGTGGAGTATCGCTCGTCAGCACGAGATAGACTAGCCGCCCGGTCATAGCATGCTTTGTAGCCCCAGTATGCGAGGCCCATGGCACACGAACCGGCGTTGCCGGATCGCGTGGCACGTCCGTCGATTTTTTGAACATTGGAAGGCGCTGATGGTTTCCATCAACGCCTCCCCTCTCTTTGCTGGGCACTTCGGGGCTTACTCAGCGCTCCACGCGTTCGGGTCGGGTGTATTGCTGCATGATCATGCCGCCGGTGATATTGACGACGTTGTTGAAGCCGTGTTGTTTCAGGATGCGCGCGCCGACGTGGGCGCGGAGTCCGGATTGGCAGACGACGGCGGTGGGTTGAGCGGGATCGAGGCTGGCCAAGCGATCGCGCAGTTCCTCCACGGGGATATGGATGGCGCCGGGCAGTCGCATCTGGGCGAACTCGGCCGCGGTGCGGACGTCCACGATCTGAAGACCTTCCAGCTCCACCTTGGGCGAGGCGATGGGCGTGGCGGCGTCGAGGTGGTTGGCGGCCACGAAGGCGGCCATGTGGATGGGGTCTTTCGCGCTGCCGAAGGGCGGGGCGTAGCATAGGTCGACCGAGGCCAGATCGAAGACGGTGGCACCGAACTGCATGGCGGTGGCGATGACGTCGATGCGCTTGTCCACCCCATCCCCCCCCACGGCCTGAGCGCCGAGGACCTTGCCGCTGGCGGGATCGAAAATCAGCTTGAGGATCATGCGCTGGGCACCGGGATAGTAACCGGCGTGGTTGCCGGCGGAGACGGTGACGGCGAGGGCATCGCGCTGGAGGCGCAGGGCGAGCTTTTCGCTGAGGCCCGTCGAGGCTGCGACGCAATCGAAAACGCGCACGATGGCGGAGCCCTGCACGGTGCCCATCGGGCGCGCGTGGCCCGTGGCTGCGTGCTCGCCCGCGATGCGCCCGGCGCGGTTGGCCGGGCCCGCAAGGGGGATGCGCATGGCGGTGCCCGCGAAGGTATGGGGATACTCCACGGCATCGCCCGCCGCGTAGATATCGGGGTTGCTCGTCTGGGCGAGGTCGTTGATGACGATGCCGCCCATGGGGCCGATGGCGAGGCCAGCAGCCTTGGCGAGCTCCGTGGACGGGCGCACGCCCATGCCCAGGATCACCACGTCGGCCGAGAGCACGACGCCGTTGTCCAGCACCACGGCGGTGACAGATTCGCCTTCGGATTCAAAGCCTTTGAGGCCCGCGCCGGTGTGCACGCCGACGCCATGCTTGCGCAATTCTTCCTCAACGATGGCGGCCATTTCGGGATCGAGGGGCGCGAGCACCTGGGGCGCGAGCTCCACCACGGATACCTCCATGCCGAGCTGGTGAAACTGCTCAACCATCTCCAGTCCGATGAACCCGGCCCCCACGACCACGGCCCGCTTCGGTGCGCGCTGTTCGAGGAAGGCCTTGATGGCATCGGTATCTTCCACATTGCGCAAGGCAAAGACGTTGGAAGCGCGTGCGCCGGGAATGTCCGGCACGATGGGCGCCGCGCCGGGCGCGAGGATGAGCTTGTCGTAGGGCAAGGTAAATGCTTCGCCGGTTGCATGGTTGATACCCTCGACGCGTTTCTCCTGGGGCACGATTCGTGTGACCTCGTGGCGCAGTTTCACGTTGACTTGGAAGCGCTGCTCGAAGAGAGAAGGCCTGGCGACGAGGAGCTTCTCCCGGTCTTTGATGTCGCCGCCAAGATAGTAGGGCAGCCCGCAATTGGCGAAGGAGACGTAGCCGTCTTTTTCGAGGAGGGTAATCTCCGCCGATTCATTGCATCGGCGCGCGCGGGTGGCCGCACTGGCGCCGCCGGCGACGCCGCCGATGATGAGAATTTTAACGGGCTGGTTCATGACATGACTCCTTACTGCGCGCGCAGGGGCGCACTACTTCGATGATGGACCCCGCTGTATATGATACGCTACGGGAAGCTGAAATCAACCAATGGAGTTCTGAATGAAAACACTGCTGATCATGCGCCATGCCAAGTCCTCGTGGGAGGAGGAAGGTCAGCCGGACCATGAACGTCCCCTGAACGACCGGGGGCTTCGCGATGCGCCCCGGATGGGGACCTATCTCACGAAGAAGGGCTTTGCTGCGGATGCGATATTGACATCGAGCGCGCGGCGGGCCCGGCGTACGGCGGAGATTGTAGCGTCGGCAATGGACAGGGCAGACCGGGTGGAGGTCATCGATGCGCTGTACCTCGCCGACCCGCTGGTGTACCTGGCTTCGCTGCGCCACCTGTCCGACGAGGTCCGGGTGGTGCTGGTGGTGGGTCACAATCCGGGCATCTCCGAATGGGCCTCGAAGCTGACCCGACGTCAGGTGGAGCTGCCCACGGCCGCCGTGGCCTGCGTGACCCTGCCGATCGACGATTGGACGACCATCAACGGCGGCACGCCCGGCATGCTGCTGGACCTCTGGCTGCCGAAGAAGATAGACGGATGATCACCGATATCCTCCGCATCGACCAGGGCTGGAGCAGCGCGCAGCGCCTTGCCGCGGAGCAGGTGCGGCGCTTTGTGGACGAACAGGTGCTACCGTGCATCGGCGCGCACCACCAGGGCGAGACGTTCCCGGAGGAACTGGTGGCGCCGCTGCGGGCGCTTGGGATTCTGGAGGCGATGGCCGATGACAGCATCGACCCGATCACCTATGGGCTCATCAGCCGCGAGCTCGAGCGGGGCAGTTCGGCGCTGCGGAGTATTTTGAGCGTGCAGGGATCGCTGGTCATTGGCGCGATCCAGCAATTTGGCTCGGCGGAGCAAAAGGAGCGCTGGCTCGGCCCACTGGGCCAACTGGAGGCCTGGGGCTGCTTCGGCCTTACGGAACCGGAGTACGGCAGCAATCCGGCGGCGATGCAGACGCGCGCGGAACGCTGTCCCGGTGGCTACCGCCTCCTCGGCGCGAAATGCTGGATCACCAATGGCGTTCGCGCGGATGTGGCCGTGATCTGGGCAAAGCGCGAGGGGCAGGTCTGTGGCTTTCTCGTGGAAACGGACCGCCCCGGCTTCAACGCCTCGCTGATGAAGGGCAAGTGGAGCTTTCGCAGCAGCGAGACGGCCCAGCTCCACCTGGACAACGTGGAAGTGCCCGAAAGTGCGATGCTTCCCGGCGCCACCTCCCTCGGCGCGGCACTCAAATGCCTGGCCCGGGCGCGCTACTCCATCGCGTGGGGCGTCTGCGGCGCGGCCCAAGCCTGCATCGAAGAGACCCTCGATTACGTCAAGACCCGCATCCAGTTCAGCGGCCAGCCCCTCGCCAGTCACCAGCTCATCCAATACAAACTCGCCTGGATGTGCGCCGACCTCGCGGGGATGCTGCTCATCGCGAAGCAACTGGGCGAATTGAAGACGGCCAACGCCCTCGACCCCGCGCAAATTGCCCTCGCCAAAATGAACAACTGCCGCAAGGCCCTGGAGATCGCCCGCACCTGCCGGGAACTCCTCGGCGCGAACGGTATCCACGACGAATACCACATCGGGCGCCGGATGGTGGATCTGGAGACGGTGTTGACCTATGAGGGCACGGAGCATATTCATGCGCTGACGATTGGGGCCGCAATTACGGGGATTAAGGCGTTTGGGTGACGGGTCGAGAGAGGAGCCGAAGTGACAGCTTGGGGGGCGGGCATGCAAGACGATAATCAGGAGCGAAATCCCTACCGTAGAGCCCCTTCTGACTTTAGGATTTCCGGCATTCTGTCTCGATACCCCGTGGAAATCAGTGCCATTTCAAGTTTGGTTCGAGTACTTTCAAATTCTGCACTGGGACCTATGATAATTTCGTCGATTGGGAGAAGCCCAGAGTCGTCTTTTAGTGACAAACTTCGATACACAATAAGGCCCCGATCCGGAGTTGCGCGTGTCGCCGCACGAATTGGAGATTGGTTGATATACATTTCTTGCGCGTTCGACACTAGCAATCGAATCTCCTTCTCCTCTCTAAAGAAGGAATCCTTGAAAAAAATGGCGGCTTTAGACAAGCCCAATGCGAGAGCACGCGCGATATCAGATGTATCATCCTCTGAAAGTTCGCCCTTGGGATCTATTTCGTCCAGCCATTTGAAAACAGTTTCGAGAATCGTTTGCAGCAAATTGGTCTGATCTTTCGTCCCATATATGAGTCGCCCAGGCATATAACACGGCTCTGTGCCGCCATTAAGGTCAACATCGTCGATCCTGAGAATACTCAACAAGGGCATCGCACGAAGGCCGATTGAAAAACCCTTCCCACCATCCGCATATCCTCTCCATTGACTTAATAAGTCTTTCTCTAGGCTGAAAGAGGCCACAAACTGGTAATCATTCGGAGCCAGCAAACTCTCATTGCTGTCAATAACAATTTTCGCAGTATCTATAATAGAAGTTCGGTTCGGGTATTGGGCAGATTTGATCTGCTGTAGGAAGTCTCGACATAGATTCAACCCATAGTCGATTTCTCTCGGGTCATTCAGGCAATGAACATTTGTAGTCCAAACGCCCCCCGATTGGAGAATGCCGAGAAGACCAGCGGAATTCGTATAGTGGTAAATGCACCCTGGGTCAATTGATTGCCTGTCAAATATATCCTCAGTTACTCGATCCATAAGCTCAATTAGCAAGCTTTCCATATGTGACATCATCTTTTCTACTCGTTTCAATGCTGAAGCCATAAGTGTCTCTTACAAATAGCTAAACCTCCAATTGATACATCGCTCACCCTCTGAAAAAACCTTCACGTGACGCCACTCTATTGGTCAATATCGATCTGAGTTCCTAGGGTATCGTAACAACAGGACGGCTGCACCTAACAACAGTAGATCACCTATGCTGCGATGTATTTGTGTCGAAAAGCTTTTCATTGACGCGGGGCAACCACCTTCACCTTCACCTTCACCTTCACCTTCACCTTCACCTTCACCTTCACCTTCACCTTCACCTTCACCTTCACCTTCACCTTCACCTTCACCTTCTCCTTCTCCTTCTCCTTCTCCTTCTCCTTCACCTTCACCTTCACCTTCACCTTCACCTTCACCTTCACCTTCACCTTCACCTTCACCTTCACCTTCACCTTCGCCTTCGCCTTCGCCTTCGCCTTCGCCTTCGCCTTCGCCTTCGCCTTCTCCCTTCTCCTTCTCCTTCTCCTTCTCCTTCTCCTTCTCCTTCTCCTTCTCCTTCACTTCCACTTTCGACGGCTAATGTGGTGACAAGTTCCGCCATGGCCAGCTGGCCGTCGTTGTTAGTATCGAGACGGTCGAAAATGTCCTCCACCAATTCGCCGATGGACGCTTGAGCCTCGGCAAAACTCAACCGCCCGTTAGCATCTGCATCCGAAGTGGCAAAGTTATTCAACAGTTCTTGAGCAATCTCCATCACGTTCAATTCAGTGGCACTGAGCCAACCGTTGTCATCGGAATCAATCTGATTGAACTGCGCTTCGGTAAGCTCGCTACTGCCCGCTTGGGCCTCATCCAGGGTAAGCTGCCCGTCACTATTTGCATCAACGGCCGCGAATCGGTCCAGTAGGTCAGAGGCCACTTCGCCCAGCGGCAGCCCAGCGCTGACACTGAAAACTTGAATGGCTGAGTCAGTTGCCGACGCCACGTACACACGGGCGCTATCGGGCGATACCGTCACGGAGTTTGCACCATCAAGACCGACTACGCCCCCTTGTCCATCAACTAGGGCTTCAACAAACGTGAGTAATCCAGTATCGCCATCCCGTTCGAATGCAGCAACCGCGTCCTCAAAGAACGATGCGACATACACTTGATTCCCATTCGGAGAAACGGCCACGGAAACCGCGCCATTTAAACCATCTACGCCCGCTTGGCCATCGAAGTACGCCGCAAGGAAACTCAACTCTCCCGTGGAACTATCGCGGGAGAAGGCCGCCAACGCGCTATCGGCGGCGGACGCGACGTAAACATTTGACCCATCTGGCGATATGGCGACGGATCGAGCACCATCCAGACCGTCGATGCCATCCTGTCCGTCAAAGTCGAAATCCACAAGTTCCGGTATAAATGAGTTAACTGTTCCAACACGTAAGAATGATAGTACTGAGTCAGAAAACTCTGAGGTCGCGTAGATGAAAGTTCCATCGGGAGAGATCGCCAACGAGCGGACGCCACTCAATCCCTCGGGATTCGCGTTCCCCAAATAGTTTAACGCACCCGCTCCAGATCGGCCAAATACTTCAATCCGGCTTCCGGCTGGAGACGCGACATATAAGCGGCCATCATCCGGCGAAACCGTGACGAAATGGGAGCCGACGAAGCGACTGTCGGACTCAGCTTCTATGAATGAGAGCGATCCGCTGACGCCATCACGGGAGAAGGCCACTACCGCGTGGTCTTGGGGAGCAGCGACATATACATTCGACCCATTTGGCGATATTGCTACTGACAATGCACCATCCAGTCCGTCAATACCATCTTGCCCGTCGACCAGTGTTTCGACGACTGTGAGCATCCCTGTCGTCCGATCTCTTAGAAAGACCGTTACAGAATCGTCTGTAGAAGATGCCACATACGCGTGCGCTCCGTCGGGCGACACGACCACGGATTGAGCTCCGGAGAGTCCATCCGCGCCTCCTTGCCCGTCGAAGATTGCTTGGACCGGATAGAGGGTCTGCGCCTCAGCGGGCACAGGGGCCAGAATTGGCAGGAGTAAAGTCGTTGCGAAAATCCATCCCCCGGAGACGAATTTGCGATAGTGGCGGCCCCGCGATGCGCTCAATAAAATCATGCCTATTCCCCTTTTTTGAACCGATTCTGACCGGCACGGTTTTGCAACGATTCCATCTACCGGAGTTCTATCGTCCCCGACCCTGAAGTGGTTCGGCCCGCAGACAGCGCCCTTTGTCGCTGCGGGGCGTGCAACGACCATAGCAGAAACCGTCGCAGGCGTCAATTGCTTTGTGGGTTTTACGTTTAGCCACACTTGGCCAGCTAACGCTTTATTTTCGATAGGTCGAAATATCGGTGCCGACGCCGTAGCAACACAAGCCCTGGGTAACGCAACTTTTCTAAAGCTAGCCCCCCATGGGATGTCGTAGGGAATTTGGAATCTACGCAACCGGGCTTCTGTGTCACCCCTCCGGGGTTCATGGTTGTGTGGCGCTATCCTGGGGTTCCGGTCGTGCCTCACTCCACCCCAGGCTACGATATGTCGCCACTACGTGGCTAAAAGGATACGTCTTCTGCAAACTGTTGCAGTGCCACAGCCATCAAAACTTATGGGCAATGACAAGAGCGGAGCTTGGGGACGAGTGAACGCTCTCATGACTCAATCACAGCCGGGACGACTGTGCCACATTCTACGATATGTCGCCACTGCGTGGCTAAGAGGAGACGTCTTCTGCAAACGGTTGCAGTGCCATAGCCATCAAAACTTATGGTCAATGACAAGAGCGGAGTTTGGGGACGAGTAAACCCTCTCATGACTCAATCACAGCCGGGACGGCTGAGCCACATTTTTGCGTCGATTTTGCGTGATCGCGCGCCAACTCTCACCTCATTCTTGAATTTTCCGTGCGGGAGGTTTATCGTAGATCTGGTAGTCCTTTCGGGGGACTGCATGAGCGCGCTTTGCGTGCTTGCGGCCAGGGCTATCTCCATCGGTGAGCGGGTGAACCGTGTCCGCCGATGCCATCACCAACCACGTGGGAGAGCACGCCATGACCATGCATGCACAGGAAATGCCGGATAAAGAGGGTTTTTTCGGGGAATACGGGGGGCAGTTTGTCCCGCCGGAATTGAAGCGGGTCATGGATGAGATCAATGACGCTTATGACGTGGTGACGGCGACGGCGGCCTTCCAGGAGGAGTTGCAGGACCTTTATGCGGATTACGTGGGGCGGCCGAGCCCCCTCTATTTTGCGCGGCGCTTGACGGACAAGATCGGGGGCGCGCGGATCTTTCTGAAGCGGGAGGATCTGAACCATACGGGCGCGCACAAGATTAACCATTGCCTGGGCGAGGCGCTGCTGGCGAAGCACATGGGCAAGACGAAGGTGCTGGCGGAGACGGGCGCGGGGCAGCATGGGGTGGCGCTGGCGACGGCGTGCGCGCTGGTCGGGCTTCCCTGCGAGATTCACATGGGCGAGATCGACATCGCGAAGGAGCACCCGAACGTCACGAAGATGAAGATCCTGGGCTGTACGCTGGTGCCGGTGACGCGGGGCACGCGGACGCTGAAGGATGCGGTGGACAGCGCCTTCGACGAGTACCTGAAGGATCCGGAGCATTTCTTTTATGCCATTGGGTCGGTGGTGGGCCCCCACCCCTTCCCGAAGATGGTGCGGGATTTCCAGAGCATCGTGGGCCGGGAGGCGCGGACGCAGTTTCTGGCGCGGGAGCATTGTCTGCCGGATTATGTGATGGCGTGCGTGGGCGGCGGCTCGAACGCCATCGGGCTGTTCACGGCGTTTCTCGATGACGCCTCGGTCGCGATGATCGGCGTGGAGCCTGCGGGGCGGGGCCTGGACACACCGGACCATGCGGCGACGCTGACGAAGGGGAGCAAGGGCGTGCTGCATGGTTTCCGCTGCTACAACCTGCAGGATGAAGCGGGCGAGCCGCTGCCGGTCTATTCCATCGCGTCGGGCCTCGATTATCCGGGCACGGGACCGCAGCACTGTTATCTGAAGGATATTGGCCGGGCGGAGTATGTGGCGGTGGACGATACCGCGTGCCTGGATGCTTTCATGACGCTGTCGCGCCTGGAGGGGATCATCCCCGCGCTGGAGAGCGCCCATGCGGTGGCCTATGCGATGCAACTGGCGGCCTTGCTGCCACGGGAGAAATCGATCTTGATCAATCTTTCCGGACGGGGTGACAAGGACGCGGATTTCGTGGCGGATCACCTGGGCCTGTAGGCTTCGCGGCGCTGGTCAAATCAAAGCTACGCGCGGTACTTATTCCAATCCACATTCAGCTTGCGCATGCGGGCGCGGAGGGTGTGGGGGTTGATGTCGAGGAGATCGGCGATGCCACCCTTTCCTTCGATCTTGCCGCCGGTGTGGGCGAGGGCGCGCTCGATGTGGCGCTTCATGGCTTCGTCGAGGGTGACGATGGGGCCTTCTTCGACCTCCACCATGCTGGGGGCACCGGTGGTCGCGCGGTGACCTACGGGCGCGATGCCGAGGGCGGCGGCGACTTCCAGCCGTGCGCCATCGCCCAAGAGGGCGGCGCGATCCAGCACCGAGGCGAATTCACGGACGTTGCCGGGCCATGAATAGGCCGCGAGGAGGGCCAGGTCGACCTCGGTGGGCGTCTGGGGGCGGAGTCCGAAGCGGCGCGCGGCGCGTTCGGCGAAGTGGGCGGCGAGTTCGGGGATGTCTTCCAGGCGCTCGCGGAGGGGCGGCAGCATGATGGGGAAGACGGCGATGCGGTACCAGAGGTCTTCACGAAAGCTGTGCTCCCGCACCATCATGGCGAGATCGCGGTGGGTGGCGGCGACGATGCGCACGTTCACATGGAGCGACTGCTCCCCCCCCACGCGCTCGAATATTCCCTCCTGCACGACGCGGAGGAGACGGACCTGTGCGGCGGCGGAAAGCTCGCCGATTTCATCGAGGAAGAGGGTGCCGCCGTCGGCACGCTCGAACCAGCCGCGCCGCGAACCGGTGGCACCGGTGAAGCTGCCTTTCTCGTGGCCGAAGAGCTCGGAGTCTATCAATTCATGGGGGATTGCGCCGCAGTTCACGCGGATGAAGGGGCCGTTGGCCCGGGGCGAGCTGTCGTGAATGGCGCGGGCAACGACTTCCTTACCGGCGCCGGTCTCGCCGAAAATCAGCACGGGCACTTCGGAGCGGGACACGAGTGCGGCCCGCTCGAGCACGGAGCGCAGCCCGCCTTTCGCGCCGATGATCTCGTTGGTCAGGGCTTCGCGGCCGAGGCGATGGAGCAGTTTGATCCTATCGGCCTCGGCGGCTTCGCGCAGGGCGATGAGTTCGGCGAGGCGGCGATCATTCTCCAGGGCGACTGCCAAGGGTTCGCAGAGTAACTCCGCGAGGCGCGCATCGCCATCGCCGAAGCGATGCCCCGGTTGGGCACCGAGGAGGAGCGCGCCGAGGGTACCGTGCTCGGAGCGCAGGGGCAGGGCGAGGATCTGATTGCCGAGGCCATCGCACAGCTCCGCGGGAATGGCGGGCACGGGGGCTGCGGCGTTGAAGGCGACGGGGGCACCGGTCTTACACCAGCGGGCGAGGGTGGCAACGCGGCGCGTGTCGAGGGCGGGCGCGGGCGGCGGGGCCTCATCGTCTTCCAGCACGGCCCCGAGGCGCTCCACGCGCTTGAGATCGGGGTCCACGTGAAAGAGCTGCATGCCATGGAGGGCCATGGGATCGGCGAGCAAGGGGGCGATCCGGGCGAGTGATTCGTCGAGTTCGATATGGCGGCAGGCTTCGCGCCACACGGAGAGGAGGAGTTCGTGGTGTCTTTTCATGGCGTGAGTATACCGCAAATGTACTGGACATAGCCAGTATCTGTTATTTGTGCCCATTATATTTGCTGGTATGTTTGGCCAAGATTTCGATTTTGACATTCTCCCATCTCTTCTCCCCCATCAAAAATGCTGGAACGCTATCGGGCCATGTTGCAGCACGATCCCTTAAGTATGCTTCCCATAAGCCCTTAGAGCAAATCAACACGCATCCCTTCTCGGCTACGCGGGAGGTCACTGCGCGGCATGGCAAAAGTGGCACGGCGACTGCTTTACAGGCATTACCCCGCCGTCTGGTCGAGATACGGTCACCAGGAACTCCGGGGCCATTACTTCAGCCATGAGAATCGAGGAAATATGAGCAGCGAAGCAAGCCAGGAGAAAAAAACCGGGTCCGATGGGGCTCAGCGGATCGACACAACGACCAGCGAGGCGATTCTGGTAGCCATCGGCAGCCTGCGCTATGGGTCCGTCGAAGTGACCGTCCACGACGGGCGCGTGGTGATGATCGACAAGCGCGAACGGATCCGGCTCGCCGCCGGGGGCCACTAAATACGCCACCCCGCCCACCGCAACGGCGGAGGCTTTTTGAACCATCAGTCTTTAGCGAACGGGCAGCAGACCTACCGGACATTCCGGAGTTCCGAGTCTTGGGAAAAGAAGGAGAGACGAATCATGAGAACGAGGAATTGGTGGGGCTTATCCCTGGCCGCGGCGGGCATCGCCACGACGGCCTGGGGCCAGCCACCCGGAACACCGACGCCGGAAGAGGTGTCCGCGCTGCGTGAGCAGGTGGAAACGCTGACCCGGCAGTTGAACCAGTTCGAAGCACGCTATGCGGCGGACAAAGACACGATTGTGGAGAAGGTGGACGCGGTGCAGGCGAAGGCCGCCGATGTCAAGGGTGGACAGCCCGTGGTGAGCTTGAACGGGGAAGGACTTCGGATAAAGTCGGACGACGGCGCCTTTGAAAGCCGCATCCGCCTGCGCCTGGGCCACGACTGGGCCTGGTTCAATCAGGACCGCGAACTCAAGAGCGCGCTGGGCGACGAGCAGGACGGAACCGACTTCCGCTTTGCACGCATCCAGCTTCAGGGTAAGGCGTGGGAAGACTTCACGTACACGGCGGAGTTCGACTTCGCGGGGCAGAACGGCGAGGATTCGCCGAAGTTCCGCGACGTTTGGGTCCAGTACAACGGCGTTCCCTATGGCGGCGAGCGCGCCTTCGACGTGAAAGTGGGCCATTTCAAGGAACCCTTCAGCCTGGACGAGATCAATGCGATCACGGCGTGGCAGTTCCTGGAAAACCCGCTGCTGGACGTCTTCGTGCCTTCGCGCAACGCGGGCATCCAGTTCAGCGACGCACTGCTGGGCGAGCCCAAGGCCGAGCGACTGACGTGGGCGCTTGGCGCGTTCAAGGAAACGGATGATCTGCCGAGCAGCAACGATTCCGATGAAGATCAGGGCTACCAGATCACGGGCCGCGTTACCGGCCTGCCGTACTACGCGGACAAGGGTCGGCAATTGCTGCACCTGGGCGCGGCCTTCAGCCATCGCAACCCGGATGGGGCCGTAGTGAATTATGGTGTGCGCCCGGAATCTCGCGTTGCGCTGTTCCGCTATGTCAACCCCGACGCGTTTCCGGCACCGTTCCGCTTCCGCGATACCCATGCGGACGACATCAATCTCTACGGTCTGGAACTGGCGGGGATCTTCGGCCCGCTCACATTCCAGAGCGAGTACGTTCGCTCGGACGTGGAGACCAGACTCGGCGGCGATCTCAGCTTCGACGGCTACTACGCTCAGGCGGGTTACTTCCTGACCGGCGAGAACCGCGTCTACCGTCACGATAGCGGCCGCATCGAAAATCCCGTGGTGAAGCATCCCTTCAAGTTGCGCGGTGAAGAGCGAGGCTGGGGCGCCTGGGAAGTGGCGGCGCGTTACGGCTCCGTGGATATCAGCGATGGTCCGGTGCGGGGCGGCGAGCACAGCAGCCTTACGCTGGGTGTGAACTGGTTCCTGAACCAGAACGTGAAGATCGCCACAAACTTCATTCACAACGAGATTGACCACGATTTGTACGAGGGTGATTTCGACGTGGTGCAGACCCGCTTTCAATTTGAATTCTAAGGGCGCCGGGGCCGTGCCCCGAAGCGCGTGAACACGATAAGCAACTTTCAATCAACAAGAGAAGACAGAAGGAATTCACCTCATGAAGCACATCAAGACCTCCAGCCGCATCCTTTCCGCTCCCGCCCAGGCTTCCCTGATCGAGACCCAGCAGAAGGTGGCCGTATTCGGCGCCTTCGCCGCGGCCCTCGGGGTCTTCGGCGAGAGCATCGGCATCCTCCTGGGCCTCCAGGAAGAGAAGTAAGAAATGGGTCTTATGGGTCTTATGGGTCTTATGGGACCTATGGGGCGTGCGAGGAAGTTTTCCCCAATGCCCATCTGGCTCAGGATTAGGCGCCAGACTTCTGAAAGTAAAAGCAACGAACAATAAGGAGTACCAGAAATGAAACTGACCTTTATCCTCAAACAGGCCCTGCGCAATGCGAGCGTGGCCCTCGCGCTGGCGGGCATTACGGCCGGCGGCGCGCAGGCTGCGGATATTGAACTGCTCAACGTGTCCTACGACCCGACGCGGGAGCTTTACGTGGAGTACAACGAAGCTTTTGCCGCGTACTGGAAGGAAAAGACGGGCGACAGTGTTACCGTGCAGCAGTCCCACGGCGGCGCGGGTAAGCAGGCGCGGGCCGTTATCGACGGGCTGGAAGCCGATGTGGTTACGCTGGCCCTGGCCTATGACATCAGCGCCATCGCCCGGGAAGCCAAGCTTTTCGGCGAGGACTGGCAGACGCGCCTGCCCCACAACAGCTCCCCCTATACGAGCACGATAGTGTTCCTGGTGCGCAAGGGCAACCCGAAGGGCATCAAGGATTGGGGCGATCTCGTGAAAGAGGGCGTGGAAGTGATCACGCCGAATCCGAAGACGTCGGGTGGCGCGCGCTGGAACTATCTGGCGGCCTGGGCCTATGCCCTGAAGCAGGAGCTGGGCGATCTGGCGGTGCTGCAGGACCCCAAGCAGGCGGAGAAGGTGAAGGCGGCGGACGCGAAGGCGCAGGCCTTTGTGAAGACGCTCTTCTCCCACGTGCCGGTGCTGGACTCCGGCGCCCGGGGCAGCACGACGACGTTTGTGCAGCGGGAGATTGGTGACGTGCTTCTGGCGTGGGAGAACGAAGCTTTCCTCTCGATCGAGGAACTGGGACCGGACAAGTTTGAAATCGTGTATCCGTCGCTGAGCATTCTGGCGGAGCCGCCCGTGACGGTGGTGGACAAGAATGCCAAGAAGAAGGGCACGGAAAAGGTGGCGGAGGCTTACCTGAAGTATCTGTATTCGCCGGTTGGCCAGCGCCTTGCCGCGAAGCACTTCTATCGCCCGATCGAACCGAAGCACGCGGATCCAAAGGACATCGCACGCTTCAAAGAGCTGGACCTGGTGACGATTGACGGTGTGTTCGGCGGCTGGGACGCGGCGCAGGAAAAGCACTTCAACGACGGCGGCATCTTTGACGCCATCTATGCACCGGGAAATTGATTCCCGGTTGAAACGGTCGACGGGCCCGAAGGCGATCCACCACGCGCCTTCGGGCCCACCCCACGAGGAGAGAAATCTTGTTTAAGTTACTCAAGACCCACACGGTGTTGCCCGGCTTCGGGTTGACCCTGGGCTTTACCCTCCTGTACATGAGCCTGATCGTGCTGATTCCCCTTTCGGCCCTGTTCGCGAAGACCGCCACCATGGAAGTGAGCGAATTCTGGGCGGCGGTCACATCGGCCCGTGTGCTGGCATCGTACAAGCTGACCTTCGGCGCGTCATTCGCCGCGGCGCTGGTAAACACGGTATTCGGGTTTGTCACGGCGTGGGTGCTGGTGCGCTACAACTTTCCCGGCAAGCGCATCGTGGACGCGGCGGTGGACTTGCCTTTCGCCCTGCCCACGGCGGTCTCGGGTATTGCGCTGACCGCCATCTACTCCAAGAACGGCTGGATCGGCCAGTTGCTTGAGCCGCTTGGCATCAAGGCGGCCTATTCGCCCCTGGGCGTGGCCATCGCCCTTACGTTCATCGGACTGCCCTTCGTGGTGCGGACGCTTCAACCCGCCATGGAGGATTTAAACAAAGAACTGGAAGAAGCCGCCGCAAGCCTGGGCGCGACGCGGCTCAAGACTTTTTTTCGCGTGCTGCTTCCTCCCCTCGTGCCGCCGCTCTTGACGGGCTTTGCGCTGGCCTTCGCGCGCGCCATCGGCGAATACGGCTCGGTCGTGTTCATCTCCGGCAACATGCCCATGAAAACCGAGATCACCAGCCTGCTGATCATCACGAAGCTGGAGCAGTTTGACTATGCGGGCGCTACGGCGATTGCCGTGGTGATGCTCCTGGTCTCATTCGTATTGCTGTTGCTCATCAACCTGCTCCAGTGGTGGAGCGTTCGCAACTACCAGGGAGGACACGCATAATGGCGACCGCAGCCTCTCAGAATTTTCCCAAGCCCCAGGCGGCTACGACCGAACCGCGCTGGCTTCGCTTCGTCCTCATTACGATTACGGTGTTGTTCCTTGCATTCTTCTTGTTCGTGCCGCTGGCGGCGATCTTCACCGAAGCGTTGCGCAAGGGACTCGGCGCCTATTTCAAGAGTTTCAACGATCCGGCGGCCCTGTCGGCCATCAAGCTGACGCTGCTGGTGACGGGCATCTCCGTGCCGTTGAACCTCGTCTTCGGCCTGGCGGCGAGCTGGGCGCTGGCCAAGTTTCAGTTCTGGGGTCGCAGCGTGCTGATTACGCTGATCGACTTGCCTTACGCAGTTTCGCCGGTAATTTCGGGCCTGGTCTATGTGTTGCTGTTTGGGCTACAGGGCTGGCTTGGCCCGTGGCTGAGTGAGCACGACATAAAGATCATTTTTGCGGTGCCCGGGATTGTCCTAGCGACGATGTTTGTGACCTTTCCGTTTGTGGCACGGGAGCTGATCCCCATCATGCAGGAGCAGGGCACCGAGAACGAACAGGCGGCCCTGTCCCTCGGCGCATCGGGCTGGCAGACCTTCTGGCGGGTCACAGTGCCCAACGTGAAATGGGCTCTGCTCTACGGCGTCATCCTGTGCAACGCCCGGGCCATGGGCGAGTTCGGCGCGGTGTCGGTGGTCTCGGGTCACATCCGGGGCAAGACAAATACCCTTCCGCTCCACGTGGAGATTCTGTACAACGAATACAACTTCGTCGCGGCCTTTGCGGCGGCATCCGTGCTGGCCCTGCTGGCGCTGGTGACGCTCGTGCTGAAGGCCATCGTAGAACGGCTGGCCCACGAGGGCAGCAAATCCGCATCGTAAGTGCGCTCTATTCGCACAGGAGTTTGAATGATGAGTATTGAAGTTCAAAATGTCACCAAAACCTTCGGCACATTTCGAGCGCTGAACGATGTTTCTCTGACGGTAAATACGGGCGAACTGGTTGCCCTGCTGGGGCCCTCCGGCTCCGGAAAGACGACGCTGCTGCGGATTATTGCGGGCCTGGAGATTCCGGACCCGAATCCTGACACGAAGATCCTGTTTCACGAGGAAGATGTGGCCCGGGTCTCCGTGGGCAAGCGCCGCGTGGGCTTTGTGTTTCAGCACTACGCGCTTTTTCGACACATGACCATTTTCGAAAACGTGGCCTTCGGTTTGCGGGTACGTCCAAGGGCGACGCGGCCGGCGAAGTCGGTGATCGAAGCGCGCGTACATGAACTGCTCCAGCTCGTCCAGCTCGACGGCCTTGCAAAGCGCTATCCGCACCAGCTCTCCGGTGGACAGCGCCAGCGCGTGGCCCTGGCCCGCGCCCTGGCCGTCGAGCCGAGCGTGTTGCTGCTGGACGAACCCTTTGGCGCGCTGGACGCGAAAGTGCGCAAGGAACTCCGCGCGTGGCTGCGTCGTCTGCACGACGAAATCCACGTGACCAGTGTTTTCGTGACCCACGATCAGGACGAAGCGCTGGAAGTGGCGGATCGTATCGTGGTGATGAATGCCGGTCGCATCGAGCAAGTGGGCACGCCCGACGAAGTCTTCCACCACCCGAAGACCGAATTCGTAATGCGGTTCCTGGGCGAGACGAACGATTTCCATGGGCGCGTGGATTCGGGCACCGTGCAGTTTGGTAATCTGGCCCTCCCCTACCCCGAAGCGCGCCAACAGGTCGTGGGCGATGCGCGGGTCTTCGTGCGGCCTCATGACTTGACGATCGACACGAAGAGGGAAGGCGACTCTTCGCTGGAGGCGTCGGTGGTGCGCGTGCAGTCGGCGGGATCGCTGGTGCGGGTGGAACTGCGCACAAGCGACGGACAAGAGCTGGCGGCGGAGGTGTCGCAGGAACGCTTCGGCACGATGCACATCGAGGTGGGCAGCACGGTCTATGTGCGACCGCGACACATCCGGGTGTTTTCGGGGGCATAAGGCATGGTTTGAATCAGCGCAGCAGACGTTCGCCGCCCTTTGGGTGAAGCTCCATCCGGCCCGGAGATGCTCACCCGAAGGGCTGCGCGTTTTTTAATGGTCTGTTCGAGCGCGGTATGGTACCGATGCGCGCCCCCTCCCTCCCAGCCTCTCCGAGGCCGTAGAAATCAACTATCGCATCCTTCCAGGATGAGGTATAGTATTAGGTAAAGCCCTGCGGCGGGGCCGCGATGGGTCGGCAGTTTCTGGAGGCCTGGCATGAAACACTTACGCGTTACCATCCTTGTGCTTGGGGTCTGGGCTACTTTGGCAACCGCCGCGGAGAATCCCGATCTGTGGCGCCTGGTCGCGAAATCGCACACTATTGTTACTGGACGTCTGACGGTCCCGGCCGAACAAATCCGGGAGGCGATTGCTTCGGGGGAAGGGCGCTATGTAAAAATCATGGTGACCGAGACGCGTGTCCTGAAGGGTCCGCCTCCGACAAGTCCCGTTGTCGTCAGCTACTGGACCGAACCCAAAAGCTACGAAACGCCGATCGTGTTACTCGAAGAACTGGATGGTAAGGAAGCGATACTGCATTTATACCAGTTCGATGAGGCCGGACCGGACAACTTCTTCACGCGTGCCCCCAATGCGCTTCAGGCATTCTCGCCGGAAGGGCTTGCGGCAGTCGAAGCGGAAGTGAAGACGCAGGAGGCGATCCTCAAGGAGTATCACAGCCCCGAAATAAGGGACACTGAGTATCGGCGTGTGCGGAAGTTGGTTGAGTCCATCAACCATCCCGAAAGAGGTGAAGAAGCGCTCAGCGAACTTCAGTCGTTGGGCAAGGCGTCGGTGCCCGCGATGATCCACCTGATGGACGACCGGCGATCACTGACCATCAAGGAGATCGCCGTGCAGAATTCGCCTGGCCATTGGGAAGGTATTGCACACTATACACCGCAATGCGTCGTGGATCTCATGTTGATAATGCTGGGTCGAATTACGGGGGAATCCTTCAGCGTTATCTACAATGGCGGAACCGAGCGGGAGCGTGCGGCCGCGGTCGATGCGTGGCGAATTTACCTCCACTACTTGACGCTTGAATCCGAGATTGCGCTCGACGTTAGACCGTAAAATTGCCTCCCGTTTGTTGCGCGAAGTCTGTTCCGCAGAGCGGAACGCTATGCATTCCCACGGAGGACCGTGGGAACGAGTGTACGCTACATCCGCTCGACGTGGACTTCCATGCGCAACAGCGGTACGGGATCGCCGAACTGGGTGTAAATGGCGACATCGGCGGCGTCGCGTCCGTAGGCGATAGCTACGCGGGCGCCCTGGAGGGATTGCTGGGTGGGGTCGAAGGTGTACCAGCGGCCGCCAACGTAGGCCTCGAACCAGGCATGGAGATCCATGGGCTGGAGCCCTTCGAGGTAACCGACGACCATGCGGGCGGGGATGGAGAGGGCGCGGCACAGGGCGATGCCGAGGTGGGCCATGTCGCGACAGACAGCTTGGGTGCGCTGGTTGACCTCGGTGGCGCTGATGATCTCCTGACCGCAACCGGGCGCGTATTGGATGGCTCCGCGAATGTAGTTCACGATAGCGGTGCATTGATCGTAGCCAGGCTCCGAGCCGACGGTGATGGCGGCGGCCATTTCCCCGAAGCGGTCGGACTCGCAATAGCGGCTGGGCAGAAGGAAAGGCAGGGTTGCCTCGGGCAGGTCCTGCACGGGGTTGAACCAGGCGCCGGGCGCGGTGTCGGACTCATCCGCCGCCTCCACATCGGCGGTGGCGTGGATAGTGAAGGGGCCGGGAGGCGCGACAAGGCGCTGGCAGAGGTTGCCAAAGGGGTCGGTGAATTCCGTGACGGGCACGATAGGATTAAGGTCGAAGAAGTCACGACCGACCCACTGCTGGTTTCCGCTCTGTGGGCGAAGCATGAGCAGGAAGGGCGTGGGCACGGGGGCGTTGAATTCGAGGAGGCACGAAGTGCGCAGGAACATTTGGGTTTCTCCGGGAGTAGTGTCCGATTGAAAACCCCGACGTGGCGCACTGTAGTGCATGGAGGGTGGGGAGCGCAAGGCGGGTCGGAGCCTGAAGCTTGCGGGGACAACAGGGACAACAGGGACAACAGGGACAACAGGGACAACAGGGACAACAGGGACAACAGGGACAGCAGGGACAGCAGGCTACTCAATCCTGCTGTCTCTGCTGTCACTGCCGTCCCTGTATGGTGGACAAGGATATCGATGACAGAATCAGCCCACGGTCTTCATGTGCGCCACGAGCTGGTCGAGGGCGGTGCCCCAGCCTTGTTCGAAGCCCATTTCTTCGTGCTGCTTGCGTCCGGTTTCGTCGCGGTGCAAGGAGATGGCGGTGTAGCGGGTGCCGGTGCCTTCGGGCTGCATGAGGATGACCCCGGTCATGGGCAGGTCCATCGGGTTGCCGGCAGCGGCGGGTCGAAATCCGGGGCCGAGGACGCCGGTCCAGATGAGGCGCTCGTTGGGGGCCACGTCGAGGTAGCAGCCCATGTTAGGAAATTCCTGGCCCTCGGGTGAGAGCATGGTGGTGCGAAACATGCCGCCGGGCCGAAGGTCGATCTCGCAGTCGCTTACGCCCCAGGGTTTTGGGCAGAACCAAACCTTGAGGTGCTCCGGCTCAGTCCAGGCTTTCCAGACGAGTTCCACGGGGACATCGATGACACGCTCGAGCTTCAGGTCGAGGGCGGGGTCGAATGCATAGGGAATACTCATTGCTGCTGCTCCTTGAGTTTGAGAAGGTATTCGTCCAATTGATCCAAACGGCGTTCCCAGAGCGAGCGCTGCCGGGCGAGCCAGTCTTCGGCGGTATGCAGTTGTGCTGCGTCGATCTGATACGTCCGCACACGTCCTTTTTTACTGGAAGAAACCAGTCCGCTATCCTCCAGCACGCGCAGGTGCTGCACAAACGAGGGCAGGGCCATATCGAAAGGCTCGGCCAGTTCGCTGACGGAGGCCGAACTGAGACTCAGCCGCTCCAGCACACGGCGGCGCGTGGGGTCGGACAGGGCCTTGAATACGGCGTCGATTGGCTCGGCGACGAGGGACATGATTTACTCCTTGTGATGGCCCGGGTGGGGTTCTCACTGCTGCGGCCTGGACTATAGCAGAAGGGAATACTTAGGTCAACACCTAATTATTTAGAATCCGGGTGTTTGGGGCGAGATTTTGTCCCTGAATCGGCACTTGCGGCGTCTATAAGCGGGGGGCTACACTCCATTATCACGAGAGGGCATTACGGTGAACGACGAAAAGCACAGACGGCAGTTTCTGCAGACGATTGCGGCGGGGAGTCTCCTTGCCCTCGCCCCCACCGCGCTTGCCCAGGGCCGGCGCACGCGCAACACGACGGAAGATGAGGATCCGAGCGTGTTTGTGTTTTCCAGGCTCCAGTTCCGCACGATCAACACGACCCAGGACGAGTGGGACTGCGGAATCGACAAGGACGAGGATCTGCTTCGTTTTGTTCGGGAGACGACGAACATCAAACTTTCCGAGAAGACGTTTTACGAGCGATCCATCTCGATAGAAGATCTGCGGCAGGCCTATTTCCATCCAGAGGCGCCTTCGGTGGCCTTCAGCCGTCCCTTTATCTTCATGACGGGTAGCGGAATGTTTGAGTTTAACGAACCGGAGGCGGCGACGCTGCGCGAGTATATCAAGCGGGGCGGGTTCTGGTATGTGGATGACTGTATCGCCAAGGACAACCCGAACGCGTTTTACAAGTGCTTCCTGCGGGAGTTCAAAAAGGTCTTTCCGGACATGGAGATGGTTCCGGTGCCGAAGGACCATGAGATCTATCACTGTGTGTACGACATGCCGGATGGCGCGCCGTGGGTACAGGGGGATCGCTCGTCGGACATGGGCCTGTTCATCGACAACCGTCTTGCGGTGCTGTTGACCTCGGTTGATCTGCACTGCGGCTGGCGCTGGGAATTCACGGACCGGACGGTGCACGCGGACAAGACCCTCTGCCGGAAGATGGGCGTGAATATTATCGTGTATGCGCTGACCCACTGAGGGCGGGGGTGACGGGCGAATAAGATGGGGCCTTTGGCGGTAGTTGAGGTGCAATCGAGAGGCCAGATTTTGGCGCAGACAGGGGATTATTATGGCAAATAGAAATGTATCGGACGGCAGAAAACTCATCTACACACTCGGGCAGATTCTGGTCGTGGCGGGTGTTCTCACCTTGTTGAGCGTAATTGCGACGGGCGCAATGCTTTTCGCTGTACCGGGAATGGCTATGTTCATGAGCGGTTCTGTTTTGATGGTCGTCGGCCGTGCGGGCCTGGCGGGCTCGGGGGTGGTGCTCGATCCGGAACGGGCGCGGGAAGATCTGGAGCCTTGGGCGCGCATGGCCGGGGGCATGATGAAGGATGGGTTGGACGAGGCGGGAATTGTGGTGGGCACGCCAGCGGGCAAGCGCGCCGATTTTGCGGAGCGTCTGCGGGAGCTTTATGCGCTGCATCAGGAGGGAATTCTCTCGGATGAAGAATATGAACGGGAGAAGGCCGAGGTGCTGGAGCGGAGCTGAAGGGCGCGGGCTGGAAAGATTGTCAAATGAATCAAGAGAATGAGCGGGGACGGGCCGGGGCCTGGGGCATTGGGTTGTTTCTGGGGCTCTTTATGCTGATGGGGTTCGGCGCGCTGTGTATGGGCTTCGTGGAACTGGCGCGCGGTGGCACGGACCGGGAAGGGCTGATTGTGCTTTTGGGTGTCGGGACGCTGTTCACGCTTGTGCCTGGGGCGCTGCTGATGGGGCTGGTGTCGGCGCTGGAGAAGGCGAAGGACATCACGCGGCGGAAGGGCGAATTTCCGGATGAGCCGTGGCGCTGGCGTGCGGATTGGGATGTGGGCATCCTTTCAAGTGCGTTGCCCAATCGCATCCATTTGCATTGGATCTTTGGGCTTGTCTTCAGCGCGGCGGGCGTGGTGGTGCTTTGCAATTGGCAGGACGTGATGCGGGATGGCCCGAAGGGATACGTATTCTTGTCCGTGCCTATCCTTGGCGGGCTCATTCTGCTTACCGCGATCCTTGGTACGCTGCGGCATCTGAAATGGCGGGACATGGTGTGCGAACTCCAAACGAATCCCGGAGCGATTGGCGGTCGTCTGGTGGCAACTATCAGGACCCCTGTCGCTTCAGCGGAGATCGATTCCATCGAAACGCGCCTGACCTGCTATTACTACAGTCCCGAGAGCGGCACCGACACGGGCCACGGCATGCGGACCGAGCTGTGGCGCGAAGTGCAGACGATCCCCGCGGCTTCGGTAGGGATGGACGCGCAGGGCAACGCGCTTATCCCGGTGGATTATGTCATTCCATCCACGTGCGAGGCGTCGACGGCGGAGATGAAGCCTAACCGGGTTCAGTGGGAACTCTCCGTTACCGCGAAGGCGGCGGGTATAAATCTCTCTGCGATGTATATTGTTCCTGTATTCCAGGATGCTGGGGAACAGGCGATATCGTCTGTTGAAAGCCTCGCGCCGGAGATGTCGGCGGCGCGCTCACCGAAAATTCTGACAAAGGAGTGCGGTGACGAGATCGAGTTTCACTACGCCGGGAGCGCGCCCAGCGTTCTGTTGGCACTGGTGGTCTCGATCCCTACAGCAGTTCACTTCGCGGCGCTTGCCTATTTTCAAAGCAGGGCCTCTATGCCACTTGTCATGTGGATCGGTTTCGCGACGTTTGGCTTCCCGCTCGTTTATGCCACTCTCTGGCTCTGGTTTGGCAGGAGCCACGTTTACCTCTCCCCCACGTCGCTCACCGAAGTCTCTTCGATGCTGGGCTTCAGCCGTCAAAGGGCTATTCCGCTTGGGGAAATCGTGCTGGTGGATGCTCAGGTTGATGGGCGTACCGGTAAGACGCTGTACTATGCGATCCGGGTGCATACGGAGTCGGGCGCGCGGCTGGTGCTGAAGGGAATTCTCGACAAGGCGGAAGCGGATGGGCTGGTGCGGCAGATTGAGGCGTACCTGGCGCGGCACCGGTCCGGGGCGGCCTGAGCGAGATCAGGGACCCTAATCGGGAGCGCTTTGATCGTAAGAAACACTTTAGCAGTCTGAGACATTGCTGCCCGCAGTAGGACTAAGCACCTCAAATGAACTTGCAATTATGGAGCGCCGGCGGCCCGTCGGCATTGCGCCGCAGGCGCATGGTTCGTAATGCCATGGGCAATTCATCAATTTTCACAATCACTCGATTTTGCACCTTCGGTGCAATGCCGACGGGCCGCCGGCGCTCCATACATGCGCGTGTTTTGCTGTGCAACAACAAGTCGAGCGCAGCAAGAACTTTCCGAATATCAGATGGCTTATGCCTCGCTGACGAAAGTACACCCACGGACGTTACAGTCCCCCTTGCTCCAGTAGGGGCCGTGTCCATTCAACGTGAGGTGTCGTGCCGAGACGAACGTGTCCGCGTCAGTCCCTGAGATGTCGCGGTGTCACGCTATTTTGTTGTGTTCACGCCGTAGATTTTTGCATCCCGTAAGAAGAAGCGGAGTTGCACGCTTTGCCCGGAGAGGCCTCCCCCATTTTTCCCTTCCCAGGCCATGGGCAGGGCGCGGCCTTCGGTGTTTTCGTAGAGACACTTTTCGCGCTCGTAGCCGGGGATGAGGTTGCCTGAGGCGTCCTGCAGCTCCGCCATGATGTAGGCCTGGCCGGTTGTGCCTTCCGCTGGCCGGTAGCCCGCGTAGGCGTTGAGGGTGAGACCCGCAGTGGGCATAGTGAAGGGGGGCGTGGAGAATTCGCCGTTGGCACGACAGGTGGCGTAGAACACGCGGTCTTCGGGCAAACTGGCGATGCTGCCGTCGGGCTTGTAGTAGCGGAGGCGTCCTTCGCGGAAGAGGGGGCCCTGAAGGGCGAGCCAGAACTGCTGCTCGAAGGCGTTGGTGTCGCGGAAGGGTCGCTTCCAGTTGAGGCCGTCGCGGCTGATGGCCCACTCGGCGAGGTAGGGCGGGCCGTGCTTGGTGAGGGCGCGGCGTGAGTTGGCCTCGGAGGGCGGGGGCATGTAGTCGTTGAGCAGGAGGGCGTAGCGTCCTTGCAGCGGGGTCACCACGACACGGTAGAACTCGAGATCGGCGGGGTCGTGGGCATCGGGCGTCCAGAGGGTTGCGCCGCCGAGGAATTCGGGGGTGAAGGGTTCCCAAGCGATGCCATCGCCGGAGCGGAGGAAGGACAAGACGCGACGGCGCTCGCCGATGTTGTCCGGGTAGCGCTTGGGGTAGGGCTGGACGATGGTCTGGATGTTTACGAGCTGGCCCGTGGGTTCGTGCCAGAAGAAGCAAGAGGCGTCGTGACCCTGGAGGGCGTTGTCGGAGATCAGCTTCCACTCGGTACCGTTGTCACTGCGGAAGACGTGGAGCTTGCCGGGCCACTCGGCCCAGGAGAAGAGAAAGATTGCGCCGTCCGTGGGGCGGTAGACGAAATTCGCGAAGCCCTGCCATTCGCTGCGCTCGTATTCGAAGACGACTTCCTCCCCTTCGAAGGTGCGGCCGTCGCGGGTGCTGCATCGGACGATCTGGATTACGCGATGGGCGCGGTCCTCCCAGTTGCGCATGCGCCAGCCGTAGATCCAGGCGGCGCCATCGGGCCGAGGAACTTCGCAACCATACTGCATGTCGGGGAAGCCGGTGGCACGGCCCTCGTTTTCCAGCATCTCCGCGCCGAAGATGATCTTGCCGAAGGGCGCTTCAATGTCCGACGCGTCCCAGAAGCGCAGGGGCAATTCGGCCGCCGGCACCCGGAGGGCACTGGCCACGAGAACGAGGGCGGTGATGGCGAACTTCATGGGGCATCTTCTCCAGTTGCGGATTTGCAGCAGGGGACCTGGGGCCCGGTGATCATCGTCTCGAATTCTTTTCGCGCCTCCTTCCCCAGGAGCGCCTTTCCGATGGGGTCAAACTGCTCGGCCAGTTCCGTCGCGTGGTTCCCGTAGGCTTCGGCCACGAGGGGCGCGCCCTGGGCGAGGCTGTAGTCGGCGGCACCGCCGAGGGTCAGCACCATGTCTTCCAGGAGACGGCACTCATTCCACTCGCCCAGGATTTCCTGGGCGGCTTTGATGTGATTGATTTGCGCGGCCATGGGCTCGCCATAGAGGGGTGCATGAAATTCGCAGGCGTAGCGCAGGTGCTTGAGGGCGATGCGCACGAGGTGGAGCGACTCAGGATCGTCCGAGCGCCGCCACTCTTTGCGCGCGGCCTGCGATTCAGCCAGGGCACCGAGGATTCCGGCCTGGGCGAGATCCAGCACGCAGATGCCGTCGGTCTTGATGGCACCGAGAACGGCGGTCACCGCTTCACGAAAGGACTCGCTCGCGCCCAACGTCGCGGCGTTTCGACAGTAGCGGGACTGATCGTCGCGGCGCGCGTCGATGATGGTGATGGCGTGATCCATGAAGCGCTGCCAGACGCCGTGGGTCTCCTCGCGGTGCTCGCGCATCATGATGGCCATGACATCGAGTTCGCGGCGAGTGCCGAGGTCGCGGGTGATGCTCCGGACAAGTTTGCGGAGGCACTTGCGGGGCTTGGCGGGCAGATAGGGCTGGTAGGTATCCAGGGCCATGCGCAGGCGGCGGGAAGCTACGCGCATATCGTGGATGGCCGTGCCGTCGAGGGTGGTGACGCCTTCGGCCTTTGCCATGATGATGTCGGCCTGGGTCTGGATGGCCGCCTGGGCCTGCTCGTGGCCCCGGGGACAGGGGGTGTGCTTGCTCATGCGTCCGTCGCTCCTTCGCTTCCATCGTCCTGGCGCTGCGATTCCTCCCACGTGGCGAGTGCGCGCAGGAGGGATTGCTCGGCGCGAGTCTTGTCGTCGCCCTGGGAGCGGCTCCAGATGCGGGCGGTGTCGCAGACGGCCTGCATGGCGTTGAGACGGCGTGCGTCGATGATGTGCATTCCCTCGCGGGGCATGGCGCTTCCTTTCGGGTGACTGAATACCAGCCAGTATAGGGCATGGCAATTGACAATTGATAATGGACAATTGACAACGGACGGTGGACTGAGTGGGCCGAGTGGACCAAGTGGACCAAGTGGACTTGTGTCGGCTGCGTGGGTTTGTTGTGCGCGGGGCGGGTTGGGCGTGCTATGATCTTTGTGCGCTGGAGTCCGGCGCTTTTCACTACCCCTATCCTTGGCCCTTTGTATGCCTGTCGCGGAGAGTTTCCATGCATGTTCCCCTGCTTGACCTGAAAGCGCAGCTTGCCCCGATCGAAGCCGAGCTGAAGCAGGCGGTGCTTAATGTGATCGATTCGACGCGCTATGTCATGGGGCCGGAAGTGGACGGGCTGGAGGCGGAGATCGCGGCGTATTGCGGGGTGGAACATGCCATCGGCGTGACGTCGGGCACCGATGCGCTGTTGATGGCGCTGATGGCACTGAACGTGGGCCCCGGTGATCTGGTGGTTACGTCGCCCTATTCTTTTTTTGCGACGGCGGGCGTGGTGGCGCGATTGAACGCCACGCCGGTCTTCGTGGACATTGACCCGAAGACGTATAACATCGATCCGGCGGCGCTGGCGAACTGGTTTGCAGAGAATCCAGACGCCGCCGAGCGCGTGAAGGCGATTATCCCGGTGCACCTGTACGGTCAATGCGCGGACATGGACCCAATCCTGGCTATTGGCCGGCAGTATGATGTGCCGGTGATTGAGGATGGCGCCCAAGCGATTGGCTCGACCTATCCGGGGAAGGAGGGCGTGAAGAAGGCGGGCGCCATGGGCGCGATGGGTTGCTATTCCTTTTTCCCCAGCAAGAATCTGGGCTGTCTGGGCGATGGCGGCATGGTGGTGACGAATGATGCGGCGCTGGCGGACAAGTTGCGACGACTGCGCAACCACGGTATGGAGCCGAAGTATTGCCATTCGCTCATCGGCGGCAATTTCCGGATCGACGCGCTGCAGGCGGCGGTGTTGCGCGTGAAGTTGAAGCATCTCGAAACCTGGCACGCGATGCGGCGGGCAAATGGCGCCTATTACGACGGTCACTTCAAGAGCGGGGCGATTGGCCTTCCGGCGCTGGCCTACGGGCGGGAGCACCACATCTACAATCAGTATATCGTGCGCATTCCGGGACGTCGCGATGAAGCGAAGGCGCACCTGACGGCGAAGGACATCGGATGCGATATTTACTACCCGATTCCCTTTCACCTGCAGGAGTGCTTCCAGTATCTGGGGTATCGGGAGGGGCAGTTCCCCCACTCCGAGCTGGCTGCGAAAGAAACGCTGGCGCTGCCGATTTATTCGGAGTTGGCGGATGAAATGCAGGATTGCGTGATTGGGGCGCTTGAGGGGTTGCTGGGGTAAGTGAATGGAAGATTTTCCCACAGATTCTCACAGATCTTCACAGATGGGAGAATCTATGATATGCAGCCTCGATACTGCCGATTGAGTTGCCCGTGGGGGCTGCCCCGGTAATAGCCAAGGAACGGATCGGGCTTACAGCCCTTTGGATGTGTTTGGCTCCCTCACATGGGGCTTCGCCCCATGCTGGTATTGATCTGGCCTCTGGCCCTCAGAATTTCAGTCGCGGAAGTGCCCGTTTGCCAGCGGAAACGTGCCCGAACCACACAAGCGCTCAATTCACCACGCGTTTAATTTCTGTGTGAATCTGTGAAGATCTGTGGGAAAAAATTTCCAATTCGACCGATATGCAATTTCGCTTCTGGCCATGCGGCCGCATCGCCTCACACCTTCGAGGCCTGTACGATCCGGCGGAGGATGGCGGGGGTTTGATCGTAGAGGGGGTCGCTGTCGAGGACGGCGGGGTCCTTCGCCGTCTTCCTGCTGTTGAGGAACTTCACGATTTCCATGGAGAAACCCACGGGATCGCCATGGCCGTCGCGGTGGAGGTCGTCAATCCAGTAGGCGGCGTTCACGAGGTTGAAGAGATCGCGCGCGGCGAGGATGGCGGCCCAGGTGGCGCAGGTGACGCCACGGCGGCTGTGGCTGCTGAGGGCGTAGGCCGCGGGATAGAGCACCAACTCGTTGGCGCGGCCCTCGCCGAGATAGGCCACGAGGTTCTGTTTGACCAGGAAGTACTCTCGCCCCTTCTTGTCAACATCACCGAAGCGTCCCTGGGCGATGTGGTGCTGGATGGTGCGGCGGGCGGTGCCGAGGGCATCGGCGATTTCTTCTACGGTCCAGGAACTTTGCATGGTGGCGCAAGGGCCTTTCGTGAATAGCGAAACTGGAAGGTTCAGTGCGCCTGTGGCGCAACAGGCGGCTATTTTGGCGCAGATGGCTGGTAAAATCAAGTGGACGATGCCTATATGTGCCAGCTATAGTGTAAGTCGGACCGATCAGGCGGATCAGACTGATCGGATGATTGTGCCTGGGGGCTGCGATTCATCTGAATGCTTGGCACAGGGGCGCGCAGCCCTTGACTGGGCCGACTGAAAAGTTGACCATAGACCCGATACATCACAGTATTCAGGAGAGATACCATGACTCGGTTTGTTCTATTTTTGATGCCCCTTCTTGTTTCCGCTGTTCTGCTTGCCGGGCAGGCTACCGCGCCCGTGGATGAGGCCGGGTTTGTGCCCCTGTTCAACGGGGAAAATCTGGAGGGGTGGGAGACGCCTGATCCTTCTTACTGGTCCATCGAGGACGGTGCCATCACCGCGAAGATCACGACGGAGCATCCGTGCTCGGTAAATCAGTATCTGGTATATGAGAAGGAGCCGTTGGGTGATTTTGAGTTGAAGTTGTCGTTTCGGATGAATGGGTGGCCGACGCCGGACCTGCCCCATATCAATGGGGGGTTTCAATTTCGCAGCAAGGTGATCGAAGGCCATGATGTGGCGGGCTATCAGGTGGACAACAACCTGGCGACGGACTGGCTTGTGCGGCTCTATGACGAGCACGGTCGGCATACGCTGGCATGGCGCGGGGAAAATACGACCATCACAGACAAGGGCGAACTGGTGGTGTCGCCGATCGAGGCGGCGAAGGGCCCTGCGGATTTCAAACTGGAGGAATGGCACGAGTACCACCTGATCTGCCAGGGGCCGAAGATCAAGTTGAAGGTCAATGGCAAGGTGATGGCCGAGGTGACGGACAACGATCCGAAGCAGCAGGAGTTCACGGGGGTATTGGCGCTGCAACTGCACAGCGGCCCGCCGATGACGGTGCAGTTTCGGGATGTGCGGGTGAAGAAGCTGTAACACGGTTTGACTGAAGCGGCTCCACTCAAGTACAACCAAGTTAGTCATGCAACACCTTGGAGAAGCAACCCATGAAAACCCTTTACCGCAGTCTCATGCTGGCCTTGACGTGTGCGCTGGCCCTGGGCGCGAATGCAGCCGAACCCACCCCAACAGAAGAAGGTTGGGTCAGCATTTTCAACGGCAAGGACCTCGAAGGGTGGACCGCCAAGATCCGCTATCACGAACTGGGCGAGAATTGGAACAACACTTTCCGCATTGAGGATGGCGTGCTGAAAGTTTCTTACGACCAGTATGGTGGAAAATTCAACGAGACCTTCGGTCACCTTTTCTACAAGACCCCTTATTCCCACTATAAATTCCGAATGGAGTATCGCTTTGTGGGCGAGCAGATCGCGGACGGCCCCGGCTGGGCGCTGCGCAACAGCGGGATCATGCTCCATGGCCAGGATCCCGCGTCGATGGAGAAGGATCAGGACTTTCCCGCGTCCATCGAGGTGCAACTGCTGGGCGGCGACGGCGAGAAGGAGCGGACGACGGCCAATCTCTGCACGCCGAGCACGAATGTGGTGCTTAATGGCGAGTTGTTTGAACCGCACTGCGTGAACTCGCGTTCGAAGACGTATCACGGCGACCAGTGGGTGAAAGTGGAGGTTGAAGTCCAAGGTAATGATTTTATCCAGCATTTCATCAACGGGGAGGCGGTATTTGAATACGAGAAGCCCCAGCTCGACCCGAAGGACAAGTATGGCAAGAAGCTCATCAAGAATGGTGACGTGATGCTGAGCGGCGGAACGATCTCGCTACAGAGCGAGAGCCACCCGGTAGAGTTTCGAAATATTGAGATACTGGATCTCTCCAAGTAATCTTTCGTTACAGGCGGCCGATACCCCTCCAAGCGAAGACGGCGTAAAGTCTCGTACCGCTAGTACGGCGGCACCTTTTCCCCTTTGCAGGTCGGCCATCAACTTCCGTCACTCACCGCTCTCCAGAACGGACGACTCCGCCATGGGACCGAGGAGTTCTTCCAAGTAGGGCGATATAGGCTTATCCAGCGGGATAAACCAGATTTCGGGTTTATTCTGCTCGCGATAGCTCACGTCAAGTCGTTGCAATACGGTGTCCACTGGTTCTGCCGGGCCGAGTAGTTTGTCCAAGTGCGGGGCAATTGGCTCACCCAATGGAAGGAACCACGTGTCGGACTTGCCTTCCTTGCGGTAAAATGCGTCCAATCGCTGAAGCACTGCGTCCACCTGCTCCGCTGGACCGAGTAACTCGTTCAAATAAGGCGTGACTGGCTCCTCTGACCCAAACCTTGTTTCTGACGGACTGATTAGACTGTCCAGATGAGAGGCGATTGGCGTATCCAAAGGGAGCATCCAGATTGAGTTGTTGCTCTCCGCCTTGTAATCCTGGTCCAGAGACTGCAAGACCTCTTCTACGGGTTGTGAAGGTCCAAGTGTCCGGTCAAGTTCGGGAACGATGGGGTTGTGCGACTTCGAGGATTCCAAGGCGGTGCGAACACGATTCTCAATTTCATCAGGTGTGAGAGCCATCGCCACCAGGAGACCTCGATAGTTATCCATGGCACGATGCATGTTCGGATGGCTATGGCCCGTCAACTGTCCAAATCTCGCAAGAATTTCCACATGCCGACGCATCAGCGGTTCCGCATCAGACAAACGATTTGTTGACTGAAAGAACTTCGCCAAATTGTTAAGTACAGTCGCTACATCCGGGTCATCCGGACCATACAACGCCTCGCGAATAGATAGAGCGCGCCGCATTAGCGACTCTGCCTCAACATGCCGCCCAGTGTCCGAAATAATCAAAGCCAAATTGTTAAGATCGCTGGCAACGGCGGGGGCGTCGCTGCCACGAGATAGTGTATTGATGGAAAGTGCACGGCGCATTAGCGGTTCCGATCCAGACAGGCGATTCATTGACCGAAGCAGCATTGCCAGATTGCTTAGGGATCCTGCGACGGCCGGATGTTTCGGACCGTACGAAGATTCGTAAATTGAAAGGGCACGACGCATCAAAGGCTCCGCCTCCACAAGTCGATTTTTCGCCTCGAATAACTCCGCAAGGTCGTTAACGCCCATCGCAACATCTGGGTGTGAGTGACCGTAAGCGGACTCGGAAATCGCCAAGGCCTGGCGAATAAGTGGCTCTGAGTCCGAGAGGCGGTTCGTCTCCTTTAGTAAAGACGCAATTTTAAGGAGATCGATCGCGACAACCGGATGCGACGGCCCGTAGGAAGATTTATCGATATTCAGGGCTATGCGATAGAGTGGCTCCGCAATCGAATGGCGACTAGTTTCGCAAAGTAAGTGCCCGATATTGTTGAGGGCAATGGCCAAATCTGGATGTCCCGACCCGTGCGAATACTCATAGATTGAAAAAGCACGACAATAGAGTGATTCCGCATCTGAAAGTCGATTGGTACCACTCAACACCAACGCGACGTTGTTGAGCGCCCTAGCAATGTTGGGGTGCATAGAGCCGAAGTTGGATTCTTCAATTGCGAGTACGCGGCGAAAAAGGAGTTCAGATTCGGAAAAGCGATTGGTTTTTTGAAGCAAAAGTCCGAGATTATTAAGCGCACCTGCAACTACGGGATGGGCCGGACCTTGGTGCGACTCCGAGATGGCAATAGCCCGACGTAAAAGTGTTTCCGATTCCGGGAAACGGGCTGTAACCCGCAGCAACTCCGCCAAATTAATGAGGGCCGGAGCTAGATTGGTTGGATTCTGGAATTGCTCGTCTATAAACAGTGAGCGTCTGTAACGCTTCTCCGCTTCTAAGTAGCGCCCAGTATCCCTGTATAACGACGCGAGATTATTCAGTGCAACTGCAGTTTCAACAGATCGCCGCCCGTATGACCGTTCGCATGCTTTCAGAAAGCGTTTCATATAGGATTCTGCCTGATCCCACTTCGCCTGATCCGAATACAACAATCCCAAGTCATTCACAGATTGCATAATTTCAACGTTATTGTTCGCGAGATCGAAGGCCGATAGCAGGTGAACCTCGGACTCCGGATAGTGGGCAAGAATTCGCAGCAGACTCCCATATTCGTATTGCGCTCGGGACCACTGGGGGGCCTTACCGGCGACAGTCTCATAGAGCTCCAATGCTGTCTCCCAGCGCAGATTGGTTTCGTTTAGATCTGCCTCCAGGAGTAGTGGCTCCAAGGCTTTGTGCTTTTCTTCGCGAACTGCCTCCTCCTGCTTCGCCAATTTGTCGACCCGACTGAGGATTTCCGTGCGGTGGCTTTCCAAGTAGGCGATGGCGGCCTCCGGGCCTTCGTCGACTAAGATGCGAGAGGCCTCCGCAAAGATGGGATCCGGTGTTCCAGCCAATCCGTTCTTGATGGTGCGAATGAGACCATCCACTTGTGCGAGGGCGGCGTCACGAAGGCGTTCGAGCTGGCGGATTTCCTTCCAATTGGCATTGCGGCTGCGGGCCGCGTCGCGGTCGGCTTCAAATCTGGTTTCAATTTCCTGGCGCAGACGTGTCGACAATTCTTGGGGATCGGCGAGCGCCTCCAGTACGCGGGCCGCTGTTTCCTGAGGAATTCCTTCTACAACCTCTTTCTCTTGCCAGTTCTGTCCGACGATCCCGGCCAAAGCGATGGCGATGAACACGCCGACCACGATCACTGCGTGGGTTAGCCGCCGCCGCTTGGCCCGCTCGTGCCTAATTTCGGCGCGCCACGCTTCGGCGGGTTCGTTCAGTTCTACCACCCGCTGCCGAAGCTCACCGGCATCCGCAACCTGATGCCAAAGATGCTTCCCCGCGAGTACATTCTGGCGGTGCGCGGCCTGGAGAGCACGTAATTCTTCGGGTTCCTCTACAAAACCGTCGCCCTTTGGCGGATCGTAGGAGTAGGTGTCCGCACATACGATGACATAGAGCTTCATGCCGCGTTCAATGGCGTAGTCGTATTCCAACTGGGACCAGGAGCGCCGTGGCCGGCCCTCGGGGAGCACAGTTGGGTCCGGTTCACCGCCGTAGTCCCGGCCGACGAGGTGGATTACGGCGTCGCAGCCCGACAACCGCTTTTCGATCATCGCGTGAATTTCGCCGTATTCGGTGCCGAAAATGGACTCTTCGTCGGGCATGCAGCCGATTTGGTTCAGGGCCGCGTTGACGACTGTCCGTGCCGAGCGCAGATCGCTGCTGGCGGCGGATACGAAGACCTTTGGCACGATATCCTGACCCATGACGGCTCCCCAATTGTATCGATCATGCCCGGTGGCGAGCACTCGTCTTATACGAGCGACCTGGTCACGAAAGAAAGTCCGCAAGTAACACAAAGCTATCAAGAAAAACTGAACAGTGACGGGAAGCACAGCACATGGACGAAATCAATCCCGTTTTCGTGCGGTGATATTGCGCGACCGATCTTGCTGCCGACACAAGCGATTGCCGGCGCCCGTGATGCCACTGTTATAGCAGGATGGCAGGTTCGGTGTCGAGCGGCAAGACTCGGGAAATACAGTCCGAGCTATCACACCGCTATTCTGGGACACTTCTATACATGATACTTTGGCAGTTCTCACGGGCTCACATATCGGCTTGACCGTGCCACCCGAGGGTTGTGTGATTACTACCTTCTCACCGGAGCTGGATGGTATGCGTGCTACCCGCACCAGTCAGGATATCTTCCGCGTGTAGGGTCCACTCGCCGGTGGGGTCGTTGAGGGCAAAGGGAATTGTGACATTGCCCTGACTGCTTTCAATCACGATATGGTCCGCGATCCACGTTGCCCATTTATCCCCCGGCCCGGTGAGGTGCAGTTTCAATGCTCGCGGACCGATGGGTCCTGGCACCGTGATTGTTGGAGTCAGGACCGAGCCGGGTTTTGACTCGGCGATGCCGAAGTCGATCACAGGTGCCGTCGCCGCTTCGGGAAGAAGGGCAAAGAAACTGGCCCGCGCCTTGTGGAGTTGCACGGGAAACTCGGCAACGCTGCCGAGCGATTCCTTTGTCTTGATATTAAAAACGTGACGGGCTTCGGGCAGTGTGACGATGAGCTCCTTCGATTGCTTACCGAGGAGGGCGATCAATTCCACGTCGCCGTTTTTCCAGCGCGTGAGTTCCACGCCTTCGGGGTGTTCCCCGGTATCTCCCGCCGCACCGGGCGCGGCCGCGCCCGCCGCAGGCACCTGTTCTGCTTCGTCGAGCAGGCGGGCGACTCCCGTCCGGTCCTTTTGGGATACAGTGGTCTCGCGCACCTCGACGGCGGGCCGGACGCCCGACGCGACGAGAACTTGTCCGAGTAAGTCGTCGAAGGGCGCGGGATACACCGAGAAGTTAAGCAGGATAGCCTTTCCCGCGCCGTGGCTGTTCATGATCGCGGCGGGGTGTTTGAGTCCATGGTGGTAGTGGATTGGAAAGTTCCAGCCGAGGGCCTCGCCGGTCGTCAGCTCGACGGTGGGGTCGGTGTGCATCTGCGGATAGATGTCCTTGCCGTACCAGTTACCCCACTCCATGTAGAGCGGTGCGCCGTTAAGTTCGCCCTGAACGCGCATGCGGTCGAGGCTCACAGCCGCCTGCTTGCCCGTGCGTTTGATGCCGAATACATCGTCGAGGACGCCCTTTTCCCGGGGCTTGCAGCGATCATTGTACGTGCCTGGGCGGACATCGGCGATGAGCGTGCCGCCGCCCGCCACGAATGCGCGGATAACTTCGGCCTCTTTATCGCCAATGGCAAAAGCGAGGGGCAGGATGAGCACTTTGTACTTTGAGGCGTCGAACTCGCCGAGACGCAACTGGCGATCCGTCACATAGTCAAACTGGAGTCCCGCGTCGTGGAGCGCGTCGATCCAGTGCTCATGATCGCGCACGTACAGCCCGTAGCTTTCGTTCCCGTCGAAGTGGGCGATGTAGGTCGAGGGAATGCTGTAGAGCATGGCGACGCCGTCGCCGAGCATGGGGTAGCGCATGAGGAGATCACCCAGGCCGTCGCGCACGATCTGGGTGTCCTCGATGAGGGCGCGCGAGGTAGGCGATGGCGCCATGTCCGGGGCAAGAAAGCCGTGGTAGCCCTGGCCGACGTTGTCCAACCGCCACCATTGAATGGCGTTGAAGCCGTTGGTGATTTGGTTCCAGTAGAAGCCAAGCTCCACATCGGGATCCATGCTGTAGCCGATCCAGTTGCCGCGCGGGAAGTTGCCCTTCGCCAGGGAGCGCACCACCTCGTTCGCGGGGTTGTGGTAGGGGCCGAAATACTCCATCTCACGCATGAAGAGATCGAGATCGCCGCCCTGGCGCGAACGCGTGGTAAGGCGGCGGATGCTGAAGCTGTCGGTGCCCTCGAAGCCGGTGAGGGAGTGGGGATCGATCTCGCGGAAAGCCTTCACGAAACGCTTGCACCACTGGACATAGCTCCAGTTTTGAAAATCCTGGCGGTCATACCAGCGCGCGAAGTTCTCGTCCTGCAGTGCGCGAATCTCGTCGTTGATGTCGCCCAGTTCGATTTGCTTCGGGCCGGTCACCTCGTCGTCCGTCTGATTCTTCACGAGGTTCTGCGCGTAGTACTCTTTGAACCACTGGGGCGCGTCGGCGGCGGGCAGTTCGCCGTCGCGCTGCACGTCCACTTCGTCGAAGGACGTATACGTGCTTCCCCAGGAGGCGTTCAGCGCTTCGATGGAGCCGTAAAGATAATTCAGGTAGTCCTGATAGGCTTTCCTGCAATGCTCGCTGAGGCAACTGGCGCGCACCGCATTTTCATCGCCCAAGGAGTAAACGAAAGTACCATGCTCGCGGGCCTCCTGCGCGCGGGCGACGGTCTCCGACACAAATTTCGCCATGCCCACTTCGTCATGCACGCAGCCGGATTTCAGCACGCCGTTGTCGTCCAGCATGGCGGTGAGCGAATGGCTGCTCGCGCGGAAGCTGGCGGCATAGGGCACAAAAGCGAGGTTGGCGGCGGACAAGCTGAGCAAGGGCTGATTCTGGAGCACGGAGGTGACGCCGTACTTCGCCATGGCCTGGGCACCATAGGGCGCGAGATCGGTGGAGTGGGCATTCCATAGGACGAAGTGGAACTGGTTCTGCTTGCGGTTGGTGATGCGGACGTAGGCGTGGGACGCGGAGATTTCTCTGCCGTCGCGCGTGCGGGCCAGCTCTACACGCACGAGCATGGGATACCAGGTAGGAGTTGGTATCAGGAACGATGCGTCATCGACCGAGATTGACGCGAACTGCTCGAATAGCAATCGATTTGTGGTATCAAAAACCCGTACGAAAACGGCATCGCCCGGCTTCGGCTCCGCAAGCGTTGCACTTCCCGCGATTTGTTCTCCCGGCTCGGCCCAGGCCTTTTCGAGGTCCGGGGTGCTGATGGTTTCGACGGTGTCTACGGTCCAGGATGTGCTCGTCCAGGCCTCGATGCCGTGATCGCCGCGAAGAAACGCGTCAATGTTGTAGTTACCGGCCCGCAGGTCAGGAACGGGTACGGGTATCTGGCCTGGTTGCGATGCGTCGACTTCGAGCAGTTGCCAAGACCCACCGGAAGGAACCCGAAGGTTTACCTGTATCGTGCTGCCGGCTGGCCCGGTAGCCCATTCTAGCGTCAGCGGGCCAACGACACGGGGAGAATCCGTCGAAATGATATTGGTGGTCGCGGAATCGTCACCGGTGTTCGGGTATGACAGGTGCAATTCTCCCCTTGGCAATCGATTTGCCGCCCACAGAAGCATCCTGCCCTGGTCAGCCATCTGGTAGTCGAATAGCGTCTCCCATCCGTGCTCAAAGGTTAACTTCGCCCGCGGTACCACTTGGAAGACCCGTCCCTTGCCGAAGGTGTAGGCCGCCCTCAACCAGGTCTGTGGCGGGGCACCCTTCACGGCGACGAGGGCTTGGGGACTGAACGCTTCGGATCCCCACATATCTTCGTCGCCCACATAGACCAGCCCCGTCCCCTGCTCCACCGCCGCGAGCACAGCAGCCTTCGCTTTCTCGTTCAAATTCGCGAGGGCGATCTGGTTCATAAAAATCACGTCGTAGGGCTTCTCCAGCAGGCGGAGGAGTCGCTTGGTCGCCAGCTCGGGATCGCCATACCAGCGCGGATCGCCATCGCCCACGAGGCGGTCGCCGGGCGGGAAGCAGTAGACGGCGTCGGCCTCCAGATCGAAGCGCTGCATGAGTTCGATGATCTCGCGGCATTCCGTGCCGCCCTGGTACCACGGCGCGAAGAAGAGCACACGCGTGGGGCCCTGCGCGTAGGGCTTGGCCCATTTTGTGTGGGGCGTTTCGAACTCCATGGAGAGGGCGTGTTCGGCTTCGAGGAGCTCGGGGCCCGACGGGACATCGGCGCGGGTGACGGCGCAGAAAGTGAGGAGAACCCCCGCGGCCAGACAGCGCATCGCGGAAACCAGCCTGGAGGTCGCCCGAAAATCGATTGAACTTTTTTCCATTGTCACTGCTCCCACTTCAAATGGCAAATTCAATTAAAACTCGACAAGACCCGCAGTGTAAGTTTTTGACCAAGTTCATGTCCAATTGACCCGCGCGCAATCGGGCTGAATGCTGACCACGGATTGCACGGATAACATGGATTAGGAGGGGCAAACGGACTTTGGGATATGTATGGATGACTGTTCCTCGCGACTTTCAGCGACTCTCTAGAAGGGCACTGACCACGGAGTACACGGAGACACGGAGTAAAACAATATGAGAGAAAAAAATAGAGAGGTTGCCTTGAAGGTGACCCGGCACCACTGCCTCTGATTCACCTTCTCTTCTCCGCGTCTCCGTGGTAAAAACATCATGGTTGCGGCCAACGGCTGCCCTAAGCCATCCCTGGTCAGTACACGATTCTGGCGCGACGGCTTTAGTCCGACGCGTTGATCGCGCAGAGGCGGTGGTCTATAGTTTATCCACGCTGTGGTATTGACTTTTTCTCTTGGAGATTTTGCCTGCATGTTTCGGGCTTTCATGTTTGTTATTCTTTTCTGCGCTTCTTCGGCCTCCGCCGCGCCGATCCGCTTTTCCAGCGATGTGCTGCCGATCCTCGCTTCGAAGTGCTTCACCTGCCACGGGCCGGACGCGGAGCACCGCAAAGCGGGGCTGCGCCTCGATCAGAAGGAGGGGCTGTTTGCCCCGCTGAAGTCAGGCAACATTGCGGTTGTGCCGGGCGATACTTCGAAAAGCGCCTTGTTTCACCGCATTAGCACGGCGAACGCGGAAGAGGTGATGCCGCCCACGGATGCGCCGAAGCCCCTCAGCGACGAAGAGAAGCAAACCCTCATCCGGTGGATTGAGGAGGGTGCGTCCTGGACGGGGCATTGGGCCTTTGAACCCCTACGGGAGGGTGCGCCGCCGTCTGTTGAAGGCGACACCTGGAGCCGGAATCCAATTGATCAGTTCATTCGTGCGGCGCAGGTGGAACGGGGCCTGACCCCTTCGCCCGAGGCGGATCGGCGCACGTTGATCCGGCGGCTTTCATTTGATCTACTGGGCCTCCCCCCCAAGCCGGAGGAAGTGGATGCGTTTATCGGCGATACACGACCGGACGCCTGGGAGCGGCTGGTGGATTCCATGCTGGCGTCGCCACGCTATGGCGAGCGGTGGGCACGGCACTGGCTCGACGTGGCCCACTATGGCGACACCCATGGCTATGACAAAGACAAGCGCCGGGAGAACGCGTGGCCGTATCGGGATTATGTCATCCATGCGCTGAACGGGGACAAGCCCTATGGTCGCTTCATTCAGGAGCAGATCGCGGGCGACGCGCTGTATCCCGATGACCCGCAGGCGACCGTGGCGCTGGGCTTTCTGGCGGCGGGTCCCTGGGACTTTGTGGGGCATGTGGAGCTGCGCGAAGGCACGATAGACAAAGCGATCACGCGCAACCTGGATCGGGACGATATCGTGAGCACGGTGATGGCTTCGGTTGCGAGTCTGACGGCGGGGTGCGCGCGTTGCCATGACCACAAGTTTGACCCGATCAGCCAGGAAGACTATTACAGCCTCCAGGCGGTGTTCGCGGGCATCGATCGGGCCGACCGGGATTTTGACGACGACCCGGTGGTGCATCGGAAGCGTCTCGAGATTGCGAAAGTACGGGATGGGCTGTTGCGGGCGGATGAGGCTTTCAAACAGCAATTGAAGGAGCTGACGTCCCCCGATCTTGATGCCCTGAATGAATCGCTGAAGCCGCTGGAGGCGCGCCTGAAGGCACTGGTGCAGAAGGACAGTCCGACGAACGGCTATCACAGCGCCATTGAAACGCGGGCCGATGTGACCAAGTGGGTGCAGGTCGATTTGGGAACTTCGATGCCGCTGGAGAAGATTCGGCTTGTTCCCGCGCGTCCTGTGGACTTCACGGATACGCCGGGCTTCGGCTTTCCCCTGCGCTTCAAGGTGGAGACTTCGGAGGATAGTGAATTTACTTCGCCGGTGGTGATTGCCGACTACACGGAAACGGAGCATGGCTTTCGCACGGACCATGCGGTGGAGTTGGAGGGAAAGGGTGTATCGGGGCGGTTTGTACGCGTAACGGCGACGCGGCTCTTCAAGCGCCTGGAAGATTATGTCTTTGCGCTGGCGGAGTTGGAGCTATACAGCAGCGGCGCGAATGTCGCATCGGGAAAAGTGGTGTCGGCGCTGGACAGCATCGATGGCGGCCGCTGGAATACCGCCTATCTTGTGGATGGGTATGACAGTCACCAGCGCCTGGAAGCACCAGGTGTGCAGCGACCAGAAGCGGCGACGATTGCTGCGATCGAGCGGGCGGTGGCCACGCTGAAAGTGGAACGGGAGACGATCACGCTCGGCCTGCTGCCCGAGGGCGACCGGGCAGGCTATGAAGAGAATCAGCGTGCGCTGGCGGAGGCCAATGCCGCGTGGGAGGCCTTGCCCGAGCCGCGCAAGGTCTTTGCGGGTGCGAGCCGCTACGCCCGGACGGGTAACTTTGCCCCACCGGAGGCGGTGCGTCCGATCCACCTGCTGATTCGGGGCAGCGAGAAGACACCGGGACCGGAGGTAGGCCCTGGCACGGTGGGCTGTATCGAGGGTCTTGAAAGTCGTTTTACGGCGGCCGACGAATCCGCGCGACGCGCGGCGCTGGCCCATTGGCTTACCGATGAACGCAATCCGCTGCCGTGGCGTTCCATCGTCAACCGCGTGTGGCACTATCACTTTGGTCAAGGGATTGTTTCCACGCCGAACGATTTTGGCCGCATGGGCGCACCACCCACGCACCCCGAGTTGCTGGACTGGCTTGCGGCGGAGTTTCTGAAGAATGGCCAATCACTGAAATGGCTTCATCGCCAGATCGTGACCAGCGCGACGTATCGACAGGCCTCCACGTCCAACCCGACTTTCGAATCGTTGGATGGCAGCAATCAGTTCCTCTGGCGCATGAACCGTCGTCAACTGGAGGCTGAGGCCTTGCGCGATGCGACACTTGCGGTGAGCGGCAAGCTCGACCTGACCATGGGGGGGCCGGGGGTGAACTTCTTTGTCTTCGAGGACGACCACTCCCCGCGCTACAAGTATGCGGAGTTCGATCCGGCGGATCCCTCGGGCTTCCGGCGGTCGATTTACCGCTTCGTGGTTCGGAGTGTGCCGGATCCCTTCATGACCAACATGGACTGCGCTGATCCGTCGCAAAGTGTGCCGGTGCGCAACCAGACGCTGACGGCGATTCAGGCGCTTTCGATGCTGAATAACCCGGTGACGGTGCGGCAGGCGGCGTATTTTGCGGAGCGTGTGGCTCAAGGGGGCGCGACGGTCGCGGCGCAGCTTGCCGAGGCCTACCGGGTCGCGTTGAACCGCGCGCCGAATGAGGAGGAATTGGCGGCGCTGGCGCCTTACGCGGAGAAGAATGGGATGGCGGCGGCGTGTCGGGTTATATTGAACAGCAATGAGTTTATGTTCGTGGATTGAAGCGAGAGCACCACGAAGAGCACGAAGTTCACGAAGGGAAGAGGAAGAAGAAAAAAGTGCGGAGGGCGCATCATGCAGTTTGATACGTTGTCGAATCAAGTCATCGGCTGTGCGATCGAAGTTCACAAAGAGCTGGGTCCCGGACTGCTGGAATCTACCTACAGGGCTTGCTTGTCCCATGAGCTGACGTTGCAGGGAATTCCCCATCGAATTGAGGCACCTGTGAAGGTGTTGTACAAGGGCCTGGAAGTGGAATGTGGTTACCGTATCGATATTCTTGTGGAGGAGTCACTGGTCCTTGAATTGAAGAGCGTGTCGGACTTACTTCCGATACATGAAGCCCAGTTGCTGACTTACATGAAGCTGGCCAGTAAATCGATTGGACTTTTGCTGAACTTCAATGAAGTGCGCTTGAAAGACGGCATAAAACGGATGGTACTGTAAGCGTGCTAATGGAGAACTTCTCGTCAAGGACTTCTATCAACCATAAATTACTTAGCTTCAACTCCTTATGGGGAATCGAAAGCCACACCATGCCCACACTAAGTACCAAAGCCAAATTGTTGATACTTGGCCTACTGGGCATACGTGTCCTATATGGCGTGTTCGTTGTGACTTCGAATATCCGTAGTGAATATACCGGAGCGCTAGAGCTGGGAATCATTAACATTTTTCTAGTTCTCTTGGCTATTTTTGCGCTGCTGAAACGCAAGCGAGTTCCCTTATTTGTCTTTGGCTGTCTTATGGCTACGGACTTGATAAGAACAGTCTCGGATCTGTGGAAGTTCTCCACGTTTTCCGGGGTAGTTCAGGAAAACTGGAACCCTCTCACAAGATCGGTGCTGACCCATGATGCACTGCCATTGTTGATATTCTGGGCACTTCTGTTTGCTATCCTTGTTTATGCAAGGAAGAGCATGCGTCTGGTGGAGAGCGTCTGAATGGGACCGGGATGGCTAGAGTATTTTCGGAAAGTTCAGCGTCAGTGACACATCTTGGACATCTTGACATAACCATCGACCGGGTAGACTTTGAAGTTTCCTTACCCACACTTTCTTCCCTTCGTGCCCTTCGTGCCTTCGTGGTGCAATTTTTTTGCGCGTAGCCGCGTGAATTGGAAACTTAATGAACACTCCAATCAACAGTCATCTTCCCCGCCCGCTTTCGCGTCGGGAGTTTCTTTGGAAATCCGGCGGCGGCTTGGGCGGTATTGCCCTGGCCCACCTTCTTGCTCGGGACGGGGCTTTCGCGAGCCCCGCGCCCGGCCTGCCGCTGGGGCTGCATCATGCGCCGAAAGCGAAGCGGGTGATCCAGCTTTTTATGTCGGGTGCGGCGAGCCAGTGCGACACCTTCGACTACAAGCCCGAGCTGATCAAGCGCGCGGGACAGCCTTTCGATCCCGGTGGCAAGGTGGAGCTGTTTCAGAGCGAGGCGGGTGTGGTGATGCCTTCGCCGTGGGGGTGGAAGCAACGGGGCGAGTGCGGCAAGTGGATCAGCGATCTGGTGCCGCACCTGGCGACGTGCGCGGATGACATGGCCTTTCTACCCGCGATGGTGGCGAAGTCGAATGTGCACGGGCCGGCGACCTTCATGCAAACGACGGGCTTTCTGCTTCCGGGCTTTCCCAGCGTGGGCTCGTGGGTGACCTATGGCCTCGGCAGCGAGACGGACAATCTCCCCACCTTCGTGGTGCTGCCCGATGCAAGGGGCTTTGGTCCGGGCGGCCCGAAAAACTGGGGCGCGGGCTTTCTTCCATCCAATTATCAGGGAACCCTTATTCAGCCGGCAAAGGCGAATCCGATTGCCGATCTATTTCCGCCGAGGGGCGAGTACGTCACCCCCGAAAACGATGCGGAAGGTTTGGACGTGCTGGAGAAGCTCAATCGCATGCACCTGGCCGAACGGGAGGGTGACTCGCGGCTGGATGCGCGGATCGAGAGCTATGAGCTGGCCGCGCGCCTCCAGGTGACGGCGCCGGAGGTGCTGGATCTGACGGGCGAGACGGACGCGACCAAGACGCTTTACGGCATGGACAGTCCGGTGACGGAAGACTTTGGCCGGAATTGTCTGGTGGCGCGGCGGATGCTGGAGCGGGGTGTGCGTTTTGTACAGGTGTGGAGCGGCGCGGACAATGCCTTCCCCCGCCGCAACTGGGATTCCCACGAAGACTTGCATAAGGACCATGGCGAGATGGCTGCGAGTATGGACAAGCCCGCGGCGGGCCTGTTGAAGGATCTGAAGTCACGGGGCATGCTGGAGGACACGATCGTGATCTGGACCACGGAGTTTGGTCGCATGCCGTGCAGCCAGGGCAGCGCGGGCCGGGATCACAATCCCTTCACGTTTACGTCCTGGCTGGCGGGCGGCGGCATCAAGGGGGGCGTGACCTATGGCGCGAGCGATGAGTGGTCCTACAAGGCTCAGGAGAATGTCACCTATGGATACGACCTGCACGCGACGGTGTTACATCTGCTTGGTATTGATCACCGGCGGCTGACGGTGCGGCACAACGGAATCGACCGAAGACTGACGGACGTGCATGGCAATGTGATTGGGGATATATTGGCGTAAGGGCGGGGGCGGAAGAGGGATTTAAGATTTAACCACAAAGAACGCAAAGAGCACAGAGAAAGGTTGATATTTGAACTTTTGTAGCACTTTGGCGGACGGAAGCGTTCGACGACTTGGTCGGCAGAGTCTTGGTAGCGCATGACGGTCGGGCTTGCAATTGGACTGCAACTAATCACGGCGTGCCAACGTGGGTTGGGCTTCCAGCCTGACCAGTTCGCCCCAATACTCAACGAACACGTATCACCGTCTCGCGTACTGGGACGTTCAACAATTTTCAGACGGCGTTTGCCTACGACGTCTTTTGGTCAGGCGGGACGCCCAACCCACGTTGGCGCACCGACTCAATTTGCGGGCGCATCGCACTTCAACGGGGCCGACAGATTCACGGGATCAGTGCTTGGAGTTGTCGTCACATCGAAAGCACAATCTATGCAAAGACACCTTTTTGAAAGCTTAGTCGCACACAGCATCTGTTCTTGAAAGTAGACCATCCATGAACTTAATCATCTGCCTCCTGGCCCTCGTTAGCGGCCCCGTCCTCCCTGGCAACTGGGAGCTCCCCTCTCCTTTTCGATTTCAGAGTGATCGTTTCGTCGTTTCTACAGAGGATTGGCCCGCGCGGCGCGCGGAAATGTTGGAGCTGCTTCTAAAGTACGAGTATGGCCACGTCCCCTCTGCTCCGGGGAATGTGGCGCTGGACGAGGTGCTGGAGTCGGGGACGCGTTTCGAGGGGGCTTCCACGTTTCAGTCGGTACGGATTAAATTCGGGCCTGAACAGAAGCTGAGCACGACGGTACACCTCTATCTTCCCGCGTCGACCTCGGGGCCGCTGCCGCTGATCTTGCGCTTTGGTCTGGGGGGCGAGCATGCCCCGGCGGCGAATGCGGCGGGTTTTGCCTTTGCGTGCCTTGACCAGACCAGCCTTGACCCCGACACGGAGGGCTACGACGAAGTGGGTCCGGCACAGGCCGCTTACCCGGAGCACGACTGGGGCAGCGTCGCCGTGTGGGCGTGGGGCGCTTCCCGCGCGCTGGACTACCTGGTTACCCTTCCGGAGATTGACGCGGCGCGGACGGTGATCACGGGGCATTCGCGGACGGGCAAGGCGGCACTGCTCGCGGGCGCATTGGATGAGCGGTTTGCCTTTGTGGCTCCGAATGGATCGGGCGCGGGCGGTGCGGCGGTGTTTCGCCATACGCCGAAGGGCATCGAGACGCTCAAGCTCATCACGGAACCCGCGCGTTTCAAGAGCTGGTTTCAGGCGGACTTCGGGAAGTTTGGCGATGCGGTAGAGCGGCTTCCGTTTGATCAGCATTTTTTGCGCGCGATCATCGCGCCGCGACCGGTGCTGTCCACGGACGCCTTCGGTGATCAATGGGCCAATCCCGAGGGCACGCAGCACGGGTGGATGGCGGCGCAGCCGGTCTATGACTTTCTCGGCGCGGGCGAGAATAATCTGATTCACGTGCGCGCCGGCGGACACGATCAGTTGACCGAAGATTTCGCGGTGCTTCTTGAAGCGGCCTCGGCCCATTTCTCTGGCAAAGCGGCTCCGGCCACGTGCCGCCAGGCACCCTTTCCTGAATTGGCGCCGCTGTATCGATGGCATGCCCCCGCACCCCATCCCTGATGCATATTGACTATTGAAATTCTTAATGGCTAAAGCATTGACACTGCCTATTCAAAAAGGGCAGCCTGTATGCTTGGGAGGGCAGGGCTCAATAGCGATTCAGTGCTGGCTCCGGTCGAAACTGATTGTTGCCCGTCCCTGTCCAAGGTAGCGGAACGAACCGCAGCAGCGGAAGGAGAGCATGCATGAGTGAAGTGGAATACAGCCCGGGACTGGCCGGGGTTATTGCCGGCGAGACCACGATTGGCGTTGTGACCAACGGAAAACTACTCTATCGGGGTTACACGATCCAGGAACTGGCTGAGAAGGTCTGCTTCGAAGAGACGGCGCACCTGCTACTCTTCGGCGAATTGCCCACGGCGTCTGAACTGGCGGTCTTGAAAAAATCCCTGGACGATTATCGCCCCCTGCCCGAGCCGGTGCTGCGGGCGCTGCGCGATATTCCGGCGGAACATTCGATGATGGACGTGCTGCGCAGCATGGTGTCGTTTACGGGCCACTTTGACCCGATCTCGGGGGATGACGAAGCGGCGGACCGGCAGCGGGGCCTGTGGCTGACGGCGCAAATCGCGGGGATTATTGCCGCGCGCTTCCGGCTGCTGAACGGCAAAGAACCGATCGCCCCCAAACCGGGCCTGAGCCACGCGGCGCAATTGCTTTATCAGTGCCACGGCGTAGTGCCAGACGAGTTGTCGGCGGAGCTTGTCGATCTGACGCTGGTGCTGTATGCGGAGCACGATTTCAACGCCAGTACCTTTGCGGGCCGGGTGATCATTTCCACGAAGTCGGATATGGTTTCCGCCATCACGGGGGCAATCGGCGCGCTGAAGGGGTCACTCCACGGCGGTGCAAACGAGGCCGCGATGGAGATGCTGAAGCAGTTCAAGACGCCGGAAGAGGCGTCGGCCTGGGTTACGGAAGCGCTGGCGCAGAAGAAGCTGGTGATGGGCTTCGGCCACCGGGTCTACCGGGACGGAGACGTCCGGGCGGTGATTCTGGAGGAGAAGCTGCGCAAGCTCGCGGTGAAGAAGGGCCAGGAAAACTGGATGGCGATCTATGATGCAATCAAGACGCCCATGGTGGAGCAGAAGAAGATCTATCCGAATGTGGACTATCCCTGCGGGTTGGTGTACTACCTGCTGGATCTTCCCATCGACGTCTACACGCCGCTTTTTGCCGCGGCGCGTGTGACGGGATGGAGCGCCCACATCATGGAGCAGGCGCGCCACAACCGGATCTACCGGCCGATCAGCATTTATACGGGCCACCCGGAACGTCCGGTTCCGGCGATCTCCGAGCGCTGAGCGCGGACGCCTGAGCGGATTTTGGGTGCCCCCTGTGGGCGATAAAAGTTGTAGCAATTGTGGAAAAAACCTGCTAGACTTTTTCCCTGGATCAGCAGTGCGCCTCCACCGCCGCTGTTGGTTTTCTGTTACGCAAAGTAGATAACACTAGAATCTAAAGGAAAAGAAAATGCCCACAGGTACCGTAAAATTCTTCAATGAGCAAAAGGGTTTTGGTTTCATCAATCCGGACGACGGCGGAGATGATCTGTTCATCCACGTATCGAACGTTTCCCCGTCCGAAGGACTGCTTCGCGAAGGCCAGAAGGTCTCCTACGAAGTCGGCCAGGGACGCAAGGGACCGGAAGCCCGCGAAGTGCGCTCCGCGTAATTCTGGAACGCTTTCCTACCAGTTTAATCTGTGTATCTTGTGGACTGCGGTAAACGGGCGGCTTCTTCGCTCCGGTGAAGGCCCCCGGGATCCGGTAAGTACACATCGTCGAAACAGAATACCGCGCTATGCTCGAGTACACGTTGACCCCGAATAGGCCTGGTGGAGGCTTTCGGAGTTCCCGGATATGGAGAGTGTAAGGTGGGTTTACGAATAAGAGTGTAGCAGTACTGGGCACTTTCATACGTCAAGCTCTCGGCGACTTCCAATCAGCCCCCGCTGGCGAGAAACACCGATTACATCAAATCAGGAGAACCGATGAGGTTCTCCTGATTTTTTTGGGGTGGGCGTTGTCGCGGGAGGGCCCTGGCGCTCCAAATAAACAAATATTTAAGTTAGTAGCATTTTGCGTGGAATATTGTTATACTCTCCTAAATGGCGCGGAGGCGCTCTTCCACCAGTGCCTCCTGTGTGCGTTACACAATGCCTCCAAAAAAACACAGAATCAAAGGAAACACAATGCCCATCGGTACCGTAAAATTCTTCAATGAGAGCAAAGGCTTTGGCTTCATCCACCCGGACAACGGCGGGGATGACCTGTTCATTCACATCTCGAACATCGAACCCTCCGAAGGTACGCTTACGGAAGGCCAGAAGGTCTACTACGAAATCGGCCAGGGACGCAAGGGCGACGAAGCCCGCGCCGTCCGCTCCGCGTAATAGCGCCAGCCTATCGCATCAGTTTAATCCGTGTATCTTGTGGGACATCAGGCATTCTGCTTACGCATACGTAAAACCTGCTGTTTGAATACCCTGGCAATACACATCGTCGAAACAAAATGAGGCTCCGCCCCGTTCTCGGATGATTGGCAACGACTGGTGGAAGTCGACCCAGCTATCCGAAACATCCGGAAGGACCTCATTGCGAACGAAAGTGTTGCAGTATTGAGCACTTGAAGACGCCGAGCTCCGGCGAATTACTACCAGCCCCGGCTGGCGAGAAACACTGATTACCCGAAAGCCGGGAGGACTCTTGAGTCCTCCCGGCTTTCTTTTTTGTTGTGGGGGGAAAATGGGTCTTATGGGTCTTGACAGTTGATAGTTGATAGTTGATAGTTGATAGTTGCCCCACTCCGGACTCCGGACTTGACTCGTTGCGTTGGTCACGAAAATGTGTGCATACTGCCCGCTTACTATCAGGAAGAGCCATATTCAGCATCACGGGCAGCATCACATGATCAAACAATCCACCATCCCTGAACGCATCCGGCATTACACCGGGCAGCCCGCCGCTTTGCCAGAAGGGATTGCCCGTGTCGTCGCCACTCAGGTGCCTGGGGAAGCTCCCCTGCTTTATGGGCTTGCCGATCTCGATGGGACACTCCAGCAGCACGAGACCTGGGTAATTCTTACCGCACGGCATTTGCTTCTTGTTGACGGCGCGACTGTCGCCGTCGGCTCCCGTATCCCGCGTGATTCGATTGGGGAGGTGCAGTCGGTGACGGGGCTGAGTTGCAGCCAGTTGTTTCTGCTCGGGCGTGAAGGGGGCGAGGCCCTGGCGCACCTGCACTACAGCCACCGGCAACGCCACGCAATGGAGGGCATCAAATACCTGCTGGAGCACCCGGAGGGCGCGGTGCCGGAGAGCTCGGCAGAGTCGCTTTACCAGCGCGGGCTGCTTCAACCCATTGAAGCGGCGCAGGCCTCGATTTCGGAAGACAGCACCTCGGTGCTGTGGCGGCTGCTGGGCTATATGCGCCCCTACAAGCTGCGGGTGTCGGCGGGTATCCTTTCGGCGCTCGCGATCACGGCGCTGCTATTGATTCCGCCCTATCTCACGGGCCATCTCCTGGATTCCATTGTGCGTCCAGTTCAGGCCGGGGAACGCACCGCCATCGAGATGAAGCCCGAGGCGATCTGGACGATTGTGCTGCTGGCGCTGACCTATTGCGGTATCCAATTCGGCTTCTGGGTTCGGATGCGAACCATGGCCATGCTCGGGGAATTCGTCGCCCGCGATCTGCGGCGGGAGGCCTACAGCCACCTGCAAAAGCTGAGCCTGGGCTTCTACTCCTCCAAGCAGACCGGCAGTCTCATCAGCCGCATCAGCTCCGACACGGACCGGCTGTGGGAGTTCCTGGCCTGGGGCAGCATCGATTTCGTCATCGCCCTGCTCACGCTCTGCGGGCTGAGCGCCGTGCTCATCTCCCTCGATTGGAAGCTGGGCCTGGTGATGACCCTGCCGCTGCCCTTTATCCTTCTGCTGCTCTACTACTACGGCAACGTTATGCAGGGACTGTTCATCCGCGCGTGGCGACGATGGAGCATGGTGACGGCGGTGCTGGCGGACGCCATTCCGGGCGTCCGCGTGGTGAAGGCCTTTAATCAGGAGGGTCGGGAGCGGAGCCGCTTCGACCTTCGCAATGACGCGGCCTGCGAGAGTTTCAACCAGATCCATCACACGTGGACGAGCTTCTGGCCCTTTCTCTGGCTGGCGGTGCAGGGCATGACGCTCGGGGTGTGGATCTTTGCCATGCCCCGGCTGCTGGGCTACTCCCCCACTGCCACGCCGCTGAATGTGGGCGTGTTTGTGTCCTTTGCGCTGTACATGGGCATGTACATGCAGCCGATTGAAGTGCTGGGTCGGATGACCTTCATCTTGAATCGGGCGACGAGCTCGGCCCATCGTGTTTTTGAGATCCTCGACACGGAGCCGGAGATCCGCGACAAGGACGATGCGGCAATGCTGGAGCCTGTGCAGGGGCACGTGACCTTTGATCAGGTGAGCTTCGGCTATGACGGGGTTCGATCAATCCTGAAGGGTGTGTCGTTTCAAGTGCGCGCGGGCGAGATGATCGGCCTCGTGGGACCGTCGGGCGCCGGCAAGTCGACCATCACGAATCTGATCAGCCGCTTCTACGATGTAACCCATGGCCGCATCGCGATTGACGGCGTGGATGTGCGCGACCTGGATCTTGGCCATTTCCGCAGGCAATTGGGCATTGTGTTGCAGGATCCCCATCTGTTTCATGGATCGATCCTCGACAATATCCGCTATGGCATGCCGGAGGCCGACCTGGCCGCGGTGGTGTCGGCGGCGCGGACGGCGAATGCCCACGACTTCATCTGCCAGTTGCCCCAGGGCTACGACACGGTGGTCGGCGAACGGGGGCACACGCTTTCGGGCGGTGAACGCCAGCGCGTATCGATTGCCCGCGCGATTCTGTGCAACCCGCGCATCCTGATTCTGGATGAAGCAACGAGCAGCGTGGACACGGAGACGGAGCACAAGATACAGGAGGCGCTGGACAAGCTGGTGGAGGGGAGGACGGTGTTTGCCATCGCCCATCGGCTCTCGACGTTACGCCGGGCCAACCGCCTGTTCGTGGTGGACGAAGGACGGATCGTGGAAGAGGGTACCCACGCGGAGCTGCTGGACAATCCAGACGGTGTGTATACGCGGCTGGTCAGCATGCAGCAGGAACTTCACGAAATGTACATTGCGTAGAGGAAACTGGATGCGGCGATTGGCAAAACAATGGTCCGGCCTAGCGTTCACAGGGACGGCAGTGACAGCAGGGACGGCAGAAAATTTTCGAGATTGGTTCAATGACAGTAAACGAAGATATGGAAGCCTCCAAAACCCCGGTAGTCCTTTCGGAGCTTCGCATCACGCGCGCGGAGGATGGGCGCTATCGCGCGGCGTGGGACGGGCAGGAGTGCATCGTGCGCGTCGGCACCTGTTTCCCGTGGACCGCGCCGGGCACCTTCGTGTCGCTGCGCGGCGAGGACGACAAGGAAGTTGCGCTCATTCCGTCGCTCGACGAGGTGGATGCCGAGAGTCGTGCCGTGTTGCGGCATGCCCTGCGCGAGTCGGCCTTTGCCTTTGAAATCACACGGGTAGACCAGGTGCGCAAGGAGTTCGAAATCCGACACTGGGTGGTGACCTGTGCCGAGGGCCAGCGCACATTCCAGACCAAGGTGGACCACTACCCCCAGCCTTTGCCGCCCGACGGATTGTTGATCACCGATGTGGCGGGCGATGTGTATGTCATTCACGATTGGCGGGCGCTGGACAAGCACAGCCGAAAGCAAATCGCGATGTTTGTGGACTAGGGGCCCGAAGGCGCGTATGTGGTCTTATCCGCGAAAGCGCTTTCGTGGCTAGTGAAGCGGGTGCCTGTACCCATTTCGAAACCTCGCGCGAAACGATTCCTAAGGGGTACAGCCTCCGCCTGGACCATCGACACTTTACGCGAGTCTGTCGCGTACCAGGCGGATGCAGTCCCCGTGTGCCAGGCAAGGCAGTCCCCGGGTCAGTTCTTGATCGACTCGACGGTGAACGTAGTGTATTTGATGGTTTTTCCGGCGGGGATGCTGAGGGTGTAGGAGAGGTGTATGTTTCCGTCGGCGCCGCGTAGTACGGTGGGGTAGCCGAAGGAGGAGTCCTTGTTGTCGCTGTTCTCGAGCATCTTCTTGGCCGACCATGTTTTGCCTTCGTCTTCCGAGAGGGAAATGGCGAGGTTGTGGCGGCCCTGTTCCGCGTCGTTGTAGACCATGACCCAGCGACCTTCGCCGACCGCACAGGCGGAGACGCTGCCGCCGGAGTTCTTGAACTCCATGTCGGTGCCGATGCTCCAGGTTTCGCCACCGTCTTTGGAGCTCGCCTCGATGATACGCTTGGGCTCCACGCCGTTGTCTCGCATGTAGGCCATCAACGTTCCGTCTTCCCGCTCCACGATGGCGGGCTGGATGTTGCCCAGGCCGACGATGGGTTTGCTGGCGGTCCAGGTTGCCCCTTTGTCATCGGAGTAAGCCGCGAGGGACACGTTGAAGCCGTCGGAGTACAGGGGAATGAGGATGCGTCCGCTCTTGAGCGTCAGGATGGGCGTGCGGGTCATCCAGCCTATATCGGTCTTTACGGGATCGGCGGCGTTGTCCGCCAGCACATCGGTATAGGCCTTGGCGTACTCGGCCCACATATGCTCCGGATAGCCGATTTCTTTGAAGCCCGCCTTGAGGTCGTCGGCGAAGGTCTTGCCCGGCTTGAGGAGGATGATGTCCTGCCAGTCCCACACGGGCGCGCTCTCGCCCTGGTAATCGGTGCTGGTCTTGTACTTCAAGATGCCGCGCTCCCAGCGGTTCGTGTGCACAACGAGCCAGAAGAGCCAGAGCTTTTCATCGGCGTCGATGAAAAGGACGGGGTTGCAATCGGGCAGGTCGGGGGTATCGGCCATTTCAAAGACGGGGCTCCACTCGGAGGCACCTTTTTTCAGGCGTGCGCCCTGCACGCGCACGTCGTTGGCGCTGCGTTCTCCCGTGCCGTAGAACCACGTGGCCAGGATGTCGCCATTGGGGCACTGCACAATGGAACTGCTGTGGACGTGCTTGTCTTGAAGTGGGAAGATGTGGCTGGTATCGGCCGAGGCCAACGGAGCGACAAGAAGGCCCGCGAGGGCGAAAAGGAAAAGACTGGCAAAGCGCACGGCGCGTCCTCCGGATGGGTCTGGCTATCAGGCAAGGGGATAGGTATGAGGCTTCAGTAAAGCCGATCGCAGACGGTCAAGTCAACGGGGCGGTTGAGATTGTGTCGGGGGGGGGATGGGTCTTATGGGTCGTATGGGTCGTATGGGTCGTGGGAGGACTATCAACTATCAACTATCAACTGTCAACTATCTCCTGTCATCGGCTATAATCTCTGACAACAGCCCTTCGCCTACACGGCACTCGCGAAGACCCGACCTATCCGCCCTATCGAGCGTGGCTGGTGGGCACTTTTCGGCCTCCTCTTGCAGTAAGGAACGATTAGCCATGTATCTCGACCAGTATTTCAAGGTGATTGAAGGCCTTATGGCCAAGATCCAGCATACGCAACGGGAAAACATTGAGAAGGCGGCGGCGCTGGTGGCCGAGAGTCTTGCGCAAAAGGGTGGCTGGTTTCTCATGGACACTGACCAGCACCTACAGCACGAGGCGATCGGGCGCGCAGGCGGGATGGCGAGCATTACGCCTTTCCGCTATGAACTGAAGGTGGAGAGTGATCTGGGCCATCGCAATGAAGCGCTCCCTCCCGGCAAGTCGGCGGCGCTTGAGTCGCAGACGGTGCACCTGGCGCTGGAGAAGAGCAAGCTGAAGAAGGGGGATGTGCTGCTGATCAATTCCAACGCCGGAAATGCCGCGAATGTCATCGCGGTGGGGCTTCAGGCGCAGGAGCGCGGCATCCAGACCATCGGTTTGGCGTCGAAATTGCAGATGGATCATTGCGAGGCACAGCACCCGAGCAAACGAAAGCTGGATCAGGTGACGGCGTGCTTCATCGACAACTGCAGTGGCGTGGGCGATGCGGTGGTTCCGGTAACCGATAACGAGCGCATGTGCCCTTTGAGCGGACTGGGCGCGACCTATATATTCTGGGCGATTCATGCTCACGCCGTGAAGCTGCTGGAAGAAAAGGAAATTAAGCCGACGATTTACCGGAGCGTCCACACGGGCGGTGCGGAGTTTGTGCTGGCGCAGGAAGCCAGCTACCGCGAGCGGGGAATTTGAGGGACAATTGGACAGCGTGGACGTCGTGGACGAAGTGAACACGGCGCCCTCCCCAAACTCAGGAAACACGAAGTAAATTCAATGACCAATCCCCCACCCGATACCAGCCGCCGCGCGCTGCGCTATGCCTCCTTCAGCCTGGTGCTGAATTTTGCCCTCGCCTTTGTGAAGGGCTTCGCGGGCATTCTGGGCAATTCCCACGCCCTGATTGCCGATGCCGTGGAATCGCTCCTCGATGTTTTCGGCGGCCTGGTCATCTGGGGCGGCATCCGCATCGCCACGATACCGCCGGACGACGACCATCCCTATGGCCACGGCAAAGCGGAGTCCCTCGCGGCTGTGGTGGTGGCGGGCGGCCTGCTTGTGGCCGCGGCGGGCATTGCCGTTTCCAGCGTCGAGGCCATGATGACACCCCATGACAAGCCGGCGGCCTATACGCTGGTGGTGCTGGTCGGGGTGATCGTGGTGAAGGAGGTGGTTTTCCGCTATCTCTCCCAAGTGAGCGGCGACCTGCACAGCACGGCACTGAAGGTGGACGCGTGGCACCACCGCAGCGACGCCATCACCTCGGTGGCGGCCTTTGGCGGCATCGGCATTGCCCTGCTCGGCGGACCCGCGTGGAACACGGCGGACGAGTGGGCGGCGCTTCTCGCGTGTGTGATCATCGCGTGGAACGGCATCACGCTGTTGCGCCCGGCCATCAACGAGATTATGGACGCGAAGCCGGACCCGAAGATCGAAGCGCGCGTCCGCGAGATTGCGCTGTTGCAGGAGGATGTGATCTCGCTGGATACCTGCCTCGTGCGGAAGATGGGGCTGTGCTTTTTTGTGGACATCCACGTGGGCGTGGAAGACACGCTGACCGTGCAGGAGGCTCACCTCATCGGCCACCACGTGAAGGATGCCATTCGCGCGGGGCTGCCGGCGGTGCATGATGTGCTGGTACATATCGAACCCGCCTCACGGCATCATCATGATCCCGCCGTGGAAACAGCGGAACCCGTAGTCGAGTGAAACCGGCCTTCCGCGACGCCGCAGCTCAGTCGGCAAGCCACTTGTACATCACCAGGGCATCCACATAGCCCAGGCGCGCGTGCTTGTAGGCCTTCGGTAATCGCGCCACGATCTCCATGCCCAGTTTCTGCCAGAGGCGCACGGCCTGCTCGTTGGTGGATACCACGAAGTTGTATTGCATGGCCTTGTAACCCAGCGCGAGGGCGGTCGCCTGGGAATGCTCGCCAAGGGCGGTGGCCACGCCCTGGCCCCGGGCCGCGCCGGAGACCATATAGCCGCAATTGCACACGTGATCACCGAGGCCCGGCTGGTTGGGTCGAAGGTAGTAGGTGCCCAGAATCACGCCGTCCTCTTCCAACACGAAGACCCGGTGCTGGGGACCAAACCAGAGCCTGAGGCCCTCCTCCCGCGTGGTGTCGGGCGCATAGGCAAAGGTCTCCCCCGCCGCCGCGATCTCGTGGAAAAAGGGCCAGATACGATCAAAATCTTCGGGGGTGGCTTCGCGTATGGGCATGGATCGTTTCTCCAAGACTACAGGCTTTCATAGGAGAATAACATATGGAACCTGCACCCTTAACCCACAGTACTCGCCATGCCTACTTCCCCGGCGCACCCACCACCGACTCGACGCCGGTAATATTATCCGTAACCCGCGTTCCCTCGGGAAAGGTAAAGACAAACTCCTCCGGCGCGAATTTCTCCACTTCTTCAAAGAACGTCAAAGTATAGGTCGAGAGAAGTAACTCCCCTATTGTTCCGTCCTCTTTGTGACTCAAACAGTTATGTGCGGTGCATTCGGATGGTACATAGACTCCCTCTTCTGTTCGGGAATACGCTTCCACCGTATTGAACCGAGAAAGAAAAAGACCTCCGTCCTCGAGAACTTGGTGGTACTCGATTCGAGTTGGCATCATACCGTGCTCCCGGTCAAGATGGTACCGGATCAGGGAAGTGTCATCCGTCCGGAAATCCAGCACCGTGCCCGCCGCATCTACGTTAACCAGACGCGAGTTCTTCGGGTCCGGCGGAAGTACGTCGAGGATTGGATAGCGGTCATCCCGCCTCCATTCCTTCCAAATCGCTCCAGATTTTCGCTCGGAATAATAGGCGTAGTAAGCGCCGTCACCATGGATGTTTATGTAATTCTTTGACTCAAGTTGCCATTTGCGACGCGGTTCCGGAAGCGTTTGGGTACCCGTTTCAAATCGCTGGAATCCGCTATCTTGATCAAGACTGCCGCTCGATCGTGAAACCCGCACCCATCCCGATACCGTTGTCATTTCGATGAACGCTCCGTCACTGAGTTCTGGATATGACTTTCGCGCCGAGCATTCCGGGGTCGTCCAGTTTTCGTAATCATAGGCCACACGAATACTGGCGAAGTGCTTTGCATTCTCCCGCCAGGCAACGTACGCGGGAACGTCTTCCAACGAAATCGAAGGGGGCTCGGCAGGGGCATGGGCCGCACGCGCCGCGCGGAGGGTCAGGTCGTCTGGAAACCCGGGAATGGGCGCTGCCGATTCGCCCGTGACAAGTGTCGGGCCGAAAAGAGAGATCAGCGCCGTCAAGAGGACTCGAAGTTGGCGTTGTCCGAAGGGAATATTCATGTCAACATGCTCCCTGATGTTATGTGGGTTTAAAGGGTGCGGATCACCATGGGCTGTCCACCGGTCGCCGAAATCAATTCTCAACTGCTCTATGACTATGCTAAACCTTGTTTCGATTCTCCGCAACGCCTTTTTTCCAGTTTCGACTCTCCTACGCAGTCCCAGTGGATGCAGCATTGTTCCAGGAGTCTTGTCCCTGCGCCGTTAACTCTGAATTTTCACTGTGCACCGAAGGTGGGTTAAGCTTCCAGCTTGACGCAAGGCGAACTCAGACACCGATGGCACACGTCAATGCATTTTGGTGATCTCGGTCCTTGAACGACGAGACATGTTCCTTGGCGGTCGTAGTGGGCTGTGCGTCAAGCTGGAAGCTTAACCCACCTTCGGCGTACTTTGGTGTGGAAATTCATTTTCCTATTTTGGAGCAGCTTGGGAATCTTGAAGCCTCGACTTTGGCAATTTGAGATCATTGAACACGCTCGATAGGCCAATTGGCATTGACGTGTGCCGTGCCTCGGACATGAGTGTCCAAGATCCTTGATGCCGCCGACCGTTGAATCTATGGCGCGGGTTGCAGATTTGGCTCCTGTGGTGTGAGTGGTTCGGGGATTGCCTCTTCTTTGTCGTAGTGGAAGCGACCGCTCTCGATGTCGGTCAGGGCTTTGCCGTCGGGTTGCTCGGCTGCGGTGGCGATGGGTGCCGCAACGAGCAGGCAAGGTCGATACTGGGTCTCGATGCCATCCAAGTCTACCCTCGCATCCCACACAAAATTGTCAGACGAGTCCTCCCAGCGGAGCAACACCCCGGTGACTGGTTGTTCCGAACTAGCGAATTGCTCCTTCGATATCGGAATCAGAAGTTTGCCATCGTAGAGCATTTCTTTCAACGCTTCACTGGAAACCTGCCAAAAAGGCTCCACGTCGGCGGAGATCGCCAATCCGGCATCAAGCGCTCCGGGTTTCCATGCGTGCCATTCCGGGCTGCGCCAATCGCCGTGCAGCGCATAGGCGGAGAGTACGTTTCCAAAGACGTCGTCCGCCGCGCGCAGACGCGCTGATCCAACCCGAACTTCCGCGTTCTTCTTGCCGTACTCAATGAGCATTAAACCGAGGTAGATATTGTTCTCGTCGGATGACGCCGTGAGCGGTATCTCGGGTAGCGCCAGTGCCAATGATGCTTGTACCCCGTAGTTCGAAGCGGCTGTGGTAATGTTCCCGCGCTGCTCCCTGTTTGGGTCCAGCGCATACATCCGGCCATCTCGCCACTTACCGGCACGTAGTTCAGGAAGGGAGTTCAGCTCAAGCACGGTGGAATCCGCCAGCATGGCCGCGGTGGCAGCAAGCCAACTGGAGTTTTCCTCGCCCTTTACGTGCTTTGCATTGATGAAGAACCGAGCATGTTGGCCGTAGGCCACCGCAACTTCGTCGGGGAGCGTTCCTGTGAGATGGAGTCCGGCCTCGTCCTCAGTCTCCGAGGTCCATTCTTCAACGCTTGCATCAAATCCAGCCTGTGCCCAGTATCCAGCGGCGTCTCGCGCATAGATTTCGAAATTAGATGCGGAGATCTTGCCCGGGAGCTGGCAAAATTCCAGCGAGTCCATAGACCATGCTGGGGCCTGGGCCTGCTCCTGGTCGGTCGGACGCGGCCTTGCCGGAAGGGGCTTTGCTGTAACCCCATCGGCCCACCGAGTTCTGGAGTGCCCCACGAAGACGTCGGCCTGTCGGTGCCAAGTCGTCTCCCCGGATTCCCACACCCCATGAAGTCTGGCCTTTACCAACTGATTGGCATCCTGTCCGTACTGTGGTAGCCCAAAATCTATATGCACCGGCCTCGGCTCCACGTCTGGCGCAACGATGACGTATTCGCCCGCACCTTTTCCAGCGAAGAGCGTCACCGATTTGTACGTGGACATACGCGAGCGCGGATCTTCGAAAGAAAAATTGTAGGTGCCTTGAATAAGCGGTCCGAATGCCGCACGGCCTGACTCATCGAATTCCCCTGTCACACTCAGTTCTTGCCCATCCAGTTGTACCTTCACTTCCGGCGCGGGCGGGCCTTCGGGCGTGCCTCGGCGCACGACGATCTCTATGGTGGACAGCTCCAGCGCGTCGGGCTTCTCTCCTCCCCCGCTCTGGATGCCGGAGAGGGCCTTGAGCATGGCTTCGTTGCCCGCGCGTTGTTCGGCCATAGCCTTGGCGAGGTTCTCGTTCGAGGCCGCGACTTGTTTCATGGCCTCGCGCATGGCGTCGTTGGCCGTGCCCACGCCCGCGACGAGGCGCGTCATCATCGCCAGGCCCGCCAGCACGGCGATGGTCACCACGACCATCACCCCGGTTTGTATCCATTCGCGCATGACTGCCTCCCACATTTGATCCCACCAGAGCTTCCGCGCTATGGCCTCGGGATTGCCGAATCGTTCGAGGACGCGGTCCCAGACCGCTTCTTCGTCTTCATTTTCCTGCCGCTCTTCTTCGCGCTCCGCCGCGCAGGCGAGGTGGTCCGCGATTTCATCGAGAATATCCTGCCGCAGCCCGCCGGGTTCGCGCGGATGTCGCGCGGGGAATGACTTATCGGGGTCTTTGTTCCAGGTCATCGCTCAGGTGCCTGTGGACAGAGTGGACGAAGTGGATTCGCCGCAGCGAATGGACAGCATCGCGCCGATATTGCTCAGGAAGCCGCCCGTTTGCGGCGTGCCGATGACGCCGTTGACGCCCGTGGAGAATTGCCGCCACTGTTCGCGGCGGGACTCCAGGAGCATCTGCCCCTCCGCCGTTATCCGGTAGAATTTTCGTCGGCGATCTTTGGCAACCTCCGACCAATAGGAATCGAGGAGGCCCTGTCGCTCCAGGCGGTGGAGCATGGGATACAGGTCGCCTTCCCGAAGGTCGAAGTGGCCGCGCGAGCGCTCCAGCACCTGCTGGGAGAGATCGTAGCCGCCAGAATCGCCCTGCCCCGCCGCGTGGAGGAGGAGCATCTCGGTCATGTCGTTTTCGAAAGAGTTTTTCATAGGGCCGCGTGCCTTGCGTAGTTTGGGGAGGCTTTATGCATAGCAACTCTATTCATAGAGTGCCAGATAGGATGGGGTTTGTCAAGGGATACTTTTCGAGGGTCCTCAGCAGGGAATTGTACGAGGGACATGGTGACCGCGGCTTCTCGCCCCCTCCAGGAAGGCGGGGCAATCCAACCCTTCCAGACGTGCCACGCGATCCGCCCGAAAGGGCGGTTCGTGTGCCCCGGGTAAGGCTGTCCTGGCACTGCGCAACCGACTCGACCGACCCTTTCACGCGATGCTGCCGATTGAAGGTGCTGAGGGGATGTAAATGCTGATTCTGTGATACGGAGTAAGCCGACGTCCTCCCGCCCATCCACAGGGTACGAACTTTCGCAGGGGTGCAACATTTCGGAAAGAGCGCTGAAAGTGGGTTGAGCTTCCAGCTTGACGCACGGCCCGCTTCAACAGTCAGGGGGCACGTTTCTCTTTGCGCGAACCGGGGTCGCCGAAGTAAATTGACGCGGACTTCAGCCATCGGCGTGCGTCTTGCGTCAAGCTGGAAGCTTAACCCACCCTCGGCGCTCGTTGGACCACAGGCGCGTGCGGTGAAATGGTGTAAGATCTGACTATGGACATTTCGGAAAACCAGCCAGAATCGACAGTTCGCCCCGAGCGCTGGTCACGGCGTACCATCGGCCTGCTATCCGTGCTGTATCTCTTCCTCGGTCTTGCCCTCTTTTCGTGGCTGGCGCGCGTAGAAAATGACTATGGCCCTACTGGAAGCTCATGCCAGAGTAATCTCAGGCAAATGGGCCTGGTCAACCTGATGTATGCTGGTGACCACGGAGGCGTATTCCCTGAACTTTCCCCGAGACCGGGGGTGCTGGCGATCCGACAAGACCAGGACTATTCAGGAGTCTATCCAGAGTACCTTAGCGACCTCACTGTCTTGCGATGCCCGGGCATGCTAATGGGGCGTCCCCGCGACCGCTGGTTCTGGGAAGCACCGCCTCCATCGCCACCACCACTCAATACGCTATCAATCGACCAGTCTTATCTCTATCTCGGCTATCTCGTCCCGGATCAAGCGGCCTTGGAACAATTTGCGGAAGCGTATCGCGCCGGCGTCTCGGATGAAAGGCATTTCGACGAGGACCTAGTCGTCACGAGCGACGATGGCGCCTCTTCCGCCATTCCGCGACTGCGTGATGGTACTCCAGGCATCACCGACACCGACGAAGAACTGTCCAAGATTCCGCTAATCGTCGAGCGATACCCCAATGGCCATATACCCGATGGCGGCAACGTCCTCTATGCCGACGGTCATGTCGAGTTCATCAAGTGGGGCACAAAATGGCCCATGACGCCCGAGGCGATGGAGGTGCTGCTGGCGCTGGATGGGCTGGGGAATCGATCACCCGTAGGCCCCCCGGGGACGGGCTCATGACAGACCTGCAGAGAAGCACTGAGGAAGACCAACCGCCAGAGACTGCAATTCCCTCGGAGCGGGTCAGTTTCGGCTCAAGCCCCTGGGAGGCCTTGGCGACCTCGGGTTTTGGCTCCGTGGTCGCCGTGTATGGACTGTGGGGACTTTGGCGCGGTTACTGGCGCGGTTTCTATTGGAGTAGCTTCCAAGGATCTGGGGCAGTCTGGTATTTCTTAGCACTTCTTGTGCTCGGTCTGGCCCTTATCATGCTCGCAACACGTTCGGCCTGGAAGAAGTGCGGCGTCACTGGCCCAGTCCTTGTTCTGGTGTTTCCCCTCATGGTCGGGTTCTTGTTTGCAAGCATTCTTCATGCGGACTACAACGCGAGGCCGCATAAGGCCAATTGCCAAAATAACCTCAGGCAAATGGGCATGGTCTTCAAAATGTACGCCAATGAGAGCGAGGGCGAAGTCTATCCCGAGCTGTCACCAAAATTGGGTGTGTTGACGGTTCGATCGGACGACACCTACCCAGGCATCTATCCCGAGTACCTTTCCGACCTCAATGTTCTCCAATGTCCAGATGCCGCGTCCGATGACCGGAGCTATTTCTACCTTGGCTATGTCATACCCGATCAGGAAACACTCGAACAATTCGCCGCGGCGTACCACGTCCGCGTGGCGGAGGGAAAGCCCTTCGATAGTGACCTGGACGGTGGCGAAGCGGGAGCTACGCCCTCAGTCATTCGACTGCGTGATGACATTCTCGGGGGAGCCGCCACTGTGCTGGCTCAGTCTAGACTTCCGGTGCTTATCGAACGTTTTCCCAATGCCCACAACACCGAGGGCGGTAATGTCGCCTACCTTGACGGTCACGTGGAGTGGATCAAATGGGGCAAAAAATGGCCGATGACGCCGGAGGCGATGGAGGTTTTGCTGGCGCTGGATGCGCTGGGAAATGTGTCGCCATTGACTGACGCTGAACAACAATGATATTAACCTACAGCGGATGAGTCCCAGCCATCCATCACACCCACAAGCTTCCCCCGCTTCGCTCCTCCGCTTGAGGGTGGCACCCAAAGTCATGAGGCTGAATCGGAGTGACTGGCAGAACCCGCAGGTGTGCCGCCTGAAAAATCACAGGCGGGACGCCTGTGCCACATTCTTTGGTCACCTGAATTGGGCCCTGTTACACCATCGTCAGTGTGAACCACCGCAGCACCGACACGCAGTCTTCGTAGCACCAGAAGGCACCGTAGATCACACCATCCTCCAACTTCACCAGGCAGGGCGCGCCGAAGCGGAGTACCGCAAAGTTGTTGGCCATGTTGCCCGTATCGCCGATGAGCCCGGTGGCCCGTTGTCCCCAGATGGGCGTGGTCGATTCGTTGATCCACGTGTTGCCTTCCACACGGCTGAGGTTGGCCCAGAGCCCCGGCTCGTCGGTGCGGCGGTAGACGCTGAGGACGCGGCCGTCGTCCAGAGTGATGGGCGTCATGGTCTGGCCGTGGAGGCCCGTGGACATGGGGGCGCTCCAGGATTCACCGCCGTCGCCGCTCAGGGCGTATTCGTTCGGACGATCCGCCTTTGCCACATCGTCGTAGACCCAGGCGTTGGCCAGCAATTGCCCGTCTTTCAAGGCGATGATCTTGGACTCCCAGAAGAAGGTGCGGTTGCCCGCCTCGTGCATCACGTCCATGTGGCTGGACCAGGTCTTTCCTTCGTCTTCCGAGACCCAACCCACGAGGTGGAGGCCGTTGGGGCAGTTGCCCGCCCAGTCAAACCACGTGGAGGTGCTCCACACCCAGCGCCCATCGGGCAGGACGTTGATCGGGCTGCACAATTCAAACTCCGGGCCTTCCAGCGGTGGTGTCTGGCGCACGGGTTCGCTCCAGGTCTTGCCGTAATCCTCCGAGCGCAGCATCAGCACTTCACTCGGTGCGAAGCCCATGGTCTCGGCATTCGCGAGGCCGTCGTCTGGAAGGTCGCGGCGATCCTGACGCACCATCATGGCCACCACCTTGCCCCCGCCCAGCGCCGTGATGCGCGAAAAATCCGACATGAGCGGGTGGGGCGGTCCGGGGTAGATGGGGCCTTCGTGCGCCCAGGTCTCGCCGCGATCCGTCGAGCGGAATACATGGGTGCGGCAGTTGTGCGCCTCGAAGGCTTCACCAAGCACGCCCGTGCAGAGGAGATCGCCGTTGTCCAGCGCCGCGAGGGACGGGAAGTACGCGTGAACACTGCGCACGTGGGGCTTGGGGTTGCGGTAGATGATGCCGGTGGATTGGACGGTGATTGATGACATGGGGGGCTCCAAGGGGTTGTGGGGAGCATGATACAGCGGTCAATTGACAATTGACAATTGACAATTGACAATGGCCAACGGGAATCTGTGGACAGAGTGGACATTGGTCCCAAGTCCACTCCGGTCCACTTTGTCCACTCCGTCCACGCAAAGAACAAGCCCGGCGATGCGGCCGGGCTTGGGCTGCGTGATTTTTCTGGAATTACTCGGCGGCCGCCTCTTCACCCGTCAGGGTCAGGCCCATGATGTTGTAGCCGCAGTCGACGTGGTGGGTTTCACCGGTGACGCCGGAGGCCATGTCGGAGAGGAGGTAGACCGTGCTCTTGGCGACGTCTTCGACGGTGGTGTTCCGGCGGAGGGGTGCCGTGTCGGCGTTGGCCTTGAGCATCTTGCGCATGCCGGCGATGGCGCTGGCGGAGAGGGTGCGTAGGGGGCCGGCGCTGACGCAGTTGACGCGGATGCCGACGGGGCCGAGGTCATTGGCGAGGTAGCGGCAGGTTGCTTCGAGGGCGGCCTTGGCAACGCCCATCATGTTGTAATTCGGCAGCACCTTCTCGGCGCCGTAGTAGGTCATCGCCACCACGCTGCCGCCCTGGGGCATGAGCGGCGCAGCCTCGCGGCACAGGGCCACGAGGGAATAGGCGGAGACGTCCATGGCCAGAGCGAAGTTTTTGCGGGGCGTCTGAACGAAGGGGTTTTTCAGGTCGTCGCGCTCGGCGAAGGCGATGGAGTGGATCACGAAGTCGATCGTGCCCCACTTTTCCTTGATCTTCTCGAAGAAGGAGACGATCTCTTCATCTTTCGTCACATCGCACTCGAGCACGTCGGAGCCGGGGATGGTTCCAGCAAGATCGCGCACGCGCTTTTCGAGGGGGCCGAGGTAGTTGAAGACGAGCTCGGCGCCCTGGGCGGCGCATTCCTGGGCGCAGGCCCAGGCGATGGACTTATCATTGGCCACGCCGAAAATCAGGCCGCGCTTGCCGGCCAGCAGTCCTTGAGACATTGAAAACCTCCTGTACATGGTGTTAATCGGGCCGCCGCGACAGGCGCGGGGCCGGGTGTTTGCATGGAAATGCACGATCCGGCTGATCCGGGGCGCGCGGGAATGGAGGAATCATAGCATTACGGGGAATTGGGATCCTACTTGTGCGAAGGGCACGAATGAAGACGCGCACCGAGGTCGCTGTTCGCCCTTGAAGGATCTCAGTCCCCGCCAACCCTTGTACGGAAACTGAAAAAATGCAATACTGTATTCAGGTTCGGACAGCGCCCGTTAACCCCAGCACTTGAGGTACCATTCCATGGAAGACAACAGACTCCTGATCGGCGGACTCATCATCATTGCCCTGGTCATTGCGATTCCCGTGCTCGGCCCGATGATCCGGGGCAATGGTTATGACCCTGTGGCCGACAGCCACAAACTGGACACGCTCAACAAGGCCGTTGCCACTTATGCCCGAGCACACAACCAGTATCCACCCTCGCTGCACCATCTTGTGCCCCAGTATCTTGCGGAGGTGCCGCTAAACTCCACCCGCACGCAATTTCAGTATGACCCGAGGACGGGAACGGTGATCAATCCCGCCGCGGTGGCTGCGGAAGCCGCCGAAGGCAAGACGGCCGGTGGCGGCCAGGGACGCGGCGGTGGCGGCATCAGTCCCGCCACGGATGCGATGACCGGGTTGAGCGTGTCGGAAGAGCTGAACTTTTAGCGGGCGGGCGCGGCCTCGGGCGTGAAGTCTTCGCCGGGGTTGATGAACTGATTGCTCTCGAACTGGTACTGGCGATCATGGAGATCGCGATAGCGCCCGTTCATCGCCATGAGTTCCGCGTGGGTCCCCTGCTCCACAATTTCGCCATGCTCCAGCACCAGGATCTGGTCTGCGCTGCGAATGGTCGAGAGCCGGTGGGCGATGACGAAGCTGGTACGGCCCGTACGCAGGGACTTGAGGCCGTCCTGAATATAGGCCTCGCTCTCGCTGTCGAGACTTGAGGTCGCCTCGTCGAGAATCAGGATCTTCGGGTCCGCCAGAATCGCCCGGGCGATGGCGATGCGCTGCCGCTGGCCACCGGAGAGCTTCACCCCCCGCTCGCCCACGATGGTGTCGTAGCCCTTTTCGAAGCCCATGATAAATTCGTCGCAGTGGGCCAGTTTGCTGACCCGCTGGATCTCGTCGCGTGGGGCATTGGGCCGTGAGAAGGCGATGTTCTCCGCGATGGTGCCATCGAAGAGGAAGTTCTCCTGCAACACCAGCCCGAGATGGCTCCGGTAGTCCCGAAGTTTCACGGTGGAAAGGTCCTTGCCGTCCACGGTGACGCGCCCCTGCTTCGGGCGGTTGAAGGCCATCACCAAGCCAATGAGGGTGCTCTTGCCCGAGCCGCTAGAGCCGACCAGCGCCGTGGTAGAGCCCGAGGGTGCGTTGAACGAGACGCCCTTCAACACGGGCACGCCTTCGTCGTACTCAAAGTGTACACGCTCAAAGGCGATATCGCCCTTCACTGGGCCCGTGGCCTCACGCGAGGCATCTTCATCGTCTTCCGTGGCCATGCTGCGAATCTCCCGGATGCGGTCCAGCCCGGCGAAGGCCTCGCTGAACTGGGTGGAGATATTGGCAATCTGCACCAGCGGCATGACCACCGTCGCCACAAAGGCCAGATACATGGCCAAGTCGCCTGCGGACATAGCCTGCGTGAGCACAAAGTGCCCCCCGAGCATGATCATGACTGTGGCAATAATGCCGATCAGGGCCGTGGACACGGCGGATATGGCCGAAACACCGGTTACCGCCGCCGCAACGTTGCGAAACAAACGGTGGATACCCTTCGCGAAGATCAGGTCTTCCCGGCGTTCCGCGGTGTAGCCCTTCACCACGCGCACGCCGCCGAGGGATTCGGTGAGGCGACCGGTGACCTGGGCGTTAATCTCGCCCCGTTCGCGGAAGAGGGGACGCAGGCGGTTGAAGGCGAAGGCCATGGAAAAGCCGAATGCCGCAAGCACGACAATGATCACGGAGGTCAGTATCCAGTTCAACCAGAAGAGTACGCCAAGTCCAATCGCCGCGCCAAAAAGGCCTCCGCTGACTTGAACCAGCCCCGTGCCGATGAGATTCCGAATACCCTCCGCGTCGGTCATAATGCGTGAAATCAACACGCCCGTCTTGGTGGAGTCAAAATACTGCACCGGCAGACGGAGAATGTGTTGCTGCATTTTCTTGCGCATATCCGTTATGGCCTTCTGCGCCGCAACCCCCAGCACCTGCGAGAGGGCGAAGGCCGTCGCCGCCTGCACCAGACAGGCGAAAGCCACCGCAATGCCCATGAATATCAGAACCTTTTCCGGCGCTTCGATACCGAACAACGGCTTCGTATGGGCACCGGGCATCAATACGTTGTCCAGCAGGAACTTGGGGCTGATGGGTGCGACCAGTCCACAAAGCCGGTTAATCAAGACCAGAACCATGCCCAGCGCGATGCGCTTGCGGTGCGACCACATGATCGACTTGGCTTCCGCCCAGGAACTCTTGAAATTGATGCCGCGCTTGGCCATGAGGATGTGTCCTTCGGGTGATTCGGGTACCGGATGCAATACGAGGAAAATTCGCGGGGAGCGGGATCCCGTGTTGCTGCCTGGGGTCGTATTATACGGGAATGGGGCGTGGAAATGCGCGGGACATTGCTGCTGTGGTGCATTGAGGGGGCTGGCCCGGACGGTTCTGTCCGAAAATTAAACATCCTGCCTTCAAATCGCTGCCATTCAGAAAAAAAGATATTCTCCCTTGCCCAATCCATCCGTCGGCGTTGTCTATAGTGTAAAATCAACCTCAACATCAGGAAGACGCCGATGAATACGAACGCTTCTGACACTGCCCTGCTCTCCGCCTGGCAACGAAACCGCGACGCCGAGGCCTTCCACGTCATCGTCAACCGGCATGGGCGGCTGGTCTACAACACCTGCCGCCACATCGTTCGGAATGACACCGATGCGGCCGATGTGGCACAGGAATGTTTTCTAAGCCTGGCCACAACACCGCCCGACATCGACCGCTCCCTGGCCGGCTGGCTCCACCGCCTCGCCACACACCGGTCGCTCAACCACCTGAAAAAGCAAAAACGCCACAGGGATCGCGAGGTTCGCTACGCCAGTACACTCCCGGACTTCCTCCACCCGGAAACAGACGACCTGCTATCGCTTATCGACGAAGCCATTGATGCCCTGCCCGATGAACTGCGTACTCCGCTCGTCGATCATTTTTTCAGTCGCAGAAGTCACCAGGAGGTGGCGGTGGAACTCGGTGTGCCGCGCCGTACGGTGAGTTATCGCATCAACAGCGGGATCGAGCAGTTGCGCACGACTTTGAGCAAGCGGGGCGTCGCGGCGCCTTTGGCAGGCCTGGTCGCACTCCTCGAATGGCAGCGCGCCGAGGCCGAGCCCCTGCCCGACGGGCTGCACATCGCGCTGAGCAAATATGCCGTGGCGGGGGCCGCCTCCCGTGGGTTGCGCGGTTTCCGGCGGGCCGCATTCGTGGTTTCCGGCATGAGTGGAACCATTACACTGACGATCCTCGCCGTGGTGGCGCTGTGCCTGGTGTTGTGGTTGGCGCCCCGTGGCGGCAATGGAGCCGCCCCGGAGTTTCCGCCCGTTGCAACAGAAGAGGTCGAGAATGCAGAAGCGGGTGAGGGCCTCGCCTCATTGCAGGACAACACGGCGAACGAAGCCGAATTTGAACGGGCTGCGGCAGGGGCGGCACAGGTTGAGGTTGCAGGTGGAAAAGTCGCAGGAAGAGTGTACGACGCGGATACCGATGCGCCCATTACCGGGGCTGAGGTGAAGATTGCCAAGGACTCCGACACCTACAACCCGGTGGCATCCTCCACCACGGACGCCGAAGGGCGTTACGAGTCTGAAGTGCTTCCTCCAGGGGGGTATATGATCTATCGCGGCAAGACACCGGGCTACGGGGCGACGAGCGAGAGGATGGATAAGGCCGGAACGAGGTTGCCCAAGTCCGAAATGGATGGTATTCGATTTCGGCTGGCAAAGGACGTCGAAATTGATCTTCCCGTGCGCAAGGGACTGTTTGTAAGTGGCGTGGTGGTTGATGGATTCGGGAATGGTATTGCGAACGCGACTGTTTCAGCACGAGCCCGCTTCCAGAATAACGGCCAAACTGTTCAGACCGCTCATGACGGAACATTTTATCTCGCGGGGTTCTCCTCTACCTACGACCTCTGCATGAGCGTCCAGAAAACCGGTTTCGGGCGCCGGAATTATTCCCGTCTGAATATTGGGTATCCGGGTATTGAAAAATTTCGAGTTGAACTTCCGGTTGCATCGAGAATCTCCGGAAAGGTAGTACAGGCCGACGGGTTGCCTATGGCCAATGCCCGCGTGATGGCTATCCATGACCTTGAAGTAAAGCGGTGGCCTCTCAACTTCCCAGAAGGGATTACCGATACGGAAGGAAATTACTCAATATCGGGACTGGGGCCGGGCGACTACGCCGTCCAGGTCTTCTCAGGCGGGTACAGACATATCAGTATCGCTCCAGAAGTTACATTTGTAAACTTAAGCGCGAGCGACCAGTTGGAGAATGTCGATATTCATTCGACAACGCAGTCTGGAATCAGTGTGTCGGGCGTCGTCACAGAACCGGATGGCACTCCAATCAGCAATGGTCTCATTTTTCTGGGACATGCAACCCGAACGGACAGCGAGGGTCGATTTACTTTGACGGGCTTGCACGAGGGCAGTTATCGCCTGGAATCCGAGACCGACGGGTATCGAACCGGCTTCGAGAACGCGCGCGCTGACATTTCAGCAAATGAAGAGGCTCAAAAAAGCACAATGGGGTTCATTACTATTGACCGTGACCGCGATGACTTGCATCTTGTGCTTTATCGCAATGAATTCACCTTGAGGGGACGCGTTCTGGATGCGGCATCCGAGGAGTCCATGAAGTACTTTGAAATCTGCACTTACCCCGGGCATGGCACCGTTCCTCGCTCGACAGAGACTTGGCATGAGGCCCAGCGCATCGCTAGCGAGGATGGGTCGTTTCGGCTCGTTAACCTCCCGATAGGACCAGGCCTATGGTCTGTTGTGGTGCGTGTCCCTGGGATCGGATTCGGCACCGCGGATCTGACCGTTTCTCCGGAAGCGACAGAGGCAGACGTAACCGTTATGGTGTCCGAAGGACTTAGCGTGTCCGGCGTGGTTGTCGATCACAACAACGTGCCGGTCGAAGGCGCGGAAATAATCGTCGGTCCTCCTTTCGAGACCCGCGTGGCGATGACCAGAGCCGATGGCACCTTCGAGGCTATCGGGTTACCGCCGATGACAGTGCATCCGACCACTTTCGTGATGCGTGCAGGAAATGAGATAATCGACGTGTTTGACCGCTCGCCAGACCGCTCGCCAAGAGGCATGCTGACAGCATTCCATCCTGACTATCCTCCGGTTAGCCTTCCAATTCCCAATGGGAAAGAAAAGCCCAAGGTACGCTTTCAATTTGGGCCATCTGGCGCTATCGCAGTGAATCTTACACGCGACGGAAAGCCCGTCTCCATGGCGCATGTCTCCATCGGGCGCAACGAAATAGCTGAGACACCATGCATCGGACTGGGTAGTAAGACTGTAAGTAGCGATGGGACGGCCACGTTCAGCGGCGTGTCCCCTGGAGCATGCGAGATATGGGTCCAGGCGAGACTCGGAAAGAACGCTCCCCTTTCGGTAACGAAAACCATTGAGGTCATCGCTGGAAAATCCGCGCCGGTTGAATTCGAATTGGGCGGAGCACTCGGATCGATAAGCGGGACCTTTCTGGTTGATGGCTCGCCTTCCATCGGAGGCGTTCCAGTTTCGTTCACGTCGACCGGCGAGGTAGGTCCCGTATCAATAGGTAGTGATGTCAATTCGGAGGACGGTACTTGGAGGCTTGAAGGAGCCCCGGCGGGAAGCGGCACGTTGAAATTCAGTACTTCGTTAGACTCGGTACAACTTGAGCGTTCCATACGACTTGATCTAATGCCAGGGGAGGCGACCGTCATCGATATTGATCATGGAAGTTTGGGGGACGAAGCTGAGAGTAGCGCACGACTGCAGGGAACGATTAGAATCGATGGCGCTTGGCCGCAAGACGCGCACGTGACTCTTGAATTGCTTGATGGCGAAACTTCGCTATCGTACTCTCGTTTTTTACGTTTGAGAATGGTTGAGTTAACTCCTGAAGGTGAGATGATCGAACAGGGACCTGAGCCCGTCATCAATGACCCGTTGGAATGGTCGCTTGAGGGAGTTGCCGCAGGCAGCGGAACACTGACGATCAGGGCGCAAGATGCTGACGGAACAGACTATGCAAGTGAAATAGAAATTGACCTCAGTCCGGATGAAGAACGCAATCTCGATATTCGTCTCACAGAGGAAGATCGAGTAGACGCTAACTGACTAAGTCTTCCGTCGCTTCGCTCCATAGGACATGTCAAGAACTTCACCACTCAGCACTTCGTGTCAAAACGTCGAAACTTTTGCTCAACCCTGTGCCAGGGAGTACAATATCGCTCCACTCATCGACCATCAGGCCCATGCGGCTTGTTCACAGGAGTACACCTTTGATTGCCCAGTTCCCTTCACGAGCGGTTCGATTTCTTACCCCACTGTTGGTCGCGTTTACCGCAGCAGCATTTCCCTTCCCCGGTGGCGCGGCACGGGCCGCTGGTGACCGGATCGTCCTGGCACAGGCTTCCGAAACAAACGCTCCGCCGGAGGCTCCCGCGATGGATCACGGGCATGACGCGCCAGCCGATGCCCCGGCCCTTCCGGATCCGAATCCGAAACTGAATAAGAAGCGCGCGGCTTTCTGGGGGGTATCGTTCATGCTGGCCACCAGCGTCGCCTTCGCCATCTTTGGCACGTGGGCCATAAAGAAGACACCGAAGCCGGGCCAGCAGCGGCCGGAATAATTACCCCGAAAGTCTCCCGAGGCGATCTGGCGTGTCTGTGGGCTGATCGCATACAATCCGAGTTTCATTTGTGCGTCGGGCAATCGGCGCGCCGGGTTGGGTGAGTTACCGGGAGAGCGTTGCGGATGTTGGCATTGAGACACTTTATTTTGGGGGGGCTGGTGCTCCTCGGTTGCGCTGCGACGCCTGCGGGCGAATCCTGGCCTGAATTCCGTGGACCCTTTGGCGATGGCCACGTGCAGGCTCCCGGCGATACAACGCCCACGGGCCTGCCCACGACGTGGAGCGAGACGGAGAATGTTGCCTGGAAGACGGCCATCCCCCTGAAGGGCTGGTCGACGCCCGTGGTGATGGATGGGCAGGTCTGGCTGACGACGGCGACGGAGGAGGGCACGGAATACTACGTGATCTGCGTCGATGCGGCTTCGGGCTCGATATTGCACAACAAAAAGCTCTTCGAATCCGCATCGCCCGAGCCGCTGGGCAACAATGTGAACTGCTACGCCTCGCCCTCCCCCGCTATCGAAGCGGGCCGGGTCTATGTACACTTCGGCAGCTATGGCACGGCCTGCCTGGACACGAAAACGGCGGAGGTGCTCTGGCAGCGGACGGACCTCCCCTGTCAGCACTATCGCGGGCCGGGCTCGTCGCCGATTCTTTTTGAAGACCTGTTGATCCTTACCTTTGACGGGATCGACCAGCAGTACGTCACCGCGCTCGACAAAAACACGGGCGACACGAAATGGCGTACGGACCGCACGCGGAAGTGGGAAGACTTTGAGCCGGATGGCTCGATCATTCGCGGCGGCGATTTGCGGAAGAGCTTCAGCACACCGCTGATTGTGGAGCAGGGCGGCAAGCCGCTGATGCTGAGCGTGGGCTCTTCCGCGACTTATGGCTACGACCCGCGCACAGGCCAGGAACTCTGGAAGGTGGAGCAGGCGGGCTTTACGCCTTCGACGCGGCCGGTGTGGGACGGGGAGCGGATGTTCACGGCGCTGGGCTATGGCGCCACGGACCTCTGGGCCATTCGCACAGACGGCGCGGGCGACGTTTCCGCGACGCATGTGGCGTGGAAGCATGTGGACAAGAGCATGCCGGAGACGCCCTCGCCCATTCTCGTGGACGGGCTTCTTTATGTGGTGAGTAATCGCGGCGAGGTGACTTGCTTCGAGTCGGCCACAGGCGCGGTGGTGTGGAGCGAGCGAATCGGCGGCAACTTCATCGCGTCGCCGATTCTGGCCGACGGGTTGTTGTATTTCACCAGCTCCCAGGGCACGACGAAGATCATTCGCGCGGGCCGCACCTTTGAACTGGTAACTGAGAACAACCTGGACGAAGGCCTGATGGCTTCGCCAGCGGTAGCGGGCAAGGCGCTCTTCCTGCGCACGCCGGGCTTCCTCTACCGCATTGAAAGCAAGTCATGACACGCCGGGTCGCGCGCCGGATAATCACCGTGGCGGCCCTGGCCCCTGCAAGTCTGGCGGTGGCCGCAGACCCGGCGGCGGTGGAGTTTTTCGAGAAGAACATTCGCCCGGTGCTGGTGGATAACTGCTACGAATGCCACGGCGGCGATCCAGCGAAGATCAAGGGCGGATTGAACCTTACCTTTCGCGATGGATTGCTCAACGGTGGCGAGCATGGCGCCGTGGTGGTGCCGGGAGACGTTCAGAGCAGCCGTTTGATGACGGCACTTCGTTACGAGGACGCCGACCTCCAGATGCCGCCTACGGGCATGCTGGCGAAAGAAGTCATTGCGAATTTCGCCACGTGGATCGCCCAGGGCGCGGTGGACCCGCGCGACGCGCCGCCCTCGAGCGAGGAACTCCAGGAAAACATGTCTTGGGAGAAGGTGCGCGATCGGCGCATGGCCTGGTGGAGTTTTCAGCCGATTACTCATCCGGCCCCGCCAGCCCTTAACGATGGCGCTTGGACGGCCAATCCGATTGACGCGTTTATCAAGCAGCGGCTTGATGAGGCTGGTGTGCCCGTTGCCGAGATCGCCGATTCACAGACTCTCGTGCGGCGGTTGTACTTTGTGCTGACGGGCCTCCCCCCCGCGCCGGATGCCGTGGAGCGCTTTGTGGCCGAGGCCGCGGCGAACCGGCAGGCCGCCGTGGAATCGACGGTGGAAGAACTGCTGGCCTCTCCGGCTTATGGCGAGCGCTGGGGACGCCACTGGATGGACTGGGTGCGCTACACGGAGACCCACGGCAGCGAGGGCGATCCGGCGATTCCCCACGCGTGGCGCTACCGGGATTACATCATCCGGGCGCTGAACACCGATGTACACTACGACGATCTCGTGCGCGAGCACCTGGCGGGCGACAGCGTGCCGGAACCGCGCATCAATGAAGGACTCGGCATTAACGAATCCATGATCGGCAATGCCCAGTTTCGCTTCGTGCAGCATGGCTTCTCCCCCACCGATCCGCTGGATGAGCGCGTTCATGTTACGGACAATCAGGTGGACGTGGTGTCGAAGGCTTTTCTCGGCCTGACGGTCTCCTGTGCGCGCTGTCACGATCACAAGTTTGATCCGATCAGCCAAAAGGACTTCTACGCCTTCTACGGCATATTCGCAAGCACCCGCCCGGCGACGGTGACCATCGACACACCCGCGCGCCAGGATGTGAACAAGGCGGCGCTCCAGGAGCAGAAGAATCAAATTCGCGCTGCGATGGCCGCCGCGTGGATCGCGGCCGTTGAGCAATTGCCCGCGAAGCTGCAATCGCCCGAGGGTCCTTGGGCCGACGCCATCGCCAACGCGACCACGAATCTCGATCCGCTCCACGCGTGGCAGCGGCTGGGAAAGGCCCAGGACGGCGCGCTCCGGCAGGGATGGAACGAACTCGCGGCCCAGTGGCACGGCAGCCGGGGCGCGCTGGAGCAACGGCGCGGCACGGCCTATCCGCTTCAATGGAATCTCAGGCAGGAAGGCGCCGACTGGCAGCGCCATGGGAACGGGCTCGAGGTGGGCGCTTCACCTGCGGGTGAATTCCTGATCGATGCCTCGGGTGAACGCATTGTCGAGGCGATCCTGCCCTCGGGCACCTACGGCAATCTCCTTTCGCGGAAGCACAGCGCGAATCTCGCGTCGCCCCGCTTCGATGTTGCGCAGAAGGCCCTCTATGTGCGCGTTGCGGGCAATGGTGGCGCCCGCCACCGCTACGTGGTCCAGGATTATCCCCGGGATGGCACGATCTATCCGCTGACGAAGCTCGAAGGCGGTGATTGGCACTGGCAGCGCTGGGACATGGACTACTGGAAGGGCGACAAGGCCCATCTGGAGATTTCCACCGCGATGGATCAGGCCGTGCTCGCGGAGCAGAAGCTGACGCCTTCGTGGTTTGGTATTTCTGAAGTCATTGCCGTTGACGAGGGTCAACCAGAGCCCCGTGATGAGATGGCGGAGTTTGCCTCGCCGCTATTTGCAGTCGAGGGCGAGCCCGCCAACGCGGGAGCGCTGGCCGATCGCTATCGGCTATCGCTGCGCGAGGCGATCGAGGCCTGGCGCGATGGGCGCATGAGCGATGAGCAGGCGCGCTACCTCAACTATTTCGTGCGGCGGGGATTATTGCCGAATACGCTGGCCGAATTGCAGGGGCCGTCGGCGCTTGTGGCGGAGTATCGCCGACTCGAAGGCGAAATACCCGTCCCAACGCGTGCGCCAGGCATGCTCGAAGGTGCGCCGGTGGCGCAGCCGCTCTACGTGCGGGGCAATCACAAGCAACCGGCCGATATCGTGCCCCACCGCTTCCTGGAGGGCATCGACGACACGCCCTACGATAGCAGCGATGCGGGACGCCTCGCGCTGGCGGAGAGCATTTTGCGCGAGGACAATCCCCTCGCGGCGCGGGTCATTGTCAACCGCCTTTGGCACCATGTATTCGGTCGCGGCATCGTGGCGACGACGGACAACTTCGGCAAGATGGGTGAGTTGCCTAGCCACCCCGAGCTGCTGGATTTCCTGGCGACGCGCATGCGCGACGAGGACTGGTCCATCAAGGCCTTGCTGCGACTGCTGGTCACTTCGCGGACGTTCCAGCTCAGCGCCGTACCTTCCGAGCGCGCCCGTGAGGTCGATCCGAATAATCTTCTCTTGTCCCACGCCCATGTGCGCCGACTGGAGGCCGAGGCCATTCGCGATGCCATGCTGGCGACCTCGGGCCGCCTTGATGGCAAAGTGGGCGGTGAACCCGTCGGCGGCTGGGATCCTCGCCGGAGCGTATATGTCCGTGTCATCCGAAACGGTCTCGATCCCCTGCTTTCCACCTTCGACTTTCCCACGCCCTTCACCACCCAGGGCCGGCGCGACAGCACGAATGTTCCCGCCCAGTCGCTCACCTTCATGAACGAACCCTTCATCCGCATGCTGGCCGATGGCCTCGCGGGCCGGGTGCGTCAGGATGGCGCGCTGGCTGACGATAACGCCCGGGCGGAGGCCATGTTCCGCCTGGTGACGGGCCGCACCCCGGAGTCTGAAGAACGTGAGCGTATGCTGGCCTACGTGGCCACGGCGCAGCGGCGTCCCGATGGCGCTGTGCTCGATCCTTCGCTGGGAGCGCGGGTCAACGTGGCCGAAGCGCGCCTCGCCGATCACGAGCGTGCGGTCTCGGAAGCGGTGGCGAAGAGACTGGCGGAGGATCCCCGATTCTCCGAGACGCCCGACGACCAGCGCGGCGCGAAGGCTAACCCGGGCCTGTGGCAGCAGCGCAATGAAGCCCAGGTCCAGCTTGATTACCTTCGCGGGCTGGCGGCCCCCGCCCAGCCCTGGGTGGAACTCGCCCAGTCGTTGTTCAGTCTCAAAGAATTCATCTACCTGAGGTAAGCGCCATGATCCACGACCCACGCACCGCGACTCTCTCCCGCCGTGAAATGCTGACCCGTTGCTCCACGGGCTTCGGCGCGCTGGCGTTGGCGGGCTTGATGCGACCCGCGATAGCACTCCCCCACTATCAGCCTCGGGCGAAGCACGTGATCTTCTGCTACATGTCGGGCGGCGTGTCTCACGTGGACAGCTTCGATCCGAAGCCGCGCTTGAACGCTGAGCATGGCAAGCCGATGCCGGTGAAGGTGGAGCGCACCCAGTTCAATCAGAACGGAAACATCTTCGGTTCGCCCTTTGAATTCAAGCGTTACGGCCAAAGTGGCATCGAGGTAAGCAGTCTCTTTCCGCACATTGGCGCGTGCGCCGACGATCTCGCGGTGGTGCGATCCATGACCAGCGGCGTGAGCGAGCACGCCCAGGGCAATTACTTTTTTCACACGGGCTTTCCCTTCATGGGCCACCCGAGCGCCGGCGCCTGGATCAACTACGGCCTTGGCTCCGACGCGGACAATCTTCCCGGCTTCGTGGTGCTTCAAAGCGGCAACAGCACCGTGCCCCACGGGGGCGTCGGACTGTTCAGCAGCGGTTACCTTCCGGCACAGACCCAGGGCTCTTTTCTACTCGGCGATCAGCCCAGTGCGGTGCGCAACATCCAGCCGCTGGAAATCGCGCGGAACCAGCGGGCCCGCCTCGATCTCGTGCACGATCTGGACGACCATTTCATCGCCGGGCTAGGCGGCCAGCAGGATGTGGAGGCGGCGGTAGCGAATTACGAGACGGCATTCCGCATGCAGGCGGCGGTGCCGGAGCTCTGCGACCTGAGCGGCGAGACGCAGGCGACGAAGGATATGTACGGCCTCGATCACCCCAATGGATCCACGGCGGCCTATGCGCGGCAGTGTCTCCTAGCGCGGCGCTTGGTGGAGCGGGGCGTGCGCTTTGTCGAGTTGAGCTGCCTCTCGCAAAACCCGCAGGATCCCCAGCGCGCCAATCCCTGGGATCAGCACGGGAATCTGCAGGAAGGTCATTCGAGCATGGCGCTGCAGGTGGACCAGCCCATAGGCGCGCTGTTGAAGGATCTGAAGGCAAGAGGCCTCCTCGACGAAACCCTGGTGGTGTGGGCGGGCGAGTTTGGCCGCACGCCCTTCTCGCAGGGCAGCAATGGTCGAGATCACAATCCCTATGGCTTCTCCATCTGGATGGCGGGCGGCGGTGTAAAGGGCGGCACGGTCCACGGCGCGACGGACGACTACGGCTATCACGTGGTGGAGAATCCATGCACGGTCTATGACCTCTGGGCGACCGTGCTGCACCTTCTGGGTCTTGATCACCAGCGACTGACCTACCGCAGCGGCGGGCGCGATTTTCGATTGACGGATGTGCACGGCAACCTCATCCGCCCCATCATCGCGTAGTGTCCACAATCCAAAAAAGCGCCAGCAACCACGGGTCGCTGGCGCTTCACTTACCTATTATTGACGGATCAGTTCGTCGCCTCAGCCACGAGTTGAGCCTGCAGGCGTTCCACGTCACGCTTGACGAAGAACACCATGCCGATGAGGAGCAGGATCGCGCCCAGGAGATAGACGACGGAGCCCAGGGCGATAGCGGTGCCGAGACTGTACTTCTCCGCGAGGTGCCCGACGATGATCGGCGCGGTTCCGGCACCACCCAGCCAGCCGATGCAGTTCATGAAACCCGCGACGGAGCCACGCGCTTCGGGCCGGACCACGTCGAAGACGGAGGCGAAAATATTGGCGTCGTAGAGGCCTTTGAAGAAGCCCCAGGCGGATAGCGCCACCATCAGCCAGACGACTTCGGTGGTCATGCCGCAGAGCACCACGAAGGGCGCGCCAAGGAACAGTCCGGCCATTTGGACACCTATGCGCCCGCGGGTGGTCGTCTTGCGGAACTTGTCGGCGAGATAGCCGCCGAGGACCACGCTGAACATGCTGGCAACCTGAACGGACACTGTGGCTCCGAGCCCGGCCTCGGCGAGGCTGAATCCGAACTTCTCAGTGAGGTAGGAGGGCATCCAGATGAGCAGAATGGCTGCGACGAAGTTGGCGCATAGAAACGCGCCGAGGAGAATCAGCACGGTCGGCGTGGTCGCGACGATATGGAGAAAGTCTGCGAAGCTAACTTTGGTCGCTATGTGGGCGTCGTCCGCGCCAACATCCTTCAGGTCGGCCGCGCCGCGTCGGGGCTCGCGGAGTTTCTGCCAGAGGATGATGCCGAGCATCACGCCCAGGGAGCCGAACACGACGAAGGACCAGCGCCAGCCAAAATGCTGGCCGATGAGCCCGGAGAACGCGCCGCCGGCGATGGAACCGACATACACGCTGGTCTGGTGGATCGCCATGGCGCGGGAACGGGTTTCCTTACCGTGGTAGTCGCTGGTCAACGACATGGCTGCGGGGAAATAGAATGACTCGCCCAGGCCTTCGGCCGCGCGCCAGAACATGAGGTGGCTAAAGGTCTTGGAGCCGGCTGTCGCAATGCAGATCAGACTCCAGGCGATCAGACCGAGGAGGATGGCGGTTTTTCTGCGCACGCGGTCCACGACGGCACCGGCAAACGGGGCTGCAAGACCATAGACCCAGGCGAAGGCGGCCCCGATATAGCCGATTTCCGCATTAGAGAGGCCCATTTCCGCCTTGATGAGGGGGAATACCGTCGTTATGGCCTGCCGGTCGGCGTAGTTAAAAAATGCCATGAACCACAGCATGCCCACCACTTGCCACTTGTAGTTCGGAGACACCTCTTGCGTGTCTTTCATGGTTTGGATTCCTCCTGGTTAGGGATTGATGAGGGCAATACACAGCGCAGGAGTGTAAGCAATTGGCCTCGTTGGAATCCAATTAAGTCACGCTTTTCGGGTATTCTTCGCTCCCTACCGGGAGGCAGGCCTTACCCCCCCGAAACGAGTTGCAGCACGGTCATCCGGTCCCCCGGCTGCAAGGGGATGTCCAAGTCCGGCAACCATTTGACGCTCTGATCGTTGTAGAGGAACATAACGTGGGGCCGCAACGCGCCGCCCTCCTCGTAGAGGTGTACCTCGAGCAAGGGGTGAGCGATGAGGAGCGCTTCGATGGCCCCGGACACCGTCTTGGCCTCTATGGTGACCACCTTCTCGCCGCCGGTGCAGGCCGTGAGCAGGCCGGGCAGCGTAAAGGGTACGGAGACGGTCGCCATGGTCAGATGTCCCCCATGACAACAGCGCGGACGCTGCTGATTCTTGGCAGGCTGCATGGGATGGCGCGCCAGCTTTCGGCACGATCCAGACTGTAGAAAAGCTGGCCGCCGGACGTGCCGAAGTAGAGCCCCGGCGATTCGCAAGTGTCCGTGGCCATGGCATGGCGCAGCACGCCGGTGTAGCAGTTTTCCGGCAGCCCTTTTCTGAGGGGCTGCCAGTGGTCGCCCCGGTCCCGGGTGCGATAGACCATGGGCAGACCATCTTTGAAGATCCGGTACTCGTCGGCCTCCTGGGGGATGATGTAGAGCGTACTGGCATCGTGTGGATCGATGCACATGGGGAAGCCGAAGACGCTGGGGAGGCCGTTTTCGATGCGCTCCCAGTGGTCGCCACCGTCGGCGGTGCGCAGGACACCCTGGTGGTTCTGCTGATAGATACGACTGGGATCGGCGGGGTCCTGCACGAGGGCGTGGACGCAGGAGCCGACGCACTTGTGGTTCTCGCCTTCGATGATAATGGGCATGCCCTCGTTGCAGGGCTCGAAGGACGCGCCGCCATCGTCGGAGCGCAGGACGCCCACAGCGGAAATGCCGACGAGGATTCGGCCGGGCCGGTCCTTGTCGAGCAGGATGCTGTGGAGGCACATCCCCCCCGCTCCGCCCATCCACTCGGCCCGCGTGGGGTGTTCCGAGATTGCGGTGAGTTCTTCCCAATGGACACCACCGTCGCGGGATACGAAGAGACCGGCGTCGTCCGTGCCGGCATAGAGGGTGCCGGGATCGCTGTCGAGGCCGGGCACGATAGTCCAGATATTCTTGAGTTTGGAAGCGCTGTCTTTTCCAAAGGCGGGGCCGTGTTCCTGCTGCTCCCAGGTCTTGCCCAGATCGCGGGAGATCTGGATGGTGGGTCCGTAGACATAATGGCCTACGGCGGCGTACATGACCGGCCCATTGCGCTGGTCCAGGAAGCAATAGTTGACCTTCCAGCCTTTCATCGCGGGTGGGAGTACTTCCCAGCGCTCGCGGGATGAATCGGCGTTCAGGAGAAAGAGCCCCTTTTCGGTGGAAACCATGAGACTAACCTTGGACATCGCGGTGCCTTTCCTTTTGAAGCGTTCACTGGCCAGCAACCTCGATCAGCCTACCACGGCGATGACGGGGTGTCCAGAGGCAATTAATCGACGAACGGGGCGGGGAGGAATGGACAATGGACAGTTGACAATGAAAGCGGGGTCCGAGACTGTATGGGGATGGGTCTTATGGGTCTTATGGGTCTTATGGGTCTTATGGGTCTTATGGGTCGTATTGGGCGATGAGGCGATGAGGAAATGGGGCCATGCAACCTGTAGTGGAAAAGGGGCGAAGACACTGAGGGCCAAATCGTTGTCAACTATCAACTATCAACTGATATTGACAGCCCGAGTCCGCTTCCCGTATTCTAAAGGCGTTGGTTCGCGCCGGGATCTTGGGTTCCCGGCACGCTAAGAGGGAATCCGGTGTGAATCCGGAACTGCCCCGCAGCGGTAATCAGGAACGAAACGCGCAACGGACTCCTCGGAGCCCGCAGACAAGGCACTGGCCCTGGTGATACAGGGCTGGGAAGCCGCGCCGAGTAGGCCCCCCCCACGGGAAGCGCCTGAAAGTCCGAAGACCTGCCAATCGCGTTTAACACTGGGTGTGCCATGCGCCCGGGGCCCCGAGGGATGGGCGATTGGCGGCTCGCCGCTGTTTTTCATCTCCCCCTTCGTCCCCGCTTGGCCCACCGTAACCGTTACGTCGAACCGAAGGGTATTCATGCTGCCTTGTTCAACCGAGATGGCGAATTTGCGTCGTATATGCCGTCGCTTGCTCGTCCTCCTATCCGTTGCCACCCTGATCATGATCGGTATCTCCCCTTCTTCCTGGGCGGACGACCCCTGGGCGGACGCGGTGCTTTCGGTCAACGCCATCAATCCGAACACGGGCTTTAACACGCCCGAGAAAGCCCTGGGGGCTCCGGTGGGCGGGGGCACCTTCGCGGCGAACAATGGCAGCCTTCACTCCATCGGTACGCCCGGTGATGCTCCGGGCAGTTTCATTGTCCTGTCCTTCGACACCCCGGTCACCGACGATTCGGACAATCCCATGGGACTGGACTTCATCGTCTATGGAAATGGTCACTGGGTGGGTGGCGATCCCCTGCGCAAATTCTCCGAGCCGGGACTGATCGAAATCAGCGAGGACGAGAACGGGAACGGCCAGGCCGACGATGCCTGGTATGTCATTCCCGGCAGCCGCGGGATTGGAACGGATGTGTTGCCCGGCGGTATGGCGAATCCCACGCCGGCGCTCTCGGGTTTCATTGTGAATCCCGAAACCGACGGCAGCGAGCACGACTGGGGCTATCTGGACCTCTCCCCCACGCAACAGGAATATCTCGACAATTACGTGCGCCCGGATGACCCGATGACCGTCGGACTAACGGGGCGGAGCGGCGGCGGCGACGCCATCGATATTGCCTGGGCGGTGGACGAGTCGGGACAGCCTGCGGCGTTGACCCAGTTTCATTTCATCCGGATCTCTTCCTTCGTTAATTTTCTGAACGGCCCACTGGGGCAGATGACGCCGGAAATTGACGCGGTGGCGGATGTGGCACCGGAGGTAGACAGCGATGGCGACGGTATACTCGATGACTACGAGGTTCGCGTGGCGCTGACGGATCTCGATCGACCGGAGAGCACGGTTTTGCCGCTGGAGTTCCCTCGGGAGGAAGGCGACAACAACGCGGGGAACTGGCTGGGCACCGCAGCGGACCTGGCGGGCAATGCCATCACCTTTTACTCTGCCGGTCTACGCAATGGGACCCGCAATTTCAATTGCACCGTGGACATCTCGGTTGCCGCCGATCCCGGCGGCTCCATAGCGAGTTTGGTTAAGAGCACGAGTGTGACGTCCTTCTCCGCATCGGAAAGTGACTTTCGGGTCGCGCAGATCGAAGACGCCGAGCTCACAATTGCCTACACCGACGAGGCCATTTCTGGGTTGAAGGAATCCGAACTCCAGCCCTTTCTCCACACGGGCGGCGGTGTGTACACCCAGGATGGCCTCCGCAATATTGTCGTGGACTCTTCCAACAATCGAATACAGTTTCGAAGTGCCTACCCGGGCACCTTTGTGCTTGCGGGAATTGAAGATCTGACTGGTAGCGAAGGCGAAGGCGAGGGTGAAGGCGAGGGTGAAGGCGAAGGCGAAGGCGAGGGCGAGGGCGAGGGTGAAGGCGAGGGCGAGGGTGAGGGTGAGGGTGAGGGTGAGGGTGAGGGTGAGGGTGAGGGTGAGGGTGAGGGTGAGGGTGAGGGTGAGGGTGAGGGTGAGGGTGAGGGTGAGGGTGAGGGTGAGGGTGAGGGTGAGGGTGAGGGTGAGGGTGAGGGTGAGGGTGAGGGTGAGGGTGAGGGCGAGGGCGAGGGTGAAGGCGAGAGTGAAGGCGAGGGTGAGGGTGAGGGTGAGGGTGAGGGTGAGGGTGAGGGTGAGGGCGAGGGCGAGGGCGAAGGCGAAGGCGAGGGTGAGGGTGAGGGTGAGGGTGAGGGTGAGGGTGAGGGTGAAGGTGAGGGTGAGGGTGAAGGTGAGGGTGAGGGTGAGGGTGAGGGTGAGGGTGAGGGTGAGGGTGAGGGTGAGGGTGAGGGTGAGGGTGAGGGTGAGGGTGAGGGGGAGGGTGAGGGTGAGGGGGAGGGGGAGGGGGAGGGGGAGGGTGAGGGTGAGGGTGAGGGTGAGGGTGAGGGTGAGGGTGAGGGTGAGGGTGAGGGTGAGGGTGAGGGTGAGACTGTCGTTATCGCCGGCTTCAGTGCCAGCAATACCCTGGGCACCGCACCGTTGACGGTGACTTTTTATGATCTATCCGAAGGCGGCGACGACGGAATTCGTTCCTGGTTCTGGTCCTTTGGCGACGGTTCCTTTGGTAGCGAGAGAAATCCACAGCATACCTACACCACACCCGGCGTGTACTCCGTGACGTTGAGCATTATTGGCAACAACGATGCCGGTGACGTGGAAACGCGCGTGGACTATATAGAGGTGGTACGTGCTGGCGAGGGTGAGGGTGAGGGTGAGGGTGAGGGTGAGGGTGAAGGTGAAGGTGAAGGTGAAGGTGAAGGTGAGGGTGAGGGTGAGGGTGAGGGTGAGGGTGAGGGTGAGGGTGAGGGTGAGGGTGAGGGTGAGGGTGAAGGTGAAGGCGAGGGTGAAGGTGAGGGTGAAGGCGAGGGTGAAGGCGAGGGCGAAGGTGAACCCGTGGGCTGCCCCGCCTCTAAGTCTTCCCTGATCCGTCCCATTCAGGCCTATTTTAGCGACTTCTTCCTGTTTGCCCTGGCCATGACGGTGCTGCTGGCTCGGAGGAAATGGGAGCCATGACGAACTGTCGGATTCAGAAGAATTCCCGCAGATGCGGATTTACGCTGCTGGAGCTATTGATCGTTATCGCGGTCATCGCCTTGCTGGCCGCGCTGCTTCTTCCCGCCCTGTCCCGTGCGCGATCGCAGGCGCGGTCCGTGGAATGTGCGAGCAACCTGCGCCAGCTCTTCCTGGCGGTGACGATGTATGCGGCGGAGCACGACGGACAGAACGTGCCGGCGGCCGAGGACATGTTTGATTTCATGCTGCCAGGCGCGCCGCCGGACCACGCGGGTGGCTACAAACGCTGGCACGGCGTTCGCGAGACGCCGAACCAGAATTCGGTGTTCATCCCCGAGAAGGGCCCTCTGGCGGAATATCTGATGGATTCACGGGTGAAGACCTGCCCGGAATTCTTCGAATATTCCCAGCACAGCGATCAACCGAATGTCTTTGAAGCGGGCACAGGCGGTTACGGGTACAACATGGCCTATATCGGCTCCACCCTGGCCGTGACGAACGATCTGGTGGGCGCGGCGAGGAACGGCTTTCTGGAATCGAGGATCCAGCACCCCGCCCAGACGGTGCTGTTCGCGGATGCGGCCATGCCGCAGAACGGCTATCTCATCGAGTACAGCTTTGTGGAGCCCCCCCACTTCGTGTCAGCGGACGAGCCTCGCGGCGCGGCGGCCTGGGGCTTTCAGTCGCCCTCCATGCACTTCCGCCACTACGGGCGCGCGAATGTGCTGTGGGCGGATGGACACATCACAAGCGAGAAGTGGGAATGGGCGCCGGACACGAATATCTACGGTGCAAAGAACAGTCGGTGGATGGTGGGATGGTTTGGACCGAAGGACAACCGCCACTTCGATCACGGGTCCAAAGAGGACTACTGAGCGGCCCGGCTCAGCGCTTGAAGATGCCCAGAATACTGCCGAGTAGCCGGGACAGGAACCCACCCTCGGCCTTGGGCTCTTCCATGGGTTTTATGGCACCGGTGCTGATCTGATAGAGGGTATTGATGCACTCGCGGAACTCGGCGGCATTGGCGATGCGGTCTTTCGGATCGCGGGCAAGGGCCCGTTCAAAGAACTTATCCGCTTCCTTGGGCAGCTCGGGGCAAAGTTCGCAGATCGGCTCGAATGCCCGGGGCACTTTCCCGCTCAACATCTCGAAAAAGATGATGCCGATGGAGTAGATGTCGGCCCGCTGGTCCACTTCCGAGGCGTTGAAAGACTGCTCGGGGGCGTTGTACTGGATACGGCCAAGGGTGGCGCCCACGCGGGTAAACTGGGCACCGCTGGGGTCCTGAAGCTTGGCCAGGCCGAAATCGAGCAGCTTGATGGTGCCATCCTGCAGGAGGATGATATTTTCCGGGGATATATCCCGGTGAACCGTCACCTGGTGTACGTGCTCCAAGGCGTCACAAAGAAGCGAAAGGATGCGGACCGCCGAGCCGAGGCCGAGCTTGCCCCGCTTGACCATATAGTCGCGGACGGTCTTGCCGTCCAAATATTCCATCGTGTAGTAGAGCAGGGACCCGTACTGTCGGGCGGCGAGGATCTTCACGATGCCATCGTGGTTCAACTGGCGTACGGCGTTGACTTCGCGCACGAAGCGCCCGACCGCCTGCTGGTTGGTGGCGTATTGGGGCAGGAGGGTTTTCAGGGCGATCTGGCGATCACGCTTGAGATCGTTCACCAGATAGACGATGCCCATGCCGCCCTTGCCCAGCATCCGAACGACCTGGTAGCGCTCCGCGATGATATCGCCCGGCTCAAAGCCACCAATGGCTTTGGCCAGATTGGAACGCCCCCCGGGCTTGGGCACCTGAAAATCCGGTTTGTTTTGTTCGCTCATCCTGTTGTTCTCGGCTAAGTTGTGAACGTCACAGACCCCTGCTGAGGTCTAGAATAACAGAAAGCCGGACAGGAATAAACACTCTTTACAATCCTGCGAAAGTGCCCCGAGCCCCTTAAATCGCGTTCAGGGCCGAAAGACCCTGAACGCCCCCCGCCACAGCCCGGTTTCTAGCCCACGTTACGCAACTTGACCATCCAGAAGCGCCCTTCGGGGTCTACCCCGCTCGGCTGACCGGGGAAGGGAATGGCCACGGCGGGGCTGCGCTTCGAATCCCGGCTGGCGAGGGCGCTGTAGGCTTCCAGGAGGGTAATTCCGCCTTCGCTCCGTGCCGGGGGACTTTCCAACGTTTCAGTCGTGATGCTGCTCATCTCGTTCTTTCCTTTTTTCTGGTGGTTCATGAACACAGCATAACCCGGCCATGTCAATTGCGTATTTGGGTTTCATTAGATGTTTGTATTGTCCCCCGGGGCTTCAAGGCCCCGGACTCAATACCGTTATATGGGTAGGAATATTCATGCACACTTCGGGCCTCCCATTGCCCCTCCGTCCCCCGCGCTGCTATGCTGCCCAAAGATTCAACCGACCTGGAGAGCTTGCCCCATGAAAACTATCGTTGCCACCGCCTTTGGCGGCCCGGAAGTCCTCGAAATCCGCGAGGTGGCCGTCCCAGAGCCCGGTCCGGGCGAGGTACTCATCCAGGTGCGGGCTGCGGGGATCAACTACGCCGACATCATGCAGCGGGACGGCCTCTACCCCGGCGGACCCAAGGCACCCTTTGGCGTGGGCTTTGAGGTGGCGGGCGTGGTGGAAAAGGTGGGCGATGGCGTGACCCAGTGGGGTCCGGGCGACGAGGTGATGTCTTTTTGCCAGTCCGGCTACAGCGAATATGTGGTCGCGAAGGCGGGGCAGGTCATGCCCAAGCCGGAACAGCTCAGCTTTTCCCAGGCGGCGGCGATACCCTGCCAATACCTCACGGCCTATCACGCACTGCTGACCCTCGGGCGGCTCACAGCGGGCCAAACCGTGCTGATTCAGGCGGCGGCGGGGGGACTCGGCACCCAGCTCGTGCAGATTGCGCGCAACGTAGGCGCGACCGTCATCGGCACGGCCAGCACCCCGGAGAAATGCGCGCTGATTGAATCGCTGGGGTGCCAGCATGCGATCAACTACACGCGCCAGGATTTCCAGGCGGCAGTCAAAGACATCACGGGCGGTGTGGGCTGCGATTTGATCATCGAAACGGTTGGCGGCGAAGTATTCGCGAAGAGCCTCAAGTGCCTGAAGCCCCGGGGCATGCTCGTGACGCTGGGCATCGCCAGCAAGGAGCCGCCGATGATCGAGGCGCGCACGCTCCTCGCGCGCAACTGGACCGTGGCGGGCTTCCACCTCATGGCCTACACGAGCGACACCCAGGCGATGGCGAACGCCATGCGGGATCTACACTCGTGGCTGCTGGACGGCAAGCTGACGGTCGTGGTGGGGCATGAGTTCAAGCTTGTGGAAGCGGCCAAGGCGCAGAAGTTTATCTCGGACCGGAAGAGCTCGGGGAAGGTGGTGCTGGTGCCGTAGGGGACCATGGCGCAAAATCGGCCGTTGCTCCTTTTCGAATCGAAACTGCTACAATGCTGGTAGTTCAAATTCACGGAGAACACCGACATGGCAACCCTCACAATGGAGCTACCGGAGAGCGTACTGGCCGCGCTGCGACTCTCCCCGTCCGACATCTCTGCCGAACTACGACTCGCCGCCGCCGCCACATGGTACGAGAACGGTAAGATTTCGCAGGAAGTGGCAGCTCAGGTGGCAGGCCTGTGCCGCACGGACTTCCTCCTCGCACTCGCACGAATGGGGAAGGACTCGTTCCACGTAGACCTCGACGAGCTTGATCGAGAATTGGCGCGTGACTGAGACGGTCGTAGTCAACGCTTCCCCGCTCATATTCTTGAGCCGTGGACATCATGTTGATCTACTGCGTCACTTCGGGAGACGGATTCTGGTCCCTCAATCTGTCGTAACGGAGATCCAGCGAAAGGGTCCTGATGATGTCACGACTCGCATGCTTCACGAGATTCCCTGGCTCGAATGCGTACCCGATGTTTCTGTGCCAGATACAATCCGCGAATGGGGGCTAGGCGCTGGCGAATCTTCCGTCCTCGCCTACGCCTTTCAAGAGGCAGGCACTGAAGCAGTTATTGATGACCTTGCGGCAAGGAAGTGTGCAGCGTGCCATGCGATACCTGTGAGGGGCACTCTGGGCATTGTATTGGCTGCCAAGAAGTATGGATACATACCCTCTGCCAGAGACATTATGAACGATTTGATCCGCGGGGGAATGTTTCTGTCCCGCGACCTATTGAATGCGGCCCTCCGGAAAGTTGGAGAATAGTGGCACGGGATTGACTCCGCTCCCGGTAATCAGGTGCAATAGCGAATCAATGCACTAACCGGGAGAACCCTATGTTGATTCGTTTCGTCGTCCTTATTCCCATTTTATTCACTGCCCTCCCCTCCCCCGCTGCGCCCTCGGACACGCTCCTGTTCCACGTCTCCGCTGCCGAGCCTACTGCCGCGACTCTGGTGAATTCGGAAGCTACCCACGCGGTGGATCGTGGGAGTATTGGGACGCTGGACATTGCTCCGGACCGAGACGCGTACAGCAAGGTAACCTGGGACTTCCGATTTGAAGGGCCGATTTCTCCGGATTCAGAAAGGCTCTTTCTGGAAGTCGAATTCTTCGACGACAGTGCGGGCGTGATTCAGCCGACCTTGCTGACGGACGATGCGTTCAAGGGGACCTACGGATTGCCGCTGCGGGCGGTGTCGTTCACGCGGCTGAACCAACAGCGGGTGCGGACTTCGCTGTTTGAATTTGCGAATCCAAAGCTACCGACAACGGCCACGCACCCCCATCTGAAGATTGCGGGCTTGCAGGGACTCATCGCGATTCGGGCGTATTCGTCGGTGGACGAGGCGCGGTGGACGGCGCTAGCGGCGGATGTGCCGCTGCTGGTGGAGCCGATGCTGACGCTTCAGCGGCCGATGCAGCTTAACTGCACCGTCGGCATTCCCGACACGGGCGATCCACCTTCGCTGGAGACGGCCCTGGACAACATTCGCGAATATGCACCCCTGGCGCGGCTGATGGGCTTCACTTCGGCGGAGTGCTTCGTGCGCTGGAACCTTATCGAGCTCTCGCCGGGAAATTTCGACTTCTCGCACTACGACACCATTGTGGAGGCGCTCACGGCGCGGGGCCTGAAGTGGTTTCCCAATCTGGTGGTCACATCCGCCTTTGCCCTGCCGACGTGGTATCTGGAGTCGGAGGAAAATGTGGGCTTCAAGTGCCTGGAACATGGCGACGAGAACGCCGTGCCCTCGATTTGGAATGCGGGCAATCTGCGTCATGTGGAGCGCGTACTGAAGGCTTTCGGCGATCACTATGAACCCATGGGCGTCCTTGAGGCGGTGCGCCTCGGCCCGAGCGGCAATTTTGGCGAGGCGCAGTATCCGGCCGGAGCGGGCGGCGCGCTGGGGGCGCGGGGACAGAAGATGCACGCCCACATCGGCTGGTGGGCCGGTGATGACCTGGCGCGGGCCGATTTTCAAGCGTGGCTGAAGGAACGCTACTCCACGCTCGATGCGCTGAACAGAGCTTGGGCCGAGGACTTCACAAACTTCGACGCCATCGCGCCGCAACTGCCCGAGACCTATCGCACGCCTCGCGGCCGCCTCGATATGACGGCGTGGTACACGGATTCGATGACGGAATGGTGCGACCATTGGGCCCATGCGACGCGTGCCGCCTTGCCGAAGACGCTCATCTATGAGTCCTCGGGCGGCTGGGGCTTTCGCGAGGCGGGCACGGATTTCACGGGGCAAGCAGAGTCCATGAAGGCCATCGGCAACGGCGGTATCCGCCTGACCAACGAAACGGACAGCTTCGAGCAGAACTTCTACGCCACGCGCCTGGCCGCAACGGCCGCCCGGCTGTACGGCATCGACCTGGGCTATGAGCCTGCGGGCTACCACAGCGCGCGCGGCGTGGCCGGGCGCTTTTTCAGCACCCTCACCACCAATGGCGACAACATCTACACGCGCCACAATGTGCTCTTCGAACCGCCCTACGCCGTGGATCAGTGGCAGCGGGACTTCCACCTCCTCGATCAGCGCGCCGAGCCCGTCATCGACGTGGCGGTCTACTACCCCGAGACCATGAACCAGCTCGACGACAGTACCTTCCGCCACCTCTACGCCTGGGGCTTCAACACCCGCGCCGCCGAAGTACGCCGCCGCATCGACAACGACTTCCTCGACGAACGCCTCATCCGACAGGGCTACCTCGACCGCTACAAGGTCCTCGTCTTCTGCTGGGGCAACATCATCGAGCCCGACGTGCAGCAAAAAATCGACGAATGGATCCGCAAAGGCGGCGTCGCCATCTACCCCACCTATCCCCGGGTCCCCCAGGAAACTACCGAGGGCGACCAGACCATCTTTCGCGCGTGGGAAAAGGGAGACACGGGCCAGGGTACATTTCACCGCTTCCAGGGCGACATGGAACCCATCGCGCTCTACGGCGATTTCATCGAAAGCATCCTGCGCGGGTTGGACGACCTCCACCCGCTGACCAAGCAGGCCATGGCCGTAGAACGACCGGAACGGGTATTCGTCAGCGCGCTGGAGACAGGTTCGCTGGTGCTCCTGAACTACCGGGAGGACGCCGCGAGCGTGAAGTTGGAGGGACGGCTGGATGAAGAGATGGCACCGTATAGTATTCGGGTGGTGGCGGGAGAGTGAGAAAACGCGCTGAGAAAAAGGGTGCTACTTGAGATAGCGTTCAGGCCTCATTCTTTCGTGGAGGATACGAAGAACTCGAACCTCGTTCTCGAACTGCAATGTATAGAAAATGACATGCCTTGGCGACTTGACACCCGAACCGCTTCGACCCTTGCTTAAGTCAATATGATAACTCCGGATCTGGGCGCCCAACTTCGAATGAAGCCGACTGGTCGGGCCCTCCGGTTCTTTTCGAATATCGTCCAGCGCCTGATTCAGCAAGGCTTGGTATCGCAGCGCCTGCTCGACATCAAATCGCTCAACGGTCCAGAGCAAGATGGCGTCCAAGTCGGCTTCGGCGCTCTCAGTCAGGCGAATTGTGCGCGACATTCTTCAACGCGGACAGCCGCTCCAAGCCACGACGTATCACCCGCTGGCCAAGCGCCTCAATATCTTCCCGGCTATTCAATTCGATATACCGCCCGGCCTCAATATCATCGAAGCCCCGCTGCAACTCGGCCCGCAAGACGTCCAGTTCCGCCTCTTCGTCGTCCTGCCTGGCCACAAGTAGGCGCAAAGCTTCGTCCACGACGTGACTTGCATCGCCGTAACTGCCATTCGCCACCATCTGGCGGATGACTTCAGCTTGTTCGTCGGTGAGATTTAGCGTCTGAGTTGCCATGAGGTTAGTATCTCACGATTGCTATTTGTTGTCAATTCTTCGGGAAGGCTTTTGTGCCACATTGCTCGTATGGGCGTTGTCACTTGATTGGCCGCGGGCCAACCAAGGTGAGGCCCACAAACTCGTCTCCACCCCAGTCGCTGAGCACGTTCTCTGCGGTAGAAGGCCGTCCGATATATCCCTCCGGCACGGGCACTATTGCTCCGTCCTTCACATAGGGCCACCAATCAGGTGCTTTTCGGGTGCGCCGTTTGGCCGGTGCGCCAGCCCCGTACGTCACGCAGCGATCAGCGCCAATTGACGCATAGACGCCGGAACGAAGCGGGCCACTGTGCACAAACTGGATGCCGTCACTCGTTTTTACGATCCACAGGAAGTTGGACGGACGCTCAACATCCGGTGTGGGTGCGATCAAGTCTCCCGCCCACTCCAGTAGACACCACCCAAGCATAGCGTCTGGAGCCCGCTGTTCTTTTTGCTCAGCGCGATCTACTTCGTTGGTGATGACCGTGAGCGAGTCCGGGAATAGCAAGCCGGAATCAGACGCATTGCGCGGCCAACGTTCGGGCGAACGTGGAAGCGACCTTCGCAACCCCGCATCAACGGCCAATGTAAAAGTGCCATCCGCAGTGATTCTCGCGTAGGTATCGCCAAATTTGAGATTCAGGTCGGACAACTCGGAAGTTATTACAATTACCCGATAGCCATCATTTTCCGGAACCACCGCTAACGACGCCTCGTGAGGCTGTCGAGGATCACGCCATCGGATGATGACTTCGCCATTTGCCCCCAGGAATCCCAGGCACTTCGCGTGCCCAAGTAACGTCTGTGAAACCCGCATTCTTTCCCCCATCTCCGTCGTTGAGTCAAGAATGGCTAGAGCTCTCTTTAAGTCCTCGTTGCACCCCGTCTCTGCGTCTCGCTGCTCGGCCCGCACGCTGGCGTGGTTCAAAAACTGTATGGAGAATAGTCCCAATACAGAAATCAACCTGAAGAATTGCATAGATAACCTCCGACCGCCGAGAATCCGGCGTTCACTTGTATTCCCATTCCTCAATTGTGCCAATGGCGAGTAGGCCACCTTCGAGTACGCGATAGGCCGGCCACCGCGAACCCGCCATACCGATTATCGTCCCCGGTGGTATTTCCGTGACTCGCCCCGTATCGCCCGTTTCAAATGGCCAGTATTTCTGTTTGCTACTGGTGCGAAGCTCCTCCGGTGCGCCCTCTCCATAGGTCACCGAAAAATCCTCGCGAATTCGCGCATAAAGACCGCGGTGCAGCGGACCGCTATGGACAAGATCGAAGCCGCCACCGTTGGGTACTATCCAGAGCACATTGGGCGGGCGCATGGAATGGGGATAGGGTGATATGAGCCTTTGGTGAAGCCCCAGCATAAGCCAGGCCCTCTGCGATTCTGCATTGGCATCACCAGAATTCGATTCCTCCCCTTGCACCCCGGAAAGTATTTCTCCGAGTTCCAAAGGGCGGACATGTCCTGTTTTGTCATCTCTTGGCCAGTCCGTGGGGATGGCGGGCATCGATTTGGTGCCGGGCTCGCCGAGATAGGTCCGCTCCACCTTTCCGCTGGGATCCACCGTCGCGAACAGGATCTCAGGTCCGGTTCCGGCCTCGTCGATTTCCACGTTGGCCCAGAGCCAGAAACCGCCTCGATAGGGAAGCCCGATCAGGGGAGGCTCACAACCGAGACACTCGAGTGGGCCTCCGATGAATTCGCCGTTTGCGCCCAGGTGCGCCTGAAAGGTTTGAAGCCTATGAGTCCGGCAGATCGCGCCAAAGGCCCGCATGCGCTCCCCTTCCGGAAGCGCGAGAAGGGCGTCAAGTGCCGCGTCGAGTTCGGTGGGTGCTGGGGCCGTTTCCGCAGCATTGTCGAAATATTGCAAACGCACAGCCTCCAAGGGTATGGCCGGCGCCTGAATGGCTTTCGGGGTGGATTGCATTTCTCCCTGATTCCAGGCCCCCTCCGCCGGGACGCTAGACGCGCAATAACAGCCGAGCAACCCCAGTAGAAAAATTCGATTCATAATCCTATGCTCCCGTTTGGCGCGTTGACTCCACTCTATGTCAATAGCGCGTGATGACGGTACGAATCTCCCCGTCATCTCCAATCCACATGGTTGTCATTCCATCAGTCAGCGGATGCATGCTGAATCCCGGCGGTATCATGGCGGGTTTCCCATCGCGACTCAGAATCCAGCGATTCAATTGTTGTCGGCGCGCCTCCTGCCGATAAGGTGTGTTTTCGCCCAAGGCAATCTTTCCTGTATTCTCGACTACCATCATTAGTTCACCGCCCTGCGTCAGCCCGCCCCAGACGAGGTTGAAGCCACCCTGCGCCTGCGGCACTATCCACACGACATTCTCCGGGCGTGGATCGCCCTCCTTGGGGACGAACAAGACGCCTTCGATTCCCGGCATTATCCAACCCGTGTTTCCTGCAGGTGGCAGGTCGCCATCGGTACTGTAGTTTGGAGTAGGGTTGAAGAGTATCTCTCCGGGCTCAAGAGCTCTTGGCCGTCCGTCCTGCAGGGACACTGGCCAGCGGCGTGGCATGGAAGACAGCTTAGCCGCAATAGCCGGATCGGATACCAGTGGAGTGACCTGTCCGCCAGGATCGACATGTGCAAAGCGATCATGTTGCTTCATGGAGAGCGCGGGAATATCTTCCGATGCACAGAGCATGAGTCCGCCTTCGTACTGGTAAACCTTCATCGCACGAAATGCGCCAATGCCGCGCGTCGGCTTCCCGATGAACTCACCGAATGCGCCTAGATGAATATCATCCAGGTACTCCCACCGGTCACGATGGGCGTAGAGAAAGTCCCAGAAGTTCCAAGTGTCATCTTTGGCTGGCAGAGCGTCACCCGCTGCTTCAACTTGCAACACTGGCGGGTTATGACCACTCCGCGCGTGCGAAGTCTCGGTATCGCCCCAAGCCAAACGTACGGAAAGCAGTAACAACGATAATACAGCCACACACAGTAACCGTCCCATCGAATGCTCCCTCTCGGCCCCGGAAGACCACCTCACCGGTCCCAAGATATTCTATCCCAAGGTGGGCTCGTAAGTTCCAATTTCCAGCAGGTGTTGAACTTGTCCCGCCGGCGATTGTTCACGGACGGCGGACTTGCGCCTTCGGCGCAAATGCCAGCGAGTCGCCGGCACTCCATGATCAGGCGATTGTAGGACTTTCACGTGAATGCGCCCTGCCTGGCGCACTTTACGACCTCAACAGGACCGTCCTTGTTACGTCCGTTGCTACCGTCCTGGGGGACTTGAGGCCGCAGGTCAAGGCCATTACCCATTCTTTACCCTTGCGTCGCCTGCCCTTGTCGAAATACCGCTATGCTGACCACGATTGATGGATGTGGTTACGCAGGTGTCTGCGCACTTCGCCGTTTGTTGCGGGCAGTTCCGGGCCGACACGGTCGCGCCACGGGCCGTCCGCCGCTGAGACCTCGGCCGCCACAATCCAGTCAACCCCGGAGACACACCATGACTACGATTCGAATGTCATCCCTGCTTGACCGAAATATCATCGCCTCGGATGGTGCGGTGGGTGCGCTCTATGACATCTACTTCTCCGACGACACCTGGGTGGTGGAGCACGTTATCCTTCAGACGGGGGCCTTTTTCGAGAGCCGCCGCCTCATTATGGATCCGGGGCTGCTCTTGGCGGAGTCTGGTTACGATGGCGGAAGCAGTTCGTCGGATATACTGGTCGCCACGACGCGCAAGGAGATACTTGCGAGTCCGGATTACATGGCGGATCCGCCGGTTTCGGAGCAGCGCGCTCACGACTCAGCCCTGCACCCGCGCTTTCTGTGGTTTCCGACGGGCGACATGACCAAGATCGTCCTGCGCCCCCTCGGGGCGGACGAGGACGCGCTGACAGGAAGCAGCGAGACCTCCATCGCCGAGGGACACAATCCCCGACTCCAGAGTTTTCGCGAAGTGCGGGGCTACGCGGTCCATACGGCCACCGACGAAGAGGAAGAGGAGCGAGCGGATCAGGCCTGCATCGGCCATGTGGCAGACCTGCTTTTCACACCTGGAAATCAGCACATTGAACAAGTCATCATCGACACAGGCCATGGACCGACCCGTGACGAACTTATGGTGCAGCCCAGCGATGTGCGGAGTATCGAGTGGGCCGATGTACACCTGTACCTGCGCCTGACCCGCGCGGAGCTGGGCCTGCCTGTGGGCTGAGGCGAAATTTAACCTCAAAGAACCTGGAACAGCCTCGGGCCGCAACCAAATTTTTCACCACTAAGATACGAAGCGCACGAAGAAGAGAGAGGGAAGGAAGCGTTCTGCAACTATGATTTCCCCCTGCAAACAAGGCGGGGCCAAATTGAGCTTGCATCCGAACTCTCTTTGCGCCTTCGCGCCTTTGCGTGCGACACATCCGGAAGAATGCATGCTAAGGGAGACTAAACGCCCCTCGAAGGCCTGCAACGTCACAATCTCTTTTCTCTCCGTGTTCTTCGTGCCTTCGTGGTGAATAAATTCTTCCACCATTTCCTGCTCTTAAGCGGCAGAGCCTGAGCGAGTTGGGCGCGCTGGCATCCCTGCCGGCATCGTGTAGCCAGCGCGGTGAGCGTACCGGCCCGCCATCCCCTCCGCAAACTACAGGACAGTCATTCATGACGCTTCGCGTCACCCATAGAGGGTGGAAGTCATATCCGAGCTTTACCCCCCCTCCCCCCCCGCAAGCGGGGGGGACCAAGAGGTTCGCTCTTGTGAGCAAGGTCCCCCCCGCTTGCGGGGGGGGAGGGGGGGTTAGTTCCAGAGTTGACGGTAGTCATCACATACCTCTTCGCGTTGTGACTGCTTATTTCCAGAGCAGCCCCGCCGGTGGCCGCGTATTTCGCTCGGTCGAGGCTACGATGCCGCTTTACAGTTCTCGGACTGTGCCCGGCTGATGGGGCGACCCTGTCCCTGAGTGTGATCCCGGCCCCCGCCACGCGCTACAATGGGGCCTCTTCCCTTCCGATTTAACACTCCGCATCCTCTGATGCTAACGCTTAGGAACTACCCCGAAATGTCCGATGTACGCGCCGCCCTGGAAGCCCAGTTGAATGATTTTGACCCCGCTGTCCGCGAGGAAGCTCTGGATAATTTGCTGGACCTCGCTTCCGAGGGCGAGATTGAACTGCCTGAGTCGACGAAGGCCTTCAACCTTCACTGCCATTCCTTCTTCTCCTTCAATGGGTATGGCTACTCCCCCACGTCCCTCGCGTGGCTTGCGCGCTGCCAGGGCCTGAGCGCGCTGAGCATCGTGGACTTCGATGTGGTGGAGGGCGTGGATGAATTCCTTCAGGCCTGCAAGCTGCTGGGCATCCGCGCGGGCGCGGGCATGGAAACGCGCATCTACATCCCCGAGTTCGGTGATCGCGTCATCAATTCCCCCGGTGAGCCCGGCATCTGCTATCACATGGCCACGGGCCTGACGACGTCGGAGGTTTCGGCGGACGCGCTGGTCCACGAGCTGAAGCGGATCTCCGCAGAGCGCACGCGGGGCTTGGTGGAGCGGGTAAACGCCTATCTCGCGCCGGTCGTGCTGGATTTCGATCTGGATGTGCTCCCCCTGACGCCGAGCGGCAACGCCACGGAGCGGCATGTGTGTACGGCCTACGACGAAAAGGCGCGGGTTATCTTTCCCGAAACGAGCGACCGGGCCGCGTTCTGGGCCGAGAAACTTGGCGTGCCCACGGAAAAGATAGCGGCCGTGATCGACGTCGCGCCTACGCTTCAGGGACTTATTCGCGCGAACACAATGAAGTCCGGCGGCGTGGGCTACGTCCAGCCCGACGGCAACGAGTTCCCAAAGATGGAAGCGGTGAATCAGTTTGCTGTCGATGCGGGCGGCTTCCCTATGCACACGTGGCTCGACGGCACCTCCGAAGGCGAGACGGCCATCGAAGAATTGCTGGCCCTCTCCATGAGCCAGGGCTCGGCAGCGCTGAATATCATCCCCGATCGCAACTGGAACATCGCCGATCTGGCGACACGCGCACTCAAGGTGAAGAAGCTCCATGAAGTCGTCGAGATCGCCAATCGCCTGGATCTCCCAGTGATGGTTGGCACGGAATTGAACGCTCATGGCCAGCCATTCGTCGATAATTTCGATGTGCCGGAGATGGCTCCGCTCTTTGAGACCTTCCAGAAGGGTGCCTTTATCCTCCATGCCCACACGGTGCTCCAGAGCGCGGCAGGCCTGGGCTATCTGAGCGACTGGGCGAAGAAGAACTTTGACTCGGTCGCGGCGAAGAACGAATTTTATGCGGAGGTGGGCCGCGATGTGCTCTATCCGGATATCGTGGCCATCGAGATGATCGACAGCGCGTTGAAACCGGCGCGCGTGCTGGATATTTTGCGCGCGGTCGATCCGGCGGACGTGTGAATGCCACAAGTACTCCTGTCATTCGCGCGAATGCGAGAATCCAGTGACCGGGCGAGGTTCACTTCGCAAATGCACTAGATCCCCACTTTCGTTGGGATGACAGATTGGTGTCATTCCCGCGCATGCGGGAATCCAGTGAACGGGCGAGGTTTACTGCACGAAAGCACTGGATCCCCACTTTCGTGGGGATGACAGATTGGTGTCATTCCCATCATGGCAGTGAATTTACGAGAGGATACACAAATGACGGACAAGGGCCTCTTCCTGCAGAACATCATCGCCATCATCTGGGACTTCGACAAGACCCTGACGCCGCGCTATATGCAGACGCCGCTCTTCGAGGCCTATGGTGTGGATGAGAAAGCGTTCTGGAAAGAGGTCAACGGCCTCGCGGCGTATTACAAGCGCGCGGGGGTTCAGGTGCAGCCGGACACGTCCTATCTGGGGCATTTGCTGACCTATGTGAAGGAAGGCAGGATGCCCGATCTCACCAACGCCCGCCTGCGCGAGCTGGGCACCGAGATCGAGTTCTTCCCCGGTATTCCCCAGTTGTTCAGCGAGCTGCAGGGCATACTCGACGCGCCGGAGTACCGCGAGGGCGATCTGCGGCTGGAGCACTACGTGGTCAGCACAGGTCTCACCGAGATGATCCGGGGCTCCAAGATCGCGAGCCACCTCAGCGGCGTGTGGGCATCGGAATTTATCGAGGTGCCCGCAAATCCCGGTGACGATCTCAGCGGCGAGCCCGGCGCGGGTCCCATCTCCCAGATCGCCGGCTTCCTCGACAACACCACCAAGACCCGGGCCATCTTCGAGATCAACAAGGGCGTCCACAAGCTTGAGGGCGTATCGGTGAACGATCTCATCCCCGAGGAAGATCGCCGCGTCCCGATGAAGAACATGATCTACGTCGCCGACGGCCCGAGCGATATCCCCAGCTTCTCCGTTATCCGCAAACACGGCGGCCTGGCCTATGCCGTGTTCCAGCAGGATTCCGAGGCCCAGTTCGCCCAGGTGGACGAACTCCTCCACGCCGATCGCGTCGACGCCTATGGCCCGGCCGACTACACCACGGGCAGCACGACGGCTATGTGGCTCCGGCTTCACGTCAAGAAGATTGCCATGCGCATGCTCGCCGAGCGCGAGAAAGCCCTCCACAGTCGCCGGGGAAGCAGCCCGAAGCATCTGGCGGAATAGGCGGGACGGGACCGTCCTGCACGAAAGCACACTTCGAGGACGGGAGCGTAGCCCACGCCTTGGAAGAGGCCAAACACGCCGACACTAGCCACGCGTGCGGGACCGTCCCGCGTTTTTTGTCCAGGCACGCGTTATAGCTCCGAGGATAAAAAACGTGGGACAGTCCTAAGCGTCGTGACTTTCCTCGTTCATCGTCACATCAATCAACCTTGGCGCATCATGCCATTCCAGGCGTCCTTTTCTGGACAGTCCCATTCCTTTTTATTTTGACAAAGTCCAATCTTTGTGTTATATTGGATTCAGTACAAACAACTAAGGAGTACCTGACCATGAAACTTCACTCGCAAACGTTACCCGAAGATGTGTGCAAACTGATTGCTTTGCCGCTGCAGGAGACTGTGGTGGATTATATCAGCCTGGCCTCGGTGGCGCGGCAGGCCCATTGGGCCGTGGTGGGGCGGGAGTTCCGTTCGTTTCACGCCTACATGGACGAACTCGGCGCGGAATTGGCCCTCCTGATTGATAACACCGCCGAGCGCATGCTGGCCGTGGGCGAATTGCCTCTGGGCCAGGTGGACTATGTGGCGCGACACGCGCAAGTGGAGCCGCTGCCCGCCGATTTCGTTCAGAAAAAGGATCTGGTGCCCGCGTTGAGCGAGCGTATCGCGGACGTGGTGAAGCGCATCCGCGCCCGCATTGCCGTGGTGGAAAAAATCGACCCGGTGAGCGCCGATCTGTTGATCACGGCCGCGGCGGGTCTGGAGAAAACGCTGTGGATGCTTCAGGCAGAAAACAGTTGACCGAGCAACCCATTGAGACACGCCTACGGGAGGCCGGTCTCCGTGTAACCAGCCCCCGCACGTCGGTATATAACCTGCTGAAGTCGCTGGGTGGCCATCACAGTGCGGATGACCTGGCCCAGCGGCTGGAGGCGGGTGGCACGGGCATGTCGCGGGCGTCGGTGTTTAATGTGCTGAATGACTTGTCGAGCGCGGGCCTGATCATGTTGAGCGATGCGGGCCCGGGCCGCGCCTTCTATGAGGCGTCGGACGCGTGGCACCACCACTTCGTGTGCCGGAAGTGCGGGGAGATTTTTGACGTGCCCTGCGCGACAGGTCGGAAGCCCTGCCTGACGCCGGTGCTGCCGGGTGAGGGATTTTCGGTGGATGAGGCCCAGGTAATCTTTCGGGGCTATTGCCCGGCGTGCAATCCGGAGATTGCGCCGGGGATCGTGATGGCGTAGGGATGCTGCGGCACTTTTCAGGAATCTACAGGGACTTCAGAGACGGCAGGGACAGCAGCGTATAGGCTATTTTCATTTTCTGTTGTCCCTGCCGTCTCTGCTGTCCCTGTAACCGGCCAGTCAATTCCAGAGCTTCGGAAGCGCCTTAGAAATTCAACGCCCTGGGTGTTCCCGTGCCGGTGCTTTCGCGGGGCGGGTTGCGCTCCCAGACGCCGGGGATTTCTGATTTGCAGGATGGGCACGTGGCGCCCGACATGCGGTTTTCTGCGACGTAGAAGCCGTGGCGCCGGATAAGGACTTCACCGCAATCGGGGCAAATCGTGTGTTCCCGCTCCCCCACTTGCCCCGGAAGATTTCCGGGGTAGACGTAGCGCAGGCCCGCTTCCCGGCCGATGTTCCATGCGCGAATGAGGGACTCGCGGGGGGTACGCCCGGTGTCGGTCATTTTGTAGTTTGGATGAAAAGCGGTGACGTGCCAAGGGATATCGCGCGAGATATCGGCAAGAAATTCGGCCATGCCGCGCAGCTCATCGTCCGAGTCGTTGAAGTCGGGAATCACGAGGGTGACGATTTCGATCCAGAAGCCCATGGCGTGGAGTCGGCCGATGGTGTCGAGCACGGTGCCGAGTTTACAGCCGAGCTCGCGGTAGGATTTCTCTTGAAAGCCTTTGAGGTCCACCTTGTAGAGCGAGACCCAGGGCTGAAGAAAGGTCAGTACTTCGGGCGTCGCATTGCCGTTGCTCACGAAGCCGCAGGCCAGCTCGGCCTTGTGGGCCTCTTCAAAAACCGCTACGGCCCAGTCGGCGGTGATCAGGGGCTCGTTGTAGGTACTGACGACCACCGGTGCTTCCAGTTCCACGGCGCGTGCGATCAACTGTTTTGGGGTCACGAAGCGGGGCATGGAAATGGCCGATTCATCGCGGAGGGTTTGGCTGGTGACCCAGTTCTGGCAGTAGGCGCAATGGAGGTCGCAGCCGAGCATGCCGAAGGACAGGGCGTCGCGTCCGGGATAGGCGTGGTAGAAGGGCTTCTTTTCGATGGGATCAACCTGCAAGCCGGCCACATAGCCCCAGGGGACGCGCAGGGTGCCGCCCTCGTTGAAGCGCACCCGGCAGACCCCGGCTTTGCCCTCGCGCACGAGGCACTGATGTCCACAGGCGAGGCAGCGCAAGGCGCCGTCCTTGCCGGGTCGCACGAGGGCCTCCGCACAGGGAGATGTGTGGTTTGCGAGGAGCTCTTTCAGCCCCATCGTGGCTCGTGACATAGCGGCGGTTCCTCTGGGGGCCGCGTTGCGGCCTGTCACCATCATAGCACGGCCCGCATGTGGCGACACCGAAAAAGTGACGCCCAGGACGCGGAAGGTTCAGCTCTCCTGCCCCTCTTCCACGAAGTTTTTGTTGGGCGTCAGCAGGACCTCGCGGACCCGGCGCACATCGGCCAGGGAGACGGTCCACGTGTAGGGCCCCACTTCAATTGCTTCGCCGACCACGGGCAACCGGCCGAGTACCTGAGAAACATAACCGCCCACCGTGTCCACGTCTACTTCGGCCGGGTCGATATCGAGTCCGGGGACGTGCTGGACGAACTCATGGAGGGGGAGGCGTCCGTTGACCCGGTAGCCGGTGCCTTCGGCCTTGACCATGTCCGCCGCGAAGAGATCGAATTCGTCTTTGATATCCCCCACCATCTCTTCGATGACATCTTCCAGGGTGACGATTCCGATGGTGGCGCCATATTCATCGACCACCACGGCCAGGTGCAGGCGGGCCCGCTGGAAGTGGCGCAGCGCTTCCAACACATTGAGGTGGTCGGGCAAGAAGACAACATCGCGCTTGATCTTCATCAGGTCGATGTCCGCAGTGCCGAAGACATGGAGGGCGGTGCCCGGAACGGCGGCCACCTTTTCCGGCCCCGACTTGGCGGCGGGTGCGACCGATTCGATGTTGAAGCGGCCGGGGGTCAGGTCCATCACTTTCATGAGGTCCTTGCCGTGAACCATGCCGATGACATGATCGATGTCCCCGTCGCATAGGGGAAGGCGGGTGTAGGGGCAGCGCTTGACGATCGACAATATTTCTTCGATGGACTGACTGACCAGCAGGTACATGACTTCGGTGCGCGGCGTCATGATCTGTCGCACGCGGATGCTTTCCAGTTCGGAGGCGGCCTGGATCATGCGCGACTGGTGCGGATCCATCAGGGGCGAACTGGCAGCCAGCGCGGCGATTTCCTGGAGGGTGGTGTCTTTGCCTGTTTGCTCCGTGCCGGAGAAGGGCCGGTTGATCACCTGGATAAACCAGAGCAGTGGGCTCAGGATGCGCACCACGACTTCGAGGGGCGGTGCGATGAGCGGCGCCAGAACCCCGTTGTAGCGGACACCGATGGTCTTCGGGAGGATCTCCGTGAACTGTAGCATGAGGTACGTGAAGACGACGGAGAAGATCACCAGGCCCCTGGCTCCGAAACTGGACTCGAACTGAGCCCCCGCGATGGTGGCGCCCACGGTATGTGCCGAGGTGTTCACGATGAGGATCACCGCAATAGGTTTCTCGATATTGCCCTTGAAATTGCGCCAGATCTTTGCGATACCGGGGCGCTTGGCCTCCAGCGCGGCCACCTGGCTCGGCGTGTAGCTCAGCAAGGTTGCCTCGAGCAGGGAACACAGGAATGACAGCACAAGCGCGGTACCTACGCTGACAAAAAATATCGTCATGGAAACTCAGATGCCTTTCGTGTGGGGTCGTTGTTCACGCCATTAAGCATACGCGAAGCCGACACGACGAACAATGGACCAAGGTCGCAGATGACATAACGCCGACCAAAACACCCAAAAATTTGTATCCTCACCCGCCTTTTCAGTAGACTTCGTTCCCCGCCCCGATAGTTCAACGGATAGAACGTTCGCCTCCTAAGCGAGCGATACAGGTTCGATTCCTGTTCGGGGCACCATTCTATTGTCGCCGGGGCAAGCGCACGACAACCCCGTTTCGTATACCGTAGACCGATTCCTCCTCGGTCTCGTCTTCCGCAGTGTAGAGGACGCCTCCCACACCGGCTCCTCCCTGCAACGCGAGTTCCTCCACGTGTATCCGGACCTTTCCGCGGAATATGCCCTCCGCGCGGGGATCCGGCTTCTGGGCCGTAGGGTCGAGGTGATAGGCTTCCCGCAGTTTCTTCTGGGCCATGGCTAGTTCCGCCTCACGCTCCGCCGCCTCGTCCCGATAGCGAAGGACCCATTCGTTGCGCTTTTTGAGCAGGCCGAGCATTCTTCGTACGAAAGGCGTTTCCATCCGCTTGACCACGGGATCTTCGGGGCCGCGCTGCCGGGCCGCGCGCGCCAGTTGCAATAGCACGGGCTGGCTGGTTCCGGCGGCCTGGGTCCGCTGGATGAGGGCCTTTCGACTCTCGTCTCCCGCCACGCGAAGCTGCAACACGCTCACCTTATCCTCCAGTTGAAGGACTTCCTCTTGCCAGGTTTTCCGTGATTCATGAAAGCGGAGAATCGCCCGGGAAAGGGCATCATCCGCCCCGGTGCCCGAGGATTGGGCGTGAAGCGCCACCAGCTCCTCCCATTCGCGATCGAGCTCCTCGGGATAGCTGCCCTCCAGTTTCAATTCGCCCAGCTCCTTCGTCACCTCCGTCAAGCTGCGCTGGATCGCCCGCTGCACCGAATGACGGCTGGCCGGTTCCGCTACCGCGTTCGTCTTGCGCTCCTGGAGGATGGCCGTCAGCGATTTTGTGAGCAGGTGCAGTCCCATCATGAGGCGCAGGAGAAAGGCGCGGCGGCGTTTCAGCGAGTCCACCTGGAGGAGATCTTCCGGCATTCCGGCCCCACTGCAGATGTACAGGAGGGCCGTGCTTGCGTAGTGCTCCGCCTCATCCGCCTGACGGTCCCTCAACTGCTCGAGATACAGGATCCGCGCCTGGAGCCGGTTCGCCGTGCGCAGGAGAAGCACCGCATCCTTCGGCAGGGACTCTCCGAAATCTTCATAGCCGATGGTCGTCCGCAGCACGATATCGACGGGGCGCTGCTCCGTATGCACAAAAGCCGCCGCCTTGAGCAGGTTCGTCACGTGCCAGCATCCGCCGTTTGCGGACTGGTCCACGCGAATCCGGGGCGAGAAGTAGGTACCCTGGATGGCGGACTCGCGAACCCGCAGTTGGGTGCCGGCATACACAAGGTCGGGCGACTGGGACATTCCGCAGGCGATCCGGCCGAGTTTGGCGATAACGGTGGCCCGATTCACGATGCCACGGGCGCGGATGTTGCCCCGCTGGGCGATAAGCAATCCGGCAATATTTTCCTGCACCTCGGCGTGTTCACTTACGAGAAGACGACCGAGCACGTAGCCGCTGACATAACAGGTGCCGCGCTCGGCGACGACCGCGGCTCCATCGGGGACATCGCCGACGATTTTTATACCGCCGCCGTGGACCAGCACCGGCCCGCGAAAGGCCTCGGGGAGACCACCGAAACTTCGGATCTCCCGGTGAGGCGCCTCGCGAATGGTGGCCTCGGTGGCGATGAGGATACGCCGGGAAAGATTGGGAAGGCCCCGGAGGGGCTCCAGTGCGTCCCGCTTCCGCGCGATTGCCTCGATATGGGGGCCAATCTGATCGAGGGGTCGCTGGAACTGGCTTCGCACCTTGGCCCGCTGAATAAGCCCGTGGGCGAAGAAAAGAAAATCCAATTCGTCGCGCACCAGGCCATCGGGCCCCTGGCTGGTCAGGGCATCGATACAGAGCCGCAGCACCGGTTGCTGGCGTGCGCCTTCCGTCACCCGCTGCAGACGCACCTTGTCGGCCGACCATTCGGCAATCCGCACGGGCAGTTCGGCAAGGGGCCCAGCTACACTGGGTTCGTCAAGCCAGGAGTTGTACCAGGCCTGCGCAAGGGCAATGTCTTCCAGGGTCAACGCGAGCAAGCGCTCGGAAGGCGCGTCAACAATATATCGCGCCAGATGTTCATCCATAGGGGCCTCCGCCACCACTATAGCAATTTACAATGGACAATGGACAATGGACAATGGACAATGGACAATTAGTCCACGGCAGGTTGATTGGCGTACAGCCTTCCGTCGGATTGATCGGACCGAACCGACAAATTGGTCGTATCGACAAAATTTGCGCTATCGTTGTCAATTGTCCAATGTCCATTGTCAATTGTTTGCCCCCATTTCCGCCGCCGTGCTACACTCTTGACTGCTTCCCCTTTCCCTCCGATGCCGCCCCGCGTGTGCCCCGGAGCCCGAATCACAACCCCCGCATGAGGAATACCATGGCACTGAGCATCGGCATCGTCGGCCTGCCCAACGTAGGCAAGAGCACCACTTTCAACGCCCTGACCAAGGCGCAGAACGCGGAAGCGGCCAACTATCCCTTCTGCACGATCGAGCCGAACAAGGCCATCGTGCCGGTGCCCGACCCCCGCATTGCCAAACTCGTGGAAATCGTGAAGCCCCAGCGCGTGCAATATGCCACCGTCGAGTTCGTCGACATCGCGGGCCTCGTGAAGGGCGCCAGCAAGGGCGAGGGCCTGGGCAACCAGTTCCTGGGCAACATCCGCGAGACCCAAGCCATCGTTCATGTCGTGCGTTGCTTTGAGGATGCCAACGTCATCCACGTGAACGCCCAGCCCGATCCCAAGGACGATATCGAGACGATCCAGACGGAGCTTCTCCTGGCCGATCTCCAGCAGCTCGAAAAGAAAATCGACAAGCTTAAGAAGCAGGCCAAGACGGATAAGAAGCTCCAGGCCCAGCTCGACACGGCCGAGGCGCTGGCGAAGCACCTCGAGACCGGCGAACCGGCCAGCAACTTTGCCGACCGCGACTCCGACACCTACCGCGGCCTGGAACAGGAGATGAAGTTCATCACCGGGAAGAAAGTTATCTACGCGGCCAACGTGGACGAAGCGGGCCTCTCGGAAGACAACGCCTACGTTGCCACGGTGCGCGAGATCGCCGCGCGCGAGAACGCCGAAGTGGTGAAGCTCTGCGCGAAGATGGAAGAAGAGATGGTGGACATGAGCGAGGACGAACGCCAGGAATTCCTGACCGATCTCGGCGCGGAAGAAAGTGGCTTGGAACAAGTCATTCACAAGGGCTTCCACGCCCTGGGCCTCGTCAGCTATTTCACGGCGGGCGTGAAAGAAGTGCGCGCCTGGACCATTCACAACGGCGACACCGCGCCCCAGGCCGCCGGCGTCATCCACACCGATTTCGAGCGCGGCTTCATCCGCGCGGAAGTCATCGCCTACGACGCCTATTGCCAGCACAACGGTGAAAATGGGGCCAAGGCCGCCGGTGTCATGCGCGTGGAAGGCAAGGATTATGTGGTGAAGGACGGCGACGTGATGCACTTCCGGTTTAACGTGTAGAAAAGCGGGAGAACGGACTTTCCTGTCCGTTTAAGCGTGCAACTTTGTTGCACGATACGCGGGTTGGAAAACCCGCGCTCCCGCCTAAATATTCCGCCGGATTCCACGGAATCCCGTCAGCACCTTGACCGTCAACACCACCACGCAGACCCACAGCACCCAATCCAGACTTCCGGGCCACCACCACGTCTCTACGGCGATCCACGCGTACACATAGAAGCGCGGGCGGAATAGCCAGGTGTAGGGGTCCTTCATGGCATTTCGCGCCATGGCGAAGAGCACCACCACGGTGTAGGTTACGATGTAGAGCACGCCCGGCAGCATACTCACCGTGTGCGTCCACATGAGCATGATGGTCGAGGCCGCGATCACGGTCTGATCCGCCATGCTGTCGGTGAAAGAACCTCTCCGCGAATCCGTCCCGAGGTGCCTCGCCAGAGGCCCGTCCAGACCATCAATGGCCACGTGAAGCACCAGTGCAAACAGCGCCCACCCCGGGCTGACAACATAAAGCGGGCAAAAGGCCAGGCCCGCGAGCAATGACAGCACGGTCAGGTGATCCGGCGTCACGCGGCACACAGCCAGCAGCCGAAGGAGCGGCCCGAACCACCGCGCGCGCATCTGCTGCGTGCGCACCATCCACGCGCGCTCCCCCGCCGAATATACATCCGCTTTCGCGTCATTCTCGCTCATAGATCTTGTTCCTCGTTCACCGAAGTCAGTATACGACGCCGGATGGCGCCCCTTCGAATCCACGGAATGGCACATGCATTTTGAATGCCCCCTTAGCGCTCCTCTAACCGCCCGCGGGTATTATCTGTACAAACGCGAAAAGTACGTGGCGGCTACCAAGAGAGAGGATGCTCCTGAATATGCGCGTGGATCTGCACTGTCACTCCAAATGGTCAAAGCGTCCGTCCCTGTGGCTGATGCAGAAGATCAACTGCCCCGAAAGCTTCTCCGAACCCCTGGCCATGTACCGGATCCTGCGGGAGAAGGGCATGGACGCCGTCACCATCACGGACCACAATGTGATCGACGGAGCGATGGAGATCGCCCACCTCCCCAATACCTTTGTCGGCTGCGAGTACACCACCTACTTCCCCGCCGACAACTGCAAAGTGCACATTCTCGTCTACCGCCAGTCGGAGCGCCAGCACCGCGAACTCACCGAAGCCCGAAAGAACATCTTCGACCTGGTGAGTTATTTGCAGCAGAGCGGACTCCCCCATGTCTGCGCCCACCCCTTCTTCTGGATCAACGACCGCCTCACGCTGGAGCACGTGGAACAGCTCGTGCTCCTCTTCAAGAACTGGGAACTCAATGGCGACATGAACCCCGCCATGAACGACGCGGTCAGCTCCCTGGTGCGGCACCTGAACCGGGCCGACATCGAGCGTCTGAGCAACAAGCACGGCTTCGCGCCGAACTTCGAACGCCCCTGGGAGAAGAACTTCACCAGCGGCAGCGACGACCACAGTTGCCTCGGTTTGGCGACCTCCTACACGGAGGTGGCCCGGGCCGCGGACATCGACGATTTCTTCGCTGGCATCGATGAAGGGCAGACGGCCATCACCTGCGGCGTCGCTACGCCCAATGCCTTCGCCCGCCGGATCTACAGCATCGCGTTCCAATTCTATAAGTCGCGCTTCAACCTGGACCCCTACGTCGAGAAAGACGTGTTCCTCAATTTCATGGACCGCACGCTGACCACGCCGCAGGACGCCACACCCCAGGCGCCGCCGTGGTATCACGTGCTCCGGTCGCGCCGTCGCGCCGCGCGCAATCTGAAGGACGAGAATTCCATCTTCCAGATCGCGCGCCACGAAGCCGAGCGGCTCATCCTGAGCGACCCCAAGCTCATGACCATCGTGAAGGGCGCCCACAACACGCCGGAAACCCTGGACTGGCAGTGGTACGACTTCGTGACCCAGGTGACCGGGCGCGTGCTGCACCATGTGGAGAAGCACTTCTTCGAGCGCATCCTCAAGGGCCAGTTCTTCGATATCTTCCACACGGCCGGGGCCGCCGGCGCGCTCTACACCCTCCTGGCGCCCTACTTCGTGTCCTACTCCCTCCATCGCAAAGAGCAGACGTGGAGCCGCGAGGTGCTGGAACATTTCCACGGCGACAAACCCTGGTTTAAAGCCGAGGAAGCCAAGCCCCGCGTCGCCCACTTCACCGACACCTATTTCGAGGTGAATGGTGTGGCCCGCACGCTCCAACAGCACCGCGACATGGCCCAGCACCTCGAAATGGATTACGAGATTATCACGTGCGTCGCAGAGAAGCACGCGGCCCAGCGGGGCGTGCGCCACTTCAACGCCGTGGGCAGCTTCGCCTTTCCGGAGTACCCCGAGATCAAGCTGCTGACGCCGCCTTTCCTCGAAATGCTCCACCACTGCTACGAGGCCGGCTACACCCACATCCATTCGGCCACCCCCGGCCCCATGGGCCTCGCCGCCCTCGGCATCGCCCGGATCCTCCACCTCCCCATCAGCGGCACCTACCACACCGCCTTTCCGCAGTATGGCAAGAACCTCACGGAAGACCGCTACGTGGAGGACATGCTCTGGAAGGCCATGATCTGGTACTACGATCAAATGGACGCCGTCTTCGTGCCGTCCGAAGTGTTTGGAAAAGAACTCATGGAACACGGAATCAAGAGCGATAAGATCAAGACCTATCCCCGGGGCTGCGACATCGTGCAGTTCCACCCCGACAAACGCTGCAACATTCTCCACGAACGCTTTGGCGTTCCCGAGGACGGCGCGGTCAAGATCATCTATGTCGGGCGCGTGTCCCATGAAAAGAACCTGGCCCTTCTCGTGGAGGCCTTCTGGCAGCTCTACACCGAGGGCGTCAACGCGCGCCTGATCATCGTGGGCGATGGCCCCTATCGCACGGAAATGGCCGCCGCCCTGGTGGACGCTCCGGCCCACTTCACCGGCTATGTCGAGGGTGAAGACCTGGCGCGGATCTACGCCTCCGCCGATTTCATGGTCTTCCCCAGCACCACCGACACCTTCGGCAACGTCGTGCTCGAAGCCCAGGCCAGCGGCATCCCCATCATCGTCAGCGATCAGGGCGGACCAAAGGAGAACCTCATCGACGGCGAGACCGGATTCGTCGTCAAGGCCAGCCTGGCCGACGGATTCGCGGCGGCCATGCGCAACCTCAGCACCGACGCGGCACTCCGCCAGCGCATGGGCGCTGCAGCCCGGCGCTATATGAGCAATCGCGACTTCGAAAGCGCCTTCAAGTCGTTGGTCGATCTCTACACCGGGCAGACCACCGAGCACAAAGGCCACTCCGAAGACCTGCCCTTCTCCGGACTCCTGAAAATAGGCGGCCTCTAAGGGGACAGGGACGCCCCGCTCCCCAGGACCGCGAAAACCACTATCCGCCATACAAAGCGAACCAAGCCAGGACAGCACGCCCCGACCGGCGTGTCTGTCCCGTTCGCACATGAAGCGCCCCGGACCCATCGCAGGCCACCCGGCCCCCGCCTGATCCAAGCCCCTTGACCCGCGCCGGAAATTTCTCTAGCATAATGCTATACCGGCAGTACAAAGGGACCCACCGATGCACGTATTCAGGACCTGTCAGAGCACTATCCATCAAGAGGAAAACTTTAGGCGCGTTCTATCGATGTTAGCGCTTGTCACCCTTTTGTTGGTGGTGATTACTAACTTTTTGAGAGTCCTTGAAGGAAACCTTGAGAGAAGTTATGTCTTGTACATAGTGGACCTGGCGCTATCTACCTGGACTTGGGGTACGCTCATCTACTTCTACTGGCGCCAAAAGTGCGATCCGCTCAAGACCCGCGTGGTCCTGACGACGCGCCAACTTGCGATAAAGCGGCCTGGAAGGCCAATGGTTATCGTCAATCGCCGAGATTGTGTCGCCTATGGGTCTCTCAATATCGTCCTTACCTTCAAAGACGGCTCAGAATACTCCCTCCAGAAACTTCCACTGCCCAAGCCCGTTCCTTACGAGCTCACCCGCTATATATTCACCGACTGGTGGCCTGAATTGTCGCCTAAGGACGCCGAGAGGGAAATGCGGAATCAAGCGCCGTCGTTCGAACGACACCCCGAGATTGTGGTCGCTCCCGCCGTAGTTCTGTTTTACATGCTGCTTTCGTATGTGGTTTCTGCAGACATAGGCGAGTCAATCGTGCTGCCGTTTTTCTGTTTCCCCGCCATGGCGATATCCATACTCTGGGCAAGCTGGAATCTGTGGAACGCAATAAAGGTTTACAAGGCACGACGAGACTATCGCTTCGACCTTACACGTGGGCTGAAGACAGAGCGCCCCGAAGGCTCCGCCGACACGCAGGCGAGCGTATCATCAAGGTGCCCGTGATGGAGGTTGCGTAATGGTCTGGAAGGAAGACGCCCTTTTCGAAACCCGGATTCAGCCGGTCGAAACACCGGAGCTGGTCGTGCGAGTCGCGAACCAGACATTGCGCTTCTGGGTGCGGGTGCTTTTCATTCCCGCTGTTCTGTTTTTTCAGTACACCACCTACCGTGGCGCCGATCTAATCGACATCGGTTTGTTCCCGCTATCAACACTGCAGCTCTATCTACTCTTTGTAGACCCGCGCATCACGCGATTCCAGCTTGTCATGCAACGGGGCTTGGATACGGCACCAATCACCTCGGCCGCCTCACGTTTCTCGTTTATCCGACAAGTCCAATCCGACGAGCGTCTCATAGATGCGCTCGACGATACCACGACCGACGCGCAAGCGCCAGATTCCGGGTGGACTGCAACCCTATACCTCTTCGCTGCGCCCGCGGTGATGTGGGCACTGACAAGTCACGGCGTCGAGGTGGATCACACGGAGTTTTTCACACTTCATGCAGTCCTTGTATTTCTGCCGGTCGTCGTCGGCGCCGCACTGGCGATGTGGACCTATTGTGTTCGACTCGGGGCGAGCGTAGAAGTGAATGGAGATGGAGTGGTGAAACCAAGGGGAAGAGTCTCGATGCCCTTCGAGGACTTCACCAGCACCCACCTTGAATGGGATGCCATGTTCACTAGGGAATACCTGCGATTGTCCCACCCCACCGGGGAATACCGGCTCTACAACGATACCGATGACCCGCTATTCTTGCTGCGTCTGCTGAAGTACCGACTGCCAGTGAATACCCATGCAGTGAGGGCGGCGTGATGGCGTGGAAGGAAGACACATTCTGGGAGAAACACCCTCAGCCAACGTCGCCTCCCGATTGTTGGCATTGGAAACCTGCGCCTCGTACCCGTCAGGGGTTGCGACTGAAGCCTCGCTTCCAAGTTCCGGTTGACACCATTTTCGTCCTCAGTTCAGTCGTCCTGATCTTTCTCCATAAACTCTCGCCAGGACTATTCGAGCCCGTGCACTATTTCCCAATGTACCCGGTATTCTTTCTTGCGTGGTGGAATATTCATTTTGTTCTCTTACCATCCTTGCTCCCACGCTACTATCTCTTCGATGCCGTGTCGCAATCCTTCCTGTCGAGAAAACCCGCCCATCTATACTCCCTCCTGAAGCGTATTGCCTCCGATGCAATCCTGCTGGAACATCTCGGCGAGACCGATTGGCGGCGCGCCCCCGCAGGGATCGGATGGTCCCAACTGTACACTAAGTCCAGCATCTTGGTGTGCTTGTGCTTTCTGGCGATTGGATGCACTGTAGCGTTGTTGAAAACTGTAAACGTCTATTGGTGCTTAAACATGTCGATTCTGACGGTGACTACGTTGTACGTGGTGCATCTGTATCGCCGAATCGCCCCAAGCCGTCCCCGCGACGGGTATGAAGGCCGGGGCGAACCACCCGACGACAGCGACCGCATCCCCTACGAGCGCGTGCGAACCGCCACCCTTCACTGGGACCGCCTTCTCCAGCGCGAATACTTGCTGCTGGAACACGACAGCGGCCACATGCGCTACTACAATTTCACCGGCGACCCGCTGTATCTGCTGCGGCTGTGGAAAGAGCGGATGCCGGGGTCGGTACTCATGGTGGACCGTCCTCTCGCCGGAACCTCGTGATGGAAACCCTCGCTGGCGTAGCATTCGTTATCCTGTGGGGTCTGCTATGGCTTTGGACGCCAACCGACTTAGTACTCTGGGGTAAGAAACCGGAGTATCCCGAACCCTACCGGCCTCCGGTAGCGCCGCCACCTGACCTGTCATTCCTCGGCAAAGTTGGAGAGGCGCACACCCCGCTCCGCCCCGTTGGAAGCGTATTGATTGACGGAGAGCAACAGACCGCCCGCACCCAGGGCGAGTTCATCGACGCGGGCCAGCCCGTCGTAGTGCTGCGCTGGGCGGCGGGTGAGTTGATTGTGGAGGCCGTGCGGGATTGACGATAAGTCCAGACGATTCAAGGACGGCGCGCTATAGGATCTTGGGCATTCATGCCCGAGGCAAAGCACACGTCGAAATCAAAATGCCCGTTGAAGGTGTGAGTGCCGCTGGGATTACGATAGTTCAGACGCTGGTAATGGGAGACGCGACACGAATTATCCGGGCCTGTCCGAGCCGCAGCGGGCTTTGCCTCGGGCATGAATGCCCAAGATCCTGCGGGCGCCGTCTTCTTATACCAACATTGCACAGGCTCGCCGCGCCCTTCGGTGTCGGGGCGGGCTTTGCCTCGGGCATGAATGCCCAAGATCCTGCGGGCGCCGTCTTCTTAGACCAACATTGCACAGGCTCGCCACGCCCTTCGATGTCGGGGCGGGCTTTGCCTCGGGCATGAATGCCCAAGATCCTGGCCTCAACCGATTTGCCACTAATCGAGTAAACATGCAAGATTAACCTGTACTACCTATTTTCATTTTAACCGGAGCCCTTCAGCAATGAATGATGAGCCTCCACCGAACGACAAAGATCTTCCCTCATTCGACGGATTTCTGCCCCGATCCGCGTCGATTGAAATCGTACGGCGCCACATGCCGCACTGGCAGTTTGACGGCGGACTTTATTTCGTCACTTGGCGCCTGGCCGACTCCCTTCCGCAATCGCTGCTGCGGCAGTGGTCGGAGGAGAGACGCCTCTGGCTGGGGCGGCATCCCAAACCTTGGGATCCTCACACGAGCGAGGAATACCGCAGAGAGTTCCCGCGCCGAATGGAGGCATGGCTGGATGCGGGGTACGGCGAATGTGTTCTTCGCAATCCCGATTGTGCGAAGCTGCTATCAACGGCGATGCGAGCGTTCGATGGCGTCCGCTACGACATCGCGTCTTTCGTAATCATGCCCAACCATGTCCACGCACTTTTTCAACTTCGCGATGGATTTAAAATTCGCCCGATCCTGAAGGCTTGGAAGGGGGTCTCCGCACGGCGTATGAACCAGCTTCTCGGCAGGCGCGGAAAACTCTGGCAACAGGAATCCCGCGATACTTCCATAAGAACTTCTGACCATTTGATAAAGTGCTTCGCCTACATCCTGGAGAATCCTGAGAAGGCGAAACTACGCGAAAGCGAGTATTTGTACTACGAAATACCGGGAATCCGTAAGCAACTGCGAAGGTGGAGTGGTGACTTCGATGATACTTAGACCGAGCCCGCAGATCCCCGCTGACAGGATCTTGGGCATTCATGCCCGAGGCAGAGCGGACGCCGGTGCCGAAGGGCGCGGTGAGCGTGTGTCGAAACGCCGCTTCGCCAAAGTCTTGTCTCTTGGAATCGAGTCACCCCGTGGCGCCCTCGGGCCTCTTCAGGCCGACGTGTGCCTTACCTCGGGCATGAATGCCCAAGATCCTGTGGGCGCGGGCCTCGTCTCCATTTATCATATCGCGGCCGCCGCGTGCTTCAAGATAAACTCCACAATCGGCGCGGGGTCCACGAGGCTGTGGGGATGGTGGCCGACGCCGGGCTTGTTGATGATCTCGATCGATCCACCCAACGCGCGGTAGCGCTCGGCGAGGACGTCGGTGTTTTCCGCCACGGGAACAACATCGTCCGCATCGCCCACGACATGGAGCAGCGGAATCCCCGCTTTGGCCAGGGGCGCGAGGCGGTCGATGGGGTTGCGTTTGAAGTCCTTCACACTGGTCTCGTCGAGGCCCCAGGCGGCGAGGCAGACTTTCCAGTCGTCCGGGCTGCCCTTTCCCTTGCCAAGGCCGCCGGGCCAGCTCTTGATGTCGCACACGGGTGCGTCACCGTAGATGCACGACACCTGAGCGGGATGCTCCGAGGCCCAGTTGTAGGCGATGAGGCCGCCCCGGCTCAGCCCTTCCAGCGCGGGTCGCTTGGCGAAGCCGTGTTGCTCGGTGAGGAAGGCGTAGAGGTTGTCGAAGATTTTCACTGCGGTGTCGTTGCCGTGAAATTCGAAGACGTCAATATAGGCCACGTGAAAGCCCTTGCCCAGCAGCGCCACGTCCGCCTGAGGCTCGTGTCCCCAGAAGAGGGCCCGCCACACCCAGGGCTTGCCGGGTGCGGATTCCTTCGGGCAGGCCACTTTGCAGGCGCGGCCTTCGATCTCAAAGTCGAACTGCTGATAGCCGTGGAAGTCGGATGCTGTGCCGCCTAAGGCGCAGGGTTCGGCGAAGGATGGAACGGTGACGAGCAAGAGCAATAAGGTGAGGACGAAACGCACGACGGGATCCTTTCGGTAGAGGTGACGCCGCATAGTACACAACAACACCGGCTGCGGAAAACAGAATTCGACAGCGTCCCCCCAAGCGTGCGAAACTTTGCCCTTGCGTGATGTGAAAGCCAACCGGAAAGAATTACACCATGAGCATAACAGGCACCCTGCTTTTCCTCTCCGCTGCCCTCCTTGGCGCGGAAGCCCCCGACTTCGAAGCCGAAATCGCCAAGGCCCTCGGCGGCACGCCCCCCCAGCAGATGATGACCATGTTCCTGGACAAGACCTGCAACGCACACCTGGCGGCGCGGAAGGAGCGCTACGAAGCCCTGAAGACACCGGACGAAATCCGCGCCTGGCAGGAGACCAACCGCGACTACTTCATTCAGGCGCTCGGCGGCTTTCCCGAGCACACGCCGTTGAATGCGAAGGTTGTCGGCAACGGCACGGGCGAGGGCTTTCGCTATGAGAACCTGATCTACGAGAGCCGTCCCCAGTTCTACGTGACCGGGACACTCTTCCTCCCCACGACACCCGGCCCCTACCCGGCGGTGCTCTTCCCCTGCGGTCACGACGACCCGCCGCGGGGCATGGACACGTACCAGCGCGCGTGCATCCTCCTCGCGCGCTACGGCATCGCCGCGCTCATGTATGACCCCATCGGTCAGGGCGAGCGTGTGACGTATCTCAACGAAGACAACACACCCGCGATGTATTGCACAGTCGAACACACGCTTTTCGCCGCCAGCGCGATGCTCGTTGGCACGAGCTTCGCCCAGTATCGCATCTGGGACGGCATGCGCGGCATCGACTATCTTCAGAGCCGACCGGACATCCTCCCGGACAAGATCGGCGTCACGGGTCACTCCGGCGGCGGCACCCTCACGAGCTACCTCATGGCGTTGGATCCGCGCGTAACCGCGGCGGCCCCCTGCTGCTTTATTACGTCTTACGAGAAACTCATTACCGAAATGGGCCCGCAGGACGGCGAACAGAACACCTTCGGTCAATTGAAGCAGGGCATCAACCACGCGGATTACATCCACATGCGCGCGCCCAAGCCCACGCTGCTGCTGACCGCCACCCACGACGCCTTCAGCATCGAGGGCAGTTGGGACACCTTCCGCGAGGCGAAGCGAATCTACGCGCGGCTGGGCCTGTCCGAGCGCGTCAGCCTGGTGGAGGCGGACAACGACCACGCCTACAGCAATCCGCTCCGTGTGGGCATGGTGCAGTGGATGCGGCGCTGGCTGCTAGACGTGGACGGCCCCGTGGTGGAAGTGGAAACGCCCCTGCTGTCACTGGAGCAAATCCGCTGCTCGCCCGAGGGCCAGGTGATGAAGATTCCCGGCGCGCGCACGGTCACCGATTTTAATGTGGAGCGCAACAACGGCCTCGCCGAGGGGCGTGTGAAATTCTGGAAAGACAGCACTCGCGAAGAGGCGCTGGCGAAGGTGCGGGAACTGACGGCAACGCGCCCGGTGGCGGACTTGCCGGATCCGACGGGCACGCCTGTGGGTGACGGAGAGATCGATGGGCGGCAAGTCAGCTTTGAATTGTTCCATCCGGCTGAGGGCATCGCGATTCCCGCGATTCTCTATTCCGAGCGCGACGGCTCCACCATTGAGGCCGCCCATATTATCGTGGCGGGCGATGGTCTGGCCGAAGCCCAGTCAATCTTCGCGACGCACCCCGAGCGCGACAATCCGACCCACCTGTTTATTCTGCTGGAGCTGCGCGGCACGGGCACAACCCAATCGCAGAAGTACAATAGCGGAACCTGGCCCCTCGCGGGCTCCGATTTCCAGGATTTCTTCCGCGCCTATCTCAATGCCGATTCTTACGTGGGCATGCGTGTGGAAGATATCCTTCAGATGGCGCGACTGTTCAAGCAGGAATTTCAGATCAAGCTGTTTGGCAAGGAGAGCAGCGTCCGATTACTCGGTCCCGAGGGCAAACTGCACCTTTACGCCACGGGCGAAGCCACGGTCCCGGCGCTCCATGCCGCCGCCCTAGCACCGGAACTCATCGATCACACCACGCTCAAGAGCGGCATTCCCAGTTGGAGCGCGGTCGTGGCCGAGCCCCGCGCGAAAGACCAGCTCATCAATGGCGTACACAATGCGCTGGCGTATTACGACCTGCCGGATCTGGTGAATTCGCTGCAGGAAGGAAAGGTGGAGATCGTGGGTGCGGCGGTACCGGTTTTTTAGCCGAGCGTACGGCGGGTTTCGATACCGACGCCGGGTGCCACCTCAATCGAGCAACGCTCGTTTGGGTGCCATGAGGAAAGGAAGCCCTGTCCAACAATGAAAACCCAACTCCTGCTCATAATTTCAATTGTTCATGATTGAGAATCGTTTATACGCGCCAACCAAGCCCGTTCACGAACCCTTGCAGCATGCAGGTGGCGTTGGCTCAAGGCACCCAAACGTGCGTTGCACGATTGAGGTGGCACCCGAGGTTGGCTTCGATCGTTCGAGTATTTCGTGCTACTTGTCTTTGATAGCCCACAAGTTTATTGGCATTGCCATAAGTCGCTATGCACCTCGACAGCGCCCCTTCGTTCGTGGCAAACTGGGTGCTCGCAGGCTTCATTTTTCCGAGGATTCACGTATGCGCATTCTGATGCTCTTCTTGCTCGTCGTCATTGCAGTGGCGTCCACACCCGCCGATCCCTTTGCCGATGCCCTTGAAAAGGCCCTCGGCGTAAAGCCCGATGCCATGATGTCCACCGCGCTCGATAAGGTCTCCTTCGAGAATCTCGCGAAGCGCGCCGAGCGCTATGAAACGCTGAAGACGGTCGAGGATGTTCAGTCCTATCAAAAAATGCAATACGACTACTTTGTGAGTGCTCTGGGCGGTTTTCCCGAGCGCACGCCGCTCAACCCCCAGGTCGTGGGCGGCGGTGAGGGCGAGGGCTTCGCCTATGAAAAGGTCATCTTCGAGAGCCGTCCCCAGTTTTACGTCACGGGCGTGTTCTACCGTCCCCTGACGCCCGGACCGTGGCCCGCGGTGTTGATGCCCTGCGGCCACGATCAGAATGGCAAGGCCGCGCCAGACTATCAGCGCGGGTGCATCCTGCTGGCGCGCCTGGGCATCGCGGCCTTCTGCTACGACCCCATCGGTCAGGGCGAGCGGATGTTTTATATGACTGAGGCGGGCGAGCCCACGATGGGTACCACGGCGGAGCACACGCTCTTCGATGTGGGCGCGATTTTGACCGGCACCAGCATCGCCCAGTACCGCATCTGGGATGGCATGCGCGCGATTGACTATCTTCAGAGCCGACCCGATGTGAAAGGCGACAAGATCGGCGTGACGGGCTGCTCCGGCGGCGGCACGCTCTCCAGCTATCTCATGGCGCTGGACCCGCGCATCACCGCCGCCGCGCCGAGCTGCTATATCACGTCGTGGAAGCGCATTCTCGAAACCATCGGACCGCAGGACGGCGAGCAGAATGTTTTTGGCCAGTTGAAGCAGGGCCTGGAGCACGCCGACTTCATCCATCTGCGCGCGCCGAAGGCCACGCTGATCATGACCGCCACGAAGGACTTCTTCGACATTCAGGGCAGTTGGGATTCCTATCGCGAAGCGAAGCGTACGTATACGCGCTTGGGCGTGCCCGAACGTGTGGCACTGCTGGAGGCGGACGAGGGCCACGGCTACCTGGAGCCCCACCGCGAGGGGATGGCCCATTGGATGCAGCGCTGGCTGCTGGATGTGGATCGCCCTGTGGACGAAGTGGCGGTGGGCGTGCTGACGGACAAGGAATTGCAAGCGTCGCCTCAGGGCCAGGTGCTCTGGATAGAAGGGGCGCGCACGGTGATCGATTTGAATCGCGAACGGGCGGAAGGCCTGAAAGCGGGCAGGGTAGCCTTCTGGCAGAATACCCCCGCGCCCGACGCGCTCAACAAGGTGCGTGAGCTAACCGGCATCCGCCCCGACGGCACCCTGCCCGCGACGACAGCGCAGGTGATTGCCGAGGGCGAAACCGACACGCACCGCACGCAGGATCTGCTGTTGGAAATCGAGCCCGGCGTCCTGCTGCCTGCGCGCGCGTGGTTACCGAAGTCGGGCCCGGCTACGAAGGCGCACATCTTCGCGCCGGGGACGAATCTGGAGGAAATCCAACCCCTTATCGACGCGGGCGTCGCCGCCAACGAAGCTTGGCTCATCGTCTCCGTCCGTAGCACGGGTGTCACCGAATCGCACCAATGGGGCGGCACTTGGCTCAAAGTGGGCAACGATTTCAGCACCTATATGCGCGCGTATCTGAATGGACTCTCCTTCGTGGGCATGCGCGCGGAGGACTTGATACAGACGGCGGCCTGGTGGAGTCAAACGGCAGGCGTACCCACCGATCTACGCGTCATCGGCGAGACCACCGTCCCCGCGCTTCACGCCGTGGCGCTGAAGCCCGAATTGTTCACCCATGTCACACTGTACGGTGGTATCCCCACGTGGCAGGCGGTGGTGGAAGTCGCCAATCCGAAGGATCAGCTCATCAACACGGTACATAATGCGCTGTCGTTTTACGACCTGGATAATTTGCAGGCACTGTTGCCGCCGGAGAAGCTTACGGTGGTGGATGCGGCGGTGCCGGTGTTCTGAGGAATTCGAGATACATCATCAAGACTGAGCAAGAAGGATTTGACCACAGAGAACGCAAAAAGCACATAGGAAATGTATCTTCGTCCTCACCAATACCTTTGCGTCTTCGCGCCTTTGCGTGGCCTTATTGAAATGGCTCACGCAGAGTCGCTAAGGCGCAAAAGAAGGATTGTTTGGTTCTTAAGAGTTGCAGCGCCGTGTCGATTTGTATGATATCGTCGATTAGACAAATAGTCCCTTTGTGCTCTTTGCGTTCTTTGTGGTTGCCATTTTTTAACTTTTCATCAAAAGGAGTCGGGAATGTTTCGCTGTGTAATTCAGATAGGTGTAGTGGCTTCCTTCCTCTTCCCACTGGCCGCCTTTCCCACCGAGCAGAACGGCTTTATCCAGTCCCACACGCAAGATCTCTTCCCCATCGGCTTCTATTCGACGCCCGAGGACGAAGCAGCCTATGCGGATATGGCGGCGGCGGGCGTTAATCTGGTCCGCTGTGGCAACGCCGCAGATCTCGACCGAGCCCACGGCTACGGCATGTACGGCTGGATTTCCCTGCCCATGCATGCCGAGTTGACGCCCGAAGGGGAGAAACAGATTACCGACATCCTCGATCACCCGGCCTTGGCCGTGTGGGAAGGTCCCGACGAGATGGTGTGGAACTTCACCACCTACAGCGGCCTCGTCCGCAGCGGCGTCCACGAGCGCAAGGGCGAGTGGTGGGACCAGACCCCGCGCGCCACGAAACATGCGGACGAACAGGCGGCCATCATCATGCCCAACGTCCATCGCTGGGCCGCGCGCATCCGCGAGTTGGACACGAAGCAGCGGCCCATCTGGTTCAATGAAGCCTACACCAGCGACACGATCTATGTCCGCCAGTACCTGAGTTCGGTGGACATCACCGGCTGCGATCTCTATCCGGTGAAAGCGGTCTCCCGCAATATTGCCGAGGTGGGCGACTTCACCGAGCGATTTAACAAGGTGGGCAAGGGCAAGCCGGTCTGGATGGTGCTCCAGGGCTTCTCCTGGCACGAGCTCCAGGAGAAAGCCGGCGAAAACCTGCCCGACGCCTACCCCACCTTCACAGAGTCGCGCTTTATGGCGTGGAACGCCATCACCCACGGCGCGGAGGCCGTCCTCTACTGGGGCTCGGCCTACACGAAGAACGAGGCCTTTCGTCAGTCGCTCTACGCCGTCACCAGTGAGCTTTCGGCGCTGCAGCCCTTCTTGACCGCCCCGGATGAGCCCGGGGTCAGCATCAATCTGATCGAGGAGCCCGTCCAGGCGCCCCGACGCGGCGTGAGCAGAATCGCCCGCTACCGTGATGGCGAGGCGCTGGTTGTGCTCGTCAATGAAGACGACGTCACCCACTTCGGCACCGAGGTTCAAGGCCTCGACGCGCTCAAAGACCGAAGCCTCCACCTGCTCTACGGCAACGAAAACGTCCAGGTGGTCGATGGCGCCTTTGTAACGCGGATGCGGCCTTTTGAGGTGAAGATTTTCTCAACGACGCAGGAGGTCGCCACGACGCGGTTGATGGGGCGGGAATTCGGAGTAGCGGAGTAGTCACTAAATGCGGCAGTCACTTAGAGGGTAACCCGTATGGCGATATTGAAGCCCAAACCCAACAATACGAAACGCATCGTGGCGTTGGTGTTGCTATTGGTCGTTCTGATCGGTGGCTATCAAATCGGCAAGGGCCTTTTCCAGAATCTGACACCCCTCCCGCCAGCCCACACGATTAAAGAGTTGCTCGAACAGCGGGGGCACTGGGAACGTAACAAGCCACTCATGGCCGCAATCGGGATAGCGCCTGATACTCCTATCGCGCCAGGTCTCGTGCCTGGCGGCGGAAGCTCCAGTTCGAGCCATTACATAACCGCACTCGAGGATGCTACTTTCCTGACCTTCCGGAACTCCGGCATCTTGACGAAATACGGAAAGATCCCCGGACTCGTCAACGAAGCAGATTCTCCCATACAACCATCGATTGATTTGCCTGTAAGTAAAGAGTCCTTGATCTCCCTTGCCAATTCCCTGATCGCTACGGGTGCACTTGACGAAAAGCAATATGATGGACTGAGTTTCACCGTCGATGAAGAATTCATCAGTTATCGGTCAGATGACCGTTCAGATACTCCCGATGTTCTACCCGAGAATCCTCAGGACGGTACGTGGGGTATCATGATCCGGCGTTCCTATCACGGCATTCGCTGTATGAGCATGGTGACCCTGTCGGTGGAAGTTGCAACTGGACGAGTCGAGATGATCGTCAATCTCCCCTTCTACCTTCCTGACTCGATGGAAGAAAACATTTCGGAGTCGGAAGCGTTACAAATTGCCAAGACCTACGCAGCCAAGAGAAACGTCCCAACGGACAACTACGAGTCGCTGAAGGAGTTCAGCTATATCGACGACGCGATCAAGTCTTCTTGGGGCTTCTCGCCCAAGAGCCTTTTATGTTGGGTGATCACATTTCAGATTCCGGAGGGCGATGACACCCACCCGTACCATGTCTTGGTCGACTGTCGCACCGGAAAGATTGCAGGGGTTGTCACGTGAGTCCCAAACATGACGGCCGCGTGCCGCTTGCTCGAGGCGTTGTTTGCGCGTCACGATTCCAGTATCCACGGGGACATGCCGCCGCCCTGGCATGGGCTTTCCGCGGTTGAAATGCCGAGAAGTGCCGGGCGTTTCGGTACAATAACCGGGTCCCTTTGCGGCGGTACGTCCCTCGAAGTCACCCATTGCAGTCTCAGAGCCGTTATACTATACTGAGTCACAGTGGCGCATAACCGCGCGGCAGCTTAAGTTCATGGAGGTAGGGATCATGTCTCCGTTACACGTACAACTCAACCGGGTGCGCAAGCGTATCTGGGCACAGATGGGGGTGGCTTGTCTGTCCACCGCGCTCTTATGGACCGCGTCCCTCGCCTGCGTCTGGCTCTTGCTCTGTCGGCTCTTTCCCGTGATCCCCTATACCCTTGAGGGCGCGGGGGTTATCGTGTTTGTTGGCGTGGCTGCGGCGCTGGTTCTGGCCTGGCGCCAGCGTCCCGATATTCGGACGGCCGCCCTGGCCGCCGACGAACGCCTTGGCCTCCGCGAGCGGCTTACCTCTTCCCTCGAACTTGCCGACCAGCACCATCCCATGGTGGAGGCGGTCCACAAGGACGCCTTGAAGCATCTGGGCCTGCTGGAAGCCGGACGGGATTTCCCCCTCTTCCCCACGCGCCGGACAAAACTGGCTGTTGTCCCGATCCTCCTTTTCGGCGTGGGCTATGTGCTCCTGCCGGAATTTGACCTCTTCGGCTATCAGGAGCGGGCCCTGGAGGCCAAGGTTCAGGCCGCCGACCGCCAGGAAAAGGCGGAGCGCCTGGAAAAAGTGGCCAAGGCGCTCAAGGCGCCGGAGAAAATGCCCGTCGGCGCGCTGGATGCCAAGGCGCTGGAACTGGAGAGCCTCTCCGAGAAGCTTCAGGAAGGCAAAATCTCGGAGAAACAAGCCCTGGCCAAGGTTCAGGATCTCCGGGAATCGCTCCAGCAGGAAAAGCAGGCGCTGGAGTCCAAGTCTCAGTTGAACAAAAGCCTCGGCAAGGCCTCCGACTCGCCCTTGACCAAGGGTCTCGCGAAAGACCTCCAGCAGGGCAACGTAGGCGAAGCCAAGAAGAAACTGGAAGACCTCCAGAAGAAGCTGGCCGCGGACAAATTGTCCCTGGAAGAAAAGAAAAAGCTTTCCACAGAGTTGAAGGAGATGGCGAAGGAGTTGAGCAAGCCGGGCAGCACCCAGACCGACGCCGCGCTGGCGGAGGCCCTCTCGAAGGCCGCGGCCGCGCTGGATAGCAGCAGTCCCGACGGCATGAAAGAGGCCGCGGAGGCCCTGGCGCTCTCGGCGAAGGATCTGGAGTCCGTCATGCAGCAGCTTGCCCAGCTCGATGCGGCCATGGCCTCCATGAGCGCCTTTGAGAAGAGCATGATGGGCAAGAGTTCCTTCTGCCGCAGTTGTGGCGCCAAGCTTGGCAAGTGCACGCTGGGCTCGAAGTGCCAGGGTACGTGCCAGGGCAAGGACTGCTCTGGACAATGCGGTTCCGGCCAATGCAGTGGTTCCGGTTCGGGCGGCGGCAAGGCGGCAACCTTTCAAAAGGGCCTGGCCCTCGGCGGCGGCGGTAAAGGCGGCGGCATGAAAGGCCCCGGTCAGGGCCAGGGCGGTCAGGTGGGCGAACTGCCCGATGTAAACGTCAGCCTGACCCCCACCATGCTTCCAGGGCAGGTGCAGGAAGGAAAAATGCTCGCCAGCATCATGCAGAAGACGGCACCGGAGACCGATGCAGATAACAGCGTTGAGGTCATTTCAGGCGCGGTGGTACAGGCCCAGCAGGCGGCGGAAGAAGCCCTGACCCGCGAGGAGATCCCCCGCGGCTCGGAGGAGTTCGTCCGGCAGTACTTCGGCACCCTGGAAGGGGGCGAGGGGGCCGAGTAGAAAACATCCACGTATCGAAATCAGTAGCCACCGGTAGAACCGGCGATAAGAGATAGACTCCTGAAAGGGGCCGAATTCGCCGACACATGAATTTCGCATTTCTTAAGTTCTAGTCCCGAAGGGACGACATATCGTAGCCCAGGGTGAAGCGAGGTACGAGCGAACCCTGGGTTAACTGGCCCAAAATTCTTGAATCCCGAAGGGATGGCATAGAAGACCGGGGACGAACTCTCTCGTTCTCTTATGCCGCCCCGTTGGGGCTTTAACCTTTTTTCGATCCGATACCCAGGGCTCCGCTCGTACCTCGCTCCACCCTGGGCTACGATATGACGCCCCTACGGGGCTAATACAGGTACCTTACTTGTACAATAGTTACAATTCAAACCCGAGAAGTCGCCATTGCGACAAGAGAAGCGCACGAAACGACGGAGCCGGATGAATCTTCGCCGGCAATGCAGGTGGATTAACTTGTATTCAGGGGGCTGAATCATCGTGCATCAGCGGTACAGAAGGGGAGTTGTTTGCGGAAACCAGGTGCGAAGACGGGTTGGGGTTTGCGTCGGGCGGAGCCGTCCGAGGCGGCAGCTTCATGCTGAACCGCCGTCGCTTCATGATCCTCGCGGGGCTCGGTCTGCTTTCCGCGTGTGGCGCGCAGCCGGGCGGTATCGCCGGGCCCGTCCAGACTTGGGGCAAGCAGGGCCGTCGCTTCGGGGAATTTCTCCGTCCCCGCGCGGTGGCGGTCAAGGCGGGCGAGGTCTATGTTATCGACACGACGGGCCGCCTTCAGGTTTTTGGCGAGGACGGCGTCTTTCGTCGCAGTTGGGAGATTCCTAAGCCGGACAATGGCACCCCCACGGCTATCACCTTTCATGAAAACGGTCGCGTGCTGGTGCCCGATACCCACAACAGCCGCGTGCTGGAATACACCCCGGAGGGCGAACTGCTCGATCAGTGGGGCAGCTACGGCAACGGGCCAGACCAGTTCATCTATCCCACGGGCTTGGCGATGGGACCCGGCGGCGAATATTTCCTCTCGGAATACGGCGACCACGCGGAGCGCGTCCATGTCTTCAATGCGGATCGAAAGTTCCTCCGCCAGTGGGGCAGTCACGGCGAAGACCAGGGCCAGTTCAATCGCGCCATGGCCATCGGTATCAATAGCGCCGATGAAATTGTCGTGGCGGACACAGCCAATCATCGGGTGCAGTGCTTCTCACCCGAGGGCCAGTGGCTCCACACCATTAGCGGCCCCGGCACAGCGCCCGGCCAGTTAAAATTTCCCCACGACCTCTGTGTCGGCCCCGACGACTGCGTCTTCCTCGCGGAATACGGCACCCACCGCATCTCACGCTTTGCGGCGGATGGTAGATTCATTCAAGCCTACGGCGGCGCGGGTCGCCAGCCGGGCCAGTTCAACGCCCCCCGGGGCGTGGCGGTTTCCGAGAGCAATCGCGTCTACGTGGCCGATACCGACAACCACCGCATTCAGGCCTTCGACGCGGGGACGGGCGCATGAGCACGCTGCGCTTCGCCGAGCCCTGGATGCTGCTCCTGCTGCTGCTCATTCCCTGGGCCATCTACCGCGGACTGTGCATCAAATCGCTCAACACCGCACGGCGCAACCTCACGATCGTTCTCCGGACGGTGCTGCTTTTTCTGGTCATTCTCGCACTCGCGGGTGCCGAGTGGGTGCACCGCCGCGATCGGCTGGCGGTATTTTTCCTCCTCGACCAGTCCAACAGCATTCCCGATGCCGTGCGCCTCGCGTCTACCCAGTGGATCCGCAACTACTGCGACACCTTCATGACCGAGAAGGACGAAACGGGCGTCATCGTCTTCGGCAAAGACGCCAGCATCGAGCTGGACGTGGACCCCACCCTGAATCTGGGCAGTATCCAATCCTTTGTGGAGGGCGATCAGACCGACGTGGCGTCAGCGGTCCGCCTGGCCATGGCGGCCTTCCCCCAGGGCTACATGCGGCGGATCGTGATCTTCAGCGACGGCAACGAAACCCAGGGCGCGGCCCTCGAAGAGATCAAGCTGGCCCAGGCCGACGGGATCGCGGTGGACGTGGTCCCTGTTCACATGGAACGACCTAGCGAGGTGCGCATTGAGGAAGTAAGCACGCCCCAGCAGGCGAGCACCGAGGAACCTTTTCAGCTTCGCATTGTCGCGCAAGCGGATCAGGCGGGCAAGGCCACGCTCAACATTCTGCGCCGCTCCGGCAGCCAGCGCCAGATGCTCGCGCCGCAGGAGGTCCAGCTCCAGCCGGGCGACAATGTCTTCCTGCTCACGCAGGAGGCGGATCAGGCGGGCTTCTTCGAATACGAAGTCAGCCTCGAGAGTGAATCCGACACGATCCGGGAGAATAATGTCGGACGCGCCTTCACCACGGTCCACGGCGAGCCCCGCGTGCTTTATGTCGACACCAACGAGGCCGAAGGCGCTCACCTCCGGGAAGCCCTGACCCGCGAAGGCATCAACGTGGAGCACACCCATCCCGGCAACGTGCCCGCCGACCTGGCTCAGATGCAGAGCTATGATGGCGTCATTCTCGCCAACGTCAGCAGCACCGAACTGAGCCCGGAGCAGCTCAACACGCTGGAGACCATGGTGCGCGATCATGGGATTGGCCTCACCATGATCGGCGGGCCCAACAGTTTCGGCGCGGGCGGCTACCTCAACACCCCCGTGGAGAAGGCGCTGCCGGTCTCCATGGACATAAAAGAGAAGAAGGTGCTGCCACGGGGTGCCCTGGCGACCATCCTCCACACCTGCGAGTTTGCCGACGGCAACGCCTGGGCCGCCGAAATCGCCAAGGCTTCGCTGGAGGTGCTGTCGTCCCGCGATCTGATGGGGGCGCTGGGCTACCTTCAGGGCGGCGATTCCTGGATCTTCGATCTCCAGCCCGTGGGCGACAAATCCATGATGCGGAGCGCCATCGACTCCCAGAGCCGGAGTCTGGGCGACATGCCCGATACCGGACCCACGCTCCAGATGGCCTTCAACGCGCTGAAGAACGCGGACGCCGGCGTGAAGCGCGCCATCCTGATTTCCGACGGCGACCCCGCCGCGCCCGCCGCGAGCCTCCTCGCGGCCTACGCCAGCGCGGGCATCTCCATCAGCACGATCTGCATTAACCCCCACAGCAACAGCGACCAGAACATGCTGCGCGATATCGCCAAGGCGACCGGCGGCGAGTATTACTTCGTCAACGATCCCCGCAAGCTCCCCCAGATTTTCACCAAAGAGGCTTCGGTGGTGAAGATGGGCGTCTTCCGCGAGGTGGAGTTCATCCCTCAGACCCTTCACAGCTCCGAAGTGCTCGCGGGCGTGGCCACGGCGGCGCTCCCTTCGCTCAAGGGCTATGTGGTCACCTTCCCCAAGGATACAGCCACGGTGCCCCTCGTTTCGGATGAGGGTGATCCGGTGCTGGCCCACTGGCGCTATGGGCTGGGCAAAGCGGTGGCCTTTACCTCCGATTCCACCAGCCGCTGGGGCGCAAACTGGATGAACTGGGAGGGCTACGACCGCTTCTGGTCCCAGGCGGTTCGCTGGAGCCTGCGCGAGATCACCCCTTCCGAATTCCGTGTGGAAACTCGACGCGAAGAAGGCTTCGGCGTGGTCCGAATCGACGCGGTGGACAGCGAGGGCAAGTTCATTAATTACCTCCGGCCGACCGGTGTGGTCACCTCGCCCGACTTCAAGTCTCAGAATATCACGCTGACCCAGGAGGGCCCCGGCATCTACGAGGGCCGCTTTCCTATCGCCGACACGGGGGTCTACATGGTCAATCTCGCCTACGCCGATGCCGACGGCACACAGCGCATGATCCCGACCGGGCTGGCCGTGGACTACTCGGCGGAGTATGAGTACAACACCACGAACATGCCCTTGCTGGAGAATCTCGCAATGGCGGGCAATGGACGTATCCTCGACGAAACGATGAACCCCTTCGAGCATGACCTGGCATCCTCGGCCAACATCTTCCCTATCTGGCACTGGCTCGCGGCGATAGCGGCGTGCCTTCTGCTCGTGGAAGTGTTTGTGCGCAGGGTTATGATTTCGCCCATGACCCTGGTCGCACCCGCGTGGCGCCTCGTCCATGCCCTGCCCGGCTTGAAGCGCTTCATCCCGAAGCCGCCGAAGCGCGCCCAGCCCGTCACCGGGACTTATCGCGCCGCCGCGCAGGAACATGACTTCGGCACGCCGACAGAAATTCAGTCCTTTGGCACGGTCAGCGCGCCGACGGAGACCATTGCCCCCACCGCGATCCGCACGGTGCCCGATGCCGTGCTGCAGGAAGAATCGCGGGGCAAAACCGACTACACCAGCCGCCTTCTCGCCGCCAAGGAACGGGCGCAGAAGAAGACGGACAAGAACAAAGGAGAATAACCCATGGACGTCGAACAGCAAGCCGCAGAATTCCGCGAGGTCTTTGACAAGCTGAGGGACGAGATCGGCCGCGTCATCGTCGGAAGTACCGGAACGGTGGAAGCCGTGCTTACGTGCATCTTTGCGGGCGGCCACTGCCTCCTCGAAGGCGTGCCGGGCCTCGGAAAGACGATGCTGGTGCGCACGATCAGCGAAGCGCTCCACCTCCACTTCAGCCGCATCCAGTTCACGCCCGACTTGATGCCGGCGGATATCATCGGCACCAACATGCTCGTTGAAGATACCCACGGCCACCGCCAGATGGAGTTCCGCGCAGGCCCCATTTTTGCCAACATCATTCTGGCCGATGAAATTAACCGCGCCACGCCGAAGACCCAGTCGGCCCTGCTGGAAGCCATGCAGGAGCACACGGTCTCGGTGGCGCGCACGGTCCACAAGCTCCAGGAGCCCTTCTTCGTGCTGGCCACGCAGAACCCCATCGAGATGGACGGCACCTATCCCCTGCCGGAGGCCCAGCTCGACCGTTTCCTGCTGAAGGTCACGGTGGATTATCCCAGCCGCGAGGAGTTGACAAAAATTCTCGAGCGCACGACCAATCGCGATATCGCCACGGGCAATATCGTCATGGATGGCACGGAGATCCTGAAGTGGCAGGGCTTCGTCCGCGATGTGGTCGCGGCGCCCCAGGTGACGGACTATGCCGTGCGCCTCGTGCTGGCAACGCAGCCGGGCAGCGCCTATGCCACCGACATGGTGAACAAGTACGCGCGCTATGGCTCCAGTCCGCGCGGTGCCCAGGCCCTCCTCCTCGCCGCGAAGGTGCAGGCCCTCCGCGCGGGCCGCTTCAACGTGAGCTTCAAGGACATCCAGCAAATGGCCCTCCACGCCCTGCGCCATCGCGTGTTGGTGAACTTTGAGGCCGACGCCGAAGGCATTACCTCGGACCAAATCGTCAGGGGCATCATGGACGGCATCAAGACGGCGGAGCTTGTCGCGTGAGTCTGGTCGCCCCCGATACATCGCCCATCCTCGACGCGGCCTTTCTGCGCCGCCTGGAGCGCATGGCCATCTCCGTGAAGAAAGTGCACCTCGGCGCGGCCAAGGGCGAGCGCCGGAGCAAGCGCAAGGGCACGAGCATGGAGTTTGCCGATTATCGGGGCTATGTTCAGGGCGACGACCTGCGCCATGTGGACTGGAACATTTACAGCCGGCTGGATGAGCTCTGCCTGAAGCTGTTTCAGGAGTTTGAAGACGTCACGCTTCACCTCCTCCTCGACGCGAGCCTGTCCATGAATTTCGGCACGCCGCGCAAGTTCGAGTTCGGGCGCAAGCTCCTGGCGGCCCTGGGCTATATCGGACTCGCGGGCTATGACCGCGTCTCCATCGGCGTATTGACGGGCGGGCGCGTGGAAGCCCTCACACCGGTGCGCGGAAAGGCCTCGGCGAACAAGATGCTGGCCTTCCTCCAGGGCACTGCGCCAGAAGGAAGCACCAAACTGGATGACGCCATCCGCACTTATGCCCTGCGCCAGCGCGGCCGTGGCGTTTACGTCGTAATTTCCGACCTGATGGACGAACAGGGTTTCGAGGCGCCGCTCAAGCGCCTCTGCGCCACGCGCTCCGATGTCTACGTCATCCAGGTGCTCGCGCCGGAGGAGATTACGCCCCAGCTCAGCGGCGACCTCAAGCTCATCGACAGCGAGTCGGAAAGCGCCACGGAAATTTCCGTGAGCCGTGGCCTCATGAAGCGCTACTTCCAGAACCGCGACGCCTTCATCGAGCAGGTGCGCACCTATTGCCTCGGCCACGGCATGAGTCACTTCCTCGTCTCCAGCCAGACGCCGGTGGAGAATGTTCTCCTCGACGTGCTGCGCCGTGGAGGCCTCATCCGATGACCTGGCTCAACGCCATCGCGAACAGCTTCATCGCACCCCAGGCCTTCTGGTTCCTCGGGCTCATTCCCCTGCTTGTGCTGCTCTATATACTCAAGCTGCGTCGCTCCGAAGTGATCATCCCCAGCACCATGCTCTGGATGAAAAGCCTCCAGGACCTTACGGCCAATGCACCTTTTCAGAAGCTACGGCGCAACCTTCTGCTGCTGCTTCAGATCATCATTCTGCTGCTCATCGTCTTTGCCCTGACTCGGCCGTACATTCAGACCAGCGGCATCGAGGGGCGCAACCTCTGCCTCCTCATCGACCACTCCGCCAGCATGCAGACCGAGGAAGAAGGCAAGACCCGCCTGGCCCTGGCGAAGGAAGCAGCCCTGAAGATTGTGGAATCCATGGAAAGTGGCGATAAGGCCATGGTCATCGGCTTCGCCGAGTCCGCCAGCGTCCAGGCCGAACTCACCGATGACCGCTACCACCTCCGGAATGCGATCAACAGTCTGATCGCCCATGACACCCGGAGCAACGTGGAAGACGCGGCCCAGATCATACGGTCTATTGCGCCGATCAATCCTGACGTGACCGCCGTGATTTCCAACCTCGAAGTCCTGATGTTCAGCGATGGCAACATCACCGAGGGCGATCGCCTCGCGGCCTTGAGCGTGCCGGTCCAGTATATCCGCACCGGAACGAGCCGAAACAACGCGGGCATTACGCAATTCAGCACCCGGGGCACGGAAGGCGAGGGCGAAGGCCGCCAGTGTTTCGTGCAGGTGTACAACGACGGGGAATCGCCCCTGGAGACAACCCTCACCCTCTACTACGAAGACAGCATTCTCGGGGTCGACGAGCTGACCGTGCCGCCCGGCGACACGGACGAAGCGGTCTTCGTGCTCCCCGCGTTGGAGGATGGAATCCTCCGGGCGGAGCTCGATCATGAGGACGCGCTGGCGGTGGACAATCGGGCCTGGCTCGCGCTCCAGCAGGACACTTTTATCGACGTGCTCCTTGCGGGAAGCGCCGACAGCATCGGCGGATCCATGCTGCGCCATGTGTTCTCGCTGGAGCCACGCGTACGCCTTTCCGTCACGACGCCTGAGCAATACGCGGGACTCACCGACGCCTTCGATCTCTATCTCTTCGACGGCTGGTCGCCCGCGACCCTTCCCGCCGGCGCGCTGGTGTTTATCAATACCCTGCCGTCGCTTCCTGGTCTGGCGTCCGTGGGCGAGTTCACCAATCCGCCCATCATGGCCCTGGATAAAGATCACCCCGTGATGCGCTTCACCAATCCGAGCAACATTTCCATCGGCAAGGCACTCAAGGTCACGCTGCCGGAAGGGGCGCGCACCCTGGTATCTACAGACGGTGGCCCGCTGATTGCCGATATCAGTCAAGCCCTTCAGCCCATGTTGTTCATTGCCTTCGACATCGGCGATTCGAACTGGCCGCTGCACTTGTCCTTTCCTTTGTTCATGCAGAACGTGCTCGCGTGGGTGCCCGCATCCGGCAGCGGCGGCGAGCCCACCCTGGCGACGGGCAGTCCCATCGAGATTCACGCCCTGCCCGAAGTGACCGAGGCCCGCGTCCACACGCCGGGCGGCACCGAACAGTCCATTGCCCTCGATCCGCTGCGACCGGTCTACTTTGCCGCGACCAACACGGCTGGGGCCTACGAAGTGGAGCGCGGCGAGGATCACCGGCACTATGCCCTGAACCTGCTCAGCCGCGAAGAATCCGCCATTCACCCCGCCGAAATCCTCGCCCTGGGCGACCTCGAAGTCGCTGCCGCAGGGGGACCGGTCACCTTCAACAAAGAACTGTGGCGCTGGCTGCTCCTGGCGGGCCTCGCCGTGCTGGCACTCGAATGGTGGGTGTATACCCGCCGCGCGGAGTTTTGATAACGACTCTACTCCAGGAATACAAAGGATTTGACCACGGAGTTCACGGAGGCACGGAGAATAAGGGAGAGAGGGAGAGAGAGAGAGAACGTGTGTGTGAGGAATTTCAGGGATTATTCAATCGAGACGTTGCAGCAGGTACCGGAGCAACTTGGTAAGTACAGTTCTCAGGAATAAACATCGAGCAAGGGAGCGATGAGATGCTGGAAGAGGAACTAACTGAGAATATTATTGGCGGGGCCATTGAGGTTCACAAGTACTGGGGACCGGGCCTCTACGAGAAGATTTATGAGCGAAGCCTTTGCAGGGAGTTGCAGCTTCGAGGTTTGAAGTATGAACAGCAACTTTATCGCCCACTCGTATACAAGGGAGAGACGGTCGGCGATGAGCTGAAACTCGACCTCTGGGTTGAGCGGCGAGTCATCCTTGAATTGAAGGTCGTGACGGAACTAAATCCCGCGCACGATGCACAGATACTTTCGTATATGCGGCTCACCGAATGCCGTGTGGGCCTGCTCATCAATTTCAATGTAGCGGTGCTCAAGGACGGCATCAAACGTTTCGTACTCTAGGCACCCGTATCTCAGTTTTATCCATAGCCCCAAAGCGTCGACTTAAAACTCCCGTGGAGCACGACAATAATGCAGGAATCTCCTGAAAAATACGCTGAACAATCGCCACCTTCGGAGCCGATTGCCTGGTCGTCGAGGGGGTCGTCAAAGGGCAACTCCTCCTCTTCCCCTCTCCGTGCCTCCGTGAACTCCGTGGTCAATCCTATTTTCGCCGTTTCACGAACTCATAAGTGGTGTCAATACGTTTTCTCCTTCCTTTTTCTCCTCACCCTCCTGCCCGCCGCGGCCCAGGACGACACGCCGGACGAGACCATTCTCATCGACCTTACCATCAACCATGGCGTGGCCTATCGCGAAGGCACCTGGGTGCCGGTTGATGTGTTCATCAACAACACCGAGCGCGATGTCGAGGGGTTCGTCGAAGTCACGACCTATGACTTCAGCAACGAGCGCCTCAGCCCTGTTTACCGCGTTCCGGCGCTCTCTCCGAAGGGCTCCAGGAAGCATTTTCGCCTCTACTGCAAGCTCGAACGGGCCAGCCGGATCGAGGTCCAGCTCTACCACGGCAACCGCGCCGCCGTGCCCGTGCCCACGTGGCTCAATGTGGCGCCCATCGAGCGGGCCGACTACCTCGGCCTGGTGCTCGATGACAACCACCACGACTACGGCTTCCTCAGCAGCGAGCAGGTCATCGGCAAGACCGAGGCGCGCTTTCACCGCGAGGGATTAACCACCGAACAACTCGGCCTGCTGGCCGATCGGCTGCCATGCTATACGTCCTTTGACCTGATTGTCCTGGGCGATATCGACCCGGAGCGCATCGCCCCGGAGCACCGCGTGCTGCTCCAGCAGTACGTGGAACTGGGTGGCACCCTGGCCATCAGTCTGGGCGAAAACGCCGCGCGCTACAAGGGGTCCTGGCTCGAACCGCTCATGGGCGTCGTCATCGGCGAGAACACCTTCACCCCCGAGGATACCCTGGCCAGCCAGGCCTACGGTCGGGCCGGTGTGGCAAAGCGCGAAGGCATGGTCACCGCCCTCTCGCCCGCCGGAGAGAAGGTTCACCCCATCGGAAGCAATTTTGCTGTCGGCGCGCTGAATGTCGTGGGCAACGGGCGCGTGGCCACCTTCACCGTCGATGCCGTCGGCGGGCTAATGCACAGTGATCCGGATTTCCTTAAAGTCTGGAATGATCTCCTCAGCCGGAGCATTATGGACCGGCCACTGAACCTTCCCACCGTGATTGAGGCCGCAGTGCAACGCCTCCCCGCCCTCGCCGGTGTAAAGCTCTTTCCCGTTTCTTCGGTCATCACCTACCTCCTCCTTTATTTTTTTATCGCCATCGTCGGGAACTGGCTCTTCTGGAACTGGATGAAGCGGCGCGAGATGGCCTGGGTTTGCCTGGTCTTCTTCTCCCTGGCCTTTACGAGCTACGCTATGATCTTCGGCACCCAGGGCCGGGCGCGGAGCACGAAGCTGGAGCAACTGGAGATCCTTGAAGTAAGCGCCAATTCCACCCGCGCGACCCTTCACGGTATCACGGGTCTCCTCGCCAAGGGCAGCGGACGCTTCGAGGGTACTCTCGTCCATCCCCAGACCCTCGCGTCCGACATCGTGTCCACCATGTACACGCCCGATGGAGTGACCTTTGGCTCCCAGAGCCAGTCGCCCTTTCAATTTGTTCAGGGGGAGCCCGGCTCCGTTCAAAATGTCGCCGTGGGCGCGAGTGAAATGCGCTTCCTCCAGACCCAGGCGCCCCTCGATCTGGCCGGTGCGCTGGAGGCGGACCTCGTGGAAGTGGATGGCAAGCTTAAAGGCACCATTCAAAACAAGACTGGACTGCCCCTCGGCGACGCCATGTTGGTCTACAATGGTCGGGGAATGGCCCTCACCTTGCAGGAGGGCACGAAGAACGTCGATTTCGAATTGAAGGAGTTTCGCGGTCCTCAATTTGCAAATTTGCAACTCGCCCCCAACGACGCGATGACCGTACCGGATCTTATCGAGCTTCAGGAGCGCAGCCAATTCTCCCAGTTTCTCTCTGAGATTCCCCAATGGCTCTTCTCCGGCAATGGCGCGTCCCCGCCTCCCTGCCTGGTTGCCTGGGTAAACGCTCCACCCGTGGGCAGCATCGATCTCGGAACCTCCGCCGACGATGACCTCGGCGCGACCCTGGCCGTGATGTGGCTCGATGTGCGCAACGACAGCGATACCGAGACGCTGGAACTGACTGTTGAATTGCGGGACCCACAGTTCGCGCAGTTCAATAGTTTTCCCATGGGGACGATGGGCATGCAGGCGAGACCGGATACCGCCTTCGCCGACGGATTGCCCCTTACGCCTGAAGACTGGAGGCAGAAGGCCCGCGCAATCAACCTCGGAGAGTTCTGGACGCTCAACGTTACCCTTCCCACCTGGGCCCGCGCATCGGACGACTACGTACTCCAGCTCGAGATCGTTACAGCGAATGCCTCATATGGCTCCGAGAACGGCGGTCGTCGCCGCTCCAACATGGGGCTTGAGGAATACCCTCACGCAATCTGCGAAGCGACTACGACCACCTCCGGCCAGCGCACGGTGACGCTGCGCCTGGGCGATATGGAAAACCAGGATATGGAAATGTCCAGTCCGGCAGCCACCACAACCCCGCTGGACGACAACGTTGTTCTGACGAGAGAGACCTACACGGTGGACCATTGGAAGGACTGGTTGCAGCCCCGTTCATCGACCATCGCCCTGAAGGCCCAGGCCACCACGATCGACGGCGCGGCCGATCCAGTGGAACTCACCCGGACGCGCGCGATGGGCGATAGCGTCCATTACCATGCCTATATCGCCGCCCGCCTCGTCAAAAGCACACCCCCAACGGTTGGAGAATAAGACCCATGGCCATGATTGAAACCATCAACCTTACCAAAAACTACAACAAGTTTGAGGCGCTCAAGGGCCTCAACCTGCAGATCGAGAAGGGCGACATCTTTGGCTTTATCGGGCCCAACGGCGCGGGAAAGACCACCACGATCCGCATCCTCTCCACGCTGCTGACGCCCACGGCGGGCCGGGCCACCATCAACGGCATCGACGTGATGAAGAACCCCTACGAAATCAAGAAGATCATCGGCTACATGCCCGATTCCTTCGGCGTCTACGACGGCATGCGCCTCCGGGAGTACCTCGATTTCTTCGGCGCGGCCTACAAAATACCCAGCAAGCAACGCCGTGCGATTATCGACGACGTGCTCACCCTCACCGATATGACCAGCCGCGCCGACGACTATGTAAGCGCCTTCTCCCGAGGCATGAAGCAGCGCTGCTGCCTGGCCAAGACGTTGATCCACGATCCCCAGGTGCTCCTCCTCGACGAGCCCGCCAGCGGACTCGACCCCCGCGCCCGCATCGAGATCAAGGAACTCCTCAAGGCCCTGCGCGACATGGGCAAGACGATCCTCATCTCCTCCCACATCCTCTCCGAGCTGGGCGACATGTGTACCAAGATCGGGATCATCGAGCGGGGAACACTTCTGGCCTTCGGCAATCACAAGGAGATCCTCCGGAGCATGCGCCAGAACAAGGAGGTGCGCCTTCAAGTCCTCGACGGCGCGGACAAGGCCGCCGCGGTCCTCGCGGAGTTTCCCGGCATCGACAATGTGGAGCACGCGGGCAACGAATTCCAGATGGAAACCGAGATGAGCAACGAAGAGCTCGCGGGGGTCCTCACGAAGCTCGTGCAGGAGGGCGTGCGCGTGCTGTCCTTCAGCGAGCAGGAAGGCACGCTGGAAGATGTATTCCTTCATGTGACCAAGGGCGGGATCTGAGCATGAACATCTCGGTGGCGAGGAGACCCTGATTGAAGCTGCTCCGGCTTCCATATCCCCACGGACTATCCTTTGACGGTCCGATGGCGGCCCTGGTTAAGCGCGAGCTGCGTATGACGCTGCGCGATGGCAGAAACTTTTTCTGGGTCGCATTGGTTCTCGGCGTCATGACGCTCGCGGGCGCGGCTTTTTTCCAGTTCATTGCGGGATCCAACATGAGCGATCCGAACTTCGGCCTTCGCATCGGCGAAGCCGCTTTTCAGGCGTACACGCAACTGCTGTTCCTGAGCGCCATGCTGTTGATTCCTGCAGTCGCCGCCACCGCGGTTTGCATTGACCGTCAGAAAGGTGAACTGGACGCCCTCCTCCTCACACACATCACCCCCGAAAAGTACCTGATCGCCAAGGCCCTCTGTATACTCTGCCGGTTTGGCATTCTGACCGTAGCAACCTTTCCCTTCGTAGGGCTCATGTTCTTCTTTTCCGGGCTGGAAGCGGCAAGATTTCTTTCGTTGCTGTTCGTACTCGCCCTTTCGGCAGCCTCAAGCGCCATGGCTGGTTTACTCTGTTCATCCGCGTTTCGCCGCCCAGTGCATGCCCTTTTGGCTACCGTCGCTTTAGTCTTTGTGATTCAATTTGGTGTTGCGCGCTGTACTTTTCACATCTATGACTTTATCTTCCCCAACCCATCAGGCGAGCTTATCCCGCCGGTCCCCTGGGTCATCAATTTCTGCAGGGCCACGGTCCTTCCTCTTAGGGTTTTCCTCGAAAGCCAGTTCAATTTAACGCCGGGCATCTACATTATTGCAATTGCCTATCACACGCTTGCTATAGTACTTTTCGCTGCACTCGCCCGGCGCTTTGTCGTGCGCCCCGTCACACCCACCCCGCGTCATGACGCGCACCCCATCGACATAGCCGACCTCTTGAACGCGCGGCGTCTTAGTTTCCCCTATTATCTCCTGGACCCTCGACGCCGCAGGCCGCTCATCGGCGATCGCCAGAACCCCATTTTCGTGCGCGAAGCCCAGGCCGGGTTTGCGGAGAGTGCGCCCTGGCGCATACGCACCACAATAGCCTTCGGAATCGGTGCGGTGCTGATGAGCACCTTGTACGCACTGTATGGAGACGAGGGCCCCCGCACAACTTCGCCGAGATATACGCCAACCATGCTTCAGGGTCTGCTGCTGCTCAGTCTCATGCCGATCTTTGTCGCCCCGGCAATGGCAAAGGAATTTGAATCAAAGAATATCAGCGCCCTGCGCACTACACTGTTGAAACCTCGCCAGATTGCCCTCGGCAAACTTCACGCGGCCGTGGTGGCCATGGCCCCGCTGGGCGCAGGGCTGCTCCTGGGGACTTTGCCCCTGCTCGTCATGGACTATCCGCCGCTCCTGAAGGATCTCGGCACGCTATCGGCCACCTTTCCATACATTCTGTCGGTCGTTGTCCTTGCGGCGTGGGGCAGCCGCAAGACGAGCACCAGCCTTGTCCTCGGTTACAGTGCCGGCTTGATGGCCCTTGTGGGCCTGCCCTATCTGTCTACCTTCGTCATTGAATTCCTTGTGCCCCAGTATCTGACCCTGCCCATCGACGATGTGGGGGCTTCCTCATTTCTGTCCCCCGTGCTGGCGCGCATCCATGTCCACGACACGGAACGTGTTGGCCTCGAAGTCTCGGGGGCGCGCGAATATCTCATGTGGAACCAGATCATTTTCGCTTCTTTGACGTTTCCCTTGCTGCTGATCGCCTACGGGCGCTTCCGGTGGCAATTCTGCCGGAGTTAACCCATGACCGCTTCCCCCGCCCTGGCCGTAATCAAGCGTGAATTCCTCACCGGTCTGCGCAGCCCCAAGCCTTTTTTGTTTCTCGCCGTGCTGCTGCTGATCATGATCCTGGGGCTCGTCTTCCTTCTCGGTGTCGTGGTGCAGGACATGGTCCGCTACGGCGGAACCATTTCGACCCGGGAAGTGCGCAGCCTCTTCACGGTCTTCTCCTTCGGCCTCTATTTCAGCGCCATGCTGCTGGTCCCGCCCATGGCCGCCGTATCCATTTGCGTGGAGAAGCAGCAGGACAGCTACGACCTGCTGCGGATGACCTATATCAGCCCGCTGGCACTGGCCCTGGCCAAGCTCTTCAACGTCCTCGGCATCTACAGCCTGATCGCCATCGCCACCCTGCCCCTGGTCGGGGTCTTCTTCTTTCTCGTGGGCATCGACTGGCCCCAGTTCGTCCAATCGGCGCTGATTATCGCCCTTTCCGCCCTGTCCTCCGCCGTCATCGGGCTCGCCTGTTCGGCGAAGTTCTATCGCACCCTGCCCGCCATCATGACGACCTACGCCATCGGATTTCTGCTTCAGGGCGGCGTGCTCCTGCTCTTTGCCCTCGTAACCGAGATGCTCTGGCCCTACACCTGGATCAGCGAACTCTTCAATCGCAACGGGGAGGACATCGCGGCCATCCTCTGCCCCATGTTCGCTCTCACCGTCCTGGCTGAAGGCCGACTAGCCGTCATGATCCTTTTGGCGAGTTTCTCCTATCAGCTCGTAGTCATCTTCATTGGCCTGAAAATCACCCTGGCCATCCTCCGCAGACCCGCCGAACCCATGAAGGTGGACCAGGAGAAGCCCATCGACGACCAGGTGGTGCTCCAGGCGCGGCGGAAGAGTTTTCCCTATTACCTCATCGATCCGCGCCGCCGCCGGGCGATGATTCCCGATGGTTCCAATCCGCTTTATCACAAGGAGCTGCAGACCGGCCTCCTGGGCAAGGGCACCTTCAGCGTGCGCATCTTTTACGGCTTCACCATTTTCTGCCTGGTGGTCTCGATCTTTGCCGTCGTCGGCGGCGATTTCGGCATTCGCGACGTCGCCGCTTTCGTGGGTTGGCCCATCTTGATTGACACCATCGTCATCCTGATCCTGACGCCGTCGCTGGTCGCCATGGGCATGTCGAAAGAGCATGAATGGGGCAATCTGGACATGCTCCGCATGACGCTGCTGGAGCCGAAGCAGATCATCAACGGGAAGTTCCGAACCGGGTTGTATACCGCGTTGATCCCGGTCTCGGGCGCGGTGCTGGGCAGCATCCCGCTCGGGATATTCGGCTGGCACTCGGGCGATGCCTGGGCTGCGGCGTTCACGGGCTTCGGCACAATGGTCGTCTGCGTGCTGTATGTCCTCGCGCTCACGCTCACGGCCACGGCAACCTGCAAGCGCGGCGTGTCCGCCCTGCTGCTGGGCTATGGCACGAGTATCGGCGCCCTGGTGCTGTTTCCCCTGGCGCTGTTCGTGATGTTCCAGGCGGCGAGGACTTACTCCCGGAATTTCAATGTCGTCGGGGAATTCGAAGAGCGGCTGATCGCCTTCACTTCGCCGCTCTCGGCGCAGCTTGCCAATCTGGAGAACACCGGCTACTACAACAACAACACCAGTATGTTCAGCTTCTACTGGATCGCGAACAGCCTCTTCTTTGGCCTCGTGACCCTGGCGCTCTTCCGCGTCGCTGGTCGCCGCCTCGCGCGGCACCTCCAGAAGGGGGTCGGATAAGCTTCATGGCCCGTTCCGTCGCCCAATTCTCTCTGCTGGACTGGGCGGCCACGCCCCTGGCCGCCATTGTGTGGCGCGAGCTTCTGACGACGCTGCGCCAGCGGCGTTACGGGTTCCTGCTGATAACCGCCGCCGCGATCCAGCTCATGGTTGCCATCGGCGCCCTGCTTGCGGTGGCGGAGCGCACAACGACACCGGTGGTCGCCATCGCCACCGTGCTTACGGTTCAATTCAGCACGCTGCTCCTGGTGGTCTTCCTGGTCGTCCCCGCTCTGGCCGCCATAAGCCTGGCTGCGGAACGACACCAGCAGACCGACGACCTCCTCCGCACCGCCCTTTTCCATCCCGCCACGGTGGTCGCGGGAAAGCTCCTGGCCGTCCTCGCCGTCTTCATGTTCTTTCATATCGCCCTGCTGCCCTTTGGCGCGTTCATCTACTTTTTCGCGGGCATCGAGCTGCGCAGCCTTTATCAGGCCACGCTGATGCTCTATGGCACGGCTTTGGCCCACGCCCTGATCGGTATCTCCCTCTCCCATGTCATGGAAAGCCCCAGCCGCACCATCGTGGCATCCTACGGCTGCGTCATGCTGATCTATGCGGTACCCGCGTTGCGCTACGTCTGGGGCGGTGCCCTCGTTCCGCCCCCCAACCCCATTACCCTGCTGATGGAGGTCGTCGCCAGCGACGCGGACTGGTGGGACTGTTTGGACCTCGCCAGGCTGCAGACTTCTGGCGTCCTTCTTGTTGCCCTGGCCAGTCTCGTCGCAGGAAGAATCACACGGCTGCGCCTGTTCCAAATGGCCGCTCCCAGGGGGAACAATCGCCCGACCCACGGCCCGATCCCCGACTGGGGAAGCCCCATGTATCATCGCGAACGCCGCCGCACCCGGCTGAGCCGTCCCGTTTCGGCGTTGGCCGCTTTTTCCCTCTGCGCCGCCGCCGCCGCGTGCTTTGACCGCTGGTCACTTGTCAAAATGGGCTGGAGCGTGGATTCCTTCGACGTTGGCGCGGCCTTGCTCTATCTGCTTGTTCCCCTTATCGTGGTGGAACGTTGCGGCCGGGAAATGGACCCGGAGACGCTCCGCCACCTCAGGATGACCATCGAGGGATCGGATCGGGTTTTGAATGGCCTTGCGGCGGCCATGTTCGTCTCGCTGTTACCGGTCATACTCGGGTTCATGGTGGGTGGCGGACTTCCCCGCATGCTCCCGGGCCAGGAGATATTTACCGCAGCCCTCGCGCGAGGCGCCGATCCAGATGCCTTCATCTACAAGGTCGTGCTTCTGGCTCCCAGGACAATTTTCGTCATTGTAATCAGCCTCATGTGCGTTCGCTTTCGGGATCCGAGCACGGCGGACTTCGCCGTATCGCTGACCGCCATATACGTGATGCTTGCCCTGGGGGATGTCGTGCTTCGATTCGTGATGAATTCTACGCCGGTCCGGGAGCTGGCGGGCATCGAAGCCCTTTGTACCAGCCTGGGAGTCACCGGCATAATCCTCCTCTTCTCTCTGGTTCCCCTGCTTATCGCCCAGACGCGCTTTGATGAAGTCTTTGATACGGGCTATGTGCCCTACCGCCCAGAGGGATGGGAGATTAAATCCGTATGAAGGAACGCGCCCCTTCCCTCACGATGACGATCATCAGGCGGGAACTTCTCACCGGACTCCGGAGCTGGAAGATCTTCCTGCTGCTCCTCGCGCTGTTGGGGCTGCTGTACAGCACAGCGTTCTACGTCATGAACGCCGCGTCGACGAATTACATTTTCATGTCCGGCGCGATGCGCTCCCTCTTCAGCATGCAGGTATTCGCGGTGGGGGCGATTGTGTTCGCGGTGATCCCCGCGCTGGCGGCGGTCAGCATCAACGGCGAGCGGCAGGACGAGAACTACGACATGCTCCTGACGACGCTCATCACGCCCCGCCGCATCGTGCTCGGCAAATTCGCCGCCGTGCTGATCCGCGCCCTGCTCGTGGCCACCGCCGTGCTTCCCTTCACGGGCGTGGTCTATTTCTATGCCGGGGTCGACGTGGAGAGTTTTTTCAACGCGCTGGCCGTGCTGATGCCAGCCGCCCTCTGCAACACCGCCATCGGCCTCTGGTGCTCCAGCCGATTCGATCAGCCGGCCCAGGCCATCAGTGCCAGCTTCTTCCTCGTTGCCGCCGTATCCACCGTGGTCCCCATGGCCCTGTATTGGTTACCTCCACTTCGGTCCCTTCCAAGCCTCGGTCCCGTCTTGCTTGGTATCTCCAAAAGTCCCGCAATGTTCTCTCTGATCTATGCCAGCTTCCAACTTGTAACTTGTGCAGCCCTGCTCGCCACCATGCTTTTCGGCAAGGCCTCCAGGCCCTGCCCCCCTGAACCCGGGAGAAAGCCGCTCGAAAAAAGTCGAATCGCGAAGCCCAGCCCCACACTCGACGCAAATGCGTATACCTTTGTCCCGATTCCGGATCACGTAAACCCGCTGCGCTTCAAGGACGTTCGCGGCACAGCAGACCGCAATGAAAAAGACTCCAGGGACGTTCTCTACATCGTAGCCTTTACCTATGTCCTGGTAACTTTTTCAATACCAGATCGAGCAATTTATATGTCAGTCCTGGAGCGACTTTGCATACTCGTTCTGGTTCCCCCAATTATAGCCGCAATCATGGTCAAGGAACGGGAAGCGACGACCTTCGACATGCTTCGAATGACCCTGCTGGATGGCGGAGATCTGGTACTCGGTAAAATCGCCGTGATGTTTCGACTATTGAAGGTTGAATTGTGCGCGGTCCTGCTCTGCAAGTCTTGCATCGCAGTACTCCATCTATCCGGCACGCTCCCCGAGCAGTCCGGCACGCCCGGTTACTTCTACGTGATCGACCTCGCGTTTCTTCCCTTGCACTTTCTCTTTATCGTGCTGGCCGCCATGCTCGGCACGGCCATGACCAGAAGGCTGATGCCCGCTATTGCCGGAGCATCGGGCATCACACTGAGTGCGACCTGCGTTGTTTTCTTCCTCCCGTACTCCGTTGGCCAACTCTCGGCACTGCGCGGATTTTCCAGCACGCTGGTATTCGCAGTAAGTCACACGTTCGTAATTGGGCTATTTTGCATCTGGCTTTTCGCCACGCTTTCTTATCTTTACTCTAGACTTTGGCGCGCGACCCGATAGCAATCGCGGTGGGCATCCAACCCGCCACTTCAGTCCCCCAACCTCCCGAAATAGATCTTGGTATCGTAGGTCATGGCCACGCGCCCGTCTTTCTGGTGCATGTCGAAAACCCCGTCCAACTCGACCATCATCGCGTCGTAGCCCGCCTCACCCGGCGCGGGCACGTAGGAGCAGGAACGGACCCGGCCCGCGAGGCCTTCGCGGTCGAGCCACTGGACGTTGTCGATCACGGTGTGGTCGAATTTCCCGCCGTAGAAGGCGGCCAGTTTCGTCTCGTCCACGTTGCGGTGATCCACGAGGGCGTAGTCGGTGCCGTGGCGTTGCAGGAGGGCTTCGTAGTCGGCGAGAAAGCCGGATTCGGCGGCGGGGCGCTCGTTCCACACGAGCACCACCCATCCCCCGGGCCGGAGGATACGCGCGAATTCCCGCCGCGCGGCGTCGGCGTCGAACCAGTGAAAGGCCTGGCCCGCCGTGACCAGATCTACCGACACTTCGGCCAGTCCTGTGGCCTCGGCGCTGCCCGCCACGTTGTGGAAGCCCGGCGAGGTGCCGTAGAGGGCCTCGGCGGCCTCGCGCATGGGGGCATTGGGCTCCACAGCGAAGACGGCGTTGCCGTGGCGCAGAAAAAGCTCTGCCAGGAAGCCGGTGCCCGAACCCACATCGGCGATGACCTGGCCCGGCTTCAGTCCGCAACGGTCACGCAGCACGTCGATGAGGGATTCGGGATAGCGCGGTCGAAACCGCACATAATCCGAGACCCGGTTGGAAAATCGGGCCGCCGGATCGATCATAGCGGCATGATGATGCCCAGTTCCTGAAGAATCTCAAAGAGCGCAACGAAGTCGGCGAACTGGGCGCGGATAAGCTCGATGAGGATGTCGATAAGGGTCTGCAGAATGCCGAAAAGGGGATCGGTCGTATCCATGATGTCTTCTCCTAAGGCGCTACGCCTAGAAATTGTAACCGAGATTCAGATAATACGTCGTGTCGAGCTTGTCCACGTCTTCCTGGGGCGTGGCGTCAAACTCATTGCGCACCCCCGCGCGCACGGTCCAATCCGGCTCCTTCCCCACGGGAAACTCCAAGGAGGTGTCCGCCGTGACGCGGTACTGCTCGAAGGGATCGTCCACGGAAGGATAGTAGGTGATTCCGTGCTTGAATCGGAAATTTTTCTTGAAGTCCTGCCGGTAGCTGTAACCCGCTTCCGCAACCACCTCGTCCGTCGTCGTGGTGATGACATCGTCCTGCCGGGTGATCAGCAGAATCTGGCGGATCGATTCTTCGAGCGTGGTGGGTTTGGGCAGGTCGTCCGGCACGGGCTCCGGGTCCTTCTTGAAGGTCTCGTGCTCATAACCCGCACCCAGCCAGCCCTTGAGCTCCAGGGTCTCACGCTTCACAAAAAAGTGGCCCAGACCCGTCGTCGCCGTTGCCCGGACTTCGAGATCCTCGAACTCATCGTGCTCCAGATCGAGCTTCCCAAACACGTAGGTGCGTTCGCTGATGTCCCACTCCGCCCGCGTGCCGCCCATGACTTCGTTGGCGGATCGCTCGCTGTTGGTTTCGGCGTATTGTCCCTTGAGGTAGAGGTTCAGACGCGAACCCTCGGACTTTCGGTTCACATCGATACCCGCGCGCACGTCGAAGCGTTCCTTGTTCCCCGTCTGGCCGTTCAGCCCGAGTTCCGCCCGGCCCGCCCAGGTTTTTCCTTCGGCGGGTTGGGGTGCCGGCGTTGCGGGTGCAAGCGCGGGGGCCGCTGCTGCTTCGGGCGCGACCGACGCGGGTGCGGCGGTGGCGGCGGCTGGCGCAGCCGCTGCTGGAGCGGGGGCCTCCGTCTTCGCCATCTCCGCCTTTGCCGGCGCAACTTTATCGTCCGCCGCGGGAAGGGTCTTTCCGTCCACCGCGATGGAGACGATCTCGCCCAGCTTCAGTGGCGTATCCCCCGCTTTACCGCCCTTGATCTGTTGGACACCGCCCGCCAGCGAGAGCGTACCGGTTACGGGCTTGCCGTCTTTCATGGTAACGACCGCACTCGTTTCGGATTGCAGTTCCGTCACCTGCGCCCAGGGCATGGCCACGGTGCCGCCGAAGGAGGCTTCAAAATGAAGTACCCCGTCCGCCATACCGACCACGCTGCCCAGCAGCACAGTGCCGTCTTTCAATTTGACCTGATCCGCCGCCTGGGTTGAAAGGCTCAGGGTCATTCCGAGGAACACCAGCAAGTATTTTCGCATTTTCATGGCATTTACGTCCTTTAATGTTGCTGATTACCCTGCGCCATGCTAACACATTGTTGGCGGGGCATGAAATGAAACGAAAATCGCAACACCGCCTGGCCTGTATCCCAGGGCTGTCGCGTTGCACTGTTGCCGGTCCCTGCGATAGTCTTTCCCGCAAGGCCGCGACACCCGCGGCATCACGAGGGAGCAGCGCGGCGCACCATGAATCCAGAACGTCCCCCATCTCCTGCGATTGCGCTTCTGCGACGCGAGTTGCTGGTTCTCTCCCGCAACCGGGGACTCTTCGGCACAGTCGCGGCCATGACCGGGTTTCTCGTACTCGCGACGGTGGTTTTGATTCTCTGGGCCGACAGCACCCATACGTCTATGGCGAATTTCGCGCGGAACCTGTTTCGCACCCAGTTCTTCCTTCTTTTTGCCGCCGCGCTGATCGTGGTACCTGGGGCTGCTGCATCCTCCATGGTTTCCGAACGGCGTCAGGACTGCTTTCCCCTGCTCTACACTACGTTAATTCCCCCGGCCTGGATTGTCTGGAGCAAGGCCCTGGCGATGGCGGGGCTCTATGCGGGTTTCTTCATCGGTGTGCTCCCCTTCAGCGGACTCGTGTATTTCTTCGCGGGTATGGAGACAGACGCGTTGTTGTACTCGGCCATCGTGCTCTTCAGCCTGGCGCTGGGCACCGCCAGCATCGGGCTGATGGCCTCGTCCTGGGCCAACAACCACGGTCGCGCGCTCTACCTCTCAGGTCTGGGCGTCGCCGCGATGGTCATGCTCCCGGTCGTTCTGCGAACGGCTGCTTCGATTCTGCCCCTTCCTCCAATGTCCTGGCTGGAGTACTTGGGCCCGACGCGCGCATTCAGCCTGGTCTATGGCGGCCTGTCCGGGTGGGTGCCCTGCCTGTTCTTCGCGCTCTATCAGGTCTGCGTTGCCACGGTAGCTCTGTTGATTGCACGCAGTCGCGTGCTCCCCGACCGACCAGGCTGGCGGGAGCGCATTGGCAATCGGTTCGCCCTTCCCGCACGACGCAGTAGCTCCCCCATCCGCCCCCTGATCGATGACAAGCAGAACCCCATCGCCGCGAAGGAGCGGATGGTGAGTACGATGGCACGGGGCCACCGACCCTTCGCACTGGGTCTGTTCGGCTTCGGCGCGGGCGTATTCTTTTCCATTCCGGATCTTCTCATAGGTGGTGGAACGGCTGGATTCAGCACGTCATCCATGGCCGGATTTATTGTGTCCATAATGGTGCCCCCGATTATGGCCATCCAATTCATCGCGGAACGGGAGCAGGACATGTGGGATCCCCTGCGATGCTCTCTCCTTTCCGGTCGCGACATTGTGTGGGGAAAGCTTCGGGGCGTCTGGATCGTGCTCCGACCCCTGGTCCTGGGGCTCGTCGCGGGAGACCTGCTCGTCTATGCCTTCGGGCTGATTTCCGGCGCCATTCCCGCCGATCTGTCGATTGCTTATTTCGCCTTCATCGGCGTCATAAGCACCCTGGTCGGCTTTTGTACTACGAGTGTATTCGCCCTGTATGGCGCCACCCACCGCAAGACCATGGCCTCGGCGATTGTCATGGCCTATGTCGCCGCCTTCGGACTGCCTATGCTCGCAAGTATCCCCACCATGATGCTGTTCAGCACCGTGTTCGCGATAATTCAGCCTGGAACCAACAACAATAATGATTTCTTGCTCATCTCCCAGACCCTCGGACTGGTTAGCGTGCTGTTTAATGTAATTCTTGCTTACTTGATCTTCCTGAGCACGGTGCGGGTGGTCGAAAGCAAGCTTGCGCCGAGCGCGAATTGACCGAGCCGGGTCAATTCATGGCGGCCGGCTCGCCTCGAAGCACGCCGCGTGTCGAATGGAATCGCCTGGGCGTAAGCCTTTTGCATTCCATCTCAGGCACCCGCTACGCTGACCGCTGCCATTTCGGCCTCCAGAACTCGAAAATGCAACCTGAGAGAAGCGGCACTTCATGAATCGTCCCATTGCGCTGTTCAGTCTCGTCGGTCTGTGCCTAGTTCTCTCTTCCTGCGTCGGGCGCGCCCCGAATACGGTCGTGGTCTACACGGCCCTGGACGAGATCTATTCCCGGCCCATCCTCGATGCTTTTGAAGCGGAAACCGGGATCAACGTCGAGGCGGTCTACGACACCGAGGCCTCCAAGACCACCGGTCTGGTGACGCGCCTCATCTCCGAGGCGGCTCGTCCGCGCTGCGATGTCTTCTGGAACAACGAGTGCGCGCAGACAATCCGCTTGAAGGAAAAGGGCGTCCTGGAAGCCTTCACGCCGCAAGCCGCCGCCGCCATACCCGCGCAATACAAAGATCCCGAGGGCTACTGGACCGGATTCGCGGCCAGGGCCCGCGTCATCATCTACAACACCGACCATGTAGCCATGCCGCCTGCCTCGATCCACGATTTGGTCCGTCCGGAAAGCCGGGGCAAGGGCTGCATCGCCCTGCCGCTATTCGGCACCACCGCTACCCACGCCGCCGCGCTCTATGCCCTGTGGGGACCCGAGAAAGCTTTCGACTTCTTCAAGAAACTTCAGGAGAATGAGATCGCCATCCTGGCCAGCAACGGCGAAGTGCGCGACCGCGTGGCCCGGGGCGAGTATGCCTTCGGTTTCACAGACACGGACGATGCGAATGGCGGGATCGAGGATGGCCTCCCGGTCCAGTGGCTTCTCCCCGATCAGAAGGACCTGGGCACCCTCCTCATCCCCAACACCGTGTCGCTGATCAAAGGCGCGCCCAATGGGGAAGGCGGGAAGCGACTGATCGAGTATCTTCTGAGTCCGGCAGTGGAGCAGCGCCTCGCCGAGGGCCGTTCCATCCAGATTCCCTTGAACCCCGCCGTGAAGGCGCCTGCAAAACTACCCGCTGTCGCGGACATCAAGGTGATGGACGTGAGCTACGTCGCAACGGCCGCGCAGATGGAGACGGCGGCCACCCAACTGCGGGAACTCCTCCTTCGGTGAAGGTGCCTCCGCGCTGGCTCTATTACTTCGGCGTCTCTTGTGTGTATGCGCTTTGCGCCACGCCCCTCCTGGCGATGGCCCTCCCCCTGCTGTTGTCGCCCCTCGATTCGGCCCGCGATCTCATCGACCTTCTGAGTTCGGGACGCCTTTGGACCCTCTGGGCGCGCACCTGCGGCACAGCCCTGGCCACGGCCCTTGTTGCTACTGCCATCGGCGCGCCCCTGGGCCTCCTGCTGGATCAGCCGGGCTTCCGGGATCGAGCGTGGCTGCGACTGCTCCTCACCACCCCCCTCCTGCTGCCGCCCCACGTGCTGGCCGTGGCCTGGGTCGATCTGCTCGGACAGCAGGGTATCGTAAATGGCCTCGCAGCCCGATGGAGTCTGCCGCCTCATCCGTTCCCCCTGTACTCCGCCTCGGGCGTGGCCCTCGTGCAGGCGCTCAGCCTGTATCCCATTCCCCTGTGGTGCCTGTGGAACGCCGCGCAACAGATCGACCCGGCGCTGCCGGAGGCGGCCCGCAACCTCGGCGCGAGGCCCCTCGCGCGCCTGGGCCTTCTCTTTCCCCTCGTGCTTCCGGCACTCCTGTCAGGCGCCCTGCTGGTCTTTGTTCTCTCCCTGCTGAGCTTTTCCATTCCCTCCCTGCTGCAGACCCCCGTGTTCACCGTGGAGATCTTCACCAGCTTCAACAGCTTCCTGGACCAGCGCCAGGCGGCGCTCACCGCCCTTCCCCTCTGCCTCACAGGCATGGCCGTTTTGTTCCTCGCCGTGCGGCTCAATCGACGCGGCGCGCCCGCCTCGACACCGCGCCAGACCCGCCGTGATAACTTTCATGCGCACGCGGCGGTGTGGGGCTGGGCACCAGTGGTATTGGTTGTGCTCCTGGCCATCGGGCTTCCACTGGCCGCCCTCGTCTGGCGATGCCTGCCGCCGCCAACGCTCCTGGCCGCGTGGCACACCGGCGCGGGTGAGATCGGCACCAGCCTGCTCCTCGCCGCCCTCAGTGCGACGCTCATGATCGCTCTCGCCCTGCCTCTGGCCTGGGCAACGCCGCCACACCGGAGCCGTCTCATCGTCCTGCCCTGTGCCCTGGCGTGGCTCGCCTCCGGCCCCGTCTTCGGTGTCGGACTCATCCAGGTCTGGAACCACCCCGGCCCTCTCGGCTGGGTCTATGATCACTTCGCCATCCTGGTGCTGGCGGCGGTCGGCCGCAACTTTCTTTTTGCCTGGCTGGGATGCCGCCTGGCGCTGGCCTGGCTCCCGGCGGAGACTGTGGAAGCCGCGCGGAACCTCGGCGGATCCAACCGGCACACGCTGTTGACCATCGTGCTGCCGCTGCTGCGCCGCTCGCTGCTGGCGGTCTGGGCCTGCCTCGCCATACTCGTCATGGGCGAGGTGGAGACCACCGTGCTTGTTGCGCCGCCCGGCTGGGTGCCCGTCTCGCTGCGCATCTTTACCCTGATGCACTATGGCCCCGCCGCCGCCGTCTCGGCGCTGGCCCTGCTCCAGGCCATGGCCACGGCCGGACTCCTCGCCGCCGCGGGATATTTAGCCGGGGGACGGATTTTACTCGCTCGACAAAAGCCGGTATCATAGTTCGGGTGGAAACCAATTCCGTGTAAGATCTTAGATGATGATGGCGTCGCGAACCGAAGTGCATGAAGCACGGGGTTCCGCGGCGATGGAGAATGACTCGTTGGGACCTTCGGCCCTCGGCCCAGGCATGCTCGCACGCTCCCCGCGCTCGGCGCTCCGGGGAGGGTTGCGCCATGCGTGACGAGGACAGCTTCGAAGGCGGGCATATCGATACGCCCTTCCCCGACAGCGAAGTACAACAGCACCGACGCCGCCCTTCCGATCCCATCGACACCCCCTATCCCGCCGATGGTTTCGCCAGCCGCCCCCAGCCCGTTCACACCCCCGAACCCCGCTTCTGGCGATTGCGCCAGCGGATCAATCCCTATTTCATGGGCAGGGAATCCCTGCTCGCGACCCTGCACAATACTTTTCAGCGGCAGCCCATCGTTCATCTGTTCGGTCCCGTGGGCTCCGGCACTACCCAGACGGCCCTGTCCTACGCGTTTCGGGCGCGGGCCAACTTCGACGGGGCTTTCTGGATTGACGCCAAGGACCCCACCCTGGCCCGCCTCGACCTCGTCCGGGCCGGTCGGGGTCTCGATGGAAAGTGGAATGATGAAGCCCCGATCCAGGACCAGCTCGCCGCCATCAAGCACTGGATGGAAACCCATATGCGCTGGCTGCTCGTCTGCGATGGTGCCGTCTCGCTCGAGCACTTGACCGAGCTGTTTCCGGCCCAGCCCAATGGGCGCATTCTCATCACGGGGCACACGCCCCTGGACGACGAGCGGGTGGCCGTATTGAAGCACCCTTCCTTTCCCCATCCTGCGGCCTGCCTCTTTCTGGCCCACCGAAGCCAGCAACAGCGGGATGAACATGCCTCCGCCCTGGTGCGCCTCTTCGGCCATGCAACCCTCCCGGTTTTCCTCGCGGGGGCCTTCTGTCACGTGACACCAACGTCCCTTGAGAGCTACCAGCAGCGCATCGAGGCGTCTCTGGCGAAGCATGACCCGCCTCACTCGGCCAGCGACCTGCAGCACGGCGTTCTGGCCGCGGTCGAGCAATCGCTTCACTATCTATCGGAGCGAGATCCCGCCGCGCTGGAAATGATGGCCCTGTGCGCCTATATGGACTCGGAGGACATCGCCCTCGCCATGCTTTGCGATGGCGCGCCCTTCCTCCCCAAGCGGCTGGGAAGCTGCGTATCAGACCCCGACCAACTCAATACCACCCTCACGCTCCTGCACAAGCTCGGTCTCGTCCAGTTTGAGCAGAACAGCATCACGGTGCACCCCTCCATCCAGACCGCGACCCGTATCCTCCTGGGGCGGGAGCAGGAATTTGCCTGGTTGATGACCGCGCTGCGGGTCGTGCGCGAGGCCTTCCCGGTGGAGAGCCGCTACGATCAACCCATACCCGCATGCTCGAACCTCTTCCGCCACACCCGGACGGTCACGTCGCGCAGCGAGCACGCCAACCAGCTCCGTGAGGGCACGGGCCTGCTGCTGAACCACACCGGGCTCTATCTCCACGCTTGCAAGGAGCACGCGGCGGCGCGGGACTGCTTCGAGCGCTCGATCCGCTGCGCGGAGACCCTCTACGGCGCTGTGCATCCGACCATTGCCGCCCGGGCCAACAGCCTGGGCGTAATCCTGCAGGATATGGGATGCTACGAGGAAGCCCGAGCATGCTACGAGCGGGCTTTTCGTGTCTGTGAAGCGGTCTACGGACCCGCGCGCGATGCCGCCCTGGGCCCCGCCCACCGCAGCATGCTCACCATGCCCAGCCGCAACCTCTGTCAGGTCCTGGAGCTCATGGGCGATGTCCGCCGGGCGAAAATGGCCTACCAGCACGCCATCAAGGTCTTCATGGAGGTCTACTGCTGGAATCACTCTCTCGTCGCCGAAAGCATGAATGGCCTGGGGCAGCTCTTCTTCAAGGAAAAGGACTACGTCACGGCCCGCCAGTATTTTCACAAGGCCATTCAGGCGGAAGAGCACGCGGAGCAGCCGGAGCCGGGCAACCTCGGGAAATTCACGCGTAACCTCGCCCAGTGCCTCTTGGAGCAGCACGACGCGCTGGGGGCCCGAGACCTTTATGAGCAAGCGCTCCACATCGATCGCGATGACTACGGGCCTGTCCACCGCCATGTGGCCGCGGACCTGATCGGGATGGGCAAGTCGGGCCGGGGTCTGAACCGATTTGCCGAGGCCCAGAAGTGCTTTGATGAGGCCCTGGCGATATACAAGGCCCTCACCAGCCAGGCCACACGGGAGAAGGCCGCCGTATGGCGGCAGAAGGGCCGGGCCTTCATGGATGACCATGACTTTGACAAGGCGGTGTTCTGCCTGAACGAGGCCCTTGTTACGACCCGGCTGGCCGAAGGGGGGGATTCGCCGGCACTCGGACCGGACTACATCTACCTGGGCCGGGCTCTCGCGCGTCTCGGCCAGCTTGCGGACGCGGAGGAGGCCATGGCCGAGGCCCTGAAGCTGCATGAGCGCACACCGTGGATGGACGACGACGCCCTCGTCAGCCTGTATTCACGAATAGGGAAGATCGCAAAGGAATTGAAACAGTTGAATCGGGCCGCCGAATATCTCCGCGCCGCGATGACGCTGAACGAAGCGCGCTATGGACGGGAGCACGAACAGGTGGCCGCCGACGCCTTCGGCCTGGGCAACCTCTATTTAGCCCTGAAGGATCATGAGTCCGCGCTGGATTACTTCCAAGCCTCCCGGGACATCTACGCCGAAACACGCGGCCCGGACGATCCCAAGACCCTCAGGGCGGCGCAGCGGATCGAAGCGCTTGGGCAGGTGCGGTATTGAAGGATGAAGGATGAAGGATGAAGGATGAAGGATCAACCGCGCCCATGTCAAGTCCTGGCCATAAGTTGTCAATTGGCTGTTCCGACTTCTGTTTCTTGTTTCGGTTGTTTCTCTCGCTCAGCTCTCCCTCCCCTAGGGGAGGGAGAGCTGAGCGAGTACGGATAATTTCATGCCGCCAAATGAACAGCATTTGGAGTCCGGTACCCGAGTGATAGATGAGGCCGATTGCCGTTGTACAAGAGTATCGCTTGGACTACAGCCTGTTCCGCCTGCACCTTATTACGAAACGTCTCGTCAAGACCATACTCTTGCTTCAGAATCCCGTTGAGCCGCTCGGCGGTCGCATTTTCGTAACAATGGTTTAGCTCCGTCATACTGATAAGACACCCTCTCTCCTGCAGTATTCCGACGTACTCCTTGCAGCTGTATTGGAGGCCTCGGTCAGAGTGATGGATAGGGCGGGCACCTGAGGCCAGCCCCTTCAGTGCAACCTGGAGCGCCTTAATGCAGCCGGTGGCCTCAAGGCCCGCATTGAGATGGTGTCCAACTATTTTCCGAGAATAAGCATCCATTATGAGCGACAAGTACAAAAATCCCGCATCCGTACGCAGGTAGGTGATATCGCTCAACCACACCTGATTAATCATCGTTGGCTCCACGTTGCGCACAAGATTGGGCCAGGTGTACCAATCGTGCCGACTATCCGTGGTCCGGGTGCCGCGCCTGCGACGTTTTACCAGCAATCCGCGCCTTCGCAGCACCGTGAAAAGGCGATCCCGGCCTATCGATATCCCAAACTCCTTCAACGTCGGTTCGAGTAAAAAGAGCAACTTACGTGTGCCCATACGCCGATGGAGCTTCCGAAGCTCCTTCACCAGGGATACAATAGCATCCTCATCAACAGACCGCTTCTGGCGCGCACGGCATTCCTGGTAATAAGCCTGCCGACTATACCCTGCCAGGTCGCAAAGGCCGCTCAACGAAACCTTATCACCCGGTCGCGCCATACTCCGACCTATCGCTTGCCGTCGAGTTTTTTTTTGAATGCCTCAACATCGCTCACCCCCAATTCAGCACAGGCCTCCTCCAACCAGGAAGCGTTTAACGACGCGCGAAGATGCTCATCCGCCAACGCACGCTTCAACCGGTCGTTCTCTGCCCGCAGTTCCTTGAGTTGGTCACGCTCGTCCGGCTTTTCCACACGAATCACCCTTGGTAGGTCACATTCTCGACCATACTTCTTAAGCCAACTATTCACCGTAGTGGCGCCAGTAATACCGTAGCGACGGTTCGCTTCACCTATGCTTGAAAGCTTCCCAGACTCAAGCTCTCGAACTACCTGAATTTTAAACCCTTCACTGTATCTAAGAACGCTTACTCCTGCCATAACCTTGTCTCTCCTCTATGCCAAGTGACAATATACAGCAGGACGAGACACACCCTTCACCCTTCACCCGTCACCCTTCATCCTTCATCCCTCATCCTTCAGACCTCCACCTCGGGGATATCGGATCGCTTCATGAAATCCCGGCAGATCACAAAGGGCGCGATGAGCGGCGCTTCGTCCAGGTGAACCTGCCAGCATTTGAGCACCCCCGCTTCATCGCCCGTCAGGCAGTAGCGCCCATCCTGGCTCAGTGCAACGGGCGCCGTCCCCTGAAGGCTGCGAATGCACTGGCCGGTCTTCATGTCCCACATCTTCAAGGTGCCCTGAGCGGAGGCCGACAGGATATAGCGATTCATCTGGTCGATGCAGACGCCATGCACATCGGTCTTGTGGCCGCGTAGCGTATGGATAATTTCGCCCCGACCCAGGTTCCAGACGCGGATGTTTCGCCCGCTCGTGGTGACCACATAGGGGCGGGTATGGCTCACCGCCATGGAGACGACGGGGCCCTTGTTCTGCGTATAGCGTTTCAACAGTCGCCCGTCTCGAATGTCCCAAACCGATAGATTGCCCGACTCGTGCCCGGAGATGGCGTAGGCACCGTTGGAGCTTACCGCCAGGCTGAAAACCGGTGAGTCCTGGGTGTGCCAGGCGTGGACGCAGGCCCCGGTGGTGAGATCCCAATGGCGGACCGTTCCGTCCTGTCCGCCCGAGATGAGCACGCGCATATCGTCGCAGAGATCGAGGCTCAGCACGGGCCCTTCATGTCCTTCGAGCACCCGCTGACCTTCGCCCCGTGCAAGGTCCCACTGGCGGATCGTTCCGTCCGCCCCGGCGGAAAAAGCGATGGTCCCGGCGCGGCGTACGGCAAAGGCGTTTACCGCGCCCGCGTGTCCGTCCAGGGTCTTGAGCAATCGGTGTTCGTGGCGCTCCCAATAGCGAATCTTACCCGCCAGGCAACCCGAGAGAAAATGGCTGCCATCATTGGAGAGATGGACCGCGGTGAGGGCCGTGGAGTGGGACAGGAACTCCCAGGTCTTCTTCTTGTCCTTGGGCATGCGCTCGTGGGAGACCGCGATGCCAAAGGCGACCTCGCGGCTTCGCTTGTCGCCATCGCTGAGGTTGTCCAGGACGATGCAGGCCGCCGCCGCGTCGCCCCGCTCCACCAGCACGCGGGCCAGGAGGTACGGCGGCATCCAGTGGCCCTCGTGGAGGGCGCACAGGCGATACAGCTTCGCCACGACTTCGTTGTCCGAGATCTTTCCAATCCGCCACTGATGCAGCGCCAGATTGTAGCGCGCTTCGATATGATTCGGATCCGCGCCCCGGATTTCGGTCCACAGGGCCTCGGCTTCATGGGCCTGCCCCAGATCCGCCAGGGACACGGCCCGGTTGTTCATGAGATCGAAATTGTGTACCTCGAGATCGTGGCTCGAACGGTGATAAACCCGCCCGATCTCCTGGCGGTATACATCTTCGATCAGGCGGGCCAGCCCGAGCATGCCCTCGGGACGCGCGGAGGGCTCGACTTCGAAGCACTGATCGAGTACGGGCACGAGCGACTTCGGCATTCGCGGAACCTCGGGATAGCGGGCACCGTACTGGAGGAGGGTTTTCATCGTGGAACGCGCCTCCTGACCATCGTGCCAAAAGACCTCCCCGCTGAACATTTCCAGAATGGCGAGTCCGAGGCTCCAGACATCGCTCTGGGCGGTCACTTCATTCAGGCGCTTGTAATCCGGCGAGCTGTACACCGGCGTGCCCCCCAGGGGGCCCCAGCGAATCAGTTTCCCGGGACTGCTCGAACCCGGATCCCGCTCCGCCACCCCCACGCGCGCGAGCCCGAAATCGGTTACCTTGACCTCGCCCGTCTTCGCCACCAGAATATTCTTCGGCTTCACATCCTGATGGACCACCCCGTTCACGTGGGCATGGTTCAGTCCCTTGCACACCTGGATGATGATGTCGAGCATCCGGTGCAGCTTTTCTTCCGTCGAGCCCCGGTAGAGGCTCTTGTCCCGGATCATGTTGCCCAGATCGGGGCCGTCCACATATTCCACGAACACCCGGGGGATATCGCCGAGCCGGCGGACGCAATAGCAGATGACGGTATTGGGGTGGGGCGGCAGGTTCACCCAGGTTTCGCATTCGTGCTCAAAGGTCGCCACCCAGCCCCGCTCCTCCACCAGCCGCTCCTTCGGACTCTTCACGGCGACGTCGATGCCCCAGCCGCGGTGGTGAACCCGGTGGACCACGCCCATGCCCCCGCGCCCGAGTTCATCGCGCACGTCGTAAAGCTCCATCAGCAAATCGCCTTTTTCCCACTTGAAGGGGATGGACGCGGCGTCGTAGTGATGGAATTCCTTCTTGTCCTCCGGATGGACCGGGGGGGTCACGCTGTTGATGGTCACATAGATGGGAAATTCGCAGACGGTACACCGACACATCCGGCCAAAATGCCGCTTGCGCACGCGCATGGTATTGCCACACTTACAGGTGACACTGTATCGTTCTATTGTGGACCGCTTTGTCGCCACTGCATCGCCCCGTACCCCGTTGGACCGACCACTATCGGACCTGGAGGCCGTTTTTTTTGGAGCCGATCACGGCAAGCACACCGCTCCGGCAAGACCTTGGACTATCAAGGCCCCTCCTCCACCCTTATGATACCACCTTGGCCCCCTTTTGCACCACGCTTGTTCGCACAATTATCAGGTAGGTCACAATTCGATTGGCACACAGCAGAAAGAGGGCAATTCGGAGGCCCAGCTCGTCCAGCGTGCCCGACAGGACCAACAGCAGCACCATCATCAAAACCCGCCCGATCGCCAGGGGCACTTCACTGGCGCACATGTACTCGATTCGCTCCGCCGGGTCACGGACGCTGCCGTCGATGATATCGAGGCGAATGCTGGAATAGGGAATCATGTAGAGCGGCTCCGCAATGGAACGGATGAATCCAAATATGATCAGGGAAGCGATGCTGATTTCCCATCCAATAATGGCCCCGGCACCCACCAGGGAAACTGTGCCCCAGAACATGTAGGCGCGTCGAGTTTCCCGCCGCACGCGCCGCCCGGCATAAAAGGAGACGGCTATACCCGCCAGGTACTGGAAAGAGGTGAAGGCCCCCACGGTTGCCGCATTTCCCGTCTTCATGTACATAGCCAGCCCGAGCAGGATATAGAAGATGTGAAAGGAACCCGCCTGAGTCACTGAAGCCCACATGACTAGGCGCCAGTCCCGCTGATCACGACCGGGAAATAGGGCACGGGCGAGGTGGAAGGGCCGGCACTGGCTGTCGGAGGGCACCCAGGCGCTCGCGACAATGCTGCAGAGGTAGAGGCCCACCGCCGTGGCAAAGAGCACGTAGTAGCCTCGCTCCTCACCGGGCACCAGATAGAGGATCAGGGCGCTGAGGGCGGGCGCGGCAAAGCGCGACGCCCCGGTCACCGCGTTGAGCCAGCCGAAGAAGTAGTCGCGCTGGGCCGCATTGACCACATCATAGTTGAAGGTATTGTTTCCCGCCCAGAAGAGTCCCCAGGCGATCCCCAGGACCCCACCGAGGGCCACCGCGTGGTTGGCGGCTTCCTGCTGCATGTAAAGGAGCAGGCCATAATAGATGGCGTGAAAGGCGACGCCGAGCCGAAACACGTGGAGCCGGTCAAAGCGCTGGGCGTACCACCCGGCGAGGAGGTAGACCACGGGGGTCACGAAGTACAGCGCGAGATAGTGGTAGCAGACCACCTCGAAGCGAAGGCTGTGGATATAGAAATACACGCCCACGAACACGCTGCAAAGCGCATCGGCGATGTTGTAGAGGACGTTGAGGAGGAGAACAACCCTGGCATGCTTCGCCAGGCTGTGAGACGTGGGCACGTAGTGGAACTCCGGGCGAAGACGTGGGGCCAGCGTGCCGCATCGGAATGCGCACTTACCCCGAATTATTGATAAGTGCGGGTCACAATAACAAGAATCCGATCAGGCCTTCTTCTGGTAGAACACGGATCGGAGATAGCGCTGGGGCTCAAACTCCGGACACAGCCCCGTGATGGACTCCGTCGAGCCGATGATGAGGGCGCCGTCCCGTGCGAGCGCCCGCCCCAGGTTCTGGAAGAGTTTGATCTTGTCGGGTTCGGTGAAATAGATGGCCACATTGCGGCAGAAAACGATGTCGAAGGGTGCCGTGGCGGCGACGGGCTCCAGCAGATTCGCCCGACGAAAAGTGGTGGTTGCCCGAAGTTCGTCCCGCACTTTCCAGCGGTCTCCCACGATTTCGAAGTACTTGTTAAGCTTCTCCGGGCTCATGCCCCGATCCAGGTCGGAGCGCAGATAGTGGGCATAGCTCGCCTGGGCCACAGCGGCATCGGAAATGTCCAAGCCCAAGATCCGGATATCGTAGCCCCGGAAGTCCCCCAGCAATTCCTTGAGGACGATGACGGTGCTGTAGGCTTCCTGTCCCGTGGAACAGGCCGCGCTCAGAATGCGGATGGGTACCGGTTTGAGGTTTGACTTCGCACGCCGGTCGATCAGCTCGGGGAAGAGTTTGTGCTGAAGCAGCTCGAAGGGCGAGGTATCGCGAAAGAAGGACGTCTCGTTGGTGGTGATGGCATCGATCACCTTGCGTTTCATCGCCCCCGAGGCGTCTCCTTTGACCTTATAGAGGAGTTCCGACCAATTGCCCGCGCCCGTCTCGCGCATGAGGACGGAGAGCCGGGTCTCGATCAGATAGGCCTTGGAGTTGTCCAGAAAGATGCCGCAGAGCTCCATGACATAGCGGCTCCATGCGGTAAGTTCATCTTTGGTGAGTTGAACTGCCATTAAGGATGTCCTCCACGGACCAGTGACATAATCTTACTCGCGATGGCGTCCAGAGGCAGCACGACATCGGCCACCCCGGCGTCCACGGCCGCCTTCGGCATGCCCCAGACCACACTACTGGCTTCGTCCTGGGCAATGACATGGCAGCCGTGGCGCTTGAGCAAGCGCAGGCCCAGGGTTCCATCACTGCCCATTCCGGTAAGGATGACCGCCAGCGAGCGTCCTGGATAGTGCGTGGCCGCCGACCGGAAAAGGTAGTCCACCGCCGGCCTACAATTGTTCTCCGGGGGATCGTCGGTAATCTGGATGATCTTCCGGCCATCGGGGACCGGTGCGATGCGCATCTGGCGACCGCCGGGCGCGATATATACCGTGTTTGGCTCCGCGATCTCCTCGTGGGCCGCCTCGCGCACACGCAAAGCGCACTTGGCATCCAGATTTTCCGCCAGCGACTGGGTGAAGAGCGGGGGCATGTGCTGCACGATGAGGACCGGGATACCGAGGTTCGCGGGCAGTGCCGACAGGAGTGTCGCAAGGGTGTTGGGCCCGCCCGTGGAAACGCCGATGAGGAGCATTTCCGGCTTCTGGGTGACGGGCACGCCTCGGGACGCGACCACGGAGATGGCGGCGGCATTGGACGGCACGGGCGGAGACGCCGGTGTCGCCGTGGTGGTGCCCCGCAGAATCCCGCGCACACCAAGCCGGAGGGAGAGGGCCTTGACCCGAAGCGTGAGCTCCTGGCGAAGTGACTCCCGACTCTTTTCCGCGCCGGATTCGTCCGGCTTTGTGATGAAGTCAAAGGCGCCACGCTGCAGGGCCTGGAGCGTCAATCGCCCGCCGTGGAGTGTCAGCGCGCTGACCACAATGACGGTGGGCGCGCCCTGCATGCCCTTCAAGGCATCCAGCACGGCCAGCCCGTCCATCTCGGGCATCTCCATGTCCAGGGTCAACAAATCGGGCTTCAGCTCCTGTACCTTTTGCAGGGCAATCCTTCCATTCTGCGCCAGGCCCACCACCTCCACCCCCGGCAGGGAACTCAGCACTTGCTCCATTACGCGCCGGAAAAGAATCGCATCATCCGCTACTACAACTCTCAATTCACTCAACTCCCGCAGTGTCAACGGCACCGGATGCGCCGAACCCCCCTGGTAAATTCGCTTTTCATCAGGCAGGGCGAATCAGGCTTCGCCACACCCGCCTTCACGCCAGAGAATCTTCCCAGCGAAACAAGGTCGCCGGGTCGAGCACGGCGGTGAGACGTTCGTTTTCCCGCCATACGCCGAGCAGCCGCCCGCGCAATGCCGGATCTAGGCTCGCCGGCGGCGCGCTCAGGCCCTGCTCCTCGATGGAGATGGCATCGGTAACCGCCTCCACGAGAAAGCCAAAGGATTCCCCCTGACTCTCCATGATCAGCAGCCGACAATCAGGCCCAATGGCGACACTGCCCAGGCCGAGGTGGGTCGCCATATCGATCACCGTCACAATCCGGCCCCGCAGATTTCGGATGCCCACCACATCGCGCGGCGCGCCGTGGACGTGGGTCAACTCCCCCACTTTCACCACTTCGAGCACCAGCCGCGCGTCCACGCCAAAGGAAGCATCACCCACCGAAAACCCGGTGATCAGCATTCCGTCTCCATTTTCGCTATCGTATTCCATGTAATGAAGATTCCTTTCTTATCGCGATCCCCGCGCCCCGCGGCGCGACCCGGGTGCTGAGTTTAAACTTTGAACTGTCCCGCAAGTGCGCGGAGTTCCGCGGCAACATCGGAAAGTCCCGCGGCACTCGATTGCACCTGCTCGCCCCCCGCCCGAATCTCCACCGCCACCTGACTGACCCCGGCGATGTCTTCCGCCATAAGCCTCGACACCGACGCCGTCTGACCCACGCGCTCGTTCGCCTCTGCATACCGGCTTCCTCGCCTTTAAAATTCTCAGACGCCTGCGCAGACTGCCACGCCAGTGTCGGCCACGCAAAATTGATGTCCTTGTTGGTACCCATGACCGTGCGGTGGAACCAGGCCATGAGCAACAGACTGCGGTACGCCTGCTTCATCCGGCAGTTCCTCTGGGCCATCCGGTACGCGCTATTCCGCACGCAGGGCTTCATTGCCCGGCGACAATACAACAGCCAAAGGGCCTTGCGTCTTCCGGGACGGCGGACTCCCAGCCAGCCGCCCCGAAATTGACAAGACCTATTTTCAAACCTTGAACTGGCCCACGAGGGCATTCAATTGCGCGGCGGACTCCGAAAGACTCGCGGCGCTGGACTGGACCTGCTCGCCACCCGCGCGGATTTCCGCAGCGGCACCGCTGACGCCCGCGATATCCTCCGCAATCATCTTGGACACGGAGGCGGTCTGTCCGACCCGCTCATTGGCCTCTTGCACGCCGGCGGAGGCCTGGGCGATATTGCCCGCCACGTCTTTGGTCACCACGGCCTGCTCTTCGATAGCCGCTGCAATGCCCGACACCAGGTGGCCGACCTCGCCGATGACGCCCGTGATCTTTTCGATATCCGAGATGGCGCTGCCCGACGAACCCTGGACACCGGCGATCTTTGCCTTGATGTCTTCCGTCGCAAGCGCGGTCTGGCGGGCCAGATCCTTGATCTCGTTAGCCACCACGGCAAAGCCCTTGCCCGCCGCACCGGCCCGGGCCGCCTCGATCGTCGCATTCAGCGCGAGGAGGTTCGTCTGAGACGAGATATCCGTGATGGTCTCGGTGACCTTGCCGATCTCCTGCGCGGCCAGGCCCAGCTCCTGCATCATGGCGGAAACCGAAGCCGCCTGCTGGCCCGCTTCGTTGCTGATCATGCGTGCGCGCTCAGTGTTGGACGCGATCTCGCCGATGGTGGCGCTCATCTCCTCCGTTGCGCTGGCCACGGAACTCAGGTTGATGGAGGCCTCTTCCATGCTCGCCGCCACCGAAAGGGTGTTGGCGCTCGCCTCTTCCGCAGCGGCCGCCACGGTGGAGGTCTTGTTCGACAGGACCTGCACGTTGCCGGCCGTCTGTTCGCTCACCGCCGACAACTGGGTGGCGGAAGCCGCCACGGCATACGCGTTGGTCGCCATCTGGCCCACGATGCCCTGCAGTTTCTCCACAAAGTTATTGAAATAAAGGGCCATCTCGCCGATCTCATCGTTATTCGGCGTGACCAGGCGCTTCGTAAGGTCGCCCTCGCCCTCGGAGATGTCTTTCATCATGGCGGTGGCGCGAATTATCGGAAGGGTTACCGAGCGGCTCACCAGGAGACCCAGTACGATGGCAATGAGTACGCCGAGTACCAGGGCGACGAGACTGACAACCTCAAGGTACGATGATTGTGTTCTGGCGGAATCCGAAAACGTATCGGCAACCGAGAAATTGACTCTGAGCAACTCGTCCAAGCTCGATTCCATTGCGGGGGCTAGCCCGTCCACGACTTCCATCGCGGAGGCCATGTCGTCAATCACAACATTGGCCTCCTCCACCTTCACGATGATTTCGTCGAACTTCCCAAGGGTTTCATTGACCGAGGTGCGCAAATCCCCCTGTAGCAGGGCCCGGGCACCCGCCGCATCGCCCTTCTCCACGAGGGCCTTGACCTCGCGAACGAGACCGTGGGTCTTATCGTGACTGGGCTTGATGGACTGCACCAGATCCGCGAGGGCCGTGTTCATTGTGGTGAACTGTGGAAGCCATTTCCCGAGTCCGCACACCGTGGGATCGTCTCCCCCTTCCATGGTGGCGCTGCCATCAATCAGCTCGAGCAGGTCCGTCTGAAGCTTGAAGTGCGCTCCCCGAAACTTCTCCAGATCGCGCTGCACTATGGCCGGGTTCGCGACATCAAAGGCAGCAAAGGCCCGTTCAGCGGCGATGTACTCCGTGTGGGCCTTCCACCACGCATCCCAGGCCGGAACAAATTTCTGCCATTCAACGGCTTCCTCGGCGGTCTTGTCCAGATGCTCGTAGTTTTTCCTGCCTTCATCGATCTCTGCCACGGCCTCCGCCATCATGTCGTGGAACTCCTTGCGACCTTCCGCGTCGGTCAGGTTGGAGCCCAAGGCCTCCTCCACAATGTCAATCTTCAGACGCCCCTGCTCCATGGCCACCAGGCCCTCAATGCTGGGAAGGCGCACGTCGGCGATCTCGGTAAGGGCAGTCGAGCTCATTTTTCCCTCCACCAGCGCGATTCCACCGAGCGCAAGACTAACCAGTACGAGAATCCCAAATGAGCCCAGCAGTTTCTTTTTAATCGTTAAGTTTTTTGGGTTCAGCATGGCTGTACCTCCATTCCGGTTATGGACTTCACACTCCGCTCGACTTCCGTATTCATTCCGGACTTGTCGAGGCGCGAGCGTTTATTTCGTTTTTTGTTTGCGCTGCATGTTCATCATGTAGTGCACGCGGGAAAGCAGTGTCTCCCGATCAAGTTTGACTTGGTACTCGGTAATGCCCGCCGCAATGCCGCGGGCCGCATCTTCCTCGCCCGCGAGCGAAGTTACGGCAATGATTGGCAGGGTGGCGGTGCGGGGATCGTTACGGATGCGTGTGGCGAGTCCCAGCCCGGTCAGCCGGGGCATTTCAATATCCGAAACGACCAAAGTGACACTGTCGAGATTCTCCAACAGGAGTTCCCAGGCGGCCTCGCCGTCGGGGGCGTCGAGCACGGTGAGCCCGTCCTCTTCCAGATAGCGCTTGACCTGGGCCCGGAAGAAGTCCGAGTCTTCAGCCAGCAGGATGGTCTCGCCGCATTCCACGGCGGCAGCCACGGACTTGGCTCGGGTCGAGCGGGACTGATCGCCCCACTCGGGATGGAGGATGTCGATCAGCTCATGGAGATCGGCCACAAACGTGGTCTTGCCGTTAATGATGGCCGAGCCCGCGATACCCGTCTGGCGGTGGGTGCTTTGGTCAATATTCACGCGGGCCTCAATCACATCCACGGGCATGGTGCCCATCAGGCCTATCTCGCGACCATGGACGCTGGAAACAAATACGACCGGGTCGGCCATATCGTCCAGCGCGGTAAAGCTCGCGGCGTCGGAAAGGCTGACCAGGGGCAGCGATCCACCGCGGTACTGCATGGTGCGGTGTCGGCCCAAGCGTTCGATCTGGTTGTGCTGGATGCGCTCGATCCGCTGGACAACATCCAGGGGAAGCGCGCAGCACTCATTCGGCCCGTTCTGGAAAAGCAGGAATGAGTGGACGTCCTGCATGCGCTGGGCTTCGGCTTCGGCCTGAAGCTCGTTGGCCCGGGCCGTACCCGACACGGAGGCCAGATCGGCCTTCGCCGCAATCCCCGACGCGTCGAGGATGAGCGCCACTGCGCCGTCGCCCAGTATGGTGGCCCCGGAATACTCACGGAGCGCCTTGAAGCGTCGTCCGAGGGGCTTCACGACCACTTCTTCCGTGGCGTGAAAGGCGCCGACGACGAGGCCGAAGGTCAGGGTGCCGGTATTCAATACGGCTATTTCCAACGCCGACGTGCGTGAACGCCGCCGGCCTTTTTCGGCGCGCGGGCGCACGTCCGCGGATTCTGCATCGCGTTCGGGCTCGTCACCATTTCGACCGTAGTGTGGCGAACGCCGATCTGCGAGGCGCGAACGGCGGTCGAACTCCGCGCGCTCAGTAACCGGGTCGACATAGGTCGGGACGGTCCCGATCACTTCGGAGAGCCGCGCCAACGGGATCATCCGCTCGCGCAGCAACAACACTTCCGCGTCGCCCACGATCTCAATGCGGTCCTGCACTTCTTCCGCCCGCAGGCGCAGGAGCTCCTCGATGTTGGCCTGAGGAATGGCGAACCGATCCTCATCCATGGATACCAGCAGGGACGGAATGATGGCCAGGGTAAGCGGCAGTTTGATGCGGAATATGGAGCCCTTGCCGGGGACGGAGTCAATCTCCACCTGCCCGCCGAGGCGGTCGAGGTTTGTCTTGACGACATCCATGCCGACGCCGCGCCCCGACACATCGGAGACCACCGCGGCGGTAGACAGGCCCGGCAGGAAGATGAGCGCCTGCTTGTCCTGGGCGGACATGCCCTGGACTTTTTCGGCCGAGATGAGTCCCTTGCGCATGGCCGACTCGGCGATAGCATCGGGATGAAGCCCCTTGCCGTCGTCGGAGATTTCCACCACGACCTGGCCGGCTTCGTGGCGCGCGTCGATGCGGACGGTGCCTGCGGCTTTCTTGCCTGAGGCCGCACGTTCGGCGGCCCCTTCGATGCCGTGGTCCACCGCGTTTCGCACCATGTGGGTGAGGGGATCGGAGAGCCCCTCCAGCATGGTCTTGTCGAGGGCCACGTCTTTACCCAGGATTTCCAACTCGATCTCTTTGCCCAGTGTCCGGGAGAGATCCCGAACGACGCGGGGGAACTTGGAGAATACATTGCCTATCGGTTGCAGGCGGGTCTGCATGATCACATCCTGCAATTCCGAGGTCACCTGGTTGATCCGCTGGTCCGCCGACGCCAGCAATTGCTGATCATTGTTGGACACGGCCGCGCGGAGCTGGTTGCGGCTGAGCACGAGTTCGCCCGCCAGGTTCATCAGGGCTTCAAGCAGGGTAACGTTGATGCGAAGGGTCTCGTCGGAGCCCGCGGCCTGGGCGGTGGCCGCTTCGGTATTTCGGGCCGATGCGGGCGCGACTTGGAGCGCGGGAGCGGGCATGACCGGGGCTTGCGTCACGGGAAGGGGAACTTCGGGTGTGGGCGCCGCGTGGACGATGGGCGCGGGGGCCGCAACCACCTGCCCTGCGGGCGCGCGGGGATCCAGCAGCAGGTGGATACGCGACTCATCGATGGTATCGAAAAGACCGCCAGCCATGTCGGGTTCGAGTACGGTAGCCACCACCAGGCGCAGGGGAACGCGGTTACCCACGGGGCCGTCCAGGCTGCCCACAGCGTCAAAATCGACGGCGCAGTCCAGCACGTCCCCCACCAGGGTCAAGGTGTTGAAGACCGACAGAACGGTTTGCCCCTTTTCCTCAATATCGTGGATCAGATCGCAGTCCACCCAGTAGATATAGAGCCCCGCCGCCCGGGCGCGATCCACATCGGTCTGGGGCAGGGTGATCTTGCCGCTGGCGCAGGGCGCGGGCAGATCGATGAAATTTGTCAGCGAGGCTTTCTGGTCCGGCGGGAGATAGGACGAGGCCAGTCCGGTCAGGGCCACCAGCAGATCGCCGATGTCGGCCTGATCGCTGGTTTCCGTGCTGTTGATGAGTTCACGGAGTTTATCGAAGGCGGCGAGCAGGATATTGGTCACCTCGGAATTCGGCGCCATCTTTCGCGACCGGATCATGTCCAGTACGGTTTCCGCTTTGTGCGACAGTTCCTTCACGTTGTTCAATCCGAAGAAACCGCTTCCCCCTTTGATGGAGTGGGCCGCCCGGAACACCTTGTTGACCAGAGGTTCGTCGATGTCGGCCCCGCCCTCTTCAAGGGTCAACAGATCCGTCTCAATGGTCACCAGGTGCTCGCGACATTCGTTAATAAACTCTTTTAAAAGATCGTCATCCATTCGTCGTCTCCTTGCCTGCCGATGTCACCCGGAGGCGATCCACCAGGCGCATGCTGCGGAGCAAACCGAAAATGTCTGGCAGGGCATTGATTACCTGAATGCTACCCTGAACTGCCCCGAGACTATTGTAGGTTGCAATGAGCAATCCAATGCCCGTGGAATCGATCAGGGTTGTGGCGGCCACGTCCACGATAACTTCCGTCGCCCCGGCGGCAAGCTCGGCCTTGAGTGCGGTCTGAAGCTCCGGCACCTCGGTGGCGGTCAGTTTTCCGGTGAGGGTCACGCGCACCCTCGGCCCCTCTCGAAGTAGTTCGCACACGCTCATAGTCCCTGGCTATCCTTTCTCGTTGACTTGCTGATCCATAGCGTAACCTGGTTCCCCGCGTTGTTGAACCGAATTCGGTGGGCATACAACGCGCCGATGGCCAGCCCGCGCCCCGAGGTTGAGGATTCTTCCGGCAGCGTCCGGATCCGGGAGCGCCAGCGAAAACCGGGGCCCTCGTCTTCAATCTGCAGCACGATCCACTTTGGACCGACTCTGACGCCCACCGCGACCTTCTTGCTCGGATCGAGCCCGTTCCCATGCTCCATCGCGTTGACGATGAACTCGCGCAGGAGAAGATCCACGTCAAACTGAAATGTCCCCAGTCCCTGCCGCTCAAGCAAATCTCGCGCCCGGGTGCAGACCCCGTCGATCAACGTCAGCCGCGACTCGACCGTACAGGTGAAGCCCGAGGAACTGAGGGAGTCGGCGCTGGGCAATGATGTCATACGCATATCCCCTGGAGGATAATGTCATCGTCAAGCTCCCAGCCGTCGCAAAGTCGGTCAACGATTGCCGGCAGGGCCTCCGCCAGGGGCATATGGGCCGCGGCGCTGCACGCTTCTTGCAGGCGTGCGATCCCTTCCGAACGGGAAGGTGTCAGTTCAATCAGCCCGTCGGTACAAAGATAGATCCGGTCGCCCGGCTGTACGCGGACTTCCAGAACGCTGAATATGGGATCCGTGAAGATACCCACCACGTCGCCTTCCTGGTGCAGCACTTGCGCCGGACCGCCCTTCGCGGGCACGAGCACGGCGGGCGGATGGCCCGCGCTGGCCACGGTCAGGATGTTGAACTCCCGATTGAGGCGGGCATAGATCGCAGTGAAGTAGGCGGTTTCCGGGAGCACCCGGCGCAGCGTGCGATTGATCATGGCGAGAATTTCCGGCGGTGTATTGAGCACCGAGGCGTACTCGGCCAGGAGCGCTTTAAACGACGCCGTCCAGAGCGAAACCCCTAGATTGTGGCCGCTGGCATCCGCCACGACGTAGTCCGCCGTGCGATCGCCCGCCATGAATACATCGTAGAAATCGCCGCCGGCCCCGTGAAACTGGCGGATACATACCTCGAATTTCGCCTCGGGAAGGCTGTCGGGCAGGGGCATCAGCGACTGCTGGGTTATCGCAATCTGCTCGATACGCTCCGCGTGGAATCGCGCGAGGGATTCATAGGCCATGCGCAGACGAAGATGGGTGCGCACCCGCGCCAGCACTTCGCCCGCGGCCAGTGGCTTGGTGATGTAATCCACTGCGCCCGATGCGAAACCCTGAACTTTGGTCGCCTCGTCGCTGTTGGAAGAAATGAAGAGCACGGGTATCTCGGAAAGGGCCGCCCCGGAACTCATCCGCACGCAGAAGTCGAGACCATTCCCATCGGGCAGATGAACATCCAGGAGCACGAGGGTGATTGGATTCCCTTTAAGGAGGGCTTCCGCTTCCGCCAGATCTCCCGCCAGCAGGGTGCTGAAGCCGGCGCTGCGAAGGAGTCGGTCTAAGAGTCGAACGGTAACCCGGTCATCGTCCACGACTAGTATCAGTGGGCGGCCCGACGTTACTTCTCTCGTTCCGGCTGATTCGGACATCGCAACGCCTTCACGATCCAGAAAAGACTGCCCCGGAGTGTATGCTGCCAACCCGGACACTTCCGGCTGGTCGCTTCGATTTAACAGACTGGAATTCACCGGCACCTCGAATGGCGATTGCCTGACCCAGAACCGGGATGTGGTTGGCATCAAGAACCGAGCGGCATCGTACTGCAAGAAACTCCCCACGCTTTCTTAACTGCCGGTGTTCAATTGGTAGGATTCACCTATCGGACGGGCTGACCGGTGCGCACATGGCTACTCCTGAGCGACACGACGAGGGCAACACGGCGTTGAGCCTCGCGCGAACCGTAATTCCGTCTCACATGACCACAGGTCCCCCGACCTGGGCCCAAATCCCTGAGATTCCCACCAACGAATCGCTCGTTGCACCTATTGTGCGCGCGACTTCAGATGATTATCTCATTACACTTGACGAAAGTCCAGCGAAATTCTTAGTTTTTATAGGTGCTACAGTCTGCGGAATTTCCCACTAAACTAACACCAAGAATATACCATATATCCTGCATAGTTTGCGGAAATAGCATTAAATCAATTATCTATTGGCTCCTCTTGAGCGCCCCGACGCTGCCGCCGCTTCTTCTGCTTCCGGATTTTCTCCTGGCGCAGCGCCTCGGGACTCTTTTTGCCGAGGGTGCGCTCTTCCATCAATTCACAGAGGCGTCGCCGTGCAAAGAAGCGATTGAGCGACTGGGAGCGGGCCTCCTGCACCTTGACCTCGAGTCCGCTGGGCCGATGACTCAACTGGACGCAGGACGAGGTCTTATTGATCTTCTGCCCCCCCGAGCCGCTCCCGCGCACGAAGGATTCGTCGAGATCCTCCTCGCGAATCCCGCAGGTTTCCATCTGCCGGAGCAATTCGGCTTCTTTCTGGGGCGTAACGCCAAACTTGGGCATGGGGAATCCTTCGTGGTTTGCAGGTTGGTATTTTAGCTTATTTCGCCGGGCCAAGGGATTGTGGCCTCCTCGGGACGTACCGCCGCACGCGCACTCGCCGGAAGGAAAGCTACGTCGGCCGAATAAACCGCCGTGCAGGACGGAGCCCACACCCGCGCGGCGGCATGTCTCTGTGGATGTTGGAATCGTGATTTGGGCAGTAGGTCGAGGTGCGCTCACTCATCCACGGATTCTCTAGGGGACAGCCTCGAATGACGCTTACTTAACGGGATTACTCCCAGAAAATTGAAGTCCACGCCGGGTGCCACCCTCAAGCGGAGGAGCTTGCGACGGAGCTTGTGGGTGAAGGAACGTCGGCTTTGGCGCGGTCACTGAACAACGGTTCGGCATCCGCCGCATGTTGGCCTTTGCTTGGTCTTGCGATGAACTCCGTTCGCCTGTAGTCGCCACACCCACAAACTTCCCCCGCTTCGCTCCACCGTTTGAGGGTGGCACCCGTGGACCCCCTTGGGGCACGGCAGCCCTTAAGTAAGTGCTATTCGGGACAGCCTCCGCCAGGACCCGCGACACGTTTCCATGCTCTGCTCCAAGCACCGGGCGGATGCAGTCCCCGCCAACGCGATCCACGCCCGTGCCTCGTGCTACGATGCTGCCTCACCTGGAGCTTCATAGCAACGTGACCATTTGGTTTTTAAAAACAGCCCCCATTGCCACCGCCCTGATCCTGCTGAGCCTGATTACTGGCTTCAGCCAGATCAAAACGGAGGGCCTCGCGTGGCAGGAGGCCCACTACTGGCCGCGCCTCGAAGCCGCCGCGCTGGGCAACGCCAGCGCGCCGGATCAGCATCGCGTACTCAGTGACCGATTTGTCGTGTTCGCCGTGCGGACGATGGAGGCCCTGGGCGTACCTCGGCCCGCGGGGCTGACCTTTGTGAGCTTGCGGATCCTTCAAAACCTCGCACTTTTCGGATTGGCCTTCGCCTTCTATCGAAAGCTCGGCATCCACCCCTATCCGGCGGTCCTCGGCCTGAGCGCGCTTGCCTGGGGCATGACGCAATCGAATTACGGTTCCGACCTCGGATTCAGCGCCTATTCTGACATTATATTGTACCTGTGCGCCGCCATCGCGTTGCTGCATGAACGGCCCGGCTGGATCATTCCGATCACGGCCATAGCCGTGCTCAACCGCGAAAGCAGTATCCTGATCCCCTACATGGCCATTGCGGCGGGGGTACGTCACACGCCCCGCATCGCCCTGGACCGGACAATCGCGATGTCCGGCTTCGCGGCCCTCGCCGTTTGGGCCCTGCTCTTTGCCGTGCTCCACTTCGTCGTCGGCTCGCGCCCGTGGGCCCTCCACGAATCCGGTGCGTCTCCGGGCTTCAGTCTGCTGCACTACAATCTGACCCACGGCGATTCGTGGGGTCACGCTATGGGCGTCGTGGGGATTCTCCCCGTGCTCGCTCTGGCGTCATGGCGGGGTTGGAACCCACTGCTGAGGCCCTTGTTCTGGAGCGTGGTGCCGGCTTGGTACGTCGCCCACCTTTTTTTCGCTCCTTTGGATCAGTCCCGCGTACTGCTGCTGCCCCAGGTTCTCGTGTTTATCCCCGGCTTGCTCTGCGGTCTGACGTTCTGGCGGCAGCGCCAGGAAGATCGCCTTCCAGGCCTGCTCGCATGATGGACGCGCCCCGCCCCCTCGAAGGCCGACAGATTGCCCTGATCGGTGTGCTGGTCACCCTGCTCAGCATGTACTTCGTCCACTACCAGATCACGTTCATGGGCCTCGACTGGTACGAGACGGTGCAGTGGCAGCGCACGCTAAAGGTTATCAACGGTGAAAGCGGCACGCCCTGGCAGTATCGCCTCTTCACCGAAGGCCTGGTCTACGGCCTCGTGCGGCTCTTCGAGCAGCTCGGCGTTGCGCGCCCGATCGGTATGGCTTTCATCCTTTTCCGGCTCGTGCAGTGCCTCCTCACCTTTTCCCTCGCGGTGGCCTACTACCGCAAGCTCGGACTCACGCTCATCGAAGGGTTGCTCGGCGTGTCGTTGCTGGTCTGGGGCATGTGCCACGGGCTCTACGACACGGACATGACCTTCAACACCTACACGGACATGAGCCTGTTCCTTATTGCGGGGTTGCTCATCCTCCATCAAAAACCGTTGTGGCTTATTCCACTCATGGTGATTGCGCCCTTCAACCGTGAGACCAGTGGGTGTATTCCGATGATGCTGCTCTTCAGCAGCATAGTGCTCTCGCCAGCGTTCAGACTGCCACCCCGCAGGATTCTGGTCATCGTGGCGGTGTCGCTGCTCCTATGGATAGCCATTGTGGGCGGCCTGCGGCTGGTCTACGGCATGCGGCCCTATATCGTGCCCACGGCGGGCAAGAAGCCGATACTGCCGTTGCTGATGTTCAACCTCACGTGGTGGCGCACGTGGGTCTTCCTCTTTGCGACACTGGGGCTTTTGCCGATCATGGCGCTGGCGTCGTGGAAGGCCTGGCCCCTGCCGCTCCAGCGCTTTTTCTGGGCCGTGGTGCCCGTGTGGTTCCCGGCGCATTTTGCGTTGGCCCACGCTCCGGAGACGCGGCTGTTCCTGGTGCCGCAGGTGCTGATTTTTATTCCGGGGGCGTTGATGGGGCTGCGGTATTTTCGGAAAACGAAGGCGGAAAGCAATTGACCACGGAGACACAGAGGCACGGAGAATAAAGAGAGTTTGAGAGTGACCTGTCCTGAGTCAAGGAACGCCTACGCTCGAAAATGCCTCTACTTCTTCCCTCCCTATCTTCTCTGCGCCTCCGTGTCTCCGTGGTTCAGATCTTGGGTTGCGGCACCAGGTTGCGCTACGTCGATTCGTGGTTGGTTTTCCCCAAGGTTTCGAAGGTAAACGGGACTTCGACTCTAGCGCGTCTCGATTCCAGCATCCCCTGGGACATGCCGCCGCACTGGCGTAGGCTTCACAGGAAAAAGCGACGCATCGTAGGGCTGCGCGTCATCGGGGTGGTTTTTTTTGTAGATCCGGAAGACGGTGTCCATGTTGCGATCCAGCCAGGGAATCTTCGGGGCGATTTCGGGATCGACCTGGAACACTTTTTCCACGTGGTAGCCTTCCTTCAGCCAGTCATTGCTCTTGAAGAAGTACAGCACCTCGATATCCCGCAGGAAGAGATACTCGGGCTTTAGATCCTTGACCATGTTCTCCAGACAGCGGCGCTCGGGCGGCTGGGATTCGCTCCACGCCACCACGGTGCGATTCGCGAGGCCAGGCCAGTCGTAGACGTTGCCCCGTGAGTAGTAACTCATGTAGCCCAGGGGCTCGCATCCGACGGCTTCGTCCGGCTTCATCCGCTCTTTCAGGTAGAGGCCGGCCTGCATGCGCACGCCATTCTCCACGTAGATCTGGATCATCCGCTCGGTGTAGAAGCAGATGGGCAGCACGCTGACAAAAAGGCCGAGGTATAGTACGGCAAAGCCCCCTTCCATACGCCCGCGCCACTTTGTGTTCGTGAGCCACTCCCCCGCCCACTGCAGGCCAAGCAGGCTCAACAGCAGGAGCGTGAGGATGTAGGGCATCTTGTACCAACCGAAGACGACGGGCACGACGTAGACGTAGTAGAGACTGTAAACCACCACCACCGCAATCAGGGGCCAAAGCACCCACTGACGCTTGAAGAAGATGGTCAAGGTCCCGATCATCGAGAAGCCAAACATGAAATTGGCGATGGGGCTCTCCGCGCCCTTCGTGAAGAAGAGGTGTACGCTCGCGCCGTGTCCCGCGAACATGGGCCCGAGGTGTACGTGTAACTGCTCGGCCATCATGAGCCACGTGTGGCGCTTGATCGCGAAGAAGTTGAGCTCGGGCACCTTCTGGTACCACTTCGTGTAGCCCAGGCCCTTGGCGAGGACGGTATTGGGGATGGGCGAGCCGTAGTAGAGCAGGGTGAAGAGAATCCACGGCAGATACACGGCCAGCGCAATGCCCGTGACGGGCAGGAAGGCTCTGGGACGGTTGAACAACACGTAGAGCCCCGAGATGACCGTCCAGAAAGCATAGTCCGGGCGCACGAGCATGCAGAGTCCCAGCGAAATACCGAGCGGAACCGTGTCGAGCGTCATCGTGTAGTAGACCGACATGATGAGGATGAGCACGGCCAACTGGGTTTCCATACCGGCCATGCCCCAGAGGATCTGGTGGTGTTCCACGGCGGCGTAGCCCATGGCGACGATGGCCAGGGGTGTGGACAGGCGGACCCTGGGGTGGATGCAGATGCCCAGCAGATAGAGCACGGTGAGCGCGCTTGCGGGGATAGAAACGAGCTTCAGAAATTCGACGCCGAATCCCACATGCATCAAATCGCCGATCAGCGGCACCAAGACGCTCAGGGGGCTGGTGAAGCCGTGCAGAGGGGGCTCGCCGGGCCGCACGTGGGTCAGGCCGAAACCGCTGGCCATGTTTTCGGCGTGAAGGCAGGTGATGAGGGCGTCTTCCCAGTAGCGCTGGGTGTAGATCCAGAAAACGATCCGGATGAGCATGGCGGCCAGAGCAATCCATCCCGCCGCCTTCACCACCGAACGATTGGAAACTTCGCCCACCCCCGCGATACGCAGCCAACCCGCTACTCGAACTACTACTGGCATGAAATGTTTTCCCGATGCTGCTGCGTGACTTTGAGGCCCGTGGGCATTTTAGCCCAGTAGCGAAAGGCGGGTAAAGGCGCGAGGGGGTTGAGTCCCAAGAGTTGATAGTGGATAGTGGATAGTGGATAGTGGACAGTTGTGGGCCCAGGCGATATTTTCCTAACGACCCATACGACCCATTCTTCAGCACCTGGCACCTCTCCAGCCTCCGCCTCCAACTCCCCTGAAAACGAGGGAAGGAGGCGCAGCATCCGTGCCGCGCCTCCTTCAAAAGGAGTTTTGTGAGTGCTAAGCCAGCACGTCGAGGTCGTGTCCGGACGTACCCGCAGTTACTGTAATGGCGCTTTGAATCAACTGCAATGCAGCGGCTCTCGCACCGGCAGACGACTGTTCCTGATCCTTCAGACGAGTCGGCTGTACAGAACCATGATATCGGCCCTGACTTACACCGGCCCCAACGCCGCTGACACTTCCGGTTACTCCAGTCATACCAGCCTCCTTTCTGCATTGGGCCTGTATCTTCTTCGTACATTCCTATTTTCGGCAGTAGTCGCCCCGCACTTTAGCCCGGTAACGCCCAAAAGTAAGACGGATCGGCCCGATCCGTGTGATCGGTCCGATCCGTCGCAGATTTACGGCCTGGTCTCGCCCTCAGGGCTTGGCGGGCTGGGGGTGCTTCCCGACCATGGCGAGGATGGAATCCACCAGGATGGGGCCGGTCTGCTCGCCCAAGCTGGTGCGCGAAACATAATCATAACGCTTGAAACTTTGGAAGTCTTCCTTGGTCAGGATGTAGCCGAAAGCATCGTTGGTCAGGCCGAGGAGGAAGGCGTGCTCCGTGGGCATCTTGCGCTTCAGGTAGAACCCGATATTCGGCAGGGCCTCGCCGGGGATATTGACCAACTGGGCCGTGCCAAGATTGATCAGGTTCATTTGGGTCGTGATGCTGTCGCCGTCGGAAACGCTGCTGTAGTCCAGACCGGAAGTCCCGAACAACTGAAGGATCAGCGGGCTGGTGATCGGAAACTCGAGCCTTTCCGCGGCACAGTACAGCGCGGGTGCCTCTTGAACCGGCGCATCTTTCACGATACGCAGGGCCTCGTCCGCGAGGAGGTTGCCGATGCGGATGCACTCGTCCCAGTTCTGCACGTCTTCTCCGTCCTCACCGCGACAATCGGCTGTCACCATACCGCCCTGGGCGCCGTTCATGAACATGGCCATGGCGCCGGTGGCGGCCTCGATCCGGTCGTAGAGCGGTCCGCAGAAATCGGGGCTGATCGTCTTGCGACCGGTGCCCATGACTTCCGGGTGGCTCGCATAGTTCACGAGCGTGGCAATGACCTTGCCCGCCTCGGGGTCCACCGCCTGGATGACGCCGCAACGGGGGTCGTAGAGTTCGGGTGCGTAGTAGTTGTAGGCGATCTTGCCTTTGGCCTCGCCCACGGCAATCTTGAGGACTGCAGGTTCCAGATTCTTCACCGCTTCGTTGATCGCCGCCGCAGTCTCGTCGATCACCCAAGCGATGTATTCCATATCGCCGTTGTGACCGCCTTTGCCGTCGGGGAAGGCATACAAATCGGGTGCGCTGTGGGTATGCGTCGCGCCAATCAGAATATTGGTGCCGGGGATTCCCTCCACTTTGGCGCGGACCTGGTCGGCGAGTACGCCGGGAAAGCCGAGACAGTCAAGGCCCACCAGGGCGATGCGCACATCCCCGTCTTCGAAGGCAATGGCCCGTGCGAAGAGATCACCCTGGAACCCAGTGGCGGCCTCGGGCGTTCCCACGCCACCGGAAATGGGCATGAGTTTTTTCGGCGTAATCACGCGCACACCCGCCCCCACTTTAAGGGCGGCGGCGGGAAAGGCCAGTAGTATCGACAGGCAAAGGGCTGGAATCAATAACCTGGGGATTCGTAACATTGGGGTTCTCTCCGTGGGTAGTTGTGGTGAATATAACGACCGTTAGACTCTCCCGGACACAGAAATGTTTTGGTTGTGCCCCAAAAACTTCTTGGGCTAGTTTCGCCGCGCCCGGCTGCCGTCCCGGATACCCCGGAAGAAGCTGGTCAGCAGGCTACCGCATTGATCCGCCATGAGGCCCGTGTGCAGGGCGGGCTGGTGGTTAAAGCGGGTATCGTCCAGCAGATTCATCAGGCTCCCACAGACGCCCGCTTTGGGATCGCTGGCACCATAGTGCACTTCGGGAATTCGGGAAAGGATGATGGCCCCGGCGCACATGGGGCAGGGTTCCAGCGTAACGTACATCTGGGTATCTTCCAGACGCCAACTACCCAGCCGCGCGGCGGCGGCCGTAATGGCGATGACCTCCGCGTGGGCCGTGGGGTCCTGGAGGGTTTCCCGCTGGTTATGGGCCTTGGCAATAATCTCGCCCTTGTGGACGATCACGCAACCGACAGGAACTTCCCCTTGTTCCATGGCGCGTTCGGCCTCCCGGAGGGCATAGGTCATGTAACGTTCGTTTGGATCAAGCATAGCGGGGTATTGTCCTTTGCGAGGGTGCAGCTTGTCAACCGCAACAGCGTCGCTGCGGAAATGTCCGAGCTAATATATTGACACAGGCTATGAATACTGTTGCTTCGGCTAATTTTATAGTTCCCCTCAGCCTTGAACCGTCCGGTCTTGTTTTGTATCATGTAGCCGAGAGTAGACATAATTCTCAGCTTTTGTAAAGAATGTTGCTCTGATATGAAAAAATCCGTCTTATGAATTCAGTTCCTTGAATAGATCTAGCTATTCCAGTCGAAACTCCGGGCTTTTACCCTGAAGAGCGTCCATGTCTGATACGCGTGAAAATGGCCTCAGCACTTATCTGGCGGAAATCTCCAAGATTCCGCTGCTCTCTTCGTCAGAAGAGATCCGCCTTTCCAAACTGGCCCTGGCGGGCGAGGCTTCGGCACGCAAGAAACTGATCGTGTCGAACCTGCGCCTGGTGGTCAGTATCGCCAAGAAGTACCTGTATTACGGCTTGCCCTTGATGGACCTCATCGAGGAGGGCAACTTGGGCCTCATGAAGGCCGTGGAGCGCTACGACCCGGACCGGGGCTGCAAATTCTCCACCTATGCCACGTGGTGGATCCGTCAGGCCGTCACCCGGTCGCTGTCCAACCATGGTCGCACGGTGCGCATTCCGGTGTATATCACCGACAACGTGGCGCGGTACAAGAAGTTTGTAGAATCGGAATATATCAAGTCGGGCAAGTACCCGGATATCGAAGCGGTGGCCAAGAGCCTCGGCATCAAAGTGGCCGAGGCCCGTCGCCTGCAGGAGTTTGCCGACGTCATCACGCCGCTGGAGCGCATCCAGACGACGGATTCCGAAGGAGACCGGGGTATACCGGAGAGCATTGAGCCGCTTCGCGTGGACCGGGCGATCGAACAGATCGAGCTCGACCAACAGATGGCGGAACTGATGACCCAATTGACCGAGCGCGAGGCCAATATCATTCGCTATCGCTACGGGCTCTATGACGGCAAGGCCCACACCCTCGAAGAGACGGGCAAGAAGTATAAGCTCACCCGGGAGCGGATCCGCCAGATCGAGAAGGACGTGATGAAGCGCCTCCGGGTCTACGCCTCCGCCCACGAAGACGATTTCCGCCCCTGATCCAAGGTGGCGACGCAACGCCCCAGGAATCCCCATGGACCTCGCCCAACATATCCGCAACGTGCCCGATTTCCCCAAGCCGGGCATCCAGTTCAAGGACATAACCACCCTCCTCCTCGTGCCCGAGGCCTTCCGCTATGTGATCAGCCAGTTCAAGGCGCGCTACACGGATCGCCAGGTGGACGCCATCGTGGGCGTGGACGCCCGCGGCTTTATTTTTGCCGCGTCACTCGCCCATGAGATGGGCCTGCCCCTGATCACCGCGCGCAAGAAGGGCAAACTCCCCGCCGACACCATTTCGGAGGAGTACGAGCTCGAATACGGCACGGCTATCGTCGAAATGCACCGCGATTCGGTCAAGGCCGGCAATTCCATGATCATCATCGACGACCTCCTGGCCACGGGCGGCACGGTGGGTGCCGTGGTGCGCCTCATCGAGCGCCTGGGCGGCCAGGTGCTCGAAGCCGCCTTCGTCGTCGAGCTCCCGCCCCTGGGTGGCCGCAAGCGTCTCGACCCCGTGCCAGTACACAGTCTGGTCGAGTTCATGGTAGACTAGGGGCCTCCCCCGTTGCACTGGAATGCCGCTGGGGATAGTAATGTCCGTTCCATGAACCTCCCCCGAATCCACCAGGAGTGAAGCAGTATGAGCAGGAATTATCTGCCCGGCACCCAGATCGAAATCATCAACGAATTCGAGCGGGGCAAGATCAAATATGGCCTTTTCGATTTCGATGGCACGATTAGCATTCTGCGCGAGGGCTGGCAGGACATCATGCACCCCGTCTGCGTGGAAATGATCTGCGGCGACACGGCCCCCACCCAGGCCATCGAAGACGCCGTCCGCACGATGATCGACGAGACCACGGGGATCCAGACAATTCTCCAGATGGATCGGCTGGTCGAGATGATCCAGGAGCATGGATTCGTGGCCGAGTCCGACATGCTCGACGCCCAGGGCTACAAACAGGTCTACCTTGACCGCCTCATGGTTCCCGTGCGCGAACGCCTGGCCCGCCTGGCCTCCGGCGAGCTTCCCCGCGAAAAGGCCATCGTCGCGGGCTCCGTCGATTTCCTGGACATCATTTCGAAGCATGAAGGCCTGGAGTTGTACGTCTTCAGCGGCACTGATCGCGATGACGTGCGCAATGAGGCCAATAAGCTCGGCGTGGATCACTACTTCATCGAAATCTGGGGCGCCCTGCGTACCTTCGCCGAGTACTCGAAAGAGCAGATTATCAACGATCTCGTGTCGCGCCACAACCTCAATGGCCCCGAAGTCCTCGCGGTGGGTGACGGCCCGGTGGAACTGCGCAATGTGAAGGCCGTCGGCGGCATCGCGCTGGGTATTGCCTCGGACGAGAAAAAAGGGTTTGGCCTCGACGAGGATAAGCGCACCCGCCTGATCAAGGCCGGTGCGGACATTATCGTGCCGGACTTCACGGAAGCGAAGGCACTGGCAGAGTATTTGTTTCCGAGTGCGTGATTGCGTTTGGAGTAGCGAAGCTGCTTCCCTTCATTGCAGGGACGGCAGAGACGGCTGGCACATCAGGAAACTTCACGAACGGTCTTCCGTAAATTCCCGGCACCGACTGTCCCTGTAGTCCCTGTAGTCCCTGTAGTCCCTGTAGTCCCTGTAGTCCCTGTAGTCCCTGTAGTCCCTGTAGTCCCTGTAGTCCCTGTAGTCCCTGTAGTCCCTGTAGTCCCTGTAGTCCCTGTAGTCCCTGTAGTCCCTGTAGTCCCTGTAGTCCCTGTAGTCCCTGTAGTCCCTGTAGTCCCTGTAGTCCCTGTAGTCCCTGTAGTCCCTGCTTGTTTCGCCGGAGAACTTTCCCTTGAGCACCGATCCAAAATCCCTTACCCTCCACATGATCGGCCATGGCCACATTGACCCCACATGGCTCTGGCGCTGGACCGAAGGCTACGAGGAAGTCCGCGCGACCTTTCGCAGTGCCCTTGATCGAATGAACGAGACGCCGGACTTTCGCTTCACGGCGAGCAGTCCCTGCTTTTATGCGTGGGTGAAGGCGGCCGACCCGGACATGTTCGAGGAGATCCGGGGCCGTGTGGAAGAGGGCCGCTGGGAAATCGCGGGCGGCATGTGGATCGAGCCGGACTGCAATATTCCCTCGGGTGAATCCCTGGTGCGCCATGGCCTCCACGGCCAGCGTTTCTTTCAGCAGGAGTTCGGTAAGAAGGCCGTCATCGGCTTCAACCCCGACACTTTTGGCCACCCGGGCAACCTGCCCCAGATCCTGCGGGGGCTGGGACTGAACTACTACATGTTCATGCGGCCTATGGCGGTGGTTGAGCGGGATTATCCCGGCGGCACCACCTTCTGGTGGGAAGCGCCCGACGGCAGCCGCGTGCTGACGAGCAACCTGGGCCCGGATTACAATTGCTGGTACAGCACCCGGGAGCGCATGGAATCGGTGCCCGGCAATCCCCAGTTGAATCCGGGCCAGACCCAGATTCTCGGCTTCTACGGCGTGGGCAATCACGGCGGCGGCCCGACGAAAGCGGCCATCGCCGAAATCGAGGGGCTCCAGGCCGAGAACGGCCAGTTGAAGCCCGTCTTCTCGACGCTGGAAACGTATTTTGACGCGATTCAGACCGATCTCGACCCGGAGACCTTCTATGTGGATCGCAACGAGCTCCAGTGTCATGCCCGGGGCTGCTACAGCGTTCATGCCGGGGTAAAGAAGTGGAATCGGGAAGCGGAGCATGCCCTGCTGAACGCCGAGCGTCTGGCGAGCATGGCGTGGCTCCTGCGCGCCACCCCCTATCCCCGTGAGACCCTTTCGGAGGCGTGGCGCAACCTGCTCTACAACCACTTCCACGACATCCTCGCGGGCACAAGTCTGGAATCGTCCTACGAGGACACCCGGGATCAGATGGGCGCGGCGCGCCATGCGGCCAAGGCGATCATCAATGAGTCGATCCAGACCATTGCTCGGGACATCGACACCACCCCGGCAGGAAACACGATTGTCGTCTTCAATCCCCTTCCCTGGCCGGTGACCCAGCCCCTCCTCGCTTCGGGCATCATTCGCCGCGAACTGGAAGAGCCCCTTCATCTGGTCGACGAAAACGCGATCGCCGTGCCGGTGCAGGAAATTAAGGGCGAGATCCTCAGCAAGATGCCCTTCGCCGGGGATCGCTACGCCTTCGTGGCCGAGATACCCGCCCTGGGCTATCGCTGCTTCCACGCGCGCTCCGGCCTTTCGAGCACCCGCTCCCACAATCCCCTGACCGCTGATCGTTGCACGCTGGAGAATCACTGGTGGCGCATCGAACTGGATCCGGGCGACGGATGCATCACGCGCCTCTATGACAAACAGAGCCGCACGGAAGTGCTCCAGAGCGGCCTCACCCTGGCGGCCATGGTGGATACCTCGGACACGTGGGGGCATTCGCTGAAGGAGTTCAACATCGAAGCGGGCCGCTTCGGCCAGGCGCGCCTCCGGCTGGTCGAGCAAGGCGACGTGCTGGCAACGATTGAAGTCACCACCAGCTTTGGCAAGTCCCAGGCGATTCAGGAACTGACCCTGTACCGCGATTGTCCCCGGATCGACGTCCGCCTTCGTGTGAACTGGCAGGAGGCCTACCACGCGCTGAAATTGTGCTTTGATACCCGCATCGGGCAGGGTGATGCGACCTTTGAGACGGCCTATGCCCATCAGGTGCGCGAGTCCACGGGCTACGAGGAATCCGGCCAGCAGTGGTTTGACCTCAGCGGCGACGTGGCTGGCACACCCTATGGCCTGGCCATCCTCAACGACGGCCAGTACGGCTTTGACGTCAAGGAAAACGAAATGCGCATGACCTTGCTGCGCAGCCCAGCCTACGCCCACCACGATCCGGTCCGTTACTCGTCCGATTCGCGCCAGCCCGTCATGGACCAGGGCTGGCACAGCTTCCATCTGCAGATTCTCCCCCATGCGGGCGGCTGGCGCGAGGCGCGCGTTCCGCGTCAAGCCTGGGCCCACAATGCGCCGTGCATTCCCCATGTCGAGTCGGCCCACGTGGGCAAGCGCCCGCGCGCGGGAAGCATGCTGGAGATCGACGCCCCGAACGTGGTGCTTTCGGTGTTCAAACAGCACGAAGACGGCACGGGCATGATCCTCCGCGCCTACGAGACGGCCGGCGTGGAGACCAGCACGACCCTTTGCCTGCCCCTGTTGGAACAGGAGATGCGGGTTCAGTTTGGACCCTATGAAATTAAGAGCTTCGCCTTGAATACGGAAACCTGGACGCTGACTCCGATAAACCTGCTGGAGGAAGCGCTGTAGCGGTGTCAGGCTTTCTTACGTACGCTTCGTGTCCTTCGTGGCAATGACTTCCCCAGGAGTTCCCCATGGAATCCACCCGAGACAATATCGTTCCCTTTCCCAGGAGATTAGGCATGAACCTTGAAACCGTCGAAGAGAAATGCTTGAACTATCTCCGCCAGGCCCCGAACCCGCTGGTTCCGGTCGATATGCTGTTGGAGTTTTGTCGCCGCGATCCGGAGTGTGGCAAATTGGAGCGGCAGGAGCTCTTGGACTTTCTGCGCCCCCACGAGCTTGTCAAAGTGGTCGAAGGGCCGGATGAGGGGGAAGAAATTGGCCAGGACACCTTTGGCGAGGCGGGCATCAACATGGGCCCCCGGGTCATCCTGAATTCGCGGGTCCCCACAAAAGATCAAATGGCGGATATCATCGCCGCCCAGATGAAAAATATGACGGAAATGCTGGTCGAGGCGCTCGACCTGGCGCGCAAGGCGAAGGACGAAGCGCACATCCAGGAACTGGAAGCCGCTCTGCAGAAGAGCGAGGCGCTCCGTCAGAAAATGAATAAACTGCTGTAACGTTTCGTCCCTGTCTCCGTACATAGTGGGAACAAGCCCTGGTAAAGGCCGCCCTCGTCGCGGCCGTGGAGACGTGTCTTGCAGTCTGCGTATTCGAATCGCTCCGTCCTGAAACTGGCCCTGTCCGCTGTGCTGACCACCCTTGCGTGGGGACCCTCCTGCGTCATGGCGGCACCCGCGACCTATGCGCTGGCAAACGGGCTCCCCGTGTGGGACGTGGCGACGGAAGACTTGAACGCGGACGGCGTGAAAGACTTGATCCTGCTGGCTTGCGATGAAACGAGCCACCCGCTGAAGAAGGAAGTTGCGGTGTTTATCGCCACGACCGGCGGCCAATACCCGGACAAGCCAACGCAGGTGCTCCCCCTCGATTCACGAATTGGCGCCCTTTTCTTTGCCGAGAATGATGGAGTGGCGCCGCGCGAACTGGTCGCCGCCCACGCCCGCGGAGCGGATGTCTTCTCCTACGTCGACGGCGCTTTCACGAAAACATCCGAACCGGAGTTCTTCTCCCTCTACCCCACCGGCTCAAAGAACCCGGTCTTCCTCACCGATGGCGCGGCCGACATGAATGGCGACGGTGTCGAGGAATGGCTTGTGCCCGTGCCCGAGGGCTATGAACTTCGCCACGGCGCTGAAATGGTGGCGCAGGTTGCCTGCGACATGTACAGTGAATTGCGTCGCGGCAGTAGTGTTTTCGTTTACAACCGCTTTCCGGCCATGCTGCCTTACGACATTCCGGGCAGCACGACGAAGGGCCTGGCGATGCTCAGCGATGAGTTTGCGGACTTCGCCCACGGTGAGGGCTGGAAGGAAAACTGGCGCTTCAAGATCCCGGTAAACTTGGAGGAGAAGTGGGAGGCGAGCTCGCGGATGGACGATCTGAACAGCGATGGCTTTCCCGATTTGGTAGTTACCCAGACCCGGGGCACGGCCAAACTTGAAGCCCAAACGCAGGTCTATCTGGCCAGCGCACCCTACCAGTACCCGGAGAAGCCCACGGCCACCTTTGTCGCCAAGGGCTCGCTGGTGAGCCCCGCCATCAAGGACATGAATGGCGACGGGAACAAGGACATCATCATAATTAACGTCCCCTTCGGCGTTAAGAATATCGTCAGTTTCTTCGCGCGCGGGAAAGTGTCCGCGGATGTGAACGTCTACCCCTATGCCGACGGGGGGTTTGGCGAGGCGCCGGCCTTCAATACATCCCTCACCATGGATGCGCCGGAAGGCCGGGAGCAGACCGCCTACGCCATGGGGGATTTCAACGGGGACAAGCACATGGACATCGCCTTCAGCCGCGCGGCCGACGCCCTGGCGGTGTATTACGGCGATGGCAAGACACTTATCGGAGCGACGCCGTCGGTGGTGGTGGACGTGCCCAGCTTCGGCCAGGCGCGACCGGCCGCGCTGCGCAGTGAAGAGCGCATGGACCTCGTCATCTTCCACCCCGGCGGGGTGAACAAGAACCGGGTGGAAGTGGTGCTCTTCGATTGAAGGACGGGGACGTACCGCCGCACGGGCTCTCCGTTGCGGGCTGTGAGTTCGCCGCAATCCCAATCCACCCGAATCAGCAACACCACGCCATCGCGGCGGCATGTCCCTGTGGATGTTGGAATCGTGACGCGGTGCCGACCGAAGTCTTCACACCCATCCACCGGGACGGGCACGCGCACTCAGCGTTACGCCGCAAGGAACAAACACCTTAAATCTATCGAGACTTGAGCGCTCACGATAGTAACGAGCGCGAGTCCGTCCCCCGATCTACACACTGAACTGCCCCATGAGCTGTTTCAAGCGCCCGGAGAGTTCGGACAGTTCGGAGGCGGCATGCTTCACGTCGTCCGCACCGTGCCGGGTGTCTGCTGCCGCGCCATTGACGACCTCCACGATATCCGCCACGTCACTCATGCCCCGCGAAGCCTCGCCGATATTCTCCGCGATGCTGTTCGCGCCCTGGGCGAGCTCGGCAACATTGCGCGCGATCTCGTTCACACCCGCCGTGGCTTCCTGAACGTTGCGGGCCACTTCCGACGAGCCCATGGCAGCCTGCTGCACCGTGCGGGTGACTTCGTCCGCGCCGGATGCCGCGCGGCCAATGTTGCGGGCGATCTCGTTGATCGTGCTGTTCTGCTCATCCACCATCTGCGCCGTCGTGCCAAAGGCGTGGTTCAGATCGGTAATGGTGGTCACGATCCCGTTGATCGCGGTGACCGCTTGTCCGGTATTCGACTGCATCTCCTCGATCTTCATGCGAATCTCTTCCGTTGCCGAAGAGGTTTGCTTCGCCAGCTCCTTCACCTCGTTCGCCACCACGGAAAAACCTTTGCCCGCCTCCCCGGCGGATGCGGCTTCAATGGTCGCGTTCAGCGCCAGCAGATTGGTCTGGGCCGCGATGCCCTTGATGAGATCTACGACCCTGTCGATCTGGTTGGCGGCTTCGCCCAGGCGGTGTACGGTCTTCGCTGCGGCATTCGCCTGATCGGTTGCTTCGCTTGCGGTCCGCGCTGCCGCCCCCGTGCTGTGGGAAACCTCGGCGAGCGAGGAAGACATCTCTTCCACCGCCGCGGCGACCGAGCTCACGGAGTTCGACATCTCGCCCATGGACCCGGCGATGGTTTCCATGCTCGCCGATACTTCTTCCACCGCCGCGCTCACGGTCGTCAGGTTCGAGGACACCTCCTCCGCCGCCGACGCCACCACATTGCTGTTGCTGCTGACTTCTTCCGTGCTGGCGGCTACACTCTGAATGCGCGCGGCTGTGGATTCGCTGATTGACGCCGCGGTCTGGGCCTGTTCGCTCATGCGCAGGGCGCCGGAGGACATCTCGTGGGAAGTTGTTGCCAGGGCGCCCGATGATCGGGTGAGATCCTCCGTGCTCTCGGAAACCTGCCGGATAATCCCCTGAAGCTTGCTCAGGAATGTGTCAAACCAGTGGCCAAGCTGGCCGATTTCATCGTTCCTGTTCATGGCAATTCGTCGGGTCAGATCACCTTCGCCTTCCGCAATATCCCGTAGGCGCTCCACGACCATGGCGATGGGACGGGTGACGAGATGGGAAACGGCCCACGCGGCCAGGGCGGCCAGGAGCAAGCTTACGAACATGATGATGCTGATGACGAGGTACACCCGCGATTCTGTTCCCTCGATGATCTCCTCCTGGCCTTCCACCGCCTGGTCGCCGGCCGCTTCGAAATCCTCCGCGATGCCCAGCACGTCCGTTGCTGCGACTTGGTATTCCGCATCCACTCTTGAGAGTTCGAGATAGTGGGTTACGTAACTTTCGAGTAGCTCGGCGTGCTTCGCGAAAAGCTCGTTGTAGGCCTCGGCCATGGTCTTTCCTGGAAATCCGGCGTCGTCCGCAGGCACGTCGAAGAGCCCGGTTTCGAGCATTTCCGCCGCGGCCCCGGCCTGGAATTCACGGCCCCGAGTTAGACCTTCCTGGCAACGCGCCGCGTCCCCACCCGCGCGCAACTGCTCCAGGAAGTACAACTGCTGGTAGTAGCCAATGGTGGACTCCATGCCGCCATCCGCTGCGGCCCACTTGGTGGAGAGTCCGGTATTCCAGGTCGTGGATTCATCGGGGTTTGCAATCAGGGATTCTACGGCGCCATCGCCCAGTTCCTCCATGTGGACCAGAAATTCCACAAAGGTAGCCGTGTGGCCGTCGAAGGCAACCTGGGCTTCCACGAAGGTCGTGTTGGCCGTGCGGAGCGACTCGAGCCGGGTGCCATAGTCCTTCAGCGCCGCCTGAAACTTCTCATTCAGCGACTGATCAAGCAGCTTGGCGTCGATCGCCCGCTTGTAAGCCGTTGCGGCCAGTTCCTGGCCTTCCTCCAACCGCTTCTCGTTTGCTTCGAGGTCGACCCCGGCCATGATATTGCGCATGGCCAGCATTTGCAGTTCGAGGCCAATGGTTCCCTCCATCGCCCCGTCGGCCGTGGACCAGGCGGGACCGGAGAGAAAATCGAGCACTTCCTTCAGGCTGCGGGCTCCCCAGAGACCGGCGCAGCCGCAGGCGAGCACGAATACCGCCATCGCCACGAAAGCCCCGACAATCTTTCCACGTATACTTCCGAAAAACCCATGCTTTTTCATGAACTGGGGCTACCTTCCTGTTTGAACGCAGCGAAGCGGTGCCTCATCCGCTCAGCGGTTCACTGCCCTGAACACCCGCCACTGAAGTTGGCGTTGACTAGAAAAATATTCCTGTCTCGAAGTACAGATAGTCCACATCGTCGCCGTCGCTGCCGCCGGCGAAGTCGAGACCGTTCCCACCGATGAAGTTGCCCTCTTCGAGGCCGTCGCCGACAAAGAGGTGATCCCAGCCGACGCAGAAATAGAGATCTTCGCTGTAGTTGTAGGTCATGGAAATATCAAATTCGAAGCCCAACTCGTCGTCCGATTCGCGGGTCCAGAAGGGGAAGAGGAAGAGGCGGGGCTGGTCGAAGGTTTCGTCGGCCAGATAATAACCCAGATCGAAAGCCACTTCGATTTTCTCGGTGGGCAGCAGATTGAAGCCGGTGTGAAATATGTAGGCGTTGGTCAGGTCTGTGCCATCGAGGACACCGCTGTAGGACCAATTGCTGAAGAGACGGTTGAAGCTGACGCTGGCATCGCGGGCGTAGAAGGGATTGAGAATGGACGCCGCACGGTCAAGGGCCGAGATGGCGCGGTTGTCCTCACCTTCGAACCAGGCGAAGGCCACGTAGAATCGCGGATCCCACGTGATATCCAGCGCATAGCCCAATTGCAGGTTCAGCCCGAGATTATCGTAGTCGGCGCTGTCGTCGCCATAAAAGACGGGCCGGAACAGGGAACCGGCATGGCTGGCGTCGCCAAACTGGTAGGCGAACTCCGCCTCCAGATCCCACCGCCCTAGAACGGCATTGGCGCGAAGTCCGAGGGTGTGGAGCCGCGTTGGCTCGTAGGCATCCACGCCGAAAATATCTTCGATACCCTCGGTGAGGAAAGAGCCGGTCGTGTCGTTCAGCGAACTCCCGTCGTGGATGTACATCCAGTAGGCATCCAAGGTGAGATTCTCGATCCCCGTATAGCTGGCGTAAAGCCCGTAGAAATTGGTGTCACCATCCTGCTCGCCGGTCTTGTCCTCGGCAAGCTTCATCGCCCAGGCGTCGATGGTGACGTCCTCCAGGCCATAAGTCGCCCGGGCGCCGTCGAAAGAAAGGCCCCAGGAAGGTGCGGGTCCGTCGTCATTGCCGCCGGAGAGCCATTCGCTGCCGAGCCGGAGTTCCTGGCGACCGAGCCGCAGTGAGAGGGAGCGCTCGAACATTTCATCGGTCTGGATATAGGCCTGGTAGAGTGCCACCGAGTCGGCGCCGGCAGCATCGAGCCCGGTGATGTAATTTGACCGAAACGCCGAACCCCAAACACCGACGTGGTCGAATTCGATGTAGGTGGATACCCCCTCGGTGAAGTCCGCCTCCACGCTGAAGCGGGTCCATTGGGACACTGCGGCGCTGTCGAGTTCATCCCGATCGAAGGCAAAGCCGCTGAAGATCCCCTCCCCCAGCCCGGTTCCAACAGGGCGACCGCGCAACCAGGACGCTGGAATTCGGAGCCCACCGTCTCTGGGGACAATATGGGTGTAGTACTCGCCGAGTACAATAATCTGGCCGCCCACCTCCATGTTTTGCAACTCCGCGCCCGTCAGGGCTGCGAGACTTGCCGACAACCCCAGTGCCAAACCCCGAAAAATACTCCTCATTCCCTGGTCCTCCGAACCCGCTTTTCCCGATTGCTCCGCTACTTGCGATAAAACGCACGTATCCATCCTGTGGAATACTATACAGCAATGCGCAATTTAGCGCATAGTACTATTTTGTAAAGCTTTTTCTTGTTGCGCAAAATTTTATATTCGCTAATTTATTTTTTAACCATGGCTAAACTTGTGATCCTAGCAAAGAATCGTCCGCCTGTCAATCTCGGACTGTCGGCTCTTCAACTGTGCTTACTGCTTTTCTCTGTCGGCTTAATCCGCCATTCGGCTTCGCTCCCGAAACGGTGGTGCTTCCCAGCATGTCCGACATAAGAGCCGCCGTAGACCGCGCGAACGATGCCGGCCATACCGAAGGTGGTGATCAGGGCCGTGACAAGCCCGAGGCATACACTGCGAACGAGGAAGGGGCCGTAGTCGATCAGCCCGCAGGCCGGTGCGGTGACGTCCGATCTCGGCAGGAGCAGAACCATGAGAACAGCGACCACGCCGTTGACCAGAATCACGCCTTCGGTGATGAGGCGCTGGTCAGTGAAGCCAGAGATGGCCCGCTCGAAATTCATGGCGACGACGGCGGCCAGGAGCGCGATAAAAAGCATTTGCCCGCGCCCGAGCGCCGTTGGGGGGACCAGGGGGAAGGAGCGGCGCTGGTGGGCGATTAGCAGGCTGATACCGGCGATGGCGGCAATTCCAAACAGGAGATTAAACCAGCCCCAGGCCGACAAGCTGAAGGATTCAAAGAGCGGCGCGGGCATGTTTTCCGGCATGAGGCCCTGCTTCACCCACTCCACGACGTTCTTGTACATATTGAGGTACACGACGCCGAAGAGCACGAAACCGGTGGCGAAAACGGTCGTCCACGAACCTGGCGCGGGCGGCCCGTCGTTACGTCCCGCGTTTCTGGCAAGGAGTCCCAAGGCAATGGCCAAGCCGACACCGAAGAGAAAGCCGTCGGTCTGCTCCATGACACTGTGCCAGTTGGCAACCTGCCAGTGCGCCCAGCGATCGACCACGGCGGGCTCCGATTCCACCTGGACGTTGCCGAGGCGCACGAGCATCAGTTTGACCAAGGCACCGCCCGCGAAGCCAAAGCCGCCGAGGATTCCAGTGAGGAGCATGGCGAAAAGCACGCCGATGCAGCGATATCGAATCATCCATAGGCCCGTGCCGGCGGCGACGCCCAGAACGCCGGCCCAGTTGTCTCCCCGGGGAGGCGTCATGCGGAAAATCATGGGCCCTTCGTAGACCGGATGTCCCAGCAGCACGGGAAACAGGAGGAAACAGGCGAACCAGCCCACGGCCATGTACAGAAAAAGGGAAGCCCCCGAAGCGAAGCGGCCGAAGCGCACGAAGTAGACCGAGAGCCCTGCGAGCCCTCCAACGAAACAGCCGATGTACTTGGGATAGAAGAGGACCAGGTTGGGCCAGTTAATGAGCTGGTCGGCCAGCACGGCGGCCTCACTGATGCCCCGCTCGGCGGCGGCCCGAGCGACGAACTCTGGACTCACCTGATAGTGCAGCAGGGCCCGAGCGATATAGGAAGTCCAGCCGAATTGATCGGCCAGCAGTTGCGCCCCGTAGCCGATGAGCGCCCCCACCACGACGAAGGCCGGAAGAAGTCGGAGGAGAATCACGAGATAAAGCCCGAGGGCACCCACAAGGGCGCAGAGGGGCACGAAGAACGGAGCGAGACCACCGGGCGCGGGTGCGGCATCGGCCAGGGCGGCTTCCCAGTTCAATCCGGCCAGGGTGCCCGCCGACGCACCGGCCAGCACGACGAGGAGTAACCAGAGCGGGCGGAATCGCGTCAGGTGCGTCGTGCGGTTGTCCCACAACTCGAAACACAGGAGGGCGAGCAGGGCGGCGGCCGCTTCCATCCAGTCCGAGTCGAACCAGTAGGTGTGGGCGGCCTGGCGGGACCAGGTGGCATCAAAATTGGCGGGATAGAGCGTTTCGAGGTAGAGCTTGAAGAAGGTCTGGTAGATGAGCCAGGCCACAAAGATCCAGCACAATGGTCGGAAGACGGCGGTGAGGCGCTGCTTGTCCGCCACGGCGGCGAAAGCCGTTCCGGCCCCCCCCATGGTCGACCAGAGGAAGCCCAGGACAAAGAGGCCGAAGAATCCAAAAAGCTGGCTCGGCAGGTGGCCGGAATGGGTATAGGCGACGACCTGCATGTAGGACATGGAACCGCCAAAGGCCCAGCCCAGCGCGCCGAAAAAGGCGAAGTAGGGCGCGCGCTCACGCCAGTCCCTGCGCCCGGACAGGAGGGACACCGCCAAGGCCGCAAGGGCACCGGGAATCATGGCGCCATATTCGTGGCCAAAGTTTCCCCGAATCCCCCATCCGATGGAGAGGGACAGCGCCGTCAACAGAATTGCCCCCATCCGAAGTCCGCTCACACTCTTCGCATCGTCCACGGTAAACCCTTCCCATGAAATCAATAAAATCACGCGAAGGGTAGTCTACCGATCTCGTCTTGATCATTCAAAAGGATCAGGGCGCGGCAATGGGCACGAAACCGTCCTCTGTTCCGGCGGTCGGGTCGTATTCGTAGCCCGCCGAATTGTAGATCTGGACGAGTCGGAGCACCTCGGTCATGCTGGTCGTCCAATCCTGTGGATTGTAGTCGGAATCATGCGGCGTGCAGGTTTCGTTGCCCGTCCCGGGGGCGAATCCATCTTCCGTAGCGTCGTCGCAGTGGTAGGCCGCCAGGTTGAACAACTGGATGACCCGGAGGGTTTCCTGAAGGGAAATGGCGGCGTCGCGATCACTGTCGGCGCTGTGGTAGCGCTCGGTACCGTCTCCGCAGGGCCCCTGAGCGCTCAGATCCGTGGAGACGAAATCCGACAGGGCCCCCTGGCCGGCGGAGAGCCCAACGACCGAGGGTAACCCGGTCAGGGTTCCGTAGGAAAAACGGATGGTGCCATCGAAATAGAGCTCGAGCTGGATGGTGTTGCTGCCGCCGAGCTGATAGTGTCGAAGTCCCTGCCAGGTAACGACGAAGCGGTTCGCCAACTGGCGATACCACACGGTGCCGGAGGTCGTGGGGACCAGGTCCATCAAACAGGGAGAAATGCGCGGCGTGCTGAAGTGGGTGCCCGCCGTGGCCTCGTAGGACGTATCCCCGGATTGAAAGGTCACGTTGCCATTGGCGTTCACAAACAGGCGGTCGTAGTCCACGCCAAAGTAAGGGAAAAGTGCGCCGCCGTCGAGGTTGACCTGGGCAAATCCATCATCCGCCAGAACAAGCGTGGTCGCGTCCGTGTCCTCCACCGGAAGCCCGGTTAGAATGTCATGGCAGATGCTGTACCCCGCTCCCCCCTCCCGGGGCGTAAACCGCAGGGTGCTGTTGGCGAGGTCGGGATTCTGGCTTGCAAAAACCTGGGTGTAGTATTCAGTGCTCTCGGCCGTCGCAAAGGAGAAGCAGGTGCCGCCGTCATCCGCCACGACGCTGTTGCCCGCGTCGTCCGTGACCTCGATGGAGAACAGATAGCCGGTCAGGGGCAACAGGCCTTGAACAAAGACATTGTGGGCAGTGCCGGAGGCGAAGGAGGCCTGAACGGTAGTGTCGCCGCAGGTGGTGCCGACAATCACGGTACCCCGCGCACTTTCGCTGGTTTCAAACTGGACGGTGGCGTAGCGGGCCCCGATCTGGGTCACGGTGACTTCGGTCACGATGGGATCCGTACAATCCACGGAGGCTTCCACCGTCACGAGATCCGGAGCGGAGAGCCCGTGGGACACATCCGAGTAGCTCAGGGTGATGAGGTCGCCCTCCCCCACTTCCACGCTCCCGTTTCCAACGGTGACTTCCCCCACCCCTGTGGCGATGGTGCCGGAGAATTCGCCCTCTTCGGGGGAGGCGATCAATGTAACGGTTTCCGCATCTCCGCCCGACGTAGTGAGTTGCACCGCCACCGAGGGGTTACCCGCGAGGTCGGCATCCCCCAGATCGATCGCGATCTCGTCATCGCAGCCGTAGCGCGCCTGGTCGAGAGAGAGGGAGCCATCGGAGGAAAGCAGCTCGGGGACGAACTGCATGAAGCTGGTGGCCTTGCTCACATCCTCGCCACGCCCGCCGTCATTCGAGACCACGTTGGACATGGAGCAATTGCCGACCGTGACGAAGTCGTTCTCCCCACGGACCAGGATTCCTTCAATCGTGCCGGTGAGGGGGTTGATGACGGGCGAGCCCGAGTTGCCGCCGTAGGTGTCCAGATTGGCCACGAAGAAGCCCGTGTTGTCATTGGAGCGAACAGCGGTGTTGTCGCCGAAGGCCAGCTTGAGGGGGAGGCCGGCGGGGTGTCCGATCACGCCAACGGATGCGCCCACGGCGATATTGCCCTCGCGACGGAGCGGGAAGGCCCGGGCGCCGGGCGCGACAATCGGGCGGTCGACGCGAATCACGGCGTAGTCTTCATTGCCCCCCAGCGCGCGGCCCAGGATTTCGACGCCCTGGTACACGTCTTCCCCGGCAAAGGTGAGCACGGGGGTATCGGCGTCTTCCATGACAAACCCGAAAACGAATCGGGTGCTGCTGAGGTCGCTCGAATCGTAGCAATGCCCCGCCGTGGCAATGAGGTCTTCGCCCACCATGAAGCCGGTGCAGAAGGCAGCCGTGGGCTGGTTCGAAAAAGGTTCTTCCGCGCAGACGTCATAGGCGGAGGTACGCAACGTGAAGGTACCGTTATTGTTTTCCTGCAACGATGAATTGCTGACCAGTCCGCAGGTCGAGGCGGCCCATTCGCGGCGCTCGGGGTCCGTCTCATCGTACAGATCGATGCGATCATCGGTGCCATAGACGACCTTGGGCGCGGCGGGTGCCGGGGCCGACACCCAGGGAGTCCCCCCGATGGCGGTGCGGAGCGGCTTATCCTTCTCCACGGAGTCGCCTGCAACCGGGAGGGCAACGGCGGCCAGCATACAGAGCCCAAGGCCCCCACGCATCACGAAACACATATTTCGCACTTTATAACAATCCCTTACGGTGTTGGTGGTCCATTTATGCCCTGTTTTTACCATAGAATCCCCATAAACGATAGTCCTCGGAGACCCGAGGCACGTCGGCCCAACACCTCATACTATACCAAGAAACACCGCATTTTGTGTCAACATTTATCCCGGCACGCGAGAAATAGCGGTCTTATCATGCCGCATTTGGAGGCTTACGAGAACGGCGCGTATATTTGTGCTCCGCGAGTCCGAAGGAAAAAAATCGCCTTTACCCACCCAGTTCATTCAGCACGCATTCGACTCGCCCAAGCAACTGGCTGGCCCGTGCCCGGTTTGTGTGGTATTGAAGGAAGTGGCGGCGGCCCGCCTCCGCAACGGCCTTGGCCTCTTCCGGCCGGTTGAGGTAGTAGTCCGCCTTTTCCAGGAGCTCTTCGAGGTCCCCGAAAAAGGCGGCATGGACGCCATCCTCAAAGTTATGGGGGATGTGGATGGGGAGCCGGTCACTCAAGAGCATACAGCCCTGGGCGGGCAATTCCCAGTAGCGGACCGTATCAAAGCCCATGCCGAAACAATTGAGGCCTATGCGGCTGTCGCGGATCCGCGCCTGGTAGGCCGCCTGGTCATATTGGGCATTGAGATTCCAACCGTAGCGCGACTCCAGCGTTTCGAGGTATAAACGACGCATGCCGAAGCGGCGATGACCTGCCCAGAAGAAATCGTGGGGGCGCTCACCCACGGGCGCTTGAAGCCCGAGGTCCTCTGAATAGGCGAAGGGCATGGGCCAGGTGTTGGGTCCATAGGCAACACATCGGTGCATCTCCCGCTTGAAATAACCGGCAAACTCGGGTAGACCGAGGCGCTGCTGGACCCGATTGCGAAAGTTTCCCATTTCATCCAATCCATCCATCAGGAAGACCGGACAATCGCCCCGGGCATTGAGAATGGCTTGAACGTCGACGGTCGGCAGACTGCCCTCCACGTCGCCGAAGAGAATGAAGTCGAAGGCCTTTTCCCGCAGGGCGGAGCAGATGGATTCGAGGGTTGTGTCTCGGCCCTGGCGGTTGAAACGGCAGGGGTAGTGGCGGTGTTCGGGCGTCTCCCCGCCGTGGAGCGTGGCCTTCCATGGATACTCGACCAAGTTCTCATCCCCGAGGCACGCGCAGAGCCCGTCGAAGAGCACATCGATGCCATAGTGGGGGCGGGGATGGAGCAGGTAAAGCACGCGGAAGGGGCGGATTCCATCCCAGGCGGGTACGGTTTCAAATGGGATTGAGGTTGATCGGGGCAATGCGCCGAGACGATCACGCTGGAGAATCACGGCCTCAGAAGGGTACACATGTGCGATCGACCGGAGCAGCCGCCCCGCCATCTCCGGATCGCCGGCCCACTCCCAGCATTCCGCCATGGCGAGGTAGGGAGCCGGATTTCGGGGAGCCTCGTCGGAAAGCTGATAGAACGCGCTCAACGCACGAACGAGCAGGCTCGATTGATCGTGCCCTTGGACGAGGCGGATCCACGCTCCCAGTACCTCAAGTTTCGCAAGTCCCACGGACTCGCGTGACGCGGGGTTGGTCAGATAGGGTGCGGGGATCTGGTCCAATACGTGGTAGGCCGCTTCCGGCCGGCTGGCCTCCAGGAGTTCCTTCGCGTGCTGGACCGGATTGTAGGCTGGCGTGACGGCCGCGAGCAGGACGCCCAGGTGGGTTCCCGGCGGTCCGTGGGGATCTTCGAGGAGCCACCGCTGATAAACGAAAAAGCCACGTTCACCGAGTCCCAACACGACATCGCGCTCGAGGTCCACAAGGGATTGGGCGCCGAGTTCTGCGTAGGCGGGTTCTCCAAATATAACGAAGACCAGCCCCTGCCCTTTGAGCTTGGGGGCCAGTCGCTCCAGCCAGTACAACGCTTCACCCCGGTCCCCCTCCATATTGCAGAGGAGCACGGCGTCCAAATCGCGATCCGGCATGGACGCGACTTCAGCGAGATCGCTTGCTACAGCATCAAGGATCTGGCCGGCCACCTGCGCGAGCCTCGGATCGCGGACGGCGCCAACAACCTGTACGCCGGGGCGCTTCTTGAGCAGGTATCCCGCAGCGGCGCAACTTTCCCCGGCAACCGCGATACGCGGCATATAATCCGGAATGTTGGCCAGCAGATTGAGATAGGCCGGGTGCAGGTGCTTCGGAATGTATTTCAACAGAACATCAAGCATGGGCAATAAGCTCGGGCAGGCTCACGCGCCGCCGGTATTGAGTCTGCCGCGCAGGGCCATCTTGTTGACCTTGCCGTTGGGCAGCAGGGGCAACGCGCTCTCGATCGTGAATTTCTTGGGGACCTTGAAATTTGCGAGGTGCAATTTGCAGTGCTCGCGTAACGCGTCCGCATCGACGGACTGGCCCGCCTTGAGCATGACAAAGCCGTGGCCCGCCTCCTGATAGAGGGGATCGGAAACGCCCAGCACCGCGGCAAAGAGTACTGCGGGGTGGGACTCGAGTACTTCCTCGATCTCGCGGGGAAACACGTTCTCGCCGCCCGATTTATACATTTCGCTGCTGCGTCCGGACAGGAAGATATAGCCGTCGTCATCCACCCAGCCCAGGTCGCTGGTGTAATACCAGCCATCCCCGTCGAGCACATCACGGGTGGCCTTGGGATTGTTGAGGTAGCCCTTCATGACGCTGGGGCCGCGCACGGCGAGCTCGCCGATGGTCCCCGCTGGCACGGTCTGGCGGCTGGCATCCACGATCTTGAGTTCGAAGGGCGGCACAACCTTCCCCACGGATTTCGCCATACGCTCGTTGTCTTCGTCGCCGGTGGTATAGGTGACAAAGCCACAGAGCTCCGTGGAGCCGTAGCCCGTAAGCAGACGCGCTCCGGTTTTGGCGGCGATGCCCTTGAGCACATCGAGCACCAGTTGGGGGACGCCCGCACCACCCCAGACGAAGCGGGTGACGTGGCTCCAGTCCATATCCTTGAACTTGGGCGCCTGGAACTGCATGAGGAACATGACCGGCACCTGGCCGACCATAGTAATCCGTTCCTTCTCGATGATCTCCAGCGAGGACTGGGGGTCGAAGTGGTCCATGAAGACGAGGGCGCTCCCCCCCATGACCGCGGCGAACCCGATTTCCACGTCCGCGGCAACGTGATTAATGGGGAAGTGCAGGAGAAGTCGGCCTTGGCCGCCGATTCCGAAAAAGGCCATTTCCGAGCGGATGTTTTCGATAATGGCGCGGTGGGTCTGGAGGACGCCCTTGGGCTTGCCGGTGGAGCCGGAAGTGTACATGAGCAGAACCTCGTCCGCATCGGAAACCTCGGCAACGCGTTGCGCGAGGGCCTCCGCCAGCTCCGGGCGTTCCCGGTCGGCCCATTCGTCGAATTGGGTAAAATCCGGATGGGGCGTGCCGATGACGAGAACTTTGTAGATGCAGGGAAACTCCTCGGCAAAGGTCTGGCCGGCGGCGATGAGGTCGATACCCATGTACTCGTGGAGCGTGATAAGCAGTGATGGCTGGCAGTGGCCCACGATGTAACGGAGCTCGTCCGTGGTGAACTTGGGGGATAGTCCGAGCCAGGTGGCGCCCACCTTGGCGGCGGCCATGAAGGTGATGATGAACTCGGGACGGCCCATGGAAACCATGGCGATGCGATCCCCGCGTTGCACGCCAGCCTCAAGAAAGGCCCGCGCCGTCCGGTCGACCCGCGCGTCGAATTCCGCCCAGGTCATGCGGACGTCGTTGAACACGAGGGCTTCTCCGTCGGGATTTTTTTGCGCCCAATAACTTACATGCTGCCAGAGCAGCGTACCAGTTGATTCAGCCATGCCAGCCTCTTTCCAGGTGGGATATCTTCATTATGTCAGGTTCAGCACGGCGCGTCCATCGCGAACAGCCAATTCGCCTGCCGCCGTCTTCACTTCAAAATAGACCGTCTTCCGGCCCGGTTCAAGCCCGACGCCCAGGATGGTCAGCTTCACCACCGAGCCCGGGACGACCATGCCCCGAAAGGCACCATGCACTTCGGCGAGCACCCGGGGGTCGGCACCGCCTTCACGATTGAGGATTTCGCGCACCGCCAGACCGAGCGTGGCGGTGCCTTGATAGATCGTTCCGGGAAGTCCGACCTGCCGTGCGAAGGCGGGCGAGGTGTGAATGGGAAACGAAATGTCGCTGCACGCATCGTAGACGTGGGCCGCCAGCGGTCCGACGTTGAGGGCAGCCTCCCAGGCCCCGCTCAGGCTTTCGGGTGGAGGCGTCGGCCGGGGCACTTCGGCATCGCCTCGCCCCGCGCCCGCCAGGGTAACGCCACGGAGCAATCCGGTAACGTACTCGGTGAACAGGGCCTCGCCCAGACGATTCCGGGCATCATAGCGGAGTACGGCCAAGGTGCCCGCGGGGTGGGGTGCCAGTGAGCAAATGGTTCCCGCAATCTCGAGGTGCGCGTCAGCCTCCATCGTGCGGTGCCAGAGGATGGATTCGTTGTAGTGTACTTGCCGTGCCCGCGCTTCCGGGGCGATTCCTCCGCCCTCCCACACGTCGTCGACGGCGGCGGAAAGGGGCCACGTCAGGGCGACGGCGAGCATCGGATGGGCAAGAATTCCTTCCGGTCGGGTGTCATCGAAATACCAGGGATTGTTGTCATCCAGGCCGGCGGCGAAGTTCATGCATTGACGCGGCGACAGGGACACGCTTCGTAGCCGGCAGGCGCTGTCGACGACGTTGGAGGAAATGGTCAGGCCGCCGCTCATGGACGCACTTCCCGGCGGCCCGGCGGTTCACCCGGAGAGATCTGATCGGTCCGGATCGGGGCCGTCCTCTTTGCTGCTTCGACCATGCTTTTCCGAAATCCTCTCCCGTGGTCGAACCCGCCCTTCTGGTTCTTGCCTTTCGGGCTATCGCCCGACGCTGAAATAGGTGAACCCGTTTTCCGCCATGTCTTCCGGGTTGAAGAGATTGCGCCCATCGAAGATAACGCGTTCGGCCATGAGCTCCGCCATGCGCCCGAAGGCGGGCCGGCGGTAGTTGCTCCATTCGGTGGCGATAACCAGACCGTCGGCCCCTTGAAGGGCATCATAAGACTTGGGGGCGACGACAATCCGTCCCTGGTAGCGCGCTTCGAGGGCGGGACCGGCCACGGGATCATGGGCCTGCACTTTCGCGCCCCGTTCGAGGAGACGATCAATAATGCGGAGGGCGATGGAACCCCGGATATCGTCCGTCCGGGGCTTGAAGGTGGAGCCCCAGATGGCAATGGTCTTCCCGCCGATGGCATCGCCGTAATAGTCCAGAATCTGACGTTCGAAACGTTCCTGGCAGCGCAGGTTCACCGATTTAACCGCCTGGATGAGGTCCGTGTTCACGCGGTGTGCCTCCGCAAAGTGAATGCACGCATCCACATCACCGGGCAGGTGGACACCGCCGTAGCCAAGGCCGGGAAAAAGGAAGGTGCTCCCGATCCGGCTGTCCGTTGCGACACCTTCCCGGACCTCGCTCACGTTGGCACCGACCGCCGCGCAAATTTCAGCGAGCTGGTTCATCACGGAGATACGGGAGGCGAGCATGACGGTGGTGGCGTACTTGGCCATCTCGGCACTGGCCTTGCTCATGAAAAGTATGGGGCGGCCGGTGCGGAGGAAGGGGCTGTAGATCTCACGAATGAGTTCCTGGACGCGAACGTCTTCGCAGCCGACAACGACGCGGTCGGGCTGCATGAAGTCGTCAATCGCCTTGCCCGCTTTGAGGAAGTCGGGGTTGACGATGATGTCGTAGGGTTGCTTCGTGTGCTGGTGAAAGACGGCGTCCAGCGCGGCGGCGGTACCGGGCGGGCAGGCGCCCTTGTTGATGAAGAGGCGGTAGCCCGGCATGTAGGACGCGACCTGAGCCGCAAGATCGAGAACCCCGGTGGTGTCCACGGCGCCGGAATCGGCGACGGGCGGATTCACGCAGAAGAGGATGCACAGGCAGTCGTGGACCGCGGACTTGAGGTTCGCGGTGAACGTGAGGCGCTCTTCTTCGATATTGCGGGAAAGGAGCTCTTCGAGGCCGGGCTCGTGGAAGGGGACTTCGCCCGCCTGCAGGGAGGCCGCGCGGGCCTCGTCCTGTTCGACACAGACGACCTGATGGCCCGATTCCGCCAGGCAGGTGCCCACAACGAGGCCCTGATAACCCGTACCCACAATAGCAATTTTCATTCACGTACTCCGCACGCCCGTCACGAACCCATGCCGCCGGCAACCAATTGACTTGACTACACGACGGCGCTCAAGGCGCAAGGGAAATTATGCCATTCTCCGCGTCTGGAGGGCCGAAAACTGAACACCGACGAACCGTGGATCGTACCAGCATTGGGCGGAGGCCTTCAACCGCCGATCGCGGAATCCGGAGCCGGCATCACATCGGGTCCTTCCAGGCGGCATCTTCCGCGGCCACCTCAAGGGAACGCACAAAACGCCGCACGCCGCCGGTCACGTCATCGTGATAGATGGCGAACATCTTGTCCAGATTGGTGATCTGGAAGATTTCGAGGATCACTTTGGAGACGCCGCAGAGACGCAACTGCCCATGGGCTTCGAGAATCGCCTTGTTGATGCGCAGCAGTTCTGTAAGAACCGCGCTGGAGAGGTAGTCCACATTCTCGAAATTCAGCAACAGGTTTACGCCGGTGTTGCCCTCAATCTTAGCGACCACTTCGTTGCCGAACTCGGCCACATTGATGGCGCTGAGCACGCTGGTCGTACGGATCGTCCCCACGACAATTTTGCCCTGTACCTCAAAATCCACAATACGATCATGGGCTTCACTCATACCCTGCATTCCTCCTCAATGGGCGGGCTGGCCCGCCAGGCCGAGGTTGTCAACACCACTGCTCATTTTTCCTGGCACGCACACCGCGGGCCGGGCCGTCAGCACGCCTTGCGCCGGAAAGACATCTCCAGGCAATGGGCGGCGGTATCAAAGGTCACATGTTCCATGTAGTGCCGTATGAGGCAGATTCCGCGGCCCCCCAACTGGTCACTTTCGGGCAGCGCCACATCGTCCACGCGAAAACCGCCGCCTTCGTCTCTGACTTGAATCACACATTCATCGTCCCGGTCGAACATGGCGATCAGCACGCGCCGGCTGGCATCACCGTGATTGCCGTGGCGCACCGCGTTGACCAGGGCCTCTTCCAGGCACAGCCGGATACAGGGCACCTGTTCGCCGAGTATCCAGTCCCCTTCGAGCAAGGCGACCACCGCACGATCGAGTGTGGCTGTCATGGCCTCGAAGGTGCTCGGGAACTCCTCGCTGAAAAAGGACGTACTCACAACGATGAACGCACTCCATTAACCAAAGCGGCACTGTCCGCCGCACTCAGGGCAAGCGCCCCGGATTGCTGCGAAAAACGCCCCCACTCCTCGGACCTGAAGAGTAACACAGAAGTTCGCGGATCGCCAACCGGCCCGACGGGATACGACACAGCCCGGCGGGAGGGCCCGCCGGGCTGGAATGAAAAGGATGGAACGATATGGGGTGCTATTGCACTGCGGGGGCTTCGCCCTCCGCCGGGGCTTCAGCGGCGGCCCCAGCGTCGCCTTCCACGACGGCACCTTCGACACCCGGGGCTGCCTCGGCGGCAGCCTTGGACGCCGCGATGGCCGCTTCGAGATCTTTCAGGTAAACGGTCCAGCGGGCCGTGAGCCAAGTGCCTTCCAGCGCGCCTATGGCGCGAATCTCACGAATCGTGTTGGTTATCCGCGCAAGACCGGGATCCATGTTGGCGGGGCCACCGGGTACCATGGCGGCAGCGGCCATACCTTGGTCGATGATGCCCGAATTGACCACGATCGTCTGATAGACCGGCTTCTCGATATCCAGCGGGGGCTCCATCGCCGCGAAGAGCGGGGAAGCCTTCTGGGCCTTGTGCAGATCGATGACGGCTTTCGCGCCTTCCTCGCTGGTCGTGGCCAGGAGAATGTTGTCGACAAAGCTCAGGTTGATATCCATGCCAATGGGTGTGGGAATCTTGCCGATGGCGTAGCCCTCGTGCTCCACGCCGGCCTCCATGGGTACGAACATTTGCAGGAGGCCCTGGGTGGCTTCGGGCTGGGCCAGGCCCACCATGGCATAGATGACGGGAAGGCCGGCCTGGGCGCCGGTCACGCCGATGGAAAGTTCATCGCCAATCTGGCTGATGACCTGCGTGGCCATGCCGGCGCTGGCGGCGGCATTCGGGTCGCTGGAGGCACCGAGCACCGGCACGACTTCTTCCAGGAGCTGCTTCTTGTACTCTTCTGTGAAGCGCAGACTGATCAGGGCGAGGGTGTTCTCGGGCAGGTAGCGCGCCAGGCGAAGGGGCGCGGGTTGTCCGGTCTTCTCCATCATACCGGGATGGGTGGTGCTGTCCATGCGCGAGAGGAGTTCAATCTCCCCATCCGTTATGGAGGCCGTGAGCACCATGGGGTCGTCGCCGCCTTCGGTGAACATGGACTTGTACTTGATCATCTGAGCGGTCACGAGGGGCTCGGCGCCGCTGTCAAGGCCGAGGAGGGGCAGGGCCGTCTCGAACATGGGCAGAAAGCGACCGCCGTAGACCAGCGCCACGGCCTCATCCGCGACTTTGGGCGGACACTCCACGGTGCCATAGCGGAAGGTGGCGGGATCCTTCACGCGTTTGGCCGCGCCGCGGAGCAGATCGAGGCTACCGAAGGCGATGTGCTTGTCGGTGGTGAAATAGCCCCAGATTTCGCGGGTGGTGATGCTGACACCGTCCACCTCTTCGGTGCCCGCCGTAAGGGAAGCCAACTCGCCGTCGGCGGCCGCGATGCGCTCGATTTCCGTCCGGGCCTTCTCCGGATCCGTCACGCCGAGCACGACGACCCAGTCGGGTTTATCGGCATCTTCAAAGTAATCGGGTTGGAATTCCGGCTCGTCTGCGGACTCCTCGGCCGTCGGCTCGGAACCTTCGGGGGTGGCACCGGCCTCGGCGGGCGCGGCCGCATCTTTCGTCGCCTGCTCGGCCTGCATGGCATCGTATTTTGCCTTGGCTTCCGCAGCGGAACTGACACTCTTGCTTATGTCCACAAAGGCCGCCACGGGCGCGGCGGGATCCACGCCCAGGGCTGTTGCAAGGGCCTCGTAGGTATCGGCCTGAACGCCAAGTTCGTCCGCAGCATCGTACATGACGTGCTTGAGTTCGGTGTCGATGTCCCGCTCGGGCTCCGACAGGGCCTTGACCAGGGGCACAATGCGATCACGGAGTCCCGGCAGCGCGGGCAGCGCCACGGCGATCTGGGCTTCCGCCGGCATAAACGCGAGGGCGGGCAGGGTCGACGGAACGGTCTCCGCCATGGGGGGGCCGGCGGGCTTTGCCGGGGTTTCGACAGGCTGTTCCGAGGGGGCGACGGCCACTTCTTCCGCTGGCGGCACTTCTTCCTCTTCACCCCCGCAACCGGTGATAATCGCGGCGGCGCCGAGGAGCAACAGGGGAGCCAGCAGGAGCTGCAGCAGGTATTTCTTACGAAGTAGGTCTGTCATGTAGATGGGTTCCTCCCCGTGGGGGATTGGCTGTCGTTAGGGTCTCGCACGTTGTGCGAGCCCGGATCCTTCATTCTATGGCCGGCCGTGAACAGGGATTCACAGCGCCTCTATAACCAGGGACTGGCGGGAGGACCTGCCCCGGCCATCCAGTGGCATCATACCGGTCAGTATGAACGGTGCCACGCAATCAATCAAGTTACGGTGGAAGGGGACTGCCCTATTTCGCGCCGAGGTAGGCGTCCAGATTCTCCCGGTAGTAGTCCCGTGTGAGCGCGAGTCCTTCCTCCAGGGAGGTCCGGGGCACCCACGGGATCGCCGCCTTGATCCGGGCATTCGAGATCGACACATCGCCCACATCCATGGCCGCCCAGTCTTTGGGCCAGGGCACCTGGTCGACATCGCCTTTTCCGACAACGTCCACCACGCGCCGCGCGAAGTCAACGATGGAGTATTCCCCGTCGCCAGCGGCAAAATAGACCTCGCCAAGGGTCGTTTCCGCCAGGGCCGTCGTCAGGAGCGCCTCGACGCAGTCGTCCACATAGAGCACGTTGCGCTTCTGGACGCCATCGCCGTAAATCGTGAGATGACGCCCCTGCAGAGCGAGTCCGATGAAGAAGTTAAGCACGCCCGCATCGCTGCTCTTGATGTTGGCACGGGGTCCGTAAATATTCGCGAGCCGCACGACCGTGGTCCGGAGCCCGTGGACACCATGGTAGATGAGGTGGTATTTCTCCGCCACGCTCTTGTTGGCCGAATAGATGTCGAGGGGGAATTCGGGGTGCATCTCGTCGATTGGATTGACAAGCATGGCGCCGCATTGGGTGCTCGTGCCGATATAGACCACCCGCGCGGCCGGATTGTCCTGGCGCACGGACTCGAGGACGTTCATCGTGCCCTTGCAATTGATGGCGATGTCGAGAAAAGGATCTTTCAGCGAATAACTATGGGAGGTATGCCCCGCGCAGTTAAAAATGAAATCCTGGCAGCGCACTTCACGGTTCACCAGATTGTAGTCGCGGATATCGTTATGGACCACGCGGATCGCGCGCAGGTGAGGACCGAGATTGATGGGGTTGCCGCCGCCATGCTCCAGAAGGGAGTCGTAGACCGTTACTTCGGCCCCGAGGGCGAGACAGCGCAGGGCGAGGTTGCTCCCGATGAAGCCGAGGCCCCCCAGAACGAGGACCCGCTTCCCACGGAGGCCCTCCCGCATCATTTCATCCATGAAAATCGCCTCGCTCACGCGGCGCGCCACCGCGCACGCGCCGGCACGGGGGCCGGGTGTTTCACTACGATGGAATTTCTTCCAGAATCTCGATACCGGCGCTGGTGCCGATGCGCGACGCGCCCGCCTTCAGCATGGCGATTGCCTCGCCATAAGACCGGATCCCGCCCGCCGCCTTCACGCCCAGGGCATCGCCCACGACGGACTTCATCAGCGCTACGTCTTCCGGGGTCGCACCGCCATGGCCAAAGCCCGTGGAGGTCTTCACGAAGGCCGCGCCCGCGCGCTTGCTCATCTCGCACACGGCGATTTTCTCGTCGCGCGTGAGGTAGCTGGTCTCCAGGATGACTTTGACGGGAACGCCCTTGATGGCCTTGACCACTGCGGCAATCTCCCGCTCCACGAAGGTGGGGTAGCCCGATTTCAGGGCGCCAATATTGATGACCATGTCGATTTCGTTGGCCCCGTTTCGCACCGCGTCCTTCGCCTCTTCCACCTTCATCTGGGCGGTAGACGCCCCGAGTGGAAAGGCGATGCAGGTGGACACGCCAACGCGGCTGCCCGCCAGCTTCTTCGCGCAGAAGGAGGTCCAGGCGGGATTGACCGCCACCGTCGCAAAATTGCACGCAAGCGCCTCGTCGCACAACTCGCGGATATCGACTTCCGTTGCAAAGGCTCGAAGCTGGGTATGATCGATCAGCCGGGCCATATTCGCTCGTTTCAAACCACTACTTCCTTTATTCGTCCGGCTGAGCCGGGCTGCACCGTGCAGTTAGGCGGGTATCCTATCACGTATGCCTCGCCTCACCGCAACGGAAAACAGTTGACAGTGGACCGGACGACAACGGGAGCCTATGGGTCTTATGGGTCTTATGGGTCTTATGGGTCTTATGGGTCTTATGGGGCGTATGGGGCGTATGGGGCGTATGGGCGTGGGGTATACCTGGATTCAACTGTCAACTGTCAACTGTCAACTGCCCCATGCTAGACTCTGTTCTCATTCGTTAACTCCAGCAGGCAGGAGCCCTGTGCGCCGTCGCGCGAATCCCGGAAGGAAACCGTCTCATGAACGAAAAAGAGTACTTGACCGATCTTGCAGACAAGCCGCTGGTTTCGCGGATGAAGGGCTACCTCAAGTTGAGCGGGCCGGGCTACATGCAGAGCGCCATGACGCTGGGTGGTGGCACGATAGCCTCCTGCGTGCTCATGGGCTCGCTCATGGGCTACCAGTTGCTCTGGGTACAGCCATTGGCCATCTTTCTGGGGCTGTGCGTCCTTGCAGCGGTGGCAAAGCAGACCTGTCAGACCGGCGAAAAGCCCTATGGTGTCTTCTGGGACCGACTCCACCCCGCCATGGCCCTGGGCTGGGGTATCGCCGCCCTGGTGGCCACCGTCCTCTGGCACATCCCGCAATACTCCTTGACCGCCAATGGAGTGGTCGAACTGGCCAATGGCGTGGGCGTGGACCTTTCCAGCAATGCCGGTCGGGGATTCATCGGGATCACCGTGCTGGCGGCGGCCTGCTTCGTCGTACGCCTGTACGATCAGGGCGCGAAGGGCCTGAAGGTCTATGAGTTGCTAGTGAAATTGCTCGTGTGGGGCATCGTCATCGCCTTTGCTGTGGTGGCCTTCAGCACCCCCATCAATTGGAAGGAACTCTTCCTCGGCGTTACCGGCATCAGCTTTTTCAAGTCCTGGATGGCGGGAACCGTCCCGGCCGACGCCGTCAAACCGGTCGTGGGCGGTATCGCCGCCGCCGTGGGCATCAACATGGTCTTCCTCTACCCCTACTCGCTTCTGAAAAAGAACTGGGGCAAGGAACATAGAGAACTGGCCTACTTCGATCTCGTCAGCGGTATGATGATCCCCTTCCTGTTCGCCACCTCGTTCATGATCATCGCCGTGGCCAACACCATCGGGCCGGAGCCCGGCGCCACCGGCACGCTGCTCCGGGATATCCGCGCCATCCTGCCCGTGCTTGATGACACCCTGGGCAAGGTGCTCTCATTGCTCCTCATCGGCCTCGGTATGTTCGCCATCGGCTTTTCCACCATCATTACCCACATGCTGGCCAGCGGCTTCATCGGCTGCGAGCTCTTCGGCTATGAATACAAGGGCAAGCCCAAGATGTGGTTCACCCTGTTGCCCGCCATCGGCATCCTCGGCGTGCTCTACCCCTTCCCCTGGTACGCCGCCGTCACCGCCTCCACCCTGGCCGCGCCACTCATGCCCGTGGCCATCGTGGGTTTCATCATCCTGCTCAACACCCCCGCTTACATGGGCGAGGCCATGCCCCGGGGCGGCAAGCGCCTCTTCTGGAATACCACCCTCATCACGGCGGTCGTCGTCATGTGCGGCGCGGCCTATCTGGGCCTCAAGGACAACTGGGCCGACCTGCAGAAGAACCTCGCGCCGAAGGAGGAGGCCGCCGCTGCTCTTTTCTTTGCCCCAGCCCATGCGGCGGAAGAGAAGGGCGAAATGCTGAAGCAGGTGGTCACCCGCAACCTGATGGCGACCCAGTTTGAAATTACCCTCTACGCCCCGTCGGACAAATTCAGCGCCACCGCCCTCGCCGATATCGGCATGGCGGCGCTGGACCGAATCGACGAACTGGAGCGGCGTATAAGCGACTGGAAAGTGGACAGCTTCACCGCCAAGGTGAACCGGCTGGCCGCCACGGAGCCGGTGGAGGTTCATCCGGACCTTCTGGAGCTCCTGCGCATCTCTGAAGAGGGTTACAAGCAGACCGGGGGCGTCTTCGACGTGACCGTGGGGCCCCTCTTGAAGCTCTGGGGGGTCTATCGAAAAGAGCAACACTTCCCGAGCCAGGAAGAAATTCAAGCCACCCTGCAGAATGTCGGCTTCGACAAGGTCAAGGTCGACTACGAAAAGCGGACGGTACAGTTCACCCAGCCGGGTGTGCGCCTCGACTTCGGGGGCATAGGCAAAGGCTATGCCCTCGACGTGGTGGCGCCCATGATCAAGGCGGCGGGCATCGAGAGCGCCCTGCTCAGCGGCGGCGACAGCTCCTACGTGGCTATCGGCGCCCCACCCGGCACCGAGGGCTGGACCATCGTCATCGACAAGCTCTACCCCGGCGCGGAGAACTTCATCGACAAGGTCGTCATCAAGGACGAAGCCTTCACCACCTCCTCCGGCGAAGGCCGCGTCTTTGAGAAGGACGGCAAGCGCTTCAGCCACATCTTCGACCCGCGCACGGGCGACCCCGTGGCGGAAACCCTGGGCACGATGATCATCACGCCCGGCGGAGCCTGGGGCGAGGTGCTCAGCAAAACCCTCATGATTTACAACGAAGCCGAAGTGCGGGCGTACTGCGAAAAACACCCCGAGGTGAAGGCGATCAAGGTGGATTTGGTAGACGGGAAGCCGAAGGCGGCGAAGTTTAACTTTCCGGAAAACTAGTCGGTGGCTGCGGGACGGATAGGACCGATACGACAGATTAAACAAAATCGGTCGTATCCGTCCTATCCGTCCTGCTTTTCATCTGCCATAGCGCGACCCGGAACGTTATAAAGGGTAACCAGACTTTCGGCGCAACCATCGCACCCAGGGAGGCACTCATGAGCGACATGACCCGGCGAAACTTCATCGGCGCAAGCGGCGCGGCGGCGGGCGTGGCCCTCGCCACCTCCATTCACGGCAAGGCCCACGGCGACTCCGGCAAGATCCGCCTCGGCATTATCGGCGCAGGGGCACGGGGCCAGCAGCACCTGCGCGAGGGCCTGTGGGGCAGCAAAGACTTCGAAATCGTGGCCGTGGCGGATTGTTATCGAAACCGCTTTATAGGGGATCGCCTTGCCTATTGTGCGAACCAGGCAATATCCCTTCCTCCGATACTGAGGTCCGAATTCTGGACGGCTGAGAGTCTTCACGACAAACCTGGTATGCCCAGATATGTAAGTCACCTTGAAATGATCGCCCAGCAACCGATGGACGCAGTCGTGATTGCGACGCCACCGCATACCCATTCAAAGATCATGCTGGATTGTCTCAACGCCGGTCTTCATGTGTTCTGCGAAACTCCCATGTCTACTTCGGTCAATGAGGCACGAAAGTTGGTTGCATCTGCGGCGCGATCAGGTCGGGTCGTCCAGATTGGCCATCAGCGTCGGTATCACCCGAACTACAATCTGGTAGCCCGCTACCTCCCTGAGAAGCTCCCCCTGGGAAGACCCTTGCAGACGGAATCCTACTGTCATCACAACTCCCATAGCCGCGCACCAATACCCCCTTCACCCGAGTTCACGAACGCGGAACTAGCCCTGATCTCGGAAGACGTTGAGCATTTCGTCAATTGGCGACTTTACAACGAACCGAACGGAGGCCCATGTATCGAAGCGCTCCCGCGGGCAATTGACCTTACAAACTGGATCTGCGGCGCGCCACCCGTCCGTGTGTTCACTTCGGGAGGCGTCGAGTACTGGCGAGATGGCCGGGAGACGCCTGACAGCCTATCTGTCGTTTTTGAATACAGGGTTCGGAGCCATACCAATCAATTTGTTGCAATGGATAGCCGCTATCCAATGCAACGCCCGCAGCAACTCAACCGAACGTACCTATTGCGCGGGACTTGGTCATTTCTTATGGGCAATCATGAGCACGGCGAACACGAGCGCGTCATAGGTGATCGGGGGTCGGCGATTCTCAATCCAGACAACCCGTGTAACTACCGACTTGAGACGAGCACCCATATGCCTTGGGACCTCGGAAATGAGCACACTTACTTGGTAAGCGACGCGCTGAAAAAGAAACTCGCCGAGTGGCCCGAAGAATCCCGAAAAGAGTTCTGGGTTACCCATGGTGCTTCCTACGACCCGCCCGGTATCTTCGATGGACCACGTTCCACGGTACCCATCACCGCCCTCGGCTCCGAAGAATCCGCTGAGGTCCACCAGTTCCGCGCCTTCGCGGAACACATCCGCAACGGCGGTACGCCCCGCGCCAATGTGATGGTGGGCCTCGCCGCCGTCATCGCGGGGGAATGCGCACGGCGCTCCTATGAGACGGGCCAGCCGGTCGATATCGACCCGGCCCTGATGGACTTTGACTTCGAGACGCCCTCGCTGGCGCTCTACGATACCAACGCCGCACCGATACCCGGCACCACCGAGTTGATGTAGCTCAGGGACTGACGCGGAAGGGGACATCGCGGGTGCAATGGACGTACAGCCCAGGGGCTACTCCGGGTGCCACCTCAATCGAGCAACGCTCGTTTGGGTGCCCTGTGGGCGAAGAACTGCTCGTGATAACAACAGACCCGGTCCCGCTTGTAAGCTCTGGGCAGTTGTCTTCAGGCGTTTCTCGACGTCAACCAATCCCACGGCAGTTGCATTCGCTGCGCAAGGATATCCGCCGCACAAGGCACCCAAACGTGCGTTGCACGATTGAGGTGGCACCCGTGATGACCTTTGTTCACTTGTCCGCGTCAGTCCCTGAAACTCTTTTCCTGTCGCAGGTATATATGCTCGTGTGCGTTGATGGAGCACAAGACCGGGGGTGATGGTTACGCGATGCGGCCGTGTTCAGGCGCCGGATTGGCCGCCGCGCGATGCCCCCCTCCGGACTCCTCAACTCTGATCGAAACAAAACAGAACCTGAAACAGGGAGAATTTTACCCATGCAACAATCTACTAGAATATCTTTGTCCGCCTTGGCCCTGATTGCGCTGACCTTCGCGGCCACCGGCTGTCACGGCGGCAAAGACAAAGGCAAGCCCGAAACCCTGGGCGCGAACACCAGCAACGTCCACGAGGACCTCGAAGCCCTGCCCCCCATCGATCCAGGCACGGTGTTTGATCCTTCGGAATCGCTGAAGACCGTCTATTTCGATTTCGACAGCGAGGCCCTGACCGCACCCACCACGATGACCCTGGGCTACAACGCGGAGCGCATCCTCGAAGTACCCAACACGATAGTCCAGATCGCGGGCCATTGCGACGAGCGCGGCACGCAGGAGTACAACCTGGCGTTGGGCGAAAAGCGGGCCCAGAGCGTGCGCAATCACCTGCGCCAGCTCGGTGTGCCGGGCGATCGCCTCGTGACCATCAGCTATGGCGAGGAATTTCCCGCCGTGCCGGGCGCCAATGAAGCGGCCTGGAGCCAGAACCGCCGCTGCGAGTTCAAGGGTGCTGCGGTGAATTGATACCGGCTGCATAGAATACCCGTACGGGCGCCCGGCCCAATGCAGCCGGGCGCTTTTTTTTCGCAACTTTCCGCGCGTCCCGCCGGTCCAATCTGGCGCAACTTCGGTCGATCTGACACAATGCCCGCTCAATCGTTATAAGGGTGGGGAAGTCGCGAAGTGACACGGCGAAGGCCCCCGAAAGTTCCATGTTTGCATCGTGTTAGATTAACTGGACAGGGCCTTGTGCCGCCTCGTATAATAAGGTGTTGAAGTTTAAGGAACGACGTAAAGCTTGGGTAAAAGCAATCCCCCCCGGCTGCGCCACGAACCGGAATATCGAAACAGGCCCCCCTCTCCTTCCCCAGGGGCCGGGTGCGGTTTCGCGAAAGACCACGTTAATGATCATCGGATAAGCGGCTGCGGCACATCGCCCCGGTCCGTCCGCTGGAGGCCTCCGAAAAAACGGATGCGCCGCGGGCAAGCCCAAACCTTTGCGGATTCATTTCCAGCATCAAAAAGGAGAAGTCATGAACGAAGTTACACGGCGTAATTTCATGAAAGCGGCGGGCGCGACGGCGGGATTTGCAGTCGCAACCGGTTACAACCCCCTTTCCTACGCCAAGAATTCCGGCGCGGTTCGCGTGGGTTGTATCGGCACGGGCGGCCAGGGCAACTTCCACTTGAAGGACGGTATCTGGGGCACCGAGGACATTGAAGTCGTGGCGGTGGCCGACATCTACGCCCCCCACCAGAAGGGCGGCATGCTCAATGCCTGGATTGCCAACGCCCAGGTTACCGTGCCCGACGGCAGCAAGCCGACCGAGGAACAAAAAGCCAAGCTGGCCGGCGTCACCAAGCCGACGCCCTACTACGACTATAAAGAGATGATCGAGAAGGAACAGCTCGACGCCGTCATCATCTCCACGGGCCTGACCCATCACTACGAACCCACGATGTACGCCCTCGACAAAGGCCTCTATGTCTTCTGCGAAAAGACGATGTGCTACGACATCGAGCACGCTCGCGACATCGTAAAGAAGGCCAACGAGAAGGGCCTCTTCGTTCAGGTGGGCCACCAGCGCCGCTACAACCCGAACTACAACCTGGCCATGAAGCGCTTCCGCGAAGAAGACTGGCTCGGCCGTATCAACCACATGGAAATGCAGTGGCACCGCAACAACGCCGGCCGCCGCGTCGTCAACACCGACTACAAATACAACGAGATGGAAGCCAAGTTCATCACGACCGACATCGAACACCACCTGAACTGGCGTATCTACGATGAGCTTTCCGGCGGTCTCTGCACCGAGCTCCTCACCCACTCCGTGGACGTAGCGAACTGGTTCGCCGGCACCCTGCCCAAGAAGGTGTACGCCTCCGGCGGCATCGACTACTGGCGCGACGGCCGCACCTGCGCGGACAACATCTCGGTGATCTATGACTACGAAGTGGGCCGCAGCAATGGCAACTTTGTCAGCATCGACGGCCGCAACGACTACCAGAACATCCGCGAGATAAACAAGCCCTACACGATCCGCTGCTTCTACTCCAGCATTCTCGCCAACGCCAAGAACGGTGCCTCGGAAACCTTCATGGGCGACAAGGGCGCGGTCGAGTTGACCGAGGCCTCCGGCTGCTACTTCACCCAGGAACCCTGGGCTAAGAAGCTCACCGAAGAAGAATTGGCCAAGGCCAAGGAAGAAGCGGCGGCCATCGCGGAAGCCGTGAAGAGCATGACCAAGGAAGAAGCCGAAGCCTACAAGGTGACCAACTCCAAGAGCCGCCTGGAAGGCAACGACGCCCTGAAGGGCGTGAAGTTTGCCGCCGAAGGCTCCGAGACGACGGCCGACGTGCACCAGTTCCGCGCCTTCGCCCAGTGCATCAAGAGCAAGACCCGCCCGCGCACCAACGAAATGGTCGGCCTCGGCGCCACTATCGTCTCCCTGGCCGCCCTCAAGGCGATCAAGGAAGGCGTGACCGTGGACATCGATCCCGCCTGGTCAACCTTCGACTTCGAAGCCCCCTCCGCCATCGACTACGATACCGAAGTCAAGGCAATCGAAGTCGTCGAAGAGCCCGCCAAAGCATAATCCCGCAACTTCGAGTCCGCCGGGCCGCCCACGCGAGCGGCCCGGCGGGCCATCAAGAAATTCTTGAGCCCGGCCCCCTGCGGGGGCAACCTCCTGCACGGCAGGGCCCATCCCCAACAAACCAGAGTCCCGAGGGCTCAACAACTGCGCCCGGGAACGGAGAAAAGACCATGAAATCCATCAGTAGCATGCTCACCCTCGCCCTCATCGCGGCGGTCGCCGTCCTCCCCGGCTGCGACAACGAGCCCGGCGCGGACATCCCCTCGGCCACGCAGGGCAATACCCCCGCCGTGACCCCGGTCCCCGAAGCCGCTCCGGCACCTGAAGCCGCTCCGGTCGCCACGCCAGCCCCTGAAGCTGCCCCGGCACCTGAAGCCGCTCCGGCACCTGCTCCCGCCCCTGAGGCCGCCCCGGCCCCCGAAGCCGCTCCCGCCCCCCAGGCCGCTGCCGGCGCCCCCGTAACCTTCACCATCACGCCCAGCGACGAAAACTACATCGGCTTCATCGGCTATAAAGTCACCGGCAAGAAAGAAGGCGGCTGGGAGGAATACTCCGGAACCGTTGAGCTGACCGATGGCACCATCGAGTCCGCCAAGATCAACGTCACCATCAAGATGGAAAGCCTCTTCAGCGTCGCCAGTCTCCTGACCGATACGCTCAAGAACGAAGTCTGGTTCAATATCGCCAAGTTCCCCGAAGCCACCTTCACCTCCACCGGCATCGCCAAGACCGACACGGGCTATGCCGTGACCGGCGACCTCCACCTGCGCGGCGTTGCCTACCCCCTCACCTTCCCCGCCGAGATCACGCTGGAAGGCGATCAACTTAAGGCCAAGGCCGAGTTCAAAGTACTCCGCAGTGCCTGGGGCATGACCGACACCGGCCTCCTCGACGACGTCATCAGCGACGACGTGGTCGTCAACTTCGAAGTCGTAGGGAAAAAGTCCTGAGACTATTGCATCGGGCCACGGCCCTTTGCTACACTAAGACCCGCTTCGAGCGCGCCCAAAAGCCCGTCCGAAGCCCCTGAAATGGGCGGTTAGCTCAGTTGGTTAGAGCGCCACGTTGACATCGTGGAGGTCGATGGTTCGATCCCATTATCGCCCACCATTAAAGACCCGCACCGGGAAGCACATCGCTTCCCGGTGTTTTTTTTGATCTCGGGCCCTCATCGCCTCTCTCGCACTGAAGAAGTTGACTGTGCGGCGGAAGAATCTTATGCTAATACCGTCCCACGCTGGCGTGGCCGTTTCTCATGATGCGTATTGCGCGCCCGTTCTATGGGATCAGGTGCGGTATGCCCCAGGCACCTTGAGTAGTGTCCCGCAGCATAGGCGCGAGGTCAATCATGAGCTTTGAATCCAGACTGTTTAACACGATACGGTCTCTGCCGCGGGAACGTCAGGCGGAGGTCCTCGACTTTGCAGAATTTATTAAACTTCGTACCGAGGGGATTTCCGAGTCCCGGCCCGTCGGCCTGTGCGAAGGGGAATTTGTCATACCCGACGATTTCGATGCGCCCTTGCCGGAATCCGTCCTCTCGGATTTCGAGTCGTGAATTTACTGCTCGACACGCACATCTTCCTCTGGTACATCGCCAATGACGCGCGATTGGACTCGGGAGTGCGGCGCGAAATACAGCAGCCGGAGAATCACGTGTATCTCAGCGCCGTCTCCATCTGGGAGTGCCTGGTGAAGAATCGACTGGGTAAACTTCCTCTCCCAGCGCAGCCGGCGGAGTATCTGCTCCTTCAGCGAAAGCGGCATCTGATAGATGCCCTTTCCCTTGACGAAGGCAGCGTCAGCCAATTGGCTAAATTACCTGACCTGCATCGCGACCCATTTGATCGCATGTTGATCTGCCAGGCCATTGAGCACAACCTGACCCTGGTCACCGTTGACGAGGCCGTTAAGCAATATCCCGTGGCGGTATTTCAGTCAATTCCTTGATCTCATGACGCGCCGCGCCTGTGCGCACGGCCCGGCGGGTCATAGGTCGGCCTGTCAACGCTCCCCGCGAATACGAACGCCCTCTCCCGTCGACAGCCCCGCGATGGAGGACCACACCCCCTGATAGAAGTTGCTCTCTTGCGCGCGGAAAATTTGAAATCCCATGTCCGGCGTTCCGATGAAGGGGCGCAGGCTCCAGGCCATCTGCGTGCCCACGAAGGCAAAAATCACAATCCAGATCTGGAGGATTCGCACCGCCTGACGCGGAAACAGATCGGAGATTTCACACATGGCGTGGAGTCCGCGCCAGAGACCCAGCATGCCCCAGATGCCGCTGAAAGCGAAGATGGCCACATTGAGCAGCTTGAGGAAGTGGTAGCTGCTCCCTGTGACGGAGAAGAACACGGCAATGGGCGAGCAGGCCGCCAGCAGGATTGCGCTCAGGGCCATGGCCAGGAGGATGAGCGCCAGGGTCTGCAGGAAGCCCAGGCGCGACCCCATGATCACGTTGACCACATAGAGCATGGGAAAGCACACCGCGAGCGTCACCAGATAGAGCACCGGCACCTTGATCGCCGACGACAGCATCTGGAGCGGGCCACTCGACAGGCCCATGGTCAAGCCGTGCAGGGCGGACAGGACGAAAATGATGCCGAGGAGAAGTACAATCTGGCGCAGCACATCGCGGTTCGCAAAGATGTCCGCGAAGTGGGCCTCGCGATGGCGCAGGATGCTGTCCAGATAGGCCAGCACCGGCCCCCGCGCTCCAGGCCCTTCGATGGGCATCGGGGAGGATGGCGCGATACTCCCCTCCCCCGCCGCCGCGACCTCTTCCTGCGATGATTCTGGTTCGTTTTCGTTCATGATGGTCGCCTCCTCAATGGACCGCCTCGTGGCGGCGCTGAAATCACACGACGCTCAGACTGGCCGAGCCATCTTAGAAGTACTTTATAGTAGAAAGTTAATTTTGTCAAGTCCACAGAAAGTCGCGACACAAAGGATCTTGGGCATTCATGCCCGAGGCAAGGCGCGCCAAGATTTGAACATGCACTCGCCACACGCAGGACAAGCTTTCCCCTCGTTCCCAGGCTCCGCCTGGGAACGAGCGAAGTGTACAAGGAATCGCGGCACGAAGGATCTTGGGTATTCATTCCCGAGGCACGGTGCACTGAGACCAATGGGCCAGGCGAATGAGTTGAAAGGCCCCCCTCCCCAAAGTCGGGTCTTCAAATACCCCAGTCTGTCCTGCGTAAGACAAACACTCGTTCAACGCGGAGCACCCCTTGCCTCGGGCATGAATGCCCAAGATCCTCTATCTCGCCCGCCCGAACGACGCGCTTCGTGGGACCCCATAATTTCTCTTGCGTTCTGCCTGTACACAGTGTATGCTTTGTTTGTGTACACTTGGAGCGCATACCATTTACCTCAAGATCGACCATAACGCGGGTATCCCCATTTCGGCCCAGATGTTGGAGCAGATTAAGTACCAGGTGATCAGCGGCGCGCTGGAACCCGGCACAAAGATCCCCTCCGTGCGCGCCCTGGCGGCGGAACTCAAGCTCAACCCCACCACGGTCGCGCGGGTATACCAGCAACTGGAGACGGAGGGCGTGTTCCAGACCCAGCGGGGCCGGGGCACCTTCATCGCGGCCCGCCGCACGGCCTATACCAGCGACGAGCAGCGGCGGCGCCTGGCCCCGCTCATCCGAAGCCTCGTGGTGGAGGCGGGCCAACTGGGACTGGACTACGTCGAGCTGGTGGAACTGATCGAAGCGGAGATCTCGACAATAACACAGGAATAGCGGCATGGTCGCGAATAATCGCGACCCCACTAAGATTGAAAGGGCACTTGTATGAACGTCATCGAAGCACGAAATCTGGTCCGCTACTATGGCGGCGCGCGGGGCGTCTCCGGGTTGGATCTCGACGTACCCGAGGGCAGCGTCATGGGCCTGCTCGGCCTGAATGGCAGCGGCAAGACCACGGCGATCAAGCTCGCCCTCGGGCTCCTCGTTCCGAACAGCGGCACCGCGACCCTCTGGGGCCTAGATGCCGTGGAACTGCCCGCCGCCCTGCGCTCGCGCATCGCCTATGTGGCGGACGAAGTCGATCTGCCAGGTTGGATGACCTTGAAGGAAGGCATGAACCTGTACGCGTCCTATTACCCGAAATGGGATAGCGCTTATGCGAATGACCTCATAGATCGCTTCGGTCTATCCATGGCCAAGCGCTACGCCGCGCTGAGCAAGGGGCAGAAGCGTCGCTTCTTTCTCTGCCTCGCCCTGGCGCAGCAGCCCGACCTGATCGTCTTGGACGAACCGGCGGGCGGTCTGGATCCGGTGATTCGCCGCGAGTTCCTGGACGTCCTGATCGAGGCGCGCAGCGAGCGCGACGTGACCATTCTCTTCTCCTCCCACATCCTGTCTGATGTGGAGCGTATCGTGGATCGCGTGGCCATTGTGAGCGATGGACGATGCCTGCTGCAGGGCGACCTGGATGAACTCAAAGGGGAGGTGAAGCGCCTCTGCATTCCAGAGACGGCTAATAGCAGCCTCATCCGCCAACGATTCACCGTGGTGAGCGAGAATGTGATCGGCGGCACGCGCCAGCTTCACGTGGCGGGCTTTCACCCTTCCAGGCTCGAAGGCATCGATTGCGAGATTGAGCACCTGAACCTGGAAGACATCTTCCTGGCCTATCACGCAAACACAAAGCGCGCCGAGGTTCAGGTCTGATGGACAGCGATTTCTACTCGACCAGCGCGCAACTGAAGCGCGAAGTGCGGGGACGCTGGCGGCGGCTGGAACGGGAGAACCTTCTCCTGGGAACTATCCTCGCCCTCGCGGGTTTCTATGCCTTCCACACTCCGGGCAATAGCCAGATCTACGATGTCGAGCTCCCTTTCATCGCGGTGGCGATCCACCTGGCGCTCCTCGTCTTCACCCAGACTGCACCGGAGCGAACGGAACGCACGGGTGCCTTTTTCCACAATCTCCCCCGTGATCGAAACACGGTCCTGGCCGCAGACCTGTTCTACTTTTTCGCCCATGCCTTTTACTACGAACTCCTTATCGTCCTGGGTATTGCTCTCAAACTCGGTGGCGCGGATATCACGCCCATCTATCGGCTTCACCCTGATTTCGTCGCACTTCCCTTTGCGGCGGTCCTCTGCGCGGTCTGGTATTGCAGCCGCCCCCGGAACGCATTGCAAACCTTTGTTGCTGTAGTGCTATTGCTGGTCTTTATTGGCGTCCTGATCTTTCTGCGTGTGAAACCTGATGCTACTATCGAAAACAACTATCTGCCGTCCAGAGGCGTTCCGATCATCGTTGAGTGGCTGGTGGCCGTCGTACTGTTGGTGACCGTGGCCATCGCGTGCTGGCAAACACGTAGAACCCTTTATCCATTGGGGGAAAAACGTCCATGACGCAAAACTTCCTATTGCTGAAAGCCTGCCGGCGCTCCATACTCTATGCCGCCATCCTCGGAGGCGTGTTGCCCATCGGGTGGTTGATTCTCGTCCGACTTGACGGGGCCAGCGAATTTCAAACGATTATTCGCCATGCCCGCGCCTTCACCGTGTATGCCGCCGGTCTGGCGGCCTGCTGCCACTTGATTGCCGGATTGCCCTCCGCGCTCGAAAAGCTGCCCATGCCCGTGAGCGCCCGTCAACGCGCGTACCTGCCCCTGGGATTCGCGTTGCTTCACTGGTTCGGATTACTGGGTATTATTGCCGTAGCGCTCACACTGGGTAACGGCCCCTCCCATCCCGATAGCGCGCTGCGTTTTTTTACTGGCGCTATTGCTGGAATCCCCCTTGGATTTTTCATCATCGCCGTCACCAATCGCAATGCGGGCAACACCAATGTGCTGTCCATTTTGGGCATGCCTTTTTATGCGTTCCCAGGCATATTCACCAGTCAGCAAGTCGGCCCCATCTCGTATTCCGCCATCATGGGCAGGTTGTATGAGACCTGCTGGCCCGCAATGTTGCTCTTTACCTTGCTGATCATTTGGGAAACACCCCGGTACCGGCAAGACTGGCGCAGGGCCACATTTATACTCTTTCCAACTCCCATTAGCCACATGGCGATAAGGGAGCCCCTCGCGCCGCAACGATTTCATTTCCTCACCCTGGCTGCGGACATCGTCACATTTACTGCGATGTTGGTGGGTGGACTGGTGTTCGTGACGCTTATGTTTGCTCCGTTTCAACATGGATTCTTAGGTTCAAGTCGTCCCCCCGTGTGGATAGAGCAGACTCTCCTTGGGGCGCTACTGGTGCTCATAGCCTTCTTCCTCCTGGGCTTTGCCGTGGTTAAGGGGCTCCTTCTGATGCAGAGTGGTCGGTGGCAGCAGGAAGGGCCATGGGCGCAACGCTTCTTGCGGATAGCGGGCCAGCTTGAGTTTGTTATACCCAACCGGCGCTTGCTCCCAGGGAAGTTCGTCGGGCGCGACCCGGCATCCGGCCAGTTTTTCATGCACGCCTTCCATGCCGATTCGGACGAGAGCGCGGTTCCTGAAGTCCGCGCGCCGGGCGAGGTCCGCTTTGACCGTCGTATAGGATGGATTCTCGCCCTCCAGTTTCTTGTCATGGGCTTCACTATGAATACCGTTGACCGCGGCGTAGATATGGACCGCGCTGGTTCCGGAATCCAGGGCGACACACTCGCCCAACCCGATAGAGGATATCGCGGAGATCGCTCCTTTTCCCAGCACTATGTCGCCCTACGTTTGGGCGGAGACACCTCTCCCGATGAACTTGACAAGGCATACGGTACCATCCAGGCCATCATTGCAACGAGCGGCAGCCCTGTAAGGTGGCTCGATGGACTGACTGGTGTCGATGGCCTCGCCGTAAGCGTTCCCGAGAAGTTCCGAGTCGAGATCGCTCGGCCCGAGCCCAGTATATTGGTGATTCAGAGTATCGGCCTTCACTGGAAACCCTCCGGGCACTTGGCCTATGGCCTCGCGCGGCGGATCATGGCGGCGTCGGAAGACCTGGTGACAGTCCAAATCGATGACAAATATTCCTATGTTCGTCCCAGCGAAAGATTCGTGCAATCCTACGGCTTTCTGGATAATGGAATTCATTGGGTTCACCCCGTCGCCGACTCCAAAGGTAATGAAGGACACGCTCCCGCACCACTCCCGAGTGACGCCCCAGTTTTTGTAGATAAGCGCAATACGCATGGCCGTCAGAACGGAAAAAGCTGGGAAACCGCCTACAACACGATTCAGGAGGGCATCGACGCGGCCTATCGCCGACGTGTGGCGGGCGTGTGGGTCGTGGGCGGGATATACGATGAAGAACGCTATGGCGACGGATCGCTCTACATGCGCCCGGGCGTCCATATTTACGGCGGCTTCGCGGGTACGGAAACAGTCCGCACCCAGCGGAATCTGGAAGCCAATCCAACCTGGATCGACGGCAGCATCGCGCGAAATGGAGAGGCGGCCTATCATGTGGTCGTCGGCGCGAGCTACGCCACGCTGGACAGCTTCACTATTACCGGGGGCAAAGCCGACAACGAATCCGGTACCTGGGGCGATAAAGCCGGTGGGCTACTCGTGTATGAATGCGAGCCCGCCATAGCGAATTGCAATTTTGTTTCAAACACAGCCAGTGATTCGAGCGGGGCGATTTTTGTCTATGAAGGCTCCGTAACACTGGAACGTTGCACTTTCTACGGCAACTCGTCCATGGATATTGGCGGTGCCATGGGCATTGGAGAGGGCACGGCCGTTATACGACAATGCACGTTCAGTGGAAATCGCGCCGAAAAGTCTGGGGACGCCATCGCTGCGTACGGCGGGTCCTTTGAAGCCGAGAATTGCCTCTTCTTCCACAATGGCGAAGGATCTTCGTCAAGCGTTATTTACGGAGACGAGTTCAGCCTTTTCAATTGCACGCTCGTAGGAAACGGCGATGGAGGCCCGTCACTGCTAGCCCATCTTCCGCAGTTAGCAATTGCAAAGTCGATACTTGCTTGGGAATTGGGCATTCCGTCGCAAAAGTCTGGACTACATTTTAGATCGGTTTAGGTTTGGTGGGCAGGGGCAGCTTCAGTTTGTCCAGTAGAATGGCCAGGTGCTTGTCGGGCCGGCTGACGGTTCGCAGGCGCACGTCGGTGCCCGCGTCCGTGGGGAGAATGACGTCCATGGAACGTACTTCGGCCATGTGTTCGAGCAGCTTTCTGGGGGCGGTGCCGAGGCCGCAGCCGTCCATCCATTGTTGCAGGGTACGCCACAGGACCAAGGCGAGGAAGCACACGAGGATGTGCGCCTGGGTGCGGTCCTCCTTCTGGTGGAACAGAGGCCGCAGACCGAGGTCATGCTTCGTGGCGCGAAACGCGTCTTCGACCTGCGTAAGGCCGATATAGGTTTTCCAGAGAGCACTGGCCTCCCAGCCCTGAAGATTGGTGCGCAGCAGGTAGCAGCCGTCCGCCAGCTCGCTCCATTCACGGTACTCCTCGTTCTTGTTTATCGAGATGGCGAGGCGCTTCCCGCTCTTGTGCTTTGGGTCGTCCTCTTCGGTGATTTTCACCTCGAACCAGCGGGCCGCGCGGGAGTACTTCTGGAAGAGGCGGCCCACGCGCCGTTCGGCGGTGCTGTAGTTGCGCAGGGCCCGCTTGTCGGCCTGGATGCTGGCCTTGAGGCCGTCCAGTTCGGCTTCGAGCCGTTTGACCTGCTTCTCGCGGATGGCGTGTTCTTTCTGGATGCGGCCTTCGGAGCGGCACAGCACAAAGGTTTCCGCATCGCCTTCGGGTGCCGCGCACAGTTTCACTTCAACGCCGGGCCCCACTTGTTCCCAGTCTTCCTCCAGGAGTTTTTGTTCAAAGGTCTTGAGCTCGGACTTGGGCGTGCCCACGATGTAGCTGGCCTGGACCTCGCGCAGCATGGAGAGATTCTTCTCGCTCACCATCCCGCGGTCCATCACCCAGGTGCGTCGCTCGTGGCCGTATTTCTTCCGCATCGCCTCCACAATTTCCTCGACCGTGGTTACGTCTGTTCGGTTGCCATCGAAGACTTCATAGGCCAGCGGCAGCCCCTCGGGCGTGGCGACCAGGCCAATGCACACCTGAACGCAGTCGGAACGCTTGTCGCGCGAGTAGCCGTGTTGGGCCTGGGCGTTGCCTTTGGCCCGACCCTCGAAGTAGGTGGAGGTGATGTCGTAGAGCAGGATATCGAAGACGGTGCCAAACAGCTCGCCGTAGACCCGCTGGAAATGGCGGAAGAGCCCGTCCTTGTGGGGGAGCAGTTCGTCCAGCGCGCGGTACAGCCGGTCATCGTTCACCTTTGCCTCCGGCACCTGAAGCAGTTCATCCAGGGCCGTTTTGCCGTACCAGAACTGGGCAATCTGCAACTCCGACGACGGCGCGCAAAACCGGGCCAGGACCAGGATACACGCCATGGTGCTCCAGGCAATCTCCTCGCGACCGGGCTCCATGGCCTCGCTGAAGAAAGCATCCAGCTTCAGCCGACGCCACAGCGCCAGGCCCAGGTAAACTTCTCCGAACTTGCGCAGCCGCTCTACACGCAGGCGCGACGTGTCCACCCGCGCCCAGGCCGGAGGCGACGGCTCCCGCCGCAGCAGGTCGAGCTGGTGGCCGCGGCCATCGAGAATCTCCCCGATGTGCTCCCAGCCGACCCGGGCCTCCTCTTCCAACCCTGGCAGCTTGCCAAGCGTCGCCACGGTGCGATGACGGGGGCCCTCGACCGTACGAACCGACTCCTCAAGCGTCCAGTACTCGTAGACGACGCCTTTCTTCTCGCGGCGATGAGGTTTCAGAAACACAAGGCGGTTCTCTATGGCCACCACCATAGTGGCACGGACGCCAAAAACCCGCAAGAGGGCGGTCTGGACTACACGCCAAATTCAGGAGCGTGTCCAACGTAGTAAAGAACTTACGTCGATGAAATAACCATATTCGACCGGAATGAGTGGATAACTGCGGAAGATGGGCTAGGTGGACAGCAAAGCAAGGCCTCAATCTCCAATTCCATACTTTGGGATACGCGCGGCGACTTCGCCTTGTTCGATTCTCCCATTACCCATTCCATCATTCAAGGCGGCCACCCGGGCGAAGGCAATCTCGACGCCGATCCGCTTTTTGTGGATCCGGAGGGCGGTGACTATCGCCTCCGGGTCGACTCCCCTGCTATTGATGCGGGGACGACAGAAGGTGCGCCCACCGAAGACCTCGACGGCAATCCGCGTCCCCTGGGCCCGGGGATAGACATCGGGGCTTATGAACACGCGTCGGAAAGCCCCTGAGACCCTTGGGCTACAGAATGGGCAGGGTGGGCAGCCAGGCGATGGTGGTGGCGTGGATGCGCTCGTAGACCGTGGGGATGACGCCGAGGGCGATGATGGCGATGGCGAGAAGGGCCAGGGTCGTGCCGATGATGGGCGAGCGGCGCGGCACGGGTACTTCGCTGTCGGCGGGCTCGATGTACATCTGGCGAACGACGCGCAGGTAGTAGTAGAGCGAGATGGTGGAGTTGACGGCGGCCAGGGCGACGAGCCAGTGGTAACCCGCTTTGGAGGCGATGCTGAAGAGGAAGAATTTCCCCACGAAGCCGGAGAGGGGCGGAATCCCCGCGAGGCTGAAGAGGGCGACCATCATGCCGAGGGCCATGAGGGGGTTGGTGAGGGAAAGGCCGCGATAGTCTTCGATTGTTTCCTTGCCGGTCTCATTTTCAAACCAGACGATAGCGGCAAAAACGGCGAGATTGCTCACGGCGTAGACGATGAGATAGTAGAGCATGGCGGGCACGCCCTCGCTCCCCTGCCCGAGGAAGCCGAGCAGGAAATAGCCCGCCTGGGAGATGGCGCTGAAGGCCATGAAGCGTTTGATGTCGTGCTGCACGATGGCGACGAGATTGCCGAGGGTCATGGTGAGGGCGGCCAGGAGGGCGATCACCGCGCCCCACTGGGACACCCAGGCGCCGAAGAGGCCATAGAGTATCTGGAAGGCAAAGGCGAGACCCGCCGCTTTCGACGCGACAGACAAATAGGCCGTGACGATCGTGGGCGCGCCCTGATAGACGTCCGCGGCCCAGAGGTGGAAGGGTACCACGGTCAGCTTGAAGCCTGTACCCGCGAGGACAAGCGCCACGGCCAGCAGGAAGGCGGGCGTGTACGTGCCCGAGACGGCGGCTGCGATCACATCGAGGCGGGTGCTCCCGGCGATGCCATAAAGGATGCCGAAGCCGTAGACGATGAAAGCCGAGGCGAGGGAACCGAGGATCACATATTTCAGGCCCGCTTCTCCGGACTTCGGGTCGTCGCGGCGCCACGCGGCCAGCACGAAGAGCGGCAGGGTGGCGATTTCCAGGCTGACGAAAAGGGTCGCCAGCTCGCGGGAGGACACGATGAGCATCATCCCGATGACGCTGGAAAGGAGTATCGCGTAGTACTCGCCCCGGAAGCCCATCCCCCGACGACGTGCCCGCGCCCGGCCGTCCAGCGTGTCCATGGACAGGATCACGGCGATGAAGGCGGAGAGCATGAAGAGAATCTTGAACCACCAGGCCACGGGATCCATGACGAAGCGCCCGCCCAGCAGTTCACCCGATGTGGGCACAAGAAGCACCGTCACCACCAGACCCAGGGCGAGGCCGATGGCGGCCATCGGCGCGAGGGCGCGGCGGCTGTTTTCGGTCATGAACAGGTCACTGACCAGGATGGCGAAGGCGGTCGCAATCACAATCAGTTCTGGAATGGCGATAATCATGGCGTGGCCGGTCACCTTTACGATCCGCCCATCAGGCCCGCCGCGGCGACATCCTGAAGGCGATTGATGAAGGGGTAGAGAGAAGGTTCAATAAGGTCAATCAACAGCCACGGGAAAAGGCCGGCCACAAGGAGCGTGGCCACCAGTATTCCCGTCGCGAGTTTCTCGGTCAATGTGGCGTCGGTGAGTTCTTCAAAGTGCGGATCCTTGATGGGCCCCTGGAAGGCCATGGCCAGGCCGCGCAGCACATACACCGCCGTCACCACGATGGAGAGGGTGGTGATGACTGTGAGCACCCGGGTGGCGATGGTGCTGGACCAGGGGTTGCCGAAGAAACCGCCGAGGAACACGTGGGTTTCCGCCACGAAGCCCGCCAGACCCGGCAGGCCCAGACTCGCCAGACCCGCGATGTAGAAGCAGGTCGCCAGCCAGGGCATTACTTTGGCCAGGCCGCCCATGTCCGGGATCACGCGGGTGTGGGTGCGCCCGTAAACCATGCCGATGAGGCCGAAGAAGAGCCCCGTCATGATGCCGTGGCTGAACATCTGGAGCACGGCGCCCTTGAAGCCCATCAGGTTCAAGGTGGCCACGCCGAAGAGCACGAAGCCGCAGTGGCTCACGGAGGAGTAGGCCGTGAAATACTTCAGGTCCTTCTGCATGACCGCGCCGAAGGAACCGTAAAGGATGTTGATCGTGGTGAGGCCCATGAAGAAGAGGCCCCAGTCCTTCGCGCCTTCCGGCAGGAGGTACACGGCGATGCGCAGGGCGCCGTAGCCGCCGAGCTTCATCAGCACGCCCGCATGGAGCATGGAAACGGCCGTGGGCGCGGAACTGTGGCCGTCGGGCGACCAGGTGTGGAAAGGGAACAGCGCGCCGAGCACGCCGAAGCCCACGAAAATCATGGGGAAGAACCACCACTGGAAGCGATCGGAATAGTCCACCGTGGCGAGCTGCTGCAGATCGAAGGTGTGAAGGCCCGATTCATGGAAGAGGGCGAGCATCCCCACGAGCACGAAGGCGCTCCCCGCCAGCAGCATGATGGTGAGCTTCATGGCCGCGTACTCTTTGGGTCCCGTGCCCCAGATACCGATGAGGAGGTACATGGGCAGCACGGCGAGTTCGTAGAACATGAAGAACAAGAACAGATCGTAGGTGAGGAAGACGCCGAAGACGCCCGCCACCAGCAGGAGGAGCAGGGCGAAGAATTCCTTCGTGCGCGTTTCCACATTCCAGCTCGCCAGCACGCCGCAGAAGATGATCAGCGCCGTCAGAATGACCATGCTGACGGAGATCCCGTCGATGCCCAGGTAATACTGGATGCCCAGCGGCTCGAACCAGGTGAATCGCTCCACCAGGTAGAGCTTCGTCAGGGTGGCGGTGCGAAGCCCCTCCAGATCCGCCTGGGACTCGACCCAGTAGCGCCACGTCACGACCGCGGTCAGCACCAGGCCCAGCCCCGTGCCGGCGAGGGAGATCCACCGGATCGCGCGCCAGTGCCGATCCGGCACGAACAGTACCGCGACCATGGTCAGGAACGGCACGGCTATGAGCCAACTGAGAAGACCCATGTTAGTTCCTTACTCTCCTACTACGATTGGACACGCGCTAGGCCAGCGCGCACCACAGCATCAAAATCAAAAAGGCCACGCCGCCCGTAAACCACAGGCCATAGGTCTGGACCTGACCCGTCTGCGTGCGACTCAGCATCCAGCCGCCCTGGCGCGTGAGCCAGCCGCTGGCATCCACCCCGCCATCCACCACGCGCTTGTCGAACCAGGCGATGGGGCGGGCGATATTGCGAAAAATTATCCGGTGCGTGACAAAGAGATAGAGTTCGTCAAAATAAAACTTCTGCTTCACCGTGCGATAGACGACGCCCAGGCCATCGGCCGCCGCGCGGGCGCGAGCGCCATCGCCAAGGTAGAGGAAGGCCGCGACCGAAATACCCAGAAGCGCCACCACCGTCGCGGGCACGGCAATGGCCAGGTTGATCCCGTGGTGAACCTCGTGGGCGCCGAGGCTCACAAAATCGCCCATGGGAATAAAACCGGTGACCGACGAGAGCACCGCCAGAAAGGCCATGGGCATCCACATGAGCGCCGGAGCCTCATGGGCGTGTCCAGCGCCCTCCCCACGCCCTTTGCCCCAGAAGGTGACGAAGTAGATGCGGAACATGTAGAAGGCGGTAAGTCCGGCCACGAGCATGGCCACGCCGAAGATTACATAGTGCCCGCTGGCCAGCGCCGAAGCCAGGATCTCATCTTTCGAGAAGAAGCCAGCAAAAGGCCAGATGCCGCTGATGGCGAGGGTCGCAATGAGGAAGGTGATGTGGGTGATCGGCATCTTCTTCGCCAGACCGCCCATCTCCCAGATCGAGTTCGTGTGGACCGCGTGAATCACCGAGCCCGCGCCCAGGAAGAGCAGGGCCTTGAAGAAGGCGTGGGTGAAGAGATGAAACATGCTCGCGGTATAGCCCAGCGTGTGATCCGAGGTGCTCACGCCGAGGGCAAGCATCATGTACCCCAACTGGCTCAGGGTTGAGAAGGCCAGCACCCGCTTGATGTCGTCCTGGGTCATGCCGATGACCGCCGCGAAGAGACTGGTGAAGGCACCGACAAAGGCCACGACCAGGAGAGCGGTGCCGCTGAAGGCGAAAGCCGGAAAGAGCCGCGCCACGAGGTACACGCCCGCCACCACCATGGTCGCCGCGTGAATCAGCGCGGAGACGGGCGTGGGGCCCTCCATCGCGTCGGGCAGCCAGATGTGGAGGGGAAACATGGCGCTCTTGCCCGCCGCACCCATGTAGACCAGGATCATGGCGAGGGTCAGCAGGTTCATGCCGATGAAGGTCAGCCCGAGCCCGGCAAACTTCTCCAGGAAGAGGGGATGATTCAGATAAGCGAAATCCACAGGCTGCACGTTCGTCAGGCCATTGGCGACCGCGCCCACATCCACGCTCCACTCGGGATAGATCTGGAAGCCGAAATAGCTCAGCAGGATCACGCCGATAAGGAAGCCAAGATCCGCGAAGCGCGTGACGATGAAGGCCTTTTTCGACGCTGAAACGGCGGAGGGCTTGTTATAGTAGTAGCCGATGAGGAGAAAGCTGCTCACACCCACCAGTTCCCAGCAGACGTACATCTGGATGATGTTGGGCGCGACCACCAGGCCGAGCATGCTGAAGGTGAAGAGATTCAGGTAGGTGAAGTAGCGGCCAAAACCGTACTCGCCGTGCATGTAGGCAATGCTGTACGTGTGTACCAGAAAGCTCACCGTGGTAACGACGCACATGAGCAGGACGGAAATGGGATCAACCAGCACGCCCACATTCACCGTGAGCCCCGGCATGTAGCGCAGCCACTCAAAAGACCACGGCACGAGGATGGGATGCTCGTGGCCCGCGGGAAAAGCGGTGAAATATTGGTAAGCCAAGGTATAGGCGCACAGGGCCGACGCCAGAATGGAGAGCGTCGCCACCACACCCGCGGCCCGCTTCGAAATCGGGCTGATGAAGAGTCCATTCAGGGCGAAGGTCACCAGCGGAAAGGCGGGGATCAGCCATGCATGCTGTATCATCCAGCCTGAAGTGCCGTCCATCGCCCTACCCTTTCATCGTATTCATTTGATTGACATCCACGGTGGCGCGCATCCGATAAAGCGCCACGACAATCGCCATGCCCACCACCACCTCGGCCGCCGCCATCACGATGACGAAGAGCGCCATGATGTGACCGTCCACCTGCTCCGGGGCGACGTAGCGATTGAACACCACAAAATTCAGCGCCGCCGAATTCAGCATGATCTCCACCGACATGAGAATGGCAATGGCATTGCGCCGGGTCAGCAGGCCATAGAGGCCGATGGCGTAGAGGATGGCCGAGAGCGTCAGCCACTCCCGAAGTCCGGGTGCGTAACCCGCGAGCAGCTCCGTCATTGTCCGTACCCCCCATTCGTATCGCCGTCCTGCTGTCGCACCTGCTCGGAAATGGTTTCCCCTATCCGGTCCCCGCCCGTGGTGAAGGGTTGGTTCCTGGGGGGCGTCTTTCGCGCGATGACCGTGCCGCCGATAACGGCGACCAGCAGTAGCAGGGAAATTACTTCGAAGGGCAGAAGATAGCCCGCACCGCTCCGGTCGAGAAGGCCGAGGCCGATCATACGGATCTCATCGGCGGGCCGCACGCCTTCGGGCGAGGTAGTGAATTCCGTGGCGCGCAGGGCCGCGCCGGAAATCAGCATGAACGAAATCGAGAACGCCGCGCCCAATAGCCTCGTGCGCGGCCGCGGGTGGTCCTCCTGAAGTTCCGACGAGCGCGTGAGCATGATGGCAAACACAATCAGCACCACGATTCCGCCAACGTACACCAGAATCTGGACACCCGCCAGGAACTCAGCCGCAAGCATGACGTAGTAACCGGCGCTCAACGCCAGCATCCCCATCAGGGCCAGGGCCGCGCGAAGAAGCTGGCGTGCATTGACCACGGCGACCGCGAGCGCGATTACAGCAAGGGAGAGTCCGTAAAACATAACCGTATAGGTGGCTTCCGCGATCATGGCGTCACCGCCGTGATTCCCGCGTCGGACGCGGGAGGCTCCGGCTCAATGGGGGCGCCGATGGCCGGGAGGTTCGGGAGTCCGGTTCCGCCCAAGGGGATGGGTCCGCCATAGCGCGAACGCCAGTCGATCATCCGCGCACGAACGGCCGGGTCCTGCTCATCCTGAATCAGGTTGATGCGCGGAGCCGCGAGACGATTGAGATTGTAGACAAGGAGCCGCCGGTCGAATACGGCATTCTCAAAACCGCCGGTCATCTCGATCGCATCCCAGGGACAGGCCTGCACGCAGGCGTTGCAAAACATGCACGAATCCAGCCGCCAGACAAAGCGGTCGATCTCGCGATCATCCAGAATGTCGCCGTGGCGCGTGATAATGCGAATGGAGGCGTTGGGGCAGGCTTCTTCACATTTCGAGCAGCCGGTGCAGTTGTGGTACCAGCGGGTGTCGTCTTCATTTCGAATCCAGTTCTCCGCCACTTCGGGGAGCGTCTGGGTCTCCTGCGCGATCTGTTCCAGCAGCGCACTGTGGTTCTGGTGCGCCATTTCATTGGGGAACTTGAATCGCAGATTCCCCCGGAAGCGCTCGGTGAGCTTCAGGGATTCGCGATTCTCGGGATACTCGCGCGTGACCACCTCCACCGGCGACCAGAAGTACGTGAGTGTCAGCCACATGCCTTGTAGCAGACCCAGCATTCCAAGCAGGGCCACCTGAAGGCGGGTCGGTGGGCGAAGTCGCTGGACAACCGACACGCGCACGGTCTTGCCGGCGATGGACCGCTCTTCGTTCACGATCTCTGTGGCCCTGATCATTCCCATGTGAAGCGGCTACCTTTCATTGCGGGAGTTCCAGCGGAAAGGGATAGGCATTGATCAGCACGATGATGGACGCCAGCAGGAGATTCGCAAATCCGATGGGCAGAAGGATCTTCCACTCCAGGTGCATGAGCTGATCCACGCGGAGGCGCGGGAAAGTCCAGCGGAACCACATGATGATGAAAATTACGGCGGAGGTCTTCGCGCCAAACCAGATGATCGGCGGTATCAGGTCCATCTGGCTGTTGAGTGCGGCCCAGTCGCCGATGTGGAAGGGCATCCATCCGCCAAGGAAGAGGGTGGCGGTCAGCGCCGATACCGTGAACATGTTGATAAACTCGGCGAGAAAGAAGAACGCGAAGCGCAATCCCGAGTACTCGGTGTGAAAGCCCGCCGTCAATTCCGACTCGCCTTCGGGAATATCAAAGGGCGTCCGGTTGAGTTCGGCTGTCGATGCGATAAGGTACAGCATGAAGGCGCAGAAGCCCGCCGCGTGTCCGCGCCAGATCCACCAGCCTTCCGCCTGGCTCTGCACGATCCCCGAGAGGGACATGGTGCCAGAGAACAGCACAACGACCAGGAGGGCCAGGGTGGCCGACAATTCATACGAGATAATCTGGGCACCCGCGCGCATGGCGCCGATCATGGACCACTTGTTATTGGAAGCCCATCCGGCAATGAGAATGCCCATGACACCGAAGCCGCCGATGGCGGTGACGAAGAGAATTCCGATATTGAGATCGGCCACCTGCATGGAAGGCGAATAGGGAATGAGTGCCAGCAGGACCACCGGCACCAGCAGGGCCAGGAAAGGTGCGAGCATGTGCAGAAACTGATCCGCCATCTGAGGCACGAAGTCCTCCTTAAAAACAAGCTTCAACGTATCCGCCAAGGTCTGGAACAGCCCGAAGGGCCCCACGCGGGTCGGCCCGAGGCGGCATTGGAAACGGGCGGCAACCTTGCGCTCGACGTAGATCAACACCATGCCCAGCAGGGAAAGCACAACCACCACCCCGATCATCGAGCCGACGATATAGGCCGCCGTGATCCAGAGATTAGTGTCGGCCGCCGCCGCCGCGCGCTGCGCGATGGTGTACGGCTCCCAGGTCCGGGCCGTCGCCGCTGTCAGAAAGTGCAGGTCCATGGCGTTCATCGATCAATATCCGGTATGACGAGATCGAGACTCGACTGGATCGCGATGAAATCCGCGATGCGCCAGCCCGCGGCGATCTGGGTCACGACCCACATGTTGTTGAAGCTGGGCGAGCGGAAGTGAAGCCGCCGTGGATGGGTGCTCTTGCCATCGGAATCGATGAAGACCCCGAAGGCACCCCGCGCCGTTTCGGTCTGGCCGTAGTGCATCCCCTCGGGTAGAATCAGTTCTTCGTTATAACGGAGGGTCGAATACTCCCCTTCGGGCACATTGTCAATCAGTTGTTCGATGATCCGGAGAGACTCCCGCATCTCGTGGAGTCGCACGTAGTAGCGATCCCAGCTATCCCCCACCGCACCCACCACCACATTGAAGTCCACCTTGTCGTAGACGCCATAGGGTTCCGTCGCGCGCAGGTCATGGGCCACGCCGCTCGCCCGCAGGATCGGTCCCGTACAACCCAACGCCACGGCCTGCGCCCCGTCCATGATGCCGATATTGCGGAGGCGTTCCTGGAAGATCGTGTTGCCGCTGAGCAGCGTCTCATATTCGGCAATGCAGCCGTGCAGGTAGGGAATGAGCTTTTTGACCTTCGCCGCGAAGTCGGGCTTGATGTCGTACATGAGCCCGCCTGGCTGAATATAGTTCATGGTCAGGCGCGCGCCGATGGTCTCTTCGAAGATTTCCCCGATAATTTCCCGTTCGCGGAAGCCATAGAGAAAGGCGGTGTAGGCGCCGAGGTCCATGCCGGTGACGCCCCACCAGAGCGCGTGGCTCTGCAGACGCTGCAGTTCCGACATGATCGTGCGGATCGTCTCGATCCGTTCATTCGTCTCGATGCCGATGGCCTTTTCGACGGTCTTCGCCACGGCCCAGTTGTTCATGATCGCGGATAGATAGTCCAGCCGATCGGTGTAGGGAATGATCTGGCGGTAGGTGAGGTGCTCGCACATCTTCTCGACGCCGCGATGGACATAGCCGGGCACGGGAATAACGAGTTTCACATTTTCGCCGTCCAGCCGCAGCACTACTCGCAAAGAGCCGTGAGCGATGGGGTGCTGGGGCCCCATGTTGACGAGATATTCCTGGGTCGTCAGCTCGCTGTCGGCCCGGGGCGATGTGTGCAGGTGCTCTTCAAGGGTGCGAATCCGGACGCTCATTTCGGGAGCTCCAGCATATGGTCGTCCTGATAGTCCTTGCGGAGCGGAAAGCCGACCCAGTCATCTTCCAGAAACATGCGGCGCAAGTCGGGATGCTCATCATAAAGCACGCCCATCAGGTCGTAGACCTCCCGCTCCTGCCACTCGGCGATGGGCCAGAGCCCGCATACCGAGGGCGCGACGGGATTCTCCCGGTCGATATTTGTGGAGACAAACAGATTGTGCCCGTGGACCGTGGAGTAGAGGATGTAGACGAGCTCAAAGCAATGGTCGTCGATCCGATCAATGGCCGTGTGCGTGAGCAGAAAGTCAAAGCGCAGTGCGGGGTCGTCCCGGAGCACCTGCATCAGGGCGAGCAGCCCGCCGGTGTCCACCGATACGGCGGCGCGGTCCGCATGCGCTCTGCGCCGGACCGTGGGGCGGATCGACTCGATCAGCGCGATGAGCTTTTCTGGATCCATTCCCTCACCTTTCGCGCCCAGGGCTTCTCGTCCGCCGCCTTCGCCACGTCCACAACGTTGTCTTCAATCAGTGCCGCGCAGATTTCTCTGCGTATGTCGTGCATGGTCACATCTTCGGGGAGTGCCGCCATAACCGGTTTCCTGCGAATTCCCGGTTCTCGGATCGTCTCGCCCTCGCGGATCATCTTCTGGAGCGTCATCAGCCCCCAGAAGAACGCTTCGGGACGGGGCGGGCAGCCGGGCACATACACATCGACGGGGACGATCTCGTCCGCGCCGCGCACAATGGTGTAGGAGTTGTACATGAAGGGACCGCCGGAAATGGCGCAAGAGCCGGTGGCAATGACGTAGCGGGGTTCGGCCATCTGTTCATAGAGCAGGCGCATGCGCGGGGCCATCTTCTTCACGATTGCGCCGGCTATGACCATCAAGTCCGCCTGGCGGACCGAGGCGCGAGCCACTTCCGCGCCGAAGCGCGCGAGATCGTGGTGGGCGGCGCCGGTGGCCATGAGCATCTCAATGGCGCAGCACTTCGTGCCGAACATGAGGGGCCACAGGCTGTTGGATCGCGCCAGGTTGATGGCCTGGTCCAACTGAGTAATGGCCACGGAACCGCCGGGAAAGCGCTCCACGATGCCGGGCAATCTGTCCAGTGCTACACCCATTCGAGTACACCTTTCCGCCATGCGTACACCAGCCCGAGAATAAGGACGAGTACAAAAATGCCCATCTCGATCAGCCCGGCCAGGCCGACACTGCGAAACACGACCGCCCAGGGGTACATCAGCGAGGCTTCGACGTCGAAAACCAGGAATAGGAGGCCGAAGAGGTAATAGCCCACATTGAACTGAATCCAGGCGTCGCCGATGGGCTGTTCGCCGCATTCGTAGGGCATTTCCTTCAGGCCACCGGGACGGCGGGGCGCCACCAGGTAGGACAGGATCAATCCCCCGGCCACCATGGCGGCGGCGAGAACGATCATCGCGAAAACAAAAAGGTATTCCACGTTTACTCCTCAGCCACGTTTCACGGCCCGTTGGGGTTGCCTGATGTCTGCCCGGATTCGCCTGCGGGCGGCACGGACTTGTGCGCCCTGGGCAGGCACGAAAATCACTACGATACTGCTCAATTCTGTCTGGGTAGAGCAATCGGTGTGCCAAAGGCGTCTTAGGAGGAAACCACAAGGAAGAAATGCTACCAGGTGGGACTTGACGTGTCTTTTGCGCCTTGAACAGGCCTGTGGAGCACACGGGGCAGGGGAAGCCGTGAACGGTCCGACGTCTGCCGACTGCGCAGGTACACCGTCTGGGTAGGACACTTGTTAACGGGCGCAGTACAGTATCGTTCAGCGCTGCGCGATACTGTGCTGCGCAGTGAACACCTTGGCCCGTACGGTGCATGGAGATCACGGCCCCCGCCCCCATCGAGACGGACCTGCGCCTCGGACTTGCCCGAAAAAGCGAAACCTGCCGCTGAATTCAGGGCAGGTTTCGTAGAGGCAGGGCCAGCGGCTCAGGCTGTTTTGGGGTCGACTAAATCTTGATGATGATATTGCGGTCGTAGAAGTACCGCGCGGTGCCGTAGATAACCCCGTAGAAGATGGCCCAGCCGAGGAAGATATACCACCAGGGCGCGCTGCTGTTGATGAAGCGCGAGCCACTTTCGCAGATGCACCACTGGAGCACGTAGATGGCCAGGGGGTTGATACCCAGCACCGTCAGATTGGGAATCTCCCAGCCCCACACATCGCAGATGTAATAGAAGAGCAGCAGGTTCAGGAAACAGAGGCCCGTGGACCAGACGGAATAGGAGGCGGAAACCCAGTTCTTCGCGAAGGGCCACGCTTCCTTGATCCCGACCCACTCCGACTGGAGCACAAGCCCGACCAGGGCGAGCCCGAAGCCCCACGCGAGAAGGTTGAAGGTTATTTTCCGCCGATCACGCGTCGCCAGAATGTCATAGGCGAGCGTACCGCCGATCATCATGAGCGCCCAGCTCCAGTGGCCGAGCGGGCCGCCGTTGATGGGTACGTCCAGCAGGGTCGGGCCGATGGGGATGAGCTTCCAGATCAGGGGCATGTTTTCGCCCGTGTATTTCATGGTGCGGTGGACGATTTCGCCATAGCTCGTATAGAGGCAGACGAGCTGGTAGAGGGAAAGCATCCCGACGCCGAAGGCGAAGCGCTGCCAGGGCTTCTTGTCCACGACCCAGAGCACGAGCATGCCGGCGAGGCCGATATTGAGCAGGGCATCCCAGAGGTAGCCCGTGTAGATGGTGAAGCCCAGCAGGATGATGACGCCATAGCGCTTGACCAGCCCCATGCGCGCCGCATGCACATCGCCCTTCGCCATGCGCCGGGTCATGGAAAGACGCATGCCCATGCCGACAACAAACATGAATACGGGAGCAATCAGATCGGCGAAGGTAAAGCCCGCGCCGTGGGGGTGGTGGAGCTGGTGCCACAGATGGGCGAACACCCAGGTGATGCCCGTCGTCGTTTCGGGATCCAGAAGGCTCGCTTCAAAGTTGCCGAAATAGTCGACCAGCAGCATGCCGAAGATGGCGTAGCCGCGGTACTGGTCCATGGAAAGTATGCGGGAAGGGGGTTGGGCGGGAGCGCCTGGGGCGGGCATGGTACACCTCGTTGCGATAGTGGGACTGCGGACAGGCCGCGCGCGCGGATCGTGCGCGGAATAGGAACAGGTTGGAATAGATTGGACCGGGCGGGGAAAGATTTCCCCGTAGCGACGTCCTGGATGAGCCCCCCATCGGGCGAAAGCCTATCAGGGTGCCACCGTCAAAATCCAGAGAATCCTTGCGGGCTCCCAAAGAGTCTTATCAATTACCCAGATCTTCCCGACCTGCAGTTTTCTTCAATCGCGCTGGTCCATTTTCCATTTCGTCCACGCGACCTGCCGCCCATTCGTTTCCGGTATACTACCCCTGAATCGTGCGGAAGCACCCCGAACAGAGAAGGTTCCCGATGAATAAACCTGGTTGCTGGTTGCGGTTGTTGCAGATCCTGTGCGCCCTGTTGCTGATCATCTCCATCGTCAGTTGGGGTCTCTTCCTCTATCCCGGCTGGGGCATGCCCATGAACAGCCAGCGCCACGGCAACCCGCCCCTCACCCCCGCCTGGGCCCTGGAGCCCTGGGTCTGGGAGGACGACACCAACACCGCCGCCTCCACGCTCGAAATGGTTAACGGGCACCTGGCCCACGATTTCCCCGTGCGCACCGTGCTCGTCGACAGCCCCTGGTCCACGCGCTACAATGATTTCTTCGTGGACGAAGCGCGCTTTCCCAATCCCGAAGCCTTCTTCCGCAGCCTCGACGAGCGGGGCATCCGCGTCGTGCTCTGGATGACGAGCATGGTAAACAGCGAGAGCAAAGACACCGCCCTGACGGCGTCGCCCGAATGGTTCCAGGAAGCTGCCGACCGGGGCTTCCTGACCAACGGAGACTTCCAGAAGAAATGGTGGAAGGGTAAAGGCGGTTTTATCGACTATACCAATCCCGAAGCCATGGCGTGGTGGCAGGGTCTTCAGAAGAATGTGCTGGACTGGGGCGTGGACGGGTGGAAGCTGGACGGCTCCGCCACGCTGAACTTCCGCACCAAGGGCGTTATTCCCTGGTTCTACGCGGACACCCATACCGGTCGCATCTCCACCCGCCAATATATGGACCACTATTACCGGGACGAGTACGCCCACGGTCTCCAGAAGAATCCCGAGTTTGTGACCATGTCGCGCTCCCTCGACTCCGTCGGCCCCTGGGTGCACCCCGAAGGCTTCGCCCCCATCGACGCCTCCCCGGTCAACTGGGTGGGCGACAACACCCACACGTGGGACGAGGACACGCGGGGCCTGGAGCGGGCCATCCGGCTGATCCTGAAGAGTGCGGAAATGGGTTACAGTATCATCGGATCGGACATCGCCGGTTACCATGGCGAGGCCACAATCGACCCCGAGCTGTATATACGGTGGACTCAGTTCTCCACCTTCTGCGGGCTCTTCCTCAATGGCGGCCATGGCGAGCGGCGCATGTGGATGCGCAGCCCCGAAGAGCTGGAAATCATCCGCAACTTTTCCTGGCTGCACCACGAGCTCGTGCCCTACATGTATCACTACGCGGTTACGGCGAGCCAGGGTGGAACGCGCCTCATGACCCCCCAGAGCGATGGCGCGTTTCACTATCTGTTCGGGGAAAGTCTGCTGGTCGCCCCCATCCACCGGCCCGGCGGTGAAGGAAAAGTTCACCTGCCCGCCGGAACCTGGCGCTACTGGTTCGACGACCAGACCGCGATTGAGGGGCCCGCCGAATTCACCCGCAGCTTTCCGATTAATGAGTATCCGGTATTCATTCGCCAAGGCGCGATCATCCCCATGAACATCGCTCGCGATTATACCGGGATCGGTTCGAAGGACTGGGCCGGGCAACTGACCTTCAACATCTATCCCGCGGCGAGCACCACCTTTACCTACTTCGCCCCGGAGGATCAGGCGCCGCTGGAAGTCAGCGTGGCGTTGGACGATGGGTTGAATATAACCCTGCAAGGCACGGGACGCCCCTGTATATTCCGGATATTTCGCGAAGCGCCGCCCGTGGAAGTCACCTTCAACGGCGCGCCGGTCGATCCCGCAGCGTGGCGCTTCCTGGCGGAAGAGCGCCGCATCGTGCTGCGTAACTCGGAGGGTGCCACAGGCACGTGGCGCATTCGCTGAACCCCGGGCCTGAGGTTGTATTCCGGCCCGCATCCGTGATAGCGTGTCCCCACTGTTACCGGAAAAAGCAACTTTATTTCTGCATAGGAGACTCACCATGACCTGGTTCGATCAAATCGTCAACGGATTCCTTTTCACCCTCGGTGCCGTCCTGCTTTTCCTCTTCGGCGCGGGTGCTGGATTCTTCGACGGATTCTAATCCCCTCGATCACAAAAGAATTGATCAGTGTTCCCGGTCCTGATTTGTCAGGGCCGGGTTCTTGCTTTCTCCCGTCAGGGCAAAGGTCACGACCGCCAGTAGCTCCGCGATATGAAAGGGCTTGGTCAGCGTGGCGCAGGCCCCGAAGCGACGGGCCAGATCGATAAATCCCTCCGGGGCGGTCAAGTCGCGGCTTCCTCCCGACATGGCAATCACGGGAAGTCCGGGAAACTCCAGGCACAATTCACGAATGGTACTCATGCCCTCTTTGTGGGGCATGAAAATATCGGTTATCACCAGATCGGCCGGGCTCCGGCGCTGCAGGTGGATACCCGACTCACCCTCCGGGGCCTCCAGTACCTCGTGTCCTTGATCCTCCAACACCTCTCGGATCGTCTGCCGCATTGCATAGTGGTCATCGATGACTATGATTCGTGCCATCCAGTTTCTCTCCCAAACGTTGCACACCTTGACCAGAGCATACACCATTTTGGTGTAAAACAATAGGTATTATTGCATTGCAGGTTTCTTACAGCACCAAATTAACGAAAATGTGTATCAAAATCGGAATTCTTCATAGAATAGGCGATTTTTTGTTATACTTTCTACATACTTTTCGACTATACTTTCGATTGTAGGCTCGTACAGTTGAATGACTCTTCGGAGTCACCAGCTCCCTCACTTTGGCAAGCCCCCTGCCAAAAATGAGCCTACCTGCCGCAGCCCGCCGAGGTGCCCCCCTCGGCGGGCGCTTCCTTTTCAAGGCAACTTCCGGCAATCACATCCCGGGACTCCGGAACACGAGGGCTTCGAGCGCACCAGTATAGCACGGTTCCCGCGGCATTTCAGGTGCAATTTCACGGCGACTTCTTCGCACGCGGGCAGGCCGAAAGCCCCAAAGTGGGACGGACACCGCCAATAAACCCAATAAAATCAATCAGATACAGAAATTCAAAATTATTGTAATTTTCGCTTTACATTATACCCCCGGATGAGGCATACTATGGACGTAGGCTCGTACAGTTGAATGACTCTTCGGAGTCAGCAGCTCCCTCAATTTGGCAAGCCCCCTGCCAAAAAGAGCCTACCTGCCGCAGCCCGTCGAGGTGCCCCCCTCGGCGGGCGCTTTATTTTTGCGCGCAATGGGGTCGGCCCGTTTGAACCGTTCGTCAAGCCTTTGCTAGGGTACGCGGACCTTTCGTGACGCCGTGCAGCAGGCCAAGCCAGGGATCAGTTTACGACCATGCAAATTCAAGTCATCGGTGGCGGAAGTTGGGGCCTCGCCCTGACCCGCGTGCTCGCTTTGAACAATCAGAATGTCCGCCTGTGGTGCCGCCCCGAGGACGATCCCGACACCCTGCGCGAAACGCGGGAGAGCAAGAAGTTCCTCCCCGGCGTTCTCCTCCCGCCCGAGGTCATCATTGCCCCGGACGTAAATGCGGCTGCGGATATGGTCGTCTATGCGGTCCCCTCCCACGCCATGCGCCCGGTCATCCCCCAGTTTGTCTTTGACAATAACCCGGTGCGCGTCAGTGTGGCCAAAGGTATCGAAAACGACACCCTGCTGCGCATGAGCGAGATTATCGCCGCGCTGGCCCCCGGAAGCCCCGTGGTGGCACTTTCCGGCCCCAGCCACGCCGAAGAGGTTGGGCGGGGTCTTCCAGCCTCCCTGGTGGCCGCGAGCGCCGACGAAGGGGCCCGCAACCAGGTTCAGGAAGCGTTTTTCTGTTCGAATTTCCGGGTGTATACCAGCGCGGACATCATCGGGGTGGAACTCGGTGGCTCCCTGAAGAACGTCGTCGCCATTGCCGCGGGCGTGTGCGATGGTCTGGGTCTGGGCGACAACGCCAAGTCGGCCCTGATCACCCGCGGTCTCGCCGAGATGGCCCGCCTGGGAGCGGCCTGCGGTGCCAATCCCCTGACTTTTGCGGGGCTCAGCGGCATGGGCGACCTGATTACCACCTGCACGAGCCAGCATTCCCGAAACCGGGCCGTGGGGGAAGCGATCGCCCAGGGCAAGAAGCTGCAGGAAATTCTAGACAGCAGCCCCATGGTGGCGGAGGGGGTACGGACGACCCGTTCGGCTCAGGCCCTGGCGAAAAAGGCCGGTGTGGAAATGCCGCTCACCGACGCGGTCCATCAGGTATTGTTTGAAGACCTGCCCGCGCGCGAGGCAATCGAAACGCTGATGGCGCGAAACGCCAAGGCGGAGTAGAAGGATGAGGGATGAAGTTTAAAGGATGAATCTGCGTTGCACTACCAGGTGAATCTTCAAGTCTGAAAACATTTCACCCTTCAAACTTTCTTAGAGCGCTCTCGGGCGATTGATCTTGGTGTGGGGCAGGGCGAAGAGTTGTTCCACGCGCAGGGCGAGCTCATCAATATGGAAGGGCTTCTTCAGGAAGTCGTCGAATCCGAAGGTGACCAGCTCCTGGATTTCATCCTCCTCGATGAAACCGGAAATCCCAAGGATCCGCGTGTTGCGTGTCTCCATGCGGGATTTCACGCGTTCGCAGACCATGCGGCCATCCATGTCGGACAGGTGGATATCAAGGATGACCAGTTGGGGATTGTGCTCCACCACGATGGCGCCGGCGTCGAAGCCGGTCGATGCGGTCAGCACGAGGTACTCTTCCCCACGGGCAAGCACGGAGGGGATAATGTCGAGGTAGTAGGGGTCGTCATCGACAACGAGTACACGCCGCTCGCCTTCTTCGAGGCGCTCCAGCGGGATGCCGTGGCTGAGCATGAACTTCCGCAGGTTATCGTAGGGGATACGGCGATCACCGCCGGGCCCGAGACGATAGCCTTCGATCTGACCAAGATCGAACCAGCGGGAGACCGTGTCTGCGGATACACCGCAGATCGCGGCGACTTCGCCCGTCGTGAATACTCTGTTCTTCATGAGCCCACCCTCGCTCTCCCCTCCAATTGAACGGTCATCCCGAACTCGCGGCCACGCCACGGCGGATCCGTAATACTGGGTCACCGGACGGCATGTTGCCTGTGATCCGATGGAACATCCCCCGTCAGCAGCCAGAACGCCCCTGCACCCGTGTATTACGGGGTACGGACTCGTTTGCCAATTCCTCTGTGAGGACCGCCCTATGGTATCGGTTCGGGGGGTAAAAACGCAAACTCAGTGCCTGCGGGCCATTGCAGCGTACGGTTCTCTCTCCGCGAACGTAAAGCATGCTTGATCTTTCCTGGAATGCCACATATAATTAGACACCTAACAGTTTTGCGTCTATCTTAACGGCCAGCCGTTGCGGCGATGCCTCACAGGGTTTCAACACTATGGTTCCCTCCCGTCTTGAAGTTATGAAACATGTGGAGCGTTTTGTCGCCGAAAAGCTCCCCGTATTCCTCCGTGGCGCTGAGATTAACTGGCAGCCCAGCGACTACACGCCCGATCTGACCACCGAAGCCGGGTTCGATGAGGTCCGTGAACTTCGGGAGGAGGCCAGCCGACTTCCCGAAGACGCCATGGTGATCCTCGTCGGCGACATGATCACGGAAGAGGCGCTGCCCAGCTATGCGTCGTGGATCAGCACGCTGGAAGGCGTGGGTGTCTCGGGCGAGCCCAGCACCGCTTGGGGTGCCTGGAATCGCGCGTGGTGCGGGGAAGAAAACCGCCATGGCGATCTGTTGAACCGCTGGCTCTACCTTTCCGGCCGGGTCAACATGCGCGAAATCGAGGTTACCATCCAGCATCTGATTTCCGACGGCGGGGATACGCAGAACGAGAACGATCCCTACCGGACCTTCATCTACACGTCCTTCCAGGAGATTGCGACCCGAATTTCCCACCTCAACGTGGGTAAAATTGCACGGTCCGTCGGCGCGGAGAAGCTCTACGAATTGTCCGCCAAGATAGCCGGGGACGAGCAGCGCCACGCGCGCGCGTACAAGTACTTCATTTCGAAGATCATGGAAGTGGACCCCAACGAGGCTATTCTGGCGTTCCAGGACATGATGAAGAAGAAGATCACGATGCCCGCGATGTACATGCGCGAGCGCGGCGGCCAGATCGGCGATACTTTCAAGAAATTTGAGCAGGTTGCGGGCCGGACCGGGGTATACACGGGCTGGGACTATGTGGAAATTGTCGAAAATCTTCTCGCGGACTGGGACATCCAGCATCTGACCGGCCTGTCTCCCGCGGCTGAGAAGGCCCAGGATTATCTGTGCGGGTTGCCCGAGCGCTACCGGACCCTGCTCCAGCGGATGCAGGGCCGCACGCCACGGAAGTCCGAACCGGAAGGCGAGCCCATGAGTTTTACGTGGATGCAGCCACGCCAGCCGGTGGAATCGATGCTCTAAGGCTCGGGCGGGCGTCAGGCACCGCCCCCCTCGGGATAGAGGCGCAGGTTGCGCATGCGCACCACCTCTGGCGAGCCGGCAGGGCCACCGGTAACGAGCACCATGGCCCCGCTTGAGCCGCTGATCTTCTTGATGCTGGCGAGGGTCTGGATTTTCACGCCCGGCCCGAAGTGCCCCGCGCGAACTTCCTGTTCGCCGCCTTCGGCGATGGCCAGCGAGATACTCTCTTCGAGGGTCTTCAGGCTCTGGGCGAATTCCTGATCGAGGGTTGCGAGGTTTTCCCGCCAGGCTTTCCGGCTTCCGGTATGCTGCTCCGCATGCTCACGAAGAGCGCCCATTTCCCGGGCGCTGAGTACGCGGGGCAGCTTTCCATTTTCTTCGGCACTCTGAATCATCCGGGCGACCAGCGCGCCGAGGCGTTCCGTTTCCTCGACCTGCCAGACGGTGGGGCCCATCATTTTGGCCATCGTTTCGTTGTGAAGGGCGAGTGCCTCCGCGGCCTGCGCCGCCTGGGCGCGCCACTCGTCCATTCGGAAGTCAAAATCGTAGAGCAGTTTGTCCGGGCCCTGGCCAAGCCGCAGGGTATCTTTGAGCTTCTTGGCAAAACTCGCGATGTGGCGGCATGGGGCCTCCAGCGCTTCCTTGTCGCGAACGTAACCCCGGCACATCATCTTGATTTCGCGCGCGAGCGTGCCGAGGCAGGCTGTGGACTCTTCGATGCCCACGCTTAACAAGGCACCCTCCATACCCTGGCCCGTATTCTCGCCGAGGACTAAAATTTCCTTCAGGCCCTCCCCGGTCTCCAGGAGTACGCCGAGCAGGGCCAACTCCCCCTGGGCCGCGCGGATGGGGGCGATGGCCGTGGCGTCGGCGGCGCCCGATTGCACCGCAAAAATGCGAAGACGTTGCAGGGCGAGGAGTTCCCGCTCAAGATAGACCAGCAAGGCCGCGGCGATGCGCCTGCGATAGCGTAGCCGGGCAAAGTTGCGCAGCGCCCCGGAGACGCTTTCCCCTATGGGCCGCCCGAAATCATGACAGGTTTGGGCAATGCGAAACTGGATCCCCGCAGCGTCGTCATTCGGATCCTGATCGATGCTTGGGGCGGTGATTGTACCTCTCACATGGATGCGGGCATTCCGGATTCCCCCACCCGATTTGAAATTCCGTGAGAAGTAGGTACCCGACCGCACGCCCTGGTCCGTGGCATAGTCCAAACCACAGTAGATGAGGCGCGGACTTTCCGTCCCGCCCGTGCTTATGCCGCCCAGGGGCGCGATGAGCACGGAGCCCGCAAGTACACGGCCCGCCTGAATGTTTCCTTTTCTCGAGAAGATCCATCCCCCCTGCACGCTTCCTTGGACCGTGATGTCGCCATCCGCCACGACAAATCCAGAAACACCTCCGTGGATTTCGAGGCCGCCGCCCTGAATGTCGAGGAGGAACTCTTCCGACAATTCCCCGTTCAGGCAGAGGGCGCCATCATGCTTCAGTATCCGCAGGCTCGCAGCCAGCGGAATCCCTTCGATACCCTGAAGCGTTTCCCGCATTCCCGCATGGCTTAGAAACTCCCGTGTATTGGCCGAATGGACTGCTCCGGTTTCCCCGGGTTTCTCCGAGACGACGGGTTTTGCGGGCGTGGCGGCGGGTGCCGGGGCGTCATCGCTTGCGGGCTGTTTTGATCGCCAGTCTTCGTAAGCTGCCAGGCACTCTGCAATCAAGTTGCTCAGGCGGACATGATTGGGGGATGAGTCGGTGACGACGAGGGCCTCCAGACGGGTCCGTGTATCCCGGAGGAGGGCCACGTCCTTCTGGAGCACGGCACTGTAATCTTGAGCCATGAAAAGGTCAATTGCGGCGCGCAGCGCGAGGTTGGAGCGCTGACAGGACGGGTCGTCGCCGGTTTTGCGCTCGCGCGCGGCCCGCTCCTGAAGCACAATCCGAATATGGCGACAAAGGAGCTGATCCGCTTCGGAGATCTGGCTTTCGGCACTCTTCTCGCTTAGGAACGACGCGAGCGCGTGGGACTCCTCATCGGTCAGAGAAGTGATTTCAACACCTTCGGCTCCCCGGATTTTGTCGAAGGCTGACGATAGTATGCTGCTGTCCAAACGCGGTCTCCCTACGGTCCTGTCGGCCCCGGTGCGGAACCGGAAAACCAGTGGATCCCGCCGACGTTACCAGGCCGACGCGACTCCAGGAATGCTCGCCCATCTCTCCCCCACGAGGGTGATTGTAGCCCATAGCTCCCAATTTCGCAATGACTTACGAGGGGGGCGGCAGGGCGTTAGCATCTCCATGAAATCTACCATTCTGATCATAAGCGTCAAACGAAATCGCGAAGTGATGGCGTTTGTGGGTAAGGGGACTGCGGCTTGGGGGGCGTATTTCTTGAATAGCGGCGTGCTATAACCTACATGTTTCCCGCAGCGAAGCCGCTCGCGTGAGGGTAACCCCTGTGGAGTCTGTTCCGAGCCAACAATTCTTCTCTAAAATAACTGTCCGTATTTTAGGTGAGAAAGTTTTTCAGGCGGGGAGGTCGTGCCCTTCCTGGAGCAGGGCTTCTCGCGCGGCTTGTTGCTCGGCCTCTTTGATGGTGTTGCCGATACCCCGACCGCGTGGCTCGCCCCGGAGTTCCACTTCGACCTCGAATTCTTTCTGGTGATCGGGCCCTTCGGAGCGCACGAGGTTGAAGCACGGAAGGGGCATGCGCTGGGCCTGACAGTAGTTCTGCAGGCGGGACTTGTAGTCCCCGTAGAGGTTGCTGCGGCGGGCAAGCTCGACTTCGCCGGCAAAGACGCGGACGACAAAATCCCGGGAGGCTTCGTAGCCATGATCGAGGTAGATCGCGCCGATCAGTGCTTCCATGCAATCGGCCAGCAGGGCAATACGCTCCCGGCCCCCGGAAAGTTCCTCGCCCTTGCCCAGGCGGATGTGCCGCGCAATATCCAGCGCGCCGCCCACCCGTGCCACGGTCTTCCGGTTCACGAGGCCCGCCCGCATGCGGCTGTAGTCGCCGGGGCGGAGATCGGGCATGCGCTCAAAAAGATTATGGGCGACTGCCAGGCCCAGCACGGCGTCGCCCAAAAATTCGAGGGATTCATAGTCGTAGCCCGCCTGCTCCCCTTCCGACTGGCGGGAGGAGTGGGTCAGGGCACGGTCATAGAGGGTCGCGTCGCGGATCTCGAAGCCCAGCCGATCGGCCAGGCCCGCTAATTCCTCGACGCGCTCCCGCCTATCACTCATACTTCGTCAAGATAATGGAGGCGTTGTGACCGCCAAATCCGAGGGAGTTCGACATGACCGCCGAAACCTTCTTCTCGATGGCGGTGTTGGCCACGAGATTAAGCTGGCACTCGGGATCGGGCGTGTCGTAGTTGATGTTGGGAGGCAGAATGCCATCGCGCATGGCGAGCAGGCAGATGACCGCTTCCACACCGCCGGCGGCACCCAGGAGGTGTCCAATCATGGACTTGGTGGAGCTGGTGGGGGGCGTCTCTTCGCCAAATACGATGTGGAGCGCCTTACATTCGCCCGCGTCGTTCAGCTTGGTGCTGGTGCCGTGGGCGTTGAAATATCCAATGTCTTCCGGGTTCAGCTTCGCTTCCCGGAGGGCTTCCTTCATCGCGGCGGCGACCCCGGAGCCGTCGGGGCGGGGCGCGGTAATGTGGTAGGCATCGCAGGTGTCGCCCATACCGGCGACTACGCCGAGGATCTCGGCACCGCGGGCTTTGGCATGCTCTTCAGACTCGAGGACCATGATGCCGGCACCTTCACCCATGACAAAACCGTTGCGCTCCATGTCGAAGGGGCGGCTGGCCTTTTCGGGCTCGTCGTTGCGCGTGGAGAGGGCTTTCATGGCGCAGAATCCGGCGATTCCGAAAGGAATGACGGTGGCTTCCGCGCCACCGGCCACCATGACGTCCGCTTTGCCGGACTGGATCAGGCTGGCGGCATCGCCCAGAGAGTGGGTGCCACTGGCGCAAGCGGTGACGACGCACTTGTTGGGGCCGAGGAGCCCGAGGCGGATGGCGACGGCACCGGCGGCCATGTTGGCCAGGCCCTTGGGCACCATGAGGGGGGAGACCCGGCGGGCACCGCCTTCGGCCATGCGCACGGAGTCGATGTTAATCTCGTTGAGCCCGCCGATACCGGAGCCCACGCTCGTACCGCAGCGGAAGGGATCTTCCTTGCTGATATCGAGGCCGGCCTGTTTCCAGGCTTGTTCGGCGGCGAAGATGGCAAACTGGGCGTAGCGGCTCATGCGCCGCATTTCCTTGTTGTCCATCCCGTCGATTTCCACGTCTTCGGCGATGCCGGCGATTTTAGCCGTCAGGTCGGACGTGTCAAACTGGTCGATCGTCCGGATACCGGATTTTCCGGCGCAGATGTTCTTCCAGAACGTTTCAACATCATTCCCTACCGGCGAAACAACACCGAGTCCGGTTACAACCACCTTCGTGCTCATGGATACCCTTAATGTTAAGACCCAGTCCGGGGGTAGAAATGAAACCCCGCGGACTGGGTGCTCGCGTTTAACAATCTATATTCAAAGCACCCTATGGGGTGGGGTTCACCCCGGGCTTAAAGCTTAGACTGTATATACTTAATCGCGTCCCCGACGGTTTCGATCTGGTTTGCATCATCATCGATATCGATGTTGAACTCTTCTTCCAGGGCCATCAAGAGTTCGGTCAGGTCGAGGGAATCGGCCCCAAGATCTTCCATAAACCCAGCACTTTCAACCACTTCGTCGGCACTCTTATCGAGACGCTCGGCAATAATATCTTTAATCGTTGCTGCTACATCTGCTTCGCTTGCCATAGACTACACCTCCTTTCAAACACGGTTTCGCTACAGGATACATTTTGAACTGTAAGTATATCCTTTACATATCCTTAAGTTCAACCTGAAGCGCCCAGAAATTCCGTCGCCGCGCCCCGGAGGACGCGGAACAATAAGGACGGCTTTCCCCGACGATTCTTCAGCCGTATAGCAGAATCCTGACCACGATACCGTCAACCGCGCGCCTTGAGGGCCATCATGGCGATTGCAAAGGGTACCAGCGCGAAAAACCACCACTTGTAGATGATAACAAAATTGATTACGTCATTCAGGGTAATTCCAAACATTCGACCGTTCCTCCCAGCGTCCATGTTTCAACGACTAGAGCCACCTGGCCGCCCCAAGCAGCCCGGCGAATATAAGGGCTCCCAACCCAACCAGCAGGGCCACCCGGCACCAGGTCCGGGCCGACGTCGCCTCCTTCGAGAAAGCGCCGGGAGCCGTCCATACTACAGTCCCGAAGGAAATCAGCAGGGCGACGCTGTTCAGGATACCATCTTCCATGGCCGATTCCGACTGTCCCCGTGCCGCGATGCAGAGCACCCAACTGACCACGCCCAGGCCCAGGCCGCCAAGCCAGGACGGGGTTCGGACATTTGCACTCCCCGTCAGGACCCGGGCATTCAATGCGTCCGCGTCGGCCAGAGGCCCCCGATTCACGACGATCTGGGGACGTTCCGATTCGTTATCCGGGCGTTCGGGCACGTGATCGCGATATTCGAGAATGGGAGCCGCTAGGGGCCCCATGTCCCGGGCGAGGGCCTCGAAACTGAGGCTTTCGGGCGCGGCGGCGTGCTTGTGGTGCTTTCGGGTCTTGCCCCCCATGGCGACATCTTCGGCACGTCGCTCCCGGCGCTCCTTGGATTGGCGCGCGCGCTTGTCATAGTGAAGCACCACGCAAGACACGCAGATATTCCGCCCGCTGCTGGTGCGCTGGAGGTGGCTGCGGCAGGCAATCTTTCCGCACTGGGAACAGGTCCGGCCACACACCTCGCACAACAGGGTCTCACATTCGCCGCAGTACCCCACCGCACTGCGCACACCACATTCTGCACATTCCATCGTTATTCCTTAGCCGCGCGGACCAGATCCGCGTGCGGCGCGCCGTTCTCGACTGGATTGGTGCCCTGATTATACAATGCCCCCCGGCACGCGGCAAGCGCCGAGCAGGGACAGCGTCGCCCCGCGACTTCGATAGGCAAGCAACGCTGTGCGTTCAACCCGCCACCCAGTCGAAGGAGGTAACCGCTAACAGGCGGGGCTGTCCTGTCGTATGCGAGGCGTGCGCGAACATTCATAACGAACCAGACGCCGCAAACGCGACGCTTCAGGAGTTTATTCTGCAACGACGAAGCCCGTTTCTCTCGCACCAGGTGGCGACGTCAAACAACAGGACAGCCCCGCCAGTTGAAGTGAGTTTCACCCGGTCTGAACACAAGAAAGGACTCGTAGCGCCTTTCGCACTCTTAGACGTGAGGCGACGCTGTCCCTACGACGCGCGACACATCTCCAAAATCTGTTATGAAAGGTCCGAAATGAGCGCTGCAAGTTTGTTTGACTCCCGCATTCGCCTGGTCCAGCACCTGCTCCGCAAGCGCGGCTGGGACGGAATCCTCGTCAACCGCGCGGACAACTTTGCCATGGCGACGGGCGGCAAGCGTAATTATGTCTCCACCCACTGCGACATGGGTGCCTGCGGCATTTTCGTGCCCGCCGAAGGTCCCCCCCACTATGCGGGCAACGCGATTGAGGTGACCCGCATCATGGATGAGGAGCTGAGCAGTCCTTCGTGCTACGCCGCGCCGTTTCGCTGGTTCGACGAGAGCGCGGCGGACTGGTGCCGGGCGCGCTTCTCGGGCAATCTGGTCTCGGACGATGGCACCCTCGGAACCAACGTGAACGGCGATCTGGCTCCCCTGCGGAGCATGCTGCTTCCGGAAGAATGCGAGGCCTATCGCGATCTGGGACGCCTGGCGGCGGAGGCGATGGAGGTGACGCTGGCAAGCATTGAAGCGGGCACTTCGGAGAACGATATCAGCGCGCGGCTTATTTACGAAGGCCAGCGCCGGGGTTGTCAGGTGCCGGTCAGCCTCGTGGCCGCGGACGAGCGAATCGCACGCTACCGCCACCCCCTCCCCACGCTGCCGGGCACGGTACACGAACGCAATGTGAAGCGTTATGTCATGGTGGTCGCGGGGATCATCCGCGGGGGACTCTCCGTGTCGCTGACGCGCTTCAAGCAGGTGGACACGCTGGACCCCGCGATTATAGACGCCTACGGGCGAATTTGTGCGGTGGATGCGTGCATGCAGGAGGCGACAGCTCCCGGCCGCACACTTGGCGATGTGTTTGCCGCATGCCAGGAGGCCTACCAGCGCTTTGGCTTTGTGGAGACGGAGTGGCACAACCACCACCAGGGCGGCAGCACAGGTTTCTCGGGCCGGACCTGCAAGGCAACGCCGGGCGAGACGTTTCCCTGCCTCGATTCTGCGTGGGCGGATGACTTTCGGAAGGGCGCGGGGTTGGATGTACCGGTGGCGACGGCCTTCGCCTGGAATCCTTCCGCGCCCGGCGTGAAATCGGAGGATACCTTCCTGCTCCATGAGGACGGCCGGAAAGAAATCATCTCCAGCACGCCGGGGCTGCCGGTGGTGGATCTGGAGAGCGTACTGGGGCGTAAGACGGCGGTCGTTAAATCGGGGATCAGTTGACAGTTGACAGTTGACAGTTGACAATGGACAACGAACCTAGGGCATGCGAGAAATCCGGGCGTCTGACGGATTGGACGGATACATTGCATCTGTCCTATCGGTCATATCCGTCCTATCGTTGTCCACAGTCAACTGCGCCATTGTGCAATACAACACTGAGGATCTGACCTGAAATGGAAACTGCACTTTCGCCTCGCGCGACCTATGAACAGGATGGCTTTGCGATTTTTCGCCAGGTGGTGGATCTCGATCTTATCGCCGAGGCGAATGATCACGTGGACTGGCTGCTGGCGAAGCATCCCGACCTTCGGCCGGAACAGCTCCACCACTATTTGTGCCAGCACGATCCCTTCTGGATCCGCTTGGTGAGCGATGAGCGCCTGTTGGACCTGGCGGAGCAGTTCATCGGTCCCGACATCGCCCTCTATGGTACCCACTACATCTGCAAGCCCCCTTTTGACGGCCAGGCGGTGCTGTGGCATCAGGATGGCAGTTATTGGCCCCTGGAACCGATGGAGGTGGTGACCCTGTGGCTGGCGCTGACCGATACCACCCCGGAGAATGGCTGCATGCGGGTTATCCCGGGAACGCAGGGCATGGACCTTCAGGCGCTGATACAGCGGACCGATGTGCCCAATGTGCTGAGCTCAGGCATGGACGAGGATATTGTGGATGACAGCGCCGCAGTGGACTGTGTCATGGGTCCAGGCGACGTCTCGGTACACCACCCCAACGTGATTCACGGATCGAATGCCAACACCTCGCCCCGGTGGCGACGAGGGCTCACCATACGGTATATCCCGACGTCAACGCGGATTTGCCTGGATACGCCGGAAATTCACCCGAGCGCCTTCCACCTGCGGGGGAAGGACCCCGGCGGCATCAACGCGTACAATCCCCGCCCGGTCTATGTGGAGGGCGAATGGATGCCCTTTCGGGGCTCTGAGGCGTGGCGCGGCTGAGCGGTGGCAGCACCCTGGTCCCCCCGCAAAAGATTGCCTGGGTGGTGCCGCCCTGTTATCATACGACAGGTTACGCTGCCTGGATCGCGCCTGCAGCCGCAGCGGGCAAGGGTGGCACGGCACAGTTATTGCACGGCGTATGAGCAATTCTTTCATGGATAAGCAATTGACCGATCACGATACCCAAGACTCTATCGAAGCTGTCACGAACGTAGACTCCACCATGTACCTGCAGCCGGCCATGGCGGCGGCGAGCCCGGCCCATCGCGTCCGGGCGAGCCTCATCGTGCTGGCGGGCTGGGAGATTGGGAAGGAAATCGAGGTCGCGGCCAAATCCATGATTCTGGGCCGTTCGGTGGATTGCGACACCTGCATCAACTCCCCCTCGGTTTCGCGGCAACATGCCCAGATCGAGTTGGTGGAGGAGAACGACGAACGCTATTTCCGCGTGACGGATCTGGGCAGCAGCAACGGCACCCACGTCAACAATACCCGCACCGCGACGACCCGCCTCCACGACGGGGACAAGGTCAAGATGGGCGATGTGCTCTTCAAGTTTGTGCTTCAGGACGAGATCGACTCCCAATTCCACCAGCATGTCCACCGCCTGATTCACTATGATCAATTGACGGGCCTTTTGACCATGGAAGCCTTTCGCACGCGGCTGGTGGAGGAATTGCGTCTGGCTCGGCCCGGAATGAATTTCTGCCTGGCCATGACCGATCTCGACGGCCTGAAGAAGGTCAACGATACCTATGGCCACCTGGCGGGGCGTATGGTCGTGGGTGGCATGGGACGCCTCATCCGGGAGTCGGTACGCCCGGAAGATCACGCGGGCCTGTATGGCGGTGACGAAGCCATCATCCTTTTCCCCAATGCCACGCTGGAAGAGGCCCAAGAAGTTGCCGAGACGCTCCGTGGCGCTATTGAAAGCTATCCCTTCGAGCACCACGAACAGGCGGTGCGGGTGACCATCAGCCAGGGGTTGGCGGAATATCCCAGCCATGGCACGACGCCGGAACTCCTGATCGCCGCGGCAGACCGCGCGCTTTACGCCGCGAAGGCCGCGGGCCGCAACTGCGTGCGCACGGCACCCTACCCGGAGGCATGAGCGCTTGGACGGCGCGGCGAAGCCGGCCCTGATCACGCTCACCTCGGATTTTGGCTACCGGGATCCGTGGGCGGCCTGCATGAAGGGGGTTATCCTCTCGATTGCGCCGGAAAGCCGCCTTGTGGACCTGAGCCACGGCATCGCACCCCAGAATATCCTTGAAGGCGCGCTTTTTCTCGCAGCGGCCCTCCCCACCTTTCCCTCGGGGACCATCCATGTCGCCGTGGTCGATCCCGGCGTGGGCACGGCGCGCAAGCCCATCATTGCCCAGTGCGGCGGCCAGTTTGTGGTGTGCCCGGACAATGGACTCCTCACGCTGATCGAGCGGACCCATCCCGTCGAGGCGGCGGTTGCCATCGAGACGCCTGCATTCATCGCGGCCAACCCGAGCGCCACCTTTCATGGTCGCGATATTTTCGCACCCGCGGCGGCCCATCTGGCGCTGGGGGTAGCCCTGGCGGATTTTGGCCCAGCAGTGGGCGAACGGATCAAGATCCCGGTGCCGGAGGCCACGCTCGACAAGAACGGGCAACTTCACGGCGAAGTCATTCATGTGGACCGCTTCGGCAATTGCATCACGAACATCTGCCGGGACATGGTGCCGGGCGATTCGGACTATCGCGTGCAGGTTGCCGCCGCCACGTTGCCGGCCATCCTGCGGACCTACGCCGACGCGCCGCCTGGAACGCTGATGGCCCTTTTCGGAAGCAGCGGCCACCTGGAGATCGCAATTTCCATGGACAGCGCCGCGCGTACGCTCCAGCTTGATCCGGGCACACCGGTCACGCTCTATCACCCCTGAAATCTCAATCTGGAGGCTGGCAGCATGAAGATCATCGTCACGGGGGCCAGCCGGGGACTGGGCAAAGGCATAGCCCGGTACCTCGCCGCCGCAGGACATACGGTGGGCATGCTGGCGCGCTCCGAGGAGTTGCTCAAGCGCCTTCAGGACGAATTCACCGCCTATGGCATCCAGCACCCCGCGGTCGCCTGCGACTTGCGCGATCCCAAGTCAACCGAGAGCGCCATGGCGGAACTCCTTCAACGTCTCGGCGGTGTGGACGCCCTCATCAACAATGCCGGTCTGGTCATTCGCAAGGATTGCTTCACGCTGAGCTTGGATGAGTGGCACGATATGGTCAACACGAACATCAACGGCCTTTTCTATGCGACCCGCGCTGTGTTGGAGCCGATGAAGGCCCAGGGCTCGGGCCATATCATTAACATCTCGTCCATCTCCGGGCGGCTCCCTCTCGCGGGCGGGAGCGCCTATGCGGCGACAAAGTTCGCATGTACCGGCTTCTCCCAGTCTCTCTTTCTTGAGGTGCGCGATTTCGGCATTAAGGTGACGACCCTCTACCCCGGCTCGGTGAATTCAAAATCCCACCGGCACAATCCCGACGAAGACCACTCGTGGAAGGTCTCACCCGTGGAAGTGGGCCAGGCCTGCCTGGACGTCCTCGAAACTAGGCCCGGCATGTGCATCAGCGAGCTGGAAATCCGCCCGCTGTCACGCCCGCCTCAGGGCTGACCGCCATGCGCTGGCAAGCAGAACATCTTCGCCTCGGCACCTGCAGTTGGACGGCCAAGGGCTGGGAGGAAGTCTTCTACGCGAAGGGCACGAAAGCCACCGACTACATCGCTGCCTATGCTCAGCGCTTTTCCAGTGTGGAGGTGGACGCCAGTTTCTATGGCGTGCCCCGGGAATCCACCCTGGAGCACTGGCGCGACGCGACGCCGGAGGGCTTCGTGTTTGCGGCGAAGGCACCGAAGGAAATCACCCATGATCGCTTCCTGCTGGGTTGCGAGCGACCTTTGCAGACCTATCTCAAGGCCATGTCCATCCTGGGCGAGAAGTGCGGTCCCCTGCTCTTCCAGTTTCCCTACTTCGCCCAACGCACCGGCGTGGACCTGCACCACTTCCTCGACAAGCTGGCGGCCTTCCTGCCGCTCCTGCCCGAATCGGAATTCAAGTTTGCCCTGGAAGTGCGCAACAAGGGGTGGGTATCCGCCCCACTGCTGGACTTGCTGCATCACCACCGCATCGCGCTGGCGCTCATCGATCACCCCTGGATGAGTCGCCCGAAGCAGCTCTTCCACACCCAGGGCATCCACACCGCCGACTTTCTCTACGTCCGCTGGCTCGGCGACCGCAAGGGTATCGAAGAAAAGACCAAAGTGTGGAAGGAAGTCGTCGTCAACCAGGACGATTTCACTGCGGAGTGGATTCCGCCGATCCAGGCCGCGTTGGAAAAGCAGCTTAAAGTTTATGGTTATGTAAACAACCACTACTCCGGCTATGCACCCCACGACGTGGGAGTGCTCGAGGGCGCACTGCGGGATTGGCTGCCGGTGCGGGGGGCGGATTGAATACGCCGGATGGGTAGCGGTGGCACACCGCTGGCTTCGGGATTGCTCGGGAGTTCTCTTGATACCAATCCAAATCCATGCTACCGTAATCAACACGGAGCAATACTGCGCTATCTGCATGCCGCCCCGCTTAGTCCCCGGGAAAACCAGAGACTGCAATAGACGGTCCAGCCACGAGGCAATCAGCATGAAACTCAAAGTCATAGTCCACGAAGCAGAAGAGGGCGGCTACTGGGCAGAAGTTCCCGCCATCCCCGGCTGCGTCACACAGGGCGAATCCGTCGAGGAATTGCTGCGCAATATTCACGAAGCCGTCGAGGGTTGCCTTTCTGTCGATGTGGAACTCATTGATATGACTTCCAGCGACACGGTGATGGAAATAACCGTTTGAAACCTCTGAGCGGCAAACAGTTTTGCCGTCTGCTCGAGGCGCACGGCTGGGGCCTGAAACGGATTAACGGCAGCCATCATGTCTATGCACGGGACGGGCAGGTGGCGCGCATCTCTGTTCCCGTTCACGGGAGCACTGCGTTGAAGATCGGACTTCAAAGGCACTTGATGAAACTGGCCGGAATCGACGAATCGGAACTGTAGGCTGCGACAGTTTCAGCGCCCACGTAGCTTTCGAAACACCAAGCAGGAGCTTTTCGCGGAGCAGTGCTCTGGAGAGGCAGCTTCAGGTCTACGGCTACGTGAACAACCACTACTCCGGCTATGCCCCCCATGATGTGGGAGTACTTGAGGGCGCGTTGCGCGATTGGCTGCCGGTGCTGGGGGCATAGTCTGGCGGAGCCGGGCCGCACGTCGCGCGCCCTCCTGGTCGCTTTTCTATTCCGGTTGTCCGTGTGTAGAATAGGGGCGATGCAGGCAGTCATACTTTCCACTTTGAATACAAAGCAATCACCCCGCTTGTGGCCGCACACCGCGTGGACTTCGAATGCAAAGTCCAGAAGTTACAGTGGAGCCACAGGGAGTTTCAGATACGATGTTCTTGACAGAATCGGGCACGGTGAGCACGGGAAGTGCCCGCCGAGCCTTCGCCTCCCGAAGAAGCTCCCGGGCATTCCACGCGGACCCGCGCGGGGTCTGGCTTACGGGGCGCTCGCTGATTGTGGCCATGCTCTGGTTCGCGCTTGTGCTTCTGGTCCACCGGCCCTGCGCGGCCCTGCCGATCTATCCGGTTCAACACTTCAGTGCGAAAGCCGGACTGGCGGGAGCAGTGGTTCGGGGAATCGAGCGGGGCCCGGACGGAGTCATGTGGTTCGCCTGCTGGGGGCGTGGCGTCTCCTCCTACGACGGATTTCAGTGGAGGAGCTACGATCTGGAAGACGGCTTGCCATCTTACGATATTCGCTGCGTACGATTTGACGGTCGGGGACTCTTGTGGACCGGAGGGGTCGGCGGAATTGCGGTCTCGATCGGCGATCGCTGGGTAAGCGTCCCCACGGGATTGCCGGAATTCGAAGCGCCAAGCGTCTACACCATTTGCCCCCTTCGCGACGGGCGGATCTGGTTCGGATTGGAAGCGGGCCAGGTCATCCAGTTCACCCCCGAGGGCGAAGGCCGGTCGGTCGATGGCCCCAAGGGGACCTGGTCGCTCGTGGCGGACAGGGATCGCACGAAAATGGGCACGGGCATCGCCGGGGTGCACGAACTCGCCGACGGAACAATGATCATCGGAACGGACGACGTTGGTATTCTGCGCTATCGAAATGGCGCGTGGTTCCAGGGGCCGGGCGATCCGGAAGTAACCGGAATCTCGTCCATCTGCGAGGGAAGTGACGGTCGTGTCTACGCCGCGGGGCGCAGCGGGCTCTGGTCCCAGGCCCCGGGCCAGGAGGGCTGGACCCGTGAAGCGACAGAGCGGGCGCGCTCCGTTTCGCCTCGCGCCGGCGGCGATATCGCGGTCGCTTTCCTCACTCGGGTCGAATTCTGGGACGGTCCGAACCGCAACGAGGTCCGCCTGCTTCGGGATACCGACGGATTCCTCATGCAGGAAATCCAGCACTTCCCCGAGGTCGATGAGACGTGGGTGGGCACCAAGCTGGGCGTGTTTCGTATTGGGCGCCAGGGCTGGACCTTCTACCCTCATTCCGAGGAGGGCTTCTGGCCAACGGGCAATGCCCTGTATGCCGACAGTGAGACCCCGGCGATCATGGCGGACGGAAATGGGGAACTCCATCAGTTCGTGGACGGCGGGTGGCGGGTTACGGGCCAGATTGAACCGGGCAACTATCTCTCTATCAACCGGGGGCGAGGCAACACGCTCTGGTTTGCGCGGGCAGGTCGCGCGGTTCAATGGGATCTGGAAACCCGGCGAGTTCTCAACAATCTGGACCTCCCGCCGGACGCCAGGAATGTTCAGGAGTCCAGTTCGGGCCACCGGATCGCCTGGAATGTCGAAGCCGTTTACCAGCAGGTGTCCGGAAATTGGACAAAGAGTCCGGCCAGCCCCGATGCGCCGCAGGAAGGGGTGAACAGCCTGCTGGTGATAGACGACGATGAACTGCTGGTCTCCACGCTGGTAGCGCTGGAACATTGGAAGCTCGCAGCGGACGGCGAGGCTACGTCGTTGCACGAGATCCACGACGGGAAAAACTTCCGGGGACTCGTTCGGGAGCCGGATGAAACGGTTCTGGTCGGCGTCAATGAGGACGGCATCTACCGTTACAAGGATGGCGCGCTGGATTCCGTGATCGCCTTTGAAAAGGACCCCAGTGCCCGGGTATCGTGCCTGTTGCGGAGCAAAACCGGGCGCATCTGGTCGGGCTCGCTCGATCTGGGCGTGGCAAGCTACGACCACGGTCGCTGGATCTGGTACGGTGAGCAGAGCGGCTTTCCCAGCGGTGGCATCTCAGCCATTTCGGAAGATCCCTGGGGCAACATCTGGGCGGAATTGAGCGACACGGGAATCCTGCGCTATGTGCCCGATCCCACGCCCCCGGAGACCATCATCGAGCAGATGCCCGCCCAGATTCCCTACAACGACCGTAGTGTCTTTCAATTTGAAGGCCGTGACCAGTGGGACATCACCGGTCGCGAGGAGCTGGTCTATGCTTCGAGAATACGTCCGGCAAACGCCGATGCGGATTCTGTGCCTTGGAGCCTATTCTCCAAAGAGCGGAGCGTGATTACGCCCCAACTCGCCTATGGCGACTACCTCTTTGAGGTGCGGGCCGCGGATACGAACTTCAACGAAGATCCCACGCCGGCGCAGCGCGCCTTCACCGTGTTGCCCCCGCTCTGGGCCACCCCGGCTTTCCTCGTGCCCATCAGCATCCTCGCCCTCGCCATCCTGATCGCGGCCTGGCTCCTCTTCACCAACTACCGCGTCCTGAGTGTGTCCGAGTATCGCCTGCGCGAGGCCAAGGAACAAGCGGAAGCGGCGAACCGGGCGAAGAGCCAGTTTCTGGCCCACGTATCCCACGAAATCAGGACCCCGATGAACGCCATTCTCGGCCATGTCCAGGTGCTTCAAAAATCTGGAAGTCGCTCCGAGGAGGATGGGGAAAGCCTGAATACCATCATTCGCAGCGGGGATCACCTCCTTGAACTGATCAACAACGTGCTGGAAATGGCAAGGATCGAAGCCGGGACGCTGAACATCAACCTGGAAACTTTCAAGTTCCGCGAATGCGTCGATCTTATTCTCCAAATGCTCGGTGTGCAGTGCGACCCCAACAAGGTGGCTCTTCGCGCACAGATCGACAGCTCCGTCCCCCAATACATCATCGCCGACCACGGAAAAATCCGTCAGATCCTGATAAATCTCATCGGCAATGCCATCAAGTTTACGCCCACCGGGACAATTACACTCATCTGCAAGGCGGAGGCGCTACCGGAGCATCCCGACGCATTCCTGCTGCGCCTGGAGTTGCGAGACACCGGACAAGGTATCGAGCCCGAGGCGCTCAACCGGGTCCTGGAACCCTTTGAACAGGCTTCCGCCGGGCGCAGGGCCGGTGGTGCGGGTTTGGGCCTACCCATCAGCCGACGCCAGATTGAAGCTATGGACGGTGAAATGCGGATTGAATCTCAGCCTGGCGCGGGCACGTCCATATACGCAAGCTTTGCCATTCGCGCGGGGCATCCCGAAGAGCTCCCCGGCATGACGAACGCCGGGCAGCAACCCACGCCTGCTGCGATGGGCGACATCCGGATTCTGGTGGTCGATGACATCGAGACCAACCTCAGCGTCATGGACAAACTCCTGAAACTTTTTGGCTTTGACGTTGTCGGCGTTTCCAGCGGTGCCGAAGCCATTGAAACGTTCCAGCGCTGGAAGCCCAATCTGATCCTCATGGATCAGGCCATGCCCGACATGAACGGGCTCGAAACAACCCGGCGCATCCGCGCCCTGGAAGGCGGCGAGAAGATCCCCGTGATTTTCGTAACCGGCGGCGTGCTTGATGAAGACTTCCGGGAGATCATGGCCTCCGACGCCACCGACATCATTCGCAAGCCCTTCCGCCAGGCGGAACTTCTGGAAAAAATAAGGGCACACTTGGGAATCCGAGACTGATACGCGAGAAGGAGGAGAGCTGGACGAGGGGACGGCATTCGGGTACCTCGCCCAGGCGTCCGCATGCGCGCCGGACGCCAACTTGTTGTAAACGTGCGCAATGGTTACAATGTTGACGATGTATGCAATCAGGTCCCGGCGGTGCGTGGCGTCGCTCCCACGCTGGATGATCTCGATGCGGCAAAAACTTCATCGGCAGTTAAGGCTGGCATTTCGTTCGGGCGCATTTTCGGGGGCATTGAAACCTTCTCTCTCCCCTGCGGACGCCCCCGCTGCCGAATCTGGCGACACCTATCTACCCGGACAACATGAAGCGGCTAAACGCGGGCAAGACCCGGAAGGATTAAGCGATGATCACGGTAATATGTCCCAATTGCCAGGACACCTTGAACGTGCCCGAGCAATACGCAGGCCAACGCGGCACCTGCAAGAAGTGCAACGGGCCACTGGTCGTGCCCGCGCTAAACGCGGCTTCAACGGGCGGCATCGATCTGCCCGACGATCTGGCGAGTTTGCTGGACGCAAGCCTGACGCGGGAACGCCCCCGCCCAGTGGTGGCGCCCGCCACCCTGGCCAGCAAGCTGGGCCCCTCGCTTAAACCCCTGGGCATGGTGCTCGGCATCGTTGCGGTTGCGGCCGTGGTGCTCGGCGGCGCCGCCTATCTTCCGAAACTGGGCTTCGGATCCGGACCCAGCCCTGAAACAGTGACGGACTCCTTCCTCCAGGCCTTTAAGACGGGTGACGTGCAGCAGTGCAAGCCGCACATGACGGAGAAGGCGTGGCAGAGCATGGGCGCGATGCCCACGGGTGCCATGGCACCCATGGAGGGCTTCACCGTGGGTGCGGCGACGACGACGGGCGATACCTCCCAGGTTGCGGTGCAAGTCACCCAGATGGGCATGACCGTGCCCCAGGATGTTCTACTGCGCAAGGAGAATGGCCCCTGGCGCGTTTCTGGCATCAAGATGACCCCCATGCCCGGCATGACCATGACCATCGACTTCGAACACCCCGAGAAGATCATGGAAGAGATGCAAAAGATGATGCAGGGCATGCCGCCGGAAGTAATGCAGGGCATGAACGAAGCCATGCGGAAGCAGATGGCACAGTGACCCATCCCGGGATTGACATCATGCGGAAAGGTTTCGCACGCCAGAGAATCAACGAAGCAATTTGCGCCGCCTCCAACGGAGCATCATCCCGGCAAGGCCCATGGCCAATACGGTCAATGTGGCGGGCTCCGGGATGGGCGTCAGCAGGAAGGCACCAAGACTTCCCCGGCCCACAATATGTCCCCGGTCACTGATCTCTGCCGCGTCGTACAGTACCCAGCCCGAAGCGGGGTCAATGTACTCGTTCAGGTCCACCATACCACCAAGGCCTTCGTCATAGAGAAAGGCATGGGTTGTAGCGCCGAGGTCAATCCGGGAGTAACCGACGATCTGTCCGTGGTTGTTTACTCCCGTGCTTCCGCTCGTGGCCCCGCCGAGCGTGCCCAAGTCGACCATGGTTCCAGCCTCGTAAAGAAAGGCTCGAAATTGCTCGAAACCGTTCGTGGCGGATCCGACTACTTGACCTGAGTCGTTAATATCGCGCGCCCGACTGATCCGTCCGCCCAGGGTGCCCAGATCAATCATATCTCCTCCATCATACAGGAATGCATGAGTGTCAAGGCTCGTGTTATGGCTGTAACCGACGACTTGATCGTATCGGTTGATGGCTTCACCGAAGCTGGAGTCGCCGCCCAGGGTACCGAGATCGATCAGATCCGTGCCGTCAAATAGGAAGGCGTGGAGCGCCCCGAAATCGTCGCTCTGACCTGTCAAATGTCCCAGATTGTTGATGCCCGCTCCAAAGCTGTACGCGTGCCACCCCGTTCCGAGATAGCTCACGGTGGTCCCATCCGTAACAAAAGTCCTTCCCCAATTAAAGGCGTTGTATTCGTTCCCTCCGACAACGACACCGTGGTCATTGATGTCTTCGCCGAAGGTAGCATCAGTGAACCAGAGGGTGTTCATGCGGGTCCCGTCATAGAGAAAGGCAAAAACCTCTCCGTCTTCGTTTTCAGTCCAGCCCGTGACCTGTCCAGCGCGGTTAACCGCACTGGCGCGATAGTTTTCACCCAGTGCTGTGATCTCATAGGTAAGTGCCGCCGACTCCAATGCCAGCGCTCCTGCAAAAGCAGCGCACACAAGAACCCGTCCGAAATACAGCGTTCGTGCGTCCATGACCCGATTCTCCTTCGATGGGGTGAGATCCCCAGGATTCTCTTGGCACCCGTCCGTCAGTTTTTTAAAGACCGAAAGATCTCTCATGGCACCTCTGTTGTGGCCCATTCGCTGTGCCGCAGAAACCGTGTCCACGGCGGGGAAAGAACCCTATGTCTGCCGCCGCTTGCCCGAAATTGCTTTAGAAATTTGGTCGCATAGATCGTTCCCCCGACGAACAACCCCCATAAGCACCCATCCTGATTGCCTTTAAGCTTTTGCCTGGTCACTAAGTATCGGCCGAAATTGAACGTGCGTGCTCATTCCACAGTGTGCAGATTGACCACACCTGTCCAGATGTGCGGACTTACCATGTCGCCACCTGCAGCAAATGACGAGTGTCGAACGTTGCATAAGCGCCACCGGGCCCCTCGAACATGCGTCGCTCGTTCACTGGGCACCGTTCAAGCTGGTGAGCCGCAGGGGACCCTGGAGACCGCCGCCACGGGATTCTCGTTCGAAGGCCAGGGCGCGCTCGTGGTAGGGACTGGGCCAGCCGGGCCCGGTCTTTGCCCCCCACGCTTTCGTCACGCGCTCGGACGTGAGTTCGTTGGCGAGGGTATTGGCGACGCGGATTCGCAGTTCGTGTTTTCCAGGCGTACAGGCTGGAAGGTCCAGCGTCCAGGGTGACCACAGGAGTTGTCCCACCGGTTTCCCATCGAAATCCACCGAGGCCGCGTATTCGATGGGGCCGGTTTCGAGGCGAATGGGTCCTGTCCCCCACGCTTCGGGGATTTCGATGGTGACAGTGTAGTCCACTTCGCCGGAGTAGTCCTCGCCGAGCCAGTTCTTCCAGCCGAGTCCAGTGTAGGTATCGAGGGCGCTAAATGAAGGCTCGATAACTTCGAAATCGTGTTCGCCCACGACAAATTGCCGTAATCCCGTGACCTTCAGATCTTTCGATTCGATGGTCAGTGATTCCGCGGGATGCTTTTCCGACAAGGCCCCCGGAATCGCTTCATTGGACAACAAGTACATAATGCTATCGCCCGGACCCAGCGTCACGGCGAGTTGGACCCCATGGATAGCCTGATCCACCAGAGCGCCGCGTTGAAGGTCCATCACACTGGCGTGAGAATAGGCTACATCCATCGTGCCGGTGTAATCTGCGGACCCTTCGTTAAAAAGCATTACGATTTCCTGCCCGTTCAGGGCTCGAACACTCGCGCGCAGATCCGCCGTCTCGGGGCTCAGCCGGACCGATGAGGTAACTCCGTTCAGCAACGCCTCAATTGTGCCACTGACGATGGGCGCAGTGGAAGACGCGGCACCGTTCCCGTCGGTAAAGGGGGCGTGGCCCACGCTTAGCACCTTGCCACCGGCGGCAGCGAAGGCCTCCAGTTGTCGCAGGGACTCGGGAGCCATCCACCGCACGTCGCCGCAGACGATGGTGTCGTAGCGCATCGGGCCAACGGCAAGTCCCCCCTCTGCAAGAGTGGCGGCGGACAGGGTATCGTCATCGACCAAATCGAAAGCACACTGGCGCGCGGCCAGACCAGCCTCCAGGGCTTCGAAGGTGGAGACCGCTTCGGTCGCTTCAGCCCCCCAGGCCCAGATATCGCGCACGGGATAGTAGAGCGCGGTGCGAATGGCAGGCGCACCGACAGACATCGCGTAGCCCAGACGGGCGGTGTAAGCGTGGAAGCCCGGCAGATGATCCCACAGGGGATTCATGGCGCCGAAGTGGGGACGCTCTCCCGTCATGTGGTGGTCGCGGGTACTGAGGGGGTAGCAGCCAAGGACGACGAGGTTGATCCCGCGCACGTATTGATAGTCCACAAGCCACTTCATCTGGGCGGGCGTCAGGCCATTGCCGTAGACGCAGAAGGACTCCGAGAAGGCGAAGCGGGTGCCGTTCTGGTGGGCCGCCGTTGGCGCGAGCACGGGAAAATTGGATTGGGGCCCGAGCCCCGGAAAGAGCTGTCGCCAGATAAGATCAACCCCAGGTATGTCCATCCTCCGCAGGGGACGCAGCACATGACCGAAGCTGTATTTGACGGCGCCAAGGGTCTCGTCTTCCCCCCCGAGGTGACCACCGGATGCCAGACCATGCGCCCGGCCCCAGGTTTCCAGTGAACCGAAATAGGCATCGGCAAAGCGGCCCGAGAGCACGTCGTAAAGGTCGATGCGGGCACGGGCCACCTCATTGGAACTCGCCTTGCCCGGCGGCGTGAAAAGACTCGGGAGGGCATGCCAGAGTGGCGATTTGGTCTGTGTCTGCCACAGACCGTCGAGCCCAGGCGTCCAGGGCAGAAATTCGGGCGGACGTGGCATGCCCGCGCCGGGCTCGTCGGTAAAAGTGAAGCGCACGGTCTTGCCGAAGTGCGCGCCGATTACTTTGGCATAGGCCTCGTGGGTCAGATCCAGGAAGCGCCGCGTCGCGTCCGGGTTCAACAGATCGGAAGTGCCCTCGGGTGCCGTGCGATAGAGATACGCCGTTGCAGTCGACGACACTGGTGTCCAGGTTGCCCCCGCGTGGAGTACCTGAATCGAGGGCGTCTCCACCACCAGCGCCAGCGCATCATCCGGCACGATGTACGTCGCGCTTGCGGACACGGCCTCGCGCACGATCCGTTGCCGCGCGAGTTCCGGATGTCCCTCGACGACCTTGCCCAGTGCGAGGCCGGAGGGCCAGCCTCCTTCATCGTAGAGCCACCAGTTCATGCCGAGCCTCGCTGCTTCATCGACGGCCAGGCCCACACGCTCCAGGTACGCTGGCGTGAGGTAGTCGGGCTCCATGGAATTGTTGGTGGAGTCGGGACGAAATCCCCGGGGCATGGGCAGCATACATACGCTGCGTGCATCGTGCGCCGCCATATCGCGCAGTTGCGCGCGCAGGGTTTCCTCGTCGAGCGGCGCGTTCCAGAGCCAGAAATAGGCGGGCCAGAACACGGAATCCGGGTTGGCAAAGGCGTCGGGGCTGAAATCGGGCACCAGCCGCACCGATGCAGGGACGGGCGGGACTTCCGCCACCGAAAGTAGTATTCCGGCCAATCCAATCAACACACCTGACATCGCATCTAACTCCAGGGCCGTTCGCCGAACGGCACTCACCGATTTCCCGCGACGCTTAGCCTCGGGCGAATAACTTGAGCATGGCACCCACGTTCGACGGAGAGGCATCGCATTTTTACTGGAAATCTCTTTATAAACGCACTAGTGCTCGTACCAGGAAACAAACACCACGGCGCGATCACCTTCGATGTACGTGAGCAACACCTTCTCCATCGTTTTGTCTTCCGAATCGTCTGGAAAAAACCTTCTCGTGTAGCAAGTCGTTGGTCCCGGGGTCTTAGTAAATCTCGCAACCGTTTTTCTAAAGTATGCAGCGAACCACCACCTTTCGTGCGCCAAGGGATTTTCGCCCGGCGGCAGCGCACTCCAGCCCGTGCCCTCAAGGTCTTGCGCCACGGCATCGAAATACTCCATTGCACTCTTGAACTTGGGATGCATGACAAAGACCAGCGCGCCGTTGTCGAAGGAGAACTTGGCATAGTCGAACTCCCTGCAATCCTGGACGAATGGAGACCATCTCGACTCTCGAAGTATAAAGTCCGGTCCCGGGTCATACCGTTCGCTCAGAAGGAAATAGTGGATCATGCCCACCATGACCAGTCCGACCAACAGCGCGATGCCGAATCGTATCTTCATTGTCATTTGAATCCGTGCTTAGGTTTCCGGGGACAGTTGATCTATGAAGCATACATTAAGGTCGCGCCTTGGCGAAATGAAGCATTTTCGCCCAACGACAGCGGCACAGCGAAAAGTGTAACGGCACCAACGTAGACTTCCGAGTTTGCCGAACGTGGGTTAAGCCTTCGGCGTTCGTTGGGAGTTTGGAGGCATGCCCGGCTACGCCCTCTCCCCCGCCTTCTCAAAAGGCCAGCGCCCGGTGCTGGCCGCCCAGATCATGAAGGCCCCCACACCCGCCAGGAGGCCGATGAGGCTGTAGATAATCAGGCTGCCGCCGGAGGTGGCGAAGAGAAAAGTCCAGCCGATGAAGGCGATGAGGCTGGGCAAAGGATAGAGCCACATGCGGAAAGGGCGCTCCATGTCGGGCTTGAGGCGACGCAGCAGGGTGAGTGCGCCGATCTGGCCAATGAACTGGACGAGGATGCGGCTGGTGAGGAGCGCGCCGATAACGGTCTCAAGCGAGAGGAAGCAAGCAGCGCAGGAGATGGCGCCGATGAGCAGCAGGGAGATGTGGGGGAAGTCCTTCGTGGGGTGGAGGCGCTCGAAGACGCGAAAGAAAGCCCCGTCTTTCGCGGCGGCGTAGAGCACGCGGGAGTATCCGAGGAGCAGCGCGAAGAGGGAGGCAAAGGTGGTCCACAGAATCATGATGGTGAAGAATCTGGCGAAGGGCTTGCCGTAGATTTTCTCCATGTAGATGGAGACGATGTAGTCCGAATTGCTGCCCGCCTGGGCGGGGACGAACTCGCGCCAGGGCACCACGCCGACGACGGAGAGGTTAATGGCGAAATAGAGCAGCGCCACGGCGACCAGACTGATGATGATGGAGCGCGGTATGACGCGGCCGGGATTGCGCACTTCGTCGCCGATGTAGCAGATGTCGTAGTAGCCCAGGTAGTCGTAGACACCCACGCGGGCGGCGGCGCCGAGGCCGAAGAAGAAGGTGCCGGAGAGCTCGAAGGCGTGGGGCGGAAAATCGAAGGCCACCTTGGGGTCGAAGTGGGGTATGCCGGAGATGATGACGGTAAGGGTGGTGATCAGCGTGCCGATCCAGAGGGCGACGGTGAGCTTGCTGATGAAGGCGATGCGGCGATAGAGCAGGACGATGTTGAACACACCCACGGCGGCGGCGAGCAGCTTGAGCTGGAAGGGCGTGAGGCCGGTCCAGATATAGTGGAGGTAATGGGAAAAGCCGATGTAGCCGGAGGCAATCTCGAGGGGGCCGCTGATGATGAACTGCCAGAGGAAGAGGAAGGCCATCAACTGGCCGAAGCGCGCGCGACCGAAGCCCTCGCGAAGGTAGACATAGGTCCCGCCGGAGCCGGGCATGGCCGCGCCAAGTTCGCTCCAGACGAGGCCGTCGGGAATACAGATGAGGGCGGCCACCAGCCAGCCCAGCATGGCCTGGGGCCCGCCGCCCATGGCCGACATAAGCAGCGGAATGGTAATGAACGGACCAGCGCCGAGCATGTTGGACATGTTGAGCGCGGTGGCCTGAAGAAGGCCAAAGCGCCGGTGGAGATGGGGATGATGCACGACTTCCGGATTCTCGGAGTCACTGGTGGGGCCATTCGACACGGGGCGGACCTTTCTCTTAGGGCAGGGGAACGAATTGTGTTCCCGGTGCGGTTGTTCCAGGGCTTGAGGCTGTTCGGCGACGCAGCGTTGGACCCGTCGCCTGGCTGTGGGACTGGAAAGCGGTTGCGCGGGGGCAGCACGCTATAGGCAACTCCCCGTAACCTCACAAGCCGGATACCGTGACCCTGTGCCCGTGCTTCACTCCACCCCTGTCCCAGCAGCGCAAAGTCTCCCCGACAAACGCTGCCTCAGTATCCTATACAATCCGGCAGGCACGATTCGAGCGACGCCATCTGTCCTGCCTTTCTCCGCGAAGTTCAAGGCATTCCTCGACCGCGCCCGAGGCGGAGAGTCGGCTCCCTCTTTTGTACTGCGACTGACCTGAGGCTTAGAATCAGGTGCTGTTTCGTCGGGACGGTCTCTTATTGGCCCAACTACGGCGCTTCGCTCAAGGAGCGTCCGGGGAGTTTTCGAGTGAATGTATTCGCGACGCGCGCCTGCCTGTTCGGCTGGGTCACCCTTCTTCTCGCCGCACCGTGTTCGGCCCAGTGGCAGGACCACACCGTCCAGTTGCTGAACGGCCCGTCCGGGCCTATTCCGATTGCCGCGAAGGTCCAGATCGTATCCGAGTCGTGGAAGCGGGTGGTGGCGGTGCCGTATATCGTGTCGATGCCGGAGAAGCAGCGCCTGCTGATGCTGGTGGGTTGTGACTACCCCCATCACCCTGAGGTGCTTCACAGTGACGACGGGGGGAGCACCTGGTCGGCGCCGCGGCGTGTGGTGGCCGATGGCACTCCTGTAGACGGCCTCGGCACCTGCCTGACCTATCTGGGCGAGGGCGAGGTGTTGTTCTTGACGGGCGATCGCCGCTGGGTGAGCCGTGACTACGGTGAGACGTGGACGGCCGGGGCCGTGGTGGCACCGACGGTGGATGGGAAGCCGTGGTACACGTGGGACCCGCTCTGGGCGGATCGCGATCCAGTTTCGGGCGCGGTGACGCGACTTATCGAGACGGGCTACACGTGGCACCGGGCGCCGGAGGTGGCGAAGGATCACCAGCAGGGCTATCTGCGCTTCAGTGGCGATCGGGGGGCGACATGGACGGAAAGCATCAAGGTACCCGCGTGGGAGGAAGTCAGCGAGGTGGCGCTGGTGCGTGCTGGGAATGGTGAACTTGTGGCGGCCTGCCGCACGGATATTCCCCCGTCAAAGGCGGGTGAATGGATCGACCACTTTGAAGGACTCGGCATCTCTATTTCGCGCGACAATGGACAAACCTGGAGTACGGCGGAAAAACTCTACGACTACGGCCGCCATCATCCTTCCTTTGTGCTGTTGCCGGATGGTCGCCTGCTCATGACCTATGTCGTCCGCAAGGGTTATGTGGACACGGCGGAGGGCTACCCGCAGTTTGGTATCGAGGCAATGCTGAGCGCGGACCACGGCCACACCTGGGATCTGGACCATCGCTATATACTCCACGCCTGGCGGGGCAATCGCCTGGGCGAAAACAAGTGGTGGGCCAGTTGCCAGGCCACGTCCACCGTGCTCCTGCCGGATGGCTCCCTACTGACGGCCTTCGGCACGGGCTACCGGAGCGAGCCCGATGCGGCGGGGGCCAATCCGTCGCCGCGCGATGCGGGCCTCCTCCGCTGGACGCTCAGTGACGATCCACTGGACGATACCCGTGCTGCGCGTGATGCGCCGGTGGATTCCGACGGGCGCAACGTGGTGGACCCCGGTCCCCTGCCCTTGCAGGCACGCGAATAGGAAATGCTATACTGATTTCTGGAGCTCCCAGTAGTTCCGAAATTTACCCGTTCACCGATGTCAGAGAGGAGCGCGTTACATGAATTGTCCCGTATGCAACCAGGTTGCCCTGGTCATGTCAGAGCGCCAGGGTATCGAAATCGATTATTGTCCTCAGTGCCGCGGCGTGTGGCTGGACCGGGGCGAACTGGACAAGATTGTCGAGCGCTCCCTGAGCCAGAGCCCGGCGATGGAACCCCAGCGTCCAAGCCAGAAGGCCTTCGAACGTCCACGCGACTACGAGAGCGATTCCGACCACGATTCCGGCGGCCATCACGGGGACTACCGGAAGAAGAAAAAACGGGGATTCCTCGGGGAACTTTTCGATTTCGATTGAGGGGTGAGTCGGCCTCGGGGGACGTGCCGCAGGCCCTCCCCTGTTCAGGCAATGATACATCCTCGATATTACTTTCTTGCCTTTTGGGGACTTTCGTGCGCATGATACGGGTTACGGGGAGCCGCTGGAGAGAGCCCCGCCGGGAGGAGATCTGTTTTCATGACCACACTTGGCCCATCTGAAGTCCCCGCACGAATAGCCATCGTTGGCAGCGGCCCCGGCGGCTTCTATGCCGCGGAACACCTCCTCAAGCCCGAGCACCCCTGCCTCGTCGATATGTTCGACCGCCTGCCCACGCCCTTTGGGCTCGTGCGCGGCGGCGTTGCGCCGGATCACGCCAAGATTCGCAACGTCACCAAGGTCTACGAAAAGATCGCGGCGCGAGAGGGCTTCCGCTTTTTCGGCAACGTCACCATCGGACGGGACCTGACGGTGGACGAACTGCGCGAGCACTACGACGCGATCCTCTTCGCCTATGGCGCGGAAACAGACCGTCGCCTGGGCATTCACGGCGAGGATCTGGAAGGCAGCTACACGGCAACCTCCTTCGTGGGCTGGTACAACGGCCATCCCGATTACCGTGATCGCACCTTCGATCTTTCGGGGGAAGTTGCCGTGATTATCGGCGTGGGCAATGTGGCGATGGACGTGGCGCGCATTCTGGCCAAGTCCGTGGACGAATTGAAGACCACCGATATTGCGGCTCACGCGCTGGAGGTGCTGGCGGAGAGCAAAGTCCGCGAGATCCACCTCGTGGGACGGCGTGGCCCAACCCAGGCTGCCTTCACGGCCATGGAATTGAAGGAAATGGGCGAGCTTGCCATGTGTCGGCCCGTAGTCGATCCCCAGAGCCTTCAACTGAATCCACTGAGTGAAGCGGAGCTTTCAGATAACAACACGGCGCGAATCATGGAGCTGCTCCGCGAATACGCCGCCGCCCCAATGGACACCAAGCCCCGCAAGATGTGTTTTCGCTTTCTGGAAAGCCCGATGGCCATCTACGGGACCGACCGCGTGGAGTCCATTGTCCTGGGCACCAATTACCTCGCCGGTACGGAGCCCTTCAAGCAATGGGCCGAGGCCACGGGTGAATCGACGACACTGCCCTGCAACTTGCTGTTCCGCAGCATCGGCTATCGCGGCGTCCCCATGCCCGGCGTGCCTTTCGACGAGAAAAAGGGCCTGATTCCCAACGTGGACGGCCGCGTACAGGGAGAGGGTGGCACGCTGCCGGGACTCTACGTCGCGGGCTGGATCAAGCGCGGCCCCACCGGTATCATCGGCACAAACAAGCCCGACAGCCACAACACGGCGGATCGGATCCTGGAAGATCTGTCCGCGCTACCCCATTGCCCTGTGCGTGCGCCTGAGGCGATCCCCGCGTTGCTGGAAGGGCGTGGTGTGCGCTATGTCACCATAGCCGACTGGCAGAAGATCGACGAGGCGGAGCAGGCACGGGGTGTCGCCATTGGAAAACCCCGCGAGCGCTTCACGCGCATCGAAGAGATGCTGACTGTGCTGGGGTGACTGTTGGCGATTGGCTCATGGCGTGGGGTTTGAAGCCTTGAAAAAGCCTGCTTCCAAAGTTACAGGGACATCAGGGACGACAGAGACAGTAGAAACTCACTCTCCTGCTGTCTCTGTCGTCCCTGATGTCCCTGCGATTTCGCTATGGGTACTGGGCGCTACCGCCCCGCACTACATCTGATAAAGCATCACATAGATCACCACGCCGGTCACGGACACATACATCCACACCGGCCAGACCCACTTCACAAGCTTCTTGTGCTTCTCGAATTGCCCCCTGAGGGCAAACCATACCGCCGCGAGGATGAAGGGCACCATTAAGACGGCCAGGGGGATGTGGGTGAGGAGGATGGTGAAGTAGACCGTGCGGATCAAGCCTTGTTTCTGAAAGGCGGTGCTGCCCGCGTGGTAGTGGTAGTAGAGGTAGCACGAAAGAAAGAGCGCCGACGCCACAAGCGCCGCCCCCATCAGCGCGCGGTGCAGGTTCACGTTGTGCTTGAACTTAATGGCCCACCAGCCGCCGAGGAGGAACAAGGTGGCCAGGAAATTCAGACTGGCGTTGATGGCGGGGAATTGTTCGACGGTCATGGCATTATTCCTCCAGCAGGCGCGTTGCGGCTGCAATCAATTGCTCAAGTTCGACTTCGTCTGTGCCGGTGTAGTAGCCCCGGATCTGGCCCTGCTTGTCCACCAGGCAGAATTTCGTGCTGTGGATGACCGGATCGTCCACCGCCCCGATCTTGAATCCCTTCACCGCCAGCTCCTGGATGGCCTCGGTCGTGCCGGTAAGGAAGTGCCAGCGTTTCGGGTCCGCGCCGAACTTCTCGCCGTAGCGCGACAATACCTCGGGGGTGTCGGTCTCCGGGTCCACGCTGACGGACACAAATTCCACTTCGGGGTGCAGTTCCAACTTCTTGGCCACGTCGGCCATACTCCGGGTCATGAGGGGGCAGGGGCCCGCGCAGGAGGTGAAGATAAAGTCCGCGATCCAGACTTTGCCCGCCATGGCCACCTTGTCGATGGTGGTACCCTTGTCGCTGGTCAGGGAAAAGTCGGGCAGGGTCGAGATGACCGGCAGCTCATCGGCACTTGCGGCGGGGGCTGCGGCCCCCATGAGAATGTAGAGTCCCATGAGACTGGCATTGAGTAGCACGAAGCTGACGAGGCCGATAAAGATGAGGGCTTTGGTACTCACGAGAACCTCCAGATGGGCAAACCCATCGCGATGCGCTCAATAGAAATACGCATCAATAACAATAAAAACAAACAATAACACCCAATAAAGAAGCGAGTAGAGAAAGACGATTTTGGCGTCCTTGATAGACTTGGAAATACGCCAACGAATACAAACCGATAAAAAACCAAGTCCAAGAATAAGCGCGCCCCAGAAGTAGATGACCCCCGACATGCGAACAAAGGTCGGCCAAAGGCTCACCGGCACCAGCAGTATCACGGTAACCAGACTGTGGCGAAAGGTGCTTTTCCCGTCGGGATCGACCACGGGCAGCATCTTGAATCCGCCCCGGGCATAGTCATCCTTGTACATCCAGGCGAGAGCATAGAAATGGGGATGCTGCCAGAGGAAAAGGATGAGGAAGAGAATCCACGCACCTGGGTCAATATGGCCCGAGGCGGCGGTCCAGCCGATCATGGGGGGCATCGCGCCGGGAATAGCGCCGATGGGAGTATTCCACCATGAATACCGCTTCAGGGGCGTGTAAACCGCCACATACATTACGGCCGTGAGGAAGACGAGGCTGGCCGTGAGGCCGTTCACCCACCACGCCAGCACGCCCGTTCCCGCGAGAATCAGCACGATGCCGAAGACGAGGGCCGCCGCAGGGTCGATGATGCCTGCGGGCAGGGGGCGATTCCGGGTGCGGTGCATGAGGGCGTCAACTTCGCGCTCAATGTAGTGATTGAGCACGAAAGCCCCCCCCGATCCCAGGGCGGTGCCGATGAGGGTCATGAGCAGGAGCCACCAGCGGGTTACGCCTTCGCCGCCGAGGGCGAATCCGATCACGGTGGTGACCAGCACGAGGCGAACGATCCCGGGCTTGGTCAGCTCGACGTAAGATTTAAAGAGAGACTTCCCCATCGTGCCGGGGCCCGCCTTACGACAGTGCCGTGTTGAGATAGGGACTGGCCGACTTGGCTTCGGCCTTGACGGGCTGTGCGGCCAGGGGCCAGGCGCGGAGGGCGAGCATGGCGCTCAGCCCGAGGATACCCGCGCCCGTAACGACGTGGACGCTGGTCACGTAGGGGTGCTTGATCGTCCAGATGGTAAAGGCACCGAGGGTAATCTGAAGGGCCACCGCGCCGCAGAGCCAGAGGCTGCTGCGCCACAGGGCCGGGTGGCTTGCGCGGCGCTTGAAGGCCATGAAGGCCAGCGCGGCAATAGCAAGCGTCACGACAATGGCGCCGCCGCGATGGGCCAGATGAATGAGCACCTGACCCTTCGTCACATCGGGCAGTTCAGCGCCGAGGCTGTCGGTGTTTTCGAAACGCCAGTGGTTGATATCGGCCAGAGCCGCATCGTCCACGCGGGGGATGATGGACCCGGCGGTGGTCGGGAAATCATAGACGGCGAGGCCGGATTCCGTGTGGCGCATCAAAGCGCCCAGGAAAAGCTGACCATAAACGAGGGCAATGAGCACCAGCGCGGCGTATTTGAGGGGCGTGGCGGACTCCGCGGTGCCCGAGGCGATGTCTTGCAGTCGCTGTGTGCGCTCGCGGGACAGGCCGTACCAGATAATCAGGGTGATGAGGAAGAAGGTCTGGGCCAGGATAGCATGGGAGCTGGAGACGAGTACGGGAAGGTGGTACCAGACCGTCATGCCGCCGAGGAGGGCCTGAAGCAGCACGGCCAGCACGGCGCCGAAGCCCAGCACGACCAGCCAGACCCGGTTTTCCTTCAGATAGAGGCCGATGGCCAGTGCGACGGTGGCCAGGGCCACAACACCGGCGAAAAGACGGTGAAAATGTTCGTGAAAGATGCCGCCGGTCCACTTGGAGATGCCGAAGGTGACGGGATTCTCGCCGTAGGTCAGGGGCCAATCGGGAACGGAAAGACCCGCCTCGTGGCTCTTTACCTGGCCGCCGAAAAAGATCAGGGCCAGCGTGGAGATGCAGAGCACGAGGGCAAAGCGGCGAAGCCAGGCGGGAGCAGGGGTCGATTCCGTTGTTTCAGTGTATGACATCTTGCGCACACTTTCCGTAGAACGGGGCAATACGTTACGGCCCCGGAGGATTCCCCAGGGTCAGGCAGGTGACGGGGGTGCGGCGCTGGATCGGGTTGAGGGCAGCCTTGCGCACGCCCTTTATCATAGCGCGAATGGCAGGGTTCATGCAAAGAACAGGCCCCCTCGACCAAGCCTTTCGCATCGAATTTTCCGCTAACAGGATTGTCGGCAGAGGCGATCAAGGAAAGTCTGACCCGAAAATCCTGGCGGAATTGCGCCCATGAAACCTGTCTGGCCGACCGATGCCAAAATCGTCAAGATGGGATAAAAACACCCCAAGCAACCCCCCTTTGCCCCCCTGATACCTCTGCCGACCTTCCGTCTCTGCGTGCGTCTTCACATTGTCAAAATCCGTGCCATCCGTGTAATCTGTGGTCAAAAATGAGAAGGGAAGTTGACCACGGATTACACGGATAGCACGGATGTGATGAAAAGGAGAACGTAGTGCACCCCGCTTGAACGATGAAGATCCCCAGATCTTGCGGGCGACTCGCCTTGAAGCCCCCATCACGATACGCAGGCACGACTTCCGAAGACCTGTTTTCTACGTGATCTTTGCGTTCTTTTGCGGCCAAATATACAGGGTGCCACACAAGAATCTCGTTTCTCGTTAAATTAGATGCGAAGGCCCTGCCCCCTCTACACGTCGCGCCGGTGCTGGAGAGGGCAGAAATTCGTACGGCAACGGGCGCTGGCTGCTCCCTCCCCCAACGGATTTCGTTCGTGAAAACTCGTACCCGTTCGTGGTTTACTCTTCCCACCAGTTGATTCACTAAGGGTTACCGGAGATTCCAACCATGTCCCGTCCGAAATTCATGTCCGCACTCCTTGCGGTGATTTTGCTTACCAGCGTATCCAGCACGGTTCAAGGGGAACCCCAGAGCACACGGGTGGTACTCATCGTGATGGACGGACTCCGGCCGGATTATGTAAATCCTCGGCTGATGCCCAACCTCTATGCATTGAGCCGGGAAGGGGTCGTCTTTGAGAAGCACCACGCGGCTTTCCCCACGGTCACCCGGGTCAACGCGTCGACGATTGTAACCGGCACCTACCCGGACCGTCATGGCATCGTGGACAACAGCGTGTACTTTCCCGGGGTGGAGCCGGACAAGACCCTTTCCACGGGAAGTAAGGGCGACCTGGAGAAGATCAACACCCACACGGACGGCAAGCTGCTGACGGCGGAGACGCTGGGCGAAGTCCTGGCACGGCAGGGCAAGAAGACGGGGGTGTTCAGTTCCGGGTCCTCCGGCTCGGCCTATCTCTTGAATCACAAGGTATCAAACGGAGTGGTGATCAACAATGGCTTCATTCTTCCCGAATCACTGGCGGCCAGCCTGCTACCGCGCATGGGAGAAACGCCCCCGGATGCCTCGCCCAACCGGGAACGGAACGCGCGTATTGTGCGTACCTTCCTCGATTTCGGCCTGAACGACTTGAATGCGGACCTGTCAATCCTCTGGATCAGCGATCCGGACCACACGGGCCATGAATACGGCATGACCACACCCGAGACCACCCAGGCGCTTCGCCTGGCCGATGATGAGATCGGGAAAATCGCGGCAGAACTGAAGCGCACGGGACGCCTCGCGGCGACCAACGTAATCATTGCCTCCGATCACGGATTCTCCACCCACACGCTAAAGAGCGACCCGGCCGAGGTCATTCGAGCCTTTGAAGCCGCGCAGGGACTTCCTGCGAACAGCATCATTCTCACGGGAAGCTGCATCTATCTGAAAGAAGCGGCTAAAGCCTCCCTGTCGACGCTGGTGGCCACCTTGCAGGCCACCCCCTGGGTCGGGCCGATATTCACGCACGCCAAAGCCCCCGGCTCGATCGAGGGAACAGTGGAAGGCACGCTCGCCCTCGACATCGTGCGCGAGATGCACCCTGAGCGCGCCCCGGACATCGTCCTCTCCCCCGTGTGGTCCGACGAGATGGGCGCAACGGGCTTTGCCGGCACGGTAGCGGACACCGAGGCGGCGGGCCATGGCAGTGCGAGCCCGTGGGATGTACACAATACACTCATCGCGCTCGGTCCCGATTTTGCCGTGCGTCGCCTATGCGGCATTCCCTCCCACGCGGTGGATTTGGCCCCCACGATCTGCCATCTCCTGGGGATCGAGCCTGCGAGCACGATGGAAGGTCGCGTGTTATTCGAAGGGATGGCGGAGAATGATCCGAATCCACCCGCCGAGATCACGACACGCGCGATCCGGGCGGAACGTGCGCTGGGTGGTGGTGTGAAGTACCAGATGGAAGTGGCCTTGAGCGAGTATCGCGGTACGACGTATTTCGACCAGGCGAAGGGGTGGCGCGAGTAGGGACGCGGAGGGAGACTTCAGTCGTGCCTCGACCGGCTCACGTTAAATCAGGGTCCGCCTTGGGAACCACCATATTCACCCGCCACGAAGCTACGGCAAAGTCTGCTGGAATCGTCCCGGCCGGATCGCCATCAATTTGCAGGTAAGCCGGTGACTCGCCCTCGGCGGGCTCCAAGCGGATATCGTGCCCTTGGCGATAGGCAATCCAGGATTTTTCCACAAAGGACGGACGCCAGACATTGGCCAGGAGCCAAAGCAGTCGCGGTATGGTGAGGTTGCTGAAGGCGCAGACGTCGAGTAGACCATCGGCGGTGTCCGCTTTCGGCGTGGCGGGAAAGACGCCGGCGGAGTAGCGGCAGTTCCCGACGATCACGTAACCCGCGCCCGCTGCAATCACCTCGCCGTCCACCGTGACGCGAACTCGGGGCCAGGTATAGGCCAGGACAACCCTGATCGCGGGCAGGGCCCACTTGAGCAGACTGGATTTCCGTCCACGGCTTTCCTGTACGGCTTTGGTCACGGCGGCGTCCAGGCCCGCACCCGCGCCCAGCAAAAAACGGCGGGACCCCTGAAGTCCGATGTCCATGGGCCGTATCTCGCCCCCTGAGATAGCTTCGGCCACCCATTCGGGATCGGGACGCATGCCCAGCTCTCGGGCGACCACATTGGCCGTTCCGACGGGGCAAATCGCGAGCGCCGCAGTGCTCCCTTCGGGAAGACCGTTCAGCACTTCATTAAGCGTGCCATCGCCACCGACGACGGCGATGATCGAAACTTCGGATCGCCCGGCTTCCGCGCGGGCATCCCCGGCCTGGGCCGTTTCAAAGAGCGAGACGTCAAGGCCTCGCCGCTCCAGCGCGGTAGCGAGCGATTGGGCCACTCGATGCCCCCTTCCGCCACCTGCGACGGGGTTGGCGATGATATGGACCTGAGTCATGAACGTCCTTTCGCGGCTTCGGCCCCCGGCGGCTACGGTAGCCCATCCGGCGTGCGGATGCAAGCGGTTCCGCCGCGCCCATGGCCCTACACTCGACCCCGCCCGATCAGGTAGTATAGCCGCATTCAGTGAACCTCTCCTACCGGTATCCATTGCCATGAATCTGCTTGGAAAATTTACGCTGGCGCTCCTGGCCTGCGGTCTGGCCCCGCTGCTCCTCGGCACGCTCTTCACCCACACGATCACCAAACGCGCCCTGGAGGACACGGGCGAGCAGGCGCGCGTTGCCCTGGAGCAGAAGGCGAAGGACCACATTTCCGCCGTGGTTAATGCGGAGCGGGAACACCTCCACACCTTCGTGAAGGGACTGTCGAACGAAGCTCGGCTCCTGAGTCAGTTCTATCACCTCCAGGCCATGCTCGAAAGCGACGTCTTCTTTCGCGCCGCAACGCCGGAGACTGTTCCGCCCGCGGAACTGGAGCGCAGGCGCGCGGCACTCCAGGGCTGGTATCAGACCCAATTGGGTGGCCTGACCCCGTCTGCGGAGTTTACCCCTCCATCGGCGGACGCCTTCGTGTCCGCCCTGTCCCCCTCGGGGGTCGTGCTCCAACACGAGTACCTGCTCAACACCGTCCCCCCGCCGCCGCAGGATGCGCCCCCGCCCATGCCGCAACCGCCGGGTTCGCCCTACGGGAAGATGCACGACTCGATACACCCCTTCTGGGTGGGAACGCTGGGGCGGCTGGGTTATAAAGACGTGCTCCTCGTCGACGGGGCCCGGGGCGAGGTGGTGTACTCGGTCAAGAAGAACCTCGACTTTGGCGCGTCCATGCTGCACGGTCCACTGGCGGACAGCCACGCGGCAAAGGCCTTCCGCTCCGCGTGGAAGAGCGAGCCCGGAACGGTGATCTTCGAGGACGCGGCCCCCTACCTGCCGGCGAATAATGCCGATGTATGCTTCATCGCCACACCGGTTTTTTCCCGTGGCGAGAAAAAGGGCGTGGTGCTTTTCGAATTCAGCATTGAGCGCTTCAACGACATCCTGGGCGCCATGACCGCGCTGGGCAAAACGGGCGCGGTCTATCTGGTGGGGCCGGACTACGAGCCCCGGGGTGGAGCGGCGAAAGTGCTGGCGCGGCGGTCCGAAATGGATGCGGCACAGGAAGGTGCAGTTGCACCGCGCCTCGACATCGAACCGGCACGGATTGTGTTTCACATGGGCCAGTCGGGTTGCGACGTATATCGCGACGCGGTGGGCCACGAAGCCCTCATCGCCTTCACCCCGATTGAGATTCTGGGGGTGACTTGGGCCCTCATCGCGCAGGTGGATACAGCAGAGGCATTCGTCACGGTCAAGGAAATGGAGAACACGTCGCGCAATTTTGTGAGTCGCATGTTGTACCTGAGCGACGCGATTGTACTCGTGGCCATTCTGCTGCTGTGTTTTGTGGCGGACTACCTGGCCAAGCCCATCGTGCGGCCCATCCGCTCCACCGTGGCCATCCTCAAGGGGATGGTGAAGGGCGAAGACGCGCTGAACCAGCGGCTGGTGGTAAGCGGTAAGGATGAAGTGGCGGAACTTTCGAGTTCCTTCAACCGCTTCATGGACAAAATTCAGGTGCTCTACGGCTCCCTGGAAAAGGAAGTCTCGGAGCGCAAGCGCGCCCAGGAAGAAGTGGAAAGCAGCCAACAATATTACAAGGCCCTGATCGAGTACGCCCCGGACGTGATCGTGGTGCTGGACGCGAACCAGACGGTACGCTTTGTGAGCCCTTCCTTTGAACGCAGCTTTGGCTACAGCGCGTCGGAAGTGATCGGCCGAAACATGCTCGAAGTAATTCACCCCGACGACCTCGGACAAATCGCGAAGGCGGAAGAGTACGCGCGCAACAATCCCGGCGCGCCCACACGGGCGGAATACCGCGCCAGGCACAAGGACGGACGCTGGCTGCATGTGGCCTCCGTGGGTACCAACCGATTGGAAGACGCGAACATCGCGGGCACCGTTATCAACCTGCGCGACATCAGTGACAGCAAGGAAGCGGACCGCATCCTGCGCGAGTACAGCGCGACCCTGGAGCGGGACGTGGCGGAGCGGACGATGCTGCTGGAGCAAAACCGCGACGAGCTGGCCGGCACCCTGGAGGAGCTCAAGAATACGCAGGCGCAACTGGTGATGAACGAAAAGATGGCCTCCCTGGGATCACTTACGGCGGGTATCGCCCACGAGATCAAGAACCCCTTGAATTTTGTGACGAATTTTGCGGAACTCACGGTGGAACTGGCCGGGGAACTGGAGGAGGAGCTGGACACTGTGGGCGAAGCCCTCTCCCCCGAGGCCCGTGAGAACCTGGCCGACCTCCTGACCGACATCCAGCAGAACACGCGGAAGATTCAGGAGCACGGCAAGCGGGCGGACAACATTGTGAAGACGATGCTGCTCCACTCCCGTGGCAAGAAAGACGAGAAGCGGCGCACGCAGATCAACGAACTTCTGGAGGAGTACGTGCAGCTTTCCTACCACGGCATGCGCGCTCAGGACTCCACGTTCAATATCGAGCTGGACCTCCATCTGGACCGCGACCTGCCGGAACTCGAAGTGGTTCCTCAGGATCTCGCCCGCGTCTTCCTGAATATCCTCAACAATGGCTGTTATGCGGCCCATGAGCGCAAGAAGCAGGCGGGAGCCGGGTTCCAGCCGAAGTTGACTGTTTCCACGGCCCTGGAATCTGATAGAGTGGTCATTCGGATTCGGGACAACGGAAATGGCATCCCGGAAGGCATCATCGCTAAGATCTTCACGCCTTTTTTTACGACCAAGCCTGCGGGCGTGGGTACGGGGCTGGGATTATCCATCAGCTATGATATTGTCGTGCAGGAACATCAGGGCGAGCTTTCTGCGCAGTCTGTTCTCGGCGAATATACAGAATTTACTATCGCGCTTCCGGCGGGCGCGGCCAACACCAGCAAGGTTGAAACGTGATGTTGATCATGGTCGTGGACGATGAGCCCGATATCCAGATGCTCTTCGAGCAGCGTTTCCGCAAGGAAATACGCAATGGGGAGCTTTCATTTCGCTTTGCCTTTTCGGGCTGTGAAGCGCTGGAGGTGCTGAACAGCAGCGCTGGCACGGACCTCGTGCTTATTCTTTCGGACATCAATATGCCGGGCATGAGCGGTCTGGAGTTGCTGCGGGAAATAAAAGGGTGTCGCCCCGGCATGCCCGTGTTCATGATCACCGCCTACGACGACCAGGAAAAGTACCGTGAAGCAATGGACTGCGGGGCCAACGACTACCTGGCCAAGCCCCTCGACTTTAACGAGCTGAAAGAGAAGATTCTGTCGGTGAGGAAGGGCGCGTGAACGCGATATTGACACCGCCCGTCCGGCTGCTGGTCGTGGACGACGAGCCGGACCTCGAATCCCTCATCCGCCAGAAGTTTCGCAAGAAAATCCGTGAGGGCAACTACGATATTACCTTCGCGGGCAACGGACAGCAGGCCCTGGACGTGCTCGATCAGGATGATGGCATCGACGTCATCTTGACGGATATCAACATGCCGGTCATGGACGGGCTGACCCTGCTCGCACGCCTGGCGGAGCGGGACGGTCTCTATAAATCGGTGGTCATTTCCGCGTACGGCGACCTGGACAATATTCGCACGGCCATGAACCGGGGCGCTTTTGACTTCATCACCAAGCCCATCGACTTTGCAGATCTGGAAATCACGATCGAGAAGACCATTTCCGAAGTTCACAAGCTGAAGCAGGGTTTGGAAGCCACGCGCAACTTGATCGCAGTGCAGCAGGAGCTTCAGGTTGCGTCGCGCATTCAGGAATCGATCCTTCCCAAGATTTTTCCGCCCTTTCCGGATCGCCACGAGATCGAAGTTTTTGCGTCCATGACGCCGGCGCGGCAGGTGGGCGGCGATTTTTATGACTTCTTCTTCATCGGCGAAGACCGCCTGGCTTTTGTCATCGGCGACGTGTCGGGAAAGGGCGTTCCAGCGGCGCTGTTCATGGCGGTCTGCCGGACGCTGATCAAGGCCACGGCCTTGCACAACGACAGCCCGGATACGTGCCTTAACTACGTGAACCAGCTCCTGTGCGGCGACAACGCCTCCGAGCTTTTTGTCACGGTGTTTTATGGGGTGCTCAACACGAAAACGGGCGAAATTTCTTATAGCAACGCAGGCCACAATCCGCCCTATTGGGTTTGCAATGACGGCCCGCCCAGGCCGCTCCAGAATCAAGGTGGGATTGTGTTGGGCGTAATGCCGGATGTGAGTTACCAGAAAGATTCGATGACGCTCTCCCCGGGCGAGTGTCTGTTTCTCTATACCGATGGCGTGACGGAGGCGATGGACAAGGATCGGAATCTTTTCTGCGACAAACGCCTCGAAGAGCACCTGGCCCAGGCCTGTACCCTGCCCCTGGACGAAATGGCGCTTGGACTGGCCCAGGTCATCGGTGCCTTCACCGTGAACTACCCGCAGCACGATGATATCACCATGCTGGCGGTGCGATACAAGGGATAGCAGTCCCTTCAACTCGGAAAGGGCAATTGCCCCGGCGCGCAGGGACGCAATCCGCTCACCATAATACCGGGGCGACCCACGCTCTGACCCGCGAGCTGGGGATTCGCTGGATCGCGAAAGCCGCAACGCACCAGCCGACGCATGCGATCGGTCTGGTTGATGTGGCTGCCGTGGACGGTGAAGATATTGAAGAGCACCACATCGCCGCGCCTGGCGGGGACGGGTACGGTATCTTCCAGACGGTACTGGTCCGTGGGCAGATGGGGTGTGCACTCCCCTTCGGGGGTCTGGGTGATGTGGGTCAGACGCCCCGCCTTGTGGCTTCCTGCGGTGAAGCGTATTTCCCCATTTTCGTGACAGGTATCATCCAGATGGACCAGCACGTCGATATACCGGTCGTCTGTATGGGGATAGAAGGCGTCGTCCTGATGGAGCGGAAAGGGATGGCCCGTTTCCGGCGGCTTGAGGTGCAGCGTGGTGTGATGCAGCTCGACATTGGGCCCGAGGAGGTCCACCAGCGCCCCCACCAGCTTCGGACCGTGCATGGCCCGACTCCAGGCATCGGAATAAAAATGCAGATCGTGGAGATGGGTCAACTTCGACTTCTTCTCCGTGGCCTCGTCCATGTAGGCCTTGCGCCAGGGTCCCGTCCAGCCGATGTCGGTCTGGGCCCACTCCTTCAGGAGTATGGCAAGATGCCTTTCGAGCCCGTCCATTTCCTCCGGCGAGAAGACCTCTGGAATGTGGAGATAGCCCTCTTCCCTGTAGAATTCGCACTGTGCCTGGGTGAGCATTTTCCCTCTCCGGGCCCGTGGGTCCTGGGGGCGGAAAATGGCCTGGCGCGCACAATTCCAGCCCCTCCGGGCCGATGTGTTATAGTATCAGGCCGCATCGCTGGATTCCCAGCGGACGGCACGCTGCACGCCGCTATTCGCTGCGCCCATTGGAAAGGACCTGTCATGGCCGAGGCCGCCCCTCAAAATTACAGTAATCACGTGGTTTTCCCCACCAATTTTGTAATCATTACCGTTGTATTCCTCGCGTCCGCCATCATGGCGACCGCAGGACTCCTGATGCCCAACACCACGGCGGGACACTGCCTGGTGGGCACCGCCCTGCTCATTAATTCTTTCTCCGCGATCTTCGGATTGCTCCTCATGCGCAACTATGCCGTGAAGCTGCAGGACCGCATTATCCGCACGGAAATGCGCCTGCGCCTGGCCGAAGTGCTCCCCGACGAACTGAAGGGCCCCGCGAAGAAGCTGACGGTGAAGCAGCTAGTGGGTCTCCGCTTCGCCTCCGACGAAGAACTGCCCGATCTGGCGCGCAAAGTGCTCGACGAAAATATTGCCAAGGCCGACGCAATCAAGAAGCTGGTGAACAACTGGCAGGCCGACCACCACCGCGTCTGAAAGAAAGATATTCATGCCCCCATCCCGCAGAAAGCCCAAGGCATTTACCGGACGCGGCCAAACCGCCCGCCCGCTGGTCTTCACCACCAAGTGGAACAACATGGTGGAGTTTGTGGATCACCGCGGCAAGCCGTTCCGCCGCTTCTACCAGCTTGACACCCTATCGAGCGCGGTGGACAAGCTGGTGCGCGATCGGGACCGCCTGATCCAGCCCGCTATCGAAAAAGTGCTCGGTCCGGGCGCAGCCAACAACCTGATTTTCACGCTGTCGGCGGAGGACGAGTTTCGCCTGATCTTCACGATCAAGGTTACGACGGCCACCAAGCGCAAGACCCAGCTCTCGCTGGTGGTGGCGAAGAACCCGGAAGAGGGCAGCCGCCGCGTAGCCCAGGAATACAAGCACCTGCGCCTGCTCCACGAGCGCCTTAAAGAAGAGATGACGGAACCGCTGCGCGCGGGCATCCTCTTTCTGCCGGATCGCTATCGCCGCGAGGAACATCACCGGGAGTTGGAGGCCTACGTGACCGCCCTGCCGGTGGGCTATGAGCCTCTGGGCATTCATCGCAACCTGCAGTACACCGCGGGCACATCCCCACCCCACACCTTCTCCAAGAAGGAAACCGAAGGCCTGAAGCAGAAGATGTGTACCCTGGCCCTCAAGGCCTTCAATCCCGTCACGCGCAACGGCCTCGACACGGGCCAGTTGGACGCATCAACCTTCCAGGTCAACCGCACCGGGAAGTCGTTGCCCAAGCTGAAGCTCTTTAACTGTGTCCACATGCAGACACGGCTCACCTCCACACGGGTGATTTCCTTTCTGCTGACCGACACCTGGACCTGTCGCGACAACGAATGCGCCGTGGCTCCCGAAAACCCCAGCGTGTTCTTCGAGTCAGTCGTTAATGCTGTCGGGCCGGAAACCGCGAAACAATGGCTGAAGCAGTATTGCCACCACGCGAAAGCAGGAAAAGTGAAGGGGACATCGCCAGACTACATCGAGGGCCTCGCCGAGCTGGCGGGATAAGCTGTAGGCTGTAGGCTGTAGGCTGTAGGCTGTAGGCTGTAGGCTGAAAAATAAGACCGATAGGACCGATACGACTGATTGCAACCATCAGTCCTATCGGTCCTATCCGTCTTTTGGCTGCCCACGGCGGATCCGTTGTCCGTTGTCCGTTGTCCGTTGTCCGTTGTCCGTTGTCCGTTGTCCGTTGTCCGTTGTCCGTTGTCCGTTGTCAATTGTCAATTGTCAATTGTCAATTGTCAACTGCTACCATGCGGCCATGGAAATCTCGCCCCGAAACAGCACCCTGAATGCGCTGCCCCGCGACCTCCTTCAGTCGCGCGAGCTGCTGATGGATCTTGTGCGCAAGGACCTGCGTGTTCGCTATCGCTATGCGGTCGCGGGCTTCCTCTGGGCGGCCCTGGAGCCACTGGCTTACATGGCCGTGCTCACCTTCGTTTTTCAATGGGTGATGGCGCCGCGCACGGGCACGGCCATGTTCGGCGAGGATGTCCCCTATGCCATGGGGCTGCTCTGCGGTCTGGTCTTCTGGCAGTTTTCCGCCCACGCCCTCACCGCCGCGACGAACAGCCTCATCGACAACCAGAATCTCGTGAAGAAGGTAAACTTCACGCGGGAGATCGTGCCCCTCGCGGCCTTCGGCTATCCCTGCGTCGCGCTCCTGATCGGCTTCGTGATTCTGATCGTGGCGCACCTCGCGCTGGGCGGGCGCCTCGGCACAGGGCTTCTCTGGCTGCCCGTGATCTTCGGGCTGCAATTCGCCATCACCCTCGGCTTGGCGCTGATCGCCGCCGCGGGCAATGTGCGCTTTCGCGATGTGGGCTATCTGGTCAGTGTGGCGCTCGTGCTGGGCTTCTATGCCTCGCCCGTCTTCTACGATCTCGACTGGGTCCTCGCCGCGGCAGGCGCGGGCGATATCCACTGGCGACTTTTGACGCTCTATCTCTGCAATCCCATGACGGAATTGCTGGAGGCCTATCGCCAGATCATCCTGGAAGGGCGAAGCCCTAATCTCTGGCTCCTGGCTTGGCCATCCATCTTCGCGGCAGTCATCCTGCCCACGGGTGCCATCGTGTTTCGTCGCAGCGCCCCTGGCTTTTCGGATTACCTGTAATGCCGATCATCGACGCCCGCGAAATCACCAAGACCTATCCCCAATCGGGGCGGGGTGTGCTGCTGGGTCGCGGAGGAATCGCGTCGTGGTTCGGCCCGAAGACTCCGCCGCGGCAGGCGCTGGCCCCCATCACACTCGCCATCGACGCGGGCGAATCGGTGGGCATCATAGGTCGCAACGGTTCGGGCAAGAGCACGCTCCTTAAGCTTATCGCGGGGGTATCATCGCCCACCTCGGGCACGCTCGCGGTCTGCGGGCGCGTGGCCAGCCTGCTGGAGCTGGGCGCGGGCTTCCACCCCATGCTCACGGGCCGGGAAAACATCTACCTCAACGCGGGACTCCTGGGCATGCGCCATGCCCAGACGGACGCGTGCTTCGACGCTATCGTGGACTTCGCGGAAATGGGCGAATTCATCGATCAGACGGTGGACACGTACAGCAGCGGCATGTATGTGCGCCTGGCCTTTTCGGTGGCGATCCACACGAATCCCGATATCTTTCTCGTGGACGAAGTGCTCTCCGTGGGCGATGAGGGCTTTCAGCGCAAGTGTCGTGCGCGAATTCTGGAACTGAAGGACGCGGGCAAGACGATTTTGTTTGTGTCGCACGATCTCGGCATCGTGAACACCCTGTGCGACCGGGTCATTCTGCTCGATCAGGGGCAAGTGCTCACTCGCGGCGGTGCGCAGGCCACCATCGACTTCTACCTGCGCCAGATCGGGCGCGCGTCCGCCGTACACCGGCTGGCCTCAGGCAAGACCGAGGCGATTTTCAATCATGGCTGCCTGTCCATTTTTCATGAACAGCGCGAGGTCACCGCGCCCGGAGGCATCAAAGCTCAGTTTTTCAGCATGGGACAGTACCACGAATCGACAGCGGCGGAGTGGCGCCTCACGAAAGCCACGGAGACGGAGCTCGAAGCGGAGGGTGTGCTGTCCCGGCTGCCGGTCACGGTTTTTCTGCGCGTCCGGATTGAAGAGAATACGGTCGTGATACAGGCCGCGTGGGAGAATCACCGTTCAATCGATCTCAGCTACGCGGCGCTACAATGCTTCTTCCCGACTTTTTTCACCCGCTGGCAGTTTGGCGCGGACACGGGCGAGTTTCCGGCAATCACCTTCAACGACCGACAGTGGAGCAATGTAGTCCCCGCGCCCCATGAGCAGGGCGATTGCTATCTGTTGGAGGATGCGGACAATACTTCTGCCCTGCGCATCACCTGCGAGGCCAACGCCGTACCACTCCAGTTGGACAACACGGATTACCTGGCGCAAGCTCGCCTGGCCCATGTTACGGAGGCCTTTCCCTCTTCGTTGTGCCCCTTGCCACCGGGCAGGCGAACGCTTGCGTCGCTTGCAATCAATTGCGGGAGCCAAGGCGAAGCCGCCGAAGTGGCGCGACGCGACGCGCTTGCGGCGCGCGCGATTTACTTCGCGAGCGGCTTTGCCCGCATGGACGCAGGGGCGATTGCAATCGTTGGAGATGGGGGTCCACTTTCGGCGGGCCTGCATCTCCATGTGCAGATCAATGCGGACGGACTGTGGATGCTCAGCCACGGCCTTCAATGGGATGCCGCGCGCTTGAACAACAAGCGCGTGATGGCAATGGGCCGTTCCATGCGCCTGCCATTTGCGCTGGAATGGAGCATGGAGTCCGCAGAAGACGAACTGACGCTCGATGCGGCGCTGATTGTCGAAACGCCGCTGCTTCTCGACGAGTTCAATATCTCCCTCAACCTGGCCGATGCCTTCACGGATTGGAAAACACAGGAAGAATCAGGCCTTTTCGAAGTCGACGCGGCTGTGAAAAGCTGGCGTCACCTCAACACCCGCTTCGCGCCGGGAGACTGGATTCAGGCATCTTCCGCGACGTTGCCCGGCATCACCCTGCGGGGATACACAACGCTCGGCACCATCCACCCCACCGCGCTCCTCACGGGCGGCGGGCACAGCGGACCCCTGCTCCAGCTCCTTTGCAGCCCCGGCCAGGAAGGTCGCTTTGCGATGCAACCGGGACGGCACGAGTTGTTCTCAGGGCGGGTTACCATCGATCTGGATACTGAAAAATGAGCCGAGGCATCGCACTAGGCATTCGAAGTCGTGCCACGCGATCCGGCAATGCCGGTTCGTGTGCTTATGGCGAGGTTTTTGCCATTCCGCCCACAAGATCTGGAAGGAGCGGCACAAAGGATCTTGGACATTCCTGTCCGAGGCAGAGTGGACATCTGCAATCACAGCGACTTCCAACCTCGTGGCGACACTCAATGCAACCAAGGCATTTTGCAAACCCGAAGTCACCTCACCCACAAGCTCCCCCGCTTCGCTCCGCCGCGTGTGGGTGGCACCCAGAGATTGTTTTGGAGCACCACGTCATGCATTCGCCTCTGGAGTACACGACGCTCGCCTTGAACCGTGATTGCGGTATCAAGTATCCATTTTCCATGGCACACGAATCGGCGTTGCCGAATCGCGTGGCACGACTCGGGGCCAGCTCTAGTCCAAAAACGTTGTCCTCATTTCGAGTTGTCGCCGCATGAGCAACCCCACCGTCTCCGTTGTCATCCCCGCGTACAACCAGGCCACTCTGTTGGTGCGTCTGCTGAATTCTCTGGCCGCCATGAAGGACGCGCCAGCCTTTGAGATCATCATCGTCGACGACGCCTCGCCCGACGACACCGGGGCCGTAGTGGCGGCGTGGATCGCCGCTCACCCAGAAGTGTCCTGCCGCTATTTCCGACAGGACCGCAACCAGGGACCCGGCGCGGCGCGCAATCGCGGCGTGGAGGAAGCCCAAGGCAAATTCGTCGCCTTTACCGATACGGATTGTATTGTGGGTGAGTACTGGCTCTCCGCCCTCGTTGCGGGCTTTACCCGCGACACTATCGCCGGGGTAGGTGGGCCGGTCGCGCCTTACAATGTCGAGAGCCTCTTCGCGCTGTACAACACCGTCAACGCGACGCTAGAACCGGTCGTCTCGGTTCACTTTCCGATCCCCTACCTCGTTACGTGCAACTGCGCCTACCGTCGCGAAGCCCTGCGCGGGGCCGGCGGATTCCCGGCCGATATCCCCACGCCCGGCGGAGAAGACGTGGCCGCGAGCATCGCTCTCTTCAAGCGGGGTTATCGCTTCGCCTTTGCGCCCGATGCGCGGGTTCGCCATGACTACCGCGACACGTGGAAGAGCTTCCGACGCACTTGGACCAACTATGGCTTCGGCTGCGGCCTCGTGGCGCGGCGCATGCTCAGTCCCGCCGAGCGCAATCCCGAGTGGCAACAATGGGAGGGCGGCAACCACTGGAGCGTGCTGTCCATTCGCCCAACCGTAACCGGCGTACGCTCGCTATTCAAGGACCTCCGCTGGTTCTGGGGCCGCACCGCAGGGCAGAACCTGGAAGTGCCGGAGCGCGCGCAGCTATTGCTTGTCCGAGCCTTGGAGCGCATTTGCTACTTCCGAGGCTGGAAGTGCGCGGCACGGCGCTGCCACGCCGCGCAGGTCATGGATCCATCGGACCCTTCAGACGGATCGGACTGATCGATTTAAGATCGTTCGACCTTCGCTTGCAATCGCTGCTTTGCGCCCCGCATGATCCTCCCCGGCAGGCAGGCCCGTCGTTTGCGCTGCCGGAATCGGCCCGTACCGGGCCACGGACCCGTTTGTGACCACAGCCGCGACTGACATATCCCGACCTGAAAAATGCTCCGCGCTGCCGTCCGTTCGCGGACTGATCCTGGGTCGGAATCGTCGTGGAGATTCGGTAAATCTCACCACCCTGCGCCAGTGGCTGCGTCTGAGCGCGGAAGCCCAACTGGTTCGCAAGATCGACCATTGGGAACCCTTGGCGACTTCCGCCCGGCTCCTCCCCTTGCTTGAGGAAGCGAACCATCTGGACCTGCAATTGTCGTTGCGGACAACGCCGGCCACTCCCCTGTCCCTTCTGCCCGAACTGCGCAATGCCGGCCTCTTCGATGTGCTGCTGTGTGTTGATGTCGTCGATAGCGATTTCATTTCCCGTTGGGCGGAGGCCTGCGTTGACGCCCACCTGCCCCTGCGTGTGCAGATACTCGCCGACGCCGTCCCCGTGGAACCCTCCAGCGCGCTCGTGGCGGCCCTGGGCAAGGCTAAGCACGTCTCCATTGCGATTGAAGACCCGATCTCGCCTCTTGCGTCACGCCCCTCGCTGGATGGGATCATCGCCCTGGCCACGGCATTGGCCGACGTCGGTGTCGCGGTACATATGCTCGATCTGCCCTTCTGCGCTGTGCCCGAGCGCCTGTGGCCCTGCGTTGTAAACGAAGCACAGCGCCTCGCCACCCCCCAGCACTATCAGCCCGGCGCAATCGATTTCGCGCTGAAGATGGCCCCGCTTTCCCCGCGCCGGATTCACCAGGCGGTGGAGCTTTCCCTGGGCCAGGGCGCCTCCTTTCACAACCTTATCGACAACGCGGTGCTGCCGTGGATCCTGGAAAAGCCCCGCTGGTTCTTCTGGCTCTGGTTCCTACACAAGCTCACGCGGCGCCTTCCCATCCGCCGCGCGGTGCCTGCACCCTTGCCGGAGGATCTCTCCGCACTGGAGCATGCCCTCGCCGATCATCGGGCCGATCGCGCACGCACTCTTGGCCCCCAGTGCGCCGCATGTCGCCTCCATCCCATCTGCAATCATCCGGGCGAATCGTTCAAGTGCGCCTTCCCCGGTCATCCGCTCATCCCGGTCAGCGGGGAGGCGAACCACGATCCGCTGGCGTTTCTGCGAGATGGCGCGACGTGGCATGACCCCATCGACGCGGAACGACTCGATCACCCCGGAAAGCGCCTTGCCCTCGCGGAGGAAGCCCGACGTCGCATCGCCGGGGAAACGCCCACGCGCGAGATTCCGGCGGAGAGCTACAGCATCGAGCAGCACGCCACCCACCGCATGCCCGCATCGGTGCGCTGGTTTTCCTTTTCGACCGCCGAAATGCAGAGCACGGTCCTCGCGCGCCTTTCCCCGCCCTTTACCCTGGCGCTGACCGTCGGCGGGGGCATCGCGGATGCGGTGGGGTTCAGCGTTGGACGCACGGCGCGGATCCTGTGCCCCATGACGGCCTACGACCACCAGATCGTGCTCCATGTGGACGCCCAGGGCCACTACGTGCTCTTACGCGATGGCGTCGCCGTGCCCCCGGCGGCCTTTCGCGATCCCCATCGCGTGCCCGAACGCCTCGGCAGTGTGGTGGAGCCGCGCATCGCTTTAGTCAATGTGGATGGCCAGATTGTGACCCAGACGGTGCTGCTCTGGGAGGGCGAAACGCGAAGCGCCACCGCAAAAGCGCTCCACTCGGTCGTGCTCGTGTGCTCCCGCTTCTCACGGAGGCTCCAGGCGACCCTGCAGGCCCTCGCGCATCAGCAGGTGCTCCAGCCCGGCGACCTGGAAGTGATCGTTGCTTACGTGCCCGGTATCGACGCCACAGACGATGTGCTGGACAGCCTCCAGGCCGTCTACCCTGCGCTGACGCTCCGCCGCATCCCTTTCGCCCCGGATCGCCTGCGGGCGAAGGGCTTTCTCATCAATGAATGTACGGCCCTGGCCTCAGGCGACTGGGTCACGCTGCTGGATGCGGACATCCTCCTGCCACCCGCCTATTTCGCGCGATTGGACGCGCTGGACGCCGACGCCGTCTTTGCGGCACCCGAGGGGCGGCACATGCTGGATGGCGCCACAACCGCGCGTGTGCTCTTGGGCGAAATCCGGCCCTGGGATCATTATAATGAGCTCCGCCAGCAAGCAGCGGAGTATCGCCATCACGAATCCGATGGGGTGCCTCCGGGCTTCTGCCAGAGTGTACGCCGCCGGGTTTTCGATTCGGTCCGCTATGAAGAGCTGGACCACTTCGAGGGTTCGGACTGGTGGTTCAGCAGGCGGGTCATGGACCAGTTCGGACCCGTGCGGCGATTGGATGGGATGGCCGTGCTGCATCTGGATCACGGGGGCAGCCAGTGGTACGGGACGGGGAAACAACGTTGATATTCTGGATTGAATCGAGTCCCAGAGGGCGCGCGCAATGCGCATAGCCCTGGTGGACCTTCTTTTTTCGTGGCCGCCCAATGGCGGCGCGGATGTGGATCTGTACAATCTCGCCCAGGGCCTCGCGCGCCTGGGGCACGACGTGCAGGTCATCTTCGTGAACGACCCGGCTTCGTGGGAGCGGGGCTCCATCAACGCCGGAACCTTGCCCTTTCCCGTGCTCGGGGTCTCGGGCGCGCGCAAGCACTTCACGCGCCAGTCCCTCCCCCGCCGCATCCGCGAGGCGGTGGACCTGTGGCGGCCCGAGGTGGTCTTTCTGGGCGATGGCTTCCACATGAAGCCCTACGTGGGCCTGGCCCTGGCGGATTACCCCCTCGTGGTGCGCTACTACGCCTACGAGATGGCTTGTCTGCGCGATATTCTCCACTACAAGGACGGCGCGCCCTGTCCCAATCATTTTCTCAAGACCAACGACGCCTGCCGGGCTTGCGCCCTGCCCCATCTCGCGGGGGAAATCAAGAGCGGCCGTCCCCACGCCTGGGCGCAGGAATATCTCGACGCGCGTGCCTACGAACCGGGTTATGCCGATGTGGTCCGCGCCTTTCTGAAGAAAATCACCACCGCCGTGGTCTACAACCAGGCCATGAAGGATCTCTTGAGCTGGCATTGCGGCGATATCCAGGTGATTCCCGGTGGAGTCGATGCGGCCCGATTCCGCTTTGAACCGCCGGAGAAGAAAGGGCCGAAAGACATCAAACATATTCTGATGACGGGGCGCGCTGAAGATCCCATGAAGGGCTTCAGCGTGTTGGCCGAAGCGGGCGAGCGCCTGCTGCGCCAGCGCAGCGACTTCCGTATCCAGGTCACGCTTCCCGAAGAAACGCCCGTGCCCCCCTTTGCGACAGCGGTCGGGTGGCACGCCCATGAGGCCCTGGCGCCGCTCTACCGGCAGTCCGATATTTGCGTGGTGCCCAGCATCTGGCAGGAACCCTTCGGCATGGTGGCGCTCGAAGCCATGGCCACGGGCCGCCCCGTGTGCGCGAGTCGCACCGGCGGTCTTCAGGAAATCGTGACCCACATGCAGACCGGATTTCTCTTCGAGCCGGGCGACGCCGAAGATCTGGCAAAGCAACTGGAGCTGCTCCTCGACAATCCCGAACTGCGCCTGCGCATGGGCATTGCCGCGCAGGATCGGGTGGACGAGGAATACACCTGGGCCCAGATCACCTTGCGAAAATATTTCCCCGTCCTGGAACGGGCCCGGAGGCGCGCGCAGGATGGCCGCTGAATCCAACACCCATGCCCCCGAGCGCATCTGCGCCTTCTACAGCAAGGGACCCCACTTTGTCCGTATGCTGAAGCGGCTGCGGGCGGAGTATCCGGATGAAATCATCGTGGCGGCAATTCCGTCGGCCTTTCCCTTCGACGTGATCGAGGGTCTGGCGGATGAAACGATCCGATTTCCCGAGGCGGCGGACGGGGCTTCGACCACTGGAAGCCTGCGGGTCGTGCGCGAACTCCGAAGAACGAAGTGCAGCCACGTGGTGGTGATGTTCGACAGCCCCCGGCTCAATCTGCTCGCACGTCTAAGCGGCGCTTCAAAGCGCTGGTGCTACTCGGTGGATGGCCGCCTCCGGCCCCTGAGTCAACCCCTGACACGGCTGATGCTTGCCCCGGCCTGGCTGCGCCTCTGCGGGCAGATGGACTATCTCCGGGCGAAGCTGGGCACGAAACGCCGAAGCCGCAACGCGGAGTAGGCGCGTCGAATCAGGACCCGAGCTGATCCATCGGGATCGCTTCGTCGATGAGCATGACGGGGATGTCTTCGCGGATCACGTAGAGATAAGTCCCGTCTTCCCGAATAAGTCCGCCGTCAATGGCCGTGTCCACGACTTCGCCGCCCCGGTTCTTGAGGGAGCCGCCCGCGATGGCGCCATTTACGGCATCAATGGTCGATTGATCGGCCATCGTTACGGGGGTCTTGTTTTCCGGACACACCAGAATGCTCAACAGTTCCTGATCCACCATGCGGGTTCCTTCTCCATTGGTTGCGCGCCGGGACGGCGCATCGTCCCATTGTAACCCATTGCCGCCGCACCCCGCCATACAAAACACAGCCATGTTCAACGCAAAGCTCAAAAAATGTTTCACGGTGCTCTCTCCTCCGCGCTGTCGACAACCTGCCGATTCTACGACGATGGTACCGGGAATTATGTGCCAGTGTCGAAGCAGTTGAGCCAGATTGAACGTGAGCTATTTTCTGTGTTCTTACGTGCTCAACTGAAGAAATATTGACCACGGAGTCCTTAGAGCAGCCGTTGGCCGCAACCAAAAGAGTTAAACCGCAAATTTACGCAAATTCTCGCAAATTGAATATGAAGAAAACGAAAGAGATTTGAACCGCGAATGAACGCGAATGGACGCGAATATCCAGTTACCCTGGACGAATGCACATGGGCCTTCCCGCAGCGTATTGAACGCGTTCGTTTCCGTGAATTTCCGTGAGTTTCCGTGGTCAATCCTCTTCTGATGACCACGGAAGGTCACGGAAATTGACGGAAAGTTCTCTTCTCGAATTTCGCTTCCTAAGTTGTTTATAGCATGCGGTTATAAGTGTATTGGATGAACAAACTTGCTGAAAAAACAAGATAATGGCGGATAGTAGTACGAAGGCACAGAGAAAACGACATAGGAGAGGAAAGATGGAGGGGACTTCTCGACGGTAAGTGTGCTGTGACCAGGCACCGGTGCCTCTAGATCTCCTCTTTCTTCTCCGCGCCTCCGTGTCTCCGTGGTTCAAATCCTTGGTTGCTGCCAACGGCTGCCCAAGGTTCTTCCATGGTCAATCCGCAACTGCTGACATCGGAACGGCGCGGATGCATTATTTTCGGCCCTTGCAACAGCCACCAAGCCTTCTCTTATCCGAGGTATCTGTGTCATCCGTGGTAGCAGAATAACTGACCTCCTCACCTCGAATCCGGCCCGGACTGAATGTAAATCTCACAATCCGCAAAGGTTATGCAACACCGCTATTGACTATGACGTGGCAGTCTTCGTAGGCTAGAGGCCATGGAGCCATCGGCGATGTATTCATGCTTCAACTGTCAGGCCCCCTGGGAAAGCACACTACGCCAACCGGCCGTGAAGGAAACTTGCGGCCAGTGCGGGGCCTACCTGCATTGCTGCAGGAATTGTCGCTTTCACCGGAAGGGCTACCCGAATGCATGTTACATTCCCGATACGGAAAAGATAGCCGACAAGGCCCGGGCGAACTTCTGCGACGAGTTTGAGTTTCGTTCCGCCCAAACATCGGCTGGCGAGCAATCGACGGCGCAGAATCAGTTATCGGAGCTCTGGGGAGAGGACTCCGGGAAACCGCGCAGTAATAGAGAAAATGGCGATCTCAAGGAGTGGTTGTTGGAGTCCGATACTACAGTAAAAGGCTTCGATGATCTGTTTGACGACTAACACTCCTTGATAAACGCAAGTTCTCGTGGTACCCTCAGTGAGGGGAAATTCCCAGCAACAGAGCGAGCATAGTGTGAATACTGAAAACAAACCCCGCAGAATACTGGTGGTTGATGACAAAGCCAACATGCGCCAGATGTTGGAAGCGGCCTTTGCCGACCACGGATATGCGGTCGAGACGGCAGCCAACGGCGCTGAAGCCATAAGCAAACTCCAGTTGGCCCCCTTTGATGTGGTCATCACGGACATGAACATGCCCGAAGGCACGGGGCTTGATGTGCTGCGCGCGGCCAAGGCGGTTTCCTCGGATACGGGTGTGATCATCGTCACGGCCTACGGCACTATCGATACGGCCGTCGAGGCCATGCGCCTCGGGGCCTATGATTTTGTGACCAAGCCTTTCCGGCTTTCGGATATCGAGCGCAAGGTCGCCCGAATACTTCGCGGGCGCTCGGGAGCAGAGACGCGCCCTGCACAGACCTGGATTCACCCTTCCGTTCAGCACATGATCGGGGCGAGCGCGCAGATCCGCAAGCTCATGAAGCTCATCATCAAGATTGCCCCAAGCAACAGCTCCGTGCTGATTACCGGACCAAGTGGCGTGGGCAAGGAACTCGTTGCCCGGGCGATCCACGAGGCCAGTGGTCGCCGTGACAATCCTTTTGTGGCGCTGAACTGCGCCGCACTGGCGCCGGGCGTGCTGGAGAGCGAGCTCTTTGGCCACGAAAAAGGCGCCTTCACGGGAGCCGACGGGCGCTATGTGGGCCGCTTCGAAAAAGCCCACACGGGCACCCTCTTCCTGGACGAAGTCGGCGAAATCGACCCGTCCATCCAGACCAAGCTGCTGCGGGTGCTTCAAGAAGGCGAACTGGAGCGCGTAGGCGGCGGTCAGCCGCTCAAAGTCGATGTTCGCATCGTGGCGGCCACCAATCGCGACCTGCGGGAAGCGATCGAGGAAGGCAGCTTCCGGGAAGACTTCTACTACCGGCTTAACGTGTTCTCCCTGGAAGTGAGCGCCCTCCGCGAGCGGCGCGACGACATTCCCGCGCTGGTGGACCATTTCCTGCGCAAGTTTTCGTTAGAATTGGGCAAGGAAGTGTTGGAAGTCGATGACGATGTCATGGGCGTCTTGCTGAACTATACTTGGCCGGGCAACGTGCGCGAACTGGAGAACACCATCGAGCGCGCGGTGGTTCTGTGTGACGGGGACTGCATCACACGGGACGAACTCCCCCCCCAGATGCTTCAGGTGTCCATGGAGAACCCCTCTCCCATGCCCACGCTGGCCATTCCCGAAGGTTCGCTCATCGAGCGCACGGACAAGCTGGAAAGCGACTTAATTCAGGGGGCCTTGGAGCGGTTCCGGTGGAACAAGACCAAAGCCGCCGAACACCTGGGCCTCAAGCGCACCACACTCCAGTACAAGATCAAGAAGTACGGGCTGGAGTAGAGAATTACGAATTACGAATTGTGAAAGTGCAAAGCAAAAGCGGCGATTTGATAATTCTTAGTTCACAATTCTTAATTCATAATTCCCCCAGGTGCTCCACCATCTTGGTGGCCAATTCTTCCTGGGCAAAGGGTTTGGTGATGTAGTTCGCGGCCCCGGTCTTAATCGCGTCGATAATAGACTTTCGTTCGCTCTCCGTCGTGACCATGATGACCGGAATAGGTTTGAAGCGCTCGTCGGCCTTGAGCCGCTTGAGCACTTCGAAGCCGTTAATTCCAGGCATGTTCACGTCCAGCATGATGAGCGACACGTCTTCCCAGTGGGTCTCCAGAATCTCCAGACCGGCCTCGCCGTCGGGCGCTCCCGTGAAGTCGTAGCCCAGCATTTCCGAGGCCCCTTGGACGATATGGCGCATTTGCGCGGAATCATCGATGGATAGAATGGTCGACATGGTTCCTCCGGCATCGTGGTGTAGCACCAGTTGCGAGTGCGGCAGCGCGTCGGGCGCGCCGGTCCTGCCCTTTCATTGGGCGGAAATTTTCATATTGTGTAGTAATAGCCACCGCCATGACTTTTCATCTCGAACTCTTCGTTCACCCCGCGCAGCGATTCCACCGCGCCGATGATCAGGTGGCCAGGCCGGTTGGCCGCGCGGGCGAGATTCTTAAAGAGTGCCTGTTTGAAGGTGAGGGAAAAATAGATAGCGACGTAGCGCAAGAATATGACGTCGAAACGCCCGAGGGCGGATGGCGAATCCTGAAGATTAAATTTCTGGAAGGTGGCCATATTTTTCACCGGATCGTTTACGACCCAGATCCGGCCATCGACATGAAAATAGCGGTCCCGCAATTCATCTGAAAGGCCGCGCTTGATGGCGATAGCGTCGTAGCGGGCATTCTTCGCCAGGAAGAGCGCCGACGATGAAATATCGGTGCCTACGATCTCAAATTGATCGGGGCGAATCCCCGGCGTGACCCGGCATAACTCATGAATGGTCATGGCGATCGAATAGGCCTCCTGCCCCGTGGAGGAGGCGGCGGACCAGATGCGCACTTTCTGCTTCTTCCCCGCCTTGAGTTCCTTCACCAGTTCGGGGAGAATCTTTTCGCGAAGGATGACGAAGGGATGGGTGTCGCGAAACCACAGGGTCTCGTTGGTCGTCATCGCGTCGATGATCTTGTCGTGCAGGGCCGCGTCGTTGCTGTTCTTGATCAGCCGGTGGAACTGGGTGAAATCATCGCAGCCGTTGAGGGCCATCAGCTTCGTGAGCCGGGTCTCAATAAGATAGGCTTTCTCCTCGCCGAGGGCGATACCGCACCGCTCCTCGATGTAGTCCCGGAGCAGCTTAAACTCCGTACTGGAAATGCCGGCGCTCATGAGAGCTGCCCTGGGTTATGCACCAAGTGCTGGATCCGTTCGGCCAACTGGTCCAGCGGCACGCGGGCGTCGGACAGGCCCGCCTCGTCCACCGCCCTGGGCATGCCGTAGACCACGCAGGTGGTCTCCTCCTGGGTCAGGCAAATACACCCTTGCCTCTTCATAGCGCGCACTCCTTCGCAACCGTCTTCCCCCATGCCCGTCATTACAACGGACAGTATCTTACCACCAAAGTACGTGGACACCGAACGAAAAAGCACGTTGACGGAGGGACGGCAATTCTGCTCGGGGGGATTCTCGTTCAGTGCGACGACGAAGCCCGGCCCGCCGCTCGCATTGGGGTCCGTCCGGATGACCATGTGTTTGCCCCCGGGGGCTATCAGCACCGTGTTGGGGAGGACCGCCTCCCCCTCTTGCGCCTCCCGGACGGCCAAGGTGGACTTCCGGTCCAGGCTGTCCGCGAGCGAGGCCGTGAAGAGCGGCGGCATGTGTTGCACGATCAACACGGGCACGTTCAGCGCCGTGGTCAGTTTTGGGATGACTTCCTTCAGGGCATTCGGGCCGCCCGTGGAGACGCCAATCACTACAATCTCGATCTTGCTCAGCCGCTTGCCCGCGTAGCGCTCCAGGGCGGGTCGGGGTGCGGGGCCGGCCACTGCGGGGGCCGCCGGGTGCGCACGATCCGCCTGAGACGCGACACCGGGCCTGGCCGTGACCGTTCTCCGCGTGCTGCGCAGGGCCCGGCGCGTCTGAAAGAGTTGCACGACACGCCGGATATGCTGGGTCAACTGGCGCTGGCTCTCTTCCAGATCGCCTCCTTCGGGCTTGGGCACGAAATCGATAGCACCCCGTTCCAGTGCGCGTATGGTGGTACTCGCGGCGCTGATGTTCGCCCCGCTGACCATGATGACCCCCACGTCTGGAAAGCGCTCGTGCATGACTTCCAACGTCTTCAGACCGTCGAGTACCGGCATCTCCACATCGAGCAAGACCAGATCGACCTCCGTGGTCTCCATCTTGGCCAAGGCGATCTTTCCATTGGGTGCGGTCGCGGCCACCACGGTGCCCGGAATTTCCTCAATGATAGTCGTCAAGATGCGACGGTAGACGATCGTGTCGTCCACCACGAGTACTCTCAAATCATTTTCGGCCATGGGCCTCCTTCCTCAGGTATTCCGCATCCAATTCCGCCCGCCGCGGCGCGGGACACCTCAATAGGAAAACTGGCCCACCAATGTGTTCAGGCGGGCAGCAAGCACCGAAAGTTCTTCAGCGGACGAGTTTACCGCAACGGCGCTTTCCTCCGCCTCCGACGCGGCGCGGGTCACGCCGTCCACGGCCGCCAAAACGGCACCCATGCCCTGGCTCGCCTCGCCCGCGCTGCCGGCGATCTCGTTGGCGCCCGCAGCCAGCTCGGTGATGCTGCGGGTGATCTCGCCCACGCCCATGGAGGCCTCCTGGGCGTTGCGCGCCACTTCGGAGGTCCCGCTGGCCGTGTCCTGGACGTTGCGCGACATCTCTTCCGCGCCCCGCGCCGCTTCGCCAACATTGCGTGCGATCTCGTTCAACGTGGCATTCTGCTCTACGACCGTGCGCGCGATTCCCGAGATGGCACCGTTGATCCCGTCGATGATCCCCACGATCTCGCTGATCGCCTTGACGGCGGCGCGCGTATCCGTTTGCATGAGCTCCACTTGACCTCGGATTTCGCCCGTGGCGCCCGAGGTCTGCTTCGCGAGTTCCTTCACTTCGCTGGCGACCACGGCGAAGCCCTTACCGGCCTCGCCCGCCGAAGCGGCCTCGATGGTGGCATTGAGTGCCAGCAGATTGGTTTGCGCCGCGATGCCCGCGATGAGATCCACCACCTTGCTGATCTCTTCGGCCGATTTCCCGAGCTTGCTCATGGCGCTGGCGGTGGACCCCGCAACGGTCGAGGCGTCCATTGCCGTCGCCGAGGCCCTTTCGGTATTGGAAGACACGTCATTGAGTGACGCGGAAAGCTCTTCTATAGCCGCGGATACGGAGTGCACCGACGCGGCGGTTTCCTCCACAGTGTGGGCGATGCCCTGCATGGAGGAAGACACCTCCTCGATCGCCGCGCTCACCGTGACGAGGCTGGAAGAAACCTGCTCCGCCGCCGTGGCGACCTGGGTCGCGTTGGCGCTGCTCTCCTCTATGCCCGCCGCGATGGTCTGGATACTCCGGGACGAGAAAGCGACGTTCTTCGCCGCCGTTTCCGATTGCGCGCCCACCTGCTCCACGCTCCCGCGCATCCGTTTTGACACGTCCGAAAGACTGGAAGCGGAGTCGTTGAGCTGGTTCGCGTTGCCTGCTATCTCGCGGATGATCTCGACGAGCTTGTCCTGGAAGACATTGAACCAGTGGGACAGCTCTCCAATCTCGTCTTTGCTCGTGACCGCGAGGCGCCGGGTAAGATCACCCTCGCCCGTGGCAATATCCTTTAGAATGGTCGCCGTGTTCTGCAGGGGCCGGGCCATCCGGCCGCCCAGCAAATACCCCCCGATGCCTATCCCGATCGTGAAAAGGGCGCACATCGCCACAATCATGGAACGGTCGCGGATGGACGCGGCGGAAAATTCGCTCTTGGGAATCCGCACGAGGACCGACCAGTTCATCCCCGGGAATCCCAGCGCCCCTTTGAGGTGTGTATAGCCCGCCGCCTGCGTGATGCCCTTGCGCGCGTGGTTGGCGAATTGATACCCCGTCTGCCCGGCGACGGCGTCGCGGGCTGCACCGACATTGTTATCCACCAGATTGAACTTGAAGAGCACCTTTTCGAGATCGTGCGCCACGGAGCTCTCGTCCCCTTTCCCGGAGCCGGGATCATAGTCGACAATGATGTTTCCCGTACTGTCCAAGAGCGTTAACTCGCTTCCCGGAAACCCTGCGGCGCCCAATTCTCCGTAGGCCGCAAGAAAAAAGTCTTCCACCAGGGCGAAGCGGGTACGGTTACTCCAGTAGCCGATGACCGCGCCGGATTCGTCCATCGCCGGTGCGGAGAATCCCAGCGTAAGGCCGTTGTCACCCTTGTCCTTGAAAATTCGCTCGACCATGGGGTCAATATGCACATCCTCAATGTAGGTGCCGTCCGAGCGTTTGTTCTCCGGCGCGGTGAAGGGCATCTCCCGAGTGAAGTTTCCCGCCTTGCAGGCCTTGAACCACGCCGAATCGCTGAAATCCGTGTCATAGACGAAGGCGGTGTCGATGGGTGCCGCGTCGCTGTCTCGTGAATTCACCGCAACCACTTTGCCCTCAAGATCTACCAGGAGCGTGAGATAGTAGATGTCATAGGTGTTGACGTAACCGTTCATGGCCCGGACGATCGCATTGCTCGACTCGTCTTTCTGGTACCAGTTCGCCCGATCCAGCAATACGCGATTCAGGCAGAAGGCCTGAACGTCGCCGTAACGCTCGAACAGGCTCCGGTCAATCTTGTCGGCGATGCCCGTGGCGAAGCCTTGCATCTGAACGAGCTGCTTACTCTCCGTGTTGTGCGTTGAACGGTAGGCCATGGTTCCGAGGAATCCCATGGGGACGATGCCAAAAAACAGAAAAGACAGGATAAGTTTACCCTTTACTCCCAACTTCACGAAAACGACACTCCATGCGTATTGCGGCCCAAGGCCGCGCCACGCCCCCTCCCAGTTCAAGCAAAACGATTCAATTGAACGTCAATACTTTGCCTACATCCAGTATCGCGATGAGTGCGTCCTCCTTCTTGACCATACCCATCAGCAGGCCAGCGTGGTGGGATTCGATATTGGCCGGCGGCGGTTCCAGTTCGTGATCCGCCGCCTCCACGACATCCCCGATGCCATCGACCAGCAGACCGGACGGGTCGGCGATGTCTTTCATCGAAGTACGGAGCGCTTCCGAGCACACGGAGTTCAATTCGCCGCGCCCTTTGATGATGATATTGTGGGTATCCAGGGTGTGTTCCAGCGGCGGCATGCCCAACCGCACGCGCATGTCCAGGATGGTGACAATCTGGCCGCGCAGGTTGATCAGGCCCCGGATGTAGTCCCGCTCGCGCGGGATCTCGGTGATCTCCAAGACGTTGTTGATCTCGCGCACCAACGTAATGTCCACGCCAAAGAGTTGCTCGCCGATTCGGCAGGTGACAAATTGCATCAGGAATTCCTTTCATGCACGCCGGTGGAGGCGATGAGGGTGCCGGGGTCCAGAAAGAGGGTCAACTGGTCATTGACGATGGCCGTGCCTTGCAGCCCCGGCCCGGATCGTTCGGCCTCGCGCAATTTCACTTCCACATCGACCGCATCCACGATCCGAGACACGAGAATTCCCGCCGCGGAACCCGTTCCGGGCACGCCGTCCTCGTGGCGCGGGATAATCATATAGAGCGTCTCCGTATCGGTGGGCAGCGGCCTCACCGGCAGGTATTGCTCCAGGCGGATCAGCGGCAGCCCATGTCCGCGATATTCCAGATACTCCTGATCCCCCACTACTTTGATGTCGGATACCTTCAAGCGCTCCAGCCGGAGCACCGTGTCTTGTGCCACGGCAAAATACTCGTCGCGGCTGCCGTTGAAGATGATGACAGAGCGGCGCGCCTCCCGTGCGCGGAGTTCGCGTTTCGTTTCCTCCTCCTGGCGGCGCTGCTCCTCGGCTTCCACGTCGGAGAAGTGCAGGTTGCCCGCCTCGGCCACGCCGGACATATCGAGGATTGTGATAACCCGCCCGTCACCCAGGATCGTGGCGCCGCTGAAACATGGGCTCTGCTTGAGGAAGCTCGAAAGGGGCTTCACCACAATTTCTTCCGTGTCGTAGAGCTGGTCCACGATCATGCCGAAGCGGTTTGCGCCAATCCGGGAGACGACCACGTTGTAGTCGTTGCGCCACTGCGTGCGCCGCGCCTGGGTCCGATCCCGTAACGTGGTCTCGCTCTCGTCTGTCCCTTCCGCGTCCGTGTCGGGTGATCGCCGGTCGGCAATGCGGGCGCGGCCGTCTTCCCGGGCTTCGCCCGTCGCCGGATCGGCAAAGCGGCGTTTAATACCCAGGACATCCGAAAGGCGGAGCAGGGGCAGCAGCAAACCGCGAAGACGAAGCACATCCTGCCCGTGGACCTTCTCGATCTGCTTGGCCACCTCTTCGGCGCGCACCCAGACGAACTCCTCCACATTAACCTGGGGAACGGCGAAACGATACTCCTGCACGCCCACAATCAGGGAGGGAATAATGGCCAGGGTCAGCGGGAGCTGGAGTAACACCGTGGTCCCCTGGCCCACCACCGTATCGAGCTGGACCGTGCCCCCGAGCTTCTCGATGTTGGAGCGGACCACATCCATCCCCACGCCGCGCCCGGACACGTCGGATACCACCTCGGCGGTGGAGAAGCCGGCGGCGAAGACCAGGTTGACCAGTTCGCGGCTGCTCATGCGCGCTGCCTGATCCTTGGTGACCACGCCCTTCTCGATCGCCTTCCGCGACACCTTGTCGGGGTCGATGCCCCGCCCATCATCGCGAATGCTGATGTTGACCTGACCGCCCTCGTGATAGGCGCGAAGCAAGATCGTGCCCTGGGGGTTTTTCCCGTTGGCTTTGCGCTCGTCGGGCGGCTCCAGCGCGTGGTCGGCGCAATTGCGAATGATGTGCGTCATGGGATCGGAGAGACTCTCGAGGATGGACTTGTCCAGTTCCACCTCGCTTCCTTCCATGGTGATCCCGATGTCTTTGCCGAGTAGCTTCGCCATGTCGCGCACAACCCGGGGGAACTTGCCGAAGATCGCGCCGATGGGCTGCATGCGCGTCTGCATGATCCCTTCCTGCACATCGGTCGTGACGTGGTCGATGTTCTGCAGGATTCCGGAAAGCCCCGGGATGATCTGGACATGGCTTTCGAGCACGCGCAGGAGCTGGTTGCGTGCCAGCACGAGTTCGCCCGCGGAATTCATCAACCGGGTCAGCAGGTCCACGCGAACCCGCAGGGTATCCGCCACATCGGCTTTCCGGTGGCCGTCCTGCGCGTCCGACGAGGGATGAACGGGCTCGTCCGCAATCTCACCCTGCGCCGGTGGCGCCGCCTGCATGGGCGCGGCTGGGGACGCGGCTTTGTCGGGCGGCGGCACGGCGGGCACTTCCGGTGCGGACAACATCTCCATCGTTACCGAGGCGACTTGATCTTCGGGAAGTTCCAGCGCCGTGCCGATGAGCGTGGGCTCCAGCACGGTCGAAAAAAGAAAGCAGAAGGGTTCCTTGCGCGCGAGGGCCGCCTCCAGGCTGTCCAAGACCTCCGTCTCGGTGGCGACACTCAAGACATCGCCCAGGGCCGCAGCGTTCCCCGCAAAGGTGCTTCCGGTGGGATCGTCCGACGCCAGATCCTTGGCGGGAATCATATCCGCAACGAAGAGAAAGCGACCGTGCCCCAGGATGCGGGCTACCTCGGCAGGATCGTAGGGTAAGAGGCCTAACTTTTCGCGGACGGAGAGGCGGGACGCATCCACCGCCGCAGTTTCCGGCGCACCAACGACGCTGCCGTCGATAATCTTCTTGAGATCCGCCAGTTCCTCCGCGCAGGGGACGCCCTCGCTGCCCTGGATATCGTCCACCATGGCCCGCAGTTTGTCGACCCCTCGGAGCAGCACATCGGTAATCGCGGGCTCGATGGCCAGCTCGCCATCGCGCACCTTCATCAACACGTTTTCCATGTTGTGGCTCAGGTGCTTGAGAGAGTCATACGCCAGGAAGCCCGCACCCCCTTTGATGCTGTGAATGGCCCGAAACACCCGGTTGATCGTCTCCGACGACACGTCGGAGGACTCTTCCATACCCAGCAGGTCCGGCTCGATTGCGTCCAGATGCTCCCTGCTCTCGGTTACAAAATCACTGATCAAGCTGTCATTAAAGAATTCGCTCATGGCAGGCTGTCTCTCCGAACCGTAGTTTTCTCTCCCGACCTACAGGTACAGCATAATCATTCTGGCGGACTTTGACAAGTGAAAATCGACAAAGACTCGATAGTCCCCCGCAAGATCCCGCTGGACACTCTGGATTGGGAGTTTTTCTGGATTTCTCCAGACCCACCTTCGACCCAGGGCACGGAGGCCAAGCTCAAGCTCAAGATGCATCCTCCGGGGGATTCGGATACACTATGGGGCTTGTACGAATGTGATTCATAACTGGGCCGAAGACACGAGGGATTCACGAGACATGGATAGCCGCCGCTTTACCTTTCACCCCATCTGGGCCGCCTGCGCCCTCTACGTATGCCTTTCTCCCCTGGCCTTCGCGCAACTGGAGCCCGAGGCCGGGTTGAAGGCGCTCCAACCTGGTGAAGGCTTGGAAGTCTCGCTCTTCGCCGCGGACGAGCACCTCGTGAACCCCACGGCCATCGACGTTGACGCTCAGGGCCGAGTCTGGGTGACCGAAGCGGCCAACTACCGCCTCTTTAATCACCCCACGGCACGCGCCACGGGAGACCGGGTCCGCGTGCTGGAAGACACCGACGGCGACGGTCGCTGCGACAAGGCCACCACCTTCTATGAGGACCCGACGGTCCAGGCCCCCCTCGGCATTGCCGTGCTGGGCAACCGCGTCTATGTGTGCCAGAGCCCGGAGCTTTACTATCTCGAAGATACCGACGGCGACCTGAAGGCCGACAAGAAAACCGTCATCCTGACCGGCTTTGGCGGCGTGGACCACGACCATGCCATCCACGGGGCCATGATCGGGCCCGATGGCTTGATCTACATGACGGTGGGTGATGGCGGCTTCGACATCACGGATGGCTCGGGCAAGCGCCAGATAGGAGGCAAGGGCGGCGACAATCCCGAATTTGACGCGGCGACGGTGCTTCGTGTGGACCTGGACGGCAACCGCCTCGAAGTGCTCGCCGAGGGCATGCGCAATCCCTATGAACCCACGGTGGACTCTTTCGGCAACGTGTATGGCTCGGACAACGACGATGACGGCAACGAGCAGGTACAGATCAACTACGTGGTTGAAGGCGGCCATTACGGCTACTGGCCCCGCCGCCAGGGCGACCGCCATCTGGATGAGGTCCACTGGAACAAGGACCGGGCCGGGGTCATGCCCAATATGATCCGCACCGGCTTCGGCTCGCCAACGGGCATCCTCTTTTATGAGGGCGAGAACCTTCCCGAACGCCTGCGCAATACCCTGATCCATGCCGACGCGGGTCCGGGCGTCATCCGCTCCTACCGTCCCGTCGCAAATGGCGCGGGCTTCAAGGGCGAGATGGAGGTGATCCTGTCCGCGCCCTCCGACAAGTGGTTCCGCCCGAGCGACGTGTGCGCCGCGCCTGATGGCTCCATCTTCATTTCCGACTGGTATGATCCGGGCGTGGGCGGCCACGACATGGGCGATACCGCGCGCGGCCGCATCTATCGCCTGGCCGCGAAGGATTCGAAGTATGCCGTGCCTGCCCTGGACGTGCAGACGGATGCCGGGCTGACCGAGGCCTTCACCTCGCCCAACCTGGCGCGGCGCTATCTGGCCCAGTCACGACTCAAGGGCGAACTGGCCGGGGCCGAGGTCCCCCAGCTCCACCATCTGTATCAGCACAAGAACCCCGCCATCCGCGCACGGGCTCTCTGGCTCCTGGCCGAAGAAAAGAATCACGGTCTGGAGACGCTGCTGGCCCTCGCGAAAGACGAGTCCCCCGCGTTTCGCGTGCAGGCCGTGCGGCTCCTGGCAAAGCGCGGTGTAGATGCCCTTTTTCAAGCGCCGGAACTGCTGGAAGATAAAGACCCGATGGTCCGCAGGCAGGTACTCGTCGAGCTGCGCAACGCACCGGACTCGGAGACGCTTCAGCAGTGGCTCATTGCCCTCGCGGCGCAATACGACGGCAAGGATCGCTTCTACCGCGAAGCCATTGGCATCGCCTTCCGGGGCAAGGAAACCTGGGGCTACGAACAACTGGCGGCGAAACTTGAGGGGCGCTGGGATGAGCGCTTCGCCGGGCTCGCCCTCCAGCTTCACCCCGTGGAAGCCTTACCCGCCGCGAAGGCCGCCCTGGAAAATGCGATGCTGGGGGACACCCCCCGCAAGGCCGCCATGGATGTCATCGATGCCATCGGCACGGAGGAGGCCGGCAAGCTGCTGGTGGCTCAGGTTCTCAAACCGGAATCACCTGAACTCTACAATCACGCACTGCACCACTTGGGCCGCAACGCGGGCCTTGACTGGCAAGCGGTGGCGGCGGGCGAGGACATTGACGCGGCCATCATCGCCGCGCTGTCTGATCCGGCGCGAAGCAAGGCCGCTGGACAGTTCGTTTTCGATACGGGTCGGCAGAGTCTCGCGCCGACCCTGGTAGCCCGCGCCCTCGATGAGAAGCTGTCCCAGCCCCTTCGGCTTGATTCCCTCAATAGCGTTGCCATCGTCGCGCCCAAAGTCGATCCTGAAAAGGCAGATGAACTCGTGGGGAAATTGGCCGCGCTCCTGAAGGACGGCGGCGAGGCCATGCAGGAACCGGCCCTGGCCGCCATCGAGGCCTTCCGGGGCTCCGCCAGCCAGACCTTGCTGCTGGGCCTGTTGAAAGAGGCCGAACGCCCCCTGCCCTTCCGCGTTGCGGCGGTGCGTCAGCTCGCCAACGCGCGCACCGGCGCCCTGGGCCTCCTGGGTCTGGTGGAGTCGGGCGAACTCCCCGAAGACCTCACCCCCGAAGTGCGCGAGCTTGTCCACGCCAGCCCCTTTGAAGACGTGCAAATGATGGCCCAGCAGCTCCTTCCCCGCGACCTAACGGCCGACGGCAAGGCCCTGCCGCCGATGGAAGAACTCATCGCTATGAACGGCGATCCCGTTCGCGGCAAGACCGTCTTCTTCAGCGAGGATTACGCTCAATGCCATCGCTGCCACCAGGTGGCGGGCGAAGGCAAAGTTGTGGGCCCGGACCTCAGCACCATCGGACAGAAGGCCGGACGCGAGGCCTTGCTCCAGTCCATCCTCTACCCCAGTGCGGCCATCTCCCACGAATACGAAGTGTGGATCCTCGAAACCGAATGGGACGGACTCCTGAGCGGTTTCATTGTCAGTGAAGACAAGGATGCGGTGCAGTTCAAGGACGCGAGCGGTGCCGTAAAGCCCATCAAAAAAGCCGACATCCTCGACCGCCGCAAGAGCAAGACCTCGCTGATGCCCACGGGTCTCGCGGCCGCCATGAACGCCCAGGACTTGAGCGATCTGGTGGCCTACCTGACGACGCTGAAATAGTGAAGGTGATATGGTAAGCCGCATGGCGCGCAATACGCCATGCGGCTTTTCTTTACGAGCCGAGGCAACACTCTTGCCACATGATGTGCCGTAACCAAACGCAGAATGACCCGATTAATAGAAGGAACGCACCGCTATGGAGCGCCGGCGGCCCGCCGGCATCATGCACCACAGGTGCATAGTTTTCAGCGACATGATGTCATAGCGCAATTGGTTGGGCGATGTTTTTGCGCACCTTCGGTGCAATGCCGGCGGGCCGCCGGCGCTCCATGCTTGCCCGATCCTACTTCCCGCCTCCAGCCATAATCCGCCTATAGACCTGTTCATAATCCCGCGCCATTCGGTCCACGCTGAATCGCTCTTCGACCCACCGCCGACATTGTGCTCTATCCAGATCGTCGATACGAAAAACCGACTCCGCCATCTCCAGCGCATCCTTCACGAGAAATCCCGTAACGCCATGATCGATGACCTCGGGCATGCTGCCCCGGTTGATTGCCAGCACGGGCGTGCCGCAAGCCATGGCTTCGACCACGGAAAGACCAAAGGGCTCGTCGAATCCAATCGGATGAAGCAGTGCCAATGCACCGCCCATCAATTGATCGCGCCGCCCGGGCCCTACGCTGCCGACGAAGACGCAGCGATCATCGTTCAGGTGGGGCTGCACCTCGCGCTCGAAATATTCCGCGTCCTGCACGATGCCCGCCAGCACGAGCTTCTTACCCGTGTTCCGTGCGATCTCGATGCACTCCTTCGTGCCCTTGTCCGGGTGTATGCGCCCGAAAAAGAGCAGGTACTCCCCCGGCTCTCCCTGAAAGGTGAAGCGATCCAGATCGATGCCGTGATAGACCGTGGCTGCGTAGTCCAGCTCGGGCGAGCGATCAGACTCGCTGATCGACACGTAGCTGGTGCTCGCGTTGTACTTCTTGTAGACCGGCAGAATGTCGGGTGACGAAAACCCGTGGATAGTCGTAACCAACGGCGTCTTCGTCATGCGGGAATAGCTCAGGGGCAGGAAGTCGAAGTGACTGTGGATGAGGTCGAACTCACCCCCCCGCTCGAAGACCTCCGCAACATGAAGGCACTCCCATACCTTGGGATTCATGGCCCGATCTTCCTCGTAACCCATGGGGCACACGCTCGACAGCGTGGCGCTTGTCTGAGAGTCTCCCGTGGCAAACAGGGTGACCTCCAGTCCGCGCGCGACGAGCGCCTCGGTCAGCAGGGAGACCACATTCTCCCAGGGGCCATAATGGCGCGGCGGTGTGCGCCACGCGATGGGCGATAGCATGGCTACCTTCATTGAGCCGACTCCAGCGCTCGCATGGGTCCTTCGCACCAGTGCGGCAACCGGGAAACCGGTTGACGGTCAGGGCGACGTGTTCGTCCGCGCCAGCGCAGTATAGCACTCGGCGGGTCAGCGGGCGTTGGATTCGGTGCTTTCGCCTGCACCCAAGGCGTCCAATTCGCGGAGTACCCCAATTGCCGCCTCGGTCATGGGCCACTCGCCGGGATAGGGCATGACATCACCCCGTGACTTTGGAGCAAGCGACACCACCTTGGCCACCGGACCGCGATGGTTTTCAGGCCATTCAATGACCAGTGGAATTCTGTCCAGCCTGCCCCGCAAACACGGTAAGATTTCCAGCAGATCGTCTTGGCTTCGCATGCGGTGGAGCGTATCCGTGCCACAGTTGCCTTGGCCCGAAGCGACCTTGATGTCCTGCGTGAAGTCGCCCTTCTGCGCGACGATTCGCATGTACGCCTCCGCGAACAATTCTAACTGCGCCTGATTCTCTATTACATACCCCAGGTAAACGTAACTCCAGTCGTTGATAGTGGCTCCCGGCGCCTCGCTCTCTGCCCGTCCCTGCTTGTCGAACTCGCATATGTATTCGTTCATTCCCCACATATAGGGTCGTCCAGCGTCTACGTCCAGCATGAGCCGGCCTGGTTCGGCGGAGAGGGGTGGAAACAGGCCCCCGTAGTTCTTTGAAAAATCGGACGCGACCCAAGCAATCGAGTATGGCCGACACGATGCCAGCCTGGCAATCTTGCTCATTTCGCGCAGTGACCAGAACGCGAAGCAGACAGCAGTGGTGACCATAATGGCCAGTAACGTGGCGAAAATCCTTTTCCAGATACGTTGAGGCTTCCCTTGCCCTGCATGGTTTGGAGTCCGACTTGCCATGACAATCCCTTCTGCGTTACCTCGCTATATGATCGACCAACTTCCCCAGTCCATCCAACTCCCGCAACACTGTAATCACCGTCTCCGTCATGGGCCATTCGAGCGACCTCGGCAGCAAGTAAGTCCGCGATACACGAACAGTTGCGCCCCAGCCTTCCTCAACCCCGCTTCCCATCTGTGCGAATCTGTGAGAATCTGTGGGAAATTCCATTTTCGTCTCCCTGAGCTCCCCACAGATTTACACAGAGAATAAAGTGGAACCGCAATCCAAAAGGAGTCGCTGGTCGCGAAAAATCGACCTATAGCTGTTCCCTTTGCGTTCTTTGTGGTTCCAATGCTCTTCCCTTGCTCCACCGGGACAGGCCCGCGCGCGGACATCGCTTGCGGCGCACCAGGTTTCTGCAGCGTTTCACGGCGCGTTCCGTCACATGGGGTACGTCGGCGCGGGTCCGTCCCTAAGGCAGCAAGCCCAGATTCGCCATAAGTTGCAGGGCATTGCTGTGGGTCACCACACCGGGGTGCATGGTGTAGTCGAAGCGCAGTTCGCCGCCGTCGAGGTGATCGGAGAAATGTACATTCTTCGCCGCCGCGCCCATGGCGTCCGCGGCTTTGGTCAGGGCGAGGTCGTGGGTCGTGACGAAGCCCACGGCCCCGCGCTCGACGAAGGATTTCACCAGGGCCTCGGCGCCGATCTGGCGATCGTGAGAATTCGTGCCATGGAGAATTTCGTCCAACAAAAACAGCACGGGCGTCTCGCCGTTGATCAATTCCGCCACGGCCTTGAGACGGCGCAATTCCGCGTAGAAGCGCGACACGCCACCTTGAATCGAGTCCTGCACGCGGAGGGTGGCCCCGATCTGAAAGGGCGTCAGGCGGAGCGACTTCGCCGCGACCGGCGCGCCGAGGTGGGCGAGGACCACGTTGATCCCCACGACGCGCAGGTACGTACTCTTGCCGGACATGTTGGATCCGCTCACGATAGTCACGCGAAGTTCGCCGCCGAGGTGGACGTCGTTTGCGACGCAGGCACCCGGCTTGAGCAAGGGATGGAACAGGGCCTCGCCCGCCAGCGATGGCGGACCTTCCAGCACCTTGGGGAAGGGGTAATTCGGGTGTTCATAGGCAAAGCCCGCGAGGGACAGGAGCGCCTCGAATTCACCCACGGCCTCCAGCCAGTCGGGCAGGTGTCGTCCCCAGCGCGCGCGCCAGTTTTCCATGGCGAAGGCCACATGCACGCCCCACATGAGGATAAACGCTACAGGCGCGAAGAGCTGGTTACCCTGCAGATCGTAGAGATAAACCAGCCGCTCCAACTGGGCGATGCGCGCGGAGACGGGCTGTCCGCCCTCGCGCAGTCGCTCCTGAATCGCCTTCAACGGGGCGCTGGTGAAAGACTCCCGCTCGATGCGGAGGAGCAGCGTCGCGAGTACGTTCAGTTCCCGGGCGGGCTCTTCGGCCACGCGTACGACATTCAACATTGGCTTCACGACAAACTTGAATACCACCAGTTGCACGGCGGCCAGGAGAAAGAAGGGCGCTACAATACTCATCTCCACCATGAGCACCAACGATGCGACCACGGCCGCGGAGAGGGCCAGGGCGCTCATGCGCTGCCAGCCCTGCGGGAGTTGGGCCTCGCGCTCCGCCCAGCGCGCCAGGCTGTCGCCGCGAATGGAACGCCGCACTTCGGCGCCGAGCCGGCCGAGATCCTCCCGGAGATCGAGGCGGCCCACCAGCTCGCGGACGGCCTCCTGCCGCGCGCGGATGGCCTCTGCGGACTGGGTCCGGGTCATCCATCCGGCGAGGCGCTCCTCCCCCGCGCGAGTCTGGGCCTGGCAAAGCAACTCGAAGAGGGAGGCCTCCCCGAAGAGATCGAGATCAGACGCATAGGGATGCTCTTCCGGCAGCGGGAAGTGACGGCCCTGTCCACGGCCGGGCCAGGTGCCATCTATACGTTTCAGCCCCTTGCGATAGTGGTCGGCGGCGGCGTCCGCCCGCGCGGCGGCACGCGATGTGATTTCGTGCCACACCACCAGGCCGGTGAACGCCGCGCCCGGCAGGGCCAGCCAGCCAAAGGAAATACCGCCCCACCAGGCAACCGCCGCGAGTGCCACGGCCAGGACAAATACGGCCAGCCGACCATTTGCGATGCGGTCAAAGCGAATATCATAGGCGCGACGGGCCGCCTCGCGATCGGCAAGGCGTCGGGTGTATTCAGCGGTGGGGTCGTGGGCGGGTATGGACATGGGTACTTCCGTGGGCAGCTCAGGTTTCGGGGGCCTCTGGCCCCTGAGGCCATGGTGGATCATGTAGTGTGGGAAAGGCAAGCGCACTGAAGGCTGAAGGCTGATATGGGTCTTGTGCGTCCTATGACTCGTATGGGTCGGTATGAGGCACCATAAGACCCATACGACCCATAAGACCCATAAGATAAGACCCATCCCCATTGTCCCCAATTCTTAATTCACAATTCATAATTCGTAATTCAATTTCCCCCTTCGGCATAATTGGTCTTCGCGGCGGCGGTAGCCGCGACCAACCCAGGCGAGAGACGCATGCCCACGACTTCCACACCCGAGTTCAGTGTCATCATCACGTGCTACTTCGAAGAGAAGAGTATTGATGAGTTCTATGGCAAGCTCTCGGCGGCCCTGGAAGGGCTGAATCGGAGTTACGAGATCATTTTCGTGAACGACGGTAGCACCGACGGCACTTTTTCGCGTCTCCAGGCCATCTTCAACCGCGATCCGAAGGTAGCGGCGATTCTGGACCTCTTCAAGAACTCGGGACAGGCCGCGGCCATGACGGCGGGCTTCCTTCAGGCCCGTGGCGCGAAGTTTGTCTTCATCGATAGCGACCTGCAGCTCGATCCGGGCGAACTGCCCCTGCTTGTGGCGAAGTACGACGCGGGTTTCGACATCGTGAGCGGTTGCCGCACGGACCGGCGCGATTCCCTCAGCCGGGTGTTGCCCTCGAAGATCGCCAACATGATCATGCGACGCGTTTCGCGAAGTGAGTTCACCGATTTCGGGTGCACGTTCAAGATTTTCGACGCGCGCCTCATTCTGGCCTTCGCGTATGGCCCTTTCAAACCCTGGCAGCCGGCCTATGTCATCGCCCAGTGCCAGCGCTGCGCCGAGGTGCCCATCACCCACTTCCCGCGCAAGTACGGCAAGTCGGGCTGGACCTTCCGCAAGCTCTTCGACTACAACATGGAAAACCTCGTGGGGATTACCACGCGGCCTTTTCAATACCTGGGCACGGCGTGTTTCGTGCTGGCGGTCCTCTTCGTGGTCCGGATTCTGCTGGGGTGGTTCCTCCCCTTTTCCGTGCTGACCGAGACGACGAACGGTCTGATCCTGAACGCGGTCATCTTTGGACTGCTCCTCACCCTCGCGGTGCTCTGCCTGGTGGGAGAATTTATCGTGCGCAACCACAACATGCTCCAGCGCAGGCCGGCCTACATCGTCCGCACCTGCCTGCGAAAGGGATCGCTATGATCGAGGGACTCGCCCTCCTCGGCGCGGGCGGCTTCGCCCGGGAAATGTACTGGCATGTCCAGGAAACCTGGCCGGGGACACTGATCGTCTTTGTGGATGACGTCACGGATACACAGGTCGTCACCGTGGGCGGGCGCGACTTTCCCGTCGTAAAAGACTGGAACTTCAAGCACATCGCCGGTATTCCCGGTGCGGCGGGCCCGATCAGCATCCGGCATTTTTCCATCGCCATCGGCGAGCCGAAGGCCAAGCGGATCATGGCGGCCAAGGCGATTGACGCGGGTCTCGAGCCCGCCCCCACGGTAATCCACCCCCGGGCGCTGGTTCAGGGCAGCGACTGCGTCATCGGTCGCGGCGGCGTCATCACGCCCGGCTGCGTTGTCACCACCAACGTCACCATCGGTGATTATGTCCTCATCAACCTCAACTGCACCGTGGGCCACGACGCGATCCTGAGCAATTTCGTCACCTGCAACCCCGGTTGCCACGTCTCGGGCAACGTCACCCTGGGCGAGGGCGTCTCCCTCGGCACCGGCACGGCGGTGCGCGAGAAGACGGCCATCGCGGCGGGCGTCATCACCGGTGCCCAGTCCTGCGTGGCCAAGCCCATCGAGACAGAAAATATCATCGTGGCCGGCGTGCCCGCGAAGCCCCTGGGCGGCTGATGTCGGCTTCCCTCGCTGCAAAGGCCCGCGCCACGATCGCGCCGGTCATGAACAAGATCCCCCGTGGACTGCGGGACTTCGTGCTGATCGTCACGGTGTTGACCCTGGCGCTCCTGGCCACCTACTCCTATGTGGTCTTCAGCGGCGACCCGAACCGTGCGGGACGCTATGATATCTATCGCGCGCAGGGCCCTCTGTCCTATTTCATGGATTACATGATCCAGCGCGAGGGCGAGTATCCCTACTGGAATCCGCTGACCTTCATGGGCATGCCCTACGCCGCCAATCCCGTCAGCGTGGGACTCTACCCGCCCAACCTCGTGCGCAGCCTGCTGACGACGAATCCGACGCCCGTGAACACCCAGATCGGCTGGGCCGCCCTCATGGGATTCCACATCCTCCTCGCGGGCGTGGGCATCACCTATCTAGCGAAGGATCATAAGCTTTCCTTGCTCGCGAGCCTCCTTGCCGCCATCATCTTCATGTTCAGCGCCATCTGGGTGCGGCGCGTGTGCGAATACCATTTCATCACCATGGTCGCATGGGTGCCCTGGCTCTTCCTGATCGCGCGCCACACCCTGCGCAGTCCCTCCGTGTTGACGAAAGTCATTTCCGGCACGGCGTGCAGCCTCATCGTGGGCAATGCCCTCCTCTCCGGCGCCATCAATATCGCGCCCTACTTCGGGCTCAGCGTGGGCATGTACGCCCTGCTCTACCGCATCACCCTTATCGAGCGGCCCCTCCAGTTCAGCCCGCGCGGCATCGTCCGAGTGTTGTCGGGCGATGCGCTCTTCATTGGCCTGATGTTTGGCCTGGGGGGCATGCTGGCCTCTCCCCTGCTCCTGGCGGGATCAGAACTCTCCAGCTTCGGCAGCCGAGGCGGCAGCGGGGAATACACCTTTCTGCCGCCGGTCTACAAAGGCACGCTCCACGAGCTCTTTCAGAATTTCATTCGCTATCCGGGCTTGAAATACGAGTCCGAGGCGATTCGTGGCGCGGGCATCGGCGCGATCATATTGGCCATCGCCGGGCTCGGCTTTCCGCGCTGGAAAGAGCTTCTGCCAGCGTTGGGCGTTCTCCTCGTGCTCTTCGATTGCGCGATGGGCGTGCCCTTCCCCATGGCCACGCTGGTCTACAAGATCACGCCCATGGAAATGGTCAGCTCCAACCGGGCGCTGGACTTCGGGCTCATCCTCTTCGGGCTGGTGGCCGCCATGGGCTTTGATACCGTGACCCGCGTCCTTACCCGCCGCAGCGCGCTCCCGTGGACCCTGGCGCTGGCCGTCGGCGGCTTCTGCCTCTATTCCCTGTGGCCCCTGATGGAGCCGAACGGCTTCCTGGAGGTTACGCCGCTGAAGGGTGTCGGCATTCCCGCGCTGACCCTGGCCGCCGTGGCCCTGGCGGCCTGGCTGCCCGGAAAGCCCCTGTGGCGCGTGGCCATCGTGGCCCTGATCTTCGCCGAGACCCTCGTGTGGTCCCGCCCCTATGTCCACTGGCTGATCTACCGGGAAAACTTCCCCAAGTGGGCCGGCACCTTCGACGGCGGCGCGACCCTCTGGGCGGACAACGTGCGCGGCACGGATCCCCTCGCGAACCGCCACCTCTATGCGCTGCGCGGCGTCATGAACGGTTATGAGCCCGCCCACATCGGCCGCGTGCGCGACGTGGCCGGGGGCGAAGCGAGGTTGAAAGGCTATCGGCGCCTCATCAACCCCGACGAACCCACCGAGGCGAACGTGCGCGGCAATCTCCTGTTGAAGCGCGCCTTCTGGCTATCCAGTCAGTACGTGGTTGGTCCCCTCCCGAAGCGAAGCGTGCCCTTCATGAGTACGACGACCACCTTTCTCGATGCGGCGCAGGAAATCCCGATTCCCCGCGTGGAAGTTGCCAGCGTCCAGAACAGAATGCACTCCGACGATGTGGAGCGGCGCACGCTGACCCACAAGGACGGCAGCCCCTTCCACTTCAACGCCAAAGGCGGCGCGAAGAAGCAGTCCTTCGAACTGCCACCTATCGAATTCACCGGTCGGCACAACACCCTGTCCATTCAATACGTGGCCCCAGGCAACGCCACGCTGCGGATTCGCTTTACCGACCCTGCTTCCGGTAACTGGGTCCACGGCATGACCCAGCGCCTGCGCAAGACCGCGAAAGAAGGGGCCACGGTGGAAATCGCCCTACCGGACTACGCCATCACGGAAACCTCGCTCACGCTGGAAGCCACCGCCACCACCAGCGCCGTGCGCTTCAACCAATTCGACATCCTGGCCGACAAGCGCGACGAAAACCCGCTGATCGCAATCAAGAAGCGCCAGGCCAATTCCGTTGCGGTCACCCTGACCGATCTGCCGGGCCCGCGCCTCCTCACCTTCATGGACGCCATGTATCCCGGCTGGAAAGCCACCGTGGACAACAAGGAAACCCCGATTTTTCTGGCCAACGAAGCCTTCAAGGCCATCGCGGTGCCCGCGGGCTCCCACGAGGTCGTGTTCAGCTACCATCCCGCGCGACTTTTCCTCGGGTTTCGGATTGCGGGCGCCACTTTGATTATAATTGCGGGCACCTTGGGTTATGGCGTCTGGCGCGCACGGATAAACCGCGCTATCACGCCCCCGCCCGGTCCCGACACTCTCTGAATTACAACCTCTTGCAGGCCTCATGGACACACCAGCATTTCGTGAATTCTTAAAAGCGCTCCTCGCGGAGGGTGCGCTGGCCGCAATCATCATCTATGCGATCTGTGTGCGCCAGCGCCTGCAGGCCCGGATGTGGCCCCTTTTTGTCGCCCTCGTTCTCATCGGCGCGGGCGCCGTCGCGTCTTACTATGAGTTCGGCTGGGTGCGCTACGGCCGTTTCATGAATCCCCACGATTTCTACCATTACTACACCGGCACTAAGTATGCGCCGGAGCTGGGGTATCACAACCAGTACGCGGCATCCCTCCTCGCCGATCTGGAGGGCAAAAAGGTCTACAACACCAAACAGCCCATCCGGAATCTCGCCACACACGGCTACACGCCGGTCAAAGACGTTCTCGCGAACAAAGACGCCATCAAGGGTCGCTTCACCCCGGAACGCTGGGAAGAGTTCAAGAAGGATATCGCCTATTTTCAGGGTCTGGTGCCCAAGGCGAAGTGGCAGGACATGCTGCGCGACAAAGGCTACAACGGGACCCCGGTCTGGTCCCTCTTCGCGGGTATGCTGACGAATCTCGTTCCCACCAGCAGCGAAGCGGGCATGCAGTTCCTCGTGGCCCTCGATCCCCTCATTCTGCTCGGCATGTTTCTGCTCATCTGGCGGGCTTTTGGTCCGTGGTGCGCCCTCTTCGCGCTGGCCTTCTTCGGCACCAATTTCGCCCTGGCCTTCGTGCATATCAAGGGCGCGTTGATGCGCATGGACTGGGTCGCCTGCCTCGTGGCGAGCATGTGCCTGCTCCACCTGAAGCACTACCGGAGCGCCGGCGTGGTGCTGGCCTACGCCGCCGCCGCGCGCATCTTCCCCGGAATCTTTGCTTTCGGCCTCGGCGCCCTTCTCTGCTGGGAGTTCCTCGCCACGCGTAAGCTCAACCGGGATTACCTCCGCTTCTTCGCCGCCTTCGCGGTGACGGGCATCCTCCTGACCCTCGCCGCCTACGTCTACTACGGCCTGCCGCTGTGGAAGGAATTCTTCGCCAAGATCGGTGTCCACAATAACGACATCTCGACCACGCGCGTGGGCTTCAAGTATATCTTCCTCTGGCCCTACGAGGGTGTCGTGGGCAAAGCTAATGCCTTCACCGAACATCAAGGTCTCTGGCGCGCCATCATGGCCGTTGCGTTGGGGTTGAGTTTCGCCGCCGCACGCCGCATGAAGCCCTATCAGGCTATCGGCCTCGGCTTTGTGCCCGCGTTCTTTCTCACCGCCCCGACGTTCTATTACTATGTCATGCTGATTGTCCCGCTCCTCATTTTCCTGCCCCGGCTCGAACTGACCCGCAACGCCATTGGCGCGGGCCTCTTCTTCGCGGTCACCATCATTTCCTACGCCCTCCGCCGTGGCGGCATGGAGCTCAACTTCGACTTGTGCTTCATTCTCTCCTGCCTCTACCTAGTACTCGGGCTGTATATCGTGGGGGTCCATCTCCTTCCCCGGCGCGAGGCTGTTGCCGCCGCAGAAGGGCTAACCGCGCTGGCGGTGCCCGACCTTTCGCATGTTGTGCCGGCACCCGCACTGGCCACCGCCGAACCCGCCCCCGCTTCAGTATCGACTCCGGCGGTCGCCGAAGCGCCCGTCTCTACTTCCACGACGACAGCACGAAAGCCCTGGCTTGAAACGCGCCATCTGTTCGGTGCCGCCTATGTTTCCCTGCTGCTGGGCTTGCTTTTTTTCTATCGCGCCGACGACTCCACGCGGGTTTCAGCCCCTGAAGCCAAGCCCGCCAGTGTCGAATCCGTGGAGAAGGAAGTTGCTGAGGAGTCGGAGACCACGGAAGAGTCAGACCCCGAGCCTTCCAAACCGCCTGCGACGGTGTCGCCTGCGCCCCTTGCCTCTGCCGCACCTGCCGTGCCCGCACTCGACACGGTCAGCATCGCGCTCGTGGGCGATATCATGCTTTCGCGCAATGTGGAGAAGGATCTCACCACGCGTAATCTCGACTTCACCTATCCCTTCAAAGAAGCGGCCCCCCTGCTTCAGGCGGCGGACATCGCATTTGGCAACCTGGAATGCCCCATCTCCGGCAAGGGCGAAGCGCTTAAGAAAAAATATGTTTTTAACGCCCCGCCGGAGGCCGCCGAGGGGCTCCAATTCGCGGGCTTTGATCTGCTTTCGCTGGCCAACAACCACACGCTGGACTATGGCGCCATCGCTCTTGACGACACGCTTCTAATCCTCGGTAATAGCGCGATTCCCCCACTCGGCATCGTCACGGGAGACACGCCCCAACAGGCGATCGTGATCGAGCGCAAGGGATTGCGCATTGGGTTTCTGGGCTACGCCGACCCCGAATCACCCTATGCCTATCCGCCGGAGTTCATGAACTACGAAAAGAGGCCTGCCCGCGCGGAGAAAGAGGCGATCGCACGGGATATTGCGGCCTTGAAGCCGAATGCGGACGTCATTATTGTGTCGTATCACTGGGGAACGGAATACCAGAACGCGCCCAGTCCTCGACAGGTGGAGTTGGGGCAATTTACGATCGATCAGGGGGCGGATATCGTGGCGGGGCACCACCCCCACGTGCAGCAGGATGCCGCCTGGTACAAGGATGGCCTGATTATCTACAGCATGGGCAATTTTGTTTTCGACCAGTGGTCGCGCCCGGCAACGCTGCAGAGTCGGCTGTATACCGTGACCGTCAATAAGGAGGGTGCGGTCGATGCGAGCTATCGACCGATGGAGTTGGTTCCCAAAGACTGGCAGCCCCGGGCAACGGGTCCCCAGAACGTGCCGGTGCCGAAAGCCGCGCCCTGAGGGGGCGAAAAAGGCTTGGCGTGGATACGGCACAGCACTCCACCACGGCAAGACTTCGAATGGAGGAGACGGGCGAACCCGGAGAGCGGTACGGAAGGCTTATTTGTACCGGTAGGTGATGCGACCTTTGCTCAGGTCGTAGGGGGACATTTCCAAGGTGACGCGGTCACCGGGGAGAATGCGGATATAGAACTTCCGCATCTTGCCGGAGATGTGCGCGAGCACCATGTGGTCATTCTGAAGCTTTACACGGAACATGGCGTTCGGCAAAGGTTCAACCACCGTGCCTTCGACTTGTATGGATTCTTCTTTCTGCATACGTTGCGCTTCAAACCTTCTGCTACTGTGGAGCATCTGAGGGGAAAAAACGAAGGAGTACAACGTCCGGTCAAGCGTACGGGCCCCGAACGCACTCCTGCGGGATTGTACCACAGGAGCGCGCAGCCTATACAAATTTCCCTTGCTATTTTCCCGTCCCATTCATTATGCTCGCGCCCGGTCTGGAGGCCCGTTGCGAGCCTCCCTGCCCTTCCCCTGGCGGGCGTCCCCCGCAAAATTGGGCCCTTTCCGGGGTCACGGAGCACGATTCATGCTGACTACGACCTCTTTTCTGTTGCTGCTGAGTGCCGCGGCCTCGGCCCTGAACCCCGCCGACGGTCTGGCGGACGCCGTGAACGCCTTCACCGCCGGACTTACCGAGGAGCAGCGCGCCATCGCGGTTTATCCCTTTGACGCCGAGGAGCGCTGGAACTGGCACTTTGTGCCGACCAAGCGCAACGGCATTTCCCTTGAACAATTGACCGACGACCAGCTTCCCTTGGCCCACGCGGTGCTCAAGGCCGCCCTGAGCGACCACGGCTACAAGACGGTGGAGACGATTCGCTCGCTGGAAGGGGTGCTGCGCGAACTGGAGGGCCCCCAGGCCACCCACCGCAACCCGCTGGACTACCATTTCACCGTTTTTGGCACACCCGCGAAAGACGGCACCTGGGGCTTCCGCTATGAGGGCCATCACCTCTCGCTGAACTGGACCATCGTCAAGGGCAAGGCCATCTCGGATTCCCCCCAGTTCATGGGCACCAACCCCGGTGACGTGAAATCCGGTCCGCTGCAAGGTACCCGGGCTCTGGGTGATCTGGAGGATCTGGGTCGCGCCTTCGTTTCGGGAATGAGCGACGAACAGAAATCGGTGGCCATCATAGACGCCACGGCCCCCAACGACGTCTTCACCGGCGACAAGGTGGAAGCCCCGATGCAGGAGGACAAGGGCATCGCCTATTCCGCCCTGACCGAGCAGCAGAAGCAGGACTTCGTCGCGCTGATCGAGGCCCATGCACGGATCCAGCTTCCCGAGGTTTCCGCCCAGCGCCTGGCCCGCATCCAGAAGGCGGGCATTGACGACGTGAAATTTGCCTGGATGGGCAGCCTTGAGAAGGGCCAGGGCCACTACTACCGCCTGCAGGGCAAGACCTTCATCGTGGAATACGACAACACCCAGAACAACGCCAACCACGTGCACGCCGCCTGGCGCGATTTCCACGGCGACTTTGGCCGCGACCTGCTCAAAGAGCACTACGCCGCCGACCACAAGCACTGAGCGCATAGGGACGTACCGCCGCACGGGCACCTGAAAGAAGCCGCACAAACTCGACGACTTCACCTCCAACCCAGTCAGGCAATGCCCACGCCAAAGCGGCGGCATGTCCCAGTGGAGGTTGGAATCGTGACGCGCGGCAATCACAAGGCCCATTGCCCCCTTTTCTGTTTCATCGTTTTGCCCTTGCAACTGCGTTGCACGGGTCGGGGGCTGGAAAGCCCCCGCTCCATAGCCCCGCCGCAATCACTGAAATGATAATACGATTGCCCCGCCTTCCCCGCCTGCTTGTGCTATCATAATGTCACCAACCGTATCGGAGGACATCTCAGGCATGGAGAGCTTTTCATTGACTTTTGTGGTCGAGCCCGATGGCGATCATTGGTTCGCCTGCGTGCCGGAACTGTTGGAGCAGGGCGTGTCCACTTGGGGCCACACCAAGGAAGAAGCGGGGCGTAATCTGGTGGAAGTCCTTAAGATGACGATTGAGGAGCTCCCGAAAGAAGGCAAGGTTTTCTGAATCGGCCCACTTATTTTTAGCGGCAAAAGAACGCAAAGAGCGCAAAGAAATATCCCTTTTTCTTTGCGCTCTTTGCGTTCTTTTGCGGCTGAATCGTTCGGACTACTGGCGACAGGATGCGGCACCACGTCCTCCCACCCATCCCCTGGGACAGGCACGCGCAATCAGCCTACCGTCGCGATTCGTAGCCGGCTCAATGTTGAACGGGGCAAGCGCCAGACGAAGTCACGGGCGCGAGTCCGTCCCGAGTGCCTCGACAAATCCCCGCGCCTTCGCCGCCAATTCATCCACCCACGGCTTGGCATCCGCTGGTTCGTGAAGCTCATTCTCATCCATCCAGCGCACGACATCGCGCACGCCGTCTTCCCACGACATCAGATTCCGAAATTCCGGCACGTCCCGCTGGAGCGCTTGGCTGCTGTAGGCCGCATGGTATTGAAAATTCTCTTTCAGCCACTCCGCCTTGCCATTGGGCGTCCCGGCGGCGATCTGTTCGGTCGTCATCGTCACGATGTTGGCCTCGAGGCCGATGGCCTCCGCCATGCGCTCATGGAAACGGCGCCACGTCATGATTTCGTCACCCACAATGTTATAGGCCTGGCCGAGCACCGTCGTTCGCCCAAGCGCGCCCACGAAACCCTTCGCCACGTCGTCCACGTGGCCCGGCTGCCACAATCCGTAGCCGTCCCCTGCCACGAGGATGGGTCGGCCCTCACGCAGGCGCGTAACCAGGCTCGCGTCGTAGCCCCAGATGTCGAGGAGCGGCTGTCCCGGCCCGTAACAGTGGGACGGACGGAACAGGGTCACGGGAAACCCGTCGCGGGAGAAGGCCTCAAAGAATACGTCTTCCGCTTCGAGCTTTCGCTGGCCATAGACGCTAACCGGGGTGCGGGGTTCATTTTCCAGCGCCGGAATCTTCGAAAGAGGCCCGCCATAGACGCAAACCGTGCTGCAGAACAGGTACTGACTCACCCGACCCCGAAACAGGGAAACGCTGTGCTGAGCTGTCGGTCGGTCGTAGGTCAGCATGTCTATCACAGCGTCGAACTTCAGCGGGGCCACGGCGGCGGCAAAACTGTCGAGGTCCTGTCGGTCCCCCTGGAGCACCTCCACATCGCTCTGGAGCCGCGAGGGTGTCGTTCCCCGATTGAAGAGGATGGGCTCGTGGCCGGACGCCAACAGCCGGTGGACGATGGCGGTGCTGATGAGGCCGGTGCCGCCGATAACCAAAACACGCATGATCTGCTCCTGGAGGGTTGGGGGCGGCGCCAGGTAGTGGCGGCCGCCATGACGTGCGGTATAATACCCCCATGCGCCGCACCCAGTACAGCGGCGCGCCACCAGGAACTCCTTCATGCGCCTGCTAATCTGCTGCCTTTTCCTTGCCATCCTCCCCCTGTCGGGATGTCCAGGCCCTGTCGATCCGGGCCCCACCCTGGCGGAAGTCACCATCCTGCTCCGGGACCATTTCGCCGACGCCGACGCGGATCACAGTGGAGCCTTGAGTCTGGCCGAAGCACGGGCGCAGGTCGAGGACATGACAGATGACCAGTTCGCCCAACTGGACACCGACAGCAACGGCGAACTCAGCGCCGCGGAACTGGGTGTGTCCAGCGGTGAGGGAGAAGGAGAGGGAGAAGGCGAAGGAGAACTACCAGTCTTCTATACCTACACCGTCTTGAATACCTACCCCCACGACGCCGCCGCATTCACCCAGGGCCTCGAAATTGACGATGGAATACTTTACGAAGGCACGGGCCTCAATGGCCGTTCTTCCCTCCGGCGCGTGGAACTGGCAACGGGCAACGTGGAACAGCAGGTCAACCTCGATAGCACGTATTTCGGCGAGGGCATCACCGTCTGGGGGGACAACATCGTGCAACTGACCTGGCGCAACAAGAAAGGCTTTGTCTACAACCGGAGCACCTTCGAGCAAACCGGTGACTTCACCTACAACAACGAGGGCTGGGGCCTGACAAAGGATGACGACGAGCTTATCATGAGCGACGGCACGAATATCCTGCGCATCCTCAATCCCGAAACGTTTCAGGAGGTGCGCCAGCTCCACGTCTACGATCGGGGCACGCCCGTGACCCAGTTGAACGAACTAGAATTCATCAACGGCGAGATCTGGGCCAACGTCTGGCAGACCGACCTGGTAGCCCGCATCAACCCCACGACCGGTATCGTCAGCGGCTGGATCGACTTCAGCGGCCTCCTAACCGAGGCCCAGGACGCCCGTGCCGACGTGCTCAACGGCATCGCCTGGGACGAGAATGGCGGGAGGCTCTTCGTGACGGGGAAGCTGTGGCCCCTCATGTTTGAGGTGAGCGTGGTGCCGGTCAATTGACAATGGACAATTGACAATGGACAACGAAGAACGAAGGACTCAATACGACGGATTGGACCGATAGGACTGATTTTGTAATATCGGTCGTATCGGTCTTATCCGTCCTACCGTTGTCAACTGTCAACTGTCAACTGTCAACTGTCAACTGCTAACTCCTTCCCCCGCAAAAGTTTGCGAAAAACACCCCCGCTCCGCTATACTCCGGGGTTTCCGCACGAGACTCAGGAGCATCCTATGACCCGCAGCATGACCGGTTTCGGCCGCGTAAGCGCCGATATCGACAACGAAAGCGTCACCATCGAAGTGAGCACGGTGAATCACCGCTTCCTCGAATGCACCTTTCGCATGCCCAGCGTCTGGGCCGCGCTGGAAACACCCCTGCGCAATCTGGTGAAAGACGCCCTTTCGCGCGGCAAGCTCAACGTCTCCATCCGCCGTGGCCGCGGGCCCATGGGCCGTCCCGTCATCCATTTTGATGCCGAAAACGCCAAGCAGTACATCGACGCGAGCAAGGAACTGGCCCGGCTGATGAACAGCACCGGGGCCATGTCCCTCGACACGCTGGCCCGAATGGAAGGCGTCTTCTATCAGGAGGAGCAGGAGCAGGATCTGGACGCCGTGAAGGATCCCCTCTGCGCGGCCTTTGCCGAAGCCCTGAACCAGTTGAACCAGTCCCGCGCCGAAGAGGGTGAATCCCTCGCCCGCGACGTGGCCGTGCGCATCACCGAGATGCAGGACGCCCTGACGATTATTGAAGGCATGCTCCCCGATCTGGCCAAGGCCTATGAAGAGCGCCTGCGCGCCAAGGTCATCGAGTTGAATACCGACGTGGGTCTGACCCAGGAGCGCCTCGCCATCGAAATCGCCCTCATGGCCGACAAGATGGATGTGAACGAGGAAGTCGTTCGCCTGAAGAGCCACTTTGAAAAGGTATTGAGCCTCCTGCGCCAGAAAGAGCCCATCGGCCGCGACCTCAATTTCCTCTCTCAGGAATTGCAGCGCGAGATCAATACCCTGGGCTCGAAAATGCGCGATTTGGATGTCACCCGTGAAGTCCTCCGCCTCAAAGCGGAACTGGAAAAACTGCGCGAACAGGCGCAGAACATCGAGTAGAGGGACGTCGGCCGTGGCGAAGCAAGGCGTACTTCTGGTCATTTCCGCGCCCTCGGGCGCGGGCAAGCTCACGCTGCTCAACAAGGTGCGGGAGAGCCAGGCGGGTTCCTTCGTGACGACGGTCTCGGCCACGACGCGCGCGCCACGCACCGGCGAAGTGGACGGCCAGGATTACTACTTCCTGACCCGTGAAGTTTTTGAGGTGAAGCGGACGGCCGACGAGTTTGTCGAGTGGGCCGAGGTCCACGGCAACCTGTACGGCACCTTGTTCAGCGAATTGGACCGCTGCCTGGCGACGGGCAAGGATGTGATCCTTGAGCTGGACGTCCAGGGCATGGAAAGCCTGAAGGAAATCCGCCACGACGTGGTGACGGTGTTCCTCATGCCCCCCTCGCTGGAGGTGCTGGAGACCCGGCTGCGTAACCGCGGCACGGATGAAGACGATGTTATCGCCCTGCGGCTGAAGAACGCCGGTGATGAGATGGCCCAGCGCCATGGCTTTGACTATATTGTGGTGAATGATAAAATTGATCAGGCGGCCAGTGATCTGGAAGCGATTATTCGCGCCGAGCGCTGCCGCGCCTTTCGGCAACCCTAGGAGACTGCACAATGCCCACCCCGTTCTCGGTAGATGAATTCCAAGGCAAAATCGACAGCCTGTACCGTCTTGTGATCGTGGCCGCCCGTCGCGCCAACCAGATCAACAAGAACGAGTCCCACGGCTTCGGCACGGTGACCAACGCCAAGAAATCGACCATCACGGCCCTTGAGGAAGTGCTGGACGACAAGCTTGGCTATATCACGGCCACCCAGGAAGAAGAGAACTACCTGGAGTAAAAATCCATGGCCAGCGACTTTGATGGCAAGGTAATCGTCCTCGGCGTTACCGGCTCCATCGCTGCCTACAAAGCGTGTGAAATCGCCTCCCGGCTCGTGGAGGCCGGCGCAACCGTGCTGCCGGTCCTCTCCGCCGGGGGGCGCGAATTTTTGGGCGCGGCCAGCCTCGAAGGCATCACCGGCCAGCGCGCCATCACCGATATGTTTGAGCCGGCGCAGAATCCGGACATCGAACACATCGCCGTGGCCCGCCGCGCGGACCTTTTCCTCATCGCGCCCGCCACGGCCAATATCATCGCCAAAGCGGCCCACGGCCTGGCGGACGACTGGCTCACCACGACCCTGCTGGCCACCCGCGCCCCTATCCTCTTTGCACCCGCCATGAACACCATGATGTATCAGCACCCCGCCACGCAGGACAACATCGCCCTGCTGAAGTCGCGCGGCTGTCATTTCGTGGGACCGGGCACGGGTGCCCTGGCCTGTGGCGAGTTTGGACCCGGACGCCTCATCGAGACGCCCGCCATCCTCGAATCCGCCCGCATTGCCCTCCGCAACGACCAGAGCCTTGCGGGCAAGCGCGTGCTCATCACCAGCGGCGGCAACCACGAGCCCATCGATCCCGTGCGCTACATCGGCAACCGCAGCAGCGGCAAGATGGGCCACGCCATCGCGCTCGAAGCCCTCATGCGCGGGGCGGAAGTTACCGTCGTCTCCGGTCCCTGCGAGGTGGCTCCCCCCGACCTGGCCCAGGTCATCGATGCCCCCACGGCCCTCGCCATGCTCGACGCCGTGAACACCTGCCTGCCCCAGGCCGATATCTTCATCGCCGCCGCCGCCGTGGCGGACTACCGCGTAGATCATCCCGCTCAGGAAAAGCGGAAGCGCGACGAAGGCGGCCTCCAGATCGATCTGGAACCCAATCCCGACATCGCGGCCCACGTGGGCCTGACGCGGCGTCCGGATCAGATCGCCGTGGGCTTCGCGGCCGAAACGGCCGACATCCTCAACAACGCCGCCGCCAAGTTGACGAAGAAGCATCTCGATCTTATCGTCGCCAACGACGTGAAGAGCGCCGACTCCGGCTTTGGTGCGGAGACCACCCGCGCCTGGTTCTTATCGCCGGACCATGAGCCCGAGGTCCTGCCGCTGGTCAGCAAGGCCGAACTCGCACGGTGCCTCTTCGACCGCATCGCGGCCCTCATCCCCGCCGCTCCCGCCCACTAAAGCGGCACGCAAGGGCGCCAGAATGAGGGAATCCATAGTTGTCATGCTCCCCTTCTTCCCTCTTTCTTCTTCGTACTACTCTCCGGCATTATCTTGTTCTTCCCGAGAGTGTAGTTTCTCGTCGGCTCATAAGCTATTTTCAAAAAACAGCTTACGGAGCGCGATGGAGTGTGAATTTCTTTCTCTAACCTGCCGTGATCATCTGGAAGATTACCGACCACGGAGTGCACGGAGGCAAGGAGAGAAAAATATGAGGGAGGGACGGTAGAGAGGCACTTTCGAGCGTGAGCGTGCCGTGACTGGAAACCAGGGTCTCTGTTACTCCTCTTCTTCTCCGCGCCTCCGTGCCTCCGTGGTTCAAATATTTTGGTTGCGGCCATTCGCTTCTACCCCCTGTAACAACATCGCCCCACCTCGCCACAGTGTGGGTGTTCGTTCTGATACCACGGAAGTTGCGGGCACTCCAGGCCCGGGAAATTAAGTGCGGATGGCGCCATCCACTTAACGTATAGAGTCAAGCCGTGAGATAAACCTGAACGCGGACCCTTTCCACGGTGCGCCCCCAAACCGCACCGAATCCCCATGCAGCGCCGGGCTTGCCCCTCCCGGCGCTGCCCTTTTTGGGGTCGTCTTGCGCTTGACATTTTCTGCACGCACCCCACACTATATTTCCCCAAGGGCAGACACTTGATGCTGCAACGTGTTCCGGGCCGGTCCCATGGGAAAACCGGCCCGCGTCGCCCCCTACCCCTGTCTTGCTGAACGGAGAGGCGATTGATGGACAAGTCCGAAGCGGAACGACGCTTTCAAAAGGCTGACAAACTTTTTACTTATGGCCGCTTTGAAGATGCGCTGGCCGACCTCGATGCCCTGGATTCGGCCTTTCCGAACAACCACCGGGTCTTGAACGCCCGCGTGCGGACGCTGGAACAGTTACAGCGCTACGAAGAGGCTCTGGCCGTGTGTGATCACCTCGTCAACGAGCTGGGCTATCAGAAAGCCCAGACCATGAGGGATCGGCTGGCCGAGGAGGTGGCCCGGTCCGGCGGTGCGCCGCAGGACGCTTTCTGGTCCAACGAGCCGGTCCCCGCGCCATCAACGCCCCCCACTTCCCCTGCCAATGCCCCCGCACCCGCGCCCGTCGAAGAGGGCGCGCCGGACTCCCCCGCAAAGCGGCGCTTCAAGCTCAAACCGGTGCGGCTCCTGATTCTCCTGGGCCTGATCGCGGGCATGTATTTCGGCTATGTGCCCTACTGGCTTGGCGGCGGACTCATCGGGGCCTACTTCATCATCAAATATATAATCATTGGACTGATCGGCAAATGGCTCATGTTCAAAATTTTCACCGCGCCCTTCAAGATGAAGGGCAAGGCCCTGGCAGGTGCCAACTGCCAGTTGCACGGCCACGAATGGACGGAGAAGCCGGCCTCCATAGCCGAAGAGGAGCCTGAAGGGGACGACGATGAGGTCCAGCCGTTTGTGCCCCTGCGCTATGTCTGGCTGGATGTGACCATCGCGCCCCAGGAGCGGACCCAGGGCTTTACCCACTGGGAGCCGGGCGAACTCGCCCTGGCCCCGCTCGGCCTGAAGTACACGGGGCTGGACGATATGGACAAATGTTTCAGTGTCCACGACATCAAGGTCCTCGTCGACGGCCAGGAGGCCGAGGAGGAGGGCATGAAATACCACGGGCCCGTGCGCCTCAAGATGCTTTTTGGCGTGCCCATGGATCATGACAACTTCAAATTCGTGTATTACTTCGAGCAGTTTGGCGAGCTCAAACTCGCGCGCTGAATCCAGGCACCTCTGCCACATAGGGGGAGCCGTACATTTTTGTAAGCGTGACACGATACCTCCCTCAACCTGGTCTAAACAGGTCACAGGCATTGGGAGCGCAGGTGGCATCGAGCCGGAGACGCGTTATTTATTGCGTCTGATCGATGTGGTACCGTGGCGCGTTGGGAAAAGTAGCGAAAGTAGTTGATCACGATGGCACAGAAGACCACAGGCCGTTACACCATCCACGACATCGCCCATGAGTTGGGCGTGTCCGCGAGAACCGTAAGCCGCGTGCTGAACAAGCAGGCGGGCGTTGGCAAAGGCACCCGAAAGCAAATCGAAGACTTCATTCAGGAGGTCAACTTCCACCCCCACTCCGGCGCGCGCAGCCTGCGACGCCAGCGACTCGACTGTATCGGCGTTGCCGTGACCTCCCCCCTCGATGTACTGCCCATCAGCAATGATATCCTCACCTGGCTCTTCTTCGAGTTGAACCGGATCTTCAAGGACGGCGAGTTCATCGGCTTTGATATGAACCCGCCGCCCCGCGACGGTCAATACGACTACGCCCGGGGCGTGAGCGAGCAGCGATTCGGCGCGTGCGTGGTCGCGGGGCCCCTGCGCTCCGATGACTCGGTCATTCATCGCGTCCATACCGCCGGTTGCCCCTATATGGTGCTCGGCAGGCTGGACCGGCTCCCAGAGATCAGCTCCGCCACGGTGGACTACGAGGAGGCGGCCTACCTCAGCACCCGCTTCCTCATTGCGCGCGGCCACACCCGCGTGGGGATGCTCCTGGGCCTGGAGGGATTCCAGCCCGGTGTCGAACGGCGACGCGGCTACCAGCGCGCCCTGGAGGAGGCCGGTATTCCCCTGGACGAATCCCTGATGCGCCCCGCGACCTTTGACTCCGAGCAAAATGTCCGGCTGACCCACCGCCTCCTGCTCGATCGCGATATCACTGCGCTGGTGGAGAGCAGCGGCACCGAAGACGCCTCCGGACTCCGGGAAGGTGCCCGCCGCGCCGGCCGCATGCCGGGCGAAAACCTGGACATCGTGGAGTGGACCTACACCTACAAGGCGGCGGTCGTCTCCGAGGCCGTGGCCCACGTCTGGCTACCCGTGCGCGAGGCGGGCTCCGAGGGACTGGAGCTGCTCGCCGACTGGTTCTACGAACGCCGCTCCGAGCCCTTCCAGGTGCTCTACCGCCCCATCCTTTACGAGACACCAAAGGATGGAGAAACCGCGCCACCGCGCCCTGTGTTCAATGTACATGGTTGAGTGGCTGGCACAATAATCGATGAGGGACCTGACACCCAAAAGGCCACTTCGGGTGCCACCTCAATCGTGCAACGCACGTTTGGGTGCCTTGTGCGCCGGGACTACTTGTGCTGTGAGATTCACTGCCGGGGGCTTAGTCTACGTGGAATACTACTTCTGACCAGGGTTTTTAGTCAGAAAGCCGGATTTGGACTTTCGTTTACATGCCCAGTTGTCGTCCCACTTGGCACCCAAACGAGCGCTGCTCGATTGAGGTGGCACCCGGCGTCGTCCTCGATAGCATCCCGACTGATTCTCATAGCTCGGTGCCATTGGAGAAACGTTGCGGCACGTACAAGGAACTCTTGGAGACGCTTCTTCATGGGTACAGCCACCCGCTTCGCTGGAAAACCTTGACGCTTCCGCGGCCACGTCCCGTAAGGCGCGGGAGGCTGTCCCCTACGCCCTCGGATGAAACTTCCGGTGGGCTTCCTGCTGGCGCGCGATGCTTACGTGGGTGTAGATCTGGGTTGTGCTGATATCCGCATGCCCCAGGAGTTCCTGGACGGCGCGCAGGTCCGCCCCGTGGTCGAGCAGGTGCGTCGCGAAGCTATGACGCAGCATGTGGGGAGTCACGTTGCGCGCGATGCCCGCCGCGCGGACCCAGTGCTTCACAACCTTCCACACCATGCCCCGGCTCATGCGCTTGCCTTTGGCCGTGAGAAAGAGGGTGTCATCCAGGCGAGGCTGAGTCTCGCGCACCCTGTGCCACGCGCGGATGGCCTCGCGCGCACGGGCCCCCAGCGGCACGATACGCACCTTGCTGCCTTTGCCCCGGACGCGCACCATGCTCTCCGCGAGATCCGCATGATTCACTGGCAGATTGGCCAGCTCCGAAATGCGCAACCCACAGGAATAGAACAGCTCAAGAATGGCCGCATCGCGAATGCCGTGGGCCGCCTCGGGATCGAGTCCCGGCGCGGCAAGGAGCCGCTCCACTTCATCGTTGCTGAGGCTGTGAGGCAATAGGCGCGCAAGCTGAGGCGTCTCGATGCCCTCGGAAGGATCGAGGGGCGCCAGCCGCTCATCGCGCAGAAACACATGAAAGCGGCGGATGGCGCTCAGGTGCCGTGCCAGCGAGCGCGCCTGAAGCCCCGAGGCGATGAGGCTGCCCAAATGATCCAGAACATCTTCCCGGACCACCTCCTCTGCCGAGGTTACGCCATTGTCCGTAAGAAACCCAATATAGCGGCGCAGATCCGCCCCGTAGGCCGAAAGCGTGGCTTCGGACAGGCCGGCTTCAAAGACGGCCATTTCCAGGTAGCGATCAAGGGCGGTGTCGAGGAGCATTTCTTCAGTTGACAGTGGACAGTTGACAGTTGACAGTTGACAGTGGACAGCGAGGGCGGAGTGCCTTTGACTGTGCGGCGTGACTTACTATAGCAGATAATGGGTCTTATGGGTCGTATGGGTCCGGGCGAGTCCCCTTCCAACAGACCCATTGGTCCCATAAGACCCATAAGACCCATAAGACCCATAAGACCCATAAGACCCATAAGACCCATAAGACCCATAAGACCCATCTCTTCGCTGTCAACTGTCAACTGTCAACTGACAAAAAAAACCCGGCGCCTCGAAAGGCGCCGGGGAATCTTCAGCTTTTGTTACCCGAGCTTAGTTGTTCAGGGTAATTTCAAACACCGCACGGCGGTTGAGGGCGCGGTTGGCGGCGGAGTCATTCGCCACAGCCGGTGCGCTCTCGCCCATCGTCTTGGAACCAACGCGGGCGGCGTCGATACCGGCGGCCTTCATGTAGGCCACCACGGCATCCGCGCGACGCTGGCCGAGGGCCATGTTGTACGCATCGGTGCCGACGCTGTCGGTGTGACCGACTACGACAACCGTGTCTTTGGGGAACTTGCCCATTTCGGCGACAAGCTTGTCGATTTCGGCTTTGCCTTCGGGCTTCAGCGTGGACTTGTCGAAGTCGAAGAGCACGTTGTTCAGCACGATAGCGACGCGCTCAGGGGCCTTGTTGTCCACTGGCGGCACGCCGGGAGGCGTTACGGGAGGCTCGTCAACCTTGGGAGCGGCAGCATACGTGTGGTACACGATACCGCGGTTGCCCCACAGCTCGCCGTCGTCGGCGTTGGAGGCGGGTTCAATAGGCCACCACCAGTAACCGGAACGGCCCTTGGTGTCGGCGGTCGGCGCGGGGGTGGCACCGGTGTTACCCCACCAGGACATGTCGTCCCAATGTTTTGCGGCTTCTGCCTTGCCACCAAAACCACATACGGCGGCAATCAGGGCCAATGCAACTAATCGTTTCATGGCGGTCGTTCTCCTTCTTCGCTGCAATTTAAATTGTCATTCCGCGTCTTTTTTGGTCATACAAAGCATACATAGCTCCGTACCAACCATTTAACCACAATACTCAGGGCGTGTCAAGCAATACCCACCGGTCTCGGCGGTTTCCCGACACCATACCGCCTGAGTCCAATCCGTTAGGATCCAAACTCTGAGCGCTATTCTATCATGCGGGGATGGGGCATGCAACTTCCGTCGGGCACCCTCGGTTGTCCTCTAGAGAACTGAAAATAAAGGGCTTGCCCCGACATCAGACGGCCTCCTTGAGTCGGCCCTGAAGGGTTTCAAGTGCGCCGGCGATCACCGGATTGTCGGTCCGGTCGATCAGTTTGCGCAGTTTCGGAATGGCCCCGCCCACCTTCTTGCCACTCCGCACCGTTCCGAAGAGGTGGCGGCTGACGGTGGACTGGGTCAGTTGGAGAATGACGGCAATGTCTTCCTGCGTCTTCCCGTAGTAGTAATAAAGCTTCACCACTTCCTTCTGGCGGGGGGTGAGGCACTTCTCGATGAAGTCGCTGACGGAGGGCTTGACGTCCTCGTAAAAGGACTGCATAGCGTAGCGCCGCTCGCGGTCGTCTTCGGATTCGTAGTACAAAGCTCCGGTGGCGGGCATCCGGTCAAGGGTCGCCATCTCGGTGGGGATTTCCCAGAAGTCTGGATTATAGCTGGCCATATCTAGGCTCTCTTTCTTCTCTGAATTTTTGTTCGGTGTCGCCCTGTCCGGCGTAAAATCGGGAATCGGTAAACATAATTCGGTGCCACGTGGGGGATACGTTGGCGCATTTCACTCGGGCGGCTACATTTACGTGTTTCATGTTGGAATTCCTTCTTACTCGGTTTGGGGTTGTGGCGGGCCGTGGTGGCCAGCCGGGCTTAAAAGAAAACCACAGGCTCTTTGGGGGCCTGTGGCTGGGTAAGCTCTGCTATGTCTTCGCGGAATCGCTAGTGCATATGCCTCACCCGAAGCCCGGCCACGCCAATTACATTGGCATGCCACACGAATACGACGGATCGCATCGTGGAGCATTTCGTGGCTTTTTCGCCCGGGTTGGTAAACATGGTTGCAATTCCCTAGTTAAGTTAAGGTTGGGCCGTAGTGTATCAGGAGAGACATTTCCGCGCAAGGAAAAATTCCCGCACGCTCGATTTTATCCGCACCACCATCGCTCTCACACCTTCCCACGGGAATATGCGCACTTTCTGCATCGATTGAATTCGTTCTCCAGAAAAAATTCTCCCCTCAAAACTCGAAAAACAATTGCAGCCGCTGTACAAAAATGTGCGAGTTCTTCCGCCTGCAGACACGCTGTACAAAAACGTACACAACCGATTGGCGCGTAAAATCCCACAAGCCTTTGTCAACAATAAACTTACGCCATATCGAAATGTATGGCACGCTCCATGCTCTACCAATTGAAGAAACGAAGTCCTTCCACTTGGAACAAGACCGCAACTTTCTTCGGGGGTCGAGGAGGTTGTCAACCGTAGCGGACGTAGTACGATCGGAGCCCCCGTGGACGCAGTTGCCCAAGCCATCCAGCATTCGAATGCTTCTCTGACGATAGCATCGGCCCTCGGCGATGCGAGCCCCGAAGAACGTCGGCCCCGTCGGCATCTCTTGACCAAGTCCCGTCCCTCCAGTCGGCCCCCCATCGACTTCAATTTCAATAATACGCCGCGCATCCTGATTGTGGATGACGAAAACGGTCCCCGCCAGTCCCTTCGCATGCTCTTGAAAGAAGACTATGATGTCTCGCTTGCCACGGGCGTGGACGATGCCTTGGCCCAGCTCAAGGAAGCGCTGGTGGATATCATTATCACCGATATCCGGATGCCCCACAAGACGGGCATGGATCTCCTCCGCGAAGTACGCGAGGAGCATGATGACATCGAATTTATTATCCTGACGGGTTACGGCGAACTGGACACGGCGATGAAGGCCATCGAGTATGGCGCTTTTGCCTACCTGGAAAAGCCCTTCGACCACCGCATCATGCTGGAAAAGATCCGTGCCTGCGTGGAAAAGCGCCGCCGCGAAGAAGACCGGAAAGCGCTGGAATGTCTCACCATGGAAGCGAACCGCTTCGAGACGCTGGGGCGCCTGGTGTCGGGCACAATGCACGACCTCGGCACGCCCCTCTCGGTCCTGGGTACCCACCTTGAACTGCTGAGCGCGGACCCGTCGCACGAAAGCCTGATGAAGCGCCTGGGCACGATGGAATCACAGGTCCGGCACTGCACCGAGCTGGTGCGCTCCACGATGAATTTCCTCCGCCACACGCCGGACGAACAGTCCCCTTTTGACATTAACACGGCGGTGGAAGTCTGCCTGGATGTGGCCCGCCCGCTGCTCACGCGCCAGCAGGTGACCCTGCGCACGGAACTGAGCCCGGACATTTCGATCTGCGTGGGTGACTTCGTGCTGGTGCGCCAGGCGATCCTGAACTTGATCTACAATGCCTGCCAGGCCATGGAAGCCCAGGCGGATCCGCGAGAAATCACCATCACGACGCGCTGCGAAACGAGCCAACTTGTGTTGACCATCGAAGACACGGGCCCCGGCATCCCGGAGAAAGACCGCCAGCGCATCTTCTACACCCTCTTCACCACCAAGGGCAAAAAGGGCACGGGCCTGGGCCTAAGTGTGGTGAAGAATGTCATGCACCAGCACGGCGGCGAGGTGGCGCTGGTTCCCCGCGAAGGCCGAGGGGCCTGCTTCCAGTTGATCTTCCCCTACCGGCGCTGAGCCTCAGCGGCCGCTGGAGGAATTTCGGAAACACTCCGGATCCATCCAGCGTTCCAGGGCTTCTCGGAGCAGGCCGGGATTGATCGGCTTGCTCACGTAGTCGTCCATCCCCGCGGCGAGGCAACGCTCCCGATCACCCTGGATCGCGTTGGCCGTCAGCGCGATGATGGGAATCCGGCGATCGGAGCCCTCACGTACACGGATGATCGCCGTCGCTTCGAATCCATCCATCTCGGGCATCTGGCAATCCATCAGGACCAGATCAAACTCTTCCCGCCCGATAATCTCCACCGCCTCCCGCCCGTTGCAGACGACGTCGCACACGTAGCCCTGGCGCTCCAGCATGCGGACGGCCACCTTCTGGTTCACCAGGTTGTCCTCGGCCAGCAGGATACGGAATTTCTGCTGGCGCCGCGCTTCCTGCACGTAGTGGCGCGTGACGATGGCACGTGTGTCCACGCCCCCCTTCCTTCCGATCACCGCCGCGATGCAATCGAGCAGACGCTCGGCTTTGACCGGTTTCGGCAGGAAGCCCGAGAAGCCCGCCTCTTCCATCTTGCGCGCATCCCCCCGAACGGCGAGACTGGCCAGCAGGATCATGGACAAGTCCGCGCACTGGGGCAGCGCACGGATATGGCGGGCCAGGGTGGGGCCGTCCATCTCCGGCATACCGTGGTCCACCAGGGCCACTTCAAAGGGGATCTGACTGGGGGCCGACAGTAGCTCAAGGGCCTCGGCCCCGCCGGGCACACTGGACACGACCGCCCCGCACGCTTCCAGAATGGTGCTGAGGAAGGCGCGGCTCACGGCATTGTCATCGGCCAGGAGCACCCGCAGACCGGTCATGTCGACGGACTCGATGACGGGCTTACTCGCCGGTTTGAGTGGCGTCCGAAACTGGAGCGTGGCGGCAAAGGTGGTGCCCCGGCCGGGCTCGCTTTCGCAGTGCAACTCCCCCTGCATCAGCTCCGCCAACTGCCTCGAAATGGCCAGCCCCAGGCCGGTGCCGCCGTATTTCCGGGTGGTCGATTCATCGGCCTGGGTGAAGGATTCGAACAGCCGGTCCATGCGATCCAGCGGAATTCCGATTCCGGTGTCGGAAACTTCAAATCGGACCCGACATCCCCCTTCAAAAGCCTCGTCCAGCCCCACCACTACCGTGACCTCGCCCTCGTCGGTAAATTTCAACGCATTGCTGATCAGGTTGAGGAGGATCTGGCGCAGACGTCCCGGATCGCCGTTGACACATTGGGGCACTTCGGCGTGGACCAGGCAGGCCAGCTCCAGGTTTTTTTCCTCCGCCCTGGAGCCGAGGAGTTCCAGGCACTCATCGAGGGTATTTCGCAGGTCAAAATCCAGGGATTCCAGTTCGACCTTGCCCGCCTCGATCTTGGAGAAATCCAGGATCTCGTTGAGCAGATCGAGAAGGGATCCCGCTGAGAGCTTAATCGTGTCGGCGTAGTCCTGCTGCTCCGCGGTAAGTTCCGTTTCGCGGAGTAATTCGAGCATGCCCAGCACGCCGTTCATGGGCGTGCGGATTTCGTGGCTCATGTTGGCGAGAAACTGGCTCTTGGCCACGCTGGCGGCCTGGGCGGCCTGGGCCATTTCACGGGCATGCTCGACCGATGCCGCGAGTTCATTGTTGAGCCGGAGGGCCGCGTCCCGGGCACGCTCCACCTCGGATTTGCGGCGCTGGTCAAGCACCGCCATGCCGAGCTGGCCACCGATCCCTTCCAGCACCGACAGCCAGAGGGCGTCGCGCCGGGGCTGGTGATGGCAGCGGGCATAGAGCAGCCCCTGAATCTCGCCGCCGGCGTAGAGGGGGATGAGATAGCTGCCGAAGCGCTCTTCGCGCGACACGTCCGGCGAAGCGCTGTACACGAGAACCTGGCGCCCTTCGATCTCGCCATCGGACCAGGCGCGCCGCACCGCCATTTCCATGGTGCCGCGCCAGGCCGGATCGAATCCTTCATCATAAACCGCGCCGATGTGGAGCGTGGCCTCGGAGGGCTCGTTCAGGAACACGGCGACGCGCCGCTCGGCTTTCATCTCCCGGATGCCCGCGATAACGGGGAGGGTGCTCTGGAAGAGGTGCTCGATGCTGTAGGCGTGCTGGATATAGGCGTAGAGGGTGGCCTGGAGCCGCAGGGCTTCATTGTTGAATTCCAGCGCTTCCTGGGTCGCCTTATGGGTCGATATATCTCGGATGACGCCCGTGAAGGCCAGACCGTCCCGGGTTTCCATGGCGGTGAGGGATATTTCCACGGGGAACTTGCGACCATCGCGGCGGCGGGCGATCAGCTCTCCCGCGGCGAGGCCGATTTCGCTGGCATGCTGGGCATGGAGATCCGCGATGCTGGGCATGAGATCGGGAGACTCGATCTGGCCCAGGAGGAGGTTGAGGAAGTTCTCCCCGATCATATTTTCGTTTTCAAAACCGAACATGGTCCGGATCGCGGGGTTGGCGACCTGGATCAGGCCGCAGGCATCGAGCACGACCACGCCGTCGGTAATGGTGTCGAGCACCTTCTTGTACTTGACCTGGCTCTCCAGTTGCTGCTCGATCATGGTGTTGAGCGCGATGGCAAGGCAACCGACTTCGTCCCTGGCGATAACATCCGCGTAGACGCCCTCGTCGCCCCGGGAGCGGGAATCCAAGGCCAACTCGATGGCGTGGAGGGGATCGAGCACGTAACGCCGGAGGAGAATATAGGCCAGGAGGGTCATCGTGGCCATGAGCAGGGCCACCAGCCCTCCCAACTGGATGGATACCGTGCAAACGGCGGCGACGGCGAGCGCGGCGGCCACCGCGAGCGGCAGCAAGACCTTCAGGGCAACCGAATGGCGAATGGTCTCCCGCATCCGATTCACGCGTCCCCGAGAAGGACGCCGAGCCCAAAATTCTCCCAGGGACAGGGGCGAGTTCTGCCGGGGACCGGCAATGGGACGCGTTTCCCGGGCCGTGTGGCCAGGACGGTGGAACGGTGTTGATTCATGTTGGAAAGGCCTTTGCTCTCGATAGGTCTTCGGTTTTTCCAGCCCCAAACCGTACGGACTGGCCTGACGCCTGCCGCCACATGAACGGGGTCTCCCGCGCTGTCAGTATAGATCAACAGCGCCGGGGGATAAAGGGGCAATCCGGCGGGTCCAGCCTGCGACTGGCCCAAGGGAATGGCCCCCGGAAGGTTCGGATCCGGGGGCGGTCCGGTCACTTGCCAGCGGCGCGCCTGTATTGTTAAATTGACCAACCTGAATGCTACGATATAAGACTGATCATAACTTTCATAAGGCTTCTTCCGGGGCCGGAAAAATCGAGGAGCACATCCATGCAGTATTTACGTTCGAGCGTTTTCTCGCTTCGGGGCCTCGCCCTTCTTGCCATTGTAGTGGCGGGCAGCTCGGGTTGCGGGTGGATTGCCGACACCGACCGAATCGTCGTTGCCAAAATCGGCGACAAGAATATCACGCGGGGCACGTTGCAGAATTATATCTTCGACATGCCTGACGACAAGCGACCGATCATCCGTACGCGTCAGGACTATGTTCGGGTATTGAAACAGTACATCGACAAGGAGATTAAGATCCCCCTCGGCATAGAGCTCGCCGCGAAGGGTGAAATCAAGATCGACCGCGACGCCGTGCGCGAGGAGTACTTCAAATCCGCCGGCGACAAAGAGGAAACCTACCGGCACATGTGGGCCATTCCTGTTCCCAAGCCCGGTGAGGAATCCCAGCTCATGCAGATCTACAACTTGACCGCCCAGGAAATACAGCAGGTCAAGGACATGATCGAGCAGGAAACGGACGTCATGCTGGAGAAGCTCCAGGGCGATGAGGCGGTTTCTTATCTCGCGCAGAAAGCCTTCCTGGCCAAGGAACTGGTTCTGGACGAGGCCGATCTCAAGATGGAGTATGAGGTCAACAAGGAGAACTTCAAGAGTTTTGAGAGCCTGACGATTCTCGGGATCCAGTTCCCAACGGCCCAACCCGGCTCCTCCGCCGAGGCGTCCAAAGTTCGGGAGCGCCTGAATGCGGGAGAGGCCTTTGACGATATCCTGAATGAGTATCTTGCCAGAGACATCCGCTTCGGCATCGAATCCGTGATTGAAAACAACCCCTCGCTGGAGCGTTTCAAGGGCTTCTGGCAGGAGGCTTCCGGCGCCGCGGTCGGCGATGTGCTCGGGCCGACCTACATGCCGGACTACGGTCGGGTGGGCAAGGACGCCAATGGGCAGGCCGTGCAAGAGACCGTTCCCGAGTGCTGGATCGTTTTCAAAGTCCTGGAAGCCAAGCCTGCCGAAATCCTGCCCTTCGAACAGGCCCGCCCCTATGTATCCGGCCCGGTGGCCTTCGTGGCGATGATGGATAAACTGTGGGAAGAAAAGGGCGCGGAGATTTTCGAAGACAAGATTCCTGAGCCCCGGGGCGGCGACAAGGACATCTTTGCAAACTAGGCGTTGTCGCCTGCGTCCGATGTGGGAATATAGCGCCCTCGCGCCAGCACGTGGTTGGGATCGAGGGCGCTTTTTATTTGCGACGCCAGCTCCCAATAGACATCGCCGGGCTGGACAAGGCGCTTCATGCCGCCGGGGCTGCTGCGGTAGGGAATGTAGCCTTCGGCGATGACCGCCTCGGCCGCCGCCGCGTAGCAGGACCGGGCGCGCTCCACATCCTCCGGCTGTGACTTGTCGAAGGACACGTTCATCACGGCCACCATGGAGCGCTCGTTCAACAGGGTGAAGGTCATGGGCAAATCAAAGCCGTGTTGCTTGAAAATGGGAGCAACAATATCGACAACCCGCTGGGCGTCCTCCCCGCGCAGGGGCAATACCGGTGCGAGCCAGATCAGGCCCGCCGGGGTATCCAGGGGATCGCTGATGCGCCCCTCCCACCCTTCACGCAGACGCCAGCCCAGGCTCTGGAGGGGCATGTCCGTGGGGACGCCTTTCAGCAGACCATAGTTGGGCTCAAGAGCATCCAGGTGCTTGCGTAACGTGTGGCCCAACCCGAGTTGACCGAGCCAGCCCGCCACCCGCTTGCCGAGGGCCAACTTGCGATCGCCCACGAAGACCACCTTGCCCATGGATCCAAAAGCACGCTTCAGCCGACGGCGCGCCTCGCGCACTTGCGGGGGCGTCCCGGAAAAGGAGCCGGTGATGTTCCACGCGCCCAGGCGGGTCTCCGCGCGAAGGGTGCGACGCAGGGCCTCGGGCAGGGGCGTCTCCCCATTGGCACGCTCCCAGGGGTATTGGTCCATGCTGGTGAAGACGCGTAGATCGTTGCCGATGTGTACCGCGCTGTTGAGGATGCCGTGGAGGCGCAGCGGCCGCAGTCGATCAATGGCCTCGGCCAGTTGGGCTTCGTCCGGCACGCGCACGAGGAAAAAACTGAAGGCCTCGGGCTTCGGACAGAGCCACACGCCGATGCGCACTACGATTCCGAGATTGGACTGCATGAAGAGGCCATCAAGAATCGGCCCCACGCCATAAGGATACACATGGGCCGATTTCGCGCCGGGGAAATGGCCGAAGCCTGTTTCCAGCAGACGACCATCCGGCAAAACGACCGACATACCGCAGGTCGTGCGCACGTGATCGGCGTAAGCGGTATGCCCAAAGCCGCGCTCGGTCATGTTGCCGATGATGCTGGCATCCGGGCCCGCGCCGGTGACGTCCACCCAGTATTCCGGGGCCTGCTGGCGCACGGCATCGAAGAGTTGCTGCTGGGTGACGCCGGGCTCGATGACGGCGTAGCCCAGTTCACGGTTGATCTCAAAAATACGATTCATGCGCCCGAGGTCGATGATAGCGGCTTCATCCACCGTGGCGCAGGCGTCGCCATAGCCCCAGTTTTTACCACCGGATATGGGATAAATACCGTGGGCATGCTGCTGGGCGATGCGCGCGATGGTTTGCACGTCGTCCGGCGATTCGGGATAGAGCACGCAGTCGGGCGTGGTGCCCTGGGGCTGCATGGTGCGGGAGAAGCGGGCGATGGTTTGGGGGGAGGCGTCAACCTTGGATTCACCCAGGATCTGCCGCCACGCGGTAACGGCGGGATGGGCCATCGCTAGTGCCTGAAATGGACGAAGAGCCGCCCGAAGTTCTTGCTGTCCTTCTCTACCCGGTGATAGAGCGCCTTGATCTCTCCCCGTTCGAGAAAACGGAGCACGCTTTTCTTGAGCTGGCCGCTGCCCTTGCCGGGGATAATTTCCACGAGGGCGATCCGCTTTTCCATGGCCTCGCGGATGATGCGATTCAGCTCATCTTCGATGCGTCCGCCTTTGTTGTAGATGTCGTGGAGGTCGAGTTTCAGCTTGGCCATCAATCCAGATCCAGAGTTCGTCACTTGTTCCAGCGGGCGTCATGCAGTACCATCAGCCCGGGCGCTTCGAGAGCACGAAGCGACCTGGGGAAGTATAGCGGATTCGCGGGCTGAACGCGAAGGAGAGAGCGATGTTAAACAGCATGGACTGGATTGTGATCGGCGGCTATTTCCTCGTCGTCTTCGCCGTTGCCTGGTGGGCGTCGCGCGGCGAGAAGGACCACGAGCGCAACAGCGCCGACTACTTCCTCGCGGGCCGCAACGCGGGCTGGTTTGTCATCGGCGGCTCCCTCTTCGCCTCGAACATCGGCTCGGAGCACCTGATCGGTCTGGCGGGCACGGGTGCCGCCAGTGGACTCGCCGTGGCCCAGTTCGAGATTCAAGCCTCGCTCATGCTCCTGCTCCTCGGCTGGTTTTTCGTGCCCTTCTACCTCCGCAGCGGCGTCTACACCATGCCGGAGTTCATGGAGCGGCGCTACTCCCCCACCGTGCGCTGGTATCTCGCCCTGATCTCTGTCGTGGGCTATGTGCTCACCAAGATTTCGGTCACCATCGCAGCGGGCGGCATCGTCTTTGAATCCCTCATGGGGATGAATTTCTGGACCGGCGCGATACTGGTCGTTCTCGCCACGGGGGCCTACACGGTACTCGGCGGACTCCGCGCCGTGCTCTACACCGACCTCCTGCAGGTCTTCGTGCTCATCGGCGGCTCCGCCCTGGTCTCCGTCGTCGGTATTAACCAGGTCGGCGGCTGGACCGCACTGCGCGAGGCGGCCCCGGCAGGCTTTTTCTCCGTGTGGAAACCCATGACCGATCCGGCCTTCCCCTGGACCGGCATTCTCTTTGGCGCGCCCATTCTCGGCGTGTGGTATTGGTGTACGGATCAGTTTATCGTCCAGCGGGTGCTCGCCGCCCACGGTGAAGACGACGCGCGGCGGGGCACGATTATGGCCGGTTTTCTGAAGCAGCTCCCGTTGTTCATTTTTGTAATTCCCGGCATTGTGGCCTATGTGCTGAGCCAGCAGGGGGCGCTTACCCTCGAACGAAGCGACGCCGCCCTGCCCACGCTGGTGGCGACCGTCCTCCCCATGGGGCTGCGCGGTGTCGTGGTCGCCGGACTCCTGGCGGCCCTCATGAGTTCCCTGTCGTCCGTGTTCAATTCATGCTCCACCCTCATCACCTGGGACATCTATCGCAAGATGCGCCCTGACGCGAGCGAGAAGACCCTCGTGCGCGTGGGCCAGTGGTCCACGGGCGTGCTCGTGCTCCTGGGCCTGCTCTGGATCCCCCTGATGGCCCATGTCTCGGAGCAGCTCTACCAATATCTCCAGAGCGTGCAGGCCTACATCGCCCCGCCCATCGCCGCCGTCTTTCTCATCGGCCTGCTCTGGGGCCGCGTGAACGCCCAGGGTGCCATTGCCTCGCTCCTCACGGGCTTCGTGCTCGGCATGGGACGTCTCGCCCTCGAATTGAATAAGGACAGCCTATCGGGACCGGCGCTCCAATTGGCCTCCATCAACTTTCTTCACTACGCCTGTCTCCTATTCATCGTGTGCAGCGCCGTGCTGGTGCTGGTGAGCCTGGCGACTCCCGCCCCCAGTGCCGCACAGGTTCATGGACTCACCCACGCCACGGTCAAAGGCGTTCCAACCCTCGGGCGCCCCGTATCGGCCTCCTGGCGCGCGAAGGACCTGGGCCTGAGTATGGTGTTGTTTGGGATTGTAGCCTTTCTATGGATCTACTTCCGGGGGTAAATCCCGGAGATCTCGCATTGGTTATAACAATTGACACGGGCCGGGCCTGTTCCGTTACGATGGGCGCGAAAGGAAATCAAACCCATGACACGCTTTCTATCCTTGGTCCTTGCCTCGTTCGCGGCGCTAACAAGCACGGCGTCCGGCGCCGAGCCCGTTACCATGCCAGAAAACCTCCTGCTGGCACCCACGGGCGCCAACCCGCGAAATTCCGAGGGCGATTTCATAGTGCTCAAGGATGGCCGCATCCTGTTTGTCTACACCCATTTCACCACCGGGTCAAGTGATTATGCGGAAGCCCACCTTGCTTCCCGCGTCTCCAGCGATGGCGGTGAAACGTGGAGCACCGAGGACCAGGTGGTCGTCGCCCACGAAGGCGGACATAACGTCATGTCCGTCTCGCTGCTGCGGCTTCAGGATGGTTCCATCGCCCTGCTTTACCTACGCAAGATCGACTTCGACAATTGCCTGCCCCAACTGCGGATCTCCACCGACGAGGGCGAGACTTGGTCGGAGCCCACCGCGTGCATCACGGAGCCCGCAGGCTACTATGTGGTAAACAACGACCGCCTCGTCCAGCTCAAGAGCGGACGCCTGGTCATTCCCGCCGCACGGCACGTCCTCAAGGGTGAAGAAAAGTTCCAGCCGGGCAAAGCGCTTTGCGTGCTCTCCGACGACAACGGCAAGACCTGGCGCATGAGCCAATCCCTTCTGGAAGTAGCGGCGGAGATCTCCTCGGGCCTCCAGGAACCCCTGGTGCTCGAAATGAAAGATGGCCGGCTGCTCATGCTCTGCCGCACAAACGGGGGCGCGCAGTATCGCTCCTTCTCCACCGACGGCGGTGACACCTGGAGCCCGGTGGAAGGCACGAATCTCCTCTCCCCCACCTCACCCGCCACCGTGGAGCGCATACCGGATCGCGACGACCTGCTGCTGGTCTGGAACGACCACACAGGTATTTCGGACGATTTGAAGGATAAACGCACGCCCCTCCGCGCCGCGATCTCGCAGGATGACGGCAAGACCTGGCGCGTGGTGAAAACACTGGAGGACAACCCGGCGGGATGGTATTGTTACACCGCCATGGATTTCGCGGAGGGGCATGCGCTCCTCGGCTATTGCGCCGGTATCCGCAGCAAAGAAAATAATGGCCTGCAAACAACCAAGGTCACCCGGCTGAAGCTGGAGGACCTGTACACCAACCTGGAAAACGCGCCCACAATTAAAGAGGAATTCTGACCATGAAGAAACTGCTCATTGTATCGTGTGTTGCATTGGTGGCCTGCGTCGCGGGCTCCGTACAGCGCGCGAGCGCCGTGGAAGAGAAAGCATCCATGAAAGAACTGCGTCACATCGTCATGTTCAAGTTCTCCAGCGAAGAAGCGGCCAAAGAGGTGTCCGCCGCCTTTGTAAACCTGGAAAAGGAGATCGACCTGATCAAAGACTTCGAATGGGGCACCAACGTGAGCAAGGAAAACCTGGACAAAGGCCTCACCCACGCCTTCACCCTCACCTTCCACAGTCAGGAAGACCTCGACGCCTACATCGTGCACGAAGCGCACAAAGGCTTCGTAGCCAAGTTGGGCGACAAGGTATCCGACGTTTGTGTGTTTGACTACTGGGCGGAATAAAGGCCACTTCGAGCGCCCGGGATCTCGGCGAGATCCCGGGCGCTTTGCTTCTGGGGCGGACTCAGAATACCCATAAGACCCATAAGACCCATAAGACCCACAATTGACATCTCGGTGCCCGACATGCACGATAAAGACATCCGCCAATTCCCCCGTGCCTTAAAGGAACCCCCGTCCGGATGAAGTTACTTCTTGTGTTGCCCGTTCGACTATGCCTGGTGGCGCTCGCCGCGTTCGCCCTGATGCTTCCTGTATCCGCCCAGGTTTCCCTCGTGAACGAGGGCAGGGCTACGGCCGCCATCGTCACCGCCGTGCAGCCCACACCCACCACGCAGTATGCCGTGAAGGAACTCGCGGCGCATGTTGAGAAGGCCACGGGGGTCCGGCTGGCGGTGGTCACGGAAGCCGCGATTCCCGAGACGCTCCACACCCGCGTCTTCATTGGCGATACCGAGACGGGTCGCCGTCTTGGTATCGAGCCGGACCAGTTGCCCCGCGAGACGTACCTGATCCGTTCCGTGGGCAACGATCTGTTCATCGCGGGGCACGACGCGGGCGGCGATCCAATGTCCGACAGCAATCCCGATTCGGGAGCGCTCTTCGGTGTGTACGAAGTGTTGGAGCGCTTCGTTGGCGTGCGTTGGCTCTGGCCCGGTGAACTGGGTACGTGGGCCCCGAAGACCGACACTATTGCCTTTTCTGCCATCAACGAGAGCCGCGCTCCGTCGCTCCAGTTTCGACACTTCTATCTGTCCCACATTCAATCCGTCATGAGCGGCCAACCCATCGACGCGGACAACGCGCGCGTGGGCTTCAGCGAAGGGGGCGCGGCGGCCTATGCGAAAGCGCTGGAGGTGCTGCTGCGCCGACATCGCATGGGCGGCATGGACATCAAGCCGCCGGTCGGCCACTATTTCTATGGCTGGTGGAAGCGCTATGGCAAGGAGCATCCGGAGTGGTTCGCCCTGCGTGCGGACGGCACCCGCGGGCACCCGGACCCCGACTACGACAACACGCCCATGTGCGAGTCGAACGAGGAGTTGCAGGACTTCGCGATTGACCAGTGGGACGGCAAGAGCGTGCTGGTGCTGGGCCCGGTGGACCGTCCGGGCCGCTGCACCTGTGCGAATTGTCGCGCCTGGGACGGCCCCCAGCCGACGAATCCGCCGTGGTTCGCCTCTTACCACTATGGCGCGGACCCGCGCAGCGAGGGACTCTTCGGCGGGGCGGCCTCGGATCGCATGGCGCGCTTCTGGAAAATCATGCAGGAGAAAGCCCGCAAGAAGAACCCCAATGCGCAGGTGTCGATTTCATTTATCTATGAGAACGAGTTTACCGCGCCCGTGACGGGCATCACGCTCGACCGGAATGTCTACGGCGAATTCGTGCAGTGGCAGGACCCGCACTTGCGCTATTTCCCCATGCCGGACGAAGCCGTGGAATGGATGAAAACACAGTGGCTCGGATGGCGTGCAACGGGCATCCGCATGGGCTACCGCCCCAACTACCTGCACGATGGCTACGTGATGCCGCACTTCGAAACCCGGCAGGAGGGCGATTTCTTCAAGTTCGCCGTCGAGCACGGCATGGAAGGCGCCTCCTTTGATTCCCTGACGGGACAGTGGGCCGCGCAACTGCCGCGCCTGTATCTGCACATGCGATTGTTTGCCAAACCGGAACTGGAGCTGGAGGCCATCCGCGCGGAATTCCTCGCCGCCTTCGGGCCCGCGGCGGACGCCATCGACCGCTACTATCAATACTGGGAAGACTACGCCACGGAGAACACCCTCCCCTTCACGGAGCTGTATCGCGAGGTCGAACGGCGCTACGCCAACTATGTGAAACGCGCCCACCATATGTTTCCGCCGGAATCCTTTGCGCCGGCCGAGGCACTGCTGGAGGAGGCCCTCGCAGCGACGGCTGCTCTGCACGACTCGCAGTATGTGGAACGGGTCCGATTCGTCCAGCTTGGCCTCGATCATGCCCGGCTCGCCGCGCGCCTGGCGGAGATCTACGATGGCGAGGAAACGCTGACGCCGGACAAAGTGGAAGCGGGAAAAGCGGCACTCGACGCCCTGGTGGCTTTCCGAAAAGCCAACGAGCTCAGCTTTTTCTCGGATCTCTTCCACGCCACCGCCTACTGGGAACGTCCGCGCATGAATCTGGATGAGCTGATGAAGTAGCATCCATACCCGCGCGTCCCGCGCCCCCAAGGGGGCGAATAGGCCGGGCTTGACGGTGGTATATCACGTTGGAGATTCCGACATGAACAGCCCATACTTTCCCGCGGCACCGATGAGCGCCCTGATACGCGGGGCGACCGTATTCACCTATGCCCTGATGATTGTCATCATCGGCTTTGGCCTGTTCACCGGTCCGAGGGAACTTGCGGTTTGGACCCTCTCGATGGTCATCATGCCCCTTGGGTTTATGGCGATTGGCCCGCTGTTCATGGTCCAGGGCTACACCCTGGAGCGTGACCGGCTTCGAATTCAGCGGTTGGGCTGGAGTTCGTCCGTCGATCTCGGCGATCTGCGCGATTTCAACATCGACTCGGAAGCAATGAAGGGCGGCTGGCGCATTTACGGCAATGGCGGGCTCTTCTGCTTCTCGGGTTATTTCCGGAGCCGGAAGCTGGGCAACTTTCGACCATTCGTGACGGATCCCAAGCTCTCCGTGGTCCTTCGTACGGCGCGGAAGACCTTTATCGTCTCGCCGGAAGATCCGGAGGGATTCGTGGCGGCGCTTACCGAGCAGTCCGGCGCGTTAGGTGCCGTTTCGGATGCACCCATGAAGTAATCGCCTTGCCCGGCGCATTTTTTTGTCCCGGGCGGCGGGGCCCCGGCGTCTTATAGGACAAGGTCGCTGAGGCGGCGGCGGCGCGGGCGAGCGGATCGGGAATTCGTGCCCCGATCTTCCCAGGGAAGCCCTCGATGCCCCGGACCCGCGATCGAGTCGCGATCTTTTGCCCCGTACATTTTTGTACAAACCAAGCCACCCATCCGAGCCGAGGAAAGTTAGCCCTGGATCCGCCTCTTTGAGGTTTCGCTTCGTTTGTAACCCCGCACGGGCGCGATGTGGGCTCTGATCCTTGTCGTAGGGGATCGGTGCGGACCGTTTCCGCACGGCCCGGGCATCGCGCCCGTGTATTTTATTCTCGGGGGGCCCCGTGAACTCGTGGATTTAACGAGCCCGACGCATTAGGAGGAGTACGAGGAGACCAGAACGTTTTCGAGCTTATAGGTCAAGTACACCTGCTGCTCGGACTTCGCCTTGGGCTTGGCTTCGGCGCCGCCCATGATCTGGGCCGCTTCTTCGAGGGTTACGGGCTGGGCTTCGGCAGATTCTGATTTCAAGTCATCTATCTTTACAGTTGCCATAGTGGGACTCCTTACGTTGATGTGGGGCGTGTTGCGGGGGAAATTGAAGGATGGGGCGAATCGTTAGAATCGAACGGATCCGTCGCAAAGGGTCGCGTTGACGCCCCCGATGTGCTTACTCTGCGCGGAGACATCGCCTTTGATGCCCTCGTACTGCATGTAGATCGGACCGCCCTTCACTTGGGCAGCTTCCTGTTCGCTTACGGCGGTCGAGTCGGTCAGTTCATTCAACTTGATGTTGCTCATGGCAAGTTCCTCCACCCCATCTCGGGGTTCCGGGTTGACGGATAGGTTAATTGAAAATCAGGACTTGAGCTTTGAGATGGTCAGCGAGACCCCGCCCTTGTGATCGGTGTCCTTGAATTCGCCATCAATGCCTTCGAAATTGATGTGGACACCGCCGCCCTTCACATTCTCGGCCTGGACCGTGGTGACTTCCGTGGTTTCTTTCAGGTCGGTGATTTTGATGTTGCTCATGTTTTCTTCCTCCACCCGAGTTCGGGATTTTAGTTTGGTCCGTGCCTTCCATCGGCACATGCTCACGCCAAGCGCCTTCCGTGCCAATTGCGCACCTCGTCATGCAACATCTTCCACTCCAATTACTTAGCCTTTTCGATCACCTCCGTGTTACGATAGCAGGGCTAGGATTCGCGGGTCCCCGCGATGTAGTCAAACGCTACCATGGCCCGATATCGAATCCACGCTTGGACGAATTCAGGAAGGCGCGCGCCAAGCTGCCCGTAGCGCCGTGAGGACCCCTTCATGTTAATCACCACCGCCCTGGCCCTGCTCGTCTTCGTCCTACTGCTCTGGGGGCTCAGCCTGCTGATGCGCAACGCCAGCATCATCGACTGCTTCTGGGGCCTCGGCTTCATCCTCGTGTGCACCGTCGGCCTGCGCTTCCACAATCCGCCCACACCCCACCAGGTCCTGCTCGCGGGCATGGTCTTCCTCTGGGGAGCGCGCCTGTCCCTCTACCTCACCCGGCGTAACTGGGGCCAGCCGGAGGACTACCGCTACAAGGCCATGCGCGATCACAACGGCCCATCCTTCGCGTGGAAAAGCCTCTTCACGGTCTTCCTCCTCCAGGGCTTTCTCACGTGGTTCATCTCCCTGCCGCTGCAGGTCGCCATCGCGGCGGAATCCCCCGTGCCCTGGGATGGCCTCGCGCTGGTGGGCGTGGTGATCTTCCTGGCGGGCCTGACCTTCGAGAGCATCGGCGACTGGGAGCTTGCGCGGTTCAAGGCGAAGCCGGAGAACCAGGGCAAGGTCATGGACCAGGGCCTCTGGCGCTACACGCGCCACCCCAACTACTTCGGCGACGCCCTCGTGTGGTGGGGACTCTACATCACCGCCCTCCCCGCGCCTTACGTGACCTACACCGTGTTAAGTCCCCTCGTGATGACGCTGCTGCTCATGAAGGTCTCCGGCGTGCCCCTGCTGGAAAAGCGCATGGCCGAGACGCGACCAAAGTATGCGGAGTACGCACGGAAGACGCCCGCGTTTTTTCCGTGGCGGCCGAAGAACTGACATTCGCCACCTCCAGGTGTTTATTTAGTTGAGTTGTCCACATGCCGGGGTCTGTGGCGTCTAAGGTGCGAATCGTGTTGAACCACAGACCGGCGGATGTTGCGCTAATACCTCCCGCCCGATTTCGCAACCCTTGGAGAGTATGTCCATGCAAACTCCTTCCGATATCGCGCTATTGCAGCGATGGCAATACCAGCAGGACGCCCTGGCCTTCCGCGCATTGACCCAGCGCTACGGCGCGCTGGTCTTCGGCATCTGTAACCGCGTACTCCAAAATGCGGCGGACGCCGAGGAAATCACGCAAGACTGCTTCCTGAAACTGGCGCAAGACCCCGGAAAGGTTGATCGTTCCGTGGGGCCGTGGCTCCACTCCGTGGCGGTGAACGCCGCCATCAGCCGCATCCGCTCGGAGCAGCGGCGGCGCTCGCGCGAGGTGGCTCACGAAAGCGCGCGCGCCCAATCGACGGAATATTCGGCGCGGGATCTCTTTGAGCATGTGGACGAAGCCATAAGCCAACTGCCCGACGCGCAACGCCACTGTATCGTGGGCTACTTCCTGGAAGGCAAACCACGCCACGACGTGGCGGCGGCGCTGGGCGTGTCCACGAAGACGGTGCAGCGCAAAACCGACGAGGCGATTGAGAAGATTCGGGAAATCCTGGGGCAACGGGGCATCACGACGAGCGCGGGTGCCCTGGCAACCACCATGGCGGGGCTGAAGGTGGACGCGCTTCCGCCCGCGCTGGGCGTTGCCTTGGGAAAAATAGCCGTCGCGGGCCATGCGGGCGCGGCGGCACGGGCTGTGGCAGGCAAAACATCAACAGGTGGTGCCATCATTATGAAAAAGGCAACATTCACCGCAGTAGGAATCGCAATCGCGACGGGCACTTGGTTCTGGTTTGCAGCGGATCAACAACCGGACACATCGGCAACGAATATACCTGCGGCCGCACCCGCCTTCGCGGAGGTTTTGCCCGACGTAGCCCCAAATACGGCACCACCAGAAGAGGCCGAGACTAGGGCAATCGTCACAGCGATAGAGCTTCCGTCGCCGCGCATGGCCATCGATGAAATCCAGGCCATCGCCAACCCCGAGCACTACGCCGAGGTTGCTGGGACGGTGGTGGACGATATCGGGCAACCCATTCCGAATGCCGCGATTGCGCTCGTGGTCGCGGGGGTGCCACAAGATTCAATTGCCCAACTTCACGTGCCGGGACTTCCCGATATGTACCCGGACAACCCCGCCGACCGCTTGGGACGGTGGCTGAAGAAGGCTGCGCTCGACAAGGCCTACGAGCTGAGCGAGCACCTCCATGAGGCGATAACGGACGAGGCGGGAAGCTTTCGAATTTCGGGCGTGCGATTCACAGGGACGACCCTGATCGCCGTGAAGGCCGAAGGCTTTACGATGCTCCAACAGCAAATTGAGTTGGACGAGAGGTCGGTGGCCGAGGTGAAATTCGTCTTGATACCGAATCGATCCATTGAAGGACGAATCGTAACCGGCAGTGGTGAGCCGGTATCCGATGCGCGACTCACCTGTATTTCGTTCACCACCAAATATCATGCACCCGTCTTGGAACTATCAGGAGCGCCTTTCGTATTACCCACCCCGAGCGTGACGGGTAGCGGCAAGTCGCCACGTAATGGCTCAATCACCGGACCAGCTTCGTCGGGGATAGCCGCGCCTTTCCATACACACACCGACGCCAAGGGCCACTTCTCCCTTCCGCCCGCCATGCCCGCCACTTCTGTAGGATTGTATGTCGAAAGCCCTACCAAGGGCACCCAGGTCTTTCATGACGTTCCCGTGGGGGGCGATGAAATTGTGACGCTCACGTGGACTGCCGAATTGGCGGGGCTTGACGGTCAGATTCTGCTCGAGAATGCAAGGCCCGCCGCGCACTATTTTGTTTTCGTCGCGGGCACCATCGGTGACGACGGCCCCGCCGACGCCGTTCCGACGACGCCCACCCCGGTTGAAGGCAGCCGCTTCTACGTTCAAACCAACGCAGAGGGTCAATTCCAGTTGGACGCCCTACCTTCCCACGAGCGCTACGCCGTCTCGGTCTATGATGCGGAGGGGCGAAAGCGGGGTGAAAGCGCCTTGCCCCCGCTGGCAAGTGATAGTCGAACATCCTGGAGCTATCAGCTACCCCCCGCCCTCGTTATCACCGGCCGGGTCATCGGAGTTCCCTCGGGAAAAGCCGTCGCGGAGGCCTATGTCACCGCCAAGTCCGCCACCGAGGAGGAAGTCAATCTGATAGATGCGGCGCGGACCACAACGTCCCTCGACGGCACTTTCAAGCTGTATCTCATTGGTGATGAACGTTCGTTCGATGTCGTCGCTTCTACACACCGCGCGCTTGACTCCCTCTGGGATCTTGCCCACGTGCAACAGGTCGATGTGCAAGGGGACGACACGACGGAAGTCACCTTGGAGCTTCCCGACCCTTGGCTGCGCAACTTCCGCGTCGTGGAACCCAATGGAAGTCCCGTCGTGGGCGCGGCCGTTCGCCTACGCCAGTGGAACGAAAATGGCCTCGCCTATATCGACAATCTGCCCGACGCGGCGACCGACGGAGGGGGACGCTTCACTTCGCCTCCACTAACCACCTACGTGAGTACGGAGTTCACCTTTATCAAAGCGGGGTACGTGCGTGGAACTAGCGCGGAGCGCACGAGCACGGCGGGTGAACAGGGCGCAGAGGAGTTAGTTGTCCTCTATCCGACCGCGTCGGCAACCGCTCGCCTGCTGGGGGGCGACGGGCTCCCGCTGGCATCGGCTGTCGTGCTCTGCGTTGCACACTATGGAGCGGATCAGCCCGTCGCCCGGCGCATTGTCTCCGATGAAGAGGGCTGGATTTCCCTGGAGGACTGGCTACCCGTGGAAATCGAAGCGCTGGAATTTTGCCTGCCCTACGAAGGCCCCGACGGGACGCCCGGCATCTCTTTTACAACGGAAGACACGGCGGCAAAAGAGCGGGGGGATTCTATAGTCGTGGAAGCGAGTCTCGCAAGGGATAACGGCAGCCCCCATGCCTCCCTTTCAGAGATCGATCTTGAGGCAGGAGCACTCCGCGACCTTGGCGACATCGTGCTCTCCTCGGACGAAAAAGCCCCCCTGATTACCGCCTCTTAATAAGTTTTATGGCTCACCGGCAGAACCGGTGAGCCACGTATTTCGAAACACACAGTCCGCGCGCGAATTTGACTTTCGCTTATTGCCACGACGATATAGGGACATTCTCGACTTCGTACTTCAGGTACGTTTCCTCGGACTTCGCGTTGGGCTTGGTATCGGTCCCGCCCATCATTTGGGCGGCCTCTTCCGCCGTGATCGGCTGCATGTCGGCCACTTCAAAATTCATATCACTGATTTCGATACTTGCCACGGCGAAAGTTCTTATGGTGGGGCAGTTAGATTGCGATAGCTCATGCGGCGGGCGAACGCTGTCCAGAGGAAGTGGTCACGCTCTATCCCCGCACCGGCTTCGCCGCGCGGCTGTTGGATGAAGCGGGCCAGCCCTATGCCAATCGGGAAACCGTGGTCCTGGCGCGATATGGCGACGGGGAGGAACTTATCCATACCGTGGCCACCGACGGCGAAGGCTGGCTGGTGCTCCAGCGCCATCTGCCGGCCACATCGGTGAACCTCGAAATCCGCCTCACGGAGGAACAGGATCTCAACCCCAATCTAACGATGGCCAACTTCGGATCCATGCCGGCTCACTACGGTCAGGAGATGCTCCGCCAGACCCTGCGCGGCGCAATGTTGGCCCGAACCCCCTACGCCACGGTCTCCGAACTCAAGCTCGAAGAGGACGGTGAAAATGAGATCGGTGATCTCGTACTCAAGGTAGACGCGGAACCCGACGGGGAGTGATGCACTCGCGTGAAAGGACAGTGCAGGGTCGGCGACGCAAGTCACGGTCGAAAACTGCGATGCTGGTCATAAAGATCTCATGCGTGCCCCTGACGGAGAAGCGAATCGCGGACGCGCGACCGTAATACGCGGAGTAGATGCGGAAGACACCCGCGTTTTTTCCCGTGGCGACCAAAAAAACTATGGCCGGGGCTTTCGCTCCTGGATTCCTGGTAATCCCGTCAAACCGATTTGTGCAGAAAGTCGGTGCGTTCCATAGTTGGCGTAATCTAAAGAAATCGACTTTCCCCTGAGGATGGGCGGCAAGAGAATGTGGCACAGCCGTCCCGGCTGTGTTTTCTCGCTTACTCGAAGTCACTTTCGACTATCGTTTACACCAACTCCTTGAGCGGAGAATCGGGTGCAAACCTGGGTTCTCGGCGATGCTATCCAGCTTACCCCCGCGCCCAATCACAGCCGGGACGGCTGTGCCACATTCCTTTGCGATCTTTGCGTTCTTTCGCGGCCAAATTTTCAATTCACCACACGGACCTACAGGCAATGACGGTGCCATTGACAGTTACCACAGCACGTGTTACTGTCGGGATGCACTAGCGATATAAGAACTTTTTCACTCCCTCATCCGCAAGGCCATTGTTATCTGGAGATCCTCCCATGGCTCGCACGTTGTTCTTTGCAACGCTACTCGTTGGGTTCTGCAATGCGCCTTGGGCTATCGCGGGCGAAGTCCTCTCCGATCCCCCATTATCGACCCAATCGGTCCAGCAAACCGTGGCGCGCGCCACGGGATACTTGCGAACCGAAAGCGCGGCGTGGCTGAGTTCGCGCGGTTGCGCCGCTTGTCACCACGTGCCCATGGCCCTTTGGGCGCTGAGCGAAGCGGACCGACGTGGCTATGAAGTCGATAAGCAATTCATAACCGACACGACCGAAGCCGCGCTGGGCAGCGTGGATAAACTGATGGCCGTGGGATTGCAAGCGAATCCCGCCAATCCGCCCGATCCCCGTCCCATGGCGGCGGGCGTGAACATCGGGGCCGCCTTCATGGCTGCCGTGGCGTCGTCGCTGCTGCCGCTGGAACCGGGCCAGAAAAACACTGTTACGTTCATCGCAGACGACATCGTCAAGAAGCAACGCGAGGACGGCTCGTGGGAGTTCTTCCTCAGCCGCCCCCCGGTAAACGAAAGCCAGACGACCGATGCCGTCTGGATCATTATGGCCCTGCAGGCCGATAATCGACCTGACGCGCTGGATTCGCGCCGTGGGGCCATCGAAAAAGCTTCGGCCTGGTTGGCGAGCGCGACGCCACCCGACAATCTTCAGGACAAGGCCCTGGGCCTGCTATTGGCCAGTCGCGCGGGCAAGTCGCGCGCCGAGATGCAGGCGACCATCGACGAAATCCTCGCTCTCCAACGGGAAGATGGTGGCTGGAGCCAGAAACCGGAGATGCCCAGCGATGCCTTCGCCACGGGCCAGGTTCTGTACTGTCTCTCCCTCTCCGGGTATACACCCGCAGAGACATCGATACAACGGGGTATCGACTTCCTCGTCGCCACACAAGCGGAAGACGGAAGTTGGCCCATGACCTCACGCGCCACGCCCGACGGCAGCCCGGGAAGTTCGAAGCTATTGACGCCGATCACCTGCGCGGGGGCCGCCTGGGCTACGCTGGGCTTGGCGAGTTTGGCACCGAATGTGCCATGAGTGACTGGGGTGGGTTCCTGTCACGCGCAGCCTGTCTACGGGTCGCACTATTTCCATCGGTGCCTATTCCACGATTCTCATCCGAGACGCGATATACCGAAACGCAACCTCCAATTCCCGTGCGAACTCGTCGGTATCGCTATCGCGGACAAAGGCGTTTCGGGCGCGTCCAGATTCAAACAACTCATTCGTGACTCTGGAAATCTCATCGATAGTGGAGCTTCTCTCGCACCGCTCGCCCTTATGGTCCGATCCGAAAAACCGGAAAATTTCCTCAACGACACTCAACACCTCCCAGAGATCTGCTCTCAACCCTTCGCCTTGTCCGGCGAGCGCCACAAGCGCCGAACCCAAGAATACGTTCACAGCGTCGCCCGGCACCAACTTTCCGCTTTCCAAGACATGCGGAAACGATACAAGGGGATTTGGATAGGCGCGACATTCCTCGCTACAGAATTCCTTAGCCACCTGTATGCGGAGGACGTCCTTAAAGGCAAGGATTTTTCCTTGCGAATCCTGGAGCAACCTATCATTGTTGTCCACACATCGATAAATCGGCAGATATACATCTGGATAGTCGAACACGTACTGCCAATGAATATGGTAGAGCGTGACAAATCGAAAACCCGCTGGTCTGGTCACTGGGCATATCCTGAAGCACACCGCATCAGGAAGCGCGAGATCACATCGTGATTGAGCATAGCGCTTCGAATTGCAAGACGTACTCGTTGTGGGGCGACTCACTCCACCTTGAACATTGCGTTTGTCTCGCCTCCTGCCACTCGTTCCGCAAAACGAGTGTAACTCTCCAGCATCTCTCGATATCGAGAATTCGGGCCATGAGCCTTTGCCACGCGTTGCGCGAACGGAACGATGGCGTCCACGGTCCCCATGTGTACGAAGGCGTCCACAGTCTGCAACATCGTACTAATATCGAAGCTGGGATCGGCTTGATCCATGGGAAAGAACTTCCGCTTCTTTGGGTCCTGCAGGGCGAGGGTAGCCCACTTGAACAGGACATGTCGGGCCGAACGATTATCGCTCGTCGCGAGCAAGTGAAGTCCTATCGAGATGGCGGCCTGCCAGCCCGGTTCGCCAGGTGGCCAATGTTGACTGAATACTGTCTCGACGAAGTCCTGTGAAGAATCAGACGGCGTGTCATGCGATAAGGCACCAAGCGCAATAAAAACACCCTTCCAGTCTGCGGGCTTTTCGCGAAGGCAATCGTAACCGAATTTCAAGACGATCTTGCGGTCCTGATCCTTGAGGGGAACGGTAAATGTCCGTGCCTCTCTGGGTTCGCCAAAACGAGGATTCCCCCATTTTGCCAGGATTGTCCGGCGCTCCTTCTCGACTTCGCACGAATGCGCCTTCGCAATCGCGATCACGGCAGCATACTTGGCATTTTCTCCGGCTTGCGAAACTTCGTGGTCTAATGAATCGCTCCCACTCTGGGCCACTGCCGACTGTAAGCCCATCGCCAACGCGACGGCACAGCAAAGCAGGACTGAACCAAGTGAAGAACATTCTACGCGGCGAGTCATGGAGTTTCGGGGTCCAGAGCCGAAACAGTGCTGGTGGATTCCGATGCCTGCCTCACGGGAATCCGCCGAGGCTCGAAGTTGACATACTCGCGGCCAGAGGTACGCTCTAATTCCTGATAGGCCGCGACAATTCTCTTGAGGTCATTTCCGTACTGGGCTGCGTGTTCCTTGCGATAGCGGTGGATCTCGTCCACGATGGGATCGACAATCATTTCGTTCACCATTCCTTCCACGTGTTGAAAGCGTTCCCCGCACGGAGTTTGGGGAACGGAAACCATCTTCCATAGTGCGAAGTGGGCTCACGCACAGTTTCAGGAGTTATCGCACGTCCGCTCGTCGTCTGAACCATAGATACTCGACTCCTCGGATACTTTTCCCGGAACGAGCAGTTTGGGGCCGGGATTTACGAAGACATGCGACGACGCGCGCTCATCTTCGCGGAGCGCCTCGACGATTCTATCCAGATCATTGCCATACTTTGCCGCATGGGCCTTGCGGATCTCGCGGATCTCTTCAACTATCGGGTCCGGAAACATCAGCTAATCCTCCTAATTCTTCCGGCGAACACAGCAACGGACACCGGTAACCACACCGCTCTACCTCGCGTCTAACGGCCAGTTCTGTTTCTACGTTGTTTATGTGGCGAAAGTTCCACGTCAGCAGGTAATCAACCCCCTTCGCCGCGGCAATGCCTATGTGCAGTGCATCATCAGAACTTCCCAGCGGTACGGCCCCGCGAGACAATACCTCTGGCAATGAACTTCGCCGCATCGGAAATATTCAATCTCAGGATACCCGAAACGTACGCCATGCGCCGTTCCGCCGCATCAGGGTCTCCTGCGCGAATTTCGTTCTCCACGAGCTGGGATACGTGCAGTTCGAAGCGGTTGCGGTGATTTTCCCACCTGTCCCGCGTTATCGCCTGACGAGCGGCAACTACCACATCGCGGCTCGGACGCGCCGCGAGGTAACTGATGACCGACGATTCAATGTAGACCGTAGACTTCATCCTTGAGCGCGCTCCGAGTTTTCCAGCCGCAACTATCGCCTTTATTAGAACACTCGGGCCGGTTGCTGTCAACCGCAATCGACCGACGCCAATCGGCGTTGCGCGTTGGGGTGCTGAAAGCCCCCGCTCCATACTTTCGCATGGAAATGGAAAGGCCCGCGATCATCGTGATCGCGGGCCCTGGTGTGTGTCGGGGTTTGTACGATTATTTAGCGTAGGCGATGCGGTAGATCACGCCGGCCTGCTCGTCGGAGACGAAGAGGGCACCGTCTTTGGCCTGGATCACGTCGACGGGGCGGCCCCAGGCTTCTTCGCGGAAGACCCAGCCAGTGGCGAAGTCTTCATATTTCTTAGCGTTGCCGTCCTTATCGAGGGTCACGGTCTTGATGGAGTAGCCGATCTTGATGGAGCGATCGGTGGAGCCTTTGAGGGCGATGAAGAGGCGGTTCTTGTAGGCCTTGGGAAATTGATCGCCGGTGTAGAAGCTGAGGCCGAGGGGCGTGACGTGGGCACCGAGCTTCTGGGTGGGCTTCACGTAGTCGTCGGGGTTCTTGCCTTTGCCGTTTTCGGGATCGGGCACATCGCCGCCATGGATGTAGGGGTTGCCGAAGTGCTGGCCGGGCTGGGTGACGCGGTTGAGTTCGCAGTCGGGCCGGTCATCGCCGAGTTTGTCGCGACCATTGTCGGTGAAGTAGAGGGTGCCGTTCTCCGGGTGCCACGCGAGGCCCACGGAATTGCGCACGCCCATGACGTAGGGCTGGATGTCCGAGCCATCGAGGTTCATGGAGGTGATGGTGCCCAGACGCGGGTCGGTGAAGTCGACCGTGGGATCGCAGTGATCGCAGGGCGCGCCGATGCCGAAGTACATGCGGTTGTCCGGCCCGATGGAGAGGTACTTGGAGCCGTGGGCGGCCTCACTCGGCAGGGCGTCGGTCACCACGACGGGCGCGGGCGGCGCGGTCAGGCTGGCTTCGATGCCGTCGTAGCGCAGGATGCGGTTGATCTCGCCGACATACAGCGCGCCGTCGCGGAAGAGCACGCCATTGGGCGACTCGAGGCCTTCGGTGATGGCGTGGGTCTGATCGGCCTTGTTGTCGCCGTCGGAATCCACGAGAGCATAGACCGTCTTCTGCCCCCGGGTACCCACGAAGAGCGTACCGTTGTCGCCCTGGGCCAGGGTGCGCGCGCCGGGCACGGTATCGGCGTAGACGCTGATGGTGAAGCCTTCCGGCAGCTTGATCTTGTCCAGCGGCAGGTCGGCGGCAAAGGTGTTGCCCGCCATGACGACGGCGGCGGCGGTGAGAGAAAGCAGGGCAGTGGCGGATTTCATTCGGTAAAGACTCCATTGGGTAGGTAAAGGTTCGATTCCCCGTTCGGCGCACCATGCTACGGGATCCGGGTGGCGCTGCACAAGCGGACGAAACGGAACCGTCCCACTGATTGTTTTCACGCTTAATGGCCCTCCTCTTGCCCAGAGCGCCTTAGCGCGCTAGCCCAATGCCGTCATTATCAATGATTAGCGGAGACACCATGCGACAGTAGACAAACACATAGCAATAAAACGTGGTTGCAAGTACCAAGAAGACGACGCTGGACCCGCCGACGAACCACCACATGATCGGAAGCAGGTCAAGCGAGAGCAAATCAAAGAATACACCGCCGAGGAACGTATCATAGTCCCAAAGCACCAGACCGAAGGCAAGTGGCAAAAGACTGCATATGGCAATCAGCATCACCGAGGCAAACGTGAGCGCTTCCCAGCGTGAGCCGAAAAAGTATCCAGGTGCCACGAGTCCCACGAGAAAGATTGCCATCAGGACCACTTCCTTCGCCTGAGGTATCCCCCGCGCCCACTGGGCGCGCCATTCCTCCAGCCCGATGTAGGGAAACTCGTCGAGCACAGGCGAGTTCAGGTAATAGAATCGAACGACATGATCGCTTACGTACTCAGCCAAAGATTCCCTTCCAAGGAGGATGTAGAGTACGAACACGCCCAAGTAACCCAGCCCGAAAAATAGAGCGCAGACTCCGACATTCCGAACGCTTCCATGAAGACGTCTGTAAAGGGGCCTTATCGCAAGCGGAAAAAGCAGGATCGTTCCCAGCTTGAGCATGCCCATAAGCGCGTGAACGGTCCAATCAAGCGGCCCCTCGAAGGGCGGCAGCATCGCTGTAAGCGCCGCGTGAATCGCCCAGACAAGTATGCCGACGAAAGACAGGACTGCGGCAACCAGCGTTGGTCTCAGTCCCTCTTGTGGAAAGCGCCCCATGATAACAAACACCTTTCATCCAGCAGCGGCGACTTGGTTGCTCCGCGTCACCCATCCAACGCGAGTTTCTCATTGGCTCGAAAGGTCCAGCGAGTTTTCACTTACTCTTATCGCGAATCGCTTGATGAACATCCTCCGAATCGTGAAGCTCGAGCTCTCCCTTCCGATGCTCCTCGGAACGGCGCTCGAGTTCTTTCCGATGCCACTCGGGCATGGGAAGCGACTCATTCTCGTCCGCGATAGAATCCCAAACATCTTCGACAAGCAACAGTTTGTCGGCGAGGTCGAGTTTCCCAATTTCGCTTTTCAGTTGATCGATGGTCATGTGCTGGAACCTCTAAATTAAGTGCGTGGCCCTTCTATGCAATTAAAGCATTCGCCCGGCAGCATGTCAATAGGCCCAAATCTGCAACAGGTGGGTCAAAGGACGGATTCGACGGATAGGACGGATATGAGGTATCAGTCCTATCGGCTCCATCCGTCGTATCGGTTATGGCAGCGCAAATCAGAAAAGAAAAGCCCCCTTCCCGCCCCATCCACAAAAAATCACCCGCGCCTCATTTCGAAGCGCGGGTGATCGCAATCTACTCTGTCCAGGAGCCGCCTATTTCGCGGCGACTTCTTCCAGCGCGCCGTAGCCCCTGGCCCAGACGTCTTCGCGGGTGATCTTGCCCGCGTCGAGTTGCTTGAGCAATTCGCGCTGCTTGATGTAGTCCTTGTTTTCCTGGCCGGACTTGCTCTGGAGCATGCGCCAAGCCTTGCGGCGCTCGACGTTGAAGAGCACCATCTGGCGGGACAGTTTCATGGGGATAATCTTGCCGTTGGCCCCTTCCACCTTGACGTAGGCCCCGAAATCGGGCACGAAGGCGCGGTGGTCGGGATCGAGGTAGCGGCGGTTGATCACGTCCGTCTGGTCCATGCAGAGGATAACGTTGTCCAGCAGCACCATGCCCTGGATTTCCTCGTCCGTCGCCTTTTTGATGTGCTGGCGGAAGCGGGCTTCGGTCGCGGCCCAGTGGCTCACGGTGTAGTTGTACTTTTCCTTGGTGGCGGCGTAGGTCGCCTCCATCCAGTCGCGCTCCTGGTTGCGGTTGCCCTTAACACTCAGGGCCTCGGCATAGGTCTCGCCCAGCGCAGGGTTGAAGGTGAACTCGGGCAGGCCGCGCGAATCGCGCACCATTTTCGCCTGCTGCGTGGCCATGTCGTCCGCCACGCCGTGTTCCGGCTGGCAGGTTGTGTAGGCCAGGTAGAAGGCCGTGCCGCGGTAGGTGAGGCCGTCCAACAGGCACTTGTAGAACTTGGGCTCGTCCGCCATGGACACTTGGGCGATGTAGGGCGAACCGTGGCCGCTGGTGAACGACTCCGCGATATTCTTCATCTCCACCAGCTTGCCCTGGGAGGCCTTGCCGAACTGGTTCATGTCGAAGCCGCCGGTCATGGGCGAAGCGTCGGAGTTCTGGCCGCCGGTGTTGGAGTACACCTGCGTGTCGAGCATCAGGCACTTCACATTGGGCCGGTTCTGCACGATGACCTTGGACACGTTCTGGTAGCCGATGTCGCCCATACCGCCGTCGCCGCCGACGCACCAGACCTTGGGCAGCTCGGCGACTTCCTGATCGGTCATCAGCGTGTCGGTGAAGTGGGTGTAGTTGAAGTAGTCCTGCTCGGTGATTGCCGTCCCTTCGAGCAGATGGTTCGCCATGCGCTCGGGCGCGATGGAGAAGCGGGCGTTCTCGATCATGAAGCTTTCGCCCATGAGCCAGCTAATCGTGGCGCCGTCCTGGAAGAGGGAATTCATCCAGGGATAGGGGTGCGGATTATTCGGCGGGGTGGAACCGTACACCGTGTTGCAGCCCGTGTGCGCGCCCATGGCCATGACGGACATGCCGTTGGACAGGCGGCCGTCGAGGGCCTGAAGGCTGTCGTGGTTGAAGGCCGTCTGGCGGAGCGTAGCGACGAGCGCCTCGATGATCTCCGCGTCGCTGATGGGGCCGTGGCCGTCCAGCCGGGCGAGGGTGTCTTCGTCGGTCTCGCCGCCGAGGCCCATGATGATGTGGGCCACGGAGCGCTTCATGATCGCGTAGGACTGGGGCGCGTCTTTCGCCCAGGCCTGAAGTTGCGCAACGCCATTCTTCTCGAGTTCGTCGGCCTTGATGCGCAGGCGACGGGCCTTGTTGTGATAGAGCGGGCGCATGTAGGCCTCGGTCACGGAAGCCAGTGCGTGGAGCACCGACTTCTCGCCGCAACCCGCGCAGGCGCCGTCGCCGGAAACCAGGGCTTCGTAATTCTTGCGCACCATGAAGTGGTTACGCAGCGCCGCCTGGCGCGACTGCTCGGGCGTTTCCGCGTCGTAAAGGCCGAGGTACTTGCTGGGCGTTTCGGGCAGCAGGTCGAAGAAATTCTGGGCCGAGGTAATCCCGGAGTTGATCTCTTCGTTGTCGGGCACCATCACCAGCGCGTTGTGGTCGCCGCACTCGGTGACGCACTCGCCGCAACCCTTGCACAGGTCGGATACAAAGATGGAGAACATGCCACCGGCGCCGGTTTCCTTCTTCTCCCGGCTGGCGAACACGGCGTTCACCTTGGAGTAGGCCACCGGCACCTTGCTCAGCACGACGTTCAACTCCGTGCGGGTCTGGCCCGTGGCGTAACCCTGCAGATCGACTTCGTCCATCACCAGTTCCACATAGGAGGGCGGGCTGTCGTTCTTAGCGTTTTCCAACATCTTGGCGCGAACGGCGGAATCCAGTGCGGGCAGTGCCGCGAGCAGCTTCTCGCGGCTTTCCTGGTCGCTGATGTAGTTGTTGATGGCGGTGCTCAGGATGGTGGAGAGATCCTGGGCCGTGTTGGGCAGCGCGGTGTCCGGACAGGCCGCGATGCATTCCATGCACTGGGTGCAGTTCTCGGGAATCCACCGGGGTGTTTCGCGACGCGCGCCATATTTCGAGGCCGTTGCGCCGGTGCCGGCCGCCATGATGCCCACCGACGACAGGGGCGACGCGGGCTGGTCATAGCCCAGACCGGCGCGGAACTCGTCGTCGAAAGTTTTCAGCTTGTACATGGGGGTGCGCTCGGGCTGGGCCGCGGGCGTCTCGCAGCCGCATCGCGTGCCGCAGCCGCCGACGGCTTCCAGTGCCAAACCGCGCATGGACGAGGTGTCGATCGCCGCGATCTCGCCATACTCCACGCGCTGGATGCGTTCGCCACCCTGGATCATCACCTGCATGTTCGACTGAACGACAGACTCGCCGAAGCGGCCGAATTTCTTGTTGTACTGGGCCAGCACCAGCTCCCGGAAGAGTTCCTCCGAAATGCCGAAGTGGGCCAGCAGCGGCGAAACCTTGAAGAAGGCGCCCAGGAAGGCATTGCCCTGCATGCGCAGTTGAAGATCGTGGCGGTCCGTCGCCTCCTTGGCAATCTGGAAGCCGGGCAGGATAAAGACGTTGATCTTCTTATCCACAATTTGCTGGCGGTATTTCTTCGGGATGCGGGTCCACGCCTTTTCCGGTGTCTCATCCGATTCCCACACCAGCGTGCCGCCTTCGGCGATGCCTTCAATAGGGTTGATATGGGTGAAGGCCCGCGGGTCGCAGCAGAGCACCACGCTCACGTGGCGCAGGTCGCAGTTGACGCGTACGCGCTCGGGCGCCGCCACCAGGAAGTACGAGGTGGGCGAGCCCTTCTTTTCGGAGCCGTACTTCGGATTCGCGCTGATGTGAATCACTTCGCCGGGCTGGCCCAGCTCATCTTTCACGCCGTCGCGATCGGCCACATGGGTGCCGATCTCGCCGACGATCTCAGCCAGGTTTTTACCCGTGGTGATCATGCCCCAGCCGCCGATGGAGTGGAGGCGCACCGCGATGGCGTTCTCCGGGAGGAGCGAAGGCGTCTCTTCCGAACGCACGTTGTAGGGGTGCTCGATACCCAGCGTGAAGAAGGACTCGCCGTCGGCCAGGGATTTGCCGTCCTGACGCTTGATCTGGCCCTGGGTGTATTCGTAGGCGCCGATGATGTCTTCAGGGCGAAAATCGCGCGAGCCGAGGCCGTAAATGCCCGTGGCAATGTGGGGCATCTCGGGAATCGCGGGGATACCGGCATAGGCCAGCCCGTCGTGGTTCTGGCGGGCTTTGCTGAGGGCCGTGCGCAGGTCGCGGGCGATGGGATTGTCACTCGCGAGGGGCTCGTCGGTGCGCTCCAGCACGATAATCTGTTTCTTGCCCTTGACCGCATTCACGATGGCGGCTTCGGGGAAAGGACGAATCACATTGAGGTGGATCGAGCCCACCTTCGCGCCGCGCGTCGCCCGAAGGTGATCGCAGGCGGCCTCAATATTTTCCGCCGCCGAGCCCATGGAGATAAATACCGTGTCGGCGTCGTCGGTTTTGTATTCCGTGAGCAGGCCATAGTGACGGCCCGTCAGCTCGCCGAATTCCTTGTAGGCCGCTTCCAGGAAGCCCAGAATCGGCTCGATGAAGTTGTTCCGGCGCGCGGCCACGCCGTTCATGTAGTGTTCCTGGTTCTGCACCGGACCGATCATTGCCGGGTGCATCAGGTCGATCACCTTGGGCACGCGCAGGCGCTTCGGCCCGAAGAGGACGCGCTGGCCCTCGGTGGGGCAGTCGATCATATCGTCGGGTGAACCGAGGAATTCGCGGATGAGGTCGGACTCGTGCTTGAGGAAAGTCCGCTCCAGGTGAGAGGTCAGGAAACCGTCCTGGATGTTCATGCCGGGCGTAAGCGAGAGTTCTGTCACCTTGCGGATAATGAGGGCCTGGTCGGCCGCCTGTTGGGCGTCCTTGCCGAAGAGCATGATCCAGCCCACGTCGAGAGCGGCGTAAATATCGTCGTGTCCGCAGTGTACGTTGAGGGCATGCTTCGTCAGCGCGCGCGCGGCCACTTCCACCACCATGGTGGAGAGCTTGCCGGGGGCGTGGTAGTACTGCTCGATGGCGTAGACGATGCCCTGGCCGCTGGTGAAGTTCACCGTGCGACGTCCGGTCACGGAGAAGGCAATCGCGCCGCCCTGGGCCGCGTGCTCGCCCTCAGTTTCGATGGCGATCTTCTGGCGGCCAAATACATTGAGCTTGCCCTCGGCGTAGGACTGCTGGTAGAGCTCGCCCATTTCCGTGGATGCCGTAATCGGGTAGAAGATACCACCGTCGGTCACGCGGGTCTCGGTATGATACGAAACGAGCTGGTTCCCGTTGGTGGTGATACGCATGCCCGGATACTTGGGTTTCGACATGGACTGGTGCCTTTCCTTCATTGCCCGTTCCGATTGCTCGAAATCGCACGCCACGGATACACGTCTCCGCGGGCGTATATGGGGGCCGCCAAAAAAGCAGGCGGATTTCCTGGTGGATGTCTGGGTCCGCAATCTGAGACTCACGGCCCTTGCACACGAAGGTATTCAGATTGCAGCGGGGTATTCTACTGTATGTTGATGGTTTAATGCCAACCACTTGTGGCGAACAGGTCCCGCAGCGTTCTGTTCCAGAACAGACCGGGACGGACAGAATTCGCGGGAGCGTGTTATATCTAACGAATTCCCGGGGCGCTCCATTCCCGGCACCTTGGGCGGGCCTCCGGGGGCTCAATCGGTTTGATCCTGGGGCCACGCGACTATTAAACTCTTGACAAGCGCGGGTGGGCTCGTGTTCCCCGGTGGGGCCTCACGTGGCAGCCCCACTCGCCCCACTTGGAGAGTAGCCCGTGAAAATGCCCCTGCTTCGTGCAATCCTTGCCACCCTTGGACTTGCGTCCATCACCGCCAGCCTCACGGGGTGCCCGCCGGTAACCCCGACCACCAAGCCCTCGGCGGCCTTCACCGCCACGCCCACCTCGGGCACCGCCCCGCTGGTGGTCAGCTTCACGGACAGCTCCACCGATGGCACGAGTACCATCACCGAGTGGGATTGGAACTTCGGCGATGGCAACATCAGCACCGAAGAAAGTCCCACCTATGAGTATGCGAATCCAGGCACCTTCACGGTCTCCCTGACGGTCACCTCTGCGGAGGGCTCCGATACGGAGACGAAAACGGGCCTGATCACGGTGAATTCGGAGGAAGCGACTGCGCCCACCGCCGATTTTACCGCGACGCCCACCTCCGGCGCGGCTCCGCTGACCGTCCAGTTTACCGATGGCTCGGCGGACGGCAGCAGTCCCGTTGAGGCCTGGACCTGGGATTTTGGCGACGGCGAGACGAGCACCGAGGAGAACCCCTCCCACGTCTACGATACGGCAGGCACCTACAACGTCACGCTTACCGTCACCTCGGATGATGGCAGCGACGACGAAGTGCAATCCAACCTGATCACCGTGACTTCCGGCACGGGCACGGCCCCGACGGCGGCCTTCAGCGCGGACGTGGTTTCGGGCAACGCCCCGCTGACGGTCCAGTTCACCGATGATTCCACACCGGGTACGAGCCCCATCACCACCTGGACCTGGGATTTTGGCGACGGCACGACCAGCGAAGGGGCGGATCCTTCCCATATCTACAGCACGGCCGGCACCTACACCGTCAGCCTCACGGTCACCACCCTCGACGGCGTGGACACCGAAATAAAAGCCGATCTCATCACCGTGGGCGCGGACGTGGCCTGGGAGCCCGACACTTCCACCTTCGAAGTGACCCTTGCCTCCGATGTCCTTCGCGTGCCCGAGGCCGAGCTGGAGAACGTCATCCTCCAGTGGAATCCCGACGAACATGCCTATCTGCTGGACAAGACAGAAACCGACCGGCTCGGGCTGACCATTGCCGTGGGCGAGCCCCTGATCCTGGACGGCATCGAAGTGGGCCGAGTCTCCGTGCTGGACGTGACCGGCAACGAGATCTATCTCGAAACCGAGGAAATGCCCTTGAACGAGATTTTCCCAGACGCGGATATCTCCTGGGATTATGGCGTCCAGTTCACGGCGGACACCGTAAAGAGCATCGAAATCCCGGGCGTGGGCGAATTCCCCGTGAAGGCCGATACCCCGATCAACATCACCTTCGAGCAGGGCGAATTCAAGTATGAGCTCGCGGTGGTGCTCAAGAAGACGGCCGCCGATTTCGATTTCACGGTGACCAAAGGCATCGGTGCGGGCGTCAAGGCGCGCTTCACCGCCAAGGGCCAGTTTGAGCAATTTCGCAACAAGAACCAGATTCTGTTCGAGAGCGGTCAGCTCACCAATTTCGGCCATGAGCTCAAGGGGTTGCGCGGCAACACGGACCTCAAGCTCGTCATGGCCGGGTCCGGCACCGACGCGCTCGACTTCAAGATTCCCGTGCCCATCATGAAGATCCCCTTCGTTATCGGCTATATCCCCGCCACGCTCAGCGTGGGTGCCCAGTTCGTGGCCAACGCGGTGGTCCCGCTTGACGGCAGCGCTCAGGTCGGCACCAGTTTCAAATATGACAGCGACATCGGCTTCACCTTCAATGGAACCGAGGTGACGGCCGGCGGGCGCGCGGGCAACACCACCTTCGGCGACGCCATACACCAGACGGGCGCCTCCAGCGCCATCTCGGCCAACTTTGGCATCGGCTTTCCCCGAGTGACCCTGAGCATCGCGGGTGGCACGCTTGTGCCCTGGGCGCAGACGGCCTTCCTCGTCGGTGGCTCCTTCACGCCCTTCTTCCCCCCCTGCCAGACGGCCGACGCCCAGTTCATCGGCGCGGCGGGCTACAGCTTCGGCATCCTGGGCTTCGAGCTCGCGAGTGGGAACAAGACACTGTTCACGCACAAGAAGGAATTGCTCCGCACGGGCCAGTGCCCTCCCGCCACCAAATCAAGTTTGAGCAACGAAGCCGCCACATGGCTGTCCGGCGATGGATTGATTGAGCTGGACGAGCCGATACTCATCGAATACAACGAGTGAAGTGTTGAGTCAAAGGCGCTTCACAGTCGTGGAGCGCCTTTTGCTTTACCCATGACTCGGTTGCCGTCGTGGGATCAAAGCTTGACTTGTTATTCACAGGGACGGCAGGGACCTCAGAGACGGCAGAAAAAACATTCTGTAGTCTCTGTTGTCGCTGCTGTCCCTGAAACCGGATTTAAGACCGCCGAACTATTGGCACCTACCTCCCTTCGAAACGGACACCCCATGACCAAGAATCGATTGGAAGCGTTCAGCGATGGCGTGCTCGCCATCATCATCACCATCATGGTGCTGGAACTGAAAGTGCCTCACGGCACGGACCTCGCCGCGTTGAAGCCCCTCCTGCCGGTGTTTCTGAGCTATATCCTCAGCTTCGTCTATGTCGGCATCTACTGGAACAACCACCATCACCTGCTCCACGCCACGGAGAAGGTCAACGGCCGAATCCTGTGGGTCAATCTCCACCTCCTCTTCTGGCTGTCCCTGATCCCCTTCGTGACCGGGTGGATGGGCGAAAACCACTTCGCCACCCTGCCCGTCGCCCTCTACGGCGTGGTCCTCTTCATGGCCTCCGTGGCCTACGTGATGCTCCAGTGCGCGCTCGTCAGCGGACAGGGCCACGAATCCCGCCTCGCGGGCGCACTCGGCCGAGATCGAAAGGGAAAGGCCTCCCTCCTGCTCTACGCCGCCGCCATCGGCCTCGCCTTCGTCAGTCCCTGGATCGCCGGAAGCCTCTACGTGATCGTGGCGCTGATGTGGTTCATCCCCGACACCCGAGTGGAAAAAGCGGTGGGTTGAAGGCGACGGGACCGTCCTGCACGACATTAAACTAAAGACATGATGTGTTGCGGTTAGAGTACATTACGGGTGCCACTCTATCACGCAATCGCGAAGCGATAGAGTCTCTTAACACTTCAACCGAATGGCGCCGAGTCGCCTGCTTCTCGCCACCACTCAATACTGCGACAAAAGTGCGCACGTCTGGGAGCGCAGGCGGCCCGCCTGCAACGCACCAAAGGTGCGCCTGAAGCATAGTGTGGTCATCTGCCTTAATCGCGATCACCGTGAATTAAGGTGTCTTTGGAGACAGCCCATGCACCTGCGGTGCATGATGCAGGCGGGCCGCCTGCGCTCCCAGCCTTGCAAGATCACGTTGCAGATTCGGGAACACGTTGCAACGCTGAAATCACTTCAGACGACCAGAATGCACACGTCAACCAATCAATATCGAGAATCAAGCGTTTCCAGCCAGGATGCGTATCCAAATCGAAGCCCGAACGATGCGATGGCTCTTGCGTAAAGCGTGATTCTGGCGATCACCTGAAGCTCCGATTCGGCATCCATGTCGCTATCGCTTTCATCCCCCACCCACGCCGCCATGGCTTCACAGAAGCCAGCACAATAGCCCGCGAGTTCGAGCGTCAGTCGACAAAACTGGCGAATGTAAAGTTCGTACTCTTCGTCGAGATCGTCCAGCAATATGTAGTTATCCCGAAACGAACGATACAGGTCGTCTTCATGCGCGTCGAATTCCGATAGTGGTGGCAGTACCGTCAACCGACCCAGCGGATCATCTTCCATGCGATAGCCGCGAATCTGACGGTACTGACGGTAAGGATCTGTCGACCAGCGGCTGGCAAAGGAATCTGAGTCAAGTCGATCGTTGAAGAAAAGGCGCTCAATTTCGACGGTGGACGTAAACAGGCCCATGTGATCGGATGTCCGGTCGGGCTGATAGACGAGGACCTGGGCCAGCGCGAGAAAGAGGTTCGAGAAGGTCCACGGCTTCAGGTCAGTTTCGTATTCGAGGTCATTGTCATACTCCCCGGCCAGGGGAAAGCGCTGCTCCATGTCGGACAGGATAGCAACCCGGCGGGCGACATCTTCGCACATTTCCCAGACGTTGGCCAGCGACGAGCCGGGAATACGCCGCTCGGAAGTGCCTTCGGCCCGGCGTTCGAGTGCCGCTTTAAACCGCGCCGTGCATTGCGCCTCAACGGCTCTGAAGAACGTTATCTCAAACATCCTGATCTTCTTCCCGCTTGAAGTACTCCACCTGCTCCCCACCCGGATGGACGAATACCAGCCGCGCACACACCGGGCACGCTCGCAGGCTGCCTACAAGTCGAGCGCTTTGGGCAATGGCCGTGAGGCTCTCTTCACGAGTCGACGCCTCGTGGATCTTTCGCTCCGATGCAAGAAATCGCCCGTATTTTGCATCGGAGATAACTGCGAAGGAGGTGCGCTGACGTACCTTCGGTTCCAGCGTGAACTGGTGCCCGCACAAGCATTTCATGGGGTCGTCCTATTCCCATTCTTGATCGGTTCAAGCAACACCTCGCCCAAGTCGATACGAAATGGGCTACTATGCGAGGCAAACGCGACTTCGGTGGAGTACTCGACAACATGCGGCTCAAAGCCGGGAGCGGCCACCTTCACCGAGAAGATTCCAGGGCCCCCTTTTGAACTTTCGAGACTTCTCATCAACTGCCCCCCAAGTCCGTATCGTTCACTCCAATTCACCCAACCGTCGAACGTTATATTCCCCCCTTCATCGGAGGTTGCATACTCCACGTCCTCAATGCGCACTCTGGTTCCGTACTTCAGGGAGAATAGTAATTTCGCATCTGCCACCGGCTCCGAAGTCACCCGATTGCTCACCTTTCCACCAACACTGACCTCCCTGCGACCGCATGCGATTGTCGTTATGCAACCGGTAAGTAGCAGGATGCAAGAGGTCACTAGAAACAGCCCACGCGTCCTCTGATTCATCTCAATTCTCCTTTAATCGCTAGCCCGAATTTCGGATCAATACCCAGAATCGTGAATTACGTTCCCTTACGAACGCGAACTGCGCCGCTACTTCCCATAGCCCCGGTTGAGCCGATAAACAAAGGCCAGCACCTCGGCCACGGCTTTGTAGAGCTCCTCGGGAATGGCGGTATCCACATCCAGCTTGGCCAGCAGGCCCACGAGATCGGGATCTTCTTTGATATGGATGCCCTCGGCGCGGGCGATCTCCATGATGCGCTCCGCCAGGAGTCCCTGACCTTTCGCGACCACGCGCGGCGCGGCATCTTCCTCGGCCTTGTAGCGGATGGCAACGGCCTGCTGGCGCTTTTCGGGGGGCGCGGGATCCATCATGCTTCCAAGTCCAGTTTCTGATAGGGTGCCAGGAGCGTGATGAGCGCCTCGTCCCGGTTGCCATCCCACAGGGTGGCGGTGACGGTGGCCTTGGCGAAACCGGCGTCCGCCAGCGCCGCCTCCAGTGCGGGTGCCTCTCCTTCGACCAGCGCGAGCACCTCGGGGTCCTCCACTCGGAAGTGGCAACCGCACTGATTGCCCGCGCTCTGGAGGGCCACCCAGAGCACGCCGAGTTGGGTGGTGTCCAGGTCCAGCACGGTACGGTACACGGCGGTGCCGTTTTCGCGCCCCGGCCCCGATGAATCCTGAAAGGTGTGAATCTGCGCCCGATTGAATCCGTAACTCTCGCGGACGGGTAGTTCGATGAATTGATAGGACTGGTCCAGCGCGCGAAGGTTCTGCAACTCCGCGCCCATGGCCCGCTCCTGAATGCGATTGGCGAGGGCCTTGAAGGGCTCCAGCTCGCCGTCGTCCTTCAGGGACTGGAGCAAGGCCGGATCGGAGAGCAAGCGATCCGCCAGGCTGGCCGCTGATTCTTGAAGGGACGACAGGCCCTTCGTATCTCCCCCCGCTTTCATGGCAGCGGCGATGCGCGCGGCGACGGCCTGCTCTGCCCGACTCCGGAGCACGAGGGCGTGCCACGCGGCGCTGTCCGTCGGAGGCACGAGACCGAGCCACTGGGCGATCGCCTGGACGGTCCCCTGCCCGAGTCCGCTCTGGTTTGCGGCGGCCGCAATAATCTGGCTGAATTGGTCAAGGTCCGCACCGGGCGCGCGCTTTGACAGGAGCACCGTCAACAAGGGCTGGAGGGACGAGAGCGTCGTGGGCGCGTCGCGCGGGATCATCCCGTGAATTCGCGGAGCGAGCTCTAGTTTACCCAGAGATTCAAGGATCGGTGCGAGAACGCGGGCGAGGTTGGGCTGAGCCGTCGCGCCCGGTGACGACCCAGAAGCCGACTCCGGTGTGATAGTCAGTTGGGCCCCGGCCACCGTGGTCGTGAGTTGAAAGGTCACGCGCTGGCCCGGCTGCAGGCCCGTACCGTCATCGAGGGGAATCTGGAGTCGGCCGGAAGTGAGCATGAGGACGTTGTCCTGCAGTCGCACCACGGCGGCATAGGTCTGGCCGGGCTGGATCGATTTCGCCACGGGCAGGGCCGCGATGGACTGAAAGAACTGAGGAATACCGCTTACCATGGGGTACAAGCCCCTTGATGGTCCGGATTATCAAAGAAACTGGATTCGAAGACACTTTGGAAGGCTTTACCCCCCCTACCCCCCCGCAAGCGGGGGGACCGTGCAAAAGTGTCGGAGTATTCGGGATCGGTTCCCAAGGCCAGCGTGAGGAAGAAAATCGCGTTGCATAAGTCGCCACGTGCCCTCGCAATCCCAATTTTCGTCTTAAAGAGCTCGGACTGTATAAATCCAACTTCACGCCGTGGTCCCCCCCGCTTGCGGGGGGGCAGGGGGGGTAAATACTTGAGAGTACTCCAGTCATCACGATCATTCCTGAATCGAAACATCGCTTTTCTGGGGCTGGCAATTTACGGCTGCCCGGGCTGGGACTGGCGGGCGAGGCTGAGCATCAGCCGCACTTCACCCTTGCCGATGCCGAGTTCCCGCGATACTTCGGCGACGGTCATGCCGGCTTCGCTGTATTCGAGCACGCGCTGCTGGAGCGGAGCGGAAAATTGAACCTTTTCCGTGGTCCCGCCGTTCCCCTGCATCGCAGCGGCCATGGCGCGGGTCTGGCCAGGCATCTCCACGGGGGCGAGGGGCGAGTCGTGACCCATGGGCATGTTGAGCAGGGCCCGGAAGGCCTCGCGAGCGGCCTCGCCGTTACCGGATACCTCAAGCTCGGGCTCTTCTTCTTCGAGGGGGGCGCTGGCGCGCGTCACCGCCGCGGCGGGCGTGGGCGCGGGTGGGACGCGATGCTCATCGGCGGGCGCACCGTTGGCGCCGGCACTCGCACCGAAGCCGAGCAAGTCCTCGGCTATCCACGAGGAGAAGGGCGCCTTGGTCACGCCCGTATCCGCCAGCTTGGCTTCTTCCGCAGACGTCAGCGCTTTGGGTGCCGGTGCGGGTCGGGGAGGCATGGGGCTTTCCGCCCGGGGTGCCGGTCTGGGCGGCCTCACCGGCATATCGCGCACGTCCGGCGTGCCCGAGCGTACCAGGATAGACGAGGGCTGCGGCGTCGTGGTGGCTCGATGGGAGGGTTCGCTGCGCGGCGCCTCCGGAGGCTTCGGGGGAAGCGGAGCCGGAGCGGGGCGTTCCACCTGACGGACGGGAGCGGGAGCGGCAACCGCATCCGCCGCTTTGCCCGCGTGACCGATCTGCCGGAAAAGTCCATCGATCTGGACCTGGGCCTCTTCCAGCTCGGCCACGATACGCTGCTGCTTCTCGTAAAGCTGCTTGTTCTTCTCCATGCTCAGGTTCAGGATGTGCTTCACCTGGCCCATCTTGTGCTCCAACTCTTCGTTGAAGTCCTTGGCAAGGGCTTTCTGCTGGCCGATGATATCGCGCATGGTCTGGAACAGGATGGTCATATCGGTGATGTCGGCGCGGGCCTGCTTGAGGCGTTGTTCCGTACGGGCCTCGTTGCGCCGCAACATGACGCCGAAAAAGACCGCCGCAGCGAAGCCCACCGCGCTCAGGAAGTACATTATGCCCTGATGTTGTAGGAGTTCCGTCATCGATTTGCCTGTTTACCCGTTCCGTAGCTGGGCACGCTGACCGCACGGAAGTGCGCCGGCCGTGGTACCGCTAAATCTCTATGTCGAGGCGGTGCGAAGTTTCGTCATCCGCCACCACCTCTTTTTCGGCCGCGTTGTAGAAGTGCCGGGTCCGTGTGTCTTCCGGTTCCTCCGACCCTCCACCCTGGCGCTTCCGCCGTCCGCTGAAGGGATTTCTGCGGCGTAGTTCCCGATCGACCTCTTCATTCTTCTGCATGGCCTGATGCACCTGCGTTTCCGCATTGGCCCGGGTGTTGGCCATCTCGGCCGAGGCGCGGGCCTGGGCGGCAAGGGAAACGCGGTCGGCGATCTGTTGGATGCGCTCTGCCGCCGTGGCACGTCCCATCTCAGTTTGTGGATCGATCGGTTGGGGCATGGGGACCTCTGCGGGGGTGCCGTTACCGCTCTTCGCTAACGGCCTTTCGAAGGGCTTTCATGGAGGCGCTGTGAATCTGGCAGATTCGGGATTCGGACACATTGAGCACCACGCCGATTTCCTTCAGCGTCAGTTCTTCATAGTAGTATAAGTTTAGCACTTTTTGCTGCTGGTCGGGAAGTTCGAGAATCGCGTGGACCAGGGCGGCCTTGCGCTCCTCAAGTTCCAGCCCCTCCGAGGGGTGAGCCGCGTTGGAACTGCCCACCACTTCGTGCTTGCGCGTTTCAGAGTGGTCGTCCGACGGAAGGTAGTCGTCCAGCGACAGGACCTGGGCGGTCTGGAGCTGGGCCATCGTGTCTTCCACGTGCTCGGGCGTCGTGCCGACTTCGGTGGCGATGGATTCGATGGAGGGTTCGCGCCCTTCCACATGACGGAGCTTCTCACGGGCCGCCCCCACCTTGCGCGCCATGGTGCGCAGGGAGCGAGGGGCCCAGTCCAGCGATCGAATCTGATCGATGACCGCGCCGCGAATGCGAATCGAGGCATAGGTGGAAAATTTGATGTCCTGGGTATGGTCGTACTTTTCCACGGCATCCATGAGGCCCATACAGCCCCAGCCCACGAGGTCATCCATTTCCACGTTGCTGGGCACGTGAATCGCCATACGGCCCGCGATGTACTTCACGATACGCATATGGTGCAGGATCAGGACGTCCCGCGCTGTGGCGTCGCCTTTTTCCTTGTAACGCCGCCAGAATTCTTTCTCGTCGGATTCCGTCACCGCAGACTTTCAATACGTTCCCGCGCGCTGACGATTTCGGTGATGCGCAGGCCGAATTTCTCGTCCACCACCACAACGTCGCCGCGTGCGATCAATTTTCCATTAACCAGCAGGTCCACCGGCTCGTCGACCATATGACCGACCTCGATGATGGAACCGGGACCCAACTTCATGATATCGCCGATAGGCATTTCCACGTGGCCCAGGCGGGCCGTGGCAATCAGGCCGATGTCGAGCACCATTTCCAGATTGCCATGGGGGATATAGGGCGCGGGGGCCGGCTCGCCCCCCCCTGTGACTCCACCACCGCCGCCAAAACCACTCAGAATATCGTTCATTTCTGCGGGACTTAATTCCGCCTGCGCGCCCAGCTCCGCGCCGGGTTTGGCCCTGAGCTGGTCCGGGGGCACCATGGCTTCCAGACTCTGGCTGAGCAGGGCCATGCCGGCCCCCGACAGCCCGCCATTGTCCGTGAACGTGAAGGACACCACGGAACCGCCCGGGCCGATCAGTTCGACCAGCGGCCCCGCGCCGTCCACGCCGTCGTCGAGGAGCAACACTTCATCAAGCTGCTCCACATTGCGGCCGAAGCGCTCCATCAGATTCGTCACGCCGCCGCCCAGCGCGGGGTCGGCGATTTCCTGGAGCATAGAGCGCTCGTCGATGGTGAGCGCATCCCGCGCGACAAACTCCTGCTCCTGAATCATGGCCGCGAAACGGGCCGCGTCGGCCACGGTGAAGAGCAGGGCCACGGAGCCGAGCTTGTTGCGGATCCGGCCCTGCATGATGACAGGGAACTTCGTCAGGCACTCCACCGCCTTGGGCTCATCCAGCTCCGCGGGCGTCCCGACGTTATAGTCGAAGGACGTGCTCAACATGGCATCGAGCACGTCGAAGGCCCCCTTGAGGAGGCCCGTGGCTACGATGTTGGCTGCGATTGGGTTCATGCCGTCTCACTTATTCCTGGTAAAAATTCGTCAACTGGACCGCCGAACTCTCGCGGCGCCGGCCGGGCCGGGCAAGGAACTTGGGTTTGTGCCCGATATCAATTTCCAGCGGGTAGTGAGGCGAAGTATCCAACTGGATCACATCGCCCACGCTCAGATTGGCTATGTCCTGAATCGACAGGCGCGCGCGCCCGAGGATAGCCTCCACGGGCACCTTGCTCTTCATCAGGGTCTTCTTGATGGCGCGCTGGGTGATGATGGTCATCTCCTCGCTCATGCGCCGCGAGAAATGGGCCTGCTGTGAGATCTGATCGAGGATCGGGTTCAACACCAGCAGGGGAATACAGAAATTCATGGTGCCCACGGTCTCGCCGATGTGGACTTCGTAGCCCACCAGGATCACCATTTCACTGCCCGCCACGATCTGCACGATGAGCGGATCGCTTTCCTGCTGGAGCACGCTGAGGCGGAACTCGATCAACTGCTCCCAGGAGCGGCGGAGACTGTCGAGGAGCATCATGACGATGCGCTGGATAATACGGTTCTCGATCTCGGTCAGTTCGCGCGGCTCGGGCAGGGTCATCCCCTTGCCGCCGAGCACCCGGTCCACAATGGGAAAGACCATGGAGGGGCTCATCTCAATGACCGCAGTCCCTTCGAGGGGCGACATATTGATGATGGACAGGGCCGTGGGCCGCGCAACGGAGAGAATGAACTCGTCGTAGGTCAACTGGTCGATGGAGGTCAGGTCGACGCGCACCACGGTGCGCAGAAAGGGCGGAAATAGAATGCTGACTTCGCGGGAAAAGGCCTCAAAGAGACTTTGAAGTCCCTTGAGCTGTTCCTTGGATACGCGCTCCGGTCGGCGGAAGTCGTAGGCGGTCAGGTGGACTTCCTGCTGCGCCTCCTCTTCGGCATCGCCAATCTCCCCCTCGGAGACAGCGCCGAGAAGCAGATCGACTTCGTCCTGGCTGAGAATATCGGCCATGCTAACCCTTCATCCCGATTTCAGTTACGCGTGGGTCCAATGTCAGGCGAGTATAGCACAGGGTAGGGGGCCGCGCAACAACACCCGAGGGGATAAGGCATTTATTTTGAGTTAGATACAGCGGGTCGAGCCGGGATCGCAGCCGCCGCGAAAAATGATAGTATCCCGCCCCGTCAACCCCGGAGCATCCCGTGGCGTTCTTAAAGTGAATCACATCCCTGTTTCAGGATTTGGTGCCTGCTTACCCTCGGGCACCGACACGGATCAAGTCCCAACGACTTGGTCCGTGTTCTTTTTTTCCAACTAGCGGGTTCCCATCCACGCGTTCAGCAGGCGTCGCGCGCGAATTCCCAGGGCTGAGTCCTGCAACCGAAGCCCGTCGAGACGCCCGGAAACCTTGTCCTCAAAAGACTTAAGGGTATCGGTGCTGTCGATCCAGATGCGCCGGAACGTAAAGGGACCGTCGGCGGCATGGACCGGACCGTAGCGATTGGAAAAGGCAAGATCGAAGCCGGCGCGCCGCACCGCCGCAACACTCTCGGCATCATAGTCCAGCGCGGAGCCGTAGGGATAGGCGAAGGTCCGGATGGGGGCTTCCAGAATATCCTCCAGATCCGCCTTGCAACCCGCAATCTCCTCCATCTGGCGTTCCGGCGTCAGGGTGGAGAGCCGGGGATGGCTCCGGGTATGGCCGCCGATTGTCAGCCCGCGCGACGCCGCCTCCCGGAGTTCATCTGGGCTCATCAAGGTGCCGCTTTCGGGCTCCTTTTCTCGGGGCAACGTGGCGCCAAGGCACCCCGAGACGACAAGAACCGTTGCGGGAAAGCCGTAGTGCTCCAGAATGGGCAGGGCGTTAATCAGGTTGTCCCGATAGCCATCATCGAAGGTCAGGGCGACCCCCGATCCGCCCTCGGCGACCGATTCGAGGGAGATCACGGTCTGATTGGATGCGAGCCAGGCCATCTGGGCCGCGAAGGCCTCCGGGGTTACATTCATTTCGTAGCGCCGGTGGCCGATGCTGTGGTAGGTGAGAATTCGGGCACGAGCCGACCCTTTTTTCTGCATGGATCCCAGCGCGCCGAGGGCAGCCTTCATGCCCTGCTTGAGCCCGTTCTTCAGGAACTGGCCCTTAGCCACGGGGCAGTTCCTTCGCCGTCATGACCCCCCAGCCATAGCCCAGAGCGTAACTGCAATACGCGCCAAAGCGCATGAACTGGCCCTCGGCGAGGGCCTTGAGCAGGCGCAGCGGATAGCGGCCAAGCCGGTAGATCAGCGTGGTACGCGGTTGGAACGCATCATCGTGGAGCACTTCATGGGTCTCGAAAACGGATTCGCGCTGAAATTTGTAGGCGTAGGCGGAACCAAAGCCATTGCGGAAGAAGATGCGCAACAACTTGCTCCAGCCCGAAGGCAGGGGATGGTAGATTCGGGCCTGGGGTGCCAACACGACGCGGTATCCCGCCTCGCGGATGCGCACCCTCAAATCGGGATCCAGGCCGCGCAGCAGATCCTCGCGCTCGCCGCCAACGTCGTCGAAAATGCGCCGGGGAATCGCACAGCAGCCGTGACACGCCAAGTCGCTGTCGGTCACGGTGTCGACAACGGGCGTATGAAAGCGCGGAAACTGAAGGGCCGCTTTCTTCTGAAAGGGATTGGAGTCTGGAAAAATCACGATGCTCGCCCCCGCCATCCCGATTTTCTCGTCGTCGTCCAGGGTCTGTATGATACGCGCGAACACATCGTCATCGGCCAGGAGGCTATCGTCGTCGAGGATCATCAGAACCTCGCCCCGGGCCTGGGCCGCGCCCTGATTGATAGCCTTTCCCTGGGGTGAGACGCCCTTGATCACGATGACCTCAAAGTCCGCAAAGGACTGCCGCCCAACACTTTCGAGCAAACGATGGACGCACCCGTCACGGTGTCCGTCCCAGGAGGGAATAATGACGGAAAGCCGGGGTGTCTTGGGGGTTGGATTGTCCATGGCGGGAGTATACGTGATTTAGTTGATAGTTGATAGTTGATAACGACAGGACGGATACGACAGATTAGACCGATTGGTTTTATCCGTCCTATCCGTCCTATCCGTCCTATCCGTCCTATCCACTCACAACGCTTGCCCGGATCGTCCGATAACGTGTCAACTGTCAACTATCAACTGTCCACTGCCCCCGGAGGCCCTTATTGTGCGTAACTGCTTTGCGCTGTTCCTGCTTTTTCTGGTGCTGCTTTGTTCGCCGCTGATTTTCGCCGCGGAGACGATCGAGGGCAAGGTGGTCTCTGTGGCCGATGGAGACACCATCACCGTCTTGAAGGACAAGCAGCAGATTAAGGTGCGACTTCATGGCGTGGATGCGCCGGAGAAGGCGCAGGACTTTGGCACGGCGTCGCGCACTTTCACCTCGGACCTGTGTTTCGGCACGGAGGTCACCGTCGAGGTAAAAGACACGGATCGCTATGGCCGCAAGGTGGGTATCGTGACGCTGCCCGATGGCCGGGTGCTGAACCAAGAGTTGCTGAAGGCGGGGCTGGCCCATTGGTATGAAGCATATGCTCGGAACGATACCACGCTCAAAGGGCTGCAAGAGGAGGCGAAGTCCGCGAAACGGGGCGTGTGGTCGCGCACGGATACGGTCGCGCCCTGGGACTTTCGCAAGGAGAAGCGCAAACCGACTGCGGTGGCGCCCAACAAACCCTCCCCCACTCCGCGCGCCTCGAAAGCACCCGCGAAGACCGATATGGTCGTGGGTGAAGTCTTCATCACGGAGACCGGATCGAAGTATCACCGGGGCACGTGCCGCTCGCTGAAGAAGAGCAAGCGGGCGGTCTCGAAGTCGGATGCGGTGGGGCGTGGACTTGAGCCCTGCGGTATTTGTGAACCCTGAGCGGGAAGATCCCTACATTCGGAAACGCGAGCTGCCCCGGCGTCGAAAGGTCATGGTGGTGCCCTGATGGGGCACGGGCGGAATGTGCTCCGGGCCTGACTGCCGATCGGGAGCGGGCTCGTCCAAAGGTCCCGTGACCGCCGCCAGCGGCGCAGGCTCTGGGAAAGGCAGGTACTCTTCGGGAATTCGTTCGGGTCCGGCCACGCGTCGCCGACGTGTCGGCAGGGTGTTCGGATTGAAGGCTTCATAGGATGGCTTAACCGCCGCCGCTGCGGGCACCATGCAATAGCCAATGATGTCGCCCAGATCGATGAGGAAGGCCAACGCGAGGAAGAATAGTTCCTTCCACCCCACCGTTTCGAAATCAAAGAGCTTCTCAAATACGGCGAAGAGGGGATTTTCCACCGAAACCGGCTCGGGCATGGCCACCCCCGCCAGGGCGCCCGCGTTTTTCACGGCCACCCGAAGTTGATCCTGCAATTGGAGTACTTCGTCGATGGTTTTCGGCTGGCTGGTGGCCAGGAGGACGTCGGCTTGCTCCTGGGCGATCAGGGCCTCCTCAATCCCCGAAACCTCCACAGCGGTTTCTTTTTCGAGCACCGTCAGGCGATGGTCTTCCTGCTTGGCCCGCCGACCATAGCCCGCCGGGTCCTCGCGCAGCCCGCGAACCTCGGCTTCGAGTTCGCCCTCCTGGCGGGCCAGGGCCTTCTCACTCCCCTGCTTCTGGGACAAAAGCTGGGTACGCACCTCGGCCAGGTAGGTGTCGTAGGTGCTCTTTACCTTGGCCGTCGAGTGGCGCAGGAAGAACTCACGATCCCCCACCCGGTAGAGCACGTCCATGTTGAAGGTGATGGAAATGGAGGCTACAACGGTCATGCCGATGAGCCCGAAGATGTTCAGACGCTTCTGGCCATCGATTATGGCCAGCTTCAGGGCAAAGAGCATGAGTCCAATGGCGACGGACAGCCCCAGGGCAAAAATGGAACAATCCCAGGTGTAACCCCTGCCCAGCGGGATGGTTACCACCGGCTCGGGCATGATGGAATCCTTCAGGCTCGCGTAGGTGGTCCACATGGAAACGATGGTGAGGAGCACAACAGCGACGAAAATGGCTAATCTGGATATTCCGCCCATGAAAGCAAGACTCCCTTTGGTATGGCAACAGGTGTTATGGATTCCGATGCGCCCACTCAGGGTAATCCACGGAGAGGGGGAAAGGTTCCAGGGCAGTTGATAGTTGATAGTTGACTAAGGAGTGCTTATGGGTCTTATGGGTCTTATGGGTCTTATGGGTCTTATGGGTCGTATGGGTCGTATGGAGTCCTGTGGTCCACTGGGCATTCGCTGTCAACTGTCAACTGTCAACTGTCCATGGTCAACTGCTAGACTAAGGGCCATGTACACCTCTTACACGAAGAAAAAACGCCCCATCTTCCGTCGCTTGTTTCGGTGGATGTTCTTCACCGGATTGATAGCGTTCATCCTGTTGTCGCTCGTCCTCGCCTTTTTCAGCCGCGAAGCAATCTACAACCGCTTTGTCCGCTTCCCGAAGGAAGCTGCGGCGTGGGATGCCATCCGCGCGGCGCGCCAGCCGGTCACGCTGGACGACGGCTGGGGCGAGTACCGGGGTAACTGTCACAGCCACTGCTACATTTCGCACGACAGTGAAGTGCCTTTTGAGACGATCCTCGAAGCCCTCAAAATCGCCGATCACGACTTCATTTTCATGTCCGATCACACGGTGGACAACATCGCGGATTATTCGATTCAGTGGAAAGGCCTGTACGACGGGAAGCTCTTTGTCCGCGGCTATGAAATGGGCTATGGCTTCATGCCCTGGCGCCTGCCGGATGACTCGAAGCTGAAGAAGGACGAAAAGCCGGAAGTGCTGGCGCAACAAATCGACGCGTTGGGCGGGCTGCTCTTCTTCGCCCACTCCGAAGAAGAGCGCCAGTGGGATCTGCCCGAGTTGAACGGTATGGAGATTTACAACCTCCACACGGACACGAAAGACGAAGACGGCAATTTCTATCTGTCGCTTCTGCCGGATATTCTTCTGAGCCTGAACGCCTATCCCGATCAGGTGGTCCGCCTGCTCTACGATCCCCACCCGGACATCATTGCCCGCTGGGATGAGTTGAACAAGACCCGCAAGATTGTCGGTATTCAGGGAAGCGATGCCCACCAGAACAACGGAATTCGGGCGATTTACACAGCGGAAGACACGCTGCGCATCGAGGACACGAGTCCCCAGACCCTGGCGGAATTCAAGCTGAATTTTGCCACGCGCGCGCTGGTCCGCCTGTGCTTCGGAAAGCCCGCCCCGGGGGATAAGCTCTGTGGATTCGAGCTGGGCGCCTACGAACGCATGGTGCGTTACTCCGCCACCCATATCCTCGCCAATGAACTGACCGAAGCCGCCCTTTCAGACGGGCTCGAACAGGGCCGGGTCTTCGTTGCCTTTGACATGATTGCCGACGCCCGGGGCTTTGTGTTCTTCGCCGAAGACGGCGCGCGGAAGGCCGTCATGGGCGAGAGCCTGCCCTACAGCGACACGCTGCGGCTCCGCGTCGGCTCCCCCAGCTCGGGCCGCATCAAGGTGCTCCGCGACGGAGCCGTGGTGCATCAGGTCGACGGTACGGAGTTGGATTTCAAGCCCAAACAGCGGGGCAACTACCGCGTGGAAGTGGAGTTGAACATCCTCGGCAAGTGGGTTTCCTGGATCTACAGCAACCCACTGCGGGTGGAGTAATGGGACTGTCCAACGGCCCATGCTCACCACGATAAAAAGGTCGGCCTGGTTGGGGGCGGGTAGTCCTGATTCATAAGGTGACTCAAGGACTGTCCCACGCTTTAGTGCACGGGGCGGGTTCGAACTACGCGGGACGGTCCCCGCGGCCTGATTGCGATCCGTCTGTCGAGTGGGCAATTGTGAATGGGGGCCTGATTTCTCGTCGCGGTGGACTCTTCCGCGAGGACAGTCCCGTCAGGAAACGTAATTCCCCCCGATGGGGATGCGGGTGTCTTCGAAGTAGTTGTCATCGATGATGCAGGGCTTGGACACTTCCAGAAGCAACGCGGGGCCCGCCCCGGTGAATCGGTGCCAGGTCCAGGGCTCAATGGGCAGTACGTCACCGGGATTCATGCGCAGCCGACGCCCGTCAACCACCACGTCGAGTTTGCCTTTGACCAGAAAAAAAGTTTCATGCTTCGTCTTGTGCCGGTGCGTGGGGCAGGTCTGGCCATCGAAGACGAAGAGATACTTGGCGCAGTAGCCCGCCTCCATCTCGTTGGCAATCCAGAATTCGATCAGGCCGGTCTGGTAAAAGTCCCCCAAACCAAAATCAAGCACCAGGGGCGGAACCTCGGGCAGGGCAACGTCCCAAGTGCGGATCTGGGCCTCAAATCGGGGTAAGGCCTCGTCCTGAATTTCCGCCGGTGCGGCAATTTCCAAGCCTTTATCGAGTTCAATCATGAGCGCCTTTTTCTCCATTGGACGGGCTGCAAGACCGGAAGTGTACGGTTTGGCGTAGCTTGGGTGCAAAAGTAGGAAAAAGGCTGAAGGCTGAAATGGGTCGTTATGCGTCCTATGAGTTGTCGTATGGGTCCGTATGAGACACCATACGCCCCATACGACCCATTGACCTCCAGTCTCCAGTCTCCAGTCTCCAGTCTCCAGTCTCCAGTCTCCAGTCTCCAGTCTCCAGTCTCCAGTCTCCAGTCTCCAGTCTCCCCACTCCAGACTCCCCCTGCTATCAAAACCTGCCGACCTCCGAATACAGTCGTTATAATGGTTGTCAGCCAACCTGCAGCGCGTGTTGCCGGGGCACGTGCTTGACTTGCGGCGGGAATCCGCCGATGATGGAGGGATGGTGAGTCCTTTCCCATGTTCAGCGCCACCGCGCCCAGGGCCGCGCGGCGGCATCCGGCGCGCCCTTTGTCTGGTCGGATTGCCAGCAGTGCTGCTGTGCCTGTTCGCCCCCACGACGGCCGCCTCCCCCTACGACCCTGAGGCCCCCTATGCGGAGGCCTATCTTGCGGGCCGCTACGCCGAGGCCATCGAAATCGCCGAGGTCTCCTTCAGCGAGAAACTTGGCGTGGTACCGCCGGAATGGCTTGCGGATCACGCTGAACTGCTCTACATCATCGGGCGCTACGAGGAAGCCATCGCGGAAATGAGCGACGCCGTCCGGCGCGTCTATGAACCCATTTACACCGTGCGCCTCGCCGAGATGTACCGTGCCGTGGGCAAGCCCGACGACGCGGCCCAGGCGATTGAACTGGCTATCCAGCAGAGCCAGAGCGGGTACCGCCAGGAATACAATCGGGAGAACCTCCTGGCCATGGGCCGGATTGCCCGGCTTCAGGGGGAGAATCCCCGGCGCATCCTTCAGATCTATCAGGAGCGGCTGCTGGGCCGCTTTCCCGAATACGCCCCTGGCTTCGAGGCTGCGGGCGAGATCGCGCTGGAGGGTTACGGCTACGACCTGGCCGAAAAGTATTTCCTGGCGGCGCTCAAACTCGACGAAACTCGTCAGACCGCTCTGGCCGGGCTCGCGGCAACGTACCACCAGTCCGGCGATCCCCGTTTTGAAGAGGTGCGCGCCAAACTCGAGGCCCTGAACCCGAATCACCCCCGTCTGCTCTGCCTCGTCATTGAGCGACTCCTGACGGCGGGTGAAGGCGACGCCGCGACGGCACAATTGGATAAATTGCTGGCGGTCAATCCCCTGCACTTCGAAGGGCTAGCCTACCTCGCAGCGGCGGCCTTCCTCGATGGCGACACGGCCCAGCAGGAGGCGACCCTGGCGAAACTTGCTGAGCTCCGGCCCGGAAGCGCCGAAGGTCACCGCATCGTGGCCGATCTGGCGGCGCGCCGCTATCGCTTCGACGAGGCGATCGCCCTACTCAGGGCCGGGTTGCAACTTGAGCCGGAAAACCGGCAGGCGAAAGCGTCGCTGGGCCTGAACCTGTTGCGAACGGGTGCGGACGCCACGGGGCGGGTTCTGCTCGAAGAAGTGTTCGCCGAGGACGCCTTCAACGTGCAGGTCTACAACATGCTCGAAGTGATGGACAGCCTGGACGACTTCACGACGCTGGCCACACCGGACTTCGAGCTTCGCCTGCCCAATCTTGAGGCGGCGGTCATGGGCCCTGAGCTGTTGGCCTTTCTGGGTGAGGCCCTGCAACGCTACAGTGCCGAGTACGCCACCGAGGTGAAGCGCCCGGTGGCCGTGCAGATCTTTGATGACCATGACGAGTTCATGGTGCGCTCCGTGGGCCTGCCGGGCAATCCGGGGCATCTGGGCATCTGCTTCGGCAATCTCGTGACCCTCGATTCTCCCCGTGCAAGACCTCCGCAAACCATGAACTGGCGCTCGGTGCTGTGGCACGAGTTCGTCCACGTCATCACGCTGCAGAAAACGAAGAACCGCATCCCCCGCTGGCTCTCCGAGGGCATCTCGGTCTACGAAGAGGGCCAGCGCGATCCCGCCTGGGGCCAGCCCCTCGACCCTGAATTCGCGCCACTGTTGAAGGAAGGCGCGTGGCCCGCCGTGGAATCGCTGGAAGCCCTCTTCGTGAGCCCCGAGACGCCCCTCCACCTGATGCTGGGCTATTACCTTGCGGGCGAGTTCGTGGAGGCCTACGTGGCGGCCTTTGGCAAGCCGGTCCTGATCGCCGCGCTCGACGCCATCGGCGCGGGCACGCCCGCCGAGGAGGCCCTCCTGATTGCGGCGGGCACGGATCGCGCCGGACTCAATGCGCGATTTGCCGATCACTTGACTGCGGTGTGTGCGCCCCTGAAGCACCTGGCCGTGAAAGCAGCGCCCGAGGGCGCGGTGACTTTGCTTAATTTAAGCGATGGTGCCTTTACGAACGCTATGGACGCGGGATTCGCCGCCCAGGCGGCCGGGGATGTGGATACGGCCATTGCGCAATTCGAGGCGGCGGCGACGCTCTACCCCGCCTTTCCGGGCGAGGCCAATCCCCTGCGCCAACTGGCTCTGATCCAGGCTAGCCGGGGCGATCTGAACGCGTGGACCGCAGCGGTAAAGCGGCTGCAGCAGGTGGACCCGACGGCCTACGACGAAACCAAGCCTCTGCTGCTGGCGCTGGCGAAAGCGGCCGATTGGCCAATAGTGCTCGAACTTGGGCGCTGGTGCTTCAGCATCGACCCCTTCGACACCGAGATCCACGAGGCCCAACGGGCCGCCCAGACGGCTCTCGGTGATCGCGAGGGACTGCTGAAGACGCTGGACGTGCTGATCGCTATCGACAGCACAAAGGGCGACGACTTCCGATTGGAGAAGGCGGCGCTGTTGCTCGATCTGTCCCGAAACGACGAGGCGCGCACGCTGCTGCTGGGTCTCCTGGAAACCTATCCGGAGTTTCGCGCGGCGCAGGAATTGTTGTTGCGCCTTCACGGCGAAGGGGAGGTAACATCCGATGAAAACTCGTAATCGTTGCATGACCCTGTTGCTTGCAATGGGCCTCCTTGTTCCCGTGAACGTCTCCTGGGGCCAGGGCCGGGGCATGTGGCGGGACGAGCCCGATGTGGAAGCCAGCGCGGAGCCCTTTCCCCAGAATTGCTTCACCTTCTGCCGCATCCAGTACGACAGTTATTCCTCGCGGGGTTGGGGACGCCGAAAGTGGCAGGTGGACTATCCCGAATCCGACTACAATTTCACGCTCCGCCTCTCCCAGCTCACGAGCATCGAAGTGAACAAGCATCCCGACGGCACGATCCGTCATGACATCGTGCGCCTGGACCAGCCGGAACTGCGAAACTATCCCTTCATCTATATGATCGAAGTGGGCGGCATCACACTCTCCCAACCGGAGCGGGACGGCCTGAAGAACTACCTGCTGCGGGGCGGTTTTTTGATGGTGGACGATTTCTGGGGTGAGGAGGAGTGGGCAAACTGGGTCTACGAGTTTGATCAAGTGCTGCCGCCGGACGAGTATCCGCGCTTCGAGATACCCCTGGACCACCCCATCTACCACATGGTTTTCGACATCAAAGAAGTGCCCCAGGTACCGTCCATCAACAACTGGTACAGCACGGGACTCACCTTTGAGCAATACGACGCCCAGACGCCCCACCTCTGGGGCGTGAACGACAAGGAGGGTCGCCTGATGGCCGTGATCTGTCACAACACGGACTTGGGCGACGGCTGGGAACGCGAAGGTGAGAATCAGGAATACTTCAAAGAATTCTCGGTAAAGAAGGCCTATCCCATGGGCATCAATATTGTCGTTTATGCCATGACCCACTGACGCGGCGGCACGGAAAGGATCGATGAATGGAAGCTCCCCTGGAAGCAACGGACAAACCGTTTGAACAGGCGGCACTGGAGAAACTGCGCCAAGGCAAGGCCGCCCTGCTGGGCGAACTGCGCAAGGTGATCGTGGGCCAGGATGCGGCGGTGAATTCGCTCATGCGCGTGCTCTTCTCCGGCTCCCACGGTCTCATCACCGGCCCGCCCGGACTAGCAAAAACGCTGTTGATCCGCACGGTGGCCCAGATCCTCGAATTGGACTTCAAGCGAATCCAGTTCACCCCGGACCTGATGCCGAGCGACATCACGGGCACGGAGTTGATCGAGGAAGATCGCAGCAGCGGCCGCCGCGAGTTGCGCTTTGTGCCGGGGCCGGTCTTCACCAATGTGCTGCTCGCGGATGAGATCAATCGCACGCCGCCGAAGACCCAGGCAGCCCTGCTGGAGGCGATGGAAGAGAAGCAGGTAACCGTGGCGGGGCAATTGCGTCCGCTGAACAAGCCCTTCTTCGTGCTGGCGACGCAGAACCCCATCGAACTGGAAGGCACCTATCCCCTACCGGAAGCCCAGTTGGACCGCTTCATGTGCAGCATCAACATCAGCTATCTCTCCGAGGCGGAAGAGCTCGCGGTGGTGACCCAGACCACAGCGCCTTCGGAACACACACTTAATCCCGTCTTTTCAGGACAGGACATGCTCGATTTCGCGCGGCTCGTGCGCATGGTGCCCATTGCGGAGCCCATCGCCTTGTACGCGGTGCGCCTCGTGCAGGCCAGCCGTCCCCTCTCGGCGGAAGCCCCGGATTTCGTCAAGCAATGGGTGGGCTGGGGCGCGGGAACGCGCGGCAGCCAGTATCTGGTCCTCGCGGCCAAGGCACGGGCCCTGCTGGAGGAACGATTTCACGTTTCCGGCGATGATATCCGCGCCGTGGCGCATGAGGTCCTGCGCCACCGTATTCTGACCAATTTCCGCGCCGAGGCGGACCAGGTGCGGGTGGACGATGTGATCGACAAATTGATCACCCATGTGCCAAAGCCCTCGGGCGGGTGAGAAGAAGAATTTTCCCACAGATGAACGCAGATGGACACAGATATTTTTCTTGGAATCGCGGTCCTGAATTGCCGCGGGTAACGACGGCCCGTTCAGGAATACGAAATTGGAAATGGAAGATGAATCTTTGGAGGCTACGCTGCAATGAATTCGCTTGCTAATTCTTCCTTCCATCTGTGTCCATTTGTGTCCATCTGTGGGAAAATCTTCCTTAACAGCGTACGCGGCCTGGAGCGCCATCCATGTCTACCGTGATCCAGCGCAACATCGCGCCGGAGGATCTGGCGCAGGTGACCGACCTGTGGCTGCTGGCCCAGACCCTGGTGGCGGGCCAACAGCTTGGCCTCCATCGCAGCCCCCACTCCGGGGTCTCAGTGGAATTCGCCCAGTATCGTCCCTACACCCAGGGCGATGATCCGCGCTTCGTGGACTGGCGGCGCTATGGCCGCACGGACCGGTTGCACATCAAGGAATTCCACGAAGAGACCAATATGCGCTGCACGATCCTGCTCGACTGCAGCGCCTCCATGGGCTACGGCACCACGGCGCTGACCAAATTCCGCTATGCGCAAATTCTCGCGGCGTCCCTGGCGTGGCTATTGACGCTACAGCATGACGAAGTCGCCCTGGCGGCCTACCACGAGTCCATCTGCGCCCACATCCCCTTCCAGCGGCGGAGCCATCAGGTGCGGCGGCTCATCGCGGCGCTGGAGGGTCTCTCACCCGGCGGTCAGACGGCCACGGGCGACGCCCTCGCCTGGGTGGGCGATTTCATGACCTCGCGGGGCATGGTGGTGCTGATCAGCGATCTCCTCCAACCCCTGCCCATCGTGGAGACTCAGCTCCGTGCCCTGCGCGCACGACGCCATGACGTGCTCGTGTTTCAAATCGCCGATCTGGCCGAGGAAACCTTCCCCTTCTCGTCCGACGTCACGCTGCGGGATGCGGAGGGCCACGAAGAGCGACCCGCCGATCAGGAGCGTGTGCGCGATGGGTATCTCGCGAATCGCGCCGCCCACTTCGACCGCATTCGCGAGGTCTGCCTGGGCTACGAAATTGATTACGAGCCCCTGCGCACGGACCGTCCGCTGGACCATGCGCTGCACCAGTTCCTGCACCGGCGCTCCCACGCGCTGATGACGTCGAGCAAGCGGGCCATGGGTGGAGGGAAAGGCTGATGGGCCTTCTCATGCCTATACTGCTTGGCGGCCTGGCCCTCGTGGGGATACCCTGGATCATCCACCGCATTCGCAAACCGACGAACAACCCAACGCCCTTCAGCAGCCTCATGTTCCTGCCGGGATCCGTGCCTCCGGTCCGACACAAAAAGCAGATCGAGCATCCCTGGCTCATGCTGTTGCGCATGATCATACTCGGCCTTCTCGCCCTGGCCTTCGCCCGGCCCTATGTGCTGAGCGCCGTGGTGGCCACATCCAACAATGAGTCCGAGCGACTGCATGTGCTGCTCGTGGACACGTCCCTGAGCACCACGGGCAGTGGCCAATTCGAAAAGACCCTTGCGGCGGCACGAGCCCGCCTCGCCGAATTGGGCGATGAACCGGTTGGCGTGGTGACCTTTCAGGAACGCGCTCAGGTGCTCGCGCCGCTCGATCCATCGGCGGGCGCGGCCACAGAGGCTATCGATTCAATCTCCCCCACTTTTGGCGCGACGAACTACCTGGCCGGGCTGAAGGCAGCCGAACAAATGCTCCTTCCCACCGACGAGCCTCCGGTAGCCAAAGGTGAAGTGGAGCAGGAGCGGATCATTCATCTCGTCAGTGATTTGCAGCGAACCGGCCTGCCCGATGAACTCAGCCGCGAAAGTCTCGCCCGAGGCGTGTCGCTGCGACTCGTCCCCCTGTCCCCCCTTTCATCGGGCAATGCCTCGGTGGATGCCGTCGTGTTGGAGGCCCGAGTGCCATCCACGCTGATTGCGCGGGTTCGATTGCGCAACTACGGCAACGAGCGCATCGAGGGGCATATCGAATGCTGGCTGAATGGTGCCCAGGCTGCAAGCCAACCCATCACCCTTCAAGCCGAAAGTGGTGTAAACGTGTCCCTCTCCGCCGAGGCCGATTTGAGTCAACCGGCACAGGTTGAACTGCGACTGATCGTCGCGGACGGTCTGGGCGAAGACAACACCGGCTATGCGGTCTATACACCCGATCCCTTGCGCGACATTGGCGTCGTTATCGACCCGGCGGCGGATCGCGCGCAGCCGATCCCCTTTCTCGAAGCGGCCCTGGCCGAATCCCAGCCGGTACCGTGGCGCTGGGTGCCCGTGGAGCCAGCGGAACTGACGGCGGTGAGCGCCCCCGTTCTCGTGCTACCCGGATGGTCGGCCCCGCCCGCCCAAGCCATCACGCAGCTTGCGGCCTACGTCGAGGGTGGCGGGAGGTTGTTGATGGTCCCCTCGAACCAGGGCTTTCCACCCGCGCTCGCCGACGCGCTCTTGAGGCCCGCCGGTGTTGAAGTGGCGGGGCCTCGCTACGAATCGTTGGACCCTTCGCGCTACGCACTACTGAGCTGGATCGACTTTTCCGACCCGGCCTTTCAGGCCTTTCGAAGTTCAGCGTACAGCGATTTTTCCATGCTGCGCTTCCACAATTACTTTCCCATGCGCGTCGCCCGTGAATCGACCGTGCGGATCGCCGCGCGCCTGCAGGGGGAGAACGAGATGGCCCCGGATCCCGCCATGATCGCCTTCGACCGGGGCGCGGGACGTGTCGTCGTATGGGCCTTCCCCCTGGACCCAGACTGGACGAACATCACCCGGACCCGGCGCTTTGTGCCCCTGCTGCACGAAACCGTCGCGCTGTTGCTGCCACCGCTCCCTCCCTTGCGCAGCCACCCCGCCTCCACGGCCGTGAGCGCGCCGCCCGCGTTGGCGGCAGCGGGGCTGTATCTGCGGGCGCCGGGCGGCAACGAGGCCCAGTCGTTTGACGAATACCCCAATCTCGATCGCGGATTCAGGCCGGGGTTCCTCCAGTGGCAATCGGGAGCAGCGGGCACGCCCGTGCTGGTAGAGGCCGTCAACATTCAAGCGGCAGAGAGCGATCTCCATGGCATGAGTCCCGACGAATTCCTGCTGCGTCTCGGAGCCGCGCCAACTTCGACTGCGACGGCGGCTCCCGCAAGCGCCCCGACGGAGCCCGACATGGCACGCCGGGAACACGGTTACTCTGTACTTGTCCTTCTCGCGATAGCCTGCCTGTTGGAGACTGTCGTAGCGGCCTGGCCCGGTCGCCGCGCCACCGTGGAGCAGCGAACATCATGACGCCTTTCAATCCGATGCTTCCGCCCCTTCTGGAGAAGGAGTTGTTCCGCACCTTGAAGCGCTACCGGCATCTGCGGCTGTTGCGCGCGTCGATGAAATTCTTCATCGTGTTGCTCCCGTCTATGTGTGCCGCGGGTGGTCTGGCCTTTCTCTGGCTCTCGGTGTCACCGGCTGTGCTCGCCGCAGCCTTTGTCGGTCTAGCTGTCACCACAGGACTATGGGCCTACTGGCCCGTGCTTGCCCGCCCCATTTCCCTGCGCGAAGTCGCCTCCTTCATCGACCGCCAGCATCCCGACCTGCAGGATCGTGTATTGAGTGCCGTCGTGCTCTCCGAAAACGCCGACGCCGCCCCCTCCGCCTGGATGCTGGAGCACTTCCTTGCCGAAGCCCAGCAGCAGGTCAAGGGCGTGCCGCTGGATGATTTCATGCGCCCCTGGGAGCTTCGCTGCCTGGCTGGGGGCGTGGTGCTGTGCGTTGCGCTTTGCCTCCTGGGCGCGCTCGGCGGTGCCTGGAAACTGGGCTTCATCCGCAGCGGCAATGGCGCGGAGCAGCTCGCTGGCGCCCGCTTCGACGTGAAGCCGGGCGATGCCGTGGTTCAGCCGGGGGACAACCAGATCGTCTGGGTCACGACCTCCGACACGGCGTCGGCCAAGTACATCTACTGGGAGCAAGGCGGGACGGAACAAAGGGCCGTTCTCCAACCCAGCACGACGCCCGAGGTGTCCTACCACACCTTTTCGGCCATGGAAGAAAGTCTCCGCTATCAGGTCCGCGTGGGCGGGGTAGAATCGGCGCGCTTCGAGCTCCGCGTGCACCGCCCGCCTGCCGTGGAGTCCATCCACGCCCGCTATGCGTATCCGGCCTATCTGGGTATCGAACCCGCCAGCGTGCCGTACAGCGGCGAACTGGAGGGCGTCGAAGGCACGCGCGTGACCCTCCGCGTGGAAGCCAACAAGCCCGTCGAATCCGTGCGCCTCCTTCGGGAAGCCGGGGAAGAACTCGCCTTGCAGTCCGCCGGTGAAAATTACTGGGAGACGACCTTCGAGCTTACGTTGTCGGACACCTATCACCTCGCCCTGCGCGATGCCGAGGGCAACGAAAACCCCGACCCGGAGCGTTATGCCATTCGCGTCACCCCCGACAATCCGCCGGAGCTTCGGGTGAAGTATCCCCGGGGCGACGCCAAAGTGCTGGCCTTGGAAGAAGTGCCCTTCGCGTTTGAGGTAGAGGACGACTACGGCATCGACGGCTACGGCATCGAGTACACGCTGGCGGGCAAGGAACCGGTGCGTCTCGCGCTGAACACGCCCGGCCTGACGCTCCAGGAGGCGGCGGGCGAGCACCTGCTGGCGCTGGAAGAACTGGGGCTTGCCGAAGGCGACCTGATCACGTGGACAGTGTGGGCCACCGACAAAAAGCCGGGCCGTGCGGACTACGAAACTTCGGGAGACCCCTATTTCCTGGAGGTGCGGCCCTATACCCTCCGCTACCGCGAACAGCTTTCCCAGGGAGGCGGCCAGGCCCCCGCTGGCGAGGGGGACGCGGCCATGGACCAGAAGAAGATCATCATCGCAATGACGAACCTGCGCAAGACCGCGAAGTCGCTGAGCGAGGAGCCCTATACCGAAAGCCGGGACCGTATCGCCGATTCCCAGACCAAACTGAGGGATGAACTCGCGGCGGGCCTCGCAGATGCCGCCCCGGAAGAACAACAGATCGGTGCCGAAGCAATCGGGGCGATGGAAGACGTACTCAAGTCTCTGGGCGGTGCCGCGTGGCCCGAGCCGGAAGTGGCGCTGGGCGAGGGCCTCAAACCGGCACAGAAAGCCTGGCAGGCCATGCTCAAGCTCGAACCCGAACTCCGCGAAGTCTCCCGTCAGCAGGGTGGCGGCGCGGGGGCCGGCCAGCAGGAGCTGGACGCGCTGGAGATGGGCCAGCGGAAGGATTATGTGGAAGAGGCGAGCACCGGCGCGGCGGAAAATGAAGCGGTTCGGAATGCGCTGGACGATCTGGCCCGCCGCCAGGAACTCCTGAATCAGGACCTGGGCAAGCTCATCTCCGAGGACGAACAGGCGAAGGCGGAAGAAGAAAGGAAGCGCCAACTGGAGCGCCTGAAGGAAGAGCAGCAGCGCCAAATGGAGCGATTGGACGCAATCCGCAATCAGGTGGCGTCGAGCGAAATGAAGGCGGCCCAGCGGGATGCCACCAAGGCCACGCTGGATCAGGCGCGCGAAGCCATGGAGCGCAGCATGGAGTCGGTGCGGGAGGAGGCCCTGCAGGAGGCCCGCACATCGGGGAGCCTCGCCGCGCAGAATCTGGCCGATGCCGAAAGCGCCCTGGAGCAATTGACGCGGGACGGCGCGCGGGAGCGCTTTGCGGGACTGGAAGAGAAGTTGAAAACCCTGCAGGAACGTCAGGCCGCGATACAGGAGGAGACAACGACCTTAAAGGAGGGACAGGCCGCGCCGGGCGTGGAGGGCCACGATGACTGGGCGAAGCGCACGGAAAGCTTGAAGCAAGAAAAGGCCGCGATGGCCGGGGCGACAAAAGAAATGCTGGAGGGCGCGGGCGGCTTGTCCGATCAGCTCCGGGAGAATCAGGAGTTGCTTTCGCGGAAGCTGGGCGACTGGGTGCGCCGTACGAGTCGGACCGGCGTGGTGGAGGATATGGAAGAAGGGCTCCCCCTCGTGGAGTATGGCGTGTGGGATGCGGCGGAGCGCCAGGAGGGTCAGGTCAAGACTAAGATCGATGAGGCGGCGCGGACGCTGGAAGAATTGAAACAGTTTCTGCCCGGTGCCGCGGACGATGCCATGGCGCGCGCGCTGGAGATGCTGTCGGGCCTTGAAGGCGAGAAGGGCGAGCAACAATCCTCCGGCGAATCCGGTGAAAACGGCCGTTCACCCGAAGAGCAGGCAGCCGGACAGCCGAGCCCCGGCGCGGGTCCGTCCACCGAGTCGCAGGCAGCCGACGCGACCGAGGGCACACCGGCAGCGGGCCAGCCAGGCGATGCCGCTGATCTGCAGCCGGGAGCGGAGCAGCCGGAAGGAGGTAGTCCGGGTTCCGGTGCCGAGTCCGGTGGTGAGCCCCAACTGGCTCAGAGCAACGGAACCGAAGGCCAGCCTGGCTCAGCCAATGGTGGTGGCACGGGCGGTGGTGACGAAGGCACTGTGGCGGGGGGCACGCCCATGAACGACTTCTTCGACGGCGAAGCGCGGACGTGGCGACCCGTCCTGCGGGATGCCGTCTCCCTGCTGCCCCGCGAGTCGGACATGCGCCAATCGCTGGAGCAGGTGGAAATGGATCTAGGACGTCTGCAGCGCGAATATGATCACAGCAAGAAGCTCCCGGAATTGAGCGAGTTCGAGCAGGTTGTTCGGCGCCCGCTCCTGGACACCATCGCGACACTGGAAGAGGTCGTGCGGGCGAAGGCTGCCGGCGAAGCGTCGTGGCTGGAAGACGAAGGGGCCATCCCCGAGCAGTATGTCGACCGCGTGGCGGAGTATTTCCGTCTTCTGGCCGAAGAACCGGCGAAGCCATAGGCAGGGGACGCGATCTTGGATTTTACCTTGGGTGGAAGCTGGATGGAATGGGGCGCGCGCTGGGGCGTGGCGCCGGCGCTTGCCGTGCTCCTGCTGGCCGTACTCGCGGGCGCATGGTGGTGGAAGCGATACCTTGCTCCCCTCTCCCCCACACGGCGTCGCGGGTTGCTCTCGCTGCGCGTGGCGGTGGTCGCCCTGCTTGTTTTCCTGCTTTTCCAGCCTGTGCTGGTGCGGCCCATTGCCGTGAAATCGGAGCAGGTGGTCGCCGTGCTCCACGACGACTCCCGCAGCATGGGCGTGCGCGACGGCTCAGGCCGATCACGGGCCGAACGCCTGAAAGAAGCGCTGGCCGCGAATTCGAGCGGTTTTGATGAGGCCCTCCGCAGCCGCTTCCACATGATGGAGTATGCCTTCGGCGCGGGCCTGCGCCCCATCACGTCACGCGATGAACTCACGGGAGGAGCACCCGAAACCCGAATCGCCCCGGCCGTGCTCGATGCCGCCGATGAATTGAAACACTTGGAATTGTCCGCTGTCGTGGTCCTCTCCGACGGTGCCCAGCAGGAGCCTCTCGACGAAGGCATGCGTACGGCCCTCGCGAAGTCGGGTATACCGGTCTACACCGTGGGCGTGGGCGAAGAAGCATGGCGCGATCTGGCCCTGGGCGAAGTGGCCCTGAGCCGCAGCTTCTTCGACGATGCGCCCGCACGGATTACGGCCCAGTTCACGGCCACCGGTCTGGCGGGAGAAACCGTGGTGGCCGAGGTCCTGCAGGGCGGCACCGTCGTCGCCAGTGTCGAGCGCAACCTTGAGGGCGACGATGTGGAGCAACAAGTGCAACTGGACGTGATGCCGCGCGCACGAGAATGGTTGGAGTTCACCGTGCACCTCCGCTTGAAAGGCTCGACCGAAGTCTCTGTCTCACGCGAGTTCGTGGCGGACAACAACGAAGCCTCAGTCTTGCTCGATCACCGCGAAAAGGAATACCGCATTCTCTATTTCACGGGCCGTCCCAACTGGCAGTACAAGTTCGTGCGCCATGCCCTGGCGGGCGATCCGGAGCTGCGCCTGGCCAGCCTGATCCGCGTCTCCGGGGCGGAGAAGAACTTCGTCTTTCAAGGGCGGGACAGCAGCCTGGGCAATCCCCTCTTTGAAGGATTTAAGGCGGAGGAGGAGCTTCCTCGCTACGACGAGGCGGTCTTCCTGCGCATGGGGCTCGCGGAAGGCGAACTGGCCGATGGCTATCCCGTGACGCCCGAGGCCCTCTATCCCTTTCATCTCATCATCTGGTCGGATATCGAAGCCGACTTCTTTGCGCCGGTCCAGTTCCGGCTTACGCGGGATGCCGTGGCCGAGCGGGGCGCGTCCTTTCTCATGCTGGGCGGACCCCACACGCTGGGGGGCAACGACTACGCCGGATCGATCATCGAGTCCATGCTTCCCGTGATGCCGGGTGCCGCGGCGAGCACCGCATCGTCTGCCGCGAACGTCTTCACAAGCCCCGAAGGATTCCTCACGGGAATCTGGGCGCTGAAAGCGGAGGATAAAGAGAACGATGCGGCGTGGGCAGCACTGCCGCCGCTGCCAGGCTACGACGAGTTGTCCTCCCCGCGCATTGGCGCTTCCGTGCTGGCCACCGCCGACACGGACACCGCAGCAGCGCCCTTTCCCTTTCTCGTGCAGCATCGCTACGGTCAGGGCAAGAGCGCGGTAATCGCCACGGGGGAAACCTGGCCCTGGCACATGAAAACCGAGGACGACAACACCGCTCATGAGCGGCTCTGGCGCCAGCTTGTTCGCTCTCTGGCCAGCAATGTGCCCGAACCGGTGAGTCTGTCGACGGACACAGAGCTAATCGTAACCGGCAGCGAGACAAAACTGTCCTGGGTGGTGAAGGACAAGCTCTTCAAGCCGGTGGAAGGCGCAAGCCTGACGGCCAGGGTGTTGGGACCGGAAGGCGAAATCACGGTACCCCTGGCGGAGCGCCTGGATGCGCCCGGCACCTATGAGGGCACCTTCACCCCCGCCCAGCCGGGGATGCATGGCGCAGTGCTTGAAGGCACCGATGCAAGCGGCACAGCCCGCGTACCGGTCGCATCGGCGCTGCTGGTCGAAGCCGACACGCGCGAAGCCCGAAATGCCCGCTTCGATCCCGCACTCCTCCAGTCCATTGCGCAAATAACCGGCGGGCGCTACTTCCCGCTGGCGGAACTCCAGGATGTGGCCAGGGCCATCACGGCGGCGGATCGCGAACACGTGAGCGTGGAGCGTGTGCCGCTATGGCATCACCCCGCGTTTTTTGTGCTGCTCGCACTCCTGCTCTGTCTGGAGTGGACACTGCGACGACGCTGGGGGCAGGCATGATGACTAGCTCTCGAAAATATGGTCTGCTCGCTTTGACCCTGCTGCTCGCCCTGCCCGCCGGGGCCGCCTTGCAGGTCTGCATCCTGCGCGGGGCCGGCGGTGAACCCCGCTACGATGAACGATTCCAACAATGGAGCGACCGCCTTGCCCGGGTTCTCCTGGAACAGTGCGGGGTGCAGGGCGACCACATTCGAGCCTTCCCCCTGGACAGCGCCGCGCCGCCGCTCACGCGCGAGTCCGCAGCAGCCGCCATGAGCACCCTGGCCACTTCGGTGCAGCCGGACGACCTCCTCCTGATCGTGCTCATCGGCCACGGCAGCCTGCAATTGGAACCCAAGTTCATCGTCTCCGGCCCCGACATCAGCGCGGCGGACGTCCGGGGCTGGCTGGAAGCGGTCCCCGCGTCGCGTCAGGTGATCATCAATGCGGCCTCGGCCAGCGCTGCGTTTATCAATGTCTTGAGTCGGCCCAATCGCGCGATCGTAACCAGCACGCGCGGCGGTGATCAGCCGAACGCTACGGAATTCATGGAGCACCTCCTGCAGGTGCTGGAAGAGCGACGGGGCGACCAGAATCGCGATGGACAACTGACCCTGTCGGAACTGTGTCAGGCAGCGTCTGAAGCCACCGCCCAGTGGTACGACAGCGAAGACTTCGTAGCGACGGAGAATGCCCTGCTCGACGACAACGGCGACGCGCTCGGCTCGCGACTACCTTTGGAAGGAACGGAAGGCGATGCGAAGGATGGCGCACTGGCCGGGGCCATCGTGCTGCGAAGCGATCCTTCGACGCTAGTTGCCGACCCTGCCAGACTGGAGGCCTATCGGGCGGCCATCGTCGCTGTGGAGGCCTGGAAGGCTTCAAAAAGCAGCGTGGACGACGCCACCTACTGGAGCACGCTGGAAGAGCTCCTGCTCCAGGCCGCGCGCCTGAATCGGGAACTGGGTGCGGATCCGCCCGTTGCTTCCGAACCAAACGGCGGGCCTGCTGGTACAGATTGACAAGAAGGTGACCGGCGCGCGCTCGTGACATGGCGTCCAGAGAGGCACTATACTCTCCAACCATGAAGCATCTGGCGTGGACAATTTGGGCCGTGGTCCTGTTCGCCGGTTGGGGTTTCCCCGCCGTTGGGGAATCCCCTGTGTCGCCGCTCCAGACCTTCTCCTGGAAGTTGCAGGACAACAATCCCTTCGGCAGCCAGGAGATCGAGCGGGGAAACCACGTCACCATCATCGACAACGGCCGGGATGCCCTTCTCCTCAGGGTTCACCTCATCCGCAGCGCCGAGTACAGCATCGATATCCAGACCTTCATCCTGGAGAACGACGAAACGGGACGCTACCTCTCCTACGAGTTGATCGAAGCCGCGAAGCGGGGCGTCAAGGTGCGGCTGCTCGCCGACCACTTCATGTCCGCCCGCGACCCGGAGTGGGCCGCCTTTCTTGCAACGGCCCACCCGAACTTCGAATTACGCTACTATCGCCCGCCCGTGGGGCAGATCAACCCGTCCAAGGCGGAGCTGGCGCTCCACGGCCTCCTTTTCTTTCAGGCGGCCAACCAGCGCATGCACAACAAGATCGTGGCCATCGACGGAGCCATCGCGGTTACGGGTGGTCGCAATATCGACAACCACTACTACAACCAGAGCCTGAGCTATAACTTCTACGACCTGGACGCCATGGTCATCGGCCCCGTGGTACCGGCGATGGAGCGCTCCTTCGAAGAGTTCTGGGATTACCGGCGGTCTATACCGGCCGAGAAACTGGGCGACGTTCAGGGTCGTATCCGCCGCAATGAGGTGACGCCACGACCGGCCCGCGCGGATTTCGGCATTGAAGACTATTTCGACGACATTGAGATCCAGGCGATGGACTATTCCCTGATCAAGAAGTGCTTTGTGGACACGCTGGTGCCCGCCGATAAGGTCCGCTTTCTCTCGGACCATCCGGGAAAGAACAGCATCATCGGCCTCTGGGGCGGCGGGACCGCCACGCGCGATCTGCGCAAGATCATCCGCAGCTCGAAGCACGAATTGTTGCTGCAAAGCCCCTACTTGATTCTCAATCGCACGGCGCGACGCCACTTCGGCAAGATGCGTCGCAAAAACCGGGACATGGACATCATCGTGTCCACCAACAGTCTGGCGGCCACGGACAACACCCTGGCCTATTCCGCGAACTACAAACTGCGCACGGCGTACATCGAAAAAATCGGGATGGAGATTTACGAGTACAAACCCATGCCCGCCGAACTGCTGCTCCACCTTCCGAACTACGAGATCCTTCGCGCGCGCGCCGTGGCCGATGGCCTTGACCGCCCGCCCTTCCTCTGCATTCACGGCAAGGCTTTTGTCGTGGACAAGACCGTCGCCTATATCGGGTCCTACAACGTCGACCCACGCTCCGAAAACCTCAACACAGAAATGGGCCTCCTCATCGAGGATCCGGAGATTGTGGATCGCCTTCGCCGCTGTATCCTCGGCCGCGCCCACCCGGAAAATGCCTGGGTCATCGCCCGCCGCGAGTTCCCGCTGTCGGAAGTAAATTTCTTCTTCGAAGGGCTCTCCTGGTGGAGCCCGGTCGACATCTGGCCCATCCGCAACACCACCAGCTTCGAGCTCATCCCCGGCAAGGAGCCCGTCCCCCCGGACCATCCCGAATTCTACCAGAACTATACCGACGTCGGCAGCTTTCCCGGCGCGGAAACGGGCTCGGTGAAACAACTCACCACGTCGTTGTATAAAATGTTCAACACGCTGGTGATTCCGGTAATGTAGACCAGAACGAGAAGGACGCGCAGGGACAGCGTCGCCCCGGGACCCGCACGTGCGAAAGGCGACTCGCACTTGTTGTTCCACCAAACTGGGCGAGAATTGCTTTGACAGGCGAGGCTGTCCTGTCCTTTGACATCGTGACGTTGAGCGATCGAAGCACAAGTTGCCGTCCCGTTCACGACTTCAATTTAACCTTGCTGATTCTCGCGCACCTCGCAAGCCACAGGACAGCCCCGCCTGCCGTCGTGAGTTTTGGTCGGTCGAGTGGAGTACGAAGCGTGATGTGCCTTCTTCAGGTTGTAGTCGCGAGGCGACGCTGTCCCTGAAACACCACCAGATTTTTTCTTCGATTTGTCTTTTCACAATTGTGTCCGTATCATGACATCCAGGGAACGAAAGCCAATGGGTGTCCCTGTGGAGTGATACCAATGAACCGCAGATCCTTTCTACTAAGAGCTGGTGCACTGGCTGCCGTCGCTGGGTCTGGCGTGCCAATCCGCAGTTCCTCTGCCCCGCAGCGCCCCAACATCCTCTGGATCATGCTGGATGATTGCCGGCCCGACGCCCTGGGTTGTTATGGCCAGCCCTGGGCCAGCACACCGAACATGGACGCCATCGCCGCTGCCGGTGCGCGCTTCCAGACCGCCGTGACCCAGTGCCCCATCTGCGTGCCCTCCCGCTCCTCCATGAAGACCGCGCGCTACGCCCACGAAACCGGCGTGATGTCCATGGGCAAGCCCCCGGAAACACCCACACCCTATACGTATCATGACAAGCCGCAGTTACCGGATCTCCTTCGCCACTGGATCGACGCAGGCACTCAGCCCACCTGCGTAGGCAAGGTCCACGCCTACCACGATGACTGGGTGTTCGAGGATCAGCCTCGCGCGCGTAAGTCTGATCGTCGTGCGGAAGGCAGGTCCTATCCCTCGGTAAAACTCACCACCCATGGCTGGCAAATCGGCGGGACGACGGACGTTCATCCGTCCGACACCCAGACGGGATTGACGGGGCAACAGACGCTCGACAGGTTGGACACGCTCGCCGCCACAGGTTCGCCCTTCTTCCTTCGAGCCTCTTTTCATGCGCCCCATGTGCCCATTGAGGTGCCGCCGGAGTTCATGGTGGATCCCGATTCCGTGAAGTTGCCCCTGCCCACGCAGGCGGAACTCGACAGCAAACCGCGCTTCGAGCGGGAGCAGTTGCGCGTATACGCCGGGACCCTCGATCTGACGCCGGAAGCCATCCAGGTGGCGCGGGGTTCGTACTACGGCATGGTGCGCCACGTGGATCACGAAGTCGGGCGCATCCTCGCGAAACTAGACGCGCTGGGCCTCCGCGAGAACACGATCATAGCCATCAACTCCGACCACGGCCTCCAGCTTGGCGAGCACGGTGTGCACAAGAAGCGCAACTTCTACGAGCAGACGATCTGTTCGCCGCTGGTGATTGCCGCGCCGGGCCGGATAGCCCCCGCCACCGTGGTCGAAGATCCGGTGGAAATGCTCGACTTCCTGCCCACGCTGCTAGACTTGAGCGGCATGCCCGTGCCCGAGGGCCTTCGCGGCCAGAGCCTGGTTCCGCTCATGAAGGGCGAGGGCTCGCCACGGGACGCGACCTTTTCCGAGATCGACTTCAGCGGCGAGATGTACGACGAGCTGCGGGTGAATTCGGGACGCCAGGTGATGATCCGCACCCGTGAGTGGAAGCTGATCGAATTTCGCGACCCGCGCGTGAAAGAACGCGATGGCGCGCTCTATGATCTGAAAGCGGACCCCGGCGAGACCGTGAACCTGTTCGCGAGTGCTGCCCATCAGGAAGTGGTCACCACGTTGGAAGCCCGACTGGCCGCGTGGGAAAGTGGGGCGTAGGGACAGCGTCGCCCCGTGACACAGACCCGAGAAGGAAACTACCTGTCGATCACGTTATTCCAACCGAGCGAGGGCCGTTCTGACCGGCGAGGATGTCCTGTCGTTTGACGTCGCGACCTGGCTCATCAACACTGATCGGCATCCATGCCACCTCTTCGGAAAAATCCCTCGCGATACAAGGCCCTTCTCGATCGCCACCGCCTGCCACGCTGACGACAGGACAGCCTCGCCAGTCGGGGTGAATCGCTCTCGGGTGAAGTCAATCAACAGATACGACGCCCCCTTGCGTGTCAAGAACACGGGGCAAGGCTGTCCCTATGCCTCAGTCAACATCTTCCACACCCACCTGATCGTTGTAGTAGGCGACGATACCCTTTTCGCGCATCGAGCTGCCTTCCTGCATGTAGGCGAGAGAGGCTTTGGGATGCTTGTTGAGGATACCGCTGATCATATAGGGCATCTCGTAGCCCCACTTCAGCTCTTTCATCAGCTTTTCGAAGTATTTTTCGATTAAGACCAGCACCGGGCGCACATCGTACTTCGGATTCTTCAGAAAACCCAGAAGCAGTTCGGTGGTGCAATTGCCCGCGGCGCGACCCATGCCGTAGATGCTGCCATCTACCATGTTGATGCCCTTGATGATGCCTTCAATCGTATTCGCGAAGGCCAACTGCTGATTATTGTGACAATGAATGCCCACCGTCTTGCCATTCAGCCCGCTGATGTACTTGTCGGCCAGGTAGTGAATCTGTTCGGAGTAGAAATAGCCGAAGCTGTCCACCAGGTAGACCGCTTCGAAATCCGTCTTCGCCAGTTCGGCCAGCGCCTCGTCCAGATCGGGTTCAAGGATGTGGCTCGCCGCCATGATGTTGATGCAGACCTCGTAGCCCTGATCCTTGATGAACTTGCCGAGATGGATCGCTTTGTCCACTTCCTTGGCATAGGTGGCCACACGGAACATGGAAACGATGGACTGATCCTTGGGCAGGATGGAGTTGTAGTCCGTGCGGCCCACGTCCACCATGACGGAAATCTTGGTGTCGCACGCATAGGCCACGTCGCGGAGGTCTTCCTCGTCGCAGAAGCGCCAGGGGCCATGGTCCTTGGGGGAGAATTCCTTCTTGTCCGCGCGGTAGCCCAGCTCGACGTAGTCCACGCCAGCTTCCACGAGGCCCTGGAAGACATCCTTCACCATGGCCTTGTCGAATTCCCAGTTATTCATCAATCCGCCATCGCGGATGGTGCAATCGAGTACTTTGATTTCAGGACGGTACATGTGGAGGACTCCCATCGCTTGGTGTACATGCAAATAGCGGGTATAGTACTATTTTGGAATAAATCAGTGCAAACGAAGTCTGCTCGCCCCCGGCAAGAGAGGCTTTCGGGCCGGGGCATCCGCCCCGGGAAGGGTGGGTTCATGTTCTTATCCAATCGCGGCAACATGGGGTTGCGGATTATCGTGTTCATGGGCGCGGCGACCTTTCTTTTCCTCATGCTCATGGCCTTCGGCCTGAAGAAGTCCCTCCAGCCGACGGCGGGCGCCCGCGTACCCGAGGGCACGGCCACCTCCCCCTTCCAGGAAGATCGCGCCTGGGCGGATGCCGAGGCCCTGCGGGCGCTGGGGTCTGATGGAAAACTGCAGCAGGATTTCGTCTCGAAGGCGCTGCGCAAGGCGGGCCTGAAGACGCGCCGCATCACCCTGGGGACGCCGGGCCCCGTGGCGGACCCACCGAAGTCGGCCTTTGTGGGGGTCATTGAGGGCAATCGTCCCGGCGCGCTCCTCCTGTGCACGGTCCTGAGCGAATCACCCGGCGGGGATAACGCCGCAGCAGCAGATGCCGCCTGGCTCCTGGAAATGGCCCGAATCCTGGGAAGCCAGCGGGATGGTCGAAGTATCTGGACGGTATTCTTCGATGGCCCCGGTGAACCGGAGAAGGCGGATCCAGCGATAGCCTCCCTCGCCGGAGCGGAACTGGTGGACACCCTGAAAGCATCCGGGGAGTTGGCGGACATTGACGCCGTCATAGCGGTCCAGGGCATCGGCGACTGCGCGCTGGCTGTCCAGAAAGAAGCCGGAGCCCCGGCGGCATTGACCGAGATACTCTGGAACACGGCCGCCCGCGAGGGCTACGAGAAGTTCTTTGGAAAGCTTCCCGCCCGGGTTCCGGGTAATCATGTGGCCTTCCGAAAAGCGGGTGTTCCCGCCGTGGGTCTTTTCGACACCCGGCCGGGCCCGAATGGCCTGCGCGATGGCGCGGAAAACGCGCCGGGGCCGGCCGATACCTGCCGGGAAAGCTTGCGGGCTGTCGGAGACGTGATCTATCATGCCTTGGCACCGATTGAAGGCCACTTGGACGAGACAGGCATGCGCAGCGATGGACACTGAGATCCGCGAAGAACTACCCTGGTTAGAGAGCGCCTCTCGCGAAGAGATGATGCGCACCGTGGAGGCTATGTATCGCGTCCACAAACTCATCGGGGCCATTACGGATCTCGACTCCCTCTTGGAATACATCACCGAGGAAAGCCAGCTCGTGGCCGGGGCGGAAGCCTCCTCCATCATCCTCTATGATCGCGACGCCGACGACCTCTATTTCCATGTGGCGCTGGGCGACAGCAGCGATCATGAAACCCTGAAGCGGGAAATACGCCTGAAGCTGGGTCAGGGCATCGCCGGATCGACCGCCGCTTCGCGCAAGTCCATCAATGTGGAAAACGCGCAAGAGGACCAACGCTTTTGCCGAAGCGCGGACGACGCGACGAACTTCCAGACACGCAGCCTGCTCGCCGTGCCCATGCTGGACAAGGATCAGCTCATCGGCGTCCTGGAGGTGCTGAACAAGATTGACAGCCCCGCCTTCTCCGCCCTGGACATGCGGGTGATGGAGATGTTCTCGACGGTTGCCGCCACAGCCATCTCCAATGCCCGGCTGGTCAAGGAAAAGATCGAGACGGAGCGCCTCGCCGCCATCGGCCAGGCCGTTACCGGCCTCTCCCACTACACAAAGAACATCGTGACCGGTCTGAACAGCAGCGCGGACCTGATCGAGATGGGCCTGGCCCAGAACAATCTGGACGTGCTCAACCGGACGTGGCCCGTCTTCAAGCGGAGTACGCGGCGGATCACCCATTTCGTGCAGGACATGCTGAGTTATTCCAAGCCCCGCAAGCCCTACCGGGAATGGTTTCCCCTGGCGCCCCTGCTGGACGAGGTGGTGGAGTCCTACGCCGACCTGTTTACGAAGAAGCGCATATCGCTGACAACCCGGATCGAAGGGCTTCAACACCCGGTCTATGCCGAATCCCAATCGCTCCACCGCTGCTTGTTAAATCTAGTGACAAACGCGGCCGACGCCGTGCCCGAGACCGGCGGACAAATCTGCATTGCCGTCGATGAACGGGGCGACGAGAGCGTGATCATCTCGGTGGAAGACAACGGCCCGGGTGTGGCCGAGGAGCACATGCGGAAGATTTTCGATCCGTTTTTCAGCACCAAGGGTTCTAAAGGAACCGGATTGGGGCTGGCCATCACCCGCAAGATCATTGAGGAGCACGGCGGTGAGTTGTCCGTGGGCCGTAGCGCCCTCGGTGGAGCATGCTTCCGGATCACCCTGCCCATGGAACACGCGCCGACGGAGGCGTCGTACCTGTCATGAGCGGATTGCGTCGCATCGATTCAGTGGGCTGGGGCTTCTTCGGCCTCGTGCTGGTGGCAGCCATCCCCGCTTGCATCTATTTTGTGTTTCAGATAACCCATGACAGCCTGACGCTCGGTACGCGTGCGGGCACGGGCATTACGCTGGCTTTTTTCGTCACGGCATTCTTTACCTGGGCGGTCAACAGCCTGCTTCAACTCCGCGCCGGCCACGGCGGCGAAGGGAGCGCAGGGCGCGCAGGCCATGATTCGCGAGACTAAACGCCAGAGACATCGCGGCGGGTTTTCGCCGCGCAAACCTGCCGGAGGGTAACATGGCAGATATATGGGACATAGCGAGGTACGTGGAATCCAATCCAGACGACCACGAACAGCGCTGGCGCCTGGCCAAGAAACTCTACACCGCCTGGGAGTACCGGCTCGCCCTGGAGCATCTCCAGATCCTGAAGAACGAGGGTCCGGAACGGATCAACATCCTGCGCTACCTGGGCGCGACCTACTACCGGCTCGGCCGCTACGACGAGGCGATCAAGGAACTGCGCAGCGCCATCGAATCCTGGCCGGATGAGATCGGCATCTACGAACAACTCGCCCGCGTGCTGGAAATCGCTGGCGATCATATCGGCGCGGCGAGCATGTGGGAAATGACCCTGCAGCTCGATCCGCACCACCCCATGGCCGCCCATGCCGCGGAGCGACTCCGGAGCAACCTGCCGGGGGCCGAGAAAAAAAAAACAGTGTAGCGCCCCCGGTGTCGGATGCCGAGGACCTGCGCCTGGCGGCGAGTGACAGCGGCATCGACCTGAGCGCGGGCACCGTCTGCCACGACTGCGGTGCCCGAAACAACGGCGGGCAGACCGCCTGCTGGCAGTGCCGGGCCCCTCTGGCAAGGGCGCTGCAAGCCAACCTCCACACCGCCCCATCGTCCAGTCACTCCCGGACCGCCCCTCGCCCCTCGTCCCGTGTTGAAGAGCGGTTCCTGCTTCTGGCCACGCTGCTGGTCACCGTGACCGCAATCGGACTCTCCGTCTGGCTACTCCGGCAGTCCTTAAACCCGGCCCGGCTGCCCGCGCGCAGTCTGGGGCAACTGTTCAGCGGCCATCTCGTCACGACGCGTATTGCCCTGGGAATGCTGCTGATCGCGGGCTGGCCGCTTGTCCTCCAAGGGGCCGCAGCCATGCTCAAATTGCGTTTCAAGAGGCCGGGCCATTTCCTCAGCGTCATCGGTGTGCTCGTGGGAGGTTCCACGTATGCGCTGAGCTTCATCCCCGGAATTGGCCCCGCCGCCGCGCTGGTCGTCCCTCCCATCCTGTCCGTGGTCCTGTTTCGCCACATTCTCAGGCTTCGATTCGGAGCGTCAACAGGGCTGTGCGTGGTGCAATACCTCGCCATGGCGCTCGTCCTCGCCATCGCAACGTGGGGCCTCGAATCCATCGCCACCCGGCGTCTGCTCAATCCAGCACGGGAGCTCCCCGCCATACTTGTTTTCGCCAACCAGCCGGCCAACGTGGCCCGGCAGGTCCTGCCCCTCCCGAATAGCAGCGCCTTTGCCCCCTTCCGGTGGCGCACCAGCGGCTCGGACTGGCTCGACCACCGCGCCAATCAGATGCTGGTGGAGGTGAGCAATTCGGATCGGCCCGGCACGTGGAACATCTCCCTCCGTGCGGAGGGCGCGGAGGCACCCCTGGACTCGGTCCGGGAAGGCAACAGCCCCTGGCGATCCGCCCGGACCACCCCCCTCCCCGGCGTCAACTACCACCTGTCCATCGACTCGGGAATTGTCCCCGGTGACGTGGTCCAGATTTTCAGCCTCCTTCCCATCGAATCACTCTGAGCCGCCGCTAACCTCGGCAAGGCCTGTCTCGCAGGTCTCGAAATAACGAGCCCGAATGGCCGCTTCCCAGGGCCAGCGTGCGAGGCACTGTGCGTACCATTGGCAAGCTTCCGGGCGCTGTCCCCGAGCCGTGGCGACAAGGGCGAGCAACTGGTAGACCCGTCCCGTCTCCAGGCCCGGTCGCGCCCGGAGCAATTGCTCCAGCGCCAGGGTATGGTCACCCCGCCCCAGGGCATAGATGCCGTAGCTCTCGTGGGCCTCGGGATGGTAGCCCCAGGCCCGTGTCGCACGTTCGTAGTCGGCTCCCGCGTCCCCGCCAGCCAGATGCACGTCTTCCGCGCGACGCAGAAGCATGCTGGGGTAGGAGTCCGTCATGAAAAAGGTCGCCGCCCCGGCCGCAACGAGCAGTAAGACGCCCATCGATATTCGCCGCGCGCGCGCCGTCCCATCAACGGGACCCGGTCGGTCTCGGAGATTCATGGTGTAGAGCAAGACCCCGACCATCGCGTGGGGGGCGCTGTAGAAGGCGGGGTGGGTCAGCGAAAACACGAAGAGGGCCAGCAGTCCGCACAAGGCGGCCGGAAAGCGCGGCCGAAGCGATGACAAGACCCAGAGCGCGCCGATCGCACCGACCAGCCCGGTCTCGCAGAGCCATTCCAGGAGATCCAGGTGGGCGTGATCGGTCGTAAGCGTGTTGGCCCCGCGGGCGCTGATCAGCGCCTGATGCCCCAGCCAGACGGGAATCTCCCGCGCGAAATTACCCAGGCCGCAACCCAACAGGGGATGCTCCCCGAACAGGGAGAGGCTCGCGCCCAGGATCCAACGCCGCAGATTGCCGCCCACGTCCGCGTCGCTGAACAGGCCCCGCCATTTGCTCCAGAGATCAAGATCGGCACCGTAGTGCAAGGCAAGCATTGCGAACAGAACTCCGAGCAGACCCGCCAGGCCGACGCGGAGGGAAATCACACGGACGACGAGGAGGGCGGCCATTCCCGCCAGCGCGGCGGCCAGAGCGCCACGGGACTCCGTGAGGAGAATCGTCACCGCGAGCAGCCCCCCCGCGAGGAGGAGGAGCACCGTGCGCCACCACAAGGATGACCGCTCTGGCGTGGAAGCGATGGTTCCGGACAGACAGGTCAGAGCGATCGCCAGGAATCCAGCGAGGAGGCCCTCGTTGCCGAAGACGGAGTACATATCCTGATCATAGTGGGGGAAACGGGGAAATAACTCCGGCAATAGACCCGCGCCCTGAAGCAGGGCCAGCGCCGCCGCACAAAGTGCCGCGCAACAGATTGACCGCAGGATAGCGATCCGGTATACGGGGTGCTGGAGCAGATCGAAGGCGAGAGTGCCCAGCAAAAGGAGGGGAACGAGCCGCAAGCCTTCATACCACACGAATGCGGGAACGGGGGCCACAGCGATGCCAAGCGCGAGCACTGCCGCAAGCACGATCCAACCAGGGGCGAGCGCGCGGAATCCCGAAGTGAAGTCGTGACCGGCCAGCGCGCCGCAGAGGGCCAACGCCAGCACACCCAGCCATAGCGCGGCCTCTTTCACATCCAGGAAGGAGACAACGTTGAGCGACCAGGAAAGGGAGACCGCCAGAATCGTGGCCTGGAGCACCCGCATACGAAGAAGGTCGCCCGGTCTTGCTCCTCGAAGACGGTCAGCTTCGCTCACGATTCGGAAAGTGGAACCTGCAGTTCCGGATACAACTGCTGGATGCATTCCGGGCAAATGCCGTGGCTGAACTCGGCGTCGGAATGATCGCGGATAAACACCTCAATCTGGCTCCAGTAGCCCTTGTCGTCCCGGATTTTCTTGCAGGAGGCGCAAATCGGCAGCAGACCGCTCAGGGTCTTGATCTCGCCGATAGCGGTCTGCAATTCCTGGATCAGCGCCTTGCGTCGCGTAATCTCATCGTGTAACCGAACGTTGGATTCTTCCAGCGCCGCAGTGCGCTCCTTCACCCGCCGTTCCAATTCATCTTTCGACTGGTGGAGCACCCGTTGCGCCGCAACCCGCTCGGTCACATCGCGCAAGATGACGGTGTAGAAGGTCTCGCCTCCCAATCTGGCTTCGTTCACGGCAATATCCATGAAAAACTGGTGGCCGTCCTGGCGCAATCCGTGGACCACGTAGGAAACTCCCAGGCCGCCCATTTTTTCCCGCTCCAGATACTCAAGAAGGGACTCCCCCTCGCCCCGCTCGCCATACGCCGACGAAAGCAACATGGAGAGGTGCTCGCCGACGAGTTTGCCGGGGCGGTAGCCGAAAAGGGTCGTCACACGGGCATTTACCGATTCAATCATGCCGAATTCGTTTGTGGTGACGATACCGTCGTGGGCACTCTCCACAATGACACGGAGCCGTTCCTCACTCTTTTCCAGTTCCCGAACGACCCAGAACAGAAAACCTGTCGAAGCGATTATGACGATGGCACCGATGGCGGCAATGACCGCCCCCGAAGCCATGGATGACTCAAACTTGAAAACGGCCGCAAGCCCCCCCACGAAGAGCATAGCCCCGAGGAGAAGAACAACGGCAGACAAGGATATGTTCCGCTTTTCCTTCATGGCGAACAGTCTAGCAGGTTGACTCGGTCCACGCCAGTGCCTGCCGAACGTTCAGTGAAGACCTTTCGGGGCCGATAAACCGTTGGCAAGTACCCGGAATTTCGGTACTTGCGGGAATTGCTCCAGCGTGTATCCCGTGCTAGAATGCAAATGGAGTGGTTTGTTTGTCACTGCGCCAGGCGGGCACCTTGCTAAGCCCGTCCACTGAAACAACTTAATAAACGGTCCGCGGCATGCGCCCGCACCACGGACTACCCACGCGCGCGACCTTGCGGACGTTGCTCAGGGGACCGATTTACTGCGTGCGCGGCATGCGTTGAACAGGGATCTATCGTTTCCATCATGGCTGATTCATCCAACCCAAAACCGTCTTCACTCGATCCGGAGTTGCTCCGTATCCTCGAAGCGGCGCAGTTGGGGATGCCCTCCCCCCTGCTGGATGATGATCCGCTCGTCGATTCCAGTCTCTTCGATGAAAACGCGCCCTTGGTACCCGTGGCCCAGGCCGCCGCATTGAACCCCGAACCAACGCCCGAAGTATCGGAAAGGCCCCTTCTCGATGACCCGAACGAGATAGTCGAGTTGGACGAAATCGCCGATTCCCCTGCATCCCCGGCACCCCCAACTCCTGATCCGGTGGGCGCGCCAGACGATAAAGTCGCGCTCAACGAATCCTGGTTCGACGAAGAGCCACCGCTGACTCAGGCCGCATTGGACGCGATGTATGAAGCTGCGGAACGGAGGCGTGAACTCGCCCCGCCGGAAGACTCGCCTGTTGACCCGGCTCCATACGACCATTCGACTCCGACCTCCTCCGACCCGCACGCCGATCCGGATGTCTACGACACGTCCATGTCCCAGGTGGATCTGGATACACTCTTTTCGGGACAGCAAGCCGCTGTTGAAAGCGGCGCGCACGTCGAAGAGGATGCGCCCATGTCCCAGGCGGATCTCGACGCACTCCTGGCTGGGGAGACCAACGACATCGAGGTCAGCGCAACCTTCGAGGACGATGCACCGCTGACCCAGGCCATGTTGGACGAGATGTTTGAGGCCGCAGAACGGAGGCGTGAGCTTGCTCTGCAGGAGGACTCGTCCGCCGACTCGGCACCTTACAGCAATGCAATCCCAGCGCCATACGTCCCGTCTCCAGAACCAGATGATTCCGACGCCCCCATGTCCCAGACGGAACTCGATGCGCTACTCGCCGGAGAGACAGCCGTCGTCGAAAAAAGCGCGCCCGTTGACGATGACGCACCCATGTCACAGGCGGAACTCAATGCGCTACTCGCCGGAGAGCCAAACGACTTCGAGGTCAGCGCAACCTTCGAGGACGATGCACCGCTGACCCAGGCCATGTTGGACGAGATGTTTGAGGCCGCAAAACGGAGGCGTGAGCTTGCTCTGCAGGAGGACTCGTCCGCCGACTCGGCACCTTACAGCAATGCAATCCCAGCGCCATACGTCCCGTCTCCAGAACCAGATGATTCCGACGACCCTATGTCCCAGGCCGAGCTTGATGCACTTCTCGCCGGAGAGACTACCGCCGTCGAAAAGAGCGCTACCGTCGAAGACGACGCGCCCATGTCCCAGGCGGAACTCGATGCACTACTCGCGGGACAGACACCCACCGTCGAAATGGGCGCTACCGTCGAAGACGACGCGCCCATGTCCCAGGCCGAGCTTGATGCACTTCTCGCCGGAGAGACTACCGCCGTCGAAAAAAGCGCTACCGTCGAAGACGACGCGCCCATGTCCCAGGCCGAGCTTGATGCGCTTCTCGCCGGAGAGACTACCGCCGTCGAAAAAAGCGCTACCGTAGACGACGACGCGCCCATGTCCCAGGCCGAGCTTGATGCACTTCTCGCCGGAGAGACTACCGCCGTCGAAAAAAGCGCTACCGTCGAAAACGACGCGCCCATGTCCCAAGCGGAACTTGATGCACTTCTCGCCGGCGAGACGGTGGCTACACCGACGACCGCTTTCTCTGAAGACGCGCCCCTGTCGCAGGACGACCTGGATGCCCTGGTACAGGGCCTGGAAACCGTCGCGCGGATCGAGCCCGACGCCGCGCCCCAGGTGGATGGCCCGCTGTCGCAGGACGATCTGGATGCCCTGCTGGGCGATCTCGGTTCGAATACGGCCCCGCTCGCTGCACCGCAAGCTACCAGTGGTGGACCGATCGCTCAGGACGACCTCGACGCATTGCTCGGCAGTCTGGAGGCTCACGCCGCCAAGGAGCCCGACGCGCCAACGGATAATTCCGGGCCGCTTACGCAGACGGATCTGGATGCCCTGCTGGCGGGCCAGCCACCGGCACCGGAGGGGCGACATGCCATCCGTCAGGACGATCTGGATGCCTTGCTCGATGCCGCTTCGGGGAAGAACACCACGCCGCCTCCCGGAAGCACTGCGGCCGACCGGCCCGTGGCGCTCACGCAGGACGACCTCGATGCACTGATTGAGGCTGCTTCGGGTGCCCAACCGACGCCGCCTGCAAGAAGCGGGGCAACCGATCAGCCGCTGGCCCTCTCGCAGGATGATCTCGACGCACTGCTGGCGGGTGCCGCGACGTCCAGTCCCGACGATCGGACGGTATCTTCGCTGTCCGACGACGATTTGGACAGCTTGTTCGACAAGGTAACGGGTTCCCCCCTGTCGAAAGCGGACGACGGCCCCTTGGACCAGGCCAATATCGACGCCCTTCTGTCGGGACGCGGTGAAGAACAGATCCTGGACAGCAGCGCGCTCGACGCCCCTATCCTTTCTCCAGGCGGCACCTACGACGATGATGTCTCGCTGAGCCAATCGAGTATTGACTCCCTGATGGCCGATCTGGACAGTGGAGGCGCGCTCTCCGGCGGCTTGGCCGCGACGGACAGCCCCATCGCGGGCGCTGCGGGCGACGACGATGAACTGAGCGAAATTTCTCAGGACATGATCGATGCCCTCATTGCGAATGCGCAGGCCCAGTCCACGGGATCGGCTGCGCCCGCATCGACGAGCGAGATCGGCTCGGAGAATTTCGCCGCGGCCGCCACGGCCTCTGACTCGGGGCCCGAATTGCTGTCCCAGAGCGATCTGGACCGGCTGATCGAGGAATCGCGTCAGCAGGATCGGGCGCGCGGCCAGGCCAAGCAACGGGCACTCGAAGAAGCGATATCGGCGGCGCAGGCCTCGACGCGCACGACGGTCGCTCCGGATCTGCTCACGGAAATTCAGGCGCGGGAGAAGCCCGTGCGCGAGCCCAGCCCGATCATGGTCTTTGCGCGCGAAAACAGTGCCCGGATCGCGGCTTCCCTGTTGATCGGTGGACTGGCGGCCCTCAGCACCGGGGTGCTTCTCCATCTGAACCGCCAGATCATCATGGAAGATGTGCGGCCCCAGGCGGGAGCCGAACTGGAAGTGGCGCTGGAACGCGCCCGAGAGGAAGTGGCCCGGGGGGACTACACTGCGGCCATCGCCGAACTGGAACTCCCCGTGGCGCGGTCCATGCCCGGCGCGGCAAGAAATGATGCGCTTTATGTCCTCCTCGAAGCGAAGTACCGTTCGAGCCGGGGAGAGTATGGTTCTGATGAATTCGACCAGTTGAGCGCGCTCATCGAAGAAACCGTCGCCCAGGCCCCCGCCCACGCGCGCGCGCCAGAGGCCCTGGGCTGGCGCGCCGAGATGTTCAAGAACGACGCGCCCCAAACCGCACTGGATATCTACAAAAAGATATTCGGCCAATATGCCGAAGCGCCTGACCTCGACAAGATGCTGATTGACGCATCAAAGCTGGCTCTGGCCCAGGAGGACCCCCTGACCTCCGCGATCTATGCCCAGGACCTCCTGCAGCGCTTTCCCTCTTCCCCTTGGGCGGGAGAAGCGATTCTCGCTGTCGGTGACGCCAACTTGATCGCGGGCAACGAGTCGGATGCTCGCTCCACTTTTGTCCGCATTGCCGAATCGGAGCCGGACTCCGGTCTGGGGGCCCAGGCCTTTCTGCGCCTGGGTAGACTGGCCTACGACACCGGCGAGTATGATCAGGCCATCATGCAACTCGCCAAGCGCTTGGAAACCACCACCACAACCGAGGGGAACGACGAAGTGTATCTCCTCCTGGCCCAATCCTTTCGGAAGGCCGGAAAGCTGAACGAAGCGCGGGACACCCTCAATGACCTGCTCAATATTTTTGAACCCGGCCCCGTTACGCCCCGCGCCTATATCGAGTATTCACAGGTGCTGGAGTCGCTCGGGGAGCGCGAGAAGGCTGTCAAGACCGCGCAACGCGCCTCCATGGAGTACCCGGCCAATCCCGACGTGCAGCGCAACACGGGAGAACTTCTGGGGCTGAGTGGAAATCCCCTCGCGGCCGCCACCTCCCTCGTCGCTGCGGATGACGCCGGGGCGGCGGACCCCAATCTCCTCCTGACCGCGGCACGCTACTATCGCACGGCCAACATGCCCGAAGAGGCCGCAAACATCTATGATCGCATCAAAGCCAACTACGGGGGTTCCCAAGCGGCCCTCGCGGGCGGTATCGAAGCGGCCCAGTTGCGTTATGGCCAGGGTGACGCGGAGGGAGCGCTGGACGATCTGGAAGCCCTCCAGGCGGCCACGCGCGGGACGGAGCACATGCTGCCAACCCTCCAGGCGATGCAGGAGATCTACCAGGATCTCGGGCTCAGCGACCACGTCCGTTCGATGGGCAAGGAAATCGCCCAACAGGCCACCTCGCCCGAGGTACTGGCCAGCACGGCCCTCAACCTCCTGGAAGCCGGCGATCTGGAATCTGCGCAGAATGCCATCGAGAAAATCGATTTCAGCCTGCTTCCGACTCCCATCGCCTTTGACCTGCTGGTGAAAGAGGGTAATGCGCTCTTGGCCGTGGCCCCGCAACGCGGCCTGGAAAAGCTGGAGGAGGCCCATTTCAACTATCCCGAAGCACGCACGCGGGAGGCGGACCAGCTCTTGCTTCAGACTTATCTTTCCACGGGACGCCCGGCGGCCGCCCGGCGGCTGGTCATGGAGTTGAAGGCGGCCGTGGAGACCAAGCCCTCGGACACGCCCTATCTCGTGGACGCCGCCATCGCCTGGGGAGATTACCTTTATGACAAAGAAGACTACCGCACGGCGGAGTTTGCCTATGCAATGGCCGAGGAAGTCGGTTTGAAGCCCTCGGAAACTGTAGCCGGCATGCGCTCCCACCCCGACTGGGCCCGCTACCAGCGGGCGAATGCCCTGCTCCGCCTCGCCGATTACGAGGGCTGCGTCGCGCTCTACGATACGATTGCCGCCTCCGATTCCACGTGGGCCGGCGAGGCGGCCGTTAAGGCCGGACTCGCGCGTCTCGAACAACGCCAGCGCGGCATCGAAATGGCGCCGCCGCCCGAGAAGACGGCCCAGGCCGCGACGCGTACCGGGTGAGCCATGCCCACTCATCCCCTGCCCTACCGCATCCATGATTTTCTGACCCGCCAGATCGCGTGGTCCCGTGCCATCATCGACGAACTGGATGCCTTTTGCGCCCTGCCGGACACCGCCGATCTCGACGAGGCCGCCCAGCTCCAGCAGCGCCGGGAGCGGGAGGCCCGCAGTATGGCGAAAGAGTACAACGGATTGCTCTGCGAGTGGCGCGAATCCACAGACATTGCCGCAGACGCTCGCGAGGCCATCACCCGACGCTCAGACGAGGCCCGGGCCCTGCTCGACGAGGTCAAAATCCGCTATGAAAATGCCGCGCGCGCGGCCCAGGGGAAGAAAACGCGAAACCACCAAGCCCTCAACGACTTGCGCCGGGGCCGCCGCTCTGTCAATATCTACCGGTCGGGGGTACTGGTGTCCCCCGGTTTTGTTGACAAGAAGGCCTGACCACCGGTCCCCCCCGGGGCCGAAAGCGCGCATGAAACCACCACAATCCGACGTAGAAGCCCTGGCCCAGGCCGTGGACCTCTTCACCAAGACCACCGCGAGCATGGAGGAGGCCTACCGCCACCTCCAGCAACGCGTGACCGATCTGGATCAGGAGCTGGCGACCAAAAACCTCCAGCTCGCCCTGACGACCGACTATCTCTCCAACCTGCTGGAAAGCATTTCCGATGGCGTAATCGCCGTGGACATGTCCGAGTCCATTACCCGCTTCAACCGCGCCGCCAGCAGTGTGCTCGGCTTCGAGGCCCAAGAGGTCGTAGGGCGGCCCTTCCCCTCCGTCTTCGGGCGCTCCTTCGCGGCACCGGCCATGCCGGGGGCCATGGAATTGCAGGCCCGGAGCGGTCGTCGCGTGCCCGTCAGTGAAAAGGACTCGACTATCGCCGACCGCGATGGCAACCGCCTCGGCTTCGTGAAGACCTTTCAAGACTTGAGCGAATTAAGCGCCCTGCGCGAGCAGGTCCGCCAGATCGATCGCCTCGCCGCCATCGGCGAAATGGCCGCTACCGTTGCCCACGAAATCCGCAACCCCCTCGGCGGCATCCGCGGATTCGCCACCTTCCTCGCCCAGGACACGCCCGAGGACGACCCCCGCCATCGGTTGGTCCAGAAGATTCTCACGGGCACCAGCAGCCTGGAAAAGGTCGTCAGCGGCCTCCTCGAATATACGCGGCCCGTGGAGCTCAAGCTCGTGCCCACGTCCTGCGCGGCCATTGCCCAGGCCGCCCTCCGCTATATGGAATATGACCCGAGCCGCATTACCATCTTCACCGAAGTCGATCTCGACCTGCGCATCCTCGCGGATGCCGACAAGATCCGGCAGGTGCTCATGAACGTCTTGATGAACGCGGTGCAGAGCATTACCGCCCGGGGCGAGATCCGCGTGAGCGCCGAAGCCGACGAAAACCTCGTCCACCTGGTGGTCCAGGACACGGGGTGTGGCATGAAAGAGGAAGAATTGAAGCAAATCTTTTCGCCCTTCTACACCACCAAGGAAAAGGGTACCGGACTGGGCATGGCGGTATCCCAGAAGATCGTCGATGGCCACGGCGGCGTTCTGTCGGCCCACAGCGAGCCGGGCAAGGGCACGCGTATCGCCATACAACTTTCCAGAGCCGAGTAAAGGGAGAGCATGCACACGCCCCGTTCGAAATACCGAATTCTCGTTGTCGATGATGAGCCCCTGATGCGCGAATATGTGGAGGAGGCCCTCCAGCGCGCGGGCTACCAGGTGGACACCGCCGGCAATGGCGCCGACGGCGTGGCGCTCTTCGACGCCCACCAGCACGATGTCGTCGTGACCGATCTGAAGATGACGCCCATGGACGGGATCGCGGTGCTCCGGGAGATCCTGGCGAAGCACTCCCAGACGCGGGTCATCGTTATGACCGCCTACGCCACCATCGAGACCGCCATCAGCGCGCTCAAAGGCGGCGCGACCGACTACATCCTCAAGCCCTTCTCGCCGGATGTGCTCGAAGTGGCCGTCACGCGCGCCCTGGAGCTCAGCCGCCTCACCCGAGAAAACCAGTATCTCCGCGAGGAGCTCAACGTGCGCTACGACGGGGCCTCCATGATCGGCGCAAGCCCGCCCATGCGCCGGGTCCAGGAGGATATCCAGAAAGTGACCAACAGCCGCGCCACGGTGCTCATCCGCGGCGCGAGCGGCACCGGCAAGGAACTGGTCGCCCGCGCCATCCACCACGGCGGCAACCGCGCCAGCAAGCCGTTCATCAAAGTAAATTGCGCGGCCCTTTCGGCGGGCATCCTGGAAAGCGAGCTATTCGGCCATGAAAAAGGCGCTTTCACCGGTGCCCACGACCGCAAGATCGGCCGATTCGAACTTGCCGACGGCGGAACGCTCCTCCTGGACGAAGTGAGTGAAATCAACGTGGAGTTACAGGCAAAACTACTGCGTGCGCTGCAGGAACGCGAAATCGAACGCGTCGGCGGCTCCACCACCATCCCCGTGGACACCCGCATCGTCGCGACCTCCAACCGCAACCTCGAGGAAGCCGTCGCTGCCGGAAAATTCCGCGAGGACCTCTTCTTCCGTCTGAATGTGATCACCCTGCAACTGCCGCCCCTTCGCGAACGAAAAGACGACATTCCCGGTCTCGCCGATCATTTCCTCCGCAAGTTCAACACGGAGAATGGCAAGCAGATCCAGGGCTTTTCCGAGGAAGCCCGCGCCGCGCTCCTCGCCTACAACTGGCCGGGCAACATCCGCGAGCTGCAGAACGCCATCGAGCGGGCTGTCGTGCTCTCGGTTGATCAATGGCTCACGCCCCGTGACTTCCAGTTCAACACCGCCGGTTTAATCCAGGAAAGTGCCCCGGCGGGCCTCGCCGCGGGCACCACCGTCGCCGAGATGGAGCAGCGACTCATCTTCAGCACCCTCGAACACTGCCAGCAGAATCGCACCCGCGCCTCCGAACTCCTCGGCATCAGCGTCCGCACCTTGCGCAACAAGCTCAACGAATACCAGGCCGCCGGCATCGACGTCCCCGGCCCAAGGGACTAAAGGGACGGCCCGAGGGGACGGACCCGCGCCAGCACACCCTGTAATCGCGAGACAACCCCAGCGACGCACCACATGAACACGATAAGCAACGCCCTCTCCAAAGCGCGGGCCTGTCCCTGGGGAATAACGCAAACGCCTCGAACCATCACAACGAGCCCCACCCCACAGAGTCCCGCCATTTCCGCCCCGCCAGCCTTGTCAATAATTAATGTCGTTCGGGCCTGTCCAACTACCGTATAATCGCTAGATAAGTTCTGGTAGTGCGCTCCCTGGCAAACCGCGTCGGAAATATCAGAAAGACAGGCGGCACCCCATGCATATCGCCCAAGCAATTCTGAACACCCTGTCGGAAGCCGTACTCGTCCTGGATCTGTCGCTCCATGCCGTCGGCGCCAACCGGGCCGCGTATGCATTGCTGCCGTTACCCCGGGACAATCTGAAGGGAATGCCGATCGAGGCGCTGCTGAAAGGCAGCAAGGGCATGAAGAAGTTGAGGTCTACCCTGCGCCGGGTCGCGAACCAGGATGGCCACGTGGAATCCATCCGGGTTAAAAGCGTCGTTTCCGACTGCGCCCCGAAGTACCTCCTCCTGTGTGCTCGCCGCGTCCGCTTTCAGGAGAACCTGGACGAGATGATACTCGTGGAGTTTGCCGACATCACCCGCGAAGTGGAAGCGTCGCATCAGGTGCGCGCGTTGAACGAGGATCTCCTGCGCCACGCGGACGAACTGAGACGGATCAATCGCGAGTTGGACGCCTTCACCCACTCCGCCTCCCATGATCTGCGGACCCCGCTGCGCTTCACAAACAAGATTGGCCATCTCCTGCTTACGGAGCACGGCCCCCACCTGCCGGAGGACGCCATCGAGAAGATTGGCCTGATGTTGAACAGCACCGAAGAGATGGCCGATCTAATCGAGTTGCTTTTGCTCTTCTCCAAAGTGACGCGCGAACCCATAAAGAAACGCAGGGCTGACCCGCTGCGCCTGGCGCGAGAAGTGCTCCGGGAACTGCAGGACGAGCAACAGGGCCGGGCCGTGACCATCACGATTGACGCCCTGCCGCCGGTACTGGCGGACCGCACGCTGCTGAAGCACGTGCTGGCCAACTTGCTGGGCAATGCCCTGAAATACACCCGCTCCCGCGAGGAGGCGTCGATTCATATCGGCGTTGAAACATCGCCGGACGGAACCGTCTACTATGTCCGTGACAATGGCGTCGGCTTCGACAAGGCGGATGCCGAGAACATTTTTCTGCCTTTCCAACGGCTTCGCGGCGCGCGGGAATTCGAGGGATCGGGAATTGGCCTGGCCCTGGTCAAGCGCATCATCGAGCGTCATTCCGGCCGCATCTGGGCCGAAGGTGAAGTCGGGCGCGGCGCAACGATCTATTTCACCCTGGGCGAATGAATATTCGTTCGGCAAGCGGACCTGATTAAACGGGCGGCACTCGCCAATCCAACCGGACACGGACAGCCATACGTATCGATTCCGCACGTGCTCCCTTTTACGTTTGCGGCATTTTTTCGTAAGATATACCTCGGGCAAAACAAATGTAAAGACTTGGTAAAGTCCCTCCTGCGGGGGGCAATCGCGGCCCTTCTATCCTGTATACTATCCACGATAACTTCGAGGGAAGGGCTGTGCGACAGCCCTCTTGCGGGGAAATAATTTTCAGGAAACTCACCTAGCCATGCTGATCTCCGAGTCCATCTTGAGTGCCCTGACCGAGCCGGTCCTTGTCCTTGACGAGTCGCTGAAGGCCGTCATGGCCAACCGGGCCTTCTGCAGCACCTTGATGATCAGCCCGGAAGATTTGAAGGACCAGTCGGTCCACGATCTGGCGAACTTCGAAGAGGTCCACCCCCGGCTGCGACCCGTCCTGGAGGCGATAATAGCCCATGACTTTCAGGCCGAGGGCGTGGAGATCGAGTGCACCCAGCCCCCGGAGGCGCGCCTGGTGCTCCAGTTGAGCGTGCGGCGCGTCCATGCCGAGGAAGGTCCGGCGGAACTCGTACTGGTGGAACTGCGAAACATAACGCGAGAGAAGGAAGCGGAGCGGAAGATTTTGGCGTTGAATGCCGAACTCCGGGCCAATGGCACCGTGCTTCAAGGCATCAACGAAGAGCTTGAGTCTTTTACGCACTCCGCATCCCACGACCTGCGAACGCCCCTGCGCCTCACCAATAAAATTGCCTACCTCCTTCTGCAGGATCACGGTGAGCACCTGCCGCCGGGCGCGGCGGAAAAGGTCCAGATGATCCTGGACAGTACCCGGGAGATGGGCAAACTGATTGAAGATCTCCTGTCGTTTTCCCAGGTGAAGCACGAGCCGATGAAGAAGCGTATAGTCGATATGAAGCGCCTCGCGCGCGAGGCCGTTCGGGAGTTGCGTAGCGAACAACAGGGACGCAATCTGGAAATTCTCATTGACGAGCTCCCCCCCTGCGAGGCGGACCGCGCGCTGCTGAAGCAGGTGTTTCTCAATCTCCTGGCCAATGCGCTGAAGTTCACCCGGCCCCGCGAGCATGCCGAGATCCGCGTCGGATCCACCGAAGCCGAAGTTGGCACCATCTATTTCGTTCAAGATAATGGGGTGGGATTTGGGGGGGAATTTGCGGAGTCGATCTTTCTACCCTTTCACCGCCTCAACAAGCGACAGGACTTCGAGGGCTCGGGGATCGGCCTGGCGCTGGTAAAGCGCATCATCAATCACCACGACGGACGTATCTGGGCCGAGAGCGAACCGGGCGTCGTAACAACATTTTATTTCACGTTAAGTAGATAAACGGCTGGCGTAGCGCCACCGATTGAAAGGACGACATACCTGTGCCGGACTCAAATAAAATCAAAATACTGCTGGTCGATGACGACACCGAGGTGCTCCGGGACGTGAAATCCTATCTGGAGAAACTCGGTTATGACGTGAATACCGCGTTGGACGGTCGCTCGGCCCTTTCCCTGGCCAAGAACGAGCAGTTCGATCTGGTCGTACTCGACATCAATTTTCCCGAGTTGACCATTCGCCGGGATCGATCGATTGACGGGATCGAGGTGCTCCGCCTGCTGCGCGACGAAGGCAGTGTGCCGGTACTCATGTTGAGCGCCACGAATATTGCTTCCGTCAAAGTCATGGCCCTGACGCTCGGCGCGGACGACTATGTGCCCAAGCCCTTTGACCTGCGCGAACTGGGTGCCCGAATTGAAGCGATCCTGAGAAGAAGCGGCGCCGAAACCACCGAGAGAAAGACGCTCACCTTCCAGCGTCTGCGGCTCGACCCCGGCAGCCGACGGGTCTGGAAGGATGGCCAACCCGTTGAGTTGACCGGCATCGAGTTCGATATCCTCTATACCCTTTCCCGGCGCCCCGAGCACGTGTTCACGCGCGACAAGCTGATCGAGCTCGCGTGGAAAGATTCTTACTGCGTCCCCAAGGCGGTTGACGTGCATATCGGCCATATCCGAAAGAAAATTGAGGATGATCAGACCCGCCCCACGTTGATCGTTACGGTGCGGGGAACGGGATATCGCTTCGAAGATGTGCCGGCCTGATCGGTCACCGCGCGCACGCTTGGCGCGCGCCGGGTGTGCCGCAACCGCAGAGGCCTCCGGCAGCCGGAGGCCCAGGGATGCCGAGTGGCTTTCGACTTGGCGCAATCCCGCTCTACTGCTTTATACCCATATACAGGCATGTGCTCGAATGATGAAAGCTCGAAGTCTATTCTAGAGGCCCACCAATCCGCGAAGCGGATGGCAGTCTGGTTCACCACAATCGCCTTCATCATCACTCGCGGTCGCTGGTGCTTAAAAGGCAACCTAAGCTCAAACCGGATGAACCTTCAATTCCTTGCTTGCGGCGAACGGCTGCTCCAGGGTTTCTACGGGAAGAGTCGGCCCACGCACAGCCCTCAATGCCTACTCCCCTTCCCCTTCCGGCTCCGGGCCGCAGGCCAGCAGATTGGAAAGGTTACGATAAGTGAGTCTCGCCAAAGTGGGATGCCCCGCCGCTCGGCAGCAGGCGCGCACATGAAAGGCGAGTAAGGTCAGATCCCAAACCTCCGACCGGTATCCAAACTCTCTGGGGCTTCGCTCGCTCATACCCCGTATCCAGGCCTCGCCCTCCGGAGTAATCACTCGTTTCTTTCTTTGAAGATGCATCTTAAGTCCCTGTGCCAAGTTGCCTCCAAAAAGCCGCGGCACGAGCCCCGCCGATATTGATCAGGGCCCGTGCAGCGGAATGTCACGCGATGCTTCTACAACTTCAGGGTCTTGGAGAATTCGTCCAACTCTTTCTGCGCCTGGTCCTTCGCGATGCCGTAGTGTTCCTGGATTTTTCCAGCCAGCACATCCCGTTTACCGGCGATTACGATAAGGTCGTCATCGGTCAATTTACCCCATTTTTCCTTGGCCTTGCCCGTATATTGCTTCCAGTTGCCTTCTATCTGATCCCAGTTCATGATATTGCTCCTTTAAGTTTGGTTGACGATTACACAGGCTTCCACGTACCGGTGCCTTACTCAGAACCCGCGGGGCAGATAGCCCAGAAGGAGTAGCACGACCACAATAATCAGTACGAGTCCAAGCCCGCCGCTGGGGCCATATCCCCAATTCCGGCTGTGCGGCCAGTTGGGCACGGCTCCCAGGAGCAGGAGGATGAGAACGATCATGAGAATCAAGCCCATGGTGTAATCCTTTCTATCGGCCCGGTCATCCCGGGCCATGTTCCATTATTGTTGTGCATCACAATTCCCTTTCGTTGCGCGGCAACGCGACGCCGGTACCCCGGTGCAGTGCGCTACTATCCTTCAAGAGGGCCGCCGGCCATCTCGAATGCCAGCATAGTCGGTGAACGCATATTCCAAGCAGCTTCCCAGTAAAGCCTGCGTAAATGATCGCGCAACGTTGAAGTGCGCGCGCGGCCAGCGCGGATTATCCCGCCGCCCTGACGAGCCGATCCTTGCCTGAGTTTTGCCACGACCATGCCGAAACTTCACCTTTTCTGAGTACTATTTCGCTATGGAGGCGCAGACGAGTGGTGCCTGTTAAATCTCGTGGAACAACCGGAGTAGACATCGTGTCAATCTGTGGCGCTGTAGATATCCTGGTTGTCGAAGACAACCAGAGTCAGCGGGAATCCATTGTGGAGTCCCTGGAGGCCTCAATCGACGGGGTCTGTGTGGTGGCCGTTCAGGATGGCGACGAGGCGCTTGACTTCCTCTTTGCCCGAGGCCCCTGGGCCGATCGTGCGGGAGAGGAACCTCCCAGGCTGATCTTGCTCGATCTCGAACTTCCGGGGGCGGATGCCTTCTCCATTCTCGGCCAGATCCGATCCCTCGGACCGGAGGACGCACTCACGCTCACGCCGGTGGTCATCTTCACCGACTCCCAGTCCGATAGCAACGCGACGGAGTGCTACCGGTGCGGGGCGAACAGCTACATCATCAAGCCATTGAGCTTTAACGAGTTTAAGACCCTGGTCGATACGGTGGGGCAGTACTGGATCACCCACAATCGCACCCCCAATTAGAGAAGGGATTCCAATGGCCGAAAAAAATGGCGGCGACGGAGCAAGTGAGGGGGAGGCGGAAATCGTCGTTCCCAATACCTTGGCGTGGGCCGCGCACGCTTATGAAAAGGCCGAAAAACTAAAGAAACCTGTTTGGCGAATCGTGACGCATGCTGGCAAGGGATCCGAGGGGTACGATTCGCACCCACAGCCGGCCGCCCCGGCCCCAGCACATCGTAAGGCGCCGCGTAAAAATAAGGAGCACAAATCATGATAAAACCTGGCGCAGCCCAATCGACGCTTTTATATATGGCCGGGATAGTGATATCACCCCTGCTGTGCCTCGCCGCTGTCACCGTCGTGGCGCGCTGCCCAGCCCAGGAAGCGGGGGTACAGGTGCTGACCCGCGGCCCGGTCCACGAGGCCTTTGCTGCGGCTTCCATGTCGGGCGGCCAGGCGGGCATTGTCATTTCCCGCGCGCCCTACGAGCCCGTTACCGAGATGCCGCCGGACCAGCGCCCCGAGGGCGACGATATCGCCTGGATCCCCGGTTACTGGAGTTGGGACGACGACCGTAACGATTTCATCTGGGTCAGCGGCGTATGGCGCGACCTTCCCCCCGGGTGCCAGTGGGTGCCCGGCTACTGGGCGACGGTCAATGGCGGATCGCAGTGGATCTCTGGATTCTGGGGGGATGTGGTCGAAGCGGAGGTGACCTATCTGCCCCCGCCGCCCGAGCCTCTGGAAGTTGGCCCGAGTTCTCCCCAGCCCGGACCCGGTACGTCCTGGGCACCGGGATGCTGGATCTGGCAACAGTCGCGCTACGACTGGCAGCCGGGATACTGGGTGACCCCCCAGCCTCAGTGGGTATGGTCCCCCGCGCACTACACCTGGACCCCGCGAGGACACATCTATGTGCCCGGCTACTGGGATCACGACCTCGGTCACCGGGGCGTCATTTTTGCCCCGGTCTACTACGATCGCCCGGTCTACACCCGCCCCAACTATTACTACTCCCCGACCGTGATCATCGATCTGGCGGTCATCGCCACCCTCATGTTCGTCCAGCCCCGATCACACCAGTATTACTTCGGCGACTACTATGACCGCCGCTATGAAGACCGCGGTTATTACCCGTGGCACTCCAGGCAGGCTTCTCGCTATGGCTATGACCCGCTCTTCGTGCAGTATCGCTCGGAGCAACTTCGCCACGACCGGGACTGGGATATCCATGTAGAGGATCTCTACCGGCACCGCCAGGAACATGCGGAGTATCGCCCGCCCCAGACCCTCGCGCTCCAGATCAACCTGATCAACCAGGGGCGCACCGACGGCCGTGAGAACGTGGTAATCGGACGCAACCTCCGGGAAGTTGTCGAGAACCGAAGCCAGACGCAGCGATTCGCTCCAGTCGGTACCGACGAGCGCGGTCGCTACGAAAGCCGTGGCCGGGAAGTGCGCAAGCTCCAGACTGAACGCGCTACCCTGGAATCCGCCACAACCGCAACGGTACGGACCGGTGGCGATGGGCCGACTGCGGAGCCCGCACGCGTTCGCATGCCGCGGTCTCCCGTGGCGGCCAGGCCCCAGGAGGGCGGCGGGCGCACCAAGACACCGCCGCCGTCCCCGGCCATACCCGCAGCCACCACGGCGGAACGGCGTGTACCAGCCGGCAACAGCCGCCCCGATATAACCACACCGACGCGGCAGACTCCGGTCCAGTTGGACCAGCCCGAAACGCGGGGTCAGCGCCCGGCAAGGGACGAGAATGCCCCAAAGCCGGTAATTGCGCCGCGCGAGAACCGCAGCGTGCCGCCCCAAAGCACGGCGGCACCGAAACCACGCGTGGCGCAGCCCCGGGAAAATGCCCGCTCTCCCAAGACCGAAAGCACTACCGTGGCGCCGCGCCAGTCTCAGGTCCGCCCCCCAGCAGACCGGGTGGAATCGAAACCGCAGCGCGAGCCCTTCAAAGCCAAGCGCCCACAATCGACCGAGAAGCGCGAGCAGGTCAAACCCAGACGCAGCCCTGTCGCGCCTCGCAACAATACCGCTACCCAAAACGGAAAGTGACGTAATGCGATTACGACACAATCGGAACAGCTACCGCGGAAGCAAACACGAGGCCGACCAAATCGGCACCGTCACTCACCCCCTTGGGCACAGCCCAATCAGAGAGGAATTTACAATGCACATGCTTAGACAATTCACCATGGCCTTGATTGTAATGGTCATCGCGGGCGTCATCGCCTCCGGCTGCAACACCTTCAAGGGTGCGGGCAGGGATATTCAAAAAGGCGGACAGGCCGTTGAAAATGCCGCCGATGATGTCCAAGACGGTAAGTAAACCGGACAGTTGAACAGCGTCTCATTTCGCCACCCACGCCTGCGGGCGAGGTGATGGCGGTCTATGCCAACAAATGTACAGTAAAGGAGAACGTCATGCTCGAAACAATCATCATCATCCTTGTAGTCATGTGGCTGCTCGGCCTCGTCACGTCGTACACGATGGGAGGACTCATTCACATCCTCCTCGTCATCGCGGTTGTCGTACTGCTGGTGCGCCTGATCCAGGGTCGGCGTATCGTTTGACCCGGGGTACGGGTGCAAGCGACTTCCCAATCAAGCTAAAGGAGAATCGACCGTGAATAGCGTAATAAGCATGCAACAATGGGGCCACGCCGCCATCCTGATGGCGATTGCACTCGGCAGTCTGAACAGCCACGCCGCTGTGACGGCGGACCCGGCGGAAGTAACATTCGTTTCCCCAAATCAATCCTTCACCATCCACCTCTCCAACAGCGGCACGCCCATTCCCGCGTCGGATATTCAGGGGTGGAAATTGCTGGCCAGTGGTCACGACTACCAGCACATGATCGTGGTCGAAAAACTGGATGGCGCCCTGATCGTCACCCCCAGCAAGGCGGTCGAGCTCGGAAGCTACGATCTCAGCATTGAGACCTCCAAAGGGTCCGTCGGCGTTCGCGTGTTCATGCCGCTGAGTGACGTACCCGATATCGTGGAAAAGATGACCGCGCTCACGGGCGAGTCCGAGGCCAGGGTCAAGGAGAAGCTCGGGTTGTCCACGACAACGGGACGCGACCAGATCACAATCACCCTGCCGCCGGTATATTACGAAGGCCAGACCCTGGAACAGACCCTCGCGACGGCGCCGGGGTCCGGGCATACCTCCACCTGGTTCATCAATGGTGAAGTCGTCAACGGGGATGCCAAGAATAACGCATTCTCCTACACCTTCGAGAAGCCGGGCGAATATGTGCTCACCTATGTCGAAACGGTTACGGAAAACGGCGCGGTGGTGGTCGTGGCCCATGGCCGCGCGAGTACCAGTGTCGTGGCCTTTCCCAGCATCGCCGCTGAAGCCACGGCGGGCACCGCGATGACCTTCTCCTCGCCTGCGGGCTATCAAAAGAGTGTATGGTCCGTTGATGGAAAGGAAATCTCCACAGGAGACTCGCTGACCTATACCTTTCCTGCCTCCGGCTCAGCGGTGGTCGAATGCCTGGCTTCTAACCCGGTCAAGGGACCCAGCGGGAGCTTCCTGCGCGTCCGCTATCGCACCAATGTAAAACCAGCCTAGCGCCCGGGCAATTTCCCGCGCTATGGCGTCAATCCCAACCGGGGCTCGCCCCTGAACCATGAAATGGACACCTGACCATGAATAAACTGATTCCAATCCTCCTGATGGGCCTGATGCTCGCCACCTCCGGCTGCAACCAGAGCAAGCCGGGGGGACCGGGGGCCGCGCTTCCGGATTCCGAGCAAGCCACGATCGGCCAGACCGACAACGCCTTCAGCCTGGATGCCCCCATGACCTCCACGAACATTGGCCAGGGCGAGGTCAAAGAGATCGCGCTCGGCATCAAGCGTGGCACCAATTTTGACCAAGACGTTAGCTTGGCCTTCAGCGATGTTCCTGCCGGACTGACCATCACGCCCGCGCCGGCCTCGCTGGGAAAAGAGGATACGGAAGCTAAACTGTCCCTGTCCGCTGCCCCGGATGCGGCTATTGGTGATTTCACCATCAAAGTGACCGGACACCCAGGTATGGGCGAGAACGCCATGACCGAGCTCAAGGTTACCGTAGACAAGAAATAGACTTCAGGCTGACCGCCCGCACCTGGACCGGTGCGGGCGGTCCGCCATTTCCGGGCCAATGCCCAGCACAGAAATGACTTCGATCTTGGATAAACCTTTCTCACCATCCGCCTCACAAAACGCCTTGATTCTCCTCGCCGGCACCGTCGTGGGCGTTGCCGTTGTCGGCGGCCTCTACTGGGCCAAGTCCGTACTTATTCCTGTCGCCCTCGCTGTTCTGCTGGCCTTCCTCCTCACTCCCGTGGTCAAGACCCTCCAGCGCTGGCACCTCGACCGCCGGGTCTCCATCATCGTGGTTGTACTCCTTGCCGCCACGTTCATCGGGGGCGTCGGATGGGTGGTCAAGGTCGAGCTCTCAAGCCTGGCCGAGGGTCTCCCCACGTACTCCCAAAATATTCGAGTCAAAGCACAGTTCGTCCGGGAACTCGGTGGCCGTATGGGCACGGAGCGGCTGGCGGGCCTTCTCGAAAATTTTACCGGCGCGGCAGAAAGATCCCCTGTCCACATCACAGGTGAGATAGCCCGACAACCAAGTCGGCCCACGGTGCCCGCAGTGCCGCCTACGACCGCGCCACCTGAATCTCCCGCCGCACCCGCCGCCAGCTCCGCCTGGCAATCGCGCTTGTTGAATCTGCTGGGCGCGGTCATGTCGTCGGCCGCCGGTATCGTGCTGGCGCTTGTCCTGGTCATCTTCATGCTGCTGGAGCGAGAGCCCTTGCGCAACCGGCTCATCCGGCTCATGGGCCACGGTCACGTGTCTGCGACCACCAAAGCCCTGGACGATGCCGGGGGCCGGATCGGACGCTACCTCCACATGCAGTTCGCCCTTAACGGCTCCTACGGCATCGTATGGGGCACCGCCCTGTACCTGATCGGCGTGGACTACGCCTTGCTCTGGGGCTTCCTGGCCGGCGTGCTCCGCTATATCCCCTACCTCGGCGCATCACTGGGGGCCTTGTTTCCCATCGCCCTGAGCCTGGCCCAGTTCTCCAGTTGGTGGCCGCCCCTGATCGTGATCGCTGTCGTGCTCGTGCTGGAGCTGGTCTGGAACAACGCACTGGAGCCGTGGCTCTATGGACAGAGCATCGGGGTCTCGCCCGTGGGCATGCTCATTGCCGTCGCCTTCTGGACCTTTCTCTGGGGCCCTGTCGGCCTGGTGCTTTCCGGGCCGCTCACCATCTGCCTGGTGGTGCTGGGAACCCACGTTCCCGGGCTTGCGTTTTTTTCCATACTTCTTGGTGACGCCCCAGCGGTGGACGCCGGTGAGAATTTCTACCTGCAGCTCGTTGCCCGAAATCAGGACGAGGCGGCGCAGTTGGTCCTGGAACAGGCGAAGGCCCTTTCGCCCTTGAACGTTTATGACGGACTGCTCGTGCCCGCGCTGATTCACGCCCGCCGCGATCTCGAAAGACAGGTCCTTTCCGCCCACGACTGCAACTTGGTGCTGCGGGCCGCACGGGAACTGCTGGACGACCTCGGCGAACATCTCCCCCGGACCGAGGCGAGCGCCCCGCTGGACCCAGACGCCGGCGCGCCGCTCCCGGCCCCACCGCCCGTGCGCGTGCTGTTAAGTCCTGCTCGGGATCAGGCCGATGAACTCGCCATGGAAATGCTGCGACAACTCCTGGACCCCGAGCGATGGGAGCTGGGGATGACCGCACCCGATACATCAACGACCGCGTTTGTCGAGCTTGTCGAGCGAGAGAAGCCCGCACTGGTCTGCATGGCCGCGCTCCCGCCGGGAGGGCTTGCCCACGCCCGCTATCTCTGCAAGCGGCTGCGACTCCGTTGCCCCGCGGTCAAGATCCTCGTCGGGCGCTGGGGACTGGAGGAGAATCTTGAAATCAACGGGGCCCAACTCCTTGACGCGGGGGCGGACGCCATGGCCACGACCCTGGAGGATACCTGCAACCAACTGGAAGCCTGGTTTTCCGCCACCCACTTCGACTCACCCGATGCGCCTGCTTCACCGGCGCCGGACTACACTAACTTGCTTGCTTAAACAGGAGACTAAGACACATGAAATCCTACACCCTGGTTGCCATCGCCCTCATTGCCGGCGGCGTACTCGCCCTCGTCTATGGACGCTTCACCTACACCAAAGACGCGGAAACCGCCAAACTGGGCCCCCTGGAATTGACCGTCACTGAAAAGGAGACGATCAACATTCCCGACTGGGCCGGGATCGGCGCCATCACAGCGGGTGCCGCGCTGCTGGTCTTTCCGCTACTCAAGAAGTGATCCGGCTGGTCGGACAGTAAACGCTTTGTCCCTCTCCGGTTGCGGTCGCATTCGCGCAACAAGCTCAACGAGTACCAGGCCGCCGGCGTCGACGTGCCCGAACCCGGAGACTGAGGGGACGGACCCGCGCCCGTGCACCCTGCAATCGCGAAGCACCCCAGGCACTACAAAGCTTCCTTTACGAACGAGGTTCACTACTACGCGCGGGCCTGTCCCAGGGGGAATAACGCGGTCGACGCGAACAATCACGACGATCCCCTCCCCCGTTTCAAGAGTTTAACGCCGGGTGCCACCCACACGCGGTCCGCCTGGGGCGGCCGGTAGCTTGCGGGTGATGGGACGATAGGCGAGCAGCAAAACCTTCAACACACACCACATACTTCGCGTTGTAAGTGTAGGGTATCAAGCCAGTCCCCCTCCGCGATGTTACACCCGTAAACTTAGTCGCTAGCGCTCCTGCGTGTACGGGTGGCACCCAGAGTCTGCCTCTCAGCGTTTGTATATTTCGCTATTTTTGGCATCTATTGCTCCTTAGGTCAGTGCCATTCGGGACCGTCCCGCGCGCCAGTGCAAAAACTTGACTTCCCGCACTCTTGTTCTTTATAGTATAAAGAACTTGTAAAAAAGACGAGGACTCAGCCCAACGATGATACTGCGCGTAATGACCATGACAACCTGCCGCTTCCGAGTACTGGCAATACCCAATACCCGGCAACACGCCTGGGGCCGGACCAGGGCCATCGCCCTGCCTGCCTTGTTTCTCGGCACGAACACCGCCTTTTTCGTTCTGCTGTTCTTTCACCTGCTCCACACCGATTGGGTCATTCGCCTCGCCTACGACACGAACACCCTTCTGTTCCCGCCAATCTTTATTCTGTGCGCCGTGCGCCGGATGACCATCCGCGCGCCACGCCGACAGGTCACCATGGCCTGGTTGGTGTTCGCCTTGTTTCTTATCTCCCTGCGCGTCTATGCCACCCACATTGAGCCCCGCAATCTGCAGCTCCGCGAAGTTGTGATTCGCTCCAGCAAGGTCGAGTCCCCCTTCACCCTGCTCCACATGTCCGATATCCAGTCCGGTGGAATCGGCACCTATGAAGAAGAGGTCTTCGCGCGAATTCGTGACCTGGACCCCGACCTGATCGTCCACACGGGCGACCTGCTCCAGCCCCTCGGAAACTTGACGCGCCAAGGCGAACTCCCCAAACTGGCGTCACTCTTTGCCACGCTGAATCCGCCCCTGGGCATGTATGCCGTAGAGGGCGAATCGGATATGGGGCTGGCGAATACTCCACCCGAACAACTCGGCGGCCTTCGCTTTCTCAATTCCGAGGCGGTGGGCATCCGCGCGAAAGGCTTTCATATCCGACTCCTCGGCCTGGCCCATGCCCATTCCTTCCGTCACGGGGCCGTGCCAGGGACCGAAGTTTCCAAGTGGCTCGCCGACAGCCCGCCCGACGCCCTCAATATTGTCATGGGACACCGTCCGGACTATCTCACACGCCTCACAAACCAGCCCATCGATTTGTGTCTCGCGGGCCACACCCACGGCGGCCAGGTCCGCCTCCCATGGATAGGCGCGCTGGCAACCTCCAGCAACGCACCGAAAGCGTGGTCCCGAGGCTACCGGGAAGTAGGCCGGACCCGCATCAACGTCTCCGCCGGCATCGGCGCGAGCCACAACAAGGGCCTGCCCTCCATCCGCATCAATTGCCCGCCGGAGATGACCCTGATCCGATTTGTACCCGCGCCTCCCCCGACCCCGGCGCGATAATTCCTCACCCGGCCTTGAGACATTCGCAGCTCTATTTCCACCGTCTGCGCGGGCGCCTTCACCTTGTGAGCATCCGTGCTATCCGTGTAATCCGTGGTCAAGAAATATTAAGAGTAAGTGACCACGGATTATACGGATAGCACGGATACAAAAAAGCAAACTTGTTACCCGCGGGCCGGAAATGCTACAACGCCATGCAACGTGCAAGGCTGCGGCGGATCATTCCTCGCCGTATTATGGAATTGGGGACTGATGAGCTACCGAACACTGAATCTGGGCAAGACACAGGACACCCTGTCCACCCTCATTCGCCGAATTGAGGAACGCTTCCCTACTTCGAGCCTCCTGTCGGTGGCCCGGGAGCTTCACATGATCGCCCTGGAGACGGAGTCCAAGGTCCAGTGGATTTCCAAGCCCAATTACCTGCTACGGGGATCGGTCACCGCCCTGATCGTGGTCATCCTCGCCATCCTCGGTCTGAGCTTCACCAACGTAGACTGGACCATCGGCACCTTCCCCATGGCGGAGTTTATCCAGGTGATGGAAGCGGGCTTCAACGATCTGCTCCTCATCGGCGCGGCCATCTTTTTTCTCACCAGCATCGAATCCCGAGTGAAGCGCGCGCGAACCCTCCAGTCGTTAAACGAACTGCGCGCCATTGCCCACGTCATCGATATGCACCAGCTCACCAAAGACCCCACGGAGCTTCGGCGCACAAGCAACGTCACGCCCTCCTCGCCCAAGCGTGACATGTCCCCTTTCGAACTGAACCGGTATCTCGACTATTGCAGCGAGATGCTGTCGCTCGTCAGCAAGCTGGCCTCCATCCACGCCCAGCACTTTCCCGACGGCACCGTCGTCTCCGCAATAAACGAACTGGAAGCGCTGACCACCGGGCTGAGCCGAAAAATCTGGCAGAAGATCATGATCCTCCAGGCGCTGAGCCCCGAGATCGCGAGCAATACCCGATCCGCCACACCCCCTCCGAAGGGCAAGAGCGGCCCGCCGAAGCGCCGAACCGGAAAATCACCGTCATGAAGACCGCGGTGCCAACATCGACCGCCCGCTTCGCGGCGGCTGTGCCCGCGAACACGGCGGGCGTGCGCGAATTGCTTCGCCTCGCAGACCCGGACGATGCCACAATCGATGGATATATCGGGCGGGGCACCTGTCATGGGCTCTTTTGCGAAGCACAACTCATTGGTGTGGCGGTACTGCTTCCCCAGGGACCTGACGTCGTGGAACTGGCGAATATGGCGATTCATCCGGACCGCCAGGGCCAGGGATTGGGCAAGGTACTGCTGCGCCACCTGATCGCGGAAGCGCGCAAGGTCGGCTTCACGTGCTTGACCGTTTCCACGGGCAATTCCAGCCTGGGTCCCCTCGCTTTCTACCAAAAGGCGGGCTTCCGCATTACGGGCGTGACGCCGGACTATTTCACCCGTCACTACCCCGAACCCATCGAAGAAAACGGCATACCTTGCCTCGACCAGATACATCTGAACCTGAAGCTGAACGCTCACACGGGAGTATGACGATGCAGCCTTTTATCGGAGTCATTTCGGATACCCACGGCCTCATGCGGCCCAGCGCGCTGGAGGCCCTGCGGGGGGCGGATTTCATTATTCACGCTGGCGATGTGGGCGACGCGATCGTACTGGAGCAACTGGAGGCCATCGCCCCGGTCCATGCCGTTCGCGGCAATGTCGATTTCGGTGCCCTCGGCGAACGGCTCCCCGACGACGCCCTCGTCACGTGGTATGGAAAGCATCTGTATGCCCATCACATCCTGGAAGACCTTCCCCTCGATCCGTCGGCCGCCGGTTTCCACGCGGTGGTCTACGGGCATTCGCACAAGCCCGATATCTCGGAGAAGAACGGCGTGCTCTACTTCAATCCGGGCAGCGCGGGACCCCGGCGTTTTTCCCTCCCAATCTCTGTCGGGCGATTTACCCTGGAGGGAGATTCCCTGAAAGCGGTAGTTATTGAGCTGAAGGAGTAGCCTCAGAAACGCAAACTTCAGCACCATCTCATTCATTGAACCCTGTGACACTCTCAAGCCCCTGTCATCTCCCTCCTATCGGATTCCAGCCATCATGCCCCGCTCCGTCCTTGTCGCCCGGTTTGTATTGTTCCTTGTTGTGGCGCTGCTCTCGCAGGTCCACGCCGATTCCTCCCCTGGTTTTCGTCCGCCCCTCGACGTGCCGTTCAAAGCGAACTTCGACCGCTCCGAACAGCGCTACGTGCTCCTGCTGCCCGCCGATTATCAGGAAGGCCAACCGCGCGACCTCGTGATCGCCCTCCATGGGCACGGATCGGATCGCTGGCAGTTCGCTACCAATGAACGGGGCGAATGCAAAGGCGCGCGGGATGCCGCCGCCGCCCACGGTCTGATTTTCGTCTCGCCGGATTACCGAGCGAAGACCTCCTGGATGGGGCCCGCCGCCGAGGCGGACCTGGTCCAGCTCATCAAGAAGCTCAAGTCCAAATACAAGTCCAATCGGGTCGTCCTGTGCGGCGGCTCCATGGGAGCCACGGCCGCTTTGACCTTCACCGCCCTGCACCCCGATCTCGTGGAAGGTGTGGTGGCCCTCAACGGCACCGCGAACCATTTGGAATATGAAAACTTTCAGGACGCCATCGGCGAGTCCTTCGGCGGCACCAAACAGGAAGTGCCCGAGCAATACTACAGACGCAGCGCAGAATACTGGCCCCTCCAGTTCACCATGCCCGTCGCATTGACCACGAGCGGACAGGATACCGCCGTTCCTCCGGGCAGCGTCATGCGCCTGGCCGACATCCTGAAGAAGCTCAATCCTCAAGTGCTCCACCTCCACAGGCCCGAAGCGGGTCACGAAACCAGCTACGACGACACGGTGGAAGCGATGAACTTCGTGCTGGATCGGCTGCGCCTCACTCCCTTCGAGAGCACGGAACGCAAGCCCAGACGGTCTGCCCGCCGATAACGAAAGACCCGGACGGGAAACGCATCGACTGCGTCCCGCCCGGGCCGGATTTGGCAGATAACCCCGCGTCAGATGCGGTCGTACTTCTGGGCCATCATATTGGCCGAGCCCTTGCTCACCGGCGACTCACCCGGGTAGCGCAGGAATTCCACGTGGCCGTCCATATACAGGACGTTGGAGCCGCCCGGAATGTGGTTGAACTCATCCACCCGTGTGCTGGCCACGTCCATATACACATAGAGCGAACTTTGCGCCAGGGCCGAGGCGCCCGGATTGTTGATGTCCGTGATCATGAAGCGCTCTACCCCCTCGCGAAGGTTCTGCAGCAGGTTGCTCCCGCCATTACCATGCCCCAGGAAGGGGGTGAGCGCGGCATTGGAAGTGAAGTCGATCGGCTGGTCCGTGTCCCGGCTGGTCGGACTCAACACGCCGTGGGTACGGTAGATCGATCCATAGTAGGCCCCCTTCAACTGGGCCGGGACCAATGCCGGGTTTCCAGACGAGTAGGCAACATGGGGATCGGCCTGCGAGGTCCGGTCCAGGGCGTAGCCGCTATACCAGTAGTTGTAGTCCGTCAACGCCGCGCCCCGATTTGCCAGGAGTGAGGCGTTCGGGTCCGACGTGGTCGAGCAGCCCATATGGCCTTCCCAGGCGCCGGTGACGGGATTCTTGAGCATGTCCGCGTTCACCTTGGCGTTCGACGGGCACAACAAGACGGCCTGATCGGTCATATACTCGGGATAGAGCCGGTCGACGCGTGGCGTCCAGAGATAAAGCCGCCCGCCGAAAACCAGGTTACCCGTTCCGTCCTCCCACTGTTCCATCGTGTCGCAGTTATAAACGGGAAAGTAGTTGCAGGTCACGCCGGGCCAGGTGCCGCCACGGGCCTCGTTTGCGTACATCTTGAACACAAGGCTCATTTGCTTCAGGTTGTTCTGGCAGCTTGCGCGGCGCGCCGCTTCCCGGGCCCGGGCCAAAGCCGGGAGCAGGATGGCCGCCAGAATGCCGATGATGGCGATGACCACCAGCAGCTCGATCAGGGTGAAACCACGTTGTCTCATGCCGTTTTCTCCTTGGTTGGGTGCATGAATCTGCCCTCGAAGACGCTGCGAACACCGCAGCAATATCGATTGCATGACTTGAGTTTAGATCACTTAACAAATGATTTGCAACAGATCTTTTTGGGATGTATAATGACCGCATAGTCAAGCAAATTAACTCTCAACCAAGGAGACCCCTCAATGAAACCTTTCGCCCTGCTACTGGCCACAAGCTTTGCCCTGAGTGCCCAGGCCCACTTCATCTTCCTGGAACTGCCCCCGGAAGTGCCCGCCGCCGCCCACATGCGCTTCTCGGAAGAGCCCCTGGAAGAGACCGATGCCGAGCTTCAGGAAAAGAGCGCACCGATGGCCGTTACCCTGAACGATGGCACCCCGATAGTCTTTGCACCCGGTGAAAAAGCCCGCATCGCCACGGTGCCGGAAGATGCCCCGCTCCTCAGAGGCTCCCTGGACTACGGCATCATGAACAGGGGCGGTGAATACCTCCTGGTCTACCACGCCAAGGCCGTGCGTTCGGTGGAAAGCGCCGGAAAGGCGTCGGGACTCCCCGTGGAAGTACTGGCGGAGGTGAAAGACGGAACACTACTGGTCACCGTGCTGGCCAACGGAAAGCCCGCCGAAGGCGCCGAACTGGTCGTCAATCTGCCCACAGTCAAGAAGCAGGCGGAGGCCACCACGAACGCGGAGGGCCAGGCCAGCTTCCCCATCGTGCCCGGCGGCTGGGTGGGCATTCGCGCGAAAGTGCAGGAAAGCAAAGACGGCACCTTCGGCGACAAGCCCTACAAGGAAGTTCGGTCCTACAGCACCCTGACCTTTCCCTACCTGGCAAAATAATCGCGCCCAATCCCCGCACTTCTCCCAGTGCGGGGCTCTCCGGGACGGCAGGACCTCCGACCTGCCGTCCCTTTTCTTGATTAAGAAGTACGAAAGCCTCTTTCTCTACCGTTCTTATCACACACTTGCCAGTTCACAGAGACAGCAGCGACAACAGGGACATCAGGTATTTTTTCCGCCTGTAGTCCCTGTAGTCCCTGTAGTCCCTGTAGTCCCTGTAGTCCCTGTAGTCCCTGATGGCCGCACCCGCGACCACCCGGCAGATTAGGCACGAGCATAAGGCATAATTTGCCGACTCCCCCCCGACCAGCCAGCGCTATCTGCTTCATTCTCCAACGTTTACTAGACTTTTCTCACCACCCGCAACTGGCACAGGGCTTGCTTTAGACAGGCAGTGAAATCGCGTTCGAGAAAGATTCTCCCATGAGTGCATTTGCCGGATTAGATACGTCCAACTTGCTGGTGCAGGCGATGAAAGTGCGGGAACAGAATCACCGCTTCATCGCCAACAACATCGCCAATGTGGACACCCCGCACTACAATCCGGCGGAGCTCGATTTCCAGAAGACCCTGCGGTCCATGGTTGAAGGCCGGGGCGGCGTTGCCCTCCGCACGAGCCGACCCCAACACTTCGACTTTGAAACGCACCGTCTGGATTTCGAACGTCTTGCATTTTTGTCGAAGAATGACTACAATAAAGTAGACTTGGACGATCAGATCACAAAATTGTCCCAAAATACCGGTGAGTACACCACTTACGCGCGGTTACTCTCCAAGAAATTTGAAATGACGAAGACCATGCTGCAAAGCCTGGCGCGCTAGGAGATGACCGGTGAATCTGAACAAGATTTCAGCCAATGACATCGCGGTAAGCGGGCTTCAGGTGCAGCGGGCGCGGATGAACATCATCGCCAACAACATCGCCAACGTGGAGACCACCCGGACTCCCGAGGGCGGCGTGTTCCAGCGCCAGATGGTCATTCTGCGGGGCGAAGAGATCAAGCCCGGCTCCAATCCGGAGCGGCTCGGCGTGCGGGTGAAAGATGTCATCCGCGATACGTCCCCCCCACGCATGGTATTCGACCCCCAACACCCCGATGCGGATGAAGAAGGCATGGTAGCCTATCCAAACATCAACACGGCGGTGGAAATGGTGAATCTGATTTCGGCGCAGCGGGCCTACGAGGCCAACATCGCCGTGATAACGTCCGGACGCCAGATGAAACAGCGGGCGCTGGACATTCTGCAGCAGTAACTGGCAGGCTTAAGGAACTATTGAACCGATGATCGACCCGTTGAGAATCCCTGGAGCGAGTCTCCAGCCGACGGAAATTACCGCCCGCACCCCGCGGCTGCCGCAGGCCAATCCGCTGGGTACGGAGGGCCGTTCTTTCCAGGATTTCCTTGCGGATGCCATCACCGAAGTGCAGCATTTGCAGACCGAAGCGGACACCACGATCAAGCAGTTGGTGGCCGGCGAGATAAAGGATGTTTCCGAGGCGATGGTGGCGGTGGAAAAGGCCGATGTGTCCTTTCAGACCATGATGACCGTTCGGAACAAAGTCATGACGGCCTATGAAGAAATCATGCGGATGCAGATCTAGCTTCCGCGAATCTTACTTTTGAATCGCCAGTACCGGAAAACAGGCCAGGGCTTTCTCTGGGCTGTTTCCGTTCTTATGCCGGGCGCGGCGACACGCCCCACCCCGGCATCAGTTGCGGGGCGCGGGAGAAAGTCCCCTGCCCCGATGCGCGGAGATTACAATTGAATCCACGAAACCATTTTTCCGCCGGATTCCGCCTTGGGAAGCGGGATGCGGCACAGGAAAGGATGGTTTTGTCTCCAACTTCGTGGAACGCCGTGCGGGCCAAGGCCACGAAGCTGGGTTCCCTGGTTGTTTGAAACCCCGTGGTTCGGGGCGGCCGGGCGCAAGAGGTGTTTGCCGCAAGGGGCCAGTGTGCCCGGACGCGGAAGGTTTGGCTATGCACCGATGTGGCCCGGACAAACAGGGTTAGGGTAGACTTGTGAATCTTGCAGCCTTCGTCGATTTTCTCCGGCAGATGCGGACCCAGATCAAAGAAAACTGGGCACTCTTCGACAACAACACCCGCGTCATGATTGTATGTGTCGGGCTGCTGGTGGCCGCGCCCATCTTCTGGGTCACCTTCAAGGGCAGCGAAACCCGCTACATCACCCTCGCCGACAACCTCACCGCCCAGCAGATCGCCGAAACGGTCACCCTCCTCGAGGAGCGGAGCACCCCCTATACGGTGGATGAAAGCGCCCGCACCATCAACGTCCTTCCAAAGGACCGCGGAGCTATGTTGCTCCTTCTTGAAGAGAACGACCTCCCGGTGGGCGAGAGCATCCCCGATGGATTCGAGGAGCTGTTCGCCCGCTCGGATTTGATGTCCAACCAATGGCTGAACAATGTCAACTTCATGCGTGCGGTCCAGAGAAACCTCGAAACGCAGCTCGACTCCTTCGATTTTGTGGAATCCTCCAACGTCGTCATTCGTGAGGCCGATCAGGCCCTCTTCGTCGACGAGCAAATCCCGTCTGAAGCCTCCGTCGTACTCAGTGTAAACCGCCCGGTCTCCAAGCAGGAGAGCAAGCTGCTGGTAAGCATGGTCGCCAGGGCCGGCGGTGCCAACCTCCACGCCGGTAACATCACCATCAGCACCACCTCCGGCGAGGCGATCCATCTGCCGGCGGACTCCGAGTTCGCCTCCATCGCCAATGACAAGCTTGAGTACCAGGACGGAATCGAGAGCCGGATCGAGCATAAGCTTCTGAAGATCCTGGGGGAAATGGGCGTTCAAGGCGAGGTAATCGTCGGCGCCAACGTGAATTTCGACAAAATGGAGAAGGTGGAAGACGTGGTTGCGGAGGGCACGCCCCTGAGCGAGCTTTCGACCACCCAGACCATCAACTCCACCGAGCAGTTGCCCCAGGGCGCACCGGGCGCATTGACCAATGTACCGGAAGCCGCGGCCGCCCCCGGCGGGGTCAGCACGACCGATACGATGAAGGAAGTGCTCACCAACAGCGAACCCAGCCGGACCACGACCAAGACCATCAGCGATCCGGGCAATGTGGTAAAATATACCGTGGCGATGGTGGTTCAAGGCGATGACTTCACACAGGAGACCGATGCCGACGGCAATGTGACACCCGGGCAGTACAACGGCATGACGGAAGAATTCCGGACCCGGCTACAACAAGTTGCACAAAGTGCGGTTGCCATGGAGGGCGACGCAGTCGCGATCAACATTGTAGATCACAACTTCGAGACGGCCGGCGTAGCCGCGATCAATCAAGCGATCGAGACCCGCGCGGCCACGGAACAGATGGCGATGAGCCAGAAGTGGTACATGTCGGCCGGACTGTTCGCCCTGATTGTCATTGCGTTCTTTATACTCCGGTCGATGTTCAAGAAATCCGTCATCTGGCCCCACGACGAGAAACCCGAAGAGAAGGTCAAGGAAATCCCGGCCGCGACGCTGGAAGACATGCGGCGCCAGGAAGTGGCGGCGGAGATCTCCCAGCTTTCCATGGAAGATCCCGAAGCCATTGCCGCGCTGCTCCGCAGTTGGATGAGTCAAGACGATGATTAAGCTGGATCACCCGCATTGGATATAGATCTTGCTGACGACTAGCGAGTTGCCACGAGGTAGACACGTTGCATGGTTAAAAATGCCCCGACGGTTCTTTCACCATATTTGGAAGCGAACAGATGGCTGTGGACGCGACGAAGATCGACATGGTGGCGGAACAAATATCGATTGTGGCGCTCTTTGTCTTCATTGCACTTGGATTTTTAGTCCTCCGATATGCCCTGAAAAAGACCATTACATGGCCCGACGACGAATTGCTTGGGGCGAGAGTTCGAGAAGTTTCCGAGGCTACTCTGAAAGACAAGCTTCGCCTGGATGTGTTTTTGGAAATTAATGAACTTTCCATGGACGAACTTGAGACGGTAGCTGTATTGCTCCGATCCCGAAAGCGTCAAAACGAGGATTAAGCTACGTCACCCGCACCGCAAGAAGAAGTAACCGACGAAATCAAAGGCCGCCGCAAGGCCGCCATTCTCTTGGCCTGTCTGGGCCCGGACAACGCCGCCAAAGTACTCGGCGCCTTCAGCGATGAAGAAGTCGACCAGATGACCCTCGATCTGTCCAGCCTGGGCACCGTGGACGCCAATATCAAGGCGGCGGTGCTGGACGAGTTCTACGAGATGGCGGTGGCGAAGCGCTTCGTGGCCCAGGGCGGCATCGATTTCGCCAAGAACCTGCTGGAAAAATCCTTCGGCAGCGAACGCGCCTTCGACATTCTGAACCGCCTCCAGAGCAGCCTCCAGGAGGTTCCCTTCCAGTTCTTGAAGCGGGCCGATCCCTCCCAGGTGTGCAGCTTTATTCAAGACGAGCATCCCCAGACCATTTCGCTCATCCTGGCCCACATGAACCCGGCCCTGTCTTCCATCATCCTTTCCTCCCTCCCCCAGGACGTCCAGTCCGATGTGGTCATCCGCATCGCGACGATGGACCGCACCGCGCCTGAAATCGTGCGTGAGGTGGAGCGGGTGCTGGAACGCAAGATGGCCTCCGTCTTCAGCCAGGGCTTCACCTTCGCCGGCGGCGTCAAGGATGTGGCCGAAATTCTCAACATGATCGAGCGCTCCACGGAGAAAACGATCATGGCGGACTTGGAAGAGCGCGATCCCGAACTGGCCGACGAAATCGCCCGCCTCATGTTCACCTTCGATGACATTGTCTTCGTCGACGATTCCGGTATCCAGAAGACGCTCCGCGAAGTGGAGAGCAAAGATCTGGCGCTCGCCCTCAAGGCCTCCAACGACGAAGTGGCGAACAAGGTCTACAAGAACATGTCCGAGCGCGCCCGCGAAATGATCAAGGAAGAAATCGAGTTCATGGGCCCTGTGCGCATGAAGAACGTCGAAGAGGCCCAGCAGAAGATCGTCGCCGTTATCCGGCGCCTGGAAGAATCGGGCGACGTGGTCATCTCCGGTCGCGGTGGCGGGGATGCCGATGAAATCCTCGTCTAAAGGGGACAGTGGCCGATTGGCACGTGTCGCCTGGTACGAAGCCTTGTCGAAGGCCCAATCGGAAACTGTACCCACAAGAAGCGTCTGGACGCTATTCAGGCGAGACCGCAGCGGTTTTCATGGGTACGGCCTCCACCTGTCCCAACGACCCTTTTCCATACTCACTATCACGGGCCAGGCGGATGCAGTCCCCGGAGCGGCACTATGGCACGTATCCTGAAATTTGTGCACGCCGAAACCGTGGAGGTGGCGCGTTTCGACCGGGAGTCCCTTGAGGAATTCCCCGACGAAGCATTGCTCGCCCCCGATTTCCTACCGATGGAGGAGGAGGACGGCGACATCGCCGAGGAAGAGCCTCCCGTCGATCCGGAAGTGTTGCGCGAGGAAGTCATGGCTGCGGCCCGGGAAGAGGCCGCGCAGAAGGTCCAAGAGGCCTATCAGGAAGGACTGGCTCGGGGCACTCAGGCGGGCCGGGAGAGATTTGACGCGAGCCTGGCCCATTGCACCGAAGCGCTGGAGGCCGCCGCAACCGCGATCCAGACCTCGCACGATGCGTTTGTGGACTCCCTCGAGCCTCAGGTGCTTGCGCTGGTCAAACTGATGGTCACGCGGGTCATAGATGCGGAATCGAAGTCCAACCCCGACCTGCTTCAGCTTACGGCCCGGCGGGCCCTTGCCCGCCTCGCCGGACAGTTCTCCGTCACGCTGTTGGTTCATCCAGACGATGTGGAAGCCCTCAAGCTTCATGAAGTCTCCCTGCTGGACAGCGTGTCCGGAGTGGACACCCTTCACATCCAGGCCAACGACACGGTGGCCCCTGGCGGTTGCATCGCACAGTCCAGCGAAATGGAAGTCGATGCCCGGCTGGAGACCCTGCTTAACCAGGTGCTCGACGCACTGACGGAGTGAAGGACGTGATCGACCTCCGCTCCTACCAGCAACGCATCGAAGCGTGCCACCCTCTGGTGACTTCCGGCCGAATCACAGATGTCGTCGGACTCACCATTGAAGCTACAGGCCCCGCCATGCAGATCGGCGATGTCTGCTATGTGGAGCCCGCGCGGGGCACGGCCCCCGTACCGGTGGAGGTAGTGGGCTTTCGCCAGGACAAGATCCTGCTGATGCCCCTCGGCGGCATGCGCGGCATCGGCCCCGGCTGCCGGGTGCGCCCGACGCACGCCCCACACACCGCCGGCGTGGGGCCGGGACTCATCGGCCGCGTGATCGGCAGTGACGGCCACCCCATCGATGGCGGGCCGCCCCTCGACTATGAAAAGAAAGTCTCGCTCCACCGCGAGCCCCCCCCGCCCATGTCGCGCCAGCGCATCCTCACCCCCATTGCCACGGGCGTGCGGGCCATCGATGCCTGCCTCACCTGCGGGCGTGGCCAGCGCATGGGCATCATGGCCGGCAGCGGCGTGGGCAAGAGCAAATTAATCGGCATGATCGCCCGGAACACCGACGCGGATCTCAATGTTATCGCCCTCATCGGCGAGCGCGGCCGCGAAGTGCGCGAGTTCATCGAGGGCGACCTGGAGCTGGAAGGCCTGGAGCGCTCGGTGGTCGTGGTGGCCACTTCCGACGAGTCCGCCCTGCTCCGCCTCAACGGTGCCTTCATCGCCACCGCCATCGCGGAATACTTTCGCGATCAGGGCGCCAACGTGATGCTTATTATGGACTCCGTCACGCGTGTGGCCATGGCGCAACGCGAGGTGGGCCTGGCCATCGGTGAACCGCCTACGACCCGAGGTTATCCCCCTTCGGTCTATGCCATGCTTCCGCGTCTGCTGGAGCGGGCCGGGACCGCCGCCCAGGGCAGTATCACCGGTTTCTACGCGGTGCTGGTGGAGGCGGACGACCTGAATGACCCCGTGGGCGACACGGTGCGCAGTATCCTGGACGGGCACATCGCCCTGTCGCGGGATCTCGCGGGCAAGGGCCACTACCCCCCTATCGATATTCTGGGCAGCGTGAGCCGGGTGATGAACGAGGTTTCGAGCCCCAACCATGCCAAGTGGGCCCATCGCTTTCGGGAATTGCTTGCGGCCTACCGCGACAATGAGGATTTGATCAACATCGGCGCGTACGTGCCGGGAAGCAGCCGCGAAGTGGACACGGCCATCCAGCTCATGCCAGACTTTAACCGGTTCCTGCGACAGGGACTGAAGGAAGCCGCGCCCTTCGCGGAGACGGTGAACCGCTTGTCGCAATTGACGGGAAACAGGTAACGCAATGCGCAACCCCAACCGCTATGCCGCGGTGCTCCGGATCCGCGAGCAGGCCGAAGACCGGCAAGCCCAGGTCGTGGCCCTGGTGCGCAATCGCCTCCAGACCGCGCGCAAAGAGCGCACTTCGCTGGAGCTGACCCGCCAGTCGGCACTGGAACAGGCGGGTACAACCCTCCAGCAACATTTCGACGCCAGCGATATTCGAAGTTACTACCAGTATGAACGCCATCTCGCCGGCCTGCGTGATCGCAAGGATGCCGAGATACGAGAATTGCTCCGGGAAGAATCCGCCGAGGTGAAGCTCCTGGAAAAAGTGAGCCAGGCCCGCCAGATCGCGGAGAAACTACATGAACGGCGCCGGGAAGCCTATCGTAACTTCCTGCTCAAGGAAGAACAGAAGGCGCTGGATGAGACGGCAAACAAGTACGCCGCGCGGCGGATCCAACAGGCCGGCGCGGTGGCGAGGAGGGGTGAATCATCATGATGAAGCTCATGTTATTTGGCCTGGTGGGCCTGTTCTCCCTGGTGGCGACGATTGTCGGCTCCCTGGCGCTCACAGGAAATCTTTCTCAGGAAAAACTCCGGGGCCTGTGGGACAAGGAAGCCCTGGCCGAGGCCCAGGCGGCGAAGCAGGCCGAAGAGGAGGCCAAGTCTCCGACCCTGGGGACCCTGGCGTACCAGCTCAAGGAGCGGGAGAAGGCGCTGGACGAGCGCAAGCTCGCCCTGGACGAGCGTGAAAAGCAGCTCACGCAGCGGGAAGCCGATCTGGCCAAGACCCGCAGTGATCTGGAAGCCATGCAGACCGCCATCAACGAGTCCTACGGCGTGGCGGCGGACGACAAGAAAGAGCAGATGAAGACCATCGCCATCACGCTGGAGAACATGGAGGCGGAGGGTGCGGCAAAGAGCCTGGAATCGATGCCGACCGACGAGGCAGCGCAGATTCTCATCAGTGTGAAAGACAAGAAGCGCGGCGAGATCCTCGACGTCATGTCGGCCGAGACCGCCGCCCGAATCTTAAAAGAAATTCGCGACGCGCGACCTTGAAACAGAGGCCGTTTGTCACCCTTTCCCCACCTTGAGCCGGAAAAAGTTCTTCCGTGAAGCTCCGCACTACTATCCGTCAACATTTTGTTTTTTAGAGTTAGTTTTCTTCTGCCAGTCGCAAGTCACTTCGAAAAAGTAACTTGCAGAGCAAAGTAGCGAATGAACTATTTTCTTTGTTTTTGCCTGCTCAACTAGAGAAATGCTGACCACGGAGCGCACGAAGGCACGGAGAAAACAAATGAGAGAAGGAAAATGGGAGAGACATCATCGAACGTAAGTGCACCGTGACTCGGTACTGATACCTTTGCATTCCTCTTTTTCTCCGTGCCTCCGTGTCTCCGTGGTCAATATTCTCTTTCTAGCCAGGGATATTTCGCACACAAAGCCGCGAAGACTCCAAAATACTTGGGGCACCAACTCAATGCGTTTCGCCTGGAATGCAACGAGAATCCTGGGCGCATAGCGCGTTTTCCTTCTTCCTTCTTCGCGCTCTTCGTGCCTTCGTGGTGAAACACTTCGTTACGGCCAATGACTGCCCTTTAACGTTGCCTTCTCCATTCCGACTGCCGCGAGCGGTAGCCCCATATGACCCCCCCTCGTTCTTCCATCCCCGTTTCTCCTACGGGGTATCTTCACGTTTTCAACCCCAAGGGAGGCTTGCAGCCCATGTATGTCTCAAGCGAAGTGCGGCGCCGGGAACTCCCGGAGGCATCACCGGATTCGACGCCCTACGCCTCGTCGGCGGCGGGCGCGAGTTTCATGGCCATCCTCACTGAGGTCAGCAACCGTCCCACAGATACTTCCGCCGGGCAGCCGCCGGACGAAAGCGCAGAGGCCGCCGACGTATCGAAGGTGTCGGAAACGCCCGAACAGGATGCCCCTGTGGTGGATGAATCCGTGGAGACGCGATCCACAACGAATGTAGAAGATGGGCAGGAAGTGGATGTGGTGGAATCCACAAACACCACGGCAACGGAGCCACCCACCGAAACCGAAGAGGGTGAAGACCCCGCCCTGCTGAACATAGCGAACGTAGTGCCATCGCCCACTGGCACTACGGCGTCTCCCGAAGTCACGGAAACCGAAGAGAGCTCCTCACCGATTGAGGCGGCTGTGGAAACGATTTCAGAATCGACCGCTGACGGCAATGGCGCGATTGAGCTGGTGGACATGGCGCTCGCCGACACCGACACGTTGGATGTGGCGAAGCCGGTCACGGCGACACCGCTGGACAGCACGGAGACGGCCGCCGCCGTCGCTGAATCCGGCGTAGAGGTCGTTTCGGCATCGCCCGTAGAAACCTTTCCAAAGACACTGAACGCCATTATCGCCGAGGGCGCTATCCGGCAGGGGACGGACAAATCCGCCGAAACCGATCCGCTCCAGCTTGATATCGAGGATGTAGTCGACCCAACCGTGGAGCCCGTTGGCGATCAAGCGATCCCGGAGCTTCCCGACGCCGCCCCCCTCCCCCAGGCGCCAGCCATGGAATCGGGCGGGGTCCGCCCCCAGGCGTCGGGATTACCCCGGCTGCCGATGGCGAACCTACCCGGCGAACTGGCGCAACAAATTCACCTGATGCAACAGGAGGGGGCCCGCACGATGCGCCTTACCCTGGTACCTGAGAATCTGGGTGAACTCCAGATCGAGATTCAGGGCACGGGCGACACGATGCGGGTTCGGCTCATCTCGGCAAATCCAGCGGTACGCGATGCGCTGGAAAGCCAGATGGGTTCTTTGAAAGATGCATTGCAGAAGCAGGGATTGGCCCTGGACAACGCCACCGTCGACTCGGGCGCTCCCCGTCGGGATGCGACACCGGAGCAGGACAGGCGACCGGCAACGCCTTACCGGGAAACGGCACTATCGCGGGAAACCGCAGTGGCCAGTGTCCGGGCATCCGCCCCCCTCGCGCTGGGTTCCAGCGCACTGAACATTCTGGCTTGACCAGGGAGAACAACACGATGAACGCACTGGTAAATTTCCGGGGCAACGGTCTGGGCAACCTTTCCATCACCCGAAAGCAAAAAGACGCCGCGATGACCGACATCACGTCGACCTATCGCGCGAAACTCACGTCCATCTTGAAGGGTGCCGGCACGGCGAACAAGGTGGCCGACCCGATGGCCAGCACGGCCAAGGCAGCGGAAACGAAGGCCACCGGCACCGAGACGGAAGAGACTTCCGGCCAGCCGACAAAAGAGCTGGGCCGCGATGCCTTCCTCCAGTTGCTCGTCCTGGAATTGCAGAATCAGGACCCGCTGGAGCCGGTGAAGAACTCGGAGATGGTGGCCCAGTTGGCCCAGTTCTCCTCCCTCGAACAGATGGAAGCCCTGAACGGGAGCTTCGAAAACCTCTCCGGGAATGTGGACCAGTTGAACTTCATCTCCGCCCAGGGCCTCCTCGGCAAATACGTGGAAGGGCTGAATGAGGATGGTGAAGTAACTACAGGTTTCGTGGATTCGGTATACCTGGATGGAAGTATTGTGGTTTTGAATGTGGACGGCGAGATCATGCCCATGAGTGGCGTGCTCTCGATTATGAACGAGGCCCCCGAAGAAGAGGCTGAAGGCTGAAGGCTGAAAATGGGTCTTATGCGTCCTATGAGTCGTATGGGTCAATATGAGAACTGAGACCCATAATACCCATAAGACCCATAAGACCCATAAGACCCATAAGACCCACAGCCCGCTGTGTAAAGCTACTGCACACCTATACCGGGAGCCGGAAGGCCACCCCAGGAGGACACTATCATGGGAAGAGCACTATTCACCGCCGTAACGGGCCTCAAAGCGCAACAGACAAAGCTGGACGTGGTGGCGAACAACATCGCCAACGTGAACACGACGGGCTATCGCAGCTCCCGGGTGCTTTTCCAGGATCTCTTCAGCCAGACGCTAAGCGGACCGTCCGCCCCCGTGGCCACCAACGGCGGCACCAACCCGATGCAGGTCGGGCTGGGCGTTCAGATCGGCAGCATCGATGTAAACCACGGCCAGGGCTCCCTCGTGACCACTGGTGTGAACTCCGACCTCGCGATTCAGGGCAACGGCTTTTTCATCCTGAGCGATGGCCTGACCGATGTCTATACCCGCGATGGCTCTTTCACGGTAAACTCCGTGGGTACGCTCATCGATCCGGCCACGGGACTGCGCGTTCAGGGCTACACGGCGAATGCGGACGGTGTCATCGATGCTACCAATTCGGTAGCCGGCGATATCACCATTCCCCTGGGTTCGGACGGTATTGCCAGCGCCACGACCACGGCGGCGCTCACGGGCAATCTGAACTCGGGCACCGAGGCTGGCGAGCAGGTCGTTCGCAATATCGAGGTGTTTGACTCGCTCGGCACGGCGCGCAACGTGGAACTGACCTTTACCAAGACGGCCAACGCCAACGAATGGACCTGGGCAGCGACCTTTGACAACGGCACCACCACGCCTACGGTGGGCTCGGGCACGATCACCTTCGATCCCAACGGAAACGTGGCGGCGGGCAGCGAAACGGGCACGATCAATATCACCGCGGCCGATCTGGGCACCGAGGCGACCGCGCCGGTGGATCCCCTTACGGTGGCGGTGGCCTTTGGCGATATCACCCAGCTCGCGCCGCCGGTGGATCCTGCTGCGGACCCCAATGACCAGGCGCCCAGCGATATTACCCTGCGCAGCCAGAACGGCTTCCCCCTCGGCATATTGCAGAGCTTCAGCATCGGGGCGAACGGCCAGGTTATCGGCGTGTATACCAATGATCGCACCCAGGTCATCGCGCAGATCGCGCTCGCCAATTTTGCGAACGTGGGGGGCCTGACCCGTGAGGGCAACAACGCCTTCCGCCAGTCTCCCGCATCCGGTCTCGCCAATGTCGGCACTCCCGGCACGGGCGGGCGCGGCTCCGTGAGCGGCGGCGTGCTGGAAAGTTCCAACACGGACCTCGGTACGGAGTTCAGTGAGATGATCATCACCCAGCGCGCCTTCCAGGCCAACTCCCGAACCATTACCGCGGCCGACACGCTCCTGCAGGAAGCGGTGAATCTCGTGCGTTAAGACTGATTGACCCGGCGGCTCGCGCAATGGGGCGCGGCCCGCCGCCTGAAATGGACGCGTTCACCCGCGCAGTGTTAAGATACGATCCTGCAACTGCATAATCGACGCAAAAGGCGACCCTGGAATGAGAAAGAGGGGATAGATAATGGATCTGGCTACGCTGATAGGGATGGTCTCCGGCTTCATCCTCATCTACGTCACGATTATCCTGGGCAGCCCCTTCATGCTGTTCGTGAATATTCCCTCGATCTTTTGCGTGTTCGGCGGGACGCTTGCGGCGCTACTTATTAACTTCCCCATGTCCAACGTAATGGGCATGGTCGTGATCATGAAGAATGCGTTCTTCGTCAAGGAAGTCCGGCCCGAGGATATCATTATCAAGATGGTGGAATTCGCCACCATCGCGCGCCGCGAAGGCATCCTGGCGCTGGAAAGCCACGTGGCCAATGCGGGAGACGAATTTCTGGGGCGCAGCGTGCAGCTCGCCATCGACGGTACGGCTCCGGAACTCATCAAGGACATTCTCACCACCGAGATTGCCTTTATGGAAGATCGGCACAACATGGGGGTCGCCGTGGTGGATGCGGCGGCGGTGTTCGGGCCGGCCTTCGGCATGATCGGGACGCTGATCGGACTCGTGCAGATGCTTGCGAACATGTCCGATCCTTCTCAGATCGGCCCGGCCATGGCGGTGGCTATTCTCACGACCCTCTACGGGTCCATACAGGCCAATCTGGTCTGCCTGCCCATCGTGGGCAAGCTCAAGGTGCGAACGGCCAACGAACTCCTGCTTAAGGAAATCGTGATCGAGGGCATCCTCAGCATCCAATCGGGGGACAATCCCCGCGTGGTGGAGCAGAAGCTGAAGGCCTTCGTGGCGCCGTCCATCCGGCAGAAGATCGTCATTGGCGGTCCGGGCGGAGGCAACTAATCCATGGGGGACAAGAAGTGCAATTGCCCGCCTCCGGGCGCACCGGCCTGGCTCGCCACCTTTGCGGACATGATGAGCCTTCTGCTGACCTTTTTCATCCTCCTCCTCTCCTTTTCCTCCGTGAGCGAGGACAAGTTCAAGCAGGCCATGGCGGCGATGGAGGGTGGCTTCCGCCCCTTCCCCGCCATGTCGGGCTTTGTGAGCACAATCCCCCGAGCTTCCCGGAAGTCCGAATCCCAGGCCAATCAGGCTGCGCGCAAGCTCCGGCGCATGCTTCAGGTCCGGGGACTCGAAAAGAGCGTCAAGATCGAGTTTGATGCACTGGGCGGGATCAAGATCAACCTGCCCGGCAACCTCCTCTTCGAGCCCGGCCAATCAACGATCCGGCCGGCGGCCCTGCCGGTGATCGAGGAGATTGCGATGGTGCTGGCGGAACTGCCGGAGAGTTTCTTCGAGGTGCATGGGCATACCGATTCCCAGCCCCTGGCAAGCACCCCGCAGTTCAGGGACAACTATGACTTGAGCTACTACCGCGCCCACAGTGTTACGGAGCAACTGGTGATCGCCGGCGGACTGCCCATCGAGCAGTTCGAGATTCACGCAAACGGCGCGAGCCAGCCGCTGGCCACCAACGATTCCGAAGAGGGCCGGGCCGCAAACCGCCGCGTGGAGATCTATGTGCGCGGGTTATTGGACAAGCAGAAGCTCAATAGGTTATTACAAAGTCTCAAAACAAACCCGGACGCGGAGCAGCGTGAAGATCTTCCTGTATCTCCGGCGGATTTGAACAACTTGAGGTAGGACGATATGGCGGAAGAACCGGTTGAAGGAAAAAAGAAATCCAGCTTCATCATGAATGCGGTGCTGTTTTCGGCCGCACTCCTGGTGCCGGCAATCATCGGACTGGTGGTGTTCAAGATGTGGCTGTTGCCAACCTTGTCCGGCCCGCCCCCCGAGGAGCTGGTGGTGGAAGTGGTGGACGATGCCTTCCCCATCGGGATGACCGATGTCGTCTTCGAGGAAATCCAGGTTTCGGTGCAATCCGATGACCCCGATGTCGTCCCCCCCCTCCTTGTGGTCAAGGTCGCTTTCTCCTGTGCCACCCCCGAAGCCGCAGCCAAGGTCACGGAGAAGAAGTCCTACTTCGAGGCGGAGATCCTCAAATACCATCAGGGGCGAACACGCTCCGAATTGAACGACCCCATGGTGCAGAACAGCATCCTGGAGCAGATTAAGCAACAGTCGAATATATTGCTCAAGAAGATGGACCCGATGGTCGAAATGACTGTCTTGCGGGTCATGCACCTTAAATACATGATAGTTGACCTCTGAAATGTGCCCCGCCGTGTCCCATCATGCTCGCGATGCCGAAGATCACGAGTTCGATGATGAACTCATGCCCGCGGCGCCCGCGCAGGAGCACCTCGACATCGACGATCTGGAAGAGGTCAAGCTGGAGATCTCGGCGGACTTGGGCCAATGCACGATTCAGGTGCGCGACGTGCTCGAGCTCCAGCGTGGCTCCGTGTTGGCGCTCAACAAGCTTGCCGGGGAGATGGCGGACATTTACATTAACGGCGTGCCCTTCGGGCGCGGCGAAGTCGTGGTGCTCGTGGACTCCCTGCATGTGCGTGTGGCGGAGATTATTGGTGCCATGGAGAAGGACGGTGGCTATGGTTAAGCGGTCGCTCGCGGTACTATTCGTGGTCGGCATCGGGTTTATTGCACCGGCGCAGGATCCCGAATTCGCGGCCACGCCCCCGGCGAAAGTCCTGCTGGATCTGGACGGTGCGGCAGCGCCCGCACCCGTGCCCGTCGAAATCACTGAAGCTTCGCCCGAACCGGAAGCCGCGCCTGCTCCGGACGCGGCGGTGGACGAGTTAATCGCGGAGACGGGGGCCTATATGGCCGAACAGGAGGCCGCCGACAGCGCCCCGACGACCGAAGAGGCCGCCGTGCCTGCGAGCGATACCATTGCATCCCCCATGAAGACGGTAGGGCGGGGCGTGGTGGCCCTTTGCCTGACGTTGGTGCTGTTTCTGCTCCTCTTTGCGGCGGTCAAGCGTTGGGGCCAGAAGACGCCCCTGCTGGCGGGCCAACAGCTCGCCCGAGTCATCGGCCGCGTCGGACTCTCTCCCCAAGCATCGCTCCATTTCGTGCAGACGAATGGGGAAGTGCTGGTTATCGGGGTGACCCAGCAGAACGTTTCCTTGATTCGCACTTTTGACGCCAGCAATTTCGAGACGCCCGCCGAGGTGGCCGCCGTGGGTTCCCTCACCAGTACGGCGGAGCCGGCACCAAACTTTCTGATGCAGTTGAAAGAATCGCGGGCCGCCTTGGGCGTGGAGGCGGTGGTGGATGAGGATTTGGATCAGTTGAAGGGGGAACTGCAGCGCCTCAAGCAGTATTTTCAGGACAGTACCCGTGCGCGGGACTGACTCCCGGGCACGCCGCGCCTGGATCGGCCTTGGCCTCGCGCTCGTGATGCTCCTCGGAGCCACGACGGCGATGGCCCAGGAGAGCCCGGGAGGCATAGATCTCGGCCAGACCGCCCGGGACCTCGTCAATCGGGAGAACGCCCCCACCTCCCTGGCGATCGTGTTCATGATCACGATTATCTCCCTCGCCCCCGCCATCCTCATCATGACCACGTCCTTCACGCGAATCATCGTCGTGCTCGGCTTCCTCCGGCAGGCCATGGCCACGCAGCAGACCCCCCCCAATCAGATCCTGATCGGCCTGTCGCTTATCCTGACCTTCTTCATCATGACGCCGACCTACCAGGCCGTCAACGAGAACGCCCTCCAGCCCTACCTGGCGGGCACCCTGGAAGACACCGAGGCCCTGGCCGAAGCTCTGAAGCCCATGCGGGACTTCATGTTCCGCCAGACCCGCCCCAAAGATATTGCCCTCTTCCTCCGCATCGCCGAGCTCCCCCGCCCCCAGACCCGGGACGACATCCCCACCAACGTGCTCGTGCCCGCCTTCATCCTGAGCGAGCTCACCACCGCCTTCATGATCGGCTTCATCATCTACATCCCCTTCCTCATCATCGACATGGTCGTCGCCAGCACCCTCATGGCCATGGGCATGATGATGCTCCCCCCCATCTTCGTCTCCCTCCCCTTCAAGATCATCATGTTCGTCCTCGCCGACGGCTGGTATCTGCTCTTTGATACCTTGACGAGAAGCTTTAAGTAGCAGTTGATAGTTGATAGTTGATAGTTGATAGTTGATAGTTGATAGTTGATAGTTGATAGTTGACAGTTGACAGTTGACAGTTGACAGTTGACAGTTGACAGTTGACAGTTGACAGTTGACAATGAAGACCCGCCATCGGTCTAAATCCAACGTCCTTTCTCCCCCCACCGCCCACTACTGCCTATCCACCGCCCACGCCGCCCATCACCCATTGCCCCCTGTCTTGTCCACTATCAACTATCAACTATCAACTGTCCATTGTCCATTGTCCATTGAAAAACAAATCGGGTGACCAGCCCTGAGGCCAGTCACCCGTTTGTGAGTAGGTAGGTAATTATTCGCTAGCTAGCAATAATTCAGATCAGCACTCGGGCCGACGACGAACGCGACGTACCAGAGCAAGCAGACCCATGCCCAGCAGGCCAAGCGGCGCAGCAGCGGGAACGGGAACAACGTTATCGAAAGGAGTCGACGTTACAGCCGTGTAGTGAACGGTGTCATTACCGCAACCGTAGGTCCAGTGCGCCGTGAAACCGCCATTGGTGGTGCTAAGCAGCCGGTCAATCCAATCCTGATGCTGCAGACTCGAGCTGCCATCCAAATTAATGGCCACCGCCAGGAAGTTGTGAACGTTGCCAGCAATGTTCTGGCTCCATTCGACGTCGGCAATGTCAGTGGTAACAACACCCGGGTTGGTGCTGCCAGCATCAGACTGATAACGATACGGGTCAGACTCAACATCGAAGGGACTCGAGTCTATATCATTCCAGTCGCCGTCTAATATCCACTCGTTGCTGCCAGTATTGCGCCCATCGCCGGTACCGATCGCGAGCTCATAGTACCCATCCGTACCGTTTGCCCCGCCGTTTTCAAGCGGGTTGGGCAGGGTAATGGGGGAATTTCCGAAGGCGAGGAACAGATCACCCGCCCCGTATCCATCGCGACCCGCCGACTGGAAGCCCGTCACTATACCGATGTTGAGAGTTCCACTGGTGCCATTGCCCACGTAGTTCCAGAACAACTGCTCATTGTCCCAAACTTGGGCTTGGAGCGCCTCAGAAGACTCGCCTCCCGCAACGGGAAGCACATTCCAATCGGGGGTAGTATCGTTCGCGCCGTGAGTATACCAGCCGTCCATCAACTCAGTGCCACCGACAGTGGAATACTGCTGGAAATGCTCGTTGTTCGAGCGTGTACCATACGGTGCTGTGTTGACCTGTCCGTAGACCCAGGTCGCACTGTTCACACCGGTACCCGAAACAGTATTGTAATCGAAAAAGTTGTAGCCATTACCCTCATACGTGTAGACACCAGCATTGTTAACGATACCAGCCGACGCACTTCCGGCTATGATTGCCGTGGCTAATACACTTAGCCATAATCCTTTTCTTCGCATTGTAAACCCCTTTCGTGAGTTTGTTGTTCGTTGGGCGCTTCGCTTGACACCCGGTTTCTGCACCTAAACTTCCCATACCTACACTTCGACACTCTATGCGAGACAAAGCACCCAACTTTGTTGACGCCCAGTCTTTAATGTACGCATTCCCTCTGCAGGTTCCGCCCGATTGCTCTTACGGAGGCCCAATGCTGCTTTGGACCGATTTCCCAAGCGCTACCGATCTGGTCCATTGCTGTCGTGATTGTAAAGGAAGAGTAACGACGGTGTCAAGGTATGTATACGTAACTACTTACATGACACAGCCCGGTTTTGGGCTATCGCTTAACAAACTTGACTTGCTTTCTCACTTTACACCCTCCGACAGGAATCTGTCAATCCAGCAAGCCCTGCATACCTAAAAAAATAACCATAAAAACAATTATTTTATTTTTTTTCAATGAGCGATCCAAGCGACTCTTCCTTGACCAATTCTGTACGAAAAGCCTACACATTTCGAACGTGAATTTCTTGATTTTTATATCTTTATTTATAAATGGCTGTGAAAAAATCGGGGCAGGAATACGAGTATCGGGGATATTGAGACCTGATCTGGGGGCACGTACCGAAAAAATCCGCACCTGCCGGACGGGCGGGTTCCGCTGCTGGACTCGACTGCAGCTTCGAAAGCGCCGACGCTCCAGGAGCGTGGCGAGACAGACGGAAGCGATCCCTTCGGGATCGAGGAGCACCGCCATTCGTCTCCCCCATGACAAAAACAACCGGGCAACCGGCCCGCAGGCTGGTCACCCGGCTGTTCGCAAGCTGTCAATCAAGAGGCCTGCGCTATTCGATCTCAGAACTCGGGGTGGCGCGGGCGCAGCGCGATGCCCAGCACGCCCATGCCCAGCAGCAATAGGGTCGCCGGTTCCGGTACGGGAACAAAGGGCGTGTCATCGCTCAGGTCGATGTTGTCATTGCCACACTCCATCGTCCAGTGCAACCCCAGGCCACCATTTTGGTTGGTGAGGACGTCTTCCAAGGCCCCATCGACGTCCAGGGTTACTTCCATGAACCAGTGTGTGCCGGTGAGGGCCCAGGCCACATCAACGCCACCAACCGGTGCCGCGCCTGGCTGGGATTCATCGACGCGATAGGGGTCGGACTGGGGGGTGAATGGAGCATTGACACTGGTCAAGGTCCAATTCGGCGCGCCGGTGTTGATCCACGCGCTTTCGAAGCGCGCAAGATTGTCGGTCCCCACGGCAATGGCCATGCTGTAGCTCCCGGTGTTCCCGAAATCGAGGAACAGATCGCCCGCTTCGAGGCCATTCACGCCAATCGGGTTATAACCCGTGACCAGACCCACATGGAAGGTGCCACCGGAGAGATTGTTCGGATCGGCATCATCGTAGTAGTAAAACAATTGCTCGATATCGTAAGCCTGACCACCACCACCGGGCGTCGGTCCTTCTTCGTCATTGACCGTTCGAATATTCATATTGGTCGTGGCAACGAGATTCTCGTTCCACGTAGTGAAGCCGACATTTCCACCATAGGTGAACCAATCGGACCAGAGCCCATCGGTGACAATGGGCGTGGCTGGGACACTTCCTGCGAACAGGGCCACGACCAGTATACTGAACCATACTCTTTTTCTTCGCATTGTGAAGCCCTTTCATGCGTTTGAGGTCGGGCGGTTGCCGCTGAGGGCATGAATCCGCGCGGGTATTCCTCTGGCTGCGCTTCGGTGACTAAATAAAAAACAAAGAACCTGACTTTGTTGACGCCCGAATTCAGAAACACCTCCATTCCCCGGGTCTCCCCCGATTGCAGGTTCGGAGGCCCGGTGTTCGACAGGGCCTGTTGCCTCAGATGGCATCTACAGAACCCTTCAGATCGATTGTATCGGGCGTCTTGTCGAGGCGTCAAGACATTGAAACGTAACTACTTATGCATAACCGACCCGGTTGGGGAGAACTGTTTACAAGCGCACATCACTCGTGGCCACTTTGGACCGGGACGGGCAGCCCGGCATAACGCAAATACCGATTGCCAGGAATATAAACAATTAAAGCAATTATTTTCGAGATTCTCGCCGCAGCGGCAAAAATCGAGCAAGATCGCTTCACTCTATTGCCGCAATTGAGCGGCCCAAGGGGCCTAGGCATTCCTGCCTGAGACAAAGCCTACTGCAGCGATTAATCGGCACGATGATCCAGTGAAGCAATCGGGGGGGCTCGTCATCCCCACGAAAGTGGGGATCCAGAGAATTTGCGGAGTGTACTTCGCCTGCGCGCTGGATTCCCACTTTCGTGGAATAACGTTGTTTGCGTTGTAGTGGCACTACACATCCTGTTGGGCCTCGGCGACCGAGGTGCGCTTTGTCTCAGGCAGGAATGCCTAAGCCCCTTTTTAGCGAAATCCCCGGATGCGAGGTATTCCTGTGGAGCGCACGACCCCCACACTTCATACGGCAAGCGTGTTGCACGGAAAAACAGCAATGGCGCGGCAGGTCGATTGACCCGCCGCGCCATCTTGGAAAGTTCTCAGGAGCCCTCGGCCCGGGCCGCCGCGTAGGCTTCGGTGATCCCCTTGGCAATATGATCGGGCACCTCGTCAAAACCGTGGGGCGACAGTTCGAAGCTGCCGCGGCCGTGGGTGATGCTCCGCAGGTCGGTGGCATAGCGGAGCACTTCAGCCTCGGGCACGATGGCCCGGATGCACTGGCGTCCCGCGCCGGCCGATTCAAGGCCGATGATACGTCCACGGCGTGAATTGAGATCACCATTCACGTCGCCCATGTACTCTTCGGGCATGGTGACCGCAATTTCCACGATGGGCTCCAGCAGACAGGGGCGGGCATCCTTCACCGCTTTTTGAATGGCCATTGAGGCGGCGATCTTGAAGGCCATTTCGGAGGAATCCACATCGTGGTAGGAGCCGAAAAAGAGCTCCACGACGGCGTCGACCACGGGATGGCCCGAGATAACGCCGCGCTCCAGGGCTTCCTGGGCGCCCTTGTCCACATGGGCAATGTACTGCCTGGGCACCACGCCGCCCACGATGCTGTCAACAAACTGATAGCCCCCGCCGCGCTCGTTGGGCCGCAGACGCAGGTGTACGTCGCCATACTGGCCATGGCCGCCGCTCTGTTTCTTGTGCTTGCCCTGGGCTTCCGCCTGGGCCCGAATGGTCTCGCGATAGGCCACGCGGGGGGTGGAGGTCTCCACTTCCACGTGATACTTCCGCTTCATCCGGTCGAGCATGATCTCGAGCTGGAGGTCGCCCGTGCCCTGGATGACGTGCTGGCCCGTCTCTTCATTGCGATAGTGAATGAAGGTGGGATCTTCCTCCGCCAGGCGGTGGAGCGCGTCGCCAATCTTGTCTTCATCCGCCCGGGACTTGGGCTTGATGGCCAGTTTGGTCATGGAAGGCGGCAGTTCCAGCGTGGGCAGACGGTAGTTGCAGCCCATCGCGCCGATGGTGTCGCCGAAGTGGGTGTTCTTCAGCTTGGTCACGGCCGCCAGGTCGCCTGGGCCGACTTCATCCACCACCGTCTGTTCCTTGCCATTAAGCAGCAGGATTTTGCCCGTGCGCTCCTTGCTCCCCGAGGTCACATTGTAAAACTCAGAGTCGGAGCGGAGCGTACCCGTCAGCACGCGAAACAGGGTGATATGCCCCACGAAGGGGTCCACCACATTGCGGAAAACCTGGCCAAGGAAGGGCTCATCCGCACTGACGCGCAATTCCTTCGACTCCCCGCTGCCATTCTGCACGACCACATGCCGGTCCAGCGGGCTGGGGAAGGACTCGGCGATCACGTCGAGCAGCTCATCCACCCCAAGATACTTCGAGGCACTCCCCGCGATAATCGGCATGATCTTGCCCGCCGTGATGCCGTCGTGGAGGCCGCGGTGGAATTCGTCGGGCGTCAGTTCACCGGTGGCGAGGTACTTTTCCATCAAGGCGTCGTCGGTCTCGGCCACGGCATCCGCCATCTCCTCCTTCATGCGGGCAATCTGGTCCGCAATGTCCCCCGTGTCGCCGTCGAATATATTCACGACCCGCTGGAGCCCCGCGCCCTCACCCACCGGAATAACGAGAGGCACGCACTGCTTGCCGTAGGTCTCGCGAAGGGAGGCCACCACCTGATCGAAGTTGGTGTGCTCGCGGTCCAGCTTGTTTACAAAAAAAGCACGCGGAACGTTGTGTCGTTCCGCGTATTTCCAGGCGATGTCGGTGCCGACCTGGACGCCGGTTGCAGCGTCCACGAGGATTACCATTCCATCAACCAGGGGGCTTGAGGCCGCTATCTCCCCCTGAAAATCCATGTAGCCGGGGTGGTCGATGAAGTGGATTCGATCCCCCCGCCAATCCACATGGCACAGCTTCATGGTAACACTGTGTTTTCGGGCAATTTCCTCGTCGAGGTAGTCCGCGACCGTGTTCCCCTCTTCGATGGAGCCCAGCCGCTTAGTGATGCCGGCGTCGTGAAGGATATGCTCGATGAGCATGGTCTTCCCGACGCCGCTGTGGCCTACAATCCCGACATTGCGTTCTTTCCCCGGATCTACGACAGGCATGTTCGTTCCCTCCGCATCGCGTTGGTCAAAAGCCAGGATATCCACGGCCTGATCCAATTCAATACGGGCCGGGCCGATGGCGAGCGGTCGCCCCAAATCGTCGCCTGCCTTTGAGCCGACGATTAAGGACGGCTGCACCGAAATGCCCTGGGGAAACACAGGGCCCAAGGGCCTTCCGATCCGTTCACCCCCCAGTATACGCCCCTGAAACGCCGCCCTCAAGTGCAAAACAAAAAAAATCGTAACACTCTAGCGGAATGAAGCAGAACGGCTACCGCGCTCCATCTAAGTTTCCTATATCAAGTGAATCGCCTTCCACAGGGGCTCAGACATTCCTGTCTGAGGCAAAGCGCGCCTCGGTCGCCGAGGCCCAACAGGATGGTGTAGTGCCACTACAACGCAAACAACGTCATTCCCACGAAAGTGGGAATCCAGTGCATAGGCGAAGTGTACTTCTCAAATTCTCTGGATCCCCACTTTCGCGGGGATGACGAGACCCTCGATTTCTTCACAGGATCACCGTGCCGATTAATCGCTGCAGTGGGCTTTGCCTCAGACAGGAATGTCTGAGCCCCTTTTATCGGCATCTTGCTTGGTGCGAGAAGATTCTATGGAGCGCGTGGCACCCACTTCGTTCGGCTAAAGTGTTACAAAAAATCATTTCAAGTGGATCCGCCCACTGGATAGCCCCGCCGAACCTGTGCCAGAATGTCCGTACGGGGCATTTCCGAATCAACACCAACCCCCGAGAGAGGTTCGCCCATGAGGTCGCTCACGTTGTTTGTCGCCCTCGCCGTGCTTACGGTGCCATTCGCCTTTGGTGCTGGCATGCCCACGGCCGAAGATCCCGCTGCACCGACGTTTCAGGAATTGATGGACCCCACGTTGTTCCCCGATGCGCAGATGGGCATGAAGGTGGAGGCGGTCACGCTCACGGAGGGCCTGCTGCGCATCCAGACGACCGGCGCGGAGATTGAGGCCGATCTCGCCACGGGCGAGATTCGCTTCGCCCAACGGATCGGCCATCAGCGACCGGTGGCCGTGATGCACATCGGGAAGCCGCTGGCAGGCGCTACCGTAACGCACTCGGGTCCCGGCCTGGCGCGGGTGACGTTCACGAGCCCGGCCATGACCATCCGCGTGAATGGTGATTCCCTTTTCATGCTCCACGCCCACGATCCCATCCCATGTTCGGTTGACCGTTCCATCGCCGTGGCATGGCACGCCTCGCACGTGGCGAACCACCTCATCGCCGACGAATGGGGCGCCTTTGGGCTGTACTGCTCGGACCAGAAACACGATGATCATTTCGACCCCTTTGCGACGACCGTAGCCCGATACGCGCTCCGGTCCGACGACGTCTTGTGGCTGGGTGTTTGTCCGCCGAAACCCTACGATTGGAAGCGTTCCGTGGAGGATAACGTCGTCTGGCATTGGTCAAACACGGCGGCCTATCCCCCCGACGACGTACTGAAGCGGTGGCGGGAGTACGGCAACACCGTGTTGTTGCAGTCCGAAATGTTGCTGTGGAAGGACTGGAACCTCGCCTTTGTGCCGCGACTCGGCAACGAGGAATTCACTCGCGTGCGCAAGACGATTCACGACGCGGGCATGCGCTTCATCGTCTACACAAGTCCCTACTATTTCCTCAAGGGCACGGCGCTTGAACCCCGGGCCATCAACACCTTCGAAGGGTTCAGCGGGTGGCCGCCCGGCACCGCGAACGGCGAAAACATGGGACTGTTCCTGCCCGAAATCCGCCGGGTCATGGAAGAACACAAGCCGGACGGCCTCTATTTCGACGGCCAGTACACCGACAATCCGGCGGCGCTCTACGCCCTCGCCCGCGAATCGCGCAACATTGTGGGAGAAGGCGGCATTCTCGAATGGCATTCCACCGCGGCCCTTGGCACGGGCTATTGCTCCCTGCCCCAGGCGGACGCCTACGTCGACTTCGTCCTCCGTGGCGAGGGGAGCCAAAGCGCCTACGAGAACGAAGACTATCTCCGGTTCTTTGTTTCCGGATACAACATCCACAATTCAATCGGCGTCCTATGCAACAACGGGGCGGGTGGCATTAACCCGAAACTGGCCCGGGATGTGCTGGACGTAAACGGACGCTTCCACACCATCGCGGGTTGGCTCGATAATCCCGGGTTCATGAAGGTCCTGAACGAGGATTACGCGGCCGCACTGCGTGGGGACCCCACGGGACTGCGCAAGCCGGTGGAAGACGGGCTCGACGCGCGCCAGTCGCTGGCCGCCGACAAAACCGCCGCGATGCGGGCCGCGCACGAAGCCCTGGCCATGCCGCCGGTCTGGGGCCAGCCGGTTTTCGCGCTCAATTTTGACGCCATGCCCCAAGGCGAGCCGTTGGTGTCGAAACTGAACCCCAGCCCCTTCACCGTCGCCGACGGCGTGCTCGAAGTTGATGCCCACGCCAACACCCACGCCTTCCTGCGCATTCCGCTCCGCATCAAAGCCGGTGGCCTTGTGGTCCGTCTCCGGCAAGGCGACGACGGCGGCCAATCCTGGGGCCCCGGCGTCATGCTGCGCTGGGGAGGCGCTGCCGGACTTCGCCTCGGCACACGCAGCGACAACACCCTTCAAAGCGACGTGCTCAACCTCCAACAGATTGGCAGCAGCCACAATCCATCGCAATGGGTGTATCTGCGCGCACGCTGGAAGGGCCCCTTCGGCGTCATCGAACGAAGTCTCGACGGCCAGACCTACGAGCGCCTCTGGACCTTCGAACACGGCGGTCTTTTCAGCGCCGAAACGGCTGAACTCCTCGTCGGTAAAGTTCCCTTCAACGGCGAACCGGAAGATTACCAGGTCCCCGGCGATAGCGGAAAATGCGCATTCGACTTTGTCGAGGTGTATGGAGGCGAGTAGGCTGGCGGGGGCAGGATGCCGGTCAAAAGGGGCTCAGACATTCCTGTCTGAGGCAAAGCGCGCCTCGGTCGCCGAGGCCCAACAGGATGGTGTAGTGCCACTACAACGCAAACAACGTCATTCCCACGAAAGTGGGAATCCAGTGGACAGGCGAAGTGTACTTCTCAAATTCTCTGGATCCCCACTTTCGTGGGGATGACGAGACCCTCGATTTCTTCACAGGATCACCGTGCCGATTAGTCGCTGCAGTAGGCTTTGCCTCAGACAGGAATGTCTGAGCCCCTTTGCAGGGCGATTGCAGTGCGTGGAGCTCCGCTTCACAGACGTAGGAGAGTCAATGGAGCTACTCAAGAGTACCAGGTCGAGGCGCGCTACACCTCGGAGTTAGACCTCGGATGCCTCAGTACCTTCGGAGCGGAGCTCCGGGAGTGGCATTCCCAAGCAGTGCTCTTGTCTTTACCCATAGGTTTCTATGTCTATTGCACTCCATCAGATTGCAGAAAAATTTCCTCTTAGCCACGTAGTGGCGGCATATCGTAGCCCAGGCGTGAGCGAAGCGAACCCTGGGATAGGTGGAAAATAAAAGTTTCAGCCGCAGCGGGGCGGCATAGAATGCTCGTGTGTTGCGCCGCCAAGCCCTCTATGCCACCCCATGCGGGGTTGAGAACTGATAGAACGCTTCACCCAGGGCTCGCTTCGCTCGCGCCTGGGCTACGATATGCCGTCCCTGCGGGACTAACACGATACACTCCTATTCAGCGAAACTTATGGGTACTGACAAGAGCAGAGCTTGGGAACGAGTGGAAATGCTGACCACGGAGCGCACGAAGGCACGGAGAAAACAAATGAGAGAAGGAAAATGGGAGAGACATCATCGAACGTAGGCGCACCATGACTCGGTACTGATACCTTTTCACTCCTCTTTTTCTCCGTGCCTCCGTGTCTCCGTGGTCAAAACACCTTGGTCACGGCCGCGCGTCCGACTTCACGAAAACGCTTCAAAAAGCCTCTGGCCGGACTTCGGCCTGTTGTGCTATGGTACAGGGGTCAGTTGAAGGGCGGTACAACCTATTTACCATCAGGAGCAGGGCGGCCATGCGAAGCTTAATTGCCATAGTTGTAGTCATTGTTGCGGTCGGCACCGCCGTTGCGGAGACCGGCGTGGTTCGCCTCTGCGTGAGCGCCGGCAAACTCTTCCCCGAAACCGAGGCGGAATTGCAGACGACGGTCACGCGGCTGCTGGACGAGGCGAAGGCCCCGGAACCCACGGAGCCCCTCTTCGCGTGTGTGGTGCCCCATGGCCCTTACGGCATCTCCGGCAAGGTGGCGGCCGAGGCCTTCAAGCACCTGAAACCGGGGCAATACAAACGCGTCATCATTCTGGGCGCTTCCCATGCGGATATGTCCTTTGAGGACTGCTCCATGGACGCCGTGGATGTGTTCGCCACGCCATTGGGCTTCGTGCCGCTGGACAAGGTGGCCGTTCGCACGCTGACCTATTCGACGCTGTTTGCCACGCGCGCCCTGCGCTACAACCACAAGGACAACGGCTTCCTTTCGGAGACGGAGCGTAAGCCCCTGCACGAGTATGAGCATTCCGTGGAGATCGTGCTGCCTTTCCTCCAGCAGCGTCTGGGCAAATTCGAGCTGGTGCCTATTCTGGTTGGGCAGCTCACGAACGGCACGGGGCAATACAGCGAGAAGCGGACGGAGGCCGTGGCCGCGCAGATCAGGCGCGTCCTGGACGACGAGACGCTGCTGGTGGTGAGCACGGATTTCACCCACTTCGGGAACGACTTCAGCTACCGGCCTTTTGACGACGATATCTTCAACAAGATCGATAAACTGGACAAGGTGGGGCTGGATCGCCTGGCGGCAAACAACTATGAAGGCTTCGAGGCCTTCATCAAGAAAACCAAGGTGCCCATCTGCGGGCTCAACGCGCTCCGGGTTCTGGAAAAGCTCCTGCCGACCAACGCCTACGGGAAAGTCCTCGCCCACGACACCTCCGGACGCTTCTACAACGATGAGAACCGAAGTGTCAGCTACGCCTCCGTGAATTTCTACCTGTCCAGCACCCCGCGTCCGATGGTGATGCCCGATCCGGTCGAGATACGCAATCTGGGCCCGCTGGAAGAAACCGCCGCGACCGTCACCGCACCCGAAACCCCGGAGCCGGTCGAAGCGACTGCCCCCGAGGCACCGCAGCCCGCCGTGAGCGCGCCCGAGACCCGTGAACCCGAAACTCCAGAGGTGCCAGAGGTGCCAGAGGCACCAGAGGCACCAGAGCCAGCGGTGGAAAGCAGTGGACCGCGCCCCGCGCCGGTGAACCTGACCAATATCCGGCGAGGCAACTGAGAATGACCGTGGCCACCGAACCTTTTCTCGATCACGCGGAAGAATCGCTGCTACTGCGCATCGCGCGGGACAGCCTCCACGCCTATCTTCGAGACGAGGTCCGTATCGACCTGGCGGGCTACCCGCTGACTCGCGAGCTCCTTGCACGCCACGGGGCCTTTGTCACGCTGCGCCTCGGCGGCGCATTGCGGGGCTGCATCGGCCACACCCGCAGCATCGAATCCCTGGCGGACGCCGTGCGGGACAATGCCATCAATGCCGCCCTTCGCGATCCCCGTTTCCCTCCTCTCTCGCTGGAGGAGTTGGAGCGCACGCAAATCGAAATTTCCGCGCTCTGCCCCGGTGCGGCACCGGATACGCCCTTCATTCCCGTTAGTGATATCAGCGAGATTGTCATCGGCCGCGACGGGCTCTACCTCGACCATGCTGGCTCCCGTGGCGGCGGCCTGCTCCTCCCCCAGGTGGCCACAGAGCGGGGTTGGGAGGTTCACCAGTTTCTGGAGGCCCTCTGCACGAAGGCCGGGGCCGAGCCCGGCGCGTGGAAGAGTCCCGGCTGTGATCTCTTCCGTTTTTCTGCCCAGGTCTTTGGCGAGTCCTCCGAGGGGGACTGATTCGCTCAGGCCTGAAGCGCCGTCGAGGTGCCGATATGGCCCCGCAGTATCGCGCAGAGGTGGGCGGACGCCCGCGCCGCAGCTTCCACCACCTGGGCATGCTGCAGCGACTCCTGGGTCGTGCAATTGTTGGTGACGCAGGAGACCACGGCCGCGCGGATCGACAAGGCCTGGCAGCGCTCCAGCTCCAGGGCAACGCTCATGCCCACGGTCATCCCCCCCATGGCCTGGAGGGCGCGAATCTCGGCGCGGGTCTCGTAACATGGCCCATGCATCCAGATGTAGGTGCCCGTGGCCCGGCAACCGGGCACGAGAAAGTCGGGGGTCATGCGATCTGGAAAGCGGTGGTCGCGATAGCGCCACGCGAGTACGGAATCCGCCGCAACCCAGTCGCCCGGCATGAGGCTGGGCTCAAGTCCGCCGGCCGCATTGGTGAGAATCAGGGTGCGGACTCCGAAGCGATGCAGGGCATCCACCGTGGCCGCGACGGCCGCCGGTGCGTGGCCTTCATAGAGATGTATTCTACCGGCCTGAAGCAGCACCGGGGCCCCGCCGCAGCGCCCGAATACGAAGGAGCCGTCGTGGCCCGCGACTGTGGCGCGTGTGAGGCCCTCCACGTCGACAAAAGGCACTTCCGCGAGCACTTCATCCAGCAGGGGACGCAGATGGATCCCCGAGCCCGACACGATGCCGATGGGATGCTCTCCCGGATCGAAAACCGTCTCGGGCACCTTCACCATGGCTTGGGAAAAAACAGACGCTGGTAGAGTTGCAGGGCGAATTCGTCGGTCATGCCGGCGGCAAAGTCGACCGTGCGCCGTTCGAGGGAGTCCCCTTCGTGGCCGTGGAGGATTTCTTCGTTGGGCTCTTCGAGCAGATAGAAGTAGAGCTCGCGCAGGATCTTCTTGGCCTTGCGGATCTCCCGGTCAATCATCTCGCAGGGGTACACCTGGGAGTACATGAAATCGCGCAGGGTGTTCATCGCCTCCAGGATTTCCGGCACGATCCCGAGCTTGCCCTCCTGGCTGCCCATAATCAGGCCCACGACCATGGCGTCGATCCGGCTGGAGGTGTGATCCCCCAGCACCGTCAGGGCATCCTGAGGTAAATCTTCCGTGGCGATAACGCCGGCGCGAATCGCGTCGTCAATATCGTGATTGATATAGGCCACGGCGTCGCACACACTGACCACCCCGCCCTCCAGGGTGTTGGGGCCGTCGGTAGCGCGCCCCTGCAGCACAGCCTTGCCTTTGGAGTGGTACAAGATGCCATCCCGCACCTCGTGGGTCAGATTCAGTCCGGCACCGGCATGGCGGCGCTCCAGCAGGTCCACCACCCGCAGGCTCTGCTCGAAATGAAAAAATCCGGGCGCGTAGACCTCGTTCAAGACCGCCTCCCCCGCGTGGCCGAAGGGCGTGTGGCCCAGATCATGCCCCAGGGCAATGGCCTCGGTCAGGTCTTCGTTCAAAAAAAGCGCGCGGGCAACGGTGCGGGAGATCTGGGCGACCTCCAGCGTGTGGGTCAGCCGCGTGCGAAAATGGTCACCCGTGGGCGCCAGGAAGACCTGGGTCTTCCGCTTGAGCCGCCGGAAGGCCTTAGTATGGAGAATGCGGTCGCGGTCGCGCTGGTAGACGGTCCGAAAGGCGTCTTCCTCCTCGGGCACGGTCCGTCCCTTCGATTCACTGGACCGGGCGGCAAAGGGGCTGAGCTGGGCCGCTTCCCGGGCTTCGAGCTCGGCCCGAACACAATGGGCTGTTATCAATGCATATCTCCACTACAACATATTGGCCAATGGCGTGCAGGGGTGGAGTTTACTCAATCGGGCGCGTCAATTAAAAGGCCCGCGCCCGGCAATACCGGTGCGGGCCGAAATACTGCGCAGCTTTCCGTGCGGATCAATCCAGAAAGTTCGGCTGGACCTTGTGCTTTTTCTTTTGGTCGAGGGCCTGACGGAGCTTGGCGGCTTTGTGGCGGGCTTTGTCGTTCAGGGGATCGGCCACCAGCACGGCCTCCATGTATTCGAGGGCCCGGTCGTAGTGGTGGGCCTTGATGTGACTGATGCCGATGTTGTATTGGGCGGAAACAATTTTTTTGTGAAGGCGCGGGAGGTCGCCCGATTCGCGCACCTGAGCACGGTAATGCTTGAGCGCCCGGGGATAGTCATGGACCTGGAAGTAGTAATCGCCCACGCACTCTTCCTTGCCATGATCGGCGTCGTGGTGCTCATCGACATACTTTTCCAAGTCATTGTGCTTCTGTTCCCGGTATTCTTTGGGATCGAAGAGACCGGCCACCGCCGAGCGCTCGACGAGCACGCTGATGTTGTTGCTGTCGGGATCCTCGGGGATGATGTAGAAGCGGGGCTGCTCAAGGCTGTAGGTGTTGAAGGTATGTCCCCGAAGCACTTCGCCGTCCTTGAATTCCACGATTATGGCGGCGCCCTCAGAGCGCGGATCGCGATAGGAAATGGCATGGTCGAAGTTGCCGTCGAAGCTCTTGACGTAGTAAACCGCCTTGAGATCGCGGAAGAGAACCCGCTTGGTCATGTTGAGGGGTTCGCCCTTGCGGTCCACGAGATCGAGATGAAATCCCTCACTCCGCACATTGAGCGCAAAGCAGATACCGCAGAGGGTTTCCCCGTTGAGCGTACGCACGACCAGCCGCTGCCGTTCCGGTCGGGCTAGCTGGGAGTCATGCTTCGATTTGCGATCCAGCGAGTCTTTAATGGGCTTGTAGTGCTTCTGGCAGTACAAGGTCCCTTCATGTTCGGTGATGCATTGACCGCACCCCAAATCCCCACACACGTTGCAATAGCCCACCACTTCACTTGATGGATGAACGGAACAATTCATGACAAGCTCCTGGTAACACCCACCTCACACCTTGGCGGCGGCGCCCTCCTCTCTTTTGAGGACGTCACTCGACTCCACCCACCACAATGCGAAGTCCACAATACACAAGTTATAGCGCTTCGCTCACTATTCTAGGTTAAAGCGGTGAAAATTACAAGGGTTGTTGCGTGAGAATCGTCAAAATTACGAAAGATAGCAGGCTCCGCCGCTCGATCGGGCAAAAAATACGGGGGCTTCGCCCGAATACCCCAGGCGCTCTACGTAGTATTTCTTCTTAACCGCTTTTTCCACCTGGGCTTCACGAGCGACCGGCACGAGCCCGATCACGGCCCCGCCAAAGCCGGCCCCGGTCAGGCGCGCCCCCAGACAGCCCGCATCCCGGAGGATTTGGGCCAGGTCATCCATCTCGGGCGTGCTGATACCGTAGTCCTTCGCGCAACTGGCGTGGGAGTCGTTCATGAGACGTCCGAAGGTATTGAGGTCACCGCCGATGAGTGCGTCGCGCGCCTCTTCCACGCGGTAGTACTCGGAGAAAACGTGGCGGGCCCGCGCCTGGAGCGGCAGCCCCTCGGGCTCCACGGGGATGTGATCCAGCCAGTATTCGCGCACGATGGCCGGGTCCATGCGGAGGTAGATGAAAATCTCCGCGACGGTCATGTGGGAATTGGGCAGGATCTCCGCGAAAAGTTTCTCCACCTCCGCGCGGTTGAAGCAGAGGGGGCCGAGCCAGAGATCGCCGATGCAGTCGATGGAAAAGTCTTCGCCGAAAGCGCGGACAAAATGGGTGTTGAGCATGTTCGTGATCAGACTGCAAATGGCCGGACCCGCGTTGTACTTAAGGAGCGCGTTGCCCGCCTTGCTGGATTCGACCATGGAATCGCAGACGATGAAGGAGGCCTTTTCCGGCAGGGGAATATGCTCGAACTGGAAGGGGATGAAATTGATCTTGGTGGCGTGGCCCGCTTCGGCATTGAGGATGACCGTCTGGTCCATCCCCCCCCCCGCCGTGCCCACGAAGTGCTCCGCGTTTGCCAATACCCCGGCGAGTTCGAGGCGGGAAATATCCTGGCCGAGGGTGTAGTCGAGAAGCGCGAGGTAGGCCATGGCGAAGGCGACGACGAGTGCGGAGGAAGAACTGAGCCCGGCGGAGCACGGGAGGTCGCTGTAGACGAGCACATCCATGCCGGGAAATTTCTTCACGTCAAACCGATTGTTCAGTCCTTCCAGTGCCGCTTTGCAATAATTCTCCCACGCACCCGCGGGTGAAGGTTCCAGCGCGGTGCCATTGGAGAAGGATACTTCGGGAAATCGATCATCCGTATTGATCAATCGGACGTCCGGTGTCGGTCGCCCGGCGAAGGCGATGGTGATGGAGCGGTCGATGGCCATGGGAAGCACCGGGAGTCCGTTGTAGTCCAAGTGTTCACCCAGAAGGTTGATACGTCCCGGCACCCGGCATAGAAAGGGGGTGCCGGATTCTGGAAAGTATCTCTGGAAATGTGATGCTATCGACTTCGCGTCCACGCGCCGTACTCCTGTCTGCCTTGTGCATTACATGTAAGCCTGCGATTGTAATGGCGTGGACCTTTTCTTTCAATTAATTCGGGAACCCTGAGGGCCTATCGGGGTTATAGGAGGCATACAAAGGCTCAACGCGCGGCCCTGAAAAAGGTTCGCATCAAACAAAACGCAGGAGATACCACCATGAACAAGATACGCTTCGCGTCTCTGGCCACCCTGATCGCATTGGCTCCGGCCGCCCAACTCTACGCGGAAGCGCCGGCGGGTGACGCCGGCCCGAAGGCGGATGGCGCGGACAAGAAGCCGGCCCTGGCACGCCTGTTGAAGAGTGCGGACGCCAACGCTGATCAGAAACTTGACCTGGCGGAGATCCACGCCAAACTGCCGAATTTCCCGGCGGAACGCTTCAGCACGCTGGACAAGAATCAGGACGGCTTCCTGGAAGCCAGTGAAGTGCCCACGCCACCCAAGACCGAGGCGGCTGGTGAAGGCCGGGGCGCCGTGGGCGCAAAGTTGAAGGCTGCGGATACCGACCAGGACGGCAAGCTCTCCCAGGCCGAGTTCACGGCGGGATTCCCCAACGCGCCGGTGGAGCGCTTTGCCCGGCTCGACCAGAATAGCGACGGTTTTGTAGACAAGAGCGATCGCGCCGCCCTCGAAGCCAAGGCAGGCGACAAGAATGCCGAAGCGGGCAAGAAGAAGGCCGAGGGTGGAAAGAGGAAAACGGATGGTGCGGTGAAGGATGCCGTGCCCTACGTGAAAGGTCTGATTGCGGAGCACGACGCGGACAAGGACGGCAAGTTGACGAAGGCCGAACTGGAAGCCGCCAAGCCGGGCTACCCCGAGAAGAGCTTTACAGACATGGACCGCGACAAGGACGGGGTCATCTCCGAGGCTGACCTTCCCGCACCCGCGAACTGAGTATTGCGAAGATCAACGCTGGCGGTGGAACCTTCCCAAACGGAAGGATTCCACCGCCGCTTCACTTTTCAGGGGGCGGCGGGCTCTTCGAGGACTTCTCCCGCGTGGCGCAACTCCATGAGGCCGAGGTTCTCCATGTAGAGGCAGATGCATCCGACGAGGAGCACGGGTAGCAGTTGCAGCAGGTGGGCGATGATCACGGCGGCCTTGAGCACATCAATATCCGTCTCTGGGGCCACGATCAAAACGGCCAGGGCGATACCCGCATGAAATACGCCGAGAAAGCCGGGGGTACTCGGCAGGCTGATGGCCACGGCGAGGCAGGCCATGATCACGAAGGAGGCGTACCAGGGTGCCACAATGCCGAAGGCGCGAAGGATGCAGTAGTAGCAGACCGTCCCCGCGCCCCAGGTGACGAGGGACCAGAGAATCGCGCGGCTCATGTCCGCCGCGGACTTGAAGACATGCATGCCGTCGGCGAACTGTTCGAGCATGCCGCGGAGCCGCACCGCGAGGGCGCTGGAGACCCGACCGACGGTCATGTCCACGACTTTCAGGGCGAGGTTCTTGTTCAGATAGAGGATCACGAAGGCGGCGATAATGCCGAGCATGGCTGCCCCCGTCCCCATGGCACCCTTTCGGATGATGTCGGGCGAGATCGGGCCCGGCAGATCGGGCAGCATGATCGGCCCGGCGGGATGGACATAAATGACCGTAACGAGCATGACGGCAAGGAGCCCGAAGAGATCGGTGACCCGATCCAGGGCGACGAAAGCGAAGCAGCGGCTGAAGGTCAGGCCTGTAAGGCGTGACAGAACGACAGCGCGGATGACTTCACCGACGCGGCCGGGCAGGGTGAAGTTTCCGAGAAAACCGATCTGGGTGGCACTGAACATGACGCGGAAAGAGACCGGACCCGCCGTTCGAACGATGTAGCCCCAGCGAAATATTCGCGTGACGAAGGTGACGAAGACCAGCAGCGTTGAAAAGAGCAACCAGCCCGGACTGGCCGCGCGGAGGGCATGGCCGACTGCGGGCCAATCGGTGTCTCTGAACAGCCACCAGAACAAAAAAACGCCCAGGGCGATCCCTGCGACTAATTGTATGATTTTCTTCATGGAAACCCTCTCGCTGGCAATGGGGGCAGAGTATAGCACAGCGAGGCGGTATCGAAGCGCGCGAAAATGCCCCGGTTCTCGCGAGCGACGCACAGATGCGTTTAACGGAGTCGGGTCCCGCCGACCACACTCATGTGGCTGGTGGCGGTGCGCTGGCGCTTTTCCTCCAGATCGCGCATGAGGCTGGCCGGGCTGGAGACGGGCGGTAACGGCGGCGGCGGTGTGCGGAACAGTTCTTCCGCCGCATCGCCCAGGGAGCTGACCAGTTCCAACTGGCACCCGAGGCAGAAATGGGAGTCTTCCATGGCGTCATGCTTCCGGCATCGAACGCAGGGAGGCACCTCAATGACCACAGGCACTTCGGGATCGGCCTCGACGGCGACGGCATACTCGGCAGCCAGTGCCTTGGCCGCGGCGCGGGCCTCGGCCCGGCAGGTACGGCACTGCAACTCGCCGGTGCCCGATGCCATTAACTTTCCGCATGTATCGCAATTGGTCATGTTATATGCTCCGAGACAGGGTGATGAGCTCCCTGGCAACCTGATCGACCTGATCGTGGAGGCTTTCGAGCGTTCCATTGTTCTCCACCACCCATCGCGCCATGGAACGTTTCTTCTCGGGGTCGACCTGGGACGCGATACGCTGCCGTGCCTGCGCTTCCGCAAGACCGCGCGATTCCACAAGCCTTCGCACCCGGATATCCCTGTCGCTCAACACGAGGATCAAACCATCAAGCCAATCTTCAATCGTACCGCTGTCGCCGAGGAGCGCGGCGTCCACAATGGTCACGGACTTTCCCGCCTCGGCGAAAGCCGCGCACCGCGCTCCGATCTCCGCCGCAATCAGGGGCTTCATGATCGCGTTCAACGACGCCAGCGCCTGCGAATCAGAAAAGACCTGTTGGCCCAGCTTCGCTCTGTCTATGGTACCACAGGTCAGGATGGCGTCTCCGAAGCGGTTGAGCACCGCCTCTTCAGCCTGACCACCGGGTTCGAGGAGGGCATGGCCCACACGATCAGCGTCCACGATGGCGATATCGTGGGATTCGAATCGCCGTGCGGCCGTGGATTTTCCCGAACCGGTTCCACCAGTCAAACCTGCAATCAACATGCGCTTGAACATCCTGTTTCGATTCGTTGCCCTCGGCAAGGGCGATACTACCCTGATCAAAATACACCACGCGAAAAGAAGGATGCGAGTTTTGACGGCGCGTGTCTGTAGGCGGTGGGTGTACCCGCACGCGACACCCTGCTCTTGAACCGCTGTGGGCATGCGGGGGACAATAGGCCTGCCACATGGAGCGCAACATGGTTCAAAGCCCCTTTCTTACCCCGCTGGTGGGCGTGCCCACCTGGCCGCATGCCGCACCGCTGCTGACCGGACTGGACGAGCGCGGTGACCTGCGGTTGGCCGCCATGCCGGTGGAAGCGATCGCCGAGGCCCTGCGCTTGCAGGCCTGCGCGTGCGCCCTGGTGCCTCCCTGCGTCTTGCTGGACGATCCTGCGCTCTGCGTGATCCCCGGCGCGGGCCTGGCCGCACAGGAAGGAGGCTCGACGGAACGTCTGATCACCACGGGCACGCTGGAATCGGTCCGGCGCATTCAGGTGACACCGGAAGCCCGCCACCTGGTCATTTACCTCCAGATCATCTTTGCGGAACAGGGACTGGCGATGCCGGAATTTGTTCCCCCGGATATGGCCGAACGTGGCGACGCGCTGCTGGTCTCGGGGCCGGGAGAAACAGTTCAATCTGGCGAGGGACACGACGTGGCCGAATTGTGGCGCGCGCTCACGGGGACGCCGCTGGTGCTTGGAGTCTGGGTGTGCCACGGGAACGGGCCTATCCGGTTGCTGCGCACGGTGCTGGGCGAGGCATCACGGCGGGGTGAGATGGAGTTCAACCGGAACGTATCCGGCGAGGGTGAATACTACTACCGAATCCTGAGCGCGGAGTCGGAATGCCTTCGCGCCCTGCACCGGCTGGCAAGGCGGCACGCTATCGCCGGAGCCAGCGTGGAATCCATTGCCTTTTGCTAGAGGCCCCCGTCTCCTCTGTGCCGCTCCCGATTAACTGGAGCGAAAAGGTGGACGCCGAAAGTTTCGATTCGGGAAATACGTCAACGCGGGTCCCCAACGCATCAGGGAAGATATTCACGTTGGTCGGAAGGGGGCCGTCCTCCACCTCCAGCCGGCACTGCACCTCACCCAGTCCCGCGGGCAGGTGTACCTGTATGGAAGCGAGCTCCTGGGGAATATCCATCCGAAATTCGATCAGGCATTGGAGCGCGCCGGATTGGTTGATGTGGATGGAGACCGCGCCGAAACCGTTCGGGGTAAAGAGGGTCACCTGCTTCTTGTGTCCCCGCTCTCGCAGGTTGGTTCGCACAATCAGCCGCTTTTCCGCCAGATCGAGGCGAACATCGGACAGCGCCATGATCAGGTACCAGAGCGAAAGATCGCTCACATGGCGCGGGGGCACTCCGCCTTCCGTGACGTCCGTCTCCTCCAGGATTTCCGCGATGGGCCCGTCGGGCTCCTGTTGGAGCTTGCAGCAGGCGTAGCGTAGCGCGTTGTAGGCCTGAATGCCGCCGCCCGTGCTCCACGGTGATGCTGATGCGTCCCCATCGCCGCCCGGCCAGGACAGCATCGTCAGCCGCCCCTCCTTCCAATGGTGGGTTTCCACCGTTTTCAGCGCGCGCACGACGTGCCTGAGCGGGAAAAGCCCTTCCAGGCCCAAGAGCTCCGCAATCCAGAAGGGATGCAACTGGCCTACATGGCAGGCGGTCTGGAGCGCCGATTCGGCGACAAGATTCGTGCGGGCATCGGGATAGAGCGTGTAGTAGCCGTGTTCGGTGTTCCAGAAATATCGCTCGAAGCTGCGCGACGCTCGGTCCAGCGCCTGCTTGTAGACGACCGCTTCGTGGAGCTTCTGCCGGCGCGCCATCCGCTCGCCCGCCGCGAGGGCCACGATCCACAACCCGGCCGTGATCACGTTCAGCCCGCTGGCAAAGGCGCAATCAAGGCCCGGCGTTTCATGCTGAATATCGGGGAAGCCGTCGAAATCCTTATCCTGGGCGATGATGGCGGCCAGGGCGCTCTGAAGGCCGGGCACGACCCGGTTGAGAAAGGAGAGACTTCCGGTGAAGAGGAAGTTACGCCAGGTCATGGTGACCAGATGGGCGCAGACTTCCACCTGGGCAGCTCCGGGAGATACAAATTCTCCACCGCCGAAGCCCTCAAGGCCTTCGCTGATGCGGACGCTGCGATCCGTCTCACCGATCACGCGCTGGATCACGCGATCCAGAATGTCGAGTTCGAGTCGGGGATAAAAGAGCAGCAGTCCCATGGACCAGAACCAACGATCGCGGAGGTAATTGACGCGCATGTCGCTGGCACTCTCGAAGATGCCGAATCCGCCGGTGCGCGTGTGCAGGGAATTGGTGCTGAGCACTTCGCAGCTTGCCAGGAGCCGCTTGACGAAAGCGGCGGGCAGATCGGCGGAAGCGAGGCGCTGTTGCCAGCCGCTGATCGCCGCGAAATAGTACTTGCTGTTCGTGAGGCCGATGCGCGCGACGGCCCGGGCGTCGGGATGGTTGTTCGCGTAAAAATTGCCCTCCTCGACGCCATTGACCACATAGCGGGGGCAGTACCAGGACACGACGAACTCCACGCTTCGGGTTTGCCCCGGATCAAGCCGAAAGTGGTTGCATACGGCACCGCAACGCGGCACGCCGTGGCCCGGCGATACGTCGCCGCCATAGCCGCCGGGCAGGGCGAATTCTTTCCAGAAGTCGGCCTCCTCGGCGGGATTTTCGGGATCCCAGACGCGCACGGTCGTGCGCACGCTGGCGTTCCAGGGCGTGGCCACACAGTACTGGCCGTCTTCATTGGAATCCACGGTGCGCACGTCGCCGAACACGAGGGCATTCGGGGGCACATCGCCCGGCCGCACCTCCATCGCCTGATTGGCCTCGATCTGCCCGGTCTTGGAAGAGAGACGTCGTTCATTGTCCCCGACGCCCCCCCCCCGCATGCGTTCCCAGTCCGCCTGGGTAATGAGCGTATCGCGGACGATGGTCGCAGGACTCTCGGGGAAGGCGGAAGCGCTGTACCCGCAGGTGTTCTGCCAGTTCAGCAGGGCGCCGATCTCCTGCGCTTCGTCGCTGGTGTTGGTGATCTGGATACCGAGATAAATCAGCGGCAGCGCGGAAGCGTCATAGTCATAGGGCACCACGGGCGCGAAGGCGCTCCAGACTACTTCGACGGGGGCACGGGGATCATGCACGCGGCAATCCACCAGCGGGTAATGGGCGCGAAAGCGAAGGCCATCCTGGGGCAGTGCATGGCCGGACGGAAGCTCCGGATCGGCGAGCTGGAGACGCCGCTGGTAGGACTCGCCCCGGCCCCGGGCGCAGACCGCCAGAAAGGTGTGGGGCACCACGGGGATACGGTTGGAAACCGTCCGGTTGTTGTTGATGGTGAGGTTCCGGAAGCGCCCATCGCCGCACACTTCTATCGCCCCGGTACCGAGGGTACCGAGGGGCATGGCTCGCAGGCATTGGGGCTTCGCTTCGCTCAAGACGGGGAGATTCCGGGGCTGCACGGTTACAGGACCAGAACACGGTTCAAGCCCGCGCCAGTCATCGGGCATTATAGGCATAGAAACGTCAAACCGCAACGCGGTCTCGAACGCTGAGAAAACACCTTGTTGGGAACTGTTCCAAGCCCCCCAGTCACCTAGGGGCTCCACGGGTGCCACCCCCAAACGGGGCGGCTCCGCCGCGGGAAGTTTGTGGGTGTGGGTACTTCAACAAGGCGGAGTCTACGCAATACCCATTAACGATTTTGGCTTATCCGGTTTAGGGGTACTTTGCTGGGATTCGTACCGAACTTATCCAGACCATCGGTCAGTCCCGACAAGTCATTACCATCTGAATGCTCACGCAAAACGGGAAAAGTGTCCGCAAGTGACCGCCGTTGAATTACTTCGGTCGGACGTGTGTCCGCGTGATGAGGCGACAACCTGGAACCCAAATGCCCGACAATCCGCGTAGCGGATGGCAGTCTGTAGCCTGGGGCTTTAGCCCCAGGATCAATTGCAATGTCGCGTTGAATCCGCGAAGCGGATGGCAGAGTAAAGTGACCCAACTCTGCCATCCGCTTTGCGGATTCGATACTAGGTCGTACCGTGATCCTGGGGCTGAAGCCCCAGGCTACAAACTGCCGCTCCTCTGGAGCTGGAATTTTTGGACAACCAACATCGCCTCCATAATACCCCGTAGACGTTGCTGTTCAAGAATGCGACGTACGCTGAAACCGAATGAACCACGATTTCATGCAGCCTGAAGCCCGAAAGGCACCTGGAGGTTTCTTTCACGAACCCCAGCCAACAGCGGTCCGCGACTTCTGGGAGGCTTAGCCCCCGTCCCCCGTCAGGTGCTTCACCATGACAATGGCATGTTCGGCGCTCACCGCGTAATAGTTCTTGCGAATCCCGATTTCCTCGAAGCCCATATTGCGGTAAAGACCCCGTGCGGCCGCGTTGGACTCACGGACTTCCAGCCGGATGACTTTTCCGCCCGCCTCCGTGCCGCGCGATTCGAGAAAGGTCATGAACACCCGTCCCAGGCCGCGGCCGCGCAAGGCGGGCGCCACCGTGATTTTCGTGATGTGGACCTCGTCCAGAATCATCCAGAAACCGCCATAAGCGATGAGGCGATCCTCGTGATAGGCGAGATAGAAATGGGATGGTCCATTTCGCATTTCCTGATGAAACATGCCCTGGGTCCACGGGTCGGGGTAGGACGCGTGTTCCAGCACGAGGACCTCGGGCAGGTGCTCCTTCTGCAGCCGGACATAGCGCAGGCGGGAGACATCGATCGGATCGGAGGCCACGTCTTCCATGGGCCCGCCTTCCCTCAGGTTGCGGACTGGGCCAGCTTCAGATCCCGGTTGATTTCCGCCTGCGACTTGCGCAGGTAGACCGGGCTGACGAGGGCCGCATCGGTGCAGGCGCCAGCGGCCTGAAGGGCAAGGGCTTCAAGCGCCACAGCACTGGCGCGTGGCGCACCCTGGGCTGGTGCGGCAATGGTGGCAAGAGAAAATCGGTCCGCGATGGTGCGCCGGTAGAGATCGGCGCCATCCCCCATCAGGGTGAGGCCGGACTCGCTGAATCCGTCGAGAGCGGCAATCGCCTCCAGCAACAGCTCGATGGAACAAGCCCGATCCTCAATGGCCTTTATGCGCCGACCGCCGTCAAAGCGGTAGACCGCTGCGAAGACCTCTTTCATACGCGCATCCAACACAACGGCCAGGTGCGACGCGGGCGGACAGGGGCAGAGTCGCGTCATAGCGTCGAGGGTGGGAACGGCGACCAGGGGAAGATTGTTGGCGAGGGCGAGGCCTTTCCAGGTGGCCGCGCCAATGCGGAGTCCCGTGAAAGAACCGGGCCCGGAAGAAACCGCCAAAAGCTCGATGTCCCGCAGGGCCAGCCCGGCTTCACCGAGCAGCCAGTCCACGGTGGGCAGGAGACGTTCGGAATGGAGCCGCCGGCCATCGATGACGGCCTCGGCGAGGAGCATGTCGTCACGGAGGAGGGCCACGCTATTGATGGCCGTGCTGGTTTCAGCGGCAAGAATAAGGGGCATGCGGCGGGCCTAGAAACTTTCGCGGGAAGCGGCGGCAACGGGGCCGGCTTCTTCCGATGTAAGACTTCCGTCTTCTTCACCGGCTACGAGCTCTTTCATTCGCTTGCCGGGGCGGAAGGTTACGACGCGGCGCTCCGGCACGGGAACCTGATCGCCCGTGCGGGGGTTGCGACCAATGCGGGATGCACGGGTCTTCACCTCGAATACGCCGAAATCACGCAGTTCCCAACGCTGGCCTGTGGCCAGGGATTGAGAGATGGTGTCGAAGGTGCCCTCGATAATCTTGGACACATCGCTCTGAGTCATGCCCAGTTTATTGGCTACCCGAATTACAAGTTCACGCTTGGTCATGGTCACAGCGGTGAACCCTCCTTCCTGCGATTGGATTGCTTCGGAGCTGTCTCTGAAGATCTGGATGAACGAATGGATAAGCGAGCATTATACGAACTGGGGCCGCTGTTGACAAGTCGTTTAGCGGTCCAGCCTTAACGATGCTGGCGGCAATTGCCAACCGCCAGAATGTCCCGTGGGTGCCACGGGCACCGATAATGCACCGTACCGGATGGAAATTGGTGTAACTGATTACATGACATATAATTATGCCTCTTGTCCGCGCCATCTGCAAGTTTCTATACCGCTGCGGAAAGCCTGGGCCTTTTCGGCGTGATTTGAAACCGCCGGGGGCCATGCACAAGAATAGAATCGGGCAACCAATCATTTGCTGGAAAAGGACAACAATACGATGAAAATGTATGGAAAAGACTACTCCGTCAAGGAATTGCGGCAACGTGTGGGCAATATGGACCAAGTGGCCGGGGTGCGCCTCGTGCAGCTTGACGATGGCAACGAGCGCCCGACCCGGGCCGCCATCCTGCAAACCGGCACGGGACTGGAGGTTACGGTATTGCTGGACCGCTGCCTGGACATCGCCTCGGCCTCCTATCAGGGCCAGGCCATGGGCTGGCGCTCAACCACGGGCGATGTGGCCCCGCAGTATTACGAGGCGGAGGGCATCCGCTGGCTCCGGAGCTATTTCGGCGGCCTGGTGACCACCTGCGGCCTGAACAATGTGGGCGCGCCAGAAGCGGGAAGCGAGTTGACGGGCAACGGCCTCCATGGACGGATTTCGAACACGCCCGCGCGCAACATTAAAGTCACCCAGGAATGGCAGGGTGATGATTATGTGATTTCCGTTACGGGCACGATGCGCCAGACGGCGCTCTTTCACGAAAATCTAACACTGACCCGGACGGTGCGAACGAAGCTGGGCTCAAAGTGTTTTTGGATCGACGATATAATCGAGAATGAAGGCTTTCACGACGCGCCCTACATGCTGCTTTACCACTGCAACGTGGGCTGGCCGGCAGTGGACGACGGATCAGAGTTGATCGCGCCGAGCCGCCTCGTGGCGCCCCGCGATGCCATCGCGCAGGATGGGAAGGAAGACTGGAACAAGTTTCACGGCCCGGTCCATGGCTATGCGGAGAAAGTGTACTTCCACGATATGGCCGCAGCGTCGGACGGCACGGTGACAGCGGCGATTGTGAATGACGGCTTCGCCCGGGGCAATGGCTTTGGCGTGTACGTGAAATACAACCAGGACGCCCTCCCCCGCTTCACCGAATGGAAAATGCTGGGCGAGCAGGACTACGTGGTGGGCCTGGAGCCCTGCAACTGCGGCGTCACGGGAAAGAAAGTGGACGAAGAGTTGGGCCTGTTGAAATCCCTGAAGCCCGGCGAGCGCTGCGTCACGTCGCTGGAACTGGGTGCAATCTCCACGGACGAGGAAGTGGAAGCCCTGCGCCAAGATAGCAGCCGCGTAACACCCGCGCTGACGGAAAGCTACCTGGACTTTGTGAAGTAGACCAAAAAAGCCGATCGGTCGGATCAGACGGATCAGACGGATCCGACCGATCGGGTGCTGGGGGCTATTTCAGGGACTTGCCTTCATAATCTGCCGGGACCTTTGCGCCGAGGAGGTCCAGGGAGGTCACCCCGAGATCCAGCAGGGTGGCACCGTCCTTCAATGGCTTGTTCGAGAAAAGAATGCCGGCGGTGAACTCGGGGTCGGAGCTGGCGTGCTCCCCACTCCACTTGGCGTCGTTCACCTGGAACAGCTCTTTCGGTGCGGCACCCGCCGAGGAGGCCTTTTCCGTCTGGTAGCCTTCGGCGTAGCCCAATTGAAGATCAGGCGCGTCCGCTGTGGCTGCCCCCTTGGGGTCCACGTTCGTGGCGATGGCGCGAAAGACCTTTTCGCCGGTTTCGGGATCGGTGACGTCCAGCAGTTTCGTGCGTATTTCTTCAATCAGCGCGGGTGCGTCGGTGGTGCTCACCATGCCGTTCTTTTCACGCCCCTGGCGGTTGATGAAGATCATGCCGAGACCGAGGCCGTAGGCCTTGCTCTTCGACCAGTCGTAGGTAAATCCGCCGCTGGCGCGGTCAAAAAAGAACTTCGTATCGGTGAATGCCGTCGCGGCGTCCGGCTGGCCTTTAACGGCGAGATAGCCGTTGCGCACAAGCCACGTGTTGACGCTGAAGCCCTTGCGGAAGCTGTGGAAGCCGTGGTCGGACATGATCATGAGGGTGTCGTCGTCCTTGAGACGGCTCATGACGTTGCCGACGATGCTGTCCATCTTGATGTAGGTGTCCTCCACCGCCCGGCCGTATTTCTTGAAGAGGGCCTCGGTATAGAGGGGATGCTTGGGGTCGCGGTAGCCCCAGAACATATGGGACACGCGGTCCGTTCCGGTCCACGCCCCCAGGAGGAGATCGAAGTTCCCCGCATCGATTTCATCGAGCACGAGCTGCTCCTGCCAGGCCATGGTCCGCTTCACATCGTCCAGGAACATCTCTTCGGTCATGTCGCCGTGTTCGAGCGCCTTGGTGTCATACTCCCAGCCGACGGTCTTGAAAAGTCCGTGCTTCCCGGCCAGCTCCGCCGAATAGGTTTCAGGGCTGCTGATCGGTAGGTAGGGCGCCTCGGGGTGAATCTGGAGGCAGGTCATGTAAAGCCGTACGGTCTCGCCAACCTCGGTGGCGAAATAGCGGCTGATGGCGCGGACCTTGAAGGCGGGCGAAAGGGCAAAGTCCCACTCGACCCATTCGCTCCACTCCCCTTCCTTGAGGGTGACGCTCTTGCCCTGAACCGTAAGCGCCACGGACTTCGCGGCGGCGTCCACGGCAACGTCCAGAGGCACCGTGGCGAAGGTGTTGGTGCCGGGCTTCCTGATGCCGGGAACGGCGACGCTGCCCTTGCCGCCGCTGAGCTTCAGGGGCAGGCGCACACCGCCGGACACCTGCTCTTCGGCGGGAAAGGCGTTAGAAATCGCGAAGTAGGTGCTCTGGGTGCCGCGAATATCGGGAACGTCGAGCCCGCAGAGCATCCGGCATTCATCGGAGAGATCATCGGCGGGATAGGCGAAGGGCACGAGCAGGGCTTTAACCTTGAAACCCTGGTCGGAGGCCGTCTTCCAGAAGCTGTCGCCCTTGCGGAAGCTGGTGTAGCCCGCCGGCTTGGTGGGGTTACCCTGCGCGTCGAGGGTCACGTGGTTCACCGTGCCAAAGCCCGGCGCTGGAATATACGTCTTCGGATCGCGCTTGAGAAAGTCGAAGATACCGTGATTCAGCGGCGACTTGCAGGTGGCAAAAGACGACCACGCCGTGGGCGACTGGGGCGGGTTGCTGGAGCCCAGGGGCTGGAAGGTGCCGGAGTCTTTGAGCTTGGCGAGGTTCGGGAGTTCGCCCGCTTCCATCATGGTGGCCGCAACCCCGGGATCGACGCCGTCGAAACCAAGGATAACGACCCGACCAGCGGGCGCGGCCAGGGCCAGAGCAGTGAGGGTGGAAAGCAAGAGAAAGCGGTATTTCAGCGAAGTCATCGCAGGGATTCTCCTATTGGGAATTGCTGCCGGTTGTAGTATTGAGTTTCCATGGTACATGAGGCTGGCGGCGGGGCTCAATTTGAGTCTGGAGGGATGAGGCTGAAGTCAATAGCTGTTCCATACCCATCCGACCCATAAGACCCATAAGACCCATAAGACCCATTCCCCCCCCAGACTCCAGACTCCAGACTGTTTTCCCGACTTTTCTTGCATAACACGCCGTCATATCAGTAAGATCATCGTTTAACCCACCCACAGATCCAGCCCTGATTGGGGCTGCCAGGAAAAATTGAATGAGCTCCCCACGCACCCATGTTTCTCTTGATGGTCAATGGACCCTGGCCTATGATGCGCAACATGCGGGTATGAAGGCGCGCTGGTTCGAGGCGATTCCCGCAAAGAATACGCGGGAAGTGGCCCTGCCTTCGATGCAATCGCAGGGCATTGCCGCCCAGGGCGGCGTGGGTTGGTTCTTCAAGTCCTTCGATTTCGACCCTGCCTGGCAGGGACAATCCGCCGAGCTCCATCTGGAAGCATCAAACTATCCGCTTGAAGCCTGGCTGAACGGCACCCTCCTCGGGAGCCACCCGGGCGGCGGAACCCCGGCCCGCTTTCCCGTCACGGCCCACCTTCGCCCCGACAGCAACCTCGTGGCGGTACGTCTCGCGATGGCCGGCCCCGGAGAAGAGCTCGTCGGCGAGCCCGTACAACATTACCCCATGGACTCGCTGGGCAGCGTGTCCCTGCACCTCATGCCGAAGGCCCATATCGCCTCAGTCTTCGTCCAGCCCGATATCCGCCGCAAGCGCGTGATGGCGCTGGTGGAAGCCCCCTCCGGCTGCACGGTCCGCCTGTCGATCGCAGGCACGGATTGTTCCGTTGAAGGCGAGCCAGGCGAGCTGACCGTGGAGTTCCCCGAATTCAACCTCTGGTCGCCCGAGACCCCCGAATGCTACATCCTCCGGGCAAGCCTACTCGACGGCGGCAATGAAGTCGACGCCTTCGAGGTTCGCTTTGGCATGCGCGAGTTCACGGTCAAAGACGAGCGCTTCTATCTGAACAATCGCCCCTGCTTCATCAAGGCGGTGAGCTGCCTTCCCCAATATCCCCAGAGTCTGAAGGCCGACAAGCTCTCCGCCCTGCTGCGGCGAGAGATTGGCCTCGTAAAAGAGGGCGGCTTCAATACGATCCGCGTGGAAGGTCACCCGGCCCCGGCCGCATTGCTGGATCTGGCCGCGGAACTCGGCGTGCTCGTGTTCCAGGAAGTGTGTCCGCCCGATCGCGTGGCGCGCACGTCGGACTGGGAGGGTATGGCGGAGGCCCTGGTAACCCGGGACCGGAACCAGCCGGCGCTCGTGGCCTGGTGTGGACTTCGTTCGCCCAAGCCCGGACGCGCCCAGGAAAATTGCGGGATTAATGAAATCCGCGCGCTCGACCCGAGCCGCCTTATCCTGTGCGATGCGCCAGGCGATCGGGTGCAGGCTCTGGCGCGCCCCTATCGGGACGTTACCGAGCCCTTTGAATCCTTTGAAACGGTGATGGACGCGCCGGTCAATTCGATCGCGAAAGATTATCTGCGCCTCTGTGGCGACCCGGAGCGGCTCAATTACCAGGGATCGATTTCGGTGGCCGGGGTGGCGCAGTGGAGCGATGGAACGGCGGCGGGCGCGGCGCGGGACGAAGCCTTCGCCGAGGGCTTTGCGCAGCGCCAGGTGGAGCGGTGCTTCGGCACGGTCGAGAAGTATGCCGAGGCCGCGCAGAACCTCCAGAACGACGGGCTGCGTGCCCAACTGGACGCGGTGCGCTGCAACGTGAAAATGATGGGCTACGGCGTGCGCCTGCTGTGCGATGGCCCGGATGCAACGCCCTTCGGCCTGGCGGACATGAAGCGCCACGCTAAGCCGGTGCTGAAAGCGCTGAAGCCCGTGCAGCAGGAAGTGCGTCCTGTCGTGCTGATGTACAAGAACAATCTGGTGCCGCGCGAGGAAGTGAGCGTCACCATTCTCCTGATCAACGAAGCGCGCCTGGAAGGGCGGGGCGAACTTTCGCTGCAGGTAGTGGGCCCGACCAACCAGGTGCTCTGGAAGAAGAAGCGCCTGGTGAAGATCCCGCGCCACGGCCGGGAGCTCTGGACGGGTGACATCGCCGCTTCCGGTTCCACGGGCCCCCATCGCTTTGTCGTTCGCCTGATTCAGGACCGGCGGGTGATCTGCGAAAATTCCGTGAACCTGCACGTGGTGCAGCCCATCAAGGCGGACCAGGTGGAGATCAATGTGCTGGCGGCGCGTGGTGCGCTCCGCTCCGCCTGCGGACGCCTGGCGAAGCTGCACAGCGTGCTCTCGCCGGTGCATATCGTGCCGAAGGTAGCGAACACGATCCGTGCCTATCCGGCCAATGATCTTCTCCAGGTACTGGCCCAGGTCTACGAAGGCGCGGTGGCCATTGTCTTCGGCCCGCCGGACGACTGGAACGAACTGGTGGATATGGTGGACAGCAACCTGCGCATTCAGTCGCGGAACATCACCCAGCGCGGAACCGTGGCCCGGCACTATGCAAAGTTGCACCCCGTCTTCGACGGCCTGCCCTCCCGCGATCTGATGCAGCAGCCCTATCAGAATGTGCTGCCCCTCCACGCCTTCGAATCGGAGAGCGACGAGGAAATGTCGGGCGTTCACTGTGCCTTCCCCGCCGAGGGAAACGAAGCGCCGAGCCATTGGTGGGGCGCGAACTTTGTGGTTCGCCGACTGGGCGGCGGCCGCGTCGTATTCACGCACCTGCGTATCCTGGAAAATCTCGGGAGCGACCCGGTGGCGGATCGACTCTTTGTGAATCTGGTGAATCACTTCTCGCGCCGTTCGGTGCCGTCGACCGAAACCGCGGCCGCGGATCAGAAGACCGTGGAATGGATGAATCAGGAGCGGAACAACACCCTGCGCAAGTGGATGGTGCTGGGCAGCTTCCCCAATTGGAACGGGCTCTCCGGTCACAACATGGCCCATCCCCCGGAGAAGGAAATCGACTTCGAAGCGACGTATCCCGGCTGGTACCGCGCCATTCACTGGAAGCCCTGGTGGACACGGGACGTGCAGCGCCATACGCTGGATTTTCATGCGGCACTCGAAGCGGATTCAGGCGCGGGCGAGGAAAGCCGTTATGGCACGGCCTACGCCTATGCGGAATTCAGTTGCGATCGGCGGCAGGAAGTGGCGCTCAATTTCGGCTGGGCCCACGGGCTGAAGGTGTGGCTGAACGGTGCCCTGACTCATGAGAGCGAGGGCGTAGCCAACGCGCGCGGCGACGGATCGCAGACCGCGCTGGGCTGGGTGAAGCAGGGCAAGAACACGCTGCTGGTGAAGTGCTCCAAGGGTCCCGGCCCCTTCCACCTTCACTTCGATCTGGAGTCGACGGGCACCGTGCCCATCGGCATCAACTGGTGGAAATAACGCTTCACTGTTTGTAGAGCATGCCGTAGCGACCGAGCGGCTCAAGCCCCGCGCGTTCCGCTATCTCGGGACGGACGACCCCGGCGTAGACGTAGCCGGGAGAGTCGAGGACCGACGCGAAATTGCGCAGAAAATGTTCCCGCGCGTCGTCTTTATAGTATTGAAAGACGTTGGCGCAGACAATGACCTGGAAACGATGCTTCCGGGGCGGCTTCTTGATGTCGTGGGGCAGGAAAGTCAGGAAACGCCGGATTTCTTCTCGAAACACGATTCGGTCGCCGTCCACGTCGGCATAGTGCTCGAAATAGGGGCTGAATTCCTGCCACTCGTCCGGCTTCACCTGGTAGGCACCCTTGCGTGCGGTCTCAATCAGGGTCTCGTTGATGTCGGTACCCACCACCCGCATGGGGCAGCCTGCATCGAGCCGCTGAAAAAGCCGGTGCAGATACATGGCGTAGGAATAGGACTCCGCGCCGTTGCTGCAGCAGGCGCTCCAAAGGACGAAGGGAGATTCGGGCCTGAGCTGGAGATGTTCTGGCACGATCCACTCCTTCAGGGCCTGGAAGGACCTGGCTTCGCGGAAGAAGCGGGTCGCATTGGCGACCACCCCCCGCGCGTCACTCTCGCGGAAGACCTGGGTGCTGTCGTCGAGCGATAGGGCCGCTTTCCCCGGATTCCCCTGCGCTGCGGAGGCCGCTTCGCGGAATACTTCGACGCGACCGGTTTCAACATCGAAAAAGACCTGGCGGTAAAAGGAACCGAGGACGTCATTCTCCTGGCAGTGCATGCCGAGTTTCCGAAGTGCGGCGCGCCAGGCCTCCAGATGCCAGGGGTCCTCCCCGCTCCCCCCCACGAGAACGCCTTCGATATGGCCGATGTCCACCCCCGAACGGGCGAATCGGGCAATGGCGGCTTCAAGCTGCGTCTGGGCGGTGCGCTGGGCCTTGAGGCGATTGGCATCATTGAAAAGCAACCCACCCAGCGCTCCGGAAGGCTCCCGAAGGAGCAGGGCGGGATAACGGCGAATGTCGAAGCTCAGGAGTCCCCCACGCACATGACAGCCGGGACTCCGGTCGGCCTTGGCCCCAAAGCGGCACTCGGTAATCTGACTCACCTTGATCATAAGCTCGACCCTGCCTGCGGCACGATGCCCCTACTTTTTCGGCTTGGCATCCTTCTGCTTGAAGGCCGCCATGGCGTCGGAAGCATTGGACAGGGCCTTGAGCACGGACTTGGGTGTTTCCACGGCTTCGTTGTTGCCGGGCGCCTTTGCTCCGCCCGATTTCTTCACGCGAATGGGCGCGGACTTCTCCACACTGGCCTTGGGCGCATTCGGCCGCAGGGCGGTCAAAGCGGCGGAGGCCGATGCCAGATCGAGACCTTTGCTCGACGTCTTGGCTGCGGGCTTCTTTGCAGCGGCCTTCGTGGGCGCTTCGACTTTGGTAGCCTTAGCTTTGCTTGTCGTCGGCTTCTTCGCCGCTGGCTTCTTCACCGCAGGTGCTCCGGCGGCAGACTTCTTCGCCACCGGCTTCTTCGTGGCGGCGGGCTTCTTCGCGGCCAATTTCTTTCCCGCCACGCGCTTTTTCACGGCTGGCATCTCGAAAGCTTCTACGGCGGAGTCAACCGGTAGCTCAGGATCCACCGTTATCATGGGCTCCAGCGATTCCAAGTTCACGGGAGCGGGCTCGTCGGGACTGTCCGTGGACGGAGAATCCGCCAGAGGCGCATCGAGCAATGGCTTCGCCAACTTAACGGGCGCCACTTTCTTTTTCGACGCCTTCGCCGTGACAGGTTCGGGCAGTGATTCAAATTCGACCTCCACTACCTCGGTGGTCGTGAGGGGCTCCAGCACCTCCAAATCCACCGAGGGAAGAGGCGTGGACTGGACCTCGGGGCGCTGCTCCGTTAGAGGCTTTTCGATCAACAATTCGGCAACTGGCTCTGCCGATACGGGGGTGGCGCGGCGGGCATAGGAGTCGCCCGAGAGAATACTCGCGCGCTCGGAGGCTCTAAGCGGTGCCTGGTATCCCGTGGAGACCGGCGGGGCAATCTGGACCATCTGCTCGCGGGAAGAGTGGCTCTCGAACCAGCGGGCGATAGGTCCGAAGATTTCCCGAGGTCCTTCCAGGCCGAAGGCGAGATCGCAGTGGTTATAATCGCGCTTGCATCCTAGGGCGCGGGAGGCAATGAGGATACGCTTGTCTTCGGCGGGCAGGGCATCGAAGAAGGCCTGGGCCTTGTCGACGGGCACGAAGGGATCAAGGGGGGCAAAGATGCTGAAGAGAGGGATGTCGAGGGTCTTCAGACCCTCCTGCACATCGATCTGGCCCTGATCCATCCGCCATCCGGGCGTGCGAATCCAGGTGATGAGATCGCGCAGCACGCCGGGCAGCGGATCTTCGAGCATGTTGTAGAAGTGGCCCGTGTTAAGGCCGCGGGCGATGTTCCGCAGGTTCATGGGGAAGGCCAGGGGGCTGGAGCGAAAGAGCAGCGCGAAGGGAATCAGGCCGCGAGAGACCTCGCCGGCGAAGGCGGGGTTGATCTTGATGAGGCGGGCCATCCACGGGGAGCGCCCCACGCGCACGCCGTCGAATCCAATGGGCGAGCCGAGGGTGACGCCGCTGGCGATAGAGTCGCCGCCAAACTTGAGCACATAAGCGTAGAGCAGCATGCCGCCGAGGGACTGGCCGCAGTAGTGGATCTTCGCGTAGCCCGTTTCCTGCTGCACAAGCCGGATCGCGGCGGGGATATCATAGTTGAGCAGATCGTCGGTGGTAATCTGGTTACGATGGCGCTCGAAAGGCGCTTCGGACGAGCGACAGCCCCGGAGATCGACCGTCCAGCAGTCGAAGCCGCGCTCCACAAGATACTCTACGAGATTACCGCCTTTGGGCGAGGTGAAGGTGTGCTGATTGACGTTCGCGCCGTGGACCAGAAGCACCGGCTGTCCGTTGGTGCGTCCTTTGCGATATCGGCAGACGCGGATTTTCCAGAGGTCCTGGGTGGTAAGCTTGTAGACTTCTTCCGTGGAGAGTTTTTCGGGAAAAGTCAGCGCCAGGGCGCGCCAATACAGCAACACCAGTGCCGTGACACTCGCGAAAACAGCCACACCAATCAACAATGCAATCATACTACGGGTCCTTCTGGGGATCTGGGGAGTCTGCTCCCGCCACGTGGGATATCATACCCGATGGGCGAGGTCACTTCACCTCGGGGGCTTCGTCCTGGCGAAGACGCGCGTGAATATCGGTCGCCAGGGCTTCGCTGAAACCAGGGAGGGCCGCGATCTCTTCGACGGTGGCTTCGCGCACTTTCGACATGGAGCCAAGTTTGCTCAGCAGCACTTTGGCGCGCTTGGGGCCGATGCCGGGGATTTCCACGAGGCGATTGCGCAAGGCGGCCTTGCCGCGCTTCTTGCGGTGATACGTGATGGCGAAGCGGTGGGCTTCGTTACGAATGCGGGCGGCCAACTGCACGACGGGGCCGGACTGGGGCAGGATAATGGGATTCATCCGACCGGGCACGAAAAAGCGCTCGGGGGAACGATCACCCTCGTCCTGCGTGCGCGATTTCGCGATGCCCGCATGGGGCATGTCCTCGATACCCAGATCCTTGAAGACGGCCGTGGCCATGCCGAGCTGCCCCTTGCCGCCGTCGATCAGCACGAAATCGGGTAGATCGTTTTCTTCGATGGCGCGGGTATAGCGACGCATGAGCACTTCCCGCATGCTGGCAAAATCATCCTGGCCGTCCACGGTTTTCATGGAGAAGCGCCGGTAGCGGGCTTTGTCGGGCTGGCCGTGGGTGAAGACCACCATGGACGCGACGGTGTTGGTGCCCTGGATCGTGGAGATATCGAAGCACTCGATACGCTCGGGGAGTTTGGGCAGCTTGAGAGCCGTCATCATCTCCTTGAGCGTATCTTGATCCGCGGCTTCGGAGAGACGCTTTTCCTGGAAGCTCTGTTCAGCATTGCGGTTGGCCATCTCGACCAGAGCGACTTTCTCGCCACGCTGGGGCCAGAGTACCTGGACCTTTCCCCCACGCTGCTCCGTAAGGATCTCCCCCAGCACTTCCGCACTTTCGAGATCCATGGGCACAAGCACTTCGGAGGGAATGGCCGGCGCTTCGCCGTAGTACTGGAGCACGAAGGAACCCAGGAGATCGTCCAGAGGCATTTCCTGGCGCTTGAAGGAGACATTGCGCCCGCCGAGCATCTTGCCACCACGATAGAAAATGATCTGGATGGACGCGAAATTACCCTCGTGGTAGATGCCGAAGACATCGCGATCTTCCGCGCCCGGCACGGCGACGGTGCGCTGGCGCTCCAGGGTGCGACGGAGATCGAAGAGGCGATCGCGCAGGGTGGCGGCTTTCTCGAACTCCAGCGCGGCGACGCATTCGTTGATCTGGGCGAGGAGCTGCTCTTCGAGGAGCGCACTCTTACCTTCGAGGATGAGCAGGACCTGATCGAGAATCTCGTGGTATTGATCGCGGCTGACATACTTCACGCAGGGGGCCACACACTGCTTCATCTGGTAGTAGAGGCAGGGGCGAGTGCGGTTGTTCAGCACATTGTCCGAGCAAGTGCGCAGGGGAAAAAGATGTTGCAACTGGCGCAGGGTGTTCCGCACGGAGGAGGCGCTGTGGTAGGGCCCAAAATAGCGCGCCCCATCTTTCTTGTAGCGCCGCACGACGGTAATCCGGGGAAAATCCTGGCGCGTATCGATGCGGAGACTTATGAAAGTCTTATCATCCTTGAGCTGCACATTGTAACGCGGGCGATGCTGCTTGATAAGGCTGTTTTCCAGAAGCAGGGCCTCTTTTTCCGTGGCCGTGACCAGAAACTGGATGCGGGACACGCGGCGCATGAGGAACTTCACGCTGTAGCGCGAATCGCTCGCGTTGATATACGAACGAATGCGCGCCCGAAGGCTCTTGGCCTTGCCGACGTAGATGGGCTTGCCCTTCGCGTCCTCCATGATGTAGCAGCCGGGCTCCGCAGGGACGGTGCTGGTGTCAAAATTCGCGACGAAGACATCGGGCGATGCATCAGGGGAATCAGCATAGATTTCGATGGCGCTGGTGCTGCGCACAATTTCAGGGGAGGTGCTCATGACCGAGATTTTAGCACACGACGATTGACTGGACTGTGTCGCGGGCCCTCACGGTGTGAAAATGAGTCCTATGGGCCCTGTGAAAGCATTACCGCCCACACGACCCACGACCCACGACCCACGACCCACGACCCACGACCCACGACCCACGACCCACGACCCATAAGACCCATAAGACCCACAAGACCCACAAGACCCATAAGACCCATAAGACCCATAAGACCCATAAGACCCATAAGCGGTCGATATTCCCACGCGCCGGTCCACTGCCCGCGCCCTCGCCACTTGAACCCCACCCCCACGCCCGTTAGGATAGGCAAAGGAGGAGATCGATCATGCCCAATGCCATTACCCGAAGTGTCGCCGCCCGCTTGCTCCCGCCCCGCCCGCAAGACGGGCACAAGGGCAGCTTCGGCCATGTCTTCGTTATTGCAGGGTCGCGCGGTTTCACCGGCGCGGTGCGGCTGGCCTGTGAATCGGCGGGGCGCTCCGGCTGCGGCCTGGTAACGGCGGGAATCCCCGCGTCGCTCGCGGACATGGCGGCGATCACGCTGCTGGAATCCATGAGCATGACCCTGCCCGAAACACCGGACCAGACCATCTCGTCCTCGGCCATTGAACCGGCCCTGACTTTCGCCGCGACAAAGAGCGCTGCGGTGGTGGGTCCGGGCATTTCGACCCATCCGGGAACCTGGGCCTTTGTCCATGGCTTTGTGGCGCAGTGCGCGCCGCCGCTGGTGCTGGACGCCGACGGATTGAACATCATCGCCGAGGATCTGACGCCGCTGAGCGACCGGGACGCCTGCACGACGATATTGACGCCCCACCCCGGCGAAATGGCGCGCCTGGCCCGAATCTCATCGCAGGAGGTGCAGGCCAATCGCGAATCTATCGCCGGACAACTCGCTTCGGCCACGCAGGCGATCGTGGTGCTCAAGGGGCACGAGACGGTGGTGGCCCACCCGGATGGCACAGTCGCTATAAACACCACGGGCAATCACGGCATGGCCACCGGCGGCACGGGCGATGTGCTCGCGGGCCTCCTCGGCGGTTTGTTGGCCCAGGGCATGAACGCCTGGGATGCGGCGCGGCTCGGCGTGTGGCTCCATGGCTACGCTGGGGACTGCGCAGCCTCCCAGTTCACGGCCCGTTCGATGCTCGCGCGGGATCTGCTCGCATGTATCCCCCAGGCCTTTGGCGCGCTGGAGACGACGGGATGACGGAAGGGCTGGACCAGCTTGGCGAATTTGGGCTGATTTCACGCTTGACGGGTGAACTGAATCCCCACGGGTCGGTTCGCCTGGGGATCGGTGACGACTGTGCCGAGGTGGAGGTGGGCGATACGTCCCTCCTGCTCACCTGCGATGCGTCGCTGGAGGGCGTTCACTTTCACCGCGACTGGGGAACCCCCGAGGATATTGGCTGGAAGGCGGCGGTCTCGGCCCTGAGCGACATTGCGGCCATGGGCGGGCGGGCGAACTACATTCTGGTAACCCTGGCCCTTCCGGACGACTTGGATCTGGGCTGGGTGGAAGCCGCCTATCGGGGCATACGCGATGCCGCAACTTTCGCCGGCGCCCAAATCGTGGGCGGCGACACCACCGGTTCGCGCTCGGGCGTGGTCCTCGATCTCAGTGTCGTTGGCGAGGTGGTCGGGCGTGCGGTGCGACGCGACGGCGCGAAGCCCGGGGACCTGCTTGCCATGACGGGCGGTATCGGCGCGCGCGGCGCGGGCCTTCACGCTCTCCTTCACAACGTCAAAGCTCCCGAACTTGTAAAGGAATATCTCCGCCCTTACCCCCGCCTGGTGGAGGGCCGCTGGCTACAGTCCCAGGATGCGGTTCACGCGATGATGGATGTTTCCGATGGGCTTCTGCCCGATGCGCGCCATATCGCGCGTTCCAGCGGCGTGGGGATCGACCTGTACGGCGACCGCCTTCCGGCGCACGCCACCGTGGATCGGTTCTGGACCGATCTCGGCGAGAATCCCGCTGAGAAGCGCCTCCGAAGTGGCGAGGAATACGAACTGCTCATCGCCGTGGAACGGGGAGAGACCGCCGCCCTGCGCGATACCTTTCTCCACACCTTCGAGGTGCCCCTGACCTTCGTCGGCGAATGCACCGATGGGCATGAGGGCGTGATGGTCGATGGCAAGCCCGCGAACGACGGGGGGTTCGAGCACTTCAGACCACCACGCTAATAGCGCACACCAGGGCTTTCGCATCTGAGTTTGCGGTGACAATTTTGTCGTTTGAAGCGCTCGAAGAAAGACCTACCCGAAAAATTTTGGCGGATTTGCGCCCGTGAAACCTGTCTGGTCGGCCGATGCCAAAAGTGATCGACATCGAAAAGAAACCAGATCCCCCCCTTACTTCCTGATACCTCGGCCTGTCTTCCGCCTGCGAGTCCGCCTTCACCTTGTGAAAATCCGTGCTATCCGTGTAATCCGTGGTCAAGAAACGAGAAGGGAAGTTGACCACGGATTACACGGATGGCACGGATGTAAAGAAAAGGTGAGCTTTTCTTTGCGATCTCTGCGTTCTTTTTCGGCCGAATCTTTTCCACGCCTCTTCGCCCCCGTCGCGACTCCGACATCCACGTCCCCTAATACTCCGGGGCCTTGCCGGGCTTCCATTTGATGCTGCAGCCGAGGCTGGGCTTCTGATCCTCCGGCGGCGGATCGCCCGCGAGGAGGTGATCGACGGCGTTCTTCAAGTCGGTGCCGGTAGCTTCGATACCATTGCCGGGGCGCGCGTCGTCGAACTGGCCGCGGTAATAGAGGTGGCGGCTGCCGTCAAAGAGATAAAAATCCGGGGTACACGCGGCGCGATAGGCCATGGCAATTTCCTGAGTAGCGTCGTAAAGGTAGGGAAAGGTATAGCCCTGGGCGATGATCTCGTCCATCATTTTCGCCGGACTGTCATCGGGATAGCTTTCCACGTCATTCGAATTGATGGCCACGACACTGATGCACTGATCCTGAAAGATGCGCCCGAGGCGCGCGAGAGCGGGGGCAATCAGCTTCACATAGGGGCAGTGATTGCAGATAAACATCACCAGCAGGCCGCGCTCTTCGTTGAAATCGGTGAAGTGCATCACACGCCCCGTGGCATCGGGCAGGTTGAAGGGAGTAGCGGACGTGCCGAGCGGCAGCATGGTGGAAGGGGTTCGGGCCATGACGGCTCCTGGTGAGTATGTGGGAAGGGTAAAAATGGGTCTTATGGGTCTTATGAGTCTTATGGGTCGTATGGGTCTTATGGGGCGCTATGAACAGCACCCCAAGAGCCCCTGTCATCCTTCATCCTTCATCCTTCATCCTTCAGCCTTCAGCCTTCACCCTTCAGCCTTCCCCCCCATTCTACCCAACAAAAGGCCCCGCGGCAATGTTGTCCTTGCCACGGGGCACTCAGCGGAAACCTGCGCCTGAGCGCAGGGGAAGAGGAAAACTTACTTCACCGACTTCCGCTCCACCGCCGATTTCTTATTGTAGGCCGCGTTGTAGGCGTTCACCCGGTCGAGCCAGGAGGACTCGAGGGTCAGGACGTAGTCACTGCGCGGCGAGGTGGCCGGGTTCACACTCAGCTCCTGCTGTACTTCGGACGTCAACGCGCGATAGCTGAGTTCGGGGAGCTCCGCCTGCTTCGCCAAGGCCTTCGAGCCGATTCCACGAATCGCGGGGGTGTAGTCGCGGCCCTTGCGCGGTGCGCGGATGGCCTTCACGAGATCGTGGGGGTTGGTGCCGTATTCATAAAGCACCACGGGGCCGAACTCGCCGGTGCCCAGGTCGAGATCTTCGAAGTAGACGTCGTTCGGATTGCCCTCCGCATCCACATCCTGGTACCAGAGCAGGGCGTCGAGCCAGTCATAAGCCAGACCGTCGATGTAGTCGCTCGCGCCGAGGATTCGCCCTTCGGAGAAGCCATCGTTGTAGCCGTCGCTGAAGCCGCCGTCGAGCCATTCCACGTGCTCGTCGGCGATGAGGAAGGCGCGCCAGTCCGAATTGAAGGCCACGTCGTAGCCTTCGCTGAAGCCGATGGCGAAGGCGTAGTCATAGGCCACGAAGTAGCCGTCGTTGTAGGCGTACCAGGTGCCGTCGTAGTAACCGGCGTCATAGGAGATCTCATCGAGCACGGGAATCAGGTCGCCGCTGTAAAAGATCTCGCCACCGTCCACGGTATCGTAGCTATCATCGAAGCCTTGCCAGTACTCATCGTCCTGGGCAAAGCCGACGACGAAGCCGGCGTCGTATTCTATCTGGGGCGTGGTGCCGCCATCGGGATAGGGACACCCGGCGAGGAACAGCGCGGCGGGAAGAGCGGCCGCCATCAGAACCTTCTGTTTAATCTGCTTAAGTTGCGTGTTCATTTCCATCACTCCTTGAGTGTTGTGGTTGGTTTCGAATCCGTTCGTCACCGGTTAGCGGCCGCGGCCGCCGCTTTCACGGCCACCGCCATCGCGCCCGCCGGATGAGCGGTCGTTGCTTTCGCTCCGGCCGGTGTCGACGCGGGGTGACTGGAAGCTGGGGGCGCTGTCATTGCTGCGAGTCGGCGCCTGGTAGCTCCGCTCGCTGGAGCGGGGCGCTTCCTGAGGGATGGCCCGGGGCTGTATGTCTTCGCGGGTCGTGACGGGTGCCCGGTTCATCGGGGTTGATCGATCATAGTCCGGCACCTGGACGCGGGGCTCCTGGGCACGCACCGGCTCGGAATACCGGGGCTGGCGCTCGTTGGAAACGCTGGGCGCGGAACGCTCGGGCGCCGCCGTGCGGCTCGGGGGCGTATAGCTCTCGCGGGGCTGGGTACGCTCGCGGGTCGTGGGTGTGGCCGTGCGCACACTGGGGCTGCGCTCGACAAAGCCTTCGCTGCTGCGCGGTGTGGCGGTGCGGGTCGGCGCGTTGTCTATCCGGGGCACGGAAGTGCGCACCGGAGTGCGTCCGGGTTCCGCCGTGCTGCGGGTAGCGCGCGTGGAACTACTGGAATCGGTCTGCGGCGCGCGGGTCCGGGTGGCGGGCGCGTCGTCGGAGCGATCCGGGGTCACGGTCTGTCCTGAGTCCGGCACGCGAGTCCGGGTCGGCGCGGTGCGCTGCGTGCGAATCGGGGTGGAGCCGAAACCGGGGTCGATGTCGGAGCGGGCCGTGCGGGAGGGCTCCGCCGAAGTCTCGCCACGGCTGGTGCCACGGTCGCCACTGCGTTCCACATTGCGATCGCCGCCGCGGTCTGTCGATCCGGTCCGGGTGGATTCGCTGTTGCGGGGTTCACCGGCCTGGGTGCGGCTGCTGCCCTGGCGATCGCGGGTATTAGACACCGTCACGGCCTCCCCATCCTGTTCGCCGCGGGTGCGGGTGTTGGACGCTACAATGGGCTTGCTCCGCGAGGCCCTGCTGTAGTCGGGGTCCTGCTGGTTGATGCGCACGTTGCGGGAGCGGCTGCCGGCGTCAATCCGAGTGACGTCGGTCCTAGAGAACTCGCCGCCGGTGCGGGTGGTGCGGCTGAAGGATTCGCGACCGGACACGGATTCGAGGCTGCGGGCCCGCTCGCCCGCGGAACGACCGGAGGTGAAGAGGGTCTGTGCGCCGCGGATCTGGCGGCGGGGGGTGTAGTCGCGCACGGTCGTCACGGAGTCATTGTAGGGGACGCGCACATGAGGGCGGCGGTCGCCGGTGTTGATGTTCCAGATGTTGATGGTGATGTCGGGGTTGTCGCAGTAGCGGCGGAAGGGGTCATTGTTCGTGTAGTACACGTAGGACGGTCCCATGTAGAGACTGTCCACGTGGCAGTAGGACGTTCCCATATAGCCGAAGGACACGCCGCCGACATTGAAGTACGCGGAGGTGCTGGGGTACACGGGGCGGTAGTAGCGGTTGACGGGCGCCCAGACGAAGTAGTCGCCGTACTGGACGGTGGCGCACCACGCGGGGCTCCACTGGGGCCGATAGCCCCAGACCCAGCCGTAGGTACGGTTGTAGTCCCAGTAACCATAGTGAGAGGTGACGTAGCAGAACGGGTAGTTACCCACCCAGACGTTGCCCACGTTGCCCACGTAGTTCCAGTAGCCGTTGTGGTAGGGGGTGTAATCCACCACGACGGTGGGGCGCCAGTAGGGCGTGCTGTCGATGGTAACCCATTCGCCATAGCGGTCCAGATCGCCTGCGCCGAGAGTGTCGTTGCTGATAGGAACAGAGGCGGGTGTGGTGGACCCGCCGGTGGCCAGGAATTCGGCCCGCTCGCGGTTCCAGCGATCAAACTCGTCTTCCTCGGTCCGATCATAGGGCGTCGGCTCGGAAGGGAGCATGCCCGCTTCCACAAAGACCCGGCGGCCCGCATGGGCTTCGACCTGGCCACCCGCTTCGGTGCGGACCGTCGCCCGGCCCCAGCGCGTGGAGACGGTGGTGACGCCTTCGTTCACGATATCAACGCGGACGGAAGCGTCGTTGTCGATCTCGATGATCGCGGCGGGGGTGTAGAAGACCATGGAGCCGGAGCTGCGGCTCAGGCGCTGAATATAAAACGAGCCGATCCAGCCGCGCAGGGTGGCGTTGGGCGGCATGTCTACGACTTCCGCCTTGCTGCCATCGGCCATGCGCAGAAAGGTCCCCCCGGAGAACTCCACTTCGGAGGTGCCGCCGTTGTCCACCCAGAGGGTGTCACCGGCAAGCACGAGGGTGTTGACCGAGGCGCTGCTCCAGTCGCTCTCTTGTCCCCCCTTGACCAGGGTGCCGCCCGCGTCGAAACTGACGCGGCCGTGGAGGACACCCTCCGCACTGGCCGCCAGAGGATAGAGGGCGGCGAGCGCGAGGATACTCACGATTCGCTTGGTTGTGTTTTGAATGTTCATGGCTGTTGTCCTTTCACCGCATGCCTTGCGTCTACCCTAATGGACGCAGTCCGGCGCGGCCTATTCATTCGCGCTAATCGCTAAAGCGTTGACTATAGATTCCCGGTGGCGGGAACTTCCCGTCCCGGGATGCATTTTCCAAGCTGTATGGAAGTCGTAAGCTGTTCAAAATGAACAAATTGCCCCTGTCCTGCCGCATGTGTTCAATTTCGGCGCGTTCTGGCACTTCCCCTAGCACCCTGTTACAATGGGACGCCTCAGGGAAGGAGTTCAGGATGGTCCGCTGTCCAAGTTGCTACACAGAGTCGCCCGACGATACCACATTGTGCCCGGTGTGCCAGAATGCCTTTGCCGGGCACCTGATGATGGACCGTTTCCGTCTGGTGGAGCGGCTGGGCCGGGGTGGTCTGGGTTCGGTCTGGCTCGCGGAAGACGTGCAGCTCAATGACGAGCCGGTGGCCTGCAAGATCCTGAAGCCGGAGCTCTACCACGACCACCGGGCGGTCTCGGACCTGAAACGCGAGGTGCTGCTGACGCGCCGACTGCGCCACCCGAATATTCTGGGGGTATACACCTTCTGGGAAACCGACGCGAACCGCCTCATCACCATGGAATACATCGACGGCAGCAATCTCTCCGAATTGCTCTATGGCCAGCGGCGGCCCTTTGCGCCCTGCGCGCTGGTGCCTTGGATTCAGCAGCTCGGGGATGCGCTGGACTATGCCCACGGCGAGGGAATCCTCCATCGCGACGTGAAACCGGCCAATATCATGGTGGACGCGCAGAACCGGGTGCTCCTGGCGGATTTCGGCATCGCCCGGACCGCCCGCGAGGTGCAGGCGCGACTTTCGGGGGAACTGACCAGCGGAACGCTGCTCTACGTGAGCCCGGAGCAGCTCATGGGCGAACGACTGGACGGGCGGAGCGACCTCTACAGCCTGGCGGCGACTTTTTACGAAATGATGGCCGGGCGACCGCCTTTTGTGTCCGGATCGATCATCACCCAGATCCAGTTGAAGCCCGCGCCGCCCGTGACGGGCCTGCCGGATCCCATCAATGAGGTGCTGCTGAAAGGACTGGCCAAGGACCCGAATCGACGCTATGAAACCTGCGGTGCCTTCTGCCAGGCCCTGATCGACGCGATTGCCGTGTCGGACGAGGTCCGGGAACCCGTGCAGGCGGAGCTGTTCAGCGCGCTGGACGAGGCCTGCGCCGAGAGCGTGCGAGAGGCGACCGTGGCGCTGGACCGGCAGGACACGGCGGCGCTGAAGATGCGCCTGGGCATGCTGCTCATCGAGGATGGCCTGCTGACGGAGGACCAGCTCGTGCAGGCGCTGGAGATCCAGAAAGTGGAAGGCGGCCGCCTGGGCGAGATCCTGATGGCGCACCTGGGCCTGGCCGAGGGGGAAATCGCCCGAACCCTGAGCCGCCAGATCCAACTCCCCCTGCTGGCCCCCCTGCCCATGGAAGAGATCGACCCGGAAGTCGCCTGGACCATCACCGCCGGCCTCGCCCGCAATCGGGGCTGCCTGCCGCTGAAGCACGCCCGAGGCTGCGTGATGGTCGCCATGGCCGATCCCATGGACCTGCGCACCCTCAACGAACTCGAGACCACCTTCGGCGCCACGGTCCACCCCGTCGTCACCACCCCTACCGCACTCGAAGCGGCCATCAGCCAGCTCTGGCCCGGGGAAGCGATCTAAAGAATGAAGTGTGAAGGATGAAGGTTAAAAAATGAAACACAGCCGCCACTTTTCACCCTTCACTTTTCACCCTACATCACACCTTCTTCTTTCAGCCTTCACCCTTCAGCCTTCAGCCTTCCTTACGGTTTGACACTTACACCGCCAATTCTCTAGTCTTACCCCATGCGAGCCAGCGTCCGCGAGGCGTCGGGGAATCCCTCGGGCATCCTGCCCCCATGGCGGCCGCACCTTCGCACCCAAGCCGGAAGCATCTGACCACGAGACGGCAGCCCCCCGCTGCCACAGGAAGGAACCCCCTCACCCATGAACATGACCATTCGCGTGCAACTATCGATCATGATGTTCGTCCAGTTTTTTGTCTGGGGAGCGTGGTTCGTGACCATGGGCAACTACCTGGGTGCCGGGCTCAAATTCGACCCCTCCGACATCGGCCGCGCCTACACCACCACGGGCTACGCCGCCATCGTGTCGCCACTCTTCATCGGCATGATCGCCGACCGCTTCTTCTCCGCACAGCACGTCATGGGCATTCTCCACCTCGTCGGCGCCGGACTCATGTACTGGGCCTCCACCATTACCACGCCGGGCATGTTTTTCCTCGTGCTCTTGGCCTACACCATCTGCTACATGCCCACCATCGCCCTGGTGAACTCCATTTCCTTCAACCAGATGACCAACTCGGAAAAAGAATTCCCCGGCATCCGCGTCATGGGCACCCTCGGCTGGATCGCCGCAGGCCTCACCATCTCCGGCCTCGGCAAGATGGGCTTCGAAGGCATTGAAGCCACCGCCACCCCCTTCAAGATGGCCGCCATCGCCTCCCTCGTCATGGGCGTCCTCTCTTTCACCCTGCCCGACACCCCCCCGAAAGGAAAAGGCAAGAAGGCCTCCGTCGTTGACCTCCTCGGCCTCGACGCCGTCACCCTGATGAAAGATCGCTCCTTCGCCATCTTCACCATCAGCTCCCTGCTCATCTGCATCCCCCTCGCCTTCTACTACTCCTTCGCCAACCTCTTCCTCAACGACAGCGGCATGGTCGACGTGGCCGGCAAGATGACCTTCGGCCAGATGTCCGAAGTCGGCTTCATGCTCCTCATGCCCTTCTTCTTCAAACGCCTCGGCATCAAGAAGACCATCCTCATCGGCATGCTCGCGTGGACCGTGCGCTACGCCCTCTTTGCCTATGGCAACAACGACAGCCTCGTCTTCATGTTCTACGCCGGCATCCTCCTCCACGGCATCTGCTACGACTTCTTCTTCGTCACCGGCCAGATCTACGTCGACAAGGAAGCCCCCGAAGAAATGCGCTCCAACGCCCAGGGCTTCTTCGCCCTCACCACCTACGGCATCGGCATGGTCATCGGCAACGAAATTGCCGGACGCTGGGCCGCCGGTCTCACCAGCTCCACCGAGAAAATGGTCGATGGCGTCGCCACCCAGGTTGCCGTCTACGACTGGGAAAAGATCTGGATGCTCCCCGCCGTCATGGCCATCATCATCGTCTTCGGCTTCGCCCTCTTCTTCAAAGACCCCACCGGCGAGAAGCACACCTCGAATTAAGCACGACGAAACGCTGCCAGAATACGTAGAATTGATCGCAGGACACCCTGGAGACGGGTAGTGAATAGGAGAGTCAGACTTTGGCTGTATATGGAGACGACGACCCAGCTGCATTAGCAAGGACACTTGAGAAGGCCCGCCAGGGTGATACTTTCATGATGCAAGTACTAGCTGATTGCTATCGCTTGGGCATCTTTACAGAACCAAACTACGGCGAGGCCGTGAAGTGGCTTCGACTGGCCGCTGAGAGTGGAGATCCAGACGCTCAATTCTCACTCTACATTGCATATGAGCGTGGCGATTATGTACCGAAGGACATTGAGCAAGCTCTGAATTGGTGCCGTAAAGCAGCCGAACAAGGATTGGACTGCGCGCAGCTTTATCTCGGAATCTATTATGAGGAAGGAATCTACGTAACCAAAGACGACGCAAAAGCCTTGCACTGGTATAGGCTAGCTGCGGAGCGCGGGAATAGCGGGGCTCAGTTCCGACTCGGTCTCCAGTACCAGTCTGGACGCGGAGTTGCTCAAGATGATCTGGAGGCAGTGAAATGGTACAACTTGGCCGCCGAGAGTGGGCACATCGAAGCACAATATGAACTCGGCTTCTGCTACCAAGTCGGAAAAGGCGTAAAGCAGGATTTTGTGCAGTCGCTCCAATGGTTCCGTAAAGCTGCCGAGCAAGGGCACCCTATTGCACAGTATGAACTCGGTTTTTGTTACCAAAAAGGTACCGGTGTGCCGAAGGACTATGCACTGGCCTACCAATGGTTCAATATAGCTGCCATAACAATTCCTGACGCCGCTAAGAGAAGAGACGAACTTGAGTTGCTAATGCCCCACAGTCAGATTGCCTATGCCCAGCAATTGTCCAATGAATTCTTTGAAAAACACCAATAACTGTGGTATTTGAAAGTGAGTGTCTATCGCTGTTGAGTTTTGTCCAGTCCAGTGCTATTACCTGATCTCAAGTATGGGTGCGTCCGCTCTTTCTTAACGACTTTATCACTTTGTCTAACCTCAGAGTAGAGATCCGTATCAGACGAATTGTCTCATTCGATTTTCCACTGGATACTGGTGTTCTTAGGCCCGAGGGGACTATGTAAGGCTTAAACAACAGGCGCAGCCGCGCTTGCATTCCGTCGGCATACGGAACTGTACCATAAATCGAATCTTTTTTCATAGCACTCTCTCTAGGTGGAACGAATCTCGTACCATCGGAGCGCGGAGAGCTTCCGACAGCTTGTGGATCGCCGCCACCAACTTTAGCACTCGGCCATCCCGAGTGCTAACTTCCCTTATCATACGCGAACAGGGATATTTGATCAAGTTAGAGATCGGACTTTGGGCTTTCTCGACACAAACGCCGACATTCTTATAACTTGCCATGACCTACGCCTACGACCTAAATGTACTTGAGCCAGTTCGGCGGCCGTGTGAAGCAGAAACAGCCATTCCGCAGCGCGAATTCCCGGCCACAATCTGGCTCATACTATACCTGATCAACTGCTGTCTCACCTATGGTATTCTCCGTTATCCTACCAGCTTCTAGACGACCCTGGAATGAAAAGGTCCGTTGACGCTGTGATAGCGAATGCCATCAAGAAAGACTGTCGCGAAATCTCGCTAGTGCAACTGTTTTGTGCTAAGAGTCGAAATCGCACTCCACTTCACCAACCCCAAAAGCGGAAGTCAATCAGGCATAGTCGCCCGCGAGTACAAGAGGTTTGAAACAAGCCGCAGGGCAGCCCGAATCCGGGCTGCCCTGCCTTTCTTTTGCCCGGACGCCGGAATCATAACCAAAGCGCTACCGCACCTTTGCCGAGTCTTCGCCTGCCCCTGCTACGATGCATTTCAGGAAAAGGGCTCCACCCTTCCCCGGCATCAACGCGGCGCAAACGCGTCCGACTATCTTGAAAGGATAAAACGATGGGAATGCTTCGAACTGGACTTGCCGGACTCGGCGCGTGGAAATTGGGCGGCGGACTGATCAGCACGATCATCGTCTTTGTGCTGCTCTACTGGCTTCTGGGCGGCCTCGGCGTCTGAACAACGGGGCCTGACCAAACTATCCCGGGCAGCATGGCCGAAGCGCGCCAAACCGGACCAAGGAATCGCCCATGAGCTGGGATCCCGAAGAATGCAACTGGGAAGAGTTCTCCCGTCGCCTCAGGGCGAACTGGGTCGAGTTGACCGAGGAAGACCTGAAGGTCATCCGCACCAAGCTGGACAAACTGGCCAGGCTCGTCCTGGAACACGATGTCCGTGTGGAGACGTACGCCCGGGGTATTCGGGATGAACGCCTCGCCGAAACGCGGGGCCGGAAGGAGCCCTGCGAAATGATACGCCACGGATGGCCTGTATGGACGAAAAACTGATTGCGCAATGCGCGCGATAAACGGAACAGAAGGAAGAAGACCATGAAACTGACAACAATGTTAATTGTGGGCGGAGCGGCGCTGGCCCTCTACGGGTGCAACCAGGACTCTACCCCAGGCGGGCCCGGCACGGCGTTGCCCGAATCCGAAAAGCCAATGGTGGGCCAGACGGACAACACCTTCACCCTCGATGTCCCCATGATCTCCACCAGCATCAAGCAGGGCGAGATGGACACCGTGAGCATCGGGATTAAACGCGGCACGAACTTCTCGCAGGATGTATCCCTGAAGTTCGACAACGTACCCATCGGTGTCACCATCGAGCCAGCCGCCGCGCGAATCCCCAAGACAGAAGAAAACGTTGAGTTGACGATTCACGCCAGCGCGGACGCCGCACTCGGCGACTTCGTCGTGAAGCTGACCGGCGAGCCCGACGCGGGTGCCGCCGCCATGGCCGAACTCAGCCTCACCATCGCCAAGGGCGACATGGAGTCTGCGGTCACCATCCAGAACGACACGACGACGCTTGAAAGCGACACCACAAAAATCGAGATCAAAGCCGAAAACGCGGAACGCGAAGCTGAAATCAAAGTGATGCGCGCCGAGCTCGACGCACTCCAGGTGAAATATGAGAACCTGAAAAAACGCGCCGCCGATGCCACCGCCGACGCCAAGGCCGACCTCGACAAAAAAGTCGACGCCGCCAAGGTAAGACTCGACCAGGCCGAACAAGACCTGAAAGAAGCCAAAGACGCCGCTCCCGACCGCTGGGAGAAGATCAAAGAAGGCTTCAAAGGCGCCGGTGAAGAATTGAAGAGCATGTTCGAGTAACCGGGCAACGCACCCAACCGCGCCCCGTTCCTATAGATGAATCGACAGATGCCGTATCCAGAAATTCCCCGCGACAAACCCCCGCCAGGAACAACGGATGCGGCATCTTCGTGTCCAGGGACGGAGCGCATACAGGACCTGAAGGTTTAACGGCGCAACCAAGCCGTAAAGCGCCACACGCCGAACGTGCAAAGAAACTGTCTTCCCCGCGCATGCGGGGACCCAGAGCATTCACGAAGTCCACCCCGCCACACCACTCGATTCCCGCCTTCGCACGAATGACGGCCCTTCCCCCGTTGGCTGTCTTCCCCGCGCATGCGGGGACCCAGAGCATTCGCGAAGTCCACCCCGCCATACCACTGGATTCCCACTTCCGTGGGAATGACAGATAAATGAAATTAGCTTCTATATCGGCAGTTCGCCATTAAACCGACAGGCCCCTTCGCAGGAATAACGGCCCTTCCCCTTCCGTGAAATTCCGTGCCCTTCCGTGGTCAATCCACTTGCCCCCCGGCTGTCTTCCCCGCGCATGCGGGGACCCAGAGCATTCGCGAAGTGCACGCCGCCGCACCACTGGATTCCCGCCTTCGCAGGAATGACGCCCCTTCCCCTTCCGTGAAATTCCGTGCCCTTCCGTGGTCAATAATCCCTCTTCCCCTGTCATAATTCATAATTCATAATTCATAATTCCTACCCTCCCGCCTGCCACGCCGCAATCCCATCAAACACATGGATCAAATTAATCACATTCAACGTAAGATTATCCCGAATGCAATACGCCACAAACCCCTCCATCCCCAACCCCAGCCCCACCACCGCCCACACCGGCAAACGCCACGCCACCACGAAGCCCAGCATCATCGCAACATTATCCGACACCGAATTCAAAATGCTGTCCCCCGTATACCCCTGCGCCAGCGCCTGCTGCCGATAATGATCAATCACCATCGGCGTGTTCTCCAGAATCTCCCACCCCGCCTCCAACCCCACACACATCAAAAACCGCAGCCCCACCGAGTGCCGCCGGAATACCAGCCACACCAGCCCATAAAACAACATCCCATGAAGAATATGAGAAAACGTATACCAGTCCGTGATGTGCTGCGAATTCCCAGGACTCAACACCACCCCCTCCCACAACTTGATGTGACCATCCGCATCAATCAAAGGCTGTCCCAGGAGAAAAAGCACCAGCGCCTGGAGGGAAATGAGGGCGAACGCGATGGCGGTGTACTTCGCGAAGGTAGGTACCTTCGGACAATTAGATGCTGTGCTCGGCTCCATTTATCTCGACTCCTCTACGTTGAAGTCGAATAGTACATCGCATGCCTTCCACTTTCCAACGCCCTTTGGGATTGTTGGTGCGCCAAAGCGGGGGCCCAGCAATCTAGACTCGAAAATACGCCAAGCATTACGCTATTCTACTGTCGATCAGCCCGAAACCGATCTAGTCGGCAGACCTTCAAAGGCGGCATTATATGACCAACCGAGATGACTTCAGCCCAGCGACAAAGCGAACACTGGCTGCTCGCGCCGGTGGCCATTGCAGCAACCCTATATGTCGCAACCTCACTTCTGGACCGGAAGTCAATGACAATGGCTCTGTAAATCTCGGAAAGGCGGCACATATTAATTCAGCCGCACCAGGCGGTTGTCGTTTCAACCCCGATCTCACGGCTGAAGAGCGATCTGGAATAGAAAACGGAGTCTGGCTGTGCACGAAGTGCGCTGACCTGATAGACAAGCAAGAGAAAGACTACCCGGTCGAAATACTATTGGAGTGGAAGAGGCACGCGGAAACTGCCGCGAGAACAGGATTGGAGACTCCGCACCTCTTCGCTTCAGGTCAAGTAAATACTTACACACTGGCGATGGTTTATCGATTCAAGAAGCCTTCACGGTTCTTTGAGATCTATAAGAGGTCGGCGCCTCCCGGTATGGAATACTGTCAGCCGTTGAAGTTGAGTCCGCTTCCAGGGCAAAGTGAATTCCCAGTGAAAGAATTCATGATTCCGCAACTGCTCGACGCAAGTTTCGGTCCGTCACCCAGTGCTACTGCCTTTGTGCTCATGCTACAAAACCGTGGCACTGCTACGGAACCACAAGCGTCCATAACACTTCGAATTGACGGAATCCCGATCTGGAATCAGACTCTACAAAGTTCTGATCGATGTGCACGATTTGCCCAGTCCACCGCACAAGGTCCGGCTGGAATGGCGGGATTCAGCGTCTCAAACCTGATGCCCAACGAATGGCTGATATCCACGGTGTACTCACACAAAACGGGACCCTTCCATGCCGAGTATTTCTTTTCTAGCACCGCGAGAACGGGAACCCCTATGCTTTTCGACGTTCACTTCGGAGAACCAGAGTTAGTTCCGCGCCTGCAACGAAATCCAGAGTTTGAGAAAGAGCAATTCCCATTTGACTGAGTGACTCATCAGGCAACTAATACTTGTCGGCAGGTAACCTTGGCGGCCCATCGGCCACGGTGCTGTGGCCGAGTCCTGCGCATATTCATCCAAGTCATTGGCCCAGTGCAGCGGGTCGGTTTGCGCCCGTGACCTACATCCTGTACGCTCTCTGCAGAAACAGAATACCGGCAATCAACAAAGGGGATTCCCATCCGTGCCCAGTCTATCCTGGAACGAAATCTGCCAACGCGCCAGACTGGAAGAATGCGCCCAGAGCGTCCTCCACGCCCGCCAGCCCCACCTCGACAACGGCGCAACCCTCGCCGACCTCTACGACCACCTCTACATGCCCGCACCCCTCTTAAAGGCTCACCAGAACCTCGACCACGCCGTAGACCGCTGCTACCGCAATGAAAAATACGAAACCGAGCGCGAACGCGTGGAGTTCTTGTTTGGGCTGTTTGGCTGGCTGCAAGAAGTCTAGCGAGACTTCCAAGGCTCGTCAGCGTCGGGATGCTTTGCCAGGTTTATTTCAAGTTTTGTGGTTCCTTCGTCCGCAACAGCACCCGCCGTAAATGCTCCCCAAGTAGCCAAAGTAAGAGAAGCTTCACCGTTCAGTACAGGTACGACCGGTGTCGAGTTTCGAAAACTTGGATGAAGAAAAAATGTTACCTGGCCCTCAAGAGGTTTTTCGTCCGTTGAGCGTACTTTCAAAGTTACAATCCTCCATTCGGGTCGGTGTGCATCTCGCCTAATTTCCGCAACAATTTCCCGATTACCCGAAACGGAATTACCCCCAAATTGCCCAGCCCTCGGGTCATCGAGGTTCCCGCCAGGCGCTACCTTGTGTCCGCCAGCACCCATCGGCCGATTCGTCTTCTGACTTACATATTTTCCGCTACCGAGGTCATAGATGGCCGAGTCTTGGGCTACTTCCGCGAGCAAATGTGCGGATTCCGCAACATCCGTGGCGCGCGCTGACTCACGATGAGCATCCTGAGAAACTCGTTTAGCCTCCTTCACTTCGTGGAGCACCTTGCTCGATAGACTCTGAATAAATGTGCGAGAAGAAATCGCGGCCAGCAGACAAAAGCCGCCAAATATAAGGTAACTTTGCTCTGCGGATTCCTGCGGCTTAAGGTCGGCAATCAGACTGCTCTTCACTGTATATAGAAATAGAGGCATCAGGAAAGCGGCAGCAATACCTGAGAGTATACTGGCACCAAATACAAAGCGCGTTCGCTCCGTCTCGTTTAGAGTCACATTTACAACTCCGCCAACAATTCCGGCACCGAGCATTATGAGCATGAGTGTCAACATTGAAATCAGTCCTTCCCTTTAGTAGAAATTCTCGACTTCCTGAACCCTTATCCTTCAACACCTCCCTTCGCATATTGGGCCATAACATCGTTGTGACGCCCGCACTCATGATGGTGTTAATATGCAGTCATCCGCAAAGCATCACGAAAATGTCGCTAGATTGACCCAGTCCTGTTTCAGGCAGATCCAGAAATCGTCGGCAAGGCCCCAGTCGATGAATTCATAGGGAAGCCAGCCATATCCGTGATCACCCCAGCTTGTCCCCCAGGAGTTGCGAATAAGTAGCGCGCCCTTGCTGACTTCCTCCCATTCCTGGTTTGCCATGTTAAAGTGCCAATTCGGCCGGTTGTCGTCATAGCCCACCGCAAGCACGGCGTGCCCTCCTGCAGGCGCTTCCGATTCGTCGGGAACGGGTATGTCAGGCCCTTCATCCAATGACGGGAATACCGAGAAACCAAAGGTGGCCGCGTAGCCGATAGCAATCGCCGACAGAACGTTCTCTTTTATCTGGTCCGACTTCACATCCTTTCCATCCAGCCGCAAGTACTGAATAGATTTGAAATTGGCGGCATAGCTGTAGAGAAAGCTTGCGGGTTCAATATCGAAGTTCCAGATGTGATAAGGATAGCTTTCCGCAGGCGGGACTCCAAAAAGCACCATGGCCTTCATCGCGTCGCGTAGATAGGCTCCCGTGTCACCGGCGCTGCCCATGAGGTTTCGAGTCACTTTGTAGAGAAACAGTTGAGAAGCGTCGACGTGAGAGCCATAGGCCCGACGCTCCATATACTCGACCATTCCGACGGTTGCAAAAGCCGTGCAACTGCCCAATTCGCCTTGGTCTTCGACTGGAGAGCAGTGGGCTGAGTTATCGACCTGAGAAGGCCGCTTTTTCTTAACGCTGGCCATGATGTGGGCCACACCGGCCTCGTAGGTCGAGAGGGGGTCGTCTGGATCGGCGATCTTCTGGCTCGCTTTGGGCGGCCTTTTATCTTTCAGTCCGCCTTTTGTTTCCCAGTAACGCTCGGATGCCTTCACCAGCGAAGCCGATGCTTTGACCAGATTGCTGTCACGGCGGTCGGGATAGTCGCGGAGCCAACCCATACCCCGATAGGCGCCGCCGGTGAATCGCTTCAACCGTCCCAATGTAATCGGACATGTACCGTCGGCAGAAACGGGCCCTCCTGTGCCCCTCGCGACAGGTCTCACCCCGATGTCGCTCTTCGCCATATTGACAATTTCACGCCGTCCGGACAATTGAAAGTTTACGGCCTCATTCTTTTCGCCCGAATCGTCCAATTGTCCGTCGCGCCCTCTGGTTCCTGGGCGATTGCCTCGGTTTGCCGCGAGCTGTGCGGCCGCCGGGCGATAGTTCTTTGGATCATGCGCGGCCTTTGGTGGTTTCTTTTCTGGCATGGGGTGCGTCCTTATTTGTCGAGTTGTAATCGCACTATCGTTCCGTTATTGGCAATTTTCCGACACAACGCTACTTTCTCAGCTACAGGTCTATTTGATCGTAACTTCGAGATCGAGGTCCTCCAATTTCACAGACTTCGCTTCCTGCTCTACAATTGCGCGCAGGTTGTCCATTAGCTTGCTCGATTGATTGGCGGTGCCATTGACCGTCACTCCGATCACCCGCCCGGCGGAATCCCGCTGGACCAGGACCGTGGGGTCGGGCTCCGCGATGTGAAGAACATTGCCCTTTTTGAAGGTGACCCTGTCCTTTGATTCCTCGGCCCCCTGGGTCGTGGCAACGACAACGGTAGAAGCCATGTCGGTACCGTGGGTGTGGTTGGTAATGTCGGTGGTCCAAGGGGGGACGATGGCGATGATGGTGCCCTTGCCGGCAACCACGAACTCGCAGTTGCGCCCGGCGACGGTGACTGACTTCACAAGGGATTTCTCGCCGACGGCGAAGCCAGCACCCTTAATGGTGAGCACCGTGGACGCGTTGTAGAGCCCCTCCGTGGGGAGGACGCCTGCTACCGCGAGCTTGTCGGGCTTTGCAGGCGCTACGTACGATGGCAGCTTAGAATAGAGCGCCACGCCGGTCGCCAACGGCTCGATCTGGCGAAGGCGCAACTCAGCCTCGTCGTGGGCGAACGGAGCGTCATCAGCATCAGAAGCCCGGAACTGTCGGAGCTGTTCAACGGCGCGGTCCAATTCGTTGGCCACGCCAATCCGCGCTCTGGAGGCATAGCGTGCCGGCGTGTCCATGCGCCGGTTTTTCATCGGTATCCAGCGCGAACTCACATTCAGGCGCACCATATTGAGGCCAAGCCCCCCGTCTTCGACCGGAGCAACTTCACTTTCCTCACATTGCAACAAGACAAGGGCCGGAAAGCTATAGGGATGCAGAACATTCGCGGAACCACGTTCGCTGTCGGACGGATCGGCGAGTGCTTGGAAAGCGGGCATGAACTGAAACCCGAAGCTATCTCCGGAGGCGTAGCTGGTAACCAGAGGGATCGGAGAGCGTGACGCACTGTCATACTCGAGACGCTCCACAATCGAGGTGAGGGTTTCATTCTGCTGGGAAACACCCGATTGCAGAAGAAGCGATGCCATGTAGGATACGAATGCGTCCTGAGTACGCTCACTGTTACGAAGATCCAGGGTCTGCGCTTCCAACAGAGGGAAGGCGGCCAGCACCACTGGCTGCTTCCCAGAGGTTTCATTCCACTCGTTTTGAAAGTAGTATCCGTTGAGAGATTTTGATTCCCGGGTAGGATCTTCCGCCTCAAGTTTCGCCACGAGCTCACGCAACGTCAGAGGCGCGGCCTGTTTAGAACCGGGTGCGACAACAGGGTCCTTGGCCGCAAGAAAGCTTTGCATTTCGACGCCATTGTCGCTTAGGAAATCGCGGACCTCTTTATTTGTCTTGTCGTTCGGACGGATGCGGTCGAATGCCTGAGAGAGCTTGTATGCCAGATCGTGCCCATGCTCGTTCTGTGCACTGGCAGCCAGAGTGCGCAGCTCTGTAGCGATTCGCTCGTAATCCTCGCTTTCGTCTTTGGTGACTTCGTTATCCGGGTCCACACGCCGGAGAAGATCGCTTGTCTCTTCGGCTCTGCTTGCGTCTGGGCTTGAAGTTTGTGATGGGTGTCCAGCCGGGTCCCCGTACCGATACATCGCAAACTTGGCGGACTCGATCTCTTTATCCATCGCTTCCCCAGCGATCACAAGTGCTTTCTCGGCACTTGAAACCCCCGCCAAAGCTGCAGCGATATCATCCTGCACGGAAGGAATTATGGCCTGAACCTCTTTCAACCTTTTGTGGGCGCGATCCAGATTTCCCTGCGCCTGAATCAGTTTTCTTTGTGCGCCTTCCAAGCTCTGCTGAACCTCTGCCCCGCGATCTCGGGCGTACTCTGGCGTAACGACCACATCCGCCATATAGCCCTCACGGGTACCCCAGCCGGGATTTACGCTGACTTCCAGGATACCGATGTAGAGCAGTTTGTTGGCAGGCACACCCTGCGGGTAAGCGAGGTATTTCAGAATGTTTTCGGTGATTTTGTCGTTCACGCCGATGAGTAGGGCGCGTCGCTCGGAGAGCTCGGTTGGGGGCGTGAAATCCGGTAACGGGTCACTGAAAGTGGGGCTGTTGAGCACCGCGAGCGCGGCATTGGGCTTCAATTGGGAAGTGAAAGCGGGTGCGCCTTGTTCCACCTCACCCTTCTCGATGAGGGCGGCGGCGGTGTCGGGACCGGCTCCAGTAATGCCGAGACCGCTGGCGACCGTCAGGCCGACATCAAGAAGGGCCGCGCCTTGCGGGCCGCCAAGCAGTGCAGCCTTGGCGACTTCCTCGGCGTCGGTTTGGGTTACCTGAGCCTGCTGCACATCCTTGGCATACTGATAGAAGCGCTGAGCCGCCCCCTGATAGCCGCTCCGTGCCTTCGCGACGTACTCACTGGTCGGCTGGTTGTAGTCGAGCGCAAATTGCCCTTTGTTTTCCACAATCAGCATTGACGAGACGCTCGCCGTGCCGAAACGTTCGAGGTACTTGTCTATTTTGTCAAAGCTCTTCGCCGCGCCGCGAAGGTTCTTGTTGTCGATCCGGGGACCGTTCATGCATCCTTGGAGTACCAGCGCGAGGCACAGCGCAAGAATGGTGACCGGCTTCACAAAATCACGCATACAATTCATCACGTTGCTCCATTTCTTGGTATCGATTACGCACAGGGTGTCGCGGGTGTATCGAATAGGTACTGCTGCTTGGCACATTGCGAGTCCCTCAACAAAAGATGACTCTCATTTCGATAGATTCGCCAGACCAGGGATACTTGGGGCATGGAAGTACTCACCTCCGCGCAACCGAACATGCTCGCCAAATCGAAGCGTGGTCCGATCATCGGAATCGTACGCATGCGGCCATTGCGGAGACTCTTCGTCGCCTTGATCGCCGTTGCCCTGACCAATGACGGGGTCGAGGCCAGTACCTCGTTCGCTGAAGCTTGGGCTATTGGCCCAGCGGCGCTGAATAAACTCAAACTGCCTGGCGATGTCACGTTGATAGCACATAAACAGTAAGCCAACGGATCCATCGGCTTCCCTGTATGTAATTCCTCGACGAGCAATCCTGCGTTTCCTTTCCTGCGCGAAAATGTCTTTTATGAAACCCAAAGAGCCGCGCGGGTTGACCTTTCGAATATGAGCATGGAACGGGCAACGATTGCCCTCTTCATCATCGTTGAAGTCGAAATTTTCGTCCTTCTGAGGATCGTAATCATTCTTCGATGCACCGTATGTGGTAAGTGGTGTCCCGTTCTTAAAGCGGCCTATGGCCATTGCACCCGCGAGATCCGGCTCAATTTCGAGCTGCGACGCGATTGAAAAGACCGCTGCGTTGAAGGATTCAATATTTTGTTCCAATTTTCTGTACACGAGATAACTGCCGTAAAACCCAGGAGCATTGCGATCCTCTTCAAGCACAAGTTCTAACGCAGTACGCTGATCGTATTTTTGGGCTTTCGGTGAACCGTCGTTGAAGAACTTTGGCTGGCTTACGCCGTCCGCATATCCGAAGTTTTCAATCGGATGGTTGTTCTCGTCACGCAATTGTTTTCCACGCTCGTCAACAAGAATGGTTCCCCCAAACTGAGCAAGCGCGTCTTCGATCCCATTTTTAGCGATATCCAGCTCTGCTTCGATTTTGCTTGCAACAATAACTAGCGAGTGGACCCTGTCTTCCTCGATTCGGTATTTTGGTTCCCAGTGTTTGAACGGTGGATCGTTAAGCCGAGCCACCCTGTCCCTCATGCCATCTCGAAATGCATCGTCATCTGGCCTAGACTTTCCAAGAAATTCGTATCCGCTACTGCTCAGCAATAGGCTTACAAATACTCCCGTCTTATCGGCATCCGCCTGTTGAGTGGCCCCCGATGTCACCCGGTCCGCCATCTGGCGAATCCAAGTCTTGGCACCGTTCAAACTGGCCGCGTAGGTACTTTCATTTTCGGAATCTCCAAAGCAGATGAACAGGTGCATCGCATGATCACGCCCGTGTCCTCTTAAGATATTTCCCTGGATCGATTTTAGGAATTCAATTGCTTGGGCCTCGTTTCCCGGAGTCATGTCCAGGGGTTTACTTAGATTCACGCTCATACGACATCTCCTTTTGGGGGTATTGACGGGGAACTTGGCCGGTATTTTGTTGTGGATGAAAAAAGGGAATACTCGGAGCACAACTCCCACGACAGTGCAAGTTTGGTGCCAGTACGTCGTCAACTAGCAAGGCGGTGCTAAAGTGCATCCTGGAGATAGGGGTTTCAAGCGGTGCGAACAGAGGACTGCCTAGAAAAGATGCATAAGCATCGCACAGTAATTGTGCAGCCAAGCCCCCCTACCCCCCAAATCCGATACTCCGCGATCTTGTTGTGCAGCGTATTCCTATGCACCCCGTTCCCCCTCGCCATCGCATTCACGTTAAACCCGCACGCCTCCAGCACCTTTACAATATGCTGGCGCTTGACCTCCGCCAGAGGCAGCAGGGCGTTGCCGTGGGGACTGTCGGGGTCGTCTATTGATACCCCCATTCCCCATCCCTGCCGCGGCCCGAACTTCTCCTCCCTACCCCCCTCCCCGCCAACCCCTTCCCCAGCCCGAAGTGCAACGTCTCATCCTAACTTATAGGGGAGATCTATCACGCCCCGCACTCGGAATCCTATCAACCAGGGAGAAACACCATGCCTATCAACCAGCCTTACGACCCGCGCTACAACCCCAAAGTCTATGTCCCCAAGCTGACCGAAGAGCAGCGCCGTGCCCGCGCCACGCCCTTGGAAAATCTCCGGAGCCTGCGATTCCGGTCCGAGACGCCCGCCGCGCCGTTGGAAGCTCCAATCCCGACGGAATCCGTGACCCAGGCGCCCGCCCCACAGGACAGCGCCACGCCCCAGGACGTGCCCGTTCCGGCCCCAGCGCCTGGCTACCGCCCGACCGCCCTGGAGGTCGTCTTCGCCGAGTTCCCGGAGATCTTCGCGTGCCAGGGTGAACGGTCGCTTGAGGAAGCGCACGCGGACGACAGCGGCCTCGTCAGCGCCGGACCCATGGATAACGACGCCGCGTGGTATCACCCGCGCCAGAGCAGGGCGTATGACAGGTCGCGAAACACCGCGCAGCTCGCCTGCGAAACCGGTACGCGCTCCTTTCCCGTGCCCTTACACATGGATGTGGGAAATGAACCTTCCCTCATTCGCAAGCTCTGCTCTTGTCACTACCCATAAATTTCGATGGTTGTGGTACCACAACAGCTTGCACAAGGCACCTTCTTAGCCACGTAGTGGCGGCATATCGTAGCCTGGGGTGTAGCGAGGCACGAGCGGAACCCCAGGATAGCGCCACACATCCATGAACCCCAGAGGGGTGACACAGAACCGCCGCACACTTTTATGTCACCCCTTGCGGGGTTAGAAATAGGTTGAACGCGCTACCCAGGGCGTGCTTCTTCGGCCCGAAGGGCCAGCGCAGCTTTCAGCCCTGGGCAACGCCCAGGGGTAAGTAGCCAACTCCCATTCCCGCCCTGAAAGGGCAGTGCAGTTGCTTGGCGCCGCAGATCTTCTATAGAGAACTGCCTTGCCCTTTAAGGGCGAATAAATGGAATGATCTCATATCCCCAGGCGTTGTTCGCCGCGGCGAACTAAGCGCTGCGTTGGCCCTTCGGGCCGAAAGACGATTACCAATCGACTTCCTGCACAACCGCCGAAAGCCCCATTCCCCCTACCCCCCAATCCCATACTCCGCGATCTTATTGTGCAGCGTGTTCCGGTGTACCCCGAGCACCCTCGCCGCCGCGCTGACGTTGAACCCACAGGCCTCGAGCACCTTCACAATGTGCTGGCGCTCGACTTCGGCCAGGGGGAGCAATGCGTTCCCGTGGGGGTGGTCGGGGTCGTCGTTGGGCTGGGGGGCGTGGCTGAGGAAGGCCAGGTCGTGGGGGGTGATGTAGTCGCTCTTGGCGAGTGCCGTGGCCCGTTCGATGGCGTTGCGCAGTTCGCGGACGTTGCCGGGCCAGGGCGCTTTTTCCAGGCGTTCCATGGCTTCGGGGCTGATGCCGAGGCGGGCATGTTTGTTGCGTGTGGTGTAGTCGTGGAAGAAGTGCTGCGCGAGGAGGGGGATGTCGCTGGGGCGCTGGCGGAGGGGCGGCAGCTCGATTTCCACGGCGCAGATGCGGTGGTAGAGGTCGCGGCGGAAGCGTCCGTCGTGGATGGCGCGCTTGAGGTCGCGGTTGGTGGCGGCGATGACGCGGACGTCGGCGTGGGACTCACGCTCGGCGCCGACGGGGTGAAAGACGCCGCGCTCGAGGACGCGGAGGAGGCGGGCCTGGTTCTCCTGGGAGAGTTCGCCGATTTCATCGAGGAAGAGGGTGCCCTGGTGCGCCAGGGGGAAGCGGCCAAGGCGTTTCTTGTCGGCGGAGGTGAAGGCGCCTTTTTCGTGGCCGAACATCTCGCTTTCGAAAAGGTGATCGGGGATGGCGGCGCAGTTGACGGAGATGAGCGGTCCGGCGGCGCGGGGCGATCCTTCGTGGAGCATTTGCGCAGCCAGCTCCTTGCCCGTGCCGGTCTCGCCGGTGATGAGGACGTTCAGCGGCGTGCGGGCCATGTCGCGAATGGCGGCGCGGGCTTCTTTGATGGCGCGGCTTTTGCCCAGAAGGGGCCAGCCCCCGGCGGGGCTTTCGTCCAGCGCGGCAACTTCACTCTTCAGCGCGTCCACGTGGCCGAGGGTCTTGTAGTAGGGCGCGGCGATCTGGGCGATGGACAGGAAAAGGTGGAGGTCGCTTTCGTCATAGGGGCGCTGTCGCACGGCGCTGCGGATGATGAAGGCGCCGATGGTCTCGCCAGCGACGCACAGGGGCGCGGCCATGATGAGGTCGAGGCGGCGGGCACCCTGCTCTTTGGTGCGGATGGGCGTGAGGAAGGCTTTCCCGTCGCCCAGGACTTTGTCGAGGGCGGAGAGGAAGCATCCATCGCGGTCGATATGTTCGGGGTGCCAGTGGACGGGGCCTTGGGGGGCGGCGGCCTCGGGGTTGGCGGCTTTGGGTGCCGCGCCTCGCAGAGCGATGGCGGTACTGTCGGGGCTTAATGCCTGCGCGATGGCGGCGAGGCAGTGTTCGTGGAGCTCGGCGCGGCGGGTGCACTGGCTGAGGGCGCGCCCCAGGGTGAACAACTCCACGAGGCCCGCGATGGATTGGGGCTTGCCTTCGAGGAGGGTGGCGGAGAGGTCTTCGCGGTTGAACTCCACGGCGTGATCGAAGAGGCTGAGGGTGACATCGCCCAGCTTGGGCCCAACGGGCGTTCGGGCGGGCGCGGTGCCCCGGGTGACCATGAAGATGGCGTTTCCCAGGGTAATGGTGTCACCGGGGCCGACGACGCCCTTTTCCACGGCTTCGCCGTTGATGAGGGTCAGGTGGCTGCTGCCCAGGTCCTCCACGTGGACGGCGTCGTCGCGCTGATAGACCCGGCAGTGGCGACGGGAGACGACGGGATCGCTGATGACGATGTCGCAGCCCAGGCCCCGCCCGAGAACGAGGGGTTCGGGTGCGATGGCCCAGTGGACACCCCGATGCAAACCCGACTTCGCTGTTAAAATCCAGGACATTGCCTCATCCTCACCCTGAAGCCTGCGCGCCGCAGGCATGCGCCCATAGGTCTTCCTGCGTGTTCCCTGAAGACCGGAAGACTGCCCTTTCACATGGCGTAAAATCCCGCCATGGCTGCCGAAAAGGCCCCACTTTTGCACCGAACCAAAAACCCGATTCGGATTATTACCATTTTTCACTTCATTTGCAACTTTATACTAATGACCCACAGGGTGACAACGGCGTGAAAGCTTGCGGAGGCGTGAATAAATGGCCCGGCTGCGTTGTAAAGCTCTTGCGGGAACTTTGACCGTATTGCCTCTAACCCGAAGGAATTGCAATGGACACAACACAGGACAAGGCGGACCCCGGTGGGTCTTCTTTTCTTCATCCGGCCACGGGTGGCCTGATTCTGGGCCTGGACTGGCTGCTTTTTTCGGGCACGGTAGTTACGGGCGCCGTGGCGCTGCCGATTGCAGTGGTGCTGGGCTTCACCGTGGGCGGTCTGGGCACCTGCATGATTCAACGCTACTGGGCGAGAGAGCGCTGGAGTCGGGCGCTATTCAAGGGCCTGCTGGGGGGCGTCGTGGTGGGCCTCCCATTCCCCATCTGCGGCACACTCGTGGGCGGAGCGGTGCTGGCGTCGTCCGGACTGGATCAGATCCGGGATCGCGCGGCCCGCGCCCTGGCGGAGAAGGCCGGGCACCCCGGCGCACCGCGAAACATCGAAGGGAAGTGAATCGCCGACTATTCGCCGTCGCGGTGGACCGTGTCGGGGGAAAATGCGGGGATACACACGGCGATATACTCGGCGCCGTCAGCGCCGGGTGTGCTGTATTGTATCCATTCGCCCTTGTAGGTGACGATGGCTTCTCCTGCGGAGACGACGGCGGTTTCGCCGGATTCGTCGGTGACGTGGAGCTGGCCATGGATGACTACGGTGTACTCTGCGAACTCAGGCCGCTGCCCTGGCTCGATCCAACCCGAGGGACTCTGCATGTGGGCAATGCTCATGTGCTCAGTACCGGTATTGGCATGCCCCACATATTCGCGAATGACCTTGCGTTTGTTGCCCGCCGCTTCAATGATGGTGGGGAAGGGGATATACTTGGGCATGACGTGTGCTCCTCTATAAGGGGCTGGGGCTGACCGACACTGCGCTGTGCACAACCGACTTGACTATAGGAGCAAGACCCTTCCCGATGCAAGGTGGATACGAAAGCGGAACGGAGACGCTGAGAAAAATGGCGCTGACGATTCGCCCGGCGCGGGCCGACGATCTTGAGGCGGCGACCCCGCTGATTTACAGCGCGGGTCCGAATGCCTTCGACTTCGTGTTTTCTCATCGCACGCCCATGGACGCCCGGGGTTTCATCGCCCATGCTTTCGCAAGTGATCGCGGCGAGTTCAGTTGGCGCTACCATCGCGTGGCGGAGTTGGATGGGGAAGTCGTGGGCACGGCGGTGGGCTACACCGGCGCCATGGCGAAGGACTTTCTCTGGCCCATCCTGGCGCAAATGGTTCAACACTACGGCTTCTTCGATGCGCCGCGAATTGTCCGGCGCGGGCTCCAAATAGAGAAGATCATCGTGCCGCCATCGCGCGCCGATATGTTCTACATCGGCAATGTCGCCGTGCTGCCTGCGCTACGCGGCCGAGGCATCGGGCGGCAGATCATGGAGCACATGCACGCGGAAGGCCGCGAACTCGGCGCTTCCCTGTGCGCCCTCGACGTTTCCGCGCAGAATCCCCGCGCCCAGGCGCTCTATACGCAACTGGGCTATCGCGCGGTGAAGGAGAACCCATCGACCTTGGAAAACGAGGCGGGCCGGGTGGCTACACACCGGCGGATGGTGTTGGATTTGTGAACGGTGAACGGTCAATTGAGAATTGGGGCGGAGCAATTCTCGCGTTATAAATTACACCCGCAACCGGTATCCCATACCCTTCCATCCGCCGCCATCACGGGGATGTGGCTGTGCGCGGGCGGGATCGGCTTTGTGTTGTTGTAACCGCCCACGTGTTTGACGGGTGACCAGTCGGGACTCGGCGCGGGCAGGTCGGGTGCGAGTGCGGCGAACTCGCCGCTGCCGTGGACCACTTTCCCCCCCACCATGGTAAGGACGCTTTCCAGCCCACGGATTTCGTCTGGCTCTACGGCGAAGTAGTCGTCGCTCAGCACCGCAAGGTCAGCGAAGAATCCCGGCGCGAGGGTCCCTTTTCGATTCTCCTCCCGACTGAACCACGCGCTACCCTGGGTGTAACGGCGGAGAGCCTCTTCGCGGCTGAGGCGGTCGGATTCTTCGGCGAGGACGGTACCGCCGACCGTCTTAGAGGTAACCATCCACCAGAGGCAGGTCCAGGGGTGGTAGCTCGCCACGCGGGTGCCGTCGCTGCCCGCGCCCACGGGGATGCCCATGCGGAGCATCTGCTGGATGGGCGGCTTCTTCCGCGCGGCTTCTTTTCCGTAGCGGCGGATGTAATATTCGCCCTGATAGGCCATGCGGTGTTGCGTGGCGATGCCGCCGCCGAGGGCTTTGATGCGCTCCAGCGATCGCTCGGACACCGTCTCCGCGTGATCGAAGAACCAACGCAGTTGGTCGATGGGCGTGTCGCGATGGACTCGCTCGAAGATATTCAAAAAGCGGTCGATGGATTCTTCATAGGTCGAGTGGATGCGCCAGGGCCACTGCGCCTCCGCCAGCATGCGGACCACGACCTCCAACTCGCTTTCCATGGCGGGGCGTAAGTCGGGCCGGGGCTGGAGAAAATTCTCGAAGTCCGCCGCGCTCCACACGAGGTTTTCCCCCGCGCCGTTCACCCGGAGCATGTCGCCGCCCGCGCCGGGCTTGGTCATGCCAAGCCAGCGCGTGTAGTCCGCGAGCTCATGGCCAGGCTTTTGCGCGAAGAGGCTGTAGGCGATGCGCAGCGTCAGGTGACCGTCTTCATTGAGCTTGTTGATGACGCCGTAGTCGTCGGGATAGTTCTGCCCCCCGCCGCCCGCATCGGAGGCGCTGGTCACGCCGAATCGATTCAATTCGCGCATGTAGTGGCGCGTGGAATTGAGCTGATCCTCGAAAGAGAGCGACGGCGCATTTGCGATGGTGGAATAGAGCACCAGGGCGCTCGGCTCGGCGATGAGGAGCCCCGTCGGTCGCCCGGACGCATCCCGCGCGATCAGGCCGCCGAGGGGATTGGGCGTACTTTCATTGAAGCCCAGGGCGCGCAGGGCGGCACGGTTCAACAGCGCGGAGTCATAGAGGTGCAGCACAAACACGGGCGTGTCGGGCGCGGCCTTGTTGATCTCGTCCACCGTGGGCATGCGGCCCTCGGCGAACTGGAACTCGTTCCACCCGCCGATGACCCGAACCCACTGCGGCGGCGGCGTGCGCTCCGCCTGTGCCTTGAGCTGATCGAGGGCCTGCGCCAGCGTGGGGACGCCGTCCCAGCGCAATTCGAGATTGTAGAAGAGGCCCGCGCGGATCACGTGGAGGTGGGAGTCGTTCAGGCCGGGAATCACGCGGCGGTTCTTTAAATCGATGCGCGGGATGTCATTCGCGGCGTGGGCGATGATCTCATCGTCGGACCCTGTGGCGACAATGTTGCCATCGACAATCGCCAGAGCGGACGCTTCGGGGCGGGTGAGGTCAAGGGTGGTGATTTTGCCGTTGTGGAGGATGAGATCGGGTGTCATGGGACGACTCCTTTGATCGTTTGTGATTAATGGGTCTTATGGGTCTTATGGGTCTTATGGGACCAATGGGTCCTGTGAGTGCCGGGCGTGCTCAAGTCTTCATTCTGACCCACAAGACCCATAAACCTTCGGCACCTTCAGGCCGCTCGCAACGCTACTTCTCGACTGCCAAGGCCTCGCTCGCCCTCAGCCATCCGCCGAAGGCTTTCGTAAGTACTGGCATCACAACCCAGGCGAGGGTCAACACCACGAAGCCCGTAACCACCGCCGTGATGGCGACGCGGGGCAAATCCTGGAGCAGCGGACCGAGGATCGCCGACCACACCACGACCGATGGAAACACGCCCATCCACGTGAGCGTCGCCATCTTCCAGCGCGGCGGGTGCGGCCCGGCCCCGCGCTGGAAGAAGGCTTCGAGCCCGTGCAGTTCTCGCTTGCTGCAGCCGCTCTCGACCATTGGCGCGACTTCTTCTTCCCACGCCGCGAAGAGTTTGGAGGCGTAGAAGTCATCCCGCGCTTCGCGGCTTTCAAAAGAGCGCAAGATGCCGTACTCCCGGCTGTCCGCGCCGGGCGCGGGCCGCAGCAGGTGTACGCCCGTGACGCCGTGGACGCCGATGGAGCGCTCGATGAAGGCGTACATCGCCTTTTCGAACGCCGCCTCTTTGCCGGGTTGCACCAATCGGGTTATCGCTACGTGTACGGGTTCCATCGCGCGCGCTCCTGGAGTTTGGGTTACTTTGTGACCTTGCGTGCGGCGGGCGCCTTGTGAACCATGGTGTAGCAATACTCGATGCCGACGCCATAGGCCCCGCCATGCTCGCGGAAAAGATTCATCAGGTCATTGTAGTGATCGCGATTCGCCCAGTCACGCTGGAATTCAAGCACCGTGGCGATGGTCGTCAGACGTACCGCGCCCGCCTGCACCATGCGGGAGAGGGCCGCGTCGTGGGCCGCCTGGGACGTCGCGCCGCAGGCATCCTCGACGACGTAGATGTTGTAACCCTCGTTGAGCATGTTGAGGGTGGGCCACGTGATGCAGACTTCCGTCCAGAGTCCGGCGAGGATGATGTTCTTCTTCCCCGTCTTACGCACGGCTTCGCGGAAGGCCTCCGTGTCCCAGGAATTCATACCCGTGCGCTCGATGGGTTCCTGATCCGGGAACACATCCAGCAACTGGGGCCACATCGGCCCACTGAAGGAGTCGGTCTCGACCGTGGTGAGTATGGCCGGAACCCCGAATAGCTTTGCGCCTTTGGCGAGCAGGAGCGTGTTGCTGATGAGCTGCTGCCGGTCGATGTGGTTGGCGACGCCGAAAAGCATCTGGGGCTGGTCGTCGATGAATACCACGGCGCAGTTGTCCGCCGTTAGCAGGCCGCCGTCGGTGTGGGGAAGGATCGATGACATGGTGGGGTCTCCTCGTGATATAGTTGCGGGATAGCAGACTCGTGATTCCCTGGATGTGCCGGATTCAGCCAAATCCGCCGTCCATCCAAATTGTTGGCCCGATTTTAAGGCACTTCGCTTGCCCGTTCAACGGGTTAGTTCCCGCTCACCTGGTTAGGAGTACGATACCAGTGTCAAAGATCCTCCTAGAGACCATGCAGGATCCCTGCCGCGTGGGGAGCGTGCTCCAGATCATAGGCGGACGCTGGCATGGGACCATCATCTGGTGGTTGCGCGACGGCGCCAAACGCTTCGGCGAACTCCGTCGTCATATCCCCGGCGTTTCCCAGACCGTGCTGACCACGCAGCTCCGTCAACTCGAGCGCGATGGCCTCGTCCACCGCGAACAGTTCGACGAAATGCCCGTACGCGTGGAGTATTCCCTGACCGATTTGGGGCGGAGTTTGCTACCGATCCTCGATGACTTGCGGGACTGGGCGCTGCAGAATCTGGAAGCCGTGGAGAGGGCGCGGGCGAACGAGGAATAGTGAATTCAGAATAGCGAATTGAAAATGGTTCACCATTCATTCCTCCCGCTTACGTACCAGCGTTACACCTTTTACGGGGGCATCGACTGCGGCCGCGACGACCTGGGTGCTTCCTTCCGGTGCCTCGGTCGGATCCAGCCAGAAGGGCGCGGCCTGGACGTAGTGTTCGCCGGGCGCGACGAACTTCAACTCGAAGTTGCCTTCGGCATCGGTGCGCGTGGTGGGCACGTAGTAGCGGTTGTCGTTCTGCGCCTTCGCCGCGGCGCGCACTTCGCGATCCACAAGTGGGTTGCCTGCGTCATCGACCGCCTTGCCGCGAATAACACAGGGGTGTTGCAGGCGGATTTCCACGTTTTCCATCACGTCGCCGGGCCGCGTGCTGATCGGATCCATCACGCCATTGGCCCAGGTCCGCCATTCCTCGTAGTCGCCGTCGTGGGCGATCAGGTTGTACTCGCGGATTTTGCTCGCGGGCAGCAGCATGTCGAAGGCCCCTTGCTCGTTCGTCGTCACGCTGAAGCGCGTGTCGCCCGTGAGCGAATTGCTCGTGCCCGTGAGGGCGGGCGCGACCGTGGCACCTGCCACCGGATTGCCGTCGGGATCGAGTACCGTGCCGTGCACCCGTGCGCCCTGTTCGGCAATGATGGTAACGGCTTCCATGCCAGGCGCGATGTTAAACGTGAGATCGTCGAAATTGCGCTGCCAATTTCGATCGGTGCGAATGTATTCCCGCTCGTGTTCATTCACCGCGTCTTCGGACCACCAGCGCGTGATGCCCAGCGCGTCGCCGTGCACGTCGAACTCAAAGGGGCCCTCCGGCATGCCGGCGATCTCGATATTGCCGCTGGCATCGGAAACGCCCTCGAACTCTTCTCGCCGCCAATTTGCCAGGCGCACGCCTTCCACGGGCTTCTTCGTCACAGAGTCGATCACCACCGCGCGAAACACTGCGCCCGGCCTGACTTGAATGTCCAGGCGTTTGGCCTCGTACTGCGCCACGGCCACCTCCTTCAGGGTGGCGTTTTCCAGCCCCGCGACGACCGACACGGTATAGGTCCCGTGCTGTACCGGAAAGTGATAGGTCCCGTCAGCACCGCTTTGTGTCGAGGTGATGGTTTCGCCGAGGTAGCCCCCTTCTGCGTCGCGCGGACCGGCATCGGCGCGAATCAGCGCCCCCGCGACCGGCTTGCCCGCACTATCAGTCACGATGCCTTCGAGGTAAGTGCGCGTGGTCAGCACCACCGGCGCCACGAGTGCGCCCAGCGGCTGTCTGAACATGTGGACCGGCGAGTAGCCCTCCTTCGCGATGCGCACCTCGATGGTGTTCTGATCGGCATCAAAGCCGTCCAGCACGAAGCCGCCATCGGCATCGGTGTCAGTTTCCTCGCCGGGACACCAGGTCCAGGCATCCACCCGAACGCCGGCGAGGGGATTGCCGGATTCGTCCACCACCTTGCCTTCAAATCGGTTCGCGGGCGAGGCGGGCGTCGTGGGCAACGCAAAAGGATCCGCGTTCGCTTTCTCCCGTTCTGTGGCGATGGCGGCCGCGAGCCCGGCTGGCGTGGGCTTCTTCGGCGCGGCGGCGGCGGGCGGAGCCGGGGTATCGGCCCCGAGTGCATCCGTGCCTTTGGCGACGAGCTGCGCGGTGACCTCTGTGGATTCGCCGGGATGCAGCTCTATCGATCGCTGGCGCCGCTGCTGTTCGTTCGGGCTCAACTCCAGCGTTTCACTTCTCACCGTAAACTCGGCCGCCCAGGGCGGCAGGTTCTTGGTGGTCGCCACGCCCGTGTCGTCGGTCGTCCCCTCATGCGCCCTGTTCGTCATCCAGCGCGCCATCATCTCCTCCTGCGTCAGGCCCAGGCCTTCCACCGAGTTAAAGGGCGCCATTCCGAATATGGTGCTGTACTGCTCGAAGTACTGGACGTTTGGCCAGAGGGAAACTGTTGCCCCTGCCACAGGATTTGCGTCCGGCCCGGTTACGCGCACTATCGCCGTCGCGGAGGCGATCATCGACACCGCTACCTCGTTTGCCTCCCTGTCGAGCGTTGTGACAACCGGTGCGCCGAAAACAGATGGCATGTCAGGCCACGGCTCGCCCATCGATACCGCGCCTTCGCATGCGGCTGTTATCTCACCATGGCCTTTCGGCAGGTTTTCGAGGACGAAGCTTCCATCTTCATCGACTTCCGCCTGCGCCGTCCATTCCACACTACCCTGTGGATACTTGCCCGCCCCCACCTGAGACGCGGGACGAATACGGACTTCCACCCAGCCATCCTTTACGGGTCTGGGCACGCTGCCACTTAGTCTTCCCGACAATCGCACACCCCGTTGGAGCGGCAGCGTGAATTCGCTGATCACGCCCTTCCGCGCTTCAAACTCGTGCGAATCGGAGAAAAACAAGCTCCCGTCCTTCGATTTGTGAATCAGCAATACACGATGCGGCCCCGACAGCAGATCGCTCCGTTGAAGTTTGCCCTTGTCCAAGGACTGCCATTCGCCGATTGGCGTTCCACTGAGCAGGGCAAACAGGGGTGTTGCGGCGTTTGGGGCGTCTCCGAGGTGTCCCGATACGCGAAGCGTAGCGCCCGCCTCCATCACCAGAGCGGGGGAGGAGCCGTCCACCTTTAATTCAACCTGAGCACCCGCCGCATAGTCTGGATGGCGTGCGATTACCGCTACAACGTCAGTCTCTTGCCGCTCCAGGACGTAGCGCGGGTAGCTCACCGTCGCGATACCATCGGCGTTCGATTTTGCGGGCCCTGGCCGGCCGAAATCCTCCCGCCAGCCGTAACTGCTTCCCGGATCTGAACTGGACCGCAAGAAGGTCGGCGTCACGAGGGCGCCCTCAACGGGTTCTCCCGCCTCGTTCACCACTTTCACCTCCAGCGATCTCCTCTCCACTTCTTCTTCGGCCACGGCGGCCTCGACCGTTGGCTCAACGACGGCAAAGTGCCAGGTGCCGAACACGGCCGCGAAGACAAGCACGATGCCGAGCGACAACACGGTCAATCGCGGCACGGGGCGGATCTTTTGATCGAGGATGCGCCGCAGCCGCCGCGCGAGCTCCAATTCGCCTTCCATCACGCCGACCTGCACGGGCGCGAGGCGTCGCACGGTGGAGAGGCCCTCCGCGACGCGCAAGAGACTCTCGGCATAGCCCTCGCGGTTGAGGCCGAGGGTGATCAGCGTCAGGTCGTCGCAGGCGAGTTCCCGTTCGCGGCGCATCTCGCGATTGGCGAACCACAGCAGGGGATGGAAGAAGTAGGCGATACCCAGGAGAACCTGCGCCCAGTTCACGACGAAATCCCAGCGCTTCACATGGGCGATTTCGTGGGCCAGCACCGCCCGCAGTTGATCTTCCCGGAGATTCTCCAGAGCGCCCTGGGGTAGTAGAATCGTGGGACGCAACAGGCCCATCAGTGCGGGCGATTGGTTACCCGGAACGAGGCGTACGCGCACGGGCAGGCGCACACCGAGTGTGGTCCGGTAACGTGCAACCGCCTGGCCTATCCAGGCCGGTGCGGGCGCGCCCCGCTTCACTTGGCGGTGCATGCGGAAGAGTCGCGCAAGGAGCAGTAGCAACAACGACGCTACGCCCAGGACCCATAGCCCGATGACGAGGAGCGCAAGGCTCCACTGGCTGGGTGGAGCGACAGCCGATAGCACCTGGGCGCCCCCATCCGTCACGCTGTTGGACAATGCAGGCGAAAATCCGCCCACCAACGGTCGTTGCAAAATCGCCGTGGCGGCGGGCGCGGCGGCGTCGAGGGGAACGTAGGCCGCGACGTGCTGGCGCATCTCCGGCATGCCCCAATGCCCCAGCGCCGTGGGGAGATCCACCCAGGGCGGCACGACGAGGCGTATCAACACCAGGCCCCACAGGGCATAGCGCAACTGTGGCGAGGCCTTGCGAAATAGGGTGCGCCCCGCGAGCGCCACCAGCACGATCAGCAGTGACGACTGCCACAGCATGGGCCAGACGTGATCCAGCAGCAAGGGCGCCGACGACGCATTTACTCCATGTAACCATGCGTTCATTTCTTATCCCCTTTCTTTTCGAGCAACTGCCGCAGCCCGTCCAGTTCTTCTGGCGTCAGTTTTTTCTCTTTCACCGCGTAGGACACGAGCGGGCCCACCGCGCCGTCGAAGACTTTGTCCACAAACTCCCACAGGGCGCGCGCTGAGACGCTCTTGCGCGATTCGGCGGGCGTGTAGAAGTACATATTGCCCACCTTACGCGCCTTCAGGTAGCCCTTGGCCGCCAGGCGCTCCATGAGGGTGCGCACGGTGTTGTAAGCCCAGCCCTCGCTCTCCTGCAGGGCGTCGAAAACCTCGCGGACGTTGGTCTTCTCCAGCACCCACACCGCCTTCATCACCTTCCACTCCGCCTCGGTCATCCCGGATCGGTTCAGGTCTTTTTCCGTCATGGCGTGCCTCCCTGTTGGCGCAGTTTGTTTGCCTTGTCGCAGTTTATGCTACAAGTGTCGCACCTGTCAATGGGAAAGTTTTTCGGAATTCGCCAAGAAGGGTGTCGGGCGGACCGGACCGATCAGACGGATCGGGGGAAACAGATCGGTCTGATGATGCAACTCCTCTATTCCGGGAGCTTGTCGCCGACGTGATCCCCATTGCGATACATGACGAAGCCGTCCACCTCGCCCGCTGCCGATCGCGTAAAGGTGATCTGACCACCTTCCGCGATTCGGAAGGTCGAATCGCTCTCCGGGAGGAGATGTGCGGACTTTCCCGTGCCGGGGTTCAGCAACAGCCCGTCCTCACCGCGATCAATGGTGATGATGGTCTTACCGTCCAGCACCGAATAGCGCCCCAGAAACGGGCTCAGCGCTTCATCGGGCAATTCGATGCGGGTGTCATAGATGCGCGGCTCGGCGCTGGTGATGCTTTTCAGCTTGGGGCTGTGCTGGAAAATATCTTTCAGCGCGTTGCGATGCTCGCCCTTGGCAAGTTCTTCGGTGAGGTCAAGGGTAATCATCTCGTCATAGTTCGCGAGATTGAACACGTACACCTTGCGCGCTTTGAGATCGTAGATGTTGGAGTAGCTCGTGAAGGCCTGCGGTCCGCGCTGGTGGATGGTGTCCAGCGCCTTCTTCGCCACTTCCAACGGCGCGCCCGGCTCACCGCGCAGCACGCGCTCCGCCAGCACGAATCGCTCGCAGCGAAAACCCGAGGCCGCCAGACGCGTGTTGGTGATGAGCTGATGGTCGCCCTCGCGCCGAACGATGTTCAGGCCCGATTCCGGCAGCCAGGTCACCACGATGGACACGCCCGTCGCATCGGCCAGCATGAAGTGTCCGCCGGCAAGGTGTTTGCAGTTATATTGCTCGAAAAGGGCGACGGCCTCATCCACCGTGGCGCAGGTGTCCATGATGATCTCGAGGAGATTCTTTGTGTCCTTCTTTGCCGGGTCGGGTGCCCAGGGCACCTCGGCGGTCACGGCGGCATCAAAACAGAGCCCTTTCTCGTTCATGCCGCCCTGGGCGAAGCGGTCCTTGAAGCCGAAGTTAATCCGCCCCAGCCGCCCCTCCGCCGCGGGGATAAACCAGACATAGCCCGGCTCGACGTAGTCCTCGTTGTTGCCCATGAGCACCATGCCGTCGCGGACGAGGGTGAACATGGAGCAGGCGTGGGCGGTCTGCATACCGCTGAACAGGCTAAGGGCAAGCACTAGATGAATTATCGACAGGTTCAGCGGCATAGCGTGACCTCAATACCAGAGTCCAAAGTTTAGAACTGCTCGAATTCGCCATTCCTCGAAATGTATTCGTGAGTCCAGACTTCGAGGCCAAGCCAGCCCCCAACACACAAGGGGATTGAAACCAGCAAGCTGTACGGCCCGAGAAGAATCGCGGCACCAACCACGGCACCGGCCGCCAAGGCAGAAGCCACCGTCACCCCAATAACGATGGATCCCATATAGGGGGTTCGCACGCGATGCCTCGCCCCGCACTTGGTGCATTTGAAGTGGAACGGCGTTGGCTGACGAAGTCCGTCCCGGAAGGTAACCTCCACCCCACAGTTCTCGCAGTGCATTTCCAATCTCCTTCAAAGGTTGTGACGGTCAAACGTGGACCACACAGTTTTTCTGCTGCTTAACGGTGACTGAACCACGCGTCGCATCTCGTCGGGAACCTGGCAAATGTACGATCACGAGTACGACACTCGTCTGAAATTTCCGCATTTCCGGCGGGCAATGTCTGCACCGTATCACGAAAAACTCCTGCGACGCGATGAGCTTCGGATGCACGACTTCCAAGGCCGCATCACTCCGCATATTGGGCCTCCAGGTCCGGAGGGCTAACCTCCACTTCCTCCACGGAATCCGACTGGCTCAAGTACGACCGCTTCGTGATGACGAAGCTACCCGCGATGAGATCATGCAACGCCTGCTTCTTCCGAGTAAGTAACACCATCCCAATGTCCAGATAAACAAGAAAGCCCAAAACCGTGGCTATTTGCGTGAACGGATGACCGTAGTCATTGATGATCGCGCCAATTTCGATTATCGTTTTCCGCGGGGCCGATTCAGGGTACGTGGACAGCGCCTTGTACATTTGCAGTAAATAAACAACATTCAAGAGTATGTTGGGCACCAGTTCCCGACGCAGTGCGCGTTTCAGATTGAGATACTGACCTTGCGCATCGACTATCCGTATGCCCACGATCAGTTTTCCTGGCGTCCCCCCGAAGCGCATAACGCACCACACGTAGAGTCCGATCCACAGCACAGCCAATGCCAACTCCAACGCGATGCTACGATGCTCCACCGCCCAACCGGTCGAACCGAAGAGGAAGACCATTGACAACGTTAGTGGTAACAAGATCACGGCATCCAGGATCGCAGCCCAAACGCGCGTCCAGAATCCGACATACTCAAATTGATTGCTAAAGTCTTTCATTCCCACTCCCTCATTGGATTCAAAAGTGGTTGAGCCGGTTTGAGCGTACATTGTCACTTAAGCAACAGCGACCACAAGTTATGATTTAGTCCGTGGCAGTGAACCAGAATTCCAGCTCCGAAGGAGCGGCAGTCCGTAGCCTCGGGCTTCAGCCCCAGGATCAGGCGCAGTCTGTGGTTGAATCCGCGAAGCGGATGGCAGAGCGGAGTCGCTTGCTCTACCATCCGCTTCGCGGATTCACTGCCGGGTCGAACTATGAACCTGGGGCTGAAGCCCCAGGCTACAGACTGCCATCCGCTCCGCGGATTGGTGGGCGTCTGGAATCGAATTCGCGACTTCATCATTCGAGCACCTGCCTGACCCAAGTGAATCAATAGCACTCACTTTCTGAGACTTCGGTAACGTAGATGACCATTACTAGCCGGAGTCGCCCTATGGTGTAGGCAAGATCGATATGGACTCACGGAAAGTGCGTTCAACCCGGTTGTTCCTCAAGGGTTTCCATCTCACCACACACTCCCGCAATCTCCGCATTTGTGCCGCCGGTAAAACAGTGGCAGGTACAACCCGAAGGTCATCAGCGTCAGCAGCAGGAGCCAGAAGAAGCGCATGGGGTTCTCCCCCACGTTCTTCGAACCGCACATGGGGCATTGGCAAAGATTCTGCTGGTAGCGCGCTTGCTCGGTGGCGTCCAGACCTTGAATGACGCTCGTCGCGGCGAGGGCGTCGTCCTCGCGGACGGCCAGTTTCACGCCCCCGATGGCCTGCGTGTAGAAGGGGTAGGCGGAGGCGATATTTTCGTCGACGAGCCAGGATTTTATCCCCGCTGCGTCGAGGCGCACTCGGGCGAGGTGGGCCGCCGTGGCCTCGGGGTAGGTGCCGATGATGACTTGGCTGGTACTCATGTGGTTGCCCTCGTGGTGACCGATTTTCCGATGGAACTGCCGTGGTTCAAGGAGAGTGTATCATTTTTTCCGGTTGATAGTTGATAGTTCATAGTTGATGAGGGAGTGCTTATGGGTCGTATGGGTCTTATGGGTCGTATGGGTCGTATGGAGTCGTGGCACACCGGGCTCAAGATGTGTGGCACATTTTGATTACCATTCAGCGCGCCGATTCATTCGAGGTAGACTGTGAACCTGCGTTCCCTGCACAACCCTATCATCTCTACGCCAGCTTGGCATGGGCTTCCAGCCTGAGACCGTGCCCCTCCACTGTTCGACATGCCCTCTAAATTGTTCTTGGACTGGAATCGTTGAACGGTTCAAGGAGCCACTTGAATACTAAAGTGGGCCTTGCCTCAAGCTGGAAGCTTAAGCCACGTTGGCGCCGCTCCTGATGTCAAGGTGCTGCGAGCGTCGCGGTAATGCTCGCGAAGGCGAGTGGCGCTGATCGTGGATATCGTGCCTGCGAGTTATTCCAATGCTCCAGAGCCCTTTCCCCCAGAGTTGACCCGGCCCCCAGGCTTTCCCTATCGTTAGTCGTGTGTTATACCTATTGCACCGTCTCTCCACGCCAAGGAGTATCTCATGCGCTACTGCGTCTTGACCCTCTCGCTATTCATCGTGTCCCTTTCGGCGTCCGCCGAACTTGTAAACTATATAGAAGGCTGGCAGCGCCTTCGCGTCACCGACTGGTACGCCGAAATGCAAGAGGGGCCCGGCATGACTATCCGGCTCAATTACAAGCCGGAGCCGGATCTGGGCCAAAGCCTGGGAACTCTTTTCGAACTGAAGAGCAGTGACGGCGAGGTCATCTTCGGTGCGGGTTTTGACGATGCCCATTCCACCTACATGCGCGACAACAATCGCCAGTTGATCTTCTACCACCGCTCCTCCGCGCCCGAAGCCAAGATCACACCGATGGGAAAGCCCTTCGGCCCAGACAACAACGGCGTGCGACTTCAAGTGGATTCAAATACGCTCCTGGCCGTTGGCAATTACGGACGCGGCGAACCCTGGCTCACGCCGGATAGCCAAGGCGGATGGAAGAAGATCGATGTCTCCTGGGAGGACGAGACGGAAAACTACGGCGGCAGCCAGTTGGTAAACAACGGCCGCCTGATCTTCGAGAACGAACGGATCACCTACAACGGCGAGGCGATCTATACCTCTACCCTCGGGGCGGGACGCTACTACTACGTGAATGGCCAGATGGTCATCTGCCATGTGAAACCCGACATGCTCTACGTGGCTCCATGGAAGCCGGGCGAGACGATTGCACTGGAAAACGCGAAGTCCTTTCCGATTGTCGGCAGTGTCTTCACGCTCGGCAACTACGACGGCGAGATTCTCGTCACCACGAACGTGGGCGAGTTCTACAGCTTTCGCGACGGTGAATTGACCACCCACCGGAAGACGGACGGCAAGAGCTGGCAGGGCTACAGCATGACGCGCTTCTACGACAAGGTGCTCATCGGCCAGTACCCTACGGGATCGCTCTTTCAATACGACAAGGAAGGTCTGAAGCTCTTTGATCCGGCGATTCCCGTGCCCGAAGGGGTCTCGGCGAATGCGCGCGAAGCACAGACCCTGGCGATTTATGGTGGCTATCTCTACGTCGGCGTGTGGCCGTGGGGCGAGTTGTGGCGCTTCGACCACGAGGCGAAGACGTGGACGCTCGTCACGCGGGTATTCACCCAGCCCGAATTGAGTATGGAAGATCAGGAGCCCTACGCCCGCGCGATGAAGGACAAGCCGCCGGCGTACAACGCCTGGGGCCAGCGCATCGTCAGCCTGACCAACTTCCAGGATTCCCTTTACATCGCTACAATGAACAAAGGCGGCACACCCTGGATCCCGGAAGTCCAAGCGGTGATTCCCGAAGCCGCCGTGGCGGAGTATGGCGTGGTACACAAACTTACCGCACCAGGGCAGGTGGCTGTGCCGTTCACGTGGAAGGAAAAGACTGAACTGACATTCACCATGGCTGAAGGAAAGATGCTTATCTCCCAGGATAGCGTTGGCATCGGTAGTGGGGAAATGGGTTTCACACCCAATCTCAGCACGTTCAATCAGGACAATGTAGCCCTCGCCAATGGCGTTTATGGACCCTGCACAGGGACCGTGTCGCTGACTTCCTTTTCGGCAGTGGATCGATGATTCGCGTCGTCTTGCTGATGACGGCACTGTTTTCAACCGTGTCCGCCTTCGCCGAGGCGCCCTTCAACGCGGCCTATGTCCATCTCCACCGCGTTGCGCTGCCTGGCGACTCGGTGGAGAAGCGACTCGCCGATATCGACGAGAGCATTGCGAGTGCGATGCGCGCGGGACTCAACATCGTCATGCCTTATGCGGCCGATTCGTCGGGCCGCTCCTATTACCCCGGCACCTTTCACCCCGAATCGCTCTATGGCGAGTGGGACGCGCTGGGCGCCTATATTGCGGCGGCGCGGGCCGCGGGACTTCAGGTGTACCCAGCGGTGCCCGTGCTGATCTGCGGTCACGACGCACCTGCCGGTATTCTCATGAAACATCCCGAGTGGGCGCTGCGCGAGAAAGATGCCGCGTTGGGCGGCTACATTTCCGCGGCGAATCCCGAAGCGCGTGCATGGATCACCGGGATGTTGAAGGAGGTCGTGGCGCGCTATCAACTTGAGGGTGTACTGCTGGACTATCTGCGCTATCCGAACAAGCCCGTGGGCCTCGATCCCGTCGGCGCGGCGGCTTTCGCTGCTGCGAATCCGGACGCGAAGCACGCCATCACGGATCGCGGCGATACGCCCTGGCAACGCTTCAAGGAGGCCCAGCTCACCGCGTTGATGGCGGACATCAAGACCGCCCTGCCGGACACGACGCTGGCGCTTTACTGCTGGGGGCCCCACGTGGCCAGCGGGCACTACGTGGGCCAGCGCTGGGCGGACTGGGCGAAGGCGGGCTATCTGGACATCATCAACGTTTCGGGCTATTGCTACACGGACAATTACGGCGACAAGTACATGGAAGTCTTCCGCCAGCGCCTCGCCGATGCCCGCGCACTGGTGAAGCCGGAGGAAAGCGACGCGCGCTTCACCTTTTGCCTCGGTGTGGTGACGAGTCACGGAAAGATCAAATCGGCCTCGGAGATTCCGGAATACATCAGCGCAGCGAAGGAAGCAGGCATCGACGGCGTGGCGTATTTCACGCTGAATACATTGGGTGAAATCGCAGGGACAGGGTCGCCCCCATGACCCGGTGCTGCGGCGGAGACTTGCCGTCAATACACGGCACCTACCCAAACGACATGATCGCAACGGGCGGGCCTGTCCTGTCGTATAGCGTCGCGACGTTATACAACAGGACAGGCCCGGACCTTGTACACACGCCCCTCGATTCGGTGAACTTCATTTTTCACTGATATTGATGCGTTCCAAATCGTGGGTCCGACCCTGTCCCTATGATGCGATCGCTTCCCTCGTTTTGGGTATACTCCATCTGATTTCGACTTATTCGCCAACCGAGTCTTGTACCGTGTCCGTCTTTGGAGTGCCCCATGTTACGTTTACTCGCTTTCGTGTTTCTCTGCCTTCCCGCATTTGCAGACACCTTTCTCGTGGCCGCGCACGACGCGTCCGACAAATCCAAGGCGACCGCAAACTTCGTTGCCGATGGCGACGGCGACCAGGAAGAAATCAATGCCGCCGTCCGCGCGCTGCCGGAAGCCGGCGGCACGGTCCAGCTCACCGAAGGCACCTTCGACATCCGCCGGGTGGAGGGCGCCCTCGGCGGCGTGCTTGTCGAGCGGAGCAACGTAACACTGGCGGGCCAGGGTTCCTCCACGAAGCTCATTCAGGCCCCGGCGCAGGAAACGAATGTCATTCGTATCATCGGCATGGGGGTGGGCCACGTCACCATCCGCGATCTCTACGTGGACGCCAATCGCGACGCCAATCCCCTCGGCGAGGGCGCTGAAAACGTGTCTCACGCGCGTTTCGAATTCTGCGGCATCAAGGCCTATCGCACCTTCCCTGGCGGACCGAGCGGCGAGGATACCCACGACATCACCATCCGCAATTGCCACGTGGTGAATGCGCGCCGTCTGGGCATCATGCTGGAAGGGCCGAACATGCACGTGGTGGACAACTTCCTCGGCAACGCCACCTCCGACGTGGTGGAGATACTCACCGGACCCGGCGAGATGCGCGGAAACTACGCGGAGATCACGGGCCGCACCCACGTGGCCTTCGGCTCGGATCGGGGCAACCACATTATCATGTCGGACAACATCATCAACGTGACGCCGATTGGCGACATCGACATCGGCTTCCGCTCCTGGTCGAACTCGAAGCACCACGCGATCAACGGCAACGTCATCCGGGTGGAGAAAGGCGGAAAGATGGGCCGCGCCATGGATATTCGCGGGACCGAGACGGCCATCATGGGAAACAGCATTCACAACGCGAACGAAGCGCCGCTGCCGCTGTACATCACGGCGGGCAATGCCGTGGTGACGGGCAATGTCTTTGAGAATGTGACACTGGTGATCGACGATCAGACCGATGCGCAGAAGCCGATTATGATTAAAGACAACATCATGGATAACTCGACCGTAGCGCTCCAAGGTGGGAACTTGAATCCGGCGGAGTAAGTCCGAAGGAGTAATAGTTTCCCTCAGCGATAGTTTTTTTGTTTTATTTGTGTGAATCCGTGGAAAAACTCTTTGACGAGTGCACGAAAAGCGCTTTGCCAGGCATCCGCCGTTTTCAATTCGGGCCTTCAGCGTAGGGCCGCATTCATCTCCACAATCATCGCCGCGATGGCGTGGCGCTTCTCTTCGAGCACCTCGGGGTCGCGGGTAAAACTGACAAGGCTGGGGATAACATCCTTCAGGTTGTACACCTCGGCCGCGCGCTGGAGCAGAGCTTCATGCCCAGGCTCGGCGAGCAGTTTGCGCCGGCGGTCGTTGAACACCGCGAGATAGTCATAGTCGTCGATCCCGTCGCGGATATTCTCCCAGCGAATCGAATTAATCGGGCCGTTCTTGTCGGTGTAGACCAGGAAGCCGTCGCCGTTCACGGGCGTCACATCCACCAGCTCCTTCCACGGGTCGCCCCCGCCGCGGTGGTCGTTGATGCTGCGATAGTGCATGCCCCGGACGCCAAGGGCCCAGGCCTGCCAGAAAAGAATCCGGTGATCGATGGAATCGAAGTCGACGAAGAAATTGCCATAGGGCCGGGGCGGGGTCTGGTCTACGTACCACCACACTTCTTCGCCCGCGCCGATGCGCTCGAGCACGCGGGCGTTGTTCACGGTGTCGAAGACGGGCGCATGCACCGCCCACCGCTCCAGGGCATCCGGTAAGAAGGGCTCGAGGCCGTAGGTCGTAATCATGACGGGAATATCCGGCGCGGCCTCTTTCCAGGCCTGGATACCCTCCATCACCCGAGGCCAGGCGGGCCGGGGCGGCTCGTTGGCCAGATGGACAAAGGCCCGATCCTGAAGTCCATTCTCCACGACGAAGGCATTGGCCAATGCAAGTTGATCGACGTGATTCAAGAGGGTCTGGGGAACGCTGATCGTGGAGACGCCCGCTGGATCGGCCTTGGCCATTCGCGCCTTGTAGGCCGCCAGTGCCTGGCTGTATTCGGGCTGTTCCGACGGAAAAGGAATGGCCGAGCGGAGCGTGACGCGGTGCTTTGCGGCGTTCTCGAAGAAGAGCCCTTCCAGTTGCACCTGGGACAGCTTGCCGCCATAGTTCTTGTGGTCGCCATAGGCCTGATCGGAGTCGAAAGCGAAGTCGGTCTTCAGCATCGGGCGCGACGGAAGCTTGAAGCCGAAGACCTCGACTTCAACAAACAGCTCCACAGGCGAGAGCCCGTCTCCCTCGATCTCCATCAAACCCGTATAGGTCCCGGGTGCGGTGTTCTCGTCCACGCTCAGGGTGAACCACAGGGGCGTCGTGATGCCGCCGCGCGCATCAAAAGATTTGTACGGCACCAGGGCATCCGGCCAGTAGCCCGTGGGCCCTTCGAAGTGGCTGGGCACGGCGATGTGCTGGTATTGCTGGGTAAAAATCTTGACGGCGCTCGCCTCTATCCGGGCGTCCGTGTCACGGGCGACCAGATCCTGGAGGGTAACGTTCACGCCCTTCACGTTCGTCTTCTCTTTCGGACGGATTGCGATCTGGAAACTCTCGGACTCGCCCTGCGCCAGGGCCACGCGGACCACCGGATCCACAGGACCTTCGGGCTTCGCCACGTCCTGCGGCAGGATCTTGCGCAGCGACGGTTCCGCCCAAATGGTCACCGGGCCTTTCACCGCGAGCGTGCGCGCCATGCTGCGCGGTTGCTGGTCCAGGGCATGGGGCGCGTCGGTCCAGGCGCGGAAGGGCGTCGCGGAGGCATTGCCCACGTCAAAGCGCGTGTCGATGCCGCCGTGAGGCGAGCTCGTCTCCTGGCCGATCTTGAGGGCCTTGCCCCCCTGGAACAACTGGGCCAGCACTTCGTAGGCGCCATTGGCGGGCGCCTTCCACTCATAGCTGCAACGCGCGAGCTGGCTCGGCGCGAGATCAAACTGTTTGCGTGGAAGGGTCCACACTTCGCCGTCGGTCGCCTTGATGCGCGTGTCGATCTGAAGGCCCGGCATGGGCTTGATGGCCGACACCAGCATGGTCAGCTTCCCATTGACGTAGTCGATCTGCATGGCGAACTCTTCCGTTGCGAAGTCCACATGCTTCAGTCCGCGCACCATGTTCAACCGGTACTGAGTGCTCCATGATTCCCCTGGCCCAAGCAGGAAGGGCACGAAGGCGGTCTGTACGCTCATCGCTTTCGGGAATTCGCCATCCTCGTCCTTCACATAGGGCTGAACGAGAAAGGAATGGGTGTGGTTGGCATTGAAGACGACATAGAGGGTCTCGTCCTCCACCGGATCGGTCATGGCGAACCAGTTGCGCGAGGCCGGCAAATAGGCCGTATGGGCCGGTTGCACGATCCCGCCGCGCGAGGGAACGTCGAAGCGATCAAGTTCGCTCACCGAGCCGCCCGGCGTGACGTCATTGCGCACCCAGGGCGCCACCCACTGCCGTTCCTTGCCATTGTTCTTCACGGTCCACGTGACGCGCACCGACGCCTCGTCCGGGATCAACTCCATCTTGCGGGTGGATTGGAGCCCCTGGATGTTCGGGCCATCGCAATCATAGGTATATTGCAAGACGGGACGGTCGGGTACGGAATCCAGGGCCTCCATGCGCTCGTTGAGTCGGCGGTTGGGCACATAGAAGCTGCCAACGCCGAAGCCCTCCTGCAGCAGGCCATCGCCCCCGGCCAGATTGGAGGGCGTCGCAACCAGTCCAAAGGTGTGCAGCGCGCCGCCCCCATCCGGGCTCATCCCAAGCTCGACCAGATGACCTTTGATCTCAATTTCATCGTCTATGACTTCCGCCGGAGCGGCCAGGGGAGCGACCAGGAGCAAAAAGCAGAAAAAAACGCGCATGATGTGCCTTTATGGGGAGATAACTGGAGGATTCGGGGAAAGGAGCATTGTAAAGCAGGCTGACGGGCCGATGCACCTTTGTGGGAGGGAAGGATTGAGTCTGGAGTCTGGAGTCTGGAGTCTGGAGTCTGGAGTCTGGAGTCTGGAGTCTGGAGTCTGGAGGCTGGAGTCTGGAGGCTGGAGGCTGGAGGCTGGAGGCTGGAGGCTGGAGCTACGACTGATAGGACCGATAGGACTGATGTGATCGTATCGGCTCCATCCGCCCCAGGACAATCCACCCTGCGGCCAGTGAAAGCAGCCCCGCGACACTCAAGCCACCCCCGAAGCGCAGGCTGGATGGTGCGAATTCGAATGTCACGGCGTGATCACCTGCGGGCACCACGCAGCCCATGAAATCGCCATAGACCCGCTCCAGCGAAACCGTTGACCCATCAACCTCGGCGCGCCAGCCGGGATGGTAACGCTCAGCAAAAATCAGGAGTTGTGTGGTGGCCGTGTATGTTGAGAAGGCGACGTCACCGGGCTCGTCCCGCGTCCACGTCACTGTGCCCGGCTCACCGGCTTCCAGCGCAAGCGGCCGCTCCGTGATGGCGACCCTCGCGATATCGATCCGCCCGCTGTTCACTATCGCGGGATCGCCCACCATCGACTCACTCACGAATCGCGCGCGGGGCAGCGCATCGTCATGCACGGTCCATGCGGCCGCGTGGAGCGGGCGCTTTTCCCAGCGCACCCCGGCGAGTCGCTTGGTGACATCCGCGTTCGGATCCAGTTCCCATGCGGGGGGCAGGCCCACATAGCCCATGTAATTCGGTAGGCCCACCTGGGTAAGGCGCGCCACACGCCAGTTGCCGTGGGCGCGAAAGTCTTGGGACTGTGAAGGGTCGAAATCGGCGGGCAGTTCCCGCGCTATCACCGATTCCAGCGCGGAAAGAGACGAGGACTGTGGCGTGTGATTCCGTACAAAGGGCAGGGCGTAGAACCCGATGTCCAGCATCGCCACGACCATGAGTGCCCCGAGACCAAGGGCCGGACGACGCGTCGTGTAAAACAGCAGTGCGGCGACGAGGGACATCAATAGGGGCCCCGCAAGTAGCCAGCGAATGTCGCGGGTGAATACCTCGCTGAACTCCGCAGGTCCGACGGCGCGCAACACGAGGACCGCCGCGAGCGCGGCCCACCCCACCGCCACTGCGATAGTGATTGACAGGACACCCCGCTTCCCTGCATCCCGTTGTTGAGTCAATCGGGCGGCGGCGAATGCGGCCATTGCGGCAAGGGAAAAGTGAATCAACACGATGTGGCGGGCGGAGCAGCGGAAGGAACCGATCACGGGCACCTTCGCCAGAAGGGCGTACAAGCCCCCGTACTCGCCCAGGGCTAGCACGAGGGCAAGCATCACTTGCACGCCCAGCGGAATCACGAGGCCGCGCTGCGGACCGCGCCGCTGGCATACAAACCAGAGCGCCAGGAGCAGGGGCGCCGTCCCCGTGTAGAGTCCGTATTCATGGGCGGGCACGCCATAGCCGAGGCGATTCTCGAACCAGTAGGGCCCGGTCCATTGAAGGAGATTCAGGGGATGCATCGAGCCGCTGCGCCACGCGTCCGCGTTGTCCTGGCGCAATGCGGTCTGGAGCACATCGAAGGTCGGCACGATCTGCACGCCCGCAATGAAAAGTCCGACGAGTAGAGCAAGGGCCAGCAGCACTATGCGCCGCACGACGCCCGCAGTGCGCAGGTGGACCAGTACATACAGCCCGAGGGATAGCAGGGTAAACAGCACATACTGGGGATAACCCAGGAGCAGTTGCGACGCGGCGAGGAGCGCGAGCGCGACCCAGGCCTTCCGAAAGGCTCGACTGTCTTCGGAGTTCAAGAGTACATCCGCCGCGAGCAGCATCCAGGGCAGATGCCCGATGATGGCGATGGCCTGCAGGTGCATGAAATGAATCAGCGTGAAGCCGGAGAAGGCGAAACAGTTCGCGCCGAAGAGGGCGGCGTGCCACGGGAGCGACCAACGCCGCAGCAACGCGATCATGCCCCCGTAGGCGATGAGGTAAGCACTGACAAATTCCAGATTGAATGCCCAGTCCAGCGGAAGAAAGCGGTAGAGCAGCCAATGCAGCGGATGCAGCATACCGCCCTGGCCTTCGCCGTGGATGTAGTAGCCGCAGAATTGATCGGGCCACCAAAGGAAGCTCAGGCCCTCTTTCAGACAATGGCTGTAAAAGGTACGGACCGGCAAATGATAGGCCCCGAGATCGCTGCCGAGGTAAAGGTTTCCCCGCATCAGGGGATAGAAAAGCGCTGCGGCAAACAACAGTCCCAACGCACCCGCGAGAAGCGCGAGCCTGGCGTCGCCCGCGTTTCGTGCGGTCTGTTGTGGGTTAGTTTCAGCATCGGTCATGGTCAGGGATTATAGGGGAGGACCGGCGGGGGAGCAATCACGGGGTTGACGAAACCGCGCCTCGGTCTGCTACCATCGCCGGAGCTGGGGTGTGGAAGGCGGGAGAGAGCCGCCTTTCCCCCGCAACAATCCCCCTTGGCTACCCTGGAGAGGAACTTCCCTTATGGTTGACATGGCGCGTGTCTGGCCCATTTTGTGTCAGTTTGGCATCGGCGGGTTGTTGGGACTCGTCGGCCTCTGGGCCGGCCTTTCCAGTGGCTATCTGGACCTGAAGCTGGGCGACCACCGTAAACTCCTGGGTGTCCTGCTCGGCGGCTATGCCTTGCTCCTCCTCTTCTCCTGCGCCTTCACCTTCTGGCTGCCCTTTGTCGGCGGGGAGGCCACGCCATGATCGGCACTCCCCTGGATATCGCGGTCCTGCTGATCTACTTCGTTGCCGTGGTGGCCTTCGGTCTCTACTTCGGCAAGTACAGCACCACCACCAAGGATTTCTACCTGGGCGGCCAGCGCTTCGCCTGGTGGATCATCGCTTTCTCCGCCACCGCGACGACGGTCGGCAGCTACAGCTTTGTGAAGTACAGCGAAGCCGGTTTCAGCTACGGCATCAGCAGCAGCCAGTCCTATTTGAACGATTGGTTCTGGATGCCCATCCTCCTGCTGATCTGGCTGCCTATTATCTACTATCAGCGCGTCTACTCCGTGCCGGAGTATTTTGAACGGCGCTTCGGGCGGGTGCCACGGGCGGTGGCCACAACGATCATTCTCATCTACCTCGTGGGCTACGTGGGCATCAACCTCATGACCCTCGGCGTCGCCCTCAACACCATGGTTGGCTGGAACATCTTCGCCGGCGCCACGCTGGCCTGTGTCGCCGTTACTTTCTACGTATTTGCTGGCGGGCAGACCTCGGTCATCATGACCGACCTCGTCCAGGGCATCACGCTCCTGATCGTGGGCGTGGGCATCTTCCTCGCCGGCGTGGCCCACGTGGGCGGCTTCGTGGATTTCTGGGCCCTCCTCCCGGAATCCCATCGCTACATCTTCTCCGAGTTCAACAAACCCGACAAGTTCAGCTTCATCGGGATCTACGGCCAGGACGGACTCGCAAATTCGGGCGCCTTCGTGCTGATGAATCAGGGCATCATCATGCGCTTTCTGGCGATGCGCAGCGTGAAGGACGGCCAGAAAATGGCCATCTGCTGGATCCTCATCCTGTCGCCCCTCGCCGCCATCACCGTGAGTAGTGGCGGCTGGGTCGCCCGCGCACTGGTGGAGAACGGGGAGCTCCAGGCCAGGGCCGATGACGCCTTCATCCTCGCCTCCCACTTTCTCTGTGGTCCCGGCGTCTTCGGCTTCGTGCTCGCCGCGCTCATGGCGGCCCTCATGAGCACGGCGGACACGCTGATCAACGCCGCGAGTGCCGTATTCGTGAACGACATCTACCAACCCTACATCAAGAAGGGCGCGCACGATCAGCACTACCTCAAGGTCGCGCGTCTGTCCAGTCTCACCGTCGCCGCCATCGGCCTCGCGCTCGTACCTGTATTCCAGGGCGACACGGTCTATCAGGCCCATGCCAAGTTCACCGCAGCCATCACGCCCCCCATTGTCATGGCTATCCTGCTGGGCATCCTTTGGAAGCGCTACAATGCGCCCGCCGCCCTGGCCACCTTGCTCGGCGGCAGCGCGTTGGTATTCATCTCCACCCTGCCGCCCTTCGATGGGTGGCTACTGAGTTCCTTCTCCTTTGGCATGGGCCCCGACAGCTACGGCTTCACCCGTGCACTCTTCGGCCTGGCCGCGAGTGGACTCCTTGGCGTCGTGGTCGCCCTGGCCACGCGTCCCCAGCCCATCGAGGCCATCGCCGGGCTCGTCAACGGCACCCAGCTCTACGCGATGGAGCAATTCAAAGGCGGCAAGATCAATCGCCGCGAAGGCAAGCTCGTCTACCTCACGGTCGAGTCCGATGCGTCCCTCGAAGGGCAAGAGGTGGTCCAGCTTTCCAGCGAGCACCTCCACACCCTCGCCGCCGACCCCGGCGACCTGCTCTACGTCTGCGATCAGCGCTGGTGGCTCGGCGGACTCCACAGTATTCACTTGAAAGCGGCGGAACCCGGCGGTGGCGCCACGGCCCGCATGGCCCCCGAATTCATGGCTTCCGCCCACCTCAAGGACGGGGACCGGGTGTATGTTGAGAAGCTGTTCTAGACGTTGACGGGCTTACAGGGACGACAGAGACGACAGGGACATCAGGTAATGAAGGCACTCTATTTCCTGCCTTCCCTGCGATTGCGCCACGTCCCCCTCGAATATTTCCTTTCGGACTTGGGTATACTGTCACAACGAAGTATGGGAACATTCGAGGAGGAGAAGACCTCATGATTGACGATGCCAAGGCACGCCCGCAACCGCTTACCGTGCCGGAACTTATTGCCAGGGCGGAGACCCTGCAACTCAACGACCCAGACGCCGCGATGAACTTCACGGCACGCCTCCAGCGCGAACAATACGGCTGGAGCCGGCCCTTTGCCGATCGGGTCACACGGGAATACATCCGCTTCCTCGTCCTGGCCGCGATCTCCGACCGCCAGGTAACGCCCAGCGAAGCGGTGGATCAGGCCTGGCACCTCCACATCGTCTACACCGAGTCCTATCACGAATGGTGCGAGGCTCTCTTCGGGCGCTACCTGCACCACGGCCCCACGAAGGGCGGCCAGGCCGAGGGCGAGCGCTTTGAGAGCCAATACGAATACACCCTCGCGCTCTATGAACGGACCTTCGGCGAAGCGCCTCCTCAAGACATTTGGCCCGATGCAAACTTACGTTTCGACCCGACGGAGCAAAGAGTCTGGATACCATTAAAGAAGTTCTGGATTTTGCAAAGGAATATGAAAAGCTTACTGCTGGCCGGAGCCTCAATCGCTTTGCTCGCCATTGCATCGGCCACGCTAGGCAGCGAACTTGTGGCGGCAAGTTTCTTGCCCACATTCGCACAAACGTCGGATGCGATGGAATCCTCGTCGAGTTCTCTCGCGGCATGGGGCATCGTCGTCGGCATCGGAGTACTTTGTTTCATATTCATCATCTTCCTCATGAGAGCACCTCAACGTGCCGCTCCGAATAGACCAACCTATGACGGGAGCGGATGCAGTTCCGGTATTGGATTTACCGGCCTCGATGGAAGTGGAGGAACTCATCACATTCGGGGCAATAACGATATCGCGGACGTAGTGGGTGATGTGGATTCCGGCGGAGCCGATGCGGGTGGGGGCGGTGACGGCGGGGGATCGGGCTGCGGCGGCGGAGGATGTGGCGGTGGCTGCGGCAGTTGAGACGTGCGGCACACGATGCGGAATCGTCTCAGCGATCAACGCTTTCTACGGAGTTCCAAGATTTTTCCCACAGATTCTCACAGATCTGCACAGATAAGAGGAAGAAATACCGGTACGGCGGTTGTGAAACGCAAGTGAAGGGCGACTTTGGATTTTCTGAGCAGATCTGTGATGATCTGTGGGAAAAACTTTCTTCTCGGGCCGTCGAAGTACTTAAGCTGACGGAAGAACACGCGTGTCCTCTCGTTTTCGCAATACGCACCCCAAATGAAGTCATGGGTCTGACGACGCCGACTTGCATGACGCCACAACCACCCCTTTCATCCGTGAAATCCGTGGTCGAGATCTATTTTCACCACGGGCTACACGGATAGGCACGGATGTGAGAATCAATAGGCGACTCCCCATTGCGTCCGGCCCAACCCTCTGCTACAATACCGTCATGAAGCAGTTCATCCACATCGCTCTGATTCTTGCTCTCGCGGCCCACGGTTGGGCTGCCGGTGCGGTTTCCTTTGCCTGCAGTATGTCGGGCGAAGTCTCCAGCGTGTGCTGTTGCGCCACTGAAGCCCAGCCCGCGTGCGATGTCATGGACGCCGCCCGCGCTTGCTGCGATGTGACGGTGACCCAGGCTGCGGCCAATCCCGCCGCCTCCCGGCCCACGAATCCTGGACCGGAAGACAATCATCACCCGGCCTGGACCGCGTCCGCTTCTATTGCGGCCCTATTGCTCCCCAGAATGCCCGAAGGCTTTGCCATCGCCATCGCACAGCAGGATTCGGCCTCTCCCCCGCCGTTGATCCTGCTCACCCAGTCTATCCGCTGCTGATCCTCCCTCCCCGCATGCCCGCATCAGGTGTACTATACCTGCATGTGTCACATGCCACCGGTGCCTGTCCCCGAGAGGATCCCCGTTGAACCCCAAATTCGTGCTACTAATCCGTCTGTAGCATCTGGGCAGCGAAATTACCGGGCCCTCTCCCGATCACCCCCATCGATCTGGAGCTTGGATCATGAGTCAAATAAAAAGCCGCAGCGGCCTTCCCCCGGCCACCGGTCACCGTTCCGGGTGTATCACCCTGGTTCTCATTTTGGTCGCCCTCGCGGTCGGTATCGCCGTGGGCGCGCGCTGGCGCGCGCCTCTGGCCCATCAATTGGGCCTCCAGACCGAGAGCACTTCGCCCCCGGCCACCCAGCCCGGCAGCGACACCACCGGCCAGCTCTGGACGTGCAGCATGCACCCGCAGGTCATTCAGAAGGAGCCCGGTGTCTGTCCCATCTGCCATATGCAGCTTGTCCCGCTCAGTAAAGGCGCGGGCGCGGGCCACACCAGCGGGGCGGTCCAGATCGACCCCGCCATGGTACAGAACATGGGTGTGCGCACCGCCACCGTTCAGCGTGGCCCGCTCTATCGGGAAATCCGGGCGGCGGGCTTCTTCCGCGAGGCCGAGCCCAATGTCCACAACGTGAGCCTGCGCGTCATGGGCTGGATCGAGAAACTCCACGCCAACACCGAGGGCATGTACATCAAGCCGGGCGATCCTCTTTTCGAGCTGTACAGCCCCGAGATCCACCAGGCCATCAGCGAACTGATCTCGCTGAAGAACCGCGAAGGTCACGGCCAGGCCCTGGCCAATACCAGCGCGAAACGACTCGAACTGTGGGGGCTCAACCGCGAGCAGATCGCCGACTACGCCTCCCGGAGCGAAGCGCCGCGCACGGTGACCATCCTCAGCACGGCGGAAGGTCACGTGTTGGAAAAGGAAGTTTCCGAGGGCTCGGGGGTGGAGGCGGGCATGACCCTCTTCAAGATCGTCGACCACGACCTCCTCTGGATGGATATCGCCCTCTTCGAAATGGATCTGCCCTTCATCGCGCTCGGCCAGTCCGTGAGCGCCACGGTCGAGGCCGCGCCCGGTGAACCCATCACCGGCGAAATCGATTTCATCTATCCCCATGTGGACATGGAAGCGCGCACCACGTCGGCGCGCATTTCCATCCACAATCCCGGCATGCGACTCCGCCCCGGCATGTACGCCACGGCGAGCCTCGATATCATTCTGGGCGAGGATGTGCTGCTGGCCCCCCGCGAGGCCATCATCAACACGGGTGCCCGACAGATCGCTTTTGCGGACAAAGGCGGCGGGCACTTCCAGTTGAAGGAACTCCAGCTCGGACACCAGGGAAGCGATGGCTTTGTGGAAATCCTCGGGGGGCTCGACGAAGGAGAGCGGGTCGTGACCAGCGGCCAGTTCCTGCTCGACACCGAAAGCCGGTTGCGCGAAGCGGTGCAGAAGTTCCTCACGAATGAACCGGCTCAACCCGTGGCGGGCGAATCGGCACCGGCAGACGCCGCTACGGAAACCTCCGCCGAAACCGATGCGCTCTACAGCGAGTACCTCAAGTTGAGCGCCGCGCTTGGCGCCCTGCCCGCCAGCGACACGGCTCTCGATCTCCAGCCGCTTATCGCCGCGGCCGAGACCCTCGCGGCGAACGAGGCCCACCCCGCGAAGGCCTTAGCAGCCCCGCTGCTTGAAGCCGCGAAGGCCATGGTGGATCTTCCCCTGGAGTCGCAGCGTGAGAAGTTCGGCCCCTTGAGCGACGCCATGATCGCAATTGCAGGCCAGTTCGCGCCGTCGGGTTCCGTCACCCCCAACCTCTTCATCATTCACTGCCCCATGGCCCCCGGCTCCTGGATCCAGCCCGGCGAGGCCGTGGCCAACCCCTACTACCGCGATGAGATGAAACAGTGCGGCACCGTCGAGCGCGCCCTGCCGGCCATGGCGGAGGCCGCGCCATGATCGCCCATATCATCCGACTCTCCATGGAAAACCGGCTCCTGGTGGTCATGCTGACCGCCGCGCTGGTCGCCATGAGCATTTGGAGCGTGTTCAACCTCAGTCTGGACGCCATTCCCGATCTCTCCGACGTGCAAGTCATCGTCACGACCGAATTCCCCGGTCAGAACCCCCAAGTGGTGGACGACCAGGTCACCTACCCCCTCGCCAGCGCCATGCTCTCCGTGCCCGGCTCCACGGCCGTCCGCGGCTTCAGTATGTTCGAGCAGTCCTTTGTCTACGTGCTTTTCGAGGACGGGACCGACATCTACTGGGCGCGCAGCCGCGTTCTCGAGTATCTGAACTTCGCGCGGGATCGCCTGCCGGAGGGTGTAGAGCCCAAACTCGGGCCCGATGCCACGGGCGTGGGCTGGGTCTACCAGTATGTGCTCTATCCCGGCTACTACTCTCCCGATCATCCCGGCGGCCTCTGGCACGACAAGGAACAGAACACCTGGTACGCCGACCCAGAAAAAGCGCCCGCGGACCGAAAGAAACTCCTGGAACGCGTTCGCGCCTTTGAAGAGCCCGGTAAGTGCCCGCTCACTGGCAAGGAATTGCTTCCGGCCAATCAGGACCTGGCGCAGCTCCGCAGCCTGCAAGACTGGTATCTCCGCTACCCATTGACCGCCGTGGATGGCGTCTCCGAAGTGGCCCCCATCGGCGGCTATGTGCGCCAATACCAAGTCGTGCTCGATCCGCAAAAGCTCCAGGCCTACAACATCCCCCTGGGCGACATCAGCGAAGCCATTGAAATGTCGAACAACGACGTGGGCGGATCGGTGGTCGAACTGAGTGAAAATGAATACATGGTGCGCAGTCGCGGCTACCTCAAAGGCCTCGACGATCTCGCCAAAGTGCCGGTAGGCTTGGGCGAGGGCGGCGTGCCCGTGCTCCTGGGCGACGTGGCCACGCTGCAGGTGGGTGGTGAAGCCCGGCGCGGTGTGGGCGAGTTCAATGGCATCGGTGAGGCCGCCGGCGCGGTTATCGTCGCCCGTTTCGGCGAAAACGCCTACCAGGTGATCAAGGACGTGAAACAGCGCCTCTTCGAATTGGAAGACGGTCTGCCGCCCGGCGTCAAGGTCATCCCCACCTATGATCGCTCGTCCCTGATCAACCGCGCGGTAAGCACCCTGCAGCACACGCTGATCGAGGAAATCGTCGTCGTCGGCCTCGTCTGCATTCTGTTCCTGCTCCATGCCCGCAGCGAACTGGTGGCCGTGTTTGTCGTGCCCTCCAGCGTCCTCGTCGCCCTCCTCATCATGCACCTTTTCGGCATCAATGCGAACATCATGTCCCTCGGCGGCATCGCCATCGCCATCGGCGTGGTGGTGGATTCGGCCGTGGTCATGGTGGAGAACGGCCACAAGCACCTTGATCGCGAGGAGGACGCGGTCAAACGCGGCGAGGCCCCAAGGCCGCGCTTCGACATCATTCTCGAAGCCGCGCAAGAGGTCGGGCCGCAGCTCTTCTTCTCCCTCCTCATCATCACGGTGAGTTTCATTCCTGTCTTCGCCCTCGGCGGTGAAGCCGGGAGACTCTTCCACCCCCTGGCCTTCACCAAGACCGCCGCCATGGCCGCCGCGTCCATCCTGAGCATCACCATCATTCCTGTGCTCATGTACTACTTCATCTCCGCGCGCGTGCTACCCAAAGAATGGGGCTGGCGCCGCAATCTGGCCATCACCCTCGCGGCCATGTTCGTACCCGGCGCCATGCTGTGGCTCGCCGCGGGCTACTACGAGGAGTTCGCCCCCTGGCGTCTCCACATCGCTGCGGGTTGGGCCGTGCTCGCCGGGATGCTTCTGGTTCCCCAGCGCATCATACACGAGCAGCACAGTCCCATCAGTAACATACTCCAACGCATGTACAGTCCCCTGTTCCACTTCTCGGTCCGCTATCGGTGGAGCGTGGTGATCATCGCCTTCATCGCGCTGGGCTCCACCTGGTATCCCATGACCCGACTCGGTTCGGAATTCATGCCGTCTCTGGACGAGGGCGATCTACTCTACATGCCCACCACCGACCCGAGCATCAGCGTCATGAAAAGCCGCGAGCTGCTCCAGCAAACCGACAAGATGATCATGACCTTTCCCGAGGTTGTTTCGGTCCACGGAAAGATTGGCCGCGCTGACTCCGCCACGGACCCCGCCCCCCTTTCCATGATCGAAACCGTCGTCCAGTTGAATCCCGACCGTGAAACCTGGCGCAAACGCACCCTGGCCCAGTTCCACGATGGCTGGCCCGAGTTCCTCCGCAAGCCCTTCTACCGATTCTGGCCCAGCGAGCGCCCTATCTCCATGGAGGAACTCAAGTACGGCTGGATTGACGCGGATGGCACGCAGCACGCCGGGCTGAATTCCGCATGCACGCTGCCCGGCGTGGCCAACGCCTGGCCCTACCCCATCGAGAACCGGATCAACATGCTGGCGACCGGCATCAAGACGCCCGTCGGCATCAAGATCATGGGCCCCGATCTCCAGGTTCTCGGCGACCTCGCGGAGCAGGCCGCCAACGCGGTCCGCAACTTGCCGGGCACGACAAGCGCCTATGCGGAGCGTACCCTCGGTGGCTATTACCTGGACTTCGATATCGATCGTGAAGTGGTCGCGCGCTACGGCCTGACCGTGGGCGACGTGCAGGACGTGATCCAGACCGCCATCGGCGGCATGAACATAACCACCACGGTGGAAGGCCTGGAGCGCTATCCCCTCAACATGCGCTACGCCCGCGAACTGCGCGACGACCTGCCCGCCCTTGAGCGGCTCCTCGTACCCGCGCCGACGGGCGCCCAGGTTCCTCTCGGACAGCTCGCGAAGATGGCCATCAACCCCGGCGCGCCCATGATTCGCAGCGAGAACGCCCAACGCACGGCCTGGATCTATGTGGACGTGGCCGGGCGCGACCTGGGCGGCTACATCGCCGAGGCCCGCGCCACGGTCGCCCGGGAGGTAAAGCTCCCCCCGGGCTACACCCTCGTGTTCTCCGGCCAGTTCGAGTTCTGGGAAAAAGCCATCCCACGGCTGCTCGCGGCCACCGTGGCAACCTTTGTCATCATCACGCTGCTGCTCTACGTCAGCTCGCGGAGCTGGTTCCGCGTGGCCGTCATCATTCTGGCCTGCCCCTTCAGCATGATTGGTGTCTTCTGGTTCCTGTATATGCTGGACTACAACCTGTCCCTCGCCGTTGTGATCGGCATCATCGCCCTCGCCGGACTCGACGCGGAAACAGGCATGGTCATGCTCCTCTATCTCGACACCAGTTTCGAGCGCTTCAAGCAGGAAGGGCGCATGCGCAACAGCGAAGATCTCTGGGCCGCCGTCTACGATGGCGCGGTCATGCGTATCCGGCCCAAAGCCATGACGGTGGCCTCGGCCTTCATCGGCCTGGTCCCCCTCCTCTGGGCCGAAGGCACCGGGGCGGATGTCATGCGGCGCATTGCCGCCCCCATGATTGGCGGACTCCTCGTGGGCTTTCTCATCGAACTCGTCTTTTACCCCGTCATCTACTACATCTACATGTCCATCAGCCAGCGCCACCACTGGACCGAAGAAAGGACTGAGACCCCATGAACAACAGACAACTCATTCCACTGATCATGATTGCCGCGCTGGCGACGGGCTGGTATACCGGAGCGCGCGCCGACGAGGCGCTGCCGGATACCGCCCCCGCCTTCTTCGCGGGAAATGAAGAACTGCGTGGCTATCTACTGGAAGCCGCAGAGAACCATCCGCTCCTCAAGGCCCACTACGAAGACTGGCGCGCGGCCCTGGAGCGCATCCCCCAGGCCGGCGCGCTGGAAGATCCCATGTTCACCTACACCCAGTTCATCGTGACCGATGAGAGCTACTTCATGGTGGATCTGGAGCAGACATTTCCCTGGTTCGGAACCCGCGCCGTGCGGAAAGAAAAGGCCGCCGCCGAAGCCGAGTATTGGCTCGCCCACCTGCATGAACAGCGCAACGCCGTGTTTCGCGAAGTGAAAATGGCCTACTTCGACTACGCCTTCCTGATGGAAGAACTCAAGCTGGTCGGACACCAGGCGGGCATCATGAGCGAATCCGTCGAGGTTGCCCGCGCGCAATACGAGTCGGGCTGGTCATCCGAAGCCGAAGTGCTCCGCATGGAGCAGGAGCTGGCGAAAATGAACAATATGCGGAGCGAATTGGAACAAATGGAGCCCGCGAGCCGCGCCGCACTCAACGCCGCACTCAACCGGCCCCAGGATGCGCCTTTGGACGCGCCGCAAGCCGCCGAGTTCCCCCCGGAGCCGCCCACCGAGGAACCCCTCGAAGCCGCCGTCAAAAACAACAATCCCTCCCTCCGTATGTTCGATCATACCCTCGATGCGGAGGAGAAGGACGTGGAGCTGGCGCGGCGGATGAAGTACCCCGACATCACGCTCGGCGTCGACTACGCGCTCGATCGCAACATGCGCGCAGCCCGAACCGACCCCTTCGAGCCTGGCCGCCTTCAGACCTACCGGGACCTGGGTCGCATTGCCGCCGGCCGGGAAATGATCACGGGAGGCACCTTGATCGATGTGTATGAGACCTTCGACTACAAAGAAACCGAGCGGGGCGTGACGGACGAACTGACCGTCTCGATCGGTATCAACCTGCCGATATGGAAGAAGAAGATCAGGGCGGGCGTCGCCGAGAAAGAACACATGGCCAACGCCACCCGTTGGCACCAGGAGGACGAGCAGCGCATGCTCGCCACGGAAGCGAGGGAAAACTCATTTCAGTGGAACGACGCCACCCGGCGCATGGCGCTCTACGGCGACGCTCTACTCAAGCGCGAAGAGACCATCCTGGAAGGCCTGCAGGCCGAGTACGCTTCCGGCAGCGAGATGGTTTCCATACTGGAGATGCTGGAAAGCATGCGCAATGTCATGGAATTCAAACTCGAACACCTGCGCGCCACGAAGGACAAGCATCAGGCCGCGGCCATCCTGGAATATTTGATCGGAGCGCCGTGGTGAAGACTGAAAATAGAGGAGAGAATCTAAGGGTGAAGTTTTTATATTACCGATCAAGCGGCGTATGAATGCTTGCCAGAGTTGCCTCGGGTCAGCCGAAGAATGGTTCAGGCTTACAGCCCTTTTGACGTGTCTGGTTCCTATACATGGGGCTTCGCCCCATGCTGGTATCGGCCTGGCCTTCGGCCCTAAGAGGGAGTTCAGGATTTTCCTCAGCGCCGAAGGTGCGGCCAATATCAGCCTGGGGCGAAGCCCCAGGAAAAGAGGGGTAAAACTCGGTCAGGGCTGAAAGCCTGTACCATTCTTTGCACTGTGTACGGCAATGATTGCAGTGGCGCAGAACGAAACGATGGTAGCCCAATCGGTAAAATCAAGACTTCACCCGAATCTAACCACCCCGTCCTTCATCCTTCCATTGTCGGATCCCAGAAGTTGCCGGTCATCACAATCATGCAAAGCAGCGTCACCGAGTCTTCATAGTAACCCTCTTCCCGAACGCGAACCGCGTCGTAGAGGGCGTTCAGCCACGCCTGCTGGCCCGGCGTGCACATGGCCGCCACACCGAGGGGTGCCGCGAAGAAGCTCGTGAAGTAGTCTCCCGGTGGAATGGGCGTACCATCGAGCAGGTACCCCGGTTTCACCAACTGCGGATCGCCTCCGGTGGATGTTGCCGCCCAAGTGGAAATATTCTGCACCTGCGCGCGGGACTCCGCCGACCCGTTGATGAGCCAGTCGGTGCCGATCCGCCACGGGTCTCGCCCCGCGTTGTAGCTGTAGTGTCCATCATGGGGACCTTCCAGAAAGTCCGCGGGCGCGGGCATGAGGGTGTGATCTTCCGCCGAGACCGGAACGAGAAAATCAGGCAATAAACCCGTGGCTGGTGAATGATTCGCCTGGATCGAGGTAATAGCCGCCTGGGTCGCCTCTGTAACCTGCGTCCATGCGCCATTCCCCGATGCCCGGGCGAAGGCGCGGAAATGGCCCGGCATGAAGTCGGACGAACGCGGCGTGTACTCATTGATTGTCTCACCCGCCGGATCGACGAAATCGCCGAGCAAGGGCAATCGGCTCGTCGGCCCCACCACGGATTCGAGCTGTCCCTGCAAAACGGTAAAGGCCTCGGCCCGGTAGTTGATATCGCCCTCGGATCCCCACTGTGCATCCGCCAGCAGTAAGGCATAGGCGATATCCGCATCGCCGTCGAATGCCGTGTCATCGCCCAGATCGTCCGGGCTCTCGTCGGCATTGACCCAGAAGTCCGTCAGGCGGCTGTCGTTCAAACTACGGTGATCGAAGGAAAATCGAAACAGTCCGTCGAACACGTTTCGTGCATCGGGATCATGGCCCGCCAGCAGCGCCACGATAAGCATTCCGTAGCCCTGGCCTTCGGATACGGTCGGGGAGTCCGCCTCCAGCCCGAACTTGATCCGGTAGCGCGCAACGCCGCCCGCGCCCGGCGCTGCTGCCGCTACGTAGTTTGCTTTCCACCGGTCGTACGCATTGCGAACGTCTTCGTCCAGCATGGCCTGGCTGCGTGTCGACGGCAGGAGACTTCCAGCCGTGTAAGGCACATGCTGGGGAAACGGGCGCAAGAGCTGTGGCGATTCCCCATCGGGGGGACACCCCACACAAAACGCAGCCAGCCCAATCACCTGCAACCCACTGCAAATCAGCTTGGAATAGAGAGGACTTGTACCCACGGAACCTCGCTTTCTGCGGTCGCATTGCCAACCCGAGCAGCATATACCCGCCGTCGGACGAAAGCAAAAGCCCCCGTGAACGGATGCTGTGATCGCCGATCACAGGCACGCTCCCACGGGGGCTGTCATTCAATTGCTTGACCCGGATGGTTGAAGGTCAGCTTTCACGGCCGACACGCCCGCACGCGCGGCGGCTGCGACCACCCAAACCGATAGCGCCCAGCAGGCCGAGCACCAGCAGCGTGTCCCCGGCCCCCCAAGAACCGAAATCGCTGTCGCCGCTGGCCACACCGCAACCCGGAGTCTTTCCCTCGCCCTCACCTTCGCCTTCCCCCTCGCCACCGGTGTTCCGTATGATCTGCCCATTGTCGTTCTCGAGAAAGGTCACCGTGGCCACGTTGAAATTGACCAGCGCCGAAAGGTCGATGACCGTCCCGGCCCCACCGGCAAGGAAGCTTACGAACTGGCCTAACGGCGCCGTAATGGTCGTCAGAGCCGAGAGATCAATCTCTGATCCGCCCGTAGCGCCGGTCACATAGCCCAGGCCCAGGCATCCGGCATTGGTCACGGAAAAGTTCTGCAATCCGGATACATCAAGCAGGGCCCCGGAACCGCCCGCGGTAAAGGGCGCGCCGCCTTCGCAAATGTCCCAGGTGTAGGTCCGGAGTGCGGACAGATCCAGCACGGACTCCTCGCCGAGCACGCTGGTGACGATGAACGTCACGTTGCGCGCCGAGGTCAGCAGGGGCGCGTCCAGCGAGATCACACCCGCGCCTGCGAAGGAGGTCGGATCTACCGTCCCCTCAACCACCGCCAGCTTCGGCACACTCAGGGCCGAGTCCGCGGCCAGCAGCACGAAGGTATCGCGCAGGAGATTCAACTCCGGCAGCGTCAAGCGCCCCGTCGTGGGTACGGTCAGTCCGCCTCCCGTCATGGTTTTCAAGCCGTCGAGGGACAGCGTATTGTCACCTGCGGGGAAAAAAAGACAGAAATTGGCCTCGGTCACCGCGTCGGCGGTAAATAGCCCGCCCGCCACCGTGATGGTTGTATTGGACAGGCTCGCCAGGGAAGGCAGAACCAGATCGACATCCAGCCCGATGATAAAGGAGGCCGCCAGCAGGGAGCCATCGTCGCCACCCGCGATGGACGTGAGGTTCGGGGCCGATATGGCACCACCCAGGACGAGATTGAAAAAGAATTTCTGCTCGCCCGGCGCGGAGATGGTCTCCAGCGATGCGAAGTCCACCAGTCCCCCCGTACTGACAAAAACGGTCTCGGTCACATCCTCGCAGGAGGGCACGTCGACGGACAAGGTCACGACGCCGGAAAGATCCAGCACCGAGTCCGCGCCGCTCACGAATATGAGCTGGCCCGCTTCGCACTCCGTCCAGGAATACGAAGTGGCCTGCGACAGGTCCAGGAGTGCGCCACCGCCGACGCTGAGGCGGCCATTGTCGATGGTGGTCGCACCCGTTGCCGTGAAGCTGGCCCCATCACCGGCCACCGTAAACAGCGCCCCGCTGCTCAACGTGAAACTCCCATCGATCTGGCGCACATCCGATACCGTGACGTTTGCGCTGCTGATGCTTACATTGTCGCCCGGCTCAGGCACCGTGCCACCACTCCAGTTGTCGCCCACGTGCCACTGCCCGTTTTCGGGTCCCGTCCACGAGACGTCCGCGCCGTGCGCCGCGAATGCCGCCACGCCGACCGCCATGCCGCAGGCCGCTCTCGCGATGGCGGAAAAACGCCCGAGGGATGGGTGCCCCGTCCGTATAGGTTGATCTGGAAACACTGTACTCATGCGCTGCCTCTCTTTCACTGCGGATCCCCTGGATCCCGTTCAAACCGCCATACTGACCGCACCTGACACTACCGATGCAGTATATCGTTCGTACCACGCGTTATCCATTCACTGCTCCTATAACACTACCCCCCGGAGTTCTATTCGTTCCGTACGTAACGATTGCCTGACACAATCGCGCCAAGGCTGTGGGGAGTATTCGGCACCGGACCGCGCTTGCGGCGTCCGCCCGTGTTCAACGTATACTCTCCGTATACACACAGCGGACCGCACCCATGCATGACCACCCTACAGTCCCCGAAGACATTGTCGCGCTTTCACTGGTCGCCGGTGCGGGCCGGAAGACGATCCACAACTCCCTGCGCCTGGCCGCGCGACTCCGACGCCCCCTGGCCGAATTCTTCGGCGTACCCGTTCCTGATTTGCTCCCCCAGACCGCACCCGGCGAGACAAGCGCCGCTGCCGCCCTGTCCCGCTGCGGTGAACAAGAGCAGAAGCAGGCTACGTGGCTCCTGAACGTAGCGCGGGATGTCGGCATACAGTTTGTAGTGACGGGCTCTACCGGCTACCCTCGATTCCTGAGCCGGGCCCTCGGCGATCAGGCCCCGCCCATCCTGTTCTATCAGGGCAACGAGGCCTTGCTCGATGCGCCCGGTGCGGGCATTGTGGGCACACGAAAGCCCACCCGCGAAGCCAGCCGGCTGGCTGCGGCATGTGCGGGAGTCTTCGCCCGCGAAGGCATACCGGTGGTGAGCGGCGGCGCGTCGGGCATCGACCTGTCCGCCCACCAGGCCGCATTGAAAGCCGACGGCTCGACGGTGGTTATCCTGCCCGAGGGTCTGCATGTCTATGATCCCCCGTCCGTACTCCGCGCGGGCCTTGAGGGTGGGCAGGTTCTGCTGCTCAGTGAATTCCTGCCGACCGACGGCTGGCAGACCCACCGGGCCATGACGCGCAATCGGACGATCGCCGCGTGCTCCTCGCTCGTCTGCGTGATCGAGCCCCGGGAGAAAGGGGGAAGCATGTTTACCGCAGAGCAGGCCCTGGCCGGGGGGAAAGCGGTCTTCTATTGGGGTGGTGCCTGCCGGGATGGCGCGCTCCGCGGTCGGAAGGGTGCCTGCCGCCTGACCGATGCTCGAGGCAAGCTCCAGAAGTCCGCGCTGCTCCATGCCGCCCAACAGGAGGAGGCCAGGCCCCCCGAGCAGACGGGGCTCTTCGACTAGCCACTGGCCCGATGGGTCGTATGGGTCGTATGGGTCGGGTCATACGGGTCATGGCGCGGACGGGGAACTGTCGGTGCCATGTCAACTGTCAACTGTCAACTGCCCAATCTTTCCCTTCGACCGCCGCTCTATGTTAAAATGAGCAAAATGCCCGATCCGGCCCCCTCCAGCGCACAGGGAGGCCATGGGCCTGAATCCAGGTGGGAATAAAACGTAAGTCCGTGCTGTTTATAGTGTTGTGAGCCTGCGGAGCAACAGGCCGGCAACTGTGTCCGGCATGATGCCCGCCCTCATCAACGTATCCGCACCACACACGCAATCACGCCCCTTTTTCCGTCGTGAAACTGGCGGGGGAACAGGATGCCTTGTGCGCACACCCGATTATCCGGTCGACGCACCCTTCGATTGCAGAACAGGAGACTTTCTATATGGCTTCCCCTACCGGAAAGCTTGAAACAGCCGAATATACCGGTACCCGCGTGGAACAGAGCAACAAGCGCGCGGCCGAGGCTGCGCAGCGCGAGTACAAGTATGGCTGGACCTCCGATATTGAATCCGAGACGATCCCCGTCGGCCTGAGTGAAGACGTGATCCGCCTCATCTCCGCCAAGAAGAACGAGCCGGAGTGGATGCTGGAATGGCGCTTGAAGTCGTATCAGGCTTGGCTGCGCTTTGACGAAGAGCCCTCCTGGGCCAAGGTGAAATACACCAAGCCCGACTTTCAGGCCATCAGCTATTACTCCGCGCCCAAGGAAAAGAAGACGCTCAACAGCCTCGATGAAGTGGACCCCGAGATCCTCGCCACCTTCGACAAGCTGGGGATCCCCCTCCAGGAACAGAAGCGCCTGAGCGGCGTGGCCGTGGACGCCGTGTTTGACAGCGTGTCCGTCGTCACGACGCACAAGGACATCCTGGCGAAGCGCGGCGTGATCTTTTGCAGCATTTCCGAGGCCCTGCGCGATCATCCCGAGCTGGTGAAGAAATACATCGGATCCGTGGTGCCCCAGAGCGACAATTTCTACGCGGCGCTGAACTCGGCGGTGTTTACCGACGGCTCTTTCGTCTATATTCCGAAGAACACCAAGTGCCCCATGGATCTGTCCACCTATTTCCGGATCAACCAGGAAAATACGGGCCAGTTCGAGCGGACGCTCATCATTGCGGACGAAGGCAGCACCGTGAATTACCTCGAAGGCTGCACGGCCCCCCAGCGCGATGAAAACCAGCTCCACGCCGCCGTGGTGGAAATCGTGGCCCTGCCGGGCGCGACGGTCCGCTATTCCACGGTGCAGAACTGGTACGCCGGCGATGCCGAGGGCAAAGGCGGCATCTACAACTTTGTGACCAAGCGCGGGCGCTGCGAAGACAACGCGCGCATCTCCTGGACCCAGGTGGAGACGGGCTCCGCCGTCACGTGGAAGTATCCGAGCTGCATCCTCAAGGGTGACAACTCGGTGGGCGAGTTTTACTCCGTGGCCCTGACGAACAACCATCAGCAGGCCGACACGGGCACGAAGATGATCCACCTCGGCAAGAACACGAAGAGCACGATCATCTCCAAGACCATTTCCGCGGGCAAGAGCGACAACAGCTACCGCGGGCTGGTGCAGGTAATGCCGAAGGCCATCAACAGCCGCAGCTACACCCAGTGCGACTCGCTGCTCATCGGCAACGAGTGCGGCGCCCACACCTTCCCTTATATCAGCGTGCGGAACAAGTCCGCCTCCGTGGAGCACGAAGCGTCCACGTCTAAAATCAGCGAAGATCAATTGTTCTATTGTCAGTCTCGAGGCATCGGCCCGGAAGACGCCATCTCCATGGTCATCAACGGATTCTGCAAGGAGGTCTTCGACCACCTGCCCATGGAATTCGCCGTGGAAGCGTCGAACTTGCTAAGCCTGAGCCTCGAAGGGAGTGTTGGATAACATGCTGGAAGTAAGAAACCTGAAAGCCTCCGTTGACGGAAACCAGATCCTCAAGGGAATCGACATCACGGTCAATCCGGGCGAAGTGCACGCCATCATGGGGCCCAACGGCTCCGGGAAGAGCACCTTCGCGCAGATCCTCGCGGGGCATCAGGCCTACGAAGTGGACGAAGAAAGCAGCGTAACCTTTCTTGGCAATGACCTGCTGGAGATGCCCGCCGAAGAGCGCGCGCGTCTGGGCATGTTCCTGGCCTTCCAGTATCCCGTGGAAATTCCCGGTATCACGAACAGCTACTTCCTCCGCGCGGCCGTGAACGAGATCCGCGTCAGCCGCGGCCTCGAAGAGCTCGACGCCATGGACTTCGCCTCGCTGCTCAAGGAGAAGATGGAGTTGATCAACGTCGACCCCAGTTTCGCCGAGCGCTTTGTAAACTTCGGATTCTCCGGCGGCGAAAAGAAGCGCAACGAGATCCTCCAGCTCGCCATCATGGAGCCGCGCCTTGCCATCCTCGACGAGACCGACTCCGGTCTGGACATTGACGCCCTGCGCGTCGTCTCCGAGGGTGTGAACAAGCTCCGCACCCCCACGCGCTCCTTCATCGTGGTCACCCACTACCAGCGCCTGCTGGATCACATCGTTCCCGACTTCGTGCACGTGCTCTACAAGGGCCGCATTGTGAAATCCGGCGGCAAGGAACTCGCGCTGGAGCTGGAAGAAAAGGGCTACGACTGGCTTCGCGAAGAAGAAGAGGCCGCGGTCTAAGCGGATCCCACGGAGCACACGATGTCTGAAGCTACCCTCAATATTCACGATCAGTACCTCGCCGATCTGGCCCGGGAACCGGTCAACGGACAGCCCGACTGGGTCGGACTCATCCGCAAGACCGGACGCGCCGCCTTCGAAGCGAGCGACTTTCCCCATGTCAAATTGGAGGAATGGCGCCACACGAATATCGCCGCCATTTCGAACAACCATTTCCCTCCGGTGACCGAGCCCGGCCGTGTGGATGCGGCGCAACTGAGCGCCCTCTCCCTTGCCGGTGATGGCTATCACGAGGTGGTCTTTGTGGACGGCCAGTTTTCAACCGCCCTCTCCACCATCGGGGACTTGCCCGAAGGCGCGATACTCGGCGGCCTTTACGCCAACCTCGGTTCCGAGATCGCTCGCGCCCACGTCAACCAGCATGCACAGAACCGAAGCGCCTACACCGCGCTGAACACGGCGAGCCTGAAAGATGGTGCGCTAGTTTACCTGCCGAGGAAGACGGTGCTGGACGCGCCGGTCCACCTGCTTTTCATCAGCACGGCGGCGGATCAGCGCTCGGTTCATCTGCGCAACGTAATCGTTCTGGACGAAAGCAGCGAAGCCACGGTCATCGCGACCTATGCCAGCCTCGGGACAGCGAGCTACCTCAACAACATCGTCGAGGAAATCGCCCTCGGCCCGAATTCGAGCTTGAAATACTACAAGGCCGTCCAGGAAGGAGCGGCGGGCAATCACCTGTCCACCACCGAGTTCCATCAGGACCGCGACAGCCGCCTCTTCTCTCTCGTGGTAAGCCAAGAGGGCAAGATCACCCGCAACCAGCAGTGTATCCGCCTCGCCGGACCCGGCGCGGAGTGCGCATTGCACGGGTTGTATATGAACGACGGTGATCGCCTCATCGACAACGCGCTGCACATCCACCACACGGTGCCGAACTGCAACAGCCGCATCGCCTACAAGGGCATCCTCGACGGCAACAGCAAGTCGGTCTTCACCGGCAAGGTGAACGTGGACCAGGCCGCGCAGAAGACCGATTCCGATCAGTTGAGCAACAACCTGCTCCTCTCGGACAGCGCCACGATCGACACAAAGCCGCAGCTTGAGATTTATGCCGACGATGTGAAGTGTACCCACGGCGCGACCGTGGGCGCACACCCGGAGCCCATCATCTTTTACTTCCGCAGCCGCGGGATCGATGAAGCTACGGCGCGGGGCATGCTGACCTACGGTTTCGCCGATGAGATCATCGCCGAGATCGGGCCCGACGCCTTCCGCGACCGTCTGCAGCACTATATTTTTAAGAAGTACAGCCCCCAACAATAGGTAGTACCATGGCCTCCCCCGCAGCTAGCATCACCACCGACCGCCTCGACGAATTGGCCCGCGCCATCGACGTGGAGCGGATCCGCGCCGACTTCCCCATCCTCGGGCTGGTCCAGCGGGGCAAGCCCCTCGTTTATCTGGACAACGCGGCGACCTCGCAGACACCGCGCCAGGTGGTGGAGTCGATTTCCGACTACTATTACACGAAGAACGCCAACGTGCACCGTGGCGTTCATCATCTGAGCCAGGTGGCCACGGACGCCTACGAACGGGCGCGCAAGAAGATCGCGAAGTTCATCGGCAGCCACGTCTCCTGCGAGATCGTCTTTACCCGTGGCACTACCGAGGCCATCAACATCGTGGCCCAGACCTACGGCCGCAAGCACATCGGCAAGGGAGACGAGATCCTCATCACCCACATGGAGCACCACTCCAACATCGTGCCCTGGCAGATGCTCTGCCAGGAGACGGGTGCCGTGCTCAAGGTCGTCCCCATCAATGACGCGGGCGAAATGATCATGGAAGAGTTCGATGCGCTGTTGAACGAGCGCACGAAGATCGTTTCCGTAGTCCATGTCTCCAATGCGCTCGGCACGATCAATCCCATAGAAGAAATCATCGCGAAAGCCCACGCCATGGGCGTCCCGGTACTGCTGGACGGTGCGCAGAGCACGCCCCACATGGCCGTTGATGTATCCAAACTCGACGTGGATTTCTTCGCCTGCTCCGCCCACAAGATGTACGGCCCGACGGGGATGGGCGTGCTCTACGCCAAGGCGAAGCATCTGGAAGCCATGCCCCCCTGGCAGGGCGGCGGCGATATGATTCTTTCCGTCACCTTCGAGAAAACGACCTACAACCACCTGCCCTATAAGTTCGAAGCGGGCACGCCCCACATTGAAGGCGTGATCGCCATGGGCGCGGCGGTGGACTATATCAATAGTATCGGCATCGGCAAGATTGCCGAGTATGAAGCGGCGCTCCTCGACTATGGCACCCAGGCCTTGGAACAGGTGGATGGGGTCCACCTCGTGGGCACCGCGGCGCGAAAAGCGGGCGTGCTCTCCTTCACCATGGACTGCGCCCACCCCCACGACATCGGCCAGATCCTGGACGACAACGCCGTCGCCATCCGCGCCGGACATCACTGCGCCCAGCCCGTGATGCAGCGCTTCGGCGTAGCCGCCACCGCCCGGGCCTCCCTGGCGGTCTACAACACGCGGGATGAAATCGACGCCCTCGTGAACGCACTCAACGAAGTGAAGAAAGTTTTTGGCTGATGTCCGAGTCCCGCGCCCTGTATGAGCAGGTTATCCTGGATCACAACAGGAACCCCCGCAATTTCAAGAAGCTGCCCGACGCTGACAAGAGCGTCGAGGGCTTCAATCCCCTGTGCGGCGACCATTTCACCGTGCACATCAAGCTGGACGGAGAAGTCATCCAGGAAATCACCTTCGAAGGTTCCGGCTGCGCCATTTCCAAGTCCTCCGCTTCCGTCATGACCACCGTGCTCAAGGGTAAGACCCGCGCCGAGGCTGAAGAATTGTTTCACCGTTTCCACACGATGATCACGAGCCGCCCCGACACGCCGCTGGACGAAACTTCGCTCGGAAAGCTCCAAGTGTTTGCGGGCGTGCGCGAGTTCCCCGTGCGCATCAAGTGCGCCACCCTCGCGTGGCATGCCGTCCATTCCGCAATCGAAGGCGATACCGCCCCGGTGACCACGGAAGAAACCTGAAGCCGGCATGGGCCCCGCCCGCGAAGTCGCCGCCGGAACCCGCCAGAAAAATTCTCCCAATTCGGAATAAAATCGCCCCCCGTTTGTAGTGTAATTGGACCCTGTGATACCATTCGCAGTTAAATTATCACCCCGATGCCGCCCGGCCCGCTCCCTCTCCCTTCGAGGGGGGAAGTGTAACAGCCGAAGTGGTAAAATTGAAGTGGAGCCCAGGCCCGAAGGGGCCTACCCAGGTTGAACGCCCGAGGCGAGGAATTGACGCCACCATGACCAACGCGAACGCCCTTGATTACAGCACATCGCTCGACGAGCTCCGCCAGCAGCTTCATGAGAAGCTGCACATGGTCATGCCCGAATTCGAGATCGACCTCAAGGCCGAAATCGCCCACCAGATCAATCTCCTCAAGAAAGAGATGAACGCGGTCATCCTCGGGCACAACTACATGGAACCCGCCCTCTACCACTCCGTGCCCGATTTCGTGGGTGATTCACTTCAGCTTTCGGCCATCTCCGCCAAGACCGACGCCGACATTATCGTATTCTGCGGCGTGTGGTTCATGGGCGAAACCGCCAAAGTACTGAACCCGAGCAAGACCGTCCTTGTGCCCTCCAACAAAGCCGGCTGCTCCTTGGCTTCCGGCATCAAAGCCAGCGACGTCCGTGCGCTCAAGCTCAAGTACCCCGGTGCGCCCGTCGTAAGCTACGTCAACACGTACGCCGACGTCAAAGCCGAGTCCGACTACTGCTGCACCTCCGGCAACGCGGGTCAAGTGCTGAAGCACCTGCTGGCCCTCGGCCACAAGCGCGTCATCTTTCTGCCCGACGAATACCTCGCCCGCAACTCCGCCGCCGAAGTCGGCATGGCCTATGCCCCTGCCCTCAACGACGAACTGGTCGCCCAAATTGACGCGAACACGCCCGCCGTCCTCGGCTGGGACGTGCGCTGCGAAGTTCACGAACTCTTCACCCCGCAGGATGTGGAAAACATCCGCCGCCAATTCCCCCAGGCGGTCATCCTCGCCCATCCCGAATGCAGCCCCGAGGTCATCGCCCTCGCCGACATCGCCGGCAGCACCAAAGTCATGGTCGACTACGTCGAAAAAGTCGACGCCCCCCAATACGCCCTCCTCACCGAGTGCAGCATGGGCGACAACATGGCCGGCCAGTTCCCCCACCGCGAAATGATCCGGAGCTGCAACCTCCGCTGCAAGCACATGAACCAGATCAGCCTCGAAGACACCCTGGAAGCGCTGCAGAAGATCCAGTACAAGGTGGAGCTCGATGACGCCATCATTCGGGCGGCAAGAAAGCCCATCGACCGGATGCTGGAGATTCGGTAGCATCCCCACGCACTCTGAAAGATAGCTAAGTTTAGCGAAGGCGCCACTTATGGACGATGATCTTCCATCCGTATACGTGGAAACGAGTCTGTTGAGCTATCTCGTTGCCCGTCCGTCAACCGATTTGATTGTCGCTGCGAACCAGGAACTGAGTCGGCAGTGGTGGGAACTTCGGCGCTCTGAATACAGACTCTATATATCGGATCTAGTCACGGATGAAGCTGCCCGCGGCAATCCCGAGGCTGCCAGAAGGCGGCTCAATATTGCTTCAAAATTGGAGCACATTGACTTCGACGAAGAAGCAATTCGACTTTCGAGGAAAATTCTGGAAAGTGGTATAATTCCATCGAAGGCTGACACAGACGCCGCACATGTCGCTGTGTCGGCTCGGCATGCCATGAACTATTTGGCAACGTGGAACTGTCGGCATATCGCCAATGCAACGATTATGCGGCGGCTCTCCGATCTGCTTTCAGGAGAAGGCTATGAACTTCCAACCATCTGCACCCCTTACGAACTCTTCGGAGAAGACCACGTTGTTTGATGATCCCATCGTCGCGGAAGTTCGTCAAGCGCGCATGGAAATCCTCGATTCCTTCGGTGGTGATTTGGAGGCGATGCTTCGGGACGTCATTCGTCGGCAAGACGAGCGGAAGCAGAAGAACTTGGACCCGGTAAATCGCTCTTAGCCGCTCCGCGAAACGGGAATGTCGACAATGAAACGAATAAGCTGCCAGCTAAGCGAGGAAATCGCGAGGCGGGTGCGCGAAAAGGCCCGCGAGAACCAACAATCCATTTCCGGCTACCTTAGAAGCCTCGTGGAAAGGGATATTCCTGACGTATGGCCTGAGGGCTTCTTCGAGTTGGCTGGCAAGTGGGAAGGGCCGCTCGAACGGCCAGAGCAGGGCGAATTCGAGATCCGCGAGAGTTTTGATTGACCGGTGTCTTGGGTTTGGGATGCGCAACAAGCCCGTCCCTCTCCCGCGATAATAAGATTCCCACAGCCCCCCTCCCCCCCTCGCAATCCCTCCCCTTCGACGACCGTTGTGCGGAGGAAGCGGCCCAGATCCGCGCCGACCTGGCGGCCCAGGGCAAGCCCATCGGGCCACACGATATCCTCATCGCCGCGACGGCCCGCGCGCACGATGCGGTGCTGGTGACGCACAACACCGGCGAGTTCGCGCGGGTTACTGGACTGCGCCTGGAAGATTGGGAAGTGTAGAGGCGAGGTATCGGCTGCGTCGGGTGTTTTTTCGCCCCCTTGCATTTGGAGCGAAGATCTGCAATCCTGCTGACAGGGCATCACGGAGGTGTATCCCATGACAACGCGAACCATAGACATTCCCGAAGAGCTGGCGCGCTTCATTCACGATAGCGTGGCGGCGGGTCGCTACCCCGACGAAAATGAAGTCGTCCGCGCAGCGCTGCAACTCCTGGAGCGCGAGGAGGAGGACTACCGCGAGAACCTCGTAGAACTGCGGGCGGAAGTGCAAAAGGGCATCGACGCCATCGAAGCTGGCGATTATGTTGAGTTGAACTCGGAAGAGGAGCTAAGCGCCTATTTCGAAGCGTTGAGAGGCGGGCATCCCGAGCTTCAGACAAAGGAAAAAGATGGGGCACAGGCTTAGACTCAGCGGCCCCGCGAATGAAGACATTCGGAGCATCTGGGAGTACACGCGTTCAACGTACGACTACGAGCAGGCCATTGCCTACTTCGAACTGCTGGAACAGGCGATCCGGGATGTTGTAGCGGACCCCGAACGACCTTCCAGTATTCCGCGTCCCGAGTTGGGCACTGGCGTGCGAAGCTATCACATCGCGCTGAGCAAGTTCCGTAGCGGCACGGGCATCAAATCGCCCCGCCACGTGATCGTTTACGCGCTGCGGCGGGCGGACGAGGTCTATATCCTGCGCATTGTCCATGACCGGATGAACCTGCGACGCCAGCCATTGGAATAGTCGTCGTCCCGCGACGGCAGCCCTCGGCGATGACATCGTCAACGTCCCAGGGCCTATGCTCGTATATTTAGAGGTAATCGGATTACAACGCCGCCCTCGAATGACCGGAGCCAACACCATGCCGCGCACGAAGACCTGCCTCGTTCTTCTAGCATTTCTCTTGATTCCCGCTCAAGTTACCTGCGGCGCGTTGTTCATCAATGATGTCGTTCGCGACAAGAACTATGTCGAGTGGCCCGGCCTGGTGGAGGTGCTCAGAGGCCCCGGCCAGTTTCGTTCCTACACGGGCGCGGGCAACGAGATCTTTTTTTATCGCGGCAGTTCGGCGCAACTCAATGAAGTCTTGCAGAAGTTTGCCGCCGTCGACATTCCCGTTCACGACGTCATCCTGCTTCCCGGTCCGGCCAGGACTCAAACCCTTGGATTCAACGAACTCTCCTTTGGCTGGCGCCTGGACCTGCTTCGCGAAGCTCCCCCCTCCGCCACTGAAAGCGAAGCCACGCGCGGCGTAAAGCCTGTGTATCCGACCCTCACGGTTTACATTGGTGACGGCAAACCCGTCGAGCCCATGCAAGTTTCCAATCTCCGTCAATTCGGCGACGCGACCATGGACCCCAACGACAATTTTGGCCAGATCAACTTGGATGAAATTGCCATTCCCGACAGCGTAACCCTCCTGCAGCGGGAAGAAGTCCGAGAACGCTGCTACAGGAACCTGGAAACGGCCCCCTATTATTTCGCTGCTCAAAAGCTCGCCGTGTTTGACTATGATATCAGCGATAGCTGTTCGCGCGTGCTCGATGCGATGAGTGACGGGACGCAAATCAGTGGTTTGGCGTATTACCACATCCTGGCGCGCTTCGGGCAGCCCGTTCGACCGTTTCTCTTGAAGGAGCTTGAACGTAAAGACCTGGACAGCCGCGTGCGCGACGATCTCAACGAGATTCTCCGAACGTTGGAAAGCGTTCAACCCGACCCCGAGTTGACGGCACGGCGCACGAAATTAACGGATGAGATAGAAGCCTTTGTGGACAAACATCGGGCGGAGACGGACAGCGCACGCAAACCGCAACGCGCAATCCGCCATGGCCGACGAACTACGCAGTCGACTTCACACGCACCCTCGCGATAGCGGCAAGATGACGAAAGCCAGAAGACTCGACTTCCGCAATGGTTCTCGAACGATCGGTGATTCGGATGTGTAGTTGGGTCTCAGCGCTCGCACAACCCATTCAAGTATTCCTCCAGCCGCGTATACCCGCCTTCGCCCACATCATTCCGATCCTCCCCATTCGCCGGGTCCAATCCATGCTCGCGCTCCCAGGCGTCGGCCATGCCGTCGCGATCCTTGTCCTCCGGCGCTTCCCCGCCCTTCAACGCCGGCCAGCCGCCGACTTCCTCCTGCGAGTTGACCAGTTTTCCTTTTCCATTGCGGAGGTCGGCGATGAAGCGCGTGTCCACGGCATCGCGCACGCGCGATAAACCCGACTTCTCCAGCACCTTCTCATAAGCCTCCAATGCTGATTGCGTGGCGGGGGTGTTCTCCCCGAGGTCGTAGGGCTGCTCCGCGCTCCAGTCCTCTACTGTGCCTGCGTACTTGTATCCCGAGTCCGGCTTGAGCCAGGTATTCATGTCCATGGCGCTGTAGTTGTCCTTCGTCCAGCCCTCGTTACCCTCGAATACGTTGCCGCCCATCCAGCCTTTCGCCTTGTCGGGCAGGCTGGCCTTCATGGCCACGGGCTGGCGATTGCGATCCGTTTCGGGCCCCGGCTTGAAGTAGTTGTTCACCAGGTTCACCTGGTTGTCGCAGACGTTGGCCGCGCCGCTCCAGTTGAAGATGACGTTGTTCCGGAAGTCGATGAGCCATTGGGGGTCTTTCACCGAACCGCCGATGGTGGGGTGGCGGTCGCGGCTGGAGGCGAAAATGTTGTGGTGGATCGAGCCATTGCCCAGCGGACCACGGAACGACGCGCACATGGCGTGGGGTCCCTCGGGGTGGATGCTGTCGTGGAGCGCCTCGCTGAAAATGGACCACTGGATCGTGTAGTCCTTGCAGCCGCGCGTGTCGCAATTGCCATCCACGCCCCAGCCCACCGAGAGATGGTCGAGGATGAAGTTCTCGCAGCGATCTACCGTCAAGGCGTCTGGCGCTTCGTCGCCCTTCTTGTTCTGGTCGCCGAGGCGCAGGCGGATGTATCGAATAATGAAGTCGGAAGCGTCGCGAAGGTGAATATTATAGTCGCGAATCGTGATGCCGTCGCCCGGTGCGGTCTGCCCTGCGATGGTAAGCCCCTTCCCCTCGAAGTGGAGTATGGACTTCAGCGCGATCGTCCCCGCCACCTCAAACACAATGGTGCGCGGTCCCGTCGCGCTTTCGATGCCGTCGCGCAGCGAACCGGGACCGGAATCACCGAGTTGGGTCACGTGGTAGACATCGCCCCCGCGTCCGCCCTTCGCAAAGCGTCCGTAGCCTTCCGCACCCGAGAATGCGAGTTGCTGTCCTTCGGCCTGGACCAGGAAGCACGCTGTGAATGCGACCAGTGCTATGTTGCGTATCATGTTACGTCTCCAGTTCCATTACCTGCTCCCCGGTTGGGGAGTGAAAATACTGCCGCCGCTACTGCCGCCGCTACCGACGGCAACTGTCGAGCCCATTGCGCCATTAGACCCGATAGAGAACTGTCGGGTGCCACGCAACTCTTGATGGATATCCCGCGATTGTCTCCCGGCACTCGTTTCGCCGTACAATGGATGATGCCGCAACACCGCGACCGATTCAACCTGGGAGGCCGATATGTTCCTGCGCGCGAAATTAATTATTGCCATAAGTTGCCTGGTCATCGCGACCGCCGTCCAATCGGCGCTTGCGGAGATGCCTCTCGGCGCGCCGGGCCGCTCCGCCATCTACCGCATCGCGGACCAGGGCGTGGAGGCCGCCTCGACGGTGGAAACCCTCCGTGTGACGGTGGGCGATTCCGACTCCTGGAATGAAACGGAAGGCCAGTGGCTCCAACTGGACGCCACAAAGAAGAGCGGGGCGCGCTTTTCTGTGTGGCTCCTGTGCGGGGCTCCACCCGCGTCCGCGAAGCCGACCGATGCCCAGGTCCTTCGTTATCTTCTGCAGGAGGGCGATGCGCGCGCCGTGGAGTATCGCCATGGTGTGTCGCAACGCGCGGTCCTGCCTGGCAGCGGCGCGTGGCGCTATCTTATTCCATACGCCGCAGAGGAAACGGCGACCACCGACACCCTCCCCGAGGTCGCGGTCTATCTCGGCCACTCCTATCGTCGGGGGGAGACTATCGAAGCCCTGCCACAACTGCCCGAGGACCCCTTCGTGCGCCTCCTCCGGCCCGATGTGCTCACGGGCGTCCCGCACAACACGCGCCAGGTGGATGAAACGCGCCGTCACGATGGGTCGGATTACGAGTACATCCCGCTGACTGAGGACGACTTCAAAACTATGATTGAAGCGGGACTCAATTGCTTCAGCGCGGACGCGGCGCAGGCGGATTGGTTCGAGAAGGTCGGCGTATTCTACTGGGGCGGTGGCGCGGAAATGCCCTACCCTGAGTGCCTCTACCGCCCGCTCTACATCGGACCAGCATTGTATCTGGACGAGCCCTCCGTCCATGTGCGCGATTACGTCCTGCGGCCGCGCTTCAAGGAGGACGAGTCCCTTCGCCGGTCGGTCACGCCCCAGGTCGCCATGGCGGAACTGGAGAAGCTCTACGCGGAAACCATCGCGAACGGCGCGCCCGCACAATTCGTGAAGAGCCTGGCGGGCAGACCCGACGTCGATCTGGGCACGATGAACTTTGTCCAGCCGAACATCTACAGTTGGGAGACGATGGTGAGTTCCGCAGCCTACGAACTGCTCTTCCACCCCGAAACACCCGACGCCATCGTCTTTGAGCCACCGGGCCGACTGGGAACGCGCCGTACGCTGCCCGAGATGAACATGAGCTTCGGCTGCCAGATCCCCGTGACCGGAAGCGACCATTTCATCGATATTGTCATCGGCTTCGTGCGCGGCGCGGCCCGCGTCAGCGGCAAGCAATGGGGCATCAGCACCTACGGTGGCGTGGACCGCACCGAGTCCGCCGCCTTCATCTCCCGCGCCTACGAATGCGGCGCCACGCGGTTTTTCTATTGGGACAGTGCCATGACGGCCTGCGTGCCCTTCACCGAAGTGCTCGACCGCACCCGCCACCTAACGGCCCTCGCGAAGGATTACCCGGATCGCGATTTACCCCGACTGCTCCGCGCTGCCGAAGTAGCCATCCTGCTCCCGCCCGGCTACAGCCTCGGCCACGTGCACATGGGCAAAGGACCACTGTGGGGCTTGCCCGAACTTAATCTGGAGCGCGTCAATCGCGAGGGCAAGACCTATAGAACCGTCATGGGCAATTTCTTCACGGAAATCGAGCGCTGCATTCGCCAGGGCGTGGCCTTTGATCTGCTGTGGGATCTACCGCAGGTGAAGATCGAAGAACAGGGCTACCGCGAAGTCGTGCGCGTCCGGGAAGATGGCAAAGTCGAAGTCATGACCGGCGGCCAGACAACGATCCAAGACGGCCCGCGAATCCCGGACCGCCCTGCGGGCGACGCACCGCAACTTGACGTCACCCTCTCGGATATCAGTGGCAAGGCGCCGTGCTCAATCAATGGGTCCGCGTTAATACGCGAAGGCAGCGCACCGGTCTACTACGCGCCCCTGCCCGACAACAGTGGCGCGCACCAGAAGCTGCAAGTACTTTGGGAAGTCTACGGCCCCAGCGAGGAAGACTATGCCTTCCGCGCGCCCGAAATCGATTTCGCGCCTGCAACGATTGAAGGCTACGGCGAGTTCAAGGCGGAAGCGACACTGCACTTCACTATACCGGGTCGGTATCGCCTACGCGCCGCTACCACGGACCTCGCCGGACGCTCGACGGTGGTGTGGAAGGAGATCGAAATCCGGTAACTCTCGTAAAGGGTTGCATTTTTGCTTCGTGCTTCGTGGTGAAAGGCACTGGTCTCCCAACAATGAATCCTTGATGGGAGTAAAACTCCTTTTCACCGCGATGCGACACGGCTTCCGGGCTCCAGGTCGTTCTTGGGATCGAGGATGATATCCTCCTCCAAATCCAACCCGCTGGTGATGGCGGCCCAGGTATCGTTCTTCAAGCCGACCGTCACCTTGCACAACTCCGCCGCGCCGCCCGCCACTACAAAAACATACCAATCCCCCTCGCGGCGAAACACCGAGCGCTCGGGCACGGCAATCGCCTCGGGTGTCTCATCAGTGATGATGCGCACATCCAGCCGTGTGCCCGCACGGAGTTGGAGTGCGGTATTGTCGAAGGAGATGATGGTCTTGACCCGCTGCTGCTCGATGCCCAGCGATGAAATCTTCTGAAAGGCGGAGGGGTAGATCCGGTCCACCTTCCCCATGATGGGGGCCTCTCCCAGCGCTTTTCCGATGAGTTCCACCGCATCGCCCGGGGTCACCGCCACGACCTCCTCAGAAAGGACATCGCTTTCGATCTCCATGGTGCTGAGGTCGCCAAGCTTTACAATCGGCGTGCCCGCCGCCAGTACCCGCGTGTTCTCGATGTACTTTTCCAGCACTGGACCGGACACAGGCGCGCAGATCATCGCCTTCTTGAAGTCACTCTGCAAGATCGCCAACTCGGCCTCCAGACGCTGGATTTCCGCGCCGTAGACCTGACGCATGTATTCGTTATCATCCATGGACGACGCCACGCGGCTCGCCGCCAATTGTGCAATCTCCACATTCTTCCGGGCAGCGGCCACGGCGAGCAGGGCCCGATCCACCTGTTCGAGCAGCCCCTCATGGGCGCGCTGCGCATCGTCCAGCAGGCTCTGGGCGGCGACGCCTTCTTCAACGAGCTTCTTGACGCGCTCGTACTCGCGACGGGCCTGCTCGGAGTCAATACCCGCGACACGATGTTGCGTTTCCGCCATCTGCAACTGATCCGACATCTCTTTGATACGCACCGAGGCGGTGTCCGTATCTTCCTTCTTCGGCTTGCCGCTGGCGAGACCGTCAATCTGAAACTGGGCCTGCTGGATGAGAAACTCGGCCGCCTGAATCTGGTGCGCCAGATCAAAGGTGTCGATCTCCGCGAGGACCACGCCCGCCTCCACCACATCCCCCACTTCGAGGCTTATGCGTTTCAAGGTGCCCGAAAGCGGCATGTCCACGGTGTACTCATCGCGCAGGCGCGTTTTGGCCTCTTCCGTGATGTACTCGCGCACCGCCCGCTTCTCCGGCTTGCCGATTTCCACCAGCACCGGCTGGGGGCGCATAGAAAGCACCGCGAATCCAAGAAGGACGACAAGGATGGCCGTGCCGACGATTTTCTTTCTGCTGATAGTCATTGTTCTATTCTGCTTCCATAGGAATCACGTATGCGGATTTCGGTCTCCGCCCCGTTGTTCAACAAAACCTCTTAACCACGAATGAACACGAATTCGCACGAATTTGCACGAATAAGAACCGGCCAGGTGATAGCCATGTTCCAGCGCCAGGCTGCACTCGTCACAGCGGAACCCGACTTTTCCTTTCCGTGTTCTTCCGTGTATTCCGTGGTCAATATTTTTTCCTTGCCCCGGGAATACACGGAATCTCACAAATACTTTCTTCGTCCCATTCGTGTACATTCGTGATTCATCACTTCGGTCCGCACCTACTCCCGCTCCTTTAACACCTCCACCAGATCCAGTTGCTCGATCTTCCTCCGCACCGCCAGATTCGCCAGCAGCACGAACGACATCGTCAGCAGGATCGCCGTCGCGTAAGTACTCCGGTCAATGTGAAAGGGCAGACGAAACATGTCGTTGCTGTATGCCTTCACGAGGAGCGCGCAGATGCCGATGCCCAGAGGAACGCCCGCGATGATGCCAAGCACGCCCATGAGGATGTTCTCATGGTACATGATCCGGCCCGCCTCACTGGAGGAAAAGCCCAGCACCCGAAGCGAGGCCAGTTCCCGCTGCCGCTCGGACAGCGACACTGCGGTGATATTGTAAATGATAGAAAAGGCGATCACGGCGGCAAAGGAAAGGAGAATGGTATTGGTAATCGCCATGCTCTGGCCGAGGGTCTTTTTGATGGAGTCGTAGGCGTCCTGATTGAAGCTTACCGCCGCGATGCCGCCAATTTCCTTGAGCCGCTTGTTCAGCGCGGGTCGCCCCCCGTCCTCGATGCGCAGCAGGGCGCTGTTGAGGGCAAAGGGCTCGTCCAGCATGCGGCTGAGATCGAGGAGATTCATATAGGCACCCGTCCCCACAAATTGCTGGGCCACGGCGCGCACAGTGATTGTGAAGGTGCGATCGATTCGCCCCAGCAGGGGTTCCAGCTCGATGGTGTCGCCGGGGCCTACACCCAGCTCCTGGGCCAGGCCATCGGCCAGCACAACCGTGTTCCCTCCCAGAGCAAAGGACTCCCGTTTGAAATTCATGACTTTGAACATTTCCGAGTCAGCCGCCACGCCGGTAACGATGATGTCCTTCTTCCGCCATTCGGATCGGATTTCAAAAGGATATTCCAGGAAGGCTTCCGCCCGGCGGACGTGGGGAAAGCGGCTGGCCTCCAGCAGGGCTTCCTTCCCCTGTTCCTTCTGAAAGCTCACCTTCACGTCGTCCCGCTGTACATCCCGAAACTGGAAGTTCATCCCGAACTCGGTGGAGTCGGTCATGAAGAAGCCCATGAGAAGGAGGCTGAGTGAAATGGCCACGCCAAAGAGGTTGACGCCCGCGCGGAATCGATTGCGAGAGATGTTGCGGAAGATCATCTTCCATGTGAAGCTGACCCTGCGCCAAAGTGGCGGAAACAGCTCGATCCAGACCTTATTCACCGTGCGCGGCGCCTCGGCGCGCATGGACTCCGCGGGCCGGATCCGGGCCGCCTGAATGGCCGCCGTGAGCGCGCCCAGCGTCGCGAAGACGAGCGTGATGCCCATCGATCGGGCGAGCACATCCCAGTACACGCGGGATTCGAGAATGGGGAACTGGTAGAACTGGACGTAGATCCGGATCATCCCCCCCGCCATCCACTGGCCGAGGAGGAAGCCGCCCACACATCCCACGAGCGCGAGGACGATGCCATACTCGATGTAGTGGACGCCCACGGCCCAGTTCGAGTAGCCGAAGGCTTTCATCAGCCCGATCTGGGTGCGCTCGGTGCGCACCATTCGATTGAGGAGGATCAGGATGATTAGCGCCGCGATACCCAGAAACAACGTGGGAATAATCTTTGCCGAGACCCCGAGCCCCTTAATCTCGTCGGAGATGAAGCGATTCGAAATCTGGTTTTCCCGCTTCGTCTTGGCGAACACGCCGTAGGGGTCGAGGATCTTGTCCGCCTCGTCGAGGATCACATCGAGGTCATGAGGATCGTCCACGAGTCCCACGATGTTGTTGCAGGCGGACTTCAGATCGAGGGCCGTCTCCGCAAAATCCTCCGGCACCCACAGGATTCCGAAGCCTTCCGGGCTGGGAACGAGGGACTGCACGTTGCGAATCATGTAGACGTACTCCGGCGATGCGCCAATGCCCACGATGCGCAGCGAGTATTTTTTGTTGTCTACGGATATGTGAACGCGGTCCCCGATCTCCAATCCATTCGCCCGGGCAAAGTGCTCGCTCAGCACCGTTTCGCTCTGGCTGCCCGGGTCGAAGTAGCGCCCAGCAAGAAGCACCATGTCATTGATCACCGGCACCCGAGGCATGGGCATGGAGATGAGCCGTCCAATGCGCGGCTCGTCAACGCCCGGAATATCGACGTTGACCTCTTCTACGATGCGCTTGCGCACCTGGCGCACGCCGGGAATGGCCTCCAGCTTGAAGACGGCCGTTTCGGGCGCGCGGTCCACGTGAATCTCAAAATCAGCGAAGCGATTCTGGGCGTAGTAGGTGTCGCGGGTCAGGCTCAGATTGAGGTAGGCGGAGTAGACGCAGATATAGGCCGCAATGCCGCACATGACCACGGCCACCACGCCGAGGGACTGGGGCCACGCGAGCAGCATGCTCCGAACGAGCTTCTTATGAAAGGCGCTGATTACCACACGAGGTCATCCACCGTTTTCCGGACCGCGTTGCGCTCGATGGACTGCACGTGGCCATCCCGCATCTGGATCACGCGGTCCGCCAGCTCCGCGATGGCCGCGTTGTGCGTGATGATGATGAGCGTCGTCTGGATGCGCTGGTTAATCTCGCTCAGGGCATCCAGCACGACCTTGCCGGTGGCAATGTCCAGGGCGCCCGTAGGCTCGTCGCACAGGAGAATCTCGGGGCGCTTTGCCACGGCCCGGGCAATGGCCACGCGCTGCTGTTCGCCCCCGGAAAGTTGGGAGGGGAAGTGGGTGCGACGCGGACCAAGCTGTACAAGGTCCAGGGCCTCCCGCGCGGGCATGGGGTCCAGGGAGATCTCGGTGGCCAGTTCCACGTTTTCCTCCGCCGTCAGGTTGGGCATGAGGTTGTAGAACTGAAACACAAAGCCGATGTAGCGCCGGCGGTACTGCGTGCGCTGGTTCTCGTCGAATTGGGCCAGATCGTCGCCGCGAAACAGGATCGAGCCCCGCGTGGGGCCGTCGAGGCCACCGATGATGTTGAGGAGGGTACTCTTACCCGAGCCGCTCGGCCCCAGGATGACGAGGAATTCACCCCGGTCGATGGTGAGGGTGGCCCCGCGCAGTGCGGGCACGACCACTTCGCCCATGTGGTATTCCTTGCACACGTCTTCCAGCGTGAAGAGGACCGTGCCCGGAGCTTCAGTTATGGATCCTGCCGACTGCATGAATGGGGTGTCTCATTGCCGTGGTATGCGACCACTGCAAATGATACAACGCGGGTCTAGTCACTTGCCAAGTTCAAACAACAATGGAGCACCGGCGGGGTGCCGGTGCTCCATGCGGGGTTTAAACATTGGGGTGTCGCGCTTGCTCAACCTGCTTGACTAGACCCATCCGTTCGGTAGACGAGTCGGTCCCCGGTCGGCGGGCCTTTCCCTCAAGCTTTTGCGCGGCGCATGGCCGCGACATACTGCTTGATGCGGGTGTCGAGAATGCTCAGCAGCTTCTCGTGAAGCGCCGCGTTGGAGGCCGCGATAAGCGTCTGGTGGTTGTGCTCCGAACTGTCGAGCAACAGCACGTCGTCAAAATTTCCCCCGAAGGCGTCGGTGACAATACAACCGGCCTCCTGGGCGATCAGGAGTGACGCCGCCATGTCGTAGGGGGCAATACCCAGAATCGTGCCTCGGCCGGCATTGATGAATTGATCCTGGACGAGTTCCGGGACTTCCTTCATGTAGCGACTGGCAAAGTCTACGCAGGCGTCCAGTTGGTTGGTGAGCAGCCGGGTCAGGCTGAAGGAGGTCGCGTTGCAGGCGAAAAAACCGCCCTTCAGGCTCGTGAGATCAATGAGCGGGGCCGCGGTCGGGAAAATCAGCGCCGCAGGCCGTGCCGGCACGGTCATGGACCAGGCGATCGTTTCCAGATTGGTGTTTTCCGACAGCTTGGGCTTCTTGGTTTTGCCGTCCGGCGTATAAATCCGGGCACCTTTGCCGCGCTCGGCGTAGAAGGTCCGTTCCCCCATGATTTCCATCACGCAGGCGCTCTCGACATCGGCCATGGTGGGCCGCTCGATGACACTGGTGGCGGCAATGGCGACCACACAGGCCTCGAAACCGTTCTTGGCGGCGCGGGTACCATCGATGGGGTCCACAATGAGCAGGTGCTGGGGCGGGTCATTCGAGAAGGTCGAGTAACCGGAATCTTCGGAGTAGTAGGCCACCGGAGCCCGCTCGGCCTTGAGATAGTTCAGCAGCGCTTTTTCCGCCACCTTGTCGATCTCGAAGGTCGCGTCGCCGCTTACGGCGGAGTCCACCACTTCGCGGCCCTTCACCTGTTGCACCATGGGTGCCACGGCGCTCTTGATCGCCTCGGACAGCCCGAAAAGGAACGTTCTCGGGAGAAGTTTTCCGCTGCCGCGAGATACTCGGGCTTCGGGCACGGGGACCTTGGCGATAACGGGCTTAGGAGCGTCGGGTTTCGCCGGGGCGACCGGCTTCGGTGGTGCCACTTTCACGGCCACGGGTTTCGGCGGAGCCGCCTTGGGGGCAGTCGCCTTGGCCGCAGCAGACTTAACGGTGGTGGGCTTCGAAGCCACAGGTTTCGCCGGAACGGTTTTCGGCGCGACTTGTTTCGCCGGAGCGGACTTGGCTGGGGCCGCCTTGGAAACTACTGCCTTCGCCGGAGCCGTTTTCGGAGCCACGGTCTTTGACGAAGCGGACTTCGAAGCCACGCTCTGAACCGGGGCTTTGGGTGCGGGGTTCTTCGAGGGTGATTTTCCCGCCGCTGCCGATTTTGAAGCAACAGACTTGGACGGGGCCTTGGCAACCGGGGCTGGCTTCGCGGCCTTGGCGGGTGTCGGCTTGGGCTTTGCCGTGGCCTTCGCCACGCTCCGTGCCGCAGGCCTGGGCGCACTCTTCTTGCTCGCGACGGCTTTGGAAGCCTTTGCTTTGCTCTTACTTGTTGCCATCGCTGCCCCTAGCGTTCCTGAATTGATTCATGTGCATGCGTTTTCCCAAGGCGCAATGAAACCAACGCCTGTTCCGATTTGCAGCGGCTGGTTCCGATCATAGCTGCGAGGCACTACAGCGTGCCCGGCATTATGGCGCTCCGATCCCGGTCTCAGTGCAAATCACGATTCTCACCCTGGCTGCCACTACCGTGGCAAAAACCTAACGAGTAACCAGTTGGACCATGGACCCCCGGCTGGGGATTCGCCCCAACAATCGGGCCCACAATCACTTAAGTGTTCTTCGCACGCTGCCGGAGCAAGACCTCATCGACGTTATCCTTCGGGACTTGCCGCACGATATTGCAGTTCCGTGGCGCGTCGAAAATGGTCGTCAATAGTGATAAAAGCCTGCACTACTCCGGTAGTATAACCGATTTTAGCAGTTACTCCAGTATTTGTCCAGAGCTTTCTAGGCGGACAGGATTTCGGGTTGGCCCCCGGTGGGATGATTGCCCCGCAGTCTGTCTGACGCTCCCCTTAACGGGCCGCAGAAAGCGTCAGTTTTCGCGCGCGGTGCCCAGCACGCTACGCACTTCCTCTTCCAAGTCCCGGAGGCGCAAGGGCTTGGTCAGCACCTTCGAGGCTCCCGCTTTGAGGGCCTGCTGGGTATCCCGAGAGAATCCCGTTACGATCAGCACCGGCACGTCGGGGTGCTTCTTGCGGATTTCGGTCAGGGCCTGGATTCCACCCATCCGAGGCATCTCAAGATCCATGGTGATTACATCGAATCGATTGGATTGACAGAGGGCAACCGCTTCAACGCCATCGGAAGCTGAAAATACGTCAAAACCGCAGATCTGAAACCAGCGCAGGAGCGCGCTGCGAATATTGGCCTCATCATCCACGATTAATATTGAGGGTTTCCCCATCCAGCTTGCCTTCCTGTTGCCGATCTCGCCAGTATTCGCCCCGTTTTTGCGGATGCGAATCCCAGCAGGCCACACTCACCCCGATTCAACGGCCTCAAGGGATGGCGATCACCCTCGGGGCCTGCGCTCGACCGCCCTTAGGCAGTTCAACCGCGCCCTGGTCCGGGAAAATGGCCTATGGCTTTACAACGTTCCGTTTGAGTTCACTTTTGAACCATTATACCGGATTTCCCGAAAATGGTGGGACAATTCATTGGATTCTCCAATCGCTGACTTTGATGTAACTTACCGTCCCCCGGAGCCTGTATTCGGTTGCTCGCGCGGCAAAGCGGCTTTGAATGGGAACCATGGCTGTGGTATAAAATTGGCTGGCATATCTGTCCCCTTTTCCCCCAAGGCATCCCACAAGCCCCTATGAACCGTCCACTGATTCTAGTTACCAACGACGATGGCGTCCGCGCACCGGGACTCCGGCTGCTGGCGGAGGCCCTCCAACCCCTGGGCCGGGTCGAAGTGTATGCCCCGGAGAATCAGCAGAGCGCCGTGGGCCACAGTGTATCCCTTCACAAACCATTGCGTGTCAATGCTTTGGAACCTGGATGGCACATGGTGGATGGCACCCCAACCGACTGCGTAATGCTGGCGGTGCGCTCCTTGCTGGGCGAGCGCCCGGCCCTCGTGGTTTCTGGCGTCAACCCCGGTGCGAATCTTGGGGACGATGTGACCTATTCCGGAACGGTGGCCGGGGCCTTTGAGGGCATGCTCCTCGGGATTCCCTCGATTGCCGTGTCCGATGTGAGCTACCGTCCCGACCACATGGCCACGGCGGCCCAGGTGGGGGCCCGAGTCGCCCGCTATGTTCTGGCCCAGGGACTGCCGGAAGACACGACCCTGAACGTCAATGTGCCGGACCGTCCCTTCGAGGAATTGCAGGGCATCGCCATCACCCGGATGGGGCGTCGGGACTATCATGACGAGATTGTGCGCCGGGAAGATCCCCGGGGCGGCATCTATTACTGGATCGGCGGGGACGAGCCCTCCCACATCATGGAATCGGGCACGGACTTTGAAGCTATCCAGCAGGGCAAGGTCAGCGTGACCCCTCTGCACCGGGACATGACCTACCATGCGGTCATGCACCGCTTCTACGAACCTCCTATTACCCTGTAAGTATCGCGGGTCGGAACGCGAGATACCATGAAGGCTAATAATCCATGAAGTGGGTACGAAATCTCTATGACTGGGTGCTGAGCTGGGCCGAGACCCCCTACGGCGGGTTGGCCCTGTTTCTGCTGGCCGTGGCCGAATCCAGCTTCTTCCCCATTCCGCCCGATGTGTTGCTCGTGGCGCTGTGCGTAGGCAAGCGGGCCCATGCCATGCGTTTTGCGGCTATCTGCACCGCCGGATCGGTGATCGGCGGCGTCATCGGCTACGGCATCGGCTGGGGTGCCTGGGCGGCGGTCGACCAGCTCTTCTACACCTACGTGCCCGGATTCACGGAGGATAAGTTCAACTCCGTAGGCAGTCTCTACGAGCAGTACAATTTCTGGGTGGTGTTCATCGCGGCCTTCACGCCCATCCCCTACAAGGTCATCACGATCGCGGCGGGCGTCTTCCACGTCTCCTTCCCCATGTTCGTCGTGGCCTCGCTGATCGGTCGGGCGGCGCGCTTCTACCTCGTCGCGGGCCTCCTCTACCACTACGGCGAGCCGATCAAGGGCTTCATCGACCGCTGGTTCAACCTGCTTGTCGTCGCCTTCACCGTACTGCTGGTAGGCGGATTCGCGTTGCTCAAGTACGCGCACTGAGTGGTTGCGCCGCCACGAATCCTATCAATTAAACAAGTATACGGACCACGGAAAGGCACGGAATTTCACGGAAGAAACGAGCGCCGGTGCAAATGAATTCCTGTTGACACCTACCTCATGCCGACCATTTTCCGTGATATTCCGTGCATTTCCGTGGTCAAAAATTCTTTTTATTTTATCCCACGGCGCTATTTGTTCCCCTTCAAGTGCTTCCCCAGCCGGACGAGCTGGCTGTGGGTGTCGTCCGGGATGTGGCCGTTCTCGTTTTCGATGGGCACGTTGATCGTGAGTGCCCCGCCGACCGCCTTCACATTATCGACAAACTGGAAGAGTTCTTTGTCCGTGTAGTGGCAATACTGGTTGGGCACCGCCGGGTTGAAGGTCAGGTCGATGGGCAGCAGGGCATGCCACTGGACGTTGTCGATAAACTGCCCCTCGGGCATGTAGAACTTCGCTTCCTGGCCGCGCTTCCGAAGCTTCCGCTCCGCCGTGATGACGATGTTGTCTTCTCCGGGCGGGTAGACGAAGTCGGTCCGGATTTTCCCATCTTCCAGCAGATGAATTTCCCCGGCGTGATAATCCTCAATCGGGCATCGAGGTTGAATATTTCCACCGGAGGCGCAGAACTCGGCCCCGCTGAACGCGATGACCGCGTCCGGATTGCCCGCGCGGCACGCGTCCATCTCCCGCTGCCAGGCGGCGTTTTCCTGCGGCCCGCAACTGTCGAACCACCACCCGTCGATATTCTTGCCCCCCTTCAGCGAGAGTTCACGGACCAGTTCATTGTGTCGCTCCACATAGCCCTCGGTGCCCAGGCCGATCAGGCTCTTCACCACGGGATCCGCACCCGTGTGGGGGCTCGGCATGTAGACAATCAGGCGCTTCCCCCGCTCGTGGAGACGGCGTCCCAACTCGGGGATCAGATCGCGGCGCGGCGAGATGCCCGGCTGGAGTATGTCCACATACTCGCTCCGGCTCGAAAGAAAACCCGTGCCCTGCATCAGCGTGAAGATGACCCAGTCCGCCCCCGTCTCTTCGATCTGGGCGACATAGGCGTCCAGATCAAAATTGTCCACCAGGCGATTGAGGTCGGCGGCTTTCTCCTCCGGCGTCGTCCCTTCGGGCGAAAGCAGGTAATGGGTCATGACGCCGAAAGAGCCCTGGGCCATCCATGCAGCCTTGTTGGGTGCGCCATCGGGCCGGAGAGATTCTACAGTCACGTCGGCCAGCACCGTGAAAGACAGGCCGATGGACAGCAACGCGGTCGCGAAGGTGCGCACGAAGAACTTCACAATAGTCTCCTTTATAATGGAATTCCGCAGTCGGCATTTCGGCCGCGCGTATACTCAAACCTGATCCGGCACAACCCACGGCTCGCGATAGGTGCGTCGCACGTAACTGTTGGCCTCATCGTCATCGATGAATCCTTCGGTCGCGGCGTCAATGTGCAAACGACGCCCGGTCCGGTAAGCGATGTTCCCGTAGAGGCCAAGCAGCGTGGAACGATGGCCTTCCTCGATATCCGCGTTCGGCAGCGCGCGCGACCGGATGCTGTCCAGAAAGTTCGCCATATGCTTGACGTTGGAGGGCGTGTATTGCCCCGGCTGGATCTGAATACTTTGCCCATCTTCGTTAAACACCTGGAAACCGCCCCCCATGCGGCCGAGGTACATGAACTGTCGCGTGCCGTAGATCTCCACCCGCGTCCCCGCGAAGGGCCAATCGGGTAGATCTCCCCGGTCGCGCAATTCCAGCGGCACCTTCTTCTGGTAGGGCGTCCACAGCGTCTGCTCAAACGTCATGTTCAGACCCTCGAACTCCCAGTTGATGATCTGGGTGTCCGGCGTCTCGCTGTCATCATCCGCCACATGCCGTCCGCCGACGGCGCTGACCGCCTTCGGAAGACTTCGTCCGACCATCCAGCGCGCCAGATCGATTTGATGAATACCGTCATTGACAACATCGCCGCCGGAGTAGCGCCAGAACCAGTGCCAGTTATAGTGGAAGTGGTTCTCGTTGAATGGCCGATCCGGCGCCGGCCCGAGCCACAGCGAATAGTCCAAGCCCTCGGGAACAGGCCCATCGGCCTTGCGCCCGATCGGCTCCCGCTGCTTCGAATTCACGATGCGCACAAAATGGATATCGCCAAAATCCGCCGCCTGCACGCGCTCCCGCGCCAGCGCGCAATAGTCCGCGCTGCGGTTCTGCGTACCCACCTGCACCATCCGTCCGTATTTCCGGGCCGCCTCCACCATCTTCCGGCTCTCCCAGATGCTGTGGGCCGTGGGCTTCTCCACATAGACATCCTTGCCCGCCTGGCAGGCCATAATCGTGGCCAGCGCATGCCAGTGATCCGGCGTGGCGATGCAAAGAGCATCCACCTCCGGGTCGTCCAGAACGCGGCGAAAATCCTGCACACACACCGGACGGCGGCCCGTCGTGCTCGCCACCGCCGCCGCACGCTTCTCAAAAAGACTGCTGTCGGGATCCGCGAGATAACGCAATTCCACATCGCCACGGTTGCACAGCTCCTTGGCCAGGTCCATGCCCCGATCATGGATGCCCATCACCGCCGTGACAATGCGCTCGTTCGCACCGAGGACGTTGATGGAAAACGTGGAAGCAACCCCGGCCCCCAGACACCCCGCCAAAAACTTGCGACGCTTCATCATGACAATCTCCCCAGGGCCAGACCGGTGACCCGTCGTGGAGCCTTAGTATAGCGGCAACACGGCCTGCGGGTGTTAATCTCCAGCGCCGCCAAAGGAGGTTGACCATTCCTGGTCGACATAACGCATGCCATCAAAGGGGGTTGACCATTCCTGGTCGACACAACACACGCCACGATGTGGGCCCTGAACTGGGGCTTGTGGCGCGATGCTGACTTGCAAGAAAACATTGTTTCGCGATTCGCTGTGGACTTACAGGGCCTTGGCGGGCCTGAGCGCTTAGAGACCCTCTTTTGTCGACCAGGAATGGTCAACCCCCTATTTTGTACTTATTTGAAAGCCTCTGGTGGAAATCTGGGCGCATCTTAGTATAGATATTCGCCATCGCTCAGACTTCCGTCCGCGATGGCGCTCGAAGTATGTTGCCTCACGGATTCTCCCCGCAGGATGAACTCGACGATGTCATCACACGCGATGCTTCTCCTTGAATGCCTGCGGATCAGCCCAATACTCTTCCAGAATCGGGATGGTCGACTTTCTGCCCATTTCCTTCGCAACAGTCAGCAGATTTCTTCCGTCGCCATCCAGAACTTGCTTCGCATCAAGAGGCGTGGCGAGGATTGACAGTAGTTGCGCGACATACTCCTCCTCCGGTACGAAAAACTCACTGGGAACCAGCCCCCCGAGGACGGAGTCCCAAAGCTGCTCAGCAATCGCACTTTCAGCCGCGACGCGAAACGCAATTAGAAAGGACTTTGGATCAGGCCAGGAAGACTTGGAGATTTTAATGACGTTTTGCGCTGTAATGGGGAGGTCGGGACTATCGGAGTCAAAAAGATGATTGCCACTTAGTTGCCCGAAGCTGAGAAGATGCACCGAGCCCGCCTCGAGATTTAGAAACAAGATATCACCGCCCCAATCGAAGTGGGCAATCGCCAGGAAGCCCTGCTTGCAAACTGGAGCGAAATAATCCGTGCTTACATCATCAATTGTTGCGGCGTCGAACACGGCATGCACCGATAGTTCAACCCGGCGATTCGGAATACAAGTTCTCAAATAGGAATCCGCAGCTTCACATACCCCCCATCGCCTTGTAAGCGCAACCACGCGTTCGTCGATGGACGGGCAACTGCTTGCCTGTGGCTTCACGGTGTCCAGCAAGAAAAGAGATTCTAGTTGTTGCTTCAAACTCATTTTCATTTCCTCGGTCCTGGAGGTGGGAATCTCGGTACGAGCTTTTCTGCGCAAAAGGGCAGGAGTCAGGTGAATACACTCAGATTACACGCAGCCCCCCTGCAGCCTCACCAATTAGCACCATCATGATTCGGGTTCATCATAACCCACTTTGTCAAACAAATCCGGGAGTTTCGACACATGATTTACAAAGGCATCGTAGAACTCTTGAGTCCACCCATAGTTGTCTGGCCCTTGTTCTTTCACCTGGTCCAAGACCACTACTACGGCATCTCGAAACTCCCGCCGAGCGGCAGGTGTAACTGTTTGAAGGTTGACCCAGTTGTATCCAAGAAAGTGCATTCGAATCTTGTCGTGTAATTCCGATTTGACCTTGAGATGCAGTCGTACCTGCAGAAGCATCTCCGAGACCAGCTCATTCGACGCATACCATCGGACGTCTGCTGATAAACCAATGCCGGCCAACTGATATTTCTCCCCGAAGTTATGACGATGGCAAACTCTTCCGACTGAAGCTCAGCGCGCTGCGCTATTGCGCGCGCTGCAATTCAAGAAGGTATTGGGCAAGCCAATCGTACGCAATGCTCTCTCTATCCGCAGACTTCAGCAAGGCCGAGGCGTTGGAAATATCGTCGGCACTTACCCAGAACCCTTGTTCGTCCAGAATATCTAAAGCCGACATTTGAACATCGTATTTCGAGCTTAAAGCCAGGCGAAAAATATCGATGAAGTGCCGACTGCAATCCAACGTTTCAAGCGCATAAACCAACGTCGAGCGGTTCCGATGATTTTCAGGTAGTTGAATTGCATCTAGAAGCGGTCGCACAGCGGCGCTGTCCCCGATTTCCCTCAACGCAAGCGCTGCAGCGTTTCTTATTTCACCGTCACTATTGGTCAACAAACATGAAAGAACGTCGACCACCTCGGGAGATGCAATTCTTGCAAGTTCATCCGCCGCGTCTACTTTTTCGGACCATTCGCCAACAAGGATTTTCGTTATGAGCGAATTCGCGTCCAACCTACACCACCAAGGCCTGCACAGGCGTTGCCGGTGCCAGCACCGCGATGCCCATTAGTACAATCGTCGCGAGCCCCGCCCGCCAAAGATTTCGCCGCATGATAGATTCTCCCTCCTGGGGCCGTTCCCAGGGCCCCAAAAATGAATGCCGACGCCCGATGCGCCGGGCAGATTATACACGGCTGGCCACAGAGTTCGCGATGCCAACAGGCGGTGACTCGGGCCTGGGAGGGCGCGCACCCTTGCGGCAGGCCCGGCCCGGCGCCGTGGCGCAATCCGTCCCTTGATTGCCCGGTGCCAATGGTTGTAATCTCGCAGTCAGATACTGAGACGGGGAATACCTGGCGGGCAAGGCGCTCATGAACCCGCCATGAATCCCATAGTGGGCGAAACTGCCGCAACACGCCATTGCCGGTGAAACTATCGAGTTCATTCACTATGTCCCGGTTACACCGTCGAGCGAGAACAACATCACCGACGACCGCGCTATAGCCCGGCGTAAGTAAGACAAGCCCCTCTTGAACGGGGCGATTTATGCCTATTGCGGCCTGTCTGGCGGGGGCGAGCCGCGCGGTTGTCCGCCAATACTGGAGACTGTTTCGACGTGGACATAGTCCTGCCTGAAGGCGCTGACAAAACCCTGATGCTGGGTTGGTTCGTTTGCTCGACCCTGGTCGTGGCGGGTTTCGCGCTATCCACGGGCGTGAGCCATCTTTTCGATTGGTGGTATCAGCGGCACGATAAGGAAAAGCTGGCGTTCAGCATCATCTGTCTGACGGTTGGTGGCCATACCATTGCATTGGTATTTCTCAACGAGACTTTGACGGTGGCCGGTTATGTGCTCGCGCTTAAAGTCGACCTCTGTCTGCTCTTCATCGCGCAACCGGCCTTCGTGTGGTTTGTCACGTGCCACATGCGCGTAAACTCACGGCATTTCACGACGCTGTTTCTGGCCTATTTCGCCGTGCTGTTCGTCGCCAATGTTCTGTCCGAGAATTCCCTGATGGCGTCCGAAGTGGTCGGCCTGTTCGTATGGCTGTTCCCCGCCGGCGAGCCCCATGTCTCGGCCGTTTTCGTCCCCAGCATGTGGAGCCCGCTTTGTTTCGCGGGCACCCTGGCCACCTACGTGTATTGCCTCTACGTCATCTATCGCGGGCGGCGCAATGTCGAACGCAGAGAAGTCTTGATCATGGCGGTCTCCCTGGTGTGCATGTTCGCCACCTGGCTCCAGACACTGCTGGTCAATCCCCCGGTCCTGTCGCTGGTTCTCCTGAGCCACTATGCCTTTCTGGCTTTCATGTTCCTCATGGGGAGCGCGCTGGCTTCGCGCTATGGGCGACAGGCATTGGTGCTGGCCGAGACCCACCAGGAGCTACAGGAGAGTGAGGAACGGTTTCGAATGGTCGTCGAAAAGGCGCCCGACGCCATTATCGTCTACGATCTGGAACAGGACCGCCTGGTCGATGCCAACACCAGGGCCACCCAGCTCTTTGGCTGCCGTCGTGACGCAATGCTGGGCTCCACGATGGAGCAATTCCAGTCGCTCCTCTCGCTTCAGAGCCTTTCTCCCGCGGAAAGCATTCGCGCCCTCGGCTACCGTGCGATGTCTGGTGGAGAGCAAGTGTTTGAAATGGCCTTCCGAAATTACGCAGGAGCGGATTTGATCTGTGAGGTTCGGTTGGCGAGATTGCCGTCGGCGAAACACCAGGTGATTCGGGCCAGCTTCATGGATATATCTGAGCGCAGACAGGCCGAGAAAAGACATTTGGAATACCAGCGACGACTTCGATCGCTTGCCTCGGAACTCGCGCTCACGGAGGAGCGCGAACGGAAGCGCATCGCCATGTACCTCCACGATGAGGTCGCTCAGGATTTGGTGGCGACGCAAATGAAACTCAGCGAGCTGGCATCGGAAATTGACGACCAGGGTGTCGGCCAGCGGATCGAAATCGTTCAAAAGATGCTCGGAAGCGCCATCGAGGACACTTACACGCTGACCTTTGAGTTGAGTCTGCCAATCCTGTATGAACTGGGGCTGGTTCCCGCTATAGAATGGCTTGGGGAAAAGATTTGTGAAAGCGAAGGAATCCGCTTTAGACTGATTGACGACGGGCTGCCCAAGCCGTTGAGCAATGATATTCGCTCCGTCTGTTTCGACGTGACGCGAGAATTGCTGCGCAACGTGGTTAAGCACGCCAAGGCCTCCGAGGCCTCGGTCACGGTCCGCACGGAGGAAGCCCACCTGTGGATTACCATTCAGGATAACGGTGTGGGCTTCGATGTTGCCGAGCTGACCGATATGAAACGCAAAGATGGAGGGTTTGGCATGTTCTGTGTGCGAGAGCGCCTGGAGAATCTGCACGGATCCATTCGGACGGAATCCGAATGCGGTCAGGGTACTCGGGTTACCTTTTGTGCGCCATTGAACGATGCCGGCACAGAAACAGGATGTGCCCAGAATGAAGATTAGAATCTTGCTTGCCGACGACCACGAAGTCTTTCGCGAGGGACTTCGCTCCATGATTGAAAAGCATGAGGATCTGGAAGTTGTGGGGGATGCCGAAACGGGCCGAGTGGCGGTACGAATGGCCGCGCAACTCAAACCGGACATCATTATCATGGACATCGCGATGCCCGACCTGAACGGTATCGAGGCCACGTCGCAGATCCGCGCAACCGTGCCGGAAACACGCGTGATTGCCTTGTCGATGCATTCCGACAAGCGATTCGTAACAGGGATGCTCCGCGCCGGCGCCGTAGGCTATCTTCTCAAGGCCAGCGCCTTCGACGAAGTCATCCAAGCCATTCGAACGGTTATAAACAACAAGCACTACGTCAGCGGTGAGATTGCCGATACCGTCGTAAGCGATTACGTCAGGCAATTGACGGAAGCGGCGCCGGAGAAGCAAGCGGCGCTCAGTCCTCGCGAGCGTGAAGTTTTGCAGTTGCTGGCGGAAGGGCACAGCACCAAGAATATCGCGGAAATGCTTCACATCAGCGCCAACACCATCGAAACCCACCGAGCGCACATCATGGCGAAACTGGGTATTCGAACCATCGCCGACCTGGTGAAATTTGCCATTCGGGAAGGCATCACGTCACTCGAATGACGAGGGTACCACACGTGGTGTAAACCTGTGCGGGAGCCACTTTCGGCCGGCCTCCTTACATCCTCACGGATACAATCAGGCTTTTCAGAGGCAATAATCACGGTCTGCCTGATATGAAAAAAAAACGCCATCCTCGATAATACCTTGGAATCCTGACGTCGCGATGACCGCCTGTAAACGGGAATCTGGCGCGCTCCATGTAAAAGGGTCCGAGGAGACGCTGAGTAGGTCAAAAGTGATCCTTGTGTCCTGCGTAGTGGATGGGTCCGGAGTCGGGTGCTATACTTCGGGGGCTGCAGCTTGGAGCATTTCCTGGCCGCCCGCGCGAATTCGATAGTAGTAGTGGAAGGGATAGAGCCATGAGACTAAGCCGCCGAGGTTTCACATTCGTCGAACTGCTCGTGGTTATGGCTTTAATCGGGCTTCTTGCCGCTATCCTGCTTCCCGCCCTGGCCCGCGCGCGCGAAGCCGCCCGGCGGTCTTCCTGTCAGAACAACTTAAAACAATGGGCTATCGTGTTCAAGATGTTCGCGAAGGAGAACAGTGGCATGTTTCCACTGAACTCCTTGCATATCAGCGCGAAAGATATTCCCATTTCGAAAACGCGCATGTCGGTCTACGTCGGGTGGTGGCAGATCTATCCAGAATACTTGCCCGACGCAAAGCCGAACGGGTGCCCATCGTCCATCCAATACCCCAAGATGGCCGCCACAGACTACTCAATCCCTCGCAACAGCCTCGCCGGCTGCGGCGCGGCCATGGTGGCGTGGGCGAACGTCACCAATGAGGAAACCGACAACCCGTGCTATGGAAAACGGGCCGCGCCCGAGACCTTCGATTCCATCCGAGGCCAATCATCCTCGCTGTACTTTGATTGCAGTCTCGATGTGGGTGCCTGCGCACCCTATGTTCATGCCGACATGGCGCGGTTCGGTTACACCGACCTCGTCCGTTCCTACAAGTACTTCGGCTATTTTATCAACCCACAGTGGATGTCCAAAACCGCTGACGACTTCTACGCCGTCGGGTCCACGTTCCTCAGCGCCCCGGCACTTCCGTATCCGGGCGCCACGACCAGTGGCACCCACATGCAGTGGGGAAACCGAAACGCCGAGAGTTTCACCTATCCCTTCCCAACCGGCAGCACGCAGGGCTCGTTCACGATCATGCGCCTGAGGGAAGGTGTCGAGCGTTTTGTCACCACCGACATCAACAACCCGGAAGCTTCGGCGGACGCTCGAGCGGACATCGTCGTATCGTATGATGAAGCCATCGCCTATAATGGTCAGGTGGTGGATCCCACGGACGGGCCGCGATTTAATCACGTGCCGACCGGTGCTAACTTATTGTATATGGATGGCCATGTCGAGTTTGTCCGTGTGGGGAGCCGCGGCGGTCGTTTTTGGCCCGTCAATCAGTTCTTTGCCAGGCAAATGGCCACGACAGGCGCCTGGGCGAGCGGTCTCAACTTTCCCTGAGCCTCGGTGCGATATACGCCGGTGTTTGCTCTGTGTGCCTGAAGGGACACCTTTCGTGAGCATCGGGATTCCCCATTGGCCCGCCACTCCATAGCCCCGGAGCGTTTGGGTGACCAACAGCTTGCCGATTCAATTGATACTTAAGAGGTTTCCAAAAATGGCTGTAGTACGTACAAGCGCCTTCTTTTTCTTCCTGGCGGGGTGTATAGGGGCTGTGCTGCCTGGCTGCCCCGAACCGTCGATCGAGGGGGACATCGCGCCGGCGATTGAGCTGTCCAGCTTGCCCGTCAAACAGCAGATTATCGAAGCCGCCATCTCGGGAAATTTAGGCAGGGTCGAAGCGCTTATAGCGTCCGATGGCACGCTCGCCAATGTCTGCAACGCCGATCATAAAACCCCCTTGCATTTTGCCGCCGCGCACGGTCACAACGCCGTCGTGACGTATCTATTGGAAAACGGCGCCGATCCTCTCGCCGTGGATTCTGACGGGAATCGCCCTCAGGCGACCGCGATAGACTGGGGCCACTTAGACACCGCTAAGATCCTCGGGGAGTTTTCAGCCGAGGCACCGTGATTTTGGAATGTAGGTCACATTCCACGGATGCAGCCTTGAATCCATAGGGGTGCAGGCGCGCGGCTTGGCCCTCCCGCCCATTCTTCCCAAGGGGCGAACCTTCCAATAACCAGGCGAAAAAGAACGTGTGGTGCCCCGCTTCTCTTCTTCCCGTAAATTCCCGCAGCATAATAACTTAGACTCACAATGCAGACGGCGCACTTCGCGAATTCGTCGCGGGGTGCGTTCTATTTGTCGGACTATTTGCGGTTTCGCGGCCAAGCTCTCCCCCGCTTTACCCTGTGCGCAATTTCCGACAAGACCAGCGCTTCGCATATGGGGGACGGGGCAAAGCCTGGAGCGGAGCCACCTGCGGTCAGTCTCAAGGAATCCTCCCGTCTATTTTCATGATTTCGAATTCCACAATCATGATATCCCTGATATACAGACCGCCGACATTCGTTGAAAATAGAGAAAAGCACTTCCGGGGGCTCGTCACATTCCACGAAGCCTGCTCGAAACATGAATTTCGACACTATCACCCGGGGAACGTTACGGAGAATCCCGGAAGGCCCAGCAGATGATCGGCCCGCGTGAGAGGTTCTCGTGAAAACTCTTTCGCGGGGAAGCTCATGGGGCGGAGAGAGCGCCACGGGGTGTGCTTTCACGGTCTTGTATCACTGAACCCCGGCATGGAGGAAACGGACTGGACAAAGATCCTGAAGCGAAAGTTTCATCGCATCAATGAAACGTAGTGGGTCAGGGCTGTGCTTTTTCCGAAGTGCGGGCACTGGAGACATATGGTGAATGATGTTGTGACAAAACAAAGGGAGAGAACGAATGAAACCGAATAAGCGAGGTTTTACCCTCATAGAACTGCTGGTTGTTATTGCTATTATCGGAATCCTTGCGGCCATCCTGCTTCCGGCCCTGGCCCGCGCGCGTGAAGCCGCCCGCCGGGCCAGTTGCCAGAACAATCTCAAGCAATTTGGCATTGTGTTCAAGATGTTTTCAAATGAGAGCAAAGGCGGCATTTTTCCATACAACAGCCTGGATCACACGAACAGTACCGTCGATCTTGGCGCCAAGCGATCGTCCGTCTATGTACAGTGGGCGCAGGTCTATCCGGAGTATTTGTCGGATACCAATATCAACGGTTGCCCTTCATCCTCCAATGTTGGCCCGCTTTTCGACACCGATTACGGCCTTGCCAGAAACAATCTGGCCGGGTGCAGTCAGGAGACGATAAATTGGCTCACAACGCACAACGAGCCTGACAATCCTTGCTACGGAAAGGTGGCGGCTCCGGCGGTGCCCGACCCGGTCTTCGGCGGCGGTTCACTATCCCGGTTTTACGATTGCGGGTTAAATCCGAACGCCTGTGCGCCCTACGTGCATGCCGATATTACGAAGTCCGGGTACAACGACCTGATCCGTACCTACAAGTATATGGGACGCCTCATCCAATCAAGTTGGATGAACCGCTCGGTCGAGGACTACTACGTGATCGGCGAAACCATGTTGAACAGCCCGGTGAGCGGGACGTATCCCGGCGCGAACACTTCGCTGGGGTGCTTAACGTGGAGTAACCGGCAAAGCACAGTGACCTACAACTGGTCGAGTGACAGCCCCACGTCCGTGGGCACCTTCGACATGATTCCACTGCGGGAAGGTGTCGAGCGATTTGCGATCACCGATATCAATAATGCCGGCGCGAGCGCGGCGGCCCAGTCCGATGTTGTCGTGATGTATGACGAGAGCTATGCCAACGGCGGAGCCGTCGCCAGAGGATCCAACCCCGTTCGGTTCAATCATGTTCCGGGCGGCGCCAATATTCTCTACTTGGACGGGCACGTCGAGTTTGCCAAGGTCGGAACCCAAGGTGGACACGCCTGGCCGATGAATCAGTTTGCCTTCCGCTACCCGACCGGCTCCGGGTGGGCGAAGAAGGATTGGCCATAATTCAGCGGGGATGGGGGGCGGTCTGCTGTAAATGTAATGCTGCCGTACAATTAAACTAGCGAGTAGCGTACCGGAGCTGGCGCACAGCTCCGGTACGCACTCCACGCTTGCCCCATCCTGGAGCCGGGGAGCATGTGATCTGCCCGCTCTTCCCATAGCGTCAGGATGTGATTACGATTCAACCCAGCGGAGATTTAAAAAAAATGAGCGTGGTACGTGGAGCCGTTTTGCTGGTCCTCTCGGGGGTGCTGGCGGGTTGCGGCAGTTCCGTGCAACTGGACCTACCCGAAAATGATATTTCAACCTTTTCCACTCCCTGGCAAGTTTTTGACTATGCCGCCTCTGGAGAACTGGACCAGTTGAAAACGTTGGTTGACGCGGATCCGCAGTTAATCGACGTCATCGGCGACCACGATTGGACGCCCTTGCACTATGCCGCTTCAAATGGTCAAAACGCGGTCGTCCGCTATTTGTTGAGCAAAGGCGCCAATCCCATGGCCGTCGATGAGAACGCCTTCGCACCCATCGCAATTGCCGGGCAACACCAGCACATGGATACCGTCGAAATTCTGCGAGATGCGATGGACACCGCGGCGGGCAGTCAGTAGGCGATTGAAGGTGGAATAGGCGTATCGTTTAAGAATTTCGACGCTTTACGACACACGAACGAGGTGATGAACATGAATATTTCAAGACGATCTTTTCTTGGCGCATCGGCGGCGGCCGCAGCAGCCGCGACGGGCGCCGCAACACGCGACGTCGCACTTGCTGCGAACGAGAAAGTTGGCGTGTGCTGCGTCGGCGTGCATGGGCAGGGCCGCAACCATATCGCGGAGTTTACCAAGTACGAGGCCTCGGAAGTTGTGGCCTTGTGCGACGTGGACAGGAAAATCCTGGAAGAGCGGGGTGCCCAGCTTGCCGAAAAGACCGGCAAGAAACCAAAGTTGTACGTCGATATGCGCGAGGCCTTTGAGGACAAGTCCATCGACGCGGTAAGCATCGCGACCCCCAATCACTGGCATTCGCTGGCCACCGTGTGGGCCTGCCAGGCGGGAAAGGACGTCTACGTTGAAAAGCCGCTGGCTCACAGTTTCTGGGAGGGCCAGCAATTGGTAAAGGCGGCGGAGAAGTACCAGCGCATCGTCCAGCACGGTACGCAGCAACGTTCTGACCCCACCTGTATGCGCGACATGAAGCTCCTTCACGAAGGCACGCTGATTGGTCCCGTCGTTCACGCGCGCGGCTATGTGTACAAGAATGGGAATCGCATGGATATTGGCAGGGGCAAGGTGGGGGCACCGCCGGAACACTTGGATTACAATATGTGGCTCGGACCTGCCGGGGAGCGCCCCTGGATGGATCGGGTGGGCGGCGACCCGAACTTAAAAGAAGGCGGAGGCTTGTTCGTGCCCTACAACTGGCACTGGTTCTGGGATTTCGGCAACGGCGAATGCGGCAACCAGGGCGTGCACGAAATGGACGTGGCGGTCTGGGCGGCAAACAAAGGCCTTCCCGTCCGCGTTGCCAGCACCGGCGGCCGTTACGCATGGAAGGACGACGGGCAGACGCCCAACACGCAGACAAGTCAGTTTACCTACGCGGACGGCACCCTGCTGACCTTTGAAGTGCGGAATCTGGGATCGTTCAACGAGGCGTGTGACAACAATTGCTCGAACAGCGCCTTTGGGACCGACGGCTACTGGATTCGAGAAAAGGGGTTCTTTGACTATCAAAACCAGCCTATTCCCGTTCCTGAGAGCGCGGCGTTGCCCCACTCAGATGGCCCCTTCGGCAATTTCATCAATGCCGTGAAGAGCCGCAAACTGGAGGACGTTCACGGCACGCCCGAAGAAGGGTTCACGTCGTGCGCCCACATTCACCTCGCCAATATTGCCTACCGCTTACAGCAATCGCTCGACTTTGACCCCGCGAAGGGAACGTTCGCCCAGGGCGAAAAGGCCAACAGCATGTTGAAGGATTCCTACCGCGAGCCCTTCGTCGTTCCGGAAATTGTGTAGTCGGCGCATTCAGGTTTTCAGGTTCAGAATAGATGCGTAGTGCCTTGAGGATACTTGGTTCATCAGGTTTCAGCGTACGTCGCATATTTGAACAGCAGCGTCTACAGGGTATGATGAAGTAGATGTTAGCTGTCCGAGAATTCCAGCTCCGGAGGAGCGGCAGTCTGTAGCCTGGGGCTTCAGCCCCAGGATCACGGTGCGACCACGTATCGAATCCGCGAAGCGGATGGCAGAGTCGGGTCACTTTACTCTGCCATCCGCTTCGCGGATTCAACGAAACATTTCAATTGATCCTGGGGCTGAAGCCCCAGGCTACAAACTGCCATCCGCTACGCGGATTGGTTGGTATCTGGATTTTGCATCGCGGCCTCATTACCCGAACACCTGTCCAACCCAAGGAATTCAACAGCGGCCACTTGCGGACAACTTCCCCGATTCTGTGTGAGCTTTCAGTTGCCAATAGCTTGTCAGGACCGACCTATGGTCCGGATAAGTTCGGGACGAATCCCAAGAAAGTACCCTTTACCCGGATGTGCCGGATATTGACTCTTCTCTCTACGATGGTGCTAAATTCGATCATAGCCGATGCACTGAAACGGGTGAGCAGAATCTCTATGGAGCGAAACAGGCGGTATGAAGAATGATCGTGTTTACAAGATGAGCTTTGCGGGGGTTTACCCCCATTATATTGCCAAGGCGGAGAGAAAGGGCCGAACGAAGGCGGAGGTGGACGAGATTATCTTCTGGCTGACGGGGTACGACCAGAAGGCTTTCGAGGCCTTGCTGGAGAATCGGACCGACTTCGAGACTTTCTTTGCGGAGGCCCCGGCGCTGAATCCCGCCCGGACGTTGATCAAGGGTACGATCTGCGGCGTACGCATTGAGGAAATCGAGGAGCCGCTGATGCGGGAGGTCCGCTATCTTGACAAGCTGATTGACGAGCTGGCCAAGGGCAAGGCGATGGAGAAGATTTTGCGGGTGTGATGGGTGATTCACGGCCACGCCGGGGTTCGCGGATCAAGTCCCGACTTACGGGCGATTCAAGGCTGTCCCCGCCTTCAAATACGCGGGACGGTCCCGCGCATTGGGGTGGCCCCTGCCCGTCTGCGTTGGCAGGGTGCGGGCAGAGTAACTGGCTTCGTGCACGAGGTGCTTGTGCGCAGGACGGTCCCGTCGGCGTTATTCGATAATCTGCTTCGACTCCAGCCCCGCCACGATCGTCGCGATGGCCTCGTCCATTTCGGGACGGTAAAGCAACCCCACATTGATCGGGAATGAGCTGAACTGGTTTTCGCCGAGGTTGACCACGAATATGTCGGTGGGCGCGCACATCATTTTGAGGCGTTCGAGATCGTAGTCGTCGGCGTCGGTGACGGTGGTGATGAGGAGGGTGCCTTCGTCCACGAAAACGCGGGCGAGATCGCCGAGTTTCTCCAAGTGCTCTTCCCGGGCGCGGTCGCGGGTGCGGACGTCGTGGTCGAGCTCTTCGAAGTAGTTGGAGATGCCGAAGTAGTAGGTCTTGTGGCCGCGGTCGTAGAGGGTGCGCTCGAGCTGCTTGGCGACGCGGCGCTTACCGCAGCCGTATTCGCCGTGGAGGATGATGAGGCGGCCTTCGTTCTTGAAACGGGCGACGCGCTCTTCGCGGGACACCGAGCCGCGCTCCCAGGAGAATTCGCGCTGGCGGATTTGCTCGGCCATGGCGGATTGGGACTCGCCGAGGACTTCGAGGATGACACCGGCACCGGCGATCTCAAAATCGTCGACGATGACGACGCGCCCGGTCATTTCGAGTTCGTTGCGCAGGTCAAAAGCGACGGGGCGGGTCGTTTCGAGGATGCACTCGGCCACGTCGTGGCGCTCGATCTGCTGCTTATTCTCTATGGAGGTCAATTCGGAGGCGTCGAGCACCTGGATGACTTCGGCGAGCTGTGCGGAGACGGATGCGGCACCCACTTTGAGCTTGTAGGACTTGCCCATGACCATGGGCGGGCGACCCATCCAGAATAGGTTGACGCGGAAGCGGCGGCTGACGTGGGGCTGGGGCTCGTCTACCTTGACCATGAGCTCGCCGGGCTTGATGTAGATCTGGGTGTTGAGGGTGACGCCCGTCGCGAAGCCCGCTTCCATCTCTTCGCGCTCGGGGGCGGAGAAGGCTTCGATCGTCTTGACGACCGATTCCTTACCGGAGGGCAGGAATCGGACCGCGTCACCCACGCGGACTTTGCCGGTGGCGATGGTGCCCGCCACGATGCGGCGGTCGTCGTCCTGGGCGGTGAATTTGTAGATGTCCTGCACGGGCAGGCGAAGTGGCTTATCTTCGTTGCCCCGGGGCTTTTCAAAGTTGTCCACCTGCTGGAGCACGGTCGCGCCCTTGTACCAGGGCATTTCCTTCTCGGAGCCTGCGGCGATGTTGACCCCTTCGCGGGCGCTGATGGGGATGAAGGACGCGGGCTGTACGCCGAGCTGTTCGAGGAAGGCGGCGTATTCCGACTTGATGGAATTGAACCTTTCCTCGCTGTAGTCCACCAAGTCCATCTTGTTGACGAGGACGCAGAGCTGCTTGAGGCCGAGCATGGAGACCATGTAGCCGTGGCGCTTGCTGTTTTCCTGGACGCCTTCTTCCGCGTCAATCACGAGGAGAGCGGCTTCGGCGCGGGCGGCACCGGTCACCATGTTCTTCAGAAACTCGATGTGGCCGGGGGCGTCGTTGATGATGTAGTGGCGCTTGCCGGTTTTGAAGAAGCAGCGGGCGGTATCGATGGTGATGCCCTGGGCCTGTTCGTTCTTGAGCGCGTCGAGCAGGAAAGCGTACTCGAAGGGGCGGGCGTTCGCGGCGCACATGGCCTTGACCTGATCCAGCTTGCCTTCGGGCAGGGAGTTGGTGTCGGCCATCAGGCGGCCGATGACGGTGCTCTTGCCGTGGTCCACGTGGCCCACGATGACCACATCCATGTGTTCGCGTTCGAGAGGTTCGTTTGTGCTCATGAGAAACCCAGGTTGTCCGTTGAAATTGTGAATGGGCCTGCCAGCTTGGTGCCGATGTGCCCTATTGCGAGGCGTTTTCGCCTCTCTGTCAATCCCGCGAAGGCGGGAATCCAGGGACGTGGCGACGTAAACCTCGCAAGTGCAATGGAACCCCGCATTCGGGCCTGTCGATTTAATTACGGTATGTCGAAATCGGAGTAGATTTTGTATATCTGTCATTCCCACGAAAGTGGGAATCCAGTGATTTCGCGCAGGTTACGTCGCCCGGTCTCTGGATTCCCACTTTCGTGGGAATGACAGCACTCTGTAAATTCTGATACTAATTTCTTATATCGTCGACTTGGCACTGCATGGAAAGCTTCAAGTGCGGGATTTGAATGCAAACGGCCTACATGTAGCCGTCGCGGCGCAGGGTTTCCAGGCCGCCGCCGTCGTCCTTATCCTGGGCGCGGCCGGAGCGTTCGGCGATATTGGCGAACTTGCCGCTGCGGATCTCTTCCACGACTTCGGCGACGTTCTTCGAGGTGGACTCCACGCAACTGGTGCAGGGGCCACAGCCGAGGGAGCGGAAGCGGGTGCCGCTGCCCTGGTCGAAGTACAGGTCCACGAGGGGGATGTTTTCGCGTTGGATGTATTCCCAGAGGTTCAATTCGGTCCAGTCGAGCAGCGGGTGAATGCGCACGTGGGAGCCGGGGGCGAAGTCGGTCTTGTACTGGCTCCACAATTCCGGCGGCTGATCGTCCACATCCCAGTCGTTCTGCTTGTCGCGGGGGGAAAAATAGCGCTCTTTCGAGCGGCTGCCCTCTTCATCGGAGCGGACGCCCACGATAACACCCGTGTAGGGCTCGCGGTTGGTGTCGATGTCGTATTGGCCGGTAGTGTGGTTGAGGCGCATGCGCTCCCAATCGCCGGAGAGGGTGTGCTTGAGGGCCTCGCTCTTGAGGGCCTTGCAGCATTCCAGGCGGGTGATGGCGCCTTCGGGGAAGGTCTGCTTCTTGGCGAGGGCTTCTTTGTTCTGGCCCACGACCATGTTGAGGTTCCACTCGAGGGCAAGGCGGTCGCGGTAGGCGATCATTTCGGGGATCTTGTAGGACGTGTCGATATGCACGAGGGGCAGAGGGCAGTGGCCGAAGAAGGCCTTGCGCGCGAGCCAGAGCATGACGGTGCTGTCCTTGCCGATGGACCAGAGCATGCACAGGCTCTTAAATTCGCGGTAGGCCTCGCGCAGAATGTGAATACTCTTGGATTCAAGTTGGTCAAGTTGATTCATCGAAACACTATCCTCAATACATTGGGGCCACCATCCGCTGGCGCGTCCGCACGGAAATGGAACATGGGGCGGCTCACTGGCAACAACGGGCCCGGCGGGCTTTCCGGGTCCAGGCAAGCGGTTATTCTACCATGGCGGCGCGGAGCGATTCTATGGCGCGAATCGAGACATCTAATATCTTACCCGGGCAGGTATCATCACGTCATTTACGATCTGACCAGGCGAATAGCCGGAAAGGGGTTCGTAAATTGTCTGGTGAGCGACTTGAAGGGACACTTCGGAAGTATCGTGTACGTTATCAGGCGGGGTCTCGGGAGGAGCGCACAGCGTTGTTGAATGAGTTTTGCAAGCAGACGGATTACCACCGTAAGTACGCCATAACGTTGCTTGGCAGGCCAGCCGACGAAGCCGTAGGCCTGCCCAGGTTGAGGCGGGGGCCGTCGTATAGTGCCGCCGCGATTCGGGTGCTGGAGGTCATCTGGAAAGCGGCGGATTACCCTTGGTCCGAGCGGCTCAAGGCCCTGCTCCCGCTTTGGCTGCCCTGGACCCGCAAGCACGTCCGGGGCTGTACGGCTGAGGTGGAGGCCCAACTCCTGCGCATGAGTCCCCGGCAAATGGACCGCCGTCTGTCCGAGATGAAACGGCAGCTTAAGCGGTGTATCTATGGGCGCACCAAACCCGGCACCTTGCTCAAACACCAGATCCCGATTAAGACGGAGCACTGGGATGTAGCAGCACCGGGCTACTGCGAGATTGACCTTGTTTCCCACTCCGGTTCATGCGCCTCGGGGGAGTTTATCTACTCGCTCAACGTGACCGACATCAAGACGGGATGGTGCGAAACCCGTGCAATTATGGGCAAAGGCGAGAAGGGCGTGGTGACGGCTCTGGAGGACATTCGCAAGTGCCTTCCCTTCGGGCTCAAGGCGATTGATTCCGACAACGGTTCGGAGTTCATCAACCATCATCTCGTACGCTACTGCGAGGCCCATGAGATCCAGTTCACGCGCGGGCGGCCCTACAAGAAGAACGACAATGCCCACATCGAGCAGAAAAACTGGACCCGTGTACGCCGTATCTTCGGCTGGGACCGCTATGACACCCCTGAGCAGCTCGCCGCCATGAATGCCCTGTACTGCGGTGACCTGCAAACCATGATGAACCTCTTCCAGCCCTGCATCAAACTCATCAGAAAGGAGCGCAAGGGCTCAAGGCTGCAGAAATTCTACGACAAGCCCAAGACCCCGCTCGACCGGCTCGCCGAGGTCGCTCAGGTCACCCCAGCGCTCACACGCCTGCTCGCAAGGCGTGAGGCCATTGACCCGTTCAAACTTTCCAAGTCCGTGGAAGCGCAACTCAAAAAGCTCGAAGTACAACGACGCGGCAGCAGAAAACGCGTCGCATAAACCGACGAAAACTTCCCTCCCCCCCGGGGGGGAGGGAAGACAAAAAAAGGAACAAGAAAATGAACAAGAGTAAGAACCCAAATGGCAAGACGATAGGGCCCCCGGTAAGATTATCAAATGGCTTGACACGTGGCGCGGGCGAAGCGCTTCAGTGCATTCGGCGGCGCGTTGGTGTAGTATAGGGGCTATCGCGTCGCCGGCAGGGCGTTGCGCCCGTCCTCACCGGATCTTTGGAGTCAATTTACCCGGCCTTATGCATATCGGCATTAATACCCTCCCCGCGGAAGGGGTCCCCTTCCCCCACCATGTGATCCGCTACCTTTCGCAGATCATCACCCCGATCCAGGGGGGGAAGAACGACCTTACCTTTTCGTGCCTTCACGATGCGGAATACGCCCCAGAATTGTCGGGCATGCCCGGCATCCCCGTCGTGCGGCCCGCGGGCGGCCTTCAGGCCCTCCTCCGGCGAGGTGGCAATTCCCTGGAGAGCGCGATCCAGCAAAACGGCATCGATCTCGTCCTGTCGTCCATCCAGTCCCCCTGCCTGAAGCCTGCGGTGCCGCAGATCCTCGTCGCCCTCGACCTCTCCCCTTGGGAACGGGGCGGGGCAAACGCTCCCGGTTTTAAGAACACGAAGCGGGCCTGCGCCACCGCGCGCCACATCATCGCGCCGACGGAGCATGTCCGACGCCGATGTCTGGAGCTGTTCGAAGCGCCCATGGAGAAGATCATCGTGGCGCCGCCGGGGGTCTCCCCCAATCTGTCCAAGCCCACCATCTCCGTGGTGGAGAAGCCCTATATCGTGATGTTTTTCGACCCGCTGACAGCACCCCTGCTCCACACCGTGCGCGAGGCGATGGGAAAGCGGAAGGATGAGTTTCCCCAGACCCAGGTCATCGTGGGGCCCACGCTCCGGGACGAGCCCGACAACTGGGGCCCGAGGGTCGTGCGTGTGGAGCAGTGCCCAGATTCTCACCTGGCCGGGCTCTACCGTGAGTCCGATTTCTTTCTGTACCCCGCTCCGGATGACGGCAGCGGCTTGCGCGTGCTGGAGGCTTTGGCGGCGGGCGTGCCCGTGCTGGCGGCCGGTTCGCGGGGCGTAATGGAAGTGGCGGGCGACGCGCCCATCTATTTCAATGGCGAAAGCCTGGATGCCTTCTTTCAGTCGCTGAAGCGGATACTTTCCGAGGAGAAGCACCTTCGGGCCAAGCGCATCCACACGGGTACGCAGATTGCCGCGCGCTTTGCATGGGACAAGAGCATGTGGAAAGTGCTGACGACCTTTAAGTCGGGCTGAACCCTGTGCTTTCCGGCGGGCGGCGGGAATTCCGTGGTACAGTACCGGTAGTGAGTCCCCCCCTTGGCAATCATTGAGGAGACGTCCCATGGCACACCAAGGCTGTTGCGCATCCTGGCGTGGAATCATCCGCGCCCTCTTGCTCGTCCCTTTCGCGCTTGGCCCCCTATCTGGCTGCGATGGTTTCGCATTCCCCGGCATCCCGGTTGAGTTGCCGCTGGCCCAAGGCGTGGAGCTCTCCGCCGTCAGCGCCGCCGCCGGCTCGGTGGAACTGCCCCTGGCCTTCTTCTGCGAACTATTTAATGAGGAAGAGCTGGATGCCATGCTGCGCGCGGCGGCGGGTGATCGCATTGCCGATCTGCTGACGATAACCCGCGTGGAACTGGATGCCGCAGAGATTTCGGCGACAGAGGGCAGTTTCGCACCCTTTACCCGCTCGACCCTCGTGCTCCGCATTCTGGACCTTGGGGCGTCCCCCCTGACTCTGGGCGCGGCAGCCGACGATAGCGGGCTGGGCACCGCCTTTGCCCTTACCCGGGAAAGTCCGGTTGACCTCCTGAACGATCTGGAAGATGGCCAGTGCGGCGTGCCCACCCTGCGTCTGGAGGGCGCAAGCCCGCTGGAACCGGGGGATGTCATCTTCAATGTGGGTGTGCGCGTACTCGTCTACACGGAGCTGACGCTGCGCAAACCATGATGACGTCGTACCTCCGGCTGATCGACCCGAAGCGTCGCCGGCGGAGATCCGCCCTGTAATGGCGTCCCTACCTCGTGGTATTGTGTGAAACGCGTTCCGGAGTTGGTTCCGGGGCGCTGACCTCAATCTGGAGATTTTCCGATGACTATGTCTTTTAACTTTCGCAGAACCACGGCGATGGCCTTCGGCGCGCTGGCGGCCGGAATTTCGCTGGGCAGCCTTTCGGGCTGCGACGGGCTCGAATTGCCCATTGAAGTGACCGTTCCTCTGATTCAGAATTCTTCGATCGTCGCGGCGAACGAGGCCGACGGGGACGTGAATATCCTGGTGGGCGCCTTCTGCGACCTGTTCAGCGAAGCGGAGCTGGATGCGCTGATCCGGCAGTTCGGCGGCGATCTGGTTGCCGACCTGGTGGAAATCACCGGGGTAGAGCTGACCAAAGTCACGGTGACCGCCACGGCAGGGGACTTCGATTCCTTCACCGACTCGGACCTGAGGCTGCTCTTCCCTGGCAACGATCCCTTGCCCCTGGGCGAGGCTTCGGATTCGCAGGGGCTGGGGAGCAGCTTTGACCTGACGCAGGACGAGCCGGTGGATCTGTTAAACGATCTGGAGGATGGGGAGTGTGGCGCGCCGACCCTGCATTTTGAAGGCGATCAGCCCGCGGGTGATATTTCCTTCAACACGACCGCCACGCTGACGGTGTATACACGGCTTACTTTGCAGCAACCGTAATCAGTAAAACTGTTATCCCAATTCGCCCTCCGGAATTCCGGGAGGCGAATTTTGTTTACGGGCGCGCGATAAACAACTGGCAAAAGTGAACGCTCCACGACAATAAGGTCCGTGCTGACTACACCAAGTCGCGACGTCAAGCTACAGGACAGCCTCGCCGGTTCAGTTAATCGCATTCGGTCAAAGCGGCGCTGAAAACAATTGGTGCTTCTGGCCGGGTCGGGTCACGGGGCGACACTGTCCCTGCGAGTTTTTGCATCGCGCCGCTTTCGTCACGTAGCATCACGGCGTGATTTCTCCACCGCCGACACATGAACTCCGACGCGACCTGCTGCAGCTTGCCGGGCTCGCGTTTGTGTACCGCCTGCTCTTCTTGATCGCCGTGCCCCGGGTTCTGGACACGGCGGATGCCATCCACTATGTGGAAACGGCGGCCTCCTTCGCGTCGGGAAGTGCATGGGGGCACGATCCGAAGATCCCCGTGCTCTATCCCCTGCTCGGCGCGCTATTCTCCAAGCTGTTCGTCGCCGATCTGGAGTGGGCATGCCGGATGGTTTCCTTCACGGCCTCCACGCTGCTGGTCATTCCCGTCTATTTCCTGGCCAGGGACCTCCACGGCCGTTCTGCGGCGCGCGTTGCGGGGTTGATCGTGGCCCTTTGGCCCTGGCTCGCGGACTACGGGTGCAGCGTCTCCACGGAGTCGCTGGCGGCTCTGCTCTGGGTCACGGGGGTATTCCTTTTTTTGCGGGGTGCGCGGCAAGGCGGAGCGGCGTTGTACGGCGGAGGCGTGACGCTTTTCGCCCTCAGTCTCACGCGCCCCGAGGGCTTGTTCATCCTGTTGTGCGCCGCGCCAGCCGCTGCGGTACTCCTGTGGCCCCTGGACCGGACACGGGCGAGGCGGCTGGTTCCCTTCGCGGTGCTATGCGCGGCACTCATCGTGGTCAATACAATTTACAATCGCTTTCTGGTGGGCGAAGCGACGGCGAATTACCGGATCGGATTTATCGTGGCGGAGTTCGATTGGATGCGCTTCGTACACACCGCCGTGGAGACGGCGAGCGACGTCTTCCCCGTCATGCTGGGCCCGGTGCTTTTTCTCTTTCTGGGAGTGGGTTTTTTTCATCCCCGTGCGACGTCGCGCGATGGGCGACTGGAAGCCGCCGTGCTGCTCTTTGCGCTGGCACAGTGGGGCGTGAGTCTCTTCGTGCTTTCGCCAGCGCCGCGCTATCTCATGGCCCCGCTGATTGTCCTGTCGATGTGGTCGGCGTGTGGAGTTGTGCTGGCCTCGGCACGGCTCGCACAGGCCCATCGCGGTGTCCGGTTGCTGCGCCATCTCCCACTGCTGGCGTTGGTCGCCTTCTTCCTGATGCACGCCACGGTAACGCTGGGATCGGAACACCTGGGACGGCGCCCACGGGAACCCCGTGAGTATAAGGAAGCGGGCCGCTGGATGGCGGAGCACCTTGCGCCAGGGCTCATTTTCACCCGGAAGCCCCAGGTGGGCTACTACGCAAAGATGCCTTCAACAGGTCCCGTGCCGGAGGAGAATCTGACACAATCGCTGGAGCGTGCCCGGATGGCGGGTGCGCGTTACGTGGTGGTGGATGAGCGCTACACGGCGGACATGGCGCCGGCTCTGGCGCCCCTGCTTGACCCGTCGAAGGTGCCGACCGGACTGGTGCACCAACAGAGTTTTGAAACGTGGCCGGACTCCCGTGTTGTGATTTACGCGCTGGAGCCCGCAACGCCGGTCGCTCCATGAGCCGTCGCCTGCTGGTGATTCATTCGGGGGGTGTGGGCGACTTCATCTGCGCCTTTCCCACGCTTTCCATGCTGGCCCAGATCCACGCTATCGAGATCGCAGGGCTACCTGAACGCGTGGCCCTGGCCCGAGCGGCGGGAATCACGGGCAAAGTCCACGACTTGGATCGAACGGGCTTCACGAGTGTCTTCAGCGAGCCTGACGCTCGGCTTCGCGAATTCGCGGCGGGCTTCGATGAAGCGCTGGTCTGGATGGCCGATGAAGACGGCGTGATCGCATCCGGCCTGCGCGAGGCAGGGATTCCCAGGGTGCGCTGTTTTCCCGGTATCCCGCCACGGGGTTGGAATGGCCACGCGGCGCAGTGGTACGGCTACTGTGTCGATGTACCGGTATCCCTCCCTTATCAGGCCCCTTTTTCGCAGGCCCCCGTCGCACCGGACGTGGTAATCCATCCGGGAAGCGGCGGGCGGAGTAAGAACTGGCCCATGGCGCACTTTGATGAACTGTCCGCTCGCCTCGTTGCACGGGGACTTCAGGTCTCGTGGTGTTTGGGGCCTGCCGAAGAGCCTGTATCGGTAGATCGGGCCTTGTTACCGCCAATGAACCTCGTGGATCTTTCCGCACTGCTTGGGCGTACGAAGCTTTTCGTGGGCAATGACAGTGGCATCAGCCACCTGGCCGGGGCGGCGGGGTGTCGGACCGTGGCTATCTTCGGCCCCACGGATCCAGCCGTATGGCGGCCCGCGGGCCCGCGCGTGCGTGTGGTCCGGGGGGAGCCCTGGCCCACCGTGGCCGCAGTTTTCGACGTGGCGATGGGGCTGATGGCGCAATTCCCAGAATAGACCCCGCGCCGATTCGGCGGGGGCTTTTCCGATCCTACCGGGCGGTCTATACGTCGCCGCCTTCCCGTGCTACACTGCTCTCGGCTGCATGTGAAACTGGGAGTCTGGCAATGACCCTTTCAACCCGCGTGACCTTCGCAATGGTTGCGGTAACGATATTGACGGCGGCGGCTGGTGGCGTCTTCACCTATTTCAACCTCGAATCGAGGTTGCGCCCGGTGATGCTCGGTCAATTGGCGGACCGGGGCGGGCAATTGACCAACGCCATCGATTCGACCATTCGCGCGGCCCAAGCCGATGTACTGACGATGATCGCCTCCCAACCCCTCCAGGGTCTTACGGGCGCCTTGTTGGCCGGTACCGTCGATCCAGTACACGGGATCGACGTGAAGCAGTGGCGCGATCGGCTGGCCGTCGGTTTTGCGGCGCACCTCGGCGCGAAGCCGGATTACCACCAGATCCGGTACATCGGAATGGCGAACGGGGGCCGGGAATTGGTCCGCGTGGATCGCATGGGCGACCATGATTCGATACAAATCGTCGCCGAAGAGCACCTCGCCATCAAGGGTGATCGCGACTACTTCCAGAAGGCCATTGGACTCGGGCGTGGCCAGATCTACCTGGGTCCGGTGGAACTCAATCAGGAGCACGGCAAGATCTCCATGCCCCAAGTGCCGGTGCTCCGGGTCGCGTCTCCGGTTCACCTGGAGAATGGGGAGCCCTTCGGGATCGTGATCATCAATCTCGATCTGCGGCGGACCTTTGCCTTGATCCGCTCACTCACGGAAGACAGGGGTGAAACCTACGTGGTCAATCGCGCGGGGGACTTCCTGCTTCACCCGGACCCCGCCATGGAGTTCGGATTCGCTTTGGGGGGGCCGCACCGGCTGCAGGACGGATTTCCGGGCGCTTTCGATCTATCGGCACTGAACCGTCCGGAGGCCCATCTCGTGAAAGACGCCTCCGGTCAGGTGGTCGCATTGGCGGCCGCCCCGGTGGGGCCCCAGGGTGCCGATATCATGACGGTCGTGCAGGTCGAGCCTTACGACGCGCTGATGATGCCCCTGGCGTCGGTGGAAGCATCGACCTTCCTCGCGGGTCTGACCTCCGCGGTGGTTGCCGTCATCCTCTCGGTAGCCGTTTCCCGTTCACTCACGCGACCGTTCCGGCAGATCGCGCTGCAATTGGAGGGGCTTGGGCTCGGGCAGCCCCGGCCCGCGCTGGCGCGCGGTCCCAGCGAGATTGTCCACCTCAGCGCAACACTGGAGGCCATGTCCAACGAGATTCAATCGAGAACTCGTGCCCTGGAGGACGAAATCGCGGTCCGGCGCAAAGCGGAGTCCGCGTTGAACGAGTATGTGGACAAGATGCGCCTATTTTCGGCGGTGGTGGAATCTTCCGACGACGCTATCCTGAGCATGACGCTGGACGGGATCATCACCTCGTGGAACCCAGCGGCCGAGCACCTTTACGGCTATGGGCAGCGCGAGGCGTTGGGCAGTTCCGTTGACCTGATCATTCCCCCGGATCGGGTCGAGGAGAACGCGGGCCTCATGAAACGCATCGCGGCCGGAGAGCGGGTGGCGTCGGTGCAGACGGTGCGGCGGCATAAAGATGGCCACCCTGTGGACATCTCTCTCACCCTTTCCCCCATTGAAATGGCGTCGGGTCATATTTCCGGCGCCTCGGCGATCGCCCGGGATATTTCGCGGAATCTCCTGGCGGAAGAGAAGTTCCGGCTCGTGGTGGAGTCCTCGCCCAATGGTATCGTAATGGTGGACGGGGCGGGAATCGTGCAACTGGTGAACCGGGAGACGGAACGCCTTTTCGGGTATGATCGTGAGGAGTTGATCGGCCAATCGATGGAGATTCTGGTGCCGGCGCGTTTCCGGGCGGAGCATCCGAGGAAGCGCGGGGAGTTTCATGCGGACCCGAGCGGGCGGCCCATGGGTGAAGGTCGAGACCTTTACGGGCAGCGGAAAGATGGTAGTGAGTTCCCGATTGAAGTGGGGCTGAATCCGATCCACACGCGGCAGGGGATGATGGTGTTGAGCGTGGTGGTGGACATCACGGAACGCAAGAAGGCCGAGGCGAATATCCAGCGGCATACCGAAGACTTGCGGCGCTCCAACCGGGAGCTGGAGACGTTCGCGTATGCGGCCTCCCACGACCTGCAGGAGCCGTTGCGCATGGTGGCCAGCTATGTGGAACTACTGGCGAAGCGCTACCAGGGCAAGCTGGACGAAAAGGCCGACAAGTACATCTTCTATGCGGTGGACGGCGCGACGCGGATGAAGCAATTGATCAATGACCTGCTGGCCTATTCGCGCGTCAGCACGCAGGGGAAGATTTTGGAGCCCACGGACAGCGGGGCGGTATTGGCCCAGGTCATGCGCGGCCTGGAAAGTCTGGTGGCGGAGGCGGAAGCCGAGGTCACCTGGGGCGAACTGCCGGTGGTGCTGGCCGACCCTATCCAGTTCGGCCAGGTACTCCAGAATCTGGTAGCGAATGGTCTGAAATTTCGCGGGGAATCCCCGCCCAGGATCCGGATCGACGCCGTGCCCGCGGACGATATGTGGGAGTTCCGGGTGCGGGACAACGGGATCGGTATCGACACCCGTTTCAGCGACCGGGTATTCCAGATGTTTCAGCGACTGAACACGCGCGAGGACTACCCCGGAACCGGCATCGGCCTTGCTATCGCCCAGAAAATTGTGGAGCGCCACGGCGGGCGGATCTGGTTCACCTCGGAGATCGGCCAGGGTACGACCTTTCACTTTACAATTAAGCGGAGTTAGTGATATGGTGCAATTGGCATGGAATACACTGGCTGTTTCCATCGGCGTGGCGCGGGTTTCGCCTGGCAGCAGTGGCCCCGTCGCCCATGTAGGCTCGAATCAGACCTGTTAAACGGCAAACATACCTGGCGTCCGCAGTCCCCGGCTCACGTTCCTTCGCGACCGGGTGACATTCGCGGGCCAATGTTCTTATCTCGTGCCATGGGAGGCTACAAATGGCAAATACCATTGAGGTTCTGCTGGTAGAGGATAATCCGGCGGATGCCGACCTCACCCGGGAAGCGCTGGAAGCGAGTAAGCTCGTGTTGAATCTTTCCGTGGTGGTGGATGGGGAGCAGTGTATCGACTTTCTTCGGCAGTCGGGCCGCTTTTCCGGGGCACCCCGACCGGATCTGATCTTGCTCGATCTCAATCTTCCCCGGATCTCCGGCCGGGAAGTTCTGGCCGAGATCAAGGGGGACACCGGCCTGCGCACCATACCCGTGGTGGTACTGACGTCGTCTGCGGCGGAGACGGATGTGGTACAAAGTTATGATCTCGGCGCGAATTGTTACATCACCAAGCCGGTTGACTTGAGTTCGTTCATGTCCATCGTCGCGTCGGTCAATGAATTCTGGTTTACCGTCGTGAAGCTTCCCGTACATATGCGATCGGGCGGCGGACTCTAGTCGAATGGTGGACGGTACCGGGCGGGCAGCCGGAATGCGGACACTTCTCCGGAGAAAGTGAGGCAGGGCCATGGCCATAGACTCTATCCCATTGGGTGTTCTACTTGTGGAGGACAATCCGGGCGATGCCGATCTGGTCCGGGAGTGGCTGGAGCAAGAGGACGTCTATCGCTTTCGGCTTTCTCCGGTCACCACGCTGCAACAGGCGCAGTCGGCGCTCCAATCGGATGTGTACGACGCGGTGCTGCTGGATCTCTCTCTCCCGGATTCTCAGGGCATCGAAACGCTCACACTGCTCCGGGAGAGCTGTGAGACCATACCGATCCTGGTCTTTTCCGGGTCTTCGTCCGATGAGAATCGGCTTGCCGCCTATCGCGCCGGGGCGCAGGATTTCATCCCCAAGAGTGAGGATGCCGGCCAGTTGCTGGCGCGGGCCATTCTCTATGCCGTGGAACGGTACCGAACGCAATCACAGCAGCACTACCTGGAGCGGGTCATGGCGGCCAATCCGGATGCGGTGCTGGTCATCGACAGCGGCGGGACGGTGCAGTTTGTGAACGAGGCTGCGGCGGGGCTCTTCAGCCGCAGCCGTGAAGAGTTGGTGGGCCGGCCGCTGGATATCGATCTGAGCGGGGGCGCGCTGGAGGAAATCGAGATCGTGCGCGGCCGGGACCCCCGTGTCGGCGAGGTGCGGGTGGCCAGTGTGGAGTGGCTTCGAAAACCGGCGATGTTGGTTACGATCCGCGACCGGACCGACTTCAAGCGTATCGAGGAGCAGTTGCGCCAGTCGCAGAAGATGGAGGCGATCGGCCGGCTTGCGGGTGGAATTGCCCACGATTTCAACAATCTACTGACGGTAATCAACGGCTATGTGGAGGTGCTGATTGACGATCCGGAGTTTTCCCCCGAGCAGCTTGAGATGCTGGGGTGTGTCCAGCAGGCGGGGTCCCGGGCGGCGGCGCTGACGAGCCAGTTGCTGGCCTTCGGCCGGCGCTCCCTCGTGAAGGCTTCCCACGTGGACCTCAACGCGATCATCCTGCGGCTGGAGGTGTTTCTGCGCCGTCTTATCGGCGAGGATATCGATCTGGATGTGCTGCTGGCGGGGGACACGGGTCAAATTCTGGCGGACCCCACCCATGTGGAGCAGATCATCATGAATCTGGCCGTAAACGCGCGCGATGCCATGCGGCGCGGGGGCCGATTGGTGATTGAGACGGAACACATTCATCTTGACGAGCACTATGTTATGAATCGGGGCGATTCCGAGCGCCTTCAGCCGGGAGCGTACGTTCGGCTTTCTATCTCAGACACGGGCGTCGGGATGGACGCGAACATCATGTCCAAGATCTTTGAGCCGTTCTTCACCACCAAGGAACCGGGGCAGGGCACGGGGCTGGGGCTTGCCACGGTCTACGGCATTGTGCGGCAAATGAACGGCCATATTACCTGCTACAGCGAGGTCGGTATGGGAACGCGCTTCTCGGTTTATCTGCCCGCAGCGGCGGGCGTGGCCCCCGCGGAGAATGGCGCGGGCCTGCCGGATCCGGTCTCCTGCCGTGGATCGGAGACGGTCCTGCTGGTGGAGGACGACGACGAAGTTCGCCAACTGATCCATCGCGCGCTTACGTCCTACGGCTACCGGGTGCTGGAGGGGTTCAGCGGGCAGAAGGCCGTGGAATTGGCCCGGGCACATGAAGGGCCCATTCACCTTCTCGTAACCGATGTGATCATGCCCAAGATCGGCGGCGCGGATCTGGCGGGGTTGATCAAGCCGTTGCATCCCGAGACGCGGGTGCTCTACATCTCCGGCTATACCAACGATGCAATTATCCGCCACGGGATAATGACGGCCAACGTCAACTTTCTCCAGAAGCCCTTCACACCCGCGGGCCTGGCCCTCAAGGTGAGGCATGTGCTGGACTCGCGGGAAGACCGTTGAGGGGCTGCGCCGACTTCGGTCCTCAGCCGAGCCAGCAATGCAGTATGAATGTCCTGTCGTCAGGGAGGCGCATCCGATACAACAACGCCCACGCAGTCCGCGACGCTGTCCCTCGATACGGGCCTGTTGAACGCCCCAAGTGTGCTCGGACCACGACGGGACAGCCACGACCATTGCAGCGGATCGCGCGCGTACAATGGCTTCTTCCGATTCGCGTTCTCTTCGCTACCATGGCACACTGGTCCGCGTCAGTCCCTTTGTGCTCCCGCAAACGCTTACGCCTTTTCACCTTCCTACATGCCTACATTTCAACTTCAATATTTGCGATGGTCACCTCAATGCGTACGTATAAACCGCGGCGTCTTTCAGCTCGAAACGCAGGCGCAGTTCCCGGCCCGCGACGGCGTCGAGTTTTTTCTCGCGCCAGGTGATGGATTCCGCGAAGCCGCTCTTACTCACGGGCGTGCAGTCGTCCAGGGTGAAGCCTTCGACGGTCTTGTTGTTGTCGGTGCGGAGTTCTGCGCGGAGCGTGCCGCCTTCGTTCACGGTGGCGTTTACGGTGAGCGCCGCGCCTTCGACGACGATGAAGGGACGAGTCAAGAGGTAGCCCGGCTCTTCGCCGGTGGGGCGCAGGCCCACGATGCGATCGCGCTCGGCGGTGGCGAGGCCGATGGCGCAGGGATTCTCGGGCTCGTTGTGGGATTTTGCGAAGCCGCCGTAGTAAAAGCGCAGTTCGTCGCCCACGACCACGGGGCTTTCCGCGAGGAGCACCATGCCCGCGTCCCACGAGCCCTCGGGACCCAGCGGGAGCATGGCGGGGTGGGTGCCGATGGCGTCCCAGTGCTCGCCGTCGCTGCTCCAGACCGGTTCGGGGTAGAGGAGTCCGTCGGCGCGATCATAGCTCTGGCGCATGCCGAAGTGGAGATCGTTGAGTCGGAAGACGGTCATGCCGTAATACTCGGGGCGCTCGGCTTCGTCGGGAATGAGGATGACCCGCTCGTGCGTCCAGGTCTTGAGGTCAGTGCTCTGCTGCATGGAGACGCGGCGCTTGTGATCACCGGCGTAGGCGCGGGGACGACAGAAGATGAGCCAGTTGTTACGCACTTCGTCGAAGACGAAATTGTTGTGGGTGTCGCTGTGGTACGCGATGGCGGCGGCTTCCTGGAGGAAGGTGAAGGACTTGCCGTCGTCGGAGTGGGACACAAACACGCCGCCCTTCTGGTTGTGGATGGCGAGGAACTTGCCGGGGTATTCGCCGGGCTTCGGGTTGAGCATCACGTCGATGTTCTGCGTCTTGTCGGAACCGAGCTTGATGAGGTTGTTCTGGGAATCGGCGGGATGCTCGAAGACACCCAGCGCGGGCTTGCGCCACGTGATGCCGTCTTCCGATTCGGCGTAGGCCACGTTGTAGGAGAAGGGCAGGCGGTTGTCGTAGTTGTGGCGGTTGAAAACGGTGTACCACATCTTGAAGAGATTGTCGGAAGGATCGAAGAGCGCCGAGCCGCCCATGTGGGGACCGCTCCCCTCCCACTCGCCGGACTTAGTGATGAGAGGATTCGACGGATGCTTCACGAGGGGCGCGGCAAAGCGCTCGACCAGCCAGCGATCTTCCACGACCCGATCATCGCAGAGAAAGTACGGGCCTTTGGTCGCTGAGACGCGGTAGGCGGTATCTTCGGCGATGGCGGGCATCAGGGCCAACAGGAAAACAGGGAGAATGAAGTTAAGAGCCGCTCTGGACATGCCAATTCCTTTGGGGTTGCTTCTTGAGTCCCTGAAGTATGTCCGAGATCGGACGGCGTGTCAATACTTGCCATGAACTGCAGTAACTTCCTCGGCTGCACGTGGATGAAGCACCAATCGCGTTTCTCAAATTGATATGGCCGCACGTCATCCTTAAAATCAATCTCGCAGTGAACCTGAATAGTGAAAAGCGAGAGGAAGCCCGCCATGAATACGCTTTTGTTGTCCCTGCTCCTTACTGTTTCCGCTCCCCTGCACCGTGCGACGTTGGTGGAGGGCGGCGGGCATTTCCCCGTGCTCATTCGCCTGCAGAATGAAGAACTCATGGGGTGGTCCGGGGTGGGGCACCGCACCGGGGTCAGAAGGGGCGCATCGACATGCTGCGGTCGTCCGATGGCGGCAAGACCTGGATTGGACCGACAGTACTGATCGACGGGCCTACGGATGATCGAAATCCCGCGCTGGGGCGATTGGCCGATGGGACCATGATCGCCGCGTATACGATCATTACGTGGGACTACGAAACGGTAGAAGGCGAGCGAAAGCAAGTGGGCCAGCACTGCGAGGGCGTGCATACGATACGTTCATCGGACAACGGCAAAACCTGGAGCAAGCCGGAGCGGAGTGAGGGCATCGCGGCCTTGTATACGAAAGAGGCGGGCGACGGGATGTCAGGATCGCCCTACGGCAAGATCGTGCAGCTTTCCGACGGCACGGCGCTAACCCATCTTCCGCAGTTATCCACTCATTCCGGTCGAATATGGTTATTTCATCGACGTAAGTTCTTTACTACGTTGGACACGCTCCTGAATTTGGCGTGTAGTCCAGACCGCCCTCTTGCGGGTTTTTGGCGTCCGTGCCACTATGGTGGTGGCCATAGAGAACCGCCTTGTGTTTCTGAAACCTCATCGCCGCGAGAAGAAAGGCGTCGTCTACGAGTACTGGACGCTTGAGGAGTCGGTTCGTACGGTCGAGGGCCCCCGTCATCGCACCGTGGCGACGCTTGGCAAGCTGCCAGGGTTGGAAGAGGAGGCCCGGGTCGGCTGGGAGCACATCGGGGAGATTCTCGATGGCCGCGGCCACCAGCTCGACCTGCTGCGGCGGGAGCCGTCGCCTCCGGCCTGGGCGCGGGTGGACACGTCGCGCCTGCGTGTAGAGCGGCTGCGCAAGTTCGGAGAAGTTTACCTGGGCCTGGCGCTGTGGCGTCGGCTGAAGCTGGATGCTTTCTTCAGCGAGGCCATGGAGCCGGGTCGCGAGGAGATTGCCTGGAGCACCATGGCGTGTATCCTGGTCCTGGCCCGGTTTTGCGCGCCGTCGTCGGAGTTGCAGATTGCCCAGTTCTGGTACGGCAAAACGGCCCTGGATGAACTGCTTCAGGTGCCGGAGGCAAAGGTGAACGATGACCGGCTGTACCGCGCGCTGGACGAACTGCTCCCCCACAAGGACGGGCTCTTCCGCCATTTCCAGCGGGTCTACGGCGAGCTGTTTGGCACCGTCTTCGATATCCTGCTCTACGACATCACCTCCACCTACTTCGAGGGTCGGGCCAAAGGCAACGCCCAGGCCCAACACGGCTACTCGCGCGACAAGCGTTCCGACTGCGTTCAGGTGTGCATTGGCCTGGTCGCCACGCCCGAGGGGCTGCCGCTGGCCTATGAAGTCTTCGATGGCAACCGAACAGACGTAACCACGGTCGAGGAAATTGTGGAGGCGATGCGGAAGAAATACGGCCACGAGCGACGCACCTGGGTGATGGACCGCGGGATGGTGAGCGAGAAGAATCTCTCCATGCTGCGCGAGGTCCAGGCCAGCTACATCGTGGGCACGCCCAAGTCCGAGCTCAAGACCTTTGAACAAAAACTCCTGGAGGAAGACTGGGAACAAGTGGGGCCCGGCGTTGAAGTGAAACTGTGCGCGGCACCCGAAGGCGATGCGGAAACCTTTGTGCTGTGCCGCTCCGAAGGCCGCATCCAGAAAGAACACGCCATCCGCGAGAAGCAGGTCAAACGGCTCGAAGCCGAACTGGACGGCCTCAAGGCCAGCATCCAGGCCGACAAGCGGGCCCTGCGCAACTACAGCACCGCCGAACGGCGCGTGGGCCGCCTCTTCCAGAAGTACTCCCGCGCGGCCCGCTGGTTCGAGGTGAAAATCACCGAAGAGGACGACCCAAAGCACAAGAGCGGGAAGCGCCTCGCCATCTCGATAAACAAGAACGAGGAGTACCGTGAATGGAGCGAGCTGGCGGACGGCTGCTACCTGCTGCGCACCAATCTTCAGGGCTGGGAGGCCAGTGCTCTCTGGAAAACCTATATCGGCCTTACGCAGGTCGAAGACGCGTTTCGCGCCACGAAGCATGACCTCGGTCTGCGGCCTCTGTTCCACCAGAAGGAGGACCGCACCCGGGCGCACATCCTCGTGTGCTTCCTCGCCTTGGTCCTGTGGCGTACCCTGCAACAATGGATGGACGGCTGCGGCCTCGGCACCGCCCCCAGAAAGCTGCTCGAACACATGGCCGAAGTACGTTCCATGGACGTCATTCTCCCCACGGACGCGGGCACCGACGTGCGCCTGCGAACCGTCAGCCGCCCCGACAAGCACCTGGCCATTCTACTGGACAAACTGAAGCTGCCCCTGCCCACCAAACCTAAACCGATCTAAAATGTAGTCCAGACTTTTGCGACGGAATGCCCAATTCCCAAGCAAGTATCGACTTTGCAATTGCTAACTGCGGAAGATGGGCTAGTTCTGTGCGTAGGGTACAACGACTCCAATCTGCCATCCGCCGAAGGCGGATTCGTTACTTGGTCGTACCGTGATCCTGGGGCTGAAGCCCCAGGCTACAAACTGCCGCTCCTTCGGAGCTGGAATTCTGATTCACCACCTTCGACTTCATCATGACTTGTGGTCGCTGCTGTTTAAAAGACAACATACGCTCAAACCGGATGAACCACCTTTCAGCATAGGTCTCGATCCTGCGACCTACAGCCCAATGCCCAAAGCCTCCGCCGTTAAGCGCGAAGTGGCGGCTGAAGCCAATAGGCAATCAACTATCAACTATCGTAACATTTTAGCGGAATGAAGCGAACGGCTACCGCGCTCCATCTAAGTTTCCTATATCAAGTGAGTCGCCTTCCAAAGGGGCTCAGACAGGAATGTCTGAGCCCCTTTTATCGGCATCTTGCTTGGTGCGAGAAGATTCTATGGAGCGCGTGGCACCTATGTCATTCGGCTAAAGTGTTGCCAACTATCAACTATCAACTATCACTCCGACCCATACGACCCAGTCCAACGCTTCCACGCGCGATCGCTCGACCAGACCCAACAACACACCTGCCCCCGCAAACAAAAAAAGCGTGGAAGGTTCTGAGAACCTTCCACGCTCGACGTACTTACTTTAAGACTACCGAGTAATTAACTCCTGCTTGCGCAGCGAGCTGATTACCAGCCGGTGTTCTTGGTCATGGAGACCTGGCTCAGCGGCCAGGTGGACTGGTTGTGCTCGCCCGGGTACTTCACGAAGCTGACGTGACCATCCATGTACAGGATGTTTGCACCGCCGGGAACGTGGTTGAAGCGGCCCGTGCCGGAACCGGTCGTTCCGCTGTAGGTGCCGTCCTGGCTGGCCTGATCCCATACCACGGCGATCGTGGACTGGGCTTCAGCGGAGCCACCAGCGTTGTTGATGTCGGTGATCAGGAAGCGCTCAACGCCTTCACGAATCGCCAGCACCGTCTCGTTCTTCAGCCACGTGCCACCGGAGGTGGTGAAGGGCAGAGAGACCTGAGCAGCCCGATCGGTCGCGACCGAAAAGACGCCCGTGCCAGCAGCGGAACCGCCGCCGTCACGCATCTGCTCTGCAGCCCACTGATTGTCGATCACGTTGGCAATCCACTCGGACTGGATGACGTGGTGCATGTAGCTGTAGTCGAACGTGCAATAGATGGTGCGGTTCTGGGCCGCATCGCGCTGGCGCCAGTTGCCGAAATAGGGCGTCTCACCGGCACAGGCTTTGCCATTCTGGCACCAGTCAAGCAGGTCAGCCGCGGCAAGGGGTACGGTGGGATAGGTGGCAGGGCTCTGCACGAGGTCCTGCATGAACATGCCGAAACCGTTGTCCGGACCGTTGCCAAGGCCGTCAGCACCCTTGATGGTGGAGGACGGGCACTTGCCGATCGTGTAGTCGGTCACGTATTCGGGATAAACCTGGTAACCCGCCGGTCCGAGAGCCATGGCCCACATTCCGCCGGTCGTAAGGGGTTCATCCTGGAAGGGCTGGTGGTCGGGGAAACGTTCGCCTTTGGCTTCATTGGCGTACATTTTGAAGACCAGGCCCCACTGCTTCAGGTTGTTCTGGCAACTGGCGCGACGCGCGGCTTCACGGGCGCGGGCCAGAGCAGGCAACAGGATGGCGGCAAGAATACCGATGATGGCAATAACTACCAGCAATTCAATGAGGGTGAAGCCACGGTTGGATTTAGGACGTCTAAGGGTTGTCATAACTCTCTTTTCCTTTTGAAGATTTAGATGAATTGAAGACCAATGCAGGTATACTCAATTACGGTGTACTGTGAGACCGAAATACCTCCTTTCAGTTGAGAGGAAATTAGTGTGCTTCAACTGAAGCATATTACAGGGCCACACCCCACACACTGATTCGACCTTGTGAACGGTGCAACCATATAATCGATTGGCTGAAACGAAGCAGCTTCCCAGTTGTCACTGCTGTCTGTCGGCACCCAGCCGCTCAGAGGAAACCTCACTCGCCATTCCATGCTTCTCTTGGGGAGAATGGCTTAGTATAGCATCTTTTTTTCAAAAGTAAAGCAAAATCTTAGGCCCCCCTATAGCAATCCTTAAGGGCTTGTGCGACAGGGCTCTGGAACGACTCTTCCAGGCCGGGAGACCCTCGAATTGCGCCCTGTTCAGGCGTGCTGAAGCCGCCCTCCTGACGAACGGATAGTACTCCGCATAGGCGACGTCAATAGTCCCGGGCAAAGGGTCATCCCGCCTCGGGAAGTTCGGATCTGATCCCTTTATTTGTGGTCTGACTTCTGATATGATAGCCCCTGACACTACATATGGTGTATTGGAAGGCGAGCATGACCGGTCAGAAGAGAAGTGTGCACTTTGTCGGGGTCGGCGGGATCGGCATGAGCGGACTCGCCGAGATCCTCCTCAACCTCGGATATGAGGTTTCCGGCTCCGATCTGGCCGCTTCCCCCATCACCACGCGCCTCGAATCCCTCGGCCTCGTCTTCCATCAGGGGCACAGCGCCCAGCACATCGGCCATGCCGGTATCCTCGTCGTGTCGGCGGCCGTCGCGGCGGACAACGCCGAAATCTGCGCCGCGCGCTCGCGCAATATTCCCGTCATGCACCGCAGCGACCTGTTGGCCGATCTCATGCGGCTCAAGCCCAACGCCGTGGCGGTGGGGGGGACCCACGGGAAGACCACCACCACCTCCATGATCAGCGCGATTCTGGACGTCGCCAATATCGGTGCGACCAGCATCATCGGCGGCATACTCCACCGCAGCGGCACCAACGCGCGCTGGGGCACCGGGGCCTACCTCGTGGCGGAGGCCGACGAACACGACGGCTCCTTCCTGCGGCTGCACCCCACCATTGCCGTCGTCACGAATATCGACGCGGAGCACCTGGAGTACTACGGCACGCTCGATCAGATAAAGCGGGCCTTCACGGAATTCTGCAATGGCGTGCCCTTCTATGGCTATGCCATTCTCTGCGGGGACGACCCCGCCTGCGCCGATATTGTGAAGGATATCGACAGTATTACGTTGACCTATGGTCTCGGCGAAGGCCATTCGTTGCAGGCCGCCAATGTGCGCCTGACCGAGCCCGATCCAGAGGCGTCCATCGCGGATCGCCTGAAGAATGCGGCAACGACCTTTGATGTCATCAGCTATGACGAGCGCCTGCCCGAGACCGGCCGCCTGGGCACGATTACGGTTCACGCGCTGGGCGAAAACAACGTGCGCAACGCCCTCGCCGCCTGCGCCGTGGGCCTTTGCCTCGGCATGCGCTTCCCCGCCATTGCCGCGGGCGTCCGCCACTTCGACGGCGTGGGCCGCCGCCTCCAGTATTGCGGTGAAGTGCGCGGCGTGGCCGTGGTGGAGGACTACGCCCACCACCCCACGGAAATTGCGAGTACGCTGGAAGCCGTTCGCTGGCTGAAGCCCCGCCGGGTGATCGCGGTGTTCCAGCCCCATCTTTACAGCCGCACCAAGTACTTCTGCGACGATTTCGCACGGGTACTGTCCGCGCTGGAGCGTGCCATCGTCACCGAGATTTATCCCTCCCGCGAAGCGCCCCTGCCGGGCGTTGACGCCGGCATGATCGTGGACGCGGCCCACCGCCTGGGCGCGCCCCACGTGGAGTTGATTAAAGATATGAACGCCGTGCCCGGCACCCTCGCCCCCGCCCTCGAAGCGGGGGACTTGGTGCTGATTATGGGCGCGGGCGACATTAACCGAATTGCAAAGCCGCTGCTCGCGGCACTGGGAGATCGATGATGCCATTGATCGCCGCACACAGGGCGGGGAGGCACCGCTCCGGCGGGTTCCGCCGGCGATTGCGCCAGTCCGTGTTTCTGGTCGAGGCGGGCTTCTGCGTCGTTGCCATCGCCCTCTTCTTCTACGCCTTCTACCACTTTGCCATTAATTCGCCCCGCTACCGCGTTCAGGATATCATCGTGTTCGGCAACGCGGCCGTCACCTCCGAAGAGGTCGTGGCCGCCACCCAGATCACCACGGCCGACAGCCTGCTCTTTCTGGACAAGGCCGCCGTCGCCAGGCGCGTGGCCTCCATCCCCTATGTGGCCTCGGCCGAAGTTCAGCGCGAACTGCCCAGCACGCTCATCATCCATCTCACCGAGCGCCAGGCCGCGGCCACCCTGCTGGCCGGTCGCCGCGCCTTCCTGATCGATCGCGAGGGGGTCGTGCTCAAAGAGAGCGAGCCGGGCGACCCGGTGCGCGAACCCCTCATCACCAACGTTCCGGGGCTCGGGGTGATCAGCGCGGGCATCCGCCTCGAAGAACCCTCGGTACAGGAGGCCCTCAAGCTCTGGGAGGCCTATTCCCAGGCGCCCATTTCGGCCGAAGTCTCCCTGTCGGAAATCTCCGCCGAGGGACCCATGAACCTCACCATGATTTGGGACGAAGCCCCCTACGAAGTGCGTTGGGGGCGCAGTGACTATAAGAAGCAGGCCGAACGCCTGAGTATTCTGTGGCGCGAAAAGGGCGGCCAACTGCCTTGCCAGGAATACCTTGATTTGCGCTTCGATCAGGACTTGGTTTGCCGATGATCGCCCACACGGGCTTAGTTGTGCCGGACTTTAAAGGGGTGCTACCATGGCACCCTGATCACGGGAGTTTTCTTACATGACAGTATCCATATCGGATGAGTTTCAATCCTTCGACCAGCGCGCCGTCATCAAGGTGTGCGGCATCGGCGGCGGTGGCGGCAATGCTGTCACCCGCATGATCGAAGCCGGCCTGTCGGACGTCGATTTCATCACGATCAACACCGACGCCCAGGCGCTGAAAAATTCGCCCGCCGGCACCCGCCTCCAGGTGGGTGTCGAGTTGACCGGCGGCCTCGGATCCGGCGCCCAGCCCGGCGTGGGAGCCCGCGCCGCGGAAGAAGACCGCGAGCGCATCAAAGAGGTCCTCGGCGGTGCCGACATGGTCTTCCTCACCGCCGGCCTCGGCGGCGGCACCGGCACCGGCGCTTCGCCCATCGTGGCCCAGGAAGCCACCTCCAACGGCGCCCTGACCGTGGCAATCGTGACCCTGCCCTTCAGCTTCGAAGGCAAGGAGCGCATGAACCTCGCACTCCGCGGCCTGGCCGAACTGGAAAAGCACGTGGACACGCTCATCGTCGTCCCCAACGACCGCGTTGCCACCCTCTGCCAGAACAACATGTCCCTCTTGAACGCCTTCAAGAACGCCGACGAAGTCCTCCACAACGGCGTCCGCGCCATCTCCGAACTGATCACCATTCCCGGACTGATCAACCTCGACTTCGCCGACGTGCGCACCATCATGCAGGCACGGGGCCGCGCCCTCATGGGCATCGGCGTGGCCGAGGGCGAAGACCGCGCCATACGCGCCGCCCAGGAGGCCATCGTCTGCCCTCTGCTGGAGCAATCGAATATCAACGGCGCCATGGGCGTCATCGTCAACATAAAAGGCGGCTGCGATATCGGCATGCGCGAAGTCCAGGAAGCGGTCACGGCCGTCAAGGACTCCGCTCACCCCGACGCCAACATCATCTTCGGTGCGGTGGTCGACGAGGTGGAGCGCCCCGAATTGCAGGTGACCGTCATCGCCGCGGGCTTCCCCAAGGGCGTCTCGGAGGAGTTTCTTTCTTCCGACGGCAAGAAGACCTACCTTGCGTCCATGCCGCCGCCCCTCCCGGATCGGGATCGCCGGAAAGCACCCGCGAAGCCGGAGAAGCAAACCGTGCCGGAGTTGTTTTCCACGCCCACGCCGCCGGGAGAGCAGTTCCTGTTTCCCGAGGAGCCTACCCGAAGCAAGCCGGTCGCGACCGATCCCGATGAAGACCTTGGCATCCCCGCGTTCCTGCGCAAGCGCATGAGGAAAAAAGACTAATGGATCGTGCCACCTTCGTGAAGTTGCTGCAGCGCGCCGTGCAGAAGGATGCGTCGGATATCCACCTTAAATCCGGCAGCCCGGTTTATTTCCGCGTCGACGGCCTCATGGGTGCCCAGGAGGGCGACACCCTGCAGAATGAGGATATCGACAGCATCCTCAACATTCTGCTCAGCCCCGAGCAGAAAGACTTCTTCATGAAGCGTGGCGACTTGGACATGGCCTTCACCGAGAAGGGGGTGGGCCGTTTCCGCGTGAATATCTTCCGCCAACGCGGCACGATCTCGCTGGTCATGCGCCGCATCAAGAACCGCATCCTGACCTTCGAGCAGTTGAATCTGCCCCCCTCGGTCATGCGCTTCGCCACCATGCAGCGCGGCCTCGTGCTCATCACCGGCACCACCGGCAGCGGCAAGTCCACCGCCCTGGCCGCCATCATCGACCACATCAATTCAAATCGCCGCTGCCACGTCGTCACCATCGAAGATCCCATCGAATACGTACACAGCGATCGCGTCGCCGTGATCAACCAGCGCGAAGTGACCATCGACACCAAGGATTTCTCCTCGGCGTTGAAGGCCGTCATGCGCCAGGACCCCGACGTCATTCTCGTGGGCGAAATGCGCGACTTGGAAACCTTCCAGGCCGCCATCAGTGCCTCGGAAACCGGCCACCTCGTCTTCAGCACGCTCCACACCACCAACGTGATGCAGACCATCGACCGCATCATCGATCTCTTCCCCTCCAACCAGCACGATCAGGTCCGGGCCCAGCTCGCCATGAACCTCCGGGCCATCATGTGCCTCCGCCTGCTCCCCAGGGCCAGCGGCGGCGGTCGCGTGCCCAACTGCGAGATCATGTTCACCAACCCCGGCATCAAGGCCCTCATCAAGGAAAACCGCATCACGCAGATGGACACCGCCATCAGCAACGGCCGCGATTCCGGCATGATCAGCTTCAATGAGAGTCTCCACGAGCTCATCAAGAAAGACCTCATCACCATCGACACCGCCGTCGAAATATCCGACAACCCCGAAGAACTCAAGATGATCGTCCAAGGCATCCGCCTCAGCTCCGGCCGCGGTGGTCTGTTGAAGTAAATACTGGCCGCACGTGAAGGTGGCGCACCCATGGGGACTGACGCGGACAGGTGCGCCACGGTAGCGCACTCGCCGTTGTGTTGACCAGTCTCGTATCCGAGCGTCATTGATTGCAAGGTCCGTGGCTGTCCCGTCGTGGCCCAAGCGTACGCTGTGTAATCACAGCGCCCGTATTCAGGGGCAGTGTTGCGGACTGAGTGAATGTTGGCGTATCCCGTTTACTTCCCTGACGACGGGACAGCCACGCGCGTTGAGGCGCCTGCCGCTTCCGATGCTACCTACTTAAAACTGAATCTCCGCCGCGCGTTATCAGTACGCCCGCGCGCGTCAGTCCCTGAACGCCCTACGGCGCAGCGGGCGTCGCCGCCGGTTCCTCCTCCGGCTTGTTCATCAATTCCGAAAACATCCGGATACTCGCCTGCTGCTGCTCGATGAAGCGTCGCACCCGCGCCGCGTCTTCCGGCGCCAGGGCCTCGTCCAACTGCACCAGCGCATTCTCAAAGCCATCCTCCATGCGGTTCATGCCCTCCGCGCTACCCGCCGTATCTTCGCTTCCCTCAGCAGGCAGGAGGTTCTCCACGAGTATATCGATGGTCACCGTCCGCGCTTCCTCCGACAAGCCGCCCGCAAACATGCCCACCTGCATTTCCATCTGCTGGCGCAGCATCTTCTCCGGCAGCTCTTCCTGATAGGCATTAAACTTCTCCAGCTCCTCCGCATCCAGCACCTCCGCAACGCTCGCCATCAGATCTTCTTCCGAGGGCATCGTCAAATCCTCAGCCTTCTGCTCGCCCCGCATCATCGCCATGCCTCCCTCCATCGCCGCGCGCTGGTGGTTCGAAATGGCCTCCCGCAGCGCAGCCTCCTTCTCCGGGTCAAGACCCAACTCGGTGAACAACTGGCCATACTGCATGTCCACCGCCATATCAAGACTCGCGTCCATCATGGCCTGACCCTGCTCGCCCTCATACATCGCCGCGAAGGGATTGGCCAGCTTGTCGCCTTCCGCCGGTGCGGCGCCGAGGCTGGTCGCCGCCTCCGCAAGCGGGGAGAAGGTCACCGTGGTGCCGGTGTCCACTTCCGGCATCTTTGCCATCTCCTCCTTGATAGACTCGACCACGTGTTCCAGGTGCAATACTTTTCCTTTTTGCGCCACCCGCTCCCCATCGAGCGCTTCCATCTTCATTGAAGACTCCGCCAGCGCCGCTTTCAATTGACTGACCTCCGCGCCCTTGACACTTAACGTCTTCAACTTCTGCTGCTGGACGACGAGCAGCGCCACCAGCACAATCGCCACGATCCAACCGCTGACCATAATCAAGTTCTTCATGTGTCACGCCCTCCTGCGGCGAAGCGCCGCGTTAATCCCCAGCCAGCCCCTTACCGGCCCAATGTCCGCAAGTGGCATAATGGCGTCGAACTATTTTCGTGTCTATAGTACTCCCGCGCCGCAAACATATTCATCGCGGAACCGCAGCTCCCGGAGAACGAATCCCAGCATGCTGAACGCGACCCTCCTCGGCCTACTCCAACTCTTCGGGGCCGTGACCGATATCGACGCCGCCCTGCGCGGCACACTCAACGGGGAGGGGGCATCCGTCGCCGTCGCCCAGGCCGCTTGGGCGGATACCCTCGGTCTGCGCGCCACCACGACCTCGGGGCTTATCGGCTCGGGGAAAGGCATCGCGCTCTCCGAAATTGATCCCGCCTCCCTCCAGGGCGAGATTCCGGAAGGGGCGCGCATTGCGCACTATGTTGAAGTTTCCGGCCAGGGCCCCGATCCCCTCCACCTCTTCGTGCCACTGCCCGAAGACGGCAGCGAGGTCATCGTCTACCGCCGCGTGGAAAAGGGACTCTTCGTCGAGCCCGCCGAGGCAGCCCGGCGCGTGGGGGACTACCTCAAGGTCACCGTCCGCGCCCCCGGCCGCTTCGTCGTTCATCAGCCGGCCGCACCGGGCGAAGGCAAGCTTTTCTTTCCCCAGGTCCCCAACCCCGTGGACGATCCCGCCCTGAAATGGCACTGGCGTGTGGTCCGTGAGGCCCCCGCCGAAGCCACCGGCCCCATACCCCTCATCCTGATTCACGGCACCGGCATCGACCGCTGGCACGAGTTCATCCATTGGGTTCGCTTCAGCCCGGAAGCGGTCGATTTTCGAAGCCACTACCAGGTCTGGAACTACATCCAGCACACCGACGGCATCGACGCGCCCATCGGCTTTGATCCCACCTGTCCCCGTTTCGAGGAAAGCATCATCGCCTACCTGTATCGCCTCCTCGAAAAGGCCGCCGTGGACGGTGTCGAAACTGAAGGACAGCGCTACTGGTTTCCCGCAGCGGGTCCCATCGCCCTCATGTCCCACAGCCACGGCGCCCTCAAGGCCCGCGCCTTCATGGTGAACTACCCCGAATACGGCGATCGCGTCCTGGCCGCCATCCTTATCGGCGGGCCCAACATGGGCACGCCCTGGGCCACGCCCGAGTGGATGCGCCACACCGCCTCCCGCATCGGCCTCGTCAAACCCGGCCTCGATGATCACATCGTGGACGAAATCATGTCCACCACCTTCTTCGCCAGCGGCGCCCAGTGCGATCTCGATATGGGCTGGGGCAACTACGACGCCGGTGGCGCGGGCGGCTTCCCCTTCGCCCGTTTCACCACCTGGACCCGCGATACCGGCCAAAGCCAGCGCGTCCTGTCCCCCCGCGACGCCAACATCACCGGAGCGCGGACCCTGCCGGGCATCGAGGATACCACCTTCGAGCCCCAGCAGCCCCTCGGCACCTGGTGCGGCGGCCTGGAGCACATCACCCCCCAGGCGCGGGGCGATCGCTATGCCGACAAGTGCTTCCTCTACGGCAGCTACCTCGACCGAAACCGGGGCTGGCTCGACATGCTCCGGCGCGCCGACGACGGCGTCACGCCCGCAGGCGAAAATCGCTTCAACAACGTGGGCCTCCGCATCGCCAACGTGCTTATGGGAATAGTGGCGTCTGAAGGGGGCGACTGGCCCGCCAGTCCCTACCGCGTGGGCGACGGCTTCATCCCCCTCCAGAGCCAGCTCATGCTCGATGGCCGTGAGGACCGTTTCATCTATCAGACCCGCGAAGTCGCCGGGTGGACCCTGCCCCGACTGCCCCTCCAGCTCGATCAGGATCTCATCAACGGCCACACCCTCGCCGACCCCGCGAAAATTCGCATCTGGCCCGGCTGGAGTCATTTCGACACTGTCACCGGCCGCTACAACGAGGCAACCGGCCACAGCGAGCTCTTTGTGAGCATCGGCAGGGACCTGACGGGCGTGCTGCCCGAATCCTGATCGCGCCCCCGCTGGTCTTTGTAATGGGGCGTGCCATTATGTCACGTTATGTCCGGTGCAATCCGAAGAAAGGCCCCGCCATGTCTGAGAAACTGTCTTCCAGCCCGAACCGCATCACCGCCGTCGACCAGCTCCGGGGCTACGCCATCTTCGGCATGCTCCTGGTCAACGCCAGCGGCTACTTCAATTTGTCCATCGCCTTCGAGTCGCTTCAGATTCCCGACCAGATAAGCCACAGCCGCGACTACTTCACCTACGCTGACACCATCGCGCCCCTCTTCCTCTTCGTCGTCGGCATGGGCATGCGCCTTTCCTGGCTGAATCGCGCGGAAAAAGTCGGCCCCACCGAAACCCGCTGGGCCATGGCCAAACGCTTCACCGTCCTCGTCCTCATCGGATTCACCATCTACGGCGGATGGCTGTGGGACGCCCTCACCGACATCGGGCTCTGCGGACTACTCGCCCTTTTCCTCATCGACAAGAAGCCCGCCATCCGAATCGGTGCCGCCTTCGTCTATCTTGGCATCTACCAGGCCATGTACTCCTGGACCATCTACGGCGACTGGGTCACCCGCGCCATCAAATTCAACAGTGACAACGCGCCGCTCCTCGTCAAGCTGATTCCCCAGTGGGACCAGCTCTTCGAAGTCTCCCTCAACGGCGGCCCCCTCGGCCCCCTGAGCTGGGTCGTGATGCTCCTCTTCGGCTCCCTGGCCTACGATCTCCTCGCCGCACGAGACGAAAAGAGATTCATCATCGGCTGCCTGGCGTGGGGGATAGGTCTCTGCCTGGCCGGTCACCTCATCCACATCCCCTGGGGCGAAGCCAAACCCGAATGGCCCAACTCCGCCTACCACATGACCGCGCCCTTCCCCCTCTGGTCCACCGGCCTCTGCTTCCTCACCCTCCTCGCCTTCTATCTCATCTGCGACAAGATCGGCTTCGAAATCCCCACCTTCACCGCCCTCGGCATGAACCCCCTCTTCATATACATCCTCCAATCACTCCTCCTCAGTTCAATGGACGCCTTCCCCATCGAAGGCCTCACCCCAACCATGGGCATCGTCTACTTCGCCCTCTTCTACGCCGCCATCGCCGGACTCGCCTGGTGGATGAAACAGCGAAAGATTTTCGTCAAGATATAACCCCCATAGGGACAGGGTCGCCCCACGACGCGGAATCGGCAACCACAGCGCCAATTGCCCGCAACATTCAACACCGAGAGCCACACCCAGACCGGCGGGCCTGCTCTGTCATTTGGGAAGTGCACCCAAACCTCCATCGAGAACCCAGACCGCGAACGCAAACTAAAGAGTCGCATCATTCCCACGCATCAACCCATACGACTCATACGACACCCCAGCCTATCCCCAGATGCCCGCCGCACCCCATCCCCAACCCCATATCATTGCAACCTTTACGGATGCGCGGGTATTATACCCCCATGGCCCGAGTCCAGCGGCGGTGCCTCCCTTTTGCCGCCGTGGTGGCCATTTTTCCCGAATTTGATGGAGTTTTTCGATGCGAATCGCCTCAGCTTGGTTCCTGATCGCGCTGGCCCTGTGGGTTTCAGGCGCGGTGGCCCAGGAAAACACCACGCCCGATCCCGTCCCCGCAGCGCCCGCGCCGGTGGAAGCCGCGCCCCTGGAGCCGGTCTCCATGGGTAACGCCGCCGTGACCGTGGTCGATACCGCCACGCCAGAGGCTGCGGGCCAGCTCACCCTCATGATGATGATCGAGCAGGGCGGCTTCATCCTGTGGGTCATTATGGGCCTCGGCTTCATTGCCTTTGTCCTCTCGGTTTACTACCTCCTCACCTTGACGCCCGGTCGCGAAGCTCCGAAGACCCTCGTGAAACGGGCCCACGGCATGCTCCATGCCGGCGATCTCCGGGGGGCCTACCAGATGAGCCAGGAGCGGGATGAATACCTCGCCGTGGTATTGCGCGCGGGCCTGAAGATGTCCGGCCACGAGCGCTTCGTCATTCAGGAGGCCATGGAGAGCGAGGGCGAGCGGGGCGCCACAGCCCTCTGGCAGAAGATCTCCTACCTCAACAACATCGCATCCCTCACACCCCTGCTGGGCCTGCTCGGCACGGTCTGGGGCATGATGCAGGCCTTCGGCGCCATCGCACTCCAGGACGCTCAGGTAAAATCCCTCACCCTCGCCTACAGCGTCTCCCTCGCCATGATCACCACGGCCGGCGGACTCCTTGTGGCCATCCCATCGCTCGCCGTGTACTTCGTCCTCCGGGGGCGGGTGCTCAAGATCGTTTCCGCCGTCGAGGCCCACGCCAGCGAGTTCGTGGAGTTGATTGTGAAGGAGAATGAGTCATGAGATTCGGTCAGAACGTTCCCGAGCAGCCCGACGCGATCCAGCTCGCGCCGCTCATTGATATCGTATTCCTCATCCTCATTTTCTTCATGGTGACCTCGGTCTACGGCGCGCTGGAGAGCGAGGTGGACATCACCCTGCCCACCGCCGATTCCGCCGTGCAAACCGAACGCAATCGCGGCGAAATCTTCATTAATCTGAGGGCCGACGGCGCGATCGTGGTCAACAATCAAGAGCACTCAATTCCCGAGCTTCAAGAGCTGCTCCACCAGGTGGCGGAACTCTTTCCCGGCGGTGCGGTAATCATCCGGGGCGACCAGTCCGCCATGCTGGGCCGGGCAATCGAAGTGCTCGATTGCTGCCGCAAGGCCGACATACAGAACGTGTCCTTCGCGGCGATCGATACGCCGGGTTCTCCCTCGTCCGCGGGTGCGCCGAACGGAGCGGGCTGAGATGGGCCGCCGGATTGTATTCGCCCTCCTGCTCTGTGGAGCGGTGCTGTGCGCCGGGCGGCTTCAAGCCCAGGAGGAGAACGATCCGCTCCAGTCGAAGCTCGATTTCGCCAATGGCCTCTTCGTGCGCGGCCTCTTCTCCGACGCGGCGAAACAGTACGAGGTCTACATCGAAGCCCTGGAAAGCCAGCCCGTCCCGCCGGAGGTCTGGTATCGCCTGGGCGAGTCCGCCTACGCCGCCGGTGATCATGAGCGCGCGCTTGCGGCCTTCGACGCCCTCCAGGCCCTGCCCGGCGATTCGCCCTTCAAGGAGCGCGCCCGCCTGAGCCGGGGCGAGGTCTACTACTTCATGAAAGATCACGCCCGCGCCATCGAGGCCCTCGGTCCCCTCGCCATGGACGGCGAAGACGAGTCGCGAGGCCGCGCGCAGTACTTTCTCGGCAAAGCCTTTTTTGACAGCGGCAAAATCGCGGAAGCGATTGCCCAGTTCAACCAGTTGATCGAGGATCTCCCGGCGCACGTCATGGCCCCCTATGCGGAGTTTCAACTGGCCTACGCCTACACGGCGCAGAAGGATTTCGAGAACGCGGCCATCCATTACTCGGCCGTCGCGGGCTCCAAGGCCGATGACGCCCTGCGCATGGAGAGCCGTTATCGCGCCGCCCAGACCTACGATCAGATCGGCTGGTACAGCGCAGCACTCGGGGCCTACGAGCAACTCCAGAAAGATTTTCCCGAGTCGCCCTTTCGCGAGCAGGCGGAAGTGGGCCACATCTGGGCCCTGTACCACGAAGGTAAATGCCCCGATGCCGTAACCCTGATCAAGCAGCACCTGGAAAGCTTCCCCGAGTCGAAGCACAAGGTGGAACTGGATTACGTGCGCGCCAACTGCCTCCAGCAGGAAGGCGAAAACGACCGCGCCATGGAAGCCTTCACGAAGATTCGCGAGGAATTCCCCGACACCGACTTCGCGGGCCGCGCGCTCTACAAGATGGCCTGGATCCAGTTTCAGAAAGGGGATACCACCCGCGCCCAGACGCTGGTCACCCAGTTTCTCCAGGACTACAAGAACTCCGATCTCAGCGGCGAGGGCGCCTTTCTGCTGGGCACCATTCTCGTGGTCCAGGGCAATCTGGAGGCGGCCCACCAGGAGTTTCGCCTCGTGGCCGAGCAATATCCCCAGAGCGAGTTTGGCGCCGAAGCCCTCTTCAAGTCGGCCGAGTGTCTGGAGCAGCTCGCCATGTCCGGAGAAGCGGCCCAGACCTACGAACAGTTTGCCACCCAGTTTCCGGAGCACCCGCTGCTGGGCCAGGCCCTCCTCCGCGCGGGCGATGCCCGCTTCGCCGCAGGGGCTTTCGATGTGGCGGCCGGGCACTACACACGCATTCTGGAAGGAGCGCCCCAGCCCCTGGTGGAAGAGCAGGCCCTCTTTCGCCTCGCGCTTACCAGGAACAATCTGAAGGACTTCGAGGGTAGCGTCGCGACATTCGCCACGCTGCTGGAGAAGTATCCCCAGACTGCGCATCGCGAAGAGGCCCTCTATCGCACAGCGAAACACACGCTGAAGGCGGGGGAGGTAGTGAAGGCCATGGAGCTTTACCAGGCCCTCATCGACGCCGCGCCCGAAGGAACTTACGCGGGCGAGGCCCTTCTCGGCATGGCCATGGCCCGCTACGAGCACAAGGACTATGATCAAGCGGCGGACCTCTTCCTGAAGATCATGGAAGAGCGCGAGGGTAAAGGCCTGAACGAAGAATCCTACAACTGGACCGGACAGTGGTTCTTCGACAACAAGAAATGGAACGAGGCCGCCCGGGCCTTCGAAGCGCTGTTGAAAGCCGTGCCCGCTTACCCCTATGCCGATCAGGTGCGCCTAAAGATTGCGGAGTGCAGCGAACAGGCGGGCGATCACGACGAGGCCCTCAAGCAATACGAGGCCGTCGCCGAAGCTTCCAAAGCTACCGCCATCTCCACCGAGGCCCGCTGGCACATGGCCCGAATCTACGAGGCCCAGGGCCAGATGGAGAAGGCCTTCGAATGGTACGAAGCCGCCGCCAATTCCAACAGCGGAGACATCGCCGCCCGGGCCCGATTCCAGCTTGGCGCACTCCACGAAAAACAGGAAGACTGGGATAAGGCCGCACTCAGCTTCATGCAGGTGGCCATTCTGTTCCTCCACGAAGAGATGTCCCCCGAGGCCCTCTGGCGCGCGGGACAGTGCTATGAGAAAGCGGGCCAGGTGGAAAAGGCACGCAAGGCCTACGCGGAACTCGTGGAAGATTTTCCCGAGAGCGCATTCACGCAGAAAGCCGGGGAGGCCCTCAAGGCCCTCGGAAGCGCGTGATGCTGAGCCGGCGTGTGCTATTCGGCCTCAGCGTGGCGATGGCCGCGACGTTCTACGCCGCCCTGCTCGTCGCCGCGCCGAGTATCCGCATGCTCCACGCCGGCATCCGTCCTGAAAAAATGATCGCGCGGCTCAATGTTTATTTGCGCGATCCGGCCACCCTGCTCCAGCCCGACACCCAGGCCGATCGCCAGGCCTTCAGCGCCCGCCCCGGTTCGGTGCGCGATCTGCTCAAGATGGACGAGATCCCCGCGACCAACGCCGCCTTTGACAAGCCCGAGGTGGAGATACCGGACTTTGCCCAACGTGTAGCCAGTGACGCCCTGCCGCCCACCCCCGCGCCCATGGACGACTCCCTCCAGCGCCTCGAAGCCAAAGTGCTCGAAATCACCCGCGAAGCCGCCCGGCGCGACCTCGAAGTGCCCCGTCGCCTCGTGCGCCCCAGCAATGTGGAGATTCCCGGCGTCGAAGGCTTTCCCGATCTGAAACCCGCGGACGAAACGGGGGAGGGCACCGCATTGACCCTCCCTCCCTCCGGACTTCCCAGCCTGCTGGCCCAGGGCCCGGGCGTGTTGTCGGGCGAAGGGAGTCCCGGCGGCGGGCCCGATCTGAGCCAGCCGCTGGTGCAGCTCGAACTACCCACCGCCATGCCCACATTGGAGCCCGAGTCGAAGCCCCTGCGGGAGCCCGTGCGTCAGGCCATGGCCTCGGCTAAAGAGGAGCGGAACTATGACGCGCTGGATGGACTGCTCGATCTGGAATTGCGCACGTGGCGCAATCCTGGCGATCCGGAAGGCTATTTCGAACTTCGTATCACGCCGAAGAAGGGAGAGTCGATCCCCATACTGCCGAAAGACGTTTCCTTCGTCGTGGATGCCTCCACCAGCATTCCCCAGCACAAGCTCAACATCACCGTAAAAGGACTCCGCGCCGCGCTCAAGCAACTCAAGCCGGAGGACCGGTTCAATCTCGTGGTCTTTCGCGATGCGCCCCAGTATTTTCAGCCCGCCGCCGTGCCCGCCACGAAGGAGAACCTTCAGGCCGCAGGCAAGTTCATCGACAATCTCGCGTCGTCCGGACAGACCGACGTCTTTAAGGCCCTCCAGCCTATGGTGCAGCAGCCGCGGCGCGAAGGGACCCCCGGCGTCGTTGTCGTCGTAAGCGACGGACGCCCCACGGCGGGCCTGCAGGACAGCCGCGCCATCATCAATGGTCTGACTTCGGACAACAGCCAGGGCAACGGCGTCTACGCCTTCGGCGGAGGCAAGACCGTCAACCGCTATCTGCTGGACCTGCTGGCCTACCGCAACAAGGGCACCGCCCAGGTGGCTTCGGACATAGAGGACATCGAAAAAGAGTTGCCCCAGTTCTTTCTTACGCTTCGCGACCCCATCCTCGTCGATCTGAGCGCGGACTTTGGCCGCATCGACACAGGCAAAGTCTTTCCCAAATCCATGCCCGATTTTTTCCAGGGCCAGGCCGTCGCCTTGTACGGGCGCTATAACCCGGAATCCAGCGAGACCTTCGCCCTGCGCCTCGCGGGGAAGGCGGGCGCGGAGAAGAAAGAGATTATCTTCCGCACCAATTTCGACGAAGCCGAAGAAGGAACGCGGGACATCGCCCGGAACTGGGCCTTCCAGAAGGCCTATCACATCATCGGGCGGATCTCGCGCGAAGGCGAAACTCCGGATCTACTGAACGAGTTGAAACTATTGCGAACAGACTACGGGGTCCGCACCAGCTATGACGACTGACGCGCTCCGCGCCTCCGCGTGGCTCGCGGCGCTCGAAGCACCCGACGCGGTTCACCGGCTCGGCCTCACGGTAATTTACGGCGACGCGGCACTCATCGAAGAACGACTTCACCGCTTGCGGGCGGTCCTGAGTCGCTATCTGGATTCTTTCGGCGACGACCCGGTCCGCATCTTTCGCGCGCCGGGCCGCATCAACCTGCGGGGCATGCACGTGGACACCCACGGCGGCTGGCTCAACCTTATGACCCACCAGCGCGAGGTGATTGTCGTGGCGGGGCCATCGCCGGATGGCAACACCTGCGTAGAGAACACCAGCGACGACTTCTCGCCGCTGAACATTGGCCTGGATTCGTTGCCCGCTCCAGTTAGTCGCGATTGGCCGGCTTTCATCGCGTCCGCCGATGTGAGTGAACGGATCGCCGCCTCGCCCGGCCATTGGCGCAACTACATCGAAGGCGCCTGGCTCCGCGCGCGATACGCCGCTCCCGAAAGCGAAATCGGCGGACTGCGGCTGGTGGTGGACAGCAACCTGCCTCAGGGTGCCGCGCTCAGCTCCTCCGCCGCGCTGTGCCTTGCCCTGCTCCACGCCTGGTTCGGCTGGAACGGAATCCACCTCGACAACGACGCCCTCATCCTCGCCGCGCAGGACGCCGAATGGTACACCGGATCCCGATGCGGCACCTGCGACCAGGCCGCCATCGTATTGGGCCGCCCCGGTGCCATCGTCCACGCCTCGCTCCACCCGAAGAACTTCAGCACGGCGGGAGCCCGCGCCGTCGCGCTGCCTGAAAATATCTGCGTGCTCGTGATCAACAGCTTCACCCGACGCAGCATCAGCGGCGCGGAAAAAATCGCCTATACCCTCAATCGCTTCGCCTACTCCATGGCCATGGAAATCTTCCAGCAGGCCCTTCGCGAGGCGGGGCATCCTGAAGCCACCGTCGCCGCCTGCGGGCGCCTTTCCAATATCACCCCGGAGGCCCTCGGCGGCCACGGCGCGCTCTATGCCGTGCTCCGCCAGATACCGGAGTACATCTCCCTCGCGGAACTGCGCCGCCGCTTTGTCTTACCCGATCTGGACCGCGAGTACCAGCGCTACTTCAGCGATGTGCCGCCCACCATGCAGCCTCAAGAAATCGGCCTGCGCGGCCCCCTGCTTTTTGGCATCGCCGAGAGCGAGCGCGCCCGGCACTTTGCCGTTGCCCTCGAATCGGGTGACTACCGGCGCGCGGGACAACTCATGACCATCGGCCACGAAGGCGATCGCCGCATCGACCGCGCCGGCAACGCGATACAGCAGCGCTCCGACGATGCCTGGCTCACTCAATGCGCCGACCGCGCCATGCCAATCGAGGAATGCCCCGGCGTGTATGGGGCGAGCAGTCCGGCGCTCGATCGCTTGGTGGATGCCGCCCTTGAGCACGGTGCCCTCGGCGCTTCCCTCACCGGTGCCGGAATCGCGGGCACCGTCCTCGCCCTGTGCAACGCCGCGGATTCGGCCGGAATAGCCGACGGCGTCCGGACCTGCATGACGGGCGAGGCGTATGGGCGCATCGCGGGACTCCACCAGCCCCTTGACCCCCATCAGCTCGCCGACGCCACGGTCGGCAACCTCGCCTGCATGGGGGCCGGGGAGATAGGCCGCTAGCCCCTTGGCGGTTCATCCTCGTTTTCCTGTCCGGCCCTCTGCCAATGCGCAAAAAAGGTAGATATACATAAATAGTGATACCAACAGATAAAGTTAGTGTTACCAAGGCCTCTTCCTCGTGGTGGGCACAAGGCGCGAATTTTCCCTCTATCGCTGCGAAAAGGCGTAAAAACACGCACATAGAGGGAATTCATGAACCTTTACCCAGGTATTGCTTAAGCCATGCCTGCGCAACACCCGACTTTGAGAGAATCTCGTTTGCAACGACGGGTACTGGGTTTCACCTCGCCCGACAAACGCAACGATCCACTCAAGGAGATTTAATATGATAAGAACAGCAAGATGGCTTGCGGCTGGCGCCGTAATGGGAATAGGGAGTGCTGCGGGCGCGATTACGACGGACGGCGACTGGTCGGATTGGTTTTCCTATTCCGGGAATGTCGGCGCCAATACCTGGAATGAAAACCTGGTGGTACTGAACAGTACGGCCATCCGGACGCAGAACGACGAGGAAGGCCCCACACCCGGCGGCGGTGGCCAGCACTACGACAACGAGCAGATCTTCTACATGTTTGAAGATGCCGACCCGAACGCCCTCAGCGGCGGCACGCTCCATATCGGGCTCGTCACGGGATTTCCGCCGGAAGGACGCCCCCTCGACAATCTCTTTGCGGGCGATATGTTCGTCGACTTCGGCAACACGGGCGGCTACAGCCTCGCGGTGACCACCAGCACCAGCAGCGTCAACGTGGACGAGCCCGGCGGAGTCGATTCCGACTATTTCGGAAACAACTACTTCAACGACGGCACCGCCAATTGGGCCGTGCGCGATCCTACAACCTTTCCTCTGGGAACTCCCTGGCGCGTAGACCGCAATTCGGCCATCGAGAACCAGTTCGCCACCAACGTGGTGTGGGGCCAGACGGGCGTTCGCTACTTCATGGAAATCTCGATCGGAATTGACGCCGGCGTGGAAGATACCCTCACCAATCCGCTGGGAGGCCTCGGTCTACACTGGACCATGGAATGCGGCAATGACATCATCGAAGTGCATGATGATACTCCGCTGGTTCCCGAGAACCCCGTGCCCGAGCCTTCAACCCTCGCACTCATGGGCCTCGGCGGGCTGGGAATGGCCATCCGCAAGAAGTTTTTCGCCTGATCTGCGATTCCCTCTAGTATTCCTCCGAGTATATCGAGGCAACCCGACTTCCGGTCAGGTTGCCTCGATCGTTGAAAGGCAGATCGACCGTTCCGCCATACCACGGCACTTGAATTCAGCCCGCTTACTTCTCTGATCAAAATCTATGGAAGCTGCCTCAGAATACTTGCCACTCGTTGTCTTGATCCTTTGTAGCGATGCATACCGTTACGCCGTGCTCAACTTGGCAACTTATCATCGCGAGTAAATGCATCTTGAGACGAGCCTCGCCCGTATTTGCAGGTACCTGACTTCCTCACGCGTCTTCAGCCTGTGATCCCATCTTCTGCGCACGTGCATTGGGCATTCGCGAGATGCGTATTCCCAAAATTCGATAGAAAACTTTACAGAGTCGTTGCTGTTGCGTTGCCCCCGCTTAGTGATTCTCGCAGATACTTACTCTTGCAACCGGGTGAACAGATCTCACCGTTCCTCACAAACCTAGTATACAACCGCATGCAAGGAGATGAACAATGATAAGAACATCAAGAGCACTCGTAACAGTCGTCGTGATAGGGCTAAGTTCTGCCGCGGGCGCAATTACCACGGACGGGGATTGGTCGGATTGGTTCACGTACGGTGGAAACGCGGGTGCAAATACATGGAATGAGAATCTCGTAACGCTGAACACGCCAAGTACTCGCACGCAAGTCGATGAAGAGGGCCCAACGCCCGGCGGTGGTGGGCAACCCTATGATATCGAACAGATCTTCTACGCCTTTGACGATAACAATCTCAACGCGCTCACGGGTGGCGTCCTGCACATCGGCTTGGTCACGGGCTTTCCGCCCCAGGGCCGGCCGCTTGACGACCTCTTTGCAGGCGACATGTTTGTCGATTTCGGCAATACGGGCGACTACAGTGTGGCCATAGCCACCAGCACGAGTACGGTTGGTGACGAAGTACCCGGCGGCGTTGACGCAGACTACTTGGGCAACAACTACTTCAACGATGGGACGGCGAACTGGACTACGCGGGCTCCCAGGGACTTTAGTTCCTCCGATCCCTGGCGCGTTGAGCGCAACCCGGCCATTGAAAATTTATTTACAACCAACGTCGTATGGGGTCAGGTGGGCGTGCGCTACTTCCTTGAAATCTCTGTCGACGTCGACGCCGCAATAGAAGATATTCTCACCAATCCGGACGGCGGCGTCGGACTCCATTGGACGATGGAGTGTGGCAACGACGTTATCAATGTTCTAGATGATCAGCCCCTCGAGCCCGAACCCGAACTCCCTATCCCTGAGCCTTCCACCTTCGCCTTGATGGGGCTTGGCATGGCGGGCATGGCCCTTCGTAAGAAATTCTCCGCCTGATTCTGGCCCCCCTTAGAAATTGTTTCGTACATGGTGAGGCAGCCTGAGTAGCATTCAGGTTGCCTCGATTGCATTTGGGACTGGGTGAGCGGCGCGCTCGCTTGGTCCCATCCCCTGTTTCGCCCCGGAAAAGCGGCTACCGTTACCCGGGGCAAATTGCTATACTCTGGTTGCATACCGGGCGGGCAGTTTGGGTTCCGGTGGGTGGGGAAGGCGTTGTGCAAATCTTTTTCCAATTCGGCGCAGGAAACAGACGGGGTATTAAGTTATGCAAATGCAGAAGAAATTGGGCCTTTTCTTGAGTGTCGTCCTCCTCGGGCTTGCGGCATTCGCCGCACCCCGGGCGCGGGGCCAGGAGACAGGCCCATACTGGCAGATTACCTTTTCCTATGATGCCACCGGCTGGCGGGTGATCAAGGCCGCCGAAATTCCCGAGATGGCCAAGGAAGTGCGCACCCCCGGTCTCGCGGGCGCACCCGGCACCGTGGCCTGCGATCTCGAGTGGCTCGGCGCCGACCAGAAAGTGCTCCACTCCGCCCCAGTGGAGATCCCCCTCGGCCAGCGCGTCGTCCCCCAGGGCACCGATCCCTGTATGCCCATGATCCCCGAGGCGGGCGTCGCGGTTGTCCGGGTCCCCGGACCAGCCTTCAAATCGGCCCCGGTGGCCCTGCGCATGCGCCACGCCGTCGCCGATCGCGGGAAGAATGTTCCGGCGGCAATCAATCATGCCGCCACGGCCGGGGCTGAAAGCATCGCCATAGAGCGGCTCGTTCCCGCCGCAGCCAAGGTTGCCGGACCCCACAGCGTCACCAAAGTTCGGGATACGGGCGACGACACCAACCGATTCGTGATGGTGGTGATGGGCGATGGCTACACCGCGGAGAATTTGAGTGATGGCGATTTTTCGGCCCACACCAACAACCTGCTGGACGCCTTCACCGCCGCATCGCCCTGGGATGTCTACTTCGGCGTCACCAACGTCTATCGCGTCGACGTCGAGAGCAATGACGAGGGTGCGGACAACGAGGACGGGCAGAACGGCACGCAGCGCGACACCTACTTCAACACGGCTTTCTGGACCAGCAACATCGAGCGGCTGCTCTATGCGGACGGCACCGGCCAGTTGCGCGCCTTCGACGCCGCCGACGACTTCGTCGGGCCGGGCGTCTGGGACTATGTTTTCATTATCGTGAATTCCACCAAATACGGTGGCGCGGGCGGCTCCATCCCCGTGGCCTCGGTGAACGAGTTCGCAAGCGAAGTCAGCATCCACGAGTTCGGCCACACCTTCCCCGGACTCGCCGACGAGTACGACTCCCCCTATCCCGGTTACCCTGTGGGAGACTCCGAGCGCAACGTGGATTTCGATTTCGACTTCGACAATATCAAGTGGAACCAGTGGATCGACGATAATCCCCCCTTGCCCACGCCGGATGAATTTGCCTACGAAGGGATTGTAGGAGCTTTCGAGGGCGCGCGATACATGACCACCGGCATCTTCCGGCCCGAACGCAACTGCGCTATGCGCAGCCTCGGCCAGCAATTCTGCCGCGTCTGTAAAGAGGCCCACATCATCGACCTCGTCAATCTCGTGAGCCTCGTGGACACGGCCAGCCCGGAGCCCGCCTCAATTACCGTGCCCCTGGAGGGTCTGGACTTGAGCGTGAATGCCCTGGCCCTGCCCGGCATCTCCTACACCTGGTACATCAACGACACCGAGGTCCCCGAACAGGGAGGCGCCAACCTGCGCGTCTATCCTGCGCCGGAAAAGGCTGGCGAGAAAGTGATCCCGACGATCAAGGTTGCCGTGACCCACACTTCGAGCGATGTGCGTCAAGCGACTTTTGTTGAGGAGCATACCTGGCTCTCGGATGTAACCGTTTCTATCGTCCAAGGCGGTGAAGGCGAAGGCGAAGGAGAAGGAGAAGGCGAAGGCGAAGGCGAAGGTGAAGGAGAAGGAGAAGGAGAAGGAGAAGGAGAAGGAGAAGGAGAAGGAGAAGGAGAAGGAGAAGGCGAAGGCGAAGGCGAAGGCGAGGGCGAGGGCGAAGGTGAAGGAGAAGGAGAAGGAGAAGGAGAAGGAGAAGGAGAAGGAGAAGGAGACGGAGAAGGAGAAGGAGAGGGCGAAGGCGAAGGCGAAGGCGAAGGCGAAGGCGAAGGTGAAGGTGAAGGTGAAGGAGAAGGAGAAGGAGAAGGAGAAGGAGAAGGTGAAGGAGAAGGAGAAGGAGAAGGAGAAGGAGAAGGAGAAGGAGAAGGAGAAGGTGAAGGTGAAGGAGAAGGAGAAGGAGAAGGAGAAGGTGAAGGTGAAGGTGAAGGTGAAGGAGAAGGTGAAGGTGAAGGAGAAGGTGAAGGAGAAGGTGAAGGTGAAGGTGAAGGTGAAGGTGAAGGTGAAGTGACGCTGGTCGCGGAGTTCACCTCGGACCTCACCAGTGGCGTAGCGCCCCTGACTGTCCAGTTCTCTGATCAAACCATTGCGGAGCCCTACGGCCTGAAGTCGCTGTTGTGGGCCTTCGGCGACGGGCAGTTCAGTGCCGATCAGAATCCGACCCACACCTACGTGATGCCGGGCAGCTACTCGGTAACCTTAAGTGCTATAGACAACGCGAACAATGGCGACGTTGAAATAAAGACCAGATACATCGTGGTATTGGATGCGGCGGAAGGCGAAGGCGAAGGCGAAGGCGAAGGCGAAGGCGAGGGCGAGGGCGAGGGCGAAGGCGAAGGCGAAGGCGAAGGCGAAGGTGAAGGTGAAGGTGAAGGTGAAGGTGAAGGTGAAGGTGAAGGTGAAGGTGAAGGTGAAGGTGAAGGTGAAGGCGAAGGCGAAGGCGAAGGCGAAGGAGAAGGAGAAGGAGAAGGAGAAGGAGAAGGAGAAGGAGAAGGAGAAGGAGAAGGAGAAGGAGAAGGAGAAGGAGAAGGAGAAGGTTGCACGCTTGACGTGAAAAATATCGTCCAGAAGTCGGGAGTTCGACTGGGCGATTTGTTAGTGCTGCTCTTTGCGGGCACAACTCTGTTGGTTTGGGGACGCATCTCCGGCGAACGTGGAGACTAAGGTCGGGAGACGGATTGTATCGAAATAGCGCGGGCGAGAGTCGTGGTGATACCAAGTAGAACCCGACTCTCGCCCGTGGCTTCTCACAAGGCCCTGTGCTATTCCGAGGGTTGCCAGATCACCAGGTTCGTCTTCGCACCCTCCAGCGCCCCTTCAGGATGATCCACCTGATAATACATCGTCACAATGGAGCCATCCCCAATCTGCACCGAACTCGGGTAGCCGTTATCGCCGTACCTCACCTCCTCCGCCAGCTTCACCTTCGTGGACGGGTCCCATGTGCGCCCGCCATCCCGGCTCAGAATCGCCTCCACGCTGCGGGGCGTATTGCGCTGGCCATAGGTGAGCAGCACCCGGCCATCCGCCAGCTCGATCAAATCCGCCGGGTGCTCATGATCCGCCGTAATGCGGACTGGCGTGCTCCAAGTGCGCCCCTGATCGCTCGACGCGATGGTCGCCAGATAACGCCCCACCTCGGATCGCATCGCTGCCAATACGCGGCCGTCCCGCAGCACCACCAGACCCGTCTCATTAAAATGCTCGCCCAGCAGCGTGGGTTCGCCCCACGTTGCGCCGCTGTCGGTGGATCGAAACAGCCAGCTCTGGTGCTTGCGTTCGTCCGTGAAATTGAAGTACACCGCCATTAGCCCATCTTCCGCAGTTAGCAATTGCAAAGTCGATACTTGCTTGGGAATTGGGCATTCCGTCGCAAAAGTCTGGACTACATTTTAGATCGGTTTAGGTTTGGTGGGCAGGGGCAGCTTCAGTTTGTCCAGTAGAATGGCCAGGTGCTTGTCGGGCCGGCTGACGGTTCGCAGGCGCACGTCGGTGCCCGCGTCCGTGGGGAGAATGACGTCCATGGAACGTACTTCGGCCATGTGTTCGAGCAGCTTTCTGGGGGCGGTGCCGAGGCCGCAGCCGTCCATCCATTGTTGCAGGGTACGCCACAGGACCAAGGCGAGGAAGCACACGAGGATGTGCGCCCGGGTGCGGTCCTCCTTCTGGTGGAACAGAGGCCGCAGACCGAGGTCATGCTTCGTGGCGCGAAACGCGTCTTCGACCTGCGTAAGGCCGATATAGGTTTTCCAGAGAGCACTGGCCTCCCAGCCCTGAAGATTGGTGCGCAGCAGGTAGCAGCCGTCCGCCAGCTCGCTCCATTCACGGTACTCCTCGTTCTTGTTTATCGAGATGGCGAGGCGCTTCCCGCTCTTGTGCTTTGGGTCGTCCTCTTCGGTGATTTTCACCTCGAACCAGCGGGCCGCGCGGGAGTACTTCTGGAAGAGGCGGCCCACGCGCCGTTCGGCGGTGCTGTAGTTGCGCAGGGCCCGCTTGTCGGCCTGGATGCTGGCCTTGAGGCCGTCCAGTTCGGCTTCGAGCCGTTTGACCTGCTTCTCGCGGATGGCGTGTTCTTTCTGGATGCGGCCTTCGGAGCGGCACAGCACAAAGGTTTCCGCATCGCCTTCGGGTGCCGCGCACAGTTTCACTTCAACGCCGGGCCCCACTTGTTCCCAGTCTTCCTCCAGGAGTTTTTGTTCAAAGGTCTTGAGCTCGGACTTGGGCGTGCCCACGATGTAGCTGGCCTGGACCTCGCGCAGCATGGAGAGATTCTTCTCGCTCACCATCCCGCGGTCCATCACCCAGGTGCGTCGCTCGTGGCCGTATTTCTTCCGCATCGCCTCCACAATTTCCTCGACCGTGGTTACGTCTGTTCGGTTGCCATCGAAGACTTCATAGGCCAGCGGCAGCCCCTCGGGCGTGGCGACCAGGCCAATGCACACCTGAACGCAGTCGGAACGCTTGTCGCGCGAGTAGCCGTGTTGGGCCTGGGCGTTGCCTTTGGCCCGACCCTCGAAGTAGGTGGAGGTGATGTCGTAGAGCAGGATATCGAAGACGGTGCCAAACAGCTCGCCGTAGACCCGCTGGAAATGGCGGAAGAGCCCGTCCTTGTGGGGGAGCAGTTCGTCCAGCGCGCGGTACAGCCGGTCATCGTTCACCTTTGCCTCCGGCACCTGAAGCAGTTCATCCAGGGCCGTTTTGCCGTACCAGAACTGGGCAATCTGCAACTCCGACGACGGCGCGCAAAACCGGGCCAGGACCAGGATACACGCCATGGTGCTCCAGGCAATCTCCTCGCGACCCGGCTCCATGGCCTCGCTGAAGAAAGCATCCAGCTTCAGCCGACGCCACAGCGCCAGGCCCAGGTAAACTTCTCCGAACTTGCGCAGCCGCTCTACACGCAGGCGCGACGTGTCCACCCGCGCCCAGGCCGGAGGCGACGGCTCCCGCCGCAGCAGGTCGAGCTGGTGGCCGCGGCCATCGAGAATCTCCCCGATGTGCTCCCAGCCGACCCGGGCCTCCTCTTCCAACCCTGGCAGCTTGCCAAGCGTCGCCACGGTGCGATGACGGGGGCCCTCGACCGTACGAACCGACTCCTCAAGCGTCCAGTACTCGTAGACGACGCCTTTCTTCTCGCGGCGATGAGGTTTCAGAAACACAAGGCGGTTCTCTATGGCCACCACCATAGTGGCACGGACGCCAAAAACCCGCAAGAGGGCGGTCTGGACTACACGCCAAATTCAGGAGCGTGTCCAACGTAGTAAAGAACTTACGTCGATGAAATAACCATATTCGACCGGAATGAGTGGATAACTGCGGAAGATGGGCTAGCACTCACGGTAAAGGCCCCATATCCCGACTGCCACCAGAAGTTTTCGTGTCCTTTCAGTTCCCGGTGAAGCCACTTTGACGAATTCGCTTTTATATTTCGGAGCACCGCCGACACCGAGGAATCCTGGTGCAGCGCGGCAAGAATATGCACATGATCCTCCATGCCATTGATGAGGATAGGAATGCCCTTCTCGCCCTTGATGGCACCGCCGAGGTAGGAGTAAATGCGATCTTGTATCTCTTCCGTGATCAGACGTTCCCGGTGCTTTGTCGAAAAGACCATGTGGTAAAGAAGATTGCAGTAGGACTGCGACATTATCATGCCTCCTGATGATGTAGCTTTGCGTGCACGTTAATATGGAAAAGGACGTGAACATGATAACACCGTCGCGCAAGGTTTTCCGCCACCCCCTTCGGGGGTTCGTGTTGGTGTAGCGGCGACGATCCCAGGGTTCCGCTCGTACCTCGCTTCACCCTGGGCTAAGTTCCGCGGCCCCTCCGGGGCCAAGAGACTCATGCACACACACTCTCTATCTCTGGGCTAAGTTCCGCGGCCCCTCCGGGGCCAAGAGACTCATGCACACTCTCTCTATCTCTCGTCACTGTTTCCGATGCACTCTTCGTTCGGTTGAACCAAAGAAACCGGCCCGATCCTTGGGGATCGAGCCGGTTTCTTTATCTACAGTCTACAGCCTGAAGCCTCCCTACGACAGCTTCATCGCGACGTACCGGGAGTGACCTTCTTTCTGGATGTTCAAGAGGACCGAGCCATCCTTTTTGCCTTTTTCCAGGGCGTCTTTAAATTCCTGCACGTTGTTCACCGGGATTCTGTTCACTTCGGTGATGATCATGCCGCGATCAAGGCCTTCGCGGGCGGCTTGGGAGCCCGGCTCGACGGCGGCAATCACCACGCCGCCTTCACCAGTGAAGCCCAATTGGCTTGCGATGTTTTCGTCCAGATTCTGGAGCTGCAGCCCGAGGCGCGAGGGACTGCCGGCCGGGGCGTTGCCATTGCTGGCCACGCTCTCGGAGTCCAACTGGCCCAGCGTGACGCTTTTCTCCATGCGCTCGCCGTTGCGAAGGACTTCGAGCTTCAATTCTTTATTCGGAGCGGAGGTGGCCACGCGACTACGGAGTGCGCCGGCGTCTTTGACGACCTGGCCATCGATGCTCACGACCACGTCATCTTTCTGAAGGCCGGCCTGCTCTGCGGGCGAGCCTTCGGCCACTTCGGCGACGAGCGCGCCCTGGCCCGCTTCGATGTCGAACCACTTGGACATTTCGGGCGAGATATTCTGAATGTGGACGCCGAGGTAGCCGCGCTGGACCTTGCCGTCGTCCTTCAGGTCTTCCACGACGCTCTTCACCATGTTGACCGGGATGGCGAAGCCGATACCGTTGCTGCCGCCGCTGCTGCTCAAAATGGCGGTGTTCATGCCGATGACTTCGCCGTGGAGATTGATGAGCGGGCCGCCGGAGTTACCGGGATTGATGGCGGCGTCGGTCTGGATGAAGTTGGCGTAGTCCACGATGCCGACTTCACTGCGGCCCTGGGCGCTGACGATGCCCGAGGTCACGGTGTGGTCGAGGCCGAAGGGGCTGCCCACGGCCAGCACCCACTCGCCCACGCGCACCTGATCGGAATCACCCAGGGTCACGGTGGGCAGTCCGGTCGCCTCAATTTTGAGCAAGGCCACTTCCGTCTGGGGATCCGTGCCTACGATGGTGGCGTCGAACACGCGCCCGTCCTGCAGGGTAACTTTGAGTCCGTCGGATTCCGCAGCCACGTGATTGTTCGTCACGATGTAGCCATCCGGTGTGATGATAAAACCGGAGCCGGTTCCGACGGGGGTGGGCATCTGATCGCCCTGCAGTCCCTGCGGCCAGCCGTTGCCTCCCGGACCTCCGGGGCCAAAGAACTGGCGGAGGGGGTTGCCCGGCCCGCCGAAGCCTCCGTCGAAGGAGGCGGGCGAGGCCATGGTCTTGCTGATCTCGATGAAGACGACGCCGTTCGAGGTTTGCTCGGCCACCTGGACATAGGTATCGCTCAGGCTTTGCAGTGCGGCTATGCCGGGGGTCTCGTCGTTGCCCAGCGCCACGGGGGCATCGTAGAGGGAAAAGAGGCCGGCGGTGGCGACGGCGGCACCGGCCAGCCCCAGGGTTGATTTGGTGAGTCTGAATTTATTCATCACAGTGCTCCTTATCTAAAACACGGTTGCTTGCTTTCGCATCCGCCACTTGGCGGTTTTCCTTGCGTGATGCATAGTCCGTGCCAATTTGGAGTAACGATGATGAAATGCTTTACTTTGAAGGACTTAATGGGGGTTGAAGGCCTCGACGGGACGGTGCTTCGGGCCCGGGTGGCCGCCTGAAATGAAGCGGGCTTACCTCAGAACTGCCTTTGGGGATCTTGGGAGGCTCTACTCGGTTGCAGGGTCGGCAGCGACGAAATCGTACCAAATTCTCGGCGCGCATACTGTTCCGCAGAGCGGAACGGTATGCATTACCACGGAGGACCGTGGTAACGAGTGCGGGTGGGTAATCTTTGCGGGTACAGTCTCCGATTGGGTCCTCGGCACGATTTCAAAATTGGGGTCGCGGGCCAATCGGCTACTGTCCCCCTACGCCTCGAATTCGGCCTCGAATTCGGCCTCGATTTCGTCGAGGATATCTTCGCCCTTCCAGACCCAGCGCAGTCCTTCGACCACCCACTCATCGAGCCGATGAACGACGGAATCCGGGAAACCCATCTGGCCGGCGATGGCGAGAATGGCGGCGTTTTCGCCCTGGCTGATGATGCCGTCCAGGTGGGACATGCGGAGCAACTCCTGGAGCACGATGGCGCGGCTTACCGCGCTCGGGATCTGGGGGATAAGCTCGGCGGGCGTCAGGTTTCCGTTGATCGTCGAGAAATCGAGTTCCACCAGGGTGGCGTAGTTCTCCAGAATCTCCTGCTCCACATCCTTCACGGTGCCGTCGGACTTGGCAATGTGGAGGAGCAGTTCCAACATCACGCGCTGCTCGTCGGTATTCAAAAGCTCGATCATGGTGATCGTATCTCCCGTGTGTGTTCGAGGCCCGTTGGGCCTTAGTGAGTGAATTTATTTCGCACCGGAACGTCGCAGCACCAGGAGCGGCAATAGGACCGCGACGGCTGCGCCGGCGGATCCGGCGGCGATACGGAGCGCGCGGCGCACCTGTCTGCTGCTATGCCGTCCGGTCTTGCACCAGGTTGCAAAGTGTTCGCAATTGTTCCGCCAGAGGCAGTATTTCTGGCGCGCGAGCTCGGCCTCTGCGGCGGCGGCGACCTCGTCGGGGGCGAGTTCGGTGCAACGATGGCGCACGACCACCAAGCGCCCGCCCGCGAGAAACTCCGCGATGGTCACGCGGCAAATGGACGCCTCATCCCGGCGAAAGGGTTCGCCGGAGAAGTGGATTACGGTGCCATCCCCCATGTCGATGCCATGGTGGCTGTAGAGGCCGCTGCGGCGGCGGACCTTGATGTGGTCCCCTCGTGCCATGCTGTCGTCTCCTGTGTTTGCGCTAACGTTAGCACGGAAAGCGCCGGGCGATCACGTTTTGGCCGGCGGCTTTGCGGCGACGATACATGTAGAAATTGGAAAGGCGACTTGCGTCATCTCGAATCATGCACCTGCGGCGCATGATGCCGGCGGGCCGCCGGCGCTCCATGATTCGAATTTTCTTCTCTGGTCAAGATTACGTTGTTCAAGTGTAGCGACTCCACACGGCTAACGCGTTATGAAACGTATTGCATTCGTTGACGTATGGAGCAGGGGCGTTCCCGCCTTCGGAGCGTCTGCGACCTGCGCTTTACCCATGCAACTGCGTTGCGCGAGTCGGCGGCTGGAAAGCCCCCGCTCCATACCGCCGCATTCTCTGAATTTTTTTCTGCGGGAGGCGCGGCGGCGGGCGGGCACGGTATAATGGGGTATCGCGCGATGCGCGCGCTCGGGAAAGGTTGAAGTATGCGTGTAGACACGCCCACAAGATTTGCGCTGGAAGACGAACACTGCGCCATGAGTGATCTGTGCATTCGCGCGCTGGTCCGCCGGGCCTTCGGGCTATTCTGGGATCATGCGCTGCTGCTGGTCAGCGTCCATGTCATTCTGTTGCTGATCCTGGTCGCGGGGAATTACTTATTGACGATCAGCGGCAACGTGCTGCTGGGACCCTTCCTCTTGGGGGCCTATAAAATCGCGCTGCGGATTGTGCGCAACGAGAACACGGATCTCTCCGATATTCTCTCGGGCTTCGAGTACTTTCTACCGGCTTTCCTGGCCAATATTCTCATTCACCTCGTGGCCTTCGCACTTGCACCGGTACTGCCTCTCGTTTTTCTGACGTACTCGACGACCTACCTGTTTATTTTGGACGAAAACGTGGGCTTCTGGGCCGCCATGGAAAAAAGCAGGCGGATGGTCTGGGGCAATTTTAAGCGCTGGGTTGTTCTGGGGCTTACGATTCTCGCAGTAAACCTGGCGGGGTTGCTGTGCTTCGGAATCGGGCTGCTGGCCACGATCCCTTTCAGCTATCTGCTGACGACGCTGGCCTATGAGGAGGAGTTGATCGCCCGGAGGAAGCGGGAGGAATTGTTGCAGCTTGCGCCGATGCCTGCGGACGGGATCGCGGCGGGCGTGTGACTCCACACTGGAGTACATCGAGGCTGCACGTGTGGGGAGCGACATTCGCCGAAGTCCCCTCACGCATCCACTGGGACGGGCACTCGCTTCTGCGACTACTTTCCTCAAGAAAGATTTCTGATTGACTTGCGTTGGTCAGCGTCCGCCCGGATGGCGAGCGCGAGTCCGTCCCTGCACATTGCCGAATTTACTCTTCTTCGTCGTCCGTGATGCGCTCGGGTGTCTGGAGTTGATCTTCGATTACCTGCCAGAGATCCTTGACCCCTTCCCGTTCCACGGAGCTGAAGGGCAGCACCTGATAGTCATCCGGCAGACCGAGGGTCTCGCGGATCAGGTTGAGCGACTTATTGCGCTGGGAGCGCTTGAGCTTGTCCACTTTGGTGGCCACGACCAGTGTGGGCACGGAAGCCTCGTCGAGGATGTTGAGCATCTGGATGTCGAGGGGGCTCGGCTCGTGGCGCGCGTCGACCAAGGAGATTACCATGCGCAGATTGGACCGGCTCTGGAGGTACTCCACCATGACCTTGTTCCAGGTGTCCTTCATGGACTTAGGGACTTTGGCGAAGCCATAGCCTGGGAGATCGACGAAGTAGAACTTCTCGTTGATGTTGAAGAAGTTGAGGGTCTGGGTTTTGCCGGGGGTGCCGCTGGTCTTTGCGAGGCCCTTGCGGTTGAGGAGGGTGTTGAGCAGGCTCGATTTGCCCACGTTGGACCGGCCCACGAAGGCGATCTCCGGGAAACGGTCTTTGGGATAGTGCGCCGGGTCGAGGGCGCTCAAGACGAATCGTGATGAATTGACCTGCACTTTGGTATACCTCAATTTCGCGGGGTTCCGCGATTGTATTGTCTGATTTGCAAATTTGCGCAACTTATAAACTGATGACAGTAGGCGACGGTACGCAGGGACTGACGCGCGCAAGCCCATTTCATCCGAGTGAGATTGGAGGAGATGAACCGTCAACCTGGGTGAAGAGAATGGGCCCTTCCAGTGCGCGTGGCTGTCCCGTCGTCAGGGAAGTGCACGGGATATGCCAATATATACCCAGTCCGCGACACTGCCCCCGAATACGGGCGCTGTGATCGTTCCGAGTGCGCCCGGGCCACGACGGGACATCCACGGACATTAACGTCACCGACACTCGTTGGCGTCATCCATTGCTGCATCAAATTGTATTTGCTCCTCGCCGTCGCGGGTCCGCGTCAGTCCCTACTTGTTCGCAAACACCGTCGCCAGGACTTCTTCCACCACATCCACCAGTACAAACTTAATTTCGTCGCGGACCTCTTTGGGTACGTCGGGGAGATCTTTTTCATTTTCACGGGGCAGGATGATCGTACGAACGCCGGAACGATGGGCGGCGAGCACTTTTTCCTTGATGCCACCGACGGGCAGCACGCGTCCGAGCAGGGTGATCTCGCCGGTCATGGACAGGGCCGCTCTGGGCTTCTGTCCGGTGAGGGCGGAGACCATGGAGACGACCAGGGCCGTACCGGCGGAGGGTCCGTCTTTGGGCACCGCCCCCTCGGCGACGTGGACGTGGAGGTCTAGTTTCTTGTAGAAGTCGGGCGCTACTTTCAGGGCCTTGGCGTGGGCACGGATGTAGGTGTAGGCGGCTTCCGCCGATTCCTTCATGACGCTGCCGAGTTGCCCGGTGAGGCTGAGCTTGCCCTTGCCTTCCATGGTGCTGGTTTCGATGTAGAGGATGTCGCCGCCCACCTGGGTCCAGGCCATGCCGATGGCGATGCCCGCTTCGGGCTCTTCCACGGCGCGCAGCCCGCTGTAGACCGGCGGTCCGAGCAGTTCCACGATCATCTCGGCATTCAACAGGACATCGCCTTTGGCGGTCTTATCCACGACGCGGCGGGCGACTTTGCGCAAGGCGCGGGCAATCTGCCGCTCCAGTTCGCGCACGCCGGCTTCGCGCGTATAGCGCTGGATTACCGTAGTGATGCCGCTTTCGTTGAAGCGCACTTTTTTCGGGTTCAGGCCGCAGTCGGTCATCATGCGGGGCACGAGGAAGAGCCGCGCAATTTCCTCTTTCTCCCGGAGGGTGTAGCCCGAGAGGTTCACCACCTCCATGCGGTCGTGGAGCGCGTGGGGAATGTCGAATTCGCTGTTGGCCGTGGCGATGAAGAAGACTTCCGAAAGATCGAAGCTGACTTCAAGATAGTGATCGCTGAAGTCTTTGTTCTGCACGGGATCGAGCACTTCGAGGAGCGCCGACGCGGGATCGCCTCGAAAATCGGTGTTGAGCTTGTCGATCTCGTCGAGCAGGAAGAGGGGATTCTTCACCCCCGCTTTCTTGATGCTCTGGATGATTCGGCCGGGCATGGCGCCGATGTAGGTGCGGCGGTGGCCGCGGATCTCCGCCTCGTCGCGGATGCCACCCAGGGAGGCGCGGACGAACTTGCGCTTCATGGCCCGGGCGATGGACGCGCCGAGAGAGGTCTTGCCCACGCCGGGAGGCCCAACGAGGCACAGGATTGGGCCTTTGGTGGAATTGCTGAGCTTGCGCACGGCGAGATATTCGAGGATGAGGTCTTTTACCTTCTCCAGGCCGTAGTGATCTTCGTCGAGTACTTCCTGGGCGCGTGCGAGGTTAAGGGAATCGCGGGAGCGTTTGGCCCAGGGCATGTCGCAGAGCCACTCCAGATAGCTGCGGATCACCGCGCCCTCGGGGCTCATCATGGGCATGCGCTCGTAGCGCGCGAATTCGCGCTCCGCCTTGGCCTTCACGTCTTTGGGCATTTTCGCCTTGGCGATCATGCCGCGAATCTCGGTGAAGTCGTCGCCGCCGTCTTCGCGGTTGCCCAGCTCCTGGTGGATGAGCTTGAGCTGTTCGTGGAGATAGTGCTCCCGCTGGCCGCGCTCCATTTGATCGCGGACGCGCTCGCGGACGCTGTGCTCCATGCGGATCATCTCGTTTTCGCGCATGAGGAGGGACGTCATCTTCTCCAGACGCGCTTCCAGATCCACGAGCTCGAGCAGGCCCTGGCGCTCCTCCACGCGAACGGGGAGATAAGCGCAGATAGTGTCGGCGGCCAATTCGGGGTCGTCCATGCCCTGGATGGACATGAACACTTCGGGTGCGACGCGCTGGGAGAGCTGGACGTAGTCCTCGAACTGGCCCACGACGGTGCGCACGAGGGCGTCGACCTGGTCGGTGCGTTCGCTCCGGGCCTCCAGGCTCTGAACGTCTACTTCGGCGGCCTCGTCTTTCCCGAAGTAGAACGTGTCCACCTTGCCGCGGCCCAGGCCCTCCACCACCACCTTCATGGTGCCATCGGGCATGCGCAGGGACTGGAGGACGGTGGCGGCGACACCGACGGTGTAGAGATTCTCCGCCTTTGGGTTTTCCTCGTTGGGATCCTGCTGGGTGCAGAGGAAGAGAGGTTGGTTTTTCGCAAGGCTGCCTTCGACTGCCGCCAAGGAGGCAGGTCGGCCCACGAGAAGGGGCACCACCATCCGCGGAAATATCACCACATCCTTCAGGGGGAGCAGGGGCAGCCGCATGGTCGGGGTCTCGTAATGGGGCGCGTGTTTTCTACGTGGCATCTATGGGTACTCCTGCGGGAGATTGGTGTCGTATCCCCGGTGCCCGGCCGGGAAGAATCGTAGCTTGCGCGAGCAAGGCGGGGGCGGTGCCTGGTTTCGGTGGTTTGGCGACAGTATAGCGCGGGGCACGCCATTCAGGCAAAAAGGCCGGATGCCCGGGCGGGCATCCGGCCCCTGATGAATCGTCATTTCAGGCGGCGGCCTCAGGCCGACGCGGAGTTGGTATCGGTGTCTTTGTCTTTCACCACGGGTTTTTCATGCTTGTATACGAGGAGCGGCTCTTCGGCCTTGGTAATGACGCCCGGCGTGATGACGCACTCGCGCACGTCTTCCCGGGAGGGCAGCTCGAACATGACGTTGAGCATGGCCTCTTCGAGGATGCTGCGCAGCCCGCGCGCGCCGGTATCCCGCTTGATGGCGGAGGCGGCGATGGTTTCGATGGTCTCGTCCGGGAAGCGGAGGGCCACATTTTCCATTTCGAAGAGTTTTTGATATTGGCGCACGAGGGCGTTGTTAGGCTCTGTCAGAATGCGCACCAAATCCTCACGGGTCAATTCGTTGAGTGAGGCCGTGATAGGCAGGCGCCCGCTGAACTCGGGGATCATGCCGTACTTGATCAAATCTTCCGGCTTCACCTGGGCCAGCAGCGCGCCGAGGCCCAATTCCTTTTTGGAGCGGACTTCGGCGTTGAAGCCGATGACCTTCTGCCCGATGCGCTTCTGGATGATCAATTCGAGGCCCGTGAAGGCGCCGCCGCAGAGGAAGAGGATGTTCTTGGTGTGGACCTGGATGCACTCCTGCTGGGGATGCTTCCGCCCGCCCTGGGGGGGGACATTGGCCACAGTGCCCTCCAGGAGCTTCAGCAGGGCCTGCTGCACGCCCTCGCCGGACACGTCGCGGGTGATGGAGGGGCTGTCGCCCTTGCGCGCCACCTTGTCGATCTCGTCGATGTAGACGATACCGGTCTCGGCGCGGGCCGCGTCGAAATCGGCGGCCTGGAGCAGCTTGAGGATGACGTTTTCCACGTCGTCGCCCACGTAGCCCGCTTCGGTGAGGGTCGTGGCGTCCACAACGGCGAAGGGCACGTCGAGCAGGCGCGCCAGGGACTCGGCGAGAAGGGTCTTGCCGCAACCCGAGGGGCCGATGAGGAGCACGTTGGACTTCTGGATCTCGACGCCGTCAATCTCGCCGCCGGAAGAAATGCGCTTGTAGTGGTTATGCACGGCGACAGAGAGCACGCGCTTGGCGTGGTCCTGGCCGATGACATATTGGTCGAGGAAGGATTTTATTTCCTTCGGCGCCGGGACCTTCATGCTGCGCGAGGTCCCCTTGCGCGCCCGCTCTTCGGCGACAATCTCGCCACAGAGGTTCACACACTCGTCGCAGATGTTTACATCGGGACCTGCGATGAGCTTGTTGACCTCGTCATGGCGCTTGCCACAGAAGGAGCAAGTGGGGACATCACTTCGTGTACGTTGCGGTGCCATTCGACTCTCCTGCCATCATTACTTCCACAGGGGTAAAATTATCATTTTATTGTCGGTCTGTCAAGAGTTTACTGGCGGGTACCGCCAGAGGTCATACACAGACTCAAAGGTATTGTGCCAATTGCCGGGGGTGGAGGTCAAGTCTGATTTTTGTCACTTTGTCAGCGCACCCCGGACCTCGGAATTAAAAGGCCCCCCAATCGTCTCGCGAGCCGACCGGGGGGCGTGATATTTCGATGGGAATTAAACTGTGTTGGACCGTCGCCTTAGCGCGCCAGGATCTCGTCGATCAGACCGTAGGCCTTTGCTTCTTCGGCCCCCATGAAGAAGTCGCGATCACTATCCTCGTGAATTCGCTCCGTCACCTGACCGGTGTGCTTGACCAGAATCTCGTCGAGCATCTCGCAGAGCCGGATGATTTCGCGGGCCTGGATTTCGATATCCGAGGCCTGGCCCTGGACGCCGCCCATCACCTGGTGGAGGAGAAAGCGGGAGTAGGGCAGTGCAAAGCGCTTGCCCTTGGTCCCGGCGGCCATGAGTACGGCGGCCATGCTGGACGCCTGGCCCAGACAGATGGTGCTGATGTCAGGCTTTACGAACTGCATGGTGTCGTAAATCGCCAAGCCAGCGGTTACGCTGCCTCCGGGGGAGTTCACGTAGATGCTGATATCCTTGTCCGGATCTTCCGATTCCAGGAACAGGAGCTGGGCGATGACGTAGTTGGCGACATGGTCGTCAATGGGATAGCCCAGGAATATGATGCGATCCTCCAGCAGGCGCGAATAGATGTCGTAGGCGCGCTCCCCCCGGCTCGTCTGCTGATAAATCGTGACGTTCTGGGGGTTTACCGGGTTCATACCACCGCCGAGACCGGCGAGGATCTGCATCGGATCAGGCATCGGCGCTGTCCTTTTCCAGTTCTTCGCGGGTGACCTTCTTTTCGGTTACCTTCGCGCTGTCCATGATAATGGCGACGGCTTTTTTGCGGTAGATGCGCTCTTCATAGTCGCTGCGCTTGTCTTCCTGATCCAGGAAGCGCTTGGCGATGTCGAGTTCCATGCCGGTGCGGTTCACGATGGCTTCGGCTTCTCTTTCGAAGTCTTCGTCCAGCACGGTGATGCTTTCGCTGCGGCCGATCTCGCCGACTACAACGTAGCCCTTGATTTCGCGCAGGGCATGCTCTTCAGCCTGCTTGCGGATTTCGGCATCCTTCTCGTCCAGTTCGGTCGTGGGGACGCGAAGGGAGATGAGGCGGCGGACTTCCTGCTTGTAGTAGACATCCGCCGTGGAGTCGACCAGGGACTTGGGGATTTCGAAGGTGCTGGACTCGACCACGGCCTGGATGGCGCGCTGCTCGGCAATCTCGCGACCCTGGTTGTCCGCGCCCGCCTGAAGGTCTTTCTTCACGGCTTCGCGCATGGCCTCAACCGTTTCGAAGCCGGCGGTCTCGGCGAACTTCTCGTCGAGCTCGGGCATCGTGCGGCGCTTGATCTCGTTAATCTTGATGGCGAACTGGGCCGTCTTGCCGGCCACATCGGCACCGTGGTAGGTGTCGGGGAAGGCCACGTCGCAGGCGACTTCCGAACCGCTCTTCGCACCGCGGATGGCTTCTTCGAATTCCTTGAAGAAGCGACCGGAGCCGAGGATGTAGGGATAGTTCTCGGCGGAACCGCCGGCGAAGGGTTCGCCGTTGATAGTGCCGGTGAAGTCGATAATGACCTGATCTTCGTCGGCGGCAACACCGTCGGCTATGGTCTCGTAGGCGGCGTAGCGCTGACGCATGCTCGTGATGGCCTCGTCCACTTCCGTGTCGCCGATGGCGAGGACGGGACGTTCAACGGCGATGCCCTTGAAGTTGCCCAGCGTAACGCGGGGAGCGACTTCGAACTTCAGGGTGAAGTCGAGGGGGGCGTCGACGGCCAGCTCGGCCAGGTTCTCAAGACCTTCCACATCGGGATAGTCGATAGGGCGGAGGTTTTCGCCCTTGATCAGCTTGCGGAAGGCGGCGCTGACGAGCTTTTCCGTGGCTTCGCCGCGGACGGCCTTGCCGTACTTGCGTTCGAGGAGCTTACGGGGGGCCTTGCCGCGCCGGAAACCGGGCAGCTCCGCGTCACCCTGCAGTTCCTGGAACATTTCCTGGGACTGCTTCAGGGTGTTTGCGGCGGGAATGACGACCTTGACCTCATAGGCGCAGTCGCCCTTGTAGGCGACGTCAAAGGTGGGATCCTCAACGAATTCAAACTCGCCGGGTTCCTGGGTGGCCACTGCTGAATCTTCGTGTTCTTTTTCGCTCATCGTATTGATCTACCATGCTTGGAGTGGTTTGGTGGGCGAGGCGGGACTTGAACCCGCACACCGCGAGGTACCAGAACCTAAATCTGGCGCGTCTGCCAATTCCGCCACTCGCCCGTCCTGGGGCAGGTCTGCCATAGTACCAAAAAAAAAGCTGGCAAAACATGTTTTATTTCGCCGGCTCAGTCGTGTGTACTAACGTTTCGTTAAAATGGTGGGCCGTGAGGGGATCGAACCCCCGACCTTGTGATTAAGAGTCACCTGCTCTACCAACTGAGCTAACGGCCCTGAAAAAATAAAAATGGAGCGGGAGACGGGATTCGAACCCGCGACATCAACCTTGGCAAGGTTGCACTCTACCAACTGAGCTACTCCCGCCCGAAGTGGTGAGAATAAAATAGCAAATGAACGGGGGCTGTGTCAACTTACAGCGCAACTTTTTTCGTGCGGAGCGATTGCGACGTGCGTAAATCCGAGTAGGCGCGGGACGTATCGCGATCAAAAAATCTGAACCACGAATGGACACAAATCTGCACGAATAAAACAAGAGTTTGACCACGGAGCTCACGGAGGCACGGAGAAGAAAGAGATTCGGAGGACGTGCAGCTAAGGAAGATGCTTTCTAGTTCGAGGTTCACGCGGCATGCACATACTCCGTGCCTCCGTATCTCCGTGGTCAGACGATTATCTATTGGTGTGTTTGTCGCTCCTCAGAAGCGCACATCGAAACCGACACAGAGGTGGGGCTCCAGGGGGGGCTTGGTGATGATGTCGTATTTCTCCTGCACGAGGGGCCACTCCTCGGGAACGCAGGCGCCGTAGAGGTACTCCACGCCGACGCAGTCTTTCATCAGCTCGTCCTGAATGGCCTGGGGCGGCTTGAAGCGAAAACGATAGTGCCTGCTGATTTCCTTCAGTCCCAGTCGCCTGTAGTAGCGTTGTGCCCGCCGGTCCTGGCTCCAATATTCGAGGCGTTTGAAACCGAGCCGCTTTGCGTCTTCCGCGGCGGCGTCCATCAGCAGCTTGCCGAGTCCCACGCCGCCGTACTCGGGGAGACGTCCAAACTCCAGGACGTAGCCGCCGCGCGAGTCTTTCTGGAAGCAGAGTTCGCCGGGTTCGTTTTCGTATTGGACGTCGATCAGGCCGACGATGCGATCACCGTCCACGGCAACGAGGCGGGTGGAGGTGTGGCTCTTGTAGTCAGGGCGCTCCTGAATGGAGTAGTTCCAGGCGTGGGAGATGCTCATGATGATGGCGTGAACCTTCATCCATTCGCGCTCGTCTTCCGGCTGGTATTCCCGCACTGTAATACTCATGGATTACTCTCCACTTTCGACGCTCCAAGAACTTCGCGCGCCTCCTCTTCCCTGCCGAGCGCCCGTGCGACATCCAGGAGATTGTCCCGTGCCTCGCGAAAACTACCATCAATTCGCAAGGCGGCCTTGAGTCGCTCGAAGGCGTCCGCCCCCGCGCCGGCCTGCCACAGGGCCACGGCGAGATCGTTGTGATTGCGGGCGAGGTGGGGCGCGAGCAGGAGGGCATCGCGGTAGCCGCGGATGGCGCCCACCAGATCGCCCCTGGCCAGGGCCTCGCCCGCCTTGCGGTTGATCTGTAGCGCTTCGCGGTATTCATCGAGCCGGTCTTCGGGCCTCAAGTCCCACTTCGCCCCAAAGCGCGAGGCGTTCTCCTCCAGCAGGGCGTCCCATCGTCCTTCGACCAGACCCAGGGCATGAAAGGTCCGGTTCCCATAGTGAAAAACGAAACTGGCCTCGTCCACGCAGAGGCGATAACCGGCCCGCAGCACGCGGACGCAATAGTCGTCGTCTTCGAAATTGCCCAGGCCGAAGGCTTCGTCCAGCAGCCCGACCTCGGCCACGACGCGATCGCGGATGAACATGCAGAAGCCCACGAGGCGCGCTACGTCGCGAAGCTTGCCGCCATGATCCACACGACGCTCCGCGGCATAGGCATTGATATCGTCCAGGCTCTGGAATTGCAATTCGGGGATTAACTGGCTTCCAGAGACATAGTTGCTCATGGGGCCGACCATGCCGATGTCGGGGGCGCTTACCAACGCAGCGCAAAGGCCGGTGAGCCAGCCCCGTGGCACCAGGGTGTCATTGTTCAAGAGCACGACATGGCCTTCCGCCACGCGGAGCCCCAGATTGATGCCGCCTGCGAAGCCGAGGTTGGCTTCGGAGCGAATGGCCACGGCCCCCTCAACGGCGCGAAAGAAATCGTGAACGGGCTCGGTCGAGCCGTTGTCGACTAGGATCAGCCGGTACTCGCCCTCGGTATTCTCCAGAATACTGGCGATGCACTGGCGCGTGTAGGCGAGCTGGTTGAAGGCTGGGATGATGATGGAGATCATGGGGCGGCGGCTCCTGCGCCCATTATGACGCGCCCGGCGCGCCGGAGGGTAGCACCTCTTCCACATCGGGCCGGCTGCCGAAGGCGGGCCAGATCCAGGGCACCGGCTTCTGGCGGAAGGCCACACGAAGAATGATGACGCCGCTTCCCGTGGCGATTTTCACCACCGGGCGGTTGACCAGCACCGTGCCGGGTGCGGCCGTCACCGGCCTCGGGTCAAAGGTAACTTTGTGTACCAGGATGACGTGCTTGCGCCACTGGAAGCGCACATAAGGCTGGGGCGACATGCCCCGGACGAGACGCTCGATGTTTTCCGCCGTGTCGGTCCAGTCAATCCAGGAGTCCGCCACTTGAAAGCGCTTTTCATAGGACGCGGCGCCAGCGGACTGGGGAAGGCGCAGGCCATCCCCCACTTCCAGGCTAGTGACGAGCCCTTCGACTTTCTTTCCCGCCAGCTCGCAGGCGTCGCGGTAGAGGCCCAGCATGGTGGACTCCTCGTTCAACGCAATCTTGTGCTGGACGATGATATCGCCCGTGTCGATGTCTTCGTCCATCCAGTGAAAGGTCACGCCCGTTTCCGAGTCGCCCGCGAGGATGGCGGCGGAGAAGGGATTGGGGCCCCGGTGCCGGGGAAGGAGCGAGGAATGGGTATTTACGCAACCGAGCCGGGGCACATCGAGGAGGGGTTTCTTGAGGATGATGCTGAAACCACCCACGAGGATCAGGTCGAGCTTGAGCGCTTTCAGCGGTGCGACTTCTTCCTCGGTCATCTTGTCGATGTAGTAGATGGGTAGCTCGTATTTGGTGGCCTGACCACCCAGGCTGTACTCCCCCCGAAACCAGCGGGCGAGCCGAGGCTCCAGCCAGCGCCGGATTCCCCGGGTGTGGCGGCCGTCGAGAATGACCGCGACCACCTCGTGCTTCGAATCGAGGAGGGGCAGGAGCATCTTCACGCTCAAGGTTCCGCTGCCGATGATCGCGATACGCATCAGAAGGCCTTTCCCGAGTCCAGGAGCAGGGTCACCGGACCGTCGTTGAGCAACTCCACCTCCATGTGGGCACCGAAGATGCCGTTGGCCACCTCCACCCCCTTTTCCCGCAGCAAGCTCCCCACGCGCTCGTAGAGCGGAATGGCCTGCTCGGGCCGAGCGGCGGCGATGAATGACGGCCTGCGCCCTTTGCGGCAGTCGCCGTGGAGGGTGAACTGGGACACGAGGAGCACGGCACCACCCACGTCTTCCAGAGAACGATTGAACTTGCCGTCGTCGTCGTTGAAAATACGCAAGCCGATGATCTTGTCCGCCATGTAGTCCGCGTCGCCGCTGCCGTCGTTCACGTCCACCCCCAGCAGCACCAGCAGGCCCTGGCCAATGGCGCCTACAATTTCTTCATCCACACGCACCGACGCATGGCGCACACGCTGAACCACTGCTCGCAAAACGACGTCTCCTTCTGTCTTCCGGGGAGTCTATCAGGGGCACATGGGGGATGCAACGTCCGCGCAGGGGGTCGGCCTTCCCATCCCGCGCGACGCGGCGCTATACTCCTCCGCAAGGAGGTTCGCATGAACTCAAGATCCGTACTGACCCGTCTGGCACTCGTGGCAACTTTGGCGCTTTCTATCCCGGCAATCGCTGAAGAAACGCCCGCGCCTCCCATCGAGGTGGGCAGCGAGAAGCAACTCTTCATCGACACACTTTTCTTCGAGAGCGCCTCGGGTGTCCGCCTTCAGGCAAACCCCGCCACGAAGACCGGAGAGCAGAACGTGGTGCGCGATCAGCCCTGGGAGAGCGCCACGTTGAACTGGTTCTCCGTGATGGAGGACCGGGGCGGCACGCACTCGACTCCGGACCAGCCCCGGGCGCGTTATCGCATGTGGTACGAGGCTTATGACATCGAAGGCTGGCCCAATCTGGACGATACGTCCTTCTGCTACGCCGAGTCGGCCGATGGCATTCACTGGACCAAGCCCGCGCTGGACCTCTTCAGCTATCAGGGCAGCACGAAGAACAACATCCTGTTCCGCCAGATCGGCCCCGAGGGCGCCCGGTCGCGCGTCCATGGCAGCCACGTCTTCAAAGACCCCGCCGCACCACCGGAACAGCGCTACAAGGCGGTCTCCCAGGGTATCTTCGAGGCACTGGGCACTCCGCCCTATCGCGTGGCGGGTATGTATTCGCCCGATGGGCTCACATGGACCCGCTACCCCGATCCGATTTGCGACATTTTCGGCGACAGCCAGTATTCCGCCGTGTGGGACGAGGGAACAAACGAGTATGTGCTCTTTGGCCGCGTCAGCGGGCGGGGACGGGCTCTTGGACGATCCACGAGCAAGGATCTGTCGTTCTTTGAGCCGCTCCAACTGGTGCTTCAGACCAATGACAATGATCCGCCGGAAAGCGACCTCTACAATCCCGCCGCGCTCAAATATCCCCATGCGGCCCGGGCCTGGTTTATGTTCCCCAGTCTTTTCAACCACCAGAACCAGACCCTCGACATCCGCATGGCCACGAGCCGGGATGGCATCACCTGGACCTGGCCGGAACAGTCGAAACCCTATATTCCGCTGGGAACCGAGGGCAGCTTCGACGCCGGTTCACTCTATATGGGGCAGGGACTCCTCCGCGTTGGTGATATCCTCTACCAGTACTATGGCGGCTCCCCCCTGAACCATGAAGAGGGCGAACTGGAAGCCCTCGTGTTGCCCGGTAACAGCCGCGTCATGAGTCGCGTCACCACACGGCTGGACGGCTTCGTCTCCGTTGAGGCGGAGACGGGTGGCGGCGCCTTCACAACGCCTCCCCTGCTCTTTCAGGGCAACCTGCTGAAGTTGAACGTCCACGTCCGCGAGGGCGGCTACTTCCGTGTGGGCCTTCTCGACGAGAAGGGCGAAGCGATACCCGGACGTACAACTGCGGAGTGCGAAGCGATCGCGGGCGACCAGATCGACGCGCTCGTGCTGTGGAAAGATGGCGGCGATGTGACTGCGCGGGCGGGAAAGCCCACGCGGCTGCGGATCGAGATGGACCAGGCCAGCCTCTATGCCTTCCGCTTCACCGTGGGCAATGCGGGGAAAGAGCGGGATCACTGACCGTGGATCACCGTGAAGCCGGACGCTACTGGAACGCCAACGCCGAGGCGTGGACCCAACTTTCTCGCGCAGGCTATGACCTCTTTCGCGACCACCTGAACACGCCCGCCTTTCTGGAGATGTTGCCCGATGTTTCCGGCCTGCATGGACTGGACATCGGCTGTGGCGAAGGACACAACACGCGGCTCTTAGCGAAGCTCGGTGCACGCGTCACCGCGCTGGACTACTCCCGGATATTCTTGCATCATGCGCGAGTTCGCGAACTAGCGGATCGTCGTGGAATCCGATACCTCCAAGCCAGCGCGGTGGAGCTCCCTTTTCCCAATGCGACCTTTGATTTCGCCACTGCCTTCATGTCCCTCATGGAATTCCCCGAGACCCTCGAAGCACTCGGCGAAGTGTGGCGGGTATTGAAGCCCGGTGGCTTTCTTCAGTTCTCCATCACCCATCCCTGTTTCAACACGGTCGACCGCGAAAACCTCCGCGACGAGAATGGAAAAACGTATGGCGTCCAGTTGGGTGACTATTTCGCCCCGTGCACCGGCCAGATCGCGACCTGGACCTTCAGCGACGCGACCGAGGAGGTGCGCGGCGACTTGCCGCTCTTTCAAGTGCCCGACTTCCGTCGGACAATGAGCGAGTGGGTGAATTTGCTTGTGGAATCTGGATTTCAAATTCAAGCAGTGCAGGAGCCCTGTCCCAGTGACGAGGATATCGCTCGCATCCCAAAACTTCGGCCGTCGCGAATAGCTCCTCTGTTTATGCATTTTCAGGCTTCCAAGCCGTGAACGCCTGGTGAATAGCAGTGATATACATGCCTCATGGATCGGCTCTCCAGTCTCGTAACGTCGATGCCAGCTAAGTCCCGAATTCGCCCCACACTACCCCCGTGTGCTAGGGTTACGCTGTTTAACCCACTAGAGAGCGCATCCCATGGTATCTGCAGAGTTGTACATTGACGGGGCATGGCCCGATTTCACGGGCAAAACGTTGGAGCGCCTCATCGCGCAGGAGGCCTGGTTCGCGGGCGAGCTGGACGACGAGGCCAACGTGGTATGGCTCTGCGTCGATGGTGCCTGGCACAAGCTCTACTTCGACGACGATATCATCTTCTGGCGCACGGCCCAGGAAGGCCCTTCCACCAATGGCGCGGACGGCCAGTCTTTTTCCCTGAACGATCTCGGCGAAAGGCACGCTCTGGCGGGACAGGCCCTCGCCGCGTGCAATGGCGACGCGATCGAACCTGGATCCGCTGTCTCCCTCGCCTTCGCCAACGGCAAGACGGTTACCTTCCGCAACCGCTACGACACCACGACGATCCAGGTGGGATAGCCCCACAGGGACTGACGCGGACTCGCGACGACGACCGCGAGAATCCCCCCGATTGTCCGCAGCGATTCACTACGAGGATGGCCTCTGTGGTGTCCGTGGCTGTCCCGTCGTTCGTGGGATGAACTGAAATCTACACGGGGCCCGCTTCCGGGGAACGCGTCGCGGAATACGTTGACGTTGGCAAGCCAAATGCACCTCCCTGACGACGGGACAGCCACGCCCTTCTTGGTTTACTTCCCAACCAAAAGACAGATGAGAATGCGGCGTGGACTTACAAATCGTGGTTCGCTGGGGCGCGTCAGTCCCTATGGGATCGGAAATGTTTAACCACAGAAATCGCAAAGAGCACAAAGGAAATTATTCTTATCTGTGCTCTTTGCGTTCTTTGTGGTTGATCCTCCAGCGATTCAAGGTACAAGGCAGCGGCCTCGTGGCTGTTCTCCAACGCCTCCGCAAAGGTATCCTCCTGAGTCTGGCAACCCGGCAGTTCCGGACAATGAGCGATGTATCCGTGCTCATCATGCTCTATTGCGACGCGAAGCAAGGTGTCGCCTCGTCCCTCATTGTCGCCCTGCCGGATCTGTATAAGCCCTTCCCCTTTTTCCATGATTCACCTTCAGGCACGCACGCCGGTGATCCCGGCAGTCGCCCTCCCTTTGGGCTTGGCCTTCATCTTCACTTGCACGTCCACATCCAGCCGGTTCAGGTAGGTAAAAAGCCGGTCCAGCGTGTAGCCCTTGAGGCGGCCGCATACAATGTTGCTGACCTTTACGGCGGGAATCCCCATCAGATCCCCAGCTTCGCGCTGAGAGATACCCTTCCGCTCAATGGCCTGCTCGATGGCAATGGAGATATCGGCTTTGAGCAGCGCCAACTCCGGATTCGGAACCCCGAGGTCAGCGAATACATTGCCGCTACTCTTTACCCATTTCTCACTGTGTGCAATGTCTCTACTTTTGTTCATAATTGAATCCAATCCCGCCCAGCTATGTGCACTCAGAAGCTGTGAATTCTCCCCTCAAACCGTCGCCCAACGGGAGCGCGGATTTTCTTACCCGCGTATCGTGCGACGGAGTCGCACGAAAATCACGGACTGGAAAGTCCGTGCTCCCGCTTTACGATACGTTCACAAGCTCTCAGTCGTGCGTCTCCGCCATTATACGAGTTCAAGTTGAATCGCGCCATAGTGAAAATCTACTCGAGATCAACTTGCCACCCCCGCCGCCCAAGCGCGCAGCTCCAGGATCGCCTTGCCCAGCACGCCCGCCGCGCCTCGGTAGGTACCCGAGCCCGCGGCTTGGTTCTCGAGGGTGTACCACTCGTGGAAATCGTTGTTCGCGAGGACGCGCTCGACCATGGGGAGCATCTCTTCGTAGGCCTCGGCTGGATAGCCGTTGGCGATGAGGCCGGAGAGCGTGCGACCGCCGAACCAGGTCCAGTCGCCACCGTTCTGGTAGGAGTAGGGCTTCGCCATGACGGGATTCTTGAAGAAGCCCTCGGGATAGGCGGGATAGAGCGTGAGGCCGATGCTGGCCGCGCCCGCCGCTTTCACGTTGGCCCGCATGCGCGCCAGGGCCTCGCCGACCTGCGCGCGGGTGAGCAGGCCCGCCTCGATGGCGACCGACGTACCGCCGTGGTAGTAGATTGCGGCCTCGTCGAAGTCCGCCGGGAAGGGCGAGCCCTTCAGATACACATGGGGACGGAACTGCTTGCGGTCGGCGTCCCACAAGTGCTTCATGGTGTTCGCCTTCAGTTCATCGCGGAAGGCGCTGTATTTCTGCTTCGTGGCGCTGTCGAGGTCGGCGGTTACCAGCAGGTCATTCAACGCGGAAATGAGCAGGGCGTTGTCGTAGATATCGAGGGCGGGGTGGCTGTTTTCATCGAGGACCACGCCCCATTCATGTTCCGGTTGCACGTCGCCCCAGTCGGCGGTGGTGCCGCCCCAGAGCAGGCCGCAGTCCGGTGCGAAGCGCTTCGTATGCAGGAAATCGACGGCGCGCAGGAGGCGCTCGGTCACGGTCTGGCCGTTGACCACTTCCTCCAGCAGGCTCCGGTCACCGGTGAGGCGCACGTAGCGGCATACGGCCAGGATCAGCGAGGACTCCTGATCGGTCTCCACGGTGTTCTTGTGGCCGAGGAAGTCGGGCTGGCTAGGCGATTTAATGAAGTCGTAACCTACGCTGGCTTTCTCGGCGGCGATGTAGCCGTCGATACTATTGCCATCTTCGCCCTGGAAGTGGAAAAAGCGCAGGAGGGCGTCGCGCAGCTCGGCGTGGGGCACCACTTCCGTGGCGAGTTCGATGAAGGTGTTCAGATCGCGGATCCACACTTCGCCATAGCCCTCGCCCGCCGTGAGGCCGGTCTTCAGCAGGGCGCGGGCCATTTCCAGTACCTGGTCAAGGCGCTGGTCTTCCAGAATCTGGCGTGCGATAGCCTTTTGGGCTTCCGTGACGGTCGGAATCAGCTCAAATTCCTCCACGGTGATCGTGGCGTCCTTCGCGTTGCACGGGTCAAAGCGGAAGCTGGTGATTTCGCCCCGCCATCGCGGGTGGTCGGAGAGTTTGATCGTGTATTCGTGCATGCCCGACATCAGAGGCCAATGCACGGCAGCCGCCTCGCCCATGGCCTGACCGCCGCGCGACCAGAAGAGCTGGGCCGCCGCCGGAGCCGTCTCCCCCGTCACTTCCATGCGGATGCGGATTGCGCCGAATTCGCGGGCGGGGATGTCCTGCAGGGGAATCACGAATGCCGGATCGCGGTTGGTGCTGGTGGCCTGGAGCGCGCCATTGCTCACGGTCAACTCTCCGAGGCCCATCATGCGTTCCCAGCCCTCGGTGCTTTCCTCGAAGGTCCACTTGCTGCGGATCTCTTGCTCGGGAAAGTCATAGGGACCGAGGCCGATATCCGCCGGGCCGATGTTCACGGGCCAGCTCGCGGGATCGCCTTCGCCGAAGACTTCGCGGATGGCCTCCAGCATTTTGAAACCGTATTCCGTTGCGGGCTCGATGTAGCTGCCTTCGCCCCATTCGTTCACGGGCCCGAGGACAATCAGGGGCGTCTCGGCGGAGGCGGCGAAGGACTTCGCCTCTTGAAGAAGCTGCTTGAAGAGCGCGGGTGTTCGCCCGGAGATGACTTGTGCCTCGTTACCGTGCCAGGGACGCGCATCCCAGCCCGTGTCCACCACAGGGTAGAACTCCAGCGGACCGCGCGCGTCGTTCTTCTTGCGCCAGGCCTCGGGTACGGTGGCCACGAGATCGTTGTAGGTCATGCGCTTCGGATTCTCCGCGAGGCCGGGTGCATTGCCCCACTCGTGGTAGGTGGTGATGCCGTGGTAGCCCTCCTTACCCAGCGTGGCCTCGTTGCCGTCGCCGTGGAGCGCGGCGATGTGGATGCCCTCGAAGCCCGCAGCCTTGGCGGCTTCCTGCGACCTCGCGAAGGCCGCCGCTACCGCATCGCTGCCGCCGAGATCTTCGCGGATCGCGCGATTGTCCCAGATGAAGACGGCCGGCTTGCCGTTCATGCGGTAGTAATTGTCCATGGGAAAATACTCGGCGATCCAGTGGTCGGTCACGGCGGTCCAATCCTCGGCGGAGTGGGTGCCCGGCCCGTTGTGGTTGGCCCACATAATCGCGATCTTCAACTGGTCGCGGTAACGCGATTTGTTGTAGGCCTCCAGCCAGTGGCGCAGGTGCTGACTGCCCTGCACCCAGTACCAGTCCACCAGGAACACTGAAATGCCATTCTCCACGGCCCACTTGATCTGCCAGTCCACAATCTCGGGATTCGCCTCGTCGTACCAGCCGAGGAGGGGCTTGCGCACGGGCGCCACGCGCTGGATGGGGTCCCACTTCGCCGGACTGTCCCAGCCGGGGAAGTAGTAGGCCGCGATGGGCACCGAGGTCGTCACCGGCTTCGGCTCGGGCACGTAGTCCGCCTTTGGCCTATCAAGTGAATTGGTGAACTCGATGGTGGCATCGGCCTGGAGGGGCTCGGGCGCGCCTTCGAGGGACAGCTTCAGCGAGACGTCGCCGGGCGCGTTCGCAACAACATCCCACGCGAGGCGGCCCAGGCCCTCGAAGTCGATACTGGTCGCTTCGGGAACGACGGGCGTGATGGCAATACCGTCGGGGCCTTCGAGACGGCCCGTGACGCGCGCCAGCGCCGCGCCGCCGCGATTGCTGAACTGGGCGATGACCCGCGCGGGTTTACCGACACGGTTGGCACCCTCCTGCGGGCCAAAGTAGATGAAGTTCAGATCGGCGGGTCCCGATGGCGTGTCGCCAAGTTGCAGGTTCGAGGCGAGGGCGCCGTCGGGAAGTTCCAGGCCCAGCGCCATCACCTCACTCCAGCCGGGTACGCCGTGGAGCTCGAGGTTCACCGTGCGCGCGCCCGATTGAATGGGGAATTCCTGGCGGAACAGTCCGGGGCGGGTCGCGGTGCCCCAGAGCAGCGCGCCGGTGCCTTCGGCCTCGGCGTTCAGATTCACGCTGGCCCAACCGAGTTCTTCGGTGTCCAGTTGCAGCGGCGTCGACCAGCGGGTTTGGCCTTCACCCGGCGCGAACCAGCCCATGAGTTCTTCGGCGGTCCACCTGGCTTGCGTTGTCGGCGCGATGCCTTCCGACCAATCGACTATGGTGATGGCGTCGATGTCGAATTCCGCGTCGCCATAAACGTCGAGTCGCATCTTGCGTATCGCCCCGGCGCTCTGCCAGAAGGGGTAAATGGCGATGTCGTGCCATTCCCCATCGCCGGGCACCTGGAAGCGCGCTTTACGATCTTCCGAGAGGCCCTCGAATGGTCCCGAGGTGTCGCCGGTCCAGAAGAGATCGCCCTGGCCCGCGGTCGTCGCGCGCATGCGGATTAGCACCACCTGCCACGCTGTGGTGGGAATCTCTATGCCGTCGCAGGAGAAGAAGGGGTCCCACTCCGTCGCGCGGGCGTGGAGTACGCCGTCGCGCAGGGCCACGTCGGTCAGGTGGGCATTGGGGCGCCAAGCGGCCAGGTCGGCGTCGCTGTCAAAGTTCCAGGTGTGGACCGCCTGCGGCGCGGCGGCGAGGATGAGGGTGAGGGCGATGAGGGTATTCATGGGGCGGGCCTCCTGGCCGGGGTACTACGATGGGCTTTGAAGTTTTCTCTCCACATTGCAGGGACGGCAGGGACTACAGCGACGGCAGGTTGCTTTCTGCCTGCTGTCCCTGTAGTAGTCGCTGAAGTCCCTGCAATCCAGTAGCGGAAATTGGTGTTGAAACTGCTTTTCATTCCGAAGGCGGCGCGCCAGGAGAAGATCCCTGGTTCCACGACCAGACTGGCCAACGGGTATTGGCGTTCTTCATGGTGATGGGACCATTCACGAGACCCGCGCCGAGCACCACGACCACGAAGCCCGCGAGTGCGATAGCGCTCCAGGACTTCCAAGGCACTACATCGCTTTCCTCGTCTGAATTGCACTCGTCGGTGTGGCCCTCCTGGTACTCGCGCCAGGCGACATAGGCGACCATCGCAAGGAAGAGCAGCCATAAGACGCTGTGCATATTGACGTAGTTCTCCTTCGCGGGCGTGAAGAAATAGAGCGCGCGGAAGTTTTGAAAGAGCAGCATCACGAGGGACAGCCAAAGGACCGGAAAGGCCCCCCAGCGGTCTCTTTCGGTGGCCTGCCCATAGATCCAGAGGCCAGCGCCGATGAAACCGAGCACCACCACGACCTGGAGCGACAAACCGATGCCGTTGGCCGTCCAGGAGGAACCATACTCCGCAAGTTTCGTCCCCCAGCCCGCCCGGTCCTCGCCTTTTACCCGCGTCAACAGATGGAGGAGTGGGAGCAGGCCGAGTACGAAAACGGCGGCGGCGCCATCCCACAGGGTAAGGGCCTTATCCGTTGCACGATCGCGGAAGCGCATGCCGAGCATGCCGAAGGCGAAAACGAATCCGCCGACCATGCCGCAACTCACCTCCATGGTGTTCCAATGATTAATCTCGAAGCTGCCTTCCATGTTGTGAAAAACATTACCGATCAGCCTGCCGCCCGCCATGCCGAGGCCAAAGCCCACAAAGCCCAGGAGGGACGCGCGGGTGGCCACGGGCAGCTTGCGATAAACGAACCAGCCGATGAGGCCGATGGCGCCGCCGAGGTGCCCCAGGGCGCTGTTGGAGCGCGGCGGGTTGATGTCAAAGCCGATGGCTTCGTAAACCAGCCAGTAGGTCAGGAGGGAGCTCACGATCATGACGCCAATACCGCCGGCCCAGTCGATCCATTTCGCGCGATCCCGCTCCAGGGCCATGCCCACGAGTGCGCCGCCATAAAACCCCCACGCGCCCCCTTGCAGGAAGAGGGTGAGAAATCCGTAGGCGTAGTTGTTGAACGTGTCCGCCTGGGCGTAGCCATGGAGGATGCCGTAGCTCATGTTGCCGCCGTAGCCGATGCCCAGGGCACTCGCGGCCGCCAGCACCGGCATGGAGCGTAGGAGGGACTCCTGGCCGGAAACATAGGCCAGGGCGAGGAGCAGAATCGCACCGGGGTACATGGCCCCGAGGAGGTGCCCGAAGTCCCCGCGAATCCCCCAGGCCAGTCCGACGGCGGGCGCCACAAAAAGCGCACGTGCTATTCGGTCCTTTGGGTCCATGGGATAACTGCGGGCAACTACAGGGCCTGCGGACGAGCGGGGCGGGTCGAGGCCGAGATCCACGGTGTCGATACCGAGCGCGGCCAGGGAATCCGATGCCGCAGGGGGAAGGATGCGATCACGAAGTTGCCCGAAGCGCGTCCAGCCCGGCAGGCTCTGGGTCCACACCCCATCCGAATCCCCTAAATCGCCCCGTTCCGCCAATCCCCGAAGTTCGGCGGTCGTAACCGGCCCGATCCGGGCCCCATCGCGAAGGTAATACCACTGGTCAGACATACTGCATACTTCCTGTCTGTTTGTATTATGGGATGCCGCGCGACACCCGCCGTCGCGGCGAGGCCTTTACCATAATTCATGGGGGCCGGGCGGGGCAAGATCGCCGTTCACAACCACCCTACAACCCCTGCCACCCACGAATATATCGTCAATATAGCTCTCTGTTTGTATGTTTAACTATTTACAAAATTTTACAAGAAGAGGAAGACGATTTGTTGGCTGTGATACCATTTCGCCGTGGCTGCAAGAAGACGCGGCCCGTTACAGTTGCATCGACCCGTGAAAGGCTTACACACCGCTATGATTTGGATACAGGAATTATTCAAAGGGGAGTCCATTGCCGGAACGGTCGTAATACTCGCCCTCGTCGCCGTTACCGGCCTGGTGTTGGGCAGCTTCAAGCTGCGCGGCGTGGGCCTGGGAATTGCCGGTGTTCTTTTCACCGGATTGGTTTTCGGTCACTTCAAGTTCTCGGTAAACCATGAAATGATGGAATTTGCCCGTGAATTCGGGCTGATTCTATTCGTTTACTCCATCGGGATGCAGGTCGGCCCCGGTATCGTCGACTCGCTCCGCCGCGAGGGTTTGCCGATGAACATTCTGGCCGCGGGGATTGTCATCCTCGGCGCGGTCACCGCCATGGTGCTTGGGCGGGTCTTCGGCATCGAGCCGGCCGTCATCGTCGGACTGCTCTGCGGCGCGACGACCAACACCCCCAGTCTGGGCGCCGCCCAGGCCGCCATTTCCGATGCGGGCGGCTCCGCCGAGATCTTCGCCCTGCCCGGTCTGGGCTATGCCGTCGCCTATCCTTTCGGTATCGTGGGCATCCTGCTGACGATGCTCTTTATCCGGTTCATCTTTCGAATCAACGTTGCGAGCGAATCAAAGGTGCTTACCCAGGCCCGGGCCGACCAGATCGAGTCGCTGAGCCGCTCCAACTATGTGGTGGAAAACCCCAGTCTGGAGGGCATGGCTCTGGGCGAAATCTCCCTCTTCGAGGAATCGGGCGTCATCATCTCCCGCGTGCAACACAACGGTGTGCAGTCGATTGCTACACCCGAGACCGTGCTCCACGGAGGCGATGTGGTCCTGGCCGTTGGCCCGCCGAAGAAACTCCACGCCCTAAAGCTGATGATCGGCAAGGTTGCCGAGGTGGACCTGTCCAGCGCCCCCAGCACCCTCGAATCCAAGCGCCTGATCGTGACGCAAAAGAATGTGGTCGGCAAGGCTCTCCGCGACCTGGACCTCCCCACGCGTTACAACGTCCGTGTCACCCGCCTGCTCCGCGCCGGCGTGGAAATGCCCGTCGTGCCGTCGTTGCGCCTTCAGTATGGCGACACCATCGTCGCCGTGGGCGATGCGGAGCAGTTGGAACAGGCCGCGCGCATTATGGGTAATTCCCGGCATGCCCTGAACCATCCGGAGATGCTGCCCGTATTCATCGGAATTGCCCTTGGTGTCCTGGTGGGCAGCATTCCGTTCGATGTGCCCGGCGTTCCCGCGCCGGTGAAGCTCGGCCTCGCCGGCGGCCCGCTGCTGGTGGCCATCGTCCTCAGCCGCCTCGGCAACGTGGGTAACGTGGTCTGGTATCTGCCCAACAGTGCGAGTCTCATCATCCGCGAGCTGGGTATCGTGCTGTTCCTGTCCTGCGTGGGCCTGAAAGCCGGCAACCATCTCATGGAGACCTTGCTCCACGGCGACGGCATGACCTGGATGTTCATCGGTGCCATGATCACCGTGGTACCGCTGCTCATCATCGGTATCATTGCCCGCCTTGTGGTGAAGCTGAACTTCCTGTCGATCTGCGGCCTCCTGGCCGGCAGCATGACGGATCCGCCCGCCCTGGCCTTCGCCGGCAACTTCGCGGGCTCCGAAGGGCCCACGGTCGCCTACGCCACGGTTTACCCGCTCACGATGATCATGCGCGTTATCATCGCGCAGATATTGATCCTGATGTTTCTTTGAGCGGATTCTCAGAAAGAGTTTTCCCACAGATAAACCCGGATCCGCACAGATAAATACAACGCAGGGTGGCGTACGCCGGGCGAGCTTATCTGTGAGAATCTGTGAATATCTGTGGGAAAATCTTCGTTTCGGTATTTGGAGGACGCTGTCGTCTCAGCGAAGTACCGCGTCAGTCCCTATGCCACGCTGTAGGCCGGAAAATCGGTATAACCTTCCGGGCCGGGCGCGGACCATACGGTTGTTTCGGCGGGTGGGCTTAGGGTCCATCCATTCGCAAACCGGGCCACCAAGTCGGGATTGGTGATGTAGGGGCGCCCATAGGCCACCAGATCCGCGTGGCCTTCGCGGATGGCCTTCTCGCCATCTTCCTGCGTGTAACCACAATTACCCATGAGCGTGCCGTGGAAGACCTCGCGATATTCCGCCAGCGTCATGGGCGTGCCCTGATCGTGGAAGCCGAAGGCGAGGCCGTCCATCACGTGAATGTAGGCGAGACCGTAGCCGTTCAACGCCTTGGCGGCGTGGAGGAAGGTCTCCCGAAAGTCCGGCGAGCCCATGTCGTTGAATACACCGTTGGGGGACTGGCGCACGCCCACGCGGTTCGCGGGAAACACCGTCAACACGGCTTCCGTCACTTCCTTGAGAAAACGGAAGCGATTCTCGATGCTGCCGCCGTATTCGTCGGTGCGCTGGTTCGTCTTCGACTGGAGGAACTGGTCGATGAGGTAGCCGTTCGCGCCGTGGATTTCCACGCCATCAAAGCCGGCGGCCTTGGCGCGTTCCGCAGCGCGGCGGTACTCCCCCACCACGCCTGGAATCTCTTCAGGCTCCAGGGCGCGGGGCGTTTCGTAGGGCAGCTTGCCCAGGGGTGTATGGATGTAGTCGCCGTTGATCTTGATCGCCGAAGGCGCCACGGCGGGTGCGCCGTCGTGGAAGCTGCTGTGGGAGGCGCGGCCCATGTGCCAGAGCTGAAGGAAGACTTTGCTCCCGGCATCGTGTATGGCCTTCACCACGGGAACCCAGCCCGCCTGCTGCTCGTCGGTGTAGATTCCCGGCGAATCGACCCAGCCATTGGCCTGGGGAGATATCGTGGTGGCTTCCGTGATGACCAGCCCCGCGTTCGCGCGTTGGGCGTAGTACTCGGCCATGAGGGCATTGGGCACGCGGGATTTTCCGGCGCGAGCGCGGGTCATGGGGGCCATGACAACGCGGTTGCTCAGGGGAAGTCCGGCAAGGTCGTAGGGGGTCAGCAGGGCATGGTCGGCGGTAGTGGTCATGGGCGGCTCCTTATTGGTTGTTAAGAACAACTATTTAGATGTAATGTACACGGGTACGGCGGATTTGTCAAGGGGAGGTCGTCCGGTGTTGCAGGGACGGCAGGGACTACAGAGACGGCAGAAACAAAAAGGACCCATTGGGCGATTGCTCACTCATGGGTCCCTGAAGTCTCTGTTGTCCCTGCCGTCCCTGGAATTTCGGGCAGGCCAGCCCGCCAACTACATCCCAATCCCGCCATCGACACTCAAGGTCGCGCCGGTGATATAGCCCGCCTGGGGCGAAGCCAGGAAGGCGACCGCGTGGGCGATGTCCTCCGGCTGGCCGACGCGTTTCATGGGGATGTGGTCCACGATGGCGGTGGTGGCTTTTTCGCCGAGCTCGGCGGTCATGTCGGTGGCGATGTAGCCGGGGGCGATCACATTGACGGTGATGTTGCGGCTCGCAACTTCCTGGGCGTAGGCCTTGGTGAAGCCGATGATGCCGGCCTTGGCGGCGGCGTAGTTGGACTGGCCGGCCTGTCCGCGGAGGCCGACGACGGAGCCGACGTTGATGATGCGGCCGTAGCGCGCCTTGAGCATGGTCTTTGCGGCGGCGCGGCAGGTGTAGAAGGCGCCGGTGAGGTTGGTCTGGAGGACTTCCGCCCACTGCTCGTCCTTCATGCGCATGAGGAGGCCGTCGCGGGTGATGCCGGCATTGTTCACAAGCACCTGGATGGTGCCGAGGTCTTCGGTGACCTGATCGATGAGGGCGTCCACCGACGCGGCGGAGCCGATGTCGCAGCCGTAGCCCTTGACGTTTGGTCCGATCTCGGCGGCGGCTTTTTCCGCCGCTTCCTTGCCCCGACCGCAAATGGCGACCTTGGCGCCGAGGCTGGCGAAGAGTTCGGCGCAGGCGCGGCCGATGCCGCGCGTCCCGCCGGTGATAAGTACGACCGCGTCGTTAAAATCGCTCATGGATTATGATTCCTTCTTCAATGTCCCGCTCGGGGTTGCCATGGGTGCCTAATCTGGAAATATTCTGTCGGGCCGCAAAAGAACGCAGAGAGCGCAAAGAGTTGGGTTGCTCTTTGAGCTCTCTGCGTTCTGTCACGAACCGGAGACTGCGTTCAAACTACAATTCGAGGTGCGGGTGGCGGTGATGATGGTGATGCCCCGCGTCCACCAATTCCGTGAGATCGGTCAGCATGCCTGCGGAGTGTACGCTGGGCGCGCCGTCCATCCGCTTGGCCAGGCCCTTCAACACGTTGCCGGGGCCCACTTCCAGCGCGGACTGATGGCCGATCTGGGCCATCACTTCGGTCCAGCGCACGGGGGAGTAAAGCTGTTCGGCGAGGAGCGCGCGGATGGTATCCGGCGCTTCGACGGGCCCGCCCGTAACGGAGGAAATGAACGGTACCCTGGGCGAATGAAACGTCACGCCCGCCAGTGCCGCAGCGAACTCTTCGGCCGCGGGGTGCATGAACTGGGAGTGGAAAGGCCCGGAGACCGCCAGGGGCAAGACGCGCTTGGCGCCGGCTTCCTTGAGAATGCTTTCGGCGGCGAGGAGGCCGTCTTTCGTGCCACTGATGATGGTCTGGGAAGGGCCGTTGTAGTTGGCCACCTGAACGGACTTCGGCAGGCTCGCTGTGATGAAGGCGGCGTCGATGCCCATGACGGCGGCCATGCCGCCATCGGGCACGTTCTCGCTCATCAGGCGGGCGCGCACCATGGTGAAACGGAAGGCGTCTTCGAAAGACACCGCACCGGCCACAACCAATGCGGAGATTTCACCCAGCGAATGGCCGGCACAACCGGAGGGGTGAATGCCGAGGTCGGCGAGGTGGCGCGCGATAGCCACTTCAACGGCGAGGAGGCCGGGCTGGGCGATGCGGGTCTGGTTCAGTTCTTCCTGGGTGCCGGTGAAAAGGATGTGGAGGAGGTCTTCCCCGCCGAAGAGGGCATTGGCCTCATCCAGCACGGCCTTGGCCGTATGGGAGCCCTCGTAGAAGTCCTGGGCCATGGCCGGCTTCTGGCTGCCCTGCCCTGGAAATAGAAAGATACTCATGGCGGCTCTCCCCGACGTGTGTGCGCTTCAGCTTACCTTGCGGTCTACGCTGCGCAGCTCTTCTATATTTTCGGCGATGTGCTTGTTGAGCTGGTTGGTGAAGGCGACCTGAGCACCTTTGATGGCATTGGCCACGCCCACGCCCGTGGACGACCCGTGGATGATGATGACGATCCCATTGACACCCAGCAGGGGCGCGCCCGAAAGTTCATTGGGATCTATCTTGGCCTTGACCGGCCTGAGGTACGGCAAGGCCAGGAGACCGGCGAGCTGGCTGAAGAACGTGCGTTTGAGTTCCTCTTTGATGAGGTCCTGGGTCAGCCGCGCCACAGATTCGGCGGTCTTCAGCAACAGATTCCCGTGAAAGCCGTCGCAGACTACCACATCGGCCACACCGTTAAACATGGCTCTAGGCTCCACGTTGCCCACGAAATTCACATGGGGCGCAACGCGCAGCTTCACATGCACTTCTTTCGCAACGGAGCCGCCCTTCTCGTCTTCTTCGCCGATGTTCAGGAGGCCCACCCGGGGTGTCTCCACGCCCAGCGCATACTGGGAATAGGCGATGCCCATTTCCGCGAATTCGCAGAGGTGGCGGGCCGAGCAATCCACGTTGGCGCCGATATCGAGCAGCGCCACGCGGCCCTTTGCGGTGGGCAAGGTGCCGCAGATGGCCGAACGGGCCACGCCGCGCAGGGGACCCAGCACGGTACGCGCGCCCACATGGACCGCTCCCGTGTTGCCCGCGCTGACGATCGCGTCGGCTTCACCGTTTTTCACCAGGCGCATGCCCACGAGGAGGGACGAGTCCTTCTTCTGTCGGATGGCGGTGCCGGGCGATTCATGCATGGAAATGGCTTCCGCCGCATGGACGATCTTGATATCGCCATGCTTCGGATAGGCCGCGAGCTTCTGCTTCAGAATCGCCTCGTCACCGACGAGCAGGATTTGGACATCGCTGTCGAGGCTGGCCGCAACGGCGCCCTCGATCTCGACATCGGGCGCACTGTCCGCGCCCATGGCATCCACAGCGATTCGCATCCGGCAATCTCCACGCAATGGTGAAATCGTTTAGTCCTGGTCTACATTCACGATAAGACGTTCTTTGTAGTGTCCGCACTTGGGGCACACCCGGTGCGACGGGATCCGCTCGCCGCAGCTCGCGCAGGCGATAAGCTGGCGGGGTGTCAGGGCGTGGTGGGAGCGGCGCATGCCTTTTTTCGCTTTACCGGTTTTTCTCTTAGGTACTGGCACTGTCTAAACTCCTTTACCTGCCTACTTGGGCAGATCGGGGAACAAATCTTTCAGTCCCGCGAATCCGCTGTTTTGCACAGGCGTTTCTTCGATAACTTCTTCCGGGCACGTGCAAGGAACCGAATTCCGGTTGCCTCCGCACACTGGGCACAAACCGCGACACTCTTCGCGGCAAACAAACTTCACAGGCATCGCCAGGACGACTTCCGTCCACACCGGCCACGCCAGATCGAGCGACGTACCCTGGTAGGTGTACAGTCCGTAGGCTTCATCCTCCACCTCAACCGCCGCCTCGTCCTCATCATCGTCGTGGTCCCGTCTGCGATTGTCGGACGGACCCTCTTCGAAAGTCCACACCACCGGCAGCGATACGGGGATTTCCGCATGCTCGAGGCAACGGGCGCAGGGCTGTTCAAACACGCCTTCGACCGTCCCTTGAAAGAGATATTGCCCTATCATGGGGGTCAAGGTTCCGCGTACGGAGACCTCTCCCATGGGAAGGGGCTCCACGCCTTCGGGCCGCAGGTCGTTCACATCCAAGGTGACGTCCATGCGAAAGCCGCGTTCCGTGACGGAAATTAACTGGATTTCAAGACTCGACACGACACGACTACCTTCCATAAGGCGCAGAAACGACGAAGTCTATCAAACAAGCGCCTGTCCAGTCAAACACTTACGCCATCTTCCGATGCGGACCGCCCCAGTTGGCGGGGCTGAAACACTGGCACAGTGACCGATGCGGAGGGCATAACCAGGCACGAAGGGCGCTCGATCCCCGCGTTGGCGAAGTCCTGGCGCATCATTTCGAGCCCCTCCGCGAGGCTATCCACGCGCCTCCCCCCCATGGCCTCTACCAACTTGGCGTCCATGCGGGTCAAAAAAACTGTTCGGCGGGCCTTTTCCAAGGTGGAGAGGGCGGTCTGACCGTTGATTTCGGCATGCTGACGGAGCGCCGCAATAATGGCGCTCCGGCTTCCGAGAGCGAGCCAGTCGGCGAATTTGTTTCCGCCGTAACCCTCTTCCGCCGGGGTGGCGAGGAGGACCCGGCCGCCGGGCCGGGCCGCCTGGCAGGCATTATAGAGCGACTTATGGCTCTGGATAAAATTCTTCGCCGCGCCCGCCGAAGCGATGACGAGATCCGCCTGCTCCCGAATCGGCACGGTATAGAGGGATGCAGAACAGGCGCAGGCCGCCTCATGGGCCTCCACGAGGTCCCCCATGAAGATCCGGGCGATCCGGCCCTTCCGGTCCAGCACCGTATTGATCAGGAAGGCGTCTGGACCAAGTCGAGCTCCTTCGAGCATATCCTCCGCCACCGGGTTGCCGTTCATGCGCCCGATGGCCACATCCGGATTGAGCGTGTCTTCATGCGGATCCAGATTCAGCGCATGATTCGCGGCGATGGTCTCCAGGCCCGCCAGTCCCGGCACGATGGACTTCCGTCCGCCGCCGAAGCCGCCAAAGTAATGGAGCACCACAGTGCCCGTGACGATCAAGGTGTCCGCCGTGGCTGCGAACTTGTTCAGGGAGACCGGGGTTCCCCGGGACGTCGTGCCCACATGAACCAGATTATCCCGGTCCAGTGGATCATGGGAATGAATGCGTCCAATAAAACGACGGTGAATCGACTGCCCCAGGATACCATCGAGTTCGTCGGGCGTCGGGCCCCGATGGGAACCGGTCGCGACGAGGAAGGTGATGGCCTCCTCCCCCACGCCCCGTTCGGCGAGCCAGGCCAGGAGGGCCGGGAGGAACTGATCAACACAGGTCTTGCGAAAACTGTCCGATACCACGATGACGACCGAGCCGCCCGGACGCAGCCGATCGTGGAGCGGTAGACCGCCGATGGGGCTCGCGAGCCCTTCCAAGAGGGATGCGGCCACATCGCCCAGTGTCGTGGTCTCGCCGACCTCCAAGGTGCCCAGGGGGCGAATCCAGTCGGCGGTGGCTTCCACCACGGATTCGCCATAGGGGAGTTCGATTTTCACGGGGATTCCATCGCAGGACGTCACGTCCTGGTTTCAAGGGGCGGCGGGTAGTTGAGTGAGATCATCCCACGGGACTGCCCCAAGGTTCAACCGCCTCCGGTGGACGAAAACCAGTAGGTACCTGACAAAATTTGTCACCTGGAGCAAAAAAATGTGGCCCATCCTGGTATTCGCTATCCTGCCCGTCAGGAGCCCGAGACCCACAAAGCCTTTACTATGAACATGTTAATAGCCAGGAGCCCCATGACGACCAAATTGGCATCCCCATTGCTTTATGAAGCACAACAGTTGAAAGCAGCGCGGAGACGGCCTACCACCGGGGCGTGACCGCATAATTTTGATCAAACCCAACGTCACCAACAGGAGGAATTGCACATGAAAAAGTTTAACAAGGGTTTCACGCTGATTGAATTGATGATCGTGGTTGCCATTATCGCCATCATCGCCGCTATCGCCATTCCCAACCTGCTCCGCTCGCGCATGCAGTCGAATGAATCCAGCGCCATCGGCAACCTGCGCACCATCGTGGGTTCGGAAGTGGCCTACCACGCCGCGAACTATGAATACACGGCCGACTTCGCGGACCTCACCGGCGCGACCCCCTCGTTCCTGGACGGCAACTGGGCCGGCACCAAGAGCGGCTATAATTACGTTCTCGGCGGCGACGTGAACAACTTCACCGCCAACGCCAACGCGGCCGTATACGGCACGACGGGCGGCAAGGGCTTCTTCACCGACTCCAGCGGTGTGATTCGCTACGCCGACGGCGCCGACGCCGACGCCGCCAGCAACCCGATTGGTGAATAATCCTTCCTGATAGATTGATAGTACGTCGCGCCGGGCCCTCGGGCCCGGCGCCCGTTTTTTTTCGTTCAGCCTCCGGCCACGGGTGGAATAAACACCACGGTGTCGCCACATTTTAGCGTGGTGTCCCAGGGAACAAAGGCCTCGTTGACAGCGACCCCCAACTGCGACGCGGGGAGTGTAAATCCGAAGGCGCGGCGCAGTTCTTCGTAGAGCGCGGCGGGGGTATCTGCCCCGCTCTCCAGGGTCTCCCGGGAACAACCCCGCTCTTCCCGCAGTTTGGCGTGGTAGGCCACATTAACCGTTTTCATGCGTTCTCCTTACTGGCTTTCGCGCGCCGGGCGCTTAACCACCGATGTGGTACATCTCGACTTTTTCCCGGCGTGCGGACGGGCCGCAACGCCGCTCTTCCGAATAGCGATCCGCCCGCTGTTTCCAGAGGTCCTCGATCTGGTCTTCGAGGAGGGCATCGGAACCATCACCGCGCAGGGAAGGCCTCAGATCGAGTCCACGCGCCGCGAAGAGGCACGTAAACAAATGGCCATCGCAGGTCAGGCGCAGTCGGGAGCACCCGCCGCAGAAGGGGCGCGTAACCGATGCGATCACACCAATCTCCCCCTGACCGTCCGCGTAGCGATAGCGGCTGGCGACCTCGCCGGGATAGCTCGGCGCAACAGGCTCCAGGGGGAAGTGCTCGTGGATACGGGCAATAACCTCGCTGGCAGGGACCACGCGATCCAGTTTCCACTGGTTCATCGTGCCCACGTCCATAAACTCGATAAATCGCAGCACGATGCCGGTCCCACGAAAGTGGCGGGCCAGATCGACGATTCCTTCATCGTTCATGCCGCGCTGGAGCACGGTGTTCACTTTGATCGATTCGAAACCCGCATCCCGGGCGGCGGCGATGCCGTCCAGCACGAGATCCGGGTGTACGTCGCGCCCGCACATCTGGCGCAGCACGGCCGGGTCGAGACTATCGAGGCTGACCGTGATGCGATTCATACCCGAGTTCCGAAGGGGCCGGGCGTAGCGCGGGAGGAGGAGACCGTTCGTGGTGAGGGCGAGGTCCTGGATGGTGGGAAGCTCCGCCAGCATGGATACAAGCTCGTCGAGATTATGGCGCAGGAGGGGCTCGCCGCCCGTAAGGCGGATCTTATGCACGCCGAAGTCCGCCGCAATGCGGGCAATCCGCGCAATCTCCTCAAAGCTCAGTAGCGCCTCCTTGGCCTGAAAGCAGTGATTCTCCGGGTAGATGGACGCGGGCATGCAGTAAGCGCAGCGAAGGTTGCAGCGATCCGTGACGGAGATCCGGAGATCGCGCAGAGGCCGGTGGCGCGCATCGTGCAGGGGCATCGTGGTGCCGGTTTCGTCCGGGACGGCCCGGTCCAGGGTCACGCAGTCCATATTCTTCTGTACATTGGCATTTTCAAGGATTCCTGCTTGGCGGGTGCCGGAACGACACCGGGGCGGTTTCCATGGCTTCTATTTCTCATTGCCCGCCTAGCAGGGGACTTCCGCGTTCTTGCGCGCGTAGTACCACCAGTTCAGCGCGAGGCAGGTGACGTAGTAGACCGCGAAGCCGTAGAGTGCATACTCAGGCTTGCCCGCCTTGATCTGCATGGCAAAGATCGTGGGAATGAGGAACGCGCCGTAGGCGGCCACGGCCGAGGTCCAGCCGAGGACGGGACCGGCAAGTTCTTTTGGAAAGATTACCGCGATCATGCGGAAGGTGGAGCCATTCCCGATGCCGGTGGTGGCGAAGAGCAGGATGAAGAGCGAGAGAAATGGGAGGAACCAGACTTCCGGGTGGGGCGAAGTATTGGCCTTCTGGATGACCCAGGCCGAGGCCAGGGCCGCGCCGATCATGACGACCGTGCTCCACTGGGTGACGCGCGCACCGCCGAGCTTGTCGGAAAGCCAGCCCCCTACGGGGCGGATAGCGGCACCCATGGCCGCGCCCAGGAATGCGTACTTCAGCACATCGGGGGCGTCGGGATTGACGATGGCCTGGGCCAGGGGATTGCCGCCCGCGTCCACGTGAATATAGCCGAATACGTCCTTAAGCAGCTTGGGAAAAGCGCTGGCGTACCCGATGAAACTGCCGAAGGTCATGACGTAGAGATAGGTCATGATCCAGTTGTGCTTCAGGCTGAATATGGCGAACTGCTTGCGCAAGCTCTCACGGGTTGACGAGGGCGTTGCGAAGCGCATCAGCAGCATGGTGACGACGACGGCGATGAGCACATTCGCGAGGGTGGCGGCGATCTCCATGCCCGGTGACAGCGCCCAACTCTTGGAGAGGAGCAGCAGCCCTACGGAGACGGCCACGCCGACATAGCCGAGCAATTCGAGCCAGAGGTAGGTTCCAACGGCCGTGGCTGTGGTGTCCACCTTGTGCTGGGCCAGGTTGTTCATGAAAAAGAAGGCGAGGATGGCCAGGACGATCAGGATGGGCACCCAGACCAGTCCGGCGTTCTGTATCCAGACCGGATTACCCTTGAGGGGAAAACTGGGGCCGCCGAAGAGTCCGAAGGTAATCACCCAGGGGATGGCAAATTGAAAAACCGACACGCCCAGATTGCCCAGGCCGGCATTCAGGCCCAGAGACAGGCCCTGCATCCGCTTTGGGAAGAAAAAGCTGATATTGGACATGGAGGACGCGAAGGCCCCGCCGCCAATGCCGCAGAGGGATGCGAGCACGACAAAGGTGAAGAAGGGGGTCTGTGGATTCTGGAGTGCGAGCCCCGTGCCGAGGGCGGGCAGCACTAGCAACAGGGTCGTCATGAACTTGACATTGCGCCCGCCGCACACCGCGATCATAAAGGAGTTTGGAATGCGCAGGGTGGCTCCAGCGAGTCCGGCCACAGCGGGCAGGGTGTAGAGCAGGGCCTGGTATGCGGGCCCGCTCAGGGGCTGGCCATCGGCTCCGGTGAAGGCGTAGAGCGAGGCATCACCATCGTGGAGTCCCTGCATTACATTGATGATGATGCTCCAGTAGATCCACACGCCGAAGGCCATCAGCAGGTTTGGAATGGAGATCCAGAGGTTTCGGTTGGCGGCAGTCTTGCCCCCGCTCTCCCAGCAGGTGGCAATCTCCGGATCCCAGTTTTTCAGCGCGTTCATGACGGTCTCTCCTCAATCCCTCGTGGCGGCGCCGTGGGCGGCGTCGACCTGTTCCATACGTCCGCGAAGCGCGGGCGAGCTTTCATAGTGGGCGCGCTGGATCACGTGATGCATCCACCAGAGGCAGAGTGCGGAAAGCACGGCGAAAAACATCCAGCAGGTGGTCCAGAGTCCGGTCCACTCCAGCAGGTAGCCGAAGAGGATGGGGCAGACGAAGCCGCCCAGACCGCCGAGGACCCCCACGATGCCGCCGACGACGCCCACCTCCCGGGGGAAGTAATCGGGGATGTGTTTATAGACGGCAGCCTTGCCGATGCCCATCATGATGCCGACCACGAAGAGCAGGGCGGTGAAGACCCAGACGTTGGCCTGGAAATAAATGTGGGTGACGCCCCGGGCGAGCAGTTCCTTCTTCTTGACGGTCTGCCCCGGCTCTACAATCGGCTCCTGGTAGGCGCTCATGGCGGGCCAGATAAGCAGGTCCTCGCTCGCGTTCAAAATACGCTGGTCTTCGGCGCTCCGGGGCCGAACGGGGTAGCGGACCTCCCCCACCGAGATTTCCGAGGGGGATACGGCGCTCACGGTACCGCCGCGCTTGGCGAGCACCGCCTTGCCGGGCGACTGGATATCCATGCGGGGCACGATGAGCAGGGCGCAGCAGATCAGGCAGCTCCCGAGAACCCAATACATGACGCGGCGCGCGCCGAAGTGATCGGAGAGATAGCCGCCGAGGGCGCGGATCACGCCGGAAGGCAGACTGAAGATGGCGGCCAGCAATCCGGCGGTGGCCAGGGGCATGGTGTAGACGCTCACGTAGTACGGAATGAGCCACTGGGCCAGGGCAACGAAGCCGCCGAAGACGAGGAAGTAGTAGAGGCCAAAGCGCCAGACGCGCATGTGGCGGAGGGGCGCCATGCGCTGGCCGAAGCTGGTGATGTGGGAATCGTCCACTCGCTTCGGCGCGGCGAGCAGGGCGAAAAGAATCGCCATCAACACGAGACCGCCCGCGTAGAGACGGGGCATGGTGCGCCAGGCCTCAAGCTGCTCTCCCCCATTCGTCAGGGAGCGCAGCAGCCAGGGCGCGCCCATGCTGGTGAGGGCGGCGCCGGCATTGCCCGCGCCGAAGATGCCCAGGGCCTTGCCCTGATGCTCGCGGGAGAACCAGACCGAGGTGTAGGCGATGCCCACGGCAAAGGACGTGCCCGCCAAGCCGAAGCCCAGGCTGCACCACAGAAAGGCCGCATAGGAGTTCGCAAAGCTAAGCAGGTACATGGGCACGGCGGAGACCAGCATGACGATGACGAAGACCCACTTGCCGCCGTACTTGTCCGTGAGCAGGCCAACCGGCAGGCGGAAGATGGAGCCGCTCAATACGGGAATGCCGATGAGCCAGCCGATCTGGGCATCGGTCCAGTGGACGAGCTGGTTCTCGACGAGATAAGTCACGAGCACGCCGTTGAGCATCCAGCAGGCGAAACAGACGGTGAAAGCGATGGTGTTGAGTGCCAGTACGGTAATGGCCTGTCGTCGATGTTCCATGGCGTTCACCTTTATCCCTGTTTTCGTTCGGTCTTCGCGGCGCTCAGGGCCTCAAAGCCATGGAGCAGATTGTTGAGCCCCCAGAGGCCCAGAGCCGTCGCCAGCCCCACCATGAGAATGTGGAACCAGCGCCGTTTGAGATTGATCGCGAGCAGCGCCCAGGGATCGCCGTGATTCGGGTCCGTGGCCAGGGTGCCGTCCACATACTCCCGCGCGTCGCTCAGGCCGTCGCCATCGAGATCACTTTCGGTCCCGAGGGCCTCTGCAAGCTTGGCGGGCTCCTGGCGGATCTGGAGAAACTGCTGCTTGCCGATCACCTGAATGATGTGATCGCCGAACTTGTTCAGGATAGGACTGTCCACGTCCTCACCGGGGGCGAAGGCCGCGCGGGCCTTGCCGAGGGCCTCCATCTGCTGGGGGTTCAGACTCCCGATCTGGCCCGGCTTCAGGCCTTCGGGGCCGTCGGCGTGGGCGTGGCACATGGCGCAGTTCACGTTGCGCCCGGACTGGGCTTCGATGTAGGTCTGGAACTCCGGGTAGGACCAGGCGGCGCTGCAGAGCATTAAACTTACTGCGGTGACGACCGTGACGCGGGGCTTCATTGATGGACTCCTTTAAAGAACTCGTAGATCTGCTGGCCGAAGACGGTCATGGCCACGAGATAGAAGGTGGCGGCGATGGCGATGTTGCGGAGGGTCTTCCTGCTCGTGCCTTGAAAGATCCACGGGACACCGAGCAGGACGGCCACGGCGACCCCGGAAAGGATCATGATCATCCAGAACGGCAGCAGCTCCAGCGGGTAATAGACGAAGAAGAAATACCACTCCGGCTTGATCCCGTCAGGCGTGGATCCCTGCGGGTCGAAGGGCTCGAAGAGCGGATAGGAGAAGAAGGCCTCGAAGGGCAGACAGAGGGCCACAACGAAGAGGACAAAGAAGACCAATCCCCAGATGGAAAAATCCTTCAGGGCGAAGATAGGGAAGAACTTCTCCGTCTTGCCCGTGGGCTTGTCCACACCCTTGCTCATGCCGTGCATCTGCACCATGAAAAGATGCTGGCCCAGTATGGCGAAAATAGCGAGGGGCAGCAGCACCACGTGAAGGGCATAGAATCGGCTCAACGTCGCCTGGCCCACGGCCGCCTCGCCCTGGATCAGCTCTTTGAGCTGGCGAGGAATGTCGGCCAATGCGCCGGGGAGATAGGTCCCGGCCTCTTCGACGGATTGCAGCCCCACTTTCGTGGCGTTGACCGCGATCTGGTGCCAGGGCAGGAGGTAACCGGTGAAACCGAAGCCGAAAGTTATCAGCAGCAGGAGTACGCCCGAGACCCAGGTGATCTCGCGCGGCTTTTCGAAGGCTTTCATGGCGAAGGCCGTGATCAGGTGGGTGAGCACGCAGAAGATCATCGCCGAGGACGACCAGGTGTGGAGGTTGCGGATGAGGGCACCCCCGCCGACGTGGTACGTGATCAGCTCCACCGACGCGTGGGCGTCGGCCACCGTGGGCTGGTAGTAGAAGAGCAGGAGCATGCCCGTGACGAGCTGGATGCTGAAACAAAAGAGGGCCAGGCCGCCGAAGTAGTAGCCCCAGCTCATACGGTGTACGGGCACTTCCTTCTTCTGAAAAAGCGACTCAAAGCTCAGCTTTTCCAGGGGAAAGCGCTCGTGCAGCCAGTCGCTGGCCTGCTGGAGCCGGTCGTGTGTACGCATCAGGCCATCTCCTCAAACTGTTTGGCGATATACACGCCGTAAGCGCCCGCCTGGGCCATATCGATCTCGCCGGTCACTTCGCCGCCCGCGCCCTGGCTGGCCACCATGTTCCCGGCCCCGTCCATCAACACCCAGCCCAGGTGGGGCAAGGGTGCCTTCGCGGGCGCGCCCGGCGTGGGCATGCCCGTCTTCACGTCAAACCAGGACACGTGGCAGGGGCAGAGAATCCGCCCGTTGTTGATGGTGCTCGCGACCGTGCAGCCGAGGTGGGTGCACTTGGCCGAGATGAGCAGGGGCAGTCCCCGCTCGTCCTTGAAGGCCAGCGCCGGGCGCATGTGGTAATCGGTGAAGTAGCGTCCGTCTTTATCCGAGAGTTCGGCGAGGGACGCGACAAAAATGTAATCCTTCTCGATGCGCTCGATTTCGAGCTTGCGCTCCGCCGCGGCCAGTTCCAGCCGCTCCAGCTTCTTCTGGAGCAGTTCGGCCTGCTGCTTCGAATCCATGGCCGGACCGCGGAAGAAGCGCCCGAGCTTTTCCAATACACCGATGCTGAGCAAGAACAGGGCACCGGCACTGGCGAGGGCACCGCGCACGAAGTAACGGCGGCTGTCCCGGTTCTGGTGCTGGGGCGCGCAACAGGCGGAGGCTTCGGGCCTGGGCGTCGTCCAGACCACTTTCTGGGGCGGACGCCAGAGGTAGGCGATGGGCACGGAGAAGACGTGAACAAGGCGGGTGAAAGGGATAACCAGGAAGAAGCACCAGGCCAGGACGAGGTGGAGCTTGACCGTGGGCGGCAGGCCGGTGATGTATTCGGGCTGGGGCTGGAAGGTGGCCAGGCTCCAGAGGTAGGGCGTGGTCGTGCTGGCCGACCAGGCCGCGCCCCAGCGCGCGCCGCTCGCCACCGAGATGCCCACGAGGACCTGCGCAATCAGCAGCAGCAGCAGGAGATAGTCCGCCGTGGTGGTTACGGCCGAGATCCGGGCCGAGGTGGTGCGCCGGTAGAGGAGCACGCAGAGCCCGCTGAGGGCGAGGAAGGCGGCAATGGTGCCGATAACCTCAACCGTAATCAGAAATACCGGGATGGAGGTCAGGGCCTGCCACAATCCGGGCACGAGGACGGGAATCACGTGCCCCACGAGGAGGACGAGAATACCGGCGTGCCATCCCATGCTTCCCCAGCGCAATTGATTGCTTTCGAGAAACTGGGAACTGAGGGCGGAATAGGTGAAGCGCTGGGTCCGATAGCGGTAGGCCGACAGCACGATCATCAGCGTGAAGGCGATGTAGGGGAATCCAACGAAGAGAAAAAGGTCAAGCATGGATCAACGCTCCGGCAGTCACGTGCTTCACGAAGAGTTCGAGGGAAGCGAGGACATGGTGATAGGGGTTTTCCCCCTCCCGCAGGGATTGGCGCATGAGTTTCAAAGGTGAAGGCAGGCAGAGTTGCTGGACTTCCTCCCAGGTGTCTTTGGGGGCCACTGCGGCGTAACCCAGCACGGTGGCCAGGTGGTCGGGCAGCTCTCCCCCACTGTCGTAGCCCACTTCGGCGTAGGCTCCGCTGAAGCCCGCCATGAACTGGCCGCGCTGGGGATTCTCCGCGCCGAAGAGATACACGCTCAGGTACGGCACCGCGAGGGGGCTCAAGTCGAAGGCGCGGGTATAGTGTTCTCGGGCCTCTTCCACTGTGGACGATGCCAGGAATTCCGCGAAACGTTCCAGCGGTTTCGCCGTCTCATCGGAGACCTCGCGGAGTCGCGACGCCAATGTTTCGGCCAGCTTTTGATGACCTGGTTCCGGGTAAGAAAGGAGCGCCGCGAAGTCCGGATAGATCGCGCGATATTCGGATGATTCCGCCATGATCAGAGCCCTCGCTCGGGGGTGGAGATGGCGCCCAGGCCGCAGGAGCCTTTGCACATCTCGGGCGAGCACCCGCTCCCCGCGATATTCACTTCGCGCTGGATGGGCGGCATCACGTAGCGTTCGTTCATGGGCGCAAGGGTGGTCATTTGATAGATGGCTTCGGCGTCTTCCTCTGAAAGCCCCGCCTCGCGCAGCACGGCATGGACCTTGGCCGCATCCACGTCGTCCACATCCTGGGCGCGCTTGAAGTAGCGCACAGCCATCTGGCGCTTCATCACGTCGTGTACGATCTTCTCGTTGCCCGCGCTGAAGAGGGAGGCCAGGTAGCGGATCGGCAAACGCGCGCTGTCGAGGTTGGAAAAGAACTCGGTGGCATTCTGCTGATAGATGCCATCGCCCGCCCGTCCGCTGACGGGCAGGAGCGGGGGCACGTAGTACAGCATGGGGAGGGTGCGGAACTCCGGATGAAGCGGCAGGGCTAGTTTCCACTTCATGACGTAGTTCCACACCGGGGAGCGCTGGGCCGATTCAATGAACTGGGCGCTGATCCCGTTCGCTTCGGCACCCGCGATCACGGCGGGATCGAAGGGATCGAGCAGGACGCTGCGGTGGGACTCCACGAGTGCGTCTTCGGGCGCTTTCATCGCTTCTTCCACGCGATCGGCGTCGTAGAGCAGCACGCCCATGTAGCGGATGCGGCCCACGCAGGAGTGGAAGCACGCCGGGGGCTGTCCGGTCTCGATGCGGGGGTAGCACAGGATGCATTTCTCGGCTTTGCCGGTCTTCCAGTTGTAGTAGACCTTCTTGTAGGGGCAGGCGGCGACGCAGGCGCGCCAGCCGCGGCAGGTGTCCTGATTGACGAGGACGATGCCGTCTTCGCCGCGCTTGTAGAGCGCGCCACTCGGACAGGCCGCCACGCAGCTCGGATTCGCGCAGTGGTTGCAGATGCGGGGCAGATACATCATGGTGATCTGCTCCACGTCGAAGAGGACGCGGCGCTCGTCTTCCGTGAGCGCGTCGAGATTGGGGTCGTTGGCCGCGTAGACGGGTGAGCCGCCCAGATCGTCGTCCCAGTTGGGCCCCGCCTCGATGTCCATATCTTCCCCGGTGATCTGGGAGATGGGTCGGGCCGTGGGCTGGTCGTCGCCCTCCGGCGCGTTGGTGAGGTCGCCGTAGCGATAGGTCCAGGGCTCGTAATATTCATCCAGACCCGGCTGGTTCGGGTTGTAGAATATCTTCTGAAAGTAGTTGCCCTTCTTCTGGCTCTTGAGCTGGAGCTCGCGCTGGTCGTTCAGTTCCCAGCCGCCCTTGTAGTTGAGCTGGTCCTCCCAGCGCGTGGGATAGCCCGTGCCCGGCTTGGTCTCCACGTTGTTCCACCACATGTATTCCGCACCGGGCCGGTCGGTCCAGATGTTTTTGCAGGCCACGCTGCACGTGTGGCAGCCGATGCATTTGTCGAGGTGGAACACCATGGATACGTGTGCGCGTACATTCATTGTCTTCTCTCCTACCAAATCGGCTTGTCGAGTTTGCGCACCACCACGAAGGTGTCGCGGTTCACCCCCTGGGGTCCCCAGTAATTGAAGCCATACGAGAACTGGGCGTAACCGCCGATCATGAAGAGGGGCTTGAGGCGCGCGCGGGTCAGGCTGTTGTGCCCGCCCGCGCGGCGCTTGCCCCGGTGCTGGCTCTTGGGATTGCCCACGGTCCGCTCGGTCGCGTGGTAGATGAAGCAGATGCCTCGGGGGATGCGGGCGCTCACGCAGGCGCGGGTGACCACGGTGCCGTGATCGTTGAGCACCTCCACCCAGTCGTTGTCGTGGATCGCCAGCATGGCGGCATCCTGCTCGTTCATCCAGAAGGGCTCGATGCCGCGCGAGAGGGTCTCCATGCGCAGGGTGTCGCCGAAGGTGGAGTGGATGTGCCACTTGCCGTGGGGCGTGAGGTAGTTGAGGACCAGCGATCCCGGTTCGGTGCCCGTCATGTCCAGATCGCGGGTGGTCCGCAGATCGGCCCGAGGCTTGAAGGTGGGCAGATGCTCGCCATAGGCCACATAGGCCTCGTGATCGAAGTAGGTATGCTGGCGGCCCGTCAGCGTACGCCACGGTATCCGCTCTTCGAGGTTCTGACAGTAGGCGGAATAGGTACGGGTACCATTGGTGATACCCGTCCAGTAGGGCGTGGTCAGCACGCGGCGCGGCTGGGTGCAGAGGTCGGCAAAGTTGTAGCGCACGTTGCGGTTGCCCGCGGCCAGGTGCGTGTGGTCGATGCCGGTCTTATGGGACTCGGTCTCATAGGCCCGGTGCGCCAGCTCGCCGTTGGTCTCGGCGGCGAAGTGGAGGATGGCCTCACACACGCTGCGGTCAATCCGCAGGGAGGGGTACTGCTGGCCACCCCAGGTCTCGACCGGATTGTTCAGCAGGTACGCGTCGTAAAGATCGTCCACTTTATAGGTGCAGCCGTGGACGCCGATGCCGTTGTTGCGCAGGTTGCGGCCCAGAGAGATAAATTTCTGGTAGACCTTGGTGTAGTCCCGCTCGACGACGGTCATGTTCGGCATGGTCTTGCCGGGAATGGCCTCGCACTCGCCCTTGGCCCAATCGCGGATACGCGGCTGCGTGATTTCGCCGGGGGTATCGTGAAGCAGCGGCGAGCAAACAAAATCCTGAACCGGCTCCGGAAGATAGCGCTCGGCCATCGTGCTGGTGGCCTTGGCGATCTCCTGGAAGATTTTCCAGTCGGTCTTCGACTCCCAGCAGGGCGGCACAGCCGCCTGGAGCGGGTGGATGAAGGAGTGCATGTCGGTGGAGCTGAGGTCGTCTTTCTCGTACCAGCTCGCCGTGGGGAGGACGATGTCGGAGTAGAGCGCCGAGGTGTCCATGCGGAAATTGATGTCCACGATGAGATCCATCTTGCCCAGTTCGACCTTGTCGTGCCAGGTGACTTCCTTCACGTCTTCCTTCGCCTGCTCTTCGGCGATGCTGTTGTGGTGGGTGCCGAGGTAGTGCTTCAGAAAATACTCGTGGCCCTTGGCGGAAGCCTGAATCGCGTTGCCGCGCCAGATGTACCACACGCGAGGGAAGCACGCGGGATTGTCCACGTCTTCCATGGCGAATTTGAGGCTGCGATCCTTCAGGCGTGAGACGACGTGCTCCACGGGGTTCACGCCGCGCGCCTTCGCCTCCTTCACGAGTTCGAAGTTGTGCTCCGTGAACTGGGGATAGCAGGGCAGCCAGCCGCAGCGCACGGCCAGGGCCTGTTTGTCCGCCGTGTGTCCCTCGGCGATGGGATTGGTCTTGTCGGCCACAGGGCAGAACTCACCGAATTTTCGGTCGTAGCGCCACTGGTCGCTGTGCATGTAGTGGAAGGAGGGCGCGTTCTGCAGCCGGGGTGGCCCGCTCCAGTCGGTGGCGAAGGCGATGGGCGCCCAGCTCGCCTGGGGCGCGAGTTTCTCCTGGCCCACATAGTGGTTCAGCCCGCCCCCGCTCCGGCCGACGCAGCCGCAGAAGAGCAGCGAGTTGATGCAGGCGCGGTAGATGAGGTTGTTGTGGTACCAGTGGTTCACCCCGGCGCCGATGATGATGCTGCATTTGCCGCCGGTCTTTTCCGCCGTGATCGCCCACTGGCGCGCGAAGTCGATGACCGTCTCCGCCTTGATGCCGGTGTACTGTTCCTGCCACGCGGGTGTGAAGGGATGGGTGTCGTCGTCGTAACCGGTGGGCCACTGGCCTTCGAAACCGCGATTCACGCCGTGCTGGGCGAACTGGAGATCGTAAACCGTGGCGACGAGCACGGGCCCGTCGGCCGTCTGGATTTCGCGCACGGGCACATGGCGCAAACGGCCCTGGCCCTGAATGCCTTCGGAGAAATCGTCGAAGTACGCGCTGACCGTCTTGTCGGCGCAGTCTCTCAGGGAAAGTAAGGCTTCAATGGGCGCGCCATCGCGGCTGTCTTCCTGCTTGATGTTCCACTGGCCTTTTTTTGTCTGCCAGCGGTGGCCGATCTGGCCTGCGGGGATGCGCAGGTTGCACTCGGTGTCCAGCACGAAGCTTTTCCACTCGGCGTTCTCTTCGCCCTGGGTTTCCGCGATCTGTGACGTGCGCAGCAGCGAGCCGGGCCGGTAGTGGCCTTTCGCGTCGGGCTCCAGCACCACGAGGAAAGACGCGTCGGAGTTCTCGCGCATGTACTGCTGGAAGAAAGGCACGGCGCGGTCCGCGTGGAATTCCCGCAGGATCACATGGTTCACGGCCATCCAGAAGGCGGTGTCGCTGCCCTGGTTGATGGGGATCCATTCGTCGGCGATTTTGGAGGTCTGGCTGAAGTCCGGCGAGAAGACCACGACCTTTGTACCCCGGTGGCGCGCTTCCACGAGGAAGTGGGCGTCGGGCGTGCGGGTCATGAGCACGTTGGATCCGACAGTGGCGATAAACTTGGAGTGGAACCAGTCGGCGCTTTCGGCCACGTCGGTCTGTTCGCCCCAGACTTCCGGGGATGCAGGTGGCAAATCGCAGTACCAGTCGTAGAAGCTGAGGGCGATGCCGCCCATGAGCTGGAGGAAGCGCGCGCCCGCCGCATAGCTGATCATGCTCATGGCGGGGATGGGCGAGAAGCCGACGAGGCGATCGGGGCCGTATTTCTGGACCGTGTAGATGTTGGAGGCGGCGATGAGTTCCTGGGCCTCGTGCCAGGAGACCCGCTGGAAGCCGCCCTTACCCCGGGCCTGCTGGTAGCGCTTGCGGCGCTCGGGATTGGCCGTGATCGATTCCCATGCCGCGACGGGATCGTTCCCGTGCTCCGCTTTGGCCTCGCGCCAGAGATCGAGGAGCGCGCCGCGCATGTAGGGATATTTAATCCGCAGCGGCGAGTAGATGTACCACGAGGTGGAAATACCGCGCTGGCAGCCCCGGGGCTCGTGGTTGGGGATCGCCTTGTCGATGGTGGGATAGTCGAGGGCCTGCATTTCCCAGGTCACGATGCCCTGCTTCACATAGACGTTCCAACTGCACGATCCGGTGCAATTGACGCCGTGGGTCGTCCGCACCACCTTGTCGTGGGCCCAGCGGTTCCGGTAGAACTCTTCCCAGCTACGCTGTTCCGGCGCAAATAAATCCTGTATCCAACCCATCAGTTCTTCCTCCTGCGATTTGCGCCCTGGTCACTCCGGCGGCAGGCGTCCGCCACCATTCGCGCGCGCGTGCCCGCGACCCGCTTTGCCGTGGATTTACCCAGCAACACCAGCACCAGCGCCGTGCCGCCGATTCCGGCGAGGTGCATCGGAAGGCGGGGCCGGCGGTGCGGGGGTGGCGGAAACTTCTTCGAGATACTTCACCACGTGCATCGCTTCCTGCTTCGTCACGGGCAGGGGCGTGTAGATGGCGCGCATGACGGGAAAGCCGGGGGCTTCGGTGGTCGCCTGGAGGGGCTGGGCACCGAGGCGGGTGAAGGCGTCCTCCAGCGATACCGCCAGATTGCCTCCACGGCCACCGGCCTGGTGGCAGGCCGCGCAGGCTGCGCCACCATTGGCGAAAGCCGTGCGCCCGGTAAACAGGGCTCCGCCCAGTTCGGCGTTCGGGGGCGCCATAGAGGCCGCTTCCCGCATCTGCACCTGCTGGCGGTGCGCATCGATGCGTGCCGCCGCGTCCGGCGCGAGCAGAAAGTCGGCCAGCATGGTCAGGTCCTCTTCGCTGATGGGCCCCACGTTCTTCTCCATCCGCTTGATGCCGTCCAGGACCGTCTGACGCGGATAGGTGGCCGCGTTTTTGAGATCCGGACCGCTCAGCACGCCGCCGCCGATGGTGTGGCAGCCCATACACTTCATGGCGTAGACCGCTGCGGCGGCATCAACCTGAGGGGCCGCTTCCGGTGCGGGTTCCGCAGCCACCTCGGGTGCGGGCGCGGCGGCGGGTACCGCCTCCTGTGCGCCGGCCAGGCCGGCCACTACGAGGGCCCCGAGGCCGCAGGCCAAAGTCCTGCCGATCCGCCGAATTCCCGGCCCTCCCCTTCCCAATATACCGTTCATTTTCCCTGCTCCCAACGGAGAAATCCGCTATGGACTTGTGGCGATTTATTATGGACTTTTTTATCCACCTTATTCTGGATAAAATTATCCACTATTCAAATCGAGATGTCAAGCCTGTTGATTGGGGGTTAGAAAAAAGCGGCTGCGGCGGGCAGGATGGGCGTCGAGGCTTAGTCTTTAGGGCGTTTTAGGCCCTTGTGCTCGTGGATCATTTTTCGTTGCAGGGTCAGGGCGGTCAATTGATCCAGCGTGGTGTTGGAGAGGTTGGAGAGGAGACTTATCTTGGAATGTACCCAGATCTCATGGAGCGGGCAGGGATTGGCCTTCCCGCATTCGGAGAAGCCGAGGACGCAGTGATCGTAGGTGTCGTCCCCTTCCACGGCCTGGATCACTTCCAGCAAGGTGATCTCACTGGGATCCCGGGTGAGGGAGTAGCCCCCCCCGGGCCCGCGATGGGCCTCGAGAAAGCCGCCCTGCACCAGCGCCTGGAATACCTTGCGGGTGAAGGACTCGGGAATCTCGGCCTTCTCGCAAATGTCCTTGGCCTGAAAGCGTTCCTTCGACGCATCGGCGACGACGAAGGTGAGGGCGCGCAGGGCGTACTGGCAACCTTTGGAGTATAGCTTGAACATATTGTGGATGTTTTCCTCCGCTTAAGTATCGGCTCCCCGGCGCGTATTGTCAAGGCTGGTTTTTCGGAGGTCAAAAGGCTTCGGGAATAGACGGGGCCGCAGCGGGGTTTTAATTGTGGACAAAATAGTCTACAATAGGGTCGCAACCAAGGAGAAAGCCCATGAGCACTATCACACAGGAACGCACCGTAGCGGAATTGGTACTGGAGCGGCCAGCCCGCTCGCGCGTCTTTGAATCCCTCGGCATCGACTATTGTTGCGGCGGAAAGAAAACCCTGGAAGCCGCCTGCGCGAAGAAGAAACTGGCGGCCCCCGAAGTCATCGCGCTGCTCTCGGCGCTGGATGGAGCGTCGCCATCGGAGCTCCGGCCCGATCCCGGCGCGATGACCCTCGGTGACCTGATCGATCACATTCTCGAAGCGCACCACCAATACCTGCGCCAGGAACTTCCCCGGCTCGGCGCGATGCTGCAGAAGGTCGAGCGCGTCCACGGTGACCGCAACGAGCGACTCAGTCCGATGCTGTCGGCTTTCGACGCCTTCACGCTGGAGTTGAACCAGCACATGATGAAAGAGGAGGAGATTCTTTTTCCGGCGATTGCCCGGATGGAAGCTACCGGCGCGGAGGTGGCGGCCTGCTTCGGCAGTGTGGCCAATCCCATCGCCCGGATGGAGGCGGAACACGACGACGCGGGTAACGCCCTGGAGCAACTCCGCGCCCTCTCCGATGGCTACACCCCGCCCGACTGGGCCTGCAACACCTACCGGGCGCTGCTGGATGGCCTGCACGACCTGGAGCGCAACATGCACGCCCATGTCCACAAGGAGAACAACATCCTCTTCCCCAAAGCGATACGGTTGGAAGCGCAACTAAAAGGCGCGACCGAATAGCGCAAAAGATCAATCTTTGCGCGGGAGTATGAATGATGAAACTTCGCATTCAGGGAAACAGCCTGCGGCTCCGCCTGCAACAGCGGGAGGTCGCCGAGTTGCACGAATGCGGCCGCCTGTCGGAATCCCTCGTACTCGGGACCGGGCCGGAGGAGACCTTCACCTACAGCCTCGAGCGCCATCCCGGCGCGACGGTCCAGGTCCTTCGAGAGCCCGCCGGGCTTGTCGTTCGCCTGCCTGCGGCGTGGGCCGCGGACCTGGCCGAGACCGATCAGGTCGGCGTGGATGTGGAAGTCCCCGTGGCCCCCGGCGTGATGGTTCGGGTCAAGATCGAGAAAGACTACGCCTGTCTCACCGACCGGCCCGGGGAGGACGAAAGGGACGCTTTTCCCAATCCAGACCAGAATGCTTGCGGACCGGACTCGTGCCCTTGAATCCACAGGAGCGCGTCGTCCCCGGTTCCAACACGGTGGATTCGTGCCCGCGCGCGTGGGAATGACATCGGGTTGCCCTCGACTGTTCTACTCGCCCACGAGGCCTTCGCCAAGTTACCTTCGAATTTCGGTCAGGCCCTGTGCTACTGTTCCCGCGCTGTCAATGTCGTCGGGGACAACCGGAGTAAAGCGCATGTTGAATCGTGTTTGTTCATTGACCCTGGGGCGGGTCAGCCTTGGCCTCGCTCTCACGGGCGAGGCCTTCCTTTCGTCCGCTGCGGCGGTCGAGCCCATCAAGGACTCGCCCTTCGTCCAGGAATATCACGAAGCCTTCCCCATCGTCGCGGATGGACCCGAGAATGATGTGCGGGCGATTGCGGTAAGTCCAGAGGGCACGGTTTACGCCGCCACTCCTGAGGGCACATTTCGACTGAACGGTCGGACCTGGCTGAAACAGGAAGGCACCGCCGCGGGGGAAACCTTTGATATTGTAACAGCCGACGGGGCCGTGTGGGTTGCCGCCTGGGATGGGGTTTACCGCATTGCCGAGGGCAGCGCCGCCAAGGTGGGCGATCTCGACCATCCGGTCAGTGTGATTTCGGATTCTCCATCGGGCGTCACGGCCATGGGGCCGGACGGCGCCTGGGTCTATGACGGCAGCGCCTGGGCCTCCATGACCACGGACTGGTCGCTGAATCTGCGCGACCTGACCCTGGCCCCCGATGGCTCTCTATGGATTGCCACGTGGCTCGGCCTCTATCACAATGGCCCCACGGGAGTTCGCCGATACTTCGAACCATGGGAGATCACTTCCGGCGCGGTGAACGGTATTGCCTTTGCGCCCAACGGCCAACTCTGGGTCGGGTGCTGGGGCGGCATCACGGTACTGGAAAATGGCGCCTGCGTCCGCAAGATCACCACAGCGGACGGACTGCCCTGGTGGGATGTGCGTTCCATGGCTTTTGCGCCCGATGGCACGCTCTGGGCCGGCACGGCGGAAGGCGTGGCTCGCTATAGCGAGCAGCCGGACTGGGTCACGCAGAACAACGGCAGCCCGTGGTCCCTGCGCCACAGCAAGCGCTGGCTGCTGGACGACGAAGTGCGGGACATCGACTTTGACGCCGAAGGCACCGCCTGGATCGCCACGGCGAAGGGCGTGAGCGCGATCAAGCGGCGGATGATGACCCTGGCGGAGAAGGCGGATTACTATCAGGCGATTCTGGAAGAGCGCCACGTGCGCCCGCCGGGCTTTGTAGAGAAGTGCAAGTTCAAACGGCCGAATGACCTGACGGAATGGGACGGTGTGGACGATGACAACGACGGCGAGTACACCTCGCTGTACACGACCATGGAATCCATTCGCTACGCGGTGACCGGCAGCGAGAAAGCGCGGGCCAATGCCACGAGCGGCTTTCAAGCCCTCTCCTATCTGCACGAGGTCACGGGCGGAGATGGCTTCTTCGCCCGCACGGTGGTGCCGTCGACGTGGACGGAAGTCCACGACAAGAACCAGGCATTCACGCCGGAGGAAGTGGCCGCGCAGCGCGTACGCGATCCGCGCTGGCGCTATGTGGAGCGCCGCTGGCGACCCTCCGCCGACGGCAAGTGGCTCTGGAAGGGGGACACCAGCTCGGACGAAGTGAACGGCCACTACATGGGCTTTTACTACTTCCACAAGCTGGTGGCGGATGACGCGCAGAAGGCGAAGGCGGCGAAGGTCATCACAACGCTGACCGACTATATCATCGCGAATGACTACACGCTGGTGGATCCGGAAACGGGCGTCTATACGCGCTGGGGCATGTGGAACGAGGACCGTTTGCAGAACAGCGACGACTGGTGGGTGGAGAGCTTCATCAACCGCTTCGAAGTGCTCGCCTACCTGCGCATCGCGTACTACATGTCGGGCGACAAGAAGTACCTTAACGAGCACGACCGCTTCATCAAGGAGCACGGCTACAAGGAATTCCTGCGCCGCCCCAAAGCCCACCGGATTTCGGAGCAGAGCCGGATCGACGACAGTATGATCTATGAACTGGGGCCGGTCCTGTACGAGCTGGAGACCGACCCTGAGCTGAAGTCTCTATTGCTCGAAGGCCTGACCTGGGTTTACGGCTACGTGGCGGATGACCAGAGCCCTCTCTTTAATTTCTCCATGGTGCAGGTTGGCGGCGCTGACACGCGCCTCGACGAGAGCATCGCTTTCCTCCGCGATCAGCCCCTGGACCTGCGCCAGTGGATCGTGGACAACAGCGTGCGCGAGGATATCGCGCTGGTGCGCAGGCCGATGCAGGACAGCCGCCAGACCAGCCGCATGCCGCCGCCGAGCGAGCGCGGCGTGATGCGTTGGGACAAGAACCCCTGGGAGTACATCTCCGGCGACTTCCCCCACGAAGACGGCCTGATGGAAAGTAGCGGCGTGTTCTGGCTGTTGCCTTACTGGCTCGGCCGCTATGTGGGACACATCGAAGCGCCCTGATACGATTTCACCCATTCAATCCGCGCCCACTTCCGCCCGAAGTGGGCGCGGTTATTTTTGTCCCTTGGCGTGCCGTCCGCCACTTCATGCTAAACTCTTCCTTTGTCGTGAAGCCGCAATTTGGAGAGTCTCAGCCCATGCGCACCGTACTACATTTCATCCTGACCCTGATGGCCGCCGTTTCAACGTTATTCGTTGCCGCCGACGCCCCCTACCTGGGCAATGGCGTTAAATCAGGCGAGGCCACCCAAACTTCCATCATCGTGTGGACACGCCTCTCGGCCGGTCCGGACATCTCCAGCGAAGGTGTGCCCTGGCCCTTGGTGGAACCCGACCGTGATGGCGACAACTGGACCTTTTCCGCGCCCCAGATCCCGGATGGCCACCGATTGACGGATATGGCCTACACCTTGCCCGGGGCCCCCGGCGAGGTCCGCATCACCTACTGGCCGGAAGCCACGAGCAACATGTCCTCGACGTCGGAATGGCATGCCGTCGATGCCGAACGAGATTTCACCCATCAGTTCAAGCTCGACGACCTCCAGGCGGGGACGCGGTATCAGTGCATCGTGGAGGCGCGTGCCACAGGCGCCGGGGAACCCTCGGACCGGGTGCAGGGCCATTTTCAGACGGCCCCGAGCCCATCGGACGCGCCCGGGATTACCTTCGCCGTGGTCACCGGACAGGAATTCTGGCGGCGCGACGACGAGACCAACGGGCACAAGATCTATCCTTTGATGCAGAAACTGAAACCGGATTTTTTTGTCCACACCGGCGATATCGTCTACTACGACAATGACGGACCGTGGGTGGTCAATGCGGAACAGGCCCGACACAAATGGAATCAGATGTATGCTCTTCCCTTCCAGCGCGCCTTCCACAACGAAGTGAGCAGCTATTTCATTCGCGACGATCATGACACCTGGCAAAACGACTGCTGGCCCACGCAGCAGAACAATAAGATGGGCGAATTTACTTACGCGCAAGGAGTGGACATCTTCTTTGAGCAGGTTCCGGCACCGGACCGCGCCCGGCCATGGCGCACGATTCGCTGGGGGAAGGATCTCCAGATCTGGATTCCGGAGGGGCGCGATTTTCGAAGCCCCAACACGGACCCCGATGGTCCGGAGAAAACGATTTGGGGCGCGGAGCAGAAGGCCTGGTTCAAACAGAGCGTTCAGGAGTCCGATGCGACCTTTCGCATACTGATCAGCCCGACGCCCCTCGTGGGCCCGGATCGCGGCGACAAGGCCGACAACCACGCAAACACGGTCTTCACGCACGAAGGGAACGAATTGCGCCAGTTCATGGCGGAACAGAAAAACATGGTCGTCATCTGCGGTGACCGCCACTGGCAATACGTGAGCATTGATCCCGCCACCGGACTCCGGGAATTCTGCAGCGGGCCCACGTCCAATGCCCACGCCGGCGGCTTCAGCGAGGACCAGCGCGAGCCCATGCATCAATACCTGGCGGTCATCGGGGGCTTCCTATCCTGCACCTCCCAGCGCCTGGACGGAACCCCATCGTTGACTTTCCGGCATTACGACGTGGATGGAAAGGTTGTGTACGAGCAGACGCTTACGCAGGAGACGGCTGTGGCGAAAAAATAGGCCCGCGGAATTGCGCGGGCAATCAGAAGCAAAAGCGCCGGAGAGTTGGCTCTCCGGCGCTTTGTAGTTCTCGGGCTTCACTGAACGCTCGACCGTATTCCAGCCGATCTCAGTTCAACGATCGTCACTGTCCTTCGCCTTCGCCTTCACCTTCTCCTTCTCCTTCACCTTCTCCTTCTCCTTCTCCTTCTCCTTCTCCTTCTCCTTCTCCTTCTCCTTCACCTTCACCTTCGCCTTCGCCTTCGCCTTCGCCTTCTCCTTCTCCTTCACCTTCGCCTTCACCCTCGCCTTCACCCTCGCCTTCACCCTCGCCTTCACCCTCGCCTTCACCCTCGCCTTCACCCGCCACATCTTCAACAATCACGATCGCGTCCGCATCGAGGCTGCCATCAACATTCAACGTACCGAGAACAGAAACGGTCTGACCAAGGGCCAAATCCAGTTCCGTGCCGGTGGGAGCCTCCAACGGATCGGTGGGAAGGGCCACGGTCGTAACATCCGTGTAGAGAACGTCGATGCTCCCCTCCGCGAGAGCCACCGCCAACGTGTTGGCCTCCGTATCGAGTGCCGTAATCGTACCGACCACCGTGGCCGCCGCGTCCGTAATCGAAACGTCAACATCCAACTGGGGCGTCAGTGTGTAGCCTCCATTTCCTTGCAGGCGCAGGGCGATGCCACCGAGATCCAGTACGATGAGGCTGCTCTGGCCTTCGGGTAACTCGAAAGTTTCCGAAACGAAGAGGCGATTGTTCGCCGTAAGATGAACATCGGTAATCACGGTTTCCGGATCGCTCACCAGCACAAGCCGCGGATTTGCGATGCTGATGCGGATTTTTGTGTAGGTACCTGCGGGAATTTCCGCCTCGGAAATAATCTCGGAAACGTCTATCAGATTGAGAAGATCGACCTCGAGCGCGCCGGAGAAGACCGTAATCTTCGAGCCCTCGAACTCCTCGTCCGCCTCGCCTTCCGACGCATTTCCCGCATAATCCAAACTAATCTCCGTGATGGTGAGCTCCAAGCTCTGGATTTCATCCAGGCCGACAGGACCACCACCCTGCTTGGCCGACTCCCCCACCGTGAACAAGGTGATCGCGTTGGTCTGTCCTTCGGGGTCGGGTTGGGGACATCCCGGGAGAAAGGCGAAGCCTGCCAGGGCCACTACCGCGAAAAAACACGCACTGACTTTTTTCATCATACGTTTCTCCTCAAACCCCGATTCCGGTTGCTTCGCTGCACAGGGTGAAGTATACCACAAAACCCCAATAAATTCGGGGTTTCTTGAGGAGTAAGGGCGTTCGTTCCCGAGTGCGGAACGATACGTTACGATGCGCCGCCGACCAAGTGATGATGCGCAGCTCTCGCCCCGCGCGTCATCTTGGGAAAACGAATGCGTGCGCAGGAAGGGTTCCGCGGTCTCGATACCCTTGACCTCGGAACATCCCGTACGCACGCATTCGAACATGCAACTGTTACGCGTCTGCCATCGCGCCGTCCATCGCGACGCGAGCTTGTTTCACTTCGCCTCCAGGTGCTCCTTGAAGAAGGCCACCGTCTTTGACCAGGCTTCTTTGCTCGCCTTCAGATTGGCGCCGTCCTGGCCGCTCTGCTGGCGCAGGAAACCATGGCCCGCACCTTCATAGATATTTACTTCGAAGGTCTTGCCAAGTTTCTTCATCTCTTCTTGGGCAGGCGGCAGGGTGCTGTTCACCCGTGCGTCTTCACCGCCAAAGTGCCCCTGCACCGGGCAGGTGATCTTCGCCAGCGTGGACGTCTCCGGCGCGTTGCCGTAGTAGACCACCGCGGCGTCCAGTTCCGGCTGCTCCGTCGCATAGGCGAAGGTCGTGCGCCCGCCGTAGCAATAGCCCACACAGCCAATCTTGCCGTTCCCCGAGGGAATCGCCAGCGCGTATTTCAGCGTCGCGTTCAGACGCTTCAAGGTCTCCTCCGGCGTCAATTTGCCGATGGCCTCGCGGGGATTCTCCGCCGCGCCTTCGATACCGGTAATAAGGTCCGGCGCGACGACGATGAAGCCCTCTTTCGACAGGGCATCGGCCACGGAATTGGTCCAGTCCGTCATGCCGAATATTTCGTGGATCAAGATGATCACGGGTGCCTTATCCGAGCGCTCGGGATAGGTCTCGAAGATCTTCAGCTTTACGTCACTGCCTTCAACGTCAATTTCCTTGAACTCGCCATGCCGGGGAGAATTCTTCAAAGCCTCGGTGGCCCCGTCCGCATCGGGCGGCGGCGTGATCTCCGCGGCAAAGGTGGCGGACGACAGGGCGATGGCCAAAGTCAGTGCGAGCAGCGATTTTATCTTCATAACGCAGTTCCTCATGGGTTGGGGTTGAGAACTCAATATAGCGGAGTGGCGCGGGTTCAGCAAGAAGTACATTTGGTATCCGGGTAATGAGGCCGCGATATCGAATCCAGATGACCACCAATCCGCCTTCGGCGGCGCAAACGTCGATTTTGCTTTCCGATTCGCCGAGGCGTACAGTGATCTCCATTCAAGGGGCCCCACGCATCGGAAGGAGTACACACCATGCGAAACACGATCCGCGTCTTTCTTTTCTCCACCCTCCTCTTAACCGCCTTTGCCGCCCACGCCGACTGGAATGTCCGCGACAGTGGCGCCCTCGGCGACGGCGCCACGGACGACACGGCCGCCTTCCAGAAGGCACTCGACGAGGCCGGGGCCGCGGGTGGCGGCATCGTCCATGTGCCTGCGGGGGCCTACTGCATTCGCGGTTCCCTGCGCATCCCCGGCGCTGTCACGCTCCAGGGCGTCTTCACCACGCCGCCCCTCAACTTCCAGGGGCCCGAGGGCAAGATGGCGGGCTCGGTGATTGAGGCCTGGGCCGGGCGCGGCAGCATGGAGGGCGAACCCTTCATCCGCCTCGCGGGCCACGCGGCCACGGTCGCCGGCCTGATCATCCGCTACCCCGAGTGGAAGCAGACCGATGTGCCGCCCGTGCCCTATCCCCCGGCCATTCGTGGCGATTCCGTGGAGGACGTGGCGGTGCTCGATTGCCTTATCCTCAATGCCTACGAAGCGATCCACTTCGAAGGCTCCGCGCGGATGCTCGTTCGCAATGTCTTTGGCTATCCGAGCTATCGCGGACTTTACATCGACGCGTGCTACGACATCTCCCGCGTAGAGAACTGCCACTTCTGGCCCTTTGGCGTGGTTTATCAGCCGGAAGATCCCTACTGCAAATGGGTCAATGTCAACGGCGTGGCCTATGAATTCGCCCGCACCGACTGGCAGTACGTCACCCACACCTTCTGCTTCGGCTATGGCATCGGCTATCGCTTCTCCAAGACGAAGGCGGGTTCAGCCAATGGCAGCTTCGTCGGCATCGGAGCCGACTCCTGCCGCCGCGCGGTCTACGTGGAAGATGCCCAACTCGCGGGACTGCTCATTACCAACGGCGAGTTCGTGGGCCGCTGGAGCAGCAAGGACAGCGTGGGCATTGAGATCGCCGAGACCTGCGGGCCCGGCAAGGTAAACCTGGCCAACTGCGCCTTCTGGGGGCCCCTCGATATGGCCCTGTGGTCGCGCAGCCCCCAGGCACAACTGGCCGTCTCCAGCACCAACTTCTGCCAGTGGGATATCAACGGCGTCGGCAGCCCGGCGGTGCGGCTCGACGCGGGCAAGGCCACGCTCCAGGGCAATATCTTCGACGACGGCCAGCTCCATGTGACGATTAACGAGGACATGGGCACCGCGATTCTCATGGGCAACCTCGGCGAAGGCGGATTCCGCGTGGTGAACAACGCCGGTGCTCGAACGCAACTTATCGGCAACGAAAACGCCGGTTTTGAGTGGACCGATGAAATGAAGGCCTATTACCACCTGCAAATCGGTGCCCCCGGCGACAGTCCCTACCTACGCAAGTGGTATGGCCGCGAAAAGGCCCCGGAATTTGGCGAGGACGGCACCCGCCGCTGGTCGAGAGGCGATTCTCAGTTTGTGTTACCGGTTACCTCTGGAAAAACCTATCGCGTCAGCGTCGTGCTTCAAACAAATGGACACATCACCGCGCCGGAAAATGGGCTCTACTTGGGCGACGAGCGCATCGCCGATTTGAATGAACTATCCGCCGACGGCGCGCTCACCGGCACCTTCCTCGCCGAAAGCGACAGCGTCACCCTCACTCTGCGCACAAAAACCTGGCGCCCCATGGATAAAGAGCCCGGCAACGGCGACGTGCGCGATCTGGGTGTCTCGGTACACGCCATCACTGTCGTGGAAGAGGGTCAGGACAATGCGTCGATGTATAGCGCGAATTCAGGGGAAGTCGTGACCCAGTAGTCACCTTCCATTTCCGTGCGCTTCCGTGTATTTCCGTGGTGAATCGAATTTGTACTCGTTGCCACGGAATCTCAAGGACGAGCAGGTCGCGATTCCACCTGTAGTCTTCGGGCGTTTGTACTGGATGACCGACGATGCGGGGCTGTTCTGTGGACGTATCCAGCGCCCTCGCCAATCGCCCTTTCGCAGGCAAGTGCCTCTGTGTGATAAGAATTTCACGATTGTAGATTACTCGCCGAATTATCAATGCTGGCTGATCGAAAGTGGACTTGACAAGCTACTGTGGAAAGGAAAGGTCGAGATGCATGAACAGTCTGAGCCAGAAATTCGCCTTCGCCTGCAAGCGAAATCGAGAAAGAAGGTTCGCAATGGTGACATTTTTGTCATCGATCTTTTCGAAGTTGGATTCGTTTGGGGACGCGTTGCCAACAGCGAAGCTTGGAACGGAATGTCCAAATCGAGCCCATTAATTGTTGTTTACATATACAACGTTTGCACGCCATCGGTGGATGAAATTCCTTCGCTGGAACTGCACAATTTAGTGCTTCCGCCCTTCATAGTGAGTAGACAAATGTGGACTTATGGATACTTCAGTACAGTTGCAAATCGGGAACTGCCCCCCGAGGACCTGTTGGAAGTTCACTGCTTTCAGACCTTACAAGTGCCGCCACGATACTTTGATGAGTTTGATCATAAACTTGAGCGGCGTTTTGAGCCCTGCGGTGAATGGGGCTTGACGTTGCCGCGTGGGATCAATACGGAAGTTTGCCGGATGCTTGGTGTATCTCCGACGATTTGAATTCGAGTGGGTGGGTGAATTGCCAAGTGTTAATAAAATCGCAGGTGTCAGGAGGGAAAGATACCGTGCAAGCTATCGTGGCGCGGTTGATCGGGGCGGGCAATGGCTGAGCTAACATGGATTTGATCATCTCTTGGTAGGAGCGCAGAAAGAATGGAAGAGTCATTTCAGGCTATTCGCATGCAAGTATTTGGCAGGTCTCGGAAGCAAGTTCAAGTCGGAGACATATTTGTGCTCAGATTTGCGGGTGCCGGGTATGTATGGGGACGGGTAGCGTGTACGACCGCGAAGTACGGAATGGGACCGGCGACATTTTGTGTAATATATATCTACAATGTGGTCACCTTCGAAATAGACCCGATTCCGGAGTTAGGGCTGGACCGCATGACGCTTTCGCCCTACATAGTCAGTCGTCAAATGTGGAGCTCATTTGGGTGCTTCCAGACTGTTGCTCGACGTAAGTCGAAAATCGGCGATTTGTTGAGCGTTCATTGTTTTGAAACTGGGCAGCGACCGCCAGCCTACTATGACGAGTTTGGTGTGCAACTTGACCAACGATACGAACCTTGCGGGCGAAGCGTTCTGACCCTTCCATTGGGCATCAACGACGATGTTTGCCGGATGCTTGGAGTATCTCCGACGATTTGAATTTGGGAGTGAAGGCGATTCGCCAAGTGTCAAGTCCATCGCGCGTGCAAACGAGGGCAACTATTCGGAATAATGGGATCGTAGTCGATGCTGGTCGCGTAGATGTCCAGCACCTTCCGCCAGAAGACCTTTTCCGAGGAGCGAATATCGCGGATGCGCGCCAGGAGCTCGTCGAAGTAGTTGCCGCCGCCTGCGTTCTTCAGGCGCTCGTCGTCCATCGCGAAGCCCTTGATGAGATATTCGCGGAGGCGTTGGGTCGCCCAGATGCGGAACTGGTTGCCGCGAAGGGACTTAACGCGATATCCCACTGAAATGATTACGTCAAGATTGTAAAAATTGGTCGGCTTGGTAGAAAATTCGGAAATTCCGAATTTTCTCATGACGTCGGCTTCCACCAACTCCCCCTCGGCAAACACATTCTTAATATGTTCATTGATGGTAGATTTCGCCTTGCCAAAGAGCTCCGCCATCTGCTCTTGCGTCAGCCAGACGGTCTCGTTTTCCATCCGAGTTTCATTCCGGATTCGGCCATCTTCGCTCTGGTACAGCAGGAACTCGGTTTTCGCGGGTAAACTGAAATCACTCATCGTTGGACTTGCCCCTCCATGTTTGTGGCGCGCCTCAACCCAACCGCCGCCCATTGCGGGTCGTCTTAATGCAAGAATTTTATAGCTTCATCATATCCTGCGCAAGCGTGCGGGCGCAGACTTCGAACGTTCCGCATCGCGATTCCAGCTTCCACTGGGACATGCCGCCGCATTGGCATTCGTTTCGCCTGACTGAGTGACGAGTTGGGCGTGGCGCTTTCTTTGCGCGTGCGAGGGCCCCTGCGGCGGTACGTCCCTGCCATCCCCTGGGACATGTCGCGGACGCGCCGTGGCGGGCCGCCGCATTGGCGTTCGCTTCGCCCGACTGGGTGACGACTTGGGCGTTGCGTTTTCTCTGCGCGTGCGAGGGCCCTTGCGGCGGTACGTCCCTACAACTTGTCCCCCAATGCCGGGTCTCCCCCACTGCCCGCTACGGGTTTTTCCAGTGCATCATGCTCGGCGTCCGATCCCGGCGCGGGCAGGATTTCGATCCCGCTGGCGTCGTCGTGCACCCTCAGGCGCAGGCCCCAGATGGCTTCGGTGCGCGCGTCGTGGGGCGTGTGGCCGCCCGTGTGAAGGTACACGATGTACACCGTGCCGTCGGGCAGGATCATGGGGTGGGAATAGCCGTATACGCTGGGATCCACGCTGTAGCCATAGCCTTCGCCGGGTCCGTTCCAGGTTTTTCCGCCATCGGGACTGAGCAGCATGCGGATGCCGCCCTTCTTGTAGGAACCGTGGAAGCAGGCGAGCACGCCGTTGGGGAGCTGGAGTACGTGGGGATCGAAAAGTTCCCAGCTTGGCGATTCCGTGGCTTCCCAAGTGCGTCCGCCGTCACTGGAAAAGCACAGGTCACCCTGCTTTCGGATGATCAGGGCCAAGCGCCCGTCGGGCATCTCCGCCACGGTCGGTTCATTGAGATCGTGGTCCCGCTTTACCACCGAGGCCAATTGGAAGGTCTTTCCCCGATCTTCCGAGCGCATGACGCCGATGCTGTTGAAGGACACGCTGGAATCGAAGGGTCCTTCGGCCACCCACAGCACTGTGCCGTCTTTCAATTGGATAATGGGTCCATTGCCAAAGGCGCCGGGCGTCGGCTTGCCAAGGGGGTCCAGGGGCGCCGTCCAGGTCTCCCCGCCATCGCTGGAAAGCATGTACTTCGCGAAGTACATACCCGGATAGCGGTAGGAGAAGAAGTTGGCAATGAGTGTGCCATCGTCCAGTTCGAGGATACTCGGATGACGATCGTCGTCTTCCGTGTCCACGAGCGTGCGGGGTGCGGACCAGGTCAGCCCTTCGTCGTCGGAGTGCATGATGTGGGCACGGCCGCCGCGCGGCGCGCGCACGTCGGGCATTCCGATGGCCTTCCACTCCTCAAACTGCTTCAGGTTGGCCGGGTCCGACCGCACTTCATCGGTCCAGGGGGGCGTGGCGTGCCAGCTTCCCGAGGTGAAGGTGAGGAGCCAACGGCCGGAGCGCAATCGGGTTACGCCGCTCCAGCCTACGAAGCCGTTGTAACCCTCATATTCCTCCGGCTGATTCTTCCAGGGCCCGACGAGAAGGCTTCGGCACGATGCATAGCGGTCGGGCTCCGGCTCGCTACCGGCCACCTTGAAGGTGATCGCCCCGGCGGACGCCATCTCGGTGAGCAGGGCCACGGCCAGAGCGACGCACATCACTCGGACACAGCGGAAAGGAATACGGGAAAGATCGGTGCAGGTTCGTAGTGGGAGCATGGGTTCAGCAATCCTCAGGAGTAAAACGTCCAGTCAAGATTTTTCCCGATTGTGGTCTTTGCCGTCACGGAGATCAAGCTGCCCGATACTCAAGAGTCATGACGGTTCTTGCCGGGAGGGCCTAGAAGAAAGCGCCGGATGCGGCCTCCACTCTGTAGGAGTACGTGGATTGCTAATCAGTGGGCTTTGCCAGGCTGAAGGCCCATCACCCACAAACTTCCCCCGCTTCGCTCCTCCGTTTGAAGGTGGCACCCGTAGGGCGTGTCGTTGACCGAAGTTGGGCTTTGAACGCTTGCAGACCCTTCACCGACAAGGTTTTCTACGCAGTATCTACGCCCAGTTCTTTCCGTGTTTTTCCGTGCATTTCCGTGGTCGATCAATTTTTTCGCGGTTCCCAGACACGAAAAAACCCCTCGGGGTTCACATCGGAACCGCGAGGGGTCTGTTCATTTAAACATGGTGCCCGAGGCGAGAATCGAACTCGCATGTCCTTACGGACACAAGATCCTTAGTCTTGCGTGTCTGCCAATTCCACCACCCGGGCGGGGGAAGCAAGATAGTACTAAATGATGAAGGGGTGGTGCAACTTTTCGACGCGAAAAAATGACGAAAGCGAAAAATTACTGGACCGAAAGGCCGTTCTTCACGAAGTCATCCAGGCGTTTCTGGATGTAGGAAGCCGTATCTTCCACGCCCGCCTGGATTTCAGGATCGAAAGCGGAGAGGGCCGTTAGAATGCCTTTGGCCTCTTCGATACCCTGGTTGATAGCCCCGCCGATAAAATCGGCGAAAGCCTTGCGGCCCTCTTCGTTGTCTTCGAGGCCGTTGTTCTCGGCATACTTGGAGAAGAAGTTGATGGCAAAATCCGCAATGCGGTCGGCGGTCGCGTTGGGCGAGGTGTCGATTTCCTCGCCTTCGGCGAGCCCGAGGGCCGTCCGGGCATCGCCCACCACCGCCCGCAGTTTCTCGTAGGCCCGATCCAGGACGATGCCCTGGGCCTGGCCCTTGGACACGTCGCCCTTGCTGAAGGAGACTTGATCGGTGCGGGAGACCTGAACGCTGGCCGAGAAACTGGCCGAGTAGGTGGTCTTGCTGGACTGGAGGAGTTTTTCCACGGGATAGCCGGTGGAGGCATTCTGTACATTTTGAACCATTGAGAAATCCTCGCCTTCTGGCCCGTTTCGGGCCCCTGATCCGTCGCAATCGATCTATCGGCCGATCCGACTGCATACTTGAGGGGAGATTCGGAACGTGCAGAATGGGCCGAAGGCCGCTCGGCTGGCTAGTGATGCCTGGGACGGCTTCGGACGGCGCGAAAAACACCGAAGGTCGCCAGTAGCGCAGAACCGACAAATACAAACAACCCATTGCGGAAGTCTGAAGGCTCGAAGCGCAAATCGACTTCGTGCTTGCCCGACATGAGCTCGATGCCCTGAAAGATTCCGTCCACCGGATGCACCGGCGTCTCTTTGCCGTCCACCCAGGCGCGCCAGCCGGGGTACCACGCCGCCGCAACGATCAGCATGCCCGGTTGGTTGGTCTCCACCTCCAGGGGGATTTCCGTGTGCCGGGGCACGTCCCGCAACCGGATCGTGTCCTGAAAAGGGCCCTCTCGGCGGGGCATGGCAAAGCCCTCCGCAACCGGCACGCTATCCAGGCTCAGGGGCGGCAGATCCGGTTCGCTGCTGTCCCTTATTTCGTGGGCAATGCGGAAGGGCGAGGTCGTGGAAAGGTCGCGAAAGAGCACCGCGCCCGAATCGAAGACATCGACGATATTCAGGTCAGCACGCACCGCGGCATAGGGCCCCTGAATGTCGCTCCGCTGCAGGAGTAGCGAGCCCACGCCCGCCCGCCGCTGGAGGAGCGGGTTTTCGTCCACCTGGGCGAGGAAGCGGGCCGTGCGATGAAGCGTCACGGTGCTCTGTGCGAAAAGCGCTGGGATGCCGTTGCCGTTCAGCGGCCAAGCCCGAAGTCCGGCCGTTCCGCCGACGCGCGTACCCACGGACTGGAGCGCCTTCACAATGCGGGTCTCGGGATAGATCAGCGCGCGATCCGTCTGCACCAGCTCGGGGAAGCGTCCCCAGCAGATGGCGATCAGGAGCAGGCCCACAATGCCACCGGCCATGAGCCGGGGTTTGGGATTCAGCAGGGTATAGCCGAAGAGCACCGCCAGCAATACCATCAGGCTCAGCAAACCGGCGAGCGTTCCCCAGGGCATGTCTCCCACGCCGGAAAGGCCGAAAGCGATGCAGGCCACTACGAGCCCACCCCAGACAAAGGGCAACGTGAAGGCCAGGCGAACGAGCACGCGCTTGCACTCGTCGGCATTGAGGTGTAGCCAGGTTTCAGAGGCACCGGCCGAAAGCAAAGCGATGGGAAAGGCCAGCACCGCCAGGTAGTGCGCCGGCTGAATCAGACGGAGCAGGGGCAGCCTGGGCAGGAGGTCCTGTGCGAGAAAGGGAATCGCGGCAGCGACGAGCGCGGCCAGGGCCAGACTCTCCACGCGATGGCGCAGGGGCTTTTCCACATAGCGCCGGAGGGCCAGCCAGATACCCACGAGGAGCACGGAAGTGAGTCCGATATAGACCAGATGGGCCAGGGGATTCACCATACCCGTGACGGACTGGAAGTAACCCGGACCGAACAGGCCAAGAAGGAGACTGGAGGAAACGGGCCATGGGTAGGCCCCCGACGCCGTGGTGCCTTCCCGCAGCAGGGTCAGATAGGGCAGAAGCTGGGGCGCCGCCAGCCCAAGGCCCACCGCGAGACCGATCAGGTAGCCGGGCAGGGCGGCCCGCAGCCGCACATGGTGCGCATCTCGGACTCGGCGCAACACGAGATAGATCGCCAGCACCGCCAGCAGCACGGCCAGCACCCGGAGTTCGCCACCGACCGCCATGAGCGCCACGGCGATGGCCAGCTTGGGCCAGGCCCAGAACTGCCCCAGGAGCAGCCGGTCGGTGGCCAGCACGGCCAGGGGAAACCAGGGCAGGACGTCGCCCATGGGCTCGGCGCCCCAGACGAAAACCGGCCCGCTCCACTGGCAGACGAGTGCGACGATGAGGGCATAGCCCGCAGTAAATCCATAGCGCCGGGCCACATAGAAAGCAACGCAACCCGACACAACGAGCTTCAGGCAGAGACTTATGGACCACGCCAACCCCATATCAAACAGATAAAAGGGAATGGAAAACGGCGAATAGCATCGATTGGCCACATTGGCAGCAAAGGGCTGCCCCAGACCTGCGTCCGGGTTCCAGAGGAGATCGCCCGGCACCCCGCCATGCTCGCTGATATAACGATAGGAAGGCCAGGCCGTGTTCAACTGCCAGGTGGACAGGGCCGCTTCCGGGCGCGCCGTGGGGGGAACTTCCACCGATTCCCAGGGGGGCAGGCTCAGAATACCTTCGGGCGCGAAGGGCACTTTTCCCTGAAAGAGCGAAGGGGCAAAGACCGACACGGGCAGGACGACCAGGAGCAGAATGCACCCGGCATTTTCTCTAAGCTTATATCCCCAGCTTCGTATCATGCGCTCTTCCCTGTGTTGGCTTGCCAAAGAAAAAGGACCCGCGGGAGCGGAGTCAATCCCCCGCCGCACCTGCGAGCCCTGTACTATAGCAAATTAACCTAGCGCTTTGCCGGGCGGGTATGGATGCCTTCACCGTAGTAGTCTTCGGCCGCTTCCATAATCGCTTCCGCAAGGGTCGGGTGGGTGTGAATCGTGTGGGCAATTTCTTCCACCGTCGCTTCCAGCGACATGGCCATGGCGCCTGCGGCAATGAGTTCGCCCGCTTCCGCGCCCATGATGTGGAGCCCGAGCAACTGGTCCGTGGCGGCGTCGCCCACGATCTTCACCAGACCTTCGGTCTCGCCCATGGCATGGGCCCGGCCGTTCCCCGCGAAGAGGAAGGTGCCGGTCTTCACTGTATATCCCTCAGCCTTCGCCTGGGTTTCCGTCAGCCCGACACTGGCCACTTCCGGCGAGGTGAAGGTGCACGAGGGCACGACGCGATAGTTCATGTGGCGGTTGCCACCGGTGGCGTTGGTCGCGGCCACGATGCCCTCGGCCGATGCCCCATGGGCCAGCCAGGTCTTGTTGATCACGTCGCCGATGGCGTAGATGCCGGGCACGGTGGTTTCCATGCGCTCGTCAACGAGAATGCCGCCCCTCGGGCCGGTCTGGACGCCCAGGCCGGGGGTGCGGGTGACGACTTCAGAGTTGCACTCCAGGCCGATGCCCACGAGCACGAGATCGACTTCCACGTCGCCCGCCTTGGCCCCTTCCAGGGTCAGGGTCACGCCGCTTTTCGTATGTTTGAGTTCCTGGACCTTGGTGCTCGTCCGGATGTCGATACCCTTGCGCTTCAATCCGGCGGCCAGGCGCTTGCTCAGATCTTCGTCTTCACGGGGCAGCACATGGGGCATCGCCTCGATGAGCGTGACCTCGGCATCCAGGGCATTCCAGATGCAGGCAAACTCCGCGCCGATGGCCCCGGCACCGATGACGCCGATCCGCTTCGGCAGCTCGGTGAGCTCCAGGGCGTCGGTGCTGCCGATGACGGTCTTGCCGTTGAACTCCAGGCCGGGCAACTGGGCGGGACGTCCCCCTGTGGCGATGATGATCGATGTGGCGTGGACAAGGGTGTCCCCCACTTTAATCTCTCCCGGAGCCGTGATGACACCTTCACCCCGGATCACATCGATGCCGTGGGCTTTGAAGAGGGCGTCGATGCCGCCGGTGTTGGTGGCCACGACTTTGTTCTTCCGGGCGACCATGGCCTTCATGTCAAAACTTGCGCCATCAACCTTCAACCCGTAATCGTCTGCGTGCTGCATCTTCCGATAAAGCTCGGCGCTGTAGATGAGGGTTTTTGTCGGAATACACCCGACGTTAAGGCAAACACCACCAAGGGCGTTCTTTTCGATCACCGCCACTTTCGCCCCGCGCTGGGCAGCGCGAATGGCCGCCACATATCCCCCGGGCCCCGTTCCCACTACGGCAACATCGTATTTGCTCATCGGAATCTTTCTTTTATTGATTGCTATTGTCGGTTTGTGAATATTCTTGTGGGCCCGTAGGGACTTCAGGGACGACAGCGACAGCAGGGACCTATCTTTTCTGCCGTCCCTGTTGCCGCTGATGTCCCTGCAACATTGGAGCAGTTCTGCGACAGCGAGCGCTTCTCACGTCGGCGCTACGACATCCTCAATCAGCTCGCGCAGGGGCTCGTTGGGGCCGAGTTGGCAGATGGTATCCAGCACGCCATCGACGCCCTTGAGGCGCAGGAGGGTCTGCATCTCCACCGCCGACGGGTCGTTTGGCTCCTCGAAATCCAGCGCGGCGATGATGACCTGTACCAGTGCGATGGGTTTCACGCCCTGCTGCACGCACATCCGCGCCGGGGCGATGAGCCGGTCTTCCGGGCCCAGCTTGCGCTTGGGATCCGCACCCACCCGGGCCACCTGATCAGCCAGGGCCTTGTTCTGGTACCGCTGAATCAGGTCGGCGGAAAAGGCGTCGAGGGCAGCCTTGTCGAGGCCATGCTTTCGGGAAAGGCCCAGGCAACTCTCCTGAAGCGCCGCCTCCACGATAGGGCGAACGAGGGGATCCTGGATGGCCTCGTAGATGTACTTGTGGCCCTGGATGTGGCCGAGGTAGGCCGTGGCGGCATGGCTCATGTTGTGGACGAAGAGCTTCCGCTCCACGTAGGCCGCGAAGTTCGGGTAAGCCTTGGCGTGGGCTATATTGGGCATCTCGCCCACGAATCCGTCCGCCGCCAGGGGCAGTTCGCAATAGGGCTCCACGCAGACCAGCAGGGGGTCCTCCGCCATCTGCGCCTCGGTCATCCGCGGCACCATCCGGCCGATGGAGGCCTCCACGAAGCCCACCTTCTTCTCCAGGGTCTCATACCACTCGGGCGAGAGGAAGTTACGGACCGCCTCCCGGAGGATGGCGTCGCCCCGGAGGACGTTCTCGCAGATAATTATATTGAGCGGGGCCGCATCGGGCCGGGAAAAGCGCTTTTCGATGCCCCGGGCAATGGCCGGGGCGATGCGCGGGAGGATGGGCGAGCCCACGGCCGTGGAGGCGATGGTCGCGTCCGCCAGGGCGTCGGCGATGGCCTCGATATCGGCCCCGTGGATGGCCGTCACATTATCAATCACCATCTTCTCCGTCGTCTCGGAGACCAGATGGAGTGGGTAGCTGTTCCGGGTCTTCAGCAGCGACACCACGGCCTCGTTCACATCCACAAACGTGGTGTGAAAGCCGGACTCCCAATAGAGCTGCCCGATGAACCCGCGGCCAATGTTGCCCGCGCCAAAATGCACCGCCTGTCCGTTCAATAGAGGAAACCTCGCTGGTTGTGGGATCGCGCCCGGAGAAATTGGCGCAAGTATAGCAGGTAACGCCCGGCAAGCGTGAAAGGGGGACAAAAAGGATCTTGGACATTCATGTCCGAGGCAAAATGCTCTCGGGTATCGTAGCCCGCTCGCCGTTTGCAGGCGGGCCGGGTGTGCCGGAATCAAGACATTGGCATCGCCAGAACCTCTGGACAAACCTCGAGTGCCAGTCGGAGTTGCGGTGTGCTCTGCCTCGGACATGAATGTCCAAGATCCTTTGCCGCGCAAATTCGGAATTCCTTTCGTAAATTCCTGCCTCGACTACGACATCTTCTATAGAATGCACGAGCGAGGAAAGGAACGACGATGCACGCGAATACTCCCGATGCCCTGTTACTGGATCATTGGCGCACGCGCCGCGATGCCGATGCTTTTGCGGAACTGGTGGCGCGTTATGGGCCGCTGGTCTATTCCGCGTGCCTGCGGGTGTTGCACTCTTCGCCCGCAGCGGAGGATGCCGCGCAGGATTGTTTCCTGGAATTGCTTCAATCCCGTGCGCGGGTTCACTCGCTCCCGGGTTTCCTCCACACGACGGCCACCCGGCGCGCCGTTGATCGATTGCGCTCGGAACGCAGCCGCGCGGATCGGGAGGCGCGCTTCGCGGCCGGCCAAGCCATCACCATCGAGGCGACGTGGGACGATGTGAGCACCTGTGTAGACGAGGCCATCGCGGCGCTGCCGGACAAGCTACAGCGACCCGTGGTCCTGCGATTCCTCCAGGGCCGTTCCTACGCGGAGATCGCCTCGGACACGGGCCTGCCCGCATCGACCATCCAATACCAATTGAAGCAGGGTATCGAGGGCATTCGGAAGCACCTGTCGGGGCGCGGCCTGCCCATCAGCGCGGCGACGCTGAGCGGAATGCTCGCCGCCGCACCCAGCCATGCAATGCCCGGTACCGCCGCCGCGAAACTCGGCACGCTGGCCTTGGCGGGGGGCGGGGCCGCTGCGTTGTCACCAATCGCAACTTTTACTTTGGGAGGCATGCTCGCCATGAAATCTATTGTCGCAATCCTGGTGCTTGTCGGGACCGCCGTTTTGGCGGCAACATTGTTGCTCCAATCCGATCCACCTGAGACGGCCAGCAGGGCCACCCCGACAACGTTACCGTCGGAGACGCCCGAGGTGGAACCGGCTGCAACGCCAGCATCAGCGCTACCAGAGTCACCCGTCGTCGCGCCAGAGGTTTCTCTCGCAGGTAGTGCCGCGACACCTCTTCAATCTTTGGGCTCCATGGCCGGGCGAGTCTACACCGCCGAGGGAGAGCCGCTGGCCGAGTGGACCGTGATGGCCAGGTTCGAGGATCACGAGTCGCAGGTGTTGACCAATGAAAACGGCGAGTTTCTACTGGACAGTCTGCCACCCGGCAACTACGTGGTCACGGCGGAGCACCCGAGGACTGGGCGGCGGGCAGAACTTGACCGGGACTCGATTCCACTTCCCAATGGCGAGGCAATAACCGGGCTGGAGGCGATCTGGCACACGGGGCCGTTGACCCTGTCAGGCTACGTTACACAAGACGACGGAGCGCCTGCTGCGGGCATAGTGGTCAGCACGTATTATGCCTTTGAATCGACCAACGGCCAGGAAGTTCAGCAATTGGAAACCAAAACCAGCGAAGACGGGCGCTACACGTTTACCGGATTTCCCGATGTGCCAGCGCTCAGTGTGAATGTCGAGATTGACGTAGAGCATTGTCTCCACATTGACCGATCGTCCATCGTGCTGGACGGCCACGAGGAGGATTTCGTACTCGAGCGCGCCCCCGCAATCAGCGGGTGGGTCCGGGACGCCGAGACCCGCGAACCGGTTACGGCGTTTCGCCTTGATCACTGGCCCCTGGAAGGTCCACACATGGAGAATGAAGAGGAGCGGACTGAATCGGTAAGTCGTAATGAATTGGCAACCGATGAGGATGGGACCTTCTCATTCCGAGCTGGCCGAAGTGAAGCGATTCGAATTGCGGTGGCCGCACCGGGCTATGTGACCGGACTAAAGTCGCTCTCTGGCGTCAGTCCGGGGGCGGTTCTCGACGGTGTAGAGGTACTCTTACAACCCGCGAAACCGCGCTCGGGCGTCGTGGTGGACGAAGCGGGTGAGGGCGTCGCCGAGGCGCGGATCTACTTCGGCCATCACGAGTTTCTCGATCGAGGTTCGAAAATAGGAATCGCGTTTATGGGTGCCGAGGGCGTCACGACCACAGACAGCACCGGCGCATTCACGCTTACCGAATATCCCCCGACACTGAGCGTCGTGTCGGCGCATAAAAAAGGCTATGCGGCAGCGTGGATCGACGCATCTACGGCGTCACCGATCCGCATTACACTGACCCGCGGCGCGACGATAGATGGCGTCGTAACTCTGGACGGCGCACCGGTCGGCGAACGCCAGGCCAGTGTCAGCGTTGGCTCCGAGAACACGGCGAAGCTGATGGCTTTCCTGGGCGCTGATGGTGTATTCCATATGGAGAACGTGCCCACGGGACTTCTCACCATTTCCGCACGCCTCTCCGTGGATGGATTGAGCCAGATCATCGAACGAGAGACCACGCTGGTAAATGGTGAATCGCACCATCTGGACTTCGACTTCGATACGCAAAGTGGGGCGTACCTGGAAGGTGTCGTCCTGGTTGACGATGAACCCTTGGAAACGGCCCGGCTGTTGGCGAAGACCTCACTGACCAACGGCGACCAGATGACCTATTGGATCGACGCCCAGAGCGACGGCACCTATCGCCTGGGCCCCGTAATCGCAGGAGTCTACGAATTTGGTCCACGCTGGATTCCGATACGAGGCGGCTACTCTCGCACGCCGGAGCCCGAGACCGTGACGCTGCAAGAGGGCGAAACGCTGAAGCAAGATCTGCTGTATTCAAGTCGCTGAGGGCTGATCATCGGCGCTGAAGAACTACGCAGCCAAAGGAGCTTGGACAGTCCTGTCCGAGCTCCTTTGTTCCGCATTTCTTGCACCCGCCCCCCGGGTTTGCTTTAATGGCGGCTGGCCCCTGCGAGCGTTGCGGGCCTGCTTGGTTCCCCAACGTCAAAGGCCGGTGCTTCCATGAACTATCTGCGTCACTTTCCCCTCCTTGCCATCATTCTCATCACCTACAACGCCCTCATGCTGACGGGCAACTCCGTGGCCGCGAATCCGGACGTGATCCGCATCCCCCTGATGGCGAACGACGAGGCTATGCAACTGAAGCTGGGCGATATTCTGGTGATGCTGGGTATCGTGCTGCTCTATTTCGAAATCCTGAAGTCCACCCGGTCGTCGAAGGCCACCATCATCGACCACGCCCTGTCCATGCTCACCTTCGTGGTCTTTCTGGTGGAGTACATCGTCGTGGCGGGCGCGGGGACGGCCACCTTCATGATCCTGACGTTGATGTCACTGTTTGACGTGATCGCGGGCTTCACGATTACGATCTCGACCTCGCGGCGGGATATCTCACTCGGTGGCGGGGAATAGGGTACTCGGTGAAATAACATGCCGTTGGAGCGGTGGCAATTGACAACAGTCCAGCCCGCCGGATAAATGAGGAGATGTCGGGGGTTGAGGCAAATTATGTCGGCACGTGATGAACCCGAAAACACGGCAGATCTCAAGGATTGGACAGTTTTCCATGAAATACACCGTGCCCGCAGCCTGACAGAAGCGGACTTCGACAGACTAATCCATGGAGTACTCCATGAAGAATCATGGAACGCCTTGGAAAAGGTTCAGTTGCTGGACTTACTCCTGCTCTACAGCATCCAGGATTCCACTATCGCCCTCCGCTATCAGGACGCTATCGTTGCCCTGTTAAACATTCGTGGGGATGAGGAATTGGTCGATTGCGCACTTCAGATACTTCGAGCTTGGGGTATGGAGTCTTTGTGGAAACCTGTGGTCAAGGGCTTCATTCGAAAAGAGGGTGCCGCCTCCCATCGAGAAGGCCTAATGATGCTGGTGGTGGGACTGCGAAATTCTTACGAACTCCTTGCAGATCCAGAAGGCTTTAAGCTTTTCAAAGTTGTCTATGAGATCTTCAGGGGTCACGATGCCTACGAAGTCTTCCGACGACTGGCATATGATGCCTTAGCTGCCGTCGTTCTAGAGCAGCCACCGGCGATCTGCGACGGTCGAAGAGCAACGCTCTATAGCCGAACGTACCCCACGCCGCTTACCCTACTGATAGACGTTGACCCAGTCGTGGTCGCTCTAATTGAAAGACGTGTCCGATTTGTGTAGTTGAACCCTGGCAGCATGGAGTCAACAGTTGACACGACAACCTACGGATCCAGACGAGTTCAAGTGGGATTAGCTGCGCTGTAAGGCGTAATCTTCGCGAGGGTCTTGGCGAGCGCCGCGCCCGCAACCTCCATATCGTGCGCCGCCTGTGCGCGAAGCCAATAGCCATTGGACAGGCCGAAGTAGCGGCAGAGGCGTAGATCGGTATCCGCCGTGATGGAACGATGATTCATCACGATTGCGTTGATTCGCTGCGCGGGCACCCCGATTGACTTGGCGAGGCGATACTGCGAAAGCCCCATCGGCAGCAGGAATTCTTCCCGCAAGAGTTCGCCGGGCGTTACTGGCTTGAGTCTAGGCATTATTGAAATCCTTTAATGATAGTCGACGATCTCAACATCGTCTGCGGCATTCTCCAACCACCGAAAGCATACACGAAATTGGTCGTTTATCCGAATGCTGAATTGACCGACTCTCGTGCCCCTGAGCGCCTCCAGGCGATTCCCAGGCGGAACCCGCAGGTCATCAAGTCGCTCGGCAATCTCCAGTTGGCGAAGCTTTCTTCGCGCCACCGATTCAATAGACGTAAATCGCCTAACCGTGTTTCCGTTGGCGAGGGCTTCAGTATCAGCGCACTTGAATGACCTGATCATGGATACAGCATAACGCGTCACGTGACTAACGTCAAGAGACTCCCAACACGCGTGCTTCCGAATGATATGGTACAGTTCCCTCTGGTTGGCGTGTTGAATTGGGAGCTCACTGGAGGGTCTTGCCATGAATCGGCTGTTTGCGTTTTTCATTGTTGGCCTGTTTTCGCTGTGCCTGGCGGCGTGCCCGCCGACACCTGATCCCGATCCAGACCCGGATCCTGATCCCGATCCGGTGGAGGGCGTGCCGGACTTGGGGCCGAACGCGAGTCTGAACGGCGCGCAGGTCCTCCCCGCGAACAACCCCTGGAACACGCGGGTGGACAGCCTCCCCGTGGACCCAAATTCGAACGCGATCATCGACAGCATCGGTCGCTCGGACAACCTCCACCCCGACTTCGGCGCGAACTGGGACGGCGGCCCTTTTGGCATCCCCTATATCGTGGTGAGCGGAAGCACGCCGAAGGTGCCGGTGGAGTTCGACTACGCGGACGAGAGCGATCCCGGCCCCTACCCCATCACGGAGGACACGCCCATCGAGGGCGGCGCGGATGCCGATGGCGACCGCCACATGATCATGATTGATCGGGACAACTGGACGCTCTACGAGTTGTTCTATGCCTTCCCGCCTTCAGAGAACGGTCAACCCTGGACAGCGGGCTCGGGCGCGATCTTTGATCTGGATTCGAACGAACTGCGGCCCGCGGGCTGGACCTCGGCGGACGCGGCGGGCCTGCCCATCTTCCCCGGCCTCGTGCGCTACGATGAGGTGGTGGAGCAGGGCGAAATCAATCACGCCCTCCGCTTCACCGTGAGTCAATCGCGCCGCGCCTACGTCCCCCCCGCCACCCACTACGCCAGCAGCAACACCGACCCCGACCTGCCGCCCATGGGCATGCGCGTGCGCCTGAAGGCGGACTTCGACATCAGCGGCTTCTCCCCGCGCAACCAGGTGATCCTCAAGGCAATGAAAGAGTACGGCATGATCATGGCCGACAACGGCAGCGACTGGTATTTCTCCGGCGCACCCGATGCGAGGTGGGATGATGAGGAGCTGGGCGAGTTGAAGGGACTGGAGGGCGGGAGTTTTGAGGTGGTGCGGATGGAAGGGGTTGTTGTTGGCGATTGAGGAATTGACAATTGACAATGGACAATGGACAACGAAGAAAAAAGGCTAACAAGCTCTGCTTTACACTGACGGGAGAGGCAATTTGTGGAGAGAGATAGAGCGGTACAGGACAAGTCTTTTGCGTTTGCGCTTCGGATTGTTAAGCTCTACAAGCATTTGTGCGAGGACAAACGGGAGTACGTGCTGAGTAAGCAACTGTTGCGTTCGGGCACTGCCGTTGGCGCGCTTATCAGGGAGGCGGAGCAAGCGGAAAGCAAGCCGGATTTTATCCACAAGTTGGCCATCGCGTTGAAGGAGGCCAATGAGACGGAGTACTGGCTCGAACTGCTGCATCAATCCGACTACATCGACGACAAGGGCTTCAAGTCCATTTCGAACGACCTGAAGCAATTGCTCAAACTCCTGACCGCTATCATCAAGAAGGCAAAGGCGTCACGTTAGAACTCAAGCACCATTCCACCGGTTGCCAATAGCCAAGCCCTTTTTCTTCGTTGTCAATTGTCCATTGTCAATTGTCAATTATTTCGCTTTCCAACGCCACGCTGGGGCTTCACTGTAACTTACCGAAATCGTTTCCCCCGGCGCGAGGGCAATGCTCTGCCCCGCGCTCCATGCACCTTCGAAGACTTGCGAAGTGCCGCCGACGTCCGTGAGCCTCCACCCACTCACTGCGCCGGGCGAGGTCACCATCACCTCCACGTTAAACGGCGTCCGATTCACCAGCGACTCGCCCGAGGCGGGCACCGGGGGCGTCTCGATGCTAAAGCCCGCCGACACCTGCGGGATGATCACGTTGGTGGGCTTCACCGCGTTGTTACTGTAGCCCGAGGCGGGATAGATCATGTTGATCTTGTTGCGCTCGGCGGGGCCTTCGAAGATGATGCCGTTGCCTTCGGGTATGTTCGCGAAGCGCAGCGTGAAGACGTTGTCCTTGCCAAAGAGGCGCATGCCGATGGCCTTGGGCACGCCGCCGCCATCAACCACGACGTCGAAGATGTTCCCCGCCACGTGGGCCTTTTCATCACCGATCTGCATGTGGGTCTTGCAGAGGTGCAGGAAGGGAATCTCAAAGCTGTTCATGGCCACCGCGCCCTTGCCCTCGGGTCCGCAGATCAACTGCAAGCCCACATCGCAGGCAATCATTTCCGTGGCGTAGAACCTGTTGTACACGATGGGCCCGTGGGTCGCGTCCAGCACGAGTCCGGATCCCAGGGGTGCTTTCTTTCCATCGTCAAAGACGCTGCCGCCGCCCACGATGGCGTTGAACTCGAAGGTGCTCGCCGTGGTCACGATGAAGTCGTCCGGCCCCTTCGTCTCCGGCTTGATCCGCACCACCGCGCCATCCGTCGGCGCGACGATCAGCCCGAACTTGAAGCGGCAGCTCATCTGACTGTCGATGACGATGGCGTCGCCCGTGTTCTTGTCCAGGTTGATGACGTACTCCCCGCCGTCGAGGCGGAAATCCTGGAACCAGGGAATCCGGATGGTCTCCTGGCTGTGATAGACCACGCCGTTCTTGAACTTGTCCGGCATGGTGCCGCCCGCGATGTAGACGTCCTTCCGGTTGGCCTTGGCAAAGTCGAAGGCCTCCTGGATGCCGGAGGTCTTCGTGTCCGGCGTGTTAGGGCCGAAGTCGCCGCCGTCCTTCGGGCCCTCCGGGCTCACGATGACATAGTTCATGGCGCTGAGTTTGGAAAACTCGGGGGCCTGGGCAAAAACGGGCGCGCACAGCAGCAGCGCCAGCGCGAGGGACTTGAGGGTCATGGGGAAGCTCCTTCGGGGGTTGGGCGATAGTATGGCGTGGGGCTGGGGGATGGTGCAACGGTGGGGGGAGAAGAATGGGTCTTATGGGTCTTATGGGTCTTATGGGTCTTATGGGTCGTATGAGTCGTATGGGTCGTATGAAAACGGGGGGGGCTTTCTGCCACACGACCCACACGACTCATACGACCCATAAGACCCATTCTTCTCCCCAAAAAATTCCCCTTGACACACTTCACAAATTGTATTAATCTCTTAATACATTAAGTCTTTGAGGCCACCATGCAACTGCACATCACACCGGGCGACGGCGCGCCGATTTACCGCCAGATCATCGACCAGGTGAAGAACCTGGTCGCGGCGGGGCGCCTCACGCCTGGGGACGAGATGCCGCCCATCCGCGGTCTGGCCCAGCAATTGCTCATCAACCCCAATACCGTCGCGCGGGCCTATCGGGAGCTGGAGGCGCAGGGGGTGTTGATGTCGCGGCAGGGTTCGGGCACGGTGGTGGCCGACGGGGGCTCGCCCTTGGCGCGGGGCGAGCGGATGCGCCTCCTCACGGCGCAGGTGGACAAGTTGTTGACCGAAGCGCGGCATCTGGGCTTCGACCGGGACACGGTGATGGAGCTGATCGAGAAGCGGCACAAACAGCGAGGGCGGGATGATGAATAGCAACGCAGCGCGGAGCGCTCAGAAGCTAAGTCTGGTCTACGAATTCGTGGAACCAATCACGCTCTCTAAAAAGCACTCGCACGGCTGGGAGCGCAGGCGGCCCGCCTGCATTGTGCCGAAGGCACGATTGACCGACGGGGAAAGATTCATCTTCTGTAAAGTGCGCGCTGCGGCAGCCTCGCCACCTCCGCCCCACCGGCAGGCGTGCCGCCTGCGCTCCCAGCCGTGCGCATTTCCCTTGAAATTTCATGATTACTTCGCGAAAGCGCCAACACGTCAATCCGCCGATGCAACGGAAGCGAATTGCACCCCAAAGGAGACGCCAGCATGGAAACAGTAGCAAGCATCCAAAACCTCACGCGGACCTACAAGCGCGTGACGGCCCTCGACAACGTGTCGCTGGACATCCCCAAGGGGTCCGTCTTCGGCCTCGTGGGCAGCAACGGCGCGGGCAAGACGACGCTCATCAAGCACATCATGGGCATGCTGCGCGCCCAGTCCGGCACCGTGCGCGTCTTCGGCATGGACCCCATCGCCCAGCCCGAGGCCGTGCTCGTGCGCATCGGCTTCCTCAGCGAAGACCGCGATCTTCCCGGCTGGATGCGCGTCCACGAGCTCATGCGCTACCTCCGCGCCTTCTACCCCAACTGGGACCCCGACTTCGCCGAGCAACTCCGCGAGCAGTTCAAGCTCGATCCCCAGGCCAAGCTGAAGACCCTCTCGCGCGGTCAACTCGCCCAAGCGGGCCTCCTCGGCGCGCTGGCCCACCGGCCCGACTTCCTCGTGCTCGACGAGCCCTCTTCCGGCCTCGACCCCATCGTCCGCCGCGACATCCTTTCGGCCATCATCCGCACCGTGGCCGATGAAGGCCGCACCGTGCTGTTCTCGTCGCACCTGCTGGACGAGGTGGAGCGCGTCGCGGATCACATGGCCATGATTTACAACGGCAAACTGCTCCTCAATGCGCCGATGGAGGAAATTAAAACGCGGCACCTCCGCCTCGTGGTGAACTTCACCACGCCGCCGAAGGACAATTCCCTCCCCGGCGCACTCACCTGCAACGACTTCAACGGGGAATGGACCATCGTCTGCAATGGTCAGATCGACGCCTGCAAACGGTCCATCGCCGAGCAGGGCGGCACCATCCTCGAAGAAAACGAAGCGGGCTTGGAAGAAATCTTCATCGCCCACGCCGGTGCGCCGGTAAGCCTGGGCGGGGAGTAAGGGGCGGTGCAACACGGAATGCAGACATACCGCTCGCGCAGGCAACCCTTGCCGGCGACCAGGACTCTTCCCAACGGGCACACGAATCGGAGTACCGAATCGTGTGGCACGTCCGTGAGTTCGAATTCTCCGGTAATTCTGTGGATTGGACACTGTTACTGCAAGCCCTCACACGGAAGACTCAACGCAACGGTAGTGCCACGTGATCGCGAGGAACGAGCGTTCGTGTGCCTGGACGAAAGACTGCCCAGCGTCATCAACAGCGGCTCGGGCGAGCGTTTTGTCGCAATGGGTTGTCGCACAGCGCAATTGATGAGGCCTTACTCATGACCATACCCGCCACCGAGCAAAAGCGTCCACCCGCGACCATCCTCTACCACACCACACCTTTCACGGTATTCAAAACCCTGCTGTGGGCCGAGTTCGCGCCGCGCCACCGCATGTTGCGCAACATAGCCGCTCTATTGGCCGTGGTCTGCCTGCTGAAATTCGTCCAGACCTTCGATTTCGGACTGGGCGTTAGCCGGGAGGAAAGTGCGATGCCTTTCGACGACATGTTAGAAAAACTGGTGCAGTGGTTGGCGGTAATCGGTCTCGTGTATTGCGCGCCCAACCGGAGTCATGACGGCGTTGCCTTGCAAACCCCCTGGCAATCACTGGCCCTTCCCGTGCCGTTGCATTGGCAAGTGCTGGCAACGCTGCTGTTTCAGATCATGGCGGCGCTTTTGTTGGGAACATGCTGGGGCCTCTTTCTTCACTTGGATGACGGACACCCGCCATTTTTCTTTCCCGTGATCTGTCTGCCAACGTTGGCGGTCCAAATGCAGGCCGCCGTGCTCTGGTGCGCCGCGGCGGGCATCGCTCGGGGCCTTGCGCTCTTCGGCGCGGGCCTGGCAGCCGCCATTCTCCCCGTCGCCGCACTGGTGTTGGCGAATGCGAGCCCCGTCGTCACGTTCGTCGGCGCCGCCGCTGCGCTTTTCACCGCAGGCTGTTTCTGGAGCTATTGTGCGGCCCGCGCCATACGCGGAGATTCTGTACCAGGCATCGGGCTACCGAGACTGGCCGTTTTAACAAGATTTCACGAGCGGCGCCTGGCGCGCTCACTTCAAAAGGTGCGCTTTAGTTCGCCCTTCATCGCACAAGTGTGGTTTGAGTGGCGCCGAACGGCCCGGTGGATCGCCGCGGCCTCGGCCGTCGGGGCCGCAGTGTTGCTCGTTCTCGACGGCCCCTATATCTTCACGCGCGGCGTATCTATGTTCGGTATTCCCGACGACAGTCACGGGTGGTGGCCCGGACGCAACCTCGGATATTTTTGGATTCCCCTGATTTTCTGGTTCGCCCACATCGCCGTGACGAAGCCCTACCGTGGTTTCGTTCTTACCCGGCCCCATGCCATTCCAACCGTGAGCGCCGCCAAGCTCCTCGCGGCTTTTATGGCTGCTATTCCCTTCACCCTGGTGCTGGAACTATCAGGGTGGTGCTATGCACAACTCCTTCACGGCGAAGCCATGAGCGAGGCCGCAGACTCGCCCCTCTGGAGCTTGGCCGGCTCTCTGGCCCTTTCGTCCGTCGTGGTCTATCTCTATCTTGCATCCGGGCCAATGGTCTTCGCGGTCATGCCCGTCGTTATGCTCTTGTCTTTTCCTTTATTCGTCCCTGGTGATTCGGGACCCGATCCCCTGGCTGCCCTCGACGCGTCCCGGTTGCCGCACAATACACTCTTTGTAGCCCTTGCGCTTCTTCCGCTTGCCATCGCGTTCGGTCTCCTCGCCCGCCGCTTTCCCGTGCGATCAAGCCGTTTCCCGTGGGAACCCGCTGCGGCGCTCGCGGTCTTATTCGCATTTTCCGGCACTGGCTTAACGGAACGACTCTCCACCGGGAGCCACCTCGGCCTTACGGGCATGCTCGTCATCGGTCCCGCTTTGTCATGTCTTGCGGTCATCCGCTACGGCTGGCGTACCGACATTCTTTCGTCGCGGCAGCGAAGCGTCGCGCTCGTGCTGTTCACTGGCCTTCTAGTTGCAACAGGAGTAGGCGTCTACCCTCTTTCGAGCACGAGCATTGTCTCCGACTGCGCTATCGCGGGCTACATCGGAGCTCTCGTAGGCTGCACCGTCGTGTTCTATCCCATGGCCCTCCATATGCAGCGCGATGAGTCTCTCTTGGACATCCCTGAAAACCTTCTCCACTGGGCGCTGTTCCTGATCTCGCCCTATGCTTGGGTAGCTTGGCAAATAATTGGGGCAGATCTCTTCAAGCGGAGAACACGGACATGATTACCCCGAACCACCCGACCTATCCTGCAAGCAGAGTTTCGTCAAAACGCTCGCGCAGGCAGCCCTTGCCTGCGACCAGGACTCTTCCCAGCGGGCACACGAATCGGAGTACCGAATCGTGTGGCACGTCCGTGAATTCGGAGTCTCCATCAGGAATGGGAGCTGAACGCTATCCCTCCTCGTCCGTCAATCACCGCTTCAATCGAACGGTAGCGTCGCGAGACTGCAATCCACTGATCCCCGAGCCGCAATTCTGCCATTACTCCATCAGGAGGACTTCACCATGAAACGTCCCAATGGATTTACCCTGGTCGAGCTTTTGGTTGTCGTGGGCATCATCGCCATACTGGCGGCCCTGATCTTGCCCGCGTTGAGCCGGGCGCGGGAGAGCGCGCGGCGGGCTACGTGTGTGAACAATCTGCGCCAGCTCGGGTTGAGCTTTCAGATGTTTGCCGCGGAGTCGAGCGGGCTGCTGCCGCCCCGGGGCGTGCCCTATTTCAAGCCTTATGTCCCGCTGCGGGGCTGCTGGAGCAGTTTTGACGGGAGCTATCTTTATCCTGAGTATCTGAATGACCTCCTGCTGACGAAGTGCCCTTCGGACACGGGCGACGGCGCCGCCGAAGCTTACGTCTCGAATGAATCCTTCCAGCAGCCGGTCCATTCCACGTGGCCCGCGTCGGGGCTGGACATCCCCTGCATCTATGAGGCCACCTACACCCACACGCCGGACTTGGGCTATGTCTATTGGGGTTACCTGATCGACCCGGCGTGGGTTGCCGATCCGGTGGACTCCTACCACCTCGGCGAGGTCCTCGACAGCCTCGACGGCAACCCGCCGACGCTGAACGTGGAGTCGCGCATGGGCGATCTCCGGGCGACACTGCCGACCTCGGGCCAGACGATCACCCTCATCCGCACGCGGGAAGGGGCGGAGCGCTTTCTCATCACCGACATCAACAACCCGGCGGCGGCCACTACGGCGGCCTCCACGCTGCCCATACTATGGGACACGTGGCGCACGGACCAGGGCCGGCCCATGCCGGGTAACCTGAACCACGTCGCCGGGGCCAATGTGCTGTTTCTCGACGGTCACGTGGAATTTGCCCAGTACCCCCAACCCGCCAGCAGCAAGTTCTGGATGGTGTCGGAGAGCGCCGCGAATGACGGGATGGAGAACTGGCCGTGAGATACAGCGACAGTTTTCGACGCATGCCGAGTCTACACCGAAAAGCGAGAATCCTATGAACGCCTACTTTCCCAGCCCCCATATGGCACTCCTCTGGCTGCTTGCCCGTCAAAGCGCCGTGATGCTGATCGGTCTGGGCGTCGCTTGGGGCGCCATTGGATACTTTCTAACCTTTGATCTGATCACTGCAGAAACGGCACGGCATTCCTCAAGCGCCTTGAAAGCCCTTTCTAACTTCCTTCTCTTTATCACATTATCGTACCGCAGCAGTGACAACGATCGCGTATCTCTGCTTGGCCTGTGGAAAGGGGTGCATGGCCAATTGCCAGTATTCTGGACTCAACTTGTGCGGGCTGACCTGTATTTCATCGCCTTGTCGGCGACTTTCCTTTCACTCTGCTTTCTTACAGGGTCTTCGATCGCGGCTCCCGCATCCTTACTCTCTGGACCTGGCATTCTTTACGTGCCGGCACTTTGGGTGGCGGTGGCCGCGCGCCCGGTATTAGGCACCCTGAGTAGCGTTGTCAGCAGGTTGACCGTGATCGCCCTGGTGGTCGGGGGCCTCTCTATTTCTTTCTTGGTGATTTATTTGGTGTTGTCGCTATCTCAAGATGATGGTGCTCCCGTGCCAAGGGCGCTACCCCTAACGTGCCTCCTGACCATTCCACTCATTATGTTCTTGTCTAGAGCGGGGCTCAACTGGGCGGGACCCCGCATGTGGCGGCGTGAAACGGATTCACCACCTGTGCCGATCACAGCCAATCGACCAAACTTCACAGAATGGCCCCGCGAACAGGAACCTTTTGATACGGCCTGGGCCGCGTGCCAGTGGTTCTTTGCGAGGCGTGTTGCCGCGCTGACGACGCAGACGGTCGAATGGCTCGTTGTTGTGTTCTCCCTGCTGCTTCTCCTAGTTCTCCGTTTGGGAGTGAACTTGCCATACACCGTCACTCCCTACATCGCCGGCGCTGCGGGCTTCGTGTATTTCATGAACATTCGCTACCTGGAGCGCACCGGCGCGGTCCACCATCTCCCGGTGTCCGTCTGGACTGCGACCCTAAATCACCTCCGACTTATCACGGTCTGCATCGCTTTTCTCTACGCCGCCAGTTTTCCGGTGTATGCTTTTGAGCTGGTCTCCATTAATGGCTCCGGTGGGGTAAGCCCCATGGATGCGTTCTGGCTGCTCTGGGTCATCTGGGCGGGCCTATCTTTAGCCCCGCTCCTTGTAGTCGGATGCACATTTCTGATGCTCGGCGAAACACATTTTCCGCCCCAGATCCAACTCCTTGCCATCGTTGCACTGGTTGGAACGGTTGTCGGACGCGACGTGATCGAAGGCACCAGATCCCCCCGCAACGTTGCACTCACATTGCTCCCCGTCGTCGTCTGCACGGTCGGACTCTGGGTTGTAAACGCGTCAAGCCCAGATTCGGCGGCAATGTGGACCGCACGTGAAATCCTGGGCGGGGCAATCGTTCTCACGCTGCTTCGATACAACGCCGCGACTCATCGAACGCCCCAGACGACGGCCTTCCGCATCGGGGCCTTGCTGGTGTTTTGCCTCGTAGCTGCGGTAACGGCAGTCAGCCAGTTTGGCCCACCCTCCACGCAAAATAATGCTGTAGATCTGTTTTTGGGTTTAGGCGTGGTGGCCCCCCTGTTTCTTCCGATATTGTGGATCCCCCATGGCGTCGAGTTTGCGAGAGCGCAGGGCAGGCGCGCGCCAGAGCCTGCGGCCGAAAATGAACGTGAAATATGGGAGAATCTGCGATGATTGCTGCTCGCATGATGGGTCTTAAGGGACCAACTGAATCTGCACGACCCATAAGACCCATTTCCCCTGACCCGAAACACCAGCCCTGACCACGGAGATCACCCCATGCACACGATGCAAGGCCTGCTTTGGGAACAGTGGCGGCAGAGCCGCCTCTGGATTGTTGGAACCTGCGCTTTCTTGGCGATGCTCATCGCCGCCGTCGCGCTTTATCGCCCCTGGCTGCTGGCGCAGTTCCATGGAGATACCTTCCCGCTGGACAAGTTCGCGTGGGCCATCGGCTTTACGCTGATCGGGATGCTCTTCGTCGACCAGCGCATGCGCGACGTCTCCCTGTACTTTCCTGGGCGTCTCTTTGCCCTGCCCTGCCGGACGTTGCCGCTGGTGGCGAGCCAGTTGCTCTATAAGTCCGCCATCGCGATCCTGCTGGGGACGTTGATCGCGCTGTATCACTGGATGCTGCTGGATCAGGCACGCCCGTCGGCGTTGGCCGTGCTGCTCTTCCTCGCGATGGTGGCGGTCTCTCAGGCCCTGGTGCTGCTCGCGACGATCGCGAGCGCCTGGACGGCGGTTGGAGCGGGCGGTTTATGGCTGGGGGCGGTCCTGGGGACGGTATACGCGCTGCAGGAATTCTTGGACCTTTCTGAATCCGGGGCTTCTGCGGTGGCCGCCTCAGCCTCCACCGCGCTTGGCTGGGGCCTCGCTCTGGCTTGGGGGCCTGCGGCGCGCCATGGCGTGGGGGAAAGGTGCAAAACCTTCCTAACCTATGAAAATCGGACCATTTCCGTGCGCCTGCCGCAACCCATACGGTTCCAATGGGACTTCACTTCGCCCGCGTGGGCTCATACCTGGTACGAATGGCGGCGCGTCACGGTATGGACGGTACGCGTGGTCGTTCCGGCCAGCGGCGTGCTGACGCTGCTTGCCCTGTGGGGCGTAAACGAAGATTTGGCCCTTTTGAGTGTGTACGGCATCGCGTTGGCGGCGGCATCGTCCTGCAGCTATTTCCTGCTGCGGGTTTCTCCTTCCGAGCGCCGCTTCCTCCTGGCCCAGCCGCGCGGCGAAGCCGCCCTGGTGAATGGAAAGCTCCTGGCCGCACTGTTTGCCAGCCTCGGTGGCACCCTGCTGAGCGCCTGCGTGATGCTCCTGCTGTGTTTGCTCGCCATTCTGTTTGGGCAGGTGCGCATGGGCTCGGAAGTGCTCGGCGGAGTTGCGGTGCTTTCGATCTATATGGCCGGGCTTCTCTGGATCGGCTTGACCTCTGCGCCGATCTATCTCCTCGCGTTCATGGCGGGGTCGATTCTCGCCTTCTGCCTCACGGCCCCCATATCCCTGGCCCTGGGCCTGGGAGTCAATGAATTCCTCGTGGCTGCGGTCTCTTGCACCGTCGTTGCCCTGTTACTCTACGCCGCGTGGCGCGGGCTTCGCGCGCGCGGGATTCCGATTCCCTGGGAACTGAGCCTGGCCCTGCTGGCCTTGGCCCCGGCGTACTTCGAGCTAATCCGGCGCTACATACACGTGGAATCGCCGTTCACCCTGCGTCCCGACGAACAGGTGAGCCTGCTCCTGCCGCTATTTCTGTTGTTTGGGGCTTTGCTCTTCGCACGGCGGATCGGCCTGATTTCAAGAGTCCGTGCGATGACCACCCTGGCCGGTCACGCGCTGTTTTCGGTGGCGTTCCTTGCGCTGTACCTCGCCGGCTTCCAGATGGGACCGCTGACCGAACTCGACACCGTGTTCTGGTGGATCGCGGCCTGCTTCGCGCCATTGATCTGGGTACCACTGTCGCTACGGATGCAGTACTACCGGTAGGTCTATACCCAGACAGGATGGCGAGTTCTCGACCTATTTTTTTGCGGGAATACGGCCTCGACCAGATTTCTAGTGCGAAATCGCGGATTTTCCGCCCACAAACTAATAAAAACCATTATTCCGGCCGTCCAAATGAAACTTTTCTGTTGTAAAATGTATAGATAGTGTATACTTCCTGTGGTGCGGCTTGGGTGATTCGGCCCAGGTCGCAGCTCGGTCGGGGTCTTCAAAATTTAATTGAATAACGGAAGCCGAAACGCGTCTATAAAGCTGCAGGCGTTGTGTGCTGGTGCTTGAAGTCCTCACCGTTGGGGGGGAGGAATCGGGCACCCGCCCCAAACAGAACGGCGCGGCCGAATATCCATTTCGCGGCAGAAGCGAGGAAAGAAACATGTGGAAACAAGCAAGAGAGTCAGGACTCAGCCTGGCGGAATTACTGGTTGTACTGGCCATCACGGTGGTCCTGGCGGCCATTCTGTTGCCCGCCATAAATACGCCCGAGCATGCTCGGGAAAAGGCGGACGGCAGTCTGGATCCCTATGTGGTCGCGGCCGATGGCCAGATGAACATTGAATCCGGTGTCCGGCTGGAGCGCCCCTCCAGACGCGATCGCGAAGTCCCGGCGCTGGACGACAGCGCCAAGAACGATGTGCTGGTGGAAGTGCCGGCTGAAGAAGAGAAGGGCGTGGAGACGCTCGAGCTTGATGGCGTGAAAAAAATAAAGACCACCGACATCAGCTATTAGTTACCCCGAGGAACCGGGGGCGATATACGTCTGGCAGTTGTAATGTTGTAGTGTCAGTTCTACGGGCAGTGTTGGCGCGATGCCTGCTGCCCGTTTTTCTTTGCCTGAACGGCTTCGGCCGCTTCCTGGAGATTTGACGTGTTTAAGCATCAAGTGGCATGGACCTGTATCGCGGTGCTGGCCCCTTTCGTTGCGGGGTGCGCCTCGGAGCCCATCCCCATCCCCCTCGCGCGGCCAACCCAACAACCGGTGGACACCCTGACCGGCGTTACCTGGCACCTCCTTTCCTATGGCCCGACTGCGGCACCCACGGCCCTGATTCCGGGCACGGAGGCCAACCTGTTGCTGAACGCCAGCTCCCTTCAGTTTTCCGGCCTTGCGGGCTGCAACCGCTACACGGGGAGCTATGCCCTGTCGGGGGAAAAGATCACCCTCGGCCGCCTCGCCATGACAAAGCGCCTGTGCCCGACGCCCGAGGGGCTCGGTGCCCAGGAAAGTGCTGTGGCCCAGGCCCTGAGCGGCGCAAAAACCTATGGCTTTGAGAATGGCGACCTGATCCTGCGCTACGGCACGGAGGAATCTCTGCGCTTTTCGAAGAAAGCGCCGGAAGAAAAGGACGCGCCTTCGCTGGCCCAACTTCGCCTGCACCTGGGCCAGTACCCTCGCGACACCGGGCTGTGGAACCACCCGCTCCTGGCCCAACGCCTCCACGCCCTGTTGGGAGAAAAGCACCAGGCTTTCGTGGAAAACATGCGCGTACAGGGCCCCCTGACTGAGGAAAACGGCCTGCTCTTCGTCACGGGCAACAAGCCCCACCAGGGTGGGGTCGACATGGCCGTGTTCCTGGCCGATCCGGTGAACGACAAGCTCCAGATCTGGCTCTGTACCAACGGTGTGCAGGAGATCTTTTCCGAAGCGGAGCCACCTCTGGCCGATCCGCCTTCCGTGGCCACGTTTAAGGCCAATGCGGCTCCCAAGCCGTGAGTGATGTCCCGGTGGCGGTGCCCCTCCAGGTGCTTTTTGATGACAACTGCGGACTCTGCCGCCGCTTGGCTGAATATGGTCGCACGCGATCCGAGGGACGGCTCGAGTTCATTCCGTGGACCGACTATGCGGCGACGAATGAGGCTGCGGACTACTTTTCGGAAGAAGAGCGCCAGGCACCGCCGGCGCGGCTGCGTACGATTCAAGCAGGCGAGCTTCGGGAGGATCAGGAGGCTTGGTCGGCCATCCTCACAGCCTATCCCCCTTTCGAGAAGTACGGCTGGATCGTGGATCGCCTCGGGCTGATGGGGGCTGTGGCCCAGGCCACTTACCATGGTGCCCAGTGGCTTCGGAACCGCTGCGGGGGTTGCCCCTGAAAAGTGGATGGCCGCGCATCGGACCGATCCGACGGATCAGACCGATCTGATTGGACCGATTTCTCCGATTGCTCAAGTCTTTGGCAAGACTCTTAACCATTGACGCGCTATTGCATTTTTCGCTCTTTCCGCTTGCGCGCCCGCCGCACCTTGGTGCATACTGTGACCCGTGCTCAAAGCAGGGATTGCGGAGTGAACAGATGCAGTTGAGAACATCACGGTTTGGGGATATTGACGTGCCGGACGGATCCGTCGTCACGTTTACCCAGCCCATCATTGGATTTCAGGAGTATCGCCGTTTCGTGCTCTTGCCGGGGCCGGCGGACAGCGCCGTGACGTGGCTTCAATCCACGGAATCGGGCGAACTCGCCTTTCTCCTGATGAATCCCAAAGATGTGGTGCCCGATTACAAAGTCCAACTGGGGCAGCACGAGCTCTCGGAGCTGGCGGTCTCCGCCGTGGCCGAGCTCGAAATCTACACCATCCTCGTCGTCTCAGAAGACGTCTCCAAAGTCCGCACGAACTTGAAGGCCCCTATATTGGTCAACCCCCGGCAGCGCCTGGGCAAGCAGACCGTCCTGGAAAAAAGCGATTACCCGATTCAGTTTTTCCTGGCAAAAGCGCGGGAAGCGGCGGCCAAGCCGGAGGAGGTTCGCCATGCTCGTGCTGACGCGTAAGGAAAACGAGAGCATCATGATCGGCAACGAGATCGAGGTGAAGGTTCTCGACCTTAAGGACAATCAGGTGAAGCTCGGCATCGTGGCCCCGCGCAGCGTGACCGTGCACCGGCGGGAGGTCTATCTCGCTATACAGGCCGAAAACGCCCAGGCGGCGACGGCCGTGCCCCTGGACGGTATATCCAACCTCATCCCCCGCTAGGAAGGTTCGACACATGGACGTGATCGTAGACGGAGCCAGCAACTACAGTCTGCAAGGCAACCCTCAGGATGTTTTCGGCGCGGTGAGCGCCGTAAGCGAGTTTCTGCGCGGACAGCAACGTTCCGTCCTTTCCGTCAAAGTAGATGGGGCGGAAGTATCGCCCGAGAATATCGCCCAGCGGCTGAAGGGCAAGCCCCTGGCCGAAGTGAAGCGACTGGAAATCGGCTCGGAATCCACCACCGCTCTGGTGGAGGAGTGCCTTTCGGGCCTTGAGGAGTTCCTGCCCGAACTACCCCAGGTGTGCCGCAACCTTGCGGAAGTATTCCAGAGCGAGAAACCGGATGAGGGCTTCGATCCCTTCGTGGAACTGGCCGAGATTTGGGGACACATCAAATCCCGCGAGTCCCTCGTGGCCAATGCGCTGGAACTGGACCTGGGTGGACTGGAAGTGGACGGCAAGACGGTCGAGTCCATCCACACCGAATTGAACCAGTTCCTCCAGGAAGCCGAGCAGGCCTTGAAGGACGGGGATATCATTCTGTTGGCCGACCTGCTGGAGTATGAGCTGGCGCCCCGCGCCGAGCTGGAAGTCTCCATCGTCTCCCTGTTGCAGGCACATATTCCCGCCAGCGCCGAGTAGCAATGGCCACGCCGCGCATCCTGACCTTTAATTTTCACGAACCCTATCTCTGCCTGATGGCGGAGACGGGCCTGCCCATAGACGTGGGCGTCTATGAACACGGCCCTCTGGCCCGCGCCTGGCACGCCCAGTTTCGCCCGGCCCCCACGAACCTCACCTTTATCCGGGAGGCGGCGTGGCGCGAGCGGCTGGAGTCGGGCTATTACGATGTGGTCATTGCGCAGAACGAGAGCAACGCCATGGACGTGGCCCGGGCCGAAGCCGCCCGGCTCTTGATCTGCCACAACCGCCGCACCTTCCTCAAGACCACCATCACCGGCGGCGAAGCGGCCCAGGCGGCCTATGCCGAAGTGGTGGACACGCTGGCGGAGCGCTTCGAGTTTATCTACATTTCAGAATCCAAGCGGGCGGACTACGGCCTGCCCGGTCGGGTGATCCCGCCCGGCTTCGATGTGGAGGCCTGGGGCGGTTACACGGGCGAGACGCCCTGCGCGATCCGCGTGGGCAACACCATGCGCCAGCGCGATCTCATGTTCGACGTGGACTTTCAGGAGGCCTGCTGCGCGGGCCTGGCCAACCGCGTCGTGGGAATGAACCCCCTGATCCCCGGCAGCGAGCCGAGCAGCTCTTTCGAGAACCTGCTCCATATCTACCGAAGCAACCGCTGCCTCCTCCATGTATCGCGCGAGGCCTATGAAGACGGCTACAACCTCGCCATGCTGGAAGCCATGGCCTGCGGGATGCCGGTGGTGTCCCTGGCCAACCCGACCTCCCCCATTACGAATGGCGTGGACGGCTTCACCTCATACGACAGCGCGGAGCTTCGCAGTCGCATCGAGGCCCTGCTGGCGGACCGGGATCTGGCGAAGGAAATCGGCGCGCGGGGCCGCGAGTGCATCGCCCGGACCTTTCCGTTGGAGGCCTTCCGTGATCGCTGGCGCGAGGCCATTTTTGAGGCCGCCGATCGCAACGCAACTGCGCGGCGCGCCGGCCGGAGCGCCACGGCGCGACAGGGCCTTTCGACGCTGGTGACCTTTGCGTCCACCCCGCACACGACGGGACGGTATGTGCGCGATGCGCTCCGGAAATCGAATACGGTGGTGACGGCGGGCGTTCAGGTGCCGGACAGCGTGGTGCTCGGTTGGGGCTTTGACCCGCCCGTACCCGATTATGCGCGGCACGATGTGGAAACGTCTCCCGATCCTACGCTGCCGGAATTGATGCGGGCCCTGCCGGCCGGGTTCTCGCCGGAACTCCTCGTCTGGGTGGATTCCGGCCAGCCGATGCTGTCGCCGGCGTATCGCGACCTCGATGCCGTGAAGGTGGCCTGGTTCATCGACACCCACATCTCCACAGTGCACCGTATTGAAATCGCGCGCCACTTCGACCTGGTGTACCTCGCGCAGAAGGCCCAGATCGAAGAATTCCGCGCGGCCGGTATTCCGCGGGTGGCCTGGCTTCCCCTGGGCTGTTCGCCGGCGCTGCACGATGTGTCCCCCCGCCCGCGCGATCTGGACATCGCCTTTGTTGGCAGCCTGACAAGTGCGAGCGGCGAGAAGCGCCAGCACTTCATCGAAGCGGTGCGTGCGGCCTTTCCCAACCACTTCATCGGCCACGCGTGGCCCCACGAAATGGCGGAGCACTACGCAAGCGCGAAGATTGTGGTAAACATGTGCCTCAACGAGGACGTGAACATGCGGGTCTTCGAGGCCATGGCCTCCGGCGCGCTCCTGATCACCGACCCCGCCATCGGGTTGGAGGACTTGTTCACGGATGGCAAGGAACTTGTCATCTACAGGACCGTGGATGAGGCCCTGGCGCTGATACGGAAGTATCTCGCCGATGACGCGGCGCGGGAGCAGATTGCCGCGGCGGGCCAGGCCACGGCGCTGAAATACCACAGCTACGAACGGCGCGTGGAGACCCTACTCGCCGAAGCGCGCCAGATTGCCGCTTCGCGACCGAAGCCGCTGCTGCACCACGATCCGAAAACCGCTGAAGCCTACTACGAACATCCCCGGCGGGAACTGCTGCCCGCCATCCCCCTGGCCGCGAAGCGCGTACTGGATGTGGGCTGCGGCGCGGGCGCTCTGGGCCGCGTGCTCAAGGAAGAGCGCAACGTCGAGGAAGTCTGCGGGATAGAGTTCATCGAAGAAGCCTACCAGCGGGCCCGGACGGTGCTGGATCGCGTGCTCCACGGCAACATCGAGGAAATGGCGCTGCCCTGGGACGATGACTATTTCGACTGCATCGTCTGCGCCGACGTGCTGGAGCATCTGGTCGATCCCTCGGCGGTGATGGCGAAGCTGAGCCGCGTCCTGGCGCCCCGGGGCGTCATCGTGATTTCCGTTCCCAATATTCGCTTTCACGAAGTCATCCATATGCTTTCCAACGGCGCGTGGACCTATTACGAGCAGGGCATCATGGACGCGACGCACCTGCGCTTCTTCACGCGCAGCGGCCTTCGCACGATGATTGAAAACGGTGGCATGGAGGCGGTGGAGATTATTCCGCTGAACCAGCGGCCGCCCTCCTTTCTTCCGAAGAACGAAGATGGCTCCATCACGCTGGGGCTCGTCACGATGGAGGCGGTGGATGACGAAGCCTATGGCGAATTCCTGACCTATCAGTGGCTCGGGATCGCCTGCAAGCCGGGCATCGACCGGCTGGAATTTGCGCGCAAAGCCCTGGAATCCGGCGAGTACGAGGCGGCGGTGGCCCATGCCCTGGATGCTGCGGGTGTGAGCGATGTGGAGCGTTACAGCATCGTGGCGAAGGGCATGGCCCGGTTGGGCCTTCTGGAGAAGGCCGCCGAAACTTACCGGAAGCTGCTGGAGACGAACCTCTCCCCCACGCTTGAGGGCGAGTTCGGGATTCTGCTGCTGGCCATGAATAAAGCGGCCGAGGCCCGCCCCCTGCTGGAACACGCCTTGTCGCATCAACCCGATTTTGATCGTGCGGACGGCGCCTTGGGTCTGATCGAGTACCAGGCCGGCAATCACGAGGCTGCGTTCCCGCGGATGCAACGGGCGCTCGACGCGAACTTTGCCAACCGCGCATTGCTGGAATCCTTTGTAGACGTGGCCAAGCGGGTGAATCGCCTGGAAGATGCGCTGCCCACGATGACAGCCTACCTGGAGTTTTATCCCGGCAATCTCGACCTGAAAGTGACCCATGCGCGGGTCCTGTGTGAACTGAACGATTTCGACGGTGCGCGGGAACTGGTGGAGTTGGTGCAGCTCTTTGAACCGAACCACGCGGGCGCGAAATTGCTGGCGGACGCGATGGCGATGCGGAAAGAGAACGAACCATGAATGGATACGAGTAAACACGAATAAGTGGGCCACTTAACGTGGTTCGAGGCAATGTGAAATGGGATTTAACCTCAAAGAACTCAAATAGAACGATAATAGGTTCACTCCTGCGCTTATTGGGTTCTTTGAATAGATCTTCTGCTTTATTTTCTGGATGTCAGGCTGCGGGCTTGCGAAATCGGATGTGAAGCCAAAGCAGGTTGATGGCGTTTATTTATTCTTCTTTTCCGTGAAATTCCGTGACCTTCCGTGGTCAACAGAAAAGAATCGACCACGGAGCACACGGAGGCACGGAGAAGACCCATACGTGAGAAGAATTTGAGAGAGTCTATCGAAAGTAACCGTACTATCACTCGGCACGCGTGCATCTGCATTCTTTTTTCTCCAGGTCTCCGTGGTTAAATCATTCTATTGATGATTCAGACGACTAAAGTGTTACCGTTTTACTTCTTCCTTGTCCCTTCGTGAACTTCGTGCTCTTCGTGGTAAAACTCTTTTCTTCAACTTCGTAGACCCCATGACTGAACCCTATCTCAGATCGCCCGAAGCATGGCGCACGGCCTTGGCCGATCACGCGGTCACGCCCGATCGCGTGGTGGAGACCGGGCGCACCGGCTCGCCCACCTTGCGGGCGGGCAGCATCCAGATGCACAGCCGCTACAATCCCGAAGAGGAAGCGCGGCGCCTGGTGGAATCGGCCAAGCTGGAAGACGAGTGCCCCGTGCTCGTGCTCGGTTGCGGCCTGGGCTACCACGTGCTGGAGCTCCTCGCCCGGGGCCACGAAGTCATCGTTATCGAGCCCGAATTGGATATCGTGAAGCTTGCCGTGGCGGGCCCCCTCTCGGAGGCGACCTGCCTTATCGGCGCAGGCCCTCTCCCGGATTCAGATTTTCCAACGGCGCTCGCGGACTTCGTGACGCGGAAGCCCCACGTGCTGATTCATCCGCCCACGGCCCAACTCCACCGCGAAGAAGTCGACGCGGCGCTGGGCGATCTCTACGCCGGGGCGCTCGCGGACAAGCACCTGAACATTGCCGTGGTCGGCCCCATGTACGGCGGGTCTCTACCCATCGCGGGCTATCTCGCCCGGGCCTTCGAAGGGCTGGGCCACCACGTACGCCTGATCGATCACGAGTCCGCCTGGCCCCTGTATGAGAAGCTTCAGGCCACGGTGACCGGCGCCACGCCCCAGGGGCAGCTTACGGGGATGTACACCAATTTTCTCTCGGAATGGACCTATGCCCAGGTGGCGGAGTTCAATCCGGAAATCTGTATCGTGCTTGCCCAGGCGCCCGTGGCCCCGAACTTCGCCGAGCGGCTCCGGAAGAACGGAATCGTGACCGCATTCTGGTATGTGGAGAACTGGCGGCACCTGCCCTACTGGCGGGACATCGCCCGCTACTACGATTTCTTTTTCCACATTCAGCCGGGCGAATTTGAGACGAAGCTCGACGAAGTGGGCTGCCGCCATCACGCCTATGTGCAGACGGCCTGCGATCCCGCGTTGCACCGCGCGGTAACGCTGAGCGATGAGGACCGCAAGCACTATGGCTGTGACCTGAGTTTTGCGGGCGCGGGCTATTACAACCGCGTGGAGCTGTTTAAGGGCCTGAGCGACTATAATTTCAAGATCTGGGGCGTGAACTGGACGGACCGCTATGTGGCCCAGCGCCTCGTGGATGGCGAAAGCCGCTTCGACTCCGAGACCTTCATGAAGATTGTGGCGGCGAGCACCATCAACCTGAACCTCCACTCGAGCAGCAGCAAACCGGGCGTGGATCCCGATTGCGACGCGATCAATCCCCGGGTCTTCGAGATCGCGGCCACCGGGGGCTTCCAGCTCTGCGATCCCTGCATCGGCCTGGAAACGCTCTTTGACTTCGACACGGAATTGCCGGTCTACCGCAACCTGAAAGAACTACGGGAGCGTATCGACTACTTCCTGGCACGCCCCGAAGCGCGCAAGACCATCGCGGAAGCCGCCCAACGGCGTGTTCTGTCGGAGCACACCTACGAGCACCGCGCGTCAACCATGCTCCGCCACATCCACCGGGTCCACGGTGCCGCCATGCTGGAGCGGGGCATCCGGGCGCGCCACACGATTGGCGAAATCAAGGAGCGGTTGGACCAGTCCGACGCGCTGCGCCAGTGGCTGGAGCACTTCCCGGAAGAAACGCCTTTCGCCTACGACACCCTCACGCAGCTCTCGCTGAAAAAAGGCCAGGGCCACCTCTATCCCGAGCAGGTCATCGCCTATATGCGGCAAGTGAAGCAGGACGCCGACGCGGTCCTGAAGCTGGTGCGCTGATGCGGATCCTGATTGTGCAGACCACACGACTGGGCGATGTGCTCCAGACGACGCCGTTGATTCACATGGTGCGCCGCAAGCATCCCGAGGCCCACATCACGCTGCTGGTGCGCCAGATGAGCCGGGCAATTGCGGATCGCAATCACGACATCAACGACGTGATGATCTACGACGAAGACGAGCTATACCGCCGGCTCATCGCGGATGATTCGAACAAGTTGCTGGAGGCCTACCAGCTCACGGACAAACGCATTCAGGACATCCGGGCGGGCCGTTTTGACATCGCCTACAATGTGACCCACAGCGTCAGTTCCGCCATGCTGATCAAGATCGCGGAGATCCCCGAAGTCTACGGCGCGCACCTGGGTGACGACTGGCAGTTTATCCTGCGGGGCCGTTGGACGACCTATTTCTTCACCAGCGTATTCAGTCGCGAGTACAACGACCTGAATCTCTGCGATATCACGCGCAACATCGTGGAAGATGCGCCCCCCTCGCGCGAACTTCACTTTGATCTTCACGACGACGACCACCGCTTCGCCGAGGCGCTCCTCGCGGAGCACGGCGTGAACGACGGCGACTACGTGGCCTGTTTCCAGCTCGGGGCGAGCGAAGAGGGCAAGCGCTGGGCCATCGAGAACTTCGCCGCCCTCGGGCGCCTCCTCGTGGAGCGGCATCAGGCAAAGGTGTTCCTTCTCGGCGTGCAGTCCGAGCAACCCCTGGGCGATCGCTTCGAGTCGTTCGCACCCGGCCTGGCCACCCACCTCTTCGGCAAGACTTCCGTGGCGCAGGTGGCCGCCCTGCTCAAGCGCGCCACGATTCTGGTGACCAACGATACGGGCACGATGCACATCGCCGCGTCGGTGGGCTGTCCCATTACCCTGGTCTCCGTGGGCAATGTGCATTACCGCGAAACCGGCCCCTATGGCGCGGGTCATTGCGCCATCGAAGCGCGCCGCACCAACCTGGGGCGCTCGGACTACGTACCTTCGGGCAAGGATGAGCGCGAACTGATCAAGGCGAATCAGGTGCTCGCCGCCATCGACTATGCGCGCCATCACGGGCAAGAGACTGCCCTCCCCCCCGTGGCCGACGATGGCGCACTGGACAATGTCGATCTCTACATCACGCGCTTCGCACCTGACGGTTATTTGGAATACTATCCGGTGATTCAGCGCGCCATGGACGAGCGGGATTTCATGCGCATCGCCTACCGCGCCATGTGGGTCGCCCACCTTTCGCGGACGGGCACGCCCGAAGGCGAAGTGGAAAGCCTCGACCAGATGCTCCGCCACTATGCCGGGCCGGATTCCGGAACCGTGTCGGCCTGGGCGGAGGATGCCGCGAAGCATTTCGAAGAGCTTGCCGCCATCTCCACCCGTGGCGAATCCGTCACCACACGATTACTCGAAGCCCTTAAGCGGGACCGCTTCGACGAAGCCAAGACGCTCGTGGCCCAACTTATGGCGCTGGACGAAGAGGGCCGGGTCTTCAGCGAGGTCAATCCGCCGTGCCGCCCTCTGATCTTGATGGCCCGCTTCGAGCGCGACAACCTCGACGGCGCCGATCCCAAACTGCTGGCAAAGACCACGCTGGAGATCTATCGCGCCTGTCGGGACCGGGCCAGGCTCATGGTGGAGAAGCTGAGGCTGACAGCAGCGCGGTGGGCTGCGCGAGCGTAGACCTTCCACTGCCAACCGGACGTCCTGGAACGTGCCACACGATCGCGAGGTACGAGCGTTCGTGTGTGATTCGCGGAACCACTGGACACCGCACAGGGTGCTTGAATGTGCGGCATAAAGCCTGAGGGATTAATACGACAAATCGCTCCTTCCGGTCCTTGCAAGGATCTTGGGATGCCGCGCCATCCGCACACGAACGCTCGTACCTCGCGATCGTGTGGCACGTCAGTCCTTTGAAGTCACGCTTCTGTCCACATCGTAACTTGTGTTTCCCTTGCCCCGAGCAGGCGGCGCCCCCTCCCGTTCACTCCACCATCTCCCCCAGCTTCTTCGGCGCGACGCATCGATAGGCACAAACCAGAGCATCCTGGAGCAGACCCATCTTCACCTTTTTCAGCAACACCACGGTCCAGCCCTGTTGGCCCCATTTGTTCGCCACGGGGTAAATGGCGCCGTCGCTGGCATCCGAGAAAACCGTCTGCTCCAGGGGAGGCAACTTCAACACCACCTCCGCCTTTTCCGGCGACATGGTCGCGAAGATCTTCTTTCGCACGCGAAAGGAGGTCTTCTCGAAGTGGGGTTCCTCTGAGGCTTCCGGAAAGGCCAGGGCGCGCTTGCGGAATTGTTCAGGCGTCATTGTGACCGCGCTCCATCCGCGCCGCTGACTTTTTCGTCTTCCGCGTCCAGCATGGGCCGTAGGTACTGGCCCATGAATTCCTGGGTGCCGCTGAGGTTGAGGTGGTCCAAGTTGTAGTACCGCTCGGGGGACTTTATAGCGTTGGACCAGTCGCTCAGCGTGATATCGCCGCTGGCCTCCAGCGTCTCCAACCAGGCCATCATGGCGGCGTGTCCGGTTTCCGGGCCGAGCATGGTGGGCGGGACAGCGACGTTCAACTGCGCGCCCCGCGCCTTGCACAAGGCGACGATCTTGAGGAACTCCGCCTGGTATCGTTGGAAGACTTCGTCGTGCAGGCCATCGGGATACAAGGTGCCCATGCGTTTCGTGATGCGTTCCGGCGTGACCAGCTCGGGGGGATAGCCCTTTACGTGGTGGATCAGCAATTGGGGCTTCTGGAACAGCCACTGGCCTCTGAACTTTGACCGGATGTACGTGACGATCTGCTGATAGTTGTAGCCGTTGCGAAGCATCTTCGCCAGGAAGTGAAAACGGAAGGGCTCCATATAGACAAAGCGGTGTTGCTCGTTCGACCCGGCCGTAAAAAAGACAAAGGGATCGAGCAGGTAGACCACGTGGGCCGCTGTATTGCCCTGATCAAAATAGGTCTCCAGATAGAAGCGCGCTGGGGTGATTCCGCCGCCCTGGGCGATGGCCATGTTGAACACGGTCCGGCCCAGCTCCCGCTCCGTGGCCGCCTGGTGCTCCTGAAATCGAGCGCACACGTAGGCGTGGGACGTACCGAGAATGACAACATCGCGGTGCTCGCTCCGGGGCATGATTAGAAGATTGGAGTCGGTCTCCCATCGGGCATAGTGCAGGGTGGACTCGTGGATTTTCAGCACAACGACGGCCAGAACGGCGTTCAGCAGCGCGAAGAGGATGCAGCGCCAGACGAGTCGCAACAGGCCCTTCGGACCTCGTTCGTGCGTGGGTCTCGTCAATGACATCGTTGACTCCATGGCAATACGCCTTCCGCTGCCGCCATTCCAACAAAGATTTTAACCACAAATGGACACGAATTTACACGAATAAGAAATCGAATCGCCCCTGACAGCGTCGCATTCCCTAAGGCATTCCACGCAGCTTGTACGCTATTTCCATCCGTGCATATCCATGTAATCCGTGGTAAAGATTCTTTATTTTCTTACCACGGATTACACGGATATTCACGGATATTCACGGATGAAGAACGCCCGTTTCGCCCCGTCATTTTGCTTTGAGCGTTTATGGATGATTTAGCATTCAAGTGGAGCTCCGGTTCTTCTTATTCGTGTTGATTCGTGTCCATTCGTGGTTTAGCTTTCTTTTCTTCGCTCATTCGCGACTCATATTCGCTTGGAGATAACGGTGCATCCCGGCTTTCGGTGTGTCCTGATCTTCCAGGAGCGCCAGCAGGGCTTCCAGTTGCTGGTCCAAACCGATGCCGGGTCCGGCGGGCAGCCAGTGAATCCTGGGGTCGGCGTTGAACCACGTGAGCTGGCGCTTGGCGTAGCGGCGGTGGTGCATCTGACTTGCGGCGATGGCGGCGTCGAGGCTCTGCTTGCCTTCGAGGTGGGCCATGATCTCGCGGTAGCCCAGGGCCTTCAGTCGCTCCACGTGGGGACCCTTCCCGCTGTCGAGCAGGGCCTGAACTTCTTCCACCCAGCCCTCGTCAATCATCTGGAGCACGCGCCGGTTAATGCGCTCATAGAGATCCTGACGATCCTCATACTGCAGGGCGAACTGAATGGCTGGGAGCGAGGCCGCGTGCTGACGGTGCTCCCGGTGCAACGCGCTGTAGGGGCGGCCGGAGAGTTCATACACTTCCAGCGCGCGGACGATGCGCACCCGGTCGTTGACGCTGGTGAGGTTGGCGGCGTAGTCGGGATCGACGGCGCGGAGCCGCTCCAGGAGCACGTCGTTGCCCAGCGATTGGGCTTCTTCCTCCAGGCGCGCGCGCACTTCGGGGTCTCGACCGGGGCCATCGAAGATCTCGTCGAGCAGGGCGCTGACATACATCCCCGATCCCCCGGCGGCGACGGCGGAGCGACCACTTGCGTGGATGCGGTTCACCTCGCTTCGGGCCATTTGCTGGTAGATGCCCGCGGCCATTTCTTCGCCGGGATCGAGAAAGGCAACGAAGTGATGGGGCACCCGGGCGCGGTCCGCGAGGCTGGGGGCCGCCGTGCCGATTTCCATGCCGCGATAGAACTGCATGGAGTCGACGGAGATGATTTCCGTGCCCAAGTGCTCCGCCAGCGCGAGGGCCAGGGCGGACTTGCCCGAGCCGGTGGGCCCCACGACGGCAATCAGGGGCAGCGCGCCGCCCGAGGCATCGCTCACTGGATTCTCCGGAAGCTTTTTTCCATCTGGTTCTGGGTAAGCTCCACGATGATGGGGCGGCCATGGGGGCAGGTGTAGGGCGGGCGCAGACGCTGGAAGCCTTCCAGCAGCCCACGACGCTCCTGGGGCGTCAGCGGATCGCCCGCGCGGACGGAGGCTTTGCAGGCCCGGGTCGCCATGCGCAGGGCATCGGCCATGGCGTTCGCGCTGTCGAAGAGGTCGCCCTGTCCGATTTCATCGAGCACGTGGTAGACCAGATCGCGCACCTTGGCTTCTTCGTAGAGATGGCAGATGGCGGTCACCTGGAAAGTGTTGCCGCCGAAGGGCTCCAGCTCGATGCCGATCTTGCGAAAAATGGGCAGGTTGCTCTCCAGCAGACGCACCTGGGCCGGGGCTACTTCGATGACGATGGGCACCAGCAACTGCTGGGATTCATAGTGGTGATCCGCCAGCTCCGCCATGAGGCTGTCATAGTTCAAACGCTCGTGGAGCGCGTGCTGATCGATGATCAGCAGCCGCTCGTCGCCCGGCACCAGAAGATAGGTATCAAAGAGCTGCATGGGCGCATCGCCGATGCCTTCCACGGGCCGATAGACCGCCTCGGGCACCACGTTTTCCGTGGCGGGCGGGGCCATCTCGGGGAATTCGCCCTGGCGTGCCGTCGGTCGAGGCGGTGGCGGCGACGCGAGAACAAACTCCGCGCGGCGCGGCGCAACGGGCGCGTCAACGTCGGCCTTTTGAGGGGACGAAGGATCTGTGCGCATTTCGATGGGTTGAGGAGGACTGTGGCGCGGCGCGACGGGCTCCGGGTGCGCCGCGGGAGCAGGTTCGTAGCTCCGGATCGGCGCTACCGGGGTGACGGGCTCGGGTGCATGCGATTCGGGCATGGACTCCAGTTCGTCGGCCGGCATGTGAGTCTCGGCCTCCACCTCGGCAAGGTGCAGGACCTCGAAGCGCTCCTGCGTCGGCGCTGGAGCGACATGGGTGTGTAGGGCGGGCGCATGGGCCTCTGCGAGGCAATTCCGCACGATATCGCGCACGGCGTCCCGGGCCACCCGTTCATCGCGAAAGCGGATTTCCCGTTTGGCCGGATGGATGTTCACATCCACAAAGCGGGGATTCGTTTCCAGCATGAGCACGCCGATGGGGTGGCGGCCAATGGTGACGAGGCCCCGGTAGCCGTCCTCGAAGCCGTATTGAAGCGAACGGTTGATGACCGGGCGGTCGTTCATGAAGAAAAACTGGTGGGAACGGGCCGAGCGTGTCAAACCCGGCAGGCCGATGATGCCATGGAGGTGGTAGCCCGCCTGCTCGCCCCGCACTTCGATCATGTCCTTGGAGGTGGAAAGGCCCCAGATGATAGCCACCCGCTCGCGGAGGGTAGCATGGGGCGGGATATCCAGCAGCATCTTGTCGTTGTGCAGGAATTGGAAGCCCACGCCGGCGCGGGCCAGGGCATGACGCTGGACGACGTCGATACAGTGGCCCAGCTCGGTGGTCAAGCCCTTGAGGAACTTCGCTCGGACGGGCGTATTGAAATAGAGGCGGTTCACCGTGACGCGCGTGCCGGGTCGCGCCCCCGCCTGCTCCACCTCGCGCAAGATGCCGCCGTCGATGCGGATGCGCGTGCCGTTGTCGTCCTGTTCCCGCCGCGTGACCATTTCAAAGCGGGAAACCGAAGCAATACTGGCCAGGGCCTCGCCCCGAAAGCCCATGGTACGAATGTCCTCCAGGTCCTCCGCAGAGCGGATTTTGCTCGTGGCGTGGCGCTCGATGGAGAGAAGGGCGTTCTGCTCCGACATCCCGTGCCCGTTGTCGGTCACTTCGATAAGCCGACGTCCGGCGGCCACGACCCGCACCGTGATCCGGGTCGATCCGGCGTCCAGCGCGTTCTCCAGCAATTCCTTCACCACCGAAGCGGGGCGCTCCACGACCTCGCCTGCGGCGATCTTGTTCGCCACATCCTCGGCAAGCACGCGCACGGGCGCTATTTGGGTGGTGGTGGTCATCGGAGTCCTCTGGTCGAACGCTACGGCCTTGTGCCCGTTATACTAGCATGGCGACCGGGAAAAAATCGTCATTCCGGGGATGTCGCCTTCTGGTTGGCTGCCACCCAGGTATTGTGGCGGGCGATGAAGGCTGCAAGTCGTACAGAAGGGTCTTTATCGCGCCAAAGGACGCGTTCAAGTAGCTTTCGGGTCTTCGCGTCGGGCCAGTGCTCCGCGAGGGCCGCCAAGGCTGTTCTCCGGACTTCTGGAGCGCTGTCTACCTCCACGAGGGATTCGAGAAACTCCCGCGTCGCCTGATTGGGCCACCGCTTTACCAAGTGGCTAATCGTCACCCAGCGGGGATAGGGCTCGGGGTCGTTCTGGATGCGTTCCATGATAAACGCATGAGATTCATCGTCCGGCCAGTGCTCCGTCAGCATCCAGAGGGCGCGTTGACGGGCGTTATCCTTTTCCAAGGTCCGGGCGGCTTCCATGACCAGTTCTCTTGTACGTTGGTCCGGCCACGTGTTCACGAGGGTATCGAGCGCAGCTCCTCGACCCCGGGCATCGGACGTGTCCAGTGCCCACTCTTCCAGGAGGCTCCGGGTCGCTTCATCTGGCCAGCCGACCGCCAGGGCGTCGGGCACCTTCCAGCGTGCATGGTCACGGGTTGGGTCGTTCATGAAATCCAGCAGCAGGGCTCTGGTTTCTTCATCGTGGCGAATTGCGGCCAGTCCGTGGAGCGCGGAAACGACCGTGAATTCATCGGTATCCTCGTTCGCCCTTGCCTGGAGGAGCATGCAGGTCCGGTCGTCCGGATAGGTCGCTGCGAGCTGCGTGATTGCATGTCCGCGAATGCTGCCGCTCGCGTCCCGGACAGCACACGTCTCAAGGGATGCCCTCAGCGTATCGTCGGCAGGGTACCGTTTCAATAGCTCAAAGGCGCTGTAGCGAACGCCAGAATCCGGGTCTGCTCGAAAATGAGTCAGCAACAACTCCCTGAGGTCCGCATTGGGCCAACTGGCTGCCAGCCGACCAATGGCGACGTTGCGAACAAAGCCGCACTCGTCCGTGGCGGCGTAGTCCAGCAATTGTTCTCTGGTGCGATCATCCGGCCAGTGTTCGGCCAGCGCTTGCAGTGCCATTTCGCGACTGTAGTGGCTCGGATCAGGTGACGCGAGATTTTCAAGAAGGGTTCGCGTTTCGCCATCGGGAAAGTTGCGGGCAATCGCCCAGATGCCCGCCTTGCGGACCGTCTCGTGATCGCCGTGTACAGCGCATTGACGAAACACGTCGCGCGATGCACCTTCTCCCCAGGTTTTGTCCAGCAAATGCACGGCAATTGAACGCGCACCGAACGTACTATTCCCTGTCGCGAGCTTTTCTGCCTCGTGCCGCGCAATATCGTCCGGCCACAGGCGGGCAAGCAATTCCAATGCCTCGATCCGCACCCATCCGTCCTCGTCTTTCACCGTGTGCTGGAGGAGGAATGCTCGCGTCGCAGCATCCGGCCACGAGAGGCCCAATGCCCTGACGGCCGCGCGACGCGCATCGGCGGAAGCACTTTTCAGCGCGACACGCGTTATTCGTCTACGTTCCCAATATGAAATCCATTTAGAAAAGACGCGCATGACCAGTCTGCCTTTCGGAGTGCTACTGCAGTTCCTGGGCCCCACCCCGGGTTGCCGAGGGTGGTGATTCCAAAGTGATTACAGGTACCGATGTCGACCGCGGCGGTCAGCCCGGACCCTATACTACCATGGCGGGAAGAAAGAAAATCGACCTCCTGCGGACCTGCGCCGTGCCGTGGCCCGACGTCCTGACTCGGCGGTTTGAGTACCGCTCGGCCGGAAGCGATTGACGCCCTGAGCGATGTGTGCCATACTTCAGCTATGCGGTGTTTCGGAGAAATCCATACTTTCATCGCGCTACGTCAACAAACTCTCAGGAGGGTCTATGTCAGACGGAGCTACAAGAGCGGGCACCCATTCCCTTCCGTCCAACGACAGTCCCGATACTTTTTTTGCGGCGGCGCGCCGTGCCGACCCCGACAAGCTAAGGGAACTGGTGCGGAGCGCGATGCGGGATCCGATTGTTCAGGTTGTCCTGGAGGCAGTCCATGGCTATCTGCTGATCCTGGACCGCCACCGCCAGATTATCGCGGCGAATGACACGCTTCTCCATGCGCTCGGGATACGGGACCCCGAGGCCATCTTCGGACTTCGGCCCGGGGAACTACTCCATTGCGAGAACGCCCATCTTGGGCCCGGCGGTTGTGGCACCTCCCATAAATGCGGTAAGTGCGGGGCGGTGCTCACTATTCTTGCAAGCCAGAACAGCGGTGAGCCCACCGAGGGCGAATGCTCCCTGACGATGGAAAACGACGGGGAGATACGGGCTACGGAGTTCCACGTGCGCTGCACGCCTATGATGCTGGCCGGACAGCCGGTAACGGCTTTTGTTCTTCAGGATATCAGCCCCGAAAAGCGGCGCGACGTACTGGAAAGGCTGTTCATGCACGACCTTCGGAATGTGCTGCAGGGCCTCATCGGCTACAGCGAACTCATTGGTACGGAGGACACCCAATTTGCGTCCCGAATGATCATGGCCCTTTCGAACCAGTTGAATGAAGAGGTGGAGGGCCAGGAATGCCTCATGAAGGCGGAGCGGGGTGAATTGGACGTCCATTATTCAACCGTTGACGCGGGAGTGGTCCTCGGACAGGTCAAGGAAGTTTTCGAACAGCACCCGATATCTCAGGGCAAGTCGCTCCGCTTACTGCGCCTCTCGACGGATGTCCGCTTCGAGAGTGATATCCGGCTGCTCCGGCGCGTACTGATTAACATGGTGAAGAACGCCCTGGAAGCGGTGGGCCCCGGCACAACGGTCAAGATCTACTTTGATCGTATCGAAGGCGCGCCCGTGTTCTCCGTCTGGAATCCGGGCGTAATCCCCGACGATGTGGCGAAACAGATTTTTAAGCGTTCCTTCACCACCAAGGGAGAGCTTGGCCGGGGCGTGGGGACCTACAGCATGCGGCTACTCGGCGGCCAGTATCTGGGAGGCCACGTCCAATTCACCACCTCCGAGGAGGAAGGCACCGAGTTTTCCATCCGCCTGCCCGTGGAACGCTGAGCCGCCTGGTCGCACCCCGCAGCGCGCCAGGTGCCGCCGCAGATGGAAATCGGACCCTTCTCGCACACGAGTCTACCTTTCCTCACGGACAATCCCCTCCCCATGGTTCCCCGAACCGCTTCGAGGGCTCCGCCCCATGGTCGTCGTCTGACAGTTTCTTGCCGAGGTAGTGGCGGGCACCCTGCTCGTCCTGATATCATTGAGGCCATGGGAGTAGTAGGGGGAGTCAGGCACTGCCTGGGCAGTTGCCTTGTGTTCAGAGAGCCAGAAACCAATCGTGATGATTCGAGATACCAACTGTCTGCATATCCGGTTCGAAGCACAAGCGGCGGAGGTGCCCGTAGCACCCGCGCTGACGTTTGCGGGGAACACACTTTCCTATGGCGAGCTGAACGCGCGCGCGAACCGGCTGGCTCATTATTTGCACCGATGCGGGGCCCGTGCAGGGCAACGGGTGGGACTGTGTCTCGACCGAAACTTCGACCCGGTTATCGCGATCCTGGCGGTCCTCAAGACGGGCGCGGCCTATGTTCCCATGGACCCGATCTACCCGGCGGATCGCGTGCGCATGATCGTCGAGGACGCCCAGTGCCCCCTGGTTATCGTCCACAAGGAGCACCGGGAGCGCTTCGTGGGCGGCAATGCCTCGCTGGTGGTGCTGGATGGCGATGATCGCCCCTGGGACGAGGAATCCGCCGAAAACCTCGATGTGCCCGCCTCCCCCTCCGACCTGGCCTATGTAATCTACACCTCGGGGTCCACCGGCAAGCCCAAGGGCGCCCTGGTGTCCCATTGGAATGTCTATCGCCTCTTTACGGAGATGCAGCCCGATTTCGGGTTTGGCCCGGACGATGTATGGAGCCTTTTCCACTCCTACGCTTTTGACTTTTCCGTATCGGAGATGTGGGGTGCCCTCTTCTTCGGCGGGCGCATCGTGATGGTGCCCCACCTCGTAAGCCGTTCGCCGGAGGACTTTTATCAGCTCCTCATTGATGAAGGCGTGACGGTACTCAATCAGACTCCCTCGGCTTTCAAGCAGATTCAGCATCATGATGAAACGCTGCCGCTGGAGACCTCGCGGCGTCTGGCGCTGCGCTATGTCCTCGTCGGCGGCGAGTATATGGCCCTGTCGAGTCTGGCGCCCTGGTTTGAGCGACACGGCGACGAGAAGCCACGCATCGTCCATGTGTACGGAATCACCGAGACCACGGTCTTTGTCACCTACCGCCCCCTGACGAAGGCCGATGCGAAGCCGGGCACCCCGAGCTTCATCGGCGGCGCTATTCGCGATCTCTATCTTCGGATACTGGACGAAAACCGGCAGCCCGTGGCCGTCGGCGAGGTGGGTGAACTGTTTATCGGCGGGCCGGGCGTGTGCCTGGGTTACCTGAACCGACCCGAGTTGACCGCCGAGCGCTTCATCCCCGATCCGCTGGATACCACGGCCTATCCGCCGATCCTTTACAAATCCGGCGACTTAGTGCGCCTTTATGACAACGATCTGGAATTCATCGGTCGAAACGACAATCAGGTCCAATTGCGGGGCTTCCGCATCGAGCTGGGCGAAATCGAAGCCGAACTCAGCGAAGCACCGGGGATTCGCAGCGCCATCGTCCGGCTGCGCGAAGACGTGCCGGGCGACCCGCGCCTGGTGGCCTATTATCTTGCACGGGAAGTTGTGGCTGTGGAGGTGCTGCGCACCCACCTGCTGAAAACCCTGCCGATCTACATGGTCCCGTCGGCCTTCGTCCACCTTGACGCCTTCCCGTTGAACAACAACGGCAAGATCGAAACCGACGCCCTGCCCGCGCCCGCGGAGGCGGTGGTGCTCGATGCCGTATACACGGCACCCCGAACCGAGACCGAGAGCACCCTGGCCACCTTGTGGCAAGAGTTGCTGGGCGCCAGCCGGGTGGGAGTCGAGCATGATTTTTATCAACTGGGCGGGCACTCCCTGCTGATTACGCGGCTCTTGCTGCGGATACGCGATCAATTTTCGGTGGCGCTGCCGCTGCGCTTTGTCATGGAAAACGCGACCCTCGCCGCCCAGGCAAAGGCCATCGACCGCGTGATTGCATCGGGCGAGACGTCGGGCGCCGCGGATGGCATGGGGCTGGCCGACCGAAGCGTCCCCCTTCCCCTTTCGTATGCCCAGGAGCGCCTCTGGGTCGTCGAGCGCCTCGACCCCGAAAACACGACGTACCACGTGCCGCTTTTGTTCGAGATCCGTGGCGCACTGAATAGTGAACACCTTCAGCGTGCGCTGGATGCGGTGGTGTCGCGACACGAGGCCCTGCGCACCGTCTTTACGATGGTCGGCGACAGTCCTTACCAGACAATACTCCCGGCGGAGAACGTGCCATTCCTGGTCATCGACCTTGACGGAGCGGATAAAGACTCCGCAGCCTCGGCCGGGGACTATCTTTCCCGTGCGGCCCGCGAGGCCATCTCGCTTGAACAGGGTCCCATGCTGAAGGCCACGTTGCTCCGGGCGGATGCCGATCTCGCTTATTTGGGGATTGTGGTGCATCACGCCGTGTTTGACGGCTGGTCGATCAGCGTGCTGCTGGACGACCTCGCCGCCAGCTACGCGGCCCAGGAACGGGGGGAAAGCGCGGCCCTTGCGCCCCTGAAGTATCAGTACGTCGATTATAGCCAATGGCAACGAGACGAGGCCAGAATATCCAGTTACCAGCAGCAACTGGCCTACTGGAAAGAGCACCTGGCCGGCCCCATTGCCCCGCTGGATTTTCCAGCGGACCGTGTACGTCCACCCCGACAGACCTGGGCCGGGCAGGTTGTACAGCGGCGCGTGGATTCGGAACTCACCCGCGCCGCGGAGCAACTGGCGGCGGGCAATCGAAGCACCCTTTTTGTCGTGCTCACGGCGGCCTGGAACGTTCTCCTGCACCGCTATACCGGACAGAACGACATCGTTATCGGTTCCGTGGTTGCGGGGCGCAACCATCCCGGGTTGGAAGATCTCATCGGATTCTTCGTGAATACCGTGGCCCTGCGAACCAACGTGGAGCCCAAACAGACCTTTCTCGACTGCTTGGGCGCGGTGGAATGCGCCGTGCTGGGCGCGCAGGAAAATCAGGATGTTCCCTTCGAGCAGGTCGTGGCCGAAGTGTATCATGAGCGCGATTCAAGCCGCTCGCCCCTCTTTCAGGTACTGTTTGTGTTGCACAACACTCCGCCTTTCGAGGCGACCTTTTCGGACCTTCACATCAGCGGCGAGGAAATCAGCAACGGCGGCGCGAAGTTCGACCTCAGCCTGTCAATTCAGCCCCGGGATGGCGCGCTGATCCTCAATCTGGAGTACAACACGGCACTCTTTGAAGCCGCCACGGCCGATAGAATTCTCAACAACTTCAGCACCTTGCTGGCCTCCGCCGTTGCGTCGCCCACCACGGCCGTCGGCGCGCTCGAAATGCTGGATGTTGCGGAAAAGAAGCTGCTGCTGGAGACGTGGACGGATACTTCTTTTCCGCTGGACCGCAGCCAGTCGCTGCACCAGCTCTTTGAGTCCCGCACGGCGGAACTCCCCGATTGCGTGGCGGTGGCGGACGACGAGACGTCCCTGACCTTCTCCGAGCTGGATGCTCGGGCCAATCAGCTCGCCCACTACCTGCTGGCGCGGGGCGTGACGCCCGAAGAACCCGTACCCTTCTTTCTGGGGCGGACCGTGCGCGTGATGGTGGCGATTATCGGCATCCTCAAAGCGGGCGCGGCCTATGTGCCCCTGGATCTGCTCGATCCTCCCGGACGGCGTGCGCGGGTCCTGTCGGTGCTGACGCCCCGCCTGATCCTGACCGAAGACGAGCTCGCCCCCCAGTTGAGCGACACCGCGATGGAATGCGTGTGTCTGGATGCGCCGGGGCTGCTGGAGGGATTTTCCGTCGACTCTCCCAGCATCGGGGCAAGCGGCGAGCACCTGGCCTATGTCATCTTCACCTCCGGTTCGACCGGCGACCCCAAAGGCGTATGCTGTACCCACCAGGGCGTAATCAACCTCTACCAGGACTTGCAGGCGCGCCTTCCCGTGGGGCCCGGCGACGCGTGCAGTATCTGGACCGCCTTCAGCTTCGACGTGTCCGTCTATGAATCCTGGACCAGCCTGCTGGCGGGCGCCACCCTGCACATCATTCCCGAGCGCGTGCGGGCCAATCCCGACGCGTGCCTCGAATGGCTCCGGGCGCGGGAGGTTGTCACGGGGTATATTCCCGGATTCATGCTGCCGACACTGCTCGAAACCCAGCGGCGCGCTCCCCTGCCGTGGCGCAGGCTGCTCGTCGGCGTGGAGCCCTTGTCCGAGGCCTTGCTGAGCGACATCGTGGAAGCCACGCCCGGCCTGGTGCTGCTCAATCTCTATGGCCCAACCGAGGCGGCGATCTACGTCACGCTGTACCAGGCGCACGATACCCATCCCCGGCCGGCGGGCAACGCCCCGATAGGCACCGCGATCCAGAACACGCGAATTTACGTCCTCGACCCCTCGATGAATCCCCTGCCCGTGGGGGTACCCGGTGAACTTTACATCGGCGGTGTGGGTCTCGCCCGGGGCTACTATAATGATTCGGAGTTGACTGCGAAGCAGTTCGTGCCGGATCCCTTCAGCGATAGGGACACAGGCCGGCTATACCGGACGGGCGATCTGGTTTTCTTCAAGCCCGATGGCAACATCCAGTTCATGCGCCGGATGGGCCGCTACATCAAGCTGCGCGGTTACCGCATTGAGCCGGGTGAAATAGAAAGCGTGTTGCGGACCCACCCTGAAATTGACGATGCGGTGGCGGTCTTTTACGAGAAGGATCCGGACAACCCGAGAATCGTGGCCTATCTGGTGCCCTGTGGCCAGCCAGCGCCGGACGAAGAGCAGCTTGGGGCTTGGCTGAGGGATCGGCTGCCCGGCCACATGCGCCCCGCCCAGTTTGTCTTCATACCGGCCTTTCCCAGAACGGTACAGGGCAAGCTGGACCGCAAGGCCCTTCCCGATCCGCCGGGCCACCAACTTTCCGAAGGGGCGCGCGTTGCGCCGCGCTCCGATCTCGAGGCGCGGCTTGTTGCTCTTTGGGAAGCGCTGCTGGGCCTCTCGAATATCGGCGTGCGCGAGAACTTCTTTGCCATCGGAGGACACTCCCTCCTCGCGATCCGAATGATCTCGCGGATCAGCAGCGACTTCGGTGTGGCGCTGCCCTTGCGCACTTTCATGGAAGCGCCGACCATTGCGGAGTGCGCGGCGGTGATTGAGGCGGCGGAGTCGGCCGGAGGCCGCGGAACCGCGCGATCCACCATTCCCCATGCGGATCGGAGCAAGCCAATTCCTCTTTCGCATGCCCAGAAGCGGCTATGGATTCTCGATCAATTGAAACCCGGCCTCCCGGTCTACAATGTGCCACTCCGCATCCGAATCCACGGCGCGTTGAAGCGCGATCAACTGGAGCAGGCACTGTCGCTGATTGTGACGCGACACGAGGCCCTGCGGACGGTTTTCAGCGCGAAGTCGGGCGAGCCGGAGCAGCGTGTCCTACCGGCCACGGCCCAGTCCGCCACGTACTTGTCCCTCGTGGACCATCCGGAAGCGGACCGTGAGTCCCGCTACAGGGCCCGGGCCCTGGAGATTGCCCGACGACCCATGAATCTCGCGGAAGGCCCGATGCTGCTCGCCGATCTGGTCCAATTCGCACCGGAAGAGCACAGTCTCACCGTGCTCGTACACCACATGGCTTTCGACGGCTGGTCCATTCGGGTTTTTCTCGAGGAACTGGCGGATGCCTGTCAGGCGGTAGCCTGTGGCGAAAGCTGGCAGCCCCCCGCGCTCTCCCACCAGTACGCCGACTATGCGGCCTGGCAGCGAAGCTTGGGGGAATCGCCGGAGATGGTCACCGAGCTGGACTACTGGAGGCGGCAATTGGCGGGACCCTTGCCGGTGCTCGATTTTCCGACCGACTTCCCGCGCCCGAAGGTGCAGACGTGGAACGGCACCCGCATCCACGGGAGGCTGGATCGGGGCCTCTCGGAGGCCGTGGACGCCCTGGCGCGAAGCCTGAACGCGACGCCCTTTGCCTTGCTGCTGGCGGGCTGGAAGGCGCTGCTGTTCCGGCACACCGGACAGGAGGACGTGATCGTGGGCACCGCACTGGCGGGCCGGGACCAACAGGAGTGGGAGCCGCTCGTTGGCTTCTTTGTGAACACGGTGGCGCTGCGCACGCGCGTTGCCCGGGATCTGCCCTTTGCTAAACTTGTGGCGCGGGTTCGCGATGTTGCGCTGGATGCTCAGGAACATCAGACGATTCCCTTTGACCGCGTGCTTGCGGAGGTGCAGCCGGATCGCGATCAGAGCCGCTCCCCCGTCTTCCAGACGATGTTTGTGCTCCACAATACGCCCCGCTACGAAGCGAAACGTCCGGCGCTCAAATTGGTCGCGGAAGGGCTCGACAATGGCGGTGCCAAATTCGACTTCGCCCTTTCCGTGACGCCGGAAGACGGAACGTATGTGCTCGATCTCGAGTACAACACCGCACTCTACGCACCGGCGCGGATGGCGGAACTGCTGGAGCATTTCTACTCGTTGCTGGAATCCGCAACGGCCGAACCGGAGCGTACCCTCGGGCGATTGAAGCTCCTGTCGAAACCGGCGGCAACTCCCGGCGCGACACCCGGATCCGATATTGACGGCCTGACCCCGAATGCCCCGGGCCTGTGCCTTCACCAGCTTTTTGAGGCCAAGGCCCATTCCACACCCGATGCGCCCGCGGTAACCTGCGAAGGCACGACGCTGAGCTACGGGGAACTAAACGCCCGCGCCAATCGGCTGGCCCGCCACCTTCAGGACCAAGGGGTCGGACCCGACGTACTGGTGGGCTTGTGCCTGGATCGAAGCATCGACACGGTTATGGTTATCCTGGCGGTCCTTAAAGCGGGAGGCGCGTACGTCCCCATGGATCCGGCCTATCCCGCGGAGCGGGTGCGTATGATCGTAGAGGATGCGCAATGTCCCCTCGTGATCGCCCACCGTGCGCATGCAGGCCAGTTTTCGGGCACCGCTTCACGCGTGGTTGTTCTGGATGGCGTCGATACGCCCTGGGAGGAGGGCTCCGACGCCAACCCGACCAGCCCTGTGGCCGACACCAATCTGGCGTACGTGATCTTCACTTCGGGCTCGACGGGAACGCCCAAGGGCGCGCTGATCAGCCACGGCAACGCCGTGTTCTTCGTCAGCGGCATGGAGCATTGGTTCCCTGTTGCGCCGGATGACACCTGGACGCTCTTTCATTCCTATGCCTTCGATTTTTCGGTGTGGGAGATGTGGGGTGCCTTTCTCGGTGGCGGACGTCTCGTAATCGTTCCCCTGTTCGTGAGCAGATCGCCCCAGGCGTTCCACCAATTGTTGCGCGACGAACGTGTGACCGTTCTGGGTCAGACGCCCGCGGCCTTCACCCAGCTTCAGCTCTACGACGAGACGCTTCCGCTGGAGACATCACTAGAGCTGGCCCTCCGGTTGGTCGTACTGGGCGGCGAAGCCCTCGTTTTCTCCAGCCTGGCGTCCTGGTTCAAACGGCACGGCGATCAAAGGCCAAGACTTATTAATCTGTACGGAATCACAGAGACTTCCGTCGTGTTGACCTGCCGCCCGTTGACGGCGGCGGACGCGCTCCCTGGAACGCCAAGCTACATTGGCACAGCGCTTCCCGGAGTGGCGCTCTATGTGCTTAACGAAGCCGGGCAGCCTGTGGCAAGCGGTGAGGTCGGCGAGTTGTTCGTCGGCGGCCCCGGAGTCGGCCAAGGCTACCTTCGCCGCCCCGAATTGACCGCGGAACGCTTTCTACCCGATCCCTTCGCCCCCCCTGGCGCGGGCACCCGCCTCTACAAAACCGGTGATCTCGTTCGCATTCTGGACGGCGACCTGGAGTTTCTGGGCAGGAACGATAGCCAGATTCAACTGCGGGGCTTCCGCGTGGAACTTGGCGAAATCGAGGCGGCGTTAAACAACCATGACGCCGTCCGCGGCGCGATTGTTCGCCTCCGGGAGGACGTGCCCGGCGACCCGCGGCTTGCGGCATACTACCTGGCTGCGTCCCCCGTGCCCGCGCAAGAATTGCGGGACCATGTGCTCAAGACCCTGCCGCCCTACATGGCGCCGTCGAGTTTCACCCACTTGACTGCCTTTCCGCTCACCAGCAACGGAAAAATCGATATGGTCGGGCTGCCCCTGCCCGTCGACGCGGTGGCTGCTGGCGAAGCTTCAGAGGAACCGCTTTCCCCACGCGAACAGAAGATAGCCCTTCTGTGGCAGGATATTCTGCGGGTTGGCCGGACCGGGCGTCATGACAACTTCTTCACCCTTGGGGGGCATTCGCTGCTGGCCATCCGACTGCTGTCCGTAATCAATGAGACATTTGGAAGCGCCCTGACGCTTGCGGATTTCTTTGACAATCCAACGATTTCCGGCGTAGCCACCAGGCTTGAACAAGGTACCACGGGCGACTCGACGGATGCCCGGAGAAAGCTGTTTGAGATAAAGCCGGGTACGGGGACCCCCTTCTTCTGCGTCAAGGGCGCTGGGGATGTGGGCGGCTCCTATGATACGTTTGCCGGGGCGCTGTCCGAGTCTCAATCGTTTTACGGGTTCCCCAGTCTGGACTTCGACGATAACAGCCCGGCGACCATCGAGCATCTGGCGCGCCGGTGTATTGATGAAATGAAGGCCGTGCGCCCCGAGGGTCCTTACTACATCGGCGGTTATTCCTTCGGTGGTATCGTGGCCTATGAAATTGCACGGCAACTCCTGGAAAACGGCGAAGCCGTGCCTCTGATTGCCATGCTGGACAGTGCCGCGCCGGACCACAGCCAAGTCAAACGCGCCGTGTCGCGCGAATACGTGCGGCACGTATATCAGCGGGTCCGGGCCCGTCTGCGCACCATCTTTTTTACATGGAAGATGCATGTGGGCTATCTGCGCGACGGTGCCATACTCCTTTTCCGCAGGGTAATGTTCGGACGGAAACCCGAGGCCCAGCCTTTAGGCCTCATGGATTATCTGCGCTGGGTGCAGTTTGACACTTCCGTACAGTACTATCTTATACAAGCTGGCCTTGCCACACCGACCATTGGCGAGCAGCGCTTGAAGATGGTGGAAGACCAGTTGGTCCGCTCCAGTGCGCGGAGCGTGACCTCCAGCCAGAACGCCGTCGCGGAATACACGATGGAGCCCATCGAGGGACAGATTACACTGTTTCGAGCGGAGCACAACCCCTGGGGTTCGGAGCGCAGGGATCCGACTTATGGCTGGGGCCAATACGCCCGCAAGGGGGTCCGCGTGGTGGAGGTGCCGGGGAACCACATGGTTATCATACGCCACCCCTACGCGATCGGACTGGGGAAGGCGCTGCAGGGCGTCATTGACGAATTGGAGTCAGGCAAAGCATAAGATAAAATAAGAGCATCCTGGGAGCAGCGCGGGAGATAACGGGGCCGCCAGGTTGCCATAAAATCAAAACGGGTTTTGGGAGTGGGAGAGCATGCCCTCAGGGTCGCCGTGTCTACACGAAATCTTTGAACGACAGGTACTGGAGGCCCCCGACCGTCCAGCGGTCTCGTACGAGGGAGAGATCCTGAGCTATGGTGAGCTGAACCGTCGCGCCAACCGTATCGCCCATTTTCTGAGGGCGCGGAGCGTGGGGCCGGGGCAGCTCGTGGGGCTCTGCCTTGATAGGAGTCTGGACACGGTCACGGCCATCCTCGCGGTGCTCAAGGCGGGTGCCGCCTACGTGCCCATGGACCCCTCCAATCCCGCGGAACGCGTGCGCATGATCGTCGAGGACGCGCGATGCCCGGTGGTTATCATTCACGAGACCCAACGGGTTCGTTTCTCTGACAGCGACGCCCTCATCGTGCTGGACGGCACCGAGCAACCCTGGGAAGCCTATCCTGAGGCAAACCCGGAGCCGGTGGCAAAGTCCGATGATCTAGCCTATGTCATCTACACTTCCGGCTCAACCGGCAGACCGAAGGGCGTTCCTATTGCCCATCGCAATGTGACGCGTCTCTTTGCCTCCACATGTATCTGGTTCGGCTTCTCGGAAGAGGACGTCTGGACGCTATTCCATTCGTTTGCGTTTGATTTCTCCGTATGGGAGATCTGGGGTGCCCTCCTTCACGGCGGGCGGCTGGTTGTAGTGCCTTACTGGATCAGCCGGTCTCCGGAAGACTTCCACCGACTGCTGCGCGATGAGGAGGTCACGGTGTTAAACCAGACGCCCTCAGCTTTTTACCAACTGGAGGCGCACAACACCTCGCTGCCAATTGAGGAGTCGAAGCGCCTTGCGCTGCGCTATGTCATCTTTGGGGGCGAAGCGCTGTCCTTTCCCAGCCTCACAAGCTGGTTCGAGCGCCATGGCGACGATCGGCCACAGATAATCAACATGTACGGGATAACGGAAACTACCATTCACGTGACCTATCGTCGAGTACGCGAACACGAGGCCGTCCCGGGCACGCCAAGCTACATTGGTATACCGATTCCAGATCAGCCTTGCCATGTTGTAACCGGCGACGGCCTGCTCGCCGAAATCGGGGAGGAGGGCGAGCTCTACGTGGGAGGCGCGGGCAACGCCAGCGGCTACATGAACCGTCCCGAATTGACCGCCGAACGCTTCGTTCCAAGTCCATTTCCAGAAGATAACGGAGCCATTCTCTACAAGTCGGGAGACCTCGTCCGTCGCCTCGAAGGGGACATGGTCTACCTCGGGCGAATGGATCGCCAGGTTCAGCTCAGAGGTTTTCGCGTGGAGTTGGGCGAGATAGAGAGCACATTGGTCACCTTTGACGGCGTCCAAGGGGCCGCAGTGCGCCCCCATGCAACCGGCGAGGGGGACCTCCGCCTGGTGGCCTACTATGTATCACCATCAGAACTATCGGTGTCCGTTCTGCGCGAGCACATGGCCCGTTCGCTCCCGGATTATATGGTCCCTTCGGTGTTCATCCGTATTGACACCATGCCCCTCACGGGCAATGGGAAGACTGATTATCGCGCCCTGCCTGATCCCGTAGTCGAACGAGGGAGTGCCGTATACATCGCGCCACGCAACGAGATCGAATGCAGGCTCGCGGACCTTTGGCAGAATCTGCTCCAGATACCGAGGGTGAGCGTGGAAGATAATTTCTTCGCTCTAGGCGGCCACTCCCTCATGGCAACTCGACTTCTCCTGCGGATTAACGAACGATTTGGCATCCGCCTGCCGCTGCGCGCGTTTCATGATTCCCCGTCCATCGCCGGCCTTGCCGGAATGCTGGATACCGCGCCTCTCGGGGGCGACACTGCCGCCGGAACCGACCTTCACCGGGCAGCCCGCGACCAACCCTTGCCCCTGTCCTTCGCGCAGGAGCGACTTTGGTTCATCGAACATCTGGACCCGGGAAATACCGCGTATGTGATCCCGATTCTCTTTGAAATCAAGGGCCCGGTGGACCTGTCGAAGCTCCGGATGTCCCTGGAGGCGGTTGTCTCTCGGCACGAAGTGCTGCGCACCACGTTTCGGAGAACGGGTGGAGCATTGGTTCAGGATGTCAGCCCTGTGACCGAGGTGTCGTTTGAGGTTGTTCCATCGGGATCCATCGTCGAGAAAGCAGAGATTACCGCGATGACACGGGCGGCCCTGAGCCTGGTGGCCGGTAGCCCATTAAATCTCGAAGAGGGGCCCCTGGCAAGGTTCATCTACTTCGCCCATCGAGACGATCACAATTTCCTTGGACTCGTCGTCCACCATGCCATTTTCGACGGGTGGTCGATCAGTATCCTGCTCGACGATCTGGCGGAAGCCTACACAGCCCTCGATGCCGGCGAGAGTCCTTCTCTCTCACCGCTGGAATTTCAGTATGGGGACTTTGGCAATTGGCAGCGCAGTCAGTACGAGTCCGGTGCCTTGCAGCGACACCTGATGTATTGGAAGCAACGGCTCGCGCCCCCTTTGCCCGTGCTTGAACTGCCCACCGATTTCCCCCGCCCACCCCGACAGACATGGCAGGGGGCGGTTGCCTGCGACCGGGTAAGTGCCACCGACACCGCCAAGCTGGAATCGTTGGCACTCGACCAGCGCACGACGCTCTTTACGGTCCTGCTCGTCGCGTGGCAGTTGCTCCTGCATCGTTATTCCGGTCAGGAAGAGATTTTGATCGGCTGCGCCATTGCGGGGCGCACTCATCCTGCATTGGAGGCGATGATCGGATTCTTTGTGAACACGGTCGCGATACGAATGCAAGTACCGGACCAATCGACCTTCGTAGAGCTTCTGGATGCCGCAAATGCGCTGATACTCGATGCGCAGGAGCATCAAGACCTTCCCTTTGACCGCGTCGTTGCCGAAGTCCGTGAAGAACATGACCCGAGTCGCTCCCCCGTCTTCCAGGTCATGTTTGTTTTGCACAACACCCCAAGTTACGACGTCAGCTTCTCCGGCCTGGACATCGCCGGCCAGGAGATAAACAATGGATGCGCAAAATTTGACCTGAGTCTCGCGGTTCAACCCGTGCAAGGCGAATTGAAATTGAGCCTGGAATACAACACGTCGCTGTTCCGGGCGGAGACGGCGGAGCGGATGCTGCGCGGCTACGAGACCCTGCTGAAGTCCATACTGCAGAACCCGGGCGGGCGGCTGGGTGACTTCCAGATCGTGGACGGCCCCGAGCGGGCCCTGCTGCTGGAGACCTGGACCGACACATCCATTGCGCTGGACCGTAGCCAGTCGCTGCACCAACTCTTTGAGTCCCGTGCGGCGGAACTCCCCGATTGCGTGGCGGTGGCGGACGACGAGACGTCCCTGACCTTTTCCGAACTGGACGCCCGGGCCAATCAGCTCGCCCACTACCTACTGGCGCGGGGCGTGACGCCCGAAGAACCCGTGCCCTTCTTCCTGGGCCGGACCGTGCGCGTGATGGTGGCGATTATCGGCATTCTCAAAGCCGGAGCGGCCTACGTGCCCCTGGATCTGCTCGATCCCCCCGGACGGCGCGCGCGGGTCCTGTCCGTGCTGGGTCCGCGCATGATCCTGACCGAAAGTGAGCTCGCCCCCCGGTTGAGCGACACTTCGATTGAATGCGTGTGTCTGGATGCGCCGGGGCTGCTGGACGGCTTTTCCACCGATTCCCCCGGCATCGGGGCAAGCGGGGAAAACCTGGCCTATGTCATTTTTACCTCCGGTTCTACCGGCGACCCCAAGGGGGTGTGCTGCACCCACCAGGGCGTGATCAACCTCTACCAGGACTTGCAGTCGCGCCTTCCCGTGGGGCCCGGCGAAGCGTGCAGTATCTGGACCGCCTTCAGCTTCGACGTGTCCGTCTATGAATCGTGGACCAGCCTGCTGGCGGGCGCCACCCTGCACATCATTCCCGAACGCGTGCGGGCCAATCCCGAGGCGTGCCTCGAATGGCTCCGGGCGCGGGACGTTATCACAGGGTACATCCCCGGGTTCATGCTGCCGACACTGCTCGAAACCCAGCGACGCGCTCCCCTGCCCTGGCGAAGGCTGCTCGTCGGCGTGGAGCCCTTGTCCGAGGCCTTGCTGAGCGACATCGTGGAAGCCACGCCGGGCCTGGTGCTGCTCAATCTCTATGGCCCGACCGAGGCGGCGATCTACGTCACCCTGTACCAGGCGCACGATACCCATCCCCGGCCGACGGGCAACGCCCCGATTGGCACGGCGATCCAGAACACACGCATCTATGTGCTTGACCCCTCGATGAATCCCCTGCCCGTGGGGGTGCCCGGCGAGCTCTATATCGGCGGCGTGGGACTCGCCCGCGGCTACTACCAGGCCCCGGAGCTGACCGCACGCCAGTTCGTGCCCGACCCCTTCAGCGAACTGGACACCCGGCGCCTCTACCGCACCGGCGACCTCGTCTACTTCAAGGACGACGGGAACATCCAATTCATCCGCCGCATGGACCGCTATATCAAACTGCGCGGCTACCGCATTGAGCCGGGAGAAATAGAAAGCGTTCTGCGCGAATTTCCCGGCATCGACGATGCGGTTGTTCTGTTGAATGAGAAGGGCCCCCTGGGCCCGAGGCTGGTGGCCTACCTTTCCACACAGGCCGGCGACGCCATTGTCGGCGATGCGCTCGCCGACGTCCTCAAGGCACGCCTGCCCGCCCACATGTGCCCGGCGCAGTTCGTGCCCCTCGACCGGTTCCCGCGCACCGTGCAGGGTAAGCTCGACAGAAAGGCACTCCCGGTGCCGCCGGAAACGCTGAGCACCGCCGATACCGGGGTTGCGCCGCGAAGCGATTTGGAGCGGGCGATTGCCGCCCACTGGCAAGCGCTGCTTGGCGTTGCGGACGCGGGTACGCGCGACAATTTTTTCCGTCTGGGCGGTGACTCCCTGGTATTGATTCAGTTGGCCTCCCGCATTCGGGAGCAGTTCCAGGTGGAGCTGCCCCTGCGGCTCCTCCTCGAATCGCCCACCATCGAAGCGCAGGCGCGCGCGCTGGAGCATCTTCTGGCGGCGGGCCGCGCCGAGGGTGTGACCGATTCAATCCCGGTTGCGGACCGAGACAAGCCCCTGCCGCTTTCCTTTGCCCAGGAACAACTCTGGTTCATCGAGCAGCTCCAGCCGGGCAGTACCGCCTACCACATTCCGCTGCTTATCACGATAGCCGGCGAATTGAATCCAGCCTGCTTCGTTGAGGCCCTGAGGATGCTGGCCCAGCGGCACGAAGCGCTGCGCACGGCCATCGCCGCGGACGCCGGTACGCCCACACAAAAACTCCTGGCGTCACTCGACATTCCGGTGAGCATCGTAGACGCGGGAGAGACCACGGACGAGACCGATCTCGCTTCAATCGCCCGAAGCATGCTGAGCGAAGCGGCACGGGAAACCTTTGACCTGGCCACTGGGCCGCTGTGTCGCCTCACGCTTTTGAAGGCGGGCCCGGAGCGCTGGTTTGCCCTCTTCGTTGTCCACCACATCATCTTCGATGGATGGTCCATTCGCGTGCTGCTTGAAGACTGGAGCGAACTCTATGCGGCGCTTGCGGAAAAGCGGGAGCCGGACTTGCCCGTGCTGACCGTTCAGCAGGCCGACCACGCCGCCTGGCAGCACCACTACCTGGATACGCCCGCGTATCACGATCAGATCGCCTACTGGAAGTCCCAACTGGCCGGCGCCCCGCCGGTCCATGAGTTGCCTGTGGACTTCCCCCGGCCCATTCACCAGACCTGGTCCGGGGCACTGGCGGAAGGGTGGGTGGACGTCGAACTGAGCGGCGGCATCATCGAATTGGCCCGGGACAGAGGAAAGTCGCTTTTTACGCTGCTCTTTTCCGCCTGGGGCATCCTCATGGAACGGTATACCGGACAGCATGATGCCGTAATCGGCACGGCCCTGTCCGGACGCCACCGCCAGGAGTTGGAACCGCTCCTAGGCATGTTCGTCCATACCGTCGCGTTGCGCACGCAGGCGGACCGCGACAGAACGATGGATGACTACCTCGAGCACGTCGAGGCGATCATTATCGAGGCGCAGGAACATCAGGAAGCGCCCTTTGAACGGGTCGTGGCGGCGCTGCTGGAGGAGCGCGACCCGGGCCGATCGCCGCTGTTCCAGGTCGTCTTCGTGCTGGATGAGATGCTGGAGCATGAAGTCCGGGCGGGCGGGCTGACGCTGACCGTGGAGAGTGTCCACAACGACAGCGCCAAGTTCGACCTTACCATGAACGTCTCTCAACTGGGAAGCCGCTTGAAGTTGAGCCTGGAATACAACACGTCGCTGTTCCGGGCGGCAACGGCGGAGCGCATGCTGCGCGGCTACGAGACTCTGCTGAAGTCCATACTGCAGAACCCGGGCGGGCGGCTGGGTGACTTCCAGATCGTGGACGGCCCCGAGCGGACCCTGCTGCTGGAGACCTGGACGGACACGGCCTTTCCGCTGGACCGCAGCCAGTCGCTGCACCAGCTCTTTGAGTCCCGCACGGCGGAACTCCCCGATTGCGTGGCGGTGGCGGACGACGAGACGTCCCTGACCTTCTCCGAGCTGGATGCTCGGGCCAATCAGCTCGCCCACTACCTGCTGGCGCGGGGCGTGACGCCCGAAGAACCCGTACCCTTCTTTCTGGGGCGGACCGTGCGCGTGATGGTGGCGATTATCGGCATCCTCAAAGCGGGCGCGGCCTATGTGCCCCTGGATCTGCTCGATCCTCCCGGACGGCGTGCGCGGGTCCTGTCGGTGCTGACGCCCCGCCTGATCCTGACCGAAGACGAGCTCGCCCCCCAGTTGAGCGACACCGCGATGGAATGCGTGTGTCTGGATGCGCCGGGGCTGCTGGAGGGATTTTCCGTCGACTCTCCCAGCATCGGGGCAAGCGGCGAGCACCTGGCCTATGTCATCTTCACCTCCGGTTCGACCGGCGACCCCAAAGGCGTATGCTGTACCCACCAGGGCGTAATCAACCTCTACCAGGACTTGCAGGCGCGCCTTCCCGTGGGGCCCGGCGACGCGTGCAGTATCTGGACCGCCTTCAGCTTCGACGTGTCCGTCTATGAATCCTGGACCAGCCTGCTGGCGGGCGCCACCCTGCACATCATTCCCGAGCGCGTGCGGGCCAATCCCGACGCGTGCCTCGAATGGCTCCGGGCGCGGGAGGTTGTCACGGGGTATATTCCCGGGTTCATGCTGCCGACACTCCTGGAAACCCAGCGGCGCGCTCCCCTGCCCTGGCGCAGACTGCTGGTCGGCGTGGAGCCCCTGTCCGAGGCCCTGCTCAGCGATATTGTGGAAGCCACGCCCGGCCTGGTGCTGCTCAACCTCTATGGCCCGACCGAGGCGGCGATCTACGTCACCCTGTATCAGGCGCACGATACCCATCCCCGGCCGACGGGCAATGCGCCCATTGGCAAGGCGATCCAGAACACCCGTATTTACATACTCGACCCGTCGATGAATCCCCTGCCCGTGGGGGTGCCCGGCGAACTTTACATCGGCGGTGTGGGTCTCGCCCGCGGCTACTACAATGCCCCGGAACTGACCGCGCGCCAGTTCGTGCCCGACCCCTTCACGGAACTGGACACCAAACGCCTCTACCGCACCGGCGACCTCGTCTACTTCAAGGACGACGGGAACATCCAGTTCATCCGCCGCATGGACCGCTATATCAAACTGCGCGGTTACCGCATTGAGCCGGGTGAAATAGAAAGTATTCTGCGCGAGTTTCCCGGCATCGACGACGCCGTTGTTCTGTTGAATGAGAATGGACCCCTGGGCCCGAGGCTGGTGGCCTACCTGGCTACTGGTGCGGGCGACGCCATCGTCGGCGATGCGCTCGCGGACTTTCTCAAGGCACGCCTGCCCGCCCACATGTGCCCGGCACAGTTCGTGCCCCTCGCCCGGTTCCCCCGCACCGTCCAGGGAAAGCTCGACAGAAAGGCACTCCCGGAGCCGTCTCTTCTGAAAGCCGACGAAGAGGAATCGGGGCCGCGAAATGAGTGCGAGAAGCATATTCTTGAAATCTGGCGCAGCAGCCTTGAGACCGAAAGCCGAAGTGTTCACACCGACTTCTTCGTGCTCGGGGGGCATTCACTCCTTGCAGTCAAGATGCTTGACCGTATCAATCGACACCTTGGCGGCGCCCTGACCCTATCGGACTTTTTTGACAACCCCACTATCGCCGGTCTTGCAGAAAAGCTCGGAGCCGGAACGAATGGAGACGTGCCCCCGCGGGGAATTCAACTCCGTGAAGTGAAGCCCGGCCACCGAATCCCGTTTTTCTGTCTTCCCGGCGCGGGCGATTCAGGCGGAATCTATGACGCTTACGCAGAAGCACTTTCCGCCGATCAACCCTTCTTTGGCTTCGCCAATCTCGATTCCGAAGAAAGCGGGCCCGCAGGCATCGAACAGGTGGCACGGCGGTGTATCGAAGAAATGAAAAAAGTGCGCCCTTCGGGGCCCTATTACCTGGGAGGCTTTTCCTTCGGAGGCACCCTGGCCTATGAAATGGCCCGGCAACTCATCGAGGCCGGCGAGGAAGTCCCCTTTATCGCCATAATCGACGGCGCAACCCCCGATCACTTTCTAGCCCGAGCTGTGCTCTCCAAATTGTACTTGCAATGTCTTGTAGAGCGGGGTCGGGCACGATGCCACGTCTTTGCCCGGACCTGGAAATTGCACGCGGGCTATTTGCGCGACGGCATTGGGCTGTTCATCGGGCGTGCTGGCCAACGTCGGGATTCGGATCATCCTCCCTTACGGCTGGCGGAGTATCTTCGCTGGATTTGGGTCGATGCCTCGGTTCAGTACTACTTCATCCAGGCGGGGCTCTCATCACCAACCCTTGGGGAGCGCCGGGTGGATCTTTTCCTGGATCAGATCGTCCGATCCAGGACGAAAACCATGCGTTCCAGCCGGCAGGCCATCGGGGACTACAGGATGGTGCCGATCCCTGCCGAGATAACGCTCTTTCGAGCCCAGCACAACCCCTATAACTCTGAGCGGCGCGATCCGACTTATGGTTGGGGTCGCTACGCGCTCAAGGGTTTGCGCATTGTGGAAGTTCCCGGCAATCACATGGCCATGATTCGACCTCCCTACGCCACTGGACTTGGGCAGGCCCTCCAACGCATGATGGATGAGTTGGAGTCAAGACGCACAGCGCTTTGACGCCGCGAAAAAGGCCCGGCACGGGGCCGCCCAAACGGGCCCCGTGCGGTTCGGAACAGAAAATAGAGGCGACGGCGCGGAAGTGCCGCCGGGGAGATTGGGTCCATGGATGAAGCACGCTGGGGCGCGCTTTTTCGAAACCGGTGGTTAACCGGGTGTTTTCTCGTCTTCGCTTTCGCGTTGCTGTTCTACATGAGCACAATCCGGAACAAAGGTAAAAATATCTGGGATTACGACGCCCGGTTCTGGTACACGGGAGGCGTCTGCTGGTGGAATGGGGAGTCGCCCTACGACCGGGATATCCACACGCGAACCTGGGTATCTTTTTTCGAGGATCCGCCGATGGACCAGGCGACTTTTGTCTACCCGCCCACCATCGCTGTCATAAGCCTCCCCATGTCCCTGTTGCCGTGGAAAATCGCTGCGTGGGCCTTTCGATTCACCAACTTCCTGGCCACGGCGGGTCTGTGCTTGCTTGCCGCAAGACTCGGCTCGGAAAGCACCGAAAAGCTCCCCCTGCTTGGGCCACAGGGGTGGTATGCCGGGGCATGCGCTTTTCTGGGTTCCGCGCATCAGGCTATTTTCCAGGGACAACTGTCTCTTATTGTTGTGTTCGGATGCCTGGCCACTTGGTACGCGTACCAGCGCCGAATCCTCTGGCTGTTTCTTCTTGGCTTCCTGATCGCCAGCATCAAACCTCAAATCAGCCTGATACCCCTCCTCTATATATTGTTTTCCGGGGGCCTTCGCTGGTTCATCTATGGAACCGTCCTCTGCGGAGCCATCTCAATGTTCATGCTCATCGCGGTCCCAAACCCCGACCTGCTTGCCGCGTATGATGGCTCCATGAAGAATCACCTGACCTACCAGTATTTCAACAGTTGGTCCTGGTATTGCAGCGTACCCGCACTACTCGGGGCCACCCCCTGGGGAAAGCACTTCATGCTGCTCGGTATCGGCCTTGGTATTGCCGGTGCCGCGTGGGTGGCGCGAGCCCGGACCAGGATGGAAGACACACTCCCGAACCGTCTCCGGCACCAGCAGTTGGTCTGGATTCTGGCGATGGCCGCAATGCCCATCCACATTTACGACCTGACGGGCCAGTACTTCGTCATTATCACACTGTGGGCGATTCCCGGGTGGACGCGGCGAGCAGTCGTGTTCTTTGCCATGCTTCTCGGAGACAAGGCCTATCAAATTGCGTACCACCTTCCCAAACTTGGTGCGCCGCCCGTCTTGCAGGAACTGGTTAGGGTCAACGGGGCCTCAATCATGGCCACGGTCCTGCTTGCGCTTTTTCTCTGGTGGTACTGGCGGGACTTCGGACTCCGGAGTCCCACACGGGTCTGCAATTCGCCCGTTGCATGTTGAGCCTTCACGTGCTCAACAGTTCGCCTACTCGAGTCTGGAGCGCGGGCACGACTTCCGCCTCAAACCAGGGATTCCGCCGCAGCCACAGCAGGTTCCTGGGCGAAGGGTGTGGTGTGGGAAGCATGGCCGGTCCGAATTCTCGCCAGTGTGAAACAGTCTCGGTGAGGGTCTTGCCCGCGCGGTCGCCCAGATAGTAGCGCTGGGCATAGGCGCCCATCAGCAACGTCAGTTTCAGATTCGGCAGCATCGCCAACAGGCGCCCGTGCCAGAGTGGCGCGCATTCTGGTCGCGGCGGGGAATCACCGCCGCGAGCCCGGCCGGGATAGCAGAAGCCCATGGGGATGATGGCGAATCGGGTCGGGTCGTAGAATGTTTCCGGATCGACGCCCAGCCACTGGCGGAGCCGCACGCCGCTCGGATCGTTCCAGGGGATTCCAGTTTCATGAACGCGGGTGCCCGGCGCCTGCCCCACGATCAGAATTGGGGCGGTGCTGTGCGCGCGGAGCACCGGACGGGGCCCGAGGGGCAATACTTCCTTGCAATGGGCGCAGCGGCGAACTTCTGCGAGCAGCGCATCGAGCCGCACTTGTAAATCCTGTGCCGTCATGGAATCATAGTACCTTGGAAGGCGAATAGAATTCGATACCTCGGGGTATGCTTTCCAGCCCCCTCGGGCGAACATCGGGAGAGCGCGCCTCGCGCATACTTGGGAGTACTGAATATGAATGAGCTATGGATGGGTGGCCTGGGCGGCTTCCCAGTGGGACGAGTGGACAGCACGACCGCCTCGCGCGCCCGCAACAGTGAGAGTCTGGCCCTCGAGTCCATGGAGAGCGTGAAGGAGCTTCGCCATCAGGTGGAGCGGCTCTCCCTGCTGAATCAGGCCCTTTGGGAGCTGATTCGCGGCAAGGCCGGCCTTACGGACGCGGATCTGGAGCGCATGGCCAATGAGATTGACCTGCGCGATGGTGTTGCCGACGGAAAAATCGGCGGCGGCGCGGTCGCCTGCCCCACCTGCCACCGGGTCTCGAACGCCAAGCACTTCAAGTGCCTTTATTGCGGCGAGTTGTTCGAGAAGCCCCTCTTCGGATAGCCGGAATGGATCTATGGGCTCCCCGTGACGAACTTGAGGCATAATTTCGGCCTCCCGGTTGTTTAATCTCTCCGGGGCTTGGAACGCATGCTTTCAAGAGCGGCGCCGATTTCTAGACTTTAGCGCCTTCCGGCGCGTAAGATCACGGGCTTTGCCCGATCGGCCACAGAACACGTCATACAGGAGTTTTTCATGATCACCGAAAGCCAGGTGCTCGACGCCATGCGTCATATCATTGATCCCGATTTTGGGAAAGATATCGTTTCCCTCGGGTTCATTAAGGACATCAAGATCGAGGAAGGGTCCGTTTCTTTCTCCGTCGAGCTCACCACCCCCGCCTGCCCCGTCAAGGAAAAATTCCAGCGGGATTGCGAGTCATCCGTCGCCCAACTGCCCGGCGTAAAGAATGTTCAGGTCAACATGACCGCCATGAAGCCCAAGGAACGTAGTGGACCCCGCGTGGATACCCTGAAGAATGTGGGCGCGGTCATCGCGGTCTCTTCGTGCAAGGGCGGCGTGGGCAAGTCGACTGTGGCGGCCTATCTCGCCCGGGCCATCCAGCGGGAAGGCCATCGAGTCGGCCTGCTAGATGTCGATATCTACGGCCCCTCGGTGCCCACCCTCTTTCGGGTACACCAGCCGGAAGTTTACATGAAGAACAACCTCATTGAACCTATTGTGGTCGATGGCCTGAAGACCATGTCCCTCGGCTACGTCATGGGCGATCGCCCGGCGGTCATGCGCGGGCCCATGGTCTCCAACTATACCTCCCAAATCCTCCAGCAGACCGATTGGGGCACGCTGGATTACCTCATCATCGACATGCCCCCCGGCACGGGCGACATCCAGCTCACCCTCGTGCAGCAGGCCTCCCTCGATGGCGCGATCATCGTCACCACGCCCCAGGCCCTCGCCCTGGTCGACGTGGCCCGTGGCATCCTCATGTTCGAGTCCGTGAAGGTCCCCGTGCTCGGCATGGTGGAAAATATGGCCTACTTCCTTTGCGACAATTGCGAGAAGAAACACTTCATCTTCGGCAGCAGTATCGCGACGTTGAAGGCCCGTTTCGGCCTGGACACCCTGGCCCAGCTCCCCCTGATGGCGGGCGTTACCGATGCCTCCACCAAGGAAGCGGGCGAAGATATCGCCGCCTTTCGCGAAATGGCCGAACGGCTTCACCGCGAAGTGGGCAAGCGCCGCCTGGAGCAAGAAGCGGCGCCGGAGGTCACCGCGGGCGATGGCGAGATCATCGTCAAGCTCGGCGACGGTCGCGAAATCCGCGTGCGCAACAAGACTCTGCGCGTTTCCTGCCAGTGCGCCCTGTGCGTCAATGAATTCACAGGTCAGCCCCTGCTCAATCCGGACAGCGTGCCGGAAGACATCAAGGTGGAGTCCTTCGCTTCCCTGGGCAACTATGCCTTGGGAATTGTCTGGAGCGACGGCCACAGCTCGGGCATTTTCCCCTGGGAGCATATCAAGCGCGTGGCGGCGCTGTAGAATTCGACATCGGACGAAACAAACATTTTGGGCTGGTCAGGAGAATACCCCTGATCGGCCCTTTCGTCCACTTGGCAAATCGGATTGAGTTTCCATTCCGCCCAGATACAATCGTGCGACATCGGAGCGAAGCGCACGACTTCGCGGCGTCGCTGAAGGGCTGGCACTCCCTATTCCTCAACGCTTTCCAGTCTCTTGGCGATCAACTCTATTTCGGCCAGAAAGCCTGGGAAATCTTCTCGGGCTGTCCGCCAGACTATTTCGGTATCCATATCGAAATAAGCGTGAACGATTCGATTACGCATTCCGATTATGTCTGTCCATGGAATTTGGGGGTTGGCCTCGCGTAATGCTGGCGAAAGTCTGCTCGACGCCTCACCTACGATTTCGATGCACCTCACGACCGAATGTTGCATGGGACGACTGGCCTTGAATTCGTTGCGATCCATGCCATCAACGTAACCCAGTGCCTCCCGGGCAGCTTCAATGATATGACGCAGGCGCGTGGGGTCGTCGTTAAGCAGCATACTGAATCACGGCCATGCGAACGACCTCATCTCGAAAATACCGGCTCAGATCGTCTGGCGTTCGCAAGTCGGCCTTTCTGCCCAGGAGTCCGGACAGTTCTCGTTCCATTCCGCACAGACGAATCATACCTGGAACATGCTCCGGATCGAATTCGACGAGTACGTCAATGTCGCTCTCTTCCGTGAAACGCTCCGTGAGGACGGAGCCGAAGAATGCGAGTTTAGTGATGTGGTGCCTCTGGCAGAATGCGGCTATTTCGGCCGCATCGGTTTGAATGGGCAATTTCATCGTTCCATCTCCAATACCGGCCTCAGTATAGCACACGACTATTTTGGCCGGCGGATGAGAAATCGTGATGCCCCTAAGTCTTCTCCCCCCCCTACCCCACGGCCGGCCCCCGCGCCACGCGCTCATACACCTTCAGCGTCAATTCCGCCGTCCGGTCCCAGGTGAATTCCGCCGCGCGCTGGAGTCCGGTGGTCGACAGGCGAGCGCGGAGCACATCGTCCCGCGAGAGCCGCTTCAACCCCTCGGCGATGGCCTCCTCGCTCTCGGGATTCACCAGGAGCGCGGCGTCCCCCGCGACTTCAGGCAGGCTGGAGACGTCCGAGGTGAGCACGGGCGTGCCACAGGCCATGGCCTCCAGTACAGGCAAGCCGAAACCCTCAAAGTGGCTCGGCCAGACAAAGGCGCGCGCGCCGGTGATTGCGGCGGCAAGATCTTGCTCCTCAATGAAGCCGGGCAGGTGGATTCGGTCTTTGTGTTTTGCCCCGTTGATGGCGGCAAGCATCTCTTCCGGCTTCCAGCCCGTTCGCCCCGCGATCACCAGGTGCTCCGGGATCTCCCCGGCGATGCGGTCCCATGCGCGCACGAGCGCGGCGATATTCTTGCGCGGTTCCAGGGTCCCCACGTAGAGAAAGCAGGGCTCCGGCAGCTTGTAGCGTTCCCGCGCCGCCTCGACGGCGCTGGCGCTCGCAGGGCAGAATTGCCCATCCACTCCCAGCGGTACCACATCGATACGCGAATCGGGAACGCCGATCAGCTCGCGAAGATCGTGGGCCGTGGCCTCCGAGTCGGCGATGACTCGACCCGCGCGCCGCGCACTTCGGCTGCCGGCCCAGCGGTAGTATTCCGCGCGCTCCCAGCGAAACCAGTCGGGATGGCGCATGAAAATGCAATCATGTACCGTGAGCACCACGTTCTTGCCACCGTCCAGCGGGCCGATACTGGCGGGATAGTGTACCACGTCGAACTCCGGTGCCACGCGCTGAATCTGCCGTTCCAGCCTGAGTCGCGCCCAGACCCCGGAGGGCTGAAGCTCCAGCGTCACGGAATCGGCCCAGTCACCGGGCTCGATCCACGAAGGCCACCAGACCGTAAGCGCCAAATCACCTTCGAGCGCGACCAGATGACGGATCAGCGCCTCCGTGTAGCGGCCCGTGCCGCTTTGGTTGCCGCCTTGCATGCCATTGATGAGGACGCGCACCTAACGCACGGCCTCGTATCCGCCGGGCACGCCATGGCGCGAGAGGACCATCTGCCAGACGTGGTTATACCGCGCGCGAAAGGATCCCGCGCAGTAATGGTGGTAGTAACGCCACATCCGGTAGAAGCGATCACCGTACTGGTCCTGCAACTCGGGCCAGTGTTGCTCGAAATTGGCCCACCAGGCCATGAGGGTCTTGTCGTAGTCCGCGCCGATGTTGTGTACGTCTTCCAGCACCAGCTTCCCCTCCACCGACGCGCCCAACTGGCCCGGCGTGGGCACCATGCCGCCGGGAAAAATGTACTTCGTCATCCAGGGGTCGCTCCGACGAACCGGGTAGCGCCCAACAATCGTGTGGACCAGCGCCAGGCCGTCGGGCGTAAGCCAATCGCGCACATGGGCCATGAAGCCGTCGTAGTTCTTTCGGCCGACGTGCTCCAGCATGCCGATGGAGACTACGCGATCCCACTGGCCGGTCAGTTCGCGGTAGTCCTTCAAGTGAAGGTTCACCGGCAGGCCCGAACACATCTCGTTCGCCAGGGCGAGCTGCTCCTTGGAAATCGTGATGCCCTCCACCTCCACGCCATAGCGCTCCACGGCAAATTTCGCGAAGGAACCCCAGCCGCATCCCACATCGAGCACGCGCATGCCCGGCTGGAGACCTAGCTTCCGGCAGACGAGGTCCAGTTTGTGCTCCTGGGCCGTGGCCAAGTCGGTGGCGTTTTTCCAATAGGCGCAGGAGTACACCATCCGGGGGTCAAGCATTTTCTGGTAGAGGCTGTTGCCCAAATCGTAATGGGCTTCGGCCACGCGCTTCGAACGGCTCACACTCTGGAGATTCAGGAAGCGCGCGCGGCAATAGGGAATGACCATGCGCCACCAGTCGACCCGATCGGTGAAGTTGGCGACGAGAATCCGATAGAAGAAATCTGCGAGATCCTCGCAGTCCCAGTCGCCGTCCATGTAAGCTTCGCCCAAGCCCAAGCGCCCCTCACTCATAAAGCGTTGATATACTTGAGGTTCGTTCACTTGGATGTCCCAGGGGCGACTTCCGTTTTCCTGGATATCCACCACCGCCATGAGGGACAGCATGGTGTCGCGCGGCGATCCCGCCACCCTCCTCCGCTTCTGCAATTCGCCAATGTCTTGTGCCATGCACGTGTCCTCAAATATGAAAATTCTCGTCCCCCGCCCGAATGAAATCAGGCCCTGCGCTGCATGGTTATATACCGCCGCAGCGGGTACTTGCAACGGGGCAGTAACTTGACACTTGCGGGTGGGTATGTTAGACTTTGGATATCTGTTAGCACTCTCACAGGTTGAGTGCTAAGGGTGGAAACACGCCATGAGTGAAGCCCGAGATCTAAATGAACGCGAGCAATTGATCCTGCAAGCGGTTGTAAACAGCTATATTACAACCGCCGATCCCGTGGGGTCACGTTCCGTCGTGAAGCGCTTCGACTTGGGGTTAAGCCCGGCCACGGTCCGCAATGTGATGGCGGATTTGGAAGAAATGGGCTATCTGCAGCAGATCCACACCAGTTCGGGCCGGATCCCCACGGATGCCGGCTACCGCTACTACGTGAATTTCCTGATGCAGGCCCACGAGTTGACCCTGCGTGAGCGCAGCCGGATCGAGGACGAGTTCACGGCAAAGTTGAATGATGCCGATGAGGTGCTGCACCACACGAGCCAGCTTCTGGCGCTGATTACGAATCAGGCGGGGCTGGCCGAGGCGCCGAGCGACGATCATGCGTATGTGAATCGCATCGAGATTATGCCGGTGGGTCCAGAGCGCATCGCCATGCTGATTGTGGACAATTACAGCCGTGTGCGGACGATGACGGTGAATCTGAACGAATCGGTACACCCGGATCGTCTCCAGGTGTTAAGCCGCTTCCTGAACGAGCACCTTCGGGGCGCGCGGCTGGACGGCTTGACCCGCACCATCGAATTGCGCCTCAAAGACTTTCTCGACGAGCAGCGCAAGATCGCCGAACTGGCCTTGATGGTCCTCGGGCTTGCGCCCCAGTACCGGCCAGCGCACCTGTTCCTCGAAGGGGCCTCGCGGCTCTTCGAGCAGCCCGAGTTTCAAGACACGGGCAAGGCGCGGGAAGTATTTGGGCTGATTGAAGAACGTAGCGCGCTGATGGACATGCTGCGCCGGTCCCTGACGGACCGCGATCGTGTCAACAGCGCGATCCATATCGGGCGCCTCGAAGGCACGCCCGGGCTGAGTGATATCAGCGTTATCGCGTCGCCCTACTATTGCAAGGGTGAGGCGGTGGGCATGATTGGCGTGCTGGGACCAAGGCGGATGCCCTATTCCCGGCTGACCGCGATCGTGGACTATACCGCGGGCATGGTGGGCCGTATCCTCACCCGCCTGGCCCCGTAGCCGCGTCGATACACGCCCGCGCCAAAGGGGCCTGGCGCCCTCGACCGAAACCAGCAACTAGAAACAGTTCTTGATGAAAAAGAAGATGAAGAAGCACGAACCACAGATAAACAACGAGACCGAAACGGTGGTGGAAGCCCCGGAGGACGAAGCGCTCGACCTCCCTGCCGAAGCCGATATTCCAGATGCGGTGATCAGTGACGCGGAAGAGGGCACCGGGGCACGGGACGATGCCGAATTGGTCGTACTGCGGCTCGAACGGGACACCCTGCAGGACCAGCTCCTGCGCGCCCGTGCGGAATTCGACAACTACCGCAGGCGCGTAGCGCGGGAAAATGAACAGCTCCGGAAGTCGGCGGCGCAGGGCCTCATGCGGGACCTCCTCCCCATCGTGGATAATATGGAGCGGGCGCTGAGCCATGTGGAAGACAAGACCAGCAGCCTCGCCCTCGGCGTCGAAATGATTTTGAAGCAGTTCGCCGGTGTGCTTTCCACCCAGGGTCTGGAGCCCATCCCCGCATTGGGTGAGCCCTTTGATCCAAATATCCATGAGGCGCTGACCCACCAGCCCTCGACGGAGTATGCGGCGGACTCGGTGATGGAGGAATTCCAGCGCGGCTATCGCCTCGGCGATTTCGTGCTGCGGCCCACCCAGGTGGTGGTCAGCAGCGGCCCCCCCGCGCCGGTGGAAGTTACCGCGGACGCCGGCGGCAGTTCGAGTGATGACGATTGACGGGCGCGGCAGTGGCCGCAGACCCGGCTGATTATAGAACCAGTCAATGAACCTGCAAGCCGTTACGGCTTGATACTATCGGAGGTATAACACACCATGGGCAAAGTGATAGGAATCGACCTGGGCACCACCAACTCCTGCGTGGCAGTGATGGAAGGTGGCGAGCCCGTGGTTATCGCAAATGCCGAAGGCAACCGGACCACCCCGTCCGTCGTGGCCTTCAACAAAGACGGCGAGCGCCTCGTGGGCGCCGTGGCCAAGCGCCAGGCCGTCACCAACCCCACCAACACCATTTTCTCCATCAAGCGCTTCATGGGCCGCAACCACGGCGAAGTGAAGACGGAAGAGAAGCTGGTGCCCTACAAAATCGGCGAGACTCCCTCGGGCGACGTCCAGGTCGAGATCATGGGTACGAGCTACCGCCCCCCGGAAATCTCCGCCATGATCCTCCAGAAGATGAAGGAAACGGCGGAAGCCTACCTGGGCACGACGGTCACCCAGGCCGTCGTCACCGTGCCGGCCTACTTCAACGACGCCCAGCGCCAGGCCACCAAAGACGCAGGCAAGATCGCGGGCCTCGAAGTGCTGCGCATCATCAATGAGCCCACGGCCGCCGCGCTGGCCTACGGCCTGGAGAAGAAGAAGGACGAAAAGATCGCGGTCTATGACCTCGGCGGCGGCACCTTCGATATCTCCATCCTTGCCATCGGCGACGACAGCTTTGAAGTGCTCTCCACCAGCGGCGACACCCATCTGGGCGGCGACGACTTCGACCAGGTCATCATCGACTGGCTCGCGGAAGAGTTCCTGAAAGAACAAGGCATCGACCTGCGCAAAGACGCCATGGCCCTCCAGCGCCTGAAAGAAGGCGGTGAAAAGGCGAAGTGTGAACTCTCCAGCGCCATGACCACCGACATCAACCTGCCCTTCATCACGGCGGACGCCTCCGGACCCAAGCACCTGAACTACACCCTGACCCGGGCGAAGTTCGAGCAACTGGCGGATCACCTCCTCCAGCGCAGCAAGAACCCCTGCCACCGCGCCATTGAAGACGCCGGCCTGAACGCCTCCGAGATCAATGAAGTGATTCTCGTGGGCGGTATGACCCGCATGCCGGCCGTGGGCAAGATCGTCGAGCAGATCTTCGGCAAGGTCCCCCACCGCGGTGTGAACCCCGACGAAGTGGTGGCCATCGGCGCCGCCATCCAGGCGGGTGTGCTCTCCGGCGAAGTGAAGGACGTGCTGCTCCTCGACGTGACGCCCCTCTCCCTCGGCATCGAAACCCTCGGCGGCGTGTGCACCAAGCTCATCGAACGCAACACGACCATCCCCGTGACCAAGCGCCAGATCTTCTCCACGGCGGCGGACAACCAGACCGCTGTGACGATCCACGTGCTCCAGGGCGAACGGGAAATGGCGTCGGACAACCGAACCCTGGCCCACTTCGACCTCATGGGTATCCCCTCCGCACCGCGCGGCGTGCCCCAGATTGAAGTGTCCTTCGACCTGGACGTGAACGGCATCTTCCACGCCTCCGCCAAGGATCTGGCGACGGGCAAGGAACAGAAGATCAAGATCGAGACCTCCAGCGGCCTCACCGACGACGAAATCAGCAAAATGGTGAACGAAGCCGAGTCCCACGCGGACGAGGACAAGGAACGCCGCAAGCAGATCGAGATCCGCAACAACGCCGACACCCTGGTCTATCAGGTCGAGAAGACCCTGAAGGAAAATCCCGACAAGATCGACGCGGGTGACAAGACCAACGTGGAAGCCGCGATTGCCGATGTGAAGAAGGCCCTGGAAGGCACCGATACCGGTGCCATCGAGCGTGCGGCGGAAAACCTGACCCAGGCTTCCCACAAGCTTGCCGAGGCCATGTACAAGGCCGCGGGCGCGGGTGCCGAAGGGGCAGCTCCCGGCCAGCAGGCCGACGGCGAGCCGGACGGCAATTCGGGCGATGCCATGGATGCCGACTTCACCGTGGTCGATGACGACGACAAGAAGTGAGTAACCGCGGGAGACCGCCTGTGTAGTAGACTTACCCATGACCCCGCGCGCGGGGTCATGGGTTTACCTTGTAAATTGCCCTTTTGGAATCACAAGCAATGGCACAATCGACTGACCTTTACGAAATGTTGGGCGTGGAGCGCACGGCCTCCCAGGATCAAATCCGGAAGGCCTACCTCAAGCTCGCCCACAAGTACCACCCCGATAAAACCGGCGGGGACAAGGAAGCCGAGGAAAAGCTCAAGAAGATCAATGGGGCTTATGACATCCTGAAAAACCCCGAGAAGCGCGCCCAGTATGACCGCTTCGGCTCCACCGACGGCCAGGGCTTCAGCGGCTTCGGCGGGCAGGGGTTTGGTGGTGGCGGCGGCGCAGGCTACGAAGCCCCCTTTGAAGACTTTTTCGACATGCTCTTCGGCCAGGGCGGCAAGCGCGGCCAGGCGGGCGGTGGCGCTGCCAAACCAGGCAACGACCTGGAGCTCCGCCTCACGATCAGCCTCGAAGACGCCGCCTTTGGCACCAAGAAAAAAATACGCTACAACCGCCGCGAGTCCTGCAACGACTGCAAAGGCTCCGGTGCCGCCGCAGGCTCCAAGGCCGAGAATTGCAGCCAATGCCAGGGCACCGGACAGGTCCGCGTCGCCCACGGCTTCTTCAGCGTAACCCGCACCTGCCCCCAGTGCCACGGTGCCGGCAAGACCATCTCCAAGCCCTGCCCCACCTGCACGGGCAAGGGCCAGAATAAATCCGTTCGCGAGCTTTCCGTCGACGTCCCCGCGGGCGTCGATTCCGGGTCGCGCCTCCGCGTCACCGGTGAAGGTGAGGCGGGTCTCGGCGGCGGACGCCGGGGCGACCTCTATATTTTCATCGAAGTCGCCAAGCACGCTTTCTTCGAGCGCGACGGCACGACCATCCTCTGCGATGTGCCCATCACCTTCAGCCAGGCGGCCCTGGGCGATTCCGTGCGCGTGCCAACCCTCGAAGGCGAAGCCGAACTCAAGATCCCGGCAGGCACCCAGAACGGCACCCAGCTACGCCTCCGCGGCCTCGGTATGCCCGACCTCCGCGGCTATCGCCAGGGCGACCAGATCGTCCGCGTGCTCGTAGAGACGCCCCAGAAACTCTCCCGCAAGCAGAAAGACCTGCTCAAGGAATTCGACGACCTCGCGGACAACAAGAGCTACCCGCTCCACGAGAAGTTTAAGGAAGACACGGAGAAATCCAAGCCCTGAGGGGAATGGAATAATCGATTGCAACAACAACGGCGCGCCAGACCATGGCGCGCCGTTTTAACATTGAGGGGCGAGGCAGCATAATAGTGGCGCGACTTCTTCACGTGCAGAAATGCCTGTGCGTGAAAATAGCGGGCATCATCACTTATCAGGTATCGCTACACCCATTGAGTTTGGGCGACGCTGTCGCTGCGGACCCCAAAAGGGTTACTATGGCAACTTGACTCAACGTGAGGGGAAAAGGCGGTCCAAATGATGAGCCCTGCGATACCCAGCAAACTGGTCGAGCGCTTGATGGCCGCTGCGATCATCGGCACTGGCTTTTCGCCTGTCTGGAGCGACGCACCACCCGCAACCAACTTCCAGAAACACGTCATCGATCCTGAGTTCGCCAACGGCTATCAGGTGAGCACGGCCGACCTGGACGGGGACGGCGATCTCGACGTGATTGCCCTTTCGACCCAGCCCTCTCAACTCGTCTGGTACCGCAATCCGGACTGGGCGCGATTCTCGATCAGCACCATTACACAGCGAAATATCGACGCCGCACCCCACGATGTCGATGGCGACGGGGATGCCGATCTGGCCGTGGTGAGCGAATTTGACCTGGGCGACTCCCATGGCGGTGGTTCGCTACAGTGGCTGGAGAATCCGGGGGATCCCGCGATTACCCACGAATGGGCGATTCACCCCATCGACGCGGTCCCCACGTCCCATCGGGTTCGCTGGACGGATGTCGACGGCGACGGACGCAAAGAGCTCATCAATCTGCCCATCATCGGTGTCGGCGCGGCGCCGCCGGACTACGCCGTGGGCGTTCAGTTTCGCGCGTACCGCGTGCCAAAGGACCTTTCTGCCGAGCGTTGGGGGTCCGTGCCCCTGGATGATGCGCTCTCCATGGCCCATGGACTCCTGGTGGCCTCCTGGGGTGATGGCGCGGGGCCGGACCTCTTCACGGCGAGCTTCGATGGCGTCCACCGCTACCAGTGGAAAAAGGGCGGCGTGGTGAAGACGCAGCTCGGCGCGGGCAATCGGGGCGTGCGTCCGGCGCAGGGTTCGAGCGAGGTGGGCATTGGCCGCCTGGGGCCGGATGGCACCCGCTTCGTGGCGACGATCGAGCCATGGCATGGCAATGAAGTGGTGGTATACATGGGGCGCGACGGGGATCCCCTGCCCTGGCCGCGCACGGTGATCGACACGAGCCTGGCCGACGGGCACGGCCTGGTGTGCCTCGATATCGACGGGAATGGCTCGGACGAGGTTGTCGCCGGAGGCCGCCGCGGCTCTCACGAGCTCCTGCTCTTTCAGTGGAGCGCCGGGACGTGGCAGCGGCACGTCATCGACGCCGGTGGCGTGGCGGTAGCGGGGCTGACTGTCGCAGATATCAACGGGGACGGGCGGACGGATATCGTGGCAACGGGAACCTCGACGCACAATGTCGTGTGGTATGAGAATCGGTATGGCTTAGCCGAGTGACGAGGAACGAGGAACGAGCCGTCGCCGTTTTCAGCGGGACTCGATAGTTCAAAGAAATCGCGCAAGCTGGGAGCGCTGGCATCCCTGCCGGCAATGCACCGAAGGTGCATGGTCAAGGATAGAATTTCGAGTCGGGCTTCGTGAAACCTCCGCTATATAGATTAAGAAAAGGGTTACATTTTAGCCGTCTCAAGTGATTTCAGCGTTGCAACGCGATCCTGACCCTGCAAAGTAATCGTGCACGGCTGGGAGCGCAGGCGTCTCGCCTGCATCATGCACCGCAGGTGCATGGGTTGTCTCCAAAGACACATTACTTTACGGTGATCGTGATTAAGACAGATAACAACACTATGCTTTAGACGCACCTTCGGTGCGTTGCAGGCGGGACGCCTGCGCTCCCAGCCGTGTGCACTTTTGTTGCAGTATCAAGCCGTGGCGAGAAGTCGGCGACTCGACGCCATTCCACTAAAGTGTTACAGAAAAGGTTATCGCCCTCCGTGGACGACCGCAGTTCCGGCAATGTTTACATGAATCTTCGATGCATGGCCAGCGGGCCGCTGGCGCTCCATGCTCGCGCGTCTTTTCTTCAACGCAACGATATGACGAGAGCTAAAAACACGCACGATCTTCCAAGCGCCCTAGCATCTCAAAAATCTTTGCACGAATCTGGCCCTGCCTTTACCGGAAGTTTGCGCGAGTTCGGCAGGGTATTGGTGTATGCTTTTTATCATAGCTTTGCCCGCATCGTACGTTCACCCGAGGAGACACGCCATGCAATGGAGAGGCCGCCGCACCAGTGCGAATGTGGAAAACCGTCGCTCGTCCCGAGGGGTTGGGATGGCCGGGGGCGGCATCGGATCGTTGATCCTGGTTGGCGTCATGTTCTGGTTGAGCGGGGGCGACCCGCAGGTACTGGTTGATTCGGGTCTGCTGGATGGACAAGCAGGCTTGGAATCCACCACCCCTACTCCCGCTGAAGAGGAGACCGTAAACTTTGTGGGCGTGGTCCTGGCGGACACGGAGGACGTGTGGCACGGGCTCTTCCAGGAGCAGGGCAGCCAATATGTCGAGCCGAGCCTCGTGCTCTTTCGTGGCCAGGTGGATTCCGCCTGTGGCCTTGCCAGTTCGGCGGTCGGGCCCTTTTACTGCACGCTGGATCGGAACGTCTACCTCGATCTGGAATTCTTCGCCGATCTGAAAGAGCGCTTCAATGCGCCGGGTGATTTTGCGGCGGCCTATGTAATTGCTCACGAGGTCGGACACCACGTCCAGCAGTTGACCGGTATCAGTGAAAAGGTCCGCGCGGAACAGGGGGCATTGGGTGAAGTGGACGCCAATCGCCTATCCGTCCGCCTCGAGTTGCAGGCGGACTACCTTGCGGGTGTCTGGGCCCATTATGAAGACAAGGCCAAGGGCGTGCTCGATCCCAGCGACATCGAGGAGGCCCTGCGCGCGGCCAGCGCCATCGGCGATGATCGGCTTCAGAAGCAGGCGGGTGGGTCGGTCGTGCCCGATTCCTTCACCCACGGAACTTCCGAGCAGCGCCTTCGGTGGTTCAAGCGCGGCTATGAGACGGGCTCTTTTGAAGGGGCCACGGAACTTTTTGAAACAGCCTACGAGGCCCTTTAGGCGTCTTGCTGAAATTGGCTCCCGGATTCGGAAGCGCGTGGCGACTCGCCACGCTCGAAGACCCACCCCCTTGACGCCGATGCGCATCCCGTTGTTTAATGGTGTAAACAATTGTATAGGCGCGCCGTTGATTAGCCCGTGGGCCCGTTGTTAGAATCCAGCCACGGTTGGTTCCTGCCAGCCCGAATTCCATCATTTTGCAATGACCTTATTGTCGCGCCTGCACAATAACCAAGGAGATAATACCATGGCCTTTGTCGTCACCGAACCCTGCATCAAGTGCAAGTACACGGATTGCGTGGACGTATGCCCCGTGGCGTGCTTTCACGAAGGCGAGAACATGCTGGTCATCGATCCGGAAGAGTGCATCGATTGCGGCGTGTGCGTGGACGAGTGCCCCGTAACGGCCATCTTCTCCGAGGATGAAGTACCCGAGAAGTGGAACAGCTTCATCGAACTGAACAAGAAGTACGCCGCCGAGTGGCCCATGATCGAAGAAGGCAAGGAACCCCTCGATACGGCGGACGAGTACAAGGACAAAGAAGGCAAGACCGGCGAGTTCAGTTCGGCTGCCGGTGCCTGAGTGTCTGGATTTACGATTTCACGGGAAGCGCCCTAGGGCGCTTCCTTTTTTTTGATGGGCGCTTTCACCGCGTGCAATTGTCACGGCCCCGCCCGATTCATGTACAATGCGCGCCAGTTTCAACCGCAGTTCTCACAGCCGGGGAATTCTTGACCGACGTGCCCATAGCAGATGACGACTTTCACGATACCCCCCGCTGCCGCCCCGCCCCCATGAGGAGCGCGGACTGATGGCCTGGTATCTCGCCCTCGAGGGTGGCGGCACCCGGACAAGCGCCGGACTCTACGAGGATGATCGGCTGGTGGCGGAGTCGGTCGCGGGCCCCTCGAATCCCCTGGCCTATGGCGTGGCCACGACTGCGGGCGTGATCGCGTCCCTCGCGCGGGAGTTGATCCCGCCCGATGTGCACAACGTCACCGTCCTGGCCGGCGTCGCGGGCGTCATGTCTCGCCGAATCGCCCAGGATATCGCCGCGCAACTGGCCGCCGTGCCCCGGCTGGGTGCCCTCTGCATTACCACCGACCTCCACCCCCTCGCCTACGCCCATTTCCCCGACAGCCCCGGCATGCTTGTTATAGCCGGTACGGGGGCCTCCATTCTGGTCCATGACGGCACCCACCGCTTCGTGCGTGTCGGCGGCCGCGGCCCGGTGATGGGCGACGAGGGCAGCGCCTACCAAATTGCCGTCGCCGCGCTTCGCGCGATTGCCCGTGCCGAGGATGGCGTGGGTGCGAAAAGCCCTTTGCAGCACTTGCTTCCCGAAGCCCTCAAGCTCCCCGACACAGAAGCCCTCATCCCGTGGTCCCTCGTGGCCTCGCGCCAGGAATTGGCCGGGCTGGCGCGGGTGGTGGACAAGGCCGCGCAGGACGGCGACCCGGTCGCCCGTGCCTGTATCACGGCCCAGGCCCGCCAGCTCGCCTCGCTCACCCTGGCCGCCCTCTGGCAGTTGCCCGGCTCGGATCCCGTGCCGTTGATCGTGCAGGGCAGCGTGATCGAAGACTGTCGGCTCTTCCGCGACACCTACCTGGATGGGGCCTGCTGCGAACGCCGCCTGGCCCTTACCGAATTGCGCTATAAGAATCACCGCGCCGTGTTGGAATTGCGCCACCTCGCCGGGGATGAAGACTGGTGCCATCGCTTTGCGCCCGACACCGCGGCCGTGGCCCCCACAGAGGGCACCTGCCGTGGTATGGAGCCCCTCGACCTCATGTCGCCAACGGCCCTGGTGGATGCCATGATCGGCCACCAGACTATGGTGGGCCGCGCTTTGCGCCAGCAGGCCAGCCGCCTGAGTGATGTGGTCGAGTTGGCCGGGCAAACGCTCAGCCGTGGCGGGCGACTCATCTATATCGGGGCGGGCACCAGTGGTCGCCTCGGTGTGCTCGATGCATCCGAGTGCCCCCCCACTTTCGGCGTGGAGCCCGAGCGGGTCACCGGCATCATGGCGGGCGATGACGTGGCCCTGCGCGAAAGCGTGGAAGGCGCGGAGGACGATGCGTGCCAGGGGGTGGCGGATCTCTTCGAGCAGAAGCCCTCCCCTGCGGATCTTGTCGTGGGCATCGCCGCCTCGGGCACGACGCCCTATGTACGCGCCGCGCTGGATGCCGCGCGGGCCGAAGGTATCCCCACAGTGCTGCTCTGCTGCAACCCCCAGATTCCCGAAAACACCGCCGACCATTGCATCACCCTGCCCACCGGGGCCGAGGTGCTCCCCGGCTCGACCCGGCTCAACGCGGGCACGGCCACCAAGGTGGCGCTCAACATTATCTCCACCGGGGCCATGGCCCTGTCGGGCTTTGTGTATCAGGGGCAGATGGTCTGTATGCGCCCGACCAACGTAAAGCTGCGCAAGCGCGCGGAGCGCATGGTCGCAACGCTGGCCTCTGTGTCGGAAGACGAGGCCCGACGCGCCCTGGAATCATCCGGTTTCCGCATTCCTCTCGCGCTCATCATGCTATCGCGGCACTGCACGCTGGACGTGGCAACGGCCTTATATGACGCCCATGGCGGCCAACTCCACGCCATCCTCAACGGGGAAACGACCCCGTGCCCTTGAACTGCTTCGCCGCCCGGCGGATCGGGCTCGTGCTGCTGGTGCTGGGATCGGGTTGGGGCGGCTCCGGCTGTGCCCACCGCGCCGATGTGGACGACGCCCGCCCGCCGCTGCCCGCAACCAATCCGGTATCGACGCCGGTGGCTCCACCGCCGCCCAAAGCCCCACCAACGCCCTCCCTTCCCTCAGAGCAATTCCCCGTGCGCCTGCAGTATGTCCAGACAACGGACTTCCAGGACGTCACCGCGAACCGGGAACTGGTGGTAACCGCGCCGGGCCTAGGCCTGAAGCGCCTGCCCCCCGGCACCTGGCGCGTCTCTGCAAAGCAGACCGCCCCGCCCCGGTTCACTTATCCCGTGTACGTCAAAGCCTACGAGCACAACGAAACCGGTGCGCTTCAGGAAGCGATCCGGACCTGGCAGGCCCAGGGCTACAAGCCTTTTGTAACGACCATGGGGCGGGTCATTGAGGGAACGGGCGGAAGCCGCCATGACAACCGCCTTTATTGGCTCGCCCTCAAAACGTTTCCCACGAAAGCCGAAGCGGAAACCCTGAAGTCCCGGCTCCACCGCGACAAGACCTGGGCCTGGGTGAAGGAAGAAGTGACCCAGGCCGCCGAGGCCGTGGTCACCGTAAGCAGCGCCCTGGGCCAGCCCGTGGTACAGGCCCGCGCCCCCGTGGTCTTTCGCTCGGAAGGCTCTTTCGCGCTCCCCGAGGCCCGCCGGGGTCAGGCCCCCGTCGAGGTGCCCGGACCACTCGATATCAGTATTGACCAGACCGGTCATATGGCCATCTGCGGCGAGTTGCCGCTGGAAGAATACCTGCGCGGCATCCTTCCAGCCGAGATGTATCCCTCGTGGCCCATCGAAGCCCTCAAGGCTCAGGCGGTGGCGGCGCGGAGCGAGATCATCGTCCACGCCAAGGGCAAGCACTACTTCGACGGCTACGACTTCTGCATCGAGCAGCACTGCCGCGCCTTTGGCGGCCGCGCGGGTCATGAGGCCTCCACCGATCGGGCCGTGGCCGAGACGAACGGCATGGTCATCGTCAACCCCGATAACAGCATCGTCCCCACGGTCTTCTCCGCCAATTGCGGCGGCTATACCGAGAGCAACGAGAATGTCTGGGAAGGCGGCCCCGAAGAAGCCCTGCGCGGACGCTTCGATGGTGAGAAGAAAGTCGACGCACCGGGCGACATTACTCAGTGGATTGCGAAATCGCCCGATTCCTACTGCGCCCGGGACGCGGCCAATTATCGGTGGACCCGCGAGATCTCCGTGGCCAAGCTCTCCACCCAGTTCAACAACGAGCACGGAATCGGAAAACTGAAATCCATCGACGTGCTTGAGCGCGGCGTCAGCGGGCGCGTCAAGTCCTTGCGGGTCACGGGAGACCGGAAAAGCGTGGTGATTCAGAAAGAATTGAACATACGCCGCGCCTTCGAGAACCTGCCCAGCGCCCTGTGCACGTTTTCTATCCAGAATGGCGTCGTTCAGGTAAAAGGCGCGGGATTCGGCCATGGGGTGGGGCTCTGCCAGCACGGCGCTCACGGTATGGCCCTCGACAAGCACCCCTACGACGGCATTTTACGCCACTATTTCAGCGGTGTATCCCTCGTCCACCTCTGATCCCGCCCGCGACTGACCCCCGAATAAGAATTCTTACTAAGCGCCTTTTTCTTGCTATGCACAATGGGGATATATTTAGCCAATTGTAATTTTGGGCAAACTCTTATATCATTACCTTCAGATACTGTGAATAATTTATTTCCGTCAAGCGATCAGCGCCTCGCTCGTCGCCTTGGATGTATTTTTTCTGTCTGGGCCTCTGTGGTAAGGAATCAGTCATGAAGTATGGAAAACGGTTTCGGGGAACATTACAATGGCACTGCTAGACCCCTACGAAGTAGATGTTGACGGACCGTGGTCCGCCCGGGAGGCCGCCCACCTGCTCCGTCGCGCCACCTTCGGCGGAATCCCGACCGAGATTGACGTTGCGGTTGGCGATGGCACCCTGGCCGCCATGGAGGCGGCCGTAGATGAACTGGTCACCTTCCTGCCTCTGGATCCCCACCTTTCGGGCCCCGCGGGACCAGACGGATTCGGCGGTTCCATCGCGAGCCTGCCGAACGACGACTCCAACGAGGGCAAGACGCGCAGTCCGGTGGATGCCCGCTCCCTTACGGCCCACCTGTTCTATCGGATGTTTTTCACCAGCCAGCCCTTCCAGGAACAGTTCAACCTCTTTCTCCACGATCACTTCGTGTCCACCTATACCCGCCTGGATCAGGTCATCCACCAGTTTCAGGCCACCCTGGATCGCGGGGAGACCACCTCGCGCATTTTGCTCAAACAGAACCGGCTCCTTCGGGAAATCGGGGCGGACAGCTTCCGCGAGACCCTGATCCAGATCTCCCGCGAGTCGGCCATGCTCATTTTCCTGGACAACTGGGTCAACGGACTGGGCGAGGGGCGTGCCCAGGAAAACTACGCACGCGAGGTCATGGAACTGTTCTCCATGGGCGTGGACAATTACAGCGAGGAAGACGTTCGCGAAATCGCCAAGTGCTTCACGGGCGAGGGGCTCCCCAATTTCCGGGATGATGGCGCACCGGATGCCTTCGACTACGGATTCCGGGTGGGCAACCACGTGCGCGGCACGAAGACGGTTTTCGGCCTTCAGGTGAGCGAGGATCTCAATGGTGGCGAGCTGGAACAGGTGATTGATTTAATCTTGTCCCGCGTCAGCGTCAATCCGGACGTGAGCGGGCTGGAATCACCCTACAATACGCTCCCCGCCGTGGCCGTATATATGTCGTGGAAACTGCTGCGCTGGTTTCTCAACCAGAACGTGGTGCTCGATCCGCCCGATCCCGTCGTGCTGGAATTTGCGGACTATATGCGCGGATCCGACGATGGCGATTACCCCCTGCGCCGCTTCCCCTATGATTTCCGCGCCTGCATGCGAAAACTCTTCCTCTCCAAGACCTTTCAGGATGCAGAAAACTACTTTTCCATCGTGAAGACGCCGGTGGACTTTTGTATTGGCGCTTTGAAGTACCCCCAGGCCGCCGTCGGTCGCGGGCCGGACACCTTCGACTATAATTCCCAGTTCTTCGGGGGCCAGGCACCCGTCAGCCGATTGCGCGAGATGGGCATGGATCTCTTCAATCCTCTGGACGTGTCGGGATGGCGGCACGGGCTGCCGTGGATCAACGCGGAGTATCTGCTGAACCGCTATGCCTTCGCGGAGAACAATCTCCTCCGCGCGCCGTTGGACGAGGAGGTCCACGCGCTCAATATCGCCAATGGCGGATTCCTGGATCCGGCGAACCACGCGGCGATGATCGCCTACTTCACGGAAGTGTTCCTTCAGGACGATCTGGAGACCTGGGCACCCGGGGCAACCGCCGAACTGACGGCGTTTCTCCAGGAAGCCGAAGCCACCATTTTCAGCACGGAAACCCGATTCGAAAGCCAGGTGCGCGGACTGATGTTTCTCCTCATGTCCCTGCCCGTGTGGCAGATGAAATGACCGCCGGCCTCTGGCTCGGGAATAGAACCCCCGGAAGGATCACATGATGATATTAAACAGACGTGATTTTATAAAGGCGAGTCTCGGCAGTCTGGCCTACGTAAGCGCCGCCACATCCGTACCGGTGTGGGTGGCCAAATCGGCCCAGGCCCTCACAGGCACGGATCTGGGCGACCGAATCCTGGTGCTCATCCAAATGGCGGGGGGCAATGACGGGCTGAACACCCTTGTCCCTTTCCAGGATGACAATTACTTCAACGCGCGCCCGAACGTGGCGATTCAATTGGACAATCAGATCGATATCGGAGATGGCCTGAATGCCTTTCACCCGCGCCTCGTGGGTATTCGAAGCTGGTACGACGAGGGCAATGTGGCCTTCCTCCAGAATGTGGGCTACCCCAACCCCAACCTCTCCCACTTTCTCTCCACGGACTATTATGAGTTCGGCGGATCGCCCGGAAGCCGCATTCTGCCCGCCGGCCAGGGGTGGATCTCCCGATTCTTTGACAACGCCTGCTCTGGTGTTCCCGCGGAGAATATTCCGGCCCTGGCCATGCTCTCCTTGAATACCGCCGTGCTTCCCGACTCCATGAATGGAAGCGATTTCTATCTCACGCCCAAGGTGAACAACCTGGGGCAATTCAGCCTCCGCTCCCTGGAGGACATTCGGGGCCGCTACGTCTCGGCCATCAACCGGCTCAACGTCCCAAATTCCGATCTGGACTACATCCAGCGCGTAGAAAATGTCGTGGAGGCGACTATAGCCGACTTCGCGGAAGCCAATACGGTACCGGACCTGCGCAATTACTCCACCGGAGTGCTGGGCACGGGACTCCGCTCGACCTCAAAGCTGATCCGCTCCGGCGCGGATACGCGCATCTACTACTGCAATCAGGCCGGCTACGACACCCACGCGAACCAGTTCCGCGGATCGAGCATCGGCGGCGATCACGCGGACCTGCTGGGTGAATTCGACAATGCCGTGAACGCCTTTCTTCAGGACATGAAAGACTCCGGCAATCTGCACCGCGTGCTCGTACTGACTTTCACCGAATTCGGACGCCGCGTCGCCGAGAACGGAAGCAATGGCACCGATCACGGTGGCGGCAATTCCCTAATGGCCTTCGGTGGCGGCGTCGTGGGCGGTGTCTACGGCGGACAGCCCGATTTGAATCCCGCCAATCTGGTGCGTGGCAACATCAACCACAAGGTCGATTTCCGTTCCGTCTATGCCAACGTCATCAAAGACTGGTTCGGCCAGGACCCCTCCGTCACCTTCGGCGCGGATTTCACCGACCCTATCTTCAAGATCCAAGCGGGCATGGCGTTGATGCCGTTTGTAAACGTCGGTGCCGGTCCCGGTGAAGGCGAGGGAGAAGGTGAAGGCGAGGGTGAAGGCGAGGGTGAAGGCGAGGGTGAAGGCGAGGGAGAAGGCGAAGGTGAGGGCGAAGGTGAGGGCGAAGGTGAGGGCGAAGGTGAGGGCGAGGGTGAGGGCGAGGGCGAGGGCGAACAGCCCGTGGGATGTAATCTGCCTCGATAATCCACCAGCAGTCTCTCGCGCCCGCGACCGAATACTACGGTCGCGGGCGCGCCTTTTTGGGGGTATCTCGCTCTTGTGCGCGCACCCAGCTTGATTTTTCGGGCCCATTCATGCTATTAATAACCATTATTATTAGGAGCCACCTTGAATCCCCCGCTGCAACGCATGACCCGCCAGCGCAGTGTCATTCTGGACACGCTACTGAGCATGAGGTGCCATCCCACCGCCGATGAACTCTATGCGGTGGTGCGCCGGCAGTTGCCCAGCGTCAGCTTGGGGACCATCTACCGGAATCTTGACGTGCTGGCCCGCTCGGGCCAGGTGCGCAAGCTGGAATCCGGTGGAACTCAGGCCCGTTTCGATGCCGAACTGGAACCCCACCACCATGTGCGCTGCGGCGCTTGTGGCCGCGTCGATGATGTCGCCATCACGCATGAAACCCGAGTAACCCGACCGGAGCAAAGCCGGCACGGCTTCAGCATCACGGGTTACCGGATTGAATATGAGGGACTGTGCCCCGACTGCCGCACCGGAAGTCGAATGGCCGTCTCACAGCCAACAGAAGGAAACGTTACGCCATGATCAGCCAGGCCATGCAGGACGCACTGAACAAGCAGATTAACGAGGAGCTCTACAGCGCCTACGTCTATGCCTCGATGGCAAATTTTTTCGAACACAAGAGCCTGAAGGGCTTCGCAAGCTGGATGCGCAACCAGTCCGAGGAAGAACTCGGCCACGCGCGCCGTTTTGTCACCTTCATGAATGATCGCGGCGGGCGCGTTATCCTCGACGCCGTAAAAGCGCCCCGGATTGACTGGGAATCCCCGCTCGACGTCTTCGAAAACGCCTACGCCCATGAGTGCCACATCAGTGCCTGCATTAACGATCTTTCCACCATGTCCATCAACGAAAAGGACCATGCCAGCCACGCCTTCCTGGAATGGTTCGTGACCGAGCAGGTCGAAGAAGAGTCCACCGCCGACGAGATCGTCCAACAGTTGAAGCTGATGGAGGGCGCGCCCGGCGGTCTGTTCCTGATGGACCGGGAACTGGCCCAGCGCTCCACGCCGAAAGAACCTACCCCCGCGTAGGTAATAGCGGAACTCGGCTACCCCAATCCGCCCAACCCCTTGCAATCACGGCATCGGGAGCAACGGCACGCCCCTTGCTCCCGATAGTCGGAACCTGTAAACACCACGCTTCCATCACGGGAGCGGTGTATCGAATCCAGCCCAGAAAAATTACCCAACCAGGAGTATGCAGTAATGAGTGTACGTGTAACCAAGCCCGCGCCGGACTTCACCGCCACGGCCGTAATGCCCGACAACAGCTTCAACGACAGCTTCACCCTTTCCAGCCTGAAGGGCAAGTACGTCGTCCTGTTTTTCTACCCCCTGGACTTCACCTTCGTGTGCCCGTCGGAAATCATCGCCTTCGACAAGAAGCTGGCCGAGTTCCAGAGCCGCAACTGCGAAGTGGTCGGCGTCTCCGTTGACTCCCATTTCTCCCACTGGGCGTGGAAGAACACCCCCGTGAACAAGGGCGGCATCGGCAACATCCAGTACCCACTCGTGGCCGATCTCACCAAGAGCATCGCCCGTGACTATGGCGTGCTCATCGACGACGCCATCGCCCTCCGCGGCCTCTTCCTCATCGACAAGGAAGGCATCGTCCAGCATGCGCTCGTGAACAACCTGCCCCTGGGCCGCAACGTGGACGAGGCCATCCGCCTTCTCGACGCGCTTCAGTTCACCGAAGAGCACGGCGAAGTCTGCCCCGCGAACTGGAACAAGGGCGACGAGGCCATGAAGCCCTCCGCCGACGGCGTGGCCGACTACCTGGCGAAGCACGCTTCCTGATCATTTACCGGTCGAATTCAACGCGCCGCAGTCCAGTGGGATTGCGGCGCGTTTTGCTTTTCACAATCGGGGAAGGTCACGACACTGTGGGGACGTACCGCCGCACGTGCACCCGGTACATACAACGCAAAAACCACGCCCTTCCCTGCTGCCCCGTCAAGCGAAGCCCACACCAACGCGGCGGCATGTCCCAGTGGATGCTGGAATCGTGACGCGGAATGCACCAGGTTCCCACACCCATCCACATCACACCCTCAAATACGATTTGTTGCTCTCAAGACTCTTACAATTGTCGCGATAGTGGATCTCGCAGTGAATTTCAAAATGGCTGATGTCCGGACCATTTCGGCAATTTTGGGTCCGTTTTTCCAATACCACGCTATGAACACATTACCAAATGCGCTTCCACTCAATACTTCATCGCGATATCTCCGCAAGAAAGTTACGTCAGGGTGATCCGAGTCATTGTAGGCAACCGTAGCTACAAAACAATTCATCCCTGACTTGCTCTCAATGCGCATATTTCCTGCGCCAGTTTTTATATCAGAAACTACCTTTTGTCGAGTCAGTGGACCTTGTCGTTCAATCATATTGAACGTTTCAATATGGTCCTCTGCCGCTTGCTTACCGAAGCGATACTCCATAACTTGCTCGCGATTCTTTACCTCCAACCGCAGTGCTTCTTCGGCCGCCTTCAAAACCAAGCCCTGAGCTTGCTGTTCATCCAATCGTGAAAATGCCTGATCAATTAGCGAGCCACTTTGGCGCCCACCATCGTGAAGCTGAATAGATCTCTTGTCCGATTGTCCCGCTGGCAAATTCTTTTCATTACTCATCATTTGTTCCCTTAGCGATCTGGAATAATTCTCAAGAGTATACTAATACACGATTTTGAAAAGAATCTCATTCTCGGGGAATGGGAAATCAGCGTGGCGAGGGACTCCGCGTGATTGTAATAGAATACAATGAAACGACGCCCCCACTCATTATAAAGCAAATAGTTATCTCTCCACGCCCTCAAACGCACCGTCTCCCGGGCGTCCTGACCGAAGCAACATGTTGATATAAAACAATAAGATGGTTTGTACGCCACAACTTTAAGTATACCTGATGGCAATTCGACAGAGTATTGTGCAGTTTGGACTTGGCCAGTCAATATCGTCTTCTTTAGAAGCTGAAGCTCACGAATCGCACTATTACGAAGCAAATCATTTTCTGCGCGCTCGGCTCTGGCAAGCATTGCACGGAGAGTAGTAACCTCATCCCCGTAAAGCCAAGACGCGGCACTCATGACTCTCTCTGGAAGATGGGCCAACACGTCATCGCACGAGAGAGAGGACAGGACTTGTTCGAGCTCAACAAAATCGGGATCAGGATTCTCAATGTTTATTTTTAGTACTCGTGTCGTTCGGCTCTTTTTATGGAGCTTTAGTAACGACTGCAACAGTGAATATCGTTGCGCAGGAGAAAGATAGGGGGGAACGAGTTCAACCAATCGTTCCATCGTCTGGCCGGAGAGACTTGTTTCTCCACTCTTCCATTTCGGAAACGTTCTTCTCGCATATTTTTCGGCAGAATCACCATAGGCTGCACCGTACTCCAAAAAAAGCTCGTCACGGGCTTGGTCTTCGATATTCAGGAACTCTCTTCGAATGTCCTCAACTACGGTTCCAAACAATTTCGCCAAACCATCAAATTTGGACTGAGTATATGAGCGTGACCCGCCCCACGACCTTCTTCTGCCGCGCCCTCTATAATAGCCCATATTCTGAACACCCATTCCGTTAGTCTGAGTTTTCGCCCTCAAACCCCAATGACAATGCAAGCCAAGTTAAGCTGAATATATGAATCTGGGGACGTGCCGCGTACCGCTAGCAATCCAAAAATCATTGATGTATTGGCCAGACTTACCCTCCAAACACATTATCATAGATTCGTGGGCCAATCGTCTGCAGTGTATTTTTGACAATGCGCACACACAAGCGTTTCAGATTGTACCTTTACCCTTCTACTCTTTGCCATACGCTTATTGAGCATGTTACTCAGCAGAGCACTATCGACCTACGCAGGTCTGGCCCACAATCCGAAGAATCACGACACTGTGGGGACGTACCACCGCACGTGCACCCGGTACATACAACGCAAAATACACGCCCTTCCCTGCTGCCCCGTCAAGCGAAGCCGACACCAACGCGGCGGCATGTCCCAGTGGATGCTGGAATCGTGACGCGAAACGCACAAAGCTTTCACACCCATCCCCTGGGACGGGCACGCGCAATAACAATCCCACTGCAACCTGTAGATGGCTGAAAGGCACAACGCAGCACGCGCTCAATGAAGTGGCGAGCGCGAGTCCGTCCCGAGACACTGCCGCTCGCGGGACATTCTCGTTGCGGCACCGATTCTCTCTGGCGGCATGCACTCGAACTCGCCTTTCGGCGAGATCGTGTGGCACGACTTGGATCGGTACATTGCGCGCTGACTACCGCGCCACACACACCTGGTCCACTTCCACGACCACACCCCGGGCTTCCAGCGTCGGAATCCCGCTGCAGAGCGCATCGGCATTCAACGGATTGCCGGTAAGGCGGACCACGTCGTTGAAACCCAGCCCGGAATTGGCCACGAGCGGCGCGAGGTCCTGCACCTGGTTCATCTGAAGGGTTAGTAACTGGAGCTCCTCAAATCCTGCCAGCACGCTGATATCCGCGATGCCATTGGCGGATAACTGGAGTTCTCGCAGACTCGTCAAATCGGCCAGGGGGCCGATATCTTCTATCTGGCAATCGAACAGGACCAGGGTCTCGAGATTCACCAGCTCTGAAATGGCTCCGAGATCGCGCAGGTCGTTTGCCGCCAGATCGAGGAATACCAGATTTGTGAGGAGGCCCAGCGGACCGAGATCATCGCCCTCCGGGTCGCCTTCTATCTGGGTAAGGGCCGTGAATGCGAGGGACAGCTCGCGCAGGCCGGTTCGAAACCGCAGCGGGAGTATGTCGGCGAGATCGGGATTGCGCTCCAGATTCAACTCGGTCAGAAGCTCCAGATCCCGAAGTGGTGTGATGTCGGTCACCTGATTGATACCGAGATCGATCAACTCGACCTCACGCAATGCGGCCAAGGGCGAGATATCGGTGACGGCGTTGTCGCGGAGGTTCAGTGTACGCAATTTCCGGAGGAACCCAATCTCCGCGATATCGGTGAGATCGTTCGATTCGAGAAGGAGCGTCTCCAGATTTACCGCGTATTCCAGACCCGCAAGATTGGAGATGCCCACCTCGGAGCCATCGAGCACGGTCAGGCTTTCCAAATCCGCCACACGGATACTCGCCGAGGGGATGCCCAGGGCCGCGCGCAGGGTCGCGTCCAGTTTGGCATCGGGGAAACGCACCACCTGCCGCACCTCGATGAGGTCTTCCATCACCCGCTCGTTCATGCCCCAAGGCGTCTCGACGATGAGCGAAACGGTATAGGTACCGCGCTCCGTGTACGTGTGCACCGGATTCATCGCCGTGCTCGTGTTGCCGTCACCAAAATCCCAGCGCCAGTTGGTAATGGGCTGTCCGCCGTCCTTGCTCAGGTCGGTAAAGGTAACCTCCAGCGGCAAATCGCCCACGCGCACCGAGGGACTGAAGTCCGCTATGGGCAGATAGAACTGGCAGCCGGACAGCACTATGGCCAGGCAGAACAACACGATGGAATAACGGCGCATGTCGTAAGGGTCCTCGGTGACTCGGAGCAAGGCCCTAGTATAGGGGATTCGGGGGGGCAAGTCATCTTTGGGACTAATCGGACCGATCAGACGGATCGGACCGATCAAATCAGTCTGATTGGTCTGATGCGCCCAATGAAAAACCCCGACACCCATCGGGTGCCGGGGCTTGTGTTATCTCTTCTCTTATTTCGCGTTCTGCAGCTTGATCAGGTTCAGCGCGCTGCCGGCCTTCCACCACTCGATCTGGCCTTCATTGAAGCTGTGGTTCACCTTGAACTCTTCCACCGAGCCGTCGCCATGGGTCAGGCGCAGGGTCAGGGGAGTGTTCGGGGCGAAGCTGTCCAGCCCGAGGATATCGATGGTGTCGTCCTCGCGAATCTTGTCGTAGTCCGCCGTATCGGCGAAGGTCAGACCCAGCATGCCCTGCTTCTTCAGGTTGGTCTCGTGGATGCGGGCGAAGCTCTTCACCAGCACGGCGCGCACGCCCAGGTGGCGCGGCTCCATGGCGGCGTGCTCGCGGCTCGATCCCTCGCCGTAGTTGTCGTCGCCCACCACAATCGTGGGGACGCCGGCGGCCTTGTAGCCTCGGGCAACGGCTGGCACTTCGCCGTACTCGCCCGTGACCTGGCTCTTCACCTTGTTGGTCTCATCGTTATACGCATTCACGGCGCCAATGAGGCAGTTGTCGGAGATGTTGTCCAGGTGACCACGGAAACGGAGCCAGGGGCCCGCCATGGAGATGTGGTCCGTGGTGCACTTGCCCTTGGCCTTGATCAGCAGCTTGGCTCCCGTGATGTTGCCATCATTGGACGCGAAGGGATCGAGCAACTGGAGGCGCTTGGACGCGGGATCCACGATCACTTCCACGCCGCTGCCGTCTTCCGCCGGAGCCTGGTAGCCGGGATCGTCGCAGCCGAAACCGTTCGGGGGCAGCTCCACCGCCGTGGGGGGATCAAGCTTCACCGCAACGCCGTCTTCGTTGATGAGCGTGTCGGTAATGGGGTTGAAGGTCAGGTCACCCGCCAGCGCCAGCGCCGTCACCATCGCGGGCGAGGTCACGAAGGCGTGGGTCTTCGGGTTGCCATCGGCGCGTTTGGCGAAGTTGCGGTTGAAGGAGTGGACGATGGTGTTCTCCTTCTGCTCTTCACCGTGGCGATAGCGGGCCCACTGGCCGATGCACGGGCCGCAGGCATTCGCCAGTACCTGGCCGCCGATGGTCTCGAAATCGGCCAGCACACCGTCGCGCTCCACCGTGGCGCGCACCAGCTCGGAGCCGGGCGTGATGGTGAACTCGGCCTTGGCCTTCAGGTTCTTTTCTTTCGCCTGGCGCGCAATCGACGCAGCCGAAGTCATGTCTTCGTAGCTGGAGTTGGTGCACGAACCGATGAGGCCCACTTCCACCACCTTTGGCCAGCCGTTTTCCGCGCAGGCCTGCTTCATCTGGGAAATCGGCGTGGCGCGGTCCGGCGTGAAGGGCCCGTTGAGGTGGGGCTCCAGTTCGCTCAGGTTAATCTCTATGAGCTGATCGTAATACGCGCCGGGGTTTTCATACACCTCGGGGTCCGGACGCAGGTGATCGGCCTGGGCCTTGGCCAGCGCCGCCACATCCGCGCGATCCGTGGCTTCCAAATAGCGCACCATGGACTCGTCGAAGGCGAAGGTCGACGTCGTCGCGCCGATTTCCGCGCCCATGTTGCAGATGGTGCCCTTGCCCGTGCAGGACATGCTCTCGGCGCCTTCGCCGAAGTACTCGACGATGGCACCCGTGCCGCCCTTCACCGTGAGGATGCCGGCCACCTTCAGGATCACGTCCTTCGGGGTGGTCCAGCCGCTCATCTTGCCGGTGAGCTTCACGCCGATCAGCTTGGGGAACTTCAGTTCCCAGGCCATGCCCGCCATCACGTCCACCGCATCCGCACCGCCGACGCCGATGGCGACCATGCCGAGGCCGCCCGCGTTCACCGTGTGGGAGTCGGTGCCGATCATCATGCCGCCGGGGAATGCGTAGTTTTCCAGCACCACCTGGTGGATGATGCCCGCGCCGGGCTTCCAGAAGCCGATGCCGTACTTATTGGAAACAGAGGCCAGGAAATCGAAGACCTCCTTGTTGTTGGTGATGGATTCGGCCAGATCGGCGACCGCGCCAAGCTTCGCCTGGATCAAGTGATCGCAGTGGGCCGTGGAGGGAACGGCCACTTTCTTGCGGCCCGCCTGCATGAACTGGAGCAGGGCCATCTGGGCCGTCGCGTCCTGCATGGCCACGCGGTCCGGGGCAAAATCGACATAGTCCACGCCGCGCGCGAAGGCCTTCGTGGGCATGCCGTCCCAAAGGTGCGCGTAGAGCGTCTTCTCCGAAAGGGTCAGCGGACGCCCCACGATCTTCCGCGCGGCGGCAATGCGCTCGGCTGCCCGGGCGTACACCTTTTCAATCATGTCGATATCGAATGCCATGGTATGCACCTTCTCCTGGAATCATGCGGTTTGGACAGACAGCCCGTTGTGTTCAATGGTGGTCGCCCGGCCGGATCGGGCCGTGAAAATTACACGGAACGAGCAGGCCGATTGGGTGGCGAGGGAGCAGTGGCAGGATTGGAGGCCCCAACCCGCTACGGAGGGTGATTATACTAAGACAGGCTGGAACCGCGCAAGATGAAGCGGATCAGCGTTTTGCCTCGTCCGGTAGGGGAAAATCGATCCCGGGCATCCCATTGCGCATCTGCCACGCGGTGTAGGACTGGTCCACCCACTTGAAGAGAGAGGTTTCGAGCAGAAAAGGCTGGGCAATGAGGAAAGCGACGCCCCCGACCACCACCACGGCGCAGGCGATTCCCGCCTTGTGGGCCATCGCCCGGACCGGCCACGGTTCGCACTCTACCGGCGTCGCAATTTCGGCGGGCAGCTTAATCGGGGCGCCCGCCTTCGCCTGCTCCCGGGCCTTTTCCAGAAGCGTCCGCACCCGGACAATGGACTCCTCCACCGCACGCCAATCACGCACCAGAGGACCATCCCCCTGCTGCGCCTCACGGGCAAAGGCCTCCAGCGTCCCCGCGCGGGCGACCAGCTTCGAAATCGCGCCCGACAGGCCTAGATTGCCCGCGCGCCATCGGGACAGTATCGGGTAGTCGCAGGAAAAGCGGCTCTGGAGCTGGATGAAGGCCAACTGACGCCGCGCCCCGTCGTCCAACGACGGCGTGGACGCCAGTTGGAAGAAACGGTGCCAGTCTTCATGCAATGCGGCGCACTGGCCGGAAATATCCGCCAACTCCGCCGCGGAAACGGAATGATGCTGCTTGCCCATGTATCGAGTGCCTCTCTCCAGATGCTACGCCTGCACTAGCGTAGAACAGATCGCCCAATTTTGCAAGCGGGGTTTTTCAGTGGACAGTTGACAGTTGATAGTTGACAGCGGATCGTCATTCTGTCCCATTCTCACGGATCGGTCTGATCAGTCTGATCGGTCCGATCTTTTCCTCCCCGAAAATGAACCTCGCCCTTTTCCAGGCGTATTGAGCCCGGAAAGGAAACCCGCGCCATGCCCCTCCCCCGCTTCGCTGTTGCTGCGGCTCTCGCAATGACCAACTTCGCGGCCCACGCGGAAGACTGGCCCGCGTGGACCGGCCCCCTCGGGCGCAATGTGGCCCGGGAGACCAATCTCCCCGCCGACTTCGACCGGGACACGGGCCGGAACATCAAATGGGTACGGGAACTGGGCGATGTGGTCTTTGGCGCGCCGACGGTGTCGCAGGGTCGGGTCTACATTGGCACCAACCTCGCTGCGCTACGGGACGACCCACGCTTCGATGATCTGCAAGGCGGCGTGCTGGCCTGCCTCGACGAAGCCACCGGCAAGCCCCTCTGGCATCTGGTGACGCCCGTGCGCACGGAGGGCTTTCCACCGGGCAGCTTTGTCGAGGAACAGCGATGGGGCCTCTGCGCCTCCCCCACGGTCGACGGAGATCGGGTTTACGTGATCAGCAATGGGGGCGACTTGCTCTGCCTCGACGCCAAAGGACTTCGGGACGGCAACGATGGCGTTGTACAAGACGAAGCGGCCTACAGCGCGGGCGAAGGCAATATGCCACTTAAACTTCGCGACAGCGATGGGGACATCCTATGGCGCTACGACCTGCCCAGGGAACTGACCGTGGCGCCCCACGATGTGGCCAGCGGCTCTGTACTCGTTCACGGCGACGTGATTTATGCGAGCACATCAAACGGGATCGGGCGCTACCGGAAGGACGGAGCCACGGACGCGGTCAATCCTGAAGCCCCCGCAATCGTCGCACTGAACAAGCACACGGGTGCGCTGATTGCCACGGATGACACGCCCATCAGCCGTGAACTTTTCCACGCTCAATGGGGTTCGCCATCGGCGGGCGAGGTATCCGGGACGCGTATCGTGGTTGTGGGTGGCAGCGATGGCGTGTGCTACGCCTTCGACCCGATCAGTGGGACGTCGCAATCTCCGGTTCTCAAGCTGACGACAAGTTGGTCCTTCGATGCCAATCCCCCGCACTACCGCGTTGCGCCCGGCGGATCTCCCATAGACTATGCGTCGGGCGACTACCGCCAGTACCAGCGCAGGGCGCAACTGAATCAGAACATCGAAGCCTTCAATGCGGAAGCCGGAAAGAAGGCCATCGACCGCCGGGTGGCCGTTTTGACGTTTAACAATAGCGACGGAACCTATGTCGGCCCGAGCGAGATCCTCGCGACGCCCATTTTCTACGGGGAGAAGGTTTATGTCCTTACAGGCCGCGATCCCCTTCATGGCCTGGGAAAAGGCGCGCTCAGTTGCATCGACGCCACGAAGACGGGCGACATCAGTAAGAGCGGGCTGGTCTGGCGTTTTGAGGACATCGGACGTTCCATGAGCAGCGTCGCCGTGGATGCAGGACTGGTCTATGCCGCCGACCTCGCTGGACAACTCTATTGCCTCAACGCGAACACGGGCACCCTTCAGTGGCAGCACGACACAGAGGACGAAATCTGGGGCAACCCGCTCATCGCCGACGGCAAGCTGTACATCAACGCCCGCCGCTCCTTCTGGGTCTTCACGGCGGGAAAGGAGAAGCAACTGCTCTTCACCAGTCGGGGGGGCAGCGAGTGCGGGCCCATCGCGGCGAATGGCGTGATGTATGCATTCATCCGGGGCAAGCTCTATGCGATTGCGGAGGCCAGCGATGCGGATTGAAACCTCACTATTCTGCGCTGCACTGGCTCGGTCCGCCCTCAGCGCGCTGCTGGCCCTCAGCTTCGCGGCCCACGCGGAGGACTGGCCCGCATGGACCGGCCCCCTGGGGCGCAATGTGGCCCGTGAAACCAATCTCCCCGCCGACTTCGACCGGGACACGGGCCGCAATATCAAATGGGTACGGGAACTGGGCGATGTGGCCTTTGGCTGCCCGACGGTGTCGCAGGGCCGGGTATACGTCGGAACCAATTTGGCCGCCCTGCGAGACGACCCGCGTTTCGACGACCTCCAAGGCGGCGTGCTGGCCTGCCTCGAGGAAGCCACCGGCAAGCCCTTCTGGCATCTGGTGACGCCCGTGCGCACGGAAGGCTTTCCTGAGCGCACCCACATGATTCATCAGCGCTGGGGACTCTGCTCCTCCCCCACGGTCGACGGGGATCGGGTGTACGTGGTCACCAATGGCGATGACCTGCTCTGCCTGGATGTGGCGGGGCTGCGCAACGGCAATGACGGATCGTTTCAGGACGAAGGCGTCTACATGGCGGGCGAAGGCCGCGCGCCTATTTCGCTGAATCAGGAAGAGGATGCCGACGTCCTCTGGCGCTACGATATCCCACGTGAACTCGAAGTCGCGCCCCACGACACGGCCAGCAGTTCCGTGCTGGTTGAAGGCGACTTCGTCTACGCCGCCACCTCGAATGGCATCGGCGAAGGAAGCCCCGTTTTCGCGCTGAACCCGAAGGCGCCGGGCTTCATCGCCCTCGACAAATTCACAGGGCAATATCGGGCGCGGGAGCAGACTCCCCTCGGCGAAAATCTCTTTCACGCCCAATGGGGATCGGCCACGCGGGCGCGGGTGAATGGGAAGACCTTAATTCTCCTCGGGGGCAACGATGGCGTCTGCTATGCCTTCGACCCGCTGTCCGATTCCGGCGCGACAGCTTCTCCCGGCGGGCTCAACTGCGCCTGGTCCTTCGACGCCAACCCGCCCCACTATCGAAACTATCCCAACGGCAAGCCCATCTACTACTACCGGGGCGACCTGCGGGTCTACCAAACCAAAGTGAAGGACGGCCTCGATACCACCGGCTTCAACGCGGGCGATGGCAGCTTCATCGGCCCGAACGAAATTCTGGCCAGCCCGATCTTTTATGAAAACCGGGCCTACGTCCTCACGGGCCGCGACCCGCTCCATGGACACGCACGGGGAACTTTGAGCTGCATCGACGCCACGAAATCAGGCGACATCAGCGATAGCGGACTGGTCTGGCGCTTTGAAAGCATCGGCCGGTCGCTGAGCAGCGTCGCCGTGGATGCGGGCCGGGTCTACGCCGCCGACCGTTCCGGCATGGTGTATTGCCTCGACACCGCGAACGGCGCGTTGTACTGGCAACACGACACGAAACACGAGATCTGGGGCAACCCGCTCGTCGCCGACGGCAAGCTCTACGTCAACACAAAGCACTCATTCTGGGTCTTCGCGGCGGGGAAGGAAAAGAAGGTTCTCTACAGCAGCCGCGGCGGCAGCGAGACTGGGCCAATCGCGGCGAATGGGGTGGTGTATGTGTTTATCCGGGGGAAATTGTATGCGATTGCGCAGGGAACCTGAATCACCAACGGCAACCAACGTGGCTCAGCCTTCCAGGCTGAGACAACACTCACGCCAACAGTCAAGCGGCCCTTCGATACGTCTCGCGACCATGGTCCGCAAAATACACGCAGGGCCCTTCGGCGACTCGACCGGGCACTGCGACAGGCTGGAAGCCTATCCCAGCTTCGGCGAACTTTCAGCGCCCCCGCCGTCCGGTTGCCCCGCGTGTTCCACCTACCCCCTTGACTATCGAGGCCATTGAAGGCATATTGAAGCCATCGTGAAATCGAAGCGGGCAGGAAAGGGTGGTGCCATGAGGGATCGTTGGATTGGTGGGGTCGGGCGTGTTGTGCTTGGGGCGATACTTCTTATCGCCCTACCCATCCTCGGAGAGGCGCCGCTCTTCGCGGATCTGTCGGCCGTGCAGTGCATCGCGCACTATAGTGGGCCCGACGCGGGCAAGGACCTCCTGTCGAAGAACGGCTTTGTCGTCACCCAGGAGTTTCAGCGCCATATTTTCTTGCCGTACTTGAACGATACCCTCCCCCACTTTGTCACGGCCGATTCGGTGCATCGGACCTTTCATGTGCTGCTGGAGGACCACCTGAAGCTCGTGGAAACCAACGCGGCGGGCGAGGTGGCCCTCCTGCTGGCTGCCCTGCGCGGGAGCCTCGAAGCCCAGCCGCCCGACGCGGTGGCGACCGGTGCGCTGGCCCCCCTTGCGGCGGAGGCGAAAGCCCACGCCCTGGCCTATCTTCAGGTGGTGGAAGTCCTCCTGGCGGGCGAATCGGTCCCGCCGAACTTGCCCGAGGCGGTCGCGGCGGAAGTGTCGGCTATCCTGAACCCCGTTGGCTTCGGAGCATCGTCCCTGTTCGGGGAGGACGTAGACTATTCCCAATACAAGCCGCGCGGCTTCTACACCGAGTCGCCGGAGTTGCAGCGCTATTTCCGCACCATGAGTTGGTTCGGTAATTCGGCCTTCCTTCTCGGCAGCGACGTGCAGACGCTGTCGGCCCTGATGCTATCCAAAGCCCTGCAGGACACGCCGGACGCGCAACAGCGCTGGCGGAAGCTGGACAACCTCTACACCCGCTTCCTCGGCCCCTGCGACGATCTGACGCCGGAGGAGTATGGTGCGCAACTGCCCGGTGTGGGTGTGCTCGATTCGCCCGCCGCGCTTGAAGGCGCGATAGCGCGCATGCGTGCGGAACTTCGGGACCCCAGGATCAACTCCATGCTCACAGCGGCGGAAAAGAGCCAATGGGTGGCACTAACCAAGGGCATGCGCTTCATGGGCAAGCGCTATCTGCCCGACAGCGAGATCTTCCTCGCGCTGGTCGAGCCAGAGGTCGCCGGCCGCGTCTTTCCCTCCGGCCTTGATTTGATGGCGGCCAACGGGTCGGCCCGCGCGGCGGCGTTGATGACCGAGACGTCCGAGGGGGGCCAGTCGGACTACATCGCGGCAGCGGCCAAATCTCGGGAGATCGTGAGCGCGTATAAGCGCGAAAGCAACACCCACTATGCCGCCATTCTCCGGCTCGCCGAGACCCTCACAGCGCCGCCCGTCGAGCAGGCCGCCCCCTTCGCCCGAACTGCGGCCTACAGCGACAAGAACCTCATGACCTCCCTCGCGGCCTGGGCTTCCACACGCCACACTTGGGCGCTCCACGCCAAGCAACCCAATTTGATGATGGGAGGCGGACCGCTTGATCCGGAAGACCCGCCACCAGGATATGTCGAGCCCAATCCGGAGTTCTTCTCTCAGATGGTGGAGATCGTCACTCTTACCACCACATTGTTTGAAGAGGCGGGGTTAACGGAGCTTCGCGAGTTTAAACAGTTTGGGTCGCTGGTCGGAGATCTGGCCGAAATCGTTCGCAAGGAATTGGCTGTAGAACCATTCACCGAAGGCGAGCGGCAGCTCTTGGCTGGCTACGGCGACGTTCTCAAGAACTATCATGGAATGGAAGGTGGAGTTCCCCGCAGTTCCGGGCCTTCCTGGATGTCCCTGATAATGGATGTCTACACCCTTGCCGACACGGCACAATGCCTTGAGGTGGCCACGGGCGGCGCGATGCCCATCTACGTGATCCTGGAGCACGGAGGCAAGCCCCACCTGCTCATCGGGAGCGTCTATTCGTACTATGAATTCCAGCAGCCCATATCGGCGCGGCTGAACGACGAGGAATGGCGCGGACAATGGGAGGAGGGGCGGGTGCCCGAGCTGCCCGCCTGGTCGGGCTCCTTCGTCGCGGGCGGGCACGATGTTCAGGATGTCATCGCGCGCCTGCGAAACGGCGAGATCGTGAGCGGGTTGGAGTTTATTCAGGATCCCGCGTTGGACGCGTACCTCATCGAAAACGTGCGCCCGGATAGCCCGTCCGTGGAGAAAGAAAACGTCACCTATCTCTTCAGCGCCGCATCGCGGCGCGCACCGGATGCAGTGAATCCCGTTCTTCTACAAATGATCCGAAACGGATCTTTGACACCATCCGGTGAAAGAGGCCAACTGGACTATGTAGCTGCAATCGGTGCGGCAGGAATCCGTTTTAGCGTCCGCGATGCAGATTTACCTGAACTCGTGGACATCATGGCCACTACAGACGCACCGCGCGCAGAGTTAGCACAAAGCGCGTTGATCTTGGTTCAGGCAAAGACTTTAGAGAATCTCACTGTCGACGCGCTCGCGCGTTGTGGCGATCCCGTCCTAAAGAGCGAACTGATTGACTACATCAAAATGGTTGCTTCCATAGACTGTACTCCCGAATTGCTGAACCATGCGAGCAAAGAAGAAGCTGTGATCAGAATGAAGTGCCTGCTTACGCTGGCATGGATATGGGACTGCTGGAGCCGGGAAGCGTGTGGAATCATACGCGTGCCGTCGGCGGCAAGCGAAGGCGAGTTGGGGCTATGGCAATCACAACTCGATGAGGCAATTCTGGAGGCGCTGGCGGCCTTTGATTGGGTGGATTACTCCAGCAAGCGCGACACGCTCCGGCGGGAGTCGAAAGCTCTTCAAGCGCGGTCCAGGAAAGATAGTGATACGCTTGGAAGTATCTATGGCAATCAGTCGATGTCCGAGTATCGATGGGTCCTCTTCCAGACAGAGTTGTTGAAAGAGATTGCCGAGACTACACGGGATCGCCGCCTGGAAGGGGCCGTTCCCTTTCTCGCGGAGGCGTTGAACCATGCTGATCGCCAGACGGTCGCGAGCATTCTAGAAGCACTGGCGACCATTGGCACCGACGAAGCCGCCAGTATCCTGGCAGCATCCACGGGATCCGAGCAATTGGACCCGGCGTTGAAAAGTTCCTTCCGCGCGTACATGTATAAGCGTGAGTCTCCCGATTCGGCAACCCGGGGCAATGCGCTGATTCGGCTCTTGGAGAATTCTACTGAGTTTGGCGGCGGCGGACTCCGCGTTTGCGACATCGTGCTTGGCATTCTGGCAGACACCGACATTCCGGGCCATCCCGGCCTTCCGCCCACCACAAGCCTGGCCGACCGCGTCGCCAAGTTGACCGAGTGGATTGCCTATTTTCAAGAACGACCTCTTCCCAACGACTATGGGGATGAAGGGGCGGCCTTGGGTAGATTGAGAGCGCCGGGTGGCCTCTCCCCGATGAGAACGCCTCGAACGCGAAGCGATGAGGAGTAGTCTTGAAGGCTATACGGGGTTAGAAATTGTACGGTAGTCAGCTTTGCTTGGATGGGATAACTGGCGACGCCAAGGCCACCGCCTTCATCACGGCGAACGGCGTGGTATATGCCTTTATCCGGGGCAAGCTCTACGCGATCGCGGAGGGAACCTGAAATACCAGTGGCGACCAACGTGGCTAAGCCTTCCAGGCTGAGATTCCGCACACGCCAATGCGCAAGCGGCCCTCCGATTCGTCTCGCAACCGTGGTCCACAAACTACACAAAGGGCGCTTCGGAGACTCGAGAGCGCTTTGTCTCAGGCTGGAAGCCTAAGCCACGCTGGCGCGCCTCGGAATACCGGTGTTTCCGCGCAATATCAGGAGCTTATATTGGGGTCTTTTTTGCTGCTCAGTTGTAATACGCCACGGCCGCCTGGGCGCCTGCACCGCTGTGGATCGGCGCGCCCATGCGCGTGAGCACGCTGTCCAGCGCGGTGAGGCAGAGGATTACGTTCTTCTTGGAGCTGGCGTGGCCCATGAGGCCGATGCGCCAGTTCTTGCCCGCGCCCGCGCCGAGGCCCGCGCCGATTTCGAGGCTGTATTCGGTGAGCAGCGCGGTGCGTACCGCGCCGTCGTCGATGCCTTCGGGAATCTTCACGACGTTGAGCTGGGGCAGGCGGCAGGAGGGGTCCACGGGCATTTCGAGGCCCATGGCTTCGAGGCCCGCCTTGAGGGCGGTGTGGTTATTCAAGTGGCGTGCCCAGGAATTCTCCAGACCTTCATCCTGCAGGATCACGAGGGCTTCGTGGAGGCCGTAGAGGGCGTTGATGGGCGCGGTGTGGTGGTAGGCACGCTTGCCGCCACCGTTGCCCCAGTAGCCCATGACGAGGGTCTGATCGAGGAACCAACTTTCGACCTTGGTCTTGCGCGCCTTGAGGTGCTCCACCGCGCGCTCGCCGAAGCTCACGGGCGAGAGGCCGGGCGTGCAGGAGAGGCATTTCTGGCTGCCGGAATAGATGGCGTCGATGCCCCAGTCGTCCACGCGCAGCTCGATGCCGCCGAGGGAGGTCACGGCGTCGACGATCACCATCGCGCCGTGGGTGTGGGCGATTTCCGTGAGGGTCCTCACGTCGGAGCGCGCGCCCGTGGCGGTTTCGGCATGGACAAAGGCCGCGATCTTCACATCGGGATTCGCCTTCAGGGCGTCTTCGAACTTGTTGGGATCCGCCGGGCTGCCCCAGGCATCTTCCACGATGATGGGCTGGGCGCCGCAACGCTCCACGTTCTCGATCATGCGCGTGCTGAAAACGCCGTTCTTGCAGACGATGACCTTGTCGCCGCGTTCCACAAGATTGACGAAGCAGCACTCCATGCCGGCGGAACCGGGCGCGGAGATGGGCAGGGTCATTTCGTTTTTCGTCTGGTAGGCATATTGGAGGAGCTGCTTCATCTCGTCCATCATCTCGATGAAGGCGGGGTCCAGATGGCCCAGGGTGGGCTTGGCCATGGCCGCGAGCACGCGGGGGCTGATATCGGAGGGGCCGGGGCCCATGAGGGTGCGGACGGGCGGGCAAAAGGACGTGATGGCCATGGGGGTATGCTCTCCATAAAACAGGGCCGCGCCAGGCGCGGCTTGGGAATAACGTTGGGGTTTGGTGGGCGCTAGTATATGCGGGTTTCGGGGGCCGATTCCACGTGGGGAAGGCGGGAAATTGTATCCCACCGATTCCCCTGAAAGCTCGACAGCGGCTTGCCCCATTTACAGGGACGGCAGGGACGACAGAAACCGCCGCTGGCCGGGTTACTTATCCCTGAAGTCTCTGCTGTCCCTGTTGTCCCTGCAACCTCAAACAAAGCCCGCGATTTCCGTTGGCGGTTGCACCATACGAAAGGGCCCAGGGAAGTCTCTTCCCTGGGCTCTTGAACACTCAAACTATATCAATGACGCCTACTTGCCCAGCTTGTCCACGTCGATCCCCTCCTCGAGCACCACTTCCTTCGAGTGCCCGGACAACATGTGCTCCGGCGGAATGTATCGGGTCTTCAACTGCCCGCCCTTTTCGGCAGACTCCAGCGCTGCGTGATCGATGGAGTAGAAGTATTTCTGCTTGGGTCCCTCGTGAAGGCGAAGCACGCCGTTGACCAGGATCGGACCTTCGAAGATTCGAGTGGTGGTGTCCGCCTCCATCTGAATCGCCATGACGTCGTGCACCGGCGGGCGCTTGCAGAAGTAGCACTCGATGGGCAGGGGCAACATGAGGAATTCCTTCACGTCGCGAAATTCATTCTCGGGCACCATGAATCCGATGAGGTTGACCTGCTTGTTGTTGAAGGCCATGAGTTCCTCGGTGAAGCTTGCGCCGCTGCGCAGGTTGCCGTCGGTGGCGCGCATGTGGTGCCACTTGAGGATATCCATCCCTTCCTTTTCGCGGGCAGCTTCGGCGGTTTTTCGTATCTGGTCGTATCGTTCGACCAGATCCGAAAGGCTGAAGGTGTAATTCAACACGATCAGCGCGGCAATAACTACCACCACGCCGCCCAGGGCTATCAAATCGCGTTTGGCTCGTTGTCTCATGCTACTTCCCATTCCTTATGATGACTCGATGATTATATGTTACTGACGGTCGGCCAGATCGTTGGCCACGTCGCCATTGTACGCCTGCCAGGCCGGGAGTATACCCGCAACCAGTCCGACGAGCGCCACGGAGGCGAAGGCGCGGATTTCTTCGCCGCTGAGGCCGAAGGGTGTGATGACCAGGCCGTAATCCCGGGCCAGGATCTGGCCCATGATGGCGATGACCAGATTGCCAAAGAGCCACCCGGTCGCGATACCCAGCAGGGTGACGAGAAGGGCCTCAATGAGCACCGCCCCGAAAATTTCCGTGGAGCTGGCACCGAGGGCGCGCATGATGGCCAGATCGCGGCGCCGCTGAATGATGCTCAGGTAGAGGCCGATGAGGATGCTCAGTGCCGAAATGACCACCACGAGGTAACCCGTGGCGAGCATCAACCCCTTGATGGGATCGAGGAAGTCCTTGAAGAAATCGCTGATGATCTGGATCGGGACCGCCGCCATGGCGTTGGTGTTGTCGTTGATCCAGCCCTCATACTCAAAGCGCTGGGCGGGGCTCTGCAACTGCACCAGCGCCGCGCTGATGGTCAGGCCTTCGCCCTCGGCGTGCGCGTCTTCAGCGTGCGCATGGCCGTCGCCGTCGGGATGCTCGCCGCCCGCGTCGATGGCGCCTTCGTGCCCGTGGGCGTTCCAGACCGATTCGATGCTGCAATAGATGGCGCGGTCGAAGGGCGAGCCGCTGGTCTCCAGGATACCCACGACCTTATAGGGATGAGCGCCGTGATCGTATTGTTGAAGATCCTCGGAAATATTGAAGGAACCGTGGATGCTTTCAAAAGTATCGCCGATTTTCAGGCCCAGCTTGCCCGCGGCGACGGCCCCAACGACCGCCTCCATGGGTGCCTCGAAAGCGCGGCCGTCTCTCAGCACAAAAGGTCTGCGCACTTCGCCGCTGATGGAGCCCACCCACTCGTGGTGCAGCAGCTCGGGCGTGGTGCCCACGATCCGGAAGCCGCCATAGGTGTCGCCAAGTCCAATGGGGAAGATGTCCTTGACGAAATCCTTGTCATTCTTCAGCTTGTAGAAGTCGGCCAGGTCCATAGCGCCTATGGCGGAGTCCATGAAATAGACACTGCCCAGCACCAGTGACAGGGGACTGCCTTTCGGTCCAACCACAAGGTCGAAGGCCTGGCCCTCTTCCGCGAAGCGCTGCTCCAACTGCTGGCGAAGGCTGAGCACCGAGGAGATCAGCCCCACGGCCAGTGCCACGGAAAGAATCGTCAGCACCGTCGTCAGTTTACGGTTCCAGAGGTAGCTCCAGGCAATTTGCCACAGACTCATTGTGCTTCCTCCGTCACCAGACCCTTGCACTCAAACTGGATCGGAAGGCGGGCGGCCAGTTCCTTGTCGTGGGTCACCAGCAGCATGGTCACCTTTTCCTCGGTGCAAATTTCCAGGAAAAGATTCATCACTTCCGCCGCGTTCTTGGGGTCGAGACTGCCCGTGGGCTCGTCGGCCACGATGATGCGCTGGTGGTTCGCCAAGGCCCGGGCAATGGCCACGCGCTGCTGCTCCCCCACGCTCATCGTGCGCGGCTTGCTGTGCAGCCGGTGGCTCAGGCCCACCCGCTCCAGCAGCATGGTGGACCGGGATTTCCACTCGCCCGAGGGCACTTTGTCGCTGAAGCGCATGGAGAGCATGACATTCTGCAGTGCGGTGAAGGGAGCAAGGAGATTGAAGGTCTGAAACACGAAGCCCAGCCGGTCTCCGCGAAAATAGTCCAGCTTGCCCTCGCTCAGATCCTGGATTTCCGCCCCGTCCACGATGACCTTGCCGGAATCGGGTCGCAACAGTCCGGAGACGAGGTTGAGCATGGTGCTCTTCCCGCAACCGCTGGGTCCCCAGAGGGCCACATGGTCCCCCTCGGCCGCATGAAAATGCTCGCAAAAAAAATGGGCGCCTGGACCGAGCTTTCGCCGGCACTGCTCTATCGTGACCATGTACGGACGGATTCCTGATATGAATGAGAACAGGTTATCGTTAAGCCATCGATCCTATATTCTCCGGGAGCGATTTTCAAGCGCATTCCGGACAAATGGAGCGACCGGGTGCCCCCGGCGATTTCGTAGGGGAGGCACTGCGCTCAACTCGACGACGTAGTATGCTACATCGCAGCCATATCCTTCCACCTGTACCGAACTGTAAATAGTGTGGAGAGTGAAGAGGATGATATTTTTTGTGGATGGCCCTTCCGTGCGTTATAGTGTAGTGTGTTCGTCTGTCAGGGCAATGTAGACTCAGGACATTGGTGGTACATGGGAACCGATACGCGCATAACACCGAAGCTTTCCGGCATGGAAATTATCCAGGCGGTAATTCGCGAGAATTACGACCTGGGCGAGGTCCAATTGCCGTGGCAGTTGGAAAGCACCCACCAGCGGCGTCATCGCAAAATGGTGGTGGATACGGAGGCGGGCCGCTTCCTCGTGAAAACCTACCAGTGCGATCCGGTCGTACTCGACAACCTCCGCTTCCAGCACAACCTCTCGGCCCACCTGACGAAGAACTCCATCCCCGTCGCCCAAATCAAGCGGGCCCGGAACGGCAAGGGCATCGTGGAAGCGGACAACTGGGCGATGGAACTCCAGGCCTTTGTGCCGGGTGAACCCATGCACGTCACCACGGCCTCACTCGCGACCTCCTCCCAGGTACTGGGGCACTTCCACCAGATTTGCCGCGATGTGCCCGTGCCCCCGCGCGACGCCCGCAAGTGGCGCTTCAGCGAAGTGCCCCGGGAATCCCTCCAGCGCCTCTTCAAGCTGGCCCAGAAGGACGGCGTGCGGGAGCACATGGAGACCTACGCCAATCACATTTCGCGCTTCCTCTACGACGCGTCGATGGTATTGAGCAAGGAAAAGCGGGACACTTTCGAGACTGGCCTGATTCATGGCGACTGGCACGGCGGCAATTTACTCTATGTGGGCGAACAACTCACCGCGGTGCTCGATCTCGAATTCGCCGGGGACGGTTGCTACCTCGAAGACATCGCCTATGCCATCTCCAACCTGTGCATTCGCACGACCCTCAGCGACGAGAAAATGAGTCACCGCGTCAATGTGCTCCTCGACAGCTACCAGGCCTACCGCACCCTGACCTACAACGAACTCGTGGCCCTCTTCTACGCCGTCGGCGTGAAGCACGTCACCACCGTGTCCTACCAGGCCCCCCAGATGGGCGGCACCGTGGCGGGCTACACAGCCTCCCAGTGGCTCCACCGCCTCGCAGTGCAATGCCGCTGGCTCGCCGAGCAGTCGAGAAAAGCCCGCTGGGGCGAGTGAGGGGGGCGGGGTGGGGCTCAAACGCCGGGGTTTAATCGCAGTCTCCGCATGAACTAGAATTCAGGCAATCATTTATGGTTGAGACACGCGACATAAGGGAGGTTAGACATTCCTGTCTGACACAGAGGCGACGCTGGCATCAAAACGCGCCGAAGCGCTGGCGCCGCATTCCATTCGAGGCCACCACCGGTCCCTGGGAACCTCCCCGCGGTACGAAGAACTCACCCAAGGCGAATACCATGTACGTAAAAAAGATCACGCTGAAAAACATCAAGACCTTCAAGGATATCACCTTCGACTTCACACGACCCGACGGCTCGTTTGCTGGGTGGACGGTATTTGTTGGGGGCAACGCCTCGGGTAAGACGACCGTGCTTAGAGCGATTGCGCTGGCGCTGATGGGGCCAAGGGCTGGTGATATCATCTTGGGGCGAAACCAAGGGTGGATAAGCGATGAGAAAACTCACGGCAGTGTGATCGCAACCATACTCCGGGACAACCAGACCGACATGTTTCTTATGGGAGGTACGCCTCCCCAAGACGATGAACTGGATATTGGTGTCCAATGGCGTCGGGAACGGGTGGAGAACACACAGGAATCCAGTACCTATTATAATGAGTTCGGAGCGGTGCCAGGCTCGATTTCTCAGGAAAAAGGGCCGTGGCATCCTCGGGCGAACGGTTGGTTCGCGGTCGCTTACGGCCCTATGCGCAGATTGACCGGCAATTCAGAGGATGGGCAGTACCTGGCCGAGGGCAATGGCAGGGAAACACGATTCGTTACACTTTTTGAAGAGAGCGCGTCTGTAGGTGAAGGCGAGAATTGGCTTCGGCAAATGTATGCAAGGACACTCGAGGAGAGGAGCGACCGGGAAGCGATTGATGCCATTGTCCAAGGTGCCAAGGCGCTTCTCAATGACGGTCTTTTACCTGAGGGGATCAGCGTCAGTAGAATCACCGTGGACCGAGTATTCGTCTGTGATGGCCGTGGTGTGGAAATGCCCTTGCATGACATCAGTGACGGGTGCCGAAGCATCATCGCAACGGTGTTGGATATCGTCCTCAAGCTCTACGAGATCTATGGAGAAAAACTCCAGTTTTCATTGGATGGAAAAGTAAACCTGCCCGGTGTGATCATCATCGACGAAGCCGAGGCGCACCTGCACCCCGAGTGGCAGCGAGATTTACCGGAGTGGTTCAAAAAGCACTTCCCCATGATCCAGTTTCTCGTGAGCACACACAGCCCGCTCATCGCACAAGCGGCAGACGAGAATGGACTGTTTATCCTTCCCGCCCAAGGAGACTTCGAGAGCGAGCCACGCCCCGCGAGTCCAGAAGAACTAGAGAGAATTCGCCTTGGCACCGCGTTCCAGACACTGATGGAATCTGCATTCGGGCTCTACACGACAAGATCGCCGTGGGCTTCGGATCAGATCGAACATTGGCAGAAACTGAATGCTATGGAAAAGGCGGGCGTCGAACTGACGCCAAATGAACGGCAAGAACACACGGAGCTCAGAAGACAGATGGGCGTGGCCTTCCGCGAATCCAATACCACCGTGAATGTGTGACGGCCCGTGCGGAATATTGTTCAACGCCCGAAACTTCCAGATGATGTGCAAGCGAAACTGGATTCCGCGACGACAACAATCTCGGGAAGTGCGACCCAAAACATTGTAGCCGCCAACGTATACAAGAACGCCCGCACCGCAGTCTGGTTTAAACCCATAATTGCTACGCTGAGGGAGATGGCGGGAGCAAGTGGTTGCTGCATGCTATGCAGCCGAAACGAGGCATCCAATATCGAGCACTACCGTCCGAAGACGCGCTTTCCCCAGCTTGCGATGCAATGGGATAATTTTCTCTGGGCGTGTAGTATCTGCAACCAAGCAAAAGGTGAAAAATTTCCACCGGACACGATGTCAGGATGCCGGATTCTCAACCCTGTGGACGAGAATCCATGGGAATTCTTGTTCATTGATGAAGTTGGATTACTTACGGCGCGATATCTGCCTGGCGAAGGTGTTTTTGATGCGCGAGCACGCTCAACAATCGAAGTTATAGAGCTTAATCGAGATGGGCTCCCCTTCTCACGTAAGCGGCGACTTTTCATCTTGAGGGAGCAAGCGATTCTGTGGGAGACTGAAATCACGAATGGACACAAATCCAAGGTCGAGGTTGCGGAATTGATCGCGGAATATCGCGATGAACCCTTCCAGCCGGATGTCGCCGATTATTTCCTCAATGGCCCCGGGCGCGAAGAATCTCCGTTCCGCGAGCTATTCGCTCTGCTCGATACTCCCTGAAGGAAAGAGGCCTTCGCCCTCCCCGTTAAAGGCCCGCGCGATATGCTCCGGCAGTTCGTCAAAGTCTTCCGCGATTTGGACCCGGCCAGCCCAGCAGCCCGGTTCCCGCGCTTCGACACACTCTTGATAGGCAACGAGCTTCGCAATCGGTACCCCCTCCCGCGAAATGGTAATCGCCTCGCCCATCGCGACACGGTCGATCCAGTAGTCGAAATTCGCTTGCACTTCGTTCTCGTCGACCGTTTTCATCGAAACGTCCTCCTTCTTGATCTCCCTATACTCGCGCGATGAGTTATTCTACGTCAAAAGGCATAAATTCTCACGGAAAACTAAGCCATCAAAATGCAAATTCCCTTGACCCCCACTTCACCACTCCCGTAAACTCTTGACACTATCGCGGCGAAACCGGGAGGCGCCCGTTCTTCGCGCGCACGTCAATGGCAAATGGGAAAGGGTTCAACGATGAACCGATATGGTGCGGAATTCTTGGGTACATTCTGGCTGGTTTTGGGTGGTTGCGGAAGCGCGGTGCTGGCTGCCGCCTTCCCGGAAGTAGGCATTGGCCTCCTGGGCGTTTCTTTCGCCTTTGGCCTCACGGTACTGACCATGGCCTACTCCATCGGCCACATCTCGGGCTGTCACCTGAACCCGGCCGTATCGATCGGCCTCGCTGCGGGCGGTCGCTTCCCGGCGAAGGATCTTCCGGCCTACATCATCTCCCAAGTGCTCGGCGCCATCGCGGCGGGTGGCGTGCTCTACGTCATCGCCACAGGCAAAGCGGGCGCGGAGATCGGCGGCTTCGCCTCCAACGGCTTCGGGGAACATTCTCCCGGCGGCTATTCCATGGTGGCGGCGCTGGTCACTGAAATCGTCATGACCGCCTTCTTCCTTTTCATCATCATGGGCTCCACCGATGATCGCGCGCCCAAGGGCTTCGCCCCGATCGCGATCGGCCTCGGACTCACCCTGATCCACCTCATCAGCATCCCCGTCACCAACACCTCCGTCAACCCTGCCCGCAGCACGGGTGTCGCCGTCTTCGTGGGCGACGCGGCCCTGACGCAGTTGTGGCTCTTCTGGGTTGCCCCCATCATCGGCGCGGTGATCGGCGCGGTGGCCTACAAAGCGCTGGCCGAGTCGAAGAAGTAAACAGAGCACAAAGAATGTGGCACAGCCGTCCCGGCTGTGATTTTCCGCGTCTTCAAACGCTGCTCCCACGGCATTGCGGCCACAAGCCCAATGCCGTGGGACATATAGGACCGATAGGTCCGATTTTTCAATCCGTCCCATTCGTCGTATCCGTCCTATCCCCCGTTGCACCGCCCCTCACGCCCCGTGCATACTCCAGTGGCCCCCATTCACCAACCGGAGCCGCACCCATGACCTTCACGCGCAACGCTGCCCTCCTCGCCACCGTGGCCCTCGCCTTCGTCGCCCAGGCTGGAAAGCCCGATAGCGAATGGCACCACTATGGCCAGGACCCCGGCGGTGCACGTTACTCGGCCCTCGACCAGATCAACCGCGACAATGTCGGCACGCTCGAACGCGCCTGGACCTATCGAACGGGTGATATCGGCCCGGGCAAAACCCACTATGCGGAATGCACACCGCTGATCGTGGACGGTGTGATGTACGTGATCACGCCCTTCTCACGGCTCATCGCCATTGATGCGACTACCGGCGAAGAGATGTGGCGCTTTTCACCCGATCCGCCACTGGACCTGAAGGAGACCGCGGGCGGCGGCCTGGCCAGTCGGGGCGTTACCTACTGGAAGTCCGGCGTTAAGGAGCGCATCTTCTTCCCCGTTCGGGATGGGCGCATCTATTCCATTGACATCAAGACGCGCCAGCCCGATCCCGATTTCGCCGATGCGGGCTGCCTGAACCTCCGCGCGGGCATCCCCGATGGCGGCGAGTTTTTCTTCCTCAGTTCGCCCCCCGCCATCTGCAAGGACGTGCTCCTTCAGCCCTACGGCATCGACGACACCTCGGCGCGGCGCCTGCACTATGTGCCCCTGCGTGCTTTCGACGCCCATACGGGCAAGCCCGCGTGGACCTTTGACACCGTGCCCCAACCGGGCCAGTTCGGCCACGACACCTGGAGCGGCGAGAGCTGGAAGAATCGCGCGGGTTGCAATCCCTGGGCACCCATCAGCGCGGACCTGGAGCGCGGCATCTTCTACGTGCCGGTGGGCGCGCCCAACAGTGACAAGGTCGGCATCGACCGTCCGGGCGATAACCTCTTCGGCAACTCCATCGTGGCGTTGAACGCGCTCACCGGCGAGCGCCTCTGGCATTTTCAGATGGTCCACCACGACCTGTGGGACTACGATCCGGCGGCCATGCCCAGCCTCTTCGAAGTCGAGCGAAATGGCGAAACAATCCCGGCGGTGGCTGTCGTCGGCAAGCATGGCCTTGCCTTTACCTTTAACCGTGTGACGGGCGAGTCCCTCTTCCCCATCGAAGAGCGCCCCGTACCGGCGAGCGACGTTCCGGGCGAGGTGCCCTCGCCCACCCAGCCCTTCCCCACGAAGCCGCCCGCCTTTTCCCGCAACAGCATGACCCGCGCTGACCTCCATTCCACCGACCCCGACAAGCTCACAGAACTTCAAGCCTATTACGACACCTTACGCTCCGAAGGCCCCTTCACGCCGCCGTCGGCCCAGGGCTCCGTGGTCATCCCCGGCCAGCTCGGCGGTGCCAACTGGTCCGGCGCGGCCATCGCCCCCGGCGGGATGATGTACATCACGGCCAACGAGCTCCCCTACGTCACGTCGATCAAGCCCAGCGATGGACCCTTCGGCTATACGCCCAGCGCCCGCCACTTTCTCGACAGCAAGGGCAAGCCCGCGATCAAAGCGCCCTGGGGCACGCTCACCAAGATCGATCTCGCGAAGGGTGAACTCGTCTGGCAGAAACCGCTGGGCGACTTCGTGGAACTCCGTCTCGGCGACACGCCCACGGGTACGATGAACTTCGGTGGCGGCACGGTGACGGCGGGCGGACTCTTCTTCGTGGCGGCGGCGCTGGATGCAAAGCTCCGCGCCTTCGGTGTGGAAAGCGGCGACGTGTTGGCCGAGTTTCCCCTCGAAGTCCCGGGCCAGGGCGCGCCGGTGACCTGGCTCGGTGCGGACGGCAGGCAGTACGTGGCCGTATTCGCGGGCGGAGGCGGGAAAGCGGGCAGTCCCAGCGGGGATTATGTGATTGCGTTTCGCTTGCCGGGCAAGTCTTAAGTTTCGCTTGCCAGATTACCCCGTCTCGGGTATACTGTTGTTGAAGATTTCAACAACACAGACAAATTCGAGAATTTCGCAATGAACTCCACTGACCATAGCACGAACGATTTGTTGGCGTGCTTAATCCAAGAGATGAAGCAAGCAAAAACCGTAAAAGAACGGCGGATTAAGGCCATTGATGCGATTCTGGAGTATCGGAAGACAGCGCCCCGAATCTCCGATGAAGAGATTTATCAAATCCGCCAGGAAATCCGGGATTCTGTTTTTGTCGACTGAACTCCGCGCAAATTTTGTTTGATTGTTCCACAACCAAGGTTAGTCCCATGTCTACAATGAATTTCAGTGTGCCCGACAGGGTCAAAGAAGAATTCAACAAATATCACGCTGGCGAGAATAAGAGTGCCGTATTGACTCGGTTAATGGAAGACGCCATTGAGGCGAAAAAGAAAAAAGAACAACGTGCCAAAGCCTTGGATGCTATTCTGGAATTCAGGAAGCAGACCAAACCGATTTCGACGGAGGAAATATTGAGGACCCGGCAGGAATTGAGGGAATGAAACGGGTCCTTGATGCATCTGTTATCCTCAAGTGGTTTCTGGAAAACCGACCGGACGAAGAAGATGTAGCGGCCGCCATGGATATCCTGCGCCGCGTCCGAAATGACGAAGATGAAACCGTACAACCTGTTCACTGGTGTGCGGAAGTATTGGCGGTGCTGGCAAGAGAAGAACCCCTCTTTGTGGAGTCGGCGGCCGACCTTCTTGATGAAGTGGCATTCGTCGTGGCTGACAGTTGGCACATATACAGGCGCGCTGCGGAAATGTCCGCCACTTTAAACCATCACCTCTTCGACACGCTATACCATGCCGTGGCACTCGAACACGGTGCGGAACTGATCACGGCGGATAAGAAATACTTCGATAAAGCCCGCAGCCTCGGGTCGATTTCGCTGCTAGGGTGATTCGTCTACCAGGGAGCGGTATCTTGTGCGCAACTCAATCACGCACCGCACTGCAATTTCGCTGATCGGCTTCGTGATGGCGGCAGGTGTCATCGCGCAGACTCCCGCCGCCGATGTCTTGATCGACCACGACTTCCTCGTCCGCCCCTTCGAACTCACCGCACAGCCTCTCCCCTTTGCCGACTGGTCCCTGGTGGAAGCCGGACACATCGCCTGGGTCGGTCCCGATGGCCAGCCCGCACCCCTGAACGACCCTCACGATATCGAACGCGCGGAGGACGTACGCCCGGTGCCCGTGGGCCTGGCTCACGGCGTGCGCCTCCAGGCCCGACCCGCGCGCAAGGGCCCGCGCTTCAATGAATCCTTCCCCCGTGATTTCCCGTGGGAGGAGGGCCGGCTCCAGCCCCACACGCTGCTGCACGACACCGAAGCTGGACAGTATCGACTCTGGTACGAGTGCCGGGGCGGCATCGCCTATGCCGAATCGGTCGATTTGGAGATCTGGAAAAAACCCCTGCTGAATCTCGAAAACCGCGACGGGCATGCGAGCTCGAACTTGACCTTTTTCGCGAACCACGACGCCATTCTCGTCAGCGGCGTCTTCCAGCATCCCGAATCTCTGCGCGTGGCCGCCTCGGGCACATTCTTCGTCGATCCGAGCGCGCCGCCCGCCGAGCGCTTCAAGTGTACCGTGCTCGCGAGCAGCAATCCCGCCACGCTTCAGGCCTTCGTCGCGCGCACGGGCAAGCCCCTCGGCGCGCGGGTCAGCCCGAACTCGGGCAACTGCCTCTACCCCGCCTGGTCCGCCGACGGCATCGCCTGGACCCTCGGCGTGGAGCCGAATCTGCTTCAAGATGCTGACACCCAGACCGTCGTGCACTTCGACACGGAGATAAAGCGCTACGTGGCCTACACGCGCAACTGGGACTTTGATCGGCGCGCTATTGCGCGAAGTGAAAGTGCCGACTTCCGCGACTTTCCCCTGCCGCGCACCGTGTTGCGTCCGAGTTCTTCCGAAGCGCCCTGGACCGACTATTACCTGAACACCATGACGCCCTACCCCGGCCAGCCGGACCTGCGGCTCATTTTCTGCCTCGCCTACGATCGCCAAGCGGACAGCAGCACGATTCGCCTCGCCACCAGCCGCGATGGGACGAACTGGGACTTCACCCCCGGCCCGCCCCTGATCTCGCCGGGCAACGCGGACGCGTGGGACGCCTACTTCGTCATGCCCCACCCCGGCCTCGTACGGAAGCCGGACGGCTGTTTCCTGCTCTATTACTCGGGCTACAAGTATCCTCACAAGTTCCCACGCAGCAAATTTCAGGAAGGCGATTCCGGCACGGCCCTGTGGGACGCGGATCGCCTCGTGGCCATCGAGGCTGAGACCGAAGGCGAACTTACCACGGCACCGCTGCGCCTACGCGGCAATCAGATTCGAATCAACGCGGCCACCTCGGCAACAGGCGAGATTCGCGCGGAATTGCTGGACAAGGAATTCGGCCCAATTGCAGGCCGGGGGCTGGCGGAGGCGATTCCGATCACGGGTGATCATGCCGATGCCCCGTTGGCGTGGGCGGACGGTGCCGATCTCGTGGCGCTGGAAGGCGAATTTGTGCGTGTGCGCTTCGTGATGCGCGATGCTAGAATATTCGCAATGCGAGCGGAGTAGTTGTGGCATCCCGGCACGAACCTATTCTTAGCCGGGAGCGAACGTAAAGATCCCAACGGAATACTTTCTTTGTGTTCTTTGCGTTCTCTTGCGGCAAAAAAACTTCGAGTTTAATCAGGGGTACTTTTCACCATGGACATTCTGAAGAAATCACTCATCGCGGCCGCCATCGGATTCGTCGCGATTGGCGTGTTCGGAACGCTGAATCGGGCCACACCAGCAGCAAGCCCGCCGCCCGCTGCGACCGTGGCCCGCACCTCCGCGCCCGCCTTCACGCCTCCGGCCCCGGCGGCACCCAACCCCACTGAAGCCCTCCTGGCCCAGGCCTTCCAGCAGCGCCTCAGCAATTACCAGATCACCGGTTCACTTCCCGTCTCGCGCCTCCTCCCCGACGACAACGACGGGAGCCGCCACCAGAAATTCCTCCTCCAGACCTCTACCGGCCAAACCGTGTTAGTCGCCCACAATATAGACCTCGCGCCCCGAATCGCCAATCTCCAGGTGGGCGACACCGTCGAGTTCTACGGCGAGTACGAGTGGAACGAAAAAGGCGGCGTGATCCATTGGACCCACCACGATCCGGCTGGTCGCCACGCCCAGGGCTGGCTGCGGCATAACGGTAGCGTCTATCAATAAGCGGCGGCGTGAAGCCACGCACTCAAGCGTATGATATAATAGCCAAAGAGATCTTAACTCTTTGGAGGCTGCTATATGCGAGCTACCCTGAATATTGATGATGCCCTCCTCGACCAAGTGATGCAGTTTACCGAATCATCCAATCGCTCCGAAGCGGTCCGCATTGCCCTCAAGGCGTACATACGCCAGCAGGAAATACGGCAGATCCGGGCGATGCGAGGCACGATGGATATCGACGATAGCTGGCGTGAATTGCGTGCGCTGGATACCAGACCTTTATGATGCCCGTACTTGTCGATACCAGCGCCTGGGTGGATTTTCTTCGTCCCGGATTGCGGCCACTTGGCGAGCGGGTTGACGAATTGCTGTATGCCGATCAGGCCCGGATTTGCGGCGTGGTCGTCGCAGAACTGTTGCACGGACTCAAGGGCGCCGGGGAGCAAAGACAGATGCGTTGGCTGCTTGACAGGGTTCAGCGTTTAGACACCATAGAACAAGACTGGGACGATGCCGGAAACTTGCTCCGGGAACTGCGCGAGAAAGGCTTGACCGTACCGGTGACCGACGCCATATTGGCGGTCGTTGCCCGGCGGAACGACATTGCCGTGCTGACGGCAGACGACCACTTTCGACTTTTGGGTGCTGCGATCGATACCTCGGATAGTCTTTAAAACCCCACTTGCTGCGCCTCTCCCCGCAGAGATACGTCCTCGCGTTTACACATCACAATTTGGCGTACGGATCGGAAGTCGAGTTCTACGGCGAATACGAGTGGAACGAAAAAGGCGGCGTGATACACTGGACCCACCACGATCCGGCTGGTCGCCACGCCCAGGGCTGGCTGCGGCATCGGGGTAACGTTTACCAATAGCGAAACGTCGATCAGCCCATGCCGTCCCCCACCGACAGCCCAGGAAGTCCCGCCATGTTTTCCCAGCCCTCCGCCCTGAACTTCGAACTGCCCGATTGGCTCCTGGCCTATGCGCGGAGCGCCGAACCCATGACGTCGCACGACGCTTTTATGGAATTCGTGATCGAGGCCGCCCGCCAGAACATTCAGCGGCGGACCGGCGGACCCTTCGCCGCGGCAATCTTCGAATCCGACTCCGGCGCGCTGGTCTCCCTCGGCGTCAACCTCGTCACCACCCGAAATGCCTCCATACTTCATGCGGAAATGGTGGCGATTGCCCTCGCACAATTCAAACTTCAAAGCTACGACCTCGGGCGACCCGACCTGCCAGCCCATACCCTCGTGACCAGCACCGAACCCTGCGCCATGTGCCTCGGCGCCATTCCCTGGTCGGGTGTGCGACGGGTCATCACTGGGGCGCGGGATAGCGATGCGCGGGCCGTCGGCTTCGATGAAGGGCAGAAAGTCGCCGACTGGCAGGGCGGATTACGGGATCGCGGCATCGAAGTGGTGACGGATGTTCAGCGCGATGGCGCCCGTGCGGTGCTGGAGGCCTATCGGGACGGCGGCGGACGCATTTACAATACCGGTGGACCGTGCTGCTGAACGACAGTCGAATACCGCCATGCGTTACTTCCCACGTGGGAAGTGGTACTCCCTTGACGTGGGGCAGAAAAAAACTTCGGACAACCCACAAACGGCAGGTTGCCCGAAGCGTACGATATCGATTCCTCGGGGCGATTATTTTCGGGCCATACGCAACTTGCGCAATACCCCGACCATACGATCCACCTCTTCACAGGTGTTGTAGAAGGCAATGGAGGGGCGTACGGTGGCTTCCGCGCCAAATCGCCGCAGGATGGGCTGGGCGCAGTGGTGTCCTGCGCGAACGGCGATGCCTTCTTCATTGAGCGCCTTGCCGACTTCCACCGTGGTGTAGCCTTCGAGCACGAAGGACAATACGCTGGTCTTCTCACGCGCCGTGCCGATGAGCCGGAGCCCGGGAATGGTCTTCAGGTACTGCGTGGCATACGCGAGCAGGTCATGCTCGTAGCGCGCCACGTTCTCGATGCCGACCCGCTCCAGATAGTCGAGGGCCGCGCCCAGGCCAACGGCATCGGCGATATTGCCGGTGCCCGCTTCAAAACGTGCCGGGGCCGACGGCTGATAGACCGTCTTCTCGAAAGTGACGTCTTCGATCATATTGCCGCCACCTTGCCACGGGGGCAGACTGTCGAGCAGGGCCTTCTTGCCGTAGACCACGCCGATGCCCGTAGGACCGAAAATCTTGTGGCCGGAGAACACGAAGAAGTCCGCGCCAAGGGCCTGCATGTTCACACGCAAGTGGGACACGGATTGCGCGCCGTCCACCAATGCCAGCGCCCCCACGCCATGGGCCATGTCCACGATTTCTTTCACGGGCGTAATGGTACCAAGGGCATTGGACACGTGCGCAACCGCCACAATTTTCGTGCGACCGTTGAGGAGCTTGCGGTATTCCTCCAGCAGGATCTGGCCGGAATCGTCCACCGGAATCACGCGGATCTTTGCGCCCTTCTCGGCGGCAATCTGTTGCCAAGGCACGATGTTCGCATGGTGCTCGAGGTGGGACACCACAATCTCATCGCCCTCGCCGAGGTGCTGCGCACCCCAGGTCTGAGCAACCAGATTAATGGCCTCCGTGGCACCGCGAACGAACACGATCTCATCGGCAGACGCCGCGCCGAGGAAACGGGCCACTTTTTGTCGCGCACCCTCGTAGGCATCCGTGGCCCGCGCGGCGAGTTCATGGGCCGCGCGGTGAATGTTGGAATTTTCATTGGAATAAAAGTACGCCAGGCGATCCAGCACCGCCTGGGGCTTCTGCGTCGTGGCCGCATTGTCGAACCACACCAGGGGCCGCCCGTTTACCCGCGTCGCCAGAATCGGGAAATCCCGGCGGATAGCGAGTACATCAAAGGGCGGATGGGGATCATTCCCGATCACCGGTATCGCGCCGCCATCCGTAGCGATGGGATCGATGAAGTAGAATCCCGAGTTTGAACCCGGGGCCTCCGCAGACTTGCCGCCACGCGGGCTTTCGCCGAGGGCGTCGCGAACCAGCGCCAGCACGTCGAGATCACCGGGCATCCGGTGACTCTGAGGCGTAGCGCGATCAACGCCCTGCGCCTGAACGGGGGCCGCCTGAGACCCGGCCTCCCCGAGGAAATAGTAGGGCGATAGTGATGGCGTTGGGGCCGAAACGGACTCCACGACGGGCACGCCCGCACCCACGACCTCGGGTACGCCATAGGCCAGTGCACCGGGGAGATCGTCACCCACGGGCGCCGCGGGAATGGGCGCGGGTGCAGCACCATGGCCCGACGGAGAGCCCCCAGAAGGCACGGAAGCGTGCGCAGTGCTCGTTGGCGCAGCATTTGTAGCACCGCGCGGATCCGCCGCATCGGGCGTGATCGGCACGCCGCCTCCAGGAACACGGGCATCCTCTTGGACGATTTCCCGCACGAGCGCCAGCACGTTATTCTCGCCCGGCAACCCATGGGACAGAGGCGCGGTGTGCCCTGTGTGGGTAGACACACCCGAAGGCTTGGTCGACGGCGCGCCGGCTTCACCCAGAAAATAATAGGGCGACGTTGGCGCGGCGGCCGTCTGGGACTCCAGAGGCGGAACCCCCGCACCCACGGCTTCGGGCACACCCTGACTGAGGGTTCCAGGAAAACTCCCCGCGCCGGGCGCGCCCTGCAGCACGGCTTCGGGCACGCCGTTTCCCCCGGGCACGGCAGGCACGAAACGCGGCGTCTGCAGCAAGGGCGGCGAAAACGGATCGGGCTCGGACGGCAACCTCCCGGGGCTGGCCAGAGTCTGGCCTGGAAGCGCCCGGAAGAACTCGTTGGCGAGACCCGTCAGGATGGACTCGTCGAGCGGGCCCGCCGCGATTCCCGCAGCGGGCTCCCCGAATCCATTATTTGTAGGTGTCTCGGTAGTCATGGTACTTGCCGATCTCCACATCATCCAGTACGGCCAGCGCGTCGTCGGTCAGGATAACCAGCGAGCAATAGAGCGAGATCAGGTAGGAAGAAATGGCGTTGCGACCAATCCCCATGAAACGCACGGAAAGGCCGGGGCTCTGCTCGCCCACGAGGCCGGGCTGGTAGAGACCCACCACGCCCTGGCGCTTCTCACCCACGCGCATGAGCAGGATCTTCGTCTTGCCATCCACGATCGGCACTTTGTCCGACGGAATGATGGGCAGACCGCGCCAGGTGAGGAACTGGGAGCCGAAAAGGCTCACCGTCGCTGGCGGAACGCCCCGGCGCGTGCATTCGCGACCGAAAGCCGCCACCGTCAAGGGGTGCATGAGGAAGAACGCGGGCTCTTTCCACACCTTGGTGATCAGTTCGTCCATGTCGTCCGGCGTGGGCGAGCCTGTGCGCGTGGTGATGCGCTGGCTCGGTGCGCAATTGGTCAGAAGACCATAGTCCGGATTGGTGAGCAGTTCCCCCTCCTGCTTCTCCTTCACCGTCTCAATGGTCAGGCGGAGCTGTTCTTTGATCTGGTCATAGGGGCTGCTGTAGAGGTCGGAAATACGGGTGTGAACGTCGAGAATCGTCGCCACGGTATTCAGGAAGAACTCCCGGGGCTGTTCCTCGTAGTCCACGAAGGTGACCGGCAGCTCGGATTCGTCCCGTGCGCCACAGGCCACTTCCACTTCGGAGGGGTTCTTGACTTTGTTGTGCCGGTAGATGCCCGCTTCCACGGGGACCCACTGGAGCATGTGTACCAGCCAGCGCGGGGTGATGGTGGAAAGCTGGGGTACGGTCTTTGTGGCATTGGCGAGCTGCCTTGCGGCGTTGTCGCTCAATGCAAGCTGGATGCGTTCAATTTCGTTGGCCATGTCTTTCGTCCTTGGGTGACGGTGACATAGGCGTGGCACTCATTCGTTTCGTAACGTCACTCGTGTCGACGGCCTGGTACACCTGAATGGATGCCGTTGCACTTGTGGCCAAAGTCTAGCACAGCAGAGCGAAGCTATTAAACACTGAAACGCCAAGAAGAATGGGAAGTTGTCGAGTAATCCTATAGGAATTCCCTTACACTTGCACAAACTTCGCAATTGCACTGCGCACAATTTACTTCGGCAAATGACGCGGGCGACCCGACACATATCAGGACGCCCGCACTCAAACACTTATACAGCTCACTACAGCCACAGATCTTTGTCCGTCACCGCGCCTTCCGACGCCGATGACACGAGCTTGGCGTATTTCGCGAGCACGCCCATCTTGTAGGGCACCTTGGGGATCTTCCACTCGGCCTTGCGGGTCTTGATCTCGGACGCGGTCACGTCCAGCGTGATCGTGCGCTTCTCGGCGTGACGCGGCCTACGACGAAGCCGTGGCTGCTGGCGGGGTCACCGACGTCCCCCGGCAATCTGCTCATATTCGTCGTGTCGCCCAATCCAAAACCACACCATGTCGAATCCGTCCTGAACCGCCACGGCCCGAAAGTGAATCCCAACTCTGACGGACCAGAACCTGCCGACCTTCTTGAAGTGGAGTGAGGGATGAGCAGGATCTTGTTTGAGTAGCTCGAAGTTTTCGCCTGCAAGTCTTTGAATGTCGGGGGGAAGATTGTCATGAAAGCGCCAAAACTTTGGGTTTGCACGGTGCCTCACAGGTCGCGGCACCGCCCCTCGCGGAGGTCGCGCAAGGCTTCTTCCGCAAGCGCGTCGAGCCGTCCCTTGGCTACGTCCTGCTCAAACTGATGGTCCCACGCGTCGGCGTCGAATTCCGAGAACCAGGCACGGAACGATGAAAGCTCTTCCGGGGGCAGCTTCGTCACGGCCGTCTTAATCTCTTCGATGGTACTCATCGCGCACGTACTCCTTTAATTGTCAAGGGTATGATGGAGAAACAGGCTAACGATTGCAAGCGGGGCCGCCTGATTGGGAAGGGGATTAAATTAGGACGGGCAAACCGCATCGTGCGGCTTGCCCGTATTGATTGTCTGAAAATTGCGGTGTTGCCTACAGCCCCAAGTCCTTATCCGTCACCGCGCCTTCGGAGGCCGAAGAAACGAGCTTGGCGTACTTCGCCAGCACGCCCATCTTGTAAGGGGCCTTGGGGGCTTTCCACTCGGCCTTGCGGGTCTTGATCTCGGAGGCGGGCACGTCGAGCGTGATCGTGCGCTTCTCGGCGTCGATGGTGATCTGATCGCCGTTCTTGATCAGCGCGATCAGGCCGCCCTGCTGGGCTTCGGGGGTGATGTGGCCGACCACGAAACCGTGGCTGCCGCCGGAGAAGCGACCGTCGGTGATGAGCGCCACGTCTTTGCCCAGGCCCTTGCCCATGACCGCCGCCGTGGGCGCGAGCATTTCGCGCATACCGGGCCCGCCCTTGGGGCCTTCATAACGAATCACGATGACGTGACCTTTCTTGATGGTGCCGTCGAGAATGCGCTTGAGGGCCTCTTCTTCGGAGTTAAAGCACTTGGCCGTGCCGGTGAAGTGGGTGCCTTCGTTGCCGGAGATCTTGGCGACCGCACCCTGCACCGCCAGGTTGCCATAAAGGATAACGAGGTGGCCGTCTTTCTTCTTGGGCTTGTCGAAGGGAAGAATGACTTCCTGGCCCTTGGGGTAGGGCTTCACGTTCTTGAGGTTCTCAGCAAGGGTCTTGCCCGTAACCGTGAGGCAGTCGCCATGGAGCAGCCCGTGATCGAGAAGGATCTTCATGAGGGGCGGCAGGCCGCCGATTTTGACCAGCTCATTCATCACGAACTTGCCGCTGGGTTTCAAATCGGCCAGCACGGGAACCTTCTTACCGACGCGGGTGAAGTCGTCCAGCTCAAGCTTGACGCCCGCCGTGTGGGCGATGGCGAGGAGGTGGAGCACGGCGTTGGTGGAGCCGCCCAGGGCCGTGACCACGGCGATGGCGTTTTCAAAAGCTTTCTTGGTCAGGATGTCCCGGGGACGAATGTTGTTCTTGATGCAATGGAGTACCGCAGCGCCGGCTTCGCGGCAGTCCTTGGCCTTTTCTTTAGAAATGGCGGCCTGGGCGGAGCTGTTGGGCAGGCTGAGGCCCAGGGCTTCAATGGCAGAGGCCATGGTATTGGCCGTGTACATGCCGCCGCAGGAACCGGGGCCGGGGATGGCGCACTTCTCGATTTCCTTCAGGCCCGCATCGTCGAGGCGTCCGTTGGCGTGCTCGCCCACGGCCTCAAACACCGAAACGATGTCCACCGGTTTGCCGTGGTGATCGCCCGGCATGATCGTGCCGCCGTAGACGAATACGGAGGGGCGATTCATCCGGGCCATGGCCATGACGCAACCGGGCATGTTCTTGTCGCAGCCGCCGATGGTCACGTAGCCGTCCAGGTTTTCGCAACCCACGACCGTCTCTATGGAGTCGGCGATGACTTCGCGGGAGACGAGGGAATACTTCATGCCTTCGGTGCCCATGGAAATACCGTCGGAAATGGTGATGGTATTAAAGATGATGCCTTTGCCGCCCGCCTGATTCACGCCGAGCTCGGCTTCCCGGGCCAGCACGTCAATGTGCATGTTGCAGGGGGTCACCATGCTCCAGGTGGAGGCGATGCCGATCATGTTTTTCTTGAAGTCCGCATCGCCGAAGCCCACGGCCCGCAGCATCGATCGGCTCGGCGCGCGCTCGGGGGATTCGGATATCTGCTTCGAAAACTGGCGATCCGCGTCGGACGCCTTTCCGCCTTTGGGCATGACTTCTCTCCTTCGATGGTCCTGATGGGTGATGGCGTGCTCTAAGGTTCCCAAGGTATGCGCACGCCAAAGCGGGGATTATACGCCGCAAATGCCGCAGGGGGCAAAATAGTTGGCAATGGACAATTGGCAATGGACAATTGACAACGGGAATCAGTTCATCTGTCTTATCCGTCATATCGGTCCTATTCCCCAGGCTATGTTACACTGGCAGTGGGCTTGGGCGAGGTGGCATTTCCAGGGACAAACACCATGGAGCAAACCCCACACTTTGAAGGCTTCGAGCCTCGTAACAACGGTTACTTTCAGATCCGCCAGGGGCGTGGGCGTCAACCCGATGTTCCCTATTCGAACAAGAAGCTCTGCTTCGTCGCCACGGACCAGGTGCTCCTCGCCACGCTGCTTCGGGAACTTTCCGACCGCGAGGACTGCTACTTCGTGAAATTCACGACGGCCCCGAAAGACGGCATGTATCTCGGTCGCTGCTTTCTGCTCACCGATACCGCCGTGGGTGAACTCTGGCAGCACTACAAGGTCCATCCCCGGCTTATGTGCACTGTTCAGGATGATGATTTCACCTCGACCTTTCGGTCGACACCAACCACAACCTGAAGGTTCGCTCGGACGAATCTCAAGAAACAGATCGGTCCGATCCGTCTGATCCGTCCGATTTGATTTATGGGTCGCCAATCCCTGGAACAACGAGTGCTTTCGCCACACCTTTCGGGGTATCCTCATCGAAATCCGCAAAGACCGCTATACGCCCTATCGCGGGTATGTCCCGCTGCCCCCTGCGGAGGGCGACGTTGCGGAACTGGGCCTAATTCGGCTGGAAGCGAAACAGGAGTAACGTGAATGAAAGAATTTCACGATATTGGCGTGTCCGCACGCATAAAGACAATTGAGGCTGCCTCGTCGTGCAAGAGCTCTAGCCGCGGACATAAGTCTGGCCTCCGCGCCGTACTGGTCCTGAGTGTGTGCCTTACCCTGGCGCTCGCCGGTTCCGGCTGCGCGATGTTCATGATCTCCTGCTCCAAGGTCTTCGTCCCTTTCACCGCCCACGCCGTGGACGAGCAAACGGGGCTCGCGGTCGCGGGGGCGAAAATCTACAGCGGAGAATTCGCCACGCGAGATCCCATGCTGTCCGATCACCTCATTTGCGAGGCCGATATCGAGGGCAACCTGTCGGGTCAGGGGTCGTCGTTTATCCATACCGACAACCCCTATTCGCCGAAATTTCGCGAGAAGTTCCGGCGGATTCGGGTCGTCGTTACCGCTCCCGGCTATGCACCCCACGCGCTCTATCTCCCGATTCCCGAAGGGCCAGGCGTGACCGTGGAGCTTGGCGATATCCCGCTCAAGCCCGTTGCCGAATCCACCCAGTTCGACGCGAAGCGCCTGGACTTCACTGTCGCGGGCGCACCCGGTTTCGTCATCATCCCGTCGGGTAAGGAATTCGGCGGCTACCACCCTTGGCTGTGGTACGCCCCCACCTTCATTGGCGCGTTGCCCGGAAATCGACACGCGGAATATTTCAAGCCCCTGCTCGATGCTGGCTTTTTCATCGCGGGTGTCGAAGTCGGCGAATCTTTCGGCAGCCCGAAGGGCACGGAAACCTACCAAGCCTTCTACCAGTACGTCGTGGAGACCTTCCAGCTCTCCCCGAAGGCAGCCCTCCTCCCCCAGAGCCGGGGCGGACTCATGCTCTACAACTGGGCTGTGGAGCACCCGGAATCCGTCGCGTGCGTCGCGGGCATCTATACCGTGTGCAGCTTCACCAGCTACCCCGGCGTGGACAAGGCGGCCCCGGCCTACGAAATGACGCCGGAGGCGCTCCAGGCCACCCTGAAGGACCACGACCCCATCGAGCGCCTCGCGCCCCTAGCCAAGGCAAAGGTGCCCATCTTCCACATCCACGGCGACGCGGACACCGTCGTTCCCCTGGAGCACAACGCGGGCGAACTCGTAAAGCGCTACAAGAAGCTCGGCGGCCACGCCACGCTCAAGGTCGTTCCCGGCAAAGGTCATGAGGAAGTCGACGAGTTTTTTACCGACCCGGATTTCCTAAACTTCATCCTCGAACATGGAACAGGAAGGGCAGTTGAATGAGTAATGAATACGTTGAAATCCGGGAGCGATTAGCGCGAATCGAAGCCCTGTTGAAGCAGTTGCGTATCTTCGCGATCATTGTTCTGCTGGTGGCATTCGGCCCCTATGCGCTGGCTCTGTTGGCGAGTATCCTGGCGTGGGCTGGTGGAGTCACTCCGGCGGCGTTACTGTTTCCGGCCGCCGTCATAGCCTCCTTCGTCCTGCTCTTGCTGTTCAAGGGAAAACCGGAGCCCTGAACTCGGCCTCGTTTCTGCCGTCCCTGTCGTCCATGCCGTCCCTGCCGTCCCTGTCGTCCCTGCTGTCCCTGTAACAGATTCTGGCACAGCCCTTGCTCTACACTCTTAGCTCCGTGGGTGTCACGGGTTCCTTGAAGTCGGGAATCCATCCGGAGTCAATGGCGCAAGGAGTACTATTCCATGGCAATCATGACCGCAAGTTTACCCGATCTGGAAATCCCCTGGCTCTCCGCCCGGAAAGCGACGCTTCGGATGGTGATGCTGATTGGCGCGCCCGGCGTGGGCAAATCCACCGTGGCCGAAGCCCTTTCCAGGCAGTGTCCGCTGCAGAATGTGGTCTTGGACGGCGACAGCCTCGCCCACACCTTCCCCGGCGGCATGGATCGCAAGCGCCTGGACCTGATTGAGCGCAATCTCCTCCACTGTGCCGAGGGCTACCGTATATGGGGGGCCCAGTACTGTTTCTGTAGCTGGGTTGTGGCCCACCAGCAGCGCCTCGACATGCTCGGCAAGCGCATGCGCGCCAAAGGCATCCACCTCCGTGTGGTCGCGCTGGACGCGCCCGTTGCCGTCCTCGTCGACCGCATGATGGCCCGGCCCCAGCCGCGATTCGCCCCCACCGATGAAAACATCGACTACCTGAGCAGCCTGAGCAAGCGAATTCGCAATCTCCACCACTGTGAATTGGTGGACACCACCGGAAAGCACTTTTCTTCCGTGGCGAACGATATCGCCGCGCGTATCAAGGAGAAGACGTTCTGGACGCTTTGAAGCGGGCCACCGAACCTACGACCGCGTAGTCGAAACAATCCCCTAACCTACCGAGCGGTATTTTCTAATACTTTCGCGGTGGCGGCGTTCGGTGCCTTCAGGTGCATATCCAGCCACCCGTACATCAATTCCCTTGCATCAAAGGGCGCCCCATGACCATGCCCGTGGAAGTAGAATGCGTGCATCTCCGGCGCCCCCACAATTTCATAGACCCTGGCAACGCTCAACATCATCAGCACGCGCTGACGCTGGGTGTCCACTTCGCCATCGTTGAGCCCCGCGATGTGCAGGAAGGGCCGAGGCGCGGCCAGGGCCGCCATGTGATGAAAATCGATGGGCGGCAGTTGGTTGTTTAGAAGACCCGGCCGGATGTGTTTGAAGTAGGTATACCACTGGTCCCGTGACCACGACAGCACTTTCGCATTGTGCCGAAAGGTCGGTGCCGGGCAATTGGACACCGCGACTCTGATCCGGTCGTCGTAGGCCGTCAGAAAGATCGCCCCCTGCCCGCCGAGGGAATGTCCAATGACGCCGATGCGGGCCGTGTCCACCTCGGGCAGTGTTTCCAGCACGTCAATGGCGATACTGTGCTCGTAGGTGAACTTTCCCGCCGCCGTCCACTCGGGATGTTTCTCGTGAAAGGCCTTGGTGTCGTAGGCGCCGGCCGGGGGGATACGATGGCCCGCCACGAAATGATCAGGGGCAACCGTGATATATCCCCGACGACTCAGATGATCGAGCTGGGCATAGTCCGGGTTGCCTTCCAGCCCCGCCGCCTCCCGTGCGCCATTGTCATAGGTCTGGTGGAGCACCACCACGGCGGGCAGCTTCCCCTTGACCTTCAAGGGAATCCCGAGATAAGCGTGAGCTCGTTCGCCGACCTCCACGGCATAGCTGATGAGTTTTCGTGTGTAGACTCCACCCACCTCGACCGTCTCATGGACCTGAATGTCTAGCGGCGGCTTCTCGGGCTTGTACTGGTCCCGCAGAAGATCGAGGAATTGCTGCTTGATCGCCGGACGCAGCGCCTCCCAGTCTTCCTTCGTCTTCAGGCCGTCTGTCAGGTCGTCCCACGACGACTCGACGGGCGGGACCTCCATAAGCGGATTCGGCGCAGGTTGTGCGGGGGTGACCTGCGATAGCACCAATCCGACAAGCAGTGAAACCCACTTGGCACGGCTTCTTTTCATCGTTGCGTATCTCCCGTCTGCGAATTCAATCGACATCATCGGCTTACGCCTTTCCGTGATATTCCGTGAAATTCCGTGGTCAAAAAAAGAATATAGACCACGGAAGGGCACGGAATTCCACGGAAAAGAAGATCAGAGAATGTCTTTCGTACTTGCCTTCACTGTGGGTTAGCATCCCCCGCCCGGTGTTCCAGCGCGCCGCCCAGCCGCCGATCCATCGCACGATAGCGCCGCCACCCGATCACCATGACCACCACCGCCGCGACGACAAAACCCGCGCCGATGACCACGATCCACCTGGAATCGAAGAACTTCATGGCCGAGCCGCCTGTGATAACGAGTGCGATGGCCGTGCGGCCATAGGCCAGCAAGGTCCGCTCGTTCGCCAGTTCCGTGCGGTCAATGGCCAGGTAGTCGTTCAGCGTGAGCTTCTGCCCGCGAAAACGCTCATAGGGGTTGTGTTCCATATTTTGTCCTTCTCGGGGAGTGCCGCAAGTCAACCGCCGCCGGTGCCAGTATAGCGGCCCCGGCCCCGTCCGGGACAAGCCCCGTGCCAGCCCGCCCGCCGTCCCTTCCAAAATCGTAATCCCGCAACTTGAACCGGGGCGGGATTATGGGTACTATCCCATTTCTGTGTATATCGGGTAAATCGGCGGTCTGCTCGTGCTGCGTGTTAGCAGATCGTGTAACTTCAGCTTCCGCATTAATTGGGAATAACAGCAGGGAAAGGTAGCATTATGAGTGGAGAGCAAACAGCCGGCATTCAGGATCATCAAAAACGGCTATTCTGGGGATGTTTCATTTCATTGATCGCCACGGCCTTCGGGTTCGTCATCCGGGGCATGCTCATGCAGGAATGGGGCATCGAGTTCAACCTGAGCAGTTCCGAAGTCGGCCAGATTGCCGGTGTGGGCTTCTGGCCCTTCGCCGTGAGTATCGTACTCTTCAGTTTGATCATCGACAAAATCGGCTACGGCACCGCGATGGTCTTCGCCTTCCTCTGTCACTCCGTATCCACTGTTATCACCATCTTCGCCACCGGCTATGACATGCTCTGGGCCGGCACCTTCATCTTCGCGCTTGGCTGCGGTACCGTGGAAGCCGTCATCAATCCCGTGGTGGCCACCCTCTTCAGCCGCGACAAGACCAAGTGGCTGAACATCCTGCACGCGGGCTGGCCCGGCGGCATGGTGGTGGGCGGTATCTGCGCCGTCCTCCTGGGCGTTGTCGGCATTGATGCCTGGCAGGTCAAAGTCGGCCTCATTCTCATCCCGACTATCATCTACGGCGTCATGCTTTTCGGCCAGAAATTTCCCGTGCACGAGCGCGTGGAATCCGGCGTGTCGTATCTCGCCATGCTCAAGGAAGTGGGCATCATCGGCGCGCTCATCGTGACCACGCTGATGACCATCGAAGTCTGCCGCTTCTTCGGTATTGAAAATCTCTACGCCCGCGCGGCGATCATTCTCGTGATCACCGGCGCCTACGGCTTCTATGTGAAGTCGCTGGGACAGCCCCTCTTCATCTTCCTGATCCTCATCATGATGCCACTGGCCACCACCGAGCTCGGAACCGACATCTGGATCACCTCGCTGATGGAAGGTCAGATGGCCACCCTCGGCCTGCCCGCCGTGTCCGTGCTGCTGTACACCTCGGTTATCATGATGCTGCTCCGCTTCTCCGCGGGCCCCATCATCCACAAGTTCTCGCCCATCGGCCTGCTCATGGGCAGCGCCTTTATCGCCATCCTCGGTCTGGTCTTCCTGTCCAAGGCCGCCGGAATCGGCATCCTGGCCGCTGCCACGCTCTATGCGTTTGGCAAGACCTTCTTCTGGCCCACCATGCTTGGCGTGGTGGCGGAGCAGTTCCCCAAGGGCGGTGCCATGACCCTGAACACCATCGCCGCCGTAGGCATGCTCGCGGTTGGTATCGTGGGTGCCCCTTTCCTGGGCTATTTCCAGGACAATTCCATTTCCACCCACTTGAAGGCCGAACAGCCCGCCATTTACGAACAGTACACCACGGAAAAGACGTGGGTGCTGGGCACGGTGACCGCGCTCGACCAGGTGAAACTGGAAGCCGCTCCCGAAGCCGATCAGAAGATTGTGAAGGAACTGTCCGAGACCGCCCGCAAAGGCGCACTGATGGCTGTAGCGATCTTCCCCTGCATCATGCTCGGTTGCTACATCATCCTCTTCTTCTACTTCAAGTCCAAGGGCGGATATAAGGTGGTCCACATCGACCACTGAATCTTCACGCCTCGCTGAAAATACCCCATCCCGTGCCCGCTTCGGTGGGCACGGGATTTTTTTGGGGGACGGACCCGCGCACACCACTTCTGCGAACGCGGGCAACTCTATGACTTTCAGGCACCCGCACTTTGTATCAACGACGCGAACGCGCGTGCCCGTCCCAGGGGATGTGTGGGGAGGCTTCGACATGACGCGCGTCACGATTCCATCATCCACTGGGACATGCCGCCGCGTTGGCGAGGGCCTCGCTGGACAGGGCGGCGGAAGCGGACTCGACGACTACCTCCCTTACGTGAAGGCCCGTGCGGCGGTACGTCCCCGAGGGACTCCCCGTCGTTTGTCCCCATGCCGCGCTTCGTGCGACAATTACGCCATCGATAGCTAAATGCACCAGCCCAGGACCCACCACCGTGCGTAAACTCATTCTATTTGTTGTCTTGACCCCGATCATCGCCGCCACCGCCTTCGCTGGCTGGTGGCTTCTGCTCGATGGCCGCGCCGCCGCCGTCCGGGAGGACCTCGTGCGCATGCCGGAGGAACTCGGCTCCCCGCCCAAAGGGTACCCCACGGAAAACGCGCTGATGGCGGACTTCGCGCTGGGCCGACTCCAACTGCTGAACCTCGAATCCCCGCCCCCGCTGCCGGAATCCGTGGTCGCGGAGTTAGACGTGGAATATGGCCGAGAAGGCGACATCCCCCTGTTGCTCGACATATACCGCCCGAAAAATATCACCACGCCCCGCCCAGCGATCGTATTCATCCATGGCGGCGGCTGGGTCAAGGGAAGCCGTAAGGACTACACCATCTACGCCCAGCAGTTCGCCGAATGGGGCTATGTGGCCGCGACCATCGGCTATCGCTTCAGCGATGTGGCGAAGTTTCCGGGCTGTGTGAGCGATTCCAAGTGCGCCATTCGCTGGCTCCGGGCCAATGCGGAGCGCCTGGGTATCAACCCCGACCAGATTGCGGCGGCGGGCGGGTCGGGCGGCGCGTATCTCGCCATGATGCTGGGCTACACCAGCGACGTGGCGGCCTTCGAAGGGAACGGCGGCAATCCCGGCGTGAGCAGCGCGATCCAGGCCGTTGTCAATCTCTACGGCCCCACCGACTTCACCGCCCCGGTGGCCCAGGAACACGTAAGCGTCGTCGGCCTCATGGGTGTACCCTACGCCGATGCACCTGACCGCTACCGCGATGCGTCGCCGCTCCATCATCTCGACGCCTCGGATCCGCCCACCTTCATCATCCAGGGCACCCTTGATTCAATCGTTCCGTCGGACCAGGCCGATCTCCTGGCCGAAAAGTTGCAGGCATTGAAACTGGACTATTGGTATGATTGCTACCCCGGCTGGCCCCACACGATGGACGTGGCCCTGCCGGTGACGAACCGGGTTCAGCCCACCATCCGGGCCTTCCTGGAGCATGTCTTCGGGAAACCCGAAGGGACCTGAGGGGGTCCGAACGTTCATAAGATGTATCGTGAAGTATCACAGGCCGCACCAAGGGTTTTGGAGAGGCACCGAGAACACAAGTTGTGTCCTAAACACTGGTGCCTATTCAGGGTTCTGATTGTGCTACCTTGAATATATTTCTTTCCGTGATTTTCCGTGCCATTCCGTGGTCAATACTTTTGTCCACGCAATTCCTGCGGATACGTCGCCAAGACGCCATGAGTTAGATTCATAACCCTATCGGAATATTCCATGTTCAGAATCCTGCTCCGCTCGATTGCCGGCCTCCTTCTTGTTGCCCTCCTGTCGGGTGCCTACTGGTTGTTCATCCACACCGGCCCGCCGGCGAAGCGCCCCGACCTCGTGCGCGTGCCGGAATCCCTCGGTCCGCCACCCAAGGGCTTCCTGTCCGAAGGCATGCTCTATGCTGCGGTTGTACTCCAGGAGATGGGTCGGTACAAGCTGGACACCCTGGACACGGACGCGCCGGTCACGGTGCCAGTGGGCATCCGGGAGCAGGTCAATATCCCCTACGGAACGGGAGGCGGCACGCCGCTTGAACTGGACCTCTATTCCCCCGAGAACCTCGCGGGACCCGTCCCTGGCATCATCTTCATTCATGGCGGCGGCTGGCGCAGCGGCAAGCGCCAGGACTATAAGTTCTACACCACCCGTTTCGCGACCCATGGCTATGTGGTGGCCACGGTGAGTTACCGCCTGAAGGAGGCGGGCTACTTCCCCAATTGTGTGGAAGATGTTAAGTGCGCGGTGCGCTGGATGCGGGCCAACGCGGCCGAACTGAATGTGGATCCAGACCGGATCGCGGTGATCGGCGGCTCGGCGGGCGGACATCTCTCCATGATGGCCGGCTACAGCTCCGACGTGGCCGAGTTTGAAGGACAGGGTGGCAACCCGGGAGTCAGCAGCGCCGTGCAGGCCGTGATCGACCTCTATGGCCCGGTGGATTTCACCATGCCCGCTAACCGCGATCATTCCCTGCTCACGGGCTTCATGCAGGGCACCTACGAGGAAGTTCCCGAGAAGTTTGTGAAGGGCTCCCCCATTACCTACCTCGATCCGAGCGATCCGCCCACCCTGATTATCCACGGGACCATCGATACCCTCGTGCCCGTGGAACAGTCCGACCTGCTGGCTGCGAAGTTTCAGGAAATGGGCATGACGTACTGGTACGACCGCATCGATGGCTGGCCCCACGCCATGGATATCGCCAATCCGGTCAACCAGCGGGTAGAGCAGGTGGCCATCGCATTCCTGAAGGAAGTCTTTGGCCCGCCGCTAAAGACGGCGCAGGCTGGAAGCGGCTCCTGACGTGCGAACTCCCCGAGCCGGCCGTAGTCCAGCTCGCACCGGTGTGAATCAGGGCGCGTAGCTGATCGCGTTCTTTCCCATAGCCTTTGCCGCATAGAGCGCCTTGTCCGCCGCCTCGATCAGGTCACCCGAGGTCATCCCCGGCCTGTACTCCGCCACGCCGATGCTCATGGTGGTACCGAAGCGCTCGACCTTATCAAACTCGTGCTGCATGCGCTCGGCAACGACCGTGAATCCCGAAGGGGAGAAGTTGTGCAGCAGCACGGCAAATTCGTCGCCGCCGCAGCGAAAGCCCTCGTCATAGGCGGTAATCCGGATGCTCTTCTTGATCACATCCCCCACGCTCTTGAGCAGGGCATCGCCGGTCTGGTGACCGTTGGTGTCGTTGCACCGCTTGAAGTTGTCCAGATCGATCATGAGCAGGGCGAGGGGTGCGGCCTTCTCGGCGGCACTGGTCACGGCCCACTCGATTCGATTGGTGAAGGATCGCTTGTTGTACAGCCCGGTCAGGGCGTCCTTCTGGGCGGCCTCGGCGAGCTTGCTGTCCACCTCCTGCTTTTCCGTGATGTCCTTGAAGGCCAGGAAGGCAAACTGTTCGCTGTCGGCATGGACCATCGTCACGGTGACGTCAAAATGAAGGCAGTGATCGCTGGCATGGCGCACGGGCAGGTCCCCCATGGTGCCTTTTCCACTCCGGCTGCAGATGCCCATCCATAGTTCGAATCGTTCGCGATCCGCAGCGTCGAGGGCCTCGGGGAAAACCTTTCCGACGAGCTCCTCCTTGTTGACACCCAGCAAGGTGCAGTAGGCCTCGTTGACATCCTCGATCCGGAGCCCGTCGATATTGAGCAGGAGCTTTCCGTCCATACTCAGATCGAAGAGGCTGCGATATTTCTTGTGGGCGACGGAAAGATCGTGGCGGAGATGGCGCTCCCGCAACACCCGGATGAGCTTGGCCTCCAACTCCGCGGGCAGGAAAGGCTTGTTAAGAAAATCCTTCGCGCCCTGCTGGATGACCTCCACATAGGGGAAGTCGCCCGGATAGCCCGTCATGACGAGGATATGGATATCCGGGCAGGCCTCGAGGGCTTTTTCAATCAACTCAAGTCCGTGGATGCCGGGCATCTTCATATCCGTCACGAACACGTCATAGGGCGCGACCTGAAGCAACGCCAGGGCCTCATCCCCCGTGTGGGTGGTGTCGATATGGCAGGAGAAAGCGTCGCGTACGACCCGTTCAATCAGGGTAACAACACTCTCCTGATCGTCGGTGATGAGTATGCGGGCCTCTCGAAACCGCTCCGTCTCTGTGGCCAAGTTTCCGATGCTCCTCTGCCCGTTCTACGGGGCGTACTACGCTGCCGACGGGTTCCCTGCGCCAGCAACTCCCAAAGGGGGGGGGTGGACTAAGGAACCCGAATCACTGTGATATCCGGGGAGGCATCGCCCCGGATGTAACGCACCAAAATCGACTTTCCCGAACCCGCGCGCTCGCCCGCGAGGCGCCGGAAGGCTTCAACGGAGGCGATGGGCATCTGGGCGACTTCCGTGATCCGGTCGCCGGCGGCGAGGCCGGCTTCTTCGGCCGGGCTGCCGGCCTTCACGTCGGTTACAAGCAGTCCACCCTCGGTCTCGGGCAGGTTCAGTTGCTTGCGGAGTTCCGGGCCGACTTCCTGGAGCTGCATACCCAGCACGGGGACTTCCTGCTGGGGCGACTCCGCCGCGCTCTTCCATTCTTCGAGTACGGTCTGAATCTCTATCGTTTCTTCCTTGCGCCATATCTCGATCATCACCGTGTCGCCGGGGGGAATCGCGGAAATCTTCCGGATGAGTTCGGCGGCGTCCACGACGGCCTCGCCATTCACCTTGCGGATGACGTCGTACACCTGGATTCCGTCCCGGAAGGCCGGCGTGTCTGGGCGCACTTCTTCCACCACCGCGCCGAGCTCGTCGGGCAGGCCCAGCACTTCGGATACACTGCCCTGTGCATCATCGATGTGTACCCCGAGGAATCCCCGGGTCACCTTGCCGTCCGCGATGAGATCCGGGACGATATTTTTCACCTCGTTGACCGGAATGGCGAAACCGATGGAATTGGCGCCCCAGATGATGGCCATGTTGATGCCGATCACCTCGCCGTCGATATTACAGAGGGGACCACCGCTGTTGCCGAGGTTAATCGCGGCATCCGTCTGGATCAGGTTCTGAAACCGGATTCCCTGGGCCTGAAGTCCCCAAAGGTTGTTACGGCCCAGTGCACTGATGTGCCCGAAGGAAAGGGACCCCTCGAAACCCCGGGGACTTCCCATGGCGATGGCAAACTGCCCCACTTTCAACAGACTCGAGTCGCCCAGGCGCGCCAGGGTCAGCACTTCTTCTGTTTCTATTTTGATGACCGCAAGATCCGTATCCGGATCGGTCCCCACCACTTTCGCTTCATACCGCTTCCCGCTGGAGAGGAGCACCTCTATTTTCGTGGCATCGGCAATGACATGGTTGTTGGTGACGATGTGCCCTTCCGTGTCGTAAATAAAACCGCTTCCCGTGGCCCTGGGGGCTTCTTCCGGCTGGCCCTCGCCCTCTTCCGGCACGGGCAGGCCGAAGAACTGGTGAAGTTCGTCGAGGCCTTGATTCCCCTCCGCCGCCACCACGCCCTGCACCTCGATGGAGACGACACAGGGCCGGACTTCCTCGTGGAGCCGCACGAAGCTGTCCTCAATCTCGCGCAGGATCGGGCTGCGCGCGCCGGCGGGCGTGAAGGCGATGGCAACTACCACCGCCCACGAAAGGGACCTGGCCAATCGGAACATCAGTTGTTCTCCTCAAACATCGGAAACGGCCAGAGGCCGGATGACCGATTCCAACTCGGAACGGACGGCCGCCTGCACCGCAGGATCTTCTATCTTTGCTTCGCCCAGACGCACGTAGAACGAGTCGCGGACCTGCCGGGCGTCGGTCACCACGTGGGAAGAAACAAAGTCGACCCCGTGCGCTGCAAACACCCGGGCGATGTCGTAGAGTAAGCCGGTTCGGTCGCCTGTTTCAATATCGACCACGGTATCGCTGCGCGACGCGGCGTTGTCGAAACGAATACGGGTCGGCACCGGCACGCGCGGCTGGTGCAGGGCGAAGAGACGGTTGCGGGACTTGGCGACATAGTCCTGCACGGAAACGCCGTCTATCAACACCGATTTGAGTACCTCGCGGAAGGCCTGAATCTGCCGTTCCGTGAGAGGGCGCCGGTTCATGGCGTCGATGACGGTGAAGCTGTCCACGACATAACCGTCGGGCGCGGTAAATACCAGGGCCCGTTGCACGTCGATCAGTTGCGAGGCAAAGCACCCCGCTATATTGGCGAAGAGTCCGTGGCCGTTTCGCGTGCAGACCACGACCTCGCTGGTGCCCGTCTCCTCATGCGTAAACCAGCGCACCGCGAGACCTTCGGCCTGGGCCTCTTCGATGCACAGCATGTGCTCGATGATCTGCTCGGGGGAAAAAGCGATAAAATAGCGCTCGCCAAGCTGCTGGAGATGGGTCGTCACCGCGCCCTTCATAGACTCCGGTGCGCCCGCCTCCACGGCTTGGGCCTTGGGCATGGTCCAATAGTCATCCTCCACTTGGGCCCGGCCGAGAAGTATCTGCTCGGTCTTCAAATAGAGTTTGGCCAGCAGGGCGCCTTTCCATTCGGTCCAGACATTCGGGCCGACGGCGCTCAGGTCCGCATAGGACAGGACGAAGAGGGCACGCATCCGATCCGCCGTGCGCATGCTCTGGGCGAAACTGCTGATGATATCGAGATCGTCTATGTCGCGGTACATGGCGATGTGGTTCATCACCATGTGGTGCTCCACGAGAAACACGATCCGTTCGGTGTCTTCTTCCGAGAGCCCGATGCGCGTGCAGATACTCCGGGCGATGCGCGCGCCTTCTTCAACATGCTCCTCGCCGCCCGCCTTGCCCAGATCGTGGAACAGCACCGCGAGCACCAGCACGTGGGGCTCGCGCATGTGCTCAAGGGTGACTTGGAGCAGACGCCCCACGGGCCCGGTCATATCGGGAATCGCCGCCAGGGCTTCCACTGCGCGCAGGGTGTGCTCGTCCACCGGGTAGCTGTGAAAATCTTCGTAGCGGATGACACCGTCCACGTCCTTGAACTCGGGGATGTAGGCCCCCAGCAGGCCCGTCTCGGAGGCCTGCCGGAGCGCCATGCCGGCCTGAAGCGGGCGGCTGCACAAGGCGACAAAGAAACGTCGCACGAGATCACTCTCGCGAAAGGCATCACCGACGAGGTGAAGGTTCTTCTTGAGCATTTCACGGGTGGCGTGGGCCAGTGGCACCCGGTGGCGGCCGCATTCCCAGATGGCCTCCATGAGCCGGGGCGGATTCTCCGCAAACCAGCGCGGGTCCTTGCCGCGCATGACCAGCTCATCGCCGACCACATCCAGTTGGCCCCGCTCCGACGACGGCTTGCCATTCTCGGCAGGCGCGACAACCGTGATGCCCACGACGATCTGGAGGAGCTGGCGCAAAGAACGGGCTGCGGTATAGTAGTCCTGCATGAATCGATCAATCGCCTGACGCGATTCGCCGCCATAGCCGAAGGCTTTGGCCACGTGCTTCTGGAGATCGAAGCTGAGCTTGTTGTCGGCCTTCCCGCTGTGGAAGTGCAGTTCGTTGCGAATACGCCAGATGAAATCGAGGCCCTCCTGGAACTGGAGGTTGTCTTCGGGCATGAGTTCGCCCAGCTTCTCAAGATCGTCCAGCGTGAGGGCGCCGCGATCAAGGCGGATAATCCAGGTCGCCACGTGGAAATCGCGCAGGCCGCCCACATTGTCCTTGATGTCGGGCTCGGGATCGTAGAGGTCCGGCGTGCCGCTCGCGCGGGCCACCCGGCGCACCCGTTTGCGAAGATGGGCCAGGAGCTCCTGTTTCTGACGCTCCTGCACCTTGAGCACGCCTTTTTCCAGCTTGGCGAAGAGCGCCGGGTCGCCGAAGAGCAGCCGCGCGTGCATGTAACTCGTGAGCACCTCCAGGTCGGAGCCCACAAGGTTGACCGCGTCGCCCACCTCCTGCATCACGTAGCCCATCTTGAAGCCCACGTCCCAGAACATGGGCACGAGGTACTCGTTGAGCTCTTGCACCGTGCGGTCCATGCGCCCGGAATAGATCAGGCAGAGGTCGATATCGGAATAGGGATTCAGCTCGCCCCGGCCATAGCCGCCCAGCGCGCAGATAGCGATGCGGCTCCGGAGCTTGTCGCCGCCCTTCACTTCGCTCAGACCGAAGCGCACAATTCCGCGGACCAGATAGTCCGCAAGTGCCGTCAACTGGGTGATGATATTGCGACCGGAGGCCCCTTCGTGGTGGTGGCCCCGGATACGCTCAAACTCGTCTCGGTAGTGGGTCTGGATCGTGCGCAGACGTGCGCGCTTGTCGACGGCGTGGTAGGCGACCGGATCGTTCTCGACCGCCCGGACCAGCTCGGAAAATGATAATGCGGATGGGAAATTCACTGAGGTTTTTGCTCTCTCTCCGTGTCTATTCTGGAAAAGGGCGGTACGGCCAGGGCGAGCGCACCCCGGTCCAGCCAGCCGCGTTCGCCCGAGGCGGTTTCTACCCGTACCCAGGAGCCATACAATCGATCAATCAGCACTCGGTCCCCCGCTGCCAGCGTGGCGCGTACCGCGTCTGACACATCGGGACCATAGCGCATGGGAGTTTCCCCCGCGACAACCACCGCCGATTGGACCGGCGAATCCGGAATAGCCCACAGCGCCACGCAAAGGAGGGTGAGGATCCAGAGCGCGACCAACGCCGTGCGGGAGAAATGCGCCCTTCGTTTTCTAACGATAAGTATACTCCACAGCAGCCACCAGAATACCAGAACGCCCCATCGGAGCGCAGGCTGAGTAATACCCGGCAACCGGGAGGGGCCGAGGCCCGTCAGGGAGAAGCCATCGGGCCGCGGGCGCTTGTTCGCCGTCTCCCCGATCACCCGCTCCAGGTTGCGTCGCGCAGGCGTGAAGCCGGGGGCAATGGAGGCCGAGCGCTCATAGTTGAGCACGGCCCGCCCCAGGTCGCCCGCGTAGTAGTACGCGTTGCCCAGATTAAAGAAGAGCTCCTCGTTTCGAACCCCGGAGGCGGCCAATTCTTCATAGGCCGAGATCGCTTCGACGAGATTCCCTTCTCGATAGGCGACATTGCCACGCTCATAGAAATCGCCGTAGGCGTCCGCGCCGAAGGACAAGATCAGAATACACAGCGCCGTCATGACCCTCCCCCCTTGAGTCCCGACGTGGCCTGAAGGGCCTCCAAGGCCTCAGGCAAACCTTCCACCGCCTGGCCGAAGCGCTCCGGCGTAAGGGCTTCTTTGCCAAAGCGGTGATCGCGGCAGGCTTCGAGCGCCTCGACAATGGTGTTGACCTCCTCGGGGCCAATCCGAGCCTCCAGCTCGCTGCGAAGCTCACTGGCAGCCAGCCCGGAGGCCCCGGGTCGCAAGCCCCGATGCAACGCGGCGCACAACAGCCCATTCAGGGCCTCCACGGGCTGAGGATGATCGGCCAGCGCTTGGAACTGGGCGGAGAGATGCCCCCGGCGACGCCGGGTCGTTCGCCACGCCCCGGCTTGCTTCCATCCCCCGTCTTTCAGGGTCAGAATCAGCCAGACGAGGGGAGGCAGGGCAACGAGCAACGCCCAGGGGATTGTGGACCGCCGCTGGACCGAAAAATCGGGGCTTCCTTCCGCCAGAGCCAATCGACCGTCTTCCATCAACGCAGGCCCGCCGATCGCATCGGTGCTGCCACCGACAACCACGAGGGACTCTGCGGGACCCGATTCCTTCACCGTCACGGCGATGGGTGTCGTGCGTACGCTCTTATATTGCCGGATGGCGGGCGAGAAGTAGGTGAGCGATACCGCGGGAATATTAAAGCTGCCCGGCGAGAGCGGCATCAGGGAATAGCTGAACTGCCTGGAAAACTGTCCTGTGGAGGATTCGGGCGTTGGCGCCCCGCCATCCGTCGCGTCATCGACGGAAAACCAGGGGGCCTCGGGAATCACGGGGGCCTCCAGCGTGCCCGGATTGCCGGTACCGTTGACGGTTACCACCAGCGTCACGGGAGAACCCTGGGTCAGTTGCGTGACGGGCAGGGCCTGCTCGATGGTGAATTCGCCCACAGCACCCCGAAAGGTCGACGGGGGTGCGGGCAGGGGCAGTACCCGAACCGGGATCGCATCCGTGCTGAGATCCAGCGATAGCGTCGGGTTGCCCGTGGCGGTATGTCCCCGCACCGACCCCTGCCAGCGCCACGGGCCAATTTCAAGATCGCCGGCGACTGCCGGATAGATGCGCTGATGATGGCGCGTCACGGCATAGAGCACACCATCCCGCACGGCGTCGTCCTTCTCCGTCACCAGGGGGCCCGCATAGAAACCCTCCATGGCGGGCAGATTGATGTTCCCGCCACGGAACAGTTGCTGCACCTTGAGACCGCGCACACTCAACTCCCAGTACTCGAGGGTCAGGTTGATGGCCTCGCCGAGATAGACCTCGCCGCGATCGACGCTGCTGGTAATCTGGACGGCCTTGTCCAGCGTCGCGGGGGCCGTCTGGGGAGTATCGGCACCCGCCGAAAAACCGCCCAACACGACGGCGACACTGAAGAAACTTCGGCACAAGCTCACCACCAGTCCCCCTTCATCACCACATCAAAGCGACGCCCTCGGGCGCTCTTCTGCTCTGCCATGTCCTGCTCCTCCAGCGCGCGCAGGATCCCCTCGACCGTGGCCCTATCCGGCGGTACGGCGCCTTCGCCAGCGGCGATCGTCTCGCCGCCCTCCGGGGTGTCTTCCGAGGGTTCGGGCTCGACCTGGAGTTGCCGGGATTGCAGTTCAGGCACGGTGGAAGGTTCTTCCTCCGACTCGTTTGTTTCGCCATCACCGGCACCGTCCTCACCGGGCGCGCCAGCACCGCCATCCCCCGCGCCACCTTGCTCCTGTCCACTGCCGCCGCTGCCACCCCGACCAGATTCTTCCTCTTCCTTGGCGATACTCATGACCACCACCAACTCCCCCTCCGGCAAGGTCAACCCGCGAAACACGGCCCCCTGCCCGCGCACGGCCTTGCCCGTAACGCGCAGCGCTTCCACCGTGCGGCCGCCCTCGGTCAGATCGATATGGCACTCAAACAGAATCTCGTCCAACTCCGTCAATTCCGATGGCTGAAAGCTGAGCGTGTAGCCCCCGCCCAAATCCGCGACGGCGTCCCGGTCGTAGTGCGCCTCCAACTCGAAAAAGCCCGTCTCCGTGAATTGATTGCCGGGCATCTTCTCCAGCAGCTCCCGAACCTCCTCCAGGGACGTGTCCAGATACCTGGGAGCGCCCTCCACAGTGCGCGCCTGGATGGCCAGTACGCGAACCACTTCCGGGGTCGTCGGCGTGATCTTCTCCACCGTGTCGTCCTGACCGAAAAGGGCCAGCAGCGCCAGTATCCAGGGTACACCTTTCATGGCGCGGTCTCCCCCGCCCGTTCCACGTGCAACACCACCATCGCGCCGTCCACCACTTCCGCCGTCGCGCCGGGAATCTGCGTCGTCGCGCCCGCCACCTCGCTGACCGGCTTATCGTCCTCTTCGGGATTCTCTTTCTCCTCCTCCTCCGGAGACGGCGGCTCCTGAAGCAGAAGGGCGAGCCGGTATCGGGCGTAATCCAGGTTTTTCACCGCACGCACGTTGCCGGGCCAGGTGTCCGTCACAGCGGAGAGTGCCTCCACGGCGCGTTTCAAGTTCTCCACGCGCGCGGTATAGTCCCCTTTTCGTTCCAGCACTTGATCCAGGCGCAGCAGACAGGTGGCTGCATTGTAAGCGGCGCTCTCGGCCAGGCGGGCATCGCCGCACCGCCCAAAGGTCGCCCGGGCCGCTTCAAATTGCCTGAGTGCTTCTTCGAGATCGTGGGCCGCAAGAAATTGATCACCCAGTGCCGCTTCGGCCCCGGCCATCGCAAAAACGAGATCCGCGGCTTCGGGGTATTCCACCCGGGCCTCCCTGAAGTTGCGCAAGGCTTCGGCGGGCTGCTCCGAACGCTGAAGTTCCGCGCCCCGCGAGAGGGATTCCTCCAGCGCCCCGGAACAGCCGGGCAAAAGACACAGAAGTGGAAGAACGCAATTACGCCAGCACATGGGCGAACTCCCCGTCGATCTTCTTCTGCGCAGCACGCCGTGCGGCGCGGGGCATCCAGACGAGCCAGAGGCCTTCGGCGGCAAAGAAGATCAAGGCGCACGCCAGGGGCCAGCGATACCGATTCACCTCCCGGGGTCGACCTCCCTCCGACCCCACGATACCGTCGAGCGCGGCCATCTCCCGCAGAATGACGTCCAGATCATCGCCTCTCAGCGTGCTGCGCACATAGACGCCGCCGCCCGCCAGGGCGATGGACGTCAGCGCGTCTTCATTCAACGCCGACCAGTGGGGCACCTCGCGCACCGGAGCCGACTGGGCCCGCGCCATCCACTGGGGCAGCACCACTTCCGCCCCGCCGGGATCACCGATCCCGAGGACGGCGATCTGGCTGGAGGCCGCCAGCCGCCCCGCCACTTCAGCGGCCTCATTCTGCGCGGACTCGCCATCGCTGATCAGCAGGATCATGCGATCATCCCGCGCCGCCCCGCTGCCTCGACCCCGCTCGTCCTCGAAGAGGCGTTCGGCCTCCTCCAGCGCGGAGACAATATCGGTGCCCTCCTCCGTGAGGGTATCGGTGTCCACCGATTGAAGCACCGTCTTGAAATAGGCGTGGTCCCGCGTGAAGGGGCACTGGAGCACCGCCGCTCCGGAGAAGGCGATCAACCCGAAGCGATCCCCGGAGCAGGCCTCCAGGAGCGACGTAATCTTGGACTGGGCCCGGGCCAGTCGGCTCGGCGCGGGGTTCACCGCGTTCATGCTTTCCGAAGTATCGAGCAGCACCAGGATCTCCCGGCTGCCCCGCCGGGTCCCCGCGTCACTCCCGCCCCAGCGCGGCTCTGCGAGGGCAATCAACAGGCAGGTGACACCGGCGATCACGAATAAATTCAACGGCCTCCGGAGTCCAGGTGCATGCCCCGTTGCGAGGCGCTCCAGCAGCGCATGCTCCGCGAAGTGGGCCAGTCGCCCACTGCGACCCTTTTCCAGAGCCGCCAAGGCCCACCAGAGTACGCCGAGCAGCAGCATGCCCACTGCGATCGCCAGCGCAAGTGCTCCCGGTGTAAGCGTGTACCCGTTCATGGCAGCACCTCGAACCAGATCCGCCGCGAGAAGACCGCCGTGCCCAGGAGAAGCGCGCCGAGGAGGACCCAGGGCATGTGGGCTTCCTCGTACTCATACAGGTCCCCCGCTTCGATCTCGGTCGGCTCAAGTTGGTTGATCTCGTTGTAGGCCTGCTCCAGTGAGACGAGGTCGGTCGCGCGAAAGTAGGCGCCGCCCGTGGCCGCCGCGATCTTGCGCAGCGTCTCCTCATCCACCAGATTGCCCTGACTCCGGGCCTGGGCCGTCACGTTGCCCATGCGCTGCGCATCGTCCACCGGCCCCACACCCAAGGTGTAAATCTTGACCTTGTATTGTGCGGCAATCTGCGCCGCCGTAATGGGGTCCAGTTGAAAACGGTTGTTCATCCCGTCCGTCAGCAGCACAATCACCTTCGACTTGGCCTCACTCTGACTCAGCCGCCGCACGGCCAGGCCGATGGCCGATCCGATGGCCGTACCGCTCTTACTCGCATCGCGATCGGAAGCGGGTTTCACCCGGGATACTTCGTGTGCCAGAATATCGTAGTCCAGGGTCAAGGGGCATGCGGTCCACGCGATGCCCGCATAAAGAATAAGTCCCAGGCGGTCTACGCCGAAACGCTCTTCCGGAACGAGCCGACGACTCTCGATGAAGTTGGCTACCGCGATCCTGGTGACATCAAGGCGGTTGGCGGGGTCGGTACCGATCATGAAATCCGAACTGGCCATGCTGCTGGACACGTCCACGCAGAGCATGATATCGATGACATCCGCATGCTCCGAACGCTGCCGGAAACCGTTCAAGGGCCCCGCCAGGGCCACGAGCAACACGCACAGCCCCCCGCAGCGGAGGAGTGCCGGAAGAAAACGCAGTATCGAACGCCGCTCCTTGACCATCCAGGCCAGACGGGCACCGGTGGACATGCGCAGGGATGACGGGGCCTTCGCACGCCATTCCGCCACCAGCAGCGCCAGGGCCAGGGGGGCCAACCAAAGCCAGCCGGGCTGCCGCAACGTATGAAAGGAAAACCAGTCCGCCATGAGCTACGCCGCCCCCCGCAGTGCCTGCTCGGCCCGTCTGGAAGTCTCGTTTTCGAGCGCCGCGATCAGGTTCCGAACCGCCCTTAGATCCTTGGCCTGTCCCTCCCGGTCGGGAGAAAACTGCGCGAACTTCACGCGATCAAAGTCCCCGAGCAACTCGCGAATGGCCCCCAAATGGGCCGGGTCGAGCGGCAGGGCCGGCAAGGTATCCGCGAGGAACTCCGGGGTCGACTGCCCGGCCACAGCGGGATTAAAACTCGTACCGAGGTAGATGCGAAGGAGTTGGGACAGCGCGACAAAAAACGCATCGCACGAGATCGCGCCCGACTGAAGCGCTTGCTCCAGCGCAGCGAGTTCGGCTTCAGCCACCTCCAGAGGTGTGGGCATCGGACGACGCTTCATTCGGTGCAACCCCCATCTCGCGAAGACAACAAGCAGGACCACCGCGAGAGCCACAACCACCCCCAGCCCAACGGCACGAATCCAGCCACGGAAACCCGGTTCCTCCAAGTCCGCCAGCGCGACCAACTCCGCCGCTGCGGAAACCTCGGCTTTCTCCTCGGGGGTTAAGGCGCGAACGTCCAGTTCGCGAGGCTCCAGCGCGGCCACTTCGGCACCGTTGACCAGCACGCGGGTCGCAGGCAAGGTGTAATTCGTCACGATGCTGGGCGTGAGCGTGATCGCCTGCACCCATTGTTTACGCCCCTCGGGCAGGGGTGATTCCGAAGGCTCGCCCATGGTGATCTGCAAACCTGGCAATGGATCGACCCACGGCTCCACCGCCAGCACTGCATCGGCCGACGCCTCCACGATCACGCGATAGTGCGCCACGCGGTGAAAGGGAATCTCCACCGCATCAAGCTCCGCACGGGCCGACACCGGAACATCCGCCCCGGCGACGAGCAATGCGGCTATGAGAAGGCAAGTCGAGATCATGCGTGCTGTTTCATATTCACTTTCTGCCATTCAGGGACTTGGAAGGTCCGGAAGAGGTCTTTCACTGCAGAGATTTTCCGTGAGGTTCCGTGCACTTCCGTGGTCAATCTTCTTTTGTTGACCACGGAATGGCACGGAATTCCACGGAAACGAACATGTTCAATACGCTGCGGGAAGGCCCATTCGTATACTCAAAGGTAACTGGATATTCGCGTCCATTCGCGTTCATTCGCGGTTCAAACCTCTTTCGTTTTCTTCATATTCCATTTGCGAGAATTTGCGTAAATTTGCGGTTCAACACTTTTGGGTTGCGGCCAACGGCTGCTCCAGGTAATCCGTGGTCACATAATTCTTCCCGGACCGCTTTCACGCCAGCAGCCGCCGCTCGCGCATCCGAAAAAACCGGTGCAGCGCGTCGATATAGCCCGTGTCCGTCCTCACCTCGATCAGATCCACCCGGGAGCGTTTGAGCACCGAGGCCCGGTGCGCTCTCCGCCGTTCGCCATCCTCTTCGTAGGCTTCCCGGAGATTGCGGCTGCCCGTGTCCACCACCGCCTCCACGCCCGTCTCGCAATCCCGCACCGAGATCACGCCCACGTTCGGAAGGATGAACTCCCGCGGATCATCCACCGCCACCGCAATGGTGTCGTGCTTGCGCCGGGTGATGCGCAACGCGGGCTCATACTGCGCCGCCATGAAATCGGATACGATAAACACGATGGCATGGCGCGCCACCACCTGATTCAGGTAGTCCAGCGCCCCGGCCAGATTCGTGCCCGTGCCTCGTGGTTCAAAGCACAGTAGCTCGCGAATGACCCGCAGCACATGCTTGCGTCCCTTGGCCGGGCGCACGAAAAGCTCCACCTGTTCTGTAAAAATAAGCAGGCCGACCTTGTCGTTATTTTTGATCGCGGAATAGGCCAGCACGGCGCATAGCTCCGCGCACAGTTCGCTCTTGAGGCGCGTCCGGCTGCCAAAACGGCCCGAAGCACTGCCGTCCACGACCAGCATCACGGTCTGCTCCCGCTCCTCCGTCATCACCTTGATGTGGGGCTGGCCCGTGCGCGCCGTCACGTTCCAGTCAATAGACCGCACGTCGTCGCCAGGGACATATTCCCGGACTTCTTTGAACACCATGCCCTGACCCTTGAAGACACTTTCATACTGTCCGGACAGTAGATCATTCACCACGCGGCGCGTGCGAATGTGCATCCGCTGTATCTGCTGCATGACTTCGGCGGGAATCATGGGTGCGGGCTCCGGGAAGTGCCCAATTTCAGGGCACCGGTACCGTTTCGAGAATTTTCTTGATCAGGAGTTCTGGTGTGATGTTTTCGGCCTCGGCCTCGTAACTTTCTTTTACGCGATGCCGCAATACGTCCATGGCTATCTGCTTTACGTCGTGGGGAAACACATTCCCCTCGCCCTGAAGAAAGGCCAGCGCCCGCGCCCCTTGCTGGAGAAAAAGCGTGGCGCGGGGTGACGCGCCATACTCAATGAGATGGCTCATCTTGAGGCCGAAGGCCTCGGGCTGGCGCGTGGCATGGACAAGGTCGACGATATAGTCCTTAACCTTGGTGTCCACGTAGATCTCATTGACGAGAGCGCGCGCATCCAGGATTTCCTGCCGCGTCACCACAGCCTCGACCTTCCGCCGGTTCAGGAGGTCCACCCGATCCATGATTGTCCGCTCCTCTTCCCGGGACGGATAGGTAATCCTCACTTTGAGCATGAATCGGTCGATTTGGGCTTCGGGCAGCGGGTAGGTGCCCTCGTGCTCCAGCGGATTCTGCGTCGCGAGCACCATGAAGGGTTCCTGCATGAGATAGGTCTCGTCCCCGATAGTCACCTGCCGCTCCTGCATCACCTCCAGCAGAGCGCTCTGCACCTTGGCCGGCGCGCGGTTGATCTCGTCCGCCAGGATAATGTTGCTGAAGATGGGGCCCTTCTTCACGGTAAACTCGCCGGATTTCGGGTTGTAAACCTGGGTACCCACGAGATCGGCCGGCAATAAATCAGGCGTAAACTGGATCCGTTTGAAACCGCAGGCGATGGCCTGGGCCAGCGTGGTGACCGCCGTGGTCTTGGCCAACCCCGGAACGCCCTCCAGCAGGATGTGCCCATTGGAGAGCAGCCCCACCAGCATCCGGTCCACCATATAGTGCTGGCCGACCAGCACCTCGCCCATGGCCCGCCGCAGGCGGGAAACCAATTGCGACTGCTGGGCGACACGGTGCCTCACCTGTTCCACCTGAGTTGCCATTGCTACTACTCCACTGCGTACACGATCCGGTTCCGGGCCTGGCGACCTCAATCGGCATCGGGCGGCCCAACGGGCGTCACCGCCCGCGCGCCATCGAAGGCCGCACCCGTATTCTAATCTATCAGGTAAGGCACGGGGAACCCAAGCGGCTCTGCTCCGGTATCATGGGGAGCGGGGACTGGAGGAGTCGGGGCCAATCAACTATCAACGGTCAACCCATACGCTCCATCTTCACCCCCGGCTCGTCCCGCCTCCAGTACGCCATCACGATCCATAACAAAAAGGGCAGGGTCAGGAGAAACTGGGCCATGGCGGTGGAAACCTCGCCGTTGGCGGCCAGTACTTCACCGAAGCGCAGGGCGACCACGACATAGAGCGCGTGTCCCACCACCAGAATGACCGAGCCCACCAGCACGATCCGTAAACGCCGCTTCCACGTCAGGGCCGGGGTTGCCATCACCAGCGCGAGAAAAGGCGGAAGGTTGGTCACCAGCAGGGCGAACTTCATATGTTGTTCGCGTTCACCGACGTAGAAGGTCAGCATGCTCTCCGTGTTCAGGATACCGCGCACCTCCACATGGCCCGCGAGGATCGGCATGCCGAGGCCCCATTTCAACGCGCTGCCGCAACCCTGCACCAGCAGCCAGCCGTAACCAGGGAGGCAGAGCCACCATAGCGGCGCGAGAACGAGCAGCACCAGACTGAATTTCGCGCCGAAGGTTATCAACATTTGCCAGGGGAAAGGACGTTTCATGCTGCGGGGCGCTCCCGGCCCAGCTCCGCCCAGGCCATCCAGACGATCACCACAAAGATGACATAGCCTGCCTGCCACACATATTCGTGGACGAAATTGAACCACACGCCACTTTTGTCAAGGGCCCCCAGGCAGGCCAGGCAGGCGAGGCGGAACAAGTTCACGAGATACATCAGCGGCAGACCCAGCGCCACGCCCCAGGTACGATGCCGCCAGGTCGCGGGAAAGGCCAGCACGGCGGCCAGGAAAATACCCATGACCTCGATTGCGCCGCACGACGGTACGACGATGAATGTAAATGAGTGGCCCGGCTTCAACACAAAATTAACGCGCGGGCCGTTCTCGACATCGCCGCGGCGCGGCAATGCGCGCTCACGCCAGGATTCCCAGGGGCTCAACCCTTCCGCCCTATATTTCTCCAACGTGGCCTCGTGACCGACGAAGTCGAGAATCCAAGCCGTGTGGCGCGATACTGTGAAAAGGTAGTAGTCGTTCGCTATCGTGTCGATGGCATAGCGGTAGCCGCCGAGGAGCCCCACGGCGCACAGGGCGAAGAGGGCCACGAAGGTCCACGGGCCGCAGCGCGGTTTGGGGGTTGAAGTCATGGATGGAGGACCCTCGGGTGGGGAGACGACGCTGCGGCCCGGTGCCGCCGCTGGGTTGTAGCACAGCCCCGGCACGGCCCGCAAGGGGACTCCGCAGGGACGTACCGCCGCCAGGGCACTATGGCAAAGGAATTAGTTCGTGACCACCATGATCACCCAGAAGGGCGAAGCCCACGTTAGTGCGGCGGCATGTCCCCGTGGATGCTGGAATCGAGATGTGAACATACGAGAACCCAATACGATGCCGGTTTAAATCGTGCCACACGATCTCGCCGAAAGGCGAGATCGTGTGGCACGAATCCATGCCTGAAAGCTGGAATCGAGTCGCCGCGTAAATCGGCGTCCTCCCACCCATCCACAGGGACGGGCACGCGCGTTCCCGATCATGACACCACTCCTCGATGCCTGGAATATGTGAGGAAGCCATCGTTCGCCGCAGTGATGGGCGCGAGTCCGTCCCCTCGTAGGGACGTACCGCCGCCGGAGCACTATGGCAAGGGAGATAAATTTTGACCACCATGATCACCCAGAAGAGCGAAGCCCACGTCAATGCGGCGGCATGTCCCTGTGGATGGTGGAATCGAGATGTGAACATACGAGAACCCAATACGATGCCAGTTTAAATCGTGCCTGAAAGCTGGAATCGAGTCGCCGCGTAAGTCCGAGTCCTCCCACCCTTCCACAGGGACCGGCACACGCGTTCCCGATCGCGATGCATCTCCTCAATGCCTGGAATATGTGGAGAGGTCATCGTTCGTCGCAGTGATGGGCGCGAGTCCGTCCCCGACCCCACCTTGCCACGAGGTTTTTGATCGTGCCATCATGGTGCCTCCCGATACCACACCATCCTCCAACGGCAGCCTGACTATGATAAACGTTATCCCGCGCACCCTCGACAGCCCGATTTCCGTCCTGCCTGGCGCGGGTCCCAAGCGCGTGGAGCAGCTTCAGGGGCTGGGGATCGTTACCGTGCGCGATCTCCTCTATCATTTTCCCCGAAGCTACCAGGATCGCCGAACCATCACGCCCATCGCCCAGGCGGCCAAAGGAGAAACGGTCACGATTCAGGCGCGCGTGGCGTCCGCGAAGAACATTCGCATGCGGGCGGGCGGCTCCATGGCCGTTGTCACCCTGGAGGACGAATCCGGAACGATCAAGGCCACCTTTTTTGGCCGGGGTTATCTCGCCACGTCGACCCTGCGCACCGGAGCGACCGGTGTCTTCTTCGGTGTCGTGGAGGAATACCAGGGCTTGGCGCTCAAGGGGCCCGACTACGAAATCCTCGAAGAAGATGGAACGCCCGGCGTTCACATGGGACGTATTGTGCCCATTTACCGGCTGACCGAGAAGTTGACCCAGCGCCTCTTGCGCGGCTGGATCCGTGACGTGCTGGACCTCGCCGACGGCGGCCTGCCCGAGACCTTGCCGGAGGCCGTGCGCGAGGCGGAGGGATTGGGCGCCCTGACCGACTGCCTGCGCGAGGTTCACTTTCCGGCTTCACTCGAAGCGGCGGAGGCCGCCCGGGCCCGGCTGGTGTTCGAGTCGCTCCTGATCATCCAGCTCGGTGTGCTCCGCAAGCGGCGTCAGCGGCGCATCGAGTCTGGAATTCGCCACACGATCAATGGGCGGATCCTGAAAGCCCTGCACCGCCAGCTTCCCTTTACGCTCACCGATGCCCAGGATCGCTGCATTTCGGAGATCGTCCGCGATCTCGCCGAGCCACGCCCCATGGTGCGGCTCATCCAGGGGGACGTGGGCTGTGGCAAGACCGTGGTCGCCGCCCATGCGGTTGCCGCCGCCCTCGATGGTGGCTATCAGGCCGCCTTCATGGCGCCGACCGAGCTTCTGGCCGAGCAGCAGTATCAGAATTTTTGCAGACTCTTCGAACCGTTGGACGTGCGGGTCGAACTCCTCACGGGCTCACTTCGCGGCGCGGCGATTGTTAGGCGGGGTATCGCCGCCGGAGCGGTCCATCTGGTGGTGGGCACCCAGGCCCTCTTTCAGCAGAAGACGGAGTTTGCCCAACTGGGGCTCGTCATCATCGACGAGCAGCACCGATTCGGCGTCCAGCAGCGGGAGGCCCTCGCGGCCAAAGGCGCCAGCCCCGATCTCCTCCACATGACCGCCACGCCCATTCCGCGCAGTCTCGCCATGACCCTCTACGGTGGCATGGACCTCTCCATCATCGATAGTCTGCCCCCCGGTCGAAGCCCCGTCAAGACACGCTACATCACAGAAAGTAAAGCAATGGACTGCTACGCCTACCTCGCCCAACAGGCCGCGCGGGGCTTCCAGAGTTTCATTGTTTGTCCTCTGGTCGAGGCCTCCGAGCTGCGGCAGGATAGTCTCGCGGTCGAAGAACATTTTGCCGACCTATCGCAGGGGCCACTGGCGGATGTTCGGACCGACTTTCTCCACGGGCGCCTCGATCCCGGCGACAAGGACGCCATCATGAAGCGCTTCGCCGCCGGGGAAATTGATGTTCTCTTCAGCACCACGGTAATCGAAGTGGGCATTGATGTTCCCAACTCCACCACCATGGTCATCGAGAACGCGTCGCAATTCGGCCTCACCCAGCTCCACCAGTTGCGCGGTCGCGTCGGGCGCGGCACCGAACAGTCTTATTGTTTCCTGATGGGCAAGCCCGCGACCCCCGAGGGCCAGGAACGTATTCGCATCTTCTGCGAAACCAGCAGCGGCTTTGACCTGGCCGAGGCCGACCTCCGGCTCCGTGGGCCCGGCGAAGTGACTGGATATCGGCAGGCGGGCTTTGACGATCCCCATGCCGCCATCTGGGCCACCGACGGTCGCCTGCTCGATCGCACCCGCCGTCGGGCCGAGGCCATTCTTGCCGACGACCCCAATCTGGAGCAGGCGGGTTGGGAGCGACTCCGGGGACGGATCCTGGCGATGGAAGACTTGGCCCTCTGATCCTTGCTCACGAATTCCGGTTCCGGCTATCATGGCGCGCACAGGGGTTATTCCGAACGAACTTGAAGGTGCTGGCCGCGCTGAGCACATCTGCTCAGTTGCTCCGGGGGCTTTGAATCGTCAACAATTTTCTTGATACTATCTTTCAACGAGGTGGATGGGGCCGTCAGGGTTTGGACCGGAATTTCCGGTTCGTGCCATGGAGGAGCTTGGGAAAACCCCCTCGACCGGTGGAAATCGTTTGGTGCAGCGCTCAAAAGAATTCGAAGAGCAAGTGTTGGAGCATATGGACATGCTCCACGCGGTCGCGCTGCGATTGACCCGCAATTCCGCCGATGCCGAGGATTTGACCCAGAATACCCTCGTGAAGGCTCTCCGATTCCACGAAAAATTCAAGGAGGGGACCTACATTAAGGCGTGGCTCCTGACCATCCTCCGGAATACCTTCATCAACGAATACCGCAAGCGCTCCCGCACCCCCCTCTCCGTGGAACTGACCGGTGCCGAAGCCGCAGAGCCCACCGCCCTGCACACCGGCGATCAGGACCGCCTCCACAACATGATGGAATTGCTGGACGACGAGGTCCGCCTCGCGGTCGAGGAACTCCCGGAAGATTTCAGGAATGCGGTCATCATGGCCGACCTGGAAGAAAAGTCCTACAAGGAGATCGCCGATTTCATGGGCTGTCCCATCGGCACCGTAATGTCACGCCTCTATCGCGGCCGGAAGATCCTCCGGGAAAAGCTCTCCGGCTACGCCTATTCCGTCCGGCTGGCGGGAAAGTCCGACGAACACTGAAGACGCCCGAAGTCCGGCCAACTAACGCTTCAATAGAACTTTTCGGACGGCGTCCAGGGTCTTTGCCGCCACGATCAGGATCACCGAGTCGCCGGCCAGCAATACGTCGTTACCGCTCGGGATCAGCACTTTCTCTCCGCGCAGAATGGTTCCGATCAGCGCGCCCCGGGGCATGCGAAGCTCTCTAATCTCACTCCCCAGCGCCGGTGACCCTTCCTTGATGCCCAGTTCCAGGATTTCGACCTGGCCATCACCCAGGATTGCCAGGGAGGTCACGTCCCCCCGGAACATCATTTTCAGGATACGATCGGCAATGGATGCGCGGGGCGTCACGGCCAGATCAATGCCCAGCCTCTTCACGAGGGGGGCAAAATCCGGCTGGTGAACGATGGCCGCGACCATTTTCGCGCCCACTTCCTTCGCCAGCACCGCCGCCATGATGTTGCGCTCGTCGTCGCCCGTGGCCGCAACGAACATGTCCATGGTGTCCACATGTTCCTGCTCCAGCGAGACCCGCGAGGTGGCGTCCCGACAGACCACCTTGGCTTTGCCCAGCTTCTCCGCCAGCCGAGATGAACGCGCTACATCGCGCTCGAAGACCTTCACGGTCTTCATCTTGTCTTCCAGGGCCTGGGCCAGGCGCAGGCCGATGGTGCCGCCGCCCATGATTGCAACGCGCTGGGGCTTGATCTCCTCACCGTGAAAGAGCTTCTGGAGCTCGCGGAGACCCTCGTGGGTTCCGATCAGGGTCACCAGATCCCCCGGTTCCACCACCGAGTCGCCGTGGGGGATCATGCAGGTGCCGTCCCGCTCGATTACGGCCAGCAGCACCCCGCTTCCGGGCTTGATAACATCTTTAAGGGTCTTGCCATCCCGCGTGGGCGACTTGGCCGCCCGCAGTTGCAGCATCTGGGCTCGACCCCGGCCAAATTCCAGCGTCGAAACGATTCCGGGGTGCTCGATATAGTTGGCAATCTCCAGGGCGGCCAGAGCATCCGGACTTAGAATATAGTCAATGCCCAGCACGGTCTCGTAGAGAATATTGGACTCCATGTACATGGGATTGTCCACCCGCGCCACGACCTTTTTCGCCCCAAGGCCTTTCGCGGTGGCCGCCGCAATAAGGTTTTTCTCGTCATTGCCCATACTGGCCACGAACAGGTCGGCACTGCCCACATTGAGGGACTGTAGCAAGAGCACAGAGGAGCCGTCGCCGGTGGCGGTACTGACGTCCAATGCATAGTCAATCTGCTCAATCATGTCCGGGTTCTGCTCGATGACCGTGACATCCTGATGCTCCGCGCTCAGCAATCGCGCAAGATGGAAGCCCACCCGTCCCCCGCCGGCGATAAAGATATTCATAACCCTGTGGTTCCTCTCCCAGGCTCCCGCCCTTGGTGAAGCGCGCATGGTCCTACAAAGCCCGCCCCTGAGTCAAACGTTCGAAACCGGCGCTGGCGTGGATGCTCCGGTCAGTGGCACGCCGGCCACCAAACGCGCTATGCTGCGGGCTATACGTGGGAGCGCTGGAGCAGGCTATTGACCATAAAATACCATCGAAATGTCGAACGTCAAGATGCACCGCCCCGTCGCCAGACCCCCTGGATGCGTCAGGGGCGGCCGATTGGGCGCATGAGCCGCCGCCAGGCCATGTTTGTGATCGTGGGTTTTCTGCTCTCCGCCGGGCTTCTGAGCCAGCTTGCCATGCGGCGCGCCCGTCTAAATCCCTATGGGCTCCAGCCTGTGGTGCGCGGCGAGGGCACCATCATCCGCACGGAGCCTGTGCCGGAAGGCGGGGGACTGGTGGGGCTGGAAGTCACCGTGGAAAGAGAAAAAGTGCTTGCGGCGGAGTGGGCCATCCCCGCGCCTTACTGGGCGGCGCTTGCGGTGGGAGATCGGCTGACGGTGGTCTACCAGGTACATCCGGGCGGCACGGACCTCCGGGTGCTCGAGTGTGGGATAGTTGCGCTGCCAGACCGGATTCGCTAAGCTACGGTTATCCGTTGCGGGATAACGCATGAGCCCGCGCCGCACCGACTTACCGGCACCACGCCCCAACCGAAATCCAGCACCACGATGAGTCTCACCCCCGAAGAAATGCGCCGTATCTTCCGAGGCACGGTTATTGTTCGCAAACCGACCTACGGGATCGTCCGCGGCTATCATGAATTGCCCTATATCTGTCTCGGGCCCTCCTTCGAGTCCGGCTTCGAGACCACCAAGGTCAGCGGCAAGGTGCAGGTGTCGCCGCAGTTCCTCATCCGCCCGTCCCACTATTCGCCGAGCTATGAGGATATTTTTGGCAGCGAAAATGTGGATATGGCCCTCTCCGGGCGGATTTTCGGCTACATGGGATTCCCGCGCAAGCCGATGGAGTGCAAATCGGAGTACTTGGAGATCGTCCACGGCAACGAGGCGGTTGACGACCTCCTTTCATCCTGTCTGGACGAGCTGGAGCGCCGTGAGGACATTTGCACCGGGGTGCTCATCTCCCCGGACAACCGCTATTTTCCCATTTCCGTGGAGCGCTTCATCAGCTCCGTGCTGGACGACGAATTCTCCCTGTGAAGCTTCGCAGGGAGCACGCATAAAGGAAACGATCATGAAAACCGCCTATGAACTTGCCATGGAACGCCTCGAAGCGGCCTCCGGCCCCACGCGAAAGCTCAATGAAGAAGAGAAGTCGGCCCTCGCGGAGATCGACAGCAAGTACGACGCGCAGATTGCGGCCCTCCGCTTCGATTTCGAGGCGCAGATCGCCTCGGCAACGACCCGCGAATCTTACGAGGCTTTGAAGGAAGAGATGGCGCGGGAGATTAATTCGGCAGAAGAGCGCCGGACCCACGCCAAAGATGCCATCTGGGCCACCGACTGATTCCAACGATGAACCAGAACGAGTCCAGCACCGTCCCCAACAAGGTTGACCGCGGCACCGGTTATTGGATCCGCCGTGGCGTTGTCATCGTGATAGTCACCGTCGTCGCTTTCGTTGCAGTGGTCCAGGACCGCCGGTGGATCGCTTCTGCCGATGCGGGCTACGTGGCGGACAGTGCCACCTGGCAACTTCAAGCTGCCGACCTTCCCAGCTTTCTCCGCCACTGGAACGCTCTCAACACCAGCGCGGCGATGCGCCGGGCGTCGCCCGCCCTTCACCAGGCTGTCCCGCTCGCTATCTGCCGCATGACGGGCGTCCGCCCCACACCGGGCCGGACCCGGCTCTGGCTGGGCCAGTCCTTTCTCATGGCGGGCGATCAGGAGGGCTGGTGTCTTTCCCTCCGACCGGGCATTGCCCTGCGCGCCGCGTCCTGGCTCGGAAGCCCCTTGCGGCAGGCCGACGACGATGATTTCTGGCGCAACTACGCGACGGCTTGGAAAGATGGCTTCCTTCTCGTGGCCTCGTCCCAGCCGTATCTCGACAAGGTGCAGGCGAGCGGGAAGGCCGTGCCGCGCACCGATGCCCCGGAAGACGCGATCCGGCTTTCCTGGAAGGGGAACTATCCCGGCGTACTGGAGATCGCCGCCGCGGAGCAGATCCCGCTGCTCTTCAATCTCAAGGCACCGGCCGATCCGGCGGCGAAACTTCACTATGCCGCTGGCTGGCCCGATGCCATGGTTACGATCAATACCCACCGGGGGGCACCGGTGGTGCAGGCCGCGCTGGAGGGCCTCCGCTGGGCCGAAGCGAGGCTCAACCCCGATCTGTCCATGGCCTTTCGCGACATTCTGTCCGCCTGGTGGCCGGTCTATTGCCCCATCCCCCTCGATCAGGCACCCGTCGGCGAATGGGCCGCCGGGATCGCCCGCGTGGACGTGCAGGAAGACGTGCCGGTGGTCGAATCGATCTGGGCTGGTTGGGCGGCGGATCCCGTCGCGCTCGCGGCTCTTGCACCAGCCACACGTCAGGAGCACCGCTGGGACGACGTGACCGGCTGGCTATTCCCCATTGCGGGCGATGCCCGCGCATGGGCCCAGGCGGATCGGGAGGGCACCGCCTTTCTGAGCAGCCACGAACACGGTATGCCCGCATTGCTGGCCACTGCGCGGCGCGAGCCCGAAGCCGGCGTGGCGGCTCTTAATTTGCATTGGAAACCCTTTACGGCTCTGCTGCGCGATGCCCTGATCCGCGCGGCGGCGGATGGAATGCTGCCGGGCTACAATGAGAACGATGTGAAGGCCGATCTCGTCCCCATGATTGATGCCTTTGCCGACTGGGGCACGCTCCAGTTGCACGCGGGCGCCGAGGACGGCGCGATTATGGGTGATGGCTGGATTGCCCTGGGCGCGGAACTCGTCCCGTGATTCGGGCGGGTCTCGTGGGGCTGTGCGTGCTGACGTGTGCCTTCGCAAGCCACGCAGCCGCCCCGATTGCGTTGGTTACAGGAAACGGCCGCATTACGGTTGCCCTGGATGAGACGGGGGGCCTCGCGCAGTTTTCATGGCCTGGGCCCGGCGCTGCCCCGCTACTGGGCGACGCGGGCGCGCGATGGCATATGGCGACTCCCGAGGGGCCCGTGGACTTTTCGGATGAAGACTGGACCATAGCCCAGCAGTACGCCGCGCCTGATTCACTCGTTGTAGTGACGCAGTACACGGAGAACGGCGGAGCCCGAAGCGCCGAACAGACCGTCGCGGCGATCCCCGATCAGGACTTGCTCCTGGTGCGTCTCCGGCTCAAGGGCTTTGCCTCAACCACCCGCGTTTTCTGGTCGCAATCTTTTTTGCCCTATGGCCATCTCGTCCCGGGATTGGCGGGGGAGCAGCCCTCGATCCGGGCCATGAATGGCTTTGCCGCCGGCTACGATAGCGAGGCGCGCCTGCTTGAACACGGGCGCCCGATAGCGCCCGGCAAGACCCAGTGGAGGCAGGGACGCGACTGGGTGCGTGGCGGTACCTACGCTGAAACTGGGCCCGGTCTCTACGTGGGCGCGGCATTCATCAATGACATTGTCCAGGGGACCGTATGCGGGGATTGGGAGGTCTGGACCCGTTGGGCCGCGCCGGCCCCTCTTCCGGGCACCGCAAGAATAGTGGGTAGCGCTATCGGCATCGTGGAACTCACGCCCGTGGTCTCGGATAGCGCCCTGGAACTGGTCCTGCTCCTGGGAGCCTCCGATAGCCGGGCAGGGCTGCGCCGTACCCTGGCGGTTGGCATTCCAAAGGGCGCGACCGAACTGGAAGCGGTGGCATCCCGTCCCGGTGGTGCGTGGGGCGCGGTCTCGCCGGAGAACGGCGGGGAAGGTCCTTTACTGCAACGATGGTGCTTGAATCTGCTGCTGAGTATCGATCCCACTTCGGGGGCCGCGCTGCATGCGCCCCTTCTTGCCGATTCTGCGGTTTATAGCGATGTCTTCGACACGGCGTGGAGCGCCGCCGCCCTGGACGGCATGGGGCTGCCTGATGCGGCCCAGCGGGCGTTGGCGCACCATATCCAATCTGTGCGCTCCGCGCAAGGGGTGGACACGCCGGCGGGCTCATTACCGAGGAAGGTTTATCGTGACGGGGCTACGGCGTCCTTCTCCGGGAACGCCGATCCGGAGAGTGCCGCCTGGCTGCTTGCCGCCTGCTGGCACCATGCGGCGTCGCTGGCCGTTCCAGAGCGGCGTGGATTCCTGGAGCCCCACTGGCCTGCCCTTTCACGCTGCGCGGACTACCTGGCGAGAGAACCCCGCGTCGGAAGCGCGCTGTCGGGCGCACTGACGGCCGACGCCGCCCCACTGGACACCCTGCGCACCCACTACCTCGGGCTGGAGTCCAGCCGCCGCATGGCCGAGGCCCTGGGCGAGGTGGAACCCGGTCTCTGGACGGACCGGCGGGACGAGATCTACGCGCGCCTTCGTTTTCGCAAGCTGAACCAGTCCGGTGGGGGTGAGTCGGGAACGCCTTGGGTCGACTGGTGGATCACGCAGATGCCCGGCGCAAAAGCGGAGACAGGCACAGGCTGGGAAGTGTTGAAGTCGGAGGGCGCTCCCGTGCTGACCGAAGAGGCCATCGTGGAATGGGTCCGAGAAGCGGGCCTGGGTCCCGGTGCGCCACTCGCGCTGCGCGATGCTTTGCGCTGCCTGCTGGCGGGTTACGGCAACTAACGGCAAACGCAGTGCTCAGGGGAATGTCACTCCAGAGCGCTGGCGAGTTCCTGAATGGGGGAGAGGCGGCCTTCGCCCTGGAAGTGTTCCCGAATCTCGATGAAGCGGTCTTCCTTGGCCAGAAAGGCGTCTACGATATCCGGGTCAAAATGGCTTTCCCGGCCCTCGAGAATGATCGCCTTGGATTTCTCGTGGCTGAAGGGCTCTTTGTAGGGCCTCCGCGATGACAGCGCGTCGTACACATCGGCCAGGGCCGCGATGCGCGCGCAGAGGGGAATTCCCTCACCGGAGAGCTTGAAGGGGTAACCAGTACCGTTCCACTTTTCGTGGTGGTAGTAGGCAATATCCCGCCCGGTGGTCAGGAAGGAGTCGCGCCCCGCTTCGATATCCGCCGCCTTGAGGGTGTCCCCGCCGATCATGCTGTGCTGCTTCATGATCTCGAATTCTTCATCGGTGAGCTTGCCCGGCTTCAAGAGAATCCGGTCGGGAATGCCGACCTTTCCGATATCGTGGAGCGGGGTGGACTTGTAAATCTCGTCGACGAAGGCCGGGCCATACGTATCACTGTACTTAGGAAGGCGAACGACCTCCTCGCACAGTTCGCGGGCATAGGAGCGCATACGTTCGAGGTGATCGCCCGTCTCGTTGTCGCGCGATTCGGCCAACTTGGCCAGGGAAAACACCGTGACCTGCTGTGTGAGCACCACCTGCTCGGTGCGCTCAACCACCTTGTGTTCCAGCTCGCGCTTATATTCGATCAGGCGGTCGTGGAGAAGTTTGGTCTTGGAGGAGGTCTTAATCCGGGCTTCCAGGAGAATCCGATCAAAGGGCTTGATCAGGAAATCGTCGGCTCCCGATTTTACGGCCTCGACATTGGTTTCCTTGTCGGACATGCCGGTGATAATCACCACGGGGATGTGCTGGGTCTCCGGATCCTGCTTGAGTCGCCGGCAGACCTCGAAGCCGTTCATTCCCGGCATCATGATGTCGAGCAGGATGACGTCGGGCGGATTCTTTTCCACCATGGTCAGTGCGTCTTCGCCCCGCGTGACGGCGTCAATGTGATACCCCATGGGCGCGAGAAAACTGCGGAGCACCATGGCGTTTTCCGGCATGTCGTCCACAATCAGGACCTTGGTGATCCGGTTCTTTTCGATTTGCAAAGGCATCACCTCGTTGTCCAGTTGACTTCTGCGGTTTCGCACGGGCCGATGGAGGCACTTGGCCCGACCTCGCATGGCTCGATAAACCCGTAGGCATGGTAGCATAGTCACGAAAATTGCGCAATGATGCCAGCCCCCCCGCCATTTGTCTTTCCCCCCCAGTTTTTGACATGATCCCCGTCCGCATGCTCCACCATCTTTAGTCCACCAACATCGAGTTGCTCGCGAGGTTCCTTCCATGAATAAAGAACGCCTTACCCCCCTCATCCAGGAAGTCCAGGATCATCTTTTCAACGAACTTATCCCCTTCTGGCTCACCCATGGCACGGACCATGAGTACGGCGGTTACCTGACCTACCTGGACAAGGACGGCAAGCCCACGGGCGAGGGCACGAAGACGCTGGTGTGTCAGACGCGTATGATCTATTCCGCCGCGTCGGCCCACCGGGCGAATCTGGGCGATGGCAAGTTCCTGGAGATCGCGCGCCAGGGCGTGGAATTCCTGATCAACCACTTCTGGGACAACGACTATACCGGCTGGTATTGGACCACGAACCGCCAAGGCGAGCCGGAAAACCGCAGCAAGTTGACCTACGGCCACTCCTTCGCGATTTACGCGCTGAGCGAGTACGCCATGGCCTCGGGGGACGAGCGCGCGTTGGAAATGGCCGTGGAAACCTACAAGTGCCTCACCAGCCGTGCGGCGGACACGGTGAACGGCGGCTTCCTGGAATTCATGGAAGAGGACTGGTCCCCGAAGCAGCCGGGCGTCTACGGTGGCGATCGCAAGTCCTTCGACGTGCACATGCACCTGATGGAAGCCTTCACCAACCTCTATGAAGCCACGGGCGAAGAGAAGTACAAGGAAGATGCGTGCTACGTCATCGACCTGCTCTTCAAATACATGATGCACCAGCCCTCGGGCACGGGCATCGCCCAGTTCTCTCTGGACTGGAAGCCCCTGCGCGCCATTATCTTCAAGAATGTGTGGGGCTCCGACCGTGACGTGGAAGAAAATGATGGTCGCCCGCTCAACAACACCAGTTTCGGCCACAACGTGGAGTTCGGGTGGCTGCTGAAACACTCCATCGACATCCTGGGGCTGGATGTCGAAGACTATCGCGTGCCGATGCAGAAGCTCTATGACCACTGCCTGTCCTACGGCATCGACTGGGAGCGGGGCGGCGTGTACTGCGAAGGCCCGACGGACGGCCCGGCGCGCGAGCGGAACAAGGAGTTCTGGCAGCAGGCGGAGACCATGGTGGGCATGCTGGATGGTTGCCTGCTTTATGGGGAAGACAAGTACCTCGACGGCTATGAAAACGTACACCGCTTCGTGATGGATCACGTGATCAATCACAAGGTCGGCGAGTGGTATCCCCTCTTTGACGAGAACAACACCCGCCTGTGGGACTACATGGGACATGCCTGGAAGATTAACTACCACACGGTTCGCGCCATGATCCAGTGCGAGCGGCGGCTGTCGCGCCTTATCGCGGAAGCTGAATAGGGACTGACGCGGACACGTGTCGTCGGTAGCAAGGTAATCTATTTTCAAACACGAGTCTATACCCGAGCGAAGTTGATTTTGACGTCCGTGGCTGTCCCGTCGTGGCCGAGGTATACGCGGTGCTATATCGACATCTGTTTCACGGGGCAGTGTCGGAGATCGCGAGGGCCTCGCAACACCCCATATCCCTCCCTGAAATAGTCCTGTTAATTGACGTGGCGGCCCGGTGCATCTGAGTGGCTGGAGCAATCCCGTGATGTATACGCTGCGCTCACCTAAAGTAAACCAACAGCCCATCGGCGAACGCATAAATGAGATAAGCGGACAACGTGACCGTGAGGCCCGTTGGCACGTAGGTAAGGTCGCGCCGGAATAGCCCGGCAACCGGCGTCAAGCACAAGAAGAGCACAAAGCACGCCAAACCCTTCACGGGCCCCAGAAGCGCTCCAGCAAGCGTGAGATGCTTGATAGTCCCAAAACCCAATAGCGGCTTTGCGAGCAATCGCATCCCCAACGAATCAAGTCCAAATGGAATTGCAAAGCAAAAAGCGATCCCGAGAATACAACTCAGAAAGCCGCCGAGAGGAATAGGAGAATCTTGCGCGAAAGCGCCAGGGACAACGATAGCGGCGAATGGGGCGGCGAGAATACCCGAAAGTGTGAATGTGTTGGGTATGACCCAATACTTCGAGGGAAATACGATCCCAGCAAGCAGCCCCAGGTAGACGGATTCCACAAACACGGGAATGAAGCTGGTCGCCTGTGATAATCCATGGGCAGGTTCGGCAGTCCGGAGCGCCACCCATACGGCAAGGAAATGTCCGACGAGGCACAGGGCGGTCGTTCCAAAATAGGGAACGAGCATACCTCGTGCGGGCGCCAGGCATGCTTGGAATGCCACCCCATCTTCGCCGAGCTCCCGCCGGATTTCGCGTACGGATAGCGCGGCTATTGCAAGTGCCAGCGGTATCCCAAGCACCACAAATCCGAAAATGGTCATTTAGCGAGGTCTCCCCTTTCATCCACGATTCCTACGCGGGCCGCGCCGCTTCGCCCGGCATATAGCTGAATCATTGAGGGGCGGCTGCCTTTTCGCGCAGTTGTGCTATATAACCAATTCATGTCCGCAAAATGCAAATAGCAGCAAAACCCGTCTCAACTCCGAATTGAGCGGCTAGCTTCCTTGTGTCTACAATCTAGGCTGCTGGGCGACGCTGTTCCCACATTCCCAACGGAGCCTGCGCGCGTCCGTCCCACCGTGTCTAAGGTTGACAATTACGTGCGGGACGGGCAGAATGCCCCCACGGAAAAAAGCATCTGGTTGAGCGGGGTTCGTCTTGGGATTTCAATGGGTTAGCTCCTGTCCAACCTGTGCTTTTCGGCGCTTCGCATTGCCTGTGACCATGCGAGGTTGACCGCCTTGGCATTTTCTCGATTACCGGGCCTTCGATGCGGATATATAACCGAAATCTTGCTTTTCTAAAGTCCCTTGCGAGCGTTGTTGCAGGGCTTCTTATTTCGCTGACCCTCGCGGGTTGTCCCTTTTCCGGACCAACGGCCGAATTCTCGGCGACGCCGACAGACGGCGAGGGTCCTCTTCTCGTGCGCTTCTCGGATCTCTCCCTGGCGGGAAGCGCCGCGATTGAGACGTGGCGTTGGGACTTCGGCGACGGTTCCGACAGTGCCGAAGAAAACCCGGTGCACACCTACGGCAGTCAGGGAACGTACCGCGTCACGCTGACTGTGTCCACCCTCTTCGGCACGGACACGGAAACGAAGAACGCTTACATTACGGTCCGGGCGGCCCCGGTGGCGACCTTCTCGGCAACACCCCGCAACGGCAATACACCCCTCGCGGTGCAGTTCCAGGATGAGTCCGACGGCGGCCCCTTCGCCATTACCTCCCGGCAATGGAGCTTTGGCGACGGCGAAACGAGCGATGAAGAGGATCCGCGCCATGTCTACCAACAGCCGGGCGCTTACACCGTCGCGCTGACCGTAACCAGTGCGGGCGGAACGGACACCGAAACGCGCCAGAGCTATATTCAGGTGGGCTCACTGCCCTCGGCGAGCTTCCGCGCCACACCCGCCACGGGCGCTGCCCCCTTGCTGGTGCAGTTCACCGACACCTCCACACCGGGCGGTTCGGCGATTGAAGCGTGGGCCTGGACCTTCGGCGACGGCGAGACGAGCACGGAGCAGAATCCCGAGCACCGCTACGAAGCGCCGGGGGTCTACACCGTTATTCTGAAGGTGCGCAACGCCTCAGGTGAAGCCAGCACGACCCGGACAAACCTCATTCGTGCGACGGAGGGACCGGCGGCCGCCTTCCGCGCTTCGCCGGTTCAGGGAGCGGCACCGCTCGTGGCCACCTTCACCGATGAGTCCCAGCCGGGCACGTCGCCCATAACAAGCTGGCTCTGGGATTTCGGCGACGGAACGAGCTCGACCCAGCGTAATCCCGCCCATGAATTCGCCGAGGCCGGTCAGTATGACATCTCGCTGACGGTCGAGACCGATGCGGGCACGGACACCGTTTCGAAAGAAAAATACATCACGGCCCTCGCGCCGCCCCAGGCCGGATTCAGCGCTACACCGTTGCGGGGGCCGGCCCCGCTTTCGGTGGAATTCCGCGATGCCTCGACGGCGGGCGCCTCGGCCATCACGACACGCCAGTGGAGCTTTGGGGACGCGGCCTTCAGCGGGGAGACGAACCCGGTCCACATTTACACCACGCCGGGGCGCTATCCGGTCTCCCTGACGGTACAATCGTCGGTGGGCAGCAGCACGCTGAATCGTGAATCGTTTATCGAAGTGGTGGCCCTGCCCTCGGCCGCTTTCGAGGCCACGCCGACCTCCGGCGAGAGTCCCGTGACCGTCACGTTCACGGACACGTCCGCGCCGGGCACCCAGCCGATCACCGCGTGGCTCTGGGAGTTCGGAGACGGAACCACCAGCACGGAGCAGAACCCGACGCGGGTCTACACCGGCACCGGCGACTATACGGTGACCCTCACGGTAACGACGGCGGAAGGCGCGAACACGCTGACCCGCTCCCAGTTTGTCCATGTGTTCGAGAAAGCCGACGCGAATTTCACCGCCGAGCCGGTTTCGGGCAAGGCCCCTCTCCCAGTCCAGTTCCGGGACGCCTCGGATCCCGGCTCCGTGGGCATCAGCGGTCGCTCCTGGGACTTCGGCGATGGAAATACGAGCTCGGCCGAAGATCCCCTTCACGTATTTGATGAACCCGGCACCTACACCGTATCTCTGGTGCTCACCACCCCGTCGGGACCCAATTCGGAGCGGAAGCCCGCCTTCATCCGGGTCGAGCCCAATGTCAGTTTCACCCGCACGCCCTCCACGGGGCTCGCCCCCGCCGCCGTGACCTTTGTCGACACGACGGCGGTATCGCCCCTGACGGCAAGCGCCTGGTCGTGGAATTTTGGCGATGGCGGCACGAGCACCCTGGAGAACCCGAGCCACACCTACACGAAGGCGGGTATTTACGATGTCTCCCTGACCGTCACCACGGAACAGGGCGAGGTCAGTGCCACCCAGTTGGAGTCCGTCCAACTCCGCCCGAAACCGGCCTTTACCGGGACTCCGCTCTCGGCCACGGGTGCGCCACTGGCGGTCCAGTTTCAAGACGAAACGGAGCCCGGCGATCTGAGCATCTCGGGCTGGGACTGGAACTTCGGCGATGGATCCCACAGCACCGCGCAGAATCCCGAGCACACTTTTTCCGCACCCGGCGTCTACGATGTCTCCCTGACGGTATCGACCGAGCTGGGCAACAGCACAACGGCCCAGTCGGACTTTGTGGTGGTGCGCCCCGCAGCTTCATTCGCCGCCGCACCGACCTCGGGTGAAAATACGCTGCTGGTACAATTCACCGATACCACGGTGGCGGGCAGTGTCGAATTGCAGACCTGGGACTGGAGCTTTGGCGATGGCACGACGAGCGGGCTCCAAAACCCCTCGCACCTCTACGCCGGACCCGGAACCTACACAGCGGTGTTGACCGTCGGCACCGGTCTGGGGCCGGACACGGAAACGAAGACCGGCCTCATCACGATTGCGCCCGAAGTGACGTTTGCGGGCAGCGTGACTTCAGGAGTTGCCCCACTGGACGTGGCCTTTTCAGATACGACGAATACGGGTATTCTCGAGACCACCGTACGAAGCTGGAATTTTGGCGAGGGCGACCCGAGCGACGAAGAGTCGCCCCGGCATACCTATACCAAGGCGGGTCGCTACGACGTGGCATTGACCACTACCACGGCCCAGGGCGAAACGACGGGCGAGCGTGCGGACTATATTGAGGTCCTGCCCGACCTGACGGCGACGGCTGCGGTCACGCCCGGTTCGGGATCGAGCTCGGTGGTCTTTGCCAATGGAACCGACCCAGGCAATCTCACCGGGGTGAGCTGGCTCTGGAATTTCGGCGACGGCAGTACGAGCACGGCTGCGAGCCCCACCCATGTCTTTGCCGAGCCGGGCATCTACGTGGTAACGCTGGCCATGACGTCGGCCGAGGGCGTGGCGACGACGGAGACCATGACGTCGATCAATGTGTCACCCGTGGTGACGTTCAGCGCGACGCCCACGAATGGCGTGGCGCCGCTGGGTGTGCAGTTCACCGATACCTCCAATGTGGGCAATCTGGCGGTCACCGCTATCCTTTGGAACTTCGGCGACGGGAATACCAGCGCCGAGGCGAACCCGCTCCACACCTATGCCACTGCGGGCACCTACACCGCGACGTTGAGCCTGACAACGGCCCTGGGCGTTGCGACGAGCGCCACACCCGCGACGATTGAGGTCGAGCCCGAGCCCAATTTCTCCGGCATTCCGCGATCGGGCCAGGCCCCTCTTTCGGTCACATTCTCCAATACCTCGGACACGGGCGGAGCGACCATTACGGGGACGGACTGGGACTTTGGCGATGGCGCCACGAGTACCGCCGCGACGCCCACCCATACCTACACGGTGCCGGGTGCCTATACGGTGTCGTTTGTACTCACGACCACCGGCGGCACGGAAACAACCACGAAGACCGACTACATCGCAGTGAACCCGGTTCCCTCGTTCACGGCGGATACCACCGGCGGCGACGCGCCCCTGCTGGTAAATTTCAGCAATACAACTGCGCTTGGCACGGTAGTACCCACGGGCTACCTGTGGAACTTTGGTGATGGCGCGACGAGCACGGACGAGAACCCGAGCCACACCTACACCTCGGCGGGGGCTTACGACGTGCGCCTGACCATAGCGTCGGCCCAGGGCTCGGTGAATACGGTGGTGTCCGACCTGATTGTTGTCGAGCCCGACGTCACCTTGAGCGCGTCCACGTCGGGCGGACCGGCTCCGGTGTCTGTGACACTGACCGACACGACCGCCGCAGGCAATCTCGATATTACCGAGTGGATCTGGGATTTCGAGGATGGCTCGGCCCCGGTGACAACCCAGGCGGGAACAGCGAGCCACACCTACATCATACCGGGGAATTACTCGCCCACCTTGACCATCGTTACGCCGAACGGAAGCTTCACGGGCGCGCTGACCAGCGAGGTCGTCATCAACGCGGTGCCCGCCTTCAGCGCGAACCTGCGTTCCGGCCCAGGCGCGTTGACCGCGATTTTTAGCGACGACACGGACCCCGGCAACGTCACCACCTCAAACCGCACCTGGTCCTGGGGTGACGGAACGCCGGACACGACCACCAATAACCTGACGGCCAGCCACACCTACGCGTCACCAGGCACCTACACGGTGACGCTTACGCTGAACACGCTGAATCAGGGAAGCCTGGTGCGATCGGAGCCGGGCTATATCCGGGTGAACCCCCTTACCTTCACCGCAAACGGCGGACTGATCGGCAGCGCGCCCCACACCATTTCGGTCACCAACACAACGGCGGTGGGCGATCTGGCCATCACGGGAACCCAGTGGGACTATGGCGACGGCACGGGGCAGACCGCGAGCGGAAGCCATACCTACACGACGCCCGGCACCTTCACGATCAGCATGATCGCGAGCACGGCGCAGGGTAACCGCACGGCATCGGGCACTTCGCCGATTGTGGTTTCTCCGGTCATCTCTCACAGCGCCAACGTGGTCGCGGGCCCGGCGGTGGTGGACGTGACCTTCACGGACAATACAAACACGGGCGGCGTGACCGTGACCAGCCGCACGTGGAATTTTGGCGACGGCACTTCCCAGACGGTCACCGCCCCCACCGCCACAGTGCAGCACCGCTATACGAATACCGGGAGCACCGCGCTGGTGCGCCCGGCGACGGTGACGCTGAATACGTCCATCGGGAATTTCCTCAGCCCCACCCCGGTCAACATCACGATTCACCCGATCAGCTTCAGCGGCGATCTGACCAATGTGGATGCGCCGGTGTCGATCACCTTTACCGACGTGACCAGCACGGGAGGGCTGACCATTACTTCCCGGAGCTGGGATTTCAAGGACGGCGGCACTTCGGTAACAACGACGAATACGGCGAGCCGGACCTACACCAAGGCGGGTTCCTACGATGTGGAGATGACTATCACCACTTCCCAGGGCAACACGGCGACGGCCAGCCTCGTGACCCCCGTGCTCGTGCGTCCGGTGCTGAATTACACGATGGGCGACACAACGAGCGGTCCCGTGCCGCTGACGGTGGCGTTCAAGGACCTCACGGACACGGGCAATCTGACGGGCGTTTCCCGGCGCTGGACCTGGGGCGATGGCAAGTCCGATGTGGTGACGGGAACGTCAACAAGCCACACCTACACGTCGACCGGCTGCTACAGCGTTACGATGGAACTCATCAGCGCCCAGGGCACCTTCGCCAACAGCAATCTGTCCCTCACGGTCGCCGCCGATCACACGCGCACGCTGCAGGGCTGGTCGGATCCGGGCGTCGCCCTCAACGGCATCATGTTTGACCTGCTGCCGCTGCGCAACCTGCAATTGAATTCGTATACGGTGGACTTTTCGACCCCCGACTCTTCCAACACGATTCGGCACTACCAGTGCGCCTTCCCGTCACCCGGACTCGAGACCTTGCCCAATGTCTGGAGCCTCGTCGGGACGGTCAACGTGACCTCGGGGAAATTGGTCGTTCTCGACTTCAACAACCTGGCGCTGCAGAACAACACGCGCCAGGGATACTACCTCCTGAACCGGAGCATGCCAACGACGGGGGCCGGGATCCTATATCGGGCGGCGGGCGGCGGGGCGGCGGTATCCGATGGTAACCTGACCCTCTTCACCAACAGCGCCAAGTCGCAAGGGTCAAACGATTTCAACGGGTTGACCCTTCCCAACAGTTGGTTCACCGGCAAGGTGAACTACTCCTTCGACATCGTGTGCGCCAAAGAAGGGGGCGGGCTCGCGATTCAGCCCCACCCGGTCACCTGGGACCTCGATGGCAAAAACGCCGGACAGGACACCCGAATCACGGTCAAAGAGGAACGGGAGGCCGTGCAAACGCTTGATGGTGGCTGGGCCGCACTCACCCACCAGAGCGCATTCGGGCCGGTCAGCGAATCCCCCCTGCTGGTACGCACCGACGGCGCGATGGAACTGGTCTGGGAGCTGGATCTGGATGAGTTCGCATTTGACGCGGTGACCGGGTTAGTGGCACTGCACGACGGCGATCTTCTGGTCTGGGGGGAGACCTCCCTGAATGGCACTGAGGGCGAACTGATGCTGCTGCGGCTTGATTCGGCCGGCGAAATGCGCTGGGTTCAGGTGGTGCCGGATTGCTCGGCACAGGACACCGCCAGCTTCTCCCCCGCTGCCGGAGGCGACCTGCTGGTCCTCTCTGGGCTGACCCGCGACGAAGGCGAGGTCCCGGTCGTCCACCGCCTGGACGCCTTCAGCAATATCCTGTGGCGCACCGAATTGGACGCGGCGCCGAGCCGTGACAACTGGGGCCTGTTCCAGCGAGGGGATGGGATCACGACGGTCTACGGCAGCATCGGTGGCGAAGCGGACGAAGGCGCCATCTGGGAGACAGATCTGGATGAGAACGGGGACATCGTGGAGCGGCCCGAACTGCGGTAGCCCTCCCAGCCAAGCGAAATGCAACGTGCCCCCGATGGAAAGAACATCGGGGGCACTTCGAATTCAGGTGCTATGGTGATTTGGAGTCGATGCCTCAGGGAGCCACGCGATCGAGGCTGAGATTCTTCAGAGAAATCTCGCAATCGTAGGGACCGGGCACTTCCCAGCCCAGATTAAAGGAGGTGGCGTGGAGATCTTCAAACCGGGTCTTGGTCATCAATCCCTTGGCCTGGGTGGCCACAAGCGCCTCCTTCACGAGGGGTACCAGATCGCAGGCAATCTTGTGCCACTGACCGTCGCCCGTGGGGCCTTCGAAAAAGCGACTGCCTTCCATGGTGCAAATGAACTTGCCGTTCTCCACGGCCGTGTCCAGGTCCTGGTGGCCCAGGGGCACCTCATGACGCGCATCGAAAAGCGGGATGCCGAACCAGATCATTTCTCCGTTGTCCGGGCTGCTCGTGTTGCGATTGTGGAGCGTCCAGTAGGCCGTGATCTGGGCCGTGTGGAGTGCCGGGTCCAGGCGTGATTCAGTGCCGTTCTTGCAACTTTCCACACGAAAATCGAGGGTGAAGGGGAGCGCGGCGGAGTCCGCCAGTTTGAAGTCCCTCGGGAACTGCTGTTCCAATAGAAGATGGGGCCACTTCTGCCCCTGCTTGCGGGGAATGCCGCCAAACTCCGCGTTACCGCTCAGCCCCAGCATAATACCGTCGCCCGCCATGCCGCCCGGAAAGATCTTGATCGACTTTCCGCCATTGCGCATGATGCGGGTTCCGTCGGGCAGGGTCTTGCCCACGGTTCCCTTCAAATTAAACTGTGTACCCCATTGGGCAAGACGCCACTCGTTGGGCGCCTCGCGGTCAGCCTGCAAGATCACGCCAAGTTCCACAGGCTTGTCCCCGGAATTTGGAGCGCTCAGATTAAATCCGCCCGCAAACCCGCGGTCGCGGAAGACTTCATCGGCTGGCACAGCGGCGGCGAGTAGACACAGGGCGGGTAACAGGATAGGGGAGAGACGACGCATAGGAGAGGATTCCTTGGGTTACTGCGAGGGTGAAACCGTGAAAAGTGCGACTACTATCGTCGCACACCCAAAGGGAGAACCTCAAATATGGAAAATATCGGATTTCGATTCCCAAAATGAGACAAAAATACATGCAGCCGCTGACCACTACTCGCTTTCGTATCCATGTGGACTGCACTGGATCTTTACTCTGCTTGCACCACAGGCTATGCTGCCTGGAGGTTGAACACTATCAGAGGAATCTGGGAAATGTCGGGTGGCAATTTTGATTTGGAAGCTTTGCGCTATGAGCGGGCGAGACCGCGCTATCCCGAAGTTCTGTTTGATCGACTGATGGTCGAGTCCGGTGTATCCGCCGGCAATGCGCGCATTGGAAATTGGACCCGGCACGGGCCAGGCAACCGAACCCCTCGCACGGCGGGGTCTCCGAATCTGCGCGGTCGAACTGGGGCCCCATCTGGCGGCGGAGACGAGGTGTCGACTCGCCCCTTATCCAGACGTGGAGGTAATTGCGAGCGCCTTCGAAGAACTACCCCTTCCGGTGGCCACCTTCGACCTCGTCTATGCCGCAACCGCGCTGCACTGGATTTCGGAGCCGCTCCGATTCTCAAAACCTCATCAACTGCTGAGGCCGGGCGGACACCTGGGCCTGATCCACACCGAGCCCGTATCCGATGGCGAAGGCGATCGCTTTGTTCGTGCGTCACAGCCGATCTACAAACGATTTTCAGACGAGGCCGATGCCCCGGACTACGTGCCCCCCGCGATGGATAAAATCATGCCCGCTGCACTCAATCCAATGCTGTTTGCGCCAATCTGCTTTGAGGTTTTTCCCGTGCAGATTGAATACTCATCCACGCGCTACGTGGACTTGTTGCGCACCTTTTCCCCTACCATTGCCATGGCCCCCGACCAACGAGAAAGATTCCTTTCGGCCATTGCGGATCTGATTGATCGCGAATTCCATGGGGCGATTGTTCGCCACGTGGCGTTTACGCTCCTCGTGGCGCGCAGGGTGTAACTCCAGGTGGATTACGGCGTGGACCCGATGAGCATCCCGCCATCGACGACGATGGTCTGCCCGGTAATCATGGCGCTGCCCAGTACGAGCGAAAGGATGGCTGCGGCCACGTCTTCGGGCTGGCAAACCTTGTGGAGGGGCGAGCGGTCCTGGCACTGCTTCTTCACCATCTCATAGGCGGAACCCAGGCCCTGTTTGAGCCATTCGCCTTCGATGAAGCCCGGCGCCACGGCGTTGACGCGCACTTTGGGCGCACAGACCCGTGCGAGGGCCACGGTCATGTTGAGCAGGGCGGCCTTGGAAGCACAATAGGGGATGGAACTGCCCGTGGCGGAAAGGCCGGCGATACTGGCCACGTTGACGATGGCGCCGTTGCCGCTGGCGGTCAGGGCGGGCATGGCGGCGCGGACCATCTGGAAGGGGCCGATGAGATTGACCCCCAGGATGCGATCCCAGTCTTCGTCGTGCACCTGATCCAGGGCGTTGTGGGGGATGAAGCTGGTGACACCCGCATTATTCACCAGCACGTCGATCCGCCCGAAAGCGTCCAGCGTCTGGGCGGCGAGGGCCTTGCAGGCGGCGTTATCGGAAACGTTGGCCTGAACGGCGATGGCGTGGCCGCCGTAGCTGTCGATCTGCTGGACGACATTCTCGGCTTCCTCCTTCGACTTGCTGTAGTTGACAGCAACGGCATAACCCTGGCGTGCCAGAGCGATGGCGGTCGCACGGCCCACGCCGCGGCTGGCACCGGTAACGATGGCGGCTTTTGTAGGATGGCTCAAAACTGAAACTCCAAATGGCGCGAAGCAAACGAGCTTCAAAATAAGTCTTAATTGCGCAGGGCGCGGGTTACATGCAGTATACCGGTTGAAGGGTGCGTTCAGGTATCAAAAGCGCACGTGGATTCGTCGCACCGTTCACGGGGCACGGCCTCGGAGAGTTCCAGGCGTTCGGTCAGCGTCCGCGCCCCGCCGGATCCCTAAACTTAGCTTGAGCGAGCGCTGGAGAGTCCGGTCGGGGCGCGCCCGGGGCCGGTCTGGCAGGCCCCGCCGTTTGAACCACCGCAATGCCGGTGGTAAACTTCCCGTTTAATCGCCCGGCGCGAGAGGAGTGGGTTGTGGAATACGGAAACGGCATATATTTTGAAGATTTGAACGAAGGCGACAGCGCGACGACGCCGGGCAGGACGATTACCGAGACCGATATTGTGAATTTCGCGGGGATCTCCGGGGATTTTAATCGCATTCATACGGATGAACAGTTTGCTGCGAGCATGCATTTCGGCCAGCGGATCGCCCACGGCATGCTGGGGCTTTCCGTAAGTTCGGGGCTCGTCACGCGGAATCCGGGCGCGCAGCAGCACATGCTGGTGGCGTGGCTGGGCCTATCCTGGGATTTCAAGCGCCCGATTTTCATTGGCGATACGATTTGTGTCATTCAGACGGTTAAGACCAAACGGACCACGCACAAGCCAGACATGGGCATCATCATTTTTGATATCCAGGTGAAAAATCAGCGGGGCAAGGTCTGTCAGGAGGGGGAGTGGAAGGTGATGTACATGCGCCGGGAAGAGAAGCCCGCCGAAAACTAGCATGAATTTTGGGGCGGATAGGCAGCACATCCGTCTGGGAGAATGCAGAGGGCGCGAGGTATTCATCAGCAGGGATGCGCGCCCGCAGGGAGAGTCCATGAAGATCGTAGTGTTGGTAAAGCGGGTGCCGGATACCGCCTCGGCGTTTGAAGTGAACGCCACGGGCACGGGTGTATCCACGGATCGCCTGAAGTACATCATGAGCCCTTATGACGAGCACGCGGTGCAGGAAGCGGTGAATATCAGAGCTGCTTCGGACTGCGAGGTCGTCGTGGTGACGCTGGGCGATGAGGGCGCAAAAGAAATTCTGCTGCCCGCCCTGGCCATGGGCGCGGACCGGGCCGTCTTTGTTACGGGACCGGGCATCGAAACGCTGGGAGCCCGGGGCGTGGCGGAAGCCCTGGCCGCGGTCATCAAGGCCGAAGGGCCCGATCTGGTCTTCGCGGGCAAGCAGGCGGCGGACGACGACGCCTCGCAAGTCGCGGAGCGAATCGCGGAACTGCTGGAATGGCCCCATGCCTCGGTCATCACACGCTTCGCCCTGGACGGCGGCAATGCGGTGGTGGAGCGCGAGGTGGAGGGTGGCAACCTGACTCTCTCCATCCCCCTGCCAGCCATTTTCACGGCCCAGAAGGGCCTGAACAAGCCGGAATACCCGAAACTGCCCAACATCATGAAAGCCAAAAAGAAGCCGGTGGATGAGAAGACGCTGGAGAGCCTCGGGCTCTCCGCCGCAACGCTGGCCAACCGCGTGACGGTGGAATCGATGGCCCTGCCCCGCCAGGAGCGGCTGGCCCGGTTGATCGATGGCGACGCGGCGGTCCAGGTGGCCGAGCTGGTGCGGATCCTCAAAGAAGATGAGAAGGCGTTTTAATCATGAGCGTACTGGTACTTCTGGAACAACGGGGTGAACTGAAGCCCTGCGCCTTCGAAGCGGCCTCCGCCGCCTCCGCCGTGGCCAAGGCCGCCGGCCTTCCCCTACATGCTGTGTATATCGGCCAGTCGATTGCCGATCAGGCCGCGGCCCTTGCGGGCTTCGGGATCAAGACGATCTATGCCTACGAAAACTCTCAACTGACCCACTATTCCAATGACGCTTATGTGCCCATCGTGCGCGATCTCGCCCGAGAACTGGGTGCCACAATCATCATCGGCTCCGCCACCGCACTGGGCAAGGAATTGTGCGCCTCCGTGGCCGCGCGCCTCGGGGTCGAGCTCGTGCAGGACGCCACCGGGTGCCGCTGGGATGGCGGACTGAAGGCCACCAAGCCCGTGTATGGCGGCAAGGTAATTTCCGAGGTGGCGGTCAATGAATCACCCGCCATGGTTTCCTTGCGACCCAATACGGTGACGGTGGAGCAGTCGGGATCGGACGCTCCCGAAGTGGTCCACCGAGATATGCCCACCCTCTCCCTTCGCACGGTGATCCAGGCGGCGGCGGATGCGGCGGCGGGCGTGGTCGAACTGACCGAAGCGAAGATCGTGGTCTCCGCCGGACGCGGTGTGGGTGGCCCCGAGCATCTCCCGGTCGTAGAGAACCTCGCCAAAGCCATGGGCGCCGCCTTCGGCGCGAGCCGCGCCGTGGTGGACGCGGGCTGGATCCACCACAGCCATCAAGTGGGCCAGACCGGCAAGGTCGTGAGCCCCGATGTCTACGTGGCCTGCGGCATCTCCGGCGCTATCCAGCATATGGCCGGCATGCGGACCTCGAAGGTCATCGTGGCGATCAACAAGGATCCCCAGGCGAACATTTTCAAGATATGCGACTACGGCATTGTGGGGGACTTGTTTGAGATCTGCCCGCTGCTGACCGAAGCCGTTCAGAAGGCACGGGGATAAGTTTTTTATCTGACCGATCAGACGGATCGGACCGATCTGATTCGTCTGATCGGTGCGATCTGTCTGTTGTTTTCGGTTGCCTCACACCTCGCACAAGGATCTGCAAAACTTCATGAGCGCCCTACTCCTCCTCGTGTTGATCGTGGCCGCGCACGCGGTATTCTTCCACCGTCTCTGGCAGGTCTACCGCTGGGTGAATCTGGGCCAGGGCACGTTGGGACTGGATGCCCTCCCCCGCCGTGTTGCCGATCTTATGTCGAAGGGATTCGGGCAGAAGCTCGTGCTGCGCACCCCGGCGGGCCTGGGCCACGCCTTTATTTTCTGGGGCTTCTTCGTGCTGACCTTCGGTACGCTGGAAGGCCTCCTCAGCGGCCTTTTCGACAACTTCAGCTTCGCCTTCCTCGGCCCCATCTACTGGATCATGAATACCTGCCAGGATTTTTTCGGCCTGCTGGTGCTCCTGGCCATCGGCGCTGCGGCCTGGCGGCGGCTGGTGGTGAAAGCTAAGCGACTGGAGGGGCCCGCTTCCCACACCATAGACGCGCTGGTGATCCTCGGCCTGATCACGGTACTGATCGTGGCCTTCTACGTGCTCCAGGTCATCCAGCCGCGCCCCGGCTTCATGCCTGTCACCGGGATGCTGCGGGCGGCCTTTCTGGGTGATGGCCCTCTGGGCATGGAAGCCTATCCTCTCACCTACGCGGCCTTTCATTGGATCCACAATCTGGTGGTGCTCGGCTTTCTGGCCTACATCCCCTACTCCAAACACCTCCATATCATCACCGCGCTGCCCAACCTCTTCTTCCGCGAGGAACGGGTGAAGGGGCGTATCCCCAACTTGAATCTGGAAGATGAGAACGCCGAAAAATTCGGCATCACCACGATCAAGGACTTCACCGCCAAGGAATTACTCGACCTCACGGCCTGCACGGAGTGTGGGAGATGCCAGGAGGCCTGCCCGGCCTACAATACGGGCAAGCCCCTGAGCCCGAAGAAGGTGGTGCTCGATCTGAAGGCCCACCTCTTCCGCGAGGGCCCGGCGCTGCTGAAAGACTCGGCGGCCGAGCCGAAGCAGTCGCTCTACGGCGATATAATCGCCGAGGACGTGCTGTGGTCTTGCACCTCGTGCTTTGCCTGCGAGGAAGCCTGCCCCGTGGAGATTCAGCCCATGAGCAAGCTGCTGGGCATCCGCCAGGGCCGCGTGCTGATGGAAGGCGACTTCCCCGAGACGGCCCAGGGTGCCATGCGCAATGTGGAGACCCAGTCTAACCCCTGGGGCCTGCCCCAGAGTGAGCGGGGCAAGTGGGCAGAGAGCCTGGGCGTAAAAACGCTGGCGGAAGACGCCGATGTGGAGTATCTGTTCTTTGTGGGCTGCGCGGGATCCTACGACCAACGCTACCAGAAAGTCACGGTGGCTTTTGCGAAGCTCATGCAGGAAGCCGGCGTGAAATTCGGCATACTCGGCGAAGAAGAAAGCTGCACGGGCGACAGTGCGAAGCGCATCGGCAATGAAATGCTCGCCCAGCAAATGGCGATGCAGAACGTGGAAGTGCTCAACGGCTACTGCGTGAAAAAGATCGTCACGGCGTGCCCCCATTGCTTCAACAGCATCAAGAGTGAATTCCCCCAGGTGGGTGGCGACTATGAGGTGCTCCACCACACGGAACTGCTCCAGGATCTGGTGACGGCGGGCAAGCTGAAGCCCAAGGCCCCGGCGCTCAACGCGGCGGCGGCCACCTATCACGATTCCTGCTATCTGGCGCGCTATAATGGCGTGTCCGAGGCGCCCCGTGCCCTCCTGAGCGCGGCGGGACAGTCCGCGCCACTGGAGATGCCGCGCAACCGCGAAAACAGCTTCTGCTGCGGCGCGGGTGGCGGGCGCATGTGGATGGAAGAGACCATCGGCAAGGCCATCAATGCCGAGCGGGCGGGCGAGGCCATCAAGACCGGTGCGACGACGGTGGCCACGGCGTGTCCCTTCTGCATGACGATGATGGCGGATGGCGTGAAGGCCGAAGGGCACCCCGAGGTGGCGGTGAAAGATGTGGCGGAATTGCTGGCGGAATCGATGGGGTTGGAATAAAACGGATTAGACTCTGGGTTGCGTTGAGGCGGGCGTGCGACGAAGGCAAACCCAGGTGAGAGCCTTCTGGATAATTCGCAGACCGTTCGTGAATAACGCCATGACGCATTGCGCCATGCGCAGGAGGATATGTTGAAGAATCAACCGCTCACCTTCGAGGAGTATCAATCCTCCAAGTATTTCCCGGCGCTGGACGGCTTCCGGGCGGCCTCCTGCCTTCTGATCATCACGTGGCACGCGGAGTTTCTGGGCTGGCACGCACTGAACGGGTATTCCGGCGTGGCGTCTTTCTTTGTACTCAGCGGTTACCTGATTACCACGCTCGCACTTCGCGAGGAAGTGCGCCGGGGCGTCATCAGCGTGAAAGCCTTCTATGTGCGCCGTACCTTCCGAATCTTCCCCGCCTACTTCCTCGTGCTTCTGGCCTATTGCGTCATCATCTATGGACTGAACATCAAGTCGAGCATCGACAATCGACCGGCTTTCAGCATGGCGCTGCCCTACTACCTTTTCTACATGAACGAATACTCCGCAAGAGATGTGATGGATCTGTACGGGGTCTTCCCCCCCTTCTTCCACAGTTGGTCGCTGGGTATCGAAGAGAAATTCTATTTGATCTGGCCGCTGCTCGGCTTTGCGCTGCTCCACCGAAACATGGCCGGACGGCTGGCCATTGCCGGGGGCATCGTTGCCTGCGCCTACCTCTTCCCCCTCCATCCCGTCGTCGGAATGCTGAAGCTTGGGCACTATGCGTGTATCCTGATTGGCTGCATGCTGGCCGTGCTCATGGAACACCGGCCGGCCTACAACGTGCTCTCCCGGCTGGCCACAACGCCAATTCACATCGCCGCCCTGGTGGTCCTGCTCGTGGTGCACCTGAGTCAAACCCACGGCGAGGCGGACCTCTTCTCCCAGCTCTACCCCTTCGTTGTCGCCGTCTTTCTGATTGGACTCGTGGCGGGACGCACCCCCTGCACGCAACTCTTTCAGTTGAAGATCATGAGCTATCTCGGATTGCGGACCTACGGACTCTATCTGGTCCATGTGCTGGCGCAGAACGTGGTGCAGATTGCGCTCAAGCCCGGCCCCCTCGTGCCCCTGTGGAAAAGCCCGCTGTACTTCATCGCATGCGTGGCCGTGACGCTGGTCGCCGCGGAGATTCTCTACCGGATCGTGGAAAAGCCTTCCATGGATCTGGGGCGGCGCATCTCGAACAAAATCATGAACAAGGCCGCAGCGGCACCTCCCGCCCAGCCCGGATGAATGACAACGGGGCCAGGGATACTTCCCCGGCCCCGACTTCGCCTATTCAATCAGGCGTTGGCGATGGCGGTCCACTCCGCGGCATTCTGCGGCGTGTAGTGCTCCAGTGCGAAGCTGTCGCCGATGACCTTTCGCACGGCTTCCAGTGAATCCAGCGCGCCCACGGCCATGGCCTGCACCCCCACGTTCCCCAGCACCGTCGCTTCCACGGGGCCCGTCACCACCGGAATACCGCAGGCGTCCGCCGTCATCTGGTTGAGCAGTTTGTTCTGCGTGCCCCCACCGATGATGTGGAGCACTTCGGTCTTGCGGCCCAGGGTGTTGTCGAGGGCGTTCAGCGTCTGGCGGTATTTCAGCGCCAGACTCTCCAGCGCGCAGCGCACGATCTGACCGCGCGTCTCGGGCACGGGCTGGCCGATCTCGCGGCAGATCTGCTGAATGAGGCTGGGCATGTCGTCCGGCGCGAAGAGGCGCGGGTCGTCGAGGTTGATGATGGAGCGGAAGGGCTCGGCCTTCGCGGCGTCTTCCGTGATGGCGGCATAGTCGAGCTTGCTGCCTTCTTGACGCTCCCACGAGCGACGACATTCCTGCACGAGCCACAGGCCAAAAATATTCTTCAGGAAACGGATCTTCCCGCCCACGCCGCCTTCGTTCGTGAAGTCCTGCGCCATGCTCTCGTCGGTGATGCAGGGCTCGTCCAGCTCCGCGCCGAGGAGCGACCAGGTGCCGCTGGAGAGGTAGGCCCAGTTACCCGCGCCTTCCGCCACAGGCACGGCCACGACGGCGGATGCGGTATCGTGGGTGCCGGGGGCTATCACGGGCGTGTTCGGGTGAATGCCGGTAAGCTCGGCCACGGCGGGCAGGATGGACCCGAGGTTCGTTCCGGGCATAACGGGATCGAGGAGGATCTCGCGGGGGATGCCGAGGCGCTTGATGAGGTCGTCGTTCCACGTACGCGTGTGTGGATTCATGAGCTGCGTGGTGGAGGCGTTGGTGTATTCGCAGGCCTTCTTGCCGCAGAGCAGGTAGGCCAGCAGGTCGCCCATGAGCAGCAGGTCCTTCGCGGCGGCCAACTGGGGCGACTTCGCCTCCACGAGGGCCAGCAACTGAAAGCTCGTGTTGAAGGGCAGAAACTGGATGCCCGTGGACTTGTAGATCTCCTCCTTCGGCACCTTCGCATAGGCCGCGTCGAACATGCCCTCGGTGCGCTTGTCGCGATAGTGTACGGGATTCGCCAGCACGTGGCCCTCGCTGTCCAGCAGACCAAAATCCACGCCCCACGTGTCAATGGCGATGGCGTCAAGCTCGGCGGTATGTTCCCGCGCGCACTTGGCCAGGCCCGCGATCATTTCCTCATAGATCCGCGCCAGATCCCACTGGCGGCGGCCCAACATGATGAGGCCCTCCGTGCGGAAACGGTGGATCTCCTCCAGGGCGATCTTGCCGCCGCTCAAGGTAGCCAAAACGGCCCGGCCACTCTCCGCGCCCAGATCAAATGCCAGAAAACGATAGATATCTTTCATGGGAAAATCCTGTGGTAATGATTGCTCTCTTGGGGCGGGTATCTTAGCATGACGAGGACACAGAGGCACAGCGACTCCGCCAGCACCATAGTCGACCATGGAGGCCACTGACGACCAAGGGTGCCACCTCAATCGGGCAGCGCCCGTTTGGGTGCGTTGATCGGGGCAGTCCTGATGCTGCAACGAGACTTCGACTCGAAACCCATGTCAGATTGCCGATCCGGACTGAGGGCGTTGGTGGAGTATCAAGTCTACTTCCCTCTTGGCACCCAAGTCCGCTGGGGCGGGATTGAGGTGGCACCCGGGGTGGGCCTTGGCAAAATCGCATGCCTTGCCAACATCATAGTCATGGGTTCAACGTTTTCTCTGCGGAAGGCTCCAAGAAGACCGTCCCGAGGTCGGCGATATATATATCGCCTTCCCTGGCACAATCCCGCACAGCGATTTCCAACTTCATGGAATTGTATCCAGGCTTTCGAAGTTCAATCGAAAATGTGCCCGCCTCGCGGACCTTGTCAAATGCCTTATCCAGCAAGTCGAAATACTCGATTGTTTCACTGCTCTGGTCAAAGCCAAAACTCTTTCCTTCAATACCCAGTGCCTCATCGGTAGTTTCAAAGTACCATCCATACACGAAGCGTTGATCCAACTGTCCGGCTAGATTAGTAGTCCCAACGCGTGTGGTCCACTCGCGCTCCACCGGGCGCGGGGCGAAGCCGGTGTCCATGAAAATCACATCCGCATAGGGGACAGGCGTGTCGTGGACAGTATCCTTCACGTCGCCCCGAAAGACCAATTCAATGGTGCAGTCCATCGTCCTTGTCTGCGACTGTGTCGAATCGCGCTCTACTCCCCCTCTACTGTGCGCACAACCGAGCACGGATAATGCAAGCAACATCGCAGCCAGGATGGGTGGCGAGTATCTCATGGGGCCACCTCCGACGGTTGGCTGGCAATCGCCAGACTCTCAGATTCGGCGGGCATGAGGCTCGGGTAGCACCAATAACCCTCCGGCAGTGGTTTGAGGACGACCTCTCCCACATCCAGCACTATTCCACCTAGACCGAGGGCGAGCTGATTTGTGTCAAAGAAATAGAATCGACCGTAGTGACTTCCGTCTTCGACGACAACAGCGACGTTGGCCGGGTTGCCCGCACGGCAACGCGACTCAGCCTCATCGCCAAGCACGGAAAGACCTCGAACCCAATCCAACGAAAAAACGGGCACCAAGTCCGGATCGATCTCGCGCGTGGTAGACCATGTCGCCGCAAGATCGATTCGGCCATGGCGATCCGAGGTACCCAATCGGGCGCTATGGGACTGCAAACCCTTCCAATTCTCCGGGCGAACATCCACAAGATAAACCACGGCATGCGGGACGGGCTCCCCCGTCGTTGCGTCGTTTACTTGGCCCTGAATGATTGTCGGACCATTCAACGTAAGCGGTTCTACCGATGCATGGATATGAGGATCTGCATCGGGCGTATGGGCGCAGGAAAGAGAAAGACAGCCCCATACCGCTATCGTGGTCGTTGCACACCAACGTGTCTTGAGAATCATGATAGGCCCTCCGAATGCTGTCGCAACTCTTATTTCAACTTTCAATGTAGCACGAGTGTAATTTGAATTGAAAGTGAGTATGGCATACGGGACACGGCAGGGTTCCTACCGGTCCTGAATCGAAGCCTGCGGATACCAGATCTCACCACGGGTGCCACCTCAATCGGGCAACGCCCGTTTGGGTGCCTTGATCGGGGCAGTCCTGATGCTGCAACGAGACTTCGACTCGAAACCCATGTCAGATTGCCGATCCGGACTGAGGTGGTTGGTGCAGCATCGGGTCTACTTCCCTCGGCGGCACCCAAACCCGCCTGAGGCGGGATTGAGGTGGCACCCGGGGTGGGCTTTGTGGGCGCGGAGCCGTTTTCGTTGTCGACGTCCCATCACCCACAAGCTCCCCCGCTTCGCTCCGCCGCGTGTGGGTGGCACCCGGAGTGGCCCTCCGAGAGTTTCGTCTGCTACCCATAATCTCTCTCACTTCAACGTAATTTGAAGTGGCGCCTCGGCCATTTTCGTCCGGCTGCGGGTGGGACTAACGACACTCACCGTAGCCTGGATCGCTTCCGAAGGTGCGGTTCCCGTGATAGTCCCCGTCATGCGGTCACCGGGGGCGATGGGTGGTTCGTCGGTCACGGCATCGATCTTCCAGCCCAGCGCCGTAGCGTTTTCGGAGAGCGCGAGGTCGCAGCGATCCCAGGGGATGATACCGGTGTTGTGAACTTCCACGGTGATGGTGAAGGCGTCGCCGGCGCGCATCTCGGTCGGGCTCGCGGCGATCTTCGCGGCGAATTGCGGTCGCTCCAGGTGGGGATCGAGCCAGCCTTCGAAACCGGTCATCCATTCGTTGTAGGGCATGGTGAGGCTGCGGGTGGCTTCCATCATGTTGCCGGGGAGCGTACTCTGCGCGGTGGCGTATTTCGTGGCGTAGTCTTTCATCTCGACGTACTTCGCGAGGAGGGCCGCGCGGGCTTCTTCGGGCAGGCTTCCGCTGTCGATGGCGGGACCGTCTTGCTTGGTGATCTCGATCATCTCCATGAACAGTTCCAGGCGACGGAGCTGGTATTCGAGGAAGGGTGTGAAGAGGGCGGACAGATTCAACCATTCCTCATGGCCCGGCGACACGGCCCCGCGCAATTCCCCGAGGCGGGCGTCGTAGTCGCGCAGGAGCGCGCGGGTCTCTTCGGCGATTTGCGCGCGCGATTCGCCATCCATCGCGATCCACGCGTTGGGGATGAGGTAGCGGGCGTTGATCTCCCACAGGTCTTCGTAGGTATCGTTCATGCGCGTGAAGGCAACGGCGTTGTCCTTGCCGAAGGTGCGCGCGCCCCACTGATAGCGAAAGGTGTTGGGCGTGGCAGTGGGCTCCCAGCCGAAGTAGCCCATGGCCTCCCAGGGCAATTCGGTGGTCTGGTAGGCCCCGCCGATATAGAAGCTGCCCCGATCGCCCAGCAGGCGGCGCATGCGCGGCGAGGACGGGAGTTTGAAGTTCGTGTAGAGGTTGTCGAGCCAGGTGTCGGGCATGTGACCTATGCGCGACTGATCGCGCGTGAAGGCGGCCGTGGATGCGCCGTGGCCCGCGATGAAGAGGTCCTCGGGCATCTGTGCGTCAAGGGCGGGGGTGTAGCCGTCGAAGTAGGGATAGACGCCGACCGCGCCTTTGAAGCCGAGGCCGCGCAGGCGCTCGCAGATCTGTAGGTATTGCTCCCACACGGCGACTTTGGTCTTGGAGGCCGCGGTGAAGGCCGTGCAGCGTTCGCAATCGCAGACGCCGCCGTTGTCGTCGCGCACGAGGACGACGCCATCGAGGGGATAGGTCTCCACGAGCTCTTTCAGGAAGGCGTCGAGGTATTCGGAGTATTTCGGATGGGTGAAGCAAGGGGTGCCTTTGGGGCGTCCCCAGAATTCTTCGACGGTGCCAGGCTTCAGCGCCTCGGGGTATTTCTGAACGAAGGTCGTGGGTACGCAGCCGATGGGCAACCACACATAGACCCGTCCACCCCGCTCCTGCAAATAGCGCATAAGCTTGAGGCCGTGCTCGCGGTGCTGATCCAGCTCGCTGAAGAGCACGCCCGAGGATTCGTCGTAGGCCTCGGGATCGTCGGAGTGTAGCTCGGGCATGTATTTGTACGACACGGGCATTTTCCAATTGCCCCACATGCCCAGGCACCAGAAGGTGTTCATCCCCGAATCGAGGAGGCCGTCGAAGACCCGCTCCCACTCGGCGTCGTCGCCATAGGGGAAGTCCACTTCAAAGGCGCCGCCACCGAAACCGCCGCCGCGCACCTCGACCACGGGATTCCGCGCGATGAGGGGGATGCGCTTGTCGTCACCCAGATGCGCGATAACATCCGAGACCGCCATGTTAAGGCCGAGGAGCGTATGGGCGTTAATTTGAACGCCCCCATCGGGAGCTATGGTGATGGCATAGCCGTCGCCCTCGATTCCCGCGACGCCATGCGACGCATCCATATCCAGCGTGACGCGATGCACATCCGGCGGTTGCGCAGCCTCGACCTCCTCTTGAACCGGTGCCCCCAGGGCTTTGGAGAGTCTCGTGGCGACCGCACCCGCTGTCTCGGGGGCGTCCACTATCCATGAGGGGGCCGCTGCCTTTAGCGGCACCGGCACGACGGCAAGACCCTCGTCCATCATCTCCACGAGCTCGTCCATCGAGTTCTCGCCATCACGCGGCACCGCCTGAATGCGCCGAAGCCAATGGCGTCCATTCACGATTTCGTCGCCGAGCACCACCACGTCCATCGATGCGCCCGCGTAGCGTTGCGCGATCTGGGGGATGGTTCCGGGGAAGTCTTTGAATCCGTAGAAAGGATGACGATTCTCCAGCAGGGGCAGGGATTGCGCTTCGCCCTTGATGGGAAGCGCGAATTGCACCGCGCGGTTCATCCAAGGGCTTGTCCCCGTCCAGGGACGCTCGTCGGCGACGAACTCCACGAGGCCGCCGCTGTGGATGCGGTAGGTCAGGGCGAGCTCCGGGCCGCCGGTAAGTTGGAAGGTGAAGTTCAGTTCTGTCATCGCGGATGTGGAGGATTGGGAGGCGAGGCGCGCGGTGACGGGTACGGGATCGGCGCTTTTGATCGCGACCTGAAAGGGGATGTAACCGGGACCGATGTTGCCGGTGTATTGAAAGGGAGCCTCGGCCAGGGTAGAGGCCGTGATGGTCATGGGCGCGGCGATCATGGACTCGTCGCCGATGGACAGGCTGGTCAGCACGCCGGTGGATTCGTCAATCAAGGCTTCTACACCGGGGTAGCGGATTGCGATCTTGCCGTCGGCGATTTCGAGTGCCGCAGCGGAATTCGACGCGCCCGATACGACTTCAACCTCCACCCATTCGCCCGGCGGCACGGTGCACCAGAAGACGAGGAGATCCTCGGCGCGGGGAGTGTCGATCGGCGCGGTGAGGGCGGACTTCCAGTGAGCGCGGCCCTCGCGCAGCGCGTGGGGAAGCACTTCGCCGTTCACTTCGAGGTGGTGGGTGCTCCAGTCGGCCAAGCCGGGCGACGCGAGGCGGCCTGTTGGGATTTCCACGAGGGCGGGGCCGGTGAACTCGGTGGGGTTGTAGAGACGGATGGCGGGCGCGGCGTAGGTGGTGAATGCGAAGCCTAAGCAAAGGAGGATGGCGATGATGACGGGCATGATAGGTCCCCTGGATGGTTATTCGGAAGACCCGAGTATAGCGAGCGCCGGGGAGAACTGCAATGAGGGCACCGGCGTAAAAACGTGCCACGCGATCCGCCCGAAAGGGCGGTTCGTGTGCCGTGAGGGGCGGGTGCGTGGAGGGGTCAGGTCAATACAACAGGGCGGTTTTTCGATGGGGTGAGGGATGGGCTGTGAACTCATGAGCCCCAGCGTCTTGGCCAGGAGCACAGGGTTCAAAAGGAGAGCCCAGGCGAACCGGGATGTAGTAAGTACACCCCGCCTCGGGCGCACGAACCGGCGTTGCCGGATCGCGTGGCACCCCGGGGTGGGCGTTGGGATGCGGGGTGAATAACCATCGTCAACGTCCCTTCGCCCACAAACTCCGTCGCAAACTCCTCCGTGTGTGGGTGGCACCCGTGGGGCCTGAAGGTGACCGGGGTGGGCCTTTGAACAGAGTTGAAGTCCCGTGTTTTCTTAGCAGCAGCTTCCCCCGCTTCGCTCCTCCGCTTGAGGGGGGCAACCGCAGTTTCCTCAGCGTGGAAGACCGCTTAGAAGCGCAGCGGCTTCGCGCCGTGTTCCCGGATCAGGTATTCCCTCGCTTCGCCGGCGGCGTAGATGGAACCGGTGATGAGCAGAGGGCATGCGGGGGTGGCGAGTTCCAGACCCCGTCGGATCGCATCGTTGATCGGCGTCACGATCTCGCAGGTGCCGGGATCGAGCAATGCGGCGAGTTGTTGTGCCGGGGTGCTGCGCTTGCCTTCGAACTCGGTAAGGATCAGGTGGCGCGCGCAAGGTTGGAGTGCGGCGAGCATGGCTGAGGTGTCTTTGTCGGATGACGCCGCAAAGACTACTACGCAATTCTCGAAGAGCTCCGCAAGCTTGCGCGCCCCGGCACCGTTGTGGGCCACGTCGATGTAGACCGGCGGAGCGTCGAGCACTTTTTCCAGGCGGCAGGGCCAGGAAGCATTAGCAAGGCCCTTTGCAATGTGGGCCGCATTGAGATCGGGGAAAGTGACCATCACTTGCGAGGCCAGCGCGGCGGCCACGGCGGCGTTCTCGCCCTGGTAACGTCCGGGCAATGCCAAAGGCACGTCTTCGAGCCGCAGGTCGCTGCTGGAAAAGCGCAGGTGCTGCGCCCAGGGGCTGCCGGTGGTCTCCGCGCGAAAATCACGGCCCAGTTGGAGCAGGTGCGCATTTTCTTCCGCCGCGCGGCGCGTGAAGACATCAAAGGCCTCCGGACGACGCTCCGCAGTAACCACAGGCACGCCAGGCTTGATGATGCCGGCTTTTTCAAAGGCGATCTTGGCCAAAGTATCGCCGAGGTAGGCAGTGTGCTCCAGATCGATGTTGGTGATGGCCGTGACCACAGGCGCGACCACGTTGGTGCTGTCGAAGCGCCCACCCATACCCACTTCGATGATGGCGACGTCCACCGTTGCCTGAGCGAAGTAGCGGAAGGCGATGGCCGTGGTCATTTCGAAGAAGGTCGGCACGCGTCCGATCGCGGCGGCGGCCTCGCGGAAGAAGGCGATATTCTCTTCCAGCGCCGCTTCCGGTATGGGCTCGCCGTTGATAAGGAAGCGCTCGGACACGTCGATAAGGTGGGGGCTGGTGAAGCGGCCCACGCGGTAGCCCGCGGCCTGGAGCATGGCGGCCGTCATGGCGCAGACGCTGCCCTTGCCGTTGGTGCCACCGACATGAACGGTGGGGATGGCCAGGTGCGGATCGCCCGCAGCATGAACAAGGGCCTGGATATTATCCAGGCCCAATTTGATGCCATGCAGGGTCAGGTCGAACAGGTATTGCCGCGCGGCGCTGTCGGGCCGCGTCAAGGCGGACGGTGTCATTCCTCCGCGGCGTCCTCTTCACCGGCCGGGGCTTCTGCCGCAGGCTCGGACATGGCGGCCGTGGGCGGCACATAGCTTGCAATATCTTCCTCGGCGTGGGGCGCGAGATAGCGGAGCAATTTGGCCAGGTGAGCGCGCATGTCGTGGCGCTTCACGATCTGATCCACAAAGCCGTTGTCCATCTGATATTCGGCGAGCTGGAAACCGTCGGGAAACTTTTTGACGTTAAAAGCGCCTTCGATAAGCCGCCTTCCCGCAAAGCCGATGTAGGCCTTGGGCTCGGCAATGGTGATGTCGCCCAGGCTCGCAAAGCTGGCGAAAACGCCGCCGGAAGTGGGGTCGGTCTGCACGACGATGTAGGGCAGGCCCGCCTCGTTGATCTGGCGCACGGCGTCGGCCGTCTTGGCCATCTGCATGAGGGCGAGGATGCCCTCCTGCATGCGGGCGCCGCCGGAAGCGGCAAAGACGATGAGGGGCACGTGGTGCGCAACGGCATCCTTCACGAGTCGGCAGAATTTCTCGCCCACGGCGGAGCCCATGCTGGCCATGACGAAGGAGGAATCCATGGCACCCATGGCGCAGCGTACGCCCTCGATGCGCGCCAAGCCCGTCACCAGGGCCTCGTTGAGGCCGGATTGTTCGCGCGCGCGCGAGATGCGCTCGGTGTAGGTCTCTTTGCCGACGGCGAATTCCAGGGGATCCGCGGCGGTGATGCCGGTGTGGGTTTCCTCGAAGGAACTGGGATCGGTCACGAGCTGGATGCGGTCGCGCGCGCCGATGCGGTAATGGTGGCCGCATCCGGGGCAGACCTGCATGTTCTCTTTTATGTCGGATTTATAGACCGTCTGCTTGCAGCCGTCGCACTTGATCCAGAGGCCCTCGGGAACACCGGTGGTCTGCTCCTTGTTCTTGCGTCCGAAGAATCGGGTACGTTCAAAAATCGCCATAATTGCTGCCTTTATTTCTTAAGTTTTAGAGCGCCGCGCTGTCGAATTTGGGCGCATAGTATACAAGCCGGCCGCAGTGATTGCACGGCATGAACTTGTCGCCCGCGAGGATCTCGTTCACGTGCTGGGCGGTGATGGTCATGAAACACCCAGAGCAGGATTCGCCTTGGAGGGGCACCAGCGCCGGGCCGGTCTTCTTGGCTTTGCGAATACGCTCGTACTTGCTGAGCATAGAGGCGTCGATCTCGGCGATGAGTGGGCCGCGCTGGCCTTCCAGGGCCTTCCGCTCGGAAACGGCAACGGCGAGTTCACCGTCGATTTTCGAGCACTCCGCGGTGATCTCCTCCTGCTCCGCGCCGATGCGCTTCTTGTCTTCTTCGAGGCAGGATTTGGCCTCGTCGAGTTCCATCATGATGGCGATAATGCGCTCTTCCTTGATGGCGATCTGCTTCTTGTGCATTTCCATCTCGTGGAGGAGGGCCTGGTACTCTTCGTTTTTCTTGACGGCGAGAAGCTGGTTTTCCTTCTTCTTGATGTCCGCCTGCTTGCCCGCAATATCGCCCTCACACTCGCGCTGCTCCAACATCAGGCTCTTGTGGCGGTTCTCGCTGGACTTCAATTCGTCTTCGAGGCGCTTCTTGTGAATATCGTATTTGCTCTTCTGCTTGGGAATCTCGGTTTCGCGCAAACGGAGCTTCTCTATCTGCAGGTCGAGGGATTGTAATTTCAATAAACTCTTCAAAGCGCTGCGCCTCCGCGTCCAGTTGATTCAATCATTCGTTCCCGGCGCTGTGGCCGCGGTCCGGGCATAAAAAAACCGCAGCGCTGGGCTGCGGTAGTAGCTTTCGCTTCCACGCCACGATGGCACAGGGCGAAAACGAAACCCCGCGCCTTGTACCGCGGATTCGCGGCAGGCGTGCTGAAACGGGATGGTACGGAAACCCGGGAGAGGATTCCCATGGCCAACGAATGATTTTCCGTCACAATACACATCCCGTGATCATACCCTTTATTCGGGCAACTTGCAATCCCGTTTTGGCGCGCGGTGAATGGCGATTTCGCCCGTGCGCACCAACTCGGTGATATTGTAGGGCCGGAGCATGTCGATACAGGCGTTTATTTTGCCTTCGGCGCCCGTCACTTCGACGGTGAGGGACGACGCGCCCACATCCACAATGCTGGCGCGGAAGATGGTGGCAATCTCCACCACTTCACCGCGCTGCTCCTTGCCGGCGTCGACCTTAATAAGCACAAGCTCCCGCGCCACGAAGGAGGTGGCGGTGAGATCGATGACCTCGATGACGTCCACCAGCTTGTTCAACTGCTGGATCATCTGGAAGAGGACCTGATCATCCCCCCGGACCACCACAGTCATCCGGGAGATATCGGGGTCCATGGTCTCGCCGACGCAAAGGCTGATGATGTTGTAGCCGCGCGCGCTGAAAAGTCCGGATACGCGGGCCAGCACACCGAAGTGGTTTTCCACAAGAACACTGATCGTGTGTTTTTTCAATGTTTCCACTTCCATTCCTTCCTCTGCCCCGTGGCCCGTGGGGCTTGCTCTCTAGGCATTGTAGTCGTTCATGGCCCGTTCGATACCGCCTTCGAGCCACGCCAGGGCGGCTTCGGTGCCGCGCTCCAGCATGGATTCCACGGCGGGCCGTTCCTCGGGCTGAAAGATGGAAAGCACGTGATCGGCCAGATCGCGACTCTTCCGATCATCTCCCACGCCCATGCGCATCCGGTGGAACTCAGGGCTCCCGGTGCGCTCAATAATGGACTTGAGGCCGTTGTGACCGCCCGCACTTCCACCGGCCCGGAAGCGAATCCGGCCGAGGGTCAGGTTGATGTCGTCGACGACCACCAGCAGGTCCGCCGGGTCGAAGATCGCGTTCCGGCACACACTGGCTACGCAGTCGCCGCTCCGGTTCATGAAGGTTTGCGGCTTAACCAGCAGGATCTTCTCCGTACCGTGGCGCGCCTGCGCCAGCAACCCGCCGTGCTTCTCCTTTTTGTCGAAGGAGGCATTCAGGCGCCGGGCCAGTTGGTCGAGCAACAAAAAACCGAGGTTGTGCCGGGTGTTCCGGTACCCCGGCCCGGGATTGCCCAGGCCAGCGATGATCTTCATGGCGATACCCGCCCGGTGCCGGGATGGGTACCCGGCACCGGTTCAAATCAACTATTTCTTCTTGCCCTTTTTGGCGTCCGCAGGTGCTTCCGCAACCGCCACGACGCGCGGGGGGTGAATCGTGATGATGGTGCGCGCGGACTCGGTCACGATCCTGACGGATTCCGGTGCCTTCAGGTCGGAGACATGGAGCAGGCCGCCGATGCGGAGGTCGCTGATGTCCACGTCGATGTGCGCGGGCGTGTCCAGCGGCAGGCACTCGACCTGCAACTCGCGAAGCGGTTGGTCGGGCACGCCGCCTTCGACGATGCCGGGGCATTGCCCCACCAGCACGAGGGGGACCAGCGTGTGGATCGGCTTCGAGAGATCGATGCGGAGCAGGTCGGCGTGGATGATGTGCTCCTTGATCGGGTGGTGCTGCACCGCCTTGACGAGGACCGGGCCGCTCAATTCGGGCTTGTCCTCGACGTGGGCCTGCATGATGGCATGCTCGCCCTGGCTGCCGTGCAGCGCGGCGATGAAGGCCTTGGCGTTGATCATGACGGGGACGACGCTCTTGGTCTCGCCGTACATGACGGCGGGAATGGAGCCAGCGACGCGACGGCGACGCGCCGGTCCCTTGCCAACCTCTTCACGGGTGCTTACGTTGATTGTCTGAAGTTCCATGCTATTTAAGCCTCCGAATCGGCGTCAGGTCTTGAAAAGATTGCTGACGGATTCATCCTTGTGAATTCTGCGGATTGCTTCCCCAATCAAGGCCGCGAGGGAGAGCACCTGAACTTTCGGGTTGCTCCGGGCCTTCTCGGACAGGGGAATTGAATCACATACCAATATTTCCTCGAGTTCCGAATTCTCTATATTGTCCAGCGCAGGCCCGCTGAAGACGGGGTGCGTGGCGCACGCGCGCACCGAGAGCGCGCCATGGGCCTTGATGGCCTTGGCGGCCTTGGCCAGCGTGCCCGCGGTGTCGATCATATCGTCGAAAAGCAAGGCATGCTTTCCGGTGACGTCACCGATAATGTTCATGACCTCGGCCACGTTTTCCTTGGGGCGCCGTTTGTCCACGATGGCCAGGGGCACGCCCAGGCGGTTCGCGAACTCCCGGGCGCGACCTACGCTGCCGGTGTCGGGTGATATAACCATCAAGTCTTCCTGAAGGGCGCGATGGCTCTTCAGGTAGTTCACAAACACCACCTCCGCCGAGAGGTGATCCAGCGGAATATCAAAGAAACCCTGAATCTGACCGCAGTGGAGATCCACCGTGAGCACGCGGTTGGCACCCGCCGCCGTAAGGAGGTTGGCCACCAGCTTTGCTGTAATCGGCACGCGGGCCTTGTCTTTTCGATCCTGCCGGGCATAGCCGAAATAAGGCATCACCGCGGTAATCCGCTCGGCCGACGCGCGCTTGGCGGCATCGATCATGATGAGCAATTCCATCAGGTGCCGGTTGACCGGCGGCGAGGTGCTGTTCACCAGAAACACGTCGCGACCGCGAATATTATCCGCAATCTGCACGCGAATCTCGCCATCGGAGAAACGCCCGACGCTCGCGCGGGCGGGCTCGCATCCCAGGTGCTCGCAAATTCCGGCGGTCAGCGCCTCGGAGGCACCGCCGCTGAACACTTTCATATCGCTCGTGTAGGCCACTGAGATGCCAAGTCCTTTACCCAAAATGACCTTCCGTGGAAAGCAAAAAAATGGCAGGGGCGGAAGGATTCGAACCTACGATGACCTGCACCAAAAGCAGGTGCCTTACCACTTGGCCACGCCCCTGTGATGTTCAGCCAGCACAGCCATCCGCTTTTCAAAAGCGAAGACCGACAGTTGCACAGCGCACACGTATTTCACGTTGCGGCGTCACGGGATTGGCGAGTATAGCAAGCGGGCGCGAGCCAAGTCAACGAATTGAGGGATGAAAGATGACGTCTGCCGTGTGGCGGCTGCCGGACCTCACCTTACTTCACCGCGCGAATTCGCTCCATCAGCTTGAGTGACTGCCGAGTCAGATCCTCGGCCTGCTGGATGAGGTCGTCGTCGTGGTTCCGCCGGACCTTCAGCCTGAGCCCAGCAATTTTCCGGGCCAGCGGCAGGACGGAGACCCCCATCTCGAAGGCGGCGTCGACTTGGCCCGTTCCCAGCAATCGGCAGAGAGCACCGTCGCAGGCGCAGATGGCGGCCCCGGCCTTGGTCAGGCTGCTCCGGGCTTCGGCCAGCTTGGGCGCACGGTAGATTGAGTTGATCAATTGCTCGCGGGCTTCCAGGGTCTTGAGCGAGTCTTGAAGGGGATCGCCAGTTCCAATCTGGTGCAGTGATCGCTGGACCGCTTTGGTGTCCAGGTTGTGGCGCCGGGCCAGACCGAGATCCAGCGCAATCTGCCGCCGGTCATCATCGCGCAGGCGACTGCTGATGGCGTCGCGCAACGCCTCGCAGACATTCCGCCCGGCGACGAGCATGATCTGACCTTGGCCGGGAAACATTTCCAGATGGCGCCGCCAGACGACGGGTTGCCAGTTGCGGCTGCGAACAAAATCGGTCATATCGAAGACTTCGAGCCCTTCGGGGAGGCCATCGGGCACGTCGATATAGACGGTGGTCACCTCGGTCAGCTCATTGCTGATGACATAGAGTAATAGATAATCCGGCCCTTCCAGCCAGCGCCATTGAATGGCGGGCATGCCGGGAGGCCTCGTGGTCTCTCGGTGCTCTTCCCAGGTAATATCGAAGCAGTTGAGCGGGGGCACGTCGAGGGGGCGGGCCTTGAGGAAGATCGGGGCCAAGGCGGAGAATCGCTCCATGCGGTGGCCGAGCTCCGACCAGTTGTCGCTGAAATTGAGAAAGGGGCCGGTGAGCGAGCGCTGGATGTTGCCCTGCACCCAGATAGGGTCGTTGTGATAAGAGAAGGAAAACCAGCCCCGGGCACCGTGGGCGAAGCCGAGATTGATCATGAGGCGCATCTCGGGGCTCGTGTTCCACTCCGGCGTGTCCGTGGCGTACACGAAGGCCGGTGCCACGACCCAGACATGCTGGCCTTCGACCAGGTGGTAGTGGGCCTTGAGCGTATCCCCTATTTCCCAGGGGACGTGGGACTTGAAGTGGGATATGCCGCACACCGGAAAATGGGGTGCATAAAGGGGGAAATTGGTCGGCTCGCGAAGGATGACGGCCAGGGGATGGCGGGAATCCACCTCGTGAATGAGCTGCTGCGCATCCATGTGCATTTTGAAGGACTGGGATGGCGGCTCATCCTGAATGGCCCAGGCCAGAATCGCGGGGGAATCGGCATAGGGGCGGATGTCCCGTTCTATGAACTTGGACTTCTCCATTTGGAACTCGCTGCGGGGCCAGTGGTGGTGGGCCAGCACGCGAATGCCATAGGATTCGGCCAGCCCGAGCACTTCGCGCCATTCGGACTGGGAGAGGCGGTCGATCTCCTCGATCGCCACGCTATTGTGGTGGTGGCGGGCCACATCTTCCAGCGCGAGGCGCCAGTAGTCGCGAAAGGAGATTTCCATGCACTCGGCCATGCGCTTGGCGGTTCCGGCCTTCATGTAGACGCCGAGGGGCAGAAACTCGTCAAGAAGGTCATAGTGGGCGGGTTTTGGGGCCGCTCCCCGGCCGCTGGCCGGCCCGTAGCATGCTTCGTGCTCTTTGGCGCTCAGGCCGCGAAAACGAATGGACTGAATTTCGAGTATCTCGGTCCGGCGCTTGGTCCCGTAGAGACGGAAGGTGCAGTTGGTGACCTGGTGCGGAAATCCGTGGTGCTGGACCAGGCGCGCGACCGTCTGCCATGACTGGACGGGTTCAAGCCCGTCGAAATGGACGCCGCCCTCGTAACTTAAGGTCCAAGCCGGGCGCGCGGACACGGAGGCGCAGCGGTAGGTGATTTCGGCCACGGGAAAACGATTCAGATCGATGGGAAAACGTGAATCGGTGCTGCGCCGGGAACTGAGCGAGACCCAGAAACTGGGATCGCTCGAGGGCAGATTGTCGATGGGCCGAACCCCCTCAAAATGCCCGATCAGGCTGACCCCCGCCTCACCCAGCTTGCGCTCGGCGGGAATGGACTGCCACTCCCGGTCGGCCTCGTCGTCCACCAGATGCCAGTGGGCAATATCCGCCGCCGTAAACTCAACAAACTCCGCGGCGGCGCGCCCCTCGGGATCGGGCTTGTCGAGCACTGTCTTGAGGAATCCGGCGTACTTGTAGTTCATCCGTGGCAACCACCCTTCCAAGCGGGACCTGCACCGGGACTGCCCGGCACACAACAGGGCACCAGGCGGGTGTAACAAACGTCCCGAGGGCTGATACTATCCAAGCAACCTTCATAATCGCAACCAAAGACCCCGGAGCCCCGAGGATCCATGACGCATCTCAAGCTCGCAACACGCACGCCCCAGACAGCCAGCATCAACCTGGACGGGTTCATCAATGCCAAAGTGGAAACCAAGGAGAGCGTAATCAACGGCAAGGCGGGAGCGTTTTAGCAGTTGATAATGGGCAATTGACAATTGACAATGGACAATTCACGGCAATTGGACAGATTGCTGACCGGAGGCTGCCTCTCACGCGGTCCATTGTCCATTGTCCATTGCCGCGCACGCGGCAAAACCGGTACTATAGCGGCCCAACCCGCACAGGAGTACCGTACATGCGTAAAGAGTCCCTCGATTTCCTGAAACGTCTGCTGGCCACTGCGAGCCCTTCCGGCTTCGAAGAGAAGATCCAGAAGGTCTGCAAGGCCTACATGGAACCCTTCGTGGACGAAATCTACAAAGATGTCCACGGCAACCAATTTCACGTCCTCAACAAGGGCGCGGATCTCCGGATCATGCTGGCGGGGCACGTAGACGAAATCGCGCTCATGGTCAATACCATCGACGCCAACGGCTTTATCGGCTTTGTGCCGATCGGGGGTGTGGACAGTGCGGTACTGGGCGGCCAGCGCGTTACGGTGCATGGCGCCGATGGCCAGGTGCCGGGCGTCATCGGGCGCAAGGCCATTCACCTGACGCCGGAGGCGGACCGCAACAAGCCCCTCGAAATGCACCAGATGTGGGTGGACATTGGCGCGAAGGACAAGAAAGAGGCGGAGAAGCACGTCGCCATCGGCGATCCCATCACCATTGCCGTGGGCTATCAGGAATTGCTCGGCGACCGGGTCGTAGCCCGCGCGCTGGATGATCGGGTGGGCGCCTTTGTGATCATGGAAGCCGTGCGCCTGCTGGCGAAGAAGAAGATCAACGTGGCGGTCTATTGCATCACCACGGTCCAGGAAGAAATCGGCCTGCGCGGCGCCACCACCAGCGCTTACGGCTGCCACCCCCATGCGGGCCTGGCGGTGGACGTGGCCTGGGCCACCGACCACCCCCGGGGCGAGGGCGAGCGCTATGGCGAGACCGCCATCGGCAAGGGCCCCATCATCAGCCGCGGCCCGAACATTAATCCCGTCGTGCATAAGGGGATTCTCGCCACCGCAAAGAAACACAAGATTCCGATCCAGCCCCTGGCCATGCCCCGCGGCACGGGTACGGACGCCAACGCCATGCAGCTCAGCCGCGGCGGCGTGGCCACCGGCCTCATCGGCATTCCCAACCGCTATATGCACACGCCGGTCGAACTGGTATCGCTGACGGACGTGGAAAACGCCTCGAAGCTCATCGCGGAATGGATCATTTCGCTGAAGGCCAACACGAGTTTTATTCCCAACTGACGATGGGACTGTCCAGAAAAGAAGTCTCCAATCCGCGAAGTAAAGCTGTGGTCGATGTACAACCTCGCACGAGGATGGCACCACTGGCATAGGACTGTCCCACGCTTTTAGATTGGGCTAGTGATGCCGGGTGCCACACAGACTCGGCGGAGCGCAATTGGGGAGGACGTGGGTGAAGGGGCCTCGCTTGGTTCTTGTAACAAGTGAGCCAAATGAAGCCATGGAAGGTGCCACGTGAATCGGCAATTCGCTTGTGCGGTTATTTTGAATACCGCGCGAGAAGCGGCTCTTTCATTCCGCTAAAGTGTTACGCTTTTTATAGCATTTGAGCCGAAAGAAGCGCCCTCACGGACGCTGGCGCACCACTTACAAGTTGTGTGTCTCCCAGTCGTCTTTTGGGTGCTCCGGGAATCTGGTGCCCCCTGAAGCCAATTGGGAATAGGGAGGTGCGCCAACGTGGCTTAGCCTCCGAGGCTGAGGCAAAGCGGAACTTAAACTTCAAACGGCTCGTTTTTCCGGCTCTTGACCTTGGCCGACCAACAATACGCAAGGCCCGCCGGCACTTAAAATGGGCTTTGCCTCAGCCTGGAAGGCTAAGCCACGTTGGTGCACGATTTCATTTGAAGTCACCTTTGCAACTTCGAAATGTTCGTCAATGGACGCAAGGCCACAAGTGCCGAATCAAACGTTTACGACTGCTTCAGACGGCTAAAGTGTTACTAATTTTTTTATCGACTTTCAACCGAAATAGTCTATCCTCAAACGAGCACTCCAGAATGAAACAGCTACCGTTCAACCACATTATCCCATTGGGGACCGCTTTCTTCCTGCTCATGACGCTTGCGCGGACAGACGCAACGGCAGCGCCCATCATTCTCGAAAATCCGCTCGTCCGCTATGAAGTCGCGGAAACTGGGCGCAGTCTTGCGCTGGTCGACAAATCCAACGGGGAAAACCTGTTGGCCGTGGGTGCCGACACGCCCCTATGCACGCTTCAGAAGAATGGCACCACGTGGGAGTCCCTTTCGCTCGCCGTGCGTGATGGCCTGTGGCATGTCGGCTTTGGCGATGCCGACATAGTCGTCGTGCTGCGTCCCGAGGTGTATCCCACCCATTTCACCGTGGAAGTCGTCTCTGTAACGGGCGAAGGTATCGATCAGCTCAATTTCCTTTACCTGCCGCTGGGTGCGCAGGCCCAGCAGAGCAACCTGGCCTTGAGCAGCCTGGCCCTCAACCTCCAGACGAACGTGCCCGAACTCCCCGGACCGATGGCGGTGCCTATGGCGACCTGCTACCCCCGCTTCGGCCTGGTGGGCGCGAAAGCGGCCCTCATCGCGGCGCCGCGCGAAGAAATGCGCGCGGCGATCCAGCAGGTGATGCTGTCGTCGCCCGATCTCCCCCACTCGCCTCTGGGCGGTCCCTGGGCCTTGGACGCGAAGATCAATCGAGGTTCCTATCTCATCGACACGGAGGGCGAGGTGGGCGAATCCTCCATCGACGCCTGGATCGCACTGGCAAAAAATCTGGGCATGAAGCAGATCGACTTTCACACGGGAAAGTCCATGCGCTTCGGCGATCTCCGGCCCAATCCCGAGCGTTACCCCAATGGCGCGTCGGGCGTGAAGGCCGTCGTGGACAAGCTTCATGAGGCCGGACTGGAAGCGGGCCTGCACACCTACGCCTTTTACATCGCGAAGGACACGCCCTGGGTCACGCCCATACCGGATCGGCGGCTGGCGACGTCGGCCACCTTCACGCTGGACGCCGATCTCGACGCTATCGCCAATGCGATACCCGTGGCCGAGTCGACCGCGGCGGTGTCCACTATAACGGGCTTCCAGATTCGCAACAGCGTTACCCTCCGCATCGACGATGAACTGATCGTCTTTTCCGGAGTGAATACCGAAGCGCCCTTCGGCTTCACGAACTGCGAGCGGGGCGCCCTGGGCACCACGGCCACCCCCCACGCGAAAGGCGCGGCGGTCGTGCAGCTCAAGGAATGTTTTGGCCTCTTCGTGCCCGATGGCGACAGCACCCTCTTCACCGAAGTCGCCGCGCGCACGGCGGAGGTCTACAATCAGTCCGGCTCCGACATGATCTATCTCGACGCTCTCGACGGATCGGATATCCTCGCGGGCGGTCTGAATGGCTGGCACTATGCGGCGAAATTCGTTTTCGAGCTCAACGCGCGTCTGGAACGGCCCGCCCTCTTTGAAATGAGCACCGTCACCCACCATGTGTGGATGCTGCGCTCACGCATGGGCGCGTGGGACGTACCGGCCCGAGGGGCGCAGCGCCTAGCGGACATCCACGCCCTCGCCAATGAATCGGCGGGCCGCAATTACATGCCGGTGAACCTGGGCTGGAGCGGGATCTTTGACTGGGCCCCCGTTCAGCCGGAGCGCACCTTCGCCAGCGACGTGGAGCATCTCTGTGCCCGGGCTCTGGCTACCGATTCCAGCCTCTCTCTGCTGGTGGGCTTTACGCCCGCCTCCTGGGAGCGCTCCGCCAATGTGCGACGACTCGGCGGCATCATCCAGCGCTATGAAACCCTTCGCCTCAACGGCGGACTGCCCGCCGGTGTGCTCGAGCGCCTTCGCGAATCCCGCGAGCCCTTTGTGGTGACGCAAGACGACGGCGGAAGCTGGCAGGCGCGTTTGCGCCGGGAAGCCGCTCACATCGTACAGGATAATGCCGCGACCGAGTGGTCCGTTGACAATCCCTTCGAAGGCCAGCGTCCGCGCATTCGCATAGAGGGACTTGCCGGGCTGGAGCCCCTGGCCAGTAGTGAGGCGCAGTTGCTCGCCGATGGCAAGGACGTCGCCGACCTGAAGCCCCTGCCTGCCGCAGAGGGCGTAACCTTTTCCTGGGAGGCCGGTCCAAGCGCGCCGGACGACACGGTGCCCGGCTTGAAGCTGACGGCCCGGAACGATGGCGCACCGGCCCATTCCGCCTGGGCGGGTGCGGGCAAGCGCTTCTCCCCCGCACTCAATCTCTACAATCGCGGTCTGGGACTCTGGGTTCATGGCGACGCCTCCGGGGCGGTGTTGAATGTTCAGTTGAAGAGTACGGAAGCGGCTGCGGGCGGGCGGGCGGAACACTATGTGAACCTCGATTTCGAGGGCTGGCGCTATGTGGCGCTGGTGGAACCCGAGTCCGCGCGGCTGGGTGAATTCGGCTGGCCCTATTCCAAACGGCACCATGACTGGACGGGCGAAGTCCCCTTTGGCGAGGTATTGCACGATTACATCCTCTGGGTGAACTATGGAGAGATTGCGGAACTGAATCTCTGGCTCAACAACGTGCCCACTGGAAAGACGGTGGCATGCGTGGTCGGGTCGATCACGGCATTGACGGTTAAGACACTACCCCTTGAATCACCTGTACTCCGCATCAACGGAACCGAGATTGACCTGCCGATCACGCTCAGCAGCGGCGACTACTTCGACGTGGAGCCTTCGGGCAATAGTGCGCTCTACAACGCTGTGGGTGAGACCCTTCAGACGGTGGAATTGCCCCAGCTTCCCCCGCTGTTGCCGGGCGGCAACACCCTGAGCCTGGACTTGGGAAACCAGCCGGGCCCCCGCAGCCGCGTGACGCTGTCCGTCTTCGGACCGCCCGAGTCAGGCTCCTGAGGCCATCGGGAAGTCGCCCGACAAGAATGCACAACGCCGCACATAGATCGAAATGTATCATTCTGGGATGGCACAAGGTATAAATTATTGGTCAAATCTGACAACACCTATTCGGCAAATACTCAGTATTATCCATCCAGCCGGCTAAACGAGGCCGATCACAAAGCGGAAACCTATGAATAGCAGTCGCTTACACGAACGTCAGTTATTTGGCACTCCCTATGCTTATCTCACTTTGCGAGAAGCACGGGGTTGGTAGCCTTGGGATGTTGCCAATGCCCGTGGTGGATAGACCACCGGAAAGGTAGGCGCAACGTGAAGATGGGACAACGCAGGTTGGCCGTCTTCGCATTACTGCTGGGGACAGTATTCGCGGAGACGAACGCGGGTGCAACAACACTGGCCTCCGAGCAGGGAGATGGTGGAACGGGCCATGTTAATGAGCGCGGGATCTGTCTGCCTGCCGGAACCTTGAGCGAAGCCTTGGAAACGGGCCTGTCCGATGGCCCGCCTCCGCTGCTCATCCTGGAATCCCCCCTGACGTGGCCCGGTGCCCCCGTTCCGTCGAGTGGGGCCTTCGGTTCCCTGGGCGCGCCCGATGAGAACAACCCGGCCTTCAACTTGCCCGCCAGCGCAAAGACGCCAGCGCACACGGGCACCGCGCCCGAACCCGGCGAAGTGAACTACCAGGCGAAGGGTCCGGCGCTCCAGAGTACCGATCTCCTCTCTTGGAAGTCGACCGGAGACACGCCGCCGGCCAATCCCGAAGACTGGCTGTTCCGCCTTCAATACACCAAAGCGTCCAGCTATCAGGCCCCTGGACCCACCCCGCTATTCCCCATTCCGGAACCGGCAACGGGCGTCGTACTGCTGATGGGCATCGCCGGGGCGATGGTTCGGCGGTGGCGCGCCTGAGCGACGTACGGGAAGGAAGGAAGGTTCAGTCTCCGTCGAACTCTTCCACGATTTCGCGCTGGTGCCCGAGGTCTGAATCGACGCCCGCCGCCGGACCGGCGTGGAGGGGCTCCTGCGGAAAGGGCAACTCGAGCTGCTGGTGGCGGAGCAGATCGTAGCGCTTGAGCAGGCGGAGCGTTTGCAGCGTGTGGGAGGGGGCATAGTTCCCGTGGCTGCTCAATTGCGCCGCCAGCGAGGACAAGAGCGCACCGAATTCGAGGATGTGGCCGAGCCCCAACTCCTGAAGCAATTGAAGGGAGCGAGCGCGGGGAATGGCGGATGCGGGCAACTCCGAAATCACCAGAATCGTCGTGAAATCGGCGCCGCCAAACACTTCGCGGGCAAGATCCTCCACCTCACGCGAAGCCACATGGGCCAGAATGGGGCTGGACTCGATCACTGAGGGGTAAAAGCGGTCGCCATGCCAGGCGCGCACCTCCACCACGGCGCGCTGCACGGCCTGAATGGTGTTGCCCGTCAGGAGGAAGGGCGCATCGCCGACATCTTCTCCACGAAGATGCGCCACAAAAAGCAGGGACGCATCCTCGCTGGCCTTTGCCCGTTCGTCGCCATGGCGCCAGTGGGTCAACACACTGAACCGGTTCAGCTCAAGAAACTCCCGAACCAGTTGCAGGTTGATCTCGCTCATGCCGGAGGCTTCTCTGGGCCCGATCCGGCCAGCATCGCCGCAATGCGGCTCTTCGGCCGAAGGGCCAGAATACTCGCCGCAAGCTCGCGGGCCTCGACGTAACGATCAAGCCGCAGGAGGCACATGCCTTGACGTTCGAGCACGTCGGCCAGTTCGAAATGTTCCCCGTAGGAGTAGTAGTGGGTCGTTGAGTCCACGTGCGTTTGGGCGACCCGAAAGGCCTCCAGAGCGGCTGCAAAATTCTTCCGCGCAAAATAGAGCTCACCGCGCAAGAAATAGGCCTCGGGCTGATCCTGACTGCTCTCGATGGAAGGCCCCAGAAGAGCGTCCGCCTCTTCAAATGCGATGTGGGCGACATCGTGCAAGCCAACCAGTTGTGCGGCGCGCGCTTGGAGAAAGAGCGAAGAAAAATTCGACCCGCCGTTCGTAACCGCCTGGGTCGCCATATTAAGGGAGGTATCCCACTCACCCTTTTCGAAAGCGCAGCAGCCGAGTCCCAGCAGTGCCCGGGCGTTGTCAGGTTTGACCTTGAGGACCTCCTGGAATATATCGAAAGCCTTGGTTCCGTTGCCGCCTTCGAGCAGGGCAAAGCCCAGATCGAGCCGCGGCGGAATGGGATTCGGGCGGGCTTTGATGGCGCGATAAAAACACTCCACCGCCTGCTGGAGCTTTCCCTGACGCTGATAGCAGCGGCCCAACTGGTGGCAACTGGCCACATGATAGGGATCGAGCTGGAGCGCCTTTTCGAAATGGCGGATCGCTGCGGCGGTGTCGCCTTTCATGCTGGCGGTCACGCCTTCGTCGTAATAACTGTCGGCTGTCTCGCCGCCAAAGACCATGGGCCACATCCTCTCGGGGGTTAACGGGTCACGGCGGCCAGTGCCGCGCGCACCTGTGCCTCCGTTATATCAGTTCGCTGGACCACGCGGCCAATTTGATCCGCCACGATAAACTTCATGGTGCCCGCGCGGACCTTCTTGTCCTTGCGCATCGCGTCGATGGCCTCGTCCGTTGGAAGTTCGGCCCAGGAGACCGGCAGGCCGTAAGCGCTGAATATATTGCGCTGTCGCGCGTCGAAGGCGGCGTCCACCAGACCCAGCTCCACCGCCAGCGCGCCCGCCGCAACCATGCCGATGGCGATGGCTTCGCCATGCAGGAATTTCTCGTAGTTTGTGACGGATTCAATAGCGTGGCCGAAGGTGTGGCCATAGTTCAGATTGGCCCGCGCGCCGTTTTCCTTCTCGTCCTCCGCGACAACCGCCGCCTTAATCTCGCAAGATCGCACGATGGGCACCGCGAGGGCTTCGGGATTCTTCGCGAGGATCGCGGCGGCATTTTGTTCCATGAACTCGAAGAGCTTCTCATCCGCGATGATGCCGTGCTTGATGGCCTCGGCCAGGCCCGCGCGCAGTTCGCGATCCGGCAGGGACTGGAGCAGGTCCATGTCGATGAGCACGCCGAGGGGCTGGTGGAAGGCGCCGATAGTGTTTTTCCCGAGGGGATGGTTCACACCGGTCTTCCCCCCCACGCTCGAATCCACCTGGGCCACAATGGTGGTGGGAATCTGAATAAAGGGAATGCCGCGCATGAAGGAAGCGGCCGCATAGCCCGCCACATCGCCCACGACCCCGCCGCCCAAGGCGAGAATGAGGCTGGTGCGATCGAGACCCTCGGCGAGGAAGGTGCCGCAGATGTCCTCCACAGCGGCCATGCGCTTAAAGGGCTCGCCCGCCTGCATGGCATGCACGGCCACATGGTAACCCGCCTCCACGAGGGGGGCCTTGACGCGGTCGGCATAGAGGGGCCCCACGTTGGTGTCGGTGACAATCCCGATGCGGCCTTTGATGCCAGTGGCCTTCACGAGCGCGGGCAATTCACAGAGGATGCCGTTGCCTATGTGGATGGGATAGGCGCGTTCGCCGAGTTCTACGTTTACGGTCTTGGTGGTCATGGGCTTTCCAGAAAAAATGGCCTGCAATCGGTGAGGCACTTCACAGGACGAATAGGACGGATAAGACCGATGGCAATCCGTCCTATCCGACATATCCGTCCTATCGGCCTATTCAAAAAGAGCGCCCGTGACCGCCGTTGCGATCACGGGCGCGGCTTCCAGTGATTATATCGTAACTTTCACGGTGCGCTTCGTGTCGGCGGCCTTCTCGGCGGCCAGAATCACGGCCAGGCTCTTCAGGCCCTCTTCGCCGGTGCAGAAGGGTTCTTCTTCACCCAGCACGGCGCGGACGAACGCGCCGCCGATGTCCAGACCCCAGGAACCGTCGTAGTTCGTGGGGGGATTGGGCAGATCAAAGTTGATCTGGCACTTGGGATTTTCCAGATTCGCCACGAGGGGCTTGCCGGGGTGGAGGCAGACTTCCAAGGTGCCGTTGGCACAATGGAGCACGGTGTAGTTCGCACCGCCGCCCTTTGCGGTCCAGGAAGCGGCCAGGGTACCTACGGTGCCATCGTCGAACTTGAAGGAGGACACGAAGTTGTCCTCCACGTCGGAACGCTTCTTCTCAAGCGTCTCGTAGAAGGCGTTGATCTCCACGATCTCCTTGCCGGTCAGGAAACGGATAAGGTCGGCCTTGTGCACGCCCAAGTCGGCCATGGCGCCGAAGCGGGCCTCTTTCTTCTTGAAGAACCACTTGCCCGTGGGACTCCAGAACTCGGGACCTTCGTGGCCGAACATGGCGGTGACGTGGAGCACTTTGCCCATGATGCCGCTGTCCATGACTTCCTTCGCCTTGACGTGGGCGGCGTACTTGCGCTGGCTCTGGTTGACCATGAGCAGCTTCTTCGCCTTCTTCGCCGCGGCCACCATACTCTTGGCTTCCGCCAGGCTCATGGCCATGGGCTTCTCGACGAGCACATGCTTGCCAGCCTTCAACGCCGCAATGGTCACGACGCCGTGAAACTTGTTCGGGCTGCAAACCGAGACCGCGTCAATGTCCTTGTTTTTCAGCAGGTCCTTGTAGTCGGTGTAGACCGCGGCATCGGGCGCGTACTTGGCCGCCATGGCGGCGGCGCGGCTCTTGTCAATGTCGCAGAAGGCGACTAGCTCGGCCTGGGGGCAGACGGAGTAATCGGGGATGTGGAGGCGCTCGGCAATGGCGCCGCAAGCGATGATGCCAACTCGGACTTTCTTGGACATGGTGCTCTTCTCCTTCGCAGGTAATTCGGGCTCTTGTGACGCGTCGCGGGATGGAAGGTTGCGCGCGTTTTACGTTCCCCGGATGAATCGTGTGCGCTATTGTAAACCTGCGCGAGGCGGGAAGCAATTTGCGAGATTGGACGAAGTGGACAGGGTGGACGAGGTGGACCAAGTGAACGGTCATGTCCACTCAGTCCACGCTACAGATACCCCATTCCCTCTAGCCCCTGTTCCAGTTCCTCATTGAAGGGCTGGTCTTCCGCTTCAAAAAAGGAAGGAAAACTTGCGAGCCAAGTGTCCAGCAGTACGGTGAGTTCCTTGACCCGCTCGGGCTGCTCCGCGGAAAGATCGTGCTGTTCCCCGGGATCGGTGGCGAGATTGAAGAGCTGGACAGAATCACTGCCCGCGATGCGGATCAATTTGTAGTCGCCGAGGATAACCGTGTGCATCGGCGTTTCGGTCTTGTTCGTGGTGCCCTGCGCGAAGATAGGCCCGGTCGGCGGCGCTTCGACCTCGCCGCGAAGCAGGGGGGCCAGGCTCTCGCCTTTCCACGTCGCAGCCGCGGGCAGCTTGAGGATATCCGCCAGGGTGGGTACGAGATGAATAGCCGACACCGGATCTTTCACGACCTGCCCCCGGATGCCCGGACCCGAAAGGATCATCGGTACGCGCAATTGCTCTTCATAGAGCGCCTGACCGTGGCCCCACTGTCCGTGATCCCACAACTCTTCGCCGTGGTCGGAGGTGAAGCAGAAGTAGGTGTTGTCCGCGACCCCTTGGTCCTCAAGCGCGTCCAACACGCGCCCGGCGAATTGATCGATATAGGCCACCTCGCCTTCATAGAGAGACTTCACATAATCCCGATCCGGTTCGGCCACGGCAAAGTTCTTCCCAAGAATCGGCAATCCCCACTTCTCGCCGCCGGCATAGGGATGAAAAAAAGGCCAGGGCCCTTCGTGTACGCGGCGCAGGGACTCGGGCGGGTCGTAGGGCGCGTGGGGATCGATGTAATGCACCCACAGAAAGAACGGCTGGTTGCGGTGGCGCTTGATGAAGGCCCGCGCGTAGTGGTCCAGATCGCGCGTCGTGTTGTGGGGCCGGATCTCGGCCAGGGCCGGACACCAGGTCTCCACCAGCGCACCCAGGAAAGGCAGCGCGGCGAAGTAGCCCTCCTCCCGCAGAAGAATCGGGTGGGAACTCGCCCGGGTCTGGATCCCTTCCATCATGCCGGGAATCGAAGGCAAAAATGCATTGGCCGTCACCGCGCCCGTGGCATAGCCCGCGTCAGCCAGGCGCATGGGCAGGGTGGGCTCGGTGAGGTCCACCTCGTAGCGGTTCATCTGGAGGCTCCACACCGGGTGGCCACTGCCGGGCGTGAGCGAGCGGGGATATTGAGACGAAAGTAGCCCTGTCATGGAGGGCAGCGTCCAGGGTGCCAGAGAATAGCTCCGCTCGAAGCGCGTGCCCGAAGCCGCGAGCCGCTCCAGATTGGGCGTGGGCACCTGGCCGCCATAGGCGCTGCAATAGTCGGCCCGGAGCGTGTCCGCAATCATGAAAACGAGGTTGGGCTGGTCGCCCCGCCGCGCGACCGGGCGCAGCAGGATTCCGGCAATGAGTGGCGGCACGGCGATCAACATTAGCGCGGCCACGACGAGAGCACGCGGGCGCGGTGCCAGAATCTGCACCGAGAAAAGCAGCACCGCCGACGCGCAGGCCCAGAGGGCGGGATAGATCGTCACCAGCGTGGCTCGATCCGGACGGAACAGGGCGTACTCCCCAGCGGCCACAAGGGCACTGAGCGACGATAGCCCGAGGGCGACAAGAAGCGCACCGAAGCGCGCCGCGGACCACCAGCGCCCCTGCCCCATGGCCATGGCCCCGCTGCACCCGATCAGCGCCGTGGCAACGATGACGTCATCCAGCGTGGGCGTCTGCTCCCGATGAACGCTCAGCAGCAACCAGACGACAAGGCCGCCGCACAAAAGCGGGACGGATTCCGTTAACCGCGATGGAGCGTCGATGCGTTGAAAAAGAAAACGGACGATAGAGAACACGATGACGACGGCGAGAGCATAGGCGGCAAAGGCCAGTCCCGCGCCGACGAGATCCCGCGCCAGAAACCCGGCCCACTGGGAGGAGCGCTGTGCCTTCAACCATTCCAGAGCGATAAAAAAAAGCGCGAGACCGCTGCCGACAGGCCACACATGGAAATTCGAAACCGAAAATAACCTGGCGCGCACCGCACCTCCTCGAAACATGAATACCGCAGAAGCGACCTGCAAATCCGGCCCTGCGCGAAATATTGGAGCGCGCCGATATCCTGTGCTATACTCCGCGCCACACTTCGTCGGGGTGTAGCGCAGTCCGGTTAGCGCACCTGGTTTGGGACCAGGGGGTCGTAGGTTCGAATCCTACCACCCCGACCATTTATTACACAATTGCCGAATCACCGTTCCGGTGAAACTTCCCCTCCTTCCGCGCGGCAATAGATGCTTCATTCATCTACTTGAATCCCCCATCTGTACCCACGCCGTCCCTGGCCGCGCAGTGCTTTTTTCGAACGCGTCACAGTATCCATAACCTCACGCCATACACTATACTCCCCCCTGCGGGGTCGGCTGACCTTCGCGGGAACAGGCACTTACAGGGAGGACGCTACGTGTCGTTGAGAGCCATTGGTGAGTACTACTCGAAGCTGCGGTGCGAGACGCTGTTCTCGCTGAAGCCCGCGGACCTCCGGGGCAGCATCAACCTACCGGAGTCTCGATTTCTGCACCAGCGCATTCTCGCCCGTGTTCCCGATCGGGTTGTGGAGATCGGTACGTGTTCGGGTCTTTCCACCGCGATCATCGCGGACGCGCTTACCGTCCTGGATGCGGCGGTCGGGGGCGAACGGAAGGTCATCACGTACGACAACAGCACCACCTGCTTTTTTGACCGGAGCAAGCCCATTGGCTACTTTCTCGAACAGGTTCCCGAGAACGTGCGCGGCCGGGTCAATATCCGCGCGAATTGTACCTCCCTGAATTTGCACGAGGACATTCCCCCGGGCACCCTACCCTTCCTCTTCATCGACGCCTCCCATTGTCATCCCTGGCCGAGCCTGGATCTATTGGTGGCCCTGCCGCTCTTGCACGACGAAGCGGAGATTTGCTTTCACGATGTAAATCTCCCCCTCGCCAATCCACAGTTCCCGGATTTCGGCGTCAAGTACCTCTTCGACTCGCTCATCCTTGACAAGCGCTATGCGGACCCCATAGCGGGGCGGGTATCGAACATGGGCTCGGTCCGCCTTGCGCGCAACCGGGAACTGGTCCGGAAGCAAATTATTACCTGTATCGAATCCTATCCGTGGGAGAAGCTGGTCCCACGGGAGTGGCTGGTGGCCTCCGGGGTTTACGCGGAGATCGAAGCCTGTTGGGCGGCCAATGCCACCCGATTGAACCCCGGCTGATTGTGGCCCCGCACTGGGTGGGGCGGGAACGACTCCACACCAATGAAACATTTGACTCTGCGAACGCGGAGTACGAAACTATGATGATACGCCGTTGACACCGTCACGGACAGACCATTGACGTGTCGCTCGGGCGAGCCTATCCGCCCGGCGTCCACGGTGAAAAATATGGAGAGAGCAAATCCCATGCGTCCCTATGCACTTCTACTTGTAGCCTTGACCTGCCTGTGCTCCGCCCTGTCCCACGCCGACTGGCCGGACTGGCGCGGACCAACGGCCGACGGGCACAGCGATGCCACGCTCCCGCTCCACTGGTCGGAGACGGAAAACATCGCCTGGAAGACGGCCATTCATGATTTCGGCCTTTCAACCCCGGTGGTGCTGGGCGATCAGGTCTGGCTGACGACGGCGAAGGAAGACGGCACGGTGCTCTATGCCGTGTGTATCGACCTGAATTCCGGCGCGGTGACCCACGACGTTCCCGTGTTCGAAATCGCGGAACCCCAGCGCATCAACCCCCTGAATTCCTATGCCACGCCCTCCGCCGCTATTGAATCGGGCCGGGTCTACGTGCACTATGGAACCTTCGGCACCGCCTCCATCGATTCGAAATCCGGCGAGGTGCTCTGGCGGCGAACCGATTTGAACTGCGACCACATGCAGGGGCCCGCGTCGTCACCCGTGCTTTTTGAAGACCTCGTCATCATCACGGTCGAAGGCGTGGACCAGCAGTTCATGGCCGCGCTGGACAAGAAGACCGGCGAGACGATTTGGATGTATAAACGCCCGGAAGACCTCTACACCGGCATCCAAGGCGTGTACCTGAAGTCCTACCAGACGCCGGTCATCGTGGAAATCGAGGGCCAGCCCCAACTGGTGAGCAACGGCGCGCTGTTGGTCACGGGACACAATCCCCGGACTGGCGAAGAGATCTGGCGCGCCCGCTACAAAGACGATAGCACGATCTCCCGCATTATTCAGGGCGATGGAATCCTTTTCGTCAACACCGGGGGCCCTCCGGGTGGCACGGAACTGTGGGCCATTCGCGAGGACGGCAAAGGCGACGTAACCGACTCCCACGTGGTCTGGAAAATGACGGAAGACGTGCCCCACGAGTCGTCGCCCGTACTCGTGGGCGACCTCCTCTACACCATGAGCGATCCGGGCACGCTGAAGTGCCTGGAGGCCGCCACGGGCAATGTCGTCTGGTCGATGCCGATGAAGGTCAAGTACAGCGCATCCCTCCTGGCCACAACCGACCGGATCTACCTCTCCAACAAGAAGGGAACGACGACCGTCATCGCGCCGGGACGGGAATACAAGGAACTGGCGACCAACCAGCTCGACGGAGAAATCTGGGCCTCGCCCGCGGTGGTCGGAGATTCCCTGATCCTTCGCACGAAAACGCACCTCTATCGGATCGCGGAGAAGAAATAGCCGAGGCCATCTCAGAGGCTGTTGCCTTTTCCATCAAGACGGTTGCCAAACGGGAGCGCGGGTTTTCTTACCCGCGTATCGTGCGACACAGTCGTACGAAAATCACGGACTGGAAAGTCCGTGCTCCCGGTGGTCAGGGCGGTCACAAGCGCTCAGTTCGTGCCGAGATCGTTCGAGGCGAAGCGCGCAATCACTTCATCCAGTCCGAGGTGTTCACCCACGCGCAATTGCCCTTCGATGAAGACGGGAAAGCCCTCCGGTCGGCCTTGGACAATCGGTGGCCAAGCCGGCGGCGGCGCATACCACGCACCGTCCCCATCGCGCATGTGAGAGCGATCCGAGGAGAAGCTCCGCACATAATCATCGCCGTCGAGAAGCAGAAAACGCGGACGAATGACTTCGGGCATCCTCTCCTGAAAGCGAAAGGTCTGCCGGAGATAAGTTGACGCGGCCACAGGAAACGGCAACGCGGTGTCCAGGTCATAGACGCGCCAAGCGCCTTCCTTCACAAAAAGGATCACATGGTAATCCCACCACACGGGGTAGTCGGGCGCCTCGCACATCCGCTGGTCCCAGAAAAGACAGGCCGCCTCGGCGTTGGAAATGATCGCGACCACGCGCTCGCGCTCGCGGTCGGCGAAGACGGGCTCCTGGGCGAGGTGCCAGATGTTCTCCTCGCAGTAGCGGGCACAGTACCGATGCAATTGTGGCGACATCAGGAACGCTTCACAGCGGGGCCACCGCGTCGGCCGAGAGCACCCCGTAGAGCATGGCGCCCACCAGCGCGGCCAGCGGCAGGGTCGTTATCCACGTGGCCAGCACCGCCGTGATGGTCTTCCACTGCGCATTGCGCTCCACCACACCAATCCCGAAAATCGCACCGCAGGACACGTGCGTGGTGGACACGGGCACGCCCAGGCGCGAAGCGAAAAGCACGAGCAGGGCCGTCACCAGATTGGCGCACAGCCCCTGGCCGGAATTCAGCGTCGTGATCCGCTTGCCCATGGTCTCGGCAATCTTTCGCGACTGGAGCATGCCGCCCAGCGCCATGGCGAGGGCCACGCATCCAAGCGCGATGTATTTGTCCAGATGACCCAGCACCAGCAGCAGGGCCGCGATCTTCGGCGTGTCGTTGACCGCGCGACTGAAGCAGACGGCACCCGCGCTCAGATAGTGAAGGGTGTCCACGACCGTCTGAGCGTTGATGCCCTGGATCGCGCCATCATCGCCGCTGCCGCACTCCTTTACCGTCCCCAGCCGAACCGCCGGCACCGATGCACACGCCACAACAGCGGCCCCATCCCCGATGCTTGCACCGGCGGGGCTGTCGTCCACACACGCACAGGTATCGGGGTTGATGTCGGCCCGCAGCCGGAACCAGCGAAGAACCGGATAGACCGTTACCGTGATCAGGATGGCCAGCAGCGGGCTCACCAGCAGCGGCACCGCAAAAAGTCGGAGAAAGGACGCCCAGGGCACATTGCTCCCCGAGGTCACCAGCGCAATCCCCAGCAGCGCCCCGGTAAGCGCGTGGGTCGTGGATGTCGGCATCCCAAGCAGCGTGGCCAGCATGATCGTGAGCGCCGCCGCGCCCCCGATGGCAATCAGGGTCGTGGGCTCGCCCAGCAGGGCCTCCGGCAGCAGTCCCTTCCCGCTGAACACGGCAAGAAGCCGCTCCGCCAGCAAAATCGACACCAGACTCCCCGCAAAGGTGCTCACCGTCGCCCAGGTCAACGCCTGACGAAAGGTCGCCGTGCCGCTGCCATACAGCGTGGCCACGCCTTTGAAATTGTCATTCGCGCCATTGCCATAGGCCAGCCACAACACCATGGCAAACAAGATAAAGGCGGTCATCCGTCGGGGACTCCTCACTGGACCGGAAAGGGCGATGGGCCTGGATCACCGGCGTGTTCTTGAACGCTGCAAACACGTGGCCCGCGCACGAGGCACACATGAACCAGAATTCATTACAACATGTCCGCTGGGGGTGGTGCAAGTATGCTCCAGGAGTTACACCTGACATAGTTGCCGAAGGTGGGTTAAGCTTCCAGCTTGACGCGCAGGACACAGCAAAGGACATAGTCCCCCTTAATGAGTTCAAGGCGGGCGAGGTGATGGAGATACTGCTGAGCCTCGCGATTGCCCGATGCATCGTGTCGTTTCGTTGGTCGCAGGGCATGGTTTGCTATGTGGGAGAGTTTTTCGCAGCGCAAACTTACCCACCAGGTGAATCCGTCGGTATGCGGAACAATGGTCTCTGGCGTATTCGGGTCTGCCGGAATAGAATAAATCAATAACAGTTTCTGATTGCGCAACTCGCAACTTGCTAATTTCAGAAAGGCATGTTAGACTAAAACGACGATGGAAGTCACTTTTGACCATACCGATCTCGAACGTCTGTTGGTGGACCTGAATTACAGGCACCGATTGCCGGACGAGGTCGTCAAGATGTACCGAAAGCGGATGCAGTTCATCCTGAATGCGCCCGACGAGCGGTCCTTCCGCGCCATGAAGAGCTTTCACTTTGAAGAGTTGAAAGGCGACCGCCAGGGCCAGCATTCCATCCGGCTCAACCGGCAGTTCCGATTGGTCTTTCGATTTGAAGGCGAGCCGCCCAACAAGAGATTCGTAGTACTCTCTATCGAGGACTATCACTAACATGGAAAACACGCCCCTTAAACTCGCCGAGGTCTTCCCGCCGGGCGAATATATCCAGGAGGAACTGGAAGCCCGTGGCTGGCTTCAGTCCGACCTCGTGTCCATCCTCGGCGTGGACAAAAAGACTGTCAGCGATATCATAGGCGGCAAGCGCAGCATCACGCCCGAAATGGCGGTGCTCATCGGCGAGGCCTTCGGCACCGGGCCGGAAGTGTGGCTCAATCTGGACAACGCCTACCGCCTGCACCATACCCAGTGCAGCCCCGCGCGCACCAGAAGCGTGTCGCGAAAATCGGAGCTATATTCGAAGTACCCCGTCCGCCTCATGGCCAACCGGGGCTGGCTAAGCCAAACCGAGGACATCGACGCGCTCGAAGCTGAAATCGACGCATTCTTTTCGCCGCCCGAGCTCGGCTTTGCCGCGCGCCGTGGTGGCGATGAAACCAAGGAGCCCCTACAGCTCGCCTGGCTCCATCGCGCCCACCACCTCGCTGCAACAGTGCCCGCAGGCACCTTTTCCGAGATTGCGCTGCCGGGCCTATTCACCGAGCTCCGGAAGCTGCTCCCGGAAACTGCCCGACTGGCGAACATCCCTGGCCTCCTCTCCGAGGCCGGCATACGCTTTCTCCTGGTGGAGGCCCTGCCCGCCTCCCTCATCGACGGCGTCTGCTTCTGGCTCGACTATCGCAGCCCCGTCGTCGTCTTGTCCACGCGCCTCGACCGCATCGACAATTTCTGGTTCACACTCATGCATGAGCTCATGCACGTGAAATACGGCCACGGCCATGAACGTGCTATGCTCGATGTGGACATTATGGGAAAGAAGAGCGACGTTCCTGAAGAAGAACGACTGGCCAACGAGGGCGCGGCAGAGATTCTCGTGCCGCAGGCGGAGATCGATGCCTTCGTAGCGGATAGCGTGCCCTTGTACTCCGCGAACCGGGTAAAGGAGTTCGCGACGAGGATCGCCGTGCATCCGGGGCTGGTCGTCGGGCGACTTCAGTTTCTAGGCGCTATGGACTACAGCCAACACCGGGGTATGCTGGTGAAGGTGCGGCATATCGTGGCGGAAAGCTCGCCGCACGATGGATGGGGACAGTGAACTAGGCACAGAGTCCAGAATGGATTCACTGCTTTGCTTAAGAACGGACTCGTTGGATGGCTACAAATATCACATATCGAACTGGCTTATTGGGTGGACTCGCGGACTTTTGCTCAAAGTCTAATTTGAAAATGCTGGCGAACTCTTCCCTGATAGTCGAACTAGTCGTTGCACTCGCGAGATGTCAAGAAGAAGGCACGAGACTATCGCCAAAAGCGTACTTGATAAATGACATGGTGAAACTCCTGCAGATGCTGCCCGGATGCCTAAGTGTCAAAATCGGTTCGGCAACATTTGAAGTGGAGGGCATTAAAGAGGGAGTGAAAAAGTGCGCTCCGTTAGCAGTAGGTGGATGGGCGATATACTTTCACGAGCAAGACACAATCTTGGAGTTCGGAGTATTTAGAGGCGCCTCCAATATTACTTCTGTCCCGATAGACGATATAGTGCTAGTGCCAGATTCTGGACTTCAGATCGTAAAAATACAGCAATTGGCTTTAGACTGCGTCGAAGTCAGAGCTGAGAATGGAGCGCATCACTATGTGTATCTGGACCACCGCGATGACAACGCGCAGCACCCGTTGACTGGTATTCACCTATTGATAGGCTCTATCTTGAGGCAACTGAAGTCTGGTACGCGTGAACAGCTCGATAGTTACTTCAGTCGGATTCTTATGGAAGCATTGTTGCACTCTCATGGTTGGATTGTCGCGGTGACATCAATGAATCGCCCTCCGAGATTTCTGGCGAAAGATGGAGTTACGCTAGACATCCCTGTCGATTTTTCAGATATTATGGAGAGACTGCTTGACCATCGTTCCTCAGAATACGAACTAGAAAGTGCAGGAGGTCTTCTAAAGGGCATGCTGAACTCCGATGGAATAGTGCTTTTTGATAACCGCGCAAGACTTCTCGGTTTCAACTATTTTGTAAGTTCTCCGAGCCCTCAAAAGGTTATTGGAGGCGCTAGGAAACGAGCGTACATGGCATTAGAGTCAAAACTGGGGAAAGGGCTATCCGCTGTCCTTATGCAGTCTCAGGACGGTACTTCTTACTTCAAGGGATCTGAGAATGAATGAATTGTCTGCATGGCAGCCCCAAGAAGTGGTCCTGCCTTCTGGACTGGACGACGTGCACCAGATTGCGACTCGTGCAGTTCAACTTAGTAAGAACGATAAACTTCAGATTACTAAAGCTTTCGAGGCGGGCTTCTATCCGATGGCCCTAAATTATTTGTGGGGAAAGACGATCCTTGCGCTAAAGAGAGAACTCGGGACTGTTGGAGTCGAATTGCTGGCTGAAATGCTTGGAAAGCCGGACATTGAGGAAGATGATGACGTCGAAGATATTGTAACTGATAGGGAAGCAATACGGCTGGCAGAGGAGCTTGGGGTGGTAACCTCTACTGATGCCCTGCGATTGCGCCATGCTTATGAACTCATCACGCATTTCGTAAAGCGTGACTTAGAACATGAACACGAGCAAGAGCAAGAAATCAATAGGCATGAGGCTATTGGATCCCTAGAAACTTGTGTGCGTTCAGTGTTGGGGCGGCCAAAGATCGAAGTAGCGAGCAAGTTCGTAAAATTCAGAAATGCGCTAGAGCGTAACACAATCGCAGCAGATGATGAAATGATCGATTCGCTCACAACTTCCCCTTACTTCTTTCTGAAGCTCACCATCAATGTCCTTGTAAATGCGACACGAAGAAACGAAGGGGCTAGTCTGGAGCACATACTTGCAAATGTAAACACTATCATACCTGCAATTTGGCCCCAACTTCGGGAAGTGGAAAGATGGCAGGTCGGACGGGCGTACGCGGAAGCGTATGTGGCAGGAAGGGCAACCGCAGTAGCCGGTCTCAAACGTGCTCTACTAAAGGTGAAGGGTTTTGACTTTGTTCCTGAAAACCTACGCAGCGACACATTTGTAAAAGCCGCAAATGCAATTCTCGCGGCCCACGATGGCATGGATAATTTTTACAAAGAAGTTGCACCTGTTCAGAGTTTGGGAAAACTTGGAACGACTATTCCGACGCTGGCGTTACCAGCGTGTATGACCGCTCTCCTTTCAGTCGTCTTAGGAAATCGGTACGGCCATTCCTGGTCCGCACAGCCCCATGCTATGGCGATTCTGAAAACACTAACCGATGAACGGTGGTCATACTACTTAAATTATGTACTTCCCAGCGATTTGCGAATACTTGCGAAGCTGCAATCCGAGAAGCCTGTATCAAACTGGATCGATATAGTAAAGAAGTATGACCTAGTAAGCTTATCTATAAAGGATAAGAACATAAAAAAGTTAATTTCAAGCGCAACAGCAGGCAACTACAGTGCTATCCTAAAAACAAGCGAGAAGATCGAGAAGGATTTTTACAACAAAAGCGCGAAGTAATTCAAAACGGGAAAACTTTTCTGAGCAATTGTAGTTCGAGACATCAGTAGCGCCGAGGTCGGAGTTGCGGATATTGCTCTCCCGCAATTTTGCCATGTATTCGACGTTTTTGAAAGCTGGTGTCGCGGGGCGTGTCAGTCCCTACAAAATCTGCCGAAACAGCATAAACCCTTCCGCGGCGGCGACCGAAATCTCGCTCCCTCTCAAGCGCGCGGTGTATTCCACATTCTGCACGCTGGAATGGTGGATCGGATCGCGCATCTGCGAGGAGTGCAGGCTTAGCGCGTGGAGCTTTTGCTCCAGGTAGTCGGAGATGTCCACGTAGAAGTTCATGTGGATCTTTTCATGCTCGAGGCTCCAGAAGAGCGAGGTGTTGTTGTAGCCGAGGACGAGGGGCTGGATGGGTTTGTCCTTGGGCACGCCGGGGCGGGCGGCGGTGAAGGCGGCGCGGAATACGGCCTCGTGGTCCTGGTTGTAGGAGGAGACGGGGATGGCGAGCATGGTGGGCTGGAGCTTGTCCAGCGCGAGGCGGGCATCGCGCTCGAAGAGGGCGATGAGGTCGCGGCGCGGGATGGTGTCCATGCGCAGGTGGGTGTCGGCGTCGCGGTAGAGGTACTCGTAGTCGTCGACCTTGAGGTACTCCATCACGGCTTCGAACTCTTTTTCCCGCGTGCGGCCATCCACGAGTTCGTCTTTGCCGTCGTAGTGCTTGAGGGTGCCGACGGAGCAGCAGATGACGTAGACCTCGCCGCCGAGGTCTTTGATGCGGGCCATGGTCCCGGCGCAGCCGAAGCTTTCGTCGTCAGCGTGGGGCGAAATGACCAGGAGCCGTTGCTTCGACAGGTACTCGTCACCGGGGGTCTGGGGCACTCTCATTCAGCAATTCCTCGTAGATGGCTTCAATCCGTTGAACCATGTGTTGCAGGCTGTAGTGGGGCACAACTTTGGCGCGGGCCGCGGCTCCCATGAGGCAGCGCCGCTCGGGGGAGTGTACTAGGGCGAGGACGGCGCATGCCAGTTCATCGGGCGCGCGGGGCGCGACGAGGAGGCCGGTTTCGCCGTCGTCGACGATATCGGGGATGCCGCCGACGCGGCTGGCGACGATGGGGACGCCGGCTGCACCGGCCTCCAGAATGACGCGGCCCATGCCTTCATTGATGGAGGGGACCACGAGCACGTCGAAGGCCGCCATGAGTTCGGGCACGTCGTTGCGGCGACCGAGGAACGCTATGGGCAGATCGCTCGCGGAAGCCTTAAGTTGCTCAGCTTGCGCGCCATCACCGGCGATCATGAACTTCAGCGAAGGGTCCTTTTCGTGAAGCTGACGCGCCATTTCAATGAAATGATTAAAACCCTTCACGGGCTCCAGACGGCCCAACCCGCCGATGAGCACTTGATCATCCGCGATGCCGAGCGCGGCGCGGGTTTCCTGACGGCGTGCGATGGCCGCTTCGTATGGCGCGGTGTCGATGCCGCTGAAGACCACGCGGTACTGGTCACGCTGGCCAATGCCCTCGGCGAGGTGTTCTTTGATGCCGCCTTCGGTCAATTCGATGATGCGGCTCGTGCGGCGGGCGGCGTGGCGCTCCATCCAGACGTAGAGCCGGGTCACGGGGCTGTTGAAGTATCCGTGGAACACATTGCCGTGGGGCGTGTGGACGACGTGGCGAATGCCCGCGCGCTCAGCGGCCAGGCGCCCGAGGAAGCCAGCCTTGGAGGTGTGGGTGTGGACGAGGTCGTAGCGGCCCTCTTTCAGCTTGCGCGTGAGGCCGCGCAGGGCCAGCCAATCCAGGTGGGGCACGGGCGCGCGCACCAGGTGGGGCTCCCGGATGATCGCAATCCCCGCGGCCCCCACCACACCCTCGATGCTGCCCTCGCTACCGTCCACGGGGCCGCTGATGAGATCCACGTCGAAGCGCGATCGATCCGCAAGACGCACCGTGTGGAAGGTGTTCTCCTGGGCCCCGCCCTGGGAAAGGCGGGTGATGATGTGGGCGATGCGGTAGCGGGTCATGGGAAATGGGTCTTATGGGTCGTATGGGTCGTATGGGACCTGGGATTATTGAAACCGCAGACCGCTACGGACCCTCGACTAGTTTTTCGGCGAATACATCCCAGTTGAGCTGATATTCCACGCGCTTTTTCCCGGCGCTGCCGAGGGATTCCGCGAGTTCGGGATTTTCCAATATGCGGCGCAGGGCTTCGGCCAATTTTTCCGCGTTGCCCGGCGGCACCAGCAGGCCCGTTTTCTCGTGGAGCACCGCATCCACCACCCCCCCGCTGCGTCCGGCGACAACCGGCTTGCCGTGGGCGTGGGCCTCGGTGAAGACGAGCCCAAAACCTTCGACCTGGCCGTCCTCGTCTTCCCCCGTGGGCAGGGCGAAGCAGGTGCAAGTCTGGTACAGGGCCTGCAGGGTGTCATCGGGCACATAGCCGGGCAGATGGACGAAGCCCTCCATGCCCAGCGCCTCGGCCTTGCCGCGACAGTTGGCCAGCGCGGGCCCGCGTCCAACCATGACGAGGTGAACGTTGGGGCACCACTCGTGCAGGAGCGGCAGCGCTTCGATGAGGGTGATCTGGCCCTTGCGCGGGATAAAGCGACCGACGGCGAGAATGAAGTTGTAGCCCTCCACATCGAGGCGGCGGCAGGCCACAGCGGCCACTTCGGGTGCGATGGGCTCGGGCACGCGGGCCCCGGGCAATACCACCCGGACGAGATCTTCATGGACGCCGAAACGAATCAGATTCTCGCGGGTGAACTTGCTGATGGCCACGGTGTGCGTAGCGTTGCGATAGAGATTTCGCAGGGCGAATCGGGCGAATGGATTCTTCGCGAACTTGAGAAACTCGTAGGCGTAGGCCAGGGTGATATAGGGCGTACCGCGAAAAAGCTTCGCGAATCGCCCGAGCACGCCGCCGTAGGAGATGTTGATGGCGATGATGCGATCCACGCCCCGCGTGTGCGGCCAACTTTTCAACAAAAAGGGTACCAGGCGCCACCAGCCCGCGTCGTAGCCCCCAAACCGCACGACGGTGTAGGGCTCCGCCGCATCGAAGGCTTCCATGTCGGGAAACAGCGGGGCCACCACGGTCACCTCGTGCCCCTGGCGATGAAGAGCCCGAGCCACCTCCAGGGCGACGGTGCTGATGCCGCCCTCGATAGGCGGATAGTCAACAGTGGGAATAAGAATGCGCATCGGTGGGCAATGATTCCATTTAGGTTTTGGTCTGGAGGATAGTGAGTCTTATGAGTCTTATGAGTCTTATGAGTCTTATGGGTCTTATGGGTCGTATGGGACTGGATCGGAGCAGTAGCCCGCCAGCCAAAGCCTACAGCCTACAGTCTGCAGCCTATTTCACCACCAGAAAATCTCCCATCGCCAGGGCATCCATGCCGGTGCCGTAGAAACATTTCAAAGCATCGGCGGGCGTGTGTACGATGGGCTCGCCCATGACGTTGAAACTCGTATTGAGCACCATGGGCACGCCCCGGATCGCTTCGAAGGCTTTGATGAGCTGGTAGTAGCGCGGGTTGGACGCTTCCGTCACGGTCTGTACGCGCGCGGTGCCGTCGATGTGGGTGATCGCGGGCACTTCCGCCTGCTTCTCGGGCCGCACGGGATAGACGAAAAGCATGAAAGGCGAATCGGTGCAACCCTCGAAGTATTCCGGGGCGCGCTCGGCCAATACGCTCGGCGCAAAAGGACGAAACTCCTCGCGAAACTTCACGTAGGTGTTTACCAGGTCCTTCATGTCCGCCCGCGTGGGATCGGCGAGGATGCTGCGGTTGCCCAGAGCGCGTGGACCGAACTCCATGCGGCCCTGATACCAGCCAACAATCTTGCCCTCCGCCAGCAGTCTCGCGGCGTCGGTCGCGATGTCCGTCGAGCGCGTGTAGGGCGTCTTGGTGAGCTTGAGGTGGGCCTCAATCGCATCGTTGTCAATATCGGGCCCGAGGTTTGCCTGGGTCATGGTGTAACCGCGCTTTGGGCCGTTGAAGCGGTGGTGCAACTGAAGCGCGGCACCGATGGCGATGCCGTCGTCACCCGAGGCGGGCTGGATCCATATATCCTCGAAGCCCGACTCCCGCTTCAGACGACCATTCATGGAGCAGTTGAGCGCCACGCCGCCCGCGAGGCAGAGCTTGGTCATGCCCGTCTCGCGGCGAAGATTCTCCGCCAGACGCAGTACGATGTCCTCCAGCAGGCGCTGGGCGGAGGCTGCCAAGTTCTGGTGGTGCTCGGTGATGGGCTCGCCCTTCGCGCGCGGCGGCCCGAATTCGCGGATGAACTTGTCGCTGAAGTAGCCACAGCGCGATCCGGGCAGATAGTGCCAGGCGGTGTAGCTGTGGTCGATGCGGTACCAGCCGTCTTCCTGAGGCCGGAGTACCTTCTTCAGGGCCTCGTAGTAGACTGGCTCGCCGTAGGACGCGAGGCCCATGACCTTGTACTCGTCCGAAGCGCGGAGAAAGCCGAGGTAGTCCGTGAGCGCAGAGTAAAACACGCCCAGCGAATTGGGGTAGTTCGCCTGGCGCAGTCGGGTGATGTCCGCGCCGCGCCCGATACCGGTCCAGGTGGCGGCCCACTCCCCCACGTAGTCGATGGACAGAAGGGCAGCCTCCTCAAAGGGGCTGCACAGAAATGCGCTGGCCGCGTGAGTCGGGTGATGCTCCATGAAGTGGAGTTGGGCCTTCCTTCCCCGAAGCGACTGCATGCCCCGGATGTAGCCCGCGTTGTGCCAGAGTTCATAGGCCGAAAAGGCGGCGGCGTAGAAAGGGCTCCGCCACGCCGTGCTTAACCGATAGGGCAATCGCCGGCCAACCCGCAGCCCGGGGCGCATGTAGCAGCCGATATGATCGATGTCATCCAGGGTCAATCCTGCCTCGGAAAGACACCAATTGACGGCCATTCGGGGTACGCCACCCTGGTGCTTTACTCGGGAAAGGCGCTCTTCCGCTACCGCCGCGACAACCTGCCCGTCCTGAACAAGTGCGGCGGCGGAATCATGGGAATAGCCCCCGATACCAAGGATGTTCAATCGTATTCTCCTGCCTTCATAGGATTTACGCCGACGACACCGACCGGCCAGTCTCGCGTATTATAGAAGACAAGGGAGCCGAGAAGGAATACTCTTCACGCTTTTAACAGAATTACGTGGCTTTACCTTAATCGTTGGAATTGTGAGCGTAACCGTGTATGATATTAGGCAGAGTGGCCCTTTTACATAAAGGAGTAAAATCGTGGAGGAGAACATGTCGGAAACCGAAGAACAAATGCGGCAGCGGAAGAAAAAGGACCAGCACCTGGGCGATACCAATCCCTCGGATATGGTCAAGATGACCGTTACCCTGCCCCGCTCCGTCGCGGCCTTCCTTCGCTGGAAAGCCGAAGTAGAAGGCATCAAGCGGGACGAGTTGCTTCGCCGCATCGTGACGTACTACGCCAAGCGCCTGCGCGAGCGGGATCTGAATACGCCGCCGGTGATGGATTAAGAAGGCCCGCACATCGGACTTCCGGGCTACAGTGCTCGGGGGAGGATTGTCTCGCGGCGTAAGAAGTCACGGAGGCCGAAATGAGCGATGATAAGAAAACGGCCATCAAGCTAAGACATATTTCCATTCGGAACTACAAGGGTATTGATTCCCTTGATCTGGACTTCCCCGAACCATTGATGTCGGGCGATCCGGATGTATTGGTCATGGGCAGTGAAAATGGGCTGGGGAAAACGTCGGTCCTTGAATGCTGCGCGTTGTTGCTGCTTGGGGCAAAACTCGGCCAATACACAATCGAGCTCTATTGGCCTGAATTCGATTCCGTTGACATTCCGGATCTCGTGATTCGCGCGGGCACCGAATTCGCTGAAGTTACAGGTGAATTGTGGATAGATAGTCGGCCGGAGCAAGCGCGACTGCAAATCGACCGAGATGGGACTATCAAATTTACCAGCACCGCCAAGAGGCAGAAGTCTCGCGGTGGATCACGACTGCGAACTGACGATCAGATTCATGACGTATTACGAACTATTTGGGGCTTTTCTCCCGATCCGATCGCAGAATCCAGCTTTCTATCTTTCAATAGTTATCGAAAGGTTCAGGAAGGAAATCCAGACCTTGGGATGATGGTGGAAAGGGCTGGATTTCGCGGTAGAAATCATGGCAATCGTGACGAGTCCACTGTGAGCGCTCTGAAAGTGCTAATGCTCAGAACAATGATGGGCAAAGCGGACCTTTTCGAACTTGACCGAGATCAAGGGCAGGATTCAGAACTAGCCACCTTAAAGTTGAATGAGTTGTTACACAGATATGCCGGTGGTGCGATTAGTAAGCTGAGACCCTCACCCGACAACACCGTAGATTTTCGAATTATACCTGAAAGCGGAGGGGCCCCTTTTACGTTTGACGGGCTGAGTTCGGGACAGAAGGAGATTATTTCTACGCTCTTCCTTGTCTGGTTTCACACTAGAAACAACCCATTGGTGGTACTGATCGACGAACCGGAGCTTCATTTGAATGCCCAATGGCACCGGAGCTTCATCAGGACGTTATTTTCACTGGCACCAGACAATCAGTATGTTATGGCCACTCATTCTGAGTTCGTCATGGATTCAGTGGACGAAGATCGGCGCGTCCTTCTTAGCACCGAGCCAGAGGTTGTTCGGTGATTAGGGTAACAACCGGGGGAGCGCCTGAGAACGTACTTCAAGACGCGAAACACGTCCTGTTCGTCGAAGGGGAAAACGACGAGTCCTTCGACGTCAAAGTGCTTGAAGAGCTCTTTGACTTCCAGATTACCGTGAAGCCGCTTGGGCCATCCTATTCCCTAAAGAACGTTGCCACCTCGCTCCATCCCCATCACCCCGATTACTATTTCCTCATCGACAGGGATCCCCATCATAGCGACGACGACGTGGAAAAGTACTGGTCCAACTTTCCCGATCCCACGTCCTACAACCTCCTCGTTTGGCGTCGGCGAGAAATCGAGAACTACTTTCTCGAACCAACGTATTTGAGGCACTCACACTTCTGTCGGACAGATGAAGCCGGACTCACTCAGAAACTGATCCAAGCCGCAAATCAAAGACTGTATCTTGACGCTGCAAATTATGTGATTGTTGCTATTCGTGAAACTCAAAAGCGTGAGTGGATCAAGCTCTTCAAAGACCCCAAGGAATTCATAAGTGCCCAATTCGCTCTGGAAAGACTGAAAAGCCGCCCGGAGTTTTCCCAGCGGCTTGCCAATATCGAGAGCTCCGTCTCCACGGAGGAGTTAGAGCGGCTCTTCTATGAAACCCTTCAACGAATGACTGGCGACATGGATGAGTTGACCATCGGGCATGGCAAATGGTTAGACATGATTCAGGGAAAGGCTGTCCTTGCCCATTTGGTCAATTCTGCCTGCTTTGAAGTTAGAACTAATGCGGGCGAACTCCTTCAGGGGCGCGACAAGACTCGGGAAATCGTAAAGGACCTGCTCCGCCAAGGCTCGAAAATCGAGCAACCACGGGACTTTCTGGACCTCAAAGCACTCGTCCTAAAGCGAATCCAAGCGGCGTGATTGTCCTTCTTAACGCAGCCGCACCTTGCCAACTAAAGAGCTCGACCCATGCCACACGTGATACTGATCGCCCTGGCCCTGGTGGCTGCTGTCGCTTCGGTTGACGCGCAGCCCGCCGCCCGCCATGTGGCCCCCTGGGGCGACGACGGCAACGAGGGCACGGAGGCCGCGCCCTTTCGCACGATTCAGCGCGCCGCCGATGTGCTTCAGCCCGGCCAGACCTGCGTGATACGGGGCGGGCGCTATCACGAGACGGTAACCCTGACCCACTCTGGATTGCCGGACCAGCCCATCACCTTCACCGCTGCCGCCCGCGAGGAAGTCATCGTCGACGGCACGGACCCCATCGAAACGGCGTGGACCTCGGAGGATGGCCGCCACTATCAGACGCCTCTGGAAGCGCCCACGGATCAGGTTTTCTTTCGCGATCAGGCCATGGTGCTCGCGCGCTGGCCCAACATGAAGTTCGAGGAAAACTGGAAGGAGGAGAAGAAGTGGGCGCGCACCGGTGCGGGCTCCGAGCGCGGAATGGTGATGAGCCCCGAACTGGCGGCCTTGGGCGAAAGCCTGGTCGGCGCGCAGCTCTGGATCAAGCTGGGCAAGGGCAACAATGCCTTTACCCGCGCCATCCTCGCCCACGAGGCGGGCCAGCCGGCGTTGCGCTGGGACGACACTGACTTCTACGACAATCCGCGACTGACCGGCGAGGACGGCCGCTCCGAACGGCTCAAGACCTTTGGTTTCCAGGGCAACCGCTTCGCCGTGTTCGACCACCGCGCGCTGCTGGACGCGGAACAGGAGTGGTACTACGACGCGGAAGCGAAAGAACTGCTGTTCATCCCACCCGATGGCACGATGCCCGCGCCGGGGGATGTCCGCGTCAGGCGGCGTGTGTTCGGTTTTGAGGGGGAAGGGATCGAGCATATCGTCGTACGGGACATCACCTTCTTCGGCTGTAACGCACACTTCGGCAAGGCGCGCCACGTGACGCTGGACGACTGTGAATTCCGCTATCCCTACGAGCTGCTGACCATGCGCGACAACCGGCAGGTCCGCGAAGACCAGCGCCCTGTTTTCATCCAGGGCGAAAACAACACCCTGCACAAATGCCTCGTAACCTATGCGCCCGGCACGTCAATCCACGTCACGGGGCGCGGCAACCGAATCGAAAATTGCATCGTCACCGAAGGCAGTCGCCATGGTCGCCACGGCGACCCCAATGTCTCCCTGGAATACGACCGCAAGCGGGCCTATGACGCCGCGAACGCCGCGGGCGAAGCACTTCGCTGGGCCTACACCTCGGAAGAGGGCAACACCATCGCCCGCTGCACCATCTTCAACGGCAGCGGCATCGGCATTTACCTGCCCGGCCCCGGCCCCGGCACCGCCGAGTACAACCACCTTTTCAATCTCGGCCGCTATTGCAGCGACGTTTCCGCCCTCTACATACCTCAGGGCGACAACCGCGCTTGGAGCGGCTTCCACCACAATTGGGTCCACGACATCAACGGAATCGGATTGCGCTGCGACCAGGACGGCAATCAGGTTCTCATCCACCACAACGTCGTGTGGAACTGCAAAGCCGGCGGCAAGGCCAACGGCTATGACTTCCGTATCTACAACAACACGATTTTAGTCAACAACCCCGAGCACCCCCTCCTCATCGTGAAGCAGAAACAGACCGAGGTCGTGGCCGACTGGCCTATCCAGAACAACGTCGTATTCCGCCTGGCCGACCGCATCGACCTCCGCGAGTACCGCACCATGAGTCCCGAAGAAAAGGCGAAGCGCGACTTCGTTGTCGATATCCCCGAGTCCCCCGCGATCCACCACAACCACCGCATCAAGCCCGAAGACCAGGTACTCCTCTTCATCGCCCCCAGCGAAGACGCGCCCGATCTGCGCCCCGCCCCCTGCAGCCCGCTCATCGATCGCGGCGCGACCATCCCCGGAATCACCGACGCCTTCGCGGGCGACGCGCCCGACATCGGCGCCTACGAGCACGGCGGCCCCTATTGGACCGCCGGTGCCGATTGGTGGTCCGACGGCCAGGCCCCGCCCCAGACCATGGCCGAAGCCACCCGGCGCGCCCACGCCATGACCCAGGACCGCCGCCTTTACCGCCAGAATAATGAGGCCTACGGGGAGCAGTAGACGCGGAGGCACAGCCGAGACGGCCGTGCCACATTCTTCGCGAAACCCCTCCCCTTCACCCGCCCTTATAGTGCTGGCGCACGCACTCCGCCAGGGCGATCGCCGTGCTCACCGAGGCGTTCAGACTCGTGATTGCGCCCGTCAACGTATACGCAGGCGCAGGTCGCACTGCTTTTCCACCAGGGGGCGGACCCCTTTGCCTTTCTTTATCTGCCTGAAATACCCCAAAACGGGGCGGCGGATTTTATGGGGCGTTGCACCTCGCCCTTGACCGGTGGACGGCCGCTCGCATCTGATCATGGGTTTTGGCTTCCGGAACGACCACTTCCAGGTCGACACGTTTGACACCGTAATTACCAAATTGCCCCAAACTGGCGAAGTTCATGGTTGCGCAGCATCGGATCGGGCCGTTGCGGTCCGCCAACCGGTAAGGGGCATTTTCCGTGCCAGTTCACGGCCCCGTCGGAACGCGACAAGGCCATTGACAAGAGGTGAGAATAGGTATAACGTGAAGGCGGTAGGTTGGTGCTGGAGGTGCTCGTCATGTACATTTGTCGCGTCAGCCTGCTCGCCATCCCCTTGGTCGCTTCATTCTCCCTGTTCCTTTCCGGCTGCCCAGAAGCGAGCCTCATCGGTCTCTCCGATACCTACCATGATTTTGGTACGGAAGAAACGGAATGGACGTTCTATGTCTGGAAGGCTAACCAAGATGGCACGCCACTGGACATCGCCCTGACCCCGCAGCACTTCTGTGTGCAGTGTGACACGTCCGCTTGCACGAGTACCGGGCCCGCCGATCGGCACCCGATTCTGGTGCGGATCAATCGCGAGGAAATGGTTGCGGGCGAATCGAATACTTCCATTGTGGTGACGGCCGGCGGGGAAGAAAAGACGATCAGGCTCCGGGCGGTCCGGCCCGCGGGTTCCCTGTTCGTAAGTATCAGTCCGGTCGCCGTCTCCGACCTTGGGGCGAAGTGGCGGGTCGATGAAGGCGCATGGCGCGGCAGTGGCACCACGGTAAGTGGCCTGACGCCGGGCGAACACAAAGTCACGTTCTATGAAGTATCCGGCTGGAGCCGTCCGGAGGATGAGACCGTTGTTATCGAGTCGGGCAAGACGACCAACCTCGCCGCAACGTATGCGTCGGGTCCGGGGTCTACCGGTTGGATGCGGGTGACGCTGGAGCCACAAGCCGCCCGGAACGCCGGTGCCCAGTGGCGCGTGGATGGGGGCGTGTGGCAGGCGAGCGGCGACACGGTTCCCGGGCTTGCGCCGGGTCCGCATACGGTGACCTACAAAGCGGTGGACGGCTGGAATGAACCGGAGGCCGCGACGTTGAGCGTGCTGGCTGGTGAGACTGTGGAATCCATCGGAACCTACACCCAACGAGTCGCCGGTTTGCGGGTGCTTCTCGATCCCGAGGCCGCCCGATTGGCCGGTGCCCTCTGGCGTGTCGATGGCGGCGACTGGCGCGAGAGCGGCGAAACGGTCCAGGACCTTTCGGTAGGCCAGCACACCCTGTCGTTTGGTGACGTGGTGGGGTGGCTGAAGCCCAACAGTCGCATGGTGGTCATCGCGAGCGGACAAACCACCGAAATCACGGAGACCTACGGTCCGCTCAGCACCGCCATGGTGGTCTTCGGCTACAACGACCTCGGCATGCACTGCATGAACGCGGACTTCTCCGAGTTTATGATATTGCCGCCCTTCAACACCCTGCACGCCCAGGTCATTGATCGAAGCGGCGAAGAGCCCCGCATCGTTCGAAGCGGCGTGACCGTGTCGTACAGCATCCCGTCCAACACGCACTCGGCGGACAAGACCAACTTCTGGGATCATGTCGATGCGTTGCTGGGCGTAGGCCTCTCGGACAATGTTGGCCTTACGGGCCACGGCCTGTCCGGCACGATGGTCAGTCTCGTGGGCGAAGGCCGGAACGACTGGAACGTGACCGGAATACCGCTGACTCCGATCGACGACACCGGCCAGGAGAATCCCTATCCGTTGGCGACCATTCAAGTGGCCAGAAACGGAGTCATCGTCGCGGAAACCCAAGCGGTCGTCCCGGTCTCCTGGGAGATCAGTTGCGAGCTCTGTCACAACGAACCAGGGATTTCGGTTGCGACCGATATTCTTCGCGCACACGATCGGCTTCACCCGGAACTGAACATCGAGTCCATGAAGCCTGTTTTCTGCGGCGGCTGCCATGCCCAGGCGCCGCTCGGGACGGCCGGCACCCCGGACGTGCCCAGTCTGTCGCGCGCAATGCACCATGCCCACGCGACCCGCATGGCCGAAGCCGCTCTGACAGTCAATTGCTATGCATGCCATCCCGGAATTCGCACGCAGTGCCTCCGCGACGTTCACTACGCCAACGGCATGGATTGTATGGACTGTCACGGCGACATGAACGAGGTAGCCGATCCCGGGCGGCGGCCATGGCAGGATGAACCGCGTTGCGATGATTGCCATGCCCGTTCCGGTTTCTCGTTTGAGCAGCCCGACACGCTTTTCCGGAACGCCAAAGGGCATCAGGGCATCCATTGCGCCGCGTGCCACGGGAGCCCCCATGCGATTACGCCGACGGTAACCGAGCCGGATAATCTCCAGGCACTTGCCCTGCAGGGACACGCCGGGACCATCGACACGTGCACGGTCTGCCATAGCGAAGCGCCCGACGATCCGTTCCCGCATCGCGCCGACGACGACGAAGGGGAGGATGACTAGCACATATATACGACCGGCGCCTGTAGGATTGTGACGCAACGGCCCGGCTGATGAAAATAGAGAGCGCCAGGCAGGCAGCGCCATATTTCGACGATAGCCCACAGCAAGCTTGGCCAAGCGACCTGGCGGACGGACTTCGGTGATCGGAGGCGACTATCCCCGGTACTTCATCCGCCATAAGGCTTGGCCCTTGCGCGGTTTGCACTTGCGTTGCGGCAAATCCCGCGCGGCTGCTTCGAGAGTTCTTTAGCCGCGAGATCGAGGATACTCTTCTCCACCATTCCCGTGCGCGTAACGAAAATCACAGCCGAGACGGCTGTGCCACCTTCTTGGTGAAAGTCCCCCTCACCCGCCCTTATACCGCTGCCGCACGCACTCGGCCAGCGCAATCGCCGTACTCACCGACGCGTTCAGACTCGTGATCGCACCCGTAAGCGGTATGCGCAGGCGCAGGTCACACTGCTTCTCCACGAGGGGGCGCACGCCTTTGCCTTCGTTGCCCACCACCAGGGCGATACGGCCTTTCAGATCAGCTTCCCAGAGCACCTGGGGGCTATCGGGCATGAGCGCCGCCACCCAGAAGTCGTGCTTCTTGAGCTGGTCCGCCGCGCGGGCGATATTGGGCACCTGGATGAGGTCGATGTACTCCATGGCGCCCGCCGCGGCCTTCACAGCGGAGGGGCTGATGGGGGCGGATCGGTCCTTGGCAAACATCACGCCCGCCGCGCCGCAGGCCGCCGCCGATCGCACGATGGCACCGAAGTTCTGGGGATCTTCGATGCAATCGAGGATCACCAGCACGGCGTCGGGCGCGATCTTCCCCGCGAGCCATTCGTTGAGCGGTCGCACGGGGATGGGATTGGCAAAGAGCACCACGCCCTGGTGGCTCCCCCCTTCAGCGAGCTTTTCCAACTCCTGGCGCGACACCTCGCGGACAGGGATGTGGCCCGCAGCGGCGCGGATCTCACCGAGGTCTCGCGCTGATTCCAGTAAAAAAAGCTGGAGTGCCTTGCGCCGTCTTGCGCGCAGGCACTCCAACACAGGTATGCGGCCCATGACCGTATCGTGATTATTACTCACTTTAGCTCGTACATTTCCTTGAGTTTTGAGACGCGGAGACTCAGGTTATCAAAGTTCCCCACGCGCTCGTCGTATTGGTGGGCATCCGCCTGGATGAGTCCGTCGAGGATGTTGACCGCAGTCTGGTAGTCCTCGACGCGCTCGTAGCAGGTGCTCAGGCGCTCCATGTTAAACCAGTAGTTTGGCGCATTCTGCCCATAGCGTTCAACACTGGTCTCAATAATGTCGATACAGGCCCGCCATTTCCAGATATGGTAGGTGTATCCCGCCAGTTTCGTCAGCCCGGCTTCGTCCCGTATGTCCTGGGCCGCATCGGCACCGGGCGCGGCCGCAGTGAATCGACCGTACATCCAGTTGACGCCGCCGCTGGTGAACAGCCAGCCGGCACCGACGAGGGCTGCGATGATCAAAGGCCACTTGAAACCACTCAGATCCATGATTGCTCTCCTTGTTGGTTGGGCGGCTCGGGGACGCGCGCGCCCTGAATGAAATGAACAAACCAATAAGTGCTTGAAGATGCGAACTACCTGAGACTAGAAACCCAGCATACCCCGGACTCGCAGGGTCAATTCGGATAGTACGGGGATATAGAAGACGGTACCGACGACCCCGGCGGCAAAAAGGACGACGATAAGATAAAGGAGGGACGCGACCCACCTGCGCAGTTTCACGAAGAAGGTGGAGCGTGCGGTGGTGACGATCTCCTGGGACCGGCGGATGAAGGCTTCGTGGACGTTCCGGCAATTTTCAGAGCAGAATTTGCCCGTGGGGCCCACGACCGTACACTTGTGGCACGTGGGCACGGTGCACTGTTTGCAGCGGTTTACCGCCTGCATGTTGGGGTGATGGATACACCCCGTCTGCGATACGTCGACCATGTTTCCTCCCTGTTCTCCCACAGACCTGATGCTGACCTGCCCGGTACTTTAGCAGAATGCGCGTAATTTTTCATCAAGAATTGTGGCGAGGGTCGAAAGGAAGGTTCCGGAGCCTCAGCCCCCGAAGAGTCCCTCAAACCAGAGGCGCAGTCCGCCCTTTTCGACGGCGTCGAGGTCTTCCCGCAGGGCGATGGCCGTGGGATAACGCTCGTCTCGGAGCTTGAGGCAACGCTGGATGACCAAGTCCATGCTTCGGGGAACATTCCGCGCCAGGGTGGATGCGGGCGGGTACTGGCCCGCCGGCACCTTTCCGGTGAGCAACTGGTACATGATCACGCCGAGGGAGTAGAGATCGGCCCGGCTGTCGATGCCCAGAGGGTTGGACTTCTGTTCCGGGGCCTGGTAGTGGATGGTGCCCACGGCCATGCGGGACAGGGCCGGGTTGCTCTGGTCCAGGAGTTTGGCGAGGCCAAAATCGAGGACCGTAATATGACCCCCGGTTCCGCGCATGATGTTCTGGGGCTTCAGATCGCGGTGGATCGTATAGCGGTGGGCGTAGGTGAGCGCATCGCAGAGCTGGTACATAATCTTCAGGACTTCGTCCAGGGGGAGCTGGCCGTCGTGAGATTTGAGATAGCGGAACAGGGTCCCCCCTTCAACGAGCGCCATGGTGAAAAACTGCATGCCCGTATCGAAATCCATTCCCAGATCGTGTACCCGCACGATGTTTGCGTGGGACAGCTTCTGGCTGATCTTGGTCTCGATGAGAAAGCGGCGCTGAGCCTGAGGGTTGGAGAGCAGGCGGGGCAGCATCACCTTGAGGGCGCGCCGCTCCTGGAGGTGGGTGTCCTTCACGAGATACACGGCACCCATGCCGCCAAATCCCAATTGCTGGAGCACTTTGAAGCGCCGGTTGATGACGCTTCCCGGGCGCAAATCCACCGAGCGCTGATCAGGAGTCAAGCGCCGCGTGGCGGCCTTGTCCTCGGCCAACTTCTTAAGGATGGCGACCTCGTTAAAGCCGTCGAAGCTGCTCTCCGCGAGGGGTTCTCCGGGAAGGGGAACCCCGGGAGCACCCGAATTCTGCCTTTCGCCCTCGGGGGGACTCAGGTCTTGCGTCTCGTCCATGTTGCTTTCCACCCGCCACGCGCATGAAGAACCGCCGCTCCGATACTGTTCCGAACCACGTACGCAGCGGCATGCGACATCCAAACCCATGGTACACCTTTGGATACAACAGCGCAACAGGTTGCCGTAGATCGGGTGCTGAATTGACCTCTTCGCGGCACGGGCCTATAATGCCGCAGCGGGGGCCACGGGGCGGATCGCCGCATGCCACATCCGGGGGAACCGGAGATCTTGGAAGAAAATGGCTGACACAGACGAAATACGGGTCTACCTGGAATCTTATCCGGACGACCACGAGCAACGCTGGCGGCTCGCGAGAAAGCTCTATGAGCAGCGCGAGTACACCGCCGCCCTTTCGGAACTGGCCCGGCTCCGAAAAAGCTGGCCGGATCATGTGCCCGTGCAGCGCTTTCTGGGCGCCACCCACTTTCGCCTCGGCCAGTTTACCGAAGCCGCTTCCGTGTTGGAAATGGCCGTGGCCCGGCATCCCGGCGACGTATTGCTGTTGGAACAGCTCGCCAAGACCTATGAGGGGGCCGGTCGCCGCCACCGCGCTATCGACACCTGGAAGCTGGTCTTGAAATTTGATGCCTCGCCCCGGGCCGTCGAGGCGCTGGACCGGCTGGGGGTCACGGCGAATACCCCGCCGCCCGGCGCGCAGGCAAGCACGTTACAGGAGCTGTCTACCCACGGGGATGACACCCTGATGAACTGCCCCCACTGCGGCGAACCGAATGATATGTTCAGCGAACGCTGCTGGCGCTGTCACGGTGAATTTGCGGTAACCCAAGTCTATGAAGCGCCGCAAGAGGTCACACCCGCCCGATCCCGTCGAGCCGGGATCGTCGCGGGCGCCATTGCCGCACTGGTCCTCCTTGCCGCACTGATCGCGTATCTCGTTCTGAATTGAGGCCACCTCGTCGCGAACACTCTGGGAGACTTGGAATTGAATCCGTTGATACTTGGCGCGATTGCCCTCGTGGCCTTCCTGATAATTGTCGCGCTCTTGTGGGCATCGCGGGCACAGGAAAAACCCGGAAAACTGCCTTCGACCACCTTCCCCCCCGCGCCCCATGAGCCCATTTGGGTCGGCTGGCGCCGCTTCAAGGTGCGCAAGCGCGTTGATGAAGATGCCGGCGGACAGTATGTCTCGTTTTACCTCTGTCCGGCCAACCGCCGACGGCTGGCGACCTATGAGCCGGGCCAGCACGTGCAACTGCGGATCGAGATGCCCGATCCCGACCACGAGGGCCGGATGAAGGACGTCGCGCGCTCCTATTACCTTTCCGATAGCGCGAATGGCCGTTACTACCGGATCCTGGTACAGCGCGCATCCGACGCAGGAGGGCTTTCCGACTATGTCATCAAACACCTCCAGAAAGGGGCGCTGGTGGAGCTGACCGCCCCAAAGGGCTCGTGTCCCTTCGACTTGGCAGACCCGAGGCCGCTGGTCCTGCTGGGATCGGGCGCGGGACTCGCGCCGATGGTGGCCCTCTGCAATACCTTTATTGATCGGAAGATCACGCGGCCGGTCACCTTCTTCTATAGCATGCGGGACGAGAACGATCTTCTGTATCTTCCCAATCTGGAGTATGCCGCGGGCCACCTGCCCGGAATCCGCGTCGAGCTGTGCTTCAGCGACACCATGCCCGCGGGGACGGTGGACGGGGCGATCTCGGGCGACGGCGTAGTCTATCGAAAGGCCAGCCTAGGCACGGCCTTTCTAAGGAAGTCCCTCAACCTTCCAGACCATGTGTATTACATCTGCGGGCCCGGAGAGAATCTCGATGCGCTCGCGGCGGATCTGGAGGCCTTGGGCGTGCCCGGCGATCAGATCCACCGCGCGGGCTTCACCGAGTAGGTACAGCGGTGCCGCGTTACTGCGAGTGGCGTCGTGAACCTTGCGTGGTAAATGCGCATGACGGATAGCGAGAATCGCCCAGACCGGCGCAGTTGTCCTGTCGTCTGACGCCGCCACCCGTTGCAATCATAAAAAACTTCGCGGACGTGTTTGCGAATTGAGATTTCTTCAAGCATTCGAGGTGCCTTCCCTGACCACAGGACAGCCCCGCCGGTCACGATCACCCTCCCTCGTTCTTGGCTCGCTGGCTGGCTCGGAGAAAACTTCGCGGACTTATGACACGAGGCGACGCTGTCCCTACAGCCACTGCACGTATTCGATGACGTTTTGGTCGGGGTCACTGAAATAGAGCCAGCGGACTTTGCCAGGGATAATCAGGGGGCCGTCGATCAGCGGAATACCGCTCTCCTGCAGCTTCGCAACCGCCGCGTCGATGTCTTCGACAGCCAGCGCCACATGGGGACAATAGGGCTTCTTTATTTCCGGTGCGACGACCGGCACGGGTTGGCCGTGCGCGTCGATGCGGGACAACAACTCCAGATTGCCACCCTCCAACGCCAGAAAGGCAAAGACCTCGCCGTGCTCCCGATCTTCCTGCTTGAACATCAGGGGCAATTCGAGCACTTCAGTGTAAAAGGCGATGGCGCGGTCGATGTCGGCGACTTGCACGGCGACGTGGTCTAAGCGGGGCATGAGGATTTCCTTGGTTTGCAAAAACGGGACTGTCCTGAACGCTCAGGCCCCTCAACGATGCGCAAAGTACAGGATGCAAACACGCTTACCTCGCCGTGTCGAAGCCCGCCGCGCGTTCGGGACCGTCCCGCGCTTTTAAAAGCGTGGGACAGTCCCAACCGGGGTGATCGAACTGCGACCAGCCGGCGCGAATTCACCTGGATCTCTCGCACGGCCAAAGCGTACTCTCGGGGACAGTCCCATTGGAGGGGCAGTCCCATTTAGCCTTGGGCAGGCAACCATTCGCTCAGCAAATACTCGCAGTTGATCACTTTCTCCACCAGGTCCGCAGGGATATAAAAATAATGATTGCTCGCCTCGAAGCCCAGGCGCGAATCAACGGATTGCAGGGCGTGCATCTTTTTCGCCGTTTCAATCTCGGCTTTCAGCAATCGCTCCAGCTCAGCCTTGATCGGCGCCTTCGCATCACCCTCAGCCTTGGCCAGGGCGTCGCGGGCGACGATGAAGGCCGCCTGATCCGCCACGCTCTGGAAGTGGAGGGCGCAGGCGCGGGTGATGCGCAGTTCCTGCTCCAGATTCGTCTTCTGCGCGGCGTCGAGTCCGGATGCGTCTTCGGCGGCGAGCACGTCGGCGGCCCCATTGAAACCGTCCGCCATGATCGTAAACTGCTTGATGAACACGTCGCGGGGAAACTGCACGCGCCAGGCGTCCAGGTTATCGTAGGGGAAACACACCATCGTCGCGCCATAGCCCGTGGGCGTGCCCCAGAGCAGATTGGACGGGCCCACCTGCTGCGGGCCGCTGTACATGGTGCCGATGTGGTAGGGATACTCGGAATAGGCCGTGCTCACGGACTGCCAGAACTTTACCGCCGCCGGAGCCAGGGACTCGCCGAAGCGACCCACGGCCACCTGCTTCATCGCGTCTTCCGGCGTGATGGTCGTGTCCGAACCCATCGCGGAAAAGACCTCTAGGTTGGGCGAAGGATGGCCGCCGAGGGTCCAACCCAGCATGATACCCTCCACGCCCGCTTCGCGCAGACGTCGCGCATGCTCCGCCGCGTTGGCCACAGCAGGCACGTAGGGCACCGAAGAAATTTCCCACGTGATGTTGGCCTGGATCTTGGCCATCGTCTTCATGCCGCGATCCTTCGCTACTTTCCAATGGGCGGTCGCGCGGGGACCGGGACCCACGGCGGAGAGGGAGTATTCGCCCACGCTGGACTCGATGCCGCCGCGCACGATGGGCAGATCCCACTCGCTCACACTCATGAGGGCCACTTCTTTCGGCAGGCGCGCGATGAGATCCGGGGCCCAGGCATTGTTCCAGCCCCAGTCCCAGACGAAGAACTCTTTTTCCACCGCCGCCGGCTTCGATGCCCTCCCAGATGAGGGTGTTGACCTCGGCAATAACCTCCGCCGGGGTGCGGTCTTTACAGCGGGGGCAGTCCGCGCCCTTGCCGTGGGACCAGCAACTCGTGAGATTTTCCGAGGCGGAAATGGTGAAGAAACCGCCGAGATTCGGCACCGCCTTGCTCACCGTGGCCACGGAATCGCGCAGCCACGTCTGCACTTCGGGCAGGGAGGTGCAGAACGAGGTGATCTCGCCGCTCGATACGCCTTTGAGTTCAGGATGTTTCTCGAAAAAGGCGTGGGGCAGGCCGCGCGGTTCGTTGAGATAAAGATAGATGTCGACGCCGGAGGCCTTGACCCGGTTGACCAGTGCGTTGAGGTATTCCAGGCGCTTTTCATAGCCCTCGCTCTTCTCGGGCTCCCAGGGGAAGGGCGCGAGTTGATACAGCAGCGCGGGAATCCAGATGCCGCTCACGCCGGAGGCCTTCACGCGCTCGAGATACGCCGGCGGGAAGGGATCGATATCGCTGTGCTCCAGGGGATCGCCGTAGAGGCCAAAATAGGGCGCGCAGAATCGCGGATTAAAGTGCTGCTCCTTCGGCACCGCTTTCGTATTCTCGAAGGGCGCGCTGAGGGTCTTTACAAACTGAAAAAGGGGTTCCTGGGTTGCCAGACCGTCGGGAAAGTCCTGCTTAACCCACGTTGCGATCTGGGCCGCCTGGGCCTTCGCCTCGTCGGTGGGGGGCGCATAGGTGATGGGCTTCGAATTTGGCTTCAAACTGCCGAACTTGATGAAGAGGAAGTCGTCCTCGCGCAGCACAAAGTCCAGCTTCTCCGCGTCCCAGTTGAGCAGGGTCAGCATCTGGTCATAGGGCAGCAAATGCCAGTTGCGGCGGATCACGGTGATGTAGGAGCGGGCCTCCTGCTCTTTGCCGATGGCGGGCGGGCCGCTGAGTCCCATGCTGTGGCCGATCTCCGCAAGCTGCGCGGGCGTCGCCTCCACGGCATCCGCCATACGCTCCATGGGCACGAGATCCCAGTTGCGCCAGACGAAGGCATGAAGCGCATCCGGGAAGTGGGGCGTGGTCAAAGGCTCGGGCGCGGAGCCGGTCGGGAGATTCACGCCCAGGAGGGCGATGAAGGCGATGAGTTGAACGGACATGAGGGGCCTTTCGGTTTTTTTGCTGAGTAAGGCTTGTCGAGTTTCTGGAACCTATGATACCCCATCGGCCCGAATCGGTCTTGTATAAATCAGGGGCGGGTTTGTGTGGCGTCGCGAATGGTTTGCAATGTCGCTTGCATCGATGTGACCCGCTCGGGTTGTTCCAGAAAACGGTCCTTGGCCTCGGCGGGGTCTTCCGCCAGGTTGTAGAGTTGCCCGGTTGGACCGCCGGGCTCGGGCTCGATCTTCGCGGGCTTGGAGAAACCGCCGGAGCCCAACGCGTCAATCAGTTTCCAATTCCCCGAGCGCAGGGTCAGCGTGCCATTGCCCGACGCGATGGCGAGATGCTCGCGCACGGACTTGTCGGCGGGCTGCTCGCCGAGGAGCGCGGGCAGGAAATTGAAACTGTCGGGTCCCGCGCCTTCGGGCAGCGGCGTATTCGTGAGTGCGGCGAAGGTCGCCATGAAATCGGTAAAGCAGATCATCTGATCGCTTGTGCTGGCGGGTTGCACGTGACCGGGCCAGCGCACGATGAAGGGCATGCGGTGTCCCCCCTCCCACGCGTCGCCTTTCATACCGCGCAGGCCGCCGGATGAATCATGATCGAAGCGGATCACGTCTTCTTCGAGCCACATGGGGCCGTTATCGGAGGAGAAAATCACGAGAGTGTTCTCCGACAGGCCCGCCTCGTCCAGCGCCTGAAGCACGCGCCCGATCATGGCGTCGGTCATCATTAGAAAGTCGCCGTACATACTCGCACCACTCTTGCCCACCCATTCCTCCGAGGGCAGCCAGGGCGTGTGGGGCGCGGGAAAGGCCAGATAGAGGAAGAGGGGCTTGGTGGAGTCGCGCGTCTTGATGACGTCGATGGCTTCGTCGGTGAATCGGGGCAGGACCTCCGGCAGCCTCAGGTTCGGCGCGATGCCGCCCTCCCGCCAGAACGCCCCCTGAACCGGTGACCAGTCTTCGCTGTTGTTCGCCGCGATGTGGTCCGTCGGAGGCTCCACCGCGCGATCACCGCGGATGTAGAAATAAGGCTCGATATCGGTCGAGGCGCGGATGCCGAAGTAGGTGTCGAAGCCGCGATCCACGGGTCCGCCGGGCAGGGGCTTGTCGTAGCCTTCTTCCTTGAATCCGCAGTGCCATTTGCCCACCATCGCTGTCTGATAGCCCTGGCCCTTGAGCAGCGACGCGATGGTCATCTGGCCGTCGGCGATCAGCGGCCGCTCGCGCCAATCGTCCACCCGCACACGGAAGGGGTACTGGCCGGTGAGCAGGCCAAAGCGCGACATATGGCACAGCGGGCCCGACGCGTGGGCATCGGTGAAGCGCATGCCTTCGGCCGCGAGGCGATCAATGTTGGGCGTGGGGATCTTGGAGTCCGGGTTATAGCAGCCGGGGTCGCCATAGCCGAGGTCGTCGGCGAGGATGATGACAACATTGGGCGGCGCGGCGGGGACGTTGGAAAGGCCAAGCAAAAAGATGGCTGCGCAGAGAATGGCGACATTTCTCATGATGCTTGCTCTCCCTGAACGAAATTAATCTTCTTGCTAAGCGCCTCTTGCCGGCCACCGGAGCGGCGCCGAAGGTGGGTTAAGCTTCCGGCTTGACGCAAGGCACACTTCACTCCAAAGCGGCGCGGCAGTGTTTTCACGTGACTGAGATCCGTGAAGGCATTAACGAGCTCGATGGTATTGGGAGTGGACTGTGCGTCAAGCTGGAAGCTTAACCCACCTTCGGTCGACAAAAAAACCCTGAAACCCCGCTTACAATTTCGGTACGACTCGTCGCGGTTTTCAAGCGGCATACACGATCTCACGGTGGTCTAAAATCGCCTTCTTCCGATACGGATTCGAGAGCGCCTCCTTTTCGACCAATTCGACCTTCCGCCCAAACATGGACTCCAGCTCGATCACCATTTGGGCCATGTCCCACAAGCCAATGTGCGCTTCTTCCTCAAAACTTACCAGAACGTCCAAATCACTGTCGGGGCGGAAGTCATCGCGCAGCACAGAACCGAAGAGCGACAGTTCGCTTACATTCCATCGGGCGCAAAACTGCTTGAGGGCTTCTTGAGGCAATTCAACCTGAATTGTGCTCATACGCGATCTCTCCTCTCGCTCGTTCCGGGGTAGGGCCTTGGCTGGGATGCCTGTGGAAGCTAACAGCTTCTTACTCCGCCGCCAGACCCAGTTCCTTTGCGAATCCAGCCGCGGCCTGGGCCACCCGAGGCTGGTCGGACTTCAGGGCGGCGGTCACGTCTTCTCCGGCTCCCTTGCCTTCGAGGCGCACGAGGATCGAAATCAGATGTACCTGTTCATCGGCATCGGGGCTGGCCGCCAGCCGCTTCTGTACGGCCTTGGCGGCTTTCGGGTTCGCGCCATTGTTCGCGAGGGCCGACAAGATTTGGAACTGCGTCGCACTCGACTTCGTGCGTAGCCCCTTCGTCAGTGCGCGGTTGGCCTTCTCCGTCCCGAGCGTGTCCAGGACCAATATCGCGTGGGAGGCGTTCGCCTCGTCCTTCAACAGACGCGCCACGGGTTTGACCGACTCGTCGCTGCCGCACTGCTGCAACTGGCGCAGGAGAAACGCGCGGCATTCCGGGTCCTTGTTCAACTTCAGCCCCTCAAGCAGGGCCTCCTCCACCTCCGCACGCTGCACTTCAAAGTTTGGCATTGTGAGGTGGGACTCATTGTATACGCTGCGGCTGAGATAGCGCGCGAGCCCCGTGAGTGCATAGCGCGCAGCGTTGTCGTCGCCCGCGCCCAAGGGCACGAGACGCGTGCAAAGTTCCTCAATCGCATCGTCGTCCATGGCGAGCAACTGCTCGAAGAGCGCGTTCGCCGTGGCGGCGTCCTGGGCCGGAAACTGGGTGATGATTTCGTCCACCGTGGCGGCTTGTGCGGCGAAGGCGGAGACGAAGATCGTCGCAAGTGTTATAAGAAATCGCGTTTTCATGCGGTGAATTCCTTTCAGTTACCTTAGATCTGCCACGGGCCACGCATGGGCTGCTTCAGGAGGCGGTTCGCCCCTTCGTCGTCGATGAAGCGTTCCGCCACGGGATCGTATTTCAGGTTGCGGCCCAGGCGGACGGCGATGACACCGAGATTGACGAGGGAGCAGGAGCGGTGGCCGTTGGATTCGTTCAGCGCGAACTTCTGGCGCGTGCGGACGGCCTCGGAGAAATCGCCAATCTGCGGCGCGGGATCGGGCAGGGTCGCCAGCTTCTCCTTCAAACCGGTAACAGTCGACTCGAGCTTGGGAAAGAGCTTGCCTTCAGGACCTTCGATATAGGCCGCGCCCTGATCCGTGCCCACACCGTCGAGCACAATCTCGCAGCCGTCGGCGTAGCGGTAGGTGATGCGCCGCCACGAACCCACGGCATCATCGTGCTGCTGGGGCGCATCCACTTCGATCTCCACGGGACCGGTGTCGTCTTTTTCCAGCAAGTACTGCACGGGGTCGAGGTAGTGCTGGCCCATGTCGCCCAGACCGCCGCCGTCATAATCCCAATAGCCCCGGAAGGTCGCATGGGTGCGGTGGGCGCTGTAGGGCTTCCAGGGCGCGGGTCCGAGCCACAGATCGTAGTCCAGCACTTCGGGCACCGGCTCCGGCTTCAGGTCCGTGCGCCCGCTCCACTGGTCCACCTTCCAGTTGAAACCCGTGGTCGCGCCCACGGTGACCTTCAGCGGCCAGCCAAGGAGGCGATTCTCCACGACCTTCTTGATTTCCTTCACTTCACAGTCCATGCCATAGAAGGTGCCCTGGAAGCGGAACCACGTGTTCAGGCGGAAGATGCGGCCGTGTTCCTGCACCGCTTTAACCACCTGCTGGCTTTCGTAAATCGTGCGGGCCATGGGCTTCTCGCACCAGATGTCTTTGCCCGCGCGCGCGGCGGCCACGGAAATCAACGCATGCCAATGGGGCGGCGTGGGGATATGGACAATGTCGATGTCGCTCCGCTCCAGCACTTCCCGGAAGTCGCCATAACCCGCAACGTCATCGCCCGTAACCTGTTTGCCGATTTCCATCGCTTTCGCGAGGTGGTTGCGGTCCACGTCGCACACCGCGAGTAGACGCGAACCAGGCATGCTCAGGTGGCCCTTGCCCATACCGCCCACGCCGATAACGGCCTTGGTGAGTTCTTCGCTCGGCGCGGTGACGCCGGGCCCGCCGAGGGCCTTGCGGGGAACGATAGTAAAGAGGCCGATGGCGGCCGAGGCGCGGAGGAAGTTGCGCCGTGTGGTGGTGGCGTTGCGTGTTTTCAAGACAGGCCCTTTCGGATGTAGGTGATCCAGGGTGGATTCGTGTGCCGGGTATCGTAGTGGATGAGTGAGTCGGGGAGCAAGCGGGGAGCAAGCGGGGAGCAAGCGGGGAGCAGTCGGGAGTCTGGAGTCTGGAGTCTGGAGTCTGGAGTCTGGAGTCTGGAGTCTGGAGTCTGGAGTCTGCAGGGGGAATGGGTCTTATGGGTCTTATGGGTCTTATGGGTCTTATGGGTCTTATAGGTCTTATAGGTCTTATGGGACCTATGAGAACTATGGCCCCGTATGCTCACTTCATAATTCGTAATTCACATTTCATAATTCGAGACTCCACGGCTCCCGCATCGGCCTTGATCGCATGGCGTTGGCTTCGGCATCGCCGGAGAACTCCTCTTTCGCCGCGTCCCACGCGAGCTTTCTCCCCAATCGCATGGAGATATTTCCCAGATGCATGGTGGTGCTCAATCGGTGAATGTCTTCGGGGGTGTAGTAGGGGGCCTTGCGGCTTTTCACACCATCGATGAAGGCCTGGTGCTCGCCGACGGGTCTGGGGTACATCTTGTTGGTTTCGGGGGGATACACCGCGTTCAAGATCTCGGGGTCGCTCGCTTCAATGGGCTCGCGCCAGGCCTTGCTCTTGATCCAGCCATCGCTCCCGTAAAAGCCTATGCCCGTGCCGTCCGACTTCACGAGCACCTCTACGCCGCTGGCGTAGCGATAGTTGATTTCGTAGATCGTCGCCGTATTGGCCATGCAATCCACAGGAAACTCGCCCTTGCCGTCCACTTCTACCGGGCCGCCGTGCTCCTCGTAGAGGGCCACCTGGGCGGTGTCGATGAGGTGGGCGCCCCAGTCCGTCAGTTTCCCGCCGGAGTAATCGAAATGGTTGCGCCATTGCTGCGCGTCAAGTTTGGTAGGGGTATAGGGCGAGAAAGGCGCGGGCCCCAGCCATAGTTCGTAGTCCAGCCCCTCCGGCACGGGCACGGGTTCCTCTTTCGGGAAGGCATCCCCCGGCGGCAGGGCCACACGGATGCGCTCCAGCTTGCCCAGGCGCCCGTTGCGCACGAGTTCGGCCATGCGGTGATAAATGTCCACCGAACGATCCTCAATGCCGCCCTGATAGATGATGCCCGTGCGGGCGATCTCGCTCACGAGCGTGCGGCCTTCGGCGATGGTGAGCGTGGGCTTCTCGCAGAAGACATCCTTGCCCGCGCGGGCCGCCATGAGGGACATGAGCACGTGCCAGTGATCGGGGGTGGAAATGACGACCGCGTCGATATCCGTGCGGGCCAACAGCTCACGGAAGTCGGCATGGATCGCGCAATCCTGATTTCCATAGGCCTCGTTCACCTTGTCCCGCGCGGTAATACAGCGATCGGCATAAACGTCGCACACCGCCACCACGCGGGCATCGGGAATCTCCAGGAAATTGCGGAGGTTGTAGGTCCCGCCGTGAATGCCGAGGCCAATACAACCGAGAGTCACTTTCTCGCTCGGCGCGGGGCCTTCGGCCTGCAGCCGGAGGGCGGAGAAGGCGGGCAGGGCCAATGCGGCCGATTTCAGAAACTGGCGTCTGTTGGTATCGCGCAACATGGTGAACTCCGATCACGTGGTGAGAATGTTCTCGGTCTACAAAAACAAACATGGGATCTGAACCGCAAATTTTCGTAAATGGGCGCAAATTATTGGGGCAAGTCAGGCCCAATTTGGTGCCATCTATTTCCGCGAAATCCCATGCCTTCCGTGGTCGATGAAAGAACAATTGACCACAGAGATCACGGAGGCACGGAGAATACAAATGAGAAGAGCAAAGGAGAATACTGGAATATGAAAGATGCTTCACTTTATCGCCAGCGTTTCGGGCACTCTTTTTTCTCCGTGCCTCCGCGCCTCCGTGGTTCAAATTTTTTCGATCCGCCAGCCTATTTCGTCAGACCCTGGAGCACCTTCACGTATTCCTGAACCTCTTCCGGTTTGTTGCGGGCGAAGAGCATACCGGGCAGCACGACCTTCTTCTCCACCGCCTCGCCCTTCATCGCCTTGACGGCCGCCGTGAGGGCCTGGTGGCCGATGTCGTAGGGCTTCTGTCCCGTAACCGCCTGAAGCACGTCGTCCGGCGCAAGAAGGAACCCGCCGATCTGCTCGCTCATGTCGGTCCCGAAAACATATACCTTGCCTGCAAGTCCTTTGGAGATGACGCCATTGACCGCGCCGACGGTGCCGCCTTCGTTGGCGGCCCAGAGCACGTTGATCTCGGGATGGGCTGTGAGCATATTCTCCACGACCACCGTGGCGGCCTCGGCGAGCCACGCGTCCTGTTCGGAAACAATCTCGACGCCGGGCAGGGCCTTTATCTTGTCGCGGAATCCCTGGACGCGCTGGCCACCGGGTTCGGGCGCGAGGGACACGTATTCCACCATGCCGACCTTGGCGTTGCCGCCGAGGCGCTCCTGAATGAAGGCCACGGCCGCATCGCCCGTGGTGCTGCCGAGGGAAATCTGATCGCTGCGGATGTTGCTGGCGGCGAAATCAGCTTCGATATAGCTGTCGTAAGTCACGACGGGGATGCCCCGTTCGAAAGCGCGCTTCAGCGCGGGGATGGAGCTCGTGGCGCTCTGGGGCGGCACCACCAGGGCGGCGACCTGATTGGCCATGTAGGTGTCGATCAGGGCAATTTCCTTGTCGAGGGTGCCGAAGCTGTTGTTCATCATGAGTTCCACGCCCAGCTCATCGGCGGCGGCGCGCATGCCGAACTCGTTCAAACGAAAGAACTGGTCTTCCTGTAGAACAATCGCGCCAATCTTGGGCTTGCCGCTGTCGGAGGCGGGCTGCTGGTTGCAGCCGACGGCCAGGGTGCATGCCGCAGCGAGGGTGAAGAGGGTTGAACGAAAACGGGCCATGGGATTGCCTTCCTTGCCAGTGGCGCAGTCGCTGCGCCGGGTCCACACCACCCGCGCGGGCGCGCCGGGTGCGGGGCCATGATCCTACAGGCCGAGGCGCAAGTCAAGTGCAGATTGGTGAAACTATTCAGCGCCTTCGGCCGGCTGGGTAACGAAGTAGACGGGCTCATGGCCGAAGGCGTCACGGAAGCCCCGCTGGATCGTTCCCGCCACACGCTCGGCGAAGGCCTTCTGGACCAGGGTAACCGTGCAGCCGCCGAAGCCGCCGCCAGTCATGCGCGACCCAATGACGCCATACTCCGGCCCCAGCGCGCGGGCCGCCTCCACGAGGAAGTCGAGCTCGGGACTACTCACTTCAAAATCTTGGGCCAGGGATTCATGGCTGGCATAGAGGTACGCCCCCACGGAGTCCATATCGCCCCGGGCGATGCTGTCGGCCACACCCAGCGTGCGCTTGTTCTCCGAAAGCACATGGCGAGCGCGACGATACAGGGTGTCGTCCAACTGGGGACGAAGGCGCTCCAAGGCTTCTTCGCTCAGGTCGCGGTAAGATGAAACACCGGAGCGGCGAAGCACCGCGGCGCACTGTTCCCGCCGGATGGCATAAGCGCCGTCCGCCAGATTGTGCGAGACGCCGGAATGGATGACCACGACCGCGATGCCCGTATCCCCGAAGGGCACATGGCGCACTTCATTCGAGCGACAATCGAGGAGCAGCAGGTGGCCCGAACGACACATCACCGACGCCATCTGGTCCATCAGGCCGCAGGGCACCCCCGCATAGTCGCGCTCCACCTTCTGGCAGAGGAGGGCCTTGTCGAGGGGCGTCAAGCGCTGCCCGCTGATCTTTTCCAGAAGGGTGGCGGTGGCCACGCAGAGGGCCGCGCTGCTGCTCAGTCCGCCCCCGAGGGGCACGGTGGAATCGATAGCGCCGTCAAAGCCGGGAAGCTCCACCCCCGTGGCCCGCTGGAACTCAAGCAGAACGCCCAGCAGGTACTTTCCCCAAGCCGGTGCAAGAGCGATATCCGGTTGGTCCAGATCGATCTCCAGCGACTCACCGGCCTGCCGGCTCGTGAACGTGACCTTGCGATCTTCGCGAGAGGTGGCCCGAATGAGGATCTCCCGCTCGATGGCCATGGGCAGCACCCAGCCATCGTTGTAATCCACATGCTCGCCAATGATGTTTACCCGGCCGGGCGCGCGGGAAATCCAGCGTCGGGCCCGTTCCTGGGCGGGGCTCCCGGGGATGGCAACCTGGGGTGTGGGCATTCGTGCGACTCCGATCAATCGAGGGCAACGTTCGCGCCGGCGGGGACTAGGCCCGCTTGGCGAGAACGTCCTTTTCGTATTGCTTCACTTCGGCAAGCCAGGCGGCCCCAGCGGGCACGCTCTGCGAAATGCAATAGTAATCCCAGACCGCGCCGAAAGGCAGGGTGCGGAGCTCTTCGAGTATCGCCAGTCGGGCGGTATAGTCGCCCGCCTGCTCCAGGGCCTTGAGCGCGGCGGTGGGTTCCAGCAGGGCCACCAGCAGGGACTTGATGGTCGATCGCGTGCCGATGGTCCACGCGGCAATGCGGTTGATACTGGCATCGAAGAAGTCGAGGCCGATATGAACCCGCTTCTCGAAGCCGTGGCGCACGATCTCTTCCGCGATGGCGCGGGTGTCGTCGTTCATGAGCACCACGTGATCGCTGTCCCAGCGGACGCCGCGGCTGACGTGGAGCAGCACCTCATCCACATACAGCATGACGGAGGACAACTTGTCCGCGATGGTTTCCGTGGGATGGAAGTGGCCGGCATCCAGACAGAGGAGCACCTGATTGGCGATGGCGTAACCCATGTAGAATTCATGGGAACCCACCACGTAGCTTTCCGAGCCGATACCGAAGAGTTTGGCCTCCACCGCGTCCAGATTGTGATTGCGATCCAGCTTCTCGGCAAAGACCTTGTCGAGCGATTCGCGCAGCAGCGCGCGGGGCGACAGGCGATCCACCGGCACATCCTTGAACCCGTCCGGGATCCACACGTTGGTGACGCAGGGCGTGCCCAGCTCCCGGCCCATCACCGCGCCGATCTTGCGGCTGGCGATGCAGTGCTCGATCCAGAAGTCCCGCACGCCCTTGTCATAGCTGGAGAGGGTAAGACCGCTGTCGGCCATGGGATGGGCAAAGCACGAAGGGTTGAAGTCCATGCCGAGGCCGAGGCTCTTGGCCCAGTCGATCCAGCGGCTGAAATGCTCCGGCTGGATTTCATTGCGGCCAACGGCCTTGCCGCCCGTCTCGGCGTACATCGCATGGAGGTTGAAGCGGTGCTTGCCCGGAAGCAGGCCCAGCACCTTCTCCACGTCTTGCCGGAGCTCGTCGGCGTTGCGCGCCTTGCCGGGGTAATTGCCCGTGGCCTGAATACCGCCGCCGCTGGCGCTCTCCACCTTCTCGAAACCGCCCACGTCGTCGCCCTGCCAGCAGTGGAGCGAAACCGGGATAGTGGCGAGGCGCTGCAGGGCCGCTTCGGTGTCCACGCCAAGCGCGGCGTAGCGCTCTTTGGCAAGGGCATAGGACTGGTTGACAGCATCTTCCCGAGGGGCGGTGTATTCCATGGTAGCCTCCAGTAAATCGGCGTGGCGAGGTTGGTGTGGGCGGGTGTTTTCGGGTCACTATCTTAACTTAATTTCCGCGAGAGTTCCAAAGCGGCCCCGCTCGTGTGCTATTCTGTCGCCCGAGCTGGCCTGCATTTATCGGAGGAGTACGCACCATGCCAACCGCAACCACGCCCCTGTTCTCCCGCTTTCTGAAGCCCGTCCTGCGCGCTGCCGCGCTGACCGCCCTCGTGGCGGCCCCGGCCTTCGCCCAGACCCACTCCCTGACGGTGCTCCCGCCTGAGCACAAGATCATGACCGATCCCGAAACGGGTGCCACCCTCACCTTTCTCACGACCGACCCCGGCACCGATTCCAACCTCTACTTCCACGAATACTCGTGGACGAAGGACGGTGCCTTCATCCTCTTTACCTCCGCGCGCGCCAACGGCGGCCTGATGGCCTACGTCACGGCGACAGGCGAACTGGTTACCTTTCAGGACACGGTGGGCGGCCTCGGCGGAGCGACGGCGGCGGTAACCGGCAGCGGGCTCTACGCCATTCGCGGGCGACAGATCGTGCGCGTGGATCTGAGCGCCGAAATCTCCGCCGATCCGGCTTCGGCCCCTTCAAAAGTCACCGCGACTGAAAAGGTCATTGCGGACCTTCCTGAATATGGCGGCGGCACGGGCGTGAGCGAGAACTGCGCGGGAACCACCCTCTCCATCGGGGTGGAAAAGGGTTCCATCGGCCCGGTGCCCGCTATTCTGACTATCGATGTCGCGAGCGGCGAAGTGAAGGAGCTGTGCCGCCTGCCCCAGTGGCCGAATGTGGTCCAGCATGTGCAGTGGAGCCATACGGATCCCTACATGCTCAGTTTCGCCGGGCGGAAGCCCCGCCTGATGGTGGTGGATACCCGGGACGGTAACCCCCGGGCCGCCTACAATGAATGGCCCGATGAGCTCGCAACCCACGAATCCTGGTGGGTGAATGACCAGATTATTTTCTGCGGCGGAACAATTCCGAAACCTACGGAGATTTCGCACGTCAAAATACTCGATATGAAGACGGGCACGGTGCGGGTGGTGGGCACGGGTGCCTGGTGGGCCGATGGGACGCCCGAGACGATTTCCCGGTACAATTGGTGGCATGCCGATGGAAGCGACGACGGACGATGGGTTGTCGCCGACAACTGGCATGGTGATATCATGCTCTTTGAAGGAAAGACGACGCGTCCACGATTGCTTACCGGAAACCACCGGACCTACGGAAAGGGCAACCACCCCCACGTGGGTTTTGACCGCGCCGGCAAATCGGTTGTCTTTGCTTCTCACCTTCTGGGTGACGAAAACGTATGCATCGCGACCATTCCCGAGGCGTGGCAACGGGAGAACCCTTCTTGAGGTTCTCTCCGGAGGTTGGCCGCGACGATCGCAGAGGAGTAAGCTGCACGCTATGGCCAGAGTAGTTGGAATAATTCCCTCCCGGTACGCCTCCACGCGGCTGCCGGGTAAGGCCTTGGAGGACATCCTCGGCAAGCCCATGATCCAGCGGGTGTACGAAGCCTGCATGGAGTCCGACAGCCTGGACGCGCTCTATGTGGCCACGGATGATCGACGCATCGCCGAGGTGGTGGAGAAACTGGGCGGCGAGGTCATTATGACTTCGCCCAACCACGCCAGCGGGACGGATCGCCTCGCGGAAGCCATCCAGTCGCTGGAGGCCGATATTGTGGTCAATATCCAGGGCGACTATCCCTTTCTGAATCCCATCATGATCCGCGAAGGCGTGGAGCCGCTGCTCCAGGACCCCGATCTGCCCATGGCCACCATGATGCGGGCGGTCTCCAGCCCCACCGACTTGCACAACCCCGACGTGGTCAAGGTGGTCATCAATCTCAAGAGCGAGGCCATGTATTTTTCCCGGGCGCTTATTCCCTTTCCCCGTGGCTACAAGGCCCACAGCGTCTTCGAGCACATCGGCATGTTTTTCTACCGGCGTGACTTTCTGGAGTCCTTCTCCCAGCTTCCCCCCACGCCGCTGGAGCAGGTGGAACGCCTGGAGCAACTCCGCGCCCTGGAGCATGGCTATCGCATCAAAGTCGTGCTGACCCAATGCAAGGACTCGCTGCTGAGCGGGTTCAGCGTGGACACCAGCGACGATCTGGACCGCCTGGAAGAGATGCTGAGCAAACGGGGGATTGTCTCCTGAGCCGTGGGGAGACCGCCATGCCGGGACTGATGGATCGATTGCGGACGGAGTCTATTCTGGTCGCCGATGGTGCCTGGGGAACGGAACTGATCCGGCGCGGCCTTGACGTGCGGCAGGAGCCGGCGGATTCGTGGAACCTGAGCCAGCCCCGCGCCGTGGCGGAAGTGGCGGCTCAGTATGCCCCTCAGGCCGACATCCTCTCCACGAACACCTTCGGCGCAAACCGCATCCGCCTCGCGCACTTCGGGCTTGAAGAAGACATCGCCACGATCAACGCGTGGGGCGTGGTAATAGCACGGGAGGCGTTGCAGACGTGCCAGGTTACCGAGCGCCCCGCAAGGCTCATTGCCGGTGCGATGGGGCCCGCCCGGGGACCGGGAAGGACCCAGCCCGACGATGACGCCCTGACGGAAGTATATCGGGAGCAGGCCGCCCATCTGGCGGAGGCCGGCAGCTCCTTTCTCCTGCTGGAGACCATGACCGACTTAAGCGAGGCTCTGATCGCCGTGAAGGCTGCCCAGTCCGCATGCGCCCTCGAGATTGTGTGCTCCTTCGCCTTTCGCGAGAGCGCCCCAGGGCGCTTCGAAACCTGGTCGGGCCACTCCGTGGAGGACGCTCTGAATTCCGCTTTGGAAGCGGGCGCGGCGATGGCGGGTGCAAACTGTGTCGCGGCGAATGCAAGCCTCCTGCCGCTGGTGTCCAGCATGCGCCGGACGATGGGCGCGCACCCGCTCTGGTTGAAGCCCAACGCCGGCCAGCCCCGCAGCCACTCGGATGCCACGGGGCACACCCACCTTCAATATCCACACCCGCTGCGCGGGGCTCCCCTGAGTGGGCTATGCGACGCTCTGGGCACGGGCGTAATAGGCGGATGCTGCGGCACCACGCCGGAAGACATTGCCCTCCTCCGCCAGGAGATGGACTGCCGGGCCAGTTCACGGTAGGAATTTACCACCCGCCAGACCATCGCATGCTGCACCACATCGCCTCTCGTTGAACCGCACCCGTGAATAATCGAGGCCCTCTCTGCGTCCATATGCCATCGACGTAACATCAGGCAGGGCCTGAGGAGGTTAACAGCATGAAGCAATTGCGTAGTTGGACCACGATGACGCTGGCGGCCGTAACGCTGGCACTTGTAACGGTATTCATTGCACCAGAAGCCAATGCGGGTGTGCGCGTGATTCGCACGCCGATCCCCGGCGGGTACTACGGCGGCTACTACGGCGGCAGCCACTGCGGCCCCGTCTATCGCCCGCCGGTTCACCACTGTTCCTACGCGATGCAACAGCGGCGCGTCTTCATCGGCTATGACCACTGCGGCAGACCGCTCTATCAAGTTTACTATGTACAGGTCCGCACCTGCGGTTGCCGCTGACCGCTATCAAACCGACCCTTCCGCGCTCCAGCGCAGGCCATTGGCGCTTCTCTCCGAGGCGCGCTACAATAGCGCCTCGACCCCCATGGCCTGCACTGGAGCCGTTCTCTTGCGATCGATTGTAATCCTGACCTTCTTGTCGGCACTGTTCGCCGCATTTTTCATCGGAGCTCCCAACGCCGCCGCACATCCCCTCGGCGACTTCTCCATCAACCAGTACTTCATTGTGGACGGAAGCGCGCCACGCCCAACCGTTCACTTCCTGCTGGACGTGGCCGAGATCCCCTCGTTCACCGAGCTGGACATGCTCGATACGGACTACGACAGCCAGTTGAGCCCGGAAGAAGTCGAGGTCTACCTGGATCAGCGCATCCCCCAACTCGCCCGGTTTATCCACATGCGGATCGATGGTGCGGAGGTGCCGGTGACGGTAAACGGGCACAAGCTCATCCTTCTGGAAGGCAACGGCGCCATGCTGGTCTTCAATATCCTCCTGAGCCTGGAGGCGCAGGCGGACTGGCCGGCATCCCCCTTTACCCTGCAACTGGAATCGGAGAATTACCCCGATGAGCAGGGAACCCGCGAGTGCCTCCTGCTGCCGGGCGAACATCTGGCCGACACCACCGCCACCCTGGCGCCGGAAATCGTGGGCGAGCAGCAGCGCGTGGAACAGAATTCGGTGCCCGTCGGTGTTTACGGAAATCGACGCGCATCCTTCACCCTGCACTTGACCCCGGGTCAGACCGTGAACGTTGCGGGCCTTCCCACCGTCGATTCCCTCCGCCGTTTCTCCTGGACCTCCACCGCGCGCATGGCCAGGGAGCAGGGCGAAATAGGACTGGCCGGAGGCATCGCCAGGGCCGTCCTCGACTCCGGTTTCAGACCAGGCCTGCCGGGTGAAACGAAGCCGCTCGTGGCCGTTGCGGAGGGCGTGAGTGATGAGAAGGTATCCACCGGAGTGCGGGAGGGCGGCGCGACGGTGGCCAACCGGCTCCTCGACCGGGTTTCTGAAATTGTGCGGAAGGATGAACTCCCCCCGATGGTGCTGGCGCTGGGTCTGGCCATTGCGGCGGCGCTGGGCATGGGCCACGCATTCGCGCCGGGCCATGGCAAGACCGTTATGGCGGCATACCTGATTGGGGAGCAGGGCACCGCCTGGCATGCGGTGATCCTCGGTATTGTGGTGACCATTACCCACACCTGGAGCGTGATTCTGCTGGGCCTCGTCACTTTATACTTTGAAGACATGATCTCCGAGAACGATGTGAATTTCTGGACGGGCGTCCTCTCGGGATCGATCATTATCGGTATTGGCGGACTGCTGTTTCGCCAGCGCTATCACCAGCTCCTCGCCAGCGCCCAGGGCAAGCCCGGCGACTGGCGCTTTTACCATGGCCACGATCACGCCACCGAAGAGCCGACCACTATCGTGCTCAAACCGGGCCAGGCTCCTTCCTATCGCAACATCCTCTGGCTAGGCGTCTCGGGCGGCGTGGTGCCCTGCCCCGCCGCGCTCATTGTCCTGCTGCTGGCCCTGAAAGTAGGCCGCCTCTCCTACGGTCTTGCGCTCATCTTTGCCTTCAGCCTGGGACTCGCCGCCGTGCTGGTCTTCATCGGACTGCTCGTCGTGCGTGCCTCGCGCGTGTTGCAACGGCGCAAGCTCGCCGATCACCCCCTCCTGCGGCTCCTCCCCCTCGGCTCCGCCGCGCTGATCACCCTCCTCGGCGCCTGGGTCGTAGTGTGGACCCTGCTGCAATTCGATGTAGTGCGCTTCGGGTAGCCTGCCTGACTTCGGCGCTGTACCTTCGAGCATGTTTGCTACCACGGATTACACGGATGGCACGGATAACGTTGGTGAAGAAGGCGTCGCGAAACATCTCCATCATCCGTGTTATCCGTGCCATCCGTGGTAAGATCGTTTTCCCTTATTCCGGGATGGCCATCGGCCCGAAGACCGGCAGGGCCATGCCCGCTTCATCGGTGATATTGCAGTAAGGATCGATACCGCGCCCGTACCAGAGCTGGGCACCCGCCGGGAATTCGTTCACCCAGATCAGCAGGGCATTCGGATCGTCCGGGGCGATCTCCACGTTAAACACGCAAGGCTTCACCACGCCTTCGGGCCCTTCGCTCACGGAGAAGCCACTGGGACGGCCCGCGGCCACGAGCTTGCCGTTTACGCTGCTGAAGGTCACGCGCAGGTGCTGGCCATAACCGGTGCCCACGCGCTGCATGCCGGCCACGCGCGGACCCGCCTGCACCTTGCCGCCAAACAGATTCGCCTCGGCGATGTTGGCCAGGCGGTGCCCGAGGGACTTCAGGCCTGCCGTTCCGATGTGAATGCCGTCGTCCAGCCCGAGATCGACAGCGGGCACCACGGCCGTATTCGGAACGTCGGTGGTGGTGCTCAACTGAATCGCCTGAATCCGGTTCCAAGACGCTTCGTCCCACGGCAGGATCACCCGACCAAGCTGGACGTAGTAGAAAGGTAGATCCGGATTGTTGAAATCGCGACGCATGGCGTCGATGAGCGCTTTGAACTTGTCCGCGAAAATGGCGGAGGCCTCGGCGTTGGCATCGGACTCGCCCTGATACCACAACACGCCCCGGACCTTGCCGCCGGCGGCCGCCACCTGCTTCACCATGGAGCCATAGAGCGAAGCGCCGCCCTGATCTTTCAACGCCGGATCCCAGCCCTGCATGGAGGTGCCGCCATGGGCCGAGGCGATGAGGCCAACGGGACGCCCGGTGCGGCGGACCATCTCTTTGGCGAAGGCCATGCCGAGGCCCGCGCCCTTGTGGCCGTCGCGCCAGTAGACGATCTGCTGCTGACGCACTTCGTCGCCCTGGCTGGCATCGAAGTGAATCGCATCCGGCGACTCGGGCAGGGTGTGGAGGGGCTCCTGGGCCACGCGCCACTCATAGCTCATGGAATAGGTGTTGACGCGCGGATCGGGCGTCTCTTCGTTGACCCGGTTGCCCACGCCCTGCATGTTTGATTGGCCCGCGAGCACCCACACATCGCCCACGAGCACATTGAGCGCTTCGTCGGATGCGAGGGCCGCGCCATTGGCCGTCACCCGCACTTCAACCCGGTAGGGTCCGCCTGCGGGAACGGCGGGAATCGATACGGACCACGCGGCGCTCGCCTCCCCCACGGGCAACCAATCCACGATAACTTTCTGCACCGCCGACACACGGGCTTCGAGCGCACCGGTCTCCGTGGCCGTGCCGGAGAGGGACAGCGTGGCGGTGCCATCGGCGTCGCACTGGACCACCTGGTAGTCCGTGAGGCCCGCCGTAATATCGATAGCCAATGCCTTTGGCGACAGGAAAGACAGACCGACCACGGCCAGAATGAGGGTGAAGCGATGCATGGGAGTTCTCCAGAAAAGACGTTAAAATCCGCGCCTTGCTGCGGCGTGGGAAGGATTGCACGCTCCGGGGACAGAACGCAAATGGTAGTCATCATTCGGTCGTTCAGAGCATCAACGGCAAGCGACAACAACCAATCTGGATCCAACCGCAGAAATCCCAATCGCGATCTGCAGGATTCCGCTACAATCTCCGGAGAGGAGTCTATGCCATGTTTGACTCGAAGAACGGCGACATCGAAAAAGTATCGGGCACTGCGGCAGAATCTAAAGCGAAGCTCGATTTGGATCCAACTGCACCGTTGAGTGATTCCGCTCGAAACACATTACGGGATCTATGGATTGAGGGTATCGAAAGCGGTCCTTCGGTAATTCTGAGCTTTGCCACACTGAAATCCGAAGCACGCAAACAGTCTGGGCTCTGATACAAGGCCCCTCAAATACATTTCGTAGATCTTGTGGAAAGGGCTCACCGCTCCTCCGCCCGCAATCGCTCGCCATAGGCCTTCCACGCCGTCATGCTCTTCTCCAGATTGCCCCGGGTGTCGCCCTTCACGTTGTAGCACTGCAATCCCACCGGGCCGGTGTAGCCGATTGACTTCAATTTCTTCAGTACGCCGTAGACATCAAAGGCGCCCTCGCCCAGGGGCTGAATGAGCCGGTCCCAGTCGCCGTCGTGCTCCGCGCCATTGATGGAAACGAAGAATAGCTTGGGCGCGGCTTTCTCCAACAGTTCGTCGATTCGCGCGCCATTGCCCGCCTTCAGTTCGTGGCAGAGATTGAAGGTCACGCCCACATTGTCACGCTTCACCTGCTCCACCACCCGCAACGCGTCGTCCAGCGTCGCTACGTGGAAGCCCGCATGGGGATAGAGCGCCACGCGAATGCCCGAGGCCGCCGCGAGATCGGCAATAGCCTGAATGGCCGTCACCGCCTTCACATCGTCTTCCGCCTGGCCCTGAACGGTCAGCCAGAGATCCACGCCCGTGCCTTTGAGCCGCGCGATGGCGCGAACGAGTTCTTCGCTGAAGGCGGGCTCCTTATCCACATGGCAGGGCACATACACATTGAAAATCTTCAGGCCATGAGCCTCAAAGGCGGCCAGCCGGTTGTCCAGATCCACCTCGTCCTGATAGCTGATCCCCCCATAGCCCAGCTCCGCCAGACAGGCCGCCTGCTGCTCGGGCGTCCAGACATCGCGGCCCACACCGTTGTCAAAAGCGAAGAAAGGATTCTCAGCGACGGCAGTGAAGTTCAGGATACAGAATGCAAACAGGATGAAATATTTCATGGCGCTTCCGTTTCGGTTGACAGTGGGCAACGATAAGACCGATAGCCAATCCGTCCTGTCAGTCGTATCGGTCCCATCTGAATTCGGCCTGTTTAATTGTCAACTGTCAACTGTCCATTGTCAACTGCTTGATCCGGCGGGCCGCCCGATAGTAGCGTATGGACTCAATCCACCAACGCGGGGTGGAGCCGCATCGACCTAATGACCAGGGCTGACCCATGAATGATATAGAACGCTTTATCACCGGATTCCGGGTGTTTCAGAAAGATTACTTTGGCCCGCAGAGCGACCAATTCGAGCCGCTGAAGCATGGCCAGAGCCCAAAAACCATGATCATCGGCTGCTCCGACTCCCGGGTCGATCCCGCGCTCCTAACGAATAGCGCGCCGGGCGACATCTTCATGGTGCGCAACGTGGCCAATCTGGTCCCGCCCTATGTGTCCGACGGCGGGCAGCATGGTGTGAGTGCCGCGCTGGAGTTCGCCGTGTGCATCCTGGAGGTGGAGCACGTCATCGTGCTCGGCCATTCCCAGTGCGGCGGCATCAACGCCCTCATGAACGGCAATTGCGAGGCCAAAGGCGGCACCTTCATCTCCCGTTGGATGTCCATCGCCGCACCGGCCAAGGAGCAGATCGTCACCGAGCTGGGCGACAAAGATCCCGCCTTTCAGCAGCGGGCCGCCGAACAGGCCGCGATTCTGCTGTCGATCGAAAACCTGCACAGCTTCCCCTTTATCGACGAACGGATCACGGCGGGCAAGCTCTCCCTTCATGGCTGGTACTTCGACCTGCGCGAAGGCGAATTGCTGGAATATCGCGCCGACCTGGGCCGCTTCAAGAAACTCACCGGCGGCGCTTCGGCCTGAGGCTACGCGAAGACCTCGTCGACCACATGGCCGAAGACGTCCGTCAGGCGACGGGCGCGGCCTTCGAAGTGGTAGGTGAGTTGCTCGTGGTCAAAGCCCAGGGCCGCGAGCATGGTGGCGTGGAGATCGTGGATGTGCACCTTGCGCTCCACCGCGCGGAAGCCGAGTTCATCCGTTGCGCCGATGGCCTGGCCGCCGCGGACTCCCCCCCCCCGCCATCCACATACTGAAGCCGTAGGGGTTGTGATCCCGACCCATGGAGCCCTGCATCACCGGTGTGCGACCGAATTCGCCCGCCCACACGATGAGGGTGCTCTCCAGCATGCCACGCTGGCGTAAATCGCGGATCAAACCGGCGATGGGTCGGTCGATTTTCGCGCCGTTCGCCTTGTGGTTATCCGCGCACTTGTCGTGGCCGTCCCAGTCGTTGTTGTAGAGCTGGATGAAGCGCACACCCCGCTCCGCCATGCGCCGCGCCAGCAAGCACATGCGCCCGAACTTTTCCGAAGGCTTGTCGTCCAGCCCGTAGAGCGATTTGATGTGTTCCGGTTCATCGGAAAGATCGATCAGGTCCGGCGCGGCCGTCTGCATGCGGTAGGCCAACTCGTAATTCGCGAGCTGTGCCGACAGCCGCGAGTCGTCGGGGCGGGCCTCCTGAAAGCGCCCGTTCCACGTGTGGAGTGCGTCCAGCATGGCCCGCTGCTTTTCCGCGCCGTTCGGGGGATTCAGGTTGGAGATCGGCGTGCCCTCCGCGCGCATCGTCGTGCCCTGGTAGATCGCGGGGAGGAACCCGCTGCCATAGCTCACCGCCGCCCCCGCGCGATAGGCCCCGTCCGTCATCACCATGTAGGCCGGAAGATTGTCCGCCGCGCAGCCCAGGCCATAGGTAACCCACGACCCCGCGCTTGGGTGGCCGAGCAACGTGGAGCCGGTATTGAGCAGGCCCAGAGCCGGGCCATGAATGAAGGACTCGTGGTAACACGAGCGAATCACCGCCAGCTCGTCCGCCTCCTGCGCCAGCTCGGGGAACAGGCTCGAAACCTCCAGGCCCGACTCCCCGTGCTTCGCAAAAGGAAAGGGCGACCCCATCAACGTGGCGCCCGCCGCCTTCATGAACTGAAGGCTCAACCCCTCCACATTGAAACTCTCCGGCAGGGGCTTGCCGTCGTACTTCGTCAATTCCGGCTTCGGGTCGAAGGTGTCCATATGACTCGGCCCGCCCGTCATGAACAGAAAAATCACCCGCTGCGCCTTCGCCGGAAAATGGGGCGCCTTCGGCGCAAGGGGATTGACGGCCGATGACGCATCCCGCGCCAGCAACGAACCCATAGCGGCCGCGCCAAAGCCAAAGGCCGACTTCCGGAGAAAGTCCCGGCGGTCGATGGCGATGTCAAAGCGGTTGCAATGATGTGGGTTCATGCGGCGACTCCGTCTTGAAGCAGTCTATGCCAGGCACATGGGTGCCTCAAAGTCCCAATTCGTCTAACAACTCGTCTCTATCGAGTCGGTGATGTGTCGCAATCTCAGACAAAATTACGCTCAACGTACCAACCTTAATTGGGTGATGGCAAGGAATCGTGATGCTGTGCTCACCGCAACGTTCGGTTCTTATACGAATATGCGAACCCGACTGACGAACGAATACGTATCCGAATCGAGTCAGCGCGCGGACCAAGCGCTCCGCGTCGAGATCTCTTGGTACGCGCCTAGACGGCAAAGTGGAAGACCTCGTCCCGCACAAAGTGCAGGCGAATCACCGGCGGAATATCCTCTTCATTATCATAGTGGCATTGAAGCGCGTCGCGGACCATCGTTTTCAGTTCCTCGATTGAATCGGCCTGGGTAACGATTGACGCGCCGATGGCTCGTGCAACCCAACCTCCATCAATGGGGTCTTCTTCCACCTGAAATATAATCTCTGTCATTTTCACCACTCCTGTAGAAAGTATCTCACTCGAGAGGTTTAATCGGCAACCTTGTCCAGCGCATCGCCGAGCGTCATCTCGAATCGCAGGGCCACAAGTTCGTAGATGTAGTCATAAGTCCCGAAGACATAGTGACTCAACGTACGCGGTGTCTCATCCCTCTCGCAGGTTTCACAGAGGGAACGCACCCACGCTGAGTTTTCGACGACGTGGAAGCTTGCCACGACGAGTTCCGCCTGCCTTGGATAGACATCGAGCTCCCAACAGTGGAGCGCGCGAACGCCATGAAATACGATTTGAAAGGGAATGTACTTGTCCGCGCTCTCTCCGGCGCTACAAAGATTCCCGTTCAATTCGCCCGAAAAGCTGCATACGGGGCCATCCTGTGTCATCAGGTCCAGAAAGATTGCGTCCCGGCCAAAGATAGCGCCTACGGCAGTTTGTATCGGTCTTCTGATCTCCGCCCCCATTTCAGCTTCCCTCATTTGAACTCACGAACCAATTTCATTTTTTTTTGCTGTCGTCCACTTAATCCACATACGCAAATTCCTGCAAGTTGAAGATCGCCAGACAAAGTTGGGCGAGTGCGTCTTTCGGGTTCTCCGGGGCGAGCTTTTGCAGCAGGGCAAGGGCTTCCGTTTCTTCATCGGGAGTGGGGACCCGACCGAGGCCATAGCGCCACGCCTGTTCCACGAGACTGTCGGCGTCCTGCCCGGCGGGTGCTGCGGCCTGTAGCGCGCGGGTCAGGGGCCCTCCGCCGTTGGCGAGGGATTCGCTGTACTGCCACCCGGTTGCCGTGGGATTGGCATCGAGGCTGAAATCGCTGGAGATATCCCGCGTGGCCGTTGGCGTCACAAATTGTAACTGAACGCCGACATAGTCGTTCTGCAGGATCTCCAGGCGCAACAAGTCGCCTGCGGTAGCGGTCACCAGAATCGGTGAATCGTCTCCGGAGCCGGTATTCAACATGAGCGGGGTTGTAGCGTTGCCAGCGGTGTCGTCCAAGACTCCCTCATGCAGCAAGGTGGAATTTTGCCAGAGCTTCCATGCGCCACTTCGGCCCATGTGGCGAAGATCCCAGAGCCCGCCGCGAACTCTGATCTCGCCCGCGCCGTCCGGTGGCACGCGCCAGGCAACGCTGGTGGGCCCGTGGGTCATGACGGTGCCGGCGGATGCGTCCAGAGGCAGCGCTGGTCCGTTCTCGATACGTTTCGCCCAGCCTGCGTGGGGGCCCGCCTTGGCGCCTTCCCAACCCGGCTGGCCTGGCCCGAAGTCGGGCTTGTTCCAGCCTTCATCCTGGCTCCCCGTAAGCCGTGCGGCGAAGGCCTGGGCCTGTCGTTGGGCGGTGGTGTTGTTGAGGAGCCAGAGGGCCTGGGTGGCGACGCTGGTGGTGTCGCGGGAGGGGGCGCTGACGGCGTTGACGGGGAGGTCGAACACGTCGAACATGGGAAAGCGGAAGTTGCGGCGCTGGAGTACGTAGAGGCCGCGGCGGGTGTGGTCCGCGGGGTCGGCGGAGACCGTCCAGAGGTTGGGTGCGCCTTCGTCGCTCATCAGGGGCGGCACGACGGGGCGTCCGCCCATCTTCAGGTTGAGCGTGCCGGCGGCGGCGTGGATGGCGTCCCACAGGGCTTCGGCTTCGAGCCTGCGCCGGTTCATTTTCCAGAGGTAGTGGTTGCTCGGATCGATGGCCGCGTTGGCCTCGCTTTGCCAGGCGCTGTCCATCTGGTAGACGGAGGAGAGCATGATGGTGCGATGCAGTTGTTTGACGCTCCAGCCGCGCTGGACGAATTCGGTGGCGAGCCAGTCGAGGAGCTCGGGGTGGGTGGGGCCTTCGCCCATGAGGCCGAAATCGTTCAGGCTGGCGACGATGCCGCGGCCGAAGTGGCCGTACCATATGCGGTTGACCATGACGCGCGCGGTGAGGGGGTGGGCCGGGTCGACCAGCCAGCGGGCGAGGGCGGTGCGGCCACCGACGACGCCGGGCACGGGCGCGGTCCAGCCGCTGGCGGCGCGGAGGGCTTCGGGCAGGGCCGGCGTGGCGAGGAATTCCGGACGGTTGAGTTCGCCGCGATTGAGCACGTGGATGGCGGGCACGAGGTCGGGGTTTTCGTGTCCCAGTACGGAGACGGAGGGCACTTCGAGGATACCGTCGAACTCTTCGCCCTGGGCGGTCTTCGGCGGCACGGCCAGAACGGCCTCGGCAACGCGCATCATGAGGGCGGCCCGTTCAGCCTTTTCTTCGTCGGTTTGGGCGCGGCCTTTCACGCGTTCGTCGAAGAGGCGCACGGCGCGGCGGGATTCGTCCACCGCGACGACGCGTGGGTAGTGCTGCTTGAAGTCGGCCACGCTCATGGGCGGCACCACGGGCTCCAGCACTTCTTTACTGCCCGCGAAGATGGCCTGCATGGCGTAGTAGTCGCGCTGGGAGATGGGATCGAACTTGTGATCGTGACAGCGGGCGCAGCCGAAGGTGAGGCCCATGAAGGCCGCGCCCGTCGTGTCCACCCAGTCGGCAAAGGTCTCGTAGCGGATCTTCTTGCCGTCCATGTTGGATTCGTGGACCTGTGGCCCGAGGGTGTAGAGGCCGGTGCCGGTGCGCGCTTCAAGGCGACGACGGTTGTCCGCGGGCACCTCGTAGGAACCGGCCTGGTCGATGTTGCCCGGCCAGAGTTCGTCGCCCGCAACCTGCTCCAGCACGAACACGTCGTAGGGCTTGTCGTCGTTGAAGGATTTCACCACATAGTCACGGTAGCGCCAGGCGTTGCGGTAGTACATGTCCGTCTCGAAGCCGCCGCTGTCCGCGTAGCGCGCCACATCGAGCCAGTGGCGGCCCCAGCGCTCGCCGTAGTGGGGCGAGGCGAGCAACCCGTCGATGAGTCGCGCCCAGGCCTCGGGCGCGGTATCGTTTACGAAGGCATCCACCTGCTCGGGCGTGGGCGGCAGGCCGATGAGGTCCACATAGGCGCGGCGCACGAGAGTGCGGGCGTCGGCCCGGGGCGCGAAGCTCAGTCCCTCTGCGTCCAACTTCGCGAGAATGAAGGCATCCACCGGCGTGCGCACCCATTCCGGCCGGGATACCTCCGGCGGTGCGACGGCGCGAACGGGCTGGAAGGACCAGAAGGTGCGGGGATCGGCCTTGGCCGTTGCGGGGGCCTTCGCGGGGGTCTCACGGGGGTCCACCGCGCCCTCGGCGATCCAGCGCTCCAGCGCGGCTACTTCCTCGGCGCTCAGGGGCTCGTCCGGCGGCATCTGCAGATCGGGGTCGCCCCGGCGCACGGCGTGCAAGAGGAGGCTCTCGGCGGGATTGCCCGGCACGAGGGCCGCGCCGCGACTGCCTCCCGCGACCCAGCCCTCGTGCGAATCAAGGCGCAGGGCGCCCTTCTGCTTCTCCGCGCCGTGGCACGATTCGCACCGGGCGGCGAAGAGGGGGCGCACGCTGGATTCAAAGTGATCCAGCGCGGCACGATCTTCCGCATGTGCGCAAAGGGCGATGAATGCGCCCAACAGCCAGGGGGTGAATTTCACGGGAACACTCCAGGGGGCCGGAACGAAATGCCTGCGCCCAGTCCTCGCCAATTCTAGTGCACCGGCCTGCCGTCGTCAAACGCAGCCATAGGGACAGCGTCGCCGTGTGGCTTCGACATGCGAAAAAATACAGTACGTCCAACGCTCTGCCGAACCGAACGAGGTTCGCCTCGACCGGCGGGGCTGTCCTGCAGTATGACGTCGTGACCCGGTCCAATCGGCAAAGTCTTCCCGTCGCTCTCGCGATACTTGGTTCCCTTTGAGCGTGAGCGTGCGCCTCGCGCGCAACAGGACAGCCTCGCCAGTCAAGGTGAATCTCCCTCGGTTACGGTGGCGCGCCGGGCATGTGGTTTGCCTTGCGGACGCAAGCCACGGGGCGACGCTGTCCCTACTCGGTGGAAAGGCTCCGGTCCGGACCGGTATACTATGGGGCATCCGAACCACGGCCCCCGTGGCCCCGCGCAGGGTTTGCATTCGCGCGGCGGTTCCCTCAATCTTCCCGCGCACGCCCCGATGCGCATGCCTGCGGGGAACGGGTGAGCAACATCACCCCACAGATAGGAATCTACCATGAGCACAAAACTCGTCATCGGCATGCCCGCAGGCTCTCTCGCCGACCCCAATCGCGGCGGCAACCTTATCGGTCTGTTGAAGCATGCGGGTTTCCCCACGAAGGGCTATGACGCCGGCGGCCCCACGAAGTTTCCGCTCAACGCCGTGCTCATGGGCTGGGACGGCCGTCCCCAGGAATTTGGCGCGCAGCTCGCCATTGAAGAGCTCGATATCGCCATCGCGGGCGACGACTGGATCCAGGAGCGCGTGCTCGAGTTCAAATACGAGTACAACCAGGACATCAAACTGGAGAAGGTGCTCTCGCTCAACCGGGGCGGCGTGCGCCTGGTCATCATCCACAATCCGCTGGCAGAAGGGCTGACGTTCGATGCGTGGCTGGCCGATCTCCTCTCGAAGAAGGCGGTGATCACCATGGTGGCAGAGATGCCCTACCTGGCGCTGGACTGGTTCCAGAAGAAGATTGCGGCGCTGGGCTTTGCGGAATCCCACAGCGGCTTTTCCGTGCAGAAATTCAAGACGCCGCCGCGTATCGACGCGGGCCTGGTGGTCTACGAGACCTGGGGCAAGACCGAGGCGAAGGTGGTCAACGGCTCCGTCGATTTCGGCCTGGAGATCACCCAGACCGGCAGCGCCATCCGCAACTACGGCCTGCAGATGGGCGAGGAAGTCTACAACTCCGAGACGGGCATCTGGGCCAATCCGAAGATCCGCGAGAACGAGGAAAAACTCGAGCTCGCCCGCATGTTTCTCCTGAACCTTCAGGGCTCCATCTATGCGGAAGACAAGGTGCTGTTGTTCTTCAACGTGAAAAACGAGTTGGTCCCCGCCACGCTCGATTTCCTGAGCACCAACTCCCTCTTCGGCGACGAACCCACCATGAACCAGGGGAACGGCTACACCGAGTTCAGCGTGCAGGTCAGCACCTCAAACAAGACCATGGGCCTGGCCAAGGTGCGCTTCGAACTCGCCAAACTCGGCGCGACGCATATCGAAACCGTGCCGCTGGATTCGTGTATTACCAGTCTGGATGCGCTGAATTTCTGAGGGGACGGACTCGCGCCCGAGACTCTATCGGGCGGGGAAAGCGTCGGGTCGCGTCAATTACTGCCAAAGAGCGGGTGAGCGCCAACGCGCGTGCCCGTCCCGGTGGATGAGTTCAGCGGCTTCGGTGTGACGGTCGGGTCACGTCGTAACATCCACAGGGACATGCCGCCGCTATCGGCGTGAGCGATGTTCGACGGGGGCACTTATTGGGTTCATGGCAGGCTCCCGACCTCTGCGGGCCCGTGCGGCGGTACGTCCCCGGGGGGACGCCTCCTTCTCAATTATTGGCATGGTAGACGGTAGCGATCAACCAGGCAATATAAGCTAACTCTCCCGCAACCCGTGCCGCGAGGCACGGCAGCAATGAATCGTAGTGATGCCGCATCCAAGTGAACACTACGCCGATAAGTGCGATATAAATGGGGTCGAAAAAATTCCTCTCGTCGGGAATGAGTATAAGCCAATGAGAGGTCGCCAGGAACACCGTGAGGCAGCCTCCCCAGAATGGACCGGCGGCGCGGCGGAGCACGGGAAAGACAAAGCCGCGATAGAAAATCTCGCTGCAAAGGCACAGCGGCAGGGCGATCACAATAACGAAGAAGCGCACTCTCGATCCGTCAAGCCCCCCCGACAACGGTTCGATCAAGTAGCCCGCCAGGTCCGACGGACCGGCGGCCAGCCGGCTGGTAATTGCCAGCGCGACCGCCGCACACCCCAAGCCCGCCAACAGGCTCATCGCGTACGCCTTTGCATCTATCGGAACAATGTAGAACCCATCGGCGAAGGACCGGCCCTGTCGCATGGAAGCGAAGACCCAAGCCGCGATAACCCCGATCGCCGCAAGGACAACATCCAGAAGCATTTCTTCCGGCCCTTCAAGAAAGTACTCGTCATCACCGTACAAAAGTACCCAGACGGCGGTAAGCGAGATAAGCATCACGACGACCGAGTACCACACAATCGCCAGTACGCTCAGCAGATCGCGCCATCCCGGTCGGTTGGCATTCGGCGGGAGTGCGGGGACAATTACGACCCGCTCGTTCCTTTCGACGGATTCGCCATCGACATCGAGTTCCCCCATTTCACAATCTCCGATGGTTTGAGGCAACTGGACAAGTACCAAAAATAAGCGCGCCAGACACGGCCTCTTCCGTATCTGGCGCGCTCGGTACCCAATAATATCCTACTTCGCCGCCAGACAGAGCCCGTCTTCGCCCTCTTCGCAAAGTTCGTAGCCGCCCTTGTTGTAAATCTGGATGGCGCGGAGCATCTCGGACAAGTCAAAGCTCCAATCCTGAGGATTGTAGTCGCCTTCGTGGGGCGTGCAGGTCTTGTCGCCGGCGCCCGGATTAAAGCCGTCTTCTCCGGTCGGGTCGCAACTGAACTCGCCCAGGTTGTAGAGCTGGATCATGCGGAGCAGTTCGCTGGAATCGAGCACAAAATTGTCGTTCTTGTCGCCCGCATGGCCCGCGCGGTCGCCGTTGCTTCCGGCCAATTCCGAACCCAGCACATACCCGTTGATGGGATCCGCCGTGTCGGAGCCCCAGTCTTCACTGGGAACAAGCTCCGGGCTGCCCTCAAGCGAAAAAGAGAGATCCAGAACCTTGCCCAGCGCAATGACCGGTGTGCCGTCCTGAGAGTTCCGCATGAAGCCGCGATTGGGGGACTTCATCTCGGCGGAGTGGCCGTCGGCGGAAATCGCGAACTCCACGATGGAATCGGCATACACCGGCCCCTTGTCCACCACCCAGTAGATGGCTTCGCCCGTGGGCAGGATAATCTCATTGGCGAATCCGGGCGGGTCGTCATACCAGACCCACTGGGTGTAGCAGTCGTAGTTGCCCGGCACGATACTGACCAGCCCCTGGGACTGCTCCGCTTCCGAGGCCGCGTAGGAGGCGTCGTCCAGACAGCCATGGAGCAGATAGTGACCCGTGTTGAAGGTGCTGTCGTAATGCTCCACTTCCATATTCAGGTCATAGCCCCGCGTCGTGGGGTAATAGCCGCCCTCGTGGAGGGGATAACCCGTTTCGTCATCCTGATCCACATCGATGGTTACGATGGTATAGGAGCGCCCACCGCGGTTCGGGTCCGGGTCAAAAGCTGTGCGGGCGATCTGGCCGCGGGCGCGAAACCACGCATAGAGGTTCTCGCCGTCGTGGGAAAATTTGAATTCCACCAAGTCCACATCCGGATGGTCGACATGGGCCGGCACATCGTTTTCCAGAAAGTGGTCCGTGTCGTGCTGGTCGTCCACGGGATCCGTGTAGGAGGGCAGATCGGCCCAGTCGTTCATGTTGCCGTCGATGGTGATCTGATGGATGGGTGCCGTCAACGCTGCCGGGGCAAACGCCAACACCGCCATTGCGGCGGCCCAGTAATTCGCTTTCACGTGGGTACTCCTTTGATTACGAACTCAACGGGCATGACCGGCAGCGGGTGTGGTCAAAACCATCCCCACCGGTCATAGCTGCATGATACCTCTTTCACCCCCCCGGGGTGAACTCTTTTGATCGAGAAATATTTCCGGGCCCGCGCCGGGTCAGCCAGAGCGCGAAGGAAGCCAGCGCGAGGAACAGGGTGGCCGGCGCCGCCTTCATGGGCATGGCCATGCCCGCTTCGGTGGCGCCGAGCTCATACCCCGCGATCGGATCCGCCGTATCGGAGGCCCATTCCCCGCCGGCGGCAAACTCGCTGCTCGCCTCGACCGAAAATGAGACGTCGATGGTCTTGCCCAGGGCCATGATCGGATCGCCCGAGGGCGCGTCGAGCATGAAGCCCCGGAAGGGCGCTTTGACCTCGGCCTCGTGCCCGTCGGGGGAAATGGAAATCTCGATGATGCAGCCGGGATAGGCGGGTCCGCGATCCGCCACCCAGACAATACCCTCGCCCGTGGGCAGGATAATTTCGCCGGGCAGCCCCTGGGGCGTGTCGAACCACACCCACTGGGTGTACCAGTCGTAGGTTCCCGCCTTCACGTTGACCCAGCCGTTGGACTGATCGGTCTGGGCCTGGAGGAACTCGGCATTGTCCAGGCAGCCGTGGTTGAGGTAGTGCCCCGTGTTGAAGGCGTCGTCGTAAAACTCCACCTCCATGTTCATATCATAGCCCGGCGTCGTGGGGTAGTAGCCCCCCTCGTGGAGGGGATAGCCGGTGGCATCGTCATTGTCGACGTCGATGGTGACAATCACATAGTAGCGGCCCGCCGTGCCCACGCTGGAGCTCTGGGTACGCCCGATGAGCCCCCGGGTGCGAAAATAGGCGTAGAGGTTGTTCTCGTCGTGGGTGAACTTGAACTCCAGCAGGTCGGCGTCCTCGTGGTCCACGTAGGCGGGCACGTCGAATTCCCCAGTATGATCGGTGTCGTGCTGGTCGTCCGACGGGTCCGTGTACGAAGGCACTCCCGCCCAGTCGGCGAAGTCGCCATCGAGCGTAATCCGGTGGATGGGCTCCGCGGTTCCGGCGAAAGGGACGGCCAGTACCGCTGTGGCCAGGATAGTGAGGGACAGACGACGCATTTTTTCCACTCCATTGCCGGTACTTCGCATGGCGACTCGTTCCGGGTCCCGCCACTGCCGAAAAGGGAGGGCGCTGGCCCCCATGTATTTCCTCGTGCCATGATAGCCCAACGGCCCGGCAATTGGTAGCTAATCCAAAAGCCATCCAGCACTTGCACGCCGCCCCGATTCTTTGCTACCATACTCCGAAGTATGCCTGCCCCCGCGCTATGGGGTTCGGGCGTCTATGCTCCCTCTCCCCCAGGAACTCGGTCAGCATTCCCGACTTCGGTCGCGCGCCGGTCGGAACCTTGTGCAAGAAAGTATTGAATTCGTGAGCGAACGTACCTTTGTAATGGTGAAGCCCGACGGCGTTGGACGTCGGCTCGTGGGTGAGTGCATCCGCCGCTTTGAACAGCGCGGCCTGAAGCTGGTCGGCCTGAAGGCCCAGATCCTCAGCGAGGATATTGCCAAAGCCCACTACGACGAGCACAAAGACAAGCCGTTTTTCGGCGAACTGGTCTCTTTCATCACCTCGGGCCCCACGGTCCAAATGGTGTGGGAAGGCCCCGATGCCGTGGCGCAGGTTCGCAAGATGAACGGCGCGACCAACTGCCTGAAGGCGGACATGGGCACGATCCGGGGCGATTTCGGCCTCAGCATGCAGAACAATATCATTCACGCTTCCGACGCGGTAGAATCGGCAATCCACGAGATTGGCCTCTACTTCCAGGAAAGCGAACTCTTTTCCTATTCCCAACCTGACGATCAGTGGTTGAATTAAGCCCGGCTCAGGGACATCTAAGAACGAAGCAACGCTTCAGGAGGACATTCAGTGGCTGGAGGACGTAAAGCCCGAAAGGCGAAGATCAACAAGCACAAGCGCAAGAAGAAACGCCGCGAGAATCGCCACAAGACCAAGAAGCGCTAGGACTTGTTTCTCATAGTTTTGCATCGGACGCCCGGCCCTGCTCGTTCAGGGTCGGGGTCCATGCTTTTTAACGCGGTTTACCAGGAGTCTCTTTCATGAGCGACGACGGACCCAAGATTTTCATTGACGAGGGCTGGAAAGCCCAGGTTCAGCGCGAGAAAGAGGAAGCGGCGAAGAAACTGGCGGTTACGACTGAGCCGGCGGCGGGCGAACCCGCGCAGGCCGCCGAAGTCCCCGAAGAGCCTATGCTCGAATATGATCCGGAGCAGGCCTCCTTTTCCTCTCTGGTCGGTAGCCTCGCCACCCAGGCCATGTTTGCCCTCGGCCTTATCGCCGATCATGAAACCGGCCAGGTCATGGTCAATCTGGATGCCGCACGATACACCCTTGACCTGCTTTCCGTCCTCGTCGAAAAGACGCAGGGCAACCTCAGCGGCGACGAGGCCAAAATGCTCATCCAGACGACGGGCGAACTGGAACAGGCCTTCGCCGTGCGGGTGCAGCAGTTTCAGGAACAGGCCATGCGTCAGGGTGGCGGCGAACTGCCCCCCATCCTGTGATCTGACCCTTCCCCCCTCCCCGGTTGACTCACGCCGCGGCCAGTCAGTAGACTTCCATGGCGGATACTCCGGCGTGCCTGTAACGCAAGAGACCCGGGCGCGCACAGTGCCGGGTGTATACGGGCAGTTGGCGCGGGCTGGCATTTCATTGGCAGCCCCTTCCCGCCTCGAGAAATCTCATGGAGAATGGAATGCTGCGATCTTTCTTAGTCATGACGTGTGCCTGCTGCATCGTTTACAGCGCACACCCGGCCCTGGGGCAGGAGGCCGCGCCCGTGGTCACGGAGGAAGCGGCGCAAGCCCCCCCGCTCCAGTCCTCGCCCCTGCCCGTGCCGGGCCCCGATCTCGCACCCCCCGCCGATCCTGCGCCCGGGGCTGCTCCTGCGCCCCCTGCCCCCCCTGCGGTGCCTCCGCTTCCGGCCGATTCTGCGCCTACCACGGCCACGGCGCCCCCTGCTGCTGAAGCGCCGCCCGTCGCACCTGTTCCCGACGCCACAACGCCGTCCTCCGCCCCAATGCCAACCGATATGGTCCCCACGCCGCCCGAGGAGCTCACCCTGCGCTATGGTGGGGAGCTCGGCAGTGACATCAACCTCCAGGAAGAGATCAACATCAACCTGATCGATCTGGACGCCCTCCGCGTCCGGCTCAGCGAGAGCGTGGCCGATCAACAATTCAACGTTTCTCTGCAAGAGTGCATACTGATCGCACTCGATGAAAACATGGACATCCAGATCACCGGATTCGAGCCCCTCAAGTCCGACGAGGCGATCTACTCCGCGAAAGGCGAATTCGACCCCGTTCTGCAGGGCTCCGCGTTCTACAGCCGCGCCAACCAGTCCCAGTCCCAACAGGTCGTGGCCTTCGGCGGCATCAACAGCGTGCAGTCCTTCGACACGGTCACCAACGCCGCCCTCCTCGGAAAATTGCAGCTCGGCACCCAGTACAACGTCACCTGGGGCATGGAAAAATCCGAATCCACCTTCAGTAATTTCGTCGAAGAGTACAGCGGCACGCTGACCATGCAACTCACCCAGCCCATCCTGCGCGGCTTCGGCACCAAGTACAACAAGGTCCGGATCTCCCTGGCGAAGAACTCCAAGATCGCCACCGAAGCCCAGTTGCGCCTGACCGTGCTGACCACCGTCGCAGAGGTCATCAAGGGGTATTGGGATCTCGTGGGCGCCATGGAAAACCTCAAGGTGCAGTCCGAAGCGCTGGACAACGCGGAGCGTCTGCTGAAGGTGAACGAAACCCGCCGTGAGATCGGCACCGCCGCCGATATCGAAGTGCTTCAGGCCAAGGCCGGTGTGGCCACGCGCCAGAGCCAATACATCTCCGCGCGCCAGAATATTGCCGACGCCAGCAACCTGCTGAAAAGCCTGCTGAACCTCCGGGATGGCGATCGCTTCTCCAATTCGCTCATCGTGCCCATCGACCGACCCAACCCCCGCGACCCCGCCGAATTTGACGCCTCCATTTACGAAGAGCGCGTCGTGGCAAGCATGGACGAGGCCCTGGCAAAGCGCCCCGAAATCACCATCCGCCAGATGGAAATCGATAATGCCGCATTGGAAGAATACCGCACCCGCAAGGAAATGATGCCGCAGCTCGACCTTGTGTACCAGTACACCTCGGGCGGCCGCGACCACAAGTTGAGCGAAACCCTGACCGGCATCAAGGATCGCCAGGACTACGCCTACTCCTACGGCATTCAGGCTTCCATCCCCATTCTGAATCGCGCGGCCCGCGGCAACTTTCAGCGCGCACGGCTGGCCCGGCGCCAGGCCGAGATGACCCTGGAACAGTCCCGCCAGCAGTTGATGCTCAACGTCAATCTGGCCGCCTCCCGCGTCGCCTCCAACGCCATCCTCGTGCAGAGCAATCAACAGGCCACCCGCCTCCAGATCGCCAACGTAGCGGCGGAAGAAAAGCGGCTGCAGTTGGGCGTCACCACGAGCTGGCAGGTGCTCCAGATTCAGCAGGACCTCACCACGGCCCAGGTACAGGAGCTTATCTCCAATATCGAATACGAAAAGTCCCTCGTGGAACTGCAACTGGCCGAAGGTACCCTCCTGGACAACCTCAGCATCGAGCTGCCCGTTCCCGTGGGCGAAGACGCCCCGGTGACCTACATCGACAGCGTGCGCCCACGCTGGGAGTAGCGAGCAGTGCCTGCCGCATCCGGCGTCCTTGCCCAACTTTTTCTGGGCAATTGATTTCGATACGTGGCTTGCTGAATCGACTTTTTACAGCTCCGTAGGAGCGCCAGTCATTAGCCTGGGGCGTAAGCCCCAGGATCACGTGACCGCCTATTGAATCCGCGAAGCGGATGGCAGAGAGCGCATTCGGCCATGTGTCATCCGCTTCGCGGATTCTGAGAATGTTTGGACCAGTTTCCTGGGGCTTACGCCCCAGGCTAATGACTACCATCCGCTTCGCGGATTAAACTCAAACAACTCCGCAGGCAACTTTCGTTCTTAGCATAACTTTCTAGAAAGTCAACCCATGACCCAGAAATTCTCTATCGCCCTCCTCGAAGGCGACGGCATCGGCCCGGAACTCTCCGTCGAAGCCGTCAAAGTACTGGAAGCCGTCGAGCGCATCAGCGATGTCTCCTTCGATATTCTCCGCGCGGACTTTGGCGGCGCTGCGTACTTCAAGCACGGCACGGCCTTCCCCGATGAAGCCAAGGCCGTGTGCGACAAGGCGGATGCCATTCTCAAGGGGCCCATTGGCCTCAGCTTCGAAGAGTCGAAGAAGATCCCGGTCGACGAGCAGCCCGAGCGCGGTGCCCTCCTCCCCCTGCGCCGCCGCTACAACACCTTCGCCAATTTCCGCCCGGTCTACCTGCCGCCGGAACTGGCCCACTTCTCCCCCCTGAAGCCCCACGTGGTCCAGGGCGGCATCGACCTCATGATGATCCGCGAACTCGTCGGCGGCCTCTACTTCGGCAAGAAGGAAGGCGGCGTTAACGCGGCGGGCAAGCGATTCGTCGACGAGCACCTCGAATACGACGAAGACCAGATCAGCGCCATCATGCACGTGGCCTTCAAAGAAGCCATGGGCCGCAAGAAGCTCCTCCACAACGTCCACAAGAGCAACGTGCTCATGTCCAGCGTATTGTGGAACGACGTCCTGGCGGAAATCGCCCCCGAGTACCCCGAAGTCGAAGTGAAGCACATCATCGTCGACGCGGCGGCCACGGCCCTCGTGATCAACCCGCGCCAGTTCGACGTGATGGTCATGGAAAACATGTTCGGCGACATCCTCAGTGATCTCGGTGGCGGCATCCTGGGCTCCCTCGGCCTCATGCCCTCCGCCTGCGTTGGCCCGGAGAAGGCCTACTACGAGCCCTCCCACGGCTCCGCGCCCGACATCGCCGGCCAGGGCATCGCCAACCCCTACAGCATGATCGGGTCCGTCGCGCTCATGCTCGACAAGAGCTTCGGTATGAAGACCCAGGCCCGCCTTGTGTGGGACGCCATGCGCAGCGTTTTCGGTGCCGGCATCACCACGGCGGACTTGCGCGATCCCGAGGGCAAGCTTACGATCATGAAGACCAGCGAATTCGGCGACAAGGTCGTGGCCGCGCTGAAGGGGTAAGCACGAGCCACACCGGCTGAATCAATTTTGCCGCGAAAGAGCGCAAAGAGGAGTTTCTTCTTTGCGCTCTTTGCGTTCTTTTGCGGCTTACCTCTCCGCTCGTGGCAAAGCCGTCCAACATAGACATTGGCCGCCATAGTATGCTACGTTCCATGCTGTCGCAACATTGTGAATAGTGCTGAAATTTCAAGTCGGGCAAACCGCAATCACATCCGGCCGGCGACACGTACGATTGTCATCGAAACCCGGTCGTTAACCCTTATACACAATCCGTCTCTGGAGGCGTCACACCCGCTTATGAGTGTTCGCAGGAAGATCCTACTCGTCTTCGGGGCCGCCTTCCTGGCCACCGGGCTTTTGCTTTACCTCATCGGTGGGCGGGTGCTGCTCCAGGGCTACACCCAGATCGAGCAGGATTTGGTCCGCGACGGCGTCGGCCGCGCGACAAACGGGGTGGAAGTCGGGCTACAGTCGCTCGGCTCCACGTGCGCCGATTGGGCCGGTTGGAACGACACCCGCGACTTCATTCTGGGAAGCGGCACGACCTACATCGAGGACAACCTGAGTTCCCCGACCGTCTTGACCACGATCAATGTGAACTTCATGGCCTTCTACGGTGCCTCCAATAAACTTCAGCACGTGATCTGTACGGAAATCGGTGGTGACACGTTCGTCGAGCCGCCTGCCGGACTGGCTGAGGCACTGGACGCGGCCACGGTGATTTTCGAGCATGCGGCACCGAACCATACGAAAACCGGGCTCTTGAACCTTTCGGGAGGCGCGGTTTTTCTCGCGGCCTGCCCCGTCACCAATAATGATCGGACGCTCCCCTTTCATGGTACCCTCGTGATGGGACGCTTTCTGAACGCCGCCGAGACAACCCGGCTGGCGGAGCACATCCGCCAGGATGTGACTATCCAGCGGATGAACGAGCCCGGCGCCGAAACGCTGATGGATCAGTTGCGCCCCGAGGGTATTGAGGGCGGTGCGGTGGCTATCCTCGAGCGAGACGAGAACACGATCTCCGGCTTTGCCACCCTTCCCGACCTGATGGGCAATCCCTTGCTACTCCTCGGCGTCCATTTCCCGCGAACCGTCGTGCATCAGGGCAACGTGACGACCAACGTGTTCGGCGGAGTCCTGCTCGGGGTTGGCGTCTTCACCATGCTGATCCTCCTGCTCTTCCTGGAATTCGTCGTGCTACGGCCGCTCAACGCGCTCGCCGCGCACGTGCGCCGCATCCAGGAGCACAAAGATTTGAGCCTGCACCTTGAGCCGCACTCCCGCGATGAAGTCGGCGCACTGACGTCGGGCTTCAACGAATTGGTGGACAGCCTTCGCACCGCCCAAAGCCAGTTGGAAGAGGTCCACCGGCGCCTTATCGACACGGCACGGGTAGCGGGCATGTCGGAAGTGGCCAGCGGCGTGCTCCACAATGTGGGCAATGTAATGAACAGCGTCAACGTTACGGCGCTCACCCTGAAAAGGCAACTCGAATCCTCCAAGGCGCCCAATCTGCGGAAGGCGGCGGAAATGCTCCAGGCCCATGAGACGGATCTGGGAACCTTTCTGACGTCGGACGAGAAGGGGCGCAAATTGCCCGAGTACCTGTCCGGGCTCTCACGCCACTTGAACGTGGAGCACGACGAAGCACTCCAGATCTGCGAACAGCTCATGAATCATATTCGACACACTATCGAAATTATCACCCTCCAGCAATCCTACGCCCGGAATGTATGTCTCATCGAGTTGGTGGCCATCGACGGGCTGATCGAAGACGCCATCGCCATGAATACGGGCGGGCTGGACCGCCACGGCATCCAATTGGTGCGCGACTTCCAGCCGCTGCCGCCGCTGCCCTGCGATCGCCACCGCCTGGTCCAGATCCTCGTGAATCTGCTCAGCAACGCGAGGCATGCGGTCTGCGCATCGGAGAGCGTTGAAAAAATCATCACGGTGGGCCTGCGAAAGATCGGGACCAACACCATCCAGATCGACGTAATCGATACGGGAATCGGCATCGAAGAGGAGAATCTGGCCAGTGTGTTCGCCTATGGTTTCACCACCCGTGAAGACGGCCACGGTATTGGCCTGCACAGCTCCGCCCTGGCCGCACAGGAACTCGGTGGAACCCTGACGGCCCACAGCGAAGGCCTCGGAAAAGGCACGATGTTTCGCCTTGAATTGCCCTGTGAACAGAAGGATAGCGCAACATGAACGAGGAGCAAATCTGGCCCCGCAGGATCATCACCATCGACGACAACCAGGATATCCACCAGGACTTTAAGACGATCCTCACAGCCCCGGCCCGAACCGAAGAGCTGGACCAACTCGAGTCCGAACTCTTCGGCGATGTCGCTATGGCGGCCGCAAAGCCTTTCCATGACTTTGATCTGGCCACCGCCGCACAGGGTCAAGAAGGTGTCGAAAAGATACGTCTCGCCCGGATCGAGGATCGCGCTTTTGCCCTGGCCTTCGTCGATATGCGCATGCCGCCCGGATGGGACGGCATGGAAACCGCCCGCCGCATCTGGGAGGTGGACCCCGACGTGCAGATCGTAATTTGCACGGCCTACAGCGATTATTCCGCCGAAGAGCTGGCTGCAAGCTTCCGCAACACCGACAGCCTGCTCATCCTCAAGAAACCCTTTGAGCCTCTCGAAATTCTCCAGATGGCCAATGCCCTGACCGAGAAATGGGTCCTGTCGCGCCGCGCCGCCTTGCGGCTGAACGAAATGCGACAGCTTGTGGAGCAGCGCACCGTGGAGCTCGAGCGGGCCAATTCCGACCTTCTGATTGAGATCGAGCGCAGGCGCGAAAAAGAAGTTGAACTCCAGCGGATATCGCGGCTCGACAGCCTCACCGGGGTGGCCAACCGCCGGGTATTCGACGAGATCTTGGAGGAGGAATGGAAACTCGCCATCTGCCTCGGCCAGCCCCTCGCCCTAGTCATGCTGGATATCGATCACTTCAAGCAGTTCAACGACCACTACGGCCATGTGGCGGGCGACGCCTGCCTGCGGGACGTCGCGCAGACGATCTCCCAGCACCCGAAACGACCCCGGAATCTCTTTGCACGTTACGGCGGTGAAGAATTCGTCCTCATCCTCCCCCAGACCAGCACTCAAGGGGCCTGCCTGGTCGCCGAGCGCCTCCGGAGCGCCATCGAAATGCTCAAGATTCCCCACGAACACTCCAGCACCGGTACCACCTTGACCGTGAGCTTCGGCGTGGCCACCGTCATCCCCCGGGACGGCGTACCCGTGTCCTCCCTCATCAACCTCGCGGACCAGGCGCTCTACAAAGCCAAGCACGCCGGGCGCAATCGCGTGGAGACCGCCGACAGCATTCCTGACTGAATGCGGGGATGGCGCAGGAACCAAACGCATTCTCATGTCCGCCGGAAGTACATTGACAAAGCTACATTTGTCATGTAAAGCTCTTTACGATAGGATAACTTTCGGCAGGGCTTCTGAATGAAAACCACTTGTTTTGAAACGGGCTTTAGTGACCCCGACAACATTGCCAAATATTGCGCCATCATCGCCATCGCCGCACCCTTGGTGTCTTGGGCCGGATTGTTCCTCCTCCTCCCACTTGGCAATGAATCGCTGCTCTGGGGCGCTTATATATTGTACGTCGCGCACGCCACGCTGACCATCCTCTTCGGTCTGGCCGTGTTCTATTGCGGCATAGTCCCAGAAAACCCCGCCATGTCCAAAGTGCTGGCGGGGCTGGGGGGCCTTTCCGCGCTTTTTCTTCTCGCCTTTATCTCCACCATGGCGCTTGTGGCCGAGCGAGCGAAGGAATATAAACAGCGCTCTTGTTCGGGCAACCTCACACAACTCGGCATGGTTACAAAGATGTATGCGAATGAATCGGATCAGAGCCAACTTCCGCGGCTGAGCGCAAGGTCGGGTGAACTATCAATGGAAATGTCCGAAATTTACCCGAAGTATCTTGGTTATCTCGATACACTGAAATGTCCGCGCATCGACGATGGCTGGCTGGAACACGAATATGACATGGAGCATTTCCACGTCCTCTCGGACCAAAGCTACTTCTATCTCGGCTACTTGATCGATAGCCCCGTCACGCTGAGGGCTTTTCAGGAGGCCTACACGCGGACTGTTGCCGAAGGAGGAAACTTCGAGAAGGATTTGCCCGTCCCGCCCGGCAAGGGAACCTGGGGAGGCGAAGTGATACTTCGACTTTCGGACTTGCCGCTCTCCGAGTTTTTGCAGGCCGCACCCAGTACGCCGTCCGGCGAAGACGCGCTCCTCTTCCAGAGTAAAATCCCGATCATGATCGAGCGCCCGGAATACCATCCGCGCAGCGCGACCACCGCCACCGTGACCGTGCTGTACCTCGATGGACATGTGGAGCACCTCACCTACCCCGGCGAATGGCCGGCCGACGAGGAAACCATGGCGACGTTGTACGCGATGGATGCCCTGGGACCGCGCGTGCCTGCGGGAACCTTCAAACCGAGAAAAGCTCCGCCCGTCCCTCTCTACTTCCTCGCGGGACTGGCACTGGGTGCCGTGCTGTTCGGCGCGTGGACACGCGCCCACTACCGTGGCACATGGGTTCTTTCGGCTTACGCAGCGATCGCCCTTCTCATCGGCTTCTTCGTGTACCTGTCACCGCAGCCTGATCTGTCCAAGCTTCCCGTAGCTGCCCCGGACGGAACGATCACCCAGCACAGGGTCGCTGTAACGAGCAAACGAGGGTCACAATCCCCATACGCACCTCTCTCCGTTTTTGACCCAGAAATACTACGCGAACTACAATTCTGAAATCGCTCCGATGCCAATTTCTAATCCTCTTGGAAAATACGGCGGTCGGTTTCGCCGCCGGGCCCCTATGGGAGATTCCGGCCAAGTTCAAAGGACATCCATGCGCCATTTCCTCTTCTGCTCACTCACCTTCGCCTACTGTCTCGCCCCCTTCGCCCAGGAAGCACCGCTCAGTCCGGGCGAGGCCGATTGGAAATTCGTCGAAACTTTGGCCGCTCCCATGGCGTGGCATCCTCATTGGACCCGCGACACGAAACTCGACAGCGAGGCGAGCCTCCAGGGTGGCGTTCAGGTGGTGGCGAATTTCCCCGATGGGGACAAGCTCCTCGAAACGGCCTACGAGGACCTTGGAAACTACTTTAATGCCGTGGGAGTTTCAACCAGCGGTCCGTACCGAATCGTCACGGAACATGCTCCCACGGAGGAGGCTGAATCCTTCGCGCTCGCGATCAGCGCGGACGAATGCCGCATCCAGGCAAACGATGTGGAGGGCATACGCCGGGGCATCTACTTTCTCGAAGACGAACTGCTGCGGGCGGATGGGCCCTTTCTGCCCATTGGGAAGATTGAGCGCTCGCCCTTCATCAAGACGCGTATTTCGCGCTGTTTCTTTGGGCCCATCAAACGCCCGCCGATGAATCGCGACGAGTTGCTCGACGATGTGGATTATTATCCCGACGGCTATCTGAACCGCCTCGCCCGCGACGGCGTGAATGCCCTCTGGATGACCATCGAGCTGAAGGATCTGCGCAAGACCTCGCTCAACATCCCAGTCAGTCCCGACCGGGAACAGCGTCTGGAGAAGCTCCGCAAGACGGTGGCAAAGTGCCGTCGTTACGGCATCCAGGTCTACCTCTTCACGCTGGAGCCCATCTATATGACGCCGGGCGATCCCCTGATTCTGGCCTATCCGGAGCTTGGCGGCATCACCGTGACGGGCAACTACGCCAAGACCTTCTGCCCTTCCTCCGACACGGCGCAGACCTACCTTCGCGAATCCTTGTACGGCATCTTTTCCGAAGTGCCGGGCCTCGGTGGATTGATTAACCTCAGCTACGGCGAAGCGCCCACCACGTGTCTGAGCGAGGCGAAAGGCCCCGAGGGGCGCATGGACTGTCCGCGCTGCTTGGACAAGAAGCCGTGGGAAACGCTGGGCGCATCGCTGAGCGCCATGGAGCGGGGCGTGCACGAGGCCGCGCCCGACGCCAATGTGATCTCCTGGCTCTATGTGCCCGATGGCGATTCCGAGATGGTCCTTGACCTCGTCCGCAACACGCCGCAGGGCGTTACCGTTCAGTTTAATTTTGAATCCGGCGGCAGCAAGGTGCAGCTCGACAAAGCGCGGCGCGCGAGCGATTATTGGCTCTCCTATGTGGGTCCGAGCGATTCATTCCGGCGCGTTGCGGCGAATGTACACCCCGATGCCGCCGGGATGGCCGCCAAGATTCAAGCCTGCAACTCCCACGAGGTCGCTTCGGTGCCCTTCATTCCCGTGCCGGGTCAGCTCTTCGGCAAGTATCGTGAGATGCGCGGACTGGGCGTGAACACCGTCATGCAATGCTGGTACTTCGGCAACATGCCCTCCATGATGAACCGGGCCGCCAGCAGTGCGTTGCCCTTCGCCCGCGAAGGCATGACCGAAGATGCCTTCCTCCAGAACCTCGCGCGCCGCGATTGGGCGGCGGAGGACGTGCCTCAGGTTGTGGAGGCGTGGCGTCTGTTTGCGCAGGCCTACGAGAACTATCCCCTGTCCAACGCTTTTCAGTTCTATGGCCCCGTGACCGACGGTATCGTGTGGCCGCTTCATCTGAAACCCGCGCAACTGCCGCTCGGGCCGACGTGGCGCGTGGACTATCCCATTTCCGGTGACCGCATTGGCGAGGCTTTTTCCGGAACCCACACCTACCACGAGGTGCTCCAACTCAGCAAGGCCCTTTCCGACACCTGGAATCAGGGACTCGAATTGCTCACTGCGATCAGACCGAAGTATGCGAATGAGCCGGATCGTGTGATGGACATTTCTGTGGCGCAGGCGCTGGGTATTCAGTTCCGGTCGAGCTACAACATCCTCCGCTTCTACGATCTGCGCGAGATACTGCTCTACGGCCCCGCCGAGAAGAGGAAGGCGACTCTCCAGGAATTGCGCGCCATCGTCGAAGAGGAGATCAACAACGGATTGGTCCTGGCCGCCCTGTGCGAATCGAATCCCTTCCTGGGTTTCCATTCCGAGGCCGAGGCCTACAAGTATTTCCCCGCGAAACTCCAGTGGCGCGTTGAGCGCTTGCGCACTTTGCTCGACACCGAATTTGCCGAGGCCGAACGCGCGGTGGCTTCGGGTGAGATGGTCTTCCCGGCCCTCTCCGGCATGAGCGGCGAGCCACTCGCGTATACGTGCTCGCCTGCGCCGGATAGCTTTGCCGCCGCATGGCGCTCTGATGCCGCGTGGCAGGCCATGGCGGCCGATTCGGGTGTCGTGGATGCCCCGCTCACCCCCGGCGAGCCCGCGGCAATCTGGCGGGCCGTGCGCGATGCCGACGCGCTCTATCTGAGCATCCAGTGGTTCGCACCCGATGGCTCTGCGCCCCTGTCGGCCACGGTCCATATACAGTCCGCCCACATCTATCCCCGGCGCACTTTCGAACTCGACGACAAGGGCGCCCGCAACACCCAGCTCGCCTGGCAGGTCGTAAACGACCAGTGGGAAACCGAGACCGCGACGTCCAACGGAATCCGCAGCTTCCGCTTCCGCATTCCCTTCGACGTCTTCAACGGAGAGTTCGACGACGCCAACTACCCGTCGCGTCCGATGCGTATCAACGTGCAGCTCAAGCCCATAACCGCTGCGACCGCCAGCCAGACCTGGGCACCCGCTTCACCGACGCCCCCCATGTACCGCCTCGGATACGGTGCTGAAGACCCCGCCGAAATGGGCTGGCTACGATTCGTGCCGTGACCTTGAAGTGAGCCCGCAAATTCGGCGAAGGCGGCGAAGGCAGGATCTTTAGCCGCAAAAGAACGCAGAGAGCGCAAAGAGGAGATTCTTCTTTGCGCTCTTTGCGTTCTCATGCGGCTCAATTCATTCAGGACTGCTATCCGAGGCACCTTTTCGCTATTCCTTTTGCCGGGGTAGCCATCTGGCAGGGAAATTTGAATTTGCGCGCGGTGGCCTTGAATCTGTATACTTAGTAAATTACTAATTTACTAAATTAAATCTCCCAAGGAGAACACGCCATGAACATCCCCACAACCCTTAAACACAAGCCCGTGATCGTCTCGGAAAACTACGAGAATGTGGACGGGCGCTATGCCTACGACACCGACGCCAAGGGCCTCTCGCTCGGCCTTGCCCAGTGGAATGATCGCGGAAAGGTCGATATCTCCGCGAAAGTCTGGCGTCACACGGGCGGGAAGTGGTCGCGCCAGTCGGAGGAATTGCCCCTCCATCGCGTACTGGATCTGGCCATTTTCATCTGCCGGACGCGCCAGTACTTCTCGGAGGAAGCCTATCGACACAAGGCGTTGCACGATCCGGAGCACCCCCAGATCGAGCGGATCGGACTTCAAGGCGACGCCATGACGGTGTCGGTGTGTACGGAGAATCCCATGATTGCGGAGGATCTGGAATTGTTCCAGCAGGCCCTGGGGCGGGACGACGAACTCATCGGGGAGCGGCTGCGGGTGCTATCCGGCATCCTGAAGCGCCTGGGCTATTAGCGCGGAAAGGGCCCGTTTTCGAAACGCTGTAAATGATAGCGGGGAACTATGCATAATACCGCGCACAGGCGGGCGGACGTGATGGAATGACCTGCCGTTCCACGCGCTCCGCCTTCCCATTGCGGCCCTCAAAACACTAGAAATCCCCCCCATGAATCGCCACGCTTTGGCCTATACCGCTCTCGCCGCCGCCACTTTCGGCTGGGCCCTCTCCCCCATTTTCATGCGCTACATGACGGGGGCCTATGACCCTTACACGCAGTCTTTCCTGCGCTATGGGTTCGCGACGATTATCCTGCTGGCCATCTCGGCGATTGGGTATCGCGAAGGATTTATGGCGGCGCTGCGTCGCCCGAAAGCCACGCTGGGCCTGGCACTCCTCAATTTTGTGATGCAGACCGCGTGGACGGTTTCGCTGTATCACACCACCGCCACCGCGGCCCAGCTCATTACCAAGATTCAGGTGCTCATGATTATCGCCATGAGTTACTTCCTCTACCACGAGGAACGCGCCGTGATTAAGAGTCCGCGCTACATCTTCGGCACGGCCTTGGGCTTCCTCGGCCTGGCGGGGGTCCTCATGGACGACCCATCAAAGTCCCTCTTCCCCACGCTCGATCTCGCGGTATTTCTACTGCTCTTCGTTTCTGTCTGCTGGTCGGTCTACGCGGTCTGGGGCAAGCATGTCGTGCGGGACCTTCATCCCGTGCCCATGTTCACGGTGGTGTCCCTCTACACCACCCTTTGCTTTGCTGTGAACATGCTGATATTCGGCAATCCCGGCACGATCGTCTCGGGCGGCAGCTACATGCTCGGGATCGCGGCGATTTCATCGGTACTCCCCATCGCCGTAGCCCACGCGGCTTATCATTATGCCCAGCACCGTCTGGGCGCGGCCTTCTGTATCAGCGTGCAATTGGTTACCCCCGCCATCACCAACGGCCTGGCACTTTTCTTCTGGCCCGACGAGTCGATGAACCTCATCCAGTGGATCGGGGCAGCGGTGCTGACGGCGGGCAGCCTCTTCGTGATTCAGGCGCAGCGCAAGGCCAGTGCCGACAGCGCGCCCCTGACCATCACCGAGGGCTGAAAGTCTCCCCCCGCTGGCTTCTGTCAATGCTCCGGTGGATCCAGGGTGCCGAGGGCCTCCAGGAATGCGGGCGAGAGGGGAAATTGGTCCATTAGAACGCGTTCCTTGTGGCCATCCAGAAAAAGCACATCGGCATCGTGCGCACCGGATTCCGGCTGGGAGATAATTACCGGGATCGCTGCGCCTGTCGCCGCCAGCCCTCTGGGGTCGTTGATGTCGCTGTAGTACAAGCGCCCTACCCCCGCGCGCAACGGGTAGAGAAAATTCGAACCGCCCGCGCCTCGGCCTTCCCCAACGTCCAATGGTTCTGGAAAGGGCTTGCGTTCCCGCACCAGCGCGGTGAGCGTTTCCACCAGAGCGAGTCCCTGAGCTTCGTCGATCACGGCGTAGGGCAGATACCAGGCGTGCCTAAACTCGCTGGCCGCGCCGGGAAAAGCCTGGGCCATCTCCGGAACGCGGAGTATGTCCTGCGGGATCCCCGGCAACGTCGAGGCGCCGCTCCGGGCAACCGCGCTCGCAGATCGATCACCAGCGTCCTGCACAAAGCAGGCATTGAGGAGGCACAGCGCCCCCACTCCCATCAATGCCAGTCGAATTCGAAGTGAACCCATGCTGCTGCTCCCGGGTGTCGGGCTGATCGTAGCGCCCGCGCGCCTATCATAGCATTCGACGGGCGACGTCCCTCAATATTCGTCCGCACCCAGGGGGAAATTGTCGTAGGGACCCGCGTCGTAGCTCAAGATCTCGCGGAAATTCGGGAAGGCTGGATTGGTGCGCACGATGCGCCACACCCCTTCGGCATTGCTCCACGAAACCCAGACTTCGGCCTCGGGCGTCCTGGGAATGCTCACGGGGATGTCCGCGCGAAGTCCCAGGCTGTCGGTCAGCAGCACGGCCGAGAGCTTGCAATAGAGAAGCACATTCACCTGACCGGTGGAATCGAAATTGGAGAAATCCCAGCGCCGGATCTGGCGGTGCAGCTTGATGGAGCGCCATCGTTCCAGCATGGCTTGGACGGCCCGCTTTACGTAGGGAAAGTCCCAGCCCTGAGGGTCCTCGTAGCTGGTCTCGTAGGCGGCCATGATGCCATTCAGGTTGCGATCATGAATCGCCTCTTCCCACAGCCCGAGCTGCTCCACGATAGCGTCCGCGATCTCCCGATGCTCCTCAGAAACCCCCTCGAAGCTCGGCCACCAGGGTGCCTCCACCGCCGTGCCCGGCTGCGACTCGTTCACCGGTGTGCTCTCCGCACTCGCGAGCAGGGGCGTAAGAACGACCTCTTCGGCGATGCTGCTCTCGTTCACGCTGTAGGTTCGATACTCGCCCTGTTCCAGGACTCCCTGCAGGGGCTCCCGGTCGTCGGTCATGGCGGTCACCGCATAGGCGATCGTCTGATCCGCCGCGGCCTCGTTGTCCACGTACTGGAGCTGTTCCTGCTCAAGCCGCGCGATCAGGGTGAAGCCGGTCTCGGGGAGGACCCGCTTGTAGACCCGATAGTTCAAGTCGTTTTCCCGAAAATCCCAGGCCAGCACCACGGTGTTTCCATCGCGACGGGCGCTGAACTTACGCAGGGGAACCGGGACACCGTCGATCGTGAAAGGCTGCTGTTCGCGGACATTCTCCCGGGTGTTCATCACAAAAATTCCCCGGCCCACTTCGGTGACAAAGGCGGTGCCGGTGCCATGGGCCTTGCGCAAGGGCGCGAGGGTCTGGGTCCAAGCGTCCACCGTGGGCAGGCTGCCCGCCGAAATCACTTTTTCAAAGGATTCCAGCGCCGGGCCCCCGGCGTACGGCGAGATCAGCGGAATCCAGTACAGGTCGCCCCGATCCGGAATGAGCTCGGCGATCTGGCCGGGGCGGGCGAGGCCGTAGGCCGCCTTCATCATGTTACCTTCATCGAGTACGCCGTCGATATCCTTCAGATTCAGGTGAAACTCTTCGGGCGTCGCGGAGGGTGCCAGTTGCAGACCCACCCTTGCGCTGCGAGCCACAAACTCGCGCCGCGCAATCACCGCCTTGTCCACGACCTCACGTAAACTGGGCAGGATACTCTCGTCCCAGTGTCGTCGCGTCGATCCGTACCAGAGATCGTCCCCATTCTCGAAGGAGTACACGGTGGCGCCGGTCATGGCCCCGCTCAAGATCATGGCGCGATACACGGAAGAGGGAGCGATATCCGGGCCCTCAGCCGTTCCGAAGCGGCTCGGGCCGACATAACCCGCGTCGGTATACCAGCGGGCGTCCGCCGCCATGCCCCAGTTGGACACGGCGCCCTCAAGCCACAGGCCCATCACGGCGGACTGGTTGCCCAGCAGGTGATCGCCCCGGGTCAGGCAGGCGGGAATCACGTAGTCCCTGCATTGCACGAGCTGGCGATAGAGGGGCGCACAGGCGGTATTGCTCATCACCCGCGCCCACTGAAGCTCGTCCATGGGCAGGTACACAAAGCGGCCATAGCGGGCCGCCGTGTCGATAACCATGGAAAGCCATTCAACCACGACCGGTGTCTGTCCGTCCTGCATGCGGGGTGACGAATAGTAGCGAAAGTCGAGTCCCGACACTTCCACGCCCTTGGCCATGGTGTTGGCGCGCAGAAGCGACTCCAGTTGCTCCCCGGCCGCGTCGATGGGCTGCGCAAAGGCCGCGCGGGCCGGCTCCCGGGTGATCTGGATGACCGTGGGAATCTGCTGCTCCTGCAAGGCGGGCAGCAAGGCGGCAAAGTGGCGAATGGCCGACTCGCCCTCGCCCGGTGCCGCGATCTTCATCATCGCGTTGGACTGGAGCGACTCTGGCAACTGGGCCCAGGCCCCCATCACGTGTTCCCGCTGCCGGTCGGGGTCACTTCGCTGGGCTGTCAAGTCCTGAAACAGCATCAACGGATGCTCCGGACTGATCTCCACCGCCAGAGGCGGATACTCCGCGCAGACCGCCGGAAGGCAAAAAAGCACCCCCAGGAGCAGAAAGCGTCGGGGGGAGAGGCGGCTGGAGCGTCGGGTTTCGAAGTGCATAGGTGAAATTGTATGATAGGTGGATAACATAGGACAAACTATGTCCGCCGCGCGGCGCCCGGCAGTGCATGAGATTAATACCCCAAACCGCACGATGGGTTTCCCCCGGTCGTTCGTGCGTGCGGACGCTCCCACCCATCGTGCGCGCCGTTGCACGCCAATCCCCCGATAAAGGATGCTGACTGATGTCGTTCCCCATACCCGAACCCGTGGAGCAGGTGGATCGCCCCCGAGGCGCGCTGCGCGTGCGCCCACGCTCAACGGGCCAGTACACCCAGCACTGCAATGTGGTCTATGCCGAGACTCACGGCCTCGGTCTGGTAATGGACGTCTTCCAGCCGGCCCATGCGCCCAATGGACTCGCCATCGTGGACGTCATTTCCGGTGCCTGGCACTCCGATCGTGTTCGGATGAACGAGCACATCGGCCTGGGGGCGATTGATGCCTTTTGCGGCGCGGGGTTCACCGTGTTTGCCGCGTGCCCAGGATCCGCCAGCGTCTTCACCGCCGCCCAGATGGCGGATCACCTCCACGCGGCCATCCGCTATATCAAGAACCACGCCGCCACCTGGAAAGTAGATTCGGAGCGCCTGGGACTCTGTGGCGTGTCCGCCGGAGGACACCTGGCCGCGCTGGTGGCCCTGAACCCCCAGCCCGCCGACCCGCGTGCCCGCCTGCCCTGGTACAAGTACGACACGAGCATCGCCGCCGCGGGATTGTTCTTCCCCCCGGTGGACCTGCTCGACTATTGGGCCGGGCCCTTCGATTTCCGCCGCGATTCGGAACCCACCCTTGCGCGAATGCTCTTTTCCGAGGGCATCGGCGCACACTCCGATGCCGAAATTGCCACAGCCGCGCGGGAAATCTCGCCCCTGCACCAGATCCGCGGAGGCCATCCGCCCTTCCTCCTCGCCCACGCCACGGGAGACAACATTGTGCCCTACAGCCAGTCCCGCCGCTTCGTGGCCGCTCTTCAGGAAGCCGGTGGCAAGGCCGAACTCCTTACCCACGATGGCGATGGACATCCCTGGCGCGGGGTGGATCGGGAATGTGCCCGGATGGCGGCCTGGTTCGCGGAAAGGCTGGGCGCGGCGGCCCCATGAGTCCCGGACGCAGCACACGCCTGAAGGGCGCGCGTGAATACAACGGGGTAGTGGCGTGTGAGAGCCCCAGAAAAAGGGTGCATTTCCGAAGGATCATTGCTATCGTTAAGCGATGTGAACGATATCGAGGCAGCAGCGTTCTGGCGGGATGGGTCCCGGCGGAGCAGACGCTCAAAAAATGAGGAAGATCAAATCATGAAAAGCTGGTACGGATTCGGTGTGTTCTGCATGGGCGTGGCTATCGCTGTTTCAGCCGGCGCCAAAGAAGAAGCGGCGGCAACGCCGGAAACCGCCGCCGCGCGCGTGGGCGACGCTTATACCCTCGGCACCTGCCCGGTGTCGGGCGAGAAGCTCGGCTCCATGGGTGACCCGGTGGTGCTGATTCAGGATGGCAAAGAAGTCCGCCTCTGCTGCAAAGGCTGCAAAAAGAAGTTCGATGCCAACGCCGAGGCCTTTGTGAAGGAAATCGACGCGAAGCTCATCGCGGATCAGGAAAGCCACTACCCCACCAAGACCTGCATCAATTCCGATGCGGAGCTGAAGGACGGCGGCGTTTCTTTCGTCGTGGGCAACCGCCTGGTGAAAACCTGCTGCGCCAAGTGCGAAGCCAAGGTGAAAGCCGATCCCGCCGCCTTCCTGGCCAAGCTGGATCAGCAGGTGATTGACGCGCAGAAGGCCGACTACAAAGCGACCGCCTGCCCCATCTCCGGCAAGCCCCTGGGCGATGCCCCAGTGGAGATGGTCGTAGCCAACCGCCTCGTGAAACTCTGCTGCGAAGGCTGCAAGAAGGGCGTGGACAAAGATCCGACAGCCGCGCTGAGCAAGATCGAAGGCAAATAAAGAATTCGATTGATTCAGGCCCGCCCCCTTGGGGGCGGGCCTTTTTTGTGCTTGGTGGTGGGCGGGCCAAGTCTTATGGGTCTTATGGGTCTTATGGGTCGTATGGGATTTGGGCGATGTTCGTTATCACCCAATCGGAAAAGGCCATCGGTCCTATTTGTCCTATCCGACCTATGCCCTCCCCAAAAAACACGACCGCCGCAGTCGCTCTCGCGACTGCGGCGGTCTGTCAATCATGCATTTTCGATTACAGCGGCAGGGTCACCAGACCGTAGTAGCCCACCGGGAAATAGGCATTCTCCGCGCCGAAGCGCACCTTCGAAGGATAACCCGACACCGTCGTCAGGCTCACCTGCGTGCCCACGCCTTCGCTGAATTCATACTGGGCGATGGCGCCATAGCCCACGCTGAGGAAGACGTCGTCCCCCTTCGCGCCAAGCAGTGAACCATAGTAGCCCGGAACCTCCGCCAATTCGCTCAGGGAAAGGGTGCCGTCTGCGCCGACCACCGCCTGATAGATGCCATAGGCCGGCGAGTACACATCGAAGTATACGCGGTCACCGGTGGCCACCGTATTGGCCGTGTAGGCCGGTACTTCCAAGCTGTCCAGCGGATCTACCGTTGCGCCGCCGCTCCAACGCACCGTCTCCAGCGAGGACTCGACGCCGCCTTCGGGCGTCCACTGCTGATCGCGCAGGGTCAGCACGTCCGTCGCCGGATCGTACTGCACGAAGTAGCCCGGCACGTTGGCCGCGGGGCCCGCCGTGCCGTTGAGCACATCGATCTCCTGCAGGTAACACGCCGCGAGGGGCCGCCCGAAAGGCAGCACGTTCAGGGACTCTTTGCTGCCCAGATAGAGCTTGTCGCCCACGGCATCGAGGGAGGTGATGTAGGAATAGCCGAGACCCACCGTGGACTCGAACTCGCCCGTCTCGAGGTCGATCAGCGCAAGCCCCTGCTGGGCGCTTTCGCCGCCGAGCACGGAATCAAAGTCGCTGGAGAAGCAGCGCAGGGCCAGTGTGTTGTCCAGCAGGAAGCCGGTCTGGCCGCCGAAGTTGTAATAGGGCATCCCGATGGCCACGTCTTTCAACGCGTCGGTACCCGGTTCGGGAAGTCCGCCGTCGTAGTAGTACCCATAGTAGAAATAATACGGGGTTACATCGACCTCAATGATCGCACCCGCCACGGGGGCCTCGGGTGCGCTCACATCCACGAGGGCGACTTCGTAGCCCGGCTCCGTGTCCCACGCGGTTCCCACGAGGGCCACCTTGGTTCCGGCCAGATAGGCGCCCTGGAAGGCGCTGATATCCACGACCACTTCACCAAGGACATCGTGATTCGCATCGACCGTACGGACCAGGACCTGGCCCTCATCGTAGCGCTCCACGATTTCCACGCCTTCGCCGCCCGGCAGTTCGAGATAGTCCACCAGGTTCTCGGCGATGGTGATGGAGGACACCACCACGGGATTGTCCAAGTCGCTTGCATCAATCTTCGCCACCTGCTCCGTCGTCACGCCATAGTAGAATGCGCCATATTCGAGGGAACGCAGGATGGAACCGCTCAGATCCACGCTGCCGCGCAGTTCAAGATCATCCTGGGTATAGGAAACAAACTGGAGGCGTTCGAAGCCACCCGATTCACCACTCCATCCAGAGAAGGGAACGATGATCACGTCATCGAGAATCGTGAGGGCCTTCACGTCGCCGTAGGCGTTGGACCAGGCCCAGTCTTCGCCGAAGCTGACACGGTCGCTGAGGGTGGGCGCGCCATTGCCGGATACATCGAAGATACTGACGCTCACCTGGCGGCCGTTCGTATCATCCACACCCAGCGCGATCAGGCGATCGCCGCGGGGCTCGATGTGGGTGGAGTAGCCGGGCACTTCCAGTGCGCCCAGGAGCGCCGGCGCGGCGGGATCACTGAGATCCAGCACGAAGAGCGGATCCACCACGAGATAGGTCACCACGTAGGCACGATCACCGTCGAAGCGCGTCGCAAAAAGGGTCTCGCCCTCGGCACCCTCCAGGGGCATCTCCGCGAGCTTGGGGAAAGCGGCCTGGGTCAGATCAAAGGTCGTCACATAGACCTGGTTCGTCTCTTGCCACGACGTGGAAACGACTCGGAGTGCGCCATTCCATTCGTCCAGCTTGAAGCGATCCCCCACGTAGCCACGGACACTCACCGCACCCGCGTTGACCATGACGCCGCCGGGATCGGTGATATCGAGTACGGTGATATCGGTTTCGTTGTTCTGCCAGTCGGAACTGGCCACGAAAGCACGCTGGGCATTCACATGAACCACATAGCCCGAGCCCTCGAAGTCGAGCGCGTCTACCTGCGCGACATTGTCGGGATCGGCCACATTGATACTGGTCACCGTGGTGCCGCTCTCGTTGCCAGCGTCTTCGACGCCATAGTAGTAATAGTCGTAGTGGGCCGTGACCGCATAGAGGATGTTGCCCACGAGGCGGCTGTCGACGAGATCGCCTTCAAAATCGATGTGCGAACGAATGGCCGCGTCGGCCGGTGTGCTGACGTCCACCACGTAAAGTCGGCTGCTTGCCTCCCCGCCGGGGGATACCGCCACATCCTTCGCCGCAACGTCGAACTCGGCGTAGCCATAGCCCGCATTACCCACGAGCACATAGGCCTGACCATTCGCGAAATAAAGATCCCGCGGATAGCCGGTGGTGGGCACCTGGGCCAGCAGGGCATCCGAGTCGAGATCGACAATCGTCAGGCCGCGATACTGATTCAGTACGTAGAGCAGGTTGTCCACCCGACGGATCACGTCGGGCTCCACAACCTCCCGCTCTTCGCCGCCGCCACTGTCCGTTCCTGGAGATTCGCCTTCCCCTTCGCCGCCTTCCGCGCCCCCATCCAGCGCACCATTGTTACCCGTGTCGGCGCTGGTAAAGGTCCTCACCTGATCGATGATGGGACACCCGGCGAGTGGTAGTATAAGTAGTATGAGCGCCAACCAATGACTTGCCCTGCTCATGAGAGATACCTCCATCCGGCGCAATTGCGCATATTTTAAGTTTCGCCCAAGGATCATTCTAACACGTCCACGTTACAACGGGACACGAAAAAGTGTTACTCCAACAGTAACGGGCCCTGATCAGTATACCGCCGAGCCCGCGAAAACGTTCCAGAAGGCGGGAACTAAATGCAGGAGTGTGAATAATGAACACAAGACCCCTAAAGTACCTCAGCGTCGCCCAGATGCGGGAAGCCGATCGGCGATGCATCGAAGAAATCGGAATCCCCGGCGCGGTCTTGATGAACAACGCGGGAGCGGCAGTTTTTCGGCAGATCAGCCGCGGGCCGGTTGGGGTGGTCTGCGGCAAGGGAAACAACGGGGGCGATGGCTATGTCGTAGCCCGGCTCGCCCTCCTCGCTGGAATGGGAACCCGTGTCGTGGTGCTGGCCGAGCGCAACGCCATTGGAGGCGATGCCCTCACCTTTCTCCGAGCCTATGAACGCCTGGGAGGCCAGGTTGATTTCGATTGTGAACAGAATGCTGTAACACGGGCCGTGGCCGCGCTTGGGGGATCAGCCGTGCTGGTGGACGCTATCCTCGGGACGGGGATTTCCGGGGAAGTGCGCGGGGTGGCGCGGGCCGCGATAGACGCCTGGCCCGACGGCCATACCATCGCGGTCGACGTGCCCTCCGGCATGGATTCCGATACGGGCGAGCCGTGCGGGGCCTGTATCCGCGCCGATTGCACGGTGACCTTCCAGTACCCCAAACTCGGCTTCCTCAACCCTGCGGCACAAGCCTGGCTCGGCGATCTCGTTATCGCGGACATCGGCATTCCGGCCGTTTGCGCCGGTGCCCCCGGCGGGACGCCGGATGCAAAACCTGGGCCGGGTATGGCATGATGGAGGTGCCGGAAGTACTGCAGAAACGGACCGGCGGAAAAAACAAGGAGTGCCCCCGCCCATGATCAGCGTTTCCCTTTCTATCATCTACTGTGGACTCACCCTCTACATGATGGCGATCCTGCTGCGCTGGCTGGGCCCCTGGCTGGAACTCGAGTTCACCGGCCCCGTCTTCGGTCTCGTGCCCAAAGCGACGGATCCGCTGGTGGACTTAATGAAGCGGGTCTTGCCAAACATGGGCCCGATGGACTTCTCCCCCATGGCGGCCGTGATGTGCGTCTACATTGTCCGGCTGATTCTCGTCCGGCAATAACCCATCTGGAGCTGTTCCCCATGGACAGCAGGCGCGAAGAGCGGGACAGGATGGTGACGGCGCAGCTCGCCGCACGAGGGATTGCTTCCCCCACGGTGCTTGGGGCCATGGCCTCCGTCCCCCGACACCGATTCGTGCCGGCGGACTGCGAACACCTGGCCTACGAAGACCGCCCGCTCCCCATCGGCCTGGGCCAGACTATCTCCCAGCCCTACATGGTCGCCTTCATGACAGAACTGTTGGCGCTGAAGGCATCGGATCGGGTGCTGGAAATCGGCACCGGCTCCGGCTATCAGACCGCCGTGCTGGCGCGGCTCTGCGCCGAGGTGATCACCATGGAGCGCCATCCCGAACTTCAGGCACGGGCAATGGCCCGCCTGGCTCATTTGGGCTTCGAGAATATCGACTATGTGATAGGGGACGGAACGCTGGGCTGGAGCGAATACGCTCCCTACAACGCCATACTGGTGACGGCGGGCAGCCCGAGAATTCCCGGGGCCCTCTTGGAGCAACTGGCGGAAGGCGGGCGACTGGTGTGCCCCGTGGGCGAACGTCACCGCCAGCGGATGAAAAAAGTCACCCGGCAGGGAAACACGCTAATCCCGGAAGAGCACACGGAGTGTGTCTTCGTTCCCCTGACGGGCCAGGATGGCTGGCCCCCAGAAGGGGATTAGGGCGCGCTTCCCTGCGGGGACTTGAACTGTAGAGGAGGGAGATTCAAGCCCGAACCCGGATGGGCCCGGCTTGAAGCATCAGTCTCAGGCGCCGGTAATGTCGTAGGGCAGGGCACCGGAATCAATCGCGTCCTTGACATACTTGCGCACGTCGGTCGCGGAGATACCGCTGGCGATGCACTCGGCAACCGCGTCGCGAAGGTGCATGCGGACCATGTCCTGAACGCCCGCCTTGCAGAGGCCGGCGGCCTTCTCGGAAATGGTGACGCCCACGCCGCGGCGCGTGTGGACCAACTGCATCAATTCCAGATCGCGGTAGGCCTTGGTCACCGTGTTCGGGTTAATCTGCAGCATGCTCGACATGTCGCGCACGGAAGGAAGGGTATCACCTGTGACCAGCTTGCCCGAGGCAATGGCGAAACGCACAAGATTTTCAATCTGCACGTACACCGCGATGGGACTGTCAAGATTGATGCTGTACTTCAGGTTCTTCTTAGCCATATTAATACTCCTTTATGTGGCTAACTTGGGGTAGTATTCACGGACTACTCAATCGTGAACACGCGGCCTGGTGAGGCCAACTTATAGACACGCCCCCCGAAATGCGCAAATGGCATTATCCGTTATTGCTGACCCACAATACTACATCACCTTGGGCCACTTCAACCTTTTTAATCAAGATTCCCCTTAAATCCCTCATTCCGGGCGAAGAAACTTGGGATTATCGCCGGATATAACTACACAAATCTCACCTTTTACCTTTTTTTCCGCGAATTGCGCGGCAAGTTCGCCCAGGTAGCCCCGCTCCACCCGCTCAAACTTCTTGGTAAGCTCGATGCACACCGCCGCCATGCGTTCGCCCAGCACTGCATGGGCATCCGCCAGCAACTGGCCGATGCGGAAGGGGGACTCATAAATCACCATCGTGTGGGGACGCTCCGCATCCTCCAGAAGCCAGCGCTGGCGCGCGCCGCTCTTGCGGGGGGGAAATCCTTTGAAGGTAAAGCTCGCTGTGGAAAGTCCCGAGGCCAGAAGGGCCGTCGTCACGGCGGTAGGCCCAGGCAGAATGTCCACGGTGTGGCCCGCCTCGCGGCAATCGCGGATAATGCGATATCCCGGATCGCTCACACCGGGACAGCCGCCGTCGCTGCACAGGCCGACGGAGAGGCCTTCGTTCAACAGCCCCAGGATACGTTTGCCCGCCTGTTCTTCGTTGTGCTCGTGGTAACTGAAGGTCGTGCGGGGGCGTTCGATTTCGTAGCGCTCCAGTAGGCGCTGGGTCATGCGGGTGTCTTCGCAGGCCAGCGCATCCACCTCCCGCAGGACCCGATGGGCGCGGTAGGACAGGTCTTCAAGATTGCCGATGGGCGTGGCTATGACGAATAGGGTTCCGATGGTGTTTCACCTGCACGCGGCCCGGAGGCCGCCCGGATTCTAACCGATAACGGTTGGTTGAAAGACGGCGATATTGCCTTCGCGCATTTTCTCGACCAGGCGCTCATACATGGCCTGATCTTCGTAGGTGCCGACGATGGCTCCGCCGGACCCGGAAAACTTCCCGTGGGCGCCGACCGACCGGGCACGCTGCACCATGTCAATATTCCGCGGGTCGAGGGTGTAAAGGCTGCACCGGCGATCAAAGTTTTTGTCCATGAGCGGGCCGATCTCGCGGCCGCACCCCGCCACCATCAGGTCGCGGGCGTCCTGCGCGTAGGACGCAAAATCTTTCATGGCCTGAATGACTTCCTTGTCGCCCGAGAGCCAGCGCTCTTTAATATTGTTGTGGAACGTCTCCGAGCCCTCGCCCAGGTCGAGGCGATAGGCGATAAACAGGTTGGGCAGCAATGCTGGGTCCAGTTCCTCGTATTGCCCGTGGCCATGGGCCGCCATATAGTCCTTGTCGAAATCCATGAACACGCAGCCTTCATAGACCTGAATCACCCGATCCTGAAGGCCCGCCGCAATGCCCAGCTTGCCGGTTTCCACCTCCAGAATCAGATTCGGCTGGCGCGTCCGGGGGATGTCAACCTCGTAATACTCCATCAGACAACGCAAGGTGGCCGTGATCAGCGCGCTGGAACCCGCGAGACCGAGGCGGCGCGGAATGGTCGACCGATAGCGGATCGAAAAATTCTTCCGGCTGATATCGATCCTTTCTTCCTTGCAGTATTCGATAAAACGGCAGATGGTCGCCTTCATCAGGCGGATACCGCCGTAGTAGCCATTGTTTTTCACGTCGTCGTAAAGATCTTCGGCGGATTTGTACTTCGAGCGGTCCTGAAGGCTGGGTACGATCTCCAGTTCGGCACTTTCGTAGAGACTGACCTTCGCCGCAAAATCGCGTATGACAAAGCTGATCGTCTTGCCGAAATAGCCGTCGGATGGGTTGCCGATGAGCCCGGCTCGGGCATAGGCGGTGGCTTCGCAGGCCATGGAACACTCCTTTGTGGGCAGGGAACTGCCGGGAGCATACGCAAGGGACGGGAAGCAGTTCAAGAACTCGAACAGAAGAGCCACATGCGAAACTAATAATACCGATAAACACGCCGGGTAATCTATGGTCAGACCTGCGGAAATTTATAGCGGTTATTCAACAATGTGGTATTATCTATGTGGTTACGTGGCATGTTGCCACGACAGGCGACAAAGCGCAACCGGGGTAGTGCCCTCCTGGGAGGGATGCGGGTGTGGGCGTCTTGGGAATCGCCTGTCCCCCGGGAGAGCGTCTTTTGCCCTGCAAGGCAGGCCGACTCCTGAAATGATCAGCGAAGTGGGACGCGTCCCCCCGTGAAACTTGGCAACTGTGATTGGGCTTTAGGAGCAGCGATGTTGAAGATATCGAGTTTTGTCGGCCGGTTGATTGGGAACCGGCGCTTTCCCCTCGCTCTGGCGCTGGCCGCCGGAATACTCCTTTCAACGGCGGGACACGCGGCGACGATTGTCGTGGACGCCGGCAACAGTACGGTGGACGGGATCACCTCGGATATCACCACCCTCCAGGCGAATCGGGGTTCCGATGGCAAGATCAGCCTCCACGAGGCGGTGGACGCGTGCAACAACACCGGCGGCGCGGATACGATCACGTTTGACCCCGCGCTCGCCAACACCACCATCTTCAGCAGCGGCGTTGTTCCGACCATCACGGGAACCCTGACTATCGATGGCGAGGCCCAGGGCATTACGCTGGATTGCGACGGGGCCTCCGGCACGGCGGTGTTTATTCTCGGCAGTGGCTCAAGCTCGAGTTCGATCAAAAGCCTCGACCTGATCAACGCCAGCGCGGGCGGCATTCGCATCGAGAGTACCGGCAACACCATCCACAGCATGGTCATCTTTGGCAACGCCGGTTCGGGCATCGTGATCGACAACCAGGGCGGCTCGGGCAATAACAACATTACGGCCTGCAAGATCGGTACGGACGGGACGACGGATTTCGGTAATGCGGGCAATGGCATCACCATCGTTGATTCCTCCAACAACGCCATTGGCAGCCTCAACGCCGCCGATCGCAATATCATTTCGGGCAACAGCGGCGCGGGTATTGCCATACAGATTTCCGGTTCGGTCAACTTGGCGAATGGCAACCGGATCCTCAACAACACCATCGGCATGAGTGCGGACGGCCACACCGCAATGGGCAATGACATCTACGGTGTTTACCTTCTCGGAACGGCCGGCCCGGCGGGGCACCTGGACAGCACCTTCATCGGCGACGTGGTTGAGGGGCCCGGCGGCAACCTCATTTCCGGTAACGGCAGCGCCAACATCTATCTGTCCGGCGTGGCCGTCACCAACACGAAGATTCAGGGCAACATCGTCGGTCTCGATCTGGAAGGTGACGACCCCATATCGGTGGATGCGAGCCACGGCATCACGCTGGATAACGGGGTCAGCACAACACTCATCGGCGGCACCCTTGAGACCACCCGCAACATCATCTCCGGCAATAACGCCAACGGCATCACCATGCAGGATTGCAACGACAACTCGATTCAGGGCAACTACATTGGCACCGCCGCCGACGGCACTACGAATGTCGGCAATGTTGGCGAAGGCATCGTCATTTTCGCATCGGGCCTGGGCTCTACGGGCAACGTGATCGGCGGCGCCCAGGACGCCGGGAATGTTATCGCGTTCAACGGCCTCAACGGCGTGCTTCTCTCCCGTGCCACGATGAATGTGGAACAAACCACGATCACCTATAACTCCATCCACTCCAATACCAGCGATGGAATCAAGTTCAGCCTGTCAAGTGTGAACGGCAATATGGTGCCGCCCGGAATCTCCGCCATTAACACCACCGCCCCCTACTCCGTTTCCGTTGTTGGCGCGCAGGTGGGCGAAGCGGTCCATCTCTACGCCGATTCTGCGGACGAGGGTATGAAATTCCTCGACAAAGTCATCATTTCGGTTGCCGGCGGACCTACCGTCATTCCCGTCAACCTGGCACCGCTCGACGGCAAGAACATCACCGCCACGCGGACGGACGCCAACGGAAACACCTCGGAGTTCAGCGTGGTGACCAGCCCCAACCCCGTGCCCCAGATAGCGCCGAGACTGGAACTCGAAGTCCAGGAAGGTCAGGCGGACCCCACCAACACCGTTCCCGTGCACTTCGTCCTGTCGCCCGATGAAACCATCGCGGGCTTCACCACCGGTGACATCGTCAATGACGGTACCGCCACCGGCGTTACTTTCGACATCAGCCTTGTGGGCGGAACCAACATCTATCACATTGACGCCGCAAGCGTGACCGGCGATGGCACCATCCAGCCCCGTATCCCCGCAGGTGCTGTGACCGACGTTCCGGGCAATCCCAGCACTACGGACTCGGCGCCCAATCTTTCTGACGGCGTCGTGGTCTACGACACGGTTCCCCCGCTCATCACGGTCGACACCCTGTCGACCAATGACACGTCCCCGGCCCTCGGCGGCACGATCGACACCGCCAACGCTACAATCTCGGTCGTAGTGAATGGAGGCTCGCCCGTCACGGCCACGAACAACGGGGACGGCACCTGGGACCTCGCCCAGGGCGTACTGAGCCCCCTTTCCGATGGCAATTATGAGGTCGAGGCCACGGCCTCGGACGGCATCAACACCGCAACCGACGGCACCAGCCTGGAGCTGACCATCGATACCGTCGTCCCGACGGCGGACATGGATCCGCTTATCACCAATAATCCCAGCCCTGCCCTCCTGGGGACGAGCGATGATCCCACCGCCACCATTCTCGTAAGCGTGGACACAAGCACCGGCCTCTCGGCCACCAACAATGGGTCCACCTGGGACCTCGCCAGCGACCTGATCACGCCGCTGAACCAGGGGCACTATGACGTTACGCTGGACCTCTCCGATCCTGCGGGGAACACCAACAGCATCGTGCTGAGCGGCGTACTGATTGTGGACCTGACCGATCCGGTGCTCACGGTGGACAACATCATCACCGCCGATGTCACGCCCGAACTGACCGGTACGGTTACCGACGCCACCTCCACCACCGTGGAAGTCACGGCAGATGGCCAGACCGTCACCGCAACCGTCAACGGCGGCGTGTGGACGGCCACGCTGCCCAATGCCGTCGCGGAAGGTGAGTATACGATCGAGGCCACGGCCACCGACGCGGGCGGCAATATCGGAACGGCCAGCGCCCCCAGCGGCCTCATCATCGACATTACTCCACCTTCGGTAACCGTCAACCTCCTGGAGACGAGTGACCGGAGTCCGGCCCTTTCCGGCACGCTGGACGACGGAAGCCCGGCCCGCACCGACAGCGTGGTGCTCTCTGTTACGGTCGATGGCAACACCTATTCCGCGACCAATGATGGATCGGGCCTCTGGAGCCTGGCCCAGAGCACCATCACGCCCGACCTGGCCGACGGCACCTATGACATCTCCGTGACCGCGACCGACAGCGTCGGCAATGCGGGTAACGACGCGACCACCGGCGAATTGGCCGTGGACAACGCGGTGCCGGAAGTGACGGTTGACGCCCTGACAACAGCAGCGGCCACCCCGACCCTGACCGGATCGGTCAGCGATCTGACCGCGACCAGCGTTTCTGTGACCGTAAACAGCGAAACCATCCAGGCGGTGGTCAGCGGCGGCACCTGGTCCGCCGATGTAATCCAGCCCCTGGCCGACGGCACCTACGACGTGGCGGCAAGCGCCACGGACGCCCTCGGAAACATCGGCACCGACGCGACATCGAACGAATTGCTCGTCGACGGCGCCGCGCCCGCGGTCACCGTGAACCCGCTGGTCACGTCCAACGTAACGCCGACCGTTACCGGCACGATCGATGAAATCAACCTCGCCTACTTAAAGGTGACCGTCAACGGTGTGCTGTATTCGGCGACCGTTTCCGGAAGCGTCTGGTTCGCCGACATCTCCGCTGGACTCGAACCAGACACCTACTATGATGTCGTCACCGAGGCGACCGACACCGCCGGTAATACGGGGACGGATGAAACAGTCGATGAACTCTTTATCGATAGAATCGCTCCCGAAGTAACGGTGGATACTCTCGTCTCACCGGAATTCACGCCGTCGATCACCGGCACCGTGAGCGATGCCAGCGAGACCGAGGTTGCCGTGACCGTGGACGGCGTCACGTATGACGCCTTTGTGGACTCGGGCCTATGGGTTGCCCAGTTGGGGAATCTGGTAACAGACGGAATCTACGATGTCACGGCGAAAGCCATCGACGCCGCGGGCAATGAGGGCTTCGACGCCACGACCGACGAACTCACAGTGGACACCACGCCGCCCACGGTCTCGGTGAACGGCCTGAACACGAACGACTCCACGCCCAACTTGAACGGCTCGATAATCGACCTCACCGCCACCACGGTTGAAGTTTCGATTGACGGTTTTACCTACTCGGCAACGGTCGATGGAACGACTTGGTTGGCGGATGTCACCAATGGCTTGTCCGACGGCACCTACGACGTGGCCGTCACCGCGACCGACGCCGCGGGCAATGTGGGCACCGACGCCAGCTTTGACGAAGTGCTCGTACTGGTCACCGCGCCCACCGTCTCCGTGGATTCGCTCGTGACCAACAACCCCGCGCCCGTCATCACCGGCACCGCGTCTGGCGACTTCCCCATAGAGTCCGTCGACGTAACCGTCAACGGCAACACCTACTCCGCCGCGATCTCGGACATCACCTGGAGCGTCACGATCACCGAAACGCTGGCCGATGGCGAATACGACGTGACCGTATCCGCGACCGACGCCAATGACGTGACGGCCCTGGAAACCTTCCCGGCCGCGCTGACCGTGGATACCGTGGCACCGGTTGTAACGATCGACCCGCTGTTGACGAATTCCGCCACACCGACCCTCACGGGAACCATTGAGGATGCCAGCACTACGGTCGGCCTGCTGCTTCAGATAGCCGACCAGAGCATCGGCCTGAATGTGGAAGGCTCGACTTGGAGCCTCACCCTTGACGGCGGGCTCGGAGACGGCCTCTACGACGTATCCGCAACGGCCACCGACGGCGCGGGAAATGTGGGCACCGACGCGACCACAGACGAGCTCACCGTGGACACCACGGCCCCGTCCGTCCAGTCCTTTGATATCGCGGGCGCGACACCCACCAACGGCGACATCGTAGACTTCAATCTGGTATTCGGCGAGGCAATCACCGGGCTCGACGCTACCGACCTTGTTGTCTTGGTGGACGGCGTACCCCAGGGCGAACTGCCACCGAAGTCCCTGGGCGGCCTGCCCCTGGACTACACCTTGGCCGGTAGCGGCGACAGCTATACCGTGAGCGTCGAAACCGGCACCGGTGACGGCAGCATCGGGCTCCGACTCGAAAACGATGGCTCTATCGTGGATGTGGCCGGAAATCCGCTGGACGCGGGCCTGGACACGGTGAATGCGTTCACCATCGACCGGACGCCCCCGACGGTCCAGATCTCGTCGAAAGAGAACGACCCGACCAGCGCGAACCCCATTCCGGTAACCGTCACGTTCAGCGAAAATATTGGCAGCTTCTCCGCCGCGGGAATCAGCTTGACCAACGCGACCCTGGAAAGTTTCAGCGGCGATGGCCTCGACTATGAAGCGGGCCTGATCCCGGACGCCGAAGGCCAGGTCACCGTTACCGTGAACCCGAATGCCGTGCAGGACGCGGCCGGCAATGGCAACCTGGAAGGTACCACGTTCTCCATTACCTATGTGCTTGGTGGGGAGGGCGAAGGTGAGGGAGAGGGAGAAGGAGAAGGCGAGGACTGCACCGAGGGTTGCGGCGCCGATCCGACGGACGGCGATGGCGATGGCCTTTCTCCCTGCATTGAGACCTGTATCGGAACCCGTGATGACGCCATCGACTCCGACGGCGACGGCATGGCCGACAACTTCGAGTTCAGATACGGATTGAATCCCCGCCGCTTCGACAGCAACGAGGACAAAGACGGTGATGACTTGAGTAACCTGGAAGAGTTCCTGTCCAACAGCGACCCGACCAATGCCTTTGATCCGGACCGTACCTACTTCGTTGGCAAGACAGGCAACGACGAGACGGGCGACGGTAGTCGTGCGAATCCCATGCGGACCATCAGCCGCGCCCTGACCCTCCCCCGCCCCATCAGCTTTCAGGATGCGCGCATCGTGGTGGGCGAGGGCACCTACGAGGAGGACATCACGATGCAGCCGCGCTTCATCGTGGTGGCCGAGACCGGCGCCGAGGTGATCATCGTCGGACAGGTAACGGGCGCCCAGCGCTCCGCCCTGCGCCGCGTGACCATCATGGCCGCGGCGGGTGACAGCTACCTCTTTGATATGAACGATGTCGCCATGGAACTTTCAGAAGTAAACCTGGTGGGTTCCGAGGCCCGCGACATGACCGGCATGCTGGTCGACGGAGACCGCCCGGCGGACTCCATCATCGATCTGTGCCGCTTCTCCAGCCTCGGCGTGGGCATCGACATCGGCGGGGCGATCCCGGTAATCCGCCGCTGCACCTTTGCCGATATCCCCGTGACCTTTGGCAACCCGCCGCAGCCCGGCGCGGCCATCATTCTGCGCGCCCTGTTGGAAAAGCAGGCGGGCGGCGAAGACCAGTCCCTCGGCGACTCCACCAACCCGGATACCGGCTGGAATGATTTCCTCCTGAGCGTGGAAGGCCTCGCCGTAATCAACGAGCGGGAAGATACCGTGCTCATGCAGGACAACTACTGGGGATTCACCGATCCCGAGGACTTCAGCAAGCGCGTGGAGGGTCCGGCGGTGCTGGAGCCCGTGCTGGCCCAAAGTTCCGCCGTGCTCGCGGCTTCCATCTTCTGCACGGTCTGGAGCGACACGGAGCAGAAGCGCATCGGCACCGCGGAAATCGATCTGAACATCAGTTCCTTCAAATCGGTGACCAACAATACCGACGGCGTATACGCATTTCCGGCGATTTCGGAAGGGGCGTACAACATCGTGGTTAACGCGAACGGCTTCCGGGAGGAGTCGGTGGATGTGGATGTTGCCGGCGGCGAACTCAAGTCCGTGACCATTGCCCTGCGCTCCATCCTGCCTGGAGAGGGCGAAGGGGAAGGCGAGGGCGAAGGATGCCCGGAACCCGCCGGTGCCCGCAAGGCGGTCGCGGAGTATGCCAGCGACCTCTTCCTCGGCGGGCTGAACCTGCTGGCCATGGCCGTGATGGGCCTGCGCTACCGGCGAAGGGTGGAATAGCCGCGAGCGGCGTGTACTACGGATGATCCCCGCGCGGGGGCGGCCCTGGCCGCTCCCGCATTTCTCTTACAGACCATCGCCCGGGCGAAGCCCAACGGGTCCGTTCGCCTGGATCAGCCCCCGCACCGCCGCCAGGAGCGCATCACGGCCATAGGGCTTTTTGAGGATATCGGTCTGCGGTCCCGTGGCCCACACGCCCGGCTCGGCATAGCCCGAGGTCAGCAGGACGCCCTTTCCGGGGAAGCGCTCCTGGAACTGTTGCGCCAGTTCAGGCCCGAGGACACCGCCCGGCAGCATGATATCGCTGAAGAGCAGTTCGAGCGGCGTGCCGCCCTCCATCAGAGACATCGCCTCCGCGCCATCGGCCGCCGCATACACCCGATACCCGTTCGACTCCAGTACCCGCGAGGCAAATGCCCGGAGGGCGGGCTCGTCCTCGACTAGCAGAATGGCCTCGCCATTCCCCGGTCCGATGACGGAGACGGCGACCGCCACCTCTAGGTCTGCACGGACGGAAACGCTGACGGCGGGGATCAATATGGAGACGGTCGTACCACTGCCGGAAGTGCTTTTCAGGCGGACACAGCCTTTGGACTGGCGGGCAAATCCGTCCACCATGCTCAAGCCCAGCCCCGTGCCTTTGCCCGGCCCTTTCGTGGTGAAGAAAGGCTCCAGAACCCGCTCCAGGTCCTCCGGAGTCATGCCATCGCCCGTGTCTTCGACGTCAATACGGACGTAGCGGCCCTGCGCAATGTCCTCCGCCGCGGAACAGCGCTCATCGACTTCCTCCGGTGCGGTGCCGATGGTCAGTACACCGCCGCCGGGCATGGCGTCCCGCGCATTGATGGCCAGATTGAGGATCGCGCTTTCGAGCTGCACCGGATCCAGCAGGGCGCAGAGCGTTTCCCGATGGAGCGCATACTTGATCGTGACCGTTTCTCCGAGGCTCCGGGCGATCAGGGTATTCATTTCACGAATCGCTTTGTTCACGTCCACTTCCTGAACCAGCAGGATCTGGTTGCGCGCAAAGGAGAGTAGACGATCGATAAGGCTCGCCGCCTGAAAAGAGGCCCGGCTTCCCTCGCGCGCGAGATTGACCCGCTCCTCATCCGACACGACACCGCCCTGAAGCAGTTGGAGGCATCCGATGATAACCGTGAGATGGTTGTTGAAGTCGTGTGCTATGCCCCCGGTGAGTCGCCCCAGGGCATTGAGGCGTTCGGTCCGCTGGAGCTTTTCCTCCAGGGCAACGAGTTCGGTGATGTCGGTGGAGATCCCGCAGACTGCCAGCGCTTCCCCCTGGGCACCGGCCACCGGAAACTTTACGGAAATATACGTGTGGGACGAGCCATCCAGATGGGGTACGGCTTCCTGAAAATTCATGGTCGCCCGGGATTCCAGCACTTCGAGGTCGTTCTTTCGAAAGAGGTCGGCGGCATCCGGCGGAAAAATCTCATGATCCGACTTGCCCACGAGTTCGTTGGGATCTCGTTGAAAGAGATCGCAGAAACGGGGATTCGCGGAGATATATCGGCCCGCCGGATCCTTGAGGTACATGACCGCGGGTGAATTCTCCAGGACGGCATTGAGAAAGGAGCGCTGCTCCCGGAGCGCCTGCTCCGCCTGTTCGATCTTCTTGAGTTCGCGCAACATGAGAAAATAGATAACGGCTGAACTCAGCGTTACAAAGGCCCAGCCCTTAATGCTCTGGACCGAAGTGATCAGGCCGGGGTCGTGAAAGGCCAGGTACACCGCCTGATCGGAAAAGAGGATCCAGAGGCTGGAGAAAAATGCGTAGCGCAGCGACACCCGACCCGCTGCCCGCCTAATCACATCAAGTTTTAACATGTACCGCGCTCCCCCGCAAGTGCTTGGTCGCCTGCCCGAAAGCTTCCCGACCGCCGGTCGGCCCAGATGCCGGCTGGCGGAGACCTCCCGGCACCTGTGTCATTATAGTCATGCAGGGGCTGAAATGACCAGTCCCTTTTCCGCTCCTGCCCTCGATGCGGCTACTGAACCTGCTCACGGCGCTGCACCGCAATCTCCCGGCGGTAACGGGCCACCGCCGCTTCGTGATCTTTCAGGTTGGCGCTGAAGGTGTGGGTTTTTCCGTCCGCATTGGACACGAAGTAGAGGTACTCCACCTCCGCAGGTGCCAGGGCCGCGCGGATGCTGGCAGCGCCGGGACTCGAAATGGGCCCGGGGGGCAGGCCGGGGTTTCGGTAGGTGTTGTAGGGCGAGTCCACTTCCTTGTCCTCGTTCAACATGCGCTGGCCGTACTTCCCGAGTGCGTACTGAAGCGTCGAATCCATCTGAAGCGGCATACCCAGCTTGAGGCGATTGTAGAGTACGGCGGCGATCATCGCCCGCTCCTCCTCCACCCGGGCCTCCTCTTCCACGAGCGACGCAATCGTCAGGACGGCCGTGCGATCCAGGGCTTCGCTGCCGGGCAACGCCTTCAGCAGCTCTCCGTAGACCGCCTCGAAATGCCCGATCTGACGCTCGACCAAGGCGTCCGCATCGGGCTCCTGATCGAAAAAATAGGTATCGGGCATGAGATAGCCTTCGAGCGATTCCGCTTGGAGACCGAGCCGGCTGATCAAGACCGGGTTGGATGCCGCGCGGATGTACGCCTCGCCATCGGGGCGCATCTCCGCAATCTGCGCGATCGCCAGGCCCTCGGGAATCGTGATCTTGATTCGATCCGCGTCGAGGGGCTTTGATGGGCCCTCTTGAAGTTGGTGCAGTAACTCCAAGGCGGACAGCCCCTGGTTCAAGGTGTAGTTTCCGTGCTGGATGTGCTTACCGGATTTGTCCAGTTGGAGCGCGAGACGAAAGAAGCCCTCATACTCGACCAGGCCCGCATCGGCCAGGAGCTTGCCCACATCCCGCCCCGTGGATCCCTTCGGCACCCCCAGCTCGACAGCAGGGCCTTTCACCCCGGGCGAGGTGACATGATCGTAGAGCATATAGCCCACACCCGCGGCCGCGGCGACAATTACCACGGCTCCCGCAATGCCATAGAGCACCAGGGAAATCATCCAGCGCCAGAAGCGAAACTTTTTTCGCTCATTTTTGCGCGCGGACTCTATCAGGTCTTCACTCGACATGGTTCCCACTACGGCCGCGCGCCGGCCTCCCGACCTTCCAGGTAGCTGCTCAATATCTGGGCCGCCGCAATCTTGTCGATCACATCCTTGCGTTTCCGCCCTTTTCCGCCCCGCGCGTGAAACACTTCGTCGGCGGCGAGGGTGGAATAACGCTCGTCCTCAAAAACCACCGGCACCTCCGTGCGCTCGGCCAGCAGGGCCATGAAATTACGGACCCGGCGCGCCTGGGGCCCTTCATCACCGTTCACCAGCAGCGGCAGCCCGGACACGATCAGAATCGGCTCCAGCGCGTCCACCATCTCCAGGATCTCTGCGATGGCCTTGTCGCGCGAGGGCTGCTGAACCACCGCATGGGGCGATACGATGGTCTGGCTCGGATCGGTCACGGCCACGCCCGTGCGGGCATCGCCCACATCCAGCGCCATGATCCTGCCCGGTAATTCCATCGTCTCGCTCACTCCAAATTCGTCAACCGGGACACGCAGGCAGGGGGCTCAATCGCTCTTACGCCTCGGCTCCCATCTCAGAGACCCTGAGCCATAAGACCCATTCTTAACCCACGGGCACTCCAAGGTCACTGCGCGGCGGCTCGTGCGCCACGCCCACGGCGCAATACCCGCCAGCTCACGGCCACGCCCAACAGTGCGACCAGCAACGGACTCTTCATCCACAGGGCCACCAAGGCCAGCACGGGAAGCAGCGCAACGCGCACGGCCAGGGCCAACGCCGGGCTGTCCGCAACGAGATCAGCCACGGGCGGACTGACGCGGTAGTAGGCATCCACCAGCGCAGTGCCGGCGCTGTTCGTCAGCAGCCATTCATCGCGGAAATCCCGAAGCAGCGCCACGGCACCCGACAGGGGCGTGCCCGACGCGGCGGTGGCGATAAAGCAGGGGCCGCCTATGCCGCCTTCGCCGTCCTGCAGCAGGAAGATGCTCAAGAGCGCGTAGAAGCCGGACAAATCATTTACATTCGGATCCTGGAGCGTGTACACATCCACCAGAATCACAGACGTGCTCTGGCTGGCAATGCCCGTCACCGATATGCGCGCCTGACCCTCGGCCACGCCCGTCATGACGCCACGGCTCGTGACCGTCACCACGGACGTATCATCCGACGTGAAGGTGAAGGACGTGTCTCCCGGATGGACCGAACGCACCTGAATGGCCCGATTCTGTCCCACCGGCAGGAAAATGTGGCGCGGAACGCCAGTAAATACCACGCCATCGGTCGTAAATTCGCCATCATCGTCCGACAGGGTCGTGTTCTGGCTCTGGTCCACAGCGCGGATAACAAAGGAATAGTTCGTGCCCTTGGCCAGGTTTGTCAGGAGCACGGCATGGCTCGTGGCAAGACCAGTCGTGGCCTGAATCAACTCATAGTCGCCCGCATCAAAGCCGACGGCAATATCGCCGCTGGAAAGCTCATCCGTTTCCCAACTCACGAGCACCGAATTCTCGCCAAACTCGCTGACGACCGGCTCTACGATAAATTCAGGGCCGTCTTCATCGGGATCTTCGACCGTCGTGGCTTCCAGAAGCTCGCTGTCTTCCGTGCTGTTGCCCGCCAGATCGGTGGAACTGATCGTGAACTCGAAGGTCGATTCGGCCTCCAGGCCGCGAATGGTTGCCAGATGCTCCGTGGTCAGCGCGCCGTCGTGGTAGAACTGCGCCAGCGCCTCGCCCGCCGGGCCATACTGCACAAACGAATCGGCCGGCTCATCCGTGGTCCACATCACCGTAAAGCCCGCGTCGGTCTCACCCACAACGAAGGGACCTTCGACGATGGCGGGCGCCGAGGTATCGGTCGCCGTGTCGGTAGTGAAGAACTGATCGTCGGCAGCCGATACACCGCTCAGACCGTCGAGATCCGTCGAGGTGCAGGTGAAGCCATAGGTCGTTCCAGGTATCAGCCCGGTCAAAGTAACCTGATGGCGCACCGCCAGTGCCGCCGATCCCGCGCTCGATGCGCGGCTCGCGCCGACACCGAAGGTCACAAAGGAATCGGAAGGCTCATTGGTCTCCCAATAGACGGTCGCCGTTGTGTCGCTCAATTCAATCACCTGGGGCGCCACGGAAAAGCTCGGTGTGGAAGCAACCGGCTCTTCCAGCGGCGTCAGCAGGAAGGTCTCGGTGTCATCCGGGCCGTTCCCGATCCAGTCGCGAGAATCAATCTGCATGCCGTGTACCGTGCCCGATTCGAGGCCGGCAAGGACGAGATGATGCTCCAGGCGAAGGCCCGGAAGGGTATGATGAAACTCAAAGGCCTGGGTCTCGCCGAATTTCATCGCCGTGGTTGCGGGCTTGCTCGTGCGCCAGCGAACATGGATCGTGGTGTCGGTAACGTGCTCCACGATAAGGCCGTCCACGATGACCGGGTCCGTCGTGTCCTCTTCCGCCGCCGTCGTCGCTTCGAGCGTGGTCGAGCTCCGGTTACCCGATGTGTCCGTAGCGCTCACCAAAAGGGTGTAGGCCGTGGACGGGTCCAAATCTTCAATCACCACGGTGTGGACCTGGGCCGGAATATCCTCCACCACCTGCGCCACGCCAAACTCATCGCTCACCACGATCTCGCCTGCCGCCGCTTCATCCGTAACCCAGCTCACCAGCAGCGAGGTGTCGTTGATGCCATCCACCGCGGGCGCGTTGATGAATACCGGGGCAACCGTGTCGGCGTTCAAGGGCGTTACGAAGCTGAATACGCGGCTTTCGCTTTTCAACGTGCTGCTCGGCACCGCCGTCTCCACCTGAACGAAATACGTTGTGCCCGGCTCGAGATCGCTCAGCGAAATCTGCTGGACACCGTCAGCACCTTCGGTCGCCTCCGTTTCCTCCAGCTCATCCTCGACAAGACCATAGCTCACCGTGCCCGTGGCGCTCAGGGCCGTCTTCCAGGATATAAGCGCCGAAGTGGGAGTCAACCCCTCGGCCAGGGGGCCTTCGATGATCACCGGCGTGGTCGGATCGCCCGCTTCACCTTCACCTTCACCTTCACCTTCACCTTCGCCCTCACCCTCACCTTCGCCAGCGGGAACCAGCGCCTCCAAATCGGCCTCCGACACTTCGCCGTCACTATCGCCGTCGAGAATATCGAATTGCTGTTCCGTTACCGTCGCATCAGCCGCCTGAATCTCTTCCAGACTCAGACGCTGATCGTTATCGGTATCCACCGTGTCGAAGTTTTCCAGCAACGCAACCGCGAGGGCGGCAAGACCCGACGTTCCCTTGGTGGACGCGGCCTGGGCCGATCCAGCCGTGCCAGCGAAGACCAGGGCCAGCACAACGCCCACCACCCAAGTCCGTTCGACGGACGAGAAACCAAGGCCCCGGCGCGTTACCCGACCGGCGAACGAAAAAAATCCCAGCATAACCATTCCTTCACAGTGACAACAGGCCCTGCGGCCCACTTCCCCGCAAGCCCGGGGTAGGGCATGACACGCGCGCGGTTGAAGCCGCCGCGGCAATACTTCTGTGCGACATGGAGAATAACACGGGACAGCACTCCACGTTACAGGAGTGCTCCCGACCGATGTTGTACACAATTTACCACGATATTGGAGTCCAGTAAAACGTTTCTCTCGATTCTTTCCCCGCTCCGGCCCCCCGGCCATCCGGGCAAAAGGTGCGCATCCAACCGCATATTTGCTAAAGTGACGCCTTCCCTTGCCCATAATGAGAATGGAGAAATACCGTGAAAAGCGATGAAATCCGCGCGAAATACCTCGAGTTCTTCAAGGAGCGCGGCCACGTTATTGAGCGCAGCGACACCATCGTCCCCAGCAACGACCCCACCCTCCTCTTCACGAGCGCGGGCATGGTGCAGTTCAAGCCTTATTATACCGGTGAGGTCCCCGTCCCCTATCGTCGCGCCGCCACCTCCCAGAAGTGCCTCCGCGCGGGCGGCAAGGCGAATGACCTGGACGAAGTCGGCAAGACCTCGCGCCACCTTACCTTCTTCGAGATGCTGGGTAATTTCTCCTTCGGCGACTATTTCAAGCGCGAAGCCATCCAGTGGGCCTGGGAATTCTCCACGGAAGTGCTCAAATTCAAGCCAGAATCCATCATCGCCACCGTGTATCGCGACGACGACGAGGCCTACGAAATCTGGAACAAGGAAATCGGCATTCCCGAGAGCCGCCTATTCCGTTTGGGTGAAAAAGACAATTTCTGGGGCCCGGCGGGGGATTCCGGGGCCTGTGGACCCTGCTCCGAACTCCTTTTCGACAAGGGTGCGCACATCGACCCGAATGCGGACCCGGAAAACGACCCGAAGGAGCGCTTTCTGGAATTCTGGAACCTCGTGTTCCCCCAGTTTGACCACCAGCTCGACGGAAGCCGTCCGCCGCTGAAAAATCGCGGCATCGACACGGGCATGGGCCTGGAACGCCTCGCGGCGCTGCTTCAGGGCAAAGAAACGGTCTTCGACACCGACGGCATTTATCCGCTTATTCAAGCGACGGAAGCCATCACGAGCGTGGCCTACAAAGACAATCCCGTACCCTACCGCGTGATTGCCGACCACGTGCGCGCGCTGTCCTTCATGATTGCCGACGGCATCCTACCGAGCAACGAGGGCCGGGGCTATGTGGAGCGACGCCTCCTCCGCCGCGCCGCGCGCTTTGGCCGGGAGCTGGGTCTCGAACAACCCTTTCTCTACAAGATCGCGCCGGCGCTGGTGGACATCATGGGGCACCACTACCCCGAGCTGCTTGAAAAGCGCGTGCAGATCGAAAAGCTCATCAAGACCGAGGAAGAGCGCTTCGGCAGCACGCTTGCGCGCGGCATGTCCCTGCTCGACGATATCTTCGAAGGTATGGAGAAGAGCGGCCTGAAGGAAACGCCGGGTGAAGAGCTCTTCAAGCTCCACGACACCTTTGGCTTCCCGCTCGATCTCGCCACCGACATCGCGGAAGATCGCGGCTACACCGTGGATCGCGAAGGCTTCAAGGTCGCCATGACCCGCCAGAAGGACATGGCCCGCAGCGCCTGGACCGGCAGCGGCCAGGATGCCATCGCGCCGGTCTACAACCACGTGCGCGAGCAGCATGGCGACACCGAATTCAAAGGCTATGACGCCACCACGTGCGACGCCGTCATCCAGGCGATCATCGTGGATAAGCAGTCCGTCACGGAACTGGCCGCGGGCCAGAGCGGCGACATCATCTTGAACCAGACCCCTTTCTACGCGGAGTCGGGCGGCCAGGTGGGCGATACCGGCGTGCTCGACAGCGTGAACGGCAATGCCGCCGTCACCGACGTACGGAAGATCGCGGGCAAGATGTTCTGCCACAAGGCGACCGTGAACAGCGGTGTGCTGAAGGTCGGCGACAAGGTTGAGGCCATCGTGGATGCGTCGGCCCGCAAGCAGGCCGAAAGCCACCACAGCGCGACCCACCTGCTCCAGGCGGCGTTGCAGAATGTAATCGGCGATCACGTCCACCAGGCCGGATCGCTGGTTTCGCCGGAGCGCCTGCGCTTCGACTTCACCCACTTTGAAGGCATCGAACCCGAGCGCCTGGAAGACATCGAGCGCCTGGTGAACGACTACATCCGCCGCGACGCGCCGGTCTCCATCGAGAGCCAATCCCTCGAAGACGCCCGCGCGGCCGGGGCCATGGCCCTCTTCGGCGAGAAGTATGAAGATGTGGTCCGCGTCGTGAGCATGGGCGATTTCTCCATGGAACTCTGCGGCGGCACCCACGTGCCCCGTACCGGCGTGATTGGCTATTGCAAGATCCTATCCGAAGCGTCCATCTCTTCCGGCGTGCGCCGCATCGAAGCGGTCTGCGGCGAGCCCTGCGTGACCACCCTCCAGGCCCGGGAGCGCCAGCTCAACCACACGGCCCAGTTGCTCCACACGAGTTTGGACAGCGTGGAAGATCGCGTGCGCATCCTGCTGGAAGAAAACCGCAAACTCGCCAAAGAAGTTGAAAAGTGGAAGGCGGCGGCGGCGGCGGGCAACATCGCGGAGCTGCTTGAAAGCGCTCAAGACGTGGGGGGCGTGAAGCTCGTTACCGGCAGCGTGGACGGCCAGGACGGCAAGGGCCTGAAGACCCTGCTGGAGAAGTTGCGCGACAAGATCGGCTCCGGCGTGATCGTCCTCGGCAGCATCGCGGACGACAAGGTCTCCCTCGGCGTCTGCGTGACCAACGACCTCACCGGCCGCATCAAAGCGGGCGATATTGTGAAGCTGGTCGCTCCGATTGTGGGCGGCGGCGGCGGCGGCAAGCCGGACATGGCCCAGGCCGGCGGCAAGATGCCCGAGAAACTGCCCGAAGCGCTTGCAAAAACGCCGGAGATCGTGAAGGGGCTGCTGCAGTAGCGCGAAGGAAGATCGGACCGATCAGACGGATCGGACCGATCGGGATTGTTGCGCCATACGACCCATAAGACTCATACGACCTATAAGACCCATTCTTTAGATTTCCGTCAGGAAAGCCCAACACCATGCCATATGCCCAGTTCAACCGACACGCCCTCCACATCAAACCCCTGAGCGAGCGCAAAGACAAAGTCTACATCGAGCGCGACCACGTTGCGCCCGACACGGCCCCGCACCCCTTCGACGAGAAGGGCCAGAAGCTCATCAACGAGACGGTGGACCGCATCGTGGCCGCGCGCGAAGCCGGCAAGTCGCGCATGCTGACCTTCGGCGCCCACTCGATCAAAAACGGCCTTGCGCCCGTGTTCATCAAACTCATTGAGGATGGCTGGGTTACCCATCTCGCCACCAACGGCGCGGGAATCATCCATGATTGGGAATTCGCCTTTCAGGGCCACAGCAGCGAAGACGTGCGCACGAACGTGGACCGGGGTGAATTCGGCGTGTGGCAGGAAACGGGTTTCTACCTCAATCTCGCCATCGTGGTCGGTGCCTACGAAGGCCTGGGCTACGGCGAGTCCGTCGGCGCCATGGTGCAGAACGAGGGCCTGAAAATCCCCTCCATCGACGCCCTGACCAAGGAAATACAGAAAGCCGCCGACCAGGACTACGCCGAGCACGCCGCCGCCGCGTGCGACCTCATCAACGTCATCAAGAAGTTTAAACTCGAGTCCGGCTTCATGGCGGTGAAGCACCCCTTCAAGCAATACGGCATCCAGGGCGCCGCCTACCGCCTCGGCGTGCCCTTCACCAGCCACCCCATGATCGGCCACGACATCATCTATGTCCACCCGATGAACCAGGGCGCGAGCATTGGCCGCACGGCCGAGCGCGACTTCCTCACCTTCGCCGACGGCGTCTCCAACCTCGACGGCGGCGTCTACATGAGCATCGGCTCCGCCGTCATGTCCCCCATGGTCTTCGAGAAGTCCCTTTCCATGTCGCAGAATCTGGCCATTCAAAAAGGCGAGCATATCGACAACCATTACATGATCATCGTGGACCTGCAGGAATCCCACTGGGACTGGACCCAGGGCGAGCCCCCCGCGGATAACCCCGACTACTACCTCCGCTACAACAAGAGCTTCAACCGCATGGGCGGCTCCATGCGTTACTTGACCGCGGACAACCGGGATTTCCTGCTGGCGATCGCCCAGGGGCTGGATCAGCGGGGATAAGCGAACAATTGCATACCAGGGAGCAAGTTCCAAGTGGCAATCAGCACATTGATCGAGCAAACTCCCGAACCGCGAACGATCCAGTCCATCACGGAGGACTTGCATCGATTGGGCGTCTCTGAAGGGATGACCCTCATCGCTCACTGCTCTCTTTCGTCACTGGGCTGGGTTTGCGGTGGCGAGGCCGCCGTCGTGCAGGCGTTGCTCAACGCAACGGGGGAAAGGGGCACCCTCGTGATGCCGGCAAACTCCTCGGACTACTCCGACCCGGCAGGTTGGAAACGCCCTCCGGTCCCAAAGGACTGGTGCCCGATCATACGGGATAACATGCCCCCTTTTGACCCCCATACAACGCCCACATCACGCATGGGGAGAATCGCGGAATGCTTTCGAACCTGGCCCGGAACACGCCGGAGCGTGCATCCCGCGACATCTTTCTGTGCGAAGGGCCCCAACGCCCATATCCTTCTTCAAAATCACCGCCTCGAAGACTCGCATGGCGTTGACTCTCCCCTCGGCACACTTTACAAGCTTGAGGCGAGTATCCTCCTGATTGGCGTAGGGCATGAATCAAACACGTCGTTTCATCTCGCTGAATGCCTTTCGGGAACCCGCCCACGCAAGAAAGAAGGCGCCGCGATTGTGCGGGACGGTAAAAGAGAATGGGTCTGGTACTCCGATATCGACTACGATTCCAGCAATTTCCCCGAAGTCGGACGACAGTTTGAGCGAGCTTGCCCCGAATATGTTCAACGGGAAAAGGTTGGATCGGCTGACAGCAGATTGCTTCCGATGAAACAACTCGTCGACTTTGCTGCCGACTGGTTAAGAGCAAGGGGCTAGATATCTCGTCGGTTGACGGACAAGATGGCGGAGGACTGGAAGGGCAGAGTGGGGCTCCGGAAGAATGTGGCACAGCAGTCTCGGCTGTGTTTTTCGAAACTCTGCCCAATGTGGACTGACGTACTGCTACGACCGATCACTCCCGCCGATCAAATCACAGGCGGGACGCCTGTGCCACATTCTTTTTCGCCCGCCATCGAGCTATTACTGGCAGCAATCGTGAACGCCTGGAAGCACATGACGTGCATAGTGGATTACGATCCAGGACTGCATCTCATCCTGCATCTTCACGTGAAGTCATCCGCAAGCTGAGCCAACGCTCAAATCTCCTCAGACAAAACTCGCCATAGAGCACGACCGGGCTGCACAGTGCCATGGCGAAGGGTGCAAGGTATACATGCATGTGCTCCGCCCCCATCTCGTCTCTCGTACTTCCGTTCAAGGCGTAGAACAGCATCCATACAAAATAGTATGCGGCTATCACCAACGCCATCCGTAGCGGCTTCTTGTTCGTAGCTTTCATACCCCAGAAAAAGTTCAGCAGTGGGATCGACATCCACAACAAAGAAATCACAAGGATTGCCCCGAGTTCCGCGTTGAACGCCATTTCGTCAGACAGGTTCTTGGCAAATGCAATCGCCATGCCGATGGTAAGGAGAGACAACACGAGCTTGGGCCGTTTCATTCGTGTCGAGTCATGATTTTCCAGAACAGCAGACTTCGCATACTCCCGGAACCGGACCAGAGGCAGAACCAGCCAGAGCATTAAAATCATTACAAGCACACGGAAGCACAAACCCAGCCCGAATGGCTCATCCAATACGGCAACCCAGTAGAATCCGTAAGAGGCCGCGAGTACGACGCTGAGTGCGGATAAAATACTTATGGTTCTCTGGTTCCTGAACATGTCAAGTCGTCTCCGCAATAGGCTTCGCACATATCACCAACGAGTACTTTATACTACAAATTACAAGCCGCAAGCAATTGTATCCTTGAACAAGTCCCGATAAACGTGACAATAATCAGGGCTCCATCGAACGGAGTATATCTTCCGTCGCTACAAGATCGGCACGGATCCGTACAAGCCGTTGAGCGACCAAGTCCTTAAACTAGCCATGGGGTCTGAAAGACGCCCAATGCAATAACGGTGCCACTCACCAAAGTCCTGACCACATCACCCGGGAGAACAAACCATGCTGGAATCGTTGCGCGCCCATGACCCTCAGACCGTAGAAATCCCCTGCGGAAAGGGGGGCATCCTCCTGCCGCCGTCGTTGGCCGGTCGCATCTTCTGCCAGTGGGACGGCGAGCTGATTCATCGCCTGGACGCGGCCTTCCTCGGCGCGCCCGCAGGCGGCGACTACGTCAATTTCGGCGGCAACTCCCTCTGGCCGGCACCCGAGGGCGGTGTGTACGCCTTCAATTATGCCGAGAACAGCGATGCCTGGCTCGTGCAGGATGGCATCGCCACGACACCCGTATCCGTCTCACTCAGCGGTGACAGCGCTGTCTTGCACAAACAAATCACCCTGAATAATCGCAAGGGCAAGTCGCTCAACCTGACCTACTACCGCGCCGTCTCCGCCGAAATTGCCCTCGTCGCCGGTTATGAACTGGAAGGCATGCGGTATCACACGGAAGACCGCTTCGACGCCGACGCGGATCAGGATGCCACGGACATCCTCCTGGCACCCTGGTCCCTTGAGCAGTTCCCGGGCGCCGAGGGCATCATAGCTTTTGGCACCCTGGGCGATCCTTCCCAGCCGTTGAACCTCGATTTCTACGGCGACCCCGGCCACCGCATCGTCCACGCGGCGGGCCAGTTCACCTTCCACCTCGGCGGCGTGGACCGGCATCAAATCGGGATTCCCGTGGCCAGCCATCCGACACTGCTCGGCGCGCTCGATTTGAATCGCTCCCTGCTTTTCGTTCGGCGGAGTGCGCCGCAGCCCGGCCGCTACTTCAATATCGCCGACAACGATCAGGCCGCGGGCCCCTGGTCCGCCGCCGATCTCTACAGCATCTTCAATGGCGGCGAACTCGGCTTCTTCGAGCTGGAAACCATCGGCGCGACGCACGTGGAGGGCGGACGCTTGGGCAAGAGCAGCCTCCACTCTGAAACGCTCATTTTGAAAGGCGATGTGGCGGAATTGGTTCGCTACAGCGCGGAAGTGCTCGGCGTGTACCTGGAGAAGGCCGTAAAGATCCATTGACCTCGAAAAGGTGATGCCGCTCAAGGATCTTGGACATTCATGTCCGAGGCAGAGCACACGCCAACGCCGCTGGGCTCCACGAGCCTGTGAAGTGATCTGACATGGCCGAGGCCATATTTCCGCTTACCCAAATTCCCCTGCAAAGTATATTTGCACCTCCAAGCCGGAATGCGTCTTGCCTCGGACAGGAATGTCCGAGATCCTGCCAGCCTCGAAATTATTGCAGCTTCCCCCGGCGCGGTCCGTCTCCCGTGCCCGTGTAGCGATGGCGGTAGGCAATCGGCGTTATACCCTGATGCTTCTTGAACATGTTGGTGAAGTGCGCGGAATCGCAAAAGCCCAGATCATGGGCGATCACCGTGAGCGATCGGCTCAAATCGAGCAGGTGATTGCAGGCATGCTGGATCCGTCGCCGCTGATAGTAGGTGCTCGGGCTGAACCCGGTCGCCTCGCGGAAGATGGTGCTCAGGTGATCGGAGCAATAGCCAAGATCCTCCGCGAGCTGGCTCACGTTGAACGGCGTACTCCGCAGGATGGCCTCTTCGATATGCTCCAGCGCATCCACGATCTCTTCTCGGAACCCGAGCCCCACTTCCACCGGACTCTGGCGCGTGTAGGATCGGCTCAGCAATATCAACGCCTTCAACAGGCTCGACCGCAGGAAGGTAAGCGATGGCTGGGGCAGCATCGTTTCCCGGCCGATGTCCGCCAGTTCCCGATCCAGCGCGGCCATTTCGCTATCGCTAAGCTTGAACTGTACCACGGGGCCGTTTTTCGGACGGCGAAAGAGCGCCGCCGCCAGGAACAACGGCACCAGCCCCGCCTCGCGCCAGTGGGCCATAAGATCGTCGGCCAGCCATTCCGTGAGGTAATAGAGGTTGGTCTGGTGCAATCCTTCCAGCCCGAAGATGGCATGGGTCATGCCCGGCGCCAGCACAATCACCGTGCCGGGCAGCAACTCCTCGGTACCGAAGACCGTCCGGTGGCGCGCACGCCCGGCGCGGATGATGGAGATCTCGAAATGGGCATGGGTGTGGGGCCGGCGATCCTGCAGCTCGGGCACATAAACCGGATTCCCATAGTGCGCGCCGGGGTAGTCCGGATGACCCGGCAGCAAGCTGCGAAAGGGTCCCTCCCCCGCAATCCACGATCCCACCCGAACCGGGCGATGGGCCGAAACGCCCACCGCGTCGAGCGTGGAGGTGTACTGGGGTACGAAGTCGTCTGTATCGAGCATGGCGCGAGCGGGCATTGGGGTTCACTTTCCGGACGATATAGTAGCAGAGATGCCGCTATTTTCGACTTTCATGCTGTCCCTGCGATGTTGCCCGTACAACTCCCGTCGAATTCCATTCAATGCCCGCTGGCTCGAATCTGCAAAAATAGGGTATCCTAGCGGCTGGCACTATCATTCAGGAGCAATCATCATGAGCGCATTGAAAGTCGTCCTCGGCTTTGACATGGAAACCGACATCGGCAGTTGGACCACCGCGTACGAGGGCCTTGTCCACGGCACGCCGCATATCCTCGATGTGCTGTCGCGCAATCAGGCCGCCGCCACCTTCTTTTTCACCGGCGACAGCGTAAAGGCCCACCCGGAAGTGGCGGAAAGCGTGAAGGCCGCGGGCCATGAAATCGCTGCCCACACCCTCTTCCACGAGACCATCGGTGACTCGCTCTTTGAGATTCCCGGCATGCTGCCCGTGCTCCCCGAAGAAGTGCCCAACCGCCTGCGCCTGTGTACCGAGCTCATCGAATCCATCACGGGTGAACGGCCCGTGTCGTTCCGCTGCCCCCGCCTCTTCGGCTCCACCGCCGTGGTGAATGCGCTGGAAGATCTGGGCTATGTGGCCGATGCAACCTACCCCATGTATTACTTCCGCGAGCAGTTGTCGCCGTACCATCCCAGCCGGGAAGACTGGACCAAGCCCGGCGACCTGCGCATCGTGGAACTGCCCAATTTCGCCGATCTCTCCATGACCTCCACCGACGCCTACGGGCGCGACATGGACCAGTGGCCCCTTTTTCGAACCCAGAGCGCCGCGGCCATGCTGGAGCACCTCGACCGCTTCATCGCCTTTGCGGAATCGAAAAACATCGAGCCCTTCCTCTGCTTCTATTTTCACCCCTGGGAGTTCCACCCCATGCCCCAGGGCGAGATCCGCTCCAGCGAGGGCAGCGTGCGCCCCGATCCTTTCATCACGCTGAACTGTGGCGACTACGCCGTGGAGCAGTTGGACCTCCTCGTCCAGGGCCTCCAGGCGCGCGGTGCGGAGTTCCTCGAAGCGCGCGAGGCCGCGGCGCGTTGCTGAGCAGTCATAACGCAAGGGAAAGCGGGCTCCCATGCAGGTGAAACCCCATCACCGCATGTACGCCGCAGCGTTCCTCCTCGATTTCTCCGTCGCCATCGCGCTTACCGCCCTGCCCTTCTTGATCTTTGAGCGCCTCGGCGGCGGCCCCGCCATGTCCGGTGCCGTGGGTGCCTTCCAGATGGCAATCTACGCCGCCGGGTGCCTCCTGTCGGCGCGCTTCGTCTCGGGCGCACGCAGCGGCCTCTACCTGGCCATCGTCGGCGTCGCGGCCTTCGCCCTGCCCTTCACGCTTATCCCGTGGATGACCTCCCCGCTGGTCTGCGGCGTCGCCACTTCCCTTCCCTTTTTCGGCCTCGCCCTGGCCTGGCCCGCCATGCAGTCGTGGCTCGGCGGCGAGCCCGACCCCGAAGCGCGCGCACGGCACCTCACCGGGTTCAACACCGCCACAGCCTTCGGCTTCACCTTCAGCCCCCTCTTCGCCGGGCCGCTCTACGATTTCGACTACCGCCTTCCCTTCTTTCTGCTGTTTCTCGTTGGACTGGTCGTGGTCGCACTCCTGCGTTCGCTGCCGGGCGAGGTGAGGGCCGTGGAGACCGACAGCGATGAGGATTCCAACGAAGGGTCCGCAGTGTTTTCCCCCGGCCTGCTCTATGCCTCCTGGGGTGCCACGCTGTCGGCCAACAGCCTCTTTGCGGCGCTCCGTTCGGTATACCCCAGCCGGGTGGAATCTTTGGTGGCCGAAGGAAACCTCGATCTCTGGAGCGGCTGGCAGCCCGCGTGGCTGTTGTCGGTAGGACCGGCCACGGCCTTCTCGTGGCTCGCCTTCATCCTCCCCCTGGCCACTGTGGCCAGCTTCACCGTACTCGGGCGCACTAAATCGTGGCGGGGCCGCTTCGACTACATGGTCACGGGGCAGCTCATCGCGGCGGCCTCCCTCATCGCCCTCGCCCACACCCATAGCGTTGGGGTGATGCTCCTCTGCTTCATCGCGGTCGGCGCGAACTACGGGCTCTGCTTTTTCTCCAGCCTGTACTACAGCCTCGCGGTGGCGAGCGAAAAGCACCGTCGCGCCGCAATCAACGAAGGCCTACTCGGAGTGGGCGCGGTCCTCGGCGGCATCGGCACCGGCTACGCCGCGGGCGCGGTCGGCCTCACCGCCGCGTTTCAGTGGACGCCGGTCGCGGTGATCGGGGCCGTGGCTGTGCAAGTGTGGTTGCTGCGCAGGGACAGCGGCGCCACGCGATCGATCTGATCGCAACCCACGCACCGCAGCATGAAGGCTCCCTGAAGAACCGCGAGGTCACCAACCGGCGCGGCTGTCCTGTTGTGTAAGTTCGCGATGCGATGCAGCAACGGGCATAAAGAAAGCGAGACGTGACTTCGTTAGTCACGCCTCGCTACTCGAAATGGAACCGAGAATCCGAGTTCACCGCGCGAACGACAGGACAGCCGCGCCAGTTGAGTCAATCATCCCAATCAAGGGGCGCCTTCGATCACGAAAACAAGCTCACCCGTTTCCGTCGCGCGGCGCCGCTGTCCCTACTGTGTCAGCAGCTTATCCATCTTATGGCTGAAGGGCTCCGCGCCATTCTCCGTGATTTCGTAACCCGTTTCGATGCGCGCGCCGTGCCACTCGGGATGGCCGAAGAAGCTCACGTCGATGCACACCGCCATGCCCGGCTTGAGCACGTCGGAACTGTGGGGACCGAAGAAGGGCGCCTCCGCTTCGTGCAACCCGATGGTGTGGGCGAAGGGGCACACGAGATACTTCAACAGGCCGTGCTCCTGATAATAGGCGCGGCCGGGCGCGTCGATCTCGCTGCCCTTCACGCCGGGCTTCAACTGCGCCTTCGTCAGGCGGAACACTTCTTTCAGGTGGTCGAGACATTCCTGCTGCGAGGCTGTGTACGAGCCCGAAACGGGCAGCGTATGGCCCACCACGCCCGCGTAACCGTTGCACTTGGGCGCGATGCCGATCATCACCACTTCGCCATTCTCCAGCACCTTCTTCGTCGCCGTCGGCACCACCGCGTTTGATCGCTCGCCCGAGCCCACGATGGCGCTGAAGCCGAAGCCCGTGGCGCCCCGTGTGCGCGCGGCAAATTCGCCCGACGCCGCCACCTCGATCTCCATCTTGCCGGATGCAATCGTCTCTGCCATGGCGTCGTAGCAGTGATCGGCCAGGCGGAACGCGTCGCGAATCTGCTCCAGCTCCCATTCCGATTTCGCGAAGCGAAGGGAGACATAGTCGTCCGTAATATCGATCATCTCCACGCCGCTGAAGCCCTCGTTGATCTGGCGGTAACAGTCGGCGGGCATGCGGCCCGCGCCCACCAGGCCACCGCGGCGAATCGAGCCCGCGCGCCCCTTCAATTCCTCAAACAGCGCCTCAAAGCTCGTGATCGTCGCGTTGGGGTATTCCTCATCCGGCACCATGAAGACGGGGAAATTGCGCGTCTCCGTAATGGCGCTGTCCAGCTTCGCAAAGGGCTCGCTTTCGGGACCGCCGAGGAGCATCGGGTCGCCCTCGCGCAGCACCAGCACCGCACCGCTCTCAAATTGCGGACACCAGCCCGTCAGGTACCAGCCATTGCCGATATTGAACTCGTCATAATAGACCAGGGCCAGATCGAGGTCCTTTTCCTGCATGATCGTGCGGACCTTCGCCAGACGCGCGTCTCGTTCGCTTGTTCCGAGGTATCCCATGACTTACCGATCTCCGTGGATTTGTGTAATTGAAGTTAAAGATAGCGGCACAAGGCCGAGTAGAGAGCGTATCATCGCACACACGCCCAAAACGAACTTGTGCGCTTTCGCGGGGGCTTTGTATGTTTCCGGCGCGTAGGGGACGTACCGCCGCAAGTACACCTGCCGGAATCGAGGTTGCTCAATCCCCAAAGTCCACCGCGAGGAACAAAGCCCGCCTCAAAGCGGCGGCATGTCCCTGGGGATGTAAGGTCACGCCCCGAACGCCAGAGACACGATCCCAAGAGCACCCCTTTCTTCCGAGTCAGCCCACCCATCCACTGGGACAGGCCCGCGCATCGTACACATGGCGCTCATCGAAGCATGATTTGCGGTATCGGGCACCTGATGTTATGCGACATCACCCGGGCGCGGGTCCGTCCCCGAGGGGACGTACCGCCGCAAGTACACCGACCGGAATCGAGGATGCTCCATCCCCAAATTCCACCGCGAGGATCAAAGCCCGCCTCAAAGCGGCGGCATGTCCCTGGGGATGTAAGGTCACGACCCGAACGCCAGACACACGACCCCAAAAGTGTCCTTTGCATCCCAATCGTCCCACCCATCCACTGGGACAGGCCCACGCATCGTACACATGGCGCTCACCGAAGCGTGCTCTGCGGAATCGAGTCTTTCGTGTTAACCGACTTCACCCGGGCGCGGGTCCGTCCCCGAGGGGACGTACCGCCGCAAGTACACCTACCGGAATCGAGGATGCTCCATCCCAAGAGTCCACCGCGAGGAACAAAGCCCGCCTCAAAGCGGCGGCATGTCCCTGGGGATGTAAGGTCGTGACGCGAACGCCGGAGACACGATCCCGAGAGTACCCCTTTCTTCCGAGTCATCCCACCCATCCACCGGGACAGGCCCACGCATCGTACACATGCCGCTCATCGAAGCATGTTCTGCGGTATCGGGCACCTGATGTTATGCGAGAGCACCCGGGCGCGGGTCCGTCCCCGAGGGGACGTACCGCCGCAAGTACACCGACCGGAATCGAGGATGCTCCATCCCCAAATTCCACCGCGAGGATCAAAGCCCGCCTCAAAGCGGCGGCATGTCCATGGGGATGTAAGGCCGTGGCGCGAACGCCGAAGACACGATCCCAAGAGTGTCCCTGGCATCCCAATCATCCCACCCATCCCTGGGATGTAAGGTCACGACCCGAACGCCAGAGACACGTACCAAAGAGTGTCCTTGGCATCCCAATCGTCCCACCCATCCACTGGGACAGGCCCGCGCATCGGGCACACGGCGCTCGTCGTAGCATGTTCTGCGGTATCGAGTCCTTTGTGTTAACCGATATCACCTGGGCGCGGGTCCGTCCCCGAAGGGACGTACCGCCGCAAGTACACCGACCGGAATCGAGGATGCTCAATCCCCAAAGTCCACCGCGAGGAACAAAGCCCGCCTCAAAGCGGCGGCATGTCCCTGGGGATGTAAAGTCACGCCCCGAACGCCAGAGACACGATCCCAAGAGCACCCCTTTCTTCCGAGTCAGCCCACCCATCCACTGGGACAGGCCCGCGCATCGTACACATGGCGCTCATCGAAGCATGATTTGCGGTATCGGGCACCTGATGTTATGCGACATCACCCGGGCGCGGGTCCGTCCCCGAGGGGACGTACCGCCGCAAGTACACCTGCCGGAATCGCGGATGCTCAATCCCCAAAGTCCACCGCGAGGAACAAAGCCCGCCTCAAAGCGGCGGCATGTCCCAGGGGATGTAAGGTCATGACGCGAACACTGGAGACACGCTCCCAAAAGTGTCCTTTGCATCCCAATCGTCCCACCCATCCACTGGGACAGGCCCACGCATCGTACACATGGCGCTCGTCGTAGCATGTCCTGCGGTATCGAGTCCTTTGTGTTAACCGATATCACCTGGGCGCGGGTCCGTCCCCACCGTCCCTTTGCCCGGCCTAGCGTTGGGGCTCGTAGGTCAGCGTGCCCTCTACGGCATCGCGCAGTATGAACCCCGCCTCGTTCAATGGAAATTTCTGCGCTCCCTGAGGGGACCACGTTTGGCACGCCACGTGTCCGTCCATGTAGAGAACATTCGTCCGTCCCTCGCCGTGATAGAAGCTCTCCCGATCAACGAACAGTTCCTCATGCAACACGACAACCTTTGCCTGAGCGACCCGTGGAGCCGTCGCATTTCCAATATCGCTTATATAGAGACGCTCCGCGCCCTCACGTAACGCCGGAATCTTTGAACCCAGCGGAAGCTCCGCCGGTTCGCCACTTGGAAACTCCAAATTCCAGTTGTCCGCTGGTAACTGAACCACTGCCTTCTCAAACTTGTTCGTCAACGTGACGACCGCCATTCGAAAGCGATTGTCGTGAATGGATCCATCATAGTGGCGCAAAGTATGAACGCCCTGTCCCTTTAACGGTTTGGAGTCTTCTGCCTGATACGGCTCGAACTTCATGTACGACTCAAACGTCGCCTCCGATAGCGCCCACCCATAGTAATAGTAAGGTTTCGCCAGCACTTCGCAGGGCTCCACGGTGCCGTTGTTGCTGAAGCCCTCCACCGCTTTCCAGCGCGAATTCGTGGTCTTGCCCTGGTCCCAGATCTCCACCGCCGACTTTCCGGCCGGATAGGATGGGCACACCAGCAACTCAAGATCCTTAATGTACTCGGGATGGAAACCCGTCAGATCCAGCGCGCCACTCCAGGGCTGCACCTCGCCCGAACAATCCTTCAGTTTCGCACGTGGGTAGTACTCCCCCTTCGATTCAGCGCTGTACATCCGCATCGCCTCGCCGATGGTCTTGAGGTTTGCCTGGCAGCTCTGTCGGTCCCGCAGCGCCAGGGCGCGCGGAATCGCGGTGAAGAAGATAAGCAGTGTAACCAACACGACAAGAATCACCACCACAAATTCGATGCGCGTGAAGCGCTCGCGAATGCTTACCCGCTTTTCGTCATTCATGGCCAGCCTTGCTCCCCTGCGGCCGCGCGCCGCCGTGCGTTCCGCCGATAACGCCAGGCGAAGGCCGCTATGGCCAGTGCCGTGCTCGCGACCGCGAAAATCGCCAGCTCGTTCGCCGTACAAATCGGATCATACACGATCACGTAGCTGCGTTCCGGTGTGAAGTAGGTCTCCGCCACGCGCTTCAGATCCGCCGCCGTCACCCCGTTGATCGCCGTGTCGAAGTCCGGGATCGGGTCCGTCCCCGTGCCGGGCAGGTGGGTGTATTCGATCAGTGCAAAGGCATGGGCGTAATTGCTCTCCATGGCCAGGGCGTACCGCCCGATGATCGTCTTCTGCGCCTCGGCCACTTCGGCGGCATCCGCATTGCCCGCCTTGATACCGTCGATCTCCTCCGCGATCAATTGCTCCACCCGGGGCAGATGCTCACGCTTGGCCCGCGCCGCAATGCGGAAATCGCCCACATCACTGAAGAGTTGCTGCTGCGCGCCCACGGAATAAACCAGGCCCTCCTGGATGCGCAGCTTCTGGAAGAGCCGCTCCTGGAGCACGTGGCCCAGCACGTCGAAGACCCAGCGATCATCATTCGCCACGCCCTCGGTCCGCGCGCCCATCCACACCGCCCCTTCGTCCTGTATGTCCATTCCCCGCTGGGTGATTCGGATTGGTCCGGTTTCCCGCTGCTTCGGCGAAGTAGGCCAGGGTACTTCGGCGCCCTTCGCCCAGGACCCGAAATAGCGCTTCGCCGCCTCCTCCACCACTGGGGTCTCGATATTCCCGACCACGAGCAGCAGGGCATTATTCGGAACATAGTGGGCCTTATAATACGACGTAAGCGCCGCGTGGTCCATGGCCTCCAGCGAAGCGTTGCTCCCGATGATCGGAAGATTCATCGTGGAGGCTGGAAAGAGCCGCCCGTAGAGTTCTTCCTGGGTCGGGCCGCCGTAGCCGATCGTATTGCACCAGTCCACAAACCAACTGTTGGGGCCACCATTCTCGCGGAAGATGATCCGGCGCTCTTTTTCGATGTGCTCCGGAGCCATCTTCGAGTGGAGCACCACCTCCGCGATCCAGTCCATGGCTGGCTCGAAATATTCCGGCGCGGCGATGTTATACCACGTCGTGCGCTCGCTCTCGGTCGTGGCATTGTTCACGCCGCCCAGGCGGTTCATCACCTGGAAGACCTCGCCCTCTTTCCAGCGCTCGGTCTCGGTGAAGAGAAAATGCTCCAGAAAGTGGGACACCCCGTTGTTCTGCTCGTTCTCGTAGCGCCCGCCCGCGCGTACCACGAGAAATATGGCCACGGAGGGGCTCTCGTGCCGGGGCAGATGCCACACGCGCAGCCCGTTGTCCAGCGTGAACTGGTGCAGCGGCGCCCCCTGAAACTGGGTGGTTTCGCCGCGACTCGCAAATGCGGCGAGGCAGGCGCACAACATCAGTACAATTCGTATCCCCATTTATCTCGTAGCTCCAGCGGAAATCTGGCCGCCCCCAGAGCGTAGTGCAATGGGGTCCCGTCAGGCAAGCGACAAACCGCCTACGTCCCGTGGGTCAGGTCTATTCCTTTTCTTCCAGCTTCTCCACACCGGGCAAGGGCACCTTGTTGCCCACGCGCTCCCGCACCTTCCGCAGTAGCGTCCGCGCCCAGACGAATTCGGAAGAGAGAAGCACCAGCCCACCCAGAATCGCCGGAATTCCAGGCCCCGGTATCACGAGCATGACCGCCCCCATCAGAATCAGGGTGCTCCCCAGCAGGATGGCGGCAATGCGCCGCGCCTGGCGCCAGTCCAGCGTAGCCATGCTCTGCTGCTCGCCTTCCAGGGGGGAGACTAGTGCCTCGGGGTCCTTCGACCCGCCGATGATGGACGCCGCAATACCCACGACGAGGATACCGCCGATCACGCCCAGGGTCACGGGAATCGGGATCGGGTAATGGTGCACCAGGAGCATTTTCACCGCGACATAGGCCAGGATGAAGACCAGGCTGATCTTCAGGTAGCGGAATTTATCCATGAGTCCGGCGAGCGCGAAGTACAGCGAGCGGAGGCCGAGGATCGCAAACACATTGGAGGTGAAAACGATGAAAGGATCCTGCGTCACGGCGAACACTGCGGGGATGGAGTCCACGGCAAAAAGCAGATCCGTCGTCTCCACCATCAGCAGCACCAGGAATAGCGGCGTGATGTGGGTCACCCCGTCAATCTTCGTCAGGAAATGTCCCCCCGCCATGTCCGTGGTGGCCGGCATGAAGCGGCGCGCCAGACGGATGAGCCAGTTGTGCTCCGGATCGAAATTGTCGTCACGCTGCAGCAGCATCTTGATGGCGGTTATTAGCAGAATCGCCCCGAAGATGTAAGTTACCCAACTGAACTCGTGGATCAGCGCGGCCCCCAGCGCGATCATGATGCCCCGCATCACCAGCGCGCCAAGAATGCCCCAGAAGAGCACCCGATGCTGGTAGATCGCCGGAATCTTGAAGAATCCGAAAATCATGGCAATGACAAATATATTGTCCAGGCTCAGGGACTTTTCGAGCAGGTAGGCCGCGAAGAACTCGAGGGCCGCCTCTTGCCCCCCGAGAGAGAAGTCCATCCCTGGCGCAAGTCCCCAGCCGGCCTTCTCGTAAAACACATAGACAAAGGCATTAAAAGCCAGCGCCAGAGCCACCCAGAACCCGGTCCAGGCGAGCGCCTCTTTCGGATGGATGACGTGGGCTTTACGGTTCAGGACCCCTAAGTCCAGGGCAAGAAGGGCAAGGATGAGCAACAGGAAAAGGGACCAGATCAGCATGCTTCAAAGAACTCCGAATTGAAGTATGTTGTACGTTCCGGCGCGCCGCGGGGCACGGCCGCGCCTCCCGGGAGCAACCGGGATTCACGCAGGAACTACAACCTTCGTTTCGAATATATTCACAGGCACGCCCGTTTATTTCTGGCACCCAGGCTGGGTCAGTCCTCGTGGTGGCTCACCGTGATGTCTTCTTCGGGCAGGGGCGATTCGAGCGGGGAGGTATCTTTCCCCGCGCCAAAGATGGACGCCAGAATTCCCACGCTCAAAATGCCGCCGATGACGCCCAGCGTCACGGGAATCGGAATCGGATAGTGATGGGCCAGCAGCATTTTGACGCCCACATAGGCCAGGATGAAGACGAGGCTCATCTTCAGGTACTGGAACTTGCTCATGAGTCCGGCCAGCGCGAAGTAGAGGGATCGCAGCCCCAGGATGGCGAATACGTTGGACGTAAATACAATAAAGGGGTCGTGGGTCACAGCGAATACAGCGGGTACGGAGTCGATGGCAAACAACAGATCCGTCGTCTCCACCATCAGCAGCACCAGGAAGAGAGGTGTCACATAGGTTATGCCCTCTTTCTTGAGCAAAAATTTGCCCTCGGACATCTCCGTGGTCGTGGGCATGAAGCGCCGCGCGAGGCGGATCAGCCAGTTGTGCTCGGGGTCGATGTTGTCATGACGCTGGATCAACATCTTCACGGCGGTGATGATGAGAATCGCGCCAAAAATATAGGTAACCCAGGTGAAGCGCTCGATGAGCGCCGCGCCCAGCGCGATCATCGCGCCGCGCATGACCAGCGCGCCGAGAATGCCCCAGAACAACACGCGGTGCTGATATTTCCCCGGAATCTTGAAGTACGCGAAAATCATCGCGATCACGAACATGTTGTCCATGCTCAGCGATTCTTCCAACAGGTACGCGGCAAAGAATTCCAGGGCCGCGTCCTTCCCGCCCACGCTAAACACTTTTCCGGGCGCCCAGCCCCAGCCCTGATTTTCGTAAAAGTAATAAACAAAGACATTGAACGCCAGGGCCAACGCAACCCAGAAGGCCGTCCACATGAGGGCCTCCTTCGCATGGACCACGTGGGCCTTGCGGTTCAAGACACCAAGGTCGAGGGCCAGCAGGGCAAGGATGAGCCCTATGAACAGGATCCAGATCAGCATGAGACTACAAACTCCGTAGGATTGGATTTTCGTGGGAACAAGTGCGCGGGCCGGGCAGAATGGAAGCCCCGGAAGATCGGGAGGATAGCTGCGCTATAGGGAACTATCTGCAAAGCGCCCCGGATGGATTGGGCGAACTTCGCTGAATCGTTTGCTGCAAACTCACGTGACAGCGGCGCGCATTGTGCTTGGAACCGCGCCGGACAGTCAAATTTTTCCCCCGTCAGTCCCGCCGCCAGAAGCTGGGAAGCAACAGGACCAGGAAGGTAACCATCTCCAGGCGGCCTACCAGCATGTTCACCGTCAGATAGATCGTCCCCGCCGTGTTGATGTCGCTGAAATCCGTGGTCGGCCCCACGACCCCCAGTCCCGGACCGCAGTTGTTCATCGTCGCAATCACTGAGGTCACAGCGCCCTCAAAGGGCAGGCCCGCAAAGGACATGAAGAAGATGCCGAAGGTCATCCACACCACATACAGGCCGAGGAAAAACATGACCCGATTGGCCACATCGGCCTCGATCACCGTTTTGTTCACCCGTACGGTCGTCACCAGCTTCGGGTGGCAAGAGCGTTCCAACCAGTTGTATAGCACGTGATACAGCACCACCAGCCTCAGAATCTTGAAGCCGCCCGCCGTGGATCCAACACAGCCACCGGTCATTGTCACGAGAAAGAGCATGAGCTGGGAAAACACCGGCCATTCATCGTAGTTCACCAGGACAAAACCGCAGTCCGTCATCATCGTGGCTACTTCGAAGGAGGCATGGCGGAGGGCCGTGACCACGTCATACGTTACCGCGGGCGCCTCTTCACCAGCCATCTGCAATTGAGCCCCGCACAGGTTCGCCGTAATCAGGAGTGTCGCCCCGGCAAAGATCGCCAGGAAAACCCGCAGTTCCGTGTCATAGAGGGGGCCGCGCCACTGCCGGGAGATGAGCTTGTAGTACATCAGGAAGTTGATCCCGCCGGCAAGTTGAATGGCCGTGGATACCACTTCGATGGGAAAACTCTCGAAGGATGCAATGCTGTTGTACCGCGTCGAAAATCCACCGGTGGAAATGGCGCTGAAGCTGTGATTGATGGCCTCATAGAAATTCATGCCCACCGCCATGTAGGCCATGATCCCGATCACCGTCAGGCCCACGTAAATCAGGAAAAGGAGCACGGCCGTGTCCTGTGCCTTGGGCTCGATGCCCTTGGGGGTTGGGCCGGTCGATTCCCGCAGCATCAGGAGCTTGCCCCCCACCCCAAGCTGCGGCAAGACCGCGATCAGCAGCAGGATGATACCCATGCCCCCGAGCCAGTGGGTGGCGCTCCGCCACATCGCCAGCGACCGGGGAATGCTGTCGAGCTGGCGCATGACGCTGGAGCCCGTCGTCGTAAATCCCGAAACACTTTCGAAGACGGCGTCCACAAGGCCCAATTGGCCAGCAAACATGAAGGGCAGCGCGCCCAGCAGTGAAGCGAGCACCCAGCCCGAGGCCACCACAAAGATCGCGTCGCGGGTGCCGATGTTCCTGGGCGGCTTTCGCCCCACGAGGCCGCAGGCCAGTGCGAAGGCCAGGCAGACCAGCACCGATTGCATGAAGTCTCGAAACATGCCCCACTCGCCCATCAAGGCGGACGAGATCGAGGTTACGGCAAGGCACAGGCCAATACCGAGGCTCAGGGCCCCCCATATTCGGGCGATTACACTGATATTACGCGGAAGCATGGTAAGTTCCCGGAACTGCGAGGTTGGTCGGGGCACCGCAAATGCACGGGGACCAGACGGCCTTTTCCGGGCGACTCAACGCGCCCCCGGATACGTGGGGTAATTCGGGGCGGGAGTATAGCACACACGCTCCGATTCAATGCCGGGCCGCGCAATCGTCGTGTAAAAGTGGGCCCGGCCCAAAGGCCGGACCCCGTCTTGAATATGCTTGTCCCAGGGACTACGGATGGGTGTGGCCGTGGGCCGGTTCATGAAGAAGAATACCCCCTTCGTTCACCGGAAATTCGCCGTCTACCCCCGCGTACTTGATAAAGCTCACGTGCCCGTCCATGTACAGCACGTTGGAACCGCCCGGAACGTGGTTAAAATGGTCCGCTTCGTCCGATACAGCGTCATGCATGATCACGATCTGCGATTGGGCCTTGCTGCTGGCACCCGCATTGTTGATATCCGTGATAAAGAAGCGTTCGACACCCTCCCGAAGGCGCAACACCGAAGTGTAGCCATTGACCGGCACCGTGACCCCGCCGTCATCGCGCATGGGCCAGTCGCGATCGACCGCTTCCACATCCCCCAGCGCGATAATCTCACCCCAGGACTCAATCGCCAGCTCAAAGTTGAGAAAGTCCTGCTCTACCTGGAAAAGTTGATCGAACAACGCGTAGCCATAGTAATAGTAGGGCTCCGCCGTCACCTCACACGCTTCCACGATACCATTCTTGCTGAAGCCGGGCAGCTCTTCCCAAAAGGGGCTCGGTGTATTACCTGCGTCCCAGTGCTCCAGTGCGGTCGCCCCCGCAGGGTTACTCGGGCAGATCAACGTGTTCCAGTCCGTCAGGTATTCCGGATAGATCAGGGCCGGCTCGAAGACTGCGTTCCAGGGCTGGATCTCCGCATCACAATTCAGCACCTTCATCTGGGGGTACTTCTGCCCCGACGATTCATTGGCATACATTTTGAAGACCAGGCCCAATTGCTTCAGATTATTCTGACAACTGGCACGGCGCGCCGCCTCGCGCGCACGGGCCAGCGCGGGAAGAAGGATGGCGGCGAGGATGCCGATAATGGCGATAACGACAAGTAACTCAATCAAGGTAAAACCAGTGCGACGCATGGCTTGAAACTCCACATAAAATTCCGGTTCAAAAGGGGAAACACAGGGAATTCTTTTGCGAAGAGCCACTCCCGCACCACAACAGGCGGATGGCGGAAAAGGGGAAGAACAGGCGTGCGCCGCGCGCGATCAGTATCGCTGACGGCTCACCATCGACTTGTCTCGGCACACCCGTGTGGGCATGACCGATCACGATTGTCCACCCTTATTAATGGCTCTGCGCAATGGAGCGCGAAGGGGGACCCCGTCGAAAGCGCACCATCCAGAGAAACCAGGAGGGTGCTGCGGAGCTATCTGCGTGATGGGCACAGGCAATAAGCGCAATGGCAATGCAGAGCGCGTAGAGGGGCAGGATCGCGGTGGAGGCCGTCGTGCAGAACCAGCAGCCGCCCAGCGCATCGTCATGGTGATCATGATGATGCAGACTCCCCACCAAAGGGAGGAGAGCGATGACGAACACCATGCTCAGCAGGAGCAGGGTACGCTGCGGTGTGGTGAACTTCATAGGGGAGAAGGCCTGTGATTGAGAACTTAATCTCAATAGTAACCTCGGAACGCCAGATTGTCAAGTGCCAAGCAAAAAAAGTGCGCGGGACCTGGCCTGGTGGCCAAGTCCCGCGTGCGGTGCCGGCAACAGGCCGGTCACACTCTGATCCAGGGCTAGTGGATTATTGTCCGGCTGCGGCGAGGTCGAGCCCGGCCTGATTCAGGGGGAAGTCACCATCGACCCCTGCATACTTTACGAAGGTGGCGTGACCGTCCATGTAGAGGACGTTGGAACCGCCGGGAATGTGATTGAAATTGGCGGAGTCTGCGGCAATGGCGTCGTACATCACCGTAATGACCGACTGGGCCTTGGCGCTGGCGCCGGGATTGTTGATATCGGTGATGAAGAAGCGCTCGATGCCTTCCCGGAGACGCAGGACCGAATCGAAGCCGTTGATCGGAACCGGATTGGCGCTGATGTCTTCCAGGTACCAGTCTTCGTCGACGAGACCAACGTCGCCGCCGAAGAGCAGGGCATCGTAGCCCTCAATCGCAAGCTGGAAATTGGCAAAGTCCGCCGCCGTCACAAACATCTGGTCGGTGAAGGCATAGCCGAGGTAGTAATAGGGCTGGGCGGTAAGCTCGCAGGATTCCACGATGCCATTGTTGGAGAATCCGGGAACATCGACCCACTGTACGGCCTTCGACTGGCCCTTGTCCCAGAGTTCTTCCGCGCTGCCGCCCGCGCCATTGCTCGGGCACACCAGGCTGTCCCATTCCGTCAGGTATTCGGGATAAACTTTCTCCCCGTCGAAGATGGCGTTGAAGGTGTGGATGGCATCCGCACAGTCATAGATCTTCATCGGAGGGAATTTCTGGCCCTGGGACTCATTCGAGTACATCTTGAACACGAGTCCAAGCTGCTTGAGATTGTTCTGGCAACTCGCGCGACGCGCTGCTTCCCGGGCGCGGGCCAGGGCCGGCAGCAGGATCGCCGCCAGAATGCCGATGATGGCAATTACGACCAAGAGTTCAATGAGGGTGAAACCTTTGTTCCGCATGCTACTTCTCCTGTTTGTTAATCGACTACACAACCATAACCGGGGGATTGCAAGATCCACCGGGCAGAACCCGGACGCTTTGGACCTCGCTTCTATGTTTAAACTGTCCTGCGTTGCCCCGCCCTCATAACCGGGGTAAACCGCGCCCGCCCTGCGTCCACCAGCGATTGCCGCTGTCCGCATACCCTTGAGCGCGGTTTCTGTGCTTCAGGCAGTGTTGGATTCGACTAATTCTTGAATCCCGCATCAGCGCCAAACCTTACATCACGAATATACATCAGATTCGCGTATTTGTCAAACCATTTTTACGTTTTTACGATCTGCTTACGTAAAAACATCCCCAAGGGTGCGCCGACTCCCCTGAAATCGCTATACTTAGCAGTAATTCCCCCTTGAAAACCGATAAAGGATTAGCCCGCATGTCCGCCCTCTCCCCCCTTGAACAGGATGTACTCCAGCACCTCACCACCCGTCGCCCCGACCTCGCGGCATGTCAGGAACCCCTCCTGGCCCTCCACGATGCGCTGGTCCGCTGCTATGAAGGTAACGGCACCCTTTTTACCTGCGGCAATGGCGGCTCCAACGCCGACGCCCTCCACATCGTGGGCGAGTTGAACAAGAGCTTCGAGCGGCTGCGCCCCCTGACTCCCGAGCTCAAGGGGAAATTCGCGGGCCTGCCTTTTGGCGAAGAACTCGCTAACCACCTGGAAGCGGGCCTCTCCTCCCACGCCCTCGGCTTCAACGGCGCCCTGAAAACCGCCGTGGAAAATGACAACCCCATCCGCGACATCGCCTTCGCCCAGGAGCTGAACGCCCTGGTCCGCCCCGGCGATGTGCTCCTCGCCATCTCCACTTCCGGCAACGCCAATAACTGCCTCATGGCCATGTCCACCGCAAAAGCCTACGGTGCCACCGCCGTCTCCCTCACCGGGCCCAAGGGCGGAAAGATGGCCGAGTTCGCCGACATCGCCATCAAGGCCCCCGGCGATTCCACAAAAATCATCCAGGAAGGCCACATCGCCCTGTGGCACACCATGTGCCTCCTGATCGAAGTGCATTACTTCCCCGACATGCGGGTGTGATTCGTATTTCCGGCGCCCCTTGATTAGACTACAGGGACGGCAGAGACTACAGGAACATCAGGCTTCTATTTTCCTGCAGTCTCTGCCGTCCCTGAGCGCTATCGAACCATCTGCAAGCCCCGCGAGATCACATGCTCTTTAACTCCATGCACTTCTGCGTCTACTTCCCCATTGTGGTGGGGCTGTACTTCCTCATCCCGAGGTCGGCGCGATGGATGTGGCTGCTGGCGGCAAGCTACTACTTTTACATGGCCTGGGAGCCGGGCTATGTGGTGCTCCTCTGGCTCTCCACCCTGCTCGACTACACGGCAGCCCTGCAGATTGGAAAATCGACAACGCCCCAGGCCCGGAAGATCTGGCTCTCGTTAACTCTCGGGGCCAACCTCAGCCTCCTCTTCTTCTTCAAGTACTACAACTTCTTCAGCGATTCCCTCGGGGCCTTCTCAGAGCAGCTCGGTTTCTCCTTCGACCTGCCCCACTCCGAATTCCTCCTGCCCATCGGCATTTCCTTTTACACCTTCCAGACCATGAGCTACACCATCGACGTGTATCGCGGCGTCATCCCCCCCGAACGCCACCTCGGCCGATTCGCCCTCTACATCTGCTTCTTTCCCCAGCTCGTGGCCGGCCCGATCGAGCGCGCTAAAGATCTCCTGCCGCAAATGACGCTGGAGCGCGACTTCGACTACACCCGCGCCACCGACGGCCTCCGCCTTATGGCCTGGGGCTTCTTCAAGAAAATGGTCATCGCCGATCGCCTCGCCATGGTCGTCGAGCACGTCTACCGCGATCCCGCCAGCCAGAGCGGCCCGGCCCTCGCCATTGCCACGCTCTGTTTCGCCTATCAGATCTACTGCGACTTCTCCGGCTACAGCGATATTGCGATAGGCGCCGCACGGGTTCTCGGCGTGAGCCTATCCGCCAACTTCAACCGCCCCTACGCCGCGGCATCCATCGCCGAATTCTGGCGGCGCTGGCACATCTCCCTCTCGACCTGGTTCCGCGACTACGTCTACCTTCCCCTGGGCGGCAACCGGGTGCTGGCGCGCCGCTGGGCCGTCAATATCCTGATCGTCTTTGCCATCAGCGGCCTGTGGCACGGCGCCAACTGGAAGTTTCTCCTCTGGGGCCTGATCCACGGCGCCACGCTCCTCCTGGAGAACGCCCTGGCCCGTCGGGTCCCTGCCACCACCCGCCTGCCCCGTATCGTCAAAATCGCCATGACCTTTGCCATCGCGAATTTCGCATGGATCTTCTTCCGCGCCGACTCCCTGGCGGACGCCTGGCTTGTCATCGCCAATCTCCCCCGCGGCTGGAGCGTGCTCCTCGAGCCCGAATTCTGGACACGCTCCATCAAGACTCTGGGACTGCCCCCGGCCGAACTCCTCTTCGCCCTCCTCGCCGTGATCATCTGCGAACTCGTGCAGTACGCCCAATCCCGCACCCCCCTCCAGCCCTGGCTCCGCACGCGCCCCGTCGCACTCCGCTGGGCCATCTACACGGTGCTCTTCTGGACCCTCTTCCTCGGCGGCATCTTCCGCCAGACCGAATTTATTTACTTTGAATTCTAGAGACAGACGCCGATCTATCCGTCCTGAATGTCTCCAAGCTTTGCTCCCGTCCTCAAGTTCCAATTCACCACTTCCGTGTAGTAAAATGCCCCCGCGCAATCACGCCCGGCTTCGCGCCGCGCGGCGTGCCCAAGTCGGGGACGCACGCCGCACTCTCAACGCGGCGGACACCACCCGGGAGCGCCCCCGTTAAGTAACCCCATACCCGTGTTACGCACACGAAGGAGAACCACCATGTCCGTCGGAAAGAAATTCAAAATCGCATCTATCGGCGCCGGTAATGTGGGCGCTACCGCCGCCCAGTACTGCCTGGAGCTCGAACTGGGCGACGTGGTGCTGACCGATATCGCCGAAGGCGTGCCCCAGGGCAAGGCCCTCGACCTCACCGAAGCTGGCCCGATACGCGGCTACAGCAGCCAGTGCACCGGGTCCAACGACTACGCGGCCATCGAAGGCGCCGACGTCGTCATCGTCACGGCCGGCCTGCCCCGCAAGCCCGGAATGACCCGACAGGATTTGCTGGCCACCAACGGCGGCATCATCACCCAGGTCTGCGAAGGCATCAAGACCTACGCCCCGAACTCCACCGTGATCATCGTCACCAACCCCCTCGACGTCATGGTCTACCTGGCCTACAAGAAACTGGGCTTCCCGGCCGAACGCGTAATCGGTATGGCCGGCTGCCTCGACAGCTCCCGCATGCGCTCCTTCGTGGCGATGGAGCTCGGCGTCAGTATGAAGAATGTGGACACCATGGTACTCGGCTCCCATGGCGACGACATGGTACCCCTGCCCCACTACACCACCGTTTCCGGCATCCCGATCACGAAGCTGATCTCCCAGGAACGCATTGACGCCATCGTCGAGCGCACCCGTAAGGGCGGCGGCGAGATTGTCGCCCTGCTCAAGACCGGCAGCGCCTACTACGCGCCCGCCGCGAGCGCCGTACGCATGGCCCAGAGCATCATCCGCGACGAAAAGCAGCTCCTCCCCTGCGCCGCCCTGCTGACCGGACAATACGGCCTCGACGACATCTACATGGGCGTGCCCTGCGTCCTCGGCAAGAATGGTGTCGAGCAGATCCTTGAACTGGAAATCTCCGAAGCGGACCTCGCCTCCCTGCACAAGTCCGCAGAGGAAGTCCGCACGGGCATTCAGGAACTCAAGAACGCCGGCGTCCTCTAATACCAGCATGAGCCACGCGGCCTGCAACCGTTTCTCCGAAACTGTTGCAGGCCGTTTTTTATGGCGTATAATGGACGCCAGGCTGGCGGTCCTGTTCACAGGAACGGCAGCGACAACAGGGACAGCAGTGTTTCAATTCTGCCGTCCCTGCTGTCCCTGATGTCCCTGATGTCCCTGCAAGGCTACAGCAGCGACTGCAACGTGACCGCCGAGACTCACACGGAGATAAATCCATGCCCATGTACACCTACCAGATCATCCACGACGACGGCACCGAGGGTGAGATCTTTGAACACGTCCACAGCATGAGCGAGCCCGCCCTGACGGAACACCCGGAAACGGGCGAGAAGGTCGTGCGTGTCTTCCAGACGCCCCACATCGCCGGCACGGGCAACGAGCGTATCCAGAAGCAGAATACGAGCGACAAGAACCTGGAGCGTCTCGGCTTCACCAAGTACGTCAAGAATGGCAAGGGCCACTACGAGAAGCATGTGGGCAAAGGACCAGACCACCTGAGCCCGGGCGATTGATGCGGGAACGATCTATCCCGTAAATTGACTCGATTTACCCCCCTTTCCTATACTGGAGACCGCCCCGAACCGCGTGGGCTCCCGGCTACAACCCCCTGCGTGCCCGTCGCGTTTTCAGAAGATCCCCATGACCTATAAGAACCGTATTACCCTGATCCTGACCATTGTCGCCGTAAGCGTGGTGCTCGATCAGGCCACTAAACGCATGGCTATCGCCTGGCTGATGAGTTCCCCGCCCCATATCTTCCTCGGCGATTTCTTTCGCCTCCAGTACGCCGAAAACACCGGCGCATTTCTGGGCCTCTTCGGGCAGATGTCGGAGACGCTCCGGCAGATTCTCCTCGTGGGTTTCAATTCCGTAATCCTGGCCGTGGTCTCGGGCTTTCTATTCTTCTCCCGCGACATGGCGAAGCTGGTGACCGTGGCCCTGGCACTAATCCTGTCCGGCGGCATCGGCAACCTCATTGATCGCGTCGCCTACGGCGGCATCGTGGTCGACTTCATGAACATGGGCCTGCCCTGGGTCAGCATCCGCGGATGGGAGCCCCGCACCGGCATCTTCAATGTGGCCGATCTGGCCATTGTCGGCGGACTGGTGCTCATGGTCATCGCGGAATTCTTCAAGCCCGCTGCGTCGGCGGAAGAAGCGCCTGAGGCCGCTACCGAAGACTGAAGCGACGGTCCCTCTCCATGGCGGAATATACGATGCAAGTCGTGCCACACGATCTCGCCGTAAGGCGAGTTCGAGTGCCGTGAACCTCGCCCACCCCGCCGTATCAAGGCGGGCCGAACCCTGCCCTTTTTAACCTGTGGCAAAAGGGTATCGAATTGCAGAAGGACCGCTCGACGATCATGCGAACGACGTGGGCTGCTTCCCACAGCGCACTCGAACTCGCCTTTCGGCGAGATCGTGTGGCACCTTTCAGATCGTTCTGAATGCGAAGTAACTCGAACAACTCGTTTCTTCGTGAGGCGTTGCGCCTACTTGAACTGCACCGCGTACAGGTCCGCGTCCTTCATCACGAAGCGCAGCCGAATCGGCGTGCCCGCCAGAGCGCTGATATCGGTGCTGCCATTCCACGCCACCGCGCGCTCCACCTGGTTCCCGATAATTTCAAAGCACTTGTCCGCTTCGTAGCCTGGAATCACCACGCCGTCGCCATCCAGCAGCTCCACCCAGATGCTGCCCGCCGCCGAAGTCGCGTAGTTCAGGAAGAGCGACTTGCCTGTGAAGGTGATCGTCTTCGTGGTCATTTCCCCGCCCGCATAGGGCGCTTCCACCGCAACAAAACCGTCGGGTCGCAGGGCATAGCGCTGGAGGCCCGCCGTCGGCTGCCCATAGTTGGTTTGGACATACAGGGAGATTTCCCGGTCACTCGTCGGCACGATGCCCCAGGCCGGATAATTCGTGCGCGAGGTCCAGTTCTCCAAACCAATCCCCGGCTTCAGGAACCCGTCCATAAAGGTCCGGTCGTAGCGGTTGCCGCCACGGCTCGTCATCAGCACGCTGTCGGAACAGTCGCCCGAATAGGTGCTTTCCACGCCAAAGGCCGCCGCTTCCGCTTCGCTGGCCACGCGCCGCTCGGGCATGAAACGCGCCGCGATGCTCAGATAAATGTGAGGCGCGCGAAAATAGGGAAAAGTCTGATTGGTGTACAAATGCTCCCGGGGCGTGTCGCCAAAGTCCATCGCCTGCGGAGCACTCCAGGACACGAAATCCGGCGAGGTGGCGCGGCTGATGCTGCGGAAGCCCTTGAAGCCGCCCTGATGCCACGTGCGGAAGTAACACACGTATTGCCCCTCGCTCTCCGACCAGAAGGCCACATTCTGCGAATCAAATGCGCCATCCGTGATCAGCGCCTTGTCCTGCTTCGTCCAGTTGATCCCGTCGGCGCTGTAAAACGCGTGCAGCCCCGTCTCCGATGTTCCCGCGATGGCCTTGTACTGCTCCTCGGCCGGCACGCCGGGACGCGGATCTTTGAAGGGCGCAAAATTATGGGAGAAGGGCGCCTGATTCGCCAGGAAGATGTTGTTCGCCTTCGACCCCTCGTATTCGTGCAGGCCCAGTTCCGGCTTGGTGAAGTGAATGCCGTCGGGGCTCTCCGCGTAGCAGGTCACTTCCCAGTCGGAGCCATCTTTACCCGCGAGGGGATTACCCCGGTAGTACATGCGATAGCGATCACCATCTTTGAAGACCGTCACATAGCCGCAATAGCGCCCCTCCCACGTGTCGTTGAACTGGATCACGGTCTCCGCTGGACGCGGGGTCTGCAGCCGGAGCGCCGTGTTGGCCTGCGACCCTATCAGGTAGTTGTCCAGAAAGGGCTCGAGCCGGCTGTCGAGGGCAATGGGCGGGGAGGCCAAGGCCGTGGCGCTGAGGACCAGGCTGAGGGCGGCAATGCGAATCATGACGGGGCACTCCGTGGGGTTTGGGCTGTGTTGTTATAACCAATTATACGGACACCCAAAACCCAATACAAGCACCCCAGTCCCTCAGTCGACCCCGCGCTTCACCGGCGGACGCTTCGCCTGACGCTCGTCATAGTCGGGATAAATGTCCACTACGTCGCGGTAAAAATCCCTTAGCTTCTGAAAGTCCTGCTCGATATCGCCCGTGAGATAGATGGGCTCGCCCACGCCGATGCGCTTGGTCTTGTGGTTGATGTAACCCGGCACAATGGGGACGTTGGCCTGAAGCGCCATCCAGTAGAAACCCAGCTTCCAGTGCTTCACTTCCTTGCGCGTGCCCTCCGGGGCAATCAGCAGCGCCAAGTCTTCACGGCTGTTGAACACGTCCACGATCTGGTGCACCACGTTCGTCGCGGCACGGCGATTCACCGGAACACCCCCGAGCTTGCGCCAGATGACGCCAGCGGGCCACCAGAAGGCCGTGTCCTTCATCATCCACGTGGCGGGTATCTTCATCGCCAGGGTGCCGAAAAGCATGAAGAAGAGATCCATGTTCGTCGTATGGGGTGCGGCCGTGAGGACATACTTGGGGACGGCGGGCTGAGGACTGGCCTCGCGCCAGCCCATCAGACGCAGGCAGACCTTGCCAATGAAGCTGGCAACGGGCCCCACGGAAGTGCGAATATTGGTATTCTCGTGCAACGGGAGTATTCCTATAAAGGGAGGACGGGACCGCAGAATTGTACTTGCTTTGATTGTTTAATCTCAAACGAAGCAAAAAAGCACCAGCACCCATAAGACCCATACTCTGGAATCACCCAACATGCCCCAACCCCACTTCTGCCGCTCCTGGCCGCCAGAACAGAGCCCCGTGGCCCACCTGATCATCGTCCACGGCTACGCCGAGCACAGCGGCCGCCATGAAGCCCTCGCCCGCGAGTTAAACAACGCGGGCCTTCATGTCCACGCACGTGATCTTCGCGGTCACGGCCAGAGCCCCGGCAAGCGCGGACAGGTTAAAGACTTTGCAGCACTCGTCGCCGACCTGAGCCGTTTCGTTGAGCAAACTCAGGAACGGGTTAGTGGGAAGCCCCTCTTCATCCTCGGCCACAGCATGGGCGGCCTGCTCACCGCGCACTACCTGGCCGGGGAATCGACCGGAATTTGTGGCGCGATCTTTTCCAGTCCACTAATGGCCATTCCCGATCACGTCTCGCCCTTCCTGCTGCGGATGTCCCGGCTCCTGAGCCGGGTCGCACCGTTCCTCCCGGTGGACCGACTCGACAGCAAGGGCATCGCCAGAGATCCCGAAGTCGTCCACGCCTACGACACCGATCCCCTCGTCTACCACGGACCCATCCGCGCCCGGACCGGCGCCGAGCTCGCGCACGCCATCCAGGCCCTGCCCGAATTGCTGCCGAAAATTACGGTGCCCCTGCTCGCCTTCCACGGCACTGCGGATCCCATCGCCCCGCCATCGGGAAGCCAGTTGCTCATCGAACGCGCCGGCAGCACCGACAAAGAGTGCTTCTACGTCGAAGGCGGATTTCACGAACTGCTGAACGACACCGGCCGCGAGGAGGTAATTCAGAAAATCCTGGCCTGGATCGACCGCCACTGCGCGGCAAATCTATCCAAACCGAAAGCCCAAAATTCTTCACCACGACGACGAGAAAGTTAGTGACTGCGACATAGCCATACTGCTGACCTTTTTGCACGCAAAGGCGCAAAGGCGCGAAGGAATATGAGGTGTCGGTGCAATGCCCTTCGTGGTGACGCATTCGAATGGCATTTACATAAGAGCAGAAGTCGCAGATTATCGAGTTCGACGCCGGGTGCCACCCTCAAGCAGAGGAGCGCAGCGGGGGAAGCTACTACTACTAAGAAAACACGGGCGCCGTAGGGACTGACGCACCCGCGAACATGGTGAAGATCTTCGTTATTCATGATACATCGATTGCCCCGAGTGCGAGCCCGCGATATCGCCGGGTGTGGCTGTCCCGTCGTGCGGGGAGTGGACTCGTCGCCACCATAGACAACTCAACAGGCAACGTGTCGTCTGGTCGATATGACGCAGTAAACCGGGTTGACTCCGCGAGCGACGGGACAGCCACACCCCGCGACGTCACGGGCTCGCAGTCAGGACAATTAATACGTTGTGGATCACGAAGATCTTCACCGAAAACGCGGGTGCGTCAGTCCCTAAGGCGGCGTGTTTTCTTAGTAGCTCCCGCGGCGAAGCCGCCCCGCTTGAGGGTGGCACCCATGGCCCCCTTTTTTTCGCAAACAGGCCTCAAGTATGTGCCATTCGTGACACATCCTTTCTTTCAGCCCGCACCAGGCATTGTCTTGTGAAATAAAACGGCCCCCGCGCTCGGGCGAACGCGGGGGCCGTGATGTTGCAGAAGCAGTTATCGTACGACGCTGACTCGACCGCTCCACACCAACAGCGCCAGAAGGCCCAGGGCCACGATCAGATCGCCCGCCCAGAAGGTGCCGACGCCTCGGCCCGGCGCGCAGGAAGCGCCATTCGGATCCTTGCCCGCTTCGGGAGCCAGCGGTGCAAAGAGCGACAACGAAACCGCTTCACCACGTATCGTCGTGCCGTCCACCGTCACATTCTGAATTGAGGCCGAACTCCAACTCCCTTCGCCCGCCTCCAAGTCGAAACCGCCATTGCCATCCGGCACCGCCGTCGTGGGGAAGCGCACAAAGGACGCCGTCTCAGCATCCGGAACGTCCACACCCGTAAGGCTGAACCGAACCGGGCGCGCCGCCAGGCGGCTTGCCGCAACAGGCGCGAAGGTATTACCGCCATCGCCGCTCACGACAAGACTCACATCGAAGAAGGGGCCATCGTCCGCAACACCCGCGGGCGCGGGAGGAATCGCCCCAAGCTCGGACGCATTGAAGATATTCCGCAGTTTCTCGCCAAAGGCCACCGTCAGTATGCCCTGCTCCTCGCAGTCCAGCAGCGCGCGCTCCACCGCCACCGTCAGAACCTGAGCGCTGTTCTCAGGATTGCGCACCCGCACTTCGATCAGATCGCCCGAGGCGCCGTCGCATTCGCCGAACCACGTGGTCATCGTCGTCGTGCCATCGCTGCCCGGCGCTTGCGTATCATTAGTCCAAGTGTCGCCTTCAACAGCCAGACTCGTGAAAGGCTGATCGACCAGGCCGTCCTCGTCCCCATCGTCGGCGCCAACCACAGAAAGCTGGAACGACTGAGACAGGGTGCTGTCGCTTTCCACGACCTCGGCGACGGCCTCCACGGTGTACTCACCTTCCGTGAGGAAGAAGACGACGGGATAGCCAGCGTCCCGATTCTCGGAAAGCTGCGCCGCCCCGTCAACCGTATAGGTCACGCGAGTCGTGCCGATAGCGCAATCACCCGCTTCGTCGAAGATCGTGGCTGCGGAGAAGAGCACGCGCTGTTGTCCGGCTCCTGCGGGGATTACGACCGTGCCGCCCGCGGGCTGAATCACGGAAAAGTCCGTCAGGGGACATACCGCGTCGCCGCCCTCGCAAACAGGTCCGCCAACGACCACCGTTCGCGTGGCTACGGAAAGATTGCCCAGACTGTCCTGCGCGAGATAGGTGATCTCATAGGATCCGGCTTCGCTTGTGTTGACCACCGCCTCCGCATCGCTCGTGACGTCCACCACGCCCTCGCAGGCATCCGTGGCGTTCGCGCCGGGATCCGTCCACGGGGTGCCGCAGTCAATCTCCACCAGCGCGCTGCCCTCAAGGTGAATCTCGGGAGCATCGGTATCGGCCACAATCACTTCGCGGGTTACGATGGCATCCGTACCGCCCTGATCGGTCGCCTGATACGTCACGGAATAGGTGCCGGGTACTGCCGGATTGACCGTACTGGCCACGATGGAAACCGTGGCCGCTTCTCCGTCGCAGGCGTCGAGCGCGGTGGCACCCGGTTCCTCGTAGGGCGTGCCGCATTCGAGCTGGAAAGGCGAGGTGCCCAGCAGCGTAATCTCGGGACCTTCCGTATCCTCTACGATCACCGTCCGCGTGGCCGTATCGGTAAGGCCCGCCGTGTCCGTGGCCCGGTACGTCACCGTATAGGTCCCGGGCTGTGTCACGTCCAGATCCGTCTCCACCACGATCGAAAGCGTGCCATCGCAGACGTCGGTCGCGGTCGCGCCGAGATCCAGAAAAGGCGTGCCGCAGGACTGATTCTGGGTCGCGGGACCCACCAGCGTGACATTGGGCGGGGTATGGTCGGAAACGGTGACGGTGCGCACCACCTGGGCCGCGCTGTTGCCATCACTGTCTATCACATTGTAGGTCAGCACGTAAACACCTGCCTCATGGGCGTTCACCGTGCCCAGCGCGATTACGCTATCAGTCAGGTCGCCGTCTTCACTGTCCAGCGCAGTAACACCGGCGTCCGTGAAGGTCGTGCCACATTCAAGCGAAACATCGGCAAGTCCCAGCAGGGTGATCTCCGGAGCACCAGTCTCGCCTTCGCCTTCGCCTTCGCCTTCGCCTTCGCCTTCGCCTTCCCCTTCCCCTTCCCCTTCCCCTTCGCCTTCCCCTTCGCCTTCCCCTTCGCCTTCCCCTTCTCCCTCACCTTCGCCTTCACCGCCCGTTTCGATACAAACACTGGTCTCTACAATCGTGCCCGACACTTCGCCGTCGTCTTCCCGATAGAGCACATTGCCAGCGATATCTTCGCTGCCGGATGCACCACCCGGAACGGACAGGGTATAGGTGAAACTGGCGGGAAAGGTGGGAATCTCCACCCATCCAAATTCAATGGTACCCGTCGAGCCGATTTCAGATTCCAGGCGGGGCTCGGCGGTCAGCGTGGAGCCCTGGTAGGTCCAGCCGGCGGGGATGGTTTCCCGAAGGCCAAGCGCGGAGATTTCGGCGACGCAGGTGCTGTCAATGGTCACCGTCACGTCCACCTCGGCCCCGGCAACGGCACAGCCGGTGATCGAGCGTTGGATGGAGAGGCAGGCCGTCTGGGCCTGCGAGGTTCCCGTGGCAAGTCCGGCCAGAAGGAAAAAGAGGAATGATTTGCGGTAAAGGCCTGATTTCATGCGTGTTACTACCTCGCGTTGCATGCCCTGCTGGACCGTACCCCGATTCAAGCCCCTCGGGGTCTTTAATTTTAAAGGGGAAGCCGGCGGAAGTCAATGTAGCGCCACCCGGAAGCCCCGGAGAAACCCACACCAACACTACCCACGAGAAGGAAAATTCAAACACGGCGAATCGGCCGACGCGCCTCCCACAACAGCAAAGCGCCCTCGTCCTGGAGGACAAGGGCGCTTGAAAGCTTCCCAGAAATAGCGCTCGGTTACTGCGCGGCGGGCGCTTCCGCAGCGGGAGCGGCCTCGGCAGCGGGTGCCGGCTCAGCAGCGGGAGCGGCTTCCGGAGCGGGAACTGCCTCAGCGGCGGGAGCCGGAACCGCCTCAGGGGCGGGGGCAACCTCAACCGCAGGTGCGGCCTCGGGGGCGGGGGCAACTTCAACCGCAGGTGCGGCCTCGGCTGCGGGTGCAACCTCAAGCGCCGGAGCAGCCTCAGCCGGAAAAAGATCGGCATGCTCCGACTTCAGGCGAGCCAGAGCCTGTTCGGCGCTCGTCGCGAAGGAGGAATCGGGAAAGATCTCCTTCTGCTTGTTATAAGAAGCTATTGCTTCGGGCAACTTGCCCAGCGCCTCCTGAAGACGGCCCATGTTCAGGGGCTGGCGGCGTCCCGTAAAGGTGTCGTCCCAGGTTTCGAAGACCTTGGTGTAGCCCGCGAGCGCCTCTTCCACTTTGCCGTCGTTCTCATCAAGAAAAGCGAGCGCTTCCGCAGCTTGGGGGGCAAAGGGGGAATCCGCGTGCTCGCTCACGACTTTCGTGAGTGCCTCGCGGGCCTTGTCGTAGGCCTTGGCCTCGATGCTGGCCTCGCCGGAAAGGTAAAGCGCTTCCACGCTCCAGCGATTCCCCGCCGCCGCCACGGCCTGCAGTGCCTCGGCCCGTGCCGCCGCATCTTCCTCGTCCAGGGCATCCGCATAGGTCGTCATCGCGTGGCGGTCCTTGACCGACGCTTTCAGGCTGTAAATCCCGCCCAGCAATGCACAAATCACCACGAACGCGAGGCCGGCCACCACGGTCTTGGGGTTTTCCTTGATGTAATCCAACGCCTGCTGCCAGTCGCCATTGATTGCATCGTCACCTTCAGCACCGTGCGCGACGGGCAACTTCGATTCTTTCTCAGCCATGAATGCTCTCTTTCCAGAAACTGGTCATGCGATGCCTCCCCGGAGCCGGGGAGGGGGAAGGGTAAAAACGGGTATTTTAACTGATGGAGCCCCACTCTACAATTTTCCACCCCGCGTCCGTGCGCTGGAGGTAGACCGCCACCTGGCCCTGCAAGGTCACCGGCGGCGTCTGAAAGTTGTCGGGCTGGCCCCGGGTCCCGAACGCCTCCACCACCCGGGCGCGATCACCCTGAATCAGGATGCGGGACGCGGACCTATTAATATCGATCACTCGATAATTGTTCATAACCTGATTAAGATACTTCCGGATCCCGTCGGCATCCCGGCCCTCTTCGTCGAGGTAATTCGGGGAAACGTGCCGCATGATCTTGCCGACTTTCTTCGTCTCCATGCCGAGATGCACATCACTGAGAATCTTCGTGATTTGCTCTTCGTCGGAAGCTTTCCCGGCCAGACCGGGAATGTCCAGATTGACACCGCCGCCGCCGCAACCGGCCAGCAGCAGGCCCAGGACGAGCAAGATAGCTGATCCGGCACGCTTCATTGTGCGGGCTCCTCGGCGGGAAGATAATTCAGGATGAGCTCATTGCTCCGGCCCACCCCCACCCGGCGGGACTCCACATTGAGCCGCTTGCCAGACTTGGTGAAGAACAACAGCACGCTATCTTCTGACTGGGTCGTGGACACCAGGGTCCAGTTGTCCAGCGGGGCATTGGTGATGTAGAACTGGGCCAGCTCGTTCACGGTGTTCTTGGAGTAATACACCATCTTGCCGATTTTGACGCTGCGCGAGTCGTACACGAAGGAACGCACCGTGTCCTCCCGCAGGTCGTCCGGCAGGGGAATCTCGTTGAATCGCTTGTGCGGCGAAGGTACCAGCCCAACCGTCGTCTCGACGGGCGGCGTACTGCTTCCCGTTTCGCTCTCGCTCAAAAGCTTCACGGGCGGCTGCTCGCTGCTCTGAAACGGCGTGGACTCGCAACCCGCAAGCAGCACGCCAACGGCAAGAATGAAGGAATTTGTGTACTTCATGTTCATGTCTAACCCCAGATGCCGACCGACCGCCCAAAGGTCCCGGAGGACAATTCAGGCGCGAAACGGCACAATTCCGGAAAATAACCCAAGGCCAAGAGCTTAACACAGTAAAAAGTGTGGATACCACCCCCTCCCGGTAAAGTTTTTAAATGGCGTCACAGAGGGGGGATTTGCATCGTGTTCATTACATTACAGCTTTCTTCGCGGGTCAGCGTCGCGCCGAAACGGCGCTTGGGAACGAGTGGAAAACTCCCTATACAACGCCCACTGGCGTAACCTTCTCTACCCCACCGCTTTCCGCCGCGCTATGGAGCGCGTCCAGCACCGCCGTGACGCGCCAGCCGTCGCGGGCGGTGACGTAGGGCTCGCGGTTATCTTCAATCGCGTCGAAGAAGCTGGCGATGCAATTCGCGAAAGCCCCGCCCCAGCGATCGAAGATCTGGTAGTTGAGCAGCGAGCGGGGCCATGCGAAGCCGCCCTCGTAGCTCATCTCGACGGCCTCGTCTTTGCGATCTACTTGCAGGTGGCCGTGCTCCCCCACCACCGACATGAAGGAGTCGGGCATGGAAGGGTGGCCCTCGGGATAGATCCACGCCGCCTCAAAAGTCGCCACGCCCCCCTGCTGGAAGCGCACCTGGCCCTGGAGCGCGTCCCAGGTGTCCCAGCCGTACTTGGCCTTCAGCACGGACTTCACCCCCGTGCAGGTCACCTCCACGGGCTCGTCGTCGAACCACCAGAGCATGAGGTCGATGTCGTGGGAGGATTGGAACCACATCGGCGAGCTGTCCTTGGCCCAGCCCGCGAGCATTTTTGTGGGCACGGTGATGGGATTGTTTTTTCGCGCGTAACCCATGAGGGGACGGCCAATCACGCCCTCGCGGATCTTGCGGTACGTGAGGTGATAGGGCGCGAGCCAGCGGTGGTTATAGGAAATCTGGAGCTTCAGGCCCGTCTCCGACACCTTACGCGTGATCGCTTCCGCCTCGGCGATATCGGTGGTCAGGGGCTTCTCCACGTAGACGTGGATCCCCCGCTCCAGGCAGGCGATGACCGGATCCAGATGCGCCCAGTCCGGCGTGGCGATGAAGACCACGTCGGGCTTCTCTTTGTCGAGCATTTCGCGGTAGTCGTGGTAGGTGTTGATGGCGAACTGGGCCTTGATCTTGTCCAGGGATTCCTGGCTGCGGTTGCACGCCGCCGTGAGCGTCGCGCGGGGCTCGCGGGCAAGCACCTGGGCCACGGCGGTGCCCATGATTCCCGTTCCGATGATGTTGGCTTTCAGCAAGAAAATACTCCTCGTAAGGACTGACCTAACGCCTTGACCAAGTAATTCAAGGGGCGCACTGGGGTACCACCCGCACGCGGGCCGCCTGAGGCGGCCGGTAGCTTGCGGGTGAAGCGACTATGTTCAATCAACAAGAACTCCGGAGCATTCATAGTGTCCGCGTAACAGTCTCTTCACGTTTCACCGTCACCTTCCGCGATGGCTCACCCGTAAACTTAGTCGCTAGCGCTCCCGCGTGTACGGGTGGCACCCGACGTCAACTTAGTGCCATTCCCGTCTGTCCCCTGCGTTCACGTAATTTATAAGCCGGTACATCCGCGCAATATACCCGCCCACGATATACGCCTCGGTCTTCAATGGCGGCTTCGTAAAAGGCTCGAAGGGATCCAGTTGCGTCACGTCATCGCGCCAGCCACCGCGCTCATCGAGGCCGTTTACAATCAACACGATCCCTTCGGGCGTCTGGGGGATCTTGTTCAGCGCAACGGCCAGGTGCCCGCCCTTGATATCCTCTGGCAAGAGCTTCCTCGCCTTCTCCGCCGCGTACTCCGCCTGGGCCTCCGCCGGGCTCAGCGCGGCCAGGCGCCCGTGCTCTCGGCGCAGCCCGTCCACGTCTACGGTGACTTCGTGGGCATAGGGATAGCAGCCTTCCTTCTCGTAGGTCTCCGTGTAGCGCACGTCGTCAATCGTGGTGCCGGTCTGTTTGATATAAATCGGACGGTTCGTGCCCATTTCGTAGAAACCGGTGTGGGTGTAGCCTGTCGCTTCGGGAATCCGTGAAGCCTCCAGCCAGTCCAGCGCCGCAGGCACCGGAGCGAGGTATTTCGTATCGCCGGTGATCGTGAAGAACTCGAAGAGATGGGCAATGTTTTCGAGTGTCTGAGTGGAACACACCGTGGCAATCTCGAATGGCCGACCCCACACGGGCTTCAGATCCGCGCCGTACTGCTGGGCCCATCCCGCCTGGGGCGTGGGCAATTGAGCACGGAGGTAGAAGTTCATTCCCTCGATTGCCGCCGCGCGATAGCGCACTTCACCGAGCCGTTCGTGTGCCTCCAGTAGAAGCATTATGCAGTCATAGGTCACCTCGTCGTTGAAGGTCCGTGCGGCGCTGTAATCGTGATCCGCTTCCGCATCGGGGAAACGCTGGGGCCAGGCACCATCGGGATATTGGGCGCGCAGCACATGATCCAGCGCCTTCGTCAGCACCGCCTCGTGGGCTTTCGCCTTTGTCACGTCGTGGAGGCGCAGAAAAAAGCGCGTGGCTTCGGTCGTGCTGTAGTCGTCGAAGGTGCAATTGCTCCGGGGCTTCAGGAATTCCTGCCAACCCCAGCACTTCGAGAAAAAGGATTCGTAATAGGCGGGTAATCCTTCGGGATCAAAATCGATGAAGTAGTTCCAGCCCCCGGAAGGATGTTGGCCCTGTGCAAGCGCATCGGCCACTTGTCCGGCGCGGTCGAGGTAGTATTTATCTTTCGTGACCGCGTAGGCCTCCAACAGGACAAGCCCAACCGATGGTGTGCCCGGCGGCTCGACCCAGATCATGCTTGGACGCGCTTTCAACTCGCCGTAGGGCTCCAGGCCCATCGTGTAGAACCACACGAAGCCGCCGCGATTCGCGAGGGTGTCGAACATGAAGTCCGTGGCCTCGCGCATGACGGAGCAGACGGCCTCACGGGTGGGCGGGGCCTCCTGGGCGCGGGCGTAACAGCAGGCGACGGCGATGATCAGCAATGCGAGGTGGCGTAGGTTTTTCATCGCGCCATGATAGCAGCGACTAGTTGATAGTTGATAGTTGATAGCCGTATCCTGAGTTCGGTTCGTCGGGGAACCCGTTTCCTGTGTCGTGCGCCCCTGTCACCGAACCCTTCAAAAGGACGGACCCGATGCCCGCATCCCTGTTTCGCGTTATGATATTCACCATCGCGCTGACCGTCTTGCTCGGGAGCCCGGCGGAACATGTTCTCCCTGCCGGGATACGTCTTGAGGCCCACCATATCTACGAGACTGGGCAGGCCTATGATGTCATGCGCGCCCCGGACGGGGTCGTTCTGAACGACATGGCGATGGTGGAGAATGACGCGCCGGGTGCGGGGCGAAGCGACAAGGGGGACTACTTCGAGCTCCTCCACGCGGGTGTGCAGATCCGTAAAATACTGCACCTTGACGATGTCCGCGCACGGGAAGCCCACATCGTGCTTTACATGGACACGGAGATGCTGAACAACGCGCCCCCGTGGTATCTGGTGCTCAACGGGCACCGAATCGAGGGCGTGGCCCGCTCCTGGCACGAGAGCGTGTGGTGGTGGGTGCCCGTTCCGGTGGAGCTTCTGAAACAGGGCGACAACGAGATCATAGTCGCTTGTGATGCACCCGCCGGCCAAGGCTACAAGGTTATGTTTGCGCGAGCGGATGAGTATGAGCGGGGCGGCGGTGCCTTTACCTACCGGGGACACACGGGCCTACTAACCTCCGGCTTTGTCGAAGTGCCCGACGACGGCGTACTCGAAGGCCGCGCTCCAATAGACGTGGGCGGTACTTCGGCCCGCTCGGTCGATGGCGGCACCACTTGGGCTCCCCGGCTCCTCGGCCCCCAGGCAGATACCCCGGGCGAATATGTCATCCGTATGAACCTGAACCAGTCTCAGCCCGAAGGGAGGATGCTGTCTCGACCCTATGATCTGTGGAGCGCGAGCGCGGAATCCAAGGGCATCGCGAGCAAGTGTGCGGTCACCGGACTGCGCCTGCGCGGCGAGGGTCACACGCCCGAAGGCACGGGCCTTTCCTGGGCGATCCGATTCGCCGACACTGCCGACCCGACAGACCCCGCGTGGGGCGATTTTGAGATGGTCGCCGAGGGTGCCAGCATCGATATCCCCCTGACCGATCCCGCCCACCGTTTTGTACAATTCCAGGTAACACTGCGGAGCAATTCTCCTCTCGCCACACCGACTTTTCGGACCCTGCGCCTCACACAGACGCTGCGCTACACCTCACCGCCCAAGAGGACTTTCTATGTGCGGGAAATGGAGCACCCGGAGCTCCTCTATCCCTCCCACCCAATGCACTTCGAAAACGCGAATGCGCCCCAACTGGCCGAACTGCGCGAGCGCCTCCCGAAGGAACTGCAAATACGCGCAACCCAGGGCCAGTTCGCGGAGATCAATCAGATCCGCCACTACGTCTCTCAGTTGTGGTACCACGGCAGCCCCCACCCGGAGTACCCCGAGTGGAATGCGCTGGACATCCTCAAGCGCAAGCTCCAATACGGCCACGGCGGCATGTGCATCCAGTTCTCCATCGTGTTCCTCCAGACCCTTCAGGCACTGGGCTATCAGGCGCGCCACATCAACGTCTTCAACCACGAAACCGTGGAAGTCTATGTGGACGAGCTGGGAAAATGGGTGCTGGTGGATCCCGAGAGTGTGTTTGATTCTTACGAGTTTAATACGAACACCGGCCTACCTGTCGATGGGCTGGAGCAGCACAAATACTTTCTGAAGCGCTACGGCTTCACCGCCGCCCATCCGATCCCCTGGGCCAGTCCCGAGCCCTGGTGCAACTGGACGGCCACGGGCCTGCCCGAGACCCCCCAGCCCCTGGAAATTTCCACCTTTACCGACTGGATCAATAACCCCGACCCCGCGCTGCGGCCCCCGCAGCACAACCTGGCGGGTTTCCTTCGCCTGATCCCCCGCAATGACTTTCTCACCCGGCCCACGCCGCGCCCCGTGGCCCAGGGCACCACCTACTGGGCCTGGAGCGGCTATCTGTGCTGGTACGATCAGGCGACGCCGCGCAAGCTCCAGCATGCCCTTCACAGCGATCGCAAAGCCGATTTTTACCCGACGATCAATCGCGTTCACGTTACCGCGACCTATGGTGAAACTCCCGGCACGGTGGAGATCCGCATGATCAGCCAGACGCCCAACTTCGAGACCTATGAGATAAACCTCAACGGTACCGGCTGGAGCCCGAGCCCGGCCGACTTCACCTGGACCCTCCAGCCCGCCGGCCTGAACCGCCTCGAAATGCGCACGAAGAACGCCTTCGGCATGGAAGGTGCCCCCAGCCAGATCGAAGTCTTCTATCACTACCGCGAGCCCTATAAGCCAAAGGAAGTGAAATGAACCGGCCCAACAAAGAAGAGCAGCGTGAATTGGTCCGGAAGTGGAAAGATACGGGACGTGAATTGGAGCAGATGCGCAGCAACGAACTCCGTGGCAAGCCCTACGACTGGGAGGAAGTGGATGCCCTCCTTTCCCTCGGCGAAAGCTACGATGGCCCGCCCAGATTGACCAGCGGGCTGGAAGAGCAGCAACGCCTTTTCATGAAACTCGCGCCGGACTGGTACAAGAAACTGCGCGGCATCGAGTAGCCCGCGCCGCGCTCACTCCTCCTTCTTGCGCGCCAGCAGGTATCGGATGAACGAGGTCAACCCCGAAAACCGATACGAATCGTCGATGTACTTCTCCACCACGTAGAAGGCGAAGTAGTACGCCCGCGCGAAGGCCCAGACCATCAAGGCAAGATACACCGCCGTCGCCACCGTGGGATTCTCCATCCACACGAGGGCGAAGCAGATCACGCCGATGCCAATCAGTAGTGCCGCCTTCAGGTACATCCATTTCGGATTTTTGAGATCCATAACCGCACCTGCTTGAATACCTTCATTGCTGGACGTAGATTTGCGACGCGGGAATTGTGGGGAGAATTTTCCGTGAAATTCCGTGCCCTTCCGTGGTCAAAAAAAGAGCACCGACCACGGAAGGGCACGGAAATCCACGGAAATAAACACGTTCAAATCAGTATAACGAAAGCCTTGCACGCCGCAAGCACAATCGACTTTTCAACACCTGAATACGACTTTCAAAAGAACTGTGTTTATCTGTGGAAATACTCTTTTGGTTGCGGGTAGCGTTTGCTTCCGGGGCCGGTCATTTTCTTTGAAAACACGCGTCAGATCACTGTCGGATTCGGGAGCGTCTTCTCCCCCTCCGCTTCCCCGCCGCTCGGGGTCTCCGCTGATGTCGGCGCGGGTGGGGCCGGCGCGGCGGCTTTCGGCGCTTCGGCCTTGGCTCCCGACTTCTTCTCCAGTTCCTCTTTCACCATGGGCGCTTCCGTGGTCAGGCCGGGCCCGATCTCGGGAATGATTTCGTCGCGGTCCATGCCGTAGAAATACACGCTCAGTCCGATGGTACACGCCAGCAGCAGCGCACCGAATAGCAACTGGCGGCTCGCAATGCGGCGGCTCTCCGTGTCGGTTTCCAGGTTGCTGTTCATCCCCCGGCTCAGGGCAAACATGGCCAGCCACATCATGAAGGCCAGCGAAAACACCACGATTCCCAGTAATACGACCCACGATTCCATAGCATGTCCTCCTCAAGGAATGAGGCTCACGGCCCCGGTGGGGTGAAGCCATCGGACGGCCCCGCCTGAATTATCCCAGAACCATAGTCTGCACCATCCCCCGCCCAAGTTGCACGCCGAAAATGCGGGTTAGCCGAGCGGCGGGTGTGGCGAGGTAAAATCAGACATATCAGACGGATCGGACTGATCGGATAAACAAGACTCGTTCCGATCGGTCCGATCCGTCTGATCGGTCCGATTCATGTTTTGTGCCCGTTGGGCATGGCACCCTCACTCCCCCCGGTCCCGCGCATCCAGTCGGTCCATGCGGGCTTTGATCTCGGCTTCCTTGCCATTGCTCGTGGGCTGGTAGTAAGTCCCCCGCGCCACGCCGTAGTCCTGGGGCACGTAGTTCTCTTCGAAGTCGTGGGCGTACTGATAGTCCTTGCCGTGGCCCAGCCGCTTCGCCCCTTTGTAGTGGGCGTCCATCAAGTGCTGAGGCACTTCCACCGTCTTGCCTTCACGCACGTCGGCGATAGCGGCGTCGATCGCCATGTAGGATGCGTTGCTCTTGGGCGCCGCAGCAATGTAGGTCACCGCCTGGGCCAGGAGGATGCGCGCCTCGGGCATGCCGATGAACTCGCAGGTTTGAAACGCGGCATTCGCCAGCACCAGCGCCATGGGGTCCGCGTTGCCCACGTCTTCCGCCGCCGCGATGCAGATACGCCGCGCCACGAAGCGGGGCGTCTCCCCCGCCTCCAGCATTCGCGCCATCCAATAGAGCGCCGAGTCCGGGTTGCTGCCGCGCATGGACTTGATAAAGGCCGAGGCCGCGTCGTAGTGGCCGTCGCCCGTGCCATCGTAGTGGAGAAGCTTGCGCTGGATGGACTCCTGGGCTTCACCGAGGGTGATGTGGATATGTCCCTCTTCCGGTGGCGTGGTGAGCAGCGCCACTTCCAGGGCGTTCAGCGAACGGCGGACATCGCCCTCGGCGTAGCGGGCGATGTGCTCCAGTGCGTCATCGTCCACCGTGATCGTTTCCGGGTCCATGCCAAGATCCGGGTGGTGCAGCGCCCGGCGCATGAGACCGACTAGCGCTTCCTCGGTGTGGCGTTTGAACTCGAAGATCTGGGACCTGGACAGCAGGGGCGCGACCACGGAGAAAAAGGGGTTCTCCGTCGTGGCGCCGATCATGGTGATGTTGCCATTTTCCACATCGGGCAGGAGCGCGTCCTGCTGGGCGCGGTTGAAGCGGTGGATCTCATCGACAAAGACGATGGTCCGGCGCTGATCGTGAATCCGGCGCTGCTTGGCCTGGGCGAGGAGCTCCCGGAGCTCTTTCACACCGGATGTTACCGCGTTCAACGGCTCGAAGGCCGATTTGGTCCGCATGGCCACGATCCGGGCGAGGGCCGTCTTTCCCGTGCCGGGGGGACCGTAAAGCAGCAGCGAGGTAATGCGATCCGCTTCAATCGCCCGGCGCAGGAGCTTGCCGGGGCCCAGAATATGCTCCTGACCCACAAAATCGTCCAGCGTGCGCGGGGCCACCCGGCGCGCGAGGGGGGCCTCGCGACGCATCCGCTCGGCGGCGGCTATTTCGAAAAGATCGGTCACCCGTGGTCCTCTTGAAGGCTCATCTCGTTACAGGTATTCAGAAGGTCCATGGTACGATCTTTTGGCGCTTGGGTGCACGACGACCTGTCCGGCGGTGTACGGACGGCCCCAGACCACCCCCTAAACCCCTGCCAAAATATACTTTACAACGAAGCAAGCCTCCGAAGCCCCCTCCACGAGGCGGTTGCAGAAGTGGCCCCGGTCTGCTATGCTCATAGGGCTGGACTCGCGGGTGAGTGTGATATAGATCGGGCACGTTCGTGAATACAGTCGTATGAGTGAATTCCATTGGTAACGCCCTGACAGGCGTTGTCGTGTCTTGTTGTCAAACCGATTCAGGAGCAGAACCCATGAATGAAGAACACCGTGAAGATCAGGTAGAGGTTACCGAGCCGGTTGCCGCTGAGAAATCAGGCAGCAACCGCTTGAAGTGGGCAGCGTTCGCCCTCACCATGGTGGCGATTTCTGGAGTCGCCACGGCGGGCGCGCTCGGCGGCTCGGGTGATGGCAGCGGCGGCGTCTGCGAGATTCAGAAGACCGTCCTTTCGTTCGTCGGCGGCACCGCCAAGAAGGTCGAAGCCTCGACCGAAGAAGAAGCGGGAAAGCCTGTTCCTTGCCATCGCCGCCAGGAGTTGATGAAGGCGGGCGTTGAAAGTTCAGAGGTTATGGCGCTCGCGGCCTCCTCCGAGGGCGAAACCAAGACCTGCGACAAGGCCAAGGCCGCTTCTTCCGAAGGCGAAGCCAAGGAATGCCCGAGCAAAGCTAAGGCTGCTTCTTCCGAAGGCGAAGCCAAGACCTGCGACAAGGCCAAGGCTGCTTCTTCCGAAGGCGAGAAGAAAGAATGCTGCGCCGATAAGGCGAAGGCCGCTTCTTCCGAAGGTGAAGCCAAGACCTGCGACAAGGCCAAGGCCGCTTCTTCCGAAGGCGAAGCCAAGACCTGTGACAAGGCCAAGGCCGCTTCTTCCGAGGGCGAGAAGAAAGAATGCTGCGCCGACAAGGCGAAGGCCGCTTCCTCCGAAGGCGAAGCCAAGACCTGCGACAAGGCCAAGGCCGCTTCTTCCGAAGGCGAAGCCAAGACCTGCGACAAGGCGAAGGCCGCCTCTTCCGAAGGCGAAGCCAAGACCTGTGACAAGGCCAAGGCCGCTTCTTCTGAAGGCGAGAAGAAGGAAGGCTGCTGTGCCGATAAGGCAAAGGCTGCTTCCTCTGAAGGCGAAGCCAAGACCTGCCCGAGCAAGGCGAACGCCGCTTCCTCCGAAGGCGAGACCAAGGTTTGCCCCATCACCGGCAAGAAGACCACCGCTTCCGTCTAATCACTTCGATTTGAATCGACGCCCCACGGCGCGCTTTGAGGGATTTGTTCCCCAAAGCGCGCCGTTTCTGTTGTATGATGGATTCAGGCAACGGAAATAGCGAGGAGGGCGAAGAACATGGGTGGAGAGAATCGAGGATCGATTTGGCAAACGGTCAGGTCAATTGTTCTTATCGTGGTCTTTGGGAATGTACTTTACTGCGTTTTCTTGCCCGGAGGACCAAGGATTGTGAGGGGAAGAGCATCTAAAGCCGTCTCCCAGATAAATGGCATCGAGCTTGGAATCACGAAGATGTTGAGCAATGCAGGTCAAACCAGTCTTCGCGATTTCTTTGATGACTCCGCTTTCAGCGAGGCGGTAGCCCGCGTGGGACGAGAGCGGGCCATGGCGCCCTTTGAGGCCAGCGTGGAGATCTACAGCCATTGCACGTATGTCCTTTTGCGGAAGGGGCGGCATGCCTTGGACCCAGTGATCTTTAACGACTACCCCAAGGTGCTCAATCCCGGAGTGGTCAAGCGGCTGGCCAATTCCTACTATCCCGAACTGCCGTTCGACCCTTGGGGCGAACTTTACCGCATTTTCCCGGGACCCTGGCCCGAGGATATGGGGCCCGTTGTCTTTCGCACCTACGTGTTGCCGGGAGACGCCGTGCCCGAACCCAATAACCTACTTATGTCTGGCATAGACTGGGCTACTGGAGAGCCCATCACCTTTGGCGTGCCCGCGCCCTCCAACCAAGAAGTCTACATCTGGTCCTTCGGCGCCAATCTCATCTCCGGCCAGCCGGTTTATGACCCGAGCCATGCCTATGCGCCTCCAGCGCAACAGCACTATGATGCCAGCCAAGAGCCCGAGTTGTGCGGCGGTGGCGATGACATCAACAACTGGGACCGAAACCAGACCTTTATGCGCTTTTACAATTAATTGGGGATCTGGGGACTTGGAAATCCTCGCGGAGTTGCAGGGACGGCAGGGACATCAGAGACGGCAGGTTTGCTGTAACCGCGACGCGATCAAGCCGACACGACGTCTTCACACCCATCCACGCGGTTCGGCTATGGTCGTTTACGCGCCCTGAATGCCGAAAATTTGGAACCACAAAGAACGCAAAGAGCACAAAGGGGAAAGCCCCTGATTTGGCGCGTCCAGCGTTCCTCAGAGACCTTCCCGCAAATTTCATTGTTCGGAATTGCATCGCCCCTGTGCCGACGTACCCCCTCCCCAGTTTCGCCCACCTATGTGCTCTTTGCGTTCTTTGTGGTTAGATCTCCTCTTCCCTCTTACCCCGCCCCGAAAACCAACGGCACGAAGCCGCGTATCGCCACTCCGTGCCGTTGTAATTGCTTTGTAAACTCTTTGCGGACCGTGTTTCAGCCCAGGGCCTCTTTGCACAGCGCATTCAGCATCTGGCCGTCCGCGAGGTCGCCCAGCTCCTTCTTAATCGCGCCGGTAAGCTTTCCGGCATGGGTCACATCCGGATTGGCCGCCAGGAAGGCCTGGATCTTCTCGCGAAGCTGCGCCTCGGAAAGCTGTTTCGGCAGGAACTCTTCGAGGATGGCGATCTCTTTTCTCAGGTTCGCCACTTCTTCGTCCTTACCGTGGGCGGCATAGGTCTCGATGCTCTGCTGGCGCTTCTTCGCCTCGGCGCGCAGCGTCGCGATCGCGTCGTCGTCGGACAGGGCCGAATCCTTCGCGCTTTCTTTTTCCTTCAGCAGCAGTGCGCCCTTGGCCATGCGCAGGCACTCCAGGCGCAACTGGTCTTTGCTTTTCATGGCCTCTTTGATGCCCTGCTGCACGTCGTCTTTGATACTCATGGGTAAATTCGCCTCCATCGCGATTTCGTAGGTGGTTCAGCCGCCTATAATAACACGCCGCGCCATGCGCATGGGAACCGCCCGGCACCGTAAATAACAAGCAAATCCACCCTTTTCCCGAAGTACTTTCCATGCCCATCCCCCCTACCCTGCCTTCAGCAAACACGCGCAAGAGGCGTCCGGCGGCGGATGCCCGAACCAAAGGAAGGCACATCATGGAAAGTCGTACGTTTGGGGATCGCTACAAGGTCAATTGCTGCCCCTCTATCATGGCGGAGTTCACCAACGAGGAGGGGCCGTGGAGCGAGGATGAACAAAGCATCGCGACCGGGCTGGCCTGGGGCGAAGAGAAGAAGCGGCTCCTTCAATGGGTGCGCCGGCAGATGCGGCTGCTGCTCACCCGTAAGCAGCGGCGAGCCATTGCGCTCTATTACTTCAAGGACCTGACCTTCGTGGAAATCGGCGTTGTGATGGGTTGCAGCCCTTCCGCCGCCTGCCGGTCGGTGCACCGGGGTATCGCGCGGCTGCGCGACGCCGCGACGCAGGAAGGGGTGGGGTGGTCAGTTGATAGTTGATAGTTGACAACGAAGGCGTGGTGTCCGCTCCGCCGTTCCGATCGGTCCGATCCGTCTGATCGGTCCGATCTTTGTTCAGCGGGCGATGAGCCCCGGGGCGATCACGGCATCGCGCAGGTGGGTTTCGGAATCCACCACGGCCCCCGGCAACACCACACAGCGCTCCAGGCGGATGGGGTGCGCAATACGCGCCCCATCCCCCACGGTGGTCTGCTCCAGTACCGCGCCGACAACGATGTCGCAACCCATACCCAGAAGGCTCGACAGGCCCTGAGCCTGGAGCACACGAACATTACACGCTATCAGGTCTGCGGGCTCGGTAATATTCACGTCCCACGCGGTCATTTCGACCCCGTGGACCGGCACCTCATCGTCGATGAGCACCTGAATGGCGTCGGTGAGTTCAAACTCATTGCGCAGAGACGAACGCGGCGTCCGCCGGATGGCCTCAAAAATCCGCCCGTCGAACAAATAAAGGCCACAGCCCTTGCAGCGACAGTCGGTATCGACCGGCTTCTCCACCACCTGGCGGATCCGGCCGCCAGGCTCCAGATCGATGCTGAAGTTGCGCCGTACGGCCACCGGGTCGGCATCCCGCTCGATGGCAAGCACGGCGGAGGCTCCTTCCGCTTCAAATACCCCGTTGGCCGCGCCGAGTTGGGTGAAGTCGAAGTAGATGTCCCCCAGCAGAAGATAAAAGGGTGCAGTGATGTGCGGCTCCAGCGCCGCGACGGCGTGAGCCAGGCCGTGGCGCTCGTGCTGGCGCACGTACTGGATGGAAACGTCGAATGCCGTGCCGTCTCCGAGCAGCGCTTCGATCATGGGCGCGTGATGCCCCACCACCACGGTGATCTCGCGGACGTCAAGCGCTCGAAGCGTCTCCACATGGCGGACGATCAGCGGGACATTCGCCACAGGCAGCAACGCCTTGGGGTAGTGGTCCGCGAGATGTCCCATCCGGCTGCCACGACCCGCCGCAAGGATGACTCCCTGGTAGGGACTGGACATGGGACTCCTTTCAATGGATGGCGACCGGCAAGGGCGCATTGTTGCGCAGTGCGACCGCACGGTGCAACTGTACAGGCGCGAAAAACGGGAGCACGGGTTTTCCTACCCGTGTACGCGCCAACGGCGCATTTTATTTTTGCCGTGGCTGGGAAATCATCCGTAAACGAACCTATTGCCGCACCTCAACCGGTCGTGCAACTCCGTCGCACGATACGCGGGTAGGAAAACCCGCGCTCCCGCTTGCGAGGTTCGTTTCACTACTGCGCCGCCACGGGAAAATCAAGCTTGTCGCGCAGAAACTGGAAAGTCCCGACGCCGTGTATCGTATGCGGCCCGTTGAAATACTCGATGGTCGTCTCGCCGCTCAGGCCGAGGCGGTCATAGCGCTCGCGGGTGCGGGCGTATTCATAACTCACCCACTCGCCCGGCGCGACGCCGTCGTCGTGGCCGCGCTCGACCATGAAGGGCCGCGGGCAGATGAGCCAGCTCATCTCCGCATAGTTAAAGGTGTTGCCGAGGTTCCACTCGAACATCTCATATTCGCCATGGAAAACATAGCTATAGATCCGCCGGCGCGTGACGTTTTTCCAGATCCACTCGTTGTAGTCGCCGGAGCAGATGGAGAGGCAATAGCCATCGAGCACGGCGGGCACGCGCATGGCCGTCTTGCCGCCGTAGCTCAGACCATAGAAGGCGATGCGCGCCGGATCCACCTCGGGCAGACCGCCCAGCCACTCCAGGGTACGACGGTGCTGCTCGATAATGTAACTGAAGAGGGAGAGCTTCAGGGGGTTGGCCTTGCGCTGCAGGGTGCGAAAGTGATCTTCGCCGATGTAGGGGTTCTGGGGCGCGTAGACGATGAAGCCCTCTTCGGCCAGTTTCGCGCCGAAGCGATGATAGTAGTGGCTGTCGCTCGCCGGGTCGGTCACTTCCTGGGGACGACCTTCGAGGCCATGCTGACACACCACCACGGGGCGCTTCTCGCCGGGCGCGATATTTTTCGGCAACAACAGAATACCGTAGGCGTAGACGTGCTCGTGTACATCGAGCACGACTTCGTAGCCGGTGAATTTTTCCGTGTTGTAGATCTCGCGGGTGCGCGGATTCAGCGGCACCGTGCCCTGAGGCAGCTTGCCCATCAACTGCTCGTGAAAGAATTTCCGGTAGCGCGGCACAGACTTCGCCCAGGCTTCGGCGGAGCTGGCGTCGGCCTCTTTCCACACCGACTCCCGGGCAAAGGGCGCTTCGGCGAGAATGTGATCCGTCCAGCCAAGCAGCCCCTCCACCTGGCGCTTCATCCGCATTTCGCCATCGGGCATTTCCGTTTCCGCGCGCGGGGAGGAGGCCGTGGCGGGCAACCCATCCAGCCCGAGGGCCGTGGAGAAGGCTTCCAGCGTCGCGGGCTGTCCGGGGAGCCCCCCATCAACACCCGCACGCTGCAACCAGGGCGTACCCTCGCCCGCCGGCACATAGGCTAAAGCCTGCGCGACTTCGGATTGGATTTCCGCTGCGGTGGGATTGGGTACGACGCCCGGTGCGGCACCAGACCGACCTTCGGTCGTGGGCGGGCCCGTGATGGCGGGCGGTGTGGCCCCTTCCACGATCAGGGTGCGCGGCGCGATCAGCGCGGCCACTTCGGCACTGCCAAAATCCGTCAGCAGCGACCACACGTTGCGATAGATCGGCTCGGTCCACAGACCCTCGCGCGGGCCGAAGTAGCCCGAGACGACGGTGGCCTGAACGCGCGTATCGAGCGCGGCAGTGTGCAGGGCGATCAGGCCGCCCTCGCCGTAGCCCATGAGCCCCAGGGGCGCTTCCGCCGATTTAGCCTGGAGCCAGTCGAGGGCTGAAAGGACCTTCTGAATCTCGTAGCCAATCACATGACGCCCCATCTCGTAGGCGGCGCGGTAGATGAACTCGCGGTGCGGCTGGTTTGTCATCCGCACATCGGGATGGCCCGACCAGGTGTCGGCGCGATTGACCAGCGTCGGAATCAGGATGCGGTTGCCCTGATCCGCCAGCACCACGGCATAGGCGTTGCCCGGCGCCAGGCCCAGCAGCGACTCCGGCGATTCATCGGCATCGGGCAGGAGCACCAGCGAAGCGCGGGCGTCGCCATTCGGCTCCACCAGCAGCCCCTCACCCCACGCATTCTGAAACACCGGCCAGCGCACGACATAGACCCGATAGGCGTCCCCCACCGCGATTGGCCCCTCCTTGCCCGGCGCGGACACCGTCTCCATCGCCACCGGCAGACGGGGGTCCACCGCGCCGAGAATCACCCGCAGCTTCTCGCGATGCACCGGCACAAAACCCTCCGCCGCCGCGCTCGCCGTCCACTTCGCCGTGCGCGCCGTTTTCGCCGCGACGGTGCGGGTGTCCAGGTCGGCATGGATGCCCGTGACCATCTGCTCGGCGAGGTCGCCCTCAAGGGTGAGGGGCGCTGTGCCGGGCAGGGGTTCGGCGGACACGGAAAGTGACACACAACTCACGAGAAGGACGGCAATGAACTGCATGGTGCGGTGTGAAATGAGTGTATGCATGAAGCGCTCCTGTGGCGGTAGGAAAAGCAATGTGCACTTGATTCTATGCAGTTTGCGCGAAAAAATCCAAGCGGCTTAAGCAACATCGGTGCCCCCGCTCGTCGTCGAGGCTACGGCAGTACGGCTTGTGCGGCTCGTCAGATCGGTATTTAGTTATCATTTTTACTAATAATACGGATCAAACAGGAAATCTGCGGCATTTCCCCCGCCATCGTGAAATCCTCCTTGAGAATTTCCCCACAACGGGGTATACTGGGAGTACTTGGTGGTAGAGGTGTATCGGGACATGCAGTGTGCGAGCCAAACATGCTCCTGATAAAACGGGTGAGGAAAATATCGTGAAGAACACTTTTTTTTCGTGGAGCGCCGCCATAGCGCTGTGTCTTGGTGTCGCGATGCCGGTTCAGGCTGCGTTGCTTACGGGGCCCATCACCGGAAGTGCAACTCAAGGAGCAAGTAGCAATCTATTTCTGCCCAACGACTCTATGCCGGTGGACAATGGTATAACTGAATTTACCAGTACGGTCGATACGATTGACCTTCCCGAGCAAGCTTACGCCAATTTCGATTTCTATGAGGATGCTGGCGAGTTATACCTCGTCATCAACTTTACGAGTGTATTCGGGGCAACCACCTACACCGTGGATGACTTTACCGTAACCTTCTCGGATATTTTCCACTCCACGTCGGGCAATTACCTGTCCAATGTGGAAATTGCGTCTTATGTTTCGCCTGATCCCAATTATCTCGATGGCGTCTCATTCGCGCCCGGTGCTGACGTGGGCACCTCCTTCTCCATCACATTCGATGATTTCTACTCACCCGATTATTCTCGCTACGTTGAACTCCACTTGGTTTTTGCAAACGACGGAGACGATCCCAACACCACCGTCGTCCCAGTCCCCGCCGCTGCTCCCATGGCGCTTCTCGGCTTGGGTGTTCTCGTCCTTGCGCGACGCTTCCGGCGGGCGAAGAGCTAAGCTCGGATAGCATTTTATCCCCCAATCGGGCGGCACGGCTCCAGGCCTGCCGCCCGATTGTTATTTTCCTGGATATGGTTCTCCGGAACACAGGGCAATTGGCTCCAGATCCCACGAGCACGTCCACCCACCCGGCGCAACGAAATATTCGCGTTCATTCGCGTCCATTCGCGGTTCAAAGTCCCTTCGCCGCCCTCCCTGGCGCCATTAGCGATAATCTGCGCAAATTTGCGGTTCGGATCCCCAATTTCCCCAGTTCCCTTGTGCAATTCCCCATTGCGGGGTATACTTAAAGCACTTGGTGGCTGCAGCAAATTCAGAAACAAGGCGTGTCGTGCTTCTCTTGTTTCTCTTACACGGGTGAGGATACTACCTTGAAGAACCCCATTGGCATGGGCGCAGCGCTCCTGCTGTGTCTGGCGCTCGCCGCACCGGCCCGCGCAACCCTCGAAGCCGACCAGATTGTCGGCACCTCGACAGGACTGACCACCTTTAACGCCGGCCCGGAGACTATCACCTTCGATTTTGACCCCGAATTTGTCGGAACGCTCGATATCGACGGAGCCAACCCGGTCAACTACGACCTGAGTTTCTTTTTCACCGATGATTTCCTGACCATCTTCATCGAGCATGACCTGAGCGGCTCCACCCAGTTCATGACGAACTTCACCGTGACCTTCTCCGACCTGGACTACGTCGGTTTTCCCACCTATGTCCTGACGGATGTATCCTCCGCCTACGACACGCTGGGCGGCGGTGCGGGACTCTCCGTGAGCTTTACCGACGATTCGTTCGAGCTGACCTTTACCAACTTCGAAGTCACGGAGTCGCGCGAACTCGGCCTGGATCTGGTCTTCGAAGAAGACGACCCCTCCACACCCGTTCCCGAGCCGGCATCCCTCACGCTCCTCGCGATGGGTGCGGCCGGACTGGCGCTGAAGCGCAAGTTCTCCTAATCCATACCAGCCAACCAACGCCGTGATTTTCATGGGCCTTCCTTTGGGAGGCCCATTTTTATTTACGCGCCGAAGCTGGACAGCGCGTCACGGGATGTTTTAGTCTCTTAGGTGCCTCATTTTCGCGTGACTGCGCGCGAACCCGGAGCCGTAAACGGCGATGTCGCGCCGGACCCTTTCAAGCCCCCGCGACCTCTGGCCGATGCCCATCACCCCTGCGCGGAATCTTCCGTTCCGCGTGTGACATCAACCCATGGAGACGATTATGCGACTACGAAATTATCTGGCAAGTCCCGCCTTGCGCCTGGCCTCGGCCGTGGCGCTCTGCGCGGGCATCGCGGGGATCGGGGCCCACGCCGCCGATGACGGATTCACCCCGCTCTTCAACGGCACCGACCTGAGCGGCTGGACCGGCGACATGAAGCTGTGGCGCGTGGAGAATGGCGAGATCGTCGGCTCCACCAAGGGCGTGAAGCTGGAGAAGAACACCTTCCTCTCCACGGAGAAGACCTACTCGGATTTCGTGCTCAAGGCGCGCGTCAAGCTGACCAACCACAACAGCGGCATCCAGTTTCGCAGTGAACAACTGCCGGATCACGCCGTAAAGGGCTACCAGGCGGACGTGGCGGAGAAGACTTACTTCGGCATGCTCTATGAAGAGCAGGGCCGCGGCATCCTCCCCTACTGGAACGAATACTCCGAAGATCAGCGCGAGGCCGTCTTCGCCGCCGCCAAGCTGGACGACTGGAACGACTACGAGATCACCTGCCAGGGCGATCACGTGAAGATCGTGCTGAATGGCTACACCACCCTCGACTTCGTCGATCCCGCTGGCGCGAAGGCGGGTATCATCGCCCTCCAGCTCCACGCGGGCCCCGAGATGGAGGTCCACTTCAAGGACATCGCCATTAAGGAACTGGGCGAGAAGAAAGCCATGAACGAGGGCGAACTGATGCCCAACGCCGAAGCGCGGGAGGCTAGGCTGGCCTACCTGGGGGAACGGTTTCGGCTTCCCGACGGGTTCTCCGTTGAGGAAGTCGCAAACCACGACCTGATTGGCTCGGTTATCAATCTCACTTTCGATCATCTGGGGCGCCCCGTCGTGGGCGCCCAGGATGACGGGGTCCGCATCCTGCTGGACAATGACGGGAACGGAAAATACGAGTCGCAGGAAAGTTTCAGTGAAGATGTAAAGCGGATCATGGGGATGCTGTTCACGGCGCCCGGTGATCTGCTGGTGCAAGGGGAGGGGCCGCAAGGCCCCGGCCTCTACCGCCTCACGGATTCGGATGGCGATGATAAAGCCGACGAGACCGCCCTGCTAATGGCCTCCAGTGGCGGCATGGGGGAACACGGCCCCCATGCCATCGCGCGGGGCTTCGACGGCTACCTCCACGTGATGTATGGCAACCACGCCCGCCCCGCAACGGCCCTCGATCCCCTCTCCCCCAGCCGGGGCCTGGAGGAGGACCACCTCCTCCCCCGCTATGTGGATCCCCGGGGGCACGCCACCACCATCATGGCCCCCGGCGGCACCATCGTCCGCGTGGACCCCGAATTCAAGACGTGGGAACAACTCGCCGGCGGCTTCCGCAATGCCTACGACCTGGGCATCGATCGCAGCGGCGAAATAATGACCTTCGACTCCGACATGGAGTGGGACGTGGGCCTGCCCTGGTTCCGCCCCATCCGCGTGGTCCACGCCGTACCCGGCGGCGACTATGGCTGGCGCACGGGCTCCTCGGTGATGCCCGCGTACTACATCGACACACTCCCGAGTGTGGACGATGCAGGCCGCGGTTCTCCCGTGGGCGTGTGCTTCTATGAGCACGAGGCCTTCCCCCCAGAGTACCGGGGGGCTTTTTTTATGGGCGACTGGTCGCGCGGGCGCATCCGCGTGCTCTTTCCCAAGGCCGCGGGCGCGACGCTGGCGGGGAAGACCCAGGATTTCGTTGTGGGCGAGCCGCTGAACGTGACCGACCTCGACGTGTCGCCCCGGGGTGATCTCTTCTTCACCACCGGCGGCCGGGATACCCAGGGCGGGTTGTATCGCATTCGCTATGGCAAGGGCATTCGCGCGCCAGAAGCGCCATCGACCATTGCCGAGGTGCTGGCCTGGCCCATGCCCCGCTCGGCTTGGAGCCTCCATGCCACCGCGCAGGCGAAAACGGCCCTCGGCGACATCTGGGCATTGGGACTGACCGCCGCCCTGCGCGATGCCACCCTGGCCGAGCCGCTGCGCCTTCAGGCCCTGGAAACGCTGCAGGTCTATGGCCCCCAGCCCGACGCCGCCCTCCTTACAGAACTCGTTCGCGATGCCAGCCCGGCCCTCCGCGCCGGCGCCGTGCTCCTCATGGGCTGCGGCGATCTCAAGACCTTCCGCGAGCCCCTCATCAATGCCCTCTACGACAAAGATGTCGTGGTGGCCCGCCGCGCCTGCGAGGCCCTGGTCCGCGCTGGACTGGACGAGTCCACCCGTGTGGACACCCACGAGGGCCTCATCTCCGGACTCTATCTGCTGCTCGATCACGAGGACCGCTCCGTGCGCTATGCCGCCCGCAAGGCGATGGAGCGCATGCACCGCGACCTCTGGGCCGACAGCATCTTGAGCGACGAAATGGATCGCCGGCCCCGGGGTGTCATGGAGGGCACCCTCGCCCTCATCGAAACCCAGCGCGCAGCAGTCCACGCGGACGCCATCGTCGCACGCATCGACGCGCTGAGCCAGGCCCCCATGGACGATGCCCTGTTGCTGGATTTCCTCCGCGTTGTAGAGATGGCCTTCATCCGCGATGTAACCGGTGGCGACCGCACGGAAACGTTCAAGCTCCTCCTCGGGTCGCGCCTCCTCGGCAAGTTCCCCCATGGCGACGCCGCCATCAACCGCGAACTGCAGACCCTCATCGCCTATCTCCAGCCGCCCGGTGCCGTGGAGGCCCTGCTGGCCACCCTGACACCCGACAAGCCCCAGGAAGAGCAGATCCACACGATGTACGCACTCCGCGCCATCGAGCACGGCTGGACCCCGGAAACGCGGGCGCGGGCCGTGGCCTGGTTCGACCGGGGCCGCGAAATGGACGGGGGCGCGAGCATGGAAGGTTACATCAACAACCTCTGGGACTCGCTCATGGAGCGCCTGCCGGACGCAGAGCGGGTGATGGCCGAGAACCGCAAGGCGGAGGCCCTGGCCGCGCGCGAAGAAGCCGCCCTGGCCCTCCTCGCCAAGATCGAAGGCGAGGCCCCGATCAACGCCACCGATCTCGCCCAGATGAGTTTCGACGAACTCAGCCAGTACCTCGAATATGATCCCATGGCCTACGTGCCCCAGAAGCTCGAAGACGGCCACAACGTCTTCATCAAGGCCCGCTGCGCCAACTGCCACGTCTTCGGCACCAAAGGCAAAGGGGGCGGTCCCGACCTCTCCACCGTCACCAGCCGCTTCCGCCGCCGGGACATTCTCGAATCCATCATGTACCCCTCCAAGGTCGTCTCCGATCAGTACACCGGCGTCGAAGTCGAGCTGAACGACTTCAGTACCGTCACCGGCATGGTCGCGAGCGAAGACACCAGGACCCTGACCGTCATTACCATCACCGGCGAGCGCGTGGTGATTCCAAAGCGGAGTATCGCGAAACGGACGGAATCAAAGCAGACCATGATGCCGGAGGGCCTGCTGAACACGATGACCCTGCAGGAACTGGTGAGCTTAATTTACTTTCTGGAGCATGGGGCGGAAGAGTGACGAAGCGAGGGGACCGTCCTGCGCGAAAAGCGACAAGACCCGCGCGGGGCGTTGCGTGCAATAGACGCCCACCCTGCACGAGGTCCGAAGGCCAGGCGCGCGGGACCGTCCCCCGCTTTTACGCTCGGCCTCGGGTGCCAAACGCTCGTGTGTGTTTGGCGAAGTCGCAGGTTACACCTGAATCACCATAGCATCCTTCGTCGGGCTGTGAAGCAGAGCTTCACGAACTGCATTTCCAAGCTGAGCTCTTGTCATTGCCCGTACGTTTCGCCAGATAGTAGTCTATTGTTTTAGTCCTGCAGGGACGGCATATCGTAGCCCAGGCCCGAGCGAAGCGAGCCCTGGGTAGCGCATTCAACCTATTGCCCCCGCATGGGGTGGCATAGTAGTGTGGGGCGGTTCTGTGTCACCCCTCCGGGGTTCATGCATGTGTGGCGCTATCCTGGGGTTCCGCTCGTGCCTCGCTCCACCCCAGGCTACGATATGCCGCCACTACGTGGCTAAGAGAAAACGCCTTCTGCAAACTGTTGGATCATCCGGTTCAAGGGTGCTTTCCTGGGATTCATAACGAACTTGTCCAGACCCTCCATCTGTCTCGACAGCTCACTGCCAACGGAAAGCTCACGCAAAGCCAGGAAAGTGTCCGCAAGCAAGCGCTGTTGAATTACTCGGGTCTCGGACGTGTGTCCGGGTGATGGGACCGTAACGTGGAGTCCAGAGGCCAGCTAATCCGCGTAGCGGATGGCAGTCACTAGCCTGGGGCTTCAGCCCCAGGCTTCTGACTGCCACTCCTTCGGAGCTGGAATTCTTGAACAACCAACACTCCCTTCTCACTCCAATTTCCGCAGCAAGTCCCGACAAAGGGCCGCATCGTCGGTATCCTGAACATAGTCGGCCAGGTGTTTGACGATGGGCAGCACCGTCTCGCGCGGAAGGCGCCGCAGGATCTCCATCCTTTCGGGCGAGGCCTCTTCGCGCCTGTTGCGAAATCGGTATCGCATGACATGGGGAAGCAGCAAGGTTGCCGCGGCCTCGGGATCCTGCTCCGCAGCGGATAGAAGCCGTTTCCTTGCCTCTGATAGTAACTCGGCATCTGGAGGTATGTACGTCCCGTAACCCTCGTAGTCGGTTCCGCAAAGCAGGATGGCAGCGTGGATGATTTCGTGGTCGATTGGTTTCCCCATGCCTTCTCTATTGGCAATGTAGGTGTCTATATAGTCGTCCAGAGACGGGGGCGAACGAAGGATTTCGGACGGGTTTCTCGGGTCCTTACGATACGGGCGTAACCAATTCCGGATGGGTTCATTGTTGCTCCAGTAGATCACGGCGGCCTCGTAAAGACTGTCACCCCCCTTGAGGTCGAAGGTGTCCCGCAGGAGAGTGAACACCCCGTAGTCGAGCCTTCCGTACCATTGGTATCCCCGGCTTGTCCCCATGTAGCGTATGGTGTTACTTTGAGGAAGCCCCAGATAGAAGTTCTTCGGCTTTTCAAATAAGATTGCGGGGTCCGACCGGTCTGGTGCGACAGCTTCCGGGAACAGGACAACTTCGCCAATTCCCAGCCTGATCCGGTAACCCTTTGCGTCGCCCTGTGCCACGGAGGGCTCTGTGTCGTACGGTCCCAGTGTACCCACGCCGCGCCCCGAATCCCGGCTTCCCGTCTCGAGTATTTCGCGCAACACCGGCAGAATCGGAGTATCCATAGAGAATCCGGGATCCTGCGGCAAGCCCATCAAGCCGCGCAGTCGGTTGATGAACAGGGGCGTCATGGGGAAGTCGCCGGGGTAATCATGAAACCACACCACGCCGTTCATATACAGAACGGGTACGCGATCACCTATTTTCTCCGGTATCTGCCAGAGCATGGGGATGGCTCCGTCAATCTCAAAGTCTCTGGGCGGTAATCCGTGGTCCTCGAACCATGCTTTCATGAATCGACGACCTACCCCGGTGCGTAACGGGGCCTGCTCTTCAAATTCAGGCGAGAGAGGATCCAGAAAAGGCTCTTTATCCAACCGAGTTCCGCCACCCCGATAGGCCTCCGGGTCTTTCTCGAGTTGATCGAGCAACCGCTGGGCCGAGGCCTCGTCGTAGAAGGCATAGGCGAGGTAACACAGGGGGCGCTGTTCATCGCCGTCGAAGTACTGCAGCGCTTCCTGAAATTCAGCAAGGCCCTCCCCTTGCGTTGCCCATGCGGTCCTATCCGGTAGAAACACCCCGGCCTCGGCCGAACGGAGGGGATAATAGCTACCCGGATTGGAATCGGCATAGCGCTGGAGTGCGCTGTGCGCCTGCTTCATCGCGGCTCCGGACTTCTTCAGGCGGTAGGCCCCACTGCCGAAACGCACCACAAATACACCGGCGCAGAGAACCAAAACGGCAAGGACCGCGCAGAGGACCTTCTTCCAATTGGCCATTGACGGATTGAGCAATGGGATATTCTTCATTTTGAGCCCCCCAGGAACTGAGACTGGAGCCGCCAACGCCATACGGGGCGCGCTGGGAACAAGGTCAGTGTAGTCGCTTGCCGTCTGATCGTCAATTGGATTCTTTCCAATTCACCCTTCATCCCTCCTCCCCCTCCAGACTCCAGACTAACACCTGTTATACTACCCCCATGCTTGGCGTCTACCTCCACATCCCCTATTGCCGCACCTTGTGTCCTTATTGCGACTTCGTGAAGGAGCGCAGCCGGACGACGGTGCCGCTGCCTTTTGTGGAGGCGGTGTGCAGGGAGATTGGCGACTTTGAGGGGCCGCGCGCAGCGGGGAGTGTGTTCTTTGGCGGCGGGACGCCGTCGCTGTTGACGGAGGAAGGTTTGGGGCGGGTGATGGAGGCGCTGTTTGCGCGCTTTGACCTGGCGGGTGCGGAAATCACGCTGGAGGCGAATCCGGACGATGTGACGGCGTCGATGATGAAGGCGTGGCGCGCGATGGGGGTGAATCGGGTGAGCCTGGGTGTGCAGAGTTTCGAACGCGCAGTGTTGAAGTATCTGGGGCGTCGCCACGATGCGGACGCGGCGCGGCGGGCCTGCGGCGTTATCGCGGAGCACTTCGACACATGGAGCCTGGACCTGATTTTTGGCGCGCCGCCCATTGAGGCATGGGGCGCGACGCTGGCGGAGACGGTGGACATCGATCCCCCCCACGTCTCGGCCTATGGCCTGACCTATGAGCCGGGCACGCCTTTCGAGAAGCGCGCGGACCGGGCGATTTCAGAGGAGGAATCGCTGGCGATGTTTCGCGAGGCGGAGGAGGCGCTCCACGCCTATGACCATTACGAAATCTCAAACTACGCGAAGCCGGGTCATCAATCGCGGCACAACCTGATCTACTGGCACAATGGCGATTATGCGGGCTTTGGCACGGGTGCCTATTCCTATGTGGGTGGCGTCCGCGCGCGGAATGCCATTACGACGGATGAGTATCTGCGGGCACCCGGCAAGAAGATGGAGGCGCTGCCGCTGAGCGGCGACGAAGAACGGCTGGAGACCTTGATCCAGTATTTTCGCCTGCAATCGGGCCTGGAGAAGTCCGCCTATGCGCGGCGCTTCGGGCGTGAAGTGAACGAAGATTTTGGCGACGCCATCGCGGGGTTGATTAAGCGGGGACTGCTGGAAGAAAGCGAGACGGTAATCCGCCCGACCGCCGAGGGCTTTTACCTGAACAATGAAATCGGGCTGGCGCTGATTGGGTGATAGGGCTGATTGGACGAATCAGATTCGGTCTCGCGTGGACTTCCACGCACTCCCAAGGATAACGGACGTGCCACGCGATCCGCCCGAAAGGGCGGTTCGTGTGCCCTGGACCTTCTATGCGCCGAGCACCAAGCGTGCCGCGACCGGGCGGCTTGTTTGTGTAAGTGCCCGGATTGAGACGCTCCCGAGTATCTTTCTACTTCGCATTATTGAAGTGGCGCAAAAGGGCAAGTCGAGTTGGTGCTGAGGTATCTGGGGCGCTTCGCCTCGGGCACACGAACCGCCCTTTCGGGCGGATCGCGTGGCACGCTTGGAAGGTCCGGCGCGACGCTCATTTTTAACGATATCAGGAAAACTGAGCGCCGCTATCGTCATCGATTTGTTTTTCCGTACCGCAATCTAAACGGCTCAGGCGCGCCTCTATGTCAACCAGTTTTTTATACACTAGAGCCACACCACAGAGCACGGTGGACGACACCAAAAGGGTGAAGGTCGTGTCTGAATCTATGATGGACATAGTCATTCCCACCAGGCCAATTACCAACCAAAGGACCACCAGAGTCTTCTGTACGCCGCCACAGAACTTCTTCGAAGCCATAAACTTGGATCCCCTTTCAGATTATTCCTAATGCGGGCGAGATGCAAAATCGGCGCCGCGAAAGCCTTGGACACACTGCTGACTATAACACCTGTGTAGTATGCCCACAAGTTTTCCATTTACCCGTCTTTGAGTGCGCTAAGCAAAAAGCCGCAGCCTCCCGAAGGAAGCTGCGGCCAATCTCTACAATCCACTAAAACGCGTCGGCGGCGTCCAGCTTCGCAAAGGGGTCTTCTTCGCGGCCGGTGATGTGCGGCCCGGTGAGCATGTCTTTGTAGGCCAGGCCGGGGCCGACCATGGGGTACACGAAGGCGGTGTTGTCCGTCATGACTTCGAGGAAGGCGGGGCCTTCGAAGGCGATGAAGTCCGCGATCCGCTTCTCAAGATCCGTCCTCACCTCCACGCGCTCGGCATACTTGAAGCCGTCGGCCTTGGCCGCGGCCACGAAATCTTTCTGGTGCAGGGTCTTGTCGGTGCCGGAGAAGCGGCTGCCGAAATAGAGGGTCTGCCACTGGACCACCATGCCGTCGCCCTTGTTGTTGAGCAACAGGATCTTGACGGGGATGTCGTAGTTCGTGCAGGTTTCCATCTCGCCGATGTTCATGCGGATGCTGCCGTCGCCGTCCACATCGATAACGATTTTGCCGGGCGCGCCGACCTGGGCACCGATGGCGGCGGGCAGGCCGTAGCCCATGGTACCCATGCTGCCGGAGGTGAGCCAGGTGCGGGGCTTCTTAAAGTCAAAGTACTGGGCGGCAAACATCTGGTGCTGGCCCACGCCGGTGGTGATGATCGCGTCGCCTTTGGTTATTTTATTGATGAGCGCGAGCACTTCCTGGGGCTGGATCGCGCTGGTTTCGGTGTTCCACGCCATGTGATGCTTTTGCTTCAGCTCGGCCACATAGTCGAGCCAGTGCTGGTGCTTGTTCTCCAGCTCGCCGCAGGCGGTCATCAGCTCGCGCAGAACGACACCCGCGTCGCCCACGTGGTGCCAGTCGACCACCTTGACCTTACCGATCTCGGCGGCGTCGATATCGATGTGGGCGATCTTCGCACGGCCCGCAAAATCCTTCGGCTTGCCGGCAACGCGATCGTCAAAGCGGGAGCCGACGGCAATGAGAAAGTCGCAATCTTCCACGGCGTAGTTGGCGTAGGCCGTGCCGTGCATGCCGAGCATGTGAAGACAGAGGGGGTCCGTCGTGTCGATGGCGCCGATGCCCATGAGGGTGGTGACGACGGGAATCTGGTACTTGTGGGCGAAGGCGGTCAGTTCCTGGCCCGCGTTGCTGTTGACGACGCCGCCGCCCGCGTAGATGAGTGGGCGGTGAGAGGCCTTGAGCATGCGGAGGAAGGACTCGGCCTTGTCCTGGGGCAGGCGGGAGTTTTCCAGACCGTCCAGGCGGCGCTGGTAGCCCACCATGGTGAGAAGTCCGCTGCCCGTAAAGGTGCCTTCCCAATTCTGGACGTCCTTGGGAATGTCGATGACGACGGGGCCGGGGCGGCCGCTGCGCGCGATGTGGAATGCCGTGCGGACGGTCGCTTCGAGCTCGTCGGGATTCTTCACGAGGAAGACGTGCTTGGCACAGGCGCTCATGATGTTGAAGACCGGGGCTTCCTGGAAGGCGTCGGTGCCCACGGCGGCCCGGGGAACCTGGCCGCAGATGACGATCATGGGGATGGAGTCGGCCATGGCGTCGCGGACGGGGGTGACAGTGTTGGTGGCGCCGGGGCCGGAGGTGACGAGGGTGATGCCGACCTTGCCCGTGACGCGGGAGTAGCCCGCGGCCATGAAACCCGCACCCTGCTCGTTGGCGGGGACGATGAGCTTGATTTCCTGCTCGGGGTGGCCCTCGTTCCAGCGGAAGACGGCATCGTAGGTGGGGAGAATGGCACCGCCGCTGTAGCCGAAGATGGCGTCGATGCCTTCGTCGGCCAGCACCTGGATTACCATTTCCGCGCCCGTCATGGTTTTGCCCGCCGCGGGGTGTTTCGTATCCGTTGCCATTGCCGTTGCCATCGTTCCAGTCTCCTTGATTGCGTTTCTTTGGGGTGCCATATAGGCACGGGGTTATGCATGCTTTTTCGGTAGGCTATGGGTCTTATGGGTCGTATGGGTCGTATGGGTCGTATGGGCTAAGGGGTACCTAAGGTCCTATTGAGAAGTCTTTACATACGACCCATAAGACCTATTAGACCCATAAGACCCATTCTTCACTTCAATTCTCGATCTGATCCCAAAATCACAAAAAAGGGCGCCGCGGCGTTCAACCCGGCGGCGCCCTTTTGATTACGTACTTACATCCAGCCGGTGTGTTACTCGGCCTTTTCCGCTTCCGCGGCGGCCGCGGCATCGCTTTCTTCTTTGCGGGCGGCTTCGGCCTTGCTGACGGCGGCAAACATCTCGTGCGCCACGTCGGCCAGGCTGCGGCCCGCCTGCATCATGCTGTCGGGAACGGAACCCTGAATCACAGAGCCCACATCCACAGCGCCGGAACCGGAGGAACCGTGCTCGGCCATGAGGTTGTTGTCCAGGTCGCGCTGGGCTTCACGCACGCTCAGGCCGATCTTGCGATCCGCCGCGCTGATGCTGATAACCTTCGCCATGACCTTGTCACCGATGTTCAGCACTTCTTCAGGCTTCTGCACGCGGTCGGAGGAAAGCTCGCTCACATGAATCAGGCCTTCGATGCCGCTGTCCAGCTTGGCAAAGGCGCCGAAGCTCACGAGCTTGGCAATTTCCACTTCCACGATGCTGCCCATGGGCATCTTCTCGATCACGGCCAGCCAGGGGTCGGTCTCAAGCTGCTTCATGCCCACGCTGATCTTCTCGGAATCGGGATCGATGCTGAGGATCTTGACGGTGACTTCCTGGCCCTTCTCGAGAATCTCGGAGGGGTGGGGAACCTTCTTGGTCCAGGAAATGTCGCTGACGTGAAGGAGGCCGTCGATGCCTTCTTCGATCTGCACGAACGCGCCGTAGTCGGTGAGGTTGCGCACCGTGCCGGTGACCGTGGAGTTGACCGGGTAACGTTCGGCCAACTGCTTCCAGGGGTTCGGCTGGGTCTGCTTGATACCCAGGGCGATCTTCTCGGAATCGGGATCGACGGTCAACACCATCACGTCCACTTCCGCGTCCAGCGCCAGGATTTCGTTGGGGTGGCGAACGCGGCGGGTCCAGCTCATTTCGCTGACGTGGACCATACCCTCGATGCCTTCTTCAAGCTGCACGAACGCGCCGTAGTCGGTCATGCTGACCACGCGGCCACGAACAACCGTACCCACCGGGTAGCGGTCCACAGCGGACTTCCAGGGGTTCTGGGTCTTCTGCTTCAGGCCAAGGCTGATGCGCTCGGATTGGGGGTCGAAGCTCAGGACCATCACTTCGATGGCCTGGCCGACGGAAACGATCTGGCTCGGGTGCTTCACGCGGCCCCAGCTCATGTCGGTCACGTGGAGGAGGCCGTCGATGCCGCCCACGTCCACAAACGCACCGAAATCGGTGATATTTTTGACTTCGCCGCGGAGCACCTTGCCCACTTCTATCGTCTGGAGAAGCTTTTCCTTCTCGCCGGCGCGCTGCTCTTCGAGGAGCTTGCGGCGGCTCACCACCACATTGCGGCGACGCTTGGTCAGCTTGATAATCTTCAGTTCCATGCGCTCGCCGAGGTAACGCTCGAGATCGCCCATCGGACGGAACGTCAACTGGCTCGCGGGCATGAAGGCGTCGATACCGATATCGACCTTCAGGCCGCCCTTGACGCGGCGGACAATGGTGCCTTCGATAACGCCGTCGGCCTCATAGATCTCCTGGACTTTTTCCCAGTTCTTGATCCGGTCGGCTTTCATTTTCGAAAGCACGGGCAGGCCCGCTTCGTTCTCGGGGTCTTCGATATAGAAATCGAAAACGTCGCCCACAGCCAGCTTGTCCGGCTGCAGGAACTCGGAGGTCGCTACGATCCCCTCGCTCTTGTACCCGATGTCTACCAGCACGCGGTCATCGGCGATTTCCATCACCTTGCCCTGGACGACTTCGCCTTCATTAAAATTCTTGACGGATTCGCCAAAGAGCGACTCCATCGTGGCGGCAGCTAATTCGGCCTGAAGCTCGGCATCAAGCTCGGTAAGCCCGTCAGCCATAATGGCTTCCATCAACTGCTGGTTGGATTCCCTAGTTTCGTAACTCATGAGAAAGTCTCATCTCCTTTGAAAAAAGATTTACCGCACAAGACGGCATCTTGGTAGCCTAACAAACGGGGGCGGGAAGAGTCAAACCGGAGATCGGCGCTGGAATGGTTGGCGGATCAGACGGATCCGACTGATCAGATCGGTCTAATCCGTCAGATTCGTCAGATCCGTCCGAAAACCCCCGCGCCCGCCTGGGTATTTGGGAGCAGTTGAACAACCCCGATTTCAAACCCCTCGAATTCGAGGGGTTTAGAAACCATGCGGGATTGAACAGCTTTGTATTGACCCCCAAACAATGGATCGATGGCACCGGCGCAATCGGGATCATATCCAAGTCCGGCCGCTACGGCGGAACCTTCCCCCACAAAGACATCGCCTTCGAGTTCGCCTCGTGGATCTCCGTCGAGTTCAAGCTGTACCTCATCAAGGAGTTTCAGCGCCTCAAGGAGCAGGAACAGGCCCAGCTCGGCTGGGACATCAAGCGCAACCTGGCGAAGATCAACGGCGCATCCGATTTAAGGTACTTTCTTGGGGTTCGTACTTCGTGCCACATTTATCCAGACCATCGGTAGGGCGTGTGTCCGGGCGATGAGGCCGCGACGTCGAATCCAGATGCCCACCAATCCGCGTAGCGGATGGCAGTCAGTAGCCCGGGGCTTCAGCCCCAGGTACAGTTACAATGTCGCGTTGAATCCGCGAAGGGGATGGTAGAAGAAAGCGACCCCACTCTGCCATCCGCTTCGCGGATTCGATACATGGTCGCGACGTGATCCTGGGGCTAAAGCCCCAGGCTATTGACTGCCGCTCCTCCGGAGCTGGAATACGCGGCCAACCGATGCCTACTTCATCATGACCCTCGGACACTGCTGTTCAAAAAGCGATATGCGCTGAAACCGGATGAACCAATTGGGTTCATCGACGACGCCAGCTTGAAGCGCCTGAAGGGTAAAGCGTAGTAGCCTCCATCACCAATTTCCAGCTTGCCGGCGAGCCATCAAGAGTCCACCCCATCCCGTGGGCCGCCGGTCAGGTGCTCCAGAATCTGTCGCGGGTAGCGCATGGCCGACTCAAAGAATGCCAAAAAATAAAGCGCTACACCCAACAATACTGCATCCTGCGCTTCCCCAGGACCAACGCAGCCGCCCGGACGGCCAGCGCGCAATTCAAGGAGGGTCAGGTAACCATCCTCGTTGGCGTCCACTTCGGTGAACTGCGCCTCGGTCAACACCGGGTACAACAATGCCGACTCCGCACGGGATATGAGCCCGTCGTTGTTGGCGTCGGCCTCGCCGAAGCGGCCAAACAGTGCTGTTGCGAGATTTCCTTCTCCTTCTCCTTCTCCTTCTCCTTCTCCTTCTCCTTCTCCTTCTCCTTCTCCTTCTCCTTCTCCTTCTCCTTCTCCTTCTCCTTCTCCTTCTCCTTCTCCTTCTCCTTCTCCTTCGCCTTCGCCTTCTCCCTCGCCTTCACCTTCGTTCCCATGCTCTGGAAAGTCCAAACTATCCAATGGATCAGTACCCTCGACAACCTCCGTATTGTCGCTAAACCCGTCTGAATCCGTGTCGCCTAAGTCCGGTCGCGTACCGTAGTTGGCCTCGAACAAATTCGACAGCCAATCTGCGTCGCTATCCCCATTAGGATCTGGACACACTAGGTCGAGTTGAGCGAAATCCGTGCCGCTCCAATAGCCGACCCTGCTGAAATAAAAGTACACACCGCGCGCTTCCAATGCGAGTCGCTCGACGCAAAGGGCCTCACCCGACAATTGATTCTTACCCGCAATCAAAATTAGCGGATCATGAAAATGTTCATTGCGCACAAAAGCCGAAAGATTGCCAATGGCGTTGTTGGAGATATCGACTCGTGCAATATTGGGAAGACTTGCGATGCCGTCCGCCTCAGTGAGCCCGTTGTGGCTCACTATCACCTCGACTAGATTAGTCAATTCGGCCAGCCCCGAAAGATCGATTCCGGGGTTTTTCCCCAGATTCACGATTCCAAGTGTGTCGAGATCCGCCAACGGCATCGAGTCCAAAATCGCATTATTCTCGAGATCAATCACTTGTACGGCTGCAAGGCCACTCAACGGGCCTATGTCTTCGATAAGATTGTTCGGTAGCGCAAGCACCTCAAGCTTCTTGCAGTACTCAAGCCCGCGCAGATCGCTGATGCCCGTGCCCGGTGCGCGCAGCACCTGCACCCAATTCATATCCGAGTCCCGGAGCGGCCCAGCCTCTCTATCCAACGCCGCACGTACAGCCGCCTCCAGCGCCGGATCTGGAAAACTAATCTCCGTGCCGGGATAATCCGCCGGGTCTCTGGGATCTGTGCCTTGGTTGAGTTCGTCACCATCGGAAAAAAAATCCTCATCGCTATCCGCTCGCTGGGGATTCGTCCCTAGAAGCACTTCATCCAGATTCGTCAATCCGTCCAGGTCCGAGTCTTCGTCCGGCGCGCGGCAAGCAAACGGAATATGATAGGAGCCACCCCCGATATCTACCACTATCCTGAGCGATTCAAGCTCGGATAGCTCATGGCATATTGAGAAGCTTGAAAGAGGATTTTTCGAGGCGCGAAAATTCAACAATCCCCGATCACCTCTTTCAAACAGTGGGGTCAGCGCTTCAATTCTGTTGTTGGACCCCTCCGCATTTCCCAAAGCGGGCATTCTGGATAGTGGCGTAAGATCGGCAATCCGATTCCCATTGAAATAGAAGTTCCGCAATCTCGGTGCAGACTCAACACCATCCAGCGTGGTCAACAGATTGTCGTTCACGTGAAAATATTCCAGCTCCTCCAGCGTGGCTGCAAATTCTATGCTCGTGAGCTGGTTCCCGCTGATGTACAACGAATAGAGACCCAACAAGGTGCCCAATACATCCGCATTGGAAATCCGGTTATTGCTCAGGTCCAGAATGTTGAGCAGGGAGAACTCGCCGATCCACGAGATATCCTCTATTTCGTTGTTATCCAGGTATAGGTCGTGTAATAGCGGAAGGTTCGAGAGATCCGCGAGCCCATCGGACACCCCAGTCAGGCCATTGGCGGAAAGCCCGAGGCCATTCAGACGCGTCAAGTGAACCAACGGGCCAACATCGGATATTTCGTTACCAGACAAGTTAGCCCACTCAAGCCGAAACGCCAATTCAATACCGGCCAGGTTCGTGATGCTCCGATTCGAAGCGTCGAGCGAAGCCAGTTTTGCCAAATCGGTGTCGAGCAGCTCGGTCCCCGCTGGCAGTTCCAACGTCTCCCGGATTGCGGAGCGCAAAGCGGGATCCGGAATGACCGCGAGACTGGCCGTAAAGTCGGTGGGATCGAGAGGATCCGTACCGGCGTCCACTTCTCCACCATCGCTTCGCCCGTCGCCATCCGTGTCGGCTCGGGCCATATCTGTCCCCGCGTTCAATTCCTGCAATCGGGTCAAACCGTCTGCGTCGCTATCATCCTCAGGTGATTTACAGACATACTGAACCACTTCGACCAGAGAATTTGGATCCTCCAATCCATTCAAATCAACATATACTGAGCGCCCCATCAACATTGGCAGACCTTCGCAAATCGAAGCAACAGACAGAGAATTGTGGGAAAGCCACACTGTGTCAGTGATGCCGAATCCAGGGTTTTCTACGAGTGCCCGAATGCTCTCGACACGGTTTCGATTCAAATTCACCAGTGTAAGCGCATCGAGTTCCGCTAGTGCAGCAATACTTGCAATCTGGTTTCTAGCGGCATGTAGCCGACCAAGCTTCGGACAACTTTCCAGCCCAGAAAGTTCTTGCAGGTCGTTATCGGTAATTTCGAGCAGTTCGAGCTCCGGGAGGTTGTGAAAACCTTCCAGACTCTTGATTTGATTGCGCGACAACGAAAGTGAGTGCAGCGCTGGAAGATCATGAAATCCACCGACATGGGTTAATTTATTGCCACTAAAATCCGCTCCTTGAAGATTGCGAAGACTGCTAAGATCGCCCGTATCCTCTATATAATTCCCTTGAAGCCCCAAGGATTCGAGGTTCGCCAATTTGGCGATGGGCTCTATCGACACGACGGACTGATTCTGAACAATTAATTGCCTCAGATTTATGGCACGATCCAGTCCAGTTAGCTCTCTTATCATAGGACCGGCCGTTGTGGGATTCATCGGCCCGAGGCTCAAGTCGGTCAGTCGTAACAGATCGGTATCGAGAATCTGCGCCGATTCTTCTATGTCGAGCACACGCTTGAGCGCGCGACTTAGATTCTCATCGGGAATTTCAACGACCTGCTGCGCTTCCGCCCAGAAACAGACAGCGAGTAGCAGCGTCACGAATACGATGCGAGCGTACACAGAAAGAATCCCCCATCGGGAAAAGTCCACGAAACTTTCAAGATCAGAAGCCCCGGTCTCTCCAACCCTTCCCGGCCCCGGCTCCCGATTACCCCATCAGCCTAGCAGCATCAATCGGGCTGAATCCAGCACCGTTACACGGCCCCCAGCACCTTCGCGAACCCCTTCAGCGCCTCGTCGATCACCGCGTCCGTGTCCGCCAGGTCGGTGTCAGATCCGGCCACCGCGTAGCGGGACGCCAAAAGCATCCGCGTGCGGAGTGAGAGGCTTCCGATGAGAAACATCGCTGGGCCCGCGACAATAACCTCTCACAGGGTATAATGCCGACGGTCGAAAAAGAAGATGTAAGATAGCTGCGGAAGGCGGGTATGACGCAACGACAGAAATTGCTCGAACAAATGGTGAACAGCCCGGGCAATATTCGCTTCGGTCAGGTAAATGCGCTTCTCATACACGAAGGCTTTGTCCTGTTTAACCAGCGGGGCAGCCACCGCACCTATCACCACGCGGATGGGCGCGTCTTGACTATTGTGACGCCCCAGGCGGCCGGAAGACCTGCAACCCGTCGGATATCCGAAAACTACTGGAGACATTGCGCGATGACGACGACCCACGAATACCGTGACTACGTGTTTACCGTAACCTATGCGCCCGGCGACCCCGCGTACATCGTCAATTTCAGCGACATCCCCGAGATCATCACCAGCGGCCAGACCCTTCCCGAAGCGTTCAATAACGCCTGCGAGGCGCTCGACCTGCATTTGGAAAGCTTGCAAAAACTCGGCAAGCCGTTGCCGGAGCTGAAACACCGCCTGCTCGTCGAGGCAGTACACTGATGAAGGGCTTAATGTAGCCACGTTCACACCGCCCCCAGCACCTTCGCGAACCCCGCCAGCGCCTCGTCGATCACCTCGTCCGTATCGGCCATGCTGGTGTAGAGCCGTCCGCCCGCGATGGTGATGATCCCCGCCGCGGCGTAGGCGGCGCTCATTTCTTCGGCGATCTTTTTGCGCGTCATGATGTTCATGAAGAAGTCGGGATCGCTCAGATCGACCCGGAGCACGCCGTGGGTTTCCAGGTGGACGATGGACCCGATGTTGTAGACGAAGAAGGGCGTGTCCAGCGTGTCGAGGATGGCCTGCAGCCCGGCGCAGAGTCTGTCGCCCGCGCGGCCCGCTTTTGCGGGGGCGTCGGTCTCGGCCATGGCGAGAAGGGCGTGGTAGCCCGCCGCGCAACTGATGGGACTGGCGGACAGTGTGCCGCCGACGATGGTGCGCTGCTGGCCGGAGCCGATGCCCGCCGTGAAGGTGTTCATAATGTCCCGCCGGCCCCCCACGCCGCCCGCGCCGGGGTAGCCGCCCGCCACGCACTTGCCGAAGACGGTCAGGTCGGGTTTCACGCCGAGGTAGCCCTGGACGCCGCCGAGGCCCAGTCGAAAGCCACTCACGACTTCATCGAAGATGAGCAGCGTGCCGAATTCGTCGCAGAGCGCGCGCGCCTTGGCGTTGAAGTCGCGATCCACGAGGCGCACGCCGCTTTCGGAGCCCAGCGGCTCCACCAGCACCGCCGCCGTACCGCCGTGGCTTTGGTTGGCCTCCAGCAATTCGCGGAGACCGTCGAGATCGTTGGGAAAGAATTCGTGGGTCAGGGTATTGCATTCGTCGGGGATGCCGGCCGCCTCGAAGTTGCCCGTGCCGGGAATGCGCGTGCCGTAGAGCAACTGGTCGCTCCAGCCGTGGTAACCCGCGCCCATCTTGATGATGTGGCGCTTGCCGGAAAAGTTCCGCGCGGCGCGGATGGCGGCCATGCAGGCTTCGGTGCCGCTGGCAAGCATGCGAAAGAGTTCGACATCGGGCATGAACTCGTGGATGAGTTTCGCGAGCTTCACTTCGTGGTCATGGAAGAGACCCGTGACCGGACTGCAATCGCGGATGACCTTCAGCACGGCCTCCTGCACGGCGGGATAGTTGCTCCCGAGCAAGGTCGCGCCGCCCGCCTGGAGAAAGTCGATGTAGCGATTGCCGTCCACGTCCCACAAGTACGCGCCATCCGCCCGGGAAATACTCAAGGGAAAGGGATGATTGAAAGCCAGATTGTGCTGCACGCCGCCGGGGATGTACTGCACCGCCTCGTCATGGGCGCGCTTGCTGCTCGCGCAATGGGTTTCAAACCAGGCGTGATACGCCGCCATCTTTTCGCGCGAGAAGGGGCGCGGATCCTGGGCAACAAGATGGACGGCCTTTGCGGCAACTTCGGCGGCATCGGGCCAGTTAGACAGGGCTTGGGACATTGAAGACATTAAATCCTTTTTATTTAATCAGTCTTAAAAAGACCATTGAGCGTGGTCCGTGCGCGTCGCACGACCCATACGACCCATACGACGCATCAGACCCATCGGCCCGATTCGCTGTATCTGCGGCCAAGCGCGAGCGTCAGCACCACGAGGCCCAACAACATCAGGTCGCCAATTTTGCCGCCCAGGCCATCGCGCATTCTCTTGGCACAGCCGCCCTCACCCTCACCCTCACCCTCACCCTCACCCTCACCCTCACCCTCACCCTCACCCTCACCCTCTCCTTCTCCTTCGCCCTCGCCTTCGCCTTCGCCTTCGCCTTCGCCATCGCCTTCGCCTTCGCCTTCACCTTCACCTTCACCTTCGCCTTCACCTTCGCCTTCGCCCTCGCCCTCGCCCTCGCCCTCGCCCTCGCCCTCGCCCTCGCCCTCGCCCTCGCCCTCGCCTTCGCCTTCGCCTTCGCCTTCGCCTTCGCCTTCGCCTTCGCCTTCGCCTTCGCCTTCGCCTTCGCCTTCGCCTTCGCCTTCGCCTTCGCCTTCGCCTTCGCCTGCACCACCAAGGGGTAGCTCAGCAAGATTGAAGCCGCGGTCAAACGATACCGCCAGCCCCGACTCCGTTGTCACATAGAGCATTTTCGAATTGTAAGCGTCGCGGCGCACCACGCCATCATCAGGAACAGGCTCCAATGCACCGTCACGGGGCATGGCTTCCCACGTGCCTACATCGCCCTTGAAAGCACTGGCCGCCGCGCCGAAATAGACCTCATAGGCCTCCGGAACACCGCTCCATTCAATAGTGCGTCCGGCCTCACCTGAAATCCCGGTATCCACCACGGTCCAGGCCTCGCCATCGTCCCCGTCGGTAAACGCGACCACCTTGATCGGGTTTTCGCCGCCCGTCTGTCCCCCCAGAAACAGCCGTCCATCGGGGCCAATCCCAAAGGCGCTCCACGTGACCACATGCACTGCGGACGGCAGAGCGATGGGTTCAAAAGTGGTGATCGCCGTGAAGCTGGCCAGCGGCACGGACGATCGAAAGATCTGACGGTCGATATCGTAGAAATAAGCATGCTTGTTCGCCGGATTACCCAAAATCAGATAGGGACCCGTCCCGAAGAGCGTCGCCGGAGAAACCGGCCCGTCCGCGTAGAAACCCGTCGCCCGATCGATCTGGCCGAAGTGCACGGCGTTGCCCTCCGTAAACACCAGCGTGCGGTCCTGCACCAGAAGGCTGCCACCCACGCTCCCCGCACTGTACCGCGCCAGGCTCCCCGCCGCCAGCGTGCCCCCCCAGAGCCCGGTGGCGTGAGCAAAAAAATAAGCGCCAGACACGTTGTCCACCACAAAGGAGTCAATAGCGCCAAAGCCCGCTTCGGCACCCAGATCGGGCACGACTTCGAAAGGGCCAATTGCGGGCGGGTCAAGGGTATGGTCCACCCGGGCGTACACCAGAGAATCGGGCCCGGCGGTGGAGGCGAAGGTATAGTAGGCTTCGTAGCCTTCGGCGATTTGCGCCATGCTCTCCAGCGCCATGGACTCTATCCACGTGACCCGCCCGGCCTGTGCAGCATTGGAAAAGTGCGTGATACCCTGCGATCCCGCGCAGAAAGAGAGCAACACACCGCACAGCGCGGCGACAATTTGGAGGGTACTGCTTGCCTTGCCCATGAACTTCGTGTCTTCTCTGTATGAGGCCCTGAGGGCTTGGAGGGCCCGTCGACCGACGATTCGATAACGCACACCACGGAAAGTGTACATCGGGCAGGGCTGGATGTCCATTTTGCCCAGGGGCCCCGCATCACTCGCCAATCGGCAACAGTCCCCCTAGCAACCACACCTCGGCTACCTGGCAGCCGCGTCCCTTGACAAGGTCCCATTGCAGGTCCAGCACGCCATCGCTCGTGGCTGCGCGTGGAATCGAAAACTCCATGGGGCCCACGGGGTCACTCTGGGATAGGGGCCCGTGCACGTCGTGAAGTCCGTCGGCGCGAAGCGTCATGGTCGCCTTGAAGCGCCCAGCATAGACGACCCGCAGGGTATAGGCCTTCGCGGGGTCTAAGTCCTCGTAGTGCATCTTCAACGGCACGCCAAAGAGCGTCTGGGCTTGATCCGCCCAGGACATTCGCCAGCCTTCCGCAGGCCGCATGAATTCCACCATCGCCATAGAGACGCCGCCAGGATCCTGCGCCCAGGTCTTGTCCACCACGAGGTGAGGCTGCCGGCCCACGCGACCGAGGTCGTCGTAATAGCCCCCTTCCGGGTTTTGGTCCCAGTCGCATAATTCGAGGATACGACTTCGGGCCGCCGCCTCGTCGAGGCTGCCATCGTCTAATGCACCCGCCACCTTCGCAAGTTCGGCCTCCCACCAGTCGCGATTGTTCAACGGCGTGTCGAGAAATTCCAGGATCGCGCCGCGCTCGGGGTTCATGGCGTGAAAGCGCTTTACATCGAGCTGAATACCAATACGCTTAAACAGCGTCGGGCCAAACTTGTCCAGCTCCTTTCGCAGGGGTGCGAGGTCGCGGTGTTTGCCCGAGTGGCGGAGGGTGCGCCGGGCCGCTTTGATCGCCGCAGGCAAGTCCCCCGCAAGGTTCGCGCGAAGAGACGCTACAGCGGCGTCTTCCCGTGCCGTTTCCGCTGCCGCGCGCTTTTGGACGTAGTCATCGTACAACGCGCGGAGATAAATCATCTGGAAACGCCAGTTGCGCTTCAGATCTTTGCCGCCCTCCGCAGCCATCGCCCGCCAGAGTTCGGCCGTGGGCGCGATGGAGGCGTTGTCCGCGATCGGTCCGACCCAGTTATCCTCCAGCGCCATCAATCCCATTGCAACCATCTCGCCGTGCTTCCCGCCGATGAAATAGCGGCCATACTCCGCAAGCACGTCGGCCGACTCGGCCTCCGGATTCCAGCCGTACTGGCTCCACAGCATCTTGTTCACATCGTCGTGGACCCCTTCGGAATAGGCGACGAATCCATCCGCGTACGGCATGAACCCGTTGTGAATCTGCTTCATGGCCTGGGGGCGCGCATTGAACGATTCGCGGCCCAGGGTCTGGGCGAAGGCGGGATCCCATTCGGGAACGGGATACTGGCAGCGAACGCTGTGGGTAATATCCGGGTAACGCCGGATGGGATACTGGGCGGGCGTTCGCTCGCGCATCTCCTGGATGCTGATCTTGGCCCAGGGACCAAAGGCCGCGCCCGCGAACCATTCGGGCCGTTGCTCCTGAAGATAGGCGAAGAACGTGTCATTCTCCTCGGGCTCGAAGCCCTGATTGGATACCCAGAATCCCACGCCGGGATGAGGACCCTGGAGCGCGGGTGCGGTTCCGGCCAGCCAGTTCATCAACAGGCCCGGCTCGTTGCTGCCGGGGTCGCCCCCGGCCACAAACACCTGGTCCACATGGGGCATGGCGGCAAACAGGCGCGTCCACGTCGCGCGGGTTTCGCTCGCCGCTGCCGGGTCCGTCAGGTCCTCCTCGACCGCCATCCAGAGCCACACCTCCAGCCCGTAGGCATGGATCAATTCCGACAGGGCAATGTTCCTGTCCCACATGGTCGAGTCCATGTGAACGCTCTCCCGGGCCTTCGGGTCGATCGTGGGAGACAATTCAATCGCGTTGGTGCCGAACACAATCAAATCGCGGATGTATTGATCGAAGGCATCCAAATCCCAAGCGTCGATGGTGTTGTTCATGTCGCCATAGCCCATCTGGTGGCCGCGCAGGGGCACCACCGGCGCACTGGCGACGGGCGCTATCACGGGCAGCGCAGGGTCGGCGCTGAAGTCGATGGAACGCAATACGTGGGCCGCGGCAAAAAGGACGCCACGGGGATCGGTGCCGAGGCAGAAGACCCGGGGGGCACCGTCCTTCGATTCCGCCCAGATGGCGTAGCCCTCGGGACGGTCCTGCAGCTTGAGGCCCGCCGGCAACGCGGTGGCCAGTTCCGGGCTGGATTCGGGAGTGCCAAGGACAATCGCGGGGATTCCCGGTGTCGCAACGCTCGTGGGCCTGACCGACAAGTCCGGCACCCGTGCCGCGAGTTCCTTCTCGAGCAACATCGATGCCCCGGCCGCCACTTCGGCTCCGGTCGCAGGCACGACGAGCTCCCATACCCTGGCCGACTCAGTCCAAGCCGGCTGCAAGACGAACAGGAGAAGGAGAGTGAATGCGCGGGGGATCATATGATAGACGGAGCGGTGCATAGGAAATTCCCAAGAAATTCTTAGCGCGGCTGTTGGCCGCAACCAATAGAGCTGAACCGCAAATTTACGCAAACTAGCGCAAATTCCATTCAGGTCGTGAAAAGTCGGTTGTGCTTGCAGTGTACCAAGCTTTGGTCATACTGATTTGAACTTACTTGTTTCCGTGAAGTTCCGTACTACTATCCGGCATTATCTTGTTTTTTCAGCAAGTTAATCCATTCAAAGAGTCCATAACCATAGTCTGAGTGGCAACTTACGAAGAAATATTTCCGAGGAGAATTTCCCGTGAAATTCCGTGCAGTTCCGTGGTCGATCCGTTTCTGTTGACCACGGAACTGCACGGAAACGAACATGTTCAATATGCCGCAGGATGGCCCATTCATAAACGTCGAGGGTACTTGGATATTCACGTTCATTCGCGGTTCAAATCTCTTTCGTTTTCTTCATATTCAATTTGCGAGAATTTGCGCAAATTTGCGGTTCAGCTCTATTGGTTGCGGCCAACGGCTGCTCCAGGCCTTTCCGTGGTCTATATTCCTTTTGACCACAATATAGTGACGGAAAGTGGTACGGAGTTCCCCGCCCTGCCAGACAGACCGGACGGGCGGACGGGCAATCGTCCCGATAAAATAAGGGCGGCACCCACCGATCCAGACACTGTGTCCAGCCGGTTGTTGCCGCCCTTCTTGAACAATTCAAGAATAAGACGCGTTACTGAACCGCGCCCGTTTCCCGTGCGGCTGCGTCGCGCAGCAACTGGAGGATTTCCGGGGTACCCTTGCCCCGAGAGGCGGCGTCCATGGGATAGTAACCGTCGTTGTCCTCGAAGTTAACGACAGCGCCATTCTCCAACAGGTACTTGACGACATCCGCGTGCCCACCCTCGGCCGCATAATGGAGAAGAGAGCGACCGTTACCGTCATAACCCTGAACATAGAGCGGGTCGGACTCGACGCACTGTTTCACATAGGCCAGATCGCCGTTGAAAGCAGCCTTGGCCGCCGTATCGAAGGGCTGCTCCACGCCCGTTCCACCGACGGTGATGGTGTCGGATGCAACCGATTCCGGACCAGAGCATCCGCAAAGCGTGACCGCCACGAGCAGGGTCGCTACTTTGCCATATTGCAAAATGTTCGTAAACATATTGATTGAACTCCATTTTGAACATCAGAAGTATTACCCGGCGCACCGCGCGGGGAGGTGAGGTGAAGCCCAAGGCACCATCTCTCCCCCCGATCACTTCAGCCGCGCACTGACAAAAGTGCCGGAATACGTGGTCGTATTCCGGCACTCAACACTAGATTCTCAACTTATCCTTGCGCCATCCGTCCCGTTTCTTCCGCGCGTCCCGAGGGGCGACCAGGAAGCAGGCCGGGAGGGCTCAAAGGTACCATGCCGAGCCGGATCGGATCAGCCGGGCCAAGTGACCGAGAGGCCGCTGGTGCCCGTGGTGTAGGCGTTGCGGTTGGTGACCCAAACGCTGTCGTCGCCCTTCTTGGCGAACTGCACGTGGCCGTCCATGAAGAGGACGTTCACGCCGCCGGGAACGTGATTGTAACGGCCCCAGCTATTGCCGCTCTTCTGAGCTTCGTCATACAGGCACACCAGCGTGGACTGGGCCTTCGCGGAGGCACCAGCGTTGTTGATGTCGGTGATGAAGAAACGCTCGACACCTTCACGCAGACGGTTGAAGGGGGCGGCGATGCCGGAAGGCAAGGTGTAGGTGGCGGTGGTGTTGCGGTTGACCCACTGCATCGGGCCATTGGCGGCAGCGGGCTGGATCGGTGCTGGCACGGTGTTGTCGTTCAGCAGGTGACCAATCGCCTGATAGTCGTCGGGGGTCTCGAACCAGCGGGGATCGAGGGCGAAGACCATGTACTTATAGGCCCGCACGTCCGCGTAACCAGACTTCGCCAAATCCGTGTGAGGATAGGGAGCGCACTGGTTCGGCGTGATGTCGCAGCCGTTGTACCAGCGTGAGGGAGGCGCACCAAGCACAAGCGGATCGCCGGGATTGACACCCGTCTTGCCGTAGCAGGGGTTATCGGATTCGTTGTTGGTCGTAGCGTAGGTTACGGTGCTGGGATCGCAACCGGCCAGAACGTTACGGGCATTACCCAGATCGGTGCTGGAATAGTTACCCGTGTTCTGGGCGGAGGGACAAATGCCGATGTTAATGTCGGTCAGGTACTCAGGATAAACCTGCCACCAGCCAACATACACGGCCGAGCGCTTGTTCGCGGTGAAGCCCGTATTGGTGTGATCGATGCTGCCATAGGGGAACACGCCGCCTTTGCTCTCATTGGAGAACATCTTGAAGACCAGGCCCCACTGCTTGAGGTTGTTCTGGCAGCTTGCGCGGCGGGCCGCTTCACGGGCGCGCGCCAGTGCCGGCAGGAGAATCGCGGCAAGGATACCGATGATGGCGATTACCACCAGCAGTTCGATGAGCGTGAAGCCCGAACGCTTTTTATTATGGCCAATAGATTTCATAGCCCTGAATCCTTTTTTGTTCGTATTGTTGATAAGTTCACTAACACTGAATGGAATGGTTGGCAAGGCCGCACAGGGTGACGGGACACCGTCGTTATGATTTTGGATTTATGGAGAAGTCCCGTCGATACGCGGCACCAGAGGCCGTCCTTCGTACTGCAATCAAACCATAGGCATCTCTCCCGCAGCTCCTCGACCTTGGACCAGCACAAGTGGACTGTACCACGCGGATCCCGCTACGAATTTGGACCGCTCTCTCTCCAGAATGCGAAACTGTGGCTGCAGAAATATTTTCCTAACAGCCCAAGAACTATAATTGCACGAATATCCGTAAAAGTCAATAGAATTATCGGCCCTTTTAAAGGCATTGCAGGAAACTCACGTCAATTCTGCATGAGATTCTCACAAAGGTATGGGGCGTGAGGGGTCGGTGCGCCGCCGAGCAATCGGGACACGTGAAGGTGCTTGGGCCAGATCGAATTTGTACCAAAAAATGGTACAGTTGCCTCCGCAAAAACAAGAAAGCCCTGTATTCGGGGTCTTATCAGGCTATCCTGGGGAGCGAAAGCACCTGCGGGAAAGGCTCAGGCGAGTATGGACTTAACTACATTGCCGTGGACGTCGGTGAGGCGGTAGTCCCGGCCTGAATAGCGGTAGGTGAGCTGCTCATGATGGATGCCCATCTGATGCAGTATCGTGGCGTGGAGGTCGTGGACGTGGACCCGGTCCTGGACGGCGTGCCAGCCGTACTCGTCGGTGGCACCGTGGGTCAGCCCCCCCTGGATGCCCCCACCGGCCATCCACATAGTGAAGCCGAAGGGATGATGCTCCCGGCCATTGGTGCCCTCGGCCGTGGGGGTGCGGCCAAACTCTCCCCCCCAGAGCACCAGCGTTTCATCCAGTAAGCCCCGTGATTTCAAATCTTTCAACAGCCCCGCCATGGGCTTGTCCGTGGCGGCGCAGTTGGCCGGAAGCTCTTCCTTGAGTCCCCCATGCTGATCCCAGAGTTGGCAACTGGACCGCTTCGCGGTCTGGGTGTGGTACACCTGCACACAGCGGACGCCCCGCTCCACCAGCCGCCGAGCCAGCAGGCACTGCTTGCCGAAAATCTCCGTCGTGGGCTCGTCCATGCCGTACATCCGCCGGGTGACCTCGGTCTCGCCTTGAATGTCGAAGGCCTCCGGGGCCTCGGTCTGCATGCGGTAGGCCAGCTCGAAAGAGGCGATCCGCGCGCTCAGGCGGTTGTCTTCTTCGCGCTGGGCCTGGTGCTGGGCGTTGATTTTCGCCAACATGTCGAGCTGCTTGCGCTGAACGCTGCTATCGAAGCGCTGGTTGGCCAGATTGGCGATGGGGTTGTCCATATCGGCCACCAGGGTGCCCTGATACGCCGCAGGGAGAAAGCTGGAACCCCACAGGGGCGCGCCCTGGGCCGGTTGCGCGGGACTGAGCACCACAAAGCCGGGCAGGTTCTGATTTTCACTGCCGAGGCCATACAGCAGCCACGATCCCAAACTGGGACGGCTGAAGGTCTGCTCGCCCGTGTTCATCTGGAGGCAGGCGCCGTTGTGGTTGATGTTGTCGGCGACCATGGAGCGGATCATGCACATATCGTCGGCGCAGGTGGCCAGATTGGGCAGGAGTTCGCTGAACTCCATGCCGCCCTGGCCGTGGCGCTTGAAGGTCCAGGGCGAGCCGAGGAGGTTGCCGGTCTTCGTGCGCTCCAACTTGGGCTTCTCAAAGGGCAGGGGCTTGCCCATTTCTTCGAGGAGCCGGGGCTTGGGGTCGAAGAGGTCCACATGAGAGGGTCCGCCGGACATAAACAGGAAGATGACGTTCTTCGCCCGCGCGGGGATGTGGGCGGGCTGAACCGCCAGGGGATTCATGGCCGAGCCGGCCCCGGCCTGGTTCGGCAGCATCGTGGCCAACCCCAGCATGCCAAAGCCGCTGGCGAAGCGGGAAAGGACCTGTCGGCGTGAAAGGCGGTTCGGGTTCTCTGGGTACATCGTAGGCGGCTCCTCGGTAGTCGCCGCTATTGTACACCGAAGCGCGGGGGCGGGTGTCAACTAATAGGACGGATAAGACCGATTGGACCGATTGGTAAAATCCGTCCTATCCGTCCTATCCGTCCTATCCGTCCTATCCGTCCTATCCGTCCTATCCGTCCTATCCGTCCTATCCGTCCTATCCGCCTGATGACTTGCTATTTCTTCCCGGGATAGGTATCCGGCAGGATGCTCACGCCCGTGGTGAACACAAAAGGCATGGGAAATCCGGAATTCTTGAAGGTCGCCTCGATCATGAAGGCCGTGTAGCCTTCCTCAATCTCCGGCAGGGCGCGGTAGACGCCTTCCTTCCCTTCCAGCGGCGTGCTGGTCCAGGCGGCGCCGATCTCTTCCAGGCGGAAGTCGCGGGCCTTGGGGTTGTGGGCCTGCCAAAGCAGCACCTTCTCCGGCGCGGTCACGCAGGTCATTTCCAATGTGCCGTCCGCCTCGATCTTCCAGGAGTATTCCGGGCGGGGCGTGTCGGCCAGCAACGCGCTGTAAAAAGAGGCCGCGTTCATATACGCCTCAATGCTCAACCCATGATCGGTGTTGGGCATGTAGCGCAGGTGCTTCTCGCCCACGAGATCGTTGAAGTAAAACTTCCACGAGTCCGGCGTGAAGAACTGGTCGCCCGCCGAGTTCAAGATATACTTCGGCATCGTCAAGCGGTCGCGATAGCTGTAGGGCTCGACGATCTCGAGGAGCGCCTTCATCTCCGGCGTGCGGACCCGGCTCATGATTTCCATTTCCACATATTCGCTCACGGCGGGCGCAAAGAATCCGTAGGCGTTGAAATGGTTCTCCACCGAGGGCACGAAATTGAGCACGTCAATCACCGCCGGGGCGATGCCCATGACCCGCTTGTCCACCGCCGCCGTGGTCCACGTGGTCCAGCCGCGCTTGGAAGCGCCCAGCACGAAGAACTTCTCCACATCGGGCATCTCGGCCTGGACCAGGTCCATGGCGCGAACCACGGCCTTGGTCATGGGCAGGCGGGCCAGCCACTCGGCGCGTCCCCCCTTCATGAACTTGTCCCAGCCGTAGGTAATAAGCGCGTCTTCCTTGCGCCCGTCCTTGTACTGCTCCATTTTCTCCTCGGTGAAGTTCAGGGGCTGGTTGGGAATCTGCTTGACCTCCATCACGATGGATTGAGTACGCAGCGCGATCTGCACCAGCGCGGCATTGGCTTCGGGTGCCTCTCCCCCATTGCCGCCGCCGCTGATCACCACCATCGCGGGCTTGAACTTGCGATCTTTCGGCACCACCACGGTGACCCAGTGCTCCCACAACGTGCGGTCTACTTCCGCGCTCGTCAGCCACTCCTGGGAGACAAGGTGATACACTTTCGTGTCGTGCGTAGCGCTCGTCGTGCTCGCCGCTTCGTTCAGTTCATACTTGAACGCGGGATCGGGCTTGGCGACGTAGTCGTCCAGCGGCGTGGCCAGCCCGGAGGTGGCGAAAAGCACAAGAGCAAGAGTCAACACCGGTAAAATTCGGGAGATTTTAAATTTCATGATGGCCTCGTAGGTTGGAGTGGACGCGGGGCTGCCGCCCTATCGAACGGTAGGTCTGGATTATAGCGAAACCGGGCAGATTCGGCAAGTGGACCAAGTGGACCAAGTGGACCAAGTGGACCAAGTGGACCAAGTGGACCGAGTGGATCGAGTGGATCGAGTTCACCAAGTCCACCCGACCCTGTCCACCCTGTCCATTTCGTCCACTTGGTCCAAAATATTCCTTGCCAATTTCTGCCGACGGGTGTAGCCTGAACTCCAGTCAACTCCACCAACACGGGGGCAATCCATGTCCGAGCACGAACCCCTACTCCCTAAACACGGCGGATATCGAAAGCTCAAGAGTTTTCAAGTCGCCCAGCTCGCATACGACGTCACCGTCAGGTTTTGCGATCGCTACATTGATCGCCGCAGTCGCACCCATGATCAGATGGTTCAAGCGGCGCGTAGCGGGGTCCAAAACATCGTTGAGGGCAGTCAGGCCTCCGGTACATCGAAGAAAACCGAACTGAAACTGACCAACGTGGCGCGGTCAAGCCTGGAAGAGTTGCGAAAAGACTACGAGGACTTTCTGCGCCAGCGCGGCCTCGCGCTTTGGCCCGGGGACGACACACGACGCGCCTTACTCATCGCGAGGCGTTGCACCACCGCCGATGAGGTTGCGCGTTGGGTTGTAGAACACCGTAAAGAACACGCCACCCTCTATGCGTCGCAAGCGCCCCAGCGAGTCAACGCGGAAATCTCAGCCAACGCCGCGCTGGTATTGATCAATGTCGCGTGCGGCCTGCTGAATCGTCAGATCGCAGCACAAGCGCGGGCTTTTGAAGAGGAAGGGGGCTTTACCGAGCGACTCTACCGAGTGCGCTCCGAGCGCAGACGAAACAATCAGTAACCAGCCAACCCGGCACATCCCACCGGTGGTCCACTCCGTCCACCCTGTCCACTCCATCCACCGAGTCCACTCCATCCACCGAGTCCACTCCGTCCACCGAGTCCCCTCAATCCACAAACATAAACTCATTGCTGCTGTACAGCACCTGGATATACGCCGCAAGGGCACCATCGCCGGGATAGCCCAATTCCTTCAGCAATGCCAGGCCCTCGCCAAGCTCCTGCTCCGTCACGGGCCGGGCAAAGAGCGCTTCGTAGAGCGCCCCCACGACCGCACGGATGTCCGCCTCGCCCGCATACTTCGCCGCCAGGGCCTCGGCCTCGGCCACCACGAAGGGGTTGTTGAGCATGAACAAGGCCTGGGGCGACACCAGGGTCTCGTTGCGCCGGGGTACGACCGAGGTGGGGTCGGCACCATCGAAGAGCGTCGTAAAGGTGTTCAGGTTCGAGCGCACGGTCCGCAGATACAGCGTCCGCCGGGGCGCGGCGATATCGGTTACCGCCATACCGCCCATAGCCAAGTCCAGGCGACCCGATGCCGCAAGGATACTATCGCGCACGGCCTCGGCCTCGATCTTGCGCCGGTTCATGCGGGCGAAGAACTGGTTCTCCGGATCCTTGGATGCCGAAAGCCCATTGCCACCGGAGGCCTGCTGATAGGTCGCCGATCCCATCATGAGCCTGTGAAGATGCTTGAGACTCCAGCCGGATTCGATGAACTCGCTGGCGAGATAGTCCAGCAGCTCCGGGTGGGTCGGGGGCATGCCCTGCTTGCCGAAGTCTCCGGGCGTACGGACGAGCCCCTGCCCGAAGTGGAGCATCCAGACGCGATTGACCATCACACGGGCGGCGAGGGGATTGCTCTTGCTGGCGACCCAGTCGGCCAGTTCCAGGCGGCCACTACCCGCGCCGACCGTCGGCTGAACCTCGCCTGCAAGCACCACGGGCATACGCCGGGGCACCAGATCGCCAAGGTTGGCATAGCTGCCGCGCTTGTGTACCTTCACATCGCGGATGCCCGAATAGGGCGTGTTGGGCACGCCGCCTTCCTGGATACCCACGGCGAGCTCGATGGACTTCGCCAGTCGCGTGTCCAGCGGTGCCAGGGCCAAATCAATTTCGGCCAAGCGTGGGTTCTGCTCGAGCGGCGGTGCCTCGATCCAGAAGGGTCCCGCTTCGCCGAGGAATTTCGCCAGGTATTCCGCCATGGCGCCGTCGGCGGGCTGCAATGCCGACGCCTGCACAAGGCGGGCCGCGTCGCGCAGGGATTCCGCGGGACGCGCCCCCGCGGCAACCTCGGCCTTCGCCGTGGTCCACGGGGCGAACAAAATCGAATCGGGCGCAAGCCCCGCTCGGGACTCGGCGAGCCACCACACCTCGGGACGGCCCGCCGCGTCAGGCCAGGGGTTACCCAATTCAAATTGTGGAACGACCTCGCTGGAGAGATTCCACGCTGGCCCATTGGCGGGCGCAATGGTCAAGTCCAACACCGTGCTGTCGCAGGCGTGTCCCATGGCGGGCTCGACGCGCAGGATGACGAAGTCACCGGCGTTAAAATCGAGGGGCGCATCGAGCGTCACATCCTCCGCTCCCCCATTCGCCACCATGCCCTCGCGCAGGATCGTGTCCTGGCCGCTCCGGCGGTTGATGAGCTTCCACGCCACCCCGTCACCGCACGAGGCGTCCGCATCGGCCACGCGCGCCGTGACACTGCCGCTGATCGCCTCGGGGCTGCGCCACGCCACTTCCACGGGGATGACCGGCGCGGGATGGACGATGAGGGACTTCGCCGGCTGCGTGATGGAAAGATATTTCATCTCCTCGTCGCTGGTGTTTGCGGCGGCTGCGGGCATGTCCTCCGTGCCGACGCGCCCGAGAAGTCCGGCCTTGCCGTGTATACCCGGGGTCACGCGATTCATCAGCGCGAAACCCGTCTGGTTGATGAAGCGCGCCCAGCGCTCGACCACTTGGGGATTCAACGTGGCGGGGTCCACGCCCGGCGATGCGGAAGCGGCCAGGAGATAGTCCGCGGCGCGGGCTGACTCCTGTTTGACCCACTGCACCTGGGCCTCGCGCACCAGGGTCGCCCGCTCCGCGCGGAGGGCCTCGGCCTGTTGCTGATCGGCAGCGCGCTGCGCAATCTCTTCCTTGGAGGCTAACGGCAAGTGCAGGATCGGCGAGCCCTCGGTCTTGGCGCCCGGTCCCGGCAGGATGCTTGTGCTGTAAAAAATACCGGCGAGGGCATAGTAGTCCTGTGTCGTGAAGGGATCGAACTTGTGATCGTGGCACCGCGCGCAGGCGAGGGTCGACCCGAGGAGGCCTCGGGAGACCACATCGATCTGGTCATCCACGATATCCGAAACCATCTTTTCCTTGTCGGCGTCGCCCTGGGGCCAGTTGCCGATGGCGAGCATGCCCGTAGCCACGAGGCCGTCGCGGTTGTAACCGCCGTCCGGTGCGGGAATCAGGTCGCCCGCGATCTGATAGCGCAGGAACTGATCGTAGGGCATGTCGGCGTTGACGGAATTCACCACCCAGTCCCGGTAGCGCCAGACCTCCACGGGGTCCGTGGCGGGCGTGGCGCGGGAATCGAAGGAATCCGTGTAGCGCACCACGTCGAGCCAGTGGCGACCCCAGCGCTCGCCATACTGGGGCGAAGCGAGAAGGCGCTCGATGAGTTTGTCATAGGCCTCGGGCGATTCATCCGCCAGGAAGGCGCTAACCTCGTCGGGCTTCGGTGGAAGGCCGGTAAGATCGAAAGTGGCGCGACGTATCAGGGTGCGCTTGTCGGCCTGGGCCGCGGGCTGGAGTCCGGCCCCTTCGATGTGGTTCAAGATAAACACATCGAGGTCCGTTTTCGCCCACGCCGCATGGGCCACGGCGGGTGTTGGGGGCTTCGAAATGGGTTGATAGGCCCAGTGCTTGCGCCCGGCTTCCAAGTCGATTCCGGCGGGCTTGGCAGCCGCCTTCGCGGCATCGCCATAGTCCGGCCATACGGCGCCATCGGCCACCCACTTCTGGAGCACGGCAATCTTCTCATCGGGCAACTTGCCATCCGGCGGCATCTTAACCTCGCCGGTATAGCCAAGCACCGTAAGTAGCAGACTCGCCGGATCACCCGCCTTCACCACCGGACCGCGCGAAGCGCCCTGAAGCATGGCGGCGGCGGAATCCAGACGCAGATCGGACTTCTGCTTTTCCGGTCCGTGACACCCATAACAATGCTCGGCAAGAATGGGCCGGACTTCCGTCTCAAAAAATTGCACCGGGTCGGCAAAAGCCGGGACAGCAACAGAAAGGCTCGCGGCAAAGGAGCACGCAACTGAACTCAATCGGTACTTCGAGTAGGTCATGGGTAAAGGTTTCCCGGCTCTCTGCTATTGGGGGGCCTGCGGAGGCGTAGGCCACTTCGGGATTTTACTCTGGGGAGACGGGGTGGCGCAAAGAGACGGTCTGGCGGGGGGAGGCTGTCTTATGGGTCTTATGGGTCGTATGGGTCAGTATGACTTCACGAACGCCCCTCTCCAGACTTCAGCCTTCAGCCTTCAGCCTTCATCCCCTACCTCCGATTCCGCAGCCGCTCCGCCAGCAGTGTATTCCTTCGCGTAATCTGGCTGTTCCGCACCGCCATGGCAATCGCCTTCTCCTCGCCGACGATTACCACTATCCTCTTTCCCCGCGTGATCGCCGTGTAGAGCACATTTCGCTGGAGCATCATGTAGTGCTGGCTCAGCATGGGAATCACCACGGCGGGGTATTCGCTCCCCTGCGACTTGTGGACCGTCATGGCGTAGGCCAGGCCGAGATCGTCGAGCTCATCGAAGCCGTAGAGCACGCGGCGCTGGTCGTCGTAGGCCACTTCCACCTCCAGGGCCGCCTCATCCACCCGCGAAATCACCCCCACATCGCCGTTGTACACGTCCAGCTCGTAGTTGTTGCGCAATTGCATCACCTTGTCGCCGTCGCGCAGGTCGCGCTTGGCGATGGGCTTGCCGTTGGGGTTAAGCGCGGCCTGGAGGGCCTCGTTCACCCGGATCATGCCCGTCTCGCCGCGTCGCATGGGACTGAGCACCTGGATATCGCGAATCGGATCGAGGCCAAATTTCTTCGGCAGGCGCTCCGTCACAATCTCCACGATGGTCTCCAGCGCGCGCTCGGGCTGGGGACGGTCGATGATGAAGAAATCTTCCGTGTTGAATTGGGGATGCTGGCCGGTATTGATCCGGTGTGCGTTGACCACGATACCGCTCTGCTCGGCTTGGCGGAAGATGGTTTTCAGCGTCACGACCGGCACCACCTGGCTCGCGATGATGTCCATCAGCACGTTGCCCGCGCCCACGGAGGGGAGCTGGTCGATATCGCCCACGAGAATCAATCGCGAGAAAGGCGGGATGGCTTTCACCAGCGAATACATCAACTGCATGTCCAGCATGGACGCTTCGTCGATGATAATCAGGTCGGTGAGGATCGGGTCCGTCTCGCAGCGCATGAAGCCGCCAAACTTCGGACTGAATTCCAGCAGGCGGTGGATGGTGCGGGCCTCCCGGCCCGTGGCCTCTTCCACCCGCTTCGCCGCGCGGCCCGTGGGCGCGGCGAGCTGATAAGACACGCTCTTCTTGTCGAGTATCGCCAGCAGACTGTTGATCACCGTCGTCTTGCCGGTGCCGGGGCCGCCCGTGATCACCATGACCTTGGAAGCAAGCCCGGTGCGAATGGCTTCCTGCTGCTCCTCGGCCAATTCGATCTTCAATTTCTTCTGCGCCCATTTCAGGGCATTGTCCATGTTCAGGATTTCGATACTCTCGGAAGGCGTACTGATGAGACGCTTGAGGTATTCCGTCGCGCCGAACTCCGCTTCGTAATTCTTCGGCGTGTAGCAGGCCTCTTGGTCGCGCACGATCTTGCCTGCGGCCACCACGCGGGCCAGGGCCGCCGACACGGGCTCGCGCGCAATCTCCAGCAGCCCCACGGAGTCGTCCACGAGCTGGTCTGCGGGCAAGTACAAATGTCCGAAGACGGTGGCCTGCTGGAGCACATGGGCCACACCCGCTTCCAGCCGCGCCTCGGAATCTTTTGCAATGCCCAGGGCCGCGGCGATCTTGTCCGCGCCCTTGAAAGAAATACCCGAGATATCTTCCGCCAGACGGTAGGGATTGCTCCGGAGAATGGCCATGGCACCGTCGCCGTAGACCTGATAGATCTTCACCGCCTGGGACGGCGTGATGCCGTGGCCCTGAAGGAAAATCATGATGGATTGGACGGCCCGCTGGGAGGCCCAGCCCTCGCGGATCTGCGCGGCCCGCTTCTTCCCGATGCCCGGCACCTTCTGAAGGCGATGGGGCTCCTCGTCGATGATGCGCAGGGTTTCCACGCCAAAGGCCGCGACCAGCCGCTTCGCGTAGGTGGGTCCGATGCCCTCGATCAGGCCGGAGGCGAGATATTTCTCGATGCCGTCGATAGTGGAGGGCACGACGCTCTCGAACTTCTCCACCTTCAACTGGGGGCCAAACTTCTTGTCGTTGATCCAGCGCCCCGTAAGCCGAACCGTCTCCCCCTCCGATACCGCCAGGAGATTCCCCACGAAAGTTACCGGATCCGGCTCACTCGCCACATCGAGCCGCCCCACAAGAAAACCCGACTCCGGGCTTTCAAACACAATGCGCTTCACCACGCCCTCAAGCACCACCGGCGGGGCGAGTTCGCCCTGGGTCGTCTCGGCGCCGTTGTGCGGATGCATCAGCCCCTCCGGGGAATGGTGAATAGTGAATTCAGAATAGTGAATGGGGACGCTGTGTACTGCTTCAGTGGGAACAGCTTAACACTTGAACTCAGTTCGTGCCAAGGCGAATGAAACTGACGAAGAAAACTGATTGGGAACCGCGAATGAACGCGAATAGACGCGAATTTTGCAGGATATCATCGGCACCTTTGAAACAATAGGGCCAAATCCAAGTGAGCTATTGTCGATTAGGCTGCCGCACTACTTTCTTGAACTCGAGTGTAGGATTAGCAAAATTGAGAATAAGGCCCACTTCCATGCCCGTGACTTTGAGATAGTTGAGAACTTGGCCGATATGGTCATCGACGATACGTTCAGCAATCTTGGTCTCAACGATAACTCGCCGCTCGACTTCCAGGTCCGGGACGAATTCATCTATCGTTTCGCCGCGGTAAAGTACGGGATAGCTGTGTTGGGATGCACAAGCAAGCCCGAGATGCCTCAACTCCACGCACAGCCCCCGTTCGTAAGTCTTTTCGCGGTAGCCATGCCCTACAGCATTCAAGACGGACATAGCCGCCCCGATAATCTTGTAAACCAGCTCGCCTTCTACCTGATCTACGCCCCGTCCATGTCCTTCTCTGGTCATAGCCATTCCCCTTATTTTTGATACGCTGCCCACTCTCAATACCCGGTCAAGTACCTCAAGACGCTCGATGGCCCCGCCTTACGCGCAAGTGACTTTGGCCGTGTATTCTTCGATTCGCGTCCATTCGCGTTCATTCGCGGTTCAAGATCCTACTTATTCTCCTCCGTAATCCGCTCAATAATACTCGTCGTGCTCTGTCCCTCTACCCCGGGGATGATTGCGATACTCCCGCCGTAGCCCTCCACCAGCTTGCGTTCTTCCTGGACGATCGTGTCGATAGTGTAGTCGCCCCCCTTGGCGTACACATCCGGCTCCAGCGCTTCGAGCAGCGGCATGGGCGTCTTGTCGTCGAAGAGCACGATGTAGTCCACACATTCCAACGCCGAGAGCACGGTGGCGCGGTCGCGCTCATTCACCACGGGGCGACCCGGTCCCTTGTTCTCCTGCACGGACTTGTCGGTGTTCAGACCGACGACCAAGGCGTCGCCTTCGCGGCGCGCGGCGATGAGATAGGTAATATGGCCCACGTGGAGTATGTCGAAGCAGCCGTTGGTCCAGACGACCTTCTTGCCCTCGGACTTGAGCTTGTCCATGATGGGACGGAGCTGCTGCACGGTCTTCAACTTGGCGGGGCCTTGCTGGCCGAAGAGCACGTCGTCCACTTCTGCGCGGCTGACGGTAACGACGCCCTCCTGCTCCACGGCGATACCCGCAGCGATGTTGCCCAGGTAGGCTGCATCGCGCAGGCTCGCACCCGCAGCGCGTGCGAGGATCACCATGGCGGCTACGGTATCGCCCGCACCAGTCACATCCACCGCCTTCACCGGGCGAATGGCCACATTCTCCACCGTGCCGTCGGCCGCAAAGATCTCGATGCCGTGGGGCCCGCGGGTGACGAAGGCATTCTTGGCGGAGTTCAGCAGAAACTTACCCGCCTTCAAGAGGCTGTCGGCGTCCGTCACTTCGATGCCCGACGCGCGACCGGCCTCCGCGTCGTTCGGCACCACGATATCGATGCCATTAAAAAATCCAGCCCGCGCGCGGGAGTCGGCGACGGTTACCAGGTTGTATTTCTTCGCGCACTCGACGATGGCGGCCAGCACCTTGTCGGTAATGGTGGAAACGGCCTGGTCACCCAGCAGAATGGCGTTCATCTTCGGGGCGAGTTCATAGATCTTCGCGACGACCTGCGCTTCCACATCGCCCGTGACAAGTGTGGGTTTGGGCGTGTCGGTGCGGAGGATCTCCTGCGTGGGCGTGTTGTGACCACCGGCGCGGAGCTTGCCGTAGGTGCTCGTGGCGCGGTTGGGATCCACCACGATGTGGTCGGTGTTCACGCCGCGCGCCTCAAATTCACGCTTCACAATGCCCGCGTTCACGTCGTCGCCGATGACGCCCAGCATGGTGACCTTGCCGCCGAGGGTGGACGTGTTGCACGCCGCATTGCCCGCTGCGCCGGGGTTGTACTTGCGCTTGAGCACTTCAAACACCGGGATCGGCGCTTCCAGACTGACTTCGACCACCCGGCCCGAGACGTTTTCGTCCAGGTAGATGTCACCCACGGCCAAAACCTTGATATCGTCGAAACGGGCCATCAGCGCCCGGTAGTCGGTGTTTTCCATGCTGAAATCGAGTCCTGTGGTAAATTCTGGGGAAGGGGCAGAGCGGGGAATTGTAGCGCAAGTGCCAATCAATTGACAATGGACAATGGACAATGGACAACGAAGTGGGCCATCCGACGGATTCCTCTGATACGACGGATTTGGCTGACCAGATCGGTCCGATCGGTCCGATCGGTCCGATCGGTCATATCAGTCCGATCCGTCGAGCCGAACTTATCGACGCGACAGGAAAATGAAATGTGGTCCCTCCCCCGTTGTCAATTGTCCATTGTCAACTGTCAATTGCTATACTATGCCCTTCCCCAATGCGGCTCCAACCTAAGGGACCCCCCATGGCCAAGAAGAAGATGATACCTCCGCGCAGTGATGTGAAGCTGGAAGATTCCTGGGACCTGACCCTGATCTTCTCAAACGATGCCGCGTGGGACAAAGGCTATAAGAAGCTTGAAAAGATGATCCCCACCTTCGCGACCTTTCGCGGGAAGCTGGGTAAGTCGGCGAAGAATATCCTGGCCTGCTGCGAGTTCGAAGCGGAATTCGGCAAGCTCGCCGAGCGCCTGGGCGTCTACGCCTTCCTGAAAAGCACGGAAGACGTTGCCAATGGCACCTACCAGGGCCTCGTGGCGCGCTACATGTACCTGGCCACCATGGCGGGCGAAGCCTCCAGCTTCATCGCCCCGGAGATGCAGGCCATCCCCAAGGCGACGATGAACGGATACATCAAGAGCCCCCTGCTGAAGGACTACAAGTTCCAGCTTGATAAGCTGACCCGCTACCGCCCCCACATTCTCTCCGAGAAGGAAGAGCGGCTCCTGGCGATGCAGGGCGAAGTGGCGGGCTCGGCCTCGAACATCTTCGAGCAGCTCAATGACGCGGACATGAAATTCGGCACCGTGGTGGATGAATCGGGCGTGGAAGTGGAGCTGACCCAGGGCTCCTTCCGCAGCCTGCTGGAATCGCCCAAGCGTTCGGTGCGCAAGGAAGCCTTCACCAAGTTCTACAAGGAATACCAGGACCACGGCCACACCCTGGCCGCGACACTCAGCGCGAACGTGAAACAGGACGTGTACCAGTCTAAGGTGCGCAACTACCCGTCCGTGGTCGAATCCGAGCTTTTCTCCGACAAAGTGCCCCTCGCGGTTTATGATCGCCTGCTGGACACGGTCCACGCCAATCTGCCCACGGTCTACCGCTACCTCGACCTGCGCAAGCGTGTGCTGAAGATCAAAGATCTGCGGGCCTATGACACCTACGTGCCCATCGTGAAATCGCCGAAGGTGGAGATTCCCTACAACGAAGCCGTGGGCCATATCTGCGACGCGCTCGCGCCATTGGGCGAGGGCTATGTGGAGTTCATGCGCAAGGGCCTGCTCGACGGGCGCTGGGTGGACCGCTACGAAAACCAGGGCAAGCGGAGCGGCGCCTTCTCCTATGGTGCCTATGGCACGCCGCCCTATATCATGATGAACTACAAGGCCGACGTGGTGGACAGCATGTACACGCTGGCCCACGAAGCGGGCCACTCGATGCACACGCACTACAGCGCGAAGCATCAGCCCTACCACTACAGCCACTACACGATCTTCGTGGCGGAGGTGGCCTCCACCTTTAACGAGCAGTTGCTGGGCAAGCACCTCTTCCGCCTCGCGAAGACGAAGGCGGAAAAGGCGCGGTTGATCAACAAGGAGATCGAGGAGATCCGTGGCACCATCATCCGCCAGACCATGTTCGCGGAGTACGAGCGCATCATTCACGCCATCGCCGAAGCGGGCGAGCCGCTGACGCTGGACACCTTCCGCAGCCAGTACCGTGGACTGCTGGAGCAGTACTTCGGGCCCGGCTTCACCATCGACGAAGCCCTGGAACTGGAAGGACTGCGCATCCCCCACTTCTACAACGCCTTCTACGTCTACAAATACGCCACGGGCCTCTCGGCCGCCATCGCACTCGCGGAAATGGTCACCAACGGTGGCGTGAAAGAGCGCGACCGCTACCTGCGCTTCCTCCAGAGCGGCGGTTCGAAGTATCCGCTGGACCTGCTGAAAGATGCCGGCGTGGACCTGACGACGCCCGCCCCGGTGGATGCGGCCATGGCACGTTTTGCGACGCTGGTGGACGAGCTGGAGAAGCTGGTGTAGTCTTCACAAGCGACTGAATGAACAAGCCCCGCAGGCGACCGCCTGCGGGGCTTTTTTGTTAAAGTTGCTGCAATATTTTGCTACGTAATCCAGCAGTCCCGATCGCTTGTGAAACCCACTGAAAAACCGAGCGGCGCGGAAGGTGGGTTAAGCTTCCAGCTTGACGCAAAGCACACGTTGCCCCCCAAAAGGCACGGCAGTATGTATCTGAGATTCCAGAAGCATGAATGAATCAACGGGCCCGTCGGCCACCGAAGCAAGCTGTGCGTCAAGCTGGAAGCTTAACCCACCTTCGGTCGATCAGACCATAGTCGAGTCACGGTGCAAGAAAGCTCAAATACTCTTCCAGATTCGTGTAGCCATCGTTATCCCGATCCAGCGGCCCGTCAACCGCATCCGCCGGATTCAACCCCTTGTCCTTTTCCCAGGCATCCGGCATGCCGTCGTGATCGCCATCTTCCGGCGGGGCGGTCGACTTCAGTTCCGGCCAGCCACCGACGTCTTTCTGGGAGTCGATGATACCGTTGCCGACGCCCTCGAAGGTCTTACCGAACTTCGCCGTGCCCGTGCGTATCTCTTCGATCAAGCGGAGGTCCACCGAATCGCGCACGAGCGACGCACCCACACCCGCCAGCACGCGCTCGTAGGCCTCCTCGGCACTATCGGTCTTCACGGGGGCGACGATAAACTCCGTGTCCACGCGCAGGGATGCTTCCGTCGCTTCGCCGTCTTCTGCATAGTCCACGCCCTTGCCCCAGTTGTCGGCCGTCACGTCGGGGTAGCCATCCATATACGTGCCCGTGAGGTACATCTTGCCGCGCGGGTCCTTCTGCAGGAAAATGCGTCGCTTCACGCTGTCCCGCGTGGCGGGACCGGGCTTGTAGTAATTGTTCACCCAGTTGCGCGGCCAGAGTTCGCCGCCGTAGGCGCTGTTAAAGCCCCAGTTGTAGACCACGTTGTTGCGGTAGTCCAGCAGGCCCGATTCCTTGTTGCCCGAGGCGCGCGGGTTGCGGCTGGAGTGGTGTACGAGGGCATTGTGGTGGTACGAGCCGCCGGGGCCGCCCCAGAGCCCGCCGTAGCCGTGGTCGCCTTTTTTGTGTACCGACTTCATCAGGCTTTCGCTCACAAGGCACCACTGGACCGTCAGGTTCGAGGCCTTGTTGATCGACAGGGTCTCGTCCACGCCCCAGCTCACGGAGCAGTGGTCGATGATCACGTGGTCGCCGTTGCCGCTGAACCCGTCCTGCTCCACGCCCCGCTCGTCGCCCGGACGAAAGCGCATGTAGCGGATGATAACGTGGTCGGTCTCGAACTCGACCTGATAGTTCTTGATGCAGATGCCATCGCCCGGCGCGGTCTGGCCTGCGATGGTGATATAGGGATTTTGAAACTCCAGCTTGGACTCCAGCGCAATGGTGCCCGACACACGAAAGACGACCGTGCGCGGCCCCTCCGCCTCGCAGGCCGCCCGAAAGCTGCCGGGGCCGCTGTCGTTGAGATTGGTCACCTCAATCACGCGTCCGCCGCGCCCGCCCATGGCATACTTGCCGAAGCCCTCCGCCGTGGGGAAGGCTGGGGCACGATCGGGGTGGAAATTGGCAAGGGTAATCTGTTGGGTCTCTTCGTTAAGACCCACAGTATACGACCAGCCCTTGGGGACTTCTATACCCTTCAGGCCACCAATCCAGGGTTTTCCCTCCGAATTGAGCACGGGAACAATGGTGCCTTCATGGGGCGCGATGCGTCCTTCGAAGCGCACCTCCAGCACGCCCCTCTGGAAATCCACCGGTGTGCCCGTTGCGCCGTCGGTGATGGTGATCTGGCCGGCCTTGACAACCTGCGCCGAGGCTCCCAGTAACGTGAGGACGAGCAACAGCACAACCGGCAAATATCGAAATCTTGCATTCACGAGTCTCTCTCCAGTTTTCAGACCAGTCCTTCATGAGTCTTCGCCTCATCCGTATGATGAAAATCGTTACCGGTTCTACCCCCCCTACCCCCCCGCAAGCGGGGGGAGCAAAAGGACTGCTCGATGAGTGAGGTCCCCCCCCGCTTGCGGGGGGTAGGGGGGTAAGCTCCAGCGTTGACTTTGATTATTTCTTGGCCCGTTACTGCTACTTCCGCTTAATCAATACCACCCAGTCTTCGCCCGGCTCACTCGGCACCGGGCCAAGCGCCACCGGACCACCGCCAACAACCTCGCGCGCGTCACCGACAAATTCACCTGATCGCGGATTGAACCATTGCATAGAAAAGGCACCCGAAGCGGCACTCATATCCAGCGTGCCCGTCTGTTCAGCTAACGGTAGATAGACCGCGTAGATCTCGCCGGGTTTCACAAATACCTGGCCGGGCAGCTTATTGTTCTCTCCCTCAAAGACGGAGGATCCACTCAGGAGTCCGTCCGACGGCTCCATCTCCCAGAAGGGCAGACTTTCCATAAAAGTTCGCGCGATGGCCATATACTTCCAGAGTTCTTCGCATTTGCGGAAGTCGTCGGTCTTGAGCAGGTCCGAAAGGATGAACTCCACATTGCCGCCGGAGAAGTAGATGGGCCAGAGGTATTCCCTTCGCTGGCGGGGCGTGTTTTCCGGGCTGGTGGTGTCGGGAAAGTACTCGTCCATCCCAATGACGAGGGGCAGGCCCGCCGCGACAGATTTGTCGCGCCAGATCTCGACTATGCTCACGTCGTTGATCTGAAAAGAGCCCACGGGGAAGTGGTCGTCGCCGAGGAACTCGGTCCAGGTCTTATCCAGCGTGCTGGAGTGGTGTACGGTGATGGGGTTGTCGTAGGGATCGATGGCCTTGAGGTAGCGGGCGTATTCCTTCACGAGGGACGGCCCGAGGTTGTAGTTGAGGTTATACTCCTCGCAGAGATTCCACAGTAGTGCGGGGTGGTGGCCGAAGCGCGCCGCAAGCTCGCGGTAATACAACTTACGCTCCAGGCCGAGGTGGCCACCGTCGAGTTCGATCTTGTTGCGTTCTTCCGCTTCGTTCAGCACGAAGTGGAGCATGAGTCCTCGGCGCTGCGCGTGATCCAGCACGATGCCCCACTGGTGCAGCTTCGTCAGGTCGAAGTGGAGGTTGTCGTTGTCGGGCTTGCCGTTGAGATTAATGGGCGTGAGATACGGGTGGGCATTCTTGCCGTCGCCACCGATGTTCATGGGCATGAAGTAGATGCTGTTGACCTTTTGCTCCGCGAGGTAATTCAGCGCGCCGATGATGTTCTTGCCTTTTCCGTCCTCCCAGTCGGGATCGCCCTCACGCCAGTCCTGCCCGTGATTCGCGAAGCTGTGGCCGCCGAACTTGCCGGGTTCGGTATTGGCGAAACCCAGGTAGCCTAGGAGGTCTTCGGGCTCGTCCGTGCCGCCCTTGAGCCAGTAGCCGCCATCGCGGAATTTCAGATAGTGCGTTTGTGCGTACTCCAGCCGACCCCAGCGGTAGAAGTCGGGTGCATTCTCCGGCGCGGCGGCGATTTCAAAGTCGCCCGAGCTGCCGTTGAAGCCGGTGGACTTTCCCGTGGCTTTGTCCAGGCTGATGGCACAGAGCGTGCCCTCGCGGAAGGAAGCCTTGAACTTCCATTCTCCCGTTTCATCAGGCGAGAGAATCGCGCGCCAGACATTGCCCGAGAGGCCACCTGCGCCATCACCCGCAAAGAAGCCTGGGACATCCAGCTTCTTGCCCGAAGGCGCGGTGAAGGCCACGGTCAGGCGATAGTCCAGGAAAGGATTGGGCTCCTTGTCCGAGGCGTTGGCCTGGGGCCCCGCAAAGTCCACGATGACCGGCTGCCATTTCTGCAACATGCCGCTGACCTTCGCGGGTACTTCCTCGGGCGCGACCACGATTTCCGCCGGGGCGTTCGTGGCTTCCGTGAGCAGTTTCAATATCTGATTCTGCTTTGCCTCCGGATCGCCCGCCTTGATGCTGCCCCAGTCCGCCTGCGCCGCGATCACCGCCACATTCAGGCTGGGGATGAAGGCGCTGCAATTACCCCCCGCACCGAGGGACATGACGGTATCCGCGGGGGCGTCGGGCCAGGTGGGCGCATCGGGATTGAGGCGACCCGTGTCGTTGAACCACCAGTTGAAGCCGTAAATGCCCGGACCCTGCTGGGTGAAGTGATCCGAACCGCCGCCGAAGGACCCGAGGGCAAGGTAATCGTCGTCCTTGCCGTCCTCCAGTGTCTGTGGCAGATCCTTCGCGGTCTGGGGTTTCATGTACTCGTCAAAATACTTCCTGGGCAGCAGTTGTGTGCCGTTCCAGTTGCCCTTCTGACACCAGAACCAGACGATACGCGAAAAATCGCGAACCGACGCCTTCATTCGATGCTTGTCGGAGAAGCGGAGGCCGTCCTCGAAGCCCAGCGGTCCGAGTCGCTCCGGGGTCGAGGCCACATCGTTTCCGTGGGCCTGAAAGACCTTGTCGAAGAGCGCCTTCTGGTAAAGCTGGATGGCGAAATCGTTGTAGGCCCAGGCTTCCCCCGCACCCTCGGGCCGCGCATAGCCACTGTTCATCGCGCCGAGGTGGCGAAAGGTAATCCCCTGATGGCGCGGTTGGAGTTCCCAGCCAAATTCGGCAATGGGCTGGTCCACGCCCTTCACCTTGCCCTCTTCAATCGCGAAAAAGAGGAGGGTGCTGATCACGGGCTTCACGGAGGACAGCCAGTCCTTCGATTCTGCTTGATCGCCCCATTCCTTCACGACATAGCCGTCCTTGATGACGCAGCCACGTCCGCCGAGCTGCGCCGCGATAGCGTCCAGGCGCGACGACTCCATACCGGCCTCGGCGGGACTCATCCGCGCCCACTGCGCCCCGGGAAAGACGGTTTCGGCCATGACGACGGTGGAAAGGACCACAAGGGCGATGGTGTAGACAAGGACCTTAGCGACGTTCCTCAACATGGTGCTGCACTCCTTCCAAATGAGATTGTTCAGAGGAGTATACGAGAGTTTAAAGCAAAAACCAACGCCACGCCGAGGGCCGGGTGGGTTACCATTCCGGCGGTGCGGTTGTCTCCAGGGTATTCCCAGCGCGCAGTCGCCGCAGGTCGGGCAAGTTACCGGATGTCAGCAATTTGTCACAAATGACAATATTCTGTATCTTTTTCTGCCCGCAGTGGCACTTCACCGCTGCAGCGCACCCATCTAAAGTGCTAGTGACACGTGGTTTACGGGATCGTCCCTTGGGCGGCTCAATTCTTGCTTAGAGCAAGACGTTGTGTGAAGGGAATCGATGTCGGTGGGAACGTCTTGGCTGGGATGGCGGTTTTGGGAACCAATCATGTCGTTCTTCTTTTCCAATGAAAAGGCGCAAGACCCGTAGCTTGAGAGATCTCAAGGTGTGAGGATCGGAGTTCCACGTCAGCAAACATACCCTTCGACCGGAAATTGGATAAGGATGTGGCTGTATGTTGAAGAAATTGGGTTTGCGAAGAAGTGCGCTCGTGTTCGTGACCGCATTTGCTCTCTTGGCGACAACTGCGCAAGCGGGCGGGGTATTCTCGACGGATCGGTTTGGTTATACCGGCGTGGTCACGCACTACGGCTCCCAGACGGATGCCGAAAGCGGCATCAATGCTCTTGATGTCATCAATATTCAGGATCGTGATGCCTCCTTCTACTTCGTCAATGACGCAGGTGCATACGATACCAACTACAATGTTCTGATGGGGTCGTGGTGGTACACGGTCAACGGGAGCGCTGGCAATGGCAATATCAATGGTAACACCGGCATCGGCTTCATGCAGTTGTACGATGACAATGGGAGCACGGACACCTTAGTCGACATGGGCTTCTCCAATTTCAATGGCACTCACTGGACCGACTACACTATGCAGATAAGCGGTTCGAACGCTACCGCGGCAAACGACTATGCGCGGTTCTCCGTCTATGACAACGTGCATGACGCGGGCACCTACCTGACTTACGATCTAGACATCACAGCTACCGGTCTGGAAGGCGTGCAGGTGGGCGACGTAATCACGGCCAACAACCACCCTGCAGGTGTAACCGGAACATTCGATGGTTTGTTTGTATTCGGCGGTGATTCGAATGGCGACATTTACACTGGCTTCTACACAATTAGCCTTGTGTTCGACATGACCAACTGGGCCTTCGCAAATAATGGCTCTCTCAACGGTCCGTACCAGGACGGCGGTAATATTTACGACAGTCTGTTCGTTGAAACAGGTGCCCCCGTCGTTCCCGTACCCGCGGCGGCTGGTCTTGGCTTCCTGGGCATGGGCCTCGTAGGTTTCCTGCGTCGCCGCAAGAACACGGCAGCATAATTTAAGACTCACTCCCCTTCGGGGGCACCCAGCGTGGTAACGCGCGGGTGCCCCCGATTTTTTTGTCGACTCGCCTCCGCCCCGTGCGCCATCGTGTGTGCTATGGTATGAATCGAGTCGTTCAATCCGCATCAGGAGGAAGTTTCCCGTGAGATGGTTCATCGCGGCCGCCGCCGTGGCCGTTGCCCTTCTTTCCCTCCCCACCGCCTTTGCTGCCGATCCCCTCCTCGACAGCCTCACGCGCCAGCAGCAATTTGAAGCGCGGCGGGCGAGCAGCTCGAATGAGGACCTGGCGAAGAATGGCGATGCGCGGCCAATTCCCCCGGGGGAGACGCTGGTGTTGATGGACGAAGACGGCCCCGGCATCATCACCCATTTCTGGAACACGGTGGGTGCCGAGGATCTCTTTCACGGGCGCTCGCTGGTGCTACGCATCTACTACGATGGCGCGGAGCAGCCCAGCGTCCAGGCGCCCCTGGGCGATTTCTTCGGGGTGGGCCATGGCGCGGACGCGGACTACACCTCCGCCGTGACCTCGGTTTCGTCCCACGGCCGCTCGCGGTCCTGTTACTGGCGCATCCCCTTCCGCCAGCATGTCAAAGTCACCATTACCAACGACCACCCCACATTGAAGGTGGACTCCTTCTACTATTACCTCGACTGGCAGAAGCATGAATCCCTGCCGGAGGACACGACCTATTTCCATGCGGAGTATCGCCAGGCGATGCCCGCCACGCCGGGCAACTACACGATCCTGGAGACGACGGGCCGGGGCCACTATGTGGGCACGGTCCACTCCGCGCAGCAGGTGGAGATCGGGTGGTACGGCGAGGGGGACGACTTCTTCTACATCGACGGCGCGAGCGCGCCCCAACTGCGCGGGACGGGCACGGAGGACTATTTCAACGACGCCTGGGGCTTCCGCGAATTCTCCACGCCCTACCACGGCGTGAGCCTCTACGAGGGCGTGTTTCCCGGTGATCGCGTCACGGCCTATCGCTGGCACCTGCCCGACCCCGTCCCCTTCAAGGAAGCCCTCAAGGTCGAAATCGAGCATCGCGGCAGTGTCTTCACGGAGCAAACCCGCCACCTGGGCCAATTCTTCGAGCGGCCCGATTGGGTCAGTTCCGTGGCCTTCTGGTATCAGTATCCGCCGAAGTTCATCGCGGAATCCCTGCCACCCGCGGACAAGCGCATCGCGCCCTATGTGGAGCTGCCCATCAAGGATCTGGCCTATCGCGCAACACCCGCCATGCTCGTCGTGCCCAATGGCAACGGCATCACCTATATCCCCGCCATGCCCACCGGTCGGCTGGAGATCGATTTTGACGTCGCGCAGGACGGTCGCTATCAGCTCAACGCCATGGTCTACAAAGCGGTGATGGGCGGCGTCTACCAGGCCTCCCTCGACGGCAAGGATTTCGGCCCGCCCGTGGACTTCACGATCGTGAACGCGGACTATATGTGGCAGCCGCTGGACCTGCACAACCTCAAGGCGGGCAAGCACACCCTGGCCTTTCAGGGCTTGGACACGATCTCGCCCCACAGCCGCACGACCACGGCGAACATGCGCGCCCTCGGCATCGACCGGCTGGTGCTGTTGCGACTGGAAGACCTGACCGGCTACCAGCAGGTACTGAAGGAAGAGCTGGCGAAGTAAAACAGACAGGACCGATATGGTCGGTCCTGTCCGTCAAATTTGTCCTGTCGTGCTCCCTCGAATCAGGGCGCGTCCGCGCTGGCGGTCTGCACCAGTTCGTAGAGCTCCCGCACCACGATCTTCAAGCCCGGATCGGCCTCATAGGCGGCGGAGACTTTCTTCCGCGCCGCGCCCACGTCGCCGCAACCTTTGCCCCGGGCGATCAACTTGCGGCACGCTTCGGGCATGGGGCCCCAGTTGCCGCACTCGGTAAATTTATCATTGATGACGATGAACTTGGGGATGGCCTCGCCACCATTGGTGAGGAAGCGGGTAAACACGTCAAGATACTGTTCCCGCGTAACAAAGCGGACCCGCAGCTTGCTCGTGGCCTGGGCCATGGCCTGAAGCGCGGGTACGTGGCGCACCACGTCGCCGCACCAATCCTCCGCAATGGCCACCACGTTGACGGTGCGCTTCAGGCCCTTGAGGCCCGCCGCGATGTCCGGCTCAATCGTCATCGCATCCAGCGCCGACGCCATCCGGTCACGATTCTCGGAAGACTCCGCACCCTTCATCCACGTGTCGAAATCCGCGCCGGAACGCAGTACATCTTCCCAGTCGATAACACGAAGAAGGGGCGGACGGGGCATAGTGTAAATCTCCTGATGGGGCTGAGGCTGCCTGATGGTTGCTGGTAACGGGAGTATATCGCGAATGCGGTATGCGGATCATTTTCGTGCAGCATCCGGAATCGACGGCCAGAAAAACGTGCCGCGCCCCATCCAAAAAGCATCGTTCAAAGGGTCTCAGACATTCCTGTCTGAGATAAAGCGCACCTCGGTCGCCGAGGCCCGAAAGGATGTGTAGTGCCACTGCAACGCAAACAACGTCATTCCCACGAAAGTGGGAATCCAGTGCACAGGCGAAGTGCACTCCGCAAATTCTCTGGATCCCCACTTTCGTGGGGATGACGAGACCCTCGATTTCATCACAAGATCACCGTGCCAATTGATCGCTACAGTAGGCTTTGCCTCAGACATGAATGTCTGAGCCCCTCTTCCCGGCACCCTCACCCCTCGTCGATACGCTCGAAGCGGTCACCGGAAAGTTTGATAAGTTCACGCCGGACCTCGCCGCCGTTGACGTGGCGCACGAGGTAGTGGTGGAAGCGGCCCTCCTCCCGAACGCGCGGACTGAGCTTTGCGCCGCCGCCGGCTGTGAGGGTGTAGCGCACGCCATCGATTAGTTCCGTGGCATAGCCGTGGATGTGGGCCATGAACACTTCCGTGACGCCGTGCTTGATGAAGAGCTGGTGGCTCTCCCGCTCGTTGCCCTTGAAGCCGCGGCGGGGACGATCCGTGACGAATTTTGCTTCGAAGAACTTCGGCGGAATGTGGTAGAACACATATTTGTGCGCCGCAGTGGAGCCGCTCAGGGCCTTCTCCAGGTAGGCCAGTCCCGCATCGGTCACACCGCGCTGGGTGCTGTTATTGATGCCCACGAAAAGGCAGTTGCCCAGTTCGAAGGCGAATTCTTCGCCACCGTGGAGGGCTTTGAAAGCGGCGTAGTCGCGCCAGGCCCCGCGCTCGTGGTTGCCCGGTACGGACAGCACGGGGATGGGGCTCACCTGATCGACCAGCGGTGTGAGGCTCTCGTAGTACTCCGGAGCCGTGCCGCCGCGCACGATGTCGCCCGTGTGGAAGATCACCACGGGGTCTTCGTCTTTCGCGCCGCCGAAGATCTTCGTGGCCGTTTTCATGCGCTTGCGCGTGTCGCCCAGCACGACAAAGTGGAAGTCTTCACCGGCGGGCATGCGCTCCTGTGCCCGGGCGATCATGGTCTCAAAGCCATACTTCGGGCAAAGGGCCTTCAGCGCATCGATACCCGCGCTGGAGGCGAAGAGCTTTCGGACCTGCACCACGCCAAGCCCGGCAATAAAGAGGACAAACACCAGGGCACCCGCGAGGGCCCCCTGGGTGTAAAAAACGACGGCGAGGGCAATAAGCCCCAATAGCAACACGATCTGCTTCTTTTTCACGGTGGATTCCTTGAGCGCGCGGTGAGGGGAACGGAGTGTGCGGGCCAGTGATCCTATCAAGGATCCGGTGGGCCGCGCCATATTTGAATCGATTCTCCGTCCAAAATTGACCGTGCCTGATTGCAGGGACTTCAGGGACTTCAGGGACAGCAGGGACGGCAGTAGTCCGGACATCTGCCGTCGCTGTAGTCTCTGGTGTCCCTGCGACTCATCACGGGCATCTATTCCACCACGATCTTCACGATCGAGGGCGCGTAGCGCTGGGTCATGGCTTCGAGGGTCAGGGGTGGGCCTGTCCTGGGCGGGGCGGGCGTAAGCTGCACGCCGCCCTTGGGCTGGACCAGGGGCTGGATGAAACTCGCCTTCACGGCGAAGTTCACGCCCTGGGTCACGGTCTCGGCGGCCTTGAGCGTTTCCATGTCGTTCAATTTCTGGGAGACGATTCCCACCCAGCGACCGTATTGGTCCAGCACGGGACCACCGGAATTGCCCGGATTCACCGGTGCGGTGATCTGCATGAAGCGCTCGTCGCCATCGAGGCGCTGGAGCGCGGCGATGTTGCCGCTGCCCACGATGGGGTCGGTGCTGTCTTTGATGCCGCCCAGGGGATAGCCGATGCAGTAGATGGTCGCGCCCACGTTGGGCTTGTCCACCGAAACGGGAATGGGCTCACTCTCCAGACCATTGACCTCCAGGAGCGCCCAGTCGTTCCCCATATCCAGCGTATTAATCTTCGCGTCGTGCCGGGCGCCGCCGCCGGACAGCACGGTGACCTTGGTGCCGCCGCGCACGACGTGGGCGCAGGTCATGACGATTCCCCGTGCCACTACAAAGCCCGTGCCGAAGCCCCCCGCCTCTTCCGATGGAGACTCGGGATCCAGCGCAGCATCCCAGTTCACGGTGGCCTCCGCCACGCGCACTTCCGCGGGCAGGCTGTCGTCCAGGCGCTTGATCTCTTCCACGCGCTTCTCAATATCGGGATAGTTCTTCGCCAGATACTCGTTCAGCCGGTAATATTCTTTCTCCCACTCCACCACCTCTCGTATCAAGTCTTCCCGCTCCCAGTTATACTGGACGAAGGCATCTTCCATTTCATAGTCCGGACCGCGCGTTCGCGAAGCCGAGTTGTACGCCTTGGCCAGGCTTCCCAGCCGCGAGTCGGTTATGCCGACGATTTCATAGGCCCGCGAAATCTTGAAGTAGAGCTCCTGCATCGACGCCACTTCCTTCTGGATCGCCTGCCAGTTGCTGTAGGCCCGGGCCCGAAGCACATTGCGCTGCTCCCCGCCCAATGCGAGCCAGTCGGCCGCGCGATCGCGCCAACGCTCTTCCGCCGCCGCCTTGTCGTGGTCCGCCACCTGCTGGTCGTAGGCCTTGCGATAGGATGCGAGGCGATTGGCTTTTTCCTTTTCACGCTCCGAAGCCACCCGGTCCAACTCTTCGCGGTTCTGGTTCCAGATGGCCAGCAGGGCCTCGCGAATCGTCGTGTCTGTGCTGATGGTGACCTGCGCCCCGGCCTTCGCCAGACTCTCCACCACGCCCCGTTCGGGGATACGCACGTAAAACAGGCTGTTGCTTTCGATAATGTACACGTCCGTATACTCGCCACCGGGATGAACCAGGCGGTCGCCCTTGCCCCGGAGCTCATCCGGAACCGTGGCGAAGGCCGGCAGGATGTTCTGCGCCAGATCGGCTTCTATCTTGTCCAGCGGCGGATTGAACTCCGGCGCGGGTCCCAGTGTTGATTTGGATTCTGGCGCGCTTGCACTCACCGGGGTCGCCGGCGCGGTCGGGACGGAAGCAGTTTCCTCCTGGAGCGCTGGCGGGGGGGCCGATTCCGGGGCGGTCTGGGGGGTGATAGCGCGGGGCTTTACCGAGGCCACCCTTTTCGACTGCCCGTATTGCCACAGGGCGTAGCCCCCCGAAACCATCACCAGGAGGGCCAGGGCCGACAGCGCAAGTTTCGGCAGAACGGAAGGGCGCTTTTGTGGCAAGGGCACGGGTTGGAGCTTCGGCGTCCCGTAGCGGGGTGTGGGGGCGACCGCCGGCGTCTCGGAAAAGGAGACGGGATAGGCCGCCTGAGGATCCGTCGCGGCCCAGAGACGCCGCACCAGCTCCATGTACTCCGTCTTGAAGCGATGCCGCTCGGCGCCTTCCAGGGTCTTGTAACGCTTGTGCAGTACCGAAGCCTCGGGAAACACCTCATCGGAAAGGGCGTAGTACCGATTCCAGAGCCGATTCTGCTCCACGGGATCCGTTGTCACCTGGATACACGCCTGAAGCGCACGCGCCTCGGCGATGGTCTTCCGATCCTGTGGCATCTGCTCTCACGTCCCCGTGGGTACTGCGGCTTGCTGACCTGAAAATGATGCATGGCATCGGTGGGGCTTGTCAATTCCAGACGGGCTAAACCTTAGCCCTTGACAAGGTGGAAGGGCCAGTGTGTAAGCTCCGGCAGGATTTTCAGGAGTTTTCCCATGTCAGAACGTATGCAAGTCTACCGCTGCGACGCCTGCGGCGCCATGGCCGCCATCCTCCGGGGAGGCGCGGGCGACCTCGCCTGTTGCGGAGCACCCATGGCCCTTCATCAGGATGCCAGCACCGAGTCCCACCTCGTGGGTGGCGTCCCGCCCATGGAGTTCAACCTCACCCTCCCGGCCAAGGCCATCATCCGCCTCATTCAGAACCGGGTGGCGGACCACACCACCTACTTCGGCGTCCAGACCCTCAAGAATCCCCTCGACTTCTGGGTCTACCAAGAACTGCTCTGGAAGGTGAAGCCCGATATCGTCGTGGAAATCGGGAATGCCTTCGGCGGCTCCGCCCTGGCCCTGGCCCACCTGCTCGATCACCTCGGCAAGGAGCGCCTCATCGCCGTGGACATCCAGCACGACACCTTCAACGCCGCAGTGCGAACCCACCCGCGCATCGAGTGCATCACGGCGGATGCCTGCGACGCCATCGACGCCGTGCGCGCGCGGATTCGCCCGGAGGACACCGTCCTCGTGATTGAAGACAGCCTCCACACCTACGACAATACGCTGAATGTTCTTAGGACCTACGCCCCTCTGGTGACACCCGGCAGCTACCTCATCGTGGAAGATTCTCACTGCCGCCATGGCCTCGACTACGGCCCTGATCCCGGGCCCTACGAGGCGATTGCGGATTTTCTAGCCGAAAACACGGGCTTCGTCACCGAGCGGGAATGTGAATCCTTCTTCATTACCTTCAATCCCACAGGGTACTTGAAGCGAATGTGGTAGGTCATACAGGATCGCGATCTTAAGCAATCCATGGTCACCACACCCATCCACTGGGACAGGCACGCGCGTTCACGGTTTCCTCGCAATGTGCAGACTCCTGGAAGCCCGACGCAGCCCGCACGCGCAGAAGTGGCGGGCGCGAGTCCGTCCCCACAGTTCCATCCTCACACCGGCACGAACAATCCGTGGGCGGGCTCGTACTTGTGATGCCCAAGCTGGCCGCTTTGTTCCATCGTCGCTATCATTCTGCGCAGCGATTGGCATCGCTCTGGATACTTGTCCTCCCCGAGTCTGGTGAGGTTGGCCAGGGGCGTGGTTGAGGCCAGGGCCGCCCGCACCTGGGCCTTTCTTGCGCGTCCCTGGTGGTGGATGTCGGCGATGGCCACGCAAATGGAATCCGACGCGCCGTTCAGGTCGTACCACGGCTGGTAGCGCTCGCGAAACTTGCGCGCCGTAATTTGGATCGCCGTGTGCACCTGGAGCGCGCAAAACTCCGGCGAGTTCTCGCAGAGATCCACCAGCCGGGCCGCGTGGATGATCTCGGCTTCGTCCAGTTGCGTCTCGACGGGGTTCAGGTAGCGCATGAGGTTTTCGAGTTGTTGTTCGTCGTGGCGGGCGTTGTAAACCTCAACTTCAAGATCGGTGACCCTTCCTTCGGTAACGCGATGGAGTCGCCCGTCTTTCAATTGCAGTTCTGGGAAGTGTCGCTGGAAGGCGGGTAGCTTCGTGGCCTCACGCAGCAGCAGCACGAGATTCTCCTCGGGGGTGTGGGCCCCAAGCTGATAGAAGCCGAAGGTGAAAGCGGCGCGGTCGTAGCTGTTTATGCGGTTGAAGCGGTTCGCGCTTTCCGACGCGCCGATGGCATAGACCAGTTGGGCCCAGGGGCCGAACTCGGCCATGTACGCCGAAGGGTCGTAGATCGGCCCGCTCAGCCGTCCAATCTGGGCCAGGCCAACGCGGGCCCCGTAGGCCGTGCGCCGGGCGACATAGAATTCCGGGCCGTCCTCGATGCGGGCGAAGACATCCTTCCTGCGGAATTTCCAGGCGACTGCGGGGGCCGCCAGTGACGTGTGTCCTGGTTTCGGATCTTCAGGTTTCATGCTGCTGCTCCTCTGCGGGCTGGAAGTGCCCCTATAGATATGGAGCGCGCGTTGCACTTTTGGGTCCTCGGTGGCAGCTACGAACGGTGGTCGGGCGGTCATCTGACCGATCAGACGGATCGGACGGATCGGACCGATCAGAGCTTCCTCGACCGATCGGGCTGATCCGTCTGATCCGTCCGATAATTGACCTTTCCGCAGCCCCATGGTAAACTTTGAACACGTTCAAAATATTATGCAACTCACTCCAGAAAGGACACGCAGCCATGAACATCCTGATCGCGGGCGGTGGCGGATTTCTCGGACAAGTACTTGACCGGCATTTCTCCAACCAGGGCCACAGCGTGGTGGTGCTGACGCGCAGTCGGGCCTCGCGCGAGATCTGGAGTCCGTCGGAGGTGTGGGACGGCAAGTCGCTGGGCCCCTGGACGGCGCTGCTGGAGGATACGGATGTTCTCATCAACCTCAGCGGGCGCTCGGTGGACTGCCGCTACACGGCGGCCAACCGGCGGGACATTTATGCATCGCGCCTCAACTCCACCCGGGTATTGGGCGAGGCCATCGCGGCTTCCACACACCCGCCGGGCCTCTGGATCAATGCCTCCTCCGCGACCATCTATCGCCACGCGGAAGACCGCCCCATGGACGAACTAACCGGTGAACTCGGCACGGGTTTTTCGGTGGACGTGTGCCGGCAGTGGGAGAAGACCTTTTTTGAAGCGCTCGTTCCCGCGACGGTCCGCCGTGTGGCCCTGCGCACGTCCATCGTGCTCGGACGCGGCGGCGGGGCGCTGGTGCCTCTGCGCACGCTCGCCCGCCTGGGCCTGGGTGGCCGACAGGGCAGCGGGCGGCAATACGTCAGTTGGCTCCATGAGGCGGACTTTGCGGGGATTGTGGAGCACGTGACCGCCCATGAGGACCTGAGCGGTGCGGTCAACGCCACGGCACCCAATGTGCTGAGCAACCGGTCCTTCATGGAATCCGTGCGCCGGGCCGCAGGCGCCCCCATGGGCCTCCCCACGCCGAAGTGGCTGCTGGAACTGGGTGTGATTCTCATTCGCACCGAGCCCGAACTTGTGCTGAAAAGTCGGCGGGTGGCACCGGGACGGCTGCAGGCATCGGGCTATGTCTTTAAGTTTGCCGAGCTGGGCGACGCGTTGTCGGACCTCCTGCAGGGCGAGTCCCAGACGGCACAGCGCGGTGGCAGCGCCAGGGCTCTGGCTTCCGCCCGAAGGACGGATCCGGTCTGAATAGTTGAATCCCACCGGCCGGTTGGCTTCCGATGCGCCGAGGGACGTATAATCCCGTTAACTTGGCGGCAGCGCCTCCCCTGAAGTAGTAACAGGAAATGTAACCAGGCCCATGAGTATTGAAGAAGAAGCCACTTCCGCGGCGGACAGCGCCATTGTGTCGCGGGAGGTGCTCCGTGGTATTCCGTGGGCTATCGCCAGCAAAATTATCCTCCTGTTCGTCTATGCCGTGGTTTCGTGGATCACCTGGAACTACTTGGGGCAGTCAGAATACGGCGTGCTCACAAAATGCCGCACGCTGGCGGAGGTGCTCATTGTTTTCTGCGGGCTCGGCCTGAGCACATCTATGGCGCGCTTCATCCCCGAGCTTCAAGTACAGCAGAACAAATCCGGGCTGATGCGCCTCATCCGCACGACCTGTGGCTGGGAAGCAGCCTCCCTCGTGGTTTGTGGGGCGCTGGTGTTTATCGCGCAGCCCGCGCTGGACCGGTATTTCTTCGGCGTAGATTCGGGCGATTTCACGGGCAGCACCACCCCGTTGCTCTGGGCGGTGCTTCTCTTCGTGGCGGCCCGCGCCTTCCGCAACTACCTCGACGTGGTCATGACCTCCCTGTATTGCGTGGCCGCGACGGCGGTGCAGTCGGCGGTGCAGGGCCTGCTGCTGGTGGGGCTGCTTTTCGTGTCCCTGTCCCCCGAGACGTACCGTGTTGCGGGCGTGGCCCTGAGCGCCCAGACAGTGGCGCTGGCGATGGTATCGGTCTACGGGGCGTGGTGGCTCTTTCGCTACCTCGGCAAGCTGGAGTGGAATGGCGAAGACGACGAGGCCATCGGATCGCGGCGGCTTTTTTCGCTGGGCTGGGCCAGCCTGCTGAACCAGTCGGGCCAGTTGATCATGCAGCGCTACTCCGAGGTGGTCTTCCTCTCCGCATCGGCCCCGGCGGCCGTGGTGGGCATCTATGATCTCGGCGTGGGCCAGACCCAGATGTTTCTCACCCTCCTCCCCTTCGCGGTGCATGGCCTCTTTACTTCGGCCGTTTCCGAGTCCTACGCCCGCGACCCCGATTGCCTGGGGCGCCTGATCCGCACCTATTACAAGGTCCTCATTCTGGTGCTGCTGCCCATGTCGGCCTTCGGCGCTTTTTTCTCCCCCGAGATCTTTGGTCTGTTTTTCCCCAGCGAGAACAATCAGGCGGGACAGGTGGCAAGCTGGTTCTTCGTGATCCACCTTTTGGGTTTCATTTCGGTACCCCTCTCCATGGCTATCATCGCGAAAGAAAAAGTGCTGGCCATGACGCCGCTGCTGTATATGACGATTGTGGTCAATCTGGTGCTGGATTACCTGCTAATCCCGAAATACCAGATCCTGGGCGCGACGGCGGCCGTGGTGTTGACCTTTGCCCTGACCATTCCCATTCGGCTGTATGTGGCGCGCCGGATCATCGGGGGAATCTACTTCCCCATGAGTTTCTTTCTGCGGCACTCGGTGGTGCTCTTTGGCGGAGCCTGGGGCCTTTCCCTGCTGGCGCCGCTCATGGACGGCATTTTCGCGCCCTGGCTGGGTGCCTATGCGAGCCTCCCGACCATCCTGCTCCTCGGCATCGTCTTTGTCGGCCTCTATCTGCTGGCGCTGCGCTATCTGCACCTCTTCACCCACGAGGATGCGGTGGAATTCCGCAAGATGAACGTGGCGCGCCTGGACCGGGTTCTGAATCTCATCGCGGGTCCGCAGACGGACTGAGATTCGACCAGGCCGTTCCCTTATTCCTCCACCAGACTCGCGGCCACGAAGCGGTGGACCGGCAGAGGCATCTCGCTGTCGGGACCCTTGGCGTTTTTCCAGATGATCTCGTTGAACTGGGCCATGGGCATGCGGTCAAACTCGGAAAAGTCCATCTCCATGGACTCCTTCGCACCCCACGCGGTCTTTTCGTTCAGGGCGTTGATGTCGGTGGTCGGTTCGAGGTGGGTGTAAGGCGTGAGATCGGCCACGTCGCCGAGACTGCGGTACAGGGGATTGGCCGAGGCGTCGAACTGGCTCATGGGCGGGAGCCCGAGGAGTAACTGCATGGTGCGCAGCATGGACGAGGTGGTGTAGAAGGTGCTGTCCACGGTATGGCGGCGCACGTAGGGGCTGATGGCGAAACCGATGGTGCGGCGGGCGTCCACGTGGTCGGGGCCGTCCTGGGCATCGTCTTCGATGACGAAGATGGCCATTTCCGGCCAGTACTTGCTGTGGGAGAGGCGCTCGATGATGAGGCCGAGGGCGTAGTCGTTGCTGCCGACAGCGGCCTGGATGGTGGGCTTGCCGGGGCTGCTGCCGACGGTGTGATCCTCGGGCAGGCCCATGACGATATAGTTTGGCAGGCGCTTCTCGGGGTCGGGATCGTCGAAGTTCGCTTCGTAGACGTCGAATTCCTTGATGAACTCGGCGGCGTTCTCCGTGTCGCGCGCGCCCCAGTTGAGGTAGTGGGGCGCTACGTGCCCGGCAAGGCCCTGGGCGCGGCTGCTCATGGCTTCGCCTTCACTCACGCGATGGGCAAACTCGCCGTAGCTGCGGTACGTCAGGCCCTTACGCTTGCACAAGTCCCACATGTAGCCCGAAGCAGGAATGGACGCGTCGGTATAGGGCGCGGCGGAGAGGCCGCTGTAGGCCGCGGGCCACTGCTTCTCCACGAAATCGGTGGCGTAGGCCGCGTTGCTCCACTGGTGTCCGTCGCTGCTGACTTCGGCGTCACAGTAGAGGTTGTCGAGGAGCACAAACTGCTCGGCGAGGGCATGGTGGTTCGGGGTGATCTCCCGGCCAAAGATGGCGAGGCGCGGGTCGCCGTTACCCTGGGGCAGATCGCCGAAAACCTGATCGTAGGTGCGGTTTTCCTTGATGATGTAGATCACGTGCTTGATGGCGGAGCCTGCGCCCACCGTCTCGGGAATGACGCTCGGCGCGCCATCGCGGGGCTTTGCTTTGGCGAGCTGGTCGTCGTTGTACGGACAGTTCGCATAGGCCTGCTTCGTCAACTCGCGAAGGCGGCTCTTGTAGTCCGCCACGGAAACGATATTGACCGAACCCTTCATGGTGGACTTGGTGGTGCCCTTCCCCTCTTCGCCCTCGGGCAGGGGGCTGTGGGGCCCGCGGATGTTCGACGCGGACGCAATGCCCTTGGCGTTGCCGATGTAGAGTATTGCGCCGTCAGGGCTCATACCAAGGGCGGAGGGATACCAGCCCGCGGGCAGGAAGCCGAGCACGGCACTCTCCGCGGCATCTTCCACATCCACCACGCAGACATTGTTGTTGTCCGCGTTGGCGATGTAGAGCGTTTCCGATTCGGGATCGAGGGCCAGGGCATTGGGGGTGGAGCCTTCGGGTGCGCGCTCGTGGAGCGAGGTGATGATGGTACCCACGGCGCGGCCCCGTGTGGTATCGATGACGACCACGGTATTGTCGTTGGCGCAGCAGACAAAGAGCCGTCCGTCCTTCGCGAGGATCATGTCGTTGGGGTTGTCCCCCACTTCGATGGTGGCCACGACGCTGTTGCTCGCCGTGTCAATGACGGAGACGCTGTCGCTGGCCCAGTTGGAGCAGTAGAGTCGGGCGCCATCGGGCGAGAGCACGAGATCGTAGGGATTTACCCCGGTGGGGATGCGGGTGACGATTTCGCCCTTCGCCGTATCGAAAACGACGACGTTGCCCGCCGTGCGATTCGCTGCATAGAGCAGGGGCTGCGACGGGTGGTGGGCCAGGCCGCTCCAGTAGATGTTTTCCGGCGCGACGCTTTCCGCGAGTTCGCGCACTGGATTTTCCGAAAGCTTCGTGCCGTCATAGGCGAATACGTACACGGGTGCGCGCACGTCCTCTTTTTTGTTGTTCCCGCCGGAAACATAGAGCGTTGTGCCATCGGGCGACCAGGCCAGTCCCATGAAGGCCGTGGGGAGTGAAATCACCTGGCTGGGCTCGCCACTTTCGATGCTGATGAGGACCAGCTCGTGGGGATTGTAGCCGCTGCTGAGGGCCAGCATGAATTTCCCATCGGGCGAGGGCAGCAAGTTGGTCACGAGATCATTCACGGGCACGGCGGTGCCGATGGGCGTGATCTGCCATCCGTTGGGCAGGCGATAGCCAGTTTCGGTGGGGCCGGGCAGCTCGGCGGCCAGCAGGGACGTGGAAAAGCATACGGCGGTGAGGAGTGCGGCAAAGCTTCGCTTGGACATGAGGTTCCCGATCGTTCGGCGACGTTGCGCCGGTTCCCAAAGCACCGGTATACGGTGGCATATCGGCTGGAAGATGTCAAAATAAGATAGTGTTAGTTTTCGCCTGTGAAATCGTTTGGGTTAGGATGGTGAACCGGTCAATGGGCCGGTCGATTCAATTCATTCACCTGAGGGCTTTGAAATCCATGCGCGTCCTGCTTGTCATCGCGACCCTAATCGGCACTTGCCTCCCCGCGCTCGCCGAAGCTGACCCCTTTGCCTTTCCCGAGCCGGGCTCTCTGGCGAAGCCATGGACCCGGGCCTGGTGGCTCGGGAGCGCCGTGGACAAGGAAAACCTCACGACGTGGCTGGAGTCCCTCTCCGCCGCTGGCCTGGGTGGCGTGGAGATCGTGCCCATCTATGGCGTGAAGGGACATGAGCACCGGAATCTTCAGCACCTGTCACCGGAATGGCTCGCGATGATGGCCCACACGACGAACGAGGCCGCGCGGCTCGGCATGGGCGTGGACATGCCGACGGGCACGGGCTGGCCTTTCGGTGGGCCCACGGTGACGCTGGAGGATGCCGACGCGAAGCTCACGGTGGCCAAAGTCGCTATCGCGGCGAGCGGCGACGCCGTGGGATTGCCGGAGGACGGCACGCTCCTCACCTTCATGGCCTATGGCGCGGATGGCGCGGTCCTTGACCTGACGGATCAGGTGAAGGATGGAAAGTTCATCGGTACGCTGCCGGAGGGCCCCCACACGTTTTATGTTGCCTTCTCTCGCTTTGCAGGAAACCTGGTGGAGCGGGCCGCACCGGGGGGCGCGGGCCGGGTGTTGAATTCTTATTCCGGCGAGGCGCTCCAGCGCTATCTGGCGCATTTCAGCACGGGCTGGGATCATTTCGAGGGCAAGCCCCTCCGGGCCTTCTCCCATGACTCGTTTGAATATGGCGGCGATTGGACCCCGGCGTTCTGGACGACTTTCGAAAAGCAGCACGGCTACGACCTGCGGCACTACTTGCCCGAGCTTGCGGGCGAGGGCGACCCGGAGCGCGTGGCGCGGATCAAGGCGGACTACCGAACGACCCTGAGCGATCTGCTGCTGAAGGATTACATCGCCCAATGGACCGCGTGGACCCACGCGCAGGGCTCCCGCTCTCGAAATCAGGCCCACGGCTCGCCGGGCAACCTGCTTGATCTTTATGCGGCGTCGGACATCCCGGAGACGGAGATTTTCGGCCCCTCCGGCTTTCCCATTCCGGGGCTGCGGAAAGATCCGAACTTCGACAACGAGCCGCCGGATCTGCTGATGCTGAAATTCTCTTCTTCCGCCGCGCACACGACAGGCAAGCCGCTGATTTCGGCGGAGACCTGCACGTGGCTGGGCGAACACTTTCAGGTGGCCCTTTCTCAGTGCAAGCCGGAGATCGACCAACTCCTCGCGGCGGGCATCAACAATATTGCCTATCATGGCACGCCCTACTCCCCGGCGGATGCGCCCTGGCCCGGCTGGCTTTTTTACGCGTCGGTCCACTTCGCGCCGACGAATCCCTGGTGGGACGATTTTAAATTCTTGAATGCCTATGTGGCCCGTAGTCAGGCGCTGCTGCAGGCATGCACGCCGGCCAACGATGTGCTGCTTTATTTTCCCATCAACGATGTGTGGCATGACCCGAAGGGATTGCGGAAGCAGCTCACGGTGCACAACATTGACCAATGGCTCATTGGCACGCCCTTCTACGACACGGCGAAAGCCCTTGCGGCGGCGGGCCATTCTTTCGATTATGTTTCCGACACGATCCTGCAGGGCGCCACGGTGGAGCGGGGCCGGGTGCTGCTCGGCGGCAACCACTACGCGGTGCTGGTCATTCCCGAGACGCCGCGCATGGCACCCGAAACCCTGGGGCAGATATTCAAGCTGGCGGAGGCCGGAGCGACGGTGGCTTTCCTCGGAAAGGTGCCGGAGGACGTGCCCGGCTTCGGCAATCTGGAAGCGCGGCGCTCGGCGCTGAAGGCGGTGCGGGAGACTCGATCGGGCGCGGGTCGGATCTTTGAAGCCCAGGCGCTGGAGACGGTTCTGTCGGGCGCGGGTGTCGCGCCGGAAGCACTGGCTACCTCGGGCCTGTCCATGATTCGCCTGAAGCATGCGGAAGGCTGGCTCTACTTTGTGGCCAACCTGACCGCGCAGCCGGTGGATGATTTCTGGACCCTCGCAACACCCGCGAAGAGCGTGGTGTTGCTCGATGCCTTGAATGAACGCCGGGGACTTGCGCAGACGGAGACACGCGACGGCGCCACGGCCGTGCGCATTGCGCTGGAGCCAGGGGAATCATGCTTCCTGCGGACCTACGCCGAACGCGAGGTCACCGGTGCGGCTTGGCCCTATTGGCAGCCCGCGGGCGAGCCTGTTGCGGTGGAAGGCGAGTGGGACGTGACGTTCCTCAAGGGCGGGCCGACGCTTCCCGAGGCGTACCGCACGGCTACGCTGGATTCGTGGACCAACGCCTCCGACGAAGAGGCGAAGCGATTCGGCGGCACCGCGCGCTACACCATCAATTTCGACGCACCCGGCGCGAAGCCGGAGGCCTGGCGCCTGGATCTGGGAAAAGTCTGCGAAAGCGCCCGCGTCACGCTGAACGGCGCGTTCCTCGGCTGCGCCTGGAGTCTGCCCGCCACGCTCACCTTTACGCAGCCCCTGAAGGCGACGGGAAACGTCCTGGAAATCGACGTGACCAACCTCGCCGCCAACCGCATCGCCGATATGGACCGGCGCGGCGTGGACTGGAAGATCTTCGAGGAGATCAACTTCGTGAACATCCAGTACAAGCCCTTCGACGCCAGCGGCTGGCCCCTTTTGGACTCGGGACTCCTCGGCCCCGTGCGCCTTGTGCCGCTGCGGATGGGAATGTAGGCGAGCGAAGTGCGTAACATCACGAGATTGAGGTAGCTTGTATTGCCGCGCGCGGTCAATCCTCCGCGGGCCGCTTGACGATCCGGCTGATGCCTGACTGAGAGACGCCGATGAGCGCAGCCGCGACACTCTGGTTATTGTGTGCGCGGCGGAGGGCTTCATTCACCAGTGCGCGACGTACCGCTCCCATGGAAGGCAGGGCCCGACAATTGGCAAAGTCAGGCCATTCCGATTCTTCCGATTCTTCCGAGTCCGCAGCCTGAACCGCGGTTGCCGGTGCGAACTTGATGTGCCTGCGAAAAGCCTCCAGGGAAAGCATGCCGGAATGGTGCGTGCTCACTGCTTCAAAAACAAGGCTCTCGAGTTCGCGTACATTGCCGGGAAAATCGTAGGCGCCCAGCAATGAATACAGGGCCTGCGGCACGGACGGCTTCTTCTTGTCCAGCTCGGCGGCGGCCTTCTCCAGGAAGTGATCCACGAGAAAGGGTATATCGTCCAGGCGCTCCCGCAGCGGCGGAACGTGAATGTGATGCACGCGGAGGCGATAGTAGAGGTCTGCGCGAAAGCGCTGATCTTTCACCTTGGGATCAAGGTCCTGATTCGTCGCGAATACGAGCCTCGCCGTCGATCTTCTGGGGAGGTCGATGCCGAGTGGAAAGTACTCCCCCTCCTGGACCAGACGCAGAATCTTCGTCTGGTTTGCGGGCGACAGGTCGCCTATCTCATCGAGAAACAGCGTGCCATTCGATGCGGTTTTGATCAGTCCATCCCGCGTCGAAGCGGCATCGGTGAAGGAGCCTTTCTGATGTCCGAACAAGGTATCGGCGAGTGTATGATCGTCCAGGACGGTGGCATTCACCGCCACGAAAGCGCCCTGCCGTTCGCTCAAGTCATGCACGGCGAGGGCGAAGAGTTCCTTCCCGGTGCCGGTCTCCCCGGTAATGAGGACGGGCTTACGAGTCTTGGCGATGGTCTCGACATATTTGAACAGGGCGAGCATGGAGGCGTTGTGGGTCACAATCGATGACAATGCGTCCGGCTGTTTCAGGCTGCCGCTCAAGACGTGCGCCTTGAAGGAACGGTATTCGGCTTCGACCTCGGTGAATTCGACGGCCCGACGGACGCCAGCGACGAGACGATTGGGCTCGACCGGCTTCACCATGTAGTCGTGGGCGCGCTGCCGCATACAGGCGACCGCGGTTTCCAGTTCCGTAGCGCCGGTGACGACAATGACGGGGATGTGGGGGTAGGACTGAACGATATTCTCGAGGAGTTCGCTCCCGCTGATGTGGGGCATCCACAGGTCCAGCAGCACCACGCTGAATTCGCGCTGTGCGAGCATGGGCAGGACCTCCCGGCTGTCATTGCAGCAGGTGCATCGCGTGATTCCAGCCGCGCGAAGGTTGAGGGCGCACTGCTCCGCCGCATCGACTTCATCGTCAACAATCAGTACGGGCAAGGCGGGGTACTCATTGGGACTCATGGGTGTACCCCTCTCCGGCAAGGTGCCGACGGCACGCCCTTGACCTACTCTCCCCCATGGTTGCTTCTCCTGAATCGATTTGTCTGCGGGGCCTTCAAGACACGTTTCCGTGTCTCGGCGCACGATAGCGGAGCGCCCAGTGGCTTGCGCTGGCGATTTCACCATGCGAATACATGACACACCCGCCGCTGTCCCGTCGGTTACGCGCCGCTAGAATAGCCTGTGAATCTTCCAGACTTCAACTGCCCGAAATCACTCGCCTCGCTTCCGCTTTCCCGGTCGGCGGCGGTTGCATTCCTCACGAGCGCGAGGAGCCGGTCGCTACTCAACGGTGGCCTTCGCGACGCTTCTTCGATACGGCGGCGGTTCATTCTGTACCGCGCACCCCCATGAATATTTCATAGGCCCCAATCCGCGTCGGGACACTAACCCTCTCCCCCGAGGGCTCTTGCACGCGCGGAGCCAGACCCGCCATGAAAAAATCATGGGGAGGCGAGAACGTAACGGCGCGCACCGGACCCGTTTTTCCAAGGTCGTTGGGGCACTTTCACTCAATGGTATGAATCGTGCTATGTGTGGGGACGGAGTTGGTGCCCCATCCCCGATGGCGTGGGGTGCGGCTTGTGAATACACGCGTGGGTGAACCCATGGGAAGGAAGGAGGTCATCCGTTCAGGGCGAAGGTGCTACGACTTGATTCCGGCGTGAGTTAACAAGGTTGAGAAACTAACATTAGGAGAAGAGCATTCATGAAAAAAGGATTTACGTTAATCGAGCTGCTGGTCGTAATCGCGATCATCGGCATTCTCGCGGCCATTCTCTTGCCCGCGCTGGCCCGCGCCCGTGAAGCCGCCCGCCGTGCCACTTGCCAGAATAATCTGAAGCAGATGGGGCTGACCATGAAGATGTTCGCCGACGAACACAATGGCTCGTTTCCCACCCGTCAAATCGACGCGTTCAACGATCCCTTCGGCTCAGTGGTAAGCGGCTCCACGGAAGGCGCGCCCTATGCCCACCGCAAAATCGCCCGCATGGTGAGCACGACGCAGCTCCATCCGGACTACCTGACCGACCTGACGGTGCTGGTCTGCCCATCTTCGGGAACGGCCTCGCCCGATAACTGGAAGGACAATCCGGTTCACGCGAACTACGGCAATCCGGCCAATTCGGCGGCCCTGATGGCCGTGGCGCCTTTCGCAGATGAGATGACCGGGCTCATCAGCAAGAGCGTCAACGTCCAACCCTTCAAGTACAGCAATGACCACCCCTACACCTATTGCGGGCTGGCCATCAATCCCGCCTGGATGACCAACGCCGGGTACTACTCGACCATGAGCGCGATTGTGCTGCAGAAAAAGAACCCGACCCCGCCCTACCACAGTGCGGCGGCAGGCAATCAGAAGTACATGTGCCTCGGTAACCTTGGCAAGACCATCACCGGCGCGACGCTTTTCGGCTCGGACGGCCTGCCTAATCTGAATGTGGAAATCCAGCACCTTCGCGACGGCGTCGAGCGCTTCTTCATCACGGATATCAACAACCCCGGTGCCTCTACGTCCGCCCAGTCGCAGCTCGCGGTACTGTGGGACGCGGTCGCCGCGAAGAACGGCGGCGTAACCAGCCGTAACTTCAACCACCTCCCCGGTGGCGGCAATATTCTCTTCATGGACGGCCACGTTGAGTTTGCCAAGTATCCCTCCACGGAAGCGAAGCATTGGCCGGTCAGTTCCTTCGGCGCCACCTATGACGGCGAGTTCGAATGGCCGTGAGCCCCGCGCGGCGCACCGGTTGACGGTGGCGGCGGGTGACCTTTTGAAAAACCAGGGCCCGTGTGAAGGGGCCCTGGTTGTTTCCATTTCACGTGCGGAAAACCGGATGCTGGAGCGCACACCGCATCCATCGAGGTCCGGACTTAGCCATTGGAGAAAGGGAGTTTGATGCATTGCCGTAGGATTAGATTCCTCGCGCTGGCCGCGGGGCTCATGCTGGCGGGATGTGGCGCTGAAGAGGAAATGGTAGCGGACGAGGCGGTCGCACGGACCGGCTTCTATGCGGAAGTGGATGGGCAGCCTCCGGCGGAGCAGGCCGTGCAATGGGCCTACGCGGGACACGTTTCCGAAATGAAGAAATTGGTCGACAAGGACGCGAGCCTGGTCAACGTCGTGGTCGGCGAATACACCCCGCTCACGGCCGCGGTGCTGAGCGAATCGGGTGACATGGTGGATTTCCTTTTGGAGCGGGGTGCCGATCCAAACCTGGCGTCGACCCAGGGGACGCCGCTGGCCCTGGCCGAAAGCGCCAACGTCGATGGCGATATCATCGACGCCTTGAAAGAGCACGGGGCTAAATAGCGCCGCTCGTGACACGCCCTCGCAAGCCCCTGCCGTGCTCGTTGTCCGTTGTGTGCTGCAAAAAGCCTGATGTATACTTGAACTCGGGAGCTTTGGCCCTGCACCTCGCATGCAGGCCCGCCCCCCTCCCATGCGGGCGCTTCTTCCAGGGAGCGAGCCTTGCGGGTGGGGCCGAAGTTGGCCCGTCTGCCTCCCGGGGACGGGGAGTTTTTGGAGAGGCTTTCGCGGACATGAACCCATCGGCATCGCGTCGCACGTACGTCCCCGACTTTGCCCGGATCGCCTTGCTGGCCTGCGTTTCCCTCTTGCTGTGCATTCTCTTCGGAGCCGGGTCCGCGTCCGCCGCGCCGGTGGCATCCCGGCGCGCCGTGGCCTTTTTACCCGGAGATGGACTGGCGGGCGATGTGGTGCGCAGCGTAGTTCGGACGCCCGGCGGGGACATTTGGTTCGCGTGCTGGGGGCGGGGCGTATCTCGCTACGATGGCTACGCGTGGAAAAATTACGGGCAGAACGAGGGTCTGCCCACCCTGGACGTTCGCGCGCTTGCCGTGGACCATGAGGGCAGGTTGTGGTGCGGCACGACTGCGGGAATCGCCCGATTCGATGGCGAGGGCTGGCAGCAGGTCTCCACCGGGCTCGACGGCCTGGAAAACCCCACCGTGTACACCATCGCTCCGGCGGAGAACGGCGATCTGTGGTTTGGCGTCGGCGAGGCTCAGTTGCTTTGCTTCACCCCGCACAACCGAGACAAAAGCTATGCGCCGCGCCCCGCGCGGGACGCGCCCGGGGGCGACTGGTCCCTGGCGCTTGATGCAGCGGATCGGGGTGGAGGCCAGGTCAAGTCGATATTGCCCGACGTCGGCGGTGAAGTGTGGGCCGCCCTGGACGAAATCGGGGTGTTGCGGCGGATTGGGAACGAGTGGCGCCTGGAGCGGGATGCGTCCCTGCCCGGCAATATTATTGCCATGGCGCAATCGGAATCGGGCGATGTCTGGGTCGGCGGTCTCGGATTTATCGCGCACTATATGCACGGCGAGCGATCCATCATCCCGCTGGATGGGGAAGTGCTGACGTGCCTGAGCGCAGCGGGAGACAGGCTTTACGTTGGAACGAACGAGGGCCTCCGGTGCTACGACGGAAATTCGTGGAAAAGTGATTTTGTAGGGGAGGCTCCCACGTCCGTCCCGATCCTTTCGCTGACCAGCCTGGATCCCGATGACGTCTGGGTGGGGACGCGTTATGGGGCCTATCGGATTACGTCCAATGAATGGACGTATTCCATGCCGGCCAACGCCTCGGCGTTCGTCGGCCCGTGCCTCTACACCGACGCTGAAACGGCGCCGCTGCTTATGGATGATCGGGGCGCATTGCATGAATGGCGCGACGAGCGGTGGGACCTGGTGGCCACGGTGGAAGGCGCGGCGGGCCCCTGCCTTGGCATGACCGCGCCCCGCCATGGCGTCCTGTGGGCCTTGTTCCCCAATGGCCTGTACCAGATCGCGCTGCGGGACCAAGTAGTGACGGCTACCCTTGATGTCCCTGCGGTGGAAGGCACTATTAAGGTGTACTGCGGTCCGAGCGGGCGCGTCTTTGTCTATGGGGCGAGGGAGCTGTTCGAGCGGGTGGATGGGCAATGGAAGCTTGTCCGCGCGTATTCGGTAGAGCAGCCTCTACTCTCGGTAATCGAAACCGGGTCGGGCGCCCTGTGGCTTGGTCAGAGCGATCAGTTCGAACAAGTGCGGGACGGTATCTCTACGGTTGACCCCCATGCACCGGGGGCGATGGAAAGCGTGGCTGAAACGCGGGCGGGTGCCCTCCTGGTCGGCGTTGCCGGGCACGGGGTATTCGAGATCGATGGCGGCGCCTTGAAGCCCCTGGTATCCTTTGACGGTGCCTCAAGCAAGCAGACCAACACGATTTTTCAAGCCCGGGACGGCACGATCTTTGTCGGAAACCGGCAGGTGGGGCTGTCGTCCTATAATGACGGCTTTTGGACGACGCACCTGGAGTCCAACGGTGTCCCGCCGGGCCGCGTCCTGTTTATCGGGCAGGATCCGAAGGGGAACATCTGGGCGCAAATCCAGCGGGCGGGCATCATTCGGTACCGGCCGAGCACGGCGGTGGCCATGGCCCACATCAACGTGGCGCCGCACACGGTGGCCTACAAAGAGTCCGCCCTGTTTCAATTCAGCGCAACGGACATGTGGCGCACAACACCGGAGAAGGATCTCCGCTACTCCTGGCGGGTCCTTTCCCAGGACAGCGCGGCCGTGGTGCGGGACTGGAGCCGCTTCAGCGCCAGCCAGACCGTGGTGGTTACGCCCCTGCGGCCCGGGGCCTATGAGTTCCAGGTGATCGCGATGAACCGCGGGCGCACCATGGGTCAGCCGTCGGCCCTGGCGGCCTTCAGCGTTGCCGGGCCCTTCTGGGCGCAGGCGGGTTTCTATGTTCCGGTTGGCGCGCTGGCGCTGGTTGTGGCTGCCCTCGGCTGGTATTCCTTCCGCAAGCACGTCTCGCTGGGAAAGGCCGAGGCGCGCTATCGCGGGATTCTCAATTCCATCAGCGAGGCGGTTTTTTCCCTCACGCCCGACGGTACGGTTACCTATGTCAGCCCCGCATTCGACTCGATTCTTGGCCTGCAGCCGGAGCGCCTGCTCGGCTCGCCCCTGCCTGAACAGATGGAGCCAGCCGATGGAGAGCGCTTCAGGGCATGGCTTGCCACCGTGGATCATGACGAAGTCACCAAGGAAGAGTATCAGTTCGCCGGGCGGTCCGGCGCCCTTCGCTGGCTGCGTTTGTCGTGCCACGTGGTATTTCGCGATGGACACGCCGTCAATATCCATGGGGTGGGCACGGATATCACGGAACTGAAGAGCGCTGAGGATTCGCTCAAGGCCACGCTGGAAAATCAGGACCGCCTCATCGCCCTGCGGACCCGCGAAGTCAATGAGACCAACACGCTGCTGACGCAAGAGATCGAAGTGCGCCTCCACGTGGAAAATGCCCTGCGTCAAAGCGAGGAACAACTGCGACTCATCATCGAACGTTGCCCATTGGCCATGGTGATCAGCGACGACGCTGGAAACGTCGAGTATGCCAACAGCCAGTTTGTCCAGATTTTCGGCTTTATCCAGGATGAAATCCCCAATTTGGACGAATGGTGGAAGCGCGCGGCGCCAGATAACGGAGCGGCAGCGCGCGGGACAGCGGCCTGGAAAAACCCGTGGGATGAGTCCGGACCACCCCAGGGAGGCGGTATCCTCCAGGAGGAGGCGAGGCTGATCAGCAAACAGGGAGACACCCGAATTGTCGAAACTCGATGTACCCGTATCGCATCCCGATGGCTCCTCATCCTTAACGACGTCACGGAACGCAGGGGTGTGGAAGAGCGCGAGCGCCTGCATCGCGAGCAGGTGCTCCAGGCGGGCAAATTAATGGCACTCGGCACGCTCGTGTCGGGTGTTGCCCATGAAATCAACAACCCGAATCACATCGCGCTGCTCGCCGTGTCCACCCTCGACCGCGTCTGGAAGGATGTCCAGGCGCTGCTTGAGGGGATCGGCCTGGACGAGGACAGCGTCTTCGGCGGGCTGTATTGGAGCGAAGTCCGCGAGCAACTCCCGGTATCGCTGAGCCGACTCAAACACAGTTCGGAGCGTATCGGCGCCATTGTGCGCGACCTTCGCACCTACGCCGTCCCCCAGGCGGAACATGTAAAGGAAGCCATCGACATTGGCGAAGTAGCCCGGAGCGCAGCCGCCTGGATGGGCCCTCTCGTCGCGGAATCCACACGATCATTCTGCCTGGACTGCGCTGAGCCGCTGCCGCCCATCCTGGGCAACCGGAGACGATTGGAACAGGTCATGGTTAATTTAATCCAGAACGCGTGCCAGGCCTTGCTCTCCTCGGACGGCGAAGTCCGGGTCTCCACGTCCTTCGACCGCGCCAGCGGAAGAGTCGTGGTCGAGGTGGCGGATTCCGGCCAGGGGATGGACGACGAGGTGGTGAAACATGTCATGGATCCGTTCTTTACCACAAAAAGGTCCGAGGGCGGCACCGGGCTTGGTCTCTCCATCTCTTCGACGATCGTGCGCGAGCACGGGGGCGAGCTGTCGTTCTCCTCGCGTGTCGGCAAGGGCACCGTGGCGCGGATTACCTTCCCTGCGCACGAACCGGCACTTTAAGAAATGCTGGCCCCGGGTCTGAACGCGGGCGTGCACTTGACACGCGGATAGGCGCGCCCCTTCGACATCGAGTTTGCTACTCGCACTTCGAAGAAATGTTCTATACTCTCCACACTGTGATCAAAACTGCACTGAAAAATACGATCTCATTCCTCGTCGCGCAGGTGCTTTGCTTCTCGGCGGCGGGGATTGGCGGGGCGTTTACGGCAACGTCGGTTCGGACGTGGTATCCGGAGATTGCGAAGCCGGAGTGGACGCCACCGTCCTGGATGTTTGGGCCGGTGTGGACGACGCTGTATGCGATGATGGGCGTAGCATTGTGGCTGGTGTGGCGGTCGGGCAAGTGGACGGAGACGCGGGGCGCGGTGACGCTTTTCATGGCGCAGTTGGCGCTGAACGCGGTCTGGTCGATCATCTTTTTCGGGGCGCGGAACCCCGGACTCGCTTTTGGGGAGATCCTGCTGCTGTGGTGCGCGCTGGTGGCCACGATGGTGGCCTTCTGGCGTCACTCGAAGGTGTCAACAGCGCTGCTGGCGCCTTACCTGGCGTGGAGTTCCTTTGCGGCCTGCCTCAACTTCACCATCTGGCGGATGAACTGAGTTTTCCCGCGCAGTACTGTAAAGCCAGGTTTGGACCACGGAGACACGGAGGCTCGGAGAAGAAAGAGAGTTTGGTAGGCACGGGTGCACGGTCAAGGCACGCTATCATTCGAGAGTGTCTCTCCAGCTTTCCTCTCCAAGTTGTTTTCTTCTCCGTGCCTCAGTGTCCTCCGTGGTCAACTTTTGGATTTGACATCAACGTGATCAGCGACGCGCTTCAAAATGCGGGCTCGGCGGGGAAGTACGCGTCTCGATTGGCCATGAGCTCTTCGCAGGTGTCGATATCATCCGGAATGGGGACAAGTATAAGGGGGCTCAGCCCGAGATCTTCCCACTGATCGGGGTTGTTGGGGACGTTTAGGATCCGGCGTGATGCGCCGACGACGAGCTGCTCGGAATCGTCCGTCACCGTGCCCTGGAGGGTGCCGTCGGAATAGAGGGTCAGATCGTTCTGAAAGATTTCGCGGCGGGCGATGTAGAGTTCGCCGTCGATGAGGCCGAAGAGCTTGATGAAGACGGTGACGCCGGGCTTCCCGTCGTTGTCGTCGTCGTTGATGAAGGGATCGGCGGGGTCCATGGACAGGGGCAGGTCGGGGTCGCCGTCTATCCCGATGAGGGTGGGCGTGGCGGGCCGGTGGAGCTTCCAGGCGCCGTCTTCCTGGTAGACCTCAACGACGGCCCGGCGGGGCACGATGGCCTGGGTGGCGGCATCGGGGAATCGGGTGGTGAAATTCTGATTGGCCTTGTGCTCGGCGTGGCAGAAGGAATCGTATTCCACGAGCTCCCCGTCTTCGATGACGAGGTCGGTGAAGCCGTAGGAGATGATGAAGGTGGACAGGGGGCCGTTGGGCGTTTCGCCCTCGTAGGCCACCACGTCGTAGTGGGCATAGTGCCCAGCCATGGCTTCCATGGCCTCCAGCTCGGTGGCGGGCGCCACCCAGGCGGGATCGTTTTCCGGGGCTTCATAGAGGGGACTCTCGGGCCAGGGCTTCGGGCTGGAGCAGCCGGTGAAACCGAGGGCGCCGGTGAGCATGAGGACAAGGAGCAACGGGGTCATTGGGGACTTCATAGTGGCGGTATCCGATTGGGCCGGGAATGGGTTTGATGGTACTGGCTGATTATACTCCATTCACGAGACGGTAAAATTGGGACCACGGAAGGGCACGGAATTTCACGGAATGGGCGTGCCGGGGTTTCTGTGGATGGTTGAATTCGCACGATGTCGACTGGAATCACACTGACCACGGAGTTCACGGAGGCACGGAGAACGCGACATGGGAGCGGGAAGATGGAGAAGCAATCTCGTGTCTTAGTACATCCTACCCGCCATCGAGTCTCCCTATTAAGAGTACACGCCGATTTCCTGGGAAAGGAACACCACGCTTCGGGCGCAGTATTTCCTTGTGCATCATCTGGGGCCAACAATGTTGCGCTGATCGACTGCATCACTTGCGATGCTTCTCCCTGAAGGCCTGGGGATCAGCCCAGTACTCCTCCAGAATCGGGATGGTCGACTTTCTGCCCATTTCCTTCGCGACAGTCAGCAGATTTTTTCCGTCGCCGTCCAGAATTTGCTTCGCGTCGAGAGGCGTGGCGAGGATTGACAGTAGTTGCGCGACATACTCCTCATCAGGCACGAAAAACTCACTGGGAACCAGTCCCCCAAGGACAGAGTCCCAAAGCTGCTCAGCAATCGCACTTTCAGCCGCGACACGAAACGCAATTAGAAAGGACTTTGGATCAGGCCAGGAAGACGTGGAGATTTTCATGACGTTTTGCGCAGTAATGGGGAGGTCGGGACTATCGCAGTGAAAAAGATGATTGCCGCTTAGTTGCCCGAAGCTGAGAAGATGCACCGAGCCCCCATCGAGATGCAGAAACAACGTATCACCGCCCCAATCGAAGTGGGCAATCGCCAGGAAGCCCTGTTTGCACACCGGAGCGAAATAATCCGTGCTCACGTCAACTATAGTCTTGGCGTCAAACAGGGCATGCACGGATAGTTCAACCCGGCGATTCGGAATACAAGTTCTCAAACAGGAATCCGCAGCTTCACAGAGGCGCCATCGCCTTGTAAGCGCTTCCACGCCTTTGTCGATGGAAGGGCAACTGCTTGCCTGTGGCTTCACGGTGTCCAGCAAGAAAAGAGATTCTAGTTGTTGCTTCAAGCTCATCTGTATTTCCTCAGTCCTGGAGGTGGGAATCTCGGTACAAGCTTTTCTGCGCAAAAGGGCAGGAGTCAGGTGAATACGCTCAGATTACACGCAGCCCCCCTGCAGCCTCACCAATTAGCACCATCATGATTCGGGTTCATCATAACCCACTTTGTCAAACAAATCCGGGAGTTTCGACACATGATTTACAAAGGCACCGTAGAACTCTTGAGTCCACCCATACTTGTCTGGCCCGTGTTCCTTTATCTGGTCCAAGACCACTACTACGGCATCTCGAAACTCCCGCCGAGTGGCAGGTGTAACTGTTTGAAGATTGACCCAGTTGTATCCAAGAAAGTGCATTCGAATCTTGTCGTGTAATTCCGATTTGACCTTGAGATGAAGTCGTACCTGCAGAAGCATCTCCGAGACCAGCTCATTCGACGCATACCATCGGACGTCTTCTGATAAACCAATGCCGGCCAACTGATATTTCTCCCCGAAGTTATGACGATGGCAAACTCTTCCGACTGAAGCGTAACTTGCTACGCTATTGTGCGCGCTGCAATTCAAGAAGGTATTGGGCAAGCCAATCGTACGCAATGCTCTCTCTATCCGCAGACTTCAGCAAGGCCGAGGCGTTGGAAATATCGTCGGCACTTACCCAGAACCCTTGTTCGTCCAGAATACTTAGAGCCGACATTTGAACATCGTATTTCGAGCTTAACGCCAGGCGAAAAATATCGATGAAGTGCCGACTGCAATCCAACGTTTCAAGCGCATAAACCAACGTCGAGCGGTTCCGATGATTTTCAGGTAGTTGAATTGCATCTAGAAGCGGTCGCACAGCGGCGCTGTCCCCGATTCCCCTCAACGCAAGCGCTGCAGCGTTTCTTATTTTACCGTCACTATTGGTCAACAAACATGAAAGAACGTCGACCACCTCGGGAGATGCAATTCTTGCAAGTTCATCCGCCGCGTCTACTTTTTCGGACCATTCGCCAACAAGGATTTTCGTTATGAGCGAATTCGCGTCCAACCTACACCACCAAGGCCTGCACAGGCGTTGCCGGTGCCAGCACCGCGATGCCCGTCAATACAATCGTCGCGAGCCCCGCCCGCCAAAGATTCTGCTGCAAGGTAGATTCTCCCTCCAGGGGGCCGTTCCCAGGGCCCAAAAGGTTTACCGACGCCCGATGCGCCGGGTGGAATTATACAGGGCTGATCACCGGATTCGCGATGATAAATGACTGCCACCAAAGGGGGTTGAGCATTCCTGGTCGACACAACGCACACCACGATGTGCGTCGTAACTTAAAGTCTTTGGCGCGATGCCGACGCACCAGAAAACATCCTTTTGCGACTTACCTTGGGCTTACAAACCCTTGGTGGACCAGAGCGCTTAGAGACCCGATCGTGTCGACCACGAATGGTCAACCCCCTGCTCTTGCACACTCATTGAAAAGCCTCTGGTAGAAATCCAGGCGCTTCGTAGGATAGAAATTCGCCATCGCTCAGACCGGCCATCGCAGGGTTTTGCTTGATATAGTTGAAGCACCGGACGAGGTCAGGCAGGCCGCGCACGATCCGGTCCCAGTTTTCCTGTTGCCAGAGATTCCCCCGCCGGGCCAAGCGACGATTTATCTCGCGTGCGGAGACGCCTTTCCAGGCGCCAACGAGGCGGTCCGCATCCGTCTCGCCGCGCAACTGAAACAGGGCGTGCATGTGGTTCGGCATCACCACCAAGGATGCCAGATCATAGCGGTCGCCATCGAAGCGCCGGGCCGCCGTCAAGACTTCCCGCGCGTTCGGGCCATCCCGCAGGACACACGCGCCACGCCCCTGATCCAGCCAGCGCTCGATGCGTTGTTGAAATCGCTCACGGTACAACGCGAGCGTGCCGGTGTCCCAGGGTTTCGGATGCTCGCGCAGAAAACACTGCTTCTCATTGCGCCAGGCCTGAAGCTTATCCGCAGGCAACGAATCCACAAGACGCGACGTTACGAAGTAGAATGCGCCATCCAACTGCCAGTGCGGAAGATGACGCTCCTGGATACCCACGCGAGACGCGTGCGTGAGAAAGGGTCCCGGGCTCGAAAAAGGGACCTCGTCCAGACTCGTCTTGTCATCGTTCATCCATTATCCCCACGCGTTTACCCTTGGGCCAAGCGTAGCAAAGAGGAATTCGGATAGCAACAGGGGGTTGACCATTCCTGGTCGACACAACGCACACCACGATGTGCGTCGTAACTTAAAGTGTTTGGCGCGATGCCGACGCAGCAGAAAACATCCTTTTGCGACTTACCGTGGGCTTACAAGTCCTTGGTTGGCCTGAGCGTATAGAGACCCGCTCGCACCGCGATGGCGCTCAGAATCGCTGGTCGCCTTCGATCGGAATCAGTGGCCGCCTTCGCTCGGAATACGCTGATGCACTCGAATATGCTCTTTCCGTGAAGTTCCGTGCCCTTCCGTGGTTGATACCCTTTTTTACCACTCCCCCATGCCGATCAATTCACAATCTTTGGCGTGAGCATGGGTTTCCGCTCCCGCCTCGGTTTTCATTTGCGTAAATCTGCGTGAATTTGCGGTTCCTATTCCCCCCTTCCGTTCATTGGCGGTAGGGCATCGCTCATCGGGCAGAATACGCTCATCGCCACCTTTTGACTACTATCTGTATACAATCATTTATTTTTTTGAATTTTATAATCAACCTATTGTGTTTTTTTAACAAATGATGTATGCTTTAACTCACTCTCTTGTGAAGCAAACGAAACATTTTATGGCTTAATTGACTTGATTGCGCTATTAATGACTACAATCTATAGTCATCAGGATACAAATAAGGTCCTGGCGACGCTCTTTGCGTCGTCGGCCCGGGTGTCGATCTTGCGCGTGTTCATGCTGGACCCCTACCGCTCGTATTATCAGCGGCAACTGGAACAGGCCACTGGCCTGGCGATTCGCGCTGTGCAGCGGGAGTTGGACCGGCTGGTGAGCATCGGGCTGTTGTTTCGCCATGCGGAGGGGAACCGCACCTACCACCAGGTGGACACGGACTTCCCTTTTTTTTCGGATTTGCGCAGTATCATCCTCAAGGCAAGCAGCGCCTACGACGTGCTGCGGAGCCGCCTGGCGATGGAGCCGGGGGTGCGGCTGGCCTTCTTGAATGAGGCGGAGTCACGGGTGATGGTGGTGGCGAAGGCGGGGCAACATCCGTCGGTGGAGGCGGCGCCCTATGCGGTGGAGGCGGTGGACAGCGAGACGTTTTTGCGCTGGCTGGGTGAGAAAAAAGAAACCCTTCGACCGTTTCTGGTGGAAGGGGTGGATCTTCTGGGCCGCCGTGACGATGTCATCTGGCGGCGAATCGAAGCGAACGGTTACAGCGTTTTGAAGGGAGATGGCATACCATGAGGGACACCGGTCTTGAATTGAAAGCCGTGTGCGAAGCGTGGCAGGCGACGAGTCTGGATCTGCAGGCCTGTGCGCGGCGTTTTCTGGCGATTCTGGGGTGGGAGTTTCCGCTGCCTTTCTCGCCAGGGGACGGCGTGGCTTCGACGGGCGCGGTGCCTTTTCTGCTGCGGGCCCAGTCGGGCGATACGCTGGCGGCGCTTTTTCTGCGCCCCGGCAAGCTGGAGCCGCCTTCGGGCCTGACGGACCGGGGCCTGGACTTCTGCAAGATGACGCGCCTGCTGGTGAACAGCGTCCGCACGCTGAACATCCGCTATCTGCTCATCAGCGATATGAACAGCGCCTACTTGTATGATCTGACGGAGGACACCCTCCTTCTCTTCGCCGATACGCCCCAGGAATTTCGCGAGGAGCTGGCGGTGGCGCTGCGCAAGGAGTCGATGGACCGGGGTTCGCTGACGGAGTTGCGCCGTCCGCCGCGGAGCGTGATGTCGCGCCAGTTGCGGGAGTGGCGCTTGTTCTGGGTGAAGCAATTCGTGACTCGGACGCAGTGTACGCCGGCGAGCGCGCACCTGGTGATCGACCGCATATTTGTGGTGCGCTATATTCTGGCGCACAAGGTGTTTCGCCGGACGCGGGGGCACTTTCAGAAGCGCTTTTCCGATCTGACGCGGGCCTGCTGGGGCGGCCAGGCGGATCGGGCGGGCGATCAGCTTTCGACGCTGTTTCACGACATGTGGTTTGACTGGCGCATCGATCTCTTCGAACCGGACACGGATCTGGAGCGGGCGCTGGGCCAGCATGAACTGGTGTCGCGGCTGCTGGTGGATGCGAGCCTCCTTTCGCAGGGCAAGCTGGACACGGCCACGATCCTGGAGAGCTTCAATTATGGCGATCCGCAGGAGAAGCTGCGGGTGCGGATGGTGCCGGATGCGAACGAAGACCGGGAGCATTACCTGGCCACGCAGTCGCTCAATTCGGTGGACGATGCTCGGGTTGTGGTGGATTTGCAGGAGGAGGGTTATCGAGCGCTGTTTTTCTGGTTCGACCGGGTGGTCTCGGTCTATGAGCGCCTGACCTCGGTGTTTGAATCGCAGCAGCAGGAAACACCGGCGCAGGACGAGGGCCTGGACCTCTTCGCGTGGTCCGTGGTGGATTCCGCCCGGCCCGATGCCTGCGCGGATGTGTTGGCCCATGCCTGCACCCACGGCTTCGGCATACTCTGCGGCGACATGACGCAGTACCAGATTGCGCGGCTGCTCTTCACCATGCACCTGATCAAGTGCTACGCGGCGCGCAACCACGCCGTGGAGCGCTTCCCCAGCTTCGAGGCGATCTTTGAAGAGCGACCAGCGGTGATGCGGGCGGATCAGGTGCTGAGCAAGCGCGGCGGCAGCCGGATGCAAGTGCCGCGGGTGGAGTAGGTGACGGGAGAGCGAGGGCTCTGAAGCTACGGCGCGACGGTTTCCGTCGCTCCGCCGCCCGCTGGGGTGATTTCCCCGAGTGTCACCACGCGCTCCTCACCGGTTTCCGGGTCGAGGATGAACATGGGCGCGGGCGGGTGTTCGCGTTCGAGGAACTCCGGCGTCAACACAATCTCCAAGTCGTCGCCGGGCTTCGCCGACACGACCCAGTAGCCGCTGGGTGCGCCCTCATCCGGGCGAAGATCGAAGTTTTCGCCATCCAGATTGCCAATGCGAAATCGCCCATCCCGATCGGTGAAGTCGGCGCTTTCGAAGTCCCGGATATCTACGTCCCACGCCTCTATGTGGACACCTCGAAGCGGTTTGCGCTCCGCATCCAGCAACGTGCCCGTGATTTCACCGCCCGTGTGCAGGACCAGCCGGATATCCGTCACGCGCTGTCCCTCTGCCAGCGAAAGCGCGTGCGCGAGCTTCTTTCCCGAGCTATGACCACCCCCGCGGTCCGCCGTCATCCAGATTTCGAATTCTCCCGCCGAAAGATCCTGGAAGAGGAAATGCCCATCCACGTCGGTTCTCCCCATGCGCCTGTCGAAGCCACTGTCCGTGTAGGGATGTCGCAGCGCAAGCGCGGCCAAGGCCGGCTTCCCCGCTCCATCGACCACTACCCCGGCGATTATTCCCTTGGCGCGTGGGAGGAGTTTGAGCTGTACATCGGAGACGGGCTCCATCACCCCCCGCACCCATACCGGCTCGCTGCGCCCCACGCCGCGATATTGTGCTTCCAGCATGAGGTCTTGAGGTACGGGCACAATTTCTTCACCAGCCATCCCCGTACCCACCCAGGTATTGGTAAAACAAAAGGTGCCGTCCGCGCCCGATTGGGTATCATGGAAATCGAAAAGTTCGCCATCGGCGTTGGTGCGCCCCATGCTGACCAGCGCCCCAGGCACGGGTTCGTCGCGTTCATTCACGACCACGCCACACACCATAAGCCCCGTGTCCAAGGGCAGATCGATGTTCTCCTGGGACTCGCCCGCTTGAAGTTCAACGGAAATTCTGCGGTTGGCAAACGTTGCTCCATAGGTATAGGGCTGCGGAACACTATCAATGGAAACCTCCAGACTGCCCGGCGTGAGTCCGGCGAGTTGGTAGCGCCCTTCCTCGTCCGTTGGCGTGGATTTCCAGGGGCGCAATCGCTCAATGGGGTCAATGGCCCTCACGATGGCCGCGGGAATAGGCGCGCCGGTGTTCTCGTCATACACTCGGCCCGATATCCTGGCACCGTCCTCCACGAGCAGTTCCACCTTCGCTAGCTCGCCCGCGCTCATCGTGACCGATGCCTCGGGCGGGGTCATGGCGCGGTGCGTGTCGTCGCTCGTGATTAGCAACAGGCCCTTCGGAAGATTCTCCATCTGAAATGTGCCGTGCTCATCGCTGGAAGCCGTGAATTCGACGTGGAGGTACTCATCGGCCACCAGGCGCAGTGGCATGTTCAACACGAGGGCGCGATCTGACGAGCGCAGCACGATACCGTTCAGCGTCGCCCCATGATCCAGCACCACGGTGACTGGCGGCCCGTCGACCGACACAGCCTCGGAAAGCGAAGGAGCAAAGCCACCCGCAGACGCTTGCAGTTTGTATTGGCCCAGGGGAATGTCCGCGAAGGCAAATCGGCCGTCTTCGTCGGACGCGGCCGCCTGTATCTTTGAGAGACCCGTGCGCACATCGAGAACAACGACTTCTGCGCCCGCTACCGGTACTGTTAAAGCATCGAGCACGAGGCCCTCGATCGTGCCAGCGGGTTTGAGCACAATCTCGAGGCTATTCACCGGGGAGTCAGGCCCCAGGTTGGCTAACGCTCCGCCCGCCTCGCCCGCATGCTGCGCGCTGACCCGGTACCTGCCCCATGGGAGCTCCGTGAAAAGTGCTTCACCCTTCCCATCCGCTGCGGTCTCAAGCGCGGGCGCATCCGCCTCGCGCGCTTCGGACTTACGAATTTCCAATCGCACAGTTGCTTCGGGTACGGCTTGCCCGGCCCGGTCTGTCACGAATACATGGATTGCACCATCGCCTTTAGCTGGCTCCGCTGGCGGACTGGGCTGTACGACTTCTGTTCGCGTTTCGATCAGCTCCTGGGAGGAAGTCGACGCTGTGATTTCATTGGGTACGACCGAGGCTTCCGGGAGCATTCTGCTGATCGGTGAATTCGTCTGTATTCTCCATGCCAGCGCAAGTACTACAATTAGCAGGCCGCCAAGAATAACAAACAGCACGCCAAAACGAGATGTGCGGTCCTTTCCAGATCGGGTTATTCTCACAGCATCGCTCCACTATTGGATACTTGACCAGGAAGTACGGAAAATGGAAAGCCTTGGCAGGTGAGAACTCCCTCAACCATTCTCGGAACGAAGGTGCGCGACGCGAGCTTTTCATGATGAGCAAGCCGAAGTAACAGACGTTGCCGCGTCTGCTCCTGGGTTGCTGGCAAGAATGCGAGTTGGCTTTGAGCCGGTAGGGTAGAGGAGATTCCTGATCCGGACTTGGCGGGGGAACTAAACTGAAGTACGCAGACTTGTGCCAGTGCCACGCCTGCCGCGAAAAGCCACCTGATCATGCTGCCACTCCCTCTTTGCGGCACCCCGCCGCGCTACTGCCTCTTGGACGCACGATAGCATGAATCTAGATCTTTGGCAATACTGAAAAGAACCGGATACACGGATGCCACGCGGCAGGATTGCTGGAGACAGAGTGACCGTCTTCGAAGAGCGCCCGGAAGTGATGCGCGCGGACCTGGTGCTGAACAAGCGCGGCGGCAGCAGGATGCAGGCGCCGCAGGTGGATTAAGTTCCAATTTCTGGCTTGGTGTTTTCTGCGCGTGGCGATTGACGGGCTTGCTACTGAACTGGGTTAGCTTCGGCGGTCTCTGTCTCTGTCTCTGTCTCTGTCTCTGTCTCTGTCTCTGTCTCGGTTTCGGTTTCGGGCTGGACGGGCAGTAGCTGGATCTCGACGGGCTCCGCCGTGTTGCTGTCTCCGACAACTTCCCCCGCGCCAGCGTCGCGGTGAAACGCACTGAGGTGCAGCCCCCGGTCGGCCTCGGGAGCGCCGATCTCAAATTGACCGTCCGGACCGGAGAAGGTCGCGGCAAAGTCCGTTAGGTATTCCGCGCCACTGGGGAGCGCACCCAGGAAAATAGCCGCGCCGACGACAGGGTGGCCTTCACCGTCGATCACGCGTCCCTGAACGGGCGATTGCTTGTAGAGCACGACGACGACTTCGTCGGCCCCCGTGCCGGACCCCACGGCACCTACGCGGGTGCGGCCCGTCGCAAAGCCGGGAGCCAGAACGACCACGTCGTAACGCCCTTCTTTCACGTCCAAGCGATAGGCCCCTTCGGGATTGGAGAAATGCTTGAAGGGCGACTGAAAAAGCTCCGATGAATGGAGGGGAACCCCGGTGTGAATGACCGCCGCTTCAAAATCGGTGATCGGAACATTCTCGCTGGAAACCACGTATCCGCTGATGCTCAAACTGCCAGGAAGCACGATGGCAACACCTTCGGTCCCCGAGGCGATATCGTCGACCTTTGCATCGGAATAGCCCGGCGCGGATGCGGTAATTCGGAACATACCTTCGGCCAACCCTTGAAATCGGAACGTTCCATCCACTGCGGTACTTCCCATAGACTGGGCTATATGGCTCTGTGATTCCAGACGCTCCAATCGGAGATGGGCGGCGACGGGCGCACCCGATTCGTCGGTTACCGTGCCCGTAATCTCGAGGGACGCCTCCTGGTCGAAGACCAGGCGTAAGTCGCGCACCTGCTGTTCGGGTTTCATGGTCAGCCGTAATAGTTCGCGCCCGACGCCGTCCGCCGGACTCGCGCCGATTTTGTAGCTGCCTTCGGCCACGTTGGCAAAAAGAAAGCACCCTTCGGCATCCGTGTTGGTGCGGTTCGTGGTGCGATGAGCCCCTTCATCCGCGAGGGCGAGTGAAACACTACCGTGAAAGGGCTGGCTCCGCCGGTCCACAATCACGCCCGCGATCAGGCCGTCGGTGGCCTGTTTCAGCACCAGCTCCACGCCGGAAAGTCCCGCCGGGGGTATATCAAAAATCTGTTCCGTTGATCGCGCGCTCGTGGTGCTGGCCAATACCCGAATGCTCTCTCCCCCGTTCAAGCGACTGAGCGTAAATGCGCCGTCTTTCCCGGTGGTCTGCTGATCCTGCCAGCCTCTGACCTTTCCGTAGACGAGGGCGCCCCCGACCGGTTTGCCTTCGGTGTCCACGACATTTCCCGAGATCACGATGCCGCGCGACAACACGATGGAAACTCCCTCCAACGTCTCTCCGGGAGCAATGGCCACCTTGACGGCGCTCTGGCCCCGTCTGAATCGGGAGTAGCCGGGGGCCTCGTGGACAACGAACTCGTAGGTACCGGGATGGAGCCCCGCAACTTCAAATCCGCCCTCGGCATCCGAGGGCTCGGCAAGGTGCCTGAGCCGCCTACCCCGTTGCAGCGACGCCCTTACGATAACGCCCGGGATGCCCTCGCCGCTGTCCCTGTCGGTCACGCGACCGCGCGCCACGCCGCCCGGGACCAACTCGAGCATGAGGCCCTCCTTCGGTTCATTCGCCACGGCAATCTGGACTGGGGCATCCTTTGCGATCTGCCCCGCCTTCTCCCCGCGGAGTTCATAGTCGCCCTGCCCTACGGCCTCGAAGATGAAAGCGCCCTGCGCATCCGACATCACCATCATTTCAGGTGCGTCGATGTCCACCGTGGCAAGCGTCACCTTCACATCCGCCGCGGGCGCGGCCCCTTCAACCGTGCGACCCGACACGGGCACGCCCTGCTCCAGTTGGATTAACGCATCCTGCGTTCCCGTGGCAATTGGGGCGGCGGTGGTCGGGGCGAATCCCTCAGCCCGCGCCTGAAGCGTCCAGGTGCCAGCTTCCAGCCAGGGCAGGGCGAAGTTTCCCTGGTCGTCCGCTACGGTCGCGTCCGCCAGCACCGCTGACGCCTGTCGCTCCTGGCCATCCTGCAGCAAGGGAAAGACCGCTGCGCCGGGTACACCCGCGCCCGTCGGATCCACCACACGCCCCGCGATCCCGGCGGAATCCTGAAGGACAAGCAGGACATCCGCCACCGGTGTTTCGCGATTGAGTCGGCAGGAGGCTCGGGCGATTCGCCCTTCCGCCTGGGCCTGAACCACATAGGAACCGAAAGGGAGATTGTCGATGTGGAAGACACCCCGTTCATCCGGCTGGGCGAGCACGGGCGGGGAGAGGGCTTCGATTCCGAAGTCGGACGTATTCATGGGAAGGGGCTGTGCCGAGATCTCAATGCCGGTGCCCGGAGAACCGTCTTTGTTAAACAGGCGACCACCGATGGCGCCCGGATGAATTTCGGCCACAGCGATCTCGGCAGGCGGCCCGTCTGGCACGTCCTTTGCGGGTGGCTCGGAGGGTCTTGCTGGCGGATGCGATGACTTCAATCCGTCCCCGGGCAAAGTAATTGGAGCAACGGCCTTGTTGCGCGATACGACGAGGATCAAGCCGACACACACGACGGAAAGAAGGAATACTGTCCGTAGTTTATTGGCGCGTTTCATGTGATTCAGACACGACTTGATTCGCCATCCACCACGTTCTTGCGCAGGTCCGAATATTAAGTTTCATTGCTCGTCCCCTTTGCCAGGGAAACGTTGCCGAACTTGCGACGCAGCATTTGCCTTACGCCGCGCGTCATTGATTGCGTCCTTTCGCTCGGGCGGCAAGGAATCGAAGGGAACCCATTGGCCGTCCAGATAGCCTTTTCTGGTTTCCTGGATTGCCCCATTCGCGTGCTCGAACATTAAGATGGAATCCCGATCGATCTCCAACGCTTCGAGCGTGATCATTTTTCCGATCTCGGGATCGCCTAACGTTACTTTCTTCACTTCAATGGTGGTTACATGATCGCCTTGATCGATATTTCGGGTGACCGATTTGGGAAACCACAATCCGTCTGCGACTTGCTCGAAGCTCGCCTGGACGACGTAAAACGGCTCGCCGGCCTTGTTATACGTACGGGATTCGGTGATAAGGTGCCCACTTCGTGGATCGAGCACGATTTCCTTTTGAAGTTTCCTTGTTTCCCCATCAATCCGTTCCACTACAATCTTATAGTGCAGGTTGCCATCCACGTTGTGCTCAAGGAGCGACCAGCCGTAGCCCGGCTTCCCGCCGCCCGATTGCCCTTCGTAGGCCTCCCTGAGTGTTTGGCGGCTGCTAAAACGGACGCCGAAATTAATGATGTCTGGATAGTAAATGAAATCGACCTTGGCTTTGACTGCCGGGTCAAGATTGTTTCGGTCATCGAAGTGGTAGAGATTCAGCACGGGGTTTTGCCTGTGAATTTCTACCGCATACCGATCATTGATCATAAAGATCTTGCTGAGGTCATGAACTCGGCCGCTGTCGGGCCAAGTGTTCTTCTGCTCTCTATCCTCACAGAAGGACGTGCCGTCACGCCAACTTCGTGCACGGCCTTCAACAACCATCGGTCCGCTCAGATCTTCCCCATTCGGACTGGGCGTCGGCCCCAGGGTCTGCTTGGATCGCCAGGTATACTCTGCGAAGAGCGGGCTCGACACGATTTTCAGGACGGTTGCTTCGTGTTGTGTGATGATGGTTTCGAGCAGCGCGGTGTCTTCGTCAGAGGGCTGCTGAGCCCTTGCGAGTGAAATGAAGGGTGTTAGAAAGACTTGCGTTAACGCCACGCCTGCCGCAAAAAGCCGCCTGTTCATGCTGCCATTCCCTTTTTTGCGGCACCCCGCCGCGTTACTGCCTGATAGAAGCACCGTAGCATGAATCTATATTTTTCGCAATACTGAAAAAAGCCAGGTTTCGCTCGATGCCACGCGGCAGCCTTGCTTGCGACAGGGTGGCCATAATTGATGAGCGCCCGGAAGTGGTGCGGGCGGATCAGGTCCTGAGCAAGGGCGGCGGCAGCCGGATTCAGGTGCCGGGGATGGAGTAGTTCGGTATCCCTGGGGTGACTTCAGGTCACGTCGCTTTTCGACTCGGCCCCCTGAACCGTGGAATCCCCCACAGGCGCATGCCGGGACGTCAATCCGATTGTTCAATATTTCCATCGGCGTCGGTCTTTACGATGGCCATGTCCGAGTTCTCACGACCGACCCCGGTTTCGTCGAGCACGCCACCGTCGTATCCTGCGATGATGTAGCCGCCATCTGCGGTTGTGCCGACAGCATTGGCCACGGGCGCACGATCTCTCCGTGTGTAGATGCGCGACCAGCTTTCGCGACCGACGGAATCGGTTTTCAGCAAGTACATGCCGGCAAAAGGTTCTTCGAGCCGGGGTGAAAAGATGCCCTGATCGTATCCACCCGCCATCACGTAGCCGCCATCTCCGGCCTCAACCAGGGAATAGGAAGAGATGATTCCGGGATATTGGCTGATGAAGTCTGTCGCCGGGACTTGGGTCCACAAGGGGTCTCCATGGGTATTCGTCTTCACCAGGAGTACCGGAGAGAGGGTCAGATCAAAGGACATGCCGAGCGCCAGATAGTCGCCTTGCGATGTCTCGATGAGATCGGGGAAGTAATACACGCGGTCGTCGAAATCGCTGCGCTCCCAGCGCAGGACGCCATCCGGGTCGGTCTTGGCCAGGTAGCCCCGTGAGCGATCACCGCCATAGTTGGACCCGGCCAGAACAATGTCACCATCGGAGGTAATCCGCAGTGCGGAGAGACTTGCTTCTTCATCGCTCACCGCTTTCATCCAGAGCTGCTCTCCCTCGGAACTGATCTTGGAAAGGTACATTCCGTCCACGGTGCGGGTACTGCTCATTCCGCCGACGATCAAGTCCCCTTCCGACGTCACACCTGCGGCACGGGGCGATTCCGTACCAAAGGTCTTTTCCCAACGGATGGCTCCGCTGCTCTCGACCGATACCACCAGGACGCGCGATTCGTAGTCATTCGGGTCCGGCAATCCGGTGGGCATGCTCGTTGTCCCTACGATCGCGAAGCTCCCGTCGGGCAGGGGCAGCAGAGAAGTGGCGAAATCGTCGGACTCTCCTCCGAAGGTCCGTACCCACAACTGCCGGCCGCTGGCGTCAATCTTGAGCAGCACGATGTCGGTGGGTTCAGGGTAGGAGGGGTCTGTTTCTCCCACGATGAGGTAGCCTCCGTCGGCGGTCTGCCGCACGGCCACGGCAAAGTCATCTTCCTCATTGCCATAGGTCCAGCGAATCTCCTGTGATGGGGGTGGATTGCACCCCGAGAGCACGGAGGCGAATGCAATCATCGCGCACGAGAGGGCACCGATTGCCCCTCGGGCGTCGAGACGAATGAGGGCGGCGGTGAACAGGCCCGCCAGTCGGCGCGAGGCCGAGAATAACAATCTTCGCGGGTGGCGTGGAACGGGAAAGTCTTGCCGCATTGAAATACCTCTGCCGTTGTGGTCTGTTCGGCTTCCTGCGCCTGAACACCGTCTTCCGATGGCATCGCTGCGCTGCCGCCTGCGAAATTTACATAACTGGGAAGGACCCCTGACACCAGCCAAGCTAGTTTTCTCTATGTAACGCGAGATCTTAACTGCCTGACCGTTAGCCTGCGTTTCTGAAGGTGGGGCCGCCGCATCATTGCATGATAGCCGCAGCCTACCACGAATCATTGTTTTTCACAATACTGAAAAACAGACAGACGGATGCTATCCGGCGGGTTTTGATGGCTACAGCGTGACGATCTTCGAGGAGCGCCCGGAAGTGATGCGGGCGGATCAGGTGCTGAGCAAGGGCGGCATCCTTTGCGATGACAACGTCATTACGATAGACTTGTAACGACACTGAAAAGGAGACTTGGGATGCCTGCTTCTCAACAAGGAAAAGCGAAGCGTAACTCGCTGAACCTCCGGATCACTGCGGAGCTCCGGGGCCTTATCGACCAGGCGGCGGCGCTGTCCGGAAAGAATCGCACAGACTTCGTGCTTGACGCCGCCCGCCACACTGCCGAGGACACGCTCTTGGACCGCACCATTTTCATGGTTAACCCCGATGCGTATGCCGCGTTTCTGGCGCTGCTTGACGCACCTCCGCAGCCGAACACACCTCTACGCCGTTCCCTCCAAACGGCGGCACCATGGGAAACTTAAAGGGGCTATCGGCCCCCGAGCTGCTTGCGGACCGCCACGATACAACGGAATATCGTTCGGGGGAAGCCTCTCTTGACGACTGGCTCTCCCGCCGGGCGCGGGCGAATCAGATAAGCGGCGCTTCACGCACCTTCGTCGTTTGCCGCGGCGACCACGTAATCGGATATTACCCACTTGCTTCCGGCGTGATAGCCGTTGAAGCAGCCCCCGGTCGATCTCGGCGCAACATGCCCGATCCCATTCCTGTAGCCGTACTCGCCCGTCTGGCGGTGGATGAGCACTGGCAGGGGCACGGTATCGGTCGCGCCATGTTTCGCGACGCCGCGCGACGCGTGGCGCCGCTTGCTTTGAGGGCTTGTTTGGATCGTTGGTTCCGGGTATTCACTTTTTCAACCAGCCGAGTTCGACGAGGAAGGCGTCCGCTTCGGCTATCGTTTTACTTAGATACTGCGGTCTGTTGAAGAAGGCGTGGTCTGCACCTTCGTAGCCAATAAGCTTACATGGGCGATTTGCCTTCTTCATCTCTTTATCAAAAGCCACGACGCTGCCATAGGGAACCGTCTCGTCTTTTGTCCCATGAAGAAGCAGGGCCGGTGGAGTATGTGGGCCAATGTGATGCGCTGGAGAGATAACGTGCCCCTTCACTCCCAATCGGTCTATGCCCGGTTCCATCTTGGGATCTTCAAATTTCCAATCCCCGATCGGAGCGAGCGTGGTGGCGGCGTTGAAAAGGATCATGGCGTTCGGTCGTTCGTCGCTGCCAAAACCAGTGATTGTGCCAGTGCAGGCGGCGAGGTGACCACCGGCGGAGCCTCCAGATGCGGCAATTTTGTTCGGATCAATGCCGAGACGCTGGGCATTTTCCCTGACCCAGGCGATGGCCATCTTTGCGTCTGCCACGCATTCCACCGCTAAAACACCATGGCGGGATTTCACACGATACTCAGCGGAAATGGCGATCATGCCACGCCTTGCAAAATATCGTGCATGAGCCGCGAATTGCTCCGGTGTTCCTGCATTCCAACCACCACCGTGGAAGAACACAATCGCGGGCTTCGGCACCTTGGGAACCGATTCCCCAAAGATCCACAGCTTCAGTTCCGTGGAGTCGACCTTGCGGTAAGTCTCGACGCGGGCGTCCTTGAATGTGGGTGGATTCGAAGGCTGAGCGAACAGCGGGGCTGTGAGGAAGCAGAGAACGAGAAAGATCCTGGATTTCATAATCGTGGTTCTATTCTGGTTGAAAGAAAGATTCGGTATACTACGCGGTTCGGTGGTCTTACTTGTAGCATGAATCTATATTTTTCGCAAAACTGAAAAAAAACAGATTTCGCTCGATGCCAGATGGCAGCTTTGCTCGCGACTGCGTGACCGTGTTCGAGGAGCGCCCGAAGTGGTGCGTGCGGATCAGGTGCTAAGCAAGCGCGGCGGCGGCCGGATGCAGGCGCCACGGGGGGAGCAAATGCGTCAGCGTTGGGGAATCCCAGTCCTGGGCGCGGGCATCTCCGCATGGAAAACGTCCAGCGGCGGCATGCCTGCGGTTTCGTGGCGCGTGACGGTTGCGCCGCTTGCCTTGAGGGCTTCCTCAAAGGCTTCCGGCTTGTCCCAGCGGTAGAAAACGGCCCAGACGGATTCGCCGGCGGCGCTGCGCCGCTGGGCGACGGCCACCATTTCTTTGAAGCCGTGGAGGAGCTCGACGGCGACATATTGGTCGCGCAGGGCGTATTCGGCGGCGTCGTAGTTGAAGGGTTTGAGTGCGATGACGGCACGGTGGGGCGATGGGTCGGCGGCGACGGCGCTGGCGAGTTCACCGTAGTCGGCGCGGAAGGGTCTTGGTAGGGCGAGGTGTTGCCAGGCGAAGAGGAGGAGCACAAAGATGGCCACCTTGCGCTGGAGCAGGCGCGTGTGGGGGAGGGCGCTCAGTCCGATGCCCGCGAGGAGCTGGAGGGGCAGGGCGGCATAGACCACGTAGCGACTGAAGAAGCAGGGACGCCAGTACCAGTTGAGGAGGTAGAGTCCCAGCACGGGGCCGATGAACGCGACAAGCAGAAGTGCGGTGTCGCGTTGCGCGATTCCGTACGACGGCGTGGCCTCCGCTTTTTTGATGCAGGACTTGAAGAGGGCGTATGCGGCGAGGGCGGCCGTGCTCGCGGCAATCAACAGGTCGGCGCTGAAGCCGAGGGTCATCCAGGGGGCCGGATTGATGTTGGAGAAGCGTCCCCCGGCAAACTGGAGGAAAGTATTGGCGAGCTCGCGGGGGCCGGCGGGCATGTCGCGGTAGGCCGCGCTTTGACCAGCGAAATCGTAGTCCAGGAAGGCGAGCCAGGCGAAGAGAGCGAGGGCCATGAGGCCATGGGCGATGAACCAGGGCAGGATGGTGCGGGGCTGCTTCCACCAGCCGAGGAGGAGGAAACCCTGGACAAAGACGAAGACGACGGAGAAGGTATGGGTCCAAATGAGGAGGGCGTTACCCGCCGCGCAGAGGGCAAGATAGCGCAGGCGCGGCTGACGGAGGTACAGCGCGAGGCCGTGGAGCGCGGCCAGGGCGAAGACGTTCATAAGGGCGTAGAAGCGGACTTCCTGGCCGTAGTAGACTTGGAAGAGGGAGAGGCTGAAGAGGGCCGCAGCCCAGAGCGCAGCGGTACTTCCGGCCATGAGGCGGCCGAGGGCGAAGATTTGGAGGGTGGTGATTATGGAGAGGGCGACGGAGAGGAGACGGAGGGACGTGAGGGAGCCACCGGCGATGAGCGACCACGCATATTGAACCCAATAGTAGACTGGGGCCAGACGGAGCCGGGCGTCTTCGGCGAAGACGCAGTCCATGCAGGTTGAGAAAGAGGCGGCGGGAAAGCAGGCAGTAGTGAGCGCTTCGTCGCCCCAGGCGGACTCGTGGGTGATAGCGGCCAGGCGCAGAACGGTGCCGAGCGCGATGATGGCCAGCAGGAGGAGAAGGGTCGAGTATGCTTTTGTGTTCCTGGTCAACAACTCCCCGACTTTCTACCGGTTGTGCTGTGGGTGGATGATTCGGAGCATTTAACCTCAAAGGACGCGAAGAACACAAAAGGGATTTGATAGTGGATAGTTCACTGTTTAACTTTGGCTATTGAAAACAGGATCGACCACGGAGTACACAGAGGCACGGAGAATTGAGGAGGAAAGGGGACTTGAGTCCTTGGATGAATTCCCTCAAGAACAGTGTCTCGGTCTCTTTCTTCTTCGTGCCCTTCGTGCCTTCGTGGTGATAATTTTGGTAGTGTTCGGGTGGTGTAGACATGAGAAAAGGCCCGCACAGGTTAATGAGCGGGCCTTTAAAATAGCGCCGGCAGCGTCCTACTCTCCCACACAGTTGCCCGTGCAGTACCATGGGCGCAGACAGGCTTAACTTCCGTGTTCGGAATGGGAACGGGTGTGGCCCTGTCGCTATAGCCACCGGCAAAACTGGGTGTCAGGGGTTAGCCTGACAAAATAGTTTTGACAGAGAATGTTGGGTAATTTACTTGATTACAAATCAGACGGCTAAAGGGAGTTGATTATTTAGCAACTCTATGATTGCTAAAGACCAAGCCTCACGAGCGATTAGTACTGGTCCGCTGAACACGTCGCCGTGCTTACACTTCCAGCCTATCAACCTTGTGGTCTACAAGGGCTCTACAGGGACTTGCGTCCAGGGAAATCTTATCTTGGGTGGAGCTTCGTGCTTAGATGCTTTCAGCGCTTATCTCTTCCAGACATAGCTACCCGGCGGTGCCACTGGCGTGACAACCGGATCACCATGGGTCTGTTCATCCCGGTCCTCTCGTACTAGGGACGACTACCCTCAAATTTCCTGCGCCCGCAAAGGATAGGGACCAAACTGTCTCACGACGTTTTAAACCCAGCTCGCGTGCCACTTTAATCGGCGAACAGACGAACCCTTGGGACCTGCTTCAGCCCCAGGATGTGACGAGCCGACATCGAGGTGCCAAACAACCCCGTCGATATGAACTCTTGGGGGTTATCAGCCTGTTATCCCCGGCGTACCTTTTATCCGATGAGCAACGGCCCTTCCATACGGAACCGCTGGATCACTAAGCCCTACTTTCGTACCTGCTCGACTTGTTTGTCTCGCAGTCAAGCTCCCTTATGCCTTTGCACTCTACGCATGATTTCCAAACATGCTGAGGGAACCTTGGGGCGCCTCCGTTACTTTTTGGGAGGCGACCGCCCCAGTCAAACTACCCACCAGACACTGTCCTCTGCCCGGATTCACGGGTCCAGAGTTAGAATTCAATCATTACCAGGGTGGTATTCCAAGGGTGACTCCACCGAGACTAGCGTCCCAGTTTCAATGTCTCCCACCTATCCTATACAAGCAATAACTAAACCCAATATCAAGCTGTAGTAAAGGTGCACGGGGTCTTTCCGTCCTTTTGCGGGTAACCAGCATCTTCACTGGTATTACAACTTCACCGGGCCCACCCTCGAGACAATGCTCAGATCGTTACGCCATTCGTGCAGGTCGGAACTTACCCGACAAGGAATTTCGCTACCTTAGGACCGTTATAGTTACGGCCGCCATTAACCGGGGCTTCAGTTCAAAGCTTCGACCGAAGTCTAACCTCTCCCCTTAACCTTCCGGCATTGGGCAGGCGTCAGTCCCTATACGTCGTCTTACGACTTTGCAGAGACCTATGTTTTTAGTAAACAGTCGCCTGAGCCACTTTAGTGCCACTCCCAAAAGCTTACAGAGCAAGTCTTTCACCATCAGGAGTACCCCTTCTTCCGAAGTTACGGGGCTAATTGGTCGAGTTCCTTAAGGGTGGATCACCCGAGCGCCTTAGAATACTCATCTCGTCCACCTGTGTCGGTTTGCGGTACGGTCACCTTCACCTCACTAGAGGTTTTTCTTGGCAGTGTGGAATCAAGCAATCCGCTTCACCCGAAGGATTCACGTCCCTTAACGCCTCAGCCTTATGCAGCCCGGATTTGCCTGGGCTACGGCCTGCACGCTTAGACTGCCATCCGATAGACAGCTGCTCTATCCTCCTGCGTCACCCCATCGCTCAAATGGCTTACGGTGGTACAGGAATCTTTATGCCTGTTTTCCATCGCCTACGCCTCTCGGCCTCGGCTTAGGGTCCGACTAACCCCGGGAGGATTCACCTGGCCCGGGAAACCTTGGACTTTCGGCGGGGAGGATTCTCACCTCCCTTTTCGTTACTAATGCTTAAGCATGATCGCTTCCATACAGTCCACGCGTTCTTACGATCACGCTTCAATCCGGTATGGAATGCTCCCCTACCCCTGTCATCAAAGATGACAAGCCGTAGCTTCGGTATTACGCTTAGCCCCGTTACATCTTCCGCGCATGATCACTCGACCAGTGAGCTATTACGCACTCTTTAAATGAGTGGCTGCTTCTAAGCCAACATCCTGGTTGTCTAAGTAATCACACCTCGTTTCCCACTGAGCGTAATTTAGGGACCTTAGCTGACGGTCTGGGCTGTTTCCCTCTCGACTACGGAGCTTATCCCCCGCAGTCTCACTGCCACGATTCCACATAGGGTATTCGGAGTTTGGTAGGGTTCAGTAACCTGGTGAGGCCCCTAGCCCTTCCAGTGCTCTACCCCCCTATGCTACCACGTGACGCTGCACCTAAATGCATTTCGGGGAGAACCAGCTATTTCCGAGTTTGATTGGCCTTTCACCCCTATCCACAGCTCATCCAAATCGTTTTCAGCCGATACTGGTTCGGGCCTCCATTCCCTATTACAGGAACTTTACCCTGGCCATGGATAGATCACTCGGTTTCGGGTCTACTTCATGCAACTATACGCCCTATTCAGACTCGCTTTCGCTTCGGCTGCGGACCATAAGCCCTTAGCCTTGCCACATAAAGTAACTCGCTTACTCATTATGCAAAAGGCACGCGGTCAGACGGTCCGAAGACATCGTCCTCCCACTGATTGTAAGCGTGTGGTTTCAGGTTCTATTTCACTCCCCTCTCGGGGTGCTTTTCACCTTTCCCTCACGGTACTGGTTCACTATCGGTTACCGAGTAGTATTTAGCCTTAGGAGATGGGCCTCCCGAATTCACACGGGGTTTCACGTGACCCGCGCTACTTGGGAACATATTAAGGAGGGCTGCCCCCTTTCGTTTACAGGGCTTTAACCTTCTATGGCCCGCCATGTCCAGACGGGTTCAACTAGAAGACAGCTTTGTAACCTCCCGACGGCGTCCTATCGCCGTCAAAATACGTCCCACGACCCCAAAAGCACAACGGATAGGACCTTTAACATACTTTTGGTTTGGGCTGTTCCGGTTTCGCTCGCCGCTACTAACGGAATCGCATACTTGCTTTCTCTTCCTCCAGGTACTTAGATGTTTCAGTTCCCTGGGTTGGCTTCCTCTGGCCTATGAATTCAGCCAGGGATTACTAGGGTTTGCCTAGTAGGGTTTCCCCATTCGGAAATCCGCGGGTAAGCTTGCTTCCAGCAAACCGCGGCTTATCGCAGGTAACCACGTCCTTCTTCGCCTCTCGGTACCAAGGCATCCACCACACGCCCTTAATAGCTTGGTCAAAAAACTTGACCCAGGTGTATTCCCCTAAAGGAATAACACTTGAGATTTTGTATCCTTTAGTCGCTTGGTTGGTTGTAATTTTTCAATTACCCAAACATTCAACTGTCAAAGATCGGATGCGACAACCTATCGATTGCCGCAAAAAATGAATCGCGTTCCAAAAGAGCGCACACGCCACAAGAATGGTGGAGATGTGGGGGATCGAACCCCAGGCCTCAGGCTTGCAAAGCCCGCGCTCTACCAACTGAGCTACATCCCCGGATACCCCCGAAGGAGCATTCCGCGCTGCTTTCAACTGTTAGATGGTGGGCCTGGGAGGAATCGAACCACCGACCTCACGCTTATCAGGCGTGCGCTCTAACCAACTGAGCTACAGGCCCACGCCGATAACATGCGCTAAAAGCCCTTTGAACGCTGAATACGATGCATACCTAAAACTAAACTTACTATCTTGCGATCGACCGTCGGCTCTAATCCACCGTAGTGAATAGCCTTCGATACTCCTTAGAAAGGAGGTGATCCAGCCGCACCTTCCGATACGGCTACCTTGTTACGACTTCATCCCCCTCACCAATCACACCTTCGGCACCTCCCTCCCTTGCGGGTTGGGCCAGTGACTTCGGGTGCAACCGACTCGGGTCATGTGACGGGCGGTGTGTACAAGGCCCGGGAACGTATTCACCGCGCCGTAGCTGATGCGCGATTACTAGCGATTCCGACTTCATGGAGTCGAGTTGCAGACTCCAATCCGAACTGAGACCGGCTTTTTTGGATTAGCTCCACCTCGCGGTATTGCAGCCCATTGTACCGGCCATTGTAGCACGTGTGTAGCCCCAGGCGTAAGGGCCATGATGACTTGACGTCGTCCCCACCTTCGTCCGGTTTATCACCGGCAGTCTCCTTAGAGTGCCCACCATTACGTGCTGGTAACTAAGGACAGGGGTTGCGCTCGTTGCGGGACTTAACCCAACATCTCACGACACGAGCTGACGACAGCCATGCAACACCTGTCTCCAAGTCCCCGAAGGGAAAACTCACTTTCATGAGCGGTCTTGGGATGTCAAGCCTGGGTAAGGTTCTTCGCGTTGCCTCGAATTAAACCACATGCTCCACCGCTTGTGCGGGCCCCCGTCAATTCCTTTGAGTTTCACGCTTGCGCGCGTACTCCCCAGGCGGTATACTTAATGCGTTAGCTTCGGCACGGAAGGGGTCGATACCTCCCGCACCTAGTATACAACGTTTACGGCATGGACTACCGGGGTATCTAATCCCGTTCGCTACCCATGCTTTCGAGCCTCAGCGTCAGTTTCGTGCCAGAAAGTCGCTTTCGCCACTGGTGTTCCTCAGGATATCTAAGCATTTCACCGCTACACCCTGAATTCCACTTTCCTCTCACGAACTCAAGACAGGCAGTATCCAAAGCACGTCCAGGGTTGAGCCCTGGGATTCCACTTTAAACTGACCTGTCCGCCTGCGCTCCCTTTACGCCCAGTAATTCCGAACAACGCTTGGAACCTCCGTATTACCGCGGCTGCTGGCACGGAGTTAGCCGTTCCTTATTCCTGAGGTACCGTCAGAATCCGCGCATTTCCTCGCAGACCTATTCTTCCCTCAGAAAAGAGCTTTACAATCCTAAGACCTTCGTCACTCACGCGGCATCGCTGCGTCAGGCTTTCGCCCATTGCGCAATATTCCCTACTGCTGCCACCCGTAGGTGTCTGGACCGTGTCTCAGTTCCAGTGTGGCCGATCAACCTCTCAGCTCGGCTACCCATCGAAGCCTTGGTGAGCTGTTATCTCACCAACTAGCTAATGGGGGGCGGACTCATCCTTTGGTGGCGCTTTGAGGCGCCTTTCCTTGCAGGCCATTAGCCCACAATCACATGCGGTATTAGCAGCCGTTTCCAGCTGTTGTCCCCCGCCAAAGGGCAGATTATCCACCTGTTACTCACCCGTTCGCCGCTCTACATCACCCGAAGGTGGTTTCGCGCTCGACTTGCATGTATGAGGCGTGCCGCCAGCGTTCGTTCTGAGCCAGGATCAAACTCTCCGATAAAAATATACTGCCAGCACCGAAGTGCCGTACAGCTATTTATGGTTTGTTTGACTCCCTTTTCATTGCCTCTGCAGGCATTACTTTAGGAATCATAATTTGGGGTTGCCTTACCCATCGCTTACGCGAAAGATAAAGCACACAAGACAATGGTTTAATTTGTCGATATGCATCGTATTCAATTTTCAAAGAGCATAAAAGCACACACGCAGAACCCAACTGCCAACGCCGAAGCGAGGGCCGCCGGTGCGTGTTATTCGTTGCTAAACCGTCATGCGGTCAAGCGAAGTATATGATAGCAATTTATTAGCACCCATGTCAACCAACTGCTCAATTTATTTTTGAGTACTTGCCGACTTGAGTCCGCTATCCATTCAACTGTCGCCTGACCGAACTTTTCCCGCAAGCGGGGCCGTTCAGCCGTGCCGCCGCCAAGTGTTCTCGGCAGCGGAGAAGTAGCTTAACAAACGCAGGGAGGCGATGTCAACGAACATGCGAAGAAATCTTTCCCCATGTTGTTTTCATGTCCCGTGTCGGGCGTTGCGGACCGCGCCCGGCGCGTGGGTTTTTCACGTCTGCACCTCGCATGATTCCATATGCATTCAATAGGAGAATTTCCCTGAAGTAGTAATTGAGTACAGATGTTTTTGTTGCCCATTTGCGTTGGCATTGGGCCCTGACCGGACAAGGCATGAGTACTGATTCTTTTGTCTTTGTATATCCACGCTCTTCTGTGCTTCTAGTTCGCTCTATTCTTGCACATCGGCTTTCTTTCCGGCCTGCGGCCTCCTCCGCAGGCTTCGGCGGGTCGGGGGCTGGAAAGCCCCGCTCCATATCCCCGAGTTCTCGAGTAATTTCCAGGAGCGCTGGTCGGATTGGAGACGGAGCCGGGTGGTGATACCCTATAGCCGTGTCTGCGCTCGTATTCCGGGCCACGTTAGCGCCGTGTACCCATGGCCCGGAATCCTATTGTTTACGAAGGACTATGATGAACAACCATCCCCCTCTTTCTCCCCTCTGGCTGCTGTCGCCTTCTGAGATTCCGGCGATGCTGTGCCGGTGTATGGTCAGCTTGCTGATAGCGGTGTGCGCGGTGACGCATGCGGAGGAGCCTGCGCCGCGGTGGAGCCCCGCTGTTCCTCCCCTCCCTTCCACGAATCTCATTCCCAACAGCAGCTTTGAATTGGGCGCGGATGGCTGGTCTTCTCTGGGGAAGAGCACCGCGGCGGGTGGTGATCTGTGTGGGCTCTACGGTGTCGTCCAAGCAGGCGAAGCCTACGACGGCGATCACTGCCTCCGGATTGAGCTCGGACCAGGCAAGACGCCAGTGACCTATTCCGACTACACGCTTGGGTCGTCGCAGACGGTAGTTCAGTCGGCGCCGCTGGCCGCCAATCTGGGCTGGATCAGTGTGACGCCCGGCGTTACCTACACCCTGTCGGCCTTCATGCGTGCGAATCGGGAAGGGGTGCCGGCAGACCTGGCGCTGCGCTTCGGAGGAAATGTGGATGCCGTCGTCGGGGCGGATTTCCACTCAAAGCGGGTCGTGCTGGGCACGGTGTGGGCGCGCTACGATTTTTCCATGGTGGCGTATGCGCCGGATGTTTTTGTGGCCCTTGGGCCCAGTCTTTCGGATACGCCCGAGGCCTCCGCTGTCGTCTGGATTGATTGCGTTCAACTGGAAGCTTCGCCGGGCGGGCTGGAGCCTGAGAACACCGCGCCTTCGACCTATGTTCCTCGCGAGCCGGTCGAGCTTGGCGTGCATAGCGAGCGCTATGGAAATCTGTTCGATAGCAACGAAGCTATCGGCCTGAAGGTGACTTGCGCAAATACCACGTTGGAGGCGGCCGAGATCGAGCTCCATGCCCAACTCGAAGACTATTTCGGAACGCCAGGCCCCGAGGCCATTCACCGATGGTCAATAGGCCCGGGCGCACGGGCGGAGAACTTTCTCCCCCTGGCCGTGCCGGGAACGGGCTACTACCGGGCGCACCTTTCCTGGAAGCTCGGCGGGGTTGCCCATAGCAGGACCATCAAGTTCTCGGTGGTGGATACGTATCCTTCGCAAGAATCAGTCTTTGGTCTCAATCACGTCCCGACGACGGATGGGGCCTGCGGGCAGTTGCGCAAGGCGGGCGTGACCTGGGCGCGCGACTGGTCCATGAAGTGGGAATCGATCGAGCCGCAGGAGGGCATCTATGACTTTGCGGAGATTGACCGCCAGGTAGATCGTATCGGGCGGGTGAACATGAACCTCCTGCCGTTGCTCCCGCCGCAGCCGTCTGCCCTCTGGGCTTCGGAAGCACCGCTGGAGGGGCTGCCCGCCGTTGAGCGGAGCGCCTATGCGCCTGCGCCCGAGCACCGGGACAAATTAGATACCTTCATTTCCACGACGGTGTCGCGCTACCGGGATCGTGTGCGGTATTGGGAGTTTTTGAACGAGCCGCTCTGGGTTCCGTGGTATTGCCTCCCAGCGGGCGGAGGCTACACGGTAGATACGTATATCGACCTGCTGAAGGGTGCTTCGACCGCGATGAAGTCGGCCGACCCCGATTGCGTGGTGATCGGCGGCCTTTCGATCATGGCCAACAGCCCGATGGGGGACGAGTTCATTCAGAAGGGCGGGCTGGACTACGCGGACATTTACAATCTACATCCCTACCCCGAGGGCGACGGACCGGAGTCTTTTGTGCCGTTGATGGCGCGGATCCAGGCAACGATGGACGCACGGGGCGGGCGCAAGCCGATCTGGGCCACGGAGTTGAGCTACTGGGGGACGGATGACAAGCCGTGGACGCCGTGGGCACCGCCGAACCCCGGCCACTGGGCGGCGAATCGCCAGCAGGCGAGCGAGCGCGAAGCTTCGGATTTTAATATTCGCCAGTCGGTTATCCTCTTGGCCCATGGCGTGGAGAAGATATTCTGGCACTCCGGTCTCGAGGGCGAGGTCAACAACGGCTCCCGTGATCTCGAAAATCCGCTCCTTGGCCCGGAGGCTGTTCCGCAGAAGTTTTTTGCGGCCCAGGCGATGCTGGCCAACAGCGTGGGGCCGTCTCCGCGTTTCGCCGCGCCGCTGAAGAACGAAGCCGCCATAGACGGCCACGACACGAGCAGAGTCTATGGCTACGCCTTCGATGGACCGAGGGGCGCGGTGCTTATTGCGTGGGCACCGGGCACTTTCAATGACGGGAACGCTGGCCCTGGCGGGATTGTGCCGCTTGGGGAATCCCCGGTATATCTCATCTCAACGACCCTGTCCGCCAGTGACTTGGCCGCTGCAACAACACTTGTCCGATTGTCGACCGACTCCAGCACGGATGAAAATGCGCCGGCCTGGGGCCTCAGGATCCCAGCTTCGGTGAAGGTGTACAGTGTCGTGGGCTCACCTTTGTCGGGCATGTGACCGGGTCGTTTGATCGCGAATGCTGAGCCCACTAAACGAAGGGGCGGACGCTCGATTAATTCAGGCGTCCGCTCCTGCTGTATTTCAATGGATTTCTGGTCTATCGAGATGAACTCGGTATCGGTACCAGGCGCAGTCCCCGCACATCGGCCAGTTCCTGCTTGAGAGGGCCCTCAGGGCGGAGTATGACTCGGTTCAGACCTGCGCGAAGCATGAGGCTCCCACTGGGCTGTTCGACGAAGCGATCATAGCCCCCCGTGTCGGGCACTTCACCCCGGGTGCGGCTGCCTTCGGTCTCGATCATGTAAAAGTCGCCGGCGGATTTGTCGTCGGCGGCGAGATTTACCGTGACCTCGTAGGTACCGGGTTGGGAGACCTCCACCTGCCACTCGGCGATGTCTTCCGCCACGACCCACGGCGCAAGCACATCGAGGGTGGGACGGTAAGCGAGTCGCTGTCCAAACACGGTGGCCTTGCTGGCCGGAAGAACAATAGACCCGTCGGTTTCCGGTTGGAGCGGTTGAATGGCGGCCGCGTTGCCGGCAACCAGTGCGAGTTCTTCAGCGCGCCAGGGAAGGGTCCTTCCTTCATTCTCGCTGCGCACGGTGGAAGCGAGGGCCGGATCGACCGGCTCGGCCGCATTGCCCCAGGCGCGACGAACATAGCTGAGCACGCTGGCAACTTCCTCGTCGGTATAGGTGCCGAAGGTGGGCATGCTGAGATTCCAGGTCTGGCCGTTTACCTGGATGGGACCGTAGAGCCCGTTCAGCACGATACGGATGAGGCGTTCCGGTGGGCCACTGACCCATTCGCTGCCCGCGAGGGGCGGTGCGATGCCGGGTACACCGCCACCATGGGGCTGATGGCATGCGGCACAGGCCATCGCATAGAGCTGTTGCCCGGCCGCCACGCGGGCCTCCTGATCGGGAGTGAGGGGGGCGGCGTTCTGCGTCAGGGTGTCGGGTAGTTTTGCTCCCGGCCAGGTGAACTGGTTCAGGGCGCTCATCACTTTTTCGCGGGTGGCCACGTCCGACGCCCGCATGAGGGCGGTCAAGGCCAGGGGCTCTTCCGCGAGAGAAAAGGGCTGGGGATAGCGAATCCGGGAAAAGGCATCGAGCATGGCGTTGCGCTGCCAATCGCGGTCGGCGGGTGTGCTCGTGAAGAGGGCCAGGAGCTCCGCGACACGGGGCGGGCTTGCTTCTTCCAGTACACATTGGGCGAGCAGCGAGACGAGGCTCTCGTCCACTTTGCCGCGTTGCGTCCAGTCCTTGAGGAATTCCAGTTCACGACCCGCCAGGCCGGTCAACGCGGCGGTGCGGAACAACGGCTGCGCTTCGTGGGCGACCAGGTCTGCGAGGGCCGCCTGGGCCTGAGGATCGGAAAAGGTGCTGAGGGTCAGCGCGAGTTGCAGACGGACCGATTGGCTCTCATCGTTTGTGCGCGCGACCAGCGGGGCGAGCACGTTCGAGTCCCCTTCGGAAAGACGGATGGCGGCGGCGCGCACCCGCTCATCGGCGCTTTTCAGGGCGGCGAGTCGGGTATCGGAGTCCAGTGCGCCGAGGCCGTCCAGAGTCCATAACGCGTGAAGGGCACCAAGGGCATTGCCGTCGGCGGCGGCCTTCCTCAGACGCGGAATCGCGTTCGAATCCGCACGCTCGATGAGGAGACGCTGCGCGGTGAGACGATGCCAGCCGTTGGGATGGGCCAGGGTTTTCACGAGCTTCGTGGTGGACGCTTTCGAGAGACCGGGCGGGCGGCGGGCGATGGGCTCATCCTCCGCGACAATACGCCAGATGCGACCGAGATCATTGCCCTCGCCGAGTTTGCGCTCTTCGATCTGCTTGGTCAGCCAGGGCACCATGAAGATGACGTGCTCGATGATTCCGTGGTACATGTCGGCCACGTAGAGCGCGCCATCGGGACCGACGCGGGCGTTGACGGGGCGAAATCGCTCGTCGGTTGAGGCGAGAAATTCCTGCTCCGGCGGATAGAAACGCGACGCGTCCGTTGTGATATCGTCGTTGAGTGTAAGTCGCCCGATTAGATGGCCGCCGGATTCGGGCACGAAGATATTGCGATGGGCGTCGGCGGGAAACTGGTGTCCATCGTAGAAGGTCGTTCCGCTTGCAATGGTATAGGTGCGCAGGCGTCCGTCGTCGCGCAGTTCGAGGGCACCGAGGGTGACTGCGGGCGTGACGCGGATCGGGAAGACTTCCTGGGCGTTGGGCGCGAAGTCCACATTGACGCCGAAGCCCTTGCGATCGCCACCGCCGCGCTGGAAGACGCGCTGCAGATGGGGATTCCGCATCAGGTACTCCGCAGGCAGGTTGTCGCCGAAGAGGGCCTTGTTCTCGTAGCACGTCATGAAGCGGCCGGTCTCGTCGAAGGTGACGCCGAACTGTCCGCGTTTTATGGTCTCTTCTTCAACCAGTTTTCCGTCCTGCCAGCGGTACCGCTTTGTCCAATCGGCGCAATGCAGCCAATTGTCGATGCCATAGCGCAGGCCGTTGGCGGTGTGCTGGGGGTTTCCGGCCATGCCCATCTCCCCCACGTCGGTCTGTTTGTCGGCGCGCAGATCGCCATCCGTATCTTCGCAGAACCACAGCGTGGGCGGCTCCTGAAGGAGGATGCCGCCTTTCACAAAGGCGAAGGATCGGGGCATGACGAGTTCGTCAAGAAAAACGGTGTGCTTGTCGGCCTTGCCGTCGGCGTCCGTGTCCTCCAGGACGACCACGCGGCAGATGGGTTCATCTTCGCCGCTGCCATCGAGGTCGCGCATGTAGCCCTGGTATTCCACGACCCAGATCCGCCCCTCGGGATCGAACTCGAAGAAGATCGGGTTTTGCACGAAGGGTTCGGCGGCGACGAGCTCCAGGCGGTAGCCGGGTGCAATCTTGAAGGTTTTCTGCTCCTCTTCCGCCGAAAGGACCGGCGCGGGGGGCACCTCGATACGTTTGAGCAAATCTTCGCCCTTTTCCCAATCGGCCCAGCCCGTCAACGCGGAGGGTGGCCGGACGCGTGGGCGATCCTTGGGGATGGCATCCTGCGCGGGGGCGGATACGACAAGCAGAGAAGCAGCCAGGGCGAGGATACTTGCCGCACGGTGTGTGGCGTTGAAAGAGCTCATAAATCCCAATCTTACGTTGTAGGCACGGTCTACTTCGACAGTCGGTCCAGAATATTCTTCGTGATTTGCTCGACTGCAGGTGTGCCGCCACGAAGGCCGTGGGCCCAGTCTGTCGTGCCGGAGGTAAAGACCGTGCCGCCTCCCGGCTTCGTATAGAGGCCCAGGCACGCCGCGCCGGTGCGACCCTTCTCCCATTTCTCATACCACTCGCTGTCGCCGGGGTGCCAGCGGGCAGGCGCGGTGCAGAGCACGGTGAAGGACTCGGGGGTGCCGTCACGGAGCGTTGGGAAGGGCAGGCCATCGCGCCACTCGAGTTCGGCGCCATCGCATTCATATCCGACGATGGTGTTCTCGCCACCGAATTCATCGCCCTGCTTCAGTTCGGTTCCCTCAAAGATCCAGTGATCGGGACGGTGCACAGTGAAGGCACCACTACCGTCCATGAACTGTTCGTGACTTTTGTGGAAGCCACCCCACAGGAAGCCGACGCCCGTTAGCTCGTTTTCCGGACGCTTCACAAGGTGATGGCTCCACAACGAGGTGAGCAGGGTGTGGTCCCCCGTGGCAAAAACGGGATCTTTGAAGTAGTTCTCCTTCCAGCAGACGAGGGCCTTGCCTTCGTCCTCGCTTCGCACCTGCCAGCAGCAAGTATTTCCGCTCATGAAGGCGACATTACCGCCGGTGGCAATGAAGTTTTCGAGATTGTCCCGCATGGGCGTGGACCAGTATTCATCGTGGCCCACACTCAGGACGAGGCGGTAGTGCTGCAGGAGATCGGGTCGGAATTCGAGGTCGGAATTGATGGCATAGTCGAGAACATACCCGCTTCGCTCCGCCCACTGGATAAAGGGCAGTTCCCAGGAGGAAAACTGGCTTGCCGGGGGTCGATCAAACGAAACACGGTGGCCCTGGATGCCGGCCCGGCCGTTGTAGGCGTAGAGGCTGGAGCCGCCCCAGTTGTTGTAGGCGTTGTAGGTGTTTGTGGTGAGTTGCAGGAGGATTTTCGTATTCTGGCCGGGCGTCGCCGAGCGCACAACGAAGAAGCAACTGGATTCCGCCGTGCGTCGGCCGCGCTGTGCAAACCGGCCACCGCCATCCGCTGCGCGCAGGGAGACCTGATAGTAGCCGCTTCGCCATTCCGCAGGGATGGTCACGCGAAAGGTCTCCGGCCACTGGCATCCGTGGGAGGAGGCATTTTCCGGCACGGGATGAGCCTGCCCGGTTATATCTTTCTGGGCCCATACCGATTCTTCCACTGCGCCTATTCGCTTGATTTCGGCATCAAACTTCGACGCTCCCGTCGAGACGTGGAAAGTCACGTCTTCCCCCGGCGCGACGCTCTGTTGTCCGGCGTAGCCTTCGATGAACCAGGGGGACGCCTCGTCTGATGCCGCCGCGACTGCGGGGGGCAGCGCGAGGCTGGCTGCGGCGAGTGTGAGGAGTAGAAATCCCCGACGTGACAGGGCAAAGAAATGCTTCATGCGAGAGTTCCCGGGGTTAGTGACTGCTGCCCCCAAGTTAAGCAGAAGTGGCCGGGCAATGCAAGGGGAAAGGCGCGTGGATAGTTGATAGTTGATAGTTGAGAGTTGAGAGTTGTCAGCCAATCCATAAGACCCATAAGACCCATAAGACCCATAAGACCCATGGCCCCTATGTCCCGGTGCGCCCTGTTGGGTTATTTTGTGTAGACATGAGAAAAGGCCCGCACAGGTTAATGAGCGGGCCTTTAAAATAGCGCCGGCAGCGTCCTACTCTCCCACACAGTTGCCCGTGCAGTACCATGGGCGCAGACAGGCTTAACTTCCGTGTTCGGAATGGGAACGGGTGTGGCCCTGTCGCTATAGCCACCGGCAAAACTGGGTATCAGGGGTTAGCCTGACAAAATAGTTTTGACAGAGAATGTTGGGTAATTTACTTGATTACAAATCAGACGGCTAAAGGGAGTTGATTATTTAGCAACTCTATGATTGCTAAAGACCAAGCCTCACGAGCGATTAGTACTGGTCCGCTGAACACGTCGCCGTGCTTACACTTCCAGCCTATCAACCTTGTGGTCTACAAGGGCTCTACAGGGACTTGCGTCCAGGGAAATCTTATCTTGGGTGGAGCTTCGTGCTTAGATGCTTTCAGCGCTTATCTCTTCCAGACATAGCTACCCGGCGGTGCCACTGGCGTGACAACCGGATCACCATGGGTCTGTTCATCCCGGTCCTCTCGTACTAGGGACGACTACCCTCAAATTTCCTGCGCCCGCAAAGGATAGGGACCAAACTGTCTCACGACGTTTTAAACCCAGCTCGCGTGCCACTTTAATCGGCGAACAGACGAACCCTTGGGACCTGCTTCAGCCCCAGGATGTGACGAGCCGACATCGAGGTGCCAAACAACCCCGTCGATATGAACTCTTGGGGGTTATCAGCCTGTTATCCCCGGCGTACCTTTTATCCGATGAGCAACGGCCCTTCCATACGGAACCGCTGGATCACTAAGCCCTACTTTCGTACCTGCTCGACTTGTTTGTCTCGCAGTCAAGCTCCCTTATGCCTTTGCACTCTACGCATGATTTCCAAACATGCTGAGGGAACCTTGGGGCGCCTCCGTTACTTTTTGGGAGGCGACCGCCCCAGTCAAACTACCCACCAGACACTGTCCTCTGCCCGGATTCACGGGTCCAGAGTTAGAATTCAATCATTACCAGGGTGGTATTCCAAGGGTGACTCCACCGAGACTAGCGTCCCAGTTTCAATGTCTCCCACCTATCCTATACAAGCAATAACTAAACCCAATATCAAGCTGTAGTAAAGGTGCACGGGGTCTTTCCGTCCTTTTGCGGGTAACCAGCATCTTCACTGGTATTACAACTTCACCGGGCCCACCCTCGAGACAATGCTCAGATCGTTACGCCATTCGTGCAGGTCGGAACTTACCCGACAAGGAATTTCGCTACCTTAGGACCGTTATAGTTACGGCCGCCATTAACCGGGGCTTCAGTTCAAAGCTTCGACCGAAGTCTAACCTCTCCCCTTAACCTTCCGGCATTGGGCAGGCGTCAGTCCCTATACGTCGTCTTACGACTTTGCAGAGACCTATGTTTTTAGTAAACAGTCGCCTGAGCCACTTTAGTGCCACTCCCAAAAGCTTACAGAGCAAGTCTTTCACCATCAGGAGTACCCCTTCTTCCGAAGTTACGGGGCTAATTGGTCGAGTTCCTTAAGGGTGGATCACCCGAGCGCCTTAGAATACTCATCTCGTCCACCTGTGTCGGTTTGCGGTACGGTCACCTTCACCTCACTAGAGGTTTTTCTTGGCAGTGTGGAATCAAGCAATCCGCTTCACCCGAAGGATTCACGTCCCTTAACGCCTCAGCCTTATGCAGCCCGGATTTGCCTGGGCTACGGCCTGCACGCTTAGACTGCCATCCGATAGACAGCTGCTCTATCCTCCTGCGTCACCCCATCGCTCAAATGGCTTACGGTGGTACAGGAATCTTTATGCCTGTTTTCCATCGCCTACGCCTCTCGGCCTCGGCTTAGGGTCCGACTAACCCCGGGAGGATTCACCTGGCCCGGGAAACCTTGGACTTTCGGCGGGGAGGATTCTCACCTCCCTTTTCGTTACTAATGCCGGCATGATCGCTTCCATACAGTCCACGCGTTCTTACGATCACGCTTCAATCCGGTATGGAATGCTCCCCTACCCCTGTCATCAAAGATGACAAGCCGTAGCTTCGGTATTACGCTTAGCCCCGTTACATCTTCCGCGCATGATCACTCGACCAGTGAGCTATTACGCACTCTTTAAATGAGTGGCTGCTTCTAAGCCAACATCCTGGTTGTCTAAGTAATCACACCTCGTTTCCCACTGAGCGTAATTTAGGGACCTTAGCTGACGGTCTGGGCTGTTTCCCTCTCGACTACGGAGCTTATCCCCCGCAGTCTCACTGCCACGATTCCACATAGGGTATTCGGAGTTTGGTAGGGTTCAGTAACCTGGTGAGGCCCCTAGCCCTTCCAGTGCTCTACCCCCCTATGCTACCACGTGACGCTGCACCTAAATGCATTTCGGGGAGAACCAGCTATTTCCGAGTTTGATTGGCCTTTCACCCCTATCCACAGCTCATCCAAATCGTTTTCAGCCGATACTGGTTCGGGCCTCCATTCCCTATTACAGGAACTTTACCCTGGCCATGGATAGATCACTCGGTTTCGGGTCTACTTCATGCAACTATACGCCCTATTCAGACTCGCTTTCGCTTCGGCTGCGGACCATAAGCCCTTAGCCTTGCCACATAAAGTAACTCGCCGGCTCATTATGCAAAAGGCACGCGGTCAGACGGTCCGAAGACATCGTCCTCCCACTGATTGTAAGCGTGTGGTTTCAGGTTCTATTTCACTCCCCTCTCGGGGTGCTTTTCACCTTTCCCTCACGGTACTGGTTCACTATCGGTTACCGAGTAGTATTTAGCCTTAGGAGATGGGCCTCCCGAATTCACACGGGGTTTCACGTGACCCGCGCTACTTGGGAACATATTAAGGAGGGCTGCCCCCTTTCGTTTACAGGGCTTTAACCTTCTATGGCCCGCCATGTCCAGACGGGTTCAACTAGAAGACAGCTTTGTAACCTCCCGACGGCGTCCTATCGCCGTCAAAATACGTCCCACGACCCCAAAAGCACAACGGATAGGACCTTTAACATACTTTTGGTTTGGGCTGTTCCGGTTTCGCTCGCCGCTACTAACGGAATCGCATACTTGCTTTCTCTTCCTCCAGGTACTTAGATGTTTCAGTTCCCTGGGTTGGCTTCCTCTGGCCTATGAATTCAGCCAGGGATTACTAGGGTTTGCCTAGTAGGGTTTCCCCATTCGGAAATCCGCGGGTAAGCTTGCTTCCAGCAAACCGCGGCTTATCGCAGGTAACCACGTCCTTCTTCGCCTCTCGGTACCAAGGCATCCACCACACGCCCTTAATAGCTTGGTCAAAAAACTTGACCCAGGTGTATTCCCCTAAAGGAATAACACTTGAGATTTTGTATCCTTTAGTCGCTTGGTTGGTTGTAATTTTTCAATTACCCAAACATTCAACTGTCAAAGATCGGATGCGACAACCTATCGATTGCCGCAAAAAATGAATCGCGTTCCAAAAGAGCGCACACGCCACAAGAATGGTGGAGATGTGGGGGATCGAACCCCAGGCCTCAGGCTTGCAAAGCCCGCGCTCTACCAACTGAGCTACATCCCCGGATACCCCCGAAGGAGCATTCCGCGCTGCTTTCAACTGTTAGATGGTGGGCCTGGGAGGAATCGAACCACCGACCTCACGCTTATCAGGCGTGCGCTCTAACCAACTGAGCTACAGGCCCACGCCGATAACATGCGCTAAAAGCCCTTTGAACGCTGAATACGATGCATACCTAAAACTAAACTTACTATCTTGCGATCGACCGTCGGCTCTAATCCACCGTAGTGAATAGCCTTCGATACTCCTTAGAAAGGAGGTGATCCAGCCGCACCTTCCGATACGGCTACCTTGTTACGACTTCATCCCCCTCACCAATCACACCTTCGGCACCTCCCTCCCTTGCGGGTTGGGCCAGTGACTTCGGGTGCAACCGACTCGGGTCATGTGACGGGCGGTGTGTACAAGGCCCGGGAACGTATTCACCGCGCCGTAGCTGATGCGCGATTACTAGCGATTCCGACTTCATGGAGTCGAGTTGCAGACTCCAATCCGAACTGAGACCGGCTTTTTTGGATTAGCTCCACCTCGCGGTATTGCAGCCCATTGTACCGGCCATTGTAGCACGTGTGTAGCCCCAGGCGTAAGGGCCATGATGACTTGACGTCGTCCCCACCTTCGTCCGGTTTATCACCGGCAGTCTCCTTAGAGTGCCCACCATTACGTGCTGGTAACTAAGGACAGGGGTTGCGCTCGTTGCGGGACTTAACCCAACATCTCACGACACGAGCTGACGACAGCCATGCAACACCTGTCTCCAAGTCCCCGAAGGGGAAAACTCACTTTCATGAGCGGTCTTGGGATGTCAAGCCTGGGTAAGGTTCTTCGCGTTGCCTCGAATTAAACCACATGCTCCACCGCTTGTGCGGGCCCCCGTCAATTCCTTTGAGTTTCACGCTTGCGCGCGTACTCCCCAGGCGGTATACTTAATGCGTTAGCTTCGGCACGGAAGGGGTCGATACCTCCCGCACCTAGTATACAACGTTTACGGCATGGACTACCGGGGTATCTAATCCCGTTCGCTACCCATGCTTTCGAGCCTCAGCGTCAGTTTCGTGCCAGAAAGTCGCTTTCGCCACTGGTGTTCCTCAGGATATCTAAGCATTTCACCGCTACACCCTGAATTCCACTTTCCTCTCACGAACTCAAGACAGGCAGTATCCAAAGCACGTCCAGGGTTGAGCCCTGGGATTCCACTTTAAACTGACCTGTCCGCCTGCGCTCCCTTTACGCCCAGTAATTCCGAACAACGCTTGGAACCTCCGTATTACCGCGGCTGCTGGCACGGAGTTAGCCGTTCCTTATTCCTGAGGTACCGTCAGAATCCGCGCATTTCCTCGCAGACCTATTCTTCCCTCAGAAAAGAGCTTTACAATCCTAAGACCTTCGTCACTCACGCGGCATCGCTGCGTCAGGCTTTCGCCCATTGCGCAATATTCCCTACTGCTGCCACCCGTAGGTGTCTGGACCGTGTCTCAGTTCCAGTGTGGCCGATCAACCTCTCAGCTCGGCTACCCATCGAAGCCTTGGTGAGCTGTTATCTCACCAACTAGCTAATGGGGGGCGGACTCATCCTTTGGTGGCGCTTTGAGGCGCCTTTCCTTGCAGGCCATTAGCCCACAATCACATGCGGTATTAGCAGCCGTTTCCAGCTGTTGTCCCCCGCCAAAGGGCAGATTATCCACCTGTTACTCACCCGTTCGCCGCTCTACATCACCCGAAGGTGGTTTCGCGCTCGACTTGCATGTATGAGGCGTGCCGCCAGCGTTCGTTCTGAGCCAGGATCAAACTCTCCGATAAAAATATACTGCCAGCACCGAAGTGCCGTACAGCTATTTATGGTTTGTTTGACTCCTTTTCATTGCCTCTGCAGGCATTACTTTAGGAATCATAATTTGGGGTTGCCTTACCCATCGCTTACGCGAAAGATAAAGCACACAAGACAATGGTTTAATTTGTCGATATGCATCGTATTCAATTTTCAAAGAGCATAAAAGCACACACGCAGAACCCAACTGCCAACGCCGAAGCGAGGGCCGTCGGTGCGTGTTATTTATTTTTCGTCAACCACCGAAGTGGCCGTGCGAAGGTGTATAGTAGCAATTTTCCAGACCCCATGTCAACTTAGTTTCCTGCGTTAATTCAGGAAGCGAAGCCCGTGAGGGGAAAACGCCATTCAACTGTCGCACGCCTCACACCACCAACAAATCCGAGAGACTTGCTTGTGGGATTGGTCCGCCGCGCTTTCGCATCAGCGGGAAAGCAGTATACCAAACAAAAGTGACGTGTGTCAATTTTCCAAGGCCACTAACTTTACCAATCTTCCGAAGCACCACCGGAGCGGCGCGTTCGAGGAAGCGACTTTGATTCAATTTATTTACCAACCGCACCGCGCGGTTGCCGACTTGAGCTTGCGCTCAAGAACTGTGAAATCTTAGCAAAACCAGAAAGGCGTTGTCAAATTCCGGAGTGTACCGGTTTGCCTTGCGCAGTCTGTGGACGTTTGTTGCGTCCACATTTGCCATCAAGGAGCCTTCCTTTGGTGGTTTCAAATGTGTGTCGGGCGGGACGCCTCAACCAGGGAGTGTCCGGCGCGCCGATATGCGAAATACTAGCAAAACTCGAATAACGATTTCAACTTTCTGGGAACATCTTC